>NZ_CP074143.1:0-4800000 GCF_019968725.1 Serratia sp. JSRIV002
GTGTCACTTTCGCTTTGGCAGCAGTGTCTTGCCCGATTGCAGGATGAGTTACCTGCCACAGAATTTAGTATGTGGATACGCCCATTGCAGGCGGAACTGAGTGACAATACCCTGGCGCTGTATGCGCCCAATCGCTTTGTGCTGGATTGGGTTCGCGATAAGTACTTAAACAATATCAATGGCCTGTTGAATGATTTCTGCGGTACGGATGCGCCGCTGTTGCGTTTTGAGGTGGGCAGCAAGCCACTGACACAAACCCTCAGCCAGCCCGTAATGGCCAGCGTCAACAGCGCTCCGGTAGCCCCGGTGGTGCGCACGGCTGCACCGTCCCGCCCAAGCTGGGACAACGCGGCACCGCCGCCTGAGCTGTCCTATCGTTCCAACGTCAACCCCAAGCACACCTTCGATAACTTCGTTGAGGGTAAGTCCAACCAGCTGGCGCGTGCTGCGGCGCGGCAGGTGGCAGACAATCCGGGGGGCGCTTATAACCCACTGTTCCTGTATGGCGGTACCGGCCTGGGTAAAACGCACCTGTTGCATGCGGTAGGCAACGGCATCATGGCGCGTAAGGCCAATGCCAAAGTGGTCTATATGCACTCGGAACGCTTTGTGCAGGACATGGTCAAGGCGTTGCAAAATAACGCCATTGAAGAATTCAAACGCTACTACCGCTCGGTGGATGCGTTGCTGATCGATGATATTCAATTCTTTGCCAACAAAGAGCGTTCACAGGAAGAGTTCTTCCACACCTTTAACGCCCTGTTGGAAGGTAATCAACAGATCATCCTGACCTCGGATCGCTATCCAAAAGAGATCAACGGGGTGGAAGATCGTTTGAAATCCCGCTTCGGCTGGGGCCTGACGGTTGCGATCGAGCCGCCGGAGCTGGAAACCCGCGTGGCGATCCTGATGAAAAAGGCCGACGAGAACGATATCCGTCTGCCGGGCGAGGTGGCGTTCTTTATCGCCAAACGCCTGCGTTCCAACGTGCGTGAGCTCGAAGGGGCGCTGAACCGGGTGATCGCCAACGCCAACTTTACCGGCCGCGCCATCACTATCGATTTCGTGCGTGAAGCGCTGCGGGATCTGCTGGCGTTGCAGGAAAAGCTGGTCACCATCGACAATATCCAGAAGACGGTGGCCGAGTACTACAAAATCAAAATCGCGGACCTGCTGTCTAAACGGCGTTCGCGCTCGGTTGCCCGCCCGCGCCAGATGGCGATGGCATTGGCAAAAGAGCTCACCAACCACAGCCTGCCAGAAATCGGCGATGCGTTTGGTGGCCGCGACCATACTACGGTGTTGCACGCCTGCCGGAAGATCGAGCAGCTGCGTGAGGAAAGTCACGACATCAAAGAAGATTTCTCCAATTTAATCAGAACATTGTCGTCATAGCCCATATGAAATTTATCGTTGAACGTGAGCATCTGCTAAAACCGCTGCAACAGGTGAGCAGCCCACTGGGTGGCCGCCCGACGCTGCCAATTCTGGGTAACCTGCTGCTGCAGGTGACGGAAGGTTCCCTGTTGCTGACAGGGACCGATCTGGAGATGGAGATGGTGGCCCGCGTTGCCCTGTCTCAGCCCCATGAAGCGGGCGCGACGACCGTCCCCGCGCGTAAATTCTTTGATATCTGCCGTGGCCTGCCGGAAGGTGCGGAGATTACGGTGATCCTCGAAGGCGACCGTATGCTGGTGCGTTCTGGCCGCAGCCGCTTCTCACTGTCCACGCTGCCGGCGATAGACTTCCCGAATCTGGATGATTGGCAGAGCGAGGTGGAGTTCACCTTGCCGCAGGCGACGCTAAAGCGCCTGATTGAAGCCACCCAATTTTCGATGGCTCATCAGGATGTGCGCTATTACCTGAACGGTATGCTGTTTGAAACCGAAGGGGAAGAACTGCGCACCGTCGCCACCGATGGCCACCGCCTGGCGGTGTGTTCAATGCCGATTGGCCAACAGTTGCCTACCCATTCGGTGATCGTGCCGCGTAAAGGGGTGATGGAGCTGGTCCGCTTGCTTGACGGTGGCGATACGCCGCTACGGGTGCAGATTGGTAGCAACAACATCCGCGCCCACGTCGGTGACTTTATCTTCACTTCCAAGCTGGTTGACGGCCGTTTCCCTGATTATCGCCGCGTATTGCCGAAGAACCCGGACAAAACGCTGGAAGCGGGCTGTGATCTGCTCAAGCAGGCGTTTGCTCGTGCGGCCATTCTGTCGAACGAAAAGTTCCGCGGCGTGCGCCTGTACGTCAGCCAGAACCAGCTCAAGATCACCGCCAACAACCCGGAACAGGAAGAGGCGGAAGAGATCCTCGATGTCAGCTATGATGGCACCGAGATGGAAATTGGTTTCAACGTCAGCTATGTGCTGGACGTGCTGAACGCGCTCAAGTGTGAAGATGTGCGCCTGCTGCTGACCGATTCCGTCTCCAGCGTGCAGATCGAGGACGGTGCCAGCAAGTCCGCCGCCTACGTGGTTATGCCAATGCGGTTGTAATTTTATAAATACCGTTTCGGTAAAGAGATGGCATGGCATTAACGCGTTTACTGATTAAAGATTTCCGCAATATCGAAGCTGCCGATCTGGCGCCTGCACCGGGGTTTAACTTCCTGGTGGGGGCCAACGGCAGCGGCAAGACCAGCGTGCTGGAGGCGGTTTATACCCTTGGTCATGGGCGCGCGTTTCGCAGCCTGCAGGCCGGGCGAGTGATCCGCCACGATCAGCCGGAGTTTGTGTTGCATGGCCGGATCGAAGGCAGCGGGCGCGAATTATCGGTAGGACTGAGTAAAAGCCGTCAGGGTGACAGCAAAGTGCGCATCGATGGCAGCGATGGCCATAAGGTGGCAGAGCTGGCACAGCTATTGCCCATGCAGTTGATCACCCCCGAAGGTTTTACCCTGCTTAATGGCGGGCCGAAGTATCGGCGTGCCTTCCTGGACTGGGGTTGTTTTCATAATGAACCCGGTTTTTTCACCGCCTGGAGCAACCTGAAAAGGTTACTGAAGCAGCGCAATGCCGCGCTGCGCCAGGTCAATCGCTATGCGCAGATCCGCGCCTGGGATCAGGAACTGATCCCGTTGGCCGAGCGTATCAGCGAGTGGCGGGCAGCTTACAGCGATGCAATTGCCGCGGATATCACCGCGACCTGCGCGCAGTTTTTGCCCGAATTTGCCCTGAGTTTCTCTTTCCAGCGCGGCTGGGACAAAGAGAGCGACTACGGAGAGCTGCTGGAGCGCCAGTTTGAGCGCGACAGGGCGTTAACCTATACCGCGGTGGGGCCGCATAAAGCGGACTTCCGCATTCGTGCCGAAGGTACGCCGGTAGAGGATTTGTTATCGCGCGGTCAGCTTAAACTGCTGATGTGCGCATTGCGCTTGGCGCAGGGTGAGTTTCTCACCCGCCAGAGCGGGCGGCGTTGCCTGTATCTGATTGATGATTTTGCCTCCGAGCTGGACACCGGCCGTCGCCGGTTGCTGGCCGATCGCCTGAAAGCCACCCAGGCACAGGTTTTTGTCAGTGCGGTAAGCGCTGAACAAGTAACCGACATGATGGGTGAAAAGGGCAAGATGTTCCGCGTGGAACAAGGTAAAATAGAGGTTCAACCACAGGACTAAAATGAGCGAGAAACGTTGATGTCGAATTCTTATGACTCCTCAAGTATCAAGGTATTAAAAGGGCTGGATGCGGTACGTAAGCGTCCGGGCATGTATATCGGTGATACTGATGACGGCACCGGTCTGCACCACATGGTATTCGAGGTCGTGGACAACGCTATCGACGAAGCACTCGCTGGCCACTGTAGCGACATTCAGGTGACGATCCACGCCGACAACTCCGTCTCGGTGCAGGATGATGGCCGTGGTATCCCAACCGGTATCCACGAAGAGGAAGGGGTGTCTGCGGCACAGGTCATCATGACCGTACTGCACGCCGGCGGTAAGTTTGACGACAACTCCTATAAGGTTTCCGGCGGTCTGCACGGCGTGGGCGTTTCTGTTGTTAACGCCCTGTCAGAAAAGCTGGAACTGGTGATCCGCCGCGAAGGCAAGGTCCATGAGCAAACTTACAAGCATGGCGAACCACAGGCCCCGCTGAAAGTCGTCGGTGAAACCGACCAGACAGGTACTACCCTGCGCTTCTGGCCGAGCTTCCAGACCTTTACCAATAACATCGAGTTTGAGTACGACATCCTGGCCAAGCGCCTGCGTGAACTGTCGTTCCTCAACTCGGGCGTCTCTATTCGCCTGAAAGACAAGCGCAACGACAGAGAAGACCACTTCCATTACGAAGGGGGTATCCGTGCGTTTGTGGAATACCTGAACAAGAACAAGACACCGATCCACCCAACGGTGTTCTACTTCTCAACCGTGAAAGACGATATCGGTGTGGAAGTGGCGCTGCAGTGGAACGATGGTTTCCAGGAAAACATCTACTGCTTCACCAACAACATCCCGCAGCGTGATGGGGGGACTCACCTGGCCGGCTTCCGTGCCGCGATGACCCGTACCCTGAACACCTACATGGATAAAGAAGGCTACAGCAAAAAGTCCAAAATAAGCGCCACCGGTGACGATGCGCGTGAAGGCCTGATTGCCGTGGTTTCGGTGAAAGTGCCCGATCCTAAATTCTCTTCCCAGACCAAAGACAAGCTGGTGTCTTCGGAAGTGAAAACGGCGGTCGAATCGCTGATGAACGAGAAGCTGGTGGATTACCTGATGGAAAACCCAGCGGATGCCAAGATCGTGGTCGGTAAAATCATCGATGCGGCCCGTGCTCGTGAAGCGGCGCGTAAAGCGCGTGAAATGACCCGCCGTAAAGGCGCGCTGGATTTGGCTGGCTTGCCAGGCAAATTGGCGGACTGTCAGGAACGTGACCCGGCGTTGTCCGAACTCTACCTGGTGGAAGGGGACTCCGCGGGCGGCTCAGCCAAGCAGGGCCGTAACCGTAAGAACCAGGCAATCTTGCCGCTGAAAGGGAAAATCCTCAACGTTGAGAAAGCCCGCTTCGACAAGATGCTGTCCTCACAGGAAGTTGCCACGCTGATCACCGCGCTGGGCTGCGGCATTGGCCGTGACGAATACAACCCGGACAAACTGCGTTATCACAGCATCATTATCATGACCGATGCCGACGTCGACGGCTCGCACATCCGTACGCTGCTGTTGACCTTCTTCTATCGTCAGATGCCGGAAATCATCGAGCGTGGCCATGTGTATATTGCCCAGCCGCCGTTGTACAAGGTGAAAAAAGGCAAGCAGGAGCAGTACATCAAAGACGACGAAGCGATGGATCAGTATCAGATCTCCATCGCCCTCGACGGCGCGACCCTGCACACCAACGGTTCTGCACCAGCCTTGGCGGGTGAGCCGTTAGAGAAGCTGGTGGCTGAACATTACGCCGTGCAGAAGCAGATTGGCCGGATGGAACGCCGTTACCCGCGTGCGTTACTGAACAACCTGATCTACCAGCCAACCTTGAACGAAGACGATCTGAGCGACCGTGCCAAGGTGGAAAGCTGGATCGAATCGCTGGTGAAATTGCTCAACGATAACGAGCAGCACGGTAGCAGCTACAGTTCTGTGCTGGTTGAAAACCGTGAACGCCAGATGTTCGAACCGGTGCTGCGTATCCGTACCCATGGTGTTGATACAGACTACCCGCTGGACTTTGAATTTATCCGCGGTGGTGAATACCGCAGGATCTGTGCGTTGGGCGAAAAACTGCGCGGCCTGCTGGAAGAAGATGCCTATATCGAACGTGGCGAACGTCGCCAGCCGGTAGACAGCTTCGAACAGGCGTTGGAGTGGCTGGTGAAAGAGTCGCGCCGTGGCCTGTCGGTCCAGCGCTATAAAGGGCTGGGCGAAATGAACCCGGACCAGCTGTGGGAAACCACCATGGATCCCGATCAGCGGCGTATGCTGCGCGTAGCGGTGAAAGACGCTATTGCGGCCGATCAGCTGTTCACCACCCTGATGGGCGATGCGGTTGAACCACGCCGTGCTTTTATCGAAGAAAACGCCCTGAAAGCGGCGAATATCGATATCTAACGCCTTATTTGGCTATTAACAATCCGCGCCGGTTCGCCCGCGCGGATTTTTTTATGCCGTTTTTAGCACTAACAAGGCAAGCTGAAACGCGTTAGCATGAGAAAAAACCACTGGGAGACGCTCGAATGGCTATTGAACTGATTGCAATTGATATGGACGGCACGCTGCTCAATCCGCAGCATCAGATTACGCCCGCGGTAAAGCAGGCTCTGACCGCCGCGCGCGCTAAAGGCGTGCATGTGGTACTGGCTACCGGGCGGCCATATGTCGGCGTGCAGGACTATCTGCGTCAGTTGGATATTCAGGGGGAGGGCGATTTCTGCATCACTTATAACGGTGCTCTGGTGCTGAAGGCGACGGACGGGGCCTGCGTGCTGCAAGAAACGCTCGGCTTTGACGATTACCTCTATTTTGAGCAGTTGGCGCGGGAGTTTGGCGTACATTTCCACGCCTTTGATTTCGATACCCTCTACACGCCAAATAAAGACATTGGCAAATATACCGTCCATGAATCGCAAATGACCGGTATCCCGCTGAAATACCGCAGCGTGGAAGAGATGGATCGCACCATGCGCTTCCCGAAGGTGATGATGATTGATGAGCCAGAGTTGCTGGATAGCGCGATAGCCCGCTTGCCCGCAGAGGCCTGGGATCGCTACACCATTATGAAAAGCGCCCCTTACTTCCTGGAGATCCTGCACAAGAATGTTGATAAGGGCGCGGGCGTCAGAATGCTGGCCGAGCATTTGGGCGTCAAGCAGGAAAACGTGATGGCGTTAGGCGATCAGGCTAATGATATTGCGATGATCGAGTATGCCGGGCTGGGCGTGGCGATGGGCAATGCTATTGCAGAATTAAAGGAAATTGCCCAGCACGTGACCGGCACCAATACCGAAGACGGCGTCGCACTGGCCATTGAGAAGTTTGTGCTGAACGTTTAATGTCTGCCAGCCCCCTTCCCTGGGGGCTTAAGATGCTTCCACGTAAATCAGGTATGGCTGATGGCCTGCTGGTGTTATTTCTTTACTGAAATAATTAAGTCGCTCCTAAAAGAATATTTGTAGTGATTTCATGTTTTATTAATATAAATGTTCTCGTTAATTAATTGCATTAATTTAAATGGTATAAATAAAAATTATTTTTGCGATCTGTATTTTTTATTGTATTTTAAATGACGAAATAGCTATTTATCACATCATCTTTCATTTTAGCTTACTCACTATATTGCAAAACAACTAATAAAGTTCGTTAGGAGATAATATGAAAAAAATTATAATATCATCATTGGCTTATATTGCCTTGACGCAAATATCCTTTGCCGCCAGAGACGTGACGACGACACCGGATTTCTACTATCTTAAGGAAGCGCAGTCTATTGATAGCCTCTCCTTATTGCCCCCGCCACCGGCCGTTGACAGCATCGACTTCCTCAATGACAAAGCTCAGTATGACGCCGGTAAGTTGCTGAGGAATACGCCAAGAGGCAAGCAAGCTTATAACGATGCGCAGATTTACGGCGATGGCATACCACTGGCATTTTTCAACGCCTTCGGCATGGAAATAACACGCAAGAAAACGCCAGAGTTATATCGCCTGGTAACTAAAATGCGTGAGGATACCGGTGATTTGGCGACCCGCAGCGCCAAGCAGCATTATATGCGGACCCGGCCTTTTGCTTTTTATCATCAGGCGACCTGCCGCCCGGAAGAAGAAAGTGTGCTATCAACCAACGGTTCCTATCCTTCTGGCCATACGAGTATCGGTTGGGCTACTGCACTCGTGCTGGCGGAGATCAATCCTGCTCGCCAAGGGGAGATCCTCAAGCGGGGTTATGAGATGGGGCAAAGTCGCGTGATTTGTGGCTATCATTGGCAGAGTGACGTCACCGCCGGGCGCCTGGTTGGGGCGGCTATCGTGGCACGTTTACACGCCGAGCCAACGTTTGTTGACCAGTTACAAAAAGCCAAGGCTGAATACCTGCGATTAGCAAAAGCGCCTTAAACCTGGGTGGTGTGAAACAGCCAGGCCGATCGGGTACTATGGCGGTTCTATTCCAGCCGGTATGCAGGAGCCGCCATGAGCCATCAGGAACGACAGCTGACTTTTGATCCGCGAGGTCATCAACTCACCAATATTAATGTCTGGACGCCGTGCGGCCAATGGCTGGCATATGATGTACGGCCAAGCGGTGCATCCTTTACCGGGCTGAGTATTGAACGGGTGAACGTTGCCAGCGGTCAGGTGGAGGTGGTTTATCGGGCGCAGCATGGAGCCCATGTCGGCGTGGTGACGGTGAGCCCGGATGCGCCAGCGCGCTACGCATTTATCCATGGGCCGGAACACCCAGACAGCTTCTGGCATTATGACTTCCACCATCGCCGTGGCGTGATCGTCAGCGAGCCGGATCGTGAATTGGCGATAACCCTGGACGCATTGGACATTACCGCCCCCTATACCCCAGGTGCGCTGCGTGGCGGCACCCACGTGCATGTCTTCAGCCCAGAGGGTAGCCGTCTGAGCTTCACCTATAACGACCATGTGATGCATGAACTCGATCCCGCACTGGATTTGCGTAACGTTGGCGTAGCGGTGCCGTTGCAAGGGGTAAATCCCCCCAAGCAGCACCCACGTGAATACGACGGAAGCCATTATTGCGTACTGGTCAGCGCAACCACGCCAACCCCGCAACCGGGCAGCGATCAAATCAATCGGGCTTATGAAGAAGGTTGGATTGGCCTGCAAGGTTATAGCAAACCCGATGGCAGCCGCCAGCGTTGGGCGTTGGCGTTTATCGGCGATACCCTCTCGCCGCAGGGGGAAAAGTTGCCGGAAGTGTTTGTGGTGGATTTACCTGAAAACGATGCCGACTATGCCAAAGCCGGGGAGGCTCCCTTGCAGGGAACGGCAACGACCTTACCTGCGCCACCGTTAGGCGTTCGACAACGGCGGTTAACCTATACCGGCCAACGCAACTATCCTGGGGTTGCCACCACGCCACGTCATTGGTTGCGGAGTTCGCCAGACGGCAGGGCCATCGCCTTCCTGATGCAAGACGATCGGGGCATAGTGCAACTGTGGACTGTTTCCCCCAATGGCGGGGAGGCGAATCAGGTGACACAATCGGATCACAGCATCCAGTCGGCCTTCAGTTGGCATCCGCAGGGGGGCAAGATTGCGCTGGTGTGTGATAACAGCGTGATGCTGTGCGATATCGCCAACGGCAATATGCAGCGCCTGACCAAACGGACTACGCAACCACCACTGGGGGACGCCGTGGTGTTCTCACCAGATGGCAAACAGGTGGCCTTTATGCGTGAAGTCGCCGGATTTAACCAGATTTTTGTGGTGGCGGTTTAACTACAACCCGGCCGGTGCTGGCGAGGTTGCCATGCCCTGGCCTGGATTGCCGCTGACAGCCAGATTTCGTTCTTCATCATGCTGGATACGGGCTTTGGGTGAGGCTGCCGCTTTATCGCTGCCAGAACGCAGGTAGTCGTAAGGCAGCAAAATGGTGTCCATCGCCGCCGACAGGGGCAGGTCGATCGCCAGCAGGGGCATCATGGCCCAACTGGTATCTTCGCTCTTCATCATATCGACATTGGCGCGCGTACCGGAGTAATAACCCTGGTCGGCCCCGGTGTGGCTGGCTACGCTGGAGCAACCGTTAGTGGTCAGCAGCAGGCAACCGGTCGCTATCATTTTTTTTATTGGTTTCATTCGTCCATCCTGAGGGGAGACATCCCCTGAAATTTGCTGATTTATAACATCCAGCCAAAGCATTGAAAGATGCAACATTCCGCACTGTGGCGGCTATCTCACTTTGAGTGTATGTGATAAACAAATTTTCGCCGTTTCCATTGGCAATTATTTAATCATCACCAGTTGAAATGTGGAAAGCAAACCCCATCTTCTTTACAAGGCCAAATTAAGAATTTGCCGTAAGGGAATTCAAGCCTTATAGCCTGTCCATGATGGAAGGCTTCATTATCAACCTCGCTGAAGTGCCTTAGGAGGCTGTTTTATGCGCAACTTTGATCTTTCCCCGCTGTACCGTTCCGCGATCGGTTTTGATCGTCTGTTCAACGCCCTTGAGGCTGGCCAAAGCCAGGGTAACGGTGGCTATCCGCCGTATAACGTTGAGCTGGTTGATGAAAATCATTACCGCATTGCCATCGCGGTGGCCGGGTTTGCCGAGCAGGAACTGGAGATCACCACGCAAGACAATCTGTTGATTGTGCGCGGGGCTCACACCAACGAACCTGCTGAGAGAACCTATTTATATCAAGGCATTGCCGAGCGTAACTTTGAACGCAAATTCCAGCTGGCCGAGCATATTCAAATTAGAGGCGCCAAACTGGAAAACGGCCTGCTGTATATCGATCTGGAACGTATCGTGCCGGAAACGTTAAAGCCGCGTCGGATCGAAATTAAGTAATTGTTGTTGTATCACCGTGCCTGCCGTTAGGGGGCAAACTTTAAACCTCGCTTCTTGGAAGGAGAGTATTATGCGTAACTACGATTTATCCCCACTTCTGCGTCAATGGATCGGTTTTGACAAGCTGGCCAGCTCAATGGGAGGCCAGGAGCCACAAGGGTTCCCGCCCTATAACATTGAGAAAAGCGACGATAACCACTATCGCATTTCCCTGGCGTTAGCCGGGTTCAAACAAAGCGAACTGGATATTGAAGTGGAAGGCCCGCGCCTGACCGTGCGTGGCAACCCCACACCGCCGGAAAAACAGGTGGAGTATCTGCATCAGGGGCTGGTGTGCAAAGAGTTCAGCCTGACCTTTACCCTGGCAGAGCACCTGCAGGTGTCCGAAGCCAAATTTGAAGACGGCCTGCTGCACATCGATCTGGTACGCCACGTGCCGGAAGCCTTGCAGCCACAACGCATCAGCATCGGTAGCACTCCGGAGCTGGAAGCCAAATAACCGGCTGAAAAAACACAAAAACTTGCGGGGGAGGTCCATTCGGGCCTCCCCCGTCGCATTCTGTGGCATACCCCACATTACCCCCCAACGCCTTATGTCAGAATCCCTAATAATTGCAGGCATTTAATCGCATACCGATTGTTAAACTTATGGTAAGGATGTGACGTATGAGTGATATCGCCCTGACCGTCAGCATGTTGGCGTTGGTGGCTATTCTCGGGTTATGGATTGGCAACTGGAAAGTGTATGGCGTGGGTTTAGGGATAGGCGGCGTCTTGTTCGGCGGCATCATCGTCGGACACTTTGCACAGACTTACCAGATCACTCTCAACGGCGACATGCTGCACTTTATTCAGGAGTTCGGTCTGATCCTGTTTGTTTACACCATCGGTATTCAGGTTGGCCCTGGTTTCTTCTCGTCCCTGCGCGTTTCCGGCCTCAAGCTCAATGGCTTTGCCATTCTGTTGGTGCTGGTGGGCGGCGTGGTGGCGGCGATTGTCCATAAGCTGTTTGCCGTGCCGTTACCGATCATTCTCGGCGTGTTCTCCGGCGCGGTTACCAACACTCCGGCGCTCGGTGCCGGGCAGCAGATACTCACCGATCTGGGTTCCGATCCGGCGCTGGTTAACCGCATGGGGATGGGCTATGCGATGGCCTATCCGTTCGGTATCTGCGGCATTCTGCTGGTGATGTGGCTGATCCGGCTGTTTTTCCGCATCAATATCGATAAGGAAGCGCAGGAATTTGAAGACAGTCTGGGGAGCAATCGCGAACTGTTGCAGACCATGAACGTGGCGGTGCGTAACCCCAATCTGCAAGGCATGGCCATCAAGAACGTACCGTTGCTCAACAGTGATGAGATCATTTGTTCGCGCCTCAAGCGCGGTGATTTGCTGATGGTGCCCGCCCCGCATGAGACGCTGGAACTGGGGGATTTCCTGCACCTGGTCGGCAAGCGCGAAAAGCTGGAAAATGCCCGGCTGGTGATTGGCGAGGAAGTCGACGTATCGCTCTCCACCCGGGGGACTTCACTGCAAGTGGTTCGTGCGGTAGTGACCAACGAAAAGGTGTTGGGTAAAAAAATCCGCGATCTGGAGCTGAAGCAAAAATATGAGGTGGTGGTCTCTCGCCTCAACCGTGCCGGGGTCGAGCTGGTGGCGGGCAGCAATGTTACGCTGCAGTTCGGGGATATCCTCAACCTGGTGGGGCGGCCAGAATCCATTGAGGCGGTGGCCGCGATTGTCGGCAACGCCCAGCAGAAGCTGCAACAGGTGCAGATGCTGCCGGTATTTATCGGCATTGGCCTTGGGGTGCTGTTGGGTTCTATCCCGCTGTTTATTCCCGGCTTCCCGGCAGCATTGCGGTTGGGGTTAGCCGGTGGTCCGCTGGTGGTGGCGCTGATCCTGGGGCGTATTGGTAGCATCGGTAAGCTGTACTGGTTTATGCCGCCAAGTGCCAACCTGGCTCTGCGTGAACTGGGTATCGTGCTGTTCCTGGCTGTGGTTGGCCTGAAGTCGGGTGGCAACTTTGTCGATACCCTGCTGCATGGCGATGGGCTGGCGTGGGTCGGTTACGGGGCACTCATCACCTTCATACCACTGATCAGCGTAGGTATTCTGGCTCGGGTAGTGGGTAAGATGAACTACCTGACGCTCTCCGGCATGCTGGCGGGCTCAATGACCGATCCACCGGCGCTGGCCTTTGCCAACGGCCTGCACCCTACCAGCGGCGCTGCAGCGCTCTCTTATGCCACGGTCTACCCGTTGGCAATGTTCCTGCGCATCATGTCACCGCAGCTGTTGGCGGTGCTGTTCTGGGCAATGTAGCCTGCAAAAAGGGGCTCCGCTTGCGGAGCCCCAAGATACTGCTGACAAAATCTCAACCGGCTACACTTCCTGGTGGGCGCGCTCAACCTCTTCGGCCAGGATCATCACGCCACGCTCAATATCTTCCGGATTAGGCACATAGTTCATGCGCATACATTGATGCGTATGCGGCCATTCATGCTCCAATCCCGGGAAGAAGTAGTGGCCAGGCACCATCAATACGCCACGCTTTTTCAGCCGTTGATACAGCAGTTCGGTGGTGATGGGCAGATCCTTGAACCACAGCCAGAGGAAGATAGCCCCTTCCGGTTTATGGATCAGGCAGCGCTCCGGCGACAGGTAACGGCGAATAATGCCGATGGTCTGCTCGACCCGCTGCTTGTAGAACGGGCGGATCACCTCGTTGGATAAACGCAGCAGGTCGCCGCGCTCAATCATCTCCGTGGCCAGCGCCGGGCCAATGCTGCCTGGGGACAGGCTGATAATGCCGTTCATATTGGTCAGCGCGGTAATGACCTTCTCGTCGGCAATCACGATGCCACAGCGTGAGCCAGGCAGACCCAACTTGGACAAGCTCATGCACAGGATGATGTTCGGGTTCCACAGCGGCGTGGCTTCGCTGAAGATAATGCCGGGGAACGGCACGCCGTAAGCGTTATCGATCACCAGTGGGATATCACGCTGTTGCGCCAAGAGATCGAGCTTCATCAGCTCTTCGTCGGTGATCACGTTACCGGTCGGGTTGGTGGGGCGCGATACGCAGATCATGCCGATGTCGTCACCGATGTTCAGATGCTCAAAATCGACGTGATACTTGAACTGGCCGTCTGGCAGCAGCTCGATATTGGGTTTGGCAGAGACAAACAGCCCTTCATCCAGTCCGGAATCGGCATAGCCAATATATTCTGGCGCCAGCGGGAACAGCACGCGGCGGCGAGTGCCGTCGGCGTAACGGCCAGCGAACAGGTTAAACAAGTAGAAAAACGCGCTCTGGCTGCCATTTGTCAGTGCAATATTCTGTGGCTCGATCTGCCAGCCAAGCTCTTCCTGCAGCATAGTGGCCAGCGCTTTCAGCAGGGCGTCTTTGCCTTGCGGGCCGTCGTAGTTGCACAGTGCCTCGGTCAGCTTGCCCTGATCGAGCATCTCCTGGCACAGCTGTTTGAAGTAGCTGGCCATCTCTGGGATCTGCGCCGGGTTACCGCCGCCAAGCATGATGGCACCTGGCGTGCGCAGGCCTTCGTTCAGATCGTCCATCAAGCGGGTGATGCCCGCGTAACGGGTAAATTTGTCGCCGAAAAGTGAAAAATTCATAGCTGCTGCAATATGGTTGTAAGCGGGTAGACGCCCACCATACCGCCAGATAAAAGCGGGTGCAATGCGGCTGATATCTTACCCGCCGGGCATAGATGTCGCTCGGCGGGCTTTTTACAGCATAACGCGCTGAATTATTGTGACCGATCGCCAGCCCACACCACCATCACCTTATCACCCCCATGTTGGCGACTAAAGGCATAGTAATGAGGCGTTTGCTGGGATTGCTGCGTACCGGCACCGACTGCCGGGTGGCGCTCGCGGAACTGGCCTAGTTGCTGCCAATGTGCCAACAACGGCGCTTTGGCTCCTTGCAGTTCACCCCAGTTCATATCCGAGCGCGTGCCTTGTAAAGGATCGGAACCGGTAGGGCCAAACGGCCGGCCACTCTCATCACCGTAATAAATCTGTACCGCGCCCGGAGCCAATAACAGCAGGTCTGCTGCTCGTTGCTGCAAAGGCAACGAACCTTTGGCATCGCTGGCGAAGAACAGGCGAGTGTCGTGCGAGGAAATATAGCTCAGCACGTTGAAGCCCAGCAGCTTGTCCGCCATTTGCTGATAGGTGGCATCGATATTGGAGAAGCAGCCCAGCGCCTGCGAGGCCTGATCCTGAAAATCGAAGTTGATCATCGCATCGAAGCCGTGCTGGTAATAGTCGCTTTTCATCACCCCGTGGCCCCAGGCTTCACCGGTCATCCAGAACGGCGCGTTATCCAGTGCCTGCTTGGGATTAGCCGCTTTCCACTCTGCCAGCGCCTCGGTGGCACGCTGCTTTAGCAGGTCCAGCGTGGGTTTATCGACGTGCTTGGCGGTATCAACGCGGAAACCGTCAATGCCGTAGTCGCGCACCCATTGGCTGAGCCAGGCCGTCAGATAATCGCGGGTGGTGGCCCCTGGGATTTCGCGCGCGGCGGTATCAGATTTATGGCGGAAGAACAGCGGTAGGCCGCTGGCTCCTGGCGCTTCAGTTTTGATGTCCGGAAGGAAAGCCAGTGACATGGTCAGGTCGTCGAAGCCCGGTGAGTCGTAATCGCCGATATCGGTGCGGATCCAGTTTTTCCCCCACCATTGGCTCCAGCCTGCTTTATCGCTGAAGTTAATGTAGTCGTTAAAGCTGTGCCAGCTCTGGCCAGGCCCCGGTTGCCAATCGCCCCAGTTTTTGCCGAGGATTTTTGCGGCTTCGTCACTCTTCAGGTACAGCGAGCCAAACTGGAACTGCTGCATATCGGCCAGTGTGGCATAGCCGACGTGATTCACCACCACGTCAAACAAGATGCGGATCCCGCGCTGATGTGCTTGCTCCACCAGATTACGCAGATCCTGCTCATTGCCCATATTGGCATCAAGCTTGGTCCAGTCCTGATGGTAGTAGCCGTGATAGGCATAATGCGGGAAATCCCCTTTGGTTCCGCCGCCGACCCAGCCGTGGATCTGTTCCAACGGGGAACTGATCCACAGGGCGTTGACCCCCAGCTGTTGCAGATAATCCAGTTTTTTCGTCAACCCGGCGAGGTCGCCGCCGTGGAAGGTGCCGATCTCTTGCATGCCGTCGCCGTGGCGGCCATAGCTGTGATCGTTGGCTGGGTTGCCGTTTTCAAAGCGATCGGTCAGCACGAAATAGACCGTGGCGTTGTGCCAGTTGAAAGCCGCCTGTGGCGGCGTATTGGCTGACTCTAGCAATAGCAGACCCCCGCTGTTGGCCGCCGGTTGCAGGGTGACCAGGCCTTGAACTACCGTGGCGGTCTGGCCGGAATAAAAATCGCGCACCGTTTCGCCTTCGGCAAAGGTGTCCTTCACCGCGATCGTGATCGGCTGGCCATCCCAGCGTTGGCAGGTGCGAGCTACGGCGGCGACGGTTTTTTCCGGTTCTGCCTTCAGGCTGAGCTGCAAGGTGGGCGTGCCACTGCGGGTGTCGATACGTACCTGATAATCACCATCGCGAAATAGCCGCCAGTTGACCGGCTCGCTATCGCTACAGGGTTGCAGCGACAATGTCTGGTTCAGCTTAACCGCGTCACTGGGCTGCCAGCACTGTTGGTTCTGATACAGCCGCAGCGGCAGTTGGCCTTTGGCTAGGGTAGCCTGGCTGGTAAATAAACCGCTGGCGGATTCGCTGAAGGCCGGGAAGCTTTGCAGCGTCCAGTTGGCCAGCGCTGCGGGTGAAAGCAGCATCAGCAGGGGAAGGGTCAGGCGTTTCATGGCTCTCCTTACTCGTGGCAGGAAGCGTTTTTATCGTAGGGTAACCTAGTGTGCTGGATGGAGAAAAAATCGCCTCATCCCTGGGTAAGAATTTGGGGGCGGAGGGGGAAGGGGGAGACTGCTGCTCACTCCACAGGTTCAAAATGTAGCTACATAGCGAGCCGGAGCAGTCTCATTCAGTCAAACTTATTTCTTCAGCAACTGCGGGTTAACGCAGTTTTCTGTGACCGTACCGGTCAAGGCGGCAATCAGGTTATCCACGGCGCACTCGGCCATGCCGTAGCGAGTCTCATGGGTAGCGGAACCGATATGCGGCAAAGCGACCACGTTGGCCATTTTCAGCAGCGGCGAATCGACCGCGACCGGCTCTTGCTCGAACACATCCAATCCAGCGGCATGAATGGTACCGTCTTGTAAGGCTTCAATCAGCGCTTGCTCATCTACCACCGGGCCACGCCCCGCGTTAATCAAAATTCCGCTCTGCTTCATCTTCGCCAGCTGTTCGCGGCCAATCAGATGGAAGGTTTGCTCAGTGAGCGGCAGCGTAATGCACAGGAAGTCCGACTCGGCCAGCAGCGTATCGAGATCGCAACGGCGGGCATTGAAGCGTTGCTCTGCTTCTTCATGTGTACGGCGTGCGTTGTACAGCACCGGCATGCCAAAGCCAAAATGCGCGCGCTGCGCCAGCGCCAGGCCGATGCGGCCCATACCGAGGATGCCGATGGTTTTATGATGCACGTCAACGCCGTACCAGTCAGGCCCGATGCTGCCCTGCCATTCCCCTGCCTTGACCCGCTCAGCCACCTCGACCACCCGGCGTGCGGTGGCCAACACCAGGCTCATGATGGTATCGGCCACGGTTTCGGTCAGGACGGTTGGGGTATGCATCAACAGCACCCGGTGGGCGTTGAGCGCTGCAACGTCAAAGTTGTCATAACCGACGGAGACGGTGGACGCCGCACGCAGTTTGGGGGCGCGTTGCAAAAAGGCTTCGTCAATCTTGCCGCCGGAACCGAGGATGCCTTCGGCCTGTTGTAGCGCCTGATCGAAGGCGGCGTTGTCCAGTTGCAGACCGTCAAAGGTATGAACGGTAAAGTGCTGGTCCAGCTTGGCACGCAGGTCGGCAGGAATACGTTTGTACAACACGATTGCAGGCTTCATCAAATAACTCCATCTGGCGAACGAGATGTTCAACATAACATATTGCAGGAGAGTGAAGGGCTGAGCCCCTCACTCGCAAGATCAGGCCACCTGGGGCTGAGCTTCATTACGTGCTGGCTTGACGATCAGCGTCAGCCCCACTGAGGCCAGCAGCGCGATAGCCATAAACATATAGGAGGCCGCCGGGCTGCCGGTTGCCCCGTTGAGGTAACCGACAAACCAGGAGCCGAAGAAGGAGCCCAGCGCGCCCATGCTGTTAATCAGCGCCATGGCACCCCCGGCGACGTTTCTTGGCAGCATCTCCGGAATGATGGCGAAAAACGGACCGTAAGGCGCATACATGGCCGCACCGGCGACCACCAGCAGACCATAGGAGATCCAGAAGTGGTTCGGGCCAATGGCGTAGGAAGCGAAGAAGGCCAGCGCGCCAATCAACAACAGCGGCCAAACAAACAGCTTACGGTTCTGCATCTTGTCCGATGCCCAGGAAACCACGATCATCGCAATGGTGGCGGCCAGATAAGGTACCGACGACAACCAGCCCGCTTCAACCATCCCCATCTGCATACCGCTGCGCAGGATCGAAGGCAGCCACAGCACAAAGCCATACACGCCGATGCTCCAGGCAAAATATTGCATGCACAGCAGGATCACGTTGCGCGAGCGGAAGGCTTCGCCGTAGTTGCGTACCGCCTTGATACCTTTCTGCTCCTCGGCCAGTTGCTGTTGCAACGCCAGCTTTTCCTGATCGCTCAGCCAGCCGACCTGTGACGGTTTGTCTTTGACCAGCACCCACCAACAGAATGCCCAGATCACCGCAGGAACCCCTTCGATGATAAACATTTCACGCCAGCCAAAGGCGTGGATCAGGTAGCCAGAAACCACCGACATCCACAACACCGTGACCGGATTGCCGAGGATCAGGAAGGTGTTGGCGCGAGAGCGTTCAGACTTGGTAAACCAGTTGCTGATGTAAATCAGCATTGCGGGCATCACCGCCGCCTCCACCACGCCGAGGATAAAGCGGATCGCTGCCAGCATCGGGATATTGCTGACCATGCCGGTCAGCGAGGCGCAGCCGCCCCACAGGATCAAACACCAGAAAATCAGCTTCTTGACGCTACGGCGTTCGGCGTAGATGGCGCCGGGGATTTGGAAGAAGAAATAGCCGAGGAAAAACAGGGCACCCAGCAGGGATGACATCCCTTTGGTGATGCCAAGATCGTCATTAATCCCGGCGGCAGAGGCAAAGCTAAAGTTGGCGCGGTCCAGATAGGCCAGGCTGTAGGTGATAAACACGATGGGCATGATGTACCACCAGCGTTTGGCCGCAATAGTTGCTTTAGTCATGTGCAGAACCCTTCAGTGGAGTCTTCTCACCAGCGGTGGCTTGCAGCCATCCGCTGGGGCTTGTGCTCTCCCGGCGTGCCTCGGTTGTAGGGACAGAGGTGGGCGCTCATTGGAGCAAATGATTATTCCGCCAGTGCGGCACGGGTTGGCAGCCCTTCGCTGTCGCCGATGGCCTGGATGGCCAGCGAACCGATCTTGTTGCCGCGTTGTACCGCCTGGATCAGCGTTTTGCCTTCCAGCAGGGCGCTTAGCGTCCCAACCGCGAAGCCGTCTCCGGCACCGACGGTATCAACCACGTTGGTGACTTTGACCGCGGGTACCGCAGCCTGGTCGCCGGCGGCGGTTTTAAACCAGGCACCCTCTGGCCCGGTTTTGATGATCACGGCCTGTACGCCGCGCTCCAGATAGAAATCGGCGATGCCTTCCGCGGTGGATTGTCCGGTCAGGATCTGGCCCTCTTTTAACCCTGGCAGCACCCAGTCGGCCGCGCAGGCCAGCTTGTTGAGCTGTTCGATCATCAGCTCCCGGCTAGACCACAGCACTGGGCGCAGGTTGGGGTCGAAGGAGATGGTTTTGCCCAGGGCGCGCATCTCGGCGGCGGCGAAATGGCACAGCTCCAGCGACTCGGCAGACAGCGCGGCGGCTACTCCGCTCAGGTGCAGATGGCGCGCCCCGGCGAAGTAGTCACGATCGAAGTCGGCGGTGGAAAGATGGCTGGCGGCGGAGCCTTTGCGGAAATACTCCACGCTGGGATCGGTTCCATCGGTATTTTTAGATTTCAGCTGAAAACCGGTTGGGTAGCGGCCATCAACGGTGACCCGCTGGGCATTAACCCCTTCTTTCGCCAGCTGTTGCAGGGTAAAGCGTCCAAACGAGTCATTACCTACCCGGCTGACCCAGCCGACGTTCAGACCCAGGCGGGCAAGTCCGATCGCTACGTTCAGCTCGGCACCGGCGATGCGTTTGGTAAAGCTTTCAACCTCGGCCAGATCGCCAGTTTGCGCTGCGACAAACATCGCCATGGCTTCACCCAGCGTGACGACATCTAAAGAATTTTGCGTGCTCATCATGCCTGCTCCCCACGTAACATATCCACGTAATGGCGGGTTACCGCCTCCAGATCGCTGCCCTGTAGCGGGAACTCGATGCCGCGTGGTACGTCCTGCGGCAAGCGGGCCAGCACTTCACGCCAGCTACCGTCGGTATCATCCAGGGCGATGGCGCGCCAGCCGCGTGGGCCAAGGGTGGCGGCTTTAACATGGATATAGCCGACGTGTGCGGCCAGCAGATTGGCGGCGGCCAGGGCGTCTTGCCCCACCCAATGCCAGTTGGCCATGTCGAACGTCATCCCGACCGGCAACTGGCTCTCTTCCACCGCAAGGAAAAAGGCGTTCATCAACGACAGGATGCCGCAGTCTGGCGTTTGATCGTTCTCGACCACCAGTTGGACTGCGGATTGCCCCAGCGCGATTTTTAACTCGGTAAAGTCAAAGCCTGGCCGGTAGTGGCCTAAAGCGAGTTTGAGCCTACTGGCTTGCAGGATCTTCGCCTCTGCCAAAAAGGCGGGCAGATTCGGGTTCAGGGTGTGCTGTGGTGTAAACAGTGACTCAGGAGCGGAATACACGGCGGCCAGTTGGTGTTGCTGCAGGGCTTTTGCCAGAGTGGGTAAAGCGTCCAGTTCCTGCGGGGAAAGCAGTTCACGGCGGATTTCCACGCCGTCTGCGCCTGCCTGAGCGATCAGGGGTAATAACGCCGCCTGCCCCCCTAGCTGCTGTACCTTGTCGTTGCCGTAGGCGCTGGTTACTACAATAATCTGTTGCTTCATCTTTTGGCTCCTGAGGTGACCTATCACCACCGCGACTGTTATTGCCACGGTAAATGGAACCGGTTCCATTGAAAAGCAGCAGCATGCAGAATTATGATCGCAATCACGGAGTTGGCTGAAAAATAGTCGTTTGAGGACTGGTGATTCGAGTGTGGCTTAACGCTGGGTGGAGCCACGAACGATCAGCTCACCGGAGAATAGCTGCTCGCTAACGGGATCATCGAGGCCCTGGATACGCTGCACCAGCAACTCCAACGCGGCATGTCCTATCTGGTAGGTGGGCTGTTTCAGGGTGGTGATCCCCACCCCGGCCAGTTCGGCCCAATCCAGTTCGTCAAACCCCAGCAGGCCAATATCGTTGCCCCACTGCATGCCCAGGTGGCGCATAGCGCGCGCAACTTGCAGCGTTAGGGCACCGTTGGCTGAGATCACCGCTTTGCGCATGCCGCGATGGCGGGTGTTGAAGGTCTGTAATACCGTTGCCAGCTTTTCGGCGTCGTTGAGCGGGGTTTCAGCCTGCTCGGCGGATAAATCGGGATGTTTGGCCATGGTCTGGCGAAAGGCGTGCAGACGTTCAAGCCGGGTATTCACGGTGCCAATCGGCTCACTGAGGAACAGGATCGCCTCAAACCCCTGCTGTAACAAATGCTCCGTTGCGATGGCGGTGGCCTCGTGGTTATTCAGGCCCACCACATCGCAGGCGAAATCGGGGATTTTACGGTCGATCAGCACCATTGGCAGCATCGACTGTTGCAGCATGGAGAGCGCGTCTTCACGCATCCCTACGGCGTTCACCACAATCCCTTCCACCCGGTAGCTGCTCAGCAACTGTAGATAGTGCTGTTCCTGATTGATCTCGTTATTGGTGTTACAGACCAGCAGGGTAAAGCCATGTTGACGGCAGGCGGCTTCGATACCGCGCATCACGTCGACGGAATAGGGATTGGTGATATCGGCGATGATCAGGCCGATCAGCCGCGTTTGTCCGCCTTTCAGGCTGCGTGCCATCTGGCTTGGGCGATAGTCGAGCTGCTGGATCGCGATGTCGATACGTTGCTTGAGGGCGTCGGAGAGCAGGTGCTGTTCACCATTGAGATAGCGCGACACGCTGGTTTTGCCGGTTTGGGCGTGTTTTGCCACATCACTGATGGTGGCGCGCCCTGAGGCACGCGTTGCTTTATCACTGCTCACAGCCAATCTCCCCTGCGGTTCAATGCCAAGGAGACTAACACACCAAGCCCAAAGCCGGGAATGACCCTTGTCAGGAGGTGGCCTCCTGCGCTTTAGCCTGCGTCTGGATTTTCTTGCCGGGGCTGCTGAGGGTGAAGACAGAAATCAGCGTGACACCCAAGGCAAGGCAGCCAAGGATCAGGTAAGTGTCGGCGAACCCCATACGGTCATACAGGCTACCTGCAAAGGCAGAGAGGAAGATGGCGGCCCCTTGTTTGGCAAACTGGAAACCAATCAGATAGATCGTGGCGGAAAGGCGGGTATCAAAGTTGGCGGTGATGTACTTGAAGGAGCCGACCAGCAAGAAAGGCACTTCCAGCGCGTGCAGCATTTTCAGCATGATGACTTCCAGTGCCGTTGTGGCAAAGGCGGAGCCAATAATGCGTATGGACATGATGGTACCGGCCAGCAGCAGCGTATTTTTCGCCCCGATGCGGTTAATAATCCACGGCGAGCAGAACATGATCAGCGCATTGGCCAATTCTCCGGCGGTGGTCGCATAACCGAAGACTTCGGTACCGCGCTGGGGCGAGCTGAAGAAGGTTTTGAAGAAGTTGGCAAACTGTTGATCGAACACGTCATAGACGCAGGCTACGCCGACCACATACAGGATGAACATCCACATCTTCGGCATCCTGAACAGCGCTACCACCATCCTCAGGTTGAACTGGCTCTGGTTGGCACCCAGTTTGCCCATGACCATGGCGTTAGGATTTTCGCGCGGGTTGGCCAGGATCAGGAGTAGCATCAGTAGCACTGCGGCTCCAGAACCCATCCAAAAGACGATATCCGGATTGATGTTGAATAACACCCCGGCGGTAGACGCACAGATCCCCCAGCCGAAACAGCCAAACATCCTTGCCTTGCCGTATTCGAAGGCACTCTTGCGGCTGACTCGCTCGATATAAGCCTCAACGGCTCCCGCGCCCCCTGAAAAAGCAAATCCGATATAGGCCCCGCCCACCATGGCTCCGAGCAAGACGTTGATTTTCAATAACGGTGCAAAGACGTAGAGGAAGAAGGGGGCAAAGAAAAACAGCAACAGGGTAATCACCCAAAGCAGATGTTTTTTCAGCCCGAGCTTATCGGAAATAATGCCGAAAATGGGTTGGAAGAGAATGGCAAACAGAGACAGACAGGAAAATACCAGGCCAGTTTCGGTTTTATTCAACCCGATGACTTCAGACAGCCAGATCGGCAGAAACGGAAAGCAGGTGGCCATAATGAAAAAGTAGAGGAAAAAGAAAGCGCCAAATATCCAGAAGTTACGGTTATTTTTATAGGTACAGACGGTGGCGTTCATGGTGATTGTCCTTCCACGACGAGCTTTGGGTGTGCAGCGGCCCGCCGTGGTGAGCGCTGCACCTGCAAATCTATGGGATAACTCAGAGCTGTTCCAGGCCGATCAGCATGGCGCTTTCCGGATCCAGTACCGGTAACGCCAGGCCGACCTGTGCCAGCCATTCCCCGCTAACGTCGCAGGGCTGTTTCATCCAGGCGGGTAACTGGCGCATGGTATGGCCACCCTGCTGTTGGTGAATCAGCGGCGGGGTATCCAGCAGGGTGATCCGATAACGTGCATCCGGCCTCAACCCTGGAATGCGCAAATTACCCGGCAACTGGTGATCCGGCATCGCCAACTGGCTGACCAGAATGACTGCTCGCTCCTGTCCTGGGGCAACCACGCCATTAATCTGGGTGCTTGGGTCGTGATGATCGATACGGATAACATCGCCGCTATGTAGCAGCGGCCGGAGAGATTTGTGCAACGCCACATAGCGGACGAAGCCAAGCTGTTCGGCGTCACCTTCTTTGACCGGGTCGAGTTCGATACCCATGTGACCGAACAGCGCCGTCAGGCCGCGAAAACCGATGCTGTGCTGACGTTCGGTGGCGTGACAACGTCGGTTGCCGATGTGTGAGCCCATCACTTCCGGGGGGAAGAAATAGCTCATGCCGCGCTGAATAGTTTGGCGTTCCAGCGCGTCGTTGTTGTCGGAGGCCCAGAAGCGGTGGCAGCGTTGCAGGACCTCATAATCGATACGGCCCCCACCGGAGGCGCAGGATTCGAATTCCACCTGCGGGAAGCGTTCCCTCAAACTATCCAACAGGCGATAGAATTGCTCGGTCTGGGCTGTCAGCGAGGCGCGGCCAAGGTGAGCGGGTTGCACGATCTCGCGGTTCATGTCCCACTTGATGTAGTCGATATCATGATTGCTCAGTAGCCAGTTCATGCGCTCCAGCAGGTATTCGAAGACCTGTGGGTTGCACAGATCGAGCACGTACTGAAAACGCCCGGTAGGTTGCTGATAACCCGGTAAACCTAATACCCAGTCGGGGTGAGCCCGGAACAGATCGGAATCTGGATTGATCATCTCTGGCTCCACCCAGATACCGAATTCCATGCCTAGTTGTTTAACATGCTCGATCACCGGAGCCAGCCCGTTCGGGTATTTCTTCTCGTCCAGGTACCAGTCGCCAAGTGCCGCGCGATCGTGGTCGCGGCCACGGAACCAACCGTCATCAATGATAAAGCGTTCTACGCCAAGTCCGGCCGACTTGGTGGCCATCTGCATGATGTACTCGGGCTGGTGGTCGAAATAGATGCCCTCCCAGGTATTGAGATGCACGGGACGTGGCTTGTGTTCAGGGAAGTGCAGGATATTCTGGCGGACATAACGGTGAAACTGCTGGCTGAGCGCATTCAGCCCCGTGCGAGAGCTGGCGGCATACAGCCAGGGCGTGCTTAGGCTGGCTCCGCCTTCCAGCTCCTGCTCGCCTGGCAGATACAGGGCCTCTGCCTGCAACAGGCGGCGGCCATCGGTTTTCACATCGGCGCGCAGGCGATGGTTGCCGCTCCAACCGAGATGAATGCCCCAGACTTCCCCTTGTTGCTCGCTGAAGCCACGGCTACCTACCATCATGCCGGGGAAGTATTCATGAGAGCTGCGCCCTCGGCGGTTTTCCTGCAGGTATCCACCATGCTCCAGGGTGACGCGGTGCGGTTGGAACTCGCGGATCCAGCGGCCATGAAACGCCATCACTTCACCAGCACGCTCAGGCAAGGGCAGTGTTAACGCCAATCGGTTAACCCAGTAACGAGCAGCATGATGATTGATCAACGTATGGCGCATCTTTAGCACGCCGCTGGCGCTGTCCAATTGCAGTTCGCTGCGTAGTTGCAGCCCAGCCTGTGGGTCTTCTGCCAGGATCAGTAACTGATTGTCTTGATGCGTGATTTCGCTGGTGGTGAATACGGGTGACCAATCGTAGCCGTCACGATGGCCTTCCACTCCCGGCGAGCCAAACAGACCGCGTCCAGATTCTGCCGCTAGCGTCAGTGGCGCATCGACATCCAGCCTGCCGTTGGGCACTGCCCGGCTCAGCGTCAGGACATCTTCCGGCATAAACCCGCTTAAATGAGGGCCCCAATAGAGAATTTCGGCAAACGGCTGGCAACGAACAATGACGTCGGTCATGGGGCTGGTTAACCGCACAATGGTGGGTTCCATGTTTTGACTCCTTTACGATCTTTGGCTCAACTCAGTGGCCTCATCATTGATCCGAAACGTTTCGGATTAAAACCTAAACGTTTCGGATCTGTGATCTGGTTGGGCAAAAAACGTCGTTGTTTTAAACGATCAGAAGGTAAGGGGGAGCTCGTCAGGGTTGGGTTTTAGCACCGGTTGCCATAGTACCTGTAATTGTTGCAGTGGTTCACCACGGATCAGGCCAAGAGTCATTTGTGCGATTTGTTGGCCGACTTCCGCGCGGGTGGCTTGGACGATGGAGGCTACAGGAAGATCGAGCAGGCTTTCCGCTGGTAATCCGTCATACACCACCAGAGAAACTCCACCGGGGCCGAGTTTATCGGCATCACGAAGCGCCATTGCTGCCCCCTCGCCGTGACCGTTGCAGTCGGTAATGATTGCCGTCGGTGGATCGGCTAACGCCAATAACGCTTGGGTGGTCAGATAACCCGCGCGACGGCTTGGCGTGATACTGCACAGATAATCGTCACGTTGTTGCAGTTGATGGTTGGCCAATCCATCCAGATAACCTTGGCGGCGCTGGCTGATAAATGACTGCTGGTTATTTTCGCCCAGATAGGCAATTTTCCGGTGGCCGAGCGCCACCAGATAGTCCACAGCCATCAGGCTGCCAGCGCGATTATCAAAATCAAACCAGGCGTAATCTTTCACCAGTTGGCTGCGGCCGAGCGCCAGAAACGGGAAGTTTAGTCGCTGTAATTCATGCAGACGCGGATCGTTGTCTAGCGTATGGGCAACAATCAACGCATCAACACGTTTGCTGGCAATCAGGCGAGTAAAGGCATGATGGGGCGCATCATCTGCCACCAATAGCAGATCGATCTCGTGGCGTACCAACTCATTGCTGATACAACCGATCATCTCCATCAAGGTAGAGTTACTTAACGTGTAGTTATTGAAGGGGAAAACCAGACCAACGGCGTCGATTTTGCCCATTTTCAAACGGCGTGCCAGGGTGTTGGGGCGATACCCCAAACGCTCTGCCTCAGCCTCTACCCGTTGGCGCGTATCTTGGGCGACGTCGCCGTAGCCATTCAGGGCGCGACTCACGGTGGTAACGGAGAGATCCAATGCTTTGGCAATCGCTTTCAGGGACATATTTCACTCTACAGAAGGTATTGGGATGCCGGGCGAGAGTAACACAGGCAGAGGAACCGGCGGGAGAGGTGAGGGCAGGAAATGCGAACTGGCGGGGCAAAGGCCCCGCACTGTGGGCTTACAGCGGGCTGAGAGTGATCTCGACGCGGCGGTTCTGCGCCTTGCCTGCGGTGGTGCTATTGGAGGCGATCGGATTATCCGGGCCAGCACCGGTTGAGCGGATGCGGTTGGCAGCGACCCCTTGGGTGATTAGCGCGCTGGCCACACCGTCTGCACGTTGCTGGGACAGCGTCATATTATGCGCACGGGCCCCGGTGCTGTCGGTGTAACCCACCACGTTGACGGCGGTTTTTTCATACTCTTTGAGCACCATCGCCACGCCGGTCAGGGTGTTGGCGCCCGCCGGTTTCAGCGTGCTGCTGTCGGTATCGAAGGTCACGTTGTTTGGCATATTCAGCACGATATTATCGCCCTGACGGGTAACGCTAACGCCGGTGCCTTTCATTTTGTCGCGCAGTTTGGCTTCCTGCACGTCCATGTAGTATCCGGCCCCACCGCCCAATGCGGCCCCGGCTGCGGCGCCGATCAGCGCGCCTTTACCCCGGTCTTTTTTCGATGAAGAGATCATGCCGATACCGGCACCTAGGGCTGCGCCAACGCCAGCGCCAATACCGGCTTTGCCGGCTTCTGATTCCCCGGTGTAAGGGTTGGTGGTACAAGCCGATAGCGTCATGGTAACGGCTACCATACCCGAAATTATCGCAATACGTTTTTTCATTGTTAGTTCCTTTAAAAGCAGGGATATCTGCTGCGCGACTCCAAACTGGAGGCGCTAAATCGTCGGTATTCAGCCGCCAGCCCCAAACGGGCCGCGCAACTATGACGTACCTTTTGGCCCGCAGTTCCGATAAAAATCGTGACAAATTATAAACCTGTAAGCCAGGCAGGAAGGTAGCCGCCAAATCGCCGCTTGGGAACCAGAACAAACTGAATTAATGCAGGAAGGGTTGATCTTTAGGACAAAGGGGCGAAGGGTTTCGCCCCGATGAGATGCGGTTAGGCTAACGTTTCACCATTGCTGGCGATCACGCGGCGATACCAGTCGAAGCTCTGTTTTTTCGAGCGGTCAAAGCTGCCGCTACCGTCGTCGTGCTTATCCACGTAGATAAAACCGTAGCGCTTACTGTATTGCCCGGTGGTGAAGGATACGCAGTCGATACAGCCCCAGGGGGTAAAGCCCATTAGCTCAACGCCGTCGTCGATCACCGCTTTTTTCATCTGCTCGATATGCGAGCGGAGATAGGCGATGCGGTAATCGTCGTGGATCTGGCCATCGGCCTCGGGCTTATCCAGTGCACCGAAGCCGTTCTCGACGATAAACAGCGGCTTCTGATAGCGTTCATAGAGAATGTTGAGCGTATAGCGCAGCCCAACCGGATCGATTTGCCAGCCCCAGTCGGACGCTTTCACATAAGGGTTCGGCACGCTGCCTTCAAAACCGGCCAGGGCCGTGCCCGTCCCGATGGAGTCTGCCTGCACCGCGTTACTCATGTAGTAGCTCAGGCCGATATAGTCTGCACAGCCTTCACGCAGGATCTGCTCATCCTCCGGTTGCATCTGGATGTGGTAACCCTTGCGCTCCCATTCATGCAGGATGTAGGACGGGTAATAGCCGCGCATATGCACATCGCCAAACAGGAAGCGTTCACGCATCGCCTCTTGGGCGTACATCACGTCGTCCGGATTGCAGGAGAACGGATACAGCGGCACCATGGCGATCATGCAGCCAATCTGCAGGGCCGGGTTGATGGCATGCCCCAGTTTGACCACCTGCGCGCTGGCGACAAACTGATGGTGCAGCACCTGGTACATGCACTCTTCCGGATTCGGTTCCTGGGTGAAAATCACCCCTGAACAGCAGTAGCCGAACAGCGGGGTCTTCCAGTTGCGCTGGTTGTTGATCTCGTTGAAGGTCATCCAGTACTTCACTTTGTGCTGGTAACGGGAGATGACCACTTCGCTAAAGCGCACAAAGAAATCGACTACCTTGCGGTTTTTCCAGCCGCCATATGCTTTCACCAGATGCCATGGCATCTCAAAGTGGGAAAGGGTGATCACCGGCTCAATGCCGTATTTCAGCAACTCGTCAAACAGGTTGTCGTAGAACTGTAATCCTTCTTCGTTCGGTTCCAGCTCATCCCCCAGCGGGAAGATGCGCGACCAGGCAATCGAGGTGCGGAAGCACTTGAAGCCCATTTCGGCAAACAGCGCGATATCGCCTTGATAACGGTGATAGAAGTCCACCGCCTCGTGGTTGGCGTAGAGGTAGCCTGGCTCAATGCCGTCGGTGATCACGCGATCGACGCCGTGGGCACCGCTGGACAGCACATCGACGATGCTTGGGCCCTTACCGCCCTGATCCCAGCCGCCTTCAACCTGATGTGCCGCTACCGCGCCACCCCACAGGAAATTATCCGGTAACTGTTTTTTCATAACTTTGCTTCTCTTGGTAGATGAATTTAGGCCATTTCAGGCTTGTTGAGCGGTGCCGTTGGTACAGGCTGTTCTTCTTTGAAGCCGACGATATAGGTTAGTACCGCACCAAGCACAAATGCCACGCAGATGGACAACAGGAAGCCAAGGAACTGCGGCATATGGCCTTCTTTAAAGAACACCGGCAGCACGGCAATCCCCGGCAGGCAATAGCTCCATGACACCGCGTTGAAGGCTCCGGCAATGGAACCGCCGACCGCACCGGCGACACAGCCGCAAATCATTGGGCGTTTCAGACGCAACGCCACGCCGTAGATGGCGGGCTCCGTGATGCCAAACAGGGCGGTCATGCCCGCAGACAGCGAAACGCGCTTCATCTCCGGGTCTTTGGATTTCAAATAGACGCCCAGCACGGCACCCGCCATGGCAAACACCGGCGAGGCTTGCAGGCCGGTAAAGGTGTCATAACCCAGTGTGGCATAGTTCCCCACGGTGACCGGCGTGATCCCCCAGTGTACGCCCAGCGTGACCAACGGCATCCACAGTGCGCCTACCACCGCTCCGGCAATGGAAGGGCTGAGGTGATACAGCGTGTTATAGACTCCACCGATGGCACCGCCAATCATGTTGCCGATCGGGCCAAAGGCCAGCAGCGTCAGCGGCACCATGATCGCGATACAGAACATCGGCGTGAACAGGTTGCGGATCACCAGCGGCAGGATGCGTTCAAAGAAACGCTGCACATAAGACATGATCCAGACCATCAATATGATCGGGATCACCGAGGCGGTGTAGCTGAGATACTGCACCGGCATGCCCAGGAAGGTGAGGGGATCGGCGTTAATCGGGATACCGGCCACCTCGGCCAGCACCCTGGCAATCTGTGGGTTATTGACGGCTTCCTGCATCAAAGCCTGCATGGCCGGATCGGCAGAGTTCACCAACAGGATTTTATTGGCGGTGAGCATGTTCATATAGTCTGGAGAGACCAGCGCACAGGCCGCGATCACTGCGGTGAACGGGTTGACGTTGAATTTTTTCGCGGCGGTGAAGGCCACCATCACCGGCAGGAAGGTGAAGCCGGTCCAGGAAACGAAGTTCAGGATACGATAGGTGCCGCTTGCCGGATCCATCCAGCCCAAGGCAGCAAACAGCGAGATGAGCCCCTGCAACACCCCGCAGGCTGCCAGCGGATACAGGAAGGGGGCGAAGATGCTGGAGATAATGTCCATCAGGCGGCTGACGATGCCGACGTTCGGCGCGCTGACCGCCACGTTCTCATCCATATTGACCAGCTTCAGCACTTCCCGATAGGCATCGCCGACGTGGTTGCCGATCACCACCTGCAATTGGCCACTGGATTCGATAACGGTAATAACGCCTTTGACGCGTTTCAGCGTGTCTTTATCGGCCTGGCTACCGTCTTTTAAAATAAATCGTAAACGGGTGGCGCAATGTGTGACATTAATCACATTATTATCGCCACCAATCAGGCGCACGATCTCTTTTGCCGAGTCAGCATAATTAATTGCCATCAACGTAACTCCATCTGTGGGGTGCAGAAATATCGGGCTTTATTGTAGGTCGAAGGTGATTTCTAAATGGATAGTAGCAAACGGCAAGAGAATGTCACGATATAACAAAATGGCAAAATAGTGATTTGTCACATACAAAAAACAGGGTGTTATTTAACGTGCTTTAACTAATAACATTAATGGCCGAGGCTTTTAGCCAGCTTTTTCCCTATCGCCTCCAACATATACATCACCGGCACCTGGGTGGTGATATCGTATTCGCTGGCAATGCGGATTTGCGGCATGTGGTAAGAGAGGTTAAAGTCCGCCATGCGCGCCAGTGAAGAGGTTTCGCTATTGGTAATGCTGACGATCTTACAGTTATGCAGGCTAAATTGGCTGGCCAGTTTAAGAATTTCCGGCGTTTCTCCAGAAACCGATAAAATAATGGCTACCGCGTTTTTATACATATCGCTGCTGATGGGATAATAAGGATCATCGATATAATTACTGAATTTACCAACGTTAGAGAAAAAACGGGCGCCGTACTTACCTAAGGTGCCGGATGTTCCTGCTCCAACAAAGATGATCCTTTCCGCGTTGGCAATGTGCGCTGCCGCATCCGTAATTAACTGTTCAAACTCTTCATTGTTAATACTCTTGAAGAAGCTGACAATTTCACTGACGCCGGAGGTTAGCAGCAGCTTGTCTTCCTGTTCCAGAAAGAGTTTAAAACGAATGCGGAATTCCGAATAGCCGCTGAAATTCATTTTCTTACAAAAGCGTAATACCGTGGTGGTGGAGACCTTGGCACCGTCCGCCAGCTCGCGAATGGTCATATACATAACCTTGTCCTTATTTTTGATGACGTAGTTGTACACCATCAATTCAAGACCGTTGAGCTTGGATAAGGCGATATGGGTAAACATGCTGGATCTCGTTGACAAGGTTGGCTGCCAAAGTACCAGAAGCGGGCAGGGATGACAAAGCCCGCCCGCCGCTTCTTCAGGGGTAGCGCAGTTCGGTTGCGGCCCAGTTCATGATCAGCGTATGGGCCTGGGTCTCCTGGTTGAACTGGCGTTGTACTTCACTGAACCCATGCTTGCGGTAAAAGGCGCAGGCCCGCAGATTCTGCTCGTATACCTCCAGGCTCAGCCAGCCGTGCTGTTGCTGCACATGCTCCATCAGCGCTGCTCCGACGCCTTGGCCGTGGAAGCTTTCATCGACAAACAGCGCACCCACAAAGCGTTCATCCAGCACGCTGATAAAACCGGCGATCTGCTGGTGGTGCAGATAAACCCAGGTTTTGGCGCGCGGCAGATAGCTTTCACGCACCAACTGGGCGGTTTGCTGCCAATAATCGGCCGCGATAAACGGATGGGCTTGGGTGGTACTTGCCTGCCACAGCGTCATAAGCGGCTCGATATCTGCCGGGACGGCGGTGCGGATCATGCCTGGCGCTGCTTTGGGTGGCAAAAGCACCCGGTAACATGATCGTTCACCAGGCCGCTGGCCTGCATAAAGGCATAGCAGGTGGTTGAGCCGATAAATTTAAAGCCGCGCTTTTTCAACGCCTTGGATAGGGCATCGGACTGTTCGGTTTTGGCGGGGACTTCGCCAAGTGCCTGCCAGTGATTGATCATCGGCTTGCCGGTGACGAATTGCCAGATAAAGGTGACAAAATCCTCTCCGGCGGCTTCCATCGCCAGATAAGCCTTGGCATTGTTGATAATCGCCTCAATCTTGCCGCGATGGCGGATGATGCCGCTGTCTTGCATCAGCGTTGCCACGTCTTGCTCGGTCATGGCTGCAATGTGCTGCGGATCGAAATTGTGGAAGGCACGGCGGTAGTTTTCACGTTTTTTCAGCACGGTGATCCAGGAAAGACCGGCCTGCTGGCCTTCCAGGCACAGCATTTCGAACAGCTCGCGTGCGTCGGTGGTGGGTACGCCCCATTCCTGGTCATGATACTCAAGATATAGCGGATCGGCGGTAACCCAACCGCAACGTTCGATGGCCATACGAGGATTCCTTTTGCTGTATTTATTTACAGGTAATCATCGCCGTAAGTTGCCTGCTTGGCAACCCTTCGCACGATTTATCGTCAGTTAACTTGACGTTATGTGAATCCCCGCAATATTTACTACACGGCTATGGCGATAACTGCCAACGATAAGAACAGGATTTCCTCTATTTATGACTAGGAGTCTATTTATGCCTCTGAAAAGACAGGGTAAGCACACCCCAACGGTGCTTGCCGTGGCGTTAGCTTTTTGCCTCAGTGCTACGGCACAGGCTTACGATCAACTGTACGTGTTTGGTGACAGCCTGAGTGATACCGGCAATAACGGCCGCTTCACTTATGACAGTAACCAACATCGGCTGTATGACGAAATACTGGGGCAGCGCATCGGTGCCGCGCTGGTGGCGTCCGATAGCGGTGGCTACAACTATGCTGCCGGTGGTGGCGTGGCCGTACCGGCGCTAAACCCGGCGGACAATACCGAGGATCAGCTACAAAGCTACCTTGCGCGGGTTAACGGCAGGGCCGACGGCGACGGTCTGTATATTCACTGGATTGGCGGTAACGATCTGGCCGCCGCGGCGATGAATGTGGCAACCGCACCGGAGGTGGCCTATACCAGCGCCTTGGCTGCGGCGACTCAGGTGCACGCTTTATTGAACGCCGGTGCCGGGACGGTGATAGTGCCAACGGTACCCAATATCGGCTCAACCCCGCAGTTGATGGAACTGATTATCCAGCAGGCGCTGGGGCCAGTGCAGGGCGCGGCCATACTGGCGGCGTACGGCAAGCTTAATACTCTCGCCACGCCGGATAACGCTTCGCGCCAGCAGGCGATCCATCAGGCTTTAGGTGCCGCGGCACAGCAGGCCAGCAGCAATCCTCTGGTGCAACAGGCCATCGCTGCCCAACTGAGCGCGGCTTTTGACAGTTTCAGCGCCCAGGCGGCCCAGCTTACCGATTTTTATAACCAGAGCGAAGATCGCCTGTTGGCTCAGGGCGGCGGTAATATCGTGCGCGTAGATGTCAACAAACTGTTCAGCGAGGCGATCGCCAATCCGGGCCAGTTTGGTTTTACCAACACCGCCGGTATGGCCTGCCCAGCGGGAGTTTCTTCGGCGGTATGCAGTTCGTCCATGCCAGGCTTTAACAGCGAGCAGGCTTATCTGTTTGCCGATCATTTCCACCCTAGCCCACAGGCTCACCAACTGATCGCCGATTATATTCAGGCGGTATTGGATGGCCCGGCGCAGGCAGTGGCACTCAACCAGGCAACCGCCGCCTTCGCGCGTGATAGCCGTGCTACCCTGGACAGCCGTTTTCAGCAGTTACGCACCAGCAGCAATCCGCAGGGGTCATTTGGCGTGTTCGGCGGCTATGCCGGGCAACGTTACGATTATTCTGCCAATACGGTTTCCGGGGATGGCGACGCCACCACGCATAACCTAACGCTGGGCGTAGATTATCAACTGACGGATAAGTGGCTGATAGGTGCGTTGATCTCAGGTTCCAACGACAATCAGCAACCTTCCAGCCGTTACGATTATAAGGCGCGTGGCGTGCTGCTGTCGGCCTTCAGCTCAGTAACGCTGTTTGAGCAGGGATGGGTCAATGCCGATTTGCACTATGCCAGCGTGAATTACGACGATATTAATCGCAGTATGCAGCTGGGTTCGCTAACCCGCACAGAAACCGGCGATACCGATGGTAAGCAGTGGGGCGCACGCGTTACTGCGGGGTATGACTTCCCAATCGCTTCGTACCTCACCACTGGGCCGATGGCCCAGTTTGCCTGGGATTACAGCAACGTCTCCGGTTATAGCGAGAATGGCGACGACAGTACGGCCATGCGTTTCAACGATCAGACCTATCATTCGCAGATTGGCGCTGTAGGATGGCGATTGGATAGCCAACTTGGGGTAGTTAATCCCTACGCGGAGGTGAGCTATCAGCATCAGTTCGGTGATGGCGTTTACCGGGCAGGCGGTGGATTGAAATCGACCCAGACCTCATTCACCCGCGACAGCGCCAGCCAGGATAAAAACTGGATGGATATCACCTTGGGGGCGAATATGCCATTGAGCGATCGGGTGGCGGCCTTTGCGACGGTTTCGCAAACCAGCGGCTTGAGCAGTGGTGAGCAATTTATGTACAATTTGGGGGTCAGTGCGCGTTTTTGAAGAATGGCTTTAAACTTAATTGCCCGGTGCCAGACGGTTTGGTGCCGGGAAGAATAGGAGGGAGTTGTGCTTACCATTATTACGGGACAGTGCCTGACATCAGGGGCTGTCAGCCCTGTTAGCCATCGTCTTGCCCAAGCCCTTCACCGAAAAAGTACAGTGTCTGACTGTACTTTAGTATAACTATCATTTGCTCCTAAAAGACTTTATCGTTACGGCATAAGAGCAAAAGATTTAAATAAAAAAACTGATCCCGTTTAAAGGATCAGGAGCCAATTCGGCCAACACCAGGGAAATTTTGTTGTCATTATTATAAATAACAGGTTGTCTGTCAATTGTTCTCTCGCTCGCCAATCAACGAGTGGGAGCGCTTTTGCGTGCCTGAAATATATAAAAAACGTATCAATCTCAGCCCCTATCATTAGTTTTTTAGCTTTAACCTGTTATTAACAATCAGAAAGTGAGCTATTATCAGATATGACGTGGTGTTTTTTGCCGAATGTTAACATTTTTGGCAAAAAAACACCCAATGAAAAACACTTCAGCAACTAAAAAATTTATCACGCAGACTGTCGTAAACCCGTTATTAGCGCAGTGAAAAAATCAGGCTTTGATATCTTGGGGTGAACGTGGTTAAAAAACACAGTTCTTTCATTAAATATATCAAGCATTAAAATCATCACGGAATTTTTTTACTCACTATGAATTTTCTGTTTTTTTTTATGATAAAATATTACCTCTATGCTGTCCTCTGAAATTTGTAACGGGAATTTCAATAAGGAGACTTTGCGTGTCGAGTTTATTCTTTAATAATGAATTTATTAACTCAGTCATAAAGAGTTATTTGGAGGAAAACTTACAAGAGTATAACAGCATAAAGTACGCTTATGCGATCATGAGCAAAATAAACCCTGCCGATTTCGCCATCATTTCTAACAAAACAGAATGGTTTGAGTTTTACACCGCAAATAACTACCAGTTTATCGATCCGGTATTGATTACGACATCCCGGCGAGTGACTCCCTTCGTCTGGGATGAAAATATTAAGAACGGCTCTGGGTTAAAACACCCCAATATTTTTGAGATGGCCAAGAATTATAACATCATCAATGGCTATACGTTTGTGTTGCACGATCATAATAATAATCTGGTGGTGCTGTCTCTTTTTATGGATGACTCCTGTGACGAAAATATAGAAGAGATTATCAAAGAGAATCAACATAAACTGCAAATGCTGTTGATCACCGTGCATGATAAATTAACCGCACTTTATCACGAACTGAATAACACCAGCGATGATGACCAAATCAACCAAAAAGAGCTGTTCTCCAAGCGCGAGAATGAGGTGATTTACTGGGCAAGCATGGGAAAGTCCTATCAGGAAATCGCGCTGATTTTGGGGATCAAGCTCACCACCGTAAAATATCATATCGGCAACGTGGTCAAAAAATTAGGCGTTACCAATGCCAAACATGCCATCAGGCTTGGCGTCGAACTGAAGCTCATCAGGCCGGTGCTTTACGAGCGGGAATGAGAGTGGCCAAGCGCTCAACGTTGCCTTCCGGCTTGAACGTATCGATGATCAATGTCGGATGGTGTAGCGGTTGCTTAGGCCGCCCCTATTCATTGAGGCTTATCGCCTGGCTCAATCTCGTTCAGGCAACAGCTATCGACTCGATCCCTTCCTAACTGGCCGCGCAGCGCGATTTTTTCACGAAGATTGACACTTGCTGCGGGATTCTGGCTGTATATCTTACGGTCAACGGGTATACTGACCCATTCTGTTAAATCCACTTGTATCGCGTGCGAAATCAACATGCAAAAGTTTGATACCAAGACCTTTCAGGGTCTGATCCTGACACTACAGGACTATTGGGCGCGCCAGGGCTGCACCATCGTGCAACCGCTGGACATGGAAGTTGGCGCGGGGACATCCCACCCGATGACCTGCCTGCGTGCACTGGGCCCGGAGCCAATGGCCACCGCCTATGTGCAACCGTCTCGTCGCCCAACCGACGGCCGTTACGGGGAAAACCCGAACCGCCTGCAGCATTACTACCAATTCCAGGTGGTGATTAAGCCATCGCCAGAAAACATTCAGGAACTCTACCTGGGTTCCTTGAAGGAACTGGGTCTGGATCCGACCATCCACGATATCCGCTTTGTGGAAGACAACTGGGAAAACCCGACGCTCGGTGCCTGGGGTCTGGGTTGGGAAGTGTGGTTAAACGGCATGGAAGTCACGCAGTTTACCTATTTCCAGCAGGTTGGTGGTCTGGAGTGCAAACCGGTCACCGGTGAGATTACCTACGGTCTGGAACGCCTGGCGATGTACATCCAGGGCGTGGACAGCGTCTACGATCTGGTTTGGAGCAATGGCCCATTGGGCGTTACCACCTACGGCGACGTGTTCCATCAGAACGAAGTGGAGCAGTCCACCTATAACTTCGAATACGCCGATGTCGATTTCCTGTTCTCCTGCTTCGAGCAGTACGAGAAGGAAGCACAAACGCTGCTGGCATTGGAGAAACCGCTGCCGCTGCCGGCTTATGAACGTATCCTCAAGGCTGCTCATACCTTCAACCTGTTGGATGCACGCAAGGCGATCTCGGTTACCGAGCGTCAGCGCTATATTCTGCGTATTCGCACGCTGACCAAAGCCGTTGCCGAGGCCTACTACGCTTCCCGCGAAGCGCTGGGCTTCCCAATGTGTAACAAGAAGTAGAGGCAGCTATGACACAACAGACTTTCCTGGTGGAAATCGGCACGGAAGAGCTGCCGCCGAAGGCTCTTCGCTCACTGGCAGAAGCCTTTGCCGCCAACTTTACCGCTGAACTGGACAACGCTGGCCTGGAACATGGCGAAGTGAAGTGGTTTGCCGCTCCGCGCCGCCTGGCGTTGAAAGTGGCGGATCTGAGTGCTGCGCAGGCCGATCGTGAAGTTGAAAAACGCGGTCCAGCCATTGCCCAGGCGTTCGATGCCGAAGGCAAACCGAGCAAAGCGGCCGAAGGTTGGGCGCGTGGCTGCGGTATTACCGTCGATCAGGCCGAGCGCCTGGTGACCGATAAAGGCGAATGGCTGCTGTATCGCGCCCATGTGCCTGGCCAATCTGCCCAGCAACTGCTGGCCGGTATGGTGAGCACCGCGCTGTCCAAGCTGCCAATCCCGAAACTGATGCGCTGGGGTGATAAAGAAACCCAGTTCGTCCGCCCTGTGCATACCGTGACCCTGCTGCTGGGTGCAGAATTGATCCCTGGCACCGTGCTGGGTATCGACTCTGCCCGCACTATTCGCGGCCACCGCTTTATGGGTGAAGCCGAATTCACCATCGATAATGCCGATCAATACCCGCAGATCCTGTTGGAGCGCGGCAAAGTGGTGGCGGATTATCAAACCCGTAAATCCTTGATCAAGCGTGATGCCGAGTTGGCTGCACAGCAGATTGGCGGTAAAGCCGATCTGAGCGAGAGCCTGCTGGAAGAAGTCACCTCGTTGGTCGAATGGCCAGTGGTGCTGACCGCCAAGTTCGAAGAGAAATTCCTGGCGGTGCCGGCGGAAGCGTTGGTGTACACCATGAAGGGCGATCAGAAGTATTTCCCGGTGTATGACGCCGCGGGCAAACTGCTGCCGAACTTTATCTTCGTCGCCAATATCGAATCGAAAGATCCGCAGCAAATTATCTCCGGTAACGAGAAAGTGGTGCGCCCACGTCTGGCGGATGCCGAATTCTTCTTCAATACCGACCGCAAGCAACGCCTGGAAGACAACCTGCCGCGTCTGGAAACCGTGCTGTTCCAACAGCAACTGGGCACCCTGCGCGCCAAGACCGACCGTATTCAGGCCATGGCTGGCTGGATCGCTGGCCAGATCGGGGCTGACGTCAACCACGCCACGCGTGCGGGGCTGCTGTCGAAGTGCGATCTGATGACCAACATGGTGTTCGAATTCACCGACACCCAAGGCGTCATGGGCATGCACTATGCGCGCCATGACGGTGAAGCCGAAGACGTGGCGGTAGCGTTGAACGAACAGTATCAACCACGCTTTGCCGGTGATGAGCTGCCGCAATCGTTGGTGGCCTGCTCGTTGGCTATTGCCGACAAAATGGACACCCTGGCCGGGATCTTCGGCATCGGGCAACATCCAAAAGGCGATAAAGACCCGTTCGCACTGCGCCGTGCTGCGCTGGGCGTACTGCGTATTATCGTTGAGAAAAACCTGCCGCTGGATCTGCAAACCCTGACCGAAGAGGCTGTCCGCCTGTATGGTGACAAGCTGACCAACGCCAAGGTCGTAGATGAGGTTGTCGACTTTATGCTGGGCCGTTTCCGCGCCTGGTATCAGGAAGAAGGTCACGCGGTGGATACCATCCAGGCCGTGTTGGCTCGTCGCCCAACCAAGCCAGCAGACTTCGATGCGCGGGTAAAAGCGGTGACGCATTTCCGTACGCTGGAAGCAGCAGCGGCATTGGCGGCTGCCAACAAGCGCGTTTCCAATATCCTGGCTAAATCCAACGATACGCTGCTGGACCAGGTCCACGCATCGGTATTGAAAGAACCGGCCGAACTGAAGTTGGCAACCCACTTGGTGGTGCTGCGCGATAAGCTGCAACCGTTCTTCGCCGAAGGCCGCTACCAGGAAGCACTGGTAGAACTGGCCGCACTCCGTGAAACCGTGGATGCGTTCTTCGACGGCGTGATGGTGATGGCAGAAGATGAAGCGGTGCGCGTGAACCGCCTGACTCTGCTGAGCAAGCTGCGTGAGTTGTTCTTGCAGGTCGCGGATATCTCCGTACTGCAATAATGGTGTAAAGCCCAAGAAAAAGCGCCTGCGGGCGCTTTTTCTTCTCTGATGGCGGCCGCGCAACGGTGAGTTATTCTGCGAGCCTCGCACAATCACATTTCGTATCGCTGGCAGTTGATCTATTCTTGTAGACGCACGGAGGGCGGCAGACGGCATGGAATCCGATAAAAGACACGTTTATAACAGGAGTTATGTCACATGGCTGTAGGGATCCAGAGCAGAAGTTTCGCGCGTTGGCTGGCACCGGTGTTGGCATTGTTGGTGGTTATGCAACTGACCGCCTGCGGCGATAAAGAGCCGGAGCAGCGCAAGGCATTCGTTGATTACTTACAGAATACGGTCATGCGCAGTGGCGTACATATCCCGACGTTGAGCGAAGATCAGAAACAGAAATTCGGTGCTTATACCAGCGATTACGCCATTCTGGTGGGCTTTTCCCAGCAGTTGACCAAGTCGGTGGACGCCAGCCTGACCCCGGCGCTGGAGCAGGTTAATCAGATCCGCACCGCGCAGGACTACATGAGCAAGCGCGATAGCTTGCAACAGTCGATCGGCGCGTTAAACCTGCTGGGCCAGCAGATCCAGACTGCCAAGGCGCAGGCGGATACCGCTCGTGCGGCGCTGAAACAGCCGGACGACCTGAAAGCGGTGTACAACCAGGCGTATGACAAGATCGTTACCGCACCGGCCAATGCGCTGATGCCAGCGATCCCAACCACCGCCGGTTTTGTCCAAGACCTGGTACAGGTAGGGGATTTCCTGCAGGCCCAGGGCAATCAGGTCAGCTTCAACAACGGTGGCGTGCAGTTCCGCACCCAGCAGCAGGCGACGCAGTACAACACCATGATGTCCAATCTGGTGGCCAAGCAGCAGGACTTGCTGAACGCACAGAAAACCGTGCTGGCGGTAATGCAATAACCTTCGTTCTAAACAATGTATGTGGGCCAGCGTTTGGTACCACATACATTATTCCGCTTTTTTCCAACTCCTTACCCCTCCCTCCCCCACGTATTTTCTGTACTACACTTCACTTATTCATCACATCTCTTAATGTAGTTTTCTTTCATCCACGCCATGGTTATTTCCCGACGGTGTGGATGCTCACAGGGAAGATGTCATTTCAGGTCACGGCCCGGTGGTCGGATGTAAAATAAATTGTGATTCTTGTCACATTTTAAAAACAAACATCAAGGTTTAAAGTGTGATTAAGGTCACGTTTTAGGTGCTTTTAGCCGGTATATCTTCTCGTTGTATTTTTTTTACACCGGATAAGTGTGATGTGTATCACTAAATACACCGGGGTGTAGGGGCAATGTTAGTGATGGCGATCACAAAAATTCCGTGAAGTTCGCGTAGTAAAAGGAGCGTGGTAGAGTCCGTTTCGCAAACAGCATCAACAGGGCTAGAACGTTACAACAATTATCGCGCGCTCTTATTGTCAGCGCGTAACAATAGGGGTGTGTTTATGTTTTCACCAGACATCAAGGTTAAAGTGCAAAACTTTGGCCGTTTCCTGAGTAACATGGTGATGCCCAACATTGGCGCATTCATCGCCTGGGGTATCATCACTGCGCTATTCATTCCTACCGGCTGGCTGCCAAACGAGACGTTAGCCAAGCTGGTTGGGCCAATGATCACCTATCTGCTGCCACTGCTGATCGGTTATACCGGCGGTAAACTGGTGGGCGGCGAGCGTGGCGGCGTGGTCGGTGCCATCACCACCATGGGTGTGATCGTCGGTGCAGATATGCCGATGTTCCTCGGCGCCATGATTGTTGGGCCGCTGGGCGGCTGGGCGATCAAGCATTTTGACCGTTGGGTCGACGGCAAGATCAAGAGCGGCTTCGAGATGTTGGTCAACAACTTCTCCGCTGGCATCATTGGTATGCTGTTGGCGATCCTGGCCTTTATGGGTATCGGGCCATTGGTCGAAGCGCTGTCTAAAGTGTTGGCGGCTGGCGTGCATATCATGGTGGTCAACAACCTGCTGCCATTGACCTCGATCTTCGTTGAACCGGCGAAAATCCTGTTCCTGAACAACGCCATCAACCACGGCATCTTCTCTCCGCTGGGTATCCAGCAGGCGACGGAAACCGGTAAATCAATCTTCTTCCTGATCGAAGCCAACCCAGGCCCAGGTTTGGGTGTGCTGATGGCCTATATGTTCTTCGGCCGTGGTAGTGCCAAGCAGTCTGCTGGCGGTGCGGCGATCATCCACTTCCTGGGGGGTATCCACGAAATTTACTTCCCATACGTGCTGATGAATCCACGCCTGATCCTGGCGGTTATTCTGGGCGGTATGACCGGCGTATTCACCCTGACCTTGTTGAACGGTGGCCTGGTATCCCCTGCCTCCCCAGGCTCTATCCTGGCGGTGTTGGCGATGACGCCAAAAGGCGCCTACTTCGCTAACCTGGCGGCGGTATTTGCGGCGTTCCTGGTCTCCTTCGTGGTCTCATCTTTCCTGTTGAAAACCTCAAAAGTGAAAGAGGAAGACGATCTGGAAGAGGCGACCCGCCGTATTCAGGACATGAAAGCCCAGTCTAAAGGCGGTGCCGCGGTAAACGCAGCGGTAGACGGCGATCTGAGCACCGTGCGTAAAATCATCGTGGCTTGCGATGCGGGTATGGGTTCCAGCGCCATGGGTGCTGGCGTGCTGCGCAAGAAAGTGGCGGACGCGGGGCTGAAGAATATCTCGGTAACCAATAGTGCGATCAACAGCCTGCCGGAAGATGTGGATCTGGTGATCACTCACCGCGATTTGACCGAGCGTGCGATGCGCCATGCGCCGCAGGCTCAGCACATCTCGCTGACCAACTTCCTGGACAGCCATCTGTACAGTGATTTGACCGCTCGCCTGGTGGCTGCTAACAAGACCAGCGAAACCGAGCAGAAGGTTATCTCTACCCTGGATGACAGCTTTGACGCCAGCGAACAGAACCTGTTCAAACTGGGTGAAAACAACGTGTTCCTCGGTTTGCAGGCCATTGATAAAGAGCAGGCGATTCGTTTTGCTGGTGAGCAACTGGTGAAGGGAGGCTACGTCGAGCCAGAATATGTTCCAGCCATGTTGGAGCGTGAAAAGCTGACCTCTACCTATCTGGGCGAATCCATTGCCGTGCCGCATGGCACCATCGAAGCCAAAGACCGCGTGCTGCGTACCGGCGTGGTGTTCTGCCAGTATCCGCAGGGCGTACGTTTCGGTGACGAAGAGGATGAGGTGGCACGCCTGGTTATCGGTATCGCGGCACGTAATAACGAGCATATCCAGGTGATCACCAGCCTGACCAATGCGTTGGATGATGAAACCGTCATCGAGCGGCTGGCGAATACCACCAGCGTCCAGGAAGTGTTGGAGTTGCTGGGCGGCAAGAAGGCCTGATAGCAGAATTATTTTAAAGGGTGCAGCTTGCTGCACCTTTCTACATTAAGAAAGGGTGGAATATGAAAGCATTACACTTCGGAGCCGGCAATATTGGCCGTGGCTTTATTGGCAAACTGCTTGCCGACGCGCACGCCGAACTGACTTTTGCTGACGTTAACCAGACGGTGCTGGACGCGTTGAACCAACGCAAAAGCTACCAGGTACATGTGGTGGGTGAGCAGGCGCGCGTTGAAGAGGTGAACAACGTCAGTGCCGTTAACAGCGGTAGCGAAGAGGCGGTGGCCTTGATAGCCCAGGCCGATATTGTCACGACCGCCGTTGGCCCGCAGATCCTCGCCAGAATTGCCGGGACTATCGCCAAAGGCCTGATCCTGCGCCATCAGCAAGGCAATAATCAACCGCTGAATATCATCGCCTGTGAAAACATGGTACGCGGCACCAGCCAGCTCAAACAGCACGTGTTCGACGCACTGCCGCAGGATGAACAGGCCTGGGTTGAGCAGCATATCGGCTTTGTCGATTCCGCCGTAGACCGTATCGTGCCCCCAGCAGAAGCGGGCAGCAACGATCCGCTGGAAGTGACGGTGGAAACCTTTAGCGAGTGGATTGTCGATCAGACCCAATTCAAAGGGCAACCGCCAGCCATCGCCGGTATGGAACTGACTGACAACCTGATGGCGTTTGTGGAGCGTAAGCTGTTTACCCTCAATACCGGCCATGCGATCACTGCCTACCTGGGCCAACGCGCCAAGCTGTTGACTATTCGTGATGCAATCCTCGATCCGGTCATCCGCCAGGTGGTCAAAGGGGCGATGGAAGAGAGCGGTGCGGTGCTGATCAAGCGCTACGGTTTTGACGCCGACAAGCATGCCGCCTATATCAACAAAATCCTGTCCCGCTTCGAAAATCCGTATCTGCACGATGACGTTGAGCGCGTAGGCCGTCAGCCGTTGCGCAAACTGAGCGCAGGCGATCGCCTGATCAAGCCGCTGTTGGGCACGTTGGAATACGGCTTGCCGCACGCCAACCTGATCAAGGGGATTGCCGCCGCCATGAGCTACCGCAGCGAGCAGGACCCACAGGCACAAGAACTGGTAGACTTGCTGACAAAATTGGGTCCAAAAGCCGCGCTGGCGCAAATTTCCGGTTTACCGGCCGACAGCAAGGTTGTGGAAGAGGCGGTTGCTGTGTATAACGCCTTGCAGTAAACGCTGTGATATCAAACCAGTGTAAGCAAACTCATTCCCTTTCCCCACGGATAAGGGGTAGGGTGAGGGGGCAAGGCGTCTTTGCCCCCCATTCGGGCTCACTTCCTGTGGTTAATGGGAGGGGCTCGAATGACCACACCACCCATGCGATTCGAAAAGCGAAGATGATCGAGACACAGGCATTCGAAAACAAGGTTCTGGAAAAGCTGAACGCTGGCAAGACGGTGCGCAGTTTTCTGATCGCAGCGGTCGAGCTGTTGGCAGAAGCGCTTAACGTCCTGGTGGTACAGGTTTTCCGTAAAGATGACTACGCGGTGAAATATGCCGTAGAACCTCTGTTGTCCGGTGCCGGGCCGCTCGGTGAACTTTCGGTTCGTCTGAAGCTGATGTACGGGCTGGGGGTGATTTCCCGCCATGAATACGAAGATGCCGAACTGCTGATGGCGATGCGTGAAGAGCTGAACCACGACGGTTCGGAATATCGCTTTATTGATGATGAGATACTCGGCCCCTTCGGTGAGCTCCATTGCGTCAGCGCGTTGCCGCCGGTCCCCACGTTTCTACAGCCCGGCGAGGCGGATGAATCGCTGATCGCCATGCAACACCAGCGTTACCAGCAGATGGTGCGTTCCACCATGGTGCTGTCGATCACCGAGCTGCTGGCGAAAATTGGCGCCAAGCAGCCCTCCCGGCTCTCCCCGCTCGGTGCTCAAAAGCCTTAAGCCATCAGCGCACGCCACTCGTCAAACAGCAGCCATAATGCGGTTGTTGCCATCAAGCCCGCCATCACGCCGTTAAATAACCGCAGTTTCCAGGTCACACGCAGAGCGTGGCGCAGCCGATCGCCCATCAACGCCCAGATCAAGATGCAGGGAACATTCACCGCGGTGAAGCCTGCGATGGTTAACAGCGTTTGATGCAGCGTCGCCCCTTCATGGGGAGTGAACAGGATCGCCACGTTGATGGCCATCAGCCAGGCTTTCGGGTTCACCGCCTGGAACAAGGCTCCGCCGATAAAGCGCATTGGCCGCGCCTGCTGTTTAGCATCCGGCGAAGCCGCCTTATACAGTTTCCACGATAGCCACAACAGGTACGCACAGCCCATTACCGCCAGCGGAAAGCGGATGGTATCGGCCCAGTTAAGGATCAACGCCAGCAATAGCGTGGTGAGGGCTAACTGTGTCGCACAGCCCAGACTGATACCAAACATCATCGGTAAGGTACGCCGCAGGCCGAAATTGACGCCGGACGAAGCCAGCAGCAGGTTATTGGGGCCAGGGGTAATCGACATCACGGTCACGTAACTGATAAAAGCAGAGTCCAGCATAAGGTTTTCCATACATGATTGGGAGTGATCACCAGCATAAGGGCTGTGGGGTGATGGTGACAGAACCAGAAATCAGCTATTGTCATGGTTACAGTTTCGCTAATTTCAAACTGTACCCATTGCCTGGAGAGAAATTGTGACCCTGCTCGACGAAATCCCCGAAACCCGCTACCTGCAACTGGCGGAGACATTGGCGGCGGCTATCCATCGTGGCACTTTACCGCCCGGTAGCCGCCTGCCTTCGGTGCGCCGTTGCGCACAGAGCCACAGCGTCAGCATCAATACCGTGGTGGCAGCCTATCGCCAGTTGGAAGACCGGGGGCTGATCGAGGCGCGGCCACAGTCTGGGTTTTACGTGCGGGCGACCTTGCCTGCGTTGAAAACGGCGTCGGCACCCAGCAACCGGGTTGAACAGCCAGCGGATGATGTGCTGGCCCTGATCGATACGGTTTTTGCCGCCCAACAGAACCCGGCCTTCACCAATTTGTCGCTCGCCTGTCCGCAAACCGTGGATTTTTATCCCGGTGGCAAGCTGGGGAGGATGTTGTCATCACAGTTACGCCGCCAGCCGAATCTGATTGGCCAATACGCTTTGCCGCCGGGCAGCCTGCGGTTGCGCCAGCAGATCGCCCGGCGTTCGATGACGTTGGGCATGTTGCTGGAGCCGAGTGACATCACGCTGACGCACGGTTGTATGGAAGCCTTGCAGCTGGCGCTCAGGGTGACCACCAAGCCCGGCGACTGCGTGGGGTTGGAGTCGCCGACCTATTTTTACCTGTTGCCGTTGCTCGCCAGCCTGGGGCTGAAAGCGTTGGAGATCCCCACCGACCCGCAGCATGGCCTGTCGCTGGATGCGCTGGAGTTGCTGTTGCAGGAGAAACGGCTGAATGCGGTCATCGCTATGCCGACGATACAGAATCCACTGGGCTGTACCATGCCGCTGGCGTCGAAAAAACGGCTGGCACGCCTGATGAACGATCATCAAGTGCCACTGATCGAAGATGGGCTGTATGCTGAGCTACAATTTGGCAGTGCGCTCAGCCCGGCGGTGAAGGCGTTCGATAGCGACGGCTGGGTGCTGTTTTGCTCCAGCTTTACCAAAACGCTGGCACCGGATTTCCGCATCGGTTGGGTGGTTGGTGGCCGGTTCAGTGATGCGCTGCGTAAGCTGAAGGCGGTGTCTTCGATGTCGGAGTCGCACTTGCTGTCGGAAACGCTGGCCATGTTCCTGGAGGCGGGGGGATACGATCATCATCTGCGTAATTTGCGCAAACGCTATGCGGCGCAGGTGGAAGAGGCTAGAGCGCTGATTGCCCGCCATTTCCCGCGCGGGACAAGAGCGACTCAGCCTGCCGGTGGGTTTGTGTTCTGGGTGGAGTTCCCAGCAGGGGTGGACACGGTGGCGCTATTCCATCAGTTGCTGGATGAGCAGATCTGCCTGACGCCCGGTACGCTATATTCTCCCAGTGGGCGTTATCATAATGGGCTGCGGCTCTCCTGCTGCTATCCCTTTAACGCCCGTTATACCCAGGCGCTGGCGCGGGTGGGGGCAAAAGCCTGCGAGATGAGCGGCCTGCCTGCGGGAATTGCGCAAGGTGAGGAGTAACCTGCCGTGCATTTTGCTACACTAGCGAAATATTTTTTACGCCATAGAACAAAACAGGCCAGAGACGATGAAAGAGAAAGAAAAAGCCGAGATTAAGCGCCTGAGCGATTTGCTGGACGCACTGAACCACAAAGACACCGTGGTGATCCAGCAGGGTAACACCGACCTGATTGCGCAACATCTCAAAGAAAAAGAGAAGCTAAAGACCGAGATTGAGCGCCTGAAAAACGTGCGCGTGGAAAAACTGAGTGCGGAAGCGCAGAAGTTGAGCCAGCTGCCGTTCAGCCGCGAGATCACCAAGAAAGAGCAGGCGGATATGGGCACGCTGAAGAAAAGCGTTCGTGGCCTGATCGTGGTACACCCAATGACCGCACTTGGCCGTGAGATGGGCCTGAAAGTGGTTACCGGCTACGCCAAAAAAGCGTTCTGATTACCCCTCACCCCAACCCTCTCCCACAGGGAGAGGGAGCTGTCCCGAGTGCGTAGTTAGTCCGCGTAACTTCGGAAAGTAGGGGGGCAGAACAAGAAAGGCAAGGTATTACGCAAAGCAATTAACGAATTCGATCGGTCCCCTCTCCTTGGGAGCGGATAGCCCCTGCTCTGTTGAGAGAACGGTGGTAATCTCAGCAACCGCGATCGCCCCCTCAACCAAGGTGAATCAGCTGGTGCTGATGAAGAGTCACGATACTTTCAGCCTAACTCGATCGGTCCCCTCTCCTTAGGAGCGGATAGTCCCTGCTCTGTTGAGAGAACGGTGGTAATCTCAGCAACCGCGATCGCCCCCCTCAACCAAGGTGAACCAGCCGGTGCTGATGAAGTGTCACGATACTTTCAGCCTAACTCGATCGGTCCCCTCTCCTTGGGAGCGGATAGTCCCTGCTCTGTTGAGAGAACGGTGGTAATCTCAGCAACCGCGATCGCCCCCCTCAACCAAGGTGAATCAGCTGGTGCTGATGAAGAGTCACGATACTTTCAGCCTAACTCGATCGGTCCCCTTGTATGTTTAAGGTACTTTAATTACCCGCCCAAAGGCGGGTAGACTTTAACCGAGTTGTACCTGACGCTACAGCCCGATTCCCCTCTGGGACAACAAGCCCGTGGGAGAGCTTATGGCGTGGCGTCAGTTTTCCTGTTAACCCGAACAGCTGCCAGGGCGGCATCAGCCAGCCCGTATCTTACAAGGCCGGGAGACTTGAAATGACTGAACATGCAACCGTCGGTATCGACATTGCCAAAGACACTTTTGACGTATACATCGACCCAACTCGTCAGCTTCTGCATCTGGATAACACACCGGAAGGCCATCAGCAGTTGCTGAGTTCGCTCTCTGCCATCACCGTCAAGCTTGTCGTGATGGAGGCGACAGGCCGATATCACTCGTTGCTGGCCGCCACGCTTGAGTTGGCTGGGTTACCCGTGGCCGTGGTCAATCCACGCCAGGTAAAAAACTTCGCTCGTGCGCTAGGGACCCTGTACAAAACCGACCCGAATGATGCGCGTATCATCTGCGAGTTTGGCCGGAGAATGGAGCCCGAAGCCCGCCCCACACCGGATGAACAGACGCAGCGTCTGGCCGGGATGGTGACCCGCCGTCGCCAACTGGTCGATAACAGGACCATGGAGATAAACCGCTATAAAAGCTGCGATGACGTGGTGGTCTCAGCGGGCATCAAGCGGCATATCGACTGGCTGACCGCTGAAATCCGGGATGCAGATGACGATATCGACAGGCAAATAAAAGTGATGCCTCTGTGGCGGGAAAAGGCGACGTTGTTGGAGGAAGTCAAAGGTATCGGGCCGACAACGATGGCGGTGCTTCTTGCGATGTTGCCGGAGCTGGGGAGGCTGAATCGGCACAAAATAAGCGCGTTGGTTGGCGTGTGTCCCTATGCCCATGACAGTGGAAAAATGAAAGGGAAGCGAAGTATCTGGGGAGGGCGAAGCGCGGTGCGTTCAGCGCTATACATGGCGACCTTGTCAGCGGTGCGGTACAACCCGACAATCCGGGAGTTTTACGAGCGCCTGACAGGGCGTGGAAAACCGTTCAAGGTGGCGGTGACCGCCTGCGTGAGAAAGCTGCTAACCATCCTGAATGCGATGCTGCGGGATAATAAAAAATGGGTGACAAATTAATCATCACCCGTTGATTTTAAACACAGCTGCTCTCCCTGTGGGAGAGGGTTAGGGTGAGGGGCATGCTCAGGCCTTGGTCGTAAAGAACGCGCAGGTCTGGTAAGGCACCGTGAGCGTTTCTTTTCCCCGGAGTTCCTCTTCCTCTGCCACCAGTTGGCGGATCTGTTCGATCACCTGTTCCTGCTGCTGTTGCGGCAACGCGGCGATAAAGCTGGTGGATCGCACACGGTTATAAATCACATCTTCCGGCGCCCCACAATGCCCCAGCATAAACACCTGCTCCTGTAGCTGGGCAAAACCCGGGTAAGGGAACAGCCTGCGCCATTCACCGGTATAAAAACGCGGCGCATCCCCTTCGTGGCGATCGACTATCTGGTTGAGCTTACGTACCCAGCCAACCCGCGCATCGCGCATATTCCACACCAGGCCAAGCTTGCCGCCGGGTTTCAGCACGCGCTGAATTTCCGCCAGCGCCTGGCGTGTGGCAAACCAGTGAAAGGATTGCGCACACACCACGGCATCCACCGACTCATCCGGCAGCGGGAGTGATTCGGCGGTACCTGCCAGCGTTTTCACCTGAGGGAATGTTGCCGCCAGCTTTTCCAGCATCTGCGCCACCGGTTCAACGGCGATGACGTTGGCACCGGCCTCCAGCAGGCGCGGAGTGAACTTGCCGGTTCCTGCACCCAGATCGATGACGGTCTTACCGGGCTGTAGCTCGAGTACCTCACGCAGCCAATCGGCGATCTCCGCCGGATAATCCGGGCGACCTAAAACGTAGCGATCCGCATTGGCCTGATAGCCAGCCGCAGCCGCGTGATGAATGGAATGAGGTGATGTAGCCATAACGCAACTCCCTAATCCAACTCGATGGATGTCTTCTGTCTGGCGCCGGTTAACGGCCAAGCAGACGGCGGTTGAGGTCTTCGATTTTGCCGCTGGTGATGCGCGTCAGCATGGTTTTGCTCCAGCTGGCCGACAGCCCCGCGACCGACAGTAAACGACGGTATTGCTCTTCATCGAACGGCATGTGCCAGGCGATGCCGATCGCTTGTGCGACGGAAACGTCGCTATTGCGGATCACCAGTTCCAGCGGTTGGTCGCCACTGACCGATCCGGCCGCCACCACGCGGTACAGCCAGCCGCAGCGGCCGGTTTGCTGCATCAGCACCGAAATATCGTCGATAGCGAAATGGTAATTGAGTTTGAAACACGGAGAGCGCGGTTGGGTTACCTGGATCAGCGCTTCTCCCCAGCGGAAAATATCCCCCATAAACACGTTATGCTCGGTCAGGCCGAGGGTCGAAATATTCTCACCAAAGGCGGGTGCGCAGAACTGTTCTGCCTGAGCGGGGAACTGTTCACGCCAGTGGTCGTAATGTTCGCGCGGATAGTGGCAAAGGGCGCGGTCAGGCCCGCCGTGGTAGCTTTTTTCTGCCTGCTCATCGCCCGCCAGACCCAATGGGGTAAGCTTCAGCGTCCCCTCCACCAGGTGTTTGGCGATAGCGCTGGGGCGGCCACCTTCATAAGGTTGAATCGAACCGAGATAGACGTCTGGGTGGTGCATGCTGGCCTCCTTTCACGCTCGTTAATGCCGTCTAGCATAGCCTGAGTCGAGGGGGAGGAACAGAATAACCCGCCCGGAAATCACCGGGCGGGCGGAGGGGTTAGAAGGTTGTCCAGTTGTCTTCGGTGCTGGCGCTCGGTTTAGCCATCGACGGTGATTTGAGCTGGGTGGTTTTCGCTTCCACTGACGCAGCCTTGTCCGCCAGACGGAATACCGAGACGCTTTGCAGCAGCATCTCAGCCTGCTCTTCCAGCGAATCGGCGGCGGCGGCAGACTCTTCCACCAGCGCGGCGTTTTGCTGCGTGGTGTGATCCATTTCCACAATGGCCTGACCAATCTGCGCGATGCCTCTGGTCTGTTCATCGGAGGCGGCGGCTATTTCAGCCATGATGTCGCGTACGTGGGTGACCGAACGGACGATTTGCTCCATGGTGTTGCCGGTGTCTTCCACCAGTGCGGTACCGCTCTGTACCCGGTTGACCGACTCGGTAATCAACCCTTCGATTTCTTTCGCCGCCTGGGCGCTGCGCTGGGCCAGATTACGGACTTCGCTGGCGACAACCGAGAAACCGCGCCCTTGCTCACCCGCACGGGCGGCCTCTACGGCGGCGTTCAGGGCCAGGATGTTAGTCTGGAAGGCAATGCCGTTGATCAGGGTGGTAATTTCGGCGATCCGCTGCGAACTGTTGGAAATATCCCGCATGGTGCTGACGACGTTGTTAACCAGTTTGCCGCCCTGTTGTGCGGTTTGTGAGGCATCGGTCGCCAACTGGTTGGCGTGATGGGCATTGTCGGCATTTTGCTTCACCGTGGCGGTGAGCTGCTCCATGCTGGCGGCGGTTTCTTCCACCGCGGCGGCCTGTTGTTCGGTGCGTGAAGAGAGGTCGGTATTGCCCGCAGCGATTTCTCCGGCGGCGGTGGAGACCTGGCTGACCCCCATCTGGATTTTCTCAATCATATCGCGCAGGTTCTGGCTCATGGCGGCGACGGCGTTAAGCAACTGGCCCAGTTCATCACGGCGAGTGCTGGTTTGTGCCTGGCGTAGATCACCCTTGGCAATGCGTTCTGCCAGTTCCAGGGTGCTGTTGAGTGGGCGAGTGATCTGCAATGTGATACGCCATGATATCAGCAGGCCAGCAAGAATGGCGATCGCCGTGGTGATCCCCATCTGCCATTGCGCGGTATTGATATTGTTATGGGTCTGCGTCAACTCATCCTTCATGAAATTATTGACCAGCGTACCGATCTCGTCAGCGTAACCGCCGAGCTGTTTACTGATCTTGATCTCATTCTCAACGGCGGGCAGGTAGGCCGCGATGTGGCCTTTATACTCGTCAAGCACGGTCAACAGAGGTTGGAGCAACGGACGCTGTGACTCGTTCAGGCGTTGGCTGAGCGTGTTGGCGGCGCTGCGGGCGTCGTCGATGGCGCTGAGCAATGGGATTTCGGAGTCGCGATTGGGTTGCAGCACCAGGCCACGGGCATAGTAGCGGATCTGGGTCAGCTTCTGGTTCAACTGGATAAACGCCAGTTGCAGATCGGTAGCCCCCAACTGACGTTCAACCTGGCTCAGGCTGTCCTGAACTTCGGACATGTTCCAGCTGGCTCGTACCGCGCCTTTATCCACCACGGCTTTGGCAAACATTTTCTGTTGTTGCTCATAGTTACCCAGCAACACCACCAACAGCTCCAGATCCTTGCGGCTTTGCGCATCCCAATTCAGGTTTTGCGCGTGGCTGGCCAGTTGCAACGCGTTCTCGATATGTTTGCGGTTACGTTCAAGGTAGTCGGTGTTGTAATTTTGGCTAAACATGGCACGGGTGTATTTAGCCTGACTGATTTCGCCCGTTAACTGATAGCTGAAATCGATGCGGTCGCTGCGTGATTCGATAAGATTGAGGTAGGTTATCCCGGTGCCAGCGATAACGATCGCCAGTATCAACATTAGAGAGAACCCGAGTCCGAGCTTTTTACCTACGGTGAGATGAACGATTTTTCCTGCCAAAGCTTGCAATGCCGCCATGATTTATCCCTCTTTAGGCGTTGGTCAATTGAACAAAGCATCGGCAAGGGGCGGTTAAACTTTAGCGGGAAATGGGCAAAAAAATGCCCGCATCAGCGGGCATCATCGGAGATAAGCCAAATTATTTCTTGGCTTCGGCGAAGCGTTTGGCCGCTTCGTCCCAGTTCACTACGTTCCAGAATGCCTTGATGTAGTCAGGGCGACGGTTCTGGAATTTCAGGTAGTAAGCGTGTTCCCACACGTCCAGGCCAACGATTGGCAAGCCTGAAGCGCCGGAGACGGCTTCGCCCATCAGCGGGCTGTCCTGGTTAGCGGTAGAGACTACGGCCAGCTTGTCGCCTTTCAGCACCAGCCAAGCCCAGCCAGAACCGAAACGGGTGGCGGCGGCTTTCTCGAACTCTTCCTGGAATTTCTCTACGCTGCCGAAATCGCGCTCGATAGCGGCTTTCAGATCGCCACCCAGCGTGGTGCCGGTTTTCAGGCCTTTCCAGAACAGGCTGTGGTTAGCGTGGCCGCCTGCGTTGTTGCGCATAAAGGTGCGCTTGTCTGCAGGGACTTTATCCAGATCCTGGATCAGCTCTTCTACGCTCAGCGAAGCCAGCTCAGGGTAAGCTTCCAGCACGGTGTTGGCGTTGTTGACGTAGGTCTGGTGGTGTTTGGTGTGATGGATTTCCATCGTCTGCTTGTCGAAATGCGGTTCTAGTGCGTCGTAAGCATAAGGTAGGGATGGCAGTGAATAACTCATGATCATCATCTCCAGTAGTGTAGGGCGGCGCAAAATGTGAGCACCGCGTAAGCAGTATGATGCATTATAATTAATTAAATGATATTGAAAATGATTATCAATGCCCTACAGACTGTGTGGTTTAGGGATTAATCGGTAATACGCTGCGGATGAGTAAACACCGTTGCCCGGCCTGGCTTGCTAAAACCAACCAATGTCAGGTTGCTGCGCTCGGCGATTTCCACCGCCAGCGAGGTGGCGGCAGACACCACGAACAGGATCTCGGCACCGCACATGGCGGATTTTTGCACCATCTCATAGCTGGCCCGGCTGGAAACCAGGATCGCCCCTTGCTGCCAGCCCTGTTTGGCGCGTATGCCGATCATTTTGTCCAGCGCCACATGGCGGCCAACGTCTTCGCAACCGCCCAGCAGTTCACCCTGCGGTGAGATCCAACCTGCCGCGTGGGTACAACCCGTCAACTGGCCGACGTTCTGCACCTGACGCAGCTGGTCAAGGGCGCGATCGAGATTGGCCAATGAGAAGGTTTGGGTAAAGGGCAGCGGTGTGACCGGCCGGAAGATATCCGCCAACTGTTCGATGCCACAAACGCCGCACCCTGTGCGGCCCGCCATCGCCCGGCGGCGCTCCTTAAGCCCGGCAAAGCGGCGGCTGGAAAGCTCGATTTGTACTTCCATGCCGTTGCAGGTGGGATTAACCTCTATACTGAAGATATCCCGTGGTGAGTCGATAATCCCTTCCGAAAGGGAAAAACCGAGGGCGAACGCCTCCAGATCCTTTGGCGTACACATCATCACCACGTGAGAAATACCGTTATACACCAGCGCGACCGGCACCTCTTCGGCGAGCCAATCTTGCTCTTTGGTGGTCAGTTGCCCGCGCTGGTACACCGGAGCCTGGATCAGGCCCGTGAGCGCGTTCACATTTGTGGGCTGCTCTTGGTTAATTTTGTTCACTTTCCTGGCACCTGTTTGTAACAACCCTACGCCTGCTATGGTATTATTGCGGCGCCGTTGCGGCCCATTTGGCCAATACCCACATAAGAATAGTGATTTTAGCGCTTCCCGCTTTGAGGGGGAAAGCGTCATTTGAAACAATGTGACAACACGAGAGAGAAAGGAGACCCCCCATGCAGGTCAGCAGAAGGCAGTTCTTTAAGATCTGCGCTGGCGGTATGGCAGGAACCACGGTAGCTGCACTGGGCTTTAGCCCGGCGGTGGCGTTGGCGGAAACCCGGCAGTACAAGTTGCTGCGCGCCCGTGAAACCCGTAATACCTGCACGTATTGTTCCGTCGGCTGTGGGCTGTTGATGTACAGCCTTGGTGATGGCGCCAAAAACGCCAAAGAGAGCATCTTCCATATCGAAGGGGATCCAGACCATCCGGTAAACCGTGGTGCACTGTGCCCGAAAGGGGCAGGTCTGGTGGATTTCATCCACAGCGAAAGCCGTCTCCAATACCCTGAATATCGCGCTCCAGGCTCAGACAAGTGGCAACGCATCAGCTGGGACGACGCCTTCACCCGCATCGCCAAACTGATGAAAGAAGACCGCGATGCCAACTTCGAAGCCACCAACGCCGCTGGCGTAACGGTAAACCGTTGGCTCTCCACCGGGATGCTGTGTGCTTCGGCCTCCAGCAACGAAACCGGTATGCTGACCCAAAAATTTAGTCGCGCTCTCGGCATGCTTGCCGTAGACAACCAGGCGCGTGTCTGACACGGACCAACGGTAGCAAGTCTTGCTCCAACATTTGGTCGCGGTGCGATGACCAACCACTGGGTTGATATCAAGAACGCCGACTTAATTATTGTCATGGGTGGGAATGCGGCAGAAGCGCATCCAGTGGGATTCCGCTGGGCGATGGAAGCCAAAATTCATAATAAAGCCAAGCTGATCGTCATCGATCCGCGCTTTACCCGTACTGCATCCGTGGCGGATTTCTACACGCCTATCCGTTCAGGTACCGACATTGCTTTCCTGTCGGGCGTCTTGCTGTACCTGATCACCAATAACAAGATTAACCGCGAATACGTGGACGCCTACACCAACGCCAGCCTGCTGGTGCGGGAAGACTTCACTTTCGACGACGGCCTGTTCAGCGGCTACGACGCGGAAAATCGCAAATACGATAAAACCACCTGGAACTACCAGCTCGACGAGAACGGCTTCGCCAAGCGTGATACAACGCTACAGGATCCGAACTGCGTGTGGAACCTGCTGAAAAAACACATCAGCCGTTATACGCCAGAGGTGGTAACCAACATCTGCGGCACGCCAACCGAAGATTTCATCAAGGTGTGCGAATATATCGCTGAAACCAGCGCCAACGACAAGACGGCCTCGTTCCTCTACGCCCTGGGCTGGACACAGCACTCGGTCGGTGCGCAGAACATCCGCACCATGGCGATGATCCAACTGCTGCTTGGCAATATGGGCATGGCAGGTGGTGGCGTGAACGCCCTGCGTGGTCACTCCAATATCCAGGGTCTGACCGATTTGGGTCTGCTGTCACAAAGCCTGCCGGGCTACATGACGCTACCTTCCGAGAAGCAGGCCGATCTGGAAACCTACCTGAAAGCCAACACGCCGAAGGCGCTGCTGCCGGGCCAGGTCAACTACTGGAGCAACTACCCGAAATTCTTCGTCAGCATGATGAAGAGCTTCTACGGCGACAAAGCGCAGAAAGATAACAGCTGGGGCTTTGACTGGTTGCCGAAGTGGGACAAAGGCTACGACGTGCTGCAGTATTTCGAGATGATGTCGCAGGGGAAAGTGAATGGCTATATCTGCCAGGGCTTTAACCCGGTTGCGTCGTTCCCGAACAAGAACAAAGTGGTGGCCTCACTGGCCAAGCTGAAGTTCCTGGTGACCATCGATCCGCTGAACACCGAAACTTCCAACTTCTGGCAGAACCACGATGAGTTTAACGACGTTGATCCATCGAAAATCCAGACCGAAGTGTTCCGCTTGCCATCCACCTGCTTTGCCGAAGAGAACGGCTCGATCGTTAACTCTGGCCGCTGGCTGCAATGGCACTGGAAAGGGGCCGATGCCCCAGGGGAAGCGCTGAACGACGGTGAAATTCTGGCGGGGCTGCTGATGCGCCTGCGCGAAATGTACACCCGTGACGGCGGTGCGGTCCCTGAGCCGTTGCTGAACATGTCCTGGGATTACCTGACCCCGGAAAATCCGAAGCCAGAAGAAGTGGCGATGGAGAGCAATGGCCGGGCGCTGGCGGATGTTCTCGATCCAGACGGCAAAGTGTTGGTGAAGAAAGGCGAACTGCTCAGTACCTTCGCGCACCTGCGTGATGACGGCACCACGGCAAGTGGCTGTTGGATCTTCGCAGGCAGTTGGACGCCAGCGGGCAACCAGATGGCGCGCCGTGATAACGCCGATCCTTCTGGCCTTGGCAACACGCTGGGCTGGGCCTGGGCATGGCCGTTGAACCGCCGCATCCTGTATAACCGTGCATCTGCGGATCCAGCGGGTAAACCGTGGGATGCCAAACGCCAGTTGTTGGAATGGGATGGTGCCAAGTGGGGCGGGGTGGATATCCCGGACTACAGCGCCGCCGCACCGGGCAGTGACGTTGGGCCGTTTATCATGCAGCCGGAAGGCATGGGCCGCCTGTTTGCCATCGACAAAATGGCGGAAGGACCGTTCCCTGAACACTACGAGCCGTTTGAAACGCCGCTCGGCACCAACCCGTTGCACCCGAACGTGGTGTCCAACCCGGCGGCACGCGTGTTCAAAGACGATCTGGCTGCGATGGGCAAATCCGACAAGTTCCCGTATGTCGGCACGACCTATCGTCTGACCGAGCATTTCCACTACTGGACCAAACATGCGTTGCTCAATGCGATCCTCCAGCCGGAGCAGTTTGTCGAGATAGGTGAAAAACTGGCTGAGAAAAAAGGCATCAAGCAGGGCGATACGGTCAAAGTCAGCTCCAACCGCGGCTATATCAAGGCCAAGGCGGTGGTGACCAAACGTATTCGGACTCTGCAGGTAAATGGCCAGGACGTGGACACCATCGGCATCCCGATCCACTGGGGTTACGAAGGGGTAGCGAAGAAAGGCTTTATCGCCAACACGCTGACGCCGTTTGTCGGCGACGCCAATACGCAAACGCCAGAGTTCAAGGCGTTCCTGGTTAACGTGGAAAAGGTGTAACGGAGACGAATTATGGCAATGCAATCTCAAGACATCATTCGTAAATCCGCCACCAATGGCTTCACCCCGGCACCGCGCGCGCGCGATCACCAGGAAGAAGTGGCCAAGCTGATCGATGTCACTACCTGTATCGGCTGCAAAGCCTGCCAGGTAGCCTGTTCTGAATGGAACGATATCCGCGATGAAGTGGGGCACAACGTCGGGGTTTACGATAACCCCGCCGATCTGACCGCCAAATCGTGGACGGTGATGCGCTTCTCGGAAGTTGAGGAGCACGGTAAGCTGGAGTGGCTGATCCGCAAGGATGGCTGCATGCACTGCGCCGATCCGGGCTGCCTGAAGGCGTGCCCATCGGAAGGGGCCATCATCCAGTACGCCAACGGCATCGTCGATTTCCAGTCCGAACACTGTATCGGCTGTGGCTACTGCATCGCCGGTTGCCCGTTCGACGTGCCACGCATGAATGCGGAAGACAACCGGGTGTACAAATGTACCCTGTGCGTCGATCGTGTTGGCGTTGGCCAGGAACCGGCCTGTGTGAAAACCTGTCCGACCGGGGCGATCCACTTCGGCACCAAAGAAGCGATGAAAAACGTCGCGGCGGAACGTGTCGATGAACTGAAAACCCGTGGCTACCAGAATGCCGGTCTGTACGATCCGGCAGGCGTGGGCGGCACCCACGTGATGTACGTACTGCATCACGCCGATAAACCGCAGCTGTATCACGGTTTACCGGATAACCCGACCATCAGCCCGGCGGTGACCTTCTGGAAAGGGGTCTGGAAACCGTTGGCTGCCATCGGGTTTGCTGCCACCTTCGCGGCCAGTATCTTCCACTACGTTGGCGTGGGGCCAAACCGCGTTGAAGAAGAGGAAGAGCAGGATCCGAAGGATGAGCATCATGATGAGGAGACGCGCAAATGAGGAAGGAAAAGCCAATTCAGCGCTACAGCGCGCCGGAGCGGATTAACCACTGGATTGTGGCGTTCTGCTTTATTTTTGCCGCCATCAGCGGGCTGGGGTTCCTGTTCCCGTCCTTTAACTGGCTGATGAATATCTTTGGTACGCCACAGCTGGCACGCATCCTTCACCCCTTCACCGGGGTGTTGATGTTCGTTGCGTTCCTGCTGATGTTCCTGCGCTACTGGAAGCACAACCTGATCAACCGGGAAGATATCGTCTGGGCGAAAAACATCCACAAAATCGCCATGAATGAGGAAGTGGGTGACACTGGGCGTTATAATTTCGGTCAGAAGTGCGTATTCTGGGCGGCGATTATCAGTCTGGTGCTGTTGCTGGCCAGTGGTATCGTTATCTGGCGGCCATACTTTGCCCCCTCCTTCTCCATTCCGCTGATCCGCATCGCGTTGGTGGTGCATTCGTTGGCAGCGGTGGGGTTGATCATCGTGATTATGGTGCACATTTACGCCGCGTTGTGGGTAAAAGGCACCATTACCGCGATGGTGGAAGGTTGGGTGCCGGCTGCCTGGGCCAAGAAGCATCACCCGCGCTGGTACCGTGAGGTCCGCGAGAAACAACAGGAAGACAAACCCAGATGAGTATCCGCATCGTTCCTAAAGAGCAGTTAGGGGCACAGCGTGAAAAGTCTTCAACGGCGGAAACTATTCCGCCGTTACTTTTCGCCAACTTGAAGAGCCTTTATACCCGCCGAGCCGAACGTCTGCAGCAACTGGCCGCAGACCATCCGCTGGGTGATTACCTCAATTTTGCTGCCAGCATTGCACAGGCGCAGCACAACGCCTGCCACGATAATCCGCTGGAGCTGGATCTCGGCGAAACGCTGACCCAGAGTGCCGCCAGCGGCAAGCCGCCGTTGGACATCAGCGTTTATCCGCGCAGCGAACATTGGCACAAGCTGCTGGCATCGCTGATCGCAGAACTGCGCCCGCAGGCACCGGAACACGTGCTGGCGGTGTTGGATAACCTGGAGAAATCCTCGTCCCATGAGCTGGAGCTGTTGGCCAGCGCCCTGCTGAAAGGCGAGTTTGCCAAAGTAGGCAGCGACAAAGCCCCGTTCCTTTGGGCAGCGCTGTCGTTGTACTGGGCGCAGATGGCCAGCCAGATCCCTGGCAAGGCCCGGGCCGAGTACGGCGAGCATCGCCAGTTCTGCCCGGTTTGCGGCAGTATCCCGGTTTCCAGCGTGGTGCATCTTGGTACCGTGAACGGCCTGCGCTATCTGCACTGCAACCTGTGCGAGAGCGAATGGCACGTGGTGCGGGTGAAATGCAGCAACTGCGAGCAAACCGGCGATCTCAACTACTGGTCACTGGAAAGTGAGCAGGCGGCGGTGAAAGCGGAAAGCTGTGGCGATTGCGGCACCTACCTGAAGATCCTCTATCAGGAGAAGGACCCGAAGGTCGAGGCGGTGGCCGACGATCTGGCTTCGCTTATCCTCGATGCCAAGATGGAAGAGGAAGGCTTTGCGCGCAGCAGTATCAACCCGTTCCTGTTCCCTGGGGAATAATGACAGTTGGGTTTTTTTATTCGACCCTTGCCACGGTAATTGCTCAACTCAACTCCATCACTTTTGCAGCCCCCTCTCCCTAGCGAGAGGGGGCATGAGGGGTCCGCAGCGACTTTCGGATTAGACATCTGGCAAACCGGCAAGCGAGTTGCTACCGTTACGTCAAGACGCGTAACGCGAAAGGAAGACATGATGTTGAAGACCCTTGCCAAAGGCGCGGCGTTAGCCGTGCTGCTTACCGGGCTGGTAGCCTGCGATAATCAGGACAGCAAAAAGCCGGAAGTCCCCGCCCCCGCGCCAAAACCGGTCGTGACACAGCCCGTAACGCCAGCCCCAGCGCCGCCGGTGGAAGAACCCAAACCCGCCCCTGGCCTGAACGTATCGCTGCAAAAGGGCAAAATTACCTTTGAACTGCCGCCGGGCTTCAGCGATCAGACCAAGCTGAGCGGCATCATCAACGACGACAAGTCGACCATTCAGCTGTTTCTCGACAGCAAATCACGCCAGCGCACTGTCGCTTCGGAAGTGATCCCGCCAGCAGACATGAAGATCAATACCAGCGATGCGATGCTCAAAGAGCTGACGCAAAGCATCATTACTGAGCTGTCCGACCGCTATCAGAACATCAAGAAAACCAAAGAAGAGAATTTCACCGTCGGTAAGCAGAAGTTCCATCGTTTGGATACTGAACAGACGGTCAACGGGCAAAAACTGGTTTCCACCATCGTGTTGACGGTGTTCAATAAACGGGTCGTGACGTTGCAGCTGTTAACACCAGCTAAAACACCGGATCTACATCATGCCCTGGTACAGCGAATTATTGATACCATGCAGGTTAAATAACCTGACTGGTTTAGCTCGGCACGCCAATAAGCCAGTTTGCCGATAACCGGACACTGAAAAATCGAGTGACCATGAGCACTGAATCCCAGCACCTATACAGCCAGTTACCTGCCATTGACCGCCTGCTGCGCGATCCTGCCGTCGAACCCGCCGTCGCCAAACACGGCCAGACGCTTATCAGCGAACTACTGCGCCAGATGCAGACACAGGCGCGTGAAGCCATCAAGACGCAGCAACAGCTGCCCGCCTGGTGTCAGGACTGGCCGCAGGCGCTACATGCCCGCCTGGAACAACAGCAGCGCCCGGCGTTGCAACCGGTGTTTAACCTCAGCGGCACCGTTTTGCATACCAACCTGGGGCGAGCGCTGTTGGGGCAACCGGCAGTTGATGCGGTGGTCAGTGCCATGAGCAGTGCCGTGACGCTGGAATACGATTTGGATGGCGCAGGCCGTGGACATCGCGATCGGGCCATCGCGGACTTGCTCTGCCAGCTCACCGGGGCGGAAGATGCCTGCATCGTCAACAATAACGCGGCGGCAGTGCTACTGATGCTGGCGGCGGTTGCTCCAGGTCAGCAGGTGGTGGTATCACGTGGCGAGCTGGTGGAGATTGGTGGCGCGTTCCGCATCCCGGACGTCATGCGCCAGGCTGGCTGCCAACTGGTGGAAGTCGGCACCACCAACCGTACACATCTGAAAGATTATCGTGCCGCCATCAACGAGCAAACCGGCCTGTTGATGAAGGTGCACACCAGTAATTACAGCATTCAAGGGTTTACCGCTGCGGTCGATGAAAGCGAACTGGCGGTGTTGGGCCACGAACAGGGCATTCCTGTGGCGACCGATTTGGGCAGTGGCTCGCTGATCGACATGGCGCAATACGGCTTGCCAGCCGAACCGATGCCGCAACGCCTGATCGCTGCAGGTGTCGATCTGGTGACCTTCTCCGGTGATAAACTGCTGGGCGGGCCGCAGGCCGGGATTATCGTCGGTAAAAAAGATCTCATCGCCCGTTTGCAACAGCATCCGCTCAAGCGCGCTCTGCGCGTCGGCAAAATTACCTTGGCGGCGCTGGAAGCCACGCTGCGGTTGTATCAACAGCCAGAGTTACTGGCAGAACACTTACCCACCTTGCGCTTACTGACCCGCCCACAGCAACAGATGCAGGAAACCGCCGAACGTTTGCAAAGCCAGTTGGCTTCGCGGTTTGCTGGCCGTTTCGAGCTGCGTAGCGAGCCGTGCTGGTCACAGATTGGCAGCGGTTCGTTGCCGATAGATCGCCTGCCGAGCTACGCATTGACCTTTACCCCACTCGATGGCCGGGGCGCAACCTTAGAAGGCTTGGCCCAGCAGTGGCGTAGCTTGCCGCAGCCGGTCATTGGCCGTATCAACGACGGCAAACTGTGGCTCGATCTACGTTGCCTGGAACAGGAGGGCGCACTGGTTGAGGCGCTGAGCGCATGATTATCGCCACCGCTGGCCATGTCGACCACGGTAAAACTACCCTGCTGCAGGCGATCACCGGCATCAATGCCGATCGCCTGCCGGAGGAGCAACGCCGTGGCATGACCATCGATCTTGGTTATGCCTATTGGCCGCAGCCCGATGGCCGCGTGCTGGGGTTTATCGACGTTCCCGGCCATGAAAAATTCCTCGCTAACATGCTGGCGGGCATTGGCGGCATCGACCATGCGCTGCTGGTGGTGGCCTGTGACGATGGCGTAATGGCGCAAACCCGTGAGCACCTGGCGATCCTGCGCCTGAGCGGCAGGGCGCAGTTGACGGTGGCGTTAACCAAAGCTGACCGTGTAGATCCTGCACGAATCGCTGAAGTACAAACCCAAGTGTTGGCTGAATTGGCGCAGCAGGGCTGGCATGATGTGCCGGTGTTTGTTACCGCGGCGGCCCTGGGAGAAGGTATTGATGAGCTGCGCCAGCATCTGTTGGCGCTGCAACCCGGTGAGCACTTACTCTCCCGTCGTTTTCGCCTGGCAGTGGATCGCGCCTTCAGCGTTAAAGGTGCCGGGCTGGTGGTGACAGGGACGGCGCTGGGCGGCAGCGTGGCGGTAGGCGATACGCTGTGGCTGACCGGTGCGGACGTGCCAGTGCGGGTGCGCGGCTTGCATGCGCAGAATCAGGCGACAGATCAAGCGGTTGCCGGGCAGCGCATTGCGCTGAATATCAGCGGTGACGTCAGCAAAGACCAGCTAACGCGCGGCGACTGGCTGTTGGCGCAACAACCGCCAGCGGCGGCAGAGCGTATTCTGGTGGCGATAGAGGCCGATGCGCCGATCCAGCACTGGCAGTCGCTACATATTCACCATGCCGCCAGCCATATCACCGGGCGCATTGCGCTGCTGGCCGATAACCTGGCGGAGCTGATCCTCGATCGTCCGCTGTGGCTGGTGGAAAACGATCGGTTGGTGCTGCGGGATATCAGCGCGCGCCAAACGCTGGGCGCTGCACGCGTGCTGGGGCTCTCCTCGCCGAAACGGGGCAAGCGTCAGCCGGAGTATCTGGCCTGGTTGGCCGCGCTGGCTCAGGCATCCAGCGATAGGCAGGTGCTGGATTTGCGTTTGCCGGGTGGCGCACTGGATTTGGCCGCGTTTGCCTGGGCACGGCAACTGACGGATGAGGGCCTGCAGGAACTGCTGGCGGGCTATGCCCTGATGATCTCCGGCGACATGGCGCTAGCCCCAACCAACGTGCAAGCGCATGAGCAACGCCTGTTGCAGGTGTTGGCCGAATACCATCAGCAACATGCCGATCAGCTAGGCCTGGGGCGGGCTCGTCTGCGCCGTATGGCGTTACCGGCGCTGCATGAGCCGCTGGTATTTATGATGATCGATCGGCTGCTGGCGGCGGGGTTGCTGCGCAATACGCGCGGCTGGCTGCACCTGCCGGACCACGGTTTGGCATTCAGCAGCGAGCAACAGGCGCTGTGGAGCCGCATTGAGCCGCTGTTTAGTGACGATCCCTGGTGGGTGCGCGATCTGGCCGCCTCGTTGGGCGAAGAGGAAAACAGCGTTCGCGCCGCGTTGCGCAAGGCGGCACAGCTTGGCTACGTCACCGCCGTGGTGGTCGATCGCTACTACCTCAGCCAGCGTATCGAACAGTTTGCCGCAATGATCCGCGAGCTGGACGCCACGCAAGGCAGCACCAATGCCGGTGATTTCCGCGATCGGCTGGGGATTGGCCGCAAGCTGGCGATCCAGGTATTGGAATTCTTCGATCGTAGCGGCTTTACCCGGCGCAAGGGGAATCAGCACCTGCTACGGGATCGCGGGCTGTTTGGTGGTTGAAATTATGGGTGCATATTGTTGCGCCCAGTTTAAAAGATTGTGACACCCCTCATGCGTTTGAGCATTGTTTCGCCATTTCTCCTCATAAACCCCTATCATTCCGGCTAGAGATCGTTCACCGCTTCTTAAGTTTGATCTGCGGCCATGGTGCCGTGAACCTGCTTACCGTCTGCGGGCGGTAAGGTTGCAGCCACGTTAAAAGGAGATACAAATGGCGAATACCACTACGGCAAGTCACCTCACGCCTGAAAACACCGGGTTTCCTCTCAAGCTGAAAAAACGTTATGACAACTTTATCGGTGGTGCCTGGGTGGCGCCGGTACAGGGCGAGTATTACACCAACCTGACGCCGATCACCGGCCAGACGCTGTGCGAAGTGGCCAGCTCCTCCTCCCAGGATATCGAGTTGGCGCTGGATGCGGCCCACGATGCCAAAGGGGCATGGGGGAAAATGTCGGTGCAGGCGCGCGCCAATTTGCTCAACCGGGTCGCCGATCGCATGGAGCAGAATATCGATCTGCTGGCGGCGGCAGAAACCTGGGATAACGGCAAACCGATCCGCGAAACCGTCAATGCCGACGTTCCGTTAGCTATCGACCATTTCCGCTACTTTGCTGCCTGCGTACGAGCGCAAGAGGGCGGGATTAGTGAGATCGACTCAGAGACGGTGGCCTATCACTTCCACGAACCGCTGGGTGTGGTGGCACAAATCATTCCGTGGAACTTCCCGCTGCTGATGGCCTGTTGGAAGATGGCTCCGGCTCTGGCGGCGGGTAACTGCATCGTGCTGAAACCGGCCAAGCTGACGCCGCTATCGGTGCTGGTGCTGATGGAACTGATCCAGGACATCCTGCCGCCAGGGGTGATCAACGTGGTCAACGGCGCAGGTGGTGAAATCGGGGAATATCTGGCCACCTCCAAGCGCATCGCTAAAGTGGCCTTTACCGGTTCGACCGAAGTGGGCCGCCAAATCATGGGCTACGCCACCCAGAACATCATTCCGGTGACGCTGGAACTGGGCGGCAAGTCACCCAACATCTTCTTTGCCGACGTGATGGACAAAGAGGACTCGTTCTTCGACAAGGCGCTGGAAGGCTTTGCGCTGTTTGCCTTTAACCAGGGGGAAGTCTGTACCTGTCCGAGCCGGGCGCTGGTGCAGGAATCGATCTACGAGCGCTTTATGGAGCGGGCGATCAAACGGGTGGAGAGCATCCGTAGCGGCAACCCGCTGGACGCCAACACCCAAATGGGGGCGCAGGTTTCCGAAGGGCAGATGAAGACCATTCTTAACTACATCGAGATCGGCAAGCAGGAAGGAGCCAAGGTGCTGACCGGTGGCCGACGTAAGGCACTGGATGGCGGGTTGGCGCAAGGGTACTACATGGAACCTACCATTCTGTTCGGTAAGAACAGCATGCGGGTATTCCAGGAAGAGATTTTTGGCCCGGTGCTGGCGGTGACCACTTTCAAGGATATGGATGAAGCACTGGCGCTGGCCAATGATACCGATTTTGGCCTGGGGGCCGGGGTGTGGAGCCGCAACGGCAACATTGCCTACCAGATGGGGCGCAACATTCAGGCGGGCCGCGTCTGGACCAACTGCTACCATGCCTACCCGGCACATGCGGCGTTCGGCGGCTACAAACAGTCGGGGATCGGGCGGGAAACCCATAAGATGATGTTGGAGCACTATCAGCAGACCAAGTGCCTACTGGTGAGCTACTCTGAGAAACCGATGGGGCTGTTCTGACCCCTCACGCTAACCCTCTCCCAAAGGGAGAGGGTTGATTAACCATTACACTGTGACACTCGGTGCGGGAGTGGCGCCACCACGGTGTTTGCTGAGGAACAGCGCCGTCAACATCAGCCAACACAGGCCACTGACCAGATTGAACAGGCTGAATAATCCGTTACCGCCCCAGACATAGGCCACCTTGGCCAACTCGATCCCGATGGTGAACACCGACATGCTCAGCATCCCCATCACGGCCGAAACGGCACCTTTGCTCACGTTGCTGGAAAACAGCGTCAGGCGATACAGACCGGCGTTCGCCAAACCAATGCCGTAAGCGTAAAGGCTCAGCCCGGCGGTCATCCACAGGTAGGCATGGGCGGAAAATACCGTGGCCAGCGCGGCGAGCAGCAGGCCCAGCAGCATCGGCCATGCGCCCAGCTTGATCGGGCGTTCAATACTGAGTTTGCCGGTGATGCGAGCCAGCGTCAGGTTGCCGAGGATCAGCGCGCCAAACACCGGGATTTGCAACAGGCCATAGTCCAGCGCCGAGAGTGACTCACCCTTAATCAGGATCACCGGAGACTGGGCAATCCAGGCCAACAACGGCAGGCTGGCAAAGCCGATAGCCAATGAACCACAGATAAAGCGCCGATTGGCCAGCACCTGACGATAGTCCCGCCACAGATTGGCCGCCGAAAAGGCTTCCCCTCGCAGCGTGGCGGTTTCAGGCATGGCTTTCCACAGGCCGACAAAGGCAATCGCGGCCAGGGCGGCAAACAGTACAAACATGCTCTGCCAGGAGGCGACGTGAACCCAGGCAGCCCCGGCCAACGGCCCCAGCAGCGGGGCGATCAACGCCACGTTAGCCATCAGCGCGGTGATTTTGATACATGTCGCCTCTTCAAACGACTCCTGAATGGTGGCATAGCCCACCGCACCGATAAAGCACAGGCCGATCCCTTGCAGGAAGCGCATCACGATAAACTGCTCGATATTGGTGACCAGCAGAATGGCCAGGCAGGTGACGATAAAGAACAGCACCCCGGCCAGCATCACCGGGCGGCGGCCACGGCGATCTGACAGCGGGCCAAGTAGCCACTGCAGGAAAATACCGCCAGCCAGATAGGCGGTCATTGAGGTGGGCACCCATTCCACACCGGCGTTGAAATCGGCCACGACCGCCAGCATACCGGGCTGGATCATATCGTTGGCGATATAGGTCGCGAATTCGAACAGCACCAGACAAAGTGGGAATAAAAGCGCCTGTCGGCCCAGAAGTGCCGCAGGGGGTAATGATGTTTTCATTTTTATTTTACTGATAGTAAAGAAGAAATAAGGAACTGCCAGGGCGGGAGAGCGCAAACTGAGCGAGTTGTGGCGGCTATTTTGCCGCCAATTGTTCACCTTGGCAATCATAAGGTGATTTTAGGCTCATTCTTAATAGCGCGTTTAAGCGTTGTGCTGCGCCCCCCTGAGCTATAACCTCTGATTAACATTTCGTTATGACAGAATTATAGGCAACTGACGGGCAGCAATGAGCAATAAAATTGGTTGGATAGATAACTTGCGTGCGCTGGCGTGCATGATGGTGGTGATGATCCACGCGACCACCTACTACGTCGCCAACGGTGTGGCTGTGGGTGAACATAACTGGGATATGGCTAACGTATTGAACTCGCTTTCACGGGCTTCGGTGCCGCTGTTCTTTATGATTTCCGGCTTTCTGTTTTTTGGTGAGCGCAGTGCCAACCAAAAACACTTTATCCGCATTACCTGCTGTATTTTGTTCTACAGCGCCATTGCCCTGATTTATATTGCCTGCTTTACCCGCATCGGCTTTTGGCCCTCGTTGCACGCTATCCTGCAAAAGCCGGTGTTTTATCACCTGTGGTTCTTTTATGCCATTGCGGTGGTCTACCTGCTTTCGCCGCTGATCAGCGTCAAACCGGTTTCTGGCCGCTATCTGGCCGGGGTGATCGTCATTCTGGCGATTATCGCCAACCCTAATACCAGCAAGCTGACCCTGGATAATGTCCAGCTACTACCGGTGAACCTGTACATCTTTGGCGATACCTTCTATTACCTGCTGTATGCCTTGGCAGGGCGAGCGATCGGCGTGATGGCTACCCAACGGCGCGGTATGAGCCTGTTGGCGGTGCTGTGCTTTGTTGCTAGCGTGGTCCTGATTATCCGTGGCACCAAAAGCCAGATGTTTATCAACGGCAGCTTTGCCGATACGTTTTATATGTACACCGGCCCCTTGGTATTTGTGGCGGCGGTCTCGCTGCTGGTGTGGTGCAAAAACTGCCTGCCGAATCCAATCGGCTGGCTAGGCGTGATCTCCCGCCACTCGCTGGCGATCTACGGCTTTCATGCCCTGATCGTTAACGTGATGCGTAATCGCCACTGGGAGTTTCCGGCCTACCCGCTGCTGGATATCTTCTGGGTGTTTGGCATGGCGCTTGGTGTGAGCCTGCTGTTGTCGATGGGGTTACAGAAAGTGGATACCCGGCGGCTGGTGTCTTAAGCCTGCCAGCGCTGCTGTGCCCGCCGCAGTTGGCGCCCAGAGGAGAAGCCTGCGGTTAGCGCGGCTTTTTCCAGGCCGTAGCCTTGTTGCAGGCGTTGCTGTGCGACCGCCAGCCGCAATTGCTCATGGTATTCCCGCACGCTGAGGCCGATATGCAGACGGAACAGCCGGGCCAGATGGCGGCTGCTGACGTGGGCTTTCTCCGCTACCTGAGGGACCGACCACTCGGCCTCCGGCTCGGCGGCCATCACATCCTGCGCCCGGTGCACGGCTGGATGCAGATGATTGCGATAGCGTAACCACGGGGAGAGCTGCGGATCGTCGCCGGAGCGGCGGAAATACACCACCATCTCACGGGCAATCTCTAGCGCGCGGTCAGCCCCACAGTGCTGATTGACCAGGTGCAGGGCCAAATCGATACCGGCGGTGATGCCTGCGCTGGTAAACACGCCGCGATCCTCAACAAAAATACGGTTTTCCTTCACCTGTGCTGCCGGTGCCTGCTGGCGCAAGCGCTCGATCACGGCGTGGTGAGTGGTGCAATGATAGCCGTCGAGCAATCCGGCCTGGGCGGCCAACAGCGCACCGGAACAGACACATACCAGATCTATCTGCCGCTGGGCCAAAGCCGGGCGCAATGCCTGGAGCCAATTGCGTGCCAGAGCCGCTTCCTCGCTAGCAAAGTAATGCGTTGAGTCTGCCACCCCCGGTATCACCAGAATATCCCCTTCGTTCCACCGCTGTGGCAAGGGGGCTAGCTGGCCGATGGTCATGCCGATGGAGCAGGAAATTTGCGGCACCGGGCTGACATAGTGCAGCTGGAACTGCCCGGTTAGCCGCAATACCTCTGCCGGGCCGCTGACATCCAGTAACAGCACGTTGGGGAGCATCAGAAAGTAAACGGCCTTGGGCATGATTATTCCTGCGAAAGTTGCGCCAATGCTTGATCGACGCTGGCAATAGTGGCAAAGCGGTCGACCAGCACGGTTTCAGTATGCCGCTTTAACTGCTCGGGGGTAAAGAGGCTGCCGTCCGGGTGATGCATTGGGAAAGTGAGTGTGGCTTCGGTCACAAACGTCACTTTATAGCCCAGATCGGAGGCGACGCGGGTGGTGGTTTCACAGCATTGCTCGGTGCGGATACCGCTGATGATCAGATGGTTGATCTGGCGTTCACGCAGCCAGGCATCCAGGCCAGATTCAGTCAGCGCATTGTGTACTCGCTTTTGCACCGTAACGTCAGCCTGATGGTTCAGGAACGGCAGGCGTTTCACGTAGCCAGATGCCAAGGAGAACGGTCCCTCAGGCGAGACATGGAATACGTCGACCAGCGGCACCTCTTGCTGCTGACAACCCGCAATCAGGCGTGTCAGCGCCTGTTGAAACGCAGGCAGATCGTCTTCCTGCCAGAACGGACGATGCTGAAAGGATTGTTGAACATCGATGATCAATAGTGCGCTACGTGACATTTTCGGCCCTCCTCTATTTGGTATAACACCATATTGCGCTGGCGATAGGACAGAAAGAAGGTCAAAAACGGCCATCATGATGACAACAACGGACGGGATGAGGTTTGCGGGCGGTTACCGATAATAATCCCGGTGAACGCGGTATTGATTACTATAATTGATTGACCGTCCTTTGACTGGAACGAGGAGGGTAATGACCCCAACCGCTGGTCTGCAAATGATGTGCAGGTTTCATTTATCGTCGATTTTGGAGGGCAATAGCAAAGGAATAAGAAACCGAATTGTTGGCAGCCATATCGGTAACGATTAACTTATCTGAATGGGCAACCAAACATGAAAAAACGTCAGTTGGCAGTAATTATCGCGGGTGGACTGCTGTTTTTTTCAGGGATGAGTCAGGCACAAGAACACAACGCTTCGGTCACCAAAACCATCACTATCACCGCCACTATCGGAGACAGTATTTTTGTTTCTCGCCCGCAGAGTGGGGATTGGTATCAGACGGTGGATTTAGCGGCCACCGATGGTACACAGCAATCTTTCGCCAGCAGTATACCGGTACAGGTTTGGAGCACTACGCCGCAGTTCAACGTGTCGCTGGTTCATCCACTTGAGATCGCCCGCACCGATTCGGCTTATAAAATGGATGGGGTGAAGGTTAAGTTTGCCGGTGAAGGCAGCAATGGCAAAGATCTTGGTGCTAGTGGCGCGGCGCAAACCTTCGATCAGAAAGTTCAGGTGGGCAATGGCTATCAAAGCGTTTATCAGTTGAAGGTGAACGCTAATGCGCCTAAGAGCAACGGCAATGCCGACACCCAAGGTTTGTATACCGGGGAAATGGTGATGCTGTTTGAGATCGCGGCCGGCTCGATTTAGCCCTTAATACTGAGCGATTTAAAGCCTAATGCCAACGGGAGCAGCCAAGTACATACATAGGTGTTGGATATGTATGTACCTGGCAGAGGCGTTGGTGAATTACATCAGCGGCTGCAAGCAGCGGTAAAGCTCGCGGAAGGTGCGGCGTTGAGCTGCATAATATTGATGCCGTTCAGCATCCGGCTCATGCACCTGCTCTAACGGCAATTCAGGCAGTAGGGTGCTCAAAGATACCCCAGGGTTCAGCGCAATCTGCGCCAGACGCGCGGCTCCCAATGCCGGGCCAACGTCGCCGCCGGTGCGGTATTCCAGCCGCTGGCCGCTGATATCTGCCAGCATCTGGCGCCAGAACGGGCTGCGTGCGCCGCCACCAATCAAGGTGATAGCCGTGGGTTGCAGGCCGCTGGCATGCAGCACGTCCATGCCATCCGCCAGTGCAAAACCCACGCCTTCCAGCACTGCCCGTGCGAGATCGTTCGGCCCATGTTGATGAGTAAAGCCCCAGAAGGCCCCTTTGGCGTTCGGGTTGTTGTGTGGCGTACGCTCGCCGGAAAGATAGGGCAAGAACCATAACGGCGTTTCAGCAGGAGCGGCCTGCTCAACGTTACGCAGCAAGGTGGCAACGCTGTCGACATGGGTTAACTGGCAGGCCCAGTCCAGGCAGGACGCCGCGCTGAGCATCACCGACATCAGGTGCCAGGTCTGCGGCAGCGCATGGCAGAAGCTGTGCACCGCGCTGGTCGGGTTACTGAGGAAACCGTCGCTGACGGCGAAGTAGACGCCAGAGGTACCCAGTGACAGCATCGCCTGCCCGGCCTGATACAGCCCAACGCCGATCGCCCCGGCGGCATTGTCACCCCCGCCAGCTACCACCGGCACCGGCGCCATCCCCCAACGTTGGGCCAGTTCGCTATCCACTTGCCCGGTGATCTGGTTACCCTCAAACAGCGCAGGCATCTGCTCACGCGTCAGCTCGCAGGCATCAAGCATGGCGTCGCTCCAGTCACGTTTGGCGACGTTTAGCCACATTGTCCCTGCGGCATCGGACATATCGCTGGCAAACTCGCCGGTGATGCACCAACGCAGGTAATCCTTCGGCAATAACACCCTATCGATCTGCTGGAAAATCTGTGGCTCGTGCTCCTTGACCCACAGTAGCTTGGGGGCGGTGAAGCCGGGCATCATCAGGTTGCCGGTGATTTCCCGTGAGTTGGGTACGGTTTGTTCTAGTGTCTGGCATTGCGCAAAGCTGCGGCCATCGTTCCACAGGATGGCCGGGCGTAATACCCGCTGCTGTTTATCCAGTAAGGTTGCGCCATGCATCTGGCCGGTCAGGCCAATGGCTTTGACCTGTTGCAGGCTATGCTGTTTAGCCAATGCCAACATGGCGCGGTCGGTGGCCTGCCACCAATCTTGCGGGTCTTGTTCAGACCATAGGGAATGGGGGCGTGAGATGGGCAGTGGTTCACTCTGGCTGGCCAGCAGTTGGCCTTGCTCGCCTAGCAGGATGACTTTCACGCCGGAAGTACCGAGATCGATTCCAATGTACATGAGCACGGATCCTTTGAAGCGCGGTGAGCGGACCCACCGCGCCGTAGAGAGTTAGCCGAACAGGTAGCGGTTGACCAGGTTCTCCAGCTTTTCCTGATGCCCGCTGGCATGTTGTGGGGCCAGCACCTGTTGCTCGGCGTGCTGTGCCAGCGCTTCGAGCGACAGCTTCCCTTGCAGGATCTGTTGGCCCAGCTCACCGTTCCAACCGGCATAGCGTTTGGCAACCTGCTGATGTAGCTGACCATCTTCGATCATGCGGGCGGCCACTTTCAGCGCCAGCGCCATGGTGTCCATCGCGCCGATATGGCCGTAGAACAGATCATATTTGTCGGTACTTTGGCGGCGCACCTTGGAATCAAAGTTCAGCCCGCCGGTAGTGAAACCGCCGGCCTTGAGGATTTCGAACATCACCAGCGCATTTTCCTCCACGCTGTTCGGGAACTGATCGGTATCCCAACCTAGCTGTGGATCGCCCCGGTTGGCATCGACCGAGCCAAAAATCCCCAGCGCGATGGCGGTGGCGATCTCGTGGTGGAACGAATGCCCGGCCAGCGTGGCGTGGTTGGCCTCGATGTTCACCTTGATCTCTTTTTCCAGACCGAACTGTTTAAGGAAACCGTACACGGTGGCGACGTCGTAATCGTACTGATGCTTAGTCGGCTCCTGGGGTTTGGGCTCGATCAGCAGCGTTCCCTGGAAGCCGATCTTATGTTTGTGCTCAACTACCATCTGCATAAAGCGGCCAATCTGTTCACGCTCCTGGCGCAGATCGGTATTGAGCAGGGTTTCATAGCCTTCGCGCCCGCCCCACAGCACATAGTTTTCACCGCCCAGCTTATGGGTGGCATTCATGGCCGTGAACACCTGAGTGGCTGCCCAGCTGAAGACTTCCGGATCCGGATTGGTCGCCGCCCCGGCTCCGTAACGCGGATGGGTGAAGCAGTTGGCGGTGCCCCACAGCAGCTTCACGCCGCTGCTTTGCTGTTTCTCAGCCAGCACATCGGTCATGATCGCAAAATTGTTCAGATACTCTTTTAACGTGTCCCCTTCCGGTGACACGTCAATATCGTGGAAGCAGTAGTAAGGCACGTTCAGCTTATGGAAAAACTCGAACGCCACATCGGCCTTGCGTTTAGCCAGCTCCAGCGCTTCTCCCGGCTGTTGCCAAGGGCGATCGAACGCCCCGATGCCGAACATGTCTGCCCCGTTCCAGCAGAAAGTGTGCCAGTAGCAGGCGGCGAAGCGCAGATGGTCGGCCATACGTTTGCCGAGGATGATTTCATCGGGGTTGTAGTGGCGGAAAGCCAACGGGTTATTGCTGCTGGTGCCTTCGTAACGAACCTGTTCTAGCTGATCAAAATAGGATTGCATGAGTGACTCCTTGGTAACGGTGCCCGGCGTAAGGGATGCGGGATGCGCTCATCTTCGGAGTAAGCGGCGGAATGCTCAATTACGTTATTTCACACTTAAATTCACAGAATTATTAAATGTGCGCGGGATCTCATAATTCAACGAAGGGCCGGTTTTACTGGCCGCAGGTTATTTCACAGGTTTAAAACATGACCGCCATCATAAAATCAACATTAAACCAAAAACCGTAATTCACTGGTGAAAATCTGTAATTGCTGAACACCGCATAAGCGACAACAATCCACTGGAAGTTTCGTGTTTTATCTCGTTACCTTTCAATTTTGCCGTTTGAAAGCCTCGGATAACTATTTCCCTACACAACTCAAGGGTTATAAAATGAAATTCAAACCACTCTTGCTTTCTGCTTGCGCACTGCTGTTACTGGCCAGCCAACCGGGCTTCAGCCAACAGATTAAAATCGGTATGGCCATCGACGACCTGCGCCTGGAGCGTTGGCAAAAAGACCGCGATATTTTTGTCAAGAAAGCCAACGCCCTGGGGGCCGATGTGTTTGTTCAGTCGGCCAACGGCAATGAAGAAACCCAAATGGCGCAGATCGAGAATATGATCAACCGCGGCGTCGATGTTCTGGTGATCATCCCTTATAACGGCCAGGTGCTGAGCAACGTGATCAGCGAGGCGAAGCGCGAAGGCATCAAGGTCCTGGCCTATGACCGCATGATCAACAATGCCGATATCGATTTCTACATCTCGTTTGATAATGAGAAAGTGGGTGAGATGCAGGCGGAAAGCCTGGTGCAGCGCGTGCCACAGGGCAACTACTTCCTGATGGGCGGCTCGCCGGTGGATAATAACGCCAAGCTGTTCCGCAAGGGGCAGATGACCGTGCTGCAACCGCTGATCGACAGCGGCAAGATCAAGGTGGTGGGCGATCAGTGGGCCGACGGCTGGCTGCCGGAAAACGCGCTGAAGATCATGGAAAACGCCCTGACGGCCAACAATAACCATATCGACGCGGTCGTGGCCTCCAACGATGCCACCGCCGGTGGAGCCATTCAGGCACTGGCTGCACAAGGGCTGGCGGGGAAGGTGGCGATCTCTGGTCAGGACGCCGATCTGGCGGCGGTAAAACGCATCGTGGCGGGCACCCAAACCATGACGGTCTATAAACCGATCAGCAAGCTGGCCGACGAAGCGGCGGATATCGCCGTGCAGCTGGGCAAAGGGGAACAACCCAAGTCCAATGCCAAATTAAATAATGGCAGTAAAGAGGTTTCGGCCTGGTTATTAACCCCGGTACAGGTGGATAAAACGAATATCGACAGTACGGTTATTGCCGATGGTTTCCATAAGCAATCCGATCTTAATTAATGGCAATGCCATCTGGGGGGAGTGAATAATGCCCTGCCTGTTAGAAATGCGAAATATCACTAAACAATTCGGCGCAGTGAAAGCCGTGGATAATGTCAGCCTACACTTGGAAGCGGGGCAGGTATTATCCTTGTGCGGTGAAAATGGCTCAGGAAAATCCACCTTGATGAAAGTGCTGTGCGGAATATATCCGCACGGCAGTTATCAGGGCGATATTTATTTTTCGGGTGAGATTGTTACGGCGAAAACCATTCGCGATACCGAGCAGAAAGGCATCGCCATCATTCACCAGGAATTGGCCCTGGTGAAGCAGATGACGGTGCTGGAGAACCTGTTTCTCGGCAACGAGTGGGGCCGCTATGGGGTGATGGATTACGACAACATGTACCTGCGCTGCCAGCGCATGCTGGCGCAGGTCAAGCTGGAGGTTGACCCTAATACCCGCGTGGGTGAACTGGGGTTGGGCCAACAGCAACTGGTGGAGATTGCCAAGGCCTTGAACAAACAGGTGCGCCTGCTGGTACTCGATGAACCCACCGCCTCATTGACCGAAAGTGAAACCGCCACGTTGCTGGCGATCATTGCGGATCTGCGCGATCACGGGATCGCCTGTATCTATATTTCGCACAAGCTCAACGAGGTGAAAGCGATCTCGGACTTTATCTGCGTGATCCGCGATGGCAAGCACATTGGCACCCGGCCTGCGGCGGAGATGAGCGAGGACGATATCATCGCCATGATGGTTGGCCGTGAGCTGACCGAGCTGTATCCGCAGGAACCCCATACCATCGGTGAGGTGGTCCTGCAGGTGGAAAACCTCACTGCCTGGCACCCGGTCAACCGCCATATCCGCCGGGCCGATAATGTGTCTTTTACCCTACGGCGTGGGGAGATCCTCGGCGTGGCCGGGCTGGTTGGCTCCGGGCGTACCGAAACCATGCAGTGCCTGTTTGGCGCCTATGCGGGGCGTTGGCAGGGCAAGATCACCATCGCAGGGCAGGCCGCCACCATCACCAACTGCCGCGAGGCAATGCGATATGGCATCGCCATGGTGCCAGAAGACCGCAAGCGCGATGGCATCGTGCCGGTAATGGGCGTGGGGGCCAATATGACGTTGGCGGCGCTGGGGGATTTCAGTGGCGCATTGACGGTGCTGGATGATGCACAGGAGCAGGCAACTATCCAACAATCGCTGGCACGGCTACGGGTAAAAACGTCTTCTGCGGAGCTGGCTATTGCCCGTCTCAGCGGGGGTAACCAGCAGAAAGCCATCCTGGCGAAGTGCCTGTTGCTGAACCCGCAAATCCTCATTCTGGATGAGCCAACGCGCGGCATTGATATCGGTGCCAAGCAAGAGATTTACAAGTTAATCAATCAATTGGCACAGCGGGGGCTCGCGGTGATTGTGGTGTCCTCCGAATTGCCGGAGGTGCTGGGGTTAAGCGATCGGGTATTGGTGATGCACCAGGGGCAGATCAAAGCCGATCTGGTGAACCGCGATCTGACCCAGGAACAGGTAATGGAAGCGGCCTTAAGGAGTGAAACACATGTTGAAAAGCACGCAATCTGAAGCCAGCCTGCCGCCAGTGGGGGCGAAAAAACCGCTGTTCGGGCTGAAAACCGTCAATCTGCAGGTGTTCGTGATGCTGGCGGCGATCGCCGTCATCATGCTGTTCTTTACCTTTACCACCGAAGGGGCCTATCTCAGTGCCCGTAACATTTCCAACCTGCTGCGCCAGACGGCGATCACCGGCATTCTGGCGGTGGGCATGGTGTTCGTGATTATTTCGGCGGAGATCGACCTTTCCGTTGGCTCAATGATGGGGCTATTGGGGGGCGCGGCGGCGATATTTGACGTCTGGTTCGGCTGGCCGTTGCCGTTGACCATCATGGTCACGCTGTTGGCGGGGCTATTGCTGGGGGCCTGGAATGGCTGGTGGGTAGCCTATCGTAAAGTCCCTTCGTTTATCGTCACCCTGGCGGGAATGTTGGCGTTTCGCGGCATTCTGATCGGCATCACCAATGGCACCACCGTGTCACCCACCAGCAATGCCATGTCACAGATTGGCCAGAGCTACTTGCCCAACGGAGTGGGTTTTGGCATTGGCGCGGTCGGCCTGACGCTGTTTGTGGCCTGGCAGTGGCGGCGGCGCAGTAGACGTACGCAACTGGGCTTGCCGGTAGCGGCAGCGAGCGGCGATATCACCCGGCAGAGCATCATGGCCATCCTGGTATTAGGGGCGATTTACCTGCTGAACGACTATCGCGGGGTACCAACGCCGGTGCTGATCCTGACCGCATTGATGCTGGCTGGGATCTTTATGGCGTCGCGTACCGCCTTTGGCCGCCGTATTTATGCCATCGGCGGTAATATCGATGCCGCGCGGCTTTCCGGGGTTAACGTTGAACGTACCAAGCTGGCGGTGTTTGCCATCAACGGCCTGATGGTGGCGATTGCCGGGCTGATCCTCAGTTCGCGCTTGGGGGCCGGTTCGCCCTCTGCCGGTAACATTGCCGAGCTGGATGCTATCGCCGCCTGCGTGATCGGTGGCACCAGCCTGGCCGGGGGGATCGGTAGCGTGGCGGGAGCGGTGATGGGGGCGTTTATCATGGCCTCATTGGATAACGGCATGAGCATGTTGGACGTGCCGACGTTCTGGCAATATATCGTCAAAGGCGCGATCCTGCTGCTGGCGGTGTGGATGGATTCCGCGACCAAACGCCGGGTGTAGGCGTGGCTTCACACTTGTAGCTGTGGCCGTATTTATTGCTGGGGAGCCCCCATGTTTAAGAAGCGCTACCGTATTACGCTGCTGTTCAACGCCAATAAAGTGTACGACCGCCAGGTGGTGGAGGGCGTTGGCGAGTATTTACAGGCGTCGCAAAGCGATTGGGATATCTTTATCGAAGAGGATTTCCGTTGCCGCATCGATAATATCAAGGACTGGCTGGGGGACGGCGTGATCGCCGATTTCGACGACCGGAATATTGAGCAGCTGTTGCGTAACGTCCAGGTACCGCTGGTTGGCGTCGGGGGCTCTTACCATCGGGAGGCGGATTACCCGCCGGTGCATTACATCGCTACCGACAACCATGCGCTGGTGGAAGCGGCGTTTATGCACCTGAAAGAAAAAGGGCTGAACCGCTTTGCATTCTATGGCCTGCCGGTGGAGGGGGGTAAGCGTTGGGCGCAGGAGCGTGAACAGGCTTTCCGCCAGTTGGTGGCTGCGGAACAGTATCAAGGGGTGGTGTATCAAGGGATGGAAACCGCGCCGGAGAACTGGCAATACGCCCAGAACCGCCTGGCGGACTGGGTGCAGACCTTGCCCCAGCAGACCGGGATCATAGCCGTTACCGATGCGCGGGCGCGCCACCTGTTACAAGTGTGCGAGCACCTGGATATTCCTGTGCCGGAAAAACTCTGTGTGATTGGCATTGATAACGAAGAGCTGACGCGCTATCTGTCGCGCGTGGCGTTGTCGTCGGTGGTGCAGGGGACACGCCAGATGGGCTATCGTGCCGCCAAGCTGTTGCATCAACTGCTTGATCAGCGCGAGCTGCCGCTACAGCGCATTCTGGTGCCGCCAGTGAAGGTGATTGAACGGCGGTCTACAGATTTCCGTTCACTGCGTGACCCGGCAGTGATCCAGGCCATGCACTATATCCGTTACCATGCCTGCAAAGGGATCAAGGTGGAGCAGGTACTGGATGCGGTGGGCATGTCCCGTTCCAATCTGGAAAAGCGCTTCAAGGATGAAACCGGCCAGACGATCCATAATGCCATCCACCAAGAGAAGCTCGATCGCGCCCGCAATTTACTCACCGCGACCTCGTTACCCATCAATGAAATTTCCCAGATGTGTGGCTACCCATCGTTGCAGTACTTCTATTCGGTGTTCAAGAAGGGCTATGACATGACGCCCAAAGAGTGCCGTGACCGTTTTGGGGAGGCTGGCTATTGAAACCGCAGTGTGGGCATTGTTTATTACGCGGTAGATAATATTTCTGTCATTACGGCTCCCTATAGTGGCGTTGCTTTTTACCTTTGGGCAAAACCATAATCAGGGAATTCATAATATGCATAAATCACCCTCTCGCCTGGCACTGCTGGCCAGTTGCCTGGCATTCAGCACCACGCTATGGGCTCAGGCTCAGGAAGTCCCCGCCGTGCTGGCCGGGCACGCCGTATTACCGGTGAAGTCCAGCGTCACGGCCCCCCAGGATGCACCAACCGATCTGCAACAGAGCGGTAAATACACCAGCGGCAAACGCATCACCGAACTGGGTAGCGTAGCGGGGAAATCTGCCGATCGGCTGACCGGCATCGGGCTACCCATCAATGGCCAGCCGTTGCAGGGGCACTCCGGTATCAAACACATGCCGGATGGCACCTACTGGGTGCTGACCGATAACGGCTTTGGCAGTAAAGCCAACTCGCCGGACGCCATGCTGTATCTCAACCATTACCGTATCGATTTCAAGGAAGGCACGGTAATGCCGCTAAAAACGCTGTTCCTGCACGATCCCGATAAAAAAGTCCCGTTCCATATCGTCAATGAAAGCACCGACAAACGTTACCTGACCGGCAGCGATTTCGACCCGGAAAGCTTCCAGTTTGCCGACGATGCTCTATGGATCGGCGATGAATTTGGCCCTTACCTGATTAAAGCGGATCTGAACGGCAAGGTGCTGGCGGTGTTTGATACCCAGGTTGACGGCAAAGTAGTGAAATCACCGGATAACCCGACGCTGACGCTGCCGGGTGCGCCGGACGGCAAGCAGAACTTCCAGGTCGCGCGCTCCAAGGGCTTTGAAGGAATGGCTGTATCACCGGATGGCGGCAAGCTGTATCCCCTGCTGGAAGGGGCGCTGTGGGACGGCGAACAGTTTGAGAACGTGGCGGGCAAACGCTACCTGCGGGTGCTGGAGTTTGACGTCAAACAGCAGGCATGGACTGGCCGCAGCTGGCAGTACGTGTTGGAAGACAATCAGAACGCCATCGGTGATTTCAATATGATCGACGCCACCCACGGGCTGGTGATCGAACGTGATAATGGTGAAGGCACTGCCGATAAAACCTGTGCTGCAGGCGCGCCAATGGATAACTGCTTCAGCCAGATCGCTAAATTCAAACGGGTCTACAAAATAGCGTTTTCCGACGCCAACGTCGGCAAACCGGTGGAAAAACTGGCGTATATCGATTTGCTGAACATTCAGGACCCACAGAAGCTGGCGCGTAAGCCGCTGAATAACGGCGTGCTGAGCTTCCCGTTCTTCACTATCGAGAATGTCGATGTGGTGGATGGCAGCCATATTATCGTGGGGAACGACAATAACTTCCCGTTCTCTTCCAGCCGCGAACCCAACGTGGCAGATGATAACGAATTTATTTTGCTGGATGTGAAAGCCCTGCTACAGCCGTAAAACTCTCCTTTATCGCCAAGCCTTCTCCTGATTGGGGGAAGGCTTTCTTATTCCGCTGATGAAGAAATACGTTAAGTGACCCCGTTTTTGGGGGCGCATCGTAGATATAGGGCACGGTCACTTTCAGGTAAGTATATTAATAAAACGTTACTTTCAATCTTGCCGCTTCAGGTTGGCTTTCTGGTAGTCTGCTCTGGGCGTTTTACACTATGTCGCCATTTGCATTGTGAATAATGGCACCAAGGATTGAAGGTGGGAAAATGTCTCGTGTCAGTACCGAAAGTATTATTGCGAAATTAAATTCGTTAGCTATTGCTATTCCTTTGGAGATCCTGATTGCGTGGGAGTCTAGTGATGAGGCCTGGTGTTTAAAGGACGTGCATAAAAAGCCCGTGTATGCCAATGCCAGATATGGCCTATTGCTGAAACCTGAAGAAAATGGGAGGCCTTCTGCACTAGCCCCTTTTAAGCCCTTTATCTCCATCCATGATCAACGCGTTATTGATGAGATGAGGAAGATTGAGGCAATAGGGATCCTCCCTATCGATAGCAAACGCATATTCAGCGTGTTTTATTGTGAACGCATGCCCTACTACGACAAACAGGCTCATTGCTCCGGTATTATCAGCCATATCAAACCCCTGCACTCCATCACCGCACGTTTTTTTGTCTCTGGTGATGATATCGGTAAATTAACCGTTGCTTGTCCCTCCGAGATTTTATCCGCTAAGGAGTGGGTCGTGGCTTTTCTGTTGTTACAAGGCATGGCGGAGAAAGAGATTGCCGGTATTCTCAACAGAACGTTGAGGACGATAAAGTTCCATAAAAGTAATATTCTGGCTAAGGTCCATTGTGAAACTACCCGGGAATTTATATTTTTTGCCAGAAAGCAGCAATGGCAATTCTATATTCCACCATTATTTTCCAAACCCTGTTATATCATCCGCTAATCACCTCACTACAAAACTGTACCTTTGGTACAGTTTATTGTTTGTACTTCAAGAGTATGCTCGCTTTCATCATCTGGCATCCCAGTTGATATCTCAATGACATGGATGAGAAGAGGTCATACAATGAGTTATGCAAGCAATCTTGATTTTCCAATATTAATTGTTTCTGTACGCGATAATAAAATACAGGTCGATGATGGCTATCATGCGATTAAGGAGGTGCTGGCATTAAATAACTACCATTTTATCCACGCGGAAAGCAATGAAACGGCGCTGGCGATGGCCAGAAAAGAAGCGGGCATCGGCTGCATCATTATTAATGAGTGCGAGGGTGCTAACTTGGGCGGGGCTTCTCCCATTATCAAGGAGATTATTCGCGTGGTCCGCGCTAAAAACAGCCGGGTGCCCATCTTCTTTTCGTCAAGTGTACCTTTGTTAGGGCGTTTATCGACGGAGGTGATTCAAGAGATCCATGAGTACATCAACATCAGCGAAGATACGCCCAAGTTTATTGCTGGCCGCATTCATCTGGCGATACGCCAGTATATTGAGAACCTGCTGCCGCCTTACTTCGCCGCGTTAAAAAGTTACGCGTTAGACAGCCCTTACTATTGGGATTGCCCGGGGCATCAAGGGGGCGTTGCCTACCTTAAGCACCCGGTAGGCCGTGAGTTTATCAATTACTTTGGCGAAAACCTGATGCGGGCAGACATCGGCATCTCTACGCCGGAAATGGGGGACTGGCTTGAACATAAGGGAGCGCCGGGCGAATCGGAAACGCGAGCCGCCAAACTCTTTGGCGCGGACAAAACCTTCTACGTGACAGGCGGATCTTCCCAGTCTAACCAGATAGTAGGCCACTCAATTGATTTAAAAGATAAAATCATCCTGGTTGACCGCAATTGCCACAAGTCCGTCAACCATGAGCTGACCATCACCCAGGCTAAACCCGTCTATTTCCAGCCTGCGCGTAATGGGCTCGGCATTATTGGCTTGATCTCTCCCGAGCAGTTTGAGGCCAGCGCGATCCAGCAAAAAATCGATGACAGCGTGCTGGCTTATCAGGCAGAAGACCGCAGCCCCGCTTATGCCATCATCACTAACTGCACTTACGACGGTTTGATTTATGACGTCACTGCCGTCACCCAAAAGCTGGCCAAGTCGGTACCCCGGATCAAATTTGATGAAGCCTGGTATGCCTATGCGAAATTCCATCCCCTGTATCAGGGGCGGTTCGCCATGGATGTGCCCGAAGATAAAGACAACGGCCCAACGCTGTATGCCGTGCAATCGACACACAAGATGCTGGCGGCCTTTTCTTCGGCCTCGATGATACATATCCGCAATTCCAAACGTGCCCCGGTGGATTACGACATTTTCAATCAGGCTTTTATGATGCACGGCACCACGTCACCGTTCTATCCGATCATTGCCTCAATGGATGTGGCGACCGCCATGATGGAAGGGCAAGCCGGTAAGACATTGGTCGATGAAGCTATTCACGATGCTATCAGCTTCCGCAAGACGCTGGTGACCGTCGCAGACAAGCTCAAAGCGGAAAAAAGTGACAAGGGATGGTTCTTCGATGTCTGGCAGCCGAGCACGTTGCTGCAGGAGGGTAAAAAGGTTCCCTTCACCCAGGTGGCCGACGAGGTGCTAGCCAACGATCCCACCTGCTGGCAGTTGCGAGCCGGAGAGGCATGGCACGGCTTCGGCGACTTGCCGGAGGGTTATGCGATGTTGGATCCCATCAAGGTCACCATTACCTGCCCTGGGCTGAACGCGCAAGGAAAGATGAATGTTTTCGGCATCCCCGCGCCGGTAGTGGCAAAATTCCTGGATACCCAGCGTATTATCCCGGCCCGCAACGGCGACTACACCATTCTGGTGTTATTTGCATTGGGTTCTACCCAGGGCAAATGGAATACCCTGATCGACATGCTGATGATATTTAAACATCACTATGACGAGAATACCCCGCTGACCTCGGTGCTTCCGCAGGTTGCGGCCAGTTCCCCCGCCTATCGCAACATGGGCATCGGCGATTTATGCCGGTCGATCCATCAGGCCAATATCGAACTGAAAATTGCCGAGCTTTTGGAGCTGGCCTGTTCTGCAGAGGCCATCCCTGTTCTTACCCCCTCCCAGGCCTACCAATGCCTGATCTCCGACCAAACCGAGCAGGTCAAGGCTGCCGACATAAGCAACCGCACGCTGGGCGTGATGATAACCCCTTACCCACCGGGCATTCCGCTCATCATGCCGGGTGAAAAGGTGACGTCAGAATCACGGGCCATCGTCGATTACCTGGTGGCCTTGCAGACCTTCGGCCAGCGATTCCCCGGCTTTGAACATGAACTGCAGGGTGTGGAAGTGGATGAGAACGGCACTTATTGGGTGCGGTGCATAAAAGAAACGCCTGCCAGCGCTTCCATACGTTAATCGGCTCGCGCTTTATCCCCATGGGTGCGATCCGCACCCTCTTCAAGATGTGTATCAACGCAATAATGATGGGAAATATCATGGCTTCTGTTAATACTGCCTCCGTGAAAAAAATGGGGTTGGTCGCCCTGACGCTGGTGACCGCCTCTAACATGATGGGATCCGGGGTCTTCATGCTGCCAACCAATCTGGCAGGCATCGGGTCTATCTCTTTATTTGGCTGGGTGATTACCATTGTGGGTGTGATTGCCCTGGCGCTGGTGTTTGCGAAAAACAGCATGGTGACACCGCGTGATGGCGGCATTATTGCCTATGCCAGCGACGCGTTTGGGCCATTTATTGGCTTTCAGACCACCATCTGTTACTGGATCAGCGCCTGGGTGGGTAACGTGGCGCTGCTGGTGGCAGGTGTGGGTTACCTGAGTTATTTCTTCCCTATTCTCAAAGATCCGCTGGTCAGCTCTATCACCGCCATTGCTATCCTCTGGGCATTTATCGCTCTGGCTTCTTTGGGGGCAAGGGTGGCCGGGCGCTCCCAATCATTCACCGCCTGCTGCATGCTGGTTGTAGTGCTGGGGATCGGTTTTATTGGCTGGTTCTGGTTCAAACCCGCGTTATTCACCGAAGTTTATAATGGCACCAAGGGTAGTGACGTTTCGGCAATCCTCTCCGCCGCGTCTTTGGCTTTATGGGGCTTTTTGGGAGTGGAATCCGCAGTGGTGTCCAGCGGACAGGTGGAAAACCCCGAATCCACAGTGCCCAAGGCGACGGTATTGGGGTTGCTGATTGCCGCCGTGTGCTATGTCACCAGCTGTTCGGTGATCATGGGGTTAGTACCGCATAGTGAACTGGTGAATTCCGCCGCCCCCTTTGCCGATGCTGCCCGTTATATGTTTGGTGAATTCGCCGGGGAAGTGGTTTCCGCTCTGAGCATTATCGCCTGTTTTGGTTCGATCTCTGGCTGGCTGATCTTGCAGTCTGAAGCCCCAAAAGCTGGCGCGAAGCAGGGGCTCTTCCCGAAATTCTTTGCCGTGGTGAACAAAAACGATGTACCGATGAAGGGGCTGATTTTTACCGGCGTACTGATGACCGTGGTATTACTGACCACGGCTTCGCCTAATCTGGCAAAACAGTTTCAGGTGATTGTGCTGATGTCGGTGTTTGCCTCTTTACTGCCCTATATCTATGCGCTGGTCGCGCTACCGATCATCATGGTGGCCAAATCCTTGAATAAGGGCGGGGGCTTCATTTTCTACTGCACGTTGGCGGTGATTGGCATTCTCTACAGTCTGTTTGCCCTGTTCGGATCGGGAGGCAATGCCATGTTCTGGGGGGTATTGATGATGATGCTCACCATCCCGCTATATGCACTGGTTGCCGCAAAACGCAGCAAAAGCGGGATCAAAACACTGTACCTGGATAGCGAGGAGTAGCCGTAAAAAACAGAAAGCGCGGTAACAATGAAGGCGTTACTGCAACAGTGAATGGCTCTTTTATCTCAAAGCCTTCTCCTTGGTGGGGAGGCTTTTTATGATGGTGAAAAATAAAATACAGCGAATCACCCCTTTTCGGAGAGATATAAGACCCTGCCAGTATTAGTTGTTCATTTTAATTAAACGCGTTACGTTCAATTTTGTGTAATATCCTGGCGGTGAGACTACACGGCAATTCTACATTTCGCCGTTATTTGCCAAACCTTGCTATATCATCAGGTAATAGTCCCACCCTAAAATAGTCCCTTTGCGACTATTCAGACTACTGGCAAGGTCCGACAGTAAGGCTAGAACATTGTTCTAATAAGATTAATGGCGGATCTGTGCCAGCTCGTCTTCAGTCAGACCGGTCATTTTCATGACGGTGTTGCGATCGAGACCGTTCTGCAGCATGGTACGGGCAATTTTCAGCGTAGCATCGCGCTCGCCTTCTGAATGCCCTTCCTGCCGACCAAGCTGAATGCCCTTCTCGATACCCTTCTCAATGCCCTTCTGTTCAAGCTGTTGTGCGATGGTCATCAGTGTGTCCCCATGTTGCGGCACTCGCTGTGCCAGTTGGCGTACAAAGGCTTCGGCGTCTGACGTTTCGCCCGCCTGTACAATATAGTGTACCAGCGATACTACCTGGGATGAAGAGAGATATCCGGCCAGTAGGATGGGAGCGAGTCTATCCACCAGTTCTGCCAGATCCCGATGATGAATGTGCTTCTGCAGTAGTGTCAGAGCCGCCATGCTGCGATGGCCTGCGATTTCGTCATCAGGGATGACGGTGACATCGACAAGCGGAAAAGCAGCGCTGTAAAGTTTACCGGCTAGCTCTGGGTTAGCAAACTCATCCAGCCACCGGGTGGAATAGGGGTATGGGCTGCGCTTACCGGTATAGAATAGCATCGGTATTACCAAAGGCAGCTTTTTGTGGCCCTCCTCCAGATGGCGCTGCATGGCCGCTACTGCGTACCTGATGAGCCTGAAAGCCATGTGCCGATCCGGGGTGGACTGGTGTTCGATGAGCACGTGGACATAACCGTCATCCCCAGCAGTGGTTTTCAGGCTGTAGAGCACGTCGCTGAAGTACTGGCGGAGGTTATCTTCCACAAAGGAGCCTGACTCCAGTTTCAGGGTGTTAAGGTCGCAGATGGCACGCAGCTCTGCCGGGAGGTGTAGTTCCATGAAATCACGGGCAACCTCTGGCTGGGTCAGGAACTGTCTGAATGTGGCATCGTGGGGCGTTGGCGTGGTGTTTTTCTTTTTCATTATAATCATTTCACTCCGATACTGATTTTAAGCTGACGTTATTATTTTTCGCATATCCCTCCATTGATTTATCTGAGGCAAGCTCCGGCGAACCTATATTCAGGATATTTATTAATTCACCGAGGTTTTTATTAAGATATGAAATTAATTCAGATTTTGTTTGTGGCATACCCATAAAGAATTCCCTCTATTTTTTAGCATAGATCCCGTGAAGGCATTGCATGGTGTAATTATGGACTACCCACCACTACAGGGGAACAAGTATTAGTGATGTCACGGTTCTTTCAACCAACTATGCTCCTACGGTCGAATATCTTTGCCCCGAAAAAATCAAAAAATTGCCACGTTGTTATCAATATGAATAATTTTTGCCAAAGGTGCAGCTTATTCCCGCACTTCTATTGTGTGGTTAACAAAAATGATGGGCCGGTTAGGGGGGATTTTTACCGGCGTGCTGATGATCGTGGTATTACTGACCACGGCTTCGCCTAATCGGGTAAAACAGTTACAGGTCATTGTTATGCGTTGGTTGCCGCTAAACGTAGCAAAAGCGGGATCAAAACGTTTTATTTGGTTAGCGAGGAGTAGCCATAAAAAACAGAAAGCGCGGTAACAATTTTCGCTTTCGGCATCGGAGCCAAAAAACGCAAACTGTGCCGCGCCTAGTTAGCAGCAGTAGCGATTAATGCACTGCCTGTGGGGCTTGCCAGTTTTCGTGATAGATATGTACGGCTTGCTCTTGCGTAGTAGTGCGATCGCCGGTCAGGCGGTAGGCCACGGTGAAGGCAAAATCAAACGCGGCCCCCAACCCTTGGCCACTGATCAGATTGCCATCTTCCACAACCCTTTCAGCCACGTAGGTACCATCTTCGATCTCCTGATGCAGATCGCCAGAACAGACATAACGGCGGCCTTGCAGCAGTTTGTTGGCAGCCAGTACGCGAGCGGCGGCAGAACACAGCGGACAGATCAGCTTGGCGGCACGATCGTGGCGGCGGATAAACTCCACGACCAGCTCGTTTTCCGCCATTGCGGCGGTAGCCTGCGGCCCACCGGGGATCACCACGGCATCGTACAGTTGGTCCATGCGGCGTTCCAACAGAGCATCGGCAAACATACGTATCTGGTGATAGCTGCGCAGCTCCAGCCTATCCTGGCAGGACAGCAGCTCTACCTCTATCTCCATACGACGTAACACGTCGATCACGATAACCGCCTCGGCCTCTTCAAATCCTTCGCTCAGCAGGACGGCAACTTTCTTGGTCATAGCATCTCCAGCAATGTACGGGTTAATAACCCGGGCTCGGCTAGGGTAGCAGATAAAAGGCGGGAGTTTTGTGCGGGAGAGCAAGTGTACGAAGGGGATCGCGGAAACATGAATTCCCTCTTAGCAGCTAGGGGGATTCGCGCTATAATCTGCGACTTGCTTCCTAGTTCTAGAGGAAGATCCTCGTCCCCGGTGGGGCGGCTGGACTTCAAATCCAGTTGGGGCCGCCAGCGGTCCTGGGCAGGTTCGACTCCTGTGATCTTCCGCCATTCGATGTATTCTGAACTCCACTAAAGTCAATAAATCCCTTATAATACCCGTAACTTAAGCCACTTTCGCTCTCCTGGTGTCAACTCATGTCCACCCAAATCAAGTGTAGTCTGGGGGCACCATAGGGGGCACTGGCGATGCCCCTATTTTTGAGGTGCCCCCTATGAAGCTAACAGCCCGACAAGTTGAAACTGCTAAACCAAAAGACAAGCCGTACAAGCTCTTCGATGGAGGAGGGCTTTACCTTGAAGTAAAAACCAGTGGTTCTCGTTACTGGAGATTGAAGTACCGTTACGGCGAAAAAGAGAAGCGCCTTGCCTTTGGCGTTTACCCGGATGTATCTCTGGCAGAAGCCCGTGACAAACGCGATGTAGCTAAAAAGATTCTGGCTGCAGGTGACGATCCTGGTGAAACCAAAAAAGCTGAGAAGCTTGCTCAGAAACTGAATTCGGAGAACACGTTTGAAGCCGTTGCCCGCGAGTGGCATCAGGCTAAAGCCGACCGCTGGTCACTGCGCTACCGTGATGAAATCATTGATACCTTCGAAAAAGACATCTTCCCTTATATTGGCAAGCGGCCGATTGCCGATCTCAAGCCGATGGAGTTGCTAGAAGCACTGCGCAAAATGGAGAAACGCGGAGCGCTGGAGAAAATGCGTAAGGTTCGCCAACGCTGTGGGGAAGTATTTCGTTTTGCCATTATCACTGGCAGAGCTACTTACAATCCTGCTCCCGATCTGGCTAGCGCTCTGGCAACGCCGAAGAAGGAACACTTCCCATTCCTGACGGCTCAGGAACTGCCATATTTCCTTAAAGACCTATCTGGTTACACTGGCAGTGTCATCACTAAAACCGCAACCAAGATCATCATGCTGACGGGCGTAAGAACCCAGGAGCTGAGATTTGCACGTTGGCAGGATATCGACTTTGACAAGGGGCTGTGGAACATACCGGTTGAAGTGATGAAAATGAAGCGGCCTCATGTCGTTCCATTATCAACGCAGGTTATTGAGCTGTTCAGCTCTCTCAAGCCAATGACTGGCGGCTATCCCTTGGTGTTCATTGGTCGGAACGATCAGCGTAAGCCAATCAGCAAGGAAAGCATCAATCAGGTTATTGAACTGTTGGGTTACAAGGGGCGACTGACTGGCCACGGCTTCCGCCATACCATGAGTACCATCCTGCATGAGCAAGGCTATAACTCGGCTTGGATTGAGACCCAGCTTGCTCACGTGGATAAGAACAGCATCCGTGGCACCTACAACCATGCGAAGTATCTGGATGGACGGCGTGAGATGTTGCAGTGGTATGCGGACTATATGGATAACCTGGAGCGGGACGGGAATGTGGTAAATGGTGGGGATTTAGTATGAGAGATTAAGGAAAAACCCACAATTCAGCAGAGAAGACAGCTAGAAGAGTAAAATGATGAAAGATGTCAGCAATGCCAGTTAACATACTGGCATTGCTGACTTTAATTGAAATGCACTTTTTAGTCGTGATATTGGTTTTACTGAGTCGGCTAGTATTCAAGCATGATTTTTTTGACTGATGACCCTCAGATCTACTCACCGTTAGTTGGAGACCGCTGGTAGGTGTGCGAAACTAATAAAACCATTCTTAAACTCAAGGACGGTCTGACTTATGACTGCCAAAACTGATTCTCTAAGACAGAAAGTGCAATCTATTCTCAATGGACAAAATTTACATGAGCACCAACGAACGGCAGCACAAAAAACATTTGATGCTCTAAATGGTAACGTCAGAGCGGTTATCACTGCTGCAGAGATGCAAGCAGGTAAGTCAGGTGTGGCTTTGGCACTTTGCTGTTTGCAGCGCCTGTCTATGAATGATGACGATATTTGCGACCGGCTCAAGCTTAAGGATACTTTGTACCTGGTGACCATGCCTGATGTGGCTCTGCTTGAACAGGCAGAAAAAGATCTGGCTGATGCAAAAAATGTGGTCGTTAGTAACTTTATTCGTTTTGACCAGGACTTAGAAAGGAGTTTTAAGGGGAGTCCGCCGAAGCTTATCCTGATTGATGAATGCCATTATGGCTCAAATGCTTCAGCTATTCGTTATTGCAAAGTTTTTGATTATCTTGAAAAGGAAAATAAAGAATGTAAGGTCGTTTTCATTTCAGCAACCCCTTTTGGCGCTCTCTATGCAGCAGAAACAGAGTATGATGTGGCTAAATATGAGGAAGAGATTGCCAGGAGTCATCACAAGGAAAAAGAAGCAAGCGAAGCCGCAGAGGCTGCGGAGGAAGCAGCTAAAAACTCCATATTGCGCCGGGATTTCAATACAAAACTCGTATTCCATCGTACCAGTAATGAATACTACGGTGTCAGGGAGATGCTGCAATCTAATAAGGTAACTGGATTAGATAATGATTCCAGAAACATCCTCCTAGAGTCATCAGCAAGAGATAAATTGATGACCTTATTGGCTCAACATGAAGGTGCAGGATGGGCATTAGTGAGAGTGCCACCTGGCGCCGCAATGGAAGCAAAAAATGGTTTCATTCAGGCTGGCTTCTCTGAGCAAAATATTCATATCCTTGGTAAGGACTTGAGTGGAGTTCCTGAGGACCAACTAACAACCATTGAGCGATTTAAAAAAGAGTTTGATGAATGTATCGATTTCGATGAAAAACTCATCGCAATTACTGTTGCTGGTTGCCGTGCCGGAATTAATTTCGGCCAAGATATGAAACAGCGGCTCATTGCTACCTGGGATAGTACGGTCACTAGCGTTGCTGCCGTGGTACAAGCTAATATCGGCCGGGCCTGCGGCTATCACAACAATCGAGATGCACATCATTTTACCAGTCTCAACGCAGCACAAGCGTATGCCGCCATATTAGATTATCTTGACCAAAATACCAGTGAGCACGCAGCTTCAGATTTCGATGGTTTAAAAGAGTTTTTTGAAGACATCTGTCAAGAGTTTAATGTAAACGGTTTAGATGTAGGATTGACGGTCAAAAATAAAAGACGCAGGCCTATTGGTGATGTTGAAACCTATATGACCGCTAGCTACGTTGCAGTACCGGCAAAGTTATTTTCTCCTGATTACGACTTTACTCAACATACTGACGATAAGTTGATGTTGCAAGCTATCGCTTTAATCCGTGAAGAGCTGCTGAAAGATTCGGGGCCATCAGTAAAATCATCACGTGCTATGCGAGGCAGCAAGAAAAACTGGGTAAAGGCCCAATGGGTAAATGGTGATACCTATGACAACAAGGAGAAAGCCCTTAAAGAAGGAACGATGAAAGAACGCACCCTGAAATTCACTTGCCAGCTTGATGCTGAAGAAGCATTAGAGTTCAATACAGTGGTTATGCCCGGTTCAGGTGAATATACAGAGCAGAAATTGATCACGGCTACTATATTTAGTGTTTACAATATGTCACGCCGAAATAATGTAAATAAATGGGTTATGACTGAAGCTGATGTTCATGAGATGTGTGAATATTTCAGTGTTGACTATGATGATACTATGTTCGTTTTGTTTAAACGTGGCGAGTATAATGCTGAGATAAGTCGTTTGAAAAATGCAGCTAATCAGTTACCCGATTATGAAACGACTATCTATGATGAATCACAGTTTTCCGAACAGCAGCGTAATGTTTAATTAGGCAAGGTAATATCATGAAAATGATGGCGAAGCGACATCGAGAGCGAATAGGATTAGTGCTCAATAACTATGTTTTTGCACATCAAAAAGATGCAGCCTATCGTGCATTTAATTATTTTAATGGTGGTGCTAGGGCTGTTATTGTTGCCGCTGAAATGCAATCAGGAAAGTCAGGGATTGCATTAGCTATGAGTTGCTTACAACGCGATTCTTTGTCAGATTTTGATTTATGTGACCGAAGGAAACTCAAAGATACTTTATATTTGGTAACAATGGCGGACATCTCTCTATTGGAGCAAGCAAAGAATGATTTCTCGACTTCTCCCAATATGGTAATTAGCAATTTTGCCAATTTCAGGCAGTCACTGGAGACTGAGTTTAAACATCAACCACCGAAGTTAATTATCATCGATGAATGTCACTATGGTAGTAATCAAGAGGGTATTCGCTATGGTAAAATTTTCAACTACCTTGATAGTGAAAACATTGGTTGTAAAATTGCCTTTATTTCAGCAACCCCTTTTAGTGCTCTATATTCCTCTGGGTCCGACTCCATTCTAAAACATAGCTATCATACCCAGTTGGTGTTCCATAAAACCAGCCGAGACTATCACGGCATACGTAGCATGCACAAGCACCATCAAATTGTGAAACTGGATCCGACTCAACGAGATTTTTGCCAGGATTCATTGTTACGACGCAGGTTTATCAGACAGTTTTGTGAACACCAAGGGCCTGGTTGGAGTCTAATCCGGGTGCCCAACGGTTCAGCTTCACAGGCCAAAGCAATATTGCTAGATCAAGGGATCGATGAAGATCAGATCTTCATCATTGGTCAAAAGTTATCTGGTGTTGAAGAATATGAGATTGGCACTATTCAGGACTTTAAGCATGCCTATGAAGCAGCAAGCCTCTTTGATGATAAGCTTATCGCTATCACAGTTGCAGGTTTTCGAGCTGGGATAAACTTTGGCTCAAAGATGAAAGAGGAACTAATCAACAGCTGGGATAGTACTATCTCTAGTATTGCAGCTATCGTTCAAGCGAATATTGGTCGTGCTTGCGGTTATCATAGCAATACCCTTGCTATTCATTATACAAACCTAGATGCTATAGGCGCTTATAGCGAATTGCTCAATCATCTTGAGAGTCAATCCGAGCACTGTGATTTTGTTGCTTTACAACAACAGTTTGAACGCATCTGTGAACGCTACGATGTCATTGGTTTTGACCGTGGGCTGATGGTTAACACCACCTCAATCAGCCAAAGTAGACAGCAAAGCCCAGATCATTTTATTTATTCAACTGAATGCTACCACGTTATTCCTGCAAATCTGAATGAAATTGCACCAGACTTTAGTGGCTATGGCTTGGGTAATGAAATTTTAGAGGCTATCCAACTTATTCGGGAAGAGTATCTTAAGGATAATGGCCCCTTTATCAAAAGTGGCAGAGCACTCAGGGGGGATCACCAAAACTGGATAAAAGCCCAATGGGTAAACGGAGCTACCTATGATAATTTCACTGAGAGCTGTGCAAAGGCACGAACCTTATCGTTTATCGAGAAGCTCAATTATGGCATGCAACTCGAATTCAATCAGGTCGTCAATCCTGGTGGGGGGGAACGTACGGATGATAAGCGACTTATGGCGGTTATCTTCAGTGTTTATAATTTATCCAGGCAGCAGGATGCTTATAAAAGAACGATGGATGAAGATGACCTAAAAGAGCTGTGTAGGCTGCTGAAAGTTCCCTATGATGATACTGTTATCGTTATTTTTAAGCGCGGGGTAGTTTTTAACATTAGCCCATCAGAATTAGAGTTTGACGTTAGTCCAACAAAGTTAAGGAATAATTCGATTTTTAAATAACGCAGGGCGGCAACTTCATTGCAACTTAGCGTGATATGGCATGTTGCATTAAAATTGCTCAAATGCACTAAAGCAGCAACACTTCATTCATAGTATTTGGTAAAACGTAGTCACCGTGGAGTGGCCACCTGTGGTGGATGCATTTATGCCATACAGCATAAATGTTCGATTTGGTGACCTAGTTTCGTAGAGCTATGGCCCTCTCAGGGGTAGAATGATGCTTCTTTGACTGTATGAACTGAGCGCCATTGAGGATTTATGAGTAGCGATGAACGCCTAGTGAGACTGGGCTTTAAATTTGGTAAGAGTGGTGCCCACTCCGCTCGTAGCCTGATGTATGCAGAGCTCAAAACCCTGTTGAATGCCCGTCCCTGTGAAGCAACCCGGTATGACTACCAGCAGGATATAGAGCTTTTCAATCGACTCCATAAAAGTAGCGGTAATGCTCGCAAGCTGACCTTCCGACATCTGGTTGATCTTTATGGTATATCACCCGAGATCCCGCTGTTTCGAGTATTTCGTCAGTTATGGGATAGATCTGAAGAGGCGCAACCTCTGTTGGCGTTGCAATTGGCGTTGGTCAGGGATCCTCTACTCAGGCAAACCCAAGCTTTGATCAGCACAACGCCCATAGGGCAGGTGTTAGAGCGTGAAAAGGTTGAACATATTCTGTCAGCGCCGGAACCGAGCCGATTTAGTCCAGTGTCATTGCGCTCATTTGCCCAAAACATCAATGGCAGTTGGACCCAGGCTGGACTCTTACATGGCAAAGTAAAAAAGGTTAGAACTAACCCTGTGGTTACTTATGTCAATGCGGCTTTTGCACTCTTCCTGGGGCATTGTGAAGGTAAGTCTGGGCAAGGTCTTTTTCAGACCTCCTGGTTTCAACTACTAGGATTAGAGCCTGCGCAAGGGTTCGAGTTGGCCTATATGGCATCACTGCACGAAGTGATCAGTTATAAGCAGGCCAGTGGCATCGTTGAAGTGCGTTTCCCACTCTGGACTATTGAGGAGAATTAAGGCATGAGCGATCGCCTCTCGAAATTGATTAAGCGTTTTGCAATCTATATGTCTGTGCCCTGGCGAGCGGTGCTCTCAGCCGAGGAACGAGCAGTCTTTGTGGTTTACCACAAAGAGGATGAGCTCAAGCTACGCGCCCGCGTTCAAGAGTTTCAACTGGTGGTAGAGCAGAATGGCCACCGTTGGCAGTTACTGGATATCACAGATGGTTTCGCCAAGTGGATGGGGGAGCACGACTATGCAGAAGCCTACTTCGATGAGCCTGAGTTGTTGGTGGGCAGTTATGAATTTTTTGCCGAAGAGTTAGCTGAGCGCCTGAAAGTTGAAGTCGATAAGGCGCTGGGGGGCAATGATGTGGTGGCCTTGCTAGGCACCGGTACTCTGTTTGGATTCGCTTCTGTCTCAGCGCTGGTAAAGGCCCTCTCTCCAGCGATAAAAGGGAAGCTAGTCGTCTTCTTCCCCGGTGAATATCACGATAACAATTTCAGTCTTTTGGATGCCAAGGATGGCTGGGGCTATCATGCCACCGCCATCTGCCACCATAACGAATAACAAGGAATTCGGGATGTTAAATAGAGAGATTTACACTAACGACCCACTGCAATCAGAGTTAGCAAACAATGGGGTTGCCGTTGTAAACGATGACCAGAGTGCCGAGTCATTTGCTACTCTGCGCTACGAGTTGAAAACCTTTGTCTGTGATGGTGCCTATGAAGCAGGTATGCAGAAAATTCTGACGGCATACTTGAGCAAGTTAGAGGCGAAGGTCGAGCAGTCTGGGGTTTGGATCAGCGGTTTCTATGGGTCGGGTAAATCTCATTTGGCCAAGATGCTTCGCACCTTTTGGACCAACCAACGTTTCCCGGATGGCGCAGACCCACTGAGCTTGGCTGAGTTGCCCGTGGGTATTCGTGAGCAGTTTGCTAAACTTGAGCGTCTATCCCATGAATACCAAGGCCTTCATGCTGCTTCTGGTACTCTAGGGGCGGGTAAACGGGGCAACGTGCGCCTAGCGTTTCTCTCTATCATCTTCAAGTCGGTCGGTTTGCCAGAGCAATACCATTTGGCTCGTTTTGTTATGTGGCTAAAATCCCAAGGAGTCCTTGAAGAGGTGCAGCAGTATGTTCGCCTGCATGCTAAGCCTTCAGGGGATCTCGATGCATGGCAAAAAGAACTGCGTAACCTCTATGTCTCTCCTGTGCTGGCTCAAGCTCTTTTGTCACATTTCTCAGACTTGGCTACCACTACACCAGATATGTTCAAGGTGCTTCGTGCTCAGTTCCCCGAAGTGAAAGACATCACCAACGATGAGATGGTTGGTGCTGTGATGGAGGCTCTTGAGCGCAATGGTCAACTTCCTTTGACCTTGGTTGTTCTTGATGAAGTGCAGCAGTATGTTGGGGGGGATGAAGATCGTGCTTTCGATGTACAAGAGGTGATTGAAACCTGCTGTAAGGCGAGTCGTTTCAAATCCCGCCTGCTGTTTGTGGCCACCGGTCAGAGCGCCCTCAGTGATACCCCTAACCTGCAGCGTTTGATGGGCCGTTTTGTCGTGACGGTTCAATTGGCCGATACCGATGTGGATGCGGTCATTCGTAAGGTGATACTGCAGAAAAAAGAGAGCGCCAAAGGGGTCATAAATTCTCTGTTCCAAACCAATCTAGGTGAGATCAGTCGTCATCTGCGTGGTAGCAAGTTTGAACACCAGCGAGATGATGAGACCTGGATGGTAGCCGACTATCCTCTGTTGCCGGTACGCCGCCGTTTTTGGGAAAAACTACTGCCTGCTTTAGATAAAACCGGTACCGGCTCTCAGTTGCGTAACCAACTGCGTATTACCCATGAGGCGACTCGTTTTGGTGCCGAAAAACTCCTTGGCTGTATTATTCCTGCAGATTTTATCTACGACCAGATAGTCAATGACCTGGTAAACAGTGGGGTAGTGGGGCAGGAGATCTATGCCGAGATTGGCAAGCTCAAAGACGGCTCTCATGAGGAAGTGTTACAGGGGCGAGCATTGTCGCTGATCTTGATGATCAGCAAACTACCAAGTGAGATTGACTATGGCATTCATGCAACCGCCGAAACCTTAGCCGATTTGCTGCTTGAAGATTTGAATACGGAAAAGCATGAATTACGTCCCCGGGTAAACAAGGCCTTGGAGGCTCTTGAGAAGGCATCGCTCATTATGGCGGTTCAGGCTGCCGGTGGCGTAGAGTATCGTCTGCAAACGGCAGAAAGCCAGCAATGGTACGACATGTATCGCCAGCAGCAGGCAGAGCTACGGGCAGACCCGGCTCGGCTGGATGGCCTGCGTAATCAATTGGTACACTCAGTGGTACGCAAACTGGTGAGCCAAGTACGATTGACGCAAGGGGGGGTGGCTGAAGGCCGTACGTTGAATGTGGAATTTGGTGATGACTTGCCTAAAGATTCTCAAGAGAAGCTCTATGTGTGGGCTCCCTCTCTGCCAGAGAGACAATTACAAGAGCTGGCACGTGCGGACAGCGCCGATAACGGCACACTCTACCTTTATATTCCGTCCGATCGTAAAAGCGCTTTGAATGCTGCTATTGTCGACAAGCAAGCGGCTACCATGACCTTGGATGTCAAACAAAACGCGGTAATAACCGAAGCCGGTAAAGAAGCGCGTGCCGCCATGATGTCCAGCCAGCGGAATGCTGAGGCGGAGGTTAAACGCCTGACCTCCGAGATGGAAACCCTGATGTGGTTGCGTCTTTCCGGTGGCAGTGAAGTAGGTGGCGATACTCTGAGTGAGCAGTTGCAAAAAGGGGCCGAAACAGCTTGTATTCGCCTCTATCGAAACTTTGATATGGCCGATCACAAGGGCTGGGCCAAGGTCTATGACCGTGCTAGCCGTGAAGGGGGCGAAAATGCTCTGGAGGCAGTGGACTACCAGGGCGAGGCACAAGCCCATCCGGTCTGCCGCGAAGTTAAAAAATTTATCGGTGTGATGAAAACAGGTGCCGAAGTGCGTGAACGCTTTGGCAAAGCTCCCTATGGCTGGTCCCGTGATGCTATCGATGGTGCTCTCTTTGCCATGTTGGCTGCTGGAGTGATCAAAGCCAGTGATGCCAAACTTAATCCTACCGATGCCCGCAGTCTAGAACGCGCTCAGGTTGGCCAGACTCAGTTCCGCCCCGAGACTGTTACTATCAGTAAGAGGGAGCTTATCCTGGTGCGTAGCTTGATCAACAGTTTTGGTGTGCCCTGCAATGCCGGGGAAGAGAGCAGTAAGCTCGGCGAGGCGCTGCAAAGTGCTAAGGCGTTGGCCCGTCGTTTGGGCGGTGAAGCGCCGTTGCCATTGCCTCCAAGCACCCAATGCATCGATGAGCTACTTGTACTGTCTGGTAACGATCAACTACTTGAGGCCTACAACCGCAAAGACCAGCTGCAAGCGGAGTACGAAAGCTGGAAGAACCAGCTTGAACTGGTCGCTGAACGCAATGAACAGTGGTACAACCTGCAAAGCTTATTGCCGTATTGCCGCGAGTTAGTTGTTATTAGCGAACTCAATAGTGAGTGCGAAGCCTTGCGCGCAGGGCGCACCCTGCTGCAAAGTCCATCGCCAGTACAGCCACTGCTAGCCAAGGCGCTTACCGCCCTGCGTGATGCCATCACCGCCCACTGCACTCGCTATGAGCAATGCTATCACGATTGCTACCGCGAGTTGGAGATTGACTCCAGTTGGGCCAAACTCAACGGCGATCAGCAGAGTGATTTACTTAAAAAACATGGTATTGCCAAGCTTCCTGCCCTCAAGTTGGGAAATTTGGACGAGGTGCAACAGAGTCTGGATAACTGCTCCTGGCAGGGGTGGAATGATCGCATCGCTGCCTTGCCCTCTTACTTTGCCAAGGTTTTGAATGATGCCGTAACGCTACTCAAGCCTAAGGTGCGCCATATTTCGCTGCCTAAACCGTTAATTGAATCAGAGCAAGATCTGAAAGACTGGCTTGCACAGGTAGAAGCACAGGTGCGTAGCGAACTGGACCAAGGTAACCCAGTGCGTGTCAGTTAACGCATAGCAACCAAGCGATTAAGCTACTTACGGCGCACTGGCAATCTGGCCGGTGCGCTTACTCCCTGATAGTGACGATTGGGACAAACCAATCTGCTCTGATCCATCGAGTGAATACCATGAGACAATCCCTGGATAAAACCCTAAGAAACCAGTTAGAAAGTACCGTTTTGACTGCCCGCGAAGTAGTCGAAACCGCTTGTCATGAAGAGATTGAGCGCTTAGGCATTGGTGATACAAACGCGCCAACCTTTTTAAACGAGGCTCAGCGCAAGCTGCGTAACCGCCTGCGTGCCCATGCCCGACAGTTAGGGGACAATCTTGCAGTCAACGGTGCACAGGAGACGAAGCACCTGCTGGCCGAAATGGCTTACGAGCAGTGGCACCGAATGCTATTTGCTCGCTTCCTTGAGCAAAATAATCTGTTGATGTATGACCCCCACACATCGGTCACTCTGGATGAGTGCGCAGAGCTGCTTGAAGAGGAACCCGAGTGTGCCAGTGCCTGGGAACTGGCTGGTCGTTTAGCCGCTAGAATGTTACCTCAAGTGTTTCGGGTCGATTCCCCCGTGCTTGAGGTGCGTCTTGCCATCAACCATCAGCGAACTTTAGAAGGGCTGATTAACAATCTACCATCCGCTATTTTTCAGGCCCAGGATAGCTTGGGGTGGTGTTACCAGTTTTGGCAGACCAAGCGTAAAAAAGAGGTCAATGATTCGGGTGTACCGATTGGGCCAGATGAACTTAGCCCGGTGACTCAGCTATTCACCGAGCCCTATATGGTCTCGTTTTTACTCGATAATGCCCTTGGCGCTTGGTGGGCTAAACGTCGTTTGACCCAGGATCACTTGCGTTATGCCAGCGATGAGCTGGAGCTGCGTGAGCGCGCTGCTATCGATGGTGTACCGCTCTCTTATCTGCGCTTTGTAAAAGTCAGTGATGAACAAGGCGAGCTGTGGCAACCGGCCGGTGGTTGGTATGACGCTTGGCCGCAAGAGATCGGTGAACTCAAAGCGTTGGACCCTTGCTGTGGCTCCGGCCACTTTTTGGTAGCGCTTTTCTTGATGCTAGTGCCGATGCGTATGCAGTTGGAAGAAGTTGATGTCAACACCGCCATTGATCGGGTACTGCGACAAAACCTTCATGGATTGGAACTTGATGGCCGCTGCATCGAGATCGCAGCCTTTGCTATGGCGCTGGAGGCTTGGCGCTTCCCAGGTAGTAGCGGTTATCGTCCACTACCCGCCCTGCAACTGGCCTGCTCAGGGCAGGATGTAGAAGCTGCTGCTCAAGAGTGGCAGCAGCTTGCTAAGCAAAACCCAGAGCTTGAATCTGCGCTGACCTGGCTTAAACACCAGTTTAAAGATGCCCCTGTACTTGGTAGCCTGATTGATATCAAAAGCGCTCAGTATAAGGGGAAAGAGGTAGGCAAGCCCGCCCCTTGGCTGCAGCTATTAGCCGCTCAGGCCAATGGTGTTGATGAAAGTCAGGATACCCGTATTGCCGCGCAGGGATTGGCATTGGCGGCTCAATTGCTTGCGGGCAGCTACCATCTTGTGGCCACAAATGTACCCTATTTAAAACGAGGAAAACAGAGTTCTGTTCTGCAGGAGTTTTGTGAGAGTTACTATCCAGAAGCCAAAGTCAACTTGGCAACTGTGTTCCTGGAGCGTTGCCTTGACTTTAATGCTCCAGGGGGAAGCTCAACCATTGTATTACCGCAAGAATGGCTTTTTTCGATCAGTTATATGGAGTTTCGGGAAAAACTACTGATAGAGCAGGCTTGGAACCTTTTGGCCCGCCTGGGGGCAAGGGCTTTTGAAACTATTAGTGGTGAAGTGGTTCAAGTGATCTTGTTTATCCTTAGCAAGGGTGTAGTTCATAAAAATGCACTAATGCGTGGAGTGGATGTGGCGGAATTGAAAACGGCAGAGGAAAAAGCGAGCTTTTTACTTTCAGCGGCTATTAATGCCGAGATTCAAGCAAGTTTACTTGAAAACCCTGAATCAATAGTTTCTTTCAATGAGATTAACTATCAGAACGTCGGAGCTTTTGCTAAATCAGTCCAAGGGATTAAAACAGGCGATGATGGTCGGGTACGCAGATCATTCTGGGAGCTTAGTGAGCTTCTTTTGGAGTGGAGTTATTATCAGAGTACATTTGAACGAAACTTACATTTCGGTGGATTACAGTATGTCCTTTACTGGGGAGATAGAGGCGATGGCTTGGCGAGGAAGCAAGGTCTAAAGGCTTGGGGTAAATATGGATTAGGCATTAGTCAAATGGCCTCTTTACCAAGTGCTATATATATTGGTGAAAAGTTTGATAGCAATATGACCGTAATAGTTCCAAATAATAGCAATGACCTTCTGCCAATAGTAGAGTTTGGTATGTCCGGTTTGTATTCACAAGAAGTAAGGAAATTTGATACATCATTAAAACCAACCAATAGTGCTTTTGAAAAAGCACTGTTCGATATTGAACATTGGAGGAAGTTATCAAAGGAAAATTATAATCAAGGACTTCCGAAACCTTATTCTGATGATCCTACACAATGGATCTTCCACGGGCATCCCTGTTCTTCTGTAATTTGGGATGAGGAAAGTAAATGGACCAAAGAAGGGCCAGTGCGCTTTGATGACACAGTGCTACAAGTTGCAGTGGCGCGGATGTTGGGTTACCAATGGCCTACCGAACTTGATGAGCAGATGGAACTAGCCGACGAGCAGCGTCAACTAGTTAAGCAGGCTGCCAAGCTTAACTCTTTCGTCGATGAAGATGGCATTGTTTGTTTACCGGCTGTACATGGTGAAGCGCCTGCCCATACTCGCTTAGAAAAGCTATTGGTGGCTGCCTATGAAGATGACTGGAAGGCTGGGGCGCTGGATAAACTGCTTGTCTCGGTGGGCAGCAAGAGCCTGGATCTTTGGCTGCGCGATAAGTTTTTTGAACAGCACTGCAAGCTATTCCAGCACAGACCCTTTATCTGGCATATCTGGGATGGCCTGAAAGATGGCTTTGCCGCCCTGGTTAACTATCACAAGCTTGACCGTCCTGGGTTAGAACTGCTGACGCACACCTATTTGGGCGACTGGATCAAGATCCAGCAGCAGGGACTTAACGAGGGTCGAGATGGTGCCGAAGAGCGTCTGACCGCAGCCAAGAACTTGCAACAGCGTCTTGAAGCGATCCTGGTAGGCGAGAAAGGTTTGGATATCTTTGTGCGTTGGAAGTCGCTAGCCGAGCAGCCCATTGGCTGGAAGCCGGATCTCAACGACGGTGTGCGCCTCAATATCCGGCCCTTCCTAAAAGTGGACGATGTGGGCAAGAAGGGGGCTGGGATCCTGCGCATTAAACCCAATATTAACTGGAACAAGGATAGAGGCAATGATGTCGAATCCGCACCTTGGTACTCTTTGGGGTTGCAATATGGCGAAAAAGAAGGTGCTCGTATCAATGATCACTATTTATCGCTAACGGAGAAAAAGGCTGCCCGGGAGTTACTATCATGATCAAGTCGGTTCACAACTATCCTGTTTCTACCTTGCTCGATATTGAAGCGGGGGTGATATATGCCATCCCCCGTTACCAGCGGGAGTACACCTGGGGTAAGTGGCAATGGGACGCCCTGTTTGATGATCTGTTAGAAAACGATCTGCACTATTTTCTGGGCTCTATCATCTGCATTAATCAGAGCACCGATGCTCTATCGGTCCAGCAACTTGAGTTGGTTGATGGTCAGCAGCGTATGACGACTCTATCTATCTTGCTTGCGGCCATTTATTTTGTGTTTTCAGCCCAACCTGATTTAACCATGGAAAGGCAGATTGAGCTGTATAACCTCAAACACAAGTTAGTGCTCAAGAAAAAGGCGGAACAACCTAGATTGGTACCACAGGTACAGAATTATAATCAGCAAGACTATAGGGTTGTACTGAATATGGCGGGCATTCTTGCTGAGGTAGAGGCAAAACCCAATGCAGGTAAGCGCCGAGTAGTTAAAGCGTATCGGCACTTCATCGGGCGTATCGAACATTATTTGTTCGAACAATCTCAACTGAGTATGCCTCTTGAACCTATAGTTGCGTTAAATGACCTGTTGGAGAAAGTCAATTCCGCATCTCTAGTTAAGATTGAAGTAGGTAGCCACTCAGATGCCTATACCCTATTTGAGTCACTCAATAACCGAGGAGTGCCGTTAACCGCTATCGATCTGATAAAAAATAAACTCCTAGCTAAACTCGAACAACTTGATGAAGGGCAGATAGAAAATCACTTTAATAGCTGGACCCAAGTGATTGCTGCTTTGGGGGATGATTATGCTGTTCAGGAACGTTTTTTCCGTCACTACTACAATGCTTTTCGCGCCGAGCTAAAGGATATTTTCCCCGTTCCTGTCGCGACTAAATCCAACCTTATCCAGATCTACGAAAAGATCATTGGTCATGATGCTCAGGATTTTCTGGTGAAAATGAAGCACCATTCAGCGCTTTATGCTCAGCTTATTGGTCATCACAGGTTATCGGATGCGCCGCATCTTGAGCAGTTGTTGCAAAAGTTGGGTCGTGTACAAGCTGCCCCGTCCTATCTGCTGTTGTTGTTACTGTTTTCACGGCGTGATTCCATGGAGCTGACGAACGCACATTTGGAGCAGGTGGTTAATCTGCTTATTGCCTTTTTCGTGCGGCGTAACACAACAGATTATCCTGCAACCCGCGATTTGACTCGCATTTTTATGGAGTTGGCCGATTCGGTTCGCCCTCTCTGCGCTGAACAGGTCTACCACAAAGTTGCAAATACTCTTCGTAGTGTTAGTGCCAGTGATGAGCAGTTTAAAGAGGCCCTTGCTGGCAATCTCTATGAAGAGAATACTGGAGTCTGCCGCTTTATCCTTTGTGCCCTGGAAGAACAGCATATGACTAAGGAGTATGCGGTCGATTTGTGGGCCATGGAAGGAAAGCAGTATGTTTGGACCATTGAGCATATCTTCCCGCAAGGTGAAAATATTCCTGATGAGTGGGTGGCGATGATTGCACAGGGAGATAAGGCATTAGCTGAACACTATCGTCAGCAATATGTACATCAGCTCGGTAATCTTACTATCTCCGGTTACAACAGTACGCTGGGTAACAAGAGTTTTGTAGAAAAACGAGATAGGGCCAATCGCCAGGGGCGCCCAGTAGGCTATCGCAACGGCCTATTTTTGAACAATTCTCTTGCGAAAGCAGAAGTATGGACCGTAGCTAATATCACAAAACGTACAGATCAGATGGTAGAGTTAATCTTAGCAGCATTCCCCTTACCTGAGGGGAATGAGCATAATTATAAACTGGCCGAACCTTGTCTTTAAGCATTCTATTTCTCAGTGACTAAACGTGAAGAGGAACCTATGATCCCTGACCTTAGCATCGTTACCGGTAGCCAGTTTGGATCCTCCTTTTGTTCAGTTGATATTAACTCCAAACTGACTGCTGGGTGTAAAACGTTGGCAAGGGGTGAGGGGGATGAGCATCATCCGATTTGAACTGGGCATTATAATGATTATTTCAACGGCGACTGTTCCCTGGTGTTTTGGGCCGGGAAAGTCACATTTTGTTTATAACGAACTGATCCGCCTGGGAAGTTTAGCTTCCCTGGCGGATCAGTATTGAGAATCCCATGCAAGTTATTGACTATCTTGTCAACCAATTACGCGAGTGCGCTCTTTATAACTCCCAGGTGCAAGTATCCCCCGCAGTGGTGATCTGGACCGATGAAGCATGCCAGTGGCAATCTGCTATGCCGGTGATCAAACGATACCTTCCTGAATTACTGGAGTTGGGTTCCTACCTGCCCCATGAGCGTACTGGCCCAGCTATCTGGCTAAAATGCATGATTGCAGGCACTTTGCCGCAGTACTCTTTACCTACAGGCGCCGTACCAATCCTTTATCTACCAGGTGTCGGTCGTAAAGATTTGCGAGCCATCGACCAATGTCCCCTTTCGTTGCAGCCTTTAGCTGAGCTGCAATACAGGGGGGGCTGGTGGGTCTATAACACTGCCGGGCGGGATTGGAGCGTGGGTTCTTTCTTGAGTAATCCCAAAGTGGGTTTACAACTTGATATTGCCAAAGATGGCCGAACTCAACAAGCAATGTTGGAGGTATTGCCTGACTTGCTTGAGGAGCAGGCAGCCAGCTTGCAGGGTAAGCGTCTTGAGGCAAGTGATCTTTATGCTCTTGCCGGTGGTGACCCCATCAAGAATATGTTGGCTTGGCTCAATGCTCCAGAAATGACTGAAGGAGAATGGAAAAAAACCAACCAGTGGCAGCATTTTTGTGGTCAGAGCAGAGATGCATTTGGTGTTGACCCTGCCAGCGTAGAATCGGGCGCAATGTTACCTCTTCTATGTGAGGCTGATGGCCCCTGGCAAGGCGTATGGGAGCGTTTTACTGATACTGCCGCCCACCATTCCTTGTTGGTGAAAGCTCTGCATCAGGTACAGCCCACCGGACTGTTGTTTGATCCTGCTCATTACCCCTTTGTCAATCAGCACGAAGAGCAGAAGTTGGCGCATGCTCTTACCGGCTTAGTATCGGACGATGTTTCCCATATTCGGGCTAAACTGGCATTGCTAGAGGTAGAGCATGCTCCTAGACGTGAATGGATATGGGCTAGCTTGGGACTATCTCCATGGGCTCGTATGTTGGCTCCTATGACCGCGCTGGCTGAACTGACCTACCAGCCATTAGGTGGGCCGGATATCACTACCATGGCTACACATTACCAAGAAAAAGTATGGCAGACAGATGATCTTGCCTTGCAGGTGATGACCATTGCGAACGAGGGAACTATGGAGCAATTAGCAGCTCAGCTGTTAGCCAAGCTTTATACTCCTTGGCTTGAGGCGGTGACTCTCCACTTTCAGCAACTGGTCAAGACGGAAGGGTATCCTGGTAGCACTAGTGTACAAGAGCCTGGTGCTGAGTACCTGGGGACGAGTACAGTGCTATTCTTTGTCGATGGTTTGCGCTTGGATGTAGGCCATCGCCTGAAGGGGGTACTGGAGCAATCAATGTTACAGGTGAAATTGAAGAGCCGCTGGAGTGCACTACCAAGTTTGACGGCCACGGCTAAGGCTGCGGTTACTCCTCTTAGCTTCCAACTGAGCGGTGATCTGGATAGTGAAGATTTCATTCCTCAATTTACCGATTCGGGGGCTTCTTTCTCGTCCCATTATTTTAAAAAGGGATTAGCTCAAATGGGTTGGCAGTACCTTGATGGGCAAGATTGCGGTGAACCTGAACAAGGAAAAGCCTGGGTACAATGTGGAGATCTTGATAACTTGGGCCATGAGCGTCAGCAAAGTTTGCCGAAATATATCGATCTTGCCTTGAAAGGTGTGGTCGATCGGATTGTGAACCTGCTTGATGCCGGATGGGGTAGGATACATGTAGTGACCGATCACGGTTGGATTTGGGCCCCCGATAAGCTTCCTAAAGCTGATATGACCAAGCATATGACTCAACTACGTACTCCCCGCTGCGCCATTTTGAAAGGTAATGTGCAGAGCGAATATTTGCAGTGCCCGTGGCATTGGAACCCTGCAGTGACGGTTACCATGGCTCCAGGGATTTCTTTGTTTCAAGCCGGTGATTACTACACTCACGGTGGCTTGAGCCTGCAGGAATGTTTGACACCTGAATTGATTATCACCAAAAAGCATTAATAACATTTTGATAGAGGCAATATCGCTTCGTTGTAAGTATCTAAGGAAGGCGTGTGCTTTGTCGATTTTCGCAAACAGGTCTGTGGTTGGTGGTGTTGATTGAACAATAGCTCGGTATAGTCGTGAGCGCCATTGGAACCCCACACCCCACATAAATTGATGATAATGGCTGACGCACAACGTTTATCCGTGCTCAGCCATACTCGTAAGCATCCAATCAGTACTGCCTGGTTTACCTGTAAGTTAGGCCCCACCTGTTTCAGATGTAGTGACATACTGAATTTGGCCACCTGAACAGAGGTGATATCATCACCTCAACTTACCAAAGGTGACCTCATGACCGGTCGTACCAGAAGAACTTTTAGCCCTGAATACCGGCTTGAAGCCGCACAACTTGTGCTCGACCAAAATTACTCCGTCGCCAGTGCTGCCAAGGCTATGAACGTGGGCGTTTCCACGATGGATAAGTGGGTTCGTCAGCTCAAAGAAGAACGCGCAGGAAAATCGCCTAAAGCAATGCCGATGACGCCAGAACAACTTGAGATACGTGAGCTAAAAAAACAGATCCAACGTATTGAAATGGAAAACGATATATTAAAAAAGGCTACCGCTCTCTTGATGTCAGACTCCCTGAAAAATTCTCGTTAGTTGAGAAGCTCAGGAAGCGGTTTCCTGTTGCCACTTTGTGCAACGTGTTCGGGGTCCACCGTAGCAGTTATAAATACTGGCGTAAGCCAAAAATGCCCGATGCCTCGCGAGTGGTATTGTTGAGTGCAGTGCGTGAGGTGCACCAGGCCAGTCATGGTTCAGCCGGGGCGCGGAGTATTGCTGCCATGGTGACAGCAAGAGGCTTAAGCCTTAGCCGTTGGCGCGCAACGAAGTTAATGAAAGCCCTGAATATAATCAGCTGCCAGCAGCCTGGACTCCGTTATAAAAAGACGTCAAAAGAGCATGTTGATATCCCGAACTATCTGGATCGACAGTTTGCCGTTACGGAGCCTGACCAGGTTTGGTGTGGTGATGTGACCAGGGCAACGATGGGCCTATCTGGCCGTTGTTCTGGACTTGTTTGCACGTAATCCTGTGGGTTGGGCGATATCGTTTTTCCCGAACTCGTCGCTGACAGGAAAAACGTTATCGATGGCATGGGAGCGCAGAAATAAACCGGCGAACATCCTGTTCCATTCTGATCAGGGAAGTCATTATACAAGCACTCATTACAGGCAGTTGCTGTGGCAGTATCAAATAAAACAAAGCTTGAGCAGACGGGGCAACTGCTGGGATAACAGTCCTATGGAACGCTTCTTCCATAGTCTGAAAACAGAGTGGGTACCCGAAACCGGTTATAGCAATTTTACGGATGCTCAGCACAGCATAACAACATACATAACGGGTTATTATAGCCAGTTGCGGCCTCATCAATATAATGGTGGGCTGACACCGGATGAATCAGAACGACTGTTCTGGGAAAACTCTAAAACTGTGGCCAGTTTTTGTTGACCACTACACCATCCTACCATTCAGTAGAAACCCAGTAACTTCCTTCTTCCAGAAACTTTATCTTTTCGCATAATCACTCCAAATTTGATATCTTTATTAACTCCACCATAGGCTACTAGGTATTATGCTGATATTAAAAACCAGGAATCTGAAATGAGTAGTCAAAATCAAGAAGTAAGTAAATTTTTAAGTTATGTATTACGTCATCAACCAGAGTCTATCGGTTTAACTCTGGACAGTGAGGGGTGGGTAAGCATCGACTCACTTATCACCTGTGCGACCCAAAAGGGTAGGATACTTAACTTACAGTTGATAAAATTGGTTGTGGAGAACAGTGACAAGAAGCGTTTCTCTATTTCTGACGATGGCTGCTATATCCGTGCTGTACAGGGACACTCCTCACCGCAAGTGGATATTAAGTATGAGGAAAAAACTCCACCACAGTATCTTTACCATGGCACAGCAATACGTTTTATCAATTCAATTCATCAAGATGGCTTGATCGCAGGCTCCCGTCAGTATGTACATCTATCCTCTGATATAACTACAGCAACAGCGGTTGGCCAGCGACATGGTAAACCTGTTGTATTAACACTAAATGCATTGGCCATGTACCAAAATGGCTTTAAATTTTACCAAGCTGATAATGGTGTGTGGCTAACGGCTACAGTGCCGGCGAAGTTTATCTGCGAGTGAATGACGGATTCGGCCTAACCTAGAGTAGCTTGAACATAAGTTCGGGGATGGTCTGTCCCCGAGCTAAAAATTTAACATATATGAATACTATCATAATTTTATTATATTAAAAAATATAATTCGCCATCCAAATTTCGCGATTGGTCATTCATTCTCCATCATATTCAATGGTAGCTTCTAATGCACTGCGAAGCCAATCCCAAAATCCACTAAATTCAATAACATTCTCATATCCTTCGTTAGCGAAATCATGAATGATTATTACTCGTCCTGGTTTATCTTTATCCCAGCATGCGATGTCATCATTATCCTCACGCCTCGCGAATGGAACTAGTTGCCTTGATGGATATCTAGATTTTATTCCATCATAACGTGATCTTAGCCTTTCTCCTTGAAGTATTATCCATGGGTCAAAATCTAGCAATCCTTGTTCTGCTATCCTATTGAATTCCATGGGGTATTCAAACCATTCTGGAAGTTCGTCTTTTGTAAGAAATTTATCCATTTTATTCTATTGAGCCTATAATTGGTGAGCCATTAGGGTATGTATTTCTATATCCGGAGTTTTGTTTTCCAATTCGTAGCATGATCGCATCTTCCCATGTAACAGGGACACCTTTTTTAGTCGTAAATCGCTCAATAAATTCAGTCGGTAAAGGTGAGTTTCCATCATGCACTCGAGCCTGAACATTCACATTGGCGCGAGATGCAGCTAAAACACGGGTATTATCTATGGTTGTTAACCCTCCATCGCTCATTCTTACCACATCGATTGGATCTCCTTTCCAACCATTCTCAATCATACTCTTTGTTAAATCACCAGCATTGTTTACTGAACTTTGACTATATCTTATTTCATGAGGATTTAAATCCACTGTCGGGATGTCTGGTTCCCCTAAATTAACCACACTAGCAGTCTTTTCTCCTGTAGCAGGCGGGCAATTCCCCGGCACGCTCGTCAACCCCAGCGGATCCACCCAACCAGTTGGGTTAGGCACATATTGCGTCTGGTTCAGCCCACCCGCCAGCCCAATCGGGTCCGGCGTGATAAACCGTGCAGTCTCCGGCGAGTAATAACGATACCGGTTATAGTGTAGCCCGCTCTCTACATCGTGGTACTGTCCCTGGAATCGCAACGGTTGTACCACTGCGCCAACGAACGCTACCGCCAGATTGCCGTAGGCGCGGTACGCCGCACTCCAGGCAACCTGTCCTTTGCCGTTGACCAGTTCCTGCGGAGTGCCCAGATGGTCGGTCAGGTAGTAGTAAATCTCCGACTTGCGCCCTTTCCCCAACAACTGTGCCAGCGGCACAAAGCTGCCGGGGGTGTACAGGTAGCTTTTATAGGTTGCCAGGTGCGCCGGTTTTGGGTCGTCCGCCGTAAAGATATTATCATCGTCAGCGCATTCTGCCACCATCCGCTCACCTTGCCAGAAGAAGCGGGTTAGGGCATCGGGCCTTTGAGCGAGCAAGTCCTGCTTGTGGATACGCCGCCCAAACGCATCGTAGGCATAGGCGAAGTGGGTTTTCTGCCCCTGCCGCTGTTCAATAAACTCCACCAGACGGTGTTGGCAGTCATAACGGAACTCTCGTACCCACAGTGGCTTGGTGCTGCGCACTTCGCGTGTCAGGTTGCCAAACTCGTCATACTCAAACCGCGTATCGCCTTTCTGTTTAAGCAAATTGCCACGGATTTTCGCTCCACGGGAGGCGGTACCGTTCCCCAACACGTTACCCGCTGCATCGTGCGCAAACTGCTCACTGACACCCCGCCAGCGCAGCGCCTGCGGCAAGGCTTCGGGGTAGGTTATCGGGTGGTGCAAGGCTTCAGTCAGGCGATGTTGCTTATCGTAGCGGTATTCCCGGTTGCCTTTGTGCGGATCGAGGATTTGCGTCAGGTTACCTGCCGGATCGTACTCATAGCGGCGCTGCATCACCCGCGTCACGTTCGGGGCCTCGCCCTCCATTTCCGCTTTGACTACGGCGCTGGCCTGTTGATGGCGCAGGCGTTGTCGCCCATCGTAATCAAACTCGCTCACCACCTCGCCGGTGATACGCCGGGTTTCCTGCGCACCGCGATACTGGTGCTCACTCAACACCTGACCATTGAGTGCAATACGCGAGACCTGCCCTTGCTGGTACTGGTAGGCCAGAATGTTGCCGTCGGGCAGGCATTGGCGTGTCAGGTTGCCCGCGCTGTCATACGCATAAAACAGGCTGGCAAAACCCTGATACTCTTCCGTTAACCGCCCGGCCTCATCGTAACCGTAGGCCAGCGGCCAATGCCCATCATCCACTAGCCGCAAGCGGTTGAAGCTATCGTAGCCGTAGTTGACTTCCTTGCCGTCTGGCAACACTTTACGCACCAATCGTCCGGCGGCGTCCCGCTCATAGCGGGTGACCAGCGCGGTCTGTTCACTCTGGCTGGTGCCGTACTCGGTGCGCTGGGTCAGGTGCCCGTTAAGGTCGTAGTCATAAAAGAAGTGGCGTCCGTTAATGGTGTGTTCTTCACTCACCAGGCCATTGGGGTAATAGGCCAACCGATGGTGTTCGCCGTTCTGGTTGATGATGTCACTGACGAAGTTCTTCGGGTTGTCATAGAGGTATTCCACCTGACTGAGGTCAGGGTAAATGACCCGGCTCACCAGATGGGAGTTTGGATGGTATTCGTATTGTGTGGTGAGCCCTTTTTCGTCACGCTCGCTGGTCACCTTGCCGTAGGCGTTATAGCGGTACTGCCGCACCGTGCCGTCCGGTGAGTGGATGTCTTCCAGACGGTTGGCTGCGTTCCAGGTATAACGGGTACCGTTGACCCCGGCGTCGTCCAGCGGGCTGTCGCTGTGCCGGATCACCTGTCCCAGCAGGTTATAGCGATAATAGTGAGTCAGCCCGTTACGCTGATGATGCTCCAGTACTTGACCAAAGGCATCGCGAACGAAGCGCTCGCGGCTGCCATCCGGGTATTGCACCTCGTTGAGTGCCCCTTGCGCTGACCACTGATAGTGACAGGTATTGCCCAACGCATCGGTTTCTTCCGTTAGGTTGCCCTGCGTATCGTAGCGATAGCGTTCACGGATTTTATCCTCCTGATCGAGGCTCCAGGTGGTTTTCTCCACCACCCGCCCCCGCGAATAACGGTATTGGGTCTCCTGCCCGTCCTGGGTGCGCACCCAGGTGCACTGCAGTTCGCCGTTATAACCATATTCGGTACGGTTGCCCAATGGGTCGGTTTCACTCAGCAGCTCCCCACGTTCGCCATATTCGTTGTGGTGTGTAGCGCCGTCCGGGTCAACCTTTTTCACCAGGCGACGGAAGCGGGTATCATGCTGCCAGGTCTCCCGTGAGCCGTCCTGATGGACTACAGTGACGGCCCCAGGTTGCTCATCCCACAGAAAACGCTGGTCAAAGTTTGGCAGGTTGCTCCAGTGGCGCACGGTACGGACCTGCTTGCCTTCTCCCTGCCATTCCCAGTAAAACTCGGCTCCACCCGCCAACTGCCGCAGGCTGAACACATAGTCGTCGCGATATTGGTAACGCTCGGCTTCTCCCGCCGCATTGATAGCGGCACTCAGTTGCCCCCGCTCATCGTACTCATAGGTCATCAGCGAGTAGGCTGCATCTTCTCGTCCAGACTCAGGGATCAGACTCAGTTGCGTCAAGCGCCAACCCTGCGGTAACTCCTGATAGCTGAACTGCAAGGCAGCACCGGCCGGGTGCTTCAGCCGAACCGGCAAGCCCTCATGATAATGCAGGGTCAAGTGCTGCTGGCGATGTGAAAGGCCGGTAATGCGCCCGGTCGTCTTGCCTGGCACCCGCTGCACATGCAGCACCCAGCCGTCCAGGCTACCGGCCATCAGGCAGTAGCTATCGGGTTTCTCATCCAGATAGGCGGCAGCCCCGGCCACATAGTTAAGCCCACTGGGGGAGACTTCGGTAGGCAACGGCAGAATGGTGGTGAGGGCCTGATGATCGGTCCAGTGTAGTTCATCACCGACAAATTCCACCTGATGCTGCAGGCTGTGGCTCCAGCCAAAACCCAGCACCGACGGGCACTCAACGGCAGTGGTGCGGTACTGACGCTGGAAGATAAAGGGCGTCAGGCCAATCAGTTGCCCATCGTCCAGGGTGAGCAGTTCCTCGCCGTTGATCAGCGAGACCGGGCAACCGGTTGTTCCGGTGCATTGCGAGTTCACCGTGGATTTCCCCGTCGCGTCTGTCGCGGGGGTATTTTTCACCGTGCCCGAATTATCGACCAGGCCAGTCTGGTGATTGGGCCCCACCAGGTTCTCTCTATCCGGTTTCAACCGGCTATTAGGCTGGCGTTTGAGGTTCGGTAGACGCGTCTTTTCAAAGAAGCGTTTGACCAGCTCCAGGGTGGCAAACAGGACCGTCTTCAGACCCTGCCAAACATGCTGCATGGCGCTGCCCAGCTTCTTGAGCAAGCGGCCCACTTTATAGACCAGGAACGCCACGCCCAGCCCGGCGGTCACCAGGGTCAGCAGCGCCCCGAAGACAATGCCGACCAGCGCATCACCGATAATAGAACCCCCTACTTTCACCATCGGCTCCAGCAACGCCCCCCACGGGTACATGCGCAATTGCATGACCACCGAACGCATAAACAGATACAATCCGGCTTCGTCATTGAACAACGCCAGCAGCTCACGGGTCATCTGCTTGCTGCCCTCCAGCAGCGTCTTCAGTTTCTGTTCATCCAGTTGGGTGATCAGATCCTTATACTTGCTGGCTCCCGCATAGATTTCCTGTCCGTATTTTGCGGGATCGGTGATCACGTTGTAGGCCAGTTTTACGTCGTCCCACAGCCCGAACATGCCCTCGTACAACCCATCTCCCAACGCGGTCAACAGGCCTGCATTAATAGGGCTGAGCTGCCACTGCGGCTTATAGGCCTGCCATTGCGTAGACAAGGCATCGTACATCTCCAGCATCAGGCCGTCATAGGCTTGCAGCATCTGGTTATTGTGCTGTTCCAACTGGGTGTCGGTGGCTTTAACGTAATACTTCTTGCCCGCGGTCAAACCGGGAAAGAGCGCCACACCTTGCTCATCGGTTTGTTTCGTCGCCACCTTCGAGTCAAAGCCAAAACTGACATCTTCATAGATCTCGATGGTCACATCGGGAATAGGCAGGTCAAGCGTGGACTCATAGGCAAGCGCCACCGTGATCACACCGCTCTTGGGGCAGGTCACCACACTGCTCTCAAAACTGCGATCGTTTTCAGAGACCACCTTTTTACTGTCGTTGAGCCGCAGGGTTTTCTCCATCTCCAGCGTCGGCCCACCCAAGCTTCCGGAAATGCTGCTGGCGGTGGCCCACTCCTTGACGATCTGCCGATATTCTTTAGTCAACAGGGTCTTGTTCTTGAAGCTCAGCAACGCATTATCAATACTCGCAATATATTCGGTCGTCATAGTCCATTACTCACGGTCGAAAAGAGGAAACGTTAAAGGTGCTCACCTCGAACGGATTAGTACGGCGATTCAACGTATCTACCAGAGCCTGAGATAGCCGTGCGGTTCGCTTCTGCGGATCGGGCGTCTGTTGCCAGACCTGTGGGTACAGCCGCATCGCAACCTGGCGCAGCACCGGTTCCGGCACAGCTTGATAGAGTTCAAACTCATTCTCGCGCAACCAGTTCAGCAGGTTGGCGATCAGCGGTGACGGATCTTCGTCCAGCAGGGAGTCCACCATGCCTTGAGGCACCTGCCACCACGGGCTAACCAGGGCCTGCGCAGTGGGATCTACTGGACAGGTAAATACTTCGCCGTTTACCCAGTAATCGGAAAACGCCGGCAGAATAGTGCGCCATCCATCGCCAAAATAGTGCAGGTAAGCCGGTAAGAAGCGACCATCCCAGTAACGGAAAAACACCGCTTTGCCGCTGGGCATAATCACCTGAGTTAAACCGGCAAGGTGGGCGGCCAAAGCGGCCTGCGGCAGCGGTGAACGCGCCAGCCAGCCCCAATTGCGCAGGGGCGTTTCTGCTACCCAGCGCAGGAACGGACTGCCTTCATTGAGCTGCACCATCACTGGCATCACCTCGAACCAGTTGGCATAGGGCGTGTTGGCATAGAGCCCATAAGGCGTGCGGCTGCCATCTTCCCTGTAATAAGCTTTAATACCTTCCGCGCCATTGGTATTGGCCAGGATGGCATACAGCGGTGTTCCGGCCGTGTCTCTGACCCAGTCCTGTACGCGTTTTTTGCTCATGACTTTTTACCCATCTTTTTGAATAGCGCGTCCATATCCGCAGATTGCGAGCCTTTGAGCTTGTCGCTGGCCATATTCAAATAGTCTTTAGCGGTTGCTTCGGACAGTTGGCCGACATCAACCATCCCGGCCAGTCCACTGATAGGCAACGAGCCAACGTTAGGCAATTCTTGAGAAACACCGCCTGTCGAGGCCCAGCCACTGCCGGGCATCCCTTGAGCGCCACTGGCCGTTGCCGGGATCGCCCCACCGGATTGCTGTACAAAACCGCTGGAAATATTTTTGCCGGGCGACGCAGTAGCCGCAGGCGATTCATCTATTGGACACTCGCCCTCTTTGCACTTCTCGCACTCTTCACAAAAAGGAGCGTCACTGCTGAGCACACCCTGTTGAACCAGCATAGGAGCAGCCAGCAATGGCACCACACCCGGCATCTTCAGGTTGACGCCCTGTCCGCTCCCCGCAGAACCGCTACCCACCAGCAACGATGACGAGGTGAAAATGGCCCCCGGAGCCAGTTTGATGAAGCTGCCCCCAGCCTTGAGCGTCAGCTCACTGCCCGCCGACAGGGTAATTTTGGCCCCGGCTTCTACCGACACCTCCTGCCCCGATTTCACTACGTAGGCACTGCCGACCTGCAAATGGGATTCGCCATCGGCCAGTTCGGACTTTTTGCCGCTGGTATACAGGGAGAGTTCACCCTTGATGCGGGTTTCCTGATTACCCTCGATGTCACTCAGGCTGTTGCCGCCAATCTTGCTGTGCTGGTTGGCGCGGATATCCCAGTGCGCATCGTTATTCACCAGCGCCTTGAGGTCTTTCTGCGCGTGCAGGAAAATCTCCTCGCTGCCCGCTTCATCCTCAAACGACAGTTCGTTAAAACCCTCGGCCTTGTGCGATTTGCTGCGCCAGACCGATTTGGTCTTGTTGGCAGGCAGAGGGTAAGGCGGTTTGTTCAAGCCGTTGTAGTAACGCCCACTGACCACCGGGCGATCGATATCGCCGTTCAGGTAGCTCACCAACACTTCCTGACCGATGCGCGGCAACGTCACCGCACCAAAGCCATCCCCCGCCCATTGGTTGGAGACCGGCACCCAGCAGGAGGCCTTTTCATCCGCCGGGTCGTAACGGTTCCAGTGAAAATGCACCCGCACCCAACCCAGTTCGTTGACGTACAGCTCTTCCCCCTTTGGCCCGACGATGGTCGCCACCTCATCCCCGTCGGCCAGCGGTTTGTAACGGTAGCTTGGCCGCCAGTCGATATTCCCCGGCGCGAAGGTCAGTGAGTTAGTAAAAGTGGTGCCGCTGCCGTTACTCTCTTCTTCCAGCGCAGCAGGCTGTTCTCCACGGTGGCTGACGGTGATCACCTGCCAGCGATCGTTACGTGCCTGCACCGGGTGGCCCTGCAAGGTGAAAATCGTGCCCGGCATCAGCCGGATACTGTTGGTCTCTGCCTCGCCCTGTTGGGTGCCAGCCTGCATCGCTTCCAGCCGCAGGGTACTGAACTGTGGCCCGGTCTGGTCATCCTGATAACGGCCATAGCTCTCAAACACCGAGTATTGGGTGGCTTCACCGCCCAGTTCAGGGTCGCTCTGCTTGAATTGCAGGGGATGGTCGGGCCGACGATGCTCGCGATCTTTGAGCACGCTTTCCCGTGACTGCATATACGCCCCCAGGGTCAGCCGGTGGGCGATATCCCCCTGAGTGGGCGACTGGATATGCGGGTTGAAGGTCACCGGGACACCCTCGGTCATCCCCAGATGCGAGTCGCCGTACACCAGTTCGTTATCTTCAAACCAGAAGGTGATCCCCACCTCGGCCATCAACCGCAGGATGAAATCCAGATCGCTTTCACGTTTCTGGGTCACGTACTCACGCGGTGGATAGGTCTGCTGGAGTTGACTCTGGTACGGGATGTGGTGCTCATCCAACACTTGGTTGACGATGTCGGGCACCGACAGGAAATGGAAAATGCGGCTGTCCTGCTTCAGGCTCAGGACCCAGACATCCGGGCGGATCACCGCCTGATAATAGGTACGACGAAAACCGCTTTCCCCCTGGGTCAGGCTGGCAATCAACCCCGGTATGGTACGCTGTTCTTCGCCACTGACGGTGACGGTCAGCGACCCCGGCTGCAGCAATTGTGCCGCCAGGTCGATATCCGACCGGGTGCTGACCAGGCTCACCGTCAGGGTGAACAGGGTCGACAGCCCTTCCTCCAGGGTAAAACCGGCCACGTCGAAAGTGTCCTCGGGCAGTTCACCGAGTTGACTGCTGAAAAATAATCCGTTGTCCATTGCTCACTCCTTGTGGTGTCTCACATCATGGCCCGTTGGCCGCGCGCCTGGGGTAATGCCCAGCGTTGCTGTGAAGGTTCGGTTATCACATCCAGCAACAGGAAGCTGTTGGTGGTCAGACAATGGGTAAAGAACACGCTCAACGCCGCCGCAAAGGTGTAGCCTTCGCCCGGGCTGTCGAACGCCGTGTCATCCAGCGTCAGGGTCATCTGCAGGCCACGCCGCAACCGTTCGCCCATCAGGGTATTCACCGGTTTGGTCTTGACGGCCAATATGCCCTCCACTGCCCGCCGGATGTGCCGAACCTGGGGCAGGTTGTGCCGGGCATGCAGGCAAAAGTCGTCGATCGCCCGCTGCACCGTTTCCCGGTGGTTGAGCAAGGCCGGACTGAACGACAGGCAGGCCATCAGCCGCCAATGGTGATGACTATCCACCACCGCCGGGTAGGGCGTTGAAAATCGTGTCACGGTGGTGACATCCAGGGTATCGGTCACTGCCATGCCGAGCAGGAAAGGCGAGCCAATGGGTAACGCGGGCGTACTGGCCGTCGTGGTGAGCAGGTCGCAGACCACCGCGCGACACGGCGGCTCAATCAACGGTTCCCCAGCACTGTTGCACAACACCAGCTCATGCTGCATCCGCCCCAGCACATCTCCGCGGACCTGCACGCGGTAAAACAGCGCCAATGCGGCGTCGGGCGCATAACGCGATTCCGGTGTCAGTTCGCTGTCGGGCAGAAAATGCACCCGTCGGCCTCGCCTCAGCGTGTCTGGCTCCTCCAGCATGCTGACGCCGGTAATGGCATACACCCAGCGATCGTCGGCATACGGCAACGGGTAGACACTCTGCCCGGGTAACAGCCGCAGAGGCGTGCTTTTCTGCGCCGCCAGGCTGATCACCGGAACGCAATGCAGCTGAAAGGCCGAGGCCACCTGCGCCTGCGTGAGCGGGATCTCCCCGTCGAATGAGAGGATGACGGTAAAGATGCGGCTGTTCCCCAACATCAGTCCGGAACGAACCGCGCCAAAATCCAGCGTCAGGAAATCATTCACATGGGGCAGATACAAATACTCGGCCAGGCTTTGCAACGCCCAGGTGGTTTCCCCCTCGTGGGGCAGAATGCGATTATTCGCATCAGGCTGCGGTGCTGAAATCACCGTTTCCAGCACCGTCTGCCGTCCTTCCACCTGCAAGACCGGCCGGCCCTGATGCTGTTCGCACCACAGCGTCAGCGTCGCCGCCACTTGTGGATCGTCGCCCAGAAACAGTGACAGCGGCTGGGTTGGCCACACGTCCCCCGGTCCCTGGTAGTGAAACGTCAGGTGGATCTCGCTGTGGGCATTGGTGACGATCAACTGCCGGTCAATCAGGGCTAAGGGTTGCAGCGTCAGGGCATGACAGGTCTGGAATACCTGCGTGCGGCCATCAGCTGACAGGGAAAGCGACTCGCCCGCGGGCAACGTCAACGGCGCATCCAGCGTGCCCGCCTTGGCGCTGATGTTCACCACGCCACAGGCCGGAATGGGCCGCAACGGGAAGGGCCAGATACGGGAAAGATGCCCCTGCGTCACTTCGGGGAAACCGTCTTCCAGCCGTTGGCGCAGCCCGGCATTGAGCAGCGCCGCCCCCTGGATCAGGCATTCCACATCCGGATCGCCGGCATGGCGGCCCAACTGCGCGGCCAATGCCGGGCTTTCCTGTGCCACCTTGTCCGCCAGTGCCCGCAGGTAGGCATGTTCTTCTCGAAGGTGATCGGTAAAGTTCATCAGTCAATCCTTGACGTTGGTTACCTGCGGACAGGCAACAGGGTGTAAGGCTTCGCTTCAGGTTGCCCCACAAAGGTGGTCCAGCCCAACTGGGTACGCTGGGGATCGCCGAGCTTCAATCCCCCGGCCTGTTGCTGGGCCAGCGTCAGACGCAGATCCCACACCAGCGGTTCACGCAGGATGTATTCGACAAAATTGACCAGCAGGCGATGCTGCGTTCCCCCAGGCAAGAACGTCAGGTACTGTTCCTGCGTAAGTTCATTGATCGACAGCTGGAATTTGACACTGCGATCCCGCATCCGGCTGCCAATGACAAAATTGCCCCCCAGCAGCGAACGGGGTTGATGGCGCTGCCCGCGCACGGCGGTGACCTGCCCCAGGCGATTTTGCTGTTCGTCACTCAGCGTCATGATGTGAGGCATGCAAGACTGCACCGTCACGTCCGAGAGCGAGAAGAAGTGGCCCACCAACCGGGCGATCACCTCTGGCGAGCGGCCCGGCGAGGCCAACAGACCGGCGTAGGCCAGCATGGCCTCGGCATTGATGCCCAGTTGCTCGCGTGTCTGTGGATGGCCCAGGCCGATCAGGGCAAAAATACGTCCCGAGGTCGCATCGCGGCCCCCCGGTTTAAAGGTGATCTCATAGCGGTACTTACGCCAAATCTGGTGCGCGAGAGACAGTGGCCGGTGGTTGAACACCGCCAGAAACGCATTGAGCCGTGTCTCTCCCTGCGCCGTACTGCTGGCAATGTCATCCAGATAGTAATAGGGCAAGGGTGACTGGCTGCCCTGCAGGCCAAGAAAACTCACCGTCAGACGCAACGGACCACCCGGTTCATGGTGCAGCTCAACCACATCGCTGGCGGCAAAGCCAAGCCCGGCCGCGGCGGTAAAACGCAATGCCTCCCGGTTCGGCGGCAGGCCGAGCGTGCGGGCTGGATCGAGGCCCGCCAGCCGGTTCAGCCCCTCCACCAGACGGTAGAAGTCATACTGGCTGGCGTTTTCGGCGATAACCTGGAGCTGTTGCTCCTGCTCTGCAGTGGGGATCATGGAAATCGGTAAGCCTCCTGGTTATCGTGGTTGATCACGGTGAGGGTATGGAAATGGTTGACGCTGACGCGCTGGGCCAGGAAGTGCGCCAACACCCGGCCATACAGATACAGCTCACCTTCCGAATCAAATGCCCCCTGTAACTGCACACGCAGCTCCGAGGCCAGGCCATCGATGGGCACACCGTCGACAAGGCGTTCAGCCGGGCGCACGGTCAGGGTGAGTAACCCGGCTCTGCGCCGCCGGGAGACCCCGGCCGCCAGTTCACTGTGCCAGGCGGGCAGATCGCAGGCGCTCAACACCTGTCGCAATGCCGTCAGCGTCAGCAGTGAACGGCTGTTCAGCGAGAGGTTGCGCAGCAGCGCGGCCTGCAAGGTGGCATCCAGCCGGGGGCTCAACGGTACCGACGGGCGGGTGATATTGTGGACACGTACACCCGGCGGGCAGCCGGTGGCCGGTTGACGCAGGTCACCCACTTTCAGTTGCAACGGCAAGCGGCGGTGGCTGCACGTGAGCCGTACCGACACCGATTCCGGCGGCAGGTTGTCCTGGTTTTCACCATGGCGCACCAACACCAGATGATGGTTCAAGCCGCCTGCCGAGGATGGCGTGACCCGTGAATGGTAATACCCCGCGCCCTGCTGATGGGTGAAGCGCTCAAACGGCAGATAGTGTCGAGGGGTATCACTCTGTTCTGACACACCAGCTACCTCATCCACCGAGAACACGTCGTAATCTTCGGGGTGGCGCACGCTGGGGGTGAGCGGCAGTTCGGACTGCGTGCCGTCCAGGCTGACGCCGTCGCTGTAATGGCTGAACAGGTTGATGGCCGGGGTACAATGCAGGCGCACCGTCTGGCGGTTGATGACCAGTGCGGACGGCAAGGGCCGGGAGAACGTAAACCGCAGGGTAAAACCGTGCGAGGCCGACAGCGGAGGCAGGTTGGGGAAGCCCGTCACGTCCATAAATAAAAACGCGCTGGGGAAACAGGCGTGTTCCTGCAGCAGGCGATAGCCCGGATCGGCATTCTGTGGCCACGGCAGCAGCGCCTCGTCATCGTTGAAACCGACTGGGGTGAGCGCCAACTCCGGCAGTGGCCAGCTCTTGCCGCTCACTTCCAGCGTGGCCTGGCTCAGGTATTCGCTCAGCCATAAATGCAACTGTTTGCCGGTGTGGCCGTCCTCTCCCAGATACAGCCTCAACCCATTTAACGTGCTGAGATCCAGCGGTTGATCCGCCGTGGTGACCAGGTGCAGGCACAGGCTGTCGTGACCGTGGCGCTGCTCGCGGCTGACCGCCTGAACCTGGAGCGGCCACAGCCGGGTATCGCGGCAGGTACGAAAATGGCAACGCAGCATCTCCTTACCGGTGGTGACCGGCAGCGGGACACTGACCACCGTGGCCCCTTTGGCAATGTGGGTGCAGGCCTGTGCGGGATCGGTTTGAAAGTCCTGCTGCCATTCCAGCACGGTCATGCTGGGCGTCGGGCGCAGAAAATAGGGCCACAGCAGGGTCAGCATATGGTGGGTCAGGACCGGTAACTGGTCGGCCAACTGCCCCTCCAACTGCCCGGTCATCCAGGCCATCCCCTCCAGTTGCCGCTCGACATCGGGATCGTGACCGGAGGCGGTCAGAAAGGAGACCAGCGGCGCATGCGTCTGCTGCAGTGCTTTGGCCGCCTGTTGTAACGCGTTGCGCCGACGTGCCTGAGAGGATTGCCGATTTTTATCCCGGTTCATGGTAAAGACGTCCTGTCTGTAAGATTATTTATCCAGACGCCCGGTCAGGGCGAGGACGAAGTTGGAGCCCATGTGCTTGAAATGCGGCTGCACATGCAGTTGTGTCAGATACCAGCCTGGGTCGTGCTCCACTTCCTGCACCTCAATGCGGGCCGCACGCAGTGGGCGACGGCTGCGCACGCTGGCAGGCGGGTTCTCCTGATCGGAGACAAACCGTTTGAGCCAGTTATTGAGCTGAAGCTGCAGGTCACCGCGATTTTTCCAGCCACCCAGCCGTTCACGTTGCAGCACCTTGATGGTGTGCGCCAGCCGGGTGATGATAAACAGGTAAGGCAACTGCGCCCCCAACTGTGCGTTGACCCGGGCGTTCATCCCTTCTGGCGTGTTATCTGTCTCGAGTGGCGACTGAACGGAGTTGGCGGAATAGAACACCACGTCCTGCCCTTGCTTGCGCACCCCGAGCGGAATGAAGCCCGCCATCGACAAGGTGTACTGCCACTGGTCTGAGAGCAGCGTCTCGGTCGGGATTTTTTCCTGCCAACGCCCCAGCGCCGGGTAGTATTGAGCAGGCAGGTTGCGGAACGCCCCGCCGCTGTCTGCTCCGATAATGTTCGGGCACCAGCGATAACGGGCAAAACTGCCCGCCAGGCAAATGGCCAGCAAAAAAGCGCTGTTGCCCCACAGCAGATGTTGATGAGAAGCCACCTGTTCCTGATAGGTAAACTGCCGAACCTGCTGTGACGCCTGGGTGTACGGCTCACGCTGCAGAAAACGGCACACCGTCAGCCCCAGGTAGCGGGCATCGGCGGTGTCTCTGAGTGCCCGCCAGCGCAGGTGTGTCGGCGAGGCCATGACCGCATCCAGGTCAAGAAGGGTGGGCAAATCGGCCAGGGTATCGACGCCGAAGAAACTGGCATCTGCCGCCGACAAGAACGGCGCATGCGCCATGGCGCTGACCACGCTCAGGTAGTGCAACAGTTTGATATCGGCAGCACCGGGGGTGAAATCGTAGCAGCCAATCACCGCCGCCACCGGTACTCCGCCAAACTGGCCGTAGCCTGCCGAATAGACATGGCGATAATAGCCCGACGAGGTGATATCGATGGAGAACTCGAAATCCGCCCGCAGTTCTTCCTGGGTGGCATGAAGCAGCGTCAGTTGAATGTTTTCATGAAACGGGATGTTATCCACCAGCAGGGACAGCCCACGCCAGGTCGATTCCAGCCGCTGAAATGCCGGGGCATGCAGGATGGCATCCATCTGGGCGCTCAGACGCTTATCTAGCTCCCGTAGCAGACGGTCAATAAACAAAATGTTGAGGGAGACGTCGCAGCCTTGCTCCGGCAAGGTGCCCAGTAATAGCGCGATATCCGCGTAGCTGACCACATACTCACTGCCGTTCAGCGGTGCGAGTAGCCAGGCAACCCGTGGGGTGTGCGGTTGAAAAACGGCGGGTTCGGTCTCTAAGGTGTCTAACGTTGCCACGGCATCCTTGCTCCCTGTGCTCCTGCCGTTCTGGCGGAGTGATTAGCGCTGAACGAAATCCCCGTCAGGCGTTACATTCATGTTGTGAAGCAATCAACTCGGCTCCACAGGCGGTTTTCATTCCTTCCAGCACCAAAGGCAACCCGCCAACCTGTACAGTTGGGGCCCCCATCACAATGGGGAAGACGCCTTTGCATTGTGGGCAGGACACCAAATGCCCCACCAGTGCTACGTTGGTACCGCGAAACTGCATGACGGGTGAGCCCTGAAGCACCACACCCCCATGAGAGGTTTTGTCACCTTGTAAAATCACGGCCTTCCCTGCCATACGCCCTCCATACTTGGCATTTTCTTATCAGATTACAGGATGTTTTGAATCGAAAGAAGCGGAAGGGTAATAATTTCTAATGAATATTATACGCAATGTGAGGGATGCCAATCTTTGAGGGTAATCTGGGCCATTGTTGCATTGCTGGGTTCGCGAACGTTGGTCAGATAAACCGACCGCTATTGTTCTGCGTTACGCATTGCTCCGGTTGAAGGCAACAGGCGCAGGAAGTTGCCTAGCGATATTTCTCAGTACTTCGTGTTGCGCAGTAAATTTGGCCAGTATTGTGCGACAGGCCAAAAAACACGGTTTTAATGGAAAGAAAACCTGGGGCTCTATTGTAAAGGGGATTTCACGGTAGGTAGCAGCCCATGCCTGGCGAATGAGAGCCAGAACTGTTTCCTCGCCTTCCTGCTGTTGCCTGCAACAGAACGTACTGAGATTGAGCATCAGCATGACCTGAATATCGCTTGAGGTACCCATCCCCCATAATACCCTGAGCATAGTAGGTGGTGCTGCTTTGCCTTCTGATTGCCGTATCTCGATGTATCGATGGGTCTTCTGCTGAAGCGCATGAATAAATTGCACGACAGCCTCTTCAGGAAGTCGCAATGCGTCAACATCGGGTTGTCGCAAGCTAAACTGAAAAGCTGCCAGTCGTGGGTAATGGTCAATGGCTGACTGTAGTTCACGATGGATCAACTGCGCATCTGTCAGTTTTTCATTAAGTCGTTCCATGGGATATCTCTGGTCGAGGTCAAAAGAAGGGAGTGTTACGTAATTAAATCGTGAGCACGCCGATATGCCCCAGGCTTCCTGAAGCAGCTACGCTGACAGCGGATATCAGTGGCGTAGTCACGCCACTGCAGGCGTTTAACATTGTGATTTCACATTTAGCTGAGTGCTGGCGGAAGCCGTGGGCGACCCGTTAGAGGGCGTTCAGGCACCTCGTTACAGCCGTGAAGTAACAATCCCTCTTTCTGCTGAGTTTTAGTCAGATATTCCAGTATCAGCCGGATGTTAGTGATGCTGTCTGGATCGTTGTAGTGCACCGGGATATTGATATTTGCCCTGTAATGCTCTTTAAATTCACAGCGATGATGCCAGCCATCGCCATCGGTAATAACGTGCCACAACTCACCCGCTTTCTCTGCCCAGGGGTAGGGAGTTTGGGTTCGATTACCATCCAGCCAGAAGACCACATGACCATGGTAGTGATGATCCTCTGTCCACTCGATGACCCAGAAATACCCCACTACTGCTTGAAGGTTCATCATTTTGTCCATCAGTGACCGGATATCCCTTTCCAGTTGGCAGTGATCCTTTTGATGATATTGGGTTGTGTGGTGCCGATAGAACAGGTCTATACGGATAGCCAGCAGGCAGGCATAGCGATTTACCATTTCCCCGGTATGCCAGTCCAGGACAGACGACAAAAACCAGTCTGGCGTCCAGGTTAGTTTAGTATTCATATGATTAACTCTTGATAGCTGGTAGAGACCAGCAGGAGAGATGAAGGTAACCCCTTGAAAGAGGGACGATTGACCGGACGATCTGCAAGGAGTTACTGAGGTGGTTATAAAAAGGGAGTGCCTATTAATAATATTAATTAACCGATATTAATTTTAACTCCCAAGGCATCAAGCCAAATTCAATGGTTCGGCTGTCGTTCGCCATGCGAAGCAGAGATACTCGTCCATTATGTTGGTAAGGGCTGGATTCTCTGCCTTCCTTTCATTAATCCAGATATCCACCTCTTTGCTCTTTTTGAACCGGAGTTTCTCAGTCCAGTCTTCCAGGTTATTCCCCAGCATCAAATCGTACCAGCACAGCCAGACAAGCTTCAGGCGCAACTCTGTTCCGCTGAATTGCCTGAATAGGCTGATAAGCTTATTTGCCAGCGGGCGTTGTTTTAACCGCACACATTCTGAAAGCAGAACACCCTCCAGCATGGGGTGATGAGCCAGCAGGTGCTCCTGCGTACACAGACTGACGCTCAGATCATCCTCAAGAGATAATGATGCTGCCGCTGTTTTACCGTAAATGATCCGGTGCAGGCACTGCGGAACAATCGCAATAGCTGACGCTTTCCCGGGGAACGTTAGACTGCCAACCGTCAGGGTATGATGGTGGTATATATTCTGGTGACACATGCCCGACCTGACTGTCAGCTTCGTAAAATCCGTCAGCCAGGTCTGGTAATATCTGTGTAGCTCTTCGTAACGGGGTTTATTTTCTTTCATGGCGCATATTCCTTCGAGTATGAATGACAGGTAGCAGAAAATCACCGGTTAGCCGGATAATTAATTGCGTGCGGTTGAATTAGTTCTGGCTGGGGGGGTACTGACGGGACTGGTTTATACGCTCCTGAAGCCAGGCTTCCACTTCACTTTTTAACCAGCGGGAACTGCGACCCAGCTTAATTGGCTTCGGAAAGAGGCCATCTTTAATAAGTTTGTAGAACCATTGATATGTTAATCCAGTCAGGTTGGTAATAAATGCCAGATCGACAAACTGGTCTTCAAGCAGAGAGGGTTTGATTGTCATGGTTGAGTTCTCCGGTTTAAAAGGTAATCCGGAGTGGTTGTGAATGACTGTTACCCCTGCTCCGACATACAAACCGGGCGTGACGTAAAAAAGCTGATTTATTTCTCAGACCGGTATGTTGGGCCGTGGCCCGACAAAATACATGGCTTCTGTTTACTTATTACTCACCTGAACTGGCATGCTGATTGCTCCACGGTCACCGCTTCCATACCCTCTACACTGTTCTCAGCATGGTATGCGCCCTGCAATACACCCCACGACAGACCTTAGATTTAGTGCTAAATAAAATGCGATATTAGTTGTATAACTAATTGTTTATCATTAGTTTTACTTGATAGTTAATAACTATATTATACTGTAGGCGCTTAATCGTGTAGTCTGGGAACTGGACATTTTTCTCTCAGGAACAGCGGTAAGGGGGAGGAGAATAAGGGAAACAAGCGAGAAGGTTGATGATGGAAAAGCACACTAAAATTCGATCGTTCAGTATCCGGAAAACAACGCTCAAAGTGCTGGACGAATACTTTGTTACGAGTGGAAAACGCTCGCAGTCCGAATTAGTTGGTGAACTGCTTGATTTTGCTCTTGAACAGAAAAGGCACCAACCTGAAACTGAGGCTGCTGTTAGTGATGGAGTCATTCCTGAAGGGATATACCTTAAATGGCATAAGTCTCTGTATTTTAATACGCTACGTCATTATCTCTACACTAGCGAAAGTTGGTTTGAAGTTACTCTTTCAGGCATCAGGATGTATGACGAGAGCGAAGAGCATGAAAGTCTTGTCGACAAACTGCGTGAGCTATACGGAGAGATTGTAAGGAAGCGCCATATCAAATCACCACAAGGGCTCCTTTTAGCCCGTATATTCATGCGGGAGATCCGAAAGGATAAAATAAAAATTTTGGCTGTCAGGATAAAAGCCACGCAAAGCCACATTGAAAGGGGTATTCCGGTATGCAGTTTTGTGTATGCCGTTACGCTCGTTGATGTTAAAAGCAACACTGATTCAAAAGACCATTTCTACCTAGATTATCATTCTATTCAGGTGTTCGATTTGAGAGAGGTGGGCCGTTCCCCCCTAAGAACCCTCGTGGCAAAGAAGAAAAAACTGGCACCTATTAACTATATGTACTGGATGCCAGTGAGCATCTTCCAAAATAAAATGTTGGTTATCGGCGTAAAAAAACGTTCACTTTCCGACAATGAAATTTCACTCGTCAAAGCCGAAAAAGTCATTATGGTCAACACTCAGGAAATTAGTAAAAACAGGCTTAAATAATTTGAGTGATCAACGTTGACCCGCAGGAAGTTACCATGCTGCCTTGTTGAATAAATCGAGCTTTTGGCCGTAATTAGAGGTAGATCACCGTGATCCTGACTATAATCGGATACCCCGTGGCCAAACAAAAGTTCAAAATCAACAACGGGACAATCTAAAATAAAGCACTTATCAACCGAGGCGCACTGGCATTCTAGCTTGATGAATCGACCATCAAAGCTTGGCATGACGGACCCATCAGGTCTTCGTGAAAGAGTTTCCAACGTTATTCTCAGGCGGCTATTTGCGTATTCCGACTCAAACGCGTCTTCCCCCGTCACATAACAGTCCTTGCGGTCAGTCGCCAACTGACACCACCTCCGGCATACGGGTAAGCTGGTATCGAAAACGCCGCTAAACCTGCATTCAAAAAAATCTCAGACCTATATTACCACTGTGAGAACGGCAGCAGAAATGTTGCTGTCTTGTTATTTCACTCACGGAGGTTAATGTGTCAGATAAAACCGAACAGGGTATTGACGCCCTGAAACAGCAGCTATCCTTTCTTCCCGGAGTCCTCTCCCGCACCATACTGGAGCGCATCCTCCAGACCATCAATTACGAACCCGTGATTGGCATCATGGGTAAAACAGGTGCCGGTAAATCCTCACTCTGCAACGCCCTGTTTCATGGGGACGTTTCCCCGATCAGCGATGTGACCGCCTGCACTCGTGAGCCCTTACGCTTTCGCCTGCGCAGCGGCAACCACAGCCTGATACTGATGGATTTGCCCGGTGTGGGAGAAAGTGAGCAACGGGACCGAGAATACGAAGCACTCTACCATCGTACCCTGCCGGAACTTGATCTGGTCCTGTGGGTTATCAAAGCCGACGATCGGGCGCTGTCGGTAGATGAACAGTTCTACTGCCGCGTGATTGACGGCTACCGGCATCGGGTGCTGTTTGTTGTTAACCAGGCCGACAAGATCGAACCTTGCCACAAATGGAATACCACAAGCAACATTCCCTCCCCACACCAGTCGATTAATATCGAAGCAAAGCTAAACGCCATTCGCCAGTTATTCTCACCGTACCATCCCGTGTGCGCTGTCTCAGTCCGAACAGGCTGGAATCTGCCGTCAATGGTAGAAACAATGATGTGCTGCCTCCCTGACCTTGCCACCAGCCCACTGGCGATGCAACTGCAGGGGAAGTTATGCAATGAATCGGTAAAAAAGCAGGCACGTGAGGGCTTTGGGTCTGCTGTGGGTAGTGTATTTGATACCGCTGAGTCTTCCTCTTTTATCCCGGCCCCTGTCCAAGTCGTGATCCGCAAGGTGAGAGAGGCTGTAGTATCGGTCGCCAGCTCCATCTGGGACTGGATTTTCTTCTGAGGTGGGCCAATGCCCCCATCCATCGCTGCGTTGTCATCACCCCACCTGTCCTCCCCCTTTTAAACCCATACGCCCGGCTATGGGACCAGAATACCTTATGTCTCTTCTTTTCACTGCCACACATTTTTCAGTGACAGAACCGCCCTCGATCAATAGACTATAACGATCGATTATCGATTATTGATCGTTATAATAGATCAATGTGGTGGTTAGATAAATCACTATGACGGGAACTGCTCGTGAGACGAAAAGATGGTAACCAAATGAAAATAAAAGCATTGTGATAAATCAGGACAACGGTGGCAGACGTTGTCCTGACTGTTGCTCATCCGGTGACATCCCCCAGAGGGAATGGCTGGATGTGTCGCAACTACGGAGGTAAATGGGGTAAGGACAATAGATATCGCCAAAGGAGAAGTGCATGAGATCCTGGAGACAAAGAGCAGCGCGGAGTTGAAGAGAATTGTCACTGACAACGGCATTTTTCAGCAGCGTAACCGGGGCGAGCTTTAATCCCCAGCCTGGCTCGTTGCAGGCTCTCCGTTGAGTTCATGAGTAGGGTAACGGAAAAATAACACCTCATCTGAAGATGAAAACAGGACTGCAATTTAAGCCATATAAGAATTTCAATTGAACAATAAACAGGATGAATATATGAAAGCGTTTATAGTGCCATTAATGATTTCAGGTTTTTTATTGAGTACCTCAGTCAATGCTGCAGCGGTTAAATTACCCCAAAAAGTCATTGATGTAAAAGACGGCAGTGAGCAGATGTGCGGAAGTGAGGATGTGAAAAATGGGACGTGCAGTCTCATTAGTGTCTCTAATGATGGCCAGTATGCATTGCTGAGCAGTCCCGGTGGCTCAGCCTGTTATGACCCTTATATCATCGTTGTCAGGCTTGCCACCGGCAAAGGAAAAATGATGGAGTATAACCGCCATGCAACATGCAGCGGTGAGGCTGTCCCAAAATTCTCACGGTCTTCAGACGGCAACACACTCACGGTGACTATTTACGACCCCACCATCAAAAAGAATGTCGGTCTTAATACTGTTGATTTTTAAGTCTGTTACAGGGCTCTGTATGGAGCCCATTTATTTTTCATAAACAGAATGGAGTCGAGTTAATAATGTCTCTTAAATTACGTCAATTAAAACAAACAATACTGATATCCACGCTTTGCCTTATTACCACCGGGGTCTGCGCAGCCGGTGTTGCCAGAACTGCAGCAGACGCAATGAACTGTCAGCCTGATGTCGGTGGCAATGATAATGGGTATGGGTCATGTCCCTTTCTGGGCAGCATTTACGATGCTGACCCGATATTTATGAAAGACATTGATGACGCGCTGAAATCTGCAGGACTTACCGGATTACTGGGACGACATGGTTCAATGAACGGCCCGGACAGTGGGTTGTTTCCGGTGGACGTTGGTGGCGAGAAGTGGTTGCAGGGCTCTGTCTGTGAGCGAGGTAATTGTGGTGACCATTATTTGAAAATTTTGTATATCCCCTCAGAACATGTTGTTGCTGGTTTTTATTACGACAGGGGTAAGGAAAAAATGTTTGGCGACGTTGGGGATGCAGAAGCAAGAGTCTTGCGTCGTGACATACAAGAAGAGACGCCACAGCAACAGACTCCGGCGATGGCAACAGCGACATCCCCGGATGGTGCACCAGCTAATACTATCTGGACCTTTAAGGGAGATGGAGGAAAATCACTCTGGCAGGTCTGTGGTGGAGAGAACAGCAGTTGTACCATTATTGCCAACACCAAATATTACGTAGCCATCCTGAATCGTAAATCAACACACAGCTGTGCCTTTGGTGACTTCTATATTGTAGCCCGCGATACAACCTCATGGAAACAATACGATACCGGTACCTGTAGCCCGGATGCGTGGATACGCAAAGGGACTATCAACAACGGGCAATACCTCTCGGTCGATATTGGTGTGAACGACACGCGGGTTCAGCAGTACCCCATTGGTTACTGGTCAATGCAGAAGGAGTTTTCGGGAAAACGACGCCCTTCCTGGGATAAAGTAAAAGCCAAAAATCAGCAGCACTGATAAACCAAGCAGAAAAACCTGCGTAACTGTACCGTCAGCGCATCACCAACACCATTGTTATAAACAGAGTCAGGCCACATCTCCTTCGGGAAGTGTGGCCTTTTGTATTTTTACCGACTGAATAAGGAGTTAACCATGCTATTAGCCTTCCGCTTAGGTGCGGTGAATCAGATACGCCGCAACAGTCCCTTAACCTGTTATGAACTGGCGCATTACAGAACCAACAACCGTGATTTGCGGCCACAGCACATGGTGGCCTAATGTGGTCGCTCCCTGCCAACGCGCGACAGGCAGTTTGGCATCCAGAGTCACTGGACAACTAACCCGGCAGTCGTTTGATATCCGATGACGATTTCTGCGCCTGGTGCAATCATCTTTGCTATCGACCTGGTGAGCTCAGCCTGTGCTGATTAGTCGAAGTAGAGGGCTATTGACCCGCCTGCTTTGACGCTGATGGCTATGCCCAATTTTGCACCCAACTGCGCCTGATCTTCACTTTTCCACAATTGCCAGATCGTGGGTGAACAGCCCTTGTAAGCACTAACTTACCTTTACACCACACCCTCCAGGCAGGCTCCCCGGTTTCCGGTGGGGCCTGTTTTGTTATTTATCAATAATAAATAAGGATATTTTTCATGAATACACATCTTACCGCGTCTACGGCAATGCCTCAGACCAATGCACTGATCGCCACTGTAGTGCCTGGCAACCAGCGCTCTCGTTTCTGGCCGCAGCACTTTGGCAACATACCGCAATGGCTCGTTCTGGAGCCCCGCGTTTTCGGCTGGCTGGACAGATTTTGTGCGGATTACCACGGTGGACTGTGGGATTTCTACACGATCAGTAACGGCGGTGCCTTCCTGGTGCCAGATACTGATAAAGAGTATGTGCTGTTCAATGCCCTCAACGGCAACGGGGCTACAGTGGGCCAGGAGGCTGCGGGTATTACCGCCTGCCTAATGGCCTACAGCCACCATGCTTGCCGGACCGAAAGCGAGGCCATGACCGATCACTTCTACCGGTTACGAGAATACGCGCTGCACCATCCTGAAAGCCGTGCCATCTTCGCCCTAATCGACTGAACTTCCGGAGGTTTATCATGCTATTCTCCCAGATGCTCACATCTCCGCCGCACTTCACCGCCGATCAACAACAGGTTATCAGCCAGGCGTTAGCAATACTCGAAACCCAGTTGCAGCACCGGTCCTATACCTTTAGCTCACCAGAGGCGGTCAAGGCCTGGCTTCGACTCCATCTTCAATCCCAAAGTCGCGAATGCTTTATGGTGCTGTACCTGGATAATCGCCATAGGCTGAAGGCCAGTGAAACCGTCTCGGTCGGGACGTTCAATGCCACCATCGTCCATCCTCGTGAAATCGTGATCCGAGCATTACACCACCAGGCTGCTGCGGTGATACTGGCCCATAATCACCCGTCGGGAGATCCCACTCCCAGTGAGGCCGATCGTACGCTCACCGATAGGCTGATCAATGTGCTCGACATGGTTGATGTCCGCGTGCTGGATCACCTGATTGTGGGGGACGGAGATCTGATCTCACTGGCCGAACGAGGGTGGTTGTTATGTTAGTCACCACACCCATGATACTTCGTGGTCTGCAATGCAGTTCGGCCCATATCAGTGAGGACGACAATACACTGCTGTACAGGATCTCACACTGTCAAGATGAGTTCAGTGATGGTGAGTGGATCCACTTTTCGGGGACCGGATATTTGATACGCCTGGATGCCTGGAGCCATCCGGTGTTGCAACTCAAACGACTGGGGCTCTCCAAGACTTGCCGCCGTCTGGTCATCACGCTGATGAAACGCCATCAAATGACTTACCTGCATATTGATGCTCTGGGTGATGTGTTGCCCGACTTTGTCACCTTCGGCTGGTAATACGGCTCCACGGTCAACGTTTCGCTTTCGTATTGCCCCGTAATTTCCCAAGGAAAATGCCCAATGAACACAAGCACAACGCCCGTGCCTGGCGTATTTCACTTTCTTCAGCATCACACCGTTCTTCCGCAAGACTGGCACACCCTATGCCAAGCCATCACTACCGCCTACTTGAAGATGCGAGAGCATCCCAACAGTCTGGGCTTAGCCACCTCCCCGGTTATTTGTGAACATACCGGTAACCATCCGCTACGTTACGACGACAGTGCGATTGGGTTGGGTCTGATCAGCTTCAATGGCGAGCGTGCTGCCCACCTGGCGGGTGATCCCTTTTTACTGTACCGACGTCAAATACCCCATGCCCCCATCCGATGCGATACACGGGGTTATCCCTATCAATGGCTGGTGATGGCCGTATTGCTATTGGCGAATACCCACAGTCCGAATACCTGGACAATCGAATCCGGCGTGCCATTGAAGCAGTGGCGCTCCGTCACCCACTGGTTGGCTCACTACTGCAAGCTACCGGTCTCACCGCTTTATTAAGGTAAATCATTCAATGAAGGCCATCGACAAAATTCCCCATACCGCACCTAACGCCAATCAGGCGTTAGCCGAATACGAGCAATTGCTTACCTGGTTGCTGAACCACTGTTATGGATTAGAACTCAACGATACGCCGTATCACGACCCACAAGCTATCGCTCAACAGATTGAGTACGGAATGACAGTACGGGAAACCATCAACGAGCTGGTCGAGAAATTCGACCTGGTACGTATTGACCGCCCCGGTTTCAGTCTGCTGGCACAGGACCCTACGCTGAGTGGTGGGGATATGCTACTCGCCCGTAGTGCGTTAGGGCTGCGAAACCCCGTAAATCGCCGCCTCGCCTGATACTCCGGCTCACCTTAATGATCTACCGACACGCCAGCCTCACGGCTGGCGTTGTGCTATTTAAGGAAAACTCATAATGAAAAATCTCGAACCTGATATCCCACCCACGGCTCCGGTCTGGGGTCTGCAATGTGCTATTACGCCACGTCTGGGGGCCAGACTGGTTCAACAGGGTCGCCACCTGCATTTTCTGGCTGACCGCGCCGGTTTGATTGGCACGTTCACACCCGAAGCCATCAAGGCTCTCGATGTGGCTTTTCCGGTGTTGATTGAACAGTTGGAGAACTATCTGCGATCTGGCGAGCTCGATCCACGTCGCCAGCATTGTGTCACTGTTCAGCTGTCACCCAGTACAGAGTGATAACCAACCCTAGTAGAGGTGGAACCATGCTCTCTAATTTCCCCCAGCCCGCGAAGATGCGGGCATTTTTGTTTTTGAGGATCCCGATTATGTCTCATTCGTTAAATATGGTTATTGAAACCCCTGAAGTTCTCACCGGCCACACCGGACTTATCTGTTCGAGCGACATTGAACGCCTGGTAACAGGCCGTGAGGTTGCATTGAAACAGATTGAGGCGTTGATGGCTCAACTACAAGAAATTGGTAATCTGATATTTAGTATTGGTGGCGGTAAATTGGAAGATTGGGCAGTGCAATCTGGCCATCGTTACGGGTGTCATCTCACTCTGGAGCAGGGTAAGGGCCTGGCTGCTATCACTCATCAGATCGACCGCAAACTCTGGCAAGACCTAATGAATCACTCTGGGATGCTGTCACTGATGGATGCGCAAGCCCGTGACCAGTGGTACAAGAGCTTAGAGAGTAAAGACCTGCCCGCCATCAGTGCAGAAAGCATCTACAGCACGTTTGAGCAGTTGCACCATGAAAAGGGTGAGATGTTCGAACGTGGCGTGATTAACGTTTTCAAGTCGCTTTCCTGGGATTATAAGACCAACAATCCATGTTGCTTCGGTAAGAAAATTATCGTCAGCAATCTGGTCAGCTACAACCAATGGGGATTCACGCTGAACCACAGTTACCGGCGTGACCAACTGGCGGATCTGGAACGGATATTACACTTGCTAGATGGCAAATCGCTGCCTGACAATCGAGGGGATATCACCACTCGGTTATATGAACATATCTGCGCCAATAGGCTGGTGGCTAAGGATTACCAAGATGACTACCTGAGTATCCGGTACTTCATGAAAGGGTCTGCGCATATCGTATTCAGTAAACCGGAATTGATTGTCCGTATGAATGATATTGTCGCGAAATATTATCCAGGAATGCTAGCCGCAAGGTAGGTTGTGTGTTTGCTAAGGTGAAAGCATAACCAAAGGAGATTGGTAAGACGATCAAAGCTCGTATTCTGGCTAGGCTAAAACGATTAAAGTGTCATGCTTTTACTTGTGAAGGCTCCAAAGGTCCTGTTGGTAACAATCAGATTGACTGAGCACTGCACAAACTGTTGAACGATTAAGTCGGCGACGGTGCCTACGCTTGCTGAGGGCTAGTCAGGCCTGAAAGTCCGCTCAGTGCCCAGGCCGTGTGAAAACTCGGTTTTGCAGTATCTGGGTACTATCCCCAGTCGGGAGGGTAAGAATATTCTCAATATTGGCTGTATTCGTAATGATTTGTGTTCGGAGGCAGTTCGGAGCTTTTAAAGCCTGGTGCTGAGTACTATTGAGTGGTTATTAGGGGCTAAAGCGGTTATACCCGCTAGTTGTATTGCTCTCGCAGCTTTAATGGTCAATCCTTCATTACTCAAGATCGACATCATTCTTTTCAGGTTATAAGCCAGCACATGCAGACTGATTTCTGTGCTGACGTTTTTAAATCGTTGCATCAGGAATTGAGTTGCCCCATCCACATTTTAATTGTTCCGAACGGATGCTCTACCGTTTGCTTTCGCACTACAGCTGTTTGTGGCGATGCATCAAGCTTGGTCTGCATATCTTCCATTTCAGCTTCATGAACCCAGCGTCTTATAAGTCTCGGATTGAGCAAAAGTACAGCTTTGTGCGAATCGAGTGCGTAAAGCGAGCTGTAAGCTTTGACCATCTGAGACTAACGCTAACGAGGACATGTATAAACCCCCGCCAGTCTTCAATATCGGATCGTTTCTGGCCGGTAGCGGCCTTTAGTGAAGGACGGCTATAGGTTGTGCAACTCCATACGATGTTGGAACTGGTGCCCCCTCCGGACCTAGATGTAGACCCGGAGGGGGCAGTCAGAAGGGGGGAGATAATCCCTACAAAATTAGCATCGCAAGAGATTTATTCAACAGGATCATCCTGATCGGAAAGTCGATCCACCAAGTGGTTGAGATTCGGAGTCTCTATTCCAGGAGGCAGCTGTGATTGGATAAAAGAAGAGCGATAGGGAATGCGGGAGTTCGAAAGGTCTTTTAATGTGATGAAGCTTAGATCTGGATAGAAGTTTGGCTCAGGGTGAGCAATTGCGTGGACAATTCGACCTGTAGGCATCCCATTTAAAGTAATTTCAGGAGCTGGCGTGACTGATTTCTTCTCTCGGCTCAGCCTGCTTGTCTCTTCCTGCCACAGTGCAGTCAAATAATTTTCATGTATGTGACTGCCGAAATATACTGAGTTATAAGACTCGTGAATTTGCAGCTTGTTGATTTGACGTACGTCTTCTTCGTTGTGGATGTCGATGACGATGCTTGCTGAGCCTCCAGTAATTTCATACGCCTCGGGATCGTACAGGAAGGCTAGCAGTGATGGGCTTAGCGGAAAAAATATCATCAACCCCAAGTTGATATTACCCAGCTTGCTGCACTTATAGTCACTCAGGGCGATGTTGGTAAATGATACTGGAGAGTCGCTAAAAATGAATGGGCGACCTGTAGTGTTTTTCAGAATGATTAATCTTAAGTCACTGACTTCATCTACCTTGTCTGGCACACCCATAAGATTTAAATACTGCATTTTTTTAGGATCGCTAAAGGAGGAAAGCACTTGTTCCAATACTTGCCTTACAGCGTCGGTAGCTTCTTGCGAGTGTCCAGAGTCATAGTTTGCCAAGTCATCAATCTGGGGCTGGAGAAAATCTTTATAAAAGCTCTGCACAGGCGTTTCGTTGCTTCTGTATGTCAGCGTGCGCTCTCGCTGAAAAAGAATATTTTCAATGAGCGTGTTGATGTGCTCACTCGATAACTCATCGACAGATTCGGTTTTAAGGACTTCAAGAATGGAGTGATGGTTCTTAGCGTACTTGGTATCAAAGGAAGTAATCTCAGCTTCTGTTTCAGTGCTTCCATAAAAATTATTTTTTGAAGATTGAGTATCGATAGCCGTAGGGTATATTAACTTTCCGTTCTTTCTAAGCAGCATATATATGCTGTTTTCATCCTCGGAAAATAAGCGAAAATAATATTGAGGTACATAATGCTGATTTTGTGGTTTCTGATCGTCTACCATGACCATTTCCTTGATGCCTCTGTTGTAAGTCCATGATATAAGTGGTTACCCATTAATCTACAGTTTATCTAGAGATATGAAAAACATATCAAATGAGGGTGTTTGAATCAAGCTGTAACATACTTAGGCGAAGCTAACTCAGTTCTCCCATAGGCGTAAGCTCCGAGAGGTCGCTGCTGAGCTACTAGCAACCAGAGATTGAATGACCGCATCTTGCCAAATCCTCCCGGCTAGGGATAGTACCCAGATACTGCAAAAACGAGTTTTTACACAGCCTGTGCCAGGAGCGCACATTGCCACTCATCTTGAACTATTTAATAGATAGTAGTACACAACTTATGAAAAGAGGAGTACAGGCTAAAAGAAGGCACCTGAAATTTTACAAGTTCATACTTTTAAGCACATATATTTGTGTATGAAAGCTTACCTGATATTGAAGTATAGCGCCTTCACAGAGGCGCTAATGTTGGGATATATCACGGGTTCACCGCAACCAAATCACGTGGTTCACCACATAATTTAAATCCAGAACTTATGAACCACTGGGATTTAACTAATGCAGCGAACATTGCACTTTGCCATGAATTTACATTGATTGTACTCCATGTAATGTAATGTTCCTCAAGAGCTATCCTCAAACTATTCTCCCCCCCTTGTTCCCATTCTCTTTTTAAGGATTCAGCAATACCAGTTAACTGTCTTCCTGATTGAGATGTGTACAATTCAGCTAGTTTGAATTTATTAAAATGCCATATGATCCTTTCGGAAAATGGGGTGGGAATTCTGTTTCCTGGCTCTGCTTTAAATAACAAAACAGGTGGTTTTCTCCCTTGTTTTTTAATTGTTGCAATCAACCAAACATCTTCAATTAAATCATCAAAATAAGGGTTTAGGATTTGCTCTTCATTATTCTTTGGATAATGCTCCCTCTTTATATGATTACATTCCATGCAGCACGGTATTAAATTAAGTGGATTAACTACCAGTTTGGGATAGAGGCTTTTAGGTAAATAATGGTCTAGAGTGCTAACATTACGCTGAGCACAATAGGGGCAAATATCATACTTTGCATTTAACTTAATTTTATCGTAATACTTTTTCCTTACTATCTTACTTTGTGAAAAACTACTTTCATAAAGATCTTCCATTTCCTCCTTTGTCACATCAGGTGGTATACCATTCCCTTGCATCATTTGAAAAAAAAGACTAGTATTACCCTTGGTTTTAAAAACTTTATTTTCCTTTGTAATTTCAGTTCTAATGCTTCTAAGTTTTATTTTCAAGTTTTCTGATTGTTTTGCTTCAACACATGAATCAAAAACAGTGCCGGGTCTAAAAGATGGTTTAATGACCTCATTCATTTTAATCTTCCTTATCCCTATTGCTTAAAAGCCCTCTTAAAATCATTCTCGCTTCGGAACCTAAAGCTCCATCAAATTTATTTAACACACTTTTATAGGAAGATCCCACTTCAAGAGCATCCTCTAAAACTTTATGAAAACCAGATCTTGTCACTTCAAGACCAAATATCTCACTTGTGAGAATACCAACATTTTCTCCAAAGGTTTCAATGCGGGGCCTTTGTGCTGATGATGAACTTCCTGAGCGCGAAATTTTCCAAACACAATCTTTTGGTACCTCTTGAAGCAACACAGGGGAATGCGTAGCAACAAGACCAACACCATTCCGTTTTGTGAGGAGATCTGATAATGCCCGTGTGAATGCTGAAAGGAGTGGTGGATGGAGATGACTTTCTGGTTCATCTAAAATAACTAATGTCATTTCATCAACTAATTCCACTAGTTTAGTAATTGTAAGCAGCACAATAGCATGCCCAGAACTCAATTTATTAAATTTCGTTCTTGCGTACATCTCCCAGTTATCATCATTATACCCTAGAAGTTGACAGAAATCAGCTTCTTCAAAAAGAGGGTCTGACTCTAACGCTTTGATTGCTTCACTCCATCGCGTGCGCCTTGGTCCGAGGCGACAAATACTAAAACTTTCGACTAAGTCGTTCTTAAGCATTGATGGCGATTTAATCAAAACTTCAGTGCTGGAATTATCTTTAAAATATCTTAATCCTATTTGATAAGCTTTCATCCCTTTAACTTTTATTTTTGGAAGATCAAAGTCATCAAATGCACTAAAGGAAACAGATATTATCCCTGAGAAATTCCATTTACTCTCATTCCTCCTAATTATACGCCCATAATCCTCAATATTATCATTATCTTCAATGATGGAACGAACAAGATTTTGTATGCATCGTGTTTTTCCTACTCCATTTCTGCCAATTAATACATGAACATTACTTGATGGTAATGAAATGGGTTCGACAACAAACTCAAGTACAGGATCATCATCATTACTGCGTGGAAATTCAAACTTAAAATTAAAACGAGTTAACTCTGCATATCCATGCGATAATCTATAAAATTTGTTTTTAATATTTTCTATACTGAAATCACGTAACAGAGACTCCCCCATGACTTCTTCTCGGATGTTTTCATCGAGAATAGTAAGGTTGAATGAGCAATCCTTGATCGCTGTAAGTATCTCATTTTTTAATTCCTCATCAAGTTAATTTAATGCTTCGTAATAAGTCTCACTTTGCCCCAGCGAGAAAAAATCATTATCAAGAGACGAAAAAACATTATCTAGCTCGACTCTTCTAGATCCTTTTTCTTGAGAGGATGAAATCGCTGGCTTAAGCCCCTTTTTACCAATTTTCAGTGTTCCTATGTCTTTCATTTTTCCATTATCATCTACTACTCTCATATAGTATTTTGTTTCATATTTACCCCAGTCATCCCAATTATCATTAGTTAAATAAACACATGGCTTAATATCAACTGTTATAAGCCCCTTACTCTCAACTAGTTTAAATATAAGATTATTCATAGTTACCTTGTATATGATTTCACAAAATACATTTTGTGAAGTTAATGTTATTTATAATAAAATCACGCAATCTTAATTTATATAAAAACATATGATTGTCAATCACAATTGAGTTCCCTATAAAATCAACCTTTGCGATGCTCCCCGTTTCACTCACTTGAGGGATCGTCTCCTGCATAGCAAGAGTATGTCAGCGGTCTACTGGATACCGAACTCTGGGAGATCACGCGCGACGAATGGAACTGGCTAATATAAGTTATGGAATGCCCGCTCTACTCATAGCGGACCTGACAGCCAACTGGTCTGACAGTTTCGTGCCAGGACCGGAAGTGGCTAACAACAACCAGTGTTGTTCAAAGGGGAACGGGTCATTCAATTGACCTGATCATTTAGTACTGTAGGATTGCTAATTATCTTTCTGATGCACCACTAACAAGGAAAAGGCATGTTCGGATTCTTTAGAAAGAAAAGACCTGAAACTGAGCCCGGGCAAGGTTCCTCAATAACGGCAAAACAGTTTATTGCGCTGACGTTGAGTGATGGAAAGCTGTCTATGCCCGTCTATCTTCCGGGGATCCATAACGAAGATGATTGCGAGGATATTGGGCTAGGTCCTCTCATTTATATCTGGAATGTGGATCGCGCTGCTGGCACATTCAGCCTCTCTGTTAACGGTAAAGAGATTGCCCACCTCCTTGAGCCATTTGTGCCCCGAGATAACCCTGCGTATGTTGAAATCCGTGATGAGGTGATGAAGGTTATCGCTGAAGTATCTACTCAATCCGTGCTGGCAACCATAGAGAAAACTGGCCTCATGCCCGATGTTTTGTTTGCTTACCACGCTGAGGATGCACATCAGGAGTGTCCTGCTCCCCGTTGATTTAGTACACCGTGATGTTAGTAATGTCTTCACGGGGGAAGGGGCGATTGCGAGCCGTTATAACTAACTGTGAGGTAAGCGATCGAGCTAGCCTTCAATACCTACCGCTCCCCACAAGCAAAATCATTTGGGGGCACAATAGGGGGCACCAACCAAAATCCAACACGATAAAACTAAGTAAATTCAATAGCGTTAGCTATCAAATGCGACTCCTGTGATGCCGCCAATGCTGGTAAATCGGGTGGCGAGTTCTTCACCCCGCAGCATGTTTCCAAGTTAATCGCGCAGCTCGCTATGCACGGGCAAACCAGCGTCAACAAGATTTATGATCCGGCCTGTGGATCTGGTTCACTGTTGTTGCAAGCTAAAAAGCACTTTGATGCGCACATCATTGAAGAGGGTTTTTTTGGGCAAGAGATCAACCACACCACCTACAACCTGGCGCGGATGAACATGTTCTTGCACAACATCAACTACGACAAGTTCAATATCCAGTTGGGTAATACCTTAACAGAGCCACATTTTGGAGACGATAAGCCCTTTGATGCCATTGTCTCTAACCCACCCTATTCGGTGAAATGGATAGGTTCAGATGACCCGACGCTGATCAACGATGAACGCTTCGCCCCTGCCGGAGTACTGGCCCCCAAATCCAAGGCCGATTTTGCTTTTGTGCTGCATGCCCTGAGTTACCTTTCCAGCAAAGGCCGCGCTGCCATCGTCTGTTTCCCCGGCATCTTTTATCGCGGTGGAGCCGAGCAAAAGATTCGCCAATATTTGGTGGACAACAACTATGTGGAGACTGTGATCTCCCTCGCGCCCAACCTGTTCTACGGCACCACTATTGCGGTGAATATTCTGGTGCTGGCGAAGAATAAAACAGAGACCACAACCCAGTTTATTGATGCCAGTGGTCTGTTTAAAAAAGAAACCAATAACAACGTATTGACTGACAATGAGGACGAGAACAACCTAGGGCATATTCAGCAAATAATGAGGGTGTTTGCTAGCAAAGAGAATGTCGAGCACTTTGCGAGGTCGGTGCCTTACGAAGAAATAGTAAATGAAAAAGACTACAATCTATCGGTAAGTAGCTATATTGAGGCGAAAGATACTCGTGAGGCGGTGGATATCGTCCAACTTAATGCTGAACTGAACACCACCGTTGCTAGGATTGATCAACTGCGCAAAGAGATTGATGCGATTGTGGCAGAAATCGAAGGCGAGGGGGACGGAGCATGAGCCACATTAACTTTTTGGAGAAGCTAATGGATGGCTGCACTGTGAAGTGGCTGGAGCTCGAACAAGTTGCAAAAATAAAGCATGGAAAAGACTGGAAGGGCCTAAATGCAGGTGAGGTTCCAGTTTATGGGTCAGGCGGCGTTATGGGATACGTCGATGAATATTCATACGATAAACCAACCGTTTTGATACCGAGAAAAGGGTCAATTACAAATATCTTTTATGTCGAGACTCCATTTTGGAATGTTGACACTATCTACTATACGGATATTGATACCTCAAAGATTGTTCCGAAATATCTGTATTATTTTATTAAAACTACAAACTTGATGGCGTTGGATACCGGATCGGGACGGCCTAGCCTTACGCAGGCAATCTTGAATCAAATTCAGGTTCCCATCCCTTGCCCAGAGAACCCCAAAAAATCGCTGGAAATTCAGGTAGAAATCGTCCGCATTCTGGATACCTTTACCGAGCTTACCACCGAGCTTAATGCCCGCAAAAAACAATACAACTACTATCGCGATAAGTTGCTCAGTTTTGAAGAGGGGAAAGTGGAGTGGAAGACTTTGGGGGAACTGGCAAAAAATCTTGACTCAAAGCGAAAACCTATCACCAGTGGCCTGAGAGAGACCGGTGATATTCCTTACTATGGTGCTTCGGGGATTGTTGATTACGTCAAAGACTATATTTTTGATGGTGATTTTTTGCTTGTTTCTGAAGATGGCGCAAATTTATTGGCTCGTAATACCCCGATAGCATTTAGTATCAGCGGTAAGACATGGGTCAACAATCATGCTCACGTTCTTAAATTCGAGACTTATGCTGAACGCAGGTATGTTGAGTATTATCTAAACAGTATTGACTTAGCGCCATACATCTCAGGATCAGCCCAACCTAAACTAAACAAAAAAAATTTAGAGAGTATCATTATTCCAAACCCTTCGCCTGAAGAGAAAGAGCGTATTGTTATAATACTCGATAAATTTGAAACACTAACCAGCTCAATCAACGAAGGTTTACCCCGCGAAATAGAACTGCGCCAAAAGCAATACGAGTATTATCGCGATTTGTTATTGGGCCTCCCAAAACCGGACTCGGAGGTAGCGGCCTGATATGAGCAAGACGCTAACGGAAATAGCCCAGCAGCTAAAAGACGCCAATAAAAAAGTGCAGCTGATTTATGCCTTTAATGGTACGGGTAAAACTCGCCTATCTCGTGAATTTAAAGCTCTTATTGCGCCGAAAAATTCGGGCGATGAGCAGGTTGATGAAGCCGAGCTCTCACGAAATAAAATCCTTTATTACAACGCATTTACCGAAGATCTCTTCTATTGGGATAACGATTTACAGGATGATGCCGAACCCAAGTTGAAAATTCAGACGAATTCTTTCACCGACTGGGTGTTGATTGAACAGGGGCAAGACCAAAATATCATCACCAATTTTCAGCGTTACGCTAATGATAAGCTCACACCACGGTTTAACGAAGAATATAAAACCAAAGACAAAGATGAAAAAGAAGTTACAGTAAAAGCATTTTCAGAAGTGACATTTTCTCTTGAGCGAGGGGATGATGACCACTTTGGTAATCTGAAAATATCTAAAGGTGAGCAAAGTAACTTTATTTGGAGTGTCTTTTACACCCTGTTAGATCAAGTGATAACAATTTTAAATGTGGCCGAACCTGATGAGCGTGAATCGAATCAGTTTGACCAGTTGGAATATGTTTTTATTGACGACCCGGTAAGCTCATTGGATGAAAACCACTTAATTGAGCTGGCTCTTGATCTGGCACAACTAATAAAATCCAGCGAATCGGGGCTTAAATTCATTGTTTCCACGCACAATCCTTTATTTTATAACGTGCTTTACAATGAGGTTAAAGCCAAGGGCGGTTACATCCTAAAACGCTTTGAAGATGGTACCTTTGAAATTGAGGATAAGAAAGGCGATTCCAATAAAAGTTTTTCTTATCATTTGTATATTAAGCGCCTCATTGAACAAGCCATCGAAAAGAATGAAGTTCAACGCTACCATTTTACTTTGCTTCGTAACTTGTACGAAAAATCTGCTAATTTTCTAGGCTACCCTCAATGGTCTGATTTACTGCCTGAAAATAAACAGTCTTATTCAAGGTTGGTGATGAATTTTTATAGCCATCGCACATTGTCCAATGAAGAAGTGGCCGAGCCTACAGAGCCCGAGAAGCAAACGGTAAAGTTGTTGCTTGAACATTTGAAAAATGAGCATGGCTTTTGGAAGCAGGAGGAACAACATGGTTGATTACACTAAGCCCATCGCCGAATCCAACAACTTCATCGTATTGGACAAGTACAAGAAAGAATGGATGGCGGCAGAAAGCTACCAAAGCGAGAACGATCTGGAGCGGGAGCTGATCCAGGACTTAGTTAACCAAGGCTATGAGTTCCTGCTCAGTCTGAATACTCCCGAAGCCATACTAGCCAATGTGCGAGTGCAATTGCAAACGCTCAATAATGTGCAATTTGCTGATGGTGAATGGACGCGTTTTGTAGAAACCTACCTCGATAAGCCCAGCGATACCATTGTGGATAAGACCCGCAAAATTCACGATGACTACATCTACGACTTCGTTTTCGATGATGGCCGCATCAAGAACATCTATCTGCTGGATAAGAAGAATATCGCCCGTAACAAGGTACAGGTGATCAAGCAGTTTGAACAAACCGGCAGCTATGCCAATCGCTACGATGTGACCATTCTGGTCAATGGCTTGCCTTTGGTGCAGATTGAACTGAAAAAACGTGGCGTTGCTATTCGAGAAGCCTTTAACCAGGTACACCGTTACAGCAAGGAGAGTTTTAACAGCGGGCATTCTCTCTATAAGTATTTGCAACTGTTTGTCATATCTAACGGTACTGATAGTCGCTATTTTGCCAACACCACGGCACGCAATAAAAACAGCTTCGACTTCACCATGAACTGGGCGAAGGCAGATAACAACCTGATCAAGGATTTGAAGGACTTTACAGCTACCTTCTTTCAGAAGCATACTTTGCTAAATGTGTTGCTGCATTATTCAGTGTTTGACGTGAGTAACACTCTGTTGGTGATGCGCCCTTACCAGATTGCCGCCACTGAACGCATCTTGTGGAAAATTAAAAGCGCCTTTGAGGCGAAAAACTGGAGCAAGCTGGAAAGCGGCGGCTTTATCTGGCACACCACAGGTTCTGGCAAGACCCTCACCAGTTTTAAGGTGGCGCGTTTGGCCACCGAGCTGGAGTTTATCGACAAGGTATTCTTCGTTGTGGACCGCAAGGATCTGGATTACCAGACCATGAAGGAATACCAGCGCTTTTCGCCGGATAGCGTAAATGGCTCTGACAGTACCGCAAGTCTCAAGCGTAATTTGGATAAAGATGATAACAAGATTATTGTCACCACTATCCAGAAGCTCAACAATTTGATGAAAAGCGAAAGTGAACTGTCCATTTATACCAAACAGGTCGTATTCATTTTTGATGAGTGCCACCGCAGTCAGTTTGGTGAGGCGCAGAAGAACCTGAAGAAGAAATTTAAACGCTTCTATCAATTTGGTTTTACCGGCACTCCCATCTTCCCACAAAACGCGCTTGGCGCAGACACCACTGCCAGCGTGTTTGGCCGGGAGTTGCACTCGTATGTCATCACCGATGCTATTCGTGATGAAAAGGTGCTCAAGTTCAAGGTGGACTACAACGATGTCCGCCCACAGTTCAAAGCCATCGAAACCGAACAGGATGAGACAAAGCTCAGTGCTGCTGAAAACAGGCAGGTCTTGTTGCACCCTGACCGTATTCGCGAAATTACCCTGTACATCCTAAACCATTTCCGGCAAAAGACGCATCGCCTACAAGCGAACGCCAAGGGCTTTAATGCTATGTTTGCGGTAAGTAGCGTGGATGCGGCCAAGCTCTATTACGAGTCGTTCAAGGAGTTGCAGAAGAAGAGCGAAAAACCACTGAAAGTGGCCACCATCTTCTCGTTTGTAGCCAATGAAGAGCAAGATGCCGTGGGTGATATTCAGGATGAAAGCTTTGATGTTTCGGCCATGAATAGCAGCGCCAAAGAGTTTTTAAGCGCGGCCATCGCCGACTACAACGCGCTGTTCAAAACCAATTTCAGCATAAATAGCAATGGGTTCCAGAATTATTACCGCGACCTGGCCAAACAGGTTAAAGCCAAGGAGATCGATCTGCTGATTGTGGTGGGCATGTTCCTGACTGGCTTCGATGCTCCGACGCTGAACACTCTGTTTGTGGATAAAAACTTGCGCTATCACGGTCTGATGCAAGCCTATTCGCGCACCAACCGAATTTACGACGCTACCAAGACCTTTGGTAATATCGTTACCTTCCGTGACCTGGAACAAGCGACCGTGGATGCCATCACCCTATTTGGTGACAAAAATACCAAGAACGTGGTGCTGGAAAAGAGCTACAAGGAATACATGGAAGGTTTTACCGATGTGGTGACTGGTCAGGCGCGACGCGGTTTTGTGGATGTGGTCAGCGAGCTGGAGCAGCGTTTTCCTGATCCCGCCACCATTGAAAAAGAAGCTGACAAAAAAGCCTTTGCCAAACTCTTTGGTGAATACTTGCGCGTTGAGCATGTGCTACAAAACTACGATGAGTTTGCTAGCCTGAAAGCCCTGCAAAGCGTTGATATGAACGACCCTGAAGCGATTGAAGTGTTTAAAGCCGAACACTATCTGGATGATGAAAAGCTAGCCGAGTTGCAGGCCATACGCCTGCCAGTCGAGCGCAAGATCCAGGATTACCGCTCGACCTACAACGACATCCGCGATTGGCAGCGTCGTCAAAAATCGGCAGAGGACAAAGACAAATCCACCATCGACTGGGATGATGTGGTGTTCGAAGTGGATCTGCTGAAATCTCAGGAGATCAACCTCGATTACATTCTGGAGCTGATCTTTGAGCACAACAAAAAAACTAGAAGCAAAGCCGATCTGGTTGATGAAGTGCGTCGGTTGATCCGTGCCAGCCTCGGTAACCGAGCCAAGGAGAGTTTGCTGGTTGATTTTATCAATCAAACCGACCTGGATCAGATTGGCGATAAAGCCAGCGTGATCGAAGCCTTCTTCGCCTTTGCCCAGATCGAGCAACAGCGTGAAGCTGACGAGCTGATTAATTCTGAGAATTTGAATGCTGAGGCGGCTAGGCGCTATATTACCACCTCGCTTAAGCGTGAATTCGCAAGCGAAAACGGCACCGAGCTTAATTCCATCCTGCCCAAGATGAGCCCACTAAACCCACAGTATCTTACTAAAAAGCAAAGTGTATTCCAGAAGATCGCGGTGTTTGTCGAGAAGTTCAAAGGTGTGGGAGGGAAAGTTTGATAAATGAGCAAAGTAGCCCTTATTGCGGCATTATGCACTTGTAGCACAACGTTATAAAAATCAGCTACTTGCTATGCTCTGTGTGTATCATTAGCTGATTTTTTGTATTTTTAATTTTATTAAAGTACTTTATTTTACCTTGAAGCAGGACTAATCATATTAACATTTAGTTATTAATATGACTAGCCTATAAACTTTTCATTCAGGTGAAGATGCACTTTCATATGTATTAATTTTTATTGCTGCATAAAGTACTTTGATACTATTTGACATTGAATATAAGAGCAAGAAAGAGCAAATAACAAGAATAGAGCCTATATCTATATTATCAAAATTAAAGAAATAAATTTTATCTTCAAAGACTTTCTGAATGTAAATTCCTTTAATGATAGAAACTGAGGTAGTAGTAGCTAAACCGAACGTTATGACAGAAAAAATTGCATTAGAAAAAACGCCATAATGAATAGGAAAATTGTTTATATATACCGTTTTATTTTTCTCAAATTTATCAATAGATAAGTAATGTACTATAAAGCAAATTGAAATAAAAATCCAAAGAGACAAATTTAAATTTTTCCATTCAAGAAAATCTCTAACATTCTGATGTACATAGTCTTTATAATTTACATAAAAAATAGAAAGTAAAACCAATAAAAAAGGACAATCAACAATTTATTATTGAATTTGCACATTATTTTTTACTCTTATTGAAATTTTCTACTTTATTTTTTTCTTCTTCATCGGATTTTACACCAACAATAGCACCAATAGTTGCTCCGATAGCAATGCCAGCAATACCAAATAGTACACCTACTACTCCCCCCATAGCAGTGGTATAAGCTAGACTGCTACCACTTTCAGCTTGAACAGAGTTTACTGAATATATTTTATCTTTTACTTTCAGTTTGCTTGAACCAATGTTTTTTGCTAAATCCTCCCTATCCTTTGCTATGTTTTTAAGATAGACTTTATCTCCAGTCCCTTCATCTTTTACAAATAATTTCATGTTATTACCTTTTTATATTTAATATTGTCTTCTTACTAATTTTTCTTTATTACCTTCACAACCTTTATGTGAATTAGTGATGTAATAATTATTACGCACCACATTCTTTAGTATAATAACCAACCAGAATATAATCAATTACCAAGTTTAACATTAAACTTATTTAAATTCATAGGGATATGAGTTTGTCAAAGAATATCTATGCGCTTGCTCTCATTTTGTCATTCGTTATATTTATACTTCTACTTTAAGCTATTTGTATTTGATATGATTTATCAATTGTTTTCACAGATCGATCGGCATCAATTGATAGCATCTGACTATCATAATTTATTTATTGATCGTTAATAACGATTAATTTATTGGGTTTTAGTACTGAATCGGGTTATCATGATTAGATGAAAACTTGCAAGGAATACTGAAAAGTGTTTTAAAATCAAGTGCAACTACATTGTAGTTACTGTGATGAATTAGTGTCCCCCAAGGCTAAGAAGGGCTTTGTTAAATAAATAGGATTTAGATAATAGCTCCTCCTGTCAGTCATTTTCTCAGACAATCCGTACACTTTCTGGCATTCCTCCACGCGTCATTTTTGTTCAATGCACGGATCATGGCCATCGCCTCACCGACCTGTGCATCATAGTCACGCAGTGTAAGGTGCCCGCCGAACAGTTGTTTTACACGATACATCGCCGTTTCCGCCACCGACCGCCGGTTGTAAGCCGTGTTCCATTTCCAGTAGGCGTTACTCCCCGTAAGCCGCTGCCTCGCTACCGCCTGATTTCGCTCTGCGTACTCCGTTGGCCAGTAACCTCCATGGTATAAGGAGTACATAAGGTAATGGAGGAAAGTTTCTCACGCTCAGGAGCATCATACCTTTGGTGGTTCGAGAGAAATAAGCCACTGCGTCATATCCGTTAAAGACTCATCACTACTGTGTTTCAGGCCGAACAGCAAATCCTCTTGGCGGGGTTGGCCGAAGACAATACGGTAGAGCGCCAGCTCTCGCTTAAGCCGTTTAAACTTAATGTTCTCTTTGCTGTACGGCAGCATGGGAACCCGGCGTTCTATGCGAGCGGTTCCCTCTTCAAAAATCCAGTAGGGAATCAGGTCAGACTGTCCCTCTTTGCGTTGGCTTGCCGCAAGCGCGAAGAGCTGTGCCCATGGATCTGCACTTTCCGCCAGAGAATGAAGCGCACTCAAGCCATAATGCTCGGCAATATTCTTCCTCACAGCATGGCCCTTGTAACGATGTATCCATAAGGCAGAGCATTTGGATGAGCGCAGGCTGATGCTGCAGTGGTGGGCGGATTTTCTGGATACGAACCGGGTGAGGGCGGTTAGCCCGTTTGATTATGCACGATTACAGAAATCGAAGATGTAATAACTGCAATATTGATTGAGATGAGTAAGAGAGATAAATTTATGAGCGAGCCATATTTCTGTGGTTTATTTGTATTTATTAGTTGATTCTGTAATAGATACTGTTTCATGTGTTCGATACCATGATCGATTTCACTACGTTTTCAATAGGGTTGAGTAATATCAGCCTTGAAGTGGCCGTATCATCAACAAAATTCAAATAGAGACTTGCATTTGCCATGTTTATCCATTTAACCATTTATTCGTCAACCTCGCTATCAGTGTTTTAAACGTATCATTCCGCCTTTTGGAAATGGCAAAGTCAAGTTCCGTAAGCCTGACTTATGTCCTGCTTTTTGTACACGCCTTTTAGAATGAGATCATTCAATAATTTTCCTTATCTGCAGATAATCTCTATTTTGTGAGTAATATCAAGACAACTTGGAGGTAAATCGATATGCTATCTATAGGTGGTCATTATTGTCATGAGGACACCTTTTACATTCATCATGAGAATGGATGATTATTAATTTATTTAGTGGGGTTATTATGGGATTGAAACTGCAAACTGAGACTCCGTCGGAACATGATATATTTGAAGGGCAGAGTCATGAAAAAGTAGCGTCTATGATGGCGGGCGTAATGCGACAGCCTGGGATTAATATTGTTGGGTTGGAGGGGGAGCTTGGTTCTGGTAAATCCACAATTATTCATTTTTTGCAGAAAAAACTTCACAGTGAATTTACTTTTATTAACTTTGACGCTGAACGCTATCATCATGGCTCTACGAAAAAAGCATTAATTGATGTTATTCATAAGGGTATAAGTAAAAGTGATGGAGTTAATATACGTGCTCTTGATAAATTTAAAAATAAAGCTCTAGGTAATATTGTTGAATATGAAAAAAAAGTAAAAAGTAGATTGAGTTGGTGGACTGTTGCTTTTGTTTTTCTTTCTTTATTGTCAGTTCAAATGATCCGATATCTGATTGCTGATGTGAATTACTATTTAACTGAAACTAAGCCTCTCAGTGGATTTGTCTTAATTGCTGAAAGTATTGGGTTTGCATCACCTATTATATTACTATTTTCACTTTGGGTTAGAGGAATATGTTGTAAAAATAGGAAGCATGATGATGCAATTACTACTGTTGGAGATCTATTCAAACAGAATAGCGTGGATAGGATATCTGAAACATGGCTTATTAGTCGAGAGGTTGGAACTATAGAACTGACTGAGGCTCTTTCCGGATTTACTTCGTCAGAAACTTTAGCTATTGGCACTAGATTTATCCTGATTATAGATAATCTTGACCGCATAAGTGCAGAAAAGGTCAAAGAATTGTGGAGTGATATGGAGCTCATCGCTGGTGCAACGCATGAGCAATTCAGGATAATTATTCCATACTCAGCTAGGCAGGTGGCAACTTCACTTTCAGTCGAGGGACATAGTGGCAGAGAGTTCATTGCTAAACGTATTCCTGTATGCTTTAGTGTCCCCCCTTTGATAACTGCAGGCTGGCAGGATGCATTTCAGAAATTGTGGCAGGAGTCCGTGCATGCCTCTGACTTGCAGTCCTGTTTGGAAGCAATACAGTTGTTGGAACGTTGGAGGCCTACTGAGTATCCACGTATTACGCCAAGGCTGATGAAGAAATTCGTTAATGATATTCACATCTTAGATTTGACAGTCCCAGCCCAAGATGATTTTAGACATATTTTGATAGCTCTTTATATTCTCGTCGTTCGCTATGGTGAGAAGGATATAAGCAATCTCTTACGAGTGCCTGTAGATGATAGTGAAGATTTTCATCCACCAACCCCTGATGATGTACTCACTGACCGTTTACAGGCGACGGTGAAACAACTCAATCGGATTTTTAATAATGACACAATTAGGTGGAGTGAATTCTTAATGAGTGTTCATTATCAAGCTGAGAAAGATTTGGCTAGAAGTGAGCTTTTTGATACACCACTAACTGAAGCTGTTAAGGAGCATAATGGGGGTAAGTTGGAATTGCTTATTAACTTATGGGGATTCAATCATGCATGGGCACGGGTGGCTAGTCGTATTAATATGTCAGACGGATTAATAACATTGGGAAGTTTGCCGGTTGATATGTTAGATGTTGTTATCAAGGAAGTTAACTCAACTATGCAGAGTTTGAATGCCACTTATGCTCTAAAACATAGGGCATCACTGAACGAGAAATTTAGTAAAACGCTTCTAAATCTATTGAGTCTGGAGAAAATAGAGAAAAAAGCGTTCATGATGCGTCAGCGAAATTTTATTGTTGCTGATTTAAATACTATCCACTCTGCTGATGATTACAATGCTTTGATTATACCAGAGTTATTATGCGAAGCTAACATATACTCTGCTATATTTGATGAGAATTTACTGGGTGAAATTGATTATGAATTGGATGGTAATATTTATGCTAATCATCTGCTAAATAAGGAGGTTGAATTAATAAATCTTAGAATAGATAAGTTGATTCTTTGTGATGATAGTATTGAAAGTATGTTGCGTGTTATTTTAGATGATGTTCTTGGTGATATATTTTTAGCAGGAGTTTTAAGGCATATTAATTTGTCCACTTCGGCAGTGCAACGCATAGTTGTTAATAAGAAAAATGACCTCCCTAAACAAGTAAGTGCATCTTATAATAAATTTTCACAACAGACAGTAATAGAAGGCGTTTTGGAGTTTAGAAAAATAATTTTCTTCCCGGGATGGAGTAATACTAATCATCTATCTTATTATGATAATCAAATACATATTAGAGAGAAACATCCTGCAGATTTCTCCGCACAAATTGTGGCTCATATGGTTGCAATTAACAACTACGATGGTATTGAAAATCATGAAGCGCAAAGAGAAAGTGAAGATTTTTTAGAATATCTTGAGAATTATTTTTGCTACTCGGTATCATTTGATTCGGTAATTAAATCACTATCTAATGATAGAGCTTTACCATTTGTTTGTGAAGCTATAAAAAATATAATTAATGGCTATAAAATATATTCAATATCAACGCCTAACTTTATCAGGCAACAATATTCTTTAATTAAAATGCGCCTCCCAGATGCTTTGCCTTTACAGATTGTAGAAAAGAGAGAAACTGCTGCATTGGCTAGTTTAGACGTGAATAGTATTGAAAAAATAAGTCCGTTGTTCCTTAATGATCTTTTCTCTTCGGAAGGGCTTACCAAAATTAAGCAAAAACTATACATCCTGAGTCAGGATGTATACAGCAGTGAACAACATCTTTATGAGGCATTTGGTAATATCGAGGCTAACAGAATTATAGTTCTTAAAGATATGGAAAAAAGTGGTGTTTACGTAAGCATGTCTGAGAATATTAACCTCTTTGCAGACTGGTACCGTCATATGGATGAAAAGGAGATCGAAAAAGCCGTAAATATTCATCTGCTATGGACTCTGTTGAAAGAGGAACAACGCATCGAAATTATTGAAGAACTGCATGATGTTCTTCTTGAAAGAGAAACTGGTCTGCAAAGGCGCATATTTATTATTCATGACTTTTATCAAGAGTTAACATACAAAGAACCTGAGGACTCCAATGATCGTCGTAGTATTGCTGCACTTTTCAACGCATCTCTTGAGGACCCTATACTGGCTGAGTGGCTTGATAAGCAAACTTTCAATTTTTCTAAATGGCCAAAGGGCGATGCAAGAACTGCTACTGTACATATCATTGAAAATAAAGGTGTGTTTCCAAATATATGTGCCTCATCTCTATACATTAAAAATAGAATTGATGAAAAAAAGACTTCTGATACTGTTGAGTGATTTATGTGACTAGCAGTTAATATAGACTGAGATCAAGAATGTGATGGTGTAAAGGGGAGCGAAAAATTTACTATTTTTATACTGGCGGGGTGACCCGCCTTTATTTATATCCTGCGTGTAAAAAGCCTTCAGCTAATTACCCCGTCAGCTTATTACATTATTTAAATCGAGCAACACGAGTTCACTGTTCGGTTACGTTACTTTGGCGTAATGTAGTAACTCATTGGGCCGGCTCTTGTGCCAAGCCGGCAAGCGGGTAGCACATCGCGAAACCAGATATACGGGTTGCGACCATTGATTTTTGTGGTTTTCAACAGACTCAGAATAAGCGCTCAGTAAAACATCTGCGATTGCCAGTAATAAAATTTGGTTCAATGCTCTTCCCTCAGTTAACCGGTGCGTAGAGACCAAGTGATGCGCGAGCAATACGTGAAGCTTGTTCTAAGGGGGTCCCAGGCCGTTCAGATTCCCAGTGGAAAAACTGATTTGTTGCTGCTTTTTTATTGCGGGAATAATTCCAGTATTTAACGAAACTTTCAGCAGCCCATGCTACATAACCCCTTGCGGAAAGTACTAGCCCAAGATTATTCCAAGTGGAACCACGTTTAGGACTTATACGTAAAGATGCTGTCAAATTGTTTTGTGCACTCACCAAATCGCCTACCATGTAATAGGCATAACCCAGATTACCTAACACCTCAGCATCGATGGGATATAAGGATTTAGATAATTCAAGGGTGTTGATAGCAATTGCATATTGCTGACTATTAATAAGTAAAATCCCTTGTTTGTTATATCTTCTTGCCTGGGCTCTGTCCTCGCTGGTAACTCCTTTGGGACGCGGTGTAATATTGGTGTGTTTAACAAGTTGAAGTGCAGATCCAGTATTAGGCAGTAATTGACTCATTAACCGCTTATCTTGTGGGGTGAGAAAATAGACCTCTTGTGGAGCTGTGGAGATCATTTGCAATTGAATCTCAGGAGGGACTTTTAGCAGTTTATAAAGTTCCAGCATATCAATTGAAACTGAGCGAGCTCGATCCGAATCAGATCCGCCTACATTGGCACGATGTACGCCAATGATACTGTTTACCTCAGAGAAACGTCGGGTTCCTGAAGCGAAAATAGCAAAACAGGCGCTTATGCACTGTTGGCCTGCCGCAACGTAGGTATCTATTCTATTTGCGAGCACATCACTGAATATTATCTTACTTTCATCAACTACTCCGCCAGGAGAATTAAGGAAGACTATTTGTATGGGGTGATTGATTTGCCGGTACTGTTCTACCAGGAAATGGAACTTTTGAGCATCACCAGGCTGAATTGCTCCATCAAGCGTCATGTAAATCGTACTGTCTCTCAAGACCCCAACATCAATGGTGGCAGCGTGCGTGTTCAGGGAGAACAACGACGCTGCTGTGAACAAGGTCCCTGCCAGGTAGAGATTGCCAATTATGCGAAGTAAGCGCACGCATGACCTGAACTCGCTATTGTACTTCCAATTGACCAACATAGCTGATACTCAATAATCCATAATGATAAAAAATTATCTGGCTAAAGCAAAGTTATTGTCAATAGTGATACCACTAAGGACTAAAGAACGGTGAAAGCCAATATGGAACAAAAGGGAATGACTCAGTCGAAAAGCGGTAGATTATCCTAATGCTCAGGTGACATGTTTGCTGGCACTACTCAAGTTGATACGCAAAAACGGTTCTTTGTGTTAGGGTCAGGCTATCATAAACCTCAACCTCAACCTCAACCTCAACCTCAACCTCAACCTCAACCTCAGACGTGGCAATTATCATGCCGGATTGCCGCAGCTTTAAGACATCGGCAGCGATGCACTAATACCTAGCCAGAAAAGACCATCCAGCGCATTCACCTGTAGTCCAGCCTCTAATGCCAACCTCGACGTTCACGTGGCTCTTTTATCTGCAGTGGTTCCTGCTGATGGAACACGGCGGATACGGTTTACAAGCAGATAGCGAAATGTTTCAGGAATATGGCTTAAATCGGCTTTAAGGCTATAAACCCGTCCCCGGCTTTTTCCGTTCATCATGACGGTTTTCTGGTTGAGCTGTAACTCAACGTTCAACCTGAAACAAAGCGTTATCTGGGAAGAACCAGCCAAAAAGTACTTTCCCTTGGCTGGCAGTGGTTTCATGGCAACAGCTTAAACTTCGGATTCGGTTTCAACATGAGATGAACGGCAATGCGGTAGGATATCTTCACTTTCGATATAGTCTTTCGTGACGTCTTTTCCGTTCACCAGGTACATGTTAAAACCCGCCATCACCGGCACAACGGTGATTTTTTTCTTTCGGGTAAGAAGTTTCTCCGATTTCTTTAAAGCTTCTGTATCAGTATCCAGCTTTTCAGCCAGTAGGTTATCTGATATGGCGACGGCTTTATCAATTAACGCGCCAGAATGTTTATCTAAAAAATGCAACATTTTGGCCGCCAGTGGATCTTTGGCTCCATTTCGCTGCGCGCATGAATGATTTTACAGCTCAGCGAAATGCACCCATCACAGATACAAACCTTAGGCCCGGCAATCAAATGCGCCACTTCTGCATTTGACTTACCACAAAACGAGCAATAGGCAACGTCTTTCATACATTCGCCTCATCGGGGAGAGTGACAAGCAAATCATATCCCATTGAACTCCGCAAGATGCTGCGGTCCTTCGTTCAGATCGAAGGCTGATATTTATGCTGTCGCTGATTGCGCCAACCCGGCATTCGACGAGCCCGCCTGACAAAAAATACCTCAACGGATCCGTAACAGTGTTACGTTCAGCGGTAATTCTCACGCCACGTTGCTTCTGTAATGCTGTATATCCCGGTGCTACACGTAATGCAGTGTTTTTCCCCCTGGTAATGGCTCTGGCACCTGACGCAGTACCAAGACTGTACCGCGGCAGGCGCTGCAAGCCAGCCCACCGTTTTGCGCAACTGCGCGTGTCTTTCATCAGCCTTAACCTGCGGGTCCAGATTTGCACACTTCATCAGCGTCGCTACCGGAACGGTCTGCTGATCATGTTCGAACCAAGGGGCCACGCCGGGCTCGCCAACATGCAATATCAGCCTACAACCACAGGAAACGCAGGTGAGCACGCCACTGTCCCTGTTGATGGCCTCTTTTGTTGTTACAAAATGCCCGGAGTTGTCATTGGCCAGGTAACATTTCAACATGCGCATACGGTGACCTCTGACGGGTTGGCATGACGGCTGTGTTTACCGGTATGGCAAATCAGGCAATTTTGTTCCCCGTGGTAGTGGCTATCACAGCCTGCGCAAAGCCAGTCGGTTTTTCGTATCAGCGCCCTGGCATCAGGTACGTAACGACGTAGCTGCTTGATACGCTGCATTTCTACACGCTTAGGCTTGACGTAGGGGCAGTGTCGGCCTCGGGCGGTTAACGTGTTCTGCCGATGTTCAAACCAGGGGCGTTCCGCGTGATATTCCGGATGGAACGTCATCGCGCTACCGCAAAGAGGGCAACGGTAGCGGTCGTAAAGGGCAGACTGTGCTGTGAGGGCCCCGGTCAGGCGTTCATTGCCGTCTAATACCATAAAGGATTTTGCATACATCATATTGGTTCTCCGCACGACCTTACGCTTAAGGGACATCCGTCCCTGTATGGGCAGAAAGTCGTGCTATCGAAGGGAAGTGAGTGAAATCAGGTCAACGAGCGGGGTGACGTAAATAGTTAATGATTGCTGGTTTGTCAGGTAAAGATAACTGCATCGCGTTGTTGCTAAGCGCAGCATACTGGGATGGATAGGTATCGGGTTCACCACGAGCAACCCGGAGGCAAATGGTTTCCGACAGCTGAACCTGCACCCACTCGTTAGACGGGCCGATAGCTGATGACCAGGCTTTGCTGATGAGGGCGTTAACAGCACAAACTTGCGTCTGTAACGCCGCATCATGGCGGACGCTGTAGAACGTATCCTGGTTGAGCAGCAATAACATAGGGATCCCCCCATCACCCTCAGTTCCCCATAACAGGCTGATTTGGGTAGGTGGTGTTGGTTTACCTGCTAATTGGCGGCTGTTGAGAAATACGTTGATACGCTGGAGTAATGCAGCGTAAAACCGGGTTGTCAGCGTGTCGAGGGGCTGAGTTGAAGGATCGGGTAAGCGTAGTGTGATACGTAATGCGATCAGCCTCGGATAATGATCAATGGTCGCTTGCAGGGTGCGTTTGATACCGTGTTCGTCGAGTTGAGTGGTTGAGTGGGGGAATGAAGCTCTCTCATTAACATTGCCATCTCTTATTAGGCGTACCCTGGGAGCCAACCGGTACGCTGAATAGGGCGCTGTGGCAGAAAGAGCACGGTTTGGCACCCGTGTATTGCCGGTGGCATTGCGTACATATCCAGCGGGTGGGTGCGCTAACTGGATTTACGGCGTTGATCTTTTGCATGTGAGTTTCCTTGTTTGAACCATGAGAAACGCTGGCCTTGCGACATGTTCAGAGAACATCGCATACAGCAGGGAGCGCGGGATTTTTATTGAGTAAGATTGGGGGGGGCGAATGATGTTACCGACGGTGGTTGTTGCTAATACCATCCATAAATACAGGCCGTTATGCCGAATGCAGTCTTTCAACCAGGGGGGAAATGGGGTCGGGAACATCAAAATAGTCACGAAGGAAGATAAACCAACGCGCTGTCGACATACGCTTTATTGGTCTTCTAGGGGCTCCAAAGACATGATTGGGAAGAAAACCTGCATACACCCGGGCATTGGACGTTAAAACGGCACAGTGGGCCTGTGGTGATGCTTTATTCATTGATCTTAATTCGTTATCGACTACCTGCCCATTGCTTTACCAGAGATATCTCGGCTTGCTGTTGCCCTCGAGACTGTTCGATCCGCTGCCGCACCCAGGTATGAACCTCACTGTGTAGCCACCTTGAACTGCGGCCGAGCTTGATGGGCTTTGGGAACTTGCCTTCGCTGATCAGCTTGTAGAACCATTTGTCGGTCAATCCGGTAAAGCTGGTGATAAAGGTCATGTCCACCAGCTTGTCTTCCAGCAAATTTAATTCGGTAAGTTGATTACTCATGATGTCTCTCGCTGTCTCACGTTAATGGAAGACAGAAGCAAGCAGTTACCACAATCCCTTAGTTGGTCTGCGTTTATCGGTGGCTGCTTACTCTGTCATTACCATCGAGAGGTGAGTAATTAATTACTTATCGGGGATGATGCTTTCAGTTGCGGCTGGTACCAAAGTTACGTTCACCGTCCTTACTGATTTTTGAGGTTTCTTTCGCAAGGTAAGCGACTCGTTCGATAAGAGCGGTGAGTTTCTTGCCATCACGAGGATTCTTTTTGTCCAGGAAATAGCAAGGATTTCTGGGGAAGAAGGTCAAAGACTGAAATTCTGGGTAAGCCACACCTAACGCACTGGCCCAGGCTTGCTTGATCATCGCTGCCAACGTTCCCTCTCCTTTATCGAAATCGCCTAAAAACGCATAGGCATCTTTGTTGAGCAGTAATGCCACGTGGTAATGCTTCTTCTTGCCATCCTGGTTAAATTCTCTGGCCCACATGTACCGTACCGTACAGGGGTGAACCCGTTTACCTTCTTTCTTTTTACGCGCAGCATCGGCTTTAAGTTTGGCGTTCAAGGCATCGAAAAAACGCGATATGCAGGCTGAGTCGGTGCGAGCAGGGATACCTTGGCCAGGAAGCCTCAAGTCAACACGTAATGCTAGCAACCTCGGATAGCATTCTGCTGCGCATTTGATTGTTTTAAGTATTTGCCGCATATAGTGGTCATTCATTGGGCCATACCAGGTAATCGAGTTCATTTATCTTACTCCTCAGTGATTGGATGGATCCGTTCAAACGCTGAACGTCCATTACCATCGACAGAGCAGTAATGATTTATTGAGTGAGTACTGTCGGTTGTTAAAACATGCTGTCATCGATGGAGAGGCTACAAGGGGGAGAGATAATGCAAAGACCCGTTCGATGATGATGAACGTCACCTAGGGGCTTCTGGTAAGGCATACGAAGGAAAATGGATAGCAAGACTAATTTCCATTGATTATTAAAGGATTATCCCTATCGGTTAACCCGTAATCGTTCCACATCAGCAATCATCAGGCAGAACACTTTCCCAATAGGACTTTAAAACGCGCTGTACGCCACGTAGAGAGGCTTAGGTAGCAAAGAGGTAACCTTGGTTACCCTGGAGGGTAACTAAACGCTCTGAAGGGTATTGGTAACGATTTGGGGTATATGACTGATATTATTTATAATTAATTATCATGACGACGACGTTAACCTGACTTCCTACGTGAATAACCTCAAATACCCGCCGTTAGCAGGCCTTATAGAGCGTCCCTTGTCTGGTAAGTAAACAGAATCAACGCAATCAGTACTACGAAGATTGGGAGAGATGGACCAACGATGGCTGTTACCTAAAGACCAGTCATTACCAGCAGATACTTAGTCATAAGGCCTGTGGATGAATCGATACCTGTACATAGAACGTTACTGCTCAGATGAACAGTAAGCTTCTAACTTAATCAGTTTGATGAACCTCTCGATAGGGAAGAGTCTAGATCCTGCATAACGTTGTCTTGTTAGTTACCTTTTACTGGCATCAACGCAGATACGATCCAAAACCCTTTACGGGTGAATGTTCGACTACTTGCTAGATGGCTCTTACGATAAGGGCCAACTCATGTTCCCTATGCATGTTCATAACATCAGATGGATCAACTCATTCCTACAGGTACACTGGTATCTTCGTATCGGTAATCTTGATGGTAACGATACGAAGTAAACCTCTCTTTGACTGGTAGGGTTCATATGGATAACTACCCTTCATGATACTTACCCCTACTGTTATATGTATATATTAAACAAACCGACGTAAAAGTGATGGTGATGACCTTTTCCTCATCCACGCTATAGCAAGCCACCTCTGGCTTTGAGCCGTTACTGATACCTAAAGTCATCTCAATAAATCACTCTGGAGTTAGTTCGAAGAGAGCGACTGCTGAGGACCGTTCATTACCCAGCAACGCATGCTGATTATAGCCTTGCTACCGCAGTAACTTTTCACTAAGAAATGAGCCGCCCCCCTTTTAAAGGCGTTGTACAGACCATTACCGTAGGCAATGACCATCGGAGCACAGGAGGACAAAATCGCAGGTCCAGGGGAGAACGTGTTTTTCATCACATAATAAATAACAGTAACTTGAAAAAAAGTGCAGCACCAAATAAAATCAAAATAAGTGCAGCACTTTAATTATTTAAAACTGCGTTTTGATTTTTATTTTTGAGGGTTTATTATGGTTAGTGAAAATAGAATTACGACGAATTTTAAATCAATTCAAATATATAATTTGGTTAGGGTTTTGGCGAAAAATAATAAAATTGGAGCTTCAAGAATTATTGAGGAAACGCTCAGGATTGCTTTTGATGAGCAACTAAAAGAACCTCAAAAACTATTAGATAATGGGACAGTTGGAAAAAACAGAAATTTACTTCCTAATAATTATTTTTTATCGGGATTAACATTGAATTTAGTTAATTTTACGGATGGGAAAGACTATACAGTTTCGCCGAGCGAGATTGTATTCGACATGAGTTTCCCATTGATAGAGTCTGAAGCTTTCAATTTCAATAGTAAAACGCAAAAATCAACCATAAACAGAATGGTGATACGAGGTGAAATCAATAGGCGATTGAAGTCAGAATTAGAGTCTTATATCTATGATTTCGCTTATCCTGACGCCATGCTGTTTTTCTTAACTAGAGCTGACGTTTCCTATAAAAAAGAAAAGCCTCTCTTTGTCAATTTTTATGCAACTGTAACCGTGTATATTCTGCCGATTCATTTAAATAAAAAGCATCTGGAAAAATATTCCTTGCTGGATTTCGCTAACATTACCTATAGGCAATTTAGTGATGTTGCTAAAAAAGGATGGAACAGATCAAAATACTCGCATCTGCTTTATATTGATGAAGTCTCACAGTCAAGATCCGGAGGGTATTTCATTGGGGTTCTCCATGAGCAAAAACAATTCACGCTGGAAGATTTCAAAAGGTTTGAAAAGGTAAGGATCCCCACTAGTGACAAGATATATTTTATTGACTTTCATCTTGATAACTCAAGAATGGTTATAAAAAGAAATCAGTCCAAGGAGAGATAAATGGCTGCTGCTTTTATGCATAATACAGATGAACCTTGGCCGTATTGGTCAAGGTTCCTTGTGCTTATTCGTTCACTACCCAGTCGATACTATCATTAGGGTCGTCTTGCTTTATTTTGCTACTCACAGGTTGATAAATATTCGCCAACTCAGTTTTGAAATAGCCCTTACATTTTATCTGTTTGATCAATTTCTTATCTTTAAAAATACCCAGGTTACTGACGGTACCGTCATTCTGTTCAGTGAAGTAAGTGACATAATCATAGTTGCCGTTACTGAAACGATAATAGACGGCCTCGCTACTGGCAAACGATACAGTTCCAAAATGCACGTTCTTCAGCTCGTTCGGTGGGTTGGGTAATTCGATCTCAGGGTTTTTGGCTGGTTTTCCATACGCGTACTTTAGATTATTGCCATCCCAGGTGATCCGGACGGCGCTGCCATTTTGTAACTGGCAGGACATGATATTGGTATCGGCTTCTGCCGATGCAGCAAATGCCAACAAGGTCACTGACAAGGAGATAACTAACTTAAAGCGATTTTTCATACTGTCATTCCTTTGTTGGAGACTTCTCCCTGCGGAGAGCTATTCATTGAGTAATGCACTAATGGCTGAAGGTCTCAGCCATTAGTGGTAAACGGGTTAACAACGACAACAGGCGCTGCACCCGTAGCAGATATCGCATAGTGAGCATGCGCTATCATCACAAAACTCACAGACGCCCATGAGTGTGCATATCCGGGTGTTGCTCGTTGAGCTGACGTTTCTTAGCGCGTTAATCTTCATTCATACCTCCGGTCTGGCTTACGAGTCGCTGGTTTTTGAGGGAGTGAGGATAGCTGTCGCGGTACCTCCAGCCACGGCTCCAGTGGTAGCGACTGCAACCGTGCCACCAGCCATACCTAACCCCCCTGCAGATATAGCCCCACCGCCCAATGCCGCCAGTGAAGCGTTTGTCAGGGCTGCACCAGAAAGTGTACCGATGGCGGTGCCTGTACTCGCCGTCCCTAAAAAACCCGCTGCACCAGCAGTAGCGGCGATGGCAGGGGCAAAGCAGAATGCGGCTCCACCTGTTGCTGCGGTCACGGCCACAGTCGCGATCACTTTCACCGGGTTTTCAGCCACATAATCAATCCCACCACTGACAGCTTCCTTTATGTCGTCAAAGAGACCGCACAGCCCGTAGGTACTGGTATTATCAAAAAGGCCCATTTGGGTACCTCGCTATATTGTTAAAAAAAGTCCGCATAAAAATCACCTCAAGTTTCACATTCATTTTTTCTGATCACTTTCCTCCTTGATGTTATAGGTCGCTTGCTTGTTGCTCTGCCGAGGCAGAGGCGTAGGTAACCCCTTCCTGATTCTGTAAAACTGACAGGAATACCATTACTGCGCTTTTCAAAGATGGGGGAAATAGTATGCCGTTAGTTAAGAATGCATCGGCCTGATAGGCGTTACCGTGAATATGCATCAGGTTATCGGCCATGATGCATTGTGCAGTACCGCCCACGGTTCTTGCATTATCCCGGATGATTTGGGTTGTGGTGCGGCATGCGATTTTAGAAAGCTCCCTGGTATTGGCTTTCTTTGAACTTAATTGACTGAATCCCGTCGTCAAAATGACGACGATAAAGATACTCCCCCCGATGATGTTGAGCCTTCTCAATAAATACCACGGGTAAAGCAGGGACCACCACGGACAGGGGGGCTTGTTAGCTGCTGCGGTAATCGCAACCCTATCTTGTTTAACAAAATACCAGTGAAATCCTAGCATTAAGAGAACAGTGGCAACCAAGGCCCGCACAGGCGATAAGAGAAGCAAGAGGGAAGCCAGCAGAGGGATTAACACCAAATTATTCGGTATGGGGCTTTTTGCCTCGCCCATAAAATTATTAAAAACAATGGGTAACATGGTCTCTTCATCCTTGTTGTTGAAACTGCAGTCCTGCATACAGAGGTCATACGGTTCCTGTTGCCTTCACTCTTCGCTGCCAGCCCTCCATCCATCACTAAAATCCCGCATCGTTATGCGCTCTCCAACGTGATAGGCCCAACCTGTGACAAGACAGGTTGCCGCTCCATAGATTAACATTGATCGTTAAAAGTGATCAATAATTAAATATTGATCGTTAAAATCGATCAAGAAAGTTATGCTAACACCCATTGCAAGGAGAGCGCTGATAAGGGGGTAAGGATGAAAAATCAATTAAAACAATATGGTTGTGAGTCCACCTTTGAGAATGGAACGGTGGCGGAGGACAAAATTCACTTGAAGGGAATTTCAGCCCTACATCACCTCAGTGAGGCCACTACCTCATTTTTCTTTTCCTTACTGAGGGTTCATACCATGAGTCAGCATTCAGGGTTCTCCCTGCTTGACCAACACCTTTCTGCACTGCCTGCTTCTCTGCGTGAGCATATCTTGCAGCGCTTGCGCCATTCCCTGTGTTACCAGCCGGTCATCGGCATCATGGGTAAAACAGGTGCCGGTAAATCGAGCCTGTGTAATGGGTTATTTAACGGTGAGTGTTGTGCCGTTAGCGATGTTGATGCTTGTACCCGAGAGCCTCAGCGTCTGACGCTAACCGTGGGGACACACTCGCTCACCCTGATGGATTTACCCGGGGTTGGGGAGAGTCAAGAACGGGACGCGGAATATGAAGCGCTCTATCAGCGATTACTCCCTGAGCTTGATCTTATCCTTTGGGTTATCCGGGCTGATGACCGGGCCCTGGCTGCTGATGAACATGTTTATCATCAGATACTTAAGGTCAGCCATACACCGCACCCCGCCATCCTGTTTGTACTCAGCCAGGCAGATAAGGTCGATCCTTCACTCACCTGGGATAGCGTGAGTCAGCAACCTTCACGGCAACAGCAAGACACGTTGCAGCGCAAGATCAATGCGGTTGCCGCCGGGTTCCAAGTCTCCCCCGCACATGTCATCGCTATCAGTGCCATCACCGGCTATCAGATGTCGTCTCTGGTGGAAGCCATGATTTATGCATTGCCTCGCTATGCCAGCAGCCATGTTTACGCCCATATCAATGCTTCTTGCCGCACCGAGATAGCCGTCGATAAAGCCAAGGAAGACTTTGGCGATACCGTGACGGAAATCGTGGATTGGGCCATTGGCTCCGTACCGGTACCTAACGCCCTAAAAGCACTGGTCCAGTCCGTTAAAAACACCGTTAAACAAGTGGCAAAGACGGTCTGGGACTGGTTTTTCGGTTAACCCTCCTGTTTTTGGCCTTGTGCCATTAAACAAAAAACACATCAACAACAAGGAAATAGACGATGAATAAATTACCTAGCATGACATTGGCTGCGCTGCTGGTTACGGCGAGTGCATCCGCTGCGGTCAGTGAGCAAACGTGGGGCGATTGGTTCGGCAATACCGGCGGTATGGAGTTCGCGCTGAACAGCATGAACAAAGCGGGGGAGCAATTGACAATCAGCTGCGGTGATCACCAGATGGTAGTGACGTATCAACAGCTTAAGGAAAACTACAGTGCGAGCTCGGTAGAGGGGTTGAAGGATGTTTACCTGATGATCAACGGTAAAAAGTACGGACTGGACAATGACGAACCAGCGGTCGGGGGTAGCATCCCGGCGCAGCAGGCATTTGACGCGCTAAAACAGTCCGGCCCGAAAGACAAGATTGCGTTTACCTCGCTTCAGTCAGGGGAATCAAAACCATTCAGTGCCCGTGGTTTGGCTCAAGCTTTGAAGGCGGTTTCCTGGCAGGACTGTCTGGACCAGCCTTAATCAACGTGGAATAACAGGCGTATGGATATCCGCAGCCTGACAGTAGAAGCGCGTTCTATTACGCCGCTTCATAACACCTCAGCAAACATACCTAACCCACTATCCGTGGAGCTCAGTAAGGAAACTTAACCATGTTAAAAACTGTTCTTGCAATCACATTACTTGCTACCAGCATAAGTACCTTCGCCGCCAACTCCCCTATAACGGTTCAATCTCGGGGGATTTATATTGGCAATAATGCCAATCTTCCTGCCTGGCAGTTGACGCTGACAAGTGTGGATAACGACATTACCGTTCAGTCGTTCACCCTTAACCGAGGTAACTGCGTTATTTCTTATCCGGGACGGGGGAAAGGCGTCAATAAACGGCTGCAATACGGTCAGAGCCTATCGTTCTCCACACCCAGTAATAGCGGCTTCACACAATGTAGACCCTTGGAGTTAACGGTACAGACCAACAAAGGCGCATTTACCTTTAACTGGCAATAATTGAATGTCTTAAAGCGACAATATGCGTTGACGTACAAGATCGTCATCACCCCATAAATAACGGTGTTACGAAGGCTTGTAGTACGCGTAGCTGATCCACTGAAACATTTATCCCCTATGAACAGGCTCCCCGGTTTTTCCGGCGGAGCCTGTTTTGTTATTGGCTTGTTCCACATCAAGAGAGTGAAAATGAACGCTCAGGTAAACACAAATACAGACATCGGCATGATCACGTCTACCGTAGTCTCCGATCGTCAAAGAATGAATTTCTGGCCCCGGCATTTTGGTCAGGTTTCTCGCTGGATACTGATAGAACCCCAAGTCTTCAGTTGGTTAGATCGCTTATGTGATGACTATCAAGGTGACTACTGGGATTTTCGTACGTTATCCAACGGTGGAGCCTACCTGATCCCCTCAACAGACCAGGTATACACGCTGTTCAATGCACTCAACGGTAACGAGGCAACGATGAATCGGGAAGCGGTGGGCATCACTGCCTGCCTGATGACCTACAGTCACCACGCCTGTCGGACCGAAAGTGAGGCTATGACGGATCATTTCTATCGACTGCGTGCATACGCTCTACAACACCCGGAAAGTAACGCCATCTTCTCTTTAATTGATTGACGTTCCAGGAGGTTCTCCATGCCTTATGCCCAGATGCTTTCACCCTCACCGGTATTTACTCGTGATCAGCAGAACATCATTAGCCAGGCTCTAGCGATACTCGAAACCCAGTTGCAGTGCCGACCTTATGCAATGACCTCACCCGAAGTGGTCAAAACCTGGTTGCGGCTCCATCTGCACCCACAAACGCGAGAATGCTTTATGGTGCTGTATCTCGATAACCGCCATCGGCTGATTGCCAGTGAAACGGTCTCCGTGGGCACTTTTAATGCCACTATCGTCTACCCCCGAGAAGTCGTGATACAGGCTTTGCGTCATCAGTCCGCTGCTGTCGTTATTGCACATAACCATCCTGCTGGAGATCCGACACCGAGCGAATCTGATCGTACGCTCACCGATCGGTTGGTCAATGCGTTGGATATGGTCGGTATCCGGGTATTGGACCATCTGATAATTGGCGACGGTGAACCGGTATCACTGGCTGAACGAGGGTGGTTACCATGTTAGCAACTTTCCCACAGCAAGAGCCTGCACTGTCTCGAGGCCTGCAATGCAGTTCGGCGCATATCAGTGAGGAGGACAATGCGTTGCTGTACCAGGTTTCCCATTATCAGGATGAGTTTAGCGATGGGGAGTGGATACATTTTACGGGGACGGGTTACTTGATCCGGCTGGATGCGTGGACGCATCCGATATTGCAACTCAGGCGGCTTGGGCTTTCTAAAGCCTGTCGTTATCTGGTTATCACGCTGATGAAACGCCATCAACTGACCTATCTGCATATTGATGCTCTGGGTGAGGTATTACCCGGTTTTGCCACGTTCGGTTGGTAACGCTTCTCCACGTTCAATGCCTCATCTCCCTATTATTCCGCTACTTTCTAGGACATTCCAACATGAATAGACATGCTGCGCCTACGTCTGGCGTATTCCATTTTCTTCAGCACAATACTGTTCTCCCGCAGGCTTGGCATTCCTTCTGCCAGGTCGCCATCCAGGCTTACCTGAAGATGCGGGAATATCCCGATACGTTGGGCTTAACCACTGCTCCGGTTATCTGTGAACACACAGGCAATCGCCCGTTACGCTTTGACGACAGTGTGATTGGGTTAGGTATGATCGGCTTCAATGGGGATCGCGCAGCCCACCAGGCGGGGGATCCGTTTTTACTGTACCGACGTCAAACACCCCATGCGCCGATCCGGTGTGATACGCGGGGATATCCTTACCAATGGCTGGTGGTGGCTACGCTATTACTGGCGAATACCTACAGTCCGAATTCCTGGACGATTGAATCCGATGTACCCCTGAAACAGTGGCACTCAGTCGCTTACTGGCTGGCCCAACGCTGCCAGTTACCGGTTTCTCCGCTTAAAGGTTAATCGCTATGAAGGCTATCGATAAAGTACTCCATACCGCCCCCAAAAAGCCTGCCTTGATCGAATACCAACAATTGCTCGCTTGGTTACTGGACCACTGCTACGGACTCACGCTCAACGACACGCCATACCACGACCCACTGGCTATTGCCCAACAGATTGAGTATGGGGTGACCGTACGTGAAACCATCAACGAACTGGTTCAAAAGTTCGACCTGGTACGCGTTGACCGTCCTGGATTCAGTTTGTTGGCACAAGATCCGACCCTGAGCGGCAGCGATATGTTGCGGGTTCGCAGCGCTCTGGGGCTGCGAACCCCCATTAATTCCCGCCTGGTTTAACCCGTCTAAACACATCTCGTTAATTCACTGACTCACCAGCCAGGCTGGTGGTGTTGTGCATATTAAGGAAAATATCATGGTGAAAATCCCCGATCCAAAAGCCCCGAACAACATTCCTGACCCTACACCATTCTGGGGCCTGCAACCTGACATCACACCGCGCTTGGGAGCTCGGCTGGTACAGCAGGGGGCTCATCTGCATTTTCTGAGTGACCGAGCTGGCTGTGTGGGTGCTTTTTCCCCTGAGGCTATCCAGGCTCTTGAGCTGGCATTTCCTGTGTTGGTTGAAACGCTGGAGACACTATTACGGTCTGGTGAGCTCGGTCCACGCCGCCAACATTGTGTTGCTGTTCAGCATGCGGGTTTTACCTGTGAAGCCGATACGTTGGGCAGTTTTGGTTATGTGTATATCGCCGTCTATCAAACGGCACGGCCACCCGTTGCAGAGTAATAGCCCAAACAGGCACAGAACATCCTATCTCAACCTTTCCCCCAGCTCGCGCAGATGCGGGCATTTTTGTTTTTGAGGATCCCGATAATGTCTCATTCGTTAAGTACGGTTACTGAAAACTCTGAAGTTCTTATCGGCCACACCGAACTCATCTGTTCGACTGACATCGAACGTTTGGTAACAGGCCGTGAAGTTGCATTGAAACAGATTGAAGCGTTGATGGTTCAACTGCAGGAGATTGGCAGTCTGATATTCAGTATCGGTGGCGGTAAGCTGGAAGATTGGGCAGTGCAATCTGGCCATCGTTACGGATGCCACCTCACTCTGGAACAAGATAAAGGTCTGGCTGCAATCACTCGCCAGATCGATCGCAAACTCTGGCAAGACCTGATGAATCGCTCTGGGATGCTGGCGTTGATGGACGCGCAAGCCCGCGATCATTGGTACAAGAGTCTGGAGAGTAAAGACCTACCCGCCATCAGTGAGGAAAGCATCTACAGCACGTTTGAGCAGTTGCACCATGATAAGGGGGAGGTGTTTGAACGTGGTGTGATTAACGTTTTTAAAGCGCTTTCCTGGGACTATAAAACCAACAATCCTTGCTGCTTCGGCAAGAAAATTATCGTTAGCAATTTGGTCAGCTACAACAAGTGGGGGTTTACTCTGAACCACAGTTACCGGCGTGACCAACTGGCGGATCTGGAACGTGTGCTGCACTTGCTAGATGGCAAGCCGTTGCCTGATAATCGAGGGGATATCACCAGTCGGTTATATGAGCATATCTGTGCAAATAGGCTGGTGGCTAAGGATTACCAAGATGATTACCTGAGCATTCGGTACTTTATGAAAGGATCGGCGCATATCGTATTCAGAAAGCCCGAATTGATTGATAGGATGAATGATATTGTCGCTAAGCATTACCCAGGAATGTTAGCCGAAAAATAGGTGGAGTGTAGTATGTTTGCTACGGTGAAAGCATAGCTAAAGGAGAAATGGCAGGACATGAAAGCCCGCATTCATTCCAAGCTAATATGTTTAAGACGTTACACTTTCATTCGTGATTGATTTTAAAGGTCTTGTTGATTTCGATCAAGCTGACTGAGCACTGTATGGACTGTTGAACGAAGACTAACGACTTTAAGTGGGCGACGGTATCTGCAGCTTTGCTGCGGAGACCGTCCGCTCAGTGCCAAAAGCAGACCTTTCTAAAGCTATTGCGTGTAAAACAACTAGACGCATGTTAGCCACGCAAATTTTATTACGTTGTTTTTACGATGGGTTTTTGACAAAATGGCTCACTAGTCATTAATTTTATTTAAGAAATGAAGCAGAACAGAAGGATTTTTGTTTATATTTATAAATTTCAAAAAGTAGTGCTATGAGGTGATTTCAGGTTCAGTAGTTTATCAGGGTGTAATGGAAGATATAAAATGTTAATATTAATAGATACGAACATATTTTATAATAATTGGAAAATGTCTAGCGCTATGTTTCAAGTCCTGTCTAATTTTATTAAAAACACGACAGGAAACCAACTTGTTATACCTTTCGTTGTATTCAGGGAGGTTCAAAAAAAATACAATGAGGAACTCGAAAAGTTACAAAAAGAAATACTTCAACTGAAAGGACGAGTAAAGAAACTCTCAGAGAATGAGTTTCATATCGATGATTTTAATGATGAAATTAAAAAATTTAGCTTTCAAAATGAATTGTTAAAAATGTTCCCCCGCACACACATTATATCATCATCATACATTGATAATGACCTGTTATTAGATAAGGCAATTTTTTCCAAGCGGCCATTTAGAGACAATGAAAAAGGCTATAGAGATGCGCTAATCTGGAATGGGCTGACGCAATATTTACACAATAATAAAAAAGGAGATGAAATTGTTTTTATTACAAATAACTCACATGATTTTATGTCTCCTGACAAACAAAAAAAAGAGTTCCATTCTGATTTAATTGAAGATCTAACCAATCTTGGTTTACATAATGTTTTTTCAATCTATAATTCATTAAGTGAATTTATAACTGAGCATGTAGATCAAGAACTACATAGTTTTTCACATAGAAATATTGAGGAGATAGAAGAGAGGTACATAGAAGCTATTGAGAGTGAATTTGAAAGTTTCACTCCTGTTTATATGGAGAATTTAAGTTTAGATGACTGTGCATCTCTATATGATTCATCTGGTTTTAATGGGGCAATAATTAGGAAGTGTAAACACTTTGACTTTGATGTTATAGAAGGAACAGAAGACCCTTCAATGTATTCAGGATATAAACTACCTGATAATAAATATGCATTTGAATATTCTTATAATTTTAGAATATGTAGCTTTGAATTTTACATTGATACGGGTATTTATCATCAAAATAAAGATGTTATAATCAGTGAGTTTATGAATATTGAAATCGGTCAAACAATCACAAGATTTTACTCTTATCCAAGAATCTATTTCTATGGAAGTGGTATTATTGATTTAGTCAGTAATAACATTGAGAAAGTAAATATTGATAACTTGGATGTGAGAATAAAATTCTAATTCGAACATTTGTTTTACGAAAGTATTGCTGTAAGTATCTCGATTTACCGGGCTAATAATTTTTAGAACCCCTCCAGTTTCCCCTGGAGGTAAATGTCCGCTATTCGCTGTGAGTTCAACCGATGGATGCAACACATTGGTTAAAACGCTCAGCGGGTGATTCATAGTCTAGCGTTTTTCTTGGCCTCTCGTTGAGCTGCCTGGCAACACTGTTTAGTCTTTGCTGGCTGTGAACCGATAAGTCAGTTCCTTTTGGAAAATACTGCCTGAGCAATCTGTTCGTGTTTTCATTTGAGCCACGTTGCCAGGGGGATTGAGGATCACAGAAGTAAACCTGTATATCTGTGGCTACAGTAAACCGGGTGTGGCTGGTCATTTCAGCGCCCCGATCCCATGTTAATGTTTTATAAAGTTCAACAGGTAATTCCCGGGCTTGTTTGATAAGTGCAGATATGACCGTTATGGTCTTGTTGTCCCTGATTTTGGCCAGCATAACAAAGCGGGAATGGCGTTCTACGAGGGTGACGATATAGGAGTTTTTCGAGCCCTGGATCAGGTCACCTTCCCAGTGACCTGGTATAGCTCTTTCTGCGGCTTCAGGTGGCCTTTCGCTGATAGGTATCGCATCAGGGATTGACCCTAATCCTTTCCCTTTTAGCGATGACGTTCTGGATCTACGCACTACTCTTCCGCTTCTGAGGCATTGCTGCAGTTCTTTTTTTAATGCTCCCCGGGTTTGTATAAAAAGCGTTTTATAAATCGTTTCGTGTGACACATGCATTTCCTGATTATCCGGATAACAGCGTTTCAGCCAACCGGCGATTTGTTCCGGCGACCAGTCCTGATGCATCTTCTCTGCAATGATTTTACACAATGTGGGGCTTTCAATTAGCTTGCAAGGTTTTGGTCTCAGGGCACTTTCCCACGCAGCAGTATCCGCTTTTGCTGCACGGTATTGTTTTGCACCACCGTGCCTCTTGATCTCGCGGCTAATCGTTGAGGGGGCTCTTGATAATTTATCAGCAATGTCCCTGATACTGCGTTTTTCTACCAGTCCTCTGGATATCTCCTCTCTTTCATCAAGCGAAAGCGCTAACCGGTGCCTCTTTCGGACAGGGGGACGGTATCCACCAGTCTGGTGGATAGTGGGCATGATAGAAGAATGATATCTGTCGAACATTCTGGCGATATCATGCAGGGAATCACCTTGCTTATACCTATCCCAGATAATCGCTTTCTGTTCTGGCGTGTAGTAAATGCGCGTTCTTCGTTTCATGGCAACGTCCCCCCTCGTTTAAGGATAGCGTTGCTTCGACCCATTGAACTCACAGCTCTTAGCAGACTACACGACTCTTCAAGCGGTCCGCGTCGTGCCAGATATAGTCATTCACACCCTGAGAATTACACTTTCAAGTGATCCAGGGTATGCGCTTATTGGTCGCGAATATTATGCTAGAATCATGTGATATGATGATTGCCACTTTTCAACAACCCCACCTTCGAATTGCGAATAATATAGTGATGTCACAGATTAAGGTGAATGCCAGTTAAAATATATTATGCCCAAAAGGCAGAGACTGGAACCAGGTACACGATGATTAACGCACGGCACATTTTTTAATGCACACGAAGGTGATAAAAATTGTGAGCTTCTGCTCTTCGATGACTTTACAGGTATACAATTTGGTTAATTAGTACCATAAGCGAAGGTTACTAAAATTACGGCATGTTAATCAATAAAGAACAACTCAGTACTAACACATGTCCGCTAATGCGGACATGTGTTAGAAAAGAATACAACAGATAATTAGATTTTGAATAACTTCAGATCAACATCTAAATGTTAAAGTAGCATAATAAACATATCATCTGTTTTTTGGTTCAAAGCTTAAACGTTCATTTGACCATATTTCATTATTCAATTTTATTTTAATACCATCTGGAAAACACTTAAATTCATAATTGTCAAATTCTGGCTGTTCAATGTCAGAATGGAAATTATCAAATGTTTTATTTTTGAGTGCTGAAGATAAGCTTTCAGAGAAATCAATTTCAATGCCAATTGACTTCAAAAGACTGGTGCTCACATCGTCTAAATCATCAAATAAGCTGTAGTACCCTTTAAGATAATGATTTAAATCCGTTTCAATTTCAAGTGAATTAATAGAAGTGTCTTCGGGATCTTGAATGTAAACCCTTAAGTATTCATCAAAGTAACTCTGACATGCAACTCTTAAAACGGGATACTTTCCACTAATTTTACTTATTACTTTTGTTTGATTTTTTGCTGTTATTTGTGCTGCGTCATCATATTTATTTGATCTTCCTTTTGCTTCAAAAACAACAAATTCTTGCCTTTTATTTAGACCAATTAAATCTGGTCTAGAACGTGTTGTTTTTCTTGTGAAAATATCTTTATTTACATATGCAACATGCTGTAACCAATGAATGCCTAATAATTTACATGCTAATAGTTTAGACATCGTCATCCCTAAAGAAAATGAAACAAATACTTTTTCTGTTGGATCCATTTCTTTGTAAACATTGGTTTTTTGAAGAAAATTTGATTCTAATTTCAATGATGTCCAAATTAACATTGCACGATTAATGATTTCATAAGCTGAATATATACCGTGCTTAGTTATGTGCCGCGTATTTCGTTTGCCAACGGTTATTGCAGCCCAAATAATTTCATGCCAGTCAGTATACAGGGTATGGCTGCCACTTAGTTGCTTTCCATATATTTTTTTCGGGAAATCATCAGCTATATAATTAATTTCAATCGTTTCTTTCAAAATATCCTCTCCTAATTAAGCTTAGCTTTACGATTAGAATAGCATCACTTAGATTTTAATTTTCGCAGTTTTGCCTTCATACGCTAAAAGTGCCGTTAATTGGTTTACTACTACTGATTGGAGTTGTAGGACCACCAACACTAAGAACCATGTTAACTGTAAGAATGATGCTAAACCTAAACAGCCATCACGAATACATATCCTCATAACTAATTGATAATTATGTTAGTTTCAACCCAATTGCTATACGTAGACAATGTCTTTGGCAAAAATCAGACTTTCTAAGAGAGTCGAGGCAGACAAAACTTCCGCTTTTCGCTCAGAGCGGACCTAGTCTCGTTCTTGTTGATGAGTGCCAAAGCGGATATTGCTAAACTTATATTATTTTCATTTTTGGGGAGATCAATCTTTCTCTTCTAAACGTCTCCTTGAAAAAACATATTTTTCTCCAAAGGTATTTTTTTCAAAGAGTAATTATCTTGGGATAGCCCCATCTTGCTCACCTCAATACCAGTGCCAATTAATTCACTAACGAAATTTTGAAGCTGAAATGGTGCTCGACAGCCTATCACTATTTCTTTAATTAATGATTTATCGATTTTTTTCACCCCCCATTTATCCGTAATAATTCTAAATTCTTTTTCGTAGGCCCATGGTAACCCTTTATGGAGGAATATTGCGGAAGCAAATTTTTCTAAATCTTCAGTAAAGTAATTAAATTTTGGAATCGAATTGGTATAATTGACGTCACCAAAGACAGCACAATCATCAATACAATTAACAATACTGTCATCAAAACCAATGCAAAATCCTGTATGAGAATGGGCGTAATGTGACCACATGAGATAATTATTATTATCTCTCGTTAAACAAATCGTACCATTCTGAGTGAGGTATGCTTCTCTAGTTGAATATCCCACATGCCATTTAGCATGGTCATCAAAACTGTCGTTCCATTTTTTAAAATCAGTATCTAAATGATTAGGGTTATCTGAAAAATACTTTCCCTTTATAATGTCAGGCTCAGCATCAAAATTAAATATCACCTTAAATTCAGCCGGATCATTAAAATAAACAGGCTTGCTTGCAAACATAGTACCTTTTTCAATAAAACACTTTAAATATTCTATAACTTGTTCAATATTTTCATGACCTACATATTTATATAACATTTTCACATCCGTCTATTTAATCTAAGATATACTTTTTAAGTATTAGTTCGGTCAATATCAGAGTCAGTTAATGAAGCCGACATGCCCTGCTATAGGATACCACTGATTTGAAGCACGGGGGAAATTCACCGGAAAGTACCAGCGTAGAGAGGAAACTAGTGGCCCGCTCTTCGTTGATCAATACACAGTAATGGAAGTAATTCTTTGCGAGCTTCCGTTCCTCGCTCATAGTAGATCAGAGGTCTCTTCGGTTGCTTACTAAGAGTTGAGAACTGGTGTTATACAATTCAAAGTAAGGTCCTTTTCCATAAGTCGAAATATTTTGGCTTTTCGCTAATATTATAATTATTACTTGTTCAATAGCTGAGCTAACTTTTCCCTGTCATTAATAAGTTGCTGTTTAATATGTGAGTGCCCTCTATTTTTATATCTTGAGTTAAAAGCATGAAATGTCTGTAAGGGTAATAGTCTCTGAAGCCGTTTTTCTCCCAGCTTTTCAACCAACCAATTTTGAATGTCATCATTGAAAATCACATGAATATAATGAGACTCTTTATGCAATGCAATAGCACTTACTTCGGTAACTTTGAGAATATCCATTACGTCTTTATCAAAAGTAACGATGTTCGCTACATAAAAGGCAGTTCCATTACGATCTGGGATTGAATTAGTAAGGAAATCCATCATTCTTACCATACCGAGATCTCTTGCACAATTCCTGATTAAACTTAAGGGGTCTTTCTGATTTTGCAAACTGTGTAGTTTTTGAGAAAGCTGTGTTTTATTGCTACGAAAAAGAATATCCGCACAAATAATTAGCTCTCGAAACATAAACATAGATAAATCATTGTTTGCCACATTCATAAGCTCCTCAAATTTGTTCTCTGATGAGCGATTCGAACCATACTCAATTAATTTGGTTTTGATTAGAATCAACTCCATAAAGTCGGTTAGAGAATCACTTTTCGAAATGCTACCAATCTCTAAGTCAGCGTAAAATTTGCTCAATAAAATATCTGCTTTTTTCTTAGCATCCTGCGAATAATTATTCCTAAATTCTTCACCCCATGCTAGGCTTAGATTTTTATTGATCATTTCAATGGCAATAATTGCACTAATTGTCTCTCTTACTTTCTCAATACTTTTCGCTGACTTATTATGCTGATTCTCAAGTAAGTATAAGTAAGGATTGAGATTTTTGATTTCATCAAAATCGATATTTCTAGCCATTGTAATACAATTATTAATTACGTCATTTGTAGGATTTTCCTCATATGCTAGTGAGCGGATATAGCTTGCAGCATTTGAATCCAAATAAGTTCCCATGCCAATTTTAAATGCTAAGGTTCCAGTATTGGAAATCACCTCATCATCAATAATCCAAAGAGAGTTTCCACGAAAGATAGTGGAAACAAAACATCTCTCATCGAATACCCGCCTTCTTAATTCGAAAGGGCCATTTTTGGAGGCGTCAGCATAAATGAATCTCCATTTTTTTAAAAAATCCTTTTTTTCAGCGTACCGACATAAAGCTTCAACTCGATCAATAGAAGAACCAACATATTGTAAAGTTGTAATTAAATCGTATTGTTCACCACTACTATTCATTTCCATAGACAATATCCTATGATAAAGGTAAGTTACTCATTAAAATTAACATATTAAATTGAGGCTGATAAATACCATATCACAAAGAAAATCTAATGCCAACTCTTCAAAAATGCAGGGTAACGAATCAAAACCATACCCACCTGCTTTGCGCCTATTTACACTCGTAGGAAAAGTAAATTATTATCTAAAGGGGCTTGTTATTCTAATCTGTATATGTGATTACATTTTTATCATGAATACATCTGTCTGGTTTAAAGTGGACTATTCATTAATAAAATATATAGTTTTTCGGAAACGATGAACAATGTGCCTAAGCTAACACCTACTTCTCTCCGACTGTCTGATTAGGTAGAGTCTTGCAACAGAATGCTGTTAGATCTAGCAACATAATGAGCTTCAAAATGGATCTCTGGCATACTAAACAGATACTGCATTGTAGGTTGGACTGAAGAGGAGGTGGCGTGACAGATAAACACTTAACCCAACTCCCTGTAGAGAAATTTTTTACGTTTGCCAGCGATGATTACGACATGCGCGTTGAATGCCGCTTTGAGCACAAAACATTGTGGCTGCTTCAAGCGACCATTGCGAAGCGTTACCAGGCACTTCTGAAACCGACACTAACAACTAGCCTCCATGCCCCACTCCCCACAAGCAAAATCATTTGGGGGCACAATAGGGGGCACCAACCAAAATCCAACACGATAAAACTGTGTAAATTCAATAGCGATAGCTATCAAATGCGACTCCTGTGATCGCCGATGGAGAAAGCCTACAAGTTGGCTGACGGCGGTGGCATGTATCTGCTGGTCAAACCCAATGGCTCAAAGTACTGGCGCTTGAAGTACCGCTTTGCTGGTAAAGAGAAGATGCTTTCTATAGGCGTGTATCCCGATGTCTCACTGGCCGATGCGCGAGAGAAAAGAAAGGAAGCACGCAAAACGCTAGCTTCTGGTGGCGATCCTGGTGAAGTGAAGAAGGTCGAAAAGCTGTCGCAAAAGCTTTCTATCGCCAACACATTCGAAGCTATCGCACGCGAGTGGCATCAGCATAAGGCCGAGCGTTGGTCGTTACGCTACCGTGAGGAAATCATCGATACCTTCGAGAAAGACATTTTCCCTCATATCGGCAAACGCCCTATTGCTGAAATCAAGCCGATGGAGTTGCTGGAAACCTTACGACGGATGGAGAAACGTGGGGCATTGGAAAAAATGCGTAAGGTACGGCAGCGCTGCGGGGAGGTTTTCCGCTACGCCATTGTTACCGGGCGTGCTGAGTACAACCCCGCGCCTGATTTGGCGACAGCATTGGCTACACCGAAAAAGACGAATTTCCCTTTTCTTAGCGTTGAAGAGCTACCCCATTTCCTCAAAGATCTCGCTGGGTACACCGGTAGCATCATCACCAAAACTGCAACGCAAATCATCATGCTGACAGGGGTTCGTACTCAGGAGCTGCGTTTTGCTCGTTGGCAGGATATCGACTTCGAGAAACGGCTTTGGGAAATTCCCCCTGAAGTGATGAAGATGAAGCGACCTCACATCGTTCCGTTGTCTGAGCAGGTAGTGAATTTGTTCTTATCACTGAAACCTATCACGGGTGCGTACCCATTGGTGTTCATTGGGCGAAATGACCGGACGAAGCCAATTTCAAAGGAAAGTGTTAACCAGGTGATTGAGCTGCTTGGGTACAAGGGAAGGCTGACGGGCCACGGTTTCCGCCACACGATGAGCACGATTTTACATGAGAAGGGCTATAACTCGGCTTGGATTGAGACACAGCTTGCTCATGTGGATAAGAATGCTATTCGTGGAGCTTATAACCATGCGCAGTACCTGGACGGCAGGCGGGAGATGATGCAGTGGTATGCGGATTACCTTGAATCACTGGCAACTGAAACTGTTGTACAGGGGGCGTTTGATAAGATGGCATGACGACACTCATACGTCCCAGGTGCTAATTGCATTGATTTATAAGCTGAATAACCACTAAGCGTACATATACCATTACCTAATATCAGGCATCCGTTCATCAACGTTCGGATGCCTTTTTGTTTTTATAACGTACTGAAAAAAGGAGTAATACTGAAATGACAACAATATGCCCTGAATGCGGTTCTGAACGTATAAGTGAACGCCATATTGGCAGGATGACGGGAGGTATAGCAGGTGGTATCGCGGGAGCTCTCAGTGGTGCTGGAGCTGGAGCCGCAATGGGATCTGTTGTACCAATAGTGGGAACGGCAGCGGGGGCGGTTATTGGTACATTATTGGGGAGATTTGTTACTGGTGCTACAGCAGGCGCTGTTACGGGATCAGCAATGGACGGGGTTCTGTTCGACCGGTTTGAATGTCGGAACTGTGAGCATACCTTTGACTGACGATTAGCCGAACTCAAATAGAAACAGATAGCCCCCTGAATAATCATCTCATCTTCATTTCTCATGAAAATTCTCCTCATCCTCAGATCTCAATTGATCTGCAAAAGCGATCGGTTTGCTTATTTTGATAGGTTTTATTGATCAAAATTCTAAAAATGATCGGTATTGACGATAGATTTTACAGATCGGTTTCGCTAATTCGATCGGTATTAACAATTTTACTCCCCCTTGTCTTCCTGAAAAGATCACTAAATCCATATCGTCTGGTAGGGCATCGTCCACAGCCTGTTTTCAGTCTTGTTGTCAGTAAGTTACTTCGTGCCGAGGGTATGCACCTGACACATGAAGAAGGCTTTGAGCAGTAAATAACAGAAAGCCTACTCAGGGATTTTTGCTGTGATATGCCAGTTTCGCTGGCTAGCGAGGAGAGGGAGAAAATGGAAGATAAAGCTAAAGCCGGTTACAACCCGGTCAAGGATGCAGTGGATATTCTGCCTGAGGGAGTCAGAAGACTTGTCCTTAGCAGGCTTAACGAGATTGTCGGCTATGAGCCCAGAATTGGCATCATGGGGAAAACTGGGGCAGGTAAATCTAGTCTGTGTAACGCCATTTTTAAGGGGGAAGAATGTCCGGTCAGTGATGTAGGTGCCTGTACCCGTAAAATAAAGGAAGTACGTATCCGCTTTGGGAAGCGCTCCATTAGCATTGTGGATATACCCGGAGTGGGGGAAAGCGCCGAGCGCGATAGCGAGTACGAAAATCTCTACAGGGAGCTCATGCCAAAACTCGATCTGATCCTCTGGGTTATCAAAGGTGATGATCGTGCATTTTCGGCCGATGAGCATTTTTACAAAGATGTTCTTATTCCTTCTGGGGGAAAAGCAAAAACGCTGTTTGTTCTGAATCAAGTAGACAAAATCGAGCCATTCCGGGAATGGGATGAACAGAATGGCTGCCCATCTCCACGGCAGATGAAAAACATTACTGAAAAGAAAGGCTACATTAGCCAGTGTTTTGGATTTACTGAGTACCCTATTGTCGCCGTCGCAGCCAGTGAAGGCTATAACGTTACTCATCTGGTTGAGGAGATGGTGAGAGCTCTCCCAAAGCACGCGCGAAGCAGTGTTGCCGCTCAGGTAAAAGAGGAGCACAAAACGGAAACGGTAATCGAAGACGCAACAAATGGTTTCGGCGATACCGTAGATCGAGTTATCGATGAAATCATTGATATGGCTCCTATCCCCAAGCCTATAGCCACTTTGGCGAAAGCCGCCAAAAAAGTTGTCGTAGAGTCCATCAAGAAGGCCTGGAGCTGGCTTTTTGGTTAATAACTAAACCTATGAAAATAAACTCTCCAACTGTTTCACTTGTTACTGGAGAGTTCCCCCTCTTATTTATGGAGTAACAGATATGAGTATCAGAACAAGTATTTTTTTTCTACCGATAAGTTTATTTATCCTTACGGGCTGCGATGACAATATTAATAATGTTAAATCTACGGTATACAGTTCGTTGAGTTCAACGTTAAACATTGGTGATGCCTTTAAAAGCCGGAAAGACTGTATTGATGGTGAGTGGAAGGAAAAAAAAGATAGTCGGGAGCGTATTATTGTTAGCTATGAGTGCCAGCTGCCTAAAAAGTATATTTATTTTTATAATAACAAACAAATAAAAGAAATATCTGATGGATACGCGTTGGATGAAAAAATTGCAGATGATCAAATAAGCATGGCTAAAAGTAATATAGTACGTTATAAACAACTTAAAACGTTTCTTGAAGAAAGAAAAGAGGATGTAGCTAATCTTATTAACAAATCTATTCAGTATCAAAATAAATACGGCAATAGCAGCACAGGGATTCAGGCACCCGTTGAGTTGAATGAAGCAATGTATAATGAAAATTATAAACATATGAGTAAAAATGAGTTTTGTAATGCCATGTATGATAAGTACAAAGGGAATGAGAATCAGGGGGCAGGATTGGTATCTGGTGAACGTTGTGATTTTATCTTTGATATTCGTAATATTCACTCAGCACTAAAAGAAAAGTCAGCTTTGAATGATAAAGATATGCATGCATATGTTGATTACCCAATAAGTATGTCACTACCCAACTGGGCTGCTTATGATGCTAGCCCACAAGCTGGGGTGGAAAAATATTACAAGAAACATGATGAAAATTTAGAAATGGTTGGTAGGGTTTTTTCTATCGCAAATAATAAGCTGAAAATATACCAGGATATAAAAGAAAACATTAAAAACTACAGCGGGAAGCTGGGAAAAAATATTAGTCTGAATAAGGCAACTTCAACGACACAATGGTTTGTAACAAAAACAGGCGGAGTGGAGCTTATGGATAGCTATCTTACATTCTATCTTGATGGCAAGGATTATAAATACACTTTTAAGAACCCCATGACAACTATTGAAATGGCCCTACATGATTTTAGTGATGATCAAATTCCGTCGATTTATATCTCTAGCATGGAAAACTACTTCAGAGAGCTAAAGAGATCTCTGAGGTTTGATATCAGAGGAGAATGCCGAGATCAGTTCATGCCGTGCTGATACAAACATGTATTATAGGATTATGCTTTAAACTAATGTAAATTAGATATTAAAATTACGTGGGTGTGTTTGAGTTGTAATGCACGTTGATTATTTTAATAATCAATTAATGTTTGTTAAAAGTAGCAAGGCACTCTGTTTTTTTGAGTGCCTTTGTTTCTAATGTTTTATTTATTTTGAGTTTTATATACGAAAGGAAAGTGAAAGTTGGTCCACATAAATAAGTGTCTGTTAATCATGCTTTTTATTAGGTCGAATAAATGTCACTCCCACAGAATGAGCGAGATTGATGTTTTTTTATCCTGTTTTTGGGTTGCAACAAGAAGCTTTAGATAACCTCATGGGCAACATAAGTTACAATTTTTTGGTCAACTTCTCCCTCCGAAAAAAAATTGTACATGGTCTGATTCATCTAGAAGCGTGTGTTCATAAAACTCGTAATGATTGGAGAAAATGTCTTTATATTTATGAGTTAGTAATTTTTAACCTGACGGTTGGTGATGTTATTAAAATGGAATTATTTTATTAAGACAATAGCGTTATACATTAAATTACCCCAGTTGGATTAGGTTTTCATCAAAGCTAATTTATTATAGCATATATCTCGAATGTTGATTTTGTTGGTATTCGCAAGTGTACTCAGGGTATAGGCATGATTGAGCTATTTCTGAGTGCATCACGTTCATTGCTATTCATGCATGAATGATTGATGGCTTTTTACGAAAGTGGTAATATTAATGTACATATATAGATAGTAGGACTTGACAATGAAAAAGATATATCTTATCGATAGACAAATAATCTCAATTATTGATAAGCTGAATGAAAATAAACCTCTGCGAGATGACCAAGTGGCTATTCTCACACAGTTACGTAAATATGATCGTAAAGGAAGTATATTTTCACCAATCCTCGCGATAATGGAGGGGCAATCAAGTAGACCTGAAAATGAGAGTGAGGTACTAAAAACAATAAGCGAAGACATAGCAAAGTTAGTAAAAAACAACTTTTTCAAAAAAGCAAAAGTAGATCAGTCGCTTTGTAATATACCCATTTTGAGAGACCTTACTGTGGAGACTCTTACCACATCTGCTCGGGATATAAAGCGCGAGTCCTATCTTTCACTTTTAAAAATCTACCATGAGCAAATTGGAGATCCAGTCGGTGTTGAAAAACGTATGAAAACAGCTAGGGATATGAAATTAAAAGCTGATGAGTTTAATATTAGCGTTGAGCATCCTGTCTTTTTTACATCACTTCTTTGCTTGTTTGGTAGTGGTAAAGCAAGAGATTTGTTGAAGTTTGGTAAGAAAAGCTTTACTCCCTATAACTCTTACAGCGACATCAAGCTTTATTCTGATTATGTTAGAATAATCGATTTTATTTCAAAGTCAGGAATAGATGCTAAAGTTAAAATTATCAGTCAAGATAAAGGTGTTAATTTCTTACAAAAACTTTATGAAAACTTGATATCAGCAAAATTAATTGAGATTGCACCATTAATAAATTACTTTGAATATAAAATGTCAATTAATACTAGTTCAGTTTCTACAGAAATAATAGGTAAAGAAAACAGAATTAATTTCTGCAAAATCCATAAGGAGCTATATAATCAAGACATTTTTTTGTAAATGATATTTATTGAGATTTTAATTGTGTTATTTGAGCTACCTTTAGCGGTATAAAATTAGTCAGTAGGTCAGTTAAAAATAAGAGATGTAGTTTAGTCGAACCTATCCTTTTCGAGCCGGGTGTGTATCTCACAATGAACTGGCTCTCCTTTGAAACACTGTAAGTTCACTCAAGTTAGCATTTTAATTCGAAACGCCAACCTCTATCCTACAAAAAACCAGGGCCTAAGCATTAAACTTCAGAAATATACCGTATGTTAATAATATATACGGTGTGTTAATGGTTCAGACTATTCTGCCGGTTTTTTACCGATAATATCAACTTATTCATCACCAGCTTGTCTACGAACAATATATTTGATGCAAGCCCAAGCTTTGAGAATTCATCCATACTCTAAATAACAGCGCTTAATACTGCCTACTTTCAGATTGAGGCAGGTAGGAGTCATACAAAACGCTGGCGCACCGTGAACCTTTTCCTAAGACTCGTATAGCGCGTCTTTGCGTTTAACGGTTGGCCAACCCGTATGGCTCCCACTTACCTGTAGTATAATTAGGCAAAACGATTTTAAATTGTTCTGAAGAACACAATTGATTAATGTTCTGGTTGTTGACGAGCAGATTGTGGTAGTCCGTCATACCGTCCAGCTATTCGACACTATTTCAGCCTGCTTAAGGATCAACTCCACCGCTCCGGCGGTTTTGTCCGGTGGATACTTGTACTTGCGCAGTGTCTGGCGAACCAGTATCCGCAACCGAGCACGCACGCTTTCGCGCACCTGCCAGTCAACGGTAGTAGATTTGCGCAATTGTTGCGTTACTTCTATCGCCAGTTTTTTCAGTATCTCATTGCCCAGTTCGCGCACCGCACTTTCGTTTTCTGCCAACGCATCATAGAAAGCGATTTCATCCGGGGTCAGCCCCAACGCTTCATCTCGATCCATTGCCGCCTGGAACTCTTTCGCCATCTGGATGAGCTCTTCGATAACCTGTGCTGTTTCTATCGCCCGGCTGTTATAGCGATTCAGAACTGCTTGTAGGCGCTCTGAATATTTTTTTGTCTGTACAACGTTGTTTTGGGTTCTGGCATGAATACCGTCGTTGAGCAACTTTTGCAGTAGTTCCACCGCTAGGTTACGGTAAGGCATGTCGCGTACCTCCTGCAAAAACTCATCCGACAGCAGGCCAATGTTTGGTTTATCCAAACCCGCCATAGCAAACACATCGTCCACGCCATTGGCAACAATCGCATTATCCAGAATGCGGCTCAGCAACGAGCTCTTTTCTACTTCGCTGAGTTTTTTATCGGTAGTACTAAACTTGGTGATCGCCACCTTGACCGCACATAGAAAGGCGATTTCTCTCTTAAGAGGGTCAGCCTCATCCAGTGTACTGCACAACGACCAGGCTTTGGTCATCGCTAGAACAGTATCAGAGAAACGCTTTTTGCCCTCATCCAGGCCGAGAATATGGTTTGCTGCCCCAATCAACAGAGGTGTTGGGTTAGTTTCAAAGCCAGCATAGTCAAAGCTCGCAGAAGTGGCGGTTTTGGCAAACATGCCATGAATGATATCCAGCTTTTCCAGCAGTAACGCGAGGGCTTCCTGCGTATTGATGATAGTTTGCCCTTTGCCTTTCGAATCGGTATAGGTTTTGAGCGCCTGCTTGAGCTCATTGGCAATACCGATGTAATCAACCACCAAACCACCGGGTTTATCTTTAAACACCCGATTCACGCGGGCAATTGCCTGCATCAGGTTATGGCCACGCATCGGTTTATCGATATACATGGTGTGACAGCACGGGGCATCGAAACCGGTCAGCCACATATCGCGCACAATCACGATCTTCAGCGGATCATTCACATCCTTAAAGCGCGCTTCTAAACGTTTTTTGGTCTGCTTATTGTAGATATGCGGTTGCAAGTTGGTTTTATCGGATGCGGAACCGGTCATAATGATTTTGATCTCACCTTTCTCGGCATCATCGCTATGCCATTCCGGGCGCAGTTCCACCAGCGCTTTGTACAGCCGTACGCAGATTTCTCGGCTCATGGCTACCACCATCGCTTTGCCGTTAATGGTGGCATTGCGTGCCTCGAAGTGTTTGATTAAGTCCTCGGCCACCTGCTGCAAGCGTGGTGTTGAACCCACCAGTTTTTCCAGGCGGCTCCACTCCCCTTTGGTTTTCTCCTGCTGTTCAGTCTCTTCATCTTCCACTACCTCATCCACCTGGTCAGAAAGCGCTTCCAGTTCTTTATGGTTGAGATCGAGCCTAGCTAGACGGGATTCATAGAAGATCGGCACCGTTGCACCATCGTCAACCGCATCCTGAATATCGTAAATCGAGACGTAATCACCAAATACCGCTCGGGTGTCTTTATCGTCAGCGGAGACTGGCGTGCCTGTAAAACCCATAAAGCAAGCATTCGGCAACGCATCGCGCATATGCTTGGCATAACCGTATTTGTATTCGCCTGTTTCCCGGTCCAGCGTAGCATTGAGCCCATATTGGCTGCGGTGGGCTTCATCGGAAATCACCACGATGTTGCTGCGTTGGTTAAGCGCAGGGTGCGCTTTTTCGCTCTTTTCCGGGGTAAACTTCTGCACCGTGGTAAAGATAATGCCGCCAGATTCGCGGGAGTTGAGCAGTTCGCGCAGTTTTTCACGGTCATCCGCCTGTTCTGGCCGCTGCTTGAGCAGATCCTGCGCCTGGCAGAAGGTCGCAAACAGTTGGCCATCCAGATCGTTGCGATCGGTGACTACCACAATCGTCGGGTTATCCATTTCCGCTTGCTGCAACAATTTACCGGCATAGCAGCACATCGAGATGCTTTTGCCGGAGCCTTGGGTATGCCACACCACCCCGGCTTTTTTGCTTCCAGGCTGAATATTGCTGTGCAGTGCCAGATGTTTCCCGGTGGCCGCCACAATGGTGGCGGCCACCGCTTCGCGTACCGCGTGGAACTGGTGATAGGCGGCAATTTTTTTAATCAGATGTTTGCCGTCACGTTCAAACAGAATGAAGTAACGCAGGTAATCAAGCAGCAATTCGCGATTGAAGAAACCTTTCACCAGGGTTTCAAGTTGCCATTCCAGCAACGGTTTGTCGTTCTCGTGGCTTAGAGTTTTCCAGGGCATAAAGCGTTCTTGATCGGCTGTGAGGGAGCCAATGCGGGCATGGTAGCCATCACTCACCACCAGCGCTTCATTGCAGATAAACAGATCGCTGAGTTCGTTTTTATAGGTTTGCAGTTGGTTGAACGCGGCCCAGATATCGGCGTTAACCTCCGTCGGGCTTTTAAGTTCTATTACCGCTATCGGCAGGCCGTTGATAAAGCAGATCACATCCGGGCGGCGTGGCTGTTTAGCGCCGGTGATAGTCACTTGGTTAACCACCATAAAGCGGTTATTGGCTGTATGCGCAAAGTCAATTAAGAAGGCGTGATCATGGATAACGTCATCGCCTTTTTTGTATTCCACCGGCACCCCTTCCAGTAGAAGATGATGGAAGGCTTGATTACTGATCACAAGATCAGGGCTGTGTGCGTGAGTGACCTTGGCGATAACCTGATCGAAGACTTCGGCTGGCAAGTGCCGGTTAATGGTGCACAGGCTGTTTGCCATTATACCGCGTAAGAAAACATCATGGTAAGAACTACGTTTTGGGTCGCTGCCATCCGGAGCAATATCTGAGCCATTTATTACTTCCCAACCTACTTGTTCAAACCAAGCTAAGCAGTTCAACTCAAGTGTATTTTCATTCAACATCAGAAGCTCCCTCTTTGTACTCTTCGAGCCCACGTTTATATTTCTCTGGATTCATATTAAAAAGTACCTCGGGAGCCTGATAATGATCACCATATATTTCTAATTGCTTATATGTTTCGTAAAGATAATCATTGTAGTCATCATTGTCGGTAAATTTTATTTCTGGCACAAAGTTGCGATGTTGATCAATAAGCTCGAGTATAAACGTAGTCAGAGAATCGGTTTGGGTCGCTATAAGATGTGCATAAATCATGTGCAACTGTGGCTCTTCATAGCTGCGACCATGAGCTAGAGGACAATAGTCATTCCTCAAGGCGGCAACGGCACTTGTTGCATTCTCTAGTTGCATCGTGAATGATTGAATTAACTTAATAAATGCTTCTTTTGTTTTCTGATCTTGGTTACCTGTATTACCTACATTGAGCGCTTTTACAGCATTTTTCGCCAACTTGGGCATAGTTATAGCAGCTTCGACTTCACATGCTTGCTCCTTCAATATTGACTTGCAAAGAGTTTCTAACAGAGACTTGCATTGGCCAACAACAATCCCTGACTCTCCCTCCACAAGGCCATTGTTAATTGCTGCGATTGTTCTTTTTAAGCGATATCGATCACCTGTTGCATCAATTTTTTGTAGACAACGAGAAATTTCTACACTCATGCTCCATCCTCTACACAGATCGAACCTGAAAATAATTTAGGTAACAACGTATCCCGTATTTGACAGAGAGAAATTGACTCATCATGGCGTTTTCTAAATGTACAGAAAATCGGCTCTATCAATGTGTTAAAAATGAGGGATATTTTCTCATCGGATTTAATAAATGGTATGCTATTCATGTTTTTCTGGTTTAATTTAAGTTGAACTGCACCAGTAACATATGGAGCCAAATTCTGATTCTTCATGAATAACAGTAATTGCTCTGTAGATATGCCATTTTTACCTTGCAGAACGTGTGCATGGTTGTTAACCCAAGCTTCCCCCCAGATATATTGAGTGAAAGGTGTACCGTCATCTTTAAGCACTGAACCATCTTCACCTAATAGCAAATAAACACCATTAAAGATATGCTCATTTACATAATCCATGATAGAGGTTGCACCGTAATAAGGGATACTACCCTTTATCTTTTCTCGTTGATTTTTAGCTAAGGGTATGCGATATTTATCTAAACAGTTTGAAACGGCTCCAAAGGTAGTAACTTCCCATCCCTGTGGTATTTTCCCTCGCTCACTCTCTTGCATGGTTGAAGGAAATAATTCAGCCATAGCTTTTAGTTCCACATATTTTTCAGGGTGTTCACCGGCAAAAACTGCCAAGGCGGCAGTATCTTTGCTAGAAATTGCTGTCATAGCTTCCAATGTGGCGTCTTCTGATGTGCCACCTTTTTCTAGGGCGGCTATTTTTGCTTTGACCGGTTCAAAATCAACAAACCAGCTTTTAAATAACGCTTGCGCTATTTGCTCTAGGGTTTGGTTGATTTGGTGGTTAACTTTTATTTTTTGTTCTAAAGAAAATAAAATTGATGCAATCGCTGACTGCGTTTTATAGGACGAAGGGAATTTTACCTCAAAAGGGTAAACTGCATTTCTATTCAGAGATTTCTGAGCGCTTCCTGAATTAAACTGATCAAAATTTATTTGCTTAAGAAAGTAATAAATAAACTCAGGGCAGTTACCCTTGAAATCAGTAATATAAAGAGATGTATTTAAAGGCCAATAATTTTCTGAGACATAAGAAATCTGTCCCATGGAATTGCCGCTACGCCCAATGATTACACCCGGCCCTTTGGCTTTGTATTGATTATGATAACCAGTAACCCCAGATGAGCCCATTATTGGCACATGACCAATCTTTCGCTCTTGAGAAGGAAGATCATGACCTCTTTGCAATGTTATTATGTCACCAAGCTTTTTTGCCCGCCACTCAAAACTCATAACCCAGCCCCCCCAGATTCGCCTTAATCTGCTTTTCAAGCTCAGTGCTTTCTGCCAGTTGCGCTTTTAGCTGCTCGGTCAAACGTGTCATCTTCTCAGTAAAGGGTTCACTATCTTCTTCCTGTTCGGCAGCACCTACATAGCGCCCCGGCGTCAGGACATAATCATGCTTCTTAATATCGTCCAGCGTGGCGGCAAAGCAGAAACCGGCTTGATCCTGATACGCTTTATCCTGCTGCCAGGCATGAAAGGTATCGGCGATTTTGGCAATATCATCTTTGGTGAAATCGCGCAGTACTCGGTCTTTCATATAGCCAATCTGACGTGCATCGATAAACAGCACTTCGCCTTTTCGGTGCGCCTTGCCGTTGCCACCGGATTTGTCTTTGGTCAGAAACCAGATGCAGGCAGGGATTTGAGTATTGGTAAACAATTGACCTGGCAATGCCACCATGCACTCCACCAGATCCGCTTCCAGCAGCGCCTTACGGATCTCGCCTTCGTTATTGGTGTTGGAGCTCATCGAGCCGTTAGCCAACAGCAGCGCCATTGAACCTTTGGGGGCCAAGTGGTGGATCATATGCTGCATCCAGGCGAAGTTAGCGTTGCCCTGCGGCGGGGTGCCGTACTTCCAGCGCACGTCTTTTTCCAGCTTGGCGTTCCACCACTCTTTCATATTGAACGGTGGGTTAGCCATCACAAAATCGGCACGCAAATCTGGGTGTTGATCGTCCAACAGGGTATCGGCATTCTTTTTGCCAAAGTTAAAATCAATGCCCCGGATCGCCATATTCATCGCCGCCAGCTTCCAGGTAGTCGGGTTAGACTCCTGGCCGTAGACCGAAATATTGCGTTTCTGCTCAGCTGCATTGTAGTGCTGCTCGCCCGCATGTTCCTCAATAAAACGATCGCTGGAAACAAAGAAACCACCCGATCCCATCGCCGGATCGTATACGCGGCCTTGGTATGGCTGCAACATTTCAACAATTAGAGTAACTATGCTTTTTGGCGTGTAGTATTGGCCACCCTGTTTGCCTTCTGCCAAGGCAAACTGCCCGAGGAAGTACTCGTAAACGTGTCCGAGAATATCCTTGCTGTTAAGAAGCAGTTTCTCGCCGTTATATTCCGGGTTGCTGAAGTTAGCATCCGAGAAGGTGTTAATCAGACCTATTAATACGTCATTACCCAACTGATACTGGCTGATACGGTTAAGAATGCCTTTAAGTTTAAGGTTGGTTTTTTCGATCTCATCCAGCGCATTATCAATCAGCCAAGAGACAGAACGCAGCTTCACCTCCTGCCCAGACTCATCAGACCACAGCACTGAACCAATAGGCAGCGTCGCTTTATTTTTCAATGTATCCCACCGTGCCGCTTTCGGCACCCAGAACACGTTCTTTTCGCTGTAATAGTCTTCAACTTCCAGCTCATCACGCAATGCTTGCGCATATTCCTCATCAGAACCATAGCCGTCACGTGGTATAGCGTAGATATTGTCCGGGTTACCCACATCCCGAAACAGGGTGAGTAGCTCTTGCTGGCGGGCTTCAAAGGCATCAGAAACATACTTAAGGAAAATCAGTCCCAGTACCACATGCTTGTAGTTGGCGGCATCCATGTTGGCACGCAGCTTGTCGGCTGCTTTCCAGAATTTGTTATCCAGCTCGTTCAGAAAAAGCTGTTCGTTGTTGTTCATCAAAATCCTTAAAGATTAGCACCGGCGCAAACGGAGTTTTTGGAATGCGTATCGCAAAATGATACCTGCTAGTGAGGTAATCACCAACGACATGACGCACGAAATGAAGAGTATTTGTTCATGAACTCCAAATAGTGAGAGGGGACGGGCTTGTTGGATAAATCGAATTTTAGCGAGTTTTTCGTAAGTGAACATGTTAATGAAAGATTGAGCCCTTCTAGCATGACCAGTAAGAAGCTTTGGTGGGTGTTGTGCATTTTGGTACAAGACTGAAACAGGCCATTGGTAATGAATTCATCACGTCTTCAAGGATCTGCGGAACCCCTGCGGTACGACCGCAGAGGATTGGTACATTCACGGTGGAGAGGTTACCAGCCCCTGTCCTATATCCAGCTCAGTGACGCTCTGTGAAAAAAGGTCGCGGCGCGCGGTGGCGATAAGTTTGGACGACACATTTTTAGCGGTTGCTCGGATCCCGGATCGTTGCCGCTCTTCCCACCATAAAGCGGCAACGCCCGCCACGTGAGGGCATGCCATACTTGTGCCGCTCAACGTGCGAGTTTTGTTTCCGGGCCACGCTGAGAGAATGTTTACTCCTGGAGCGGAGAGCGTGGCTTTGACATTGGAAAAGTCAGCCACATCGAATACACAGCTTTCCGTCTTATAAACTGCTGCAACAGAAATCACGCCTTCAGCAGCGGCAGGTAAAGAGCAGGAGATTATCAGTTTTTCATCAACGGAACGGCGACTTTCGTTACCACTTGCTGCAACAAAGAGAGGAGAATAGCCAAACGGTAACTGCGCGCCAGCCATTCTCATTATGGCATCGAACATTCTCAGGTTATCGCGATAGGCGTCTAAAGCGACGGAAGTTGCGAGATCTACGGGCCAGCCGCTATCTGTCAGTCTTACCACCATACCAGGAAAATCAAAGCCGAGTGACATGGAGATAATATCAGCCCTCTGCTCCAGAGCCCACAGGATCCCCTGAAAAGCCATGTCGGAACTGCCACTTCCGTTATTGGAAAGCACCTTGCCTATGTATGCGGTTTCAATTCCCCTAGCTATACCTATGCGGCATCCATCGATGTCTCGCCCAAAAATAGTGCCAGCACAGTGGGTCCCGTGACCATTGACGTCATGTACGCCCTCGCCTGTAAAATCCCTGCTGACAAGAGATACCCCTTGAAAGCAGTTGTGCCCCGAGTCAATGCCAGTGTCTAGAACAGCGACCGTTACGCCGCGCCCAGTATAAACATTTGTCCCGGCCAAAACGTTTTCCACACCTTGGCTGATTTGGTTTACGTCCGAAAGCGCGTCAGCGTTTTGGTGTCGAACCTCACTGAAGGGCCTGATCAAAGACACGGGCATCTCCTGCGCAACGAGCTCTGTATCAGGCTCCCCGGCAACTTCGGTAAGTTCGCGTGCTGAAAGATTTTCAGACGTAAGTCTGAAATCTTCAGCGCCTGCCTGCGCGTTGTTGTTACTTGGCCCACGCCCTCCCGAACTGTGCACATTTCTTTTGAGAATACTGTATTGGGTCATTTTTTTGCCTAAAGCCGCTTATTTTCGGCAAGTTTTCTATAGTGTGCTCCGAGAGCTGTTAGCTTGCAGCCTTTTGACTCAATGGCGGCATAGTACATATGCTCAGCATCAACCGGAGAAACTAAGCCGTGACGATTACACCTCTGGAGCTCTTTGAAAATTGCTGCATTTGTCTCGTTCACTTCGATATGCTTCAGTTCATCGGGGATATTTCTTCTGTCCGGCTCAAAGGAGGGATCTAATGGGAATACCGAGCTTGCCTCGGGGAAATATTTTGGCAGCTTTCTCAATATTTCCGGCGAAACCTTTGGTTCCACTTGCCTGAGTGAAATGAAATTCTGAACGTTTGCTTTGTAAATAGGTCTCTGCTTCCAGGGGCCGAGAGTCTGGTCGACGTGAGAATATAGCGCAGCTGGAGTTATATTTCCCCGGATATCACAGCATCCGCCTTTGAGACCATCAAGAAGAATATCGGTGAAAATACCGTGATCGCCCTCTTCCGACGCCTCTCCCTTCCGATGCGAAGCGGTAAGGATCGTAACGCCAGTTCCGATAACCGATACATTCTGGTTATTTATCGCCTCGACTTCACCCACAAAGCCGGAATGACAACAGTCCAGTATAATTACAGTAGACTTTATCCGGGGATGTGCACGGTTGGCTATTCCCAGGATTTCGCCCATTGACATTCCCCAGGAGCCCATTTTAGCATCCGTGCTCATAATGTAACCAGTGTTGGTTTCCGGTATGATCACCCCATGTCCGGCAAAATAAAGCACGACGATATCTGCATTCCCATTAAAGAGTTCGGAAACGTGATGATGCAAACTACTTGCTGTGGTGTCATCGTCATTGCTGGTCAGCTTTCTGACGTCGAAGTTCGGATCGCCGTTTCCATGTGTTTCAAAAAGTGTTGCTAGTTCAATGGCATCATTAACACACCCTCTCAGGGGGCGACCAGGGTAGTCGTCAATGCCGATGAGCAGGGCTTTTCTCATTACCTATCCCCTTGTATCAGAGACTTCAGGTTTTGCCACGTCCATTTGTAAATTTTATCTTCAGCAGATGCAGATTTGGGCTTTATGCACGTTTTTTCACTATACCCCCACAACAGAAAATAGGGCTTATCTTCCTCTTTAGCGATTTTCAACTCAGCGCTGACCCCTGTGGCCGAATCGGTGTGAAGACCGCAGATCACGCAAACAATATCAACTGACCTAATCCGAGTTCTGGCTTTATCTTTCCAGTTAGCATCGATATGTTCTTTGATAGACCAGTCAGCCAGTTCAAACGGGCTGTCTTCGAGCTTTGACTGCCCGACCAGCAACGTCTTGAGCGCTGCATCATGATCGTAATCAAAACTGATAAAAACTCTCTTTTTCGCCATGATAGTGTCCTTTCTGTATGAGCGCCCGCCGCTGGTCATCTGGTGCGCAGAATGTTATCTCTGAGATTACGATGGAAGGTGTCTGCTGATGCCCTTCTACCTGCCAGGGAATTTTCTGTAGAATCACGTGTTCCGTAGGACTCATTGGCAACGATAGATGGTTTGGATTGTTCCAGCTGGTATGCACTGATAAAAAGCTGAAGGTGATCTAAGCTTTTCATCTGTGGCCATTTCATCAGATATTCAGGCAGGCGGATATGATCGCTCTGGTAGGATGAAATTCTGCGACCCAGCATAGTGGCCTCACCAATTTCGAATGGTACCCACCATGACTCGGCTGTGGAAGCAGACACCACGGCGATGAGATGTGTACTTCTAATAATATTTTTCGTTATGACAGACGTAATATCTTCGGTACTCTGAGACTCTGCATCTAGCTTATCGAGATATGTCTCTATGTTTGCACCTCTGAGCCTCTGGTTAATACTAGCTGCCAGAGCGAAGTCGGAATGACGGTAGCTGATAAAAACACTCATGCCTGAATCCTTCAGTACTGTTAAGTGAAAATGAACATCCCTTGCAAAGTTAACATGATATAAAATACACAAAAAGGCTATGGTTATTTTTAATTAAAAATAATATTTTTACAAATACTAATTTCGCGGAATTTTGTTCTTTTAATTTTAAACATTAGTTATATAATGCTATGTATAACATTTTACTAACCTAAAAATCTGATATATATAATAAATCATGGGGTTATAAATCTGGAGAGACGGTTATGTATGAACGTGATGGAAACATTCTTAAATGTGTGATTGAAACGTTAGCGGGTATTGAGCATGAGCGTTGGGCAAAATGGCAGTGTTATCTGCATAGTAAATGCATACGAAATGCTGACGGTTCTCTGACAATCCCTGCAGAATTCGTATTGCGCTGGGAAAAGCAGCTTGTCACGCCTTACGGCGACCTTTCTGAGATTGAAAAACAGAGTGATAGGGAGTTGATTAGTTCGGATCGCCTTCGCTATCTTGGTGTGATGGACGCGCTAGAAAGCCTGCAGAGGAATGCAGAGTTATGAATTCCGGGACAGGATATTGTGACCATCCTGTCTGGGCAATTTTGAGTGCAATTATCCATAATTTGGTCCCTCTCCAAATCAGCCATGTTCCCGTGGACCTCCGTCACAGCCCGTTAGGCAATGGCGGTACGCGAGTCTCTAACATCTATCTATAGGAGAACCGTACACTAAGCTAGCGGGCGTCCCTAGCGCGAACTACTCCTTGGACTTCGCATCTTTGTTGGCATATCCTTTTACGGTGCTTGGTACTGTACTGCCCCATAGGCATTCATGCGTTTGCCCTAGCAAGATGGAATGACAAGGCTGATTAATCACAAGTACGTTGTATTACTTTAGTTTGAGGTGCCGTCTATCCCTACAATGCTGTTTAAGCGCGCTGTAAGGCTTTGTTGAATAAATCGAATTTAGATAAAACATCGGGTTGTCAGCCTTTTACTCAGGCAATTCGTACACTTTCTGGCATGCCTGCACGCGTCATTTTGTTTAAGGCACGGATCATAGCCATAGCCTCTCCGACCTGTGCATCATAGTCACGCAGCGTTAGGTGCCCGCCGAACAGTTGTTTTACACGATACATCGCCGTTTCCGCCACCGACCGCCGGTTGTAAGCTGTATTCCATTTCCAGTAGGCGTTACTCCCTGTAAGCCTCTGCCTCGCTACCGCCTGATTTCGGTCTGCGTACTCCGTTGGCCAGTAGCCTGCGCGGGTTCTCGGTGGGATAAGTGCCTTGATTTTCTTACGTCTTAGCTCGTCATGGCACCGTTTTGTGTCATAAGCCCCATCAGCTGAAGCGACCCTGATTTTCCGGTGGGTCTGGCGGATAAGACCCGGGAATGCCTCCGCATCGGTCACGTTGTTCAGTGACAGGTCAGCACAGATAACCTCGTGGGTTTCGGCGTCCACGGCGAGGTGCAGTTTTCGCCAGACGCGGCGCTTTTCCTTACCGTGCTTTTTAACCTTCCACTCGCCCTCACCGAAAACTTTTAAGCCGGTGGAATCGATAACAAGATGGGCAATCTCACCGCGTGTGGGGTTTTTAAACGGGGTGCAGACGGACTTGGCCCGTCTGCTGACGCAGGAATAATCCGGGCAACGAAGCGGGAGCTTCATTAACGTAAAAATAGAATCAATGAATCCCTGAGCGGCACGTAGCGTGAGACGAAAGACGCGTTTGAGCATCAGTACGGTGGAAATAGCTAATGCAGAATAACGTTGTGGGCGCCCTCGTGAAGAAGTTTTTGGGTCGTCGTACCAGGCCTGGATGGCCGACTCATCAAGCCAGAATGTCAGCGAACCACGGTTGACGAGAGCCTTGTTGTAGGCCGCCCAGTTAGTGATCTTGAACTTTTGCTTTGCCACGGGATACCGCTACAGATTCAGGAATGTGCTGATCTGATCCTGATTGCAGTCAGAAGTTCGATTTATTCAACAAAGCCGCATCACAGATAAAATACCGTACTTTGTGCTCTAAAGATAACTTATTTACATTCACGAGTTGAATTCCACCCTAATTCATCACACCGTTAATAGACAAGTAAAAATTTAATTTTTATTCTTTAAATCATTAATTAACTCATCTGCTTTCATTTGCAGTTCAATTCTGTTGATATTAGTCAGCACAGGCTGAAGAATATAGTAAGGATGCTCATTAGTACATTTTAGACGATATGACTTCCAATCTCCATCGATTGGGAAAAATACTCTATAGTTACCATCAGAAACTCGGAGGTATCTAGCGTCCTTATCTTTACTTAATATTTTATAGCCACCATTACAATAAAAACTGTTAACCGTATCCATACTTAATGTGTTTTTTATAATAAATCCGACAATTACATTTTTGTTAAGAAAACAAAAAATCATTAAAATAAAAAAGGAGGCGGCCAAAGAAAAAACGATGGGAGTAACATCATACCTAACAAGAAAGAAATGCCGTTTCCCATTTAAGCTGTTTCTTCTTTTTAGTTTAACCTCTTTACCCTCATACATCAACATGGGTATTTTAGCTATGGCCATGAAAAAATATAAAACTATAAAGAAAAAAATTATTGCATATGCGAACACAGTTACTTTAGATGATGCCTCTAAAATTGTGATATCCATATAACGCATAACCCAATTTCTTGCCAAGGAAAATATAAAGAAAGAGATTACAACCCCAATAATACGCACAACCCAGAAAAACATGTTTTTTTCTTTAACTAAATAATCCGAAGAATTATTCATATACATTGAAATAGATATGGAAAAAGTAATTGCATAAAGAAATGAAAAGATAAAAAAGGCAGGTGATCCTATGAGTTCTCTATACTTAAAAACGGTTATAATGGTAAGTGTTAATAGTGATGATAGCAACGAATACAGTATAGATAAACTATATTTACTAAACCTTCTAATTACATTGACATTCTTTCTTTTATTTCTAAATCGAGCGCCCAAGTGCAATAAATTAGGCTTTATTATTAAGGAAATAATAATGGCAGAACCTGTAAATATAAAAAATGGAATCACCGTTGAGTCAAAAGGAATCATGAAAACTAATGATAAAAAAAATAAAACCCCGTGATATACATACACTGAATTAGATGGGCTTATTTTCTTCAACTTGATTAACATAATTTTTCTCCATGTCGTTTGAAAATTTCCATGTGTTGAAATCACCCAATAATATCCATCAAGATAGGGTAATAACTACATGTGATTCCTTATAATACTCTAATTAGAAAAACCGTTGGTGAGGATAGGTATCTATCTTTATAACGGCATCATCGAATCCCTTTCCATCTTGTTTAAAGAGCCCCAACCAATCGGATCTCTATCAATATACTGGCAAGTTTGATCGGATACCCTTTCAGATACCGGCCAACCCCAGATCATAATACCAGTCCTGCTCTCCTTATATGCATACTTCCCCTGAAACTGCAGAGATTGGTTAGTTTTGGGGGCATCTTCGTGCCCCCCTTCTCATCGATAAGTTGCGTCATGTCATAGGCATTGTACCGATACCGTTGCTGAAAATGGGAAAGGCACTTACAACTCCATCCATTTTATATAAAAACTCTACTCCCTTTTGATTTTTACAACTAACTCATCACTGTCAATATTATTAATGATGTATTGCTCTCTGAAAGCACTCTCAAAAAATAAGCCTGGCTTATTGTTTTGGACGAGATTTTTCGTCTCATCATTCAATTCTTTGACCTTATGTACAAACTCACTATATGAGTCTAAATAAATCGCATCATCAAGATAAAAATCCATAATCACCGAGTCATTTGATAAAAGGTACATAAAAACATTAATTTCAGGTAAAAGTTTCAATCCACCACCGATCTGGTAAACTCTGTCACCATCTGATAATTTGCAAGGCCAAGTCTTATAAACACTAGCTCGATCCTCTCTGCCTTTGGAATCAGAAAATTCCGCATCTCCGCCTTTGATATTTAAAAATTTAATCTTGGCTTTTTTTATTATTAAAAAACCATCTTCTACTAAATCATTGTTATGTGAAAAACCTTTATCTTTCAATATTGAAATAAATTCAGAATCAAGATTAAAGACAAAATTAATTAATGAAAGCTCAAAAAAACCACTCAGGTTATCAGTCAGTCCTGCATCAATATACGTATGTAAGTCACTTACACCAGTGTAATCAACTGCAACATTAAACTTACTAGTTAAGTCTAATTTAATCATCATTTTTCTCCCTTCTTATGCTAATTTCCGCCATATCCTGAGTTGATGACATGCACGAATAATCCGGGCTTTTCTCGGCTACAAGGTTTGCTTATCATGAAAAATGATAGGGGAATTATTGCTCTTCATATATTCGATGATTTTCTCATAGGGGTCATCATCATCCAAAAATAACCCCATGTCCATTCCATTTTCATTGGTATAAATGAACATATAGCTCCCATCTTGATTTTTTCTTAACGAGAAGTTGGTGATAGAAGCATATTTCTCTAGCATTCCAATAATTTCATTATCAGAATAGGTTTTATTTTTCTTCGCCATGAACCTGATTTTTCCTTTTATGAGCGTTCCATTTTTGGTAAAGGTTCCTTACTGATTATAGGAGGGATTAATAGCGATGTATTTACCACTCTCGTTTAGTTACTAGCTGAAAATTTTTCTGGCTATCATTCACTTGTCTGACGGAATTACCAGGGGGTTATTACGTTTCAAATACATAATAACTTGTTTATGACAATTATCATCATCTCAGAAGCGATTCCATAATCGCCCATATGAATCTCTATAAGACAACATGACATCATCGGCATACCCACTCAGAACGTGTCCTAGAACTTCTAGTAGGTTAATAATTTCTTCATCTTTATAAATTTCTATATTTCTATTCAATTTATTATTTATTTATTTATTATTTATTTAGTCACTCTTTTCTTCCATGGACTTTTATAATTCTCCGAGTAAATCACCGCGCTCTGGCCTGATTTACTCCCTAAGATTTCTGCTTTTAAATTACTTATGATTTTACCCACCAAGAGGAGGGGCTATCTCCTGCAAACCAGTTTTACCTTCTGGAAGCTGAATAACCCCTCACCTTTGTTCTATCATATACTCTTAATACAGCAGTTCATCCCTTAGTAGATCCTAATTATTTATTAAAGGATAAACTATAAAATTAAGTTATATTTTATAAGCAATGAAACCATTGGTATCATTCCAGTTCATTGCTTTCTCTATCTCTTCTATTAGTTCGTTAACATTATTGATGAAAATCACTTTCTTTATGTTGTCAATAATGTCTTCATCAAATGAAATAGCAGCTATCCATGAGTCTATATTAGGTAATTCATCGGTGATGAATTTTTTTAAATAGTTATTAGATACTAGGTGATTATTAACATCCTGCTCCCACTCATATATCGAATTATCGTCAATTGAATATATTGAGTAATTATCTAACTCTACATTTTGAGGTAATAAAATCTCGTATGATGGAGAGTGTTCGGGGGAGGCGAATTTCAGTGTGTCCATCCAAGAATATTTTTTTGGGGATTGGGAGAAACTCTCCCCCCCCCATGATATTAGGTCTTCTTTTAAATGACAAACATCATTACCCTTCGGTAAAAATAAATCCACATAGATATCCATACTATTTCCCTTGCGTTGATGTGTTAAATGGAAGCATTTGGTTACCTTTCGTTCTTAACCAAATTTTCCCGTCAAATATAAAAGGATGCTGGTGAGGGTTTGGATGATGATGAGGCTTACCATGATCCCCCCAGTGAACTTCGCTTATAGGTACGGGTTGCCCATTAGCTAAAGGCCATGTATTTTCTGGGAATTCAGCTGACTGTCTATACACTCCACCACCTTCCGAGCTTACTTTACCTCCTAGAACCGTGTGCGCTCTTCCTTCAGCATCGGGATGAGGGAGAGGTATATCCTGACCGTTAACACGTTGCTTAACTAATTCAATAGGGTTTCCATTTTGGTCTCTCGGTATATAAATATTTTCTTGTGGCCTAAGTATTTCAGGTTCTGGGCTTCTATTTCCTGTAGCTTGATTATCAAACCCAGGGAGTCCTTTTAAACCCAGAGGATCTACCCAGCCAACCGAGTTCCCATCAACATACTGATAAGAGTTCAACCCACCATCGAGTTTTACCGGATCCGCCGTCAAATACCGCCCAATCCCCGGATCATAATACCGGTTCAGGTTGTAATACAGCCCGCTTTCCGCATCTTCGTACTGCCCCTGAAAACGCAGTGGGTTGTTCACCTTCGGTTGCGGGTGTTCATCCCGTGCATCTGGCGGTGTCCATTCCTCCGTCAGTTGCCCATAGGCGCTGTACTGCCCCCGCCATACGGTGTTGCCCTGGCTGTCCGTCAGGCTGTGCGGCGTGCCAAGGTGGTCATTCTGGTACCAATAGGTCCTGACCTTCGGGCTGTTCACCCGTGTAGAGCCTACTATCGTCGCCATCGGTCGGTGGCTGCCCGGCTCATACAAGAACGTCTGCCAGTGCTGTTGATTGTCCGTTTCCGCAATCAGCTTATTGCCCTGCCACAGGTATTCCGTGGTCCGGCCCTCTACGCTTTTACTGGTCCGGCGGTTAAACGCATCATAGGTGTAAGTGGTTACTTGCCCGTGTGGATCGGTCCGCTTTATCAGCCGGTGCCGACAGTCATAGGCAAAGGTGGTCACCAATTTGTGGGCCTTGCCGCGTCGCTCTACCGCCAAGTTACCAAAGCGATCGTACTCGAAGTGCCTGTCACCAAAAAACGCCAGCCGGTTGCCAGGGGCGCTGTCCCGCTCGCCATGTTCACTGACCCGGTTACCGGCCCCGTCGTACAGGAAGCTTTCCCCTGCTACGCTGTGCCGATCTACCACCGTGTGGCTGCCGGGGAATTGTGCACTCAGTAACTGCCCCCGGGCATCATAGCCGTATTCCCGTGGGGCATTGCCCGTGATGCTAGCTAGTTCACCCTGCGCCTGGTAACGGTAGTGCTGCTCCCACAGTGGCTGTACCCCCATCTCGCCGGGTCCCTGCAAGCGGTGCTCTACCATACGCCCCAGACTATCGTACTGGTAGCGGTTGACCAGCCCGTTGCCCTGCCGCCGCTCCTGCTCGCGCCCGGCGTTGTCGTGGTTGAATGCCAGCAGCGGCTGTTCGTTCAACGTGATCCCCTGCACCCGGCCATGCTGGTAGTGGTAGCCCAGTTGTTGGCCGTCCGGCAGTCGGCTGCCTTTCAGCAACCCGCTATGTGGATCGTACTGATAACGTTGCGTTGCCCACCCTTGGTGCTCTGCCACCAGGCGATTGGCGATGTCGTATTCCCAGGCCAGCGGCATCTGCCCGTCATTGACGGCAATTAACCGCCCCAGGGCATCATAGTCGTACTGCTCTACCTGCCCATCCGGCAGGGTCTTACGCAGCAGTTTTCCCTGCCAGTCTCGCTGGTAGGTTGTGACCAGCGGCTCCGCATCTGGCTGATTACCGTATTCTCGCTTTTCAATCAGCCTGTCGTTCAGATCGTACGCATACGCGGTTTTAACCCCGTCAAACCCGATCTCTTCACTCAGCAGCCCCGTCGCCGTGTAAGCCAGGCGGTAACTTTCCCCTTTCGGGTTGAGGATCTCACTGACCTGCAGGTGCGTGTTGTCGTAACGGTACTCCAGCGTACTGCCATCCGGCAGGATCTTGCGCGTCAGCAGATGCAGGGGGGCTGCGTACTCGTAGCGGGTCACCAAACCGGCCGGATCGCGCGATTCGGTCACCTTGCCATAGGCATTGTAACGGTATTGCTGGGTGCGGCCGTCCGGCGTGGTCTGCTCCAGCAACCGTTCCAACGCATCCCAGACAAAATGAGTGGTATTACCTGCTTCATCGGTGACGGCGATCGGCTGGGTGCCAAGGGGGGTATAACGGTAACGGCGCACGCTACCGCCACTGGTGGTACTCTCCAGTAAACGCCCTACGTTATCCCAACGATACATTTGTGTCACCCCGTCAGGATGGGTAACGGCGCGCATCTGCCCGTTCGGGAAATAGTCGTACTCGGTCACCTGTTCCCCAGGTGAGCGCGCCGCGTAGATATCCCCATGTTCATTAATGCTATTGAGCCACACTTGCTCCAGGCGACCACTGCCCTTGGCCACCCGCTTGAGCTGACCGTCCAGATAGGTGTAGCGTGTCATGCTGCCATCCGGGCTCAGTTCGAGCACCAGGTTACCCGCGTCGTCATAAAAATAACGGGTCTGCTGGCCCAACGCATCGGTGGTACTGACGCGTAACCCCTCTTCGTTGTACGTATGGCGGATTTCTGCACCGTTCGCTGCCCGCCGGAAAATCAGCCGGGCCTGGCCGTCGTATTGATAGATCTCCTGGCTGCCGTCGCAGCGCCTTAGCGTCACCTGCCGCTGGTTATCGTCCCACAGGTAACGGGTATCTAACTGGGCGAAATTGCCATACTGGCGGATACAGCGTGATGCTGGCCCCACGCCTTCCCAGGCCCAGTTAAAACAGGCGCCGCCCGCCAACTGGCGCTGTGTGATGACATGGGCCTCGTTGTACTGGTAGTGCTCTTGCTCCCCACAGGCGTTCAGGGCGCTGGCCAGTTGCCCGGCCGCGTTGTAGGTGTAATGTGCCAGCACTTGCTGCGTCACCCAGACCGCATCACGATAGGCCTCTTCACGGATCAGTGCCTGCAAATGGACCTGCGCGATGTGCGCCGAGTCATCATCCGTGTACTGGAACAACAACCGGCCCTGCACATGCTGTAGGTGGATCAGGCGCTGCTGGCGATCGTATTCCAGTTGCAGACGGTTGTGATATTTGTCGCTGAGGGCGGTCAACCGCCCCCATTCTCCCTCACGCACAAAGGTATACACCCCAGCGCCACCGCCAAAGGTGAGGCTGTATTCGTTCTCGTGGCTACCGAGGGCCAGCACCGCGCCCCCGAGCACATTGGTCAGGGTAGGGTGTTCGGCATTCGGATAGGGGAAGGCGGTCCGCTGGTTTTCATCGTTATGCCAGACAATGGTGTCGTCGGTAAAATGCAGGCGGTGGGAAAGGCTATGGCTCCAGCCGTACCCCAAACCCAGATCCAACTCACAGGCGCTGGTGCGGTAAAAACGCTGCCAGGTGAAGGGCAACAGCCCCGGCAGGCTGCCTTCGCTGATCGTCAACAGTTCTTCGCCGGTGCACAATGATACCGGATCGCCATCCAGATCAGCGTTCTCGCTTCTTGGCGTCGCCTTGCCCTGCGGATTTTGACCGCTGCTGTTGGCTTGGGTGACCGGCGATTCAAACCTGGTTTCATGCAGGTTATTGGACCCAGTGGGTAGACTGCTCTGATTTTCCAGGCTCTTGCCCAAGCCAGCGGAGTCGATATTCGCGGTTTTTTTGATATTTAACGGAACAGCCCCTGCCCGAATAGGGTTCTTGGCCAAATAATGGGGGACGTGTTCATTGATCAGGGAAATGATTTCTTTTATCCCCCCCATGATCGCTTTCCCTGCACCGGCATTGGCACGAAATAACGGTTTCATTGACTCTCCTTGATTATCGGGCCGGGCTAATACCGGCTAAGCTATCCAACCCATCCAGGGCTAATTTGGCTACGGCACCGGGTAGCACGATGTAAAGCAACAGCATCATGACCAATTCGCCTGCCGCTCCCCCGGCAAAATCGGCGATCTGTTGCGGTGTCAGCAGGCAAAAGTAGCTGTACAGGGCGTGGGCACAGATAAACATCAGCATCTCATCGGAGAGGATCACCAACGTATCGGCAATCTCTTTTTTGCCGGTGTCATACAGCTCTTTCATTTTATCCACCCCCTTTTTGCCGATATAAGCCAGCATGGCGTCCAGGTTCTCGCTGGTGACCCATTGCACGATCTTTTTGGCTGTCTCGTACAGTTCGAGGATTTTGTCGCGTAAGCCGGCAAAAAATGCTTTGAACGCCTGGGTAAAGTCCACCTGAGCGCCTCTGTCTGTAAAATCCTTCCAGGCTGCCTGCTGGTGTGTTTTCCACTGGGTTTCCAGCAGGTTGGTACACTTGACGATCAGCTCGCTGTAGGATTCATCCAGCCGCTGGAGGTTACTTTCACTGCTGGCCTGGGCGTTGACGACAACGTGATAGGTATACGCATCGTCGCACTCGGGCAGATTGATGGTGGCCATCCCGTTGTCATCGAAGGCCAGGCCATCCAGCACCGTGATGTCCTCAAAGTCTGAGGACGCCATGTTGTTGTAGTAAGGTCCGTACGCCTGATTGACACTCATGTAGGCTATCTGCCGAAATTGCTCCGGGGTCTTTTTCTTACGTTTGATGATCTTGAAGGGCGAACCCGCGATTGGGATATACCCCTTGGCTTCAAAGGCGTGCGTCAGGGTAATGGGTTGATTAAGGGTGCACTGCATGACGCCGTTAAGCTTTTCATCGTCTATCCGCTTGGTGGTAATGACAAAGTCCCCGACCTTCACCTCTTGATCCATCAACAGCAAGCTGCCCAATAGCGGAAACTCTGTCGTATCGTGGTAACGCGTCAGGCAGGATTTAAAATTGTTCAGCGTCTTCTGGAAAAGCCTCTCAGGGTCGATGGGGGCAGAAGGGATCGTCACCCGTTTGTTGTAATTCCCGTATGCGCTGCTGGTATACGTCGTCGAGTTGTTGCCATACCCATAATAACTCATCACTCACTCTCCAATGTGGTGACGATGCGAGCCATCAGCCCTTCACGCTGCCCATGGCTTTGCACCAGTAAATGTCGGATCTTCATCTCCAGCAAGGCAGGGGAAAAACGCCCATAGAGATCGGCACGGGTTTCCTGCAATTGCTGTAATGCCTGGGCAATCACCGGCCCAGGATCCGTTTTCAGAAGTTGGTCAATCAGACGTTGCGGCACCTGCCACCAGGGGCTGACCTGGGCTTGCGCCGTGGGATCTACCGGGCAGGTAAGCACCTCGCCGTTTATCCAGTAATCCGAGAACACCGGCAGAACATCTATCCAGTGCTCTCCCATATAACGCAGGTGTGCTGGCAGAAAACGCCCATCCCAGTAGCGGAAAAACACCGCTTTACCCCCAGGCATGATCACCTGGGTCAGACCACGAAGATGGTCCGTAATGGCAACCTGCGGCAACGGTGAACGTGCCAACCAGCCCCAGTTGCGCAGGGGCGTTTCTGCCACCCAGCGCAGAAACGGGCTGCCGTCAGTGAGCGGCACCAGCACCGGCATCACCTCGAACCAGTTGGCATACGGCGTATTGGCATAAAGCCCGTACGGCGTGCGGCTTCCATCCTCCCGGTAATAGGCCTTGATACCTTGCGCACCGTTGGTATTGGCCAAGACGGCGTACAACGGCGTTCCCGATGTGTTTCTTGCCCAGTCCTGTACGGTCTGTTGCATCTTTATTCCTCCTTGACGATGAGTGGCCAATTAAATTGCGCACCCTTCCTCTTTACATTTCTCACACTCTTCGCAATAAGGGGCATCACTACTAAGCACACCCTGCTGGATCAGCGTGGGAGCGGCCAACAACGGCACCACACCCGGCATCTTCAGGTTGACGCCCTGACCGCTACCCGCGGAGCCACTGCCTACCAGCAACGATGACGACGTGAAAATGGCCCCCGGTGCCAATTTGATAAAGCTGCCCCCGGCCTTGAGCGTCAGCTCACTGCCCGCCGAAAGGGTGATTTTGGCCCCGGCTTCAACCGATACTTCCTGCCCAGCCTTCACCACATAGGCGCTGCCAACCTGCAAATGGGATTCGCCATCGGCCAGTTCGGACTTTTTGCCGCTGGTGTGGAGCGTGAGTTCGCCCTTGATGCGGCTTTCCCGGTTGCCCTCGATTTCGCTAAGGCTGTTGCCGCCAACCTTGCTGCTCTGGTTGGCGCGAATGTCCCAGTGCGCATCGTTGTTGACCAGGGCCTTGAGGTCTTTCTGCGCGTGCAGGTAAATCTCCTCGCTGCCCGCCTCATCCTCAAACGACAGTTCGTTAAAGCCCTCTGCCTTGTGCGATTTGGTGCGCCAGACCGATTTGGTCTTGTTGGCGGGCAGCGGGTACGGCGGTTTGTTCAGGCCGTTGTAGTAACGCCCGCTCACTACCGGGCGATCGATATCGCCGTTGAGGTAGCTGATCAGCACTTCCTGGCCAATCCTTGGCAGCGTCACCGAGCCAAAACCGTCCCCCGCCCACTGGTTGGAGACCGGCACCCAGCAGGAGGCCTTTTCATCCGCCGGGTCGTAACGGTTCCAGTGGAAATGCACCCGCACCCAACCCAGTTCGTTGACGTACAGCTCTTCGCCCTTTGGCCCGACGATCGTGGCCACCTCGTCCCCGTCGGCCAACGGTTTGTAACGGTAGCTTGGCCGCCAGTCGATATTGCCCGGCGCAAAGGTCAGTGAGTTGGTGAAGGTAGTGCCGCTGCCGTTACTCTCTTCTTCCAGCGCGGCAGGCTGTTCCCCACGGTGGCTGACGGTGATCACCTGCCAGCGATCGTTACGCGCCTGCACCGGGTGGCCCTGCAAGGTAAAAATCGTGCCCGGCATCAGCCGGATGCTGTTGGTTTCTGCTGCGCCCTGTTGGGTGCCCGCTTGCATGGCCTCCAGCCGCACGGTGCTGAGCTGCGGCCCGGTCTGGTCATCCTGATAACGGCCATAGCTCTCAAATACCGAGTATTGGGTGGCTTCACCGCCCAATGTAGGGTCGCTCTGTTTAAACTGCAGAGGATGGTCTGGCCGCCGATGCTCGCGATCTTTAAGCACGCTTTCCCGTGACTGCATGAACGCCCCCAGGGTCAGCCGATGGGCGATGTCGCCCTGGGTTGGCGACTGGATATGCGGGTTGAAGGTCAGCGGGATACCTTCCGTCATGCTCAGGTGCGAATCGCCATAAACCAGCTCGTTATCTTCAAACCAGAAGGTGATCCCCACCTCGGCCATCAGCCGCAGGATGAAGTCCAGGTCGCTTTCGCGCTTCTGGGTCACGTACTCACGCGGTGGATAGGTCTGCTGGATATGGCTTTGGTATGGGATGCGGTGTTCGTCCAGTACCTGATTGACGATGTCTGGCACCGATAGGAAATGGAAGATCCGGCTGTCCTGTTTCAGGCTCAGTACCCAGACATCCGGGCGGATCACCGCCTGATAGTAGGTGCGGCGAAAACCGCTTTCTCCCTGAGTCAGGCTGGCGATCAGCCCTGGGATCGTGCGCTGTTCCTTGCCACTGACGGTGACGGTCAACGCCCCCGGCTGCAGCAACTGTGCTTCCAGTTCGATGTCTGACCGGGTGCTGACCAGGTTTACCGTCAAGGTAAACAGGGTCGACAACCCTTCTTCCAGGGTAAAACCGGCCACGTCAAAGGTGTCCGGAGGCAGTTCACCGAGTTGGCTGCTGAAAAATAATCCGCTGTCCATCGTTCACTCCTTGTGGTGTCTCACATCATGGCTCGTTGGCCGCGCGCCAGGGGCAATGCCCAGCGCCGCTGTGAAGGTTCGGTTATCACATCCAGCAGCAGGAAGCTGTTGGTGGTCAGGCAATGGGTAAAGAAGACGCTCAGCGCCGCCGCAAAGGTGTAGGCTTCGCCGGGGCTGTCGAACGCCTGGTCATCGAGCGTCAGGGTCATCTGCAAACCGCGCCGCAGCCGTTCCCCCATCAGGGTATTTACCGGTTCGGTCTTGACGGCGGTGATGCCCTCCACCGCCCGGCGAATGTGCCGGACCTGGGGCAGGTTATGTCGGGCGTGCAGGCAAAAATCGTCGATCGCCCGCTGCACCGTTTCCCGGTGGTTGAGGAGCGCGGGGCTGAACGACAGGCAGGCCATCAGCCGCCAATGGTGATGGCTGTCCACCACCGCCGGGTACGGGGTCGAAAATCGGGTGACGGTAGTGACGTCCAAGGTATCGGTCACCGCCATGCCGAGTAGGAAAGGGGAGCCAAGCGGTAACGTGGGAGATTGCGCCGAGGTGGTGAGCAAATCGCAGACCACGGCCCGGCAAGGGGGCTCGTTCAGCGGCTCCCCGGCACTGTTGCACAGCACCAGTTCATGCTGCATCCGCCCCAGGACATCACCGCTGACCCGGACGGTGTAAAACATCGCCAACGCGGCGTCGGGTGCATAACGCGATTCCGGCGTCAGTTCGCTGTCGGGCTGGAAGTGCACCCGTCGGCCCCGCCGCAGGGTATCCGGCTCTTCCAGCATGCTGACGCCGGTGATGGCATACACCCAGCGATCGTCGGCATACGGCAGCGGGTAAACGCTCTGCCCGGGTAGCAGCCGTATGGGGGCGCTTTTCTGCGCCGCCAGGCTGATCACCGGGACGCAGTGCAGCATAAAGGCCGACGCCAGTTGGGCCTGGGTGAGCGGGATCTCCCCGTTGAACGTGAGGATGACGGTAAAGGTGCGGCTGTTCCCCAACGTCAGCCCTGAGTGCATCGGGCCAAAATCCAGCGTCAGGAAATCATTCACATGGGGCAGGTACAGGTATTCTGCCAGGCTCTGCAGCGCCCAGGTGGTTTCCCCCTCGTGGGGCAGAATGCGGTTATCCGCAGTTGGCCGTGGGGAGGACAATACTGTTTCCAGCACCCATTGTCGTCCTTCCACCTGTAGCACGGGCCGGTCCTGATGCTGTTCACACCACAGGGTCAGCGTCGCCGCCACCTGTGGATCATCGCCCAGAAACAGCGATAGCGGCTGGGTTGGCCAGGTGTCACCCGGCCCCTGGTACTGAAACGTCAGGCGGATCTCGCTGTGGGAGTTGGTGACCAGCAACTGCCGGTCAATCAGGGCCAGCGGCTGCAGCGTCAAGGCATGGCAGGTCTGGAACACCTGCGTACGTCCATCGGACAACAGGGAGAGCGATTCTCCGGCGGGCAAGGTTAACGGCGCATCCAGCGTGCTGGCTTTGGCGCTGACGTTCACCACGCCACAGGCCGGAATAGGCCGCAAGGGGAAGGGCCAGGTACGCTCAAGATGCCCCTGTGTGACCTCGGGGAAGCCGTCCTCCAGGCGTTGGCGCAGCCCGGCGTTCAGCATTGCCGCCCCCTGGATCAGGCACTCCACATCCGGATCGCCCGCATGGCGGCCCAGTTGCGCGGCCAGTGCGGGTTTTTCCTGCCCCACCTTGTCCGCCAGCGCACGCAGGTAGGCATGTTCCTCTCTGAGATGATCGGTAAAGTTCATATCAATCCTTGACGTTGGCTACCTGCGCACAGGCAACAGGGTGTAGGGTTTCTCTTCGGGTTGCCCCACAAAGGTGGTCCACCCCAACTGGGTCCGCTGTGTGTCGCCGAGCTTCAGCCCCCCGGCTTGATGCCGTGCCAGCGTCAGGCGCAGATCCCAGACCAGCGGTTCGCGCAGGATGTACTCGACAAAATTGACCAGCAGACGATGCTGCTTACCGTCAGGTAAAAACGACAGGTACTGTTCCTGCGTGAGCTCATTGATCGACAGTTGAAATTTGACGCTGCGATCGCGCATTCGGCTGCCGATCACAAAGTTGCCCCCCAGCAGCGAACGGGGTTGATGGCGTTGCCCGCGTATGGCGGTGAGCTGCCCCAGGCGATTTTGCTGTTCGTCACTCAACGTCATGACGTGGGGCATACAAGACTGCACCGTCACATCCGGGAGTGAAAAGAAGTGACCGACCAGGCGGGCGATCACCTCCGGCGAGCGGCCCGGTGAGGCCAGCAGACCGGCGTAGGCCAGCATGGCTTCGGCGTTGATACCCAACTGCTCTCGCGTCTGCGGATGGCCCAGGCCTATCAGGGCAAAAATACGCCCCGAGGTGGCATCGCGGCCCCCCGGTTTGAAAGTGATCTCATAGCGGTATTTGCGCCAAATCTGGTGCGCCAACGACAGAGGCCGATGGTTGAACACCGCCAGAAAATCGTTGAGCCGCGTTTCTCCCTGTGCCGTGCTCCCGGCAATGTCATCCAGGTAGTAATAGGGCAAGGGCGACTGGCTGCCTTGCAGGCCCAGAAAACTCACCTCCAGGCGCAGCGGCCCACCTGGCTCATGTTGCAACGCCACCACATCGCTGGCGGCAAAGCCCAACCCGGCAGCGGCGGTAAAGCGCAACGCTTCCCGGTTGGGCGGCAGGCCGAGCGTGCGGGCCGGATCGATGCCCGCCAGCCGGTTCAGCCCTTCCACCAGGCGGTAGAAGTCATACTGGCTAACGTTATCGGCGATAACCTGGAGCTGCTGCTCCTGCTCTGCACTGGGGATCATAGAAAGCGGTAAGACTCCTGATTATCTTGGTTAACCACGGTGAGGGTATGGAAATGGTTGACGCTGGCACGCTGGGCCAGGAACCGTGCCAGTACCCGGCCATACAGATAGAGCTCGCCTTCCGAGTCAAACGCCCCTTGGAGCCGCACCGTAAGCACCGAGGCCAGGCCATCGATCGGCACACCGTCGATATGACGTTCAGCCGGGCGCACGGTCAGGCTGAGTAACCCTGCTCTACGCCGCCGGGAGACCCCTGCCGCCAGTTCACTGTGCCAGGCGGGCAGATCGCAGGCGCTCAGCACTTGCCGCAGCGCCGTCAGCGTCAGCAGTGAGCGGCTGTTCAATGAGAGGTTGCGCAGCAGGGCCGCCTGCAAGGTGGCATCCAACCTTGGGCTCAGGGGGACCGACGGGCGGGTGATATTGTGTACGCGCACCCCCGGCGGGCAGCCGGTGGCCGGTTGGCGGAGTTCTCCTACTTTCAGGTGCAACGGCAAGCGGCGGTGGCTGCAGGTGAGCCGTACGGACACCGACTCCGGCGGTAGGTTGTCCAGGTTTTCTCCGTGGCGGATCAACGCCAGGTGATGGTTCAAGCCCCCCACGGGCGATGAGGTGACCCGCACATGGTAATACCCCGCATCTTGTTGCTGGCTGAAGCGTTCAAACGGCGCATAGCGGCGGGGGACATCACTCAGGGCTGATACGCCGGTCACTTCATCCACCGAGAACACGTCGTAATCCTCGGGATGGCGCACGCTGGGGAATAACGGCAGCTCTGACTGCGTCCCATTGAGGCTGATCCCGTCAGCGTAATGGCTAAACAGGTTGATGGCGGGCGTGCAATGCAGGCGCACCGTCTGGCGGTTGATAACCAGGGCAGACGGCAAAGGCCGGGAGAAGGTGAACCGCAGGGTAAAGCCGTGAGAGGCTGATAGCGGAGGCAGGCTAGGGAAGCCCGTCACGTCCATGAATAAAAAGGCGTTGGGGAAGCAGGCGTGCTCTTGCAGCAGGCGATAGCCGGGGTCGGCATTCTGTGGCCAGGGCAGCAGGGCCTCTTCGTCGTTGAAACCGACCGGGGTGAGCGCCAGTTCAGGCAGCGGCCACGTCTTTCCCTCCACTTCCAGCGTGGCGTGGCTCAGGTATTCACTCAGCCACAAATGCAGCTGTTGCCCGGTGTGCAGGTCTTCCCCCAGATACAGCCGCAGGCCGTTCAGGCTAGTGAGATCCAGGGGCCGATCCGCCGTGGTGACCAGTTGCAGGCACAGGCTGTCATGGCCGTGCCGTTGCTCGCGGCTTACCGCCTGCACCTGTAACGGCCACAGCCGAGTATCACGGCAGGTGCGGAAATGGCACCGCAGCGTTTCCTTACCGGTTGTCACCGGCAGCGGGATACTGACCACCGTGGCCCCCTTGGCAATCTGGGGGCAAGCCTGCGCGGGATCCGACAGGTAATCCTGCTGCCATTCCAGTACGGTCATGCTGGGAGTGGGCCGCAGAAAATAGGGCCACAGCAGGGCCAGCATATGGTGGGTGAGGTTCGGTAGCTGGTCTGCCAACTGCCCCTCTAACTGCCCGGTCATCCAGGCCATTCCCTCCAATTGCCGCTCCACATCGGGATCGTGGTTGGGTGCGGTCAGGAAGGAAACCAGCGGGGCATGTGTTTGTTGCAGCACCTCGGCAGCCTGGTGTAGCGCTTTGCGCCGACGGGCTGGAGGGAATTGCCGATGTTTGTTCTGGTTCATGCGCAAGACATCCTGTCTTGGAGGTTATTTATCCAGGCGCCCGGTCAAGGCGAGGACGAAGTTGGAGCCCATGTGTTTGAAATGCGGCTGCACATGCAGCTGTGTCAGATACCAGCCGGGATCATTCGCGACTTCCTGCACCTCAATGCGTGCAGCGCGTAACGGGCGGCAGCTGCGTACGCTGGCTGGTGGGTTCTCCTGATCGGAGACAAAGCGTTTTAACCAGTTGTTGAGCTGATGCTGCAGGTCGCCCCGATTGCGCCAGCTACCCAGCCGCTCACGCTGCAGCACTTTGATGGTGTGCGCCAGCCGGGTGATGATAAACAGGTAAGGCAGTTGCGCCCCCAGTTGGTCATTGACCCGGGCGTTCATCCCCTCAGGCGTGAGGTCGGTATATTGCGGCGACTGGATTGAGTTGGCCGAATAAAACACCACGTCCTGCCCTTGCTTGCGCACCCCAAGCGGAATAAACCCGGCCATCGACAAGCGGTACTGCCACTGGTCCGACAGCAGCGTCTCGGTTGGGATCTTTTCTTGCCAACGCCCAAGCGCCGCATAGTAGCGAGCGGGCAGGTTACGGAATGCTCCGCCGCTCTCCGCCCCGATAATATTCGGGCACCAGCGATAACGGGCAAAGCTGCCCGCCAGGCAGAGCGCCAGTAAAAAGGCGCTGTTGCCCCACAGCAGGTGCTGATGTGTGGCAATCTGTTCCTGATAGACAAATTGCCGGACCTGCTGTGACGCCGGGGTATAAGGCTCACGCTGCAAAAAACGGCACACGGTCAGCCCCAAATAGCGGGCATCCGGAGTAGCTCTGAGTGCCTGCCAGCGGATATGTGTCGGTGCAGCCATGACCGCATCCAAATCAAGAATGGCGGGCAGGTCGGCTAATGAATCAACGCCGAAGAAGGTGGCGTCTGCCGCCGACAGAAACGGCGCATGCGCCATGGCGCTGACCACGCTGAGGTAGTGCAGCAGTTTGATATCGGCGGCACCGGGGGTGAAATCATAGCAGCCAATCACCGCCGCTACCGGCACTCCACCAAACTGGCCGTAGCCTGCCGAATAGACATGCTGGTAATAGCCCGAGGAGGTAATGTCTGGGGAGAATTCGAAATCCGCCAGCAGCTCTTCCTGAGTGGCATGGAGGAGCGTCAGCTGAATGTTCTCGTGAAACGGGATGTTATCGACCAGCAGGGCCAGCCCGCGCCAGGTTGATTCCAGGCGCTGAAACGCCGGAGCATGCAGGATCGCATCCATCTGGGCACTCAGGCGCCGATCAAGTTCCCGCAGCAGGCGATCAATCAGCAGAATATTGAGAGTGACGCCACGACCTTGTTCCGGCAGGGCGCGCAGCAACAATGCGATGTCCGCGTGGCTCACCGCAAATTCACTGCCGTTCAGCGTCGCAAGCAGCCCGGCGGCAAGTGAGGTGCGTGGTGGGAAAATGTCTGAATCGGTCTGTAGCGTATCTAACGTAGCCACGGCATCCTTGCTCCCTGGTAAAGCGTCTTGTCCATTATTTTGCGACTCTGCCGCTTCTGGCGGAGTGATTAGCGCTGAACGACGTTGCCGTCAGGCATTACATTCATGTTGTGAAGCAATCAGAGCGGCCCCGCAGGCGGTTTTCATGCCTTCCAGCGCCACAGGCACCCCGCCGACCAGTGCGGTTTCTGCACCACTGACAATCGGAAAGACCCCTTTGCATTGCGGGCAGGACACCAAATGCCCTACCAGCGCTACGTTCGTCCCGCAGAACTGCATCACTGACGATCCCTGTAACACGACCCCACCATGAGAGGTTTTGTCGCCTTGTAAAATCACGGCCTTCCCTGCCATACGCCCACCATAGTTAGTATTTTCTTATCAGATTACAGGATGTTTAGAATGGAAAAAAGTTGAAATATAACGGTGAGTAATGAATCTGTGAGCAGCATAGGAATAAAGGGGATCTTTTAGCATCAATCTGGGGGCATTGATGAAGCGTTTATTTGTTTCTGCGTGACTGCCCGCAAAATAAACGCCATTCGCGTAATGAGCCTCCATCTGTATATCTGGCATACTAAGCGAATGGCCGTAGTGTCAGTCAGATAAAAACGGAGGCTGCATGACAAATGAACATTTACCTCTGGCTCCTGTCGGGGAATTTCTGCTGTTTAAAAGTGCAGATGGGAGTACCCGGGTTGAATGTCGGTTTGAAGCGGAAACCCTCTGGCTATCCCAAGCGTCGATGGCCGAGCTGTATGATAAAGACGTTCGAACCATCAATGAACACCTTATTAATATCTACAAAGAAGGCGAGCTTGAGCAAAATGCAACCATCCGGAAATTCCGGATAGTTCGTCAGGAGGGTACTCGCCAGGTCTCCAGGGAGATCGAACACTACAACCTTGAGGCCATACTCGCCGTTGGCTACCGCGTCCGTTCAGCCCGAGGCACCCAATTCCGTCAGTGGGCCACCCAAACCCTCCAGGAATACCTGATCAAAGGCTTCGTGATGGATGACGAGCGGTTGAAAAATCCGCCCGTTGGCGCATCGGCTGTGCCTGACTATTTCGACGAGATGCTGGAACGCATCCGCGATATCCGCGCCAGCGAGCGCCGGGTTTATTTGCGGGTGCGGGAGATCTTTGCGCTAGCCGCCGACTACCAGCCCTCACTCAAAGAGACCACGCAGTTTTTTCAAACCATCCAGAACAAGCTGCATTTTGCCTGTACCGGCCATACCGCTGCAGAACTCATCCATCAGCGTGCCGATGCCAGCAAGCCTCATATGGGGTTGAGCAGCTATAAAGGTGAAGAGGTGCGTAAAAGCGATGTGACGGTGGCGAAAAACTACCTCAATCAGGACGAAGTTGGTGAGCTCAACCGCGTGGTCAACATGTGGCTGGATTTTGCCGAAGACCAGGCCCGGCGTCGCCAGCAGGTGTTCTTGCGTGACTGGCAGGATAAGCTGGATCAGTTCCTGCAATTTAACGACCGCGATGTGTTACAGGGCGCAGGTAGTGTCAGCAAGAAAGAGGCAGATGAAAAAGCACAGGCCGAATATGTCCAGTTTGCCGAGCAGCAGCGCCGTTTAAAAGAGGCCGAAGGGGAAAAGGATATTGCCGGTTTGCTGCAGTTGAAAACCGACGCTAAAAAGTAGTCTTGAATGCCCTGGAATTTTGCAAAATTTGAATGTTCGACCTTGTTAACCCCAAACCGCTGGACGGCTGGAAAACTACCCAACCGTCTGCAGCGCCAAATGCGGCTCAGTTAAACGTCACCAGCATTTCTGTAGAGGCAGTGACCGCACCGATTGGCACGCTACTGCCTCCCGAGCACAGTCGCCAGGTGAGCTGATTGGTCAAGGTTTTGCTGCTTTCTGCATTGGTGATGCTGCCCAGTTTTATGAGGGAGTTATCAAAGCGCAAGCCGGTTGTGGCCTTACAGTCGCCACTGCCGGTCACCCCGTTATCAATTTCCCCGGTGATATAGCCTCCCTTCTGGTTTAATGCCAGCCGTGAGGGTGCACTGTTGTACAGACCGCTGATGGCGCGGAACTGCAGATTGATATTGGCATTTATCCGGTCAGTAGGCTGCCCGCAGGTGGCAACCAGTTGCACGGGCTTCACCGCCAGTTCTGCATTGGCCTGGGTATTGCGAATGACCGATCCGAAGTTAATGGCCGTCGGGGTATTCACACTACATTCCAGCGTGGAGATGCGCAGGGAAATATTGGTGGGCAGTATAGAGGTCCTTCTATCCCCTGAGGTAGTGGCGGAAAAGCTACCAAAATACATGGGGGGAACTGAACCCTCTCCAGCTTTTTGGCTGCCGTCCGCCACCAGTACCCAGGTGCCTGAGAGCGTCGCCGTACGAGTACCGGAACTTGAGTAAAATGTATCATTCGACGACATGGCAGGGGGCAGGCACCATGTATAGTCTGGCGGTGAGGTAATATTCCCTTGTGACGTTGAGGAGCCTCTGGTTTCTGGCTGGCCAATGGTGCCAGTCAACTTTCCCTGTGAATTGTTACTTAGGGTATAAGTGGCGCTACCCGAGGCCCGAGGCATCAATCCGACTCCAGGTACCCCGGTCAGCGGGAAGGCCAAATAGCCACCAATGCTTTTCAATTCATTTGAGGCCATACACCGGGTCATTGACTTGGAGACTGACAAGAGTCCGTATATGGGATCAAGTTTCGGATGATCGAGAGGGCCACTTAATGTCGCGTTAAACGGCATGCCCTCCCATAGGATCCCCGTGCCCTTGCCGATGGTGATGGTTTCCGCCAGAACGGGGGCCGCAAGGGGCATCATTAACGCCATGCTGGCGATACCGCATGATGCGGTCTTTATTAATCGTTGTTTCATCACTGTCCTTCCTCACATTGCACATTCATCATGCGCACCGGATTGTTTGCTGATACTGCTGCCTTGCTCAGGCTGAAGTGGGCTAGGCACTGCTGTGCAGTCCCACGGCCCCACGCCGCGCGCAATTTTCCCTGTTCCGGCAACCCGCTCAGGTAGACCTGGCCGGCATCACCCACGATGCCGCTGTTGATCTCCGCTCCTTCCCCGGCCAGTGTCACCAGCGTGCCGAAGGGTACCGGCATGCCAGCCTGGGTCAGGGTTATCAGCGCCTGATAGCCGGTGCGTGGCGTAAACGTGGCTGCTACCACCGCCCCTTTGGTGGGATAGACATTGGTGCTGCTCTGCGGCAGGTCGACATCTTCCGGCAGCGTCGACGGGTTCAGGCTCACCGTGTTGTTCTGGTAAGGAGACAGGTACGGCACCACTGCATAACCGCGGCTGTCGGTACGGACTCCGCCGTTCATCACGCTCACCCCGGCAGCGCCCGGTGCACGAACCACTGCTACTGAATTGCCCAGTTGCTGGCTCAGCGTCACCCCGTTGGGGTGAACTACCAGCCCCCCGTTACCACTCACATTCAGCGAGTTATAGCGGCTGCTGTGGCTGTACCCGGCGCTGACCATGCCCTGGCTCCCCTGCCAACCCAGATTCAGGTTGCTGGTGCTACCCCCGTTGCCACTCTGGTTGTTGTTACTCCATCCCTGCATCAGGCTATAGGACAGGCGGTCTTCCGCCGCCGAGCCGCTCACCCCCACCTGTTGCCGTACACGACCTTCACTGTCGTGCGTCATCTGATAACTGGCGTAGCTGCGGTTGAGGGCGGGTTGCGCGCTGAACAGGCTGAACGGTACCTGCATATTGAACGCCAACTGGCGGTTCTGCGGCCAATCCCCGTCGGATTTTATCCGGTCAACGCTGTAGGCCAGGCCATAGCTCACGCCGTGCCAACTGCCGTTGTAACCTGCCGACAGGGTATTGTTCACCTGCTCATCGCCCCAGTAATCACTGCGCGCACCCGACAGGTACAGCGATCCAAAATCCCCCAGTTGCTGGGTTACCCGCACCTGGAAATCCGAACGCTGTCGGGCCAGTGCCCAGGGCACCTGGCCTTCACTGAGCTGATAACCGCTGTTGTTGAAGTCGGCAAAGTTGTAATAGTGCCGGGTGGAGTAACGATAAGCCGTCAGGTCCACCGAGGTGCCCGTGCTGAGCAGGCTTTTGGCATAACGTACCCGGTATGACTGGCCGCTCTGTCTTTCGTCATACATACGGGCCGATGAGAGGGTCACGTCTGCCGACATGGCGCCGAAATCCCCCAGCGAAATCCCGCTGCCCGCCACCGCCGAGGCGTATTTCTCCGCTATCAGCCCGCCGCCGTACAACGTGATGTCATGGGGCAGCCCGTAAATCAGGGTGCCCAACGCAAAATGGGCCTCTCTGGAGCCGGTGGTGATGCCGCCGTTGTAGCGCCCAGCGGTCAGTTCGTACTTCAACCCACCCGGACGTTGCATCACCGGCAGAGCCGAGAAGGCCTGGGTCCAGGTACGTACGCTGCCATCCGCTTCGGTCACCGTGACCGTCAGGTCTCCCCCTTGTCCGGTCTGGTACAGGTCATTAATCCGAAACGGCCCCGGGGCGACATACGCCTGGTACACCACGTTACCGTTCTGGCTGACGGTCACCCGGGCGTTGCTCTGTGCAATGCCGCTGATCACCGGGGCAAATCCCCGCAGGCTGAGCGGCAGCATGTCTTCGCTGGAGCTCAATTTCACCCCACGAAACGGAATGCTGTCGAAAACGTCATTGCCGGTGTTGTTTTCCCCAGCCAGCACATCCGAACGCCAGGCCTGGATATCGCGTTGCAGATAGGTATTTGAGAAACGGGTTTGCTGATTGCTTTGTCTGTCGGCATAGCCACTGCGGCTGTTATTGTAGGTGTAGGTCATGTCACTGCGCAGGCGCCAGGCCTGCCAGTTTAATCCGCTGTGCAGCCCCAGGAACAGGTTGGTCTGTTCGCTGTTGGATTGGCCCCACTGTCCGTCCTGGCGGCTGCGCCCGCCGTTGAGGGTATAGTTGAGTAAAAACGCAGTCATGCCCTGGTCCCATAGCGCAGGGTTAACCACGCTGCTGGCGTCTGGCTTCATCGCCACCTGGGGAATGCTGAGTTCCAGGCGCTGTTGCTGAAAATCAAAGTGCACTCGGGCATCAGGGATCAGGGTGGCCAGGTCACGGACTGGCTTGTCGACCGGCAATCCGCCAAAAGCGGGCAATGCGGGGGTATTGATCCCCATCTCCGCCAGGAAGGCCGGAGTCAATTCCGCGCTGACCTGGCCCTTGTCACCTGGGGTGAATACGACGCGGTATTGGCCACGCTCGCTGCGGTTGACCAACACCGTCACCAGATAAGTCCCCGGCGGGGTCTGTCCGGCGCTTTCAAACGCACTCAGGTCGGTGACGGCTTCCAGGCCACCACCCAGCGACAACAGCGCCGGGTCAAAGTAGTCGCGGCCCCAGGCTGGAGACGTGCCTGCAATCAATGCGCTGCCCACCAGGAGTGGGGAAAGCGCAAGGGCAAGAGGGTGAATTTTCATTATTATCCTATCCGTCTGAAAGAACGTGGCTCCCCGTAACGAGCCAGGAAGGGAGAAATCGTCAGTCCTGTTGGGCAACCGGAGTATCCCAGCCATCTTCATCAATCAGCTGCCAGCTGACTTTCCCGCTCGCGGTGGCGGGCAGGGTGTAAGACTGCTTGCCGAAAGGGGGCACCATCAGGCGCAGAGCCGGTTTGTCCAACGCCATATTCCCCACCGACAGGCGGGAGAAGGTGAGCCAGTAGGGGGTCGGGTTGGTGGCTGTCAATTGGTCGCCTGCCCGGCTGAAGGTCAGCTTCGGGGCCATGTCTGCCACAGCGCGTTTCACTAATCCCGCCGGGCGGTAAAACAGTTTGATATTGCTCACGACCGTCATCACCATCTGCTTACCGTCGGGTTGCTGAGTGGGCAGCGCCTTCATGGAGATAAAAAACACCGATTCACGGTCGTTAGGCAGCGGCATATCGTTGCGCCGGATTCGCAGCGCCAGTTCACCGTTCGCTTCCAGGCGAGCCAGCGGCGGCGTGACAATAAACGGCATCACTGGGGTGCCATGCCAGCTCAGATCGACGTCCCCGGTGGCCGGATCGACCGGGCGGATCCATGACTGCATCAGGTACGGTGCCGGGCTTTTGTTGTAGGCGGTCAGCGTTACGCCCTGCTTTTCGCCCTCCGGGTAAATCACCCGCAGCACGTAAAAAGAAATCCCCGGCGAGGCGTTGTCCTGAGCCTGTGCCAGGCCCATTTTGTTGACCAACAGGCATAGGCCCATCAGAAGATAAATCGGGTATTTCATGGTGTGGTCTCCGTGGAGGCTGAGCCTGTCTGCTGGCAGGACTTGGAGAGTCCGCCATAGTCGGTGAGCGTCTGCCAGGCCACCTTATTCACCGGCCCGTCAACGGCCAGGATGATACTGCTGTGCGGAGGCACCATCGCCGGTTGCTGAACTAATGCCACGGTATGCCCGTCAACGGCCAGCATCCCCAGGGTCTGAAAATAGCCGGTGGGATTAATGGCCCGCACGCCGTGCGCTTCACGCTTGAACGTCAGCAGGCACGGGGTGTTGTCCGCAGGTAACGCCAAACCTTGCGGGCGATAAAACAGCTTGAGCACGAAACGTACCCCAACTGACAGCCGATCGGCCGCCGTTACGGGTTCAGCCTGTGCAGGAATGGCCGAGATAGAGAGATAAAACAGCGATTCCTGGTCGGAGGGCAGCGTGGCGTCCTGCGGCAATAGTCGTAGCAGTTGGCGGCTATCGCCTTGCAGCGAGAACAGCGGTGGCGTAACGATAAACGGCGCGGGGGTCGTATCGTCCAGGCCGTTCTGTACTCGGGCTTGGACCAGATAAGCCTGTTGCCCGCTATTGCTGACGGTGAGGGTTTGCGCTTTATCCGCGGCAGAAAAAATAACGCGTGTCTGCCCCAGGCTGATGCCGCCGCTCCCGGCCTGTGCAGACAGGCTGAAAGTGAGCAGCAGGCTTGATAGCACCTGATGAAATTGCTGTGTCATCGGGCCCTCACTGATAGAGAAACGTAAACATCAGCGTGGCCGTCACGTCACCGGTCGCAACCGTGGCACACCCGGTGCTGCCGCCACAACTGGCACCGGCATAAAAGGTGAACGCCTGGTTGACCGGTATCTGTCCGGGATTAGCCAGTGACAGCAAGCTGTTGTTTTTGACTTCGGGCTGGCTGTAATCCGGCACGGTGGCACTCTGGATCACCAAAATCCCGGTATTCGCCGCCGATCCGGCATTGCGAAACAGCCATTTACCGTCTTGGGTGGTGCCAGTGCCGGCGATAGTCACGACAGGTTTAAGGCTGCCGCCCGCTGAACCGGTGCAGTCCTGCACGGAGAGGGTAAAGGGCTGTGGAGCAACCAGCTGGTTTGGGCGCAGCTGTGATTTAGCGATGACACCCAAAGGCAGAGTGCTTCTATCCAGGCTGAGCGTGCAGGTGCCATTGGTCAGCACGGCTGAGAAATCCAGCGTTACGGCCTGCACCGGGGCGGATACCGCTCCACCACCTGCCAGCACTACAGCCAGCACGGCCTTAAGGTAACGTTGCGCTGAACGCATCGGTGCCCCCGGTATCATTAATGGTCTGCCACTGCACCCGCTTGCCGGTTGCCAACGGTGTTTTAACCGGCCAGATATGGTTGCCGAAAGGGGGGATCATGAGTGCAGCCGGCGTGTCCAAAGCCAGTTGTTGCCCATTCACCGTCAAGCCGGCCAGGCTGACAAAATAGGGAGAGGGATTGGTCACCTTCAGCCCCCCAGCCACGCGGGAGAACTGCAACTCTTTTTGGGCGGCGGCAGAGGAACCGCTCAGGCTCGCAGGCCGGTAGAACAGCTTGATAATGTTGCCCACGCCGAAGCGCAGCTGGGCCTGCACGTCATTACGCTGCTGAGTCGGATCCATTTGCGTACTGGTTGGAATAGCGGTGGCATGCAAATAAAACACCGACTCCCGATCGCCGGGTAGCGGCTGGCCGGTAAAGGCGATACGTAACTGATTGGTGCTTTGTGGTTCCAGACGGAACAGCGGCGGCGTTACGGTGAACGGGGCCGTGGTCTGTGCATCCTGTTTACCGCTGACAGCCGTTTGCACCAGATACGGTTCGTGGTTAAGGGTGTTGCGTACCGCGACGTTGATACTGCTAGCCCCTTCAGGGTAAATCAGGCGTGTGGCATTAATGCCAAACCCGGCGGACCAGCCTGCCAACGGCGTACCCAGCAGGGCCACTAGCAGCGAAAGCAGGGAGATAAAGCGCGTCATATTGCGGATCCTGAAAAGGCGGGCCATCGGCCCGCTGGAACACATCAGTTGTAGGCAAAGCTGAACAGGATCGGCGCGCTAACCATACCGATATCTGGCGTGAGAGACGTAGAGGCTAAACCAGCCTGCAGGCTCAAGGATTTCGTGTTGAAATCGGCTGCTTCCGGAGTCTCACCTGCTTTGGCTACCAATAATTTCTGGCCGGCGCTAATGTAGGTGGTTGGTGAGGTCACTTCACTTAACATAACGCCGGTATTGGTGCCGGTGCTGTTAAAGATGTTCTGGTTGCCCCCTAGTGTCTGGCCGGTGACGATCAGGCTTGCTGTATCACCTGCTGCTGCCGGGGTTTCACAGTTGTTCAGACCCACGGTGAAGGTTTTTATACTGCTGGCAACCGGGGTGGCTACTGCGGTGAAGGCGGACTTGGAATAGTTACCCAGGTCCAGGCTAGGGTTGGAGAGAGAAACGTCACAGGTCGCCGCTACAACGTTGGCGGTAATGGTCATCTGGGCGTTAGATGCGGCCTGAGCCACGCCAGATCCTGCCAACAGAGTCGCAACCACCGGAGCCAGAGTAAAAATAGACTTACGCATAATGAATTCCTTATTTACGTATTAAAAAGGTGAATACAATCATTTCGTAGCTGATTATTAGCCACGAGCCATCATTTATCTGAACAGTCCGAACAGACAAAGTATCTTCAATAAAATCATCACTCCTGATGCCGTCAATTTTTTTAGACGTGAGTAAGGCATCCTGATGCTATTTTCATGCGTTTTTATGCCAAGGCTCTGTGCCTAATGGATTGAGAGCGGTTGGCTATCCATCAAACATGAAAGACTTGTTAAGTTTTAGTGTGCGGCTGTCTTCCCATCACTGGAGACACAGTTTGACTGAGCTGGAAATGGAGGGCTTTCCTGATCCAATGATTTCCTAAATCGAAAGCCAGATATTTCATTTTTTATTAAGATTAATCTCGCGATTTATTGCCTATGTTCTTAAGATTTTTCCTACCCATCGATTTAGGCCGGAATTATTACGGCCAACCTTATTTTTGAAAAGTGTTTTTTGATAGGAAAAGCAATTTCGCAATAAATGCCTTGGCAGATGGTTTTTATGGTCAAATTGCGAGTTATTATCGTATGTATCATTATGTTTCCGATATGTTATATCGCAAATTTAATTTAGGCAGATTTAAAACTCGTTATTGTAACGTTTATAAATACTTTACTCCGATGTGGTATTAAATACGCTCAGAAAGCCAAGCAGACGGGACCTGCATGCCGTTTGCCGTTTTGATCGGTGGGCTTTGGCCTGTAGCGCGGGCTGACGCATCACTAAAGCTCGTAAGAGAAAAGGTTTAACCTCATGAAATATAAAAAACATAATGCAGCCTGCGACAAGGTTCTGACGGCGCTGCAGGTGTTGAGCCGTGTTGATTGCCCTCTGGGCACATTGCCCCCGCAAGATAAATGGCCCAAGACCCGGGATATTGCCGACTACTGTGATACCAACATTTATGTGTCCCGCTACTACCTGATGAAACTGGTGAAGAAAAAGAAGGCGCATGTCTCATCGGTACCAGACCAAAAGAGCCTACGCTGGTGTATTGCAACACCTACCTGAGGTGGGGATTTATCCCAATGATGTATCACCTAATCAACGGTGTCATTTAAAAAAATCAGGCTGTTAAGGTGTCAATATGAACTCACGCATCGTTATTGCTCTGTGGGGCAAAAATTTCTATTTCTTACAAGGCATTCGCCACCTTTTTGAACGGTATTTTTATCTCCGGGGAGTATCTCCTCTATTTGTCCATGCAGATTGCAATGATATTATTCATCTGAAAGTTGCGGATCTGATTGTCAGGAGCAACGCCAGCTGGCGGGGTGATGGATATCAACGGTACCAAATCCTTATACGAAAAAATATAGAAGGGGTCACCTATCAACAGGGAGAAATCGGCCTGAATGATAAACCCGAGGCGGTGATGCAACTGCTGGATAGGCTGTTCGACGTGCAGCTCAATAATAATGCCACCTGCGTACCTGACTACGAAAAGATCACTCGGCGAGAGCGAGAGGTCTTGCAGGCGATAGCAGCAGGCTTATCGCCTACACAGATCGCCAGAAAGTTGCAGATCAGCACCAAGACCGTCAGCGCCCATAAGCAGGCATCCATGCGAAAATTGGGATTCCAGCGCAGTCACGATTTGTACCATTGGTTGTGGCAAGGCAGCCCGGATATATTGAGGAGCACGGTGGGAGAGGGATGATACTACCTAAGGGTGAAAGCACTAATGGTTGTTTTTTGTGGGGCGCAGGTGTGGATCTTCCTTTCCTCCATAATCCAGTGCGAGGCGCGCCGCACCCCGCACTCACCAACGCTTAGTTCTCCACCAACTGCACCACCACCAACCTGCCGCCCTCCTCGGTAGAAAGCACGAACTGGACACCGTCGTTCAGCGCCAGCTTGTCACCGATCGCCACCGGGGTCTTATCCGGCAAGGAGAGCAGCCCACTGATGCCTTCATTCACCAGCCACCACTGATCGTTATGGAACACGAAATAGCCCACGCGTTTTTTCTGCGCGTCTGGCGTGCGTTCGTTGGGGGCGATCAGGCGGTTAACGTGCCAGGCATAAATCGACTGGCCGCTCCACACCATCAGGCGATGATCGTCGGGCCGGAAGCTCCCGGCTTTACGCGAGGAGTAAAGGTTCAGGATCGGCAGTTTGCCCTTGAACGGCGTACCGCAATACGGGCAGGCCGGGCGGTTTTTACCGGAGAACACGTACCATTTCTGTTCGCAGGCAGCGTTTTGACACGGCTGGATCAGATCGACCGTTTTCACCAGCGCCGTTTCCCACTCATCGGCAGTTGGTCGCCTTGCAGGTTCGTGCAGGCCCTCAATAAACGCCCTTTCAAACAGCGGCGTCAGGTAGGGGCCCATAATGGTGTAGGGCACTTTCTGCGGATCGGCCCAAGGCAGCGAAGAAGGGCTGACCTGGTTGAGTTTGACCGCATTGCTGTGGTCGGTCGGGTGCTCAATAAACAGCGCTCTCTCGCCCATCGCCAGGGATTCGTCGCGCATCTCATCGTCCATGTCATGGATCTTGCCGCCGCGCAGTGGGTGGCGGAATAACAGATACATGTAGATCAGCACGGATAACGCATGCCTGTCGGTGGCGATGCTTGGCAGTATGCGCTGCGGATCTTCCTTCGGCAGATGGCTGGTTTTCACCACTTCCGGAGCAATAAAGTCCGGCGTACCGACCACGTCTGGGGGATATTTGCCTGGCACCACCAGCCCGTCGACGTCAATGATGCAGGCGTGGCCCTGCTCGGGGTCGATCAGCACGTTTTTATAGCTCAGATCGCTATGGCACAGGCCAGCGGCGTGCATACGCCGGACGGCTCTGGTCAGCAGCAGGCATACCTTCAGGTAATTCAGCGTGTTGCCACGTTCGCGCGGATCCAGGAACTTGTTCTGGTTATTGGCGCTGGCGAACCATTTACCTTCCTTCTCGCGGCCTTTAATCCCCAGGAAGTCGTTATTCTTGGAGCCGTATTTAAAGAAGAAGTGGCTTTGGTAGGTGGGCACTACGATGCCGATTTTGCCGTCGTGTTCCACTATGCTGGTGGGCCAACAAAACAGCCCTTGCCAGTAATCCCCGCCGGCTTGCTCAAAGATGTTCTGCCGGTAGCGGCCAGTGATCATCTCGATGCGCTCTTTCGCCTGCTCGTTCTGCGGCTTTTTATAGAACGCCACTACGTATGACTTATCCGGCGAAAAGTAGACGTCCTTCATGGAGCCGGAGCCGATGATCTCATCGACATACTGGATGGTTTCGCCATCCCTGGTGGTACAGGTAACAATATTTGCCATTTTACTCACCCGCTATGTAGTCCAATCCATTCACCACGCCACGATCAGGGTCCGATCGTCGTGATTGCCCGGGGAGAAGAAGTTCAGCCATTCGGCCAGCCGCTCTGCGGGCTGCGAGGGATCGCTCAGGCAGGGCGCCAGCTCCGCGATCAGGTCATCCCACTTCTGGCTATTTTGCAGGCCATTATCCGTTTCAAACCGGGGATCGGAGACGCCGTCGGTCATCAGCACCAGATGAGAGACCTCGGTCCATTTACCGATGCTGATGCGCTTACTGAAGTTCGCATCGTTCACGGCGTCGGCATCCAGGAAGCGTGTTTGGCCCGCATACTCACCGCTGTCTGGTGTGCCCAGTACACGCACTTTGCCCACCGGCCCGTAGGCCGCAATGGCACCGTCACCCAACCAGAATGAGGCGGCGAACAGCTCGGCCCCGGTACGGAAGGAAACGGTGACCAGCAGCGTGGTCGAATAGGATTTGGCGCTCTCTTCGGCCCGGATGGATTCATTGCTGATGTTGTTGACGGCCATGATCGCGGCCTGGCGGAACAGGCGATTAAACGCCTCCCAGACTATCCGCTGATCGTCGGTTCCCCAGTTTTCAACGCAGGCTTTGAGTTCCAGCCCTTTGTCGCTATTCAGCAGGGTAGTCAGGTAGTCGCCAACGGTTTGAGTTGCGATGCGCGAGCCCTCGCGCGAGTTTTTAGCGCTACCGGCTCCGTCGGCTACCAGCAGGATGTTCCAACCAGTATCGCTATTGCTGGCGATATAAAAGTCATCATCCCGGAAGGTGCCCGCATGCTCGTGTGAACGCCCTCTGCGGCTGGCCGCCACGATGTTCACCCCAGGCCCCTGGATCTGCTGATGGGCGACATGCGGTTTGAAATAGCGCGAATCGGCAGGCGGCTCGAGGATTTTCCACAGGCTGCGTGGGTCTGGGTTAACGATAAAGGGCACCTGGGTTGAGCATTGCGGCGCAGTAGGGCAAGACCAGGTGACCGTGATGTCAAAGTCGCCGCTTTCGGTGGCGGTTCCTGCCAGTGAAGAGGTCGCCGGATCAAAGGTGATACCGATATCTTTGGAGAACGCGACGGCCAGTACTTCGGCGGTCGTTCCATCATCAAGCACGATATCTATTTCAGAGTGGAAGGGGACGCCGGTACGGGCATTGGCTACGTTGATTTTTGCCTGCGGCTGAATGTTCTGCGGCGTGCTAATCGGGATAGCGGTGCCGGACGGTATCTGGCCTGGCTTCAGGTTTTCTTTGGCGGTTTCTTCAGGCAATGCGGCATCTCCTTGCACTTCCAGCGGATCAAACTGTGCTTTCTGCCAGTCGTCTGGTGTTGGCAGATCTGCGGTATCTGGCGAGGCAACAGGGGTGTCATCGTCCTTGGTGAGGACCACTTTTGGCTCGTCGGCCAAGGTATCGTCATTGGCAACCCACGGCGGAGCTTCTGTTGTCTCAAGCGTTGCGGGGGTCTTGGCCGTCACTTTCGTGATGAGGTTGGTCAGCAAGGTGCCGATCTCATCATCGGCTTGCAGGCTGGCAAGCTGGGCGTCATCCGTCGTTGCGCCCGTTTCAGCCAGGATCAGCATGAGTACGTTTTGGCGCAGTTTATCCACGTCTTGCATCAGCCTTTCCCTCGCGTCACGTCGAAATCGGAGTCGCCGCCGTTTTCCCTGAACGTCAGCCCCTTATCGCACCACGGGCAGATAACGTCATCGGGCCCGTTGACGCACAGCAGTTTGCCGCAGGTACACATCGCAAAGGCGCTGGCATTGCCGCAGTACGGGCAACCCGGCACGCCGTGCAGTTCGCTGGTATTGACCTGAATGGCAGATGCCGATTCATCGCTCCAGGCAAAATAATCCTCATCGATCGGGAAGCAGCCGTTGAGGTTGAAGCCGTTGATATTGAGCTTGAAATCCAGCGTGGAGAGGTTAACGGCCGGGCGTTCGTATTTCATCAGGTAGGGGCGGCGTGACTTGCTGCAACGGCCCGTCAGGGTGACGCAGTTTTCGTCGTAGGCTCTGGCAATATCGTCTTTGGCCAGCCGCACAATGTGGTCGGTGTGGGTGAGCAACGGAGGTGCATCCTCCCCCACGCTGCGGCTGTGGGCAGAGACAGACGCGGTGATCCACTTAATGAACTGGGCGAAATCCCCTTCCTGACTGTCGGTGAACAGCAAGACGTTATCGGTCAGTTGCCGCAGGATGTTCATATCCGCCGAAGGGCCAAGGCCGATGGCGATCAGGTTGACCTTATTGGCGTAGTTTTCTTTCCAGCGCCTGATTTCGGGGGCGGTATCATCCGTTGGGCGACCATCGGTGAGTAAGTACACCACCGGTTTCCAGTCGCCTTTGCGTTCCTGGGTGGTTTTTCTGACCTGTTGATCCAACTGACGGGTAAGTTCCCGCAATGCCGCGCCCAGGTTGGTGCCACCGCCGATCGGCAGGCGAGGGGGATAAAATGACACCACCTCGACCAGCGGTACGATGGTTTTTGCCACCCCGGCGAAGGCGATCACCGATATCCAGGCGGTTTCAAGCGCGTGGGGGTCTTTTTTCAGGTCGCTGACGATCCTTTGCAGGCCATCATTCATTTTCTTCAGGCTTTCCCCGATCATGGACTCTGAGCAGTCCAAGACCAGGAAGATGGGCAGTCTTCTCATGGTTAAAAACCTCGTCAGGCGGATGCTTCTTGCAATGCGCGTCATGGGGCAATGAAAAAACAGGCAAAGCTCCGGGTAGAGGCTTTGCCTGTTGGCTACAGAACCAGCTGTATTTCCGGTGGTGGTGGCGGGAGGTTATCCTGCCCGGCGTTAACACCCGCACTGGAACTGCCTGACGCGACGCTGGCCGACACCCATTTGAAGAAGCCGGAAAAGGCCGTTGAATCCAGAGTTTCGAGGGCCACAACCTGAGAGGTCAGTTGCTTGAGGTGTTCATGCTTGGCCTTCGGCCCGACCGCACAGGCGATAATGGAGCCGAAGGAACGTTTTTTGACTTCTTTGATCGCCTCGCCATAGGCATAGCTGTCTGACGGGGTGCCATCGGTCATCAGGAATACCAGTGGCCGCCAATCGCCTTTCTGATCGCCATCGGAGCGGTGGATATCCCGATCGACACATTTGATCAGGCACTCAAGCGCGGCCCCGGTGAAGGTGCCACCCGCGCTGGGGACGACAATGTCGGAGAACTGGAACTCTTCCAATGAGGTTAGCGGGATAAACTCCCGGGCTTCGTTATCAAAGGTGATGATGGAGATATGCACGCTTTCCAGCGCATACGGGTCCTGGCGCAGCGCGCTCATCATTGACTGAATGCCCACGTTAACGGCATGGATAGATTCCCCGCGCATCGACCCGGAGGTATCAATCAGCAGGTAAACGGGTAATCTTCTCATTGCAGGTAGTTCTTCAAGTGGGACACGAAGGAGTCGGACTCGGAAGGTTCGCCAATGGCGTTCAGCTTCCAGCCGGTGCTTTCACGCACCAACTCGGCAAACAGCATGGAACGCTGGCCATCAAAGGCGGCCCCGCCCGAAAGATCGAAACGCGCCATTTCCACGTTTTTGGCATCCACCGCGCGGATAAAGGCGTTTTGCACCTTGCCGAAGTGCTGCTTCAGCTCCTGGCCGTTATAGATCTGCACGATGAAGACGATTTTTTCGTACTTGGGATCGAGGGAGTTCAACTGGGCGATAATCTGCTCGTCATCACCGTCACCCGCGCCGGTGCGGTTATCGCCGGTCAGCCAGATGTGGCCAGACTTATGGCGCTGGCTGTTGAAGAAAATGATGTCCCCGTTAACCAGCGAAGGCCGGCCGTTTTCCACATCGCCCAGATCGGCGACTTTGCCTTGGGCATTACACAGGAAGGCGATAACGTCGAGATCATACTCCGGCTCTTTCTTGCCAAACAGACCACCCAGCAAACCTTTCTTCTCTTCATTGATATCCCAGCCAAGTCCAATGGTGACTGAGGAAAGGTCGTGTTCGTTTTTACGCAGGCTGACGCTTTGTCCTTTACGCAAACTGACTGACATAAAATCTCCTTGAAAATGTTTTATAGAACAACGTTAACTTCGGGTGGTGGTGGCGGTAAATCGTCCAGGCCAATAACTTCCTTTTTGCCTGACTCGACTTTCTGGCTGCCGACGGAGATGCTGGCCGACACCCATTTAAAGAAGGCTTTGATCGAGGTGGAGTCAGCCGTATCCAGCTGGAGGACGATCTCGGTGATTTCCTGGAGCACTTTGGTTTCGGCGCTGTGGCCAGCGGCACAGGCAACGACCACGCCGGTTCTGGCGGCTTTAAAGTCGCTGACGCCTTTGCGCCAGTCATCCGTGGGTGAGCCATCGGTCATGATGAACACCAGCGGGCGCCAATCGCCTTTAGTCTCGGCGGTGGTTTTCTGCACTTCGTTGCTGATGCTGGTGGCGACCAGTGAGAGAGCCTCACCCAGCGCGGTGGTGCCGCTGGCCACCAGTTCTGGCAGCTTGAAGCTCAGCAGATCGGTAAGGGGAACAGCCTGGCGTGCGGAAGAATCGAAGGTGATCACCGAAACATAGGCGGTTTCAAGGGCGTAGGGATCTTGTCGCAGGGTGGAGAGCAGCGTTTGCACCCCATTTTTGACCGCTTCAATGGGTTCGCCTGTCATGGAGCCCGAAGTATCAAGTAGCAGATAGACCGGAAGTCTTCTCATCGTATTCCCTTATTGAGTGCCGAGTTTACATAATAAGTGTTCTGGTCGTTATCTCAACAGAAATACCCACGTTTGCAGGAGTAGATTTGTTGATTTTGCGATCGCTTTATCCCCTCACCCCGACCCTCTCCCACAGGGAGAGGGAGCCAGCGCGGAGTCGTGGTCGTGGGCGGGAGTTGATCTGTAACAGGGCTGATAGAGTGGATGCCGTTGAGTTGTAGCACTTTTCCACAGGGAGAGGGAGCTGTCCTGCGTTGTGGATTAGTCTGTGCTGTTTCTGGAAGTGGGGAGCCTCAGTGAACTCGATCGTCCCCTTGCCCAAGGTGCGTTACCGAGCTTTCAGATCTACTCGGTCGGTCCCCTCTCCCTGTGGGAGAGGGTTAGGGTGAGGGGAAGGTATTACGGTTTTTGCTTGCTGGCCTGAATGCTGCGCACCAGGTCGTCGATACAGCGCTCAACAATCATATCCACCGCTTCGCTGCGGGTCGTTTCCGTCACTCTGGATAAGCGATCGATTTTGCGTAGCACCGACATTTTTAATGACAGCGACACGGCTTTCTTCTTCTCTTTATCCAGATAGACACGGCTGACGACTTCACCGGTTTTCAGCTCAGAATTGGCCGCTAACGCATCCTGCATACGGCGAAAGTTCTTCTTGTCCAGATGCCCAGGTTGCGTCAACTGATAGGAATGGGTGGCCTTGCGGTATTTGATCTCCGCCTCGTAGGACTCTCTCAGTTCCTTAAGCACGCGTGTCAGGGTTGGCCCCGAGCAGTCTAACTCGGTGATGATCTTGTCAGCGGATACGGGTTTACCCGCACTGAGTAAAATGGCCAGCTTATAGATCCGTGCCTGTCGCGTATTGAGTTGCATGATTAATGACTGCCTGCGTTGATGCTAAACCGGTGGCTTTCCTGAGATGACTCGTTGGCAATTCCATATACCTGAGCACGCGCCAGGATCTCTGACGCCCAGCGGCGATGGGTTGCGGGTTCGCACATGGTTCCCTGCGATTTAAACACCGCCTGTGAGGAGTTGAGGATCCGCAGCGCATCGGTATGATCGTTTGCCTGCACCATCAACGCCTTTTCGATCTTGCCGATCTGATTCGGGTGGATCGCCGTCTTGCCGACCAGGCCATGGGCGATATCGAGCGCCAATTCTCGATCCATAATCTGATGATCGTCAATATGCTCACAAACCGGTGCCGTCAGGGCGAAATCACGTGGGGAAAATACGGCAACCAGCATTTTTATCACATAGCCCATCGGGCCGTCGTACAGCGTCAGGTTCCGCGGCCTTCTGAGCGCCACCACGTTCATCAGATCGTTGCCACCGATACGCAGGGCGATGATGCGCCGATAGCACGGGTGGTGATGCAGGGTGTTGGCTAACTCACGCATTTGCACTACATCAAACACTTCTTCTGTCTCGAGCGTGGGCATCATGCACAGGTGCGAGTCCTGCATCATGTTCCACCAGTAAGGCAGCGAAGCCAGCGTGAATTTGGGCAGTACCAAGCCGTCCACCGCGCTGAAATCCATGCTCGCCAGCAGCTGTTTACCCATTTCTTTATGACGTGGCCGCACGAACACCAGTGGCCAGTGGTCATTGCCCTCCGCTGCCTTGGCTTGGGCCAACGTCTGGGTGAGTTCGCGCAGGTTGTCCAGCGCCTGGGGAAGATCTTCGTCGCTGACCGCGTCTTCCAGGCAGACGATCAGAGAGCGTAAACCGGCGATCTTGTTATTGAGGATCGTCTCGGCGATATCCGTTCTGGTGGCGGGCATATAGAGTGAAGCACCCAGCCGCCAAGGGGAAAGACGTTGGTTCATTAGAGCACCTTCTTGATAATGGTCACCGCACGGTACTGCCCGATCTCATCACCGACTTCGGTAATGGTCAGCCCCTTTTCGCGTGCCAGATAGACCAGCAGCGCGACGTCGGGATCGTCTACCGCACGGACCAAGACGTGATCCGGTACTCTGCGTAGCACAGCGCGCGTAGCCTCTGCGATCCCTGGTTTAATTCGGTTAATGCTGGCAACCTGATATTTTTCGGCGAGGTGGTTAACCACCCTCTCACTTTGTTGTTTCAGGTAAGCCTTTCTCTCTGCATTCTGTGTGCAGGGCTCAAGCGCCGCTGTGTCTAGCGTCGCGCGATACTGCGCCACGGTATCTACCAGCAGACGGCTGCATTCAAACTGGGCGAGATGATCGCACTGTACGCAGCCGTGCAGGCCTTCGTTTGACCAGATGGAGCGTGAAATCATGCCGGAAACCGGCGCACCCATAATGCCAAACGGGATCAGCCAGTCGTCGTCGCTGGCGGCCAGCCACGAACACCCACACGGGTCGGCAAGCACCACCAGGCGGGGCTGGGCAGGATAGCCAGGCCGGTTGTTGAGGGAGCGGATCAGTTCGCCGGTAATGGCTCCTTTGCCCGTCCAGCCATCGACAAAGACTATCCCTTCGGTGCCGTGACGCGCTTCAATCCAGTCGAGCGCGACCGAGTCAATGCCCCGGTCACGAATGATGCTGATGCCGTAGTGATACGACTCTTTACCCATGGCCCGCAGCGTTTGCTGGAGCATCACCCCTAGAGGAACCCCGGCACGCACCAGGCTGGCCAGAACTATCGGCGTATCGCCGAACCGCTCAATCAGCGCAAGGGCCAGCATCGAGACCTCTTTTGCCAGGCGTCCTGCACCCTGATCGAGTGCGCGGGCAAACAGGTCGAGGTGTGAAGGGGTCGGCTCCGGTTCCTGGCTCAACATCTCCGAGTAGTGACGGGCACCGGACTGGATCAGCTGTTCTTTCTGATCGACCGGCGTCATTTCCATTTCTACCGGTTGCAGCAGAAAGTGAACGTCCTCGGGCAGGTATGAGCCGGAAAAGGGCACAAAATCAGACATATTACTGCTCTCCGAAAATATGGCGGGAGATCGCTTCGGCAAACTGGCTCTGGCGCGGCAGGCCAAACCAGGTGCAAAGCTTCATAAAACGATGATCGCTGAGGCTGTCGCCCAACCCGATAACCGGGAACACGCCGCGTTCAAGGCGCAGTTTTTCCAGCAAGAAGGTGACGGCCAGCCCTTTCTCTACCACGGTCGGCAACCAGGCAACGTTGTTGCTGTTACGGTGGACGTAATAGCCTTCAGTGGGGAATAGCTGCTCAATCTCATCGGCGATGGCGTAAAGCTCGTCCAGGCGGGTGCTGTCGCGGTGCTTCATCACCAGATAGACCGGCGTGTCGCCGTATTCATAGTTGATACGCGCCCAGCCATTGATGTTGCGTTCGGCCATCAGCTCGGTGATCTTGCGCTGCATCGCCAGCAGGTCAGCGGCATAAGGTTGCAGTTTTTCCAGCATCAGCGCCTGCCATGCCGGGTCTGGCTGCCCCTGCGGGGTGAGGATCACTGCACCGTGTGTGGTAACCGCCCATGACTTGAACGGGATACTCACCCGGGCAATCTCTTCGGTTCCACGCGCGGTGACCGGGATCAGCTCCGCATGTTCCAGCATCCAGTCCACCAGCATTGACTGTTCTTCGGTCATAAAGCTGCGGGGTTCCAGGCTGCGATCCAAGGCACCGGTGCGATACGGGGCAAGGTCGAGCTCATCGACCATCTTGCGGCGCGTCTGGAACAGGGTGTCGTCCAGATCGGAGAAAATGACCGGCTTATTCATAGCTTACGACCTCAACGGTTGGGGCGACCTGTTTTAACGCCTCAATTAACGCGGGATCAACGCTTGCCGCAGGGGTTTCGATACACAACAGGATCCGGTCAAACTGCTGGTGGGCCACGTTGTAGACAAAGTTGGGGATGCCGAGCCCATAGTTATCGCCAAAGGCGATGGCGGACTGGATGGCAAACCCGGTGGCAATCGGCGAACGGGTGGTGGAGCTGAATTTAACCTCGGCCCCCTGTTTTTCCAGGCGTTCAGCCAATAGGAAGGGCTCCCAGACAAACTCGCTGCTGCCCAGCACCAGCAATTTTTCCCCTGGATGCGTCTGAATATCGCGCCCCAGATCCGCACTTGGCGATGAGATGCCCAAGCGGCCCCAGCTCTGTTTACCGGTGATCGGCACGCTGCCGGTGGCGGTAACGTTGACTGCTGGCATCACCGGCACCGGAGCATCGGGATTTTTTTCCCAGTGCCAGTCACCCTGAACCAGTGACACATACTGGATCGGGATTGGGCTGCGTTGGGCAAGCGCATCGCCGCTCCAGTCGGTCAGCGTGACGGTGATGGCGCGGGCAATGTTGTGTAACCCGGCATCCTGCTGTAAAGCCTGGAGCAGGTTGATGAAGGTGTTGCCGGTGGTGGCTTCATCGTCGATCAGCACCACGGTTTTGGCTTCCAGCACGCGGCGGCGCAGTTCGGCATCCTGTGGCAGATAAAGCAGGTGGTCCGTGGCGTGGCTGTGATTTTCTTTGAATTCGCACAGCAGCTCACCCCCCTCTACCGGATGGCGGGTGGAGGTGAGGTATACCGGATCGCTAACGCTGCCCCGGACTTCGTCAAACACACCTGCACCGAATCCGACGGCGGTTTCCGCCATGCCGATAAACAGCACCGGGCCTTGATCGCAGGCTGGGAACAACGCGGCCAATTGCTGATAGACGGCGCGCATGACGCTCGGCTTCACCGGAATATGGCGGCCCAACACTTTGCTGACGAACAGAAACGCGCGTTTCGGGTTGCGCCTTTCGGCTACGTCAAACAGCTCATCCAGCGCGATCGTGCCGCCCGTTGGGGTTACTTTCAGCGTGCCGCAGGACAGCGTGCGGGAATAGGTATTTAGCATGGGTTAGTCCTTCACCAGCAGGTTGTCGAGCTCGGGGTGATATCTGACGACATCGGTAATAGAACGGACGATCGCTGGGGAGAATGCAGATTTAGCCTCATCAATCACTTGCTGCTGGCTCATTACGCCAAGCTTATACAGGGCGAACAGGCCCGGCAGATTGACGCCGCTAAAACGGGTATAGCCGATACCACCAGACGGGCGCAGGTTGATTTCCAGCAGTACCGGGCGCCCGCTGGTGTCGTTGCGGGTTTGCACGTTGACCAGGCCATCGGCCTGCATCGCGGTGGCACAGGCTTTAGCCAGTTCAAACGCCTCGCCGTGGTTTTCCAGATATTGCAGCGCCCCTTCTTTTCTACGTGCGACGGCAGCCAGCACGGTGCCCCGATCAACCAACATGTCGACGGAGTATTCAGGGCCAGGCAGGTAAGGCATCAGCACCAATGGCTCAAACTCGCCAGCGTCTGCCAGCGCGCTGAGGTAGCGCTGTGAGTTCACTTTGCGGTTTTCCGGATGGGTAAAGGCGGCCATCGGGCCTACGCTTTCATCAAAACGCCAAAATCCCATGCCATAAATACCCTTCACCGGTTTGACGCACAGCTGCGCGCCAGAGAAAGGGGAACGGCTAATCAGATCGCGCAGCTCGGCCACCGACTCAATGCGCAGAGAGGGGACGACCGGCAAGCCATGTCGCTCCATGGCCTGGGCAAATGCCACTTTGTCATCGGCCAGCTCAAACATCGCCTGGCTGGTGGCACCGGTGGTCAGTGTGACACCGGCAGCCTCGATCTGTTGGCGATGAGCTTCGAACCACTGCGTGTTACGGCCCGTGTGGATGGCATTGATGCCGCACTGTTCCACCGTAGACAGAATGAAGGGTAGCCGCTGTTCGTCTTCTTTCGGTTCGAACAAGGCGACGTCTGCCTGGGAGAGGATCTCGTTACGTTCATTACGGTGTGAGGCAACCACCGTCACGGCAGTTTGCTTGGCTTTCACCAATGAAACGATGCCCTGAATAATATCCCGCTGGGAAGATAAACCTTCCATAAGCCACATTTTGAGTGTCATTTTTTGATTTTACCGTTCAAGGCTTGATGGTTAAAAGGATCGCTGTGGGGTGAGGCCACCCAATGGCGATGTCAATCATAACATGATGTCAGTCTGGAAGTGAAAATATACGTTAAAAAGTCACATAAAATGAATGTGACAGCCAAGTTTTTACCAAGCGTGAAAAAAATAAATACATTTAAAACATCGAATTAACTAAAATAAAGCCGTTGGGCATCAAAAATGGGTTGTGCAAGAACAACATCATGATATGATTTTTTACTCATGGAATTTGGTGTAAAAAAATCACTGTTTTCAATACCAACTTGAAGGAACTTAAACCATGGTGTCATTAACCAAGAACCAGACCGTTTCGCTCAGCAAGCAGTCATCTGCCATCAACCAGCTGCACTTTGGCCTGGGGTGGGATCCGATCAAGAAGAAAGGCGGCCTGTTGAGCAAGATGTTCGGCGGCGGCAGTGATGCCATCGATCTCGATGCTGGCTGCGTTTTGCTGGATAAAGATGGCAATACCCTCGACACCATCTGGTTCCGCCAGCTTAAGTCTCGCTGCGGCGCTGTGGTGCACAGCGGCGACAACCTGACCGGTGAAGGTGATGGCGATGACGAAGTCATCCTGGTCGAGCTGGCAAAGCTGCCTGCTCAGGTGGAATACCTGGCCTTTACCGTCAACAGCTTCCGTGGGCAGTCGTTCAACGATGTGGAAAACGCGTTTTGCCGCGTGGTCGATCAGGCCAAAAAGGAGCTGGCACGTTATGAGCTGAAAGAGCAGGGCGCTCATACCGGTATCGTGATTGCTTCACTTCGTCGTAACAATGGCCAGTGGGATTTTACCGCGCATGGCAAAGCCTGCAGTGGCAGAACCATTGATGACATGCATGCAGACATCAAAGCTACCGTGGTGCGCTAATGAATATGACTCCGGGGGCCAATGCCCCAGTTCCATCTAAATTACTGAAGGTTCGCGTGCTGTCCGGCGCACCGGTTGATGCCTCCGCTTTCCGCCTGTATGCCGATGGCAAAGTGAAAGGCGACGCGGACATGATCTTTTATGGTCAGCCCAAGAGCGATGACGCCACGGTGTCTTTGACCAATGAAGGTCATAACGCCAACTTCGCGGTAGACGTCAGCCGCTTGCACCCAGACGTGCAGAAAGTCGCCTTTACGGTGACCTGTGAAGGGGCTCAGACCGTCGCGGGCCTGCAACGTTTGCTGATCCAGATTGAAGCGGATAACGAAGTACTGCTGGTGGGCACCGTTGAGCTGAATGGCCGCCAGGAAGCCGCATTGATCCTGGGTGAGCTTTACCGTCGCAACAGCGAATGGAAGTTCCGCTTTATCGCTCAGGGCTTCAACGGCGGGCTGAAACCGCTGGCTGAGCATTTTGGTGTGGATGTGGCGGATTCTCCTGCCCCGGCAGCGGCTCCTGCGCCAACGCCTGCACCGGCCCCAACGCCGGAGCCAGCCAAAATCAGCCTGAGCAAAGTATCGTTAACCAAAGAAAAACCGGCTATCAGCCTGACCAAGCGGGATAACTTTGGGGAAATCCGTATCAACCTGAACTGGCATCGCGGCAGCGGCCCGACGGGTTTACGGGCGATGTTCAGTTCGAACAAAGGCGTCGATCTCGATCTCGGGGCGTTTGTTGAAATGGCCAACGGGGAAAAAACGGTGATCCAGGCGCTCGGTAAGCGTTTTGGTGACTACAACCGCGAGCCGTTTGTCCAACTGCAAGGCGATGACCGCACCGGTGATATCTCGGATGGCGAATGGCTGCATATCAACGGGCGCGAATGGAAACATATCCGCGAAGTGCTGGTTTATGCCTTCATCTACGAAGGGGTCGCGAGCTGGGATAAAACGGACGGCGTGGTGACATTGCATGTGCCAGATCAGCCACCGATTGAAACCCGCATGTCGGAAGGCCAGAACAACCGCAACATGTGCGCCATTGCGCGCCTGGTTAACGAGAACGGTAGCATCAAAGTTGAGCGTGTTAACCGCTTCTTTAACGGTCACAGTGACATGGATCAGGCTTTCGGCTGGGGTTTCAGCTGGAGAGCAGGGTCAAAGTAATCAATTTCACAGAGGATTTCACCATGAGTTTTTTCAACAAGGTTAAAGGGGCATTCAATGCCAGCCGCGACGAACTGACCAAGCAGGTCAGCCGTTTCAAGAATAAAAAGTTCATGCAGGGTACCGTGGCCGTGTGCGCCCGTATCTCCGTGGCCAGCGGCGGTGTCAGCACTGAAGAAAAACAGAAGATGATTGGGTTCCTCCAGGCATCTGATGAGCTGAAAGTATTCGAGACCACTGAAGTCATCGAATTCTTTAACAAACTGATCGCCAGCTTCGAGTTCGATGTCGAAATCGGCAAAGGCGAAACCATGAAGTACATCCTGGCGCTGAAAGATCAGCCGGAAGCGGCCCAACTGGCCATCCGTGTGGGTATTGCCGTAGCCAAAAGCGACGGTGACTTCGACCAGGATGAGCAAAAAGCGGTACGCGAAATCGTGGCTGCTCTGGGCTTTGATGCGGCCGAATTCGGTCTTTAATGTAATATCTTCAGAAGGTTAATATGGTATCCACGCACATCGGCTTCCCGACCGAAACCGTCATTGTTTTCATTGTATTGGCTGTCGGGGCCATTTTTATCGACTTGTTTATGCACCGCGATGACAAGCCTATTTCGCTGAAGAGCGCAGCCCTATGGTCTGTGTTCTGGGTTGCCATAGCGATGGCCTTTGCCGGTTTCCTGTATATCCACCACGGCGCCGAAGTGGCCAGCCTGTTTGTCACCGGTTATGCCTTAGAGAAAGTGCTGTCGGTTGATAACCTGTTTGTCATGATGGCGATCTTCTCCTGGTTTGCCGTGCCGGATCGTTTCCGTCACCGCGTGCTCTACTGGGGCATTATCGGGGCTATCGTGTTCCGCGGTATCTTCGTTGCCATCGGTACCGGTTTGCTCAGCCTCGGGCCATACGTTGAAATTGTCTTTGCGCTGATCGTGGCCTGGACGGCGGTGATGATGTTGCGCAGCGGCGATGACGGTGATGAGATCGAAGACTACTCGCAGCACTTGGCGTACCGCATGGTGAAACGGTTCTTCCCGATTTGGCCGAAGCTCAGAGGCCACGCTTTCCTGTTAAGCCAGAAAGAAGTTGATGAAGAGTTGGCTAAACCGGAAAACAAAGATGTGACGATTGGCCGTGGTGCCAAAGCCTGGCGGTACGCTACACCGCTGATGCTGTGTGTGGCTGTGGTTGAGCTTTCCGACGTGATGTTTGCGTTTGACTCGGTACCGGCCATCATCGCCGTGAGCCGTGAGCCGCTGATTGTCTACAGCGCCATGATGTTCGCCATCCTCGGCCTGCGTACGTTGTATTTTGTGCTGGAAGCCCTGAAGCAGTACCTGACGCATCTGGAAAAAGCCGTTATTGTGTTGCTGTTCTTCATTGCGGTGAAACTGGGTCTTAATGCCACCGACCACATCTGGCATCATGGGTACAGCATTTCAGCAACGGCGAGCCTGTTTGTCGTGCTGGGCGTTCTTGCGGTGGGTATTATCGCGAGCGTCATGTTCCCAGGCAAACCCGACGCCGAGGAGAAAAAGGAGAGCTGATCTCCTATCCAGCTGAAATCAATTCGCATGAGTTTACTTTTTTGAGAGGTTAGAACAATGAGTGTTTCTTTATCTAAAGGCGGTAATGTTTCCCTGAGTAAAGCAGCCCCAACCATGAAGAATGTGTTGATTGGTCTGGGTTGGGACGCACGCTCCACCGATGGTCAAGACTTTGACCTGGATGCCTCTGCATTCCTGCTGGCCGCAAACGGGAAAGTGCGCGGTGATGCTGACTTCATTTTTTATAACAACCTGACTTCTTCTGACGGTTCCGTTACCCATACCGGTGACAACCGTACGGGTGAAGGCGACGGTGATGACGAATCTCTGAAAATCAAACTGGATATGATCCCAGCGGATGTCGACAAAATCGTGTTTGTGGTCACTATCCACGATGCGCAGGCTCGTCGTCAGAGCTTCGGCCAGGTATCCGGTGCCTTTATCCGTTTGGTGAACGATGACAACCAGACCGAAGTGGCCCGTTACGACCTGACAGAAGATGCGTCCACCGAAACCGCCATGCTGTTTGGTGAGCTGTATCGCAACAACGCCGAGTGGAAATTCCGCGCGGTAGGTCAGGGTTATGCCGGTGGCTTGGCTTCCGTGTGTGCTCAGTACGGCATCAACGCGTCCTGATCGATAAGCTAGTTAATATGACGGGCAGTACACTACTGCCCGTATCATCCCCTACAAAGCAGGAGCTTTAAAATGGCAGTTTCTCTCGTAAAAGGCGGTAACGTATCCCTGACCAAAGAAGCACCCACCATGAACATTGCCATGGCTGGCTTAGGTTGGGATGCGCGTGTCACCGATGGCCAAGGGTTTGACCTGGACGCCTCCGTATTTATGGTTGGTGATGACGGTAAGGTGCTGGGCGACAGCAGTTTTATCTTCTTCAACAACAAGAAGAGTGCCTGTGGTTCCGTTGAGCACCAGGGCGACAACCGCACCGGTGAAGGCGATGGCGACGATGAGCAGGTCAAAATTGAGCTGAGCAAAGTGCCTGCTGAAGTCAAGAAACTGGTTTTCGCCGTGACCATCTATGATGCCGAAGCGCGTAAACAGAACTTTGGCATGGTCAGCAACAGCTACATGCGTATCTTCAACAACGATAACGGCACCGAAATCGCCCGCTTCGACCTGTCTGAAGATGCCTCTACCGAAACCGCGATGGTGTTCGGCGAGCTGTATCGCAACGGTGCCGAGTGGAAATTCAAGGCAGTAGGCCAAGGTTTTGCCGGTGGCCTGTCCGCTCTGGCTTCACAGCATGGCGTGAATATCTAAGATAGGCTCGTTGCCAGTGTGAGAACCGAGGTCAGGGGCTACAGATTAACCCCTGCATCTGATTATGGCTCCGCATCAGCTCCCTCTCCCTGTGGGAGAGGGTTGGGGTGAGGGGGATTACACGCTCCCCTTGCCCAGTCCCACCATCAATATCCCCGTTATGGAAAAGCTATTTTAACAGGAGGTTATCCTGATGATTTTACAGTCCGGCCAGAATCTGGTGGTCAATGGCACCCAGCTCAACCTGACCCTGCAGTACCCCGCCAGCCCTGGTTTTAAGAGTGAGCCTGATACCGCAGTATTCCTGCTGAATGCCGAGGGCAAAGTCCGTGGCGATGCCGATTTTATCTTCTTCAATCAAACCGCTACTCCCAACCGCAGCGTCGTTTTACAAACCACCCACCAAAGCAGCACCCTCTCGTTAGATCTAAGCAAAATTGACGCCGATGTCAGCAAGATTGCCATCACTTTGGTGATTGATGGCTTGGACGCGATCTCTGGGCTGCAACACCTGAAAATGGATGCGCAGAACGTTGCCCAATACAGCGTAGAAACCCCGGGTCGTCAGGAGAAGGCGCTGATTGTCGCCGAAATTTATCGCCATGCCGGTAACTGGAAGCTGCGCGCGCTGGGGCAGGGGTTTAACGGTGGCCTGGAGCCGCTGGCGTTAAACTATGGCGTTGATGTGGCTCAGCCTGCTGCACCTGCTACTCCGCCGCCGACCGTCAGCCTGGAGAAAAAACTGCAGGATAAAGCCCCGCATTTGGTGAGCCTGGCGAAGAACGTCACCGTCAGCCTGGCTAAATTCAATCTGCAGTCGCTAAAAGCCAAGGTTGCGTTCGTGCTGGATGCTTCAGGATCGATGACCGGGCAGTTCAAAAAGGGCAATGTGCAGGCGGTACTGGATCGCATCGCCGTGCTGGCCGTGCAGTTTGATGATGACGGCTCGATGGACGTCTGGGGCTTTGCCGAAAAACATGCCAAATATCCCGATGTGACGCTGGATAATCTTGATGGCTATATCAAGGCGATCCAGGGCAACGGCAAGCGCTCAATGTGGGAGATCCTGCCAAAACTGGGCGGCACCAATAATGAGCCGCCGGTGATGGAGGAGCTGATCGATACGTTTAAACACAGCGATATGCCGGTATACGTGGTGTTTATTACCGACGGTGGCATCAGCAAAACGCGCCAGATCAAAGAGGCGATCAAGCGTTCGGCCAACTATCCGATTTTCTGGAAGTTTGTCGGCCTGGGTGGCTCGAATTACGGCGTGCTGGAAAAGCTGGATACCTTCACCGATCGCCGGGTGGATAACACCAACTTCTTCGCGATTGACGACTTTGCCACGATGAGGGAAGACCGTTTGTACGATCTGCTGCTGGAAGAGTTTAAAGAGTGGTATGACGCGGCCAAGGCGGACCGGATTATTGTGTAGCCATGAGCCCTGGCCCTTCTCCCACAAGGGAAGGGCTAGGGGGAAATAGTGTTGCTGGGGCTGGTAATGGTTACCGTTGTTGGTTCGTCTTGCCGATGACATTAGGCTCCGCCACGCGCAACCTTTTGATCGCAGAGCGGCGCTTTGACCAGGCCGGATGGAAATGCCGCCAGTGCGCATCCTGGGCAGCCGCCAACAGTTCGTAGTCCCCACGGGTATCGCCCCAGGCTCTGAGATGATAGTTCCCCAATGGGCCGTAGATACTTTCCAGGCGTTCAACCTTCTGCCCACAGCGGCAGTTATGGCCGGTGATGCGCCCGGTGAGTTTACCGTCGACCACTTCCAACTGAGTACCAATCAGCTTGATGCCCAAACGATCGGCAAACGGCTGTAGCACCAGGGCTGGTGAAGCAGAACAAATCGTGACTTCAGCGCCGGAGCTGACCTCCATGGCAACCGCAATCAGCCCGGAAGGGCGCATCAGCTTGGTCCAATAGGCCGAACAAAAGGCTTCCGCCTGCTGGCGGAACCAGTGCTCATCAACCCCGGTCAGGAAAACCTTAATCAGGGTTTCTTTTAGCTCGTCGCGGGTGAGTTTTTTGCGCATATGCTTAAATGCAGGCTGCGCCAGCCGCAATAAGCGACGGGCAAATACGCGCCGGCCAAAAGCGAAACGCAGGAATGGGATAAAACTGTCGTGGTGAGTCAGCGTTCCGTCAAAATCAAAAACCGACAAAACTTGCGTTGTCCGACTTGCCTCTGTATCCATTTTTAAATCATACCTCTACTGTGCAACACAGGGCATTCCCCCCAATCCTGTGGATGATAGCAGAACTCCCCCACAGGTTGAATTTTTGCCAACGCTAGACTATAGAACCCAAAAGCTATACGAATGATGCCGATAAAGGTATTTTTGGTACTAAAGCTTTATTGGGTAAAACAGCATCAGTGGGTGTTCAGGGGAGGGGGAGAAGGCGAACTTGATGTAGAAGTTTCGCACCCCTTCATTCAATGCATGAACGATTAACGCTCTCACGCCAACTTGTTGAGCAATATTCTTTGTCCGAAATATCGCGTCTTTTAACAATGCGACCCCTAGGCCCTTGCCTGAGTACGCCTGATCGATAGCAAGTCTGCCAAGAACGATAACCGGAAGTGACTCTGGCGCATTGCGTCTGTAAGCTCCGGGGGCGGTATTCCTCTGAACGCTACCCGTTGCTAGGCAATAGTATCCAATAACCCGATGGGTTTCCTCTGTGCAAATAACATAAACGCGGGAAATTCCTGCGCTATGATTTTTAAGCGCTTTCTTTCTCAGCCACTCATTAAGCATCGGCTCTGAACTGCAAAAGTCAGCGAGGTTATGCCCGGATGACAAGGGCTCGGGAGCTTTCATTCCCATGGCGATTTGCGGCTCATCAGGTCGTTAATACGGGCCTGGCGTTCAGCGGTGATAGGCGCATCCAGTTCGGTCAGAAACGCATCATATTGTTCGTCGTCTAAGATAAACAAACGCTGGTCCAGTAGGATGTCCTGCGCCTCGCGGCAAGCCACTTCAAGCATGAAATCGGTACGCGACTTCGACAAGAGACTTGCAGCCATGTCGATCAGGTCGCGTTGAGAGGCTTTTGCCCGAATATTGATCGGGGCTTCTCTAGTTTCAGGTTTCATCGTCGTATCCGTGTAGTAAAGTGATATACAATTATACACTGTGTATGCAAAAACGCTACACACGCAGTGGTAGAGCATTGGGATCTAAAATCCAATAATTCGATCGCGCCCTCAATATCCCTTCTATTTGTATGACTTCTCGATTTCTAGCGCGTAAAATGCCTGCGCCCTACCCAGGGCACGCTGTTTACAAAGCCATAAAAAGGAGTTTTTCCCTTATGACAGGTCTGTTTCTGGGGTTCCTTCTTGGATTTATCATGCAACGCGGGCGCTTTTGTATGGCTGGCGGTCTGAGAGACCTCTATCTGTTTCGCGACGGGCGCATGACCCTCGCTATCCTCATTATCATCACCCTGCAAAGCATCGGTCTGTTCGCCTTCGTTGCCCTCGGTTGGGCCAAACTCCCCGGTGGGGATTTCCGCTGGTTGGCGACGCTGGTCGGCGGTGTCACCTTCGGTATCGGCATGGGGCTGGCGGGTTCCTGCTCCACCGGCGCTTACTACCGAGCTGCTGAGGGGCTGGCCGGCAGCATGATTGCCGTGGTCGGTTTTGTGGTCGCTAGCTGGTATATCCGCCAGCCGGATGGCAAACAACTGTTCGCCCCCATCAACGCCCCGGCCTTGCCGGACGCTTCGCTGATGCAGACGTTCGGCATGTCTCCCTGGCCTGCGGTGGTGGTGTTAACCGTGCTGACGGGCGTGCTGGTCTGGCGCCATCTGCAACGTAAATCCTTCCCCGTTCCGCAACCCAAACCGCGCAAGCAGGGCATTGCCCACTGGCTGTTCGAAGCACGCTGGCATCCCTTCGTCAGTGCCGTACTGATCGGCGTGATTGCTCTGCTGGCATGGCCTTCCAGCCTGGAGACGGGCAGGGTCGGCGGTTTGGGCATCAGTGGCCCCAGCGCACAGCTGTTCTCGTTAATTACCGAGGGTAAAACCGGCTTCTTTGGCTGGGCGGGCTACTTGCTGATCGGGATTTTTGCCGGTGCGCTGGTGGCTGCCTGGGGTAGCCAGGAGTTGCGGCTGCGTTCGCCCGGCCTCTCGACCATGGTCAAAAGTCTGTTTGGGGGAGGGCTGATGGGGATCGGCAGCGGGTTGGCTGGCGGCTGTATGCTGGGTAATACCATCGTCAACACCGCCTGGTTCTCCTGGCAGGGCTGGCTGTTTATCCCCTGCATCCTGTTGGGAAGCTGGCTGGTCAGCTATTTCACCATTATTCTTCCGCACCAATCGATTAAAACAAAAGAGGCCTGAGGACTATGAAAACGATCACTCTGGATACCACCGGTAAACTTTGCCCATTCCCGCTGATTGAAGCCAAAAAGCACATTGAGCAATTGGGTTCTGGTGACCTGCTGGTGATTGAATATGACTGCGCCCAGGCCACGGAAAACCTGCCGCGCTGGGCTGTTGAAGCAGGGCACAGCGTGACGGATTTCCAGCAGACCGGTGATGCCCGCTGGCAGATTAGTATTCAGAAGGGGTAGGTTAGGCTATCTGCTCTCACTTGGGAGTTATTTCCGAGTAGAGCAGACTTGAGCATCGTTACGTCCTTAAACGTAGGGATAACAATCCATCACATCTTCTTACCTTTTGTCATCTTTGGCCAGTATACTTAATTCCAGCTTGAGGGCACTTTGCCGCTCAGGAATGGTCAACCTTAACGAATGAAGGGATACACAATGAAAAATATTTTCTTTTTTGATGCGATGCTGACGCCGAAAATCATTACCGGCGTTTATTGGCTTTGCCTGCTGGGCATCCTGGTCGGTGGCATCGGGTCGATGTTCTATGGTGAGTTTTTCCGTGGGCTACTGGCCATGATCATTGGCGGTGTCTTTACCCGTGTCTGTTTTGAAATGGTGATCATCGCCTTCAAAAATAATGAGTACCTACGCAAGATTGCTGAAAAGCCGTAATGTGGTGAACGGCAGACATTCCCTCACCGGGCTCACAACGCAGAGGCGCAGCGTATGTACTGCGCCCACTCAGCTAAACCCGAGCAGGGTAAACGCATCGTCCTCGGGGTAGTAATCCAGCAGTCGCGTGGTCTCCTCTAACGACAGTCGCTTATAGCGATTGTTAGAGATGCCATGCACCACCGCATGCTGCACGTTGGTAACGCGGATGCAGCGATCGAGCAGATCGGCGGCATCCCGGTGGCTCAGGAAGGCGCTCATATCCCGCGCGCTGATCTGTTGCCCCGCTTCCAACGTCGTGAAGTTGGCAATCCGCACCGACAGTGCAGAAAGCCCCTCCTGATGGGCAAAATAGGCGGCGATCCCTTCGCCAAACGCCTTGCTGGCCCCGTACATATTCTTCGGCTTCGGCGCATCGTCCGGGCGCACCTGGTAATCCAATGGATAGCCTTCCACCGCTTGTGCACTGCTGGCAAACACCACGCGTTGGCAGCCTGCGTCTTTCGCTGCCCGGAAGATGTTGAATGTACCAAGGATGTTGTTGTTCATCAGTGAAGAACAGAAATCGGCATCCGCCGAAGGATCGGCAGCCAAATGCAGCACGGTATCGATGTTGGCGCAGGCTGCCCGGCAAGCCTCGATATCGGTGATATCGAACGTCAGTACCTCGTCATTGGGCCGCAAATGAGAGATCAGGCCAGCTTTTTTTTCCGCCAGGCGAAAATCGTAACGATGGCCAGCGAACTGCCTGAACACGGTAGCCACTCGGCCACCGGCACCGGTAATCAACACCCGCCCAAGCTCTGTACGTAATGCCATGGCGACTACGTTCCCTAAAACAAATTTTCTGGAGTCTAGTAATAATACTCCGAACTATATTTGTCCATCTTTAGTTAGTGCTTCTGATGTGTTTTCTAGGCCAATTAAGATTTTACTTAGTATTTATACGGGTTTTAAGAGGGTTTTTAGGCTACTCAAAAATGAGTATAATGATAAGGTCGATGAAACAAACAGGTCGAAAATAAATCGTAATTCGATGTTATTTAATGGTTTTAGTCTTTATTGATTATGTTTTGTTGCGTGTTAAGACATGTCTTTACTGTAAATTACACTCCGGAAATAGGTTAAATTATGTAATGTTTTTTGTGGCTGGGTAGCGCTACAAAAGTGCTGAAGGGATGACAGGGGATTTTGTCTACCGGATCACACTTCGGCAACTTTGTGGCGGAAAGCCTTGCCGCACTGAAAAACAGAATGTTACCGTCATAGCTCAACCGATTTAGGGTTGTCACTGCTTTGGCAGGCAAAACCTAAACCTCGAGTTTCTGTTTCCCCATGTTGGGATCAGAGGCCGCGAGGTTTAGGTTTTTTTTTGCGCTGAATTCCTCCACGACGATTGGCCATCACCGTGTCTGGGGAGCAGCAAGGTTAAGCGTTAAGGATGCAACCATGAAATATCAGGAATTAGCCAGTGAGATCTTGGCCGGCGTCGGTGGCCGCGACAATGTGAAAAGCCTGGTGCATTGCGCCACCCGCCTGCGTTTTAAACTGCAAGAACACGGTAAGGCGGATGCGGAGGCGCTGAAGAAAAATCCGGGCGTCATCATGGTCGTGGAAAGCGGTGGCCAGTTCCAGGTGGTGGTAGGTAACCACGTCGGGGAGGTTTATAACGCCTTGAATGCGCAGCTTGGTGCGGGTGAGGAAACGCCCGCCAATGCACAAGAAGATAAACAGGAAAACCTGCTCAGCCGCTTTATCGACGTGGTTTCCGGCATTTTTACCCCGTTGCTTGGTGTGATGGCGGCTTCGGGGATCCTGAAGGGCTTCCTGGCGTTGAGCCTGGCCTGTGGTTGGCTGTTGGAGAGTAGCGGCACCTACAAGCTGTTGTTTGCGTCGAGTGACGCGCTGTTCTATTTCTTACCGATCATGCTGGGTTACACCGCAGGTAAGAAATTTGGCGGTAACGTTTTTGTCACCATGGCTATTGGTGGAGCGTTGACGCATCCGCTGATGATGGGGGCTTTTGAGGCGGCTCAGCTTCCGGGTGCCCAGCCGGAGTATTTCCTCGGCATCCCTATTACCTTTATCAACTACAGCTCGTCGGTCATTCCGATCATTTTTGCCGCCTGGGTATCCTGCCGCCTGGAGCCGCTATTTAACCGCGTGTTGCACAGCGCACTGCGTAATTTCGTGACGCCGTTGATGTGCCTGGTGATCACCGTGCCGCTCACCTTCCTGCTGATTGGCCCGGCGGCTACCTGGCTGAGCCTGATGTTGGCCAATGGCTATCAGGCTATCTATGCCTTCAACCCGATCGTGGCCGGTGCCTTTATGGGCGCGGCCTGGCAGGTCTGTGTGATCTTCGGCCTGCATTGGGGGCTGATACCGCTGATGCTCAACAATATGAGCGTGTTTGGCCGTGACACTCTGTCTCCACTGCTGCTGCCTGCGGTGATGGGGCAAGTGGGGGCTACGTTGGGCGTAATGCTGCGTACCCGCGATGCCAAGCTGCGGGTGATGGCGGGCTCTGCCGTTACCGCCGGTATCTTCGGTATTACTGAGCCTGCTGTATACGGGGTCACGCTGCCAAACAAACGGCCATTTATTTTCGGCTGTATTGGCGGGGCGCTGGGTGGTGCGGTGATCGGTTACTTCCACACGGCAACCTACTCGTTTGGTTTGGTCAGTATTTTCACCTTTGCCCAGATCATTCCGGCGGGCGGCTTTGATGCGACGGTCCTGGGGGCGATTGCCGGTACCTTGGTATCGTTTGTGTTTGCGACCATTGCCAGCTATCTGTTCGGCCTCGTACCGCCAGCGGAACAACCGGCTGAAGCGGCCCCGGCCCCAGCTCCACAGGCATCTCTCAACCGCAAGCAGCAGGTCACCAGCCCGATTGCTGGCGACATCATCCCGTTGGAACAGGTTCAGGATGCCACCTTTGCCAGCGGCCTGCTGGGTAAAGGCGTGGCCATTATGCCGCACCAGGGCCGTGTGGTGGCCCCAGTCAATGGCTATGTGGCATCGCTGTTCAAAACCAAGCACGCCATCGGCATTGAATCGGATGAGGGGGCTGAGGTGCTCATCCACGTGGGTATCGATACCGTCAAGCTTAACGGCCTGCATTTTACCGCCCACATCAAAGAGGGCGATCGCGTTAAACAGGGCGATCTGCTGATCGAGTTTGACCAAGAGGCGATCCGTGCCGCAGGTTTCGATACCACCACGCCGATCATCATCAGCAACAGTGACGACTATGTCGATGTGCTCACCAGCGGCCAAAGCCCGGTGCAGGAACAGGCACCGCTGCTGACACTATTACGTTAATCAGGTTTATTGAGGAGAAAGCGATGAGTTGCAAATTTCCACAGCATTTTCTATGGGGCGGCGCGGTCGCGGCAAATCAGGTAGAAGGCGCGTATCTGGAGGATGGCAAAGGCCTTTCGACGTCAGATCTGCAACCCCAAGGGATCTTTGGCGGGCTGACGCCGCGCGTTGCCGGAGACAGCGGTATCAAGGATGTGGCGATCGATTTCTACCACCGTTACCCTGAAGATATCGCGTTGTTTGCCGAGATGGGCTTCAAGTGCCTGCGTACCTCGATCGCCTGGACGCGTATCTTCCCGCAAGGGGACGAAGAAGTACCGAATGAAGCCGGGCTGGCATTTTATGATCGACTGCTCGACGAGATGGCAAAATACGGCATTCAGCCGTTGATCACCCTGTCGCATTACGAAATGCCCTATGCATTGACGCAAAAGTATGGCGGTTGGGGCAATCGCCAACTTATTGAGTTCTTCGAGCGTTACGCCCGCACGGTGTTCGAGCGTTACAAGCACAAGGTCAAACACTGGCTGACCTTCAATGAGATCAACATGTCGCTGCATGCGCCGTTCACCGGCGTGGGTCTGCCGGAAGACAGCAGCAAAAGCGAGATTTACCAGGCGATCCACCATCAGTTGGTAGCCAGCGCCAAGGCGGTAAAAGCCTGCCATGAGATCGTGCCGGACGGTAAGATCGGCAATATGTTGCTGGGCGGTATTCTTTATCCGCTGAGCTGCAAGCCGGAAGACCTGTTGGAAACCCAGCGCCAGAACCGCGACTGGATGTTCTTCGGTGATGTACAGGTACGCGGTGCGTACCCGGCCTATATGAAGCGCTTCTTCCGTGAGAACGACATTCAGGTGACGATCACCGAGGAAGATAAGCAGGCGCTGCGCGAAACCGTCGATTTTATCTCGTTCAGTTACTATATGAGTGGCTGTGTCACCACCGACGAAGAAAAGAACCAGACAGCCCGGGCCAATATCCTCAACATGGTGCCTAACCCGCATCTGGCAAGCTCGGAATGGGGCTGGCAGATTGACCCGGTGGGGCTGCGCTATCTGCTCAACGTGCTGTATGACCGCTATCAGAAACCGCTGTTTATCGTCGAGAACGGCCTGGGGGCGAAAGACCGCATCGAGGCCGACGGCAGCATCAACGACGATTACCGCATTGACTATATCAACGATCATCTGGTGCAGGTTGCGGAAGCGATCGACGATGGAGTTGAGGTGATGGGTTATACCAGTTGGGGGCCGATCGATCTTGTCAGTGCTTCCAAAGCGGAGATGGCGAAGCGCTACGGCTTTATTTATGTCGATCGCGATGATGCAGGTAAGGGCAGCCTGGAGCGCCGCCGCAAGAAGAGTTTCTACTGGTATCGTGATGTGATCCACAGCAACGGCAGCAGCTTGAAGATCAAGTAATTACTCAGGAAAACAGGCCCCTCACCCCAACCCTCTCCCACAGGGAGAGGGAGCTGCCCCGGTGTTGCGGTCGGGTGCTGCGATCGCTTTGTCCTGCCTAAAAGGGATCTGATTGGGGGCAATGGCCAGGTAATTTCTGCAAATGATAGTCAACTCGATCGGTCCCCTCTCCCTGTGGGAGAGGGCTAGGGTGAGGGGCCATAGCAGTGCTTATGTCTCCCACCTATCTCAAGCTTACGTCACCTCGTTTGCCTGATATCGCTGCCGGGCATGGTCAAACCAACGGGCCGGGACGTTATGCGGAGGCAGCTGCAGCGCCTGCAAGCCCTGTTCGATGATATAGCTAGCCTGCCGCCACAGCTGTGGATCGCCTTCGGTCAGCACTTCCAGCAGGCGCTGTTTTTCCACCAGGTAGGTTTTGGCGAAGTGGCTATCGTATTGCAGCAGGGAACGGGTGTTGTCGATCAAATCGGCCAGCTTGATAGTTTTGGCCTGTGGGGAGGCATTGGCGCTGTGGCGACGATCGCGGTTCTTGCGTTGATAGCGATTTTCCGCGCTGCCGACGCTGACGTTGGTCAGCATAGCGACCAGGCTGGCAACCTGCAGGCCAAAATGGCTTTCGATATCGGCCAGCGTAGAGGGAGTATCTTCCACGGTGTCATGCAACCAGGCCGCAGCCAGCATCTCTTCGCTGTGCGGCACGCTGCTGACAATCTCCATCACTGCCTGTGGATGCACAATATACGGGTCGTTCGTGTATTTGCGGCGCTGATCGATCGCTCCATGCGCTTTGGTGGCATAGCGGCGGGCGCGTTCGGCCAAGGTGTCAGTCATGCTTTGATTTCCCTGTGGCATCCGATAGATAGAACTTAGCATACCGTGCTTAACGTCGGTTGTGCGAGCCTGGGCTACGCGCAGAATGGTCTACACTGGATCGGGTCACCAACCCGAAAAGGAACGATCTATGTCTATTGAGAAAGTGGTTTATCGCGCCCATGCCAAGGCAACCGGTGGCCGAGACGGCCGTGCAACTTCATCCGACGGCGTGTTGGACGTGAAATTAGGCGTGCCGAAAGAGATGGGCGGCGCCGGTGGGGAGGTTACCAACCCTGAGCAACTGTTTGCCGCGGGCTATTCGGCCTGTTTCCTGGGGGCACTGAAGTTTGTCGCCTCGAAGGAAAAAGTGAAAATTCCTGCTGAAGCCTCCATCGAGGGCACCGTCGGTATCGGTGAGATCCCCAACGGTTTTGGCATTGAGGTTCAACTGGATATCAGCTTGCCGGGCGTTGAGCGTAGCGTCGCGGAAGACTTGGTGAAGAAAGCCCATGTGGTCTGCCCCTACTCCAACGCCACGCGCGGCAATATCGATGTAACCCTTAACATTAAATAATGTTCTCTGCCAATAACCGGTGAAAGAGGGGGACAGTGCTCCCCCATTCACAAGTCCTGTCTCCCCGCTATTTTTCTCACAAAATTGGCAAAAAATGCTCGTTTAGTGAGATTTTTCTTGATTCTGTTCTGCAGAATGATGCTTATTGCCCATCGGCTGAACCTGAGGGCATATCGACTGTCTGATGGTTTCAGAACTTGAAGCCCGGAGCCACTGCGTTACATGAACAAAGTTAAATCGCTATCACAGCAGAATTTATCGTTATTGTTAGCGATCTATATCGGCATCTTTTTAAACCTTTCCGTTTTCTATCGTCGTTTTGATTCTTTTGCGCACGGCATTCAGGGGATCAAGGTGGTTTCTGCGGTGACAGAAGTCATTGCCATTGTCCTGTTCACCTTCTTTATCATGCGGCTGGTATCCCTCGGGGGCCGGCTGTTTTACCGCATCGTCGCCTCTTTGCTGGTATTGATCTCCGTCGCTGCCAGTTACTACATGACGTTCTTCAACGTGGTGATTGGCTATGGGATTATCGTTTCGGTGATGACCACCGATATCGATCTCTCCAAAGAGGTGGTCGGGCTGAATTTTGTGCTGTGGATGATCGTGGTCAGCGCTTTGCCGCTGCTGTGCATCTGGAGCAATAACCTTCGCGATACCCTGATCGAACAAATGAAAACGCCAGGGCAGCGGCTTAAGCCACTGTTGATCATGTTGGCGGTGGTCGCGCTGGTGTGGCTGCCGTTGCGTACCTTGGATAAAGAGCAAAGCGCACAGGAAAAGATCACCAATATCGATCTGCCGAGCTATGGGGGGGTGGTTGCGCACTCTTATCTGCCTTCCAACTGGCTTTCGGCGCTGGGGCTGTTTGCCTATACCCGTTATGATGAAAGCTCGGATGCAGCCAACATGTTCGATCCCAGCAAGAACTTTACCTATGTTGCGCCAGAGGGCATTGATGACACCTACGTGGTGTTTATCATCGGTGAAACCACCCGCTGGGATCATATGGGCATCCTGGGCTATGAGCGTGATACCACGCCAAAGCTGTCGCAGGAGAAAAACCTGGTGGCATTTCGTGGGGAATCTTGTGATACCTCTACCAAGCTTTCGTTGCGCTGTATGTTCGTGCGCGAGCATGGTACCTCGGATAACCCGCAGCGAACCCTGAAAGAGCAGAATATCTTTGCCGTACTGAAAGAGCTGGGCTTCAGTTCCGAACTGTTCGCGATGCAGAGCGAGGTATGGTTCTACAACAATACTGATGTAGATAATTATTCATTCCGTGAAATGATCGCCTCAGAGAAGCGTAACGACGGTAAATCGGTGGACGATATGCTGTTGGTGGATGAGATGAAAGAGTCGCTGGCCCGCCATCCCAACGGTAAGCATCTGGTGATCCTGCATACTAAAGGGTCGCATTACCTCTATTCACAGCGCTATCCGCGTAGTTTTGCTCGTTATCAGCCGGAATGCATGGGCGTGGATGAGTTCTGCTCCAAAGAGCGCTTGATTAACGCCTATGACAATTCGGTGCTGTACACCGATACCTTTATCGACAGTGTGATTGACCAGGTGCGCGATAAGAAGGCTATCGTGTTCTACGCGGCCGACCATGGCGAATCCATTGGTGAAAACTCGCACCTGCATGGTACGCCGCGTGAAATGGCCCCGCCGGAGCAGTTCCGTGTGCCGATGATCGTCTGGGCTTCCGATAAATACCTCGAAGACCCACAGCACAAGAGTGCGTTTGAGCAGTTGCAGACCCAACAGCGTGTGGGCCAGCCGCACCGTCACGTAGAACTGTTTGACTCTATCCTCGGCTGCCTGGGTTACACCTCGCCAGACGGTGGTATTGTTGAGAGCAATAACTGGTGTCGTCTGCCGCAGAGTAAAGCGGACGCCAAAGTGCTGTAAACCGAACCTGAAAGGCCGTATCCGCTCAGATACTGGCCTGTTTGGCGCTTTTAGCGCCACTTGGTGTGCGGGGGTGAAAAAGAGATTGACGCGTATACGGCCCGGCAGTAAGATGCGCCCCGCATCGGCGAGTAGCGCAGCTTGGTAGCGCAACTGGTTTGGGACCAGTGGGTCGGAGGTTCGAATCCTCTCTCGCCGACCACATTCAAGAAAGCCCGCTTTTTTAAGCGGGCTTTTTTACGTCTGGAGTTTATGAGGATGAGAACCTCCGCGGAGGTCGACAAATCTGTCGGGAACAGATTTGCATATCGCGTCAGCGATACCCCGAAGTGGCGAGTATCATGGACGATACGAGTGAATCCTCTCTCGCTGAGTACATTCAAGAAAGCCCGCTTTTTTAAGCGGGCTTTTTTACGTCTGGAGTTTATTGCTCAGGCTGCCTTACCAATGACAAAATCGAAATGGATTTGGTCGTAGGGGAAAATCACCCCGGCTGTACCCTTATCAACGATGCCGCAAGCCAACAACGCCTGAAGATCCGTATGCACAGCTTTGACATCCCGCTCAACGCGACGAGCAACTCCTGCCCGTATGGCAAAAAATGTCTACCTCTAGCTAGGCATCAATAGTGTGAGGGGAAGTAGAGGCTGGCAAGAGGGCTCTTTTAATGGTTGCGAGTCCACTCGCAACGTGGGGTCAGTAGCCAGCGGAATGGTAAGAAATCCCTCACGCACAACCCCTCCACCCAGCTCCCTCTTTCGGGTAGTGCCCCAGCATTTCCTCCTGTCTTTTACCAGGATCACAAAAATAACCGCTCAGATATTCATCATTCAGCAATAATCTTTTTTGGTTTTTTATTGGAGGTTAATGCTGGATAGGTCCTTAACGCTGGTTCATGACGCCAAGATTTAACCGGTAGCACAAGTTTTAATGCTGTAAATGTTGCTGAAAGGTTTTTTTTATGTTTGCTTGCTGTTTCTCACAGTCTAGGTAAATCCCTACTGGTTATATTGACGGCACCCCAAACAGTTGGCAATTTGGTACCCTCAGGGATAAGAGTGAGAGGTGTATGAGTGGAATTCACTCGCTCAAACGCCCCGCCGTGATGCGTTCCATCCGGCATTCTCGCGCTTTTTATTCCTCCTGCCTTCGGGCACTGACCGCACAGGCCGCGTAACAAAAAATATTAGGCTCTGGCGGTAATACACACACCACATCACATACGGAGCACTAGCGATGACAAGTTCCTTGGGTAAATCAGGGATTCTGAAATTCGGTATCGGCCTGATTGCGCTGACCGTTGCGGCCAGCGTGCAGGCAAAGACGCTGGTTTACTGTTCTGAAGGCTCTCCTGAAGGGTTCAACCCGCAGTTGTTCACCTCCGGTACCACCTATGATGCCAGCTCAGTGCCAATCTATAACCGTCTGGTTGAGTTCAAACTGGGCACCACCGAACTGGAACCCGGCCTGGCAGAGAAGTGGGACGTCAGCGAGGACGGCAAAACCTATACCTTCCACCTGCGCAAAGGCGTGAAGTGGCAGGACAGCAAAGATTTCAAACCTAGCCGTGAACTGAATGCCGACGACGTGGTGTTCTCCTTCATGCGTCAGCTCGATCCAAACCACCCTTACCACAAGGTTTCTGGCGGCAGCTATGAATACTTCCAGGGTATGGGCATGCAGGATCTGATCAGCAAAGTCGAGAAAGTGGACGACAACACCGTTCGCTTCACGCTGACCCGTCCAGAAGCGCCATTCCTGGCTGACCTGGGCATGGACTTCGCTTCTATTCTGTCTGCAGAATATGCCGACAAGATGATGAAAGCCGGTACGCCAGAGAAAGTGGACCTGAACCCTGTGGGTACCGGGCCGTTCCAACTGTTGCAGTACCAGAAAGACTCCAAAATCCTCTACAAGGCCTTTGACGGTTTCTGGGGCACCAAACCGAAGATCGATCGCCTGGTGTTCTCCATCACGCCAGATGCCTCTGTGCGTTACGCCAAACTGCAGAAAAACGAGTGCCAGGTCATGCCGTACCCGAACCCGGCAGACATCGCTCGCATGAAGCAGGACAAAACCATCAACCTGATGGAACAGCCTGGCCTGAACGTCGGCTACCTGTCGTTCAACACCGAGAAGAAGCCGCTGGATAACGTGAAGGTGCGTCAGGCACTGACCATGGCGGTGAACAAGCAGGCCATCGTGGATGCGGTGTATCAGGGGGCGGGTCAACCTGCCAAGAACCTGATCCCACCAACCATGTGGGGCTATAACGACGAGATCAAAGACTACACTTACGATCCGGTCAAGGCCAAAGAGCTGCTGAAAGAAGCAGGCATGCCAGATGGCTTCTCCATCGATCTGTGGGCGATGCCGGTACAGCGTCCGTATAACCCGAACGCACGTCGTATGGCTGAGATGATCCAGTCCGACTGGGCGAAGATTGGCGTCAATGCCAAGATCGTCACCTACGAGTGGGGCGAGTACCTCAAGCGTGCCAAAGACGGTGAGCACCAGACGGTCATGATGGGCTGGACCGGTGACAATGGGGATCCAGACAACTTCTTCGCCACGCTGTTCAGCTGTGCGGCCGCTAAAGATGGTTCCAACTATTCCCGTTGGTGCTACAAGCCGTTTGAGGATCTGATCCAACCGGCCCGTGCCGAAGCAGACCACGACAAACGCGTCGCACTTTACAAACAGGCTCAGGTAGTCATGCACGATCAGGCCCCGGCGCTGATTGTTGCCCACTCCACCGTTTACGAGCCAGTGCGTAAAGAAGTGAAGGGCTATGTGGTCGATCCGCTTGGTAAACATCACTTTGAGAACGTTTCTCTGGACTAAGCCTACCAAGGCGGGTTGAAGGACTGGGATAGTTAATCTGCAGGGGCGCAATACGTTGCGCCCCTGCATTCCCGTCCCCAGAAGAATGTCGTGAAGCGTGTGAGTTTTAATAAGCCTGGCGGACGATGAGCTGCCAGGCACTTTATACAGAGAGTTCGGGATATGTTGCAGTTCATACTCCGACGTTTGGGGTTAGTTATCCCAACGTTTATCGGCATAACGTTGCTGACTTTTGCATTCGTCCATATGATCCCCGGCGATCCGGTGACCATTATGGCCGGGGAACGCGGGATCTCCGCAGAGCGCCATGCACAACTCATGGCAGAGATGGGGCTGGATAAACCGCTCTATCACCAATACTTCAATTACGTCACCAACGTGCTGCATGGCGATTTGGGGACGTCCCTCAAAAGCCGTATCTCCGTGTGGGAAGAGTTTGTGCCGCGCTTTAAGGCCACCCTGGAACTGGGCCTGTGCGCGATGCTCTTCGCGGTGATTGTCGGTATCCCGGTGGGGGTGCTGGCGGCCGTCAAGCGAGGTTCGGTGTTTGACCATACCGCCGTGGGTCTCTCCCTGACCGGCTATTCAATGCCGATCTTCTGGTGGGGCATGATGCTGATCATGCTGGTCTCGGTACAGCTCAACCTCACGCCCGTATCGGGGCGAATAAGCGATACGGTCTTCCTCGATGACAGCCTGCCGCTGACCGGCTTTATGCTGATCGACACCCTGTTCTGGGGTGAGCCGGGTGATTTCATCGACGCCGTGATGCATATGATCCTGCCTGCCATCGTGTTGGGCACCATCCCGCTGGCGGTTATCGTGCGTATGACCCGTTCCTCCATGCTGGAAGTGCTGGGTGAAGACTATATCCGTACTGCGCGCGCCAAGGGTGTGAGCCGTATGCGGGTGATCGTGGTGCATGCGTTGCGTAACGCCTTGCTGCCGGTGGTGACGGTGATCGGCCTACAGGTTGGTACCCTGCTGGCCGGGGCGATCCTGACCGAAACCATCTTCTCCTGGCCGGGGCTTGGCCGCTGGCTGATGGATGCGTTGCAACGCCGTGATTATCCGGTTGTTCAGGGCGGCGTATTGTTGGTCGCCTGTATGATTATTCTGGTTAACCTGCTGGTAGACGTGCTCTACGGCGTGGTCAACCCGCGTATTCGCCACAAGAAATAAGGGGCGCTCTGATGTCTCAAATGACCGAGTCTGTAGTGAAAGGTGCGCCGAAGCCAATGACCCCGTTCCAGGAGTTTTGGCACTATTTCAAGCGCAACAAAGGGGCCGTCGTTGGCCTGGTTTATATCGTGGTCATGCTGGTGGTTGCCGTGGGGGCCGGGTTCCTGGCTCCACATGCGCCTGCCGAACAGTTCCGTGATGCCCTGCTTAGACCGCCGGTCTGGGAGGATGGCGGCAGCTGGAAGTTTATTCTGGGTACCGACGATGTCGGCCGTGATGTGCTGTCGCGGCTGATGTACGGTGCCAGGCTCTCGTTGCTGGTCGGCTGCCTGGTGGTGGTGCTTTCGCTGGTGATGGGCGTGGTATTCGGCCTGTTGGCCGGTTATTTCGGCGGCGTAGTCGATGCCATCATCATGCGCGTGGTCGATATCATGCTGGCACTGCCAAGCCTGCTGTTGGCGTTGGTGCTGGTGGCGGTGTTTGGGCCCTCGATCGTTAACGCCTCGCTGGCGCTGACCTTCGTTGCTTTGCCGCACTATGTCCGCTTGACTCGCGCTGCGGTGCTGGTGGAAGTGAACCGCGATTACGTGACGGCTTCCCGCGTGGCGGGGGCTGGGGCGGCGCGTCAGATGTTCGTCAATATCCTGCCAAACTGCCTGGCACCGCTGATCGTGCAGGCTTCTCTCGGTTTCTCGAACGCCATTCTGGATATGGCCGCTCTCGGCTTCCTGGGTATGGGTGCGCAACCGCCAACGCCGGAGTGGGGCACTATGCTCTCCGACGTGTTGCAGTTCGCGCAAAGTGCCTGGTGGGTTGTGACCTTCCCAGGGGTGGCCATTCTGCTGACGGTTTTGGCCTTTAACCTGATGGGGGACGGCTTGCGTGATGCTCTCGACCCCAAACTCAAGCAGTAACAGAGGAAGAGAGAATGGCGTTATTAAATGTAGACAAGCTTTCGGTGCACTTCGGTGACGAAGGTGCGCCGTTCCGCGCGGTAGACCGAATCAGCTACAGCGTAGAACAGGGGCAGGTGGTTGGCATCGTCGGCGAATCCGGCTCCGGTAAGTCCGTCAGTTCGCTGGCAATCATGGGGTTGATCGATTTCCCCGGCAAGGTGATGGCCGATAAGCTGGAGTTCAACGGCCAGGATCTGCGGAAAATCTCGGAAAAAGAGCGCCGCCAGCTGGTGGGCTCTGAAGTCGCGATGATCTTCCAGGACCCGATGACCAGCCTGAATCCGTGCTATACCGTCGGTTTCCAGATTATGGAAGCGCTGAAGGTGCATCAGGGCGGTAATCGCCGCACTCGTCGCCAACGTGCTATCGACCTGCTCAATCAGGTAGGCATTCCCGATCCGGCCTCGCGGCTGGACGTTTACCCTCATCAGCTTTCTGGCGGGATGAGCCAGCGTGTGATGATCGCCATGGCGATCGCCTGCCGGCCCAAGTTGCTGATTGCGGATGAACCGACGACCGCGCTCGACGTGACCATTCAGGCCCAGATCATTGAGCTGCTGCTCGAGCTGCAACAGCGTGAAAACATGGCGTTGCTGCTGATCACCCACGATCTGGCGCTGGTGGCGGAAGCGGCGCACCACATCATCGTGATGTACGCCGGGCAAGTGGTGGAATCTGGCAAGGCGGTAGAAATTTTCCGTTCGCCGCGCCACCCGTACACCCAGGCGCTGCTGCGTGCGTTGCCGGAGTTTGCTACCGACAAGGCTCGTTTGGCCTCGCTGCCTGGTGTGGTGCCGGGCAAGTACGATCGGCCGGAAGGCTGCTTGCTGAACCCGCGTTGCCCGTATGCTACCCAACACTGTCGCGAAGAAGAGCCGGAATTGCGCAGCATTCCCGGCCGTCAGGTTAAATGTCACACACCGCTGGATGATGCGGGGAGGCCGACCGTATGAGCCAGAACCACCCTTTATTGCAGGCCATTGACCTGAAAAAACACTACCCGGTCAAGAAGGGGCTGTTTGCCCCGGAACGACTGGTGAAGGCGCTGGACGGGGTTTCCTTTACCCTTGAGCGTGGTAAAACCCTGGCGGTGGTTGGGGAGTCTGGCTGTGGCAAGTCCACGCTGGGCCGCCTGCTGACCATGATCGAAATCCCTACCGGTGGTGAGCTGTACTATCAGGGGCAAGATCTGCTTAAGCCGGACGTGACGGCAGAGAAGCTGCGCCGCCAGAAGATCCAGATCGTGTTCCAGAATCCTTACGGATCGCTTAACCCTCGTAAGAAGGTGGGGCAGATCCTCGAGGAGCCGCTGTTGATCAACACCTCGTTGAGCAGCGCCGAACGGCGTGAGAAAGCGCTGGAGATGATGGCGAAGGTCGGCCTGAAAACCGAGCATTACGACCGTTACCCGCATATGTTCTCCGGCGGCCAACGTCAGCGTATTGCCATTGCGCGTGGGCTGATGCTCAACCCGGACGTGGTGATTGCCGATGAGCCGGTCTCTGCGCTGGACGTGTCCGTGCGTGCGCAGGTATTGAACCTGATGATGGATCTGCAACAGGATCTGGGGTTGTCTTACGTGTTCATCTCCCACGATCTGTCGGTGGTGGAGCACATTGCTGATGAAGTGATGGTGATGTACCTTGGCCGCTGCGTGGAGAAGGGCAGTAAAGACGCCATCTTCAACAATCCGCGCCATCCGTACACTCAGGCACTGCTTTCCGCTACACCGCGCCTGAACCCGGACATGCGCCGGGAGCGTATCAAGCTGACCGGCGAGCTACCAAGCCCGATGAACCCACCGCCGGGTTGTGCGTTTAACGCCCGCTGCCGCCGTGCCTTTGGCACCTGCACCCAGCTGCAACCGCAGCTCAAGCAGTATGGCGATCAGATGGTGGCCTGCTTTGCCGTCGACCAGGACGAAGCTGCTGGGTCTTGAGGCTACTAACCGGGCTCGCAACCTAGATACTCTGCGTGCTGCGCCCGGTTACCTCAGCGACATTAACACTCGATCTTCAATCTGACGCCGGTAGCGATACCGGCGTTTTTTTACTTATAGATGCGAAGCAAATCCCATGGTGATTACTTTTTAGTCGATATTGTTGACGCTATAAGTTATGACTTATAGAATTAATTATAAGTTGTAGCTTATAAAGGAGAGGGCTTTGTGGACTGTTATTTTTACCTCGACATTTGATTCTTGGTTGCAAGAGCAGGAAGAAGGGATGCAGGAGAAGGTACTGGCTGACCTGATGAACCTGGAGACGTATGGGCCTCAACTGCCACGTCCTTACGCTGACACGGTAAAAGGTTCAAGATACAAGAATATGAAAGAGCTGCGTGTTCAGTATTCGGGCCGCCCAATCCGTGCCTTTTTTGTTTTCGACCCCAAACGCCAAGCCATTGTGTTGTGCGCTGGTGATAAAAGTAATGATAAGCGTTTTTACGAGACAATGATCCGAATAGCGGATGATGAATTTACGGCGTATTTAGCCACACAAGAGGTATCCAAATGAAAACGTTACGTGATGCAGTCGCTGCCCGTTCTCTTGAGAGCCAAGCCCGTATCAAGGAAATGGCCGACGAAATGATGCTAGAAACAGGTTTGCAACTGATGCGTGATGAGCTGCAACTGTCACAGAAAAGCCTGGCCGAAGCTATGGGCGTAAGCCAATCCGCGGTTGCACAAATAGAGCAGCGTGGTAATGACGTAAAGTTAGCGACGCTAAAACGCTATATTGAAGCTATGGGTGGGAAGTTGAGTCTGACTGTAGAGATGCCGGAAGGCGGTGGGCGAGTCTTCCATATCTGATCGAAGGTGCTTTGGTCTCGAGCCAGGTCTAATTAACCGAAGATTGCAAAAATTCCCCAATCAACTCAAAACGGGGAGCAGCATGCCGCGCCCCTATATTTTGAGCCCGGTGAGGGAATGTCTGCAGTTTCAGTCTATAACCGCAAAACTCCCTTCACCAGTTACTGGGGATAAGGCACCCAATCCCCGCCATTAAGGCGAATATACGCCTTGCCCTGATACTGCATCACGATGGCATTGTCATTCTCCGAGATCACCGCAGTCTGCGGCAGGTTCTGCGTCAGCACTTGCCAGTCGACGCTTGGCGCGCTGAATACCTTGCCATCCACCAGACGGGAAATCAGCTCAGACAGCGCCAGATAGCTGCTCGGCGTTTTAATCTCCACCGGGCTGCCCTGGTGCGGGGCCTGCATCCCTACCAGTTTGATACCAACCGGCGTATGGGTAATGTTCAGGCTTGGGATATCCCGCAGGCCAGACATCTGCATTTTGTCGCCCGCCAGCGCCGCACCGTGCTCCGGCACGATCACCACCATCACCTTGCGTCCGGATTTCTGAAGCTCATCAAGGAAGGTGTTCAACTGATCAAACAGCTTTTGCGCTCGAGGCTGATAATCGGCGGTCTGTTTACCCCCGACAAAGCGGTTGCCGTCATGCAGCGGGATCAGGTTGAAGAAGGTGGCGGTGCGGGCATCGCCGCCCTGTTTCTGCTGATCGAGCCAGCGGTTGAGCAGTTGTAGGTCGTTATAGATTGGTTCACCGTCGAATGAGGCCAGCTCATTGCCGATCCCTGCCTGGGACATCAGCGGAGCCTGCATATCACCTTGCTCACGCAGCTCTTTCAGGAAATTACCGAACACGCCAGAGTGATCCAGCATCAACTGTTGTTTAAAGCCCAGCCTGGCCAGGTTGTCAAACAGATAACACTGCTGATTGGCGGGTTGATACAGATCGTGATGCGAAGGCTGGCCGCAGCTGGCGCGTAGCAGGCGGATGGCCGCCGGGCCGCTGTACGCGGTGGCTGAGTTAAAGTTGGTGAACATAATGTCCATCTTGGCCCACAGCGGATGGTTGCGCAGATTGACGGCGTCCAGATCGGCCCAGGCCAGCGAACAGATGTTGATGATCAGCACGTCAAACGGCTGGGCATCGGCGGGTAAGGTGGCCGGGAAGGTGGTCGCTCGGGCTTTTTCCTGCTGGTAGAACTGCTCCAGGTAGGCCGTGAGGTTGGCATTGGTCGGTGGGCCATTGGCCGCAGGCAGATTGCCGCCTGGCGTGCTCGCCGTGGCCGGTGTAGACGGGGTATCCGTCACCGTAGCGGTATGGGTGGCAGGCAGCAAGGAGACCGCCGGGCCAGCAATATTGACCACGTTCAACCACACCAATGCCGCCACGGTAAATACCGTGATGCGTATCCATTGGGCCAGGAACAGGTAGGCAATCAGCAGCACGAAGGCGGCGCCAATCATCTGCCAGTTGATAAAGCGGTTGGTCAGCTCCAGTAGATAATCCGCGCTGAAACCGGTGAGCTGCGAGCCCTGGCTAAGGATGCTGTTAATCCCCGGTAGCCAGGTATCGTGGTAAAACAAACCGATACCGATAGGAATGGCGATCAGGTGACGCCAGCGGTGCCAGCGCGGCGACGGGATCGGCATCAGTAAAAAGGCCATAAACACCAGGTTGGGCAGCGCATGGAAGTTCAGATAGCCGAACCACAGCAGGCCGAACTTGGCCAGGAAATAGAAGTTCCAGCCGCCAAGACCGCGCCAGTATCGCCATAAGGTATTGTTAGGTTGCGTTATTTTATTGTCACTCATGGTTATTTTTTACGCTTGATTTGAGAGGTGGAACCTGCGCGCACCCATAGCCCTGCCGACTTTAAATAGCGCGGTGATAACAACAAATTCTGCCAAGATCGGTGCCAGTTAGGGAAACGGCGATGCAGCAGGTATCCCGTAGGGATAAACACTATGGCGCACAGGATCACCAGTTGCACGATATCGTCAAGTGCGTTCATGGCTGTTCCTCCTGCCCGAGGCTCATCAGGGTGAAGGGAATGGGTTCCCGGCGTTCGGTCTGGTGTTCCGTTTCTACGGCGTGGGTGGTGACAGCGGCCGATTGCAGCTTGCTGGCGGGGAGCGAAAACTCGATATGCTGCCGCATCAGCCTGATTTTATCGATAATATCTACATCCAGATGCCACACTACTCGGTTACTGAACGCCTCACTCACTGGCAGGCGGAAGACGAATTTCAGTGCGGTATCCAGATCGTTAATCCGGCAGGTGGAAAGGAACAGGAACAGTCGATTCTGCGCCACGGTCATGATGTCGCCAAAACGCCGCAAATGGCACAGCGTCATCGACTGGCGGGCGCTCAACCCCGGTGCTGGGCGCAGGGCGACCATCACCCCTTTGCCATCTTCCGGCAACAGGGTATTTTCCATAAGGGAAGTCACCGCCCGGCTGAATTCCTCCAGCGGCAGGTAGCCTTTCAGTTGCATTGGCCGCAAACCGGCGAGCAGGTTATCGATATCCGCCGGAATATGGCGCGATAGTCGCTGGCCCTGGATACCTTCCAGCATGGTCAAAAAATTGGAAAGCGGTGCCACGTGGGGCACGATCAGATTGGCACCGCAGGCCAGCAGCAGGCGTTCGTCGCTGTAGCGCAGGCTGGCGCTCATCTCGCGCACCACAATCTTCAGTCCGTCGCCCCTGCTGCGGCGCAGGCTATGGATCTGATGGGCCAACTCGTCAATTTCGTCACTTTGATACAGGGCGAAGATCAGCGTGGCGGCGATGGTCAGCATGCCACGCTGCATCAACTTGGTATTGTCCTCAAACAGTTGCCAACTGGCCGATAGCGGCGGGGCGCCCTCGAGAATGCGTTGTTCCGCCAGGCACAGGCCCTCGTCGTTGCGTTCCGGGGTAGGGGAGGGTTGGTTACTGTCGTCTGCCCCTTGCCAGCCTTCCGGGCCTTCGGTCAGGGTGAACAACTGATTGGCATTGATGCCGTTTGCCGTGCTCCACCAGTGCACCAGATACTGGGCACTGCCTTGCAGCCCCTGCAGGCTGGCCAGGCCGTTGAGAATGCGGTGCTCGGCGGCTAGCTGGCCTTTGAGTTTACTCACGCCGCTGCCGTGGCTGAGTATCACCAGCGTACACTGCCGCTGGTGTAACCATTGGCCGAGTTGAGCGGCCCAGTTGCGCATTTCATCGCTGGTAAAAGTTTGCCACAGGCTAGCGTGGGCCAACAGGATCAGTAAGCGGTTGCTGGGTTTTAGCTCACGCATCAGATCGTCAGCCAAATGCAGTAGCGCCGCCTTTTTTTCTGGCAGGCTATATAAAGGGAATTTTGTAATCGCAGGGGAAAGAGGCGTGGCCAATAAGATGTCTGCCTGATTGCCGCTACAAATCAGTGCCAACTGGGCATTTTCTTCCTGGGCGGCGATGATCTGCCGGCAAAACAGATTGGCATCGTTCTGGCGATCGATATTCACCCAGTAAAAGCCTGGGGTTTGCATAGCCGACAATTCTTGCCAAATCCGTCGGATGCCTAATGAAAAAGAGTGCGCCATAGATTTATTCTACTTTTGTTGAAAGTGGCGTAGACCAAACCCGATCGGGTCACTTTAAAAGCGTAATGTCACAGTTAGCATAGCAAATCTAGCCATTAGAGGGATAATACCCGTTAAGATTCATCTTATTGGCCCAATTTTTTCCGAACGTTGCTATAGTCATTTAACATTAGCCTATTTTATGAGGCGGCAAGATGAATAATGATGCGTTAAGAGGGCTTCGGGAGAAAGCTTCGGTAGAACTTCAGGACGATCTGCAGGCTTTGAGCCGCGCTTTTTCGTTGCCCAAGTTAAACTACATCGATATTGCACGCCAGGAACGGCTAGCACAAATGATGGTCCGCTGGCCGCTGTTGGCGGAGCTGGCCAACAAGACGGGGAGTGCTTGAGTCATGCCGGTCATTGCACTGCAAGGGGTTCGAGGCGGTATTGGCACCACGTCAATCACTGCGGCGTTAGCCTGGGCGCTACAGCAGTTGGGCGAGTCGGTACTGGCGATTGACCTGTCACCGGACAACCTGCTGCGATTACACTTTAATATGCCCTTCGAACTGAACCGGGGCTGGGCTCGTGCAGAGCTGGATGGCATCGGTTGGCAGCAAGGGGCAATGCGTTACGGTAAAAAACTCGATTTTCTGCCGTTTGGCCAGTTAAGCGTAGCCGAACGGGTCAAAGCCCGGCAGCAACAGAGTGATACTCCACAACGTTGGCATGATTTTCTGGCTCAGCTGCGTGCTTCTGGGCAGTATCGCTGGATCTTGCTGGATATTCCGGCGGGTGACGGTCCCCAGATTGAGCAGCAGTTGGCGTTGGCCGACCAGGTTTTCCTGTTGCTTAACCCCGATGCGAATTGCCATGCGCGCCTACATCAGCAACCGTTGCCTACGGGGTGCCACCTGCTGATTAATCACTACTCCTCGACCAGTCCGTTGCAACAAGATCTGCACCAGCTGTGGCTGCAAACGCTGGCAGGTCTGTTACCGCTGGTGATCCATCGTGATGAAGCGCTGGCGGAAGCGATGGCGGTCAAGCAGCCGCTGGGAGAGTATCGACCGGAAAGTCTGGCGGCCGACGAAGTGCTGACGCTGGCCAACTGGTGTCTGCTCAACCTGCAGGACGCCGAGGTATGAGCAGGGTATTGAGCCTGCTGCTGGTGCCTCCCGTTCACCGGGCGGTGCAACAACGCTACCGCGCTTATCGCCATGCGGGGGCTCCGGCATTTACCGCTGGCCTCACGACCCTGATGGTGGCCATCGGCTGGCTGTTGCTGCGGTTTGAGTCCCCTAGTTGGCAAAAGGTGCAGGCAGGCCAAAGCTATTGGTTCCCCCATATTTCTCCTCATCGTCCACGCCCGGCAGATGCACTGCGTTATTTGTTACAGGGGTTTTGGCTGCTAGTGACCCACAGCGGTCCGGCACCGATGGGACGATCCTACTTTGCCGGTTGGCACCGTTTGCAACTGCGTTATGCCAACTGGTTGCAAAGCTTGCCGCAACGCCTGCAGGGTGCCGGAATGGAGGAGCGTACGGTGCAACGCCTTAATCGGATGAATCACCGGGTGCGTCGGGTGTTGTTTATCTTTGCTGGCCTATTGGCCGGGCTGCTGGCTCTGCTGTGCATTTCCCAGCCCTTTGAACTGCCCGCCCAGTTTATTTTTGTGCTGCTGTTGTGGTGTATTGCCATGGTGGTGCGGCGTATCCCGGGCCGGTTACCCAGCCTGATGCTGATTGTGCTGTCGCTGACCGTTTCCTGCCGTTATTTATGGTGGCGCTATACCTCAACGCTGAACTGGGACGATCCGCTCAGCCTGACCTGCGGCCTGCTATTGCTGGCGGCGGAAACCTATGCCTGGGTCGTGTTGGTGCTGGGCTACTTCCAGACCGTGTGGCCGTTGAATCGCCAGCCGGTGCCGATGCCTGCCGACAGTAACACCTGGCCGACCGTCGATCTGCTGGTGCCGACCTACAACGAAGATCTGGGCGTGGTGAAACCCACCGTGTATGCGGCGCTTGGTATCGATTGGCCGAAAGACAAAATCAACATCTATATCCTCGACGACGGTAACCGGCCAGAGTTTAAAGCCTTTGCCGCCGAGGTCGGGGTGAAATACATCGCCCGGCCGACTCATGAACACGCCAAAGCGGGCAATATCAACAATGCGCTCAAGCACGCTAGCGGTGATTTTGTTGCCATCTTCGACTGCGATCACGTTCCCACGCGTTCTTTCCTGCAACTGACCATGGGTTGGTTCTTTAAAGACAAGAAGCTGGCGATGCTGCAAACGCCGCACCACTTCTTTTCGCCCGACCCGTTTGAGCGCAACCTGGGGCGTTTTCGCCAGACGCCGAATGAAGGTACTTTGTTTTATGGGCTTGTGCAGGACGGCAATGATATGTGGGATGCCACTTTCTTCTGTGGCTCCTGCGCCATCTTGCGCCGGACGGCATTAGATGAGATCGGCGGTATCGCGGTGGAAACGGTGACCGAAGATGCCCATACCTCGCTGCGTCTGCACCGTCTTGGCCACACCTCTGCCTATATCCGTATTCCGCAGGCCGCCGGGCTGGCAACGGAAAGCCTGTCTGCCCATATCGGCCAACGTATTCGTTGGGCGCGCGGCATGGTGCAGATCTTCCGTTTGGATAACCCCCTGCTGGGCAAAGGGCTGAAGTTTGCCCAGCGCCTGTGCTATGCCAACGCGATGCTGCATTTCCTGTCCGGTATTCCGCGCCTGATCTTCCTGACCGCGCCGCTGGCGTTTTTGTTGATGCATGCTTACATCATCTTCGCGCCAGCCTTGGCGATTGCGTTGTATGTGCTGCCCCACATGATCCACGCCAGCCTGACCAACTCACGTATTCAGGGTAAATACCGCCACTCCTTCTGGAGTGAAATCTACGAAACCGTGCTGGCCTGGTATATCGCTCGACCGACCACCGTGGCCTTGTTCAACCCGCATAAAGGCAAGTTCAACGTCACCGCCAAAGGCGGGCTGGTTACGCAAGAGCACGTTGATTGGGTGATCACCCGGCCTTACCTGCTGTTGGTGACACTCAATCTGGCAGGTCTGGGTTTTGGCGTGTGGCGCTTTTTCTACGGCCCGACGGACGAGATGATGACGGTGGTGATCAGCCTGATTTGGGTGATCTACAACATGACCATCCTCGGTGGAGCGGTGGCCGTGGCGGTGGAGGCCAGGCAGGTACGGCAATCGCATCGCGTAGAGATCGCCATGCCTGCCGCGATAGCCCGGGCTGACGGACATCTGTTCCCCTGTACGTTGCGTGATTACTCCGATGGTGGCGTGGGTATCGAAATGCGTGTAGCGGATCGGTTGCAAGAGCATGACCAGATTGCGCTGCTGCTTAAACGTGGCCAGCAGGAGTTCAGCTTCCCTTGCGTGGTGACGCGATCTCATGGCCGCTCGGTGGGGGTCCGCTTGGTCGAACTCTCGACCCGCCAACATATCGAATTTATTCAATGCACCTTTGCCCGGGCGGATACCTGGGCACTGTGGCAAGACGCATTCCCGGAAGACCGGCCAGTGGACAGCCTGCGGGACGTACTGATGCTAGGTTTTCACGGCTACCGGCGCATGGCGGACTATGCGCCGCCAACGTTGCGCAAGATCCTGCTTGGCCTGACCTCGCTGGCCACCTGGATCCTGTCATTTATTCCGCATGGCGTAGGAAGAGACCGCGCTCCTACGGCCCCAGAGGCTGTGGCATAGGCTGTGTATCGTAACTGCCCGTTCGCAAGCCCGGCGAACCGGCCCCAACATTGATGATGATACGATGACGAGAAAAATAAACTGGTTTACCGCGCTGGCCTTAGGCATCAGTAGCTTATCTCAGGCGGAAACGGCCCCCACACCAGCGGCTGGCGTGACTTCGCCCCCGAGTACCGTGGCCGAAGTTTCGCTCACTGAACCTATGGGAGTGGTGGTGCCGCAAGCACCCGATGCGCCGGTGCGCGATGTAAAACTGCCGTTTACCGAGGTAGCACCACCGCCTGGCACCTTTATCCTGCGTGGCACCCGCCCTGAAGGCCAGATTGAGTTTAGCGTGCGCAGTGACGAAGTAGTTTCGCAGGCGCTGCTGGACCTGGAGTTTACCCCTTCACCGTCGCTGATCCCGGTGGAGTCGCACGTCAAGATCTACCTCAACGATGAGTTGATGGGGGTCATCACCATCGCCAAGGAGCAGTTGGGTAAGCCGAATCGTGTCCAGTTGCCGATCGATCCGCGCTATATCACCGATTTTAACCGCATTCGCCTGGTGTTTGTCGGCCATTACCAGAACATCTGTGAGAACCCGGCCAACAGCACGCTGTGGCTGGACGTCAGCAAATCCAGTTCGCTGAGCCTGCGTTACCAGACGCTGCCGGTGAAAAATGAGCTTTCCCACTTCCCGGAACCCTTCTTTGACAACCGCGACGATCGGCCATTAACGCTGCCGATGGTGTTTGCCGGGCAGCCGGATTTGGAACAACAGCGGGCGGCGGGGATCCTGGCCTCCTGGTTCGGCACTCAGGCGCAATGGCGCGGCCAGTCCTTCCCGACGCTGTTTAACCGCTTGCCAAGCCAGCACACCATCGTGTTTGCCACCAATAAACAGCGCCCGGACTTCTTGAAAGATTATCCGGCGGTCAACGGGCCGACGGTGGAGATGATCAGCCACCCGGATAACCCCTATGTGAAGCTGCTGTTGGTGCAGGGCCGTGATGATAACGACCTGATCACGGCGGTGAAGGGCATCGCCCAGGGCAATATTCTGTTCCGTGGCCAGAATCTGAGCGTGGATAAGGTTGAACAGTTGGCCGTTCGCCAGCCGTACGATGCGCCAAACTGGGTGCGTACCGATCGTGCGATGAAGTTCAGCGAACTGCAGCAATATGCCGAGCAGTTGCAGACTAACGGCGTCGAACCTGGGCCGATCTCACTGTCGATGAACCTGCCGCCGGATCTGTTCCTGATCCACAGCAACGGCATCGATATGCAGCTGAAATACCGCTATACCTCGCCGCGTATTGAAGATGGTTCCCGCCTGAGCATCAGCCTGAACAATCAGTTTGTGCAGTCCTATGCCCTGGTGCCGGAGCATGAGAAGGGCGCACAGCTGTTGCGCCTGCCGCTGGCCCAGGGATTGCTAGATTCTGACAAGGTGGTCAATATTCCGGTACTGAAGTTGGGGGCGACCAACCAGTTGCGCTTTGACTTCGATTACACCACGCTGCTGGCCAGCGGTGCCGAAGGGCGTTGCGAAACCTATTCCTTGGCGCCGAACCATGCGGTGATCGACGGCAATTCCACCATCGATTTCTCCGGCTATCGTCACTTTATTACCATGCCCGATCTACGCTCCTTTGCCAACGCCGGTTTCCCTTTCAGCCGCCTGGCAGATCTGTCGCAAACGTTGGTGCTGGTGAACAAACAGCCACAACCCGCTCAAGTGAGCGCCTTGCTCAACGCCATGGGTAACATGGGGGCGCAAACCGGTTATCCGGCGCTGGCTTTCTCGCTGTCCGATGACTGGTCGCAGGCCAAGGATAAGGACGCCGATATCCTGCTGATCGGCACCATTCCACCGGAACTGCGTGATGACAAGAAAATCAATCTGCTGGTAGAGGCGACGCTGAGCTGGGTGAAAATGCCGATGCGCCAACTGCCGCTGCCGAGTATGGATGTGCAGCAGGACGACGCCACACCGGGCAGTAAAACCACCATCAGCTCGGAAGGGGCGATGGCGGCCGTGATCGGCGTGCAGTCCCCGTTCCACGATCAGCGCAGTATTGTGGCCCTGCTGGCAGACAGCCCACGGGGTTATGAGTTACTGAACAATGCGCAGTTAGACAGCGGTAAGCGTGCGGCGATGTTTGGTTCCGTGGCGGTGATCCGTGAGTCCGGCGTCGATAGTTTGCGTGTGGGGGATGTTTACTACGTTGGCCATCTGCCGTGGTGGGAACGTATATGGTTCGCGTTGTCGACGCATCCACTGTTGCTGGGCGCGATAGCCGCGCTGGTAGTGGTAATGATGGCTCTGTTGCTGCGGCGTGGTCTGAAGGCCTTTAGCCGTCGTCGTCTGTCACCGGAAGATCGGGATTAATTGCCATGATGGGGATTTGCCTGCGCCGCCTGCTACCTGGTCTGATGTTGCTTTGTGCGTTCAGCACGGCGGCAAGCTGTGATTGGCCTGCCTGGCAGCAGTACCAACAGTTTTATCTTAGCGAGGAAGGGCGGGTAATCGATCCCAGCAGCCCGAAGCGCATTACCACGTCCGAAGGGCAGAGCTATGGCATGTTCTTCGCGCTGGTGGCCAACGATCGGCCTGCCTTCGATAAGCTGTTGGCGTGGACGGAGAGCAATCTCGCCTCTGGTGACCTGAGCGCACATCTGCCGGCTTGGTTGTGGGGGCAGGATGATAACAAGGCCTGGAAGGTGCTGGACAGCAACTCGGCTGCCGATGCGGATCTGTGGATTGCGTATAACCTGCTGGAGGCGGGGCGGCTGTGGCAAAGCCGCCGCTATCAAACATTGGGCACGCTGTTGTTGCAACGGATTGGCCGTGAAGAGGTGGCGAATATCCCCGGTTTGGGGCTGATGCTGCTGCCGGGGAAGATGGGTTTTGTGGCTGAGGATCGCTGGCGCTTGAACCCCAGCTATTTACCGCCGCAGTTGCTGGCCCGCTTTGCCCAATTGAACGGGCCGTGGCGAGCGATGCAGAAAACCAGCCAGCGGTTGCTGTTGGAAACGGCTCCGCAAGGATTTTCACCAGACTGGGCCGAGTGGCAAGCGGGCAAAGGCTGGCAGCCCGATCCCGTCAAACCTGATGTCGGCAGCTATGACGCCATCCGCGTTTATCTCTGGGCCGGGATGTTGGCGGACGACGATCCCCATAAAGCGGCGCTGATGAAGCAGTTCCAACCGATGGTACGCCTTACCGCCCAGCTTGGTGCAGTGCCGGAGACGGTCGATACAGCTAGCGGAAAAGCCAACGGTACTGGCCCGGTAGGCTTCTCCGCCGCGATGTTGCCGTTATTGGCCGCACAGCCTGATGCCCTGGCGGTGCAACGCCAACGTATTCAGGATAACCCTCTGGGTAATGATGCCTATTTCAGCGCCTCTTTGCTGTTGTTCGGCCAGGGATGGGATCAGCAACGCTATCGTTTCAATCGTCAGGGTGAACTTCAACCCGCCTGGAGTAGCCAATGCGCAACTTCACACTAGGCTGGCTAAGCCTGTTTCCTTTAAGTCTGGCTTTGCTGCCGCAGGCGCAGAGTGCCGAGAGCGTTGCCCCGGAGCAATGGCTGCTTGAGCAGGTACGCATCGGCGAAGCCAGCAACAAAGATGAACTGGTACGTCAATCGCTGTATCGTCTTGAGCTGATGGATCCGAATAATCCTGATGTGATAGCGGCGCGTATGCGCCTGGCGTTGCGGCAGGGGAATCAGGTCTTGGCGCAGCAACAGTTGGATAAGCTGAAGGGGGTGGCACCACAATCGCCGGTGTTCCGCCAGGCAGAAATGAACATGCTGCTGACCCAGCCGGAAACCCGCCAGAAGCTGCAACAGGCACGCCTGATGGCGGCCGCAGGGCGCTTGCCGGAGGCTAAAACCCAGTACGACGAGCTGTTTCACGGCAATCTGCCAACGCTCGATCTGGCGGTGGAGTATTGGCGTCTGGTGGCCAGGCTACCCGGCCAGGAATTAGCAGCGACAAAGCAACTACAGGCGCTGGATCGGCAATATCCCGGCAACATCACGCTGCGCATGGCGCTGGCGCGGATGCTGTTCAGCCAGGATCGCGACGCTCAGGCCTATGAACTGTTACAGCAAGTGGCGGCCGATCCCGCAGGCCGCAGTTCTGCGGCGGACTTGTGGTTGGAACAGGTCAAAGCGTTGCCCGTCAGCCCGCAGAGCGTGGCGGCGTTGAACCGCTTCCTCGGTGTGTTTGAAAGCGGTGAGCAGGCGCTTGGCGCGCAACAGGAACTGGCGCGCCAGCGGACGCTGTTGGCCGATCCGGCCTATCGCGCGCGCATGACCGGGCTGGCGCAGGTGAATAAAGGCGGCGGTCGTGCGGCAATCCCGGAACTGAAAAAAGCGCTATCGAGTGCGCCTAATGATGCCGAAGTGCTTGGCGCACTTGGCTTGGCCTATTCCCGCGCCGGCAACCGGCAGCAGGCGTTGAGCCTGTTCCAACAGGCGCAGAAGGCAGACAAGGATAACTACGACAGCAGCAAATGGCAGAGCCTGATCAAAACCACCCGTTACTGGCTGGCGATCGATGCGGGTGACAAGGCGTTAAAGGCCAATAACCTGCCGTTGGCACAGCAACAATACCAGCAGGCACGGCAGATTGATAACAGTGACAGCGATGCGTTGATCGGCCTGGGCGACGTTGCCGTCGCCCGTAAGGATGATGCTGCCGCCGAGCGCTATTATCAGCAGGCTCTGCGCCTGGATCCGGGCAGCGGTAGCGCGGTGCGGGGTTTGGTGAATATCTACCAGCGGCAGTCGCCACAAAAAGCGCTGGCCTACCTTAATGGTCTGCCCCGCGTGCAGCAGAACAAGCTGCGCAGCACCCTCGACGGGCTGCAATTGGATATGCTCAAACAGCAGGCCGACGAACTGGCCCAGCGACAGCAGTGGCCAGAGGCGGCGGAAAAGTACCGGCAGGCGCACCAGAAGGATCCTGATGACGTCTGGCTGACCTACCACTATGCGCAGACGCTGCGTCAGGCCGGGCAACCGCAGCAGGCCGACATACTGATGCGTCAACTGGCCGCGAAGAAGTCCGGCGATCCGCAGCAGGTTTACGCTTATGCGCTGTACCTGGCTGGCAGCGATCGTGATAACCAGGCGTTGGCCCAGTTGAATACCTTGCCCAAAGCGCAGTGGAACGACGGGATGCGTGAGATGGCCCAGCGTTTGCAGATGCAGGCCACGCTCGATCATGCCGAACGGCTCCGAACTGCCGGTGATGAACCCGCAGCCATCGTCTATTTGCGCCAGCAGCCCCCGGCAACGCGCATCGACCTGACCTTGGCTGACTGGGCGCTGGAGCGGGGAGAGTATGACGAGGCGCTGGCGGATTATCAGCGGGTGCGTGCTCGTGAGCCGAATAATCCGGATGCGCGTTTGGGGGAGATTGAAGCCTATGTGGCTCAAGGTCAGCTGAGCGAGGCCCGCCAACGGCTGCAAACGGTACCGGTGCAACCGGACGAGTCGATCAATGGCCAGCGCCGTGTTGCCAATGCCTGGACGGCGGTGGGTGAGCCGCAGAAAGCGACCGATATCTTCACACGGTTAAAAGTGGCTGCCCAGCAAGAGCCGCCGGGACAGGCCAAAGCCTTGGTGTATCGTGATGCTGCCAGGCTGGAACAAAAGCAGTTGCAACCGCAACCGGCGCAGCAGGATTATCGCCAGGCGATGGTGGCCAGTGGCATTGCACCAACGGTTCCTGAGGATAATGACGGTTATACCCGTCTGACCCGCAATAACGCGACGGATGACTGGCTAAAACGCGGCATTCGCTCCGATGCCGCCGATCTTTATCGCCAACAGGACGTCAGGGTCACGCTCGATCACGACTACTGGCGTTCGAGCGGCACCGGTGGCATCTCGGATTATCAGGCACATGACACCATGTTGCAGTTGGATATGCCGCTGTATGACGGCCGGGCGTTTCTGCGTACCGACACCGTCCAACTGAACGCGGGCAGCTTCTCGACCGATAATAACGGCAAGTACTTCGAAACCTTTGGCACCTGTAACACGCAGGGTTGCAGCGGTAACGAACGGCAAAAAACCACCGGCACTAGCGTGGCGGCCGGTTGGGCCAACGACCATTGGCAAACCGATATCGGCACTACCCCGATGGGATTTGAGGTGGTGGATTGGGTCGGCGGCGTGGCCTATAGCGGTGACTGGAATCATATCGGTTGGACGCTGGGCGCCTCACGGCGGCCGATTACCAGCTCGCTGTTGGCCTTCGGCGGGACGCGCGATCCGAACACCGGCACTACCTGGGGCGGCGTACGTGCTACCGGTATCAACCTGAGCGCCAGCTACGATCGCGGTGAAGCCAACGGCGTGTGGGCCGATCTCAGTGCTCATCAGCTTACCGGCCAGAATGTCGAGGATAACCAGCGCCAGCGCTTGATGGCCGGTTATTACTATAAGGTGATAAACGAAGATAACCGCCGTGCCACCGTTGGGCTGAGCACCATGCTCTGGCACTATCAGAAGGACTTGAGCGGTTACTCTCTTGGGCAGGGGGGCTATTACAGCCCGCAGCAATATGTTTCGCTGGCGGTGCCGGTGAACTATCGCCAGCGCACGGAAAACTGGTCGTGGGAAGTGGGGGGATCGGTGTCGATCTCGCACTCGAAAACCAACGATGAAAAACGCTATCCCCTGCAAGGACTGATCCCAAGCTCCCTGCCAGACAGGGACGCAGTGGAAAGTGGTGGCTCCTCCTCTGGCGTGGGCTACACGCTGCGAGCTCTGATCGAACGCCGCCTCAGTTCCCATTGGACGCTGGGGGCCGGCATCGATATTCAACAGGCTAAAGACTATACCCCGAGCCATGCGTTGATTTATCTGCGTTACTCGCTCGCCGGTTGGCAGGGCGATCTCGATCTGCCACCGCAGCCGCTGACGCCTTACGCCGACTTCAAGTAACGTGAAATTGGTCGATTCGTGGTGTCGCCCACAGGGTAGTTTTGCTACCCTGTGGCTATTCCGGCTAGGATAATACCGAAACCCGCGCTTTTCCTGCTGCCACCAGGCGGTTGGTAAGGAAAACACGCGGGGCAATCGAGTATACTCAAGCCGCTTATCCAGCAAGCAATTTTTCCCCTTACCCCAGTCCCTCCTTGCAGGAACTGATATGGAGCTGCGGTCAGGCACAAGAGTCAGGTTTTAGAGCATTCAATCCCTTCTCCCTGTGGGAGTGGGTTAGGGTGAGGGGGGCATAACTCTCTATCCGTCCTTATCAATCTAGGAGTGCAGGTTTTTGCGGGTCAGGCGTTCATTAACGATTAAGCAGATGGCGGCGGTGTCTGGTGTGGCACTGGTGACGATCTGTATCTTCATCGTGATCCAGTTATTCCACTTTGTGCATCAGCGCAGGGATGACTACGCTCAGCAACTGGAGAATGTAGCCCAGGCCGTGCGTCAGCCTCTGGCAGAAGCCGTGCTGCGGATGGATGTGCCGGAAACCAAACGCGTGCTCAACTCTCTGCAGCCAGTGGGGATCCTCACCCGAGCGGATATCGTCCTGCCGAACGAGTTTCAGGCGCTGCATGCCAATTTCCCGCCGGAACGCCCGGTCCCTGCGCTAGTGGCGCGTATCTTTGAGCTGCCGGTACAGATTTCTGTGCCGCTCTATTCGCTTGAGCGGGTGCCTGCCAACCCTCAGCCGCTGGCCTATCTGGTGTTGCAGGCCGATTCGTACCGCATGTATCAGTTTATCCTCAGCACGTTATCGACCATGCTGTCGACCTATCTGCTGTTGGCGCTGATCCTGTCGATTGCCGTTAGCTGGTGCATGAACCGGCTGTTGGTTTATCCATTGCGAGCCATGGCGCGCGAACTGGAAAATGTCCCTCAGGAAGATCTCCCTTACCATCAACTGATGTTGCCAGCCCAACATCAGGACGATGAATTGGGCTTGCTGGTGCGCAATTACAACCGCAACCAGCAAACGCTGGCCAAGGCGCATACCGCCATGAGCCGCCTGAGCACCCATAACTCGATGACCGAATTACCCAATCCGGTGCTGTTTGCTGCGCTGCTTGAAGAGCATATTGCTGCCAGTATGCGGCCACCGCGCTTTAATCTGTTGGTCGTGGGGATCGAAACCCTGCATGAAGCCTCCGGCGCGCTGAACCCATCCATGCGTGAAGCGCTGTTGCTGACGCTGGCGAAAAAGCTGCGTCAGGTTATCGGCGTGGACTGCGTGCTGGCACAGCTGAGCAATGCCGAGTTTGCCATCCTGGCGAAAAATATTGAGCAACCCATTCACGCCATGCAGTTGGCCAGAAGAGTGATGGCGGCCATCAACGCGCCACTGAACCTGCAACAGAAGATGCCGCTGCGGCCAAGCGCCAGTATCGGCATTGCCCATTATCCCAATTCGGGGGAAAGCGCGGAGCAACTGCTGCGTAGTGCCACCTCGGCCATGATGTCGGCGCATCGTGAGGGTAAAAATCAGATCCTGTTCTTCGAACCTTGCCTGACCGAAAAAACCCAAAAACGTCTGACGCAGGAAAGCGAGATCTTGCAGGCCTTGGAGCAAGGTCAGTTTGCGCTATTCCTGCAACCGCAGTGGGATATGCAAACCAATCAGGTGACCGGCGCGGAAGCCCTGCTGCGTTGGCAACTGCCAGACGGGCAGATTATTCTCCCGGCGGATGTGATCCCGCTGGCGGAGGAGTTGGACGTGATCGTGCCACTGGGTAACTGGGTGCTGGAAGAGTCATGCCGTATTCTGGCCGCGTGGCAATCCCAGGGCATCACGTTGCCGTTGGCGGTAAATATTTCGCCGATCCAGCTGCAGCATAAAGACTTTGTGCCCCAGTTGAAACGGCTGCTGGCCGAGCACCAGATCGACCCGCATAAGCTGCTGCTGGAAATCACCGAGACGGTGCGTATCCACGACCTTGATGAGGCGTTGGAATTACTACGTCAGTTGCATGATTTAGGCGTGTTGATCGCCTTGGATGATTTTGGCATGGGCTATGCCAGCCTGAATTACCTCAATCGTCTGAAATCCTTGCCGATCGATCTGATTAAAATCGACAAAAGCTTTATCGATGGCCTGCCAGAGGACGATGCGATGGTGCGGATCGTCAGCTCGATTTCCGAGGTGCTTAACCTGCCGGTAATGGCGGAAGGGGTGGAAACCGCGGCGCAGCGAGACTGGCTATTACAGCACGGTATTCGTACTGGCCAGGGTTTCCTGTTTGCCAAACCCTTGCCCCGTCATGAGTTTGAAGCGCAGTTTACCTCGATTGCCAAAGCGTGACCTGGTTGACCTGATGCTGAATTTTTATCCTCCCTCTGGTACTTTTCAGGCGGGAGAGGCCGCTTTATTTCCCCAGTCAAAAACTAGTTTCTACTGCTACCCAATCTGAGTTAATGCAAAGGAAAGTTGACGTAACGCCGGAACTTGTACACTGACTGACGCGTTTCAGCTCTTAAATTCACACCATTAGGCCTGGATTTTTCCATCAAGTTATTTCCATGTTGTTATGGGGGTGTTATTTTCCGCGCAAGCGATAAACAGGACGGACGAGTGATTGCCCGCCTGCCGCGTTGTCCCCCCCCAAAGGATGTGCTAATGAAAACAACTATATTTAAGAGCCTCTATTTTCAGGTGTTAACAGCGATTACGCTGGGGATCCTGCTTGGCCATTTCTACCCTGAACTCGGTGCCCAGATGAAACCCCTGGGCGATGGATTTGTTAAATTAATCAAAATGATTATCGCTCCGGTGATCTTCTGCACCGTGGTGACCGGCATCGCGGGCATGGAAAGCATGAAGGCCGTGGGCCGTACCGGGGCGATTGCCCTGCTGTACTTTGAAATCGTCAGTACCATTGCATTGCTGATCGGCTTGGTGATCGTTAACGTGGTGCAACCCGGTGCCGGGATGAACGTTGATGCGGGAACGCTGGATGCCAAAGCGGTGGCAGTCTATGCCGAGCAGGCTTCGCAGCAGGGCATCGTGCCTTTCCTGCTGGATATTATCCCGGGTAGCGTGGTCGGTGCCTTTGCCAGCGGCAACATCTTGCAGGTGCTGCTGTTTGCGGTGCTGTTCGGTTTTGCTCTGCATCGCCTGGGTGAGAAGGGCCAGGTGATCTTTAACGTCATCGACAGCTTCTCCCGCGTTATTTTCGGCATCATCAATATGATTATGCGCCTGGCGCCGCTGGGGGCCTTTGGTGCCATGGCGTTCACTATCGGTAAATACGGTGTGGGCACCCTGTTGCAACTGGGCCAGCTGATTGTCTGCTTCTATGTCACCTGTGTGCTGTTTGTGGTGGTGGTGCTGGGCTCGATTGCCCGTTACAACGGCTTCAATATCTTCAAATTTATTCGCTATATCAAAGAAGAACTGCTGATCGTACTGGGTACTTCGTCTTCCGAATCGGTGCTGCCACGCATGCTCGATAAAATGGAAAATCTGGGGTGCAAGAAATCGGTGGTAGGTCTGGTGATCCCGACGGGTTACTCGTTCAACCTTGACGGCACCTCGATCTATCTGACGATGGCGGCGGTGTTTATTGCCCAGGCAACCAACACCCATATGGACATCATGCATCAGGTGACCTTGTTGGTGGTGCTGCTGCTCTCCTCGAAAGGGGCTGCAGGGGTGACAGGCAGTGGCTTTATCGTACTTGCGGCGACCATTTCGGCAGTAGGACATTTACCGCTGGCCGGTCTGGCGCTGATCCTCGGTATCGACCGCTTTATGTCCGAAGCCCGCGCCTTGACCAACCTGGTCGGAAACGGTGTGGCAACGGTAGTGGTGGCCAAATGGTGTAACCAACTGGATGAGAAGCAGCTGCAAGACGTGCTGAATAACAGAACAGATAAGGTTGCTACTGACAAAAAGCTGCCTTCTGCCTAAGTTTTTTCCTATCTTCAATATCGGCTGCCATGGCAGCCGATGTCATTCCCCCTTGCTTCTTGTTCATTTTTTCTCCATAACACCCTACAGCTATTATTTTTCACTGTGATGAGTGACATCCGCCAAGGCGCGCGGTCTAACAGAATGGTACACTTTGCGCTTTCCGCCCTACGGTGAAACTCAGGGTGTGATCGTTGCTGTGCCACGCACAGTTCAGGCCGTACTCGTCAACATCGCGGCGAGACGATGCCTTATATTCCAATGAACGGAATATCCGTATTTGCATAAAAATTGGCTAGTCATTAAGTAGGGGTTCACATGCAGGGCACCAGAATTCGTCTTTTAGTGGGTGGGCTGCTGTTGGTTGCGGCCAACGGCAGCGTGCACGCTGAAGCGCTACAACCTGATCCTGCCTGGCAGCAGGGGCAGCTGAATAACGGTTTTTCTTGGCAGATCCTTGATACACCACAGCGCCCGAGCGATCGCGTTGAGTTAAGGTTGATGGTCAATACCGGATCGCTGGTGGAGTCGGCCCAGCAGATCGGTTTTGCCCATTTGCTGCCGCGTATTGCGATTACGCGCAGCGAGAGTTTTACCCAGCCGCAGCTACAGTCGCTGTGGCAACAGAGCGTGGACAGTGAACGGCCATTGCCGCCAGCCATTAGCTCTTATGATTTCACCATCTACAACCTTAGCCTGCCCAATAACCGCCCCGATCTGTTGAAAGAGGCGCTGGCCTGGCTGGCGGATACCACGGGTAAGCTGGCTATCGATGAGCCAACGGTAGAGGCGGTGATGAATGCCAATATGGATCCTATCGGTATCTTCCCGCCGGATCCCAAAGACAGCTGGTGGCGTTATCGCCTGAAAGGCTCAACGTTACTGGCACACGATCCGGGCCAATCGGTCAAGCGGCCTGTCAATATCGAGCAACTACAGAAATTTTATCAGCAGTGGTATACCCCAGATGCCATGACGTTATACGTGGTGGGTAAAGTTGATAGCCGTAGCCTGACCGAACAGATCAACAAGGCGTTCTCGCCTCTCCAAGGCAAGCGCGAAGTGCCGGCAACTATGCCAACCCTGACTCCTCTGCCGCCGCAGCCAGTCAGTCTGATCAGCGATCAGGTGAAGCAGGATACGCTGTCGATCATGTGGGATACGCCATGGCATCCGATTCGCGATTCGCAAAGCCTGAGCCGTTACTGGCGCAGTGATATGGCCCGTGAAGCCCTGTTCTGGCACATTCAGCAGGTGCTGCAAAAGAGCGAGCAGAAAAACATCAAGCTGGGCTTTGACTGCCGGGTGCAGTACCAACGCGCCCAGTGTGCGATCCATCTGAATTCACCGAATGATAATCTGAACAGCGGACTGGCCTTTATTGCCCGCGAATTGGCTAATGTGCGTAACAACGGCCTGTCTCAGGATGAGTTCAATGCCTTGCTGGCACAGAAAACCGATCAGTTGAGCAAACTGTTTGCCACCTATGCCCGCACTGATACCGACGTGCTGATGAGCCAGCGTCTGCGTTCACAGCAAAGTGGCGTAGTGGATATCGCTCCGGAGCAATACCAGAAGCTGCGTCAGGCCTTCTTGTCGTCGCTGACGCTGGAATCGCTGAATCAGGAACTGAAGCTGCAACTGTCGCAGGATGCCACCTTGGTGCTATTACAGCCTAAGGGGGAGCCGGAGATGAATATGAAGCAGCTACAGGAAACCTATAACGGCATCATGGCGCCAGCACCGGCCGTAGTGAGCGAAGAGCCAAAACCGGCGGAAGCGGCTACCGCAGCACCGGAAGCCAGTGCACAGTAATCATTGACCCCTCACCCCAACCCTCTCCCACAGGGAGAGGGAGCTGCCCGGAGAGCCTGGTTAGGCCGTGCAGCTTCGGAGAGTTGGGAGTAAAAAGAAAGGCAGGTATTACGCAGAGAAATCAACGAAACCAAGGTGAGTCAGCCGGTGCTCAGAAGGAACACGACATTATCAGCCTAACTCGATCGGTCCCCTCTCCCTGTGGGAGAGGGTTAGGGTGAGGGGCCTAGTTGCGATAAAGTACCTTGATGATGTGATAGCCGAACTGGGTTTTCACCGGGCCATAGGGCTTGAGCAACGGGATGCTGAACACCGCCTTATCGAAGGCTGCGACCATAGTCCCCTTGTTGAACTCACCCAGGGAGCCGCCGTTGCGCTTGGACGGGCAGCTCGAGTATTTGCGCGCCAGCGTATCGAAGCTGACACCGCGCTTGAGTTTGGCCAACAGTTCGTTGGCCAGTGTTTCGTTATCCACCAGGATGTGCAGCGCGCTAGCGGTCTTTGCCATCTTAATAATCCAATCAGTCGTGTAGAATTTGCCGCCATTATACCTGTTAAATCTGTTTGGCGCTTTCTGCTACAATCCCTCTCCCCAGCACTCCAATATTGAGCAACAAAGCGCCATGCGATTAAACCCCAGCCAACAACAAGCCGTCGAATTCGTTACCGGGCCTTGCCTGGTGCTGGCCGGTGCCGGTTCCGGCAAAACGCGTGTGATCACCAATAAAATCGCCCACCTGATCCACCAATGTGGCTATCAGGCGCGGCATATTGCCGCCGTAACCTTTACCAACAAGGCGGCGCGTGAGATGAAAGAGCGTGTGGCGCAAACCATGGGGCGCAAAGAGTCGCGTGGCTTGATGATCTCCACGTTTCATACGCTGGGGCTGGAAGTGATCAAACGCGAATATGCCGCGTTGGGGATGAAGTCCAACTTCTCGCTGTTTGACGATCAAGACCAGCTCGCGTTGTTGAAGGAACTGACCGAGAAGTGGCTGGAAAACGACAAGACTCTGGTGGCACAGCTGATCTCGACCATTTCCAACTGGAAGAACGATCTGGTGGATCCGCAGCGGGCAATGGGGCTGGCGCGCTCCGAGCGGGACAAACTGTTCGCCCACTGCTACGGGCTGTATCACGATCACATGAGGGCCTGTAACGTCCTGGATTTTGACGATCTGATCCTGCTGCCTACCTTGTTGCTACAGCGTAATGAGGAGGTGCGTGAGCGCTGGCAGAACCGTATCCGCTACCTGCTGGTGGATGAATATCAGGACACCAACACCAGTCAGTACGAACTGGTGAAACTGCTGGTGGGTCACCGCGCACGCTTTACCGTGGTGGGGGATGACGATCAGTCGATCTACTCATGGCGCGGTGCGCGTCCGCAGAACCTGGTACTGCTAAAGGAAGATTTCCCGGCGTTGCAGGTGATCAAGCTGGAGCAGAACTACCGTTCCAGCGAACGTATTCTGAAAGCTGCCAATATCCTGATTGCCAACAACCCGCACGTCTTTGAAAAACGCCTGTTCTCTGAGCTGGGCTACGGCGAAGAGTTGAAGGTGGTCACGGCCAACAATGAAGATCACGAGGCCGAGCGGGTGGTGGGGGAACTGATCGCTCATCACTTTGTGAAGAAAACCAACTACGGCGACTATGCGATCCTCTATCGCGGAAACCACCAGTCGCGGCTGTTTGAAAAAATGCTGATGCAGAACCGCATTCCGTACAAGATTTCTGGCGGCACCTCGTTCTTCTCGCGCCCGGAAATCAAGGATTTGCTGGCCTATCTGCGGGTTTTGACCAACCAGGATGACGACAGCGCCTTCCTGCGTATCGTCAACACGCCGAAGCGGGAAATTGGCCCGGCGACGCTGCAAAAGTTGGGGGAGTGGGCCAATCAGCGTAACAAGAGCCTGTTCCGCGCCAGCTTCGATCTTGGCCTTGGTCAGTATCTGACCGGGCGGGGGTTGGAGTCTTTACAGCGTTTCACCCACTGGATGGAAGGGATCATCCAAATGGTAGAGCGTGAGCCGGTGGCAGCGGTGCGCGATCTGATCCGCGGCATCGACTATGAAAGCTGGTTGTTTGAAACCTCGCCCAGCCCGAAAGCGGCCGAAATGCGCATGAAAAACGTCAACACGCTGTTTGGCTGGATGACCGAGATGCTGGAAGGCAACGATCTGGATGAACCGATGACGCTGACCCAGGTGGTCACGCGCTTTACGTTGCGTGACATGATGGAGCGTGGCGAAAGCGATGAAGAGCTGGATCAGGTACAGCTGATGACCCTGCATGCTTCCAAGGGATTGGAATTCCCCTATGTGTTCCTGGTGGGGATGGAAGAGGGGTTATTGCCGCATCAGAGCAGCATTGACGAGGATAATGTCGATGAAGAGCGGCGTTTGGCCTATGTGGGGATCACCCGCGCCCAGAAAGAGCTGATTTTTACCCTGTGTCGCGAACGTCGCCAATACGGTGAGTTGGTGCGGCCGGAACCCAGCCGTTTCCTGTTGGAACTGCCGCAGGACGATCTGGCCTGGGAGTCGGAACGCAAAGTCGTTAGCCCGCAGGAGCGGATGGAGAAGGGCCAGAGCCATTTGGCCAGCGTGAAGGCGATGCTGGCCAAGGCTAAGGGCGGTAGCTGAGGGGCGTTTTTAAGACTGCTCTTCCAAAAACAGAGGCCAGTGGGCATAGCTCTGCCAGTGGCTTTCCTGATCCAGCGCCTCTGCGCGCAGCGGATGTCGTTCCAACCAGCCGCGCGGCAAAATCACATGCAACTCTTCATCGTTGGCACGCAGGCGTACCGCGGGCAGGGTATCGTCACGGCGGCGGCTGGCAAAGATGATGGCCAGACGTAACAGACGACACATGCGCTGTGCCACGCGGGGTGGCACGGCGTTCTGTTGGCTCAGCAGCGGCAGATCGAGGGCATTGCTCTGGTTTTGCAACAGGGTAGCTAACAGTTTTTTCTGCGCCGGGGTAAAGCCAGGTAAATCAAGATGGCTGACCAGATAGGCGGCGTGTTGAGGAGCCTGTTTGAAATCGACGCTCAGGCCGATTTCGTGGATCAGGCACGCCGCATGCAGTAGTTCACGACATCGCGTATCCAATTGCCATTCGTTGGTGGTCTGCAAACAGAAGTTCGCTGCCAACTGGCTGACGCGTTCGGCCTGCTCGATATCCAGCAGGTAACGGCGTTGCAGATTACGTAACGTGCGGCTGCGGATATCCTGCTCGACCGGCAGATGCAACATGCCATACACCAGCCCTTCGCGCAGAGCACCACCGGCCAGCGTCATGCTTTCAATGCCTAACTCTTGGAAAATGGCCAGCAGTATCGACAGGCCGCTTGGGAACACCAAGGCACGTTCCAGCGTCAGGCCTTCGATTTCCAGCTCTTCCAGCTTGCCACACTGAATGGCTCGTTGTTTCAACTGCCGCAGTTTGGGCAGGGTAATACGTTCGTCCATCCCCTGCGCCACCATGATTTCCTGTAGCGCTTGCACGGTTCCGGAGGCACCGACGCAAATCTGCCAGCCATGTTGGCGAAGTTGTGCGGCTATCGGCCGCACCTTTTCACGCGCGGCCTGTTCGGCGGCTTCGAAGTTATCCCGCTCCAGGTTGCGATCGCTGAAGAAGCGCTCGAGCCAGGTGACACAGCCCATGGAAAGGCTATACAGCTGTGCGGCCTGCGCACCTGTCCCTACGACCAACTCCGTGCTGCCACCCCCGATATCGACCACCAGACGCCGATCCGGGCCGCCGGTGGTATGGGCAACGCCGTGGTAGATCAGGCGGGCTTCTTCTTCGCCGCTGATGACCTGAACGGGGCAGCCAAGGATAGTTTCGGCGGTTTGCAGGAATTCGGCCGCGTTGTTGGCCAGGCGCAGCGTTGCGGTGGCGACGACCCGAATTTGATCGCGCGGGATATCCTGCAGGCGTTCCGAGAACAGCCGCAGACATTGCCAACCGCGCTGCATGGCTTCCTGTGACAGGTGATTGTGCTGATCCAGCCCGGCCGCCAGGCGCACTTTGCGCTTGATGCGAGCCAGCGTCTGGATACTGCCAGCCACCTCACGTACCACCAACATATGGAAACTGTTGGAACCCAGATCGATGGCGGCATAGAGGGTGCTGGAACCTGGCATAGTCGTCTATTAGCCCGAACGTTTACGGTTGTTACGCGGCGCACCACCACGACGTGGCGCGGAAGAGTTACGGCGTGGGCCGTTGTTGCCACGAGGGCGCACCAGGCGCTTCGGTGCTGGCAGATCGCTCAGCAGCGCATCGCTGTTGTACTTGCTCACCGGAATGCTGTGGCCGGTATAAGTCTCGATGGCTGGCAGATTCAGCGCGTACTCTTCACAGGCCAGGCTGATGGAGTGACCGCTTTCGCCCGCGCGGCCTGTACGGCCAATGCGGTGCACGTAGTCTTCGCAGTCATCCGGCAGATCGTAGTTGAAGACGTGAGTCACCAACGGAATATGCAGGCCGCGTGCGGCGACATCGGTGGCGACCAGGATATCCAGGTTACCTTTGGTGAAGTCGTCCAGAATACGCAGGCGTTTTTTCTGCGCCACGTCGCCGGTCAGCAGGCCTACGCGGTGACCATCGGCAGCCAGATGGCCCCAGATGTCTTCACAGCGGTGCTTGGTGTTGGCGAAGATGATGCAGCGGTCCGGCCACTCTTCCTCGATCAGCGTCTGCAGCAGGCGCATTTTTTCTTCGTTGGAAGGGTAGAACAGCTCTTCCTGAATGCGGTGGCCGGTTTTCTGTTCCGGTTCAACTTCCACATATTCGGCATTGTTCATCTGCTCAAAGGCCAGCTCGCGTACGCGATAGGACAGGGTGGCAGAGAACAACATGTTCAGGCGTTGATCGACCGCAGGCATACGGCGGAACAGCCAGCGGATATCTTTGATAAAGCCCAGATCGTACATGCGGTCGGCTTCATCGAGCACCACAACCTGGATAGCACCCAGATCGATATAATTTTGTTTGGCGTAGTCGATTAAACGGCCGGTGGTCCCCACCAGAATATCTACGCCGCTTTCCAGCACTTTCAGCTGTTTGTCATAGCCATCACCGCCGTAGGCCAGGCCAAGCTTCAACCCGGTAGACTGCGACAGCGCTTCTGCATCGGAATGGATCTGCACCGCCAGTTCACGCGTAGGCGCCATGATCAAGGCGCGCGGCTGGTTGGTCTGGCGACCTTCTTTCGCCGGGTGGGACAGCAAATAGTGAAAAGTAGACGCTAAAAATGCCAGCGTCTTTCCGGTACCGGTTTGCGCCTGACCTGCAACGTCGCGCCCACTGAGAGTGAGCGGCAATGCCAACGCCTGGATGGGCGTGCAGTTGTGAAACCCTTTTTTCTCAAGGGCTTCAAGGACTAACGGGTGCAGGGCGAAGTCGGAAAACTTCTGTTCGGTCAAGTGTGTTTTGCTCATAGTGTGGTAGAATATCAGCTAACTATTGCTTTACGAAAGCATATCCGTTGAAATAAAAGCGGTGAAATAAAATCACCTGAGTTGGTTTGATGCTACACCAACAAGGTAGACCTAATCCTGTGGAGTAGAACATGAGCGATAAAATTATTCACCTGACTGACGACAGCTTCGATTCCGATGTGCTGAAAGCCGAAGGGCCAATCCTGGTCGATTTCTGGGCTGAATGGTGTGGTCCGTGCAAGATGATTGCTCCGATCCTCGACGAGATTGCCGAAGAGTTCGCCGGCAAGCTGACCATTACCAAACTGAACATCGATCAAAACCCGCTTACCGCGCCTAAGTACGGCATCCGCGGTATTCCGACGCTGTTGTTGTTCAAGAACGGTGAAGTGGCAGCGACCAAGGTCGGCGCGCTGTCCAAGGGCCAGCTCAAAGAGTTCCTGGACGCGAATCTGTAATTAGGGCGGGAAGCCCCGTGACGGGCGTCTGGAGGGGGATTTTCATTCACCGCTAGACGCCTGCCAAGAAGCGTGTTAAGTTTAACCATACTGCATTCTGAACTTGCCATAAGTATTAAATCTAAAGAGTCTGAATCTAAGCGTTACTCTACGTTGAACCATCGGCACTAGCATTTTACTGTGAACCGAGCCCGTGTTTTGACGATCAAGCGGTTTTACAAAAAAATCAGTTTTAAGGCACCTTCGATCTTAAACCGTCAGCGTGTGCGCCCCAGCTAAGCCATTTCTTACTGCGGCGGCCCAGCAGCCCGGCGATCGAACGTCCAGTAACAGGCACGCATACCCTATGAATTTCACGTTGTAGCTTGAAAGGTTATGGGTATAACACGCTGCCATACCATTCACGATACTAGTTCGAGACACACCCCGAGTTTAAGAACCCCCACTATGAATCTTACCGAATTAAAGAATACGCCGGTTTCTGAGCTGATTACTCTCGGCGAAAATATGGGGCTGGAAAACCTGGCCCGCCTGCGCAAACAGGACATTATCTTCTCTATACTCAAGCAACATGCGAAAAGCGGAGAAGATATCTTCGGTGATGGCGTGCTGGAGATATTGCAGGATGGATTTGGTTTCCTCCGTTCCGGAGACAGTTCCTACCTCGCAGGCCCCGACGATATCTACGTTTCTCCCAGCCAAATCCGCCGCTTTAACCTCCGCACAGGTGACACCATTTCCGGTAAGATTCGTCCGCCAAAAGAAGGCGAGCGCTATTTTGCCCTGTTGAAAGTTAACGAAGTCAACTACGACAAACCGGAAAACGCCCGTAACAAGATCCTGTTCGAAAACCTGACGCCGCTGCACGCCAACTCACGTTTGCGTATGGAGCGCGGCAACGGCTCTACCGAAGATCTGACGGCTCGCGTACTGGATCTGGCAGCGCCAATCGGTCGTGGCCAGCGTGGCCTGATTGTGGCACCGCCGAAAGCCGGTAAAACCATGCTGCTGCAAAACATTGCGCAGAGCATCGCATACAACCATCCAGACTGCGTGCTGATGGTGCTGCTGATCGACGAACGTCCGGAAGAAGTGACCGAGATGCAACGTCTGGTAAAAGGCGAAGTGATCGCTTCTACCTTCGACGAACCCGCATCCCGCCACGTACAGGTTGCCGAAATGGTGATCGAGAAGGCCAAGCGCCTGGTCGAACACAAAAAAGACGTGATCATCCTGCTGGACTCCATCACCCGTCTGGCGCGTGCCTACAACACCGTAGTACCTGCCTCAGGCAAAGTGCTGACCGGTGGTGTGGACGCCAACGCCCTGCATCGTCCGAAGCGCTTCTTCGGTGCGGCTCGTAACGTTGAGGAAGGCGGCAGCCTGACCATCATCGCTACCGCACTGGTTGATACCGGTTCGAAGATGGACGAAGTGATTTACGAAGAGTTTAAAGGTACGGGTAACATGGAACTGCATCTGGCGCGTAAAATCGCCGAGAAGCGCGTGTTCCCTGCTATCGATTACAACCGTTCCGGTACGCGTAAAGAAGAGTTGCTCACTACCTCTGAAGAACTGCAGAAGATGTGGATCCTGCGCAAGATCATTCACCCAATGGGCGAGATCGACGCGATGGAGTTCCTCATTAACAAGTTGGCGATGACCAAAACCAACGATGAATTCTTCGACATGATGAAACGCTCATAAATAAGTAAAATATTCGAGGAACGCCACGCCTAGTCGTGGCGTTTTTTGCTTTTGGCGGATACGATAAGTAACAGTAAAGGAAAGTAAGTTATTCTTGTGACTTATTGAGAACTTATCTTATTTGTGCCTGTTTTTGCATTAATGCGTTGAAGCAAGACACGTTTTGGGCATTGATAAGTGTCTATGTCATAGGAAATGACTGAAAGGTCGCTTGGTCATGTGGCGCGGTTTTTTACCCATGTTAAGCTGCCTCATCTTCTTCAGAGATTTGTTAACCGTGAACTTACTCACCATGAGTACTGAAATTCTTTTTGTTTTTCTGTTTTCTCTGGCTTTTTTATTTGTTGCTCGCAAGGCAGCAAAACCTATTGGTTTGGTTGATAAGCCTAATTATCGCAAACGTCATCAGGGGCTGATCCCGCTGGTGGGTGGGATTTCTGTTTACGCTGGCATCTGCTTTGCCTTCCTGATCACCGACCAGACGATTGCGCACAGCAAACTCTATCTCACCTGCGCCGGTGTCCTGGTCTTCGTCGGCGCACTGGACGATCGCTTCGATATCAGCGTCAAGATCCGCGCCACTATTCAGGCACTGGTCGGCATCGCCATGATGGTATTTGCTGGCCTTTATCTGCGCAGCCTCGGCTATGTGTTTGGTGGCTGGGAAATGCAGTTGGGGCCGTTTGGCTATTTGGTGACGCTGTTTGCCGTTTGGGCGGCGATTAACGCCTTTAACATGGTCGACGGTATCGACGGCCTGCTCGGCGGTCTCTCCTGCGTGTCGTTCGGCGCGATGGGGATCCTGCTGTATCAAGGCGGCCATAGCGAGCTTGCCTTCTGGTGCTTCGCGATGCTGGCGGCCATTGTTCCCTATATTCTGCTCAACCTCGGCATCCTTGGCCGTCGTTATAAAGTCTTTATGGGTGACGCCGGGAGTACGCTGATCGGTTTTACCGCCATCTGGCTGCTGGTGCAAAGCTCGCAAGGGCCAAACCATCCGATCAAACCGGTCACCGCGCTGTGGATTATCGCCATCCCGCTGATGGATATGATTGCCATCATGTATCGCCGTCTGCGTAAGGGCATGAGCCCGTTTTCGCCAGACCGTCAACACATCCACCATTTGATTATGCGAGCGGGCTTTACGCCTCGTCAGGCTTTTGTGCTCATCACCCTAGCCGCAGCGCTGCTGGCGGCGGTTGGTGTGATAGGCGAACGTCTGACTTTCATACCTGAATGGGTTATGTTGGCATTATTCTTGCTTGCATTCTTCTTGTATGGCTATTGCATTAAACGTGCATGGCGGGTCGCGCGCTATATCAAACGTCTCAAGCGCCGCCTGCGGAATGCAACGAACAATAAGCAAGTACCTTAACTGAGGCTTTAGGGCAGTGATGAATCCTGAAACAACGTCTGACAAGAATACCCCGGTGGTCGATAACGAACTCGATATCCGCGGTCTGTGCTGCACCCTGTGGCGCGGCAAAAAATGGATTATCGGTTTTGCGGTGTTGTTTGCTGCCGTCGCGCTGATCGTTTCCTACCTGGTGAAACAGGAGTGGAGCGCTACGGCGATCACCGATAAGCCAACGGTGAATGCGCTGGGGGGATATTACTCTCAGCAGCAGTTCCTGCGTAACCTGGATCAGCGCACGCTGCCTGGGGTTGCCAGCGATCAGCCAGGCATCGCCGATGAAGCCTATAATGAATTTATCATGCAGTTGGCCGCCTATGACACGCGCCGTGATTTCTGGCTGCAAAGCGATTACTACAAGCAGCGCCAGGAAGGGGATGCCCGTGCCGATGCGGCGTTGCTTGATGACCTGATTAACAATATCCAGTTCACGCCGCGCGACGACAAAAAAGTGCTGAATGATAGCGTGAAACTCACCGCCGAGACCGCGCCAGACTCCAACCATCTGCTGCGTCAGTATGTTGCCTTTGCCAGCCACCGCGCGGCGCAGCATCTGAATGAAGAGATCCAGGGAGCCTGGGCGGCGCGTACCACCTCGATGAGTGCACAGGTCAAACGCCAGGAAGCGGTAGCCGATGCGGTTTATCAGCGTGAGCTCAAGACCGTGCAGCAGGCGCTGAAAATCGCCGAGCAGCAGGGGATTAGCCGTACGCAGACCGATACGCCAGCCGAACAGCTACCAGACTCCGATCTGTTCCTGCTGGGCAAACCTATGCTGCAGGCGCGTCTGGAAGGTTTACAGGCTTCTGGCCCGGCTTACGATGTAAGTTACGATCAGAACCGGGCGATGCTGGCAACTCTGAACGTTGGCCCGACGTTGGATGCCAAATTCCAGACCTACCGCTATTTACGTACGCCGGAAGAGCCGGTGAAACGTGATAGTCCACGCCGGGTATTCTGGCTGATTATGTGGGGCGCAATCGGTGGCCTGATTGGTGCGGGCGTCGCCTTGGTACGCCGGCCACGTAGTTAACTAATAATATAATAATTTCGCTGTTGGGCACTGAGTGCCCAACTTTGCAGGTTCGCCTGCACTTCACCGACCAAAAGAGATTCGCTGTGAAAGTGTTGACTGTTTTTGGCACCAGACCGGAAGCCATCAAAATGGCACCTCTGGTACATGCTCTGGCTCAGGATGATGCCTTTGAGTCAAGAGTCTGCGTTACGGCACAGCATCGCGAGATGCTGGATCAGGTACTGCGTTTGTTTGAAATCGTACCGGATTACGACCTGAATATTATGAAACCGGGCCAGGGGCTGAGTGAAATCACCTGCCGCATTCTGGAAGGGATCAAAGGCGTACTGGAGGACTTCAAGCCGGACGTGGTGTTGGTTCACGGTGACACGACGACCACCATGGCGACCAGCCTGGCGGCGTTTTATCAGCGTATCCCGGTGGGGCATGTCGAAGCGGGCCTGCGTACCGGTAATCTCTATTCTCCTTGGCCTGAAGAGGCCAACCGCAAGTTGACGGGGCATTTGGCGATGTATCACTTCTCGCCAACCGAAAATTCACGGCAGAACCTGTTACGTGAATCGCTGCGGGACGACCATATTTTCGTCACGGGTAACACCGTGATCGATGCGTTGCTGTGGGTGCGCGACCGCATCATGCACAACCCAGAGCTGCGCAGCAGCCTTGACCAACGTTATCCTTTCCTGGATGCCAACAAAAAGCTGATCTTGGTGACTGGGCACCGTCGCGAAAGCTTCGGCGGTGGGTTTGAGCGCATCTGTAGCGCCTTGGCCGAGATTGCTCTTCAGCATCCTGACGTGCAGGTGGTGTATCCGGTGCATCTCAACCCGAACGTCAGCGAGCCGGTTAACCGTATTTTGAAGGGGATCGATAACATCATTCTGATCGATCCGCAGGATTACCTGCCGTTTGTCTATCTGATGACGCGATCTTATCTGATCCTGACCGACTCGGGCGGCATTCAGGAAGAGGCGCCATCGCTGGGGAAACCGGTGTTGGTGATGCGTGATACCACCGAGCGGCCAGAAGCGGTAGATGCCGGCACGGTACAGCTGGTGGGAACGGACGTAGCTAAAATTGTTGATGCGGTAACCCGGTTATTGACAGACGAAGGCGAATACCACGCCATGAGCCGGGCGCATAACCCATACGGTGACGGGCATGCCTGCCAACGTATCCTCGAAGCTTTAAAGAATCATCAGGTGACACTATGAGTTTTAACACTATTTCAGTTATTGGCCTGGGCTATATCGGTTTGCCAACGGCGGCGGCGTTTGCTTCCCGCAAGAAGAAAGTGGTGGGCGTAGATGTTAACCAGCACGCGGTAGATACCATTAACCGCGGTGCCATCCACATCGTCGAACCTGATTTGGATCGCGTGGTAAAAGAAGCGGTAGAAGGCGGTTACCTGCAGGCGGTGACTAAACCGCTGGCGGCCGATGCGTTCCTGATTGCCGTACCAACGCCGTTCAAAGGCGATCACGAACCCGATCTGGCCTACGTTGAAGCCGCCGCCAAGTCATTGGCACCGGTACTGAAAAAAGGCGACCTGGTGATCCTGGAGTCTACTTCACCGGTGGGCGCTACCGAGCAGATGGCCCTGTGGTTGGCAGAGGCGCGTAGCGATCTGAGCTTCCCGCAGGATGCCGGTGAGCAGGCCGACGTGAACATTGCCTACTGCCCTGAGCGCGTGCTGCCTGGGCAGGTAATGGTTGAGCTGATCCAGAATGACCGAGTGATTGGCGGGATGACGCCAAAATGCTCCGAGCGCGCCAGCGCGCTGTACAAGATTTTCCTCGAAGGTGAGTGTGTGATCACCAACTCGCGCACCGCCGAGATGTGCAAACTGACGGAAAACAGCTTCCGCGACGTTAACATCGCGTTTGCCAATGAGCTTTCGCTGATCTGTGCCGAGCAGGGCATTAATGTGTGGGAACTGATCCGCCTGGCCAACCGTCATCCGCGCGTCAACATTCTGCAACCTGGCCCAGGCGTGGGCGGGCACTGTATCGCCGTTGACCCTTGGTTCATCGTGGCGCAGAACCCGCAGCAGGCTCGTCTGATCCATACTGCGCGCCTGGTAAACGACGGCAAACCGCTCTGGGTGGTCGATCAGGTCAAGGCAGCCGTGGCAGATTGCCTGGCGGCCACCAACAAGCGCGCTTCTGAAGTGAAAATTGCCTGCTTCGGTTTGGCGTTCAAACCTAATATCGACGACCTGCGTGAAAGCCCGGCGGTTGAAGTAGCCCACCTGATTGCCGACTGGCACGTAGGTGAAACCCTGGCGGTCGAGCCTAACGTTGAGCAATTACCGAAGTCACTGGCGGGCCTCGTTACGCTGAAAAAACTGCCTGAGGCCTTACAGCAGGCGGATGTGATCGTCATGCTGGTCGATCATAAAGAATTCAAGGCCATCAGGCCGGAAGAGATTAAGCAGTCCTGGATCGTGGACACCAAAGGAGTTTGGCGTTGAAACGTATTTTGGTCACCGGCGGGGCCGGATTTATCGGCTCTGCCGTGGTAAGACATATCATCGAGGGGACCCGCGATAGCGTGGTGGTGGTTGATAAGCTCACCTATGCCGGTAACCTGGAGTCGCTGGCGGGTGTAGCGGACAACGAGCGCTATGCTTTCGAGCAGGTAGATATCTGCGACCGTGCCGCACTAGACCGCGTATTTGCGCAGTACCAGCCGGATTTCGTGATGCACCTGGCGGCAGAAAGCCACGTTGACCGCTCGATCGACGGCCCGGCGGCCTTTATCGAAACCAACATAGTGGGCACTTACACCATGCTGGAAGCTGCCCGCCATTATTGGCAGCCGCTGGCGGCAGAGAAAAAGCAGGCTTTCCGTTTCCATCATATCTCTACCGATGAAGTGTACGGCGACCTGCACGGTACCGACGATCTGTTTACCGAAACCACGCCTTACGCGCCAAGCAGCCCGTATTCTGCCTCCAAGGCCTCAAGCGACCACCTGGTGCGCGCCTGGCTGCGTACCTACGGTTTCCCTACCGTCGTGACCAACTGCTCCAACAACTACGGCCCTTACCACTTCCCAGAGAAGCTGGTGCCGCTGGTGATCCTTAATGCCATCTCCGGCAAACCGCTGCCGGTCTACGGCGATGGTGCGCAGGTGCGTGACTGGCTGTTTGTGGAAGACCATGCGCGGGCGTTATATCAGGTGGTGACAGAAGGTGTGATTGGGGAGACCTATAACATCGGCGGCCACAACGAGCGCAAAAATATCGAAGTGGTAGAGACCATCTGCGATCTGCTGGAAGAACTGGCACCGAACAAACCGCAGGGCGTGGCGAAATATCGCGATCTGATCACTTACGTTAAAGATCGCCCAGGCCATGATATGCGTTATGCCATCGACGCGGGCAAAATTGAACGTGAACTGGGTTGGCGCCCACAGGAAACCTTTGAAAGCGGCATCCGCAAAACGGTTTCCTGGTATCTGAACAATGAAACCTGGTGGCGCCGCGTGCAAGACGGTTCCTATGCAGGCGAGCGTTTAGGGCTAAACCAATAATCCTATCTAGATAAACGCACGGAAGGCTATAAGCGCCGTGCGGCTAGCGGAAGTTCAGGAGTCATGATGAAAGGTATTATTCTAGCCGGCGGTTCGGGGACGCGTTTGCACCCGATCACCCGCGGCGTCTCCAAGCAGTTGCTGCCCATTTACGATAAACCGATGATTTACTATCCGCTCTCGGTGCTGATGCTGGCCGGGATCCGCGATATTCTGATTATCTCTACGCCTGAAGATCTGCCCTCGTTTCGCCGTTTGCTGGGCAGCGGTGAAGAGTTTGGCATCAACCTCAGCTACGCCGAACAACCGAGCCCGGACGGGTTGGCACAGGCCTTCCTGATTGGCGAAGAGTTTATCGGCGGCGAGCCGTGCTGCCTGGTGCTGGGCGACAATATCTACTTCGGCCAGGGCTTCAGCCCGAAACTGAAAAGCGTGGTCCAGAGTCTGAAAGGTGCCACGGTATTCGGTTACCAGGTCATGGACCCAGAGCGCTTTGGCGTAGTGGAGTTCGACGATAACTTCCGCGCGCTGTCGATTGAAGAAAAACCGCTGAAGCCGAAGTCCAACTGGGCGGTCACCGGTCTCTATTTCTATGACAACCAGGTGGTGGATTTCGCCAAGCAGGTGAAGCCCTCCGAACGCGGCGAGTTGGAAATTACCAGCATCAACCAGATGTATCTGGAGCGTGGCGAACTGAGCGTCGAGCTGCTGGGGCGTGGTTTTGCCTGGCTCGATACCGGCACCCACGACAGCCTGATCGAAGCCAGTACCTTTGTGCAGACGGTAGAGAAGCGCCAAGGGTTCAAGATTGCCTGTCTGGAAGAGATCGCCTGGCGTAACGGTTGGCTGGATGATGATGGCGTAAGACGCTCGGCGCAGGCGTTAGCCAAAACCGGCTATGGCAAATACTTACTGGATTTACTGCATGTCCGTCCACGCCAATATTGAGCCTTTGGGCTGGGAAAGCGAGTATTTCCAACTCACCAGCGCCAAATTGCATTTTGACGAGGCGGCTCCTGCGCTTACGGCAACTGAACTGGATGCGTTTGCGCTGGTTCAGGCCAAGATCCCGGCCCAGCGTCTGGATTTGGCCGATGGTTTGGCAGCCGCGGGGTTTCGGCTGGTAGAGGGCGAAGTGGACTTTGCCCTGGCAATTGGCACAGATTGTGCATTGAATTTACCGGCCATCCGCATCGCCCAGCTCGAAGATATTCCACTGTTGCGTTCGGTGGCGGCCAAGGTTTTTGCCGCCAGCCGTTTTCGCGCGCCTTGGTATCAGCCGCAGGACAGCGGGCGTTTTTACGCCACCTGGATTGAAAAAGCGGTGCTGGGGACGTTTGACCATCAGTGCCTGCTGGTGCTGGGTAGCGATGGGGAGCCAGAAGGGTTTGTCAGCCTGCGAGATATTGGCCAGCAAGAGGCGCGTATCGGCCTGCTGGCGGCATTCCCAGGTGTACAAGGTAAAGGGACCGGTTCTCGGCTGATGACTGCCGCGATCGCTTGGTGCCAGCAGCAACGGCTGCAGCGCCTGCGGATCGCGACTCAAATAAGTAATATTGCCGCGTTACGGCTCTATCAACGGCACGGTGCCACCCTAGAAAGCACCGCGTATTGGTTCTATAGAGGTTTACATGATCCCATTTAACGCTCCACCGGTTGTTGGCACGGAACTCGATTATATGCAGGCTGCGATGAGCAGCGGCAAACTCTGTGGTGACGGTGGTTTTACCCGTCGCTGCCAGCAGTGGATGGAACAGCATTTTGGCTGCCCAAAAGTGCTGCTGACGCCGTCTTGCACCGCGTCACTGGAAATGGCCGCCATCCTGCTGGATATCCAGCCGGGTGATGAAGTGATCATGCCGAGCTACACCTTCGTGTCCACCGCTAACGCCTTTGTGCTGCGCGGGGCGGTGATGGTGTTTGTCGATCTGCGTCCAGACACCATGAACATCGATGAGACCAAGATCGAAGCGGCGATCACCGATAAAACCCGTGCCATTGTGCCGGTGCATTACGCTGGCGTAGCCTGTGAAATGGACACCATCATGGCGCTGGCGAAGAAGTACAACCTGATGGTGGTGGAAGATGCCGCGCAGGGCGTGATGTCGACCTATAAAGGCAAAGCCTTGGGGACTATCGGCCATATCGGTTGCTTCAGTTTCCATGAGACCAAAAACTACACCGCTGGCGGTGAAGGTGGCGCGACGCTGATTAACGACCCGGCCCTGATCGATCGTGCCGAAGTGATCCGTGAAAAAGGCACCAACCGCAGCCAGTTCTTCCGTGGTCAGGTAGACAAATATACCTGGCGCGATATTGGTTCCAGCTATCTGATGTCAGATCTGCAAGCCGCTTATCTGTGGGCACAGCTGGAGGCCGCCGAGACGATCAACCAGCGCCGCCTGAAGCTGTGGCAGAACTATTACGATGCATTGAAACCGTTGGCAGACTCAGGGCGTATCGCCTTGCCGGTCATTCCGGCCAACTGCGTGCACAACGCCCATATGTTCTACATCAAGCTGAAAGACGTGCAGGATCGTACCGCGTTTATCGACTACCTGAAAGAAGCCGAAATCATGTCGGTGTTCCACTACATCCCACTGCACGCCTGCCCGGCGGGTGAGAAGTTTGGCCGTTTCTCCGGCGAAGACCGCTTCACCACCAAAGAGAGCGAGCGCTTGGTGCGTCTGCCGCTGTTCTTTAACATGTCAGACGTCAATCAACGTACGGTGATCAATACCATTCTGAGCTTCCTCGCCTGATATGTCGCTGGCAAAAGCATCGATTTGGACCGCGGGCTCCACGCTGATCAAGATCGGCGTGGGGTTGCTGGTGGTAAAAATGCTGGCGGTGGCCTTCGGCCCCAGCGGGGTCGGGCAGGCGGGTAACTTCCGCCAGTTGATCACCGTGCTGGGCGTGCTGTCGGGTGCCGGAATTTTTAACGGTATCACCAAGTATGTGGCGGAATACCATCAGGATCCGCAGCGGTTGCGTATGGCGGTGGGCACCGCGTCCAGCATCGTGCTGGGTTTCTCAACCCTGCTGGCGCTGGTGTTCCTGTTTGCTGCCGAGCCGATCAGCCGTGGGCTGTTTGGCCATGGTGACTATGTGAACGTGGTGCGGGCGGTGGCGTTTATCCAGATGGGGATTGCCTACGCCAACCTGTTCCTGGCGATCCTCAAAGGTTATCGCGATGCGATGGGTAACGCGCTGGCGATGATCGCCGGTAGCCTGATAGGTGTGGTGGCCTTTACGCTATGCTTTAAGCTGGGCGGTTATGAAGGCGCGTTGGCCGGGTTGGCTCTGGTTCCTGCCCTGGTGGTGTTGCCTGCTGGTTTCATGCTGTGGCGGCGCAAGGCGCTGCCGCTGCGTTATCTGGCGCTGGCCTGGGATAAGGCGCTGGCCAGCCATCTCGGTAAGTTTACCCTGATGGCGCTGATCACCTCCGTGACCTTGCCGGTTGCCTATGTAATGATGCGTAACCTGTTGGCAGAACATTACGGCTGGGACGAAGTAGGGATCTGGCAAGGGGTGAGCAGTATCTCCGATGCCTACCTGCAGTTTATTACCGCTTCTTTCACCGTTTACCTGCTGCCAACGCTGTCGCGCCTGCAAGAGAAAAGCGCCATTTCGCGGGAGATCGTGCGCTCGCTGAAGTTTGTGCTGCCTGCGGTCGCCGCTGCCAGCTTTACCGTCTGGCTGCTGCGTGACTTCGCCATCTGGCTGCTGTTCTCTGAGAAATTCGTTGCCATGCGCGATCTGTTTGCCTGGCAACTGGTGGGGGACGTGCTGAAAGTCGGGGCCTACGTCTTCGGTTACCTGGTGATCGCCAAGGCGTCGCTCCGTTTTTATATTCTGACAGAGGTCAGCCAGTTTGCCTTGCTGACGCTGTTCTCGCACTGGCTGATCCCGCTGCACGGCGCATTAGGGGCGGCACAGGCCTATATGGCAACCTACATCGTGTATTTTGCGCTCTGTAGCTGCGTATTTATTCTTTATCGTAGACGAGTATGACCATACTAATCCACGTACTGGGATCTGATATCCCGCATCATAATCAGACGGTGCTGCGCTTCTTTAATGACGTGCTGGCTGACCGCCTGCCCGCAGAACAAGTGTGTCACTTCATGGTGGCAGCCAAAGACGTGGCCGCGTTGGGCCACTTTCCAAAGTTGACCATTGAGTCTTTCCCTGGCAAAAAGAGCCTGGCAGAGGCAGTGATTGCCCGTGCCAAGGCCAACCGTGACACTCGCCTGTTCCTGCATGGCCAGTTTAACGCAACGTTGTGGCTGGCCTTGCTGAGCGGCAAGATCAAGCCGCGCCAGGTGAGCTGGCATATCTGGGGGGCCGATCTGTATGAAAACGCCACCAGTTGGAAATACCGCCTGTTCTACGTGCTGCGCCGCATTGCCCAAGGCCGGGTGGGCCACGTGTTTGCTACCCGAGGCGACCTGATCCACTATCAGCAGCGGAACGCACGCGTTCCGGCCTCGCTGCTGTATTTCCCAACGCGGATGGATCCTGCCCTGACGGGTATCGAAGTTGAAAAGAACCTGGCTGGGCCGATGACTATCCTGGTGGGCAATTCTGGTGATACCACCAACCGCCATATTGAGGCGTTGCAGGCGATCCATCAGCAATTTGGTGACAAGGTGCGGGTGATTTTGCCGATGGGCTATCCGGCCAATAACGACGCCTATATTGCCCAGGTGCGCGCGGCGGGCCTGAAGCTGTTCTCCGAACAGAATCTGCAACTGCTGACCCAACAGGTGGCGTTTGACGATTATCTCAATATTCTGCGTGAGTGCGATCTCGGCTACTTCATTTTCGACCGTCAGCAGGGGATCGGTACGCTGTGCCTGTTGATCCAGTTTGGCGTGCCTTTTGTACTGAGCCGCAAGAACCCGTTCTGGCAGGATCTGGCTGAGCAGCATCTGCCGGTGCTGTTCTATGGCGACTCGCTGGATGAAGCCGTGGTGCGCGAATCACAGCGCCAACTGGCAACGCTGGATAAGCAGTCTATTGCCTTTTTCAATCCGAACTACGTGGATGGCTGGCAGCAGGCATTGGCGCTGGCGGCGGGGGAAAACCCATGACGCTGGCACAGTTTGGCGGGCTGTTTGTCGTCTATCTGATCGGGGCGCTGTTTGTGCTGACCCTGACCTATCAGGAGTTTCGGCGCGTCCGCTTCAACTTTAACGTCTTCTTTTCCCTGCTCTATCTGCTGACGTTTTACTTTGGCTTCCCGCTGACCTGCCTGCTGGTATTCCAGTTTGACGTGGCCGTGGTGCCGGTAGAGTTCCTGCTTTACGCCATCCTTTCGGCTACCGCCTTCTACGCGATTTACTACGTCAGCTACAAGACGCGGTTGCGTAAACGCACTGGCCAGCCGCATAAGCCGGTGTTCACCATGAACCGGGTTGAGACGCATATCACCTGGATATTGCTGGCGCTGGTGGCGATCGGCACCGTGGGCATCTTCTTTATGCAGAACGGTTTCCTGCTGTTCAAGCTTAACTCCTACAGCCAAATCTTCTCCAGCGATGTGTCAGGGGTGGCGCTCAAGCGCTTCTTCTACTTCTTTATCCCGGCGATGCTGGTGGTCTATTTCCTGAAACAGGATCTGCGCGCCTGGTTCTTCTTCCTGGCGGCCACGGTGGCGTTTGGCATTCTGACCTACGTGATCGTGGGCGGCACCCGTGCCAACATCATCATCGCGTTCGCTCTATTCCTGTTTATCGGCATTGTGCGCGGCTGGATCTCGCTGTGGATGCTGGTGGCCGCCGGGGTGTTCGGCATCGTCGGCATGTTCTGGCTGGCGTTGAAACGCTATAGCCTGGATGTCAGCGGCCCGGAAGCGTTCTACACTTTCCTGTATCTGACCCGTGATACCTTCTCGCCGTGGGAGAACCTGGGGCTACTGCTGCAAAATTACGACAAGATCGATTTCCAGGGGTTGGCCCCGATCGTGCGTGATTTCTATGTCTTCATCCCTGCCTGGCTGTGGCCGGGGCGGCCGGATCTGGTGCTGAATACTGCCAACTACTTTACCTGGGAAGTGCTGGACAACCACTCCGGGCTGGCGATTTCCCCAACGCTGATTGGCTCGCTGGTGGTGATGGGTGGAGTGCTGTTTATCCCACTGGGCGCCATTGTGGTGGGCCTGATCATCAAGTGGTTCGACTGGCTGTATGAGCTAGGTAAAAGTGAACAGAACCGCTTTAAGGCGGCGATTTTGCAAGGGTTCTGCTTTGGTGCGGTGTTTAATATCATCGTGCTGGCGCGTGAGGGGGTCGATTCGTTTGTCTCACGCGTGGTGTTCTTCTGCATTATTTTTGGTGCCTGCCTGATATTGGCAAAATTACTGTACTGGCTGTTTGATGCTGCCGGGCTTATCAAGACTCGAATTATGCGCAAGCGCGCGTTGGCTCCAGCAGCCAACTCCCTTGTGCCAAGGTAATAGTGACAATGGAAGCAAACATTTCGGTTCCCAAGTATGAGCTGCGTGGTTTCAGCCTGTGGGGCTTTCGCAACATGGCGCAGTGCATGGATTTTCTGTTCGACGGTGGCAGGGTCAAGCAAGGCACCCTGGTGGCGATGAACGCCGAGAAAATCCTCAATGCAGAAACCGATCCGGCGCTGCATGCCCTGTTGGATGAGGCGGAGTATAAATATGCCGATGGCATCAGCATGGTGCGCTCCATCCGCCGCAAGTATCCTGGCGCGGAGGTGTCGCGTGTGGCTGGGGCCGATCTGTGGGAAGCCATGATGCAGCGTGCCGGGCAGGAAGGCACGCCGGTGTTTCTGGTTGGCGGCAAGCCTTCGGTGCTGGCAGAGACCGAGCAGAAGCTGCGTAGTCAGTGGAATGTGAATCTGGTTGGCAGCCAGGATGGCTACTTCAAACCAGAACAGCGGGATGCCTTGTTTGAACGCATTCGTGCCAGCGGCGCGGCTATCGTGACCGTGGCAATGGGATCGCCCAAGCAGGAAATCCTGATGCGGGATTGCCGCAAGGTACATCCACAGGCGCTGTATATGGGGGTTGGCGGCACCTATGACGTGTTTACCGGCCATGTGAAGCGTGCCCCCAAGGTGTGGCAGAATCTGGGCCTGGAGTGGCTCTATCGCCTGCTCAGCCAGCCGAGCCGTATACGCCGCCAGCTTCGGCTACTCAAGTTCGTCGGCTATTACTATACCGGCAAGATGTGATCCTCCGGCTGGAGCAGCCCATCTGTTGCTCCAGCGTCTGTTTTGCGCAAATAATCTCCCTGTCGGCCATAACGTGGTCAAAGCTATAACCTCGGTCAATCATTCCCTCGTCACTTATTCCATAAGGTTTTAATTCGCGGTTTGCTTATAGCGGCAAAATGCGAAACCATAACGCCCGCAAATTTCCCCAGGCCCTAGTGTCACTTCCTCGTCATTACATGGTGCGGATTGCTCGCCAAGTAGCGTTTTGCGCGGGTGGGGGATGAATTACACTCAACTTGTCTAAAACAATAATGACCGGCACCGATCGGCAGGCAAACAACATCATAAAAGATATGACTGAGGATTTATGGCAAGCAAAGAAAAACCACAAGGTTTACATCGCGGGTTAGAAGCGCGACATATAGAGCTGATCGCCCTGGGTGGGACGATTGGCGTGGGTCTGTTTATGGGATCGGCCAGTACGCTAAAATGGGCAGGGCCTTCAGTGTTGCTGGCCTATATCATCGCCGGCCTGTTTGTGTTCTTCATCATGCGTTCGATGGGGGAGATGCTGTTCCTGGAGCCGGTGGCGGGCTCTTTCGCCGTCTATGCGCACAAATACATGAACCCCTTTTTCGGCTATCTCACCGCCTGGGGCTACTGGTTTATGTGGCTTGCCGTGGGGATATCGGAAATCACGGCTATCGGCGTCTATGTACAGTTCTGGTTCCCTGAGATACCGCAGTGGCTGCCAGCGTTAATTGCGGTCGCCATGGTCGCGTTAGCCAACCTGGCGGCGGTGCGTCTGTACGGTGAGCTGGAGTTCTGGTTTGCCATGATCAAGGTTACCACCATTATCGTGATGATCCTGGTGGGCTTGGGGGTGATCTTCTTCGGCTTCGGCAACGGCGGGCAGCCGACCGGGTTTGCCAACCTGACGGCTCACGGCGGCTTCTTTGCTGGTGGCTGGAAAGGCTTCCTGTTTGCGCTGTGTATCGTGGTGGCCTCTTACCAGGGAGTTGAGCTGGTCGGTATTACCGCCGGGGAAGCCAAAAACCCGCAGGTAACGCTCAAACGGGCGATCAACAACATCCTGTGGCGTATTCTGATTTTCTATGTCGGTGCCATCTTCGTGATTGTCACCATCTTCCCGTGGAACGGTATCGGCACCGCTGGCAGCCCGTTTGTGCTGACCTTTGCCAAGATTGGTATTGTTGCCGCTGCGGGTATCATCAACTTTGTGGTGCTGACCGCCGCACTCTCCGGCTGCAACAGCGGCATGTATAGCGGCGGACGCATGCTCTATGCCTTGGCCAAGAACCGTCAACTGCCTGCGGCATTGACCAGGCTTTCTGCCAGCGGCGTGCCGGTCAACTGTATTGCCATCACCATCATTTGCCTGTTGGTGGGGTCGGCGCTGAACTACGTTATTCCCAATCCTCAGCAGGTGTTCGTCTATGTCTATAGCGCCAGCGTGCTGCCGGGCATGATGCCGTGGTTCGTGGTGTTGATCAGCCAGATCTACTTCCGCCGAGCCCACAAAGAAGCGATGAAGACTCACAGCTTCAAGTCATTTATGTTCCCTTACATGAACTACCTGACCATCGCTTTCCTGATTTGTGTGCTGGTTGGCATGGGGATCAATCCGGATACGCGGATTTCGTTGGTGGTGGGGATGATTTTCCTGGCTGCGGTGAGCCTGTGCTACTTTGTATTCGGTATGCACAAAGTCCATCATGAGCCTGAAAAGCGGACAGAAAGTCAGCGCTAAGCTTAAGAAAAGGGCCCTGTCGGGCTCTTTCTGCTGCAAGAGTGAGCAAAGGGTCAGCGAACTCAACATTTCTGAGAAAAAGCACTAGACAGGATGGGCATAAAACCGTAGTATCCCCACCCGCAACGGCGCTACGCGCCCGTAGCTCAGCTGGATAGAGCGCTGCCCTCCGGAGGCAGAGGTCTCAGGTTCGAATCCTGTCGGGCGCGCCATTAATTTTGTGCGCAGGAGCTGCGGTGGTATGATTACCGCGTGAAGTAAGCAGTAGATAAAGTAGTTATGGTGGCTATAGCTCAGTTGGTAGAGCCCTGGATTGTGATTCCAGTTGTCGTGGGTTCGAGCCCCATTAGCCACCCCACTTTACCTAGGGTAAAGTACAAGAATTGAAAGCTGTTTTGTGACAGTGCGAAGGTGGCGGAATTGGTAGACGCGCTAGCTTCAGGTGTTAGTGTTCTTACGGACGTGAGGGTTCAAGTCCCTCTCTTCGCACCACACACAAAATGTCTGATAAATTTAATATTTACATAGACATAGGCTGGAAAGTTCGGTAGTATCAGCAACAAGAAATCGGCGAGTAGCGCAGCTTGGTAGCGCAACTGGTTTGGGACCAGTGGGTCGGAGGTTCGAATCCTCTCTCGCCGACCAATTTCAAGAAAGCCCGCTTTAAAAGCGGGCTTTTTTACGTCTAGGATTTGTGTAGCCCGTTCAGCAATGAGCGGGTTTTTTGCTTTTTATACTGGCGGAAAGGGTGGGCGTCCGATACCTGAGATATCGTGCTGGCCCCTCACCCTAACCCTCTCCCACAGGGAGAGGGGACCGATCGAGTTCGTTGATTTCTCTAAGTAATGCCCTGTCTTTCTTCTAACTAATCACTCTCCGAAGCGGTACGGGCTAATCAAGGGCTCAGGGCAGCTCCCTCTCCCTGTGGGAGAGGGTTGGGGTGAGGGGAAGCAGACAACTTTAGAGCTGGCCTTACAAGGGAATGATCAGAAGGAAGCAGAGATAAGCGCTGGAAAAACGCTAGGGTGCGAAATGGAGGATAAACAATGCAACGACTTCTGGAGCATATCGGCATCATGCCGTTCTTGCCCCAGATAACAGTCGTTTTATTTCAGGCAGGCATTACGTCGGTAATCAGAGATTGATGGTGCCGAATGAGAAGTCTACGTTGTTGAAAACGGTGATGATTTTGTTAATCAGTTTCATAGTGACAGTCCCCAGAGAGTTATTAATAGTGTGATTCACGTCACACAAATAGGCTACACCTGGCCGCCAAATCGATCAAGTATTTTGTGATGTACCTCACAAAAATATTAAACCAGCGTTTTATTTTATCGCGAGTCGTTTTATCGAGCGGTTTTATCTTGGCAAACCCTACGAAATTTCAACCTGTCTCCTTTTGTCCTTTATGGGCATGCCTGCTGTCGTCAGTTTGAGACATTTAACCTGATGATTTTAATCAATAAAAGAGACTTCTCATTAACCCGTCGTTTTAAGGCGACAGGATCCGTAGAGGGGCAAATCGCAGCGAACGGGAGGGAAAAATCAGAGGGGTCAATGGGGATAATTTAAAATCGTTTAAATTCAAAATGATGAGTTAATTTTTTGCCTGTTGGCACTCAGCAGTTAAAAGTTGGCACGCCAAGTGCAATACCTCTATCGTAGATGCTCATTCCACTTCTTATGTTCGCCTTAGGCCTCATAAACCCAGGAATGATGCAGAGCCGATTTTAGGGTGCCTATTGCCCACCTGAACGATGAAAGGGTTGCTTGCAACGGCTTCATCACACTCCGGGCAAAACGTTGAGTGAGGCACCACCCCAGTTGTCCTAGACCTGATTGCTTCTTTTATACACTTGTCTCGCGGCAAGTGTTTTTTTTGCCCCAAGGAAAGTTTCAGGCAAAAAAAAGGGCCCAGCACGGCATGCTGAGCCCTGACAAGCCAACCGGGGAAGTTACTCGCCGTTTTGCTTGAGCGTTAACATCAGCCCTTCACGGCGCATCTGTGTGGCTTCATCGCTGCGGTGCAGCTTATCCAACGCATCTGCCAGCCAGGCGTAGTCATAGGCATCTGGCCGCTGTTGCAGTGCTGCATGGAACGCATCACTGGCTTGCTGCCATTCACCGTGTTTCATCAGTAACTGACCCAGCGTGCTGTTAAGCAACGGTGTCGCACCATGCTGCTTGATCTGTTGGCGTAACGCTTTTTCCAACTGCTCCGGGTTGCCAGATTTGATACGTGGGATCAACAACACCAGCCGCTCGTCGTATTGGCGTTTCAGACCGTCCAGCACAATGCTTTGTGCCAGTTCATGGTCATTACACTCAATAAGATGTTCCACCATCGCTACCTGTAGCGGGATTTCGTGGCGGATTTTACGGCTCTGATCTTTCCACCAGCGCTTCAACCCTTCACTGCCTTCATCGGCCATGGCCTGATTCATCAGGCCGATATAGGCCTGCTGCTGTAAAGCCTGCAGCTCTTCTTCACTGTGCAGGTTGATTTTGCTCATCGAAGGCAGAATTTCCAGCAGTGAGGCATAAGCTCCGGTACGCAGATAGGCCTGCTCCGCCAGCCGCAGCACTTCCGGGTGACGCGGTGCCTGGTTCAGCAAGCTATCGACGCCGTGCCGTGCCGCATGGGCTTCACCCTGAGCCAACTGAATACGCACGCGGGTAATATCTACCGGCAACTGATCGGTATCGGCAGCCTCTGCGGCACGCTCCAGATACTGATTGGTGCGGAAATCATCGCCACGTTGCTGTGCAGCTTCTGCCGCCAGCAGGTAGTTCACCACCGGTTGCTCGGCATGATCGGCATTGCGGGTCAGCAGTTTCTCTACCTGCTTGTAATCCCCTTCCGCCAGTTTGATCAGCGCCGCTTTGGTTTGTTTACGGGCGCGGCTGCGTTTGCGGCCAAGGAACCAGCCACGAGTGCGCTCGCCAGTGCGGAAGACGCGGCGCAGGATCCATTCGATGACAAACAGCGCCAGGAACAGCAGCACCGCCATAATCACCAGACCGGTGACGCTGGTTTCGACGTTGTAATTGTCGGTCTGGATCAGCACATAGCCTTGGTGCCCGGCCAGCATCGGCCCCAGCACCAGGCTGGCAATCAGCACCAGAAACAGGAATAACACGCGTAACATGGCTTATCCCTCCTGGTGAGTGGCAGGGGCCTGGGCCAACAGATTACGCACCCGGGTCTGCATCAGTTTTTCCAGCATCGGCTGGCTTTTCAGCTGGCCCGGTACGTCCATGGAGATCGATTGCTGGCTCAGGTTGTCCAACTCTTCCAGGAACGCCTTGGTAGCCGGATCGGTGGTATCGAAGTAGGCGCGTACCCAGGTTGATACCGTTTCCAGCGACTGTTTATACACTTCGTTCTGATGACGAGGGATAGCCTGTGCGGCAACCAGCAGGCGCGAACGGATATTCTCACGCAGATAGACATCCTGATTCGGCGCCAGCAGCGGTTCAGCACTGCTATCACGACGGCGGACGGTAATAAAGTCCGCCATAAAGTTGTGCCAGCTCTTGGTCAGGTTTTGACGCCATTCGCTCAACGAACTGGACAGTTCGCCGTCGTCTTCATCCATTGGCCGTTCATCACGGTTGTTATCCGCCAGACGCAGGTCGTCGACCTGATTGGACAGCTGGTTGACCTTCAGGATGATGCCGTCAAAATCTATCTGCGCCACGGCGGAAAGGGTTCCGACATCTTCGGTGATGGCGCGGCGAATATCGATCAGGCTCGGATCGTTCATCTCTGCCAGGCTGGCGTCGGCGCTTTTCAGCAGCGCAGCCGCGGTGGTGACATCCTGATCGCTCCACAGTTTACGGCCTGCCATTTTCACCAGGAAGTCCGCCTGTGCCAGCAGCCAGGTTTTGGCATCGCTGCCGGAAATGGTGGCAACCTTATCTTGCAGTTCATTGAGCTGACGCACCAGCGAAGTTTGCTCGCGATCGGTGGCCTCCAGCGTTTTACCCTGCTGTTGCAGCAAGCCTTCCAGTGCGCTCTTTCCCTGCTGCTGACTTTGTTTAAGCTCTGCCAACTGTTGTTGTAAAGCCTGGTTGGCGGCAATCAATGTCTGCGCCTGCTGGTGCGTGTGATAATAGCCGCCAGCACCCAGAGCGATGACGAGCACGATGGCAATCGCACCTAATACCGGGCCGGTGTTCTTGCCTTTCCGGTGGTCAGCGGCTGGCTGCTGGGGGCTCTCAACCGCTGGGTTTGATTCTTCAACCGCGGCGGATGGAGTGTTTTGTTCCGTCATAGTGGCACATCCCATAGTCAGGTTATTGTAGCGCGCGGATCAGCGCGTCATTATCTGCGTTTTCAGCTACCCGAATCGTGCTCCAACCCAGCTCCTGGGCAAGGGTAGCAAGACGTTCACTGACCACTATCAGGCGGCAACGTAACAGCCAGGAAGAGCGATAGTAATCAGGAACTAAAGTATAGAGCTGTTGTAACATTTCACCGCTGGTCACTACCAGCGTATCGATACCGGCGCGTTGCCAATGGGCACTTTGCTCACTGCCATCATAATGCACCGGGCTGCGTTGATAACATTCATAATAGCTTACTGCTGCACCCCGCTCAGCCAGCGTTTCGCCTAGGAGTTCGCGGCCGCCGTTGCCCCGCATGAGCAACGCTCGTTTACCGGTGAGCTGTTGCAACGCGGGTAGCAGCAAAAGCATTTCGCTGATTTCACGTTCACGCGGATAGTCTACCGGCAGGCTGCTGATGCGATGCATTGCCAGTGCGGTGGTGCGGCCAATAGCATAATAGGATAACTGGCCAGGCCATTGAAGCCCGGCACGATTGATGACCGAACTGGCATAGCTGACGGCGTGCTGCGACAGGGCAAACACCAGATCGCCCGCCTGCAACTCTGCCAGCCCCTGAGGTAAGCGGACAAGATCGTTACCGGGGGCGAAGTCGATCAGCGGCGCGTGAAAGGCAACCCGGCCAAGTGCGCGCAGGCGGCTCACCAGTTGTTCCCCGGCGGGAGAAGGGCGGGTTACCAGAATGGTCATGCCGGAGGATTTCCCTGATAAACGTCATGCAGGATCTCACGGGCACCGGCAGCCAACAGTTCTTCTGCCAGTTCTATACCCATTTGCTCAGCCTGTGCCGACGGGCCACGGCGTTCACCGCAGACCATCTGGCTGCCGTCGGGGGCACCGACCAGCGCACGTAACCACAGCTCATCGCCTGTCAGTTCGGCATAGCTGCCGATGGGAACCTGGCAGCCTCCTTCCAGGCGGGTGTTCATCGCCCGTTCTGCGCGGACACGAATTTCGGTTTCGCGATGGTTGAGAGGGGCCAGCAAAGCTCGGGTGACGTCATCGTCAAGGCGGCACTCGATACCGACTGCGCCCTGGCCGACGGCGGGCAAGGATTCTTCCGCGCTCAGCGGGCAGCGGATACGCTGTTCCAGACCCAGACGTTTTAGCCCGGCCACGGCCAGAATAATGGCGTCGTAATCGCCGTTATCCAGTTTACCCAACCTTGTGCCGACGTTGCCACGCAGATCGCGTACGATCAGATCCGGGCGACGGCGACGCAGCTGGCATTGACGGCGCAGGCTGGAGGTACCGACCACGCTGCCTAGCGGCAGTTGATCGAGCGAGGCAAAGTGATTGGAGACGAAAGCGTCACGCGGGTCGTCACGTTCACAGATGGTGACCAGCCCCAAGCCAGCGGGGAAGTCGACGGGGACGTCTTTCATCGAGTGCACGGCAATGTCTGCCCGGCCTTCCAGCAGTGCCAGTTCAAGTTCTTTGACGAACAGGCCCTTACCGCCAACCTTGGCCAGCGGCGTATCCAGAATGATGTCGCCGCGCGTGACCATAGGCACCAGTTCCACCTGCAGGCCAGGGTGGCTAGCCATCAGACGCTGCTGAACGTAGTGTGCTTGCCATAGGGCAAGTGGGCTCTGACGGGTGGCAATTCGAATAATTTTGTCTAACATGCTGGTTACCGTTTTTATAATTCGCCGTCCATCCTACCACTGAGGATCAAAACTGTCAGTGCAAGAAGCCACAGGCGGAGAAAGGACAACGGAATCAAAGGGGCGTGAGGAGAAGTTGGCGGCAGTTCACACAGCGGGTAAATCATTTATAGAAGTGCTAGGATAAGTGTGTCGCTTTACCTCCTTTACGGTCAATCAGCAAGGTGTTAGATTGATCACGTTTCCAGCAATAAGTCGTCAAAAATTCTTCTAAACTAAAGACGCAGCGGGAATACGGGTTTTTTTCAAGCATCGGGATAATCAGGCGAGACGTCTTGTACCTCTACATCGAGACACTGAAACAAAGACTGGATGCGATCAACCAACTACGTGTCGATCGTGCCCTGGCGGCCATGAAGCCCGCGTTCCAACGGGTCTACAGTCTGCTGCCTACCTTATTGCACCACCATCATCCACTGATGCCGGGCTACCTCAACGGTAACGTTCCCCATGGCATCTGTATCTACACGCCTGATGAAACCCAACAAGCCTATCTCAATGATCTAGAAGACAAATGGGGTAGCCCGTTTGAAAAAATGGCCACGGGTGAACTGCCGATTACGGCGCTTTATTCCATGGGCAGCACCTCCTCGATCGGCCAGAGCTGCACTTCGGATCTGGATATCTGGGTCTGCCACCAATCTTGGCTAGACAACGAAGAACGCAGCCGCCTGCAGCAAAAATGCAGCCTGCTGGAGAAATGGGCGGCCTCGATGGGGGTGGAAGTCAGCTTCTTCCTGATCGACGAAAACCGTTTCCGCCATAACGAAAGCGGCAGCCTGGGCGGAGAAGACTGCGGCTCGACCCAACATATTCTGTTGCTCGATGAGTTCTACCGCACGGCCGTGCGTCTGGCAGGGAAACGTATCCTGTGGAACATGGTGCCGGGCGAAGAGGAAGCGCATTACGATGAATATGTGCTTTCGCTCTATTCCCAGGGGGTACTAACCCCGAATGAGTGGCTGGATCTCGGCGGATTGAGCACGCTCTCCGCTGAAGAGTACTTCGGTGCCAGCCTGTGGCAGCTGTATAAGAGCATTGATTCGCCCTACAAGGCGGTGCTGAAAACGCTGCTGCTTGAAGCCTATTCATGGGAATATCCGAAAACTCAGTTGCTGGCGATGGGGATCAAACATCGTCTGCACCAGGGGGAGATCGTCTGCTTTGGCCTTGATGCCTATTGCATGATGCTGGAGCGCGTCACCCACTATCTGACTGAAATCAACGATACCACCCGCCTTGACCTGGTTCGCCGCTGCTTCTATCTGAAGGTCTGCGAGAAGCTGTCGCAGTCCAACAACGCCACTATCGGCTGGCGGCGGGAAATCCTCAGCCAACTGGTCAGTGAGTGGGGCTGGGACGAAGAGCGGTTGGAGATCCTCGATAATCGGGCTAACTGGAAGATCGAACGGGTGCGCGAAGCCCACAACGAACTGCTGGATGCGATGATGCAAAGCTATCGCAACCTGATCCGCTTCGCTCGCCGCAACAACCTCAGCGTCAGTGCCAGCCCGCAGGATATCGGAGTGTTGACCCGTAAACTGTACGCGGCCTTTGAGGCACTGCCGGGTAAGGTGACGCTGGTGAACCCGCAGATTTCACCCGACCTGTCAGAAAACGACCTGACCTTTATTCACGTGCCGATTGGCCGCGCCAACCGCACCGGCTGGTATCTGTATAACCAGGCACCGGAGATGAGCTCGATCGTCAGCCATCAGCCGCTGGAATATAACCGCTATCTCAACAAGCTGGTGGCCTGGGCCTATTTCAACGGCCTGCTCACTTCGCGCACCCGCTTGCATATCAAGAGTGGCAATATCTGCGACACCGCCAAACTGCAGGAATTGGTTACCGACGTGTCGCACCATTTCCCGCTGCGCTTGGCCGCTCCGACGCCGAAAGCGCTCTACAGCCCGTGTGAAATCCGCCATCTGGCGATTATCGTCAACCTGGAAAACGACCCGACGGCGGCTTTCCGTAATCAGGTGGTGCATTTCGATTTCCGTAAGCTGGACGTGTTCAGCTTTGGCCAGCAGCAACAATGCCTGGTTGGCAGTATCGATCTGCTGTATCGCAACTCATGGAACGAAGTGCGTACCCTGCATTTCAGCGGTGAGCAGTCGGTGCTTGAAGCGTTGAAGACCATTCTGGGCAAGATGCATCAGGATGCGGCACCGCCGGAATCGGTGGAGGTGTTCTGTTACAGCCAGCACTTACGTGGCCTGATCCGTACCCGCATTCAACAACTGGTTTCCGAGTGTATCGAGCTGCGTCTTTCCAGCACTCGCCTGGAGCCGGGCCGGTTTAAAGCGGTGCGTGTGGCCGGGCAAACCTGGGGCCTGTTCTTCGAACGCCTGAGCGTGTCGGTGCAGAAGCTGGAAAACGCCGTGGAGTTCTACGGGGCGATCTCCAACAACAAACTGCATGGCCTGTCGATCAAGGTGGAAACCGATCAGGTGCATTTGCCACCGGTGGTTGATGGTTTTGCCAGCGAGGGGATCATCCAGTTCTTCTTTGAAGACACCACGGATGATAAAGGCTTCAACATTTACATTCTGGATGAGTCGAACCGGGTTGAGGTTTATCACCATTGTGAAGGGAGCAAAGAGGAGTTGGTGCGCGACGTCAGCCGCTTCTATTCCTCCTCACACGATCGCTTTACCTACGGCTCCAGCTTTATCAACTTCAACCTGCCGCAGTTCTATCAGATTGTGCATATCGATGGCCGTACCCAGGTGATCCCATTCCGCAGCAATGCGCTGTCGAACCTGTGTATCTCGGTCGCCGACGGCAATGCCGCACAGCCTCTGAAGCAACAGTTCCAGCTGCATTAATGCTTGAGGGCGCAGTTGCTTGCGCCCCTCTGCAAAACTCAGCTAAAACTGACCGTCTCGCCGGACTGTGTGCTGGCCGCCTCACTCAGCAACTCATAAAATTCCCGGCCGCTGCGATCGCAATGCCAGCTCTCGTCACGATAGCTAAAGTGATAGCCACCGGCCTTGGTGGCCAGCCACACCTGGTGCAACGGCTCCTGACGGTTGATCACAATCTTGCTGCCGTTTTCGAAGCTTAGCGTCATCACCCCGCCGTTAGTTTCGTAATCGATATCCGCATCACCATCAAAATCGTCCAGGGTCTGTTCAATATTCAGCATTAGTTGGTCGGCCAACTGGTGAAACTCGCTATCGTTCATATTCGATTCCTATTGCTTTTCATGATCCACCTGCGATTATAGTGAGCTTGGACGCATGAATTACAGGCATTAATGCAAATGAAAAAACAACTACGCTATGCGCTGATGGCCGTTTTGCTGGCTGGGCTCTCTGGCTGTGGCCTGAAGGGCCCGCTGTATTTTCCACCGCAGGACAAACCGGCAGAGCAACCGGTAACCAGTGCTGGCACCGTTAGCAAAAACCAACAAGAACCCGCTGGCACTCAGCAGCAACCGTCGATGAGCAATCAGTAATGAGCCTTTATGGTGGTTGATGCCACCATAAATATCAGACGGTACGTCGTCCAGATAGCGGAGTATGATATGCAGTTCTCCAAAATGCACGGTTTAGGCAACGACTTTATGGTGGTCGATGCCGTTACACAGAACGTCTATTTTTCACCTGAGCTGATCCGCCGTCTGGCCGACCGGCATTTGGGCGTGGGTTTTGACCAGATGCTGGTGGTAGAACCGCCGTACGATCCCGAACTCGATTTCCATTACCGTATTTTCAATGCTGACGGTAGCGAAGTGGCCCAGTGTGGCAACGGCGCCCGCTGTTTTGCCCGCTTTGTGCGCTTGAAAGGCTTGACCAACAAACGTGATATCCGCGTCAGTACCCAGACCGGGCGCATGATCCTGAGCGTTACCGATGATGACTTGGTGTGTGTCAATATGGGTGAACCGAATTTCGATCCGCAGATCGTGCCGTTTCGCGCCACCAAAGCGGAAAAAACCTACATCATGCGCGCGGCGGAACATACGGTGCTGTGCGGCGTGGTCTCAATGGGTAACCCACACTGTGTGTTGCAGGTGGACGACGTGAAAACCGCCAAGGTGGAACTGCTGGGGCCGGTACTGGAAGGGCACGATCGCTTCCCGGAACGCGCCAACATCGGCTTTATGCAGGTAGTGAGCCGCGAGCATATCAAACTGCGGGTTTATGAGCGTGGTGCCGGTGAAACGCAGGCCTGTGGCAGTGGTGCCTGTGCTGCCGTGGCGGTGGGCATTCAACAAGAGCTACTGGCGGAAGAGGTGCATGTCGAACTGCCTGGCGGTAGCCTGCATATTCGCTGGAAGGGGCCAGGGGAGCCGTTATTCATGACCGGCCCGGCCACCCATGTTTATGACGGATTTATTCACTTATGAAGCAGGTTGACGATCGGATAGCCATGGGCGTTGAGCTTGATGATGACACGGTGATGCAATTTCTGATGCAGAATCCGGACTTCTTTATGCGCAATGCACGGCTGGTTGAACAGATGCGAGTGCCTCACCCGGTGCGGGGCACGGTATCTTTGGTGGAGTGGCATCTGGCGCGTCAGCGCAACCAGATCACCCAGTTGGAAGAAGAGATCACCTTGTTGATGGAGCAGGCCAGTGCCAACGAATCGCTGTTTGGCCGCCTGCTGCATCTACAGGCTGACCTGGCCACCGCCAGCAGCCTGCAGGATATGCTCAACCGCTTGCAGCGTTGGGCGCGCGGGTTTGGGCTGGCAGGGGCGAATATCCGCCTGTTTGCCGATCGCTGGAATATTGGCGCACCGTCGGATTTCACCCATCTTGGCCTGACGCGCTCGGCGTTTGAGCCGCTGCGTATTCAACGCCTGGGCGATCGCTATCACTACCTCGGCAACCTCAATGGCCCCGAACTGCTGCTGTTGCTGCCGCAGGCCAAACAGGTTGGCTCCGTGGCGCTGTCATTGCTTGGGGATCAGGGCGATCTTGGCATGGTGATCTTCAGCAGCCGCGATACTCAACATTATCAACAGGGGATGGGCACCGTGATGCTCGGCCAGTTGGCGCGTATGTTGCCAAAACTGTTGGAACGCTGGATAGAACGCGCATGACCGGCGTCGCGGCCAACCTGCAACCGCCGGTGGACGCTTTCCTGCGTTATTTAAAGGTGGAGCGGCAACTCAGCCCACTGACTCAGATCAGCTATTCGCGCCAGCTGCAGGCGTTGATCGCCATGGCAATCGAGCTGGGCATCAGCGAATGGCCGATGCTGGATGCCGCCAGAGTGCGTCAGCTGGCAGCCCGCAGTAAGCGCGCCGGGTTACAGTCTTCCAGCCTGGCGCTACGCCTCTCCGCATTACGCAGTTTTCTGGACTGGCTGGTCGGCCAGGGCGTGATAAGCGCCAACCCCGCCAAAGGCATCCGCACGCCGCGCAGTGGCCGTCATTTGCCGAAGAATATCGACGTCGACGAAATGAACCAACTGCTGAACATCGATCTCAACGATCCGCTAGCGGTTCGCGATCGTGCGATGCTGGAAGTGATGTACGGGGCCGGGCTGCGTCTGGCCGAACTGGTGGGGTTGGATTGCCGCCATGTCGATCTGGGCGGCGGTGAGATCTGGGTGCTGGGGAAAGGCAGCAAAGAACGTAAATTGCCGATAGGCCGTACGGCGGTTACCTGGCTGGAGCACTGGCTGGCGCTGCGCGATCTGTTTGCACCGCAGGATGATGCCATGTTCCTCTCCAATCAGGGCAAGCGCATCTCGGCGCGCAACGTGCAAAAACGTTTTGCCGAGTGGGGCGTCAAGCAGGGCGTCAACAGTCATATCCATCCGCACAAGCTGCGCCACTCTTTTGCCACCCATATGCTGGAATCGAGCGGCGATCTGCGCGCGGTGCAGGAGTTGCTGGGGCACGCCAACCTGACCACCACGCAAATTTATACCCACCTCGACTTTCAACATCTGGCGAACGTGTACGATGCCGCGCATCCACGCGCCAAACGAGGGAAATCCTGATGCACTTTTACCGTCCGTTACGCCCACTGGCCGCGCTGACTTTCGATCTGGACGACACGCTGTATGACAACCGCCCGGTGATCAAGCAGACCGAGCATGAGTCGGTGGCCTTTTTGCAGAACTACCATCCGGGATTAAGCCACTTTCAGTCGGCGGACTTCCACCGTTTGCGGCAGGAACTGCGTGAACAGGATCCGGAGATTTACCACGACGTTACCCAATGGCGCTGGCGGGCGGTCCACTTGGCGTTGAGCCGTCAGGGGCTGCGCGATGCTGAAGCGTCCATCGGTGCCGATGCCGCCATGCAGAACTTTGCCCTGTGGCGTAGCCGGATCGATGTGCCAGAAGCCACTCACGCGACCTTGCGGGCGCTGGGGCAACGTTATCCGCTGGTGGCGATCACCAATGGTAATGCCGATCCGGCCCAGTGCGGGTTGGAGCAATACTTCCAGTTTGTGCTGCGCTCCGGGCCAGATGGCCGCGCCAAGCCGTATCAGGATATGTATCAACTGGCGGTCGAAAGGTTGGGCGTGGCACCGGAACAAATCCTGCACGTCGGGGATGACCTGACCACCGACGTTGCCGGGGCGCTGCGTTCGGGCCTGCAAGCCTGTTGGATCAACGACCGTCAGCGGAGCCTGATGCTGGTAGCTGACAGCCGCCTGCTACCACATATTGAGATTTCGCAGTTGGCATCGCTGACAGCATTGTTATAATCCCAGCAGAACTCTGTATAAATTCCCAGTGGAAAGCGCGTGGAAGCGGGTTTTCCCTTTACCAATCAATGGTGCCTATGGACGTTTCCGACCTGCTCGACAGCATGAATGATAAACAACGTGAAGCCGTGGCTGCGCCACGCAGCAACCTGTTGGTGCTGGCCGGTGCAGGCAGCGGCAAAACCCGGGTGCTGGTGCATCGCATTGCCTGGCTACTGGCGGTGGAGAACTGCTCGCCGTACTCCATCATGGCGGTGACCTTCACCAACAAGGCGGCGGCAGAGATGCGCCACCGTATCGAACACCTGATTGGTACCAGCCAGGGCGGCATGTGGATCGGCACCTTCCACGGCTTGGCACACCGCCTGCTGCGCGCTCATCATATGGATGCCAACCTGCCGCAGGACTTCCAGATCCTGGATAGTGAAGACCAGCTGCGCCTCCTGAAACGCATAGTGCGGGCGCTGAACATTGACGAGAAGCAATGGCCGCCGCGCCAGGCGATGTGGTACATCAACGGCAAGAAAGACGATGGCCTACGTCCACAGCATATCGAAAGCTACGGCAACCCGGTCGAAGCCACCTGGTTGCGGATCTATCAGGCTTATCAAGAGGCTTGCGATCGTGCAGGGCTGGTCGATTTTGCCGAATTGCTGCTGCGCGCTCATGAGCTGTGGCTGAACAAACCACATATCCTCAATCATTATCGTGAGCGCTTCACCAATATCCTGGTGGACGAATTCCAGGACACCAACCGCATCCAGTACGCCTGGATCCACATGCTGGCCGGGGGTAAGGCCAACGTAATGATCGTGGGGGATGATGACCAGTCGATCTACGGCTGGCGTGGTGCGCAGGTGGAAAACATCCAGCGTTTCCTGAAGGATTTTCCCGGTGCAGAAACGGTGCGTCTGGAGCAGAACTACCGTTCGACCAGCACCATCCTGAAGGCTGCCAACACCCTGATCGCCAATAACGACGGGCGCATGGGCAAAAACCTGTGGACCGAAGGGGCCGAAGGCGAGCCGATCTCGATTTACTGTGCGTTCAACGAGCTGGATGAAGCCCGCTTTGTGGTTAACCGCATCAAGGCCTGGCAGGACAACTGCAGCGCGCTGAATGATTGTGCCATCCTGTATCGCAGCAACGCCCAATCGCGTGTGCTGGAAGAGGCCTTGTTGCAAACCGCCATGCCATACCGCATTTACGGCGGCATGCGCTTCTTCGAACGTCAGGAGATCAAGGATGCCCTGGCCTATCTGCGGTTGATCGCCAACCGTAACGATGATGCGGCCTTTGAGCGCGTTGTGAATACCCCAACGCGCGGCATTGGCGATCGTACCCTCGACGTAGTGCGCCAGGCGGCACGAGACCGCCAACTGACGCTGTGGCAGGCTACGCGTGCGCTGCTGCAAGATAAGGTGCTGGCGGGCCGTGCAGCGTCCTCCCTGCAGCGTTTTCTGGAGCTGGTGGACTCACTGGCCCACGAAACCGCTGAAATGCCGTTGCATGTGCAAACCGACCGGGTGATCCGCGATTCCGGGCTGTTCATTATGTATGAACAGGAAAAGGGCGAGAAGGGTCAGGCGCGTATCGAAAACCTTGAGGAACTGGTCACGGCCACGCGCCAATACAGCTACCAGGATGAAGATCAGGATCTGATGCCGTTGCAGGCCTTCCTGTCCCATGCCGCGCTGGAAGCAGGGGAAGGGCAGGCAGATGCCTATCAGGACGCGGTGCAGCTGATGACCCTGCACTCGGCCAAAGGGTTGGAGTTCCGCCAGGTGTTTATCGTCGGCATGGAAGAGGGGATGTTCCCAAGCCAGATGTCGCTGGACGAAGGTGGCCGCCTGGAAGAGGAGCGCCGCCTGGCCTATGTTGGCCTGACCCGTGCAATGCAAAAGCTGACGCTGACCTATGCGGAAACCCGCCGCCTGTATGGTAAAGAGGTGTATCACCGGCCATCACGCTTTATCGGTGAGATCCCGGAAGACTGTGTGGAAGAGGTGCGCCTGCGGGCCAGCGTCTCCCGCTCGGTAAGCCACCGCAGGATGGGGACGCCGATCAGTGAAAACGACACTGGTTACAAGCTTGGACAGCGCGTGCGCCATGCCAAATTTGGTGAGGGCACCATCGTCAACCTGGAAGGCAGCGGTGAACACAGCCGGTTGCAGATCGCGTTTCAGGGTGAAGGCATCAAGTGGCTGGTAGCAGCCTACGCCAAGCTGGAAACGGTGTAACATCCCCTCACCCCAACCCTCTCCCACAGGGAGAGGGAGCTCAAAGTCCCTGCTCTGTTGGAAGCAAGAAGATAATCTCAGCAAAAATTGAGTTTACCTTCACCTAAGGTGAGTCAACAAAAGTCCATGATGTATCACCGTTTTTTCAGTCCAACTCGATCGGTCCCCTGTGGGAGAAGGTGAGGGGGCAATAATTTAGTGAGTGAAACGATCGCCCACTTTGGCCGTCGCATACCAGCGCATCACTGCTTCGATCCCCTCGCCACCTTCCGGCGGAGCCCAGTGCATACAGTCTTCCTCGCCGAGCGCCTGATAAGGGCCCTGCTTCACTTCAAACACCACGCCACCCGGATCGACAGATAGCACGGCATGCCAGGTAAACGCCGGCATCTCCAGCACCTTGGTTTCTTCGCCTAGCAGGGTACGTTGGGTGACCACGCCTTCGTCATTGAACTGCAACACTACGAAACGGCCACGCAGCGGGGTGAGTAACTCCCAGGTCTGCGGGTGGCGGTGTGGGCGAATATAGGTGCCAGGCTCCATGGCAATTGCCAGGCGCTGCACCGGATCGCTCAACTCTTCATGCAAGGTACGGTGGGCACGCAGGCGTGGCAGTGTGGCAGCCTGTTCGCTCATGGTCGTCAAATCGTGGGCGGTAATCTGTTTCATTTCGTCAATCCGCAATATTTCTGTGCGCTAATCTTAGCAAGATTCGTGGCTGCGGTCAGAGATCGCGACGCGGTTTTCATTCAGGCGTGGTCCAGGTTGCGGGAGTGTTACAAACCGGCCTCAAGCGTGCTGAATTGTTGCGCGATTATCCACCCTAACCGGTTGACAGGCTTTTTCTTCTCGGCGTAACATGCGCGCACGAATATCAATGAGGACACACGCCTTGGACACACCCAGTAGATACTGGCTCACAGACCTGGACACCAGGTACAACTTCTAAGGCTATCCCATTGCGCTGATACCCTTCGTGGTTGTCGGCGACCCTCCCCAGCGTCGCTCCGAGTCAGATCTCTTCATGGTCTGGAACGAGCCGGTATTGCATACTTCCCTCGCTTTCTGTGCTTCAATGCGTTGTCTACCCCGTTACCATTAGGGAGTTTTGGCACATGCTAAGCGCTTTTAAATTAGATAACAGCCGCTTATCCCGTCTGGAGTTGGATGACTCAGATGATTTGACCTCGTCGCTGTGGGTTGACCTGGTCGAGCCGGAGGAGGGCGAACGCGAGCGCGTGCAAAATGAGTTGGGCCAAAGCCTGGCGACACGCCCCGAACTGGATGATATCGAAGCCTCGGCCCGTTTCTTCGAAGACGATGACGGCCTGCATATCCACTCCTTTTTCTACTACGAAGACGCCGAAGATCACGCGGGCAACTCTACCGTGGCATTCACCATCCGCGATGGCCGCCTGTATACCCTGCGTGAACGCGAACTGCCCGCTTTCCGGCTTTACCGGATGCGTGCGCGCAGCCTAAGAATGGTGGACGGCAACGCCTACGAGCTGCTGCTGGATCTGTTTGAAACCAAAATTGAGCAGTTGGCCGACGAGATTGAAAACGTCTACAGCGATCTGGAAAAGCTCAGCCGGGTGATTATGGAAGGACACCAGGGCGACGAATATGATGAAGCGCTGTCCACGCTGGCGGAACTGGAAGATATCGGCTGGAAGGTACGCCTGTGTCTGATGGATACCCAACGCGCGCTGAATTTCCTGGTGCGCAAGGCGCGTTTGCCAACCAGCCAGTTGGAGCAGGCGCGGGAAGTGCTGCGCGATATCGAATCCCTGCTGCCGCATAACGAATCGCTGTTCCAGAAGGTCAACTTCCTGATGCAGGCGGCGATGGGCTTTATCAACATCGAACAGAACCGCATCATCAAGATCTTCTCGGTGGTATCGGTAGTGTTCCTGCCGCCGACGCTGGTGGCCTCAAGCTATGGGATGAACTTTGAGTTTATGCCTGAGCTGCGTTGGTCCTTCGGCTACCCGGGGGCGATTGCACTGATGATCGTGGCAGGGCTGGCACCTTATCTCTACTTCAAACGCAAGAACTGGCTTTAAATCCGGCTCTCGTACGCTTCGGGTGGTGGTCTACACCACCGCCCCATTTTATCTTCAATGATCCCCGCTTTCGCCCGTTAAACCGGGGTAGAATATCCCCACTGCTTATCGGCTCGTAAGGCATGCGTCTTAATGGAGAAGTTTCCACGCGTCATTCAATGGCTGATCCTGCTGCTGGCTTCGCTGGTGTTGGGGTTTGGTCTACAGGCCTTCCATGTTCCTGCCGCCTTGTTGCTTGGGCCGATGATTGTCGGCGTCGCGATGGGGCTGCTCGGCGCTTCGGTGCGCATCCCTGGCCCCCTATTTATTGCTGCACAGGCGATCCTGGGTTGTATGATCGCCCAAAGCCTTTCGCCCAATATTCTTACCCCCCTGTTGGATGATTGGCCGCTGGTATTGCTGGTGCTGATCGCGACGTTGTTGGCGAGCGGCGTTTCCGGCTGGTGCCTGGTGCGTTTCAGTGGTCTGCCTGGCCCTACCGGTGCCTGGGGATCTTCCCCTGGCGGCGCATCGGCGATGGTGGCGATGGCGGGAGATTTCGGCGCAGATGTGCGGCTGGTGGCGTTTATGCAGTATCTTCGCGTGCTGTTTGTCGCGACGGCAGCAGCGGTCGTGGCGCGTATCGGCCTGGGAGATGAAGCTGGGCATGGGAGCGCCGCTCTGGAGTGGTTCCCCGCCCTCGACTGGCGCTTTGCCGGTACTTTGGCCGTAGCCGTTATCGGCTCCTGGTTAGGACCGCGCCTGCGCATTCCTTCCGGTGCGCTGATGTTGCCAATGATCGCGGGGGCGGCATTACATTCCACTGGCACCATGATGTTACAAGTGCCCGAATGGCTGCTGGCGCTGGCCTACACGCTGATTGGCTGGAGCGTCGGGCTGCGTTTTACCCGGGCCATCTTCCTGCTGGCATTGCGCACCTTGCCGCAGATGGTGGTCTCGATTGTCGCGCTGATGCTGTTTTGTGGCGGGCTGGGGTGGATGTTGACCCAGTTCCTGCCGGTCGATCTGTTGACGGCCTATCTGGCCACCAGCCCCGGCGGATTGGATACCGTGGCGATCATCGCCGCAGGCAGCCGGGTTGATATGACCTTTGTGATGGCGATGCAGACGCTGCGGCTGTTTACTATTTTGCTGACCGGCCCGGCGATGGCCAGATTCATCTCTAACCATGCCCAGCCGGTACAATCAACGTAGCTTTCGTTGCTGGTATAAGGCATCCAACAGGAACAACACCAACGCCGCCCAGATAAAGCCAAAGGTCACCAGCTTATCCTGGCCGATGGTCTCACCGTAGAAGGTGACTGCCAGCAGGAACATCAACGTTGGCCCGAGGTATTGGAAGAACCCGAGCGTCGACAGGCGCAGACGTGTGGCCGCTGCGGTAAAGAACAGCAGTGGCACGGTGGTGACCACCCCGGCGGCAACCAGCAGTAAATTCAGCGACCAGGGGTTGGCGCTCAGATGGCTGGTTGGGCTATCGGCAATCAGGAACAGGTAGATGGCGGCCACCGGCAGCAGCCACAGGGTTTCGATCAGCATGCCGGTTTGTGCATCAATGGCAATCTTCTTGCGCAGCAGGCCGTAGAAGGCAAAGCTGAAGGCCAGGCCAAGCCCGATGATCGGCAGCGAACCAAACTGCCACAGCTGTACCAACACCCCGGTAAAGGCCAAGGCTACGGCCACCCACTGCATACGGCGGAAACGCTCGCCCAGGAACAGCATCCCCAGCAGCACGTTCACCAGTGGATTGATGAAATAGCCCAGGCTGGCCTCCAGCATATGGTGGTTATTCACCGCCCAGATAAACAGCAGCCAGTTCCCTCCCACCAGCAGCGCGGTAACGGCCAGCAGCAGTAGCCGCTTGCGGTTTTTACAAGCGGCCCGCACCTGCGGCCAATTGCGGCCCAATGACACCAGCCCCAGCATAAAGAAGAACGACCAGATCACCCGGTGGGTGAGGATTTCATCGGCAGGGACCTGTTGGATCAGCTTGAAATAGGCGGGGGCGATACCCCAAATAAAATAGGCGGCCAGAGCAAAGAAAATGCCCTGCCGCGTCTGTTGTGCGTCCATGACGGTTACCGGGTGGGAAAAGGAGATGCGGTGATTTTACTGAAGATAACCGGCCGTGTCCCACAATTGTGTGGTGTATGGATCACAACCGGCTGGCACCCTTAGCCCACCAGGTAGGTGGCGGTGGCGCTGGCGATGTGTAAGCCATCGTGGTTGTGCAGCTCAACGCGTGCCACCGCCACTTTATTACCGCTGCGCAGTACGCTGGCGGAAGCAACAAAATGCTCGCCGCGGCCTGGGCGCAGATAGTCGACGCGCAGATCGATCGTCCCCATGCGCGATAAACGGGACGCCAGCTCTTCCTCGATCAGCGGGTCCTGACGCATCAGCACGCTGCCCACGCACGCTAGCCCGGCGGCAACATCCAGTACGGAAGCGATCACGCCGCCATGCAGGATTTTCTGGGCGGCATTGCCCACCAGCTTAGGTTGGTTAGTAAAGCTCAATTCAACGTAGTCATCCTCAAAGCGGCGAAGCTCCAGCCCCAATTCACGGTTAAACGGCATGTGATAGACGAAGATTTCGCCTATTTTCTGGCGGGCGGCCTCGAGGGTCAAAGTTGTGTGTGACATAGTTCCTTTCTTTATTTGAGTTCGGCCAGCCGATGTACTGGTCAGTCCAGGTTAATGACTTGTGGATTTTATGCTTATCTTTTGTTGCTTTCCAGGCCTGGCAGATAAATGTATTCACTAGTGCGGTAAAACCAGCAATGTGTGTAAAATAGCCTGCTTTTATTTCCGGGTTTTTCCTTATCTTTCGAGAGTGAAAAAATTATGCGCGTTCTGTCTGGGATTGTGATGGCGATGCTGTTTGCGCCAGTAGTGGTGCAGGCCGATGAGGCCACCGAGCAAAAGAATCTGAATAAACCGGCGGTTCGTGGCAGCATCATCGGTAACATGCTGCAACACTATGATAATCCGTTCACTCTGTATCCTTATGAAACGAACTACCTGATTTATACCGATACCAGCGATCTGAACAAAGAAGCGATCAAATCCTATAGCTGGGCGGAAAATGCCCGCAAGGATGAGGTAAAGTTCCAGCTCAGCCTGGCCTTCCCGATCTGGCGTGGCATTGCCGGTGAGAACTCGGTATTGGGAGCATCGTACACCCAACGTTCCTGGTGGCAGTTCTCCAACCATGACGAGTCCTCACCGTTTCGTGAAACCAACTACGAACCGCAAATTTTTGTCGGCTGGGCTACGGCGTATAAGTTTGCCGGCTGGACGTTGCGTGATATCGAAGTGGGTCTGAATCATGAGTCCAATGGCCGTGAAGATCCTACCTCACGCAGCTGGAACCGTGGCTATGCACGCCTGATGGCGCAGAACGGCGACTGGCAGGTCGAGGTCAAACCCTGGTTCCGCTTCTCGGAAAGCGACAGCAACGACGATAACCCGGATATCACCAAGTATATGGGCTATTACCGTCTGACGGTGGGCTATGCCTTGGGGGAAAGCGTGTTCAGTGCCGAAGGCCAGTACAACTGGAATAGCGGTTATGGCGGCGCGCAGGTGGGCTGGAGCTACCCAATTACCAGCCATGTTCGTTTCTATACCCAGGTGTTCAGCGGCTACGGCGAATCGATGATTGATTACAACTTCAAGCAGACACGGCTGGGTGTTGGTGTCATGCTTAACGATATTATGTAGTTTAGGTAATAACGGTGTCAGTCAGGCACCGTGATAGCGATAAATGGGGAAGTGTGTGTCAACCGCAGCAGTGATAAACAGAGAGTTGCTGGCAGAGCAGGTATTACGCGATACCTTCGGCTATCAGCAGTTCCGTCCGGGTCAACAAACGATTATCAACGCAATTATCGGCGGCCAGGATTGCCTGGTGGTGATGCCGACCGGCGGGGGTAAATCGCTGTGCTATCAAATCCCGGCGCTGGTGATGGATGGACTGACGCTGGTGGTATCCCCACTGATTTCCTTGATGAAAGATCAGGTCGATCAGCTCCTGGCCTATGGCGTTTCCGCCGCCTGCTATAACTCGACGCAAACGCGCGAGCAGCAGCTTGAGGTGATGGCAGGTTGCCGCAGCGGCCAGATCAAGATGCTGTATATCGCGCCTGAACGGCTGATGATGGACAGCTTCCTCGAACTATTGGATCACTGCCCGCCGGTGATGCTGGCGGTGGACGAGGCGCACTGTATTTCCCAGTGGGGCCACGACTTCCGCCCGGAATACCGCGCACTGGGCCAGTTGAAGCAACGTTTCCCGACCATGCCGGTAGTGGCATTGACGGCCACCGCCGATGAAGCCACGCGGGGGGATATCGTTCGCCTGTTGGCGCTAGACGAGCCGCTAATCCAGATCAGCAGTTTCGACCGCCCCAATATCCGCTACACGCTGGTGGAGAAGTTCAAGCCGCTCGACCAACTTTGGCGCTTCGTGCAGGACCAGCGCGGTAAAAGCGGCATTATTTACTGCAACAGCCGCGCCAAGGTGGAAGACACCACCGCACGTCTGCAAAGCCGTGGGTTGAGCGTTGGGGCCTATCACGCCGGGCTGGACAACGAACGCCGCTCCCAGGTGCAGGAGGCTTTCCAGCGTGATGATTTGCAGGTGGTGGTGGCTACCGTCGCCTTCGGTATGGGCATCAACAAACCTAACGTGCGTTTTGTGGTGCACTTCGATATTCCGCGCAACATAGAGTCCTATTATCAGGAGACTGGCCGTGCAGGGCGTGATGGCCTGCCAGCGGAAGCGATCCTGCTGTATGACCCGGCGGATATGGCCTGGTTACGCCGTTGCCTGGAAGAGAAACCGGCAGGGCAGCAGTTGGATATCGAACGCCATAAGCTCAACGCCATGGGGGCATTTGCTGAAGCGCAAACCTGTCGCCGCCTGGTGCTGCTGAACTACTTCGGTGAAGGCAAGCAGCAGGCCTGTGGCAACTGCGATATCTGCCTCGATCCGCCCAAGCGTTATGACGGCCTGGAGGATGCCCGTAAGGCACTCTCGGCGATTGGCCGCGTTGGGCAACGCTTCGGCATTGGCTATGTGGTGGAGGTGCTACGCGGCTCCAATAACCAGCGTATCCGCGAGTTTGGTCATGAAAAGCTGCCGGTGTACGGCATTGGCCGCGATCAGACCACCGAACACTGGACCAGCGTGCTGCGCCAACTGATCCATCTGGGCTTTATCACCCAGAACATAGCGATGCATTCGGCACTGCAACTGACCGAGGCCGCGCGCCCGGTGCTGCGTGGCGAAGTGGTGTTACAGCTGGCGGTGCCGCGTATTCAGAGCTTCAAGGTACGCAGCAGCGCCAATCAGAAATCCTACGGCGGCAATTACGATCGCAAGCTGTTTGCCAAACTGCGCAAGCTGCGTAAATCGATTGCCGACGAAGAGAACATCCCCCCGTACGTGGTGTTCAACGACGCAACGCTGCTGGAGATGGCCGAACAGATGCCGATCAGGGCCAGCGAGTTGTTGAGCGTCAACGGCGTGGGGCAGCGTAAGCTGGAACGTTTTGGTGCGCCATTTATGGCGCTGATCCGCGCTCACCTCGACGGTGACGACGAATAAGGATAATCACTCATGCTGATGTTGTTTTTAACGGTGGCGATGGTGCATTTGATTGCGCTGATGAGCCCAGGGCCGGACTTCTTTTTTGTATCGCAAACCGCAGCCAGCCGCTCCCGTCGCGAGGCGATGATGGGCGTGGTGGGGATTTCCCTCGGCGTCATGGTCTGGGCCGGTGTGGCGCTGCTGGGGTTGAACCTGATCCTGCAAAAGATGGCCTGGCTGCACCAGATCATCATGGTGGGCGGTGGCCTGTATCTGTGCTGGATGGGCTGGCAACTGCTGCGCTCCGCCCGTGGCCAGAATGCGCAAACTGCTCCGGCAGCAGAAGTGAAGGTGGCGTTACCCAAGCCGGGCCGCAGCTTTATCCGTGGCTTGCTCACCAACCTTTCCAATCCCAAGGCTGTTATCTACTTCGGTAGCGTGTTCTCGCTGTTTGTCGGCGAGGATGTAGGTGCCGGAGCGCGCTGGGGACTGTTCGCTCTGATCACCGGTGAAACCTTTATCTGGTTCACCCTGGTGGCGATCATCTTTGCGTTACCCGCTATGCGCCGGGGCTATCAGCGGATGGCGAAGTGGATCGATGGCCTGGCCGGGGTGTTGTTCACCGGTTTTGGCCTGCATCTGATCTTCACGCGTTAATGATTACCGGGCCGACCCCTGCGGCCCGGTAGATCATGCCTTTCTAGCCGTTGCCAGTAATCCCGCCACCAGAATAAACAGCGAGCCAAAAATCCGGTTTAACAACTGCATTTGGCGCGGGGTCTTTAACCAACCGGCAATGCGCGTGGCCAGCGTGGCATAGCCAATCATCACCAGAATATCGATCACCACCGTGGTGACGCCGAGAATGACATACTGCTCGGCCTGGGGCTGGTTGGGCATGATAAACTGCGGGAACAGGGCTGCCAGAAACACGATGCTCTTGGGGTTGGTCAGATTCACCAGTACGGCGCGGCGAAACAGACGGCGCCGTGGCATGGTGCCTGCCAGAGTGTGCAGATCCAACGCGCCTGCGGCACGCCACTGCTGGATACCCAGCCACACCAGATAGGCCGCACCAAACCATTTCAGCAGTTCAAAGGCCAGCAGCGATTGGGAGACCACCGCGCCGAGGCCAATCCCCACCAGCACGATATGGATACTCAGGCCAACCTGGAGGCCTGCAATTGACGCTGCCGCTCCGCGATAGCCGTGGCTGATACCGGTACTCATGGTGTTGATGGCACCGGAGCCGGGGGAAAGGCTGAGGATAAGGGTTGTCAGCAGATAGGTTAACCACCAGTCTAAGGTCATCGCAATGCTCCCTGAATACACCAATTTGTCACCAATTTGTGCCACAATACGCTAGTATGATTTCCCGTGCCAGAGATCACATTTACCTCTCTGAACATCCCGTTAAAAGGTAGGCCATGTCGTCAATCACCCTCGATCCAGCTGAATGGTTAAACCGTGAAAAGCAGTTTTCTGCCTTCGCGACTGGGCCACTGCTGGATTTTTGGCGGAGACGTGAGGAAGGGGAGTTCATCGGCGTCGGAGGCGTACCGATCCGCTTTGTGCGCTTAGCTTCCCCGCTACACCAGCGGGTGGTGGTGATAAGCCCCGGGCGCATCGAAAGCTATATCAAGTACCCCGAAGTGGCGTACGATCTGTTTCACTGCGGCTATGACGTGATGATCATCGATCATCGTGGTCAGGGGTTATCCGGGCGGATGCTGGCAGATACGCACCGGGGGCATGTGGTAAACTTTGCCGACTACGTAGACGATTTTGCCCAGTTTTATCATCAGCAGGTTAAACCCTTGGGTTACCGGCAGCACGTCGCGCTGGCACACTCTATGGGGGGCGCGATACTGGCGCAGTTTTTGGCACGTGAGCCACAGTCGTTCGCCGCCGTCGCACTCTGCGCGCCGATGTTGGGCATTTATCTGCCGATGCCGGGCTGGATGGCCAACGGTATTTTGAGCTGGACGGAAAAACGCCCAGGGCTGCGTGACTATTACGCGGTGGGCACCGGGCATTGGCGTCCTTTACCCTTTGTGGTCAATACGTTGACCCACAGCCGCGAGCGTTATCGCCGCAACCTGCGTTATTACGCCGATCATCCCGAACTGCGGGTAGGTGGGCCAACCTATCACTGGGTCAAGGAAAGTATTCAGGCCGGGCAGCAGATCATCGCCCAGGCTGCTAACATCACTACGCCGATTTTATTATTGCAGGCCGGTGAGGATCGGGTGGTCGACAACCGTTCCCAGCGCGCTTTTTGTCAGGCACTGTCAGACGCGGGGCACCCTTGTGAAGGGGGAAAACCGTGGGTTATCAAAGGCGCTCGCCATGAGATCCTGTTCGAACGGGACGCGATGCGCGCCGAGGCACTGAACGCAATCCTGCGTTTCTTTGCTCAGCACTTAGGCGGTACTGCTGCCGCCGAAAATTCCACTAGAGGTTAGAACATATCGCTATGTATCACGTCGTTGCTTCCGATTTAGATGGCACTCTGCTGTCCCCTGAGCACACCCTGACACCGTACGCCAAAGAAACGCTGCAGCTGCTGACGCAGCAGGGCGTGCACTTTGTTTTCGCTACCGGCCGCCACCATATCGACGTTTCCCAGATCCGCGATAATCTCGGCATCAGTGCTTTTATGATCACCTCCAACGGTGCGCGGGTACATAACACCGCCGGTGAGCTGATCTTCAGCCACAACCTGGATGAGGATATCGCCCGCGATCTGTACAACATGATGCACGACAACCAGGAGATCCTGACCAACGTCTACCGCAACGACGACTGGTTCATGAACCGTGAAAGCCCGGAGCAGGAAGCCTTTTTCCAGGAATCGATCTTTAAATATCAGTTGTTTGAGCCGGGCTTGCTGGAAACCGATGGCGTGTGCAAGGTGTATTTCACCTGCGACGATCATGAAAAACTGCTGCCGCTGGAAGATGCCATCAACGCGCGTTGGGGCGATCGGGTCAACGTCAGCTTCTCGTTCCCAACCTGCCTGGAAGTGATGGCCGGTGGCGTCTCGAAAGGCCATGCGTTGGAAGAAGTCGCCAAGATCATCGGCTATTCGCTCAAAGAGTGCATCGCCTTTGGCGACGGCATGAACGATCTGGAAATGCTGTCGATGTCCTGGAAAGGCTGCATCATGCAGGATGCCCAGCAGCGTCTGAAAGACAAACTACCGGAGCTGGAAGTGATTGGCTCCAACGTTGACGACGCGGTGCCTCATTACCTGCGTAAAATGTACTCGATTTAACTGATTGGGCGCAGTCTTCACCGGCTGCGCCCGCCGAGCGACTCAGCTCACATTCCGTGCTACAAAACGATTTACCATTGGGTTCAGTGCTATGCACCTGATATGGAAAACGTCTGTGTTGGTACCGACGCCATCCGACCGATCTGTGCCGGCTGTTGATAGCCACGGCATAAAGCACGGCTTATAGCAGAGCACTTACGTTATTGAAACAGCAAGGCAAATGCCCTCCAAGCCTAGTGCACCGTCAGGTGAACGACGTTTACAGTCTCCAAGGGGTAGCCTAAGGGAACGTTTTCCCTAGCCCGAATTAAATCATTTGGCTAAAGTTCATTTGAGCCATCAGTTTGTAATTGTCAGCATAATCTACCGGGATCGCCACCACCACCGGCCCCTCAATTTCCATAGCCTTACGCAACATATACCGCAAATCCTCCACTGATTGCACTGCAAATCCGACGGCGCCGCATGCCTCTGCATAGGCTTTGAAATCAATCGGGCCAAACTCTACACCAGACTTGCGTTGATATTTACTCACCTCCTGCATCTCCACCATGTTGTAGGCATTATCCACCCAAATCACATGCACAATATTGGCTTTCAGCCGCACTGCGGTTTCCAGCTCCATGCTCGACTGCATAAATCCCCCATCGCCGGAGATGGATAACACTTTGTCTCCCGGCCGGACCAACGCCGCACCAATGGCCCACGGCAGGGCAACCCCCATGGTTTGCTGGCCATTGGAGATCAGGAGTTGGCGGGCGCGGAAGCAATACAAATAGCGAGCGATCCAGATATGGAAGCTCCCCATATCCACACATAGCGTCACGTCATCGCTGACGATATCCTGCAGTTCCTTGACGATGCGCAACGGATGAATCGGCATGCCGCCACGGCCTGCAGCACGCTCTGCCAGCTCGGCGCGCTGTAGGCCGAGATCGGATAAGATCAGTTCCACTTCGGCAGGCATACTGAGCACATTGCTGAAACCTTCGGTCAGCAAATTGATAGTGGCGTTGATATTGCCGATAAGCTCCACATCTGGGCGGTAACAGGTATCAATTTCGGCCGGTTGTACATCGATATGTACCAGCATCAACCGCCTTTGGCTGTTCCACATGCAGGGGTCGTATTCGATCGGGCTATAACCCACACTGACCACCAGATCGGCCTTTTGCAACAGTTGGTCGGCAGGCTGATTGTTGAATAACCCGACGCGGCCAGCAAAGCGGGAAAAATCATTAACATCAATCACTCCGGCGGCTTGATAGGTTCCTACCACCGGCATATGCGTACGCTGTAACAAATGGCGTATTGCGGCACTGTTTTCTGGGCGGCTGGCTTGCAGCCCCAGTAACAGTACCGGACATTTCGCCTGCTGGATCAGTTTAAGCGCCTCATGAATGTCTTCGGTTGAAGCGGCCCCCAGACGGGGTGAGCGGCATCCGGTCAGCACCGGTGCCGTAACCGGTTCATTGATGATATCCATCGGCAAGCTGATAAACACAGCCCCAGGACGGCCAAATTCAGCACTGCGAAACGCATTGGCCATGACTTCTGAAATGGCGGAACCGGTATGTACCTCGGCACAATATTTGGTGACTGGCCGGAACATGCTGACGGTATCCATGCTCTGGTGTGTTTGTTTCAGATTGTCAGCACGTTTCACCGCTCCGCCCAAGGCCACCACCGCATCCCCTTCGGAGGTTGCGGTGGCCAGCCCGGTGATCAGGTTAGAACTGCCCGGCCCGGAGGTCACCAGTGCGACCCCTGCCTTGCCGGTCAAGCGGCCAACTGCCGCTGCCATAAACGCCGCGTTGGCTTCGTGACGTACCACCACGGTTTTTATCTCAGGTTCATCTTCCAACGCATCGAATACGCGGTCTATTTTAGCTCCGGGGATACCAAATACCTGTTTCACACCCTGCGCGTGCAGATTTTTAACCACCAAATCTGCCCCACACCGCCAGTGATTGTCTGAACCAACCATAATCCACCTCCTGAAAAAACGACGCCGATTAACCCTCGGCAGAACGAATGGCGCAATCCAAATCCTCTGGACAGAGATCGGCGCACAGGAAATCCGCATCGTGCGGCAATTGAAGATTGAGACGAGCGATCACGCCAAACTGCAGACGGCCATGATCGAGTTGATAATCCAATACATGACCCCCACCGATGCGATCGTCGGTGATAAAGTGTTCGTGGTAACCCGCAACACTGATGCCCTGCATATAATCAGGTGAGCGGAATCCCACCAATGTGCCGCTGCGTTGCTGAAATGCAAAGGTCGGCTGCGCTTCGATCGCTTCCAGCATCGGTTTGTAGGGCCGCTCTTGCCGCGGTACGGTCCGAGTTTCCACGTGGCTGAACAGACCATCAACCCGTAGCGCACAGAACAGATTAGGTGAAGCTACCTGCTGGTCGATGCACCGGTGCAGGTCGGCTTTGCAGATCGGTTTTTCCATCTTTAGCGTCACGCTAGGCTGAAAAAAAGTGACCACCGCGAACGGCGTTCTTTGTTGCAGACTGGCCGCGCGGGCGCTGCCATCTGCACGCAACTGATGTACTTCCCGATCAAAAGCGATCAGTTCACCATCAAGATGGTTGAAGGTCCCTAGACCGAAATTACCGTGTGTGAGCAATTCGGCGATAGTGACATCCCCTTCGTAAACGCCACCAAGCAAGGCGCTCATCAATGAGGTCTGATAAATTTCCCCCTGACCACAATCCAGCGCTTGCCTGGCAAAACCTTGCGCCAACTGCTGCGCACATGAACAGCCGTGATTTTCATTCATTACCACCTCCTCCACCCGCACGGCATCTAAAGTGCTATGCGTTTAAATGCTCAAGAGCATGAGCAAACCTGCCGCTGCCAAAGCGCTCACTTAGAACCCTTCACTGGCAGCGGCAAAAAACAGTGATACAAACAGGCAACGTGCCGGACTCAAGCAGAGTCTAGATAAAACAAAGACCTTCTAATGATTTTAACCGTGACACATCACGTTTACGGTTAATTCGGTATTAATTTGAAAATAAATTCAGCAGATTAATTCACTATTCAATATCAAATTTTAAGGTTTATAAAAATAAACCAAGGCATTTTATCTTGATAATTTAATATTTTCAGCGCGATATCGCTGCTTTACTCTGGGGGTAGAGTAACGTTAACTCAGCCGGTAGAGAACCGAGTATTCATAAGAAATGCTTTTGCATATAATGCAAAGATGAATGACGCACGCTATGCCGAACATTTGCCGATCTTTCTCGATGTTGCCCAATTGGGTAGCTTCTCTGCCGCCGCACGCAAACTGGGCATGGTGCCTTCTTCATTGGTGCGGCATATCGATACGCTGGAAGGTGAACTTGGCGTCATGCTGTTTGTGCGCTCAACTCGCGGCCTGGTGCTGACCGAAGCTGGTGAAATGCTGAAAAAGCGCGCCTCACAGTTGCTGACGCAAATCATCGATATCCGCGCCGAACTGGCAGCGCAAAACGAGACTCCGCAAGGCGTGCTGCGTATCAGTTGCTTGCCCACTTTCGGTAAAACCTATCTGTTGCCGCTCTTACCGGTGCTAATCCAGCGTTATCCAAGGTTGGTAGTTGAGTTGGATCTCACCGAACGCCAGACCGATCCGAAACAAGAAATGCTGGACGCCGCCATCCGTATCGGCGAGCAGAAAGACAGTTCACTGTACGCAAACCGCATCGCTACACAGCGCTGGTTCATGTGTGCCAGCCCGGACTATATCGTTCGCAATGGGAAACCGGCCAACCTACAGGAGTTACGTGATCATCAGTTGATCGCCCGCTATCACAAACAGCAACCCGCTTGCTGGGCGCAAATCCTCAGTGAACCTCTGATGAATCAGTGCAAGATGGTGCTGCGCTGTGATGATTTCTCGGCACAACGCCAAGCGGCATTACTCGGATTAGGCATCACTTTCTTGCCTAACTGGGTGGTGGGGCCGGATATTCAGGCAGGAAGTTTGTTGCCCCTGCTGGCAGATCCGCGCGGCGAGGAACAAGGGATCTATCTATTGCGCCCAGCAGCCAGAATTTCGGCCAAATTGAGCGTTTTTATGAGTTTGCTCACTGAGCGTATTGGTCAACCTCCAAGCTGGCAATGAAGTGGCTCGATCGAGCTTTTCAATCCCGGTTCAGCCTCTGGCATAGGCATTTATGTGGTTGCTTTGCTGTTACGGCAGACTTGGTTCTGATCCCCACCGGGTAACCCGGTGGGGAGTTGTCGTTACTTATGTTGCCCCTGCTTTTGCAGGAACTGTACACCCTTGTCCGGGAAGTCGGTAAACACGCCGTCAACGCCCGCCTGATTGTAAATCGCGTCGAACAGCTGGTTCACGTCGGTGACGTATTTCGGCAGCTTATCGGCACGAATGGTGTAAGGGTGCACCGCCATATTGCTGGCATGAGCGTCCTTGACCATATCGGTCAACACAATCTGGTTCGGCTTCGATTTCTCTTCGACGATCAGCATGTGATAATCAGGCCCGATGCCGTCGGCATACTGGGCGATCTTTTTCATCGCGCCCGGTTTGAACATCCAGTCGTAGTCATAGTTGACCCACTTGCCGTCGGCCTTCTGCTCGTAGGTTTCGTTCCAGTCGGTGTAGGCAATCAGCTGTACCAGCTTCAGATCCATCCCCATCTTGGGTTCCAACTGATCCTTGATGCGTTTCAGCTCGTTGGCATCAAAACACTGCAGATAGACGTTGTCGCTCTTGCTGGTGTAGCCGTATTGCTTGAGGACTTCCAGCACCTTGGTGGAGATGTCTTTTCCTTCCTGCTGATGGAACCAGGGGGCCTTGATTTCCGGGTAGAGGCCGATGTTCTTGCCGGTTGAATGGTTGAGACCCTGCACGAACTCGATCTCTTCCTGGAAGGTGTGGACGCGGAAGTCGGATTTGCCCATCGGGAAGCGGCCAGGGTAGCTTTGCACCTGCTTACCGTCTTTGATATCAAAGCCTTCGGTGAACTTCAGTGATTTGATCTCAGGCAGCGTAAAGTCGATGGCGTAGTAGCGGCCATCTTTACGCGCCCGGTCCGGGAAACGTTCGGCAACGTCGGTGACGCGATCCAGATAGTGGTCGTGCAACACTACCAGTTCGTTGTCTTTGGTCATCACCAGATCTTGCTCAAGGAAGTCGGCGCCCTGCGCGTAGGCCATTGCCTTGGCCGGTAACGTATGCTCCGGCAGATAGCCGCTGGCACCGCGGTGAGCGATAACGACTTTATCCGCAGCCTGGGCGGCACTGAGCATTGAAGTGGCAAGAATGATCCCTGTCAGCAGGGCTTTGGTTTGAGTCCGCATTCTGTGTAGCTCCATGTTGTAGAGGTAAGAAAAAGGCCGCACAAGCGCGGCCTTAGATTAACGATAAAGGGTAGGGGCGCTGCATACTGCGCCCGCTTAGCTTTTAGCCGCGTTTAGCCGCGATTTCTGCGTGGTGTTTCTTCTCGCTGATCATGGTCAGCACCAGCAGGATCACCGCACCGATGCTGCCGCCGATCATCACCATAAAGCCGCCGTCCCAACCGAAGTAGTCAACGGTATAGCCGACGATGGCGCTGGCTGCGACCGAGCCCCCCAGGTAACCGAACAGACCGGTAAAGCCGGCGGCGGTACCTGCCGCTTTCTTCGGTGCCAGTTCCAGCGCGTGCAGGCCGATCAGCATGACTGGGCCATAGATCAGGAAGCCGATGGTGATCATACAGGCCATATCGATGCCAGGGTTACCCACCGGGTTCAGCCAGTAAACGATGGTGGCGATGGTTACCAGCACCATGAAGAACACCCCGGTGGCACCACGGTTGCCTTTAAACACCTTGTCCGACATCCAGCCGCACAGCAGGGTGCCTGGAATACCAGCGTATTCGTAAAGGAAGTAGGCCCAGGAGGACTTATCCAGTGCGAAGTGTTTCACTTCTTTCAGGTAGGTTGGTGACCAGTCCAGGATGCCGTAGCGCAGCAGATACACGAACACGTTGGCGATCGCGATGTACCACAGCAGTTTGTTTGGCAACACGTACTGCATGAAGATCTGCTTGGCCGTCAGCTCTTCTTCTGCTTCTTCGGTATAATCATCCGGATAGTCGTTTTTGTATTCTTCAATCGGTGGCAGACCAACAGATTGCGGGGTGTCACGCATCAAGGCGAAGGCGATCAGGGCCACCAGGATCGCACCGAAGGCGGGCATATACAGCGCCGCATGCCAGTCGTTAAACCAGGCCATACCTAGCAGGAACAGCAGTGGAGGCAGGCCGCCACCGACGTTGTGCGCACAGTTCCATACCGAAACGATACCGCCACGCTCTTTCTGCGACCACCAGTGCACCATGGTACGGCCACAAGGCGGCCAGCCCATACCTTGGAACCAACCACACAGGAACAGCAGCACGAACATCACGGCAATGCTGGAGGTTGCCCAAGGCACGAAGCCCATAAACAGCATGACGGCAGCGGCCAGTATCAGGCCGGCGGGTAGAAATACGCGCGGGTTGGAGCGGTCTGAAACCGACCCCATGATGAACTTGGAGAAACCGTAGGCGATGGAAATCCCTGACAGCGCGAAGCCCAGGTCACCACGGCTGAAGCCCTGATCGATCAGATATGGCATCGCCAGGGTGAAGTTTTTACGCACCAGATAGTAGGCGGCGTAACCGAAAAAGATCCCCATAAAAATCTGCCAGCGCAGCTTACGGTAGAGCGGGTCTACCTTGTCGACTGGCACACGAGAAATGTGTGCGGCTGGCTTAAAAATACTCAACATGAGCGCCTCCGATGGCTTTATCTGTTTATTGCCTCAACAGGAAACGGCTGTCCTGAAGATGAGCTTGCGGATACCTGAAGTGTTGTTAAATGTTCCATAACGAGCGCAATGCTAGAGAAAACCCCCCGGTCTCACCGTGATGGATGGCTCATTTGTTACACTTTTATGAAACTGTGGCGAATTTTGAGTGATCGGTTAACATTTTGGAATGGCTAAATAGCACAAATACGTGATGTTTGTCACATTCATGGCTTTTTATGGCCATATTATTTTCGTTTTCTGTTCGTTATTGTTCCTTATCAAACAAAAACCCTACTGACTGTGGCTAAATAAAGCCATAACTACAGGCTCAGGGGGCGTGATGAGCAACAACTCACCAATCACCGAAACGGACGTGATCATCATTGGCGGCGGCGCTACCGGCGCGGGGATTGCCCGTGACTGTGCGCGGCGCGGTCTGCGTTGCGTTTTACTGGAAAGGCATGACATCGCCACTGGCGCTACTGGCCGCAACCACGGGTTGTTGCACAGCGGAGCGCGCTATTCGGTCACCGACGGCGAATCTGCACGCGAATGTATTGAAGAAAACCGCATTCTCAAGCGTATTGCCCACCACTGCATCGAACGTACCGATGGCCTGTTCATTACCTTGCCTCAGGACTCATTGGCCTTTCAGCAGCAGTTTATTGCCGCCTGTCGCAGCGCCGGGATCGAGGCCGAAGCCATTGACCCCGCGCTGGCATTACGCCTGGAGCCTGCGGCTAACCCGGCGCTGATCGGCGCAGTGCGGGTGCCGGATGGCACCGTCGATCCTTTCCGCTTAACGGCGGCCAACATGCTTGATGCGCGTGAACATGGCGCACAAATCCTCACCTATCATCAGGTTACCGGTTTGTTGTGTACTGGCGATCGCGTGACGGGCGTGCGCGTTTTCGATCACAAGGCCGCACAACAGTACGATATTCATGCTCAGGTGGTGGTCAACGCCGCCGGGATCTGGGGCCAGCAAATTGCCGAGTATGCCGATCTGCGCATCCGCATGTTCCCTGCCAAAGGGGCATTGCTGATCCTGGGCCATCGCATCAATAACATGGTGATTAACCGCTGCCGCAAACCGGCGGATGCCGACATTCTGGTGCCTGGCGATACTATCTCGCTGATTGGCACCACCTCTACCCATATCGATTACGACCAGATCGACAACATGGTCGTGACGCCACAGGAAGTGGATATATTAATCCGAGAAGGCACTCTGTTGGCTCCGAAATTGGCGCAAACGCGCATTCTGCGTGCCTATGCGGGCGTGCGGCCACTGGTCGCCAGCGACGACGATCCCTCCGGGCGTAACGTCAGCCGTGGCATCGTGCTGCTCGATCATGCGGCGCGCGATGGGTTGGAAGGCTTTATCACCATTACCGGCGGCAAATTGATGACTTACCGGCTGATGGCCGAATGGACCACCGACCTGGTCTGCGCCAAGCTGGGCATTGACAGCCCTTGCACCACGGCGGAAGCGGCGTTGCCCGGTTCCCGTCAGAGCGCCGAAGAAACGGTGCGCAGCGTGGTTTCACTGCCTGCCAGCATCCGGGGGTCGGCGGTGTACCGCCATGGCGATCGCGCCAGTCTGGTCCCTTCTGGTAACCGGCTGGACAACAGCCTGGTGTGTGAGTGTGAAGCAGTGACCGCCGGTGAGGTGCGATATGCGGTGGATTCTCTGACCGTCAACAATCTGGTCGATCTGCGCCGCCGTACCCGCGTGGGTATGGGGACCTGCCAGGGTGAGCTGTGCGCCTGCCGTGCCGCAGGTTTGTTGACGCGGTTTAACGTGGTAACGCCGCAGCAATCCATCACCCAACTGTCCCATTTCCTCAATGAACGCTGGAAAGGCGTGCGGCCTATCGCCTGGGGCGATGCCCTGCGGGAGAGCGAATTCACCAGTTGGGTATATCAAGGGTTATGTGGGTTAGATGCGCAAGGCGACCCTAAGCAGGAGGCGGATGATGCAATTTGATGCGGTGGTGATTGGTGGTGGCTTGGCCGGGATGAGCTGTGCTATCCGTTTAGCCGAGCATGGCAAACGCTGTGCGGTAGTCAGTTCCGGCCAAAGCGCGCTCTATTTTTCTTCCGGCTCGCTCGATCTGTTGGCCCATCTGCCCGATGGTACGCCGGTGGCATCGCCTCTGTCTGCCTTGCCCGAACTGGCGCAACAGGCTCCGCAGCATCCGTATAGCCTGATGGGTGCCACACAGGTGGCCGCGCTGGCAACGGAGGCTGAACAATTGCTACAGCGTTGCGGGTGGCAGATGCAGGGTGATAGCAGCCAAAACCATCTACGCGTGACCCCGCTTGGGACCCGCCGTGCCACCTGGCTCAGCCCCCTGGCGATCCCTGTCTCTCCCTTGGGCAGCAAGTTGCCGTGGCAGAATATCGCCGTGCTGGGGATTGAAGGCTTTCTGGATTTCCAACCGCAGATGGCGGCCAGCTCATTGATGCAAGAGCAGGGGCTCAAGGCTGAGGTGGCATTTTTGCATCTGCCTGTTTTGGATCGTCTACGTAATAATCCCAGCGAGTTCCGCGCGGTGAATATCGCCCGCGTACTGGATCTGCCAGAACATCTGACTCAGTTGGCGGAGGAGATCACGCGCCAGGCAGGTGAGGCCGAGGCCATCTTGCTGCCAGCCTGCCTGGGATTAGAGGATGATGAACCGTTGATGACGTTGCGCCGGTTGGTCGGTAAGCCCGTTTATCTGTTACCCACGCTGCCGCCTTCCGTGCTCGGCATGCGGCTGCATCAGGCATTGCGTCAGCGCTTGCAGCAACTGGGTGGGGTGTTTATGCCGGGGGATAGCGTGCTGCGTGCCAGCTTCGATGGGCAGCGCGTCACCGGTCTGTATACCCGCAATCACACCGATATTCCGCTGCGGGCGCAGCAGGTGATACTGGCCAGCGGCAGCTTCTTCAGCAACGGCCTGGTGGCCAATTTTGACGGCATTCGTGAGCCGGTATTTGGCCTCGACGTTTACAGCAAAGCCGAACGCGCCGACTGGAGCGATGCCAATCTGTTTGCTCCGCAGCCGTACCTGCAATTTGGGGTTCAGACCGATACCGCGCTACGGGCGTTAAAACAGGGGGAGGCGATGACCAATCTGTATGCTATCGGTGCCGTGGCTGGCGGTTACGATCCGTTGCAGCAGGGCTGTGGCGCCGGGGTTTCGCTGCTCGGCGCGCTGCACGTTGCCCAACAGATCCTGGCACAGGAGGTTTCAGCATGAGCCTGTTACCAGACAACAGCTTCGAGAGCTGCATCAAATGCACCGTCTGCACCACCTATTGCCCGGTTGCCAAGGCTAACCCGCTCTATCCGGGGCCAAAGCAGGCCGGGCCTGATGGGGAGCGCCTGCGGCTGAAAGATCCGGCGCTTTACGACGAAGCGATGAAGTATTGCACTAACTGCAAGCGCTGCGAAGTGGCTTGCCCCTCCGACGTTAAAATCGGAGATATTATCCAACGCGCACGGGCCAATTTCAGCCAAAGCAAACCGACGCTGCGCGATGCCATCCTCAGCCACACTGACATCATGGGCACGCTCTCGACGCCGTTTGCCCCTATCGTTAACGCGACTACCGGCCTGAAGCCGGTACGCAAGCTGTTGGATAAGGCGTTGAAGATCGACCATCGGCGTGAGCTGCCGAAATACTCGTTTGGCACCTTCCGCCGTTGGTACCGCCAGCAGGCGGAACAGCAGCAGCGCTATGCCGAGCAGGTGGCGTTTTTCCACGGTTGCTTTGTTAACTACAACCATCCACAGCTTGGCAAAGACCTGATCAAGGTGTTTAACGCCATGGATATCGGCGTGCAGCTGCTCAAGCGGGAGAAATGCTGCGGCGTACCGCTGATCGCCAACGGCTTTATTGCACAGGCGAAGAAGCAGGCTAAAGTGAATGCGGAATCGCTGCATGATGCGGTCCTGACCAAAGGCATACCGGTGGTGGCTACTTCGTCGAGCTGCACGTTTACCCTGCGTGATGAGTACCCGCATTTGCTGGAGGTGGACACCTCGGCGGTGCGTGAACGGGTGGAGCTGGCTACGCGTTATCTCTATCGTCTGCTCAGCCAAGGGCGCACCTTGCCGCTCAAACAGACGCCGCTGCGGGTGGCTTACCACACGCCGTGTCATATGGAGAAAATGGGCTGGACGGCCTATACGCTGGAGTTATTGCGGCAGATCCCAGGGCTGGAACTGGTGGTGCTGGACTCGCAGTGCTGCGGTATCGCCGGGACTTACGGCTTCAAGTCGGAAAACTATGAAACCTCGCAAGGCATTGGTGCCTCGCTATTTCGCCAGATTGAAGCCAGCGGAGTGGATATGGTGATCACCGATTGTGAAACCTGCAAATGGCAGATCGAGATGTCCACCAGCAAGCGCTGTGAACATCCGATCACCCTGTTAGCACAGGCATTGGCGTAACAGATTAAACGGGCCAGCATGCTGGCCCAGTGCGATTACTGCTTGATCTTCACCGTATTGAACACGCCAGCCGCTACGCTTTGAGACTGCTGCTGGTTATCCGCTGGCAGCGTGATTTGCAGGGTCAGTTGCTTACCGTCTGGCAGCATAGCAAGCAGCACGCCAGAGTAGGCTTTCTGGCCAGCCACGGTGATCACGGTATCCAGTTGGCGCATTGGCGTGCCGTTAATTTCAACCGCTTTATTGGTAATGACCTGCAGGTTGGCATCGCGGGAGTGTTGCTGCTCTTCCATGCGTTTGGCCAGGGTATCCAGATCGCCCGCTGCCTTGTCGGCAACGATCACGATCACCGCACGCTGGTTGGTGCTGTCGGCATAGATGTGCACGTTAGTTGGTTGGTTGGTCAGCTTATCGCTCTGATCGGCCAAACCGTTAGGCAGGGTAAAGGTCAGCTTGCCATCCAATAAACTCACCTGTTGTCCGCTTGGGACGCTGGCTGCTGCGCTGCCTGCGGGGGCATTAGTGTCTTTGGTGGCGCTATCACAGGCCGCCAGGCCAAGCACTAACAGGCCGATACCCATCAATTTTGTTACTTTACGCATCTGGTGTTCCTTATTCCTTTGCAGATAGAGTTGGTTGACCGTATGGCTAGATGTCACAGGTTTTTTTTAAGTAATAGACGATACTCGTCTACTTCGCCTTTCTTTTCTAGAGTGAAAATCTGATATTCGTGACTAATGAGCATTATTAGCATGGCGCGGAACTGGTTGCGGGTTTTTACCCACAGTTGCTGATAGCCTTGCGAACGCGCCCAACGCTCTTGCTCCGCCAGCATGGTTTGGGCGATACCCTGGCGGCGAAAATCAGGTAAAACTGCGCCCAGCCAGCTGTAGAACTCCCCCGGCGCGGTTTGATAGCCGAGTTTAAAACCGGCTGCCTGGCCATCAATTTCGGCAATCAAGCCGTGAGAAGGGTTATCCCCGATACGTTGCTGCAAATCTTTCAGGCTGTGCAGACTGCCAAATTCTGGAATGCAGAGGTAAAGAGAGAAGATCTCTTCAAGTGTAGCTTGGCGAGTGGTTAAGCGCATGGGCAGCCTCCGTTAAATCAGGCTGCCCAGTATAAACCAGAAGGCGGGTTAACTCAGTTGCAACCGGTTGGCGGGTTGGCGTTCTGCCAGACGTTTGAGCAGCATATTGAGCAGCACCCCGTACATCGGCAGGAAGAATACCAGACAGATCAGCACCTTGAAGCTGTAATCTACCAGCGCGATTTCCACCCAGTTGGCGGCCATAAAGGGATCGCTGCTTTTGTAGAAGGCGATAAAGAAGAAGGCCAGGGTATCGCTGATATTGCCAAGGAACATGGCCGCGGCGGGGGCAACCCACCAGGCACTGCGTTGACGTAGGCGGTTGAACACCTGCACGTCCAGGATCTGGCCCAGTACGTAGGCCATAAAGCTGGCGGCGGCGATACGCGCTACAAACAGGTTGAAGCTGGTCAAGGCGGCAAAGCCCTGCCATTCACCCTGGAAAGTGACGGTGGAGATCACATAGGAGATAAACAGCGCCGGGACCATCACGGCAAGGATAATCCTGCGTGCCAGCGGAGCACCGAAGATCCGCACGGTCAGGTCAGTGGCCAGGAAGATAAACGGAAAAGTGAAGGCACCCCAGGTGGTGTGAAAGCCGAAAATGCTGATCGGCAACTGCACCAGGTAGTTGCTGGAAGTAATGATGGCGATGTGAAATAGCGATAGCCAAACCAACGCGATTAAGCGTTGTCGATCGGTAAACGAATACATAATGTAGCCTTTTTGAGTGTGGGGTGAGGGAACCCATTGTTAACTGCGCGGCGACATGGTACGCGTTTGGGCATTCAATGCAATGGTTAAATTTAACGCAAACGTTAACGTATCTTGCGCAGAAAAACTACCGGCGTAAACTAGCGGGTAATCAGATCCGGCGAGGGTTCGCCGATCGTTTTAGATCGAGAGAGATGTATGACTGACATTTTTGCCCAGGCAGACCAGACGCTAGACGCGCTGGGGCTGCGCTGTCCGGAACCGGTCATGATGGTGCGCAAAACCGTGCGCCATATGGATAACGGTAAAACCTTGCTGATCATTGCCGACGATCCGGCCACCACCCGCGACATCCCGGGTTTTTGCCGCTTTATGGAACATACGCTGGTGGCCCAGGAAACCGAGCAGGCCCCATATCGTTACCTGCTGCGTAAGGGCCTGGCAGAATAATCCTTTGGCTGTCAGGCCCATTTCCATAACGGGCCTGACAGATGTTCTACTATGTACGTTTCTTCAGCAGCCGTAAGGCGTTGGCGGTCACCAGCGCGGTTGCTCCAGAGTCTGCCAATACGGCCAGCCACAGGCCAGTCATCCCCAGTAGGGTGGTGACCAGGAAAATCGCTTTCAGCCCAAGCGCAATCGTAATGTTCTGGCGAATATTAGCGTGGGTAGCGCGGGAGATGCGGATCATCTCGGCAACGCCGGTCAACCGGTTGTGTGTCAGCGCGGCATCCGCCGTTTCCAATGCCACGTCGGTACCGCTCCCCATCGCAATGCCAATGCTGGCGGCCTTCATCGCCGGGGCATCGTTGATACCGTCGCCGATCATGGCGGTAGGTTGCAACTTGCTCAGCTCGGTTACCGCGTTCACTTTGTCTTCCGGCATTAACCCGGCGCGGTAATCGATCCCCAATTCATTGGCAATGGCGGCCGCAGCGCGCGGGTTATCACCTGTGAGCATCACGCCACGAACGCCTAACTGCGCCAACTCGGCAATCGCCTGTTTAGCGTCGCTACGCAAGGTGTCACGCAACGCCAGCAAACCGATAGGCTGCCCGTCCTCTAGCACCACCACTGCGGTTTTACCCGCCGTTTCCAGCGTCTCTACCTGGCTGCGCCATTCGCTGCTCAACTGGCTTTCCGTCAACTTGCCCGGGGCGCTGATCAGGATAGTTTTACCGTCAACCTTCCCTTCAACCCCGATACCCGCCAGAGCCCGGCGGCCTTCGGCCAGTGGCAATGCAGTCCCGTTCTCCGCTGCGCGCTTGACGATCGCCTGTGCCAGTGGATGATGTGAGCCCGTCTCGACAGCCGCTGCAATGGCCAGCAGTTGCTGCTCGCCAAGCCCGACTGCTGGCAGCACATCGGTTACCGTCGGTTTGCCTTCGGTCAGCGTACCGGTTTTATCGAACGCGATGGTTTGCACTTGGCCCAACTGTTCCAATGCAGCACCACCTTTAATCAGCGCGCCCCGGCGCGTGGCCGCCGCAAGGCCAGAGGTGATGGCCGCTGGCGTGGAGATGACCAAGGCACACGGACAACCGATCAGCAGCAAGGTCAGACCCCGGTAGATCCACATCTCCCAAGGCTCGGCAAACAGCAGCGGTGGCACCAGGATCACCGCCACGGCCAGCAGCATGATCGCCGGAGTGTAGTAACGGCTGAAGCGATCGAGGAAGCGCTCAATCGGTGCGCGGCGCTCTTCGGCCTCTTCAATCAGCTGCAGGATACGGTCGATGGCATTTTTACCCGGCTCGGAAGTGACCTTCATCTGCGCGGCCTGATCGACGGACAGGCTGCCAGCGGCCACTTTCTGACCCTGTTGGCGCTCTACCGGCACGGATTCACCGGTTAAAGCGCTTTCGTCAAAGCTGGCGAACGGGTTTAGCAACTCGGCATCGGCAGGCAAGCGGCCACCGGGCGCGATCTCTATTACGTCACCGGGGCGCAGGCTGACTACAGGCACGCGTTTACGTACGCTGCCCTGGATAAGCAGAGCATCTTCCGGCACCAGTTCCATCAACGCTTTCACGCCACGGCGTGCACGATTGGCCGCGTAGGATTCCAGCAGTTCTCCCACCATAAACAACAGCAGCACCATGGCCGCTTCGGCGGTGGCACCGATAAACAGCGCACCGATGGCGGCAACGCTCATCAAGGTTTCTATGGCAAACGGTGTGCCTGAACGGATCAGGCGCAAGGCTTTGCTGGCAATCGGCACCAGGCCGACCAAGGTGGTGGCAATAAAGGCAATTTCGCCCAGCCGTGGGTTGAAGAAGTCGAGAACCCAACTGAGCACCATCAGTGCGGAGAGCAGCAGCAGAGGGCCGTACTCACCAAACCGGGAGGTTTTGGGTTCATCGCCTATTGCCGGCGGGTTAGTCCCCAACAGGGTAAAGCCAGCCTGTTTTACCGCGTCCTGGATCCGCATGCTGACGTCGGATTGGGCATCCACCACCAGTTTTTCCGTGGCAAACAGCACGCGAGCGCTGTCGACGCCGGGGATCGACGTTACGGCATTTTCGATTTTCTTGGCACAGCTCGGGCAATCCATGCCGGTGACTTTCCAACTGAAACGCTGGCTGCCGGAAGGGGGAACGGCAGCCAGCCTGTCGCTTTCCTCATCCGGGTCGTCGGGGCCATCGCTACTGCAGCAGCTGGCACCGTGATCGTGGGCCGCGTGATGGTCATGGGCAGCGGTTGCTCCCACCGGGGTTTTTTCATTGCTACAGCCATGCTGGGTTTTGGCGTGGTCATGACTACAGCCGCAGCCGTGATCGTGATTATGTTCTTGATGCTGATGCTCTTGGTGATTATGTGGTTTATGAGTCTGCATAGCGCCCCCTTCAGGCAATCCAATATCCTCTCAACAAGCACTCTACACCTTGGAGCTGGCTCCAGAGTCAAGTGCGATATGAGAATTATTGTTAATTGAGGGGGAGGCTACGGATCCGGTTGCCCGAATCCGTAGCCTGTCATTACAGATATAGCGAGCGGACGATGAGGAAATGCCCGGAGAAGTAGCAGAAAGCGACCACGGCATCTGCCGCACGGAAGGTAAAGCGGTAGCGGTTCAGCAGCCAGACGATATTCGCCAACAGCAGCAGCGAGGTACCCGCCAGCAATGAGAAGCCAAAGTCGGTACTGCGCAGGAAATATTGTTCCCCCGCCAGCCACACCATCAGCAGCGTCATAGCGACCAGCGTGGCGATCGGCCAGCGCATCTCTTCCAACCGGCTCCAGATGATGGCCAGCAGCAGTGCGCCAATCACCAGCAGCACCAGCGGCAAAGGCCAGAACAGGCTGAAGGTCATCTGGCTGGCAAAGCTCAGGGTATACAGCAGGTGTGAGAGGAAGAAAGCACCGATGGCGTACAGCACCCGCTCGCGCGGCAGCAGTAACAAGGCATCACCCGCCAGCGTAGCCAACAGGCCCAAAACGATCAGATAACCCGCAGGGCCCAATACCGGAGCCTGCCAGGCCAATAACAGCAACAGCAGTAAGGTGACTGGTTTAAATACCCAGCGTTGCCAGCGCGGGCCGCGATAGGAGGCATCAACGAACAACCAACCGGAAAAAAATACGGCAAGGAACGGCCAACTCATATGTATTCCTTATTTATTATGGGAGCCGGGATAACCAACTCCAGGTTGTCACTTTCTCAGTGTAAGCAGCGCGCGTGGGTTCGACAATGCTTTCTTCCGAATGCTATGTTTACGCGGTTTTAGGCGTGAATGAAATCCGCCGGATAAAAGAGGAAAACCGTCAATGAGTAAGCCACCGTTGTTCTTTGTTGCCGTGATCGCGCTGATCGCGGTGCTGGCGACCCGCCAATACCTCAACAAACGCCGCCAGGATGCGGATAATGACCGTCAGCCGGTGCGTACATTGCAGGTGGAAGTCAGCGCCAAGCGGGAGTTCCCCTCGCCGAATCGTCGTTCGCGGCAGCGGGAAAATATCGTGGTGGAAGATATGCGTTACGAAGTGTACTTCCGTCCGTTGACGGGCGGCAGCGAGATCAAAATACCGTTGCCGCAGCAGCAATATAATCAGATAGATAAAGGCGCTCAGGGCACGCTGAGCCTGCAGGGCACCCGCTTTATCTCCTTCACGGCACAGAAATCGTAGGGGCGCCTCATGCTGCGCCCGCTAAAAGGCTATTTTTTCTTCAGCGGCGGCTGTTTTTTCTGCCAGTCCAACAGCTCAAACACGCCAAAAATAAAGATCTTGGTTTCCAGCCAGCGGCTGATGGGCTGGTCTTTCGGCTGGGTGGATTTCAGTAGCACCAGCTGTAGCCCGTGCATAACCACCATAAAGAACAAGGCTACGTTGATGAAGTAGGTCAGTGGTTTGGGGTACGGGTGGAACAGGTTGGTGAGCAGAAAGCCCCACACGCACAGCATCAGCAGACGGCCCAGGTTAATCAGCATGTTCGGTTTTCTCTTCAAGGGTGCGGAGGTAAAGGCGATAGGCTACCTGGCCGGCGACCTTCTCGCGGTGCAGTGTCCAGGTCGCAGGAATATCGGTGGCGGCGCTTTCGGCTTCGGCCTCGACGTAAATCCAGGCCTCGTTCGCTAACCAACCCTGTTGTTCCAACAGCGTGACGGTATCGGCCAGCAACCCTTTGCGGAACGGGGGATCGAGAAACACCACGTCAAAAGGTTGCCCGTTACCTGCCAACCAGGTCAAAGCGTTGGTATTCACCACGCTGCCATTGCCTTGCAACAGCGCCAGGTTTTTCCCCAGCTGTTGGGCTACTGGCCGCTCGTATTCCAGCAGCGTGGCGCTTTCGGCATAGCGCGATAAGGCTTCCAATCCCAACGCACCGCTACCCGCGAAGCAGTCCAGACAGCGAGCCCCACGGATCACCGGGGCTAACCAGTTGAACAAGGTTTCGCGTACGCGGTCGGTGGTTGGCCGTAGCCCCTCACTGTTGGGCACCGGCAGTTTGCGCCCGCGCCATTGGCCGCCGATGATGCGGATCTGGCCAGCGGAGGCCGTCTGCGGTTTTTTGAGCGCGCCGCGCGGTGGTTGTTTTGCCATAAAGAGTCTTAATCAGTTGCGAAGTTAACGAAAAGTTACCGCCATTCTATACCGGATTGCGGATAAGTTGCAGCCTGGAGGCGGTGAGAGCGTTAAAACTACCGCGATGAAAGCATTGCCGATGCGTGTTGCTGTGCCAGGGAAAGTGATAGACTCGGCGAATTAATTTTTCGCATTTGCAAGCCATTGGTACGGAGTAGGGTCAGAACATGGCAAAAGATAAAAAACGTGGGTTTTTCTCCTGGCTGGGCTTCGGCCAGAAGGAAGAAGAGCAGCAACAACCTGAATCTGCCGTAGAACAGGCGGAACAGCAGGCCGCAGAAACCCCGGCTGCCCCCAAACTGGACGATAAGCTTCCTACCCAGGGATCTGCTCCAGCCGCCACCAAAGATACCCCAGGGGAGTGGGATAGCAGCCTGAGCGGCGAGCCTATCACCGAAAATATCCTGCCGCTGGACGAACACCATGCTGAGCCGGTGGCGATCGAAGAAGTCACCGTAGCGCAACAGCCTGAGGCGCAAGTAGAAGAACCCGAGCTGATTGAAGCGCCAGCCGAGATTATTGAACCTGAGCCAGAGGTGATTGAAGCGGTAATCGAAGCGTCTGCTGAAATTATCGAACCTGAACCCGAGGTGATTGAAGCGGTAATCGAAGCGCCTGCTGAAATTATCGAACCTGAACCAGGGGTGATTGAAGCGGTTATCGAAGTGCCTGCTGAAATTATCGAGCCTGAGCCAGAGGTGATTGAAGAGGTTATCGAGCCTGAGCTGGAAGCGGAACCCGAACAGCCTGAGCTGCTGGCTCCGGCGGTAACGCAAGAGCAAGAGCGCCCGAGCAAAGAAGGCTTCTTCGCCCGTCTTAAACGCAGCCTGCTGAAAACCAAACAGAATCTGGGTTCCGGCTTTATCGGCCTGTTCCGTGGCAAGAAGATCGACGACGATTTGTTCGAAGAGCTGGAAGAACAACTGTTAATCGCCGACGTTGGTGTAGAAACCACTCGTAAAATCATTGAGTCTCTTACTCTGCACGCCAGCCGTAAGCAACTGAAAGATGCCGAATCGCTGTATGGCAAACTGAAAGAAGAGATGGCGGAAATTCTCGCCAAGGTGGATCAGCCACTGGATGTCGGTGGCAAAACGCCATTCGTGATCCTGATGGTGGGTGTCAACGGCGTGGGTAAAACCACCACCATCGGTAAGCTGGCGCGTCAGTTCCAGGCCGAAGGTAAATCGGTGATGTTGGCCGCGGGCGACACTTTCCGTGCCGCAGCGGTTGAGCAGTTGCAGGTCTGGGGCGAACGTAACCGCATTCCGGTCATCGCTCAGCATACCGGTGCCGATTCCGCTTCGGTGATCTTCGACGCGGTGCAGGCGGCCAAAGCCCGCAATATCGATGTGCTGATTGCCGACACCGCTGGTCGCCTGCAGAACAAGGCGCACCTGATGGAAGAGCTGAAGAAGATCGTGCGGGTGATGAAAAAACTGGACGAGCAGGCCCCCCATGAGGTTATGCTGACTCTGGATGCCAGCACCGGACAAAATGCGGTTAACCAGGCGAAATTATTTAATGAAGCCGTGGGCCTAACCGGCATAACGCTGACTAAACTGGACGGTACCGCCAAAGGCGGGGTGATCTTCTCCATTGCCGATCAGTTTACTATCCCGATCCGTTACATCGGCGTTGGTGAAGGCATCGAAGATTTGCGGCCGTTTAAGGCTGATGACTTTATTGAGGCACTTTTTGCCCGAGAGGATTGATACGGATGATTCGCTTTGAACAGGTCAGTAAAGCTTATCTGGGCGGACGGCAAGCCCTGCAGGGGGTAGATTTTCATCTGCGTCCGGCGGAGATGGCGTTTCTGACCGGCCATTCCGGCGCGGGGAAAAGTACCCTGCTGAAACTGATTTGTGGGATTGAGCGGCCAAGCGCCGGTCATATCTGGTTTGGCGGGCATGACATCAGCCGGTTGAAAAACCGCGAGGTGCCTTTCCTGCGCCGCCAGATCGGCATGATTTTCCAGGATCACCATCTGCTGCTGGATCGTACGGTGTATGACAACGTGGCGATGCCGCTGGTCATCGCTGGAGCCAGTACCGAAGATATCCGTCGCCGCGTTTCGGCTGCGCTGGACAAGGTCGGGCTGCTGGATAAAGCGAAGAACTTCCCCATTCAGCTCTCCGGTGGTGAGCAGCAGCGCGTTGGCATTGCCCGCGCGGTGGTGAACAAGCCAGCGGTGCTGTTGGCGGATGAACCGACCGGTAACCTGGATGACGCCCTGTCGGAAGGGATCCTGCGCCTGTTTGAAGAATTTAACCGCGTTGGGGTGACGGTGCTGATGGCAACCCACGACACCGGGCTGATCGCCCGGCGCAATTACCGCATCCTGACGCTGAGCCAGGGCCGTATGGTAGGGGGGGCACAGCATGGCGAATAATGCAAAAACCGCCAAGAGCAAGGCACTGCGCGGTGGCTGGCGTGAACAGTGGCGCTATGCCTGGATGAACGCGATTGCCGATATGCTGCGCCAACCGCTGGCAACGCTGCTGACCGTGATGGTCATCGCCATCTCCCTGACGCTGCCGAGCGTTTGCTACATCGTCTGGAAGAACGTCAGTACCGCTGCAACACAGTGGTACCCAACGCCACAGTTGACGGTGTATCTGGATAAATCCCTCGACGATGATGCGGCGGTCAAAGTGCTGGATGCCATCAAGGCCGAGGCCGGGGTGGAGAAGGTGAACTACCTGTCACGTGAAGAGGCGCGGGGCGAGTTCCGCAACTGGTCTGGTTTTGGTGGCGCGCTGGATATGCTGGAAGAAAACCCGCTGCCAGCCGTGGCGATTGTCACGCCGCAGATGAGTTTCCAGAGTTCCGATACGCTCACTACCCTACGCGATCGCGTGGCGGCGGTGCAGGGCGTGGATGAAGTCAGGATGGACGACAGCTGGTTTGCCCGCCTGGCGGCGCTGACCGGGTTGGTGGGCCAGGTGGCCTTGATGATCGGCATACTGATGGTGGTGGCGGTGTTCCTGGTGATTGGTAACAGCGTGCGTCTGAGCATCTTCAGCCGTCGCGATACCATCAACGTGATGAAGCTGATCGGTGCCACCGACGGCTTTATCCTGCGGCCATTCCTCAACGGTGGTGCAATGCTCGGCTTCTTCGGCGCGCTGCTGTCGCTGGCCCTGTCTGGCGCGCTGGTGTGGAAGCTGGAGTCGGTAGTGACCAACGTGGCGAAGGTGTTTGGCACCACCTTTACCCTGCATGGCCTGGGTTGGGATGAGGCGCTGTTGCTGCTGCTGATCTCGGCGATGATCGGCTGGATTGCCGCCTGGTTGGCCACCGTGCAACATTTACGCCGATTTACACCACAATAGTGAATTTTTGGTATACTCTTCTCCTGCTGCGGCCCGGTTGCCGTGCTGCGGGAGAAGAGCTGCCAGACCTCAACATCTCCGATCTCTTCTCAAACGCACAAATTCCCAATCAACCTGAGCTTGCATGACGTATTGTCGTGTGCACTGTGTGTGAAAAATGGTGAACTTTTGGGGTTGAGCACGGTCCAAATCTGCAGCAAATGTTTAGGTGCCCGGCGAGTGGACCCGCTTTTGCAACAGCAACTGCCGCAAGATCAATAGCTCCCCGCCGTGAAATCACCTGCATGACCAGTTTTATCAAGAGAGGGTTTTGAATGACCAAAGAAATGCGCACTTTAGCCTTAGTCCCACAGGGCAGCTTGGAAGCCTACCTGCGGGCAGCCAACACCTATCCGATGCTGACGGCAGAGGAAGAGCGGGAACTGGCTGAACGGCTGCATTATCAGGGCGATCTGGAAGCAGCTAAGCAGCTCATCCTGTCTCACCTGCGCTTTGTCGCTCATATTGCCCGTAACTATTCAGGGTACGGTTTGCCGGTGGCAGATCTTATCCAGGAAGGGAATATCGGCCTGATGAAGGCCGTGCGTCGCTTCAACCCAGAGGTTGGCGTACGTCTGGTGTCCTTTGCGGTGCATTGGATCAAGGCAGAAATTCACGAATACGTGCTGCGCAACTGGCGTATCGTCAAAGTGGCGACCACCAAGGCGCAGCGCAAGCTGTTCTTCAACCTGCGTAAAACCAAGCAGCGTCTGGGCTGGTTCAATCAGGACGAAGTGGAGCTGGTCGCGCGCGAGCTGGGTGTCACCAGCAAAGACGTGCGTGAGATGGAGTCGCGTATGGCGGCACAGGACATGACCTTTGACCCAACGCCGGAAGACGAAGGGCGTGACGGTCATGCCATGGCCCCAATGCTCTATCTGCAGGATAAAAGCTCGGACTTTGCCGAAGGGATCGAAGAAGATAACTGGGAAAGCAACGCCGCAGACAAACTGGCCTACGCGCTGGAAGGTCTGGACGAGCGCAGCCAGCATATCATTCGCGCCCGCTGGTTGGACGACGACAACAAGTCCACCCTGCAGGAGCTGGCCGATCAGTACGGCGTTTCCGCCGAGCGTGTGCGCCAGCTGGAAAAGAACGCCATGAAGAAACTGAAGATGGCGATCGAAGCCTGATACTGATAGCGCTTAACGTTCGAAAAGCCCGGCTCGCCGGGCTTTTCTGTTTTTGTAGTTAGTTGGCTGTGGGATCAAACTCCGGTGCCGGGCAGTCATAGCCAAATTTGGTACCCCACTCAAACTGGGTGCCATTCTTGATATAACGCTGATACAGCGCACGGCCGGTCTTGGCGTCGCGGGCTATCACCCAACCAGCGGCATTACACAGCACGGCAGCGTAGGCCTGGCTTTTCGGTGGCAGCAGATCGGCGGCCTTTTGCGCCAGATCCACCGCCTGCCAGCGGTAATGCAGGAAACGGTTATCCGCATCTGGCAACGATTTCTTGGCCCGTGCCGCTTCTGCCGCGCTGATCCAACTCTTGTCTTTGATGTCCTTGGTGTTGAACGCATCCCCCAGATAGGAATACCCCGCGCCATAAATATTGTAATCCGGCGTCATTTCATAGCCGGTGAAATCCAACCCCTGCGAGCGCAACAGCGCCGCCGCCTGATAGTAGCTTTTGGCGCGTGCGTTCTTATCTGCCGATTTATCCTTCGCCGCTTTCATCAGGTTGGCAAAGTCCTGCGCCGCTTGGCGGTAGTTTGGAATGGCAAAGTAGTTCACCGCTTCCTCATAGCGACCTACGCGCATCATGCGCCGTGCCAGCAATTCACGCAGTTGAACCTCTTGGGTGATCCGTTCGCCATTGTATTCATCGGGTTTGACCGGCTTGAGTGGCGTGGTGGGGGCTGGCGCATGCTTATCCACAAAGCCTTTCAGCTCATCGACCGTTAGCACCCGCTCGGCGATATCCGCCACGTCTGCCCAGTAGTTTTCTTTGCCGCGGTACATCAGATCCATCGCTTGCAGATAGTCGCCACGGTTCAGCGCCAGAATGGCCTGCTCGCCGGCAACACGGCAATCCGGCACGATCATTTCGGCTGCGAAGTCTTCGTTACGCTGCTCCCCCCAGCTTTCATCGGTAGGGAATGCGGCTGCGGCTTTGGCATAGGCGGCGGTTGCGGCTTTCACATCACCCTCACGCAGGGCCATTTTGGCACGTAACCACCAGGCTAAACCGCCATCTCCCGCATTTTTCAGCAGGTTGGCCGCCATGGCATATTGCCCGGAACGATAGGCCAGCGCCGCCAGCCGGTCGCTACCGGTGAAACCATTTTTAACCGAGTCATTGAGCAACGTCAGGGTCTGATCGACAAGCTGCTTGGCGCTGGTCTCGCCGTTAATGATACCGGACATCTCCAGATTACTGCTGCGGGCGAACAGCTCAATGGTGACCAATTGCTGCACCAACGGATCGTGAATAGCCTGTTTTAACGCCTCTACATGCTGCGGGTTGATCAGATAGGAGGAGATATATTGCAGCGAGAGACCGCCATCGGGATCGCCTTGGGCAGCCTGCTGAGCATATAGCTGTGCTGCCGGAGCGATTTCCCCGAGCCACAAATGAATACGTGCTTGTTGGCCCAGGCTACTCAGTGCCAGTTGATCGGGATCGGCGGTGCCACTTTTCACCTGGTCGATCACCTGTTGGAAGGCAGCCAAGGCCTGCTCAAGCTGCGCTTTCTCCGGATGTTTCACCACCGGCTCGCTACCGGATTCACTTTCCGGCGTGCCATGATCGTCCATCTGCAGGCGGCCGAGCGAGTATTGCGCCCGTAACCCCCATGCTTCCTGCTCGGCGGCTGGCAACGCCAACACCTGCTGGAAATATTGCGACGCCCGCGGATCTTTTGCGGCAAAGGCGACCGCCCCCAGCGTATATAAGCGCGCGGCATTAGATAGCCCTTGCGCATTCACCGCGTCGGCTTCTTCAACGGTGTGGGTAGCACGCATCTGGCTAATGGCCTGCTGTGCGGGTGAAAGCGGCATCGGTTTTGGCGGTGTCACCGGGGCCATGGGCGGAGCCTGCCAGCGTGGCAGCTGTGGGTCTACCGGTACCAGACGGGTGGCTTCGAAAGCGAAGTTACCCTCAGGCATATACAGCAGGGTGCCGTTGCGATTAACCAGCAGGCGGTTGGGGAAGTCTGGCCCGCAGGCCTGGCCGCTCAGCGGCACCATCAATGCTGCAGCGATCAGTGATGCTAACGGGAGCGCACGGCGACGGTGCCCTGCAGTGTGCAATTCAAGGTATGACATGGGTGCCTCCTGGCGTGATCTGTTGGCAGCGTAGCCAGCCCAAGGGGCGTGATTGCCCTGCTCGGAGCTGATCGCCGCTAATGCGGATAAAGCGTTGGGGGTCCGATGGCGTTGCCAACTGGTAATGACCTACCGCGTCGGCGGCCAGGCAACCTTCGGCCTGAATGTGGATCTCACGCGGTAACGGAGCATCCACCGGCCCCTGATTCTCAATCATCAAATCATACAGCCCATTTTGCTGTGGCTGCGGCAAAAATTTAACCTGCCAGTGGGTGAGCAATGGCTGGTGCTGGATCACCGCCCGTAGCGTCGCCATCGACCAGGCGCGGCGATCGTTTTCCAGCGGCAGGCGGAACCAGATAATGCCGCGCAGATGTGGCAGTGGGCGTTGTGCGAGCTGCTGCAAGAAATCGGCAACCTGCTGCGGTGCCACGGTCAGTTCCTGGACCTTGCCCGCCACGCGCTGCGAGGCTTCGCTCTCAACCAGGGCCCCCTGGGCATCGAACCCTAGCAGAGCCATGCCGTAGGCTGGCAAGGCAATACGGAAGGGTTTAGGGCTAAGGCGAGCGTACTGGCGTGTCCACTCCTGCGCCAACCGGCCGTCGAATAAACCTTGGGTGGGGGAGAGCACCGCATGTACCTGAAGCACCGAGCTGTCTACCTGTTGCAGTACGCCGGGCAGCGCTGGGGATCCGATCCAGGCGGGCAGGGCGGTGATGCCTAGCTGTAATGAAGAGGGCAGCCGTTGGCGCAGTTGGTGCAGAAATTGTTGATATTTGGGCAGCCGTACGGTGGCGGCGTCATGGTCGATCTCCACACCAATCACCGGTAAACCAGCCGCCTGCCAGCGTTGCAGCTGTTGTTGCAGACGTGCATAGATGGTGGCCTCATCCAACTGCATCAATTGCCCGTCTATCCGCACTACCAACCATAGCGGGCGGCCATCTTGTTTCAGCATGGCGGTATTGACCGTGATGTCCCGGAAACCCTCACGGGGATGCACCTGCAGACCCAACACGCGCAGGGTAGTAAACAGGTCACGGCTGGCAGCCAGCGCCTCGGCATGCTTAGGTGTCCACACCCTTTGCCAAACGTAGGCCTGCTGATCCCAAGGTTGATGAAGATTCATGGCCTGGTAGCGCCCTACAAACCAGGCCATGACGGCGAGCAGCATAATGACGATCAGAGCTAGCCAACGTTTCATTTTTGCCAGCAATCGCCCTGAGCCTGGAATCCGCAGGCACGCATAAAGTTGCCGACTTCGCCACGTTCACGTGCGGCCAACCCGGTAGTATCCAGTTGCCAATGTTGCACCTGTGGCAATTGGCGTTGGGCATCTTCCATCAGATATAGCCCCACGCCACGGCGGCGTGTCACTTCGCGCACCAGCAGGTCGTGCAATTGAGCTCTCTGGCCCGCTATCTCGATTTTTACCGCCCCCAGCAGCCGCTCGTTAAAGCGGGCGGCAAACAGTGCTTTACCCTCCTCCAGCCAGCTTAGCCACTGCTCAGGCTGTTGATGTGGCCAGATTTTACCAAGGTCGATAAGGTCTTGAGGGGACAAACTGGTCAAGCGTTCAATGGTCAGTTTCATGCCGGATTTCCGCACCGATAAGGGATGCCGACAGTGTAATGGATCTTGCTCAGTGCGTTGTGTAAGTTTTTCTATACGAGGTCTGCGCGAAATGTTTTTTGCTGCTGGCATTTTCCGAGTAAACGGTTAGTTAATGGCGTGTTAACCAGCACATCGCGCTGTTCCTTGCGCTAAACGGCGCAGATTTAATCCGGATTTTATGCTGTTTACACCGCTTGTTTCTGACATTGGGAGTTGCTTTGCAGAAGAAAACTCCTGTTTAATAACATGAAAAATAAAGTCTTATTAGAAAATATTGTCGCAAAAGTACCTAAATCATTATTACTTATAGATAAAAGCGATTTACCGGCGTTTTGCCAGCCACGGTCAGTTGGCTGTTACTTGCAATCTGCCGGGTAGAAACAATGATTAGGTGTGACAAATACAACAGCAACACTCACAACGACAGATGGGGAATATGCGGATGAAATTAACAAAGGGTAAAGCGCTGCTGGCCGGTTGTATCGCGATGGCTATCGGCCATGTCGCTGTGGCAAAAGACATCAAGATTGCCGTAGTGGGTGCCATGTCCGGCCCGGTAGCGCAGTATGGTGATATGGAGTTCACCGGTGCACGTCAGGCGATTGCCGATATCAACGCCAAAGGCGGTATCAAGGGCGATAAGCTGGTGGCGGTAGAGTATGACGATGCCTGTGACCCGAAACAGGCGGTAGCGGTAGCCAACAAGGTCATCAATGACGGCATTCGTTACGTGATCGGCCACCTGTGCTCTTCTTCGACCCAGCCAGCCTCCGACATCTACGAAGATGAAGGCGTGATCATGATCACCCCGGCGGCGACCAACGCGGATCTGACCACCCGTGGTTACAAGATGATCCTGCGCACCACTGGCCTGGATTCCGATCAGGGCCCAACGGCCGCCAGCTACATCCTCAACGAGATTAAACCCAAGCGCATCGCTGTAGTCCACGACAAGCAGCAATACGGTGAAGGCCTGGCGCGTTCAGTGCGTGACAGCCTGAAAAAGCAGGGGACCGATGTTGTGATGTTTGAAGGCATCACCGCTGGCGATAAAGATTTCTCTACCCTGGTCGCTCGTCTGAAGAAAGAAAACGTCGATTTCGTCTACTTCGGCGGTTACTACCCGGAGATGGGCCAGATCCTGCGTCAGGCCAAACAGGCGGGCTTGACTACCCGCTTCATGGGGCCGGAAGGTGTGGGTAACTCCTCGCTGTCCAACATTGCCGGTGCCGCGTCTGAAGGCATGCTGGTGACGCTGCCAAAACGTTACGATCAGGTGCCAGCCAACCAACCGGTGGTCGATGCATTAAAAGCCAAGAAACTGGATCCTACAGGGCCATTTGTCTGGACCACCTATGCTGCACTGCAATCACTGGTCACCGGGATGGAGCGCAGCGGGAGCCAGGAACCGGCAGATATCGTCAAAGATCTGAAAACCGGCCAACCGGTGGCAACCGTGATGGGGCCTCTGAGCTGGGATGACAAAGGCGATCTGAAAGGCTTCGAGTTCGGGGTGTTTGAATGGCATGCCGACGGCTCATCAACGCCGATTAAATAAGCCCGTTTAAGGTGGCCTCTGCGTTTTTTGGGCGTGGAGGCCACCTCGACAGCAAAATCTACAAACCGGGAATTCCCGGCGCCTGCAACGCCAGCAGGCCGTTGGGCCGCTCTTTGTCGGCCAGTACAACACCTTAGAAGGTCAGAGTATGTCAGAGCAGTTTCTCTATTTTCTGCAGCAGATGTTCAACGGCGTGACGCTGGGCAGCACCTATGCATTGATCGCCATCGGTTACACCATGGTCTACGGCATTATCGGCATGATCAACTTCGCCCACGGCGAGGTCTATATGATCGGCAGCTATGTCTCCTTTATCGTGATCGCCGCCCTGATGATGATCGGCATCGACGTGGGTTGGCTGCTGATCGGCGCAGCGTTCCTGGTGTCGATCGTAATTGCCAGCGCCTATGGCTGGAGCATCGAGCGGGTGGCCTACAAACCGGTGCGCAACTCCAAGCGCCTGATTGCGCTGATTTCCGCCATCGGGATGTCGATATTCCTGCAAAACTACGTCAGCCTGACGCAGGGGTCGCGTGATGTGGCGCTGCCAAGCCTGGTCACCGGCCAATGGGTGCTGGGTGAGAGCAACGGCTTTGCCGCGACCATCAGCACCATGCAGCTCATCATCTGGGTCGTCACTTTCCTGGCGATGCTGGCGCTGACGATGTTTATCCGTTATTCGCGTATGGGCCGCGCTTGCCGTGCCTGTGCGGAAGATTTGAAGATGGCCAGCCTGCTGGGCATCAATACCGACCGGGTGATTTCGCTCACCTTCGTGATCGGGGCAGTGATGGCGGCGGTGGCTGGCGTGCTGCTCGGCCAGTTCTACGGCGTGATCAACCCTTACATCGGCTTTATGGCCGGGATGAAAGCCTTCACCGCGGCGGTACTGGGTGGGATCGGTAGTATTCCTGGGGCGATGATTGGCGGGCTGGTGTTGGGCGTAGCTGAAGCGCTCACCTCCGCCTATCTGAGCACCGAATACAAAGACGCGGTGTCCTTCGCCTTGCTGATTGTGGTGTTGCTGGTGATGCCAACCGGCATCCTTGGGCGTCCGGAGGTTGAGAAAGTATGAAACTCGGTCTGCTTAACGCCTGTATTGCCACGGTCGTGCTGTTTGTCATGGCCTCCTTCCTGATGGGGATGCAACTGAGCCTCGACGGTACCAAGCTGGTGGTGCACGGTGCTGCCGAAGTGCGCTGGATGTGGATTGGTATCGGTTGTGTGGTGGTGTTCTTCTTCCAACTGCTGCGTCCGCTGATGCAGCATGGGATGAAGAAAATCTCCGGCCCGGCGTTCGTCTTACCCAGCTTTGACGGCTCCACCATGCGCCAGAAGGTGCTGGCAGCGGCGATCATCATTGCCGCCGTCGTCTGGCCGTTCCTGGTGTCGCGCGGCACGGTGGATATCGCCACCCTGACGCTGATCTACGTGATGCTGGGGCTGGGCCTGAACGTGGTGGTCGGCCTTTCCGGCCTGTTGGTGCTGGGATACGGCGGCTTTTACGCCATCGGTGCCTATACTTACGCATTGCTGAACCATTATTACGGCCTGGGATTCTGGGAAAGCTTGCCGCTGGCGGGGATTGTCACCGCCATCTTTGGCTTCCTGCTTGGTTTCCCGGTATTACGCCTGCGGGGAGACTATCTGGCGATCGTCACGCTGGGCTTTGGTGAAATCGTCCGCATCCTGCTGCTGAACAACACCGAGATTACCGGCGGGCCAAACGGCATCAGCCAGATCCCGAAACCCACCTTTTTTGGTCTGGAGTTTAACCGCAGTGCCCGCGACGGCGGCTGGGATACCTTCCATAACTTCTTTGGCCTGAAATACGATCCCAGTGACCGCATAGTGTTCCTCTACCTGGTAGCGCTGCTGCTGGTGATATTGACGCTGTTTGTGATTAACCGCCTGCTGCGCATGCCGCTGGGCCGTGCCTGGGAAGCATTGCGCGAAGATGAAATCGCCTGCCGTTCACTGGGCTTGAGCCCGACCAAAATCAAACTGACCGCCTTCACCATCAGTGCCGCCTTTGCCGGTTTTGCCGGTACGCTGTTTGCCGCACGTCAGGGGTTTGTCAGTCCGGAATCCTTCACCTTTGTGGAATCGGCCTTTGTGCTGGCGATCGTGGTGTTGGGCGGCATGGGCTCACAGTTTGCGGTGATCCTGGCGGCGATCCTGCTGGTAGTATCCCGTGAGATGATGCGCGATCTGAATGAATACAGTATGTTGCTGCTGGGGGCGCTGATGGTCTTGATGATGATTTGGCGGCCGCAGGGGCTGCTGCCGATGAAACGCCCGCAGTTGAAGCTGAAAGCGGCTGATATCAAAGCCGTGAAGGGGGAGCAGGCATGAGTACTCAACCTTTACTGGCGGTCGCCGGGCTTTCGATGCGTTTTGGTGGTTTGCTGGCGGTAAACAACGTCGCGCTGGAACTGAATCAAGGTGAGATTGTTTCGTTGATTGGCCCGAACGGCGCAGGCAAGACCACGGTGTTCAACTGCCTGACCGGGTTCTATCGCCCGACCAGTGGCACCATCAAACTGCGCGATCGCCATCTGGAAGGGCTTTCCGGCCAGACCATTGCCCGCATGGGTGTGGTGCGCACCTTCCAGCACGTGCGGCTGTTCCGCGAAATGACGGTGATTGAAAACCTGCTGGTGGCCCAACATCAGCATCTGAAAAGCGGCGTGTTTGCCGGTTTGCTGAAAACCCCGGCGTTCCGCCGTGCAGAAGCCGATGCGCTTGAGCGTGCGGCAGTGTGGCTGGAGCGTGTGGGCCTGTTGGAGATGGCTAACCGTTCGGCGGGTAATCTGGCCTATGGCCAGCAGCGTCGGCTGGAGATCGCCCGTTGCATGGTAACGCGCCCGGAACTATTGATGCTGGATGAACCGGCGGCGGGCCTGAACCCGAAAGAAACCGATGAGCTGGATCATCTGATCGTCGAGCTGCGTGACCAGCACCAGGTGTCGGTGCTGTTGATTGAGCACGATATGAAACTGGTGATGGGGATTTCCGATCGCATCTACGTGGTGAATCAGGGAACGCCGTTGGCGCAAGGCTCACCGGCAGAAATCCGCAATAACCCGGACGTGATCCGGGCCTATCTGGGCGAATAAGCATATGTTGTCATTTAATCAGGTTTCCGCCCATTACGGCAAAATTCAGGCGCTGCACCAGGTCAGCCTGAACATTCAACAGGGGGAGATTGTCACCCTGATCGGCGCCAACGGTGCCGGTAAAACCACCCTGCTCGGCACGCTATGCGGCGACCCAAGGGCCAGTGAAGGGTCCATCACCTTGATGGATCAGGATATCACCCAGTGGCAGACAGCGCGCATCATGCGCGAGGCCGTGGCGATCGTACCGGAAGGGCGGCGGGTGTTCTCACGCATGACGGTGGAAGAGAACCTGGCGATGGGCGGTTTTTTTGCCGACCGCGAGCAGTATCACCAACGCATTGAGCGGGTGTTTACCCTGTTTCCACGCCTGCTGGAACGCCGCAGCCAGCGCTCTGGCACCATGTCCGGTGGTGAGCAGCAGATGCTGGCGATTGGCCGTGCGCTGATGAGCCAGCCAAAGTTACTGCTGTTGGACGAGCCTTCACTCGGGCTGGCCCCCATCATCATCCAGCAGATTTTCGATATCATCCAGCAGCTGCGCGAAGAGGGGATGACCATCTTCCTGGTGGAACAAAACGCCAACCAGGCGCTAAAACTGGCGGATCGTGGTTATGTGCTGGAAAACGGCCGCGTGGTGTTGGAAGATACGGGGGCCGCATTATTAGCAAACGAAGCAGTGCGGTCAGCATACCTGGGTGGTTAAACCATGGGTAATTGACATAGGGCGCACTGAGTGGCGCCCCTATTCTTAACGATTACGAGAACAAGCAATGAAGACAGAAGGACTACTCGCACAGCGCATCGTAAAGGTCAAAAGCTCGGCAATCCGCGAATTGCTCAAGCACAGCAAAATGGAAAACGTCATTTCGCTGGCGGGTGGCATTCCCTCTGATGCACTGTTTGACTTCGAAGGATTGAGCATTGCTACCCAGCAGGCTATTACCGAACAACCGAAAAGCGCGTTCCAATATGGGCTGACTGAAGGCAGCGAACTGCTGCGTGAAGGCATCTGTACCCTATGCGCAAAGCGTGGCGTTAATGCCAAGCCGGAAGATATCGTGGTGACCGCAGGCTCCCAGCAGGCGTTAGATCTGGTGATGCGTGCGGTGATTAACCCTGGTGATGTGTTTGTGGTAGAGCGCCCGACCTATCTGGCGGCGCTGCAAACGCTGGAACTGGCGGAAGCCAACGTCATGTCCGTTTCTTCTGACAGCGACGGCATGGTGGTGGATGAGCTGGCTGAACTGCTGAAAACCCAGAAGATCAAAGGGGTGTACGTGGTGCCGAACTTCGGCAACCCAAGCGGCCTGACCCTGAGCGCCGCACGCCGTGAGCAGTTGGTGAAATTGGCGGTGGAGCATAACTTCCTGATTATCGAGGATGACCCGTACGGCGAGCTGCGCTTCACCGAAGAGCGTAATGCTACGCTGTATCAGGTTTCGCAGCAGGTGCTGGGCCATACCGAAAACATTATCTACACCTCCACCTTCTCCAAGATCCTGGCTCCGGGCCTGCGCCTGGGTTGGGCCATCTTGCCACCGTTCCTGTTGCATAAAGTGGCGATCATCAAGCAGGCGGCGGATCTGCATGCTAGCGCGCTGTCGCAGAGCATCGTCGAATGTTACCTGGGGCTGGATCGTTTACCGGCGCAGATCGAAAAGATCCGCGCGGCCTACAAGCACAAAGGTGAGATCCTGGCCGGGCTGGTGGAAAAAGAGCTGGGTGATGTGATCAGCTTTGATATGCCGAAAGGCGGCATGTTCCTGTGGGCGCGTTTCCGTCAGCAATTCGATGCCACCGAGTGGCTGAATACCACCCTGAAACAGGGCGTGGTGTTTGTGCCGGGAGAATACTTCTTCTCTGACAAACCGGATCGCTCAACCTTCCGCCTGTCGTTTGCCACGGCAACCGAACAACAGATGCAAGAGGCCGTCGCCCGCCTGCGTCGCTCGCTGTAATCTCTCTGCGGCGGTGGGGAGAATTCCCTACCGCCGACATCAAACCGCCATCTGCACTTCACCTCGCTGTCATCTAGCTGTCACGCCAGAGTTATTTTACTGTCATCCGCGCATGGCATGTTTAGCATCCGAACAAAAACTGTTTCTTTTCGCTCACGCGTTTTGATCACACCCGCTTTTTCAGGAGTTAGGCATGTTTGCTCACGCGATTAAAAAAACCACGTTGTGCGTTACCTTGGCCCTGGCGGTCAGCGGCCATGCAATAGCTGCCACCGAGATCCCCTTCTGGCATTCGATGGAAGGGGAACTGGGCACCGAAGTGGATTCTCTGGCGGACCGTTTCAACCAAACTCACAGCGATGTGAAGATCGTCCCGGTTTATAAAGGCAACTACGAACAGAGCCTGGCGGCGGGCATTGCTGCTTACCGTTCCGGCAAGGCACCGGCGATCCTGCAAGTCTATGAAGTGGGCACCGCCACCATGATGGCGAGCAAGGCGATCAAACCGGTGTATCAGGTGTTCCAGGAGTCGGGCGTCAAGTTCGACGAATCGGTGTTTGTGCCGACCGTGGCCGGTTACTACACCGATAACAAGAGCGGCCATCTGCTGTCCCAGCCTTTCAACAGCTCCACTCCGGTGCTGTATTACAACAAAGACGCCTTCAAGAAAGCGGGCTTGAACCCGGATCAGCCACCGAAAACCTGGCAGGAATTGGCGGCCGATGCCGCCAAACTGCGCGCGGCTGGCATGAAGTGCGGCTACACCAGCGGTTGGCTGGGGTGGATCCAACTGGAGAACTTCAGCGCCTGGCATGGCGTGCCGTTCGCCAGTGAAAACAACGGCTTTGGTGGCACCAGTGCCAAGCTGGAGTTCAACCAGCCGCTGCAGGTGAAGCATATTCAATTCCTGCAAGACATGAACAAGAAGGGCGACTTCACCTACTTCGGCCGCAAGGACGAACCTACCGAGAAGTTCTACAACGGCGACTGCGCCATGGCGACCGCCTCTTCCGGCTCGCTGGCCAGCATCCGCAAATACGCCAAGTTTGATTTCGGCGTGGGCATGATGCCTTACGATGCTGACGCCAAAAATGCACCGCAGAACGCCATTATCGGCGGGGCCAGCCTGTGGGTGATGAACGGCAAAGACGCGGCGACCTACAAAGGCGTGGCGGAGTTCCTGCAATATCTGGCCCAGCCTGAGATTGCCGCCGAATGGCATCAAAAGACCGGCTACCTGCCGATCACCACTGCCGCTTTTGATATGACCAAGCAACAGGGCTTCTACGACAAAAACCCAGGGGCCGATGTGGCCACCCGCCAGATGCTGAACAAGCCACCGTTGGCGTTCACCAAAGGGCTGCGTCTGGGCAATATGCCGCAGATCCGTACCGTGGTGGATGAAGAGCTGGAAAGCGTATGGACCGACAAGAAAACCCCGCAGCAGGCGCTGGATGCTGCAGTACAGCGCGGTGACGTGTTGCTGCGCCGCTTCGAGGCTTCCACCAAGTAAGCGTCAGATTGGGCGTTCTTTTGCCAAACGACATCGATCCACTCCCTCTCCCTTTGGGAGAGGGCTGGGGTGAGGGGCTTATACCCCCCCTCATCCCCATTTAACGGTTAACCCTATGTCATCATCCCGTCCCGGCTTCGGCTGTAGCTGGCTGCCCTATGTGTTGGTGCTGCCACAACTGCTGATCACCGTCGTGTTCTTCCTGTGGCCTGCCGGTCAGGCGCTGTGGTACTCGGTACAAAGCGTCGATCCGTTCGGCCTTTCCAGCCAGTTTGTCGGGTTGGACAACTTCACACAGCTGTTCCAGGACCCGTATTATCTGGACTCTTTCTACACCACGCTGTTGTTCAGCTTCCTGGTGGCCGGTGTTGGCCTGCTGGTATCGCTGTTCTTTGCCGCGCTGGTGGACTATGTGCTGCGCGGCAGCCGTTTCTATCAGACCTTGATGATCCTGCCCTATGCGGTTGCCCCTGCGGTAGCGGCGGTGCTGTGGATCTTCCTGTTCAGCCCCGGCATGGGCCTGATCACCCATGTGCTCGCCGGTTTCGGCTACGACTGGAACCATGCGCAAAACAGCGGACAGGCGATGTTCCTGGTGGTGTTGGCATCGGTGTGGCAGCAAATCAGCTATAACTTCCTGTTTTTCCTGGCCGCATTGCAATCCATCCCGCGTTCTTTGGTGGAAGCGGCGGCGATCGACGGGGCTGGCCCGGTGCGGCGTTTCTTCAACCTAGTGCTGCCGCTGATCACGCCGGTGAGCTTCTTCCTGCTGGTGGTCAACCTGGTGTATGCCTTCTTCGACACCTTCCCGGTGATCGACGCCGCTACCGGCGGTGGGCCGGTACAGTCGACCACCACGCTGGTGTACAAAATCTATCGTGAAGGCTTTGCTGGTCTGGATCTGTCCAGTTCGGCGGCGCAGTCGGTGGTGCTGATGCTGCTGGTGATTGGCCTGACGGTGATCCAGTTCCGCTTTGTCGAACGTAAGGTGCGCTACCAATGATTGAGAACCGACGCGGGCTGGATATCTTCAGCCATACGATGCTGATTGTTGGCGTGCTGGTGGTGCTGTTCCCGCTGTATGTGGCCTTTGTGGCCGCCACGCTGGACGATCAGCAGGTGTTCCAGGTGCCTATGACGCTGGTCCCCGGAGGGCACCTTTGGGACAACATCCGCCATATCTGGCAGGGCGGAGTGGGCACCCTCAAGGTGCCGTTCTCGATGCTGCTGCTCAACAGTGTGATCATGGCGCTGGCGATCACCTGCGGCAAGATCGTGGTCTCGGTGCTGTCCGCCTATGCCATCGTCTATTTCCGTTTTCCGCTGCGCAGCCTGTTCTTCTGGCTGATCTTCATGACGCTGATGCTGCCGGTCGAGGTGCGTATCTTCCCGACGGTGGAAGTGATCTCCAACCTCAACCTGCTGGATAGCTACACCGGACTCACGCTGCCGCTGATGGCATCGGCCACGGCCACCTTCCTGCTGCGTCAGTTCTTTATGACCCTGCCGGATGAGCTGCTGGAGGCCGCCCGTATCGACGGAGCCGGGCCGATGCGCTTCTTTTGGGACATCGTACTGCCGCTGTCGAAAACCAATCTGGCGGCGCTGTTTGTCATCACCTTTATTTACGGCTGGAATCAGTATCTTTGGCCGATCCTGGTCACCAGTGACGCCTCGATGAGCACGGCGGTGGCGGGGATCCGCAGCATGATTTCCACCTCCGGCGCGCCGACCCAGTGGAATCAGGTGATGGCGGCAATGATGTTGACTTTGATCCCGCCGTTGGCGGTGGTTCTTCTGATGCAGCGCTGGTTTGTGCGCGGTCTGGTAGATAGCGAGAAGTAACGAATATGGCAGGTTTAAAACTACAGGCAGTCACCAAGTCTTACGACGGCAAAACGCCGGTGATCAAGCAGATCGATCTCGACGTGGCTGACGGCGAATTTATTGTGATGGTTGGCCCCTCCGGCTGTGGCAAATCGACGCTGCTGCGGATGGTGGCCGGCCTGGAGCGCACCACCAGCGGGGATATCTATATTGATAGCCAGCGCGTGACCGATCTGGAACCGAAAGATCGCGGCATCGCCATGGTGTTCCAGAACTACGCGCTGTATCCGCATATGAGCGTGTACGACAACATGGCCTATGGCCTGAAAATCCGTGGCTTTGGCAAACAGCACATCCGTCAGCGGGTAGAAGAGGCCGCGCGTATTCTCGAGTTGGAACCGCTGTTGCAACGCAAACCGCGTGAGCTTTCCGGTGGCCAGCGCCAGCGGGTGGCGATGGGGCGCGCGATTGTGCGCGAACCGGCGGTGTTCCTGTTTGATGAACCGCTCTCCAACCTGGACGCCAAATTGCGTGTCCAGATGCGCCTGGAATTGCAGCAGCTGCATCGCCGCCTGAAAACCACCAGCCTGTATGTCACCCACGATCAGGTTGAAGCGATGACGCTGGCGCAGCGGGTGATAGTGATGAATAAAGGTGTGGCGGAGCAAATTGGTACGCCGAGCGAGGTTTATCAACGTCCGGCGACGCTGTTTGTCGCCAGCTTTATCGGTTCCCCGGCGATGAACTTGTTGCCTGGCACGCTGAGTGTGGACGGCAAACAACTGCAACTGACCGGTGGCATGGCACTGGATCTGCCAGAGCCTCGGCCACAGTGGGGTGGACAGGAGTTGACGTTGGGTATCCGACCGGAGCATATTCAACTGAGTACGCGCGAGCAGGGCGGGATCCCGCTAGAGCTGCAAACGCTGGAACTGCTCGGTGCCGATAATCTGGCACACGGTCAATGGGGGAGTTCAGGCGTGATCGTCCGCCTGAGCCATGAAACCCTGCCGCCTGCGGGCAGTACCCTGTATTTACAGCTGCCTGCGTCGGCGCTGCACTTTTTTGCTACCCACAGCGGAACACGGATGGATTGATGACTACAGCCTGGCCTTATCCCCATATTGTCGCCCATCGCGGCGGCGGTTCTCTGGCACCGGAAAATACCCTGGCGGCGATTGATGTCGGCGCACGTCATGGCCACAAGATGATTGAGTTTGACGCCAAACTGGCGCAGGACGGGCAGATTTTCCTGCTGCATGATGACACGCTCGAACGCACTAGCAACGGCTGGGGCGTGGCGGGCGAACTGCCATGGGAAAAACTGGTCGAACTGGATGCCGGTGACTGGTACAGCTCGGCCTTTAAAGGGGAGCGTTTGCCGCTGCTGTCTGACGTGGCGGAGCGCTGTAAGCAGCACGGCATGATGGCCAATATTGAAATCAAGCCAACCACCGGCAGCGACGAGGAAACTGGGCGGGTGGTGGCCTTTGCCGCCAGCATGTTGTGGCAAGGGCAAACCGATCCGCTGCTTTCTTCATTCTCGGTGGAAGCTCTGGCAGCGGCGCAGCAGACCGCTCCAGAACTGCCGCGCGGCCTGTTGCTGGACAAGTGGGATGACAATTGGCGGGGGCTGACCGAGCGCCTGGGCTGTGTCTCGCTGCATATTAATCATAAAGAACTGACCGCTGAACGTGTCGCGGCGTTGAAAGATGCCGGGCTGCGTATTCTGGTGTATACCGTCAATCAACCGGAGCGGGCGCGTTTGTTATTGAATTGGGGCGTTGACTGTATTTGCACCGACCGGATAGATGTGATCGGTCCGGATTTTTAAACGGTTAATTTAGTAGATAAAGATGACCCCTCACCCCGACCCTCTCCCACAGGGAGAGGGAGCCAGTCAGTGCACTGTGTTAGCCAGAGTTTCTTCCGGGGTATCAGAGAGTTCGATCGGATTCTGATGGCAGTCTGTACACTGGATTAGCCTGAATTTCTCCGGAGTATCAGCGAGCTCGATCGGTCCCCTCTCCCTGTGGGAGTGTACAGACCGGGGACATCATGAACACTTGTTCGGGGACATGGTAGACACTTACAACATAGGTATGAGTACTTCTGAGTGGAGTTGCTTATGCCGTGGGATGAGAGATCTGCCATGTCATTACGTACCGAGTTTGTGCTTTTCGCCTCGCAAGAAGGCGCTAATATCCGCGCGCTATGCCGTCAGTTCGGCATAGCGCCTGCTACCGCATACAAGTGGTTACATCGCTGGCACTCTGATGGGCGCGCCGGTCTGAACGAACGTTCTCGAGTGCCACACCATTCCCCCAGCAGAACCTCTGACACCGTTGTCCAACATCTCCGCGCTGCACACCTGGCCCATCCGATGTGGGGCGCACGCAAGCTCAAGCGGTGGCTCGAGATGCAGGGGCATACGTTACCGGCCGCCAGCACCGTGCATAACCTCATGCGCCGCCATGACCTGCTACCAGGCGGTCCGTCACCGGCGCCCACCGTCGGACGCTTTGAACATGACGCCCCGAACCGACTCTGGCAGATGGACTTTAAAGGCCACTTCCCCTTCGCCGAAGGGCGTTGTCATCCGCTGACCTTGCTGGATGACCATTCGCGCTTCTCGCTCTGTCTGGCGCACTGCCCGGACGAGCGACGTGTCACCGTGCAGTCACAGTTGATAGCGGTGTTCGAACGTTATGGCTTGCCGGAGAGAATGACCATGGATAATGGTGCCCCCTGGGGCGACACGACGGGCAGTTGGACCGCGCTGGAACTGTGGCTGATGCGTCAGGGTATCCGGGTGGGTCACTCTCGGCCTTATCATCCTCAGACTCAGGGTAAGCTGGAGCGCTTCCACCGCAGCCTGAAGGCAGAGCTCCTGCAGGGACGGTGGTTTACCCATGCCGCGCAGTTGCAGGAGGTGTTCGACGCCTGGCGAGATACCTACAACCTGGAACGCCCACACGAAGCCCTGTCAATGGCGGTGCCAGCGTCCCGTTATCAGCCTTCATCGCGACAGTACAATGGCAATCCGGCGGCAGCCGAGTATGACGAGGGGGTCCTGGTCAGGAAAGTGGATGTCAGTGGAAAACTGAGCCTGAAAGGGATGGGTCTGAAAGTGGGCAAGGCCTTTATCGGTGAATATGTCGGGCTGAAGGAAAGTGAGAGAGAGGGCTACTACGAGATATGGTGGTACAGCACGAAAGTGGGGATGATCGACCTGAGAAATAGGTCGATCATCATGGGTAAAGGATGTTAAAAAGTGTTCACCATGTCCTTGAACACCTGTCTACCATGTCCCCGGTCTGTACAGAGAGAGGGTTAGGGTGAGGGCCATTCACTTTGACTAAACCAGAACATAGCGACGTCAGCCCGTTGCCGCCGCGCCATCGGAAGGGATGCGATGCCTGCCTTTATTGTTTCGCTGTGGCACCAGATAGTGCTGTCTTTGCCGTTATTTGTGCTGATCGTGCTGGGATATGGCCTTATCCGCTGGGGAAAGTGGCCATCTGCCATCACCGATGGCCTGACCCGCTTTGTGTTTTCCCTCGCCCTGCCTGCCATGTTGTTTCGCATGATGTGCGATTTCTCGCAACGTCCAGCAGTGGATGCCCGCCTGCTGATCGCCTTCTTCGGCAGTTGCCTGATCGTCTTCGTAATCGGCCGCATTGCCGCACGGCGGATCTTCAAGCTGGACGGCGTTTCGGGGTCGGTATTCGCTCTGGGCGGCATTTTCTCCAATAACGTCATGCTTGGCCTGCCGATCGCCACGGTGATGCTGGGAGAGGAGGCCATCCCATCAGTGGCTCTGGTGTTGGTATTCAACGGCCTGATTCTGTGGACGTTGGTGACCATCTCCATCGAATGGGCACGTAATGGCTCTCCCACGCTGCAAGGCTTTATCAAAACGGCGCGCAGCGTGCTGACCAACCCGCTGATTATCGGCATCCTGTCTGGCACGCTGTTCAGCCTGACCGGCCTGCCACTGCCGGTGTTTGTCGATCAACCGGTCAGCATGCTGGGCCAGGTGGCGGCTCCGCTGTCGCTGGTGGTGCTCGGTATGGGGCTGGCGGAATACCGTATCAGCGAAGGCTGGCAACTGAGCAGCGCCATCTGCTTTCTCAAGCTGATCGTCCAGCCGATGGTGGTCTGGCTGCTGGCTTGGTCAATGGATTTACCCCCAATGGAGACCCGTGTTGTGGTACTGCTGGGCTCCATGGCGGTGGGGGTGAATGTCTACCTGATGTCACGCCAATTTAACGTTCTAACGGGCCCTGCCGCTACCAGCCTGGTGATGTCCACTGCGCTGGCGGCGATCACCACCCCGTTAATCCTCACCGTTATGGGGGTAAGGGTGTAGCCGGGAGCGGTGCCTGCGGTATTACCGGAGCAGTCTGGTTAAAGGGATTAACCGGCTGATTGCCGTTTTGCAGCATCTTGCCAGTGGTCATCTGTGGCTGCATCGGGTTGTTATTGCCGTTATAGGGCAGCATTTTCGGCTGGTTGGCCTTGAGCGGATAACCCTGCTGCTGGCGCTGCTCCATCTGCTGGTTGTTCAGCATGCGCTGCTGCTGTGCCTGCTGGTCGCGCTGGTTGAGAAAGTGCTGTTGCTGGCTGAGCGTAGTGACCCCGTTTTCCGCCGCAGCCAGCCAAGGTAGCCACAGCAGGGCGGTGATAATAAGGTGACGTTTCATGTTTACCTCCGGTTCTCCCGATAGTCTTAAGCCTAACGTAGTCAGGCAAAATTGCCGTTAGTTTATTTTACATTCAAACGTAAACCTCCTTTGCGCCACATTGTTGTTCTGCTTCCGCTACAATCGCCCTTTCGGATCTTTTAGGGTGAACTTGTCGTGCTGCTTCTGGTTATTACCACCATTTTATGGGCATTTTCTTTTAGCCTGATCGGCGAATACCTGGCAGGCAATGTCGACAGCTGGTTCTCGGTGCTGATGCGCGTTGGGCTGGCTGCGCTGGTGTTTCTGCCGTTCCTGCGCTGGCGCAACATCAAGCTGAAAGTGATCCTGCTGTATATGCTGGTGGGTGCCTTCCAGCTTGGTATCATGTATCTGATTAGCTTCCGTGCTTTTCTCTATCTGAGCGTGTCGGAATTCCTGCTGTTTACGGTGCTGACGCCGCTGTACATCACGCTGATTTACGATCTGATCAGCGGCCGCCGTCTGCGTTGGGGCTATCTGTTCAGCGCGTTGCTGGCCGTGCTGGGGGCGGCGATTATCCGCTACCACCAACTGAGCGATCACTTCTGGTGGGGGCTGCTGCTGGTGCAGGCGGCGAATATCAGCTTCGCCATCGGCATGGTGGGTTACAAACGCCTGATGGAAGTACACCCGCTGCCGCAACATACGGCATTTTCCTGGTTCTATCTGGGCGCGGCGGCAGTAGCGGTGGTCGCCTGGTTCCTGTGGGGTAATCCGAACCAACTGCCAACCACCAACCTGCAATGGGGCATTTTGGTTTGGCTGGGCGTGGTGGCTTCCGGATTGGGCTACTTTATGTGGAACTACGGGGCGACACAGGTGGATGCTGGTACGTTGGGCATCATGAACAATATGCATGTGCCCGCGGGCCTGCTGGTTAATTTTGCTGTTTGGCATCAGCAGCCGCACTGGGCCAGCTTTATTATCGGTGGCTCGGTGATTGTCGCCTCGCTATGGGTACATCGCCGCTGGGTCGCGCCGAAAGCGGCTGGTCGCTAGCTTAAAGACGCTAAGGATTTGGTGTCTGGCAGGCTGCCCATCGGCCGGGCGGCATCACGCACGAACGGCAGATGCTCGCAGGCGTGCTGACGTGCCGAGCGGATAAAGGCTTCGGTGACCGTTTGGCGCTGCTCACCGTCGCGGGTAGCGGCATACAAGCGGCTCCACAGGCCATCCCCGAGCGTCTTGGTGACGACCAGCCCCTGGCGCTCAAAACTCTCCACCACCCAGTGTGGTAACGCGGCGATCCCCATCCGGGCCGACACCATTTGAATCAATAACAGCGTGTTATCGACGTTTTTCAGCGCCGGGCTGACGCCTGCCGGCTGCAGGAAATGACGCCAGATGTCCAGCCGTTGGCGCTGCACCGGGTAGATCATCAGCACTTCATCACTCAGGTCTGCCGGTTCAATGTGCGGCTTATTGGCCAACGGGTGATCGGGAGCGAGGATCAGCCGGACTTCAAAGTCGAACATCGGCGAATAGTGCAGCCCGCTGCGCGGCAGGATGTCAGAGGTCAGCACCAGATCCAGCTCACCTTGTTGCAGGGCTGGTTGCGGATCGAACGTCACGCCGGATTTGAAATCCATCACCACCTGCGGGAAATAGGAGCGGAAGTTGTCCAACGCCGGCGTCAGCCACTGAATACAGCTGTGGCATTCGATGGCGATGCGCAGCGTGGTTTGATGCGGTTCGTGGCAGGCCTGCAGCGCCTGTTGGATCTGCGGCAATACCTGCTCTGCCAGCTGTAGCAGGATCTCCCCCTGAGCGGTAAAGCGCAGCGGCTGGCTTTTACGAACAAACAGCTTAAAGCCCAGACGCTGCTCCAGATCGCTGAACTGATGCGAGAGAGCAGACTGTGTCTGATGAAGCTGTGCGGCGGCGGCGGCCAGGGAGCCGGTATTACGCAGAGCCTGTAGGGTCCGTAAGTGTTTCAGTTCGATCATGAGAGTCCTTCACAGTGACAGTGAAAATATTGCGCTTGTGGATCATACAGTACCTGCGGATTATGGATGTGTAAACATCTGGACGGCTAAATGGGAAATATGACGATGACAATTCTAAATCACACACTGGGTTTTCCACGCGTTGGTCTGCGTCGTGAACTGAAAAAAGCGCAGGAAAGTTACTGGGCAGGTAATTCAACACAGGAAGAGCTGTTGGCGGTTGGCCGCGAGCTGCGCGCTCGTCACTGGCAACAACAACAGCAGGCCGGGGTGGATTTGGTGCCGGTTGGCGATTTTGCCTGGTACGATCACGTGCTGACCACCAGCCTGCTGCTGGGCAACGTCCCGGCACGTCACCAAAATAAAGATGGCTCGATCGATCTCGATACCCTGTTCCGTATTGGCCGTGGCCGCGCACCCACCGGTGAACCTGCGGCAGCGGCGGAAATGACCAAATGGTTTAACACCAACTATCACTACATGGTGCCTGAGTTTACTCAAGGCCAGCGGTTCAAACTGGGCTGGACTCAACTGCTGGATGAAGTTGACGAAGCGTTGGCGCTGGGCCACAAAATCAAGCCGGTGCTGTTGGGCCCGTTAACCTATCTGTGGCTGGGCAAGGTGAAGGGCGAGCAGTTCGACCGTCTGTCACTGCTGAACGATATCCTGCCGGTCTACCAGCAAGTGCTGGCGGAGCTGGCCAAACGCGGCATCGAGTGGGTACAGATCGACGAACCTGCGCTGGTGCTGGAACTGCCTAAAGCCTGGTTGGAGGCCTTTAAACCGGCTTACGCCGCGCTGCAAGGCCAGGTCAAACTGCTGCTGACCACCTATTTCGACAGCATTGGCCATAACCTCGACACCATCCGCGAACTGCCGGTGCAGGGGCTGCATGTGGATCTGGTCGCAGGCAAAGATGATGCTGCTGCCCTGAACAACGCGTTGCCTAAAGAGTGGGTGCTGTCGCTTGGGGTGATCAATGGCCGTAACGTCTGGCGTGCTGATGTGAGCAGTTGGTTTGAACGCCTGCAGCCGCTGGTTGGTAGCCGCCCGCTGTGGATCGGCACCTCGTGCTCGCTGCTGCACAGCCCGATCGATCTGAGCGTGGAAAGCCGTCTGGACGAAGAAGTGAAAAGCTGGTTCGCCTTTGCGCTGCAAAAATGCGCCGAACTGGCGCTGTTGAGTTCAGCTCTGAATGCACCAGGGGCAGATAAACAAGCCAAACTGGATGCCTACAGCGCACCAATCCGCGCCCGCCGCCAATCCAGCCGCGTGCATAATGCGCAGGTTGAGCAACGCCTGGCGGCCATCACTGCCAAAGACAGCGAACGTCAGCGCCCTTATGAACAACGTGCTCAGGCTCAGCGCGATCGCTTCAACCTGCCAGCCTGGCCAACCACCACCATCGGCTCCTTCCCGCAGACCACCGAAATCCGCGGCCTGCGTCTGGACTTCAAGCAGGGCCGCCTGGATGGGAGTAACTACCGCACCAGCATCGGCGAACATATCAAGCAGGCCATCGCCGAGCAGGAACGCCTGGGGCTGGATGTGCTGGTGCACGGCGAAGCCGAGCGTAACGACATGGTGGAATACTTCGGCGAAAACCTGGACGGCTTCGTGTTCACCCAAAACGGTTGGGTACAGAGCTACGGTTCCCGCTGCGTGAAACCACCGGTGATTATTGGCGATATCAGCCGCCCGGAAGCCATCACCGTAGAGTGGGCCAAGTTTGCCCAGTCGCTGACCGACAAGCCGGTAAAAGGCATGTTGACCGGCCCGGTGACCATTCTTTGCTGGTCCTTCCCGCGTGAAGATGTGAGCCGTGAAGTGATCGCCAAACAGATTGCGTTGGCGCTGCGTGATGAAGTGGAAGACTTGGAGAAGGCCGGTATCGGTATTATCCAGATCGACGAGCCTGCTCTGCGCGAAGGCCTGCCGTTGCGCCAGTCCGATTGGGCCGCGTACCTCGACTGGGCGGTGGATGCCTTCAAACTGAACGCCGCCGTGGCGCAGGATGATACCCAGATCCACACCCACATGTGTTATTGCGAGTTCAACGACATCATGGATTCTATCGCGGCTCTGGATGCAGATGTGATCACCATCGAAACCTCTCGTTCCGATATGGATCTGCTGGAAGCGTTCAAAGAGTTCGACTATCCAAATGAAATCGGGCCGGGCGTTTACGACATCCACTCGCCGAACGTGCCAAGCGTGGAATGGATCGAAGCGCTGCTGCGTAAAGCGGCACAGAATATCCCGGCGGAACGCCTGTGGGTGAACCCGGACTGCGGCCTGAAAACCCGTGGCTGGCCAGAAACCCGGCAGTCGCTGGCCAACATGGTGTTAGCGGCTCAGCGTCTGCGCGACCAGGTGGTCTGATCCAAAAACGATATTTTACTCAAGGGCGCTTTGGCGCCCTTTTCTTGTTCTACTCCCGCGTTTTCCTCGCTGCTATTGGTTATTATCAAGTCTCGTTGTTCACTTGGTTTGAAGGATTATTCCCGATGAAACACCCGCTGGTGGCCGTGTTGGCTCCGCTGCTCGATGACGGGCAGGGGATCCGGCAGGTTTATTTTGCCGGTAACCAACATCCGGCCCCGGAGCTGGCTTATCAGGTAGGCTTTCCACGCCTTGAGCTGGTGGTGGACGGGGAGCAGGAAATGGAGTGGGAGGGCAGCCAGGGAGTGCGGCAACAACAGATACTGCTGCCGGGGGATGTGCTGTTTGTCCCGGCGCAAGGCTGGAACAGCCCGCGCTGGCAGCAACCTACAACCACGCTCAGCCTGTTGTTTGGCAAGCAGCAACTCGGCTATAGCCTGCTGGGCTGGGATGGGGAAAACACGCTGCCGCTGGGTAAGGATAACGTGGCGCGCCGTGGCCCGCGTGTGGGGTCGTTCATGTTGCAGGCGCTTAACGAACTCTCCTGGCATCAGAGCGATCAGCCTACCGCGCGTTTCCTGGTAAAGGGCTTGCTGAGCCATGCGCTCGATCTGTTTGGCACCTCGGTGAGAACCGCCTCGCGCAGCCAGGCGCTGTTTGATGCGGTGCGGGGTCACCTGGAGGAACATTATCGTGAGCCGCTCACCCGCGAGTCGGTGGCCCAGGCGTTTTATATCTCACCGAATTACCTTTCTCATCTGTTCCAGAAGGCCGGTGGCATCGGGTTTAACGAATATCTTAATCACGTGCGGCTGGAGCAGGCGAAGCACCTGCTCAAACGCTATGACATGAAGGTGAAAGAGGTGGCGCACGCCTGCGGGTTTGTCGACAGCAACTATTTCTGCCGCCTGTTTCGCAAGAACACCGAACGTTCCCCGTCGGAGTATCGCGGTCAATACCACAGTGAACTGGGCCCCTCACCCCAACCCTCTCCCACAGGGAGAGGGAGCTGATAGCCCTTGCTCTTTTGCAAGTAAAGAGGCCATATCAGCGAACGCGATCGTCCCGTCATCCAAGGTGAAAAACTATAATTTCAGAGATACTCGATCGGTCCCCTCTCCTTGGGGAGAGGGTTAGGGTGAGGGGGGCTAACACCGTAGTTAAACTACGCGGATATGCGTTTCCTGGGGCGAAGCGGCGGCCTTGCGTACCGCACTGAGCGCCTTCTCCGGCGTGCGCAGAAAGGTGTTGATGCCGATCTGCACGCAGCGGTGGTGCTCAAAACGCTCACTTTCCGCCAGCAGAATATCGCTGATCAACAGCACCACGTCGGCCTGGGCAAGATCGTCCGCCGTCAGCGAATTTTCAATCCCCAATGCACCCTGGGTTTCTACTTTGACCGGCCATTTCTCCTGCGCGCACAGTTTTTCCAGCCGCTCGGCAGCCATGTAGGTATGGGCGACCCCGCTGATACAGGCCGTTACCGCTACGAGTTTTATCGTCATGTCAGCCCCTTTTTCTGCTGTTCAACCGCCAATGATCACCCGGTAACCTGCCTGTTGCGCCATCATCTGCAAAGGGGCGATCTGTTGTTCTGTCGGGGCCGCTACGCCGCGCATGGCATATTCTCGTCCCAGCAGGGTATATTTCGCCTCGCCATACTGATGAAAAGGCAGCAGATGGATCTCTTGTAGCCCAAAAGGCGCCAGGAATGCCAGCACCTGCGCCATATTCTCCGTGCTCAAAGTGTAGCCGGGTATTAACGGCAGGCGCGGGATCAGGTTAACTCCGCGCTGCACCAGCGCGGTAAAGTTTGCCAGCACCCGTGGCAGATTGATGTTCAACTGATGTTTGGCGGCCTCGGCATCCATGATTTTCAGATCGAACAGGACTTGGTCGCAGTGTTCTGCCAGGGCCAGCACCTGGGCCTGCGAGGCATCTCCGGCGGTTTCAACGGCGGTATTGATGCCCAACGCCTGCAAGCGCTGCAACAGTTGGGTGGCAAACTCGGCCTGCATCAGCACTTCACCGCCGGAAAGCGTCACCCCGCCGCCGGAGGTGCGATAAAACACCTCATCCTTGAGGATTTGCTGTAACAGCGCCTCCAGCGTGATGTTTTGCCCGATCAGTTCCATCGCTCCGCTTGGGCACTCCTGTGCGTCGTTCAGGCAGGGCTGGCAGCGCAGGCATTTGGCCTCGCGGCGTACGCGATGGATCTTGCCGGACATCGACTCCGGGTTGGCACACCAAGGGCAGCTATGTGGGCAGCCTTTGAAAAACACCACGGTGCGGATACCGTGGCCGTCGTTCAGCGAATAACGCTGAATATTGAAGATCCGGGCCATTGGCTCCGCGGGTGTCGCCCGGGAAAACCCGGGCGTGATCAGGTTACAGTTGATGCGCTGTACGGCGGATGATGTCATCCTGGATCTCCTTCGACAGCTCCACGAAGAATGCGCTATAGCCGGCAACACGCACCACCAGCCCGGCGAAGTCCTGTGGCCTGGCCTGCGCTTCCTTCAGCGTTTCGGCATTCACCACGTTGAACTGCACGTGTTGTAGCTTGAGCTTGGTAAAGGCCCCGAGGAAATCAGCCAGTTTATTCAGCCCTTGCTGACCTTCCAGCGTACTTGGGGTGAATTTTACGTTTAGCAGCGTACCGTTGGAGAGCAGGTAGTTATCCAGCTTGCTCACCGATTTCAGCACCGCCGTCGGCCCCTGGCCATCCTGGCCGAGCATTGGCGAAAGCCCGCCGTCCGCCAATTGTTCCCCTGCATAGCGCCCGTCTGGTGTGGCTCCCACCACCGCCCCCAATGGCACGTGGGCAGAAACGGTATAAGAGCCGGGGGTAAATTGACCGCCGCGCGGGTTACGGTACTTTTCCACCTCTTTGCAGTAAAATCGCAGCAAATCGGCGCTGATCAGGTCAACTTCGTCGATATCATTGCCGTATTTGTCGAAGCGGTTGATCAACCGTGCGCGGATCTTTTCCCCTTCCGGTGTGGCGAAGTTGGCCTTCAGCGTGGCCAGTAGCTCATCAAAGCTCAGGCGCTGTTGATCGAACACCAGGCCTTTCAGGGCAAACAGCGAATCGCTCAGGTTGGCGATGCCGATACCTTGTACCCCGGAGAAGTTGTAGCGTGCGCCGCCTTCGGTGATGTCTTTGCCGTGTTGCAGGCAGTCATCGATAAAGGAAGACAGCAGCGGCACCGGTGCCCAGTCGCGGTGGCCGATATCGCAGATGTTGCTGCCTTCGGCCATCAGCCGGACGTAATGACGGATCTTTTCGCGAATGTGATCCAGCAACTGCGGATAGGTGAGGCTGGCGTTGCCTTCGTTATCCAGCAGCGTCAACTCCATCACTTTCAGCAGGTTGAACATGGCAATGTCGTGCAGGCCGTAGGTGCGCCCTGGGATCGACAGCTCAACACAGCCCACTACCGCATAATCACGCGCATCTTCCAGTGAGACGCCACGGTTCAGGAACGCTGGCACCACCACTTCATCGTTAAAGATTTGCGGAATACCGGTGCCGAGGCGGATGGTTTCGGCGGTTTTCAGCAGGAATGGCCGATCGATGAACTCATTGACCCGCACACCGAGGTTCGGCTGTGGCAGGCGGATATTCTGGTAGGCATCCAGGCACAGGAAAGACAGTACGTTGACCGCGCTGCGGCCGGTTTCCGTCAGGCCGCCCAGCAAGATGGTATAGCCGGTAGGGAACCCAGCGAAATAACGAGCGCTGGAAGTAGAGCGCAGCAGCACGATATCGTTGCATTTCACCCACAGGCTTTCCAGCAGCTCCTTCAGGAAGGCCGGATCCTGCCCCTGGTTGAGGGAGGCTTGATAAAACGGCAGCATATACTGATCGAAGCGGCCCAGCGACAGGGAACTGGCGTTGGATTCATACTGCAAAATGATGTTCATATACCAGAACAGCTGGCACGCCTGGTAGAAATCCTGCGGCTTGTGGTGGGCGTTGTGGCTGGAGATCTCAGCGATGCGCAGCAGCTCGGCGCGGCGAGCCTCATCGCTGCATTGCTCAGCCATTTGGCGTGCCAGGCTGGCATAGCGCAGAATATGGTGCTGCGATGCTTGTAACAATAACAATGCTGCGGCATAAAACGCGTTGTCTGGCTGCTGATCAGCATGACTTTGCAGTTCGGCTAGCAGGCTATCCAGGCCGTTATTCAGCAGGCGCGGATAATCGATGATGATATGCCCCTGGCCCTTATCTGTCTGGTTGACGCTGAAAATCTGGGTCTGGGTAGCGGCTTTAACCTCCTCTGACATCTGGCCGTTGATGAAATCCTTCATTGAACGTTTTTCCCAATAAGGATAAAGCTGCTCGCGATACACCTGCTTGTCCGCTTCGGAAATGGCAAAGCGATCCTGCGGACGGGTTGGGAAAGCATCCAGTTCTTTCAGCAGCCAGTAAGGGTCCATCTCTGGCGACACGATCCCGGCCCGCGGCTTCACCGTACGGTTACCGGCAATCAGTTCATCTTCCCGCAGGGTGATTGCCACGTGATCGAGAATATAGGCGGTTGCCTTGGCACGGCGGATGATGGTGGGTTCTCCCTCGGTCTGCCGGTGGCTGGCGGTATAGAGCAGTGCGCGTTCGAGTGAAATTTCACGCGGGGCGGAGAACAGGGCGGCTTTTAGACGTTCGATCCGGGAGATCATCACATTTTCCTTTTGTGCGGTAATGGGGCGGGAAAACCCGGCACGTGTGCCGGGCTGGCTGAGCGGTTAAGCCTTTTGCGCTAAATGGGCGGCAATCTTCTCCATGATGGCATCGGCTCGTTTTACCGCGTCGCTGATGGCCACGCGTACCACGGTTTTCCCTTTAAAACGTTCTTCAAACTTGATGCCGATATCCTTGGTCAGGATCACCACGTCGGCGGCTACCACGTCTTCGGCCGTCAGTTCGTTTTCCAGGCCGATGGAGCCTTGGGTTTCAACTTTGCACTGCCAGCCTTGCGCTTTGGCGGAACGCTCGATGGCCTCGGCAGCCATGTAGGTATGGGCAACGCCAGATGGACAAGCGGTTACAGCGATAATCATGGTCATATTTAGTTCCTCAACGATACCCGTCATCTCTCAAGACGTAGCTTGAGAGCGTATTTATTCAGTTAATTTCGAAATCCAAGTCCAGATCATCCTGGGCGACTTTAGTAGCCTGTTTCTTGGCAGCAAAGCTTTTCAGCAGGTTAACCAGCAGGGCGGTGACCACCATGCCCACCAGCAGCGCGGCTACGAAGCCCAGCTTGCCTTCAACGACTGGCAGCACAATCAGACCACCCCAACCGGCGTAGCACTGTGCACCCACCAACGCGGCCGTCACGGCGGCGCAGGCAGAACCAATCATGATGGAGGGGATCACGCGCAGCGGATCGGCAGCGGCGAACGGGATAGCCCCTTCGGTAACGCCGACGCAGCCCATCAGCAGTGCAGCTTTACCCGCTTCGCGCTCTTCTGGGGTGTAGTATTTGCGGCCAATCAGCGTGGCGAATCCCAGGCCGAGCGGTGGGGTGGCGATGGCAACGGCCGCGATGGCGACCACCGAATACACTCCCTGAGCGACGCAGATCAGCATAAAGGCGTAGGCCACCTTGTTAACCGGGCCGCCCATGTCAAACGCCAACATCAGGCCCATGATGATGGCCAGCACGACGATGCTGCCCTGCTGCATACCTTGCAGCCAGTGGGTCAGGCCGTTGGTCAGAGCGCCAACCGGTTCACCCAGGCCCCACATCATGATGCCTGCGGTAAGCAGGGTGCCGATGATTGGGATCACGAAGATCGGCATCACCGAGCGCAGGATCTTCGGCACCGGGATCTTCTTGAGATAGAACACAATAATCCCGCCCAGCAGGCCAGCGATGATCGCCCCGAAGAAACCAGCCCCGAAGGATGCGCCTACCCAGGCCCCAATCGCCGAGGGAGCCAGCGCGGAGCGATCCGAGATGGAGTAGCCGATATAGGCCGCCAGGAAAGGCACCATCAACGTCAATCCGGCCACGCCGATATCAAACAGTTTTTTCAGGTTAGGGTCCGTCGCCGCATCGGGGACAGCCCCTTTGCCATACAGCATCACGGAGATAGCCAGCAAAATGCCGCCGGCGACCACAAACGGGATCATATGGGAGACGCCGGTCATCAAGTGCTGGCGTGTGTTTCTTAGAATATTGAGTAGCTCTTTCATCGTTCACTCCCTGGCCGCAACCAGCGTGCTTCTGAGATAAAACCACCGGGGAATGACCCCTGATGGATAAAGGTTGTTGGCTATCACAATAGGCATCTGGCGGAACTATCAACAGTGGATAAAATTGCCATTTACTGGATTTTTGTATTGTCAGGAGAAAAGTGCGATCTAACTCAAAGTGTGCGACAGAATAAACCGGGCTTGTGGTAACGGGCTTTGTGAGCGGCATCGCATTTATGCCGTCAGGATACATTTGTCCAGTGTTTGACATTTTTATCCGATAGCCCTGGGCCGCGCTGCGCTTTTATCCTTGTGGCAAACCGGTGTTGTTCACCGCTGCTTTTGGTATGAGGAAAGAGTGATGGCGAAAATTGTGACGTTTACCTGCGCGCTGCCCAACGGGGTACATGCCCGCCCAGCCAGCCATATCGAAACCCTGTGCAACGGTTTCCGTTCCCGCTTTGAATGGCACAACTCGCGTAGCGGCCTGCGTGGCGACGGCAAAAGCGTGTTGTCACTGATCGGTACCGATACTTTGCTGGGTGATGAATGCCGCATCACCATCGAAGGGGAAGATGAACAGGCGGCATTTGAGCGCCTGAGCCAGTTTATCCAACATGAATTCCCGCACTGCGACGAAGTGTTGCCACAGGTGAATGACCAGGCAGAGCAGGAGCCTATCCCGCAGTCTTTGGCTAACCTGAATCCAACGCTGGTACTCGCTCGCTCCGTCAACCAAGGCACCGCCAATGGCAAACTGGTGCATCTGGCGCGGGTAGATTTAAACGCCCTGACGTTGCCGCCTACGCAATCTGTTGAACAGGAGCAGCAGCAGTTGGCCGAAGGGTTGACGCGCTTCGGCAAGGCGTTGGATCTGCAACTGATGGGCGGTAACGGCACCACCACGGCGGTGCTGGAAGCGCATCGCTCCTTGCTACGTGACGGCGCATTCCGCCAGCACCTGCTTGATGGCGTGTTGGCAGGGGAAAGTTGTGCCGCTGCCATTGTGGCCACTGCAGCCCACTTCAGCCAGCAACTGGCACAGTCTGCCAGTGCCTATCTGCGCGAGCGCGAACTGGATATTCGTGATGTCAGCTTCCAGCTGTTACAGCAAATTTATGGCGAGCAGCGCTTCCCGGCGCAGCAGGCACTGAGTGTAGACAGCATTTGCATCACCGATGAACTGACTCCGAGCCAATTCCTGGAGCTGGACAAGCGTTATTTGAAAGGCCTGTTGCTGGGCAGCGGTGGCAGCACCTCACATACGGTGATCCTGGCGCGCTCCTTTAACATTCCAACCCTGGTTGGCGTTGATGCCGCTGCAATGCTGCCATATTTGAATCAATCGGTGCAGATCGACGGCGATCTTGGGCTGGTGGCCTGCGATCTCAGCGAACCGGTTCGTCGCTATTATCAGCAGGAGCAGTGGCTGAGCGAGCAGATCCGCAGCCAGCAAAGCGCCTATCTTGATCAACCGGGGCGTACGGCCGACGGTGTGCGGATGGAAGTTGCCGCCAATATCGCCCATGCGGTAGAAGCGGAGGCGGCCTTCGGCAACGGTGCAGAGGCAGTAGGCCTGTTCCGTACCGAAATGCTGTATATGGATCGCCTGACCGCGCCTTCCGAAGATGAGCTTTACAACATTTACTGCCAGGCAGTGGAAGCCGCAGCAGGCAAGACGATCATCGTGCGTACCATGGATATCGGCGGCGACAAGCCGGTGGATTATCTGAACATCCCGGCCGAAAACAACCCGTTCCTCGGTTACCGGGCGGTGCGTATCTATCAGGAATTCCTGCCGCTGTTCCGCACCCAGCTACGCTCGATCCTGCGTGCTTCGGCACACGGTCCGCTGAAGATCATGATCCCGATGATCTCCTCAATGGAAGAGATCCTGTGGGTGAAGGATCAACTGGCCGAAATGAAGCAATCGCTGCGTGCCGGGCAGATCCCGTTCGACGAAAAAATTCCGCTCGGCATCATGCTGGAAGTGCCTTCGGTGCTGTTTATCATCGACCAGTGCTGTGAGGAGATCGACTTCTTCAGTATCGGCAGCAACGATCTGACGCAGTACCTGCTGGCGGTGGATCGTGATAATGCCAAGGTCATCAAGCACTACAACAGCCTGAACCCGGCGTTCCTGCGTGGGTTGGATCATGCGGTGCGTGAAGTGCACCGACATGGCAAATGGATCGGCCTGTGTGGCGAGCTGGGGGCGAAAGGTTCGGTGTTGCCACTGCTGGTGGGTATGGGGCTGGATGAGATCAGCATGAGCGCGCCTCCCATTGCCGCCACCAAAACCCGCCTGGCCAAGCTGGACAGCCGCGAATGCCGTTTGCTGCTCAACCGGGCCATGGCCTGCCGTACTTCGCTGGAAGTGGAACACCTGCTGGCCCAGTTCCGTATGGAGCAAAGCGATGCGCCGCTGATCACGCCGGAATGCATTGCCCTGGGGGCAGATTGGCGCAGCAAAGAAGAGGTGATCAAAGGGATGGCAGATAACCTGCTGCTGGCCGGGCGTTGCCGTTACCCCCGTAACCTTGCCGCCGATTTGTGGGCGCGTGAGGCGGTATTCTCCACCGGCCTGGGCTTTGGCTTTGCCATTCCGCATACCAAATCTGAACATATTGAACAGTCCACCATCAGCGTGGCCAAGCTGGCGCAGCCGGTTGTTTGGGGCGATGAAGAGGCGCAGTTCGTGATCATGCTGACCCTTAATAAACATGCCGCCGGCGACCAGCATATGCGTATTTTCTCCAAGCTGGCGCGGCGCATCATGCATGAAGGTTTCCGTGACGCACTGGTAAACGCAGTGTCTGCCCAACAGGTAGAAGCGTTGCTGAAACAAGAGCTTGAACTGTAATCCATTTTTGGGCGCTGCGGCGCCCTTCATTTTTAGCCTTGAGGAGCAACTATGGAACTCTATCTGGATACTGCCGACATCAATGCGGTGAAACGTTTGGCACGTGTGTTGCCGTTGCAAGGGGTGACAACTAACCCGAGCATTGTGGCAGCGTCACGCACGTCGCTATGGGAAGTGCTGCCCGCTTTACGCGATATCATCGGTGGTGAAGGGAAGCTGTTTGCCCAGGTGATGGCGACCACGGCCGAGCAGATGGTTGAAGAGGCGGTCATGCTTCACCAGCGCGTTCCTGGCGTGGTGGTGAAAGTACCGGTGACGAGTGAAGGGCTGGCCGCGATCAAAATCCTGCAAGGCTTGGCTGTTCCAACGCTGGGGACGGCAGTGTATGGGGCAGCACAGGGGCTGCTTTCTGCCTTGGCAGGGGCGAAGTATGTGGCACCTTACGTCAACCGCGTGGATGCCCAGGGTGGCAATGGCATTGCTACCGTGCAGGAGTTACAGCACTTGTTAGAACTGCACGCCCCGCAGGCCAAGGTGCTGGCCGCCAGCTTCAAGACTCCACGTCAGGCACTGGAGTGCCTGTTGGCAGGTTGTGAAGCTATTACCTTACCGGTCGATGTCACAGAGCAGTTTATCAGCGCCCCGGCGGTGCAGGCGGCGGTTGAGAAGTTCGAGCACGATTGGCACGGTGCGTTCGGCACTTTGTCACTGAGCTAAGTTAGTTGCTTAACTGACAAGCATCAGGGGCACTTGCTGCCCCTGAAACTGCTGATATTTCCCTCCTAACTCGACATATTGCGCCCGTCTATTTCACCCCATGCTGGCTGAACCAGGCCAACATGCGCTGCCAACCGTCGGCGGAAGCCTCCGCGTTATAGCTTGGCCGGTAATCGGCGTGGAAAGCATGACCCGCTTCTGGATAAACCACGATTTCCGCATCGGCATTGGCTGCTCGGATCGCCTTGCGCATGGTTTCCACCGTTTCCTGCGGAATGCTGCCATCCTGGCCACCGTATAGCCCAAGTACCGGCGTCGAAAGATCGATCGCTATATCAACCGGATGCTTCGGCGAATTCAAGGTTTTCTCCCCCACCAGCTTGCCGTACCAGGCCACTGCCGCTTTCAGCTGCGGATTATGCGCGGCATACAGCCAGGTGATGCGACCGCCCCAGCAGAAACCGGTGATCGCCAACTTGCCGGCATCGCCGCCGTGGCGCGTTGCCCAATGCGCAGCGTGATCCAGATCGGCCAATACCTGGCTGTCTGGCACCTTGCTGACCAGCTTTTGCATCAGCTCGCTGATTTCGCTGTACTCTCTGGCATCGCCTTGGCGGAAATAGAGTTCTGGAGCGATAGCCAGATAACCCTGCTTGGCCAGGCGGCGGCACAGATCCTGAATGTGCTCATGCACGCCAAAGATTTCCTGCACGACCAGCACAATGGGGAACGGCCCTTGATGATGGGCCGGTTTGGCGATATAGGCTGGCAGATCGTCCCCCTGCGAAGGGATGGTGGTTTCCCCCACGTGTATATCCTGCACATCGGTCAGAATGGTTGAGGTGGCCAACGGTGCGACGGCCGGGGTAAATCCCCCGTTGACCTGTTTTAACGTCATTTGTTGTTCTGTTTTCATTGATTGCAGGCTCCATGCGTTAGAGAAAAAGCGCGGCAGTTAACTATAGGCAGATTAGCGCTTATTAGCATCGCATGGCGAATTTTCGCGCAGGATAGCAATGGCCGCTCAGGCAGCAAGTTGGTATAAACTGAATGGAGATTAAGCGTGTCAGGGTTTTTTATGTGATATTAATCACAAAAATAATGTAGATGAATTTCTGTTTCTTTATTCAAGGTGATGATCATCACGAAATTTAACAGCGATTGTCAGTAGAATCTCTGTTTGTTCCTCCCAAAAACCGTATCCATGAGGAGTCCCCCATGTCTCAGTCTGACGTTTTCCACCTCGGTCTCACTAAAAATGATCTGCAAGGCGCTACATTGGCCATCGTCCCTGGCGATCCGCAGCGTGTTGAGAAAATTGCCAAGCTGATGGAAAACCCGGTTCATCTGGCTTCCCACCGCGAATTTACCTCTTGGCGTGCAGAACTGGATGGCAAGGCAGTGATCGTATGCTCAACCGGTATCGGTGGCCCGTCTACCTCGATCGCCGTTGAAGAGTTGGCACAGCTGGGTATCCGTACCTTCCTGCGTATCGGCACGACCGGTGCCATTCAGGCCAATATCAACGTGGGCGACGTGCTGGTGACAACCGCTGCTGTGCGCCTCGACGGTGCCAGCTTGCACTTTGCCCCAATGGAATTCCCGGCAGTGGCAGACTTTGCCTGTACCACTGCGCTGGTTGAAGCCGCCAAGGCTAGCGGTGCTACCACGCATATCGGCGTGACCGCCTCTTCCGATACCTTCTACCCAGGCCAGGAACGTTACGACACCTATTCCGGCCGTGTGGTCAGCCGCTTTAAAGGCTCAATGGAAGAGTGGCAGGCGATGGGCGTGATGAACTATGAAATGGAATCCGCCACTCTGCTGACCATGTGCGCCAGTCAGGGCCTGCGTGCGGGGATGGTTGCCGGTGTGATCGTTAACCGCACCCAGCAAGAGATCCCGAATGCGGAAACCATGAAGAAGACTGAAAGCCAGGCGGTGCAAATCGTCGTTGAGGCTGCTCGCCGTCTGCTGTAATCCCCGTTAAAAGCGGGCCGTTTGACGGCCCGTTTCTCCTTCTGTTACGGTTACCCCCTCTGTGTCATGCTGCTGGCCTGCTGCTGCTGGGGTCTTGCCATTGCTGGCCGTATGGCAGCTAATCTCAAGACAATCAACATAAAGGACGTCTATGACCGCTCAGATCCTGCTCCATCCTTCACTTGCGCCGCTAGACGGTGGCATCAACTTCCGCGATTTAGGCGGCAACAGCGTGGCCGATGGCCGCCGCATCAAACGCGGGCTGCTGTTTCGTTCCGGCGCTCTGGATCGCTTGAGTGAAAACGACTGTAGCTACCTGGCTCAGGTGCCAATGCGCTCGGTGCTGGATTACCGCGACTTCGACGAAGTGCAGGCTAAACCTGACGTGCTATGGTCGGGAGCCGACTATTATCACGTGCCAGCCAATCCGCTCAGCAGCGAAGTGAATGCCAACCTTGAAAAACTCACCGACGAAACGCTGGCCAAGTTTGATGCCCGGGCCTTTATGCTGGAGCTGTACCGCCGCCTGCCGTTCAATAACGCTGCCTATCGCCAACTGGCGCAGCTGCTGGCTCAGCCTGAAGGCGGTGCGATTGTGCAGCACTGTGCGGTAGGCAAAGACCGTACCGGAGTTGGTTCGGCGATGGTACTGCTGGCGCTGGGTGCGGATGAGGCTACGGTAATGGAAGATTATCTGCTGACGGAAACCACGCTGGCGAGCTACCGTGAACACATGCTGGATCAGATCGCTAGCCGTTTGAACGACGCCTCGGTGGAGCAGTTTGCCTATGTGCTCAGCGCACGTGAAGAGTTCCTGGCGACTGCGTTGGGTTGCATTCATGAGCAATATGGCTCCACCAACCGTTGGTTGGAGGCCGAATATGGGCTGGGGCAAAGCCAGCTCGAGACGTTGCAGGCGCGCTATCTGGAATAACGGCACCATGTTTAACCGGGGTTTAACCAGTGAGGTAGGGTACTGCGTATCCTTGAGGTCGGATCCGTTCTCAAAAGGAGCAGGCTATGAACCTCAATGACGTGATTGACTGGGTTAGCGAAACAGTGCGCCAGCATGAAGCCTGGGCGATCCCGATCGTCTTCTTCCTGGCGTTTGGCGAGTCGCTGGCCTTCCTCTCGCTGTTGCTGCCTGCCACGGTTATTCTGCTGGGGTTGGGGGCGTTGATTGGCGAGAGCGGGATTGCCTTCTGGCCGATCTGGGCGGCGGCCGCCGCCGGTGCCTTCTTTGGTGACTGGCTCTCCTATTGGGTCGGTTATCACTATCAGGGGCGTGTAGCCCATATGTGGCCGCTGTCACGCAATCCGCAGCTGTTGGTGCGTGGCCATGCGTTTTTTGAGCGCTGGGGCGTGCTGGGTATCTTCTTTGGGCGCTTCTTCGGGCCGTTGCGCGCCGTAGTACCGCTGGTGGGGGGCATTTGTGCCATGCCGCAAACCGCGTTCCAGATCGCCAATGTGGCCTCGGCAATGGTCTGGGCCTTCGGCATCCTGGCGCCAGGCGCCTTTGGTATCAAATGGTTTACCCAGTGGATGGCATGAACCGGCGCCTTGCCAAATAACCTCATATTTTAATTATTCAGCGCACAGTGAGAATTCGATCACGAATTTATCCTTAACCGGCGTTTTTTAATTCCCTTATTTTTTTAACGGTGTTACTTTCCCAATAAGTGGATTGTTACTGTGAATAAACAGGCAAAACCCAAACCCGTTGACGAACCAATGTCATGGGTTTGGGTTTTTTTTCGCCCTTATTTTGGCAAATGATCTGCCGATGATTAAAAAAATTAACCTATAGACGTTATTTTGTTCACTAAGGAAAGATTTATGAAAATTAAAACCTGGCTACTGGCCTCCGTACTTGCCGTTTCCTCTGCTGCAGCCTTCAACGTAACCGCCGCGCAAAGCGACAGCGTCGATATCTATTTTGCCCGCCACGGTAAAACACTGCTCAATACCTACGATCGCGTGCAGGGCTGGGCTGACTCACCGCTGACACCGGCCGGGATCGAAACCGCGCGCTATCTGGGGGCCGGGTTGAAGGAGATCCCTTTCGATAGCTTCTACACCAGTGACGCTGGCCGCCAGCGTGAAACGATGCAGGTGATCCTCAAGGAAATGGGGAAGCCGGACGCTAAGGTCACGGAATTGACCGACCTGCGCGAAATGTTCTTCGGCGGTTTTGAAGGACGCGCTAACGCAGAGATGGCCGACGCTGCTGCCAAGAAGCTGGGCCTGGCCTCTGGTGCCGAGATGTTCAAGCAAATGGGCGAAGGCAAGATCAGCCTGATCCCGATGGTGGATGCCATCACGCAAAGCGATGATAAGCAAGAGGCGGAAAGCGCGCAGCAGGTCAAAACCCGTATGCAACGAGCCTTGCATACCATGGTGCAGAATGCGGTGAAGAACGGGGATAAAAACATCCTGGCGGTCTCTTCCGGGCTCTCGATGCAGATGATGATTTCCGATATGACCGATAATCCGAACAAAAATAAGCCACTGACTAATGCGGCCGTCGTCAAGATGACTTATAAAGACGGGAAATATACCGTAACCGATATTGGCGATATGACTTATGTCGCTAAAGGGAAAGCGTTACTAAATAAAGCACCTTGATGAGTACCCAATAAAAATAACCCACCCTTTTGGCTCGGGGATATTATCTGGGGCGATAGCATATCGCCTCGGCAGGGATTTTCTATACCTTTTCGGGGATAACAATAATGAAACGTTCTGCTTTAAGCTGTCTGGTCGCTATTTCGCTATTCTCCACCGCGGCCCAGGCCAGCGTTGATGACGTCCTGAGTTCGCCCTTTTTCAGCGACAGCCACGCTGAACTGTCGCTGAAAAACTACTGGAAGTACCTCAAGGAAGATGCCGCCAATCCAAAAGAGGTGCATAACGCCTGGGGGCAAGGGCTGGCGCTGGGCTATCAGTCCGGCTATCTGGCGGACTTTATCGGCGTTAATCTTGATTACTACAGCGCGGTAAAGCTAGGGGCCAGTGATTACTTCAATACTCGTGGGGTGCTGTATAACAACGGCCCCGGCAACAGCAAAGAGAATGCTGCTGGCTACAGCAAGGTGGGCCAACGCTATATCAAGTTGAAAGGCGACGTGGGCGGCGCAGCGCTGAATGCGCAGGCTGGCTGGCAGGTGTTGCGTAACTACGGTGTGATTTCCACCTCCACTCGCCTGTCGCCTACGACTTATCTGGGATGGTCCGGTGGCGTATCCGGTGCCGGGCTCTCTTTGCGCGGCGCGTATGTTGAACGTTCGATGGATCGTAGTTCACCCAACAGCCTGCGCTTGCAAACCAACGATGGCCGCTATATCAACCATCTTGCCAGTGCCGAGCTGGGTTATGAGAATAAAGCATTTAACGGTCAACTGGCCTACGGGGAGTCTCAGGACTATCTGCGCCGTCAGATCTTGCGTATGAGCTACAAGGTCGATGAGAAACTCAGCCTGGGCAGCCAGATTTACACTACTCAGGCGCTGGATGACTATAAACAGATGGCGCTGAGCAAGCGCAACTTCGATCATAACGCCAACCACTATGCGCTGGATGCCAAATGGCAGGAGCCGCTGTGGAGCGTCAAGCTCGGTATTTCCCACACGCGGGCACCGAAGGGAGAGGGTCAGTTGGGCTTCTACCCGCGCCATATGTCAAAAAACTCACGCGGGACCTTTACCTCCATGGCCTATGCCGGTGAAGACTATATGCGCGATGGCGAAACCATGCTGGCCACCATAGCGGAATATCGCATCACGCCTGAGTTTACCGCCGGGCTGGCGGGCAACGTTGGCCAATTCAGCTATCAAGGTGCCGCGGTGCGTACCGGTGAGATTAACGTCTTTGGCCGCTGGGCACCTTCCCATCCCAAGCTGAAAAACCTGACGGTATTCGCCATGGCTGGGCCGGGCTGGTCTTATAAGAACAGCAATAAAACGCCGATACTGGTGGATGGGCATTCCCAGACCTCCCACTCGCTTTCCACCGAGTTTATCGCCGAATACCGTTTCAAACTGTTTTAACCTGCCTTATTAGCGCGGTACCTCCGTGGTTACCGCGCTCACTTCTACATAAAAACAGACTGGACATCCATACAGGCTCCCTTTAACGTGGCAGGCAACAGGCGTAAAACGCGCCGCAAGTGCATGCATGACAGGAGGCAGGGTGGATACCAGTTTGGTTTACGGTATTGGTGGCGTAGCGATAGGTTTACTGCTGGGGTGGCTGATCGCCAGCCTGCGTGCGCAACAGCACGGCGCGCAACATGAAACCGACATGCGTCTTCTGGAACAGTCTTTACAGCAGGCACAGCTTGAAACTGCCTCCCGCCAAGAGACGCTGCAACGCCACGAACAGCTGCTACGGGAAAACGATCTGGAACTGCGCACCCTGCACAGCCAACTGGCCGCCGGGCAGGAGAGACTGCAACAGCTCAACCATTGGCGCAATGAATGTGAATTGTTGAACCAGGAGCTACGGGCGCAGCGTGAAGTCAACAGCGCTCAGGAAGCCGAACTGCGTGAGGTGACGATCCGCCTGGAAGAGACCCGGATGGCCGCCGAAGAGAAACAGCGGCTGTTGATCAGCAGTGAACAGCGTTTGACTACCCAGTTTGAGAATCTGGCCAACCGTATTTTCGAAAACAGCGGCCGCAAGGTAGATGAGCAAAATAAGCAAAGCCTGGATCGCCTGTTGCTGCCGTTACGCGAGCAGTTGGATGGTTTCCGCCGCCAGGTGCAGGACAGTTTTGGCCAGGAAGCACGCGAACGCCATACACTGACGCACGAAATCCGTAATCTGCAACAGTTGAATGCGCAAATGGCTCGCGAGGCGCTCAACCTCACCAAGGCGCTAAAAGGCGATAACAAAACCCAGGGCAACTGGGGCGAGGTGGTGCTGAGCCGCGTGTTGGAAGCCTCTGGCCTGCGTGAAGGACATGAGTATGAGACGCAGGTCAATGTGCGGCTGGATAGCCAAAGCCGCATGCAGCCGGACGTGATCGTGCGTTTGCCACAGGGTAAAGACGTGGTGATCGACGCCAAAATGTCGCTGGTGGCCTATGAGCGTTACTTCAACAGTGAAGATGATTTTGAACGCGAAGCAGCGTTGACCGAGCATATCACTTCGCTGCGTGGGCACATCCGTGTGCTGGGCCGTAAAGATTATCAACAGTTACCTGGCCTGCGTTCGCTGGATTATGTGCTGATGTTTATCCCGGTGGAACCCGCCTTCCTGCTGGCCATCGATCGTGAGCCGGAGCTGATTAGCGAGGCATTGCAACATAACATCATGCTGGTCAGCCCAACCACTTTGCTGGTGGCTCTGCGTACCATCACCAACCTGTGGCGCTATGAACACCAAAGCCAGAACGCCCAGCGGATCGCCGATCGCGCCGCCCGCCTGTATGACAAGATGCGCCTGTTCGTTGACGATATGTCGGCCCTGGGGCAGAGCCTGGATAGGGCGCAGGGCAGTTATCACCAGGCGATGAATAAACTGAGCGAAGGCCGTGGTAATCTTATCGGCCGGATCGAGGGCTTCCGCGCGCTTGGGGTTGAGATTAAACGTCCCATCAACCCGCTTTTGGCGCAGCAGGCATCGAAACAACAGGATGATGAGCTGCTCTCTGAGCAAGACGAGGATATCACCTCGCTGCCGGAGGAAGAGAACGACGATAGCAACGAAGAACCGCATCGCGCATCGCACGGATGATGCCGTTGCAAGGTGGGGTATTACGCGGCTTTCTGGTACACTCCACGACACTAAATTGACTGAATGGCAGGCAGGACAATGGCAGATCAAGCGCAGGAAACCACCGATTTTGGCTTTCGTACCGTAGCAAGAGACGAGAAGCAGGCCATGGTGGCCAACGTTTTTCACTCGGTAGCGGCAAAATATGACGTGATGAACGACCTGATGTCGTTTGGTATCCATCGTATCTGGAAGCGCTTTACCATCGATTGCAGCGGCGTGCGCCGCGGCCAGCGCGTGCTGGATCTGGCCGGTGGTACTGGCGATCTGGCCGCCAAGTTCTCCCGCATGGTGGGTGAGCAGGGGCAGGTGGTGCTGGCGGATATCAACGATTCCATGCTCAAGATGGGGCGCGAAAAGCTGCGCGACCACGGCATCGTTGGCAATATCAGCTACGTGCAGGCCAACGCCGAAGCGCTGCCGTTCCCGGATAACTATTTTGACTGCATCACCATCTCCTTTGGCCTGCGCAACGTCACCGATAAAGACAAAGCGCTGCGCTCGATGTTCCGCGTGCTGAAACCGGGTGGCCGCCTGCTGGTGCTGGAATTTTCCAAGCCGCTGCTGGAGCCGCTGAGCAAGGCTTACGACGCCTATTCCTTCCACGTGCTGCCAAAAATTGGTGAGCTGGTGGTGAAAGATCCGGACAGCTACCGCTATCTGGCAGAATCGATCCGCATGCACCCCGATCAGGAAACCCTGAAGGGGATGATGGCTGCGGCCGGTTTCGAGAACGTCAACTACTTCAACCTGACCGGCGGCATCGTGGCGCTGCACCGGGGCTTCAAGTTCTGATATGGAAATGCCGATGCTGCTAACCCCGTTACTGACCGGCGTGCTGGAAACCTCGCTCAATAGCCTGCTGTTTCGCGATCGCAGCATGAAAGCTGCCCGCCAACGGCTGGCGGGTAAAGTGTTACGTATCGAGCTACAGGAACTCTCTTCGCCGTTGGTTCTGCTGTTCAGCGAACAGCGCGTGGATGTGCTTGGCCAATCAGAAGATAGAGCCGACTGTACGGTGCAAACCCGCGTACCGGTGCTGCTGAAATTGCGCGATCGTCAGCAACTTTCCCCGCTGATGCGCAGCGGCGAGCTGATTGTCGAAGGTGATATTCAGGTGGTGCAACAACTGGTCGGTTTGCTCGATCTGGCAGAGTGGGATCCGGCGGAATGGCTGGCGCCTTATGTAGGCGACATCGCCGCGCAAGGGGTTAGCCAGATCGTTGGCAAAGGTTTGGGCCTGCTGAAATCCGGTTTGCAGAGCCAGCAACGCTACGTCGCCGAAACGCTGACCGAAGAGTGGCGTATGGCTCCCGGCCCGCTTGAAGTGGTGTGGTTTAACGAAGAGGTTGATGCCACCGTTCGCAGTGTGGACGCACTGATTGCCCGTCTGGACAAGTTGGAGGGTAACCGATGACCCCTGGCGAAATTTGCCGCCTGTATTTGATCGTGCGCGTTTTCCTGAGCTATGGACTGGATGAACTGATCCCCAAGATGCGCTTGACGCTGCCGCTGCGCATTGGCCGTCGCCTGCTGTTCTGGATGCCTAACCGCCATAAAGACCAGCCGTTGGGTGAACGCCTGCGCCTGGCGCTGCAAGAGCTGGGCCCGGTGTGGATCAAGTTCGGCCAGATGATGTCGACCCGCCGCGATCTGTTCCCACCCCATATTGCCGACCAACTGACGCTGTTGCAGGACCGAGTAGCACCGTTCGATGGCGCGCTCGCGCGTAAGCATATCGAGTTGGCAATGGGCGGCCCGCTGGAAACCTGGTTCGATGACTTTGACCAGCAGGCGCTGGCGTCGGCTTCGATTGCCCAGGTGCATACCGCCCGGCTGAAAACGACCGGCCAAGAGGTGGTGCTGAAGGTGATCCGCCCGGACATTGGGCCGATTATCAAAGCCGATGTGCGCCTGATGTATCGCCTGGCTGGCTGGGTACCCAAGCTGATGCCGGACGGTCGCCGTCTGCGCCCGCGCGAAGTGGTGCGTGAATATGAGAAAACCCTGCTCGATGAGCTGAACCTGCTGCGTGAAGCGGCCAACGCCATCCAGCTGCGCCGTAATTTTGACGGTAGCCCGATGCTCTACGTGCCAGAGGTTTACTCCGATTACTGCCGTGAAAGCGTGCTGGTGATGGAGCGGATTTACGGTATCCCGGTGTCGGATATTGCGGCTCTGGAACAGCAGAACACCAATATGAAACTGCTGGCCGAGCGTGGCGTCCAGGTGTTCTTTACCCAGGTATTCCGTGACAGCTTCTTCCATGCCGACATGCACCCAGGCAATATTTTCGTCAGCTATGAGCACCCGGAAGATCCGTGTTATATCGGCATCGACTGCGGTATCGTGGGTTCCCTGAACAAAGACGACAAGCGCTATCTGGCGGAAAACTTTATCGCCTTCTTCAACCGCGACTACCGTAAGGTGGCGGAACTGCACGTTGATTCTGGTTGGGTACCGCGTGATACCAACGTGGAAGATTTTGAGTTTGCCATCCGTACCGTCTGCGAGCCGATCTTTGAAAAACCGCTGGCGGAAATTTCGTTCGGCAACGTGCTGTTGAACCTGTTCAATACCGCACGCCGTTTCAATATGGAAGTGCAGCCGCAACTGGTATTACTGCAAAAGACGCTGCTGTACGTTGAGGGCCTTGGCCGCCAGCTCTATCCGCAACTGGATCTGTGGACCACGGCGAAGCCGTTCCTGGAAAGCTGGCTGCGGGATCAGGTGGGCATTCCGGCGGTGATCCGCGCGCTGAAAGAAAAAGCGCCGTTCTGGGCCGAGAAATTGCCGGAGTTACCAGAGCTATTTTATGACAGCCTGCAACAGCATAAACTGTTGCAACAAAGCGTCGATAAATTGACCGGTCAGATGCAGGCGCAACGCGTTCGGCAAGGTCAATCACGGTATTTGTTCGGGGTTGGCGCTACACTGTTAGTCAGTGGTACGATTTTACTGCTGGGAGGCGTAGAGGTGTTCCCTGCCTGGATGATGGCCGCAGGCGTAGTAGCCTGGGTCGTTGGTTGGAAACGCACCGTCTGAATAAATTAACCATCAGGTTAAGCGTTGTCGCTGTAGCCCTGCAAAAACGGGGCATATCCAACACAAAGATGAAGGGTATATAATGCGGCAACTTGAAAGACAACGGGTATAGACCCTTTTTTAAACCAGAGGTAAGTACAATGGGCGGTATTAGTATTTGGCAATTGTTGATCATCGCGGTGATCGTGGTACTGCTGTTTGGCACCAACAAACTGCGTACCCTAGGTTCCGATCTCGGTGCATCAATCAAGGGCTTCAAAAAAGCGATTGGCGACGACAACAGCACCGCGCCAACCAACACGACTGAAAAAACCAACCACGATGCAGACTTTGCGGCCAAGCCTATCACCGATAAGCAGCCGGAAGTGAAAGCAGCGGAAGAGTCGAAGAACAAAGAGCAGGTATAAACCGTGTTTGACATTGGGTTTGGTGAACTGCTGCTGGTACTGGTGATTGGCCTGGTGGTACTCGGGCCAGAACGGTTACCGGTGGCGGTCAGGACCGTTGCGGGCTGGATCCGAGCGCTGCGCTCTCTGGCAGCTTCGGTGCAGAATGAGCTGACGCAGGAATTGAAGCTGCAAGAACTGCAGGAAAGCCTTAAGAAGGCGGAGAAAGCGGGTTTGCAGAATTTAACGCCGGAACTCAAAGCTTCAATGGATGAGCTGAAAGAGGCGGCTGAGTCGCTGAAACGCTCTTATCACGTCGATAAGGACGAGCCGCCGCATACCATCCACAATCCAGTGGTCACCGATCCTGAAGCCATTCACGATGGCGTGACGCCGGCGGAAGCGGCGACTACCGCTTCGGCACCTGTTGCCACACCGCAGCCGACTGAACCTGCGCCAGTCGAGCATAGTGAGCCGGTGGTGCCAACCGTGGCTCAGGCAACGGTCGTGGATCAGCAAATCCCTGCAAAGCAGGCCATCCCAGAGCCTGTGGCGGATAAATCCCCTGCGTCTCAACAACCTAGTGGCGAACGTTAAAACATGGCCGTTGAAGATACCCAACCGCTTATCAGTCATCTGATTGAACTGCGTAAGCGGCTGTTAAATTCGATCATCAGCGTGCTGGCGATCTTTATCGTGTTGGTGTTTTTCGCTAACGATATTTATCAGATCGTGTCTGCACCGCTGATCGATCAGTTGCCTGCCGGGGCGAGCATGATCGCCACCGATGTGGCTTCACCGTTCTTTGCTCCGATCAAGTTGACGATGATGGTTTCGGTGATCGTTGCCGCGCCTTTCATTCTCTATCAGGTCTGGGCCTTTATCGCTCCTGCGCTGTACCAGCATGAACGCCGCCTGATGATGCCGTTGCTGGTCTCCAGCAGCCTGTTGTTCTATTTGGGGATGGCGTTTGCCTACTTTGTCGTGTTCCCTCTGGCCTTTGGCTTTTTTGCCAAAACTGCACCCATCGGCGTCACGATTGCGACCGATATCAGCAACTACCTGAGTTTCGTCATGGCGCTGTTTATGGCGTTCGGCGTGGCTTTTGAAGTGCCGGTTGCCATTATTCTGCTGTGCTGGAGCGGTGTTACTACGCCAGAAGACCTGCGTAAGAAACGCCCGTATGTGCTGGTTGGTGCTTTCGTGGTCGGCATGCTGTTGACGCCGCCGGACGTGTTCTCGCAAACCTTGTTGGCGATCCCGATGTACCTGCTGTTTGAGGTCGGGGTATTCTTCGCCCGCTTCTATGTCGGGAAGCGGCGCAAGCCGGTAGAGGAAGAAGAGGAAGGCGAAGAGCCACCAGCCTCCTGATACTCGTCTGTCTCTAAGCCGCCCATCGGGCGGCTTTTGCTTTGGAAAAACCATGTTTGATATTGGCGTCAACCTTACCAGCTCCCAATTTGCCAAAGATGCCACACAGGTGGTTGAGCGAGCCAAAACCGCAGGCGTGACGGGGATGCTGATCACCGGCACCAACGCGCAGCAAAGCGAGGCGGCCAGTCACCTGGCCCGTGCGCATAGTGGCTATTGCTGGTCTACGGCTGGCGTGCATCCGCATGATGCCAGCAGTTGGAACGATGAGGTCGCACAGCACATTCACCGGTTGGCATCGCAGCCCTTCGTTGCAGCCATTGGTGAATGTGGGCTGGACTTTAACCGCAACTTTTCTACCCCGGAACAGCAGGAAGTGGCTTTCAACGCCCAGTTGGCATTGGCCGCCGAGCTCAATATGCCGGTCTTCCTGCATTGTCGCGACGCACACGCACGTTTTGTTGCACTGCTGACCCCTTGGTTGGATAAACTGCCCGCCGCAGTCGTGCATTGCTTCACCGGCAGCGCCGAAGAGTTACAGGACTGTCTGGCGCTGGGGCTGTCGATCGGTATCACCGGTTGGGTTTGTGATGAGCGCAGGGGTCTGGAACTGCGTGCCTTGTTATCCCAAATCCCGGCCGATCGTCTGCTGCTGGAAACCGATGCCCCCTATTTGTTGCCCCGGGATTTACACCCGAAACCTGCATCTCGCCGCAACGAACCCTGTTTTCTGCCCCATATCATTCGGCAGGTTGCGACCTGGCGCGAAGAAGATCCCGCGTGGCTGGGCCAGAAAACTGATGAGAACGCCCGCCGGTTATTCCGGCTGGTCTGAGTTAGGAGAAAATTATGAGCTATGCATTTCCGGGCACCTTCCCTGGTCGCCGTATGCGCCGTGTGCGCCGTCATGACTTCAGCCGCCGTTTGGTCGCCGAGAATCAGGTGACGGTCAATGACCTGATCTACCCGGTGTTTGTCATGGAAGGCAGCAACCGTCAGGAAGCCGTTTCCTCGATGCCTGGCGTATCGCGCATGAGCATCGATCTGCTGATCAAAGAGGCAGAAGCCATTGCCAAGCTCGGCGTGCCGGTGATCTCCCTGTTCCCGGTGATTGAGCCTGGCCTGAAGTCGCTGCATGCCGAGGAAGCCTACAACCCGGATGGTTTGGTGCAGCGCACCGTGCGTGCGTTGAAAGATGCCGTGCCGGAGCTGGGGATCCTGACCGATGTGGCGCTCGACCCGTATACGACCCATGGGCAGGACGGGGTGATCGACGAACATGGCTACGTGATCAACGACATCAGCAAAGAGATTCTGGTTCGCCAGGCGCTATCTCACGCTGAAGCCGGTGCCGAAATCGTGGCTCCCAGCGATATGATGGATGGCCGCATCGGCGCGATCCGCGATCAACTCGAGCTGCAAGGCTTGGTGAATACCCAGATCATGGCGTATTCCGCCAAATATGCCTCATGCTATTACGGCCCTTTCCGTGATGCGCTCGGCTCCACCGGTAACCTGAAAGGCGGCAACAAGAAAACCTATCAGATGGATCCGGCCAACGGCGACGAAGCCCTGCAAGAGATTGCTCAGGATCTGCAGGAAGGCGCGGATATGGTGATGGTGAAGCCGGGGATGCCGTATCTGGACGTGGTGCGGCGTGTCAAAGATACCTTCGGGGTGCCGACCTTCGCCTATCAGGTGTCGGGCGAATATGCGATGCATATGGCGGCGATCCAGAACGGCTGGCTGCAGGAGCAACCGGCGGTGATGGAATCCTTGCTGTGCTTTAAGCGTGCCGGGGCTGATGGTGTGCTGACCTACTTCGCCAAGCGTGTCGCCCAGTGGCTGCATGATGATGCGATGCGCCGTTAATCGGTAGCAGACAAAACAGGCACCCTTGGGTGCCTGTTTGCATTAAAGCTTTTGGAACTGCCGGTTATCGATGCTCTGATTAATCTGCTTGTTGATCAGATTCAGCAGCAGCATCGAGCGGGCTTCACCGTCGGGTTCGGTGTAGATCGCATGTAGGCCCTCGAACACGCCATCGGTGATCAACACCGTATCGCCCGGCTGTGGGGTCTCTGGGTCCACATAGTATTCTTCGCTATGTGTCTGGAGCTCTTCGATAACCTGTAACGGTATCTGGGTCGGTAAGGCTCCAAATCGTACAAAGTGGCTGACACCACGGGTAGCGCTGATCGTGGTGGTGTGAATACGTTCCGGATCGAATTCAACAAACAGGTAGTTGGGAAACAGCGGTTCGCTAACGGCGGTACGCTTGCCACGCACGATTTTCTCCAACGTAATCATTGGGCTCAGGCAGTTGACGGCTTGCCTTACCAGGTGTTCCTGGGCCCGCAACAGCTGGCCGCGCTTACAATAAAGTAAATACCAAGATTCCATAGTTTCACATGCCTTTCTGTCAGCCGTTAAGCATACCAAAAGCCACTACGGATACCTAGTGACGCAAGCGTCCATCTTGTTGCCATGAGTTGCGGCAATCCACGGTAGCCAGCATAAAGTCACATATTTGTTTACCTGATTCAGGTATAACAATAGGCCTCAAATTTACGACTGTCACAGTATGGTGGGCAAGCCTGATGCTCAATGTGACGCCTTTATCATTCTTGCACTGAGGGAGAGACATGGAGCTATTTTTACTGAGTAACGGCAAGCTTTCCGGCGAGGCCGAACTGCTCGGTTATGCCAAGAGTCAGCTGTTGGCCATGATTGAACGCCGTAACATCACGTCGGCCGTATTTATTCCTTATGCCATGATCCGCGGTGATTACGACCAGCGTGCGGGGGAACTGTCGCAGACGTTGGGGATCAAGGTTACCAGCATCCACCACGCCGAGTCTCCGGCAGAGGCGATCGCACAGGCCGAGTGTATTTTGGTCAGCGGCGGCAATACCTGGATGCTGAACCAGATGCTGCATGAAAATGGCCTGATTGTGCCAATCCAGCGTGCGGTGCGTGAGCGCGAAGTGCCTTATGTAGGTTGGAGCGCTGGCTGTAACGTGGCGACGCCGAGCATCCGTACCACCAATGATATGCCGGTACGCAGCAGCGTCGTGTTGCCTGCGCTGGGGTTGTTCCCGGTCCAGATCAACCCACATTACATCGATGCCCACATCAGCGGCCACATGGGTGAAACCCGTGATGAGCGCCTGGCAGAGTTCTGTGCGGTGAACCCAAGCGAGTCGGTTGTTGCACTGCGTGAAGGCAGCCTGCTGCACGTCTGCGGCAACGATCTGCGCTACTTCAGCGCCAGGGAGCAGGGCTTTAAAGTGTTCCGCCACGGGGTAGAGATACAGGAATATCATGATACTTTGGCGCTGCGCTCGTTGGTGCCGTTCATCTGCCATTGATAAACCGAAGGGGGCGCAGCATGTGAACTGACCCCAAGAAGTTGGACGGTTTAAAATTAAGCAACCATCAAAGCCTGCGTTCTGTACTCCACAGGGCTCAGGCCTTTGAGCTTCTGTTTGATACGATGGTTATTGTAGTAATCTATGTACATGTCTATCTCTTCAGACAGCTGTTCCACACTCTCAAAGCGTTGTAAATAATACAGTTCAGCTTTCAGATGGCCAAAGAAGTTTTCCATTACCGCATTATCCAGGCAGTTACCCTTGCGAGACATGCTCTGTTCTATCCCATTTTCCTGCAACTGATGCTGATAAGCCGCCATCTGATAGTGCCAACCTTGGTCACTGTGCAGCAACGGCTTTTCTTCCGTTTTTAGCGTACTGAGCGCCTTATCCAGCATCGTTTTTACCAGACTGAACACAGGTTTACGGGACATCTCATAGGCAATGATTTCACCGTTAAACAAGTCGAGTACCGGCGATAAATACAGCTTTTTATCCGCCACCCGGAACTCCGTGATATCGGTCACCCACTTTTGGTTAGGCTCCAGAGCGGTAAAATCGCGCTGCAAGGTATTCGGGGACACTTTACCGACATGTCCCTTGTACGAACGGTATTTTTTACGGCGAACGGGCGATTTCAATTGCAGCTCAACCATCAGTTTTTGCACGGTTTTATGATTTAGCACAGCCCCCATCTTTCGAAGAACACTGGTCACCCGGCGATAGCCGTAACGGCCTTTATGCTCGTTAAAAACAGCCATTATTTGCTGCTTGGCTTCACCATACTTATCCGGTGCTTGATGGCTTTTACAACAATAGTAATACGTACTGCGCGGCAGTTTTCCGGCCCACAGCAAAACCTCCAAACGGTGTTCTGACCTCAATGCTCTGATTATTTTTGCCCTTTTCGACGAGTCTGGGCTTCCTTCTGTTGCATCAAGGCTCTCAACTTTTTTATGTAATCATTCTGCGCACGTAAAAACTCGATTTCCTCCCGCATCTCTTCGGGGGTCAACTCATCAGGCGATTTATCGGCATGGGGGGTTTTGGGATGCTGACGCATTTGGCGACTACGCTTATTCAGGTTAAGGGCTTCAGCCCCATTCTCCCGATAGAGTTTAATCCAGCGTTCCACAGTAAGGTAAGAAGGAATATTGAATTTAGCGGCGACTGTCGCTAAAGAGAGCGGATTTGAAAGCGCGAATTCGACAACAGAGAGCCTGAAGTCAGGTGTGTAATGTTGCTTGCGTCCTAACCGCAGCCCCTGTTCCCCATGATGCTGATAAGCGGCAATCCATCTGCGTAGTTGGACATGGGCAATAGAAAACTTCTTAGCGGTCTGTTTTTGACCGCCGAGTCCGGCAAGATAGTACCGGACAACGTCAAGTTTGAACTGAAGTGAATACTTCATCAGAACTGTACCTCCAAATGTCAGATGTTTGTCCAACATTTGGGGTTCAGTTCACATGCGGCGCCCCTACAGATTCAGCATTGTGATGACAACCCAAACTAGTAGCGCTAATGTGGGCAGATTGGCTAGAATTTGTTAATCTATCCGTTGCTGTGAAACGCCTTAAAATCAGCCAGTTAATTAAACGTCGAACCCCCTTGAGATTTTCAGGGATCGTCGTTTAAATCTTCTATAAATCAATGGTGTAATGGCTTGCATGAAATACCGTGACCTACGCGATTTCCTCTCGTTGCTGGAAAAGAGAGGGGAACTAAAACGCATCAGCCAGCCGATTGATCCCTATCTGGAAATGACAGAAATTGCCGATCGTACGCTGCGAGCAGGCGGCCCGGCGTTGCTGTTCGAAAACCCGAAAGGCTACGATATGCCGGTGCTCTGTAACCTGTTCGGCACGCCCAAGCGGGTGGCGATGGGGATGGGGCAGGAAGACGTCAGTGCGCTGCGCGAAGTGGGCAAGCTGTTGGCGTTCCTCAAAGAGCCGGAGCCACCGAAGGGCTTTCGCGATCTGTTCGACAAGGTCCCCAAATTCAAGCAAGTGCTGAATATGCCGACTAAGGTGCTGGGCTCTGCCCCGTGCCAGGAACAGGTGTGGCAAGGGGAAGATGTCGATCTTGGCCGTATTCCGGTGATGCACTGCTGGCCGGAAGATGCCGCCCCGCTGGTCACCTGGGGGCTGACGGTTACCCGTGGCCCGCATAAAGAGCGCCAGAATCTGGGGATCTATCGCCAGCAGGTATTGGGCAAGAACAAGCTGATTATGCGCTGGCTCTCGCACCGTGGCGGCGCGCTGGATTATCAGGAGTGGTGTCAGGAACATCCTGGTGAACGTTTCCCGGTTGCCGTTGCGCTGGGGGCCGATCCTGCCACCATTTTGGGCGCGGTGACGCCGGTGCCGGATAACCTGTCCGAATATGCCTTTGCCGGGTTGTTGCGCGGCAACAAGACCGAAGTGGTCAAATGTCTGTCCTGCGATCTCGAAGTTCCCGCCAGCGCGGAAATTGTGTTGGAAGGTTATATCGAGCAAGGGGAGCTGGCGCCGGAAGGCCCGTATGGCGATCACACCGGTTACTATAACGAGATCGACCACTTCCCCGTCTTTACCGTGACCCATATTACCCAACGGCGCAACGCGATTTATCACTCGACCTATACCGGTCGCCCGCCGGATGAACCAGCGGTGATGGGAGTGGCGCTGAACGAAGTGTTCGTGCCGATCCTGCAAAAACAGTTCCCGGAAATCGTCGATTTCTACCTGCCGCCGGAAGGGTGTTCCTATCGCCTGGCGGTGGTGACCATCAAAAAACAGTACGCAGGGCACGCCAAACGCGTAATGATGGGGGTCTGGTCTTTCCTACGCCAATTTATGTATACCAAGTTTGTCATCGTCTGCGATGACGATGTGAATGCGCGTGACTGGAATGACGTAATTTGGGCGATCACCACCAGAATGGATCCGGCAAGGGATACCGTTTTAGTGGAGAATACGCCGATTGATTATCTGGACTTCGCCTCACCGGTTTCCGGGCTGGGATCGAAGATGGGCCTGGATGCCACCAATAAATGGCCGGGAGAAACCCAGAGAGAGTGGGGCCGTCCGATTCAAATGGATGAGAAGGTGCGTGCACGTATCGATGACATCTGGGATGAGCTCGCCATATTCAGTGACAGAGAACCGACGCTTTAAGCGCCAGTCTTTGTTCTCGGTCTTGCATTGATGACCCGACAGAGGGAACGCATGACAATCTTGAGCTGTAAAGTGACCTCCGTAGAGGCCATTACCGATACCGTTTATCGGGTACGTTTGGTGCCAGAGGCACCGTTTTCGTTCAAAGCAGGGCAATACCTGATGGTAGTGATGGATGAACGTGATAAACGCCCGTTCTCTGTGGCTTCGACGCCAGCACAGCAAGATTATATCGAGCTGCATATTGGTGCTTCTGAACTGAACCTGTATGCGATGGCGGTGATGGATCGTGTGCTGAAAGAGCAGGCCATCACCGTGGATATTCCGCATGGTGAAGCCTGGCTGCGTGAAGAGGGCGAGCGCCCGCTGGTGTTGATTGCCGGTGGTACCGGGTTCTCTTACGCGCGCTCGATTTTGCTGACGGCGCTGGAGCGCCAGCCAGACCGTGATATCTCTATCTACTGGGGTGGGCGTGAGCTGAAGCATCTTTATGATCTCAGCGAACTGGAAGCGATTTCACTGCAATACCCAAATCTGAAGGTTATCCCGGTAGTTGAACAGCCGGAAGAGGACTGGCGTGGCCGCAGTGGCACGGTGCTGAGCGCTGTGTTACAGGATTTTGGCTCGCTGGCGGAGCATGATATCTATATCGCAGGTCGTTTCGAGATGGCGAAAATTGCCCGTGAGCGTTTCTGTGCCGAGCGTGGTGCACTGGAAGCGCACATGTTTGGCGATGCTTTCGCGTTTATCTGATTGTATACGCGGTAGTAAAGACGGGGTGGCCAGATGCTGCCCCGTTTTTTTTGACATCGAATTTCAGGCATAAAAAAAACCCGCCCCTGACAGGCGGGAAGTACGGCAACAAAACCTTTGGGATGCCCTTTTGGAGCATCCAATCAGACACAGCTAAACGCGTTCAAATACCGTGGCGATCCCCTGACCCAGGCCGATACACATGGTGGCCAGACCAAACTGCACGTCACGGCGTTCCATATTGTTCAGCAAGGTGGTGGAGATACGGGAGCCGGAGCAGCCTAATGGGTGGCCCAGGGCAATCGCACCGCCGTTAAGGTTGATCTTATCGTCCATGCTTTCCAGCAGCCCCAGATCTTTAATACAGGGCAGCGACTGGGCGGCAAAGGCCTCATTCAATTCAAACAGGTCTATATCCTGCACGCTCAGGCCGGCGCGTTTAAGCGCGAGTTTGCTGGCAGGCACCGGACCATAGCCCATGATCGAAGGATCGCATCCCACGACCGCCATTGAGCGGATGCGGGCACGAGCCTTCAGTCCGAGTGACTTGGCACGGGATTCGCTCATGATAAGCATGGCGGAAGCGCCGTCAGACAGTGCGGAAGAGGTGCCTGCGGTGACGGTGCCGTTGACCGGGTCAAACGCTGGGCGCAATGCCGCCAGGCTGGCAACGGTGGTTTCCGGGCGGATCACTTCGTCATAATCGTAACGAGTCAGTACGCCGTCGGCGTCATGGCCGGTGGTGGGGATAATTTCGTTTTTGAAATAGCCGGCCAACGTAGCGGCATGGGCACGTTGGTGGGAGCGGGCTGCAAATTCATCCTGCATTTCGCGGCTGATATTATGCATTTTGGCCAGAATTTCTGCGGTCAGGCCCATCATCCCTGCCGCTTTTGCCACGGTGCGGCTCAGGCCTGGATGGAAGTCTACACCGTGGTTCATTGGGACGTGGCCCATATGTTCCACTCCGCCAATCAGGCTGACCTGCGCGTCACCAACCATGATTGCGCGGGCTGCGTCGTGCAAGGCCTGCATCGAAGAACCACACAGGCGGTTCACCGTTACCGCTGGCACACGATGTGGGATCTCGGCCAGCAGCGCGGCGTTACGGGCGATATTGAAGCCTTGTTCCAGCGTTTGCTGCACGCAGCCCCAGTAAATATCATCAATCTCGGCGGCATTCAGCGCCGGGTTACGGCTCAGCACGGCACGCATCAGATGAGCAGAAAGATCTTCCGCGCGTACCTGGCGGAAAGCGCCGCCTTTTGAGCGGCCCATTGGCGTACGTACGGCATCAACAATAACTACGTTTTCCATCTTTATAACCTCATGCCGGTTGGCCAGTGGAGATATCAGACAGCGCCGCTGTCACCACCGGGTAGTAGCTTTCATTACGTTCCGCCTTGGCACGCAGGCCGGCTGGCACTTGATACAGCGCCCCCAGGTTAGCGTAACGCTGGGCCATTTCGACGTAATTGGCGGTGCCGAGCGTATCCAGATAGCGGAATGCGCCACCGTGGAACGGCGGGAAGCCGATGCCGTAAACCAATGCCATATCCGCTTCTGCCGGGCTGGCCACAATGCCTTCTTCCAGACAGCGTACCACTTCGTTGATCATCGGGATCATCATGCGGGCAATGATCTCTTCACTGCTGAAGGTCTGTGCCGATGCGCTCACGGTTGCCAGCAGAGTGTCGGTTTGCTCGTCGTTATCTTTACGCGGCTTGCCTTTGCTATCCTGGCTGTAGCGGTAGAAGCCCAGCTGGTTTTTCTGGCCGAAGCGTTGGTTATCGAACATTACGTCGATCGCATCGCGGTAATTTTTACTCATGCGCTCAGGGAAACCGTTGGCCATCACCGCCTGGGCATGGTGCGCGGTATCAATACCGACCACATCCAACAGATACGCCGGGCCCATCGGCCAGCCGAACTGTTTTTCCATCACTTTGTCGATCTGACGGAAGTCGGCGCCGTCGCGCAGCAGCTGACTGAACCCGGCAAAATACGGGAACAGCACGCGGTTAACGAAGAACCCAGGGCAATCATTGACCACGATCGGCGTTTTGCCCATGCGGGTGGCGTAGGCCACCACGGCGGCGATAGTGCTGTCGCTGGTGTGTTCACCGCGGATTATCTCAACCAACGGCATGCGGTGCACCGGGTTGAAGAAATGCATACCGCAGAAGTTTTGCGGGCGCTTCAACGATTTTGCCAGGTGATTGATCGGGATGGTTGAGGTATTGGAGGCCAGTACGGTATCTTCGCCGATCAGGGCTTCCACTTCAGACAACACCGCCGCTTTTACCTTAGGATTTTCAACTACGGCCTCAACAATCAGTTGGGCGCGTTCGATTCCGGCATAGTCCAGCGTTGGCTGGATGGTTGACAGCACCTGTGCCATCTTCAAGCCATCCAGTTTGCCGCGCTCCAGCTGTTTATTCAGCAGTTTGGCCGCTTCATTCATGCCGAGAGTCAGGGATTTGTCGCTGATGTCCTTCATGATCACCGGCACGCCTTTCAGCGCGGATTGGTAGGCGATACCGCCACCCATAATTCCGGCACCCAGCACGGCAGCCTGTTTCGGAGCTTCAACGTTCTTGGCCAATTTTTTCGCCTGGCCTTTCACGAACTGATCGTTGAGGAAAATGCCCACCAGGGCGCGCGCTTCGTTAGAGCGGGCCAAAGGCACAAAGCTGGCGGTTTCCAGTTTCAACGCTTCTTCACGGCCAAACTTGGCGGCGGCTTCGATAGTTTTTACCGCGGTCATTGGCGCAGGATAATGTTTCCCGGCAGTTTGCATCACCATGCCTTTGGCAGTGGTGAAACTCATGGCCGCTTCGATTGGGCTCAGTTTCAGCGGCTCCAGCTTCGGCTGACGGTAGGCGCGCCAGTCGAGTTGGCCGTCGATCGCCTGTTGCAGTACTTTCAGCGCGGCTTCCACCAGTTTCTCCGGTGCGACCACGGCATCGACCAGGCCGACTTTCAGCGCGTCTTTCGCGCCGATATCTTTCCCGGCGGCAATGATTTCCAGCGCGCTGTCGTTACCCAGCAGGCGTGGCAGACGTACGGAACCCCCGAATCCTGGCATGATGCCCAGTTTGGTTTCCGGCAGACCGATGCGTGCGTCCGGAGAGGCGATACGGAAATCGGTCGCCAGGATGCATTCGCAGCCGCCGCCTAACGCGTAACCGTTAATGGCGGAGATGGTTGGCACCGGCAAATCTTCCAGCCGGTTAAAGATGGTATTGGCAAACACCAGCCATTCATGCAGCTTTTCAGCCGGTGCGGCAAACAGCGAGAGGAACTCGGTGATGTCGGCACCCACGATGAATGCGGATTTGGCAGAGCGCAGCAGCAGCCCTTTCAACTCGGTTTGCTGTTCCAGCACCTCGAGTGCGGCACCCAGGCTGGCAACGGTGCTGGTATCCAGCTTGTTGATCGGGCCTGGTGCGTTGAACACCAACTCGGCGATGCCGTTGTCGAGCCAGTGTACTTGTAATGTTTCGCCTTGGTAGAGCATGTCGATCTCCTGAATCAGCGCAGATGATCTGGTATGACCAGATGATGACGAGTGTGGTTTTTATGTTAATAAATTGCAAATAATAGATTGCATATTTGCAAACCTGATCACAGGGGGAATGGCTAATTGCTTGATACCCAATCAAGTTATTTTTTACCCCTGAGCGAGAAACTTTGGTGCGTAGCGGCCATATCACCTGGGGATGCAATCTGTTTGCAGAGGTTTGCGAAGCACACCTCATGCAGGAGGTGATGGGGTTGGAGCGTGGGATCTGTGTGTTAAGATGGCTCATTCCGTTCTGAGGGCATAAGGGTACTGTGATGGAAACGCTGGCTTCTTTGTATAACGACCACTTGGCAACACTGCAACAACGAGCTCGTGAAGTATTAGAGCGCAACAATCTGGATGCATTGCTGATCCATTCAGGCGAGCTGCAACGGGTCTTTCTGGACGACCACAGCTACCCGTTTAAAGTGAACGCCAACTTCAAGGCGTGGGTGCCGGTAACGTCGGTGCCGAACTGCTGGTTGTGGGTGGACGGCGTTAACAAACCCAAGCTGTGGTTCTATTCCCCGGTGGATTACTGGCATAGCGTTGAACCGCTACCCAACAGCTTCTGGACCAAATCCATTGAACTGTTGCCGCTGACCAATGCAGATGATATCGCCAGCCAACTGCCGCAGCAGCGCGAGCGTGTAGGCTATATCGGCTATGCACAACAGCGGGCCCTCTCTCTTGGCATTGCGGCCGAGCACATCAATCCGCAAGCGGTGCTGAATTTCCTCGATTTCCGTCGCTCGATCAAAACCGGTTATGAACTGGCCTGCATGCGCGAAGCGCAGAAAACGGCCGTGATGGGGCACCGTGCCGCTCATGAAGCCTTCCAGTCCGGTATGAGCGAGTTCGATATCAACCTGGCCTATCTGACCGCCACTGGCCATCGTGATACGGACGTGCCTTACGATAATATCGTGGCCCTGAATGAGCATGCGGCGGTGCTGCATTACACCAAGCTGGATCATCAACCTCCTGCCGAATCCCGTAGCTTCCTGATCGATGCAGGGGCGGAATACAACGGCTACGCTGCCGACCTGACTCGCACCTATGCGGCTCAGAGCGACAATGCATTCGCCCATCTGGTGAAAGATCTCAACGGTGAACAGCTTGCGCTGATAGATACCATCAAAGCCGGGGTGCGCTACACGGATTACCATGTACAGATGCATCAACGTATCGCCAAACTGTTGAAAAATCATAAGCTGGTAACGGGCATCAGCGAAGAAGCGATGGTCGAACAAGGCATCACCTGTCCGTTCCTGCCGCACGGCTTAGGCCACCCGCTTGGTTTGCAGGTGCATGATGCCGCCGGGTTTATGCAGGATGAAAATGGTACTCATCTGGCAGCACCCGCAAAATATCCCTTCCTGCGCTGCACTCGTGTCATGCAACCAGGCATGGTGCTGACCATTGAGCCGGGCCTGTATTTCATTGAGTCCCTGTTGGCACCTTGGCGTAGCGGCGAGTTCAGTAAACACTTTGCCTGGGATCGTATCGACGCGTTGAAACCTTACGGCGGTATCCGCATTGAGGACAATATTGTGATCCACGAAAAGCGTATTGAGAATATGACGCGCGATCTGAACCTGGCCTGATGCAGCCTTACCCCATTCCTGGCGCTGTCATCAGCGTCAGTGAAGAGATAAAGAAAAGCCGTTTCATCACCCTGCTGGCCCCCACCTGCGGGGTCGAGGCGGCCAAAGCCTTTATCCAGCAGGTGCGTGACGAGCATCCAACGGCCCGGCACCATTGCTGGGCTTTTGTTGCCGGGGCACCGAATGATTCGCAGCAGTTGGGGTTCTCCGATGACGGTGAACCCTCCGGCACGGCGGGCAAGCCCATCCTGAGCCAGCTCATGGGCAGTGGGATCGGTGAAATAACCGCGGTGGTAGTTCGCTACTATGGTGGGATCAAGCTGGGTACCGGTGGCCTGGTGCGGGCATACGGCAGCGGCGTACAACAGGCGCTTAAGCAGTTGGTTGTCAGCTATAAAGTGCCGCAGCTCGAATATACTTTGCAGTGCGACTATGCTCAGCTGGCAATGGTAGAGAATTTGCTACAGCTTAGTGAAGGGCGGATTGTGCATGGGGATTACGGTGCTGCCGTGGTGTTACATTTGGCGCTACCGGCCACCGGTACCGAGGCATTCGGGAATAAATTACGCGATCTCAGCCGCGGAAGTTTGCAATTAGTCCCTATATCGCAATAATTCCCACCAACTGAATTGTTAAGGATCGTGCTGAAATGCATTTTCGCGCCATAACCCGTATTGTGGGCCTGCTGGTTATCCTGTTTTCCGGGACAATGTTTATTCCTGGCCTGGTGGCATTGATATACCGCGACGGAGCGGGGCGGGCATTCAGCCAGACCTTCTTTGTAGCCGTGACCATTGGCTTGATGCTGTGGTGGCCAAACCGCAAGCAGAAGCATGAATTAAAGCCACGCGAAGGCTTCCTGATTGTGGTGTTGTTCTGGACCGTGCTGGGCAGCGTGGGGGCATTACCTTTCCTGTTTTCCGAACGGCCCAATCTCTCCCTGACAGACGCCTTTTTCGAATCCTTCTCGGGTTTAACCACTACCGGAGCTACCACCCTGGTCGGGCTAGACTCCTTGCCTAAAGCCATCTTATTCTATCGCCAGATGCTGCAATGGATGGGGGGGATGGGGATCATCGTGCTGGCCGTCGCCATACTGCCTATCCTCGGCGTCGGGGGCATGCAGCTATACCGTGCGGAAATGCCCGGCCCATTGAAAGACAATAAAATGCGCCCGCGTATTGCCGAAACGGCCAAGACCTTGTGGCTGATTTACGTACTGCTGACCATTGCCTGCGCGCTGGCGTTATGGGGCGCCGGAATGTCGGTATTCGATGCTATCGGCCATAGCTTTGCAACTATCGCCATCGGGGGCTTTTCCACGCATGATGCCAGCGTGGGTTACTTTGCCAGCCCGGCCATCAACACCATCATTGCTGTATTCCTATTGATCTCCGGTTGTAACTACGGCTTGCACTTTGCCTTGCTCAGCGGGCGCAGCTTGAAAGTGTACTGGCGCGATCCGGAATTTCGCATGTTTATCGCCGTGCAGTTCACGCTGGTGGCGGTGTGTACCGTGGTGCTGTGGTGGCACGGTATATATAGAAGCGGCATGGAAACGCTTAATCAGGCTTTCTTCCAGGTGGTGTCGATGGCAACCACTGCAGGGTTTACCACCGACAGCATCGCCAAATGGCCACTGTTCTTGCCAATGCTCCTGCTCTGTTCAGCGTTTATCGGTGGCTGCGCGGGTTCAACCGGCGGTGGCTTGAAAGTGATCCGCATCCTGCTGCTGTACCTCCAAGGGTCGCGTGAGTTGAAGCGGTTGGTGCATCCAAATGCGGTTTACACCATCAAATTAGGCAACCGCGCGTTGCCAGAGCGTATTCTTGAAGCGGTGTGGGGCTTCTTCTCCGCCTATGCATTGGTATTTATCGTCAGCATGCTGGCCATTATCGCCACAGGTGTGGACGAGTTCTCGGCCTTTGCCGCGGTAACGGCTACGCTTAACAATCTGGGGCCTGGCCTCGGCGTTGTCGCCGATAACTTTACCACCATGCCGCCACCGGCAAAGTGGGTACTGGTCTTGACCATGCTGTTTGGCCGTTTGGAAGTGTTTACGCTGTTGGTTCTCTTCACACCGACTTTCTGGCGTGAGTAAATGTATCTACGAGGGGTAACGCCATGAAGGCACTGATTCTCTATTCGAGCCGTGACGGACAAACGCACTCTATTGCTGCTTATATAGCTAACCAATTGCAGGATACCCTGAACTGCGACGTTATCGATCTGCAGCAGGCAGAGCATATCGAGCTTGGGCAGTACCAACAGGTACTTATAGGGGCTTCGATACGCTACGGGCATTTCAATACGGCATTACACCGATTTGTGAAGCGTCACGCTGATCAGTTGAATCAGATGCCTAGCGCGTTCTTCGCGGTTAACCTGACGGCACGCAAACCGGAAAAGCGTTCGCCCCAAACCAACGCCTACACCCGCAAGTTCTTATTGTCATCACCTTGGCAGCCGAAGCAGTGCGCCGTTTTTGCCGGTGCGCTGCGTTATCCGCGTTATCGCTGGTTCGATCGCGTCATGATCCGCTTTATTATGAAAATGACCGGGGGAGAGACGGATACCAGTAAAGAAGTGGAATATACAGATTGGCAGCAGGTGGACCGTTTTTCCCAGGAATTCAGCCGCATCCAGTACGAAAAGTGATAGAAATGCTGCCTTGTGCAGCGTTTTGCCGAAAAAAGCCGCGCTTGAAAAGTTTTTTGAATTTAGGGGTTGCGCCCTTCTGAGAACTCCCTATAATGCGCCTCCACTGACCGGGAACAACGACGAACAAGTCGCCCAGCCAGGAAGAAGCAACCCGGTGAAAACACCGCGTCTCGCAAGAGAAAAAGGTTGACTCTTCAGCGGGAAAGCGTAATATGCACCTCCCGCGTTACCGAGAAACTTACCGGTAACGAACGCTCTTTAACAATTTATCAGACAATCTGTGTGGGCACTCACAAGACGATATCCAGCTACTTCGGTAGCAAAAAAATATCAAGTCTTGAAGAGTGACCAAGCAGTCATTCATGCGAATGAATGATTACGAAAGTTAATTTTCGAGCATCGCTTCACGAGTTGAAGCAAATCAAGCTTTTAATTGAAGAGTTTGATCATGGCTCAGATTGAACGCTGGCGGCAGGCCTAACACATGCAAGTCGAGCGGTAGCACAGGGAGCTTGCTCCTGGGTGACGAGCGGCGGACGGGTGAGTAATGTCTGGGAAACTGCCCGATGGAGGGGGATAACTACTGGAAACGGTAGCTAATACCGCATAACGTCTTCGGACCAAAGTGGGGGACCTTCGGGCCTCACACCATCGGATGTGCCCAGATGGGATTAGCTAGTAGGTGAGGTAATGGCTCACCTAGGCGACGATCCCTAGCTGGTCTGAGAGGATGACCAGCCACACTGGAACTGAGACACGGTCCAGACTCCTACGGGAGGCAGCAGTGGGGAATATTGCACAATGGGCGCAAGCCTGATGCAGCCATGCCGCGTGTGTGAAGAAGGCCTTCGGGTTGTAAAGCACTTTCAGCGAGGAGGAAGGGTTCGGTGTTAATAGCACTGTTCATTGACGTTACTCGCAGAAGAAGCACCGGCTAACTCCGTGCCAGCAGCCGCGGTAATACGGAGGGTGCAAGCGTTAATCGGAATTACTGGGCGTAAAGCGCACGCAGGCGGTTTGTTAAGTCAGATGTGAAATCCCCGAGCTTAACTTGGGAACTGCATTTGAAACTGGCAAGCTAGAGTCTTGTAGAGGGGGGTAGAATTCCAGGTGTAGCGGTGAAATGCGTAGAGATCTGGAGGAATACCGGTGGCGAAGGCGGCCCCCTGGACAAAGACTGACGCTCAGGTGCGAAAGCGTGGGGAGCAAACAGGATTAGATACCCTGGTAGTCCACGCTGTAAACGATGTCGACTTGGAGGTTGTGCCCTTGAGGCGTGGCTTCCGGAGCTAACGCGTTAAGTCGACCGCCTGGGGAGTACGGCCGCAAGGTTAAAACTCAAATGAATTGACGGGGGCCCGCACAAGCGGTGGAGCATGTGGTTTAATTCGATGCAACGCGAAGAACCTTACCTACTCTTGACATCCACAGAACTTTCCAGAGATGGATTGGTGCCTTCGGGAACTGTGAGACAGGTGCTGCATGGCTGTCGTCAGCTCGTGTTGTGAAATGTTGGGTTAAGTCCCGCAACGAGCGCAACCCTTATCCTTTGTTGCCAGCGCGTAATGGCGGGAACTCAAAGGAGACTGCCGGTGATAAACCGGAGGAAGGTGGGGATGACGTCAAGTCATCATGGCCCTTACGAGTAGGGCTACACACGTGCTACAATGGCATATACAAAGAGAAGCGAACTCGCGAGAGCAAGCGGACCTCATAAAGTATGTCGTAGTCCGGATCGGAGTCTGCAACTCGACTCCGTGAAGTCGGAATCGCTAGTAATCGTAGATCAGAATGCTACGGTGAATACGTTCCCGGGCCTTGTACACACCGCCCGTCACACCATGGGAGTGGGTTGCAAAAGAAGTAGGTAGCTTAACCTTCGGGAGGGCGCTTACCACTTTGTGATTCATGACTGGGGTGAAGTCGTAACAAGGTAACCGTAGGGGAACCTGCGGTTGGATCACCTCCTTACCTAAAGATATGTGTTCGAGTGCAGTGTCCACACAGATTGTCTGATGAAAAGTAATGAGCAAAGCGCTACCTGTTGATGTAATGAGTCTTCTGGACTCATGCTGATACGAGAAACGGTTAAACCCTGGGTTTAATCGGATTTTGTGTCCCCATCGTCTAGAGGCCTAGGACACTGCCCTTTCACGGCTGTAACAGGGGTTCGAATCCCCTTGGGGACGCCATCCGATAATGAGTGAAAGACATTATCACCGGTCATTCGTGACTGATTATCTTAAAGATGACTCTTGCGAGTCGTGTTTAAGATATTGCTCTTTAACAATCTGGAACAAGCTGAAAATTGAAACATGACAGCTGAAACTTATCCCTCCGTAGAAGTATTGGGGTAAGGATTAACCTGTCATAGAGTCTCTCAAATAAACAGCACGACAGTGTCTCTGTTTACAGAAACACCTTCGGGTTGTGAGGTTAAGTGACTAAGCGTACACGGTGGATGCCTAGGCAGTCAGAGGCGATGAAGGGCGTGCTAATCTGCGAAAAGTGTCGGTAAGGTGATATGAACCGTTATAACCGGCAATACCCGAATGGGGAAACCCAGTGTGTTTCGACACACTATCGTATGGTGAATACATAGCCATACGAGGCGAACCGGGGGAACTGAAACATCTAAGTACCCCGAGGAAAAGAAATCAACCGAGATTCCCCTAGTAGCGGCGAGCGAACGGGGAACAGCCCAGAACCTGAATCAGTTCTTGTGTTAGTGGAAGCGTCTGGAAAGTCGCGCAGCAAAGGGTGATAGCCCCGTACACTAAAATGCATTAATTGTGAGTTCGATGAGTAGGGCGGGACACGTGACATCCTGTCTGAATATGGGGGGACCATCCTCCAAGGCTAAATACTCCTGACTGACCGATAGTGAACCAGTACCGTGAGGGAAAGGCGAAAAGAACCCCGGCGAGGGGAGTGAAATAGAACCTGAAACCGTGTACGTACAAGCAGTGGGAGCACCTTCGTGGTGTGACTGCGTACCTTTTGTATAATGGGTCAGCGACTTATATTTTGTAGCAAGGTTAACCGTATAGGGGAGCCGTAGGGAAACCGAGTCTTAACTGGGCGAATAGTTGCAAGGTATAGACCCGAAACCCGGTGATCTAGCCATGGGCAGGTTGAAGGTTGGGTAACACTAACTGGAGGACCGAACCGACTAATGTTGAAAAATTAGCGGATGACTTGTGGCTGGGGGTGAAAGGCCAATCAAACCGGGAGATAGCTGGTTCTCCCCGAAAGCTATTTAGGTAGCGCCTCGTGAACTCATCTTCGGGGGTAGAGCACTGTTTCGGCTAGGGGGCCATCCCGGCTTACCAAACCGATGCAAACTCCGAATACCGAAGAATGTTATCACGGGAGACACACGGCGGGTGCTAACGTCCGTCGTGAAGAGGGAAACAACCCAGACCGCCAGCTAAGGTCCCAAAGTCATGGTTAAGTGGGAAACGATGTGGGAAGGCATAGACAGCCAGGATGTTGGCTTAGAAGCAGCCATCATTTAAAGAAAGCGTAATAGCTCACTGGTCGAGTCGGCCTGCGCGGAAGATGTAACGGGGCTAAACCATGCACCGAAGCTGCGGCAGCGACGCTCAGGCGTTGTTGGGTAGGGGAGCGTTCTGTAAGCCGTTGAAGGTGAACTGTGAGGTTTGCTGGAGGTATCAGAAGTGCGAATGCTGACATAAGTAACGATAAAGCGGGTGAAAAACCCGCTCGCCGGAAGACCAAGGGTTCCTGTCCAACGTTAATCGGGGCAGGGTGAGTCGACCCCTAAGGCGAGGCCGAAAGGCGTAGTCGATGGGAAACAGGTTAATATTCCTGTACTCGGTGTTACTGCGAAGGGGGGACGGAGAAGGCTAGGCTAGCCGGGCGACGGTTGTCCCGGTTTAAGCGTGTAGGGGGGTGTTCCTGGTAAATCCGGAACGCTACCAACCCTGAGGCGTGATGACGATGCACTACGGTGCAGAAGTAGTTGATGCCCTGCTTCCAGGAAAAGCCTCTAAGCATCAGGTAACATCAAATCGTACCCCAAACCGACACAGGTGGTCAGGTAGAGAATACCAAGGCGCTTGAGAGAACTCGGGTGAAGGAACTAGGCAAAATGGTGCCGTAACTTCGGGAGAAGGCACGCTGGCGCGTAGGTGAAGAGACTTGCTCTCGGAGCTGAAGCCAGTCGCAGATACCAGCTGGCTGCAACTGTTTAATAAAAACACAGCACTGTGCAAACACGAAAGTGGACGTATACGGTGTGACGCCTGCCCGGTGCTGGAAGGTTAATTGATGGGGTCAGCCGCAAGGCGAAGCTCTTGATCGAAGCCCCAGTAAACGGCGGCCGTAACTATAACGGTCCTAAGGTAGCGAAATTCCTTGTCGGGTAAGTTCCGACCTGCACGAATGGCGTAATGATGGCCAGGCTGTCTCCACCCGAGACTCAGTGAAATTGAACTCGCTGTGAAGATGCAGTGTACCCGCGGCAAGACGGAAAGACCCCGTGAACCTTTACTATAGCTTGACACTGAACATTGAGCCTTGATGTGTAGGATAGGTGGGAGGCTTTGAAGTGTGGACGCCAGTCTGCATGGAGCCAACCTTGAAATACCACCCTTTAATGTTTGATGTTCTAACTCGGCCCCGTGATCCGGGGTGAGGACAGTGTCTGGTGGGTAGTTTGACTGGGGCGGTCTCCTCCCAAAGAGTAACGGAGGAGCACGAAGGTTAGCTAATCACGGTCGGACATCGTGAGGTTAGTGCAAAGGCATAAGCTAGCTTGACTGCGAGAGTGACGGCTCGAGCAGGTACGAAAGTAGGTCTTAGTGATCCGGTGGTTCTGAATGGAAGGGCCATCGCTCAACGGATAAAAGGTACTCCGGGGATAACAGGCTGATACCGCCCAAGAGTTCATATCGACGGCGGTGTTTGGCACCTCGATGTCGGCTCATCACATCCTGGGGCTGAAGTAGGTCCCAAGGGTATGGCTGTTCGCCATTTAAAGTGGTACGCGAGCTGGGTTTAGAACGTCGTGAGACAGTTCGGTCCCTATCTGCCGTGGGCGTTGGAAGATTGAGAGGGGTTGCTCCTAGTACGAGAGGACCGGAGTGAACGCACCACTGGTGTTCGGGTTGTCATGCCAATGGCACTGCCCGGTAGCTAAGTGCGGAAAAGATAAGCGCTGAAAGCATCTAAGCGCGAAACTTGCCTCGAGATGAGTCTTCCCTGGGCCTTTAAGGCCCCTGAAGGAACGTTTAAGACTAAGACGTTGATAGGCTGGGTGTGTAAGTGCAGCGATGCATTGAGCTAACCAGTACTAATGATCCGTGAGGCTTAACCTTACAACACCAAAGGTGTTTTAGAGTAGACGACAATTTTCAGCGAAGTTCCGAGATTGGTTCTGGTGGTTACGAAAGTAACGGCCAAGAATGAAACAGAATTTGCCTGGCGGCAATAGCGCGGTGGTCCCACCTGACCCCATGCCGAACTCAGAAGTGAAACGCCGTAGCGCCGATGGTAGTGTGGGGTCTCCCCATGCGAGAGTAGGACACTGCCAGGCATCAATTAAGCCAAGAGGCCATCCGCAAGGATGGCCTTTTTGCTATGGGGCGGAAATGGAAATACCCCTCACCCCCACCCTCTCCCAGAGTACCAGCCGAGAACAACTGAACCCCCGTGTGAGGGAGAGGGAGCCGTCCGGCGTCGTGGATGAGCCCGTACTGCTTCGGAAAGTGGGGAGAGGTTGGGTTTGCCCGTACCGCTTCAGGACGTTGGAAGTAAGTAGAAAGATGAAGTATTACACAGAGAGATCCGCGAGCTCGATCGGTTCCCTCTCCCTGTGGGAGAGGGCTAGGGTGAGGGGATGGTATCACTCGGCTATCCCGAATTATCTCCGCATAGGTAAACGATTAAATATAACCGAGTTCCCACCTGGAAATATTCATGAAATTTTTAGTTCCAAACCCGCCAGGCTAATTCATACATATCATTAATGCTGATAGATTTTATATAACTCAGACTTGTGCTTGAATCAAGATAATAGAATTTTCATATTATCATGATTTAAAAGGATATTTTTAATATCCCATGAGGTCAGAGGTTATTAGCTCACAAGAAATTACCAGTGAATAAAAACAAATAATAGCCATGCGCGGTGGATCGAGTAGACTAGATGATAATTTGTTCCGTCAGAGTATTTAAATCATGTCTACTGAAAGCGCGTCTTTAAAAAATCACAATACTTTTGCGCTCCCGGTCAACGCAGCGCATTTAGTCATTGCCGAAGAAATTGAAATGATGATTAAAGCCTGGCAGCAAGCGCAAAAGCGCCAACAGCCACTGCTGGTACTCGGTGAAGGGAGCAACGTCCTGTTCCTGGAGGATTTTGCCGGTACGGTCATGATTAACCAGTTAAAAGGTATCACCGTCAGGGAAGAGCAGGACGCCTGGCATTTGCATGTCAGCGCCGGAGAGAATTGGCACCATCTGGTCAGCCAGATGCTCGAACGTGGCATCCCCGGGCTGGAGAATCTGGCATTGATCCCGGGTTTGGTCGGTTCGGCCCCTATCCAGAATATCGGGGCGTACGGCATCGAGCTCAAACAGGTCTGTGAGTATGTCGACCTGCTGAACCTGACTACGGGTGAAATCGATCGTATGGATCCTGAACGCTGCCAGTTTGGTTACCGGGAAAGCGTTTTTAAGCATGAGCTTAAGCAAGGATTCGTGATTGTGGGCGTTGGTTTACGGCTTAGCAAACAGTGGAATCCGTTGCTGAACTACGGCGACCTTGCCAAGCTGGATCCCAAGACGGTAACGCCGCAGCAGGTATTTGACGCGGTATGCGCCATGCGGCGCAGCAAGCTGCCAGACCCACGTATTAGTGGCAATGCAGGCAGCTTCTTTAAAAACCCACTGGTGAGCGGGGAAGCCGCTAAAGCATTATTAGCCCAATATCCTGCAATGCCACATTATCCGCAGCCGGACGGGCAAGAAAAACTGGCTGCCGGTTGGCTGATCGATCAGTGTTCACTCAAGGGGCATCAGATCGGTGGCGCAGCGGTGCACCGTCAGCAGGCCTTGGTATTGGTAAATGCCGATAATGCCAGCAGCCAGGATGTGGTGGCACTGGCCAGGCATGTGCGCAATACGGTCGCGCAGAAATTCGATGTCTGGTTAGAACCAGAGGTACGTTTTATCGGGGCCACTGGTGAGCTGGATGCCGTAGAGGTCATTTCATGAGAGATACCACAGTACCACTGAAGATCATCTCCCTACTGGCGGACGGCGAGTTCCACTCTGGCGAACATTTGGGTGAGTCATTGGGAATGAGCCGCGCAGCGATTAACAAGCATATTCAGACTATCCGGGAGTGGGGCTTGGATGTGTTCACGGTTCCGGGGAAAGGCTATAGCCTACCTGCGGCGATCAACTTGCTGGATGCTGAGCGTATACTTGGCTTACTGGAAGACAAGCGGGTCACGGTATTGCCCGTGGTTGATTCAACCAACCAGTATCTGTTGGACAGGCTTGCAGAACTGACATCCGGTGATGCCTGTATAGCCGAGTATCAGCAGGCAGGGCGTGGGCGACGTGGTCGGCAGTGGGTTTCGCCTTTCGGAGCCAACCTATATTTATCCATGTTCTGGCGTCTTGAACAAGGGCCAGCGGCCGCGATGGGGTTGAGCCTGGTTATTGGCATCGTGATGGCAGAAGTGTTGCAGCATCTCGGTGCAGAACAGGTCCGTGTGAAGTGGCCCAATGATTTATATCTTAACGATCGCAAGTTGGCCGGTATTTTGGTTGAGCTGACCGGTAAAACCGGGGATGCAGCCCAGTTGGTGCTCGGAGCGGGTATCAACATGGCGATGCGTGAAACCAACGCCAGTCAGATTGATCAGCGCTGGATCAACCTACAGGAAGCCGGGATCACTATCGATCGTAATGAATTGGCCGCCAAATTGCTTAATGAACTACGAAATTCATTACGGCAATTTGAAATAGATGGGCTAGCACCTTTTATTTCACGTTGGCGTCAATTAGATAATTTTATCGATCGTCCAGTTAAACTATTAATTGGTGAACAACAGATTTTCGGTATTGCCCGCGGTATTGATCAGCAGGGTGCATTGCTACTTGAACAGGAAGGAGTCATTAAACCCTTTATTGGTGGTGAAATATCTTTGCGGAGTGCTGAATAAGCTAAAATAAGAGAGGCCATTGGCCTCTCTTACGCTATCGATTATTTTCGCAACCGTACACTTTCCACAGCGTGATTGGCACTCTTAGTCATGATTAAGCTGGCTCTCTCGCGAGTCGGTAAGATATTCTGCTGTAAATTCAATCCATTAATCTCATTCCACAGCTGGGTGGCGATATTTATCGCCTCCGTTTCCGGCAACTGAGCATAGCTATGGAAATAGGAGTCTGGGTTAGAGAACGCACCCTGACGGAATTTCAGGAAGCGGTTGATATACCAACTTTGCAATAGATCGCCAGGGGCATCGACATAGATTGAGAAATCAACAAAGTCGGAAACAAATACCCGGTGAGGATCGTGTGGATAGTCCATACCGCTTTGCAAAACATTCAATCCTTCCAGGATCAGAATATCAGGCTGTTCGATAACTTTATTGCCTTCAGGCACCACGTCATAGATCAGGTGAGAGTAAACCGGGGCAGTAACACGTTTGGCACCGGATTTAACTTCTGAAACGAATTTCACCAGGCTATGCATGTCGTAGGATTGCGGGAACCCTTTTTTCTTCATCAGGCCGCGCTCGTTCAGCACTTTGTTCGGGTGCAGAAAGCCGTCTGTGGTGATCAGCTCGACGCTACGATGTTCCGGCCAGCGGCTCAACAACGCCTGCAACAAACGCGCCGTGGTACTTTTACCCACGGCTACGCTGCCAGCAATGCCGATCACATAAGGAATGCGTTGGCCATCTGTACCAAGGAATTGCTCCAGAACTGCCTGGCGACGCAGGTTTGAACTGATATAGAAGTTCAGCAACCGTGAGAGCGGCAAGTAGATCTGCGCGACTTCCTCCAGGGAGAGATCTTCGTTAATCCCTTTGAGTTTAACAATCTCTTCTTCCGACAGCGTCAGCGGCACCGAATCCCGTAACGCGGCCCACTGGCTGCGATCGAACTGAAGGTAAGGCGTCGCTAAAGATTGATCTCTTTTTATCATAAGCCAAATTCTGCCTGTTAACGCAGGTTGGGAAAGGCGCTGGACGCCAACTCCAGATAATAATCAAACTGCATATTATAGACAGCGGGCTTTTAGGCGTAGACTTTTTTCGCAAATGTGGTCGATTAGCGGCAGTTTTTACCAATAGTGCGAACAGGCACGCAATTGAGAAAGGGCCTGTTGCAAGGCGGTATCACTGGGCAATGATACCGTTTTCAGGTCAGCTGGCGGCGGCGCGGGAGGGTTGCTGAACGGCAAACAGCCGCTTGTAGTAAATCGCTGTAGGGTGGTAATACCCGTCGGGAGCCGCGGCGTAATCGGGTATCTCCCCGAGGCAACGATAGCCCAACGAGCGATACAGCCCTTCGGCTGCAGAACCGGCCTGGGTGTCCAGATAAAGCAGCCCACGGCGGATCTCAAGCGCCATTTTTTCCAGCGTTTTCATCAACGCCTGTCCAACGCCATTGCGACGGGCGCGGCTGTGCACCAGCAGTTTTTGTACTTCGGCCCGGTTGCGGCCGTTAGGCTTTTGACACAGGGCGAGTTGGACGGTGCCAATGACGCCGCTTTCGTCTCTGGCAATCCACAATAGCAACTCTCCTTTGGCCAACGCTGGGCGCAGGCTATGGAAGTAGCTCTCAGCATCCTCGTGGGGAATTTGCGTGTCGTAACCTACTGAAGCCCCGTGAGTGACCGCATCGGTGAGCAACTGCGCCAGCTCGGCGCGGTATATGGGAAGCGTTGCCGCATTGATCAGGACAATTTTCATCGGTCATTCCTCCTGGCTATTAGGGATAATGATGATAAGCAATAAGCGCGCCAACGCGGCTAACCTGTGGGGGAGCCGCCAACCCAGGGACGAAAGCGGTATATCAGCACCATCAGAGAGCACCGTCCTCTTTGTGGTGCACCATCCCGATCGCGGCTTTAAACCGATAGACTATCTTTGATTGAGCGATATGCAAAAGTGCAGGGAAAGCATCAGCAGGGTAGGTCTAAAATAGTTTAGATTAATGCCCATATTTGATGAAATTTTGCGCCTCAACGGTGAAAAACTGCGAGCCGGATGCAGAAATCGGCTGATTTATGAGCGATAGGGCTTAGATCGCAATTTTTTTGTTGCATAGCCCGTCAGCTCTACCTAGAATGCGCTGCACTTGATGCCGGCTTAGCTCAGTAGGTAGAGCAACTGACTTGTAATCAGTAGGTCACCAGTTCGATTCCGGTAGCCGGCACCATTCAAGTATAAAGTGGTCAGTAAAAGTAGTTAAAATCTGGTGGGGTTCCCGAGCGGCCAAAGGGAGCAGACTGTAAATCTGCCGTCACAGACTTCGAAGGTTCGAATCCTTCCCCCACCACCATATTAGACCCGAGGCACTGGGTCACACCGAGCGGTAATGCTGAATCAAGCGCCGAGCGGGGAAGGTGAAAACCTTCAAACAGTTCGCGCCGCGTAACGGAAGTTGCTGGCACGAAGGGTGAAGAGTTAAGCGACGAACAATCCTTCTCTCCACCTTTAAAGTCTACAGAAAAGTCAGGTAGCCGAGTTCCAGGATGCGGGCATCGTATAATGGCTATTACCTCAGCCTTCCAAGCTGATGATGTGGGTTCGATTCCCACTGCCCGCTCCAAGATGTGCTGATATAGCTCAGTTGGTAGAGCGCACCCTTGGTAAGGGTGAGGTCGGCAGTTCGAATCTGCCTATCAGCACCACTTCTTAATTTCTCGCCCCCTGATTTTCTTTCTGTTTCCTGAATTCAACAAGCAAATGCTTGGTTGATGTGGTGATACCACCGATTTATCCGTGTCTTAGAGGGACAATCGATGTCTAAAGAAAAATTTGAACGTTCAAAACCGCACGTTAACGTCGGTACTATCGGCCACGTTGACCACGGCAAAACTACCCTGACTGCTGCAATCACTACCGTTCTGGCTAAAACCTACGGTGGTTCTGCACGTGCTTTCGACCAGATCGATAACGCGCCAGAAGAAAAAGCTCGTGGTATCACCATCAACACTTCTCACGTTGAATATGACACCCCGACTCGTCACTACGCGCACGTTGACTGCCCAGGGCACGCCGACTACGTGAAAAACATGATCACCGGTGCTGCTCAGATGGACGGCGCTATCCTGGTTGTAGCTGCGACTGACGGCCCTATGCCTCAGACTCGTGAGCACATCCTGCTGGGTCGTCAGGTTGGCGTTCCTTACATCATCGTATTCATGAACAAATGCGACATGGTTGATGATGAAGAGCTGCTGGAACTGGTAGAAATGGAAGTTCGTGAACTTCTGTCTGCTTATGACTTCCCTGGTGATGACCTGCCGGTTGTTCGTGGTTCAGCGCTGAAAGCACTGGAAGGCGAAGCTGAGTGGGAAGCTAAAATCATCGAGCTGGCCGGTCACCTGGATTCTTACATCCCAGAACCAGAGCGTGCTATCGACCAGCCGTTCCTGCTGCCAATCGAAGACGTCTTCTCCATCTCCGGTCGTGGTACCGTAGTTACCGGTCGTGTTGAGCGCGGTATCGTTAAAGTTGGCGAAGAAGTTGAAATCGTTGGTATCAAAGACACCGTTAAGTCTACCTGTACCGGCGTTGAAATGTTCCGCAAACTGCTGGACGAAGGCCGTGCTGGTGAGAACGTTGGTGTTCTGCTGCGTGGTATCAAGCGTGAAGACATCGAACGTGGTCAGGTACTGGCTAAACCAGGTTCCATCAAGCCACACACTCAGTTCGATTCAGAAGTGTATATCCTGAGCAAAGAAGAAGGTGGTCGTCATACTCCATTCTTCAAAGGCTACCGTCCACAGTTCTACTTCCGTACAACTGACGTGACCGGTACCATCGAACTGCCAGAAGGCGTAGAGATGGTAATGCCAGGCGATAACGTGAACATGGTAGTTACCCTGATCCACCCAATCGCTATGGACCAAGGCTTGCGTTTCGCAATCCGTGAAGGCGGCCGTACCGTTGGCGCTGGTGTTGTTGCCAAAGTTATCGCTTAATCGCGGATAATATTTGACGCGACATGCGATAAAAGGGCATCATTTGATGCCCTTTTTCTACGCTGTGAACTAGAACCTATCTCATCAGCGATTTTGCAGTCATAATCATTGGTGAGATGGGCTCTTAAACGGTATTGACTGAAATACGTCATGGCGTAAAACACCGGGATGCTGCCAAGCGGCATCTGTTCGGTTTGGTTTGCCTCGCATTGCGAGGCAAAGTTGTTTGTTCGAATCATTAGTGACAGGTTGGTTTATGAGTGCGAATACCGAGGCTCAAGGGAGCGGGCGCGGCCTTGAAGCGGCCAAGTGGTCAATCGTCGCCGTTCTGTTGGTTGTGGCTATCGTCGGTAACTATTACTACCGTGATTTCAGCCTGCCGCTGCGTGCGTTGGCCGTTGTCGTGGTTATTGCCGTTGCTGGTGCAGTGGCATTGATGACCACTAAAGGCAAAGCCACCGTTGCGTTTGCGCGCGAAGCACGTACTGAAGTACGTAAAGTGATCTGGCCAACTCGTCAGGAAACGTTACACACCACGTTGATCGTTGCCGCGGTAACCGCCGTGATGTCACTGATTCTGTGGGGCCTGGATGGTATATTGGTCCGTCTGGTATCGTTTATTACTGGCCTGAGGTTCTAAAATGTCTGAAGCCCCAAAAAAACGCTGGTACGTCGTTCAGGCGTTTTCCGGTTTTGAAGGTCGCGTAGCGCAATCGCTGCGTGAACATATCAAACTGCACGATATGGAAGAGCTGTTCGGCGAAGTCATGGTTCCCACCGAAGAAGTGGTGGAGATCCGTGGTGGTCTGCGTCGTAAGAGTGAGCGTAAATTCTTCCCTGGCTATGTACTGGTTCAGATGGTGATGAATGACGCCAGCTGGCACTTGGTGCGCAGTGTTCCTCGTGTTATGGGCTTCATCGGTGGAACTTCCGATCGTCCTGCACCGATCAGCGATAAAGAAGTGGACGCGATTATGAACCGCCTGCAGCAGGCTGGTGATAAGCCACGTCCGAAAACGATGTTCGAGCCGGGTGAACTGGTGCGCGTCAACGATGGTCCATTTGCTGACTTTAACGGCGTCGTTGAAGAAGTGGACTACGAGAAGAGCCGCCTGAAAGTGTCTGTCTCCATCTTTGGCCGTGCAACGCCGGTGGAACTGGACTTTAGCCAGGTAGAAAAAGGCTGATCAAATAATCAGCAAGGCGAGCGGGTTTGTAGCTTGTCAGAGGCGCGAGATTGAACTATAATTTCGCGCCTTTTGTTTTTAGATGTCTTGCTCTTGCAGCGAGATAAAACACGGGGAGCCTCTCAGGAGGCGATATTACCCAAACGAGGAAATTTCAATGGCCAAGAAAGTACAAGCCTACGTTAAGCTGCAAGTTGCAGCCGGTATGGCTAACCCAAGTCCACCAGTTGGTCCAGCTCTGGGTCAGCAAGGTGTTAACATCATGGAATTCTGTAAGGCATTCAACGCTAAAACTGACAGCGTTGAGAAAGGCCTGCCGATCCCGGTTGTTATTACAGTTTATTCTGATCGCTCCTTCACTTTCGTTACCAAAACCCCGCCAGCAGCAGTTCTGCTGAAGAAAGCGGCTGGTATTAAATCTGGTTCCGGCAAGCCGAACAAAGATAAAGTTGGCAAAGTGACTAGTGCACAGGTTCGTGAAATCGCAGAAACCAAAGCTGCGGACATGACTGGTTCTGACGTTGCAGCGATGATTCGCTCCATCGAAGGTACTGCTCGTTCCATGGGCCTGGTAGTGGAGGATTAAGAAATGGCTAAGCTGACCAAGCGCATGCGCGTGATCCGTGACAAAGTTGATGCTACTAAGCAGTATGACATCCTCGAAGCTGTTGCTCTGCTGAAAGAGCTGGCCACCGCTAAATTCGTAGAAAGCGTTGACGTTGCCGTTAACCTCGGCATCGACGCTCGTAAATCAGACCAAAACGTACGTGGTGCTACCGTTCTGCCACACGGCACCGGTCGCAGCGTTCGCGTTGCCGTATTTGCCCAGGGCCCTAACGCTGAAGCTGCTAAAGCTGCAGGCGCAGAGCTGGTAGGTATGGAAGATCTGGCTGACCTGATCAAGAAAGGCGAGATGAACTTCGACGTGGTTATTGCTTCCCCGGATGCAATGCGCGTTGTAGGTCAACTGGGCCAGGTTCTGGGTCCACGTGGTCTGATGCCTAACCCGAAAGTGGGTACCGTGACTCCTAACGTTGCAGAAGCTGTGAAGAACGCTAAAGCAGGTCAGGTTCGTTATCGTAACGACAAAAACGGTATCATCCATACCACTATCGGTAAGGTTGATTTCGACACAGACAAGCTGAAGGAAAACCTGGAGTCTCTGCTGGTTGCGCTGAAAAAAGCCAAACCATCTCAGGCAAAAGGCATGTACATCAAGAAAGTTAGCCTCTCCACCACCATGGGTGCTGGCGTTGCTATCGATCAAAGCGGTCTGAGTGCTGTAGCGAACTAATCACCTGGTGATTAATCGCTTTGACTTGGGGGTGGGATTCATCTAGAATCTTATCCCCCAAGGTTCTGCTACGTGCGGAACAACAGATTTTTCGGTTGGAGCCTGGCCTATCCAGGCCTCCGTCCAAGACCGCAGGTGTGCCGCAAGGCACTTAATCCTTCCTGCGTAGACGGTGACAGAGCCTAAAGAAATTTTTTCTTTTTTAAAAAGAATGGTCTTTGCTGGATTCTGCTCACCGTGTTAAGCCGCTCAACGGCGCGTGTTCGCACAAGCTGTTGAGTGAAGTGAGTTCCGGGGATTTCCCCGGCTAAATCCAGGAGCAAAAAGCTAATGGCATTAAATCTTCAAGACAAACAAGCGATTGTTGCTGAAGTCAACGAAGTAGCCAAAGGCGCGCTGTCTGCGGTAGTTGCGGATTCTCGTGGCGTTACCGTTGATAAAATGACTGAACTGCGTAAAGCAGGTCGTGAAGCTGGCGTTTACATGCGTGTTGTTCGCAACACCTTGATGCGTCGCGTAGTTGAAGGCACTGCGTTCGAATGCCTGAAAGACACGTTTGTCGGTCCTACCTTGATTGCATTCTCTACTGAACACCCGGGCGCTGCTGCTCGTCTGTTCAAAGAGTTCGCGAAAGCGAATGCAAAATTTGAGGTTAAAGCTGCGGCCTTTGAAGGTGAGCTGATCCCTGCGGCACAAATCGACCGCTTGGCAACGCTGCCTACTTACGATGAAGCAATCGCACGCCTGATGGCAACCATGAAAGAAGCCGCTGCTGGCAAATTGGTTCGCACTCTGGCTGCAGTACGCGATCAGAAAGAAGCGGCATAAGCCTCTCTCTTTCTTAGCCTTTGCTTACGTATTTAAACTATTTCTGAATTTTAGGAACTTTTGTTATGTCTATCACTAAAGACCAAATTATCGAAGGCGTTGCAGCCCTGTCTGTAATGGAAATCGTTGAACTGATCGCCGCTATGGAAGAGAAGTTCGGTGTTTCTGCTGCTGCTGTAGCTGCAGGTCCTGCTGCTGCTGTTGAAGCTGCTGAAGAAAAAACTGAATTCGACGTTGTACTGAAAGGTATCGGCGCGAACAAAGTTGCAGTAATCAAAGCAGTACGTGGCGCAACTGGCCTGGGTCTGAAAGAAGCTAAAGACCTGGTTGAGTCTGCACCAGCAGCACTGAAAGAAGGCATCAGCAAAGACGACGCTGAAGCACTGAAAAAAGCTCTGGAAGAAGCTGGCGCTGAAGTTGAAGTTAAATAAGCCACTGCTTTTGGAGTGCAGTCTGTTTTAACTAACAGACTGATGGCTGGTGACTTTTTGGTCACCAGCCTTTTTGCGCTGTAGGGCGTCAGTAGAGTTTCACACTGTTTGACTACTGGCTAACCCCAATATTTCTTTCTATCGACGACTTAATATACTGCCCTCTGCGCCGCAGCCGAATCTGCCGCCACGGCAATGAAATGATTTAAGCGTGATAGAAACGAGTATTGCGGAAAGTGTTCTCGCTTTCCGGTCAACAAAACGGTGTTGCATGAACCGTCCCCTACCCGGACGGACAATAGGTTCGACTTTCCAGCGAGCTGAGGAACCCTATGGTTTACTCCTATACCGAGAAGAAACGTATTCGTAAGGATTTTGGTAAGCGTCCACAAGTTTTGGACATACCTTATCTCCTTTCTATCCAGCTTGACTCGTTCCAGAAATTTATCGAGCAAGATCCAGAAGGGCAATACGGCTTAGAAGCCGCATTCCGTTCTGTTTTCCCGATCCAGAGCTACAGTGGCAATTCGGAGCTGCAATACGTTAGCTACCGTCTTGGTGAGCCGGTGTTTGACGTTAAAGAGTGCCAGATCCGTGGTGTGACGTACTCTGCACCGCTGCGCGTAAAACTGCGCCTGGTCATCTACGAACGTGAAGCACCAGAAGGTACGGTCAAAGACATCAAGGAACAAGAAGTCTATATGGGCGAAATTCCGCTCATGACCGAAAACGGTACCTTTGTCATTAACGGTACTGAGAGGGTTATCGTATCCCAGCTGCATCGTAGTCCTGGTGTGTTCTTCGACAGCGATAAGGGCAAAACCCACTCCTCGGGCAAAGTGCTGTATAACGCACGTATCATCCCTTACCGTGGCTCATGGCTGGATTTCGAGTTTGACCCGAAAGACAACCTGTTCGTGCGTATCGACCGTCGCCGCAAACTGCCTGCGACCATTATTCTGCGCGCGCTGAGCTACACCACTGAGCAGATCCTTGACCTGTTCTTTGAGAAAATTGTTTTCGAGATCCGTGATAACAAGCTGCAGATGGAGCTGGTTCCAGAGCGTCTGCGTGGTGAAACTGCGTCCTTCGATATCGAAGCCAACGGTAAGATCTACGTTGAGAAAGCACGCCGTATCACCGCTCGTCATATCCGTCAGCTCGAAAAAGACGAAATTCGCAGCATTGAAGTACCGGTTGAGTACATCGCGGGCAAAGTGGTCGCGAAGGACTATATCGATACCAATACCGGCGAATTGATCTGTGCAGCCAACATGGAGCTGTCACTGGATCTGTTGGCCAAGCTGAGCCAGTCAGGCCACAAGCGTATCGAAACGCTGTTCACCAACGATCTGGACCACGGTGCGTACATCTCTGAAACCGTACGTGTCGACCCAACCAGCGATCGTCTGAGCGCTCTGGTAGAAATCTACCGCATGATGCGCCCTGGTGAGCCACCAACGCGTGAAGCGGCGGAAAGCCTGTTCGAGAACCTGTTCTTCTCTGAAGACCGCTACGATCTGTCTGCGGTTGGCCGGATGAAGTTCAACCGTTCTCTGCTGCGTGACGAGATCGAAGGTTCGGGCATCCTGAGCAAAGACGACATCATCGAAGTGATGAAGAAGCTCATCGATATCCGTAACGGTAAAGGCGAAGTGGACGATATCGACCACTTGGGCAACCGTCGTATCCGTTCCGTTGGCGAAATGGCCGAGAACCAGTTCCGTGTCGGTCTGGTACGTGTTGAGCGTGCGGTGAAAGAACGTCTGTCCCTGGGCGATCTGGATACCCTGATGCCTCAGGACATGATCAACGCCAAGCCAATTTCGGCGGCGGTGAAAGAGTTCTTCGGTTCAAGCCAGCTGTCCCAGTTTATGGACCAGAACAACCCGTTGTCCGAGATCACGCACAAACGTCGTATCTCTGCATTGGGCCCAGGCGGTCTGACCCGTGAACGTGCCGGCTTTGAAGTTCGAGACGTACACCCGACTCACTACGGTCGCGTGTGCCCAATCGAAACGCCGGAAGGTCCAAACATCGGTCTGATCAACTCCTTGTCCGTGTACGCACAGACCAACGAGTATGGCTTCCTGGAAACCCCGTACCGCCGCGTGCGTGACGGCGTGGTGACCGATGAAATCAACTATCTGTCTGCTATTGAAGAAGGCAACTTCGTTATCGCTCAGGCGAACTCCAACCTGGACGAAGAAGGCCGCTTTGAAGAAGACCTGGTTACCTGTCGTAGCAAAGGCGAATCAAGCCTGTTTAGCCGCGACCAGGTTGACTATATGGACGTATCAACCCAGCAGGTTGTCTCCGTTGGTGCTTCACTGATCCCATTCCTGGAACACGATGACGCCAACCGTGCATTGATGGGTGCGAACATGCAACGTCAAGCGGTGCCAACCCTGCGTGCTGACAAGCCGCTGGTAGGTACCGGTATGGAACGTGCCGTAGCGGTTGACTCCGGTGTTACTGCCGTAGCCAAACGTGGTGGTGTGATCCAGTACGTGGATGCTTCCCGTATCGTTATCAAAGTTAACGAAGACGAGATGTACCCGGGCGAAGCAGGTATCGATATTTATAACCTGACCAAGTACACCCGTTCTAACCAGAACACCTGTATCAACCAGATGCCTTGTGTGAATCTGGGTGAGCCAATCGAGCGCGGCGACGTGCTGGCAGATGGCCCGTCTACAGACCTGGGTGAACTGGCATTGGGTCAGAACATGCGCGTCGCGTTCATGCCTTGGAACGGCTACAACTTCGAAGACTCCATCTTGGTCTCCGAGCGTGTAGTACAGGAAGATCGCTTCACCACCATCCACATCCAGGAACTGGCTTGCGTGTCTCGCGACACCAAACTGGGGCCGGAAGAGATCACCGCCGACATCCCTAACGTGGGTGAAGCAGCGCTCTCCAAGCTGGATGAGTCCGGTATCGTGTATATCGGTGCAGAAGTGACCGGTGGCGACATTCTGGTTGGTAAGGTAACGCCGAAAGGTGAAACCCAGCTGACGCCAGAAGAGAAGCTGCTGCGTGCGATCTTCGGTGAGAAAGCGTCTGACGTTAAAGACTCTTCTCTGCGCGTACCAAACGGCGTTTCCGGTACGGTTATCGACGTGCAGGTCTTTACCCGCGATGGCGTGGACAAAGACAAGCGTGCGTTGGAAATCGAAGAGATGCAGCTGAAGCAGGCGAAGAAAGACCTGACTGAAGAACTGCAGATCCTGGAAGCTGGCCTGTTCGCTCGTATCCATGCGGTACTGGTTTCTGGTGGTATCGAAGCCGAGAAGCTGAGCAAACTGCCACGCGATCGCTGGTTGGAACTGGGCCTGACCGACGAAGACAAGCAAAACCAGCTGGAGCAGCTGGCAGAGCAGTACGACGAACTGAAATCCGACTTCGAGAAGAAGCTGGATGCCAAGCGTCGTAAGATCACCCAAGGCGACGATCTGGCACCAGGCGTGCTGAAAATCGTCAAGGTGTATCTGGCCGTTAAGCGTCAGATCCAACCGGGTGACAAGATGGCAGGCCGCCACGGTAACAAGGGTGTTATCTCCAAGATCAACCCGATCGAAGATATGCCTTACGATGAAAACGGTACGCCGGTTGACATCGTTCTGAACCCGCTGGGCGTTCCATCGCGTATGAACATCGGTCAGATCCTGGAAACTCACCTGGGTATGGCGGCGAAAGGCATTGGTGAGAAGATCAACCAAATGCTCAAGCAGCACCAGGAAGTGGCCAAGCTGCGTGAATTCATCCAGAAGGCTTACGATCTGGGTGACGGCGTTTGCCAGAAAGTTGACCTGAACACCTTCACCGACGACGAAGTCTTGCGTCTGGCAGAGAACCTGAAAAAAGGTATGCCGATCGCAACCCCAGTCTTCGATGGTGCGAAAGAGTCAGAAATCAAGCAACTGCTGGAAATGGGCGGTATCCCGACTTCAGGTCAGATTACGCTGTTTGATGGCCGTACCGGCGAGCAGTTCGAGCGCCAGGTAACCGTCGGCTATATGTACATGCTGAAACTGAACCACTTGGTTGACGATAAGATGCACGCGCGTTCTACCGGTTCTTACAGCTTGGTTACTCAGCAGCCGCTGGGTGGTAAGGCGCAATTCGGTGGTCAGCGCTTCGGTGAGATGGAAGTGTGGGCGCTGGAAGCATACGGCGCAGCTTACACCTTGCAGGAAATGCTTACCGTTAAGTCGGATGACGTCAACGGCCGTACCAAGATGTACAAAAACATCGTGGATGGCGATCACCGTATGGAACCAGGCATGCCGGAGTCCTTCAACGTACTGTTGAAAGAAATCCGCTCGCTGGGTATCAACATCGAACTGGAAGGCGACTAATCGCTATTCCAGCTCTGGCTCCCGACCTTAGGGAGCCAGAGGGTGGTTGTTCAGGTCACACGGGCGCACGATTTGTCAGCGTGCTCCCAACAGGTTTAACTCCGACAGGAGCCAATCCGTGAAAGACTTATTAAAGTTTCTGAAAGCGCAAACTAAGACCGAAGAGTTTGATGCGATCAAGATTGCTCTGGCATCGCCAGACATGATCCGTTCATGGTCGTTCGGTGAAGTTAAAAAGCCGGAAACCATTAACTACCGTACGTTCAAACCTGAGCGTGACGGCCTTTTCTGCGCCCGTATCTTTGGGCCGGTAAAAGATTACGAGTGCCTGTGCGGTAAGTACAAGCGCTTGAAACACCGCGGCGTGATCTGTGAGAAGTGCGGCGTTGAAGTGACCCAGACCAAAGTACGCCGTGAGCGTATGGGCCACATCGAACTGGCTTCTCCGACTGCGCACATCTGGTTCCTGAAATCGCTGCCTTCGCGCATCGGTTTGCTGCTGGATATGCCGCTGCGTGACATCGAACGTGTACTGTACTTCGAATCCTACGTGGTAGTAGAAGGCGGTATGACCAACCTCGAGCGTCGTCAGATCCTGACTGAAGAGCAGTATCTGGATGCGCTGGAAGAGTTTGGTGACGAATTCGACGCCAAGATGGGTGCGGAAGCTATTCAGGCCCTGTTGAAAAACATGGATCTGGAAGCCGAGTGTGAGCAGCTGCGTGAAGAGCTGAACGAAACCAACTCCGAAACCAAGCGTAAGAAGCTGACCAAGCGTATCAAGCTGCTGGAAGCGTTCGTGCAATCTGGTAACAAGCCAGAGTGGATGATCCTGACCGTGCTGCCGGTACTGCCGCCAGATCTGCGTCCATTGGTTCCACTGGATGGTGGCCGTTTCGCGACTTCAGATCTGAACGATCTGTACCGCCGCGTGATCAACCGTAACAACCGTCTGAAACGCCTGCTGGATCTGGCTGCGCCTGACATCATCGTGCGCAACGAAAAGCGTATGCTGCAAGAAGCGGTAGATGCCCTGCTGGATAACGGCCGTCGCGGTCGTGCCATCACCGGTTCCAACAAGCGTCCTCTGAAATCTTTGGCCGACATGATCAAAGGTAAGCAGGGTCGTTTCCGTCAGAACCTGTTGGGTAAACGTGTTGACTACTCTGGTCGTTCTGTTATCACCGTAGGTCCATACCTGCGTCTGCATCAGTGCGGTCTGCCGAAGAAAATGGCACTGGAGCTGTTCAAACCGTTCATCTACGGCAAGCTGGAACTGCGTGGCCTGGCCACAACGATCAAAGCCGCCAAGAAAATGGTTGAGCGCGAAGAAGCTGTCGTTTGGGATATCCTGGACGAAGTGATCCGCGAACACCCGGTACTGCTGAACCGTGCACCAACCCTGCACCGTTTGGGTATCCAGGCGTTTGAACCGGTTCTGATCGAAGGTAAAGCGATCCAGCTGCACCCGCTGGTTTGTGCGGCCTACAACGCCGACTTCGATGGTGACCAGATGGCTGTTCACGTACCGTTGACGCTGGAAGCCCAGCTGGAAGCGCGTGCGTTGATGATGTCTACCAACAACATCCTGTCACCAGCGAACGGCGAGCCAATCATCGTTCCTTCTCAGGACGTTGTATTGGGTCTGTACTATATGACTCGTGACTGTGTTAACGCCAAAGGCGAAGGCATGGTTCTGACGGGTCCTAAAGAAGCTGAACGCGTTTACCGCGCCGGTCTGGCCTCTCTGCATGCACGCGTAAAAGTGCGTATTACAGAAGAGATCAAGAATACCGAAGGTGAATCTGTTCACCAGACTTCGATTATTGATACCACCATCGGTCGCGCCATCCTGTGGATGATCGTACCGCAAGGTCTGCCTTACTCGATCGTTAACCAGCCTCTGGGCAAGAAAGCGATCTCCAAGATGCTGAACACCTGTTACCGCATCCTGGGCCTGAAGCCGACCGTAATCTTCGCTGACCAGATCATGTACACCGGTTTTGCTTACGCTGCCCGTTCAGGCGCATCCGTAGGTATCGATGACATGGTTATCCCAGCCAAGAAAGCAGAGATCATCGAAGAAGCGGAAACCGAAGTTGCCGAGATCCAGGAGCAGTTCCAGTCTGGTCTGGTTACCGCGGGCGAACGCTACAACAAAGTGATCGATATCTGGGCTGCGGCGAACGAACGTGTTGCTAAAGCGATGATGGAAAACCTGTCGGTTGAAGACGTGGTTAACCGTGACGGCGTGGTGGAACAACAAGTTTCCTTCAACAGCATCTTTATGATGGCCGACTCCGGTGCTCGTGGTTCTGCCGCTCAGATCCGTCAGTTGGCGGGTATGCGTGGCCTGATGGCCAAGCCAGATGGCTCCATCATCGAAACGCCAATCACAGCGAACTTCCGTGAAGGTCTGAACGTACTCCAGTACTTCATCTCCACGCACGGTGCTCGTAAAGGCTTGGCGGATACCGCACTGAAAACGGCAAACTCCGGTTATCTGACCCGTCGTCTGGTTGACGTGGCGCAGGACCTGGTAGTGACCGAAGACGACTGTGGTACTCACAACGGCATCATGATGACTCCGGTTATCGAAGGTGGTGACGTTAAAGAGCCACTGCGTGAACGCGTTCTGGGTCGTGTGACCGCTGAAGATGTCATCAAGCCGGGTACGGCTGACATCCTGGTGCCACGTAACACCCTGCTGAACGAGAAGACCTGTGACCTGTTGGAAGAGAACTCTGTCGACAGCGTTAAAGTCCGTTCCGTAGTTAGCTGTGAAACCGACTTTGGTGTGTGCGCCAACTGCTATGGTCGCGACCTGGCACGTGGCCACATCATCAACAAAGGTGAAGCTATCGGCGTTATCGCGGCCCAGTCCATCGGTGAGCCGGGTACACAGCTGACGATGCGTACGTTCCACATCGGTGGTGCGGCATCTCGTGCGGCAGCAGAATCCAGCATCCAGGTGAAGAACAAAGGTAACCTGAAGCTGAGCAACGTGAAGTTCGTTATGAACGCCTCAGGCAAGCTGGTCATTACCTCGCGTAATACCGAACTGAAGCTGATCGACGAATTCGGCCGTACCAAAGAAAGCTACAAAGTGCCTTACGGTGCCGTAATGGGCAAAGGTGATGGTGCAGAAGTTAACGGCGGCGAAACCGTTGCTAACTGGGATCCACACACCATGCCGGTTGTGACCGAGGTGAGCGGTTTCATTCGCTTCGCCGATATGGTTGACGGCCAGACCATTACCCGCCAGACCGACGAACTGACCGGTTTGTCTTCTCTGGTGGTACTGGACAGCGCAGAACGTACCGGTAGCGGTAAAGACCTGCGTCCGGCACTGAAAATCGTTGATGCCAAAGGCGACGACGTATTGATCCCAGGTACTGATATGCCTGCTCAATACTTCCTGCCGGGTAAAGCGATTGTGCAGCTGGAAGACGGCATTCAGATCGGTGCGGGTGATACCTTGGCGCGTATTCCTCAGGAATCCGGCGGTACCAAGGATATTACCGGTGGTCTGCCACGCGTTGCGGATCTGTTCGAAGCACGTCGTCCGAAAGAGCCGGCAATCCTGGCTGAAATCAGCGGGATTATCTCGTTCGGTAAAGAGACCAAAGGCAAACGTCGCCTGGTAATCTCTCCACTGGACGGCAGCGACGCTTACGAAGAGATGATCCCTAAATGGCGTCAGCTCAACGTGTTCGAAGGTGAAATTGTGGAACGTGGTGACGTTGTTTCTGACGGCCCAGAATCTCCACATGACATTCTGCGTCTGCGTGGTGTGCATGCGGTTACCCGCTACATCACCAACGAAGTGCAGGAAGTTTACCGTCTGCAAGGCGTTAAGATTAACGATAAACACATCGAAGTTATCGTTCGTCAGATGCTGCGTAAAGGGACCATCGTTAGCGCTGGTAGCACCGAGTTCCTGGAAGGCGAACAGGCTGAAGTATCACGCGTCAAGATTGCTAACCGTAAACTTGCTGCTGAAGGCAAGATCGAAGCAACCTTCTCACGCGATCTGCTGGGTATCACCAAGGCTTCCTTGGCGACCGAGTCCTTCATCTCTGCTGCATCGTTCCAAGAAACGACGCGCGTTCTCACCGAAGCGGCTGTTGCCGGTAAGCGTGATGAACTGCGCGGCCTGAAAGAGAACGTGATCGTGGGCCGTCTGATCCCAGCCGGTACCGGTTACGCTTATCACCAGGATCGTATGCGCCGTAAGGCTCTGGGTGAAACTCCGGTTGTTCCGCTGGTTAGCGCGGAAGAAGCGACAGCCAACCTGGCCGAATTGCTCAACGCTGGCAACCTGGGTGGCAGTGACGAATAAGTCACCTGATCCCTGACTGTACGTTTTGCAGTGAATGACTAAAGCCCTGGCTATCCTAGCCGGGGCTTTTTGTTGTACAGTGCTGTAAAGTTAAAATAACGGAACAGGCATGGACACCTCAACTTCAGTCAGTGGCAGCCGCGCTGCCAACAGCGAAATAACCTCACCAACCCAGTACTCTCAAAGCCGGGCGCGGCGTGCCGCCTGGGGAAGCTTTGTTGGCGCCGTAGTCGATTGGTACGACTTCCTGCTGTACGGAATAGTTGCCGCTTTAGTCTTTAACACCGAGTTTTTCCCGCAGGTCAGCCCAACGATGGGCACGCTGGCCGCCTTTGGCACCTTTGGCGTCGGTTTTCTGTTCCGCCCGCTAGGTGGCATGGTGTTCGGGCACTTTGGCGATAAGCTGGGCCGTAAGCGCATGCTGATGATCACCGTCTGGATGATGGGGATCTCTACGGCGTTGATTGGCCTGTTGCCCTCTTTCGATTCAGTCGGCTGGTGGGCCCCGGTGATGCTGGTACTGCTACGAGCGGTGCAAGGGTTTGCCGTGGGCGGCGAATGGGGCGGTGCAGCCTTGCTGGCGGTAGAAAGCGCGCCGAAGAAGAGAAAAGCCTTTTACAGCAGCGGTGTACAGATTGGTTTTGGCGTCGGGTTGCTGTTGGCTACCGGCTCGGTTTCCCTCGTCAGCCACTTCACCAGCAATGCGGACTTTATTAGCTGGGGCTGGCGTTTGCCGTTCCTGTTCAGCCTGGTGCTGGTCGCCATTGCCTGGTGGATCCGTAACGGCATGGACGAGTCGCAGGAGTTTGAAGCCAATAAAACGCTGCACGAACGGGCCGAGAAAATCCGCAAGTTCCCAATCTTTGAGGCGCTGCGCCAGAATCCCAAAGCCTTCTTGTTGATCATTGCCCTACGCTTTGGCGAACTGCTGACGATGTATATCGTCACGGCCTTTGCCATGAACTATTCGACCACCCATCTTGGCCTGTCACGGGATCTGTTCCTGAATATCGGCTTGTTGGTGGGAGCGGTGAGCTGTGTCTCGATCCCTTGCTTTGCCTATTTGGCCGATAGCTTTGGCAGACGCCGGATCTACGTGACGGGAGCATTGATTGGTGTTGCCAGCACGGTACCGTTTTTCATTGCGCTCGAGAGCCGTAACACGGTGATGATTATCTTCTTTGCCATCATGCTGGGAAATATGGCGCACGACATGCTGGTTAGCGTGCAGCAGCCAATGTTTACCGAACTGTTCGGCACGGCATACCGTTATAGCGGTGCTGGAGTGGGTTATCAGGTCGCAAGCGTGGTCGGCGGGGGCTTCACGCCGTTTATTGCCGTGTTGCTGGTGGAGTTGATGGACGGCTCCTGGCATCTGGTTGCCGCCTATCTGGCGCTGGGATGTTTGCTTTCGGCCATTGTAGGTCTGCGTATGAAACCCCAGACGGCCGAATAAAGCAGAGGAACCGGAAGCGTGCGGCCAGTCCCCGCACGCTCCGGCGTTTGGTAAGCAAGGTTATCAAGAGGGGGAGATAACCTTGGTTGGCTTAGGAACGCTTGCCAACACCGCCACTATAACCAGGCCATTTTTCCCTGCCAGCTCGCCTTGGCGGATTTGCATAGTGTTTCCAGACCTATTGGCTTGATGGTGCAACCGTTGCAGGCAGTTGCGTAGCGCGTCCCAGATAATTATCCCAATCTTTCCACACCGGCTGTAGCCCCGCGGCACCGATTGCCTGTGCCACCTGCTGCGGCGTTCGGCTGTCGTGCGGTTCGAACTGTTCCAGCTCTGGCGGTACATCGTCGGCATAGCCACCCGGCTGGGTTTTGGAACCGGCACTGACGCTGTTGATGGCTACCGGGATCATATTGTCGCGGAAGAAGGCCGACTCCCGCGTAGATAATGAAAGCTCAACGTCAGGAGCGAATAACCGGAAAGCACAGATCAACTGTACCAGTTGCGGTTCACTCATGATCGAGGCCGGCTCAATACCACCGGCGCAGGGCCGCAGGCGAGGGAACGAGATGGAGTAACGGCTCTGCCAGTAAGTCTGTTGCAGATAAAACAGATGCTCCGCCAGCAGATAGCAGTCCGTGCGCCAACTGCTGGAAAGCCCGATCAACGCCCCCAGGCCGATCTTGTCGATCCCGGCGCGCCCCAGACGATCCGGCGTACTCAACCGCCAATGAAAATCCTGTTTCTGGCCACGCAGATGGTGTTGCTGATAGGTCGCGGGATGATAGGTTTCCTGATAGACCAACACACCGTCCAGCCCAAGGGTTTTCAGCTCGGCGTAGTCTTGTTGTGCCAGAGGCTGCACCTCCATCATCAGCGAACTGAAATGGTGGCGAATGGCGGGCAGATGCTGGCGGAAGTAATCCATGCCGACTTTGCGCTGATGTTCCCCGGTCACCAGCAGCAGATGCTCAAACCCTAGCGCCTTGATGGCCGCACATTCCCGTTCGATCTCTGCTGCATCCAGCGTTTTGCGCTTGAGGTGGTTACTCATCGAAAAACCGCAGTAGGTACAATCGTTGGCACACAGGTTAGAAAGATATAACGGCACATAAAAGCTCACCACGTTACCGAAACGCTGGCGGGTGAGCTGCTGTGCTCGTTGCGCCAAGGGCTCCAGATAGGGGGCTGCGGCAGGGGAGATCAGTGCCATAAAATCCTCCCGCGTCAGCTTGGGGCTATTGAGTGCCTGCTCAACGTCACGCGCCGTTTTGCTGTTAATGCGCAGCGTCAGGTCATCCCAATCCCACTCTAGCAGGCGCTCGCTAAAATCACTGGCCATCAGCGTGTCTCCTCTGAATGACTGAGAAACGCCGTCAGAGGACTTGATGCGGCGGCGATCGACTGGCGGCTGCCTAGCCCGGAGTTGCGTGCTAGCTCTCCGGCCTCTAGCGCCAGGCGGAAAGCCTGGGCCATTTGCACCGGATCTCGCGCCACGGCGATGGCGGTATTGACCAGTACCGCATCGGCTCCCAGTTCCATCGCCTCTAACGCGTGGCTTGGGGCACCGATCCCGGCATCAATCACTACCGGCACTTTGGCTTGTTCAACGATGATCTCAAGGAAATCGCGTGTCAGTAAGCCACGGTTAGAACCGATTGGCGCGCCGAGTGGCATCACGGCGGCACAACCCGCTTCCTCCAACCGCTTACACAGCACCGGATCGGCACCGCAGTAAGGCAGTACCACAAAGCCCTGTTTGACCAGGGTTTCCGCCGCCTTGAGCGTTTCGATCGGATCTGGCAGCAGGTATTTCACCTCTGGGTGTATTTCCAGTTTGACCCAGTGAGTCCCCAGCGCTTCGCGCGCCAGCCGGGCGGCAAACACCGCCTCATCTGCCGTTTTTGCCCCAGAAGTGTTGGGGAGTAATTTCACGCCCAACCGTTGTAGCGGTGCCAGAATGGCGTCATTCCCGCCTCGCAGGTCGACGCGTTTCATCGCCATAGTGACCAGTTGTGAGCCGGAGGCTTGTAGCGCAGCCAGCATTAACTCGGGCGTGGCGAATTTCCCCGTGCCGGTAAACAGGCGTGAGGTAAAGGTGGTATCGGCGATTTGCAGCATGTCAGCCTCCGGCAATCGCTTGAAACAGCAAGATATCATCACCGTCCTGCACCTGACGGGTGGCCCAGTCGTTGCGTGGAATGATGACCTGATTGATCGCCAAGGCGCAGCCTGGCTGGTGGCGTTCCAGCCGTTCGAGCAACGCGCCGATGCTTAACGGCTGCTCCAGCTCCAGCGGTTGATCGTTGAGCGTAATCTTCATGCTGGCTCTCCGCAGAGGGGGCAGGTGTTGGCTTTGCTCAGTTGCAGGGTGCTCCAGCTTTGCTGCTTGCCGTCGAACAGGCGCAGCTTGCCGCTAAGGGAGGAGGGTATTCCAGCCAGCATTTTTATCGCTTCCAGCGCCTGTAGCGTGCCGATCACGCCAACGACTGGGCCTAGTACGCCCGCCGTGCGGCAGTTGCGCTGCGGTTCGGTTTGCTCCGGGTAGAGGCAGACATAACAGCCATGGGCATAGGGCGGTTCGATAACCAGCAACTGGCCGCTGAACCCCACCGCGCTGCCGCTGATCAACGGTACGCAGGCTTGGATGCAGGCGGCATTCACCGCATGACGGGTGGCCATGTTGTCACTGCAATCGAGCACCAGATCGGCACGGGCGACCGCATCGCTCAGCGTTGCCCCTTGCAGGCGTTGCTCCAGCGTGATCGACTCCACCAGAGGGTTCAGCGCTTGCAAATGCTGCTTTGCCAACTGAGCCTTGTTGGTGCCGATATCACCGGTGCGGTACAGAATTTGCCGTTGCAGATTGGTAAGGTGGAGCTGGTCATCATCGGCCAACAGCAAGGTACCAACGCCAGCGGCAGCCAAATACAGCGCTGCCGGGGAGCCTAACCCTCCTAATCCGACGATCAGCACCGTGGCTTGTCTCAGCTTTTCCTGCCCCTCGGGGCCGACGTCTTCCAGCAGCAGTTGCCGGCTGTAGCGCAAGAACTCTTGGTCATTGAGCATCGCATGACTCCTTGCCTTCAATCAGTTGCAGCAGCGTTGCCGTAGCGGCGCGCCAGTCTGATGCCTGGGTGATGGCGCTGACCACGGCCACGCTGCCAACGCCGCAGGCCAGCACGGCGGGGACGCGCTCGATGCTGATCCCGCCAATGGCTACTGTTGGATACTGCTGTAATCCGGCGACGTGGCGTTGCAACTCGGCCAAGCCTTGCGGCTCAGAGGGCATTTCCTTGGTTTGCGTTGGGAAGATATGCCCCAGTGCGATATAGGAAGGTTTGACGGCGATCGCCCGGGCCAGCTCGGCATCGTCATGGGTGGAAACGCCCAAGCGCAATCCTGCCCGATGGATGGCCGCCAGATCGGTGGTGTCTAAATCCTCCTGGCCCAGGTGTACGCCATAGGCCCCATGTTTGATCGCCAGCCGCCAATAATCATTGATAAACAACCGGGCCTGATAGCGTTTGCCAAGGGCTATAGCGGCGGCAATATCGGCCTCCACTTGCTCGTCTGGCAGATCTTTGATGCGTAGTTGGATAGTGGTAACGCCTGCCTCCAGCAGGCGGGCGATCCATTCAACACTGTCGACGACCGGGTATAAACCCAGCTTGTGCGGTGTTGCAGGGAAGGGAGAGGTGAGGTTAGTCATTATTTATCTCCTCCTGCAAATTGGCCGCACTGTGGTACAGCTCGCTGCCGCGTGAGCGGAATTCAGCCGACATTTTCTCCATCCCGGTCAGTTGCACTTCGATCGGTTTGGCAGCCTCTTGTGCGGCGGCATAGTCACGCACTTCCTGGGAAATCTTCATCGAGCAGAACTTCGGCCCACACATGGAGCAGAAGTGGGCGATCTTGCCGGATTCTTGCGGCAGCGTTTCGTCGTGATAGGCACGGGCGGTTTGTGGATCCAGCGCCAGGTTGAACTGATCTTCCCAACGGAATTCAAAGCGCGCCTTGGACATGGCGTTATCGCGGATCTGTGCGCCCGGATGACCTTTCGCCAAGTCGGCGGCGTGAGCGGCGATCTTGTAGGTGATCAGCCCCTGTTTCACATCTTCCTTGTTAGGCAACCCCAGATGTTCCTTCGGCGTCACGTAGCACAGCATCGCACAGCCGAACCAGCCGATCATTGCCGCGCCGATCCCGGAGGTGAAATGGTCGTAACCCGGTGCGATATCGGTGGTCAATGGCCCTAGCGTGTAGAACGGTGCTTCATGGCAATGTTCCAGCTCCTCGGTCATGTTGCGGCGGATCATCTGCATCGGCACGTGGCCAGGGCCTTCGATCATCACCTGTACGTCATATTCCCAGGCAACCTTGGTCAGTTCACCCAGCGTATGCAGCTCAGCGAATTGCGCTTCGTCATTGGCATCCTGGATCGAACCCGGGCGCAGGCCGTCGCCGAGTGACAGCGAGACATCGTAAGCGGCGCAAATTTCGCAGATCTCGCGGAAGTGCTGATAGAGGAAGTTTTCCTGATGATGCGACAGGCACCACTTCGCCATGATCGAGCCGCCACGGGAGACAATGCCGGTCAGGCGTTTGGCGGTCATCGGCACATAGCGCAGCAACACCCCGGCGTGAATGGTGAAGTAATCGACGCCTTGCTCAGCCTGTTCCAGCAGGGTATCTCGGAACATTTCCCAGGTCAGGTTCTCCGCCACGCCGTTCACTTTTTCCAGCGCCTGATAGATCGGTACCGTACCAATCGGCACCGGGCTGTTACGCAGGATCCATTCACGGGTTTCGTGGATATAGCGGCCAGTGGAGAGGTCCATCACGGTGTCAGCGCCCCAGCGGGTTGACCACACCAGCTTCTCGACTTCCTCTTCGATCGAAGAAGTAACCGCCGAGTTGCCGATATTGGCATTCACCTTCACCAGGAAATTACGGCCAATAATCATCGGCTCGGATTCCGGGTGGTTGATGTTGGCGGGAATGATGGCGCGGCCAGCGGCCACTTCCTGGCGCACAAATTCCGGCGTGATGTTTTCCGGCAGATGAGCGCCCCAGCTCTGGCCAGGATGCTGGTGGCGCAGCACTTCACCACGAATGCGCTCGCGGCCCATATTTTCGCGAATGGCGATAAACTCCATCTCTGGGGTGACAATACCGGCGCGAGCGTAATGCAGTTGCGTAACACATTTACCCGGCAGGGCTTTGCGGGGCAGCGGCAGGTGCTCAAAGCGCAGATGGTCTAACCCAACGTCGGCCAATCGCTGTTGGGTGAAGCCGGAACTGACACCGCTTAACGCTTCGGTATCGGCACGTTCGGCGATCCAGCTCGCTCGTACTTTTGCCAAGCCACGATGTACGTCGAGCACCGCCTGCGGATCGCCATACGGCCCTGCGGTGTCATACACCGGAATGGGTTCGTTCTGTTCATATTGGGGCTGGTCTTTGTTGCCGCCGATCAGCGTCGGGCTGAGCTGGATCTCACGCATCGGTACCTGGATATCGCTGCGCGAACCCGCGAGATAGATCCGCTGTGAGTTGGGGAAGGTAACGCCTTGCAGAGAGTCGATAAAATCTTGCGCCTGGTCACGCTGTTGTTTACGGGCACGAGGTTGGTTCACGGTAGACATAGCAAATTCCTATCAGTGGAGTGATGTGTGGAAAATTGCTTGTCTGGAGCTCGGAGGGAGTAATGATGGTAGCCGGTAAGGCAGGCACAGCCCCTGGTGGGAGCATCTTGCCTATGGCGATAGATTACTCTTGTTCCCTTCGCGGGTATTAACCCGATCAGGTTCCGCGGATCCCGAATTAACGGTCTCAGCCTGGCTAATTTGATGAAAAATCAGCGCTAGGCACTCCGACAAGAGCCCTCAGTATAAGAGGGTCAACAAAAACCACAAGCCCTCCCCCGTCATCTTTCAAGCCGTAGCGTTGTTGACCGCCTGGCTACGACTTGAAATCTATAGGGGGATAATTAGGCGGGATGAGGCATAGATTCAGTATTCGTGGTGCCCGGTTGGCCCTGCTGCCAGGTTTCTGTCGCCAGTTGGATCAACTGATCTTCCAAAGCGAAACGTGACGCCAGGGCTTCGCCGATATCTGACAGTGCCTGATTGAGTTCTTCACACACGTCCTGATCGATAACGACTTCGGTGTAGCGGTCATGGAACGCCATCACGATTTCAGTATTGCCCTGTAGTTTTGGGTAGAACTTGGTGGCTAGCGCCATCTTGGGGCTGGCAGAGCCTTCCACTTGTTTGATAATTTTGTCATAAATGTGAAAATGCCCGGCAGAAAGATAATCCACCAGATTCTGGCAAAAGTTCTCCAGCGCTTTTTCATTGAGCGGCGTATGCTTTTCTTTGTTGGGTTTAATGCCGACTAGACTGCAATAGGCTACCAGCAGCTGTTTGCGGGCCTGTAACCATTGATCGACTAATTCATTACTGCCACCAACGCGCTGAGTCAGGCTTTCCAATCGGTTTAGCATGATTGACTCCGTGTGTAAGAGAAAGAAAAAGTGGTAAGTTAATAAAATGTAACAAAGAGCATTCCTAGATTGCCAGTGAAGCAGAGGTTGTGCAACAACATATGGAACTTGCATTAACGGGTAACGAAAATGGCTGGTGGATCGTCAGCCATGAAAGCAAAATTTGGTTACCAAACGGTGAATTGCCGTTTGGTTCTGCCGCATTATTTTCCTTGCAAGGCCGACCGGCTCGGCAAATTGGCGAATGGGAGGGGGCACCGGTCTGGCTGGTGCGCCAACCGATGCCGAAAGAGATGGGATCGGTGCGGCAACTGCTCAGTCTCGATCGTGGCCTGTTCCAACTGGCCGGGCGCGGCGTACAGCTGGCCGACTTTTATCGCTCGCACCGGTTCTGTGGCTACTGCGGTCATGAGATGCACCTTAGCCGTACCGAAAGCGCCTGCCTTTGTGATAACTGTCGCGAACGTTATTACCCGCAGATTGCCCCTTGCGTGATTGTCGCCATCCGCCGCAATGACGAGATCCTGTTGGCACAGCATGTGCGCCACCGTGGCGGCATCCATACCGTGCTGGCGGGGTTTGTGGAGGTGGGGGAAACCCTGGAGCAGGCCGTAGCGCGCGAGGTGATGGAAGAAAGTAATATCGCCATTACCAACCTGCGTTACGTGACTTCGCAACCCTGGCCGTTCCCTCATTCGCTGATGATGGCGTTTATGGCCGAGTATCAGGGCGGTGAACTGCGCCACGATCCGAAAGAGTTGCTCAATGCGGGCTGGTATCGCTATGACCAACTGCCGCTGCTGCCACCGCCTGGTACCGTGGCGCGCCGCCTGATCGAGGACACCGTGGCGCTGTGTCGGGCAGAATAAGGTACAATGGCGGCAGATAATCAAGGGAGCCCAAGAAATGAATGAGTTGAAGAACGATCGCTATCTGCGTGCGCTGCTGCGCCAGCCGGTGGATCTCACCCCTGTATGGATGATGCGCCAGGCCGGTCGTTATTTGCCAGAGTACAAAGCCACCCGTGCTCAGGCCGGGGATTTCATGTCGCTGTGCAAAAATGCCGAACTGGCCTGTGAGGTGACATTACAGCCCCTGCGCCGTTATGCGCTGGACGCCGCCATCCTGTTCTCCGACATTCTCACCATTCCCGATGCCATGGGGCTTGGGCTCTATTTCGAAACCGGGGAAGGTCCGCGTTTTTCTTCGCCAATCACCTGCCGTGCCGATGTAGAGAAGCTGCCTGCATTTGATCCGGAAGACGAGCTGGGCTATGTCATGAACGCGGTGCGTACCATCCGCCGTGAATTGAAGGGTGAAGTGCCACTGATCGGTTTCTCCGGCAGCCCATGGACGTTGGCGACCTATATGGTTGAAGGCGGCAGCAGCAAGGCATTCACCAAGCTGAAGAAAATGATGTACGCCGAGCCGCAGACGCTGCATTTGCTGCTGGATAAGCTGGCAGACAGCGTGATCCTGTATCTCAATGCCCAAATCAAAGCCGGGGCGCAGTCCGTAATGGTATTCGATACCTGGGGCGGCGTGCTGACGGGCCGTGATTATCGCGAATTCTCACTGCACTATATGCATAAAATCGTCGATGGCCTGCTGCGTGAAAATGACGGACGCCGGGTGCCGGTGACGCTGTTCACCAAAGGCGGCGGCCAGTGGCTGGAAGCGATGGCGGCCACCGGTTGCGATGCGTTGGGCCTGGATTGGACCACCGATATTGCCGATGCGCGCCGCCGTGTGGGCGATAAAGTCGCGCTGCAGGGGAATATGGATCCTTCCATGCTATACGCCGCACCGGAACGCATCGCCCAGGAAGTGGAAACCATTCTGGCCGGTTTTGGCCAGGGCGAAGGTCATGTCTTCAATCTTGGCCACGGTATTCATCAAGACGTGCCACCGGAACATGCCGGGGCCTTCGTTGAAGCGGTGCATGCGCTGTCGGCCAAATACCACCGCTAAACCGCAAGGAGACGCTGTGATCGATACTCAGGCTCTGCGCGCCGAACAGCTAAGGCGCGCCGGGGAAGTCATTCGTAACGATGATTTTCTGCAAGACCCACCGGCGTTTATCGCCGGTGCGGACGTCGGTTTTGAACAAGAAGGCGCGGTAACACGCGCCGCTATTGCAATCCTGCGCTATCCTTCACTCGAGCTGGTGGAGTATCAGATCGCCCGCATCAGCACCACCATGCCCTATATCCCCGGATTTCTCTCGTTTCGCGAGTACCCTGCGCTGATTGCTGCCTGGGAGCAGCTGCAACAGAAGCCCGACCTGATCTTTGTCGATGGCCATGGCATTTCCCATCCAAGACGCCTGGGGGTTGCCAGCCACTTTGGCCTGCTGGTCAACGTGCCGACCATTGGCGTGGCCAAGAAGCGTTTATGTGGTAAATTTTCCCCGCTGGACGTTACCGTTGGCTCGCTGGCCGCGCTGGAGGACAAGGGCGAACAGCTGGGATGGGTATGGAGAAGCAAAGAGCGTTGTAATCCGTTATTTATCGCCACGGGCCATCGCGTGAGCACCGACAGCGCCTTGGCCTGGGTACAACGCTGCATGGCTGGCTACCGCTTGCCGGAGCCCACGCGTTGGGCCGATGCCATTGCCTCACGCCGCCCGGCCTTTGTACGCTGGTTACAGCAGCATCCAGAGGTGTCGTAATGAGCGATTTCGGGTACACTGCGCGGCAGATAATGAGTAAGAGAGTAGACAATGCTACGTAACCCGATTCATTTACGCCTAGAAAAGCTGGAAAGCTGGCAGCATTTGACCTTTATGGCCTGCCTGTGCGAGCGTATGTACCCGAATTACCAGATGTTCTGTCTACAGACGGAATTTGGCGACCCGGCGGTTTATCGCCGTATCCTGGACTTGGTCTGGGAAACGCTGGTGGTGAAAGACGCCAAGGTCAACTTTGACAGCCAGCTGGAAAAGTTGGAAGAGGCGATCCCGTCGGCAGAAGATTACGATCTTTATGGCGTTTACCCAGCGATCGATGCCTGCATCGCATTAGGGGAATTGATCCATTCGCGCCTCAGCGGAGAGACGTTGGAGCACGCCATTGCCATCAGCGAAACCTCAATTCGCACCGTGGCGATGTTGGAAATGACCCAGGCTGGCAAAGAAATGACCGACGAAGAGCTGAAAATTTTGCCTGCCGTTGAGGAAGAATGGGACATTCAATGGGAGATTTTCCGCCTGTTGGCCGCCTGCGAAGAGCGTGATCTGGATCTGATCAAAGGGTTACGATCTGACCTGCGCGAGGCCGCGGTGAGTAACATTGGGATAAATTTAACGCAATAAGGCAAGAAAACGTGATTTAACGTCTGATTTGTCGTGCCTTAAGGCTTCACATCCGCACCCTGTCTGGTCTACATTTGGGGGGCGAAAAAAAAGTGGCTATCGGTGCGTGTATGCAGGAGAGTGCTGTCCATCGGCATATCCGTCGCACTCGATGCTTTGCAAACGATAAACACACTGTAAGGATAACTTATGAACAAGACTCAACTGATTGATGTAATCGCAGAGAAGGCTGACCTTTCCAAGGCTCAAGCTAAGCTGGCTCTGGAATCTACCCTGGCTGCCATTACTGAGTCCCTGAAAGAAGGTGATGCAGTACAATTGGTTGGTTTCGGTACTTTCAAGGTAAACCATCGTAGCGAGCGCACTGGCCGCAACCCACAGACTGGTAAAGAAATCAAAATCGCAGCAGCTAACGTACCTGCGTTCGTTTCTGGTAAAGCACTGAAAGACGCGGTCAAGTCTTAATCGCGTGTTAGTGAAAGGTTTAAACAGGGGGGCGTTGGCGCCCCTTTTGTTTATTCAACGGGCACTCATGGCGGTTACGGTTGTTGCTGCCTTGAGTGCTTGTAGTTTCCGTTCAGCCCCGCCAACCTTTACCGCCAGCGGCTTTGTGGCCGATCAAGGGGTAATGCGGGTGTGGCGGATAGATGACGGCCAGCAGCGGCCAGTGGTGCTGTTGAGTGTCTACAGCCCTTATCGCGGGCCGGGTACCGTCACAACGTTGTATGAATATCAACGCGGCGTGTTGTATCAAATCAAACGCAACGATGCGGATGGCGATCGCGACTCTATTCAACTGCGTTTCACCGCCAACGGTACCGTCAGCTTTATGCAGCGCCAACTGGCCACTCAGCGCCAGAAACTCTCCAACGATGAAGTTGTGCTCTATCAATATCAGGCACGGCGGATACTGGAATTGAGCGATGCGCTAAATGCCGGTCGAGTACGGCTGTTACAAGGGCACTGGCAGCAAGGCGCGGTGAAGCTGTGCAACGGCGAAGTCGTGAAGCCGGGTTTGGACCAACAGGCTGAAGAGTGGATCATGCGGCGTGCGGCCAACAGCAGTCAGCCAGTGAACGTAGCCTGGTTGGATGGGCCGGAAGGTCGTGAGCTGTTATTGGTGGCAAATAATGACTTCTGCAGTTGGGAACCCACCAAAGATACCCTTTAGCGCATAAAAAAGGCCCTGCGAACAGAGCCTGCTGGTATCTCAAAGAGTTGTTATTGCTCGCGTGCGATAGCGCGGTAGCCGATATCCTTGCGGCAGAAGCTGTCTTGCCACTGAATACCTTCCGCTAGCTGATAGGCTAACTGCTGAGCCTGAGCCACCGTTGTGCCCAAAGCCGTAACGCATAGCACCCGCCCGCCGTTGGTCACGACGTCATTCCCTTGCATACGCGTTCCGGCATGGAACACTTTGCCATTGGCATCTTCTTGCTGAGGCAAGCCGTAGATCACATCCCCTTGGCGATAATCCGCAGGATAGCCGCCAGCCGCCAACACCACGCCGAGAGCAGGGCGTTCATCCCACTCGGAAGTCATCTCATCCAGCTTGCCTTCGGCACCAGCCAGGCAGAGTTCAACCAGGTCGGAGCGCAGGCGCAGCATGATCGGCTGAGTTTCCGGGTCGCCAAAGCGGCAGTTGAATTCGATCACCTTGGGTTGACCATCCTCAGCAATCATCAGGCCAGCGTACAGGAAGCCGACATAGGTGTTGCCTTCAGCCGCCATGCCGCGCACGGTTGGCCAGATCACCTGGTCCATTACGCGCTGGTGGATTTCATCCGTCACCACTGGCGCTGGCGAGTAGGCACCCATGCCGCCGGTATTCGGGCCAGTATCGCCGTCACCGACACGTTTATGATCCTGGCTGGTGGCCATTGGCACCACGTTCTCGCCATCGACCATGACGATAAAGCTGGCTTCTTCGCCTGTCAGGAACTCCTCGATCACGATGCGATGCCCGGCGTCGCCAAACGCATTACCTGCCAGCATATCTTGAATGGCGTCCTCGGCTTCCTGTAACGTCATCGCGACGATCACGCCTTTGCCTGCCGCCAGGCCGTCTGCCTTGATAACAATCGGCGCGCCTTGGCTGCGTACGTAGGCCAAGGCAGGTTCCACTTCGGTAAAGTTCTGGTAGGCAGCGCTTGGGATAGCGTGGCGAGCCAGGAAATCCTTGGTAAAGGCTTTGGAGCCTTCAAGCTGTGCTGCGGCCTGTGACGGGCCAAAGATTTTCAACCCGGCGGCCTTGAAGGCATCTACCACGCCGATCACCAGCGGCGCTTCCGGGCCAACGATGGTCAGATCGATGGCGTTATCCTTGGCAAAGGCAACCAGCGCCGGGATATCTGTTGGGGCGATATCGACGTTGGTCAGATTGCTTTCCAATGCGGTACCCGCATTACCCGGGGCCACGTAAACCTTGTCTGCCAATGGCGATTGGGCCGCTTTCCAGGCCAGCGCATGTTCACGCCCGCCGTTGCCAATAATTAAAATATTCATCAGGTGCTCCATAAACGGCGTGCGCATTGAGCGCACGCAGCAAAAGGGATTAATGGCGGAAGTGGCGCATGTCGGTGAAGATCATCGCGATGCCGTGTTCGTTGGCTGCTGCAATCACCTCATCATCACGAATCGACCCACCCGGCTGGATCACGCAGGTAATACCAACCGCTGCAGCCGCATCAATGCCGTCACGGAACGGGAAGAAGGCGTCAGACGCCATGGCGGAGCCTTTGACTTCCAGCCCTTCGTCAGCGGCTTTGATCCCGGCGATCTTGGCGGAGTAAACGCGGCTCATCTGCCCGGCGCCTATGCCGATGGTCATGTTGTCGCGCGCATAGACGATGGCGTTGGATTTGACGAACTTGGCCACTTTCCAGCAGAACAGCGCATCACGCAGCTCCTGAGCGGTTGGCTGGCGTTCGGATACCACGCGCAAATCGGCTTCGGTCACCATACCCAGATCGCGATCCTGTACTAACAGACCCCCGTTGACGCGTTTAAAGTCCAGCCCTGCGACGCGATGTTGCCATTGGCCACACGCCAGCACGCGTACGTTCTGTTTCGCCGCCAGCAGAGTGCGGGCATCTGCACTGATGCTTGGCGCAATGATGACTTCAACAAACTGACGGCTGATGATTGCCTGTGCCGTTTTGGCGTCCAGTTCACGGTTAAAGGCAATAATGCCGCCAAAGGCCGAGGTTGGATCGGTTTGGTAGGCTCGCTCATAGGCGGCAAACAGGTTTTCACCGATTGCGACGCCACAAGGGTTGGCATGCTTGACGATCACGCAGGCCGGCTCGGCAAACTCTTTCACACATTCCAGCGCCGCATCGGTATCGGCGATGTTGTTGTAGGAAAGCGCTTTACCCTGTAACTGGTCGGCGGTGGCCACGGAGGCCTCTTGCACATTCTCTTCTATATAGAAGGCGGCCTGCTGGTGGCTGTTTTCACCGTAGCGCATATCCTGCTTCTTGATGTAGTTCAGGTTCAACGTACGTGGGAAGCGGCCGGAAGGTTGTTCGGTTTCACCGTGATAGGCTGGCACCAGGGTACCAAAGTAGTTGGCGATCATGCTGTCATAGGCGGCGGTATGCTCAAACGCTTTGATCGCCAGGTCGAAACGGGTTGGGTACAACAGTGAACCGTTGTTGTTATCCATCTCGGTGATCACTGCGGCGTAGTCACTGCTCTTGACCACGATGGCCACGTCTTTATGGTTCTTGGCGGCCGAGCGCACCATGGTTGGGCCACCGATATCGATATTCTCTACGGCGTCTTCCAGCGAGCAATCTGGGCGAGCGACGGTTTGCGCGAAGGGATACAGGTTTACCACAACCATATCGATCGGTTGGATCGCATGTTGGTCCATGATGGCATCATCCTGGCCGCGACGGCCCAGAATGCCACCGTGCACTTTCGGGTGCAGGGTTTTGACTCGTCCGTCCATCATCTCCGGGAAGCCGGTGTAGTCGGAAACTTCGGTAACAGGCAGACCGGCATCGGCCAGCAGGCGGGCAGTGCCTCCGGTGGAGAGTAATTCGACGCCTCTCTGGGAGAGGGCTTCGGCGAATTCAACGATTCCGGCTTTGTCGGACACGCTGAGCAGGGCCCGGCGGATTGGACGAGGTTGTTGCATGGTTTTATCCCTTGGCTTTGAGTCGCAATAAAAGAGCGTTACGTGGATCTCCACCTTGTTGCTTCTTATATAGAGGGGATTTCTTCCTATATAAAGAAGGACAGGAACAGATTCAGGTAGCGCCCCGATAAAAACGGGGATTGTTTCGTCGCGGGGAATTGTAGCGAAAACGTTTGCGTGGCGCTCGTAAATTTTCCGACCAAATGCGTTCTGTGGATAAGTTAGTGCATAACCGGGTATAAGGACGGGTTTTGCTGTGGAATGCAGCAAACGGTGTTTTTTGTTGAAAATACCTGTTGCGGCCTGCGTGGAACTCCCTATAATGCGCCTCCATCGACACGGAACATGTGAACAACTTCACAGAGTCTCCGGGGGTCGCAGAGAAAAAACCTGAAATTAAGGTTGACTCTGAAAGAGGAAAGCGTAATATACGCCACCTCGAGTTAGCAAGCGAAAGCGCGTAACTCACTGCTCTTTAACAATTTATCAGACAATCTGTGTGGGCACTCACAAGACGATATCCAGCTACTTCGGTAGCAAAAAAATATCAAGTCTTGAAGAGTGACCAAGCAGTCATTCATGCGAATGAATGATTACGAAAGTTAATTTTCGAGCATCGCTGCACCGTTCTTTAATGAACAGTGTCAGCAAATCAAGCTTTTAATTGAAGAGTTTGATCATGGCTCAGATTGAACGCTGGCGGCAGGCCTAACACATGCAAGTCGAGCGGTAGCACAAGGAGCTTGCTCCTGGGTGACGAGCGGCGGACGGGTGAGTAATGTCTGGGAAACTGCCCGATGGAGGGGGATAACTACTGGAAACGGTAGCTAATACCGCATAACGTCTTCGGACCAAAGTGGGGGACCTTCGGGCCTCACACCATCGGATGTGCCCAGATGGGATTAGCTAGTAGGTGAGGTAATGGCTCACCTAGGCGACGATCCCTAGCTGGTCTGAGAGGATGACCAGCCACACTGGAACTGAGACACGGTCCAGACTCCTACGGGAGGCAGCAGTGGGGAATATTGCACAATGGGCGCAAGCCTGATGCAGCCATGCCGCGTGTGTGAAGAAGGCCTTCGGGTTGTAAAGCACTTTCAGCGAGGAGGAAGGGTTCGGTGTTAATAGCACTGTTCATTGACGTTACTCGCAGAAGAAGCACCGGCTAACTCCGTGCCAGCAGCCGCGGTAATACGGAGGGTGCAAGCGTTAATCGGAATTACTGGGCGTAAAGCGCACGCAGGCGGTTTGTTAAGTCAGATGTGAAATCCCCGAGCTTAACTTGGGAACTGCATTTGAAACTGGCAAGCTAGAGTCTTGTAGAGGGGGGTAGAATTCCAGGTGTAGCGGTGAAATGCGTAGAGATCTGGAGGAATACCGGTGGCGAAGGCGGCCCCCTGGACAAAGACTGACGCTCAGGTGCGAAAGCGTGGGGAGCAAACAGGATTAGATACCCTGGTAGTCCACGCTGTAAACGATGTCGACTTGGAGGTTGTGCCCTTGAGGCGTGGCTTCCGGAGCTAACGCGTTAAGTCGACCGCCTGGGGAGTACGGCCGCAAGGTTAAAACTCAAATGAATTGACGGGGGCCCGCACAAGCGGTGGAGCATGTGGTTTAATTCGATGCAACGCGAAGAACCTTACCTACTCTTGACATCCACAGAACTTTCCAGAGATGGATTGGTGCCTTCGGGAACTGTGAGACAGGTGCTGCATGGCTGTCGTCAGCTCGTGTTGTGAAATGTTGGGTTAAGTCCCGCAACGAGCGCAACCCTTATCCTTTGTTGCCAGCGCGTAATGGCGGGAACTCAAAGGAGACTGCCGGTGATAAACCGGAGGAAGGTGGGGATGACGTCAAGTCATCATGGCCCTTACGAGTAGGGCTACACACGTGCTACAATGGCATATACAAAGAGAAGCGAACTCGCGAGAGCAAGCGGACCTCATAAAGTATGTCGTAGTCCGGATCGGAGTCTGCAACTCGACTCCGTGAAGTCGGAATCGCTAGTAATCGTAGATCAGAATGCTACGGTGAATACGTTCCCGGGCCTTGTACACACCGCCCGTCACACCATGGGAGTGGGTTGCAAAAGAAGTAGGTAGCTTAACCTTCGGGAGGGCGCTTACCACTTTGTGATTCATGACTGGGGTGAAGTCGTAACAAGGTAACCGTAGGGGAACCTGCGGTTGGATCACCTCCTTACCTAAAGATATGTGTTCGAGTGCAGTGTCCACACAGATTGTCTGATGAAAAAGTAACGAGCAGAAATACCTTTATAGGCTTGTAGCTCAGGTGGTTAGAGCGCACCCCTGATAAGGGTGAGGTCGGTGGTTCAAGTCCACTCAGGCCTACCAAATTCGCACTTGTGCTGCGTTGCACGCGATACGTTTACACCGTAAACGTCCAGTGAGCATGCCTTGCCTGAGCGAGTGGTAAATAAAGGTTTCTGCAAGTGACTGTATGGGGCTATAGCTCAGCTGGGAGAGCGCCTGCCTTGCACGCAGGAGGTCAGCGGTTCGATCCCGCTTAGCTCCACCATATCCATATGGTCCTTGATAATACTTCAGAGTGTACTGGCAACAGTATGCTGCGAAGTATTTTGCTCTTTAACAATCTGGAACAAGCTGAAAATTGAAACATGACAGCTGAAACTTATCCCTCCGTAGAAGTATTGGGGTAAGGATTAACCTGTCATAGAGTCTCTCAAATAAACAGCACGACAGTGTCTCTGTTTACAGAAACACCTTCGGGTTGTGAGGTTAAGTGACTAAGCGTACACGGTGGATGCCTAGGCAGTCAGAGGCGATGAAGGGCGTGCTAATCTGCGAAAAGTGTCGGTAAGGTGATATGAACCGTTATAACCGGCAATACCCGAATGGGGAAACCCAGTGTGTTTCGACACACTATCGTATGGTGAATACATAGCCATACGAGGCGAACCGGGGGAACTGAAACATCTAAGTACCCCGAGGAAAAGAAATCAACCGAGATTCCCCTAGTAGCGGCGAGCGAACGGGGAACAGCCCAGAACCTGAATCAGTTCTTGTGTTAGTGGAAGCGTCTGGAAAGTCGCGCAGCAAAGGGTGATAGCCCCGTACACTAAAATGCATTAATTGTGAGTTCGATGAGTAGGGCGGGACACGTGACATCCTGTCTGAATATGGGGGGACCATCCTCCAAGGCTAAATACTCCTGACTGACCGATAGTGAACCAGTACCGTGAGGGAAAGGCGAAAAGAACCCCGGCGAGGGGAGTGAAATAGAACCTGAAACCGTGTACGTACAAGCAGTGGGAGCACCTTCGTGGTGTGACTGCGTACCTTTTGTATAATGGGTCAGCGACTTATATTTTGTAGCAAGGTTAACCGTATAGGGGAGCCGTAGGGAAACCGAGTCTTAACTGGGCGAATAGTTGCAAGGTATAGACCCGAAACCCGGTGATCTAGCCATGGGCAGGTTGAAGGTTGGGTAACACTAACTGGAGGACCGAACCGACTAATGTTGAAAAATTAGCGGATGACTTGTGGCTGGGGGTGAAAGGCCAATCAAACCGGGAGATAGCTGGTTCTCCCCGAAAGCTATTTAGGTAGCGCCTCGTGAACTCATCTTCGGGGGTAGAGCACTGTTTCGGCTAGGGGGCCATCCCGGCTTACCAAACCGATGCAAACTCCGAATACCGAAGAATGTTATCACGGGAGACACACGGCGGGTGCTAACGTCCGTCGTGAAGAGGGAAACAACCCAGACCGCCAGCTAAGGTCCCAAAGTCATGGTTAAGTGGGAAACGATGTGGGAAGGCATAGACAGCCAGGATGTTGGCTTAGAAGCAGCCATCATTTAAAGAAAGCGTAATAGCTCACTGGTCGAGTCGGCCTGCGCGGAAGATGTAACGGGGCTAAACCATGCACCGAAGCTGCGGCAGCGACGCTCAGGCGTTGTTGGGTAGGGGAGCGTTCTGTAAGCCGTTGAAGGTGAACTGTGAGGTTTGCTGGAGGTATCAGAAGTGCGAATGCTGACATAAGTAACGATAAAGCGGGTGAAAAACCCGCTCGCCGGAAGACCAAGGGTTCCTGTCCAACGTTAATCGGGGCAGGGTGAGTCGACCCCTAAGGCGAGGCCGAAAGGCGTAGTCGATGGGAAACAGGTTAATATTCCTGTACTCGGTGTTACTGCGAAGGGGGGACGGAGAAGGCTAGGCTAGCCGGGCGACGGTTGTCCCGGTTTAAGCGTGTAGGGGGGTGTTCCTGGTAAATCCGGAACGCTACCAACCCTGAGGCGTGATGACGATGCACTACGGTGCAGAAGTAGTTGATGCCCTGCTTCCAGGAAAAGCCTCTAAGCATCAGGTAACATCAAATCGTACCCCAAACCGACACAGGTGGTCAGGTAGAGAATACCAAGGCGCTTGAGAGAACTCGGGTGAAGGAACTAGGCAAAATGGTGCCGTAACTTCGGGAGAAGGCACGCTGGCGCGTAGGTGAAGAGACTTGCTCTCGGAGCTGAAGCCAGTCGCAGATACCAGCTGGCTGCAACTGTTTAATAAAAACACAGCACTGTGCAAACACGAAAGTGGACGTATACGGTGTGACGCCTGCCCGGTGCTGGAAGGTTAATTGATGGGGTCAGCCGCAAGGCGAAGCTCTTGATCGAAGCCCCAGTAAACGGCGGCCGTAACTATAACGGTCCTAAGGTAGCGAAATTCCTTGTCGGGTAAGTTCCGACCTGCACGAATGGCGTAATGATGGCCAGGCTGTCTCCACCCGAGACTCAGTGAAATTGAACTCGCTGTGAAGATGCAGTGTACCCGCGGCAAGACGGAAAGACCCCGTGAACCTTTACTATAGCTTGACACTGAACATTGAGCCTTGATGTGTAGGATAGGTGGGAGGCTTTGAAGTGTGGACGCCAGTCTGCATGGAGCCAACCTTGAAATACCACCCTTTAATGTTTGATGTTCTAACTCGGCCCCGTGATCCGGGGTGAGGACAGTGTCTGGTGGGTAGTTTGACTGGGGCGGTCTCCTCCCAAAGAGTAACGGAGGAGCACGAAGGTTAGCTAATCACGGTCGGACATCGTGAGGTTAGTGCAAAGGCATAAGCTAGCTTGACTGCGAGAGTGACGGCTCGAGCAGGTACGAAAGTAGGTCTTAGTGATCCGGTGGTTCTGAATGGAAGGGCCATCGCTCAACGGATAAAAGGTACTCCGGGGATAACAGGCTGATACCGCCCAAGAGTTCATATCGACGGCGGTGTTTGGCACCTCGATGTCGGCTCATCACATCCTGGGGCTGAAGTAGGTCCCAAGGGTATGGCTGTTCGCCATTTAAAGTGGTACGCGAGCTGGGTTTAGAACGTCGTGAGACAGTTCGGTCCCTATCTGCCGTGGGCGTTGGAAGATTGAGAGGGGTTGCTCCTAGTACGAGAGGACCGGAGTGAACGCACCACTGGTGTTCGGGTTGTCATGCCAATGGCACTGCCCGGTAGCTAAGTGCGGAAAAGATAAGCGCTGAAAGCATCTAAGCGCGAAACTTGCCTCGAGATGAGTCTTCCCTGGGCCTTTAAGGTCCCTGAAGGAACGTTTAAGACTAAGACGTTGATAGGCTGGGTGTGTAAGTGCAGCGATGCATTGAGCTAACCAGTACTAATGATCCGTGAGGCTTAACCTTACAACACCAAAGGTGTTTTAGAGTAGACGACAATTTTCAGCGAAGTTCCGAGATTGGTTCTGGTGGTTACGAAAGTAACGGCCAAGAATGAAACAGAATTTGCCTGGCGGCAATAGCGCGGTGGTCCCACCTGACCCCATGCCGAACTCAGAAGTGAAACGCCGTAGCGCCGATGGTAGTGTGGGGTCTCCCCATGCGAGAGTAGGACACTGCCAGGCATCAAATAAGCCAAGAGGCCATCCGAAAGGATGGCCTTTTTGCTATGGGTCGGAAACAGAAATGCCCCTCACCCCCACCCTCTCCCAGAGTACCAGCCGAGAACAACTGAACACCCGTGCGGAGGGAGAGGGAGCCGTCCGGCGTTGTGGATAAGCGAGTGCAGCTTCGGCAAGTCGGAACCTGTGATGAACTCATGCCGTTTCGGCAGTGATGAGTAATCAGAAAGATAAGAAGTTCAGAGGAATACCAGCGGACTCGATCGGTTCCCTCTCCCTGTGGGCTGAGTGATCCCCAGTAATATGGTCAACATCCCATGACCATATTACTGTACTCCTTTCCTAATATTTTCAGCGCATTAACTATTTTTATCCTTCTCACTATTATGGGGCGGTCTCGTAATATCTCCCAGGCAAGCCTCAGATATGACAGGACTCTCCTGTCTTTCACCGTATTGGCCTGATAATGGCGATGGAGTTGTTTCTTTTCTGCCATATACCCCGTCAGCCACATCACCAGGCTCGCCATGGCCGCCACTACACTCAGCACCTCCAGGCGTCCTTTACCCTGACTCCGCCCATACCTCATCCCATACCCGAAGCGGTGACTCTTTTCATCGCGGAAGTTTTGCTCTATCTGCATCCGACGGCTATAGAGTGTCATTATCTGAGCGGGCTCCAGACCTTCCACGTTGCTGAACAGTAGCCACGGTTCCTGCGCGCTTTTTCTATGTTCTTTTTCTGTTTTTGACTCAGTCCCTTTTCCATGCCGCCCTGCCGATGGACGCTTTTGCAGATAAAGGCTGCCACCGCAAGGGAGTTTGGGTTTACGCGCAAGCACACCATTGCCGACTTTCCGGGGGCTGGCTTCTGCCTGAAGTTCACTGACTTTCATCCAGTGTTTGCTTCCTTCAGGACGGAAGCAGATAACACCTTTGACCCTGCCCGTAAAAAACCAACCCAGTTGGCTTATATGCCTGAACCAGTCAGTTCTGAAGCCTGCATCCGTGATTATCGTGACGGACTTTCCAGCGGGAATGGCCGCGTGCAGGCGGTCAAGGAAGGCGCACTGTACCTGACTGTTTTGTGCCAGTTTGGCAGGCACGACTTCGCTCATCAGCGGCAGTGAACGGCCATTACAGATCAAGCTGGCTCGCAACAAGTGCCAGTTTTTGTCGTGCCATCCAGTCCAGTCGACAGCAATAACGCAGAACGGCATCAATGATGTGATAGCACCGGTAAGCAGTTGCTGGATGCGAGGCAGGTCGCGATGAAGAGCGGTATTACCGAGGGTTCGATCGGCTCGCTTGATTTTATTTTTGACGTGGGCCTTACCTGGAAGCATGCGGCCGATGCTGGTTAGCGTCAGGTCAGCGCCGTTGCAGAGTGCAGCGGCCATATCTGTAAGTCCCTTAATACGAAAGGAATGGATACCACGTAAAGACGCGGAGAAAAATTTCTGGCAAACTGTTTGTAAAGGCACGATGAGGTCTCTTCTGTTTTGTTAGCGCAACCAGTAGATCACACTTCATCGTGCCTTTCATTTTTTTCTGGGGATACCTCAGCCCTGTGGGAGAGGGTTAGGGTGAGGGTAAGGGTATGACTCGCTCTGACAAATTAACCTGCCAGAAGACCCAGCAGGCTAACTCTTTAAAGCAGGGCCGAGTCAACCTCAGCCCAAATGAACGCCTTAGTGTGCACTTCCCTGCGAAATCCCCAGCCCGGTTTGTGAACGTACAAACTGGGCGCGGAATTTCACGCGCTCTTGCTGCCCAACCAACGAATTGTCGGTCACAGAGAAGAACCAGGTGCCGATAAACGCGACGAGCATAGAGAACAGCGCAGGATATTCGTAAGGATATATCGGTTTGGCATGGCCGAGGATCTGTACCCAGATAGTTGGGCCCAGGATCATCAGGATCACTGCGGTTAACAGACCAAGCCATCCGCCGATCATTGCTCCCCGTGTGGTCAGACGTGACCAGTACATGGAAAGAATGATGATTGGGAAGTTACAGCTGGCCGCAATGGAGAATGCCAGCCCCACCATAAAGGCAATGTTCTGCTTCTCAAACAGGATCCCCAGCGCAATAGCCACCACCCCGAGCAACACCACGGTGATTTTGGAAACTTTCAGCTCATCACGCTCGGTTGCTTTGCCATTTTTGATGACGCAGGCATAGAGATCGTGAGAAACCGCAGAAGCCCCTGCCAAGGTTAGCCCGGCAACCACCGCCAGGATCGTGGCAAATGCTACCGCAGAGATAAAGCCAAGGAAGAAGTTCCCTCCCACCGCGTTAGCCAAATGCACCGCTGCCATGTTGTTACCGCCCAGCAATGCGCCGCTGGCATCCTTGAAGGCCGGATTGGCACTGACCAGCAGGATCGCACCGAAACCGATAATAAAGGTCAGGATATAGAAATAACCGATAAATCCGGTGGCATAGAACACGCTCTTACGCGCTTCTTTGGCATCGCTAACGGTGAAGAAACGCATCAGGATATGTGGCAAACCGGCGGTACCGAACATCAATGCCAGACCCAGGGAGAGGGCGGAAATAGGGTCGGAGACCAGTCCACCCGGGCTCATGATGGCAAGCCCTTTCGGATGCACCTTCACGGCTTCGGCAAACAGGGTATTGAAGTCAAAGTTGACGGATTTCATCACCATCAGCGCCATAAAGCTGGCACCGGCCAACAGCAGCACGGCCTTGATGATTTGCACCCAGGTGGTCGCCAGCATGCCACCGAACAGGACATACAGCACCATCAATATGCCGACCAAGATAACGGCGACGTGGTAATTGAGGCCGAATAACAGCTGGATCAATTTACCCGCGCCCACCATCTGGGCGATCAGGTACAGCGCCACTACCACCAGGGAACCACAGGCCGATAGTGAGCGGATCGGCTTCTGTTGCAGGCGGTAAGAGGCCACGTCGGCGAAGGTATATCGGCCAAGGTTGCGCAGCCGCTCGGCAATCAGGAACAAAATGATTGGCCAGCCAATCAGGAAGCCGATGGAATAAATCAGCCCATCATAGCCGGAGGTATAAACCAGCGCGGAGATACCGAGGAACGATGCCGCAGACATAAAGTCGCCGGCGATAGCCAGGCCGTTTTGCAACCCGGTGATGCGCCCGCCAGCGGTATAGTAATCCTGACGAGAGCGGGTACGTTTGGAAGCCCAGTAGGTGATATAAAGAGTGGCACCGACGAACAGCAGGAACATGATGATGGCCTGGATGTTCAGCGGTTGGCGCTGTACTGCACCACCAATGGCATCGGCATGGCTTAGGCCTGGCAGGGCCAACAGTGCGGTAGCTGAAAGTAGGCGCTTCATTGCTTCACCTCGCGCAGGATTTCAGCATTCAGGCGATCGAATTCACCGTTGGCACGATAAACATAGATCCCGGTTAACACGAAAGAAATCACGATCAATCCCACGCCAACCGGGATCCCACGGGTAATGGTTAATCCGGGACCGAGTGGAGTCCCCAACCACTGAGGATCGAAGGCGATCAGCAAGATAAAGCCGACGTACAGCGCGAGTGTGATCAGTGACAGGAGCCAGGCGAAACGGCTGCGCTTTTGCACCAGCTCCTGAAAGCGCGGGTTTTCTTCAATCCTTTGATAAATATCTTCATTCATCCGAGTTTCTCCAATAGGTATTGAACAAGTACGCCACGCGATACCCTTCCAGCTGGCAAATTGGCGCTCTGCGGGCCGCCTTGACCCATCCCAGCCAAATGTCTGGGATCGGCTTTACTGCAGTTGAAAGCTTTCAGGTATACAGGCCGTTCAGCTGCGTATGGCAGATGAACGGCCGGAGGCAGCGCGGATTAGGATGGAACTTTCATTGATTGTTTCTCTTCCAACAGTTTTTCGACTACAGCCGGATCCGCCAGCGTTGAGGTATCCCCCAGGTTGCTGGTATCACCGGCGGCAATTTTGCGCAGAATACGCCGCATGATTTTGCCAGACCGCGTTTTTGGCAAAGAGTCGGTCCAATGGAGAATGTCAGGCGTGGCAATCGGCCCGATTTCCTTACGCACCCAGTTACGCACTTCGGCATACAGTTCCGGCGTTGGCTCTTCCCCATGATTCAGGGTGATATAGGCATAAATCGCCTGGCCCTTGATGTTATGCGGAATACCCACCACCGCGGCCTCGGCAATTTTGGGGTGGGATACCAATGCGGATTCAATTTCGGCGGTGCCCAGACGGTGGCCGGAAACGTTCAGCACGTCATCGACACGGCCGGTGATCCAGTAATAACCATCTTCGTCACGGCGTGCGCCGTCACCGCTGAAGTACATACCTTTAAAGGTAGAGAAGTAGGTTTGCTCGAAGCGGTCATGGTCACCGTACAGGGTCCGCGCCTGACCCGGCCAAGAATCGGTGATCACCAGGTTGCCTTCACAGGCGCCTTCCTGCGGGGTGCCCATATTGTCGACCAATGCAGGTTGCACGCCAAAGAATGGGCGAGTGGCGGAGCCAGCCTTCAGCTCGGTAGCACCTGGTAGCGGGGTGATCATGAAGCCACCGGTTTCGGTCTGCCACCAGGTATCAACGATCGGGCATTTGGCGTTACCAATCTTGTTGTAATACCACTCCCAGGCCTCTGGGTTGATCGGCTCACCCACGGAACCCATAATGCGCAGCGAATCGCGTTTGGTGCCTTCGATTGCTTTATCGCCTTCGGCCATTAGGGCGCGAATTGCCGTTGGTGCGGTATACAGGATATTGACCTGATGCTTATCCACTACCTGCGACAGACGGTTTACGCCTGGGTAGTTCGGCACGCCTTCAAACATCAGCGTAATGGCACCGCAGGCCAATGGGCCATATAACAGGTAGCTATGGCCGGTAACCCAGCCCACGTCGGCGGTGCACCAATAGACGTCGCCATCATGGTAATCAAAGACGTATTTGAAGGTCAGTGCGGCGTAAACCAGATAGCCCCCAGTGGTATGCACCACGCCTTTCGGTTTGCCGGTTGAGCCTGAGGTATAGAGGATAAACAGCGGATCTTCCGCGTTCATCTCTTCCGGTGGGCAGTCGGCAGATACGCCTTCGGTAAGCTCATGCCACCAGAGATCGCGCCCTTCTTGCCAGTACCCCGGCTTGCCGGTGCGTTGGAAAACCACCACGTTGTTGACGCTTTTCACCCCTGGGTTCTTCAGCGCATCATCGACGTTCTTTTTCAGCGGTACTGCGCGGCCAGCACGCAGCCCTTCATCAGCAGTGATCACCAGTTTGGCGTTGGAGTCGATAATACGACCCGCTACGGCTTCTGGGGAAAAGCCCCCAAAGATCACCGAGTGCACGGCGCCAATGCGCGCACAGGCCAGCATGGCGACGGCGGCTTCAGGCACCATTGGCATATAGATGGCCACCACATCGCCTTTTTTCACCCCGAGCTTTTTCAGCACGTTGGCGAACTGGCAGACATCGTGATGCAGCTGTTTGTAAGTCACTTTGGCTGATTGGGTAGGATCGTCACCTTCCCAGATGATGGCGGTTTGGTCGCCGCGTTCGACCAAGTGGCGGTCCAGACAGTTCGCTGACAGGTTAAGGGTACCGTCTTCAAACCAGCGGATGCTGATGTGGCCGGGATCGAAGGAGGTGTTCTTCACTGAGGTATAGGGCTTGATCCAATCGAGGATCTTGCCGTGCTCGCCCCAGAATGCCGCTGGGTCTTGTACAGATTGTTGATAATACTGCTGGTATTGCTCCGGATTAATCAGGGCACGATCTGCAATTGCAGAAGGAATGGCGTGTTTGTGCAGTTGGCTCATGGTTTTTCTCCTTAGAATTGTTAATGATATGTCAACTGATGGTTAAGTATAGTTTGCCATGACGGTTTGTTTCTTTTTTGGGCGGCAGATCACGCAACGAAGATGTTGATTTGTAATAGTTACTGTCGTAATTGTGTTGTGTAACTGTTTGGTTGACGGTGAAAAGACGGGAATGGGCGTATTTCTGTTAAAAAAGTTTTTAGATAACTAAAAATATAGCGCGAGATATCGGCTTGATGGTGCCAGAAACAATAAGGCCAAGGTTATATTTTACAGCAGATCTGATCTTATTAATGGCTGCTATAAATACTTAGCGCCATTGTTAGCAGCAACCTATCGGAGGCTTATTTTATCTGTCTTTATTATGTCTGTTTTCTTGAAAATACAAATAAGATGTTTGGTGAATGATTTTGCGATCATTTATTAGTTGTGTGAATCATATTGAGAGTTATCTTAGTCTGTTAAAGGGGGCATGTGAGGAGTTTATTTTCTTTTACAAAACTTTTTGTTAACAATATATAAACATAATTTCAGACTAAATATGCAAATGCAATGACAAATCACGCACTTTTATTTGGATTAAAAATCGTCCTATCCAATGGGCTGTTGTTCTGCTCAAGCTAAAATTATGTTTTTTAGAACAAGTAATTATGTTGCGATTCGTTTTTTGTTTGTTGGTTTTTTGCTGGTGAAACGGACAAAATCGAGATGAAACAAGGCTTGCAGAAGCCCGCCTTCAGATGGTACAGATTTATACTGCGTTACACCAAGGGCAGTTGGCGTAGAGGTTCACAAACATAAGCCTGTAATAAATGATTAAGTATTCCTTCCGGAGCCTAGGTGTGTTTAACACGTTGGTACGGAGTCTTTGAGGACTTTTTGGGTATGAAAAATGTAAAAATCAGCCTGGCCTGGCAAATCCTGATCGCGTTGGTATTGGGTATTATCTTGGGCGCAGTGCTGCATAATCAAACGGAATCGCGTGACTGGATGGTCAGTAATATATTGAGCCCCGCCGGTGATATCTTTATTCGTTTGATCAAGATGATCGTGGTGCCTATTGTTATTTCCACGCTGATCGTCGGTATTGCCGGTATTGGTGATACCAAAAAGCTGGGCCGTATTGGATTGAAAACCATTATCTATTTTGAAGTGATCACCACCATCGCCATCATCGTGGGTGTGACATTGGCTAATGTTTTTCAACCCGGGCACGGCATCGACATGTCGGCGCTGACCGCGGTCGATATCTCACAGTATGAAAAAACGACGGAACAGGTGCAAAGCGGCTCACATAGCCTGGTGGCCACCATCCTTTCGTTAATTCCTTCTAACGTGTTCTCGTCGATGGTCAAAGGCGACATGCTGCCGATCATCTTCTTCTCGGTGCTGTTTGGCCTGGGCTTGTCTTCCTTGCCGAAGGAGACCAAAGAGCCGCTGCTGAAGGTGTTCAAAGCGGTGGCCGAGAGCATGTTCAAGGTGACACACATGATCATGCGTTACGCCCCTATTGGGGTGTTTGGTCTGATCTCGGTCACGGTTGCCAACTTCGGTTTCGCTTCGCTCTTGCCGTTGGCCAAACTGGTAGTGCTGGTTTATTTCGCTATTGCCTTTTTTGGTTTGGTGGTTCTGGGGGCCGTTGCACGGCTGTGTAACCTGCGTATCTGGACGCTGATCCGCATCTTGAAAGAAGAGCTGATCCTGGCTTACTCAACGGCCAGTTCGGAAACCGTGTTGCCGCGTATTATCGAAAAGATGGAGGCCTACGGCGCGCCAAAATCCATCACCAGCTTTGTGGTACCTACCGGCTACTCTTTCAATCTGGACGGTTCTACGTTGTACCAGAGTATTGCCGCCATCTTTATTGCACAGCTGTACGGTATTGAGCTGTCGCTGGGGCAAGAGATCATTCTGGTGCTGACGCTGATGGTGACGTCAAAAGGGATTGCCGGTGTGCCGGGTGTCTCCTTTGTGGTGCTGTTGGCGACCTTGGGCAGCGTAGGTATTCCGCTGGAAGGTTTGGCGTTTATCGCCGGCGTTGACCGTATCCTCGATATGGCGCGTACGGCTCTGAACGTGGTGGGCAATGCGCTGGCGGTGTTGGTGATTGCCAAATGGGAACATCAGTTCGACCGTAAAAAGTCGCTGGCCTACGAACAGGAGTTCCTGGCCAGTAAAGTGACCCCTGCCAATCAGGCTTAAGTAACTCCCTCTTTTTTTCTCAAAACCCGCCGTTGGCGGGTTTTTTATTGAATGATGGCCAAATTGTTCCAATACTAGCGCTCTCTGTAAGGTCTGCTCAGGATGAGATTTACCCAATGAAAAGATATGCGCTGTTGCTGGTGTTGTTATCCCCCTATGTTCAAGGGCAGACGCTGGATGCCAACGATCCGCTACGGCGTGTCATTCTGGATCAGATGCGTGCCAATATCGGCTATCCCACCGATATCCAGTTTGTGGTTAAACAACTGAGCGTTTCCGGCTCGCAGGCGTATTTCTGTGCCACTGCCAAAACCAATGATGGCAGCGGTAGCGCCAAAATTAACGGCAAGACGGTGGTCTACGATCGAGAATTGCAGCAGTCAGCGGAAGGCTTCTGGACGACGGTGAGCAATTTTGACTCTTATGTCGACTCACCAGCGCAGGCCCAATGCCATAGTACTCTTCAAGATGAACCCGCTGCGAGCGGGTGCCAAAACGTCGGTCTTTATGATGCCGAGCGTAAGCCGTTGCTTGATGCGGTCCGGCGCAGTTATCAAGGGGCTATTACCCAACCCAGATTTGTGGTTTCTCACCTGTGCACAACCGGCAAGATGGCGTATTTCTGCGGGCGGCTGGAAGGGGAAGAGAGCCAGGATCGGCAAGGGATGAATTACTACGATGCCATTATGGCCAAAGATGGCAAGGCAGAGTGGCAGGCGCTGATGGTTGAAAGCAAGACGGTGGAGAAGTGTAGCTTCAGTGGGCCTGCCGCGGCGATCACCGAACAAAAGTTGCTGGAAGCGGTGAATCAGCCACTCGTTCAGGAGATCGATGATGGCATCAAGGTTGAGATGCTCACTCAGTTCCAGCTATTCCAACAGGCGGTCAAGACGGCGGATATGGCCTATTTAAAGGCGCATATTGTCTTCCCGCTTGAGAACGTCGCTGATACCTTTCTGGCAGGAACGCCTGATGAACATCAACAGAGCATTACCCCTGCACTGTTTGACCACTATGCGCAGCAAATCAGGGATGGCTTGAAGGAAATACCGCTGCTGGGTGTCAATCTCGCTAAAAAGCAGGTGACTGATTTCCGGGTGAACTCATTAACCCCTTTGGAGCAAGCCAGAAAATACTTCCCAGCCGAGGAGGACGGGCAGTTCTATTACAATGATGGGACTAAGAAAGTGTTGGTTGAAGGCACCTGCGATTCGGTCGGATCGGGGGATTTTGAGGGTGGAACGCTCGCTGTATTTATCGGCACTGGCTCAAACCTGATGATCCCTGGGCTGTCAGAGGTTTGTGAAGGGGGAATGCGTGTGGAGTTTACTCTACAGCAAGGGACGTTGATGCTGACCAGAATTGATTTTGTCGGTTAAGCCGCTTACAAACCTTAACCGGCTCACAGCGGGGCGCTGCATGCTGCGCCCGCCTATCTAATCAATCTCTCACTGGCGCTGCATGAACTTACGCAGCGCTATCATGCCGATCATCAAGATGGCACCTGGCAACCAAACCCACAGTAATTCCGACATGATCACCGCATGCCCAGCAGGAGTCAGGTATTTCTCGAGGCTAAACGGCGCTACGCGGATCACCTGCCAAGGCGCAAAGAAACGCTCATCACTCCATGGCCATAGCCAGCCGACGCCTTTGCCCCCGGTGGTCACCGAATCCAGCAAACTGTGGGATAACAGCGAGATAAACAGGAATAACCAGGTCTTGACGGGGTTAGTCTTGAACCAGCGGTAGAACAGCAGTGCCAAGCTAGGCATCAGGAACGCAAACAGCAGTGAATGCGTGAAACCGCGATGGCCAAACTGATTGCCGTAAGCCACGCCGAATTTAAACGCTAATACGTCGGCATCCGGCAGCATAGACAGTATCACGCCCGCGAGCAGCAAGCGGGGCGGTATGATTTTCTGGCCCAACCCTAAACCAAGACATAACGGCACTGCGGCGTGGGTAACGATCGTCGGCATAACTCTCTTCCATGATGAGGGGCAACACTGTGCTTATTATGGCATAGCCATATCGGGCCGATCGCCACTTCGCTGCACCATCGAAATAATGATGCTGAATAACTCTTCCTTTGCCTGGGCTGCCGTAATCGCGCCACAGCTGGTGGCGTAGGACAACCCTTCCGCAGAGCCGAGCATACCCCATAGTGCGGCGTCCTGAAGCTGGTTATCGCAGCAGAAGGGGGCAAAGAGTTGGCGGCATTTCTCGATGAACACCACGGCGTAATCATTCCTGATTTTCTCAAGCTCGGGCGTACCGGCTAGTGCAGCCATGACGCTAGGCATTTCACGGCCTTGCAGCAGCACGCACTCAATGTAGGAAGTGGCAATCACCGAGGCTAAGGCCTCCAGCTCCGGTTGGGTATTTTGGATGGCTTCATCCATCCGCGCGGTTTGACGATAATCAAATTCTTGATATAGCGCGGCAAACAGGCCCGAACGGTTGGTGAAATGGTCATACACGACCGGCTTGGTGATGCCCGAGCGTTCTGCCAGATGGCCGAGCGTCAGCGCTTCGGTGCCTTCTTCATGAATGATTTCCCATGCGGTTGCCAGCAACTGCTGATAACGCTCTTCTCTCGATAGCCGAACTCGCGAATGTGGTTTGGAGACCATAGCCATGTTTACCCGTTGACAGCGTTATATACTAAAGGTAACTTACCGGTGGTAACTTACTGTTGGTATATAGAGTACGTTTTATACCTCGCCCTGACAATAGGAGCCACCCCCAATGCACGCACTCATCGTTGTTTCCCATCCTCTCGATATGTCATTAACCCATGGCGTTGCAGCCGCCATTGCCGAAGGGATAGCGGCCGCCGATCCTGCCAATACGTTTGAAATTGCCGATCTCACTCAGGAAGGTTTCGATCCGGTGTACGGTGCTGCTGATATCGCCGCATTTTTAAAAATGGCCACCGTTCCCGCGGATATTCTGGCCGAGCAGAAGCGTATCGATAGCGCGGATGCCCTGGTTCTGGTGTTCCCAATCTACTGGTGGAGTATGCCTGCCTTACTGAAGGGCTGGGTAGACCGCGTATTTTCCAATGGCTGGGCTTATGAAGAGACGGCAGATGGGGCGGTGGTCAAGAAATTGGGGCATTTACCGGTGCATTTGGTTGCTCTTGGGGCGGCAAGCAAGGGCGTTTATGACCGTCACGGCTTTACCGATGCCTTTAACGCACAGATAACGCACGGTATTTTTGATTATTGTGGCGCTTCGGTTAAGACATCTGAAATGCTACTGCTGCCAGAACTGGGGGAGCCAAAGGCTTACCTCGATGCAGCGTGTCAGATCGGGCGCACTGTTTTTCAACCCGCTTACGCCGAGTAGTCCGCTGAGGAGGGAGCGCAATAAAGCTTCAAAAAATCAGTTGCGAGCGCCCCTCACCTTAGGTCGTATTATCCCGTTACTTTCCCCCACTAAAGACTCTCGATCAAATCCCCCAACGTTATCATCAGCATCATCGGATCGAGGGGGGAAGGTTCAAATCCCACTCGTAGATAGAATTCTCTGACTTCAACGGATAACGCATTCACCAGCATCCCGCGAATGCCAATGGTTTCCGCAACCTGGATTACCCGTAATCCGGCATTACGCACTAATGCACGCCCAACCCCCTGCCCATACAACGCTTGATCCACCGCTAGCCGTCCCAATTCCACCATCGGTATAGGGTCGGGCATATTGCGGCGAAAACGGCCAGGGGCTGCATTAGTCATTACGGCGCTGGATGCCAGAGAGTAATAGGCCATTATTTTCATGTCATCACAGCAAACGAAAGTACGAGACGAATCCGTTAGCTGGCTTTTTATTGCCCTCTGCTTCAGCCAATTATCCATGCTTTCCACGCCACAGCAAAAAGCTGTTCTGACGTGCTCGGCACGGAGAGGTTGAGGAGCGGAGATCACTTTTTTTGATCCCACGGTGCAACAGAACGCATGGTCTTGCGTAATGCATCATTGGGTGCAGGGGCCTGATCCAAACGTGTCAGGAACTCTTGATAGGCTTCTGGAGCGGCCATGATAATATGCTGTTCGATCAATGCCTCTTCAGCGGCAGCACGAGCGGCATCTAGCACGAAATCAGTGCGGTTTTTTCCTCTGGCTTTTGCGGCACGATCAATAAGCTCACGCTCAGCGGTTTTGATCCGCAGATTTAATGTCTCACGCTTTACGGGAACACTATTAGCTGCCGACATGGTGAAATCCTCAATGTATTACTGGATGCTACGTATACAGGTGCGTAACGTTAATGTCATTACACACATATTGCCGAGGAGTTTGTTTGGGGAACCTGAACCCGTGAGGCCACCATATCTCTGAAGGCCAATTAATCCAGAACAGCGGCTAAGTCAGCCGCAAATATGATGGGAAAATAACAAGGTTCCATTCGATGTATCCAGCCCAACGGTAATATTGTGAGCTTGCAGAGGCACCGTTGCTACCAACATATTTTTACCAGCCGTAAACGAACCGGTTGGCGTGACCCTACTGGCTAAACAACTAATGGAAGAAGTCAAAGCGGCGTGTTTAAAACTTCTCTCTGATGAGAATTGATTTTACGGAAGTTTGCTCCTCGGTGCTGGCTATCCAAGAAGGTGCGACCTAATTTGATCGCACCTTCCTTGACCAGACAGAGTCTTTTATAGTGGGAAACGTAATATGGCGTTAAGATCGGCACCGGAAGGTAAATCGTCGCTGCGTACGGCTAAAACTCTTGCTCCGGTAGCCATCGCTCTTTTGGCAATCTCATCAATTAAATCGTAGGCGTCATCCTCATCGTTGTCACTGAAAGTGATTAATCCTTGCTCATCAATGATGCCTTTCAGCTTGCAGTCGAGGTTAATCAGTAGCAAATCAATAGCGCCGAACGTGGCTGCTCTTGCCGCATCTGAAAGATCCTGAGTGACCCGGCGTTCTCCTAAGCGTGTTTCAAAGCGCGAGGCTAACGCGTTCAATTGCTCCTGATAATAGTTATCCATTAATGGCCGCACCAACGTTACTAATTCAGAAGTACCAAGGTGCTCAGCATTTTTGAAAAGCGTTTCCTCTGCCAGGTTAGCCAATGAGTTTGTTGAACGGTAGATCGAGGCCAGCGGCTCGGTACTGACAAGGATAAGCGGAGAATCATGTCTGGCAAACAGTGGACGTAATGCCTGGTCAATTTTGCGAGTATATTGCGCCAGTCGCACTTTGTGATGTGTCGCGCCATGGTGGTGGTCATTCAATGCTGCATCCCCCATGGCATCCTTCATGGTGGTGGGCATCTCTGGCACTGTCATCTCTTCTGCGGGAGCATCAGCAAAAAATTCTATCAGGCGTGTCTGGTTTTCAGAGAGTGCAAGGATGTAGGCCGAATGTGGGAAGGTTAACGCACGTAATAATGGTTTAAGGTAGAAACGTTTGCCCACTTCAAGTCGATTGGATAGCTCATTGGCCAGCCGGTAAGTTCGGATACTGTCTGGTGTTGCAAGCACCGCCAGGCTGCGTGCATGCAGGTCCCAAAATGACTCATCTTCCAACACTGAACGAAGCTGTTCTTCCAACAAGGCAACACGGCGTTTATCCAGGCCGCTGTCTGCAACCTGCAGCAACGCCTCCTTGATGAAGTTACCAAGTTGAATTTTACTGGCCTCTAAGTGCTGGCGTAGAGGCGAGGTTTCAAGATAAATCGAGATACAAGCATCCGCATGAATATCAGCTAAATAGGCATATTCTTCACGGCTAGGGATATCAACATAAAGCATGTGCACCTCGCAAAATGACAAGATTATTTAGGTGGTACGGCTTCTTTGGGGTCTTTCCGCTAACATCTGTGGTGGGAGCCTTAAGCAGACAAACAGCCCGTACCTTAACAATAGTTGCTTCCTTGATGACCGGGGGACAATCAGGTGTTTTTTTATGCTGTTTTAATGAGGTACCCGTAACCCGGATCGCCTGATGTCATTCCTGTCACTTCTCAGAAAAGCGGTTGGTATGAACGAGCAAAAGCATGTTGCCGTCGTCTGCGAGCTTATAGGACTTGTATTACGTTTGGCTGCACGGATTTTTTGCGTCAGTGGAGCCATAAACAGGCCTACTGATAGTGAAAGAGGGGCAATATTAGCGAATCAGACTTTACTTTTGATTGTAGTCGCACAAGGGCTTGATGCTGAGTAAAGCTAGTGGGGGCTGGTTGGATGAGAGTATTAGGCAATCGTTGAGTCAGGCTGGAAAGCAAAAAACCCGCCATAGGCGGGTTCTTCTAAATAGTGGTGCCCGGACTCGGAATCGAACCAAGGACACGGGGATTTTCAATCCCCTGCTCTACCGACTGAGCTATCCGGGCAACGGGGCGCATTAAACCGTATTGGCCGTGCGGCGTCAACGGATTTGTGTCGAAAAACGTGAAAACAGCGCCGATTGCTGGCTTTTCAGGCAAAGGCCGCGTAATTCTGCCTCTGTTGCCACCAGGTCACTGCATATCACGCTTTAGCTTAACGCACCGAACTGACGGCATTGGGCAATATGCAAGATATCTTCGGCCAGCCGTTTGGCGACGGCCACATCCTGCAACTGGCGTTTTATCAACAATTTACTCAGGCAGCCTTCCTGCACCAGTTCCATTTGCTGCGCTACCGAATCGGCGTCGTCGGCATCCATCTCACGTAACAGATCGCGGGTGAAGTCCAGCGAGGTGATCTTCTGCTGTTCGGCCAGTTGATGGATCGGGTGGTCGCTCTCTGGGAAGAAGCTACAGGCGGCAATAAACAGGCAGCCAGGGTAACGTTCATTCTGCACGTGTTCTGCCAGCACGTCGTAACGCGCCAGCAGCTTTTGCTGCGGGCTCAGCGTCTCATCAAGCTGCAACTGGCGGCGCCAGGTATCAATCTGCTGGCCGTGGTAGCGCAGGCAGTCATACAGCAGTGCCTCACGGTCCGGCCAGAACGGTTTGAAATCGCTGTATGGCACACCCAGTTTTTCTGCCAGCATTTCCAAGGTGGTGGTCGCCAGGCCCTGTTTTTCCAACAGCTCCAGGGCTGTATTTAAAACCTGTTCACGTTGCACTAGTGCTCCCTCCAAAAAATGTTCTGAAACTCAGTGTCGTTTACCGAGTGGTTTTCTGCAAATGTGCGTCGAAGGCTTCTGCGTTCATAAAGCCCGTCACGCGGGCTGCGGGTAACTCTTTGCCATCTCGGTCAAAAAACAAAATGGTCGGCAGGCCAAGCACCTGCAAGTGCTTGAGCAAGGCTGCCTGCTCGGCATTGTTGGCCGTTACGTCGGCCTGCAGCAACACCGTATCGGCCAATTGGGTCTGCACCGCTGGATCGCTGAAGGTGTACTTCTCAAACTCTTTGCAGGCGACACACCAGTCCGCATACAGATCCAGCATTACCGGCTTGCCCTGCGCCTGTTGCAGCGCCTGGTTAAGCTGCTCAACGTTACTGATACGGGTGAAGTTCAGATGCGGCTGGGCCGCCTGCTCAGAGGCGGTGTTACCGAATGCCCAGTCTTGCAATGGACGCGCCGAAATCACCAGCGCCGCCAACAGCAGCACTTGGACAGCTCGCGTCCAGCCACGGGATGATTTCAGGCTCAGGACGAATGCCCAACCGAAGAATGCCAGGCCGAGCAGGCTCCACAGGCGCAGCCCCCAGACGTCGCCGATCACCCGCTCAAGCAGGAACACCGGCAGCGCCAGGATCACAAAGCCAAAGGCTTCCTTGACGTACTGCATCCACGGGCCGCTGCGTGGCAGCAGGCGGTTGCCGAACAGCGTCACAATCACCAGCGGGATACCCATCCCCAAGGCATACAGATAGAGCGTGCCACCACCGGCCCACATATTGCCGCTTTGGGCGATGTACAACAGGATAGCGCTGAGCGGGGCGGTGGTGCATGGCGAGCAGATCAGGCCTGCCAGAGCGCCCATCACAAACACGCCCACCAGCGAGCCACCCTGCTGGGTGTTGCTCCAGTTGGCGAGCCGCGTTTGCAGTGATGAGGGGAGCTGCAAGGAGTAGCAGCCGAACATGGACAGAGCCAGGGCGACAAACAGCACCGACAGGCCGATCAGCACGTAAGGGTGTTGCAGCGCGGCCTGGAACTGTAACCCGGCGGCGGCAACCACCAGGCCGAGCAGGGTATAAGTCAGCGCCATGCCCTGCACATACACCACGGCCAGCACCAGAATGCGCCCGCTGCTGTGCGGCCGCTCACGGCCCAGGATAATGCCGGAAATCAGCGGATACATCGGCAACACGCAAGGGGTAAACGCAATACCGATACCAATCAACAAGGCCCACAGAGGGGAGAAGGGCAGATTGGCCGGTGCTGTTTCTGCTGGTGCTACGGCTACCGGTGCTGCGGGCTCTGCGGCCAGCGCCACTGCGCTCAGTGGGATCACGCGGGTTTCCGGTGGATAGCAGAAACCGGCCTCAGCACACCCTTGGTAGGTGACGCTCAGGCTGGCATTGTCTCCCGCCTGCAACAGGGGAATATTCAGCGCCAATGGCTCTTTGAATATCGCTACTTCACCAAAGAATTCATCTTTATGCTTCAGCCCGGCGGGCAGCTCGAACTGGCCTAGCGTTGCCTGCTGTGGCACCAGCTTGATTTGCTGGCGGTACAGGTAGTAACCAGGGCGGATTTGCCAGCTTAGCGTCAGCTGGGGGCCCTGTTGTTTAAAATCAAAGGCAAATGCCTGATCGACGGGGACGAACTGGTTGCCCGCGTTTTGGCCGAACAGTGAAGCCTGGGCCGCAGTCGGCAGAAAGAACAGGCTGCAAAGCAGCAATATCAGTTTAATGAGGCGTTGATCCATGACAGGTAATCTTTATCTCCAGCCATCACCGGCAGCACCAACAGTTCGGGTGTCTGGTACGGGTGATGTTGTTTCAGGTAGGTGAGTAGCGCTTGTTGATGCTGGCGATCGCTTTTAAACAGCATCTGCACTTCGTATTCCTGTTGCAGTTTCCCTTCCCAGTAATACAGCGATGTTGCCCCAGGCAGCAGCGTGGCGCAGGCCGCCAGTTTCTCTCCCAGGACGCGTGCCGCCAGCTCTTGCGCCGTGGCTTCATCGGGTGCGGTACAGAGTATGACGATAGCTTCGCAATCAGACATCTTCGGCCCTCTCAACCAGGTTTGGTAACAGGGCACTATACCCTGAAGCGGTGTTGGCTAGAAGGTTAGATTATCAGCAGCAGGAGAATGAGGAGGAGAAAGCGGGGCCGAAGCCCCGCTTGAGGATCACAGAATAACGCTACCAATCAGGAAGCCGAAGATGACGGCAAACGCCACGCCCAAGGTGCCAGGGATCAGGAACGGGTGGTTAAACACGAAGCGCCCGATGCGCGTCGTTCCGGTATCGTCCATTTGTACCGCCGCCACCAGGGTAGGGTAGGTTGGCAGAATAAACAGGCCAGAAACGGCAGCAAAGGAGGCGATCGCCGTCAGCGGGGTGACGTTCAGGGCCAGCGCCATCGGCATCAACGCCTTGGCAGTGGCGGCCTGAGAGTACAGCAACGCCGAACAGAAGAAGAAGATCACCGCCAGTAACCAAGGATGGGATTGGATCACGGTACCCGCAGTCTCTTTAATCCAGTCAAGGTTGGCCTGCACAAAGGTGTCACCCAACCAGGCCACGCCCAGGATACAGATACAGGCGCTCATCCCGGCCTTGAAGGTGCTGGAGTTCAAAATCAGGTCGGTCTCGACACGGCACAGGATGGTGGTCAGGGTGGCCACGCTCAGCATGATGATCAGGATGGCATTGGTGGTGTTCATCAGCGGCGTCGTCACCAGCCCCATGCTTGGGCTGTTGATGATGGCATAAGCCACTACGCTCAGTACGCCAGCCAGGAACAGCATCACGGAGGTTTTCGCACGCGGTTTGATCACGATTACGTTCTCACCACGCAGGGCTACCAGACCTTCTTCGAAGCGTTTTTGATACACCGGATCGTCAGACAGCTTGGAGTCAAACAGCCAGGTAACCAGCAGCGACATCAGTATCACGGCCAGGAAGGTGGAAGGGATCACCACCATCAGCAAATGCAGATAACTCACACCGTGGCCTTCCATAACGGAAGACATGTACACCACCGCTGCCGAGATAGGCGAGGCGGTAATGGCAATCTGCGCGGAAACCACGGCAGTAGACAGTGGGCGGCAAGGTTTGATGCCTTGCTCTTTGGCCACTTCTGCAATCACCGGCAGGGCCGAGAGGGAGATATTACCGGTACCGGCGAAGATGGTCAGGAAATAGGTGACGATTGGGGCCAGAATGGTGATGTATTTTGGATTTTTGCGCAGCAGTTTTTCGGTTTGCTGCACCAGGTAGTCCATCCCGCCAGCGACCTGCATGGCGGCGATAGCGGCGATAACCGCCATAATGATTGAAATAACGTCGAAGGGAATGCTGCCTGGCTTAACGCCGATCATCGCCAGCACCAATACCCCAAGACCGCCTGCAAAGCCTATTCCGATACCGCCCAGCCTGGCCCCCAAAAAGATGGCCAGTAGAACGATCACCAATTCTACTACTAGCATAGTGTTTACCCCTTAAAATGGATTTTTATGAAAACCAAAGGTTGCAACTTTGTATTCTTAGAAAGAAAAAAGGCACGCTATCCAGAGGATTAGCGTGCCTTTCAGGCTACCGGATGAGTCTATTATTGTTCATTTTCATCTGTATAGCGTTTCGCCTTATAGGCCGGGTGCATCAGGTTCTCTACGGAGAAGATGTCATCCAGCTCAGCTTCGGTCAGTAAACCGCGTTCCAGCACGACTTCACGTACGCTCTTGCCGGTTTCAGCACAGATCTTGCCGACAATGTCACCGTTGTGGTGGCCAATGAACGGGTTCAGATAGGTAACGATACCGATAGAGTTAAATACGTAGTACTCGCACACTTCTTTGTTGGCGGTAATACCGTTAATGCATTTTTCCAGCAGGTTATAGCAGGCATTGGTCAGGATGTGAATGGATTCAAACATCGCCTGGCCAATTACCGGTTCCATCACGTTCAACTGCAACTGGCCTGCTTCGGCGGCCATGGTAACGCAAGTGTCGTTGCCGATCACCTTAAAGCAAACCTGGTTAACCACTTCTGGGATCACCGGGTTCACTTTGGCTGGCATGATGGAAGAACCGGCCTGCAGTTCAGGCAGATTGATTTCGTTCAGGCCAGCGCGTGGGCCGGAAGACAGCAGACGCAGGTCGTTACAGATCTTGGACAGTTTGACCGCCAGGCGCTTGTGCGCACTGTGCACCATCACGTAGGCGCCACAGTCGGAGGTGGCCTCGATCAGGTCTTCGGCAGGGACCACCGGCAGGCCACTGACTTCCGCCAGTTTCTTAACCGCCAGGTGTTGGTAACCTTCCGGGGTGTTCAGCGCGGTACCGATCGCCGTCGCGCCCAGGTTCACTTCCAGCAGCAACTCTGCGGTACGGTGCAGGTTACGGGTTTCTTCATTCAGCAACACGCTGAAGGCGTGGAATTCCTGGCCCAGGGTCATTGGCACCGCGTCCTGCAACTGGGTACGGCCCATTTTCAGGATGGTTTCGAACTCTTTGGCCTTACGGTCAAACCCTTCACGCAGTTGGTTGATAGCATCGATCAGTTTCTGGTTGGAGGCGTAAACCGCGATGCGGAACCCGGTTGGGTAAGCGTCGTTGGTAGACTGACACTTGTTGAGGTGATCGTTAGGGTTCAGGTATTGGTATTCACCCTTCTGGTGGCCCATCAGCTCCAGGCCGATGTTTGCCAGTACTTCGTTGGTGTTCATGTTCAGCGAGGTGCCAGCACCGCCCTGGAACACATCCACCGGGAATTGATCCATGCATTTGCCTTTATCCAGTACTTCATCACATGCCTGGATGATGACGTCGGCAATTTTACGTGGGATGGTTTGCAGCTCTTTGTTTGCCATGGCGGCGGCTTTTTTCACCATCACCATGCCGCGCACAAACTCAGGAACGTCGCTGATTTTACTGTTGCTGATATAGAAGTTTTCAATCGCACGCAGAGTATGAACACCGTAGTAGGCTTCTGCAGGGACTTCACGTGTTCCTAATAGGTCTTCTTCGATACGAATGTTGTTTGACATGAGAACCTTCTCTATGTTGCTGCCGAATATAATTATGTGCAGGATAACAAAATAATGTTGCCGAGCGGGCCAACTGCGGAAGTATTGACCGCAGCTATTGTCGCTGCCCAGATCATATGCTGGTTGGTAATAAATGAATGAACGTAGATCACTATCTGGTGCTTCAGCAAATGACAGCTTTTGATTTCTGTGAAGAGCTTCACGTTTGTAACATAGAGAATAAAAAAGATCGCCCGGTTGAAATGGCGGCGGGAAGCCCCCATTTTAAGAAGGTTGGCCGATTAGTGGCCCCATTTATCACGTATGCGCCATCGGGCGGGTACGCCGACTCTACCTAGAGGAGAGAACCAGGTGCGCTGGTTACCGTTACTGCTGATATTTCTACTGGCTTACATAGAGATATCCTTGTTTATCAAAGTTGCCGCCGTGTTCGGCGTGGCAATGACGCTGCTGCTGGTGGTGTTTACCTCCTGCGTCGGCGTTTCCCTGGTGCGTAATCAGGGCATGAAGACCTTTGTGCAGATGCAACAGAAGCTGGCGGCGGGCGAAAGCCCGGCAGCGGAGATGGTGAAAAGCGTTTCACTGGTACTTGCGGGCTTCCTGCTGGTGATACCGGGCTTCTTCACCGATTTCCTTGGCCTGTTGCTGCTGTTGCCGCCGGTGCAGAAATCGTTGACACTGAAGCTGATGCCGCATCTGAACATTTATCGCCCAGGTGGTTGGGGTCAAGGCGGAGGTGCCGCTAATGGCAACACCTTCGACGGAGAATTCCAGCGCAAGCAAGACGACCGCTTCACCTTGGATCATCAACCCGACGATCACGACAAGCGTGACGATCGCTGATATCTCCCCTCACCCTAACCCTCTCCCAAAGGGAGAGCAGCTGTGTTTAAAATCAACGGGTGATGATTAATTTGTCACCCATTTTTTATTATCCCGCAGCATCGCATTCAGGATGGTTAGCAGCTTTCTCACGCAGGCGGTCACCGCCACCTTGAACGGTTTTCCACGCCCTGTCAGGCGCTCGTAAAACTCCCGGATTGTCGGGTTGTACCGCACCGCTGACAAGGTCGCCATGTATAGCGCTGAACGCACCGCGCTTCGCCCTCCCCAGATACTTCGCTTCCCTTTCATTTTTCCACTGTCATGGGCATAGGGACACACGCCAACCAACGCGCTTATTTTGTGCCGATTCAGCCTCCCCAGCTCCGGCAACATCGCAAGAAGCACCGCCATCGTTGTCGGCCCGATACCTTTGACTTCCTCCAACAACGTCGCCTTTTCCCGCCACAGAGGCATCACTTTTATTTGCCTGTCGATATCGTCATCTGCATCCCGGATTTCAGCGGTCAGCCAGTCGATATGCCGCTTGATGCCCGCTGAGACCACCACGTCATCGCAGCTTTTATAGCGGTTTATCTCCATGGTCCTGTTATCGACCAGTTGGCGACGGCGGGTCACCATCCCGGCCAGACGCTGCGTCTGTTCATCCGGTGTGGGGCGGGCTTCGGGCTCCATTCTCCGGCCAAACTCGCAGATGATACGCGCATCATTCGGGTCGGTTTTGTACAGGGTCCCTAGCGCACGAGCGAAGTTTTTTACCTGGCGTGGATTGACCACGGCCACGGGTAACCCAGCCAACTCAAGCGTGGCGGCCAGCAACGAGTGATATCGGCCTGTCGCCTCCATCACGACAAGCTTGACGGTGATGGCAGAGAGCGAACTCAGCAACTGCTGATGGCCTTCCGGTGTGTTATCCAGATGCAGAAGCTGACGAGTTGGGTCGATGTATACGTCAAAAGTGTCTTTGGCAATGTCGATACCGACGGTTGCATGTTCAGTCATTTCAAGTCTCCCGGCCTTGTAAGATACGGGCTGGCTGATGCCGCCCTGGCAGCTGTTCGGGTTAACAGGAAAACTGACGCCACGCCATAAGCTCTCCCACGGGCTTGTTGTCCCAGAGGGGAATCGGGCTGTAGCGTCAGGTACAACTCGGTTAAAGTCTACCCGCCTTTGGGCGGGTAATTAAAGTACCTTAAACATACAAGGGGACTCAACGTGCTACATTTGCCCCCGGTACCTGACCGCGACTCTGGACTACCCCCTCTCCCTAAACAAGTGCTCATGTATTATCCGGTCCGTATAGTGGGAGAGGGTCGGGGTGAGGGGGAGATTGGCCGCGTTTTTGCTAATGGCGTTCACCGTAGGTCATCAAATCGAAAATTTTTTTGCTGCTGCCCCTTGAAGGGGGATGGAACGCCCCCATTTCAAATCCCACGGAGCCGGTATCAATAATCTGGCGCACAACCCTAAATCTGATAGAAACCTTCTTACAGGAGAGCGTTCAATGAGTATTCGTCCATTGCATGACCGCGTTATCGTCAAGCGCAAAGAAGTTGAATCAAAATCTGCTGGCGGCATCGTTCTGACTGGCTCTGCAGCGGGTAAATCTACTCGTGGTGAAGTGGTAGCCGTTGGTAAAGGACGTGTTCTGGAAAGCGGCAACATCCAGCCGCTGGATGTGAAAGTAGGCGACATCGTGATTTTCAACGACGGTTACGGCGTGAAAGCAGAGAAGATCGACAATGAAGAAGTGTTGATCATGTCCGAAAGCGACATTCTGGCAATTGTTGAAGCGTAATAACGCTTTATAAATCTTCTGAACTGAACGAGTTGAAGGGAAATACCAATGGCAGCTAAAGACGTAAAATTCGGCAATGACGCTCGCGTGAAGATGCTCCGCGGTGTGAATGTTCTCGCTGATGCAGTAAAAGTGACTCTGGGCCCGAAAGGCCGCAACGTAGTGCTGGATAAATCCTTCGGCGCTCCTACCATCACCAAAGATGGCGTATCTGTTGCTCGTGAAATCGAACTGGAAGACAAGTTCGAGAACATGGGTGCACAAATGGTGAAAGAAGTTGCCTCTAAAGCGAACGACGCTGCGGGCGACGGTACCACCACTGCAACCGTACTGGCTCAATCCATCATCACCGAAGGCCTGAAAGCTGTGGCTGCCGGCATGAACCCGATGGACCTGAAGCGCGGTATCGACAAAGCGGTTATCGCTGCGGTTGAAGAGCTTAAAAAATTATCTGTACCTTGCTCTGACTCTAAAGCTATCGCTCAGGTAGGCACCATCTCTGCAAACTCCGACGAAACCGTGGGTAAACTGATTGCAGAAGCGATGGAGAAAGTGGGCAAAGAAGGCGTGATCACCGTTGAAGAAGGCACCGGCCTGCAAGACGAGCTGGACGTGGTTGAAGGTATGCAGTTCGATCGCGGCTACCTGTCTCCGTACTTCATCAACAAGCCAGAAACCGGTTCTATCGAGCTGGAAAGCCCGTTCATCCTGCTGGCTGACAAGAAAATCTCCAACATCCGTGAAATGCTGCCAGTGCTGGAAGCCGTTGCGAAAGCGGGCAAACCACTGCTGATCATTGCTGAAGATGTTGAAGGCGAAGCGTTGGCTACCCTGGTGGTTAACACCATGCGTGGCATCGTGAAAGTGGCTGCGGTTAAAGCACCTGGCTTCGGCGACCGTCGTAAAGCCATGCTGCAAGACATCGCTACCCTGACTGCCGGTACCGTGATCTCTGAAGAGATCGGTCTGGAGCTGGAAAAAGCTACCCTGGAAGATCTGGGTCAGGCAAAACGCATCGTAATCAACAAAGACACCACCATCATCATCGATGGCGTGGGCGACGAAACCACCATTCAGGGTCGCGTCTCCCAGATCCGTCAGCAGATCGAAGAAGCGACCTCTGACTACGATCGTGAAAAACTGCAAGAGCGTGTTGCTAAACTGGCTGGCGGCGTTGCCGTTATCAAAGTTGGCGCCGCAACTGAAGTTGAAATGAAAGAGAAGAAAGCCCGCGTTGAAGATGCCCTGCACGCTACCCGTGCTGCGGTAGAAGAAGGCGTGGTTGCTGGCGGTGGCGTAGCGCTGATCCGTGTAGCAGACAAAATTGCTGGCCTGAAAGGCGATAACGAAGACCAGAACGTGGGTATCAAAGTTGCCCTGCGTGCTATGGAATCTCCACTGCGTCAGATCGTGATCAACGCCGGTGAAGAAGCTTCTGTGATTGCCAACAAGGTGAAAGCAGGCGAAGGCAGCTTCGGCTACAACGCTTACACCGAAGAATACGGCGACATGATCGCGATGGGTATCCTGGATCCAACTAAAGTGACCCGTTCTGCTCTGCAGTACGCGGCCTCTGTAGCTGGCCTGATGATCACCACCGAGTGCATGGTCACTGACTTGCCGAAAGAAGACAAGTTAGACATGGGTGGCGCTGGTGGTATGGGCGGCATGGGGGGTATGGGCGGAATGATGTAATTCCCCTCACCTCTGTGAGCTAACCACAAAACCCGGCTTCGGCCGGGTTTTTTTATTCCTTTCTTCTGTGTGGGGCTGAATATCGTGCCCGTTTTTTTCAACGTCAGCGGCTAACGATGCGTCAGTGCTGAATTTGATGATATTTTTGCAGACCGTATCCATTAAGCGTGTAAACTGATAGTTCATCAGCTGTCGCTCAAGACGTTGACCAGGCACCTGTGGCCGGTGGCAACGGATGCTTAAGAGATGGCAACGCTTTCTGATAAGCTTTTGCGTAATTCTCAACATCATATGGGGAACAAGATGCGGATTAAAGCCTTACTGGGTCTATCGGCAGCGCTGCTGCTGGCAGGGTGCAGCAGCACCAATGAACTGACCGCCGCAGGTCAACAGGTCAAATTTACCGACACCAAGCCCGCAGCAGAATGCCAGTTGGTAGGCGAAGTCACCGGCACTCAGAGCAACTGGCTGTCGGGGAGCGGTGGTGAGGGCAGCTCTATGCGCGGCGCGGCTAACGATCTGCGCAACAAGGCAGCAGCAATGGGCGGCAACGTGATTTACGGTGCGACCAGCCCAAGCCAGAACCTGCTTTCAAGTTTTGCACCGCTGGACAGCAAAATGATCGGCCAGGTGTATAAGTGTCCATAACGCTGGCATAAGCACCCGTATAAAACAAAAGAGGAATGCCTAGGCATTCCTCTTTTGGCATTCATGCAGGCCACTCAGCTTTGCGTCAGGCGCAGATCCAACGGCGTTTTGCTGGGTTCGCCGCCGACTTCACGGGTCAGACGGGGTACCAGATAGCCGGAAACCTTGCTTAGCAAACTTTTCACGATCGCACGAGCCTCGTCGTCGCTGACCATAAAGTGGGCCGCGCCCTGTACCTTATCCAACACGTGGAGGTAGTAGGGCAGGATACCCGCATCAAACAGGGCGTTACTCAGCGTTGCCAACGTATCCGCGTCATCATTGATCCCCCGTAGCAGCACACTCTGGTTCAGCAGCGTCACTCCGGCGCTACGCAACTGTGCCATACTGGCGCGCAGCGGTGGGTCAATCTCGTTGGCATGATTGATATGGGTGACCATCAGCACCTGCAGGCGCGATGCCGAGAAGCGTTGGCACAGCGTGGCGGTGATGCGGGCAGGGATCACCACCGGCAAGCGAGTATGAATACGCAGGCGTTTGAGGTGTGGGATGGCCTCCAGTTCCCCGATCAGCCAATCCAGTTCATGGTCTTTGGCCATCAGCGGATCGCCCCCGGAGAAAATAATTTCATCCAGTTCCGGGTGTTGACGGATATACTCCAACGCTTGAAGCCAGTTTGCCTTGTTGCCCTGGTTCTCCTGATAGGGGAAATGACGGCGGAAACAGTAGCGGCAGTTAACCGCACAGCCGCCTTTTACCAACAGCAGGGCACGGTTGCGATACTTGTGCAGTAACCCCGGCACCACGCTGCGCTGTTCATCCAGCGGATCGGTCGTGAAGCCTGGGGCATCGATGAATTCTGCGCTGGCGGTCAGTACCTGGCGCAGCAGCGGGTCATTGGCATCACCGGGTTGCATACGCGCGGCAAAGGCTCGTGGCACGCGTAGCGCAAACAGGCGGCGTGCATCGCGCCCCTGTGGCAGTTCCGGGTGCGTATTTAGTGACAGAAGCTGCAGTAATTCATCTGGGTCGGTAATAACATCGGCGAGTTGATGCAACCAATCTTCTCTATGCGCCGTGTTTTGGGTTATAATGTGTGCCATTTTTTTGGCTAAGCTACCAGTTTAAATTTTCAGAGGGCCATCATGGCGACTTATTCTAGCAACGATTTCCGTCCGGGTCTTAAAATCATGTTCGAAGGCGAACCTTACGCTGTCGAATCCAGCGAGTTCGTCAAACCAGGTAAAGGCCAGGCTTTTGCGCGTGTAAAAATGCGTCGCCTGCTGACCGGCACCCGCGTTGAGAAAACCTTTAAGTCTACCGACTCCTGCGAAGGCGCGGACGTGGTAGATACCAACATGAACTACCTGTACAACGACGGTGAGTTCTACCACTTCATGCACCCTGAGACTTTTGAACAGCATCAAGTTGAAGAGAAAACCGTTTCTGACGTAGCGAAATGGCTGCAGGACAACGCGGAATGTATCGTCACCCTGTGGGATGGCCGTCCTATCGCTGTTCTGCCACCGAACTTTATCGAAGCAGAAATCACTGATACCGATCCAGGCCTGAAAGGCGACACCGCAGGTACCGGCGGCAAGCCAGCTACCCTGAGCACCGGCGCCGTAGTTAAAGTGCCATTGTTCGTGCAGATTGGCGAAGTGATCAAGGTTGACACCCGCTCTGGCGAATACGTCTCCCGCGTTAAATAAGTTTCAACACAGAGGAACCCCCGTGGTTCCTCTGTGTTATCCCTTCCCGTCACACGTTGGCAGAACCGCATGATGAAGAAAACGCTGTTGGCCGTGGTCTCTCTGTTGTTGCTGATGTCCCTCAGCGGCTGTAATACCTTCCGTGGTTTTGGTGAAGACGTTCAACACCTAGGCGGCGCGATTTCCCGCAGTGCCAGCTGATACCTATTAGCGCCATTAATCGGATAATGCAGAAAAATCCGTTTATTCCGGCAACCCTCCTGATTTTTACTACGCTTAGAGAGCTACACTTTTTCACTAATAACGAATAAGGGTAATCTTATGCTGAAGAAAACTATTTTCGCCATTTTTTCCTTGTTGATCCTGTCATCGCTGGTGGGCTGTAATACTACCGAAGGTGTGGGCAAAGATGTTGAAGCTGGTGGTCAGGCGATCCAGCGTAGCGCACAGTAAATTCCTTTGGGTTCAACGGTATTCCACGGCAGCGCTTGATTTTCCCTTCCGTGGAATACCCATTTAATTCTCTTGTTTGCTATAATCCACGTCTTCAATCAGCCAAGTGGGACGACCCGCCTGCGCTTCTGTTGTCTGGGGACGACCCCATAAGTTCTGGAGCCAGTGTCATGGCATGGATCATTTTGCTTTTTGCGGGCCTGTTAGAGGTCGTCTGGGCTATTGGCCTGAAATATACCCACGGTTTTACCCGTTTGACCCCCAGTTTGATTACCGTCGCTGCGATGGTGGTGAGCATGGTGTTGCTGGCGCACGCCATGAAAACGTTGCCTGCGGGCACGGCTTACGCCGTGTGGACCGGGATTGGGGCGGTGGGCGCGGCGGTAATGGGCATGGTGCTGCTCGGTGAGTCGACCAACATCATGCGTATTCTCAGCCTGTGCCTGATCGTGGCCGGGATCCTGGGGCTAAAATTCAGCAGTCAATGAGTGGGCTGCTGACTGACCCAGATTAACGCTTCGGTATCAAAGCCGTAGCCCTTGGCAATCTGCACCAGTCTGTCGCGCGTGGCGGCTTCCAACGTCGGCGTGCGCGACAATATCCACAGATAGTCGCGGTTTGGGCCACTAACCAGCGCATAGCGGTACTCCGGATCGAGTTCGATGACGTTATAGCCGCCATAGAAAGGGCCGAAGAATGAGACTTTCAGCGAGGCCGTTTGCGGCGAGCCGATAAAGTACGCCTTGCCTTCGCTCTCCTGCCACTGCTGTTTTTTGCTATCGAAACCCCGGTTAATCACCTTCAGACCGCCGTCGGTGCGCGGGCTGTAATTGGCCGTAACCTGCTCCAGGCCTCGTTCAAAGCGATGATCCAGACGCGCGATTTCATACCAGGTGCCCAGATAGCGTTTGCTATCGAAGTTATCTATGACCTTGACGTCCTTCGGGGGTGTCACGCTACAGGCAACGGAAGCGAGGGCGGATAAAATGACGCAAAGCTTTGACCAAAAACGCATGGGTGACTCCTGTTTTTCAGTTACAGATAAACAGTGTAGTCGAAAGAGTGGGAGTAGCGGAATAGGCGGCCAACGGGAGTTGGCCGCCAGAGGTCTTACAGCGTGACGACCCCGATCAGGGTAACGACGCTCAGGATTGCAGCCAGGCCGTAGAACACCCATTTGCCCGCAGGCACGTGGATTTTCAGATCGTGCATGGCATGGTGGATACGGTGTAGCCCGCACCATAATGGCAAAATGATCATCAGCAGCAGGAACAGGCGGCCGATCCAGCTTTGGCAAAACGCCAGGACGCGCTCATAACCTAAAGCTTCGCCAGGGAACAGGCCGAGTGGCAACAGGATGCCGACCAGCAGCACGATAGCTGGAGCAACGATCGCTCCCCACATACCGCCAGCGCCAAATAATCCCCAGAAAACCGGCTCATCAGAGCGCTTAGGTGATTGATTTATCATGTTTCCTCCGGATTACAGTAACGCTACGGCGAGAATGATCACGGTGACGACGATCGTCACTGCCCACAGCGCCTTAACGATTGGCTCCGGCCCCATTTTCTCGCTGTTGACGACAATGTTGGCGGCTTTCGGTGCCAGATCGAACCAGGTTTTGGTATGCAGTGCGGCGGCCAGCAGGGCGATGATGTTAATCAGCAGCACCAGCGGGTTTTGCAGGAAGCCGACAAACCCGGCCCAGCTTTCAGGGCCACCCTTCAGGGCAAAGACGCCGTAGATCAGCACGATGCTGAACCACACCGCCAGCACCGAAGTGCCTTCACGCAGCATGTAGAAACGGTAGAAACCCAGCTTTTGCCACCAGGTTGGCGTCATGGTACGCACATAGGGCTTACGTTGTGTTGTCATTGCTGTCTCCCCTCCCTTATTGCGGTTTCAGCATTGCGATCATGAAGTCTTTGGCACTCTCTACCTTGCCCTGCTGGATCGCAGCGGCCGGGTCGACGTGTTTCGGACAGACTTCAGAGCAGTAGCCAACAAACGTACAGGACCAGACACCGTTCTGGCCGTTAAGCAGCGGCATACGCTGTTTCTTGCCGTGGTCGCGGTTATCCAGGTTATAACGGTGCGCCAGCGTAATCGCCGCCGGGCCGATGAATTCCGGATTCAGGCCGAACTGTGGGCAAGCGGCATAGCACAGGCCACAGTTGATGCAGCCGGAGAACTGGTGATACTTCGCCATTTGCGCCGGGGTTTGCACGTTCGGGCCATCTTCCGGCTTGCGATCGTTGCCGATGATGTAAGGCTTAATCGCTTCCAGGCTCTCGATAAAGTGGGTCATATCCACCACCAGATCGCGCTCGATCGGGAAGTTGCCCAACGCCTCAACCTTCATGCCATCGGTATATTCACGCAGGAAGGTTTTACAGGCCAGCTTAGGCACACGGTTGACCATCATGCCGCAAGAGCCACAGATGGCCATACGGCACGACCAGCGGTAGGACAGGTCTGGCGCCAGGTTATCTTTGATATAGCCCAGTGCGTCCAGCAGCGAAGTCTGCTCATCGTAAGGTACGCTGAAGGTCTCGAAATGCGGCTCGGCGTCGCGTTCCGGGTTATAGCGCATGACCTCGATTTTCAGGGTTTTCAGCTCAGCCATTCGCCTGCTCCTTATCCTTTCTCTCTTTGTCCTGCGCTTCGGCTGCGGCGCCATAAACACGCTGGGCCGGTGGCAGTTTGGTAATTTTCACGTCGCTGTACTCCAGGCGTGGTGCACCGTTCGGGTTATGGAACGCCAGCGTATGTTTCAGGAAGTTCACGTCGTCACGCTCGGTGCAACCTTCGTCGAGACGCTGGTGTGCGCCGCGCGATTCTTTACGGTTGAAGGCCGAGTGCGCCATACATTCGGCAACGTCCAGGCCATAGCCCAGCTCGATGGTGTACAGCAGATCGGTGTTGAACACGCTGGAGTTGTCGGTAATTTTGACGCGCTTGAAGCGCTCTTTCAGCTCCGCCAGCTTATCGATGGTTTTCTGCATCAGCTCCGGCGTACGGTAGATACCACAGCCTTCTTCCATCGACAGGCCCATTTCATCGCGGATCTTCGACCAGTTCTCGCTACCTTCTTGCTTCATCAGATTGCTGAGGCGGGTTTCCACGTCGCGGCCTTGTGCTTCCAAAGCGCTGCCGTTGGCCGGGCCACTTTCCAGCGCGCGGCGGGCTGCGTGTTCACCTGCCACACGCCCAAACACCACCAGCTCAGCGAGCGAGTTGGAACCCAGGCGGTTCGCGCCGTGCAGGCCAACCGAGGAACATTCGCCGACGGCGAACAGGCCTTTGATGCGGGTTTCACAGTTTTGATCGGTTTCGATACCGCCCATGGTGTAGTGCGCGGTTGGACGGACCGGGATTGGATCCTTAACGGGATCGACACCCACGTAGGCTTTCGACAGTTCACAGATGAACGGCAGACGCTCCAGCAGTTTCTTCTCGCCCAGGTGGCGCAGATCCAGATAGACCACGTCGCCGCGTGGGGTGGCGATGGTGCGGCCAGCACGCCATTCATGCCAGAAAGCCTGCGACACTTTGTCACGCGGGCCCAGCTCCATATATTTGTTTCTTGGCTCGCCCAGCGGGGTTTCCGGGCCCATACCGTAGTCTTGCAGGTAGCGGTAGCCGTCTTTGTTAACCAGAATACCGCCTTCACCGCGGCAGCCTTCGGTCATCAGGATGCCTGAACCTGGCAGGCCGGTTGGGTGATATTGCACAAACTCCATATCGCGCAGTGGCACGCCGTGGTGGAACGCCATCCCCATACCGTCGCCGGTGACGATGCCGCCGTTGGTGTTATAGCGATAAACACGGCCTGCACCGCCGGTGGCCATGATGACGGCGTTGGCACGGATCTGCACGCGGGTACCTTCCATCATGTTCATGGCAACTACGCCGCGCGCCTGGCCATCATCTACCAGCACGTCCAACACGAAGTGCTCATCGAAACGTTGGATTTGCGGATACTTCAGCGAAGTCTGGAACAGGGTGTGTAGCATGTGGAAGCCGGTTTTATCGGCGGCAAACCAGGTACGTTCAATCTTCATGCCACCAAAGCGGCGCACGTTGACCGAACCATCTGGCTTACGGCTCCACGGGCAACCCCATTGCTCCAACTGGGCCATTTCACGTGGGCAGCTGTGAACAAAGTGATCGACCACGTCCTGCTCACACAGCCAGTCGCCACCGGCTACGGTGTCCTGGAAGTGATAGTCGTAGCTGTCGTGATCCTGAGTGACTGCGGCGGAGCCCCCTTCGGCGGCTACCGTGTGGCTACGCATTGGATATACTTTAGATATCAGCGCGATTTTCAGTTGGGGGTTGGCTTCCGCGGCGGCTATAGCGGCCCGTAAACCAGCTCCCCCGGCACCAATGATGGCTAGGTCGGCGTTAAAGGTTTGCACTGCACTCCTCCAATGTTCTCGTTAAAACGACAATTTAATTAATCTATGCTTAATATTTATAAAGGTGCTTCGGGTGCTAAGCTAAATTCAGTGACTTTTAAAACTAAACACTAAGGATAGATAACTGCTACCGAATATAGGGTTATCACTATACCTAAAGTTAAGTAGTAGAAATTTGATGTGATCGATTGTTTTGCCTTTTAACCGTTACGCAAGAGGCATTCCTGCAAAAATAAGGTGTTGCCTCGCCTTTGTCTTTGATTCGCGCGATTGTCGGTGGTTTATATGGCTTATATGTTTTTTATGATTTTAATGTAGACCAGCGCCCACAATAGCCAAGAATTTGTTTGCTTGAGAGGATGCGAGTAGACTGCACCCCCTGTTTGATTTCGGAGTAATTACCATGAGCGAAACGGCAAGCTGGCAGCCAAGTGCACCCATCGCCAATTTGTTGAAGCGCGCAGCGATACTGGCTGAGATCCGGCGTTTCTTTGCCGATCGTGGCGTATTGGAGGTGGAGACCCCGGCGATGAGCCAGGCGACAGTCACCGACATCCACCTGGTCCCGTTCCAGACGCGTTTCGTCGGCCCGGGCGCGGCAGATGGCCTGACGCTGTACATGATGACCAGCCCGGAATACCACATGAAGCGTCTGCTGGCGGCAGGGAGCGGCCCGATCTATCAGCTGGGGCGCAGCTTCCGTAATGAAGAAGCGGGGCGGCATCACAACCCTGAATTCACCATGCTGGAATGGTATCGCCCGCACTATGATATGTATCGCCTGATGAACGAGGTGGACGATCTGCTGCAACAGGTACTGGATTGCGACAGCGCCGAAACCCTGTCCTATCAGCAGGCGTTCCTGCGCCATCTGGATCTCGATCCGCTGTCGGCGGAGAAGGCACAGCTGCGTGAGGCTGCGGCCAAGCTCGATCTGAGCAACATTGCCGATACGGAAGAAGACCGCGATACCCTGCTGCAACTGCTGTTTACCGTGGGCGTCGAACCCCATATCGGCCGTGATAAACCGGCATTCGTTTACCACTTCCCGGCCTCACAGGCCTCGTTGGCAGAAATCAGCACCGAAGATCACCGTGTCGCAGAGCGGTTCGAGGTCTATTTCAAAGGTCTTGAGTTGGCGAATGGTTTCCGCGAGTTGACCGACGGCGATGAGCAGCGCCAGCGCTTTACGCAGGACAATCGTAAACGCGTGGCGCGTGGCTTGCCGGAGCACCCGATTGATAACAACCTGCTGGATGCCCTGAAGCATGGTATGCCGGAGTGTGCGGGCGTGGCATTGGGCGTCGATCGTTTGGTGATGTTGGCGTTGGGAGCCGAAAGCCTGAGCGAAGTGATCGCGTTTCCGGTCAGCCGGGCATAACGTTTTTGCCTCAATGAAAAAGGGTTCGGCTTGCCGAACCCTTTTTGCTTTTATAGCCCGCCCGACTCGCGGCGCGTGTTGCGCGGAGGAGTTGAAGGCGGTGTGCGGCCATTACTGGTCATGCGCGACAGCGTCTCGGTGCGAACCTGGAAAGGTGGGTATGGCAGCGTGATGCCGTGTTCACGGTAACCCGCCAGGATCAACTGGTGGATCTCATGGCGTAACGGCATGCGGTGGCCCATTTCGGCGGCGTAGATACGCAGTTCGAAGATCTGAATACCCTGTTGCAGATCGACCAGATAGGCTTCCGGTGTTGGGTTATCCAGCACCAGTGAGCAACGTTCGGCCGAGTTGATCAGGATCTTGGTCACCTCTTCCGTATTCGCCTCTGCCGGTGCCGGTACGGTCAACACCACACGGGTCAGCGTGTCGGACAGCGACCAGTTGATAAACTGCTCGGTGATAAAGGCCTTGTTAGGCACGATAATCTCTTTGCGGTCCCAGTCTGAAATGGTAGTGGCACGGGTATTGATCTTGGTAACCGTGCCCGTCAGGTTACGGATTGTCACCGTATCGCCGATGCGGATCGGTTTTTCAAACAGAATGATCAGGCCTGAAATAAAGTTGGAGAAGATCTCCTGCATACCAAAGCCCAAGCCCACGCTGAGCGCGGTGACCACCCATTGCAGTTTCGACCACTCGATACCGATCCAGGAAAAACTGAGGATCGCCCCGAACAGCAGCAACAGATACTTGGTGATGGTGGTAATGGCGTAGCCGGTGCCAGGCGTCAGATCCAGGTGCTGCAACACCGCCAACTCGAGCAATGCTGGCAGGTTACGCACCAGCTGCATGGTGACGATCAGCACCAGGATGGCGATCAGCAGCGCCCCCAAGGTGATCGGCTGAGCGATATCGATGCCATTCACCGTGGAATTGACATCCCAGAGCTTGATATTTTCCAGGAAGCCGAAGGCCGAGTGGATCTCTGACCACAGGACGATCAATGAGACCAGTGCCACCATCGTCAGGATCGAACGCACCAACCTCAGCGACTGGGCGCTGATGGCATCCAGATCGATTTCCGTTTCATCTACCTCAATCGCACCTTCGATGCTGTTAGGGGTATGTGTGGATTCTTCTTCGCCTTTGGCACGCTGCGCCAGGATATCGGCACGGCGCTGTTTGGCACGATCAAAGGCGATACGGCGCCGTTGGATCAGCATCCAGCGGCGGATAATGTGGTAAATCACCAACAGCAGGAACCAGATGGCAACCGAGGTCTCCAGGCGTGCCAGCAGCTTCTGTGCGGTGGTCAGATAGCCGACGGTGGAAGCCAGCGCAGCAATCAGCGGTGCGGAAAGCAACAGCCCCCACAACGCGGTGTTAATCAGATTTTCACCGGAGCCTTTGTTATCCAGATACAGTGGAATACCGGCCCGCTTCAAGCTGTTGGTGACCAGCGCCAGCGCCAGACAGAGCAGAATGAAGCACAGGCGGCCAAGGGTATTGGCAAATTCGCGATCGTTGAGATTGTCGAAGGTGATCAGCGCCATAATCAACGGCACGATCAGCCAGATCGACATCTGGTAATAACGCATGGCGCGGGAAACCTGCTTCACCGGCCAGCCGAAATGCACGATGAACAACCCCTGCGGATGGGCGAAGGCGGCGCTGATCATACAGATCCACAACACTGGCAGCGTGGCGGTGACGCCCTCACCAATTGCGACAGCAACCGGATACGGCCAGGCATTCTGCAAGCCGAAGCCCAGCGCTGCCCACAAGACCGGCAGCGGCAAGGCCACCAGGATTGACCAAAATACGGTACGCAGCGTCAGCAGGAATTCATCTTGCGTGACCTTGCCTACTCTACTGCTGGCCCGTGCCAGGAACGCATGGTAATGCTTGCGCGAACTGATGCTGAAAATCACCAACAGCACCGCACCAAACAGCGGGATCAAGGTTTCCCGGCTAGTGACCATCATCACGAAAGCGCCGCTGAGCTGCGTCAGGGTATCCAGTGACAGTACACGGGTCAGATCCTGTGCCACATTGAGCGGATACGACAGTGTGATGGGGCTGACGTCTGGTACCCAGAACAGGTAACGGTGCGCTGCATCCTGAATTTCGTTCAGCGCATCGACCAACTGGGTGTTGGCCACCTTCAGTTTGGTCAGCTCAAGGATCTGGGTATCGCAGCCGGAAAGCAGCGAATTCAGTAGCTCACGCTGGGTGCGTAGCTGGGCATCGACGATACGCTGCTGGGCGCTGGTCAGGGGGCTACCGTCGTCTTGTTTAAGCTCTTTAGCTCGCTGAGGCAGGCTTTCCAGCTGGTTTTCAAAATTCAGGCGTTGAACGCGCAGATCGGCCATGGCGCTGTCCAACTGCCGGGGTTTTGGCATTTCAGGCAAGATGGCGACCTGGGCGCGCAGGGTTTCCCCCAGTGCAGTAGAGGCGCTCAACCATTGGGACTGCTCAATGATGGTGCTCAATGCCTGGCGTACCTGCAGCGTTTGTGCGGCGGCCTGGCGCTGTTGGGAAGAGATCAGATCCATCTGTTGCGCCTGATCGTTCAGCGCAGCAGAAAGTTCACGGTTGATTTGCAGCTGCTTGCGCAGGCTGGCGGGTAAATCGCCATTCTGTTCGGCCAATTGCTCGGTTTTTTCCAGCGCCCGTTCCGCTTCCCGTTGGCGTTGGCTGTTGAGGTTGTTACGCAGCGCCTGTAACTGGACATCAATTTTTTCATGCCGCGTTTTGTAGACATCGGCACGCATCCGCGCCAGTTCCTGGCGGTTATTGGCCGAGAGTTGAGCCAGATCCAGCTCATCCACTTTCGCTTTACGTGCCGCCGCTTCTGCCTGTAACAGAGCAAGCTGCGCCAGTGCCAATGGCGTGGTTTGGTTATTGCCCTGAGCCTGTAGGCGGCGCTGAACTTCCGTTAATGCGCGCCGAGCTTCGGTTTGTTGCTGTGGCAGCTGGCTGAGAGAGTCGCTGATCTCGCGTGTCCGGTCCTGTTCCTGTTGCAACAGGCGGGCCTGTTCCAGCAGTTGGCTGCTGGTTTGCAGGATTAACTGTTCCAGATCGCTGGCGGGCAGGTTTTCACCGTTGGGCAGGATTTTGGTTTCTTCGAGGGTAAGCTGGCGGCGCAGTTCCTGCGTCATCTTCGGGAAATCGTCGATCACCCGCTGATACTGCTGGGAATTGTTCTGCGACTCTTTGCGTTCGGTGAGCCAGTTGATGGCGCTTTGCAGCGCCTCAACCGTTTCCGCCTGATTAGGCGCGTTTTTATTGCCCTCGGCCAGCTTCAGTTCTTGCCGTAACTGGGACTCATTGGGGATCGCGGCGGCGAGAGCCGGCTGGATCAGTAGCAGGCTGAGCAATAAAGCGATAATCAGGCGCACAGCATCAATTCCCTTCGAAGGTGGCTTCTGGCGCGGCTGCGGCTTCAGCAAAAGCCTGGCCCATCCGGGTTACGGTGCCGTTGTTCAGGTGCGGTGCGAACTGTACGCTGCCAGGCGTGAACAGGTTGATGACCGTGGAACCGAGTTTGAAGCGGCCCATCTCTTCACCTTTGACCAGTTGGATCGCGCCTTCCATGCCTTCGGCTGGATAGGTCCAGCGGCGGATGATGCCTTCGCGGGGGGGCGTTACGGTACCGGCCCAGACGGTTTCGATGCTGCCCACAATAGTCGCGCCGACCAGGATCTGCACCATCGGCCCAAAGGCGGTATCGAATACGCAGATCACACGCTCATTGCGCGCAAACAGATTCGGCACGTTGGCGGCAGTTAGCGGATTGACCGAGAACAGATCGCCCGGCACGTAGATCATTTCGCGCAGTACGCCGTCACATGGCATATGGACACGGTGATAGTCGCTTGGGGCCAAATAGGTGGTGGCGAACAGGCCGTTACGGAAAGGCTCCGCCAACAGATAGTTACCGGCCAGTAGGGCTTCCAGCGTGTAATTATGGCCTTTGGCCTGGAAAATCTGATCGTCGCGGATTGCACCGAGCTGGCTGATGGCACCATCTGCTGGCAGTGCCAGCACGTGAGGCTCCTCTACGATCGGGCGTGCGCCATCACGTAATGGACGAACGAAGAATTCATTGAACGTGGCATAGGAGGCTAAATCCGGGTTCTGTGCTTCCTGCATCTGCACGCGGTAATAGCGGGCAAACGCTTTTACCACCAGCTTAGTCAGCCAACCGGCCTTTTTATCTGCGCCCCAGCCCGCCAGGCGGGTTAACGCCAGCTTTGGCAGCCAATACTGTAATTTAATCTTGATGCTATCCAGCACATTAACCTCTTGAAAGGGGATATAAGGGCGAAGGTGGCGATTAGCGCAACCCCCGCACTGTGGATCAGTTATCTGCGTCCGGGAAGTTTTTGCGGGTTTTAACCTGCGCCATGCTTTCCAAGATGCGGTGATAGTTGTCGAAACGCTCTTTGGCTATCGCGCCACTTTCCATCGCGGCGCGAATGGCGCAGCCCGGATCGGTGTCGTGGCGGCAGTCACGGAATTTACAACCGCCCAAATAGTCGCGGAATTCGACATAGGCCTGGGTGACCTGCTCTGGCTCCAGATGCCACAGACCAAATTCACGCACGCCGGGGGAGTCAATAACATCACCGCCATGTTGGAAGTGATACAACCTCGCCGCCGTGGTGGTATGTTGCCCCAGGCCGGAGACATCGGAAACCTGATTTACCAGAATTTGCTTTTCCGTCTGCGGCAGCAGGGCGTTCAACAGGCTGGATTTGCCCACGCCGGACTGCCCGGCAAAGATGCTGATACGGTCGACCAGCGCCTGTTCAAAGGCTTCCATCCCTTCGCGGGTCTGGCTGGACACTTCGAGAACGCGGTAGCCAATATGGCGATAGATGTCCATCATCCCGTCGACCACCTTACGCGCTGCGGCGTCCAGCAGGTCGATTTTGTTGAGCACGATCAGCGGCTCGACTTGCAGCGTTTCGCAGGCGACCAGGTAGCGATCGATCATGTTGAGAGAAAGTTCGGGCAAAATGGCCGACACGATGACGATCTGATCGATATTGGCGGCGATAGGTTTAACGCCGTCGTAGAAATCAGGGCGGTTCAGCACCGAGGTGCGTTCATGCACCGCTTCTACGATGCCTTTGACCCCCGCATGAGTGCCTACGCCAGGGCGCCAGACCACGCGATCGCCGGTAACCAGCGAACGTAGGGTGCGGCGAATGTTGCAGCGATGCTGGACGCCGTCTGCGGCTTCCACGTCGGCATGCATGCCAAAGCGGCTGATGACGATCCCGTCTTGCGGTTCGCCCAATTGGGAATCATCCAGCTCCGGCTTGTTGTCAGTACGCTTCAGGCGACGCTGATGGTTGGCCTGTACGCGGCGTTCTTGACCTTTGGACAGTTTGTTCTTACTCACTGAGCCTCACTTGAATCGGCATTTATCGCTCGGGGCGAGCAAAAAGGCTATGATACACGCTATTTTATATTAAATAACCGTTCTTGACCGCCACGCACGCTGGCATTAGCCGCGGGTTTGCCCGTGGTTTGTTTATCTTTCGGCTTTTACGCAGGAAAAATCATGACAGGAAACGAAAACAACCTGATTTGGATCGATCTGGAGATGACCGGGTTGGACCCTGAACGCGATCGTATTATCGAGATCGCGACATTGGTGACCGATGCCAATTTGAATATCCTTGCCGAAGGACCGGTGATCGCGGTGCATCAATCAGATGAGCAACTGGCGCGAATGGATGACTGGAATGTGCGTACGCATACCGGCAGTGGGCTGGTGGAGCGCGTTAAAGCCAGCAAGCATGACGATCGTGCCGCCGAGCTGGCGACTATCGCTTTCCTGCAAGCGTGGGTGCCAGCAGGTAAATCACCTATCTGTGGCAACAGCGTTGGTCAGGATCGCCGTTTCCTGTTCCGCTATATGCCGCTGCTGGAGGCCTACTTCCATTACCGTTATCTGGATGTCAGCACCCTGAAAGAGCTGGCACGCCGCTGGAAACCGGAAATCCTGCCAGGCTTCAAGAAGCAGGGTACCCATCAGGCGTTGGATGATATCCGCGAATCCGTTGCGGAACTGGCGTACTACCGCGAGCATTTTATTCAGCTGTAGCCGAGAGCAGGTTCATAAAAGGGGGCGGAGGAGTAATCCTCGCCCCCTTTTCTATTGCGCGGTTAATCATTTTTCCTATCGTTTGGCCGTAGCCACATATCCAGAAAGGCGCTTAACCAGGCAATACCCTCACGGTCATACCTTTGCCCGTTGAGTTGCTGTTCGGCCAGGGACTGTGCCCCTGGCTGGCTTAATTTATGTTCGGCAGCCCTACCCCAGCGTTGCATGGTCTGGTAGCTGACCTCGGGGTGGAATTGTACGCCATATGCCTGCCTGCCGTAACGTATGGCTTGATGACAAAATTGCTCACCTGTTGCAAGAAGCTCCATGCCTTCGACAGTGTCGAATCCCTCGCTATGCCATTGATAAACATGTGTCGGCCAAACACCTAGCTTTCGACCTGGCCGGGTTGGGTAAATGGGCCAGTAACCAATCTCGACTCGTCCATCGTCTCTGGCCATCACCCGGCCCCCGAGATGACGAACCATCATCTGTGCGCCAAGGCAAATGCCTAAAAAAGGAACGTCTTCACGCAGGGGGACTCCTATCCATTCAATTTCGCGCTTAACCCAGTCTGTATTGTCATTTGCACTCATGGGGCCACCAAAGACGATCGCACCGCTGTGCTTGGCGAGTGTATCGGGTAACGGATCATCGAGCGGTGGGCGGCGAATATCAAGGGAATAGCCCCGTTGCAGCAGCAACTGACCAACACGCCCGGGAGCGGATTGCTCCCGGTGTAAAACGATGAGTACTGGCAAAGATGCCGGTTTAGCGATTGTTTTCATATCATTATCTTTTTGGGGAAACCTTACAGACGAATGCGCTGCCCACGTAAATCATCGTAGGGAACCATCACATGCTCGCGATAGGCTGGGCGGCTTTGTAACCGTTGATACCAAGCCTCCACGGCAGGGAGCGGCGGGCGTTCGATATCCAACGAAAAATAGCGATACAAGGTGGCCCCGGTGGGAATATCAGCCAGGCCAAAACTGTCCCCGCTTAAAAAAGGTTGTCGGCTTAGTATTGTCTCCAGCACCTGGAAATGACGAGAACAGCGGGCCACCTTGTCATGGAGAGTTGGCCAGTCCCGTTCGGCCTCAGGGGTGCGGATCAGCCCCCAAAAAACCCCCATCATCAGATCCGGTTCCAAGGTGGTTTGGCACCAGTCCATCCAGCATTCCACATGGGCCCGTTTTCGCGGATCATCAAGCCAAAAATGACTACCGGCAGCAAGGAAGCGCAGGATGGTGTGAGATTCCCAGACAACCTGCCGATCCAGGTCGATCACCGGGATATGGCGGGTTGGATTAATGACGGCAAACTCCTCTGTGTCACAATCGCCAAATTGCCCACCAAAAGGAATAAGGTGATATTGCAGGCCTAATTCACCGATAAACCACATCACTTTCTGCACATTAAATGAGTTTTTACGCCCCCAAACGCTTAGCATGGCAACTCCCTCTGTGAGCCAATGGATACGGTGGTCAACCGGGTGAAACCGTCGTTGAGATCCGCGATCAAATCTTCGGGATCTTCAAGCCCAATATGCAAACGAATGCCTGAACTCCCTGCGGCCCAGCGTGCCGCTGCGCTTGGTTTATCGAGTGCAAATGGGATTGCCAGGCTTTCGAAACCGCCCCAGGAATAGCCAAGGCCAAACAGCCTGAGCCCGTTTAAGAAGGCGGCAATCGCCTGTGCCGGGAAAGGACGCAGTACTATTGAGAACAGGCCCGATGCACCTTTAAAGTCACGCTGCCAAATGGGATGGCCTGGGCAGTCTTCCAGGGCCGGATACAGCACCGCCTGGACTTCTTCCCGCCCGGTTAACCAGCGTGCGATAGCCAGCGCGTTACGTTGATGCTCACGCAGCCGAACGCCAAGCGTTCTTAAGCCACGCAGTGCCAGATAAATATCATCAGGGCCGACACATAGCCCCAGATCGCCGTGCAACTGCTTTAGTTTTGGCCAGAGCCGTGCCGTTGCGGATACGGTACCGAGCATGGCATCGGAATGCCCTGCCAAGTATTTGGTGCCCGCTTGAATGGAGAGATCGACGCCGTGCTCATGGGGTTTGAAAAAGAATGGGGTGGCCCAGCTGTTATCCATGATGACGGTAATTCCACGCTGGTGCGCAATACGGGCAATAGCGGCAACGTCTTGTAGCTCAAAGGTGTTGGAGTTGGGGCTTTCAATGTAGATGGCACGGGTACGCCGAGTGATTAATGCCGCTATGCCGCTGCCTATGGTGGGCTGGTAGTAATAAGTCTTGATCTCCAGACGGCGTAGCAGGGTATCGCAGGCATGACGCACCGGTGCATAGCTACCCCGGGTCATTAATAGGTGGTCACCGGGTTTCAGGCAGGTGAGTAACGCCAGATTACAGGCCGTAAGGCCGGAGGGGCATAATACCACCCCTGCGCCCCCTTCCAGTTGGTTCAAGGCTTGTTCCAGGGCTTCAGAAGTGGGGGTGCCACGCCGCCCGTAAATATACGGCTGGGTTCGGTTGAGTAAATCCTGCACCGTTGGGCTCAACACGGTAGAACCGTGGTAGACCGGTGGGTTTACAAAGCCGTGGTACTCACTGGATTTACGCCCCGTATGAGTCAGCAAGGTGTTACAGCCTACGGTTAGGGATGAGGAGAGGACCTCGTCGTGTGAGTGATTTATGGCCATAACAGGTTACGCTCCCAACGTTGATCGTCGCCGTCACGACGATATCGCAGGCGGGTAAAGTGGCGATTACTATCGGCTTGCCAAAATTCGACTTCTCTGGGAGCCAGTGCAAACAGAACCCAGTGTGGAGAGATAAGGCCAGGTTCGGCGCTAAGCCGATACAGTTGTCCCTGTATGGCTGTCTCCAAGTCCCTTGGGGACTCGAGTATTTCACTTTGCCGTGCTGCCAGAATAGCGGCACGAGAGCGTTCTGGGCGGCGTGAAAAATCGGCAATGCTGGCTTCCGCAGACAGGGGGACGACAGGGCCACGCAGACGGATTTGTTGGGCTAACTCAGGCCAGTAACAGGTGAGTGCAGCATAGGGGTGATGATCGAGCTGTTGGCCTTTAGGGCTGCGCATATTGATGGCGAAGTGCCAACCCTGCGTGGTGACATCCAGCAGCACGACGGCGCGCGCATCGGGCATGTTTTCACGATCGACGGTGGATAAGGTCATCACGTGGGGTTCCATCACCTGCAAGGCAATGGCCTGATCCAGCCATTGTTCAAACAGTTCCTGGGGTGTGCCGGGAGCGACTGCGGTATCGAACGGTGTGGGTGCATAACCGGAAAACACCTGCAACTGAGCCAGCTTGGTTTTCATATCTATTAGCATGCCATTACTCCCTGTGAAATTGAGCGGCGAATGTAAGAAGCCGCTGTGCGGCAAGATAGTCGGGCACTTCGGTGAGGAAGCCGTTCACCACGGCGGCGGCAACGCGCTTGCCATTTGCTGCCTGGCATGCGGTTTCGAACGTGGAGATAATCTGCCTGGCCTGTGCAATTTCCTGAGCCGAAGGGGTTAACGTTTGATTCACCAGCCCCACAAATTGCTCATTAACAATGGCTTTGGCCCGATACCCCATGCTGCGGGACTGGCGCATATCGCGTTGTGCACCTTCGTTATCCGAATAGCTGTAGGGGCAATCAATCGGTGTAATGCCCATTGCCGTACATTCGACCAAAAAGCGCTGGCGTATGTAGCTTAATTCGCTGCCGGCCCGGGTTCTTTCCGCACCGATATCGGCCACCATATCTTCAGTGCCGACCAGAATGGCGCGAATACGCGAACTTGCCTGTGCAATGGCGCAGGTATTGATGAGCCCGCGAGCGGATTCGATATTGGGGACCAATTCTGTCGAACCAGGCTCAATGTCGTAGCGTATTTCAAAGTGATGAACCGCTTTATCCAATTCTGCAACCTGTTGTGGCGTGGAAACCAAGGACATCATGATGATGTCTGGGCGTGCGGACATCACACTATCAAGGTCTTCTAGCCCCCCGTCATCAAGCGGGTTGATGCGTACCGACGTCAGTGAACCCGCGGCGTGCCAGATGGGCAGGATCTCTTTGGTCAAGTGCCTGGCTTGTGGTCTTAGTGCTGGGGGGGTAAAAGTCTCCAGTTCCTGTATCAGGACATCAGCCCCACTCTCTGCCCCTTGTCGCAAGGCATCGCGATCGGCCCCAGCTAAAAATAGCCATGAACGACGTGGGTTTGACGGTGTTATGGGTGCGGATAATGGCATTAACGATCCCCTGTGTTAAAAGGCTGTATCAAGCGATGAGTATTGGAGCCGTTATAACGAGTCCTGGAAATTCTTTACTCGTTGTTTCATGTCATCAGGTACTGGGACCGATTTATTAATCAGGTAATCAAAACAGACATGCGTAGAGGCACCTTGCGCAATCAGTGTCTTGTCGCCATGCTGGTTTTTATGGATTTCATAATGCATTTCAAAACTTTTGCTGCCGAAATTGATCACGCGGCAGCTGACCTCTAAATTATCGCCTAATATAGCCGGCGCAATATATTCACAAGAGGTTTTCACCATGATTTGCGGTAACTTTTCGCTGTAAGGGATCGCTAAAAGGGTGTGCATATATTTTACATAGGCATGCTGAATATATTCGTAATAAACCGGGCTGCTGACATGCCCCATTGAATCAGTGTCACGGTATTTGACTTCCAGCGCAATGATGAAGGCTTGCTTTTCCATAAGTATTCTCCAACGTTATGACGAAAATAGGGAGTTAAATTATCGAGTTGGGTCAATGCGCTGCTTATAAATCGGCAGGCGATTAATCTGATTGAAAATATTCTTTTTATGCATTTCTTCTGTTCCTCCCACGCTGCAAAAACCGAGCGCATCGCGAACAAAGTCGGCTATTGGCCCTTGCTGATAGCCGATACTGCCGTACAGTTTGAGCAAGCTGGTGGCATTATTGACCAAATCATTGGCACCCATAATTTTTGCCATGGAACTGACCATCAATAATTCCTGTTCCGTATGCTCATTGAGCAAGTGACTTAACGCCCCATAAGCCAGCCAGCGGCTGCGCTCGATCCCGAGCTGTATTTCGACGATGCGTTGCTGAACGTACTGGTGCCGATCGATGGTGCTGCCAAAGCTTGCCCGGCTGTGGATGTAAGACAAGGCGTCCTTCATAAAGCAGGTGGGAATAAGCGCGGCGACCAAGCCGTAATATATTCTGCCTAGTGATATGATTTGTATTAAGTTTTTATGGCCATTGCCCGGTTTGCCAAGCAGTTGTTCAGGGGGGATACGCACATTTGCAAAACGTATGCTGCCGGTAGGCAAATCTGCCAGCCCTAATTTATTGTCTGGTGTTTGGTAGGTAACCCCTGTGGTTTCGCGATCGACGAGTGCCAAAGCGATACCACCCTGATTTTCCGTATTGGCCAGGCGAGTGACAACCAAGGTAAATTGAGTGATAGGAGCGTGAGCAATATTGTATTTTTCGCCTGTCAGCAGATAACCTTGTTCATCTTCAATGAGCATGGTTTTAATGTTACGCGTATCGGTTCCTGTCTCTGGCTCGGCTATGGCGGTTGCACTTAACTCTCCCCGTAGGATGGCAGGGAAATACCGTTCACGCTGCATGTCATTACCGTACAGCGTTAATGCGCGTACCATGCCCGCTTGAGCAATAATCGATAACAATAAACCGGGTTTCCGGATGGATGACGCGACCCCTTCAAGCGCCGTGGTGAAATGCCACCATCCTAACCCGTTACCCCCATATTCCGATGGCACGATATACTGCCAAAGCCCTTCCTGTAAAAGCCGTTGCCATCCTTCGGTATTAAATTCACCGAGGGAGTTGTTTTCCTGATGGGCTAATGAGGTACCCACAGCATAATATTTTGCTCGAATTTCTCTTTGCTCTTCCGTCCAGTCGAATTGCATTTTGAACCCCTCCATGTCTCTCGCTATGATCCTTTGATGTCACCATAACAAACGTATTTTTTCATCAATGAAAAAACTGATAATCTTTCGGCTTGGCTTTTCTGGCTTAGCGTTACTGGTTATATTTAAACAATAAAAAGGAAGCCGGATAATGATTTTGGCACTAAAAATAATGAATTTTGGCCATATTAGCGAATCACTGTGTCGCCCTATTTCGACGCTGTTGGGAGATTCAGCGAGACTGACACCCGACAGCGCCGAAAAATGCGCTAACGGTTATCAGCACTCATCAACTTTTCACCTAATGTCAGCGCCTCTTCCAGGGTTGCCGCTGTTGCCAGCGGGGTGCCGAAAAACTTCATCATTTCTTTGGCATGAGCCATTTGTTGTTCACGCTCTTTAGCATCAGGTTCGACGCTAATCAGGGCGCGGCAGATGCTGCCAAACTTTTCCTTGTTCGCTTTGAACCAGCGCATACGGCATTTGCGATCGTCATTGCTTTCTTCTTTAGGGCGATTGGGGGGGAAAACGATCACGAAGGGGAGAGCTTGAGCGATCAGGCTATTGAGTTCCTCTTCCCACCGTTTGGTGTAACCAGGCACGATGGCCTGGTTACGCATGATCACCAAAGGGAATTGTCGAATGTCGTAGACGGTAAAGCGTTGTGAACTCAGTGTCATGGTGATTCCTCTGTCTATTAAGGTGAATGGGATGATGACTATGCTTTGGCTTTAGGCACAAAAGGCGGTTTGGCAAACCAAACCAGCACGATGGCTAGCAGAAATACGCCAGCCAGCGCATAAGAAATATCATTGAAGGCGATCTGTGTGGCCTGCTCGGAGAGCAGGCTATTCAGCCGTTCATAGCCTAGCTGCGCCTGGCCCTGCCCTAAAGTCGCGACCGCCTGGTGAGTGTCTTGATCGTAGGCCGTCAGGGACTCGCCTAATTGGGCGTGATGGGAAATCGCACGGCGATCCCACATCAGGGTGGTGATGGAGACCGCCAGGCTGGCACCCAGCGTACGCATAAAAGTGGCAAGCCCTGAGCCAGCCGCGATCTCGTCTGGCTTGAGGTCGGAGAGCAGGATGGCGTTGATCGGCATGATAAACAGGGCCAGCCCCAACCCCTGTAACAGTTGGATCAGCGCGATATGCTGGAAATCAATCTCAATGACAAAGCCTGAGCGCAGGTAAGAGGCCGTAGCTAGCAGGATGAAAGCCCCGCACACCAGCCAGCGCATGTTGAAACGCGGCGCATATTTGCCCATAAAGGGCATCAGTAGCAGCGGCAAGATCCCCATGGGAGCGACAGCCAACCCCGCCCAGATGGGGGTGTAGCCCAAGGTGCGCTGTAGCCAAAGTGGCATGATGACGTTGGTAGCGTAAAACGCGGAATAGGCACCGATCAGCGCAAGCGTACCCACCCGGAAATTGCGATGACGAAATAGCTGCAAATTGACGATCGGCTGTGAGTCGGTCAGTTCCCAGATCACAAAAAACAGTAAGCTGACCACGGCAACGATAGCCAGCACGACGATCTGGGTAGAGTTGAACCAATCCTCTTCGTTGCCTTTATCCAGCAAGATCTGGAGTGCTCCAACCCCCAGGATCAACGCGACTAGGCCAACTCGATCCACCTTGGCACGCTGGGTGCTCTCGGGGCGACCATGCATTTGGCTGGCAACCAGCGTGCAGGCAAAAATGCCGACGGGAATATTGATCAGGAAGGTCCAGCGCCAGGAGTAATAATCGGTGATCCACCCGCCGAGCAAAGGGCCTGCAACCGGAGCGACCACGGTGACCATGGCGATCATCGACAGCGCATAACCCCGTTTTTCCGGCGGATAAATCGACAACATCAGCGCTTGGGTCGTCGGGATCAGTGGCCCAGCCACCGCTCCTTGTAACACGCGACAGAGAATTAACATTTCCATATTGATGGCCATTCCGCACGCTAATGAAGCGGCAGTGAACAATCCCATTGACCAGAGAAACAGCCGCAGTTGGCCAACACGACGTACCAGAAAACCGGTGAGTGGCAAGGCAATCGCGTTGCTGGCGGCAAAACTGGTGATCACCCAGGCGCTCTGGCTACTGCTGGCTCCCAGATTACCGGCGATGGTCGGCAAGGACACGTTGGCGATAGTGCCATCAAGCACGTACATAAATACCGCCAGAGCCAGGCCAAAGGTGGTCCAGTTGACGCTGGGCGGACGGAAATCCTGGGCAGGGATAGCGGAGCTCATATGTCCCCTCCGTTGGCCTTAACGATCTGTTCGATCAAGGCGTCTGATTGACTCAGTTGATCAAGATAGACATCTGTCGCCAGCAAGGGCTCTGGCGAGCGTTGAGCTAATAACGCACCGCTACGGTCATGCAGATCCACATTGACCTGCATGGACAAGCCAATGCGTAGCGGGTGGCTAATGAGTTGCTCGGGCTGAGTGAGGGAGATCCGTACCGGTACACGCTGAACGATCTTGATCCAATTCCCCGTTGCATTTTGTGCTGGCAGCAGCGCGAATGCGGCACCGGTTCCAATACCCAGGTTCTGAACTTGGCCGTTATAGCGTATGGTTTTGCCATAGACATCGGCATAGATCTCTACTGGCTGATCGATGCGAATATCACGCAGTTGAGCTTCAGTGAAATTAGCCTCGACCCAGACTTTATCCAGCGGCACGACGGCCATCAGCGCTTCGCCTGGCTGTACCCGCTGTCCCAACTGCACCTTGCGTTTGGCGACATACCCTGTGACCGGGGAGACGATGGTGGTGCGTGAGCGATCGAGGTAAGCGACACGCAATGCCGCTATCGCTGCCAGTACTTCTGGGTGCGAAGTCAGGCTGGTGTTATCAACTAATGAGAGAGTTTGCTGGTACTGTTGCTCGATAGCGTCCAGCGCGCTCTGTGCCTCCAGAAAAGCGTTGTTGGCATGGGCTAACTCCTCTTTGGAGATGGCATGAGAAAGGGTGAGTGCGCGGCGTCGTTGGTAATCGGCGCGTGCTTTGTCCAGCGTGGCCTGGCGGACAGCGATTTCGGCCTTGGCACCGCTGACCGCACTATACAAACCACGTACTTTGCGCACCACGTTGGCCAGATGGGCCTTGGCATTGTCCAGTGCCAGTTGGCTGTCACCAGGATCGAGCACAACCAGCGTATCGCCAGCGAACACCAATTCACCATCATCGGCGTTGATGGACACCACGGTGCCATGAAACTGTGGCGTGATCTGTACGACATCACCCTGAACATAGGCGTTATCGGTGCTGGCATACCAGCGGCCATACATGCCATACCATCCCCCCCAGAGAATAGCGGCAAGCAGACAGGCTGCCCCCAGTAAATACAGCAGCCAAGGGCGTTTACTTTTGGCAGGGGTGGGGGAAGGGGTCTTAACGTCATTCATTAGGGGCCTCTGGTTGGTCAATGAGCGGAGAATGTATGAATAATGGACAATTGACGAAAAGTTGGGTAACGTTATTTAGGCTAAAAACAATGAGAAACAATCATGACGGTAGCGGTGCTTGCCAACCATCCCTCCGACCTCAGTGAACGAGCCGATGGCCCTTCACTCATCGCTATGTGGGGTGAAGACGATCCGGGGCTTGAGTTTTGTCTGGGGACGCGCGAATACGATTGGCACCATCATTTGCGGGGGCAGTTGTTCTGCGTGGAGAACGGCTTGTTGCATGTTCGCACCAGGCAGGGATCCTGGCTGTTACCCCCGAACCGCGCTGGCTGGATACCCTCACACGAGCCGCACAAGGTCAGCATCAGCGGCGTCATGAGCGGCTGGACGGTGCTGATTACGCCTGATGCGAGCAAAGACTTGCCCGACCAACCCTGCGTGATTGGCATCAGTGAGTTGATGAATGCGCTAGTACGCCGTGCGGTGTCCTGGTCGTTTGAAGAGACTTTGCAGGTTGAACAGGAGCGGATGATTGCGGTGTTGTTGGATGAAATCCGGCGTTCGCCCCATCAGCCGCTGCATTTGAGAATGCCTACCGACCGGCGCTTGTTACGGATCACCAATGCGATCCTTGCCGAGCCTGATAACACCAGAACCTTGCAAGCCTGGGCGGCTTGGGGAGGGCTTTCCCCCAGCACCCTATCGCGATTGTTTATGGCCGAGACGGGCAACAGCTTTGCACAATGGCGTCAACAGGCAAGGTTGTCTCACGCGTTGGAAATGTTGGCTAATGGTATGCCTGTGAGCAGTATTGCGGATGCCTTGGGGTACGCGACCCCCAGCAACTTTATTGCGATGTTTAGACGGTGTTTCGGCGATTCTCCCGCCCATTATTTCTCCAAGCGCAAGTCGCTGTGATTCGGACCATTGGTTGTTCACCGTGATGAGAGACCAAATCCTGACCTTGGTTGCCCGCAAAGCAGGTTTTTACCTATCCTGGCATGAAAATTCACCATTTCGGTGCTTAAAGCAGCAATCAGACAAAATTCGCGTTTTTTTGCTTTCAGGGGCTTGCGGCGAAAAGGATTTCTCGTATAATGCGCACCCCGTACCGATGAAGAATTTCGTTTCATTCACCATCGTTACGCCGGGCGGGAATAGCTCAGTTGGTAGAGCACGACCTTGCCAAGGTCGGGGTCGCGAGTTCGAGTCTCGTTTCCCGCTCCAACTTCAAAAATGCTACTGATGTAGCATGATGAAGAAAAAGTAGTTAAAGTAACACCCATGCGACGCGGGAATAGCTCAGTTGGTAGAGCACGACCTTGCCAAGGTCGGGGTCGCGAGTTCGAGTCTCGTTTCCCGCTCCAAAAATTTCAAAGGCCATGTTGTTCATTGTTGGCCGGATGCTTCAAGCATATCAATGCGGGAATAGCTCAGTTGGTAGAGCACGACCTTGCCAAGGTCGGGGTCGCGAGTTCGAGTCTCGTTTCCCGCTCCAAATTTATCTCCAGTTTAGATTCAATCCTACGCCGCTTCAGGTGTGACTTTCTTTCAGTTATACATACTCAGAAAATAGGTTGTGAACAGAGTTATCCACAGATCCTGTACATAATACCTTCTGTGCAAAAATGCAACGCCTCACAAATGAAATTTATATCTTATTGATAATAATCAATATTTATTTCTTATAAAACGTTATCTCGATCACTTGCTCTTTTTGTGACGCTTGAAAGACAACGCATTTTTATTTTTATGCACAAATCCACAGGGAGAGTCTGAGGGTTTTCTAGGCATCCCTCGGTAATCCTTTCTCGACCGCCCGAATTAAACGTTTTTTCTGCATCGTCTGCACCTCAACCGCCAGGGCTTCACGGCGTGCAAGCTGTTGAGCCAGTGCCCAACTGATATGCTCGTCCAGCATCGGATCCTGACCCTGCCGGGTCTGCAAGCTGATAACGATCTGATCCAGATAAGGGGCGTTGCCGAGTGCTACCGCGATATTGCGTAACCAGCGCAAATGGCCGATACGTCGGATGGCAGAGCCTTCGGTGATACGGAGAAACTTCTCCTCATTCCAGCCAAACAGCTCGATCAGTTGCGGGGCATGCAGCGCAGCGCGAGGGCTGAAATCGTCTTCATCCGTCAACTGCGAGAAGCGGTTCCACGGGCAAATGAGCTGGCAATCGTCGCAGCCGTAGATTCTATTGCCCATCAGAGGGCGGAATTCTTCTGGAATAGCACCTTCCAGCTCGATGGTCAGATAGGAGATGCAGCGCCGGGCATCGACGGTGTAAGGGGCTACTATCGCACCGGTGGGGCAAGTGGTAATGCAGGCGACACAGCGGCCACACTGCTCTTCCTGCGGCTTATCCACCGGCAGGGGCAGATCGATTAACAACTCGCCCAGGAAAAACCAGGAACCGGCGTCGCGGTTGAGGATCAGTGAGTGTTTACCAACCCAGCCGATGCCGGCTTTTGAGGCCAAGGCTCGCTCCATGATGGGGGCCGAGTCCACAAAGGGCCGGAAATTCAGTTCACCGCAGTAAGCCTGGATTTGATCGCCGAGTTTTTTTAGCCGCTGGCGTAGCAGCTTATGATAGTCACGCCCCAGCGCATAACGGCTAACGTAGCCCAACTGCGGGTTTTTTAACGTACTGGCGAACGCGGCTTTCGCGGGGAGATAGTTCATGCGCACGCTGATCACCCGCAGTGTGCCGGGCAATAATTCATGTGGCCGCGCGCGCATCATGCCGTGACGTGCCATCCACTCCATCTCGCCGTGGTATTGCTTATCCAGCCACGCCTGCAATCGGGGTTCTTCCGCGCTGAGATCGGTATCGCAGATCCCCACCTGCTGGAATCCTAGCGATTGCCCCCATTGCTTGATATGTTGGGCTAGTTGATCGAGATCGAGGGGGTGTGTCATGACGGGCCATAGTGAGAAACAATACTGTTCCAGTTTACCACACTCTGTTTGGTCTGCAGACTGGATCCGCCAGGCAGAACCTGCTGCTGCCGCAACGCTGGGCCTCTCCTTGTATTCGTTAATGGAGCGTGCCGGTGCGGCGGCTTACCAGCTGGCGTGCGACCGGTATCCGGCCAGCAGGCATTGGCTGGTGCTGTGTGGGCATGGCAATAACGGTGGCGATGGTTACGTGGTTGCTCGTCTGGCCCGTGCGGCGGGTATCAAGGTGACGCTGATTGCCTGCGAAGGCGTTCGTCCATTGCCACCAGAGGCTGCCAACGCCCGGCAAGCCTGGTTGGCAAGTGGCGGAGAAGTCCTGCCCGCGACCAGCCGTTGGCCAGAGGATGTCGATCTCATCATTGATGGTTTATTAGGCACCGGATTGGGGGCGGCCCCCAGAGCGCCCTATGATGCCCTGATCGAAGCGGCCAACCGAGCCGAGGCGCCAGTGGTTGCTCTGGATATCCCTTCTGGCCTGCTGGCTGAAAGCGGAGCCGTGCCGGGAGTCTCGATCCGTGCGGCCCTTACGCTGACTTTTATTGCACTCAAACCAGGGTTGCTGACCGGGCAGGCGCGTGATTGGGTGGGGCAACTGCATTACAGTACGCTAGGATTAGCGGATTGGCTGGCAACACAGTCCCTGCAAATCGAGCGTCTTACGGCTGACGATTTGGGTAGATGGCTGAAGCCTCGCCGCCCTTGTTCTCATAAAGGGGAGCATGGTCGTTTACTGCTGGTGGGGGGCGATCACGGTTTTGGCGGAGCCATCCGCATGGCAGCAGAAGCCGCACTGCGTGCTGGGGCTGGACTAGTGCGAGTGCTTACTCACAGTGAGAACATTGGGCCGCTGCTGACCGCCCGGCCTGAGTTGATGGTGCAACGCCTGAGTAATGATATCCTGCAACAGGCGCTGGACTGGGCCGATGTGGTCGTGATTGGCCCGGGGCTTGGCCAGGGCGATTGGGGCCGCAACGCGTTGCAACAGCTGCAAGCCAGTGATAAACCAACATTATGGGACGCTGATGCGCTTAACTTACTGGCATTACACCCCGAGAAGCGTCAGAATCGTATTATTACCCCGCATCCTGGTGAAGCCGCGCGATTATTGAGCTGCCGCACCGCTGATATTGAGAGTGATCGCTTACTTGCAACCCGCAGGTTGGTCGCGCAATACGGCGGCGTTGTGGTGCTGAAAGGCGCAGGTACCTTGATCGCCGATGAGCATGGACAGGTGGCGATCGCCGACGTTGGCAATGCTGGCATGGCATCCGGTGGCATGGGAGATGTGCTGTCGGGTATCATTGGCGGTTTGCTGGCGCAAAAGCTACCGCTGTATGATGCTGCCTGCGCGGGCTGCGTAGTGCACGGCGCAGCGGCAGATCAGGTTGCTGCAAAACAAGGAACAAGGGGATTACTGGCCACCGATCTGCTGGCGGTGATCCCTTATTACGTTAACCCTGAGTTGGCAAAATAGACATTATCGAATGAAAGAACTCGTTTTACCGCTGCCGGATGAGGCAGCCACAGTCGCACTGGGGGCCGTCTTGGCCCAGGCATGCGATCGTGCCAGCGTGATTTATCTTTATGGGGATTTGGGTGCCGGTAAAACCACCTTCAGCCGCGGCTTTCTGCAGGCGTTAGGCCATCAGGGCAATGTGAAAAGCCCAACCTATACGCTGGTGGAACCTTATGCGCTGCAACCGCTGGCGGTCTATCACTTTGATCTTTATCGCTTGGCCGATCCGGAAGAACTCGAATTTATGGGTATCCGCGACTATTTTGCCCAGGACTCGATTTGCCTGGTGGAGTGGCCGCAGCAGGGTACCGGCGTGCTGCCCGATCCCGATCTGGAACTGCATCTCAGTTACCAAGACGAAGGGCGTCAGGCGAAGCTCCAGGCGGTTTCCGCCTATGGCGAACAATTATTAGAAAGTATCCAGAGGCAACAAGGATGACGCAGCAATGATGTATGGGTTAAGAAGATTTGCTGTAATTGCCTTGCTTGCGTTGCTGGGGCCGTTTGGTGCCTGGGCGGCATCGTCCCTCTCCGACGTCAAAGTGACCAATGCTCAGCGTGAAGCCACGGTGTCAGTGAGCTTTACTGGCCCTCCGGAGTATACCTTCGCCACGTTACATGGCCCGGATCGGGTGGTGCTGGACGTTACCCAAACTGGCAAGGTGGGCGGCCTACCGTTGAACTTCAGCGGCCAGAACCTGGTAAAAAGAATTCGTTCCAGTCAGCCGAAAAATGCGCAAAGCGTACGCTTGGTGTTTGATTTAACCCAACGTGCCAAAACCCGTGTAGCGACGCGTCAAGAGGGTAACAGTTACATCGTCGTCTTCACCATCACCTCAGAAGCCAGGACGGCGACTAACACCGTTCGTAAGGCACCAGTTCCTGTGCCTGTGCCGGTGGTGAGTGAGCCAGTGCGTAAGACTCCGGTCACGTCAAGTAGCGCCAATCCATTTACTCCGAAGTCGGCTGCGGTATCAGGCACGGCAACCAGCATTACCCCACGTAGCAGCCGGGTGTCCGCCGGTTCTGGCGATCGGGTGGTGGTGGCGATCGACGCCGGCCATGGTGGACAGGATCCTGGCGCTATCGGGCCAAACGGTCTGAAAGAGAAAAACGTCACCATTGCTATCGCGCATCGTCTGCGTGCGTTGTTGGATGCCGATCCGATGTTCAAAGCGGTGATGACGCGTAACGGGGATTACTTTATTTCGGTGATGGGCCGTTCTGATGTGGCGCGCAAGCAGGGGGCTAACGTGTTGGTGTCCATCCACGCGGATGCCGCGCCGAATCGTAGCGCCAAAGGGGCTTCGGTTTGGGTATTGTCCAATCGCCGGGCTAACAGCGAGATGGCCGGTTGGTTGGAACAGCACGAGAAACAGTCCGAACTGCTGGGCGGTGCGGGCGATCTGTTGGCCAATAGCCAGGCCGACCCTTATCTGAGTCAGGCGGTGCTGGATCTGCAGTTCGGTCATTCGCAGCGCGTCGGTTATGACGTAGCCGTCAAGGTATTACAGCAGTTACAGGTCGTAGGTTCATTGCACAAACGCCGTCCGGAACACGCCAGCCTGGGAGTGCTGCGTTCACCGGATATTCCATCTTTACTGGTGGAAACCGGGTTTATCAGTAATAGCACGGAGGAGCGACTGCTGGGCAGTAGCGCATATCAGGATAAAATTGCACGGGCGATCCACAACGGCCTGCGCAGTTATTTCCTGGCGCATCCGCTACAAGCCGACCCAAAGGTGGAAAACCGCCCGCTGGACGTCGCAGCGGCGGTTAACTCCACGACAGACGATCTCAGACAGCCTGAGCCGGTGACCAGCCCGGCCAGAAGCAGCGCCAGCGTAGGAAAAACGCAGATCCATGTGGTGAAGCGGGCGGAAACGCTTTCCGGCATTGCCGATAGTTATGGCACCAGCATGGCGGCGCTACGTGAGCTGAACAAACTGAAAAAAGATGGCGTCTGGGTTGGCCAGCGTCTGAAGGTCCCTGCCGGGAAAACGGCGGCAGCACCGGCTCAGGCCAAGGCCAAGGCAAAAAGCGCTAAACCGAGCAAACATAAGGTGACTCGCGGTGATACGCTGTCATCCATCGCCGCGAAATATGGCGTCAGCGTCAGCGAGCTTAAACGGGTTAACAAATTAAAGTCGGATGTTGCGCCGCTGGATCGGACGCTGATCATTCCGTAGGCCTGATGCCAACAACAGAGGGAGCCCCATGCCTATCCAGGTGTTACCGCCACAGCTAGCCAACCAGATTGCCGCCGGAGAAGTGGTCGAACGGCCTGCGTCGGTAGTCAAAGAGCTGGTAGAAAACAGCCTGGATGCCGGGGCAACGCGGATTGATATTGATATCGAACGCGGCGGGGCCAAACTGATCCGTATCCGTGATAACGGCTGCGGCATTGCCAAAGCCGACCTGGCCTTGGCCCTGGCGCGCCATGCCACCAGTAAAATCAGTACGCTTGACGATCTTGAGGCCATAGTCAGCCTGGGCTTTCGCGGCGAAGCGTTGGCCAGTATCAGCTCGGTGTCACGCCTGATGTTGACCTCACGCACGGCGGAACAGAGCGAAGCCTGGCAAGCCTACGCGGAAGGACGCGATCAGGCGGTCACCGTCAAACCGGCAGCTCATCCAGTGGGCAGCACGCTCGAAGTACTCGATCTGTTTTACAACACCCCCGCACGGCGCAAATTCATGCGCACCGAAAAAACCGAATTTGGCCATATCGACGAAGTAGTGCGGCGCATTGCGCTGGCGCGTTTCGATGTGGCGATCAACCTCAGCCATAACGGCAAGCTGATGCGTCAGTACCGCGCGGCAAAAGAAGAAAGCCAGCATGAGCGGCGTCTGGCCAGCATTTGTGGCCCCGCCTTCTTGCAGCATGCGTTGGCGATTTCCTGGCAGCATGGCGATCTCAGCATCCGCGGCTGGGTGGCTGATCCGCAAGGAGCGCGTCAGCTTGGCGAAATGCAGTATTGCTACGTCAACAGCCGGATGATGCGCGATCGGCTGATTAATCATGCCATTCGTCAGGCGTATCAGGATCAGTTGAAAGACGATCAACTGCCTGCCTATGTGCTGTATCTGGAAGTGGATCCGCATCAGGTAGATGTCAACGTTCATCCGGCCAAGCATGAGGTGCGTTTTCATCAGGCTCGGCTGGTACATGATTTTATCTACCAGGCGGTTACCACGGTGTTGCAGCAGGCGGGTAATGTCGCGCTGCCATTGGCTGAAGAGTCCGCTGCGCAGGAGGCTCCCGTCTGGCAGCCGGAGAACCGCGTTGCTGCCGGTGGCAACCACTTCTCCCAGCCTGCGCCACAGCGTGAACGTCAGCCTGCAGAGCCCTCCGCTGCCCGTGAACGAGCCCCGCAGCCAGCCTATCAGGCCGGTGCGGGTTACCAAAAGCGTGAAGGCGAGCTGTATGGCAAGCTGTTGCAGGCGACACCGCCAGCAGATACGGTAAAACAGCCGCTGTTCCCGCCGGTTAACGCCGTGCAGGAAACCCCGCTCGCTGGTAGTCAGCACAGTTTTGGCCGCGTTCTGATGATTTGCCCGCCGAGCTATGCGCTGGTTGAACAGCGTCAGCAGTTGGCGTTACTGAATCTGACCATGGCCGAACGTTGGCTGCGTCAGGCGCAGCTTTGCCCGCCGGAAGAGGGATTACGGCCGCAGCCGCTGCTGATCCCGATTAAGCTGACGTTGAATAAAAATGAAGCGGCCGCCTGCGTGCAACATCAGGCACTGCTGGTCAAAATGGGGTTGGAGCTGCAATCCGATCACGGTCGTGTGACGTTGCGCGCAGTACCTTTACCATTACGCCAACAAAATTTACAAAAGTTGATACCCGAGCTGTTAGGCTATCTGGCCGAACATCAGGAGATGTCGCCAACGGTGCTATCCATCTGGATCGCCAGCCAATTAGGCAGCGAACACGAAGTGTGGAACAGCTCGCAAGCGATACAATTGTTGACAGAAGTTGAACGACTTTGCCCGCAACTGGTCAAATCCCCTCCTGCCGCTCTTTTACAACCCGTTGATTTGCAGGCTGCATTGGCAGCGCTTAAGCATGACTGACATTGAAATGAACTCTCGTCCCCCAGCCATTTTTATCATGGGGCCAACGGCCTCAGGCAAAACCGCCTTGGCGATGGCGCTGCGTGAGCGCTTGCCCGTCGAACTGATCAGTGTCGATTCCGCCCTGATTTATCGCGGTATGGATATTGGAACCGCCAAGCCTTCGGCGGAAGAGCTTGCCCAGGCACCACACCGGTTGATTGATATCCGCGATCCTGCGCAAGCGTACTCGGCGGCCGATTTTCGTGCCGATGCGTTGCGGGAAATGGCTGATATTACTGCCGCCGGACGTATTCCGCTGTTGGTGGGGGGCACAATGCTTTATTTTAAGGCGTTACTGGAAGGGTTATCGCCATTACCCTCTGCCGATCCCGCAGTACGCGAGCAGATTGAGCAGCAGGCGGCGGAGCTTGGTTGGGAGGCTTTGCACCGCCAATTGCAGGCGATAGACCCGGTTGCAGCCTTACGTATTCATCCGAATGATCCACAGAGACTCTCCAGAGCACTGGAAGTTTTTTTGATTTCGGGTAAAACTTTAACTGAACTGACTAAAATTTCGGGTGAATCGTTACCGTATCATGTTCACCAATTTGCGATAGCGCCAGTCAGCCGGGAGTTGTTGCATCAACGTATCGAGCTGCGGTTCAATCAGATGTTGGCGGCGGGTTTTGAGGCGGAAGCGCGTGCACTTTTTGCACGGGGTGATTTGCATACGGATTTGCCTTCCATTCGCTGTGTCGGTTATCGCCAGATGTGGTCATATTTTTCTGGCGAGATTAGTTACGATGAGATGGTTTTTCGAGGTATTTGCGCAACACGTCAGTTGGCCAAACGCCAGATGACCTGGTTACGGGGTTGGGAGTCGGTTCGGTGGTTGGACAGTGAAAAGCCGGGAGAGGCTTTAGACTCGGTAACACAGGTTGTTAGTGCATAGGTTGAGTGATTGTGTACAATTGATGAGTATTCAGCGCGCAAATTTTTTAGGTCGTTTATTTTGAGCCGACAGGTTCTTGGTTAAAAACAACAAACAAATAAGGAAAAGATAGAATGGCTAAGGGGCAATCTTTGCAAGATCCGTTCCTGAACGCATTGCGTCGTGAACGTGTTCCGGTTTCTATTTATTTGGTGAATGGTATTAAGCTGCAAGGCCAGATTGAGTCTTTTGACCAGTTTGTCATCCTGTTGAAGAACACGGTGAGCCAGATGGTTTATAAGCACGCTATCTCTACCGTTGTTCCATCGCGCCCGGTATCGCACCACAGCAACACCCCGAGCAGCGGCGGCACCAGCAATTATCACCATGGTAACAACCCGTCTGCGCCGCAACAGCCGCAGCAGGAAAGCGATGACGCTGAATAAAGCGCGTTGCGAGTCAACCATGACGGGGAGCATAAGCAGCGCAGTGCTGTTTATGTCCCCCAAACTCGCGGTTTTGTTCCGTTTGAGAGGTTGCACGCTTGTTTGACCGTTATGAAGCCGGTGAGCAGGCCGTCCTGGTTCATATCTATTTCTCGCAAGACAAAGATACAGAAGATCTCAGTGAGTTCGAATCGCTGGTGTCCTCTGCGGGCGTTGAGGCTTTGCAAGTGGTTACTGGTAGCCGCAAAGCACCTCACCCAAAATACTTTGTCGGTGAAGGAAAGGCCGAAGAAATTGCAGATGCGGTGAAAGCCAGCGGCGCGTCTGTTGTCCTGTTTGATCACGCCCTTTCCGCAGCGCAGGAGAGAAATCTCGAACGCTTGTGTGAATGCCGGGTGATCGATCGCACCGGGTTGATTCTCGACATCTTTGCCCAGCGTGCCCGTACCCATGAAGGTAAGCTGCAGGTAGAGTTGGCGCAATTGCGTCATATTGCCACTCGTCTGGTTCGTGGTTGGACTCACCTTGAACGTCAGAAAGGGGGGATTGGCCTACGCGGGCCGGGGGAGACTCAGTTAGAAACTGACCGTCGTCTGCTACGCGATCGCATCAGTCTGATTCTGCGCCGCCTTGAGCGCGTAGAGAAGCAGCGCGATCAAGGGCGACGAGCGCGTACCCGTGCCGATGTGCCAACCGTATCGCTGGTGGGTTACACCAACGCAGGCAAATCAACCCTGTTTAACCGAATTACGTCTGCCGGAGTGTATGTGGCGGACCAGCTATTTGCCACCCTGGATCCTACCCTGCGGCGTATTGACGTGGCGGACGTAGGCGATACCGTGTTGGCGGATACCGTAGGCTTTATCCGGCACTTGCCGCACGATCTTGTTGCCGCGTTCAAAGCGACACTGCAAGAGACGCGCCAGGCCTCTCTGTTGTTACATGTGATCGACGCTGCGGATACCCGGGTGGATGAAAACATTGAAGCGGTGAACTCCGTGTTGGCAGAGATTGAGTCGGATGAGATCCCTACACTGTTAGTGATGAACAAAATAGATATGCTGGATGATTTTGTCCCGCGTATCGATCGCAACGAGGAAAATTTACCGATCCGAGTGTGGCTGTCCGCCGCCAGCGGTGAAGGTATCCCGTTGCTATTTCAGGCGTTGACGGAGCGCTTATCGGGGGAAATCGCGCATTTTGAGCTGCGCTTACCGCCACAGGCAGGCCGTCTTCGTAGCCGTTTCTACCAGCTTCAGGCGATCGAAAAAGAGTGGAATGAAGAGGACGGCAGTATCGGCGTGGTGGTGCGTATGCCGATCGTGGAGTGGCGTCGCCTCTGCAAGCAGGAACAGGAACTGATTAACTTTATCGTATGATCATATCCTGTTACATTTGTGTGCCCGCTCAATAGAAGAGTGGGCTAAGCATTAGCCTGAAGTACCCAATCACAGAATAATGGAGCTAAAACATGGCGTGGAATCAGCCCGGTAATAACGGACAGGACCGCGACCCGTGGGGGAGCAGCAATAATAATGGCGGCAACTCTGGCGGTAACAATAAAGGCGGTCGCGATCAAGGGCCACCGGATTTAGACGATATCTTCCGCAAGCTGAGCAAGAAATTGAGCAGCCTGACCGGCGGTGGCAAAGGCTCCAACGGCAATAACGGCGGTGGCACGGGTTCAATCGGGCCGGGCTTCAGTGGCAAGATTGTCGGCATCGCTGCGGTTGCGGTGGTGGTGATCTGGGCCGCCAGCGGTTTCTATACCATCAAAGAAGCCGAGCGTGGTGTAGTCACTCGCTTTGGTAAATTTAGCCATCTGGTGCAGCCAGGTCTGAACTGGAAACCGACGTTTATCGATCAGGTTCGCCCGGTTAACGTGGAGTCGGTCCGTGACCTGTCCGCGTCCGGTGTGATGCTGACTTCCGATGAGAACGTGGTGCGTGTCGAGATGAACGTGCAGTACCGCGTTTCCGATCCGGCAGCCTATCTGTTCAGCGTAACCGATGCCAACGACAGCCTGAGACAGGCGACAGACAGCGCATTGCGTGGTGTTATCGGTAAATACACCATGGACAAGATCCTGACCGAAGGCCGTACCATCGTCCGTAGCGACACTCAGCGTGTACTGGAAGATACCATCCGTCCGTACAAAATGGGTATCACTCTGCTGGACGTCAACTTCCAGGCTGCACGTCCGCCGGAAGAGGTGAAAGCCGCGTTTGATGATGCGATCGCCGCACGTGAGAACGAGCAGCAATCCATTCGTGAAGCAGAAGCTTACGCCAACGAAGTCCAGCCGCGTGCCAACGGTGCTGCACAGCGCCTGCTGGAAAATGCGCGCGCCTACCAGGCCCAGACCGTTCTGGAAGCCCAGGGTGAGGTTGCTCGTTTCGCCAAGCTGTTGCCGGAGTACAAAGCCGCACCGGAAATTACCCGTGAGCGTCTGTACCTCGAAACCATGGAAAAAGTGCTGAGCCACACCCGTAAGGTGTTGGTGGCAGACAATAAAGGCAATAACAATCTGATGGTGCTGCCACTGGATCAGATGCTGCGCGGTGCCGGTAAGTCGGCTACCGAAGGCAGCAAAGATGCCGGGCAGAACCTTCTCGCCCCTGCGCCAGCCTCGGCTCCTTCATCGGAGGCGAGCACCAGCAGTTCCAGCAGTGGTTCCATCATGGACCAACGCCGGGCTAATGCGCAGCGTAGCGACAACACACGCGTAGGGAGAGAATAATCAATGCGTAAGTCTTTCATAGTTATCCTCGCGGTGGTGTTGGTAGCCCTTTACGCCTCAATGTTTGTGGTTCAGGAAGGCGAGCGCGGCATTGTGCTGCGTTTCAGTAAAGTCCTGCGCGACAGCGAAAACAAACCGCTGGTTTATGCACCGGGTCTGCACTTCAAGATCCCGTTTATTGAAACCGTGAAAATGCTGGATGCTCGTATCCAGACCATGGACAACCAGGCCGATCGCTTCGTGACCAGCGAGAAGAAAGACCTGATCGTCGACTCCTATCTGAAATGGCGTATCAGTGATTTCAGCCGCTACTACCTGGCCACCGGTGGTGGTGACGTTTCTCAGGCGGAACTGCTGCTGAAACGCAAGTTCAACGACCGTCTGCGTTCCGAGATTGGCCGTTTGGACGTGCGTGATATCGTGACCGACTCCCGTGGCCGTCTGATGGCAGACGTGCGTGATGCGTTGAACACCGGTACCGTGGGTGACGGCGAAGAAGCCGCCGCTACCGAAGCCGATGACGCTATTGCTTCTGCTGCAGCCCGTGTTGAGCGTGAAACCAATGGCAAACAGCCAGCGGTTAACCCGAACAGCATGGCGGCACTGGGTATTGAAGTGGTGGACGTGCGTATCAAGCAGATCAACCTGCCTGCGGAAGTGTCCGATGCGATCTTCCAGCGTATGCGTGCAGAGCGTGAGGCGGTAGCCCGTCGTCACCGTTCACAAGGTAAGGAAGAGGCTGAGAAGCTCAAAGCCACCGCCGACTACGAAGTGACCCGTACCATCGCGGAAGCCGAGCGTCAGGCGCGTATCACCCGCGGTGCGGGCGATGCGGAAGCAGCTAAACTGTTTGCTGATGCCTTTAGTCAGGATCCGGATTTCTATGCTTTCATCCGTAGCCTGCGTGCTTATGAAACCAGCTTCGGCCCTGGCAACCAGGACGTGTTGGTGCTGAGCCCGGACAGCGATTTCTTCCGCTACATGAAGTCGCCGGTTGCTACGCGCAACAGATAACGTCAGCATGATGGCGATCCCCGATAGCTTTCAGGCCATGGTTTGAAACAGCAGGGGTAGAACCAAGGCCCGTTTAAACGCGGGCCTTTCTTTTTTTGGGGGAAGGATGAATTCGACAATCTGGCTGGCGCTTGGGTTGGTTTTGGTGCTGGAAGGGCTGGGGCCGATGTTGTTCCCACAGGCTTGGCGTAAAATGGTTCAGACAATGTCGCAACTACCCGATGCTACGCTGCGGCGTTTTGGTGGGGGATTAGTGGTTGCAGGCTGTGTGATCTACTACATGTTGCGTGCACACACGGGGGTTTAAAGTTTAGCCGAAAAAGTACGCAATCGTATGCTAAAAGTGCTGAAACTGAAGAATTAGGGTGGTAGAATCCATTTTTAAGCAACCTGGTGATTTTAAAATGGGTAAGAACGTCGTCGTACTGGGCACCCAATGGGGTGACGAAGGTAAGGGTAAGGTCGTAGACCTGCTGACTGAACGGGCTCAATATGTTGTGCGCTACCAAGGTGGCCATAACGCTGGCCACACTCTGGTTATCAACGGTGAAAAAACCGTTCTTCATTTAATTCCTTCAGGTATCCTGCGTGAAAACGTGACCAGCGTCATCGGCAACGGTGTGGTTCTGGCCCCAGACGCGTTGATGAAGGAAATGGGTGAACTCGAAGCGCGCGGCATCCCGGTACGCGAACGTCTGTTACTGTCTGAAGCCTGCCCGCTGATCCTGCCTTATCACGTCGCTCTGGATAATGCGCGTGAGAAAGCGCGTGGTGCCAAAGCCATCGGCACCACCGGCCGTGGTATCGGCCCGGCTTACGAAGACAAAGTTGCCCGTCGCGGTCTGCGCGTGGGTGACCTGTTCGATAAAGCTACCTTCGCGACCAAGCTGAAAGACATCATCGATTACCATAACTTCCAACTGGTTAACTACTACAAAGTAGAAGCCGTCGATTACCAGACCACCCTTGATTATGTGCTGTCGATTGCCGATATCCTGACCGGGATGGTAGTAGACGTCTCCGAACTGCTGGACGGTGCGCGCAAGCGTGGCGATCTGATCATGTTCGAAGGTGCACAGGGTACGCTGCTGGATATCGACCACGGTACTTATCCGTACGTGACTTCTTCCAACACCACCGCGGGTGGCGTAGCAACCGGTTCTGGCATTGGCCCACGTTACGTGGACTACGTGCTGGGCATCGTGAAAGCCTATTCTACCCGTGTAGGTGCAGGTCCGTTCCCAACCGAACTGTTCGACGAAACCGGCGAATACCTGTGCAAACAGGGTAATGAGTTTGGTGCTACCACTGGCCGTCGCCGTCGTACCGGCTGGCTGGATGCGGTTGCCGTTCGCCGTGCCGTGCAGATCAACTCCCTGTCTGGCTTCTGCCTGACCAAGCTGGACGTGCTGGACGGCCTGAAAGAAGTGAAGATCTGTGTGGGTTATCGCATGCCGGACGGCCGCGAAATGACCACCACGCCGCTGGCTGCTGAAGGTTGGGAAGGTATCGAGCCAATCTACGAAACCATGCCGGGCTGGAGCGAAACGACGTTTGGTGTGAAAGACTACAGCAAACTGCCACAGGCAGCGCTGAACTACATCAAACGCATCGAAGAGCTGACTGATGTACCGGTAGATATCATCTCTACTGGCCCAGACCGTAGCGAAACCATGATCCTGCGCGATCCGTTCGACGCATAATCTGTTTACCTACTGTCATCAAACAAACCGGGCCAAGTCCCGGTTTGTTTGCCTCATGTATCCTCCCCGATGGCGTTTTCACCTCACAAAATCCCTTCGTTGCTCCGGTTGAGAGTCACCTATGCGCTAAATAATTAGCTGCGAACTCTCCGGCTGGTTTATCATCCAATAAGATAGTAAAGAAAATCGCCGAAAATCGGCAGATACCCAGAGGTAAACGTGCAGTTAACAAGTTTTACTGACTATGGCCTACGGGCATTGATCTACATGGCATCATTGCCTGCGGACAAAATGACCAGCATCTCTGAAGTTACGGAGGTGTACGGGGTTTCCCGTAACCATATGGTAAAAATTATCAATCAGCTGAGCCGTGAAGGCTTTGTCACCGCCGTGCGGGGTAAAAACGGCGGTATACGCTTGGGTAAACCGGCTGAAAGCATCCGTATTGGCGACGTGGTGCGGGCGCTGGAGCCGCTTTCGTTGGTTAACTGCAGCAGCGATTTTTGTCATATCACCCCAGCCTGCCGTTTGAAGCAAGTGCTCCAGCAGGCGGTAAAGAATTTCCTTGAGGAGCTGGATAGTCACACATTGGCCGACATGGTCGAAGACAATTCACCGCTCTACAAGCTTTTGCTTGTCGAATAAAGCGTTACTGAGAAGACAAGGCTCAGCGACACCCTGCTGATGACAACGGAGGAACCTCAATGTCACAAGATCCATTCCTGGAACGAGAAGCAGAAAAATATGAATCCCCAATTCCTAGCCGCGAATTTATTCTGGCCCATTTGGCGAAACGTGAAACGCCAGCCAGCCGCGAAGAGTTGGGCAATGAACTGAACTTATCCGGCGAAGAAGCGCTGGAAGCCCTGCGCCGTCGCCTGCGTGCGATGGAGCGTGATGGCCAGTTGGTCTTTACCCGCCGCCAGTGCTATGCCCTGCCGGAACGTCTGGACCTGCTGCGTGGCACGGTGATCGGCCACCGCGATGGCTTCGGCTTCTTGCGGGTTGAAGGGCGTAAAGACGACCTTTATCTCTCCGCCGAGCAAATGAAAATGGCCATCCACGGTGATGTGGTGTTGGCTCAACCGCTGGGCGAAGACCGCAAAGGCCGCCGCGAAGCGCGTATCGTGCGCGTCCTGGTGCCTAAAACCAGCCAGATTGTTGGTCGCTACTTCACCGATGCCGGTACTGGCTTCGTGGTGCCGGATGACGGCCGCCTGAGCTTCGATATTCTGATCCCTGCCGACTCGGTCAGCGGAGCGCGGATGGGCTTTATGGTGGTGGTCGAGCTGACCCAGCGCCCAACGCGCCGCACCAAAGCCGTGGGCAAAATCGTCGAGATCCTGGGCGATAAAATGGGCACCAGCATGGCGGTGGATATCGCATTGCGTACCCATGAGATCCCGCATACCTGGCCACCTCAGGTGGAGAAGCAGGTTGCCGACCTCAGTGAGCAGGTGCCGGAGGCCGCCAAGAAAGGGCGTGTGGATCTGCGTCACCTGCCGCTGGTCACCATTGATGGCGAAGATGCCCGCGATTTCGATGATGCCGTGTACTGCGAGAAGAAACGCGGTGGCGGCTGGCGCCTGTGGGTCGCGATTGCAGATGTCAGCTACTATGTGCGCCCTCGCACGGCGTTGGATGACGAAGCCCGTAGCCGTGGCACCTCAGTCTACTTCCCGTCGGAAGTGGTACCAATGCTGCCGGAAGTGCTTTCCAACGGCCTGTGCTCGCTCAACCCGCAGGTCGACCGCCTGTGTATGGTGAGTGAGATGACGATCTCCGCATCGGGCCGTCTGTCTTCGTTTAAATTCTACGAAGCGGTAATGAGCTCCCATGCGCGCTTAACCTACACCAAGGTCTGGCATATCTTGCAGGGCGATCAGGAGCTGCGCGAGCAGTATCATCCGTTGGTCAAACACCTGCAGGAGCTGCATGCGCTGTATAAAGTGCTGGATCAGGCTCGTGCCGAACGCGGTGGTATTGCCTTCGAAACCGAAGAAGCCAAGTTTATCTTCAACGCCGAGCGCCGTATTGAGCGCGTAGAGCCAACGGTACGTAATGACGCGCACAAACTGATCGAAGAGTGCATGATCATGGCGAACGTTGCGGCGGCGCGCTTTGTTGAGAAGCATAACGAACCTGCGCTGTTCCGCGTGCACGATCGCCCAAGCGACGATCACATTTCCGCATTGCGCAGCGTGTTGAGCGAACTGGGCCTGACCCTGGGTGGAGGCCTGAAGCCGCAGCCAAAAGATTACGCCACTTTGATGGACGAAGTATCGGAACGCCCGGACCGCGAAATGCTGCAAACCATGCTACTGCGTTCGATGAAACAGGCGATCTACGATCCGGAAAACCGTGGTCACTTCGGCCTGGCGTTGGCCTCTTATGGCCACTTTACTTCGCCGATCCGTCGTTATCCGGACCTGTCGTTGCATCGCGCCATCAAGTACGTGCTGGCGAAAGAGCAAGGTGATCAGAAAGAGCGTTGGACGCCAACCGGAGGCTGGCACAGCGATCTGGAAGAGATGCTGCAACTGGGTATGCACTGCTCGATGACCGAGCGCCGTGCCGATGAAGCTACGCGTAACGTGGCGGACTGGCTGAAGTGCGACTTTATGCAGGATCACGTCGGTGAAGTGTTTAGCGGCGTTATTGCCAGCGTCACCGGCTTTGGTTTCTTCGTCCGCCTGAGCGATCTGTTTATCGATGGTCTGGTACACGTGTCTACGCTGGATAACGATTACTATCGCTACGATAATATCGGCCAGCGTCTGATCGGCGAATCTTCCGGCATGGTCTATCGCCTGGGGGATACGGTGGAGATCCGCGTTGAGGCCGTGCATATGGACGAACGCAAGATCGACTTCGCCCTGGTTTCCAGTACCCGCAAACCGCGTGGTGAAGGCAAAACCGAGCGCGAACGTGCCAAGAATGGCGGCCAGCGTACGCTGCGCGACGGTGCCGGAGCGGGCCGTAGTCAGGCTCAACGTAAACGCCGTGGCGGCAAGACGCCTGCCAACTTTGAGCCAGACAGCGCCTTCCGTAAAAAAGAGGGGGCCAAGGCCAAACCCGCAGACAAGGTGAAGCCAGACCCGAAGGCGAAAGCGAAAACCGATCCGAAGGCGAAAGCCAAAAAAGCGTCTGACAAAACCAAAAAGATAGCGGCCGCGACCAAAGCCAAGCGTGCCAGCAAGAAGAAAGGTGCCGAGCAGGGTTAACCTGCCGCACGTTATTATCCCCGGCCGGGCACCCCCGGCCGCACAGTTAAAAGAGCATCATGAGCGAAATTATCTACGGTATTCACGCTGTCAAAGCCCTGCTAGACAACGATCCACAACGTTTCCTGGAAGTGTTTATTCTCAAGGGGCGTGACGATCGTCGCTTGCAGCCTTTGATTGCCGAGCTGGAAGCGACCGGTATTGTGATCCAGGTGGCTAACCGCCAATGGCTGGATGAGAAGGTCGAAGGGGCCGTCCACCAGGGCATTATTGCGCGGGTGCGTGAAGGGCGGAAATATCAGGAGAACGATCTGCCTGGGCTGCTGGAAAGCGTTGAAACACCATTCCTGCTGGTGCTGGATGGCGTTACCGATCCCCATAACCTGGGGGCTTGTCTGCGTAGTGCCGATGCTGCCGGTGTCCATGCGGTGATCGTCCCACGCGATCGCTCAGCTCAACTGAACGCAACGGCGAAGAAAGTGGCCTGTGGTGCGGCCGAGAACGTCCCACTGATCACCGTCACCAACCTGGCTCGTACCCTGCGTTTGCTGCAAGAGATGAATATCTGGATCGTGGGCACGGCGGGTGAAGCCGACCACACGCTGTATCAAAGCAAAATGACCGGCCCGATGGCGCTGGTGATGGGCGCGGAAGGTGAAGGTATGCGTCGTTTGACCCGTGAACATTGCGACGAACTGATCAGCATTCCGATGGCCGGTACGGTTTCCTCGTTGAACGTCTCGGTAGCGACCGGTGTCTGTCTGTTTGAAGCGGTGCGTCAGCGCAGCTGATGATTTAATAGGGGTGAAACCTGTCACCCCTACCTCTAATCTCCTATCTTGTGATCCCGCCAGCGGCAGAAATCCGGCTAATGACCATAATTACCCCTGAAGCGTTAATCAGGGAGCAAGCTCATGGTCTGGACTACGCATACCGTCTTTAACCAACCCAAGCCCTTGGGGAACAGCAACCTTTTCCTGTCCGATACGCCGCTGCGTGAAGCGTTGCAGCGCGAGTTGGCGGGTTGGGATAGCGATGTTTTGGCCTCGCTTGGGCAACAGTTAGGCACACAGGAGTCACTGGAGTTGGGGCGGCTGGCCAATACCAACCCACCGGAGTTGCTGCGCTATGACGCCACCGGGCAACGCCTGGACGACGTGCGCTTTCATCCAGCCTGGCACATCCTGATGCAGGGGTTGGTCGCTAACCGGGTGCATAACCTGCCGTGGCAGGAAGATGCCCGTATTGGCTCCTTGGTGGCCCGTGCCGCCCGCTTTGTGTTGCATGCTCAGGTGGAGGCCGGTACGCTCTGCCCAATCACCATGACCTTTGGTGCTATCCCACTGCTACAGCGTTCCCTGCCAAAAGAGTATCAATCCTGGTTATCCCCGTTACTTTCCGATCGTTATGATCCTCATCTGCTGCCTGGTGCACAAAAGCGCGGGCTGTTGATCGGTATGGGGATGACGGAAAAGCAGGGTGGCTCGGACGTGCTGAGTAATACCACCACCGCCGTACCGCTCGCTAGTCGAGGCAATGGAGAGGCCTATCGCCTGGTGGGCCATAAATGGTTCTTTTCGGTGCCGCAAAGCGATGCGCATCTTGTATTGGCACAGGCGGAGGGAGGGCTTTCCTGTTTCTTCCTGCCCCGGCTCCTGCCAGACGGTACCCGTAACGCCATCCGTCTGGAGCGGCTTAAAGACAAGCTGGGTAACCGTTCCAATGCCAGTAGCGAAGCCGAGTTTCAGGACGCAACGGCCTGGTTATTGGGCGATGAAGGGGATGGTGTCAGGCAAATCCTCAAGATGGGGGGGATGACCCGCTTCGATTGCGCTTTGGGTAGCCATGGGCTGATGCGCCGCGGCCTTTCGGTGGCGCTGTACCATGCTCTGCAACGGCAGGCGTTTGGTAAATGTCTTATTGAACAGCCGTTGATGCGGCAGGTGTTGGCCCGTATGGCATTACGGCTTGAGGGGCATATCGCTTTGCTGCTCCGTTTGGCGCGAGCCTGGGAAAGCCGGGGGGATGAAGGCGAAGTGGTCTACAGCCGCTTACTGACCCCGGCGGCAAAATACAGTATCTGTCATCAAGGCGCGGCATTTATCGGGGAAGCCATGGAGGTGCTGGGAGGGATCGGCTATTGCGAAGACAGCGAGCTGCCGCGTCTGTATCGAGAAGCACCGGTAAACAGCATTTGGGAAGGCTCGGGCAACATCATGTGCCTGGATGTGATGCGCAGCCTGCATAAGTTGCCTGGTGCGTTGGAGTTGCTGCAACAGGAGTTGCTACCGGTACGCGGGCAGAACCGGTTGTTCGATCGCGCCTGGCGGCAATGGCAACAGCGTATGCGCCAGCCGCGTGAAGAAATGGGGCGCTTGTTAACCCAGCAGTTATTCGATCTGTGTTGTGCCGCCCAACTGCTGCAGCATGCCAGCCCGCCCATTGGAGAAGCCTGGTGTCACTTAACGCTGGATTATCGTGGAGATAGAGTGCTGCCTGTTGAGGTGTGCGATACGCTGCTCCAGCGGGCTATGGGGGGATAAACAGGAACTCGTCGCTTATAGTCTAGAGGGAAATGCCATCAGATAATAGGCTGATGGCATTGGATGTATAATTTCCTGCCTGATTTCAGCTCGAGTGATTAATTATAGAAATATCCCGCGTGATATTAATTTCGTGTGAGCGCCCAAGATGTATTCTGCTGTAATTTTAAGGATGATTCTCGTTAATGCATGGGATATACCCTTTTTTGGGTTCTGCTTAACTAATTGGCTGAGTGGGTAACGGGTTGTATGTTACATTTTTAATGTAATGGAGATTAAGCACGGCTCGTGAGTGCCAATCTGCGCTAATTATTTATTTGGGAAAGTCTTTTTTATGGCGGCTTGTTCAGGTCAATCCACTGGCTTTCCTATTTTTTAAAAGGAATTAACAGCATGACATATAGTTATCATTCATCCACAACCGATTTATCGGCACGTAAAGAAAAGAGCAATTCATCTTTGCGGATGACCCTTTCGCCACTCTACTTTGCCGGGCTGCTGGCTTTTGGCTGCGTTTCCGTGGCTAATGCGGCAATCGTTGCCGATGCCGGGCAGGCCTCTAGCCCTGCGGTTAATGCCGGGGCGAATGGTTCGACCGTGGTGAATATCAACGCTGCGGGTAAAGGGGGTGTTTCACATAATATCTTCAACCAGTTCAATGTTGATAAAAACGGCGTTGTGCTGAATAACAGCGTCGACGGGGCGAATAGCCAACTGGCGGGGAGTCTTGCGGGTAATGCGAATTTAAGCGGTGGGGCAGCCTCGGTGATCCTTAATGAGGTCAACTCTAATCGGGCCAGCGTGTTAAATGGCATGGTGGAGGTTGCAGGCCAGCAGGCTCAGGTCATTATTGCCAACCCGGCAGGTATTACCTGTAGCGGATGCGGGTTTATTAATGCTGGCAGAGCAACGCTGACCACCGGTAGTGCCCAGATTGTCGATGGTGCCATACAGGGATATAAAACGGAGAAGGGCAGCATTGTTATTAATGGCAATGGCCTGAACAGCGGCGACAGTAATTATACCGATCTGATTGCCCGCTCGGTGGCGATTAATGCCGGTGTCTGGGCCAAGGATTTGAAAGTGACCACTGGCCGTAATAACGTCAATGCGGACAATACCCAGGCGACTGCGCTGGCCTCGGCGCTGGGCAGACCTGGTGTCGGGATTGACGTTGCTGCTTTGGGGGGGATGTATGCCGGCAAGATCACCCTGGTGGGGACAGAAAGCGGAGTGGGCGTTCGTAATGCCGGTACCATCGCGGCTTCCACCTCAGACCTGGTGATGGACGTTAATGGTGTGCTGGATAACCGTTCAGGGACCCTATCCGCCGCACACGCCAACAAACTGAACACCGCAGGCACTATTAATAATACCAGGGGGAAAATCACCGGAGGGAACGGCGGTATCACTATCGATACTCATAAAAATCGCCTTACCAATACCAACGGCAACATAGCCGCTATCGGCTCTGTGAGCATCAATAGTGGGCAATTGAACAATACCAACGGTAGGGTGCAATCCAGTTCACAGGTCACTATCGATACCCATGGGCAGTTGCTGACCAATACTGGCCGCAATAACGATACCGGCATTTACAGCACCTTGGGTATGACCCTGAAAACGGGTCAGTTGAACAATAACAATGGCCTGATCACCACCAGTGGTAACTCCACTATCATCAGCGGTGCGCTGGATAACCGTAATGGGCAGATTTTTGCCTTTGGCTCTTCGTTGTCCGATCTGTCGATGACCGTTGGCGGCACGCTTGATAACCGTGGCGGCGAAATAGCGGCTCAACATCATGTCAATCTGTCTACCAGCAGTACGTTGAACAATAGCGCTAACGGCAAAATGAGCGCGGGTGACGATTTTAAGCTGACGACAAACAAAGCCGCGCTCAATAACACTAACGGCTTGATTGAGTCGGCTGGGGCGTTGGAAATCAACAGTGGGCTACTGACCAATAGAACCGGTAGTCTGCAAGCGACCAAGATGCTGAACGTAAACACCAACGGTAGTAACCTGCTCAACGAGAGTGGGCAGATCTCTGCAATGGGGGATATCCAGCTCGCCAATATCAACGCCATGGACAACCGGGATGGCAGTGTTAGCGGTGAGGGTAAGCTGGTGCTGCGAGCAAACAGCCTGGATAACCGCACGGGTGGGTTAACCCTGGACAAGGGCAATGACGTTCGCGTCAACAATGCCCTTAATAACAACTATGGCGTGATCCGTAGCGCGCTGGGTAGCACAGAGGTGTACGCCAGCACGGTCAACAACAATGCGGGCTTGTTGGCGGGGCAGGAAGTTCATGTGCATACCGACACATTGCGCAATGACGAAGGTCTGATTTTTGCCGATAAGACGGCAGAAATAAAGGCGGTGACTCTCTATAACCGTAATGGTGAGAATTTTGGTCGAGTGATGGGCGTGCATATCGATATGCCGGAAGATACTCAGGGGGGCATTATCAGCATGGGCGATCTGAGCATGGCCGGTAACCGGGTGTATAACAGTCGGGGTCTGATTGCTGCCAGCGGCGGCAACTTGAACATGCAGTATGCTGGCAACGTGGATAACAACCGCGGCACCCTTTCAAGTGTGGCTTCTCTGTCACTGCTGGCTAACCGCCTGGATAACGGCAATGGCACGATATCTTCTACAGGTAGCAGTAGCGTAGAAGTGACTTCAGCCTTTACCAACAGCGGCTTGGTCCATGGTAAAGAAGGGCTGGGTATTCGCGTCAATGGGGCATTGACCAACAGCGGTCAATTATGGTCCGACAAGATCACCACGATCAACAGCCAGAATCTTACTAACCGGCGTGGCGCGGTGATCGGCGGCCTGGAAGGTGTGAAACTGAACCTGACGGGCAGATACACCAATAACGGTGATGTCACTGGGCCGGTAATCAAAGAGTAATCGCGAAAATCTCTTCTACGGGTGCCTATTCAGGCACCCGTTTTTACTTATCTCTCAGAGCCAGCGCTACCGATAAAGTATCGCCTGTGAATACCACTGGCCAGGCACGATGGTTTCGCTGTTCATGATGATCATGTAATAGCGTGCCCCGCTGGCGTTAGCTTTGCGCTGGATCTCGGCTTCCACGTTCATCGGGCTGCCATGCACCAGTGCGCTGATCGTTCCCATCTTCTCCAACTCGGTGGTTTGGGCTCGAGTGATCTCCTGTGCCTGAGTGGTAGGCGGCGGCGGGGGCTTGGGCGTGGTTTTAAATACGCTGCATCCAGACAGCAAGCTAAACAGTAATAGGGTGATCAAGGGACGAGAAAGAGTCATGGCTGGCCTCATTACTATTTAGCATAGAGTAGAATGGGTTGAACTAAGGTTTCGGGCCGATTTTTGCCATCATAGTGAAGATTAGCCACAGGGGGAATACATGATCGAGATCCATGATGAGCGGGTGAGTGACATTGCGGTGATCCATGCGGTACCGGCCGGGTGCTACGAGCAGCCGTTACCTACGATCTTTTTCTATCACGGTTATACCTCATCGAAAGAGGTGTACGCCTATTTTGCCTATGCGCTGGCCAAGGTCGGTTTCCGGGTGGTGCTGCCCGATTGTGCGATGCACGGTGAGCGGTTTGATGGTGATGAAGCACGGCGGCTGGCGCATTTCTGGGAAATCCTCAAAAGTAACGTCGATGAGTTACCCGCGCTCAAAACGCACTTTGAGCAGCGTGGGCTAATTGCCGGGGATCGCATTGGCGTGGCGGGCGCTTCGATGGGGGGCATGACCACTTTGGGGGCCTTTACCCGTTATCCTTGGGTGAAAGCGGCCGCCAGCCTGATGGGGTCGGGCTACTTTACCTCGCTGGCGCAGACGCTGTATCCGCCATTGGATGCGCAGGGCCAGCCGCTGGATCCGTCCGCGCTCAAGGCACGCCTTGCGCCCTTGGCCTCTTATGAGGTTGAACAGCATTGGGAGAGTTTTGCTGGGCGGCCACTGCTGTTATGGCATGGTGAAACCGATGATGTGGTGCCAGCGTTGGAGAGTGAGCGCTTGGCCGGTGAGTTACGTCAGCGCGGCCTGGATCGGAGGTTGACCTACCTCACTGAAGCGGAAGTACGCCATCGCATTACTCCTGGCGCGTTGAACGCTACCGCCGCTTTCTTCCAGGATTCACTGTAAAAAGCCCCCGAGGGAGGGGGCAAGGTATGGCTGTTAATGTTATAAAATTTGCTTGCGTTTGAGCTTTTGAGTGGATAATGTTCCAAAAGTTACATTTTTTTTACTTTCTGAAAATGGATTTTCATGAAAAAGACTTTTCTCCCGCACGGGTGTCTGTTAAAAGCAGTAGCGCCTGTTTTCGCCGGTTTTTTGTTAGTCGGCGCTTTTCCGATTATGGCTGCCACATCATCCGATGCCCCCGAAAAGGCGGCTTCCGCCCTTGATGCCCGCGAACAGCAGCGACAGCAGGAGCGTGAACGCGCCCTGCAAAGCCAAAATGCCCCGCAGGCCGACGCGCGTCTTTCTCGTCCCGAGGTTGCGCTGCCCGATTACCCCACTGATGAACGCCCCTGTTTCACCATCAACCGGCTAACTCTGGTTGGGGAGTCGACCGAGCGCTTCCAGTGGGCGCTGGATGCCGCTGCGGATGCCAAAGGCCGCTGCCTGGGCGGCCAGGGTATCGTGCTCGCCATCAACAAGGTGCAAAACGCCCTGCTGGCCAAGGGCTACGTCACGACGCGGGTGATGGCACAGGAGCAGGATCTGACCCAGGGCGTACTGACGCTCACGCTGCAACCCGGGCGTATTGGCGAGATCCGTTTTGATGAACCGGTCTCCTGGCGTGGACGGCTGTGGAATGCCATCCCTGCCTCACGCGGGGATATTCTTAATCTGCGCGATATCGAGCAGGGGTTGGAAAACTTCAGGCGAGTCCCCAGCGCCGTTGCCGACATTAAAATCGTGCCCGGTGCGCAGGAAGCCACCAGTGACCTGCAGATCAACTGGCACGAGGGGCGACCGGTGCGCCTCAGTCTGGGTTTGGATGACAGCGGTTCAAAAAGTACCGGGCGTTATCTCGGTTCGGCCACCCTGGCCCTAGATGCCCCCTTTGCGCAGAATGACCTGTTCTATGCCAACATCGGCAAGGATCTGTTTCAGCACGGACCGTTCGGCAACCGTTCACATACCTTGAACTACTTTTTCCCGGTGGGATACTGGGCTTTTTCGGCCAACTACAACGACTACACCTACCATCAGAATATCCCCAATGCCAACGAGGTGCTGAGTTACAGTGGCAAGAGCGACAATATCCAGTTGACCGTCTCCCGCTTGTTGTACCGTGACCAGTCGCACAAGACCACGCTCAACCTGCGCGGCTACCGTAAGCACTCCACCAACGCCGTGGACGGCATTGATATCGTGTCGCAAAAACGGCGCACTGCCGGCTGGGAGGTGGGGCTAAATCAGCGCAGCTACTTCGGTACCACCACGTTGGATGCCAATATCAACTGGCGTCGCGGTACCGGCGCGTTCAATGCCCTGCCGGCCCCGGAAGAGTCCCGTCATGAGGGCAGTGCGCGAACCGGCATGCTGCTCGGCGATCTGGGCATCAACCAGCCGTTCACCTGGGGCGAGCAACCCTGGCGGGTTTATACCAGCGTGCGGGGCCAGTGGAGCGCGAACGCGCTGACGCCGCAGGAGCGGATGGCCATCGCCGGGCGTTACACGGTGCGCGGCTTTGACGGCGAACAAATGCTGTCTGGCGAAAAAGGCTTGCTCTGGCGTAACGAAATCGCCTGGAATGTCTTTTCTCGCGGGCACGAGCTGTACCTGGCCGCCGACTACGGTCGGGTAGACGGGCCGAGTACCCGCCACCTGGTTGGCCATCAGTTGGCGGGCAGTGCGCTCGGTGTACGCGGCGCACTGTGGGGACGATTCAGCTATGACCTGTTTGCCGGTATGCCGCTTTACAAGCCTGCGGGGTTCCACACTTCGGGAGCCACCGCGGGTTTCAGCGTGAACCTGGAAATCTGAATATCAACTGTCGCCAGACTGACCGCTTTACTGATACTGACCTGAATACACGGACGTGACCCATGAACAAACATTGCTATCGCCTTATCTTCAGCCGCACCCACGGGGAACTGCGGGTGGTGTCCGAACTGGCCCGCAGTTGCAGTACCGAGCCAGGACAGCGTTGCGGCTCGGGGATAACGGACGGGAACCGTGTATGGGTGACCGTCCGTCGTGCCGTGTGGCTGCTAGGGCTGGCAATGTTTGCCGGGCCGGTGATTGCCGGGGGTATTGTGGCGGACGGTGGGGCTCCCCCTTCCCAACGACCGGAGGTCATTGCCACCCAGAACGGGTTACCCCAGGTCAATATCACCGCGCCCAATCAGGCCGGGGTCTCGCATAATCAGTATCAGCAGTTCGACATCGATGCCAAAGGTGCCATCCTCAACAATTCGGCCGTGATGACGTCGACCCAAATGGCCGGGATGATCCAGGGCAACCCTAACCTCAATCCCAATGCGGCACCGGCTCGTGTCATCCTGAACGAAGTCAATAGCAATAACCCCAGTCAGCTGCGGGGCTTTATGGAAGTGGCTGGCGGCAAGGCACAGGTGATTGTGGCCAACCCGGCCGGGATTGTGTGCGATGGCTGCGGCACCATCAATGCCGGACGTATGACGCTGACCACTGGCAAGGCACAGCTGAATGCCGATGGCAGTGTGGCGGGCTACCAAGTTGAGCGCGGCGTGGTGCGTATAGACGGTGGCGGACTCAACGGCGATGCCCGTCATGATACCGAATACGTTGATATTCTGGCGCGCGCGGTGGAAGTCAACGCTGGAGTCTGGGCCAAAGAAGGGGTGACGGTGGTGGCCGGCCGCAATCGCGTGAGTGCGGACGGTAAAACAGTGACGCCGCTTGAGGATGACGGCAGCGCCAAACCAGTGCTTGCCATCGATATGGGCCAGATGGGCGGCATGTACAGCGGCAGTATCCGTATGATAGGGACCGAGGCTGGCGTCGGTGTGCGCAACCAAAACGGACAGGTACAGGCTGGCAAGACGCTGACCGTGAGCAGTGAAGGCCGGCTCAGTTGGCAGTCTGATGCACAAGACGCCTCCACACAGGCTGGTGGCGATATCAGCCTGGCGGCGAAAGGCGACATCGAGACGCACGGCAAATTGCACAGCGGCGGTCAGCTTACCGTACAGAGTCGAGAGGGGGTGTTGGCGCAATCCGGCACCCTGGCGGCGGCCGGGGATGTGCGCCTGAGTGCCGCGCGCGGCATACAGAGCAGCGGCCACCTGCTGGCGGGCAGCGATGTCAACAGCCAGGTTGTGCGTGACGCCAGTCTGCACCTTGACAGCCAGGGTGACATTCGTGCCAACGGCAGCTTGCTGAGCAAAAAGGACGTCAGCGCGACCGGACGCCGGGTGGATATCAGTGGTGCGAAGGTGGCAGCTGGCCGGGCCACGCTGAGAGCCCAGGAAGGGGGTGTGGCACTGCGTCAGTCGACCGTCGACAGCGGCGAGCTTGTCGTGAACACGGGCGGTGATGTGGATGCGCAGCAGGCGCAGGTCAAGGCCGGGCGATGGGAGGTCGATGCCGGTAACCTGTTCAATCAGCAGGCTACCTGGTCACAGACCGGTAGCGGCGAGAGCCGCTTCACGTTGACAGGTGAGCTTGATAACCGCGACGGTGCCATTGAGGCACAGCGCCTGGCGCTGACGGCGGGCCAGCTTGCCAATCAGCGCGGTCGCCTGGTGGCGCTCGATAACGTGGCGCAACACTGGCGGGTTGGCGGCCTGCTCGACAATGCCGGGGGGATGGTAGGCAGTAATGGCGACCTTAGGCTTGATGCTGGCCGTTTCGACAATCAGGGTGGCACGGTAAAAACCCAGGCAGGATTGGCGATTCATGCTGGCGGGTCGGTCACCAATGCCGGGGGTAACCTGCTGGCTGGCCAGGCCCTGACGCTTGAGGCGGGCGGTGACCTGAATAATCGGTCAGGTACCCTGAACGCTGGCAACGTGCGACTGGCGGTGCAGCAGTTGGATAATGTGCAGGGGCAGGTCATCAGCCAGGACAACCTCAACCTGACGGCAAGCCGGTTGGACAACCAGCGTGGCCTTATCGGGGCTGGCAAGGCGCTGGATGTGCGTACTGGCGACTGGGATAACCGTGGCGGCACGGCGCAAGGCGAAACATCGGTCACAGCAACGGCGAACGCCGTCAACAACGACGATGGCAAACTGCTATCCGGTCAGCAGTTAGCCCTGAATGCTACGGGCAACACCACCAACCGCGGCGGCGAAATCAGCGCCGCGGTGCTGACAGTGAATACTGACCGTCTCGACAACACGCAGGGCAAGGTCATTGGCCAGCAGCGGCTTGACCTGAATGCCCGTCAGGGGCTGGATAATACGCAGGGTCTGCTGGGTGCCGGTGAGGCACTGACGGTGCGCACCACAGGCGTACTGAATAACCGTCGTGGTACGGTGCAAGGGAAGGGGCAAACGACCCTGGCGGCGCGGGATGTAAACAACGAGGCTGGCAAGATACTGGGGGGGCAACAGTTGACCCTGACCAGCGCGGAAGGCTTGGGTAACCGCGAGGGTGAAATCAGCGGCGAGTCGCTTACGCTGACGGCACAGCAGATGGATAACGCTCAGGGGAAAGTGGTTGCCCGACAAAACCTGGGCCTGACAGCGCAACAGGGACTGGTCAACACGGCAGGCTGGTTGGAAGCAGGAAACACCCTCTCCGTGTATACCGACGGTGACTGGGACAACCGCGGTGGTACTACCCAAGGTGGCCATCAGGTGACCGCTACCGCGCATACCCTCGACAATACCGGTGGTCGGCTGCAGTCCGGCGGTGACCTTCGCCTTGACGCTGCGGGCGATATTCTCAACCGAACTGGCAAGCTGACTGCTCAACAGGCTCTCAACATCAAGGGCGGTGCTGCCAGCCTGTTTGACAACGACGGCGGGGCGCTGCAAAGCGGTGGTGCCTTGTCTCTGCAGGGCGGGCAACTGACCAACCGCGTATCGGGTGTGGTGCTTGCTGGGCAGGCGCTTTCTCTGAATCTGTCGGGGAGCTGGGACAACCAAAACGGTACCTTGACCGGCAATGGTCGCACACAGGTACGTGCCGCCAGCCTGCGAAATACCCAGGGTACCATTAATGGGCTTGACAGCCTGGACATGCAATTCACCGGCAAACTGGATAACAGTCAGGGCCGTATTTTCAGCAGGCTGTCTCAGCGTTTGCAGGCGCAGGATATTTCCAATGCGCAGGGCTGGATGGGGAGTCAGGGCGGCTGGCAGGCCGTCAGCGGCGGTTTTGACAACGCGGAAGGCAGCGTGCAAAGCCAGCAGGCGATGACGCTTGCGGCAGACTGGCTGGGTAACGCCTGGGGGACACTGCAGTCGGCTCAAAACCTGGTACTGCGCATCAAACAGGGTATCGATAATAGCAATGGCAAGGTCTCGACGCAGGGGCAACTGGTTGCTCAGGGTGCCGACGACGGTGCGCGCGCTGGTCACATAAATAGCGCCAGCGGCCAGTGGCTGGCCGGTGAGTCACTGAATATCGCCGCCCTCAGTTTAGATAATACCCAGGCTGGTCAGTTGTATAGTCAAAAGCAATTGCGGCTAGACCTGAATGGCGGGCTGGATAACCGTGGTGGGAAAATACAGGGCGGTGACGCGCTGACGCTTAACGCACAAACGCTGAACAATGCTGGCGGGACGATAGACGGCCAGCAACAGATGGCACTGCACATTCTTGGCCTGTTGAATAATGCCGGCGGCGCAGTGCGCAGCAATGGCGGGCAGCAGGTGTCAGCGGCCGGTATCGATAACCGTCAGGGCGTGTTCAGCAGCCTCGGTGGCATCACGATGACCACCGCGCAGCTGGATAATGCCGAGGGTACGCTCATCAGTCAGGGCTCGGGTGTCTACCGTATCGACACGCTCAACAACCAGCAGGGCAAGGTGCACAGCGGCGCAGCGCTCACGCTTGATGCTGTGCAGGTGAACAACCAGGGCGGGCAACTGGTGGCGACCCAGGGGATGACACTCAAGGCCGGTGCGCTCGACAACAGCGGCCAAGGCACGCTTAGCAGCCAGGCGGAGCTTGACGTACAGACTGACCACCTGAACAATCGCGATGGCGGCCTGATACTGGGCACTGCCCGTACCAGCATCACCGCCCGCAACATCGATAACACGGCCGGCCGGTTGCAAAGTGCGGACTCCCTTACCTTCACGGATGTCACCACATTGGATAACCGCCAGGGGCGTATCCTGGCTAACGGCAATATCGACATCAACACCGGGCGCTCCCCCACCGACTCGCCGCTGGCATTGCTCAATCAGGGCGGGCGACTGGAGAGTGCCGGCGCCTTGACCCTGAATACACACACTCTGGACAACCAGAACGGTACCCTGCTGGGGTTGCAGGCGCTGACGCTGTCCGCGCAGCAGGACTACACCCGCAATGCAGGTGAAACGGTCAGCAGCAACGGCACGGTGACGTTCTCCCTGAGCGGCGTCTTTAGCAATCTGGTGGACTGGCTGCTGCCAGGCAATCTTATTCTCAATGCGGCCAGCATCACCAACCCGGCCACCCTTGCAGGCAAAACGCTGCAATTGACGACCGGCGCGTTGCAAAACACCGGGCGTATTGAAGCGGACGTCATGACACTCAACGTCGACACCTTGGATAATGCTGCTGCGCTGATGGGGGATGATATCACCGTGCGCGGACGCGTTATCGACAACCACGGGCAGTCAGCGGTGATGGCGGCAACCCAGAGCCTGATACTGCAGACCGGTGAGCGCCTGACCAACCGGGATGGTGCGCTGCTCTACAGCGGCGACCGCCTGTCACTGTACAGTGATGACCTGATTGAGAACCGGGCAAGCTTTATTGAGGCGGACGGCGACGCCACGGTCGAGGCCCGTCGTCTGAACAACCTGCGCGAAGGGCTGGTGATTGAGCGCGACGCCGAGAAGAGCGACTACAAATGGCACCGCTACAACTATTACTGGCGCTCTTACGGTGAAGACGTCAATACCGATGTCAGCACTATGGCACCGAATACTCAACAACTGACCTTCCGTGATGAGGCGGCCGCTGAGAGCAATCCGTACGGTACATTGCTGAACATTGACGCGGCTGCCAAGCGGGCGGAAGTACGAGTGAAAGACCATACCGGGCAACTGACCAACCTGTGGGTCAACTATCTGGCGCTCAAACCTAACGCCGATGGTAGCTATGCCATGACGTTTTACGACGTACGGGGGTGGAACCAGGACGTTATCCCAACCCCTTATCAAAACTCTTTCCGCCGGGAGCATGATATCGGGCAAGCCGTTGTGTGGGATCCTGAGAAGTTTCTGGATATTGCCTCGGCTCCGTTTGTGAGTGACTACAACAATCTGCGTGAGCGCACGGTGACCGGCACGGTGACCGCAGACAAACTGATCTCCGAAGGCGTTGGGGCTCGTATTCTAGCGGGCGGCAATATGGTGTTGCGTATCACTGGATTGTTGCTCAATGACGCCAGCGTCATCACGACCAACGGTAACCTGACGCAGGACGGCGGTGGTAGTGTGGACAACCGGGGCTATTCGGTCAATGAGCGGCGCCAGGAGTTCATCGTTGACCACTACGACAGGGATGAGTCCCATTGGTATCCGACATTCAACCGAGACGAGACCACGGCTCTGACTACCGTTGACGGTGTTATCACCGGCAACGGCACGGTCACCATCAACGGAGCCAACATCACCAACACCACGGTCAATCAGGCGCAAGTCAGCCAGCTCGAGGCGGCATTAAACGCCGTGGATGCCGAACGCGCCGAACTGGAGCGCAACCCGCTGGCCTTCGTGGTGGAGGGGGCAGCCCGACCTGACGGCGACATGACGCTGGCACCGGGCGGACAGATGACGCAACCTGGCACCACGTCGACCTCACCGCTGGGACGCCCACTGTTGCCGTCGGAGCTGGCGTTGACGGCTCTGCAACATCTGGGGAATGTGGCCACCACCATTCCCAATAACGGCCTGTTCAGCCAGCACACGGCGGCTGGCAGCCCGTTCCTGGTAGTGACCGATGAGCGCTTTACCCGCCGCGACAACTTTATCAGCAGCGACTATATGCTCGAGCGCGTAGGGTATGACCCCGCGCAAGCCCATAAGCGCCTGGGAGACGGTTTTTACGAGCAGCGCCTGGTGCGCGAGCAGGTGCTGGCGCTTACTGGCAAACCGTCCGTCAAAGGGTGGGATGCGATGACGCAGTATCAGCAACTGATGAACAACGGCACTAAAGTTGCACAGGACTTCCACCTGGTGCCGGGCGTGGCTTTGACTCCTGAGCAGATTGCCGCGTTGCAACAGGATATCGTTTGGCTGGTCAGCGAAACGGTCGATACCGCCGACGGCCCACAAACGGTGTGGGTACCGAAGGTATACCTGGCACAGACCACGCTGCGCCTGACCGGTGATGGCGCGGTGATTGGCGGTGGCGACCTGCAACTCTCGGCGGGCAGTATCGTCAATGCCGGCAACCTGTTTGCCGACAAGGCCTTGTCGGTCGACGCCGGGCAGTTCCTGCATCAGGGCGGCGATATCAAGGCTGGCAGCATTGATGTGCAGGCCGACCGCCTGACCCTGAGCACCAATCTGCAGGATGCGCTGCGCCAGGCGACGATGAGTGCCGACGACATCCGTCTCAGTGGTACAGATATTACGCTCACAGGGGCGAAACTCGATGCCACGGACGCTCTCAGCCTGAGCGCACGCAATGACCTGACCATCACTGCCGCGAAAAGCAGTCATACTGCCGACCTTGAGGTTATCTCGGGCTCTCTGGGTAACCGTACCCGCGGTGGCATGGAAGAGGCCGGCGAGCGGATGGCGCACGTTAGCGGGGAATGGCAGCAAGCACAGGGTAGTGAGCTTAACGCTGGAGGCAACCTCACGCTCAATGCCGGGCGGGACGTCACGCTCGTGGGCAGCCAGGCCAAGGCTTCCGGCAACACCCGTGTGCAGGCCGGAGGCGATATCAACATCAGGGCCGAGACTACCACCAACACCTCTCACCTGGACGCCAACAGCCGTACCTCATCGGTCAGCAACGACCGCCAGGAGGATCGCCTGACGCTCAGCACCCTCGGCGGCGACCAGGGCGTGACTCTGGTGGCGGGTAATCGCCTGTTGGCCGAAGGTGCGCAGGTAGACAGCTCCGAAGGCCGTATTGGCGTCAGCGCGCAGGACGTGACCATTAAGGACGCACGTACCCACACGCTCGACCAGGACAGCGAAGACAAACAGCAGGGTAAGACCCGTAGCCACCGCGAAGAGGTAACTGAACGTGAAATCAGTACGGGCAGCACCTTCAGTGGTCAGCAAGGTGTGACGGTCATTGGGCGTGAGGGGGACGTGACGGTCACCGGTAGCACCCTGCACAGCGAACAGGGTGGCATCGCGCTCCAGGCAAAAAACGATGTGACCCTCAATACGGCTACCGAGCGAGAGTCGCGCTACAGTGAAGAACGTTCGGAGAAAAAAGGCTTCCTGAACAAGAGCAGCAACCACACCGTGACCGACGACCGCCTCACGCGTGAGAAAGGTACCCTGCTCAGTGGGGACAGCGTCAGCGTCACTGCAGGCAATGACCTGACGGTAACCGGGTCGGCCATTGCCGCCGACCGGGACGTGACCCTGCAGGCCGGCCATAACGTCGATATAGGTGCAGCCACCGAAACCGAGTCCCACTATCTGCTGGAAGAGAAGAAAAAAAGCGGCCTGCTGGGCAGTGGTGGCATCGGCTTTACGATAGGCAAGCAGTCGAGCAAACATGAAATCGACGAGAAAGCCACTACCCAAAGCCAGAGCGTCAGTACCGTCGGCAGCAGCCAGGGCAACGTCACTATCACGGCGGGCAACCAGTTGCATATTGGCGGTGCCGACCTCGTTGCAGGCAAGGACCTGAACCTGACCGGTGACAGCGTGACCATCGACCCCGGCTACGACCAGCGCACCCGCACGGAGACCTACGAGCAGAAGCAGAGCGGTCTGAGTGTGGCGCTGTCGGGCAGCGTGGGCAGCGCACTCAACACCGCCGTCAGCTCGGCACAGCAGGCGAGGAAAGAAGGCGATGGGCGCCTCAATGCCCTGCAAAACACCAAGGCGGCGCTGTCCGGTGTGCAGGCCGCGCAGGCCTGGGAGCGGGATAATGCCCTGACCGCCTCGGCGGAGGCGAAAAACGCTGCTGCAGGTTTGAGTGCAGATGACCCAAAAGCCGCGCAAGGCGCTACCAACACAGTGGGCATCAGTGCCTCCTATGGCAGCCAGTCGTCGAAGAGCGAAACCCGCACCGACAGTCGTCAGTCGCAGGGTAGCTCGCTCAACGCCGGGCAAAACCTGTCGATAACCGCGACCGGTAAGAACAATACTGCGCAAAGTGGCGACATCACCATTGCTGGCAGCCAGCTGAAAGCGGGCAAAGATTTGTCGCTTGATGCAGCGCGGGACATTACCCTGCAGTCTGCGCAGAACACCGAAAGTACCGTTGGCAAGAACAGCAGCAAAGGCGGTAACGTCGGCGTGGGTATTGGTGTCGGTTCGGGCGGTTACGGTATCAGCGTCTCGGCCGGGGTCAATACCGGCAAGGGACATGAAAATGGCAACGGCCTGACCCATACTGAAACCACGCTGGATGCAGGCAACCATCTCAGCCTGAGCAGCGGCCGGGATACCACATTGAAAGGTGCACAGGCGAGCGGGGAAAAAATCACTGTTGATGTAGGCCGTGACCTGACGCTCACCAGCCAACAGGACAGCGACCGTTATGACGCCAAACAGCAGAACGTCAGTGCGGGCGGCAGCTTCACCTTCGGTTCGATGACCGGTTCGGCCAACGTGAGCGCCAGTCAGGACAAACTGCACAGCAACTTCGACTCGGTGAAGGAGCAGACCGGGCTGTTTGCGGGCAAAGGCGGGTATGACGTCAAGGTCCAGGAGCATACCCAGCTCGATGGTGCTGTTATCGCAAGCACGGCGGACAAGGAGAAAAACCGTCTCGATACCGGCACCCTGGGCTGGAGTGATATCCACAATCAGGCCGATTACTCGGCCGAGCACAGCGGTGGCAGCCTCAGCACCGGCGGACCGGTGGGCAAGGACCTGCTGACTAACATGGCCGGTGGCATGCTGTCGGGTGCCAACAATAGCGGGCATGCCGAGGGCACGACAAAAGCCGGCGTCAGTGAAGGTACGCTGATAGTCCGGGATACAGACAAGCAACAGCAGGATGTGGCGGAGCTGAATCGAGATACCGACCATGCCAACGACGGCAGCATCAGTCCGATCTTTGATAAAGAGAAGGAACAGAACCGGCTCAAGCAGGCACAGCTTATCGGGGAAATTGGCGGTCAGGCGATGGATGTTATCCGCACTCAAGGAGACATCGCCGGGTTGAAGGCGCAGAAAGATCCGGCTGCACTGGCGCAGGCCCGAGAGCAGTTGGAGATTGATGCGAAAGGCAAACCGGTCAGCGACGCGGACGTGATGCAGCGGGCGTATGACAATGCCATGAAACAGTACGGCACCGGCAGCGACCTGCAGAAAGCGGCACAGGCGGTGACGGGGGCGCTGACGGCACTGGCAGGTAACAACCTGGCCGGGGCGCTGGCCAGTGGCGTGTCACCGTATCTGGCGACGGAAATCAAGAAACTGACCACCAATCCGCTGACCGGCAAGGTGGATGTCGCGGCCAATGCGATGGCACATGCGGTACTGGGTGCGGTGACCGCACAACTTAACCACCAATCGGCGGTAGCTGGTGGGTTGGGTGCTGGCGGGGCGGAACTGGCGGCGCGATTTATCGCAGGCCAGCTGTTCCCGGACAAGAAGCTAGACCAGTTGAGTGAAAGCGAGAGGCAACAGGTGAGTGCATTGAGCCAACTGGCGGCAGGACTTGCAGGTGGCCTGTCTACAGGCGATACTGCGGGTGCGGTAACTGCCGCCCAAACGGGCAAAAATGCGGTGGAGAATAACTATCTGAGCGTTCAAGAGAAGACCGAGCTTGAGTTAGCGAAGCAGAAACTCCAGAACAGCAACGATCCGGCAGAGCGTGAGCAGGCCCAGCAGAAGATCAATGAACTGCGTGAAAAGGATATCGCCAGCGACAAGAAAGTGATCGAAGCTTGCGGCAATGGTGCTGCAGCCAGTGCGGCCTGTGGTGCGGCGAGACTGGAGGTTATCGCGGCCAAAGGTGAGTACGAAACTGGGCAGTACAATAATAAAGTCAGTGATATGTACTCTGATGCTTATGGCCAGATAGTAAACCTGCTGAATATCACCAGTATTGACGCGCAGAATCAGCAACAGGTGAAGGATGCGATGGTGAACTATGCCATGGTGCAACTTGGCGTAGATAAGGCGACGGCAGAACAATACGTCTCTACTTACGATGGGATGAAGATTGTAGCGGCTTCGATGGCACCAGTAATAGGTTCTGCTGCGGCCAGTAAGATAGAAGCTCTGGCTGGTAAACAGCGGTTGTCTAATAGTTTTGAGGTTAGTTCACTTCCAGATGCTAATGGGAAAAATCACATCACTGCTGTAAAAGGTGATGCGAAAATACCTGTCGATAAGATTGAATTATATATGCGTGGCAAAGCTTCTGGTGATTTGGAATCATTGAAGAAAGAATATAATGAATTAAAGGATTTGCAGATTGGTAATCAGAAAGAGTTTGCTAAAACACCTGGTGCGAGAGAGAAGCTTAACAAGCTCAATGATCAAATTCATAATGTTGAAAGATCTCAAGAGATGGCAAGAGTTTTGAATGATGCGGGAATTGCAGATAATGCAAAGAACAATGCCATGATTATGGACAACTTATTGAATTCTACAAGCAGTGTTACACCATCTAATAGAGAGACATCTATTGTAGTCTCTGGTCCAGGTGGAAATGTCAGAATTTATGCAACGTGGAAAATTCTACCCGATGGCTCAAAGAGATTAGCTACTGTTAAAACGGGGGCATTCAAATGATAAGCAATAAGAGTAAAGAAGCTTTAACAAAAGGTATAAACAACTATTTAATGAATGGTTGTGCTGATATTGAATCTTTTGAAGATCCTGTTAGTGAGGTGGTTGACTACCTTAATGCTCTTTTTTCTATAGATATTGGATTGGCTGAAGATATGTGTAAAAAGACACTGAAGACAAAGAATGTTGACAGTGATTTTTTTAAGGCAATTTGCCTTAATGACTTGCTTTTATCTGGTAGTGAATGGTCATTTGCATTTAATTATCTTCTAAATGAAACTGAAAATGTAAGTATCCCTGAGCTTGAAAAGGCGCTGTTCTATTTTTACTGTGCAAAAAATGAGACAGACCCTTATCCTGTACCAGAAGGTTTATTCAAAAAGCTAATGGAAAGATATGAAGAACTGAAAGATGATCCTGATGCAAAATTTTATCATCTTCATGAAACGTACAATGATTTTTCAAAAGCTTACTCACTGAATAATTAGAAAAAACCCGCCCTCAGTGGCGGGATTTTACTTTATACGTCAGCCAGTTATGCCTCTTCTGCCCGGTAGTGAATCCGAGCGGCTCCAGCCATCGGTCCTTGATGGTCAGTTACGGTAGCGGGAAGCTGGTCGGTTCATGCTGCCCCCCTATCGACATAGCGCCGAAAATCGTCCTGCGTTCCGTCGCTAGCGGGCCTCGCCAGCCCACACCCGGCAGGCGTCCAGGCAGTGGGCAGCCAAAAGACGCTGCCCACTGCCCGGCCACCGTCACAAAACCCCGAAAGCGGTAATGGCAGAGACGAAAAGCGCTGTTATGATGGGGCGTTGGTTGCTCTTTAACAGCGTTGGGGAAAATGGCGTAACGGGCTGAAAAAGCGCGTCTGGGAAAAAGTTGCCTGGGCCAGAATGCACAGGGAGAAAGTGGTCGTAAGCTACTGAGTGTACTAGGAAAAATGTTGTTCACTGGCTGACTCCGCACTGGATGAAGTTGTTGTGGAGAATAACTTCCTGAGCGTGGAAGAAAAGACGAAGCTTGAGTTAGCGAAGCAGAAACTCCAGAACAGCAAAGATCCGGCAGAGCGTGAGCAGGCCCAGCAGACGATTAATGAACTGCGTGAAAAGGATATAGCCAGCGACAAGAAGGTGATCGAGGCCTGCGGAAATGGTGCGGCAGCCAGTGCGGCCTGTGGTGCGGCGAGACTGGAGGTTATCGCGGCCAAGGGTGAGTATGAAACCGGGCCGTATAACTCGAAGGTGAGCCAGCAATACGCTGATGCTTACGGCCAGATAGTGAACCTGCTGAATATCACCAGTGTTGATGCGCAGAATCAGCAGCAGATCCAAGACGCAATGATCAACTTCTTTATGACAACTAAAGGGGTTGATTACGCAACAGCCAAAGATTACACCGAGTTGAAGCAGGGAGCCGATATTATTATTGCTTCGGTTACCCCGATACTTGGGGCGGCAGCGGCGAAGCAACTTGGCAAGATTGTAGATGCGAATGTGAAGGTCGTTGCGAAAGGTAATGTTGATGGTAATAAATTCAGTGATACTAACCAGGGAGCAAGGCCTTCACAGTTAGCCGATTTTAATAAACCGACTCTCATCAATGATGTTGTGCAGGCTAAGATAGATAAGCGCCCGGATAAAAATTATCCTAATGGAAACATGGGAACAGCCCATGCGGAAGTGGGAGTGATCCAGCAGGCTTATGATAAGGGAATGACTCAAGGGCGCGAAATGGCAATGAGCGTAGCAGGGAAAGAAGTCTGCAACTATTGCTTGAGTGATTTAAAGGTCATGGCAGAAAAAGCAGGGCTTAAATCACTGACAATTTATGAAGAATCAACAGGTAACGTTCTATTCTGGTAGCAGGGTATGAAAAAAATAGGAAATAAGGGACCTGCAAAATGATAATAAAATATGAGCTTTCTCGTTTATGTTCTGGTGAGGAATATGTCAGAAATGAATCCCCTTTGTGGTCTGATGTGCTCGATTTTTTAAATGTTCTGAAGAATAGCAGCGGTAGCGTAAATATCAGGATTATTAATGCTCCTGATACCGGGCCAGAGAGACTCAGTGTTGAGGCAGAGAATGGTTTTTATCTAGTTACTTTGCTGGAATATGATGAGTCTGGAGGTGATGTAAGATCCATATGGGATAATACGTCATCATCAGGAGATAGTATCATTATCCTTGGTAATCACTGGCCTGAGCGTCAGCTTACAAAAGACTTCGATCTTGTTGTCAGGATCTTTAAAGAGTTCTTCGATACAGGCAATGTATCGATGGATCTTCTGAATTAAAACAGTAACCCCGGCCAGTTGGCCGGGGTTCTTGCATCTAAGCCCTAAATCCCTCAACTTCCCGCCGTTGCAACCGGATCACTCCTGGTGCGGCGGTGATCTCCAGTTGTGCCACGTTGATGATCCCGGACTCGGCGATCCAGTCTCCACCGATGATCAGCACGCCGTTCTGCCGTACCCAATCCGCCCCTAAATCCTGCCGCTGCTGGCTGGCTTCGCACAGTGCGTTCCAGGTGGCCGCATCGGTGACGGGGGTGATCCACAGGCCATCGGGCCGGAGCGTGAGCTGTAATGGTGTGCCGGGGGTAAACCCCAGCCCGGCCAGTGTGTTGCCGCTGATCGTCAACTCTGGGACCGGTTGGGGTGTGAAGGTGATGTTCATGCTGCCCCCTTGTCGATATAGCGCCGGAAGTCGTCGCCCTCGAGGTGCTTGCACAGGGCCTCATCGGGTTCGATGAGCAGCCGTTCCAGCATCTGGCGCTGGGTCAGGCCGTGGTGGTGGCTGATCCCGGTCAGAGAACGTGCGTTGTGCTGGGTACAACACTATTTTGGAGCCATTACCAAAAAAAGGGGGATGACCTTATTCAAAAAATGATAACGATTTCCCATGGGCTGATGATTTTGTTGCAGGATTTTTAAAACCTATGGATCGGCATACATCGCTTTCTCTGCCAGCAAATCGTGCTATTTCTCGCGGCCTTACGCATAAACCTCAATAAATCCTACTCAGTCCTTGAGTTCCCCCCCTTGCGCCGGTATGATTACGCGTCATTTTTCAGCCGCACACATACACACGTTCCTTGCTTCCATGGGCCGCGGTTGACCCTGACAGGAGGCTGAATAATCCGTAAGGAGCAATTCGATGCGTCATTACGAAATCGTTTTTATGGTCCATCCTGACCAAAGCGAACAGGTTCCGGGCATGATCGAGCGTTACAGTGCTACCATCACTAACGCGCAAGGTCAGATTCACCGTCTGGAAGACTGGGGCCGCCGTCAACTGGCTTACCCGATCAATAAACTGCACAAAGCCCACTACGTTCTGCTGAACGTTGAAGCTCCGCAGGAAGCGATCGATGAGCTGGAAACTAACTTCCGCTTCAACGACGCCGTTATCCGTAGCATGGTTATGCGCGTTAAGCACGCGGTAACTGAAGCATCTCCGATGGTTAAAGCGAAAGACGAACGTCGTGGCGATCGCCGCGAAGACTTCGCTAACGAAACCGCAGATGATGCAGATGCTGGGGATTCTGAAGAGTAATTGCTGTCGTGACGGCTAATCGTCTGGTGTTGTCTGGCACAGTGTGCAAGACGCCGGTGCGAAAAGTGAGTCCTTCCGGGATACCCCACTGCCAGTTTGTGCTTGAGCACCGATCGTCGCAGATGGAAGCCGGATTCAGCAGGCAAGCATGGTGCCGAATGCCCGTGGTTGTCAGCGGACAACAGTCACAAGCTTTAACTCAAAGATTAACGGTCGGCAGTCAGGTTACCGTTCAAGGCTTCGTTAGCTGCCATCAAGGGCGCAACGGGCTGAACAAATTGGTCCTGCATGCCGAGCAGATTGAATTGATAGATTCTGGAGACTAGCCAAATGGCACGTTATTTCCGTCGTCGCAAGTTCTGCCGTTTCACCGCGGAAGGCGTTCAAGAGATTGACTATAAAGACATCGCTACGCTGAAAAACTACATCACTGAAAGTGGTAAAATTGTCCCGAGCCGTATCACCGGTACTCGTGCAAAATATCAGCGCCAGCTGGCCCGTGCTATCAAGCGCGCGCGCTACCTGTCTTTGTTGCCGTACACTGATCGTCATCAGTAATCGGCCACTGTCCATTAACGACTTTGAGAGGATAAGGTAATGCAAGTTATTCTGCTTGATAAAGTAGCAAACCTGGGCAGCCTGGGTGATCAGGTTAACGTTAAAGCGGGTTATGCCCGTAACTTCCTGGTACCACAGGGCAAAGCTGTTCCTGCTACCAAGAAAAACGTAGAGTTCTTCGAAGCACGCCGTGCTGAACTGGAAGCCAAACTGGCTGACGTTCTGGCTGCTGCTGAAGCTCGCGCAACCAAGATCAACGAACTGGGTTCAGTCACCATCGCGTCTAAATCAGGCGACGAAGGTAAACTGTTCGGCTCTATCGGCACCCGCGACATCGCTGACGCAGTGACTGCGGCAGGCGTTGAAGTTGCCAAGAGCGAAGTTCGTCTGCCGAACGGCGTTCTGCGTACCACTGGTGAGCACGAAGTGCACTTCCAGGTACACAGCGACGTGTTCGCACAGCTGAATGTAGTTGTGGTTGCTGAAGCTTAATCGGCTTTAGTACACCAAGTTAAAACGCCAGCCTAGTGCTGGCGTTTTGCTTTTCAGCGCCGGGTAAAACGCGCTACTCTGAGGCCATCTGTTGGCAAGGAGAGGCGAAAATGGCAGAAATTATCTTACAGCGAGTCTACGATTTCAGCGGCCCGGCACCGGAGCACTGCTATCTGACCGACCGGCTATGGCCGCGCGGTGTGAGTAAGGAGAGATTGCAGGGCGTCATCTGGCTTAAGCAGGTGGCACCGGATACGGCGTTACGCCAGTGGTTTCATCAGCATACCGACCAGTGGGATGAGTTTGTTGCGCTTTATCGCCAACAACTGGTCGCCAATGAGGCCTGGCAGCCGCTGGTGGCGTTGTTAAAGCAAGGTGAGCCGTTGACCCTGCTGTATGGCAGCAAGGACACACAGCACAACCAGGGGGTTGTACTGCGTGATTTTCTGCTGGATCAGCTTAAAGATTAGCGAACGCGCAGGTAGCTGCCATCGCTCTGGCGGCGGAACAGGGCTTCACTGTTATCCACGGTGGTGACGGAGAGCGCGGTGATCACGCCGTTAGCATTACGTTCGATACGCACTTCTTGCCCGGCCTTCAGATTGCTGAGCGGCTTATCGTTCCCCTCAACCCGCGCCATGGCAAACACCTCGTTCACCGGCAGGTTGTTGTCACGGAACAGCTGCGCCAGAGTTTGGCCAGCCTGGATCTGATAACGCTGCCAGTTATCACTTTCGCCTGCCGTTTGCTGACTATCGTTTTGCAATTGAGCCTGCAAAGGGATCTGGTTTTCCTGGCTGGTGACCGGGAACGGGCGCGCGTTATCGTCGGAATACGGCCAAAGCAGCGACAGCAGCAGGATAGCACCAAAAATAATTACCCAACGGCGGTGAAAATAGGGCAGCGGTTCCATCCAGTGGAGGCTGTCCGGCAGGTGCCATACTTTCAGCAGCAATGCTTTGAGCCTTTGACCCTTACCGCTTTGTTGTGGCGGTGGTGAGTCCGGCTCATCGGTGGTTGCTGGCGTTTCCGGTGCCGGGCCAGGCTTCAGGCGTTGGCTCAGGTTCAGCCAGGTGCGCAGCAATGGCTGGTAGACACGGGTGGTTTTCCTTCTCCTGGGCGCGATTCTGCCCATGGTGACCTCTCTTCAACTGCGTAAATTTGTCACTTTACAAAAAGTGTATCGCTGACCCCAGTATACCCTATGGTTTCAAACCACAGTGCACTTGTGCACCTTGAGGGCCGAATAGTCTCTGTACTGCGCCACTTCGGTGTCGGCCTTGAGCCGTACTGGGACTAATCGCTAACTGTTTGAAACGATTGGTAGCCGAGAGAATAATGACACCAAACGTTAACAGCAGGTTATTGTTTCTTTTTCTACGACAAAAGTCATCATTCTCCACACAAGATTTTACCCGGCTTTGCCGCGCTGTTATGCTGCGCTTTCGACTTTTTACAGACTAAAGGAAAACCCCATGACAACCCCTTCTTTTGATAGCGTTGAAGCGCAAGCAAGTTACGGGATTGGTTTACAGGTCGGTCAGCAACTGCAAGAGTCCGGCCTGCAAGGTTTACAACCAGAAGCTCTGCTGGCTGGCCTGCGTGACGCGCTGGAAGGGAATGCCCCGGCGGTTCCGGTAGATGTGGTTCATCGTGCGCTGCGCGAAATCCACGAACGTGCGGATGCTGTACGCCTTGAGCGCCAGCAGGCGATGGCCGTTGAAGGCCAGAAGTTCCTGGAAGATAACGCCAAGCGTGATGAAGTGACGCTGACCGAGTCTGGCCTGCAGTTCTCCGTGCTGGAGCAGGGCAATGGCCCAATCCCATCTCGTCAGGATCGCGTGCGCGTGCATTACACCGGCCGCCTGATCAACGGTGATGTGTTCGATAGCTCCGTTGAACGTGGTCAACCTGCCGAGTTCCCGGTCAGCGGTGTGATCCCTGGCTGGATCGAAGCCCTGACGCTGATGCCGGTTGGCTCCAAGTGGCAGCTGTATATCCCTCACAACCTGGCCTATGGCGAGCGTGGTGCAGGCGCATCCATCCCGCCATTCAGCGCGCTGGTGTTTGACGTTGAGTTGCTCGAAATTCTGTAATCCGCGTTATGTTCCCTCTCCCTTTGGGAGTGTACAGACCGGGGACATCATGAACACTTGTTCGGGGACATGGTAGACACTTACAACATAGGTATGAGTACTTCTGAGTGGAGTTGCTTATGCCGTGGGATGAGAGATCTGCCATGTCATTACGTACCGAGTTTGTGCTTTTCGCCTCGCAAGAAGGCGCTAATATCCGTGCGCTATGCCGTCAGTTCGGCATAGCGCCTGCTACCGCATACAAGTGGTTACATCGCTGGCACTCTGATGGGCGCGCCGGTCTGAACGAACGTTCTCGAGTGCCACACCATTCTCCTTCCAGAACACCCGATATCGTTGTCCAATACCTCCGCGCTGCACACCAGGCCCATCCGATGTGGGGCGCACGCAAGCTCAAGCGGTGGCTCGAGATGCAGGGGCATACGTTACCGGCCGCCAGCACCGTGCATAACCTCATGCGCCACCATGACCTGCTACCGGGCGGTCCGTCACCAGCGCCCACCGTCGGACGCTTTGAACATGACGCCCCGAACCGACTCTGGCAGATGGACTTTAAAGGCCACTTCCCCTTCGCCGAAGGGCGTTGTCATCCGCTGACCTTGCTGGATGACCATTCGCGCTTCTCGCTCTGTCTGGCGCACTGCCCAGACGAACGACGAGTCACCGTGCAGTCTCAGTTGATAGCGGTGTTCGAACGTTATGGCTTGCCGGAGAGAATGACCATGGATAACGGGGCACCCTGGGGCGACACGACGGGCAGTTGGACCGCGCTGGAACTGTGGCTGATGCGTCAGGGTATCCGGGTGGGTCACTCTCGGCCTTATCATCCTCAGACTCAGGGTAAGCTGGAGCGCTTCCACCGCAGCCTGAAGGCAGAGCTCCTGCAGGGACGGTGGTTTACCCATGCCGCGCAGTTGCAGGAGGTGTTCGACGCCTGGCGAGATACCTACAACCTGGAGCGTCCACACGAAGCGCTGTCAATGGCGGTACCGGCGTCCCATTATCAGCCTTCATCGCGACAGTACAATGGCAATCCGGCGGCAGCCGAGTATGACGAGGGGGTCTTGGTCAGGAAAGTGGATATCAGTGGAAAACTGAGCCTGAAAGGGATGAGCCTGAAAGTGGGCAAGGCCTTTATCGGTGAATATGTCGGGCTGAAGGCAAGTGAGAGAGAGGGCTACTACGAGGTATGGTGGTACAGCACGAAAGTGGGGATGATCGACCTGAGAAATAGGTCGATCATCATGGGTAAAGGATGTTAAAAAGTGTTCACCATGTCCTTGAACACCTGTCTACCATGTCCCCGGTCTGTACAGGGAGAGGGTTCGGGTGAGGGGGCTATTTGCCGCTCAGTGCGCGTGGGAACAGCAGGTTGTTCTCCAGATGGATATGCTCCATCAGATCGCTGATAAACGTATTGATACCGTTATACAGCGCCTGCCAGGTATTGCAGGCCCCTTCCGGTGGCGTGACGTTGTTGGTGAGGAATTTCACCACTTCCAACTGTTCGCCAGCCTCATCATGTTCATGCTCCATCACCGAAATCGGCCCTGCCGCCTGTTGCCCCATGCCCTGTTTAATCAGCGGAAACAGGATCTGTTCCTCCTTCATCATGTGATTTTCCAGATCGAGCCGGATCAGGTTTAGCTGCTTGGCCAGCCCACGTGGGCAGGTGGGCTTGTCGCCGTGGACGCGTTCAACCTTTTCCGCCATCAATACCAGTTCTGACAGCTGTTCACGATGGCGCTGGTGGAAGCGCGGCAGGATGTAATCGATGATCTCAGCCAGCGGAGCCAGACGCCAATCGCGGGTATCCACGGGGTCTGCCGCCAGCGCGACCAGCTCACTTTCCAACTTATCCAGATCCAGTTCTTTGCGGCTGGCAGCGCGCTCCAGGGTTTGTTTACCCCCGCAGCAGAAGTCCAGATCGTAGTCGCGGAACAGCTTGCTGGCACGTGGGATTGCAATGGCGAGTGCGCCTAGGGATTGGTTACGGTAATCCATGATGATGCCCCTTTAAAGGAAGAAAACTATAACATGCATTTTAAATGCAATTTAAAGGGCGCGCCATGGTTAAAAAGGGGTAGAACAGTGTTGTGATGGGCGAACTGACAACCATGAATGAGTATGGTAAGCATAAGGCTCGATGAGGATAAAATCGTGATTGTGGCATTCGAATCGTCAGAAGAAGCGCAGAGATTTAAGAGTGAGCTCGCGAATGAGTCGATATAATTACCTCTAACTTTGAGAAGGTATTTTACTTTTCCTCCGGTGAAAATAGATATACCATGAAAACCTGTAGCTATGCCACTAAGACGATAAGGATATTTTTATGAGCTTTAATACTTATTTAAGTTTAGCAGGAAGCACACAAGGCTTGATTTCTGCCGGGTGTAGTTCTTTTGATTCAATTGGGAATCGCCATCAGAGTGGTCATGAAGACGAAATCCAAGTGTTATCATTAAACGGTGCCATTACAAGAGAGCAACACTGTACTCATCACCCTATAGAATTTATCAAGCCTATTGATAAATCATCGCCATTGTTGCTTATGGCTGTATCAAATAATGAAATATTGACTCCTGTTTTTTCAATATACCGACTGAATCAATCTGGTGCATTGGAAGTGTTTTATGAAATGAAGCTAAGCAAAGCCACAATAATAGATATTAGCCCTAGCTTTCCACATGTTGTTAATAATCAGGGTGCAATGCCATTTGAGAAAATATCACTTAGATATGAATCAATCTCATGTCAACATAAAATAGCTGGAACCTCGGGTTATAGTATATGGGACGATAGAGTTTATTGATGTGGTCCATTATATCGCCCGTGCATTCAAGATGCAATGAACAGGCGATATAATGGGAATTAGCGTTTAAATTTTTTCTTCAAATAGTCCTGCAAAAGATAGGATAAGTAAAATGATAAAAAGAAGCCACCATACACAATGTACATCATAAAGGACTCAGGTACTTGCCAAGATAGGAATATGAAGAATGCGAAAAACAAGAGAGCTAAGGCAATAAATGACCACCCTGCCAGTATACTAATTAAGAGCTTCATAGAGTCCTCATTGTTGTAAAATTTCACTCAACGCTTGGATTACATCATCGGCTGACTTCTCCTTGACAGCATTGATGAGTGTATCCACTTTTTTCTCGATTAAGAAATAAAGCATCTCTATTTTCATCTGGTATAATTGATTGTAAATAGCAGTGTTCTCACGTCTCAATTTTCGTGCAGACCTTGATGCCTTTTCTACTATGGCATAGATTTGAAAGGCTGTGAGGGTGATAGTGGTTATTCTTCCGGCTTGTTTTAACACATCAGGGTCTGAGGATATCGTATATGAGACGATACGTATTATCGCTTCTGTTAGCGCTATTTTTGTTGCCATTTTTGTTGCTGTGTTAGCGACAAGCGAAGATCCTTTCGGAGCAATTAAGCTAGGTAGTTTTTCAATAACTCTATCTTGTAATTCCGCTGGCATTGATATGAAAATCGTATGTATGGTTACTTTTATCATCTCTGAGATCGTGAGTGGATCCCTTGACAGCATCATTATTGCCATAACCATTCTTTTATTTTCTACAAGAATGAGATCTCGGTTGGCTGATAAATGACTTTTAATGACCCGGTTATACTGGGGAAACATTGTTAGTTCAGGCACAAGCTCAGGTGCAACGGTCATAAACGTTCTCTCAGCACCTAACCCCATAGTTTCAACTGTATCAATAATCACGGTCGATGACTTTTTGACAAACGCATCAAAATATCTTTCTAATACGGCATCTGCGGATTGTTTGCTATAAATCATGTCAATAAATTCCTTTTTAATCCCTATATAGTTACCAAGCAGGTTAACCATTGGGTAATCCTCATCGTCCTGCCAAAAGCTCATTCCTATGTTTCCGGCTGTATAGGCATACTATCAAGCAAAATCCCATGTAGCCAGATTGTTGTTAAATTTTCTACTCGTCAGCCCTGTATTGAGGCATAAAATGGTAACGGCGCGCCGTAACGCGCCTAACGCACAATTATTTTGCTTGTAGGTCGATCTTATACAGCTCAAAGCCGATGCTGTCGTTACCTACAGACTTCATCGGATACTGCGCGTTATCTTTAATAAACGCGGCAGCCTTCTCGCTAGGGGAGGTCTCAAAGCGGATATCCAACGGCTGTGGGCTGTGGAAGCTGGCCAAACGCCAGTTATTGTCCGCCTGTGGATGCACCGCGCCGTGCTTCTGGGTTTCTTCGCTGATGTAGGCCGCCAATACCGCGCGGTTCTCATCTGGTGAAGCAAAGGCGATATGCTTATCGCCCGTTCCGGCAAACTTGCCGCCGTAGGCGCGGTAATTGTTGGTCGCCACCAGGAACTGGGCGTCAGGATCGATCGGCTTGCCCTTGAAGGTCAGCTGCTTGATACGCTCCGCCTGATCATTGATCAGCGTACACTCTCCGTCGTAACGTGCCGGTTGGCTGACGTCGATTTGATAATTGACGCCGTCGATCACGTCAAAATTATAGGTGCGGAAACCGTCCCAATTGATCAGCCCCTGCGGTTTGCTACTGTTAACGTCAATTTGGTTGAACTGCCCGGCGGAGCATTCCAGCCACTCTTTCACTTCCTTACCGCTGGCTTTGACCACCACCAAGGTATTCGGGTAGAGATAGAGATCGGCGGCATTGCGGAAGGTGAGCTGGCCTTTTTCCACCTCGACAAAGCTGGCGGGATCGTTCTTGCGGCCGCCTACTTTGAACGGTGCAGCAGCGGCCAATACCGGCAGATCGGCCAGATCCGGATCGCCTTGAATATAACGCTCAACGTAGGCTCTTTGCGCATTGTTGACGATCTGCACGGTAGGATCGTCCTGGATCAGGGCCAGATAGCTGTACATATTGCCGTCGGACTTGCCGATAGGCTTGCTGACGAACTCACGCGTTCCCTTATGATCTTCCTCTAACACCTTGACCAGCGCGGGATCTTCCGCTGCCAACGAACGCTTGTTCTCTTTGTCATAAACCGGCCTGGCTTGCGCCTTCGCTGCGGTAACCTTCCAATTTCCCTCATCGTTATTCAATTGCAGATCCACGATGCCGAGATGATCGCCCCATTGGCCGGGCATCACCGCAGGTACGCCGTTCAGCAGGCCTTTATCGATATCCGCGCCTTTGATATTGGCGAAATCCTTGCTGGGGAACACCGCGTGCGCATGGCCGAACATGATGGCATCGATGCCTGGAACCTGGCTGAGGTAGTACACCGAGTTTTCCGCCATGGCCTTATAGGGATCGCTGGAAAGGCCAGAGTGGGGGATCGCGACGACCAGATCGGCACCTTGTTTGCGCATTTCCGGTACGTAGCGTTTGGCGGTCTCAGTGATGTCGTTTACGGTCACTTTCCCCTGCAGGTTGGCTTTGTCCCACACCAGGATCTGCGGCGGCACAAAGCCGATATAGCCGATACGTAAAGTATGAGCTTTGCCATCACGGTCTTTTACCGGGGTATCGACAATAATGTAGGGAGTGAACAACGGTTTTTGCGTGGTGGCATCAATAACGTTGGCGTTGACGTAGGGGAATTTGGCCCCCGCCAGGGCATTCTTCAGATAGTCGAGCCCGTAGTTGAACTCGTGATTACCGATATTGCCCACCACATAATCCAGGGTATTCATCGCCTTGTAGACGGGGTGCATGTCGCCGGGTTTCAAGCCCTTGGCAGCCATATAGTCAGCCATTGGGCTGCCCTGGATGATGTCACCGTTATCGACCAGTACGCTGTTGGTCACCTGCTGGCGAGCGTGTTGGATCAGGCTGGCGGTACGCACCAGGCCGAATTTATCGGTGGGCTTATCCTTGTAATAGTCGAAGTCCATCATATTGCCGTGCAGGTCGCTGGTTTCCAGCACGCGCAGGTCAACCGTGGCTGCCTGCGTTGAGGCGCAGACCAGCAGGGCCAGGGCAGATAGTCCCAAAGGGCGCTTGATCATGGTTATCTCCATTGGATTATTCTTCGAGGGGCATCTCAAGGGGGTATGTAATTACCACTACCTCTCTCAGCAAACTGTGAAGTCTGGCATAAATTGGCCGAATGTAACGGACAGATATGCAAAGTTGTGACGGAGAAGACTTGAATAAATACCGCAGCTTAGCGAGTTGAGATGGATATTCCGCCCAAAAAAAACTAGGCTGCAAGCTATAGAAAGGGGAAATGTCCCACGCAACTGAATGTCTGAGGTGCACTATGTTGGAGCAGATTTGCCAGCTGTCCCGCGAGGCGGGTACGGCGATCATGGCGGTATATCATGGTGAACAACCGCTTGATGTGGCACAGAAAAAAGATGATTCACCGGTGACCGCCGCCGATTTGGCCGCACACCATATCATCAAACGCGGTCTGGCGGCACTGACGCCGGAGATCCCACTGCTGTCAGAGGAAGACCCTCCTGCCTGGGAAATCCGCCGCAACTGGACGCGTTACTGGCTGGTCGACCCGCTGGACGGTACCAAAGAGTTTTTAAACCGTAACGGTGAGTTCACGGTCAATATCGCGTTGATCGAAGAGGGTGAGGCGGTAATGGGCGTGGTCTATGCCCCGGCGATGGACGTGCTGTATCTGGCCGAACGCGGCAAGGCCTGGAAGGAAGAAGGGGGCCGGCGTCGTGAGATTAGCGTGAGTAATGCCGAGCTACCGTTGGTGGTGGTCAGCCGCTCTCATAGCGATGAGGAGTTACAGGATTACCTGCAACAGTTGGGCGAACATCAAACCATCTCGGTAGGCTCATCACTGAAGTTTTGCCTGGTGGCGGAAGGGCGGGCGCAGCTTTACCCACGGTTTGGGCCAACCAATATCTGGGATACGGCGGCAGGGCACGCGGTAGCGGTAGCGGCCGGGGCTCAGATCCACGATTGGCAGGGCAAGCCGCTGTTATATACCCCGCGTGAGTCTTTCCTGAACCCTGGCTTTAGGGTTTCTCTGTTTTAGGCCGCGCCCCGCTCATTGCCGTGCGGGACGCCGTTTAAGCGCTATTTCAGCAACTGGTGCAGCATCTCCATCACCTGCTGCACCTCTTGCGGCGTCAGTGCGCCATCTTTGGCAAACTGGATGTTGCCTTCTTTATCGAGCACCACAATTGCCGAGCCTTTTGGTTGCAGGTCCCAAGCTTTTTTGACGTTGCCATTACTGTCGACAATAAACTGCGACCAAGGGAACTCTTTCTTGCTGTCTTCAATACTGTTACGCACAAAGATGGCGGTACCGATGATGGCATCGTCGGTATTGACGATGGTCGTCGTTTGGTAACGATCGTGCGGTAGCTTGGCGGTCTTGATGGCTTCAATCAGCGGATCGTTGAGTTCTTTGGCCGAAGTGCGGCCAGCAATATGCTGCACCACTCGCACTTTTCCACCGAGCTGCGCGCTATTCCAACCTTTGTAGCTAAACTTATTATCAACATAGTCCAACTCGCCTTTATCGCTGACGCCGATCGGTGCCACGCGTTGGTGGAGTTGAAGGTTGTGAGCAGAGGCCAACATCGGGGCCAACAGCAGCGATATTATCAGCATGCAATTTTTCATGCGTTCTCCTGCAGAGGGAAATAAGTCTCAATATGACTCAAGGTGATTAAAGCATAGGTGCTCATCCGAGGTCTGTCCTGTTAACCGGATCGCAGTTTTTCCTTCTGGGGGCAATCACGCGGTTTTTGAATGGATATACTGCAAAGGTTATAAATAGGTATACACAATTCTGTCAGTAAGTGTAAATCCAGGATAGAAATCCAGGCGGAGTTGAACAAAATGGTCTTTACTCAGTCTACTAGAAAGCAATCAAGTTGCGCTCCGAATGTCGAGGTGGCCACTTTGGCCGCTCGCTGAGCGCATGGATCCAACGGGAGGAGAGTAACAACTATGAGAATCTTCCAGCGTTATAACCCACTGAAAGTGGCTACGTATGTAAAAACCCTGTTCCGGGGGCGGCTGTACATCAAGGATGTGGGGGCGTTCGAATTCGACAAGGGGAAAATCCTGTTGCCGAAGGTTCGTGACAAGCGCCACTTCAACGTGATGTCAGAGGTCAACCGGCAGGTGTTGTTACTACAGGCAGAGATGGGATAAAGCGCGATTTATGGAGTACCCTGCAAAGTAAAAATAATTGCGGCCCCCGAAGGGGCCGCTAATGTTTATGCCTGAGGTGTTTCGTCCGGGGCTTTTGGTAGCACCGTGATCGGTTTGTCGACCAGCCTTGTTACCAATAGCTGATCAATTTTGTAGCTGTCGATATCGACCACTTCAAACTTGTAGCCGGCATATTTCACAAAGTCGGTACGTTTCGGGATTTTGCGCAGCATGTACATCATGAAACCGCCGATGGTTTCATAGTTGCCAGCCTGTGGGAACTCATCGATATGCAGTACACGCATCACGTCTTCGATTGGCGTCCCGCCTTCAATCAGCCACGAGTTCTCATCACGCGTCACGATCTGCTCTTCCTGACCTTGGCCTACCAGGTCACCCATCAGCGTGGTCATGACATCGTTCAGTGTAATAATCCCGACCACCAAAGCATATTCATTGAGGATCACCGCAAAGTCTTCACCGGCGGTTTTAAAGCTTTCCAGCGCTTCTGACAGGGTCAAGGTATCTGGCACGATCAGCGCCGAGCGGATCTGCACGCCGCTGCTCAGTACCAGGCTCTGGTTGCCCAAAACGCGGTTCAGCAGGTCTTTGGAGTCAACATAGCCAACGACCTGATCGATATGACCGTCGCACACCAGGAACTTGGAATGCGGATGAGTGGAGATCTTTTCTTTAATACTGTCTTCACTTTCCCGCAGGTCGAAGTAAATCACGCTTTCGCGGGACGTCATCGACGAGGGCACGGTGCGCGATTCCAACTCGAAAACGTTTTCAATCAGCTCATGTTCCTGTTTGCGCAGTACCCCGGCTAGCGCGCCGGCTTCCACCACCGCGTAAATATCTTCGGAGGTGATGTCGTCTTTACGCATCATCGGCAGCTTGAACATGCGGAAAATCAGGTTGGCCATGCCGTTGAAGAACCAGACCAGCGGGCGGAACAGCATGATCGAGAAACGCATCGGGTTGATGATCCGGACGGCAACCGTCTCTGGTGCAATCATACCGATGCGCTTCGGGGTTAAATCCGCGAACAGGATGAACATGCTGGTCACCATCACGAACGAGCACATAAAGCTTACCTGCTCGGAAATTTCGGGTGACAGGAAACGGTCGAAAATCAATTTGAAACTGGGGGAGAAGGCTGCATCGCCGACGATACCACCGAGGATGGCCACGGCGTTGAGGCCGATTTGCACCACGGTAAAGAAAATACCCGGGGTTTCCTGCAGCTTAAGGACTCTGGCGGCATTGATGTTGCCTTCGTCAGCCATCAGTTTGAGTTTGATCTTGCGTGACGCGGCCAGAGAGATTTCTGAAAGCGAGAAAAACGCACTCACTGCGATCAGAAAAAGAATCAGTAAAATACTGTTTAACATAGTCTATCCATTCGTACCGACGGGATGTCGGCGATCTTTCGGAGGGGTAATACCGTAAAAAAAGGTGGATCCAAGGGCCGTTATATCACGTGCCCACAAAAGCGGGCCGCAAACGCGGCCCAACACAGTATAGCAGTTGCCCCGTGAGGGCCGCCAGTGGTTAAAAATTAACAGCTTAACCCTGTGGAGGCAGACACACCCCAATGCCGCCCAGGCCACAATAGCCGCCCGGATTCTTATGCAGGTATTGCTGGTGATCATCTTCTGCATAGTAGAAAGGCAGTGCCGGTGCGATTTCGGTGGTGATGGTGCGCTGATCGCCCGCTTTATCCATTGCCTGCTGGAAAGCTTGCAGGCTTTGCTCCGCTTCGGCCTGTTGCTCTGCATCCAGATAGTAAATAGCAGAGCGGTATTGGGTGCCGATATCTCCGCCCTGACGCATGCCCTGTGCAGGATCGTGGTTTTCCCAGAATACCTGTAACAGCTTGCGGTAGCTGATGACCTGCGGGTCAAACACTACGCGTACCACTTCGGCATGACCAGTCTGGCCGCTGCATACCTCGCGATAGGTTGGATTTGGCGTATAGCCACCGCTATAGCCTGCGGCAGTGCTATAAATCCCCGGCTGCTGCCAAAACAGGCGTTCAACGCCCCAAAAACAGCCCATGCCAAAGATGGCCGTTGCCATCCCCTCGGGCACGAAGGTCATGGAATGGCCGGTCACCTCGTTAAGCGTAGCGACGGGCATCGGCGTAGTACGGCCAGGAAGCGCACTCGCCTTATCGATGTTTTGAGACTTATCAAAAGATTGCACCACGTTTGACTCCTGTTGCCATAATAAGAATTAGCCTAATAGGAACGCGTGTCAGTTGTAACTGGCCGCTTCTTTGCCCACAATAAGCCCTATCTAAGGAATATGTATCAGCTTAACGCAGTATTTTGAGCGCCAAAAGCTAAGAATGCGTCTTGTTTTCGGTAACGGTTGATGCCGTATGGGCAACGTCCGGGATCTAAAGGTAAGGGGGGCAGTCTGATAGCGCTGCCCCAGCACCAGAGCAAAGGTACTGACAGGACAGAAAAATCAATTAAGGAGCACCAGTGCCACGATATCGTGTCCTTTGCGTGTTATGTGCGCTATTCGTTATGCCGTCGGTTTTAGCGGCGAATGTGCGGCTGCAGGTTGACGGCCTGAGTGGGGATTTGGAGCGCAACGTTCGTGTGCGCCTTTCAGCGATCACGCCGGAAGAGGTCAATGCCGAGGGGCGTTTTCGCGCTCGGGTGGACGCTGCCATCCGCCTGGGGCTGCGGCCGTTGGGCTATTATCAGCCTACGATTGAATTCACCTTTGATGATAACCCGAAGCTTTCGCGGCCGGTATTGATCGCCAAGGTCGATCCGGGTGAGCCGGTGCGTATTGCAGGTGTGGATATCCAACTGCAAGGCGGGGCCAGAACCGACGAAGATTACCTGAATCTAGTCCGAACCGATCGGCCAACGATAGGTGAGATCCTCAACCATGGGCAGTTCGACAGTTTTAAAAGTTCGCTGACCAACCTTGCGCTGCGTAAAGGCTATTTTGACGCTCAAATGCTCAAGAGCCAGCTTGGCGTGGCGGAAGAGTTGCATAAGGCGTTCTGGGACATTGATTTCGACAGTGGTGAGCGTTATCACTTCGGCAAAGTGATTTTCAAGGGCTCGCAAATCCGCGAGGACTATTTGCAAAATCTGCTTCCCTTCCATCAGGGTGATTATTACAGTTCGAACGATCTTGCCGAGCTGAACCGCCGTTTATCCGCCACCAACTGGTTCAACTCTGTGGTGGTGTCCCCAGACTTTACCGACTCCAAAGAGAGCAAGATCCTGCCGCTAGATGCGGTGTTGACGCCGCGTAGCAGCAATATCGTGGAGCTAGGCGGTGGTTTTTCTACCGACATTGGTCCACGTGTGCTAGGAACCTGGAGAAAACCCTGGCTTAACGATCGCGGCCACAGCCTGGTAACCGCCGCCAGTATCTCTCAGCCGCAGCAGCAGCTGGATCTGACCTATAGAATCCCATTGCTACGCAACCCACTAGAACAGTATTACCTGTTACAGGGCGGTTTCAAACGTACCGATCTGAACGACACTCAATCTGACAGTACCAAGGTCGTGGCTTCGCGTAACTGGGATCTCTCCAGCGGCTGGCAGCATGCGGTGAACCTCAGTTGGCGTCTGGACCACTTTACCCAGGGTTCCGTCACCAATACCACCATGCTGCTTTATCCTGGGGTGACCGTGAATCGAACTCGTTCACGGGGAGGCCTAATGCCCGTGTGGGGCGACAGCCAGCGCTATTCCATCGACGTGTCGGATACTACCTGGGGCTCCGGGGTGGACTTTGCGCTATTGCAGGCACAAAACGTCTGGATCCGTAGCTTGGGGGAGAAAAACCGCTTTGTGATCCGTGGCCAGGTTGGCTGGATCGAAACCAACGATTTTGACAAAGTGCCGCCGGATTTGCGCTTCTTCGCCGGTGGCGATCGCAGTATCCGTGGTTATAAATTCCAGGGTATTTCCCCGCGTGGAGATGATGGCAAGCTGACAGGTGCCTCTAAAATGGTGACGGGGTCGCTGGAGTACCAATATAACGTCACTGGCCGCTGGTGGGGGGCGATGTTTGTGGATTCCGGGCAGGCGGTCAATAAATTCACAGACAGCAATTTCAAGACCGGTGCGGGTGTTGGCGTGCGCTGGCAATCGCCGGTAGGACCGGTGAAACTGGATATCGCCGCGCCGGTTGGGGATCAAGAAACCCACGGCCTACAGTTTTATATCGGTTTGGGGCCTGAACTATGAGCCTGATAAAAAAGATTTGTCTGGGATTTTTGATCCTACTGTTGCTGCTGATCGGCACGTTGGCGTTTCTGCTTGGCACCACGACCGGCTTGCATATGGTGATCAACGGCGCGGCTCGCTGGGTTCCCGGGTTGGAAATTGCGGCGGTCAGCGGTGGCTGGCGCGATCTGACCCTGAAAGGCGTGAAGTATCAGATGCCAGGTGTGGCCGTTAACGCCGGGCAGTTCCATCTCTCGCTCGATCTCTCCTGTTTGAAACGCAGTTCATTGTGCGTCAATGCGCTGACCGCTCAGGATGTTGATGTGGTGGTGAAAACCGCCGAAATGGCGCCTTCTGCACCGGTTGAGGAAAGCAGCGAACCGATCGGCGATCTCAGCACGCCTTATCCCATTACCCTGCGTAAGCTGGCGTTGAATAACGTCAAGGTTACCGTGGACGACACGGCGATCTCGCTGGGGGAATTCAGCACTGGCGCACAGTGGCAAGAACGTGCGTTGACGTTGATGCCAACTACGGTTCGCGCTTTGCTGGTCGCCTTGCCAAAAACGCCGGTCAACCCTTTACCGGAGGCGCTGCAGCCAACTGCGGAGAAAGTGGCGGACAAGTTGGCAGAGAAAACGCCAGTTGTGCCAGCATTGGTGCCACCGCCAGTGGAAGAGAAACCGTTGGGCGAAACCCTGAAGGCGCTGTTTGCCAAACCGCTGCTGCCGGATCTGCCAGAAATTCGTCTACCGCTTGATATTACCGTTGAGGAAATCAACGGCGAGCAGCTACATCTGACCGGGGACACTGAGGTGTCGATCACCCGCTTGCAGCTGCAGGCCAGCACCAAAGATCAGCATATTCAGCTGGATCGCTTTGACGTGAGATCGCCGCAGGGCATGCTTTTCGCCAAAGGGCAGGCAACGCTGACCGGCAATTGGCCAGTGGAAATGGTGGCCAACAGCACGCTGAATATCGATCCGCTGAAAGGCGAGAAGGTGAAGCTGAATGTGTCTGGTGGGCTGCGTGAAGAGCTGAAAGTCGCGCTTAACCTGTCGGGCCCCGTTGGTGCGCAGCTGGATGTGCAAACCCAGTTGGCAGAGGCGGGTTTACCCTTGGCGCTGACGCTGCAAAGCAAACAGCTGAAATGGCCGCTGACCGGCGAGGCACAGTATCAGGTTAATGATTTCCGCCTGCGCTTTAACGGCAAGGCCGCGGATTATGCGCTCTCTACCCGCGCCAATTTCAAAGGCCAGGATCTGCCACCGGCAGTGCTACAGCTGGATGGTAAAGGCAATCTTGAACAGTTCAGACTCGAGCGCCTGCGGTTGGTTGCGCTGGAGGGGAATACCGATCTGACGGCGCTGGTGGACTGGAGCAAAGCGATCAGCTGGACGTCGCAACTGACGCTGTCGGGCATTAATACCGCCAAGCAATGGCCGGAATGGCCAGCGCGCTTGGAAGGGAAAATCACCACCCGTGGCAGCCTGCACGGCGGCAGTTGGCAATTACAGGTGCCAGTGTTGCAGCTCGACGGCAATGTGAAACAAAACAAGGTATCAGCGCGGGGCTCTTTACGTGGCAATGCGGCCGGGCAGTGGACGATCCCGGGTATCGATCTGGCGTTAGGGCGCAATACGCTCAACGTTAAAGGCCAGTTGGATGAGAAAAGCTGGGTGCTGGATGCCAATGTTGATGCAGCGCATCTCGACGGTGCTTTACCGGGGCTTGCAGGTAATGTCCGCGGGCAGTTGAAGCTGCGTGGGAATTTGCAGGCACCGCAGCTGTTGGCAGATCTGACCGCGACGGGCTTGCAATGGCAGGCGCTGCACATCAATCGGGTGAAGGTCAACGGCGATGTCCGTTCCAGCGATCAGATCCAGGGGCAACTGGCGGTACGGGTTGAACAGCTCAAACAGGATGCGCTGCAGGTCAATCTGTTGACGTTGGATGCCAAAGGCAGCGAGCGCCAACATCGGCTGCAAGTGAATATCGACGGTAAGCCGGTTTCCGGGCAATTGGCCCTGGAGGGTAGCTTTGATCGTCAGCAACAGCGCTGGCGAGGCAACCTGAACAACACTCGTTTTGATACACCGGTGGGTGAATGGCGTCTTAGCCGTGCCATCGCGTTGGATTACCTGAATACGCAACAGAAGATCAGCGTAGGACCGCATTGCTGGGTGAACCCGAATGCCGAGCTGTGCGTACCTAGAACCATCGAGGCAGGGGCCAGCGGCCAGGCTAGCGTAGTACTCAACCGCTTTGACCTGGCAATGATCAAACCGTTCCTGGGGCCGGATACCGCCATGAACGGGGTCTTTACTGGCCGAGCTGACGTGAGTTGGCAACCGGGTGGCGCATTGCCACAGGCGAAGGTTTCCCTGGTGGGCAAGGGGGTGAAAGTGGTGCAGCAGGTGCAGGGTGCCGCATTGCCGATCGCCTTTGACACGCTAAACCTGAATGCGGGCCTGAACAATGGACGGGCACAGGCAGACTGGCTGATCAAGCTGACCAATAACGGCCAGTTTAACGGTAACGTTCAGATCGCCGATCCGCAGGTACGCCGTACCATCAGCGGCAACGTCAATATCACCAATGTGTCGCTGGCGCTGCTTAACCCAATACTGACGCAGGGCGAGAAAGCCGCGGGGATGTTGAATGCCAACCTGCAATTAGGCGGCAACGCGCAGAACCCGCTGGTATTTGGCCGTCTGGCGTTGGATAAGGTGGCGATCGTTGGCCACTGGATGCCGTTTGATATGACCGAAGGCCGCCTGGCGCTGAACTTCAACGGGATGACCTCGACCCTGGAAGGATTGCTGGCGACCACGCATGGGCAGCTCAATCTGTCTGGGGATGCCGACTGGCGGGATATCAATGCCTGGCGTGCACGTATTGCAGCCAAGGGCGATCGGTTGCGGGTGACCCTGCCGCCAATGGTCCGTATTGATGTTTCACCGGATGTGGTGTTTGAAGCCACGCCGCAGCTGTTCTCACTCAACGGTAGCGTAGATATCCCTTGGGCTCGTATCACGGTGCAAGAGCTACCGGAAAGCGCTGTCGGTGTTTCTCCTGATGAAGTGATGTTGAATAACCAGCTCAAGCCGATCCAACCGGCGACGGCAGGGATCCCAATCAACAGCAATCTGACGATCCGCGTGGGTAACGACGTGCGTCTGGATGCGTTCGGCCTTAAAGCCAGACTGCGTGGCGATCTGCGTGTGGCACAGGACCAGAATGGTCTGGGGGTGCATGGCCAGATTAATATTCCATCGGGGCGTTTCCATGCTTATGGTCAGGATCTGCTCGTGCGCAAAGGCCAACTGATCTTCTCTGGGCCACCGGATCAACCGTTGCTGAATATCGAAGCGATCCGTAATCCGGATGCGACGGAAGATGACGTGGTCGCAGGTGTTCGCGTGACCGGCATGGCCGATGCACCAAGGCTGGAAGTGTTCTCCGATCCGGCCAAGTCTCAGCAAGAAGCTCTGTCCTACCTGCTGCGCGGCCAGGGATTAGGGGCTGGCGGTGCCGATGGCAACGCCATGACCTCAATGTTAATTGGTATGGGGGTTGCACAAAGTGGTCAACTTGTGGGTAAAATCGGCGAGGCGTTTGGCGTAAGTAATCTGGCCCTTGATACCGAGGGAGTTGGCGACAGCTCTCAGGTAGTGGTGAGCGGCTATGTCCTCCCTGGCTTACAAGTAAAATATGGGGTGGGGATCTTCGACTCATTGGCCACGCTGACGTTGCGATACCGCCTGATGCCTAGGTTGTATCTGGAAGCGGTGTCTGGTCTCGACCAGGCACTGGATGTGCTCTATCAGTTTGAGTTTTAGCTATGCGAATAATTGTCTACGGCAGTTTACGACGCAAACAGGGAAACAGCCATTGGATGACCAACGCCCAATGGTTGGGTGAACATGAGTTAGAAGGCTACCAGCTTTATAATCTGGGGCACTACCCGGCGGCGATCCCTGGAGAGGGCACGGTACACTGCGAAGTGTATCGTATTAACTCATCGATTCTGGCCGAGCTGGACGAGTTGAAAAGCAATACCAAAGACTACAAGCGCGAGCTGATCCGCACGCCTTATGGCAGTGCGTGGATCTACCTGTATAGACACAGTGTGGACGGTTTCCCGCGGATTGAAAGCGGTGACTGGCTGAAGCGTCTTGACGAAAAGCAGTAAAAAAAACACCGCTCATCTGGGCGGTGTTTTTTTATCAGTTCGGGCGAGAATTACTTCTTGGCGCGCTCGAAAGAGGCAACGATCTCAGCTTTGGCTGCGGCAGCGTCTGCCCAACCTTCCACTTTCACCCATTTGCCTTTTTCCAGATCTTTGTAGTGTTCAAAGAAGTGGCTGATCTGCGCTTTCAGCAGTTCTGGCAGGTCGTTCACATCTTTGATGTGATCGTACTCTTTGGTCAGTTTGCTGTGCGGTACGGCAATCAGTTTTGCGTCTTCACCGGCTTCGTCGGTCATTTTCAGCACGCCAACTGGGCGGCAGCGGATCACTGAGCCTGGTTGCAGTGGGTATGGGGTTGGCACCAACACGTCTACCGGGTCACCGTCCAGTGACAGAGTGTGGTTGATGTAACCGTAGTTGCACGGGTAGAACATCGCTGTGGACATGAAACGGTCAACGAACAGCGAGCCGGTTTCCTTGTCGATTTCGTATTTGATTGGATCGGCGTTAGCCGGGATTTCGATAACTACGTAGATGTCTTCTGGCAGGTCTTTGCCAGCAGGGACCAGGTTCAAGCTCATGTCGGTTTCCTTTAATCAAACCAGAAATGGAGTGGCGGCTATTATAGCGGAGTCTTTTGTGATTTCCCGCCCTTTTCATCATTGAGATGCTGCCTGGTCTGTAACAGCAACTTTTCCAGATTAATCCTCTATTGATTGAAGTTTACTCCCCGGCTGCCGATAACTTCCTCAAATAATAACGGTCCATCTGCTAGCTGGCCCTGCCTTCTTGCCTCCTCTACATCTGAAGCTACTTTTTTCTAAAGCCGGGAAACACTCATGTTAAAGAAGATCACCGTTAAGGCCGGGCTGATTGCCCTGTTGAGCCTGATGACGTTGCTGTTGATTGTTGTCAGCATCATCGGGGTTAAAGCCATTAACGACGGAACACGTTCGCTACAGACTCTGAACCAGATCCTGGGGGAAGAACTGGGTTCGTTGGCCAACAGCTCCAACCTGGCGCTACGGGCCAGAACGGCTGCCTCGCTTGCAGTACGCCAGCGCGAGATTGGTCAGATTGAGGTTGCTGACGCCTCGGTGGGGCGCATTTATGGCTATCTGGAACAGTCGAAAAAGGAAATGGCGCGCTTTGTCGACGTGGGCACGGTGACCGAACGGGGTCGTCAATTCTCAATGCGCATGCAGGCGAGCTATCGAGCCTATCTGGAACAAGGCATTGCGCCCATGGCGGCGGCGATAAAGGCGGGGAAGTTGGATGACTATTACGCCATTCAAGAAAATCATATCTCTAAGCTGAGCATTGCTTTTGAAGCCGACCTCAGTGAGTTCCGCGCGTTTGCCATGGAGATTGGCCAGCAGCATGCGCATGAGGCAGAAAGAAATGCCAGCACCAAGATTATCCTGATCGTTGCGGCTGGGCTGCTCAGCGTGTTACTGGCGGTGCTGGCCTGGTTTGCTATGCGTGTGATCTTGCTGCGCCCGTTAGATGAGTCGATCGTCCAATTGGAGCATATCGCCGCAGGGGATCTGACCCACGAAATTAGCGGTGAAGGTGATACCGAAATGGGGCGCTTGGTGCACGCCATGCAGCGTATGCAGCAATCGCTGGTGATGTCGGTCAGTAAAGTCCGCGATGCCAGCAGCCAGATCGATACCGGCTCCCGCGAGTTGGCTGCGGGTAACGTTCATCTGGCGCAGCGTACGGAGGAGTCGGCCGCTTCGCTGGAGCAAACCGCCGCCAGTATGGAGCAGTTGACCTCTACGGTGAAAATGAATGCTGAAAACTGCGAACAGGCCAACCAGTTGGCACTGAGCGTCTCCGATATTGCCGAACAGGGCAGTGACGTGGTCAGCCAGGTGATGAGCAAGATGCAGGCCATTACCGACAGCTCACGACGCATCGCCGACATCATCAGCGTGATGGATGGTATCTCCTTCCAGACCAATATCCTGGCGCTCAACGCGGCGGTAGAGGCAGCACGCGCCGGTGAGCAAGGCCGTGGTTTTGCCGTGGTGGCCGGTGAGGTACGCAGCCTGGCCCAACGCAGTGCGCAATCGGCCAAAGAGATCAAAGGGCTGATCGAGGTTTCACAACACCGCGTGCGGGAAGGTGAACAGATGGCGGCTACGGCGGCGAAGACCATGAACGGAATAACCGGGGAAGTGGGGCGCGTCACGGCGCTGATGCGTGAAATCTCGGCGGCCACTCGCGAACAAAGCAGTGGTATCGAGCAGGTCAACCTGGCGGTAGTGCAAATGGATCAGGTGGCACAGCAGAATGCGGCGCTGGTGGAAGAGTCTGCGGCGGCAACGCGCTCTTTGGAAGAGCAGGCGCAGCTATTGGCACAGAGTATGGCTGTGTTCAAACTGTGATGTGAAGGGGCGGCATGCCGCCCCCTTTTAACTCGTTACTGGTCCGGGAACTCAGCAATAAAGCGTTCGGCGTCTTCTACCATCGATTTGGTTCCGACGAAGAATGGCGCACGCTGGTGCAGTTGTTGCGGCACGATATCCAGAATGCGGTTTTTGCCATCGCTGGCTTTCCCCCCGGCCTGTTCAGCCAGGAACGCCATCGGGTTGCATTCATACAGCAGACGCAGCTTGCCCTGTGGGTGGCTGGCGGTGCTTGGGTAGATATAGATGCCGCCTTTGAGCAGGTTACGGTGGAAATCGGCAACCAGTGAACCGATATAGCGTGAGGTATAAGGGCGCTGGGTGGCTTCATCCTGCTCTTGGCAGTATTTGATGTATTTCTTCACTCCGAGCGGGAACTTGATGTAGTTACCTTCGTTGATGGAATACATATTGGCTTTTTCCGGGAAGCGCACTTTCTCGTGGGAGAGGCAGAACACCCCCAGAGACGGATCGTAGGTGAAGGCATGTACGCCATAACCGGTGGTGTATACCAGCATGGTGGAGGAGCCATAAACCACATAACCGGCCGCTACCTGGGCATGGCCAGGCTGCAGGAAATCTTCTTCGGTGACTGGCGTGCCAATCGGGGTGATGCGGCGATAGATAGAGAAGATCGTCCCGACAGAGACGTTCACATCAATGTTGGACGAGCCGTCCAACGGATCCATTAGCACCACATACTTGCCATTCTCAGCTCGCTCGCCGTCGAAAATCACGATCTCGTCTTCTTCTTCCGAAGCGATGCCTGCAACTTCACCACGAGCCTTCAAAGCTGCTTTCAGCTTTTCGTTCGCGAACAGGTCCAGCTTCATCTGAACTTCGCCCTGAACGTTGGAAATGCCATTAGTCCCCAAGATATCAACTAAACCCGCCTTGTTGATATCACGGTGAATGATCTTGGCACCCAGTTTGATGGCAGAAAGTAATGAGGTCAGCTCACCGGTGGCGTGAGAGAAGTCGTGTTGTTTCTCGACGATAAATTCGCCTAACGTTTTCATGACACAATCCCTGAATCTACGGATGGATAGCGGCTTGTTAACATACCGCCAACGTTTTCGTCAGCAGTGTAGCCCAAAGCAACTTGCGATTCATAGGCAAATCCATTTCTTCTGAGCGATTCTGAGCGCTAGAATAGGCAGTAAATCGATGCACTAAAATGAGAAACCTAATGCGCATACATATTCTTGGGATCTGCGGCACCTTTATGGGTGGGCTAGCCATGTTGGCTCGTTCACTGGGGCATGAGGTGACCGGTTCAGATGCCAACGTCTATCCTCCGATGAGTACCTTACTGGAAAAGCAGGGGATCGATCTGATCCAGGGTTACGATCCTGCCCAGTTGGATCCGGCTCCTGATCTGGTAATTATCGGCAATGCCATGAGCCGTGGTAATCCTTGCGTAGAAGCGGTGCTGGAACAGAGCATTCCTTACATGTCTGGCCCTCAGTGGCTGCATGATTATGTCCTGCGCGATCGCTGGGTACTGGCGGTAGCGGGAACACACGGTAAAACCACCACCGCCGGGATGGCGACTTGGATCCTGGAAGCCTGCGGCTATCAGCCGGGCTTTGTGATCGGCGGCGTACCGGGCAATTTTGATGTCTCGGCCCGTCTTGGCGGCAGCCCGTTCTTTGTCATAGAAGCCGATGAGTATGACTGTGCCTTCTTCGACAAACGCTCCAAGTTCGTTCATTACTGCCCGCGCACGTTGATCATGAACAACCTCGAGTTCGATCACGCCGATATTTTTGACGATCTGAAAGCCATCCAGAAACAGTTCCACCACCTGGTGCGCCTGGTGCCGGGCCAAGGCAAGATTATCCTGCCGGAAAACGACACCCATCTGAAACAGGTGATGGCAATGGGATGCTGGAGCGAACAGGAATGGGTCGGGGAAGGGGGCGCGTGGCGTGCACACAAACTGACGACGGATGCCAGCCATTACGAAGTGTTCCTCAACGGCGAGAAGGTGGGCGAGGTTAACTGGGCACTGGTGGGCGAACACAACATGCATAACGGCCTGATGGCGATCGCCGCTACCCGCCATGTTGGTGTACAGCCAGCCGATGCCTGCCGCGCGCTGGGAGACTTTATCAATGCCCGCCGCCGTCTGGAATTGCGTGGTGAAGCCAATGGTGTCACGGTGTATGACGACTTTGCCCATCATCCGACCGCCATTCTGGCTACCTTGGCGGCGCTGCGTGGCAAAGTGGGCGGCACCGCACGCATCCTGGCCGTGCTGGAGCCGCGCTCAAACACCATGAAAATGGGGATCAGCAAAAACGATCTGGCCCCCTCACTGGGCCGTGCCGACGAAGTGTTCCTGTTCCAGCCTCACCACATCCCGTGGCAGGTAGCGGAAGTTGCAGAAGCTTGCGTTCAGCCCGCGCACTGGAGTGCCGATCTGGATACGTTGGTGGAGATGATTGTGAAAACCGCGCAGCCGGGTGACCATATTCTGGTGATGAGCAACGGCGGGTTTGGCGGCATTCATGACAAACTGCTGGCAGGGCTGGCTAACAAGGCCGAACCGAAAGAAACCTACTGACGTTTAGTTAAACGGGCGCCGCATGCGGCGACCCTACCACTATGAGGCCGCTGATGCGGCCTTTTTTGCCCCCATAAAAAAGCCCTCGCGAGCGAGGGCAATGGGGTTCGTCGGATAGGACGACGATAATTTCCAAGATACTGGCGTTTACCTGAGAACTCGGCAGTGGCAGTGACGAGGGTAGTCAGTTCAGTAAGCGCGACCTTGGATTTTTACTTGTAGATTTCAGCCGTTGCGTGCCAGTTGCCATTTTCATAGGCTTCGATCACACGGTAGGCTTTGGCCCCTTGCTGGTCCGCTTTATCAGACAGCGCCTGACGGATATCAGAAGGTGCGCCACCCACGCCGCTAGCGGTGATGGTGCCGACAGACTGCAGATTGCTGGCTTGGGCATCAGTGACCAGGTTAGCCGCAGAAGCACCGAAAGAAACGGCAGACAGCAGGCTAAGTGCAACGAGAGTAGTTTTCATGTTCATGGTACTTGGATCCTTAATCGTTCAGAGATAACGGCCTGGAAGGGCTTTACAGCGTTTTTTATACTTGAAGGCGGTTATCTACTTGGTTTTTTACCAGAGAGTTGTCGTGCAATGCTCAGATAACATCTTGTACTTATTTGTAAATCTCGGCGGTAGCGTGGTAGTTGCCTTCATTACGAGCTTCGATCACGCGGTAAGCGGTCGCGCCTTGAGCATCGGCTTTGGCAGACAGTGCCTGACGGATATCAGAAGGTGCTGCACCGACGCCGCTCACGGTGATGGTACCGGCAGACTGCAGCTTTTCAGCCTGCGAAGCATCAATGGATTGTGCTGCGAATGCACCGAAAGACAGCATGGACAGCAGGCTAATTGTCGCTACAGTAGTTTTAATTTTCATGATTTATCCTCTTCGTATTCTTTTATCAGTTCCAATGAACTGTGATTTACGTCACGAAAATGAGTATACATCTAGTAACGGCAAAAATTAATAGCTGACTAACAGTTTCTAGTGAAACTTTATTGGGGTGGCTGTTACTTTTAATAACCTAATGGAATAAAAAACGGCGATAAAATGCACTTCTGATGTTAAATTTATGTAATTTCAATGAGCTAAGTGCTTTTGACTAAAAGTGCGGAAGCTTCCAGTCACTATCACTAGTCACCAAGAAATGTCATTGAAATGTGCTGCAGGTCGGCTTATTGGCAGTTTTAAACGTGGTAGGCAGCGCTGGAGAAGTAAACGAGGGGTTAATAAAGGGTGCACCGCCCGCGACGGAAAGCCGCAGGCTGTGCTGAATGCATCAAAGTTCCTGTTCGAACAAGGAGAGAATGGCTTCAAACAGTTGACGTGCGGTAAAGGAGCTGGCCGGAGTGACAAAAATCGTATCGTCACCGGCAATGGTGCCCAGGATCCCTTCGGATTTGCCCAGTGAGTCCAACAGGCGGGCAATCAGCTGCGCTGCACCTGGGCTGGTATGGATCACCACCACCGCATCGTTATGGTCCACGTCCAGCACCAGATTCTTGAGCGGGCTGGTGGTGGTAGGGACACCGAGTTCAGCCGGGAGGCAGTACACCATCTCCATTTTTGCATTACGCGTGCGTACCGCCCCGAACTTGGTCAGCATGCGTGATACCTTGGACTGGTTAATGTTCTCGAAGCCTTCTTCTTGCAGCGCCAAAACGATCTCGCCTTGAGAACTGAATTTTTCTTCTTTCAATAACGCCTTAAACGCCTTGATCAGATCTTCCTGCTTTGCGGGATTACGCATTTTGCACCGTGGAATGTTGGTAATAGAGCTGATTATTATGCATATAAATGCATTTTTATGCAACATGGGGGCCGTCTGGAAAATCAAAAATGCCCAGACAGAAAGGCAAGAGCGCGATTTTAACAAAATCCGATGCTCATGAATATGCCCTTTCGGTGCGGGAAGCGAGTCAGCTCTCCGGTAACGAAAATGTTATTAAAATGATGTTGTTCTGATGTTACGTAAGGGTGTAATGTAACCGCCGGTTAACGCGATCGTGAAAAGCTTGGCACTATTTTCGATTAGTGTGCGCTATGCCCTTAATGCATAAGCTATTTACTTTAAAATGCTCGCAACATCGGCCATTTTATTGCGCCAGATCTAAAACCGACTGTTAAGAGGTTGTTTTTAAAGGCGTGATAAATTAAGGTCCGTGACCAAAGAATTCACGGCGCTTTTATATTTAAGACAATAAAGGAGTATAGGATGAAAGTTGCAGTTCTCGGTGCTGCTGGCGGTATCGGCCAGGCCCTCGCCCTTCTACTCAAGACCCAGCTTCCTTCAGGTTCTGAACTCTCCCTCTACGACATTGCCCCTGTTACCCCAGGCGTTGCCGTTGACTTAAGCCACATCCCAACCGCAGTTAAAATCAAAGGCTTCAGTGGCGAAGATGCAACCCCTGCGCTGCACGGTGCGGACGTGGTGCTGATTTCTGCTGGCGTTGCGCGTAAACCAGGGATGGATCGTTCCGATCTGTTCAACGTAAACGCTGGCATCGTACGCAACCTGATTGAGCAAGTGGCCAAAACCTGCCCGAAAGCCTGCATCGGTATCATCACCAACCCGGTGAATACCACGGTAGCCATTGCGGCAGAAGTGTTGAAGAAAGCGGGTGTGTATGACAAAAACAAACTGTTTGGCATCACATCGCTGGATATCATCCGTTCCAACACCTTCGTCGCGGAACTGAAAGGCAAACAACCGGAAGAACTGAACGTACCGGTGATTGGCGGCCACTCAGGCGTGACCATCCTGCCTCTGCTGTCGCAGATCCCTGGCGTAAGCTTTAGCGATCAGGAAGTGGCTGATTTGACCAAACGTATCCAGAATGCGGGTACCGAAGTGGTTGAAGCCAAAGCCGGTGGCGGTTCTGCAACCCTGTCTATGGGCCAGGCTGCTGCACGTTTTGGTCTGTCTCTGGTGCGTGCGCTGAGCGGTGAGAAAGGTGTAGTGGAATGCGCCTATGTTGAAGGGGATGGCAAATATGCCCGCTTCTTTGCACAGCCGCTGCTACTGGGTAAAAACGGTATCGAAGAGCGTAAAGATATCGGTACCCTGAGTGCCTTCGAGCAAAAAGCGCTGAGCGAAATGCTGGACGTGCTGCACAAAGATATCGAACTGGGTGAGAAGTTTATCAACAACTGATCCCTCAGTATGTGATGTTTTGATAAGCCGCCGGGCCGAATCCGGCGGCTTTCTTATGTTTATCATGATTTGATTCGACTTTTCCGATCTCGCAGATGATGGGTAAGCGGATCAAAATACCTGCTCGGCCAGATCTCTGCCGGATGTACGTTCAGTGCATCAGCAATCAACCACTCTCCCTTGGGCCAAGGACGTGACAACGCGTTGGCCAACGTCGATGAACTTAGCCCTGCCCCCCGAGAAACCGCTGCCAGAGTGGTACCTCTCTTCTTCAAAGCCGCGATGACGTCTGCTGGATGCCAATCTGGGTCCCGTGAATTCATATTTTCATTCCTTTTTTGATTAGAGAAAGTTCTGTTAGTGGTATAACTAACAGGTCAGTATTAATCGTTTGAACAACGTGAAGCGTTTATTCAGAAACTAGAATACCACCAAGTTTCCCAAAAATACCTTATGGTTTCTGAAAAATTTGTCTTGCCACACTATTGTCCCGAGATCATGGCTATGAAAAACGAGTGGTTTGCTGCCAAGGAGCTGATAGGCATCGCAGGATTACCGTCCTCTACACAGGGAATCAACCTAATGGCCCGGCGCGAAAATTGGCTCAGCCGTCGCCGCAAAGGCGTACAAGGCAAGGCGCTGGAATACCATATCAACAGCTTGCCTACCGGCGTCAAAAACCTGCTGGTATTGCGCGAAGAGCCTGCGATCTATGAGGCCGGGCGTCAGGACCCGCTGGCGGTGTGGGTCGAATACTATTACCAGCTTTCAGACAGTGAGCGTGGCCAAGTGATGGCGTTTTTGATGCGTGAAGGTATGGATAGCCTGCTGGCCTGGATTGCTGAAAAGAACAAACAGTAAATCTCCTCGGCCGATGTGCACTTAGTAAGGGGGCCGCATGCTGCTCCCACCAGGCTCCTTTCTGCGTCGCCTCTGTGTTTCCCTCTCCTTGTTTAGTAAGTATTTCTTGAGTATTTCGCCAATTTTTTGGTTATTGGCAGTGGCCTGGTTAATGTTATAACTAACTTATTGGCATTAGTGGTTCATGCAACTGGAAGGTCTGATAAGTCAGTTAGGGGTAACGCCGTGATCAAGGAGGGGGAATGGACAAGGAGTGGTTTACCGCCAACGAACTGAAAGAGAAGGGTGAATTGGGCAGCTCCCCGCAAGGGATCAATAAGCGGGCACGTGAGCAAAACTGGCGATGGCAGCGGCGTTTTGGCAAGCAGGGGGTGACCAAGGAGTATCATATCAGCAGCCTGCCCCTCTCGACTCAAAACGATTTGTATCCCCAGCGGTATCTCCTTGCCGCAGAGGAATCGGCGGCTTATACCGTCTCCTGTGATGGGGATCCTTGGGTACGTTTGCAGAGCTATCTGGCAGGTATGAAACCTGACGAATACGCGGTTTTATTGAGTTTTCTGGCGGAGAATGGGGCTGCGGGGCTACTGGATCTCATTAGCAAGGCAAATAAATAGGCCCGCATTGCAGGCCTATTTGAATATTAAGAAACTTAAATTTCCTAAAAGTCTCGTTGAACCGCCAGATGCGCTAATCCTTCCAGTGCGGTTCGATAAGGCGAGTCGGGCAAAATCTGCAATGCGGCGATCGCCTTGTCCGCTTCTTCTTCTGCGCGCTGACGTGTATAGGTGAGTGAACCACACTCCTGCATGGTAGCCAGAACCGGCTCCAGCAGATGGCGGCCATTCCCCTGTTCAATCGCGCCACGGATCATCGTAGACTGCTCGGCATTGCCATTATGCATCGCATGCAACAACGGCAGCGTCGGCTTGCCCTCGTTCAAGTCATCGCCGGTATTTTTACCCAGGGTCACGCCGTCTGCACTGTAGTCCAGCAGATCGTCGATCAGTTGGAATGCGGTGCCAAGATAGCGGCCATAGTCTTGCAGCGCCTGCTCTTCGGCCGGGTTAGCCTCGGAGAGGATGGCTGATGATTGGGCTGCCGCTTCAAACAGACGAGCGGTTTTGCTGTAGATGACCCGCATATAGTTTTCTTCACTGATATTCGGATCGTTGACGTTCATCAACTGCAGCACTTCACCTTCGGCGATTACGTTGACCGCTTCGGACATCACTGCCAGCACGCGCAGAGATTCCAGGCTGGTCATCATCTGGAAAGCACGCGTATAAATGAAATCACCCACCAACACGCTGGCGGCATTGCCAAACGCCGCGTTGGCGGTCGCCTTGCCACGGCGCATGTCGGACTCATCCACCACGTCATCATGCAACAGGGTAGCGGTATGGATGAACTCTATCAGAGCAGCGACGGCAATGTGTTTATCGCCTTGATAGTGCAAGGCCCGTGCCGCCAGAACGGCGATCATTGGGCGAATGCGCTTACCGCCACCGCTGATAATGTAATAGCCAAGTTGATTGATGAGCGTGACATCGGAATTCAACTGTTCGAGAATTGTTGCGTTCACGGCCGCCATATCTTGCGCGGTTAACTCAGTAATTTGTTCTAGGTTCATTGTATTTTTTTCAGCTGTGTTTCTGTTGACCGCGATGAGAACGCTGCTCACATCGGTACATGGCGGTAACTGTCCTGTTGATTGTACTTGAAAATCGGCCCAGATAAACGTTGTGAGAGAAACTGTGTTTTTTTTCTTCTTTTTTCACCTTCTGGCCCTAATCTGCTCTTGTCATATGCGGGATTATTGCGTAGAATTCGCGCCCTATTGTGAATATTTATAGCGCGCTCTGTACTGAACAGTTGGGCACGCGGAAAGCGGAGTTTTATATGTACGCGGTTTTCCAAAGTGGTGGTAAACAACACCGAGTAAGCGAAGGTCAGACCGTTCGCTTGGAAAAGCTGGACATCGCAACTGGTGAAGCGGTTGAGTTTGACCAGATTCTGATGATCGCTAATGGCGAAGATATCAAAATCGGCGTTCCTTTCGTCGATGGCGGTAAGATCAAAGCTGAAGTGGTTGCTCACGGTCGTGGCGAAAAGATCAAGATTGTTAAGTTTCGTCGTCGTAAGCACTATCGTAAGCAGCAAGGTCACCGTCAGTGGTTCACTGATGTTAAAATCACCGGCATCAGCGCTTAAGTTAGGAGAGCGGATTAATGGCACACAAAAAGGCTGGCGGCTCGACTCGTAACGGTCGCGATTCAGAAGCTAAACGTCTGGGCGTAAAACGCTTTGGCGGCGAAGCAGTACTGGCAGGCAGCATCATCGTTCGTCAGCGCGGCACCAAATTCCACGCTGGTACCAACGTGGGTTGCGGCAAAGACCACACTCTGTTTGCTTTGAAAGACGGTAAAGTCAAATTCGAAGTTAAAGGCCCGAGCAATCGTAAATTTATCAGCATCGAAGCTGAATAATTTTTCGAGCCTTACGAAATAGATGTTAAGCCCCGCAATTCGTTGCGGGGCTTTTTACATTTATAGATTGCTTGTGCCTTGCGGCACAACGCACAGACAGTGAGAAGATGGAAAAAAAACAGCAGGCTGGCGTTGGTATTTTTCTGGCGGTCACCACAGCGGTTTGCTGGGGCGCACTGCCTATCGCAATGAAAGAAGTGCTGGAAGTGATGGAGCCGTTTACCATCGTCTGGTATCGCTTTACGATTGCCGCCATCGGCCTGGGGATGATCCTGGCAGTGCGCGGGCGCTTACCTCCGGTGAAAATGTTCCGTCAACCCCGCTGGTTGCTGTTGCTGGCGATCGCCACTGCCGGGTTGTTGGGCAACTTTGTCTTCTTCAGCTCTTCGCTGCAATATTTGAGTCCGACGGCCTCGCAGGTTATCGGCCAACTCTCGCCGGTGGGCATGATGTTCGCCAGCGTATTGATCCTGAAAGAAAGGATGCGTATCACTCAGGTGATTGGCGCTCTGATGCTGATCTGCGGGCTGATGCTGTTTTTCAACGTCAGCCTGATCGAGATCTTCACTCAGTTCACAGACTACACGCTCGGTGTGTTGTTGGGCGTGTGTGCAGCCATGGTTTGGGTGACCTATGGCGTGGCGCAGAAAGTATTACTGCGTCGATTGGCCTCACCGCAGATCCTGGTCTTGTTGTACGCTTTATGTGCGATCGCGTTATTCCCGCTTGCGAAGCCAGCGGTGATTTTCCAGCTCAGCGGCTGGCAATTGGCCTGTCTGCTGTTCTGTGGTGCTAACACGCTGATTGGTTATGGTGCGCTGGCGGAAGCGATGGCGCGCTGGCAGGCGGCCCAGGTGAGTGCGTTAATCACGCTGACTCCCCTGTTTACCCTGCTGTTTTCAGATTTATTGGCGCTGGCCTGGCCACAGGTATTTACCGCCCCGGCATTGAATGTCGTTGGCTATGTAGGTGCTTTTGTGGTGGTTGCAGGCGCCATGTTTTCCGCAATTGGTCACCGTTGGTGGCCGCGACGGGCAGAAACCAACCTGGTTGCTTCTTTGAAGCGGCCCGGTGAATGAGTTACGGAGACGGTAAATGAAGTTTGTAGATGAAGCAGCGATCCTGGTCGTGGCAGGTGATGGCGGTAATGGTTGCGTCAGCTTCCGCCGCGAAAAATACATCCCGAACGGTGGGCCAGATGGCGGTGACGGCGGTGACGGCGGTGACGTTTACCTGGTGGCAGACGAAAACCTGAATACCCTGATCGATTACCGCTTTGAAAAATCTTTCCGGGCCGAACGTGGCCAGAATGGTCAGAGCCGTGACTGTACCGGTAAACGCGGTAAAGACGTTGAAATCAAGGTACCGGTCGGTACCCGTGTGCAGGATCAGGGCACCGGTGAGATCCTCGGTGATATGACCCGTCATCAGCAACGTCTGATGGTGGCTAAGGGCGGTTGGCACGGCCTGGGCAACACCCGTTTCAAATCCTCGGTAAACCGTGCCCCGCGCCAAAAAACGCTGGGTACCAAAGGCGAGATGCGCGATATCCTGTTGGAGCTGCTGCTGCTGGCGGATGTGGGCATGTTGGGCCTGCCGAACGCCGGTAAGTCGACCTTCATTCGCGCGGTTTCTGCTGCCAAGCCAAAAGTGGCGGACTACCCGTTCACCACGCTGGTGCCGAGCCTGGGCGTGGTACGTATGGACCATGAACAAAGCTTCGTGGTGGCGGACATTCCTGGCCTGATCGAAGGCGCACATGAAGGTGCTGGCCTGGGGATCCGTTTCCTGAAACACCTGGAGCGTTGCCGCGTGTTGCTGCACCTGGTGGACATTGCGCCGATCGACGAGTCCGATCCGGTAGAGAATGCCAAGGTCATCATCAACGAGCTCAACCAGTACAGCGAGAATCTGTCGCACAAGCCACGCTGGCTGGTGTTCAACAAAGTTGACCTGCTGGACGAGGAAGAAGCCGCCGAGCGCGCCAAGGCGATCGTAGAAGGCATGGGTTGGGAAGGTAAGTACTACATGATCTCCGCTGCGAACCGCGAAGGCGTTAATGCGCTGTGCTGGGACGTGATGAACTTCATCAATACGCAACCTAAAGCCATGGCGATCGAAGAAAGCGCGCCAGAAAAAGTCGAGTTCATGTGGGATGATTACCACCGTGAGCAAATCGCTGAAGTGGAAGCTGAAGCGGATGACGATTGGGATGATGATTGGGATGAAGATGACGACGAAGGCGTCGAAATCGTCTACCAGAAGTAATTCTGCGTAATAAAGTAAGGGCTCGGTTCGATGAACCGGGCCCTTGTTGTTTGTTGCGGTTGCTGAAACCTCAATCGATGATGCGACGCTAGTGATTCAAAATATTATCGGGTAACCAGCACTGTGCATCCAGGCCGCTGGCATCGGTGCGGTTTTCCAGACGTAGACAGCCGCGGTGCAGTTGTACGATACGGATCACGATATTCAATCCTAGCCCGCTGCCGCCATAACGCTGATCCATCCGGCGGAAGGCCTGAGTCAACTCTCCCGCCATTTCTTGCTTGATACCCGGTCCCTCGTCGAGCACCTGTAAACGTTGCCCATTATTCTCGGGGGTGAGCTGAACACGAATGACACTCTTCTCGGGGCCATAGCGGTGCGCATTTTCAACCAGATTACGCAGCATCAGGCGTAGCAGCACCGGATCGCCATGGGTCGGGGCACTGGCTGGCAGTCGCCAGACAATATTTTGCCCGCGTAGAGCGGCAAGCTCCTCCAGCTCACCCTGCAGCGGCTTGATAACGTTGGCCACCCAGTCAAACTGCTGGTAATGGCCGCTGGCGAAATCCTGCCCGGCGCGCGATAGCATCAGCAATTGCTCAACCACGTGCATCAGTTGGTCAATGCGGGCGATCAACTGTTTACTGCCCGCAACCCCCTGTTGCTCCATCAGTTCCAGATGCAGCCGGATCCCCGCCAGCGGCGTGCGTAATTCGTGGGCAGCATCGGCAGTGAACAGCCGCTCTTGCTGGATGGTATGATCAAGGCGCGAAAATAGCTGATTCAATGCCTTGGTGACCGCCACCATCTCCAGACTGTCGCTGGTTATCGGCAACGGCGTAAGATTATCTGCCGAACGTTTCTCCAGCTTTTCCTGCAGTTGATTCAGCGGCCGGATAATCCAGCTGATGGCCCAGAAGGAGGCCAGCAGGGTCACCACCATCATGATCAGCGAAGGGGCTAGCAGGGAAGCGATCGCCTCGGCAATCTCGGTATCGACCCGTTCGTTGCGGACTTTGGCCGACAGGGTTTCATCTACCAGGAAACTGATTTGCTCCTGGCTTTCGTGCCATAACCAAAACGCGCTGATGAGCTGGGTGACCAGCAGGATCAGGGCCAACATCAGCAGCAAACGACGGCGCATGCTGATCAAGATGCTGGCTCCAGTCGGTAACCGATGCCACGAACGGTACGGATACGATCTTTGCCCAGTTTACGGCGCAAGTTGTGCATATGGACTTCGAGGGTATTCGAGCCCAGATCGTCGTTCCAGGTATAGAGATCCTGTTGCAACAGCTCACGGTTGACGGTTTGCCCGGCCCGCATCATCAGACGCGACAGAATGGCAAACTCTTTCGGCGTGACGTCTATCGCCTGCTGTTGCAGATACACCTGCTGGCTGGACAGGTTGAGTGTCAGATCGTCCTGTTGCAGCAGGTTATCGCTGTGGCCCTGATAGCGGCGGATCAACGCCCGGACCCGGGCTTGCAGCTCAATTAGCGCAAAGGGTTTGACCAGATAGTCATCGGCACCGGCGTCCAGGCCATCGACACGGTCTTGCAACGCGTCGCGTGCGGTGAGGATCAACACCGGGATGCTGATGTGCTGACGCCGCCACTGCCGCAGCAGGGTGGCACCGTCGATATCTGGCAGGCCGAGGTCGAGGATCACCATACTGTACTGGCTGGTGACGATCAGGCTATTGGCCTGCGCAGCACTGGCCGCACAATCGCAGGCGTAGCCTTCGTTGGACATTGCCAACGCCACGCCTTGCTGCAATAACTCATCATCCTCAACAATCAGTAGCTTCATGCCCTTGGGCCTCAATTGTTCTGATAGATATCCCGATACAGCCGGCTTTCGAACCGCACCAGCGGCGCTCGGCGCTGTTTCTGATCTTCTGGCGGTACTGCGTAACCTGATAGATATTGAACGAAGGCAAGGCGCTGACCGCTGGCCGTGGTGATAAAGCCTGCCAGGTTATAGACCCCTTGCAGCGCCCCGGTTTTGGCAGAAACCTTACCGTCGACCCCGGCTTCGTGCAGGCCACCGCGATAGCGCAGCGTGCCGTCATAACCGGACAGCGGCAACATCGAGATAAAGTTGAGCTCGCTGTCGTGCTGAGCAATATATTGTAACGCCTGCATCATGGTTGCGGGCGCCAGCAGGTTGTGGCGCGACAGGCCAGAGCCGTCCACCACGATGCTGTTACCCAGATCTACCCCTGCCTTCTGGCGCAGAACCTGGCGTACTGCATCTGCCCCCGCGCGCCAGGTGCCCGGTACGCCAAAGCGTTCATGGCCGATAGTGCGAAACACGGTATCGGCAATCATGTTGTCCGACTTCTTCAGCATGATTTTCAGCAAGTCATGCAACGGTGCAGACTGCGTCTGGGCAATCACCGTGCCCGTCATGCCTGGCTGGGTTTGGCGTTTCAAATGGCCGCCAATCTGGATCCCTGACTTGACCAGCTCATCTTTCAGGATGGCACCGGCATAGCTGGCTCCGTCTTGAATGGCGAATGCCAACGGCAGCGGTTCACTGCGCTGGGTCAGGCATCCGGTCAGTGTAAAGCGGTTCAATTCGCCCGGCACCACATCCAGTTCACAATATTGGGCATCCGGAGAGCCTTTCGCCAGCGTTCTTACCTGGCTGAACATATTGACCGGGTAGAATGAGGCTACGCGAATAAACGCCATCTCACCGGGGTTAGGGGCGCTATAAAGGGAAACCGAGAAACAGTTGCGATCGACAATCGCTGCCGCTGGCGGGGCGCTGAAACATTGGGTCATATCGTTCCAGGGCCAGCCGGGCGCTTTGTCATGGCTGGCAAATACCGAGGTATCGACCAGCACATCGCCGCTGATTTCGCGCACTCCCTGTTTTTTCAGTTCCGCCACCATATTGCGCAGATTCTGCCGCTTGAAGGTGGGATCTCCGCTGAAACGGGCGATAAGGTTGCCACGCAACACGCCATCCGTGATGTTGCCCTGACTTTCCAGTGTCGTGGTGAAGCGATAGTCCGGCCCTAGCTGCAACAAAGCCGCCAGCGCGGTAAGCACCTTCTGGGTGCTGGCCGGGAGTGCCATTTGCTGTGAGTGATAGTCGATGGTTGGCGTGGTCGCGCCAATCTTCTGAACTATCAGGGCCAGGTTCGCCCCATCAGGCAAATATTGGGTGTAATCTTCAACCGGGGCCGCATGGGCATTAACAGCAAATGCGCAGGCCAAAACACTGACAATTCGTGAAAAACGCATAATCTCGGGGTAACAGCTGGATAACGTGCTGTCATACTACGGTGCATCAAGGGATAAAGTAAACGATGACCCTTAAGGAACTCTAGGCTAAAATGCGTATCAAAATGCAAAATCGACGCTGACTTGGAGCAAACCTCCGAGCTCGGTTTCTTTTGTTTATCGCCTGGAGACGGAAGGCGCAACGTCTGCCGTAATTTCATACGAACACGTCAGGATGACGCTAATGCCCTGGGGATGTCGAGCTGCGGTTAGCTTGCAACACCACGGGTATATTTGAACAGGATAGATTTAGAGGTATTTAACGATGAAACAGATCCCGATGACCTTGTTTGGCGCAGAACAGCTGCGTGAAGAACTAGAATATTTGAAAGGTGTGCGTCGCCCGAAAATCATTGCCGACATCGCCACCGCACGCGAACACGGTGACCTGAAAGAAAACGCCGAGTACCATGCCGCTCGTGAACAGCAGGGTTTCTGTGAAGGGCGTATCCAGGAAATCGAGGCCAAACTGTCCAATGCGCAGGTGATCGACATCACCAAAATGCCTCAGACTGGCCGCGTGATTTTTGGCGCAACCGTCTCGGTGATGAACCTGGATACCGAAGATCAGGTGACTTACCGCATCGTGGGTGATGATGAAGCAGACTTTAAGAAAAATCTTATTTCTGTCAACTCACCGATGGCTCGTGGCCTGATTGGCAAAGAGCAGGATGATGTTGTTGTCATCAAAACCCCGGGTGGTGATGTAGAATACGAAATCCTGAAAGTAGAATATCTTTAATTTCGCCCGAGTTGGTTAAAAGTTCAGCAGGGTTTTGTAAAGAAAGGAAAAAGGCCGCAAGCGGCCTTTTATCTGAGCCCGGCGCATGGCACCGTCTCAGCAAACAGATTACGGATTAGCGCGGCAAAGTGATCTTGCGCTCTTTCGACGGGCGGTAAAGAATAAGCGTACTGCCGATCACTTGCACATTGCTGGCACCCGTTTCACGCACAATAGCGTCGGCGATCAGGGTTTTGGTTTCGCGATCTTCAGCTGCAATTTTTACTTTGATCAGCTCGTGATGCTCCAGAGCCAGCTCAATTTCAGCCAACACCCCTTCGGTGAGACCGTTATTACCCAGCATGACCACCGGTTTTAACGGATGTGCCAGGCCTTTCAGGTGTTGTTTTTGTTTATTATTCAGATTCATTGTCTTTTTTGCTTAAGTTGGGATTGAAAACGGTACATTCTACCGCCATCTCATGTGTATCACCAAATCGGTCTGCACCGAATTGAGTTTACGTGAGAAGCGAACCTGGCATGAGACTCTTTTTAGGATAGTTGGAATACTCGATGGCAAATAAAAAGCGTTCGGCCAGTTCCAGTCGCTGGCTCCAAGAACACTTTAGCGATAAATATGTACTGCAAGCGCAGAAAAAAGGGCTGCGCTCGCGCGCCTGGTTTAAACTTGATGAAATACAGCAAAGTGACAAACTGTTCAAACCGGGTATGACGGTCGTTGATTTGGGGGCTGCGCCGGGCGGTTGGTCGCAATATGTGGTAACCCAGATTGGTGGTAACGGGCGTATCATTGCCTGTGATATTTTGCCAATGGATCCTATCGTTGGCGTCGATTTCCTTCAGGGCGATTTTCGTGATGAACTGGTCCTCAAGGCACTGTTGGAACGTGTAGGTGATAGTAAGGTTCAGGTAGTCATGTCTGACATGGCCCCGAATATGAGCGGCACCCCGGCGGTCGATATCCCAAAATCGATGTATCTGGTGGAATTAGCACTGGAAATGTGTCGTGATGTTCTCGCACCAGGCGGTAGTTTCCTGGTGAAGGTGTTCCAGGGAGATGGTTTTGACGAGTACCTACGGGAAATTCGCTCCCTGTTTACGAAGGTTAAGATTCGTAAGCCAGACGCTTCTCGCGCACGTTCGCGTGAAGTGTACATTGTAGCGACAGGGCGGAAACTGTAGTACCCTAACGCTGTTTGTTAACACAGTTGTAATATGAGGTTAATCCCTTGAGTGACATGGCGAAAAACCTAATTCTCTGGCTAGTCATCGCGGTCGTTTTGATGTCGGTATTCCAGAGCTTTGGGCCCAGCGAGTCTAATGGCCGAAGGGTAGATTACTCTACCTTCATGACCGAACTGACCCAAGATCAGATCCGTGAAGCGCGCATTAATGGGCGTGAAATCAACGTTGTCCGTAAAGACAGCAACAAATACACCACTTACATTCCGGTCAACGATCCGAAGCTACTGGATACGTTGTTAACCAAAAACGTCAAAGTTGTTGGTGAGCCACCGGAAGAGCCAAGTTTGCTGGCTTCCATCTTTATTTCCTGGTTCCCAATGCTGCTGTTGATTGGGGTCTGGATCTTCTTCATGCGGCAAATGCAGGGCGGCGGCGGAAAGGGCGCGATGTCCTTCGGCAAGAGCAAGGCCCGTATGCTGACGGAAGACCAGATTAAAACCACTTTTGCCGACGTTGCAGGCTGTGACGAAGCAAAAGAAGAAGTGAGTGAGCTGGTAGACTACCTGCGCGAACCGAGCCGTTTCCAGAAGCTGGGCGGTAAGATCCCGAAAGGCGTGCTGATGGTTGGCCCTCCGGGTACCGGTAAAACCCTGCTGGCGAAAGCGATTGCCGGCGAGGCAAAAGTCCCGTTCTTCACCATTTCCGGTTCTGACTTCGTCGAAATGTTCGTCGGTGTGGGTGCATCCCGCGTCCGCGACATGTTCGAACAGGCCAAGAAAGCGGCACCGTGCATCATCTTTATCGATGAAATCGACGCCGTAGGTCGCCAACGTGGTGCAGGTCTGGGCGGCGGTCACGATGAACGTGAGCAAACGCTGAACCAGATGCTGGTTGAGATGGACGGCTTTGAAGGCAACGAAGGCATTATCGTCATCGCTGCAACCAACCGTCCTGACGTACTGGACCCTGCGTTACTGCGTCCAGGCCGTTTTGACCGCCAAGTGGTGGTTGGGCTGCCAGACGTACGTGGTCGTGAGCAAATCCTGAAAGTGCACTCACGTCGTGTGCCGTTGGCGCCAGATGTTGATGCTTCTGTGCTTGCACGTGGTACTCCGGGCTTCTCCGGTGCGGACTTGGCCAACCTGGTCAACGAAGCGGCTCTGTTCGCAGCACGTGGCAACAAGCGCGTGGTGTCGATGGTGGAGTTCGAAAAGGCCAAAGACAAGATCATGATGGGGGCGGAACGTCGCTCCATGGTGATGACGGAAGCACAGAAAGAATCGACCGCCTATCACGAAGCGGGCCACGCCATCATTGGCCGCCTGGTTCCTGAGCATGACCCGGTGCATAAAGTCACGATTATTCCTCGTGGCCGTGCGCTCGGCGTGACCTTCTTCCTGCCGGAAGGGGATGCGATCAGCGCCAGCCGTCAGAAGCTGGAAAGCCAAATCTCTACCCTGTACGGTGGCCGTCTGGCAGAAGAAATTATTTACGGGCCGGAAAAAGTCTCTACAGGTGCATCGAACGACATTAAAGTTGCTACCTCTATCGCCCGCAACATGGTGACCCAATGGGGCTTCTCTGAGAAGCTGGGGCCATTGCTGTATGCGGAAGAAGAGGGCGAGGTGTTCCTGGGCCGTTCCGTGGCCAAGGCGAAACACATGTCGGACGAAACCGCGCGTATCATCGACCAGGAAGTCAAATCCCTGATTGAGCGCAACTACATTCGCGCTCGTTCGTTGCTGATGGAAAACATGGACATCCTGCATTCGATGAAAGATGCACTGATGAAATATGAAACCATCGATGCACCGCAGATCGACGACCTGATGAACCGTAAAGATGTGCGTCCGCCAGCCGGTTGGGACGACGTGGCGAAAAGCAACAACTCTGACAACGGTGGCAAACCACAAGCGCCAACGCCGGTAGATGAGCCGCGTACGCCAAACCCAGGCAACACCATGTCTGAACAGCTCGACAAGTAACATCGGCTGTAGCGTAAAATAAAACCCCGGCCAGCCGGGGTTTTTTATTGCTGGCTGAAAATTGCTGCCTCTCCTTGGATGAGAGGGGCGGGATCCACTCCAGGCTACACAGTTGTATTGACTCCAAGGTAGATTAATCATGCAGTTAACCGTGCGCGACCAAATCCTCGATCTCAACCATCCTCGGGTGATGGGGATCCTCAACGTTACCCCGGACTCCTTCTCTGACGGCGGGCGGCATAATTCGCTGAATGATGCTCTGCTGCATGCGCATGCGCTGATTTCGGCGGGTGCAACGATGATCGATGTGGGAGGCGAGTCCACGCGCCCGGGTGCTGCCGAGGTCAGTGAAGAGGAAGAGATTGAGCGCGTTGTGCCGGTAGTGGAAGCCTTGGCGCAGCGGTTTGAGATTTTTATCTCGGTGGATACCTCAAAAGCCGGTGTGATCCGCGAATCCGCTAAAGCCGGTGCGCATCTGATCAACGACGTTCGCTCGTTGCAGGAGCCTGGTGCGCTGCAGGCAGCCGCTGAAAGCGGTCTACCAGTCTGCCTGATGCATATGCAAGGCGAGCCGCGTACCATGCAACAGGCACCGCATTACGATGACCTGATGGCGGACGTCAACGCCTTTTTCCAGCAGCATATCGACCGCTGTATTGCAGGCGGCATAGCAAAACAGAAATTGTTACTCGACCCAGGCTTCGGTTTCGGTAAGAATCTAACGCATAATTATCAGCTTCTGGCCCGATTGGCGGAATTTCATCACTTTGGCTTGCCACTGTTGGTGGGGATGTCGCGTAAATCGATGATTGGGCAGCTATTGAATGTCCCACCCGAACAGCGGGTTATCGGCAGCGTGGCCTGTGCGGTGATTGCCGCGATGCAGGGGGCGCAGATAGTCAGAGTGCATGATGTCAAAGAAACCGTCGAGGCGATGCGTGTCGTCGAGGCAACACTTTCAGCTAAGGGATAGTAGAAACATGAGCGAACGCAAATATTTTGGTACCGACGGTATTCGTGGCAAAGTCGGCGACAGTCCAATTACCCCAGAATTCGTTCTTAAGCTCGGCTGGGCGGCTGGCAAGGTATTGGCGCGTCACGGTTCGCGTAAGATCATCATCGGCAAAGACACCCGGATCTCTGGCTATATGCTGGAGTCGGCGCTGGAAGCTGGGCTGGCGGCTGCGGGGCTGTCTGCTTCGTTTACCGGCCCGATGCCAACCCCTGCGGTGGCTTATCTGACCAGAACTTTCCGTGCGGAAGCCGGGATCGTAATTTCTGCCTCGCATAACCCGTTTTACGATAACGGCATCAAGTTCTTCTCCATCGATGGCGCCAAACTGCCAGACGATGTGGAAGAGGCCATCGAAGCGGAAATGGAAAAACCACTGACCTGCGTCGAATCTGCCGAGTTGGGTAAAGCCAGCCGCATTGTCGATGCCGCAGGGCGCTATATCGAATTCTGTAAAGGCACCTTCCCGAGCGAACTGAGCCTGAACGGGCTGAAGATCGTGGTGGACTGCGCCAACGGAGCTACCTATCACATTGCCCCAAGCGTTTTGCGTGAGTTGGGTGCCACGGTGATCGCTATCGGCTGTGAGCCGAATGGCATGAACATCAACGAAGAGTGTGGCGCTACCGATGTACGTCAACTGCAGGCGCGCGTGCTGGAAGAACAGGCACACGTTGGCCTGGCCTTTGATGGCGATGGCGATCGCGTGATGATGGTGGATCACCTGGGTAACAAGGTCGACGGCGATCAGATCCTCTACATCATCGCTCGTGAAGGCCTGCGCCAAGGGCAGCTGCGCGGCGGTGCCGTGGGCACCCTGATGAGCAACATGGGCCTGGAGCTGGCACTGAAACAGCTCGGCATCCCGTTTGCCCGTGCCAAGGTGGGTGACCGCTACGTACTGGAAAAACTGCAAGAGCTGGGCTGGCGCATTGGGGCGGAAAACTCCGGCCACGTGATCCTGCTGGACAAAACCACCACCGGGGACGGTATCGTCGCAGGCCTGCAAGTGTTGACGGCGATCGTGCGTAATAACATGAGCCTGCACGACCTGTGCAGCGGCATGAAGTTACTGCCACAGGTCCTGGTCAACGTGCGCTTTGTCGGTGAGCATAACCCGCTGGAGTCAGAGGCGGTGTTGAAGGTCGCTGAGCAGGTCGAAGCCGAGTTGGCCGGCCGTGGCCGCGTGCTGCTGCGTAAATCGGGCACTGAGCCACTGATCCGCGTGATGGTGGAAGGTGAAGATGAACAGCAGGTAATCGCGCTGGCGCACCGTATCGCCGATGCGGTCAAGCTGGCAGGTTAACACGCTGTTTTTACGCAGGTACGCTGTCAGTGCCTGCGTAATTTCCCGATTAGCCCTGCTTTTGCTGTTTTTTTCCTCAAACGCATCGGCGGTTGCAAATTGCCCTTGCGCGCTTTGATGGCTTTGGTTAGTATTCACACCCGCTTCAGTGGGCTGTTTTAGTGACACGCCACGCCTTCTTTAGTTTGGAAGCATCTGGGGTGAGATGCATTTGGCACGCGGTGAACCCGCAAGGATACAGGTACCACTATGTACGAAGCTCTTCTGGTAATTTTCTTGCTGATATCGATCGGGCTAGTCGCTCTGATCATGCTACAGCAAGGTAAAGGCGCTGATATGGGAGCCTCATTCGGAGCAGGTGCTTCTGGCACGTTCTTCGGATCGACCGGTTCAGGCAACTTTATGACCCGCATGACGGCTGTTCTGGCGACGCTGTTCTTCGTCATCAGTCTGATCCTGGGCAACCTGAGCACCAATCAGGGCAAGAAAGGCAGCGAGTGGGAAAACCTGGGTCAGCCAGCGCAAACTGAGCAGACCAGCACTCCGGCAGCACCCGCTAAACCGGTCAGTGATATCCCGCAATAAGCCGCTGAAAAGTTTGAACACGGTTGTTTTCGACCTCAATAGAAACAGCCGTTAGCAGTAAAAATCAGTACCGAGGTGGTGGAATTGGTAGACACGCTACCTTGAGGTGGTAGTGCCCTAACGGGCTTGTGGGTTCGAGTCCCATCCTCGGTACCAAATCCCAGAGATAACTTGCGTTTTTGCAATTATCAGCGTAATATTTGCCACGTTTTCGGACGCGGGGTGGAGCAGCCTGGTAGCTCGTCGGGCTCATAACCCGAAGGTCGTCGGTTCAAATCCGGCCCCCGCAACCACTTTCCTTTAAGTGTCTATTTTCAAATACACTTTTCGATTGAATTCCGCTTTTCTCGATCAACATTTGAAAATGACACTTGCTAGAAAGTTGCACCGAAGCCGCTTTGCGGCAAACAGGGTCCAGTTGCATAAAGCCCCGAATTTTCGGGGTTTTTTGTTATTTGGCAACAGAATCACTGGGCTATTAGGCCCTTTTTTTATGTCTTGGGGGTGGGCTTGTCCACATTAGAGCAAAAATTAACAGAGATGCTTTCCGCACCGGTAGAGGCGTTGGGCTTTGAGCTCGTAGGCATCGAATTTATTCGGGCGCGCCAATCGACACTACGCATCTATATTGATAGTGACAACGGAATCAATGTTGATGATTGCGCTGATGTCAGCCACCAGGTCAGCGCTGTGCTGGACGTCGAAGATCCGATTACGGTCGCTTACAACCTGGAAGTTTCCTCTCCTGGCCTTGAGCGCCCTATGTTCACCGCGGAACACTATCAACGTTTTCTCGGTGAAGAAGTCAGCGTTGTTCTGCGTATGGCGATACAAAACCGCCGCAAATGGCAGGGCATCATCAAGTCTGTAGAAGGCGAGATGATCACGGTTACTGTGGATGGGAAAGATGAAGTGTTCGCGCTGAGCAATATTCAGAAAGCGAACCTGGTACCCCACTTTTAAAGTTTGGATGAGGCAACTAGGATGAACAAAGAGATTCTGGCTGTTGTTGAAGCAGTTTCCAATGAAAAATCCCTACCACGTGAGAAGATTTTCGAAGCCCTGGAAACCGCTTTAGCCACCGCCACCAAGAAAAAATATGAGCAGGAAATCGAGGTCCGTGTCAGCATTGACCGTAAGACTGGCGATTTCGATACCTTCCGCCGTTGGGTTGCCGTTGATGAAGTGACCCAGCCAACGCGTGAGATCACGCTGGAAGCTGCACAGTATGAAGATCCGTCCATAGAACTGGGCGGTTATATCGAAGATCAGATCGAATCTGTGACCTTCGACCGTATCACCACTCAGACCGCTAAGCAGGTTATCGTACAGAAAGTGCGTGAAGCCGAGCGTGCGATGGTGGTTGACGCCTTCCGCCAACACGAAGGTGAGATCGTCACCGGCGTGGTGAAAAAAGTTAACCGTGACAGCATTGCGCTGGATCTGGGTAGCAACGCCGAAGCGGTCATTGGCCGTGAAGACATGCTACCACGGGAAAACTTCCGCCCAGGTGACCGTATCCGCGGTGTACTGTACGCAGTACGTCCGGAAGCGCGCGGTGCGCAACTGTTCGTCAGCCGTTCCAGCCCGGATATGCTCAAAGAGCTGTTCCGCATCGAAGTGCCGGAAATTGGCGAAGAAGTGATTGAGATTAAAGCGGCAGCCCGCGATCCTGGCTCCCGTGCAAAAATTGCCGTGAAAACCAACGACAAGCGTATCGACCCGGTCGGTGCCTGTGTCGGTATGCGCGGTGCCCGCGTCCAGGCCGTTTCGAGCGAGCTTGGCGGGGAACGTATTGATATCATCCTGTGGGATGATAACCCTGCACAGTTCGTCATTAACGCCATGGCCCCGGCAGATGTTGCCTCGATCGTGGTGGATGAAGATCGGTGCACGATGGATATCGCCGTTGAAGCCAGCAACCTGGCACAGGCGATCGGCCGTAATGGCCAAAACGTGCGTTTAGCTTCCCAACTGTTGAAACAGCATCGTGATGATGATCGCTGGGAACTGAACGTGATGACGGCGGACGATCTGCAGGCCAAGCATCAGGCCGAGGCTCATGCCGCCATTGATACCTTCACCAAGTATCTTGATATCGACGAAGATTTCGCCACCGTTCTGGTCGAAGAAGGCTTCTCTACGCTGGAAGAACTGGCTTACGTGCCAATCAAAGAGCTGCTGGAAATCGACGGTCTGGATGAAGATATGGTTGAAGCGTTGCGCGATCGCGCCAAAGCTGCATTGACCACGCTGGCCCTGGCACAGGAAGAAAGCCTGGGCGACCAAAAACCTGCTGATGATTTGCTCAACCTTCCAGGTCTTGAGCGCAGCATGGCCTTTAAACTGGCCGCGCGTGGGGTTTGTACGCTGGAAGATCTTGCCGAGCAGGGTGTTGACGATCTGGCTGATATTGAAGGGCTTAGCGATGAGCAAGCCGGCGAGCTGATTATGGCCGCACGTAATATCTGTTGGTTTGGCGACAACGCGTAATAACTGTAGCAGGAAGGAACAGCATGACGACAGATGTAACCGTAAAATCGCTGGCAGCAGAGATACAGACACCGGTTGATCGCCTGGTACAGCAGTTTGCTGATGCAGGGATCAACAAGTCTGAGACCGACTCTGTGACACAGCATGAGAAAGAAACCTTATTGGCGCACCTGAACCGTGAACACGGTAGTGCGCCAAGCAAACTCACGTTGCAGCGCAAAACGCGCAGCACCTTGAATATTCCGAGCACCGGCGGTAAGAGTAAATCGGTGCAAATTGAGGTCCGCAAGAAACGCACTTATGTAAATCGCGATCCGCAGGAAGCCCAACAGGCTGAAGCGGCTGAGCAGGCACAGCGTGAAGCGGAAGAGCAGGCAAGGCGCGAAGCGGAAGAGCTAGCGAAACGCGAAGCAGAAGCTAAGCGCGCAGCCGAAGAGCAAGCCAAACGTGAGGCCGCGGAGATTGCTAAGCGTAATTCAGCGGAAAAAGAAAAAGTGACCAATCAACATACCGACGAAATGACCAAGCCAGCTCAGGCAGAAAAAGCACGCCGTGAAGCCGAAGCCGCCGAACTGAAACGTAAAGCGGAAGAAGAAGTACGCCGCAAGGTGGAAGAAGACGCCAAACGCGTAGCGGAAGAAGCGCGCCGTATGGCCGAAGAAAACGGTGAGAAGTGGGCCGAAGCCGAAGCAGCAAGTGCTGCGGTTGAAACAGCCGACTACCACGTAACCACCTCCGAGCACGCTCGTGCTGCCGAAGACGAAAACGACGCCAAAGTTGAAGGCGAGCGCCGTAGCCGTACTCGCGGTGGCAAAGCGACCAAACAGAAGAAAGGCAACAAGCTCTCCGAGTCTAAAGCAGACCGCGAAGAAGCTCGCACCATGACCCGTGGCGGTAAAGGCAAGCGTAAGCCAAGCACCCTGCAGCAGGGCTTTAACAAGCCAGCTCAGGTAGTGAACCGTGACGTGGTGATTGGCGAGACCATCACCGTTGCCGAACTGGCTAACAAGATGGCGGTAAAAGGGTCTCAGGTCATCAAAGCGATGATGAAGCTGGGCGCCATGGCCACCATCAACCAGGTCATCGACCAGGAAACCGCACAGCTGGTTGCCGAAGAGATGGGCCACAAAGTTATCCTGCGTCGTGAGAACGAGCTGGAAGAAGCGCTGATGAGCGACCGTGACACCGGCGCAGGTGCCGAGTCTCGTGCACCAGTCGTGACCATCATGGGCCACGTTGACCATGGTAAAACCTCTCTGCTCGACTACATCCGCTCCACCAAGGTGGCAGTTGGCGAAGCCGGTGGTATTACCCAGCACATCGGTGCTTACCACGTAGAAACCGAAAACGGCATGATCACCTTCCTGGATACCCCAGGTCACGCAGCGTTTACCTCAATGCGTGCTCGTGGTGCTCAGGCGACCGATATCGTGGTTCTGGTAGTAGCAGCAGACGACGGCGTGATGCCACAAACCATCGAAGCCATTCAGCATGCTCAGGCGGCTAAAGTGCCATTGGTGGTTGCGGTTAACAAAATTGACAAGCCAGAAGCCGATCCAGATCGCGTTAAGCAAGAGCTGTCTCAGTATGGCGTTATGCCAGAAGAGTGGGGCGGTGAAGCTCAGTTCGTCCACGTATCTGCGAAAGCCGGTACCGGTATCGACGAACTGTTGAACGCTATCCTGCTGCAGGCCGAAGTTCTCGAACTGAAAGCGGTTCGTAGCGGCATGGCGAGCGGTGTGGTAATCGAATCCTTCCTGGATAAAGGCCGTGGCCCAGTGGCTACCGTACTGGTACAGGAAGGGACGCTGAACAAGGGCGATATCGTCCTGTGTGGCTTCGAGTATGGCCGTGTTCGTGCGATGCGTGACGAATTGGGCCGTGAAGTGACCTCTGCGGGTCCTTCTATCCCAGTTGAGATCCTGGGCCTGTCCAGCGTTCCTGCTGCGGGTGACGAAGCGACCGTAGTGCGTGACGAGAAGAAAGCGCGTGAAGTTGCGCTGTACCGTCAAGGCAAGTTCCGCGAAGTCAAACTGGCTCGCCAGCAGAAATCTAAACTGGAGAACATGTTCGCGAACATGACCGAAGGTGAAGTTTCTGAACTGAACATCGTGCTGAAAACCGACGTACAGGGTACCTGTGAAGCGATTTCCGATTCACTGCAGAAACTCTCCACCGACGAAGTGAAGGTGAAGATTGTGGGTTCTGGCGTAGGTGGTATCACCGAAACCGACGCGACCCTGGCTGCGGCATCCAATGCCATCATCCTGGGCTTCAACGTGCGTGCGGATGCTTCTGCCCGCCGCGTGATTGAGTCAGAAAGCCTGGATCTGCGTTACTACTCCGTGATCTATAACCTGATCGACGAAGTGAAGCAGGCGATGAGCGGTATGTTGGCGCCTGAGTACAAACAGCAGATCATCGGTCTGGCTGAAGTACGTGATGTGTTCAAATCACCTAAGTTCGGCGCTGTTGCCGGCTGTATGGTGACCGAAGGCAACATCAAGCGTCACAACCCAATCCGCGTGCTGCGTGACAACGTGGTTATCTATGAAGGCGAGCTGGAATCCCTGCGCCGCTTCAAAGATGACGTTAACGAAGTCCGTAACGGTATGGAATGTGGTATCGGCGTTAAGAACTACAACGACGTGCGCGTTGGCGACATGATCGAAGTGTTCGAAATCATCGAGATCCAGCGTACTATCGCTTAAGCCTCGAAAAACGCTTAAATCTGTTTTTAGGGGGGCCTTGTGCCCCCCGATTTGTCTGGAGGGTTTCCAAATGGCAAAAGAATTCAGCCGCGGTCAACGCGTGGCACAAGAAATGCAAAAAGAGATTGCGATGATCTTGCAGCGTGAAGTCAAAGATCCGCGTGTCGGCATGGCTACCGTTTCAGGTGTTGAAGTGTCTCGCGATCTGGCTTACGCCAAAGTTTACGTCACTTTCCTGAACGTGCTGACCGAAAACCACGATCCGGATCTGGTGACCAACGGCATTAAAGCGTTGCAGGATGCCTCTGGCTATATCCGTACGCTGCTGGGCAAAGCGATGCGCCTGCGCGTAGTGCCGGAACTGACCTTCTCCTACGACAACTCACTGGTTGAAGGCATGCGTATGTCCAACCTGGTGACCAACGTAGTGAAGAACGATGCCGAACGTCGCAATGCATCAGGCGATGAAGAGGAGGCTTAATGAGTCGCCCTCGCCGTCGCGGCCGTGACATTCACGGTGTACTGCTGCTGGACAAACCGCAGGGCCTGTCGTCTAACGATGCCCTGCAAAAAGTAAAGCGTATCTACAATGCCAACCGCGCGGGCCACACCGGCGCGCTCGATCCACTGGCGACCGGTATGCTGCCAATCTGTCTGGGTGAGGCCACCAAATTCTCCCAATATCTGCTCGATTCCGACAAGCGTTACCGCGTGATTGCCCGTTTGGGCCAGCGCACGGACACCTCGGATGCCGATGGTCAGATCGTGCAGGAGCGCCCGGTAAACTTCACCCAAGCGCAGCTCGATACCGCGCTGGACACCTTCAGGGGTAACATCCAGCAGGTGCCTTCGATGTATTCCGCACTGAAATACCAGGGCAAAAAGCTGTATGAATATGCTCGCCAGGGTATCGAAGTTCCGCGTGAAGCACGCAGCATCACCGTGTATGAGTTGCAGTTTATCCGCTGGGAAGGGGATGAGCTTGAGCTGGAAATTCACTGCTCAAAAGGCACCTACATCCGCACTATCACGGATGACCTCGGTGAGTTGCTGGGCTGTGGCGCACACGTGATTTATCTGCGCCGCCTGCAAGTGGCGAAGTATCCGATCGCCCGTATGGTCACGCTGGAACAGCTGAACGCGTTAGTGGAGCAGGCACAGGAGCAGAGTATCGCGCCGAGCGAACTGCTCGATCCGTTGCTGATGCCGATGGATAGCCCGGCTGAAGACTTCCCTGAGGTGAACCTGCTGCCAGCGGTAGCGGGTTACGTCAAACAGGGGCAGCCGGTGCAGGCCGCAGGGGCCCCGGCCTCGGGTCTGGTGCGCATTACCGAAGGCGAAGAACGTAAATTTATCGGCATTGGTGAGATTGCCGATGATGGCCGAGTCGCGCCGCGCCGCCTGGTTGTCGAATATTTCGACTGACCTGCCCGCCTTGCGATCGCCCTGCGCTAAGAGTAGAATGGCGCAGCTTATGCATTGGGTTGCTGAATTAGAGATCGGCGCCTGTATTTATTATCTATAATTCTGGAGTATGACAATGTCTCTAAGTGTTGAAGCTAAAGCTAAAATCGTAGCTGACTTCGGTCGTGGTACTAACGACAGCGGTTCTACCGAAGTTCAGGTTGCCCTGTTGACTGCGCAGATCAACCATCTGCAAGGCCACTTCTCAGAGCACAAAAAAGATCACCACAGCCGTCGTGGTCTGCTGCGTATGGTTTCTCAGCGTCGTAAGCTGCTGGACTACCTGAAGCGTAAAGATGTAGCACGTTACACCAGCCTGATCGAGCGTCTGGGTCTGCGTCGCTAATCGAGCAAGTTTCAGGAGAAAGGGGCCAAATGTGGCCCCTTTCTTCTAGGAAGCATAAGCAAATCAGGTTAATGTATTACTGAGGATCTTCCGTTACAGAGGTTCGCGCGGCTAATGAGAGGCTTTATCTCATGAGAGATAAGGATTGTCATTAGTCGCGAGGATGTAGTGAGAAGGTCAGTGAACCACAGGCGTGTCGAGTCGAAGAACGATTGCGCGCCCCCAATTAAGGATTAAATTTTGCTGACTCCGATTATTCGCAAATTCCAGTATGGCCAACACACCGTGACGCTTGAGACCGGTATGATGGCACGTCAAGCCACTGCCGCCGTGATGGTGAGCATGGATGACACTGCAGTATTCGTCACCGTAGTAGGCCAGAAGAAAGCCAAACCAGGCCAGAGCTTCTTCCCTCTGACCGTGAACTATCAGGAGCGTACCTACGCTGCTGGCCGTATCCCGGGTAGCTTCTTCCGTCGTGAAGGCCGCCCGAGCGAAGGCGAAACCCTGACTTCCCGTCTGATCGACCGTCCGATCCGCCCACTGTTCCCAGATAGCTTCCTGAACGAAGTGCAAGTGATCGCTACCGTGGTTTCCGTGAACCCACAGGTGAACCCAGACATCGTAGCGATGATCGGTGCCTCTGCTGCCCTGAGCCTGTCCGGTATTCCGTTCAATGGCCCAATCGGTGCTGCACGCGTGGGTTACATCAACGATCAGTACGTACTGAACCCAACTACCGATGAGCTGAAAGAAAGCCGTCTGGACCTGGTGGTTGCCGGTACCGCTGGTGCAGTACTGATGGTGGAATCCGAAGCTGACGTGCTGAGCGAAGATCAGATGCTGGGCGCAGTCGTGTTTGGCCATGACCAACAGCAAATCGTTATCGAAAACATTAACGCTCTGGTTGCCGAAGCTGGCAAGCCGAAGTGGGATTGGCAGGCACCTGCAGTTAACGAAGCGCTGCATGCGCGCGTAGCTGAGCTGGCTGAAAGCCGTCTGGGCGATGCTTACCACATCACCGAAAAACAAGAGCGTTACGCTCAGGTTGATGCGATCAAAGACAGCGTAGTGGAAACTCTGCTGGCGCAAGACGAAACTCTGGACGCGTCTGAAATTCAGGACATCCTCGGCACCGTTGAGAAAAACGTCGTACGTAGCCGTGTGCTGCGTGGCGAGCCGCGTATCGATGGCCGTGAGAAAGACATGATCCGTGGTCTGGACGTGCGCACTGGCGTTCTGCCACGTACCCACGGTTCCGCACTGTTCACCCGTGGTGAAACTCAGGCGCTGGTTACCGCCACTCTGGGTACCGCGCGTGACGCACAGAACATCGACGAGCTGATGGGCGAGAAAACCGACAGCTTCCTGTTCCACTACAACTTCCCTCCGTACTCTGTTGGTGAAACCGGCATGGTAGGTTCACCGAAGCGTCGTGAAATCGGCCATGGTCGTCTGGCAAAACGTGGCGTTTTAGCTATGATGCCTAAACCAGAAGATTTCCCGTACACCGTACGTGTGGTGTCTGAAATCACCGAATCCAACGGTTCTTCTTCAATGGCTTCCGTTTGTGGTGCTTCTCTGGCACTGATGGACGCAGGTGTGCCAATCAAGGCCGCCGTTGCGGGTATCGCAATGGGCCTGGTGAAAGAAGAAGAAAACTTTGTCGTACTGTCTGATATTCTGGGTGACGAAGATCACCTGGGCGACATGGACTTCAAAGTGGCCGGTAGCCGCGAGGGTATCACCGCGCTGCAGATGGACATTAAAATTGAAGGTATCACCCGCGAAATCATGCAGGTGGCTCTGAACCAGGCCAAGGGTGCGCGTCTGCACATTCTGGGCGTGATGGAACAGGCTATCAGCACGCCGCGTGGCGATATCTCTGAGTTTGCACCGCGTATTCACACCATCAAGATCAATCCAGACAAGATCAAAGATGTGATCGGTAAAGGTGGCTCAGTCATCCGTGCGTTGACCGAAGAAACTGGCACCACCATCGAAATTGAAGATGACGGTACAGTGAAGATTGCTGCAACCGACGGCGACAAAGCGAAGTTCGCTATCCGCCGCATCGAAGAGATCACCGCTGAGATCGAAGTTGGCCGTGTGTATCAGGGTAAAGTGACCCGTATCGTTGATTTTGGTGCCTTCGTGGCCATCGGCGGCGGTAAAGAAGGCCTGGTGCACATCTCTCAAATCGCTGACAAGCGCGTTGAGAAAGTGACCGACTATCTGCAGATGGGTCAGGAAGTCCCGGTTAAGGTAATGGAAGTTGATCGCCAGGGCCGTGTGCGTCTGAGCATCAAAGAAGCTACAGCGCCAGAATCCGCTGCGGCTCCTGCACCAGAAGCAGAATAACTGTATCAGCAGTTTTACAGCTCCCTGCCGTTAGGGTTGGGGGCTGTCCTTATCGCGTGGGTAGGATACTCGCGTATTAGCAAGCGGAGGACAGGACGTTCATCCAATGTTTGTCTTCGGGAGTGGGAAATGAAGCCTTTCTTGCGCTGGTGTTACGTTGCGACAGCACTATTGCTGGCAGGATGCAGCAACCATGATTGGCGTAAAGACGAAGTTCTGGCTATTCCGTTGCAGCCTACGCTGCAGCAGGAAGTGATCCTGGCGCGCATGGAACAAATCCTTGCCAGCCGGGCATTAACGGACGATGAGCGAGCACAGCTTTTATATGAGCGCGGTGTGCTGTATGATAGCCTTGGTTTACGTGCTCTAGCGCGCAATGATTTTTCACAAGCGCTAGCGATACGTCCTGATATGCCAGAAGTTTTCAACTACCTGGGCATTTACTTAACGCAGGCAGGCAATTTTGATGCTGCCTATGAAGCGTTTGATTCTGTACTAGAGCTTGATCCAACTTACAATTACGCGCGTTTAAACCGGGGCATCGCACTGTATTATGGCGGCCGCTTCCCGTTGGCGCAGGATGATCTGCAGGCGTTTTATCAAGACGACCCAAACGATCCCTTCCGTTCGCTGTGGCTTTATCTGGTGGAGAGAGAAATCGATCCCAAGATGGCTACCGTATCGCTCCAGCAGCGTTATGACAAATCGGACAGAGGGCAATGGGGATGGAATATTGTCGAATTCTACCTGGGCAAAATCAGCGAAAAAACGCTGATGGAACGCCTCAAGGCAGATGCAACGGATAACACTTCGCTCGCTGAGCATCTCAGTGAAACTGACTTCTATTTAGGTAAGCACTACCTAAGTCTGGGGGACAAGGACACCGCTTCGGCGCTGTTCAAACTGACGGTGGCTAACAACGTTCATAACTTTGTTGAGCACCGCTATGCATTGTTGGAATTGGCGCTGTTGGGCCAAGAACAAGACGACCTATCGGAATCGGACCAGCAATAGCTGACGGACACTTATCAGCCTGATTTACATTGGTTTTTTGACCAAAGTAATCGCCTTAACGGGCGAGGGCTTTTTTGTCTGTTTTATAATCTAATTTGAGCCGGTTCACACTTTTCAATGAAAATGACTGAAAATTTTCTCGACGAGTTATGTAGACTGGCTGCCATTATTAATGAGGCACGTGTACATGACTACTGAGCTTGAAACCTCTTTTGCTGACCTGGGGCTGTCTGCTCCGATCATTGCTGCCCTGACCGATCTGGGCTACGAAAAACCATCACCGATCCAGGCTGAGTGTATTCCTCACCTGTTGAACGGTCGCGACGTGCTGGGCATGGCGCAGACCGGTAGTGGTAAAACTGCGGCGTTCTCGCTGCCCCTGCTGCACAACCTCGATGCAGCCCTGAAAGCACCACAAATCCTGGTACTGGCTCCAACCCGCGAACTGGCGGTTCAGGTAGCTGAAGCCATGACCGATTTCTCCAAGCACATGCATGGTGTTAACGTGGTGGCCCTGTACGGTGGCCAACGTTATGACGTGCAGCTGCGCGCTCTGCGCCAGGGCCCGCAAATCGTAGTAGGGACCCCAGGCCGTCTGCTGGATCACCTGAAACGTGGCACCCTGAACCTTTCTGGCCTGAAAGGCCTGGTTCTGGACGAAGCCGACGAAATGCTGCGCATGGGCTTTATCGAAGACGTAGAAACCATCATGGCGGAGATCCCGGCTGAACATCAGACCGCGCTGTTCTCTGCGACCATGCCGGAAGCGATCCGTCGTATTACCCGTCGCTTCATGAAAGATCCACAGGAAGTGCGCATTCAGTCCAGCATCACTACTCGTCCAGACATCAGCCAGAGCTACTGGACCGTGCAGGGCATGCGTAAAAACGAAGCGCTGGTGCGTTTCCTGGAAGCGGAAGATTTTGACGCGGCGATCATCTTCGTACGTACCAAAAATGCGACCCTGGAAGTGGCTGAAGCGCTGGAGCGCAGCGGTTACAACAGCGCCGCACTGAACGGTGATATGAACCAGGCGCTGCGTGAGCAGACCCTGGAGCGTCTGAAAAGTGGCCGTCTGGATATTTTAATCGCCACCGACGTTGCCGCTCGTGGTCTGGACGTTGAGCGTATCAGCCTGGTAGTAAACTATGATATCCCTATGGATTCAGAGTCTTACGTTCACCGTATCGGCCGTACCGGTCGTGCGGGCCGTGCTGGCCGCGCGCTGCTGTTCGTAGAAAACCGCGAACGCCGCCTGCTGCGCAACATCGAACGCACCATGAAGCTGACCATCCCTGAAGTCGAGCTGCCAAACGCAGATCTGCTGGGTGAGCGCCGCCTGGCCAAGTTTGCCGCTAAAGTTCAGCAGCAGCTGGAAAGCAGCGATCTGGATATGTACCGTGCGCTGCTGGCTAAGCTGCAACCGGGTGAAGATCTGGATATGGAAACGTTGGCCGCTGCACTGCTGAAAATGGCACAGGGCGAGCGCCCTCTGATCCTGCCACCCGATCCAGTGTTCAAACCGCGTCAACGTCGTGAGTTCAACGACCGTGATGATCGCGGTGGCGAGCGTAGCAACGACCGTCGTCGTGATGCACGTCCAGACAGCCGTGATGGTGGCGCTGAGCGTCCACGTCGCGAACGCCGTGACGTGGGTGAAATGCAGCTGTACCGCATTGAAGTTGGCCGTGATGACGGCGTGGAAGTTCGTCATATCGTTGGCGCGATCGCTAACGAAGGTGACATCAGCAGCCGTTACATCGGTAACATCAAGCTGTTTGCTTCCCACTCCACCATCGAGCTGCCAAAAGGCATGCCGGGCGAGATCCTGAATCACTTCACTCGCACCCGCATTCTGAACAAGCCGATGAACATGCAACTGCTGGGCGATGCACAGCCGCATGAACGTCGTGAGCGTCCTGCCGGTGGTAACGGTGGTGAGCGCCGTGGCGGTGCCCGTCCATTCAACGGCGAGCGTCGCGAAGGTGCACCAGCACCACGCCGTTCTTTCGGTGAGCGTCGTGAAGGCGGTAATGCTGCCGGTGGCGAACGCCGTGGCGGTAACTTCAACCGTGACAAGCCAGCACCACGCCGTGACGATGCAGCAGCTCCTGCCGCACCACGTCGCCGTTTCGGTGATGCATAACCGTTGATTTGACCGTATACGGTTAATCAAATTAAGAAACCAGTCTTCGGACTGGTTTTTTTTTGCCTGGCATCTCAGTTAATACCGCTAAAGGGCGTATCATTCGCAAGGTTTATCTTACGGATGCACAGGAGCTGCCGTGAACTGGCAACAATTCAAATCTCAATACCTGGTGCGCTTTTGGGCGCCTTTACCGGCGGTGATCGCAGCCGGGATCCTCTCGACCTATTATTTCGGCATGACCGGCACCTTCTGGGCGGTCACCGGTGAATTTACCCGCTGGGGCGGCCATATCTTGCAGTGGTTGGGTTTCCACCCCGAGCAGTGGGGCTACTTTAAGGTGATCGGCCTACAGGGCACACCACTCGATCGTATCGATGGGCGCATGATAATCGGTATGTTTGCGGGTTGTATCGCAGCCGCGCTGTGGGCCAACAACATCAAATTACGCATGCCACAGCACCGCATCCGCATTGCACAGGCGTTGCTTGGCGGCATCATCGCCGGTTTTGGTGCGCGTTTGGCGATGGGGTGTAACCTGGCGGCCTTCTTTACCGGTATTCCACAGTTCTCGCTGCATGCCTGGTTTTTTGCGCTGGCAACGGCGGCGGGTTCTTACTTCGGTGCCAAATTCACCTTGCTGCCGATGTTCCGTATTCCGGTCAAGCTGCAAAGAGTGAAAGCGGCCTCACCGTTGACGCAAAAACCTGAGCAGGCACGCCGCCGTTTCCGTTTGGGAATGGTGATTTTCTGCCTCACGGTGGCTTGGTCATTATGGACGTTATTTGATGCGCCGAAACTCGGCATTGCCATGCTGTTTGGTATCGGTTTTGGTCTGCTGATTGAACGGGCACAGATCTGCTTTACCTCAGCGTTCCGCGATCTGTGGATCACTGGCCGTACGCATATGGCCAAAGCGATTATTATCGGCATGGCGGTCAGCGCCATCGGCATCTTCAGCTATGTGCAATTGGGCGTCTCGCCGAAGATCATGTGGGCCGGGCCCAATGCGGTACTGGGCGGCCTGCTGTTTGGCTTCGGTATTGTGCTGGCGGGCGGCTGCGAAACCGGCTGGATGTATCGTGCGGTAGAAGGCCAGGTCCATTACTGGTGGGTGGGGTTGGGCAACATTATCGGCGCCACGCTGTTAGCCTACTACTGGGACGATCTGGCGCCAGCCCTGGCGACCAACTACGACAAGATTAACCTGCTGGATACCTTCGGGCCGATCGGCGGCCTGCTGGTGACCTATCTGCTGCTGGCCATAGCCTTTGCCGCGATGCTGTGGTGGGAGAAACGCTTTTTCCGCGCCAAGCCAGATGCGCAGGTGGTGAATTTAAGGAGTGAAGCATGAAACAGACCGAGATCGTGCCGGATTACCGGTTGGATATGGTGGGAGAGCCTTGTCCTTATCCGGCGGTGGCTACGTTAGAGGCTATGCCGCAGTTGAAACCGGGCGAAATACTGGAAGTGATCAGCGACTGCCCGCAGTCAATCAATAATATTCCACTCGATGCCCGTAACCACGGCTACAAGGTGCTGGATATTCAGCAGGATGGGCCAACCATTCGTTACCTCATCCAGCGTTAATCGAACAAGGGCACCATTACGGTGCCCTTATCATTCATCCCTTCACTAAGTCGCCTTTCACCCCGGCAACAATCTCAAACGACCGTAAACGCGCCTGATGATCGAAAATCTGGCCGTTAACCATGATCTCATCCGCACCGGTTTCACGCAGCAGGCTTTGCAGGCCATGGCGGATGGTGCTTTCGCTACCGACGATCGACATGCGCAGTGCCTGATCGACGCCATACTGCTCGCCTGCTGTCCACAGCGCGTGGATATTATCGACCGGCGGTGGCAGTGGGCCTGGTGAGCCACGGCGCAGGTTGATAAACTGCTGCTGCATGGAAGTGAACAGGAAACGGGCGTTTTGATCGCTGTCTGCGGCGACCACGTTGACACACACCATCGCGTGCGGCTGCTGGCATTGCTCAGACGGCGTAAAGTTCTCACGGTACACATTCAGTGCCTGGAACAGCATATCTGGCGCAAAGTGCGAGGCGAAGGCAAACGGCAAGCCGAGCTGTGCCGCCAACTGCGCACTGTACAGGCTGGAACCCAACAGCCAGATTGGCACATGTAACCCTTGGCCCGGTACGGCCTGCACTGCTTGCCCCGGCTGTACTTCGCCAAAGTAATGTTGCAGTTCCTGCACGTCACGCGGGAAGTTATCTACCTCGCCAGAGAGGTGGCGACGCAGCGCCATCATGGTGCGTTGGTCGGTACCCGGTGCCCGGCCAAGCCCCAGATCGATACGCCCAGGATAGAGAGATTCCAAGGTGCCGAACTGTTCGGCGATCACCAGCGGCGCATGGTTTGGCAACATCACGCCACCTGAACCGAGGCGAATGCTCTGCGTACCGGAGGCTAAATAACCCAGTAATACCGACGTCGCGGCACTGCCGATGCCGGTCATATTGTGGTGTTCCGCTAGCCAGTAGCGCTGATAGCCCCACTTTTCGGCATGTTGCGCCAAATCCAGCGAGCAGTGAAACGCATCGCGTGCCTTGGCTCCCTGAGGGATCGGGGATAAATCCAGTACCGAAAGCGGTACCCGTGTGTGTTCAGTCATTTCATCGTCCATTGTGCTTATTAGGTTGATCGCTTAAAGGGCGATTGCAGGGATCTGCAACTAAAAAAGCGATTATGCTTTTTGTGTTAAAAGCATAATCGAAAATACGGTTATAAAAGGGGATATATGTGCTCGCAATATCCTTATGAGAATAATGGTTTTTTTACAGCTATGATGGTTTTTGTTTGCACGCTGATGTTCAAGGGGCTGAAGTAATGAAGAAGAAGACGCTGTTTACCCTGCTGCTGATGGGGATAGCTATCGCCATGGCGGTGCTATTCCGCGCGCATAATCAGGATTTGTTGTTGCAGGGCGAAGTGGATGCCCCCGAAGTGATCGTCGCTTCCAAAGCCAAGGGCCGGGTGATCGAGCGCCTGGTAGAGCGCGGGGACGATGTGAAAACCGGGCAACTGCTGCTGCGGCTGGAAAGCCCGGAACTGATGGCCCAGCTACGTTCGGCGCAGGCTTCGCGGGATGAGGCCCAAGCGCAGTTGGACCAATCGCTGCATGGCACCCGTGAAGAAAGCATCCGTAACCTGCGGGCCAATCTGGCACAGGCCGAGGCGCAATACCAGAATGCCCAACACGATTACGACCGTAACCTGAGCGTTGCCAGCAAAGGTTATGTATCCAAATCTGAATTGGACAGCTCACGCCGTGCGCGTGATACCGCCTATCAACAGGTGCAGGCCGCCAAAGCCAATTTGGACGAAGGCATCAATGGCGATCGCATTGAACTGCGGCAGAAATATGAAGCAGCCCTGCGGGCCTCCGAGCAAGACCTGCTAGAAATTCAGGCCCAGACCGACGATCTACTGGTTAAAGCTCCGGTTGATGGCGAAGTGGGGCCGATCCCGGCTGAAGTCGGTGAGCTGCTCAACGCCTCCAGCCCGTTGATGACGTTGATCCGCGTACCGGATGCCTATTTCGTGTTTAACCTGCGGGAAGATATTCTGGCGCATGTCCGCAAGGGGGATAAGGTCCAGTTGCGCGTCCCAGCGTTGAAAGACCAAACGATCGAGGCAGAAGTGCGCTATATCGCCCCGTTGGGGGATTACGCTACCAAGCGTGCCACGCGAGCCACCGGTGACTTTGATCTGAAAACCTTTGAAGTTCGTTTGTATCCGTCGCAGCCGATAGATGGCCTGCGCCCAGGGATGAGCACCTTATGGCAATGGAAAGAGTAAGGGCAGGTTGGCGCTGCTTCAGCCACGCGTTCAGCAACGAGTGCCGCATCGCTTTTCGCCGGCCGGTGGTGCACTGGCTGGGATGGATCTTCCCGTTGATCCTGTTTGGCCTGATCAGCAGTAACTTCTCGGAAGGGACCTTGCTCGATCTGCCGGTCTCGGTGGTGGATAACGATCACAGCCCGCTATCCAAAAATCTGATCCGCAAGCTGGATGCGGGTTCTCATGCCCATGTGCAAGCCTATGACGGCGGTCTTGATGAGTCGTTGCGCCGTCTGCGTAGCGCGCAGGATTATGCTTTGCTGTCTATCCCGGCCGATTTTGAGGCGGACGCGCTGGCGGGCAATCAGCCGAGCGTGGTGCTGTATTACAACGCGCTGTTTTACGGTGCCGGGCTGTATTCTACTCAAGATTTCAGCGGCCTGATGGCCGAGGCCAACGCCAATTACCGCTCGATCATTGCCGGGGCCATGGGCAAGTCGCTGCCGCCGCTGGCGGATGTCACCCTCAACTACGGCAGCCTGTTCAATGCCAGTGGCAGCTATATCTATTATCAGCAGTTTGCCGCTACCATTCATATGCTGCAGCTGTTTGTGGTTACCTGCATGATTTACGTGATGGCGCGCAGTAAGTCCTTGCTGAAAGCCAAGCCCTTTAGCCTGGCCCTGCTGGGGAAACTGGCCCCTTACACCCTGTGCTTTACCACTTTGCTGATGGTTGAGATTGCTGCGCTGGTGGGCATTTTTGACGCTCGCGTCAGCGGCAACCCGCTGTTTATGCTGATGATTGGCTTCTTCTACGTGATGGCGGCACAAAGCATCGGCCTGTTGCTGTACACCTTTACCGGCAGCGCCATTACCGCCTACACCCTGATTGGCATGTTGGTGAGTATTGCACTGACTTTCTCTGGCATGGCAGTACCCGAGCTTTCCATGCCGCTACCCGCACGCATCATCTCCAATATCGAGCCTCTTACCCACGCACTGTACGCCATGTTCGACGTCTTCCTGCGTCAGGTGCCCGCCAGCGCCATCCTCAGCGTATGTGCGCTGCTGATTGTCTACCCGTTGGTGACCGCACTGTTGGTGCGTAACCGGCTGCTGAAGCGGCTGGCAAAAGAGGAGACGGTGGGATGAAAAGCTATTGGCTCACCTTCCGCAAAGTATTGACGAGCATGTTGGAACGGCCGATGTGGCTAATGTTGATCCTGTCGTTGTGCATCATGAGCACGGTTTATGCCAACCGCACGGTGTGGGATCTACCGGTGGCAGTGATCGATCAGGATCACAGCACCGCCAGCCGCCAGCTTATCCGCCAGTTGGATGCCACCCCGAAGATCGCCATCCAAACTTACGACAGCCTGGACGAGGCAAAACGCGATCTGGGTTGGCGCAAACTGTTTGCAGTGATCATCATGCCGGTGGATCTGGAGAAGAAGATCCTCAATGGCAAAAACATTGAGATCCCGGTGTTCGGTGATGCCACCAACCGGCTGGCAAACGGCCAGATCCAGCAGGACGTGGTGGCGGCTTACCAGCAGTTGCTCGGCCAGTACAACACCTCACTGTTGATGCGAAGTGGGTTCAGCGAACGGCAGGCTCAGGTGATCATGATGCCGATCCAGAGCCAAACGCTGGACGTATTCAACCCCGGTATCAGTTTTGCGGCGATTATCTTCCCAGGGTTGTTAGTGATGTTATTGCAGCACTCGCTGTTGATTGCCTGCGTGCGCGTCAGCATTGTGTTGAAAGGAACGCCGGGCGGCAAACCGTCGCTTCCTGTTTATCTGGGGGGGCTATCGGCCCTGTTGCCGATCTGGCTGTTCCTGTCGATTGTGTTATTTGTGCTGTGGCCCTGGGTTTTGGGCTATCGACAGACTGCGACGATCCCCGAGATCTTGCTGCTGACCTTCCCGTTCCTGCTTGCGGTGCTTGGGCTAGGCAAGCTGGTAACCGAATGCTTGCGCAGCGTGGAAATGATCTACCTGACGCTGTCGTTTATCACCACCCCGGTGTTTTACCTTTCTGGCACCATCTGGCCGCTGCAAGCGATGCCGCAGTGGGTCAGGGCGATTTCATCGATGATCCCTTCAACCTGGGCGACCAAAGCCATTGCTGGCGTGAATCAGATGGGGCTATCGCTGCGTGATGTCGGCGGGGACGTGGCCATGCTGCTGCTATTGGGGGCGATTTATACGCTGATTGGTATTGGCGTTGGAGCCGTGCGTAACCGCGTGGGGCTGCGCAATCTATTTCGTAAACGTCGGGCTTCCTGATAACCATGGGGCCAGAATGCTGGCCCCATGAGTTATTACTGCACCAGCTCCAACCCGGCTACGCGCCGCCAGTAACCGTTGCATTCGGTATGGTCGGTTAACGTCAGCGGCTGCTGACCTTGCTCATTAGCTCGGAAGCTGTCGAGCATCGCCAGTGTTTCTACGCCCTGTGGCGACAGGCGTACAATATCCACCAACCCCTGCATGCTGGTCAGTTCGTTGCCCAGGTTGTAGCAGTAGCCACTCATGGTCTGAATACCGTTGAGCACAAACACCTGTTGGTTCTCTTGAGAATTGACGATGCGCCCCTGCGGATATTTGATGCAGCAGGTTTCGCATTCATCCTTGCCCCGGTTTTCCGAGCGTGCAGTAAAACAGCGCGCCGAATAGGCCAGTGGCAAGTGCCCGTAACTTAACACTTCCACTTCAAACCCCTGGCGGAACCCTAACTCATCACATTGCTGCAATAAATTGACCAGCCAGTCGCGTGAAAGCTCTACCGGCATGCACCAGCGCATCATGCCCTGCTTGTGCAGCAGGCGCAGAGTGTAGGCGTTGTAGCAATTGAGGGCATGCCCGGCGACAAACGGCAAACCGCGATCGGCGGCCATATTCACCGTACCAAGATCGTTGGCTTCGATCAGGAATTCGCCGTTCTCCACATAACGCTTCAGCTCATTCAGCTCTGAGGGTGCCTGTAGCAAAGCCAAGGTAGAGATCACCACCTGCTTACCCGATTTGGCGATCTCCTGCGCCAGCGCCAGCCAGTCACCTACTTTCATTTCACGCCGTTTGGTGCAGACGCTCTCGCCAAGATAGATAATATCGGCGCTGCTGCTTATCGCCTGCTGATAGAAGGATTCTATCTCGCTGTTTGGCCAGTAGTAGAGCACCGGGCCTAATGCATATTTCATGGTTTCTCCTACTGCCATTTGCGGTGGTACGCGCCAAGCGTGGTCTGGGTGCCTTCGGACATTGCGCCGAGCGTTTCCATCCAGGCTGCGTCGGCTGTATAGCCAGCCGGGTTGGCCATACAGCGATCTATGGCCTGGCGCCAGACGCGCGCAACCTGGCTGACATAGGCAGGGCTGCGTTGGCGGCCTTCAATCTTCACCGAGGCAATATTGGCGGCCAGTAGCTCTGGCAGCAGCTCCAGCGTATTCAGGCTGGTGGGCTCTTCCAGCGGGTGATAGAGCACGTTATCCACCAGATAGCGGCCTTTGCACAGCGTTGGGTAACCGGCGTTTTCGCCGTCCTGATAACGGTCGATCAGTACGTCATTCAGGCGCGATTCCATCCCCTGCGGTGTTTGTTGCCAGCGTACAAAGCGGGCAGGTGAGCAGGCGCCCACGGTGTTAGGCGATTCCCCGGTCAGATAAGAGGAGAGGTAACACCGCCCTTCGGCCATGATGCACAGGCTGCCAAAGGCGAACACTTCCAACGGTACTGGGCTGGTGCGTGATAATTGCTTCACTTGGTGCATCGACAGCACACGAGGCAGCACCACGCGGGCCACATCAAAGTGGCGTTGATAAAAACGGATGGCTTCTTCATTGGTCGCAGAGGCTTGCACCGAAACATGGCGCTCCACCTGCGGATAACGTTCCGCTGCGTACTCCAGCATTGCCAAATCAGCCAGGATCAGCGCGTCGGCACCCAACTGGGCGGCCATATCCACGGCTCTCTGCCAGCGTGCGTAGCCATCGGGGTGAGCAAAGGTGTTGATGGCGATATGCAGCTTGCGGCCATGCCGGTGCACATAGTCAGCCGCTTCCTGCAGCTTCTTCTCGGTAAAGTTCAGCCCGGCAAAGTGGCGCGCATTGGTATCGTCTTTCAGGCCGATGTAAACGGCGTCTGCGCCATTATCTACCGCGGCTTTCAAGGCCGGCAGGTTGCCAGCGGGGCAAAGCAGCTCCATAGATCTATCCTGATCCCAGCCATATACCTGGCCAGGTATATGCTGTGATAAACGTTGCCGGGCCATTGATTCGCCTGGCAATGATGTAAAAGGGGAGACAATTTTAGTGAACCCGAGGTTAACAAGCTTTGATTTGAGGCAGCTTCTGGCGTATTGATATTCAAGCGGTAACTTGAAATCTGTAGGGAAAGATGAGCGTTAATTGCACCATTTGTTGATATAGACCGGTTACGCGTAGCCGCAATGTGGCAAAATAACCTCAGACTGAGTAGAAAGGAGTGAATAACAGTGTTGGAAAAACTACGAGCACGCATTGTGCGTCAAGGGCCGTCGCTGTTGCGCGTACCGTTAAAATTCACGCCGTTTGCTCTGCAGCGTCAGGTTTTGCAACAGGTGCTGAGCTGGCAGTTCCGTCAGGCGCTGGCTGAGGGGGATCTGGAGTTTCTCGAATCGCGCTGGCTGAAGATTGAAGTGCGCGATCTGGCACTGCAATGGTTTATGACGGTAGAAAACGATAGGCTGGTGGTGAGCCAACAGGCTGAGGCGGACGTCAGCTTCAGCGGCGAAGCCAACGATCTGATCTTGATTGCGGCACGTAAGCAAGATCCCGACACGCTGTTTTTCCAGCGTCGGTTGCAGATTGAAGGAGATACCGAATTGGGCCTGTATGTAAAAAATCTGATGGACGCTATCGATCTGGATGCGATGCCTACGCCGTTACGCGTTGGGCTGCTGCGGTTAGCGGACTTTGTGGAAGCCGGTTTGCAGGAGGGCACGGCGCAAACTTCCCGTGTGCCGCAGCCATGCTGATCCGCGTTGAAATTCCGGTGGATGCCGCAGGTATTGATGCGCTGCTGCGTAACGCCTTTGGCCGTGATGACGAAGCCGAACTGGTGCAACAACTACGTGAAGACGGGTTGTTGACGCTGGGCATTGTTGCCACCGACGAAGAGGGTGGCGTGGTAGGTTATGCTGCATTCAGCCCAGTTGACGTTGCGGGCGAGGATCGCCAATGGGTTGGCCTTGCGCCGTTGGCGGTAGAGGAAAGCCTGCGTCGTCAAGGGCTGGCCGAAAAGCTGGTTTACGAAGGGTTGGATGCGCTGAATGAGTTCGGCTATGCCGCCGTGGTGGTGCTGGGCGAACCGGCTTACTACGGGCGCTTCGGCTTTAAAACGGCTGCCCAGTTCGATCTGCATTGCCGCTGGCCAGGAACGGAAGCCGCATTCCAGGTTTATCCGTTGGCGGAAGATGCACTGAGCGGTGTGAATGGGCTGGTGGAGTATTCGGCGCCCTTTAGTCGCTTTTAACTACCGGTAGCAGGTATTCCAATGAGAGGGGCGGATTCACTATCAGCTCCTCTTTTTGTTTTTTGCTCAACTGTTTCACCCGATACTCCAGCCGCAAAGCCATTGAGCGATCCCCCACCTGGCAGTGAAAAACCAGTTCCAGCTCCCCTTTGCCACGTAGGGCTTTGGCTCCTTTACCGGCCTGATGCTGCGCCGCTCGCCGGGCGACGTCTGTCGTGATACCGGTGTACAGCATCCCGCTTGGCATTCGCAGCATATAGAGATGCCAGGTTGTTTCAGTCATAACGGCCTGCGTAATGGTTCAAAGAGTTACTTATGCCAAAAAGGCCCAACGGCTACAGAATCCCTAACCAGCAGCTCAGAAGTAAAAACGTTGTCCTTCGACAGATAGCCGCCGTCGAGCATAGCGATCAGCCGGTCGATCACTTCGCTCATCATATCGCTCACCGGGTCTTTAACGCTGGATAACGCGGGGGAGAGATAGGGAGCCGTTGGAATATTATCGAAGCCGATAACCGAGACGTCATTGGGCACGGCAATGCCCGCCTCGTTCAATTTCTTGATGGCACCAACGGCCATATCATCGTTGCTGGAGAGTACCGCGCTAAAGGTGATTTTCTCCTTGAGCAAGGACTCCATCGCCGCCGCACCGCTGGCTGGCGTCCACTTTCCTTTGATGATGAGCTTATCATCCGGTTCGATATCGTATTGATTTAAGGCTTCTTTATGGCCGGATAGTCGCTCAATCGCCGTTGGCGAATCCAGTGAACCGGTAATAAAGGCGATATTCCTGTGGCCCTGCTCAATCAGGTATTTTGTTGCCTTAAAACTGGCCCCTTTGTGGTCGCAGCAGATGCAGTGGCTTTGGTGTTTTCTCAGCCTGCGGTTAACCACCATGATAGGTTGCTTGTGTTGCTCGATGATGTCGTCCATCGCTTCGATGGTTAAGAAACGCGGGTAGATGATGATGGCGTCGCAGCGTAAATCGAGCAGGAATCGGATCGCCTCTTGCTCTTCTGCGGCACTGTGTTTACCGTCCACCAGGATCAACTGGCGGCCGTTGTCCTCCAGCTTTTGCGCCGCCTGGGAAAGTATTTCACTGAAATAACTGCCGTTATAGAGGGTGTTGGTGACCACCAGACCAATGCACTGGGATTTATTGGTGGCCAGATTTCTCGCCAGCAGATTAGGACGATAACCCGCCTCTTCGATGGCTTTAAACACCTGATCTTTGGTGGCTTCGCTGACGTACCCTTTGCCGGAAAGAACGCGTGAAACAGTGGCTTTTGAGACGCCTGCCTTTTTTGCCACTTCCTGCATGGTAGACATAGGGTTTTCCCGGCTTTTAACAATTATCCCCATTCTACACATTCCGCCGCATTAGAGCAGAGCCCTTGCAGCTTCTCGAACCCATTCATGTCGATCACAATCACAAAATAGACAATAAAAAAATTTATAGGTTGATCTGCAATCTAAATATCAACACTCTTGTGTGAAACCGGTTACCTATCTATGAGAGTTGTCCTCATGTCTAAGAATTATGCGGCAGTATCAAGATCGATAGTGGATGCAGTTGGGGGAGCGAGTAACGTCGCGGCGGTGACTCATTGCATGACGCGTTTACGCTTTGTGCTCAACGACGACACCCTTGTTGATGCCGCCAGGCTGAAGGCAATTGGCGGCGTACTGGGCGTGGTAAGAAGCGAAAATCAGTGCCAGGTGATCATTGGCAACACCGTTTCACAGGCCTATGCCGAGGTGTTGAAACTGTTGCCCGAAGGGTCGGTAGTCCAGCCACCTGCGCCGGAAAAGAACAAGATCACTCTCAAACGTATTGGTGCGGGGATCCTGGACGCGCTGATTGGCACCATGTCACCGCTGATCCCGGCCATTATCGGCGGCTCGATGGTGAAACTGCTCGCCATGATCCTCGATATGACCGGCGTGTTCGGCAAAGGCTCCTCGACGCTGATTATCCTCAACGTCATTGGCGACGGGGCGTTCTTCTTCCTGCCGGTGATGGTTGCCGCTTCCGCAGCGGTGAAATTCAAAACCAATATGTCGCTGGCGATCGCCATTGCCGGGGTACTGGTTCATCCCGCATTTATCGATCTGATGGCGAAAGCCGCGCAGGGCCAACAGGTTGAATTTATGGGCATACCGGTCACGGCGGTAAAATACACCTACACGGTGATCCCGGCGTTGTTCATGACCTGGTTGCTCTCCTACATTGAAAGATGGGTAGATCGCATCACGCCAGCCGTGACGAAAAACTTCCTCAAACCGATGCTGATCGTGCTGATCTCTGCGCCAATCGCCATCCTATTGATTGGCCCACTGGGCATCTGGATTGGTAGCGGCATTTCCGCGCTGGTGTACACCATTCACAGCTATCTGGGGTGGTTATCCGTAGCGATTATGGGCGGGCTATGGCCGCTGCTGGTGATGACCGGGATGCACCGCGTATTTACGCCAACCATCATTCAAACCATCGCGGAAACCGGCAAAGAAGGCATGGTGATGCCCTCTGAAATTGGTGCCAACCTCTCGCTGGGCGGTTCATCGTTGGCGGTAGCCTGGCGGACCAAAAACCCGGAGCTGCGTCAGACGGCGCTGGCCGCTGCGGCATCGGCGATTGTGGCCGGGATTTCCGAACCCGCGCTCTACGGGGTGGCAATACGCTTGAAGCGCCCGCTTATCGCAGCGCTGATCAGTGGTTTTGTCTGCGGCGGCGTGGCCGGAATTGCCGGGTTGGCGAGCCACTCGATGGCCTCTCCGGGTCTATTTACCAGCGTGCAGTTCTTTGATCCGGCCAACCCAATGACCATTGTCTGGGTGTTTGGCGTGATGATTTTGGCGGTGGTGCTTTCCTTTATCCTCACGCTGTTGCTGGGCTTTGAAGATATCCCGGTGACTGAAGAGGTGGAAAGCGAAAAAGCCAAATCGGCGCCCGCGTTATCCGTATAACCTGTTGTAAAAATGCATATTTGAGAAGAGGTATCTTATGCCAGCATCTGTTTTCCCCGCAGACTTTTTATGGGGTGGTGCACTAGCGGCTAACCAGGCCGAAGGCGCTTATCTTGAGGGCGGCAAAGGGCTGACCACGGTGGATATGATCCCTCATGGCAAAGATCGGCTGGCGGTAAAGCTGGGCCAGGAAAAACGCTTTGAGCTGCGTGAAGACGAGTTCTACCCTAGCCATGTCGGCATAGATTTTTATCATCGCTATAAAGATGACATTGCCCTGATGGCAGAGATGGGATTCAGCGTATTCCGTACTTCGATCGCCTGGAGCCGCATTTTCCCTAACGGGGATGAAAGGGTGCCGAACGCGGAAGGGATCGCTTTCTACCGTGACGTGTTTACCGAATGCAAAAAGCACGGCATCGAACCGCTGGTCACGCTATGCCACTTTGATGTGCCGATGCATCTGGTGCGGGAATACGGTTCTTGGCGCAATCGGAAAATGGTGGAGTTCTTCACCCACTATGCCCGTACCTGTTTTGAGGTCTTTGACGGGCTGGTGAAATACTGGCTGACGTTTAATGAAATCAATATCCTGCTGCATAGCCCGTTCTCCGGCGCGGGGCTGGTGTTCGAGCCAGGCGATAATCAGGAGCAGGTGAAATATCAGGCTGCGCATCATGAACTGTTGGCCAGCGCGTTAGCGACCAAAATCGCCCATGAGGTTAACCCGCACAATCAGGTTGGCTGCATGCTGGCTGGGGGCAATTTCTACCCGTGGTCCTGTAAACCCGAAGACGTTTGGGCTGCGTTAGAGAAAGACCGCGAGAACCTGTTCTTCATCGACGTTCAGGCTCGCGGCGCTTACCCGTCATACACCAAGCGCCTATTTAAGGAAAAGGGTATCACTATAACAATGGAGCCAGGCGACAGTGAGATCCTGAAAAACAGCGTCGACTTTGTCTCCTTTAGCTATTACGCCTCCCGCTGCGCTTCGGCTGATATGAACGAGCATAACAGCAGCGCGGCCAATATCGTCAAATCGCTGAAAAACCCGCATATCCAAGCCAGTGAGTGGGGCTGGGGTATCGATCCGTTGGGCCTGCGCATCACCATGAACATGATGTATGACCGTTACCAGAAGCCGCTGTTCCTGGTGGAGAACGGGCTGGGAGCGAAGGACGAAATCAACCCGCAGGGCGAGATCGACGACGAATACCGCATCAGTTATTTGCGTGAGCATATCAAAGCCATGGCGGACGCTATCGAGGATGGTATTCCGGTGATGGGTTATACCTCCTGGGGCTGCATCGATTTGGTTTCTGCTTCTACCGGGGAAATGAGTAAGCGCTATGGTTTTGTCTATGTGGACCGCGATGATCAGGGCAATGGCACCTTGGCCAGAACCAGAAAGAAATCCTTTTACTGGTATAAGAAGGTGATTGCCAGCAATGGGGCGGATTTGAGTTAGCAAAATGGGCACCGAAGTGCCCATTTAGACATCAACTTTATGGGCGCTGCATGCAGCGCCCTTTGTAATCAAAACTCATACCTTCTTCTCAGTCATCTCAAAGCGAGGTGAAACCAACCCATACAACGTCCAGCCGAAGAAGGTAGCAATAGCGCCCCACATCATCGCCTCTTCACCGGAACTATAAAGCGCATAGAAGCTATACAGCGCCCCAATCACGGCAATCACGTTGGCAATACGCGCCTTGTTCTCCGGTACTTTGGCTACTTTCTGGATAATAATCAGCGCGGCCATCGACAGGATATACGGAATAATATTGGTCACTACGGCCAGGTTAACCAGCACGTTAAACTGCTTATTCAGCGACGGGCTGATGGTCATCAGCGACATCACGCTCTGAATAATCACGATGGTCAGCATGCCTTTCACTGGCGCATCAGATTTACTGACTTTAGAGAAAATTTTCGGGAAGAAGCCGCTGTCGGCAGAGGATTTGAATACCTGCGCGATAGTGAACTGCCAGCCCAGCAGCGAACCCACGCAGGACATGATCATCAATGCCATGATGATTTTACCGACCGTTGGGTTGAACATATGTGAGAACGCCAGGCCAAACGGAGCGGTGGAGTTAGCCAGTTCCATATTCGGCACGATACCGGCGATCACGTTGGTGGAAACAATGTAGATCACTGCGGCACCCAATGTGCCCCCGAGTACGGCGATAGGCACGTTACGTTCCGGGTTTTCTACCACGTCGGTATTGGCGCAGGCAGATTCAAGACCCAGGAAGGCCCACAGAGTCATCGAGATAGAAGACCCGATGGCTTCAAAGGTAGGCACTGCATGCGGGTTCCAGGCGGCTAGATAAGCGGTACCGCTGAACCAATACCAACCGATAATCGAGATGCCGACCACCGGGATAATCACCCCCCAGACGGTGATCCCGCTGATCTGCCCGGTGATGCGTGCGCCACCAAAGTTGGCAACCGTAGCCAGCCACAGCACGGCGATAGTGGCTATACAGATGCCCAATGGTGTCAGGGCAACGCCGAACAGTTCGGTGCCATAACCCACGGCAGAAATGGCGATGGCAATATTGGCGATCAGCAGCGAAACGCCGTACGTGTAGTTGGCCATAAAGTTGCCGGATTTACCGAAGGCATACTCGGCATAGCCGCCCATCCCGCCGGATTTACGGCTGAACATGCCGCATTTGGCAAACGCATAGGCCAGGGCCATCGAGCCTACGGCGGTCACCAGCCAGGAAACGATAGAAATCGTCCCCACTTCGGCCAGCTTGGTTGGCAGCATAATTATGCCGGATCCCATCATATTGACCGCTGTCAGGATCGTTAATTGCACAACCCCCATCTTATTATTTGATTTGCTCATGATCATTCTCGCTCTTATATTTCTCGAATTTTTTCCAGCCATATCCATTCCGCTTGAAATTCGAGGAATATCTCTGTATGTCTGGCGGCAAAAATATGCCGCCTCCCTGGAGTTAATTATGCTTTCATGACATAACCGTAAGCCCGGTTCCAGCCATCTTCATCCTGCTGGATATAAACGCCTTGTAATTCTGGAGCAAATCCGGGTAATAAATTAATCCCTTCTTCCAACGCCAGGAAATAGCGTTGAGCAGATCCCCCCCAGATTTCACCTGGGACTACGCACAGCACGCCCGGTGGGTAAGGCAACGCACCTTCTGCGGCAATGCGGCCTTCGGCTTTAGCGAGAGAAACCAGTTCCACCTTGCCACGTACGAATTCGGTATTGGCGGTTTGTGGATCCATGGCGACGCGTGGGAAATGGCTTTTACGGAACATTTCCTTCTGCAATTCTTTCACGTTGTAGCTGACGTACAGATCGTGCATCTCTTGGCACAGCTGGCGCAGGGTGTAGTTCTGGTAACGTTTTTCGTTGTTCTTGTACACGGTTGGCAGGACTTCACTCAGCAAGGAGTCTTGTTCGACGTGTTTTTCGAAGCGGGCAATCAGCGCCACCAGATGCTGCATTTTGGCGATATCTTCCGCCGGGGTGAGCAGGAACAGGATAGAGTTCAGGTCACATTTCTCCGGCACAATACCGTTTTCACGCAGGTAGTTAGCCAGAATGGTCGCCGGGATACCAAAGCTGCTGTATTCGCCGCTGGCGGTATCGATGCCCGGCGTGGTCAACAGCAGCTTGCAGGGATCCACAAAGTATTGTGATTCCTCATAACCCTCGAAGGCATGCCATTTTTCGCCAGGGATAAAGTTGAAGAAGCGCAGATCGTTGGCCATGGCTTCGGTGCTGTAGGACTGCCAAGGTTTACCGTCGATTTGCTCTGGGACAAAAGGTTTGATCATGGTGCAGGTGTCCAACAGCATTTTGCGTGATTCAATGCCGATGCGTACACACTCTTTCCACAGGCGCTGGCCGCTCTTGCCTTCGTGCATTTTGGCGTTCACATCCAGGGCGGCAAACAGCGGGTAGAACGGGCTGGTGGACGCGTGCAGCATAAAGGCGTTATTGAAACGCTTATGGTTGCAGTAACGATCTTGCCCTTTGATGTGCCTGTCTTTTTTATGGATCTGCGAGGTCTGTGAGAAACCGGCCTGCTGTTTATGTACCGACTGGGTAACGATGATCCCCGGATCGTTTTCGTTCAGTTCCAGCAGCAGCGGCGAGCAGTCTTTCATCATTGGGATGAACTGCTCATAGCCGACCCAGGCAGAGTCAAACAGGATGTAATCACACAGGTGGCCAATTTTGTCGACGACCTGGCGAGCGTTATAGATCGTGCCGTCGTAAGTCCCCAGTTGGATAATCGCCAGGCGGAATGGCCGCGCGTCGTTGGCGCGTTCCGGTGCGGTCTCGCGGATTTGCTGGCGCAGATAGCCTTCTTCAAAGCAGTGAGCATCGATGCCGCCGATAAAGCCGAACGGGTTACGTGCCGTTTCCAGATATACCGGCGTTGCCCCGGCCTGGATCAGCGCGCCATGGTGGTTGGACTTATGGTTGTTACGGTCGAACAGGACCAGATCGCCACGGCTCAGCAGGGCGTTGGTTACCACTTTATTGGAAGCCGAAGTCCCGTTCAGCACGAAATAGGTTTTATCGGCGTTGAACACCTTGGCGGCGTGTTTTTGTGCATCGCAAGGCGCGCCTTCGTGGATCAGCAGATCGCCCAGCTTAACGTCGGCGTTGCACATATCGGAGCGGAACAGCGTTTCACCATAGAAATCAAAGAACTGGCGGCCTGCGGGGTGTTTGCGGAAGAACTCACCGCCCTGATGTCCTGGGCAGGCGAAGGTGGCGTTACCCATCTCTACATATTGGGTCAGGGTATTAAAGAACGGTGGTAGCAGCTCGCTTTCATATTTTACCGCTGCGGCTTCCAGTTGCTTGCCGTAGAACTGAGTGTTTTTGCCACAGAGTTCAAATACGCCGTTCAGCGCCGGTAATACGGCGTTATCCAGTTCTTCTTCACAGCAGACGGCGACAAAGATCGGAATGTGTAAACCGGTTTCTTCCAACTGTGCCACCAGGCCTTGCTGTACGTCTTCCACGGAAAGCACGATGGCGGCTACGTCATTAAAGTCGCTGTGGTGCACATCGCTAATTTCACGCGTGGTTTCAAAGCAAGAGAGAGTTTTTGGGTTCGCTGCAATTTTTAGTTTGTTCATTTTTGTCATTCTTCAGGCGAAAATATCCCGCCGGCAAATAAGGTCTTTGCCAGAAAATATTTTCGTTAAAATAAAGGTATGCGTGAGCGTAATCATGTTCATAAAACATAATTAGGTTACGAGTTTATTTTGACGAAATTTTTTGGGTTCTTAAACGAGGTTGCAATTATGCCGGATCCACTCTGTTTTTAAGCAAAACAAAGCGATACCATCGCCATCAGGCGCAGGGAATGATCGTTGGCATAGGTCTGGCTGCAAGACGTAATAAGAACGCAGAGGAGGGAGTTTATCTGAAGTTAAAAAAGGCAAAGCTAAAGCAGCTGCGGTGAGCCATCATCATAATATGTGTAGTTCGTCGGATATGAGCCATCTTTCTGTTGTTGTTTTCCATTTTCCATCTACCTATGGGTTTCGGACTTGGCGCTATTTTATCCCCTAAATACGGAAATAAAGTGATGCAGATCACGTTAATCATGCGATTTATACTTAACTATTCATTTTCTATGCACCGGAGTGAATAGCTATGAAATCTACCGTGAGGGTATATGTGAAGTAATTGCTACAAATGGAACCAACGGACTGGATAAATTTGGTTTAGGCTAACCAAGCTCCTGTAAATCACCCTCAATAAAAGCGGGTAATAGCAGAAATAAAGCTAGGATGTTTTTTATTTGTTATTACTGTAGTCAGGCTTATCTTGCATAAAGATGCATGAATTGCTAATTAATATGCTAGTTTTATGTTGAGCATAATTTGTCGCTAATTGTGACTGTCTTCAAATCTGCAGGTAAGATGGCGGAGGTGATAAGGAGAACTTACGTTGGATCAGATCGAAGATCGGCTGCACATTATCCGTTTTCTCAGTAAGCAGCATGTGCTCACGCTTTGTGCCGGTGATGGCACGGCGATGTGGTGCGCCAACTGCTTTTACGTATTCGATGCCGAGCGCATGGCGCTATGGCTGATGACCGAACCGCACACTCGCCATGGCGAACTGATGCAACGCAACAACCGGATTGTGGGCACTATTGCGCCGCAGCCCAAGACCGTTGCGCTGATCAAAGGGGTACAATACGCGGGGGAAATCACGCTGTTGGCCGGGGACGAGGCTGAACTGGCCCGAACGCGTTACTGCAAACGCTTCCCGGTGGCCAAGGTGATGAAAGCGCCTATTTGGCAGATCGCGTTGCAGGAAGTGAAGATGACCGATAACACCCTGGGCTTTGGCAAAAAGCTGCACTGGGCACGTTGATAATCGAGCTGAATATTAAGGACCGATGGCATGAAAAACACCGAGATAGCTGCTTTATCGTTATTGGCGGCATTGGTTTCCCCGGCGATGGCGCAAGACAGCGGAGTTCCCTTTAGCCATAAGAACTGGGAATTGGCCTGTGACAACACCAATACCTGTCGTGCGGCGGGCTACGCTAATGAAGATGAGCCAAACGCTTCGAACGGTTCGGTGCTGATCACGCGCATTGCTGGCCCTGGCACTGTCCCAACGGGGGAAGTGACCTTGGCGGACTACGAAGAGGGTGATTCAGCCGCGGTGGCAAAGCTGACGCTGTGGATCAACGGCAAGTCGGCTGGTGGGCTCAAACCGACCAAGGAAGGAAACTGGAACCTGTCAGCAAGCCAGACTCTGGCACTGATCGGCGCAATCAAAGGCAGCGGCACGGCTGAATTTAAAGGCGGCCCCGCACCTTTCGTGTTGTCAGGCGAGGGGGCTTCGGCCACCTTATTGAAGATGGATGATGTGCAGGGGCGTATCGGCACGCCCGGAGCTTTGACTAAAAAAGGCGACAAGCCGGAAAGCAGCGTGCCAGCAGCCATTCCTGCCCCGGTGATCCAGGCAGTGAAGGTGCCCAAGGCGGAAGAGCGCCCGCTTACGGCACCCGAGATCGCCGCGCTGACACCTAAACTGCTGGCGACGCTGCAACCGGATGATTGCGACCGCATGCAGTCCCCAGAGGATAACGATGGCGCAAGCGAGGATGGCATCACGCTGACCCCGCTCGGTAATGGGCATGCCCTGATCACCGCCGTGTGTTGGCGGGCGGCCTATAACGAAGGTTACGGTTATTGGGTGATCGACAGTGCCCTGAAGCAGGCCCCGGTATTGGTGACCAATTCCGGCTCTGGCTATGATGAAGGGATAATCTCAATGGGGCAAAAGGGGCGTGGATTGGGTGATTGCTGGGCCACTGCCAGTTGGGTATGGGATGGCACGGCGTTCCGTCAAAGCAACGAGGCCACCACAGGCCTGTGCCGTTTAATCCATGCGGGCGGAACCTGGGATTTACCGACGTACGTCGCCGAGGTGAAAGCGGCGCAGTAAAAAGAACTAGAGAGTCTCCACGGGCGGTTCTGTGCCTTGGGCAAACAGAGGGTGAGGAGGAAAACATATGGCACGGGTACTGATCACAGGCGCCAGCGGGCTGGTGGGAAGTGAACTGCTGCGTCTGTTGTTGGCAGATAGGCAGGTCACTTCGGTCATTGCTCCCACGCGTAAGGCGTTGCCACCACACGCCAAATTGCACAATCCGGTCGGGGGCGATCTGCACGAGTTGTTGACGCAACTGGCACAGCCGGTGGATGAGGTATTCTGCTGCCTGGGCACCACGCGCAGTCAGGCCGGGAGCGCAGAGGCATTCCGCCATGTCGACTATCAGTTGGTGGTTGAAACGGCCCTTACCGGGCAGCGCCTCGGCGCGCAGCATTGCCTGGTGGTGAGCGCAATTGGGGCCAACTCGAAATCCTTATTTCTGTACAACCGCACCAAAGGGCAGATGGAGCAGGCGCTGCGTGAGCAGAACTGGCCGCGCCTGACGTTGGTACGTCCTTCAATGTTGTTCGGTTCCCGTGCTGAACCGCGTTTGCTGGAACGGCTCAGTCAACCGTTGTTCGGCCTGCTGCCTGGCAAATGGAAGGGCGTTGCTGCCAAAGATGTGGCGCAAACGCTGCTGACACAGGCCTTCAGCCCTGGCAGCGGCGTCAAGATTTTAGAATCCGACCAGTTGCACTGCTCGCACCGTTTATAGCTCAACGCACAGATTATCGAATGCCAGCTCCATGCCTGGCGGCAGTTCGTTGGTCATCAACCACAAATCGAGGTGATGGCTGATGTGCGTCAGCAGCGTACGCCGCGGCTGCAAGCGTTGCTGGATCTCCTGCGCGCGGGGCAGATCGTTGTGATTACGCGGTGTCTGTGGCTGCGGCGGCAGGCTGCAATCCAACACCAGTAAATCGAGAGTGACCTGTTGCAGGTAGCGTGTGGTTTCTGGCGGCAGGCCGACGGTGTCGGTCAGATAGGCCAGGGCTTTGCCTGCGGCCTGGATCAGATAGCCGTGGGTGAGTTTGGAATGGATCAACGGTAATGGCGTGATGTGCAGCCCGCCTAGTTTAACCGTTTCAAAGGGGGGCAACGGGGGTTGGAACGCCAGAATACCGGGGTGTTTGAACAGGTCGTCACAGCCTTGCTCATCGGCTGGGCCATAGACGGGGATCGCATTTCCGCACCCCCAGCGCAAAGGAAATAACCCCTGAACGTGATCCATGTGGTAATGTGTCAGTAAAAAACGTTGAATTTCCCCCGCCGCAAAACGCCTTTCCAATGAGCTCAATCCCGCATCCAGTAACGTTGTTTCCCCTTGAAATGTGATCATCGCGCTGCACGCTCGCCGCCGAAATGCTGGTTCACGCCGCGCCCGTTGGCACACTAGGCATTCGCAGCCAAAGGCGGGCACCTGCTGAGCGCCGCCGGTACCAAGAAATGTCAGTTGCATGTTGGTTTCCTCTTTTCTTACTGCATTGCAGGCTGCCCGGTGGTTAAGGCCAGCAGTGCGTCGAGGGTATGTCCGAGATCGCCGTTGTTATCCAGCAGGTGGCAGCCAACCGGCAGAGTCTGCTGATAGTCGGCCGCCCGCGCCAGCCGTTGCTCGATCTGTATCGCGTTCTCCCGCCCGCGTTGTTCCAACCTTTGGCGCAGCACCGTCGGGGAAACCTGCAGACAGACCGGCAACAGTTGAGCGCCATAGCGTTGCAGCGCCTGTGGCAAATGAGCGCGGGATCCGTTGACCACCACGTCGATCCCTTGCAATAGCCACAGATCGACCTCAATACCAAAGGCGTATCGGTGCTCATGCGCCTGCCAGTCCAGGGCGAATAACCCCTTGGCACGGCGGCGCAGAAACTCCTGTTCGCTCAGGGCGATATGGTTCTCGCAGCCAGCATTGGCCGGGCGGGTGATGTAACGGTGCGCCACCAGCGGCCCGGCACCGGTGGCTGCCCGCAGCCGCTCGAGCAGGCTGTCCTTGCCTGCCCCAGACGGGCCCATCAGATAGATGAGATAAGCCATCAGAACACCTGTTTGCCCTGACGCCAGACGTTTTGCACGTAGATATGCTCGCCGTGCGGCCTGGCCAATACCAGATCTGCGCGCAGCCCCTCAGCGATCAGGCCACGATCCTGCAAACCTAACGCCCGTGCCGGGTTGCGGGTGATCAACTGTACCGCCTGCGGCAGGCTGAAAGCGTTGCGATCGTCGTTTGCCAGACGAAACGCCGCATCCAACAGGCTGGCGGGGTAATAATCGGAAGAGAGAATATCGAGCACGCCAAGGGCCGCCAGATGATGAGCCGCCACATTGCCGGAGTGTGAACCCCCGCGCACGATATTCGGTGCGCCCATCAGCACCTGCAAACCTTGCTGATGTGAGGCCCGGGCTGCCGCTTCGGTGGTCGGGAATTCGGCAATCACGCTGCCCAGCGCACTGGATTCGCTGACGTGATCGGCGGTGGCATCGTCGTGGCTGGCCAGGGCGATATTACGCGCCCGGCAGTGAGCGGCGATCGCCTCGCGGTTCGGTGTGGCCCAGCGTTCGGACAGGCTCATCTGCTCTATCTCGAACTCGCTCATCTGCTGGTCATTGAGGTGATATTTGCCCTGGTAGTATTCACGATATTTCTCCCGAGAGGCGAACTGGCGCTGGCCCGGCGAATGGTCCATCAGCGACACCAAAGACACGCCCGGTTTATCCATCAACTGTTCGAACAGCGGCAGGGTACTGCTATGGGGTAACTCGCAGCGCAGGTGCAACCGGTGTTCGGCCCGGTTCACTCCGGCTCGCTGGCTGTAGATCACCGCGTCGATCATTTTTTGCAGGTTTTCCAGCCGGTGCCCGCCGTCGCGCACGTCACCGATCGCCACCGCATCCAGCACCGTGGTGATGCCGTTGGCGACCATCAGCGCGTCGTGGCTGCTCATGGCCGAATGCGCTGGCCAGTCCACGTTGGGGCGCGGGGTGAAAAACTTGTCCAGATTGTCGGTATGCAGCTCAATAAGCCCCGGCAATAACCAGCCGCCTTCGCCATCCAACGCCTGCGGTAACTGGCTTGGGGTATCGGCAAAGCTGCGGATCACGCCATCGGTCATTTCCAGTGAACCTGCAACGATCTGGTGTTCCAGCACCAGCTTGACGTTATTGATAATCATGGCGTCTCCAGAACCTGTGGGGCCTGCATGGTATGTAAACGGTTTGCCACCTGCTGACGGGTGCCTGCGTCGTGGAAAATACCGACGATGGCTGCGCCACGCTGTTTGGCCTGTTCGATCAGGTTCACCACCGCCGCGCTATTGCGGCTGTCGAGGGAGGCGGTCGGCTCGTCCAGCAGCAGAATGGGGTAATCCTTGATAAAGCCACGGGCGATATTCACCCGCTGTTGCTCACCACCGGAAAAGGTCGAAGGGGCCAACTGCCATAGGCGCTGCGGCACGTTGAGCTGGTTAAGTAGGGCTTCGGCACGTTCACGGCATTCGCTACGCTCAACGCCGGATTCCAGCAACGGCTGCATCACCACTTCCAGCGCGCTGATGCGGGGTATCACCCGTAGAAACTGGCTGACCCAGCCGATGGTGTGGCGGCGCACCGCCAGGATCTGACGAGCCTCGGCCTGAACCAGCTCCAGCCAGTCGTTTTGGTGATGGATCCAGATCTTGCCGCTGTCTGGCAGATAGTTGGCATACAGCGAGCGCAGCAGGGTGGATTTCCCACTGCCCGAGTGGCCGTGCAGCACCACGCATTCGCCGCTGCTGACGGTCAGGTTGGCATCCTGCAACACCGGCAGGCGGGTGCCGTGTTGTTGGTGCAGGACAAAGGTTTTGCTCAGGTGTTCAACCCGGATTTTAATTGTCATTATCTCACCTACGTTACGACAGAACCGAAGAGACCAGCAGTTGGGTGTACGGATGGTGCGGGTCGTCCAGCACCCGATCGGTCAGACCGCTTTCCACCACTTCACCTTCCTTCATCACCAGCAAACGGTGGGCCAGCAGACGTGCTACTCCCAAATCGTGGGTGACGATCACCGCCGCCAGCTGCATTTCCACCACCAGATTGCGCAGCAGATCCAGCAGGCGCGCCTGCACGGAAACGTCCAGCCCGCCGGTCGGCTCATCCATAAACACCAGCTTGGGGTGGGTCACCAGATTGCGGGCGATCTGCAAACGCTGCTGCATACCGCCGGAGAAGGTGGTGGGCAGGTCATCCAGACGAGAAACCGGGATCTCCACGTCTTCCAGCCATTGTTTAGCCTGCTGGCGAATATCACCGTAATGACGCTGGCCGATAGCCATCAGGCGCTCACCGATGTTGCCACCGGCAGACACCTGTGGCCGCAGACCGTCGAGCGGATGCTGATGGACCACGCCCCAGTCGGTGCGCAGCAGGCGGCGGCGATCGCTTTCTGCCATGGCGTACAGATCCTGTTGTTGCCCCGGTTGTGGGCGGTAGAGGATCTGCCCCTGTTGTGGGGCCAGCCGGGCGGAGATCGACTTGAGCAACGTGGTTTTACCCGAGCCGGATTCGCCGACGATGCCCAGTACTTCACCAGGATAGATATCGAATGACACGTTGCTGAAACCCTTGCCCGGCGCGTAAAGGTGGGTGAGGTTGTCGACCGTCAGCAACGGCGTGGCACTCAATGGAGCGGAAGTCATCAGTGCGGTACCTCTTGGTTGAGTTGTTGCTGGCAGAAATCGGTGTCTGAGCAGACGAACATCCGGTTGCCCTGGTCGTCGAGCACCACCTCATCCAGATAGCTGTGGCGCGAGCCGCACAGGGCGCAAGGTTCTTCCCACTGCTGTACGCTGAACGGATGGTCGTCAAAGTCCAGGCTTTCCACCTTGGTAAACGGCGGCAGGGCGTAGATGCGTTTTTCACGCCCGGCGCCGAACAGTTGCAACGCGGGCATCATGTGCATCTTCGGATTATCGAATTTAGGGATCGGTGATGGGTCCATCACATAGCGATCGTTAACCTTCACCGGATAGGCATAGGTGGTGGCGATATGGCCGTAGCGGGCGATATCTTCATACAGCTTCACCTGCATCACGCCGTACTCTTCCAGCGCGTGCATCTTGCGCGTTTCGGTCTCGCGCGGTTCGATAAAGCGCAGCGGCTCCGGGATGGGCACCTGATAAATCAGGATTTGATCCGCCTGCAATGGCGTTTCCGGAATACGGTGACGGGTCTGGATCAGCGTGGCCTCTGGCGTGCGCTCAGTGGTAGCAACACCGGCTACTCGCTGGAAGAAGCGGCGGATGGAGACCGCGTTGGTGGTGTCGTCTGCGCCCTGATCGATGACCTTCAGCACGTCGGCGCGGCCAATGATGCTGGCAGTGATCTGAATGCCGCCGGTGCCCCAGCCATAAGGCATCGGCATCTCACGGCCACCAAACGGCACCTGATAGCCGGGGATCGCCACCGCTTTGAGGATGGCGCGGCGGATCATACGCTTGGTTTGTTCATCCAGATAACCGAGGTTATAGCCGGTCAATACTTCACTCATGGCGGGTCTCCTGAAGGGCGGCAAATTCCTGCTGCAGGCGTTTGAGCAGCTCCAGTTCGGCCTGGAAATCGACGTAGTGCGGCAGCTTGAGGTGGGAGACAAAACCGGCGGCCTCCACGTTATCGGCGTGCGCCAGCACAAACTCTTCGTCCTGCGCCGGGCCTGCCACGTCCTCGCCGTACTCGGCGGTTTGCAGGGCGCGATCCACCAGCGCCATCGCCATGGCTTTACGTTCCGAGCGGCCAAATACCAGCCCATAGCCACGGGTAAAGTGCGGTGGCCGGTCCTGCGGGTCGACAAAGCCGTTCACCATCTCGCATTCGGTCAGCAGGATCTCGCCGATATCGACGGCGAAACCCAACTCTTCCGGCACGATTTCGACAGTAACGTAACCGCTGCGGATCTCTCCGGCGAACGGATGGTTACGGCCATAGCCGCGTTGGGTGGAATAGCTTAATGCCAGCAGAAAGCCCTCATCGCCACGCACTAGCTGCTGTAAGCGCGCCGAGCGGGAGCAGGGGTAAACCGGCGGGTTGCGGGTAATATCGTCCGGAGTGCTGCCGTCATCCTCTTCTGCCAGCGCCAGCCGTTGCTGGTTGAGAAGGTCGAACACGTGGGCGCAGTTCTCTGGTAGTGGCTCATCGGCCTGTGGTGCCGGAGGTGTTTCACCGTTGGCCAACAGCGCAAAATCCAGCAGGCGGTGGGTATAGTCGTAGGTCGGGCCAAGCACCTGGCCACCGGGCAAGTCTTTGTAAACCGCTGAGATACGCCGCTCCAACCGCATGTTCTCGCTAGCTAGCGGTTCGCTGACGGCCAGGCGCGGCAGAGTAGTGCGATAGGCACGCAGCAGGAAAATAGCCTCTACCAGGTCGCCACTGGCCTGTTTTATCGCTAACGCGGCCAGTTGGCGATCGTAAATACCGCCCTCCGTCATCACCCGGTCAACCGCCAAGCCAAGCTGTTCACCGATTTGCTCCGCGCTAAGTGCTGGGACAGCTTCGTCACCCCGGCGTAGATTTTCCTGTAGTTGATGGGCAGCCTCGATGGCCTTTTCGCCCCCTTTCACCGCAACGTACATCAGCACTCCTCCACGCGGGTGGTTCTTGGCAGCGCCATCAGCCGCTCACCGCAGGTCAAGATAATGTCCAGACCCAGCGGGAAGCGCTGAGGCCGTTCGAGTAGATAAGCCCGTAGCGCAACTGGCAACGGCGGGGTAATTTCCCGTTGTTTTTCAATACCGGGGCCGGAAAGGCGCAGTGTGTGGCTGCCTGCCAATGCGGTAACCTGTACCACCAGCGTGGCACCGAACTCTGGTGAGACTTCATTGCCGTGGGGTAATGCGCTCAGCTCGGCAGGCCGTAATTGGTCATCCCATACCGCCAGATGGATATCTTCCTGCCGGGTCGCCAGCGGAGCACCGGTATGAAAACGGATGTTAGTTAGCACTTGCTCACTTTTAAGGTCGGCACAGAGCTGGAGCGGGGTTTCCTGATCTGCCAGCGTCAGTATCACGGCAGTGCTGGCGGCGTTCAGCGCACCCCATGCCGGACAATTTGGCAGTTCAACAATCACGCCAGGCTCACTCAACGCCTTTAAAATCAAACGGAAAGCAGACTGAGATTGCTCAATCGGCTGGTCAAAACCGGCTAGTAACGTCATGGCTTAATCCCCTCGTACCAGCGTAAAGAAGTCTACCCGGCTGGCTGCTACGGCACGGGCGCGCAGTTGGCGCTGCTCCTGCTGCAGTGCGGCCAGGGGTTCAATCAGCTGAAGCTGTAGCAATTCATGGTTGGCGGGTTGTTGTAGCAAAGCGTCGATCAGCGCACAGAGTTCGGCATGATCCTTGTCACGTCCGGTAACGTAGCTGTAGCCCTGGCCACCGTTTTCCAACTGCACCACGGCACGGGTGACGGTCATGTCGCCCAGTACAAAGCGGCGGCCGGTCGCTCCCATCCGCCCTAGCAGCTGTGTCAGGCCAATCTCAGGGGCGCGCAGGCGCTGGTAGCTTGGGTTGAGGTTCAGCGCCTGCCAGTGGCTGCGCAACTGGGCGGGTTGGCTATGCGCCAGGACCGACATCCAGCGTTGTCTCTGCTGTAAGGATTGCATTCAGTGCTCCATCGTCAGTTCGATCATGTCGGCGCGCGCCAGGCTGACGGAGTATTCCGCCACCAAATCGCTGCCGATACAGGTGTTTAGGGTGCGCACGCATAGCAAAGGGGCATGGGTTGCTATCTCCAGCAGGCGGCTCTCTTTGGCCTGGGCACGCCGTGCGCTGATGCGGGTCTGGCGGCGGGTCAGCGGCTGGTGGATCTGTTGTTGGATAAACTCATGCAGCGAGCCGCTGTGGAACTGTTGTAAGGCGGGCCACCAGTCCAGATCGGGCAGATAGTGGTCGATCACGCTAAGGGGAACGCCATTCACCCGGCGCAGGGTGCGTAAGTGGATAATCGTTTCCCCCTCTTCACGGCTGAGCGCGCTGGCGATATGCCCATTACACGGGCGTAAAACAGCGAGTAAGCGCTCACTGGTGGGGTGACTGCCCTGCTCGAACAGGTTCTGGCTGAAGCGGGTGTTGGCGTGCAGCGGATAGTTATACGGGCGTAGCAATACCAGAATGCCGATGCCGTGGCGGCGCTGCAGCCAACCGCGCTCTACCAGCTCGTCTACGGCGCGGCGCAGCGTGTGGCGATTGACCTCAAAACGTTCGGCAAGCTGTTGTTCTGAAGGTAGATAATCTCCGCAACGGTATTGGCTGCACAGTTCCTGCTCCAGTTGGGCGGCAATCTGTTGATATCGGGTAGGGTAACTGGTCGGATGTCTAGATAAGTGCGTCATAGCCAATACCTCGGCACTTCGGTTGGGGGAGAAAGCGAAAAAGCGGCGATAGCATTCATGATCGGCACTCGGTAACAAAGTTGGGCTAATGTTGCCGGGGGCAGATGACAATCAGGTGACGCGCAGGTGGCGAACTGATGAACAATTTGGGACAGGGAGATGATGGCTTAGATTGATGTAAAGAGTGGATGCTGGCTTGAGTGAAAAAACACCAATGAGGCTTATTTTGTTGTCACAAACGTGCTAACGTTTATGGATGTTGAATACGGAGTATGTAGGAGTTTTGAAGATGGAAAGCCGTATCCAGTTTCGCATTGAAAATGAAACTAAACTGTTGGCACAGAAAGCTGCTGAAGCGAAAGGGACGACCTTAAGTGAAGCCTGTCGGCGTTTAGCGCAACAAATGGCGGACGATCAACGTGCTGCTGAAGAACACGAAAACTGGTTGAAAGATAAGGTTGATGCAGCCTTTGCCCGTTTGCATGAAGGAGAGGCTGTTTATCTTACCCAGCGGCAAGCTGAGGAGAGAATGAGCGACTTTAAAGCCAAAGTCAGGGCGAAATACGCAACCAAATAAGGATTATTATGCGCATCGAATGGGACGACGTTGCGTTGCAAGATCGGGAACGCATTTTTGAATTTCTTTATCCACTCAATTCATTGGCCGCGGAACAAGTTGATGATGAGATTGAACTTGCCGTTGAGTCTCTGCTAGAAAACCCAGAAATGGGCAGGCTCACAAGCTTAGCAAGCTTTGTTAGCGCACAATTATTCAATAATAAAAATATATAATTAAAAAGCTTTCATTCATGAAATCCATTTGTAAATCTCTAAGTATACTGTTGGGCTTTCTAGTATTATACACAGAGTGGATTGTTACTCTGGAACTTCGATTTTTTTAAATCGCTTAATTAAAATGGAGATTTAAATGGCCACAACTATTTATGCAGATATTCAAGGTGAAAAGCAAGGGCATATTTCCGCAGGTTGTTCATCAGTACCATCCATTGGGAATAGGAGTCAAAAAGGGCATGAAGACCAAGCTTTTATCTATTCTTTTGATCATGACCTTACAAGAGATCAAAACGTCTGTCATCATCCGATTGTAATAAACAAGCCTATTGACAAGTCATCGCCTCTTTTAGGGGTTGCATTAGATGGAAATGAAAGGCTTCAAATTATAATTTATATGCACCGAATAGATTCAACTGGAAGGATTGAAAAATTTTACACTATAAAGTTAAAGGATGCATATATTGTTAGCATTAGTCAGCACTGTCCAAACTCACTATTACAGAGTGATGTTCAGCCTTATGAAATCATATCCATAGCATATAAAAGTATTGACTGGACTCATGTGGCTGGCACGTCAGGATACAGCATATGGGATGAGCGCGTATTCTAGTTATTGAAGGCCGTTTAAAACGGCCTTTTTATGTATACTTATCTGGGATATACTTCCAAGATAAATAGAAGACTACAACAATTGATATTATTAATAACCTCCCACTATATTCTGGTATAAATGCCAAATACAGCAAATACAATAAAACAACGACAGCAGTTGGAAGGAAATTAAAAAATATAGTAAATATAATTAGTTTGACGTATTTTAAAACAAAACTAATCATGATTTTTATTATTTCTAATATTTCGATAATCATAAGCCAATTACCCCTTCTAAAATTTCAATTTTTTCTTCAAGCGTAGCGTTATGTTTACCTTTAAGCTTCATTATTAACGCCGTTATAATTGGATCTACATATATATATAGCATCTCAATTCTATTATTATATAGTATGTTATAATAGCGAGGTTCAAGCGTTCTTAGTTTTCTTGCGGCCATAGCAGCCCTTTGAACTTGCCCATACAATGCAACACCCGTTAAAGCCCATGGCCCTTTCTTATATGTTTGTTTCCTGATTGAGGCTAAAATCTCAGGCGATCCAGATAAAGACTTACCTATTGTATAAGCAATAGCTTTCTTAGTTAGCACTCCAGAAGTAAACGCAGCAAATAATTTACTTGTCCCTCTTGTTCTTGATTTAGCTTCTCTTTGGGTTCTATCCTCATCATCTAAAACAAATTCAACATATAAAATCAGCATATGCAGAAGTATATCTCTCTTTCCAAATAACTCCAGAATACCATAAAAATAACGTTCATCTTCTATTTGGATTTCTTGACAAACATCTTCATATTTATCTATGAAACATGATGTTCGCCAAGAAATCCTTTCAAACCCATCATATATTGCCTCGGTTGTATCAATTGCTTTCTCATAGACACCCTCAACACCTTTATCAAGAGATAATGCCATTTTTCTTTCAGCCTGCATGTGTTGTCTAAGAAAGTAACTATAGTCCATTTAACAAGCTCCTTTTATTTATACGGCATTTGCTACTAGAGAAACATTATATCTCTAATGCATTCCTCAAAGCTAGCCTTATGAAAAAATGAGGTTATAGTTTGATATCCATGGGTAAGTTCGAAATTTTCATTCACATGATGTATTTTTTAGTTTGAATTCATCAATAATTTATATGTCATTGGCAAACCCAAAATTTAGCCCTCTAAATTGAGGCTCTTTGTCTGCCTCAAAATATCGCCTTGTACGGCTTACTTGCTCACATCCTTTGTTGATCATTTCGTTCCTGACTATCCCCAAAAATTAATATCTGGTTTTGACCGCAGCTGACCTGCGCACAATATGTAGTGTATCGGGCTGGCCGTCTTCTTCCCTTTCCCGTTTTGTGCAGGTGGCCCGCTGCGCGAACTTTTACAGAATTCATGTAGCGACACCTCCCAGGGACTGGGATACCTGCTGCTTGATACCGACCGATCGATGCGTGATCACGCCGCACAGCTGGGCGCAGGATTACCGAAATATCTACTAGCTCCAGAGGTGGCCGTATTGCTGAGCTACTTTGACGATCTAACTCGGCGCATGTTCTTTGATACTCTATGGAACACCGGCGCAAGATTGAATGAAGCACTTGCACTAAGACCAGGGGATTTTGAACTGGAGCCATCGCGAAAATACCCGCAGCAGGTTGTGGCTATTAGGACACGGAAACAGCGTCAAATTGAAGCCAGTTGGAAACCCGGACGGACAAACTAACGCAGCTTATGCACCACCTGATTAGCGCTGCCGCGCCAGATCAGCGCCGGGTCTTTTAAATCCTGCACAAACTTGCCGTCTATCAACACGTTAATCCGATCGACGATCTGCATCTGCTCGCTATCCAGTTCATCCAGCTTATAGCCGGTCCACAGCCAGATATCTTTGCCGGGGCATTCGGCATGCACTCGCTTGACCAACTGCAATACGGCGGCGACGTTGGCCGGGTGCAGCGGATCACCACCGGACAGCGACAACCCTTGGCGTGGAATACGCGTGTCGTTGAGATCGGCTATGACCTGATCTTCCATCTGCTGGGTAAACGGCAGGCCAGAGTTCAGCCGCCAGGTGCTTTTGTTATAGCAACCGGGGCATTGGTGCACGCAGCCTGCGACAAACAGCGTGCAGCGGGTGCCGGGGCCGTTGACCACGTCGATAGGATAATACTGGTGAAAATTCATAGTGTTGCGTTCTTTTATATGGCCCCTCACCCCAACCCTCTCCCATAGGGAGAGGGAGCTGGTCCGGCGTTGTGCTCAGGTGCAGAAGTTACTCTGCAACATTGTTACCAAGGGCGAGTGCAGTAATTAAGTTGTGACACTTTCTGTCCCCCTCTCTGTGGGAGAAGGAGCAGGTACGGTGCGGCAGTCAGGTATGGAAGTCACCTGTGACGTATATGGCCCCATCCTCTCACTTGTTACCAAGGGCGAGTGCAGTAATTAAGTTGTGGCACTTTCTGTCCCCCTCTCTGTGGGAGTGTACAGACCGGGGACATGGTAGACAGGTGTTCAAGGACATGGTGAACACTTTTTAACATCCTTTACCCATGATGATCGACCTATTTCTCAGGTCGATCATCCCCACTTTCGTGCTGTACCACCATATCTCGTAGTAGCCCTCTCTCTCACTTTCCTTCAGCCCGACATATTCACCGATAAAGGCCTTGCCCACTTTCAGACCCATCCCTTTCAGGCTCAGTTTTCCACTGACATCCACTTTCCTGACCAGGACCCCCTCGTCATACTCGGCTGCCGCCGGATTGCCATTGTACTGTCGCGATGAAGGCTGATAACGGGACGCTGGCACCGCCATTGACAGGGCTTCGTGTGGGCGTTCCAGGTTGTAGGTATCTCGCCAGGCGTCGAACACCTCCTGCAACTGCGCGGCATGGGTAAACCACCGTCCCTGCAGGAGCTCTGCCTTCAGGCTGCGGTGGAAGCGCTCCAGCTTACCCTGAGTCTGAGGATGATAAGGCCGAGAGTGACCCACCCGGATACCCTGACGCATCAGCCACAGTTCCAGCGCGGTCCAACTGCCCGTCGTGTCGCCCCAGGGGGCACCATTATCCATGGTCATTCTCTCCGGCAAGCCATAACGTTCGAACACCGCTATCAACTGTGACTGCACGGTGACACGTCGCTCGTCCGGGCAGTGCGCCAGACAGAGCGAGAAGCGCGAATGGTCATCCAGCAAGGTCAGCGGATGACAACGCCCTTCGGCGAAGGGGAAGTGGCCTTTAAAGTCCATCTGCCAGAGTCGGTTCGGGGCGTCATGTTCAAAGCGTCCGACGGTGGGCGCCGGTGACGGACCGCCCGGTAGCAGGTCATGGCGGCGCATGAGGTTATGCACGGTGCTGGCGGCCGGTAACGTATGCCCCTGCATCTCGAGCCACCGCTTGAGCTTGCGTGCGCCCCACATCGGATGGGCCAGGTGTGCAGCGCGGAGATGTTGGACAACGGTGTCAGAGGTTCTGCTGGGGGAATGGTGTGGCACTCGAGAACGTTCGTTCAGACCGGCGCGCCCATCAGAGTGCCAGCGATGTAACCACTTGTATGCGGTAGCAGGCGCTATGCCGAACTGACGGCATAGCGCGCGGATATTAGCGCCTTCTTGCGAGGCGAAAAGCACAAACTCGGTACGTAATGACATGGCAGATCTCTCATCCCACGGCATAAGCAACTCCACTCAGAAGTACTCATACCTATGTTGTAAGTGTCTACCATGTCCCCGAACAAGTGTTCATGATGTCCCCGGTCTGTACAGGGAGAAGGAGCAGGTACGGTGCGGCAGTCAGGTATGGAAGTCACCCGTGACGTATTTGGCCCCATCCTCTCATCTCAAGCCTCTCCTTTAGTAAGAGGGAGCTGACCCGATGTTGTGCCCAGAAGCTATGTTGAGGACGAATGCCGTCGTTAAGATGTGGCACATTCGGTCCCCTCTCCCTGTGGGAGAGGGTTAGGGTGAGGGGCCGCTGGCTGAAATTAGCCGATCTGCCCATTGCCCAGATGTTTCACCCGGCGTTTCACTTCTTCCTGCTTACCGGCGTTGAACGGCCGGGCATCCGGGCTGCCCAGATAGCCACATACGCGGCGGGTCACCGACACTTTTGCCGAGTCATGGTTGCCACATTTCGGGCAGGTGAAGCCCTTGCTGGTACAGGAGAACTCACCGGTGTAGCCACACTCGTAGCACTCATCGATCGGCGTGTTGGTGCCGTAATAAGGCACGCGGGTGTAGCTGTAATCCCACACGTCTTCCAGCGCCTTCAGGTTGTGCTGCAGGTTCGGGTATTCGCCGTAACAGATAAAACCGCCGTTGGCCAAAGGTGGGTATGGCGCCTCGAAGTCCAGCTTGTCGTACGGATTAACCTTTTTCTCCACGTCGAGGTGGAAACTGTTGGTGTAATAACCCTTGTCAGTCACCCCGGCGACCACGCCAAACTCGCTGGTATCGAGGCGGCAGAAGCGATCGCACAGGTTCTCACTTGGCGTGCTGTACAGGCTGAAGCCGTAGCCGGTTTCTTCTTTCCAGCTTTCGGTGGCGTTTTTCAAGCGCTCAACGATGGCAATGGCTTTGGCGCGCAGTTGCTCGTCGTCGTACACGTGTTTTTCTGCGCCAAACAGCGCGTTGATGGTTTCATGCACGCCGATGTAGCCCAGCGAAATCGAGGCGCGGCCGTTCTTGAAGATCTCCGCGATATTGTCGTCGGCTTTCAACCGCACGCCGCAGGCTCCTTCCATATACAGGATCGGTGCCACGCGGGCCTTGATGCCTTCCAGGCGGGCAATGCGGGTCATCAGGGCTTTCTTGGCCAGCAGCAGGCGCTCATCCAGCAACTGCCAGAAGCGGTCTTCGTTACCCTGGGCTTCCAGAGCAATACGTGGCAGGTTCAGGCTGATCACGCCGATATTGTTGCGGCCATCGTGAATTTGCTCGCCGTTTTCTTCATAGGTGCCGAGGAAACTGCGGCAACCCATCGGCGTTTTAAACGAACCGGTGACCTTGACCACCTGATCGTAATTGAGGATGTCCGGATACATGCGTTTGCTGGCACATTCAAGCGCCAGCTGTTTGATGTCGTAGTTGGCGTCACCAAACTTGTGGTTCAGGCCGTCGCGGATAGCGAAGACCAGTTTCGGGAACACGGCGGTTTTACGATTTTTACCCAGCCCGGCGATACGATTTTTCAGGATCGACTGCTGGATCATGCGCGATTCCCAACTGGTGCCCAAACCGAAACCGAAGGTGACAAACGGCGTCTGGCCGTTGGCGGTATGTAGAGTGTTGACTTCATATTCCAGTGACTGGAAGGCGTCGTAACACTCTTTCTCGGTGCGGGTCATCGCATAGCCTGCCACGTCTGGGATCTGCCACTGCAGCGCTACCTGCTGATGCTTGTGGAAGCTCTCGGTAACGAAGGGGGCCAGGATCTCATCGATGCGGTTGATGGTGGTGCCGCCATAAATATGGCTGGCAACCTGAGCGATGATCTGCGCGGTCACGGCGGTGGCGGTGGAGATCGACTTCGGCGGCTCGATCTCGGCGTTACCCATCTTGAAGCCGTTGGTCAGCATGCCTTTCAGATCGATCAGCATACAGTTGAACATCGGGAAGAACGGTGAGTAGTCGAGATCGTGATAGTGGATTTCGCCGCGCTCATGCGCCAGCACCACATCGCGCGGTAGGATATGCTGTTTGGCGTAGTGCTTGGCGACGATACCGGCCAGCAGATCGCGCTGGGTAGGGATCACCTTGCTGTCTTTATTGGCGTTCTCATTGAGCAGCGCAACGTTGCTTTGTTCCACCAGACCACGAATTTCCTGGTTCAGCCGCCCGCGCAGCTCACGCGAGACGTCACGATCGTGGCGATATTCGATGTAGGTACGTGCCAGTTGCTTATACGGGCCAGACATCAGCTGGTTTTCTACCGCCTGCTGGATTTCGTGGATATCGACTCGCGGTCGGTTTTCCATCTGTTGAGCGACCACGCGGGCGACGGTAGCACAGTAGTCGGCATCGACAACTTCAGCGGCCAAAGCGGCCCGCTCGATGGCCTGCTTGATCAGCATCTCGTCAAAAGATACCTGGCAACCGTCCCGTTTAATCACTACTGGTTTCACGTTGTAACTCCTGTCCCCATGGGGGAGCGTCGGCTTATCCACAGGGCAAAACCGCAGGGCGCAAGGGCTGCGGAGGGTGTGGATGATATTGTGGATAACTACTACATATAGGTGGTTGAATATCTATGGGCACTATATATGGGTGTGGTGCCGCTTTTTTTGACGTGGGTCAAAGAATGGGGGGAGCAGTTTGAACGCTGTACAGCTACCCGTTACAGGAATATTTGTAACCCTTGCTATCAGCGGCTTGAATGGAAAATGCCGATTATCCGAAAGATCGTTAAAGCGTGATTGCGATCGCATCATGCCGGTTAGCGGCGAAAATGCGCCAGTAAAAAATCGACCCAGACACGCACCCGTGGCGGCAAATCTGCAGAGGCGTAGTAGAGCCAGATTTGCGTGGGTTTAGGCCAGTGATCTGGCAGCACCGGTAGCAATGTTCCCTGGGCAAAGTGCTGTTCCACATACCAGCGCGACAGGCAAGCAATGCCCAGCCCGGCCAGCGCGGAATCTAGCAACATCTCCGGGCTGCTGGCCGTCAGGCGGCCATGCAAATCCAGCGTTTTGTGTGCCAGAGGCCACTTTACATTACGCCCGGTGGCCGGATTGCGGTGCAGCAGGCAGCTATGTTGCAGCAGATCTGCCGGCACCTGCGGTGTGCCATGTTGGGCAAGGTAACCGGGGGCAGCGACCAAGAGCATCTGCATCGCGTAGAGCGGTCGTGCTACCAGCCGGCTATCGGGATCGACCTGGCTGCCGATGCCCACATCAAAGCCTTCACCAACGAGATTCACCACCCGGGCATCCAGTGACAGATCCAGATCGATCATCGGGTAGCGTTGTAAAAACTCAGGGATCAGCGGCATCAGTACCTGGCGGCCAAAGCCTGGGATCATGCTGACGCGCACGCTACCGGCGGGAGGGAGTTGTGTGCCCCCAGCCAGCTCTAACGTGGCGGTCAGCGCTTGCCATAGCGGTGCCACCTGTTGCAACAGGGCTTTGCCTTCGTCAGTCAGCACCACGCTGTGGGTGTTACGTTGGAACAGCCGCAGCGCCAGCTTCTCTTCCAGCACGCGGATATTCTTGCTGATCGCCGCTGGCGTCACGCCCAGCTGGCGTGCAGCAGCGGAGAAGTTCTCTGTCTGAGCGGCGCTGAGAAACGCCGGTAACAGGCGGTGCACGTCAATTGGCAGCGACATAGTGGTTGATACTTTAGGTTGAAGTTAATGTGACTGTTTACAGACTACACCGGAAACGGAGGAAATGAAAAAATGGCTTACTTTCGATAAACAAGGATTTCCCCATGTCGCGTATTTTAGTGTTGACCGCCCACCGTTACCCCGACGAATCCCGCATCAATAAGGCGCTGATCGAGGCGCTGCGTCCTTTACCTAACGTCACCGTGCATGAATTGATGCGCGTTTACCCGGACTACCAGATTGATGTGGCCCGCGAGCAGGAACTGCTGCAAGCGCACGATGTGGTAGTGATGCTGTTTCCGTTTTATTGGTACAGCTCACCGGCGATCCTCAGCGAATGGCAGGATGCGGTATTAACCCACGGTTTCGCCTATGGCAGCGAAGGCACCCAACTGCAGGGTAAGCCTTTGCAACTGGTGGTCAGCACCGGGGGCAACGCGCAGGCCTATTCACCGGCGGGCTATAACCGCTATCCGGTAGCCGACCTGCTGCGGCCGTTTAACGCCGTCGCCAATCTGACCGGCATGGATTATTTGCCGCCGCACCTGGTGCAGGGCGTATTTGATATGAGCGATGAGAAGCTGGCAGAGGAAGCGGCGGACGTAGTGAAGCTGGTGAAAAGTTTTTGAGTTCGGGGACATCCTGAACACTTAACACCGAAGTTTGCTGCTCGGTGTTAAGTGTGGCAACTGTTTGATAACCCGTCTCCCTGTGGGAGGGGACCGATCGAGCGTGTTTGCTGAGGTTATCGCTTTACTACCAAACGAGCAGGGGCTATCAGCTCCCTCTCCCTTTGGGAGAGGGTTGGGGTGAGGGCCGTATTACAGAATACCCGCGCCGATTGGGAACAGAGGATCGACAGAATCGTGCGCCACGTCCTCTTTCTGATCCAGCACCGCCTGCCAGCTGGATGGCAGCTCAAACGGTAACTTACCCTGTGCCTTGCTCTTGCCGGTGATCACATCCAGCACCGCCTCATCGGATGCGCCAAAGTTGGCCAGCAGTACGTCGGTTTTATCCACGATGTTGGTCAGGATCGCCGGACGATCGAGGTAAACGGAAATCACCGTTGGCAGGTTGAGCGCCTTCACCTGTTTGATCAGTCTATAGTCTTCACTGCCGCTGTAAGTGCCAGCTTTCTGATCCAGCACCACGGTTTCGGCATCGTCAAAGCCCAGCTGACCAAAGTTGACCGAAACGCCAAACGGGTAGTGCGGATCGTTCTGATGCGGCGTATCGACTCGCAGGATGGCGATCTCCGCCTCTTCCGGCGTAGCGACGACTTCCAGCCCATAGCGTGCCGCCACGGTAGCGTTGACGTTATGCAGGAACACCTTTTTGCCGCTCAGCGCCAATGGCAGCAGGGAATTATTATTCTGCAACAGGATCTGCGCACGGCGCTGTGCGTCATCCCCTTGCTGTTGGAATTCGGCGTTACCGACGATTTTCACCGCTTTGGCTTCGTCCACGTAAGGTTTCTCAAACAACCCCAGCTCAAACTTCTGCTGCAAAATACGTGTGACGGAAGCGTCGATGGCGGCGATCGGCAGCTGTTGCTGATTGATGGCTTCTATCAGATCGCTAGGATCGCTGGTACCGCCGAACTGATCGATACCGGCTTCCACCGCTTTCACTACGCGTTCCTGGCGGGTGAGATTCTCAACGCCCCACGACATGCCGATCCCGGCAGCCCAAGGCGAGACTCCGGCGGCGATGTCGGCATCGCTGATGCCGGTGGCGCATTTACCTTCGCAGCTTTCCAGGATGCCCCAGTCACTCAGCACTACGCCGGTAAAGCCAAAGCGGCCACGCAGCATCTCGGTCAACACCTGCTTGTTAAAGCCAAAGCCTACTTCTTCAATCAGCTGATCCTTGTACCACAGGTTGATCGGTTGGCCGTAATAGGGCATCACCGAGGCCACATTGGCGGCAAATGCCCCTTCGAACGGTACAAGGTGGTATTCCAGATTATCGCCCGGATAGACCTGCTCTTTGCCAAAGATATTGTGCGGATCCAACCCGCCAAGCTGTGGACCGCCACCGGCAAAGTGTTTTACTACGGTGATGACGCTGTCTTGGGTCAGGCCTTTGTCACCATGCTGGAAGCCTTCGATATAGGCTTGCACCTGGCGTTTGGCGAGCTGGTTATCCTCGCCGAAGGTACCGTTGATGCGGCCCCAGCGCGGTTCGGTGGCAAGGTCGGCCTGCGGTGATAACGCCATATGGATCCCAACGGCCCGATACTCCTGACGGGCGATATCACCAAAGGTTTTGGACAGTGCCGTATCATCGATTGCCGCCAGGCCGAGCGGCTCTGGCCATTGTGAGAAACTGCCTGCCGCGACGCTGGTGGCATTCGGATCGTTAACGAAGTGGTTGCGTGGGTCGGTACTGATGGTCACTGGAATACCGAGGCGAGACTTCTCGGCCATTTCCTGCAGCGCATTGTTATCGGCGGAAATATGCTGTGGATCGCCCGCCATGCGGGTAATGAAGGTGTTGACGAAGCGTTGGTTCACATCTTCTTCGGCGGCGCTGATATCGACGCGGCCAGCACCATCGAGGCCAATGGTACCATGCATCATGGCACCGGCTTTTTCTTCCACGTTCATGCGGGCGGTCAGATCGCGGGCGCGGGTGGCGCTATCAAGACGCCAGTCTTCATAAGGGTCTAGCTGGCCGTTTTTATTCAGATCTTTAAATTTCAGCCCATCGACGGTAAGCGTGGGAATATTTCTGCTCTCCAGCTCCGCCTGATTACTCGGAGTAATCTGGGTGTCATTATTGTCACAGCCGGTCAATCCGGCGGCGAATAAACCACTGACTATAAATATCGACTTCCTTTTGATGGTCATAAAGAGTGCTCCATTTCACGAGAGGTAAAAAGGCCGATGGGAAAAATCAGTCTGGTGGTTTAATTAAAATAGTTATATTTATTATTTAGTTATGTTTTTAATCTGGTTTTAACCTATTATTGCATGTTTTTTTTACAGCGTGAAATAAATCTATTTGCAATTTGGGATATCCTTCACATTTTAATCTTGGATGCAGATCTTTTTACGCCTGAAATAGCGTAATAATGATTTGGGAAGAAATATAGGTGAGTTAAGTGTAATTGTGCCGGGTGACTTATTTATACGGGGAATAATAAAGGTCAGGTACTACGTGTTTAATATATGATTCAATGGCAGGGCGTTGCGGTTAGATCCGCTGCCTTTTGGCCTCTGCCTGGCGCTGAGTCACAGAGGAAGTGTTCTCAGCGCCAATTTCATTGTTCAAGCCATACAAAATCATGATTTTTAAAAAGATTATGTATTGGTTGTAGCAAACAACTCCCGGTGACCCATCAGGACTCCAGCAGCCACCAACTTGCTTCGAAAGGCCGCAAAACTCCGGCCCGTGGCTGCTCGGCAGCATCCATATAGTTGCTAATCAGCGGTCGCCACAGTTCAGAAAACTCAACGCCGGCGGCATCCCATGCCAAAGGTTCGTGGCTCAGGTTCGCAACGACCAGCAACCGTTGCCCATTCCAACTCCGTTGATAACACCACAATGCCGGGTGAGCCGGGGCCAGATCCTGATAGTCACCGTGAGTCAGCAGCGGATACTGCTTGCGCAGGGCGATCAGATGGCGATAAGCGTAAAACACCGAATCCCGATCGGCCAATGCTGCCGTGGCATTAATCTGCGGGTAGTTCTCTGCACAGGCAATCCAAGGTGTACCGGTGGTGAAGCCAGCGTGGGCTGTTGCGTCCCACTGCATCGGCGTACGACCATTGTCCCGTGATTTGCTGGCCAGAATAGCCAACAGTTCGTCTTGGTTTCTTCCCTGAGCCAGCAGTTCGGCGTACATATTCAGGCTTTCCACATCGCGATAGCTTTCGATTTGCTGGAAGCCCGGATTGGTCATGCCGATCTCTTCACCCTGATAGATATACGGCGTGCCCTGCATACCGTGCAGCACCATTGCCAGCATCTTGGCTGCGGTGACTCGCAGTTCGCCCTCGTCGCCAAAGCGCGAAACGATGCGCGGCTGGTCGTGATTACACCAGAACAGCGCGTTCCAGGCGCGGTTATGCATGCCTTGCTGCCAGTGGTGGAAAATCTGCTTCAACTCGACGTAATCCGGCGCGGCCAGCGTCCACTTCTGCCCGTTGGCATAGTCTACTTTCAGATGGTGGAAGTTGAAGGTCATCGACAGCTCGGCACCGCTTTGCGCCGCATACTGTTGGCAATGCTCCAGCGAGGTTGAAGACATCTCGCCCACGGTCATCAGGCCGCGTGGCTGAAACACGTCGCGGCTCATCTCTTGCAAAAACTCGTGAATGCGCGGGCCGTCGGTGTAGAAACGGCGGCCATCGCCTTGGCTATCGCTTGGGAAGTCCTGCTGTTTGGACACCAGGTTGATTACGTCAAGACGCAGCCCGTCCACGCCTTTATCTGCCCAGAACTGGCACACCTTTTTCAGCTCTTCGCGTACCGGCGGGTGCTCCCAGTTCAGGTCGGCCTGCTCGGTAGCAAACAGGTGCAGGTAATATTGGCCGCTGTCGGCATGCCATTGCCAGGCGCTACCACCAAATTTGGAACGCCAGTTGTTGGGCAAGGCATCACCTTCGCCATCGCGCCAGATGTAGAACTGGCGTAGCGGGCTGGCAGGATCCTGCGCGGCCTTAAACCACGGATGCTCGGTGGAGGTGTGGTTAAACACCATATCCATTACGATGCGGATCTTGCGCTGATGGGCCTGCGCCACCAGGTGTTCGAAGTCGGCCATGGTGCCGTAGGCCGGATCGATGGCGCAGTAATCGGCGACGTCGTAGCCATTATCGACCTGGGGCGAGACATAGACCGGCGTCAGCCAAATGGCATCGACGCCCAGTTCCTGCAAGTAGTCCAGCCGTTGTGTCACCCCAGCCAGATCGCCATAGCCGTTACCGGTGCTGTCCTGGAAGCTCTTCGGATAGATTTGATAAATAACGCCGTTCTGCCACCAAGGGATGATATTGCTCATAAAAAAATACCTTTCAGTTTAAACCGGTAACTCGCCGCGGCTCGCTTTGCGTTTGTAAACCATCATGGTCAACAGCAGCGGGATCACTACGGCCACCAGGATAGCTACGGAGTAGATCAGCCAGAACTGCGGTTGGATAGACAGGATGCCCGGCAGGCCGCCCACGCCGATGCCGTTGGCCATCACGCCGGTCAGGCCACAAATCAAGCCTGCGAAGGCGGAGCCGATCATCGCGCACAGCATAGGGAAGCGATATTTCAGGTTGATACCGTACATAGCCGGCTCGGTCACGCCGAGGTAGGCGGAGATGGCGGCCGGTACGGAAATTTCACGTTCGTTGGCCTTGCGGCTGACGATGATGATGCCCAGCACCGCCGAGGCTTGCGCGATATTGGACAGGGCAATCAGTGGCCAGACTGGCGTGCCGCCCATGCTTTGGATCATCTGCATATCGATGGCCAGCGTGGTCTGATGCACCCCGGTGATCACCAACGGTGCATACAGGAAGCCAAACAGTGCCGCGCCGATTGGGGCAAAACTACCGGTCATCACCCACTTCACCGCCCAGGCTACGCCATCACCGATCATGCGGCCAAACGGACCGATCAGCGTGTGTGCCAAGAACACGGCCAGCAGCAGAGAAACCACCGGCACCACCACCAGATACAGATAATCCGGCACGATCTTTTTCAGACGGGTTTCGATCCAGCCCAGCGCCATACCGGCGAGGATCGACGGGATCACCTGCGCCTGATAGCCCACTTTCTCAATGGTGAACCAGCCAAAGTTCCACACTTCCGGCACTTGCTGGCCGAGCAGGTAGGAGTTCATCAACTGCGGGGAGACCAGGGTGATCCCCATCACGATGCCGAGCACCGGGGTACCGCCCATCTTCTTCACCGTTGACCAACAGATGGCCACCGGCAGGAACATAAAGATGGCCTCGCCCAATAGCCACAGGAAGTCGTAAATGGTTTTCCAGGCGGGGTGCATCTGGGCCAGCGTTTGGCCGCCGGACATCGGGATATCGCCGATCACGTTGCGGAAACCCAGGATCAAACCGCCGCTGATCAGGGCTGGCAGCAGCGGGAAGAAGATCTCGGCGAAGTGGGAGATGCCACGTTCAAACCAGGTCATATTCTGGCGGGCGGCCAGCTTGGCCTGTTCTTTATCGGCTTCGTTGATGCCGGTGGCAGCGATTAACGCCTGATAGTAATCACCGACTTCGGGGCCGATCACCACCTGGAACTGCCCGGCGTTGGTGAAGCAGCCTTTGACCATGCGCAACTGCTCAATCTCTTTCGGCTTGGCCTTGGCGGGATCGTTAAGGACGAAACGCAGGCGGGTAATGCAGTGGCTGACGGTGGCGATATTCTCGCGGCCACCCACCAGCACGATCAGGCGATCGATGTCCTGCTGCTGAACTTTGCTCATTATGGCACCTTTGTTATCAGTGAGGCTCAGAGGTATTGATGTTTTTAAGCTTAGTCACTTGGCCGTGGTTATTAAATGGGAACGTTCCCAACTTGCGGTAAGGATCACAAAACGAACAAGAAAGCCTCAGGTAGCGTCACAACGAATGCTGGCTACGATACGAAGGGGGCGCCGCATGGTGCGCCCGTTGTCAGGCAAGTTTGCAGGGGATAATGATTTGGCGGATGCTCAGTTCACCACTCAACTGGCCCAGCAGTTGAAGGGCCGCCTGCTGCCCAGCGGTGCCATAACCTAATTCAACGGAAAATGTCTCTGGGAACAAGAAGTTGAGCATCGGAGTGTTACCGATGGCGCACACCTGGATCGGCGTAATCTGTTGCTGTTGCAGGTACTTCATCGCACCTAGCGCGATGGTATCGGAGGCGCACACCAGCGCGGTGGTTTGCGGTTCAATCACGTTGGCGGCCTGTTGGAAGCCGCTCTGATAGCTCAGTTCTCCCAGCGCCACGACCGGTGAGATCTTCTGTTCGCGACAGGTATCCAGATAGGCCTGATGACGACGCATCCCGGTGGTGGCATCGGACTCCTGTACGCCAAGGTAGCTGATATGGCTATGACCCTGCTTGCGTAAGCGCTGCATCAGCAGTTTCACGGCTCCTTCATCGTCATAACAAACGGAGGAGATCCCCGGATATTCGCGGGCGACTACCACCATCTTTTCCTGCCATGGTTTGAGCATGTCAGCGGTCAGGCCGGTAAAGCCGAACAGGATCACGCCATCGACGTTGCGCTGGCGCAGTACGTTGAGGTGCTCCTCTACCAGCCGGGTTTCAAACTGGCTTTCCATCACGATCGGATCGAAGCCCTGCTGATACAGCAGCGGCAGCATGGTGCGCACGGCCTGATTTTCCGAAGGGGAATCCAGACGGGAAACGATAATGGCGACCACTTTGTCGCTCTGGCCGCGCATGGCTCGCGCCGATTTTGATGGGGTAAACCCCTGGCTGCGGATCACCGCCTCCACCCGTTCACGGGTTTGCGGGCTTACGCTGCCTTCGTTATTCATCACGCGTGAGACGGTAGACTTGCCTACCCCGCTCAGGCGGGCGATATCCTTGATTGTCAGCCGGTTTTGCATGGTTTACTTATCGTTTAGGTTATGAGGCTTAAACTTACAACATCCCACTTATGCTCGCTACCATAGCGCATTTTAACGCGCGGATCTTGGTGCGCAGCCCATAGTGTTGCAAAACGGAATGGCCGCCTTTGCCGTTCCCACTTTTTCTTTGACCTGAGGTAAATCCCTGAATGGATCCTGATCCGAGCCCCGACACTACTCATTCGGTTCCCCGGTAAAACCTCTCCGCTCTGCGTTGCTGTTTTACCGGTTTAGGTAAGCAGCGGCACTTGTTCGATAGTTCGCCTCTGTTGTGATTGAAAATCAGTGATCTGCTCCGGCGGAGGATTTTTGGCGCGTCCGAAAATCAAGCCAGCGAGCCGATCCGCCGTTCACCCACTGCCGTGAGGCGCTGGGCAATGAGGTGCGAACGATGAAATTAAAACAAATCCCCCGTCGGCTGCTGGGTCTGCTCAGCCGCAATTTGCCACGCCGTCTGGTGCGGCGTGATGCGCTGTTGGAAAGCGTCAGTGGATCGGCGCAAGAGTTGCCTGCCGGTTTGGCGCAACAACGTCTGGAATGTGCCGCCGCCAGCGCGATGCAACTGTATGAGCGTTTCAACAGCCACCCGGAAGGCATCACCGAGCAGGAAGCAGAAACCGCCCGCGGCCAGTTTGGTAGCAACACCATCGAAAACCAGCTTGCTGAAAGTTGGTGGAAGCATTTGTGGCACTGCTACAGCAACCCGTTCAATCTGCTGCTGACCGTACTGGGGCTGATTTCCTACGCCACCGAAGATCTGATTGCCGCGCTGGTGATTGGGCTGATGGTGCTGATCTCCACGTTACTGCATTTTATCCAGGAAGCCCGCTCCAACAAGGCGGCGGACGCGCTGAAGGCTATGGTCAGCAACACCGCAACGGTGTACCGCAGCGATGCGCATACCGGTAAAAGCGAGCATAGCGAACTGCCGATCTCACAGTTGGTGCCGGGCGATATCATCAAGCTATCGGCTGGGGATATGATCCCGGCGGATCTGCGGTTGTTGTCTGCCAAGGATCTGTTTATCAGCCAGGCAGCGTTGACCGGTGAGTCACTGCCGGTAGAAAAAGTGGCAGATCCCCGTAGCCAGGTGAGCGATCCGTTGGAGTGCCAAAACCTGTGCTTCATGGGCACCAACGTCGTTAGCGGTACCGCGCTGGCCATGGTGATCGGCACCGGCAGCGAAACCTACTTCGGCCAGTTGGCACAGCGGGTGACCAGCCAGGATGAGCAGCCCAACGCCTTCCAGGCCGGTATCAGCAAAGTAAGCTGGCTGTTGATCCGCTTCATGCTGGTGATGACGCCGATCGTGCTGCTGATTAACGGCTTTACCAAAGGCGACTGGTGGGAAGCGGCGCTGTTTGCGCTCTCGGTGGCCGTGGGGCTGACGCCGGAAATGCTGCCGATGATCGTCACCTCTACTTTGGCGAAAGGGGCGGTCAAGCTGTCGCGCCAGAAGGTGATCGTCAAACGTCTGGACGCGATCCAGAACTTTGGCGCGATGGATATACTGTGCACCGATAAAACCGGCACGCTGACTCAGGACAAAATTGTGCTGGAGCGCCATACCGACGTGTTTGGTGCTAACAGCGAGCGGGTGCTGCGCTACGCCTGGCTGAATAGCTTCTACCAGACCGGGCTGAAAAACCTGCTGGATGTGGCGGTGCTGACCTGTGCCGACGAAAGCCAGCAGCCGGACGCGTTGCAGCATTACCGCAAAGTGGACGAGATCCCGTTCGATTTCGAACGTCGCCGCATGTCGGTAGTCGTTGCCAAAGAGGCGCAATACCACGAGCTAATCTGTAAGGGCGCACTGGAAGAGATGCTGTCGATCTGTAGCCACGTGCGGCAGGGAGATGAAGTGATCCCGCTCAGTGAAGCGCTGCTGGCGCGTATCCGCCGTGTTACCGACGAGCTGAACCAGCAAGGGCTGCGCGTGGTGGCGGTGGCCAACAAGATCCTGCCAGCGACGGATCATGAGTATGGCGTGGCGGATGAATCGGATCTGATCCTCGAAGGCTATATCGCCTTCCTCGATCCGCCGAAGGAGAGCACCGCACCGGCGTTGGCTGCGCTGAAAAAGAATGGTGTAACCGTCAAAATCCTCACCGGCGACAACGAACTGGTCGCCGCCAAGGTGTGTAAGGACGTGGGGCTGGATGCGGAGCATATCCTGCGTGGCAGCGAGATCGAACTGATGGATGACGCCACGCTGGTCGCCGCGGCGGCGCGTACCACGGTGTTTGCCAAGCTGACGCCGCTGCACAAAGAGCGCATCGTCCAACTGCTGCGTAAGCAGGGCCACGTGGTGGGCTTTATGGGTGACGGTATCAACGATGCCCCGGCACTGCGTGCAGCGGATATCGGTATTTCGGTAGATTCTGCAGTGGATATCGCCAAGGAAGCGGCAGATATCATCCTGTTGGAAAAAAGCCTGATGGTGCTGGAGCAGGGGGTGATCGAAGGCCGCCGCACCTTTGCCAACATGCTGAAATACATCAAGATGACTGCCAGCTCCAACTTCGGTAACGTCTTCAGCGTGCTGATCGCCAGCGCCTTTTTACCCTTCCTGCCGATGTTGCCGCTGCATCTGTTGATCCAGAACCTGCTGTACGATATTTCGCAGATTGCCATCCCGTTCGATAACGTCGATGACGATCAGATCACCAAGCCACAGCGTTGGAACTCTGGCGATCTGGGGCGCTTTATGGTGTTCTTTGGGCCGATCAGCTCGATCTTTGACGTGCTGACCTTTGCCCTGATGTGGTACGTGTTCCAGGCCAATACGCCGGAAATGCAGACGCTGTTCCAGTCCGGCTGGTTTGTGGAAGGACTGCTGTCGCAGACGCTGATCGTCCATATGATCCGTACGCGCAAAATTCCGTTTATCCAGAGCCGCCCATCCTGGCCGCTGTGCGTGATGACGTTGGCGGTGATCGCAGTCGGTATCGGCCTGACCTTCTCGCCGCTGGCGGGCTTCCTGCAGCTGCAGGCGTTGCCGCTGAGCTATTTCCCTTGGCTGGTGCTGATCCTGGCGGGTTACATGGTGCTGACCCAGTGCGTGAAAGGCTGGTTTGTCCGCCGGTATGGCTGGCAGTAATTTTGCTGGTGGTGAGGTGAGGAGGGAAATCTCCTCACCACCAAATCAATTTGTGATCCATCGCACCGTTTTGCCCCTGCGGTTGGACATCTCCCTCCGGCTCGGTCTTTATCTACTTCCTTGGCTAGATTGATTTTTCCTCTGAGGAATTTCCGATGCACAAACCCTTCAGTTATACGCTACTGGCTTCTTCGCTGTTATTTTCCCTTAATGCGCTGGCTAAACCGGCTGGCGATCTGCCGCTGATGCCCTGGCCGCAGCAGGTTGAGTTAGCTCAGCCGCAAGGCAAGCTGGTGCTGGATTACCGCTTATCGTTCAACGTTCAGGGCGATGACTTGAGCGAAGCGCAGGCTCGCTGGCGCGATCGCCTGGAACGGCAAACCGGTTGGACGTTGGCCCCACAGGGCGAGAAAAACCAGGCGGCAACGATCAACATCATCATCAAACACCAGGTTGCAGCCCAGCCGTTACCGGATAGCGATGAGAGCTACCAGCTCAAGGTGACATCGCAGGGCGCGACGCTGACGGCCAACACTCGCTTCGGTGCGCTACGCGGCATGGAAACGCTGCTGCAACTGGTGCAGACCGACGGTGAAAACACTTTCATGCCGCAGGTGTTTATTACCGACGTCCCGCGTTTCCCTTGGCGCGGCGTGCTGCTGGATTCGGCGCGCCATTTCCTGCCGGTCGAGGATATTCTGCGCCAGCTTGATGGCATGGCGGCCGCTAAACTCAACGTATTCCACTGGCATCTAACCGACGATCAGGGCTGGCGCTTTGCTTCCGAGCACTATCCAAAGCTACAGCAACTGGCCAGTGACGGTCATTTCTACACCCGTGAACAGATGCAGCAGGTAGTCGCCTATGCCACGGCGCGGGGTATCCGGGTGGTGCCAGAAATCGATCTTCCGGGCCATGCTTCTACCATTGCCGTTGCCTACCCAGAGCTGCTCAGCGCGCTGGGGCCGTATCAGATGGAACGCCACTGGGGTGTCCACAAGCCCACGCTCGATCCTTCGAACGACCAGGTTTATCAGTTTGTCGACAGCATCATCGGCGAATTGGTGGCGATCTTCCCCGATCCTTACTTGCATATCGGTGGGGATGAGGTGGATGCCACCCAGTGGAAAGAGTCCAAAACCATCCAGGCGTTTATGCAGCAGAACCAGCTGGCGGATGCCCATGCGCTGCAGGCTTTCTTCAACCAGAAGCTGGAAAAGATCCTCGAAAAGCATCAGCGCCGCATGGTGGGTTGGGATGAGATTTACCATCCGACCTTGCCGCGCACCATCGTGATCCAATCCTGGCGTGGGCCAGATTCGCTAGGGGCCAGCGCCCAGGATGGCTATCAAGGCATTCTCTCCACCGGTTTCTATCTCGATCAGCCGCACAGCACCGCCTACCACTATCGCAATGAAATTTTGCCGCAGCCGCTGGGGGTAGATACCAACGTGCAGGCGGGGGAGCAGGCGCAGAGCTGGCAGTTCAGCATGCCGCGTTTCAAGGGGAGCCCGGTGGAAGGCACCTTCACGCTGATCGAAGGCAAGCAGGGATGGCGTGGCTTTATCGATTTCAAAGACAAATCGCGCCGTGCTGTACGGGATATCGAGTGGCGTACGCCAGAACAGGTGACCTTCCGCATTGATACCTGGATGGGTGACACACGTCCGGTATTTACTTTGCAGCAGGACCAATTGAGCGGTTACACGCTGGTGGGCAACGTGCGCTACCCAACCAGCGGCAGTAAATTGACGGCGATCCCGGCGGGCGTGATGCCGGTGGTGCCGGATGAGCAGCATCAGGCCAATATTCTGGGGGGCGAAGCCGCCTTCTGGGCGGAAAACATCCGCGCACCGGTGCTCGATCTCAAGCTGTGGCCAAGAACCTTTGCCGTAGCGGAACGTATGTGGTCGGCCAAGGATGTGACCAACGAGGACAATATGTACCAACGCCTGGCGGCGATAGATGCCTGGTCGGTGGTGTCTGTTGGCCTGCAACAGCACGCTGAAACGGCGCGCGAGTTTACCCGCTTAGCTAACAGCGTCGATATCACCCCATTGCAGGTCTTGGCCGAAGCGGTGGAGCCGGGGCAGTATTACACCCGTCAGCACCTGAAGTTCAAGGCAGGTAATTACCATCAATTTGAGCCGCTGAACCGCTTTGCCGATGCCATCCCACCGGAAAGTGCGGCGGTACGCGATCTCGATCAGCAGGTGGCGTTGTTGCTCAAAGACAAGAACCATCGGGCAGCGGCGGAGGCGATCCGTGAACGTCTGCAACGCTGGCAACGTAACGGTGCACCGGTGAAGCAGGTGATAGCCGGTAACGTGGTGATGAAGGATTTGGCACCGGTGGTACAGGATGTCAGCGCGTTGGCCGATCTGGGCTTGATGCTGTTGGAACGCTATCAGCAAGGGAAGCCTTTGAGTAAAGACGAGGCGGAACAGGCTCAGCAACAGTTGGGTGCGGCAGCACAGATCCGGGATGAAGTGGTGATTGCGGCGGTGTACCCGCTGGAAACGCTGTTGCGCGCCGTAAAGGTGCAATAATCCTGACAGGGGATGGCCGCTATTGCCGTCCCCGTTGCTTTCCTTGGTGAGAGCTTTATCGTTATCAAGCTTCAGCTTGAAAGGTGAAGGATATCGCTCTACTTTATTGATTGACGATAAATAGCAGGCAGATTATGACAGCTAAAAAAATAGAAACCGCCCTGGTCACCGCTGGCCGTAAGCCTCGATTCACCCAAGGATCGGTCAACCCGGTGATCCAACGCGCCTCTTCCTTAACCTTTGATACGGTGAAGGCCAAAAAGTTTGCCACCGCCAACCGTGCTAAAGGTGAGCTATTCTACGGGCGTCGCGGCACCCTGACGCATTTCTCATTCCAGGACGCGATGGCCGAGCTGGAAGGCGGGGTAGGCTGCTCGCTTTACCCTTGTGGGGCGGCGGCTGTCACTAATGCTATCCTGGCGTTTGTTGCCAGTGGCGATCATATCCTGATGACCGGAGCCGCCTATGAGCCGACGCAGGATTTCTGCAACAAGATCCTGAGCAAGCTGGGCGTGGCAACCACCTATTATGACCCGCTGATCGGTGCCGGGATTGCCGAGTTGATCCAGCCCAATACCAAAGTGCTGTTCCTTGAATCTCCTAGCTCTATTACCATGGAAGTTCAGGACGTTCCGGCGATGGTGAAGGCTGCTCGGGCCGTGAACCCAGATATCGTCATCATGATTGATAACACCTGGGCGGCGGGCATTCTGTTCAAGGCGCTGGATTTTGGCGTGGATATCTCTATTCAGGCCGGAACCAAATACATCATTGGCCATTCCGACGCCATGTTGGGTACCGCCGTGTCGAACGCTCGTTGCTGGGACCAACTGCGTGAAAACTCCTACCTGATGGGGCAAATGGCCGACGCGGATACCGCCTATAACGGTAGCCGTGGCCTGAGAACGCTGGGTGTGCGCCTCAAGCAGCATGAGATCAGCAGTATCGCCATTGCCGAATGGTTGGCGGCGCGGCCAGAGGTGGAGCGGGTCAACCATCCGGCGCTGCCTTCTTGTAAAGGGCATGAATTCTTCCAGCGGGATTTCAGCGGTAGCTGCGGGTTATTCTCTTTTGTGCTGAAAGCACGGCTGACCAATGAGCAGGTTGCCCACTATCTGGACCATTTTGAGCATTTCAGCATGGCCTATTCGTGGGGCGGGTTTGAATCGCTGATCCTGGCCAACCAGCCGGAAGAATTGAACGAGATCCGCCCGGCAGCCAAGGTGGACTTTAGCGGCACATTAGTGCGTGTTCATATTGGTTTTGAGAATATTGACGACCTGATCGCCGATCTGGAAGCGGGCTTTGCGCGTCTGAAGTGACCCCTCACCCTAACCCTCTCCCACAGGGAGAGGGGACCTAACGTGCCACAGATTGGACTTTGTGCCCGACGATAGCGACAGCGCTGAACGAACCACAATTTTACTCCCGCACTCGACTACAAGACCGATCTGGCTCCCTAACTTTAGGAAGGGGGACGGAACATGTCACAGATTGACTCCTACACCTGACAACAGCACTGAACTGGCTCCCTCTCCTTGGGGAGAGGGTTGGGGTGAGGGAGAACGCACCTTGGTCAAACCAGAACATTTGACGAGCTTGTAGAACCCATCTAACCCGTGGTTTTGAACGAGAGTGATTTTGCGGATGAATGTTTCAGATTGATGATGATGAAAAAACAAACGGCCAGCAAAGGCTGGCCGCATTCGATCGTACCGGGTTGCCGATTAACGGCGAACGGCGATGGCTTCGATCTCGATTTTCACGTCTTTTGGCAAACGTGCCACTTCAACGCAAGAACGCGCTGGGAACGAGGCGTTGTGCTCGGTGAAGAACGCTTCATAGGCCGCGTTAACGGTAGCGAAGTCGTTGAGGTCTTTGACGAAAACGGTAGTTTTAACGATGTCGCCCACTTTCAGGCCTGCGGCTTCCACGATCGCCTTCACGTTGGCCAATGACTGGCGCGCCTGAGCGGCAACGTCATCGGGTACGGCACCGGTTTTCGGATCGACCGGGATCTGGCCGGAGGTGATGATCATGCTGCCCAGGTCAACGCCCTGCACGTAAGGACCAATGGCGGCTGGCGCGAGTTCAGTGCTGATATTACGTGACATTTTTTCTCCTGATATCCTGTTGTTGTTCAAACGGCGAGTCGGCCCGCCGTAAACTCACATGGACGCAGCATGCAGCGCCCCTACGACGCACCATTATAAAGGGTGCCCGCCAGATTGACAGCGCCACCCCCCAATTTTAGTCCGTCTGTAACACCACCTGATGATCGAACTCTTTCTCGCAGTAACGGCACTTCAGGTGCACTTCCCCAGCATGGGATTTGACGCTGAAACTGGAGGCCACCGGCTCGCTACGGCTGATGCAGTTGCTGTTCGGGCAGGTCAGTACGCCGTCGATATGATCCGGCAGGCTGAGCGTCAGCTTGCGCACCACTTCATAGTTATCGATACGGTTGACCGTAGCCTTGGGCGCGTACATCGCCAGCTGGTTGGCCTGCTGCTCGGTCAGGAAGGTGTTCTCGATCTTGATCAAATCCTTGCGGCCCAGCTCTTTGGAGGGCAGGTTCAGGCCGATGGTGATGCGCTGATCGGTGGCGGTCAGTTTGAACAGCGAGAGCAGCTTAAAGCCGATTTGCGCCGGAATATGGTCGATTACCGTGCCGCACTTGATCGCTTCAACCTGGAGTTTGTTATCGTGAGTCATGACGGTTCCCCCTTAAAGAGCCAATTCTGCGTTTAAAACCAGTGCCAACAGCGCCTGACGGGCGTAAATACCGTTGCCTGCCTGTTGGAAATAGTGGGCATACGGTGTCTTGTCCACCTCAATGGCAATCTCGTCGATGCGCGGCAGCGGATGCAGCACCTTCATGTTGTCCCGGGCTCCGGCCAAGTCAGACGCACGCAGGATGAACTGCGCCTTCACGTTGGCGTATTCGGAAGGATCCAGGCGCTCTTTCTGCACGCGGGTCATATACAGAATATCCAGTTCCGGCACCACTTCTTCAATGCTGTTGTGGCGGCTGTAGGAGATGCCTTTTTCGTCCAGCATCTTCAGGATATAGCTCGGCATTGCCAGGGCGTCTGGCGCGATGAAGAAGAAGTGGTTCCCTTCATATTTTGCCAGCGCCTGGGTGAGTGAATGCACGGTGCGGCCATATTTCAGGTCGCCGACCATGGCGATATTGATATTGCTCAGGCGGCCCTGGGTTTCCTGGATGGTGAACAGATCCAGCAGCGTTTGGGTTGGGTGCTGGTTCGAGCCGTCACCGGCATTCAACACCGGGATCCCGCCAGAGAATTCAGCGGCCAGACGGGAAGCGCCTTCCTGCGGATGACGCATCACAATGGCATCAACGTAGGTGCTGATCACCGAGATGGTATCGGCCAGCGTTTCGCCCTTTTTGCCGAGGGAGGTGTTGCTGCTGTCGGAGAAGCCGACCACCGAAGCCCCCAGGCGCTGGATGGCGGTCTCAAACGACAGGCGGGTACGCGTAGACGCTTCAAAGAAGCAACTGGCGATCACCAGGTGTTTGAGCAGCTCCGGCTGCGGGTAAGCTTTCAGGCTGGCGGCGGTGCTGAGCACCAGCTCCAGATCTTCACGGCTGAGATCGTTAATAGAGATGATGTTCTTGCGATACAGCGGATTGGCCATGTTCACTCTCCTCGACTCTTGCCCTTGACGCGGGGCTTTTCAATGTAATAGCAATGCTTTGGACAAAAAAAAGCCCCTCAACGAGGGGCTTTAAATGATGGTTCATGCAACAGGGGAAATAACGGCAGTTGCCCGCCGATTGGCTGGCGGTCTTGTCGAGTGTGGCGAACAAAACAAAGCTCGTTTTTCATGCTTTCTCCTGGCAAATTGTCGCGCATTATACTCGCGCTTTTTTTCTCTGCAAGGGTAAAAACACCACTTTTTGCGATTTCGCAATCGATTGGCTTGATGATTACCGCTGCGAGTAGAACTTGGTGTCTGGTTGTTTGACCATGTTGCCGGTAGCGCTTAATCATGCATATGCTCACCGGCCTGTAAGGCAGCCCGGTCGTAATGCTGCACGATGTGGCCGTTTTCCATCAGGGCGGCGCGTTCGGACATATGGGCTATCACGTCGCCGTCGTGACTGACCAGCAGATAGGTCATGCCATGCTCGCGTTTGAGATGGTTGAGCAGGTTGAGGATCTCAGCCTGTACTGACATATCCAGCGCCGAGGTGGGCTCATCCAACAGCAGAAGCTTAGGCCGCAGCAGCAAGGCACGGGCGATAGCAACGCGCTGGCGCTGGCCACCGGAAAGCTGGTGGGGATAACGCTGTGCCGTGGCCGCGCTCAGCCCTACCTGCCGCAAGGCTTCGTCAATCCGCGCCGTAATGTGTTTCTCACCATGGATCTTCAACGGTTCACCCAGCGTACGGGCAATCTGATGCTGCGGGTGCAGCGAAGCGTAAGGATCTTGAAACACCATCTGCACGTCGCGGCGTAATTGGCCGGTGAAGCGTTGTTGTGGTTGCAGAGGCTGGCCGAGCAAGCGAACTTCTCCGCGCCATTCACGTTGCAAACCGGCCAGCACGCGCAGCACGGTAGATTTGCCGCAGCCTGAAGCCCCAATCAGGCTGAAGGTTTCCCCCGCCTCAACGCCAAAACTGACCGACTCCACAGCGATCTTATGGCCGTTGCCCTGTGGGAAGCTGACCTGCAAATTTTCAATTTCAATCAGCGCCATGTTCGCTCCGGGTAAAATCGATGCTGCGATCCAGCACCGGCAGATCCTGGCCGTAGGTGCTGGCATTGGGGCGGCAGGCCCACAGCGTGCGAGTGTAAGGATGAGTGGCTAGTGGCAGGTTGGCCGCGATCCCCTGATCCACCAGCTTGCCCTGATACATCACCAATACCCGGTCGCAGCGCTCGGCCACCAGCGGCAGATCGTGGCTGATCAGCAACAGCCCCATGTTACGCCGCGTGGTTTGTTCGACGATCAGATCGAGGATCTGATTACGCAATCTGGCATCCAGCGCCGAGGTTGGCTCATCGGCAATCAGCAGTTGCGGATCGTTGACCAGCGCAATCGCCAACATGGCACGTTGCCCCATGCCGCCGGAAAGCTGGCCGGGGTAGCTGTGATAAAGGCTCTCCGGTAAGCCGACGGCGGCCAGTGAGTTCAGCACCCGCTCATGGCGATCGGCCCGGGTTAGTGCGTTATGCAGCACCAGGGATTCTTCGATCTGCTTCCCGATACTGCGCACCGGATTCAATGCGTAGCGCGGATCTTGCAGCACCATGGCAATTTTGGCGCCGCGTACCTCGTTCCATTGGCGTGGCTGAAGCTTCAATAAATCGGTCTCACGATAGTGCAGCTTATCGGCGGTGACGATGCCCGGTTTACGCACCAGCCCCATCAGGGCGCGGGCGGTCATGGATTTGCCAGAGCCGGATTCCCCCACCAGCGCCACTTTCTCCCGGCCAATGCTGAAAGAAAGGTTATCCACTACCTTGTGGCCGTTAAATTCGATACTCAGGTTCTGTGCTGTCAGCAGTGGTTCAGTCATGATGCGGATCCAGTAAGTCGCGCAGGCCGTCGCCCAGCAGGTTAAACGCCAGGCTGCTGATCAGGATCGCACAGCCAGGGATCGCGGCGATCCACCACTGATCGAAGATCACTTGCATCCCGTCGGCTACCATCGATCCCCATTCCGCCATCGGCGGTCGTGCACCCAGCCCCAGGAACCCCAGACCGGCAGCGGCCAGAATAATCCCCGCCAGATCCAAAGCCAGGCGAACGACGGCAGAGGGCAGGCACATGGGCAGAATATGGCCCCACAGCAGGCGCGGGCCCTGAATACCCATCATCTCGGCGGCGGCCAGGTAGTCACTTTTACGCAGCAGTTGGATCTCGGCTCTGGCCTGGCGAGCATAGGCGGGCCAGGTGGTGAGCGCCAACGCCAACGCACCGTTGACCAGCCCAGGGCCGAGCATCGCCACAAAGGCGAAGGCCAGGATCAGTCGTGGCATCGACATCACCACGTCGGTAAAACGCATCAGCACGCGCTCCAGCCAGCCGCCGTAATAGCCGGATAGCACGCCAATCAGCAGGCCGAGCGGCAGGGTGATGGCCGTGACCAACAGCACTAGCCCAAGGGTTGGTCGGGTGCCGTAGATCAGGCGGGAAAGGACGTCGCGGCCATAGCTGTCGGTGCCGAGCCAATGGCCCGCTCCCGGCGGTAATAGGCGGTTGGCGGCGTTTTGCCAGTTGGGATCGACCGGTGCCAACCAAGGTGCGAACAGCGCTATCAGCACCAGTACCAGCAGAATGGTGGCTCCGCAGGTGGCGGAGGGCGAACGTTTAAGTAGCGTCATAGTCATTGGCGCGCCCTCGGATCAAGCAGGCGCACCAGCAGGTCAGTGAAATTGTTGATAATCACAAAGCACAGGCCGATCAGCAGCGTACCACCCATGATGGCGGTGGTGTCCCCGGCAAACAGCGCGGTGGTCAGATAGCGGCCAATGCCCGGCCAGGAGAACACGGTTTCGGTCAGAACCGCGCCCTCCAGCATGCTGGTATAGGCAAGAGCGATTACCGTCAGCAGGGTGCCGCTGATGTTGGGCAGCACGTGGCGAAACATGATGCGCATCTCGCTGGCCCCTTTGGCGCGTGCCAGGGTGATGTACTCTTTATTTAGTTCGCTCAGGCAGGCGGAACGGGTCAGGCGGGTAATGCTGGCCAACGAATAATAGGCCAGCAGGCAGACCGGCAGCACCAGATGTGCCAACGCATTGCGCACGGCCCCCGCATCGCCGGAAAGCCAGGTATCAATCAGCGCGAAGCCGGTTTTGGCCTCCACGGTGTATTGGTAGATATCGTCCAACCGCCCCGGCCCGGCGCTCCACTGTAGCTTGGCGTAGAACAGCAACAGCATCAGCAGCCCCAGCCAGAAGATGGGTACCGAGTTGCCGAGCAGGGTAATAAAGCGCACGCCGATATCCAGCTTGCTGCCGGCAAAACGCGCACACAAGATGCCAGCAAGCACGCCGAGCGGGGCACCAATCACCAACGAGAGTGTGGCCAGTTCCAGCGTGGCCGGGAAGGCATGCAGCAGATCCTGCAACACTGGCTGGCCGGTGGCGCTGGCGGTGCCGAGATCGCCATGGGCCAGCCGCTCCAGATAGTGCCAGAACTGCACCGGCAAAGCGCGATCCAGGCCAAGCTGCTGTTTTACCTGCTCATAGGTGGCAGCGCTGGCGTGATCGCCGACGATCTGCAACACGCGATCTACTGGCGACAGCGCAGACAGTAAGAAGGTGATCAACAACAGGCCGAACAGGGTCAGCGCCAGCGTGAGCAGCCCCTGCGCCAATCCCCAAAGACGACGCCGGGCATTGCTTCCCAGCGTGGATTTTATTGCTACCGACATGGCAATCCTGATTATTTGCTAACGCGATCGTAATAGACCATATCCGCATTCAGGCCCTGTTGATAGCCTTTGACGTTATCGCGCAGCACCACCTGCGTTTTGGCCTGATCGATAAACACATACGGCGAGCTACGCTGCAATTCCTGCTGCATGGCGGTATACAGCGCGGTGCGTTTGGCCGGCTCGGCTTCTGCGACGGCTGCCAGCGTTTGTTTGCTCAACTCAGGGATCTGCCAGCTGTTCAGCCCGGCCACCGTGCTGCTTTTGCCATCGTTATAGGCGAAGGCGCTGGCGTTGGAGTGCGCATCGAAGTAATCCGGGATCCACAGGCGGATCGCTGCCTGATGCTGCTTGGCGCGTACGCGGGCATAGACCTGGCTACCGGCTGCTGGCAACAGATCGAGCTTCACGCCACCCTGGGCAAAGCTGGCCTGTAGCGACTGGGCGATGGTGATGAACGGCGGTTTGTTTTCCACGTCCAGCGTCAGGCTGGCGTTGGTGATGCCAGCTTTTTCCAGGATCGCCCTGGCCTTGGCCGGATCGAAGCTGAACGGGTTATCTTCCAGCGCTCCCGGTAGGCCGACCGGCAGGAAGCTTTGATGGACGAAGTATTGTCCTTTCAGCAGATCCTTGGTGATGCCCTGATAATCTACCAGATAGCGGGCTGCTTCCCAGAAGGCCGGATTTTTCAGCAGCGGGTTGGCGGTATTTCCGGTGTTGAACACCAGATAGTTCTGCTCGGCGGAAGGGATTTCCAGCACCTTCACACCCGCCTGGCTTTTCAGCGCGGCGGTTTGATCCGGGCCGAGTTCACGCGCCACGTCGGCATCCCCTTGCTGGATCAGCAGGCGGCGCGCGCTTGGGTCTGGCACGTTTTTGATAATGATGTTGCTTAGCAGTGGCTTATCGCCCGGTGAAGTTGGGTTGGCATCCAGCACGATCGCCTGGTGCGGCTGGTAAACCCGCATCTTGAACGGGCCGCTGCCCGCAGAGTGCATCTTCAACCAGGCGTTGCCGAAATCGTCACTCTTCACGTTAGGCTGCACGGCTTTGCTGTCGACGATTGAGGCGATCGGCGTCGAGAGGATATTCAGGGCCACCGCCGGGCTGACGTCTGCCGTCCAGCTCAGTTGCACGGTATGGTCGTCAATCTTCTTCAGCTGCTTTTCGATATTGTCTGGCTGCCAGCCGAGCACGTTGAGGATAAATGCTGGTGACTTGTTCATCTTCACTGCGCGGGTATAAGAGAAAATCACGTCGTCGGCGGTCAGCGGGTTACCGGAGGAAAACGCTGCCTGTGGGCGCAGCTTGACCGTCAGGGTCTTGGCGGCGGCATCATCCTTCCAGCTTTCAGCCAGCACCGGGATCACCTTGGCCGGATTATCACGATCGGCCTGCACCAGACGCTGATAGAGGCTGGGCACGGTCTGGATGCTGGAGAGCTCATTGGCCTCCGCCGGATCCAGGCTGACGATATCATCCAGTGATTGCACCACCACCAGCGTATTCGGCGGCGTGGCGGCCAGTGCAGTGGTGGAGAGGGCGGCAAGAATAAACAGCGGCAAGACTTTGGCTTTCATAGACGTTTTCCCTTGAATGTACCGGTAAACCAGAACGGAGAGGAGGTTGTTCTCATTGTTTTTTACGGCATTTCCGCCGCCAGAATGCCACGGTAGAACGTTGGTAAAAAACAGGCAAAGGCCAAGAAGTTATTTGATATGACGAAAAAGACTATAGAGCCAGAAGGGGGGATTAACCAGAAAAACCCTTCATTAAGAAGGGTTTTTGGGAAGGGCGATTTACAGGGTTTTGCTCAGCGTGGCGACCATCACGGCCTTAATGGTGTGCAGGCGGTTCTCTGCCTGATCGAACACGATGCTGTGCTCCGACTCGAACACCTCGTTGGTCACTTCCATACCGCCGTGCATGTCATACTGCTCGGCCATCTGTCTACCCAACGTGGTTTGATCGTCATGGAATGCTGGCAGGCAGTGCAGGAACTTCACCTGCGGGTTGCCGGTCAGTTTCACCATTGCCATATTCACCTGATACGGTCTGAGCAGGGCAATCCGCTCCTGCCAGACTTCTTTAGCTTCTCCCATCGAGACCCAAACGTCGGTATACAGGAAATCGGCACCTTGCACGCCTTCGGCAATATCTTCCGTCAGGGTGATTTTGCCACCGGTCTGCTGTGCCAGCGCCTGGCATTCAGCAACTAGCTCGGCTTGCGGCCAACAGGCTTTTGGCGCGACCAACCGCAGATCCATGCCCACCAGCGCGGCGGCTTCCAACAGGGTATTGCCCATATTGTTACGTGCATCGCCAATGTAGGCGAATTTCACCTCGCTCAACGCTTTCCCCGGCAGGTGTTCACGCACGGTGAGCAAATCTGCCAGCAGCTGGGTGGGGTGGAACTCATTGGTCAGGCCATTCCAGACTGGTACGCCAGCGTGTTCTGCCAAGGTTTCCACCAGGCACTGACCAAAACCGCGATATTGAATACCGTCGTACATCCGGCCCAGCACGCGGGCGGTGTCTTTCATCGACTCTTTATGGCCGATCTGGCTGCCGCTTGGGCCAAGGTAGGTCACCTGAGCGCCCTGATCGAATGCGGCAACTTCGAAAGAGCATCGGGTACGGGTGGAGTCTTTTTCGAAGATGAGCGCAATGTTCTTGCCTTGCAGATGGCGGGTTTCCTGGCCTTGCTTCTTGGCCTGCTTCAAATTGGCGGCCAACTGCAACAAGGACTGGATCTCACTGGGGGTAAAATCCATTAATCTCAAAAAGTGACGACTGTAGAACGGGTTCATCTGGCTCATCTCCGTAAATCCCTATCGTTTTGATTGAATTTAAATTCACTTTATATGTATGAATATTCAATTTCAACCCCAAGGCAGAAATCTTTCACGTTTATCGTGGCAGCGGTGACAGCGGTGTGTGAAAATAGAAGTAACGAAGCCCATTTTATTGAGGATAGAGGCATGGCAAACCGCGAATTGCTGGAAGAACAACGTGAAGAGACCCGCCTGATCATCGAAGAACTGCTGGAAGACGGCAGCGATCCGGATGCGCTCTACACCATCGAGCACCATTTCTCTGCCGAAAAGTTTGACGTTTTGGAGCAGGCCGCCGTGGAAGCCTTCAAGTTGGGCTACGAAGTGACCGATGCCGAAGAGCTGGAAGTGGAAGATGGCTCCATGGTGATGTGCTGTGACGTGATCAGCGAAGTTGCGCTGAATGCCGAGCTGATCGACAGCCAGGTAGAACAACTGGTGGCACTGGCAGAAAAATGCGGTGTCAATTACGACGGTTGGGGCACCTACTATGAAGATCCGAACGGTGAAGAAGGCGACGACGAAGAAGACGGCGACTTTATCGATGAAGACGACGACGGCAAACGTCATTAATTAAATCCTGTGGGCTGGTGCAAGCTGGCCCCTGATAGAACCCGATGAAATACCAATCACTGTTATCCCCGATTTTAAACTTCCTGCACTGCGAAACCCCGGATGGCTGGATCGAAGCGGCCCGTCGCCCGGAAAACCTGCCACTGTTGCTGACCGACCACCTGGTATGCGAGCTGAAAGCGGCGCAGACCGGCATGTGGCTGATCCGCCGCTATGTGGCAGACAAAGAGAGTGGCGATGCCCTGTTGGCGCTGCTGAGGCCCTATGAGGCGTTTGTGCACGAGGCGCAGGAAGTACCAGAAGAGCTGTTCCGTCAGAGCGCGTTTACCAGGAAGATCCTGCCGAAGAATGGCTCGGCCTATGGCCAGGATCTGGTCGACAAGATGGTGCTGCTGATCAAAGAGGAGCTGCATCACTTCTCGCAGGTGTTGGAGATCATGCAGGCCCGGAAGATCCCTTATAGAAAGATCACCGCCAGCCGCTATGCCAAAAGCATGATCCGCGAGGTGCGCACCCACGATCCGGCTACCCTGATCGATAAACTGATTTGCGGCGCGTATATCGAGGCCCGCTCCTGCGAACGCTTCGCCAAGCTGGCCCCGTTCCTGGACGATGAGCTGAACCGGTTTTACGTCTCGCTGCTGCGTTCCGAAGCCCGCCATTATCAGGATTACCTGACGCTGGCAGAGCAGATTGCCGGCGGCGATATTAGCGAACGCGTAGCGTTTTTTGGCCAGTTGGAGGCGGAACTGATCCGCTCACCGGACACCGAGTTCCGCTTCCACAGCGGCGTGCCGGTGGCGTGAGGGAATTACAGCGTTTCCCCTAATATCAAATCCACTGCCTTTTCGGCCAGCATAATAGTTGGGGCATTGGTGTTGCCGCTGGTGACCTGCGGCATCACCGAACAGTCGACCACCCGCAGGTGCTTAAAGCCATGCACTCGTAGCTGCAAGTCGGTCACCGAGTCATCCGTATTTTTCCCCATACGGCAACTACCCACTGGGTGATAGACCGTCTTGCAGAAGTTACGCACAAACTCCTCCATCTGCGCCTCATCGTTCACCCACGCCGGTTGTGGCATCAGCAGATCTTTAATCAGCGGCTTGAGAGAGGCGGTTTCCAGGAAGCGCAGGCCAAATTTCACCGCGCGAATGCTGCCTGCCAGATCGTCTGGATGACCAAGGTAGTTGGCCTGTAGCTTGACCGGATCGGCAGGGTTACGGCTGCGTAACTGCACCTGGCCGCGCGCTTTGGGTTGCAGATAACCGACCTTGAGCGACATGCCGTGGATCGCCGGTAGCGGTTCGCCGGGCACGTCGTCCCAACTGTCCAGAATCGGCAGGAAATGTACCTGCACGTCTGGCCTGCCATTACCCAGGGAGTCTGCAAAGGCGGCCCCCTCCAGTACGTTAGAGGTCAACACACCGCTGCGAAACGCCAACCACTCTGCACCGTGGCGCAGCGCCTGCAAGCCCCGATCGGCACCGAACAGGCTGACAGGTTCACGGGTACTGACGTTAATCGACATATGTAGGTGATCGTGGAAGTTTTTGCCCACCGGCAGATCGGCCAGCGGCGTAATGCCTAACTGCTCCAGATGTTCGCGCGGGCCGATGCCGGACAGCATCAGGATCTTCGGTGAGCCAACCGCCCCGGCGCTGAGGATCACTTCCTGGCTGGCGTGGGCGACGATCTCATTGCCACCGTTCAGGCTGTAGACCACTCCAGTTGCCACGTTGTTTTCGAAGGTGACGCGATGCACCAGCGCGTTGAGTTTCACCACTAGCCGCGAGTTATCGCGCACGGCTTGCAGATAGGTGCGGGAGGTGCTGGCGCGTTCGCCATTGTGGGTGGTGGTCTGGTAGAAACCTACGCCGTGCTGATTTTCACCATTAAAGTCGTTGCGGTAGGGCAGATCCAACTCCTGGCCCGCGCGGATAAACGCCATGCTGAGCGGATGGCGGTAGCGGTTCTCGCTGACCGGTAGCAGCCCTTCGTTGCCGTGATACTCATCCGCCAGGCTTTCATTGGCTTCGGCGCGTTTGAAGTAGGGCAGCACGTCCTGATAGCTCCAGCCGGTACAGCCATATTGATGCGCCCAGTCGTCGTAATCCTGCGGTTGGCCGCGCAGATAGATCATACCGTTTACCGAGCTGCTGCCGCCCAGCACCTTGCCCTGGGCGATCTGCATGCGGCGATTATTGGCGTGCGGCTCTGGTTCGGTTTCATACGGCCAGCTTTTCTTGGCGATGATCTTGGCGACCCCAGCGGGCATTTTGATAAACAGATTATTGTCGTCGCCGCCGGCTTCCAGCAGCAGGATACGGGCCTGGGTACGGCGGATGAGCTGGGCTGCCAACACGCAACCCGCCGAGCCTGCGCCAACAATGATGTAATCGAAGTTATTTTCTGACATGACCGTTCCCTGTGCGTGATGGTTAGAGACTGTCATGGCAGAGTAACTCAGCAGAATAGTAGGTCAATTTGCGATCGTTAATTTATTAATGAATATCACAATAAATTTACATTTAAGCATGTAGAATCAATTTAACTGGTTGAAATATAGAATTACCGTGTAATTTTTCGAATGATGTAGATATTAATAATTTTATTTGTGAGTGATGTGCTCTCTCCCTCACCCCAACCCTCTCTCTGTACAGACCGGGGACATCATGAACACTTGTTCGGGGACATGGTAGACACTTACAACATAGGTATGAGTACTTCTGAGTGGAGTTGCTTATGCCGTGGGATGAGAGATCTGCCATGTCATTACGTACCGAGTTTGTGCTTTTCGCCTCGCAAGAAGGCGCTAATATCCGTGCGCTATGCCGTCAGTTCGGCATAGCGCCTGCTACCGCATACAAGTGGTTACATCGCTGGCACTCTGATGGGCGCGCCGGTCTGAACGAACGTTCTCGAGTGCCACACCATTCTCCTTCCAGAACACCCGATATCGTTGTCCAATACCTCCGCGCTGCACACCAGGCCCATCCGATGTGGGGCGCACGCAAGCTCAAGCGGTGGCTCGAGATGCAGGGGCATACGTTACCGGCCGCCAGCACCGTGCATAACCTCATGCGCCACCATGACCTGCTACCGGGCGGTCCGTCACCAGCGCCCACCGTCGGACGCTTTGAACATGACGCCCCGAACCGACTCTGGCAGATGGACTTTAAAGGCCACTTCCCCTTCGCCGAAGGGCGTTGTCATCCGCTGACCTTGCTGGATGACCATTCGCGCTTCTCGCTCTGTCTGGCGCACTGCCCAGACGAACGACGAGTCACCGTGCAGTCTCAGTTGATAGCGGTGTTCGAACGTTATGGCTTGCCGGAGAGAATGACCATGGATAATGGTGCCCCCTGGGGCGACACGACGGGCAGTTGGACCGCGCTGGAACTGTGGCTGATGCGTCAGGGTATCCGGGTGGGTCACTCTCGGCCTTATCATCCTCAGACTCAGGGTAAGCTGGAGCGCTTCCACCGCAGCCTGAAGGCAGAGCTCCTGCAGGGACGGTGGTTTACCCATGCCGCGCAGTTGCAGGAGGTGTTCGACGCCTGGCGAGATACCTACAACCTGGAACGCCCACACGAAGCGCTGTCAATGGCGGTACCGGCGTCCCATTATCAGCCTTCATCGCGACAGTACAATGGCAATCCGGCGGCAGCCGAGTATGACGAGGGGGTCTTGGTCAGGAAAGTGGATATCAGTGGAAAACTGAGCCTGAAAGGGATGAGCCTGAAAGTGGGCAAGGCCTTTATCGGTGAATATGTCGGGCTGAAGGCAAGTGAGAGAGAGGGCTACTACGAGGTATGGTGGTACAGCACGAAAGTGGGGATGATCGACCTGAGAAATAGGTCGATCATCATGGGTAAAGGATGTTAAAAAGTGTTCACCATGTCCTTGAACACCTGTCTACCATGTCCCCGGTCTGTACACTCCCCAAGGAGAGGGAGCTAGCCCGGAGTTGTGAATAGGGGCAGTGTAGAACTGTGACTATGGAAGCAGAGGGTGTTGATACGAAGTTACAGTCAGGCGAAGGAGCAAATCGTGGCACATTCGGTCCCCTCTCCCTGTGGGAGAGGGTTAGGGTGAGGGGTATGTAGATCGCTAATGTTAAAGCGCTTTCAGCATGGTGACTTCGCAGTCACCGTGGCCGGTATTGCCCATGGCACAGTCGATATGCTCAAAACCAAGATGCTCATACAGACCGATCGCCTGCTGCAACGTGGCGGTGGTTTCCAGATAACAACGGCCGAATCCCTGTTGGCGGGCAAACTCCAGCGCCTGCAGCGCCAGGCGTTTTGCCAAACCTTTGCCACGCAGCACCGGCAGGAAATACATTTTCTGTAATTCGCAAACGTCGATCTCACCGCCCTGCAGCGGCGCAACGCCACCCCCACCGGCAATCTGACCGTCTATCTCCACCACCCAGTAGGCACTGCGCGGTTGGCTATAGAGTTGGAACAAGGCGTCCAGATTGGGATCGGAAACGGTATAACCCTTATCCGCCGTCAGGCCATGCTCGGCGGAGACTTCGCGAATGACGTGAGCAATCGCGGCGTTGTCCTCGGCCGTGATTGGGCGTACCAGAAGACGCACTGGGGTAGCTGTTGTCATGTTTTTACTCACCATCAAAGGGAACCTGAAGGGCCCCGGAATTTCGTTGTTATTACGGAATGCACCGCATCAATAATACTTTGTAATAACACTTAAGCCTGGCCCTTGGCAATGCCGATAAAAAAACAGCGGGGAAAAATCACCCGCTGTTTTTGATCGGTAGCTCGCAGATTACAGCGCGGCGATAGTCGCCTGCTGTTCCTGTAGCTTCAGCTTGCCTTCTTTGCAGGCTGCCAGACGCTCACGCTCTTTGGCCACTACCGCTTCCGGTGCGCGAGCCACAAAGCCTTCGTTGGACAGCTTACCTTCAATAGACGCAATCTCACCATCCAGCTTGCCCATCTCTTTCGACAGGCGCGCGATTTCCGCATCCTTGTCGATAAAGCCAGCCATCGGGATCAGCAGTTCGGCACCGTCTACCAGCTTGGTGACCGAAACCGGGCCTTTCTCGCCTGCAGGCAGCAGGGTGATAGAGCTCAGGCGTGCCAGGCGTTCGATAAAGCTCTGGTTTTCCTGTACGCGGCGTTGGGCATCACCATTGGCGTTACGCAGCAGCACTTCCAGCTGTTTGCTTGGCGCGATGTTCATCTCGGCGCGGATGTTACGCACCGCGATGATCGCCTGCTTGATCCATTCCAGATCGTTCAATGCCTGCTGGTCTTCCAGCGCGGCGTCGAAGGCCGGGAACGGCTGCAGCATGATGGTGTCTGCGGTTTCACCGGTCAGAGGCTTGACGCGCTGCCAGATGGTTTCGGTGATAAATGGAATGATTGGGTGCGCCAGGCGCAGCAACGCTTCCAGCACGGTGATCAGCGTATTACGTGTGCCACGCTGTTCCGCTTCGCTGCCGTTGATCACGACCGGTTTGGTCAATTCCAGATACCAGTCGCAGAACTGGTTCCAGGTGAATTCGTACAGGATGCCCGCCGCAATATCGAAGCGATAGGTGTCCAGCGCCTCACGGTAGGCTTTCACCGTGCGGTTGAATTCGGCCAGGATCCAGCGGTCGGCCAAGGAGAGCTGCATTTCGCCACCGTTGAAGCCGCAGTCGTGCGCTTCGGTGTTCATCAGTACAAAGCGGCTGGCGTTCCATAGCTTGTTACAGAAGTTGCGGTAGCCTTCCAGGCGCTTCATGTCCCAGTTGATGTCACGGCCAGTAGAGGCCAGTGCTGCCAGGGTGAAGCGCAGGGCGTCGGTGCCGTGCGGTTCGATGCCGTTCGGGAACTGCTTCTCGGTGCGCTTGCGGATTTTCTCTGCCAGCTGCGGCTGCATCATGTTGCCGGTACGTTTCTCCAGCAGGTCTTCCAGCGAGATACCGTCAACCATATCCAGCGGATCGATGACGTTACCCTTCGACTTGGACATCTTCTGCCCTTCGTCGTCGCGGATCAGGCCGGTCATGTACACGGTCTTGAACGGAACCTGCGGTTTGCCGTTTTCATCTTTGACGAAGTGCATGGTCAGCATGATCATGCGGGCAATCCAGAAGAAGATGATGTCGAAGCCGCTGACCAGCACGCTGGTCGGGTGGAAGGTCTTCAGATCCGGGGTCTGCTCTGGCCAACCCAGGGTCGAGAAGGTCCACAGGCCGGAGGAGAACCAGGTATCCAGCACGTCTTCGTCCTGGTTCAGTGCCACGTCGGCACCCAGGTTGTTTTCGCGGCGCACTTCTTCTTCGGTGCGGCCAACGTACACTTTGCCTTCGGCGTCGTACCAGGCCGGGATGCGGTGGCCCCACCACAGCTGACGGGAGATACACCAGTCCTGGATATCGCGCATCCAGCTGAAGTACATGTTTTCGTACTGCTTGGGCACGAACTGGATCTCACCTTGCTCAACCGCTTCCACCGCGACTTTCGCCAGCGGCGCGGTACGCACGTACCATTGGTCGGTCAGCATTGGCTCGATAACCACGCCGCCACGGTCGCCGTAAGGCACGGTCAGATCGTGAGGTTTGATTTCTTCCAGCATGCCGAGTTCGTCAAAGGCGGCAACCACGGCTTTACGCGCAGCAAAGCGCTCCAGGCCACGGAACTGCTCTGGCAGCTCACCGCTGTAGGCGGTGCTGGCTTCGCCCAGGGTATCGAACACCTCGGCCACTTCGAGGATGTCACCGTCGAAGCTCAGGATGTTGATCATCGGCAGGCCGTGACGCTTACCCACCTCATAGTCGTTGAAGTCGTGCGCCGGGGTGATTTTCACGCAGCCGGTGCCTTTCTCCATATCGGCGTGCTCGTCACCCACGATGCGGATGCGGCGGCCCACCAATGGCAGAATGATCTCTTTGCCAATCAGATCCTTGTAGCGTGGATCTTCCGGGTTTACCGCTACGCCGGTATCACCCAGCACGGTTTCCGGACGGGTGGTGGCAACCACCAGGTAGTCTTTGCCTTCCGCCGTTTTTGCCCCATCGGCCAGCGGATAGCGCAGGTGCCACATGGAACCTTTGGACTCGCGGTTTTCCACTTCCAGATCGGAGATGGCGGTGCGCAGTTTTGGATCCCAGTTCACCAGGCGTTTGCCACGGTAGATCAGGTCTTCTTTGTACAGGCGGACAAACACTTCTTTCACCGCGTTGGACAGGCCTTCATCCATGGTGAAGCGCTCGCGCTCCCAATCCACGGAGTTGCCCAGACGGCGCATCTGGCGGGTGATGGTGCCGCCGGACTCGTCCTTCCACTGCCAGATTTTGTCGATAAACGCGTCGCGGCCATAATCATGGCGAGTTTTATTTTCTTCTGCAGCGATCTTGCGCTCAACCACCATCTGGGTCGCGATACCGGCATGGTCGGTACCGGCTTGCCACAGGGTATTTTTACCCTGCATGCGCTGGTAGCGGGTCATGGTGTCCATGATGGTCTGCTGGAACGCGTGGCCCATATGCAGGCTGCCGGTAACGTTCGGCGGCGGGATCATGATGCAGAAACTTTCCTGGCTGGTATCGCCATTCGGTTTGAAATAGCCCTGGCTTTCCCAGTGATCGTACAGCTTCTGTTCGATCTGGGTTGGGTCATAGGCGGTATCGAGATCGGTGTTGGTCTTTTCCATTTTTATTTCAAGGTTCAGTTAGTTGGCGGCGTGGCCGTGGTCAAATGGAAGCCGACGCTGCGATAGGCTTTGTAACGTTCGCGCGCCAACTGTTTCAAGGTGTCTTCGTAAGGGACGAAGTCTACCACTTCATGGAAAGCAGTAGCAAAATCTGCAAACTGCGGCAGCAGGGCGATCAGCAGATCGCGCGGGGCATTGCCGCGTTTACCTGGCCAGCACAGCTCGACCGGGGCGCCAAAGTTTGGCCCTTCGCCTGCCAGGTTGTGCGGTACAAATTGGTGTGGCTCACGTTGCCACAGGGCTTCGTCCAGCCGCTGGGCCTGCTCCTGGCTTTCACAGGCGATCAGCACCCGCTTGCCAGCGCGCCATCTTTCGGCGGCAACGGCACAGGCCACAGCCTCGTGTGCACTGAGCGCACCAGCGGGTTCTGCGTGTTCAAGAAGGTAGAACGTTGCCTGTTTCATGATTCAATTCACCGTGGCCAAAAAATGTAAGGGCACAGCGTGCTGTGCCCTCGGTGATTATACCTGAATTACCGCGCGGATTTAATCGTCGCCGTTTAGACCAGCACGATTGAGCAGGAACTGCGCCAGCAGGGCTACCGGGCGGCCAGTGGCCCCTTTGGCCTTGCCGGAGCGCCAGGCGGTACCGGCGATGTCCAGGTGCGCCCAGCTGTACTTGCGGGTAAAGCGTGAAAGGAAGCACGCGGCGGTGATGGCACCACCTGGGCGGCCGCCGATGTTGGCCATATCCGCAAAGTTGGAATCCAACTGCTCGTAATACTCGTCGGCCATCGGCAAGCGCCACGCACGGTCACCCGATTGCTCGGAAGCGCCGATCAGCTCGTGAGCCAGCGGGTTGTGGTTCGACATCAGGCCGGTGATGTGGTGGCCCAGTGCGATCACGCAGGCACCGGTCAGAGTGGCGATATCAATCACCAGCTCTGGCTCGAAACGTTCCACGTAGGTGAGGGTATCGCACAGCACCAGGCGGCCTTCGGCGTCGGTGTTCAGCACTTCTACCGTCTGGCCCGACATGGTGGTCAGCACATCGCCTGGGCGATAGGCACGTCCGCCCGGCATGTTTTCACAGCCAGCCAGCACGCCAATCACGTTGAGTGGCAGATTGAGCTCTGCCACCACACGCATGACGCCGTATACGGTTGCCGCACCGCACATGTCGTATTTCATCTCGTCCATGCCGTCGGCCGGTTTGATCGAGATGCCGCCGGAATCGAAGGTCAACCCTTTACCTACCAGCACGATCGGCTTAGCGTCCGGGTTAGGATTTCCCTTATATTCCATCACCGACATCAGCGATTCATTTTGCGAACCGGCACCGACCGCCAGATAGGCGTTCATCCCCAGCTCTTTCATCTGCTGTTCGCCGATGACGCGGGTGGTGATGTGGGTGCTGAAGGCATCGGCCAACTGACGTGCCTGTGAGGCCAGATAACCGGCATTACAGATGTTTGGTGGCATATTGCCGAGATCTTTGGCGGCCTTGATGCCGGAAGCCACGGCCAGGCCGTGCTGGATGGCGCGTTCACCGCTGGTCAGTTCGCGGCGGGTTGGCACGTTGAACACCATTTTACGCAGCGGGCGACGTGGCTCCACCTTGTTGCTCTTCAACTGATCGAAGGTGTAGAGCGTTTCTTTGGCAGTTTCTACCGCCTGGCGCACCTTCCAGTAAGTATTGCGGCCTTTGACGTGCAGCTCGGTCAGGAAGCAGACGGCCTCCATGGAACCGGTGTCGTTAAGGGTATTGATGGTTTTCTGGATCACCTGCTTGTACTGGCGTTCATCGAGCTCGCGCTCTTTGCCACAGCCAATCAGCAGGATGCGTTCGGAGAGAATGTTCGGCACATGGTGCAGCAGTAACGTCTGCCCGACTTTGCCTTCCAGTTCGCCCCGGCGCAGTAGTGCGCTGATATAACCATCACTGATTTTGTCGAGCTGTTCTGCGATAGGTGACAGGCGGCGTGGTTCGAAAACACCTACTACAATACAGGCGCTGCGCTGTTTTTCCGGGCTACCGCTTTTTACACTGAACTCCATGCACTCTCCTGAATCTTAAAGACAACGACGAAAGCTACGGCTAGAATGATCTGCTCCGCCAAGATCTTCCGTCATTGAGTTAACTAACTAGGTTAACCTGAACGGCGTAAACGTTCTGTTTTGGCTACTATAGGTCTGTTCCTATAGGAAGGCCAAACAGCTTGATGTTCTAATACTATTTTAGCTGTGAAGGTTGCCACATGATGAGAAAAAATGGCGGATTAGCGATGAAACTATCGATTTTCCTGCAAAAAGACAAGTTTTCACAGGCGTAATAAGCGTGATCATCATTAGATATCTGGTACGGGAAACGCTGAAGAGCCAAATTGCCATCCTGTTTATCCTGCTTCTGATCTTCTTTTGTCAGAACCTGGTCAGGGTGTTAGGTGATGCGGTCGACGGCAATATCCCGACAAATTTAGTCTTATCCCTGCTTGCATTGGGTGTGCCGAAGATGGCGCAGCTAATCTTGCCCTTAAGCCTGTTTCTTGGCCTCTTGATGACGCTTGGACGGTTGTATACCGAAAGCGAAATCACCGTTATGCACGCCTGCGGTCTGGGGAAACGGACCCTGATCATTGCCGCGATGGTGTTGGCGATCTTTACCTCGGCGGTGGCTGCGGTAAACGTCTTCTGGGTCGGGCCATGGGCGGCCAGCCATCAGGACGAAGTGATTGCCGAAGCCAAAGCCAACCCCAGCATTGCCGGGCTGGCTGAAGGGCAGTTCCAGCCCTCACAGGATGGTAACGCTGTGCTGTTTGTCGGCAGCGTAAAGGGCAACACCTTCAACGACGTGTTCCTGGCGCAGCTGCGCCCGAACGGTAACCAACGCCCTTCGGTGGTGGTGGCCGAGCATGGAATGATCAATCAGGGCCGCGATGGCTCGCAGGTTGTCACGCTGGACAAAGGCACCCGGTTTGAAGGCACCGCATTGCTGCGTGATTTCCGCATTACCGACTTCAACGACTATAAAGCGGTTATCGGCCATCAGTCGGTCACTATCGATAATACCCAGTCCGAGCAGATGTCGATGCGCACGCTGTGGGAATCGAATGAACCGGATGCGCGCGCCGAATTCCATTGGCGTCTGACGCTGGTGGTTTCCGTGGTGCTGATGGCGCTGCTGGTGGTGCCGCTTAGCGTGGTCAACCCGCGCCAAGGCCGTGTGCTGAGCATGTTGCCAGCGATGCTGCTGTATCTGATCTTCTTCCTGCTGCAGACCTCGCTGCGTTCCAATGCCGGTAAGGGCAAGCTGGATCCGCTGGTGTGGATGTGGCTGGTGAACCTGGCGTACTTCGCGATTGCTCTGGCACTTAACCTGTGGGATACCGTGCCGATGCGCAAACTGCGTGCACGCCTGAGAGGAGCGGCCTGATGTTTGGTGTACTGGACCGTTATATCGGTAAAACGATTTTCAACACCATCATGATGACGCTGTTCATGCTGGTTTCGCTTTCCGGCATCATCAAGTTTGTCGATCAGCTGCGTAAAGTCGGGCAGGGTGAATACTCGGCGCTGGGCGCGGGGGTCTATACCCTGCTCAGCGTGCCAAAGGATATTGAGATCTTCTTCCCGATGGCGGCGCTGCTAGGGGCATTGCTCGGCTTGGGCACCCTGGCTACGCGTAGCGAACTGGTGGTGATGCAAGCTTCTGGCTTCACTCGGCTGCAGATTGCTGGGTCGGTGATGAAAACCGCTATTCCGCTGGTCTTGCTGACGATGGCAATCGGCGAATGGGTGGCACCGCAGGGCGAACAGATGGCGCGTAACTACCGTGCGCAGCAGATGTACGGTGGCTCGCTGCTCTCTACCAAGAGCGGCCTGTGGGCGAAGGACGGCAACGACTTTATCTACATCGAACGGGTGGCGGGTGAAAAAGAGCTGGCTGGCGTCAACATTTACCACTTCAACGATCAGCGCCGGTTAGAGACGGTTCGCTATGCCGGTACCGCAGATTTTGAAGACGGCGCGTGGCAGCTTTCGCAGGTGGATACTTCCGATCTGACCAATCCGAATCAGGTCACCAGTACCCAGACGCTGACCGGAGTGTGGAAAACCAACCTGACCCCGGACAAGCTGGGCGTGGTGGCGTTGGATCCGGATTCGCTTTCCATCAGCGGCTTGCACAACTATGTGAAATACCTCAAGCAGAGTGGCCAGGAGGCCAGCCGTTACCAGCTGAATATGTGGAGCAAGATCTTCTCGCCGCTGTCGGTGGCGGTGATGATGCTGATGGCGCTGTCGTTTATCTTTGGCCCACTGCGTAGCGTGCCGATGGGCGTGCGAGTGGTGATCGGTATCAGCTTCGGCTTCCTGTTCTACGTGCTGGATCAGATCTTCGGCCCGCTGAGCATGGTGTACAGCATGCCGCCAATTCTGGGTGCCCTGTTGCCAAGCTTGCTGTTCCTGTTGATCAGCCTTGTTTTGCTGCTGAAGCGGAAATAGTCAGGCCCAATAGACTGGGCCTGTATGCAAATCAAAGCCGCGATGTGTTAGTCACCGGAGCAGAGGAAAGACGGGGGGGAGAGATCCTGCCCGTTTTTCGCTTAGAGTGCAGAGGCGCTAGAAGGGAACAGTGCAAAGGCTTCGCGGCAATCGTAAGGCTCTTCGGATCCATTACGGTTATCCAGCACTTCAAACTCTGCGGCACCGTTGTTCGCAGCCTCCAACAGCAGATCCGCCAGGGATACCGGGCCAGGTCCCATCAGGATCTGGGCATAAGAAGGTGCGGCAGGGATTGTTGCCGAGGCTTTGCTAGCCAACTGTGGTGAGCTGTCAAACACGGTGTTATCGAGCACAATATTTCTTAATGGCAGATCCTGGCCATCAGAGCTGAAGCCGCGTAAGGTGACCCGAACGTTATCTCCGTTATAAATGGAGTCTGGCGTATCCACATAGTGGTAATTCTTGATGGTGACATCTTGAATATCGGGGTAGGCCTGGCCGGTTTTTTTGCTGTAATAGGTATCTATGGTCAGCGCTTCCTGAGCGCGGCGGATGCAAATGCCATCATAGTTGATGTTCCTCACCTCTCCTCCAACGCTCATATCGGTTTTGATACGCACGCCGACGGCAAAGTCAGCATCATGGCCGTCAATGCTCATATCCCGAATCTCCACGTCTTTGACCGCGCAGTCGGTTTCACTGCCGATTGACATGCCATGGGTGAAGTAGAGGCGGTTATGCAGAATTTTGACGTTGCTGACGGTGTAAATAGGCAACTGCCCTGCATACTTTTCGGCAATCGGTGGGACACAGGCATTGCTGCTATGGGCTTTGATGGCAATACCGTCATCACCGGTACTGATGTGGTTATAGGCAATCAGGACATTCTGCGATTGGCCAGGATCGATCGCGTCGGTGTTCTTGGTCGTATCCGGGGTAAAGCAGGTGCTTGCTCGGGTATAGTTAGGGGAACCCGATGTCGCAGGGGTTGTCCCTTTCGGGCAATCATAGCCTGGAACCGTATAGGCCAGTGAAGGCGTTAACACCTTCACGCCCCAGACGACCACTCCATTGACCCCACTGGGGACAAAGTGGAATTTGGGTGCATTCTGTAAGGTGATCTTATACAGCGTGAAGTTCTGGCTGGTCGGCTTGGCGGAATTCTTGTTGGTGACCTGAATTAGCCGCGGGTTGTTCTGATTGGCGCCGGAAACGGTTTTGGTTAATGCGCCTACATCCCACCAGGTCAGGATATCGGCATATTTTCCGCTGGTGAGCACTGCTCCCCCTCGTCCGTCGATAATACCTTCACCAATCACGCCGCTGTTTATCGCATCGGTGGCGGTAATCAATGCGTTACAGCCATTATCGGCACTGGCGGTTTCGCCGCAGTTATTCTTACCGGCAATCTGGTAATCCACCGGGCTACGTGAGGCAAACAGGGTGATCCCTTGATCTACCCAGAGCGTGACGCCACTTTTTAGCGTAAGTGGGCCGCTCAAGAACGCATTCTCTTCGTTACTGCCAGCGACCAGTTTAACGGCACCGGTGTTGCAGGCGTCGATCGCGGCTTGAATACGTTGGGTATCGGGTTGGGAATTATTCACGTCAGCATCAATGGCTTCATCCAGTAGCCCTTTGGCATTCTGGTTCAGTTCGGCTGAGAGTGTTTGGCAGACTTCAGGTATTACTGGTTCTTTCCCGGCCAATTCGGGATCGTTAAGGGCTGAGGCTGGCCAGGCACCACTGCGGTCAGCGACAGGTTTCTCAGTTTCAGGGGGAACAACGGGTTTAACTGGCTCAACAGGAGAGGCGATACTACCATCCGAGTTATCACAACCCGTCAGGGCCAGCAGAAAAATCGCCATAGCTGATAATGACTTGATATTTCTTTGCATGATTTATCCCTAATAATGAAACAGCGTTCCGAAATTAGATATTGTCTTGCAAAATACGTTGCCGCAACTGTTACATGACAGGATTATGCGGTATCAAATCATTAGCCTGCATATACCTCTATTCAGCATGCCGCCGATCTTGGGGCGTTGCTTTCAGGCCTGTTGCTAAACAGAAATAACGGTTGCTTCCACCTCTTTGTTGAACAGGCCCAATTTGTTCATAGTCAGTGGGGCAGTTTTTCAAATGCCCAAAACTAACAGGTCGATGGCCGCAACCAGCTCATCACGCAGATGGGCTGCATTGGTAACTAGGCAATCTGCATTAAGATTTTTGACATCCGTAGTCGTCAGTAAACTAGTAAGGATCACGTAATCTTGTTGATCCACAGACAAAACAGGAGTCAGTGCTTTGACCTGTGAGTTTGTTGCATGCTTTAAAGCCAAGGGCATGACCAAACGAGTGCTAAGGTGATCGAGTAAATCGGACTGAACAACGATAAAGAAAGGATAGGCTTTTTTGTTTTTAGATTGATTTTTATAAACAGAAAATTGTTTCATTACAGGACACCAAAGTCAGCATCATCAGAAAAAAGGCCGTTCTCCTCAACGAAGCCATTCAATGCTTCAAGACCAGCACGATTTTCCGCTAACCAACGTTCACGTTGCCCCTTCTTCACTGCGAGTTCTAATGCGTGGTTTAGTGTAGCCGATAAGTTTAGGTCTAATGCTTTAGCCTTTTCGATCAGGTCGACACTTAAGTACACGTTAGTATTGCGCTTTTTTATTACTGAAACGGTTCCCATGGCACCTCCTGAGCATAATTTATGCGCATAACTATAGCGCATCAAAAAAAAAGCGCAACGTTGCCGCTGCGCTGTAGGAGGCTGAGATCTTACATCTGCGAGAAGATATTCATAATGACGCCACCGCCGATGATCAGCGCCATGGCGAAGATGGCAGGGAGATCCGGTTTCTGCTTGTAGAGCAGCATGGAAACGAAGGTCACCCCGACGATGCCAAAGCCGCACCACAACGAGTAGGCGACGCCCACCGGGATAAACCCCATCGCCTTGGTCAGGGCAAAATAGCACAGGCAGTAAGCGCTAATCACCAGCACCGAAGGCCCCAGCTTTTTAAAGTTGTTGGTTTTTTTGATCATCGAGGTCCCGGTGATTTCTGAACCAATCGACAGTGCCAGCCACAAGAAGCCAATGTTAAACATAGTTGATACCCTTATTCTTCGGAGGAGCCCATTTTGGAAAAGAGGTTCATGATCACGATGCCGCTGGCAATCACGATCATGCCGATAATGGCTGGCATATCAGGGTGCTGGCCGTAAAACAGCATGCCCAGGCTTGAGACCAGTAGAATCCCGGTGCCTGACCAGGTGGCGTAAGCCAGGCCGACAGGAATGTATTTCACCGCGTTGGATAACGAGTAATAACAAACGCAGTACAACACGACGATCAAGCCGAGTAATAACGTCTTGGTGGTACCTTCGCTGTTATCAAACATTTTTAAGGTTGAGGTGGCCGAGGTCTCGGAGAAGATGACCAATAACATCCATACCCATGCTTTTGCCTTGGTAGACATAGAGTTCGCTCCTGATTAATAATTATTGATATAAAGTGAAATTTTGAAGCTTGGTTATTTTTTCCCTCGGCTATATTCCAATGCCAAATCGGTCAGCTTGGCTCCCGGTGGTGAACGACCATTGAGCCGCTTGAGTTCGCTAAGCGTTACGTAGGCTTGTGGCGGCGCTGCCAAAGGCTCCGTGGCTGCGGGCTGGGCCGATAGCATCCGATCCAACGTACAGAGCTCAATGCGTTGTGCCGCCAGCTTTGGCAGATAATCTGCCTGAGGGGCGTTTTCCCCTGCGCGGCTCAGGCCTTTCAGCTGATTTAATTCGCTGTTCGGGTTGCAGTTATAATCCAGCGCCATAATTGGCCTGCCGCTCATTCGAGCCAGATGAATAAACCGGGCAGCATCAGACTGTAATAAACCATTGGCCACTTCTGCCGCCGTCGCGAAATCGAGAAAAGGGATTAATACTCGCGCAATATTATCCAACGCGCCGGTTTGACTGATTTCCGCCAGCGAAGTGATTGGCCCTAGTTGGCTCCAATCTGTTTCTGCGTGAAACTGCCGGGCATTATCGCTAAACAGGATCACCGGCGAGAACGCCTGGCAGTGCTGCAAGCGCGCGCGGATAATTTCGTGGTAACCATCCGCTGCGGTTAACAACACCAACGCCCGTGGCCGCATCCGTGAGAGCACTTCACTGACCAACTTATCGATGATTTCACGCTGCATCATATTTGCCGCCTTAGGGAACGATAACCACGTTGTCACCGGAAGCCAGCCCGGCGGCGTTGGCTTCATCGGTATCAATGTGCAGTTCCAGAGCAAAACTGGCTTTGATCCGCACGATGACTTCGTCAAAGATCAGCCCACGCACGCCTGCCGCTTTCACCCGCACCTTCTGCCCGTTCTGCACGCCCAACCTGGCGGCATCCTGCGGGTTCATATGGATATGGCGCTGGGCACAAATCACCTGTGAATGCAGCGAAACGTAGCCCGCCGGGCCAGCCAGCATGGCGTCACCGGAGGCGTTCAGATTGCCGGATTCGCGTACCGGAGCCTTCAGCCCCAGGGTAAAGCAGTCCGCCTTGGAGATTTCCAACTGAGTACATTCGCGCGCAGGCCCCAGCACCCGCACCTTGGAGAGCGAGCCTTTTGGGCCGACGATCATCACGCACTCTTTCGCGGCGAACTGCCCAGGCTGGCGTAGCTCTTTGCATGGCGTTAGCCGATAGCCCGCACCAAACAGCTTTTCAATATCCTGCTGCGACAGATGGACATGCCGGTTAGAGACCCCAACCGGGATGGCGATGCCGGTGGGAGAAGCATAGTTCTCTGCCAGGTTATGGCGGATCCTTTCCAGTAACGACTCATTAAACATACTGTTATTCCTACCCGATCTCAGAAGCTGTACGGTTATTTAGACTCTTTCTTGCCGCCGGTGCGTGCGGGTTTGTTGTCGGCAACAGGGGCTTCGACTACCGGCGCTGCGGCCTCTGCCTGCGGGGCGGCCACTTCTGCTACTGGCGCAGGCGTTTCTTGCTGTACTTTGGCCGCTGGCGGCGTAAGCTCCTTGCCTTTCAGCCCTGTCAGCAGCGCGATAACCTGTTTTTCCGGGCGGGCAATCACCAACTGGCCTTTGATAAACGCCGGTTGTTTGATCACTGCCACACCGTTGTCGATGGCGGTTTTCACCGCGCTGATTTCCCCGGCAAAGAACACGCTAACCAGGCCGGAACCAATCTTCTTGTATCCCAGCACCGTTACCGCAGCGGATTTACAGGCTGCATCGGCCGCGTGGATCGCGGCGGTCAGGCCATAGGTTTCAATCACTCCCAGGCTTAAGTTCATCTCCATCTCCTTAGTGCCTTACCAGGCGGATATCAAAGTCAAAGCGCTGGAAAAAAGCCGCCAGTTGGTCCAGTTCTTCATTGCTGTAGCTTGGGTCGTCTTTGACCGGATAGATCATGTCGAGCCGCTGGTATTTGTTTTTACCCAGTTGGTGATAAGGTAAAACGTCGATGCGGCTGATATTGCCTTTGCGTGCCAGGGCCATGACATAGTCAATGGCACCGGTGATGGCATCGTAAGAATCGTTATAGCCGCGTACCAAAGGCATGCGCACCACGATATGGCTGCCCAGTTCCACCAGGCGCTCCAGGTTTCTTTTTACGCCCTCGTTGCCGACGCCAAACAACGCTTTATGCCGTGCGCTATCGATATGCTTGATATCGAACAGGAACATATCGGTGCAGGTCGCCAGCTTTTCATAATTGGCTAAAGTGGTGGTGCCATTGGTTTCGATGGCGGTGTTGATCATCTGTTTTTTGCATTCGGTCAGCAGCGCGGCTGCAAAGTCGGTTTGCAGGCTCAGCTCGCCACCGCCCAGGGTGACGCCACCGCCAGAGGCATGATAGAAATCGACGTCCTGCAGGATGATATCCATCAACTCCTGCACCGTGACGTCCTTGCCCATGATGTCCAGCGCGCCGGAGATGCAGACTTCTTCGCATTTGCGGCAACCGATGCAGTCTATGTTGCGATCGAGGTGGTGCTTGAGATCGCCTTGTGCGTTTTGGCGCTGGGAATGGATCCCCACCGGGCAGACATCAACACATTGCCCACAGTCAACGCACAAATCATGTGAATACATCACCTGGAAATTGCTGGTGAGCCCCTCGGGGTTGGCGCACCAGGCGCAGAGGATGTTACAACCTTTGAAAAAAATCAGGGTGCGAATACCGTCTCCGTCATAGATCGAGTATTTCTGGATATTGAATATCCGGCCCTTTTTCTCCAGCGTGTTATCCATACTATTTTCCCCTTTCTTCGAAGGCTGATGGGATAAGACGTCCCTGTCTTATCCAAGGCTAAGGTCAGAACTTCTCAATGACCGTACGGCTTATGATCTCGTCCTGAACTTCTTTGCATAGCTCGACGAAGTAGGCGCTGTAACCGGCTACGCGGACGATCAGGTCGCGATATTTTTCTGGTTCCACCTGCGCCTGTTTCAGCACTTCGTTATCCACGTAGCTGAACTGCATCTGGCCGTTGCCCAGAATGGACGCGGTACGCAGCAGGGTGATCAGCCCGTTCTTGCCTTCCGGGGTATCGAGCAGCCCTTTGAGGAACTTGAAGTTGTGCACCATGCCGATGTTCATGGTTTCCACGTTCATCTTGCTGACGGACTTGATGATGGCAGTTGGGCCCTGCTTGTCCGCGCCCTGCGTCGGGCTGATCCCGTCGGAGAGTGGCATCCAGGCCAAGCGGCCGTTTGGCGTTGCGGCGGTCAGTTCACCGATCGGCGTGTTGTTGGAAATCGACAGGGTGCCGTGGCTCAGCGTGGAGTAGAGCATCTTGTACTTGCGGCACTCGCGCTCGGTCCACTCGGTGATGTCCAGCGCGTACTGATCGACCGTGTCATCGTCATTGCCGTACTTCGGCGCATTCAGACAGTCGCGGCGCAGCTGTTCAAAGCCTTCAAAGTTGGCCAGCAGCGCGTCACGGATCTGCTCCAGGGTGTATTTGCCATCCTGATACACCAGCTTGCGGATCGCGGCCATGGAGTCGACATAGGTCGCCAGACCGGAGAAGATCAGCCCTGGGCCGTGGTTGATCACCGCGCCACCGGCGGCCACGTCTTTACCCTGTTCCATACAGCCTTCCACCAACAGCGACATCAGCGGTTTGGGCGCCACGTCGCGGTGCACACGCTGGCTGATGACGGTACCGATAGCCGACAGTTTGACGATGTGCGCGATCTGCGCCTTCACCGCATTGTCGAACTCTTCGTAGGTTTTCAGGGTGCTCAGCTCACCGGTATCCAAGCCTTGATAGCTGTCGAACAGCACCATGCGGCCACGGTTGAGCACGAACTCGATGGCAATCGGCCATTGGGTATAGCCGGTGGAGGTCCACTGATAGATGCGGCCGGATTTTTGCGGCTCTACACAACCCATCAGGCAGTAGTCGCGCGCGTCTTCAAAGTCGAAGCCCTTGCGCAGCATCATCTTGATGTGCGAATCATCAAAGTGGCAGGCCGGGAAGCCCATACCCGCTTTCACCACGTCGACGATCTTCTCCATGTACTTCTGCGGTGACTGGTTATGGATACGGCAGGCCAGCGACGGCTGGTACACTTTGACAAAGCGTACGGCGTCCATGATCAGATAGGTCAGGTCGTTACAGGCATCGCCACCGCTGCGTTTCTGCCCGCCGATGGTCAGGTTGATAAACGGCTGGTAACCGGCGAAGTACTTGGCGCCCAGTTCGCTGGACATCCACATCAGTTCGGCACACTTGATGATGAAGGCTTCCAGTAATTCCAGCGCCTGTTCCTGCGTCAGGCGGCCAGATTCGATATCGGCCTGATACATCGGGTAGCAATACTGATCCAGACGGCCCAGCGACAGCCCGGTCTGGTTCTCTTCCACTTCAAACAGCGACTCCACCGTCCAGATGCTTTGCAGCGCTTCTTGCAGGGTCTTCGGTGGGTTGGCAGGGACGTTCTCGTTGGTTTCTGCGATGGTCAGCAGTTCCGCACGGCGTGTCGGATCTTGCTCAACGGCTGCCAGTTCACGGGCCTTGTCTGCGATGCGCTTGGCGTAGGCCACCACGCCGTCACAGGTTTCAATGGCCGCTTTGTAGAAGTAGATCTTGTCGATATCCGCCGGGTTTTCCATGCTCAGCGCCGCGAGGTGCTGCTGGGCATCGGCCTTGATGCCGTTCATCCCTTTGGTGAACAGCAGGATGTCGTAGCCTGGGCAGGTGTCGCCGCCGCCGTTAATCTGGTGGTAGGAAAGATCGCTGACAAAGGTTTCGCCGCTGAAGGCCCAAACGCCCGCTTCGCGGTACTGTGCTTCACAGATCTCATCGAGCGAACGGCCTTCCCAGAATGGCACGATCTCTTCACGGATCGTCTTCTTGTCGGCCTCGGAGATAATAAATGGATCCTGCGGACGGGTGCCCATGGTGTCCAGTTCGTCACGCACCCAGCGCCAGGCGATATCCGGTGAGAACGCCCCGGCACGCGGTTTGCCGCACGGATGGCCGACGATCAGCTCATCTTGCTGGATCAGGATCGGCGCGGTTTCACAGGCGGCACGGAAAGACTTGGCGCGCAGCAGAATGGTTGGCAGACCCGGGTTGTTTTTTGCCATCTCGGTAAAGGTGATGGCGCGATAGATAGAGACGCTAGGGCGAGCATCGAGGTAGTTGTCACGCAGGCGTTGCAGGCGCGGCGTCAGCCCTTCCATCAGTTTGTGCGTTGCCACGTCTTGCGCCGAGGCTGCCACGAACGGGGCCGATGGCGCGCTGTACTGCGGGCGATCACCCGCCTGGCCAGCAAACAGTTTTACCTGCAGGTTGCTGTTGAGCGTCATCAGGTTGCTACGGGCTGCCAGCAACATAGCGGACAGATCGTTGATCACCAATGCCGGGTCGTCGAGGCGCACGCCGTGCAGCATGGCGTCAAACATCGGATAGCCATCCAGCTCACGTGGTGCGCGCACTTCGGAAAGCTCGCACAGTTTCAGCCACAGGCACTCAACGATTTCATAAGCCTGCTCCGGCGTTAGTACGCCACGGGTGATGTCTTGTTGATAGAAGCTGTACAGCAGCTTGTCGAAGCCGCCTGGATAAACCGCGTAGCTGCCGTTTTCCAGATGCAGCGCCAACTGGAAGAAGTAGAACGACTGGCAAGCCTCTTTAAAGCTGCTGGCCCCGTAAGCCGGGACTTTTTTCAGCATGGCAGCCGCTTCCTGCAGCTCCGCCTTGCGGTACGGATGGTTTTCTACCGCAGCCATGTTTTCCGCTTTGCTGGCCAGTTTCTGCGCCAGATGCATCGCTGCATTGCAGGCGTAGATCATGGCGCGGCATTGGTTGACCTCGTCCAGCCCGGAACGGCTGACAGCGCTGCCGATGCTTCTGGCACGGTCTTCCATTTCGGCCTCGATGGCGAACAGCCCTTTGGTGATCACCGCCAGATAGTCCGGTGAGGTCTGGCCAAAGGCGGTGAAGGCCGAAGGACTGCGCAGTTCGCTTTCGCTGTGGAACACGGCGGCGCGCGGTGTGGAGGATTGGCTGCCGATGATCAGCTCATCGGGGCCGATGTAGCCGGGCAGTTGCTTGACCAGCTCATTGAACAGCTTGGCATTCTTGACCAACTGCGGCATGCCGGCCACATCGCCACCCAGCGTTTCCAGAATGGCGGCACGTTCGGTGCTGATGGTGCTGTTTTGGGATAAGAGTCTTTCTGCCAGCAGTTTTACGCGTGGCGTCAGTGAATAATGGGCCATGTTCAAATCTCTCCTGATGTCCTGCGGCTTTCACACAAATTGGCAAAATCCGTTGACTGTAATGAGTGCGTTATTGAAGCTGTACCGGGCCGCCGCTGTAGGCGAGGCGGTACAGTTTCTCCAAATCTGCCGCGTTAACGTCGCGCGGGTTGGTTGGCGTGCAACTGTCGTGCAACGCCTGCGTGGCCAGTTCGCCAAGGCAAACCTGGAAGCGGTGTTCCTCCACCCCTGCGGCTTGCAGATTGGCCGGTAGCTGCATTTCCTGTTTCAGCGTTTCGATCGCCACCAGCAGGCTATTGACGCCATCGCGTACCGAGGTGCTTGGCAGCCCCAACAGGCGCGCCAGAGCGGCATATTTGTGCGCGGCCGGGGTGTCGCAGTTGCCGTCAACGTCGGCATTGAAGGCGACCACCGAGGTCATCAGCAGCGCATTGGCTCGGCCATGCGGGATACCAAACATGCCGCCGAGGGCGTGCGCCAGGCTGTGGGTAATGCCCAACGATGCGTTGGTGAACGCCATCCCGGCCATGCATGAAGCGTTGTGCATTTTTTCCCGCGCTGGCAGGTTGTTGCCCTGTTGGTAGCAGGTCAGCAGGTGGCCGAATACCATCTGCACCACTTTTTCGGCCATCGCATCGCTGAAGTCGCTGGCCTTGCGGGAGACATAGGCCTCCAGGGCGTGGCACAGCACATCCATCCCGGTATCGGCGGTAATACTGGCCGGCACCGACTTCACTAGCTGAGGATCGAGGATGGCGATGTCGGGCAGCATGAACTCGTCCACCAACACCAGCTTTTGGCTGCGGGACTTGATCACCGAGAAGCTGGTGACTTCGGAACCGGTGCCGCTGGTGGTGGGGATGGCGACAAAACAAGGCTTGCTACGGCCGCTGTCTTTACGGCAATGCCACAGCGCATACATCACCGCCTTGGCGGCATCGATGACCGAGCCGCCGCCCAAGGCAATCACCAGATCCGGGTAGTCGTCATCCATCAGCTTCATGCCGCTGACGATGGCGGAAATATCCGGGTCTGAGGCCACCTCGTCATACTGACGGCAGCGGATTTGTTGCTGTTGGAGCAGGCTGGTTACCCGCTCGGCCAAGCCAAACTTCACCATCGCCTGATCGGTGACCAAAAACGCCGAGCGTCCAGGCAAGCTGCTCAGCGCGAGCAGCGCATCCTCACCGAAATGGATTTTTGGCTTAATCAGAAACTCATTCATGCCTACTTCCTCTTACTCTTAACGCTCCCGGTGAACCTTCTCGACAATGGCAACGATCGACATGGCCTTGTAGCGGTCTTTACTCAGTGCGAAATACTCTTCCACCAACACCAGATCGTTTTCACCGGCACCGACGCTATCGACGGCAACGTAGGTGCGATCTTTGATGGCTTCCAGGTCGTCACCCAGCGCCGTGACCAGCAGCAGGTTACTGCCGCGTAGTTCGTCACTTTTCTGTGTGGCCACCACATGGCCGGTTACCTTTGCGAGGATCATGTTTTCACCCTTGTTTGATGTGTTACCGGGACAGGCGTCCAAGCACTTCAGTAATGATCCGTTCGACGCTTTCTTCGGTGATGTCATTGGCTGCGGCGTTAACCACTGCGCGGGTGACCGCCCCGAAACGATCGTCGCCCTGGGCATACAGCGGTGCCGGTGCGGCCTGCGGGGTTACCGCCGCCGTTGGCGCTGCAAAGCGGTTATCGTCGAAGATGCTGGTGCTATGGTTGATTGGCGCGCTGCACGGCTGAGCTGCGGGTTGTGGTTGGCGCAGATCCTCGATGCTACGAACGCCATAGCCGACTTTACGTACGTTCAGCAGGTTCATCGGGCCGACGTTGTCCGAGCTGGAGCCGCCACCAACGGCACCGCAACCGAGCGTTAACGCAGGTATAAGATTCGTGGTTGCGCCAATGCCTCCAAGCGCGGCGGGCGTATTGATCAGGATGCGGTGCACCGGTTTTTGCAGCGCAAACTCGCGGATCACCTGCTGGTTCTGGGTGTGGATGACCAGCGTATGCCCCAGGCCTTCGTTGGTGAGCAACTCCACCACGCGGTCACAGGCGCTCATCCAGTCTTCTTCGATGTACAGCCCCAGCACCGGGCAGAGTTTTTCACGGGCGTAAGGGTTTTTACGCGAGACGCTGTTTTGCAATGAAATCAGCACTCTGGTGGTCGCAGGTACGCAGAACCCGGCGCGTTCGCTGAGGTAGATAGCGGTTTTGCCCACCACTTCAGGATTAATCATGCCGTTCGGGCGTAACAGGATATTGGCCAGGCGGGCAGATTCATCGTCGTTCATGAAGTAGCAGCCCTGAGCCAGCAACTCGCGGTGTACATCCTGATAGATGCACTTTTCCACGATGATCGACTGCTCAGAGGCGCAGATCACGCCATTATCGAAGGTCTTGCTGGTGATGATGTCTTTCACCGCCTGCTGGATATTGGCGCTGCGTTCGATAAACGCCGGGCCGTTGCCTGGGCCACCGCTGATGGTTGGCGTGCCGGAGCTATAGGCCGCACGAACCATGCCTTCGCCGCCAGTAGCCAGGATCAGCGCGACGTCTTTGCTGTGCATCAGAGCTTTGGTGGCTTCCAGCGTCAGCTGGGTCAGGCCGTCAACGATACCTGCTGGGGCACCGGCCTGAAGCGCAGCCTGCTTGACGATTTCAATCGCCCGCTGGCTGCACTGGCGCGCATTAGGGTGCGGGGAGAAAATAATGGCGTTCCCGGCCTTCAGCGCGATCAGCGTTTTATAGAAAATAGTTGAGGTTGGGTTGGTCGACGGCACCAGGGCAGTAATAACCCCTAACGGGACGCCCACGTCCATCACTTTATTCTGCTGGTCGTCACGAATAATACCGACGGTTTTTAAATCCTTAATATGCTCAAAAACTTTTTCAGAGGCGAAAATGTTTTTTAACACCTTGTCTTGCCAATTGCCGAAGCCGGTTTCTTCATGGGCCATCTTCGCCAATTCTTCGGCATGCCTGGCCGCTTCGCTGGCAATATGTTTAATAATGCCGTCGATCTTTTCCTGTGAATATTTGGCAAACAGCAATTGTGCCTGTTTGGCATTTTTAATCAGCGTGCGAGCCTGCTGAATGGATTGTAAATCCGGATCTAATGTGGTCATTAGTCTATTCCCCTGAATAGGAGTTTAATTTTTTACTTGCTGCAATCGGGTAGAGTACTTATCTGCCACCGCCGGTGATCAGGCTGAATTACGCCTTATGCTGTGAGGCAATTTTCTCAATATCATTATGTGGGCGTGCAATAACCCGGGATGAAATCACTTCGCCAATTCGGCTGGCAGCTTCAATACCGGATTCCACCGCTGCGTTAACGGCACCCACGTCGCCTTTCACCATCACGGTGACCAGGCCGGAGCCGACGTTTTCATAGCCAATCAGCTCAATATTGGCGGCCTTACACATGGCATCGGCGGCTTCGATGGCAGGCACCAACCCTTTGGTTTCGATCAATCCGAGTGCATCTTTCATCAGTGAATTCCTTGTTATTCGGTGATTTTGTACTGCGAGATGATTTTCTGGATATCGTTATGCGGGCGGGCAATGACCAGTGAGGTAACCACTTCACCCACGCGTTTGGCCGATTCGATACCGGAATCCACCGCCGCCTTGACCGCGCCCACGTCGCCTTTCACCATCGCGGTAACCAGGCCGGAACCGACGTTCTCATAGCCGATCAGCTCCACGTTGGCCGCTTTGCACATCGCATCGGCGGCTTCAATACAGGCCACCAGCCCTTTGGTTTCAATCAATCCTAATGCGTCACCCATGATCCGTTCTCCTTGATGCGCTGTTTACGCTTTGTGCTTAATCACGATTTTGTTGATGTCGTTGTGTGGGCGGGCGATAACCAGTGAAGTCACTACTTCACCCACGCGTTGTGCGGATTCCACGCCGGAATCGACGGCGGCTTTTACCGCACCGACGTCACCTTTCACCATGGCGGTGACCAGGCCGGAACCGACGTTTTCATAGCCGATCAGTTCGACGTTGGCCGCCTTGCACATGGCATCCGCCGCTTCAATACAGGCCACCAACCCTTTGGTTTCGATTAAGCCTAATGCATCACCCATTGTTGTTTCCTCCACAAAGCCGGTTTATGAGTTGTCATCTGCTGTGCCGTTCGGCCATGAGGGGATCAAGGTTTCCGACGGCTAAGGGCACTATACCCCTCCGGCGGTTATTCAAAATATAAATTCATTAATCGATATCTATTTAGTTTTTTGTTCTGATAATAAGCCTCTATTTATCCCCTGTTTATCTGTTTACTCTGATAATCAGCCCGAGAATAGTTCTGCTCCCTGGCAAGAAATGGCGGGTTTTGGCATTCACTTAAGGGCGGAAAATAATGTTAAATCTATGGTGTTCAAATGGGTTTTTTAGGTAGCGGAGGGGCTTGCAGACTGTGGAGTAGCGCAGGTTTTTGCCGTGGCTATTTGAGTAGCTTCACGTGCTACATATTGACCGCCGTTGTTACTGATATCACCGTACTGGCTCCCTCTCCTTTTTGGGGCGAGGATTGGCGGTGGGGGAAATAGCGATCGTCGAATAACCGACAGGCATTATGACTATCAGGGGCGGTTTTTTGGATAATGAGAGGCAGGCCAGAGGCTTATGACAAGGGGGAACAGCTTTGCTGGGGAACGGGCGTTACTCTAACTGGCTGCCGGGTTTTAACGCGCAGATAAACAATGGGGAGTTGATCGAACTGAGCAGCACGGTGTCGGCATTGATTTTCCCCATTGCCAATTGCAGGCCGTCGTGGCTGTCTGACATTTCCCGCATAAAGTAATCAAAGATCACATCGGGTGATTGATCGATAGAGGACTTGCTGGAAACCCAACGGTTGATCTGATAATAGCGGGCACCGGGGGAAACGCGCTTGCTGGTATAATCAAACTGTACGTAGCGTTGCAAATAAAGCCAGCCTGCCTCGGAGTCTGAATATCCTTCCACCACGATCGTGCCTTTACCTTTGGCATTAAAGTTAAAGTGAATATTGACGTTAACGGATTCAGTGACGGTGTCTTCAAAATGCATAATGGCTTTGGTTGAGCAGTTTAAAATATCATCGCGCCGGATAACATTCTGCTTAACGGTGATAAATAGTGAGACCAGTAGCAATATGATAGAGACGGCAAACAGCCTTCTCCCCCAGCCGATTGTTTTCATAATTTATTTCCATGAATAATAAAAATAGCTATCGCAGTAGCTGAATGTATTATCTTGATGTTTGGCACAGTGTGCGAGAAACGTCCGACCTAAACCGTTGGATTGCAGCTTATCACCATAAAAGAACAGAAAACGTTCGTCTTTATCATACTTGATGTTCTTTTTTTCTTTGACGGCAATAAAGTTTTTCAGGTAATTGTCGCGCATTCTTGGATTTATCATGGTGTCGGTGGATAACACCTCAATGGGGTCCTGCGCGACGGGGGTGAAGGTGAGAGGGGTCAGGCTGCCGTTGTTACTCCACGACCAGCCGATCAGCGCGATGGCTAGCAGGGATATCATCGCCCCGGCATAACCCCAGTAGCGATCGTTGCTGGTGATGACCGCCGCTACCGGCGTTGATTCTGGAGCCATCTCGGCAGAGGATTCATGTTCGCTGGCATGTATCACCGGATGCATCAAGGAGTCATCGATTACCTCGATCGTCAGCTCTGGGTTGATTTCCAGCCGGCCCCGGGCCACGGTGACGATCACGTTCTCAATGCCATAACGGCGGAAGGCTTTGCGCAGGATACTCAGGTACTGATTCAGGTTGCTGTTGGAGGACATCAGCCCGTTGTCGTCCCACACTCGCTGCATCACCGTATCGCGGCTGATCACGCCAGGATGCTGGATCATGAAGAACAGCAGGGCGTTGGCAGTGATGGTGAGCTGGCTATCTGACTTGCCGCCGTCGTCCAGCTTTAGCGAGCCTTCGGTGGCGTCATAAATAAGAAAGGCATTAATTTTGTATTTCATTATCGCCCCTGGGTGATTGGCTGCCCGCGAACCGCGGAGGTTAAAGCTCCTCGAAGGTCATTGCCGCCAGCCTCGTCACCAATGCAAGCCGCTCTTCCGGCGTCATAGTGACTCCTTCCGTGAGTTCAGAAAGCCATAGGCCGTCTGCACCATAGCGCACCAAGTTACCTACGTAGCTGCGATCCAGTTCATCGGCGTTGGCCAGATGTTGCAGCACCCAGTCCCGCCAGCATTTACGCAACACCATTTCATGCGGCATAGCCAGCGACAGCAGGGCCAATTGACGGCTGGTGTCGCTTTCACTGATACCTGCCAGGTACATCAGATAGGCCCGGGAGAAGCGCCCGCGTGGGTTATCGTCCTCGGCCATTAGCGCCATAATGCCGCGATCCATCACGGCCAGCAGGCGAATAAACAGCGCGTGGATTAGCTCCTGCCTGCCGGGAAAGTGGTGTAGCAGCCCGCCCTTGCTGACCCCAGCCTGTTTGGCGACGGCGTTTAACGACAGCGCGGCAATCCCATCTTTGGCTGCGATGATACTAGCGGCTTCCAGCAGCTGCTCTTGCAGCCGTTCCGGGTCTTTTTTGCGATGCACGTGGGTATTCATGCGGCGATCATACCGACCAGCCGGTATGTCATTTTTGATCGAGGTCAATCTGCTTCCCCTAAAGGTCAGACCAATCTTGAATAATGCTAAGTAGGTCAAACTATTTTATTTATCAATCAATTAGGAAAGATTTTACTAGCTTAATCGAGGCGTCAGGCTTAATGGCGGGATACCCAAAGGTATAAAGCGGCAACTGACGGCTGCTCCGAACAAGCTCCCTCTCCCCCATACAAGTGTTGATAGTGTCTTGGTTCTTACGGTGGGAGAGGGTTGGGGTGAGGGGCGTTTACAACAACCAATCCAGTATCAGGACACCGACCAGACTGATCGCCCAGGCTAGGGTGGTGGGTACTGACCAGACCATCATCTGCTGCTTCACGTCCTTAATCCCCATCATCCGGTTGACGACCCAGAACATGCTGTCGTTAAAGTAGCTGAAGAACAGCGCGCCCATGGTGGCGGCCTGCGCGGCAGCGAGCATATTGACGCCGGGCAACTGGCTAACAATAGGAGCTGAGATAGACGCTGCGGTGATCATGGCAACGGTGCCCGACCCCTGTATCAAGCGCACCAGCGTAGCGATAAAGAATGGGATCAATACCGGGGACAGCGGCAGATTGGCGACGTGCTGCGCCAGCAAGGTGCCGGTGCCACTTTCACGTAATACCGCCCCTAGCGCGCCACCGGCACCGGTCACCAGCAAGATAATCCCGGCGGCCTGCAAGCCTTCCTCCAGCCGCTCCAGCGTCTCGTGCTTGTCGACCTTGGGCATCAGGGTGTAAACCGCCAGCAGGACGCTGATGGCCAACGCAATCACCGGTGCGCCGAGGAAGGCAAAGGCTTGTCCCCACAGGCTTTCCCCCAGCCAGGACATTCCTTCAGCCTTGGCCAGCATAGTGTTCACCGCATTGATAAAGATCAGCACGATGGGGGCGATGATTGGCAGCAGCGATAGCGTTAAGCTCGGCAGCACCTTGGCTTCTTTCTCAGCCAGATAGCGCTGGTGGGCGGCCCGTAGGTCGTCCGGCTCATCTTCCTGGTCTTCTGGTGTAAAATCCGGGTAATAGGTGCCGAGCCAGCGCGCATAGATCACAATGCCGATCACGCAGGGAATGGCTAACACCAGCCCGGCCAGCATCATAGCGCCGATATCCACGCCGAAAATCCCCGCCACCCCTAATGGACCCGGTGTTGGTGGAACTGCGTGATGGGTAATGATCAGGCCACCCGCCAAGGCTACGCCGAGTGTCAGAAGATTGCGTTTACCCTTCTTGGCCAGTGCCTTGACCAACGGATAAAGGATGACGAAGGCCGAATCGACAAAAATCGGGATGCTGACGATATAGCCGGTGATCGCCAACGCCCACTCTTCGCGCTTTTTACCCAGCCACTTGATAAAGCTGAAGGCGATCTGCTCCGCCGCGCCGGAAACTTCCAGCACGCGGCCCATCATCACCCCCAGGCCAATAACAATCCCGATACTGCCGAGCGTGCTGCCAAACCCTTTGGAGATGGTATCTACCGTCTGCATGGCGCTCAACCCGCCGCTGATCCCGGCGATAGAGGCTGCTGCCAGCATGGCGATCAATGCGTGAACCCGCGTGCGTAATACCAGCCACACCAGTACGAACACGGCCACCGCCAAACCAATGATGGGAGTATAAAGTGCCATAATCAGCTCCCGGCCTGTGGCATCTCATCACGCATAAAGGCGCGGATGATCTGCTGGAAGTTTTCATCGGCACGGAACCCCAACGCCAATGCACGTTGTATATCGAAGTTGCCCGGCCAACTGGCGACAATGCGATTGATGGCTTCGTCCGGCACAAAGTTCACCTTGGCACTAGCCTGCTCACCGGCCACCTCTTCCAGTGCGGCTAGCATCTGCTCTACTGTGACGCTGATGCCGGGCAGGTTGACGATGCGTGAGGTGCCGAACTGCGCGGTAGGCAACGTGGCGGCATGGATAAAGTTGCGTACCACGGTGCCAGGGCTGGACAGCCATAGCGTCAACTCTGGGGAGACCGGGCATACCGAAGTCTCCCCGTGCAGTGGTTCACGGATGATGCCGCTGGCAAAGGAGGACGCTGCCTTATTCGGCTTGCCGGGGCGCACGCTGATGGTGGGCAGACGCAGCACCCGCGCATCGACAAATCCTTTGCGGACGTAATCATTGATCAACAGTTCACACAGAGCCTTTTGTGCACCGTAGGAGGATTGTGGCTGCACGGCGCACTCATCGGTGACGGTGGCCGGAAGCTGGCCGCCAAACACCGCCAGCGAGCTGGTGAAGATAAACTTCATTGCCGGGGCATTGCGGCGCGCGGCTTCCAACAGTTTGCGAGTGGCGTCAAAGTTCACCTGCATCCCGAGATCGAAATCGCTTTCCGCATGGCTGCTGACGATGGCGGCCAGGTGATAGAGCACGCTGCAATCGTTGTCGATCAGCCGATCGGCGGCATCGTGTTGAGTGAGATCGAGCGCCAGGCAGCGAACTCGCGGATCGGCTAGCGGGGCGTTAGGTTGTTGGATATCTGCCAGCACCAGTTCGTCAAAAGGTAGCGTATTGTCTTGCAGCAGCGCGGCTGCCAAGCGTTGCCCCAAAAAACCTGCTCCGCCAGTAATGATGACCTTCATGGTTATATTCCTTTGTAGGGGGTGTTATCAGAGGTTGATGCTGTGCAGCCGCACGCCACGCTCTTGGAGTTGTTGCTGCGTTTCTGGCGGCAGGGCAGCATCGCAGATGATGTCGTCGAGCGCCGCCAGCGAGCAGACGCGAAACATGCCGTACTTGCCGTATTTACTGCTGTCGGAGACCAGTACCTTGCGCCGGGCCACGTCCAGCAGCGCCTGTTTCACCAGCACTTTCTCCTCGTGTGGGGTAGATAGACCATGTTCCAGATCCCAGGAACTGGTGCTGATAAAGGCCACGTCGATATTCAAAGTGCGCAATAGCATGGCGGCGCAGCTGCCGACGCAGGAATAGTTGCGCTGATCGACCCGCCCACCGGTGTGAAACAGGTTGAGCTGGGGGCGATTCATCAGGTGCTGGATAATGGAAAAATCGTTGGTGACTACGGTCAGGTTGAAGCGTTCGGCGAGTTGGCGGGCGATCTCGAAGCTGGTTGTGCCCGCGTCCAGATAGACCACTTGGCCATCTTCGACCAACCCGGCGGCATATTTGCCGATTGCTCGCTTCTGCCGGTGATGCAGTTGGGCCTTCTCTTTGTAGGCCAGCTCCTGGCGTAGCGCGTCACTCAGGCGCACACCGCCACTGACGCTGATCACCTTGCCTTCTTCTTCCAGTTGATGGATGTCGCGCCTGACGGTCATATGTGAAACGCTCATCAACTCGGCCAGGGCCACGATGGTGACCAACTGATACTCATGTACATAGCGATAGATAAAATCGCGGCGTTCCGATGGGATCATGCTCAACTCCTGGTCGGTAGCGATGGTGCCGCTGGGTGGCTGTTATTTTTTGTTATGTTATTAATATTCAATCATTGGATTTAACAAATAAACGAGGGTTGTCACAGAAGGGTGGGTGGGGAGTTGTCGCGTTTATTGGTATAAAATTATTTATATTCAATATTTTGTGATTTTATTTCTCGAAAATGGGAGTCACAGAAGGTTGTGATGAAAAGTGTGAGGTGTAACAAAAAAGTGCAGGATGGTGGTGAGGGGATTGCCGGGCTCGGACAGCATGCTGACAAACTTCAACGGGTGCAAAACGTAGGAGCGCTGCATGCTGCGCCCGTTAATAGCTTGAGCCCTGCACCACTGTTCCAACACCTTCTAGCCGCGTTGACTGGGTAAGCCCAGGGTAATAAATAAGCAGAGTAAGCCGAAAAAATCGACGGGTGACGTTTTTTTCAACATTCAACTCGTTGAATGCTTGATAAGTGTTGCGCGAGGCAAGTGGGAAGGTATAATGCCCACGTTTTCCGCATACTACTTCAGTGCCGAAGTGGCGAAATCGGTAGACGCAGTTGATTCAAAATCAACCGTAGAGATACGTGCCGGTTCGAGTCCGGCCTTCGGCACCATTAGTCAGTACGCAAATCAAGTCGCCTTCGAGCGGCTTTTTTTGTGCCTGAAATTCAGTATTCGCAAGGCTTCTTGAGGTTTTTCAGACAACCTGATTCAATCAACATCAACTTGGGGTTTACGTACGAACGTCTGCAATTTGCTTTGCCACCGGATTGATTGAACGGAAATACTCAGTGATTTCATTGCTAACCAGTGCTCAGTACTCTAGTAGAACAGTAGGCTAGGTGTCGTATGTTTGCTAGGGTTATCCATTCGCAACTCTAAATGCTTCAGACATTCTTTCCTGCTCCCGAAGAGATAGTCCCAAACCATCAGCAATTGTCCTCCATTGAGCCACGATCCCCATAAAGTTTTCAATAATTTCATCGGCCTGCGTCAAGCTCAAACGGAAATATTCAGCGACTTCACGTGCCAGTTCGAGATCTAGTGCATTATCTGCTTCGGTGATATTAAGCTTTAGGCCGTCAGACCAGGGAACGGGGTTCATATCGTAGGCTTCAGAAAGCCGCCAGCCTTTACCAGGGACCAAAATGAAACCATGATTGCGTAGGTGATCATCGGTGTTAGAGACAAGAATATTGAAAACAATCCTTGACCAGAGTTCTTGCAGGTCGGTTTTTGTTTGTGCGCCATGTCTTATCAGGACGTCTGCAAGTTCAAGATAACTGACACCTGTAGAGGCATCATCACCATCTTGATGTCTGGTCATTGTCATGGCAGAAGCAAAATGAAGGCGCTGGCCGGATCCTGTACGGTCGAACCGACGGACCATAAAGCAGTGGTAATCGCTGGCATATTTATGCGCTTCAGCTGTTGCGACGTTCAGCCCACAACCCACGGCGAGAGCATTGGCCACCATCTCCCAGCCGCCAACATCGTAATCATCTTTGGTGCTGGGAAATTTTGCGATATAGAGATGGCCATGCTTGTCCACGACACTTGCTTTGGGCCTTGCGCCACCTAGAGAACCACCCGGAGCAATGAGCATCCGCAGCCATTCCTGACCCTGTAGGGATGTATTGTCTGGATCATCTTCTAGTGCGCGGCTTGCCCTTTCTAAAGCGTGAATTTCGGTAAAGGGAGGAGCCGCTTCGTCAGCTCGGTTATCAAGAAATTCACCTTCATCATTAAGCTTGTAGCGTAGGGCCCCTACTCGATAAAGATCATGTACACCCAAGAGATAATTTGATTCGTATAGCCTGGTTCCTTCAGTTTGGATGCCGGCACGAATATCCCGTTCAAGGCGACGCTTCATCAGTATTCGGCCCCAGCGATCGGGACTGGAGTCGCCAAATATGCCGAATTTATCCCGTGGGTGAGTGGGGTACTGGGCACCTTCGAATAAAAGAATTTCTGGATCAAGTTGCAAACGATTGAGGTCGGGATCGGCCAATGCTAGAGGGTCATACTGAAATTCAAATAACTCTCGCGTACGAGTTTGTCGGCTATGCAGGAAGCCAACTCGCTTTGGCCCGTGCATTCCATCCCAGTCTGCATATACCCCAATCATCGCCATCGTTAGCTCCCTTTGATTGACTTCTTCAATGGTTTTAGCAGAGCAACCAGATCGGCCGACGTTGTGCCTGTCGTTTTGCGGGCCGTATTGTTTGCTACGGAGCCAGCTTTTGTTGTTGCAGCTGCCTGTTTGTCTGATCTTTCGTACCTGTAGGCAACCTCAGGGCGCGGTTTTTTGTCTGCCGGGGCTTTACTTGGTTTTGCCTTGGAAGTGAAAACGATGTCGTTCTTTATCAGCCGGGAATCCTGAAGTTGGCGACCTAGTTGATCTTCGGCGGCCAACTGATTCAGATCGTTTTCAAGCCCTAACACCTGCATGACAGATAAATATGCACCTATAGTAACGCCTGCTCCCCCAGCCTCAAGCGAACGCAGTGTCATTGGCGACATACCTGCCCGTTCTGCCACCTGTTTGGCCGTTAGTTTGCGCCGAAGACGCGCAAGTTTCAGCCGCTCACCAAAATCAGTCAGCAATTGGTTAGTTGTAGGAAGTAATGGTGCTGTTTTTTTCGCCATAATGTCAATATTTTATCTTTTTAGTACAGGTTACGCCATAATATTAGCATAATTTCGACATGAAGCAGCAAGGGGATGACGTGTGATACTAATATTTTTACTAAAAATGGTTTAAAACGCCAGAATATTAGCACTTTTGAAACTGCTTCGAAGGAGGGAAGGGGATTTGTACGTATTCACTGCCCCGTATCTGTATCGTCCATTTATGCAACGTCTGTGTTACCTGGGCTCTTATGTTCCTTGCAGATAGTCAACTCGTACTAAAAGCACCCCGCTGAACCTCTGGGATGTCTAGCTTAAGGTTTGGCCCGCTTTCCAGCTTAGCCAGCAAGGATTATCATACTGTCGAGACTACAGATCTAGAGAGTGTGCTATGCAACATATTATTGAAGGTTTCCTCAGTTTCCAGAAAGAGATTTTCCCGCAGCGTAAGGAGCTCTTTCGCAGCCTTGCCTCCAGCCAGAATCCTAAAGCGCTTTTTATTTCGTGTTCTGACAGCCGCCTGGTACCCGAGCTGGTAACCCAGCAAGATCCGGGGCAGCTTTTCGTTATCCGTAACGCAGGCAACATCGTCCCTTCCTTTGGCCCGGAGCCGGGTGGGGTGTCGGCGACCATCGAATACGCGGTTGTGGCGCTAGGCGTTACTGATATCGTGATTTGCGGCCACTCGAACTGCGGCGCCATGAAGGCTATCGCTTCTTGCCAGTGCCTTGACCCGATGCCTGCTGTTGCTCACTGGCTACACTATGCGGACGCGGCCAAAGCGGTGGTAGAGAAGAAAACCTGGAATAGCGAAATCGACAAACTTAACGCTATGGTTGAAGAGAACGTGATAGCCCAGCTAAATAATATTAAGACTCACCCGTCCGTTGCCGTTGGGCTGCGCGACAACGCACTACGCCTGCACGGCTGGGTGTACGACATCGAAAGTGGCGAGATCCGCACGCTGGATAAAAATACCAAGAATTTCATTTCTCTGGCGGATAACCCCGAGGTGTACTTCGAATAACAGATGCTTGACTATGAGTGGGACCGCTCCTGGGCAGAAAACCAGGAGCCTTCTGCCTGGCGTCCTTATCTGCTATATTCGCCAGGTGGAAATTATTTAAGCAATCGGGGGTAGGTCGTTAATGGAAAACGAAGAACATATCAGTAACATTATAAAAACGCACCTCGAAGCGACATTAAACGATCTCGGGGAATTTATCTGGGCATATGTGGTGTTATCGAAAAAAGATATGTCCTGCATCTTTGGGGTAACCAACTATCCTGGTGAGTGGGTAGAGCATTATAAAGCCAACGGTTTACAGTATACCGATCCGGTGGTGATCACTGCGCTCAACCGGCTAACGCCTTTTTCCTGGGATGAAAATTTGATGACGGGGGGAGGGTTTCATTTTTCCGAACTCTTCGAGCGGGCCAGGAAATTTGGGCTGAATAACGGCTATACGTTTGTATTGCATGATTATAATAATAACCTGGTCACGTTATCTTTTATTCTTGCCCCTGAAACCAGAGCGGAATTAACCCAAACGCTGATCAAGAATAAAGGTGACATCTCTGTTTTACTGGCGTCAGTGCATGAGATATATCTAACCCTGAATTCGCTGTCAGAAAAAAACGCCTCTCGCTCGGAAAAAAGCGCCCAATTTACCGAACGGGAAAACGAAATCCTCTACTGGGCCAGCGTGGGCAAAACCTATCAGGAAACGGGGATGATCCTGGGGATCACTACGCGTACGGTCAAGTTTCATATGTCCAACATCGTCAAAAAGCTTGGAGTCGCAAATGCCCGGCATGCAATACGTCTAGGTGTGGAACTTCAACTGATTAAACCGGTTAGTTGATTACAAAGAAGGCTCAGCCGCCAGCGGCCAGTCGTTCAGCCTGGTTTCGTCCGCTGTGCTGTACTTGCTGAATATCTTGGCTTTTAGCTTCCTCTGGCTCTCAGAGTCGACATGGCCGAGCAACAGATAGACCGGCTCATCTTTCTCGGAAACACCGGTTTCCAACACGGTGACATTCCAGCCGGAGGTTCTGATGATGTGCATCATCGGATGGCTGGCGACGGCAAGAATGCCATCATAGTGATGTTGCCGCGCGTAGTTAATCAGTGAGAGAAACAAAGCCATAGTGACAGGAAACTTACGGCCTAACAGCGAGTGGGTTCTTTCTTTATCCACGAAGAAACGCGTGGATTCAATGTAGTTGCCTTCTGGAATGTTGATATTGTTAAAGAATGAGGAGAATGTACTGTTCAACATATTTTGGTATTTCATGTCTATCATCCTGGTTCCGCATATAATCATGCCGTTCTCCACGCCGAAAATATAATTGGTCTTGTCATTATCAAACTGATCGACCTCCTTGCCGTCAGAACAGTCGACTGCCCATTGCAGTCTGTCTTTAAAAGTATTTTTTCTTAACATAAAGAGATCTTCAGATTTCTCATTGCTCATTGAAGCATAGTTAACGCTGTAAATATTAAACATAATGTCACCTGTGAATGAATATATAGAGATAAGTTCATCCGGTAACATCAGTGAAGTTTCATTAAGAGCATGCCGGTACAAAGGAATGATAATGCTTTTTAATAGATTTACGCTAACCTTATTATAGGAATAAACGGGTTTTTAGCCGGTGTTGGGTGGGGCGTTTTAGGCGACACTCTGGGCTTAAAAGTGATATGTTTCTTACCACGTGCGAACCCGAGGGAGCGGCAAGCATCGCGAACGCAGCAACGGTAACTTTTACCCATTTTTTACAACTTTATACAGATAACAGACAACTCGCTGGCCGAGACGGGCAAGAATGGATTCGATTCTTTTGACAAGGAGCTTCACCATGGATCTGAAATGTATTTTTGCGTTATTCACCCTGTCGGTGTTGCCATGGAGTGCCAGTGCCGCTCCGGCTGCCCCCAAGGTCGTCGTAAAGTCTGAAGTTGCCTCGCCAGTGGTGTTGGAAAATACCCAAGATAAAAACTACCTGAAAATCTCGTTGGTGGGCTATCCGCTGCCGCAGGAAAAACGCAGCCCGATTAATCTGGCGTTGGTCATCGACCGCTCCACCTCAATGAGTGGCGATCGTATCGAAAACGCCAGAAAGGCGGCGATCGCCGCTGTTAACATGCTCAACGGTAATGACACGCTTTCGGTCGTTGCCTATGACTCCGGGGTTGAGGTGGTGATCCCGGCGACCAAGGTCAAAGATACCAAAGAACTGATTAATAAAATTAACAAAAGTATTGAACCGCGTGGGATGACGGCGCTGTTTGCCGGGGTGAGCAAGGGTATCGATCAGGTGAGCAAGCATCTGGATAAAGAGCAGGTTAACCGAATTGTTCTGCTTTCCGACGGGCAGGCTAACGTTGGGCCAACCTCCAACAGTGAGCTGGCCGAGCTGGCCAAACTGGCGGCCAAGAAAGGCATTGCTATTACCACTATCGGCATTGGTGATGGTTATAACGAAGATCTGATGACCACCATTGCTGGCTATAGCGATGGCAACCATGCCTTTGTTGAGCAATCCAGCGATCTGGAAAAGACCTTCGCCCACGAGTTTAACGATGCGATGTCCGTGGTGGCGCAGGACGTGGTGGTAGTGATCAAAACTGCCGACAACGTCACACCGGTTCGTCTGTTGGGGCGAGATGGCAGCATCAGTGGCAATACGGTCACCGTAAAACTGAACCAGCTGTATTCCAATCAGGAAAAATATGTTCTGCTGGAGGTGATCCCGGCCAAGGGCAGCAACGCCCAGAGCAAACCGCTGGCCGATGTGAATGTGCGTTACGCCAACCTGAGCACCAAACAGGTGGATACCTTCAATGAGAAGGTGGCGGTGCGTTATAGCCAATCCGCTAAGGACGTGAGTGCCGCTCAGGTTGATGAGGTGCTGGTGGACTCGGCCATTCAGAAGGCGGCAATTGAAAATGAGCGCGCGGTAGAGCTGATGGATGCAGGCAAAATGGAAGAAGCCAAACAGGTATTTAGCGCTAACGTGGCAGCCTTGGAAAGTTTGCCTGTCAGCGCCGCGCCAGCCAGACAAAAAGCCGAAGCCAGCGCGCAGAAGAACAAAGACCTGATGGGTAAAATGGAGAGCGACAGCAAGGAATCGACCCGTAAGGCCGTGAAAGAACAGAACTACAACATCAAAACCCAGAAGAACCAGTAGCAGGGAGCCTAATGAGCCAGCGTACTTCCAGAAGTTTGACGGTTTTCATCATCATCACCGTGGCGGTCTTCAGCCTGATCGCCTATCTGGGAGTGCGCACCCTTGAGCACGAAGTGTTGCTACGCCATTACCAATCCCAGACCATGGCACAAACGCGCGTTACGCAAGCCAGCGACAGCGTTATGGATATTCTGCGGCAGAAAGCGACGCGGCTGGACGCGATCACCGACTACATTCAGCCCAACGAACAGGCGCTCAAGGAGCTGGTCGAGAAGGATCACGACATTGATGGCGTGTTTGTCCTGCAGAAAAATCGGTTGTTGTACCCCAACGAAAACGGCCCGCTGAGCCAAAAAGAACTCGCCTGGGTTCAGGCCATTACACCGCTGGTGAACGATCCTTCCTTGCTGTATGGCCACAACGTAAAAAGCGAAATGGCTATCCCACAATCCGGCTGGTATATCACCGGCGAGGTGCAGGAGCCGCTGTTGATCTACTGGCGCACTATCGGCGGCGAGACCATCGGATTTCGGGTTCCTTATATCAAACTGCTATCGGACGTGATCAATGCGGTTAACTTCGATTTTGGCAAAGACACGCTGGTGCTGGTAGAGAACGGACGCCTGCTGTACCAAAGCAATCCTTACGTCGAACTGGGAAACCTGCAGCCGTTGGCCGAACAGAGCCTGCCTTATCCGCTTACCGGCTGGCAGGTGAGCTATTACGGCAAAGCGGCCAGTACTACGGCGGTCTACCTGTGGGGCGGGGCGTTTATCCTGCTAATGCTGGCCATCATGGGCTTGATCATTTTCCGCCTCTACCGGGAATACACCCAGACGGCACGGCTGGCGCGCCAGCAGGTGGGTTTTGTCAGTCAGGTGTCCCACGAGCTGAAAACGCCGCTGACTAATATCACGCTGTATGCAGAGTTGCTGAAAGAAGAGCTGGATGAACAGCACAATGAAGGACTGCGTTACCTGGACGTGATAATCGGTGAGAGCCAGCGCCTATCGCGCCTGATCCAGAACATTCTGAGTTTTACCCGCGAGCCGAAGCTGCACATTCAGCCCATTGACCTCAACCCGCTGCTGGCGAAGATTACTCAGACTTTCACTCCGTCATATCAGGCCAAGGGGATGACGATTTCCCTCTCATTATGCGAAAGCGTGGTGGTGCAGAGTGATATCGATCGCCTGACGCAGATTATCAATAACCTGCTGAGCAATGCGGAAAAGTATGCCACGGCCGGGAAACAGGTCGATGTGCAGGTGGAGTGCAGTGCGGACAATGTGGATATCCACGTGCGGGATTATGGTGACGGTATCGCCGAGAAAGAGCTCAGGATGATTTTCCTGCCCTTTTACCGGGTGAAGTCAGGTATTACCGAGGGCGTATCAGGCACCGGCATTGGCCTGACGATTGCCCAGCAGTTGGCGCATAGCCTGGGCGGGGAGATCCTGGTTGCTCCGCAGTCGCCTGGGGTGCGCTTCACCTTGCGGCTGGCGCGTAAAATAACGGCAAGTGTAATCACCACAGGGAGTCACAATGAAAATACTGGTCGTTGAAGACGATACGAACATTCGCCAGGGATTGGTCGAAGCGCTTTCCCGCGAGGGCTACACCCTGATCGCCGCAGAGAATGGCAAAGTGGCGCTGGAGATGTATCAGCAGGAAAAACCGGATTTTATCATCCTCGATATCATGATGCCGGAGCTGGATGGATACGCGGTATGCCGAGAGATCCGCAAACAGGATGAGCAGATCCCGATTATCTTTCTATCTGCCAAGGATGAAGAGATCGACCGGGTGGTCGGGTTGGAGCTGGGAGCAGATGATTACATCAGCAAGCCGTTTGGCATTCACGAGATCCGCGCCAGGATCAAGACCATCGCCCGGCGTTGCCTGCGTAGCAAGACCGCGCAGCCAGATGCCAGCTTTTGCTTTGGTGATTTAACCGTGTACCCCAATGAGCTGTGCGCTCTGCGCCAGACGGCGAGGTTGGAGCTTTCACTGCGCGAGGTGAAAATCCTGGAGTGCCTCTATCAGCACAAGAATAAGGTTGTCACGCGCGAGATGCTGTTCGATGCTGCCTGGGGCTATGATTTCCTGCCTAACAGCCGCACGCTGGATCAGCATATCTCCAAGCTGCGCAAGACCATTGAGCTCGATGCGAATAGTCCGTTGCTGATCCGCACCGTGCATGGGATGGGGTATCGGTATTTGGGGTGAGGATGGGGCACAGGGAGCAGTAGGCTGTACCAGCCCTTGGTATTTTTGCCCTTTAGCCTCTTTTTAATCTCGCACCTCCAACCAATGCGGCCATTCAGAACCAGCTAACTTACCAAGTGCTGGTCTGTCATCTTTTCATACGTTGAAATAATATGTTCACTGAGCTTATTATCCCTATTGAAAGTCACCAGCAGGTGGCGTGTTGCACGGGTGAAACCAACATAAAGTTTTTTAATGTCATCACTTAAGTCATCTTCTTTACTAGATGAATTACAACTATCAATAACGGCAACTGAATGGAATTCTAGTCCTTTACTGCTAGGTAAGGGCATAATGCAAACTTTATTCTCAAGAGGATCGTATTTCTTCTTGTCATTAGATTTAATGATAAGGTTAAAAGGTATGGAATTATTTTCTAGTACCTTCACAATATTGTCAGGAAGGCATTTTGTTGAAGGGCACAAGATAGCCATATCATGCCATGCGATACCATTCTTATGCTCTTTGGTTAACCATTGAGCGACATAGTTTACTTCATCTTCGTGAGTTTTAAGCTTTTTGACAATGGGGTAAGGGCCAATGTCGCCACCTGCATCGGGCTTATCATAATAAAATTCTTCAGAGCAATGGGCATTTAGATAGTTAAATGCAATGCCGCTAGCGAAATGGAGGATCTGTTGAGTATTACGATAATTAAGTTTTAATATTGATGTACGACCTTGAGCTTGAATGCCAACGCTGGCCAAAGAGAAACTCAGTGCATTCCGTTTCTTATAAATAGACTGCGTATCGTCATAGAGGAAAAGTAGTGAGTTAGTATCTTGGGCTGTCATCTTGGATAAAATTTTCAGCCATTCTGAATCGAAGTCATGTCCTTCATCAATAAGCACCGCGCTGTACTGCTCAGAAGGTATTTTTCCGCTTTGGAATCCTTCTTTTAATGCTACTTCATAATTTTTTGGGAACTCGAACTTTTCTTTAACCGGGACATTATGAAATTTTACCTGTCGAACGCACCATGAATGGAAGTGAATAACCTTAACGTTGGCATTTGGTAATTGGCTACGAATTAAGGCTGAAAGCTTTCTTGCTAGAGTAATGTTGTAGCAGATGACAAGTATTGGCTTTTGGCAGACATTACTATTTTTTAGCAGATGTTGGCATCGATAAAGTAGAATTAATGTTTTCCCAGAGCCTGCAACACCATGGATAACTCGATGTCCTTCCCCCAAGCTGCGAGCTAGCAACTCTTGTTGGGTATCCATTATTTTCATAATGTTCGGTGTCGATAATTTATATGTGGTATCAGTCTCGTCGGTTGAATTTTGAGACGCATTTCCTATGCGTATTTCTGGGTATAGTATCCAGCGAATACGATTTATTTGCTCTGAGGTGACGCTAAACGGAAAGTAATGAGGTATTAATTTTTTTAATCTGGCGGTTATTTTCTCTGCACTCATGAACTCTGTCAGTTCATCTTTACATATGACCAACTCTGAAGGCAGAACGCTTTTTGATGTCTCATCAGGAAATAGTTGATTAAATTGCTTGCGGGTTATATTACTGAGATAAACACCATATCCATAAGGCAAGCAAAAGTTACCCTTGTATCTTTCTTTTTCTTGTATTAGTTGAGGGTCTTTTTTTAGACTATTGGTGGTTTCAAACGCATAGCGGCGGACCTGTTCAATCGGGTTCTGGTGCGTTATGGATCCGTCTTGGCTTTCATAAACCAAATGACTTTTACAAATGGATTTTATTCTGCTGGCAAACCAATCCTTCACCTCAATGAAGAATATACCAATTTCGGGAGAGAAAACTATGAAGTCTGGGTGGCGATGGGCCTCCCCTGTTGGGATATCGTACCAACATATTGCGTCATCGCTTAGATTACTTTCAAAAATGCGAGCCAGGCGCTTTTCCCCTGCAGTTATTTTCCCGCTGCAACTATTAATCGTAGGTATTATTATCGCCACTTATCGTTTCATCCTTAATAATTTGCCATTCCATTTTTTGAACGGTATCGAATTGAGCAGCATTCTAATAAGAATCTTGCATCATGTCTGTGATATCGTTGGCAATTACTTTATCACACATAAGTATTTCTTCAGTATCAATTTCCAATTGCAGTGAGGGTGTTGCTTTTAAGTTTATGATTTTAATATAAAATCATTGGCTTGTGTCTCATCCCTTAAACACCTGCCCCCGATGCCACTCCACAAACTTATCCAAAGGATAATGGTCGGCGATCTTTGGCAACCGAATCGTCTTCCCAGCAAAGTCCCAGAACAATTGCTCGATCATATGGGTACCGTTCACGCCTGCAGAAACCAGCAGTTTCATGCTGTCATCAAGCCCGATGGCTCCCATATCGAATGCGGAGTGGTGCAATGAGCACAGCGCTAATCCGTTGGTCACGGTGCAGGGGCCGCCGTGTTGCTTCCATTTGATATGCGCGGCCTCCAAGCCAACGGGCGTAGTGTCGTGTTGCAGGTTGTAGCCACACACCGCGCATTGGTAGTTATAGGCACGCAATATCGTTTGCCGGAATGCTGGGTCGCGTGCTTTACGTATTCCATCAAGCTGAAAGTCCAGGCGGTTGGCTATCAGCTCCTGAACGCTGTCAGGGAAATGCTCACAGAGAATTTGCTGTGCAAGCTTGTCTATCAGAGCGGGTTGGCTGCGTAGCAGCTGATAACTTTCTTTGTCGAAGCCGCCGCTAACGCCATGTTCGATAATTTCCCGCTTAGGTGGCTCTTTGCTGCCTTTCTGCGGGCTGCAAAGCTCTGCATTCTGTAATTCCCAGAATCCGTCGCCGCGTAAACGCCAAAACGGCATGGTGGGGTAATGGTCACGCCGTTGTGGGCCGAAGCTATTGAGTAATGCCAGCAAGGGGCCGTGGATTTCTTCGCCGTAATTGAACAGCCGCTCGTGCCCTTGCTGATATTGGGAGAGCACATACAGCAGCAATAGTGGCTTATGTGGTGCACGTTGATCGCCTTTGCGCCATAAGGTCAGATTAGATATGGCGGTTTGCAGTTCCTGGCTGGTTTTCATCGGTGCATCCTGGCGGGCGGCGAAAGTGATTGCGATCATGCTCGCAAAACGAAAGGGATTCAATAGCTTCTAGGCAAGCATCAGCCACTCACTCCCTACCTTACTGGCTTTCTTACAAGGTCAGCGGGAGTCTTGATTTCAACGCGTGATCGGTTTGACAAGCTGCCACTCTGCCCCCAGCCTGATGGCATGTTTGGCATTAGTCACGCCCATCTTTTTCACAATATTGCCAATATGGAATTTTACCGTACGGACCTTCACGTCTAAAATAATGGCAATTTCCTGATAGGTTTTACCCATGCTGGCCCAATAGAGCACTTCGTTCTCCCGCGTTGTCAGGGGGGCTTTCTCTTCGCTGGAGTTATCGCGATTATTTCGTGCGGTTTCCTGGAGGCGGGTGGCGAACCTTTCGTGAACGTTAGCCAACAGCATCTGTAAACGGGCTTTGTTAGGGTGAATTTGGCCCTCTATATCGATGGATTTACTGTCATTAAGCGTCAGCGTCAGCGTCAGCATCGCCAGATTATGATCGTGGTCATGCAATACAAAGGTATAGCCAGTGGTAATATTATAGTTCTTTGCATGGCTGAATATATCTGAGGGCTTTAGCCTTGGGTTTATTGGTGTACTTTCATCCCAAGGAAATGGAGAGACTCTCTGCAGGGCGGAGAGTACCACGGGATCGATGCATTGGTAGTTCCTTTCTTTATAGATATCAATCCATTGGCTTGGATAACTGGAGGTTATCAATGTCTCCATAAAGTCTTTCTTGTTAAGTATCAAATGGGCGTATTTGAAATCGCCAAATTCCGCTATTTGTTTATCCAGATGGTTTTTAAAAGCGTTTTTTTCATCTTGGCTAGCACAGAAAAATGTAGACATCAAATTACCTCAATATGAAATAATAACGCTACTAACATAACTTGTGGGGTAATAATTTAATCTAGCCGTTGTTGAACGCCAGATAATATACTGGCTTTCCCGTTATTTTCGATAAAATAGCAAAAAAAAACCTGACCTCGTTGGGTCAGGTTGCCACATTGGCCAACACCAGGGAAATTTTTACTGCCATTATCTTAAAGCCATCTTCTTGGTTGAGGCAAGTGCTCTGTGCCGGATTTTGGCTGTCTATCACCATTATTCGGTCTAGGATTAGTATTGCCTTACGTTGATCATTGCAGCAGCCCGGTATCTGTATTGATATTCTTGCTCCTCACTCTTGGCATTATCTGAGGTAGTTACTCAGGGCTGCATTGGTCATCCACTATTATTTGATCATTATTTGATCAGTTATGAGCCTGTTTTTCTAACGAAAAACTCTTGTAGGACCTCAATATATGCATCTCGAGTCCGCGTTATTGCTGTTTGCAGACTGCTATAAGCCGCTAATCGGGCTGTTGATATCATTGCGTTGATCAATAGATAGTTGCCATGGGGATCCAAGCTTGATCTTCACCGATAGCTAAAAAGTGAGGTCTCAGCATCGGGTTGGCGGCCTTAAAACCGCTCTCAGACGGGCTCTCATGAGATAAAACGGATTTTTTTCAATGAAAAAAGTGATTTTAATCACAAATAAAGACCCTTAAATCGCTCATTAAATGCTCATTTCGTTGCCATTATGTTGCACTGTCGTGTCTGTTAAACGGGAGGGGGTGAGACTATTCTGATTCGCGAGCTAAGCAACACGTTATAGTGTTACTTTTATGGAAATGTTCTTGATCATCCTTGTGCGTTATTCGTCCGCTAATACCCTTTATCTACTGCTGTACCAGCATTTTTTAAGAAAAAGCTTATTTATAAAGTGTGGGTGTATAAAGAATATTCTTAGTTGACTATGAGCTTCCTAATTAACTTTTTAAACTAAAATATATACTCTTAATCCTAGGAGTTTTCATAATGAATAATAACAACTTGATAGGTATTATCGATGAATAAAGCCATTCGCGATCGTTTTAACCGATTTTGAATAATTGTTTTTAGCCATTAATATTGTTTTGAAAATTAAGAAATAACTTAGTTTTGCTAAATGGTATTCTGCTCATCCAACGGCGTAATGGAGTTGGTAATATAGTAAAGAAAGGAAGGGATCCTTATGCTAAATATATTGGATTTTGGGTGCCTGCCGCAGGCCGGTTCTCCATCAAAAAGACCTTTAACCTGGCCAGATACCAATAAGTATTTCCGTGAAGGCATCGTAGGTTACTGTAATTCAGTTAATACTTCCCCGGAGCAACTCAAAGTCGTATTTGTTGACTTTCAATTAGCTAACCTGCGCCTTTTTCTGGAGCAGGACTGGCTAATGTATTCTGCTTGTAATCGCATTGTGCTGGTCACCGATAGTTACCTGTTGCCCTTGGCCAATTATTATAAGAGCATGTTTCGGCAGGTTGATTCTGTGATCCAGAGAACGGGCGAGTCCAGTGACATTTTTGCTAAAATCGATCATGTTATTGCCGGGGAGCGGGTTTCTTCAACATCGCAAGTCAGGCTGTCTTCGCGTGAGATATGTTTATTACGTACTCTGATACATGGTGTCACCGTGGGCGATCTCGCCAACAGGTTGCGGCTTAGTCCTAAAACGGTTTATGCCCTACGCCATAATATTTTAGGCAAGATGGGGTTGACTAAAATGAATGATATTTTCACTCAGGCCTATCACTCTGTCAGATAAACTATAACTACCTATTATCATAGGGCTATAAAAATTAAATGAAATATGCGGTGATTTTATATCGCAGATATTTCGTTGTTTAATTGCCGTAGGACCTTTTCGAAAATTTTAGTTTTCGAATGCGCCCTTGTGTCGCATTTATTGTGCCACGCCAGTAAATATTGGCGGGAAATTAATTGATATAAATAAAGGAAGAAATTTTATGAAGAAGTTAGCTCTGGCTTTGATTGCAGCTTCAGCGTTGGGAACAATTAATCTGGCTAATGCGGACACTCGTACTGCGAACGCGACAGCGTCTTGGGATGCAAAAGCCATTAAAGATACCAGCAGCATGCTGGTTGTTACCCCGATAAAGTCACTGACCTTTAATTACGCAGAAGGTCTGGAGCGTTTTAACTCTCAAGACGGCGCGTTCGATATCACCATCGCTGGCCAGTCTGGCGCGAGTGATTTCAAACTGACCTCTAAAATCATCTCCAACACCCTGAACCGCGCAAGCGATGACTCTGCGCTGACCGTTGGCGTTAAGTGGAACGGCAAAGCACTGTCTGAAAGCAGCGATATGGTGATGATCGATACTTCAGCAGGCATCAGCGCTGGCCTGTCTGCTCTGGCTATGGAAAGTGCTTATGCCGGTGCTAACCGTACCAGCACTCAGGGCGTGTTCGCCTTTGATATCGCGAAAGCGACCGTTGCCGGTGCTGATACTGCGTTCAAAGACCTGACCGATGGTTACTGGGATGGCAACGTAAACGTTGAATTCACAGCAACTTGGGACGGTACTTTCACCACCCTGTAAGTGATTTTGTTGTCTTAACGTAGTCAGGATTGGGGTGAATAGCCCCGATCCTTATGGAATACATGATGAACAGATGGTTTCCTACGCTGATGTGCTCAGCACTATTTTATTGTACTCACGCCGGTGCAATTAACGTTGGCGCGATTACATCAATCATTTCCCCTGAGCAGAGCGTTATCGCCAAGGAGGTGATTAATACCGTGGATGATGCCCGTCTGGTCAGCCTGAGGGTCGAGCGTATTTCCTCCCCGATGGAAGGTGGCAAAGTGATCCCAATGGAGAGCAAGCAGGAAATAATGGCCACGCCATCCAACCTGATATTGCCCGGCAAGGGGAAAGATGTTTTCCGCGTTTTCTATTACGGGCCTAAGGACGATAAAGAGCGTTATTACCGTTTAATCTGGAATGATAATCCGGTTACCGAAGAGGGGCTGTCAAAGACCAAAAAATCCGCTTCGGCAACCACCTCGGCAACCATAAGCACCATTATGGTCGTCACACCACGGAAGGATAAGTTCGATTATCAATACCGAGATGGTGTTGCTTATAACACCGGAAACAGCTCTTTCCGCGTGGTGGCATTTGGTCCCTGTAAGCAGCCACAGACCAGTGAAGAGAAAACTAAAGGGTGCCGTGAGCGTTATTACGTTATGCCGGGATTAGGCGTGCATTTGAAATTTGTTGATATCAATAATCAAAAACTCAGCGTTGGCATTTGGCACAACGAAGATTATATCAACGTGAAATAGCCTCTTTACTCATTACCTGCATCGTAAATGTTTTCCAGGTGTGGGTTAGGAGGCTATTTGGGGAAGCAAATGGGTAATAATTTCATCTTAAGGACAAGAACCAAGGCCGTAGCGTTGTGTATTGCTGCGGCTCTGATGTCTATGCAGGCTAACGCCAGAAACCTACAGGATGTTCGTTTAGGAAATTATCTTATCCCGGGGGTATTTGGTCAGGCGCTGACCGAAGGTATGACCATTCCTGTATTGCTACGTTACAAAGGTGGCAACCAACAAGAAAAACAAAAGGTAGCGGATGCGCTGGTGGTGCTGGAAAAAGACCGCCTGATGATAAGAGAAATTACGCTGGCGGAAGAGTCTGAAGGGGCAACGTTGGCCGAGACGACCCAGACATTGATCCGTGGTCTGAAAGATCGTTTCTTTGATCAAAATACCCATATTGCCGTTTCGTCCGATGCCGATTTGAACCTGAATATCCGTTCATTTGTACTGACGCTGGACGTGAGTGAAAAAAGCTTGGGGACCGCAATTATCCCACGGACGAGTCTTCTGGGACTCTCTTCGGTGCCGCATTTCAGTTCGGTGCTAAATTACGATCTCGGTGTTTACCGCTCGCAGTTAAAAAAGGGCGAGAACACCTCGAATAACTATCTGACCCTGGATAACACCTTCGGCTTTGCGGAGCATCATTTCAATGTGAACGGCTCGTTTTACGGTATTGGGGAGTCCCAGCAGGATTCTCAGCTTTACCGCGCCATGTATGAACGGGACATGAGCGGACGCCGTCTGGCATTTGGCTTGGTTGACACCTGGAACCTGCAATCGTTGGGGAACCTATCGGCACTTAACTCCAGCAAGGTGTACGGCGTCACCTATGGCAATAAGTCCGCTACCCAGATCCAGAATACCCAATATTCGCTAACGCCAATTACCGTATTCTTACCTAGCGCGGGTGAAGTCCATATCTACCGGCAGGGGCGTCTGTTGAACATCCAGAATTTCCCGATGGGCAGCTTTGAGGTTGATACCAGCCGTCTGCCGTATGGGATTTATGACGTTGATGTCGATGTGGTGATCGACGGCAAAACCCATTCGCGTATGCGCCAGACGATCAACAAAGCCTTCTCTGGCAATAATGGCGTGGCGCAAGAACTTAACTGGCAGCTCTATGGCGGATATGTTAATTACGACAGCCGCAATAACCGCACCAATGGCAGCACCACCAACGAAACCTATCTGGCAGGGGCGTCGGCGGCCATGTCGATCCCGGAAATTCTCAAGATCGCCTCGGTCCCGGCGATATTTGGCCTGGCAGTGCAAACCTCGACCTATACCTTCGACAAGAAGGTGGTGAATGAAACTTCGATCAACCTCAACGTGAACCAGTTCGCGAGCTTGGGCTGGCAGGGGTTGCTGTCGCAGGGCGGGCGTTACCGCAATATTTTAAGCGCCAGCCTTATGCTACCGAAAGGCTTCGGCAGCGTGTGGGCCAACCGGGAGAAGAGCCATATCGGTAAGGAGTTGCCGGTCTATGAGTCGGACAGCTATTCCTATGGCGGAACCCTTAGCCTGAGCCGGTTCTTTGAACGTGGTGGGCAGCTTACGCTTAGCCGCACGGTAGATAAGCGCGAACGTAGTACCTCTAACAACCTGGAATACTCCACGTCACTATTCTCCGGGCGTTATGGCACGGTCAATCTACGCGCCGGTATCCAGCGTTATCGCTATGATTTCCAGTCCAATAGCACCAACCAGCGCTATATCTCGTTGGACTTCTCTTTGCCGCTGGCCGCCTGGTTAAGCACCGGTGTGTCTTCCAACAATGGCAACGTGCGGGCCAACCTGGCCGGCAACAAGAGCTTCGATGACTCGGCGTTTACCTCTGCCGGTTTCAACCTGGCCAAGCTGGTCAAGGATAAGCACAACGGTGACAGTGCTTATTCGGCCTCTGGCTATGCTGCCTTCGATACCAAATACAGCGCGGGGACCTTGTCGCTCTCACGGCCTGACAACAATCGCCTCAATGGCAACCTGACTGCGCGCGGTGCAGTGGCCTACAGCGATAAGAACTTCGCCGCCAGCGGTATTCAGGAGAAATCTGGGGTGTTGGTAAAAACCGGCTTCATCGACGATGCGGTGCTGTCGGCTCAGATCGATGGCCGCAGCTATCCGCTGAGCGGTAAGAATAACTTTATCCCGTTGCCGCCGTACTCGAGCTACAAGGTTGAACTGATGAACGATAAAAACTCGATGGACAGCTTTGACATCGTTAAGGGGCGCACTCGCAATGTCACGCTGTATCCGGGCAACGTCGCCGTTTATGAGCCGGAAGTGAAACAGTTAGTGACGGTGTTCGGCCGTATGACCATGGAAAATGGCCGGGCGATCGCCAATGCCGCTGTGCGTAACCACATCGGTAAAACCATTACGGATGCGACGGGCGCCTTCCAGATGGACGTTGATAAACGCTACCCGAGCGTGTCATTGACCATGCCAGATAATGGTATTTGCGAAGTCGATCTGGATTTGGCCAAGGCCAAGGGCGTGAAGTGGGTCGGCGATGTGGTGTGCAACGTGCAGACCATACTGGCACAACGATGAGCAAAGGGTGTGACATGAAACTGCGTAATATTTGCCAGTTGGTTGGGGTACTGATGCTGGCTGCCTTCTCTAGCCAGGCGGCCAACGTGAGCAACAGTTATTTCTTTATCGAAAATCAGGTGGATGGAGAGTACTTCATCACGCCACAGAGCACCGATCCCCGTTTCAGCGGGGCCAACGCGTTTACCAAATATGCGTCAGGCGACCAACGCAGTTTGGGCTATATGGGCTATACCGGGCTGATCCAGACCAATTCGTTCGCCGATATCTGGCTGGAGGATTCTCCCATCGCTCGGCCATTTATCGGTAACCGCTGTATGAATAATGGTAGCGGTTGCCCCTCGAACGGTTATCTGCCGGGCTATATTGGTGATAATGGCGTTTATCACGTGGCGGTTAACACCAGCAGCGGTGAAGCGCGTTATGGGCGTGGTATTTTCTCTGATTCGGCTTATGAGTATTTTAAAAATGTGTCGGTAGGCTCGACGGAAATTTATAAATACCGTTTCTGCTCTACCCGCACGGACTACAACCCTGCAGCAGGGCAAAGCTGCGTCAGCGTAGGCGGTTCACAGACCAGCCATGAGTTCACCATCACCAAAGCGGGTAATTTGCAGTTGGAATCTACCAACGCACTGCAGGAAATTTTTATCGACAGCAATGGCAATCCGGTGATGGGAACGGGTTCTCAGTTCTGCTCTGTGGGCTACATTGGCTCACTGAGTGGCGCGATCTGTAAGCTGGTGTCTTATCAGATGCAGGGGAGTACCCTTTCGCCGATGCGCATGAACATGAAGCTCAACACTGCTGCGCTTGGGTTTACGCCTGCGGCAAATACCATTCGCCTGAGTGCCGATGGTGCCAGTGGTTGGGTGAACTACAGCGCCACGACCAACGCGGCGAATTTGATCAAAGCCGGTAGCGGCGGTATTTATGTCTTTTTATCGCAGACCTTCCTGAAGAACCTGATCGATCGGGGTGTTGATCTGAGCCACAGCCAGGATTTCTTCACTTTCCTGTTTACCAGTACGGTGGCACCGCAGTCCGGATATTACGAATTCTCGCCTTCGAACACTATCTTGCTGATCCCGCGCGATTATGGGATTAGCATTATCTCCAAAGACCTGGTGCTTAATCCCAAGCGTGAAGGCAAAGTCGGCAGCACAGAACCGCCGATCGTGTTCGACTATATTGTGACTACCTCTGGCCCAAGACAGGCTGATAGCATTACCGCGCAGGTTTACGGTCCGGCAGGGCAGGTCAATGGGCGCCCGTACTGCGTCTTTTCCTCTACCGACGGTAAGCTTAGGGTGCCGTTCTCGGCCTATCTGGCTTATACCGACAACGTCGGGCAAGTTGTCCGCACGCGTGCCAGCTGTGATGATGCACCTATCAGCCTGAATGCGGCTCGTTGGGTAAGAACCGCCTGGCCGGTTCCTTCACAAAACGATGGCAGCTTTTATCGCACCGAGTTGTCTCTCAGCTTCCCGATGAATGAGGGTAATTCAATGTGGACCCTGGATGGGCGGGATTGGATGGGGATTGTCAGCGCCACCGGTGAGGTAAGGGTCAGAGCGGTCTGGACCGGCCCTGATATCCAATAGGATCGAAAATGACGATAAGACTAGGGTGGTGGCTAGCGGGGCTGATGTTGGCGTTTCCGGCGCAGGCGATTTACCTCTCGTCCGGAGTATTTACTCTGGAGAGCGATCGCACCTTCTTCTCGCGCCAGTTTGTTAACAACACCAAAGAGACCAATCTGTATGTGATCGCTGCCTATCGGATTGCCAAACCGGGGGTTGATGAACAACCTCAGCCCCTAGAACAGGGCGAACTGCTCTATACCCCACTGCGCAAAATACTGGAGCCGGGAGCGTGGGAATATTTCAAGATCTTCTATCGCGGCCCGGCGGACGAGCGCGAGCGCTATTATCGCATAGTGATCCAGGAGATCCCGGCCAACTTGATGGAGATGCAGGGGGGAGACAAGACACCGCTGGTATCCCCGACCATGGCGCTAGATACCATCATGGTAATTCGCCCGCGCAAGATGCGTTTCACTTATCACTATGATCCGCTGGCCGGGGTGTTGAAAAACACCGGCAATACCTATTTCCGCGTGATGATCCATCAGGGCTGCGACGGGCAGGATGACACCGCCAAGGTGTTCAATCTGTTGCCGGGGGAAAGCTATCGTGGTGCCGATCTGCGTGGGCAGAATCGCAAGTTTATTATCGGGTTCAACAAGTATCAGCGTCTTGGGGAGCAGTGTTTCGAGCAGGGGCAGGGATAGGATCCCCACCCCAGTTCACCACCAAAGCTAGACTTCCTTGCGCCCCAGGTAGCGCTCTTTCATCAAAGAAACGCCAATCGCAATATCCAGCACTGGCGAAGGCGGCAGGTAGTTTGCCTTACCGAGTTCCTGCATCGCGCCAATCAGCGGATGGTCGATCCCTAGCGCATAGTCCGCCAATAACGTCCCGGCAATGGTTTGCTTGGACACGCCTGCGCCGTTACAGCCCCCGGCGGTATAAATGCCTTTCTTCAACTCGCCCCAAACCGGCGCGCCATTACGGGTGACGCTGATGGTGCCAGACCAGGTACTTGTCAGCGGCACATCCCTCAGCTGCGGGTATATCTTGTTGAAAATCTGCTGATGCAACAGGGTCGCTTGATAGGTCTGTGCAGCGGTGATCCGGCCGTTCAAGGCTGGCGTCACATGTTGGCGGATCAGGAAACGATGATCCTGGGTATAGCGCACCGTTGCTCCAGCGATCGCGTTGACCGGTGTCAGCCCCCAACTGTTCATGGTTGGCAGCTTTTGGCGTTGCTCTGCGGTTAATGGTGCGGTGATGCTGGCGAAAGTAGCCATTGCCGCCTGCTGGCTGGTAACCGGAGCCAGTTCCCTGGAGAGGGCGTTGGTGGCTAACATCACGTTGGCTGTTTTAATCGTGCCAAAGGGGGTAACCACCTGCGTCACGCTACCGTGCTGGATCGCCATCACCGGGGTATGGTTATACATCGTCACGTTGTCCGGCAGATTATTTGCCAGGCCGACGATCAGGCTGGCAGGATTAACCAGGATCGAGCTTGGGGTATAGATGCCCTTATTGTAAAAACGAGTACCCAATTTTCGATACAGCGCCTCCTTATCCATTATTTGATAGGGTTCGTTCATGGTATCGAGATTATCGGTATATTCTTTGAGCACCCGCTGATTAGTCGCATCAACCTGGCAGTGATATTTTCCGGCATTCTCCCATTCGCATTCGATCCCCTGTTGCTCAATTTGCTGGGTTAATTGATTGATCCCTTCTTGTAATAAAGAGCGATACGACTGGGCTTTTTTCAACTCTGCCGTCGAGCTGCCAATATTATGGGGTAATCCGATAATAAACCCTGAATTTCTAGCCGAAGAACTCTCAGCCGCGCAGGCCGAATCAACGATGAGGATCTTCAATTTAGGATCTTGATTGGCCAGCCGTCTGGCGAAGGAAATCCCGGCAAAGCCGCAGCCCACGACCACCCAGTCGGCCTCGGTATCGCCGATCAGCGTTGGGTAAACGGTGGGGCGCAGATCGGGTTTTAACCAACCATTTTGGTTTTGATTTAACGGTACCGATGCATATTTCAAACTCAAGGTCCTTTTCAAAATGTTTGCCACTCAAGGTCACTAAATAGGGTTATAAAACATTTAGCCAGGCTGAACCAGCAGATTCAGCCGTTGCTGATTCACCCCAATTTATTGACGGTCAGTTATTTATAAGCAACCGTTAAGCATTGAGACACCTCATTGGATTGCTGTAGTTTGCCAATGGGGTGGAGAGAGCGGCCTGGGGATCCTCTATGGCAGAAATTAAAATCACTCAGCAGATTTATTTCTGATTTTTTCCTTTATTCCCCTGCCATAGCTGTTTAGTATCGGAATTGGTGAGAATGCCCCATTTCTTGAGGTTTTCTTCTGAAAATCGGTCATTTCCGCCCAGCAAGGTAGAGTTGTTAACTGAATTATTATTGTAACTTAGTGGATTTGACTATCCTAAACGGACTTCTAAAAAATATAAGAACGGAAATATTCTATGTCACAGATGTTAGCGCTTTTGATTGTAATGGTGATTTTATACCTGGGAGATGCGGTATCCGTGCGTACTAAAGCCTGGATCCCTTCTGTATTTGTCTGCGCGGTGTTGTTCCTGTTCGGCTACTGGACGTTTTTCCCGAAGGATATCGTCAGCCTGGCCGGTATCACACCGGCGGTAGCGGTGATGCTGATGTATCTGCTGATCACTAACATGGGGACGCTGCTCTCGGTACCTGAGCTGATGCGGCAATGGAAAACCATTGTGATCTCGCTGTCGGGGATTGCTGGCATTATCGCCGCCGTGTTTGCGACCTGCATGCTGATGTTTGATATGAACACCGCCATCGTGACCATTCCCCCATTGGTTGGCGGCATCGTTTCGGCGTTGATCATGTCTAAGGGGGCTGCCAGCGCGGGCCTGGTTGATCTCTCGGTATTCGCTATCCTGATCTACGTAATGCAGGGGTTTGCCGGTTATCCGTTAACCGCCATCATGCTGCAGCGGGAAGGCAAACGCGTGCTGCAAAAATATCGCAATGGCGAATGGCACGAATCTGCCGCACTACTGCCAGCCGATAAAATGCCAACCACGGTCAGCGCGGAAGAAAAAATGCCGCGTATGTTTGGCCTGATCCCGGCTCATTACAATACCAGCTACTTCAAGTTTCTGCGTCTGGCGCTGGTAGGCTACCTGGCTTATCTGGTATCAGACCTGCTGGCCCCGGTGGTCACCATCAGCCCGTTCGTGCTGTGTTTGCTGTTTGGCGTAGTGGCCGCCACGATCGGTTTCCTGGAAAAACAACCGTTGCAGAAGGCCAACGGCTTCGGGTTTGCGGTGATGGGGCTGATGCTGTTTATCTTTGACACCCTGAACAGAGCAACCCCGGAAATGCTGCTGCGGCTGGTATTCCCGATGCTTGTGCTGATCGGCGTGGCGGTGGTGGGCATGTTTGTCGTCTCGTGGATCGTGGGTAAATTCCTTGGCGTCAGCATGGAGATGGCTTTCGCGATCTCCCTGACGGCGATGTATGGCTTCCCGGCGGATTACATCATCACCAACGAAGCGATAACGGCGCTGACCAAAGACGAAAAAGAGCGTGAGATCCTGACGCACCACATGTTGGCACCGATGCTGGTCGGCGGATTTATTTCCGTGACGATGGTTTCCGTGGTGCTGGCAGGCGTTATGGTCGGTTACATCACCCCAATCGCAGGATAAGTCATGAGCTATGCAAATCAGCTGCGTATTCAGCAGCATCTGGAACAACTGGCCGAGTTTACGGCTACGCCGGGCGAAGGCACGACGCGTATGAGTTACAGCCCACAAGGCCAACAGGCGCGGGCTTATATCAAGGCGCAGATGGAGGCAGCGGGCCTCAGCGTACGTGAGGACGCCATCGGCAATATCTTTGGTAAGAGCCAGGCGCAGGACCCGGCATTGCCGAGCGTGATGATCGGCTCCCACTTTGATTCTGTGCCCAACGGTGGCGCTTTCGACGGCCCTGCCGGAGTGGTGATGGGGTTGGAAGTGGCCAAGCTGTTCCAAGAACATCGGTTATTGCCGCGTTACCCGCTAGAAGTGGTGGCGCTGGTGGAAGAGGAAGGGGCCAGCTTTGGCCGTGGCCTGCTGGCTTCCTGTGCGATTGCAGGTAAGGTGGATGCTGAAGAGCTGCATCGTCTGCGCGATAGCCAGGGGCAATCGGCGGCACAGTGCATGGCGCAAGTCGGTTTTGATGCGGATCGGGTGGCCAGCGTGGTGCGGGAGCCGCAAACCCTCAAGGCGTTTATCGAGCTGCATATTGAGCAAGGGCCGGTGCTGGAACAGGAAGGGTTAGACGTTGGTCTGGTAGACGTGATCGTCGGTATCACTCAGTTGGTTGTCACCATCACCGGTAAGGCCGGGCATGCGGGCACCACGCCGATGGATCGCCGCCATGATGCGCTAGTGGCTGCCAGCCAGGTGATCTCTCGCGTTGGCGATTTTGCCCGCGAGGCCGGTGATGAAACGGTCGCCACCACGGGGAAAATTCAGGTGTTCCCTAACGGGGCGAACGTGATACCGAGCAAGGTGATTTTCACCGTCGATATCCGTTCTAAGCGCTTGGATAAGCTGCAACAGGTGGTTGAGCAAACCAAAGCCTGTATCCAACAGCAGGCCGGGGCGGGGATCGCCTGCCAGATTGAACAACCGTTGCTGGTAGAGCCGACGCGTCTGCACAGCGGTATCCACAGCCAGCTGCAAAAACACAGTGAAGCGCTGGGCCTGAGCCACCGGACTATGGTCAGCGGAGCCGGACATGATGCGATGATTTTTGCCGGTATCACCGACGTGGGGCTGGTGTTTGTTCCCAGCAAGGACGGCCTGAGCCACCACCCCGACGAGTGGACCGACTATGAGCAAATTCAGAAAGGCATCGACGTTATTTTTCAAACGGTAAAAGAGATCACAGAGGCAAGCAGTTATGACTAATCAAGCTATCGCGCAATCCATTAAAGCCCACGTGGAGGCGATGATTGCGTTCCGTCGCGATCTGCATGCTCATCCGGAACTGCCTTGGGAAGAGGTGCGTACCACCCAGAAGGTGGCGCAAGCGCTGGAGGAGATTGGTATTCCTTATCGTCTGACGACGCCAACGGGCGTGATTGCCGAGATTACCGGTGGGCAGCCTGGCAAGACCGTGGCCCTACGCGCAGATATGGATGCGTTGCCGGTACAGGAACTCAACGACTCATTAAGTTATAAATCGCAAACCGACGGGAAAATGCACGCCTGTGGGCACGATGCCCACACCGCCATGCTACTGACGGCGGCGAAAGCCTTGTATGAAAACCGTGAAAGCCTGCGTGGCAACGTGCGGCTGATTTTCCAACCTGCCGAAGAGATTGCTCAAGGCGCGCGTGAAATGGTGAAGCAGGGCGCGATCGAGGGCGTGGATAACGCATTTGGTATGCATATCTGGACCACCAGCCCATCGGGCAAGGTGTCTTGTAATGTCGGCTCTACTTTTGCTTCTGCGGATTTGCTGAAGGTGAAGTTCAAAGGGCGCGGCGGCCACGGCTCAATGCCAGAAGCCTGTGTGGATGCAGCGGTCGTTGCTTCGGCCTTCGTGATGAACGTGCAGGCGATCGTTTCCCGTGAAACTTCGCCGTTAGAGTCGGCAGTCGTGACCATCGGCAAAATGGAAGTCGGCACCCGGTTTAACGTGATTGCTGAAAATGCGGTGCTGGACGGCACGGTGCGCTGCTTTAACGTCGAGGCACGTGAGCGTATCAAGGCGGCGATTGAACGTTACGCAGAGCATACCGCGGCCATTTATGGCGCGACCGCACAGGTGGAATACACTTACGGCACCTTGCCGGTGATCAACGAGGAACGCAGCGCGTTGCTGGCACAATCGGTAGTGCGCTCGGCCTTCGGCGACGAGGTGTTGTTTGCCGAGAAACCGACGACCGGCGGTGAGGATTTCAGCTTCTTTATTGAAAATATCCCCGGCTGCTTTGCCCTGTTGGGCTGCGGCAACCCGGAGAAAGGCACCGACTGGGCGCACCACCACGGCTGCTTCAATATCGACGAAGACGTGATGGCGACCGGCGCGGAGCTGTATGCGCAGTATGCTTGGAGCTACTTGCAGCAGGATGCGTTTTAAGCCTGGGCAAAATTGCGTGCGGTGAGATCCCCCTCACCGCATTTATCAGTCAGTCCTCCGGCCCGCTCATCTCGCCGATAAAGTCCATTCTGTCACTGAGCCAGGTGTTCACTATCGCATCGGCAGCTTTAGCCGCATCGCTGGCCGAGAAATGTTTCTCGGTTTGCAACCAGCCCATGGTCGCCAGACGCGCCGGTTCAATGGCGACAAGCAGTTGCTCGCGTTGTTCTTTCGGCCAAACCTTATCATCTGACCAACTGCGGATTATCTGTGCAGGATCGCCCGTGGCTGGCGTGTTCTGACTTGGCTTGAGGAAATCCTCGGGGGAGACGGTGGCGCGCAGGCGGAACATGGCCCAATCGGCATAGCTGGCAAAGCGGATGGTACCGGAATTCTCACTGGCCTTGCCAATCATCGGTTCTATTGACTTGGTAAGTTGCTGCCAGGCCGGTCGTTCAAACAGATCGCCCTGCGGCGAGCAAATGGGAGCCTGTGAATCACGAGATGATCCATATAACGCCCCAAAGGCTTCATAAGCCGCTGCGCCCTGCTGCTTGAAGATAAAACAGTGCGCATAGGGGCGGCCATCGGCGTTTTCGTAGCCGGCTCGCTCAATGGTCATGCGTAAGAGCGTTAAAACAGCGACATCATGGCCGGTCTTGGGATCGTTCTCGATATCACGTAACACTGACTGGGAGAATGTGTCATCGTTCATCGCCTTGATCGCGCTTTGATGCCTGGTTTCTACCTCGGCATCCGTGACCTTGCTGGTGGGCGCAAACTGATGCAGGTAAATCAGCCAGGCGGAGGCCAGCGGGCCGCGATAAAGCTGCAACTGCTGTGCCGCCGTAACCGGGTCTGCCGGAATGCTGGCGATGATGTTATCTAGCGCCGAAGCGGCCTGCTTGGCGGTGTTCTGCAACTGGGCGGCGCGTTGGCTAAATAAATCGCTCAGGCAGCTTTCTTGAGCGTTGCAGGCATCCCGCTGCTTCAACCAGCTACGTTGCTCGGTGCGTAACGCGTCGGCCTGATCCCCTGGTAGGCTTGCCATTGCTAACCGGTAATTTTCGGTCAGTTGGCTGTCGAGACTGCTAAGGTCTGGGCTATTGCAGATGCTATGTTCGATATCACTGGTGGCTTTCTCACAATCGAAAGAAGCGGCTTGCACCGCCGTGTTGGCCCCGAACGCCAGGCATAGGCAGAGCAATAAGCGCGATAAAGCATGGCTGGCCAATGTTGTATCACGGAGAGAGTTAGCGCGTTGAAGCCTGGCGATCATGCTGAATTCCTTTTGGTTGTTTATTGGTTCGCCCAGTCACTATTTTTAGCTTATCGCCTGTGTTTTCTAACACCTATGGAGTTGTTCTAGGCCAAAGCAGAGATGTATGAACCAAAGCGACTATCCAAACTGTATTTGACTGAATTTCGTACACTAAGCGATAATTTTGATGTGGAAAAACTTCACGTGTTCCAACAACTTCCCCTTCATGCCCCATGAAAGGAAATGCTGCGAGGCGTTCGGCTGTGGCTTCAAACAGTTCGTCCATCTTGATGGCTGCATCGGGATTTTTTTCGACAAGGTAATCCCATATCTGTTGGCTGTCATCAAGCGCCTGTTTCGTCCAATGAACTCTCACTAGTTACCCTTAACTTTTGCCCTTCGCGCTGCAAAAATAGCCTTGGCATCTTCATGTTCAACACTCTCCCCGTTCGCTATAGATTGACGGGCTGCATTGACTTTTTCTTCCAAAAAATGGCGATACTCATGGCGTTCAATATATTGTCGCATAAGCTCACGAACAACTTGTGATGCTGGGCGATGCTCCGCCTCGGCGGCAGCCATAAAAGTATCGCGTAGTTCGGCTTCAAGCTTCATGGTAAAAACGGCCTGTTTACTCATAGATAAATCCTCATCAAGGTACTAACTAAGTATATACCTTTTTATTGCCTTGAAGAAAATGACAGGGCGCTTTCATTGGGGAGACAATACCGCAATAGATCCGCGCAAAAAACAGACTGGATGGATTTACAAGAAGTTGTTCCATTGGTTGGAATTGTGATCGCAAAATGCGGCAGAGACTTGCAGATTATGAGGGCTAGCGTAAAGTCTCTGCTCTATCCTTACTCGATTTTATTACTTATCTACAATAGATTGGCAGTGGTTTCATTGTATCTATGTAATAGCTCTATGGAAGCAAGGCGACTTGGCAGCTTTAACAACCAACATCGCCCCCAACGTTCAACCCAGCGCTGCAAACCTCGCGCGGATTTCGTCTTCCGGCAAATCGATGCCGATAAACACCATCGTGCTTTTGCACTCTTCTTCTGGCAGCCATTCACGGTCCCAGTCGGCGTTATACAGCCGTTGCACACCCTGAAACAGCAGGCGGCGCGGTTCGTCTTTGATCGACAAAATCCCCTTGTAGCGCAGCAGGTTATCGGCGAACTTCAATAATAAGCCTTCCATCACCTCGGAAATCTGCATCAGCTCCAGCGGCTGGTCGTGATACACCACGATTGACTGGATATTATTTTGCGCTTGCGGAATGCGGCGGAAAACGGGGGTTGCCAGGTTGAGCTTATCGTTAAGCACAAAGCCTTCGATATCAAACAGCACGCCGAGATCGACATCACCGTGCGTCACCTTATAGACCGGCGCGCGGGCGTTCATCAGCTGTAAACGTTGGATCAGCGCTTCGTTATCCGGTACCACATCGGTTTTGGTCAGCAGAATACGGTCGGCATAGCCCACCTGGGCCTGCGAGATAGTGAACTGGTTCAACTGTTGATCGGCATGTACCGCATCCACCAGCGTGATAATGCCGTCCAGCAGGAAGCGTTGGCCGATGACGTCGTGCGAGAAGAAGGTCTGGGTGATCGGGCCGGGATCGGCCATGCCGGTGCATTCAATAATCAGCCGGTCGAATTCCAGTTGCCCCTGCTCGACGCCGTCCAACAGATCCAGCAGCGCGTCTGCCAACTCGTTGGATTTACTGCAACAGATACAACCGTTGCTGAGGGTAGTGATGCGGCTGGCGCGGTCACCAATCAGCGCGTTATCGATCGGCACCTCACCGAATTCATTCTCGATGACGGCAATCTTGTAACCGTGGTTTTCATTCAGAATGTGGCGCAGCAGGGTGGTTTTGCCCGCGCCCAAAAAGCCCGTCAGGATGGTGACTGCAATGGGTTTCATGCCTGGTCCTTGTACTTACTTAACTAGCAACAGCGCATACCGCCTTTGCCATCGCCACCGTAGCGGGCATCCTGGCGTTCGCGGAAAAATTCTTTATAGGTCATCACCGGCTTGTCCGGATGGTTGTCTTTCATATGCTGGACGTAGGTATCGTAGTCAGGCACGCCCACTAACATGCGTGCTGCCTGCCCGAGATATTTACCCGCCTGGCCGAGGTTTCCGAACATGGGTTTACTCCAAAGAAAAATACCCTACATAACGTATTATCATTATGCAGGGTATCCATCAAATCACCATCAGTGGTGCGACGAAACTTTGACGCCACCCTCAGGAACCGGCACGTATGGCGTTTCCTGATCGGTACGTTTCGGGTTTTTGTGCGCCGCCATGGCGGTTTTAATACCGAAGAAGATGATGCTATACACCACCAGCAGGAACAGGATGCTCAAACCGGCGTTGGTGTAGTTGTTCACCACGATATGGTTCATGTTGGCAACCTGCTGTGCGGTCAGTTCAGCACCGCCCTCGGCGATTTTGTCTCTGTACAGGCTGGCCTGGTAGAAGAAGCCTTCCAGCTGCGGATTGTCGCTGAACAGCTTCAGGCAAATCGCGTAGGTGGTGCAGATCAGCAGCCAAACGGCTGGGATCACGGTTACCCAGATGTACTTGGTGCGCTTCATCTTGATCAATACCACGGTGGCCAGGACCAGCGCTACGGCAGCCAGCATCTGGTTGGAGATACCGAACAGCGGCCACAGGCTCTTGACGCCGCCCAACGGATCGACCACGCCTTGATACAGCAGGTAACCCCACAAGCCAACGCAGCCTGCGGTACCGGCAATACCGGCCACCAGCGAATCGGTTTTCTTCAGGAACGGCACGAAGTTACCCAACAGGTCTTGCAGCATAAAGCGACCAGAACGGGTACCTGCATCCAGAGCGGTCAGGATGAACAGCGCTTCGAACAGAATACCGAAGTGATACCAGAAGCCCATGTTCGCGCCAGGGATGACCTGATGGAACACGTGAGCGATACCGACAGCCAGAGTTGGCGCGCCACCGGCACGGTTCAGTACCGAAGGTTCGCCGATGTCTTTGGCCGTTTGCAGGATCTGCTCTGGGGTAATCACAAAGCCCCAGGAGCTGACGGTTGCGGCAGCATGCGCGGAAACATCACGCAGTGAGGCCATGATCATCGGCGCATCTTCGGTACCCAGACGGTGCAGGTCTGGCATGGTGATGCCCAGAGCCGCCGGTGGGGTGTTCATGGCGAAATACAGGCCAGGCTCGATGATAGAAGCCGCAACCAGCGCCATGATGGCAACGAAGGATTCCATCAGCATGGCACCATAACCGATAAAGCGAGAGTCCATTTCATTGGCCAGCAGTTTCGGTGTGGTACCTGAAGCGATCAGCGCGTGGAAGCCAGAAACGGCACCACAGGCAATGGTAATAAACAGGAACGGGAACAGGGTGCCTTTCCAGACCGGACCGGTACCGTCAACAAACTGCGTAACCGCAGGCATTTTCAGCTCTGGGTTGAGGATCACGATACCGATCGCCAGCCCGACGATCACGCCGATTTTCAGGAAGGTGGCCAGATAGTCACGAGGAGCCAGGATCAGCCATACCGGCAGCAGGGCAGAAACGAAGGCATAACCAATCAGCGTATAGGTGATGGTGGTGTCTTTAAAGGTCAGCGCCGGGCCCCAGTATGGGTCGTGGGCAATCACTCCGCCGAACCAGATGGAGGCGATCAACAGCACGATACCGATGATCGACACTTCACCCACCTTGCCAGGGCGCAGGAAGCGCATATACACGCCCATAAACAGCGCGATTGGCACGGTGGAGCAGACGGTGAACACGCCCCATGGGCTTTCGGCCAAGGCTTTCACCACGATCAGCGCCAGCACCGCCAGGATGATGATCATGATCAGGAAGCAGCCAAACAGCGCGATGGTGCCAGGGATTGGACCCATTTCCTTTTTGATGATCTCGCCCAATGAGGCGCCGTTACGGCGTGAGGAGATAAACAGCACCATAAAGTCCTGTACCGCCCCTGCCAACACCACGCCGCCTAGCAGCCACAGCGTACCGGGCAGATAACCGACCTGTGCCGCCAGCACTGGGCCAACCAGCGGGCCCGCACCGGCGATCGCCGCAAAGTGGTGGCCGAACAGCACGTTTTTATTAGTCGGGACGTAGTTAAGACCGTCATTGTTCACCACCGCCGGTGTGGCGCGGGTGGGATCCAACTGCATCACCTTGGTGGCGATGTAGAGGCTGTAGTAACGATAAGCCACCAGGTAGACCGCTACCGAAGCAACGATGATCCACAGTGCACTAATGCTTTCACCACGGCGCAATGCGATGACACCCAGGCAGGAAGCCCCGAGTATCCCCAGCAGCATCCATGGGAGGTGTTTTAAAATCCCCTCGCGTTTCATGAGGTATCCTTATCCTATCTGCAAAAATTGAGTGATAAATCCGATTCTTAGATGTCGGACATTTAGCTGTAGCGTCTTCCCCTGGTAAGGGTCAGGTTTAGGAACAGCTCATCATTGCCAGGCTGGATAGGGAAAGACATCTGAATTTCAGCCAGCGGTTTTATACGCTGGTGAACGGTTGGAATGGCGGGGTGAGTGGTTTAGGCGGAAGTGCGAGTGGCGAAGGCGATCAGGTTTTGCTCCGTTTTGGCATTCGCCAACTGCTGACCCATCCAAGGGCTGAAGGCCCAGGGGGTTACCGTTACCGCAGAGAGCAAAGCGCGTAAATCAACCCAGTGGAAGTCCATCACTTCATCTGCTCTGGCTGCAACAGCATCCTTAGCCAATGCCGCGTAAACCGGGCAGATTTCGTTTTCCATAATGCCGGAGGCGTCTGTCTCGCAGTAGCGGAAATCGGGGTCGATGGCGGTGATCTGTTCCACGCTCAGGCCCACTTCATACAAACAGCGTTGCTCGATGGCGTGTTCGGTGCTCTCCTGCCACTGCGGATGGCCACAGACCGAGTTAGTCCAAACGCCGGGCCAGGCTTTTTTGCTCAGCGCTCGGCGGGTGATCAGCAACTCGCCCTGCGGGTTGAAGATCCAGGAGGAGAAAGCCAGATGCAGGGGCGTTTGTCGCTGGTGGGCCGCATATTTTTCCATCACGCCGGTGGGTTGACCTTGTTCATCAAGTAAAACGACATGCTGCTGGGTCATGAAAATTCCAATTTAATCGCGATGTACGACTGCTACTATAGGCAAAACTGGGCGACTATCAAATATTGGGATAATCTCTCTGTTTCGATGAGGGTTGATGGAACATTCAGGAGTGAACGTGAGAAAACGGAATTTCGGTATCCTTTCGGCCCTGGTGCTGGCGGTAAGTAGCGCCATGGCATTTGCTGCCCCGGTTACGCTTTATAGCCCCTATGACCCAACGCTCGCACAGGATGCGTTTGCAATGCAGCAAACGGAGCTGGTGCTGATCCAGCCTGAGCTTAAAACGTTTGCCGATGAAAACTCGGAACAGGCGATGGATTACTCTACCGCCATGGACGACTGGTCTTATTATGCCAGCGAGATCACCCAAAGTTTTGAAGCGCTACATGTGAAGGTGGTGAGCACCGACAAACGCTATCTGATCTTTACGTTGGGTAAAGACCAACGGATGATCTTCGATAGCCAAAAACCACAGCCGGACTCGGAAGATGAGGGCGGTTGGGGAGCTTTCCTCTATCGCAAAGGGCAACCGCCTATTGCGGTTGATATCACCTTCAATGATATGGCGGTGGCAAAGGCGTATCTGGGGCTGAAATAGTTAAACAGGCGCTGCATGCGGCACTCTTTCAACCGCTATTTCGCAGCTCGTCCCAGCTTAATCCAAAGCGCGCCAGGTACTTACGCAACCGGTCGGCATCGTTGGGCTGCTTTTTCTGCTGGCGCGAGACGGCAAACAGCTGTCTACCTGCTTCGGAAAGTGACGGGGAGGTTCGGCACACTTTAAGCACTGTCTCCAACTGGCTTTGCTCAAATAAATCGATATCGGCCAGCTCGACAGGTAATTGCGCAGTGCTATATCCCTGCCAATGGGATTTTAGCCGGGCGATTTCCTCATCGACTAACGGCTGGTTGATACGCCCCTGCTCCGCCAACGTGGCCATGCGGGCGATGGAAGATCCCAGTTCGCGGAAGTTTCCGCGCCAAGCTGCCTGCGGGGAACGGGCAAAAGCCAGGTAACGCTGTCTGGCGTCTTTATCGAAACGGACCTGCGTCTGGTTGCTGCGGGCAAAGCGCTGTAACTCGTAATCGATGTTCGGCTCGATATCTTCGCGGCGCTCAGCCAGGCCCGGCAGTGGGAAGGTCCACATATTGATACGGGCATATAAATCCTCACGGAAACGGCCTTGGGCTATCCAGTCGCGCATATCGCGGTGAGTACCGGCAATCAGTTGAAAGTCGCTGCTGGCTTCTTTATCGGCACCAAACGGGAAGAAGGTTTTTTCCTCGATGGCTTTCAATAACATCGCCTGTTCGTCTAATCCCAACTCGGCGATCTCATCAAGGAACAGCACACCGCCGTCGGCTTCACGCAGTAGACCAGCCCGTGCCTGCAACGCACCGGTGAACGCCCCTTTCACATGGCCGAACAGGGTCGACATGGCGTTATCGCCGCGCAGGGTGGCACAGTTCACTGCGACAAAACGGCCTTTCACCAGATGGCGCGAGTGCCGCAGTTGGTAGATACGCTCGGCCAAAAAGGACTTCCCGGCTCCGGTGGGGCCGGTGAGCAACATGGGCGCATTGGAGCGCAGGGCCACGCGTTCAATCTGGTCGATCAGCGTGTTAAAGGTAGCGTTGCGCGTTTCAATACCGGCTTTGAGGAACGACACCGAGCGCTGTTGCTCATGCAGGAATCGACTGGTGAGGGCGGTATAGCGGCTGAGATCCAGATCGATTACCGAGTAGATCCCTTGCGGGGACGGGCGATCGGCTTTTTCACCGGGAGCGGTTTGCAGCAGTTGAGCAGGCAGGTAGCGTGCCTCGGTCAGCAGGAACCAGCAGATCTGAACCACGTGGGTGCCGGTAGTGATATGCACCAGATAGTCTTCGTTCTCGGTATCAAACGGATAGCGGCTGGCGAAATCCAGAAAGGCGCTGTACACCTCTTCCAAATCCCAGGGATCTTTGAGTGCTACTTCCTGTAATACCACCTGAGTGGCTGGCGAAACTGCCACGATATCTTCCGCCACCTGCTGCGCCATACCTTTATCGCGTGGCTGATGTAGCAGCTCCAGGCGATCGATCGGCAAGTCTGGCTGCTGGCACAGCCCCACCGTTGGCCGCCACTTGTTCCAGCGGTTTTCCCGTTTGCCACGTTTATCCAGCGTGGTGCCCAGCACGCCGATCACAACTCTGCGCTTCATATTATCCCTTGCGATAAATTACTATCCTGCAAGATAAAATAACGACTTGTTGGCATCATCGCCAGTTATCTTTGATTAATTATTTATTGGTTAAATATCAATATATTGTGATTTTAATGCGTGTTTTTGACCGAGTTGGCACGCCTTTCGCTATATCCACTACGTCAAAAGAAAAAGGATGACTAAAGAATGAAGAATAATTATGAGTTGATGGCACCGGTTAACAGCGCACCGATCAAAATGTGGACACAGGGCGTGCCCGTAGAGCCAGAAGCGCGTGAGCAGTTGCTGAATACGGCCAAAATGCCGTTTATTTTTAAACATCTGGCGGTGATGCCGGATGTGCATTTGGGTAAAGGCTCCACCATTGGTAGCGTGATCCCTACCCGTGGCGCAATTATTCCGGCGGCCGTTGGCGTGGATATTGGTTGCGGCATGATTGCGGTGCGTACTTCGCTGGTGGCGTCCGACCTGCCGGATAGCCTGGCCGGGCTGCGTAGCGCCATCGAACAGGCGGTACCGCATGGCCGCACCTCGACCCGTTCCAGAAGAGATAAAGGGGCCTGGGAAACTCCACCGCAAACGGTCGATCAGCATTGGGCCACGTTGCTGCCGCGCTTCAAGCGTTTGACCGACAAATATCCGCAGTTGCTGAAAACCAACAACTATCAGCATTTGGGAACGTTGGGAACGGGTAACCACTTTATCGAGGTTTGCCTGGATGAAACGCAGCAGGTGTGGGTGATGCTGCATAGCGGTTCCCGTGGCGTGGGGAATGCCATCGGCTCATTGTTTATTGCGTTGGCGCAGCAGGATATGCAACAGCATATCGCTAACCTGCCGGATCGTAATCTGGCCTATTTCGAGGAAGGCAGCCAGCATTTTGATGACTATATGGAAGCCGTGGGTTGGGCGCAGGATTTTGCTCGTCATAACCGGGAAGTGATGATGGAACACGTGCTGGCAGCGCTGTCGCGTATCGTGACTAAACCGTTCACCACTCAGCAAGAGGCCGTGAACTGCCACCATAACTATGTGCAACGTGAGACGCACTTTGGTGAGCCGGTGTTGGTGACGCGTAAAGGTGCCGTGTCTGCGCAGAAAGGGCAGATGGGGATCATCCCCGGTTCAATGGGGGCGAAAAGCTTCATCGTGCGCGGATTGGGGAACGAAGAGAGCTTCTGCTCTTGCAGCCATGGCGCTGGCCGCACCATGAGCCGTACGGCGGCGAAAAAACGCTTCACCGTGGCCGATCAGATCCGGGCCACCGAACATGTGGAATGCCGTAAGGACAGCGAGGTGATCGATGAGATCCCAATGGCTTATAAAGATATCGATGCGGTGATGGCGGCACAGTCTTCACTGGTGGAAATCGTCCATACCCTGCGGCAGGTGGTGTGTGTAAAAGGATAACGTGATGGAACAGCAATTAAACGGCGTGGACAGCGCCATGCGGGAAAGAGTCCGGCAAGCGTTGGGTGAGGTAGAAAAACGTTACGACGTGCGGGTGCTTTATGCCTGCGAGTCTGGGAGTCGCGGCTGGGGCTTTGCCTCGCCGGACAGCGATTACGACGTGCGCTTTTTGTATGTTCATCCACCAGAATGGTATCTGCGGGTAGAAGCGCAGAGGGATGTGATAGAGCTGCCAATCGATCATGAGCTGGATGTCTGTGGCTGGGAATGGCGCAAGGCGCTTGGCTTGCTGAAACGGGCTAACCCGACGCTGATCGAGTGGCTGGATTCACCGGTGGTGTATCAGGAAGCCCCTGAGAGCGTCGCGGCGTTACGTGATGTGGTGCCGGAGTGGTTCTCCGCGCAGCGGGCGCGTTGGCACTACCTGTCGATGGCCAGGAAAAACTTCCGTGGCTATTTGCAGGGGGAGCAGGTACGGCTGAAGAAATACTTCTACGTGCTGCGCCCGTTGCTGGCGGTGCGCTGGATAGAAGCGGGCAAGGGCGTGCCACCGATGCGTTTTGACCAACTGTTGGCTGGCACGGTGGCGGATCCGCTGTTGTTGGAGGAAATCCATGAATTACTGGCGGCGAAACGGCGCGCAGGTGAGGCAGACTACGGCCCGCGTAGAGAAAGGATCCACGCGTTTATCGCTCAGGAACTGACGGCGGATGCCCGGCAGGAAGCCTTGCCCGACAGCCCGGCCCGCAGCGACCAATCGCTGGATGAACTGCTTTATCGCACGGTGATGGGGTAATCAACCGGGGAGAAGGAAGGCTCCCCGGTTATGCAAATGTTAGTAGGGACCGCTCATGTTCGACCGTAAGGGTGCTGCATGATATGTCCGTTTAGCAATATGCTGGCGAGCCGATGAATAAATGTCTGTAGTCTCGGGAGTCTGCGGATTTTGACGTGGATTGACATTAGCGGGAGAGAAGCGGGAGCCAAAGGGTAAAAAGCCAGGTTGAGACTATTCTTCCCACCCCAGCGCTGTGGCTTTCAAACGCTGGCGTAAACCGTTGCACGTTCGATTCCCTCTCCTTGGGGAGAGGGTTAGGGTGAGGGAGAATAACGCTGTTATTTCAACGCAATGCGGATCACATCATCCGGATCGGTCGCTTCTTTTTCACGGCTTGAAGCCTGTTTCACGCTCACATACAGCGTCTTACCATCTGGTGACAGTGCCAGGCTGTTTGGATGCGTTGGCGTCTTGATGGTTTCCAACAGCTTGTAGCTCTTGGCGTCGATCACGCTCACGGTGCCTTCTTTACGATGAGTGACGTAGACTTCATTACGCGCTGGATTAAACAGCACGGCCAGAGATTCCGGCACGTCGATCTTCTGCAGAATGTTGCCGTTGTTGGTATCAACAACCAGCACCTGTGGCTGTTTGGAGTCGGTAATAAACGCACGATGGTTTGCCGGATCCAGGCTGATATTCAGGAAGAAGTGTTCCTTAGACTCATCCAGCTTCTTACGTGACAGCACCTTGTTGGTTTTGGTATCGATAGTCACCAACTCGCCATCGGCATTGGTCACATACAGGCGGCTTGCCGCTGCATCCAGCGCCAGACCGGTACCGTATTTACCGGTTTCGGTGATGGTGGTGCGCAGGGTCAGATCCTTGCCATCCACAACCCAAACCACGCTGGATTCGCCCAGGCCGGTGATATAGACGGTGTCCGTGGTCGCGTCTGCCACCAGCTCACGTGGGGCTAATGGTTTCACGGTATCAGAGCGTTTACGCGCATCCAGCACCAGGCGGCCTTTCACTTCGCCGGTTTTGCCGTCGATCGCGGTCAGCGAGTTACTGGTGGTGTTACCAAAATAGAGAGTGTCGGTCTTGGTATTGATGGCGGCACCGAACGGTTTGATATCGTTATGAATGATCTGCGTGATATCCAGCGTTTGTGGGTCGAGGCGATAGACGATGCCGCCCTTATCCAGCTTGCGGCTCTGTGAAGTTGCCAGATACAGCGCATTCTCGCCCTGGCTGTACACCATCTCGTAAGCGCCTTTACCTACCGGCTTACGCAGCAGTTCCGTTTCTGTCTGTGCCAGCACAGAGGTGGAAAACATCAGGCTGCTGAGCAGTAACAGAGGGTAAACCGCACGTCCGCCAAACTTACGGCTGGTGGTCATCATAGCGTTCATAAAAGCTCCATTTCATCAAAATACAGGTCACCACCGGGCTGCTGCTCGGCGGCTAAATCGGGCTCAACATTGAATCGAAAGCAAAATCTGGCCGGTCATGTCATTGCATGCGGCTCACTATATTTGTGAATGATAATCATTATTCTTACGGAAGGGGAGCACTTTTGTTGCTTGGGGCGATAACTGTCACGTTTAGGGAAATCAGAGAGAGGAGAATATCCAGCCAGTGTCTACTCTTCGGTCAGGATCAGGCCCAGACGCTCGGCGGTCTTTTGGATAATTTGGCCAAGGGTTTTATGGCTGAGAAGACGGCTTGAGGGTTCGACTATTGAGAGTTCACTAGCCATGACCCGTTGGCCGCCAAACAGGACCAAGGCGAAATGATCGTCATCTCTTTTTGAGTACCACTTCATTCCGTCAACGTTATGATGCTGTTGATAAATAGCCTGCGACCAGGCTCGGGTTTGTGAGTATTCGAGCTGGGAACTGCCGATCAATTCGTCACGATCGATGCCCATATAGATGCAGTCCTGTGCTCGGCAACTGACGACGTTAAGATCCCGCTCTAGTTGCAACTGGATGTAGTGCATATTGGTAAATGGGCGTAAGTCGAAAAATTCCGTTTTGCCGGTGGCGACCACATCGTGAAAAACCGATTCCGCGATTGCGGCTTCGCAACTGCTGGCCAGGTACATGGTGGGGATCAGATCCAAGGCCGCATCCCAGATAGGGCTGAAGCGGGCTCCATACTCATGGGGAAGCAATATTCTGCCGGGATTAAAACTGTCACCGGGGTACTGCGCATCATGGCAGCGATGTAACACCGTGCCTTTGGGGATGACTTCGATTCTTACCCGCAGAGTCTTACCAGGGGCAGTAATCTTGCGGCCAAGAAAAATGGGTGAACCAAATTCTTCCTTTTTGGGCTCACCCTTCTGTTTAATTTTGTTCTGCCCCATCGGCGATCCTTTTCGCTTCATATTCCGCCGCCGCAATCACATTGGCCGGATATGATTGCAACATCTCCATGGGACGGCGGCCAGCCAGCAGGGCGTTTGACGTCGCGAACCACTGGGCAAGCCCCCAGCCGTGTTTCAGGTTTTTAAAGCTGGCGAGTAACACTGCCATAACGGGGAGAGGGCGATAGTTATCATCCAGCGCATAACGGGGAAAGAGTTGTGTTGCCCCTTTCTTCAATGAAAATATGCGGTTATGGCTTTTCCATTTGCTTGGCTGGGCCGAGGGGTTCTCGGTAGCAAAGCCTGCCAGATGGGAAATCTGCTCTGCCGTGAGCCATTCACTGGCCGCCAGGATATGCTCACGCCCGCGCTCCACCTTGGAGATATCAACCAGCCCGCTGTGGTTGACGGGCTTTTGCGTATCCCGCGGAAGAATTATCCGGGCAGTGTCATCTGGATTGATCTGTTGCTCCAGGCTATGAAACATGGCTTCAAAACGTGTTTCGTCGATGTGGCATATGTCGCCATGATCGTTTTCAGCTTCTCTAACCTGGCGGAGAGTTTGCAACATGATTTTCAGGTGCTCTTCGACCACGCCGAGAGACGTTGAGTTGTCTATATCAACTTTCAGCTGAAAGAAAGGCTTCTGCGCCTTCATTTTCCTTTTACTGATGACCATCTGCAGCCCATCTTCCCTGATCCTGAGGCCATCTCTGTTGATGTCGATTTCTCGGGCCAGCATTCTCTTCTCCCGTTAGCTAAAGCTAACCGTTTTAACCATTCTAACCAAACTATCCTCAGTTATAGCAGGTTGTGTGAGAATTGACCAGAACAGATGCAGGCAACATGTTCAGTCGAAGAACGAACTCACAGCCTAATCGCACCAGCAACAGCCTGATCTGCAGCAGCTTTTTCGGCCAGATAACGGGCAGGGGGCTTACCTACTGCTTTACGGAACATGGTGACAAAGCCACTGGCACTCTCGTAGCCGAGATCTAACGCCACGGTCTGGACGCTTTCACCTTGGGTTAAGCGTTGCAGAGCCAGCATCACATGTAATTGCCGCCGCCAGTGGCCAAAGCTCATGCCCATCTGCTGTTGCAGCGTGCGACTGAGTGAACGCTCGCTCATGCCAATGCGTTGTGCCCACTGGCCCAGAGTGGATTTATCGGCGGGGTTGGCCAGCAGTTGTTCGGTCAGTTGGCGGATGCGTGCATCATTGGACACCGGCAGGTGCAGGTTCTCCAGCGGCGCGGCGGCCAGTTGATCCAACAAAACCTGCGCAATGCGGCCTTCCGGGCCCTCTTCCGGGTAGAGAATATCGAACTGGCTGGCCTGCAGCAGCAGCTCTCGCAGCAAAGGGGACACTGTCAGGGTACAGCAGTTTTGCGGCAAATCAGGGATGGCGTCCTGCTCAACGAACAGGCAATAGCATTCACTTTGGCTGGTGGCCCGCGCGTTGTGGCTGACGTTACTGGGCATCCATAGCGCGCACTGTGGCGGCACCAGCCACAGGCCATTTTCCACTTCGCAGCGGATCATGCCGCGCACCGTGTAAATCAATTGCGCCTTGCGGTGGCGATGATGGATGCATTCCCAGTCTTTCTGCACGCTTGATGCCTGAACCGCGAAGATGGCGCGTGGCACGTTATCGATATCGGGTCTGGGATGCTGGCAAGTGGCTTTCATGAGAACAATTATCACATTGGCGTGTTTGAGCAATATTATGTCTTGATTGTGCAATGTGGTCTAGCGCCAACGCCGATAGAGTAAGCGCCACTGGCGTGTTTTGTGGTAACGCGCTCATGACCGATAACGCAAAAGGAGAGGCTATGCACCAGGAAAATGTCATCAGTCAACTTCTGGCCTGGATTGAGCAAAACCTGGATCAGCTCTTGACGGTGGGTAGCATCGCGGCCAAATCTGGCTATTCCAAATGGCACCTGCAACGGATGTTTAAACACTTCACCGGTGAAATGTTGGGGAGCTATGTCCGGCGCAGAAGGCTGACGGCGGCGGCGCGTGAACTGCGCCTGACCAGCACCACGGTTGCCTGTATCGCAGATAAATACCAGTTCGATTCCCAGCAGACCTTCACCCGGAGTTTTAAAAAGCAGTTTGGTGTGCCGCCAGCGGCCTATCGCCGCAATCTGGACTGGCCTGGTGAGGGTTTGCAACCGCCGTTGCATATGACCAATGAGCCAACGCCAGAGGTGGAGATGATTGCGCTGCCGCCGATGAAATCAGGGGGGCACGTGCAGCAGGGGAGCTGTACGCTGGGGCAAGTGGGTACTCGCAACAGCCGCTGCTCCAGCAGGGATTATCCGTCACCGCGTATAGCCTGAAAGGCGACATCAGGCATTGTCAGCAGAGGTTTCAACGGCGGCAATCGGCTGTAAATATCTTATCTCGATCCACCATGGCGAGGGGGAAATGGGCTACGCTAAGGCAGGAATTTACCAAAAGAACACTTTTCCCCATATCCGGCTACAAAAAAGTGAGGTATCGGCGCGAGTAATGTTTCCATCTTGGCGGCAAGTGCACATATAATGCGCATCCGGTCAAACCAGGCCGGGCAGAACACATACCATTTTTAGCCAGTGCGGCCACCACTTTACTACGAAGATGAAAATGAGCATTCGCGCGTTATTAACCCTGTTTACCGCTCTGGTTGCATTCAGCCAGGCTGCCTTCGCCGTTGTATACCCTTTGCCCGCCAAAGACAGCCGTCTGGTTGGGGAAAATATTCAGATCACCGTGCCTGCAGACAGCAAACTGCCGCTGGAGAGCTTTGCGGCTCAATACCAGATGGGCTTGAGCAACATGCTGGAGGCTAACCCTGGTGTTGACCCGTTCCTGCCGCTGCCGGGTAGCACGCTGACCATCCCACAACAGTTGATCCTGCCAGACGCCCCGCGTGAAGGCATCATCATCAACAGCGCAGAAATGCGTCTGTACTACTATCCGAAAGGCACCAAGACCGTCGTGGTGCTGCCGATTGGTATCGGCCAGTTGGGTAAAGATACGCCGCTGAACTGGGTCACCACCGTACAACGCAAGAAAGCGGGCCCAACCTGGACGCCAACCGCTAAAATGCGCGAAGAGTACGCCGCCGATGGTGAAATCCTGCCAGCGGTATTCCCGGCGGGCCCTGATAACCCTATGGGTCTGTACGCCCTTTATGTTGGCCGTCTGTATGCGGTCCATGGAACCAACGCCAACTTCGGTATCGGCCTGCGCGTGAGCCACGGCTGTGTGCGTCTGCGTGCTGACGACATCAAATACCTGTTCGACAGCGTACCGGTAGGTACTCGCGTGCAGTTCATCAACGAGCCGGTGAAGGTTTCCGTAGAGCCAGACGGTTCACGTTATCTGGAAGTGCACAACCCGCTGTCTGCCAACGAAGATGAGCTGAAGTCGAAAGAGCCAGTGCCAATCACCATCACCGCGCCGGTTGGCAAAGTGCTGATGGATCCAGCCGTTGACCAGAGCGTCGTGGACGCGGCCATCAAGGCACGTTCCGGTATGCCGGTTAAAGTGAACTGATTTTTGCTATTGCGATAAAAAAGACGCTCTCGGGCGTCTTTTTTTATGGAATTTAGAGGGCGAGTAGATCGTTAATAATGGTGGGGTGGCGCTCAATCATCAGCAAGATTTTGAGTGAAGAGCCGGAGGGTATTCGGCGATTTTGTTCCCAACTTTGCACTAGGGAAGGACTAACTCCAACCGCCTGCGCAAACTCTTCCTGCTTCATGCCGCTGGCTTCGCGTAGTGATTTCACGTTGGGGATATGATGGCGATGGACACGAGCAGGCTGCATTTCGCCTTTTTCAATCGCGACCATCTGTTCCATGCTTTCGACCAGATCGTTAAAAAGTTCTTTGTCCACTGTGCAACCTCTAAGCAAGTGCTATACCTTGTGCGGCACCGTTTAATTCAGTTTATCCGTTAACGCTTTAAGTATCGCTTTCTCGGATTCGGTTAAGTCGTCTTTGGCGTTTTTAGGATAAACAATCAGTAGGTAAAGCTTGCCGCTGCGGGTGATAACGTAATAGATAACTCTTACACCACCTTGTTTCCCCATGCCTGGACGGTTCCATCGGATTTTTTTACAACCGCCTGTTTTACTTATAGTATCGCCGTCTGAGTGATATTTTAACAGGTGGGTTTGTAGTTCACGAAAGCTATCATCGTCTAATAGGGTTTCGCGTTGCCTGCTAAAAACTGGGGTTTCGATGAACTCAAAGTATTCCATTACGACGCCTCCATATCATTCACAATACTCGTACATAGTACGACAATCAAGTTCTGATGGTTTATTGTACAGAAAAATTGCACAGACGCCTGCGGCAATCTCAGTTTGACAATATTGTGGAGTTTGTAGGGGGGCCGTACGGGCCCCCTTGTGAGTTTGGTGGGGAATGTCTGCAGTTTCAGAAGACGCCTGCGGGCGTCTTTTTTTATGGGAAAAACTCAGCGTGTTCTCTTGGCCACCAGGGTGAACTTGTAATCTTCGCTTTTAAAGAAGTTGCGGCTGAACTCAAACACCGTGCCGTCGTTGAGAAAACCGGTGGAGACCTTCTCCAGGATCGGTTTCTGCGGATCGATCCCTAACGCCTTCACCACCTCTTCGCTTGGCATTACCGGGATGATCTCCTGCTCGCTGCGGTCAATCACCCGCTTTTTAACCTGTTCGATGTAGTGATATTTGGATTTCTGCATCACTTCGTAACCGAGGTCGGGGAACAGCGCCAACGGCATCCAGGTCTCTTCCAGCGTGACCGGTTTTTGCTTGATATAGCGCACCCGTTTGACGTAATACACTTTGTCTTCAGTGGTCAGGTGCAATGCTTCGGCGATGGTTGGGCTGGCCTTGGCGACTTCAAAGATCAGCACGTCGCTGTGGGTTTCCACGTTGCGATCCGCCAACTTTTCATAAAAGCTGGTGAGCTGATAGATATCGTAATTGACCTTTTCCTCTTTGACGTACCAGCCACTGCCCTGAATGCTCTCAATCACCTGCTCTTCGGTCAGCAATTTCAACGCCTGGCGCACCGTTACCCGGCTGACGTTGTACTCCTCGCGCAGTAAAGCCTCGGTCGGTAACGCGTCGCCGGGTTTCAGTTCACCATCCGCAACCTGTTGGCGCAGGGTATCCGCAATCTGGCGATAAATAGGCTTTTTGCTCACGCTTGAGTGTCCCCGGCTGGTTGTTGGATCTGCTGCCCGCATTCTAGCCTTAGGCCAGGGATAAACAAACCAATAACGCTATTTCTCGTTAAGTTGTTTTTAAGTTGAATTAATACAAATTTAATACAAAAATGACGTTGATTTGAAATTGATCACAAATTGGTGTGGATTGTGTTGGTATGATCGCCGCCTGTTTATTGACGGAGCCGCCCTGGCTTCAGCGTGAGGATTAAGATGGACCTGAGCAGCCTGACCCACCCCAGCCTGATAAACCTGCAAGTAGCCTTTGCGGGGCGCGATCAGGCCATTCATCTGCTTGCCGACCAACTAGATGCGCAAGGCAAATTACACGACAAAGCGGCTTTTCTACGCGAGGTCTTTGCCCGGGAAGCGCAAGGCCCTACCGCGCTGGGTGAAGGGCTGGCGGTGCCCCATGGTAAAAGCGATGCGGTAAAGGAAGCCGCATTTGCCGCTGCCACGCTGAACACGCCGTTGGAGTGGGAAGGGATTGATGGGCCGGAAAGCGTCAACCTGATCTTCCTGCTGGCGATCCCGCAGGCGCAGGCCGGTACCACGCATATGCAATTACTGACCAGCCTGACAACGGCGCTGGTGGATGACGATATCCGCGCGGCAGTGTTACAGGCCAGCACTCCGGAACAGTTGTTGGCCCTGTTGGCAGGAGGGACGCCGGAATCTGCCCCCAAACCGCAGGATGATTCGCGGCCTACGGTGGTGTGCGTCACCGCTTGCCCGGCCGGTATCGCCCATACCTATATGGCGGCGGAATATCTTGAGAAGGCGGGGCGTAAGCTCGGCATCAACGTGTATGTGGAGAAACAAGGGGCCAACGGGATCGAGGGCCGCCTGACGGCGGAACAGCTAAATAGTGCGACGGCCTGCGTGTTCGCCGCCGAAGTCGCGATTAAAGAAGTGGAGCGCTTCAACGGTATCCCCCGTATCGAAACGCCGGTCGCCGAGCCAATCAAACACGCCGAACGCATTTTGCAGCAGGCATTGGCTGTGGGCCAATCCGCTAACGGTGCTGAGCGGGTGCAGCAAAGCGAAGCGCCGGTGCAGAAAAATAGCGTGAAGACCGAACTCAAACAGGCATTACTCAGCGGGATCTCTTTTGCAGTGCCGCTGATTGTGGCGGGTGGCACGGTGTTGGCCGTTTCGGTACTGCTGGCGCAAATCTTTGGTCTGCAGCATCTGTTCGATCAAGAGAACTCTTGGCTGTGGATGTACCGCAAGCTGGGTGGTGGCATGCTAGGTATCTTGATGGTGCCGGTATTGGCGGCCTACACGGCATATTCGCTGGCGGATAAACCGGCCCTTGGCCCAGGTTTTGCGGCCGGGCTGGCGGCAAACATGATTGGTTCCGGCTTCCTTGGCGGTATTGTGGGCGGCCTGATCGCCGGCTATCTGATGCGCTGGGTGAAAAACCATGTGCGCCTCAGCCCCAACTTCAACGGTTTCCTGACGTTTTATCTCTACCCGGTGATTGGCACGCTGGTAGCGGGCAGCTTGATGCTGTTTGTGATCGGCGAGCCGGTGGCCTGGTTGAACAACAGCCTGACCGCCTGGCTTAACGGCCTGTCTGGTACCAACGCGTTGGTGCTGGGAGCGATCCTCGGTTTTATGTGTTCTTTCGACCTCGGCGGCCCGGTGAACAAGGCAGCCTATGCGTTCTGCCTGGGTGCGATGGCCAACGGTGTGTTCGGCCCTTATGCGATCTTTGGCGCGGTCAAAATGGTCTCGGCCTTTACGGTTACCGCTTCAACGTTGCTGGCCCCACGGCTGTTCCAACAGTTCGAGATTGAAACCGGTAAATCGACCTGGTTGCTTGGCCTGGCAGGCATTACCGAAGGGGCAATCCCGATGGCAATTGAAGATCCTGTGCGGGTGATCGGTTCCTTCCTGGTGGGATCGCTGGTGACCGGTGCGATCGTTGGTGGGATGGGGATTGGCCTGTCGACGCCGGGCGCGGGGATCTTCTCGCTGTTCCTGCTGCACGATAATGGCCTCGGTGGCTTGCTGTCGGCAGCCGTTTGGCTGGGGGCGGCGCTGCTTGGCACGGCGATCTCAACATTGGTGCTGATCCTTTGGCGCCGTCAGGCGATGAAGCAGGGCAAATACACCCTCGTTCAGCCGCAGTAATTCCAGACGAATTAGCTGTCTTATTTAGGAATTGATTATGAAAGCTGTATCACGTGTTCACATTACACCGCATATGCATTGGGATCGTGAGTGGTATTTCACCACCGAGGAGTCACGCATCCTGCTGATCAACAACATGGAAGAGATCCTGACCCGGCTGGAAACCGATCCCGAGTATCGCTTCTATGTACTGGATGGGCAAACGGCGGTGCTGGAAGACTACTTCGCCATCAAACCAGAAAACCACGAGCGGGTGAAAGCGTTGGTGCAGGCTGGCAAGCTGATCGTTGGCCCGTGGTATACCCAAACCGATACCATGGTGGTGTCAGGGGAATCGATCGTTCGTAACCTGATGTATGGCATGCGCGACTGCCTGTCCTTTGGCGAACCGATGAAGATCGGCTATCTGCCGGACTCTTTCAGCATGTCTTCGCAGTTACCGCATATTTTCAACGGGTTTGGTATCACGCGCGCCATGTTCTGGCGCGGCTGCTCCGAGCGCCACGGCACCGACAAGACCGAGTTCCTGTGGCAAAGCAACGACGGCAGCGAAGTTGCGGCACAGGTGCTGCCGCTGGGTTACGCCATTGGTAAATACCTGCCCGAAGATGAAGCCGGGCTGCGCAAACGGCTGGACAGCTATTTCACCGTGCTGGAAAACGCCTCGGTTACCAAGGATATCCTGTTGCCGAACGGCCACGATCAGATGCCGCTGCAACAGAATATCTTCCAGGTGATGGCCAAACTGCGCGAGATTTACCCGCAGCGCGAGTTTGTCATGAGCCGCTTTGAAGAGGTCTTCGAACGGATTGAGGCCAGTCGTGAACGTTTGGCGACGCTGAAGGGGGAGTTTAACGACGGCAAATACATGCGCGTGCACCGCACCATCTCGTCTACCCGCATGGACATCAAGATCGCCCACGCCGAGATCGAGAACAAAATCGTTAATATCCTCGAGCCGTTGGCGGCGATCGCCTGGTCGCTGGGTTTTGAATACCATCACGGCCTGTTGGAGAAAATGTGGAAAGAGATCCTGAAAAACCACGCCCATGACAGCATCGGCTGTTGCTGTAGCGACAAGGTACATCAGGAGATCATGACGCGCTTTATTCTGGCGGACGACATGGCGGAAAACCTGGTGCGCTTCTATATGCGCAAGATCGTCGACAATATGCCGGTACAGCACGCAGATGCCGACAAACTGACGTTCTTCAACCTGCTGCCTTACCCGCGTGAAGAGGTGATCAACACCACCATTCGTATTCGTGCCCAGCAGTTCTCGCTGGTGGACGAACAGGGCCAGCCGGTGGAGTATTTTATCCGCGCCGCGCGGGAGATCGATCCTGGACTGGTAGATCGCCAGATTGTGCATTACGGCAACTACGATCCCTTTATGGAATACGACATTCAACTCTGTCAGCCATTGCCCGCGATGGGATATTGCACCCTGCATATTCATGCCAACCAGTTAGGCCAGCAACGCCAAGCTGCCTCGCAACCGGCAGAACTGTTGGAAAACGAGTATTACCGCATTGCCCTGAATGCCAACGGTACGTTGGATATTAGCGATAAACAAAGCGGCTATCTCTATCAGCAGGTGCTGCAACTGGAGGATGGCTCCGACGATGGCGATGAGTATGACTATTCGCCTTCCCGTGAAGAGTGGTTGATCTATTCCACGCAAAGCGCAGTGGCTACCTCCATCAAACATGAGGCTTGGCAGAGTATCGCCACACTGGAACTGCGTATGGCATTGCCAGCCAACCTGCAACAGCGGGCGGAGCGCCGTAGTGACGGTTATCTGGATGTGCTGTGCCAAGTGACGTTAGCCCACAACAGCCGCCGGATCGATATTGAGATGTGGCTGGATAACCAGGCCGACGATCACCGCGTACGGGTGTTGATCCCAACGCCGTTCGCCAGTGAAAGCGTGCTGGCGGATAACCAGTTTGGCTGCATTACTCGTCCGGTGGACGATCCGGCGATGGCCGTTTGGCAGCAAGAGGGCTGGAAAGAAGCGCCGATCCCAGTGTGGCAACTGATGAATTTTGCCGCCCTGCATGACGATCTGCATGGGTTGGCGTTGTTTACCGAGGGGCTGCGCGAGTTCGAGATTGTGGGTGAGCGCCGCGATACCTTTGCCCTGACGCTGTTCCGCTCGGTAGGCGTGCTGGGTAAAGAGGAATTGCTATTGCGGCCGGGTCGCCCTTCCGGCATCAAACTGCCAACGCCTGATTCCCAGATGCGTGGCAAATTGCATTGCCGGTTCAGCCTGTTCGGTTTTGCAGGAGATCCACACCGGGCGGGCGTGATGCAGCAGGCGCGGGCGTACGTCACACCGGTGCGCTGTTACAACAAGATCCCGTTTGATGCGATGAAGCTCAATCTGGCAAACTTCCGCACGCCGTTGCACTTTAGCCTGCTTTCGATGCCTGAGTCAGGCCCGGTGTTGAGTGTATTGAAGAAAGCCGAGGATGCCGATGCTTTGATTATCCGCGTATATAACCCTTCGGAACAGGTGTCGATCGGCGGAAAGTTAACGTTGGCAGAGCCAGTCAAGGAATGGTTGGAAACCGGGATGGACGAGCATCCGCTGCCACAGCAGGATGTGGCTAAAGGTGATTTCACTACCTTGGCGCCTTGCCAGTCGAAAACCTTCCGCTTTATTCGCTAGCTAACAGCCAGAGGCGTGGATTGCCACGCCTCTGAATGTAACTATAAACCGAATTGGCGTGCTAGCTGGTCAATAGCAGCGCGCTGGAACTGGTTGAAGGCCTCGCGGGGTTGCTGTTGCTGAATGAATGCCAGCATTGGGTCCTGCACCTCGGTGCGTATGCCGCTCAACTCTTCCATTACCGCCAGTCCGCAGAACGGCACATAGGCTTCGGCATAACCCCCTTCATGCACCATCACCAGCTTGCCACCACAGAGCCTGTCCGCAGCGCTTTGCACCTGGGCGGTCATAGCGCGGAAGCTGTCGCTGTGTAACTGCATCCGTGCCAGCGGATCGATGGCGTTAGCGTCGTAACCGCAGGCGATGATGATCATCTCCGGCTCGAACTGCTCCAGTGCCGGAATGACGATCTGTTGCATGGCATATTGATAACCGTCGTCACCAGCCCCGGCCAGCAGCGGAATATTGATGTTGTAACCTGCCCCGGCCCCTTCACCGCGATCTTGTTCGCCAGCGTAGCCCGCCGGGAAACAGCCGTCTTGATGCAACGAGATGGTCAGCACATCGTCGCGATGCCAATAAATATGCTGGGTGCCGTTGCCGTGGTGCACGTCCCAGTCGATCACCGCCACCTTGCCTAGCCCGAAACGGTCTTTGGCGCGTTCGATGGCAATAGGAATATTAGCCAGGAAGCAGAACCCCATCGATTGATCCGGCAGGCAGTGATGGCCCGGTGGGCGCGACAGGGAATAGGCATTGTCCAGTTCACCTTTCAGCACCGCCTCGACCGCAGCGCAGGCCAGCCCGGCGGAGAGTTTGGCAATCTCATAGCTGCCTGGACCCAAAGGTGCCTCTTCTCCCAACATACCGCCGCCGTTATCACTCAGCTGTTTGAATCGTTGCAGGTAATGTGCCGGATGGATACGCAGTAAATCTTCCTCATCGGCCAGCTCGGCACTCAGCAGCTTGAGCTGGCGCGACAGGCCGGAAACGTCCATCAGGTTTTTCATCCGCCGCTTGGTTTCCGGCGATTCGGCATGCCCAGCCCCCGAAGGCGGCTGCACCCAGCCGCCCACCGGCAGCGTGGTGGCATGTAGGCCGGTGCTATGCCAGAAACAGCGTTCATCGAAGAAAAAACCGGTTGTTCTTTTCACCTTATGACTCCTGTTAAACGGCGCGGCGCGCGCGGTGAAGCCAGCGAGATCAGCAGCAGTGACAGTAGCGCACAGCTCAATGCGCCGATCAGCAATGCGTTGATCCCGCCGGAAGATTCGATCAGGTAACCTGCCAGCGTGGGGCCAATGGCCATGCCGCCGCCAATCACCAGATTGATGCTGTTCATCAGCTTGCCGTTGTTATCCAGCACCGAGACGCGCGCCAGAATAAATGGCAGCACAAAGGTCCAGGTAAACTTGAACATCACAGCGGCGAGGGTGAAGCGAATGAGTAGCGGGTTGCGGCTCAGCAGCAGGACGCTGGCAATCAGCAGGCCGTAGCCGATCCACAGCAGCGGTTTGTGGCTGCGTCTTGCGCCAACTAGTGCCGCCCCACCAGCCCCGATGATGCCAAACAGGGTGGCGGCGGCCAGCACCTGCCCGCTGTGCACCGGTGAAAGGCCTGCGGCCTCGGCGATAGTGCCGATAAAGGTCCAGACCGCGCTCAGGCTGATGTAAAAGGCCAATACCGCCAGCACGGCAAACAGCTTGTAGATGGGGGGGCTTGGAGGCATCTGACTGGCCGCGCTGTGGCTATGGCGAAAGCCGCTAGGGAATGCGCCCAGTAACGGCAGGCAACACAGCATGATCGCCGCCAGGATCAGATAAACGGCCATCAGGCCGAAATGAGCAAACAGCGGGGGTAATGCCAGCAAGCCGAACACGCCTAGCAGCAGTTGGCCCAGCACCCAAAAGGCATAGACCCGGCTGGGGTTGGCGGTGCCCGCCGCGCAGGAAATGCAGAGGATCATCAGCGTGCCACCGGCTAGTGAAGCAATAAATCGCAAGGCCAATAGCAGGCTGAAATCGGTGGCCATCGCCGAGGCCAGATTGCCGATCAGGAAGACGATAGCCGCCAGCGTGGCGATTTTGCGCCAGTTGATCCGGCTGATCCACCACCAGGCAGGCAGCGTGGCGATGCTCATGGCTCCCAGTTCGGTGGAAAACAGATGGCCGATCTGGCCTGGCGTGAGGTGCCACTGGCTAGCTAACTGGGCAGCGACGGCGGGGGCGGTCATCAGGATCCCCGGTGCGATGGCGGCAAACACGATAATCGCCGTTAACAGCCTGGGTGGGCAGGGGAGCAAGGCCCCGGCAGAAGGCACAGAAACTGCATCACTGGACATCGTCATTATCCTTGAGTTTCGTCAATCATTACCCTCCACGCTTTTTAAGCATGGGGAGGCCGCGCCAGCATTGGCGTATGGTTGATTGTTACTGCTTTAGTCAGGATCAGCCGTAGGCAATAAAACCGCTGGAGACCAGTTCGGTGCGATTAACCACGGCGGTTTTGGCAAAGATGTTGCGCATATGGGTTTTCACCGTCGATAGAGAGATACCGAGCTGCAAGGCAATGCGCTTATTGCTGGCCCCTTCACGCACCATATTGACGATCTCCTGCTCTTTGGCGGTGAGCAACTGGGCTTCACTATCTGGCAGTAGATCGCGGGTGGCCAACTCGATCAACGGCAGCACCGCACGTAAGCGGCTGCGCTCCAATTCGGTGAACGGCGTATCGCGGATCAGAGAAACCCCGGCAATGATCCGCTTACGCTGGCGGATAAAAATCTCCGTCATGTCACGCATGCGATTGGGTAGCATAAAGTCGTGATAATAGTGGCGGTTATTGGCGATCGCCGCTGGCGTCATGTTCACCATCTGGATGTCTTGCTGGTGGAAGTTGGCCGGTTTTAACGGGTCCAACTGTTGAAAATGGTCGAGATATTGCTGATGAGTATCAGCGCTAATACCATGAAGAATATAGTGATCTGGCCGCAGGTCCGGGTCCACCAGATAAAAAACCCCGGCAGAAACTGGGATCAGATGCGCAATGGTATTCAGACAGCTCGAGATAAAAGCATCGTTACGCATGAAGGATGATGTGGTTGTCATAATGCATTTTCCTCCGTTGATCGCTCAGTACCCTGAAGGACACCTGCAAAGGTATCTGGACAATATGTGAACGATACCAGCATAGGTGTAGCAATTATGCAACACAACGAAAACATATTAACAACGTGAGCCGGATTGCAATAAAATACATTAATAACAACATCCCCATGCTGATTGACGGGGTGTCTTTCTGACAGGAAGTGGCTTTTTCATTAACACATTAATAAAAATTGCCGAGCGGTTACTATTGAATTTAAAGTAATTTCTCGCTAATGGTGCTTTTTGCCCAGTAGCTCAACTCCCCCTTACTCCCTTTACGTCTCTCGTCCTTAAGGACGATAGCCAGCCTTTCGCTTTCCTTCCTATAGTGAGATTACCGCCCTTGGCGGCTACAACACCGGGTAAAACTACTATAAGAGGAAGTAACCATGAACCTGTCGTCGCGGCTCAGTGCCCAGCTAGAACGGGGCAAGGTCGGGTTCCCCACCACGTTAGCCAGTTCGGTTGGGGTGATCATGGCCAGCCCGGTGATCCTCACCGTTACCAGCGGTTTTGGTATCGGTGGCGACACCTTCGCGCTGGCGATGCTGATCGCCTTTATCATGATGCAAGCCCAGCTCACCACCTTCTCGGAAGCGGCGGCGATCCTGCCCACCACCGGCTCGGTGTATGACTATATCTCCTGCGGCATGGGGCGATTTTTTGCCATTACCGGCACCCTGTCTGCCTATCTGATCGTGCATATCTTTGCCGGTACCGCCGAAACCATTCTTTCCGGCATCATGGCGCTGGTGAACTTTGAGCACCTCAATACCCTGATGGAAAGCAACAACAGCTCGTGGATGATCGGCGTGGGCTTGGTGATCATTTTCGGTATTCTGAATGCGTTTGGCATTGAAGCCTTCGGTAAGGCTGAGGTCGTGCTGACGTTCTGCATGTGGAGCACCTTGATGATCTTTTCGATCGCCGGGTTGCTTTTACCGCATGCTGTACCGCTAGAAGGTTGGTTTGGCACCACGCTGGATGTCGGCGATCCCCTGGCGGTGTTCAGCCTGGTGGGTATGGCGATGTTTATGTTCGTCGGCTGCGAGTTGGTGACGCCGATGGCGCCGGAGATCAAACGTTCTCACCGCGTGATCCCGCGTGCCATGTCCTTGGGACTATGCGGTGTAGCGTTGTGTATGGCGTTATACGGAGCAGCACTTAGCCATCAAGTGGAGAACGTGGTAGTAGATGCTGCCAATAACGTACATCTGTTGGATACGCCGATGGCTATCCCGGCATTTGCTGGCCAGATCATGGGCAACTTCGGTAAATACTGGCTGGGTGTTGGGCTGCTGTTAGCTGGGGCGGCCACCATTAACACCCTGATGGCGGCGGTGCCACGCATTATCTACGGCATGGTGCTGGATGGCGCTATGCCACGTATCTTCGCTTATCTGCACCCGCGCTTTAAAACCCCTGTGGTGGCGATTGCCGCTGCGGTGTTGATCCCCTGCGTTCACGCTTTCGCCATTCAGGGCAATCTGGACCGCATCATGCCGATGGTGCTGGCAGCAGTCTGTGCCTGGGGCGTGGCTTACCTGCTGGTGACCTGCTCGGTGGTGATCCTGCGTATCCGCCGTCCAGATCTGCCACGCGCCTATAAATCGCCTTGGTTCCCGCTGCCGCAGATTGTCTCCAGCATCGGGATCGTGCTGGCGATTTTTTACATCACGCCGCCGGGCATGAACCCACGCGATGTCTACATTCCCTTTGGCATCATGATCGGCCTGACCTCCGCCTATGCGCTGTTCTGGACCCTGTGCGTACAGAAGGTGAATCCGTTTAAACCGGTGCCGGTGGAAGAGGTGCTGGAGAGCGCCTTCAACAAGGCAGAAGCTGCGGAGGTGGAATTTGATCGGCTTACTTCCCTCACTTAATCGTTATTGGCGGCGTGACCCTCCAGGTTATCAGGCAGGGGCCACGCTCACCCGGTTGACGGCGAACCTGCAGCCTTACGCCTGTGAGCGCGTTGCCGTTAATCAGTTACGGCTCACGCTGCCACAGGGGCCGGTAATAGAGGTGGCAGAGCAGGTGCAGTCGCTGTTTTTGGCGCACATCGTCACTCACCGTTTCCGCTTGCAGGGCAACGCACGTTTTACCGAGCCGCTGGTGCTCAACATCATCACTGGTGGTTGGCTGCGTCGTAATGGCGTGGTTTATCGCACCAAGGCCAAACATGATGGTGCCCAGCAGTTGATTGCCGCGTTGCGGCAATACCCACAAATCGGCGACACGTTAGCCAAGCTCGATTTCCGCCGCGCCACGCTCACGATAACAGAGGGCAACTGGCAGTTGGATATTGAGCATTTTGCCGCTTCCGAAGTGGTCAGCCGCCTTCCCGCCAGCCGTCGCTATCTGCGGTTGGAAGCCGAGCAGCGGCGCTTGCTGCTGAGCAGTTTCCTGATGGTCAGCCAGTTGATGGAGCAATGCGATGAGTAGAGTGGTTGTGATCACCGGCGGCGGAACCGGCATTGGGGCTGCCTGTGCTCGTCTGCTGGTGCAGGAGGGGGACCGGGTATTTATCGTCGGACGTCGCCGTGAACCGCTGAACGCCTTGGCTGCGGAGATTGGGGCGTATGCCGTAGTTGGAGACGCCGCCAGCGGAGCCAGTTGGCAAACCGACATCCTGCCAGCCATTTTACAGCGGGCCGGACGTATCGACTGCCTGATTGCCAGCGCTGGCGGGATGGGGTTGGGTCGTATCACCGACGTCACCGATGTCCAATGGCAACAGGCGTTGGACAGCAATCTCAATAGTGCGTTTGCCAGCGCCCGGGCCTGTTTGCCGGAGCTGGTGAAGCACGGCGGCAATCTGCTGTTTGTCGCTTCTATCGCCTCGTTGGCCGCCGGGCCGGAGGTGTGTGGGTATGTCACCGCCAAACACGCGCTAATCGGCCTGATGCGTTCCATCGCCCGTGACTATGGCCCAAAGGGCGTGCGTGCCAACGCGGTTTGCCCCGGCTGGGTGACCACGCCGATGGCCGATGAAGAGATGCAGCCGTTGATGGCGGCACATAACTTAACGCTCGAGCAGGCCTATCAACATGTCTGTCGCGATGTGCCGCTGCGCCGCCCGGCCAGTGCGCAAGAGATCGCCCAGGTGTGTCGTTTTCTCTGCTCAACGCAGGCGTCAATTATTACTGGCGCAACGCTGGTGGCCGATGGCGGTTCCACCATTGTCGATGTGCCGACCTTAGCTTTCACTTCCCTGTAAGGAGATTGTCATGAGTTCAGAAGCGGTATTTATTCAGGTTGGCGCACTGGCGGAAGGTTTCGCCCCTCACAGCCATACGCTGGAGCAGCAGGATTTGGCCGGTACTTCGTTGGCGTTCCATTTTGCCGAAGGGGAAACGGTGCAGTGCAGCTTTAACGACGATCAAACACTGCAGTGGGGAGAGCAACGGGTTGATTACCGGGCAACCGGCATTCGCCCGGGGATCCTGTTTATCGATTTCCTCGATCCGCAGCGGCCCAACGGCAGCGTTACGCTGGTGTGCGATCGTCAGCAGGGTAACTTTACCGCCGTCTATGGTCAGTTGCCGGAGGAATCACAGGCGCGGCTGGATGCTTTTAGCCGGGTAGAGCAGGGGTTGCCGCTCACGGCGGTGAATGCCGAATTCCGCTTTGGCCGACTGGATAGCAGCGATGCAGCATTGCCGCAGTTTACCGACGAATTGATCGGGATGCGTAATCTGTATACCTACAGCCCGACGGAGCGCTATGAGCATATTTATCTGAACAATAATTTCTACGCTTGGCAGTGCTTGGACGGGGTCGAGAAAGGGCTGGCGGATGTCGATCGCTGCCATTACGTCAAAGTGGCGGAGAAGCTGTATCTGTTCGTCTGGCGCGAGAAGATCATTCCGACGCTTGGCGTAGTGATGATCGACCTGCAAGAGATGCGCACCGATGGCAAGATCCTCGGTTATCAGGGCAGCGATTTCAGCAGCCTGAGCAACTTTGCCGTAGGCGCTCACGCGCAGATCCTGAACACCACGCATTACCCTAAGGCCTGAGCCGATGACGGCGATTTATGCCAGTGATGCGTTTGCCGGGCAGGTGGTGCTGGTGACCGGCGGTGCACAGGGCATTGGGCTGGCGATCGTCAGCGCCTTTGCACGTTTGGGGGCCAAGGTGGTGATGGCGGACTTACAACTGCAAAAGGCACTGGAGGCGGCTGAAAGCCTGTGCCAACGGGGTTGTAACGTGGAGGCGACCGCCTGTGATATGGACGATGCAGGGCAGATTGCCGAGCTGGTCACACAGACAGCGCAGCGGCATCAACGGCTGGACGTGGTGATCCACAACGCCGCTTATTTTCCGCTGAGGCCGTTTAACCAGATTGATGCCGAACTGTTGCAACGCACCTTGAGCGTCAATTTGATGGCCCCGTTCTTTCTGGCGCAGGCGGCGTTGCCGTGGATGAAGCGCCAGGGGGGCGGACGTATTCTGGTGACCTCGTCGGTCACTGGGCCAAGGGTAGCCTACCCAGGGCTGGCGCACTATGCGGCTTCCAAGGCGGGGGTAAATGGTTTTATTCGCGCTGCCGCGTTGGAACTGGCATGTGAAGGGATCACGGTAAATGGCGTGGAGCCGGGGATGATCCGCACGCCCGCGATGGCAAATCTGGGCGGGGAAGCGCTGAATCAGGCGATAGCCGCTGCGGTGCCGCTGGGCAGGTTGGGGGAGCCGGAGGATATTGCGGCAGCGATGGTCTTTTTGGCCTCGCCGGCTGCGAGTTATATCACCGGCCAGACGCTGGTGGTGGATGGCGGTGCGCTATTGCCGGAAGCCCAACCTGTCATTAATTGAGGAACCCTCTAGGTGCTGATGGGGGCTGCGAGCAGCGCTCCTATTTGTGAGCAACCACGTTGTTAGCCTGTTGATCCCCTAAGCGGATCAGCTCATCGAGCAACGTCATCAACTGATCCATCTTCTGCTTCGAGAATGCTGCTTCTATTTCCCCATATCCCTGTTCCACCTGGTGGCGTGCCAGTTCATACAGCTCCTGGCCTTGCTGGGTCAAGGACACGTACAGCTTGCGCTGATCGTTAACCGGCTTGAGGCGAAAGATCAGCTTATCCCGCTCCATGCGCGACAGGATGCCGGTCAGGCTGGGGCGCAGGATGCAGGTCTCTGCGGCCAATTCGTGAAACTCAATGGAACGGTTATCGGCCAATACGCGAATGATGCGCCATTGCTGCTCTGTCAGGTTGTGGCTTTTCAGGATCGGGCGGAAGAACCCCATGGCGGTTTCACGCGCCTGCAACAGGGCGATGGTTAACGATTCATGCATGTCGATGGCCTTGGCTTAATTTTATTAACAACTTAATAGTAGCCAATTTTTGACCGGCGGAGAACGGTAAAACGCGATCCGTCACGTAAAAATCCTGCAAAAAAGGTTAATTTGCTGATTAATAACGCTAATGTGCATAATTTGTGAATATTTCGTTATCACGATCACAAATTAAATTAACAACGTTGCGTAAATGCTGAACAGCGTATAAAAGTATTCATTAACATATTAATGATTGGCGTTCCGTAGAAGGAGTCTGCATGAAAGGCACCGTATTTTCCGTAGCACTTAACCACCGCAGCCAGCTTGATGCCTGGGATCAGGCGTTTCGCGCCGCCCCTTACCAAACGCCGCCCAAGACGCCGGTGTGGTTCATCAAACCGCGCAATACCCATCTTGCCAACGGTGGCAGCATCCCGTTCCCGGCTGGTGAAACCGTACAAAGTGGCGCAACGCTGGCAGTAGTGATTGGTCGCACCGCCCGCAAGGTGCCAGCGGATAAGGTGGCCGATTATGTGGCCGGTTACGCCTTGGCAAACGACGTCAGCCTGCCGGAAACCAGCTTCTATCGCCCGGCAATCAAAGCCAAATGCCGTGACGGTTTCTGCCCGTTGGGAGAGGTTGCTCCACTGGCTAGCACCAGCGGCCTGGAAATCATCACCGAAATCAATGGCGTGGAGCAGGATCGCTGGTCAACGGCCGATCTGGTGCGTTCGGTGCCGGAACTGATCGCCGCCATCAGCGATTTTATTACCCTGCAACCGGGGGATGCGGTGCTGATTGGCACGCCACACCAGCGGGTTGAGATCAAGCCAGGTGACCAAGTGACGGTGCGGGCCTCAGGTTTGCCAACCCTTACCAACCCAGTGACGCAGGCAGGAGAATAACCATGAGACATGCTCGTATCCGCCATCATGGCCAGATTGTTAACGTCACCGTAGACGACCAGCTAAGCGTTACCCTACCCGATGGCAGTAAGCTCGATGAGTACGATGTGGAATGGCTGCCACCGGCGCAGGGCACGATATTTGCCCTCGGCCTGAACTATGCCGATCACGCCAGTGAGCTGGAGTTTAAAGCGCCGGAAGAGCCTTTGGTGTTCCTCAAAGGGCCAAACAGCCTGACCGGCCACCGCCAGGTTTCCGTGCGACCGGCGCAGGTGGAATACATGCACTACGAAGCGGAGCTGGTGGCGGTGATCGGTAAAACCGCGCGCAACGTCAGCCGCGAGCAGGCGATGGATTACGTGGCCGGTTACACCCTGTGTAACGACTACGCCATCCGCGACTACCTGGAAAACTACTACCGCCCCAACCTGCGGGTGAAAAGCCGCGACACCTTGACGCCTATCGGCCCCTACATTGTCGATCGTGACGATGTCGCGGATCCGCATAACCTGACGCTCAGCACCTATGTTAACGGTGAACTGCGCCAGCGCGGCACCACTGCCGACATGATTTTCGACATCCCGTTCCTGATCGAATACCTGAGTGAATTTATGACGTTGCAGCCTGGCGACATGATCGCCACCGGCACGCCGAAAGGGCTGGCCGACGTGCAGCCTGGGGATGAAATTGTGGTGGAGATCGAAGGCATTGGCCGCTTGGTTAACCACATCATCAGTGAAAAAGATTACGAGGAGAGCAAGGGATGAAAACCATCAACCATTGGATCAACGGCAAGAACGTCGCCAGCAAAGAGTATTTCACCACCACCAACCCGGCTAACGGCGAGGTGCTGGCGGAAGTGGCGTCCGGTGGCCAGCTCGAAATCGACCAGGCAGTAGCCGCAGCCAAAGAAGCCTTCCCGAAATGGGCCAATACGCCGATGAAAGAGCGTGCGCGCCTGATGCGTCGCCTGGGTGAACTGATCGACCAGAACGTGCCTCAGATTGCCGAGATGGAGACCGCGGACACCGGGTTGCCGATCCACCAGACCAAAAACGTGCTGATCCCACGCGCCTCGCACAACTTTGAGTTCTTTGCCGAGATCTGCCAGCAGATGAATGGCCGCACCTACCCGGTGGACGACAAGATGCTCAACTACACGCTGATCCAGCCGGTGGGCGTGTGTGCGCTGGTATCGCCGTGGAACGTGCCGTTCATGACTGCCACCTGGAAGACCGCGCCTTGCCTGGCGCTGGGTAACACGGCGGTGCTGAAAATGTCCGAGCTTTCGCCACTGACGGCGGATCGCCTGGGTGAACTGGCGCTGGAAGCCGGTATTCCTGCCGGGGTGCTGAACGTGGTGCAAGGTTATGGCGCGACGGCGGGCGATGCTTTGGTGCGCCATAAAGACGTGCGTGCGGTGTCCTTCACCGGTGGTACCTCAACCGGCCGTCGCATTATTGAAAGCGCCGGGCTGAAGAAGTTCTCGATGGAGCTGGGCGGCAAGTCGCCGGTGCTAATCTTTGAGGATGCCGATATAGAACGGGCGCTGGATGCGGCGCTGTTCACCATCTTCTCGATCAACGGTGAGCGTTGCACTGCGGGTTCACGCATCTTCATTCAAGAAAGCATTTATCCGGAATTCGTTAAACGCTTTGCCGAGCGTGCCAACCGCCTCCGCGTGGGGGATCCAACCGATCCAAATACTCAGGTTGGAGCGTTGATCAGCCAGCAGCATTGGGAAAAAGTCTCCGGTTATATCCGCCTGGGTATCGAAGAGGGGGCCACTTTGCTGGCTGGCGGCCCGGATAAACCGGCCGGTTTGACCCACGGCAACTTCCTGCGCCCAACGGTGCTGGCCGATGTTAACAACAATATGCGTGTCGCGCAGGAAGAGATCTTCGGGCCGGTGGCCTGCCTCCTGCCGTTCAAATCAGAAGAAGACGGCCTGCGCATGGCCAACGATGTGGAGTACGGTCTGGCGTCGTACATCTGGACGCAGGATGTGAGCAAAGTACTGCGTCTGGCCCGCAATATTGAAGCGGGTATGGTTTTCGTCAACACCCAGAACGTACGCGATCTGCGCCAGCCGTTTGGCGGGGTGAAATCCTCTGGCACCGGCCGGGAAGGTGGTGAGTACAGCTTCGAAGTATTTGCCGAGATGAAAAACGTTTGTATCTCCATGGGGGATCACCCGATCCCACGTTGGGGAGTGTGAGATAGCTCCGTGCCCTTTAAAACAACAACCAAGGACTAGACCCGATAGACATCAGCCTGCGGCCAGCCGTGCCGCAGGCTGAAAGATAAAGGGAATAGGAGGACATATGGGTAAATTAGCATTAGCCGCAAAGATTACACACGTTCCTTCGATGTACCTGTCTGAATTGCCAGGAGAACACCATGGCTGCCGTCAAGCCGCCATTGATGGTCACAAAGAAATCAGTGCCCGCTGTCGCGAAATGGGCGTCGACACCATTATCGTGTTTGATACCCACTGGCTGGTGAACAGCGCCTACCACATCAACTGCAACTCGCATTTCAAAGGGCTTTACACCAGCAACGAGCTGCCGCACTTCATTCGTGACATGACTTACGAATATGACGGCAACCCGGAGCTGGGCCAGATGATTGCCGAGGAAGCTCGCAAGCTTGGCGTACGTGCCAAGGCGCACGAGATCCCAAGCCTGGAGCTGGAATACGGCACGCTGGTGCCAATGCGCTACATGAACAGCGACCGCCACTTCAAGGTGATCTCCATTTCTGCCTTCTGCACCGTGCATGATTTTGCCGATAGCCGCCGCCTGGGTGAAGCGATTAAAACCGCGATTGAGAAATACGACGGCACCGTGGCGGTATTGGCCAGCGGCTCGCTGTCGCATCGCTTTATCGACGATCAACGTGCCGAGCAGGGCATGAACAGCTACACCCGCCAGTTCGACCAGCAGATGGACGAACGGGTAGTGAAACTGTGGGAAGAAGGGCGCTTCCGCGAGTTCTGCGAAATGCTGCCGGAGTACGCTGACTACTGCTATGGCGAAGGCAATATGCACGACACCGTGATGTTGCTGGGCCTGTTGGGCTGGGACAAGTATCAGGGCAAGGTGGAGTTTGTTACCCCGCTGTTTGCCAGTTCCGGAACCGGCCAGGTCAACGGCATATTCCCTCTTCCTGCTGAAGCCTGAGGATACCCAATGCCCCATTTTTACGCTGAATGTACCGACAACATCCGCCGGGAGGCGGATTTACCCGCGCTGTTCGACAAGGTTAATCACGCGCTGGCGGAAACCGGCATCTTCCCGCTGGCGGGCATCCGTAGCCGCGCCATCTGGCTGGATACCTGGCAGATGGCCGACGGCAAGCAGAACTATGCCTTTGTGCATATGACGCTGAAGATTGGCCACGGCCGCAGCCTGGAGAGCCGCCAGCAGGTGGGCGAAATGCTGTTCATCCTGATCAAGGATCACTTCGCCGCGCTGATGGCTAACCGTTATCTGGCGCTCTCCTTCACCATCGAAGAGCTGGATCCGGTGCTCAACTATAAGCAGAACAACGTCCATGCGCTGTTTAGCAAGGACTGAACAAGGAGTGGTAAATGCTGGATAAAGACGTACTGAGCCGAGCCGTGCAGCGCCTGCATCAGGCCGAGCAGAGCCGGGAACAGATCCGCGCGCTATCGCTGGATCACCCGGAGATCACTATTGAAGATGCCTATGCTATCCAGCGCCAGTGGGTTGAGCTGAAGATCGCCGAAGGGCGCACTCTGAAGGGGCATAAGATCGGGCTGACCTCGCGCGCCATGCAGGTCAGCTCGCAGATCACCGAGCCGGACTACGGCGCGCTGCTGGACGACATGTTCTTTAACGATGGCAGCGACATTCCGATCGATCGCTTTATCGTGCCACGCGTCGAAGTGGAGCTGGCGTTTGTGCTGGCGAAGCCGCTGCGCGGGCCGAACTGCACGCTGTTTGATGTCTATAACGCTACCGATTATGTGATCCCGGCGTTGGAGATCATCGATGCTCGCAGTCATAACGTCGATCCGCAAACCCAGCGGCCACGCAAGGTGTTCGACACCATTTCCGACAATGCTGCCAACGCGGGTGTGGTGATGGGGGGCAGGCCGATCAAGCCGGACGCGCTGGACCTACGCTGGATCAGTGCCTTGCTGTATCGCAATGGCGTGATTGAAGAGTCTGGCGTGGCGGCGGCGGTGCTCAATCACCCAGCCAACGGCGTGGCCTGGTTGGCTAACAAGCTGTCCCCGTATGACGTGGAACTGGAAGCCGGGCAGATCATTCTTGGCGGTTCTTTCACCCGCCCGGTGGCGGCGCGGCGCGGCGATACCTTCCATGCCGACTATGGCCCTATGGGCTGCATCAGTTGCCGGTTTGTCTAAGGAGAAACACCATGCTAACTAACCATTTCAAACAGGCCCTGCAGGAAAAACGCCCGCAGATCGGCCTGTGGCTGGGGCTGTGCAGCAGCTACAGCGCTGAACTGCTGGCCGGAACCGGGTTCGACTGGCTACTGATCGACGGCGAGCATGCGCCCAACAATGTGCAAACGATATTGGGCCAGTTGCAGGCGATTGCGCCTTATGCCAGCCATCCGGTGGTGCGCCCGGCCTGGAACGATCCGGTGCTGATCAAACAGCTGCTGGACGTCGGTGCGCAAACCCTGTTGATCCCGATGATCCAAAACGCCGAACAGGCGCAGGAGGCGGTGCGGGCTACCCGTTATCCACCAAACGGTATTCGCGGGGTTGGCAGTGCGCTGGCTCGGGCCTCGCGCTGGAACCGGGTGCCGAATTACCTGCATCTAGCCGACAGCCAGATGTGCGTGCTGGTGCAGATAGAAACCCGAGAGGCGGTAAAAAATCTGGATGCCATCCTGGAAGTAGAAGGGGTGGACGGCGTCTTTATCGGCCCGGCGGATCTGAGTGCCGACATGGGTTTTGCCGGTAATCCACAGCATCCCGAAGTGCAACGCACTATCGACGATGCCATTGCCCGCATCCGTGCCGCAGGCAAGGCACCGGGCATCCTGATGGCACAGCAGGAACTGGCACAGCACTATCTGGCATCTGGCGCGTTGTTTGTTGCCGTTGGCGTGGATACCACTCTGCTGGTACGGGCGGCAGACTCCCTGCTCAGCAGTTTCAAACAGGATAAACCGGCGGAGCAATCATCCCAGGGCGTTTACTAATCGGAGTCATCATGAGCAACGTCGATTCGCTCAAGCCACTGAACCCGGCAGAGCAACATAAAGCGTTAACCGCCACCGAGCAGTCGGTGATTAAAAAGTTATTTCGGCGCCTGATTATTTTCTTATTTGTGTTGTTTGTTTTCTCGTTCCTTGACCGTATCAACATCGGGTTTGCCGGTTTGACCATGAAGCAGGACCTCGGTCTTAGCTCCACCATGTTCGGCCTGGCCGCAACGCTGTTTTACGTCACCTACGTGATCTTCGGCATCCCCAGCAACATGATGCTGAGCAGGGTGGGGGCACGGCGTTGGATCGCCACCATCATGGTGCTGTGGGGCATTGCTTCTACCTGCACCATGTTTGCCACTGGGCCAACCAGTCTGTACGTGCTGCGGATGATCGTCGGTATTACCGAGGCGGGCTTCCTGCCAGGGATCCTGGTGTATCTCACCTACTGGTTCCCGGCGTTTTACCGTGCTCGGGCTAACGCGCTGTTTATGATTGCCATGCCGGTCACGATGGCATTGGGGTCGCTGGTGTCCGGTTATATTCTGGCGCTGGATGGCATGATGAACCTGAAAGGCTGGCAATGGCTGTTCCTGCTGGAAGGGATCCCTTCGGTGATCCTTGGCGTGGTGGTGTGGTTCTACCTGGACGACACACCGGCCAAAGCCAAGTGGCTGACTAGTGAAGAGAAGGCCAGCCTAAAAGCGATGATGGAAGCCGACAAATTGCAACTGGTGCAGCCGGAAGGGCCAAGCAGCCACCGGGCGTTGCAACAGCGCAGCCTGTGGCGTGAGGTGCTGACGCCGGTGGTGTTGATGTATACGCTGGCCTATTTCTGCCTCACCAATACCCTGAGCGCCATTAATATCTGGACGCCGCAGATCTTGCAGAGCTTCAACCAGAGCAGCAGTAACATCATGATCGGTTTTCTGGCGGCGATCCCGCAAATCTGTACCATCGCCGGTATGATCTGGTGGAGTAAACGTTCGGATCGCTTGCAGGAGCGCAAGTTCCACACCGCGCTGCCATATCTGTTTGCGGCGGCAGGTTGGCTGTTGGCTTCGGCGACCAACCACAGCATGGTTCAGCTATTAGGGATCGTGATGGCGTCGGTCGGCTCGTTTACCGCGATGGCGATCTTCTGGACCACGCCGGATCAGTCAATCAGCTTTGAAGCCCGAGCGGTGGGGATCGCGGTGATCAACGCCACCGGTAACATCGGCTCGGCGGTCAGCCCGCTGTTGATCGGCTGGTTCAAAGATGTGACCGGCAGCTTTAACTCCGGGCTCTATTTTGTCTCGGCGTTGCTGATAATCGGAGCCGTGCTGGTATGGCGAATCCCAATGAAGGATTCACGACCGCGGGCCACACCATAAACTTTGATAGTGCTTGAGGATACGCCCCCTCTCCCTTTGGGAGAGGGTCGGGGTGAGGGGAAATTGAATCGGTAATATTTTCCTTTTCACCCATTCCTTCTCTTATTTTCACCGGAGGATAACGTGCAGAAAAGTACCGGCTTTATCGCCAATATCGATATTGGCAAAGAGTATGACGCGCGTTACGCCGCTGATGAGGTGCACTACGAAACTTTTGCCGGGCTGGCGGCATTTTTTGGCCGGGATATGCAGGTGCACTGGCACGACCGCTTCTTCCAGTTGCATTATCTGGCCACTGGCAGGATAGAGCTACAGCTCGACGATCAGCACTATTCGGTGCAGGCTCCGCTGTTTATCCTCACCCCACCCTCAGTACCACACGCCTTTTTCACCGAACCAGACAGTGATGGTCACGTGTTAACGGTGCGGCAGGAACTGATCTGGCCGTTGCTGGAACGCCTGTATCCGGGCAGTAATCTGGCGCTGGATATGCCGGGAATTTGCCTTTCGCTGGCCGCAGTACCGCAAGAGTTGGCGGCGCTTGGGCATTATTGGGAACTGATCGCCCGCGAGTTCAGCCAAAAGATGGCCGGGCGCGAGCAGACGCTGGCATTGCTGGCCCAAGCGGTCTTCACGTTGATGCTGCGCAATACCTCATTGGATGACAAGGCCGCTAGCGGCGTGCGCGGCGAACTGAAGCTGTTCCAGCGTTTTAACAAGATGGTGGACGAGCGTTTTCGCGATCACCTGTCGGTGCCGGAATATGCCCAGTCGCTGGGAGTGACGGAATCACGCCTCAACGACCTGTGCCGCCGTTTTGCCAATCGGCCACCCAAGCGGTTAATCTTCGATCGCCTGCTGCGTGAAGCCAAACGGCTGCTGCTGTTCAGCGCCTGCACGGTACATGAAACGGCTTACAGCCTGGGGTTCAAAGATCCCGCCTACTTCGCACGCTTCTTCAATCGGCTGGAAGGCTGTTCGCCTTCCGCCTATCGCGCTACACAACACGTGCTGTCATAACCAGGAGCGGGTCAGCCTTTGTTGGCCACCAAATCCGCGACTAGCCGGTTGACCGGATCGCTCATATTGGTGAACTTGGTCAACTCCGAGCGGGTAACAACCACAAACACACCGATATTTTGCTGCGGCACCATCGCCATATAGGTGATGAAGCCGCCGCCGCCGCCGGTTTTCTGGATGATCCCTGGCAGACCGTCTTTCGGCGCCATATAGACCCAGCCCAGCCCTAAAGCAGAGGCTTCACCCGGTACGTCCATGCCTTTCAGTGACGTCAGATCTTTGCGCTGGAAATACATGGTTTGTTCGGTTAAAGCCGTTGGCTTGCGCGAGCCGCTTACGTTGGAGGAGAGGAACTGCTGCATCCAGCGCTGCATATCGCGCGGCGTCGAGTAAACGCCACCGCTGCCACTGGCGGCTGTGGTATCGCGGCAGGCGCTTGGCCCAGAGGCAGCCACCATCAGGCGTGAGCACTGCTCTGCACTTGGCGTCAGCGTGGTATCAACCATTCCCAGTGGACCAGTGACTTTCTCGCGCAACAAGACGTTATAAGGCTTGCCAGCGGCACGTGACAACGCATCGGCCAATAGGTCGTAGGCCAGGTTGGAGTAGGCCGCCCGCACGCCCGGTGGCACGGTAATGGTGGCATGAGACAACCACTGCCAGCGCTGTGACTTGGTGGGCCAGGTAAACACCGGCGTTTTTGGCGGTTTCTTGCCGGGTTGCTCACGCGGCAGGGCGCTGGTGTGCGTTGCCAGGTTCAGCAAGGTAATCGGCTGGCGAGAATTGTAGGCAGGAACGACGGCCCCTTTGGGAGCATATTTGCGCAGTGGATCGGTGAGTTTAACCTTACCTTCCGCCGCCATTTTGACCATCACTTCGCTGGTCATCAGTTTGGTGATGGAGGCGATGCGGATCAGGGAATCTGGCCGTGGACGCAGATCGTTGCCCGGTTTGGTATCGCCAAAACTGCGGTTAACCACCTGATTGTTATCGATCACCACCAGCGCCATACCGGTTGCGCCGCTGTTATAGAAGATATGTTCAGCATACCGATCGACAATCTGTGAGGTGAGCTGCGCGTCGGTCGCCTGACTGGCCAAGGGGGTGGCACACAGGCCAAGCGCCAGCAATAACGTGGAGAGTGAGGTCTTCAACGGTCGTGTTCCATATAAAAATGTGGCAGGGAAGGCGTAAGTTGTCAGCTAGTGTAATGCGCTACGGCGCGATTGGCATGTGGTAAAAGTGGCGACAGGTAAAAGTTTTTCACCTTTCCCCTTCCGGCGAAGGGGAAAAGATCAGGCGACTGGCTGTGGGTGGGGGGCTAGCTGAATATTGTTGCGGCCACTGTTTTTGGCCCGGTACAGCGCGGCGTCGGCGGCACAGATCGCAGAGTCGATGTCCAGCTTATCCAGCGCAGAAATCCCGGCGCTTAACGTCACCCTGGTTGTCTCCTGCGCGTGGAAACGATGGGTGATGGTCAATTCCTGCACGCATTGGCGCACCTTTTCCGCCAGATAGGCCGCGTAATCTTCACCGACGTTGGTCAGCAGAACCAAAAACTCTTCTCCGCCGTAACGCACCACGATATCCCGTGAGCGCACCGCATCGCGGATGGTCGTTGCCACCTGGACTAAAGCTTGATCGCCCAGGGTGTGACCGTAGCGATCGTTGTAGACCTTGAAGTGGTCGATATCGAGTAGCAGCACAAAGTGGTTGCCCGAGGTCGGCGAGAGCAACTGATCCAGTTTACTCTCCAGCCCACGGCGGTTATACAGGCCGGTTAGCGGATCGATCATGCTCAGATCGCTGAATTTATCCCGTTCGTGATACAGGTTGGCCACCAGATGTTGGGTAAACATTTCGCTGCGCTTCAACAGCAAATGATGCACCGAGAAGGCGACGATTGGCAGCAGGGTGGTGAACAGAATACGCATGGTGTTATGCATGCCGTCCAGCCACAGGATTATCAGCGCCGAGGGAACGGCATGCAGACAGAAGGCCAGCAGGTTATCCGTCAGCGAGATCGCGCTGATAAAGAAAATACTGAACAGGCTGATCAGCAAAAAGCTGTGGTTGTCACTGGCGATAAGTTGGCTCTTGCTATAGATGTGCGCTGCCCATAGCAACCCAAGGGTGATGGCGAGCAGGTTGAGCCTTTGGACATAGTGGCGCGGTGAATACAGCGTAAATAGCATGGCCGCCAGGCAAATTGCTGGAATGCACAATAGCGGCAGCGTGAATGCCGGGATTTCTTTAAAGGGCACGAATAAAGTAAAAATGGCAGAGGCTGCATTCATCAACAAGAAAAGAAACAGGGATAAGCGCTGTTTGCTGGTTTGCAGTTGCTGATAAGAACGCGAGTTCATACGGGGATCACTCTTTACCAATGGGGCCGGTCGAAGGAAAAATGTTGGACAATGCCTGCTGAATAATTCCAATTGGTTATTATTAACAGACTATAAATGTTAAGAATTTTCTTATATGAAACTAACATTTTTCGCGCAGGCTGTCATCCGCGTTCAGCCGGATCTTGAAAAGAGTGCGGGCCCAAAAAAAGTGTTATATGATATTGGTTATCATTATCACTTAAAGGGTGGGGTTATCATGTTAGCAGCCATGGTTACCGCTTGTGGATTGTGGGGCATCAGTTGGTGCCTGGGGAATCGGCTTGCCAGCGCCTGGGGCGTGTTGCTGCCCTGTGCTCTGATGCCGTTTCTGGCGTTGATCGACCTGGATATGATGCAACTACGTACTCTGATCGTGGTTGCTATGCTGGCCACGCTGGTGATGCTGTTTAACAGCCGCTGGCGTCATTACCTGCTGCTCCCTTCCTGCATGGCTCTAGCCGGAGGACTGGCCGCAATCAGCCTGCATTTCAGCTTTAACTGAAACGACAAAACCACGCCTGAGCGTGTTGGTTTTTTCAGTGAGTTTTAATGCAGAAACAGCTAGAAGAGAACCCATCAAGTGGTGCGAAGAGAGGGACTTGAACCCTCACGTCCGTAAGAACACTAACACCTGAAGCTAGCGCGTCTACCAATTCCGCCACCTTCGCACAGTTTGATGTGTTGCTTTGATGTCGATTTATATCACCAGCTTGGTGCGAAGAGAGGGACTTGAACCCTCACGTCCGTAAGAACACTAACACCTGAAGCTAGCGCGTCTACCAATTCCGCCACCTTCGCATACGATGCTGTGCAATATAAATCATGTGGTTATTTGGTGCGAAGAGAGGGACTTGAACCCTCACGTCCGTAAGGACACTAACACCTGAAGCTAGCGCGTCTACCAATTCCGCCACCTTCGCATACCAGATACGTTACCGGAGTAACGCTACCACGGAGGCGAATTCTAGAGATTTTGGCGGGGACGTCAATAGTTATTTCCTGGATTAGCGGCGTTTGCTGTAAAAAACGGCATATCAGCGCTTTTATGGCCCTCGAACAAAGTAATCAGCCAATCAATCAATACCCTGACACGAGGGGCAAGGAAACGGCCAGGCGGATACATGATGTAGATCGGCATCGGCGGTGGTGGCGTATCGGCCAGCACTTCCACCATTTCACCACTTTGCAACCAGGGAGAGAGCGTATAACGCGCCCCTTGGATGAGGCCCAATCCGGCACGGCAGGCACTGGTGTAGGCATCGGCTCCGCTAACGCTCAATCTGCTTGGCAATTCGCGAAGCTCAAGGTGACCATCACGACAAAATTCCAGCGGGTAGTTGCGGTTATTCACCAAAGAGAAATAGCCCACCGCCCGATGATGTTGCAGCTCGTCGATCGATTGTGGGGTACCAAACGCTTTTAGATAATCGGGGGAGGCGCAGGTGAGCTGCGGCAGTTGGGCAATCCGCCGGGCAACCAGCGTATCGTCTGCGGTTTCCCAAGCCCGCAGCACGCAGTCCACACCTTCGCGCAGCAGATCAACGTGGGTGTCGTTGGCTCCCAGCGCAATTTCTATTTCTGGATAGCGTTGATAGAACTCATCGAGCGCCGGGATAACGATTTCCCGCGCCAGCGAATGGGGCATATCGATCCGCACCTTGCCGGTAGGTTGCAGCTTGTGGTGGCTGAACAGGGTATCTGCTTCTTCCAGGGCGTCCAGCAGGTGCAGACAACGTTGGTAGTACAGCGTCCCCTCGGCGGTGACCTGAACCTGGCGCGTGGTGCGCACCAATAATCTGACGCCAAGCCGTTGCTCCAGGCGTTTGAGCACGTTGCTTACCGTGGCTCGCGGCAGTTGCAACCGTTCGGCCGCGCGGCTGAAGCTGCCTAGTTCCACGATCCGGATAAAGATGCGCATAGCCTGAACCTGATCCATTTTTCCGCCCGCATTGTTGGTGATTTATGAACAGTGATGTGCAATCTGCATTATTTATCTTTGTGGCATAAACAACCAGACTTTGTTTCGACATCCATGTTCAACAAGGACCACACAATGCAACAGCGCAAATTAGGTACTAACGGCCCCCTCGTCTCTGCCCTGGGTTTAGGTTGCATGGGGATGAGCGATTTTTACTTCACCGGCTATGACGAGCAGGAAGCGATCGCCACGCTACATCGGGCTCTGGAACTGGGGGTGACGCTGCTGGACACCGCAGATATGTACGGCCCGCACACCAATGAACAACTGATCGGCAAGGCGATCAAAGGCAAACGCGACCAGGTATTTCTGGCCACCAAGTTCGGTATTGTGCGCGATCCGGCAGATCCCACAGCGCGGGGCGTGAGCAGTAAACCGGACTATATCCGTCGCTCGGTAGAAGGCAGCTTGCAGCGGCTGGGGGTAGAAACCATCGATCTTTACTACCAGCATCGGGTCGACCCTACGGTACCGATCGAAGAGGTGGTTGGCACCCTGGCGGATCTGATCAAAGAAGGCAAGATCCGTCATATTGGCCTGAGTGAAGCCTCGGTTGCCACGTTGGAACGCGCTCACCAGGTGCATCCGATCACCGCGTTGCAGACTGAATATTCCTTGTGGAGCAGGGATGCCGAGCAGGGGCAACTGGCCGCTTGCCAACGTTTGGGCATTGGCTTTGTCGCCTATAGCCCGCTTGGGCGTGGCTTCCTGACCGGGGCGATCCAGAGTATTGAAGACTTGGCTGCAGACGATTTCCGCCGCGACAATCCACGTTTTCAAGGGGAAAACTTTGCTCGCAATCTGGAGCTGGTCACCAAGGTCAGTGAACTGGCCAGGCAGAAAGGCGTGACCCCGTCGCAACTGGCGTTGGCCTGGGTGATGGCGCAGGGGGAAAATATTGTCCCAATCCCTGGCACCAAACGTCGGCGCTATCTGGAAGAGAACGTAGCGGCTGCGGAGATCACGCTAAGCGAGCAGGAACTGGCGGCGATTGAGGCGGTATTCCCACTGGCAGGCGTGGCAGGTGCACGCTATACAACGGTAGGTATGGAGTTGGTTAACGGCTGATGGCAGGGGGCTACAGTGAGGATATTTCCCCCTAACCAGAGTGGTAAGGGGGAATCCTGACCTACTACCTTTTCTTCTTCGCATCGCGTGGCTGGCGGGCCACGGTGGCTTTGTACACCTTGAAGCGGCCATTCTGCGCCAACACTTCATGGCTGCCGAAGGTGGCATCCAGAATATCCGGGTAAGGCAGGAAGGCGTTGGCGACGATACGCAGTTGGCCACCGATTGGCAGGTGTTTTAACGCCCCGCGGATCAGCGTTTCTGCGGCGGTCAGGCTGGTGGCCAGGCCGTCATGGAACGGTGGGTTGGAGATGATCAGGTCAAAGCGGCCGGTAATGTCGGAGTAGACGTTACTGACGATCACTTCCCCTTCAATACCGTTGGCAGCCAGTGTCGCCCGGCTGGATTCTACGGCTGCGGCGTTGACGTCGCTGAGGGTCAGCTTCATTTTCGGCGACAGTTTAGACAGCACCGAAGCCATTACGCCAGCGCCACAACCCACGTCCAGCACTTTGCCTTTCATGTGTTTTTCCAGCGTGGAGAGCAGCAGTGAACTGCCAACGTCCAGGCCGTCACGGCTGAACACGCCAGGCAGCGTCTTCACTTCCAGATCGTGCAGCTGATAGCTTTCCCACCAGTCGGCCAGATCAAACTGGGTCTGCACATCGATGCGGCCATGATACAACCCACAGCGGCGAGCGCTGTCGATCTTGGCAAGCGTGGCATGGCCTTCCAGGGTTTGTTCCGCACTGCGCACGCCGCTGCGGTTTTCACCGACGACAAAAATTTCTGCGCCAACCGGCAGTAGGGCCAGGATATTGCACAGTTGGAACTGCGCTTCCTGCTTGCTCTTTGGCCAGTAATACACCAGCGTATCGCACTCGGCGACGAAGGCAGGATCGATCGTCAGGCCGAACTGTGCATGCTCTCCCATCGTCCGGTTCAGTAACTGCCAGTGATGGTATTGCTGGGTGTGGACACGCACATCCGCGGCCTCGAATTGGGCCGGCAGGGTATCCTGCAGATCGCCGGCAAACAGCACGCGACGTTCCATAAATTCATCACTGTGGCGCAGCATGACTTCACTGGCGGGGGTTAATGCAGACATCAGTTTTCGGCTCCTCAAGATTTAGCCGGAGATTATAGAGCTTTGTGGCCAGATGTTCGACGGGTTTGTTGGCGCAGGCTGCGCGGGTTTGTTAGCATAGCGCGGCATAGGGCAGGTAGGGTGCGTCACACACGGGGATCGGCATGGCATCAAAACGCGACTGGTTGTTACAACAGCTGGGGATTACGCAGTGGACATTACGCCGCCCTGGAGTGTTGCAGGGGGAGGTGGCGGTAAGCGTGCCCCCACACGTGCGCCTGCTGGTGGTGGCGCAGGCATTGCCAGACCAGCACGACCCGCTGTTTTGTGACGTGCTGCGCAGCCTGGGGCTGACGGCGGCACAAACCTATGGCCTGACACCGGATCAGGTAGCGATGCTGCCACAAGATACCGAGTGCAACAGTTGGCGGTTGGGCGTCACGGAGCCGTTAGCGGTGGCCGGCGCGCAACTACATAGCCCGGCGCTGGCCGAGCTTTCTCAAGATGCGAGTGCGAAACGCGCGCTCTGGCAGCAGATTTGTCATCATGAACAGCATTTCTACCCTGACAGCGGCCGATCTGGCCACAGCCTTCAAGATTGAACAAGCCAGCCATGCGTTTCCCTGGACCGAGGCGACGCTAGCCAGCAATCAGGGTGAACGTTACCTTAACCTGAAACTGGAAGCTGAAGGGCAAATGGCGGGTTTTGCCATTACCCAAATCGTGCTGGACGAAGCCACGCTGTTTAATATTGCCATCCATCCAAGCTGGCAGCGCCGGGGCTTTGGCCGCACTTTGCTGACTGCCGTGATCGAGCAATTGGCAGCGCGCGGTGTGGTCACTCTATGGCTGGAGGTTCGAGCCTCCAACCGCGGAGCGATAGCACTCTACGAAGACCTTGGCTTCAATGAAGTGACGGTGCGCCGCAACTATTACCCCGCAGCCAGTGGCCGCGAAGACGCGATCGTTATGGCGCTGCCGCTGGGGTAGCGACTTATAGTTCCCCTTGTGCAGCCAGTTTGGCCTGCCATTATCTTGTACCGAAGAAACCATTGATTGTCACCGGTTGGTAAATCAGCGAAAATACTCGGCTACTATCTTTTTATTACCGCTTTGCCTGGCGCCGCGATTGGCGCGTTGTGATGATGAGCAGGGCGGACTAACCATAGAAACGTGAAAAACATGTCTCCTAGTGAATTCGCCCGCGAAGTTGCGAAAAGAAGAACTTTCGCCATTATCTCGCACCCCGATGCGGGTAAAACCACCATCACCGAGAAGGTGCTGTTATTCGGACACGCTATCCAGACCGCCGGTACGGTAAAGGGCCGTGGCTCCAGCCAGCATGCCAAATCCGACTGGATGGAGATGGAAAAACAACGTGGTATTTCAATCACCACCTCGGTGATGCAGTTCCCGTACCGCGACTGCTTGGTCAACCTGCTCGATACCCCTGGGCACGAAGACTTCTCCGAAGATACCTACCGTACCCTGACGGCGGTGGACTGCTGCCTGATGGTAATCGACGCCGCAAAAGGCGTTGAAGATCGTACCCGCAAGCTGATGGAAGTTACCCGCCTGCGTGATACGCCGATCCTGACCTTCATGAACAAACTTGACCGTGACATCCGCGATCCGATGGAAGTGATGGACGAAGTTGAGCGCGAACTGAAAATCGCCTGCTCGCCGATCACCTGGCCGATCGGCTGCGGCAAGCTGTTCAAAGGGGTTTACCATCTCTATAAAGATGAAACCTATCTGTACCAGACCGGTAAAGGCCACACCATTCAGGAAGTGCGCATCGTTAAAGGGTTGAACAACCCGGAGCTCGATGCTGCCGTAGGCGAAGATCTGGCCGCCCAGCTGCGTGATGAGCTGGAACTGGTGCAAGGGGCCTCCCATGAGTTTGAGCAGGAAGCCTTCCTGGCAGGCGAACTGACCCCGGTGTTCTTCGGTACCGCTTTGGGCAACTTCGGTGTCGATCATATGCTTGATGGGCTGGTGGCCTGGGCGCCTGCGCCAATGCCGCGTAAAACCGATACCCGTGAAGTGGTCGCCGCTGAAGAGAAATTCACCGGCTTCGTGTTCAAGATCCAGGCGAACATGGATCCTAAACACCGCGACCGTGTGGCGTTTATGCGCGTGGTGTCTGGCCGCTATGAGAAAGGCATGAAGTTGCGCCAGGTTCGTACCGGCAAAGACGTGGTGATCTCCGATGCGCTGACCTTTATGGCCGGTGACCGCTCGCACGTTGAAGAAGCCTACCCAGGCGACATCATTGGCTTGCATAACCACGGCACCATTCAGATCGGCGACACCTTCACCCAGGGTGAGGATATGAAGTTCACCGGTATTCCGAACTTTGCGCCTGAACTGTTCCGCCGTATCCGCCTGCGCGATCCGCTCAAGCAGAAACAACTGCTGAAGGGGCTGGTCCAGCTGTCGGAAGAGGGGGCGGTGCAGGTATTCCGCCCAATCGCCAACAACGATCTGATCGTGGGTGCGGTAGGTGTGCTGCAGTTTGGCGTGGTGGTTGCCCGTCTGAAAAGCGAATACAACGTGGAAGCGCTGTATGAATCGGTTAACGTCTCCACAGCCCGTTGGGTCGAGTGCGACGACGTGAAGAAATTCGAAGAGTTCAAGCGTAAGAACGAGCTGAACCTGGCGCTGGACGGCGGCAACAACCTGTCGTATATCGCACCAACCATGGTTAACCTCAATCTGACTCAGGAACGTTACCCAGAAGTGGTGTTCCGCAAAACTCGCGAGCATTAATCTCGTCAACAGGGCGCTTCTAAGCGCCCTGTGTTTTCCTTCTTCAGCCCCCATCCTGCTAATTATTAAACCCTTCTCACTAATCATTTTGTCTAAACTGAACAGGATTTTCCGCGATCTGGCGGCAAATTTTCGCTGATGGTCTATATTTATCAGGGTGCATAGCGACATCTGAGCGTAAAATACTATTGTACCCACATATTTTAGAGAGTTATTCGGTAGTGTTGCCGATAGGAGACAGTCCTATCTTAGCAATATCAATAAGATAGTGATGTGGGTCTCAAATCAACTGCTATATGTCTCCAATAGACGACAGTTTTACGCTTAATTGTTGCTCATTTGTTTTGTTGTTGTTGATTTTTAACGGCGTTTTTAACTTGGCACGGGCATTGCAGGTATGTTTACCGTAGAGCAATAGTCCGGTCGTGAACGTTTGATTGTATAGAGATCGTGAAGTATTCATTTGAGTTAGCCGCACTCTGGCGGCACCAGAGCCCACAGCAGTTTGGGGTTCTACAACAAGAAGGAAGAGATCGATGAAAAATACCAAGTTTGCACATTCGCTGATGGCAGTCGTTTTGGGTTCGGTACTGGTTAGTGGTTCGGCCTTGGCTGAAGAGACCATGATGAACAAAGCATCAGGCGTCGTTGATAGTACTGGTGCCAAAATCGATAGCTCCATGAAAAAAGTCGACAACTATATGGATGACAGCGGCATAACGGCTAAAGTTAAAACTGCGTTGGTTGACGAGAAAGCCATTAAAAGCACCGACATCTCGGTGAAAACCGAAAAAGGTGTGGTGACGTTGAGCGGCTTTGTCGCCACTCAGGCTCAGGCTGAGCAAGCGGTTAGCGTTGCAGGCCGGGTGGAAGGGGTCAAATCCGTCAGCGATAAGCTGCACGTGAAAGATCAAGCGACCCAGTCGGTGAAATCCTATGCCGGTGACACCGCAACTACCAGCGAGCTGAAAGCTAAACTGCTGGCCGATGACATCGTGCCTTCACGCAACGTGAAAGTAGAAACCACCGATGGTGTGGTGCAGCTTTCCGGTGAGGTGAAAACCCAGGCGCAGTCTGACCGTGCAGAAAGTATTGCCAAAGCCATTGATGGCGTGAAAAGCGTCAAGAACGATCTGGCGGTAAAACCTTAATCGTCAGTAACAGTAAGCAACAACTCCCAGGCTAACGCCTGGGATGTACTACCAGAAATAGAATAATCCGCAGTTTTAAGCCGCACCCAGCAGGGGCGAGCCAAACGCGAAATTTTTATCACCATGGTAAGGAGAGGCTTATGTTTCGATGGGGCATTATATTTTTAGTGATTGCATTGATCGCCGCAGCACTGGGTTTTGGTTCGTTGGCAGGTACTGCTGCCTGGGCCGCCAAAGTCGTGTTCGTGGTAGGGATCATTCTGTTCCTGGTCAGCCTGTTTACCGGCCGTCGGCGCCCTTAGCGTCTCTCTAAACTGTAACAAAGCTTGATTCTTTTTCTCGGCGCCAGGAGGCAGGTCATGAATAGCGACATCATTGTTGGCCGTTGGAAACAGCTGAAAGGCCAGGTTTGGCAGGCATGGGCGGAGTTTTCCGGCAATGACGGCCTGTGGCTGGCAGGGAGCAATGACTGCCTCTCTGGCGTATTACAAGAAGATTACGGAAGAGAGCAAGAAGAGGTATCCTCGGGAAAACGGCCACATTGAGGATACGGGGTTGGGATACAGAATACCCATCACGCTCGGTAATATAGAACCCCTGGCGTATAAACCATACCGGCCCGGTAAAATGGCGCTGGTGTGTGAGGGCGGCGGACAGCGCGGTATCTTTACCGCCGGCGTACTGGATGAATTCCAGCGCGCCCGCTTCAACCCTTTTGAGCTGATGATTGGCACCTCTGCCGGCGCGCAGAACCTGTCGGCATTTATTTGTGGCCAGATGGGCTACGCACGGCGGGTGATCACCCGCTACACCACCTCTGCCAATTTCTTCAACCCGCTGCGCTTTGTACGTGGTGGGCATCTTATCGATCTCGATTGGTTGTTGGACATCACCTCGCAACAGTTGCCACTGGCCTTTGACGTGGCGGAGCAACAGTTGGGCGATGGCCGTGAATTTTTGATGTGTGCCTGCCGCAGCGATGACTTTACGCCGGTTTATCTCCCTGCGGCACGGGATAGCTGGTTACCGGCAATCAAGGCCTCCAGCGCCATTCCCGGTTTTTATCGTATGGGCGTAGAGCTGGATGGCATCAGCTATCAGGATGGCGGCATCAGCGATGCTATCCCCGTGGAAGAGGCCTATCGCCGTGGGGCGGATACCATCGTGGTGATCCGCACCGTACCTTCACAGATGGTTTATACGCCGAAGTGGATGAAACGCATGGAGCAATGGCTGGGTGAAAGCAGCCTGCAGCAAATGGTGCGGGTGTTGCAGCATCATGAGCAGAGCTATTTGCGCATCCAGCAATTTATTGAAAAACCTCCCGGTAAACTGCGCATCTTCGAAATATTCCCGCCTAAGCCGCTGGCGAGCAATGCGCTCGGCAGCCGTTTGCCCGCGCTTAATCGCGATTACCATCTGGGCCGCCGTTGTGGGCGCTATTTCCTGGCTACGGTTGGCCACTGGCTGCTGGAGCAGGAAAAGATGGATGGTATGAAGGTGAAAAAGTCGCTCTCGCGTCGTCTGATCCAGCCGGAAACCGTGCGGATGCCTTCGCCGATTATTACCGATGTGCTCAACCCGCAGGGCCATGCCGTGCAACCTGAACTGCCACCAAAAATCATCCTGCCAGGTGACGGAGATGTGCTGTGAGTTACGCCTTTACGGATACCCATTGCCACTTTGATTTCCCGCCTTTTAGCGGGGATGAGCAAGCGAGCCTGGCACTGTCCGCGCAAGCTGGGGTGCAGCAAATTATTGTGCCAGCGGTAACGGCCGATCGCTTTGTGCGTATTCTCAAACTGGCGCGCGAACATACTCCGTTGTTTGCCGCGCTGGGGTTACACCCACTGTATATCGCCCAACACCATGATGAGCAGCTCGAACAACTGGCAGGTTTTCTGGCCAGTAAGCCGCAGAAGCTGGTCGCGGTGGGGGAGATAGGGTTGGATCTGTATATGGCCGAGCCGCAGTTTGAACGCCAACAGGCGTTGCTCAAGGCACAGCTGAAGCTGGCAAAGCAGTATGATCTGCCGGTGATCCTGCACTCTCGCCGTAGCCACGATCAGTTAGCTGCCGCATTGCGTCGTACCGAGGTGCCGCGCCGTGGTGTGGTGCATGGCTTTGCTGGCAGTCTGGCTCAGGCGCAGGCCTTTATTCGCCTCGGTTATTACATTGGTGTAGGCGGCACGATCAGCTACGAGCGGGCGCAGAAAACCCGCCAGGTGATGGCGCAGTTGCCGTTGACCTCGCTGTTGCTGGAAACCGATGCGCCGGACATGCCGTTGGCGGGTTATCAAGGGCAGCCGAACCGACCTGAACGGGCTGCGGAGGTATTTCAGGTACTCTGCCAACTGCGGCCTGAATCTGCCGACGACATTGCCGAACAGCTACAACAAAATAGCCAATCCCTGTTTGCATTAGATCCGTACCTCTCACTTTAAATGTGATTTGAATCACGTTGTGTGATTTTCAGTTACTTCCACTTGTATATATTTGTGACATAAAACGAGTCTCATCCCGCCTCGCTCAGTATAATTGCGTCCCATTATCGCCCTTGGGCAACCCGTTTTATCCTGCGGGTCGGGGCATTTCTTCTTCGCAACAGGGACATATTCGTATGCAACTCTTCATGAGCCTGGTCGGTATGGTGGTCTTGATCGCCATTGCGGTGCTGCTTTCCAGCAACCGGCGCGCTATTAAACTGCGTACCGTACTCGGCGCGTTTATCATTCAGGTTGGCATTGGCGCGCTAGTGCTCTATGTCCCGATCGGGCGACGTATTCTTGGTGGCATGTCGGAAGGGGTGGCAAACGTCATCGCTTACGGTAACGAGGGCATCTCTTTTATCTTTGGTGGCCTGGTTTCCGACAAAATGTTTGAAGTGTTCGGCGGTGGCGGCTTCGTGTTCGCCCTGCGCGTGTTACCGGTGATTGTGTTCTTCTCCTCGCTGATTGCGGTGCTCTATTACCTGGGCATCATGCAGGTGGTGATCAAGCTCCTCGGCGGTGGTTTACATAAGCTGTTGGGTACTTCGCGGACGGAATCGCTGTCAGCCACGGCCAATATTTTTGTGGGGCAGACCGAAGCGCCGCTGGTGGTGCGCCCTTATATCGCCACCATGACCCAGTCGGAACTGTTTGCCGTGATGTGCGGCGGCCTGGCTTCGGTAGCCGGTTCCGTGCTGGCGGGCTATGCCCAGATGGGGGTACCGTTGGAATACCTGATCGCCGCTTCCTTTATGGCCGCGCCGGGTGGGCTGTTGTTTGCCAAACTGATGGTGCCGGAAACCGAAAATACCCAAGACCGAGCCGATGCGATGAAGCTGATCGCCGAAGATGACCGCCCGGCCAACGTCATCGACGCTGCTGCCTCGGGTGCGGCATCCGGTATGCAGTTGGCGCTGAACGTGGGGGCGATGCTGTTGGCATTTATCGCTCTGATCGCGTTGCTTAACGGTATTCTTGGCGGTATTGGTGGCTGGTTCGATTTCCCACAGCTGTCGCTGGAGCTGATCCTGGGCTGGGTGTTCTCGCCAATCGCGTTCCTGATTGGTGTGCCTTGGAGTGAAGCGATGGTGGCCGGTTCGTTTATCGGGCAGAAGGTGATCGTTAACGAATTCGTGGCCTACATGAACTTTGGTGCCTACCTGCGTCCAGATGACGTGGTGGCTGCTGAGGGTCTACAGGTGTTGTCACAGCACACCAAGGCGATCATCTCCTTCGCGCTGTGTGGGTTTGCCAACCTGTCTTCCGTAGCGATCCTGCTGGGTGGTCTAGGCAGCATGGCACCAGGCCGTCGTCACGACATTGCTCGTTTCGGGTTGAAAGCGGTGGCAGCCGGTACCTTATCCAACCTGATGAGTGCCACCATCGCCGGATTCTTCCTGGCGTTGTAAGCTATACTTGGTATCAACAACCAGGCTCCTGAAGGGGCCTGGTTGCCTGCCAACAGGGCATTCGCCTGATGACCGCCGTCTCTTTAGTGAATTTGTGAACAATATCGCGTTATTTTGTGATGATCTTCACATATAATTCAGTCCTGTTACAGTGCTATCCTGTGTAGTGTGAATCAGAGCACAAATATGCCAGAGTGATCGTGTTCAAATGGCGATTGCTGGCTATGCGAAAATCGAAGGGCTATGTGCGGTGAGAAGGATCTCAGTTGCTGGCGTGGGAAGACTATCCCGCGCGCTATCTTCAAGGAACCAAGTCCGCTCGCCAACATCAGAATGCTCAGTTGGAGAGTTTTATGACCGAATTAACCGCAGCAGCGCAACGCGCGCTGAACCTGATGGATTTAACCACGCTGAACGAAGATGACACCGACGAGAAAGTGATCGCGTTGTGTCGTCAGGCGAACAGCCCGGCAGGCCATACTGCCGCCATCTGCATCTATCCGCGTTTTATCCCGATTGCCCGCAAAACGCTGCGTGAGCAGGGGACGCCAGATATCCGTATCGCCACCGTCACCAACTTCCCCCATGGCAATGATGATATCGACATCGCCGTGGCAGAAACCCGTGCGGCCATCGCCTACGGTGCCGATGAAGTTGACGTGGTATTCCCTTACCGTGCCCTGATGGCCGGTAACGAGGAAGTCGGGTTTGAGCTGGTCAAACAGTGCAAGCAGGCCTGCGCCGCTGCCAACGTGCTGCTGAAAGTGATCATCGAAACCGGTGAGCTGAAGCAGGCGGAACTGATCCGTAAAGCCTCCGAGATCTCTATCAAGGCTGGTGCTGATTTTATCAAGACTTCTACCGGTAAGGTGCCGGTCAACGCCACGCTGGAAAGCGCTGAGCTGATGATGACCGTGATCCGTGATATGGGCGTAGGCAAAACCGTTGGCTTCAAGCCAGCCGGTGGCGTGCGTACCGCTGAAGATGCTCAACAGTATCTGCAACTTGCCGGGCGTCTGCTGGGAGAAGACTGGGCCGACGCGCGCCACTTCCGCTTTGGTGCTTCGAGCCTGTTAGCCAGCCTGCTGACCACGCTGGGGCATAGCACCCAAGCCGCTGGTAACGGTTACTGATTTTCTCTCACGTCTTGTTGTGTTGGGGCTGCCAAGCGGCCCCGTTAACGCAGCGCGCAGGCGTATCGAATGACTCTATTTAGCTAAAACAGGGGGCTACTTTGTTCTTGGCACAAGAAATAATCCGTAAAAAACGTGACGGGCAACCGTTGAGCGAAGCTGAGATCCGCTTCTTCATTAACGGCATTCGCGATAACGTGGTGTCAGAAGGGCAGATTGCTGCGCTGGCGATGACCATCTATTTCCACGACATGACCATGCCAGAGCGTGTGGCGCTGACCATGGCAATGCGTGATTCCGGCACGGTGCTGGACTGGAAAAGCCTGTCGCTGAACGGCCCGATTGTGGATAAACACTCTACCGGCGGCGTGGGCGACGTGACTTCGCTGATGCTTGGCCCGATGGTGGCAGCCTGTGGCGGCTACGTACCGATGATTTCAGGCCGTGGTCTGGGCCACACTGGCGGTACGCTGGACAAACTGGAAGCGATCCCAGGTTTTGATATTTTCCCGGATGACAACGCGTTCCGTAAGATCATCAAAGACGTTGGCGTGGCGATTATCGGCCAGACCAGTTCACTGGCTCCGGCAGACAAGCGTTTCTACGCGACGCGCGATATCACCGCTACCGTCGACTCCATTCCGCTGATCACCGGCTCTATTCTGGCTAAGAAACTGGCCGAAGGGCTGGATGCGTTGGTGATGGACGTGAAGGTTGGCAGCGGAGCCTTTATGCCGACCTACCAGCTTTCTGACGATTTGGCCCAGGCGATCGTGGGCGTTGCGAACGGTGCCGGTTGCAAGACGACCGCGCTGTTGACCGATATGAACCAGGTGCTGGCTTCCAGCGCCGGTAATGCGGTCGAAGTGCGTGAAGCGGTACGCTTCCTGACCGGGGAGTATCGCAATCCGCGTCTGCTGGAAGTGACCATGGCGTTGAGCGTGGAAATGCTGCTGTCTGGCGGCCTGGCTACCGACGATGCTGACGCTCGTGCCAAACTGCAGGCGGTGCTGGATAACGGCAAAGCGGCGGAAATCTTTGGCCGCATGGTGGCGGCACAGAAAGGCCCAAGCGATTTTATCGAGCGTTACGACAGCTATCTGCCAGCCGCGACGTTAACCAAGCCGGTTTATGCCGAGAAACCAGGTATCATTAACGCGATGGATACCCGTGCTCTGGGTATGGCGGTGGTGTCACTGGGCGGTGGCCGTCGTCGTGCGACCGACAGCATCGACTACAGCGTGGGCCTGACCGATGTGGCCCGCCTGGGCGACACTGTCGATACGCAGCGTCCATTGGCGGTTATCCATGCCAACGACGAAGAAAGCTGGCAGCAGGCGGCAGATGCGGTACGCAGCGCGATGGTTCTGGGCGACAAAGCGCCAGAAGTCACGCCGGTGGTTTACAAACGCATCACCGAATAACCTCTGTCTAAAGAATCAGGAGTGGCAGCGGCCTTTTCGCTGTCGCCCTCAGCGTGAATACGCAGGAGAGTATGATGAAACGTACATTTATTATGGTATTAGACTCATTCGGCATTGGCGCGAGTGAAGATGCCAAAAGCTTTGGTGATGAAGGTTCCGATACCCTTGGCCATATCGCTGCTGCCTGTGCGCGCGGCGAAGCCAACGTGGGCCGTAGCGGCCCGCTGACCCTGCCAAACCTGAGCCGTTTGGGCTTGGGCAAAGCGGCGGAAGAATCGACCGGCAAGTTCCCGGAAGGGTTGGATAAAGACGCTGAAATCATCGGTGCTTACGGCCATGCCAGCGAGCTTTCCTCCGGTAAAGATACGCCATCAGGTCACTGGGAAATTGCCGGTGTGCCAGTCTTGTTCGACTGGGGCTACTTCTCGGACGAGCACAACAGCTTCCCGCAGGAACTGCTGGACAAGCTGGTGGCGCGTGCCAACCTGCCAGGCTACCTCGGTAACTGCCATTCATCCGGTACCGTGATCCTGGATCAACTGGGCGAAGAGCATATGAAAACCGGCAAGCCGATTTTCTACACCTCTGCGGACTCGGTGTTCCAGATTGCCTGCCATGAAGAGACTTTCGGCCTGGATCGCCTGTACGAGCTGTGTGAGATCGCTCGTGAAGAGTTGACCGAAGGTGGCTACAACATCGGCCGTGTGATTGCCCGTCCGTTCCTGGGGAATAAGCCAGGTGAGTTCCAGCGTACCGGTAACCGTCACGATCTGGCCGTGGAACCCCCGGCTCCAACCGTGCTGAAAAAGCTGGTAGATGAGAAGGGTGGCGAAGTGGTTTCCATCGGTAAGATTGCCGATATCTATGCCAACGTAGGGATCACCAAGAAGGTGAAAGCTACCGGGATCGACGCCCTGTTCGACGCCACCTTGATCGAGATGGAAAAAGCCGGTGACAACACCATCGTGTTCACCAACTTTGTTGATTTCGACTCCTCCTACGGCCACCGCCGTGACGTGGCTGGCTATGCTGCCGCGCTGGAGCTGTTCGACCGCCGTCTGCCAGAGCTGCTGAAGCTGGTGAAAGGGGATGACATCATCATCTTCACCGCTGACCACGGCTGCGACCCGACCTGGCCAGGCACCGACCACACCCGTGAGCACATCCCGGTTCTGGTCTATGGCCCGAAAGTCAAACCAGGTTCGCTGGGGCATCGCGAAACCTTCGCCGATATCGGCCAGACCGTCGCCAGCTATTTTGGCGTATCGCCGATGGATTACGGCAAATCCATGTTTTAATATCGCTTTAATGACGCTGGCCTTGATGCCAGCGTCTTTATTTCAATGAATTGAGGGAAGTGATTATGGCAACGCCACATATTAATGCTGAGATGGGTGATTTCGCTGATGTAGTGCTGATGCCGGGGGATCCGCTGCGGGCAAAATATATCGCAGAAACCTTCCTGGAAGGCGCAGTGGAAGTGAACAACGTGCGTGGTATGTTGGGTTTCACCGGCACCTACAAAGGTCGTAAAATCTCGGTAATGGGCCACGGCATGGGCATCCCATCCTGCTCTATCTATGCGCGTGAACTGATTGCCGAGTTTGGCGTGAAGAAAATCATCCGTGTCGGCTCTTGTGGCGCCGTGCGTGATGACGTCAAACTGCGTGATGTGGTGATCGGCATGGGGGCTTGTACCGATTCCCAGGTTAACCGTATGCGCTTCAAAGGCCACGACTATGCGGCCATTGCGGATTTCGACATGGTGCGTAATGCGGTAGACGCTGCGGCTGCTCAGGGCATCCCTGCACGCGTGGGTAATATCTTCTCCGCCGATCTGTTCTACACGCCAGATCCGGATATGTTCCAGGTGATGAAGAAGTACGGCATCCTGGGCGTAGAGATGGAAGCGGCAGGCATCTACGGCGTGGCCGCAGAGCTGTATGAAGAGTTTGGTAGCACGGCGTTGACCATCTGCACCGTTTCCGACCATATCCTGCGTCACGAGCAGACCACTGCTGCCGAGCGTCAGACCACCTTTAACGAGATGATCGTTATCGCGCTGGAATCTGTCCTGCTGGGCGACAAAGCGTAATGACCTCGCGGGCGCAGCACGCTGCGCCCCATTTTATCTATTCACCCTTATACCAACCTTTCTAGCTAATTCTTTACCTTTCCGCTAATTAGCGCTATTACTCTATTCATCTATCTATTCACTAATCTATTCAGCGATGAGCACAGTCGAAAAAATTCTGCGTAATGGACCCGCTTCTTCCCGGGAACTGACTGCCGCATTGGGGATCAGCCAACCCACGCTGTCGCGCCGTATCCGCGATTTGGCAAGATCGGTTCTGGTCATCGACAAAGGCAGATCCACGCGTTATGCGCTCAGGCGGGAGGTGGCTGGTGAGTCGAATTTCCCACTGTATCAAATCGATAAGCTGGGTAAGGCGCATCTGTTTGCCACGCTCTATTCCCTCTATCCGGCAGACAGCTGCGCGGTGTTCGATGAACAAAGCGGTAAGTGGCAGTTGTATGATGGTTTGCCTTGGTATCTGAACGATTTGCGCCCGGTAGGTTTTCTTGGCCGCGCCTGGGGGAAAGCCGTTGCACGGCAGCTAAAGTTGCCGGAAGACGTTCTGCAATGGAATGAAGAACAGCGCCTGGTAGCGCTTTGTCATTATGGTGAGGATATGAGTGGCGATCTGTTGCCAGGCGCAGAGAGTTATCAGCGTTGGTTAACGCGTGCGGCTGAAATCCCGGTACCGATGGCGGGCAAGGCCAAGCATTACGCTACGCTGTCTACACGCGCATTAGCGGGGGAACTGATTGGTTCTTCTGCCGGTGGCGAGCAGCCCAAGTTTAGTGCCTATGCCGAACTGTCGGGAGGTCGCCGAAGTCATGTGTTGGTGAAGTTCAGTACGGTACCGGACAACGCCATTGCGCAACGCTGGAGCGATTTGCTAATCGCAGAGTCATTGGCATTGCAAGTGGTTGCAGAGGCCGGGTTGTGTTCCGCACCGACAAAGGTGCTGTTTGGCGATAACCAACAGTGTTTTTTGGAGATCGAACGATTTGATCGTATTGGTGAACATGGGAGAGTCGCTCTGGTTTCACTGGAAGCGTTGGATGCCGAGTTTAGCGGCAGCGGCGGGGCTAACTGGGTCACCGCAGCGGAAAAGCTATTGCAGCAGGGGATCATCGATCATCAAACCTGGAAAACAATCGGTCTATATTGGGCATTTGGCAGGCTGATCGCCAATAGCGATATGCACCAGGGGAATCTATCGTTCCTGCGTACGGAGCAGTGGCCGATGGTATTGGCTCCGTTGTATGACATGTTGCCGATGGCGTTTGCCCCTGCCAATAGCGGTAATATGCGAAAAACAGCGGTGGAAATCAGATTGGGCAATGAGGTCAACGGCCCCATTTGGCGGCAGGCCGAGTTGATGGCGGTTGAATTCTGGCAGCGTACGGCACAACATCCGCAGATCAGCGAATCGTTCCGGGCCATTGCTGCTCAAATGCGGGTACAGCTTCAGACGCTGAACGATCGTATTCAGCGCTTGGCTTAATCTTTCTTTGTCTCTTCCTGCTCTGCCGGTTTCTCGTCATCACCATCATCTACCGTGTTACCTTCTGCCAGCGGCGTGTTGGCGGTTAGCAGGTATGGCGACTGCTGCCAGCGGCTGCGGCGGCCTTGCAACAGGGTACGGGCCAAAATAATGCCGATGGCCAGCGCCAGCAGGATCATCAGGCGCAGCAGGTTGGTGGTGTTATCCACCTGTTTGGATTCGGTGGCCAGCACGTGAGTATCCAGCGTTACGCGGATAAAGCCCAGCGGGCCATCTTTGCCCTGGATTGACTCGACAAGCTGGTGGTTGAAGTAGCTACCCGCGCGTTTGCCATCCAGCGCCAGGCGATCGCGCACGCTAATCTGCTCGCCGGAATGGGCGATCAGGGTGCCGTCCAATTGATAGACGCTGGCGTCCAGAATACGGCTGTGATCGGTCAACTGCGTGAGAATGCGCTCAACCTGCTGATTGTCTATGTCGCTGTCGCCATCCATCAGCGGAGTCAGGCTAAAAGCCACCTGCTTGGTCAAGGTTTGTGCCAATTCTTCGACCTGTTCCGATCGCGCCATTTGGTGGCTCAGGCTAAAATAGGAGGCACCTTGCATCAACAGCACCAGCAACGCCAGGCAAATCAGGATAATCGCGGTGCGATGCAGGCGGAATTTCAGTTTAGCTTTAGCCATTAGGCTTCCTTTAGGGCGGTCATCCGGGAGTCACGATTGACCACCTGGCTGTGCGGTACCGGGATGTACCAATACCGCGAGCGCAGCGATGCGCTAGAGCGGCCAACTAGAGATTCATAGGGTAATATGTTGCCAGAAGCAATGGCGATAGGATAGCTTGATGCGTCGTTTTATCATGCAGTGTTATTCAGGAGTTAAGGATGCCAAATAGTCTGACCTATTGCGATCTCCCCGCTGAGATCTCTCAATGGCCGGGGTTGCCTCTTTCGTTGAGCGGTGACGAAGTCATGCCGCTGGACTATCGGGCGGGCCACACCGGTTGGCTACTATATGGCAGAGAACTGGATAAAGAGCGTATTACTCAGTTCCAGCGCAAGCTGGGTGCCGCGATGGTGATCGTGACGGCCTGGGCGGTGGAAGATTATCAGGTGGTTCGCCTGGCGGGCACGCTAACTGCGCGCGCCAAACTGTTGGCGAACGAAAGCGGGTTAGACGTTGCTCCACTGGGCAAAATCCCTAACCTGCGCAAGCCGGGCCTGTTGGTGATGGATATGGACTCGACGGCGATCCAGATTGAGTGCATCGACGAAATCGCCAAGTTGGCCGGGGTGGGTGAGCAGGTCAGTGAAGTGACCGAACGCGCGATGCGTGGCGAACTCGATTTCACCGCTAGCCTGCGCCAACGCGTGGGTACGTTGAAAGGGGCTGATGCCAATATCCTCAAGCAGGTGCGTGATGAATTGCCGTTGATGCCTGGGTTGACCAGCCTGGTGCGCAAGCTGCAGGCGCTCGACTGGCACGTCGCCATTGCCTCCGGCGGCTTTACCTATTATGCCGAGTACCTGCGTGACAAGCTCAAGCTGGTGGCCGTAGCCGCCAATGAACTGGAGATCCGCGACGGTAAGCTGACCGGCGAGGTGCTGGGGCCGATCGTGGATGCGCAGTTCAAGGCAGATACTTTGGTGGCGCTGGCAGAGAAGCTGGGGATCCCACCGCAGCAAACCGTAGCGATCGGCGACGGTGCCAACGATTTGAAAATGCTGCAGGTGGCCGGGCTGGGTATTGCCTATCACGCGAAGCCTAAGGTCTATGAGAAGGCGCAGGTCTCGATCCGCCATGCCGATCTGCTGGGAGTGCTCTGTGTGCTCTGCGGCAGTTTGAAACACGATGTGAGGTAAGCTGTGGCAAAAGCAGTAAAGCGGGCATTTGTCTGTAATGAATGCGGCGCTGATTATCCGCGCTGGCAGGGGCAATGCAGTGCCTGTCAGGCCTGGAACACCATTACAGAAGTGCGCCTGGCTTCAGTCTCCTCTTCCGCTGCTCGTAGCGAGCGTTTAAGCGGCTATGCGGGCGATGCCGGTATCAGCAAGGTGCAGAAGCTTTCGGACATCAGTCTGCAAGAGCTGCCGCGTTTCTCTACCGGCTTTCTGGAATTTGACCGCGTACTGGGCGGCGGCGTGGTGCCGGGCAGTGCGATCCTGATCGGCGGTAACCCCGGCGCGGGGAAAAGTACGCTGCTGTTGCAGGTGCTGTGCAAACTCGCCGAGCAGATGAAAACCCTGTACGTCACCGGTGAAGAGTCGCTGCAACAGGTCGCGATGCGTGCCCATCGTCTTGGGTTGCCCACCGGCGGCCTTAACATGCTGTCGGAAACCAGTATCGAGCAGATCTGCCTGATCGCCGAGCAGGAGCAACCACGGCTGATGGTGATCGACTCGATCCAGGTCATGCATATGGCGGATATCCAGTCATCGCCAGGCAGCGTGGCGCAGGTGCGCGAAACGGCGGCCTATCTCACCCGCTTTGCTAAAACTCGCGGCGTGGCGATCGTGATGGTTGGTCACGTCACCAAAGATGGCTCGCTGGCCGGGCCGAAAGTCCTCGAACACTGTATCGACTGTTCGGTGTTGTTGGATGGCGATGCCGATTCCCGTTTCCGTACGCTGCGCAGCCATAAAAACCGTTTTGGTGCGGTCAACGAGCTGGGCGTGTTCGCCATGACCGAGCAGGGGCTGCGTGAGGTGAGTAACCCTTCCGCGATCTTCCTCAGCCGGGGTGATGAAGTGACCTCTGGCAGTTCGGTGATGGTGGTCTGGGAAGGTACCAGGCCACTGCTGGTTGAGATCCAGGCGCTGGTCGATCACTCGATGATGTCTAACCCGCGCCGCGTTGCCGTGGGCCTGGAACAGAACCGTTTGGCAATCTTGCTGGCGGTGTTGCACCGCCACGGTGGCTTGCAGATGTCCGACCAAGACGTTTTTGTCAACGTGGTAGGCGGCGTCAAGGTTAGCGAAACCAGTGCCGATCTGGCATTGCTGTTGGCGTTGGTCTCCAGCCTGCGCGACCGCCCATTGCCTAACGATCTGGTGGTGTTTGGCGAAGTGGGGCTGGCAGGGGAAATCCGCCCGGTGCCTAGCGGCCAGGAGCGTATTTCCGAAGCGGCCAAACACGGTTTCAAGCGGGCGATCGTGCCACATGCCAACGTGCCGAAGAAACCACCGGCCAATATGCAGGTATTCGGCGTCAAGAAGCTGGCGGATGCGCTGGACGTGCTGGAACAGTTTTATTAATTGCCGCCCGCTGCGCGGAATATGCTATTTTGTTTAGCATAATAAACGGGAGGGTTTATGCGGCAGTTCGATTACCTCAAGGCAGCGATTAAGCAACAGGGATGTACCTTACAGCAGGTAGCTGATGCCAGTAGCATGACTAAAGGCTACCTCAGCCAGCTGTTGAATGACAAAATCAAAAGCCCGAGCGCGCAGAAGCTGGAGGCCCTGCACCGTTTCCTGGGGCTGGAATTCCCGCGTCGGGAGAAGAAAGTCGGCGTGGTGTTTGGTAAATTTTACCCGCTGCATACCGGCCATATCTATCTGATCCAGCGCGCCTGTAGCCAGGTTGACGAGCTGCATGTGATCCTGTGCCACGATGAACCGCGCGATCTGTTGCTGTTCGAGAACAGCTCCATGTCACAGCAGCCGACGGTCAGCGATCGTCTGCGCTGGCTGTTGCAGACCTTTAAATACCAGAAAAATATCCATATTCACTCTTTCGACGAAAAGGGCATCGAACCTTACCCGCACGGCTGGGACGTGTGGAGCAACGGCGTGAAGAGCTTTATGGAGCAAAAGGGCATCGTCCCGAGCTTTATCTATTCCAGCGAAGAGCTGGATGCCCCTCGTTACCGCGAACATCTTGGGATTGAAACCATCCTGGTGGATCCCGAACGGTCCTTTATGAACATCAGCGGTAGCCAGATCCGACAGGATCCATTCCGCTATTGGGACTATATCCCGACCGAAGTGAAGCCGTTCTTTGTGCGCACGGTGGCGATCCTGGGCGGCGAATCCAGCGGTAAGTCAACGCTGGTCAACAAACTGGCGAACATCTTCAACACCACCAGCGCCTGGGAATATGGCCGTGACTACGTCTTCTCCCACCTCGGGGGTGACGAGATGGCGTTGCAGTATTCCGACTATGACAAGATCGCGCTTGGGCAGGCCCAGTACGTGGATTTTGCGGTGAAATACGCCAATAAAGTGGCGTTTATCGACACCGACTTTGTCACCACGCAGGCGTTCTGTAAAAAGTATGAAGGGCGGGAGCACCCGTTCGTTCAGGCGTTGATCGACGAATACCGTTTCGATCTGGTGATCCTGCTGGAGAACAATACCCCTTGGGTGGCCGACGGCTTGCGCAGCCTGGGTAGCCCGGTCGATCGCAAGGCGTTTCAATATTTGTTGGAAGAGATGCTGCACGCCAATAACATCGAATATGCTCACGTAGAGTCGAGCGATTACGAGGAGCGTTTCTTGCGCTGTGTCGAGCTGGTGCAGCAACTGCTGGCGGCGGATGCCAGCCGCTTGGTGAAGTTTTAGGGACGTTTTAGGCTGGTAAATGTCGATGTAGTGGCGATGTAGTGCCCCTCACCCTAACCCTCTCCCACAGGGAGAGGGAACCGATCGAGTGTGTTTGAAATTGTCGTGACTCACCTTTAATGGGGAGGCGATCGAGTTTGCCAAGATGTTCTCTTCACTTCCAAACGAGCAGAGGCTATCAGCTCCCTCTCCCTGTGGGAGAGGGTTGGGGTGAGGGGGCCATCGCTTAAATATCATGTATATAGCAATTTATTAATACCTGATAAATCGACCTTTCCACTAACTTAGTAAGTTATCACCAGCTTGCCCTGCATATGCCCATCCAACAGCTTGGCATGCGCGGCGGTCAACGTATCCACCGTCAGCCCCTGTAGCGTTTCGCTCAGCGTGGTGGTCAATTTACCCTCATCGAGCAATTGCGCCACCTGTTTGAGGATCTCCCCTTGCTGGGCAATATCCGGCGTGGTGAACATGCTGCGGGTAAACATGAATTCCCAATGCAGCGCTGCGCTTTTCAGTTTCAGCGCATTTTGATCCAGCGGTTGGCTGTTCTCGACGATGGTGCAGATATGGCCGAGCGGGGCGACCAGATCGCTGATGGCTTGCCAGTGGCCGTCGGTATCGTTCAAGCACAGGATATAATCCACGCTCTCAATCCCTTCCTTGGCCAGGTTGCCTTTCAGGTCGCGGTAATCCACCACCAGTTCAGCACCCCGTTCGCGGCACCAGGCGGCCGATTCCGGGCGAGAGGCCGTAGCGATGACTTTCACCTTGCTACGCTGTGCCGCCAAGGGGATCGCCAGCGAGCCGACGCCACCGGCTCCGCCGATGATCAGCAGCGTTTTACCGGCAGCCGCATGCTGAATATTCAGGTGTTCAAACAGGGCTTCCCACGCGGTAAGCGCGGTCAGCGGCATCGCGGCGGCTTGCGCCCAGTCCAGGCTGGCCGGTTTATGTGCCACGATACGTGAGTCAATCAGCTGATGGGTGCTGTTGCTGCCCGGACGGGTAATATCCCCGGCATACCACACCTCATCGCCGGGTTTGAACCCGCTAACGCTGCTGCCCACTTCGAGCACCACGCCGCTGGCATCCCAGCCTAGAATACGTGGCTGCTGCAAACCCTTCTTTTGCAGGCCTGCATGAACCTTGGTATCGACCGGGTTAACGGAAACGGCTTTCACTTCCACCAGCAGATCGTATTGACCCGGTGCGGGTTTTTCTGGAGCGATCTCGATAAAACCGGCTGGATTTTTCGGATCGACGGCAATGGCTTTGATTAACATAATTGTGCTCCTTCGCATGAATAGTTCCAGTGTAGACCCTGAGGAGTAGAGTGATAAGATGGACAATAACTAACTAAGTGTTCGTCTGAGGTGAACAATTATGTTCAAGCAGTTGCAGGATATGGCGTTGTTTGCGCTGGTGGCGGAGTGCGGCAGTTTTACGGCGGCAGCCAAACGGGCCGGGCTGCCTAAATCCAGCGTTAGCCAGCGTGTCAGCCAGTTGGAACAAAAGCTCGGTCTGCGCTTGCTCAACCGCACCACCCGGCAGTTAAATTTGACCTTTGCCGGTGAGCGCTATCTTGAACATTGTCAGGAGATGCTCTCTGCTGCCGAACGGGCCGATCTGGCCTTGCAGCGCTTACGCGATAACCCCAGTGGCCGTCTACGCATCTCCACGCCTGCCGGGCTGGGGGCGACGTTGCTTCCGCGTCTGGCGGCAGATTTTCAGCGCCAATATCCGGATGTCTCGTTGGAAGTGTCAGTGTCGGATGCCATGGTGGATATGGTGCAGGAGGGCTTTGATGCGGCATTGCGTACCGGCAGGCCGCAGGATTCCTCGTTGATTGGCCGCCGTCTGGGGCATGCTCCCCGTTATTTGTTGGCTGCACCGGAGTATCTGGCCCAACATCCGCCATTGCTGCATCCGCAGCAGTTGCAGCAGCATCTTTGCATCGCTCACCGCGCCTGGCCCGCCTGGATATTGCGCCGGGGTGAGGAGTACTACCGTTGGCAATTGCCGCTGCGGCATACCACCGATAATCTGTTATATGCGCGCGAATGTGCCATTTTGGGGGCGGGCATTACACTGTTGCCCGCGTTTCTCAGCCGCGAAGTGGTCGCGCAAAAGCAGTTGGTGGAAGTGTTGCCGCAGTGGCAGGCCGAAGGGAATGAACTGTATCTGGTTTACCCGAGCCGTAAGCTTAATTCCCCGGCGCTAGCCTGTTTTATCGATGTCGTGATCCAGCATCCGGTCTTTGTGGATTATGCGCAGGCGCTGGATTGGGGATAACAAAAAGCCCGCAAAATGCGGGCTTGAGAGCATAGATAGCCAACCGGATGTTACTTGGTGACTTTCTTGTACTTGATACGGCGAGGTTCCAGTGCATCGGCACCCAGAGTACGTTTTTTGTACTCTTCGTATTCGGTAAAGTTGCCTTCGAAGAACTCTACCTTGCCTTCATCCTGATAGTCCAGAATGTGGGTGGCAATACGGTCGAGGAACCAACGGTCGTGCGAGATCACCATCGCACAGCCCGGGAACTCCAGCAGGGCGTTTTCTAGCGCGCGCAGGGTTTCGATATCCAGGTCGTTGGTGGGTTCGTCGAGCAGCAGTACGTTGCCGCCAACCTGCAGCAGCTTGGCCAGATGCAGACGGCCACGTTCACCGCCAGACAGTTCGCCCACGCGTTTGCCTTGATCGACGCCCTTGAAGTTAAAGCGGCCAACGTAGGCACGGCTTGGCATTTCGGTGTTGCCCACGCGCATGATGTCCTGGCCGCCGGAAACTTCTTCCCACACGGTTTTGGAGTTATCCATGCTGTCGCGGAACTGATCGACCGAGGCCAGCTTGACGGTATCGCCCAGCACGATGCTGCCGGAATCAGGTTGTTCCTGGCCGGACATCATACGGAACAGTGTGGATTTACCCGCGCCGTTCGGGCCGATGATGCCAACGATGGCACCCTTAGGGACCGCGAAGGTGAGATCTTCGATCAGCAGGCGGTCGCCGTAGGATTTACGCAGATTGTTAACTTCAACCACTTTATCGCCCAGGCGGGTGCCAGGTGGGATAAACAGTTCGTTGGTTTCGTTACGTTTCTGATATTCGGTGCTGTTAAGTTCTTCAAAACGTGCCAGGCGGGCCTTGCCCTTGGACTGACGGCCTTTGGCACCTTGACGCACCCACTCCAGCTCTTTCTCGATCGACTTGCGGCGAGCGGCTTCGGTTGAGGCTTCTTGCGCCAGACGAGCGTCTTTCTGCTCCAGCCAGGAAGAGTAGTTACCTTCCCACGGAATACCTTCGCCACGGTCCAGCTCCAGGATCCAGCCAGCCACGTTATCGAGGAAGTAACGGTCGTGGGTGATCGCCACTACGGTGCCTTCGAAGTCGTGCAGGAAGCGTTCCAGCCAGGCCACGGATTCGGCATCCAGGTGGTTGGTCGGTTCGTCCAGCAGCAGCATGTCTGGTTTTTCCAGCAGCAGGCGGCACAGCGCTACGCGGCGGCGCTCACCACCGGACAGGTTGGCGATTTTTGCGTCCCACTCCGGCAGGCGCAGTGCATCGGCGGCGCGCTCCAGCTGGGTGTTGAGGTTGTGACCATCGTGAGCCTGAATGATCTCTTCCAGGCGGCCCTGCTCAGCGGCCAGCTTGTCGAAGTCGGCCCCTTCTTCAGCGTACAGGGCGTACACTTCATCAAGGCGCTTGAGGGCACCGACCACTTCTGCCATCGCTTCTTCAACCGACTCGCGGACGCTGTGCTCCATATTGAGCTGCGGTTCCTGCGGCAGATAGCCGATCTTGATGCCCGGCTGCGGGCGAGCTTCCCCTTCGATATCGGTATCGATGCCGGCCATAATGCGCAGCAGGGTAGACTTACCGGAACCGTTCAGGCCCAGTACGCCAATTTTGGCCCCAGGGAAGAAACTCAGGGAAATGTTTTTCAGAATATGACGCTTCGGCGGAACTACTTTGCCGACGCGGTGCATGGTATAGACGTATTGAGCCACGTTGCTCTAAGCCTCTTGGTTACTAGTGTTTATGATGTCCCACTCTTGTCATGGGGCATGTATGGGGCATTTTTGCTTAACTTTGAATTTAACAGTGCCAGCTGGTCAGTATTGTGATCTGGTATCCAGTCGCCGTACACGTTAAACAGCATCTGCGCCGAGGTATGCCCCATCTGCGTTGCAATAAACGCAGGATTCGCCCCGGCGGACAATGACCAGCACGCAAAAGTGTGGCGCGACTGGTACGCTTTACGATGCCGAAGTTTAGCCCGTTTCAAAGCTTTATCCCAGTTATCACTGATCGATGTGACCGTATAGCGATCTCCGACAATGCCGTGGGAGTTTATTCCCGGCTTGAAAACGAAGGTGCATGCGTCCTCCCGCCTCTTCCCCACTTCCCTTAGCATCACGTCTACGGTGATCTGCGGCATCAGTCTGGTTAACGCCTGTTGCCTTTTCAGTGCATCCAGCACCGGCTGCATGAGGAATATCACACGGTCGGTACCGGCTTGAGTTTTCGGTAAGGTGTATTGCTTAACCGAAGTCCAGTTGCGGCGCACGGTCAGCGTTCCTGCCTGCAGATCGATATCCTCCCACGCCAGTGCAGCTATTTCGCCGTGGCGCAGCCCCGTATAGACTGCCAAAGTCCACAGGTTCACTGATTGCTCATTACGGCAAGCGGCGATTAGCCTGGCAAATTCATCCTGCGATAGTGGATCAGGTCGAACCTTCGAACGTTTCAACTTGTTGACGGCGATCCCGGGGTCCGCATCAATATAGCCATTGTCATACCCAAACTTGATCGCGCCTTTGGTACAGGTCAGGTAGTCGTTGACCGTGGCCACGCTGCGGCCTTTGGTTACTGTTTTACGATTACGCCGCGGCCTTTGCAAACCGGTCAGCAGCTCGTTTCTCAGCAGCAACAAATCCTCTTGCGTGAGCGTCCTGGCCAGTCGGTTCTTCCCGATAATCTGGCTGCATGTTTCCAGCTTAACCTGGTACCTGCGGTGAGTATTGAGGGACAGCTCAGGCACTTTGATTGAGAGGTAACGGGAGAAGAGTTCGGCGACCGTCAGATCTTTGCTTGCGCCTTTGCCTTCTGAAACCGCCGCTGATTGAGGGAACTGTTTGGCGTAATCAAAGGTCCCTGAACGGATCGCGAAGCAAACAGCCTGGCGCATTTCCCCTGCCGCTTTCCGGTTCCTTGGGGTGTCAGGGATCCCCAGTGATTCCCGCCGGCGCTTCCCATTAAAAATAAACCAAATGCGAAGGAAACCACCGTGGCTTTCCACCCCGGTGGGATAAGTTTTTTTCTTCTCCATGACATAGCCTTATTCATTCCGTCGGCTGGTGGCCACACTGGCTTGTGAACCAGGCATTGATCGTGGGGAGGTGGTACATGGTGTCACTGTTGGGCTTGTTACAGCCATCGGTTGATACCAGGATCCATTCCTTCCCTTGCCGCCAGGCACCTTTACGACGGAAAGCACGTATTTTCCCATCCGTAAGACCGGTAACCAGCATCAGATGCTCTTTGGTTATCCAGTCGTTAGGCTGGACGATTATTGCGCTCATGCTTTGTAAGGCTGATAACTCGAGAGCTGCCATAGTATTTCTCCACACGTCCTATATTAGGCCCGCTGCAACGGGCCACAAAGATTACTGCTGGTGGCCGGCTGGTAAATTGCCACACACCTGGTCTACAAATATGTCGATCTCATCCGGTACTGTTGCCAACATTGCGGCGCAGCAGCCTTTCCATGCTGACCTAGCGATACCAAGGTTTACGGGACAGCTTAGGGTTACTCCACGGTTGTAATCACCATGTACCCAGGCATTAAACTCAGCATCACCAGGCACTACCGGATCAACTTTTGATGCTGCCAGTCGCCGCAAGTCTGAAACCAACTCTGAGGCCCAGTCTTGCCACTCGTCAGGGAGAGCACCAGCCGAACCCGCTATATGGTTCGCTATGTTGATCAATTGATCTGTTGGTACCGCTGCTGCAGCGTAAGGGGACTTGGCACTGCAACCATCCGGAATTACCGGAGAGTTCAACGTGTAACCCTGGCTAACAGGTTGTAGCATTGCGGCGCGCAGCAAGTTAACGGACGCGTTAGAGCCTCTGTCATCGCCATTGCAACGAGCGATAAAGTCATCAATCCAGTCAAGAGCCGCAGCCACTTCATCCGGAACCGCTGGCGCTCGCTGTTCGTTGTACTGCCTGCGCATATCCCAGCCCCAGCAGAAGAAGCCGAAATAGTTCTCTTTGTCCCCAAGTTGCCAACCATCGGTAGTAACCATTTCCTGCACACGCTCCCATGCCAAGGTGCGGCACTTATCAGCGTCGGCACTCTCACAGAAAGTTACTGGTGTAGGCACTGCAGGCGCAGGCGGGGCGGCGAATAAGTCATGCCACCCATTCGGTAGGCGTTGATGCATCCAGCGATCATTAACGAGTACGCCGCTGATGACTTCAATCTGCGCAACTGGTTCCCCATTTGCCTCCCGCACAGCCAGCAGCTCTTTAGCCATCCGATAATCGGCGTTTGTGCGAATAACCATGCAATGGCCTTTTTCGTGACTGTCGATAATCTGGCGCAGTTCTGCGTTCGTTATTTTTTCATCTAGCTCTGACATATCACTCCCCCTCGACCTCAACCTTAAAGCCTGCCGTTGCAGCTTCTACCATCACTGCCGCAAGGCTCACCACTACGTGTTCGCTAATAAACTCACAGGCTATGCCGATATCGCATTTCCGCAACTTGATAGGCTGCTGTAGTCGCTGCTCTGCTGCCACCGCGCGTAGAAAATTGCGCGTATTGGCCTCAGTAAATTCTCTCGATAAAACGGCCAGAGCGTCAATAATCCGTTCTTTCTCTTCCAGCGCTGCCAGCAACTGATCGATAACTGCGGAAACGCGCAAGGCTGTTTCAGTGATTGGCAAGTCACAGTCATGTTCTTGGCCGTTCTCACCCAAATCGGACATAACAGCAAAGCTATCGCTGTCAATTTCGTTTTCAGCAAGTTGCATCATCAGGCCGGATAACGTTTCGGCTTCAAGCCGCAGCGCTTCTAATTTATCTGTCATCAGCCCTCATCCTCATCGTCGTCGCCGCTCATAACCAGCCGTGTATCGTCCGGCACTTCCATTGTCAGCAATGGGCTATAGCCACTGTCATGCATGGAGTACATGACCGGCCACTTTGGAATCGGTACGCCTTCATCAACTTGGCATACCCCGATCGTCCAGCAGGCAATGTTGCCCACGCCGTACAGGGCAATGACGAGCAACTCACCATCGGCGGATTTCAGGTGATATGTTCCCGGCGTACTAAAACAGCCAATCTCTTCCGTGATAGCGCCAGTGACTTCGAACAAGTCATCGCTTGCGCCGAAAAATCTCAGTGTTTTGCCCATCAGTAACCTCCCCGCCGCGTTGCCAACCTGATCTGCTGATACATTTCACCAGCTGCTACACGTTCCTCACCCAGATCGCAGGCGCAGAAATAAGCGTGAGCTGCCTTTGTGCATTCCCGGTGCAGGCGGAGTAACTCGATTTTCAGCGCCTCAACGTGGCATCTGCTGATAAGGTCTGCCAGGGCAGTTGGCTCACCCTCAACGGGGCAGAGCCAGTGACATACCGGGCCGTCCTCGGTATCGTGGATAGAGCCGATAAACCAGCCTTCACCTGCTGGTGGAGTAGGGATCCACTTGCTAATATCGCCGTCGCCAGCTTCCAGGGCTTCCAACTGTTCATCAGTGACATCGCTTTCCATCCACTGCAGGTGGCCAACAACACGATTAGCATCCAGCCAGGCTTCAAACTCACCTGGTGCGGCGCATTCCATGCCGTTAGCCGGTTCGAAGAAATTGGGGTGAGTCCAAAAGCCGTGCTGATCGCGCTGCGGCTCCATTGCTGTAATTAAAGTGATCATGCTTTTTCCCCTTGCGGTAATGACTGGCCTTTAATGACTTCAACGAGACGATCGGCAGCTGCTTTCTGGGCTACGACACTGGCCATGACGGTAGGGCGCTCTTTATCAACATTCGCGCAAATACCGCCCCAGTTCTTGATCAGGAAGAAATCCTCTCTGTCGGCGGTATCTGTGGTGATTGAAAGGTTATCCATCAGCTGGGTAATGTCGCTGACAGAACGGTCCTGCAGAAGGCGCTGCACCGCGAAGCCGAAAGCGTTGATCATTACAGCGTGGAACTGTAGATAATCCTTTTTGTAATCGCTCTGGTTTGTGCCCACACGAACGTCATCGATCGCGGTCAGGTTTACCCATGATTGCCAGATAGATTCGATATCTTCAGCCGCCAGCTTTTTGTCACCCTCACCAATAAACTTGGATGTGGCATCACACAGCGCTTTAAAGCTGACCCAGTAAGAACTTTTGGAAGGAACAACGTTATGCTCAAAGTCAGTGATGAGAGCAAACGTGTCATTCTTACGGAGGAACGACACCATCATTTGCGCTACGTCGTCGCGACCGTCGTAGACCATGTTGATCGCGGCCGCCGGCTTTGAAACGTTGTTGTTGATATCAGAGAAGAATTGCTGCCTGATTTTCAGCGGTAACTTCTGCGTAAGCATCAAGGGCACAGCTAATAACGAGCTATAGCTATGGCAGAACTCTTCTATACCAGCAGCTCTATGCTGACCATCGAACAGTAGGATCTCGGCATCCATAGGGAAGCGCACAACACCCACGTTAGTATTCCCGAAGGGTTCAAACTCAATATCGCTATCGCAGTTGCCAACGAGCGGAGGAATGATGAAAGGCAAGCCTTTCTCAGTAGATTCGACCAGGTAGTTGTAGAACTTCTTCACCCGGGCCTTGTTAATTTCCCGCTGAGAACGCTCGAGAGCATGCCCAAAGTTATCCGATGCCAAGACGCGGGTAAGCGTTCTGCCGGGAACACTCATCAGCAGGATCTGAGTATCACCCTGAAAGCCGTACGATGCAGGGAACTCAAAAAAGTGTGTCATGCTGCTTTTGGTCGGAGCCTTGCTCATGCTGCCTCCAGTTGATAGACAAAGAATTTACCCATAGCACCGTTGACCAGGTTGCGACGGTCATACTGTTGGATGCCCCAGACAATCGCGAACAGACACCAAATAAACCCGCTGGTAACCCTTCGGCAGCTGTCCTCCCAAAAGTCGCTAAGGTCGATATAATCAGAGGTGAACTCTTGGTAAGCAGTGCAAGCCTCCCATTCGCTGTACGAACCGCGTTTCAATTCGTTGATATCTGCAAGGACATCTGCCTTAATTTTGTCGGTTATGCCGTCACTGTCTTCTATACCATCCAGCCAATCGTCGTAAAACTCCTGGGCACGAGCCTCAAAGGCTGTAGAAGACCATTCGGTGTAAACTTCACGGCAGTGACCGGAACCCATCTGGAGCTTTTCGGCCCAGTAGCCTGCGTTGATGGCAGGATCATCACCGTGGCGCTCGTAATCGCGGTGATCCATGCGGAAGAAATCGAACATGTCATGCAGGCGGCGGAAAACGTAGGTACCCATGTCACCGCCAATACACAGATGGCCAGGCCAAGTGGTCAGCGTGAAGTGGTAACAACTGCTACCGCCATGAGAGAAGTGCAAGTGGCGGAAAACGCCGTTATCTTTCTCAATGCTCATTGAGTGGTTACGGGTATCACGCTTGAAGCGCTCCAGAACTTTTTCTTCTTTCATTCCCTTTCTCCCTGATCCTGCTTGGCGACTGGAATTACGGCATCAACCGGCAGGCATTCATACTGGGGTGGCAACTGCTGCTGGTGGATATCCGCCAGGCAGTTGGAGCGGTCCGGGTACACCCAGCCCTGGGGGACATAATCGCAAGGCTGGTAGGTGTAGCAGACGAGGAGGAATAGACCGAACATCAGGACCCCCTTACGCCGGAGAGCTGCAGGAACCGCTGCATAAACATGGTACGGGCCTGTAGCGGATTAACAGGGCATACCAGGATCACGTCCGAAGGTGCGATGCCTGCAAGCATCGGCCATGGCTCGGCGTCATCGATATCAAGATCCCGGCGCTCGGTCGCCAGCAGGACCAGATCGGCATGCTTAACTGCTGCGCTCTGGGTCGGAGGTAGCCCGAACTTATGGCGGATCACGAAATCAATACTGTTTTCAATCCCGCGGTAATCTGGAATAAGCTTTTTCAGTGGTGATGGAATATCTTTGCAATAGGCTTCATGGGCATCATGCAATAAGGCTTCCAGTGCGAATTCAGCAGGTACGATCTGGCTGACTAAAATGCAATGCTGTGCCACGCTATAGAATTCAGGCAGGTGACCGGCAAAGCGGCATTCATGCGATAAAGCCTGCGCAATATCTTCAATGCAGATACTATCAACTTTTGGGTTGGCATAATTAAAATGCTTCCCGGTGAATGTTTGAATCCATGACATATATACTTCTCCACACGGTTTAGGCAACACTTCACCAAATACCCCATTACTGGGGTATTTGAGGCTGCATTACTTAATTAAAAATCAGGCTTTAAAATTACCAATAAAGGTATCAACTGGTTTACCTTCGAATTTACCGATCAGCAGATTGCGGAATTCATTGGCGATAGCTTCTTCCTGTGCTTCAAGTTGAACGATGCGAAGGGTGAAGCACGGCTCATCACTTTTAAGAAGGCTATTGCGAAGGCTGAACGGGCGCTCACTCAGACCTTCATAGGGGACGCATTTAAATTCAAATGCAACCGGCATGACCTCTTTGCTGGTAGCCTCAACACTTTGCATCAGTGATTTTTTACCGCTGAAATCACCATCTTCATGATCCGCTTCCTGCATCTGTTTAATACTGACGCGACGAACTGCGCTAGCGGCCTGCGCCATCGTCAAAGTCTGGCCGTCAGCACTAAACGCGGTAAGGAACTCGCTCCAGTCTTCCAACCACTCTGCAATCTGCTTCTGGTTAAGGCGCTTGCCATCGATCGCCAGCAGCGCGCGGAATGGTGCAGTTTTTTTGAGTTGGATCTCAGCAGCGTTATCTGCGTGCCCTGGGGCTTCAAGGGTGCCGATGTTGAACACAGCGCGGGCGCTCATGTTATCCGCGTCGATAAAACAGCGGGCAGGCTCATCAGCATTGGCGTAGCCAGCTGAGTAACGCACGAAGTCATCAATGCTGGTTGTTTCCATGCAGCCACGGAAGCGGAAACGCTCAAGCTTAAAGCGCTCCAGACTTTCAATGCCAACACCTTCAGGAAGAATTGCAGTAGGGCAAGCAAGGCTATCAATATCGCGAAGATGATATCCAGAAATAACCAAGTCTTTAACTTGCTGAATTGCGGTTCCATCTAATTGAGACATAATAAATAATCCTTATTAATACTAGATTGATAAATGCGCTTTATTACTGCGCGACTTTTAATTTTCCGTCAGGGTGACCAGCAACCGTAAATAATTGGCCTTGATCTTCTTGAAGAATAGTCAGCTTGCCACCCTTGCCGACATACATAGGCGTTTCAGTAGTATCTTCTTCTGAAACTTTCCCTCGAGGGGTAGGGGTGACAAATTTCAGTTTATGCTTAATGCTGACGCGTTTTTCCTCAACCGAATTACTGAGGCGGTCAAGATCAAATTCAAGAACGACTTTCCCCTTTCCACCATTATTGAGAACGCCCAGCGCGGTAGCGTTTAAAGCTGCTGAGATTTTGTTTTCAAATACACCGGCATCCAGTTCCCCGAGAAAATCAGGGACGTTAGTTTTGCGGTCTTCACTCATTGAAATACCCTCATACGATGCGGCGATCGCCGCGGTCATCTCCACACACCAGGTGGCGCACCGTTCCGGTTTTTCTTAGACTATCCAGGTTTAAGGGTCCGGACAGTACGCCACCTGATGTGTAAAAAGGGCGGCCAGCCTATGAACATTGTCGTCACCTCTCTGTTAGAAGAAGTTCGACTGACCGCCAAAGCTACACACAGCATTGAGTTGTGACACCAGGGCGCTACCCCTGCTTACTTCCCGCCGCTCAGTTTTGGTATTGGCCACCAGTTGCTGTGGCCCAGCCGATTCTCGGGTCTTTGCGTCGGCCGGCGCTGCATTACGCTTGTACACATCACAACGAAAAGAGCACTGCCTTTGACCACCTTGCGCCGCGTTTCCCGTAACGTCGGCTCTGCGACCTCACTACCACGCCGCCAGCGGGAGTTACACAGGTGCTTGCCACATATCCGGTGCAGAGCTCTTATCGTTGTGTGCTCGTCTCTTCCGAGCTGTCATGCCGGTTGAACTCCCCGGCAAGGAGATTTGTGGTGCTGGGCTCACCGTAGTGGCTGGTACCTACGTCCTATTGCCGAACGGGGGTCGAGTCTTCCGACTGCGAACGGCCTCCCGCTTGAATCCGCATACAAACGACTCTCCAACGCTTCACCACAACGGTCTGCTCACTCATGAGTGCTACCCCCACCGCTTCCAAAATTAATGAAAAGGGCGAGTGAGCAGGCCGTTATGGGCCTGGATACTTCTCCACCTCAGGCGGCGGTGGTATCTTGGTGGTGCTTAATCAACCAAGAAGGAAATCTAATGTCATCATTTGAAACTAAAACTGCCCTGGGTACCCCTTCAGCAAATTACGACGTTGCCGCTGAAGCTGTACTGATTTCCCTGATCACCGTTCTAGCCCGGCAAGCTGAAAGCCCAAATAAATTTATCTGGGAAATCGAAAATGAAGTTAAGGCTCGGCTTTCTCCTGACAACCGACGCTCATCCCTGGAAATAGCACAGGAGATTCTTTCTGCTGCTCGGGAGCAAACGCTGAAATAAATTTATCTTTCAGCTGTAGCGAGATCGCTTCGGCGGTTTCGCTTTTCTCCGGCATCCGGTAACCCTGCACGCTTGGATCAAGAACTGAGAGGATAACGGCACGTTGTGTCATAGCGTCCTGCAATGCGATTTGGCTGCGAAGTAATTTTTCAGACAGCTTAACCATCCCAGAGGCAGCAATAACATCCACATCAACCTTCTTAATGCCCCATGCTGCGCTGGTCATTACCAGGTACTGCAAATCAGCGAGGTGCTTATCGCGTTCTGCTGCCAAGCCATCAATAATTGCGTCGATCTTATCCATCCCCAAGCTCCTTACTGAGTACCACCATTTAGCGAATCATCCCGACCTTCTATGCCTCGGGCGGCTACTTCGTGGGCGTCCTGCCTGTTCGTTGTTGATGGGATAAACTATGCTACTTTAAGTAGAATAAATCAACTACCAAAAGTAGAAATAATTAATGTGAATAGTAGCAATGGAGGTATGTTGCTGAATTTTAGGCGAAAAAAAACCGACAAAAGTCGGTTTCTGAAGTGAAGGTAGGCTAAGCGAAATCGTTAAACTTAAGTGGTAGATGTTTGATTAATTTACCAAAAATATAAAGTTCGTTCATTTCGTTGTGCTCAATATAAAACGGCGGATATTTGTCATTATCGGACAAAACCGCAAGCTTTCGCCCTTTAACCTTTTGTAATCGCTTAACAAAAGTCGAATCCTCAAAGTTAAAAACGTACACCCCATCACCATTAAAATGGTCGATCTTGGTGTCGATGAACAACAGATCCTTAGGGCAAAGGGTGGGCATCATGCTATCACCATCAACGTTTATGAGCTGTACGCCTTCAAGGGACTTTCTACCAAAGATTTCGTAAACCCTATCCTCTGGAAATTCAATCGAGCTAACTATTGCTGGAAATTCATTGTTGATGTAGCCAGTTCCAGCTGAAGCGAATACTTCTAATTGGGTCAATCTCACCTGGTTCCTCGATGATTGATCAGGCATTTGTTCTGATGCACCGTACTCCAGATAGGGGGCTGTGCTATCAAGAGCCTTGGCTAACTTATCCATAACAGCGGTACGCGGCTTTGCCGTGCCCATTGTGTACCGTCGCGCCATTTCATATGTCACGCCAGCCTTTTTGGATAGCTCAGTTACGCCGATGTTCTTCCCCTTCATCAAGGAAGACAAGCGCTCAGAGAAACCTTTGTATTTCTGATTTTCTACCATAGGTAGAAGATTACAACTCATACACTCAGTAGTCATTTCTATTTTGAGTAGTTGATTTACTCTACTTAAAGTAGCATTATTCCTGTGAGTCAATTACAGGAGCCCCAAATGACAACCCTCAATATCACTGAACAAGCTGTTAAGGCTGCGGGACCATCTCTTTCGGAGGTGGCGCGGCAGTTTGGCTTCAAATCACCGCAGTCCGTAGCGAATTGGATCATCAACCAGCAGGTTCCCTCTGAGCGAGTTATTCATCTTTGCTCATTGGGGGGATGGCGTTTTACGCCTCATCAGTTGAGGCCCGACATTTACCCCAATCCTAAAGATGGGCTGCCATCCAAAAAGGTTAGTTGAGCAGTCGAAAAATAGTAACTACCAAAAGGAAAACAACATGGTAGAGCAAAACTTGAAAGACGTAGTGAAGGGCATGTGCAAGGCAGTAGCTGGTGGCCGTTCGGCTATGGCCGGTGCGTTGGGCATGACGGACACCACCTTCACCAACAACCTGTATGAGAAGAACGGTTGCCGCTTCTTCGAGATCAGCGAGCTGGAAGCCATGGAAGATATTTCGGGCACTAACCTGCTTACGGAATATTTTGCCCGGCGCCGTGGGTTGCTGGTGGTCGAGATCCCTGTGTTCGAAGAACTGGACCAGGTGGAACTGTTCAGCAAAAGCATTCGCACGGCGGCACGTCGCGGCCATGTGGATCAAATTATCCAGGAGTCGCTTTCTGATGGGGTTATTGATGAGAAAGAAGCAGATGAAATCATGCGCTATCACCGCAAGCATCTGCAAGCGCGTGACGCCGAGGTTAGAGCGATTTTGGAGCTGTTTGGCAAAAAAGCCAAGGGCCAGAAAGGTTGACGCCCAAAGGTTGCAGCCTCTGGGCGTCGGGTGCGAATAAATCGTGTGTGGAGAAATAATCGCATGAGCATTGTAACCAGAAATTCAACAGTACCGCAAATGCGCTGTCGGGCAATGACTGGCGGTAATTCTGCGATGCCGTTCCGGTATGAGGTCAATGTACTTGGTCAGTGGATCGCCAGCAACTACCAGTTTGCGCGCTGGGTGGTAGATAGCGGCAAGTGGCTGGCTCGTGAGCGGGAGGGCGGTTGATGACGACTTTAGCCATTCAGGCCGAATCATATTACCGAGACAATAACCACGTTGTGGTCTTTGTCCACGAGGTTGATCAGGAAAACCAGACCGTTACCTACAGCCCGGTCGGTTACTCGTGGGAGATCACCACCGCAATGATCATCTTCCGTTCACGCTTTATCGGGTTTTCATTATGAGTGCACTAATACAGCTGCTTGACAGGCCAATAGCCTATAACCCGGCCTTCGCCAAGTTGCGGACAGGGAAGATAAGATCTGGCCCGGTCGCAGCCATTTTTCTTTCTCAATTGGTTTACTGGCATAACCGTATGGATGGTGGCTGGATGTACAAAACCCAGGCTGACATAGCTTCCGAGACATCGCTAACTCGTGATGAGCAGGAAACCGCCCGTAAACGTCTGGTAGCGTTAGGTGTGATGGATGAGGAACTGCGCGGCGTGCCTGCCACTATGCATTACCGCATCAATACTGCCCGCCTAGAGGTTCTGCTGACAGAAACAACGAAGCCTCAGAAAAAAACGTCGAAGGAAAAAACCAGATCGCGGAATTGCCAGAATGTGGAAACCCCGCAATCTGGATTGGTGCAATCCCGCAAACAAGAATGCGGTGATGCCGCAAACAAGAATGCTGAAAGCCAGCAAACAAGAATGGGCGACTCCAACGAACAAGCCGGAGGTGATCCCGCAAACTTTCCTACAGGAGATTACACAGAGAATACCCAGGAGAGTACACAGGATAAAAACACTATTGGGCAACCGCCTGCGGCGGCAGCCCAGGATGAGGGTATTTCTGAAGAGATTCACATCACTGACCAAGCCATTTTGGTCTTGAAGCATCTGAACCTTCTGACCGGTGCCAAGTACACCACCGCCAAGTCCACCTTGGAGAACATGCGGGCCCGGCTGGTTGATGGCCATTCACTGGATGAACTGAAACTGGTGGTTGAGTACCTGGTTGATCGTTGGTTGGGTACCGAGTGGGCTAAATACTTGAATCCTGAAACTATGTTCAGGCCAAGTAAATTCCCCGGTAATTTGCTTGCAGCCACTGCATGGCATGACGGGGGCCGAAAGCCAGAACAGGGCCGCACCCCGGCAAACAACACCGATCGCGATGCAGCCTATCGCCGGTTTATCGGCAGCAGTCTGCCCCTACAGAACCCTGGTGAGCTTGAACAACTGGTACGGACAGAGGCCAGCAATGCGGGAGTGCGAGGCATGCAACCTAGTTACTCCGTGAATGCGTGGAACCGTATCTGGGCTGACTGTGAGCAGCGGATCAACGGAGGAAAAGCAGCATGAAACCAGCAACACAGAAGATTTTAGGCGTTAACGTTTACCCGCTGATCGCCATGCTGCAACAGGCCCGCCGTTGGTGGAAGATCCGCGAGTTGAAGCGGTTGTGGTGGGAGGACATGAGCTATCGAAAAATCTGCAAGAAACGTGGATGGGTTAGCAATCTCGAATGGATGAACACCGAAAGCCGGTATCGGTTAATCAAGCTGTATGCCCGTGCAGGGAAAGAAAGGGGGCATCTGTGATCTATCAACTCAATGCAGGCCGCTGTGAAGAAGTGTTGCGCGGTATGGCTGATAACTCTGTTGACTCTATCGTCACCGATCCACCATATGGCCTGAAGTTCATGGGTAACAAGTGGGATTACCAGGTTCCGACCGTAGCCCAATGGGTAGAGTGCCTGCGCGTTCTGAAGCCTGGTGGCCATCTGCTGGCCTTCGGCGGATCACGCACCTATCACCGCCTGGTGGTGAACATCGAGGACGCTGGTTTCGAAATCCGTGATCAGCTTATGTGGATCTACGGCAGCGGGTTCCCAAAGTCGAAAAACCTCACCGATGAGCATGCAGGGAAGGGTACAGCGCTGAAACCAGCCCATGAGCCGATCGTAATGGCGCGTAAGCCGCTGGCAGGGACAGTGGAGGGTAACGTTGACCAATACGGTACAGGCGCCCTGAATATCGATCTGTGCCGTGTGCCGACTGAAGAAGCATTAACCGGTGGCGCCGGTGGCCTTCTGTCGCATGTACGGGATGAAAAAGCCCCAGATGCTGAAGAGTGGAAAGCCGATCAGCTTGGCCGCTGGCCTGCGAATGTCCTGCACGATGGAAGTGAAGAGGTGATCGCCGAGTTCCCGAAGAACGCCGGAGCCAGAGCACCAGTAAAAGGGACCGAGCCAACCAAAAACGGTTTCAGCGGTCCGGTTAAGTTCGGCGGCATGATTAACCGCGTGCAGGGTTACCACCATGGTGATCAAGGCAGCGCGGCTCGTTTCTTCTACTGCGCCAAGGTCAGCAAATCCGAGCGTGACGAGGGCATGGAAAGGTTCGTGCCGTTCTCAGCAAGCGAAATGACCGGAGGCCGCAAAGAAGACAGCGCAGGGATTAACAACCCCCGAGCTGGCGCCGGGCGCACCGGTGGCGCTAGAAACAACCACCCAACGGTTAAACCTGTCGATCTCATGCGCTACCTATGCCGCCTGGTCACCCCTGCTGGTGGTGTAGTGCTGGATCCGTTCATGGGTTCCGGCAGTACCGGCAAAGCAGCGCTGCTAGAGGGGCTTGGTTTCATTGGAATTGAGCTGGATCCCGACCACTTAACTACTGCAGCAGCACGTATTGGCCACTCGCTTAAAGTTCTCGGTGAGACCGATTCAGATACTTATGAGGACTTCCAGCCAGAAGAACAACAACCAGAACCCCAAAATATTCCAGAAATTATTTCTACTGGGGAGGTGGACGCATGATCTTAACCCTCCCATTCCCGCCAAGCATGAACAGCTACTGGCGATCACCGAACAAAGGGGCGCTCAAGGGGCGTCACCTGATCAGCGAAAAAGGCCGCAAGTTCCGGACAGAGGCTATTGCCCGCGTGCTGGAGCAACTGCGCCGTCAGCCTAAGCCGATCACCGCTGATATTGCCGTTACTGTGGTGTTCTGCCCTCCGAACAAGGCGCCTCGGGATCTGGATAACTACTTCAAGGCTCTGTTCGATGCGATGACCCACGCTGGTGTATGGGTAGATGACAAGCAGGTGAAGCGGATCGCTGCTGAGTGGGGGCCGGTAACCAAGGGCGGCAAGGTTGAGCTGAGCATCTGCGAGGTGGCTACGTGAGGGCAGGTGACATCATGAAAAATAAGCAATATAGTGATCCGTGCGCATCCACCCTTGCAGGGGTAAGAGATGCGCTGGTTGGTCCCGTCTATTTGCAGATAGCGGGGCGGGACCGTACAACAGCTTGTGTGGAGAAAAGAACATGAATCAGTCTAATCTGATTGGTGGCGCTTGCGCATACCAATCTACCGTTATTACCCTCGAATTAGCCATGACCAGCTTGGAGATCGCCGAGTTGGTAGAGTCTCGTCACGATAATGTAAAGCGGACCATAGAGAGCCTTGTCAGTAAGGGGGTAATTGCTTTCCCTCAGACTGAGGAAAAGCCTACCGCTGGCCGCCCTGTAAGCTACTACGTTTTCCAAGGTGAGAAGGGCAAGCGTGACAGCATTATCGTTGTTGCCCAACTTTCCCCTGAATTTACCGCCCGCCTGGTCGATCGCTGGCGGGAGCTGGAAGGGAGGGGGCGTACCCCCCAAACATTCTCCGAGGCATTGCGCCTTGCCGCTGATCTGGAGGATGAAAAGCAAAGGCTCAAAAGTCAGCTTGCTGTAGCAGCCCCAAAGGTAGAGTTTGTTGATCGGTATGTTGAGGCTACTGGTTCACAGACATTCCGCCAAGTGTGCAAGCTGCTGAAAGCCAAAGAGCCGGACTTCCGCTTGTTCCTGTATGAAAAACATATCATGTACCGCCTCTCCGGAACATTTACCCCTTACCAGCAGCACATAGACGCAGGCCGGTTTGAGGTGAAAACCGGCACCAATCAGATCAATAACCATGCCTTTACTCAATCACGGTTTACTGCGAAAGGCATTAAGTGGATCGCCGGGTTATGGGCCGAACATTTGGCTAAGGCAAGTGCTGCATGAGGGTGCTACTAAAGCCGGTTGTTGTTCGTGAGCTAAACCAGGTGATATTGCGCCCAGGCAAGGATCTGCTGCCTATGTTCGGCGGGCGAATCCTGATATCGACCGAGCCGCACGAATTCAAGGCGCTGCCATCTGGCGCGCTGCCAGTGGATAACCAACACCTGGCTACTGATCCGCGCCTTTCTTCTTTCTTCTCCAATGAGCGGGTGCTTTCTGCTGCTGGTGGCATTAATGCGCTGGTGGATTGGCTAGACCGGTCGAATGAGTGCCAGTGGCATGCTGACGCTGACGATTATCACGATCGGAACATGAGCACGTTGCGCTACTGCGTCGGCGCTGTTCGCCTGTGTTGGCATCATGAGCACACCATTGCAGATCAGACGCTACCGACCCTTGATGCGTTGGCGGCCAGGAACGTAGCGGATTTTGTCCTTTACCGAGCCAGAACGCACTTCCGTTTTGACGAAAACCACCAGCTAAGTCTTCCGGAGTTGTGCTGGTGGGCTGTGATGGTGCAAGTCTCCGATCTGTTGCCGGAATCCGTGGCCAGGCTCTCTTTGCGCCTGCCACCTGCGGAGGTACCTACCGGCACCCGAAAAGAGGCTGATATTGTCTGGGAACGGGCACCCACGGAAATCATCAATGACTACGTCGAGCAGATTAAGCCGGTGTTGGCGGTAGATGTCGATCCCGAGCCACCAGCGGGATTTATGCTGCGACCGAAGATGAAGCGCTGGGAGTGCGAGAAGTACACCCAGTGGGTTAAATCGCAAGTGTGCTGTTGCGGCTGCGGGCGTCCGGCAGATGACCCGCACCACATCATCGATCATGGCTTCGGCGGCACGGGCACCAAGCCACACGACATATTCGCCATCCCTCTCACCAGGGAGTGTCACAACAAGTTGCATGACAATGTGGCCGCATGGGAAGCAGAACACGGCAGCCAACTCTATCACTTGGCCAGAACGCTAGATCGGGCGTACGGCATCGGGGCAATCGTCACAGCAAACAAGCGCGGGGCAAAAAAATGAATCAGCAATATCTGGAGTATGTTCGCGGCGCTGTATCGTTGGCCCTGGCCGATATCCATGGGATGACCAAAGGACAACTGGCAGCATTCGAGGGTGCGGCACTGGCGCACACCACGCGGTTCAAACGCCAGCGCCACCGTACTGTGGTAGTTGGCAACCGCAAGGTGTGCCCGGAGACCGATCCTATTCATTGCCCGGAGACCCGCACCCGGGCGAAACCCTTCCCGCCGATTGAAGAGCTGACATATTGCACCAGCTCATGGCGCCGGGCGATTTCCGTTCTTGAAACGCACCAGGAAGCATGGATCCGCTATTGCTATGGCGACTATAGCTATCACCATAATCAGCTATTGGTGGTGCCCTACATTTGGGCGCAATTTTCAGCCCAATGCCCGGCCAAGGTCAGCAAGAAGGTAAAGCTGCGGTTGCAGAGCCTGACGCTATTGGCCGTGCAGGTCGTGGCCAGTGAGATAAAAGGATATCCAAAGGAATATAGCCATACCAAGTTGGCGGAGCTATCAGGGGTGAGCAAATCAACATGGTCGGAAACCTACGGCGCGCACTGGAATACCTTGCTATCCCTTGTAGAAGCATTGGATGCGGGATCGTTAAAGTGGACGGCAGACAAGAGGATCAAATCACGATCAAAACATTTAGCATCGTGATACTTGCAAAACCGAACAAAACAGGTCATATTTAGTGTGATTTTGATATTTTGCCAATATTGCAATTGGTGCAAAGACCTCGCTTCGGCAGGTCTTTTTGCTTATAGGGATGTACACATAGTGGTGGTGTATTCCATGTGTGCGAAATTGCTACCTCGGCCCGAAATAAGTGTAGTAACGTGCTTAAATCGTTAGTGCGTCCGCAAAAAGTGTTGTAGTGTGATATTAGTGCTTACTTTTGATCCCCACAGGCAGTTTTGAAAAAAATCTTGAAAATGGGAAATGAAAGTAGTAAAAGGCTTTATGCTGTAGAGAAGTTTCAATCTGATGACCTGCCAAAGCGCAGGTTTTTTATTGCCTCTTGAAAAAATTAATAATTGCACGTAAATTCTCCATAATGGCCTGAGTTGTATAGGTCATTACAAATCGAACCCGCCATTGTGCGGGTTTTTGCATTTTAGGCCTCGACTTCTGTCGGGGCTTTTTTGTATCCAGCACCGCGCCGGTGCTAAACCCCGCCAAGAACCTGTTCAGAAATGAGCCTTTGAGGATGCCAGTAGTGGTAGGCGTACCCTCTTGGGCTGGTTTCCTGGGCGACAAGGGTTCATTTCTGAAAGGAAACACGCATGAAACAAGTAACAGTGATCCCCAAGTTCGACTTTAAGCAAATGGTGATGGCAATCCATGGAAAGGTGGTCACCACCTCCGTATTAGTTGCAAAGCACTTTAATAAGCGGCACAAGAACGTGATTCGTGCCATTCGTGAGTTGAAGTGTTCGGAACAATTTAAGCGGCTCAATTTTGAGCCTGCTGATTTTATTGATAAAAATGGCGAAATCCAACCAATGTACAATATGACCAAGGATGGGTGCATCTTCTTGATCATGGGATTTACAGGTGAAGCGGCTGCGGCGGTGAAAGAAAGCTATATCAACGCTTTCAACTGGATGGCCGAGCAGCTTACTCGTTGGCAGTCAATGGGAGAGGAGGCCCAGCAACGCCACGCTATCAAGGCAGCTCGTTCTGAAGTTAAAGGCCGTTTTGGCAGCCGCCTGATGCATGAGCGGAAGAAGGAGAAACGAGTGCTTAATCTGGAATACGAGCAAATTCTATCGCTTACACAACCGCGATTAATAATCGAATAGAGGCCCGCCGATGAGCGGGTTTTTTTATGTCCCCAAATCGGCCCTGGTGCATCCAGGGCTTTTCCATTTAGCAACCCGCCAAAACAGTCAACCATTGCAAACACATTACTTTCCCTGAGTGACTACGGCGGGCGGCTAATCCATATCTATCACCCGCCGATCGGGCCAGCCCCGGCAAGGGGAGAAGGATGAGAAACATGCTGGAAAAAACAGCTGATAACGCTACGCATGTTGGTTGGCTCATCGGCGCCGTACTTGGAGTTGTTAACCATTTCTCGCCCGCTGAGTGGATGGTGATCGGCATCATCGTCGGCATCCTTTGCTCAGTCATTGGCTGCATAACAAGCGTTTGGTTTAAGTGCCGCCGAGAGAAATTGTTAAAAATGTACCTGATCGACCGCTCCGCAAAGGGGATTTCTGCTCACGATGTAAATCTGATCGAGGGTGACTGATGCCTTCTACAAAAAGCAAACTCAGTGCCGCCATGCTGCTGCTTATCGCCGGTGGGGTATCCGCCCCGGTAATGATGGCGCAATTCCAAGACGAGAAAGAAGGGCAGCGGCTGGTTGCCTACCAGGACGGCGTCGGCATCTGGACGATCTGCGGTGGTGTGACGACGGTCAACGGTAAAAAAGTTGTTCAAGGCATGCGCCTCGTGGCAGAACAGTGCAAGCAGATAGACGCAGCAGAGCAGAAAAAAGCGCTCGACTGGGTAGATCGCAACATCAAGATAACGCTGACCGAACCGCAGAAAGTGGGCATCGCCTCTTTTTGCCCCTGGAATATCGGCCCCGCCAAATGTTTTACCTCGACGTTCTATAAAAAATTGAATGCTGGTGACCGGATCGGCGCCTGCCGCGAAATCCGGCGTTGGATATATGACCGTGGGCGGGATTGCCGGATCCGTTCGAATAACTGCTTCGGTCAGGTATTGCGGCGCGATCAGGAAGCCGAGCTAGCATGTTGGGGGATAGACAAGTGACAAAGTCAATCTTGGCAATGCTGGCCGCGTTCATTGTGGTAGTGATCTCCCTTGGCTGGTATGCCTCTTCGCTATCAGACGACTTGAAGGCTGCGCAGAAGGACAACAAAGCGCTAACTGATACGGTGAATGACCGTGACGGGACAATCACTGCGCTCAAGGATGCCGCTGGCGCTGACCGGCGGGCTACCGAAGAACAGTTAAAGCTTGAACAGCAGAAGAGGGCCAAGGCCGATGCTGAAAACGGAACGTTGCGCGAGGCGCTGGGGCATAGCGGCTGCAATAACCAGCGCTTGCCTGATGATGCTCTCCGTATCCTGCGCAGAGAGGGGTAAGCCAGCACCGGCCCCACGGTTGATTTACGTGTACCCACCAGCTGTATATACGCAGGTCTGCGAGAAAACGCCGTTCACCGGCACCACGTTTGGGGATGCTGTCATTGCGTTACAGGTGGCGCAGAACGAGTTGGACGTGTGCGCATCCCGTGTGGATGGGCTGATTAAGTGGCAGAGGGATAACTCCAGTAAGTAGCATTACAGGAAGGGTTCATGGCAGGTTTAAAAGAGCTGTCTGCACAACTGCAGAAGATTAAAAAACAGGTGCCTTTTGCTACTGCGCAGGCGTTGACTGCTGTTGCTAGAAAGATAGCGGATGCCCAGAAAACCGCATTTCAGCGACAGCTTGATAATCCCACGCCTTTCACAGTCAATTCTGTTCGATCGTTTGGCGCCCGAAAGAGTAGCCTCACGGCCAAGGTGTTCGTGATGGATACCGCTGCCAGCTACTTGGAGCCATTCGAGTTCGGTGGCCAGCACAAACTGAACAGCCAGGCGCTGCTAAACCCCAAGAACATTAAGTTGAACAAATACGGCAATTTGACGCGCAATAAGATGACACAGCTTAAAGCCAAGCCTGATGTATTTGTTGGGGCAGTTGGTGGTGCAAACGGCGTGTGGCAACGTACCAAGGTCAAGAAAGGCAAGAAGGGTAAGAAGCGGCGCAAGCGCTCTGCCAACGGCACAAGGCAGCCACGCATGAAGATGCCAGCGCCAAAGCTGCTGATCCAGTTTGGTGATACGCTGCCGGTCAAACCGACACTTGGTTACTTCGATCGGGCGCAGGCTATGGCTAGTGCACTGATGCCGACAGAGCTGAGCAGGGCAATGGCTGAGGCGATGCGAACAGCAAAATAAACAAGGGGAATAGTCATGCTCGAAATTTTTCTTTCGGAACAGCCGATTAAAACTACAGTTAGGCGCGGAGAAAATGGCTGCGTATGCGTCATCTCATCTCGTGTTGTGCCAGAAGCGGTTGATGAGCGAAAAAATATCCTTAAGGTTGGTCACATGATCAGCTTGAATGATCCGATTAGAAGGCGCGATATTCATCCGGTTCCAACAACGCCATTTTCCAGATTGCTATATCAATGTCGCTCTGCGCGAGATCTTAACGTTCAAGCTATCAACGATGCGGTACATGCCATCATCACTCAGGGGTTCAATGCGGTCACGTCGATACCGTAAGCCACAGAAAAAAATGGGTCCTTCCTAGCACTTTTGTAAAGCACGGGCATTGCGCGCCGCGTTCTGCGCCTAGCTATCAACTTTTGAAATTTGGGTAACAGGTAACACCTGAGGTAACACATGAACCAGTCAGATTTTGCCAAACTTCACGGCGTCAGCCGAAAGACGGTAACGACATGGAAGGCCCGCGGCTGGCTGGTTCTGGCCGGAGATGACATCGATGTTGAAGCGTCAAACGCCAACATTGAGCGCTTTCGCAAAACTGTTACCCGTCCGGAAAAAAAAGCCGCAGGTAACAAACAGGGTAACAAAACAGGTAACAGGCCATCAGGTAACAAGTCGGGTAACAAAAACGATAAGGATCGTCCGGAGTCTGCGACGAAAACCGTCGAGCGGATGATAGCCGAACACGGCGTAACAATGACGCTCGATGAAGCGCGGCAGATGAAAGAAAACTTCCTCGCATTGCTTACCCAGCTCGAGTACGACATTAAATCCGGTCAGGTGTTGCCATACAAAGAAATGATTGAGGCGGTAGGCAATGAATACGCCCGAATGCGCACCCGTCTAATTGCGATTGCTCCTGAACATGGCCCCCGGTTGCGGGTGCTGGCTTCTACCACCAACGATGCGGAGTTTGTCCAGGCACTGCAGGAGGTGGTTTACGAGGCGATGGAGGAATTGAGCCTTGATGCAGATAACAACCGAGGAGAGAAGTAACGCGGTAGCCTGGCAGAATTTCACTGGAGAGCTGCGCCAGCGTCGATCCGATGTTCGCCCTCCAGAGCCACTTTCACTGAGCGAGTGGGCTAACAAATATGCAGTTCTGTCAAAAGAGACCAGCGCCCAAACTGGCCGCTTTCGGTCCTTTGCTTATCAGGACGGCATGATGGATGCGGTCACCGACCCATCGGTGACACAGGTATCAGTGATGAAATCGGCGCGTGTCGGCTACACCAAGATCCTTGACCACGTTGTCGGTTACTACCTGGCGCATGACCCATCGCCAATCCTTATTGTTCAGCCGCGTGTTGAGGATGCTGAGGATTACAGTAAAACCGAGATTGCGCCAATGTTGCGCGATACTCCTGTTCTGGCGGAAATTTGCGGTGACCCAAAGGCGAAGGATAGTAATCAGACCATCCTCAAGAAGACATTTGCCAACGGTGCCAATTTGACGCTGGTGGGGGCAAACAGCCCTGGCGGCTTCCGCCGTATCACCTGCCGCATTATCTTGTTTGACGAGGTGGATGGTTATCCTGCTGGCGGTGCTGGTGTGGAAGGGGATCAGATTGCGCTGGGCATCAAGCGTTCGGAGACCTTCTGGAATCGCAAGATAGCACTGGGATCAACGCCAACGGTGAAGGGTACCAGCCGTATTGAAAAGGCGTATGAGGAAAGCGACCAGCGGCGCTATTACGTTCCGTGTCCTCACTGTGGTGAATATCAGGTTTTGGAGTGGGGAGGGCCAGACACCCCCTATGGTATCAAATGGGACAAGGACGAGTATGGGGAAGGTGTTCCTGATACTGCTTATTACGTCTGCCGCCATAACGGTTGCGTGATCCATCATAACGAAAAATCGGTGATGGTGAAGCGTGGAGAGTGGCGGGCAAGTAAGCCGTTTAAAGGTCATGCTGGTTTCCATATTTGGGCAGGCTACAGCCTGTTTCCCAACGCAGCCTGGAAATATTTGGTTGCCGAATGGTTGAGAGTCAAAAATGACCCGCTCATGCGGCAGACTTTCATTAACCTGGTGCTGGGCGAGCCATATGAAGATCGTGGTGAGAAGGCACTGAGTGAAAAACGACTGCTGGAGCGCTGTGAGGTTTATGCGGCTGAAGTACCTGATGGGGTGGCTGTGCTTACTGCAGGCATCGATACCCAGGACGGTCGCTTTGAAATTGAGGTTACCGGTTGGGGCCGCAATGAAGAGAGTTGGTCCATTGCATTTGATGTTATTGAAGGAGATTTGGAGACCAATGAGCCATGGCAACGCCTTGATGCCTATCTAAAACAAATTTGGCGCCGTGCTGATGGGCGGGGGTTCACGATCATGGCGGCATGTATGGACTCCGGTGGGCACCATACTCAAAAGGTATACGAGTTTGCCAAAGAGCGTCTCGGGCGCCGTATTTGGGCAATCAAGGGTGAATCCGCGAGGGGTGGTAAACGTTCGCCGGTTTGGCCAACTAAAAAGCCAACATCCAGATCCAAAGCCAGCTTCAAGCCGATCATTATTGGGGTGAATGCGGCAAAAGATACCATTCGTGGGCGCCTGCATATTGAGGCTCCGGCACCGGGAGAGTCGGCCGCCAGCTATATGCATTTCCCTACTGATCGGGATCTGAACTACTTTGGTCAGTTGTTGGCGGAACGTTCGGTGCTCAAGGTGTCCGGTGGGCAGCGTTATCGCGTTTGGGAACAAATACCCGGGCGAGCTAACGAGGCATTAGACTGCCGGGTTTACAGCTATGCAGCGTTGTGTGGGTTGTTCTATCTCGGCTTTAAACTGAATAAGCTAGCAGACATTATCTCTGTCAATCCCGATCGGTTGTTGCCAGCACCGGAACAACCGGAAGAAAAGCCCAACCTACGTCTGCCTGGCGTCATTATCGAAGAACCTGATAAGCCAAAACGCAAACGCCTGTCTCAAATTTTGCCATCTTAAGGATCCCTATGTTTAACCCTAACACTAGCCTGCTGGCCGGTGCGATGACGCCTGAACAATTGCAGGCCGCATTGGCAAAGGCGCAGCAGGCATATATTGACCTGGCTGCCGGATCCCGTGGTGTGTCGTTTTCTTATACGCAGGGTGATGGCACACGTTCTGTTTCCTACCAGCAATCCTCAATAGCTGACTTGATGGCGCTGATCCAGTTGCTTCAGGCTAAATTGGGTATTGTTCCCCGCCCACGTCGGCCTATGAGGTTTAAATTCTGATGAGTGACATCAAGATTTTAGGCCCAAATGGGCAGCCACTCGCACCGTCACGTTCAAAAGCGTCCATGCTGGTGGGCGGCAGTCGAGTACCTTACGATGCCGCAGATTCATTTAGTGACCAGTTGGCAAACTGGCAACCGGCGCTGTGGTCGCCGGATAATGAGATCAATATCTACCGCGATCGCATTGTCTCCCGTGTGCGGGATTTGGCGCGTAATGACGGCTGGGCCAGTGGCAGTATCACCAGGGTACTGGATAACGCCGTTGGCGCGAACTTTCGCCCTATCCTGAAACCTGATTACCGCATGCTGGCGTTGATGACTGGAAACAGTGCATTCGACGCCACGTGGGCGGATGAATACGGCAAAGTGATCGAGGCACACTGGCGGTCATGGGCGCAGGATGACCCAGGCCGTTTTTGTGATGTTGAGCGCAAACAAACGGTGTCGCAAATGCTGCGGCTGGGTTTCCGTCACAAGCTTATTGATGGTGATGCGTTGGCGATCCTGCAATACCGTCCCGATCGGCTTGGCCGCGGGCGAGGCCGCTACGCAACAACAGTGCAGATCGTTGACCCTGATCGCCTAAGCAACCCGCAACAAAACTTTGATATGCCCAACATCCGCGGTGGTGTTGAAATTGATGGTGATGGTGCACCGGTGGCATACCACATCCGTGAGGCACATATCGGTGACTGGTGGAGCGGAGCCAAAACGATGACCTGGCGGCGTATCCCGAGGGAAACTGACTGGGGGCGGCCACATGTGGTGCACGATTATGATCATGAGCGTGGTGCTCAGCATCGGGGTAACGGCATGCTAACACCGGTCGTTCAGCGTCTGAAAATGCTCATCAAGTATGACCAGACGGAGCTGGAGGCAGCGATATTGAACGCGGTATTCGGTGCCTACATTACCTCGCCGTACGATCCGCAGATGGTTGAAGCAGCGATGGGGGACGCCTTCGACGACACCAGTATTGGTGCTTATCAAGATGGTCGTGTTGATTTCCATAAAGATCGGCGTATATCACTGCAAAACGGCGCAAGAATGCCGATTTTATACCCCGGTGAGGATGTCAAAGCCGTCAACGCTGCACGCCCACACAGTAACTTTGAAGTTTTCGAAAGCGCTGCTTTACGCAATATTGCAGCTGCAACGGGGCTTTCTACCCAGCAGGTAACGCAGGACTGGTCAGATGTTAACTACAGTTCAGCCCGTTCGGCGATGCTGGAAGCATGGAAAACGCTGACTCGTCGGCGTGATGACTTTTCTGCGGGGTTTGCCCAACCGATCCTATCCGCGTTTATCGAAGAAATCCATGATACGGAAGATTTACCGCTGCCAGCCGGCGCGCCGCATTTTCTGGACGCCAGGGCGGCTTATTGTCGTGCGCGCTGGATGGGGCCGGGGCGTGGCTGGGTGGATCCTGTTGCAGAGAAGAAAGGTGCGATCCTCGGGATGGATGCCGGTCTTTCAACGCTGGAAATGGAAGCAGCGGAAAACGCAGGCGAAGACTGGGAGGAAATGTTGGATCAGCGGCAGCGCGAAATAGCCGCATTTAAAGAGCGTGGGCTTCCACTTCCAAGCTGGGCGCAGGCCGAAATGCTAGCCCCAGAAACAATAAAAGATCCGGAGGCAGAGTGAATTTACCACATCTGGCGCAGCGACTGTTTAATACGCCGCTGGCGCTTCACCCGCAAAAAGCCGAAGTGGTTATGGCTGCCATGATGGACCGTTTCGGCATAACCCGCATCAACACCCTGGCATCGGATTGGATGGGCGATGATGACACCTTCACACGAAAGGCCCGAAAGCAGGATACTGGTTATGACGTGGTGGATGGCGTGGCGATCATTCCTGTGCAGGGAACTCTGGTACAAAAACTGGGTTCTTTGCGCCCATACAGTGGCATGACAGGGTATGACGGTATCCGGCAATCATTCCTCACAGCCATGAATGATCAGGAGGTGAATGGTATTTGCCTGGATATTGATTCACCTGGTGGTGAGGTTGCCGGGTGTTTTGACCTGGTGGACGAGATTTATTACGCCCGGGGTTCTAAACCGATCCACGCCATCCTGACCGAAAATGCCTATTCAGCGGCTTATGCTATTGCCAGCGCTGCCGATCGCATACACGTCCCGCGCACTGGCGGTGTGGGGTCTGTTGGCGTCATCGTTATTCACTGTGACTGGTCACAGCGAATTAAAGAAGATGGCCTGGCGGTAACCATCATCACCTATGGCGACCGCAAAGCCGAAAGCAATCCTTACGTCAAACTGACCGATCAGGCCCGTGCCGCGATCCAGGATGATGTGGATACGATGGGTAAGCTTTTCGTCAGCACGGTAGCCCGCAATCGCGGTATCACTGAGAAAACTATCCGCAATACCCAGGCTGCCTGTTTCCTGGCGGCTGATGGCGTAAAACTGGGGCTGGCTGATGCAGTCATGCCCCCTGACGCAGCATTCCGAAAATTACACAATGAAGCAGGAGCTTAACGTATGTCTTACTCAAAGTTTGCCCACCTGATGGGTTTTAAGAAAAAAGCCTCTGAAGATGAGGACGACGACAAAGAAAAAGGTAAAAAGGCGAAATCCCGCCACGCGGAAGAAGAGCGTGATGAGGAAGACGCTGAAGAGGACGATGACGAAAAGGACATGGAAGACGACGATGATAGCGATCCTGATGCCGAAGACGACGATGCTGGCGCCGAAGAAGACGATAGCACTGACGTGAAGAAAGGCAGCCGGGCAGAGCGCAAGCGTTGTGCCGCTATTTTTGGCAGCAAGCATGCTGCAGGTCGTCCGGATATGGCTGCACACCTGGCGTTCAACACCCGCATGAGCGCACGTGAGGCGATCAGCACGTTAGCTGCTATGGGACCGGCTACCGCTGTGCCGACAAAACGATCGTCTCTTGATGAGCGCATGCAGGCGGAACAGGTTCGACTAGGGCCCGATGCTGGCGGTACAGCGGCAACGGGTAAAAATGCGCTGGTGGCCAAAATGACCAGCCTCTATGACACTGCACGAGGTACCAAGTAATGGACCAGTTTGGACAAAACCAATTTGCACCCGGCATGAAGAGTTCGGTGTTTGTACCTGATCAGCTTGTTTCAGGGCCATTGCAGCTTGTCACCGACTCGGTAACGATCGGGGTTTCTGGTGTGCTTAAGCGTGGCACGGTGCTCGGTATGATCACTGCGTCCGGCTCGTATATTCCGAGCAAAAAAGATGCGACCGACGGCAGCGAAAATCCGGTGGCTATCTTGGTCGACAATGTGGATACCACCACAACAGCACAAACGGGCGGCGTTTATCTGATGGGCGAGTTTAATCAAAACCGTCTCATTTTCGATGCTACCTGGACAATTGCTGGCTTGAAGGCTGCCTTACGACCATTGGCCATCTTCCTGCGCGACGGCATCCAAGCGCCAATCTCCTGATTTAACCTTTTCGAAAGCGTAACTGATGCCAATTCTTTGGCAGGGTTTCACTCGTCCTGAATTCTGGCCAGCCACGTCGCTGGCATCATAAAGAGACTGAATATGGAAAACATTTTTGATACCAGCGTGCTGGTGCAGGTCGTCCCTAACCTGAAGACCAGCCAGAACTGGCTTCTGGATCGCTTCTTCCCGAACGTGGTGACTTACGAGACGGAAGAAGTGGCTATCGATGTAGACGTGGGTCTGCGTCGAATGGCGCCATTCGTATCGCCGCTGATGGAAGGTAAATTGGTCGAAAGCCGTAAATACCAGACCAACACCTTCAAGCCTGCTTATATCAAAGACAAGCGTGCTCCAGACCTACGCAAACCCATCCGCCGGCAGATCGGTGAACGCATTGGTGGTGAGTTTACTGCGGCCGAGCGTGAAATGCTGAACCTGCAGTTTGAGATGGCCGATCAGATTGACATGATCAACCGTCGCCTCGAATGGATGGCGAGTAGCGCTATGGTATCTGGAAAAGTCACGGTGAGTGGCGAAGGTTACGAAACCAAAGTGGTTGATTTTGGGCGTTCATCTGACTTGACCATCACTCTGAGCGGCAGTGACAAATGGCCACTGACAGTGGCTGCCGGGGCAACAAACACCCAGCCATCGGATGATATTGAGGTGTGGCAGACGCTGATCCTTAAGAATTCTGGTGCTGTGCCGACCGACCTGGTGTTTACCAGCAAGGCGTGGAGAGCGTTCCGACTGGACACCACCATCAAGGATAACGCCATTACCTTCCCGGCGCTGAGCCCGTTTGGTAACCAGGTCAATGCTGGTCCACAGGCTCAAAAAGGAGCTGTCTATAAAGGGCGTTGGGGTAACTTTGACCTGTGGCTGTACAACGACTGGTTTATTGACCCTCTGGACAACGTTGAAAAGCCGATGATCCCAGACGGTGCAGTAATTATGTCGGGTGCCGATCTGATGGGTACTCGCGCGTTTGGTGTGATTCTGGATCCTGCTTTCAATTATGGTCCTTTAGCCTATGCCCCTAAAACCTGGGTGAAAGAAGACCCTGCCCAGCGTCTGCTGATGACTCAGTCTGCACCACTGGTCATTCCAAGCCGGGTAAACGCTGCACTCTGCGCTACGGTGGTGTGATATGAAGCAACCAAAACGGCAGGAGAGTGAACTGGGCGGCTTGCCGCCCGAGTTACAGGTTGATGGCCAGGAAGCAGGGAAATCGTTGAAGGTTGACGATCTGCATCTGGATAATCCTGGCGACACCGACACCGACACCGACACCGACACCGACACCGACACCGACACTGATGGTGATGATTCGGATCAGGAGCCGGATAAAAAAACGCTGGGTGATGGGCTGGTTTCTGTGGTGGTCATCAAGGGCAATACGGTACGGCATGACGGGCGAGATTTTACCGAAAACCGGACGTTGACGCTTTCAACTGAGGACGCACAGCGGCTGATCGGGTTGGGTGTTGTGGCAGATGTTGAACAACTCCGCAAACAGGCATTGAACCGCGCTGCGCCTGCAGTATCAGTTCAGTCGGGGGAATGATGGGTATCAACTGGGATCAGCACTTACTGGAACCCCTGCATGGTGTTTTTGGTGACCCGGTTGAGTACCGACCTGGTGGTAGCGGTACGCCTTACATCATCAGCGGCATCTTTGATCGCGCCTATACGCAGGATGTGGAGCCGCTGGATGACGGTAGCACTATCAACACCACATCGCCGGTGCTTGGTGTGCGCGATAGTCAGTTCCAGGCACCACCGAAACGCGGTGATCGTGTGCTGATTGGCATTGTCGGTGGTGTGCCGGTAAACACTCTGTTTGCCATCGCCGATATACAGCCGGACAGCCACGGTGGGACCAAGCTTATTCTCAACAAGGTGAAAGTATGAACGCCAAAGGGGTAAGGCTGCTGGTCATCGATGCGTTGAAGAACAAAACCGATGCCGGTGATCGGGTTTATTCTCCGCGGGACTGGTCAACTACGGCGGATATGTATCCGGTGATCCTGGTGCAGACCCCGATCGATGTGAAGAACTCACTGGGCCGCAATGTTCCCCAGTTCACCACTGTGACCACTGTGCGCATTACCGGCCGTTTGCAGGAGCTGGACGATGAAGCAGAGGACAACGGGGCGGAAAAAGCAGAAGAGGCACTGGAGCAACTGCGCGAGCAGATAGAGCGTGCAGTGATCAACAGCTATGAGCTGACCCGAAAAATTCAGCAGTTTCTGCAGGTGAGATCGACAATTGGTGTGGATGCTGGAGGGGAGGGGCATACCGCGCAGTTGCTGATGGAACTGGATATTGAATATTACCAGGGCCCGGAAGAATTCTATGAAATCGACGCTGAACCCCTCGAGGGGATAGACGTAGTGATCTCCATGCCGGACGGCACCCCTGAACCACTCGTAAAAATCGATCTGGAGTAACCCTATGTTTGTGAAACCCGCACCGGGGCGCGTTGTGCGCGATCCGGTCAAGGGCACTTTTTTGCCTGAATCCGGCGAACAGGTTCCTGACAATATCTTTTGGGGGCGCCGCATAAAGGACGGCGATGTAGAAGCATTCGACCCGAACGCGGCGGTAAAACCGACGGCTGGGAAGAAAGGCCAGGAGAATGATCAATGACCGTTCCATTTAATCGCATCCCGTCAAACCAGCGCGCACCGTTTTTCTACGCTGAATTTGATAACTCAATGGCCAACACGGCTACTGCAATTCAGCGCACGCTGTTGATCGGGCAAATGCTGTCAACCGGCACGGCAACGCCTGGCCTCGCACAGAAAGTATCCTCTGACTCAGCGGTTGCAGGCATTTGTGGCAGCGGCTCAATGCTGCACAACATGATGACGGCGTACCTGGCTAATGACATTTCGGCGGAAATCTGGATCCTCCCGCTGTCTGATGGCACCACGGGGACCGTTGCGGCCACCGGGAAAATTCAGATTTTGAGTGCGGCCGCCGCGACCGGTGTACTGTCCCTGTATATTGCTGGGATGCGTGTACAACTGACCGTTGTCAGCACAGACGACAAAGTTGCTGTGGCTGCTGCGGTCGCAGCGGTGATCAACGGCCAAAGCCGTTTGCCTGTTACTGCTGCGGTAGATGGCGCCGCTACCGATACCGTCAATCTGACGGCGAAAAACAAAGGCGCCCACGGTAACAGCATCGATATCCGCCTCAATTATCAAGGGGTGGCCGGCGGGGAAGAAACGCCACAAGGAATGACGTTGAAGATCACCGCGATGACTGGTGGTTCTGGCGCTCCGGTTTTGACGGATGCACTGGGCAACCTGCAGGATCGGGCGTTTGACTTCATCGTTAACCCATACACGGACACCACTTCACTGGATACCGTGAAAGACTTCCTGTCCGATGCAACCGGGCGATGGTCCTATGCTCAGCAGTTGTACGGGCATTCTTTCGGGGCGCTGGCGGGCACGTATGGTTCGTTGTCAGCGGCAGGTTCAGCGCGCAATAACCAGCATGAAACGCTGTTGGGCATCAACGGTTCACCGACCCCTGCCTACCTGTGGGCAGCTGCGTTAACCGGTGCTATTGCGCCGAGCCTACGCAACGACCCTGGCCGACCAACGCAAACGCTGACCATCAGCGGTGTCCTGGCGCCACCACTGGAAAGTCGCTTCATGCTTATCGAGCGCAATAACCTGTTGTACAGCGGCATTTCCACCTTCACGGTGGCTGATGATGGCTCAGTGCAGGTTGAAAAGACGATCACCACTTACCAGAAGAACAAGTTTGGCGATGCTGACGACAGCTACTTGAACATTGAAACCTTGTTCCTGCTGATGTTCGTCACCCGTTTCCTGCGTACCCAGATCACTTCGAAGTTCGGGCGCATGAAATTGGCTAACGACGGTACGCGATTTGCGCCAGGCTCGGCCATCGTGACGCCGAATGTGATCCGCGCAGAACTGATCGCGCAATACCGCACGCTGGAATATAACGGTTATGTGCAGGATGCCGCAGCGTTTTCGAAGACGCTGCTGGTGGAGCGCAACAGCAGCAATACAAAACGTGTGGATGTGCTCTGGACTGGCACGCTGATCGACCAGTTGGAAATTTTCGCACTACTCAACCAATGGCGCAGAGCTGAAACCGCAGCCTAAGGAGGTTTTATGGGTGATACAACTAACCGCTTGGCCGGTACCGCTTATGTCACTGTTGACGGTATTACGGTGATGGTTGCGGGCCAGTTTAAATATAGCGTTTCAAAGGTTGAGCGCACGACGTTGACTGGGATGGATTGGGTTCATGGGTATAAGGAAAAGCCCAGGGCGCCGTTTATTAGCTATCAAGGGCGTGACAGTGGCGGAACCTCTCTTGAGGGATTGAATGACGCCACAAACGTTACTGTGGTTGTTGAGCTGGCAAACGGCAAAACAATCATCGGTGAAAATATGTGGTCTGTTAACACGCAAGATGTTGACAGTGAAGAAGCCACTTTCGACATGCGCTGGGAAGGCGGTTCGGTCAAGGAGTATTAACAATGTTGGAAAAAAGTAAAACTATTAAGCTTTCTAAGAAACTGGAACTTGCTAACGGAACGCTAGTCTATGAATCACTGGATTTAAAAGAGCCCGTTCTTGTTCAAGTTGAGCAATTTTATGAATGCCAGCGTAATAAAAACGCAATGGCTGCAATGAAATTGTTGATTTCACTGGTTTCAACCGTGCCGGAATCAGCTCTTGGTAATATGGATTTTACTGATTATAAAGAGTGTGAGGATTATTTATTGGGTTTTTTAACCTACAAAACCTCAAATGGTGGCAACAGTTAGCGGCAGAGGTCACGAAATATTACGGGTGGGGCCCGCATGATGCGTGGTCCCTTACGCGAACCCGCCTTGATTTTTTTGTTGAACAGGCTAAACGAATAAATAATATTAAGGCGGGTAAGAATGGCTAACTCGTTTGATTTTGAAATACATGCCAACGATCAGGTTTCTGCTGCCATACAGCGAATTGATGATGTTGTTACTCGACTAAACCCATTATTGGAGGCAACCACTGATAATCTTAGGCTTGGAGGCCAGGAATCGCTTGATGGGCTGGACTCTCTGAGCGATCGATTGTCAAAAATATCAACGTTTGCTCGGGATAACGTGCAGTTTATCGGTGATATGGTGCCGCCGCTGAAGATGGTTGGTGAGCTCGGAGGGAAACTAGGCGGGGCGCTGAAGTTTGGCGCGGCAGGCGCAGCAGCTTATGGCGTCGGCAAGAGTATTGCCTATATGGCGGGCAGTTTGCAAGATGCCAGCCATAGCGCCTACGAGTTGGATGTAGCTGCAAAGAATGCAGGTATGCGGGTTGATGATTTTACCCGCCTTTCTGGTGCCATGCAGATTTTGGGGGTAGATGCTGCGTCTGCCAATCAGTCAGTTGAAGGGCTATATGCTACGTTCAATGATGCGCTTCAGGGGCGAAATAACGAGACTCTAGCTGTTCTGACACAGATTGGTGTTCAGATCGTCAGAAATAAAGACGGCACGGCAGATGTGTTGAAAACCATGGAAAGACTGGCACAGGTCATTCCTAAGCTTTCTCCAGAAAAGCAAAAGACGGTGGCCGACGCTATAGGTTTGGATGCCGCAGGACTGGCTTTGTTGAGAGAGGGGCTTAGGCTAAAAGCTCTCTTGGCACAATCAGACAAGTTTGGTCTAACAGTTGACCCGCAATTAAACAGCGAGTTGACAGCACTTGATCGGACTATTAATGAGCTCGGCGCGTCATACGAAGGATTAAAGCAACGCACAAAAAATAATATTTTTTCATGGTTGCTATCTGATGGTTCCGTTAAAGATGGGCTGAAAGGGATAACGGACGTATTTTCTAACGGACTGGACAGTATTTCTCTCGGCCATGCGATTGGTTTAAATCGGGGTAATGAAGCCGATCAGTTACGTTGGGGGTACAATAATCCCAAGTTTTACGAAACACTCGGTGAGTTGGATAAGGTTGGTCTTGATTACGGCTATATGACCGACGGGTATCGCGAAAAGTACCAAGCCTGGCAAAAGCCAAATGAGGCTGTAAACCAACTTCAACTTGACTTGGCCGCGGCAAGTGCACCGGTTACAGCGCCTACTGGTGCAGCTTATGTCCAGCCAGGAAACAATGCGCTTGGTTTGCGTAATAATAACCCAGGAAACCTGCGTGCAGCGCCAAATGCGACAGGTATGAATGGTGGGTTTTCTACTTTTGCGACGCCGCAGGATGGACTATCTGCGTTATCGCGGCAGCTCCAGCTTTACGGGGATCGTGGAAACAATACACTTAATGGCATTCTTCATACTTACGCCCCGCGCTCCGAAAACAAAACCCAGTCGTATATAGATGCTGTTGCTAAGCAAACCGGGTTTAGTCCTGGTGATCGCCTAAATCTTCATTCACCGGAAGTCCTTGAAAAGTTGATCCCGGCTATTATCCAGCATGAGAACGGCACTCAGCCATTTAGCCGGGACGACATTTTGCAGGGCATCAACGAATCAGTGACAGATGATCGTTGGCGTGGTCTCAGGGACCGTAACAACCTTCTTGATCAGCGGCAGTCTGGTTTATTCGATCCTGTGGAAAAGCAAGAAAGTGCGGTACCAATGGCGAAACAGCAGGAAAAAACAGGTGCGGGCACCTCGCTGTTTGCCCCACAGGAGCAAAGCGTAGAGGAAATAGCTCGGATCAGTGATGCAATGTCAAAAGCGATCGAGGAGAACAAATTTCAACTTGAAGTGACGTTAGTGAACCCGCAGACGGGGGAGCGGCGGAAAGTCCAAACTGATGGCGGCGGTCGCGTCTCCTTATCTATGCAATATCCAACATGACCCGCTTAAGCGGGTTTTAATTTTGGGGGCCCAATGGCACTGATCACTGATGCATTGTCTTCACTTCTCGGCGTTGGCCAGGATTGGGATTGGCGCGGGCACATTTATCCAGCCTCTTTTCGTGGCGTCCCGTTCGCCATAGTCAGCGGTGAAGGCGTATATGGCCGCCGACAAGCAGTGCATGAATACCCTTATAGAAATACCGCCTGGGTAGAAGATCTCGGGCGTGGAACGCGCAAATTTACGCTTCGTGGTTTTATCGTCCAGGGCAGTCTGGTATATGACGCCCCTGATGTGATGACGCAGCGTGATTCTCTTGTTGCGGCCTGTGAAATGGATGGGCCTGGGACGTTGGTACACCCGACGCTAGGTGAACTGACAGTTAGCATCCCAGATGGCGGTCTGCGCCTGATGGAGGGGATGGAGTCCGGGCGATCATTTGAATTTACCCTGACAGTTATCGAGTCTGGACTGAAAGTTTTTGCGATCACCAGCAGCACGCCAGCCAATTCTTTGGTTCAGGCTAACTGGTTGCGAACGGCATCTGCAGCAGCTGCAAAGTTCATCGGCACAGTGAAAGGGGAGCTGCGTACCGTTACACAGGCAATAAAGACACTGAAGAACACGGCCGCATTTTGGGGGAATATGGTCAAAAGTACCACGAACGAGGTAACTAACCTCAGCAATGTATTGCGTTCTACTTTTGGCAGCTCTCGCTATGGGCGGTACAACAGCGGGACCGTGGGCGGAAGCGTATCGGGGGCCACCGGGGCGATTACCCGAGAAGCTGACACCGATGATTACCCTGGGCTGGTAAAGCAAAAAATGGCTGAGGCAGTAACGGGCCGCGCACAGCTTCTGTCTGAAACAACCGCACTGCAAAACGCCACCTCCATCGAGGGTTTTTCACAAAGCGCCACAGCGATCGTCATGACGGTGGTATCAGTGAGCGGTAGCGTTGAAGAAAAAATCAGAATGCTGGAGACATTGGCCGGCTACCGGAGCAGCACGTTCTATGCCACCGGTAGTGACGCTGCTATTTCTCTCAGTGCCAACATATTGTTGTGCGTGCTTTCAGCCGGAGCTATGGCAGCAGTTGCTGCAGACTATTCTCCTTCCAGTTATGACGATGCGATCGCTATGTTAAACCGCGTCTGCGACACGATGGATACCGTTCTGCTGCTGGCCGCAGATGCTGGGAATGATGATGACTACACCAATCTGCTAGAAACGCGAAATTCTCTCGTTGATGCCTTCACACTAAAGGGGGCAAAGCTGAGCGCGTTGACACAAATTTCAATGAGTACATCGATGCCTGCATTGGCATTGGCCAACCGACTTTATCAGGACGGGGCCCGTGGTGATGAGTTGATCCAGACTGTGCAGCCGCGGCATCCCGCTTTTATGCCTCTAACTTTTAGAGCGTTGAGAAAATGACCGACGAACTTACGTTGAAGGTGGGCAATAAGCTCATTCAGGGATGGGGTGAGATCCGGGTTACCCGTGGTATTGAGCGGTTACCTTCAGATTTTGATCTGTCTCTGATGGACCATTATCCCGGCTCTGACGGGGAGGAACTGGTAAGAAAAGGGGACCCGTGTCAGGTCATGTTGGGCGATGACCTGGTCATGACCGGTTATATCGACCGCTGGAACCCGGCATTGTCGAAATCACGGCATGAGATAAGGGCGACGGGTCGCGGTAAATGTCAGGACCTGGTGGACTGTTCAGCTGAATGGCCCAACAACGTGATCAGCCAGGCTAACGCGCTACAAATTGCCCAGCGCCTGGCCGCGCCCTATGACATCAATGTTTCCTCGGATGTCGAAGATATGGCTACGGTGCCGCAGTTTACCCTGAATTGGGGTGAGTCTTCGCAGGAGGTGATCGACAGGATCAGCCGGTGGGCCGCGCTTCTCTATTTTGACACGCCAGATGGCAATCTTCTGCTAACTCGTGTGGGCACCCGGAAGGCGGCCAGCGGCGTTGCGCAGGGGGAAAACATCGAATATGCCTCATTCACAGACTCGATGGATGAACGCTTTTCCGATTATATCGGTGTTTCGATGTCCACTACCCCGGTTGCTGAGTTCTCCCCTAATGCGGGTTATGACGCGGTAACGCTGGCCCGTGCACGAGATCCAGAAGCTGCAAAGATGCGGTATCGTAACCGTGTCATCATCGTGGAAAGCACCATGATCGCCACCCAGCAGGCGCAGAACTGCATTGATTGGGAAATGAACCGGCGCTTTGGCCGATCGAGGCAATTGCAGGTGACCGTTGATAGTTGGCGCGATAAGAGCGGCAAGCTGTGGGAACCCAATACACTCATCCCTATCAGTTTGCCAATATTTGGACTGAAGGATGAGCTCTGGATCCTGGCGGAAGTGACCTTCATGCGTGGCGAACAGGGGACAACTGCCAGAATGGTTTTGATGCCACCGGCGGCGTTTGCTGTTCAGCCTTACGCATTCTACCGCCAGCTTCAGGAGGTCAATTGATGTCTGATTTTACAGGGCAACTGAGGCAATTAGGGCGCCGGGTTTCAATGATGCTCGGGATCGGGCGAATTACGGCGCATGGTGATGCAGGTGGGGTGCAAAAAGTACAGTACCAAACCCCCTTGGAGGTACGCGACAGCACGCCGCGCATGGCTGAATTTGGGTTTTCCTCTGGTTTGCCGGTGGGTACGGATGTCGTGATCGGTTTCCTCGGTGGTGATCGCTCCAGTGCTGTCATTATTGCCAGCAACAATCAGCAGTTCCGCCACTCTGATCTGCTTTCCGGTGAAACGGTGATTTATAACCAGTGGGGCATGTTCATCAAGTTGACGGAAGACGGTATCGAAATAGAGGCCAACAGCAAGCCCGTGACGGTCAGCAATGCAACGCAGGTAACCATCAATGCTACCGAGGGGGTGTTGATGAATACGCCGACAGTAAAGGTTACGGGTGACATCATCGACAACTGCGAAAGCAATACCGCGACCTTGAAACAACTTCGAGATGCCCATAACGACCATGATCATGTAGTGCGGAATGTTCAGGGCGGGGATGAAGATAAAACCAGCGAAAAACCAGGGGAGCAAGTGTGATGAGTGATATCAGCTCTTGGTGGGACGTTGATCAGCTCAGGGCTGATTGGCGAGAGGGCCCCGGCGACTTGTTGGAAGGTGATGATCTTCAGACCGCCATTATTATTAGCCTTTTTACGGATCGCGTGGCTCGTTCTGATGACGATATTGATGGTGATGATAGCCGCGGCTGGTGGGGCGACTCAGGGGCGGAAACGGAGATCGGTTCACGTCTCTGGCTCCTTCGTCGGCAAAAGTTGACTCCTGCTGTTGCGCTCAAAGCTGAAGACCATTGCCGTGATGCTGTGAGTTGGCTGATCTCTGACGGCGTTGCGGGGTCAATCGAAACGGCGACCCAGATCGTTCACCCGCGCCGCCTAAATATCGTGATCCGCTATTACAGGCCAGGTAACAGCAACAGCACGGACATGCGTTTTTTTTGGGTATGGGAGCAATGATTTATGCCATTCAAAAGGCCCACATTAACCGAGCTACGCGATAGAAACCGTGTACAGCTCGAATCTGAGTTAAGAAAGACTGGTTCCCTGCTCCGCTTCTCCAATATGCGCATCCTTGCGGATGCTGACGCGGGCTTGTCTCATCTGCATTACGCCTACCTCGATTATATAGCGCAACAATCCACACCTTACACCGCTACTGATGAATGGCTGTCTGGGTGGGCAGCGATGAAATCGGTCTATCAGAATGCGGCTGAAGCTGCACAAACAGCGTCATACCAATTTAGTGGCATACCAGGTGCAACGGTCGATAAGGGGGTTGTTCTTAATCGCGGTGATGGGTACCAGTATCGACTGGATGCCGGGATAACGATCGGCCCGGGTGGGACCGGTGTCGGCGCATTGACAGCCATATTGCCGGATATTGTGTCGGACTCGACTGGCGGGGGCGTCTCCGGTAATGCTGATGCTGGCACAATCCTTACACTTGACGTTGCGTTACCGGGTATCGAGTCCAGCGGCGTGATGGTGGATCCAGCGGTCGGCGGGGCGGATATTGAGGCACAGGAGAATTTCCGGGCTAGAATGCTGCTGGCCTATCAAAATCCTCCCCAGGGCGGCAGCGATACTGACTATAAGCAATGGGCACTTGCTGTTCCAGGAGTTACCCGCTGCTGGGTAAAGCGTAGGCTAATGGGAGTAGGGACTGTTGGCGTATACATCATGTGCGACGGCAGCGATGAAACAAACCACGGTTTTCCTGTGGGCACTGATGGGATCAGCCAACTTGATGATTGGGGTGCAGCCAAAGCAACAGGGGATCAGGGGCTAGTAGCCGACTATATTTACCCGCTGCAACCCGTAACGGCGCTTGTGTACCTCTGCTCACCAGTTGGAAAGGTCATCGATTTTGAAATCAGCGGGATCAGTCATGTTGGTAGCGATGTAACAACGGCCATAAATGCCGCGATCGATAACGTTTTCTTTGAGGACGGAAACCCGGATGGAACAGGGAAGATTTTTATATCTGACCTGAACCGGGCCATTGGTGATATAGAAGGAACCGCAGGGTTTATCCTGGAGTCGCCTAGCGTGAACATTATCCTGGGTGTTGGAGAACTTCCTGTCCGCGGCGAGGTGATCTATACATGAGCCAGTATCCTGCAGAAAGCTACAGCCAGGCACTGCAATCATTAATCCCCTTGGGGTTAGCCTGGCCGCGTGAGCCTGGTGCCGTTCAAGCTGCTGTGATCCGCGCGCTGGCAACCAGTTTTCAGCGTAGTGATAGCGACGCAATCTCTCTCTTAAACGGCGGGTTCCCATCAACCGCAACCATTTTACTACCTGAGTGGGAAAAGTCGCTTGGCTTGCCAGATGATTGTTCTATCGGCGAGGTTGATACGATCGCTAAGCGCCAGGCAGCAGTGGTTTCGAAACTTATCAGTACCGGAGGCCAGTCCAAATCCTATTTTATCGGTATAGCCAAGGCTCTGGGATACACCATAACGATCAAAGAATTTCGGCAAGCGCGTGCAGGGCTATCCGTGTGCGGCGATGGCCTAAATGGTGATGACTGGCCTTTTGTCTGGATGGTTGAAGCTGAAGGTGTGTCAGTCACTACTGCTCAAGCAGGAATAAGTTATTGTGGAGATCCGTTACGTTCCTGGGGCAACAAGCAATTGGAATGCACTATGAGTTCGCTATCCCCATCTCATACGATTGTTAAGTTTGGTTATATCTATTTTGGTTTTAACGATGAAGGTGTTTATGACGTAACACCGGAATTTGCCGAAATAGTAGACGTAGCCTCTGGGCATCTCTAGTCAATAAATTCAATTAATATCGCTCTCAGAGTGAGGAATTTTTATGCAAAAAGTTGGAAGCACCACAGATACAGCAGATGCCAATGGCGAGTGGACTAACGGAAACGTGGCACAAGGCGTGTCACCAACAGTTATCAATGCCGCCATTTTAAATACACATCAACGAGAGCTAGTAAATATTGTCGAAAGTGTGGGTATGCAGCTTAATCCTAATGATGATGGTCAAGTTTTTAAGGCGCTTAAACTTTTCTTTGGGAATAGTATTACAGTGGAAAGTAATTCGCTAGGCACATGCTTGACAGTAAAAGGAATTTCCAATGATGTGGTGATTATTATTCAGGCAGGGAAGGGGGAAGTAAATTCGACTTCTGGGAGTGTTATTTTTCCCAAGCCTTTTACTAATGGTGTTTTAGCTGTGATCCCTTCAAAAATAACAGATACTAATAGATATGTATCTTCATCTAATCATAGCAAAACAGGTTTTGACGTGTTTGGTTGGATTTCCGGATCAGCAGGGAATGTGGATAGTTTTAGCTATATTGCTGTCGGCTGGTAAAGTTCTATATTCCTGTGGTATAATTCAAAGATCGCAAATTGAGTTATGTCATATGAAAAATAGAAACGATGTCATAGATGTTTTTCGTGGAATTGCAGTTCTATTGGTAACTTCATTCCATATATTCCTTTGGTCATCATCGAATGGAAAACCTTTAACTGGACATTGGGATACCTACGGACCTTTTGGGAATGGATGGGTTGGCGTTGGTATCTTTTTTGTAATATCAGGTTATTGCATGGGAATGTCAACAAATCGTGCATTTTCTCATGGTGTTAGCAAGTCAAGTTATACCGTGTATTTCTCAAAACGTTTTCTCAGGATTGCGATTCCATATTACATTTCTATTTTGTTTTGGGTTATTTTAATAAAGAATTACGGAATAGCGGTTAAACCCACTGGCGTTTATGATGTACTTTCTCATGCTTTGTTTTTTCATAATTTAAATGAAAATACAATGTTCAGTATAAGTGGTGTTTATTGGTCTCTAGCTGTTGAAATGCAGTTTTACATACTTCTCCCTTTTATTGTTTATTTCTGTAAAACACCTAATAAAAAAATAGTTTTACTTGTTGCTTGTGCTGCTATTTCAATGCTTATCAATCTGACTTCAAACGATAGGGTGTTGACGTGGTCACTAGCTTCATACTTATATCTGTTCATATTAGGTTGGTTTTTGTTCTCATACTCTGATTGCGCTATTAATAATGCCTTCTTGAACTTCATAAAAACACTCTCTGTTGTCGCTTTTATTTTAATGCTTTTTTATAAAGGGAGTGGATTCAATAATAACATAAAAATTTATGAGTTGATTGTTTCCACATTAGCAGGTGTTATGATGTGGTCATTCATTGTTGGAAGTCATAAACATAAGCCCCGACTGATTGTAAAGGTTATATCATTTATAGGTAAGTGTTCATTCTCAATTTACTTGTATAATTATATATTCTGGGCATTGCCTAGGGGGGATGTATCACCAGCGTTTGCTATAATGTCATATTTTGTTGTTATTTCTTTTGGTGTGATTATGTATTTTATAGTCGAAGTGCCATCAGAAAAATTCCGCAAGTCAATATTTAGAGATATAACTAAGGCTTTGACAACATGACGGTGACGTCAAATCGTCTAAACAAACCCGCCAAGTGCGGGTTTTTTTATGGAAATAATTATGTCCCAGAGATACAAAACCGGAAACCCGCGCCCTTCAAACAGCATGAAGGACTTAAACGATAACGCCTTGGCTTATGATGATTTTATAAATAGTGACGCTGACCATGCCTTAGACCGATTTGATCGAGTTAGGAGAACATGGGTTGGAATGGAGCGTCATTTTGATAGGTTGATGAATGGGTTTAACTCCGTTTTCGATGCACTTATTATCTATTTCAAAGGTAAAGCTTATGATGCAATATCGGCGATTGGATGGCAGGAGCTTGGTAATTGGGTCGTAAACATAACGTTGATCAACCGTCAACAAGTAGTTTGGCATGATAATGCTTGGTACAAATTTATCGGAGCATTACCCCATACCATAACAGGTGGTTCACCAGGAGAGGATGGAGGCATATGGTCTAAAGATAACCCATCTGGGTTATGGGTAAATATTGGTGATGCAAGCGTTCGCTGCGATCTGGCTAAGGGGGATGGCCTTAAATACATCGGACGGTGTCCTGATATCGCAACCCTACGTACTATAGTCCCTGAGTTTACCAGCCAGAAGATCGATGTGATTTCATACTATGAAGGGTGGGCAGCAACACAGAATGGTGCAGTTGGCGGTGGTTTTTTTACATCGGTAAATGATGCAACAACTTCTGATGACGGCGGAATTTTTATCCGTGTTAACTCATCAACTGGGTGGCGTCGCGTTGTAGAGAACTCTGTTCTTGTCACACATTTCGGAGGGCGCGGTAATGACTCTGATGAAACAGCTATCATTCAGCGCGCTATAAATTCAGTTGCACTGAATAAAATCAAGTTAGTCATAGATTCTGGCTTTTCGTTTTCAGCGCACGGCATCGTTATTGACTCTAGGCATAATGGAATACGCATTGATGGCGATGGGTGGATTAAATTCTACGGCAACGGCGGAACTCAGCAAAACAAACCAAGTAACATTGTAACTGGGGCTGACTATTGTATTTATGTAAATGGCGTATCCAATGCTGAATTATCTCTCCAAGTTGATGGAAACTCAGCTTCAAAGCTTGATAACGAGCAAATCCACTCGATAGGTATGTTTGGCGGTAAAAACATCAGCATGTCAAAATTGCGGTTCAAAAACACTCGCGGCGATGGGCTTTACATTACTCAGTCCAACGGTAACGTTGAATCGGCGATCCCTGAAAATGTGAACATTGATTTTATCGAGTCGATTAACGAAACGTTCGACGGACGTAACGCAATATCCGTCATTTCAGTAAATGGCCTGAACATTACGACCATGGTTTCATTGCGGCATGGTGGGATCGTTGGCGGCGTCTACCAGCCTGGAGGCCTAGATATTGAGCCTAACTACTATTTCCAGAAGTGCTACAACATCACCGTAAAATCCTATCGTGCGCTTTGCGCGGGCAGTCAAGGGCTTACGATAGCAGGTAAGCAAGCTACCGGCGATTTTGGCGAGTTCTGCGTTAAAAACGTTCACTTCGATAATGTTGATGTGGAAATGACAGATATCGGAAGAAATCGCGCTGATGTAGTCCTCATTAACGGTGTGAATGATGTATTTGTTAGAGGCTTCGCGAAGACTACTGCGCTATACACGGGCGACTATGTTGGGTTGCACGTTGTTGGCGCTACTGGGGTAGATGCCAATATAACTACACGTCGGTGTAAGCATGCTGCCTGGCTCGGTTACACTCCTGTGCTTGGCTTACGCAACACGTACTCATCGCGATTTATAATTAATGCCGATCGCTACCATGACGGGGTTAGCATCGGCTGGGCTGATGGTTTCACTGTTGATTTCATTGGTATTAACCCGACCCAGATGGGGACTGGAGACATGGGGCATTTGCAATATATTGCTAACCCTGGAGAAAGCACCCCGATCCGCCGCACGAAAGTATCTGTTCGCACTTCTGGTTATGAGGGCTTTTTGGAGAGATTGGATTATGGTATTCGAGTAAATCCATCTCAAACCCCTGCAATATACAAAGGGACAAATTACATTATTGATAGTGATTTGACGAATGTTCTGCACAATCCTGCAAGTGGGAAAAACCGTATGCAGGGGACCAAAGATATTGTTAAAACAAACATAGATGGTGTAACCCCTTATCCAGGAACCCCAATTTCCGGAACTGATATCTGGGGTGACGGTGATATAGTTTTCGACACTAACGCTTCCACTTCAAAAGTGGTGGGCAGAGTTTACACATCAACAGGATTCCAAGTATTTAGTCAGCTACCTTAATTATAAGAGGTTTAAAATGCCAATCAGGGTAATTAAAACTACATCTACAGCTATAGTCACGTCAGATTTCAATCTATCCATTCCCGGCAAGGATATGGAGGTCAATGCGCTGTACACATTAACAGATGTGACAATCTCAGCAGATGGTAATGGGATGGCAAAGTTCTCTCTGTGTATTAATGGCGTTAGCGAGGGGATTACACAGTCATTTCCGTTTTTAATTCAAAGCACATCTATTTTTGTTGAGGTGGAAAAAATTATCGATGAGTTGCCTCAGTTCTCAGATGGTAGGATCGAACCCCTTATCGAGATGCCCGCCAGTGATGAACCGGAATATGGGTCGGCACCGGAAGTCGGCGAAGAACCGGCACCAGGTGAAACACCTGCACCGGTCGAAGAACCTAAGGAGTGATAGCAGCGCCGGGAGAAATCCCGGCCTCTACGTTGCTATGGGGCATAAATGGGGCAAAAACTTTGCAAATATGGGTAGAGTTGAGCGGGCGAGGTTGAAACGGAAAGGTAGAAAAATTCAGTTAAAACATAGGATAAGCAGGCTTAAGCAGACTTGGTAAAAAGAGGCTCAGTACTGTATAGACGTATTGAGCCACGTTGCTCCGAGCCTCTCTATCAGTTTTTATAGGATGTCTGGCGGCCTGAGTGTAGCCCGTTTCAGCACCGGTTCCCAGATCCCCTATGACGATCGCCAAGTATAACCGCTAATGCTCACCATTAGGTGAACTTTGCTGTTTCTTAAGGGGTGACGACGATCGCCACGCGACGGTTTTCAGCACGCCCGCTGGAGGTGGCGTTACTGGCTACCGGTTGGCGTTTACCCATGCCGCGAGTTTCTATATTGGCACGCGGGATGCCGACACCAGCCAGGACATCGGCCACCGCGTTGGCGCGGCGCAGTGAAAGCTGGTCGTTGTAGCTGTCTTCACCGTAGTTATCGGTGTGGCCGTCCAGGCGGAATTGCACGATGTCTACGCTCTTCAGCGCCTTGCCCATCTTCTCGACAATCTCGGTACTTTGCGGGCTCAATTTACCGACGTTGTTACCGAACAGCACCTTGTCGGAAAAACCAAACTCCCAACCGTTTTCGGTCAGTTTGAACCCCTGTGCCTGCAGTAAAGCGATCTGTTCTGCCGTCAGCCCTTGTGGCTTGCTCTGGCAGCCTGCCAGCGTGAGCAAGGTGATAAACACTAATGCCAGGAGGGAAAAAGACCGTTTAAAATTTTGCTGTAACATTGATTTTTCTCTTTTTGGTTGTTTGAGACCCGGTGCTGACGCTATTTGCGCATCGCTAACCGCCAGCCTCCATGGGACAGGTGTTTTGCCCGGTACATTGCGTCATCCGCTTCGTGCAGCAGTTCCTGAGTGGTAGAGGCATGTTCAGGGTAAAATGCGATGCCGATACTCAGTGCGGCGATCACTCTTTCCTTGTTGGGCAACACAATGGGTTGTTGCATACACTCGATGATGATGTCGGCAATCGGCAGCACATCGTTGGTGTCTTTGAGCGGTGCCAGCAGGATGGCGAATTCATCGCCCCCCATCCGGGCGACCAGATCGTGCTTGCGCAACCTGCTGCGCAGGCGTTCTGCGATGGTGATCAAGACGGTATCACCGGCAGCATGGCCATGGTTATCGTTCACCTCCTTGAAACGATTGCCGTCGATAAACAGTACCGCCAGCTTTTCATCGGGTTCGAGCTCTGACAGCGCGCGGCCCAACTGAGCTTCAAAGAAGGCCCGGTTTGGCAACCCGGTCAGGCTGTCGTGGGTGGCTTGGTGGGTTAATGCGTCATTTTCTTGTTGCAGGTGCTGTTGCCAGGCTTCGATTTCATCCAGCAGGCCGTTAAAATCACAGCTCAGTTCGTGCAGTTCGGCAATCGGTGCTGAAGGCACCCGCAGTTCGAAAGTCCGATCGCGGCGTACCGTATGGGCAACATTGGTGATATCGTCCAAGGAGGTCACGATCCCTCTGAGCATTCTGCGGGAAAGTATCAGGGCGCACAATGTACTGAGCATCAGGCAGGCAATCATGCCTACCATGCCGCGCAGCAAGAATTTCAGCAGACTGCTGCCATTGCCGGTCAGCCAGACCAGGCCTATCTGTTTGCCTTCACGGGCAATGGGCAAAACCACCGCTTCCGGCAAGATCCAGCGGGCCACCATCTGTTCCAACCCATGCAATGGGCTATCCGCTGGGTGGCTCCAACTGGCCAAAGCGACACCCTGCATATTCAGGATTTTAGCCTCTGACACTTCTTCGTTGGAAGCGATCAGCATCAACGCTTCGCGAGCGGCGGGGCGGTCTTCAAACACCACGGCGGCTTCAGCGGTATAACTGATCGAGCGGGCAATCAGATGCAGGTTATGGTTGGCATAGGCTCGAAGGGCAAACAGCGCAAGCAACGTCAGGAAGATCCCTGCGGCACCGACGGCGATCAACGCCAGACTCAGGTTCATCCGTTGCAGCACTTGGCCCAGCGTAGGGCGAGAGGTAGCCGAACCTTTGTGACCTAACAGTTTCATTGCGGCGGCCCCTTTTTACGCGCCAACTGCAGCACGTTAGGGTGAACACGCACGCCACTGCGCGCCAGTGAGTCCAGATTCACTTTAAAACCCGCCTGATCGTTGCTGATTTGCAAACAAAAGGCACTGCCAACAGCACATTCCATATCCTTTTCGCTGATGCTGAGGATCGAGTGACCCGAAATCCGGTGGAAGAAATCTTGTTTCTGGGCGTCATTAACGTCGCCCAAATACACTACATCGCAGCTAGTTGCCAACTGCGGATTATCTATCTCGATCCGCAAGGTTTTGATTGGCTGCGGTGCTGTCAGCAACACTGGGTCGAACAGACCTTCGGCATACTGGACAGGCGCAGTCACGCACAAGCGGATCGGATCAGGTTTGGCGGGCCAGCGAGCATAGCTGATAATCCCCACCACCACGGTGGTGACGGTATGAATGCGTTTTTGGTAGGGATCTTGTGTATCAGCCCCGGCCAAGCTGGGAAACGTCAACAGAGCCAGCAGCAGGATCGGTAACATGCGACGCGATCGGACCGGGTTGCTACATAAACCCAGTGTCCTGACAGCCAACTTCCTGGCCTTTATCGACATCTTCATTTGCCATTCCTGCCTACGGCCGGCTTGATGGCACGGCAGTCTGATACTAAATAATTGAGCCTAGTCGAAAAGGGTAAAACTTTGCCGCGTACCATCAATCGCACTACCAAAAAAGCATAACCTGACCGTCTTGAGGGCGAATTGTATTATAAGAGCAGTTTGTTGTGCGCTTTATGCTCGGTTTTATGAGATTTTTCCTAGGTATTTTTAACGTTATAAAACGCCCGGCAGGGTTTGCCGGGCGTTTTAGTGAAAATTGCGAGTCCTAAGGTGCTTATAATAACGTTTTTCGGCTCGCTTTGATGCGGTTAATCACCCATTTTTCTACTTCCACGATCAGGAATAGCGCAATGGCTATCATCAGCGTCACGCCCCAATAGAACAGCGGCAGCGGCGCGGTGCCAAACAGCGCGTTCATAAACGGCAGATAAATGATGGCCATCTGTAGCAGTAACAACACGCCACTGACCAACCACAGGCCCTTATTGAGGAACAATTGGCGGTTGAGCGGGAAGCGGTCTGCGGTACGGCAGTTGAACATGTAAACCCACTGCGCGGTGACCAGGGTTTGCAGCAGCACGGTGCGGATCAGCTCGCTGCTGTAGCCGCGTGGCGCCATCCAGGCTTCCAGTGCGAAGGCGCTGATGGCGATCAGCACGCCGACGAAGCCGATGCGCCAGATAGCGTGCAGATCCAACACGTTGCTGCCCGGCATCCTTGGTTTACGGTGCATCAGCCCTTTTTCGGCGGGCTCATAGGCCAGGCCAAAGGATAGGGTAGTGGAGGTGGCCATGTTCATCCACAGGATCTGGATGGGCGTCAGCGGCAGCATGGCACCAGCCAGAATGGCGATGATGATCAGCAGGCCCTGTGCCAGGTTGGTCGGCAGCACGAACAGGATGGTTTTCTTCAGGTTGTCGTAAACACGGCGGCCTTCTTTTACCGCGCTGGCGATGGTGGCGAAGTTATCGTCGGTCAGCACCATATCTGCGGCTTCTTTAGTGACCTCGGTGCCTTTGATCCCCATGGCGATACCCACGTCGGCCTGTTTCAACGCTGGTGCATCGTTGACGCCGTCGCCGGTCATCCCTACCACGCCGCCTTTATCCTGCAGCGCTTTTACCAGACGTAGCTTATGTTCCGGGCTGGTACGGGCAAAGATATCGTAGTGCACGGCGGCTTCTGCCAACGCCTGGTCATCCATATGTTCCAGCTCGGAGCCGGTGATAGAGTCCTGGCTGTTGCCAATTCCCAGCATGGCACCGATGGCCATGGCCGTTTTCTGGTGATCGCCGGTGATCATCTTCACGCGGATCCCCGCTTGCTGACATTCGGCGATGGCGGCGACCGCTTCAGGACGTGGTGGATCCATCACACCAGCGATACCGATAAACACCATCTGCTGGCGGATATCGCCGTGATCCAGTTCCACTTCGCCGTCTGGCGTCGTTTTACTGGCGGCGGCCACCATGCGTAAACCTTGCTCGGCGAAGCGCGACATCTCCGCTTCCCAGTAGCCGAGGCGGAAGGGCTGGATGCCGTAATCGGTCAGTTCGAACTCGCACAGTGAGAACAACACGTCTGGCGCACCGGTAAGGAACACCTGATTTTTGCCTGCGACCTGGCTACGTACCGCCATGTATTTGTAACTGGAGTCGAACGGGATTTTAGCCAGTTGGCGTGCTTCACCAATCGCTAATCCAGCTTTCATCGCCAGCACCTTCAATGCGCCTTCCGTCGGGCTGCCGGTGACCAGCCAACGGCCGCTGTCATCCTGCTTGACCTGGCTGTCGTTACACAGGGTGATCGCGGTAATGAACTGCGCTAACGGTGGGATATCTTGAACTTGTGCTGGTTTGTTACTGTCGGCAAAGAAAATGCCGCCAACCGGTTCATAGCTTTCCCCTTCCACACGGTAGGCATGGTCAGCCATGATGACGTTTTTTGCCGTCATTTCGTTCATGGTCAGCGTGCCGGTCTTGTCCGAGCAGATCACCGTCATCGAGCCCAAGGTTTCTACCGTAGGCAGTTTGCGGATAATCGCGCGGTTACGTGCCATCGACTGCACGCCCAGGGACAAGATAATGGAAATGATGGCAGGCAGACCTTCGGGTACCGAGGCCACCGCCAGGCTGATCAGCGCCACCAGCAGCTCACCGAGCGGCATATCACGCATCGTGAAGGCAAACGCGAACAGCAACACCATCATCACCAGGATCAGGATGAAGATGTTTTTGCCCAAGCGATCCATCTGTTGCAGTAACGGGGTGCGCTGGGTCTTAACGGTCGAGATCATCTCGCTGATGTGGCCGAGTTCGGTATAGCCGCCAGTTGCGATAACCACGCCCTTGGCATTCCCGGCGCTGATAGTGGTACCGGAGAACAACAGGTTGGTGCGATCGCCAATCATCACTTCATCAGGGATAGCGTCGGTTTGTTTCGAGACCACGGTAGATTCGCCGGTCAAGATGGCCTCTTCAACCTGAAGGTTGTGAGATTCCAGTAACCGCAGGTCGGCGGGGATTTTATCGCCAGGGCGTAACAACACGATATCTCCCGGGACCAAATCTTCCGCATTCACGGTGTGGTTAATTCCGTCTCGTACCACAATAGCCTGGCTGGAAAGCATATTCTTAATGCCTTTCAGCGATTTCTCTGCGCTGTTTTCCTGCACAAAGCCGATAAGGGCATTGATCACGGCAACGCAAAGAATAACCACCGTATCGATCCAATGCCCCATAATGCCTTTGAGGAAGGCGGCGGCCAGCAGAATATAAATCAGCACATCGTTAAAGTGGGCAATAAAGCGCATAAAGGCGCTTTTGCCTGCCTGCTCCGGCAGGGCGTTGGGGCCAAACTTCTTCAGCCGTTCAGCGGCTTCCTGCTCGCTTAGGCCTTGTTGCTGAACGTTTAAATGCTGAAGCGTTTGTTCAATATCGTATTGATACCAGGCTTTTTCCGGCTTGGGTGGCGCTTGGTATTCAGTGGGGGAATGTTTTGGCATGGAGTGCCTCTCCTTAAAGTCGTTCGAATCTAAGTCCCCATCTGTGTCGGCAGCCCTTTTGCCGGGTTGATATTCCATTGTTTTCTGTCACACAGACGTTAAAGGTAGTCATTTTCAGTTAGTGGGTGGCCAATTATCTGCCGCGTGATAGTAAATAATCGCAAACTTGAGTTTTTGATCTGAGATAATAAAAACAAAGTAATAGGAATTGTTTTAATCAGTGAGAAAATGTTTCTCTATTAATGTCTCTTTAACGTCATTTTTTGTATAGGAAAACTCGTGTCTGCATAGAAAACTATAGAACACCGGGGTTATTGTGTGATGAAAAAATTGCCCATAATCCCATGATTTTTCAAAACGTCGTCTTGTTGTTCTGCCTGGCGATTGCGCCAGGCAGGGTGGTTTTCATCTGGGTTGATAAACTTGTTATAAAGTAATGAATGGATACGCGTTTTTGCTGTCTATGATTAATACCTGATGCCAGCCCATGGTGGCGGCACGGTTTTGTTCCCGGCGTGGCTTCCCACGGTGGGGCGTGAGATATTCGCAGAGCAGGATCTACTGGCCCGTTGGCTGCTGACGCGGCGCGGCAGCGGGGTGGATCGGTTCTGGCAAGCTAACCCAGCGAGGAAAGAGTAAGTATGGTCAAGGTGGACAAATGGCGGTTGTGGGCTGTAGGCCTGTGCCTGACGGCATTTTCTGGTGCAACATTGGCAGACTCCCTGGACGGCGAACGCCAGCGTTATCTGCAAATCAAGCAGGCCTGGGACAGTAAACAGATGGACGTGGTGGCGCAGTTGATGCCAACGCTGCAGGATTACCCCCTGTATCCTTATCTGGAATATCGCCAGTTGACGCAGGATCTCAGCACCGCCAGTGCGGCTCAGGTCCAGCAGTTTTTGCGGTTGCATCCTACGTTGCCACCCGCAAAATCGCTCTCTGCCCGTTTTGTGAACGAGCTGGCTAGCCGTCAAGATTGGACTACCCTGCTGGCCTTCAGCCCGCAAGAGCCTAAACCTGTTGCGGCGCGCTGTAATTTCTATTACGCCAAGTGGGCCACCGGCGATCAGCAGGCAGCTTGGGCTGGTGCCGATGATATCTGGATGAGCGGTAAAACCCTGCCAGGCTCCTGCGATAAGCTGTTCAGCGTCTGGCAGGCTGCCGGTAAGCAAACGCCGTTGAATACGCTGGCACGGATGAAGCTGGCGCTAAAAGAGGGCAACAGCGGCCTGGTGAACTACCTGTACCGCCAACTCCCAAGCGATTATCAGACCATGGGGGATGCGCTGGTACGGTTGCAAAACGATCCCGCCACGCTGGAAGCCTTCGCCCGTAGCGTCGGCCCAACAGATTTTACCCGTTCGGCTACCACCATCGTATTCGCTCGTCTTGCCCGTCAGGACGTAGAAAATGCTCGAGCCATGATCCCAACGCTGGTCCGCCTACAGAAAATGAGCGAAAGCGAGAAGTTGGCAATGGAGGAAGAGGTGGCCTGGCGGTTGATGGGCAATGATGCCACCTTTGAGCAGACCCAATGGCGCGATCAGGTGATCCTGCGCAGCCAACAGCCAGCCTTGCTGGAGCGCCGCGTGCGTATGGCGCTGGGCGTGGGCGATCGTCAGGGGCTGAAAACCTGGCTGGCACGCCTGCCTGAAGAATCGCGGAACAAGGATGAATGGCGCTACTGGCGTGCCAGTGTCATGATCGATGAAGGTAAACGCAGCGAAGGGGAAGCGATACTGCGTAGCCTGATGAACGAACGCGGCTTCTACCCGATGGTGGCGGCGCAAAAACTGCAGGTGCCTTATCCGGTGATGGTCGCCGTGGCGGCAAAACCGCGTACCGATCTGGTGAGTGGCCCGGAGATTGCCCGGGTGCGTGAACTGATGTACTGGAATATGGATAACCTGGCGCGCAGTGAGTGGAGCTCATTCGTCGCCAGCCGCAGCCGCCCGGAGCAGGAAGCGCTGGCCCGCTATGCCTTTGAGCAGAAATGGGCCGATCTGAGCGTACAGGCAACGATCGTTGGCAAACTGTGGGATCATCTTGAAGAACGTTTCCCGATGGCCTGGCCACAGGAATTCCGCCGTGCTACCGAAGATAAAGGCATTACGCCGAGCTATGCCATGGCGATAGCCCGCCAGGAGAGCGCCTGGAACCCGAAAGCGCAGTCGCCGGTCGGGGCCGCAGGTTTGATGCAGGTTATGCCGCGCACCGCGAAACATACGGTGGATCTGTTCGGTATCCCGGGCTACAGCAGCCCGAGCCAGCTGTTTGATCCGCAAACCAATATCACCATTGGCACCAGCTATCTGGAGTCGGTGTACCAGCAATTTGGTCGTAACCGTATTCTTGCGTCTGCGGCTTATAACGCTGGCCCATCACGGGTGAATACCTGGTTAGGCAATAGCGATGGCCGGGTAGATGCCGTGGCGTTTGTGGAAAGCATTCCGTTCTCGGAAACCCGTTCTTACGTGAAGAACGTGCTGGCCTATGACGCGTTTTATCGTCACTTCATGCATCGGCCAGCGAAGGTGCTGACGGATGCCGAGTGGCAAAGACGCTATTGATATCCCCGTCGTCTTTCAAGCTGTAGCGTTGTTACCGGTATTTTGACGCTTACTCGCGGTATGCTATGCTGCTGTACTAGTTAAATAGTATGGTGGCTGGCATGACGCAATTATCGCTAAACGATCCCGCTCTTTCAGAACAAGGCAATGAAGATTGGCTGCGCTTTGTCGCACTGCTGCAGAGTTCGTTCGATCAGGATTTGCACCAACAGTTGATGCAACTGCTACTGACGCCGGATGAGCGTACTGCGCTGGGGACACGGGTGCGTATTATTCAGGAACTGATGCGTGGCGAAATGAGCCAGCGCGAGCTGAAGAATGAGCTCGGGGCAGGTATCGCAACCATCACCAGAGGATCAAACAGCCTGAAGATGGCGACGCCAGAGCTGAAACAGTGGCTGGAACAGCAATTACTGGGGTGAAGCAATCACCCCGGTGGCTTATTGCTGCGGCGTATTATTACTGCTGTGGCTGCGGTAAATCGGATTGTGGAACGGCACCAGTGCCAGCAGCAACGCCTGGTGGTAAACGCTGGTGCGGCTCAGCCGACCATCGGTAAAGATACCGATCGCTCCCCCCTGACGTTTGACTTCGCTATTGCCGGTGATCAAGGTCATTTCATCGCCTAACTCGCGACCGGCTCGAATACCCTGTAAAATTGATTCTGGCAGCATCAGGCTGGCAGAACGCGATTCGCCACGGGTCGTCGGATTTTCTACCGTCATCCAGGCGAACGTCATATTTTCTTCGATCCCGGCTTCTACTCCGACCCAAAAGTCGGCTTCTGGCCGCACCTGCCGCGCTTCCATCACGCGCTGGCGTGCGCCGGTACGGGTTTCGGTATTGCCAATGGGTTGCAGTGAAACGCCGCTGGCGACGTCAACCGATTCTATGCGGCATTGGTCTGCGCCAAAGGTATCTTCAAAAGCCAGTTGAATAGCCCTGATCTTTGCCGGGTTGGTAGTTGCAGCGATAACATGATACATAACGGCTTTAGCTTCCTTAAAGTGGGGCTGTGTCTTGCCATGATTTTTGATGGCGGCAAGTTATGCGTAGTGCAAGGCACGAGCCACAGATAAACTCAAGTTTCACGCAGTATAACGGAAAAGCATAATGTTACAGGTATACCTCGTTCGCCACGGCGAAACGGAATGGAACGCAGCACGCCGCATTCAGGGCCAATCCGACAGCCCATTAACCGCCACTGGCGTTCACCAGGCTCATCTGGTTGGCAAACGCGTTAGCCGCGAGGGCGTGACGCACGTGATTTCCAGCGATCTGGGCCGCACCCGTCAGACCGCGCAAATCATTGCGGACGCTTGCGGTTGCGACGTTATGGTAGATGCCCGGCTGCGTGAGCTGCATATGGGCGTTCTGGAAGAACGTTTGATCGACAGCCTGACACCGCAGGAAGAGCTGTGGCGTAAACAGATGGTCGATGGTACTGCTGACGGCCGTATCCCTCAAGGTGAATCTATGACGGAGTTGGCCACGCGGATGCATGCGGCGCTGACCGAGTGCCTGAAACTGCCGCAGGGCAGCAAGCCGTTGATTGTCAGCCACGGCATCGCGTTGGGGTGCCTGATCGGGACGGTATTAGGTTTGCCTGCCTATGCCGAACGCCGCCTGCGTTTGCGCAACTGCTCGTTGTCACGCGTCGACTATCAACAAAGCCCCTGGTTGGCTCCAGGCTGGATTGTGGAAAGCGCGGGCGATATCTCGCATCTGGACATGCCCGCGTTGGATGAGCTACAGCGCTAACGGCGGATCGGGATCAGATAGTCGCAACGGATCTCGCTGGGTGGCTGAGGCGGACGCCGGTCACCTTGCGGATAGAAGCGCTCAATATCGTGCCCTTTGCGGCGGGTCAGTTCCAATGCTGGCAGGCAAGTGCCGTACAGTATCAGAATAAAGTCCTGCAGGCCGGAGGCTGGCCCCTGATAGCTGAACATGGCATATTCTCCGCCCTGCAGCGTGATCGGCTGGCCTTCCAGCACCTTGGTCGGCACATGTTGCGCCTCCAGGGCCGTGGTATACAGCACTTCCTGCTCGTCGTCTTTTTCCTGGCTTGGCCGCGAGTGGTGCAGGCCGTAAAGCACCGGTGGCAGGGTGTCTATCTGCCCCAGGTACTGTTGCCAGAATTGGGTACGCAGCTCGGAGCGGAAGCTGGATATTTGCTCCAACGTACAGGAGTAGCTCTGCGTCAGGCCGATCAGGTCCAGCTCGGGTAGCGTGACAAACTCTGGATGTGGCAGCGTAAAGGCGCCCAGACGTATTGGCGGGCACATGCCGAAGGCGTTCCAGTCTTCTGAACGGCGATACAGCGCCGGGGTTTGCGCAAACTGTTTTTTGAATGCGCGAGTGAAGGTCTGCTGTGAGTCGAAACGATACTGCAAAGCAATATCCAGAATAGGCCGACTGGTGAGGCGTAATGCGACGGCGGCTTTGGACAACCTTCTTGCCCGAATATAGGCGCCGATGGCGTTCCCAGTGATATCCTTAAACATCCGTTGCAGATGCCATTTAGAGTAACCCGCTTTTGCCGCCACGTTATCCAGTGACAAAGGTTGGTCCAAATGGCTTTCCAGCCAGCTAAGCAGATCACGAATGATACCGGCTTGATCCATAGATCTTCCTCGTAGAGCTTCAGGTTCGGAACCCGAACTGTTTGATTTGTCATGCTGATACCTGATGCCCACTGACTTATTGATCAATCAGTTGCATTACATACGGCGCTTTTGCGATATGCGTTGCGGGAAGCGGGGGAAAACTGGTGTTAACAGGCATTAAGCGATGACGATGCCGCATAATAGCAACTTTTTTCCTCCACGACTCCCAAAGATTTTTTTCGCTCTCTGTGCTAAAAAGAGCTGACTGGGCCGAGGAAAACCCATTTCTATGACCTGAAGCATCGGCGTTCTTATTAGCAGCCCTGTGATTTAACACGCTGTTCTATTGGAGTTAAGTGAATGAAAAAAGGATGGATATTTTTGTTCGGTCTGGTTTGCGCAACGTTTAATAGCGCGCAGGCGGAACAGGTAGGATCGGTCGATACGGTATTCAAACTGTTTGGTCCAGATCATAAAATTGTGGTGGAAGCGTTCGACGATCCCGATGTTAAAAATGTAACTTGTTATATCAGCCGGGCTAAAACCGGTGGCATAAAGGGTGGGTTAGGGCTGGCAGAGGATACCTCGGATGCTGCCATTTCTTGCCAGCAGGTAGGCCCGATTGAGCTGAGCGACAAGATTAAGAAGGGCAAGGCTGAAGGAACCGTGGTGTTCCAGAAGCGCACCTCTTTGGTGTTCAAAAAGCTGCAGGTCGTGCGTTTTTATGATGCCAATCGCAATGCGCTGATCTACCTGAGCTATTCCGATCGGGTAGTAGATGGTTCACCGAAAAATGCCCTGAGCGCGGTGCCCATCATCCCTTGGGGTGAAGCCAAATAATCCAGACGGGCGCAGCATGCAGCGCTCCTACGTTGTAGCCTGTTCAGATGGCATCGCGTCTGGCCTCAACAAAAAAGGGTTCAGCAAGCTGAACCCTTTTTAACCTGTGACGTTAAGACAGGCTTATTCTTCCAGATCGCCGCAGAAGCGGTAACCTTCACCATGAATGGTAGCAATGATTTCCGGCGTGTCCGGCGTGGATTCGAAGTGCTTACGAATACGACGGATGGTCACGTCTACGGTACGGTCATGCGGTTTCAACTCACGGCCAGTCATTTTCTTCAGCAATTCACCACGGGACTGGATCTTGCCCGGGTTTTCACAGAAGTGCAGCATGGCGCGGAATTCGCTGCGTGGCAGTTTGTACTGCTCGCCAGCAGGGCCGATCAGAGAGCGGCTGTTGATGTCCAGCTCCCAACCGTTGAACTTGTAGCTCTCGACCAGCTTGCGCTCTTCGCCGACGCTACCCAGATTCATGGTGCGTGACAGCAGGTTGCGCGCACGGATGGTCAGTTCGCGTGGGTTGAACGGTTTGGTGATATAGTCATCGGCGCCGATTTCCAGGCCAAGGATTTTATCGACTTCATTATCACGACCGGTCAGGAACATCAGCGCGACGCTGGCTTGTTCGCGTAGTTCACGCGCCAGCAGCAGGCCGTTCTTGCCTGGCAGGTTGATATCCATGATAACCAGGTTGATATCATTTTCGGACAGGATGTTGTGCATTTCTGCACCGTCATTGGCTTCATGAACAATGTAGCCTTCCGCCTCGAAAATGCTCTTCAGGGTGTTACGAGTGACTAACTCGTCTTCGACAATCAGAATGTGCGGGGTCTGCATATTTGCTACCTAAAATTGCCAACAAAATAGAAAATAGGAAGTACAGCAGTCTCGGTGTTCTTCCATGGAGGGCAGAGATACCGCTCACGTTCCCTCAATTACCAAACGACTACAGTACGTAAACTCGTTCTTGATGCGCTTTCCATCAATGTCAACAAGATCGCTAGCTGGGTGGGGGGGCTATTTTTTACCACCCCGAATGATGCCAAAACGGCGCATATCCTAACCCTATTAACAGCAATATAACAGTGTGTGCCGAATTCATCACCTAACAAAACTACGCTTTGTTGACATATATCAAATTCAATTGTAGCACGTTAACAGTTTTGTGAAAAACACTTACAGAACTGCCATGTTAAGTCACAGATCGTCAAATTCTGTGAACGATTCAGCTTTGTTGGAGCTGATGCGTTACAATTGAAAGCTAACTGTTTGGGGTGAAAATATAGCGCTTTGTTTTTAATGAAAATTAAAACTTAACCTACATTTATGATTGTTTCGTCCGATTTATAGGTTGAAATGCCTATTTAATAATATTATAGCAAGCGATCATTTACGATGTTAATCGTTTGTAAATATAATCAGACAAATCCCAACAGTCAAAGAACTATTCTCATTATTTTTCTGGAGTCTTGATGCAGCTTCATATCGTGTTAGTCGCGCCCGCTCGGGCGGAAAATGTTGGCGCAGCGGCGCGGGCGATGAAAACCATGGGCTTCACCTCGTTGCGCATCGTCGACAGCGAGGCCCATCTGCAGCCCGCTGCCCGCTGGGTCGCCCACGGTGCTGGCGATATTCTGGATGCGGTGCAGACGTTTGCTACCCTGGAGCAGGCATTGGAAGATGTAGACTTTACCGTTGCGACTACCGCTCGCAGCCGCGCACGCTTCCATTACTACTGTACCCCTCAGCAACTGACGGAGCAGTTGGCGGAACGTCAGCAATGGGTGCATCAGGCTGCACTGGTGTTTGGCCGTGAAGACTCGGGCCTGACCAATGAAGAACTGGAGTTGGCCGATCTGCTGACCGGCGTCCCGATGGTGGCTGATTATCCTTCGCTGAACCTCGGCCAGGCGGTGATGGTGTATTGCTATCAACTGGCGCAGTTAATGTCAGTCAGCACGCAGCAGGAACCCCTGGCCGATGCCGGGCAACTCAACGCGTTGCGGCAACGGGCAGATCGCCTGTTACAAGCGCTGGACGTGGCGGGCGACCAAAAATTGCGCGATTGGTTACACCAGCGGCTCGGGGTCTTGCAGCAGCGCGATACCGTCATGTTGCACAGGTTGCTGCATGATATTGAAAAAAAACTGACGAAGTGATGTAGGCGTTTTCTGTTGCTTGGCTGGTGTTATTCACTGTTTGATCGGCTTTCTTATGATTTTTTGTTCTGCAATTCTGTTTTTTTATCGGCTTCATCGCGCAGATCCCACTGTGGCCAGTAAATAGGCAAAACAAAGAAATAATTTGACTTGGCCAGACGATTGCTTTAACCAATAGAGGGGACAGAGATTCTAATGAGACAGACAGACAAAATGCGAAACATCAGCCTGAATACGACAATTATTACCACCACCGATACCACAGGTAACGGGGCGGGCTGACGCGTACAGGAAACAGAAGAAAAAAGCCCGCACCTAACCAGTGCGGGCTTTTTTTTCGGCATAAATTCAGGAGATAACAGAAATGCGAGTGCTTAAATTTGGTGGAACCTCGGTAGCGAATGCGGAACGTTTTCTGCGCGTTGCCGATATCGTGGAGAACAATGCACGCCAAGGACAGGTAGCCACGGTATTGTCCGCACCGGCCAAGATCACCAATCATCTGGTGGCGATGATTGACAAAACGGTAGCCGGCCAGGATATTCTGCCAACCATGAGCGACGCCGAGCGCATCTTTGCCGACCTGCTCAGCGGTTTGGCCAAGGCGTTGCCAGGCTTTGAGTACGATCGCCTGAAGGCACTGGTCGAGCAGGAGTTCGCGCAGCTCAAACAGGTACTGCATGGCGTGGCGTTGTTGGGGCAGTGCCCGGATAGCGTCAATGCGGCTATCATCTGTCGGGGTGAAAAGCTTTCTATTGCCATCATGGAAGGCGTCTTCAAAGCCAAAGGTTATCCGGTTACTGTGATTAACCCGGTAGAGAAGCTGCTGGCTCAGGGCCACTATCTGGAATCGACCGTCGATATTGCCGAGTCCACCCTGCGTATCGCTGCTGCGGCCATTCCTTCAGACCATATCATCCTGATGGCGGGCTTTACTGCCGGTAACGACAAAGGCGAACTGGTCGTGCTGGGGCGTAACGGCTCCGATTATTCCGCCGCCGTGCTGGCCGCTTGCCTGCGAGCAGACTGTTGCGAGATCTGGACCGATGTGGACGGGGTTTATACCTGCGACCCGCGTACCGTACCGGATGCCCGATTATTGAAGTCGATGTCCTACCGGGAGGCGATGGAGCTCTCTTACTTCGGCGCCAAAGTTCTCCACCCGCGTACCATCACCCCGATTGCCCAGTTCCAAATCCCTTGCCTGATTAAAAACACCGCCAACCCGCAAGCTCCCGGCACCTTGATCGGTGGCGAAAGCGTGGCCGATGATACGCCGGTAAAGGGCATCACCAATCTAAACAATATGGCGATGATCAACGTGTCCGGCCCAGGTATGAAAGGCATGGTCGGCATGGCGGCCCGTGTGTTTGCCGTGATGTCACGCGCCGGGATCTCAGTGGTGTTGATCACCCAGTCCTCTTCCGAGTACAGCATCAGCTTCTGTGTGCCGCAGAGTGAGCTGCAACGCGCTCGTCGTGCCCTGGAAGACGAATTCTACCTGGAGTTGAAAGACGGCGTGCTGGAGCCGCTGGACGTGATGGAACGCCTGGCAATTATCTCGGTCGTTGGCGACGGTATGCGCACCCTGCGTGGCATCTCTGCACGCTTCTTCTCTGCTCTGGCGCGCGCCAACATCAATATCGTGGCGATCGCTCAAGGCTCTTCCGAACGTTCAATCTCCGTGGTGGTCGATAACGATTCCGCCACCACTGGAGTTCGCGTCAGCCATCAGATGCTGTTCAACACCGATCAGGTGATCGAAGTGTTTGTGATTGGCGTGGGTGGCGTTGGCGGGGCGCTCATCGAGCAGGTTTATCGTCAGCAACCTTGGCTGAAGCAAAAACACATCGATCTGCGCATCTGTGGCATTGCCAACTCAAGGGCGATGTTGACCAACGTGCACGGCATCTCGCTGGAAAGCTGGCGGGACGAACTGGCCGAAGCCAAAGAGCCTTTCAATCTGGGCCGCCTGATCCGCCTGGTGAAAGAGTGCCACCTGCTCAATCCGGTGATTGTCGACTGTACCTCCAGCCAGGCGGTGGCCGATCAGTATGCCGATTTCCTGGCCGACGGTTTCCACGTGGTAACGCCAAACAAGAAGGCCAACACCTCGTCGATGAATTATTACCAGCAACTGCGCACCGCAGCAGCCGGTTCTCGCCGCAAATTCCTGTATGACACTAACGTGGGGGCGGGCTTGCCGGTGATCGAAAACCTGCAGAACCTGCTCAATGCGGGCGATGAGCTGATGCGCTTCACCGGTATCCTGTCGGGGTCACTGTCCTTTATCTTCGGTAAGCTGGATGAGGGGATGTCGCTGTCGGAGGCCACCTTGCAGGCCAAGGCCTTGGGTTACACCGAGCCAGATCCGCGTGACGATCTTTCGGGGATGGATGTCGCTCGCAAGCTGCTGATCCTGGCGCGTGAAGCAGGCTATGCGCTTGAACTGAGCGATATTGAAGTCGAATCGGTGTTACCACCGTCGTTTGATGCCAGCGGCGATGTGGAGAACTTTATTGCCCGCCTGCCGGAGTTGGATGCCGAATTTAACCGCCGTGTGGCCGCTGCTGCCGCTGAAGGTAAAGTGTTGCGCTATGTGGGTGCTATCGAAGAAGGCCGCTGTCTGGTACGTATTGATGCGGTAGACGGCAACGATCCGTTGTATAAAGTGAAGAACGGTGAGAACGCTCTGGCCTTCTACAGCCGCTACTATCAACCATTGCCGCTGGTGCTGCGCGGTTATGGTGCCGGTAATGATGTGACGGCGGCCGGGGTATTTGCCGATCTGTTGCGCACACTGTCATGGAAGTTGGGAGTCTAATATGGTTAAGGTGTATGCACCGGCCTCAATTGGTAACGTCAGCGTCGGGTTCGATGTGCTGGGAGCTGCAGTTTCCCCTATCGACGGCACGCTGCTGGGGGATTGCGTCAGTGTAGAAGCGGCCAGCCGCTTCAGCCTGGAAAATGGCGGGCGCTTTGTCAGCAAGCTGCCGAGCGATCCTAAAGAGAACATTGTTTACCAGTGTTGGGAGCGTTTCTGCCAGGCGATTGGTCGTGAAGTGCCAGTAGCGATGCGGCTTGAGAAGAACATGCCGATCGGTTCCGGGCTGGGCTCCAGCGCTTGCTCGGTGGTGGCCGGTCTGATGGCGATGAACGAATTTTGCGATCGCCCGCTCAACGAGACGCAATTGCTGGCCCTGATGGGCGAACTGGAAGGGCGTATTTCCGGCAGCGTGCATTACGATAACGTTGCGCCGTGCTATCTGGGCGGCTTGCAGTTGATGCTGGAAGAAGAAGGGATCATCAGCCAGGAAGTGCCTGGCTTTAAAGACTGGCTGTGGGTGATGGCCTATCCGGGCATCAAAGTGTCCACCGCCGAGGCGCGCGCCATTTTGCCCGCGCAATACCGCCGCCAGGACTGTATCAGCCATGGTCGCTATCTGGCGGGCTTTATTCACGCTTGCCACACCCAGCAACCGCGTCTGGCGGCCAAGCTGATGCAGGATGTGATTGCCGAGCCTTATCGCACCCGCCTGTTGCCAGGCTTCGCCGAAGCGCGTAAAGCCTCACAGGAGATCGGTGCCTTGGCCTGTGGCATTTCCGGCTCCGGCCCGACGCTGTTTGCGGTCTGTGATGACGGCGCAACGGCGCAACGCATGGCCGATTGGCTGACCAACCATTACCTGCAAAACGACGAAGGTTTTGTTCATATTTGCCGCCTGGATACCGCTGGCGCTCGACTATTGGGATAACGCATGAAACTGTACAATCTGAAAGATCATAACGAACAGGTCAGCTTCGCGCAGGCTATCAAACAGGGCCTGGGTAAGCAGCAAGGGCTGTTTTTCCCGCTGGAACTGCCAGAATTCGAACTGACCGAGATTGATAAACTGCTGGAGATGGACTTTGTCGCTCGCAGCAGCAAGATCCTGTCCGCTTTTATTGGCGACGAGATCGGCGAAGAAGCGCTGTACAAGCGGGTGAAGGCCGCGTTTGAGTTCCCGGCCCCGGTGGCGCAGGTGGAGAGCGATGTCGCCTGTCTGGAGCTGTTCCACGGCCCGACGCTGGCGTTCAAAGACTTCGGCGGCCGCTTTATGGCGCAGATGCTGGCGGAAGTCGCGGGCGATCAGCCAGTAACCATCTTGACTGCAACCTCCGGTGATACCGGCGCTGCCGTTGCCCATGCCTTCTACGGCCTGAAAAACGTGCGCGTGGTGATCCTCTATCCACAGGGCAAGATCAGTTCGCTGCAGGAAAAGCTGTTCTGCACGTTGGGTGGCAATATCCACACCATTGCTATCGATGGCGACTTTGACGCTTGCCAGGCGTTGGTGAAGCAGGCGTTTGACGATCAGGAACTGAAAGAGGCCGTACACCTGAACTCGGCCAACTCGATCAATATCAGCCGCCTGCTGGCGCAAATCTGCTACTACTTTGAAGCGGTGGCGCAACTGCCGCAGGAAGCCCGCAATCAGTTGGTGATTTCCGTGCCAAGCGGCAACTTTGGCGACCTGACCGCCGGGCTGTTGGCGAAATCCCTGGGGCTGCCGGTGAAACGCTTTATCGCCGCCACCAACGCTAACGACACCGTGCCACGCTTCCTGACTACTGGCCAATGGCAGCCAAACGCCACCGTGGCGACGTTATCCAACGCGATGGACGTCAGCCAGCCTAACAACTGGCCGCGTGTGGAAGAGTTGTTCCGCCGTAAAATCTGGCAGTTGAAGGAGTTGGCTCATGGCGCGGTGAGTGATGAAACCACCAAAGAAACCATGAAAGAGTTGGCTGCCTTGGGCTACCTTTCAGAGCCTCATGCGGCGATCGCCTACCGCGTTCTACGTGATCAACTGCAAGCAGGGGAGTTTGGCCTGTTCCTGGGCACGGCACATCCGGCCAAGTTCAAGGAAAGCGTCGAAGAGATCCTTGGCCAGGAGTTACCGCTGCCACAGGCCTTGGCGGTGCGTGCACAGTTGCCGCTGTTGTCGCATAACATGGCGGCGGACTTTGCCGCGCTGCGTCAATTCATGATGACGTTGCCAGTCTGACAAAACCCGTTCCCTCTCCTTGTCGGGAGAGGGAACGGATTGCTCATTGCTCAGGGCGTTTGAATACCAGCTCATTACCCGCCGAAGCCGCTTCATCGAAGGCATACCCTTCCAGATTGAAATCAACCAGCTGTTCTCTACGACTCAAACGATTCTTGATGATAAAGCGGCTCATCAGCCCACGCGCTTTCTTGGCGTAGAAACTGATGACTTTGTACTTGCCGTTTTTCTCGTCCAGGAATACCGGTTTGATCAGTGAACCGTGCAGCTTGGCCGGTTTTACCGATTTGAAGTATTCATCCGAAGCCAGGTTCACCACTACATCATCGCCTTGTTGCTCCAGGGCCTGATTCAGTTTCTCGGTGATCCGATCGCCCCAGAAGCTGTACAAGTCTTTGCCCTTCGGGTTCTCCAGCTTGATCCCCATCTCCAGCCGGTAAGGCATCATCAGGTCCAGCGGACGCAGCACCCCGTACAGGCCAGAGAGCATCCGCAGATGCTGCTGTGCGAAGTCGAAATCCTCTTCGCTGAAGTCTTGCGCCTGTAAGCCGGTATAAACGTCGCCTTTAAACGCCAGCAGCGCCTGACGAGCATTGTCCGGGGTGAAGTCAGGCTGCCATTCGCCAAAGCGTGCGGCATTCAGGCCCGCGAGCTTATCGCTGATGCTCATCAGGCCGGAAATTTGCGCCGGGGTCAGCTTACGGCAGAGTTTGATCAGCTTTTGCGACTGATCCAACAATTCGGGCTGGGTAAAGCGTTCGGTGGCTAACGGGCTTGCATAATCCAGGGTTTTGGCAGGTGAAATAATAATGAGCATGGTCACATCCTGTTTATCAACATGTGGCTACTGTAGCAAAAAGCGCGCAAGACCAGGAGGTATGGCTGTGATAGGGCGCACTTTACGCACGCCCTGCAGGATTAACGCTGCCTGGTCGGCTTCCAGATCCCCGGTTCGAGTTGAGATCCCAGCTCCGGGTAGTGGTTGATGTCAAAGGTGGGCAGCTTGCCGAGTGAACGCTGGTGGTTGTAATCCTTGGCCAATGTGAAGGCCACGTCGGACAGTAACAAGATAGCGGTCAGATTGGTGATCGCCATCAGTGCCATCGAGATGTCCGCCATTTTCCACACCGTGGATAATTCTGCCATCGAACCAAACATCACCATGCCCAAGGCAAAGCAGCGGAAAATCGTCAGCTTGGTCGGATGGTGGTGCTTGAGGAAGATCAGGTTGTTCTCGGCATAGGCATAATTGGCAATGATAGAGGTAAAGGCAAACAGGAAAACGGCGATCGCGACAAAGGGCGCGCCCCAGGAACCGACGGCGCTGGCCATGGCCCGCTGGGTCAGATCGATACCGCTGATGTCGGACGGGGGATTATCCAGTGCACCAGAGGCCAAAATAATCGCCGCCGTTGCGCTGCAAATGACGATGGTATCGACAAATGCGCCAAGCATTTGCACATAGCCCTGCGAGGCAGGGTGTGGCGGATAAGGAGTCGCGGAAGCGGCCACGTTGGGGGCAGACCCCATCCCGCCTTCGTTAGAAAACAGCCCGCGTTGTATACCTTGCGTCATGGCCTGGGAGATCCCGTAGCCCAGGGTGCCGGCAGCAACTTCCTGCAGGCCAAAAGCGCTTTTGAAGATCAACGCCAGGATGGCAGGCATATGCTCAATATTCAGGCCGATGATCCACAGCGCCAGCAGCAGGTAAGCCAAGGCCATAAACGGCACGATTTTTTCTGCGACGCGGGCGATGGAACGAATACCGCCGAAGATCACCATGGCACTCAGGACCACCAACACTATGCCGGCGTACATGGGGTCGATGTTGAAGGCTACGGCACTGGCCAGGGCGATGGAGTTGGCCTGTACCGCATTGAACACCAGACCGAAAGCGATCAGCAGGAAAATGGAGAACATCACACCCATCCAGCGCATTCCCAAGCCTTTTTCCATATAGTAGGCCGGGCCGCCACGGTAGTGGCCGTTATCGTCTTTGGTTTTGTAAAGCTGCGCCAGGGTGCTCTCAATGAAAGAGGTCGCCATGCCGATAAACGCGATCACCCACATCCAGAAGATGGCACCGGGGCCGCCAGCCGTAAGCGCTATCGCCACGCCGGTAAGGTTGTTGGTGCCGACACGAGCGGCAAGTGAAGTACATAGCGCCTGGAAAGATGAAATGCCCGCACCGTCGCTTTTGGTGCTGTTCTTCAGCACGGAAAACATATGGCTGAAATGACGAATTTGAATAAAGCGGGTACGCAAGGTGAAGTAGATGCCGGCACCCAACAGCAAATAGATCAGTACTGAACCCCACAAGATGTTATTGATAAAGTTAATCAGATCCGTCACATGTTTCTCCTTGTTAAGATTACTGCTCCTCAGGTTCTTCGACTCCGGTGCGGAAAACTTGAGTCAGTTCTCGACAAGAACTTGGCTAAAATCATCCCATTGACGGGAATTACAGCCTTCTTTTGGGTTTTTCGATGAATAAAACAGCTGCGGGAATTTAACATAATTTCCTGGGGGGATAGCGCGTTAATGCCGTGGCATTGCTTCGGTAATGGCGAATTATCGGTGCGTAACCGGTTGCTCGCACAAGGATAAAACAACCGCCGCCAGCGCGTGATTTTCCTGCCTTGCGCCGGGCTACGTGCATGTTATTATCAGGACAAGGCATGGTTGAACGATGCCAAAAGTTCATGCACAAACGATGAGATAATGCCAACATGACCGATAAATTAACGTCCCTACGCCAGCTGACTACGGTAGTTGCGGATACGGGTGATATCGCTGCAATGAAGCTATATCAACCTCAAGATGCCACCACCAACCCTTCGCTGATCCTCAATGCAGCGCAAATTCCTGAATACCGCAAACTGATCGATGAAGCCATTGCCTGGGCACGTGAGCAGAGCAGCGATCGCGATCAGCAGGTTGCCGATGCCGCAGACAAGCTGGCCGTCAACATTGGTCTGGAGATCCTGAAACTGGTCCCGGGCCGCATTTCCACCGAAGTGGACGCGCGTCTGTCTTATGATACCGAAGCCAGCGTTGCCAAAGCCAAGCGCCTGATCAAACTGTATAACGAAGCGGGCATCAGCAACGATCGCATCCTGATCAAACTGGCCTCCACCTGGCAGGGCATCCGTGCCGCCGAGCGCCTGGAAAAAGAAGGCATCAACTGTAACCTGACGCTGCTGTTCTCCTTCGCTCAGGCGCGTGCCTGCGCCGAAGCTGGCGTGTACCTGATCTCGCCGTTCGTTGGCCGTATTCTTGACTGGTACAAAGCCAATGGCGACAAGAAAGAGTTCGCTCCGCACGAAGATCCGGGCGTGGTTTCAGTGTCTGAAATTTATCAGTATTACAAGCAGCACGGCTATGAAACCGTGGTGATGGGTGCCAGCTTCCGTAACGTCGGTGAAATCATCGAACTGGCGGGCTGCGATCGTCTGACCATCGCACCTGCACTGCTGAAAGAGCTGGCAGAGAGCGAAGGTGCACTGGAGCGTAAACTGTCTTATACCGGCGAAGTGAAAGCGCGTCCGGCACCGCTGACCGAGCCTGAGTTCTACTGGCAGCACAACCAGGATCCAATGGCGGTTGAGAAACTGACCGACGGTATCCGCAAGTTTGCCGTAGACCAGGGCAAGCTGGAAAAAATGATCGCCGATCTGCTGTAACAGCGGCAATCAATCAGCGCAGAAGGTGGCCTCGGCCACCTTTTTTTATACCTGAATATCCACCTCATTGAGCAAACACCCTATACTCCCGTGATGAATCTCCCTTGGGTAACCGGGGCATAAAACAGAGGTAAAACATGGATACATTACGCATTGGTTTGGTTTCTATTTCGGACCGCGCTTCAGGGGGCGTTTATCAGGATAAAGGGATCCCGGCGCTGGAAGAGTGGCTGGGCAGCGCTTTGGCGACGCCGTTCACCCTGGAAACCCGGCTGATCCCCGACGAGCAGACGCTGATTGAGCATACCCTGTGTGAGCTGGTTGATGAAATGGGCTGCCATCTGGTGTTGACTACCGGCGGCACCGGCCCGTCCCGGCGTGACGTGACTCCCGATGCTACCCTGGCAATTGCCGATCGGGTCATGCCGGGTTTTGGCGAGCAAATGCGCCAAATCAGCCTACACTATGTGCCAACGGCAATTCTTTCACGTCAGGTTGGGGCGATCCGTAAACAGGCGTTGATCATCAACCTGCCGGGGCAACCCAAATCGATTAAAGAAACGCTGGAAGGGGTGAAGGACGAGGCAGGCAAGGTGGTGGTGCACGGTATTTTTGCCAGCGTGCCTTATTGCATCCAACTGCTCGAAGGCCCCTATATAGAGACCCACGAGGCCGTGGTAGCAGCATTTCGTCCCAAGAATGCGCGGCGCGAGATAAATCTCTAAATTTCAGCAATCTGCGGGATAACCTTCAGCGCATCTGGTGTGAAAGTATTTTGCCGTTATAGTAAGAAACTTTTTACAGTTAGCCATTATGCTTTCTGTGTCTTTCCTGTTTCCTCTAACGGTATCTTATGCATCACGATAATAATCGCCGGCTCAACCGGCAAGATTATAAAACTCTGACGTTGGCTGCTCTGGGCGGTGCGTTGGAGTTTTATGACTTCATCATTTTTGTTTTCTTTGCTGCGGTAATGGGCGACCTGTTCTTCCCGGCGGATATGCCTGAGTGGCTGCGCCAGGTGCAGACCTTTGGTATCTTTGCTGCGGGCTACCTGGCTCGGCCATTGGGCGGCATTATCATGGCGCACTTTGGCGATCTGGTGGGCCGTAAAAAGATGTTCAGCCTGAGCATCCTGCTGATGGCGTTACCGACGCTGGCGATGGGGATGCTGCCCACCTACGCCAGTATCGGTATTGCCGCACCGTTGCTGCTGCTGTTGATGCGGGTTCTGCAAGGCGCGGCGATCGGGGGTGAAGTCCCTGGTGCCTGGGTATTTGTGGCGGAGCATGTGCCGCGCAAACGCGTTGGTTTTGCCTGTGGCACGCTCACCGCTGGCCTGACGGCCGGTATCCTGCTCGGCTCGCTGGTGGCCACCATCATCAATACCACGCTCAGTCAACAGGCCATTCATGACGGTGGCTGGCGTATTCCGTTCTTCCTGGGCGGTATCTTTGGCCTGTTCGCCATGTATCTGCGCCGCTGGTTGCAGGAAACCCCAATCTTTATCGAGATGCAGGCGCGTAAGGCGCTGGCAGAAGAGCTGCCGCTGAAATCGGTGGTGATGAATCATCGCAAAGAGATCGCGGTCTCGATGCTGCTGACCTGGCTGTTGTCGGCAGGCATTGTGGTGGTGATCCTGATGACGCCAACCTACCTGCAAAAACAGTTTGCCATAGCCCCGGCGCTGTCATTGCAGGCCAACAGCATCGCCATCATCATGCTGTTTGCTGGCTGTATCGTCTCTGGTTCGGCGGCGGACCGCTTTGGCGCCAGCAAAACCTTTATCGTCGGCAGTGTGCTGTTGGCAGGGTGCAGTTGGCTGTTCTATCAGTCGGTGGCAACACATCCAGAAATGCTGTTCGCCACCTACGCGCTGGTTGGCTTCAGTGTGGGGATCGTCGGTGCGGTGCCTTACGTGTTGGTGCGGGCTTTCCCGGCGGAAGTGCGATTTAGCGGGATTTCGTTCTCCTACAACGTGGCATACGCGATTTTTGGGGGTTTAACCCCGGTATTTGTCACGCTGATCATGAAGTTAACCCCGTTAGCGCCCGCTTACTATATGCTGGCGTTATCGACGCTCGGCCTATTACTCGGGATCTACCTGCGTCGCGACCTGAACAGTGAAAAAACAGTCTTGAACTAAGCGATTTTCGCCCAATAAAAAACCCTGCGATTAAACACCGCAGGGTTTTTTTATATCACGTTAGTACGGATTTATGCGGTAACAGCAGCGGGTGTTGCCTGCTGAGCTTCCACCGGGCCGATTGGCAGTACGGTGCGGCCCAACTGTTCGTTGATCACCTCTGCCATTGCCAGATAGATCGCGCTGGCACCACAGATAATGCCTTCGTAACCGGCGAACGTCAGGATCGCGTGGTTACCGGTAATGTTGCCGACGGCCAGCAGTGCGAACAGCACGGTCAGGCTGGCAAACACAAACTGCAACCCACGGTTGGTACGCAGCGTGCCGAAGAACATGAACAGGGTGAAGACGCCCCACAGTGCAAGGTAGATGCCGAGGACGTTCGCGTCGGTCGGTTCTGCCAGGCCCATGCGTGGCAGCAGCAGGATGCCTACCAGGCTCAGCCAGAAGCAGCCGTAAGAGGTGAAGGCGGTCAAGCCGAAGGTGTTGCCTTTCTTGAACTCAAGAATACCGGCAAAAATCTGAGCCATGCCACCGAAGAAAATCCCCATACTGATGATGACGGAAGTCAGTGGGAAAAAGCCCGCGTTGTGCAGGTTCAGCAAGACGGTAGTCATCCCGAAGCCCATCAGACCCAGGGGGCCGGGATTTGCCAACTTGTTGGAGTGCATATGTCCTCTGCGATAACAGAATTGTAACGAAAATGGATAGGTAATTTAATAATTGGTCTGAATGGCCGAAAAACCCATAACTTCCATCAGAGCGCGCGGCATCATAATGATCCCCACGCCAGGAAACAATGATCTGGCTGCGGATAAAAACGAAATTTTTTTTGCCCTGCCCCTTGATGCTGGTGTGGATGGCCCCATCTTATTGGCAACCGCAGTTGCTGACCGCGGGTAACACTGAGATGCCGGGCAGTTGAAAAGCAAAAAAACGCCCGCATATAGTTAGCAACCTGACCGATTATGAATTTATTAGTGGAGATGTTTAGATGGGCAAAATTATTGGTATCGACCTGGGTACAACCAACTCTTGTGTAGCAATTATGGATGGTGGCAAGGCGCGCGTGCTGGAGAATGCCGAAGGCGATCGCACCACTCCTTCAATCATCGCATATACCCAGGATGGTGAAATTCTGGTTGGCCAGCCTGCTAAGCGTCAGGCTGTTACTAACCCACAGAACACCCTGTTTGCGATCAAGCGCCTGATTGGCCGTCGCTTCCAGGATGAAGAAGCACAGCGTGACAAGGCTATCATGCCTTACAGCATCGTTGCTGCCGATAACGGTGACGCCTGGCTGGAAGTGAAGGGCCAGAGAATGGCACCACCGCAGATCTCTGCGGAAGTCCTGAAGAAAATGAAGAAAACGGCGGAAGATTACCTGGGTGAGCCGGTAACTGAAGCGGTTATCACCGTTCCTGCCTACTTCAACGATGCTCAGCGTCAGGCGACCAAAGATGCTGGCCGTATCGCAGGTCTGGAAGTGAAACGTATCATCAACGAACCTACTGCTGCGGCCCTGGCTTATGGCCTGGACAAAGAAGTGGGCAACCGTACCATCGCGGTTTATGACTTGGGTGGTGGTACTTTCGATATCTCAATCATTGAGATCGACGACGTTGACGGTGAAAAAACCTTCGAAGTTCTGGCGACCAACGGTGATACCCACCTGGGTGGTGAAGACTTCGACAGCCGCCTGATCAACTATCTGGTGGAAGAGTTCAAGAAAGAGCAGGGCATGGATCTGCGCAACGATCCGTTGGCGATGCAGCGTCTGAAAGAAGCCGCTGAAAAAGCCAAGATCGAGCTGTCCTCCGCTCAGCAGACCGACGTCAACCTGCCGTACATCACTGCAGATGGCAGCGGTCCAAAACACATGAACATCAAAGTGACCCGTGCAAAACTCGAGTCGCTGGTAGAAGATCTGGTTGCTCGCTCTATCGAGCCGCTGAAAGTGGCACTGAAAGATGCAGGCCTGTCGGTTTCTGACATTCAGGACGTGATCCTGGTCGGTGGCCAGACCCGTATGCCTATGGTTCAGAAGAAAGTTGCTGATTTCTTCGGTAAAGAACCACGTAAAGACGTTAACCCGGACGAAGCGGTAGCCGTTGGTGCTGCGGTTCAGGGCGGTGTGTTGGCCGGTGATGTGAAAGACGTATTGCTGCTGGACGTTACCCCACTGTCACTGGGTATCGAAACCATGGGCAGCGTGATGACGCCGCTGATCACCAAAAATACCACTATCCCGACCAAGCACAGCCAGGTGTTCTCTACTGCCGAAGACAACCAGGCAGCGGTGACCATCCATGTGCTGCAGGGTGAGCGTAAACGTGCCAATGACAACAAGTCACTGGGCCAGTTCAACCTGGACGGCATCCAGCCGGCACCACGCGGTATGGCACAGATCGAAGTCACCTTCGATATCGATGCCGACGGTATTCTGCACGTGTCTGCGAAAGACAAGAACACCGGCCGTGAGCAGAAGATCACCATCAAGGCGTCTTCTGGTCTGAACGAAGAAGAAATCCAGAAAATGGTACGCGATGCCGAAGTGAACGCTGAAGCTGACCGTAAGTTCGAAGAACTGGTGCAAACTCGTAACCAGGCGGATCACCTGATCCACGGTACCCGTAAGCAGTTGGAAGAAGCGGGTGAGCAATTGCCAGCTGAAGACAAAACCGCTATCGAGAGCGCGCTGAAAGATCTGGAAGCTGCGGTGAAAGGCGAAGATAAAGCCGAAATCGAAGCGAAAACCCAGGCTCTGGTGCAGGTTTCCGGCAAGCTGATGGAAATGGCCCAGGCGCAAGCGCAGCAGGCACAGGGTGCTGATGCCGGTGCAGACAACGCGGCGCAGAAAGATGACGACGTGGTTGACGCCGAGTTTGAAGAAGTTAAAGACAAAAAATAATCGCCCTTAAGCGGGCACGGTGCGGCCACAGGCTGTAACCGGAAACCAGCACGGGCGTCGAGGCAACTCTACGCCCGTGCACGCATGTTAAGGGTAAGAGAAATAATGGCGAAGAGAGATTATTACGAGGTGCTCGGCGTTGCCAAGACGGCAGACGAGCGCGAAATCAAAAAGGCGTATAAGCGCCTGGCGATGAAGTATCACCCTGATCGTAATCAGGAAAAAGACGCCGAAAGCCAGTTTAAAGAGGTCAAGGAAGCCTACGAGGTCCTGACCGACGATCAAAAACGTGCTGCCTACGATCAATACGGCCATGCGGCCTTTGAGCAAGGTGGTATGGGCGGTGGTGGTGGCTTTGGTGGCGGCGGTGCCGACTTCAGCGATATCTTTGGCGACGTGTTTGGCGATATCTTTGGCGGCGGACGCCGTCAACGTGCCAGCCGTGGATCCGATTTGCGTTACAACATGGATCTGACGCTCGAAGAAGCCGTGCGTGGCGTGACCAAAGAGATCCGTATTCCAACGCTGGAAGAGTGTGATGTCTGCCATGGCAACGGTGCCAAGCCGGGCAGTTCGCCGGCAACCTGTCCGACCTGTCATGGTCAGGGTCAGGTGCAGATGCGCCAAGGGTTCTTCACCGTGCAGCAGGCTTGTCCGCACTGCCACGGGCGTGGTCAGATCATCAAGGATCCGTGCAACAAATGTCACGGCCATGGTCGCGTAGAGAAATCCAAAACCCTGTCGGTGAAAATCCCGGCGGGCGTAGATACTGGCGACCGCATCCGCCTGGCGGGTGAAGGTGAAGCTGGCGAACACGGCGCGCCAGCAGGCGATCTGTACGTTCAGGTTCAGGTGAGTGCTCACCCGATCTTCGAACGTGAAGGCAATAATCTCTACTGCGAAGTGCCGATCAACTTTGCTATGGCTGCCTTGGGTGGCGAGATTGAAGTGCCAACGCTGGATGGCCGCGTCAAGCTGAAAGTCCCGGCGGAAACTCAGACCGGCAAACTGTTCCGCATGCGTGGCAAAGGGGTGAAATCGGTACGGGGTGGCAGCCAGGGTGACCTGCTGTGCCGCGTGGTGGTAGAAACGCCGGTGAGTCTGAACGAGAAGCAGAAGCAACTGCTCAAAGAGTTGGAAGAGAGCCTGGGTGGCCCTTCTGGGGATAAAAACAGCCCGCGTTCGAAAAGCTTCTTCGACGGCGTGAAAAAGTTTTTTGACGACCTGACTCGTTAATCAACGTTTTCCACGCATCAACCCTCAAACCCCGGTTTAAGCAAACCGGGGTTTTTTTTATCTTTGCTGTATGAAAGTCCCTATTAAAAGTGTGATATATAGCGCGAATAAGTCGGTTTTTACGAGTTGTTTTGCATTTATAAACTGATTTTTTCGAGGTGATTCCTCGACTATACTCGTTTCATTGTCTGGAAACCGGGGCGCTTTGCCCCCATTATCTATGCCCTATGGATTTCGAGTCGCAGCTTGAAAGACGACGGGCATTTTGGAGCGACTTACTGTGACTACTATTATTCGTCAATTTCTGCGTCAAGAAGCCGCTGGGGGCATTATTCTGATCGCTGCCGCCGTGGTGGCTTTGATCATGGCTAATACCCCCGTACAGGGGCTGTATCAGGCCTTCCTTAACTTACCCGTGGCGGTCAGCATCGCCTCGCTGGACATTGCCAAACCGCTGCTGCTGTGGATTAACGACGGTTTAATGGCCATCTTCTTCCTGGTGGTGGGGCTTGAAGTCAAACGTGAACTGCTGCAAGGTTCCCTGGCTGGGCGTGAGAAGGCCATCTTCCCGGCGATTGCCGCGTTAGGCGGCATGCTGGCTCCGGCGCTGATCTATCTGCTGTTCAACGGTGCCGATGAAGTAACCCGCCAGGGTTGGGCGATCCCGGCGGCAACGGATATTGCCTTTGCCTTGGGCGTGATGGCCTTACTGGGCAACCGGGTGCCGACCAGCCTGAAAGTATTCTTGCTGGCCTTGGCGATTATCGATGACCTTGGGGTCATCATCATTATCGCGTTGTTCTACACCCATCAGGTCTCGATGGTGGCGCTGGGCGTTGCGGCTGCGGCGATCGTGGTATTGGCGCTAATGAACTGGCGGGGAGTGGGTAAAACCTCGCTGTATATGATGGTCGGATTGGTGCTGTGGGTTGCGATCCTCAAGTCGGGTGTTCACGCTACGCTGGCAGGGGTGATTGTCGGCTTTATGATCCCGCTGAACGCCAAGAGTGAGCCTTCGCCCTCCGAAACCCTGGAGCATGAGCTGCACCCATGGGTCGCCTTCCTGATCCTGCCGCTGTTTGCCTTTGCCAACGCGGGTGTCTCGTTGCAAGGGGTGTCCTTGAGCGGGTTGACTTCACTGTTGCCGCTGGGGATTGCTGCCGGGCTGTTTATCGGCAAGCCGCTGGGGATTTTCGTCTTCTGCTGGCTGGCGGTGAAACTGGGGATTGCCCGTTTGCCGCAGGATATCGGCTTTAAACAAGTGTTTGCCGTGGCCGTGCTCTGTGGTATTGGTTTCACCATGTCGATTTTTATTGCCTCATTGGCCTTCGCCGAGGCGGATGTGGCTCTCAGTACCTATGCCAAATTAGGCATACTATTGGGATCGACCAGCGCTGCGGTAGTGGGTTACGGCCTGCTGCGTTTGAGTTTGCCCCGCAGCCGATGACCTTTGTGTTTACCCCTCGTTGCTGAAGGGCTATTACAATAGTAGCGGCAGCGTGGCTTCGTCAGCCACGCTGCACTTGGGATTAAAGATAACTTTGCGTTGTCCGAAATTAACGATAGGGAGTTTGTCGCTCATCACGGCAGACCGTTTGCCGATGAGAAACCTAAGGAGAGAACGTTTTGAGAATGTCTCACATCAACTTTAACCATCTGTATTACTTCTGGCAGGTCTGCAAGGAGGGGTCGGTCGTGGGAGCGGCGGAAGCCCTGTTCCTCACGCCGCAGACCATCACTGGCCAAATCAAGGCACTGGAAGAACGGCTCAACGGTAAGCTGTTCAAACGCCAGGGGCGTGGGCTGGTCCCCTCCGAGCTAGGCCAACTGGTGTTCCGCTATGCCGACAAGATGTTTATGCTCAGCCAGGAAATGCTGGATATCGTCAACTACCGCAAGGAGTCCAACCTGCTGTTTGACGTGGGCGTAGCGGATGCGCTATCCAAACGTCTGGTCAGCCAGGTGTTGGAAACTGCGGTGGTAGTGGACAATGAGCAAATCCACCTGCGCTGTTTTGAATCAACCCATGAGATGCTGCTTGAGCAACTGAGCCAGCATAAACTGGATATGATCCTGTCGGATTGCCCGGTCGACTCCAGCCAGCAGGAAGGCTTGTTTTCGCTTAAGCTGGGGGAGTGTGGGGTCAGCTTCTTCTGTCGTCAGCCGATACCCGATTTACCGTTTCCGGCCTGTCTGGAACAGCGCCGCTTGTTGATCCCGGGAAGGCGTTCAATGCTGGGGCGCAAGCTGCTTAACTGGTTCAACACGCAAGGTATCAAGGTTGAGATACTGGGGGAGTTTGACGATGCAGCCCTGATGAAGGCTTTCGGCCTGTACCACAATGCGATCTTCGTGGCGCCAACGCTGTATGCGCTGGATACCTATAGCGATGATGACGTGGTGGAGATCGGCCGTGTCGATAGCGTGCAGGAAGAGTATTACATCATTTTTGCCGAGCGAATGATCCAGCATCCGGCGGTACAGCGGGTATGCAACAAGGACTTCTCGGCGCTGTTCGCGCTGTAGGCTTGAACGCCAGGCGTAAAAAAACCGGCCGAAGCCGGTTTTTTTAACAAGCACACAACGTAATGCTTATTGCATTGCGTTGATACGCGCCGTCAGGTTTGACTTATGACGCGCTGCTTTGTTTTTGTGGATCAGGCCTTTAGCTGCCTGGCGATCCACAAGTGGTTGCATTACGAGGAATGCTTTTTGTGCTGCGTCTTTGTCGCCAGCTGCGATAGCTGCGTCAACCTTCTTAATGAAGGTACGCACCATTGAGCGACGGCTAGCGTTATGCTTGCGACGTTTCTCAGACTGTATGGCGCGTTTCTTAGCTGATTTGATATTAGCCAAGGTCCAACTCCCAAATATATATATTGAGGACAATTCAAAGGCCGAGGAATATGCCCTTTTAGCCTTCGTTTGTCAATGGATTTGTGCAAATAAGCGCCGTTTGTACGGGCGGCACTTGCTACGTTGTGATGGCGCAGGATTTTACCAGCTTCAGCCATGGGAATACAGTGTTTCACGAGAAAAATCGCCATGTGATTTGCATCACAGTCTGCAAGCTGTTGGTCCTGGTGGGTTATCCCCCGTCTTTCAAGCGTCGGCCAGAAGCCAAGCTCGCTATCAGCGCGCTAATATAGCACGCATTGGGCCAGATAAACGGTGGTTAAGGCGATTATCCTCCGGTATGGTATGACTATTACATCAAAGGAACCAATCGCGGGTTAACCTTGACCGCTGTACAAGGTATAATCCGCCGATTTCCACTGTGTTGGGCCAGCTATGCAGCTAATTCGCGGCATCCATAATATCCGGGCACGCCACCGTGGCTGTGTGCTCACCATCGGCAATTTTGACGGCGTCCATCGCGGTCATAAGGCGCTATTGGGGCAGTTGAAGCAGGAAGGACGGCGTCTGGGGTTACCGGTCATCGTCATGATCTTTGAGCCGCAGCCGCTGGAACTGTTTGCCGCGGATAAGGCTCCGGCCCGCCTCACGCGCTTGCGTGACAAAGCCAAATACCTGGCGCAGGCCGGGGTTGATTACCTGTTGTGTGTCAAGTTTGATCCCCGCTTTGCCGCCCATACCGCTCAGGCATTCGTTGCCGAGCTGCTGGTCGAAAAGCTGGGGGTAAAATTCCTGATGGTGGGGGATGATTTCCGCTTTGGTGCTGGTCGCCAGGGGAATTTCCCGCTGTTAGAGCTTGCCGGGCAAGAATTCGGCTTTGAGGTGGTCAGCACGCCAAGCTTCCGTGAAGGCGATCTGCGTATCAGCAGCACCGCCATCCGCAATGCGTTGCGTGATGATGATTTGCCGCTGGCAGAAACCCTGCTGGGGCATCCTTACAGTATTTCCGGGCGCGTAGTGCATGGCGATGAACTGGGGCGAACCATTGGTTTCCCAACCGCCAACCTGCCGCTCAAACGCCTGGTTGCCCCGGTGAAAGGGGTATATGCCGTCGATGTTTATGGCCTGGGCCCCGAGCCTTTGCCGGGCGTGGCCAATATTGGCACTCGCCCAACGGTGGCAGGTGTACGTCAGCAGTTGGAAGTGCATCTGCTGGATGTAACCATGGATCTTTACGGGCGCCACCTTGATGTGGTGCTGCGCGCAAAATTGCGCAATGAACAGCGTTTTGCTTCGCTCGATGCGCTAAAGCAGCAAATCGCCAATGATGTGGTGACGGCCCGGACGTTCTTCGGGCTACAGACACCGGCTTAATCTACGAACCGAAACGAGATCGAGAATCTAATGAGTGACTACAAGAATACCCTGAACTTGCCGGAAACAGGGTTCCCGATGCGTGGCGATCTCGCCAAGCGTGAACCTGGCATGCTCGCACGTTGGTATGAACAGGATCTGTACGGGATCATTCGTGCCGCCAAAAAGGGCAAGAAATCCTTCATTCTGCATGACGGCCCTCCGTATGCGAATGGCAGCATTCACATTGGTCACTCGGTAAACAAGATCCTCAAAGACATTATTATCAAGTCAAAAGGGATGGCTGGCTTTGATTCGCCTTATGTTCCAGGCTGGGACTGCCACGGTCTGCCTATCGAACTGAAGGTTGAGCAACTGTATGGCAAACCGGGTGAGAAACTGACACCGGCAGAGTTCCGCCAGAAATGCCGTGAATATGCTGCCGAGCAGGTAGAAGGCCAGAAGAAAGACTTTATCCGTCTGGGGGTGCTGGGCGACTGGGATCATCCGTACCTGACCATGAATTTTAAAACCGAAGCCAACATCATCCGTGCGTTGGGCAAGATCATCAGTAATGGTCATCTGCTCAAAGGCGCCAAGCCGGTGCACTGGTGTACGGACTGCGGTTCTTCCCTGGCGGAAGCAGAAGTTGAATATTACGACAAAACCTCGCCATCCATCGACGTCGCGTTCCATGCGGTTGATGCGGCGGCGGTGGCCAGCAAGTTTGGTGTAACCAACGTGAATGGCCCGGTGTCACTGGTGATCTGGACGACCACACCGTGGACGCTGCCTGCCAACCGTGCGATCTCGCTGAATGCAGAGTTCAGCTACCATCTGGTACAGGTTGAAGGTCAATGCCTGATCCTGGCCGCGGACCTGGTAGAAAGCGTGATGAAGCGTGCAGGCATTACCCATTGGGAAGTGCTGGGCAGCTGCAAGGGCAGCGATCTGGAACTGATGCGCTTTACCCATCCGTTTATGGGCTTTGACGTGCCGGCGATCCTGGGCGATCACGTTACGCTGGATGCCGGTACCGGTGCCGTACATACCGCTCCTGGTCACGGCCCGGATGACTTCATCATCGGCCAGAAATACGGCCTGGAAGTTGCCAACCCGGTTGGTCCGAACGGCTGCTACCTGACCGGCACCTATCCAACGCTGGATGGTAAATTCGTGTTCAAGGCCAACGATCTGATCGTTGAGCTGCTGCGTGAGAAAGGCGCTCTGCTGCACGTGGAAAAACTGCAACACAGCTACCCGTGCTGCTGGCGCCACAAAACGCCGATCATTTTCCGTGCCACGCCGCAATGGTTTATCAGCATGGATCAAAAGGGCCTGCGCAAGCAGTCACTGGAAGAGATCAAGGGCGTGCAGTGGATCCCGGATTGGGGCCAGGCGCGTATCGAAACCATGGTGGCTAACCGTCCAGACTGGTGTATCTCACGTCAGCGTACCTGGGGCGTTCCAATGTCCCTGTTCGTGCATAAAGACACCGAGCAGCTTCACCCACGCAGCGTAGAGCTGATGGAAGAAGTGGCCAAGCGTGTTGAGCAAGATGGGATCCAGGCCTGGTGGGATCTGGACGCTGCCGATATCCTCGGCGCCGAAGCGGCCGATTATGTGAAAGTGCCCGATACGCTGGACGTTTGGTTCGACTCGGGTTCAACCCATTCTTCTGTGGTTGACGTGCGTCCAGAATTCAACGGCCACTCTGCCGACATGTATCTGGAAGGTTCTGACCAACATCGTGGCTGGTTCATGTCATCGCTGATGATTTCGACCGCCATGAAGGGTAAGGCTCCTTACAAAGAAGTGCTGACCCATGGCTTTACCGTCGATGGTCAGGGCCGCAAAATGTCCAAGTCAATCGGCAACACCGTCAGCCCGCAGGACGTGATGAACAAGCTGGGTGGCGACATTCTGCGCCTGTGGGTTGCTTCTACCGACTACACCGGCGAGATTGCGGTTTCCGACGAAATCCTCAAGCGTGCTGCCGATTCTTATCGCCGCATCCGTAATACCGCGCGTTTCCTGCTGGCCAACCTGAACGGGTTTGATCCAAGCACTGACTGCGTGGCACCGGAAGAGATGGTGGTACTGGATCGCTGGGCTGTAGGCCGTGCAATGGCCGCACAGCAGGATATCGAGCAGGCCTATGCCAACTACGATTTCCACGAAGTGGTGCAGCGCCTGATGCAGTTCTGCTCGGTGGAAATGGGGTCCTTCTATCTGGATATCATTAAAGACCGTCAGTACACCGCGAAAAGCGACAGCGTTGCCCGCCGCAGCTGCCAGACCGCTCTGTTCCACATTGCAGAAGCGCTGGTACGTTGGATGGCGCCGATCATGTCGTTTACCGCCGATGAAATCTGGGCCTTCCTGCCAGGCAAACGCGCGCAGTACGTGTTTACCGAAGAGTGGTATGACGGTCTGTTCGGGCTGGCGGCAGGCGAAGGCATGAACGATGCGTTCTGGGCCGATCTGCTGAAAGTGCGTGGCGAAGTGAACAAGGTGCTGGAACAGGCACGTGCGGACAAGCACATTGGCGGTTCGTTGGAGGCGGCGGTTACGCTGTATGCCGATAGCGATCTGGCAGCACGCCTGAACAGCCTGCAGGACGAACTGCGCTTTGTGTTGCTGACCTCATCGGCCAGCGTAGCACCGTTTGCCGATGCTCCTGCCGATGCGCAGCAAAGTGAACTGTTGAAAGGGCTGAAAATTGCATTCAGCAAAGCGGATGGTGAGAAGTGCCCGCGCTGCTGGCATTACACCACCGATGTCGGCCAGGTAGCGGAGCACGCAGAACTTTGCGGCCGCTGTGTGACCAACGTAGCCGGTGACGGCGAAAAACGTAACTTTGCCTGAGATCAAGCGCCTGATGAGTAGACCGATAAGTTCGACCGGCTTGCGCTGGCTATGGCTGGTAGTGGTGGTGCTGGCGCTGGATTTTTTCAGCAAACAGTGGATCCTGAGTAACTTCGTGCTGGGCCAGACCCAGCCGTTGTTCCCGTCAATCAACCTGTACTACGCCCGTAACTACGGTGCGGCGTTCAGTTTCCTGGCGGATCACGGTGGCTGGCAGCGCTGGTTCTTTGCCGGTATTGCGGTCGCCATCGTGGTGGTGCTGCTGGTGATGATGTATCGCAGCAGTGCCCAGCAGAAGCTGAATAATATCGCCTATGCCTTTATTATCGGCGGTGCGCTCGGCAACCTGTTTGATCGTCTGTGGCATGGCTTTGTGGTCGATTTCATCGACTTTTATATCGGCAACTGGCATTACCCGACCTTCAATCTGGCGGACAGCTTTATCTGCGTCGGTGCCGCCATGATCGTGCTGGAAGGGTTCTTGCCAGCGAAGAAAAGCGTCAACAGCGAAGGTAAGTGATATGACGGCTCAGGTTAACGGCAACAGCGCAGTGCTGGTGCATTTCACGCTGAAACTGGCAGATGGAACGACCGCGGAATCCACCCAGGGCAACGGCAAACCAGCGCTGTTCCGCCTGGGCGATGGCAGCCTGTCTGCTCCGTTGGAACAGCAGTTGATCGGTTTGCGGGTAGGGGACAAATGTGCGTTTACCCTGCAACCGGAAGCCGCGTTCGGTGCGGAGAACCCGGATCTCATCCAGTTCTTCTCACGCCGCGACTTCAACGAAACCGGCGTGCCGGATGTCGGTACCATCATGCTGTTTACCGCCATCGACGGCAGTGAAATGCCTGGCGTGGTGCGCGAAGTGGCGGAAGATTCGATCACCGTTGATTTCAACCATCCGTTGGCGGGGCATCCGGTGACCTTCGATATCGAAGTGCTGGAGATCGACCCGCAGCAGGAGGAAGCGCATGCAAATATTGCTGGCTAACCCGCGTGGCTTCTGCGCCGGGGTTGATCGTGCGATCAGCATCGTAGAACGTGCGCTGGAGATTTATGGCGCGCCGATTTACGTCCGTCACGAAGTGGTACATAACCGCTACGTGGTCGAAAGCCTGCGTGAGCGCGGTGCGGTATTTATCGAAGAGATCGCGGAAGTGCCGGATGGCTCGATCCTGATCTTCTCCGCCCACGGTGTGTCACAGGCAGTTCGGGCCGAGGCCAAAGCCCGCGATCTGACCATGCTGTTTGATGCTACCTGTCCGTTGGTGACCAAGGTGCATATGGAAGTGGCTCGGGCCAGCCGTAAGGGCACCGAAGCAATCCTGATTGGCCACGCCGGGCATCCGGAAGTGGAAGGCACCATGGGCCAGTACAGCAACCCTGAGGGGGGCATGTACCTGGTTGAGTCGCCGGAAGATGTCTGGCAATTGCAGGTGAAGAACGAACATAACCTGTGCTTTATGACCCAGACCACGTTATCGGTGGACGATACTTCTGACGTGATCGATGCGTTGCGTAAGCGCTTCCCGGATATTATCGGGCCGCGTAAGGACGATATCTGCTATGCCACCACCAACCGTCAGGAAGCGGTGCGCAGCTTGGCAGGTGATGCCGACGTGGTGCTGGTAGTGGGGTCGAAGAACTCGTCCAACTCCAACCGCTTGGCGGAACTTGCCCAGCGTGTGGGTAAACCAGCCTATCTGATCGACTCGGCGGCGGACATTCAGGAATCCTGGTTGAAAGACGCCAGCAACATTGGCGTCACCGCCGGAGCCTCTGCGCCGGACGTGCTGGTTCAGGACGTCATCAGTCGCTTGAAAGCCTTGGGCGGCAAGGATGTGCATGAGCTTAGCGGCCGTGAAGAGAACATCGTGTTTGAAGTGCCGAAAGAACTGCGCATGGATATCAAGCAGATCGACTGATCGTTGCCAATATCATTAAGTAACGGGAAGCCTTGGCTTCCCGTTTTGCGTTTTAACTAGCTGAAGTTAATGGCTCCCACCGGCATCAGGTTTCAGGTGTCGCAGTATTGAGCTCGCCCATTAGCGTGCAGAATGAGCAAAAATCGACTTTATCGCCATTCATCGCAATGCATAAATAGTGCATGATTATGTAGCACCTGACGGTTGACACTTATCGGGTAATTGTTAATCAATTGACAGCGTTACTGATAACATACCGGGCATATCATAATTTTCTAATCCGTAAGCAAATCCTCTGGTAGTGACAGGGTGGGGAAGTTACCCTGAACCCATAGCCGAGGAGTGGCTTTTGACCATAAAAGAGAGCGAAGTATGACTGATTCACACATCCGCATCGCGATTGCGGGTTCCGGTGGCCGCATGGGGCGCCAATTGATACAGGCCGTGCAGCAGGCACAGGGCGTGGTATTGGGTGCAGCACTGGAGCGCCCGGGTTCTAGCCTGGTTGGTACAGATGCCGGCGAACTGGCTGGTGTTGGCGCAGTAGGTGTCACCGTCAGCGATAACCTGGAAAAGGTCGTCAATGATTTCGATATCCTGATCGATTTCACACGCCCGGAAGGCACTCTGGCCCATCTGGCGTTTTGCGTGGCCCACGGCAAAGCCATGGTGATCGGTACCACCGGCTTTGATGATGCGGGTAAAGCGGCTATTCAGGCCGCTGCGCAGCAGATTGGTATCGTGTTTGCCGCCAACTTCAGCGTGGGTGTCAACGTGGTGCTCAAGCTGTTGGAAAAAGCGGCCAAGGTGATGGGCGATTATACCGATATCGAAATTGTGGAAGCTCATCACCGCCACAAGGTAGATGCTCCTTCAGGAACGGCGTTAGCCATGGGCGAGGCGATTGCCGGTGCTTTGGGACGCGATCTGAAAGAGTGTGCGGTTTACGAGCGTGTGGGTTATACCGGCGAGCGCGATCCAAAGAGCATCGGCTTTGCCACCATTCGTGCCGGGGATATAGTGGGTGAACATACCGCCATGTTTGCCGATATTGGCGAGCGAGTAGAGATCACCCATAAAGCCTCAAGCCGGATGACGTTTGCCAATGGCGCGGTCCGTGCCGCATCCTGGATCTCAAACCAGCATAATGGGCTGTTTGATATGCGAGACGTGCTCGGTTTAGACCAGTTATAATTTATTGAACACCATCGTGATGTGGTTGTGTTGATCATAATGATATGATAATCGGACAATAATTTTATTGTCCTTTTTTTTAACATTGAAAATGAGGCTTACGATTAATTTTAATGCTGTAATCTGTTTTTGTTGGCGTTATCCAGTCTTAATCCTGTTTTTTCCGTCGTCTTTATTGCTCCCCACACCGATTTTAGCTGTTTTAAGCTATTTTTTCTGTCACTGTGTCTCGCAACCGTTTACTCGGCCTAGTTTGCTGATGTTTTTGTGCCTGTGACCCCATTAAAACCCTGAGGTCAGCAAAAATAATGGAAAAAATGGCGCTTTATCTAGACAAGCGGGACGCTCATCATTAAAATGCGCCCAATTTGCCAAAAATTGGCCTTGAGGGCGGTTTTTGCATTGATTTAGGGCGTGAAATCTGAATTAATATGCAAATATTGTGATTGATTATTCCTCGGAGGGTGTTTTGATTAAGTCAGCGCTATTGGTTCTGGAAGACGGAACCCAATTCCACGGTCGGGCCATCGGGGCAGAAGGTACGGCAGTGGGGGAAGTGGTCTTCAATACCTCGATGACCGGTTATCAAGAAATCCTCACTGATCCTTCCTACTCCCGCCAGATCGTTACTCTTACTTATCCTCATATCGGCAATGTCGGCACCAATGATTCCGACGCAGAATCCTCCGCTGTTCATGCTCAAGGCCTTGTCATCCGCGACCTGCCACTGATTGCCAGCAACTACCGCAACGAAATGGGCCTGGCCGATTACCTCAAGCGTCACAATATCGTGGCGATTGCCGATATCGATACCCGCAAGCTGACCCGCCTGCTGCGTGAGAAAGGCGCACAGAACGGCTGTATCATCGCGGGCGACCTCACCGATGCCGAACTGGCGCTGCAGAAAGCCAAAGCTTTCCCTGGCCTGAAAGGCATGGACCTGGCGAAAGAGGTCACCACCAAAGAGGCTTACGCCTGGCAACAGGGGAGCTGGACGCTGGAAGGCGATTTGCCGGAGGCCAAACCTGCGGGCGAACTGCCTTACCATGTGGTGGCCTACGATTACGGCGCCAAGCGTAACATCCTGCGTATGCTGGTGGATCGCGGCTGCCGCCTCACCGTGGTGCCAGCGCAAACCCCTGCGGAAGTGGTGCTGAAAATGGCTCCGGACGGCATCTTCCTGTCCAACGGCCCTGGTGACCCAGAGCCTTGCGATTACGCCATCAGCGCCATCAAACGCTTCCTGGAAACCGATATCCCGGTATTTGGTATCTGCCTGGGCCACCAACTGTTGGCGTTGGCCAGCGGTGCCAAAACCATGAAGATGAAGCTTGGCCACCACGGCGGTAACCACCCGGTGAAGGATCTGGATAACAACACCGTGATGATCACCGCGCAGAACCATGGCTTTGCCGTTGATGAAAATAATCTGCCGAGCACGTTGCGGGTCACGCATAAATCCCTGTTCGACCACACGGTGCAGGGCATCCATCGTACCGATAAAGCCGCGTTCAGCTTCCAGGGGCACCCAGAAGCCAGCCCAGGCCCGCACGATGCCGCGCCGCTGTTCGATCACTTTATCGAACTGATTGAGACTTACCGTACCAACGCCAAATAATCAGGAGCCAGAAAAGCCATGCCAAAACGTACAGATATAAAAAGCATCCTGATCCTCGGCGCTGGCCCGATCGTTATCGGCCAGGCGTGTGAATTTGACTACTCTGGTGCTCAGGCGTGTAAGGCGCTGCGTGAAGAAGGTTACCGCGTCGTGCTGGTTAACTCGAACCCGGCCACCATCATGACCGACCCGGAAATGGCCGACGCCACTTACATCGAGCCTATCCACTGGGAAGTGGTGCGTAAAATCATCGAGAAAGAGCGCCCGGATGCGGTGCTGCCAACCATGGGTGGGCAAACCGCACTGAACTGTGCGTTGGAGCTGGAACGTCAGGGCGTACTGGCCGAGTTCGGCGTCACCATGATCGGCGCTACCGCCGATGCCATCGACAAAGCCGAAGACCGCCGCCGTTTCGATATCGCCATGAAGAAAATTGGCCTGGACACGGCGCGTTCCGGCATCGCCCATAATATGGAAGAAGCGTTGGCGGTGGCCGCCGATGTGGGCTTCCCTTGCATTATCCGCCCGTCATTCACCATGGGCGGCACCGGTGGCGGGATCGCCTATAACCGTGAAGAATTCGAAGAAATCTGCGAACGTGGTCTGGATCTGTCCCCGACCAAAGAGCTGCTGATTGATGAATCGCTGATCGGCTGGAAAGAGTATGAGATGGAGGTGGTGCGCGATAAGAATGACAACTGCATCATCGTCTGCTCGATCGAAAACATCGATGCGATGGGGATCCATACCGGTGACTCCATCACGGTGGCTCCAGCGCAAACGCTGACCGACAAAGAATACCAAATCATGCGTAACGCCTCGATGGCGGTACTGCGTGAGATCGGCGTGGAAACCGGCGGCTCCAACGTGCAGTTCTCGGTGAACCCGAAAACCGGCCGCCTGATCGTGATTGAAATGAACCCACGCGTATCCCGTTCATCGGCGCTGGCCTCGAAAGCCACCGGCTTCCCGATTGCCAAGATCGCCGCCAAGCTGGCGGTGGGTTACACCCTCGATGAGCTGATGAATGACATCACCGGTGGCCGTACGCCAGCCTCCTTTGAACCTTCCATTGACTACGTCGTCACCAAAATCCCGCGCTTCAACTTCGAGAAGTTTGCCGGAGCCAACGATCGCCTGACCACCCAGATGAAGTCGGTCGGCGAAGTGATGGCAATTGGCCGCACCCAGCAAGAGTCGTTGCAGAAAGCGCTGCGTGGGCTGGAAGTGGGTGCGACCGGGTTCGATCCGAAAGTGAGCCTGGACGATCCGGAAGCCTTGACCAAGATCCGCCGTGAACTGAAAGATGCCGGTTCAGATCGCATCTGGTATATCGCCGATGCTTTCCGCGCCGGTCTGTCCGTCGATGGTGTGTTCAACCTGACCAACATCGACCGCTGGTTCCTGGTGCAGATTGAAGAGCTGGTGCGTCTGGAAGAGCAGGTTGCCGAAGCGGGCATCAACGGCCTGAACGCTGATTTCCTGCGTACGCTCAAGCGTAAAGGTTTTGCCGATGCGCGCCTGGCCAAGCTGGCTGGCGTAGCGGAAAGCGAAATCCGCAAGCTGCGCCACAGCTTCAACATGCATCCGGTCTACAAGCGTGTGGATACCTGTGCGGCAGAGTTTGCAACCGACACCGCCTACATGTATTCCACCTACGAAGACGAGTGTGAATCCAACCCGACCAACGATCGTCCGAAAATCATGATCCTGGGCGGTGGCCCGAACCGTATCGGCCAGGGCATCGAGTTCGACTATTGCTGCGTACACGCCTCGCTGGCGCTGCGCGAAGACGGCTACGAGACCATCATGGTCAACTGTAACCCGGAAACCGTCTCTACCGACTACGACACCTCGGATCGCTTGTACTTCGAGCCGGTGACGCTGGAAGACGTGCTGGAAATCGTGCGCATCGAGAAGCCAAAAGGCGTGATCGTGCAGTACGGCGGGCAAACCCCGTTGAAACTGGCGCGTGAGCTGGAAGCGGCAGGCGTGCCGATTATCGGCACCAGCCCGGATGCGATTGACCGTGCCGAAGACCGTGAGCGCTTCCAGCAGGCGGTTAACCGCTTGGGCCTGAAGCAGCCGGCCAACGCCACCGTGGCAACCATCGAGCAGGCGGTTGAGAAAGCGGCCGGTATCGGTTATCCGTTGGTGGTTCGCCCATCCTACGTACTGGGTGGCCGCGCGATGGAGATCGTTTATGACGACATCGACCTGCGCCGTTACTTCCAGAATGCGGTTAGCGTGTCCAACGATGCGCCTGTGCTGCTGGACCGCTTCCTGGACGATGCGGTAGAAGTGGATGTGGATGCTATCTGTGACGGCGAGCGCGTGCTGATTGGTGGCATCATGGAGCATATCGAACAGGCTGGCGTTCACTCCGGTGACTCCGCTTGTTCACTGCCAGCCTACACGCTGAGCAAAGAGATCCAGGACGTGATGCGCCAGCAGGTAGAAAAACTGGCGTTTGAACTGCAGGTCCGTGGTCTGATGAACGTGCAGTTTGCGGTGAAGAACAACGAAGTCTACCTGATCGAAGTGAACCCACGTGCCGCACGTACCGTGCCGTTCGTTTCCAAGGCGACCGGCGTAGCGCTGGCGAAAGTGGCGGCGCGCGTGATGGCCGGTAAATCACTGGCCGAACAGGGCGTGACCGAAGAGGTTATCCCGCCGTACTACTCGGTCAAGGAAGTGGTGCTGCCGTTCAACAAGTTCCCAGGCGTTGACCCGATCCTCGGGCCAGAAATGCGCTCGACCGGTGAAGTGATGGGCGTTGGCCGCACCTTCGCCGAAGCCTTCTCCAAAGCGATGTTGGGCAGTAACTCCGGCATGAAGAAAGGCCGTGCGCTGCTGTCGGTACGCAGTGGGGACAAGGCTCGCGTAGTGGATTTGGCTGCCAGCCTGCTCAAACAGGGCTTTGAACTGGATGCTACCCACGGCACCGCAGTGGTGCTGGGCGAAGCGGGGATTAACCCACGCCTGGTCAACAAGGTGCATGAGGGGCGTCCGCACATTCAGGATCGCATCAAGAACGGCGAGTATACCTACATCGTGAATACCACTGCGGGGCGTCAGGCGATTGAAGACTCCAAGCTCATCCGCCGCAGTGCGCTGCAGTATAAAGTGCACTACGACACCACGATGAACGGTGGTTTTGCCACCTCGATGGCGATGAAGGCCGATCCAACCGAGCAGGTGACTTCGGTGCAGGAACTACACGCACGTATCACCAAGTAAGTTAATAACTTGGTTGCCACTGAGGCGCTGCTTTTGCAGCGCCTTTTTTGTTGCCGCAGCAACCCAAAGGTTGCGGTTTGCGGCTTGTGCTGATTTTGTGGGGGTGCGTCATATTATTGGGATGACAAATTTGATATCCCATTATCTTTATCTATTTTTAATGGTGATTACTGTTATTTTCTGTTGTGAAACAGGCCTGTTCAATAAGGTGTCATCATGCTCAACAAACACGAGAATATCCTGCAGATCACCCATCTTAGCCAGGAAGGGATTGCTCAACTGGCTCCTTCATTCAACACGCTTCCCCACACCCAGCATGCGGATGGCAAGTACCGCCTGCGGCGTTATTCGGTCCTGCGTTTTCAGCAAGGCTTGGTGGTAGAGACGGGCAAACATGAGTTTGTACAGTCTGAGGATATCAACCATTTTCAGGGCAATATCGTCCGCCAATTCGAACCGCTCTTGACCACGACCTGGCAAAATGAGGGGATGCGCGAAATGTGCGAGGTCTTTGTTAATAGCAATGACCTACCGGACAACCAGGAGATAGAGATCCACCAAATCCGCATTACCACCACCTATGTTGAAACTCAGGTGGCACCGGAAGGTATCCATCGCGATGGTTTTGATTACATCGCGATAGTCGGTATCGACAGGCATAACATTGTCGGCGGGGATATCCTGCTCTATAACAGCAATCGCGAAGAGCCATTTTTCCGTAAGGTGTTGGAAAATGGCGAAGTTGCCATGATTGCAGACAGTAAGTTGTGGCATAACGCCTGCCCAATCCGTGCCGTCGAGACAGATAAAGAAGGGCATATGGATGTTTTTGTTCTGACAGCGAGGGTGGCATGAAATTTACGCCTGAACAAAGCCGGATGCAATTTAGCGCTCTGGGTCAGCTGTATCAAGGAAAAAGCGTGGTGTTCTTTGATGGCCCCGGTGGCTCACAGGTCCCGCGCACGGTGTTAGACAAGATGGTCGATTATTTGGGCCACCATAATGCCAACTTGGGGGGACACTATTTTTCCAGTAAAGCCACTGAGCGAGTGATGTTACAAGCCAGAGAGTCTGTTCGGGCGTTGTTGAATGCCAGCTCGGCCGACAATATTGTCTTTGGCGCCAACATGACCTCACTGACTTTTCAACTGAGCCGCGCCATCAGCCGGGATTGGCAAGCCGGGGACGAGGTGATCGTCACCGCTCTGGATCACTATGCGAACGTTTCGAGCTGGCAACAGGCCGCTGCCGATAAACAGGTCGTTGTTCATCAGGCCCCGGTTAATGAGCAGGATTGTACGTTAGACGTCGATAAACTTTGTGCGCTTATTAACGCCAAAACCCGATTGGTGGCTGTTACCTATGCGTCAAATACCACAGGTTCGATCGTGGATTTAAAGCGTATCGTTGAGGCGGCGCACCAGGTAGGCGCTTTGGTTTATGTAGATGCTGTGCACTATGCTCCACATCGTCTGATTGATGTTCAGGCGTTGGGTTGCGACATACTCCTGTGTTCCGCGTATAAGTTTTTTGGCCCACACGTCGGGATTGCCTATCTGGCTACGCCGTGGTTACAAACGTTACGTCCTTACAAGGTCGAGCCGGCCACCGATCTTGGCCCTGGGCGTTTCGAGACGGGAACTCAGAGTTTTGAAGGGCTTGCGGGAGTGACTGCTGCGATCGAATACCTGGCTCAGTGGGGAGAACCCGGTGCGCCGTTGCGCCAGCGCTTGCAAGACAGCTTTAGCCAACTCAGCCAGCATGAAGAAGCGCTCAGCGCTTATTTCCTGGAAAAACTACGGCAAGTGAAGGGGGCGCGCTTGTACGGTATCGATCGGCCCGATGCCAACCGCCGGACCCCGACTTTTGCCGTGACGTTTGCGTACGGGCTGCCTGAAGAGGTTGCCAAGGCGTTGGGAGAACACAATATTTGTGTCGGCAACGGGCATTTTTATGCGCTGGGGCTGGTCCGCCAACTGGGTCTGGAGCAACGTGGCGGTGTCGTGCGGATCGGATTAATGCACTACAACACCCACCAGGAAATTGACCGTTTGTTTGAGATTATCAACACGTTGAATCAGTCACTGCCGTAAGCCGGTGATGCCATATCGCCCCCATATCCTGACGATCAGGGGATGGGGGCATCGTGAGCCAGCAAGTTTTCATGCCAGTAATGGCGACACTATGACTGGTATATACTCGTTGTATGAAACGCAACAACGAGAAGCGCATGATCCTGATTATTTACGCCCATCCCTATCCTCGGCATTCTCATGCCAACCAACGGTTGCTACAGGCGGTAAAAGACATTCCCGGCGTGGAAGTTCGTGCACTGTATGAACTGTATCCGGATTTTAATATCGATATCAACGCCGAACAGCGGGCGTTGGAACGGGCCGATATGGTGGTTTTACAGCATCCGATGCAGTGGTACAGCCTGCCGCCGTTGCTGAAACTGTGGATCGACAAAGTGCTGGAGCATGGCTGGGCCTATGGCCACGAGGGCAACGCCCTGGTGGGGAAAGACTGCCTATGGGCGGTCACCAGCGGCGGAGATGAGCAGCATTTCGCGTTGGGCGATTACCCCAACTTTGCCGCACTGGGCCAGCCGCTGCAGGCCACAGCGATTTACTGCGGTATGAAGTGGCAACCGTATTTTGCCGTGCACAACACCTTTACCTGTAACGAACCGGCCTTGATCGCCGCTGGAGAAGCCTATCGCCAGCGGCTGGTGCAGTATCTGATGGAACACAGTGATCCAGCAGCAGAGCAGGAGTCCGTGCATGGATAACCACTCGATGATGATTGAAGGGCTGATCTATCTGGGATCGGCCGGACTGTTGGTGCCGATTGCCGTACGCCTGGGATTGGGATCGGTACTTGGCTACCTGATTGCGGGCTGCGTCATTGGCCCCTGGGGGTTGAAACTGGTTTCCGATCCCGAGTCGATACTGACCTTTGCCGAAATCGGCGTGGTATTGATGCTGTTTATCATCGGGCTGGAGCTGGATCCCCGGCGGTTGTGGACGCTGCGGGCAGCGGTCTTTGGCGGTGGGAGCATCCAGATGGTGGGATGCGGTCTGGTGCTGAGCGCCTTCTGCTATTTCCTCGGCCTGAATTGGCAGGTGGCCTTGCTGATTGGCTTGACGTTGGCTCTCTCCTCTACGGCGATCGCCATGCAGGCGATGAGTGAGCGTAACCTGACGCCTTCACCCATTGGCCGCAGTTCGTTTGCGGTGCTGTTGTTCCAGGATATTGCTGCCATTCCCTTGGTGGCGATGATCCCACTGCTAGCCAGCAGCGGTGCGGCTACCACGCTGGGTGCCTTTGTGTTTTCTGCCGCCAAGGTGGTGGGGGCGCTGGCGGTCGTGGTGTTACTGGGGCGCTATGTGACCCGGCCCTTGCTGCACTTTGTGGCGCGTTCCGGCATGCGTGAAGTTTTTAGCGCCGTGGCGCTGTTCCTGGTGTTTGGCTTTGGCATTCTGCTGGAGATGGCTGGGCTATCGATGGCGATGGGAGCCTTTTTGGCTGGCGTGTTGCTGGCCAGTTCCGAATACCGCCATGCGCTGGAAAGCGATATTCAGCCATTTAAAGGCCTGCTGCTTGGGCTGTTCTTTATCGGCGTGGGGATGTCGATCGACTTTGGCACGCTGTTCCATCATCCGTTGCTGATCGCCTCGCTGTTGCTGGGCTTTATGCTGCTGAAGGCGGCACTGCTGTGGCTGGTTGCGCCGATGCTTGGGGTACCCAAGCGTCAGCGCGGGCTGTTCGCCATTTTGCTGGGGCAGGGCAGTGAGTTTGCCTTTGTGATCTTTGCTGCGGCGCAGATGGCCGGTGTATTACCGCTCGAATGGGCTAAATCGCTGACGTTGGCCGTTGCACTTTCGATGGCCGCTACGCCATTGCTGCTGGTGGTTGCCGCTCGCCTGGCCAAGAATGCCCCACAGGACGAACGCCCGGCAGACGTGATCGACGAAGAGAATGCCAGCGTGATCATCGCCGGTTTTGGCCGTTTTGGCCAGATCGCCGGCCGTATGCTGCTGGCTAACGGCGTGCATACCGTGGTGTTGGATCACGATCCGGACCATATCGAAACGCTGCGCAAATTTGGTACCAAGGTGTTCTATGGCGATGCGACGCGAGCCGATCTGTTGGAAGCCGCGGGGGCAGAACATGCCAAAATCCTGATTAACGCCATCGACGATGTGGAAGCCAACCTGCAACTGACGGCGTTGGTCAAACGCCATTTCCCGCACCTGAAAGTGGTGGCGCGTGCCCGCGATGTGGATCACTGGTATCAATTGCGGCAGTTGGGGGTGGAGAAACCCGCACGGGAAACCTTTGAAAGCTCGTTACTGATCGGCAGAGAAACTCTCGAGCTGCTGGGGCTGGACGCCTACGAAGCTCGTGAAAAGGCGGATACCTTCCGGCGTTATAACCTGAAGATGCTGGAGGATACGCTAGAGAACTACGAAGATACCGAGTTCCGTGTCGCCAGCCTGCAACGGGCTAAAGAAATGCTGTCGTCGGCCATCGAGCAAGATCAGAAGCGCCTATCTCACGTGCAGCAAAACGGCTGGCGCGGCAGTATTGATGGCAAAGCACCGGAGGAAGAGGTCGTAGAGGCGAAAGGGTAATAGCTTGGCGAGGGTTTTACCCTCGCCGGTTTTTCAGCTCAGCGCGACTTTGATACCCAAGGCGATTAACATCCCGCCCAACAGCTTATCGACCACCTTCTGTGTTTTCTCCAGCCCACGGCGCACCGGCCCGCTTTGGATCAAAAACACCAGCACCGGCCACCAAACGGCGGAAAGGCCGAAAATAATTCCGGCGTACCACAGCTTTTCACCCAGGCCGGAGTTGATTTGCAGTACCTGGGTAAACACCGCCAGGAAGAACAGCGTGGCTTTCGGGTTGAGCAGATTACACAGGTAACCTTGTACAAAGGCGCTTTTCAGGCTGACCTGTTGTTGAGGCAGGCTGCTGACGTTCATCTTGCTACCCCCGCGTGATAACAGGGCCTGAATGCCGACCCAAATCAGGTACACCGCACCAGCGTATTTCAGCACGTTGAATAACCACGGCGTGGTGGTGATGACTACCGCCAGGCCCGCGACACAGTAAGACATATGAGTTGCCACGCCGCAGATCACGCCGAACGCGGTCATCATTGCTGCCAGGCGCGGATAGCGCGCCGCATTTTTAATCACCAGAAAAAAGTCTGGCCCGGGGGAAAGCATGCCGAGTGTGGCAATACCGGCGACAAACAATGAGGTTTCAAGCATGAGCGAGTCTCTGAAAAAGGCCTAATTCTGCTGATAATAACGCCACTCCTCCTGACGTGCATCAACCTATTACACTAATCTCTGGTTATATGATGGGGCTTCATTAAGAGGAAGTGATTGAGCGATATGAAAAAGGAATTAACCGCAGAGCTACCCGGTGTAAACCAGCAACAGCGTGAAATCACCCGTCTGTGTATTCAGTGTGCGTTGCTGCTGCTACAGCACGGGGCGGAAAGTATGGTGGTGGAACAACTCTCGACTCGTTTGGGCCTGGCGCTTGGCATGGATAGCGTAGAAAGCTCCATCTCGGCCAACGCCGTGGTGCTGACCACCATCAGCAATGATGCCTGCTTGACCACCACACGGAAGAACGTCGATCGCGGGATCAACATGCAAATGGTGACCGAGGTACAGCACATTGTGATCCTGGCGGAACACCATTTGGCCGACGTCCATGACGTAGCTCGGCGCTTTGAAAAGATCCGCCCGTTGCGCTATCCGCGTTGGCTGGTGGTGCTGATGGTGGGGTTGTCCTGTGGCTGTTTCAGCATGCTCAACGGCGGCGGGCCAGATGCTTTTGCGGTTACCTTTATGGCCAGCGGCCTGGCGATGTTTGTGCGCCAGATGCTGACCGCTCGCCATATGAATCCACTGATCAACTTTTGCCTGACGGCCTTTGTGGCCACGTCGGTCTCCGGCCTGCTGTTACGCGTACCGCTTTTCCACCAAACCTCCAGCGTGGCGATGGCGGCCAGCGTGCTGTTGCTGGTTCCCGGTTTCCCGCTGATCAACGCGGTAGCCGATATGTTTAAAGGCCACGTGAATACCGGCCTGGCCCGCTGGGCGATGGCCAGTCTGCTGACGCTGGCAACCTGCATCGGCGTGGTGATGGCGATGTCGCTGTGGGATTTGCGGGGGTGGTCATGAGCCTGCTGTGGGCGCTGTTACAGGACATGCTGTTGGCGGCGGTACCCGCGCTCGGCTTTGCCATGGTGTTCAATGTGCCGGTACGAGCGCTGCGCTATTGTGCCTTGCTCGGGGCGCTGGGGCATGGATCGCGGATGCTGCTGATGCATTTTGGCATGAATATCGAGTGGGGCTCGTTCCTGGCCGCCATTCTGATCGGCATCATCGGCATTTATTGGTCACGCTGGCTGCTGGCGCATCCCAAGGTGTTCACCGTTGCGGCGGTGATCCCGATGTTCCCCGGTATTTCAGCCTATACCGCGATGATCAGCGTGGTGGAGATTTCGCATTTGGGCTACAGCGAAGCCCTGATGTCGGTGATGATCTCTAACTTCCTCAAAGCCTGTTTTATCGTGGGAGCCTTGTCGATCGGCCTGTCGGTACCGGGTCTGTGGCTGTATCGTAAACGTCCCGGCGTTTAGGGATTTTTCTAAGGATCTGGGATTATTAGAGTTTATCTTCAGAGCCGTCCGATATATGAGTATCGCTCGATTCGTCTATCGACGGTGGCCGGGGCTTTACGTATAGTGTGAACAATTTTGCTGCCTATACAGGGTTAAACAATGATTATCAGCCTGATTGCTGCTTTGGCGGCGGATCGCGTTATTGGTATGGAAAATGCCATGCCGTGGCACCTGCCGGAGGATTTGGCGTGGTTTAAACGTAATACGTTAAATAAACCGGTGATTATGGGCCGTAAGACCTTTGAGTCGATTGGCCGTCCCTTGCCGGGCCGTCATAATATCGTATTAAGCAGCCAGCCGGGTAAAGAACCTGGCGTGACCTGGGTAACTTCGCTGGAGGAGGCTTTGGCTGCGGCTGGCGAGGTGGAGGAAGTGATGGTGATGGGCGGTGGCAGCATTTATAGCCAGTTCCTGCCACGGGCTTCCCGAATGTATCTGACGCATATCGATGCTGAAGTAGGCGGAGATACCTACTTCCCGGATTACGAGCCAGACGAATGGGAAACCTCATTCAGCGCCTTCCACGATGCGGACGCACTGAACTCGCACGGCTACTGTTTTGAGATTCTGGAACGCCGCTAAGGCGGGTTAGCTATCAAATGGGCACCCTTGGGTGCCCATTGTCGTTTTAAGAAGCCGCCAGCGTATCCGCGCCGTCTATCGCATCACGGCGGTTGCTTGGCTGGGTAAAGTAGCGCTTGTCTTCCCAACGTAGCAGGGTCAAATCCCCACCCCAACAGCAGCCGGTATCCAGACCGATGATGCCTTCCGGCGTGCCTTTGCCCTCCAGTGAAGCCCAGTGACCGAAGATGATACTGTACTCGGGATCGACCAGACGCGGCAGATCAAACCAGGGTTTCAGCGGAGCGGGAGCGGTGCCCGGCGCATCTTTGCAGATCATGTCCAACTGGCCGTTAGGGAAGCAATAGCGCATGCGGGTCAAGGCATTGGTGCTAAAGCGTAGGCGTGCAAGCCCACTCAGCTCTGGGCTCCAGTTGTTGGGCATATCGCCGTACATCGCATCCAGAAATAACGGATAACTGTCGCTGCTGAGTACCGCTTCCACTTCACGGGCACACATCTGTGCGGTCTCGATATCCCACTGTGGGGTAATGCCGGCGTGGCCCATGATCAGTTTGCGTTCATCATCCACCTGTAGCACTGGTTGGCGACGCAGCCAGTTGATCAACTCGTCAGCATCAGGTGCTTCGAGCAAGGGGGTAATGCGGTCTTTGGGTTTGTTACGGCTGATACCGGCGTACACCGCCAGCAGGTGCAGGTCATGGTTACCCAGAACCATGCGCAATGCCGGGCCGAGAGAGCGGAGGTAGCGCAGCACTTCGAGCGAGCCAGGGCCACGGGCGACCAGGTCGCCAGTCAGCCAAAGTTGGTCTTGCAGGGGATCGAAATCAACCTGAGCTAATAGCGACTGCAGTTCATCGAAACAGCCATGAACGTCGCCGATAAGATATGTCGACATATTAGTGGATCAGCGTAGGGATGGCTAAACGGAACACCGGAATGGCGGTACGGAATGGCTGACCCTGCTGATCAACCATTTCATAGTGGCCTTCCATGGTGCCCAGCGGGGTTTCGAGTATCGCACCGCTGGTATATTGGAACTCGCTGCCGGGCCGGATAATGGGCTGTTCACCGATCACCCCCTCGCCCTGAACCTCGGTTTGGCGGCCGTTGCTGTTGGTGATCAGCCAGTAACGGCCCAGCAGTTGCACGTCAAAGCGCCCCAGATTACGGATGGTAACGGTATACGCGAAGACGTAACGTTCTTCCTCAGGAATCGATTGTGATTCTACATACACACTCTGTACCTGCACACATACACGGGGCGAATCAATCATGACAACTGCTCCTTTATTGCTGCTGCGCCTGCTGTTGTGAAAGCCAGTTAGCCAGCTTACAGTACTGCGCTACAGAAATATTCTCTGCTCTGAGCGTCGGATCGACGCCGAGTTCCGTCAACTGTTCCGGGGTGAAAAGATCGCCCAGGCTGTTGCGGATGGTTTTTCTGCGTTGGTTAAATGCCTGGGTGGTCACACGGCTGAGCATGCGCACATCGCCGACAATATTGGGCATCACCAGATGTGGTACCAGACGAACCACGGCAGAATCGACTTTAGGCGGCGGTGCGAACGCTGTCGGCGGCACTTCCAACACCGGAATAACGTTACAATAATACTGCGCCATCACGGTCAAACGCCCGTATGCCTTGCTGTTTGGGCCGGCAACCAGACGGTTGACCACCTCTTTTTGCAGCATAAAATGCATGTCGCGGATAGCGGAAGTATAGCTGAAAAGGTGGAACATCAGCGGCGTCGAGATGTTATACGGCAGGTTGCCGAACACGCGCAACGATTGGCCTTCTACGGCTGCCAGCTCGGCGAAGTTCACCGTCATGGCATCTTGCTGATGAATGGTCAGCTTGTCTTTTAGCTGTGGGTGATTGGCCAGGCGAGCCGCCAGATCGCGGTCAAGTTCAATGACCGTCATGCGGTCCATCCGTGCGCCAACCGGCTCGGTCAAGGCTCCCAGGCCTGGGCCGATTTCGACTACCGCTTCGCCCGGCTGTGGGTGAATGGCTGAGACAATGCTATCGATGACAAACTGATCGGTTAAAAAGTTCTGTCCAAAACGTTTGCGGGCAAAGTGCCCTTGGTGGACTCTATTATTCATTGCTGTTAATTATCATTTTAATGGCGAGAGCCAAGGCCGTTTTGAAGCTGCCTGCATCGGCAGTGCCGCTGCCAGCCAGTTCCAACGCGGTACCATGGTCGACCGAGGTACGGATAAAAGGCAAACCGAGGGTGATATTCACCGCCCGACCAAACCCCTGGTATTTTAGTACAGGCAAGCCCTGATCGTGATACATCGCCAGCACCGCATCTGCATGTTGCAGATATTTGGGCTGGAACAGCGTATCCGCCGGGAGCGGGCCAATCAGTTGGATACCGCGGCTGCGCAGCTCGTCCAAAGCCGGAATAATCACATCCAGCTCTTCACGGCCCATATGGCCGCCTTCCCCCGCGTGTGGGTTTAGCCCACAGACGTAAATCAGCGGGTGTGGGATGCCAAACTGGTTTTTCAGATCCCGATCGAGAATGGTGATCACTTCGAACAGGCTCTGTTGGGTAATGGCGCCCGGGACTGCAAGTAACGGCAGATGGGTCGTTGCCAGAGCGACGCGCAGTTCCTCGGTAGCCAGCATCATCACCACCCGTTCACAATGACTGCGATCGGCAAAGAACTCGGTATGGCCGGTAAAGGCGACGCCAGCGTCGTTGATGATGCTTTTGTTGACCGGGCCAGTAACCAGCGCGGCGAACTCACCGTTCAGGCAACCGTCACAGGCGCGTGCCAGAGTCTCGACCACATAGGCGCTGTTGGCGACGTTAAGTTCACCAGCGACCACGGCCTCCGGGGCTGCAACGGGCAATACCGTTAATGTCCCGGCACGCTGGGGCTGTGCAGCCTGGCCTGGCTGGTAGTCGCGCAGCGTGAGCGGTAACGCCAACTGGCGGGCGCGCTCAAGCAACAAGGCCGGATCGGCGCACACCACCAGCTCAACAGGCCAATCCTGTTGTGCCAGTACGGTGACCAAATCCGGCCCAACCCCGGCAGGCTCGCCGGGGGTGATGACGATACGGTTATTGTGGTGCATTGCTTCCATCGAGGATCTTCACGTAAGCAGCGGCACGTTGTTCCTGCATCCAGGTTTGCGCTTCTTCGGCGAACTTGCGGTTAAACAGCATGCGGTAGGCACGATCTTTCTGCGCCGCATCGGTTTTATCCACCTGGCGGGTATCCATCAACTGGATCAGATGCCAGCCAAAGGAAGAGTGTACCGGCTCGCTGACCTGGCCTTTTTGCAGCTTCAGCAGCGCATCGCGGAAGGCAGGATCGTACATGTCTGGCGAAGCCCAACCCAGATCGCCGCCCTGCAGGGCAGAGCCTGGATCTTGTGACAGCTGTTTGGCTTCGTCTTCAAACTTCGCTTTGCCGCTCTTGATGGCCGCTGCCACTTCTTGCAGCTTGGCGCGTGCCTGATCGTCGGTCATCACCACTGAAGGTTTCAGCAGGATATGACGGGCATGCACTTCGGTCACGGAAATCGACTGGGTACCGCCACGGATATCGTTGACCTTCAGGATATGGAAGCCGACGCCGGAGCGGATTGGGCCAACCACGTCGCCTTTTTTGGCACTGGACAGACGTTCAGCAAACAGCGTTGGCATTTCCTGCAGTTTACCCCAACCCATCTGGCCGCCTTTCAGCGCCTGTGAGTCGGCAGAGTAGGTGATCGCCAGTTTGCCGAAATCGGCACCGCCGGTCGCTTCACCCGCCAGACGTTTTGCCAGCGCTTCGGCTTCATCAACCTGCTTCTGCGATGGGTTTTCTGGCAGCGGGATCAGGATGTGGCTGATGTTGATGTCGGTTTCACCGCCGTTCTGTGCGCCGACCTGTTTGGCCAACGCGTCAACTTCCTGTGGCAGGATGGTGACACGGCGACGCACTTCGTTGTTACGCACTTCCGAGGTCAGCATTTCCTTGCGGATCTGCGCACGGTAAGTGTTGTAGTTCAGACCTTCATACGCCAAGCGGCTACGCAGTTGATCCAGACTCATCTTGTTCTGGGCGGCGATGTTGCCGATCGCCTTGTCCAGATCGGCATCGCTGACGGTGATCCCCATTTTTTGCGCCATCTGCAGCAGGATGTTATCCATAATCAGACGTTCAAGGATCTGGTGACGCAACGTATTGTCGTCTGGCAATTGCTGGCCAGCCTGCTGTGCGTTGAGTTTCACCGATTGCATCAGGCCGTTCACGTCGCTCTCGAGGACTACGCCGTTATCGACGACGGCGGCGACTTTATCCATTTGTTGCGGTGCTGCGAACGCGGTATTGGCACAAACCACCAATCCGAGAAGAAGCGTTCTCCAGTTCTTCATACATTTCCCGTTATCTGTTTCCGCAAATGCGGGTGAAAGTTGTTTTTTTTCAATTCGTTAATCAATATCAGAATGCGCGCTGGTAAGGCAGAATACCCGAGCGCAGCATTTCATTGGTGCCAAGGCTGTGATCGCTGCTCAAGCCGCGCAGCTCGACGTTGAATGAAACTTTGTTATCGTACTTGCTGACCTGATTGCCGTTGTCCCAATCGGTGATCTTACGCTCATAACCCACGTTAACCGCCCAGCAGCAGGTGTTATAACGCAGGCCGACCAATTGGTTGGCGGTTTGTTTCGCACGGGTATCGTAGTAATACGCCCCGACCACCGCCCAACGATCGGCAATCGGCCAACTGGCCACCATACCGACCTGTGAAATACCGTCCTGATAGCCCGGGTTGCTGATATCCGGCAGGGTTGCCGAAATATATTCCGGGCTGGCATAACGATAGTTCAACTGCACCATGCGATTCTGATCCTGACGATATTCCACAACCGCGTCGCCTAACGCGACGCTATCGAGACGGGTGTCGTATTGCACACCACCACGCAGGCCCCAGCGATCGTCAATCTTCCAATAGGTGTCACCAGCCCAGACGACGCTGCCGGTATCATCGCTATTATCAAAGTTGCTACTTTGATCCCCGGTCCGCGAGCGACTGAGGTAGTAGATTTGACCTACGGATACGTTAAAACGTTCAACCAGTGCGTCATCATAAATACGCGAGGTGACACCGGCTGCTACGCGGTTCTGCGAGGCGACACGATCAAGGCCGCTGTAGGAACGGTCGCGGAACAGGCCTGAGTAGTCGGTTTGCAGCAGGGTTGAGTCATAGGTATAGATGTTGCTTTGGTCGCGATAAGGCACGTACAGGTACTGCATACGCGGCTCAATGGTTTGGGTAAAACCTTCTGACCAATCCATTGGGCGTTCGAACACCACTTTGCCGTCGGTCTTGAACTGCGGCAGTACGCGGTTGACCGAATCTTCCAGATCGGGAACCGGGCTCCCCGGGTTACGGCTGGCATAGTCGGCGGCAAAACCGTTCGGGATGGTCTGCTGGAAATGCGTCGCCATCAGTTTGGCTTCGGTATTCAGGCTACCCCAACTGTTGGCCAACGGCAGATTGATCGCCGGTGCTACATGCCAACGAGTGGCTTTCGGGTTATTTGGGTTGACGCTGGTAAAGTTGGCAACCTGGGCGTAGGTGTGGAAATCAAACGGGCCAATATCCGATTTATAGTAGTTGAGATCCAACTGTGGCTGTGCACGATAGGCGTTTTGGTTGCCCACCCCGCTGAAGATCTGGAACTGCTTGGAAGCCAACGTAGCATCCCAGTTCTCATCGGCATAACCGACGCTGAATTTCTGCGTGGCGTAGCCATCGGTGGTGGAGCCGTATTTGGAGTCCAGATCGGTGAAGTAATAAGGGTCGCTGACCTTGGTGTAGTCGACGTTGAAACGCCACACCTGATTCATTACGCCGTTATGGCCCCAGTAGAACAGCCAACGCTTACTGTCGTCGACATCCCCATGGTCTTTTTCGAACTGCCTATCGCTTGGCAGCCAGTCGAAGGCCATGGTGCCCAGACCCGGTTGCAGCAGATAACGGAATTCGTTCTGCCACTGCAGGCCACGATTCGTCATGTAATGCGGGGTGATGGTGGCATCAAAGTTTGGCGCAATGTTCCAGTAATACGGCAGCATGAACTCGAAGCCGTTATTACTACCATATTTGGCATTGGGGATCAGGAAGCCGGAGCGGCGTTTATTGCCCACTGGCAGCTGCAAATAGGGGCTGTAGAACACCGGCACCTTGCCAATCTTGAAGCGGGCGTTCCACACTTCGGCCACTTCTTCTTCGCGATCGAGGATCACTTCGGAGCCCACTACGCTCCAACTGTTATCGCCAGGCAGGCAAGAGGTGAAGGTACCGTTTTCCAGGATGGTGTAGCGGTTTTGGCCGCGCATCTTCATCTTGTCGGCGTCACCACGCCCTTGGCGACCTACCATTTGATAGTCGCCCTGATAGACGTCGGTATCTTTGGTGTTCAGGTTTGACCAGGCTTTAGGGCCTTTCAGTTTGATCTGATTATCTGCGTAGTTCACGTCACCGGTGGCGGTAACGGTACGGATCGGATCCGGTAGCCCATCTTTTTGCGTCTGCTTCAGCTCAACCTGCTTCGCCGTCAGGGTGCTGTTGCCCTGTTCGACGTTGACGTTGCCAGTGAACAGTGCGTTGTTCGGATAGTTGGCTTCTGAATCATCGGAAATGATGGTGACCGGCAGGCTGTTGGGGTCGCCGCTGATCAACGGTTTATCGTAAACAGGCACGCCGAGCATACATTGCTCGGCCAGATCTGCCAGCGCGTGCTGACTATAAATTGCCGTCCAAATCAACGTGGCCAGCAGTGTTGGGAAACTTTTTTTCATACGCGGTATTGGTGTTCCGTCATCAGAGGCGTCATGTCCGGCAAACGGTCAGAGACTATATCACTCATCAGCGTTGCGCTAGTGTTAAATCCTGCCGTTCGATTGCGTCGTCGTTAGGCGCAGAGATAAATGACAGGTATGATAATCGAATTCTTGGAAAAAATCGCCTTAACCCTTGCTCGTACCGATAGGGATACACGGCTTATTACGGTTTGATAGTTGGGGAGTATATGCAGTATTGGGGAAAACTGCTCGGAGTGATTGTCGCCATTTGGGCTGGCGGCGGATTCTGGGGTGTCGTGCTGGGGTTGATCGTTGGCCATATGATCGACACCGCACGTAATAACAAGCGCAGCCGGGGCTTCTTTACCGACCAGCAAACGCGGCAGACGTTATTTTTTCGCACTACCTTTCAGGTTATGGGGCATCTGACCAAATCGAAAGGGCGGGTGACCGAAGCCGATATCCAGATAGCCAGCCTGTTTATGGACCGCCTGCAGCTGCATGGCGAAGCCCGTACCGCGGCGCAGCAAGCGTTCCGCGAAGGCAAGCACAGCCAGTTCCCGCTGCGTGAAACCTTGCAGCAGTTGCGCAGCATCTGTTTTGGTCGCTTTGATCTGATTCGGATGTTTCTGGAAATTCAAATCCAGGCCGCGTTTGCCGACGGTTCATTGCATCCGAATGAACGCCAGGTGCTGTATGTGATCGCCGAAGAGCTGGGTATTTCCCGCGCTCAGTTCGATCAGTTCCTCAGTATGATCGAAGGAGGGCGTCAGTTTGGCGGCGGCAGTTGGCAGGGGCAGCAAGGGGGATACTCCCAGGGCGGCTACCAGCAGGCGCAACGTGGCCCGACGCTGGAAGATGCCTGCAAGGTGCTGGGCGTGAACAGCAGCGACGATGCCACCACCATCAAGCGTGCCTATCGTAAGCTGATGGGCGAGCATCACCCGGATAAGTTGGTCGCCAAGGGATTGCCGCCGGAAATGATGGAGATGGCGAAACAGAAAGCGCAGGAGATCCAGGCCGCCTACGACCTGATCAAACGTGAGAAGGGCTTCAAGTAGTTGTCGTTAAGGGCGCCGAGTGCGGCGCCCTTAAAAACTCAGAAATCCGGTTCTACGCGAAAATGCATCGGGGTCTGGAACGCGGGATGGGTGATACGCAACTCTTGTGCGTGCAGTTGCAGGCGCGGTGCCATCGCCTTGGCCTCTGGCGGGGCGTAGAAGCCATCGCCGAGAATGGGGTGACCCAATGCCAGCATATGCACGCGCAATTGGTGTGAGCGCCCGGTGATGGGCAGCAGCTTGACCCGCGTGCTGCCATCCGGGTCCCGGGAAAGCACCACATATTCGGTCTGCGCAGCCTTGCCGGTTTCGAAACACACTTTCTGCAAGGGCCGGTTCGGCCAGTCGCAAATCAGCGGTAAATCCACCAACCCTTCATCCTGTGCCATATGCCCCCACACGCGGGCGATATAGCATTTTTTCGGCTCGCGCTCGCGGAACTGGCGTTTTAGCTCACGCTCGGCGGCCTTGTTCAATGCCACCACGATCACCCCGCTGGTCGCCATATCCAGGCGATGCACGGATTCTGCCGCCGGAAAGTCTGCCTGGATACGCGTCATCAGGCTGTCCTTGTTCTCCGGAGCACGGCCAGGCACGGAAAGCAGTCCGCTAGGTTTGTTGACCACGATGATGTGCTCATCCTGATACAGTACGTGCATCGGATCTTGCGGGGGATTGTAAGGTTCCATGTTAGCTCCGCTGAGAAGGGCAAACCGGGGAGCCTTGGCTCCCCGCTGTGTGGATCACTGGTGCGTCACCACTACCAGGCGAATAGCATCCAGCCGCCATCCCGCTTCGTTGAGGTTAATCAGCACCTGCTTGCGGTTGAACTCCAGCGCTTCGACTTCGTCATCACGGATATTCGGGTTAACCGCTTTCAGGGCTTCCAGACGTGCCAGCTCGGTGCTCAGCTTGTCATCGGCCTCTTGCTTGGCCTGTTCGATCAGGGCGCGCGCCTGTTCTTCCACCAGACTTTCTGCCTGTTGCAGCATCACGTGTACCTCTTGCTGCACCGCATTGACCAGCTTGCTGGAAGTGTGGCGATTGACCGCGTTCAGTTGGCGGTTAAAGCTTTCGAACTCGACCTGTGCCGCCAGGTTGGTTCCCTTGCGATCCATCAACATGCGGATCGGCGTTGGCGGCAGGAAGCGGGTCAACTGCAGGTGTTTAGGGGCCTGGGCCTCAACCACATACACCAGTTCGACCAGCAGGGTGCCCACCGGCAGTGCCTTGTTTTTCAACAGGGAAACCGCACAGCTCCCGGTGTCGCCGGAGAGGATCAGATCCAGCCCGTTGCGGATAATTGGATGTTCCCAACTGACAAACTGGGCATCTTCACGCGACAGCGCCTGCTCGCGATCAAACGTCACGGTGCAGCCATCTTGCGGTAGCCCAGGGAAGTCCGGTACCAGCATATGGTCGGACGGGGTCAGGACGATCAGGTTGTCGCTGCGGTCTTCCTGATTGATACCGACGATATCGAACAGGTTGAGTGCAAAGCTCACCAGGTTAACGTCATTGTCCTGCGCCGCAATGGCTTCCGCCAGTGCCTGCGCTTTGTCACCGCCGTTGGAGTGCATTTCCAGCAGACGGTCACGGCCCTGTTCCAGCTGCGTTTTCAACTGTTTGTGCTGCTGGTTACAGGCATGGATAAACTCGTCCAGACCTTCCTGCTCGGTAGGGGCGGCCAGGTAGCCAATCAGTTGCTCGTAGCAGCTGTCATAAATCGGTCGGCCGGTAGGGCAGGTGTGCTCGAAGGCATCCAGCCCTTCATGGAACCAGCGGCCCAGCACGGCCTGAGCGGTGTTTTCCAGGTACGGCACCATGATCTGGATATCGTGCATCTGGCCAATACGATCCAGACGGCCAATACGCTGTTCCAGCAGATCCGGGTTGAACGGCAGATCGAACATCACCATCTGGCTGGCAAACTGGAAGTTACGCCCTTCCGAACCGATTTCGGAGCACAGTAGTACCTGCGCGCCTTCTTCCTGTGAAGCGAAGTAGGCGGCGGCGCGATCGCGTTCGATAATGCTCAGCCCTTCGTGGAACACGGCGGCGCGGATCGCTTCGCGCTCGCGCAGCACCTGCTCCAGTTGCAGAGCGGTCGCGGCCTGGGCGCAAATCACCAGCACTTTCTCATGACGGTTGGCGACCAGATAATCCAGCAGCCACTCAACGCGCGGATCGAAGTTCCACCAGGTCGCATTCTCCCCTTCGAACTCCTGATAAATCTGTTCTGGGTAGAGCATGTCGCGGGCGCGGGCTTCGACGGTTTTCTTGGCGCTCATGATGCCGGACACCTTGATCGCCGTCTGATATTGCGTTGGCAACGGCAGTTTGATCTGGTGCAGGTGACGGCGTGGGAAGCCTTTTACGCCGTTACGGGTGTTACGGAACAGCACGCGGCTGGTGCCGTGGCGATCCATCAGCATGGTGACCAGTTCCTGGCGCGCCTGTTCGCTGTTGTCGGTATCGCTGTTGGCCGCTTTCAGCAGTGGCTCAATGTCCTGCTCGTCGATCAGCTCGCCCAGCAGGTTCAGCTTGTCATCCGCCAGACGCTCGCCGCTCAGCAGCAGCGTCACCGCATCGGCTACCGGACGGTATTTCTGCTGATCGGTGACAAACTCCTGGTAGTCATGGAAACGGCTGGGATCCAGCAGGCGCAAGCGGGCAAAGTGGCTTTGCTGGCCAAGCTGCTCCGGGGTTGCCGTCAGCAGCAGTACGCCCGGGATGTGCTCCGCCAACTGTTCAATCACCTGATATTCACGGCTCGGCGCTTCTTCGCTCCAGGCCAGATGGTGAGCTTCGTCTACCACCAGCAGATCCCAGTGGGCATCGGCCAACTGCTCAAGGCGCTGTTTGTTGCGACGCACGAAATCCAGCGAGCAGATCACTAACTGTTCGGTTTCGAACGGGTTGCTGCTGTCGAGCATCGCTTCGGAATAGCGGCTATCGTCAAACAGTGAGAAATAGAGGTTGAAGCGACGCATCATTTCAACCAGCCACTGATGTTGCAGGGTTTCCGGTACCACGATCAGCACGCGTTCGGCGCGGCCAGCCAGCAGTTGCTGATGAATAATCATCCCGGCTTCGATGGTTTTACCCAGGCCCACTTCATCGGCCAACAGAACGCGCGGTGCATGGCGCTGGCCGACCTCGTAGGCGATATGCAATTGGTGCGGGATCAGGCTGGCGCGCATGCCGCGCAGGCCAGCGAACGGCAGGCGATACTGCTCGCTCTGGTATTTGCGGGCGCGGAAACGCAGCGCAAAGCGATCCATGCGGTCAATCTGACCGGCAAACAGGCGGTCTTGCGGTTTACTGAAGGTCAGCTTGCTGTCCAGCAGCACTTCACGCATAGCGACGCCGCTTTCCTGGGTGTCCAGACGCGTGCCGATATAGGTCAACAGGCCGTTATCCTCTTTGACTTCCTCCACCTGCAACTGCCAGCCTTCGTGGTTGCTGATGGTGTCGCCCGGGTTAAACATCACGCGGGTGATTGGCGAGTCGTTTCTGGCATAGAGGCGGTTTTCACCGGTTGCGGGGAAAAGCAGGGTGACCATGCGCACGTCAAGTGCTACCACGGTTCCCAGTCCCAATTCGCTTTCCGTATCGCTGATCCAGCGTTGACCAAGTGTAAAAGGCATAGTTTGTCGGCTCGATTCTTATTAAGTAAGTCTTGCTACCCGGCAGATAAGCCCTGGGTAACCTGTTTCAACTGCTTGCTATTCCCGGCATCTTGCCTGCCACCGCGTTGTTACCGGTTGGCGAGCTTTATTTTCATTTAGCGGATAATAGCCTGTTACGCCAGACGTCTGGTGACGGCATGGCGACAACGATGTTGTGAATAGTGGTTCAGAATTTGGGAAGGGCGCTATGGTAATGGAAGGCGGCGCATTCGTCACCTGTAAAACCCGATGATTTTATCTTCCCAAATGCCGACTAACACCAGTAAAAAGAAAGGGTTTCCCCATGGGGTGGTATTACCCCCAGCTTTGACCGCTCAGAACAGGCCTATCTGCCTGGTTACCAACGCCGAAAAATCGTCGTACAGGAAGGGAAGTATAGCGTCTGCCACCGGTTGCAGCTGGCGTTCGAGATAATGGTCGTAATCGATCGCGGATTGCCGGGTTTCCAACGGCTCTGGCCCGGCTAGCGTCATTACATAGCTTATCCAGCCACCGTTCTGATATTGCAGCGGCCGCCCCTGTTGACGATTATAGTCATCGGCCAGGCGGGCTGCTCGGGCGTGTGGCGGGACATTGCGTTGATAGTCGTCCAGCTTGCGCCGCAGGCGTTTGCGGTACACCAGCCGGTCGTCAAATTCGCCGTTCAGCGTTTTGGCCACGTAATCGCGTACAAAGTCTTGATAGGGCTGGCGCTTGAAGATGCGTTGATAGAGCTGCTGCTGAAACTGCTGCGCCAGCGGGGTCCAGTCTGTGCGTACCGTTTCCAACCCTTTATACACCATCTCTTCACTGCCGTCCGGTTTGCTGATCAACCCGGCGTAGCGTTTTTTGCTGCCCTGCTCGGCACCGCGGATGGTAGGCATTAAAAAGCGGGAGTAGTGGGTTTCAAACTCCAGCTCCAGCGCATTTTCCAGCCCATATTGCTGTTGTAGATGCTGATGCCACCATTGATTGACGTGATCGAGCAGCTCGCGGCCAATCTCGGCGGCCTGCTGTTCACTGTGGGCCTTTTTCAGCCAGACAAAGGTCGAGTCCGTATCGCCGTAGATCACCTGGTAACCTTTAGCTTCGATCAACTCTCGCGTCTGGCGCATGATCTCATGGCCGCGCAGGGTGATCGAAGAAGCCAGCCGGGGATCGAAGAAGCGACAGCCGCTCGATCCCAGCACGCCGTAGAAGGCATTCATGATGATCTTGAGTGCCTGCGACAGCGGCTTGTTGTTGTGGCGTTTGGCCGCTTCGCGCCCCTGCCAGATCTGGCGAACAATCTCGGGAAGGCAGTGTTTGGTGCGGGAGAAACGAGCCTGGCGAAAACCCGGCACCGAGTTTTCATCATCCGGGTGCTGCATGCCTTCTACCAGCCCGACGGGATCGATCAGGAAGGTGCGGATGATCGACGGATACAGGCTTTTGTAATCCAGTACCAGCACCGAATCATACAGGCCGGGCTGTGAATCCATCACAAAGCCGCCGGGGCTGTGCTCTTCCGGCAACTCCCCAAGGTTGGGGGCCACATAGCCCTGACGATGCATGCGCGGGATATAAAGGTGGTTGAAGGCCGCCACCGAACCGCCGCTGCGATCGGCCGCCAGGCCGGTCACGGTGGCGCGCTCAAGCAGGAAGGTCAACAGTTCGGTTTTGGCGAAAATGCGCGTCACCAGCTCGCAGTCTTTCAGGTTATAGCGGGCCAGAGCGGGTTTATCTTCGGCAAAACGGCGGTCTATTTCCGCCATCCGCTGGTAAGGATTGTCGATCGATTTCCCTTCCCCAAGCAGCGTTTGCGCCACATATTCCAGGCTGAAGGACGGGAAGTTCCAGGTGGCCGACTTCAGCGCCTCGATACCGTCGATAATCAATCGCCCGGAGGCCGAGGCGAAGAAGTGGTTTTGCTTAAAGCCGTGCTCGCGCCACTCCAACAGGTTACCGCCACGGCCAAAGCGCAGGGGGATCTGATACCGCTCGGCGTGTTTTTGCAGTACCCGCAGATCGAACTGCACCAGGTTCCAGCCGATAATGGCGTCTGGATCGTGCTGCTCCAGCCATTGGTTCAGGCGTTCCAGCAGCTGTGGGCGGCTGTTGCAATATTCCAGCTCGAAATCCAGCACCTCAGTGCCGCCGTTGGCAGGTCCGAGCATATACACTTGGCGCTGGCCACAGCCTTCCAACGCGATGGAGTAAAGCTCGCCATGGGCGGTGGTTTCGATATCCAGTGATACCAGCTTTAGAGTGGGGCGGTAGTCTGGGGCTGGCTTCATCTGGCCGTTGAGCCACAGGCCATGACCGTCGGGTTGACCGTTGAACCACACCGGAGCGGTGATAAAGCGCTCCATCAGATAGCGTTCTGGCGGGCGGATATCGGCCTCAAATACGTTGACGCCGCCCTCTTTGAGCAGCTTTTCCAACTTGATCAACTGACGATGCTGGCGGCAATAAAGGCCCATCACCGGACGGGAGTGGAAATCCTGCAGCGGCAGGGGTTTCAGCTCGACATGACGCTCTTCACGCAGCAGCAACTCGGCCCGCTGACGCTGTTCGGCGGGAATGAATGCCACGGAGGTCTGTGGGGCCAGCCGTAGCCGTTGTGGCCCGCTATCGGTTGCCAGCCAGAACTCAACTTCGGTACCGGCGGGCGTATCACGCCAATGGCGAGTGAGTAAGAAACCCTGCTGTAGAGATGTCACTAGTTCCTGATCATCGATGTTCTATAGGTGTTTATAGTATGGGTTTTTATACAGTAATTGTCTATCACTGGCCGGATTGGCTAAATCTACATACAATTCAACGATTGACTCCCCCTGGCCCGCGCCGGACAATCCTTCGCCCATATGTTTAGCATACCAACAGAGGTTTAATGGAAGCCTATTTACAGCAGTTGATCACCCAGTCATTGGCTTTCACCCTGGTGGTGGTCATGTTGGTGGCGTTCCTGGAGTCGCTGGCGTTGGTCGGTTTGTTATTGCCGGGCACGGTAATGATGGCCAGTATTGGCGCATTGATCGGCAGCGGACAGGTGGACTTTTATATGGCCTGGGGGGCGGGCATTGTCGGTTGTCTGCTGGGGGATTGGATCTCCTACTTTATCGGCCGGGCCTTCAAGGGGCCGCTGCACCGCTGGTCGTTCCTGAAAAAGAACAAGGCGATGCTGGATAAAACCGAGCATGCGCTGCATCAGCACAGTATCGTTACCATTTTGATCGGTCGCTTTGTTGGCCCGACGCGCCCGCTGGTGCCGATGGTGGCCGGCATGCTTGATCTTCCTCCCTACAAATTTGCCCTGCCAAATATCATCGGTTGCCTGACCTGGCCACCGGTCTATTTCTTCCCTGGTATTCTGGCGGGAGTCGCGATCGATATTCCTGCTAGCGCCAACAGCGCGTTGTTCAAATGGCTGTTGTTTGGCGTGGTGGTGCTGGTCTGGCTGGCGGCCTGGCTGAGTTGGCGCTGGTGGCGTGAAGGAAAGCGCAGTGCCGATAAGCTGACGCGCTGGCTAACGCCGAAGCGGCTGCGGTTGGCCTGTATTGCTAGCTGGGGAGGGGCGCTGGTGTGTTTCTATTACATGTATCAGCAGGCGTTGATGCCGGTATATCGACACCTGTTGTGGAAAGTGCTGGCGGGCTGATGTCAGGCGTAAAAAAACCGACTGGTGAGGTCGGTTTTTTTATTTTCCGATTCAGAGATGGAGACTCTGACCGGTTGAAGCCGCATTCATCTAACCGGATCAATTTTATCTTTGATACCCTCCAATGTCAAAAGCTCAGAAATCGGATATCTAGTATGTCATGCCTTGGGCTGGTTAAGATACAATCAGCGGGTTAGCGCTGTTGCTGTCTTTACTTCGGTGTGCGCATGTACCTATTCAAGCCCTGGTCGGGTGTACGGGTGGTGCCGTTATCCGATGCTCTGGCCGGAGTGAAGCCGCATTTATCTAACAACTGAGTGCTGCGCTGTGACAGGCAATGTAAGGGTAAGCGGCGGTGGCTCACTCCATGTTATGGAGAAAACGGGTGATTGATATCGATAAGGCAATCATCGTTCTTGGGGCGCTGATCGCGTTGCTGGAACTGATCCGTTATGTGCTTCAGTTACTGAACTGATAACGGAAACGTAGCTAAGGCCGGGGGCTAACCACTTCCCGGCCTTTAACATTTATGGAAAGTGCTGGCGGGCGGGTTTCAGGCGTAAAAAAACCGACTGGTGAGGTCGGTTTTTTTATTTCCCGGGCTGGAGTTGGTCACTCTGACCGGATGAGACAGCACCCATCTAACGTAGTTGATTTTATCGTCGATCGTCCTCAATGTCAAAAACGCAGAAATCGGAAATCTGTTATGTCGCGCCCTGAATTGGTTAAGATATAATCAGCAGGTTAGCTCTGCTGCTGTCTTTACTTCGGTATGCGCATGTACACATTCAAGTCCTGGTCGGGTGTACGGATGGTGCCGTTATCCGGCGCTCTGGCCGGAGTGAGACTGCACCCATCTAACAACTGAGTGCTGCGCTGTGACAGGCAATGTAAGGGTAAGCGGCGGTGGCTCACTCCATGTTATGGAGAAAACGGGTGATTGATATCGATAAGGCAATCATCGTTCTTGGGGCGCTGATCGCGTTACTGGAACTGATCCGTTATGTGCTTCAGTTACTGAACTGATAACGGAAACGTAGCTAAGGCCGGGGGCTAACCACTTCCCGGCCTTTAACATTCAGCCGCCAAAGCTTATTGGAAGAACGCCTCCAACTGCTCAAACACCCGCATATCTTCGTTATGGCGTTTCACCTGTAATACATCCTCCAGCTTTTCAACCTGGCTGATCATCTGCACCAGGCGCTGATCGTCGGCCACCAATAGCCAAATGCGGCTCTGGGTCCCATCTTTCAGCGGCATACACAAAATACCTTCCACGTTAAAGGCACGGCGGGCAAACAGGCCGCAAACGTGGGTCATTACGCCCGGATGGTTCCGTACCGCCAACTCCAGGATCACCTGTGGATTCTTTTGTAGTGATTGCATGGCTTATTCTCCAATCATTTCGATGTTGGCGGCACCTGGTGGCACCATTGGGTAGACTTTTTCGTTGATATCGATCAGCGCGTGGATCAGGCAAGGGCCAGGGCGTTGGATCGCTGCCAGCAGCGCAGCCTGTGGATCTGGCTCGGCATTCAAATCGCAGGTGTCCAAGCCAAAACCGGCGGCAATTTTCAGGAAATCGGTACGCTTTGGATAGGTGGCGGCAAAGATATGCTGTTGATAGAACAGCGTCTGCTGCTGGTGTACCAACCCCAAGGCCTGGTTGTTCATCAGGATGATTTTCACGTCCAGATTATGCTCAACGGCGGTCGCCATCTCCTGAATATTCATCATCAGGCTGCCGTCACCGGAGAAACACAGCACCTTGCGCTGAGGCTCTGCCAGGGCTGCACCAATCGCAGCAGGCAAACCAAAGCCCATGGTGCCCAAACCGCCGGAGGTCAGCCACTGGCGCGGGCGGCTCAGTGGATAAGCCTGGGCTACCCACATCTGATGCTGGCCTACATCGGTGGTGATAATGGCGCTTTCGTCCACGCAGCGTGCCGCGGCCTTAACCAGCCCGTAATGGCTCAATGGGTCTGCCACATTTGGCATGTTGATCGGGAATTCACGCTTCAGATCGTTAACGGTGTTCATCCATTCGGTACGCGGCTGTGCTTCAATCATCGGTAACAGCTGTTGCAGCACCTGGCCGACGTCGGCATGGATGGCAATATTGGCCTGTTTTACCTTGCCCAGTTCGGCACGGTCGATGTCCACGTGGATAATCTTGGCGTTCGGGCAGAATTGCTCGGTTTTACCGATTGCCCGGTCGTCGAAACGGGCGCCCAACACGATCAGCAGATCGGCTTCCTGCAGTATAAAGTTGGTGCTGCGCGCGGCATGCATCCCCAACATGCCTAATGACAGTGGGTGTTCTACCGGCATTGCGCCCAATGCCATCAGCGTCATGGTGGTTGGCAGGTTGGAGCGCTCGGCCATTTCCAGCGCCGGTTTATGGGCTTCTGCGCAGATAATGCCGCCACCCAGATACAGAATAGGCCGCTTGGCCTGATTGATCATGGCCGCAGCCTGTTCAACCAGCTTACTGTCAAACGCCGGAGGGGCGTCGGGTACGGCCATTGGCGGTAATGAATCCCACTCAATTTCGGCGGTTTGCACGTCTTTCGGGATGTCGATCCACACCGGGCCTGGACGGCCGGATTCGGCAATGCGGAACGCGTCGCAGATCACCTGTGGCAGATCGCTGATATCGCGGACCAGATGGTTGTATTTGGTGATGGGGATAGAGATACCGTAGGTATCGACTTCCTGGAAGGCATCGGTGCCGATCATTGAGGATGATACCTGGCCGGTGATACACACCAGCGGGATTGAATCGAGCTTGGCGTCGGCAATAGCGGTCACCAGATTGGTGGCTCCCGGGCCACTGGAAGCGATACAGACCGCCGCCTTGCCGTTGGTACGTGCCATGCCCTGCGCCATAAAACCGGCCCCTTGCTCGTGGCGGGCCAGCACGTGCTGGATGACGGTGCTTTGGCTCAGAGCATCGTACAGCGGCAGCGCTGCGCCACCGGGAATGCCTGCAATAGTGGTGATACCCTGACGCTCCAGCAGATGCACGATCAGCTGTGCGCCGGTAATACGTTGGCCTTGGTGTGGCGTGCCCGAAGTTGCCATGTGCCTATCCTTTTCTCTGGGCCGGTTAGCTTTTCTGGGCAGGGGGACTAAAAGAAGAAACCCCGCCCGGTTTGCGCCGGCGGGGTTTGGGAATCGATGCGTTGATTCGGACCCTACGGCGCGTTGCCGACGACCACCACCACACGCACGACGACCACCGCGGCTGGTAGCGCGGTTGTTAGTAGGGTCGAGGTCAGCGAGGATGCGATCACAGGGAGCCTTATCATCAATAGTAAAAAACAGAATTTTATAAAACCACAGGTGCAAAATTCGCACAACAGGTTTATTGGTTCAGCATAAAAAACGCGTGGTAGATCACGGTTTAACCAGAATACCCAGCACCTGGGCCTCCGGTGCACTGCCGCTGACCAGCGCCTGGGTCGGGCCGTCGTAATAAATCCGCCCATCCACGACCAGCAAGGTACGCGGCGCGATGCGGGCAGCATCCTCAAGATTGTGTGACACCATCAGCAGCGTGAGTTGGCGCTGGTCGCAGACGTTTTGCAGCAGTTGCAGCATCTCACTGCGTAGTGCCGGATCGAGTGCAGAGAAAGGCTCATCGAGCAGCAGGATCGGCTGCTGGCGGATCAGGCAACGCGCCAAGGCTGCCCGTTGCCGCTGCCCGCCGGAAAGCTGCGACGGCAGGCGTTGCAGATGTTCTTCCAGCCCGACCTGCTGGGCAATCTGTGCCAGTTGTTCCTGCTGGGCGGCGGTTAGGTGCAGGCCAGGATCCAGCCCCAGGCCGATGTTTTGCCTGACCGTCAGGTGGGCAAACAGATTGTTTTCCTGAAACAGCATCGATACCGGGCGTTTGGCCGGTGGCGAAGCGGTATGATCGCTTCCGTTGAGCCACAGTTTGCCGCTGGCGGCTGGCAGGAAACCCGCGATCAGGCTTAGCAAGGTGCTTTTTCCTGCGCCGCTAGGGCCTAGTACCGCGACATGTTCTCCCGGCTGAATGCGCAGGTCAAAACGCATCGGCAGGTGTTCGTACAGATAGGTCAGTTTTTCAAGCGTCAGCATGGCGGCCCGGTAAACGTTCAATCAGGGTAAACAGCAGGAAACAGAGCAACAGCAGCAGCAGGGCGGTCACGGCCCCATCGTTGCTACGGTATGCGCCAATCTGCTGATAGAGATAAAAAGGCAGAGTACGGAACTGCTCGTTGCCGAACAGCGCTACCACGCCGAAATCGCCAATCGACAGCACACAGGCAAAAGCCAGAGCCTGCGCCAGCGGGCGTTGCAACGCTTTCAGCTCGATCCAGCGCAGCCGCTGCCAGCCGTGGATATCCAGCGATAAGCAGAGCGGATTATAACGCTCGGCCAGATCGCGCATCGGATTTTCCAGCACTTTCAGCGCGTAGGGCACCGCCATCAACGCATTGGTGAGGATCACCAGCGCATACGGCGACTGCGGCAGCCCAGTGGTATCGCTTAGCAACAGGAAGAAACCGGTAGCCAGCACAATACCCGGCATCGCCAGGATCACCATGCCGCTCAGTTCCAGCGTTTGGCCCCAGGCGGCCCGTTGCCGCAGCTTCAGTTCACGGCTGCTCCACAGCAGCATCATGGTCAATACGACACATAAAATACCCGCCCCAAGTGCGATGCGCAGTGAGGTGAACAGGGCCTGCCAGAGAATGGGCTGTTGCAGCACGGTGACCAGCGTTTGGTTGGCACCGTCGATGATCACCGCCAGCAACGGAGGCAACAGCAACAATAGCGCTGCGGCAATCAATAGCGTATCGCTAATGCGCCGCCCCAGGCTGTCCTGCGGATCGCGCCAGCGCTGGGCGTGGGTATGGCCAACCGGTAGAGCCTGGCTCAAACGCTGGCTGAGCACCACCAGCCCCAGGCAGCAGGCCAGTTGGATCAGCGCCAGCAGCGCAGCGCGGCTGAGATCGTAGTCGTAACTCAAGGCCTGATAGATCGCCAGTTCTATGGTGGTAGCCTGCGGCCCGCCGCCCAACGACAGCACGGTTGCAAAGCTGGCAAAACACAGCATAAATACCAGTGCGCCGCTGGGTAAGATCTGGCGGCGTAACGCAGGCCATTCCACAAAGCGGAACTGCTGCCAGCCGTTCATCCCCAGCTGCGCGGCCAGTTGTCGCTGCTCGGTGGGAATGTTCTCCAGCGCCTGTAGCAGCAGGCGAGTGGCCAGCGGCATATTGAAGAACAGATGCGCCAGCAGGATACCTTGCAGACCATAAGGCGAAAAACTGTAGTTCACGCCCAGCCAACCACACAGCGTTGCCAGCCAGCCTTGCCTGCCGTAGACGCTCAGCATGCCAAACACCGCCACCAGCACCGGCAGCACCAGCGTCATGGCGCACAGGCGCAGCAGCAGGTTGCGGCCAGGGAAACGTCTGCGGTACAGCGCCCGGGCCAGCCAGATGGCAGGCACCACCGAGATTACGGCGGAGAGCAGCGCCTGCCAAAAGGTAAAGCGCACCACGTGCCACAGGTAGCTGTCCTGCCACAGGCTACGCCAATCGCTTTCGGGCGCATGACGCCACAGCGAGCCCATGGCCGCCAACGCGATCAGCAGGATCAGACCGGCGGCCATCAGCCCCGGCCATAACCAGCGGGGGATCAGTGGCTGACGGCGGTTTGCCATGCCCGGATCCAGTTACCACGCTGTTGTGCCACTTCCTCGGAGCTGAATTGTAATGCCGTTTGCGGCACGGTCATCTGTTCAAAACCGGCAGGCAGTTCCGTCTTGATCACCGGGTACATCCAGTTTCCGGTAGGAATGGTGTTCTGGAAGGCCGGGGAGACCATAAACTGCATGAAGCGCTCGGCCAGTTCTGGCTGTTTGCTGGCCTTTAGCTTGCCAGCGACTTCGATTTGCAGGTAGTGCCCCTCACTGAAGCTGGCCGCCGCATAAAGGTCTTTTTTCTCTTCGATCAGATGGTAGGCGGGGGAGGTAGTGTAGCTCAGTACCATGTCGCCTTCCCCTTTCAGGAACAGGCCGTAGGCTTCACTCCAGCCTTTGGTCACGGTGACGGTTTTCTTCGCCAACTGTTGCCAGGCGAGCGGTGCTTCGTCGCCATACACTTTCTGCATCCAGAGCAGCAGGCCAAGGCCAGGTGTGCTGGTGCGCGGATCCTGATAGATGATCTTCAGGGGGCGGTCGCTGCTCACCAACTCTTTCAGGCTGGTCGGCGGGTTCTTCAGCTTGTCTTTGTTGTAGACGAAAGCAAAGTAGCCATAGTCGTAGGGAACGAAGGTCTGGTTGTGCCAGCCACCGGGAACGGTGAGCTTGCTAGTATCGACTTGGCTGGCGGTGAACAGATCGGTTTGCTGCGCGGCTTGCAGCAGGTTGTTGTCCAGGCCCAAAACCACGTCGGCGGCGCTGTTCTTGCCTTCCATTCTCAGGCGGTTGAGTAACGATACGCCGTCTTCCAGCGCCACGAATTTCAATTCGCAGTCACATTCGGCCTCAAAGGCTTTTTTTACCGCTGGGCCCGGGCCCCAGTCGGCAGCGAAAGAGTCGTAGGTGTAGACCGTCAGCGTTGGCTTGGCCAGGACGGGCATCGCCGCTAGCAATAATAAACAGGGCAGGTATTTTTTGACCACTTTGCACTCCTAATAGTAAAGGGGCAAAGGTATCTGAGGGCTGGGTTAACGAAGGCTAACGCGCCATGCTCAAATCCCTCCGCCGGTATTGACCGGATCAGGTTCGACGGGTGTGCTCTCAGCGGAAAACCGTTGGCCAAAAATTGGCTTGTTCTCCGCACCCCGTTGAGTCGGCGCTATTGTAGAGGCTTAGGGGCGTGGGTGAAAGGCGATTATGCTTCCGGTGGCGCAAACCACGCAGATTTAAAATCGAACCAACCGAGAGTATTCATCCGTACCCCGCGCATGCTGCGTTGACCATGCAGTTGCAGCCAGTGATGGAATAACGGATGCAACTGATGGCTGCTGACCAGGCGCTGGCAAAACTCGGCCATGGACAGGCGATTTTCCCGCCACTGAGCGGCATCCTGCGCGATATCCTCCGTCAGACAATGTTGTATCAGCGGTAATTCGTACAGCGTGGCAAACAGAGAAAACTCCAGCGGCAGGGTGAAGTTGGCGCTGCCTAACCACAGATCGCTTTGCGCCTTGCCCTTATGCCAGACTTCATAATCCACGGCCTGCACATTGAGTTTGATACCCTGTTCGGCTAGTAGAGAGGCGATAGCCTGCTTGATTGCGTGGAACTCGGAGTGTTCGTTATAGAAGGTCAGGGTCAATTCGGTTAAGCCCGCAGGCTTGGGCTGCTGCCCCAGCACACGATTATGCAACCAGCGCGGGAGAATGCCATAGGCCGGAGCCCAGTAACGTTGGTAGAGCGGCCCGGCGTGGCTCAGCAGCGCGATAGGGTTGATCAGTTCGCTTAACCAACTGCGGATTGCCGGATCGGCCGCCAGTGCCGAACGCTGGTCGAACAACAGAAAATAACAGCCTTCTTCGAGGCGGCTTTCCAGCTCGTTCCTGCCGGTATCATCCCCTTGTAACTGGACGCCGGAGTGCGCCAGCTCTTCGGTGATTTCCGGCAATACCCAAATGTTGACCTCATCGATCAGGGCACGATAGCCAAAGTAGTCGTCAAAGGCATGAATTTTCATCTGGCTTTGGTTGTTGTGTATCACCCGATAGGGGCCGGTGCCAATCGGATGGCGGGCAAAATCCGGCAGGTTCTGCCATTCGCGCGGCAGGATCATGGCATGTACGCTGCTCAGCAGCCAGGGCAGCCAATAGTCCGGCGTGTGCAGATATACATCGATGACATAGGGCGTAGGTGAGACGATCCTGTCGATATGTGAAAATAGCGGTTGTGGGATCAGGCGGTTGAGTGAATGGATAACATCTTCCATTTCCAGCTCACGGCCATGATGAAAATGGATCGCCGGGCGAAGATAAAAGCGCCAGTGTAAAGGGGTGAGCGTTTGCCAATGATGTGAAAGATCGGGCTCAAGTTCCCCGTTTTCCTCATTTACCCGTGTCAGGCCGTTGAAAATCTGTCTTGCCAGGTGGGTTTCTGAACGACGCAGTGCCGAACCGGGTAACAGGTTGTAAAGCTGACGATAGTAGAGCACGCGCAGGATATGTTTCCCCTGGCGGAAGCTGCGCCCCAGCTGGGAAAGCAGCATTTGGCGTACTACGTCTTTATCGCCCACCAGTTGAACCAGTTGGTCGATGCGATCCTGTTCCAGCAGTTCCTCGGCGCGCTGTTGTTGCAGTGCCAATCCGGTGTAGTGAAAGCTGAGCTGTGAACGTTTACCCCGGCCGGACTCGGCCTGCCAGGTCAGCCAACCCTCGTGCTGCATGGCTCCCAGCAGCGAACGAACATGGCGGCGGGAACAGCTGAGTACCTCTGCCAACTCTTGCAGCGTGGTTTCGGTGGTTTGGCCATGGCAGCGTTGCCACAGGCGAATGAACTGTTGTTGCAGGCGTGAGGTGGACATAAAAGAGGAACTCTCTGGCATCAAGTCGTCAATTTATCTTTCCCTATATTACGCCGATAATGAGGGCAGTTGAATCAGCGGAGGGATAACAAATGACGGTTCTGTTAACTAAACAGTTTTATCAGCGTTATTTCACCGCCATCCGCCGCCAGCAGGCCGATTGGCTGCAGGTGGTCCCTGAACAGGCGCGGCTGGAGATGCTGGCCCACTTGACCCAGTGGGACATCGCCACGCTGAGCGACAAGCAATACCGTGAGCGTATCTGACGTTCACCGCAAAAGTGTTTCTGAGTAATGGTGCTTTTCACCAGCCAGTGGGGTTACCCACTGGCATTTTTATCTGCCGTCTTTACTTCCTTCGGCAATTTTCCTTCTGTAGCATAGCCTTCTTTATTTCTGGATAGGGATATCGCTATGAGTTTCAGACGCTGGTTACCGCGCCGTTTTAATCCCGTTTTTGCCGCCTTCCTGCTAATAGCCTTCCTGACCGGCATTGCTGGAGCGCTGCAAGCCCCCACGCTAAGCCTGTTTCTGACCACCGAGGTAAAGGTGCGGCCGCTATGGGTAGGCATGTTCTATACCGTGAATGCCATCGCCGGGATCATCGTCAGCTTCCTGTTGGCCAAGCGTTCGGATACCCGTGGCGATCGGCGCAAGCTGATCCTGGTGTGCTGTGCCATGGCGCTGGCCAATAGCCTGTTGTTTGCATTCAACCGTGATTATCTGACGTTGATCACCGTAGGCGTGCTGCTGGCCGCGATTGCCAATACCGCCATGCCGCAGATTTTTGCCTTGGCGCGTGAGTATGCGGACAGCTCGGCACGTGAAGTGGTGATGTTCAGTTCGGTGATGCGTGCTCAGCTTTCACTGGCCTGGGTGATCGGCCCGCCGCTGTCATTTATGTTGGCACTGAACTACGGCTTTACCGTGATGTTTATGATTGCGGCGCTGATTTTTGCCGTCAGCGTGCTGCTGGTGTGGCTGATATTGCCTTCGGTGCCCCGTGCCGACGTTGAGATCAGCGTAGATTCTCCGCCTATTGCGCCAATCAGCGCCTGGCGCGATCCCGATGTGCGCCTGCTGTTTGTGGCTTCGATGCTGATGTGGACCTGCAACACCATGTATATCATCGACATGCCGCTGTACATCACCGCCGATTTGGGCTTGCCTGAACGGCTGGCAGGTTGGCTGATGGGCACCGCCGCCGGGCTGGAAATCCCGGCTATGCTGCTGGCGGGTTATTACGTCAAACGCTTTGGCAAACGCAATATGATGCTGTTTGCGGTGGCGGCAGGCGTGCTGTTTTATGCCGGGCTGGTGTTGTTCAAGTTCCAGTCGGCCCTGATGATCTTGCAGCTGTTCAACGCGGTGTTTATCGGCATTATTGCCGGGATCGGCATGTTGTATTTTCAGGATTTGATGCCGGGGCGGCCCGGTGCCGCGACCACCATGTTTACCAACAGCATTTCGACCGGGGTGATCCTGGCCGGTGTACTGCAAGGCGCGCTGGTAGAAAACTTTGGGCACTATGCGGTTTACTACCTGATTACTCTGCTTGCCATCCTGGCGCTGTGGATGAGTGCCAAAGTTCGCGAAGTGTGAGCTGTAACACCCGGTTAGTTGATACATATCATTGAGAAAACCGCTCCATTCTCACTAAGATAAACGGACTCAGAGCGTGAGCTTCACGCTCTTATCCATCTTGCTATTAAGATGCCGATCCCGTTGATAAAAGTGGGTATGTTATGGATAAACTAACGCCGCTCAAACCCGTTCCCTCCCTCTGTGCCGTTATCGCCGCTTTGCTGATCTGGTTTGTGATCCCTGTTCCAGAAGGGGTGGCACCGAATGCCTGGCATTTGCTGGCCCTGTTTATCGGGACCATCATTGCCATTATCGGCAAGGCGATGCCGATCGGCGCCGTATCCATCATTGCCATTGCGCTGGTGGCTGTGACCGGAGTGACCAACCCTGGCAAGCCGGGGGCCGCGCTGGACGATGCACTGAGTGGGTTCTCCAACCAACTCATCTGGCTGATCGGTTTCTCGATCATGATCTCTCTGAGCCTGAATAAAACCGGCCTGGGATCGCGCATTGGCTACTACTTTATCTCGCTGTTTGGCAAAAAAACGCTGGGGATCGCTTATGCGTTAACCCTGGCGGAAACCGTGCTGGCCCCGGTTACGCCGAGCAATACCGCCCGTGGCGGCGGGATTATCCACCCGATAATGAAATCGATAGCGGACAGTTTTGGCTCCAAGCCCGAGCTGAATACCTCCGGCAAGATTGGCCGCTATCTCTCGCTGGTGAACTACAACATCAACCCGATCACCTCGGCGATGTTTATCACCGCAACTGCGCCTAACCCGCTGATTGTCAATCTGATCGCCAAAGGGGCCGGTTCCGAGTTTGAACTGACCTGGGGCATGTGGGCGGTAGCGGCGCTGATACCGGCAATCTGTTCGCTGATCGTCATGCCGCTGGTGGTTTATTGGCTTTATCCACCGGAAATCAAGAGCACCCCGGATGCGCCACTGTTTGCGCAGGATAAACTGCAAACTCTGGGGCGGATAACCCTGCCAGAGAAGATCACGCTGGGCGTGTTTGCTCTGTTGCTGGTGATGTGGGCCGGGGTTCCGGCGATGATTTTTGGCCCTGCACTGGCAGTTAACCCGACGACGGCTGCGGTAATTGGTCTGGCGATCCTGCTGGCAACCGGCGTACTCAGTTGGGACGACGTGTTGAAGCACAAAGGGGCCTGGGATACCGTTGTCTGGTTTGCCGCCTTGGTGATGATGGCGACCTATCTCGGCAAACTGGGTCTGATTGGCTGGCTGTCACAAACGGTAGGCTCGGGTATCGATCATATGGGGATGAGCTGGGTCGGGGGGACCATTTTGTTAACGCTCGTCTATCTCTATTCGCATTACTTCTTTGCCAGTACCACCGCGCACGTGACCGCCATGTTCGCCGCGTTCTTTGCCGCAGGTATTGCCCTTGGTGCACCACCGGCTCTGCTTGGCCTGATCCTGGCCTTCTCGTCTTCACTGATGATGTCGTTAACACATTATGCCACCGGTACCGCGCCGATCATCTTTGGGTCGGGCTATGCCACCCTGGGGGAATGGTGGAAAACCGGCTTTATCATGAGCGTGGTCAACCTGCTGATCTGGGCACTGATCGGGGGAGTATGGTGGAAGTGGCTGGGTTATTGGTGATGTTGATGAAAGCCTCACCCGCCGGGCGGCAGGTGAGGCTGAGGTTTAGTTCAGAAACGCCGGTTGCTGCGCCTCGTAGCGGGAAATCTCCGCTTCGTGCTGCAACGTCAGGCCAATGCTGTCCAAGCCGTTAATCATGCAGTGGCGGCGGAAGCTGTCGATCTCAAACGGGTAGCTTTTGCCTCCGGCATTCACCGTCTGGTTTTCCAGATCGACCACGAACTCCGTGCCTTCGTGCTCTGCAACCAGCTTAAACAGCGTATCCACATCCTGCTCGCTCAGCGTGACCGGCAGCAGCTGGTTGTTGAACGAGTTGCCGTAGAAGATATCCGCAAAGCTTGGTGCAATCACCACCTTGAAGCCGTAATCGGTCAGTGCCCATGGTGCGTGCTCACGGGATGAGCCACAGCCAAAGTTTTCCCGGGCTAACAGGATGCTGGCCCCTTTATAGCGCGGAAGGTTCAGCACAAACTCAGGGTTTGGCTGCTGGCCCGCGTCGTCCAGGAAGCGCCAGTCGTTGAACAGGTGCTGGCCGAAACCGGTGCGGGTGACTTTCTGCAGAAACTGCTTCGGGATAATGGCGTCGGTATCGACGTTGGCCGCGTCCAGAGGCACCACTAAGCCGGTATGTTGAGTAAATTTAGCCACGCTGGTGCTCCTTAATGCAATTCACGGATGTCGGCAAAATGGCCGGTAACGGCAGCAGCGGCAGCCATTGCCGGGCTGACCAGATGGGTACGCCCACCGCGGCCCTGACGCCCTTCGAAGTTACGGTTGCTGGTTGAGGCACAGCGTTCGCCTGGGTTCAGACGGTCGTTGTTCATCGCCAGGCACATGGAGCAGCCTGGCAGACGCCATTCGAAACCAGCCTCGATAAAGATCTTGTCCAGACCTTCCTCTTCCGCCTGCGCTTTGACCGGGCCGGAGCCAGGCACCACAATTGCCTGCACGCCTGCGGCCACTTTACGGCCTTTGGCAATGGCGGCTGCGGCACGCAGATCTTCGATGCGTGAATTGGTGCAAGAGCCGATAAACACTTTATCGATTGCGACGTCAGTCAGCTTGATGCCGGGTTTCAGATCCATATAAGCCAACGCTTTTTCAGCTGAGGCACGTTCCACCGGATCGCTAAAGGAATCGGGGGTTGGGATCGCCTGATCGACCGCGATAACCTGCCCAGGGTTGGTGCCCCAGGTCACCTGTGGTGCGATATCTTCCGCCCGCAGGGTGATGGTGGTATCGAATTTGGCTTCGGCGTCGGACTTCATGGTGCGCCAGTAGGCCACGGCCTGCTCCCAGTTTTCCCCGGTAGGAGCGAACTGGCGGCCTTTCAGGTAATTGAAGGTGGTGTCGTCTGGCGCAACCAGGCCAGCTTTGGCACCCATCTCAATCGCCATGTTGCACAGCGTCATGCGGCCTTCCATGCTCAACGCTTCGATCGCTTTGCCACAAAATTCAACGACGTGGCCAGTACCGCCAGCGCTGCCGGTTTTGCCGATCACGGCCAGCACGATATCTTTGGCGGTGATACCTTCTGCGGCCTCGCCGGTGACTTCAATCTTCATCGTCTTGGCGCGGCCCTGCTTCAGGGTTTGGGTTGCCAGCACGTGTTCCACTTCCGAAGTACCGATACCGAACGCCAGCGAGCCAAAGGCACCGTGCGTGGCGGTATGGGAGTCGCCACAGACGATGGTCATGCCCGGCAGCGTCATGCCTTGCTCAGGGCCGATCACGTGCACAATACCCTGGAAGGGGTGGTTCAGGTCATACAGTGAGACGCCGAACTCTGCGCAGTTCTTGATCAGCTCTTGCATCTGAATGCGGGCCATCTCGCCACTGGCGTTGATGTCTTTGGTCTGGGTCGAAACGTTGTGATCCATGGTGGCAAAGGTCTTGCCCGGCTGACGCACTTTGCGCCCCATGGCACGCAGACCGTCGAAGGCCTGCGGTGAGGTCACTTCATGCACCAGATGTCGATCGATATACAGCAGCGGCGTCTCGTTTGGCGCTTCATGCACCACGTGGGCATCGTATAATTTCTGATATAAGGTCTTGGCCATGATTTACGCCCCCTCAGCCACGAAGCGGGCAATGATATCGCCCATTTCATTGGTGCCGATGGCTTTGCCAGCACCGGCCAGATCGGCGGTACGGTAGCCCTGTTCCAACGCCTGATTAATGGCGCGCTCGATCGCATCTGCAGCTTCATCGGCACCCAGGCTGTAACGCAGCAGCAGGGTGGCAGACAGAATTTGCGCGATCGGATTGGCAATGTTTTTGCCCGCGATGTCAGGTGCAGAACCACCGGCTGGTTCGTACAGGCCAAAGCCCTGTTCGTTCAAGCTGGCAGAAGGCAGCATGCCCATCGAGCCGGTGATCATGGCGCATTCGTCCGACAGGATGTCGCCGAACAGGTTGGAGCACAGCAGCACGTCGAACTGGGACGGATCTTTGATTAACTGCATGGTGGCGTTGTCGATATACATGTGCGACAGCGACACATCTGGGTAATCCTTGGCGACCTGAGTCACGACTTCACGCCACAGGATGGAGCTTTGCAACACGTTGGCTTTATCAATCGAGGTGACGATGTTGCGGCGCTTGCGGGCGGACTCGAAGGCGATACGGGCGATGCGTTCGATCTCAAAGCGGTGGTAGACCTCGGTATCAAAGGCGCGCTCATGCATGCCCTGGCCTTCACGGCCTTTGGGTTGGCCGAAGTAGATGCCGCCGGTTAACTCACGTACGCACAGAATGTCGAAGCCACGCGCGGCAATATCGGCACGCAGTGGGCAGAAATCTTCCAGACCTTGGTACAGGCGGGCAGGGCGCAGGTTGCTGAACAGTTTGAAGTGCTTACGCAGCGGCAGCAGCGCACCGCGCTCCGGCTGCTCTGCCGGTGGCAGGTGTTCCCATTTAGGGCCGCCCACCGAACCGAACAGGATGGCATCGGCCTGCTCGCAGCCGGCAACGGTCGCTGCGGGTAATGGGGTACTGTGGCGATCGATGGCAATGCCACCGACGTCATATTCACTGGTAGTGATGCGGATACCAAAGCGTTGGCGCACTGCATCCAACACTTTGTGGGCCTGGGCCATTACTTCCGGGCCGATCCCGTCTCCGGGCAAGACGGCAATGTGGTAAGTCTTAGTCATGTTCACACCGTTTCCTGATTATTTTGATGTTTGGTTTGCTGCAAGCGCTGCTTTTCTTTTTCTACTTGCTGAGAGCGCCAGATATTATTCAATACGTGGATCATCGCCTTGGCAGAAGATTCCACAATATCGGTTGCCAGGCCCACGCCATGGAAGCGGCGGCCATTGTAAGACACCACGATATCGACCTGGCCCAGAGCGTCGCGCCCCTGGCCTTTGGCGGTCAGTTGGTATTTCACCAGCTCAATCGGGTAGTCGGTAATGCGGTTGATGGCTTGGTAAACCGCATCGACCGGGCCGTTGCCCGTAGCGGCTTCGGACTTCTCTTCGTCGCCACATTTCAGTTTCACCGAGGCGGTAGCCATAATGCTGCTGCCGGACTGTACGCTGAAGTATTCCAGGCTGAAATGCTCTGGCTCTTCCTGCTGCTTGTTGATAAATGCCAGGGCTTCCAGATCGTAGTCGAACACCTGGCCTTTCTTGTCGGCCAGCTTCAGGAAAGCTGCGTACAGCACGTCCAGATTGTAATCCTGCTCCTTGTAGCCCATCTCTTCCATGCGGTGTTTTACCGCCGCGCGGCCGGAACGAGAGGTCAGGTTCAACTGGACATCTTTCAGACCGATGGTCTGCGGGGTCATGATTTCGTAGTTCTCGCGGTTTTTCAGCACGCCGTCCTGGTGGATACCGGAGGAGTGAGCGAAGGCGTTGGAACCGACGATGGCCTTGTTGGCTGGAATGGGCATATTGCACAGTTGGCTGACCAACTGGCTGGTACGGTAGATTTCCTGATGATTGATATTGGTATGCACCTGCATAAAGTCCTGGCGCACCTTGATGGCCATGATCACTTCTTCCAGTGAACAGTTACCGGCGCGTTCGCCGATGCCGTTCAAGGTGCCTTCTACCTGGCGGGCACCGGCCTGGACGGCAGCGATAGAGTTACCCACGGCCATGCCCAAATCGTCGTGGCAGTGGACGGAGATAATCGCCTTATCAATATTTGGCACGCGGTCGTACAGCGTAGTGATGATGCCGCCGAACTGGTTTGGCGTGGTATAGCCAACGGTATCAGGGATATTAATGGTAGTGGCACCGGCGTTGATGGCGGCTTCTACCACGCGGCACAGGTTATCAATCGGGGTTCGGCCAGCGTCTTCACAGGAGAACTCTACGTCATCGGTATAGTTACGGGCGCGTTTCACGGAGCGCACCGCCATTTCCAGCACCTGGTCGAAAGAGCGCTTCAGTTTGGATTCGATATGCAGGGTGGAGGTGGCCAGGAAGACGTGAATACGGAAGGCCTCGGCCACGCGTAATGCTTCGGCAGCGACGTCAATGTCGTTATCAACACAGCGTGCCAGACCACAAACGCGGCTGTTTTTGATCTGGCGGGCAATGGTTTGTACCGACTCGAAGTCCCCAGGGGAGGAGACTGGGAAGCCGACTTCCATTACATCGACACCCATTCTTTCCAGCGCCATGGCGATCTGGATTTTTTCTTTAACGCTCAGGCTCGCCTGCAGCGCCTGTTCACCATCACGCAATGTGGTATCGAAAATAATGACTTGTTGGCTCATCGTGTTGTTCCTTGTCGTGTTTGTTTCACGCTAAGCGGGTAAAAAAAAACCCGCGCAGTAGCGCGGGTTTTGCAGATGATGGGCTGAATCAGCTTTGAACCCCGTCCACCAGCGTACCGCGCACATAAGATGCGTTTAGTAGTAGGCCTAGTAGACGGTGGGTACGGATCATGGCGGTCAGCTTCTCTAAAATTGTTTCGTTGCCTAATTTGATACTTTATTGGCCGGGGCATGTCAACACCTGATTAAATCAGGGGTATTGAAAAGCGTGGCACCCGCGGGGATGGTGCTAGTTGGAAACTCGGTAAAACCCTCCTGGGCCAGCGCTAAATCCGCAGGTGATCGGGAGTTTATTAGCATAAATGGTTTGAAAGTGGCACTGTCGCATTGATTAACAACACTACTAGGTTAAAATTTTTCGTTGGCGCAAAAAACCAGCAAACGTGGTTTGATGGGATGCTGATGTTGCGGGCTTGATATTCATGGTGTCAATTTTTCGTTGTTGATCTATTCGTAATTCGTATTCTTAACGCTGAACTGAGCGGCTACGATCAATTAAGTGATGCTAAAGAGACCTATTTTGCTACGGCATGATTGTCCATTAACGCATTTTATGGTCTGATCCAGAGGTTGAGGGTACCAAACAGGTATCCATAACTCAGGTGTTTTGCCTGCCAATTTTGTTTGTATGCCATCGGCGAGTTGCGAACCGATGTGCCAAGGCTACCTAACGACGAACAATGCCTAATATGCACCGCTGTGACATATTTTTATAGGATGATGCCCGATTGCTATCTGACAAGTGTAGTCAAAAGGGATAACTAATTTCGCTGTGTGGGAATAACGTAGCGTGCCTTTTCCCGTTATTCCCCTGCGCGCTAGCGAGATTATCTACATGGGACTTAGTGGAGTTTGGATATGTCCGAATATAATTCAGGAACTGTCTTGAGGAAAGAAAACGGTGATATTCATTTGCGCAGTGTGGATCTTAATTTACTCACTGTTTTTGATGCAGTTATGCAGATGCAGAATATTACCAAGGCGGCAAATTCCTTAGGGATGTCGCAGCCGGCGGTCAGCAATGCCGTGTCGCGTTTGAAGATCATGTTCAACGACGAGCTGTTTGTCCGCTTCGGCCGTGGCATTCAGCCTACCATGCGCGCCCGCCAACTTTTTGGCCCGGTACGCCAGGCACTGCAGCTGGTACAAAATGAACTGCCAGGCGCTGGCTTTGATGCCCTGAGCAGCGAACGCCTCTTTGTGCTTTCTATCTGCAGCCCGCTAGATATTCGTCTGACAGCCAAAATAATCAACAACGTCAAGAGCATAGCTCCCAACGTGCAGATACAGACCAAGTCTTACATGAGCACTAACATTGAGCATCAGTTACGCTATCAGGAGACCGAGTTTGTTATTGGCTATAGCCGCCTTGAACATCCCGAGTTCCAGGATATTGCCTTATTCGATGATGAATTGACCCTGGTTGCCGCACAGTCTCACCCGCGCCTGGTGGGTACCATTAGCCAGAAACAGATGCTGGCGGAGCAGCATGCCGTCATCGCATTAGAGCGTTTTTGTTCCTTTAGCAAACCCTACTATCTTGACGAAACCCTACAACGCAATGTCACCCAGCAATGTACCGACCTGTTCAGCGTATTGAATCTGGTCGCCATGACCGAGATGGTGGCAATCGCTCCTCGTTGGTTTGCCCAGCAGCACGCACAAGCCTTGCAGCTAAAATTAATTCCGCTGCCTTGGGAGAGAAAAACCGCCACCTGTTATCTTTCCTGGCATGAGTCCGCCGAGCGTGATGAAGGCCATCAGTGGATGAAGTCCGTTCTTAGCCAAGCGGGTGTATTGCGCTAATTAGTGATTTATTGGCCCAGCGCGCTTTCGAGTGCGTCGGGTTGATAATGGATAGCGCAAAACAATAATTAAGAATAGGCTCAAGAGAAACTAAGATTATTCCGTGTAATGACTCCGTAGGAAATATCATTTACCCGAGGGTTAATTAATTTGAGTGACTGAAACGCTATTCTGCCCCAAGCGATACTGCCACTATTTTAACCTGTCACTTCTCCCTTCTTGTCGTCGATCCCACTTTGTCTGTTGGGTGTAAACCTTTCGCACTCCCTTTTGTCCAAGATCAAGGGAAATGAGTACAAGCGCGTTTTGGCTCACACTTCTACGCTGAAATCCCTTTTCCCACAGCCGGAGACTAGGTAGACTGCGCAAAAAAAGTAAACACGTGTAAGCTGAGATGTGAGAGCTTCCGCTCCGGTCGCGGTTAACTGGTTGATAAATTTCAGGCATAGAGCGCTATGACCAATACCTTGCAGCATTACCATCAGGTTGAACGTATACAGCATCAAATTGCTAACCGTGCAGAACATACGGCTTTCCGTCAGTGGTCCCCTCAGGGAGAAACACGGTTGACCTGGGCGCAGGTTGGGGCGCATATGCAACATATTGGCTGCGCCTTGCTGGCACTGGGCGTTGAGGTACAGGAACGTATCGCGATTTTTGCCAACAACAGCATGGCCTGGTCGTTGGCCGATTTGGCGATCCTCGAACTGCGGGCGGTCAGCGTGCCGCTTTATGCCACCAACACCCCGGCTCAGGCGGCATTTATCATTAACGATGCCGATATCCGCATTCTGTTTGTCGGCGAGCAAGCACAGCTGGATGCCGCGATTGCGCTGCGTGGCGTATGCCCGCAACTGACCCACATTATTGTCTTTGATGCTTCAGCCGATTTGCGCGGCTGTGAGATTGCCCAACACCTGCATCATTTCGAACGTCTTGCGGATATCGAGCGTTTCGATGCCCTGCGTCAGCAAAGAATTGCCGAGCGCGATTTGAAGGATTTGTTCACCCTTATCTACACCTCAGGCACCACCGGGGAGCCGAAAGGCGTGATGCTTGACTACCGCAATATGGCCGCACAGCTGCAGCTGCATGACGATCGCCTGACGGTGACGGCGGATGACGTTTCCCTCAGCTTCCTGCCACTGTCACACGTGTTTGAACGTGCCTGGAGCTTCTTTATCATGCATTCGGGCGCGCAGAACGTTTATCTGCCCAATACCGACTGGGTGCGGGAAGCGATGGCCGATGTCAAACCGACCCTGATGTGCGCAGTGCCACGCTTTTATGAAAAAATCTTCAGTGCGGTGCATGAAAAGGTCGCTCGTGCGCCCTGGTTGCGGCGTGCCTTATTCCACTGGGCCATCGTCTGTGGTGAACGCAAGTTCCTTCAGGAAAGGGCAGGGAAACCGTTAGGCAAGCTGTTCGACCTCTCTCACCGCTGGGCTGACAAGCTGGTGTTAAGCAAGCTGCGGGGGATCCTGGGGGGGCGGGTGCGCTTCTTGCCAGCGGCCGGTGCCAAGCTTGATGACAACGTCATTCTGTTCTTCCAGGCGATGGGCATTAACATCAAATACGGCTATGGCATGACGGAAACCTGTGCCACGGTCTCCTGCTGGGAAGAAAACAACTTCCGCTTTGGTTCGATCGGCAAGCCACTGCCCGGCGTGGAAGTGCGCATTGGCGATGAAAATGAAATTCAGGTGCGTGGGCCAATAGTGATGCGCGGCTATTTCAATAAACCGCTGGAGACGGCCGATAGCTTTACCGCTGACGGCTGGCTGAAAACCGGCGATGCCGGCATGATCGACGATGGCGGCAACCTGTTTATTACCGAGCGGCTGAAGGATCTGATGAAGACCTCCGGCGGCAAATACATTGCGCCACAGATGCTGGAAGGTACCCTGGCGCAGGACCGCTTTATTGAACAGGTCGCGATCGTTGCCGATGCACGCAAATTTGTCTCGGCGTTGATCGTTCCGAGCTTCGAGTCGTTGGAAGAGTATGCCAAATCGGTCAATCTGAAATATCAGGATCGGCTTGAGCTGCTGCGCAACAGCCATATCATCGAAATGTTCGAAAAGCGTCTGCGGGAGATGCAAAAAGAGTTGGCCCTGTTTGAACAGGTGAAAAAATTTACCCTGCTGCCAGCGGCCTTCTCGATGGAATTGGGGGAGCTGACCCCGACGCTGAAGCTGCGTCGCAAGGTGATCCTACAGCGTTACCAGCATGAAATTGAGTCCATGTATCAGGAAAAATGATGATAGGGAGCGCAGGTGGACGAAAAATCCGCAGTCTCCCTTGCCTGATATAGTTCTGTAATTACCTCAACCCTCAAAACAATGCCTAGCTGAATAACCACTCAGCTAGTGCATAGTTTTGCCAAGCCGCGCATCTCCAGCCTGATGGCAATACCCTTGCCCACGATAAGCCATTTTGCTGTTTGCCTGCCCCATATTCTGACGCTATGTTAAGAGTCCAAAACGTCCATAAGATTTTTGGGGCCATGCCCCAGACAGGACAGGCGCTACGTTCCGGCGTCAGACAAGAACAAGCTATGTAAGCCTGGAGGCAAACCCATGGAAATATTGTCAGGAGCCGAGATGGTCGTCCGATCGCTGATCGATCAGGGCGTTAAGCATGTATTCGGCTATCCGGGCGGGGCGGTACTCGATATCTATGATGCCCTGCACACGGTGGGGGGCATCGATCATATTCTGGTGCGCCACGAGCAAGGGGCGGTGCATATGGCCGATGGCTATGCACGAGCGACTGGTGAAGTGGGCGTAGTGCTGGTCACTTCCGGCCCTGGGGCCACCAACGCCATTACCGGCATCGCCACCGCCTATATGGATTCCATCCCGATGGTGGTGCTATCTGGCCAGGTGCCGAGCTCGCTGATTGGCTATGATGCCTTCCAGGAGTGCGACATGGTGGGCATCTCCCGCCCGGTGGTAAAACACAGCTTCCTGGTCAAGCGTACCGAAGACATACCTTCCGTGCTGAAAAAGGCGTTTTACCTGGCTTCTACCGGCCGCCCTGGCCCTGTGGTGGTCGATCTGCCGAAGGATATCGTTGGCCCGGCGGTAAGAATGCCTTACGCGTATCCGCAGGACGTCAGCATGCGTTCCTACAACCCGACGGTGCAAGGCCACCGCGGGCAGATCAAACGCGCCCTACAGACCATTCTGGCGGCAAAAAAGCCGATCATGTACGTGGGCGGCGGTGCCATCAATTCGGAGTGCCATGAAGAGTTGCTGCAACTGGCGGAAAAGCTGAACCTGCCGGTCACCTGTACGCTGATGGGGTTGGGGGCGTTCCCAGGGACTCACCGCCAAAGCGTCGGTATGCTGGGCATGCACGGCACCTATGAAGCCAACAAGACCATGCATCATTCCGACGTGATTTTTGCCGTTGGGGTGCGCTTTGACGATCGCACTACCAACAACCTGGCCAAATACTGCCCGGATGCCACGGTGCTGCATATCGATATCGACCCGACCTCCATTTCCAAAACGGTGGATGCCGATATTCCTATCGTTGGCGATGCCAAACAGGTGCTGACGCAGATGCTGGAACTGCTGGCGCATGAAGACAAAGCGCAGGATTTCGATGCGCTGCGTGACTGGTGGCAGTCCATTGAGCAGTGGCGCGCGCGCGATTGCCTGGGCTACAACAAAGACAGTGGCACCATCAAACCTCAGGCGGTGATCGAAACGCTGCACCGCCTGACCAAGGGCGATGCCTATGTCACCTCCGACGTTGGCCAGCACCAGATGTTTGCCGCACTCTATTATCCGTTCGATAAACCGCGCCGTTGGATCAACTCTGGTGGCCTGGGCACTATGGGCTTTGGCTTACCAGCCGCCCTTGGGGTGAAACTGGCACTGCCAGACGAAACGGTAGTGTGCGTCACCGGTGACGGCAGCATTCAGATGAATATCCAGGAGCTGTCCACGGCTCTGCAGTACAATCTGCCGGTGGTGGTGGTCAACCTCAATAACCGCTACCTGGGTATGGTGAAGCAGTGGCAGGACATGATCTATTCTGGCCGCCATTCGCAGTCCTATATGGATTCCTTGCCGGACTTCGTCAAGCTGGCAGAAGCCTATGGCCATGTCGGCATCGCCATTCGTACCCCGGATGAGCTGGAAAGCAAGCTGGCGCAGGCGCTGGCTGAAAAAGAACGTCTGGTGTTTGTCGATGTGACCGTCGACGAGACTGAACATGTTTATCCAATGCAGATCCGCGGTGGAAGCATGGACGAAATGTGGCTAAGCAAAACGGAGAGAACCTGATGAAGCGCCGTATCTTATCGGTATTACTGGAAAACGAATCCGGTGCGTTGTCGCGCGTCGTCGGGCTGTTCTCTCAGCGTGGCTACAACATCGAAAGCCTGACGGTTGCTCCTACCGATGATCCAACCTTGTCGCGCATGACGATCCAGACGGTGGGTGATGAAAAGGTACTGGAGCAGATAGAGAAGCAGTTGCATAAGCTGGTTGACGTTTTACGCGTCAGTGAGCTGGTGCAAGGGGCTCACGTTGAGCGTGAAATCATGCTGGTGAAGCTGCAGGCTAGCGGCTACGGTCGTGAAGAGGTGAAACGCAGCACGGATATCTTCCGTGGCCAGATTGTGGATGTCACCTCGTCGCTTTACACCGTGCAGTTGGCGGGGACCAGCGACAAGCTGGACGCCTTCCTCAACGCCGTACGTGAAGTGGCGGAAATCGTCGAAGTGGCCCGCTCGGGGATTGTTGGCGTGTCGCGCGGCGACAAGATTATGCGCTGATAGCGGGTTTTCTGCACTGTATCCGGGGCGTGGCAGGTTTGCTGCGCCCTTTCTTTTTAATTTTTTGCCCATTTGCTGGCACCTTTGGGCGAAAGCGGTTGCTCGGCCGTGTTTTCTGCTGTTAGATCGCCATTACGGGTTGAATAACCATAGTGACTATCATGGTTACTCATTACCCTTCCGCTTTCGGTTCGCTGCATGCTTAGCCGTACATTGAAAGCGTGGGGTAAACAACGCCACAGGATCCATTGTCATTTTGAGAGTCATTTAAAGGGGTTAACGTGAAACTGGATGAAATCGCGCGTCTCGCAGGCGTTTCGCGCACTACGGCCAGTTATGTCATCAACGGCAAGGCGAAGCAGTATCGTGTCAGCGATAAAACCGTCGAAAAAGTGATGGCCGTGGTCAGGGAGCACAATTATCACCCGAATGCCGTAGCGGCAGGGCTGCGTGCAGGCCGCACTCGTTCTATCGGCCTGGTGATCCCGGATCTGGAAAATACCAGCTATACCCGCATCGCCAACTACCTGGAACGCCAGGCGCGTCAGCGCGGTTATCAACTGTTGATCGCCTGCTCGGAAGATCAGCCGGATAATGAAATGCGCTGTATTGAGCACCTGCTGCAACGCCAGGTCGATGCGATCATCGTCTCCACGGCGTTACCGCCGGAGCATCCTTTCTATCAACGCTGGGCTAACGATCCTTTCCCGATTATTGCATTGGATCGCGCTCTGGATCGTGAACACTTTATCAGCGTGGTGGGGGCCGATCAGGAAGACGCCTTTGCCCTGGCGCAGGAGTTACGCACTTTCCCCGCCAAGTCGGTGTTGTATCTGGGGGCTTTGCCTGAGCTTTCGGTCAGCTTCTTGCGTGAGCAGGGGTTCCGTCAGGCTTGGCAGGATGATGAGCGGCAGGTGGATTATCTGTATGCCAACAGCTATGAACGTGAAGCAGCTGGCGTACTGTTCGCTGAATGGTTGAAAACCCATCCGATGCCACAGGCGTTGTTTACCACCTCATTCTCGCTGTTGCAGGGAGTGATGGACGTAACGCTGAAACAGCGTGGGCGTTTACCGGCGGATCTGGCAATTGCCACCTTTGGTGACCATGAGCTATTGGATTTCCTGGAGTGCCCGGTGCTTGCCGTGGCCCAGCGCCACCGTGATGTTGCCGAGCGGGTGCTGGAGCTGGTGCTTGCCAGCCTGGATGAACCACGCAAACCCAAACCGGGTATGACGCGCATTCGCCGTAACCTGTTCCGCCGTGGCAGCCTGAGCCGCAAGTAATCTTCAAGGGGCCGTCATTCGGCCCCTAAACGTAACCCACCACGCGAAACAGCCTGCGGCAATACTCCAGAAAATAGCCGTACACCACGCCCATCGCCATTGAGATCACCGCATTACTGGTCACCGCGGCCAGGATCTGCTGGCCGTCTGCACCCACGCTCCACAGAATGGCAGCGTAAACCGGCGATTGAAAACTGACGTAAGCCAACAGATCGGCCAGGTTCCGCAACAAAAATTGCCCGCGGGGGCTGCGGCGTGCGGTGGCGATAAAGAAATCGCGGTAGCGGCCATAGGGCCAGGCGATCAGGATATTGACGGGGATCGACACCACCCGGGAGGAGAGCGATTGGCTAAAGCTCATGCCCGAAATCAATATTTCAATCGCCATCCCGACGATAAAACAGTACACCACCAGCGCAAAAGTATCGGCGGCAGCGCTGCGCCATGGTGAAACGGCTCTAGACATGACACGATCCCTGAATTTATCGGTTAATATGTTGGTTGTTAATGTTAATTAGGTGTTATTAACTGGCCTTTCTGCTATTTAGTAGTCTACTTGACTGTATTGATTGTTATAAGTGGCTTAAAATTTTTATTTTTAACATTTGGGTGATTTTTATCCTGACAACAGGAGGGAAAGTGCGTAAAGCAGGAATTTAAAATTGCAGTTGTAGAAATTATCATTATTAACAGTGCGTTATGATTATGTGGCGACGGTGAGATGACGGTTTTGCGGCTGATTTAGCGATAGGCTCACTAAATTTACGTATATTCCTAAAGTGGCAAAAAAATCCAGATGAATTGTAAATAGGTGTTTTGAGAATAATCTTACCATTTTGATTTGAATCATAATTAGCGGCTTGAGCCAGTGCTTCGCCATTTATTTTATCTTTGGGTTGTTCTTTGACGGAATAATTGAAGTAAAATAGCGCGCCGTTGGCAGCGAAATACTCGCTGAGTGTTATTAACTCAAGGGCTTATCGCATTTCCCTGCTGGCAGGCGGCTTGCGGCCAAGCCTTGACCGATGCGGGATGCGGTGGGGTTGTCCCCGCCGAGAGCGATGTTGAAAAGTGAGACCTGGATTGCAGAAGGACATAATGAGTTATTTAATCGTCAATTTGTGTTTATTTTAATCACACTCTTTCCGCTTAGAAAATTCTCCTCTTTAATCATGATGTTAATTTATATTCATGCAATAAATAGCGTTCCTTTCGTGAGCCAGCCTCCAGAATATGCCTATAAATATTGCCAAACCGCTCTTGCTCTGGCTTGACAAGGTTTTCATACCCTCCGTAAACTCCCTTATGTGGGAATTTGTGGTGTAAAGTGGTGAAAAGGGTCACGAGGGGGTAGCTCAGGTATGTTTCGTGGGGCAACGCTGGTCAACCTCGACAGTAAAGGACGGCTCGCCGTACCAACCCGTTATCGGGATTTACTGAATGAGGAATCGCAAGGCCAAATGGTTTGCACCATTGACCTCCATCAGCCCTGCCTGCTGCTTTATCCATTACCTCAATGGGAAATCATCGAGCAAAAGTTGTCCCGTCTGTCGAGCATGAATCCCGCCGAGCGCCGCGTCCAGCGCTTGCTGTTGGGCCATGCCAGCGAGTGTCAGATGGATAATGCCGGCCGGTTGCTGTTAGCCAATACGCTACGCCAACATGCCGGGCTTACTAAAGAAGTGATGCTGGTCGGGCAGTTCAACAAGTTTGAACTGTGGGATGAACAGACCTGGTATCAACAAGTCAAGGATGATATTGACGCGGAACAATCCACTCAGGAACCGTTGTCTGAGCGGCTACAGGACTTGTCACTATAAGCATGCTGGAAAATTATAAACATACGACCGTATTGCTGGATGAGGCCGTGAAGGGTCTCAATATTCGCAGTAACGGCATCTACATCGACGGTACTTTTGGTCGCGGTGGTCATTCTCGTCTGATCTTGTCCCAACTGGGGCCGGAAGGGCGCTTGTTGGCTATCGATCGCGATCCGCAGGCAATTGCCGCAGCTCAATCTATTGCAGACCCACGTTTTACTATCATCCACGGACCGTTTTCCGATTTGGCTGACTATGTGCAGCAACGGGAACTGGTGGGCAAGATCGACGGCGTATTGCTCGACTTGGGTGTTTCTTCCCCTCAGTTGGATGACGCAGAACGCGGATTTTCCTTTATGCGTGACGGCCCGCTGGATATGCGTATGGACCCTTCAAGCGGCCAATCCGCCGCCGAATGGTTGATGAAAGCGGAAGCCGACGATATTGCCTGGGTGCTGAAAACCTTCGGTGAAGAGCGCTTCGCCAAACGTATCGCCCGCGCCATCGTAGAAAGAAACCGCGTAGAGCCGATGACCCGTACCAAGGAACTGGCCGAGCTGATCGCCCATGCCAGCCCGTTCCGTGATAAGCATAAACACCCGGCAACCCGCAGTTTCCAGGCGATCCGTATCTACATCAACAGCGAGCTGGAAGAGATCGAGCGTGCGCTGGACGGTGCATTAGCCGTGTTGGCACCAGAAGGCCGCCTGTCGATCATCAGCTTCCATTCGTTGGAAGACCGTATCGTCAAAAGCTTTATGCGCCACCACAGCCGTGGTGCCCAGGTTCCGGCAGGAATTCCGCTAACCGAAGCGCAGTTGCGTGAAATGGGCGGCCGTACGCTGAAAGCCTTGGGCAAAATGAAGCCAGGTGATGTTGAAGTGGCGGAAAACCCACGGGCGCGCAGTTCCGTACTGCGTATTGCCGAGAGGATGCCTGCGTGATTGGTAATGAGCGCCACGGTTTAGTTGGCGTCATCGGAGGCGATCTGCTGCGTAACGCCAAGATCCCGCTGATTTTGATGATTGCCGCGCTGGTTTCCGCCGTGTTTGTGGTGACCACCGCGCACCGTACCCGCCTGCTGACCGCCGAGCGCGAACAGTTGGTGCTGGAGAGAGATGCGCTGGATATCGAATGGCGCAACCTGATCCTGGAAGAGAATGCCCTTGGCGATCACAGCCGCGTAGAGCGTATCGCCACCGAAAAACTGCAGATGCAACACGTTGATCCATCGCAGGAAATTATTATTGTCAAGCCATGAGTGGTTTAGCCGAAGTCACGATACGGAGCAATTAGCTAACGCATGAAAGCAGTACGTCCCGGTAAGAAGTTGAAACGCCAGGAAGATCAGGCCAGCTTTGTCAGCTGGCGTTTTGCGTTGCTGTGCGGCTGTATTCTGTTGGCGCTGGTTGGGCTGATGCTGCGTGTGGCTTATTTGCAGGTGATCAATCCGGATCGGTTGGTGAAAGAAGGCGACATGCGTTCGTTACGCGTGCAGTCGGTTCCCACCGCTCGCGGCATGATTAGCGACCGCTATGGCCGACCGCTGGCGGTGAGCGTGCCGGTGAATGCCGTGTGGGCCGATCCGAAAGAGTTGAACGAACGCGGGGGTATTACGCTGGATTCGCGCTGGAAAGCGCTGTCCGACGCGTTGCAAATTCCGCTCGATCAGCTCTCCAATCGTATCAATGCCAATCCGAAGGGGCGTTTTGTCTATCTGGCCCGGCAGGTTAACCCGGCGATTGGTGATTACATCCACAAGCTGAAATTGCCTGGCATCTACCTGCGCCAGGAATCGCGCCGCTACTACCCGTCTGGCCAGGTTACTTCTCATATCATCGGCGTGACCAACATTGACGGCGAAGGGATCGAAGGAGTCGAAAAGAGCTTTGATCGCTGGCTGACCGGCCAACCGGGCGAAAGAACAGTACGTAAAGACCGCTATGGCCGAGTGATCGAGGACATCTCCTCGGTAGACAGCCAGGCGGCGCACAATCTGGCATTGAGCATCGATGAACGCCTGCAGGCGCTGGTTTACCGTGAATTGAATAACGCCGTCGCCTTCAACAAAGCGGAGTCTGGTACCGCAGTGCTGGTGGACGTGAACACCGGCGAAGTATTGGCGATGGCCAACAGCCCATCGTACAACCCGAACAATATGGCCGATACGCCGAAAGACACCATGCGTAACCGTGCCATTACCGATATTTTTGAACCTGGTTCTACCGTGAAACCGATGGTGGTAATGACGGCGTTGCAGCGCGGCGTAGTGAAAGAAAATAGCGTGCTCAATACCATTCCTTACCGCATTAACGGCCATGAAATCAAAGATGTGGCGCGTTATTCGGAACTGACCATGACCGGGATCTTGCAGAAGTCGAGTAACGTCGGTGTTTCAAAGCTGGCGTTAGCGATGCCGTCCTCAGCGTTAGTAGATACTTACTCACGTTTTGGGCTGGGAAAAGCGACCAATTTGGGGCTGGTCGGAGAAAGCAGTGGCTTATACCCAAAAAAACAACGGTGGTCTGACATAGAGAGGGCCACCTTCTCTTTCGGCTACGGGCTAATGGTAACCCCGTTACAGTTAGCGCGAGTCTATGCCACGATCGGCAGCCTGGGCGTTTATCGCCCATTGTCGATCACCAAGGTTGACCCTCCGGTTGCCGGTGAACGCGTCTTCCCTGAGGCTACCGTGCGTACGGTAGTGCACATGATGGAAAGCGTCGCCTTGCCGGGCGGTGGTGGGGTGAAAGCCGCCATCAAGGGTTATCGTATTGCCATTAAAACCGGTACCGCCAAAAAGGTCGGGCCGGATGGTAAATACGTCAACCGATATATCGCTTATACCGCGGGGGTGGCGCCAGCTAGCCAGCCTCGTTTTGCTCTGGTGGTGGTCATCAACGACCCACAGGGTGGGAAATACTACGGTGGTGCGATTTCCGCGCCGGTGTTTGGTGCCATCATGGGGGGCGCGCTGCGGATCATGAACGTTCAGCCAGATGCGTTGCCCACCGGTGACAAAAGCGAATTAGTGATTAATAACAAAGAGGGTTCAGGTGGCCGATCGTAATTTGCGCGATTTACTCGCTCCGTGGGTGCCAACGGCACCCGAGCGCGCGCTGCGGGAAATGATATTAGACAGCCGTATTGCGGCTGCCGGGGATCTGTTTGTCGCCGTAGTTGGCCATCAAACGGATGGACGCCGCTATATTCCGCAAGCCATCGCCCAAGGGGTTGCCGCCGTTATCGCCGAAGCGGAAGGCGAAGCTGAAGACGGTAAAATTTGCGAAATGCACGGCGTGCCGGTGATTTACCTGAGCCAACTTGGCCAGCGCCTGTCGGCGTTAGCCGGGCGTTTCTATCATCAGCCTGCCGAACGTCTGCGCTTGATTGGCGTGACGGGGACCAACGGTAAAACTACCACCACCCAACTGTTAGCCCAGTGGAGCCAACTGTTGGGCGAAACTGCCGCCGTGATGGGCACCGTGGGCAACGGTTTGTTAGGCCAGGTTTGCCCAACGGAAAATACCACCGGTTCTGCGGTCGATGTGCAGCACGTGCTTAACGATCTGGCGCAGCAAGGGGCCACCTTGGCCGCGATGGAAGTCTCCTCTCATGGCCTGGTGCAACACCGCGTGGCGGCTTTACCCTTTGCCGCAGCCGTATTCACCAACCTGAGCCGCGATCACCTGGATTACCACGGTGATATGGCCAGCTACGAAGCGGCCAAATGGTCACTGTTTGCTGGCCACGACGTTGGTCAGGCGATCATCAACGCCGACGATGAAGTCGGGCAGCGTTGGCTGGCCAAACTGCCAGACGCGGTGGCCGTCACCATGCAGGACAATTTGCAGCCTGGCTGTCATGGCCGCTGGCTGAAAACCACCGCGGTGGAGTATCACGATAACGGTGCCACCATCCACTTCAGCTCAAGCTGGGGCAACGGCGAGATCGAAAGCCGCCTGATGGGGGCCTTCAACGTCAGTAACCTGATCCTGGCATTGGCAACGCTGCTGTCACTCGGTTACCCGTTTGAGAAACTGGTTAACACGGCCAATCAGCTGCAGCCGGTCTGTGGCCGGATGGAAGTCTTCAATGCGCCAGGCAAGCCGACGGTGGTGGTGGATTATGCCCACACTCCGGATGCGCTGGAAAAAGCGCTGGAAGCCGCTCGCCTGCATTGCCAAGGGCAACTGTGGTGCGTGTTTGGCTGCGGTGGCGACCGTGATAGAGGTAAGCGCCCACTTATGGGTGGCATTGCCGAACAGTTTGCCGATCGGGTGGTGATAACGGATGACAATCCGCGCACCGAAGAACCGCAGGCCATCATCAAGGATATTCTGGCCGGGCTGCTGGATGCCGGGCATGTACAGGTGATCCACGGGCGCGCCGAAGCCGTGACCAGCGCCATCATGCAAGCCAAAGAGCAGGATGTGGTACTGGTGGCGGGTAAAGGTCACGAGGATTACCAACTGGTGGGTAACCGTCGTCTGGATTACTCCGATCGCACCACCGTCGCACGTTTGCTGGGGGTGCTGGCATGATCCCGGTCTCGCTTCAGACGCTGGCGGCGGTATTGGATGCCGAGCTGATCGGCACTGACTGCATCATTACCGAAGTGACGAGGGATACTCGTCAGGTCACTGCAGGTTGCCTGTTTGTGGCCCTGAAAGGCGAGCGTTTCGATGCTCACGACTTTGCCGCCGATGCTGTCGCCGCTGGCGCAGGCGCTTTGCTGGTAAGTAAGCGCTTATTGGTGGAGGCTCCGCAACTGGTGGTGAAAGATACCAGTCTGGCACTGGGGCAGTTTGCCGCCTGGGTACGTCAGCAGGTGCCAGCCAAAGTGGTGGCGCTGACCGGTTCATCGGGCAAGACCTCGGTGAAAGAGATGACCGCGGCCATTTTACGTGAATGTGGCGAAGTGCTGCATACCGCCGGGAATTACAATAACGAGATCGGCGTGCCGCTAACGTTGCTGCGTTTAGAGCCGCAGCATGATTTTGCGGTGGTCGAGCTGGGTGCCAACCATATCGGTGAGATTGCCTATACCACCGCCTTGGCGCAACCGCAGAGCGCGCTGGTGAATAATCTGGCCGCTGCCCATCTGGAAGGTTTTGGTTCACTGGCAGGCGTTGCGCAGGCCAAGGGCGAAATCTTTGCCGGTTTGCCGGCGGATGGGGTGGCGATCCTCAACGCCGATAGCAACGACTGGCCGCATTGGCAGGCGCAGTTACAGGGCAAGACAGTCTGGCGTTTCTCTCCCCAGGCTGCGGAATCTGTGGATTTCTTTGCCAGCGATATCCAGGTGAAAGGGAGCGTGACTCACTTCACCCTGCACAGCCCGTTCGGCACGGTGGCGATTGAGTTGCCATTGCCGGGCCGCCATAACGTGGCGAATGCGTTGGCGGCAGCAGCACTGGCGATGTCGGTTGGCGCTACGCTGGCCGCCGTGAGTGCAGGCTTGCAACAGCTTCAGGCGGTGCCTGGGCGCTTGTTCCCGATCGCCTTGGCGCAAGGCAAGCTGTTGCTCGATGACAGCTACAACGCCAACGTCGGCTCCATGACGGCAGCGGCGCAGGTGTTGGCAGAAATGCCAGGTTATCGCGTGATGGTCGTTGGCGATATGGCTGAGTTGGGCGCAGAGGCCGAAGAGTGTCATCGCCAGGTGGGTGAAGCTGCCCGTCTGGCCGGTATTGATAAAGTCATCAGCGTGGGTGGGCTGAGCCAGGTATTGAGCTCTGCCGCCGGTAACGGTGAACATTATCAGGATAAAACAGCAGTGACCGCGCGCGTAGCGGAACTACTCTCAGCACATGCGGTAATTACCGTGTTAATCAAAGGTTCACGTAGTGCCGCAATGGAGCAGGTAGTACGCGCGTTACAGGAGAAAGCACCATGTTAGTTTGGCTGGCCGAACATTTGGTCAAATATTACTCAGGCTTCAACGTCTTTTCTTATCTGACGTTCCGGGCCATTGTCAGCCTGCTGACCGCGCTGTTCCTTTCCCTGTGGATGGGGCCGAAGGTGATCAAACGCCTGCAGGAAATGTCCTTTGGTCAGGTAGTGCGTAACGATGGGCCAGAATCGCACTTTAGCAAGCGCGGCACGCCGACCATGGGCGGCATCATGATCCTGACCTCCATCACCATTTCGGTGCTGATGTGGGCCTATCCGTCCAACCCTTACGTGTGGTGCGTGCTGTTCGTACTGGTGGGTTACGGCATCGTCGGCTTTGTCGATGACTATCGCAAAGTGGTGCGCAAAGATACTCGGGGGTTGATTGCCCGCTGGAAATATTTCTGGCAGTCGGTGATTGCCCTGGTCGTGGCCTTTGCCATGTATGCCGTAGGAAAAGACACGCCAGCCACCGAGCTGGTTGTGCCGTTCTTTAAGGACATCATGCCGCAGTTGGGCTTGCTGTACGTGGCGTTGGCCTACTTCGTGATTGTCGGCACCAGCAACGCGGTCAACCTGACCGATGGGCTGGATGGCCTGGCGATCATGCCAACCGTGTTTGTAGCGGCGGGCTTTGCGCTGGTGGCCTGGGCGACCGGTAACATGAACTTCGCCAACTACCTGCATATTCCGTATCTGCGTCATGCCGGTGAGTTGGTCATCGTCTGCACCGCGATCGTCGGGGCAGGTTTAGGTTTCTTATGGTTTAACACCTACCCGGCTCAGGTGTTTATGGGTGACGTGGGTTCACTGGCACTGGGCGGCGCGTTGGGTACCATCGCCGTGCTGCTGCGCCAGGAGTTCTTGTTGCTGATCATGGGCGGCGTGTTCGTGGTTGAAACGCTGTCGGTGATCCTGCAGGTGGGATCGTTCAAGCTGCGCGGGCAACGTATTTTCCGCATGGCGCCGATCCACCATCACTATGAATTGAAAGGCTGGCCAGAACCACGGGTGATCGTGCGCTTCTGGATTATTTCGCTGATGCTGGTGCTGATTGGCCTGGCGACGCTGAAGGTGCGCTGATTATGGTGGATTATCAGGGTAATAAAGTGGTCATCATCGGGTTGGGCCTTACCGGCCTTTCCTGCGTTGATTTCTTTATGATCCGTGGCGTGACGCCGCGGGTTATGGATACCCGTATTTCGCCACCGGGCCTGGATCAACTGCCCGAGAGCGTTGAACGTCATCTGGGTTCTCTGAACCAGGAATGGTTGTTGTCTGCGGATTTGATTGTGGCTAGCCCAGGCATGGCATTAGCGACTCCGGCTTTGAGCGCTGCCGCCGATGCCGGGGTTGAGATCGTCGGTGACGTTGAGCTGTTCTGCCGTGAAGCCCAGGCGCCAATTGTGGCGATCACCGGTTCCAACGGCAAGAGCACCGTCACCACGCTGGTGGGCGAAATGGCCAAGGCCGCCGGTTGGGCCGTGGGCGTTGGGGGCAATATCGGCCTGCCAGCGCTGAGCCTGCTGCGTCAGGAGTGCCAACTGTACGTGCTGGAGCTGTCGAGCTTCCAATTGGAAACCACTCACAGCCTGCATGCCGCAGCGGCAACCATTTTGAACGTGACCGAAGATCATATGGATCGCTATCCATTTGGCCTGCAGCAATACCGTGCCGCCAAATTGCGCGTCTATGAAAATGCCCACGTCTGCGTAGTGAATGCGGACGACGCGCTGACCATGCCTGTGCGCGGTGCTGATGAGCGCTGTGTCAGCTTTGGTGCCGACGTAGGCGACTACCACCTCAACCGCCAGCAGGGCGAAATCTGGCTGCGGGTGAATGGTGAGAAAGTCCTCAATACCAGCGAGATGAAGCTCACCGGTCGCCATAACTTTACCAATGCGTTGGCGGCCCTGGCCCTGGCCGATGCCGTCAAGCTGCCGCGTGCGTCCAGCCTGAAAGCGCTGACGACCTTTACCGGCCTGGAGCACCGTTTCCAACTGGTGTGGGAACACAACGGTGTGCGCTGGATTAACGATTCCAAAGCCACCAACGTCGGCAGCACCGAGGCGGCACTGAACGGCCTGCAGGTTAAGGGCACGCTGCATCTGCTGTTGGGCGGTGATGGCAAGTCTGCGGACTTCTCGCCGCTGGCGCGCTATCTGCAAGGTGACAACGTGCGCTTGTACTGCTTTGGCCGCGATGGCGCACAGCTGGCACAGCTGCGTCCGGAAGTCGCCACGCAGACAGAAACGATGGAGCAGGCGATGCAGGCCATTGCCCGCCAGGTGACATCAGGCGATATGGTGCTGTTGTCACCGGCCTGTGCCAGCCTGGATCAGTTCCGTAATTTTGAAGTGCGTGGCAACGAGTTTGCCCGTCTGGCACAGGAGCTGGGCGGATGAGACTACGGGTGCCGACGTTCGGCCTGACCAACAAGCTGAAAGACTGGGTGATGGGATCGCGTGAAAGCGATACGAGCAGCATGGTGCTGTATGACCGCACCCTGCTGTGGCTGACCTTTGGCCTGGCGATTGTTGGTTTTGTGATGGTGACGTCGGCCTCGATGCCTATCGGCCAGCGCCTGGCAGAGGATCCGTTCCTGTTTGCCAAGCGTGATGCACTTTACCTTGGCCTGGCGTTCGGCCTGTCGTTGGTAACACTGCGTATCCCGATGGCCGTTTGGCAGCGTTATAGCAACGTCATGCTGCTGTTATCGATAGTCTTGTTGCTGGTGGTGCTGGTGGTTGGTAGCTCGGTAAACGGGGCTTCACGCTGGATTTCACTGGGTCCGTTGCGTATCCAGCCCGCTGAATTATCCAAGTTGTCGCTGTTTTGCTACCTGGCGAGCTATCTGGTGCGCAAGGTAGAGGAAGTCCGCAGCAACTTTTGGGGCTTCTGTAAGCCAATGGGTGTGATGGTAGTGCTGGCGGTGCTGCTGCTGGCCCAGCCGGATTTGGGGACGGTGGTGGTGCTGTTTATCACCACGCTGGCGATGCTGTTCCTGGCCGGGGCGAAGATGTGGCAGTTCCTGGCGATCATCGGATCGGGCGTGTTTGCCGTGGGGCTGCTGATTATCGCGGAACCTTACCGTATGCGCCGTGTGACTTCGTTCTGGAACCCATGGGCCGATCCGTTTGGCAGTGGTTACCAGCTAACCCAGTCGCTGATGGCGTTTGGCCGCGGCGAGTTCTGGGGGCAAGGGCTGGGCAACTCGGTACAGAAGCTCGAGTATTTACCCGAGGCGCACACTGACTTTATCTTCTCCATTTTGGGCGAAGAACTGGGCTATATCGGTGTGGTTTTGGCCCTGTTAATGGTATTCTTCGTCGCTTTTCGCGCCATGTCGATCGGCCGCAGGGCGTTGGAGATAGACCAGCGATTTTCCGGTTTTCTGGCATGTTCGATCGGTGTCTGGTTCAGTTTCCAGGCATTGGTGAACGTTGGTGCGGCAGCGGGGATGTTGCCAACCAAAGGCTTGACCTTGCCACTGATAAGTTACGGTGGCTCGAGCCTGTTAATTATGTCGACGGCGATCGTGCTGTTGCTGCGAATTGATTATGAAACGCGCCTGACCAAAGCGCAGGCGTTTGTGAAGAGGTAGCGGATGAGCGGTAAAGCTAAGCGTTTAATGGTGATGGCAGGCGGTACCGGCGGGCACGTGTTTCCGGGGCTGGCGGTCGCGCATCATCTGATGGCGCAGGGCTGGCAGGTTCGCTGGCTCGGCACCGCAGACCGAATGGAAGCCGATCTGGTGCCGAAGCACGGGATCGAGATTGATTTTATCCGCATCTCCGGGCTGCGTGGCAAAGGCCTAAAGGCTCAGTTGACCGCACCGGTGCGTATCTGGCAGGCGGTGCGTCAGGCTAAGGCGATCATGCGTAGTTATCAGCCGGACGTGGTGCTGGGGATGGGCGGTTACGTTTCCGGCCCTGGCGGTTTGGCTGCCTGGCAGTGTGGTATCCCGGTGGTGCTGCATGAGCAGAACGGCATTGCGGGCCTGACTAACCGCTGGCTCTCAAGGATTGCCAAGAAAGTGTTACAGGCGTTCCCAGGGGCGTTTCCGAATGCGGACGTCGTGGGTAACCCGGTACGTACCGATGTGTTGGCGCTGCCGCTACCTGCCGAGCGTCTGAACGGGCGTGAAGGGCCAATCCGTGTGCTGATTATCGGCGGTAGCCAAGGTGCGCGCGTGCTGAATCAGACAGTTCCTGAAGTCGCCGCGCTGCTGGGCGATAGAATAGTCCTCTGGCATCAGGTAGGTAAGGGCGCATTGCCAACGGTACTGCAGGACTACGAGAGGGTAGGGCAGACCGGGCACAAGGTGACCGAGTTTATTGATGATATGGCAGAGGCCTACGCCTGGGCGGACGTGGTGGTGTGCCGTTCTGGCGCGCTGACCGTCAGCGAAGTGGCAGCGGCGGGACTACCGGCCATTTTTGTGCCGTTCCAGCATAAAGATCGTCAGCAATACTGGAACGCGCGTCCTCTGGAAGAGGCCGGTGCGGCCAAAATTATCGAACAACCGCAGTTTACTGCCGATGTCGTGGCGGAACTGCTGGCAAGCTGGGATCGCCCAACACTGTTGAAGATGGCCGAAAAGGCCCGTGCGGTGGCGATCCCGGATGCAACAGAACGCGTGGCGGCAGAAATTATTCGTGCAGCCCTGTAAGGCCGTCGGGGTTACCCCTGTTGAGCTAAATCGAACCTGATAGATAGAGAAGTGATGAATACACAACAATTGGCGAAACTACGTACTTTCGTGCCTGAGATGCGACGCGTCCGGCACATTCACTTTGTTGGCATCGGTGGTGCCGGCATGGGTGGTATCGCCGAGGTGTTGGCCAACGAGGGTTATCAGATCAGCGGTTCCGACCTGGCGCCGAACCCGGTCACCCAGCAGTTGAGTGAGCTTGGGGCAACGATTTACTTCCATCACCGCCCAGAAAACGTGCTGGATGCCAGCGTGGTAGTGGTTTCGACCGCTATCCCGGCAGACAACCCGGAGATCGTCGCAGCCCGCGAGGCGCGCATTCCGGTGATCCAGCGGGCAGAAATGCTGGCCGAGTTGATGCGCTATCGCCATGGCATTGCCATCGCCGGTACGCACGGTAAAACCACTACCACGGCGATGGTGTCCAGTATTTACGCCGAAGCCGGTCTTGACCCAACGTTTGTTAACGGTGGGCTGGTGAAAGCGGCGGGTACCCACGCGCGTTTGGGCTCTAGCCGTTACCTGATTGCGGAAGCGGATGAGAGCGACGCGTCGTTCCTGCATTTGCAACCGATGGTGGCGATTGTCACCAACATCGAAGCCGACCATATGGATACTTACCATGGCGACTTCGAGAATTTGAAGCAGACGTTTATCACCTTCCTGCATAACCTGCCGTTCTATGGTCGTGCGGTAATGTGCATTGACGATCCGGTCGTGCGTGAGTTGTTGCCGCGCGTGGGTCGCCATATCACCACTTACGGCTTTAGCGAGGATGCGGATGTGCGTATCGAGAGCTATAGCCAGATCGGGCCGCAGGGGCACTTTACCCTGAGCCGTCAGGATAAGCCGTTGATGACGGTCACCCTGAATGCACCGGGCCGCCATAACGCCTTGAACGCGGCGGCGGCGGTTGCCGTGGCGACGGAAGAAGGCATTGCCGACGAAGCCATTCTGCGTGCGCTGGCCGGTTTCCAGGGAACGGGGCGTCGCTTCGATTTCCTGGGGGAGTTCCCATTGGCGGCGGTGAACGAAAAACAGGGTAGTGCCATGTTGGTGGACGATTATGGCCACCACCCAACGGAAGTGGATGCGACCATCAAGGCCGCGCGTGCCGGTTGGCCAACCAAGCGGGTGGTGATGATCTTCCAGCCGCACCGCTATACCCGTACTCGCGATCTGTATGACGATTTCGCCAACGTATTGTCGCAGGTTGACGTGTTGCTGATGCTGGATGTCTATCCGGCGGGTGAAGCTCCGATCCCTGGCGCTGATAGCCGTAGCCTGTGCCGTACCATTCGCAATCGCGGCAAACTGGATCCGATCCTGGTGTCCGATGCGGATACCGTGCCAACGCTGTTGGCGCAGCTGTTGCAAGGCGACGACCTGGTGCTGGTGCAAGGGGCTGGCAATGTCGGTAAAATCGCGCGCCGGCTGGCTGAACTAAAACTGCAACCACAGATCAAAGAGGAGGATCATCATGGCTGATAAAGTCGCCGTATTGCTGGGTGGTACCTCCGCAGAACGTGAAGTTTCACTGCAATCTGGCGCGGCCGTGCTGGCCGGGTTGCGAGAAGCGGGCATTGATGCTCATGGCATCGATACCCGTGACTTCCCTGTCACCGAGCTGAAAGCGCAGGGGTTCACCAAAGTGTTCATTGCGCTGCACGGGCGTGGCGGTGAAGATGGTACATTGCAAGGTCTGCTGGAGTTTTTGCAGTTGCCTTATACCGGCAGCGGCGTGATGGCCTCGGCGCTGACCATGGATAAATGGCGCAGCAAAATGGTATGGCAGTCGATGGGGCTGCCGGTGGCACCTTACGTGGCGCTGAGCCGCCGTCAGTATCTGGGCGACGATCGGCAAAGCCAGCTGGCCGCCATTGAAGCTTTGGGATTGCCACTGATTGTGAAGCCAAGCCGCGAAGGCTCCAGCGTTGGCATGAGCAAAGTGACCGAACGCGCAGCCCTGGAAGGGGCGCTGGAAGAGGCTTTCCGTCATGATGAGGATGTGCTGGTAGAGAAATGGCTCAGCGGCCCGGAATACACCGTGGCGATCCTGGGCGATCAGGTGCTGCCTTCCATCCGTATTCAGCCCGCTGGCGTGTTTTACGATTACCAGGCCAAATATATTTCCGACGACACGCAGTATTTTTGCCCGAGCGGCCTGGATGCACAGCAGGAAGCCGCTATGGCTGCGCTGGCACTGCGGGCTTACCGTGGGCTGGATTGCAGCGGCTGGGGGCGTGTTGATGTCATGCAAGACAGTGATGGCAGCTTCTACCTGCTGGAGGCGAATACCTCGCCGGGCATGACCAGCCACAGTCTGGTCCCGATGGCGGCCCGGCAGTCCGGATTAACTTTCTCGCAGTTGGTTGCGGGCATTCTGGCGTTGGCTGACTGAGATGTCGCAAGCGGCTCTGAATGCACGCGAGCGCGAGGCGGATAACGGCCCACGCCGCAGCAATGGCACCCAACTGGCAGGGATGATTTTCCTGCTGATGGTGCTAGGCACCATCCTGTGGTGCGGCTGGGTAGTGGTGGGTTGGATGCAAGATGCCAGCCGTCTGCCGCTCTCAAGGCTGGTATTGACCGGTGAACGCCATTTCACCACTAACGACGATGTTCGCCAGGCGATCTTGGCTTTGGGAGCACCGGGCACCTTTATGACGCAGGATGTGGACATCATCCAGCAGCAGATCGAGCGTCTGCCGTGGGTCAAGCAGGCCAGCGTACGTAAACAGTGGCCGGATGAGCTGAAAATCCACCTGGTGGAGTATGTCCCGGTGGCGCATTGGAATGATTTGCACATGGTTGATGCCGAGGGCAAGTCGTTCAGCATTCCGGCACAGCGTTTGGGCAATCAGAAATTACCGTTGCTCTATGGTCCGGAAGGCAGCGAACAGGATGTTCTGGAAGGTTACCGCGCGATGAACGGCGTGCTGGCAGCCAGCAAGTACCAGCTTAAGATGGCGTCCATGACGGCCCGCCATTCGTGGCAGTTGGCTTTGGATAACGATGTTCGGCTGGAACTGGGACGTGACGATCGCATGGGTCGCTTGCAACGCTTCATCGGGCTTTATCCGGTGCTGTTGCAGCAGGCGCAGGCGGAAAACAAGCGCGTCAGCTATGTCGATTTACGCTATGACTCCGGTGCCTCAGTCGGCTGGGCTCCGGCGTTTATCGACCCGCAGGCAGCCATGGGCGATCGACCAAACAGTAATCAGCAACAGAATCAGGCACAGGCAAAACAACAATGATCAAGTCGACGGACAGAAAACTGGTAGTTGGACTGGAGATCGGTACCGCAAAAGTCTCCGCATTGGTAGGGGAAGTTTTGCCCGATGGCATGGTCAACATTATCGGGGTGGGCAGTTGCCCGTCTCGCGGTATGGATAAGGGTGGCGTTAACGATCTGGAATCGGTAGTCAAGTGCGTACAGCGCGCTATTGACCAGGCCGAACTGATGGCGGATTGTCAGATTTCTTCGGTTTACCTGGCCTTGTCGGGTAAGCATATCAGCTGTCAGAACGAGATCGGGATGGTGCCGATCTCCGAAGAGGAAGTGACGCAGGAAGACGTGGAGAACGTAGTGCATACCGCCAAGTCGGTGCGTGTGCGCGACGAACACCGCATCCTGCACGTTATCCCTCAGGAATACGCCATCGACTATCAGGAAGGCATCAAAAACCCGGTTGGGTTATCCGGCGTGCGTATGCAGGCCAAGGTCCACCTGATCACCTGCCATAACGATATGGCCAAGAACATTGTCAAAGCAGTGGAACGTTGTGGTCTGAAAGTGGACCAACTGATTTTCGCCGGTCTGGCTGCCAGCTATGCGGTGCTGACCGAAGATGAGCGCGAACTCGGCGTCTGTGTGGTAGATATCGGCGGGGGCACCATGGATATGGCGGTGTATACCGGCGGTGCTCTGCGCCACACCAAAGTGATCCCTTACGCCGGGAACGTGGTCACCAGCGATATCGCCTACGCCTTCGGCACGCCGCCGACCGACGCGGAAGCGATTAAAGTTCGACACGGTTGTGCACTTGGGTCGATTGTTAGCAAGGATGAAAGTGTTGAGGTTCCTAGCGTGGGGGGAAGGCCTCCTCGGAGTCTGCAAAGACAGACATTGGCTGAAGTGATTGAGCCGCGCTACACCGAACTGTTGAATCTGGTTAACGATGAAATATTGCAATTGCAGGAGCAACTGCGTCAGCAAGGGGTGAAGCATCATCTGGCAGCGGGTATTGTGCTGACCGGCGGTGCCGCCCAGATTGATGGCCTGGCAGCCTGTGCGCAACGGGTATTCCATACCCAGGTACGCATCGGCCAACCCTTGAACATCACGGGTCTGACGGATTACGCGCAAGAGCCTTACTATTCTACAGCGGTCGGGCTACTGCACTATGGAAAAGAGTCTCACCTGAGCGGTGAGGCAGAAGTAGAAAAACGCGCCTCGGTGGGCAATTGGTTTAAACGCATCAATAGCTGGCTGAGAAAAGAGTTTTAATGTTTAGACAAAGAGATCATGCTGAGTAATCTTTTTATGATCTCGCAGCGACAGGCACAAAACGGAGAGAAACTATGTTTGAACCAATGGAACTAACCAATGACGCGGTGATTAAAGTCATCGGCGTCGGCGGTGGCGGTGGCAATGCCGTTGAACACATGGTGCGCGAGCGCATCGAAGGTGTTGAATTCTTCGCCGTTAATACAGACGCTCAGGCGCTACGTAAAACGGCAGTTGGCCAAACCATCCAGATTGGTAGCGGTATTACCAAAGGTCTGGGTGCAGGCGCGAACCCGGAAGTGGGTCGTAATTCAGCGGAAGAAGACCGTGAAGCCCTGCGCGCCGCCCTGGAAGGTGCAGACATGGTCTTCATCGCGGCCGGCATGGGTGGCGGTACCGGTACCGGTGCTGCGCCAGTGGTGGCAGAAGTCGCAAAAGATCTGGGTATTCTGACCGTGGCCGTGGTGACCAAGCCTTTCAACTTTGAAGGCAAGAAGCGCATGGCATTCGCGGAGCAGGGTATCGCCGAGCTGTCCAAGCACGTGGACTCGCTGATCACCATCCCGAACGACAAGTTGCTGAAAGTTCTGGGCCGTGGCATCTCTCTGCTGGACGCGTTCGGCGCGGCCAACGACGTGCTGAAAGGCGCGGTGCAGGGTATTGCCGAACTGATCACCCGTCCGGGCCTGATGAACGTCGACTTTGCTGACGTGCGCACCGTGATGTCCGAAATGGGCTACGCGATGATGGGCTCTGGCGTTGCCTGTGGCGAAGACCGTGCCGAAGAAGCGGCGGAAATGGCGATCTCCAGCCCACTGCTGGAAGATATCGACCTGTCCGGCGCCCGTGGCGTGCTGGTCAACATCACCGCTGGCTTCGACCTGCGTCTGGATGAGTTCGAAACCGTGGGTAACACCATCCGTGCTTTCGCTTCCGACAATGCGACCGTGGTAATCGGTACCTCGCTGGATCCGGAAATGAACGACGAACTGCGCGTGACCGTAGTTGCGACCGGTATCGGTATGGACAAACGTCCTGAAATCACCCTGGTAACCAATAAACAGGCCAGCCAGCCAGTGATGGATCACCGTTACCAGCAGCATGGTATGTCACCGCTGCAGCAGGAAGTGAAACCTGCCGCCAAGGTGGTGAACGATCAGAGCGCGCAACCAAACAAAGAGCCTGATTATCTGGATATTCCGGCCTTCCTGCGCAAGCAGGCAGATTAGGAATAAGCTGATAATTTGGAATCTCCGCTCTTTGTGCTAAACTGTCCCGCCGGCCTTGCTGTATGCTGGGCTGGTTGGATTGATAACATTGCGAGATAAAACGATGATCAAACAAAGGACATTAAAACGTATTGTTCAGGCGACGGGTGTCGGTTTACATACCGGCAAGAAAGTCACGCTGACAATGCGCCCAGCGTCGGCTAATACCGGGGTCATCTATCGTCGCACTGACTTGAATCCACCGGTTGATTTCCCGGCTGATGCAAAATCCGTGCGTGATACCATGCTCTGTACTTGCCTGGTGAATGAGTCAGACGTGCGTATTTCCACCGTTGAGCATCTTAATGCTGCGTTGGCGGGCTTGGGTATCGACAACATCATTATTGAAGTTGACGCTGCCGAAATCCCGATCATGGACGGTAGTGCCAGCCCGTTTGTCTATCTGTTGCTGGATGCCGGCATCGAAGAGCTGAACTCGGCGAAGAAATTCCTGCGTCTGAAAGACACCGTACGTGTTGAAGATGGCGACAAGTGGGCAGAGCTGTCCCCGCATAACGGGTTCCGTCTGGACTTCACCATCGACTTCAACCACCCGGCGATTGATGCCAGTACCCAACGCTATCGTCTGGATTTCTCAGCCGATTCGTTCGTACGCCAAATCAGCCGTGCGCGTACCTTCGGTTTCATGCGTGATATCGAGTATCTGCAGTCCCGTGGCTTGGCCCTGGGCGGCAGCTTCGATTGCGCGATTGTGGTGGATGACTATCGTGTCCTCAACGAAGACGGCCTGCGCTTCGAAGACGAATTCGTGCGCCACAAAATGCTGGATGCCATCGGCGATCTGTTCATGTGCGGCCATAACATCATTGGCGCGTTCACCGCGTACAAATCAGGCCATGCGCTGAACAACAAGCTGCTGCAAGCCGTGCTGGCGAAACAGGAAGCTTGGGAATTCGTGACATTCCAGGATGAAGCCGAAATGCCGTTGGCATTCAAGGCTCCGTCAACCGTACTGGCCTAAGCGGCCAAGACGTCAATTACTTATTACGACCGGTCTCGTTGGCTCTCTCTCCTGCCAACGCGGCCAGTCGTTCTAATATCTTGCGCAATTTTTCCGGGCTCTGCGCCGCCAATCCCCGTAATGCATCCGCACTTTCCAGGCTCAAATGACGCATAGGCACCTCTGCTTGCTGGCCATTTTCCGTGCTTTTGCCGTGGTTTTGTACCTGGCTGCTGCCTTTTGCCATCAACGAGGGATTAATCCTGATGTCGATTGAAGACAAAGATGGTAGAATTTGCGCTCGTAGTGCGGATAGCAGGCTGGGTTGTTCATAGCGTAAGCGCATCATCCAACTGGCATTGGCGGTTTCCAGCACTAAAATACCCTGTCTGAAGTTGGCGACACGGCACCAAGGGTGCAACTGAGCGGGCAATAACCCCTTCACGGCACGATTGAGTTTCAGTAGCGCGGTAGCGCGTTGCTGAACGTTATGCAGCGGTCCTTTCTCTGTTGCAGACGCGTCGTCAAACAGGATATCTAATAATTGTGGACGGCTATCGCGCATAATGGGCTCCGGCGGATAATAAACACGTGATCGGTATTCTAAATCGTTGGCGACAATTTGGCAGACGTTATTTCTGGCCTCATCTCCTGTTGGGGATGGTAGCGGCTACGCTTGGCGTACCGCAAAATCTGTCCGGCACCGTCGATCAAAGCGCATTACCGAGCACCTCGTCCAGCCTTAACCGGCAAAATTCCGTCAGTCACGCCTTTAACAGCCTGGCGTTACTGCAAGAAGTGCATCGTCGCCCAACGTTTAACGTTGATTACTGGCACCAGCATGCGCTTCGAACCGTCATTCGTCACCTCTCTTTTGCTCTGGCACCTCAGGCCGTCTATGCCCGAGTGCAGGAAGCGGAGGCCGTTGCGGTTGAACCGCCATTACAGGTGGCTCAGCTTGCCCTGCTCTCCACGCTCAATGCGCTACTGACGCACGAGCCAAAACCACCGACTATCATTCGTGATACCCATCACCCCATCGTTCCTTCTTTGGCGCAGCATCAGGCCGGGCTGTGGCTCGCTCAGGTGCAAGGTATTCGCGCCGGGCCTGCAGCCCTCGGCTAATCTTTGCCCTCAGGGCAGCAAAAAAACAAACAACACAACAGCTTGTTGACGGCCATTATGGTGTCGTCGCGTAAGAGATATAAAGAATCATGTTAATCAAACTATTGACCAAAGTTTTTGGTAGCAGTAACGATCGTACCCTGCGCCGCATGCGCAAAGCGGTTGAGATGATCAACCGTATGGAACCAGACATGGAAAAACTGTCTGATAGCGAACTGCAGGCCAAGACCGATGAATTCCGCGCGCGTCTGAAAAAGGGTGAAGTGCTGGAAAGCCTGATCCCGGAAGCCTTCGCCGTAGTGCGTGAGGCCAGTAAGCGAGTCTTCGGTATGCGTCACTTCGACGTACAGCTGCTGGGCGGGATGGTGCTCAACGACCGCTGTATCGCCGAGATGCGTACCGGTGAAGGTAAAACCCTGACCGCAACCCTGCCTGCCTATCTGAACGCCCTGAGCGGCCGTGGCGTGCACGTGGTTACCGTCAACGACTACCTGGCCCAGCGTGACGCTGAAAACAACCGTCCGCTGTTCGAGTTCCTGGGGTTGAGCGTGGGTATCAACCTGCCTGGTATGCCTGCTCCGGCCAAGCGTGAAGCCTATGCCGCAGATATCACTTACGGTACCAACAACGAATACGGCTTTGACTACCTGCGTGACAACATGGCGTTCAGCCCGGAAGAGCGCGTACAGCGTAAGCTGCACTATGCGCTGGTGGATGAGGTTGACTCCATCCTGATCGACGAAGCGCGTACGCCGCTGATCATCTCCGGCCCGGCCGAAGACAGCTCAGAAATGTATAAGCGTGTTAATAAGCTGATCCCACAGCTGATCCGCCAGGAAAAAGAAGACTCCGACACCTTCCAGGGTGAAGGGCACTTCTCAGTCGATGAAAAAGCGCGTCAGGTTCACCTGACCGAACGCGGCCTGATCATGATCGAAGAGATGCTGATGGAAGCGGGCATCATGGATGAAGGCGAATCGCTGTATTCACCAACCAACATCATGCTGATGCACCACGTCACCGCCGCGCTGCGTGCCCACGTGCTGTTCACCCGCGACGTTGACTATATCGTTAAAGACGGTGAAGTCATTATCGTTGACGAACACACTGGCCGTACCATGCAGGGCCGCCGCTGGTCCGATGGTCTGCACCAGGCGGTAGAAGCCAAAGAAGGCGTAGAAATCCAGAACGAAAACCAGACGCTGGCTTCGATCACCTTCCAGAACTACTTCCGTCTCTATGAGAAACTGGCCGGTATGACCGGTACAGCGGACACTGAAGCCTTCGAATTCAGCTCCATCTACAAGCTCGATACCATCGTGGTGCCGACCAACCGCCCAATGATCCGTAAAGATATGCCGGATCTGGTCTACATGACCGAAAAAGAGAAGATCGCGGCGATCATTGAAGATATCCGTGAGCGTACTGCCAACGGCCAGCCGGTGCTGGTGGGGACTATCTCGATCGAGAAATCCGAAGTGGTTTCCCGTGAGCTGACCAAAGCTGGGATCGAACACAAGGTTCTGAACGCCAAATTCCACGCCATGGAAGCGGATATTGTGGCCAATGCGGGTCAGACTGCTGCGGTAACTATCGCCACCAACATGGCCGGCCGTGGTACCGATATCGTGTTGGGCGGCAGCTGGCAGAGCGAACTCTCCCATCTGGAAGATCCGACAGAAGAGCAGATTGCCGAAATCAAAGCGGCCTGGAAAATTCGCCACGACGCCGTATTGGCCGCTGGTGGCTTGCACATTATCGGTACCGAACGTCACGAATCACGCCGTATCGACAACCAGCTGCGTGGCCGTTCCGGCCGTCAGGGTGATGCCGGTTCTTCCCGCTTCTACCTGTCAATGGAAGATGCGCTGATGCGTATTTTCGCCTCGGATCGTGTTTCTGGCATGATGCGTAAACTGGGTATGAAGGATGGCGAAGCCATCGAGCACCCGTGGGTCACCAAAGCCATTGCCAATGCGCAACGCAAGGTTGAAAGCCGTAACTTCGATATTCGTAAGCAACTGCTGGAATATGATGACGTGGCCAACGACCAGCGCCGTGCGATCTACAGCCAGCGTAACGAATTGCTCGACGTGTCTGACGTGAGCGAAACCATCAACAGTATCCGTGAAGACGTGTTCAAAACCACCATCGACAGCTACATTCCGCCGCAGTCGCTGGAAGAGATGTGGGACGTGAAAGGGTTGGAAGAACGCCTGAAAAACGACTTCGATCTGGATATGCCAATCGCCGAGTGGTTGGATAAAGAGCCTGAGCTGCACGAAGAAACGCTGCGTGAACGTATCATGGCGAAGGCGAAGGAAGATTACCTGCGCAAAGAAGAGGTTGTTGGCGCCGAAATGATGCGCAACTTCGAAAAAGGCGTGATGCTGCAGACGCTGGATTCCCTGTGGAAAGAGCACCTGGCGGCAATGGATTACCTGCGTCAGGGTATCCACCTGCGTGGCTATGCGCAAAAAGATCCGAAGCAGGAATATAAGCGTGAGTCCTTCAACATGTTTGCCACCATGCTGGAATCGCTGAAATATGAAGTGATCAGCGTGTTGAGCAAGGTTCAGGTACGCATGCCGGAAGAGGTTGAAGCTCTGGAGCTGCAACGCCGCGAAGAAGCAGAGCGTCTGGCACGCCAGCAACAGCTGAGCCACCAGGAAGAAAATGCCCTGGCGGTCACCGATCCGAACGCTCCTGCTGTTGCCGAACGTAAAGTAGGGCGTAACGATCCTTGCCCATGCGGTTCCGGTAAGAAATACAAGCAGTGCCACGGCCGCCTGCAAAAGTAAGCCGGGTGCAGTGAACGCTTAACGGTAAGGGCTCAGCATGCTGAGCCCTTTTTTTAAGTAGTAACTTCTGGAGGATGCGATGAAGCACCTGAACATCGCCGTAGGGATTATCCGTAACCCACAGCAGGAAATCTTCATCACACGCCGCGCTGCGGATTCGCACATGGCTGGCTTTTGGGAATTCCCTGGCGGCAAGATTGAGCAGGGCGAAACGCCGGAGCAGGCATTAGGCCGCGAATTGCTGGAAGAAACCGGGATCCGCGCCAATCAGGCACGGTTACTGGAGGTGCTGGAACACCGCTTCACCGATCGGATCGTAACGCTGAATTTCTATCTGGTGGAGGATTGGAAGGGCGAGCCCTATGGCCGTGAAGGCCAGCCGATGCGTTGGGTAAAGCAGGCCGACCTGCGTGAGGAAGAGTTTCCCGAAGCCAACGTCAGTATCATCAAGCTGTTGGTGGCGCAGGCCAGTGCCGTGTAGTTAATTTTCGGCCTGGCAAGGCCAGGCCAATAATACCGTTTTAATGGTTGTTGCTGTCTCTGTCTTCACTCCAATCTTCACTTTCGTTCAGATCTTCGTTGCTCGGAATGCGCTTCTCTTCATCGGCCCATTCACCCAGATCGATCAGCTGGCAGCGCTTGCAGCAGAATGGACGATATGGGCTCACTTCACCCCATACCACGCCTTTGCCACAGGTTGGACATTTTACTACGGTCATATTCATTCCTTTCTCCCTCTTAAACCCAAGGGGTGATTAACAGCAGGCCAGCTCAAAGGTAAGACGCTCTGGCACTGTGCCGTTTTCGCTGTCTAGCGGCAGGAAACGGATGGCATAGCGCGTCTTGTGGCCGGAAATCTGCGGGTAAAGCTGGTAAGCCAGATTAATACGCAAGCGTAACAGATCGGCCCCTTCGGCGTTATCCTGGAAGAAGCCGTTGAGGCTGATCTGATTGCGGAACGGCCCGGCCTGGCGCACCAGATCCAACACGATGGTCAGCGCCTGATTCAAGGGTTCGAGGGTTTGCAACCACTCTGCCACGTCGGCATCACGCTCATTTTGTGCCACATGCATCCACATATGCAGTGTAGGCAAATCAAAGCTGCAACAGCCACCGGGGATGCTCAGACGTTGGCGAACCAGGCTAATCAGCCGGTCTTCACGCAGCGCCTGGCCCATACGCGGAGCAGACATCAGTGCAGATGCACAGCCTTTCAACTGGCTGCGTAGCTGATTGACCACCGAGATATCGACACCGGGCAATTCTGCCCACTGCAGTAATTTTTGCTGCTGGCGTTCCAGCTCTTTGAGCAGTTCGGTGCGCACTTCGCCACGTTCCAATACGTCCAGCAGGTCCGCAACGGTACGGAAAAAGGTCAGGGCGATAGCGGTTTCGCTCAGTGCTCTTTGGCCATGCAGTTGTTGTAATAAAAACTCGATCCGCAGCCAGGTGCGCATTTTTTCATTTAACGGGTGTTCAAAGAGAACAGTCGGGGAAGCGTCACTCATTCGGTGTGATCCTGTCGGGTCGCTGAGGTTGCCAGCTCAATATAGTGTTGATGCAATGCGGCGACATGGGATTCAATTCCTTGTGCGCTACCGCTATTGTCAATTACGTCATCCGCTATGGCCAGACGTTGTTCGCGCGTGGCCTGTGCAGACAGAATATTCAGCGCCTGCTGACGGCTGATGCCGTCGCGGGCCATGGTTCTGGCTAATTGTGTTTCGCTGTCGACATCCACCACTAAAACGCGGTCGGCACGATCCTGCAGGCCGTTTTCTACCAGCAAGGGGACTACCCATAGTACGTAACAACTCTGGGCGTTGGCTAGTTGGCGTTGCGTTTCCCGCTGTATCTGCGGGTGCAGCAACTGGTTTAGCCAGCGCTTTTCGTCGGGATCGCTGAAGATCCTCTGACGCAAAGCCGCACGGTTGAGGGATCCGTCCTTCAGCAACATTTCATTACCAAAATGTGCCGCAATGGCATCCAATGCCGGGGTTCCAGGCTCAACAACCTGGCGAGCAATGATATCCGCATCCACAATGGCCACGCCAAAACGTGCAAAGGCGTTGGCAACGGTGGACTTACCGCTGCCGATACCGCCGGTTAATGCAACAATGTAGGACATGGCCGAAGGGATCCTGATATTCACCAAAAATTATAAACGAATCATAAAGCGATCGCGCAGAAGTGCAAGCGGGTGCGTGTGACTTGCCCTGTGCCTGGTGTTTTGATAGGGGTAATTTGAGCCGCGGCATTGGGAAAATGAGGTGGCAATCACATTGGGATGTCGCAGGTAAATTTGTGGGATTGTACCGTAAATAAAGGCGAAATCGCAGTCTTGCCGAGCGATTATTAGTGCGTATGATAGCATCACTGGAACTGGCAATAACTAGGTTCGAAATCCCCTTGCGATCCGTCGCCAAAAACCAGGAAATCATAAGTCATGCGTATTGAAGAAGATTTGAAGTTAGGCTTTAAAGATGTGTTGATCCGCCCAAAGCGTTCCACGCTGAAAAGCCGCTCGGAAGTTGAACTGGAGCGCCAGTTTACCTTCAAACATTCAGGTTACAACTGGTCCGGTGTGCCGATTATTGCCGCCAATATGGATACGGTTGGCACTTTCCGCATGGCCGAGGCCCTGGCAACCTTCGACGTTCTCACCGCCGTTCATAAACACTACACCGTTGAGCAATGGGCCGAGTTTGTTCAGCGCTCTTCCGACTCCGTGTTGCGTCATGTGATGGTGTCTACCGGCACTTCTGAAGCCGACTTCGTCAAGATGAAGCAGATCCTGGCCCTTTCCCCAGCCTTGAAATTTATCTGCATCGACGTGGCCAACGGCTATTCCGAACACTTTGTTGCCTTCCTGAAAAAAGCCCGTGAAGCTTGCCCTAGCCATGTGATTTGCGCGGGTAACGTGGTTACCGGTGAAATGGTGGAAGAGCTGGTGCTGTCCGGTGCCGACATCGTCAAGGTCGGGATTGGTCCTGGTTCGGTCTGTACCACCCGTGTGAAAACCGGCGTGGGCTATCCGCAGCTTTCCGCGGTGATCGAATGTGCCGATGCTGCGCACGGTCTGGGTGGGCAGATTGTCAGCGATGGCGGTTGTTCCGTACCGGGTGACGTGGCGAAAGCCTTCGGCGGCGGCGCAGACTTTGTCATGCTGGGCGGGATGTTGGCCGGGCACGACGAATGTGAAGGCACCGTGGTGGAAGAAAACGGTGAGAAGTTTATGCTGTTCTACGGTATGAGCTCAGAGTCTGCCATGAAACGCCATGTGGGCGGTGTAGCTGGCTACCGTGCTGCGGAAGGCAAAACCGTCAAGCTGCCGCTGCGTGGTGAAGTCGAGTTTACCGTGCGTGATATCCTCGGTGGCCTGCGTTCTGCCTGTACTTATGTGGGCGCAGAACGTCTGAAAGAGCTGACCAAACGCACCACCTTTATCCGCGTAGCGGAGCAGGAAAACCGCGTTTTCGGCAGCAAATAATTGCCTGACCCGGTACGGGCGCAGCAATGCTGCGCCCGTAACAAACAGGGCAAAAATTGAAAGCATTACCCCAGTACATTCCCCAGTTGGAATATCGGCAAATACATCGCGATCACCAACGTACCTACAATCCCGCCAACCACTATCATCAACAAAGGTTCCAGCGTTTGCGCCAGCGTATCGGCGAGTTCATAGGTCTGTTGTTCGTGCCAAAGCGCCAGCTTGTCCAACAGGACATCGAGCGTGCCGGATTCTTCCCCCACCCGCACTAATTGCTGGCATAGCGAAGGAAACAGCGGCTGTTGAGCTAGTGCGCTATGGAAAGGATACCCTTGAGAGAGCTGCTGTTCGATCGCCGTCAGCGCTTGGCAATAAAACACAATATTCACCGAAAGTTTCGCGGCGCTTAGCCCTGCCACCAGCGTCAATCCGGCCTGCTGCGTCATGGCCAGAATACGGAACACCTGGCTCAGGCAATTGCCCTTGACCAACGAGGCAATCAACGGAATGCGTAGCAACATTGCCTGCTCACGTTGTTGCCAATCGGCTAACGGATGCAACCTACGCCAATAAAATCCTGCCAGCCCAGCCACCGTGAGCAACAGATAAGGCCCGGTAGCAATCAATGCGCCGGACAGTGCCAGCAGCCTTTGAGTAAACCAGGGCAACGGGGCGTCAAATGACTGATAAATCACGGCAAACTCTGGCAGCACCATCACCAACATCAGTATGGTGACTGAAATGGCCACCAGGCAGATAAACAGTGGGTAGCGCAGCGCCTTCAGCACTTTTTTCTGTAGCCTTTGCTGAGCTTCTTGTTGCTGTGCCAGCTGTAGGCAGCAGCGATCCAGATTACCCGTCAATTCGCCGATGGCGATCAGTTGGCGGTAGATTAGCGGGAATACGCGATGTTGGTCTGCGATCACCTCGGAAAAGGGTTGCCCCATCGCCACGCTATTGCTGATTTCCAGCAACAGACAGCGCCAGGCCGCCGACTGATGCTCCTGAGCCAGCAACTGTAGGCTATTGACCAACGGTAACCCGGCTTGCAGCAGAGTTGCCAACTGACGGGTGAATTGGATCATCGGCTCGCCACGCCATTGACGTGCGGAGACCCGTTTCCCCGCCCCCAGCTGGTAAGGCTGCAATCCTTGCTCCAGCAAATGCTGATAGACCTGATTTTTCTCCTCCGCCAGCAGTTCGCCACTGCGAATTCCACCTTGGCTATCGATGGCTTGCCAAACAAACAGACGGCGAGTTTTCATGCTGTACTCTCACCTTGAGTGTTCACCCCGACTACGCGGTACAGTTCCTCCAGCGAGGTTATTCCCTTGGCGACCAGCTCCAGGCCCGCTTGTAGCAGCGTTGTTTGGCCCTGCTGCTGTGCTATATCGGCCAACTGGATCACCGAGGCATTTTGCATCAGGGCATTTTGGATTTCGGGTGTGATCTTCAGCAGTTCGTAAACGCCGATCCGGCCGTAATAACCGCCAAAGCAATGCTCACAGCCAGCTGCACGCCACGGGATCAGGGGTTCCGGCCAAAGGGTAGCCGGGAAGTGCAGGATCTCAACTTGTGGATAGCGGCAATGGGGGCACAAACGTCGCACCAGGCGCTGGGCGATCACCAGTTTCAGGCAGGCCGCCAGCAGGTAACCGGGAATGCCCATTTGGGTCAGGCGGGTCAACGTTTCGCAGGTGGAGTTGGTGTGCAGGGTCGATAGCACCAAATGCCCGGTTTGTGCCGCCTTGACGGCAATTTCTGCCGTTTCTTTATCGCGGATCTCGCCGATCATGATGACATCCGGATCCTGGCGCAGCAGGGCCCGTAACACGCGAGCGAAGTCCAGATCGGTTTTGCTGTTGATCTGCGTCTGGTTAATACCGAACACCGGGATCTCGATGGGATCTTCAACGCTGCACAGGTTGCTCTGCGCATCGTTCAGCTGGCGTAACCCGCTGTACAGCGTCACGGTTTTACCGCTGCCAGTCGGGCCGGTTACCAGGATCATGCCTTGCGGGTTGCAGAGGGCATTGGCATACCACCCAAGTGCTTCCAGACTCATACCAAGCTGCTCGAGCGGCAGCTCCTGGCGATCGGTTTGCAGGATCCTCAGTACCACCTTTTCGCCATACAGCGTGGGTAAGGTGGAGATCCGCATTGAGAAACTGGCATTATCCAGCTGCACGCTGAGTTGGCCGTCCTGTGGCAGGCGGCGCTCGGCGATATCCAGTTGCCCCATGATCTTCAGCCTGGCAGTGATCCTGGCCGCCAGAGAAAAGGGCGGAGAGGCGATCGCCTGTAGCACACCGTCGATCCTGAGTCTGACGCGGAATCGCTGCTGATAAGGTTCAAAATGCACGTCAGAGGCACGCCGTTGAATGGCGCTACGCAGCGTTTGGTTAATAAATTGCACCACCGGCGTGTCGCTGTCGTCGTTTAGCGAAGGGGGCCGCTCCTCGGTATTTTCCGGCGGTGGAACCAGGGCGAGGGATTGCCGCTGATTCTGTGCCTGTTCCAGCCGCGCAACGGGCCATTGCTCAATCCCCACGCTTTTGCCGGTGGCGAAACGCAAAGCGCTCACCAGTGCCGCAGGGATTTCACCATGCAGGGCGATAGTCAGCCGCTGCTCGTCTTCGCTGAGTGCCAGTGCCTGGTAGCGTTGGCACAGCGTGTGGATTTCATCGCTGATTTCCATGCCGCCCCTCCTTTACTACTGCGCTGCATCATCAAAACGGAAAACTTCCTGGCAGGTTTCCTGCAGGCTGGAGTTACTACTGCTGCATTGGCGCGTCCAGCGCATCGGGCCGGTGGAGTCCATTGTGGGAGCCAGGGTCACCGTCAGGCCTTGCAGGCTCTGTGTGCCGACCAGGCTGATGGTTCCCCCGGTGACTTTGATACTGCTGACGTAACGTGTTGTCGCTCCTGCAGGGATCCCTTTGCTGCCAGCATCGCAGCCAGACGGGCCACCGCCTTCCAATGCGCACAATTCAACCGCCATTTTGTACGGCACCATGGCCTGCAACATATCGGTCATGGCGGCCTTCTGGATATAGCGCTGATAGGCGGGGATGCCAATGGCGCTGAGGATGGCGACGATGGCAATCACCACCATCAATTCGATTAGGCTAAAACCGCGTTGTGTTTCCATCTGTTGTTTCCTCCGTGTCATCAGGAGGCAACGTTAAAATGGCCAACGGCAGGTAGCGAGGGAGGAATGCGGATTATGCGTGGCTGTTCCACCACAATACGTCCGTGTTACGCGGCGTTGAAAAATAATGCGTAGTGCATCACAACCGGGAGGAAATGATGCCTGTTTGCGTATTACCCCATCCGCCAGAGCCGTTGACTAAGCTGGAAAGCGTCCGTTTTTTATCTAAAATTTTCCACTCACAAGGTATGATTATTCTTATGAGGTAAGAATGATCCTGTATTTGGCTTTTTTTAATTAATGCGATAATGATAGGGTTTAACCCTGTTTTTTAGAGTGTGGCACCTGTTTTTTCTAAGAACACTCCTTTATCAATAATTCCGTAATATAATTCTTATATAATATTTATCAATAAAAATACCATTGATCTGCTTTGGAGATCACGGTATCTTTGCCCTCGCCGTAACAGAGAAGTTAATAAATATCATCTATTCTGCGCTTTAATAAAGGCATGGGTTATCGTGCCTTTATATTGAGCGTAGATTTGTTCTATCGTTGATGATAGACATAACTAGGGCTATTTATTTCACTTTTATATAAGGATGATGTTGTGAAAAAATTAAACGTTTCTGAAGCTAGCACAATCGTTGGCGGCACTTGCAAAACCTGTAGCGTTGAGTATGTAAACATTACCCCAACTACTTGTAATGCGGTTACCACTTGTGTAGACAAAGATGGCAAGGTTGTTAGCGTTGACAGCAAGCCAGTTCCACTGAGCAGCTGCCCTGCCCAGCCATAATGTAAACATTGGTTCCCTGTCTGACAGGGACTGATGCCAGTGCTGGTGCGGTGAGGTTTATCGCATCAGCCTGTTTGATTCTCGTGCATTTTTAATGGACAGGGATGTGACTGCTGCAAGGATTATTGCAGCCTGCCTGACTAAAAAAATCAATATCCCTCCGTTATTAAGTGCTAATCGATTTACCCTTATACATTAAGGTTTGTGATTATTCACACGCAACCTTGAAAGATATTGGGTATATGTAATTTAGGACGTAGCGCTCATGTTCAAGAAGCCCTTTTATCTTTTCGCCTATACCCTTTTGGTTATTATTATATCTTCGCTGATCACCACGGCTTATTTCCACTATTTTGTGCTGAATCAGAATGCCGGTCCTGAACAACAGGCTCTGACCATGGTCAGCGAGAGCGACGTTAAAACCAGCCCGATAAACACGGATAATACGATTATCGAGATCTTCTCTTACGGCTGCCACTATTGCGCCTTGAACGAAGAGAATGTTGCCAAGATGGAAGCGCGGATGCCCGCCGGGACTCAACTGGTCCGTGTGCATATCGCCAACCAAAACAATGATGGCCTGGCGAGCTTTGCCCCGTTGTTTGCCACGCTGACGGTGATGGGCATTGAACCACAGCACCGTGAGAGCGCTTATAACGCCATTATCAAAGGTAAAATTGATTTAAGTAACCCGGTCAATCGCGATAAATGGTTAACGAAAAACGGTATCGATCTTGATGCCTATAACAAGGCAAGCCAGACACCGCAGGTAGCAGAGCTACTGGACTATATGACCAAAGTATCCGGGCATTACAAAATCAGGGCGACCCCAACGTTTATCGTCAACAAAAAGTGGATGGCCGTGCAGGATCGCGATTTCCCTGAGTTTGCCGATCATCTGCTGTCATTGTTGCAGAATGATAAACCGCTGGAGAAATAATGCGTTTATTTGCCGTATGGATATATCTGACGTGGAGAGAGGCGCTCACAGGCATTGCTCGCGGTTTGTTGCCCTTGCGCAGGGCATACGGCAAGACGGTTTGTTGGCTGCTGCGCCATGGCAGCTACCGTTGGTTCCTTGGGCTGGCGGCACTGGGCCGCTGGCTGCGATTAGGTAACCGAGGCGATCGTCGGCGCGCCTTTGTGGCCGAGGCGAACAAGCAATCCCTGCTCGGGGCTGACTACCAAGGGAATTTTGCCCGCACCAGTCAGCGCCGCCGTTTACTGGAGCTGGCCGCAACCTACGGTCAGAGCCCTCAGGTCGCAGCTCAACTGGCTCGCTGCCAGGCAGAACTTAATGCGGTCGTCGAGCCTTTGCATCAGGCTGGGCACCCAGTGGTGCTGGCACCGCTGCATATGCTCTCTGACGTGCTGGCCGGTATGGTCGGTGCGGGGGTATTTCCGGGAAAGGCGACGGCCATTGTCTCCGTGAGCGTGGAGGTGTATCACGCCAGGGCGCGGGAATTAGGGGGCGTTAACCTGTCCTATTGCTCGATCCATGATGATAACCGGGAAATTGCTGGCAATCTGATGGGAGCGATTATGGAAGCGGCCGATCATCAACGCAATATCATGATTTTTCCGGATATCTCGCCGGATTACACCGTCAATACCAATAAGGCGCAAACGGCAAAGCTCAGTTGTCGTCTGTTTGATCGCCCGGCCAATTTGCACAGCGGCGTGATCCGCATTGCCCGAGCGCTGTCGGCGCAGGTGGTGTTTTATTACCTGTATTACGACAAAGAGATAAAAATCCACATTGACCCGCCGATGCCGGCGCGCAGTGTGAAGGCCAGGCTGCCGGAAATTGTTGAGAGTTCGATCGTCCGCCACCCCGAGGACTGGCTGTTATGGCACGCACATTCGTTATTTTTTATCAATGAATAAACCGGAAATTGAAGAAGTCAGATCATGGAAAAGATAATCCCGACGCTGGTCTTTCAAGGCGAAACTAACGAATGTGGGCTGGCCTGCATCGCCATGATGGCGGAAACCCAGGGGATTGATGTCTCGCTGGAAAGCCTGCGTGAACGCTATCCGGCCTCGCAGCATGGCACCTCGCTGGCCAGGCTGTGCGATATCATGGGCGAATTGGCGATGCCCGCTTATCCCGTGGCTTTTGAGCATGACGAACTGGCGGAACTGCCGCTGCCCGCCATTTTGCATTATGGCGCCAGCCATTACGTGGTGCTGGCCTACCGTAAAGGCAACCATGTCTGCGTCATGAATCCGGGCATCGGCCAACAACTGCTGCCTATCGATGCGTTAAAGCTGGACATCAGCGGTTTTGCGCTGGTGCTGGACAATGAAACCCAGCCCGATCCGCAGGCGCTGGCCAACGTGCAGCGCAGTAAACGCTTTCGCATGTTCGACACCATGAGTCTGAAAGAAACGGCACGTATCCCCGGCATTTACCGGTTGATGATACTGGCGTTTCTAATCTCGTTAACCCTGTTTATCATGCCGACGATGGTCAGTAGCGCCATCAACCAGGTCTTTTCCTCTGCGGGAAAAACAGATTTCCCCTATTTTTACTTCCTGCTGGCGTTTGTCGTTTCGACCACGTTGGCCTTCGGCGTGCGCTGGATCACCGAGCGATTTATTAAACGCTTTGTGGTGGTCAACAGCGTGGCGGGCTTCTCGCGCTTGCTGAGTAACTCGCTGAACTTCTTTGATAAACGTGCACCAGGTGACGTGTTTAGCCGCTTTGCCAGTTGGCAGATGGCCTCGGGCATTAAAATCGAGCTGGATAACGGCCTGCGTACCGACTGGATCATCGGTGCCATCGCGCTAGCGGTGATGTGCTACATGAGTCCACTGCTGGCCATGGTGTCTGGTATCAGTGTCACCCTGATGGGGCTGGTTAGCATCTGGGCCATCTATCGTGACCGCTATTTTACCCAGCAAATGCAGGTCAAAACGGCCGATCAGAGCGACTTTATCCTGGAGAGCATTCAAGGGTTCGCCACCATCAAGTCTGCTGGGCTCGATAGTCAACGCAAGGGCCTGTTTGCCAAATATGCCCTGGCGCTGTTTACCTGCCGCCAGCAACAGAGAATGTACGAGCAGGTCAAAAGCAGCCTGTATCAGCTGATCGGCAGCCTGGAGATGGTGCTGTTTATGTTCCTGGCGCTGCCGTTGTTGAAAAACGAAACTATCACGCTCGGGGAGTTCTTTGCCTATAGCTTTGTGCGTGAAATTTTCACCTCTTACATCACCAAAATTTTCTATTCCATCCTGCAAAAGAATCAGCTGAACGTGATTGATACCCGCGCGCGGGATCTGTTTCCGTCACGTTCTGCACCGGAGTCAGGCAATGATGCGGTCCCTGCGCCCATCCCGTCGTTCACCTCGCTGCTGCGTTATCACCATATCGCCTTTGCCTATGACGCCCAGCAACCGGTGCTGCACGATCTTTCGCTGTCGCTCACGCCGGGCCAAAGCATTGCCATTGTCGGTGAATCTGGCGCGGGTAAAAGCACCTTGCTGAAGGTGATGACCGGCCTGATGCCACCACAGCAAGGGGACGTCATGGTGGATGGTCAGCCGCTCGATTATCAGCAGGTGCATGCGCTGTTCTTCCTGCAAAGCCAGGAGGACATCTTGTTCAATGCCACGGTGTTGGAAAACATCACGCTGTTTGATGAGAACTTTAATGAGCAAAAGCATCGGCAGATTGAGCGCTCGCTGGAGGGGCTGAATCTTGCCCCGGTGATCGAGAAATTGCCGGGCGGCCTGAATGCCCTGATCCGTGAAAGCCATGCTGGGCTGTCTCAGGGGCAACGCCAACGTCTACTGTTGGCTCGGGCCATGTACAGCGATCGCCCGGTGCTGGTGCTTGATGAACCTACGGCCAATCTGGATGAAGAAACGGCGCATCAGGTGATGGCCACCTTGCTGGCGCATTGTCGCGAACGGCATAAAACGTTGATCACCGTGACGCACAGCGAGAGCGTATTACCGATGTTTGATCGGGTGTTCCGCGTGAGCAATGGCCATGTGGCCAGCGTCGAAACATCTCCGACACTGACTACGGCGGTGTGCTGATGAAGCTGAAGATGTTTGGCAAGGCTCGCCGTCTGGTAATGCTCGCCTTGCTGTGCCTGGTGGCCTTGATCGGCGCGATCGTCTGGTACGTCTCGACACCAGCGCAGGATCATACCTATGACACCGAAGAGATCACCCGTGGCGATATCGAAAAAACCGTGCTTGCCACCGGCATTCTTAAACCTGCACTGCAGGTCAGCGTGGGTGCCCAGGTTAACGGACAATTGCAAAAGCTGTATGTGAAGCAGGGCGATCGTGTCACCCGCGGGCAACTGCTGGCGGAAATCGACCCGACCTTGCAACAAAACGCACTGCGTAAATCTGAGGCAGCCCTGCAAAGTGCCGAAGCACAAAAACAAGTCACCCAGGCAACGCTCAAACAGTATCAACAGGAGCTGAAGCGTCAGCAAAAGCTGGATCGTGATGGTTCAGGCGTTAAAAGCGATCTGGAAAAGGCGCAGGCGCAGTTCCAAACCCAGGTTGCCCAGTTGAAGGTCAACGATGCGCAGATCGTCCAGGCGCAGATGGAGCTGGAAACCGCCAAGGCCAATCTGGGCTTTACCCGTATCGTTGCGCCGATCGACGGTGAAGTGCTGGGGATCGTCACCAAGGAAGGGCAGACCATCGTGTCGTCACAGACCGTCCCGACCATTCTGGTGCTGGCGGATGTGGATACCATGACGGTACACACCCGTATTTCAGAGACCGATATCCTGAAGGTACGCGTGGGGCAACCGCTGTGGTTCTACGTGGTGGCCGATCCCAAGCAGCGTTACGAAAGCGTGATGGGCTCGATCCAGGAAGCGCCAAGCGACGCTTTGCGGGAAGATAACCCGTCCAGTTCCTCTAATCAGCAAGCCTCGGCGGTGTATTACAGTGGCGTATTTGCCATTGCCAACAGCAAACGTCTGCTGCGTACCTCTATGACCGCTCAGGTATTTATCATTACCGAGCAGGCGAAGAACGCCCTGCGTGTCCCGGTGGCCGCCTTTGGTGAACAACAGGGTAAAGATCGTTATCAGGTGCAGGTGATGAACGGCAAACAGCTTGAATCACGATGGGTTCGCATCGGCTTGAACGACCGCCAGTTTGCCGAAGTGAAAGAAGGACTGAAAGAGGGCGACCGCGTGGTGTTGATGGGGAGCGCTAGCAATGGTTAAGCCAACCCCTGCGCTGATTTCACTGAGCGGGATCTCACGTCATTTTGTCTCCGGATTGCAGACGGTAGCGGTGCTGAAAAATGTCTCCCTATCCATCCAGCCTGGCGAGATGGTGGCGATCGTGGGGGCGTCCGGCTCGGGGAAATCCACGCTGATGAATATCATCGGCTGCCTGGATAAGCCAACCGAGGGGGAGATGCAGATCAAGGGGATCTCCACCCAACTCGCCAGCAGTGAGCAGTTGGCCCAGTTACGCAGCCAGTACATCGGGTTTATTTTCCAACGCTATCACCTGATGCCGTACCTGAGCGCCAGCGAAAACGTCGCCATTCCTGCCCTGTATACCGCCATGCCAGCGGCGGAGCGTCAGACGAGGGCTGAATACCTGCTTACCCGGCTTGGGTTGCAACAGCGGATGAACTACAAACCGGCGCAGCTCTCCGGCGGGCAACAGCAGCGCGTCAGTATTGCCCGAGCGTTGATGAACGGGGCCGAAATCATTCTGGCCGATGAACCGACGGGGGCGCTCGATCGCGCCAGTGGGCAGGAGTTAATGGAGATTCTGCACTCTCTGCATCGCTCGGGGCACACCATCATTATCGTCACTCACGATCGGGATGTCGCCAATCAGGCGCAGCGTATTATCGAAATCAGCGACGGTGAAATTATTGCCGATAGGCGCAATGAAGCGGTTGCGCCACTGGAAACCCGTCCCGTATTGCCGGTGGTTGCTGCTACTGGGCGTAACCCGTTCTGGCAGAGCGTGCAAGAGGCGATCAAGATGGCCTGGCGTGCGCTGATGGGGCACCGTGCCAGAGCCTTCCTGTCGATGCTGGGCATCATTATCGGCGTCTCCTCCGTGGTGTCGTCGATGGCGGTGGGTGAGGGTGCAAGGCAAAATATTCTCAGGGAGATCGGCCAACTGGGCAACAGTACGTTGGAAATCCGCCCTGGTGAAGGGAGAGGGAAAGTGCGCCCTGACTTTGCGCGCGCATTGAAGGTTTCCGATGTAGAACTGTTGGCTCGCCAGCCTTATGTCGACAGTGTATCGCCAGTGGTCAGCACAGCGGTTACCGCGGTGCGCGGTGGCAAAGAGGTTACGGTGGCGATTTCTGGCATCAGCAATGCCTATTTCCGCGTGCAGGGCCTGCATTTTATCTCTGGTAACGGTTTTACCCAGCGCGATCTGGACGAGCGGGAACCGGTGGTAATTATTGATCCGGAATTACGCGATACGCTGTTTGAAACGGATGAAACACCAGAAGGGGAAATCATCCAGCTTGGCGGTACGCCTTACCGGGTGATCGGCGTTGCCGAACGTAAAGGCGGCAAATTCAGCGGCATGATGCTGGGCGCCTGGATGCCCTATACCGCGCTGCTGGAGCGTATGTCCGGTGATATGCCGATCGAGTCCATGACCTTGCGTGTACGTGACGGGCTTTCACCGAATGAGGTTCAGGGACGCGTGGAAAAACTAGTAGAACAGGCTCATGGCCAGCGTGACTTTTACACCCAGACCAACGATCAGATGACGCAGGCCATCCGCAAGGCGTCGGATTCGATGAATCTGTTGATCACCGCTATTGCCGGGATTTCACTGCTGGTGGGAGGCGTTGGTGTGATGAACATCATGCTGGTGTCGGTCACCGAGCGTACCCACGAGATTGGCATTCGTCTTTCGGTCGGTGCGCGGCCAGCGGACATTATGCGCCAGTTCCTGATTGAGGCAATGGTGATCTGCTCGCTTGGCGGGCTGATCGGCATTATTGGCTCCGGGTTGGCCGGGATGATCTTCTCGTGGGTAACCAAAGAGTTCACCATGATCTTTACCTGGCCACCGTTGGTACTTGCCTGCGGGTTCTCTGCACTGATCGGCCTGGGTTTTGGCTTCTTCCCGGCGCGCAATGCGGCACGTCTTCATCCCACGGAGGCGCTGGCACGCGAATGACGAACAACAAACTTTCTCTGGTGATGCTGTTGCCCCTGCTGCTGAGCGGTTGTGGCTCGTTGACGAAAAGCGACTATCAGCGGCCAATGTTGTCGGTGCCCGCCGAGTGGCGAGTGCAGGATACCGGTTCTGGCTATCTGCAACACACTGACCACTGGTGGGATAACTTCGCGGATCCACAGCTCTCGATGCTGATCGGACGCGCGCTGACCAGCAACAACGATCTGGCCATCGCGGGCATACAGCTCCAGCAGGCCCGATTGGCGGCCGGGTTAACCGATACCAACTTAACGCCTGATGTTTCAGTTAAGGGTAACGCCAACAACAGTAAAAACCTGCGTAGCAATACCACCCCGACGGAGTCTTACAGCACGACGTTGTCGCTGAGCTATGAGCTGGATCTGTGGGGAAAATTGGCACGTGCCAGAGAACAGGCGCAGTGGCAGGCTGAAGCCACGGAGCAGGATCGGCAAAACACCGCGCTAACGCTGATCGGCAATACGGCGCAGTATTATTGGCAGATCGCCAACCTTAACCAGAAGATAAAACAGCAGCAAGCGGGCCTGGAAATCAGCCAGCAGACGCTGGCACTGGTGCAGTCACGTTATGCTTCCGGTGCTGCCGGACAGCTCGATCTGTTACAGGCGAAACAGTCGTTGCTTAATCGCGAGAACACCTATCGCACGTTGCAACAGCAGCGGGAAGAGAACCGTAATGCGCTGGCGATCCTGTTTAACCGTTCGCCCACCGATCGCCAGGCAGAGCGCAGCTCGCTGGACATCAATCAGGATGTGCCAATTGCCAAAGTGCTGCCGGTTGAGGTCATTGCCCGCCGTCCAGACGTGAAGGCGGCGGAAGGGCGTTTGCGAGCAGCCCTGGCCGGTTCGGATGTGGAGCGTTTAAGCTTCTATCCATCGCTGTCACTGGCTGCGTCACTCGGCTCTGCCAGCAGCATTTTCTCTCAATGGTTCAGCAATCCTGTCAGGACGCTGGGAGCCAACGCTGCGCTGCCGTTTGTGCAGTGGAACACGGTGCAATTGACCATTGAGAAATCCAATCTTGACGTCAAACAGGCGGCGATCGTCTTCCGCAGCAAGGTTTATAGCGCGCTGTCCGACGTGGATAACGCCATGTCGCAACGGCTCAGCTATCAACAGCAAAAAATCAATCAGCAACAGAATCTGCAGCTTAGCCAGCAGCGGCTGGTATTGGCTAGAAGCCAGTACCAGGCGGGGGCGGTCTCTTTCCAGAGCTTGCTGGATGCCGAGGACGATTTGCTGACCATCGAAACCAATTTGTCAGATCTACAGTACAACTACCTCAATGCCACCATGAAACTGTGGCTGGCGTTGGGCGGCGGTGTGGAAAAAACGGTGATATAACAGGATGAAGTCATGAATAAAGATGCTTTGCCACGTCGCGTGGTGGTTACAGGTTTCGGTGCGGTCACACCATTAGGGATGAATGCCGAGCAAAGCTGGGCAGCGATCATGGATTATCAACTGGGCTATCGCCATGTCGATATGTCTGCCAAGGGGATCCAGTCACGTTTCTTCGGCGTGATCGACGATGAACCCAGCCTGAAGGGCGTCCCGGCGGCGATCCGCCGTCGTCTGCCACGTTTTGCCCGTCTTGCGCTGGGGGCGGCCCGCGAAGCGATGGAGATGGCCTTCCACGGTGAGAGCCCGGCGGCGTATTACGATCTGCTGGACTGCGGCACTATCATCGGCAGCGGCTGGGCGGGTCAGGATGAAACCCATCTTAACTACGAAGGCTATCTGCGTACGGGGTTGGGCTCACCGTTTGGCTGCTTCCTGTCCATGCCGAATGCGGCTACGGCAGCGTGCAGCCTGTTCTGGGGCCTGCGTGGTTATCAAAATAGCCCGATTGCCGCCTGCGCCACCGGAACGATCGCCATTGGTGATGCGGCCGAGGTGATCCGCAGCGGCCGTGCGTCGATGATGTTGGCCGGTGCCGGTGAGTCGTTGCGTACCGATGCAGCCGTGTGGAACATCGATATTCTGCGCGCCCTGGCAAGTGAACAGGACGATGCTAGCAAGGCCTGCTGCCCCTTTAGCCTCGATCGTAACGGCTTTGTGCTGTCTGAGGGAGCTGCCGTACTGTGTCTTGAAGAGCGCGAAGCCGCACTGGCGCGTGGGGCAACGATCTTTGGGGAGATCAAAGGCTACGGCAACTACTCCGATGCCTTTGATTTTACCGCGCCAGCGGAAGACAAGATTGCCCGGGTGAAAACCATCCAGCACGCGCTGTACCAGGCTGGGGTGACGGCGGAAGATATCGATTATATCAATGCCCATGGCACGTCCACGCCGCTCAACGATCTGAATGAGACCCAGGCAATCAAGCTGGCCTTTGGCGAGGCGGCCTACCGCACGCCGCTTTCCAGCACCAAGTCTTACTCTGGACACCTGATTGCGGCGGCGGGCAGTTTTGAGTCCATTATCTGCCTGCAGGCGTTGCAGCATCAGTTGATGCCAGCCACCTGTAACCTGAAAAATGCCGATCCGGAGTGCGATCTGGATTACATCAGTGAAGGGCACCGCCCGGCCAAATTGCAGAACATCCTGAATCTGAGCTTCGGCTTCGGTGGTGCCAACGCGGCGCTGGTCATTGGGCAGGCATGAGCATGATCCTCAACTACACCCTGCGCGATGCCGAGGAGTGGGCCGCCTTTTCCGGTGACTACAACCCGATCCACTTTGATCTGCAACACGTCCGCAAAATGGGGGCCGATCAATTGAGCGTTCACGGGATGCGGGCAATGCTGGATATGAAACGTCAGTTGAGTGCGGCGCTGCTTGCAAGCCCGCCGGAACATGACTTTTATGTATTCAGTACCCGCATGCGTCGGCCGGTGCTGTGCCAGACGCCGTATGACTTGCTGATTGGGGCTAACGGCAAACAGATCACCGGCGAGTTGTTGGATTGCGCGACGCAGAAAAACTGCTTCAACAGCAAGCTGGCTGCGGGCCGCCCGTTGGAACTGGCGGCTTGCAATCACGAACATGCGCTGACCGTGGCCGAGGTGATGGCGCTTTGCCAGCCCTTCCCGGGGCAGGCATTGGAAGCCACGCAGGCGTGGAGTTTTTTCGATGCCCTGCTGTTCCAACTGTTGGTCAAGTCTCCGGAAACGTTGGCGGCGCTAGCCACCGCATTACCTGAACTCCGGGCCGCCACGTTGATCGACGTGTTTGCCCAGATCCCGGTGGTGCAAACGCACCATGAAACTCACTTCAGCGCCCGTTTGTTTACCCCCACGGCGCTGTTTGAATCCGAAGATCGGTTGTATTACCACATCCAGCCGATGCTGATTATTGGGGATAGAAGCAACGGGTTTGTGCTACGTGCGGTGATCGAGGCCAGAACGCAGCAGTATCCGTTGCTCGTCACCTCGGTGACCTTAAAAACATGGCCATTGGCCGACAATTAACTACAGGGATTTCATCATGGAAAAGTATCAACAGGTTTATGACACCGTCACTGAAATGATTTGCGATGCCAAAGATCTCGAAATGAGCGATCTGTCGCCAGAGATGCCGCTGCATCAGTTGAAGCTGGACAGCCTGGACTATGTGGAGTTGATGGTGTTGGCCAAACGTGAGTTTGGGGCCACGCTGACTGCCGAAATGTTCATCGACAAGCCGAATATGACGCTGGGTGAACTGTGTCAAAGCCTGGTCGACGCGCAACAGTGATCCTATGACTAAACAATGGGTGTTAGTGACTGGCGGTAGCCGGGGGATTGGTCGGGCGTTGGTGGAGGAGTTGGCCAGGCAGTGGAACGTGGTGTTCACCTGCCGTAGTGGCTCTGAGGCGGAGTCGGCAGTTATAGAAGCTTGCGCGGGTTTGCCGGGGTTGGTGGAGAGCTGTGTCTGTGACGGCAGCGATGAGCAGGCAGTGGATGTTGTGGCTCCACAACTGCTGGCTCGCCTTGGCGCGCCTTTTGCGGTGATCCATAACGCCGGGATCACGCAGGATGGTTTGCATATCCAGCAAACCGGGGAGCGCTGGCGGCAGGTGATCGACACCAACCTCAACGCCATCTTCTACTGGAATCGGCACCTGTTGCCCGCCATGATGGCGCAGGGGGAAGGGGCGATGGTGCTGATGTCTTCGGTGACGGGCATCAAGGGCAACATCGGGCAAACGGCCTATGGGGCCAGTAAGGCGGCGATGATCGGCCTGGGGAAATCTCTGGCGCTGGAAGTGGCCCGTTTTGGTATCCGGGTGAACTGTCTGCTGCCCGGGATTATCGAAAGCGAGATGACGCAGGCCATTCCGCCGGAGGCGCTGAAGGCGCTGCGCAAGCAAATCCCTCTACGCCGCCTGGGCAAAGCCAGCGAAGTAGCGCGTACCACCGCGTTTCTCATCGGAGATGATAGCCGTTATATGACAGGCCAAAGCCTGATCCTTGACGGGGGTTTGACCGTCTAAGGTAAGCCTGATTAACTCTTCTATTGGGGTATCTCTGCATACCCCAAGCGTTTTCGATAACTCCCTATTTCCTTACTTCAGAGCATCTACGATCACCCCCTCCTTCTATCAAATGGTGAGTCTAGCTTACGGTTTGCGTGGTTAAATAAAGCACCGATGTTAGAATTGCCTGTTGAAAAAACAGACTGTCCCACACGTTATTACTACGATGTGAAATGAATTAATGGCACTAAACCCGCTGAAATTCGATTTATTCCACAAAGTTATGATGAGCATCAGGTTGTAGCTTGACCAGAATTTTCTTATGTCGTTAAATCCAATATCTGGAAAAATGTGTATAGGGAAATACCGCATGTCGGCTAACACCAATCGTAAGTTTTTGAGCATGGATGAAGTACAGCGTTTACTTGATGCAATTCCTGAGCATAAGAATACCGTCCGCGATAAATGTATGTTGCTGGTTTGCTTCATTCATGGATTGCGCGTCTCCGAACTCTGTAATCTGCGCCTGCAAGATTTGGATCTACTTAGCAAAAAATTGTACGTTAATCGCCTGAAAAATGGCTTTTCTGTCCAACATCCGATCCAGCCGCGTGAGCACTCCGCTCTGGTCAGTTGGCTGGCCCTGCGCCCGCAATATCTTGAAGCAGACAGTGATTTTCTGTTTCTTTCACGCCAGGGGGGGCGGCTTTCTCGCCAGCAGATGCATCGCCTGTTTCGCGAGTATGGTGAACTTGCTGGACTGAATGTCCCCGTGCATCCGCATATGTTACGCCACGCCTGTGGCTATGCGCTGGCTGATGGCGGCATCGATACTCGCTTAATCCAGGATTATCTGGGCCATAAAAATATACAGAATACGGTAATTTATACAGCCAGTAACGCGGGGCGTTTTCGTTCGATCAGAATATAATTAAAATCTGTTTGAAAAGCAGTTTATTTAATTCATCTATAATAGTTAGACTCATCCAATCTAGGTTGAGTCTACTATCGTATATATAGCCACCTCTAACCTATTATGCAGTCATGGATAAGAATGTTATGAAGATATAATATATCAATCCAGCGTTGGCTTCCGCACTCATTATTGATAGAGCATTTCATTACATTGAGAATGAGTTTTTTCGGATTTATCTCACACTTAAGAAAGAATAACCCTTTAAATCATAGATCATTGGCTTTTCTATGGCCTTTCTTTTTTTTTGTCGGATATCCTTGGCAATTCCATGGCTGTTGTCTTTTTTCCTCTCCGCTATACTGATTCTGGGATAGGTTGAAGCTGTAGCAACCCTTGCATCAGCGATCCTATGAATCTTGTAGGTATGTAAAAGGATGAATAGCCCTGCACATTTTTTAGTAAAGTCACAGTGAGGCACTATGAATAATCGCAAGCATCTGACTCCTTCCGAAGTTGCGCGTCTGCTAGGAGCTACTCAGCATGGTAAACATGCCGAACGCGATTACTGTTTGATTTGGATGTGTTTTATCCACGGATGTCGCGTCAGTGAGATCAACCGCTGGCGCCTTTCCGATATCGATTTGGAGGGTAAAAGCATTTATATCCATCGCCTGAAAAACGGCTTTTCCACCATTCATCCTTTATATGCCCAAGAACATAAAGCGTTACGCGCCTGGTTAAAGGTCAGACGTACTTATCGAGGCGCCGACAGCGACTGGTTATTCCTTTCCGAGAAAGGGAATCATCTATCCCGCCAGCGTATCTATTGGTTAATGCGTAATTACAGTGAGTTGGCTGGTCTGGAGGTTAACGCCCATCCTCACATGCTGCGACATGGTTGTGGATTCGCGCTGGCCGACCGCGGGATAGATACTCGGTTGATTCAGGATTTTCTTGGGCATAAGAATATTCAGCACACCGTACTTTATACGGCCAGCAACGCGCGGAGATTTAAAGAAGTCTGGTAAACAAATGTAATGATTTAATTCACCCGGTACACTTTGAACTAAACTGTCACGCACTCTAGGGATTATCTTTTCGCGAGTCAACAAATTTGTTGTAGGTACATTCTTAATTTTAAAATAACAATACATATCAATGATTTGTGTTTATTTCTAGCCAGTTATTCATTATTGACCTTCCCCAATAGTGGCTGTTCAAGCCCACTTCTGATGGTTCTATAAAATCCCCCCTCGATACCAAGCATAGCTTTAATTATTTACTATTGTTTATTAATTGATCACCTATTGGAATTTAATGCTGTTTAAGTGTGATATTTAGCATAAATAATTGGACGGTACACTTTAGTTCAAAATGACTCGTCGGTGCGATAAGGCTTAACGGCTTGATGGGTTATTTAACGGGAGAGGTTCTCGCTTGGAGCTAAATAAACAGGGAACGACATAAGGCTATGTCAATTAATTTTGCTATGCACATGGGTGCATTACATTAAAGGAAAGTGTTGTATGAAAAAGAATCTGATTGCTGTTGCCGTATTGGCCTCCTCTGTGTTTGCCGTTACCGCTGCTGCCGCTGCTGATGGTCAAGTCGATTTCGTTGGTAAAATCACCGATGACGCTTGTGTTGTGACTAACAACCCAAGCAGCCCACTGCAGGTGAATCTGGGTGAAGTCGCTACCACTTCCTTCAACGTGGGTGGCGTTCCGACTGCGGGTGTTAAATCTTCTGCAACCAATTTCACCATCAAATTGACAGGTTGCCCGGCTGCGGCAACTCAAGCTTCAGTCAAATTTGACGGTATCGCTGTATCTGGTGACAACACCGTTCTGGCACTGACTGCTGGTGGCGCAACGGGTGTTGGTATTCAGCTGAGCGATGACGCTAACGCTGTGGTTCCATTGTTTACCGCATCTAAATCATATCCACTGGTTGTGGGTAACAACGATCTGAACTTCGTTGCACGCTATATCTCTACCTCCGCCACCATCACTTCTGGTGTTGCGAACTCCACCGCTAGCTTCACCCTTAACTACAACTAAGACTTTACCAATTCGACGTAGAGATTAGTTGTTCTGATTTCAGGCCGGCGGTAGTTGAGCTGGCCTTTATGTCTCATTTCACGGGGTGTTTGTATGAAATTTATTCCTGCCACGGTGCTGACGAGCTTGCTGATGATGAGCTGTGCTGCTCAGGCCGGTGTGGTTGTGGGCGGTACGCGCCTGATTTATGAAGGCGGTAAAAAGGAGTCTTCACTGAGCGTCAGTAACCCGGACAAGGGGCCGTACCTCATCCAGACCTGGGTAGAGACCACCGCAGGTGGCGCTGAGAAAGCCCCCTTTGTGGTGACCCCACCGCTGTTCCGCCTGGATGGCGACCAGAAAAACGTCCTGCGCGTGGTGCGTGCCGGGGGCAATCTGCCCTCAGATAAAGAATCGTTGTATTGGATGAACATCAAGTCCATCCCCGCAGCCAGCAAAGCTGAAGTCCGCAATACGCTGCAAATTGCAGTGAAGACGCGCATCAAGCTGATTTACCGCCCGGAGGGCATCAAAGGCACGCCGGAGCAAGTCACAGAGAAACTGACCTGGCAACGCAGTGGTAATCACCTGCAGGTGAACAACCCGACGCCGTTTTATATGAACTTCTATGAGGTGAAGGTTGCAGGCAAGAAATTGAGCGATGTGACCTATGTGGCTCCGATGAGTACGGCAAGTTTTGCACTGCCAACCGGAGTGAGCGGCGGCCCGCTCAGTTGGAAAATTATCAATGATTACGGGGCGGTAAGCAAAGAGCAACTCGCGTCGTTATAGCCTTCAGAGAGCAGGGATCCCCACAGGCTGTGGGGCACAGGACACAGGGGTAGTTTCACCCTGTAGGCAATGGAGTCAAACGGATGAATAATTATAAAAGCCAGGCCGGGCACTCGCCGCGCGTCAGCCGGTTGGCGTATTTGATCGCTACCCAGCTGGCATTGATGGGAACCCTATCTTTTAGCGTACAGGCGCGTGACTATTTTAACCCTGCACTGCTGCAAATGGATAACCCAAACCAGGGCGCAACAGATTTAACGGTTTTTGAAGAAGGCATAGGTCAGGCACCGGGCACCTATCGGGTCGATATCTATCTCAATAACGAACAGCAGGACACACGAGATGTGACGTTCAGTATGCAAAAAGGGGATGATGGCAAAGAGCATCTGCAACCTTGTCTGAGCGTAGAGCAACTTAATGCCTTGGGGGTGAAAACCGATTTATTCCCAGGGCTCGGTGATGCCAAGTCACAATGCGCCAACATCAGTGCCATTCCCCAGGCCAGCGCCAAGTTCCGTTTCAGCGAACAGCAATTACTGATCAGTATTCCTCAGGCAGCCCTCTCACAGAAAGCACGCGGTTACGTTCCTGAAAGCCAATGGGATCAAGGTATCCCGGCATTGCTGCTCAACTACAGCATGAGCGGAGCCAACACTTATGCACGTAATGGGAATAACCAAGACAGCAACAGCCAGTTCGTCAACCTGCGGCCAGGTGTCAACCTCGGGGCGTGGCGGTTGCGTAACTACACGACCTGGAGCCGAAGCAGTGACGGCCAGGATAAATGGGATACCATCTATACCTATGCCCAGCGTGACATTATCGCGCTGAAAAGTCAGATGACGCTGGGGGATAGCAGTTCGCCTTCGGACGTGTTCGACAGCGTACCGTTCCGTGGTGGGCAGTTGGCCTCGGACGACGAAATGATACCGGACAGCCTGAAGGGCTATGCGCCAATGGTACGGGGTATTGCACGAACCAATGCGCAGGTGACTATCCGCCAGAACGGTTATGTGATTTACCAGACCTACGTGGCGCCAGGTGCGTTTGAAATCAACGATATGTTCCCTACCGGGGGCAGTGGTGACCTGCTGGTGACCATTAAGGAAGCCGACGGTAGCCAACAGCAGATGGTGGTGCCGTTTGCCTCGCTGCCCGTGCTGCAGCGTCAAGGTCGTTTGAAGTACTCGCTCACCAGCGGGCAGTACCGTTCTTATGACAACAGCATAGACAAGACCCTGTTTAGCCAGGGTACAGCGATTTATGGTTTACCCAATGGCTTTACCGCCTACGGCGGTGGCCAGTTTGCCAGTAAGTACCAGTCTGTGGCCTTGGGGCTGGGCAAGAACATGGGTGACATCGGTGCCATATCGGCAGACGTGACCCAGGCATGGTCTACGATGCAAGACCAACCTAAGACCGATGGCCAATCATGGCGAGTTCGTTACAGCAAGAACCTGGTACAGACGGGTACCAACTTCTCGATTGCCGGATACCGTTACTCAACGGCGGGCTACTACAGTTTGCAGGAAGTATTGGACACCTACCGTGACGGTAGTAGTTACCGGCTCACCGACCGCAAGCGCAACCGCAGCGAGTTGACCATCAGCCAGAACCTGGGAGATGCGGCGGGAACCCTGTCATTAAACTGGGTCAGCGAAGATTACTGGAACAGCGATCGTACCTTACGCTCGATTGGTGTCGGCTATAACAACAGCTGGAACGGTATCAGCTACGGGTTGAGCTACAGCTATAACGAAAACTCGACGGCCAGTGGCAACAGCAGTGGCGCCATTTATGACCGCGATCAGATCTTTGCGCTTAACGTCAGCATGCCGCTGGATCGTTGGTTGAGCAGGACTTATGCCAGCTACAACCTGAACACCAGCCAGAAGGGGTCCACCAACAACTCCGTCGGTCTGAACGGTACGGCGTTAGCGGACAACAACCTGAGTTGGGGCGTACAGCAAAGCTATGGCAACAAAGGCATCGGCAACGGCGGCAACCTGAATGCCGACTATCGCGGTACCTATGGGGAAGTGTTGGCGGGCTATGCCTACGATCGCAACAATCAACGACTGAACTACGGCCTGCAGGGCGGCATTATAGCGCACCAGGACGGGGTGACCTTCGGCCAGCCGTTGGGGGAAACCATTGCGCTGGTGAAAGCGCCAGGAGCCGGTGGCACGGGCATTAACAACCAGACCGGGGTTAAAACCGACTGGCGTGGCTATGCCATCGTGCCGTACGTCAGCCCTTATCGCAAGAATCAGGTGCAACTGAATACCGAAACTATGGCGGATGACGTTGAGGTGGAGTTGACCTCTCAGAACGTGGTGCCAACCCGTGGCGCGGTGGTTCGAGCCAACTTCCAGGCCAGTGTGGGTCAACGAATACTGATGACGCTGTTACGCCAGGGCGGCGCACCGGTACCATTCGGTGCCACGGTTAGCGATCCGGCGCAGAAAACAGCACAGGGCTTTATCGTCGGGGACGGTGGCCAGGTTTATCTGACCGGGATGGCAGACAGCGGCAGCCTGAATGTGAAGTGGGGCAGCGGTTCAGACCAACAGTGTCAGGTGAGTTACTCACTGACAAAACAGACAACGGAAAGTGCTGGCATTCAGATGCTGAATGCGCAGTGCCGGTAAGGAACGATGATGAAGTTAATCAGGTTAGTTAAATTAACATTGGGCGGCCTGCTGTGCCTGTCTTCCGTATCAAGCTTTGCTGCAACCGGGTGGTGTACCACGGTTGCCGGCACGAAGATATATAACTTCCCCTTTGTCAAACAGTACGACAATCCAGCGGACAACAAGGCTGGCATGTATTTTAATCGAACCTACGAGTGGAGTTTAGCGGCGAATTACGCTGCCAACTGTGATTGTACCACTCCGGCCATAACCTACTATAGGACAGTGGTACCTGGCAATCTGACAGCTACACGGGACTTTGATGGATTACATTTTTATTCATTAAATAAATATCTGGAAGTGGCTACTGAATTATGGGTTGGAGGGAATAGGAAAGAAAACATAGCCACCCCATTTCAGGATGAGCCCAATAATTTTGTCAGCGCCTGTTCGGGTGTAACGAACTGGATATCCGGTGCTAATGGCTTTGTGTCTTTATACTTTACCCGGCCATTTGTGGGGCAGGTCGTCATCCCAAGCACTAAGATCCTGGACCTTTATGGTTCAAAAGTCAGTGGATCCTATGGCGGGATGCCGATGTCGTCTGTCTATATGAGCGGATCGGTAACGGTACCACAATCTTGTGAAGTTAATGCCGGGCAGGTCATTAATGTCAATTTCGATAATATCATGTCAAATGACATCAAAACCAAGGGTGACATTGCCAATGGGTTTACCCCCAAAGTCGTTAATATGACGCTGGCCTGTAACAATATTTCTAACGGTGTTGTCGTCAGCTTATCCTTTAGCGGAGAGCCCGCGAGTGGAGATCCAACCGCATTGAAGTCCTACGATAATACTGATATCGGGGTTCGGATACGTGACGCGAACGGTAATATCGTGTCGCCGGTCAATGGAAATCTGCCCGTCACCTTCGACTATTCATCACAAACTGGTACCAGTTCTATGACGCTGGCACCAATGAACGTGACGGGTAATACCCCGGCGCTGGGACGGTTTAATGCCGTGGCCACCATTAATGCCGAAATTAACTAGGTTTTTTTAACTCAAGGAAATCAGGCAGGAATTCCCTGCCTGAAATATAGACGGGAACAGTAAGGAAACATCATGAAAAAACAAACTCAACGTACGCTGCTGGCCTTATTGGTTTTGGGGGGCGGTGTTAATCAGGTAGTGGCAGCTCCAACTCAAGTTAATATTACCGGCGTTGTGGTCGCTTCGCCCTGCACGGTAGATACCACCAACTCAGATTTGAACGTCAATCTGGGGACCAGTATTCAGGCGAAGGACCTGGCGACGGCAGGAAACACCTCCACGGCGGTGCCATTCAAGCTGATAGTGAAGGACTGTCCAACTGCAACCACCAAGGTTACCGCCTCGTTTAGCGGTACGGCGGATACCGCGGCTGGCGGGCGTTACGCGACGACCAGCGGTACGGGGATGGCAGATAACGTGGCAGTAGAAGTGGCGCAAGATGTGTCCCCGTATACCTTGCAAAACCCGGGGTCTACCATGGAAACGACAGTGGTAGGAAACACGGCAACATTCGCATTGAGAGCCAGTGCTTATGCTAAAGGGGTGGTTACGCCGGGTAATATTGCTTCGGTAATGTCAGTCGACTTTTCCTATAACTGATGAGCCAAGTCAGTTATCGCGGCGGGTAAAACACGGTCAAGTTTAGACGGCCGGCGTTGGTTTCCCTGGCCGCTGTGTGTATTGGCGTAGCAAGCTTTAACATCGGCACCCAAGTCTATTTTGGGTGCCAGCACCTATCAGGACAAGCTGAGTCATTAATAACGGAACTATTATCATGATGACATCAACCGTATGGAACAACACACCCCTACCGAAAATGCAGACGGCATGCCGCATCGACCGGGTATTGCTCATGGATGCTTGCCCGATAACGCGTGCCGGGATCTGCTCTGCATTCCAGCCACCACAGTTTCAGGTCATGGATTGTGTGCACGTAGAAAAGGTGTGCGATCTGCCAGTGGCGATGCAGCAAGGCAAGGTGGATGTGGTGATCACCGAGCTGTGTGGCGAAGGTGAATCGGTATTGGAGGGGCTGCGAATGATTAGCCATTTACGCCAGTACTGGGCACGGGTGCCGCTTATCGTTGCCACCTCTTTGCAGGAACCGCACCTGCTTGCACAGTTGAGAACGTTGAGGGTCAGCGGTATCTACCTTAAACAGGATCCCTTGTCATCACTGACACAAGGCGTCCTCTGCGCGATGGCGGGTTTGTCCAGTCTTAGCCCGTCAGCAGTGAACCTGATTGGCAATGGCGCGCCGTCATTATCGCTCACCGGACGTGAGATGGACGTACTGGAGTGCCTGTTTGCTGGCAGAACCGTGACCGACACGGCGCGGGTGCTAGCTCGGGATGTGCGCACCATCAGCACCCATAAACGCCGTGCCATGATTAAGCTCGGCTTCCATAGTGATAGCGATCTCTATACTCGTGGAGATTATCTGGCGCGTAATGGATTACTGATCTAGGAGTCGCTCATGAATACGCCTTTATCGGTTGTCAAATTAGCCGTTGTTGCCCCTATACCCTTGCTTCAGGCAGGGATGGCACATTTTATTCAGAACCTTGATCCCCCTATGCATCTGGTGGTGATGGTCTCTTCGCTTGAGCAATTGCTGGCGCAATGGGCTCCGCCACAAATTGACCTGTTGGCGGTGGTGCTCAGTGGCTCGCCGCAGGAGATTGCTCGCGACACGCAACAGTTGCTGATGCTCTCTGAACGTGCGCCCGCGCTGCGTATTGTGGTGTGCACCTATTGCCGGGACATTGCGTTGTTGACGCGATTGAATCTCCGGCCGCACATCAGCCTGCTTGCCCGCCAGGAGTCGCAGGAGCAGACTCGCCGTGATATGGCACAGGCGCTGACCGGTGCCAAGGTTTGTAGCCCCAGTATGGCCATGTACCTGCTGCACAGTGCCACTCCTGCGCAAGTGCAGGACAGCTTGGTGGTGTTGACGCAGGCGGAACATAAGGTACTGGAGTACTTGCAGCAAGGAATGAGCGTTTCTGACGTGGCTGATTTACTGCATCGCAGTGTCAAAACCATCAGCGCACATAAGTGCAATAGCATGCGCAAGTTGGGGGTTCGCAATGATGCGGAACTGTTCCAGCATTTACGCAGTCAGGTCACCGACACGCCCTACAACACGCCGAATTCCCCCTGGTATGTAACGACATGATTAACCAGAAGCGGTATCGCGTGGCAGTAGTTTCACCGTGCCGTTTCTTTCAGGCTGGGATTTGGGCGTTGCTCAAAACCCACTCGCTATCGCGGGTCTGGCACTGCCAGAAAGCCGCTGAAGCACAATGGTATCTGGATGCCCAGCCGGTGGATGTGCTGGTTATGTCATTGCACGTTGGGCAACCGGCAGACTTATTGTCAGCCTTGCGCTTCATTCAGCAGATGCGTATCTCTTTTCCCGGCGTCGCGCTGATGGTTATTCTGGATGACCCCATTCCTTATCTGGTGACTCGGTTGCGCCGTCTGGGGGTGAGACATATCGTGGATCTGGGACAACCGTTAGTCTTGTGGCATACGCATTTACGTCAGATTCTGTTGGGTGAGGATAGCCGGGCTGGCTGCACTTTACCGGGGTGTGATGAGGAAACGTTGTCTATGGGAGAGCGGCAGGTGGTCGAGTACCTGATACAGGGCATGACTCCCGCTGAAATTGCCGCGCTGACGAGGCGCAGTATCAAAACCATCTCCACACAGAAGGGCATAGCCATGCACAAGCTGGGGATCCGCCACTATGCCCAGCTTATCGCGATACAACGCGTCTTTACCGACAGTTGGCTGCCCCATGACGGAGTCCAGATGGTCGGGGAACTGACCCCAAGCCTTTGGTACTATTGCTGAGCTTATCAACGTGTTCGCTTGAATCCGCATTGGTAGCTAGGGAGATGCTGTGTGAGTGGCTCTCACATAAGGTACAACGCCCCAGGAAGAGGCGTTGCCAATAACAGACTCAGTTAAAACGCATTGACAGATCGAGCGCGGTAACGTGTTTGGTCAGCGCCCCGACAGAGATATAATCCACTCCGGTTTCGGCAAACTCGCGCAGGGTCCGATCGGTAACGTTGCCGGAAACTTCCAACTGCGTGCGTCCCTGGGCCAGGGCAACGGCATCACGCATCATCTCGACGCTGAAATTATCCAGCATCACAATATCGGCACCGGCATCCAGCGCCTGTTGCAGCTCATCCAACGATTCGACCTCCACTTCTACCGGCACGTCGGCATGCAGCCAGAAGGCTTTCTCTACCGCGTTTTTGATCGAGCCAGAAGCAATGATGTGGTTTTCCTTGATCAGGAAAGCATCCGAGAGGCCGAGACGGTGATTGCTGCCACCGCCGCACAGCACGGCGTATTTCAGCGCGGTGCGTAGGCCAGGCAGTGTCTTGCGGGTGTCCAGCAGCCGGGTTTGTGTGCCTTGCAGCAACGCTACATAGCGGCTTACCGCCGTGGCTACGCCGGACAGCGTTTGAACAAAGTTCAGCGCGGTACGTTCGCCCGTCAGCAGTATACGCGCTGGGCCGCTCAGGCGGCATAGCGGCTGGTTGGGTGCCAGTTTATCGCCATCTTCCACCAACCACTCGATCTTCACCTGTCCACCCAGTTGGATAAACACCTCTTCCAACCAGCGGCGGCCACAGAAAACGCCGGGTTCACGGGTGATCACCGTGGCATTGGCCTGCTTATCTGCGGGTAGCAGTTGTGCGGTGATATCGCGCTCGGCATCCACGGTGCCCCCCAGATCTTCGCTCAGCGCCTGGGCGACGGCGGCAGGGACATCATTGGCAATACGTTCGAGAAGCGCGGTACGGCGGCTGTCGGCACTGTAGCGACGGGTCGGCATGGCAAACTCCGGAAATGGGCTATAAGCGGTGAGTGCACATGCTACCCTGTTTTATATCCCCGCGCCAGCCGCGAGTTCTACGTAATATCAATAGGTTAGTGATGCTGTAATCCCTCTCACCCTAACCTTCTGCTTTAGTGAGCGGGGACTGAATGTGCCACAATTTTACTCCCACATCTGATCTTAACATGGGCGCGACAATGCAGCGCCCCTACGGCGTGCCACCTTAGCCATGCTGCAAGTTGTTCTACCAACAGCACAACCGCATTGAATATCTCAACCTTCCCTTATTTGACATACTGTTTATCCAGACAGTGTTCTGCTGGGTTAATAAAATTATCAATAGAATTTTGCAATAACTTATAACTTACACCACAGGTGTATTACGAGGATTTACTATGAAAAAGCTACCGTTAAATGTTCTCTATCGACTGTATAAAGCAGAAGTTGGCGATACCATTGATAATACTTATGTTCGTCTAACAGGCGGTTGGATGACCAATGATGATCGTAGTGTCGATGATAATGGGTTGCTCCAGAGAAATACTACCTACCAGTTCGCATTTAAGGATTTATCCGATGGGCAATACTATCAGACAAGTCAAAGTGCCACAGAAGTGATCGTTCCCGATTCCTTCGGTTACTCCGTGGTAAGGTATAAAGAGCCATTCAGTGATCCCTCTAATTACCCTCTTTCCGTGAATACTTTCCAATACTCAGCAATTAGAGTGAGTGTGTCTGAATATACGGAAGCGTTGGAGCCTTAATATTATTGAAGGCCAATGGTGACGAACGTATTTTTTAACCCATAACGTTTTCATCATGGGGTAATCAGGCCTATATTCAGTATTAATAAGATACTGGATATAGGCCATTCACCGCGTTATTTTAGGGCTACCTTTGAGAAACGAAAAAGAGTGTACGTTAAGATATTTTTTGTACTGACTGTCATCCACAGGCCGCGACTGCCGGGGACAGTGCTTGATGTGACAGCGCAGGTAACAAATCCATTTATTATCAACGCATTAAATTCACTTCGCGGAAACATGCTACTCTGCTGCTGGCACTCGTCCCATCGCAAGCATTATGCTGGGGAACAGACAGAAGGAGAGGATTAGCTAATGACGCTGTTTACGCTGTTACTGGTTTTGGCGTGGGAACGCCTTTTTAAACTGGGTGAGCATTGGCAGTTGGATCATCGTTTAGAAGTGGTGTTTCAGCGGCTGCATCGGTTTTCTTTGGCACAAACGTTGGCAATGACCCTGGTCTGGATGTTTATCGTCTGGGGCATTCTGTGGTTGGCCCAGGGCCTGTTCTTCGGCGTTGTGGCGCTACTGCTGTGGATTGTGATGGGTCTGCTGTGCGTTGGGGCCGGGATCACACGCAAACATTATCGGGCCTATTTGCAGGCCGCGCGGCAGGGCGATACCCACGCCAGCGATCAGATGGCGGAAGAGCTGGCGCTGATCCACGGTTTACCGGTGCAGTGCAGCGAGGCAGAGCGCCTGCGTGAACTGCAAAATGCCCTGTTGTGGATTAACTATCGCTACTATTTGGCACCGCTGTTCTGGTTTGCGGTGTGCGGGCCATACGGGCCGCTCGCTCTGGCGGGCTATGCTTTTCTGCGGGCCTACCAAACCTGGCTGGCACGGCATCATACACCGCTGCAACGCTCGCAAACGGGGATCGACTTCCTGCTGCATGTGTTGGACTGGATCCCGGTTCGTCTGGCAGGGGTAGCGTATGCGCTGATTGGACATGGCGAAAGGGCGCTGCCCGCGTGGTTTGCTTCGCTGGGGGATCGTCATACTTCGCAGTATCAGGTATTGACGCGTTTGGCGCAGTTCTCTCTGGCACGTGAACCGCATATGGACCCGGTTCAGACGCCGCGCGCCGCGGTAACGTTAGCGCGTAAAGTGACCCTGATTGTGGTGGTCTTCGTGGCGATATTGACGATTTACGGTACCTTGCTCTGAAGATAACGGCGGGCGCAGAGTGGCGCCCGCCAGCAGATTACAGCTTGGCGAAGCAGCGGCGCGCGGCATCGACGGTGCGCTGAATATCTTCGTCGCTGTGTGCGACAGACATAAAGCCAGCCTCGAACGCCGACGGGGCCAGATAAACCCCCTCATCCAACATCAGATGGAAGAAGTGCTTGAAGCGCTCGACATCGCAACCCATCACGTCCTGATAGCAGGTGACCGTTGGCGCATCGGTAAAGAACAGCCCGAACATGCCGCCTACATGGTTGACCACGAACGGAATATTCTCTGCCTTGGCCGCCGCCAACAGGCCTTCTGTCAGCTTGTTGGTCAGTTCGGTCAAGGTCTGGTGAATGCCAACCTGGGAAACCTCGGTCAGGCAGGCGAAACCGGCGGCCATGGCAATCGGGTTGCCGGACAGCGTACCAGCCTGATACACCGGCCCGGTAGGTGCCAGAGCGGCCATCACTTCACGGCGGCCACCGAAGGCCCCCACTGGCATGCCACCACCGATAATTTTGCCCAGGCAGGTCAGATCTGGTACCACATCGTAATAAGACTGAGCACCGGCCAGCGCGACGCGGAAACCGGTCATCACTTCGTCAATGATCAACAGCGCACCATACTTGTCACACAGGGCGCGCAAGCCCGGCAGGAAGTCTGGCAGCGGTGGAATGCAGTTCATGTTGCCCGCCACCGGCTCAACGATGATGCAGGCGATCTCTGAAGGGTACTGCTCGAATGCGGTACGCACGGAGTCGAGATCGTTATAGGTACAGGTCAGCGTGTGCTTGGCGAAATCTGCCGGCACGCCCGGTGAGTTCGGCTGCCCCAGCGTCAGTGCGCCGGAGCCGGCTTTCACCAACAGGCAGTCGGCGTGGCCGTGGTAGCAGCCTTCAAACTTGATGATCTTGTCGCGGTTGGTGTAACCCCGAGCCAGACGAATGGCGCTCATGGTGGCTTCGGTACCGGAGTTCACCATACGTACCATATCCATGGTTGGCACCAGATTGGTCACCAACTCGGCCATTTTCACTTCCATCTCGGTAGGTGCACCGAAGCTCAGGCCGCGCTGTGCCGCCTCGATCACCGCATTGCGGATCGCCGGATGGTTATGGCCCAGCACCATCGGGCCCCAGGAACCGACATAATCGATATAGGCTTTACCATCGGCATCAAACAGATAGGCACCGTCGGCACGTTCGATAAACAGCGGGGTACCGCCTACACCGGTGAATGCACGCACTGGGGAGTTGACTCCGCCTGGGATCAGCTGTTGCGCCTGGGCGTACAGACTTTCGGACTTACTGTGTAAGCTCATAAACCGGCTCCTGGGTTTGCTGTTGAATGATTTGACCGCGCTATTCTAGAGGAGTGTACGCAGTTATGAAACGATCATGGACCGATACCGATTTTGTGGGGGCGGTAGGACAACGACTGAGCTAGAATAGCTTACATCGCTATTAGTCTGATTTTTCAATTCAATAATGAACCCACTATGACTGAATTACAGCAACAGCCTCCTGCGGCTTCAGGCGCGCGCCTGACTCGCAACTATAGGGTCCGTCAGTTTATTCGCCAGGATAAAACGCCGGTTGTCATCCTGATCATGGCGGCGGTGGTAGGGACGTTGGCGGGATTGTTGGGCGTCGCTTTTGATAAAGCGGTGGAGTGGGTACAGCAGCAGCGGCTGTCGGGCCTGGCCTCTGTTGCCAACTCCTGGTTCCTGGTGTGGCCGCTGGCGTTTATATTGTCAGCCATGCTGGCCGCTTTTGGCTTTTATCTGGTCAAACGTTTTGCGCCAGAGGCGGGGGGGTCAGGGATCCCAGAGATCGAAGGGGCACTGGAAGAGTTACGCCCGGTGCGCTGGTGGCGGGTGATCCCGGTGAAATTTATCGGTGGTATGGGGACGCTCGGTGCAGGCATGGTACTAGGGCGTGAAGGGCCGACGGTACAGATGGGGGCCAATGCCGGGCGAATGGTGTTGGATATTTTCCGTATGCGCAGTGCGGAAGCGCGCCACTCCATGCTGGCCACCGGTGCTGCAGCGGGTCTCTCCGCCGCGTTCAACGCGCCTCTGGCGGGGATCTTGTTCGTGATCGAAGAGATGCGGCCGCAGTTTCGTTACAACCTGATCTCCATCAAGGCGGTGTTTATCGGCGTGATTATGTCGAGCATTGTCTTTCGCATTTTTAATGGTGAAAGTCCGCTGATCGAGGTGGGTAAACTCGCTTCGGCACCGCTCAATACGCTGTGGTTGTACCTGGTGCTGGGGACGGTGTTTGGTGCGGTGGGGGTGATGTTTAACGCACTGGTGTTTCGTACCCAGGATATGTTTGCCCGTTTTCATGGTGGCAAGATGAGCAAGTTCCTGCTGATTGGTGCTCTGCTAGGGGGCGCTTGTGGCGTGCTTGGGCTGATCGAGCCAGCAGCCGCGGGTGGCGGTTCGGCCTTGATCCCGATCGCGGCGGCGGGTAATTACAGCGTCGGCATGCTGTTGTTTATCTTTATCGCACGGGTGATCACCACGGTGCTCTGCTTCGGTTCAGGCGCACCGGGCGGTATTTTTGCACCGATGCTCGCCCTGGGAACGCTGCTAGGCACTGCTTTTGGTCTTTTTGGCGCTCATCTGTTCCCAGAGTATGGGCTTGAGGCTGGCACCTTTGCTATTGCGGGCATGGGGGCGCTGTTTGCCGCTACCGTGCGTGCCCCGTTAACCGGTATTGTGCTGGTATTGGAAATGACCGATAACTATCAGCTGATTTTGCCGATGATTATTACCTGCCTCGGCGCGACCCTGGTGGCGCAGTTCCTGGGCGGTAAGCCATTGTATTCCGCCATTTTAGCCCGCACCTTACAAAGGCAGCAGCAGGCATTGGCCGAGAAAACAGGTAAAGAAAATACAACAAATGCGGTGAATACTTGAACGCAACACTCAGGTATTAGATAATCAGCACCATTAATCAGGTTACCGTCGTCGTCGCCTGATGTGAAACACTGTTGGGAGTAACGAGTATGAGTGATGAAACAGCACTGCCCCTGCAATTTACCGAGGCAGCAGCAAGCAAGGTGAAATTCCTGATTGCTGACGAAGAGAATCCAAACCTGAAGTTGCGGGTTTACATTACCGGTGGTGGCTGCAGTGGATTCCAGTACGGCTTCACGTTTGATGACAAGATCAACGACGGCGATATGACCATCGAGAAACAGGGCGTTGCGCTGGTGGTTGATCCGATGAGCCTGCAATATCTGGTTGGCGGCGCGGTGGATTATACCGAAGGGTTGGAAGGTTCACGCTTTATCGTGACTAACCCGAATGCCAAAACCACCTGCGGCTGCGGTTCTTCATTCAGTATCTGATCTGCCGCCGTTAAAAAACCCGCCTGCCTGTACGGTGCGCGGGTTTTTTTGTGCCTACCATTCCACGGTGATCAGTTCGCTTTCCCGATCGTCTACTATCCGTTTGCTATGGCTCATCTTCGGCTGTAAGACTGTGCCATTGCCGCATTCTACCTGTGGCGTGTTGCCGGTCGTGGTTACGCTGCAGGTGGGCACAATCGTCAGACTGATACCCATCTTGCCGCTGGTGTTTTCGGCCAGCACGCTGCTGCTCAACAACAGTGTGCTGGCGATCAAAAGATTTTTCTTCATGCTTAAATTCAAAACAATACCTATCCGCAGGCCACAGCAATAGGACCTATCGGCAAAAGTGAACGGAACTTAATGGCGCGGGATAATTTTTAACGAAGAGTTAACTGGATGATTACATTATTCAAGCGCATTTTAATAGCGCAAAATAATAGCACATTGCTTATATAATAGTCGAATATACTAATTAACAGCAAAGCCTCCGCCGAAGCTGGCGGAGGCAAGAATTACTGTTCGAGGATAAAAGCCGGTAGTTTCAGATGCCAACGAATGGCGGCCAGGCGGATGCCCAGCGTGATGATCATCCCCAACATCATGGCATGCTGTAACGGCATACCAAAGCTGTAGAACGCCGTGACGTGCACCGCTCCGCCAACGATGCAGGCGGTGGCGTAGACCTCGGTTCGCAGGATCATCGGGATCTCACGGGCCAGCACGTCACGGATAATCCCGCCGCCGACGCCGGTGATCACTCCCATGCAGACCGCCACCAGCGGTCCACTGCCTGCGGCGAACGCCTTATTGACGCCGATCCCGACGAACACCGCCAGCCCGATGGCATCCAGCACCGGCAGGATCCATTTCGGTAACCGACGCGGCTGGCGCACCAGCAGCAGCGTCAGCACACAGGTGACCATCGCCACCACCAGATCGGTGGGATCCTTTACCCAGAATACCGGGCCGTTGGCGAGCGCCATATCACGGATCGTCCCGCCACCGACCGCGGTCACTACTCCCAGTACCAAGACGCCAAAGGGATCCATCCGTAATTTGCCCGCCAGCAACACGCCAGAAATGGCAAACACCGCCGTACCAAGAATATCCAGCCAAAATACCATCAATGGATCTCCGCCAATTGACCGCATAGTGATTGTGCCGCCAGCATGATGCGTGGCCCGGCACGGTTAAACCAATCTTCCTCAAGGGCAATCACCGGCACGTCCAGCTGTGGGCCCCAGAAGGCTTTCACATTGGCGATCTGCTGGGCATTCCCGCTGATCACGATGGCCTGCGGTTTACGCACCAGCACCTGCTCACGGCTCACCTGCGGCCAAGGCACGGGGCTATCGGCAAAGATATTCTCTGCGCCGCACAAGGACAGCACCTGGCTTTGTAACGTGGCCGCCGAACTGGTGAACAGCGGTTGGGTGCCAAACTGCAGCAGCACTGGCCTTGGCGAATTGCTGGCATAGCGCGTTTTCAGCTCCTCTACCTGTTGGCGGAGGCTGGCAGCGGCCTGATGTGCCTGTTCCGGATAAGGGCTGTACTGCGCCAACGCATCCAGCGATTGGGCGATCTCGTCAATATTCTTGGCATCTGCATAAAAAATCGGGATGCCGAAGGAGGCAAGCTGATCCAATACCCGCTGGGGATTACCGCCACGCCAGGCGAGAACCAGATCGGGTTTCAACGCCAGGATCCGTTCCAGGTTGATCCCTTGCCAGGAGGCGACCTGTTCCAACTGTTTGGCGGCAGGGGGATAATCGGAGTAAGCGCTGACGGCCAGCAGGGTATCCCCCATACCGGCCGCGTAGGCAAGCTCCGTGGTGCTCGGTGCCAGGCTGATCACCCGTTGGGCGGCGCTGGCAGGCAGCAGCATCCCCAGGATCAGCCAGCTCAGCAGGGCGCACAGACGCAGCTTCACATCAACCGCGCTTGGCCAGGGCTTGCAGCATGGTATTGACCATCAGCGAGGACTGCTTGGCGGCTACCGCCAGGAACTCGTCGAAGCTCATATGGGATTCACTATCGGCAACGTCGGAAATCGCGCGTACCACCACGAATGGCGTGCCGAACTGATGGCAAACGTGGCCAACGGCGGCGGCCTCCATCTCAACGGCGGCAACGGTTGGGAAGGTGTTGCGGATGCGGGCCAGAGGCTCGGCACCGTTAATAAAGGCGTCACCGCTGCAAATCAGGCCGCGTACCGCGTTAAGGTTAAGCTGCTTGATGCAGTTTTCCGCTAGCTCGATCAACGCGGGATCGGCAATGAACGCTGGTGGGCAACCGGCCATCTGGCCTGGTTCATAACCAAAGGCGGTCACGTCGGCGTCGTGGTAACGCACTTCTTCAGATACCACGATATCGCCCACGTTCAGCGTAGCGGCCAGGCCACCGGCGGAACCCGTATTGATCACCACATCGGGTTGGCACTGTTCCAGCAGCAGGGTGGTACCCAGGGCCGCTGCCACTTTGCCGATGCCCGATTTGAGCAGGGCGACTTCCACGCCGTTGATTTGGCCGGTATAGATCTCACAACCCGCACGTTGCAGGGTCTGGCGGTTCGCAATTTGCTCGCGCAGCAGGGTAACTTCTTCTTCCATTGCGCCGATGATGCCTACTTTCATAAATAATACTCGCTGATAGGGTATGGAAATTGCGCCATAGTCTATCATGGCTCTGTGAGAGAGATAATCCGCAATACCGTTGCATCCGCCGCCGGGAATTGTTATCACGGAGGGAATGCGCAACGGGAGGAGAAACAGATGTCCGGGATCGACTTTAAGCAGAAGATCAGCTTTCAGCGGCCTTTTAGCAAGCCGATTGAAGCCGAAGAAGAGTACGACATCATTCGCCAGTTCGAGAGCGATCGCGGTCGCATTGTCAATTCTGCGGCGATACGCCGTTTGCAGCAGAAAACGCAGGTGTTTCCGCTGGAGCGTAACGCGGCGGTGCGCAGCCGTCTGACCCACTCGATGGAAGTGCAACAGGTGGGGCGGCATATTGCCAAAGAGATCCTCAACCGCTTCAAACAGGAAAAGCGTATTGATGCGCTTGGCCTGAGCAAGCTGCTCGATCCTTTCGAGAGCATTGTCGAAATGGCCTGCCTGATGCACGACATCGGCAATCCGCCGTTTGGCCATTTCGGCGAATCGGCCATCAACGACTGGTTCCGCCAGCGGCTCGATCCCGCCAGCTGTGGCAGTGAGCCGGGTAGCCACGATCGCTGCCAGGTAGAGGTGTTACGCCTGCATGAAGGGGAGAGCGACCTTAACCGGCTGCGCAGCCGTATTCGCCACGATCTCAGCCATTTTGAGGGCAATGCTCAGGCGATCCGCCTGGTCTACACGTTGCTGAAATTGAACCTGACCTATGCGCAGGTTGGCTGCATCCTGAAATATACCCGCCCGGCCTATTGGGCGAGCGATATTCCCGCCAGCCACAGCTATCTGATGAAGAAGCCGGGGTTTTATCTGGCGGAAGAAGCCTTTGTCGATCGTTTGCGGCGTGAATTACATATGGGAGAGTTCGATCGTTTCCCTCTCACCTATATTATGGAAGCCGCCGATGATATTTCTTATTGCGTGGCCGATCTGGAAGACGCGGTAGAAAAGAACATCTTTACCGTGGAGCAGCTGTATCAGCATTTAACCCAGGAATGGGGCGAGATTGCTCCAGGGGATCTGTTTGATAAGACCGTGGCCAGTGCGTTTCGCAAAATAGAGCGCAGCGGGGCGCGTCGCAGTTCAGAAGATCAGTTCTTTATGTACCTGCGGGTATTTACCGTTGCCAAATTGGTTCCCCATGCGGCCCAGCGGTTTATTGATAACCTGGACTCGGTGTATCACGGCCACTTTAACGGAGCCTTGTTGGAGGATGCCAGCCCGGCTTGCCGCCTGCTGGCTATCTTCAAGAACGTTGCGTTCAAACACGTGTTCAACCACCCGGAAGTGGAGCAGTTGGAACTCCAGGGTTACCGGGTGATCAACGGCCTGCTGGACATTTATAGCCCGCTGCTGGCCATGTCGCTGGCCGATTTCAGCCAGCTGGTGCGGGAAGACAGCCACCGGGCGTTCCCGATTGAAACGCGGCTGTTTCACAAGCTTTCGACCAAACATCGCCTGGCCTATGTCGAGGCGGTGGAAGGTTTGCAGCATCTTTCTGCCGAGCAGCAGGCTATTAGGGAATATTATTTCCGGGCGCGGTTGTTACAGGATTATATCAGCGGCATGACCGACCTTTATGCCTATGATGAATATCGTCGTTTAATGGCGGCGGAATAAAATCATGAGATAATTCTCGCTTATTTTAGCGAGATAACTCTCAAGCTGGAACATTATTTCGAGTTTTGTAAAGACCGACAATATTTGTTTACTATTAGCCCGCCGCACCAGGGGAACTTCAGCTTATCAGCAGGCTCTTACTAAGCACCAAGACCCGGTATTCCTTTTGAACGACTTTTAAGAGACACACAGATGAAAAAAACAGCACTGGTTTTAAGCGCCCTGGCTTTGAGTATTGGTTTGGCAATGGGTCCGGTAACGACCGCCAACGCCGCAGAAACGGCTTCTGCCTCCACTAGCGCCCAACCGATGCCAAGCCTGGCACCGATGTTGGAAAAAGTGATGCCTTCAGTGGTAAGCATTAACGTGGAAGGAAGTGCCGCGGTGAATGCGAAAACGGTACAGCAAATGTCGCCGTTCTGCCAGGATGGTTCACCCTTCCAAGGTTCCCCAATGTGCCAAGGTGGCGCACCGGGTGGGCCAACTACCCAGGAAGCCTTTAAGGCCCTGGGTTCAGGCGTCATCATCAACGCGGACAAAGGCTATGTGGTCACCAACAACCACGTGGTAGACAATGCCAGCAAGATCACGGTGCAATTGAGCGATGGCCGTCGCTTTGAAGCCAAGGTGATCGGCAAGGATCCGCGTTCTGATATCGCGTTGATCCAACTGAAAGACGCCAAAAACCTGTCAGCGATCAAAATGGCCGATTCCGAGCAGTTGCGCGTGGGTGATTACACCGTGGCGATCGGTAACCCGTATGGCCTGGGTGAAACCGTAACCTCCGGGATCGTTTCTGCCTTGGGGCGTAGCGGCTTGAACATTGAAAACTACGAAAACTTTATCCAGACCGATGCGGCGATCAACCGGGGTAACTCCGGCGGTGCGTTGGTTAACCTGAACGGTGAGCTGGTTGGCATTAACACTGCGATCCTGGCGCCGGACGGCGGCAACATCGGTATCGGCTTCGCTATTCCAAGCAACATGGTGAAAAACCTGACCTCGCAAATGGTGGAATATGGCCAGGTTAAACGCGGTGAGCTGGGCATCATGGGTACCGAGCTGAACTCCGAGCTGGCGCAAGCGATGAAAGTGGACGCCCAGCGTGGCGCATTCGTCAGCCAGGTTGTGCCGAAATCCTCCGCTGCCAAGGCCGGTATCAAGGCCGGTGACGTGATTGTCACCCTGAACGGTAAAGCCATCTCCAGCTTTGCGTCGTTCCGTGCTGAAATCGGCAGCTTGCCGGTGGGCACCAAGATGGCGCTGGGCATTATCCGCGACGGCAAGCCGGTGACCATTGACGTAACGCTTGAGCAAAGCAGCCAGGAGCAGGTTGATTCCAGCAATATTTACACCGGCATTGAAGGTGCAGAACTGAGCAACAGCACCGACAAAGTGAAAGGTGTGAAGATTGAGAAGGTGAAACCTGGCAGTGCCGCTGCGCGCATCGGGCTGAAAAAAGGCGACGTGATCATGGGTGTGAACCAGCAGCCGATCACTAACCTGGGCGAACTGCGTAAGGTGCTCGACAGCAAGCCTGCGGTGTTGGCGTTGAACATCCAACGTGGCGACTCGACGCTGTATCTGCTGATGCAGTAATGTTGTCACGTTGTTCTACAGAGGCACGCTTCGGCGTGCCTTTTTTTATGGCTAAAAACTGTGAGTTTGAGCACAAACTCACGCCCGGCCAAAACGCATTTGGGCATCTGCACAATGTGCCAGTAGAGGCGCGTCGGTATGCTGAACGTTGGTTTATCATCCGACGGGGATAAGACGCAATGGCGGAGTATCATCTTGATGCCAAGCTAGCCAGGGAAATTGTCGCTCGCACCATGAAAATTATTGATAGCAATATCAACGTGATGGACAACCGGGGCCGGATTATTGGCAGTGGCGATCCTGAGCGGCTGGGGGAACTGCATGAAGGGGCATTGCTGGTGCTGTCTCAGGCCAGGGTGGTCGCTATAGACGATGCCGTTGCCCGTCATTTGCACGGCGTTCGGCCCGGTATTAATCTGCCGTTGCACGTTGACGGGAATATCGTTGGGGTCATCGGCCTGACCGGCGATCCGGTGCAACTGCGGCAGTACGGTGAACTGGTCTGCATGACCGCTGAAATGATGCTGGAGCAGGCGCGATTGTTGAGTTTGTTGGCGCAGGACAGCCGCTTTCGTGAAGAGTTCGTGTTGAACCTGATCCGTACGGAGGAGCTGTCACCGGCCTTGATGGAATGGGCGCACCGCCTGGGGATAGATCCCAACCAACCCCGCGTCGCGGCGGTAGTGGAGGTGGATAGCGGCCAGTTGGGAGTCGACAGCGCCATGGCCGAGTTGCAGCAGTTACAGGAGCTGCTGACGCTGCCGGAACGTGACAACCTGATCGCCATTGTTTCTCTCAGTGAAATGGTGGTACTTAAACCGGCGCTGAATCACCATGGGCGTTGGGATGCCGAGGCCCACCGGCGGAGAGTGGAGAATCTGCTGGTGCGGATCAATGAAAGCAGCCGTTTACGAGTGCGTATTGCGCTCGGCAACTATTTCGTTGGCCCAGGCAGCCTGGTGCGTTCCTATCGCACTGCGCGCACCACCATGGCCGTTGGCAAGCAGCGCATGCCTGAGCGATGGGCCTATTATTATCAGGATCTGATGCTGCCGGTATTGCTGGGCAGCCTGCGTAGCGGTTGGCAGGCGGATGAGCTGGCTCGGCCGTTGGAACGTCTGAAAGCCATGGACGGTAATGGTTTGCTGCTGCGTACCTTAAATGCCTGGTTCCTGAATAATGTGCAACCCACCGCGACCGCCAAGGCACTCTATATTCATCGCAATACGCTGGAGTATCGTCTCAATCGCATATCCGAACTCACCGGGTTGAACCTGGCCAATTTCGATGCACGCCTGTTGCTGTATGTGGGGTTACAGCTTGATGAAGACTAGGCTAGCTGTACGCCAGCCTCAAGCTTCAGTGTCGCGATATTTAAACCCCCAGCTAATACGGAGTCGGGAGGCTAAATAGTTGCACGTTCGGTTCCCTCTCCTTGGGGAGAGGGTTAGGGTGAGGGGCGTTGCACTCAAGTAACCGGTGCCGGGTTAAATACCGCCAACGCGTTGAACAAACCCCATTGATCTGACCAGGTTTGCTTGCGGCCGCTGGCGATATCCAGGATCAGTTCAAACAGTTGCCAGCCCACCTGCTCAATGGTTGCCTCCCCGGTGGCGATAGTTCCGGCGTTGATATCGATCAGGTCGTGCCAGCGTTCGGCCAGCGCGCTGCGCGTTGCCATTTTGATCACCGGCACGGCAGTCAGGCCGTAAGGGGTTCCCCGGCCGGTAGTGAACACTTGCACCGTAATGCCGGAAGCCAACTGCTGCGTGCCGCAAACAAAGTCGCTGGCGGGAGTGGCAGCATAAATCAGCCCACGTTTGCTGGGGCGTTGGCCGGGGGAGAGCACTTCGACAATCGCGCTACTGCCAGATTTGGCAATCGAGCCTAATGCCTTTTCCACCACGTTGGCCAAACCGCCTTTCTTGTTGCCGGGTGAAGGGTTGGCGCTGCGATCGGTTTGCCCTTGGTTGAGGTAATCGTCATACCAGGCCATCTCCTCCAGTAAGCGCTTGCCAACGTGTTGATCGGCAACCCGTGGGGTTAACAGGTGGATGGCATCACGCACTTCGGTGACTTCGGAGAACATCACGGTTGCCCCGCAACGTACCAGCAGGTCGGAAGCAAAACCTACCGCCGGGTTGGCCGTCACCCCGGAAAAGGCATCGCTACCGCCACATTGCATCCCCACCACCAGCTCTGAGGCCGGCACGGTTTCCCGCTGGCGACGGTTCAGGCGTTGCAGGTGCTGCTCTGCCACGGCCAGAATATCGGCCACCATGGCCTGAAACCCAACGTGTTTCTCATCTTGCAGGCGCACAATCCGGCTTTCATCCACGGAGATGGGGTGTACATCTGGGGTTCCCTGCAGCAGGCGTTCCGGCTGCAATTTCTCGCAGCCTAGCCCCACCACCATCACTTCGCCGCCAAAGTTCGGGTTGAGCGCCAGATTATGTAAGGTGCGGATAGGGACCACCGCTGCGGGAGCGTTGATGGCGACGCCACAGCCATAGAGATGATTCAGACCCACCACGCCGTCAACGTTGGGGTATTTCGCCAGCAGGTCGCGCTCAATGATTTTCACCACATAATCCACCACACCGGCCACGCAGTGCACGCTGGTGGTGATCGCCAACAGGTTCTTGCTGCCAACGCTGCCGTCGGCATTACGGTAGCCTTCAAAGGTATAACCTTCCAGAGGCGGTAATGCCTGGGGCACATTGTTGGCTAGTGGCAAGCTGGCCAACTCGGGGGCCGGGGGAAGCAATACCAGCGATTCATCAATCCAACTGCCACGGCGAATATCCCGTGCGGCAAAGCCAATCACTTCGCCATAGCGCAAAATAGTGCCGTCTTGAGGAATATCTTGCAGCGCAACTTTATGCCCTTGGGGAATATGCTCCAATAATGTCAGACCGCAAGGGAAGCTTGCCCCTTTAGGCAATCCATAGTCATTAACCACAATGGCGACGTTATCTTGCCGATGAACCTGAATATAGCGCGGTAATGCTTTAATACTGCCAACTGCATATTCGGACATAGTGAAACCTCACGTACTCTGATTTATGTACGCCGTGGGTAATAATCGAAAAACTGGCTCAGCAAAAAGCATAACATTCGCAATGGTGTCGGGCATTATGCAAATGACCTAGATTTGGCGTTTCCCGGGAGTCAATCTTTGGCATTGTGCTAATCCGCTGTGAGATAGCTCACGCAACTGGGGGATCCGTGAGCCAGCCCGCGCCCGATTGGGCATACGCCATAAACAAGCCGCCATATTAGCCCTGTTATTGGGTTATTTGCCCGATGAGTCGCGGCAGCCGGTTCCCTATACTTTTCTCCACCAAGCGTTAATGCGTTTAAAAATTGCCGATGCCGTATTAATCGAACTGCTCAAAAAAGGCTGCAATTTAATTTAAACCTTTCGTTCTGAGCTATTTTTAGCGGTTTTTCAGGATGAATATAGTAATGCAGGAGAGCACCATGTCTACTATCAGCGCTGCCAACAGTGCCATCAAGCGAACCAATAAGCGTTACTGGATCGTGGTAATGCTGTTTATCGTCACCTCATTTAACTATGGCGATCGTGCCACGCTTTCTATTGCCGGTACCGCAATGGCTCAGGATATTGGCCTCGATCCGGTTGGAATGGGTTATATCTTTTCGGCGTTTTCCTGGGCCTATGTGATTGGTCAGATCCCCGGTGGCTGGTTACTGGATCGTTTCGGCTCCAAACGGGTCTACTTCTGGAGCATCTTCATCTGGTCGCTGTTTACCTTGCTGCAAGGCTTCGTGGATATCTTCAGCGGTTTTGGCATCGTGATAGCGCTGTTTGCGCTGCGTTTCCTGGTCGGCCTGGCAGAAGCACCGTCATTCCCCGGCAACAGCCGGATTGTCGCCGCCTGGTTCCCTGCCCATGAACGTGGCACGGCGGTATCGATCTTCAACTCGGCCCAATACTTTGCCACGGTGATCTTCGCACCGATCATGGGCTGGCTGACGCATGCCGTTGGCTGGTCGCACGTGTTCTTATTTATGGGCGGGCTGGGCATCATCCTGAGCTTTGTCTGGCTTAAGGTGCTGCACAATCCCAAAGATCACCCCAGCATCAACCAGGCGGAACTGGACTATATCGAAGCCGGCGGTGCCTTGATCAATATGGATCAGAAACAGGCCACGCAGGTGAAGGTCAAAGGCGAGAAGTGGTTCCAGATCAAGCAGCTGCTGCAATCACGCATGATGATTGGCGTCTATATCGGCCAGTACTGCATCAACGCGCTGACCTATTTCTTTATCACCTGGTTCCCGGTGTATCTGGTGCAGGCGCGGGGGATGTCGATCCTCAAGGCCGGCTTTGTCGCCTCGGTTCCTGCCATTTGTGGTTTTGTCGGTGGGGTGCTCGGCGGTGTGATTTCCGACTACCTGATGCGCCGTACCCAGTCGCTGACCTTCGCCCGTAAAACGCCGATCGTGCTGGGCATGCTGTTGTCGATGTCGATGATCTTCTGCAACTACGTTGAAACCGAATGGATGGTGGTGGGCATCATGGCCGCCGCGTTCTTCGGTAAGGGGCTGGGCGCGCTGGGGTGGGCAGTGATGGCAGATACCGCCCCCAAAGAGATCAGCGGCCTGAGCGGTGGCCTGTTCAATATGTTCGGCAATATCTCCGGCATCGTCACGCCGATCGCCATCGGCTACATCATTGGTACCACCGGATCGTTTAACGGCGCGCTGGTCTACGTCGGGATCCATGCGCTGTTGGCGGTGGCCAGCTACCTGTTCATCGTGGGAGATATCAAGCGTATCGAACTGAAACCCATGGCTAAGGCCAGCAGGCAATGACACGGCGGCGAGTTTGGCAACTGAACCCACAATTTTGAGGACATCTCTATGACAACAGCACCAAAAATTACTGCCATGCAGGTTGTACCGGTGGCCGGTTACGACAGCATGCTGCTCAATCTCAGCGGCGCTCACGCCCCATTCTTCACCCGTAATATCGTGATCTTGCAGGATAACGCCGGTAATACCGGGCTAGGGGAGATCCCTGGAGGGGAGAAAATTCGCCAAACCCTGGAAGAGGCCCAGTCCCTGGTGGTCGGCAAAACCCTGGGGGAATACAAGAACGTGATGAACCGGGTGCGCGAACGCTTTGCCGATCGGGATGCCAGCGGGCGTGGCCTACAGACTTTCGATTTACGTACCACCATCCACGTGGTGACCGGCATTGAAGCAGCGATGCTGGACCTGTTGGGGCAGTTCCTTGATGTGCCGGTAGCGGCCCTGTTAGGGGATGGGCAGCAGCGTGACTCGGTGGAAATGCTCGGTTATCTGTTTTATGTCGGCGATCGCAACAAAACGCCGCTGCCTTACCAGAGCCAGCCGGATGAGGCCTGCGACTGGTATCGCCTGCGTCATGAACAAGCGCTGACGCCGCAAAGCATTGTGCGCCTGGCGGAAGCGGCTTTTGATAAGTATGGCTTCAACGATTTCAAGCTAAAGGGTGGCGTATTGGCGGGCAGTGAAGAGGCTGAGGCCGTCACGGCGTTGGCGCAGCGCTTCCCTCAGGCGCGCATCACGCTCGATCCCAACGGGGCCTGGTCGCTGAAAGAAGCGATCGCACTAGGCAAACAGCTGCGTAACGTGTTGGCCTATGCCGAAGATCCTTGCGGGGCAGAGCAGGGCTTCTCCGGGCGGGAAGTGATGGCGGAGTTCCGCCGTGCCACTGGCCTGCCTACCGCGACCAACATGATCGCCACGGACTGGCGGCAGATGGGGCATACGCTGCAGTTGCAGTCGGTGGATATTCCATTGGCGGATCCTCATTTCTGGACCATGCAGGGATCGGTGCGCGTTGCGCAGATGTGCCATGAGTTCGGCCTGACCTGGGGCTCACATTCCAATAACCATTTCGATATCTCGTTGGCGATGTTCACCCATGTGGCCGCGGCGGCACCGGGCAACATTGCGGCGATCGACACCCATTGGATCTGGCAGGAGGGCAACCAGCGGCTGACGCGGGAACCGCTGCAGATTGTCGGTGGCCGCGTACAGGTTCCACAACGGCCAGGATTGGGGATCGAGCTGGATCGGGATCGTTTAATGCGGGGCAATGAACTTTACCAGAAACACGGGCTTGGGGCACGCGACGATGCGCAGGGTATGCAGTACCTGATCCCTGGCTGGATCTTTGATAACAAACGCCCGTGCCTGGTGCGTTAATCCGTCTACAGAGGAAATTTCATGAAGAGCTGCCATAACCCTTTTCGTCAATCGTTGCTCGCGGGCGAAACCCTGATCGGCTGCTGGTCTGCGCTTGCCAACCCGATCTCCACCGAAGTCTTGGGGCTGGCCGGTTTCGACTGGCTGGTGCTGGATGGCGAGCATGCGCCGAATGACATTGGCACTTTCGTGCCGCAACTGATGGCGCTCAAGGGCAGCCCTAGCGCCGCGGTGGTACGGCCGCCCTGCAACGAACCGGTGATTATCAAACGCCTGCTGGATATCGGTTTCTACAACTTTTTGATCCCGTTTGTGGAAAGTGCTGAGCAGGCAGAGTTGGCGGTAGCGTCGACGCGTTATCCCCCTGCGGGGATCCGTGGGGTCTCGGTGTCGCACCGTAGCAACGGTTACGGCACCGTGCCGGACTATTTCGCCCAGATTAACCAGCAGATAGCGGTGCTGGTGCAGATCGAAAGCCAGCAGGGGGTCGATAACCTGGACGCGATAGCTGGCGTAGAGGGCGTGGACGGCATCTTTGTCGGGCCGGGGGATCTTTCCGCCGCTTTGGGGTATCTCGGCCAGCCAAATCACCCGGAGGTGCAGGCGGTGATCCGTCATATTTTTGAGCGAGCCAGCGCGCACGGTAAAGCCAGCGGCATCTTGGCACCGGCTGAGGCTGATGCCCGCCGTTATCTGGAATGGGGAGCCAGGTTCGTGGCCGTCGGCAGCGATCTTGGCGTATTCCGCACGGCCACGCAGGCCTTGTGCGATCGGTTTAAACAGGCTGTTGAATAAGGGGAACGGGATGAAAATTGGATTTATTGGCTTGGGGATTATGGGGAAACCCATGAGCAAAAACCTGCTGCAGGCGGGTTATTCGTTGGTGGTAATGGACCGCAATGCCGAAGCGGTGGCTGAACTGGCTGCGCTGGGTGCCGATGTTGCCGCCACGCCAAAGGCGGTGGCCGCATTGAGCGATATCGTGATCACCATGTTGCCTAACTCACCGCAGGTGCGGGAAGTGGCATTGGGAGAAAATGGCCTGATTGAGGGAGCCAAAGCGGGGACTGTGCTGATAGACATGAGTTCTATTGCTCCACTGGCAAGCCGTGAAATCAGCGAAGCCCTGGCTGCCAAACAGATCGCCATGCTTGATGCGCCGGTGAGCGGCGGTGAGCCTAAAGCGATAGATGCCACATTGTCGGTGATGGTGGGCGGCGATAAAGAGGTGTTTGATCGCTGTTTTGACGTGATGAAATCCATGGCCGGTTCGGTGGTGCACACTGGCGATATTGGCGCTGGCAACGTCACCAAACTGGCGAATCAGGTGATCGTGGCGCTGAATATTGCGGCCATGTCCGAAGCGCTGGTGTTGGCCACCAAGGCCGGGGTCAACCCAGACCTGGTATTCCAGGCGATCCGTGGTGGGCTGGCAGGCAGCACGGTGTTGGAAACCAAGGCACCGATGGTGATGGATCGCAATTTCAAACCGGGTTTCCGCATTGACTTGCACATCAAGGATCTGGCCAACGCGCTGGATACCTCCCATGGCGTGGGGGCGCAGCTACCGTTGACCGCTGCGGTGATGGAAATGATGCAGGCGCTGCGCGCCGATGGTCTGGGCAATGCCGATCACAGCGCACTGGCGTGTTATTACGAAAAGTTGGCCAAAGCAGAGGTTACCCGATAGGGGCAGCGGAGTACTGGTTAGTTAAGGTGACGTCCCTCACCTCAACCCTCTCCCGTAGGGAGAGGGAGCTGTTAGCCCCTGCTCTTTTGCAAATAAAGGGGCTATCTCAACAAACTCGATTGTCCCCTCATCCAAGGTACACCACCGAATTTTCAGGCCCACCCTAACCCCTAACTCTAACCCTTTTACCCAGCTAACAGATTGACACGGCACCTTGCTACAACTCCGGACAGTCCCCTCTCCCTGTGGGAGAGGGTTAGGGTGAGGGGTCTGGCTTATCCCAACTGGAACTTCGCTTCCGTCTCCACCAGCTCAATCTCATCCAACAGCTCCAGCCATTCCGGTTCTAAATCACCGTTGCTCACACCCTGACGCAGTTGCTGCTCAAGATAGAAGCACAGTTGCTTAAGGCGCGGAACGCCGCTGTAGCTGCAACTGCCGTGCAGCTTGTGGATCAGATCGAGAATGGTGTCGTCCTCTTCTCCTTCCAGCACGGCTTTTACCCGATCGCTGACCTGCGGTAGGAACTCGATCAACATCTGCAACAGATCGCGCGCCAGATCCTCTTTATTGGCGGCCTGGCGCAATGCCAACGGCCAATCCAGCGATAACGGTGGTTCAGCTGGGCTACGCGGCTGGGCTGCCTCTGGTTCAAGCTCGATGGTGTGATAACGGGAGAGCACCCGTGTCAGCATGGCTTCGTCAATCGGCTTGGCCAGATAGTCATCCATGCCAGCCTCCAACAGGTGTTCTCGCTCGCCGCTCACCGCATGGGCGGTCACGGCGACGATCGGCGTGGAGTTGTGGTGCGGCATCTGGCGGATCAGCTCACTGGCGCGGATGCCGTCAATATTCGGCATCTGAATATCCATCAGGATCATATCCAGCACGTTATCACGTGCCAGCACGATGGCTTCCTCACCGCTTTCGCACAGCAGCGTTTTTTCTACCTGTTCTGCCAGCAAGGCACCGATCAGCTTCAGGTTGGCCGGGTTATCATCGACCGCCATCACCGTCAGTGGTAAGCGTCTATGTACCTTTGGTGCGTTCTGACGCAGCGGGGCCTCCAGACGCAGTAACGGATACAGGCGATTACTGCTGATCGGTTTGGTCAGGCAGCCGATAGCGCCCAGCTTTTTCGTTTTTTCGGCATCGATCTGCGACTGGCTAGGTACCGCCAGGATCACCCGATCGGCAAGTTTCAGCGACTCCAGCAGCTTGTCTCGATGCTGGCCATTAGCATCCCGATAAGGGATCGGTACGCCTGCCAACAGGAAGTCATAATGATTTTTCGGCAATTGCCCCAGGGTTGGCGAATGGGTTACCACCAAATGGGTGACGCTCAACATATTCAGCGTTGCCTGGGCCGCCGTTGGGTTGGCTTCGATATAGGCCAACGTCTTACCGCGCAAGTCCGGTAGACTAGGTGGCAGCGACAACATGCCTTCGTTGAGATCGAGGGTGATGTGGAACCAGAAGGTCGAGCCACGGTTGAGTTGGCTGTGGAAGTTGATATCGCCCCCCATCTCTTTCACCAGCTTCTGGGTGATCACCAGGCCCAGCCCGGTGCCGCCATGGCGGCGCGAGATGCTGGCATCTGCCTGGCGGAAAGCCTGGAACAGCTGCGATTGCTGGCGTTCAGAAATCCCGATGCCGGTATCGTGGATCTGCACTTCCAGCTCAACCTGGCGTTCCAACTGGTTACGTAGCTCAACGCGGATATCGATATTGCCGGTTTCGGTGAACTTCACCGCATTGCCGAGCAGATTGGTGATCACCTGCTGTAGCCGCAGTGAATCGCCAATTACCTGCTCTGGCACATCGTTTTGCACATCCAGGGTCAGCTCCAGCCCTTTGTCGTGTGCGCTAGGGGCCAGCAATACCAGCACCTCATCCAGCGTTTCACGCAGCGAGAACGGAATATGTTCCAGGATCAGCTTGCCAGCCTCCAGCTTGGAGAAGTCCAGCACGTCGTTGATGATGGTCAGCAGGTTGTTGGCCGAGCGTTCGATAGTTTGCAGATAGTCGGTCTGGGTGGCGCTCAGGTCGGTTTTCAGCGTCTGGCGGGTAAAGCCGATCACCCCGTTGAGCGGGGTACGCAGCTCATGGGACATATTGGCCAGGAATTCCGATTTGATACGGGCAGCTTCCTGCGCGCGCTTCTTCGCCAGATCCAGCTCAACGTTCTGGATCTCCATTTGCTCCAGCGTTTCACGTAGGTCGGAGGTGGCCTGGTCGATGTTCTGCTGCATCTCCTCGTGATAGGCGGTCAGCGACATCGCCATCGAGTTGATGCCGTTTTTCAGCATTTGCAGCTCGCCGAGCATAAAGCCTTCGACCCGGCTATCCAACTGGCCCCGGCGGATACGGTCGACGGTGTTGACCATATTGCGGATCGGGCCGGTGACGTCGCGCATCAGGCGGTAGGCAAACAGAATGGCAATACACATACACAGCAGCAGCAGCAGGGTAGAAACGAACACCTCTTTATATTGCTGTAGGCGTACCGATTGCAGATCCAGCTCGATCGCCACATAGCCGAGATTGCTGTCGGGATGTGCCTCCCCGCTGGTGTCCTCGTCCGGGAACTGTGACTCCGACAGGATTGGCGTACGCAGGATCAGCGAATCGCCACGCCGGGTCAGCATCATATCGGTGGGCATCGGCACACCTTTGGGCAACTGCAACTGGGTATAATTGTGGTGATAGTTGGAGGTGACAAACAGGTTGTTCTGCGAGTCAAATACGGTGATCGCCCGGACAATATCCGAATGGCGGCGATGCAACAGGCTGACCAGTTGCCGGACCGATTCACGGCTGCGGAAGGTCATGCCATATTCGCTGGCGACGGCCAGAGGTTCGATGATGCTGGCACCAGCATCGACTAATTGCTCCTGCAGCTCGTTGTAGCGGTGCACTACAAAGAAGGTGCTGAGCAGTAGACCGATCAATAAAGTCGGTGCCAGGATCAGGATCATCATGCGCGCGCGCAAGCTGTATTTGGTCATGGGATTCCAATGTGGGAGAATTGGAGGCTAATCTTAAGCTTAATTAACCAACACACAATCAATAATTATGGCGCAATTCTACTCTCCGAAACGCCGCGTGACGACCCGGCAAGCTTCACAAATATTCACGGTGACGGTAACGGACCTCGATCCATTTGGCCAGGGAGTGGCACGCCATGAAGGCAAAGCGGTATTTATCCCCGGCGTTTTGCCGGGGGAACAGGCCGAAATTCAGTTGACGCAGGACAAACGGCAATTCGCCAAAGGTCAGCTCAGGCAACTGTTAAATTGCAGCATACAACGCGTTGAGCCGCGCTGCCCACACTTTGGTGTGTGCGGAGGTTGCCAGCAGCAGCATGTCTCCGAGGCGCTGCAACAGCAAAGCAAGGCGGCGGCGCTGGGGCGCCTGATCTACCGCGAAACCGGGGTGACGCCGCAGCAGGAACCGGTGATTGCCGGGCCGCAGTATGGTTACCGTCGGCGGGCGCGGCTGGGGTTACAGTGGCAACCCCAGCAGCACCGTTTGCTGATGGGTTTTCACCAGGCCGCCTCGTCCGATCTGGTGGCGGTGAAGCAGTGCCCGGTATTGGCACCGGAACTGGAACGGCTGCTGGTGCCGCTGTATCAATGCCTGAGCGGCTTGCAGGCCGTGCAGCGTCTGGGCCATGCGGAGCTGGTGTTGGCGGATAACGGACCGGTGCTGGTATTGCGCCACCTGGATGCACTCAAGCAGGGCGATCGTCAGGCTTTGCAGCAGTTTTCCCAGCAAAATGGCACCACCGTTTATTTGGCACCGGATAGCGAACGGCTGGAAAAACTGTGCGGTGAAGCGCCGTATTATCAGGTTGACGGGCTACGCTTAGACTTCAATCCGCGCGATTTTATTCAGGTAAATGATGCGGTAAATCAGCAAATGGTGGCTCAGGCCCTTGAATGGCTCGAGATTGAGCCCAATGATCGCATATTGGATCTGTTTTGTGGCATGGGCAACTTTACCCTGCCGCTGGCCAAGCGGGCCAAGGCGGTGGTCGGGATTGAAGGTGTTGCCACGCTGGTAGCGAATGGGCAATATAATGCCGATAGGAATAGGCTCAGTAATGTCTCCTTTTTCCATGAAAATCTGGAAGATGACGTTGCGCGACAACCATGGGCAGCACAGGGATTTGATAAGGTGATGCTGGATCCAGCCCGCGCAGGCGCGGCTGGGGTGATGTCACACATTGTAAAACTGGCGCCAGAGCGCGTGGTGTATATATCCTGTAACCCCACGACGTTGGCACGTGACAGCAAAGTGTTGCTGGACGCCGGTTATCGTCTTGCGCGTGTGCGGATGTTGGATATGTTCCCGCACACGGGGCATCTTGAATCCATGGCGCTGTTTATCCACGGGTCGCGGAAAAAGTAGGGAGAAGTTATGGTCGCGGTAAGAACTGCACATCTGAATACGGCGGGTGAATTCGCGCTTGATGACTGGATAGCCAGCCTGGGGTTGCCCAACCCGCAGTCAGGTGAGCGATTAGCCGCAACCTGGCGTTACTGTGAACAGCAGACGAAAGACCATCCCGATGCGCCGTTGCTGCTATGGCGTGGCCTGGAGATGGTGGAGATCCTCTCGACCCTCAGCATGGATAACGACAGTATGCGCGCGGCGCTGCTGTTCCCGTTGGTGGACGCGGCGATCGTTCCTGAAGCGACCCTTACCGAAGAGTTCGGTTCCGGCATTACCTCCCTGGTGCACGGCGTACGCGATATGGACGCCATCCGCCAACTGAAAGCCACCCACAACGACTCGATGGGCTCCGAGCAGGTCGATAACGTGCGCCGCATGCTGCTGGCGATGGTGGAAGATTTCCGCTGCGTAGTGATCAAGCTGGCAGAGCGTATTGCCCACCTGCGTGAAGTGAAGGATGCGCCGGAAGACGAACGCGTGCTGGCGGCCAAAGAGTGTTCCAATATCTACGCCCCGCTGGCCAACCGCCTCGGCATTGGCCAGTTGAAATGGGAACTGGAAGATTTCTGCTTCCGCTATCTGCATCCCGATGAATACAAACGCATTGCCAAGCTGCTACATGAACGCCGTATCGATCGCGAGCAGTTTATTGATGACTTCGTGGCTTCATTGCATAGCGCGATGGAGATCGAAGGCATCAAGGCGGAAATTTATGGCCGCCCGAAACACATTTATAGCATCTGGCGTAAGATGCAGAAGAAATCGCTGGCGTTCGATGAGCTGTTCGACGTGCGTGCGGTGCGCGTAGTGGTAGAGCGCCTGCAGGATTGCTATGCGGCATTGGGCATCGTCCATACCCATTTCCGCCATCTGCCGGATGAGTTTGACGACTATGTCGCCAACCCGAAACCAAACGGCTATCAGTCGATCCATACCGTGGTGCTCGGGCCGCGTGGCAAAACGCTGGAGATCCAGATCCGCACCCGCCAGATGCACGAAGATGCCGAGCTGGGCGTCGCTGCACACTGGAAATACAAAGAAGGCGCGGTGGTTACGGCGCGTTCCGGCTACGAAGAACGTATTGCCTGGCTGCGTAAGCTGATCGCCTGGCAGGAAGAGATGGCGGACTCGGGCGAAATGCTCGACGAAGTGCGCAGCCAGGTGTTCGACGATCGCGTCTACGTGTTTACGCCGAAGGGCGACGTGGTGGATCTGCCAGCCGGCTCCACGCCGCTGGACTTTGCTTACCATATCCACAGCGACGTCGGTCACCGCTGTATCGGTGCCAAGATCGGCGGCCGTATCGTGCCGTTTACCTACCAGTTGCAGATGGGCGATCAGATTGAAATCATCACTCAGAAGCAGCCGAACCCTAGCCGTGACTGGCTGAACCCGAACCTGGGCTATGTCACCACCAGCCGTGGGCGCTCCAAGATCCACAACTGGTTCCGCAAGCAGGATCGCGATAAAAACATCCTGGCCGGGCGGCAGATGCTGGACAACGAGCTGGAACACCTCGGTATCAGCCTGCGGGAAGCCGAAAAGTTGCTGATCCCGCGTTATAACGTCAACTCGTTGGATGAAGTGTTGGCGAGCATTGGCGGCGGCGATATCCGTCTCAACCAGATGGTGAACTTCCTACAGGGCAAGCTCAACAAGCCTAGTGCCGAGGAGCAGGATCGCGAAGCGTTACGCCAACTGACCCAGCAGAAAGCCCCGGCAACCTCGGCCCGCAACAAAGATAATGGCCGCGTGGTGGTCGAAGGCGTCGGCAATCTGATGCACCACATTGCCCGCTGCTGCCAGCCGATCCCGGGTGACGACATTGTCGGCTTTATTACCCAGGGGCGTGGGATCTCGATCCACCGTGCGGATTGCGATCAACTGGCGGAGCTACAGTCTCACGCGCCGGAACGTATCGTGGATGCGGTCTGGGGGGAAAGCTACTCCAGCGGTTATTCGCTGGTGGTACGCGTCGTGGCCAACGATCGCAGCGGTTTGCTGCGTGATATCACCACTATCCTGGCCAACGAGAAGGTCAACGTATTGGGCGTCGCCAGCCGCAGCGACACCAAAAAGCAGCTGGCCACCATCGATATGGACATCGAAATCTATAACCAGGTGGTGTTGGGGCGTGTGCTGGCCAAGCTCAACCAACTGCCAGACGTTATCGACGCCAAACGCCTGCACGGCGCTTGATTTTTGTTTTTTGCTTAAGGGCTCAGCATGCTGGGCCCTTAATTATTCAGAGACTCAACATGACCCAACCTATGCCGTTACAACGCCTGCTGACCATTATGAAAACCCTGCGCGATCCGCAGGTGGGTTGCCCGTGGGATCGTAAGCAGACCTTCGCCACCATCGCACCTTACACTCTGGAAGAAACCTACGAAGTGCTGGACGCCATTGAGCGCCAGGACTATGCCGAGCTGCGTGATGAACTGGGCGATCTGCTGTTCCAGGTGGTGTTTTATGCTCAGATGGGCCAGGAGCAGGGGCTGTTTGACTTCGACCAGGTGTGCAACGCCATCAGCGACAAGCTGGAACGCCGTCACCCGCATATCTTCGGTGAGGCTGAGGCAGTAGACAGCGCGGCGGTTTCCGCCCGCTGGGAGCAGTTGAAGGCCGATGAACGGGCAGAGAAAGCGCTGCACTCAGCGCTGGATGATATTCCCAACGCCTTACCGGCGCTGATGAAAGCTCATAAAATCCAGAAGCGCTGTGCCGCGGTCGGCTTCGACTGGAACACCTTGGGGCCGGTCGTAGGCAAAGTATATGAAGAGCTGGATGAAGTGATGCACGAAGCCCAGCAGGCGGTGGTAGACGAGCAGAAGCTGGAAGAGGAGATTGGCGATCTGCTGTTTGCCACGGTCAATCTTTCCCGCCATCTGGGTCATAAGGCGGAAAAGGCGTTGCAGGTGGCCAACCGCAAATTTGAACGCCGCTTCCGCCAGGTTGAAGAGATCGTGCAAAGCCGCGGTCTGACAATGCAGGAAGCCACGTTGGAGCAGATGGAAGAGGCCTGGCAGCAGGTAAAACGCCTGGAAAACTAATTGCCAATACCGTTGTCCTAACTGTGTCGCTTGTTTGATCGGCGACAATATTTGCTCAAGCTGAAACGGTTAAGCTCCGGGTTGTGGATTGCTGAATCTGGTTTAACCGGCAGAAAAGCTCAACAAACTGAAATCTAAGGTGTTTTATTGCATCTAAACTCGGTTTGCACGCGGTTTTTTATGCTAACCCATTGTTTCTAAAGGGCTCTAAAACGGGGGCCGAACGATTAAACCGGGATGAACTCACGAGGGTGGTTGAGATGATGGCAGGTAAAACGATCGTTTGTAGGTCAAGAGAGGTTCGGGTATACTACTTTCCCGTCTTGGTTCTTCCATCGTCTTTAAACCTAAACTCTCAGGTTCAGCATGACAACTAACTATATTTTTGTAACCGGCGGGGTCGTATCCTCTCTGGGTAAAGGCATTGCCGCAGCCTCCTTGGCGGCTATTCTTGAAGCCCGTGGCCTCAACGTTACCATCATGAAACTGGACCCGTACATCAACGTGGATCCGGGCACCATGAGCCCGATTCAGCATGGGGAAGTTTTCGTCACCGAAGACGGGGCAGAAACCGATCTGGATCTGGGTCACTACGAGCGCTTCATCCGTACCAAAATGACGCGTCGTAACAACTTCACCACCGGGCGTATCTACTCTGATGTGCTGCGCAAAGAGCGCCGTGGCGACTATTTGGGTGCCACCGTACAGGTGATCCCACATATCACCAATGCCATTAAAGAACGCATCATCGAAGGCGGCGAAGGCCACGATGTGGTGTTGGTCGAAATCGGCGGCACCGTCGGCGATATCGAATCCCTGCCGTTCCTGGAAGCCATTCGTCAGATGGCCGTCGAAGTGGGCCGTGAGCACACTCTGTACATGCATTTGACGCTGGTGCCATACCTGGCAGCCGCGGGTGAAGTGAAAACCAAACCTACCCAGCATTCGGTAAAAGAACTGCTTTCCATCGGTATTCAGCCAGATGTGCTGATCTGCCGTTCCGATCGCGCAGTTCCTGCTAATGAACGCGCTAAAATCGCTCTTTTCTGTAACGTACCGGAAAAAGCGGTTATCTCCCTGAAAGACGTTGATTCCATTTATAAAATCCCAGGCCTCTTGAAATCTCAGGGCTTGGATGATTATATTTGTAAACGATTCAGCCTGACACCGCCGGAAGCCAATCTGGGCGAGTGGGAGCAGGTGATCTACGAAGAAGCCAATCCAGGCGGCGAAGTGACCATCGGCATGGTCGGCAAATATGTCGAACTGCCAGATGCTTACAAGTCGGTGATCGAAGCGCTCAAGCACGGTGGCTTGAAAAACCGTCTGACCGTCAACATCAAGCTGATCGATTCGCAGGATGTTGAAACCCGCGGCGTTGAAGTGCTGAAAGATCTGGATGCCATCCTGATCCCTGGCGGCTTTGGCTATCGTGGCGTGGAAGGCAAGGTGATGACCGCACGCTACGCGCGTGAAAACAAAATTCCTTATCTGGGCATTTGCCTGGGTATGCAGGTGGCGTTGATGGAGTTTGCGCGCAACGTGGCGGGGATGGAAAATGCTAACTCCACCGAATTTGTGCCAGACTGTAAGTACCCGGTGGTCGCATTGATCACCGAGTGGCGTGACGAAGACGGCAACGTCGAAGTCCGTACCGAAGAAAGCGATCTGGGCGGCACGATGCGCGTCGGTGGCCAGCAATGCCACCTGACCGACAACAGCCTGGTGCGCAAGATGTACGGCGAGCCAACCATCGTGGAACGTCACCGTCACCGTTACGAAGTTAACAACATGCTGTTGAAGCCGATCGAAGCCGCAGGTATGCGTGTGGCGGGTCGTTCTGCGGACAACAAGCTGGTTGAGATTATTGAATTGCCTGATCATCCGTGGTTTGTGGCCTGTCAGTTCCATCCGGAATTTACGTCGACGCCGCGTGATGGACATCCGTTGTTCGCTGGCTTCGTCAAGGCGGCCGGTGAACACCAGAAGCGTCAGGTGAAATAAGAGTTTTAGTAAGCAACGCGCGGCCAAAACCGCGCGTTGTTTGTCTGGAGTTTTAGTTTAACTTGTCTGAGGAAAACCTAATGTCCAAAATCATTAAAGTCATCGGTCGTGAAATCATCGACTCACGCGGCAACCCAACTGTTGAAGCCGAAGTGCATCTGGAAGGCGGTTTCGTCGGTCTGGCTGCAGCGCCGTCAGGTGCTTCTACCGGTTCCCGTGAAGCACTGGAACTGCGTGACGGTGACAAGTCTCGTTTCCTGGGTAAAGGCGTACTGAAAGCCGTTGCCGCAGTAAATGGCCCAATCGCTCAGGCGGTTGTGGGTAAAGATGCCAAAGACCAGGCTAACATCGACAAGATCATGATCGATCTGGACGGTACCGAGAACAAATCCCAGTTTGGCGCTAACGCCATCCTGGCTGTTTCTCTGGCTGCTGCCAAGGCCGCTGCTGCCTCTAAAGGTATGCCGCTGTATGAGCACATCGCTGAACTGAACGGCACCCCAGGCAAATTCTCTATGCCGTTGCCTATGATGAACATCATCAACGGTGGTGAGCACGCAGACAACAACGTTGATATTCAAGAGTTCATGATCCAGCCAGTTGGCGCTAAAACGCTGAAAGAAGCCGTGCGTATGGGTTCTGAAGTGTTCCATCACCTGGCTAAAGTACTCAAGAGCAAGGGCATGAACACCGCCGTAGGCGACGAAGGTGGCTATGCGCCAAACCTGGGTTCTAACGCCGAAGCGCTGGCTGTTATCGCTGAAGCGGTAAAAGCGGCAGGTTATGAACTGGGTAAAGACATTACTCTGGCGATGGACTGTGCAGCGTCTGAATTCTACAAAGACGGCAAATACGTGCTGGCTGGCGAAGGCAACAAAGCCTTCACTTCTGAAGAGTTCACTCACTTCCTGGAAGACCTGACCAAGCAATACCCAATCGTGTCTATCGAAGACGGTCTGGACGAATCTGACTGGGATGGTTTCGCATACCAGACCAAAGTGCTGGGCGACAAAATCCAGCTGGTGGGCGACGACCTGTTCGTGACCAACACCAAGATCCTGAAAGAAGGCATCGAGAAAGGCATCGCTAACTCTATCCTGATCAAATTCAACCAGATCGGTTCTCTGACCGAAACTCTGGCTGCAATCAAGATGGCGAAAGACGCAGGCTACACCGCGGTGATCTCTCACCGTTCAGGTGAAACCGAAGATGCTACCATCGCTGACTTGGCGGTAGGTACTGCGGCTGGCCAGATCAAAACCGGTTCTATGAGCCGTTCTGACCGCGTTGCTAAATACAACCAACTGATCCGTATCGAAGAAGCGCTGGGCAACCGCGCACCGTTCAATGGCCTGAAAGAAGTTAAAGGTCAGTAATATAACGGTTTGATTCGTTACTGAATCAGTAAGCAAACGGAGAGTGCCGTAAAGGTACTCTCCGTTTTTTTATGCCTATGTTAAATGAACTCACCAATCTGCGACATGGTGTAAAAATTTATTTAAGATTCTTCTTGGTGGCGGGGAGGGGTATTTCAGCGATAGATTTCCTGTTTTGTGGTGGTATTTTCCAGCCCCGGCGACCTAGTTTTCGACATCTGAATGGTTACTGAACAATCAATAATTATCTAAACAAAGACATTAAAATATTAAAATGACAGGAATATTCCTAACCTTAGGGAATACCCCCTAAAAAGGCCAATATGTTTCAAAATGTTTATTATTGTGGCGTTGTGATCATGGCGATATCTTAACCTATTGATATTTAATGTTTTAATTTATCTAAAAAGCAAGATTAATAGTTGTTACAAAATGTAAATAAATTCTATTATATGCGATTGCGACGAAAAAATGGTTGTTAGGAAAAATCTGGGTTTGCTAGAATAATCTCACATGTCCACAGGGCGTTTTAGAAATATAGTGTGACATGTATATTCTTAGTGAGTTTAAGCCAGTAATTAATTACTGCCAGGACTGCTTTATTGGAAAAAGTAAATTAAAAGGATTTCTTATGAAAATCAAAATGACGGCTCTCGCTTTAATTGCATTCTCTAGCACCTCCATGGCAGATTCAGCCAACACCGTGCAATTCAAGGGTGAAGTGAGTACTCAAACCTGCTCGGTGAATATTAACGGCAATGAAGCCAATCCGGTGGTGTTACTGCAGACGGTTGCGGCCAGCTCGCTCGCTACCAAAGGTGCCACCGCTGGTGATACAACCTTTACCGTTAACGTAACCGGTTGTACTACCGCGGCCAGCGACACCTCCATCAAGACGGTATTTGTGGGCAATAACACGACTACCAATGGCAACCTGGGTAACACCGGTGATGCGACCAAGGTTTCTATTCAACTGTTGGATAGCGATGCCACCACGCCACTGAGCTTTACTACGGGTTCAACGGCCACCACCAGCGCAATGACGCTGGCAACCGGCGCGACATCAACCTCGCAAGAACTGGTTGCCCGTTATTATGCCGAAGAAGCTGGGGTGACTGCAGGTTCAGTGATCGCCACGGCACAATATGCGATTACGTATAAATAATACTCTTCCGCTCCAGGTTGTTTCCGCCACCAGGCTCAAGCCTGATGGCGGGAAATAACCTGTTACCCATAATAACGTCAGCACCGCCCGAAACGCTAAGGGGTGCTGAGTTATTAGTCTTGTTGACTGGTCTCTCTTATGGCGTATACCACACGTACCTTTTCTTGTTGGGCGGCATTGCTGTTCAGCCTGACGTTGCTGATTGTCGATAGCGCTGCTGCCAGTGTCACCATGCTGGGCAACCGAGTGATCTACCCGGCTCAGGCACGCGAGAAAACGCTGCAGTTTACCAACGATGATGCTGCTCCGGCGCTGCTCCAGGTCTGGCTTGATATCGATAATGACAAATCGACGCCGGAAACGGCGGATGCCCCCTTTATCGCATCGCCACAGATTTTCCGGATGAATGCCCATAGCGGGCAAATGGTACGTTTGATTTACACCGGCAAAGGTTTACCGACCGACCGAGAATCCCTGTTTCACCTTAACTTCCTCCAGGTGCCAGCCGTCAAGCAAAGCGAAACGGATAAAAACAAGCTGGTACTGTTGGTCAGCAACCGGTTGAAGGTGTTCTATCGGCCAGAAGGGCTGCCGGGAGAGGGGAATCAGGCGGGTAAACAGTTGCAAATCCAGCGTAATGGCAATGCATTACAGGTCAGTAATCCCACGCCTTATTACGTCAGCATCAGCTATGCCAAAAGCGGCAATAAAAACCTGCATATTGAACCGGCCGATATGGTCGCGCCTTTTTCGCAGGTGAGTTGGCCGCTCGGCTCGGCGTTCCCCAAAGGGAAACTGAAAGTGGTGCTCGGCGTCATGAATGACTACGGGGTAGAGGTTCCCGTAACGTTAGAGACGCCGCACTAAAAAAGGACAGGGAGGTCCTGATGTCGCTTAAAAACTATCCCACATTTCCGCCTCTGCTATCAACGTGCTGCCGCTATGGCCTCTTTTTGCTCTCTTTGGGCGGGATCTCCCTGGCACAAGGCGCGACGGACGACGACTACGCCTTCGACGCCGATTTACTGCGCGGCAGCGTTTTCAGCACTACGCAACTCGAACAGTTCAACCAACAGGATCTGGTGACGCCAGGCAACTATGAGGTCGAACTGTTTACTAACGGCGTATTTGTTGAACGCAGCAAAATCCGCTTTGTTTTGGGTGACGATCGGCGCGTTTTGCCGTGTTTTGACCGACAACAGCTGGAACGCCTTGGTCTAAAGGAGGTGCCAGTGGCGCCTGCGGAAGGCTGCCTGCAACCTGGACGCGATCTTAAAGATATTCAGGTTCAGGCCGATATGTCACAACTAAGATTGGATCTCAGTATCCCACAGAGTTTGTTGAACCATAAACCCCGTGGCAGCGTCAGCCCTGACAGCCTGAGCAGCGGTGAAACAATGGCGTTTTTCAACTACAACGTTAACCAATATCACGTCAACTACCGCCAGGGGCAGACCAAGGATCTCAATTCCACCTTCGCCAATCTGAATGGGGGTTTTAACCTGGGTCTATGGCGTTACCGCCAGCAATCCAGCTTCCGTTTTGATAATGAATTTGGCAGCCATTGGGATACCAGCCGCCGCTATGTCCAGCGGGCGGTGCTGCCGTTACGCAGTGAGGTTTTGCTGGGAGAAGGTTTTACCGACGGCCATTTCTTTGCCGGGTTGGGGTTTCGCGGTGTCCGGATGACGTCGGACGATCGTATGCTGCCGGACTCGCTGCGAGGCTATGCTCCCGTGGTGCGCGGTATTGCTAACAGTAACGCCAGGGTGACCGTGTTTCAGGGCAAAAGCCAACTGTATGAAACCACGGTGGCCCCTGGTCCCTTTGCGATTGACGATCTGTTTGCCACCAACTTCTCTGGTGACCTGACGGTGGTGGTGACCGAGGCAGATGGTAGCGTCAGCACCTTCACCGTGCCATTCTCTGCCGTTCCCCAATCCATGCGCCCCGGCTCCTCACGCTATTCGGCGACTCTTGGTCGATCGCGCTTTATCGGCGACAACGATCTTTTCAGTGAGCTGACCTGGCAGTATGGTTTGAGCAACTCTCTGACGTTTAATACTGGCAACCAGTTGGCTGATGGTTATCAGGCCTTGATGCTGGGTGGGGTCTACAGTAACTCGCTGGGGGCTTTTGGCCTGGATAGCACTTTTTCCCATGCCAGCCTGCCGGAAGGCACCACCTCGGGCTGGATGCTGCACCTGTCCTATAGCAAAAGCTTTACCCCAACGGATACCACGCTTTCCATCGCCGGGTATCGTTACTCCACCGAAGGGTTTCGTGATTTGAGCGATGTGCTTGGCGTACGTCAGGCAGAACGCAGTGGACAAAGTTGGCAATCCGATTCCTATCGCCAGCAGTCGCGCTTTGAAGTGGCCGTCAATCAGGGGATCGGCTCATTGGGTAACCTGACGCTGTCAGGCTCTACGCAGGATTATCGCGATGGGCGTGGCCGGGATAATCAGCTACAGTTGGGGTGGGGCAAGGTATTTGGCAACGGCGTCGCGTTGAACCTTTCGGTGACGCGTACCCGTAGCCTGAACGGCAACAATAGCGCCTATTACGACGGAAATCAGCCTTATGTGAATAGCAATGGTTTCGCGAGTACCAACACCTCGCAAACCGTTAGTTCGCTCTCGGTTTCCTTTCCTCTTGGCCGCTCTTCTTCTGCGCCAACGGCATCGTTGTTCTCTAATCATAGCCAAGGACAGGGGGGGAGTTATCAGGCGGCGCTCTCGGGCAACGTGGGGGAGACGCAGCAGGTCGGCTATGGGCTTAATTTCACCACCGACGATAATAACCATAACAGTATCTGGGGGGGGAATCTGCAAACCCGCCTGCCTTATGCCAGTGCCACCGGCTCGGTTTCAGCATCCAGCCAATATTGGCAGGGATCGGCAGCACTACAGGGGGCAGTGGTTGCCCATCGCGGTGGAGTCACGCTTGGGCCTTATGTTGGGGATACCTTTGCCCTGATCGATGCCCCTGGTGCGCGTGGTGCGCAAGTGATGGATGGGCAGGGTGCCCGTGTCGATCGTTTCGGTTATGCGCTGGTTCCTTCGTTGGTGCCCTATCATTTCAATACTGTGGCTTTGAATCCGCAGGGGATGAGCAGCAAAGCAGAATTGGAAAGTGGGCAACAGCGCGTGGCACCTTTCGCAGGAGCCACGGTGCGTCTGCACTTCAAAACGATACGAGGTCAGGCGGTGTTGATCAAGGTTCAGCGGCCAGATGGCAGCATCATCCCGATGGGGACCTCGGTCTATGATGAGAACAATAATGATGTCGGCATGGTCGGCCAGGCTAATCAGGTCTATCTGCGCAGCGATAAACCGCAGGGGAAATTGACCTTACGCTGGGGAAAAGGGGCGACTGAACGATGCAGCTTACTCTATAAATTACCCCCACCAAGCGATGAGCCGATCCTGTTATTGAAGGCGACATGCCGCTGATTTACCGATTTTTCACCGGAGGTTATGCCATGAAGTTATTTTCACTGCTGCGGTTGGCGCTGTTGGGAGGCCTATTTGCAGGGGTCTGCCTACCAGCGGCGGCCAGATGCACCCGCGTTTCGCCAGCCATTGACTCCGGTTGCGACGCCTGTGGCGTCGGGATCGGCCTGGGGCGTATCAACCTGACCAGCACATACCTGCAGCCCGTAGGCACGCCGCTGGGCAGTAGCGTGTTTGATTTCACCTCCGGCGTCCGTTACCCAGATCCGAACAAAGTTTTGTATGAGTGCGATGCTAGCGACGTCGGGCAGATTTTTGAAGTGTTTGCCACCAACGGTGACGACCGGGTGGGGGGGTATTATGATTTAGGGGCGGCGGACGGCAATCCCAACTATTTTGCCACCTACTTCCCCTATGTCGGTATTCGTCTCACTCATCTGGATTCGGGCAAGGTATTTACCCGTTACTGGCAGGCAACGCCGATCACCCGTTATGCCACCGTGGGTAACAAGATCCAGGTCCGGGTCAAGGATTTCAGCCCCATCCGGGCAGATCTGATCCGCATCAGCTCGCTCCCTGGCCGTGGTGCCAGTAACTACTGTGGTTACAGTGCCTCTAATCCATTGACTGGCATGGCTTCCACCACGGGTAATTCGAACTATACCTGCATCCAGCCTAATGGCTATGTGACCTTCCAAGGGCCGGGTATTGCGTCTGATCCTATTGGTAGCGATTCAGCCACCAACTATTCGACCTGGGGAACCGGGCGTTGGAACGCGATGGGGATGGGGACGTCGCCGATTTCTTCTCTTTCTTACACCGCCACCTGTGTGGCACGTAACGTCACGCCGCTGGTGATCCTGCCCACGCTTTCCGTCGGTCAATTAACCGCGGGGCGAACCTCGCAGGCCCAGTTCACCATCAATATCGAATGTGATAATGCAGCCGTTTCGGGGATTAGTACCAATCGTACGGCCTTGGGTCTGCAAGTCCCTTATGCCAGCTTTGCTCTGGCGCAACAGCTTGGTCTGGTCAACGCCAGCGGTGGCGTCAGCTATCTGCTCTCTGACGGTTATGGCACGGACAGCAGTGTAGCGACCGGCGTGGGAATTGCACTCTCTAACAGTAGCAACGGTACGCCAATGAACTTTGTCGGCTGGGCTCGTTGTAGTGCTGGCCAGTGCCCACAGGGTAACAATGCGGGTTGGTATCCAGTTCTCGATGGCGCAAGCAGCGGGGGCAGTACCGCGACGGGGTATACTCATTACACCACGCAGTTGACAGCCACATTATCACGCTTGCCGGGCCAGACCGTTACGGCGGGCAAGGTTGATGCCAAGGCGTATGTTTGGGTCAAGGTACAGTAGAGAACATTATGAAGAAAATCGTCTGTACGCTACTGCTGCTCGGTGGCTTGTTACCTGCCATGCTGGCTCAGGCCGGCATTATTGCCTCCGCAACGCGAGTGATTTTTCGTGAGGGCGATAATGAAAAAAGCTTGATGCTCCTCAATACCAACGACTATCCGATAGTGGTGCAAACCTGGGTAGACGATGGGGATGTCAATGCGGCCCCTGAGCAATCAACAGCGCCTTTTGTCAGCTTGCCTGCCGTATTTAGCATGCAGCCCAAGACCATGAAAGGGCTGAGGCTGATTTATAACCAGCAGTCACTGCCAACGGATAGGGAATCGGTCTTCTGGATTAATCTGTACGAAATTCCACCGACACGCCCGGTGATCCCCCCGCTTCAGCCTAGCGTGACCATGGCGATGAACACCCAGATGAAGATTTTCTATCGGCCCAAGGCGGTAGTCGCGGCAGAGAAGGATGCGCCCAAGCCGGTGTTCACACTGAAAAAGGAAGATAATCATTACGTCTTGCTGTGCGATAACCCGTCGCCGGTTTATCTCTCTTTTTCCCGTCTTGCGTTGCGCATTGGCCAGCAGGATTATCCGGTGCAACAAGAGAGCGATATGATGACGCCACCTTTTGGCAGCAAAAAGTATCGGATTGATGGTATTGTTCAATCAGGAGCTATCTCCTCAGCGATGGTCAACGCCGCCATTATCGATGACCAGGGTAATGCGGTCGATCAACAATATGCCGTAAGGAAATAACAGGCCTCACCTTGTGGCCAAATAGAGAAAAAGATGATACCCAATAAAACTCAGATCGAACTTGAATTGGCACAACGGGCCGCCAGGATAAGAAGCTCGGGGCGGTTCCATCAGGCGATAATTAAACACGCCGTGATGATAGATGAAACCTATCGGAATCATCCTATGTTCTACAAAATCATCTTTCGTAACAGCCGATTTATTATCTGCTCGACTCTGCTGGCCATTTATTACAACCAAAGCGAGGCCGCCCTGAAGGATGTTAAAGCCTTTTTTAAAGACAAAGATATTATCAGCGAGAACGCGTTGGATTCGTTTCTGTTCTTTCTGCGCGTAGGGCGTTGGCTGGAGGTCAAGAAGGACGATCAAGACCGGCGCACGCTGTTGTTTAGGCCTACCCCGAATGCTTTGCGCCAAACCCATGAGCTGGTTTCCTCGATGGCGCTGCCCTATCAAACGTTAGCCCCCGAAATTCCGGTTGCCGACCTGTTGGATCAGAGCTGGTTTTTACCTGCGTTCTTCAAGGTTTACGGCCAACTGATGATACAGGAGATCTATCTGATCGATCTGGTTCCACAGGCCGCATTATTTATTACTAAAGATGCGGGCCATATGGTGTTACTGATGCTCTTTATAGAAAGTATCCGTCATAATTCCCACGTGCTGTTTTTGTCTTCGGCGGAGATCGCCAAGTTTAGCTCGGTGTCCCGTACGCATATCAATCGGATCCTGCTGGCGGCGGAAAAATCGGGCCTGCTCACCACCAAAAATAACGTGCTGATTGAGTTAAATAGCTCGTTTATTGAGATGGCAGAACGCTACTTTAGCCTGTATATGGCGATGGTGGGTTACAGCCTGGATGGAGCATGTCAGCAGCATAATAACTAGGTCTGTCAGAAAAACCACCCTAGTGATATAGCTGCAATATGCAATTTATAGTATTCAACTAATTATCATGGTATTTATTTTACTTTCAATATTTATAACGCCATGATTTTATTAATGTAATAATAATCCTAATTTAATATTTATTTTCATTATGCCTTATGGCTGTTAGCTACTAGACTCTTAATTCTATCAGGTAAATATCTGCTTCCCCTCGATTAAATACCTTAAATAGAGCCGGTGGAATAATGCCATTGGCTGTCGTACTTTGTTGCATACAGACTGAGAGGTTGGAATGCGAAGTAGGATAATTATTGTAGGTGGTGGTACGGGAGGTACCATGCTGGCCAATCTTTTGGCCACCAAGTTACATCGTGAGGTTATCAATAATCAGATTGAAATCATGATGATTTCCGACTCGCCGGTGCATTATTACAAGCCCGCGTTTATGTATGTCGCCTTTAATGCTTTTTTCAAACAAGAACTGACCAGGCCGCAGCAAAGCCTATTACGTCCAGAGATACAGTTTATTATTGATAAGGCTGAACAATTCGATTTATCCCAGCGTTGTATTTATACCCGCAGTGGCAATAAATATCACTACGACTTTTTAGTCTTTGCCACCGGCTGCGTACCCTGGCCTGAACAGATTGAAGGATTGGCCCAGGCGGGCGATCACTTTTACCAATATCAGGCGTCTCTCCAGTTGGCGCAAAAGTTGGCTACTATCGAGAAAGGGCGCATTTTTATCACGGTGTCGTTCCCGCAAACGCCCAACGTACCGCACCAATGTGGTATTGCCCCAATAGAAACCACCCTGATGCTGGATGACTACCTGCGGCGGCGCGGGGTGCGTAACAACGTTGAAATTGTTTACACCTACCCGACCATTTCGCAGCTCCTGCGTAACTGCCTGTTCCTGCAACGCCCTACTGGCGAGGCTTTGCCCAGCATTTTTGCGGCCCGCGATATCAAGCATCAGCGCGGTTTTACCCTAAGCAAAGTGGATAGCGAACGGCGCATTGCCTATTCCTCCGAGGGCGACGAACAACCCTTCGACATCCTGATGGCTACCCCGCCGATCCGTGCGGTGGAAGCGGTGCGCAACACCGGACTGAGCGATATCGATAACGGCGAAGGCTGGCTTCCCACCGATCACCAGACGCTGCAGGTTTATGGCCAGCAGGGCGTTTATGTGATTGGCGATACTGTCGATCTGCCGGTCAGCAAGGCGGGCGGTTCCTGCCATAACCAGGCCCCGGTGATTGCCGACAATATCGTCGCGGAACTGCGTTTGGGCCAGCCTCATAGCCATTATGACGGTAAGGTACAGGCCATTGCCCAAATGGGACTACAGGCCGGTATGCCGTTGGTTTACGACTATCGCCATGACGTGATCCCCACACCTGCCACTAAGCTTGGCGGCATGCTGCGCAACGGGTTTAACCGTGGCCTGTACTGGGCCACCGTACGCGGACTGATTTGAACGGAGGAAGTATGGACTCATCGCAAGCACAGCCGTTAGATGCCCTGTTGGCCAAGCTTGATCCGCTGCTGGCGACCGGCAGGCTGGATAACGTGGTCGATCTGCTGTCGTTGCTGTCTGACATAACGGATATTGCGGACAACGCGCTGGTGGAAAAACTGGCCGGGGTGTTCGAAGGCGTCGTCGCTGCGGGTTGGGAGGGCGGCATGGCGTTGAAGATGGCGCATAGCGAGCTGCAATTGAACACCTCGCCCGCCAACTACCGTTCGGTCTATGCGCTGCTGCGTCAGCCGGACACGCTATTAGGATTGATGCTGGTGTTGCGCACGTTGCAAATCATCGGCCAGCGTTTGCGTACCTCATCGTTGCCAGCAGAAAGCTGACGGCAACTCTTCTCCCTCAACAGGACATCTTTATGTCAATGAATTCCAAACAGGCGTTCGCCACACGTGCCATTCATCACGGTTATGACCCGCAGCAATTTCTGGGTGCACTTTGCCCACCGGTTTTTATGAGTTCGACCTTTACCTTTCCTTCGGCGGAATATGGCGGTGCCTGTTTCGCTGGTACCGAGCCTGGCTATTTTTACTCACGCATTGCCAATCCGACGCTGAATTTACTGGAGCAGCGTATCGCCAATCTGGAGGGCGGAGAGGCTGCCGTAGCCTTCTCCTCCGGCATGGGAGCGATCACTGCCTGTTGTTGGACGCTGCTGGCACCGGGCGATGAACTGATCGTCGATGAGACGATTTATGGCTGCACCTTTAGCTACTTCCATCATGGCCTGGCGCGTTACGGCGTGAAAATCACCCACGTTGACCTGACACGCCCGGAGCAACTGGCGAAGGCCATTGGGTCACGAACCCGGCTGGTATATTGCGAAACCCCAGCCAACCCGAATATGCGCCTGATCGATATTGCGGCCATCGCCGAAATCACTCACGGGCAACCACGAGCGCTGCTGTTGGTGGATAACACCTACTGCACGCCTTACCTGCAACAGCCTCTGGCTTTAGGGGCCGATATGGTGGTGCATTCTGCCACCAAATACCTGGGTGGGCATGGCGATCTGCTGGCCGGGCTGGTGATCGCCAAAGCCGAGTTGGCGCAGGAAATCCGTCTGATTGGCTTGAAGGACATGACCGGTGCGGTGCTATCGGCGCAGGATGCGTCTTTGCTGCTCCGCGGCCTGAAAACCCTGCCATTGCGCATGGAACGCCATTGCGACAACGCTCAGCAGTTGGCAGAACTGTTGGAACAGCATCCGGCGGTGGAGCGCGTGTATTACCCTGGATTGGAAAGCTTCCCGCAACATGGCTTAGCCAGCCAGCAGATGAGCCGCCCTGGCGGGATGTTGGCCTTTGAGCTGAAAGGGGGAATGGAGGCCGGGATCCGCTTCCTCAACGGATTAAATCTGATCCTGCGGGCGGTGAGTCTGGGGGATTGCGAATCCTTGGCGCAGCATCCGGCGAGTATGACGCACTCAGCCTACAGCGCCGAAGAACGCCGGCGGCACCATATCAGCGATGGGCTGATCCGGCTTTCTGCCGGGCTGGAAGATGTTGAAGATTTGAAGGCGGATATCAATCAGGCGCTGGCGCGTTGCCAGTAAACCTGCCGCAGCGGGCACCAGCCTCATTAATCGAGGCTGGTGGGCCGGTTGTTAGCGGCTTTCGGTTGAGACTACGGCAGAGGTTTCCCCACCTTTTTTGCGTACCCACAAGGTATAAGCCAGCGTCAGGAAGGCTACCCAGACTAGCCCGACATACAGCGCGATGCGGCTTTCCTCGAAGTAACCGAGCAGGCCGATCACAAACACCATAAACGCCGTGGCCAATGCAGGAGCTACTGGCCACCAAGGTACTGGGAAGCTCAGCTTTGCCACTTCATCTTTAGTGAGCGTGCGGCGCATAGCGATCTGCGACAGCAGGATCATCAGCCATACCCACACCGTGGCAAAGGTGGCGATGGAGGCAATGATGATAAAGATCTGTTTGGGGATCAGATAGTTGAGCACTACGGCCAGCAGTAGAGCAATGGACATCACCAATACCGTCATCCAAGGTACGCCGTTACCGGTCAGCTTGGTGAAGGCCTTGGGTGCTTGCCCATCCTGCGCCATGCCGTACATCATGCGGCCAGCGCCGAAGATGTCACTGTTGATGGCGGAGATGGCAGCGGTGATCACCACGACGTTCAACACGTTAGCCGCCGAGCTGATGCCCATATGGCTGAAAATCTCGACAAACGGGCTACCGTTCTGGCCAATGCTGTTCCACGGATAGATAGACATCAATACCAGCAGGGTCAGCACGTAGAACAGCAGGATACGGACCGGCACGGCGTTGATCGCCTTGGGCAGCACCTTGGCGGGATCTTTGGCTTCGCTGGCGGTGATACCGATAATTTCAATCCCGCCGAAGGCGAACATCACCACCGCCAGGGAGGCAATGACGCCACCAATACCGTTAGGCATAAAGCCACCGTGTTGCCACAGATTGCTGAAGCCAGTCGCTTCCTGCGTGACACCGAAGCCGAACAACATCACGGCAGCCCCACCAACGATCATCGCCACGATGGCGGCAACCTTGACCAGCGACAGCCAGAACTCCATCTCGCCAAACACTTTGACGCTGCACAGGTTAAGCGCGCCGATAAACAGAATGATGCTCAGTACCCAGACCCATTGCGCGACATCCGGGAACCATAGCCCCATATAGATGCCGAAGGCCGTCACGTCGGCCAGGGCCACGATCACCATTTCAAAGGTATAAGTCCATCCGGTGAGGAAGCCCGCCAACGGGCCGAGGTAATGGCTGGCGTAGTGGCCGAAGGAGCCGGAGACGGGCTGATGCACCGCCATCTCCCCCAAGGCACGCATGACCATAAATACCGCCGCGCCACCCACCAGATAGGCAAGCAGTACGGCCGGGCCAGCCAGTTGAATAGCGCCAGCGGAACCATAGAACAAACCGGTACCGATGGCCGAACCCAGGGCCATAAAGCGGATATGTCGCGCGTTCAGGCCACGCCGGAGCTGGGGTTTCTCATTACGCATGTTGCTTCTCCGTTTTAATCATATTGTTGTCGGACAGGCAGCGCTATCCGCACAGGGGGAACGAACCCCGGCGGGATAGAGGACGAATTGTGCAGGGTAATAGGCCGTGCTCCAGACTGACGGGGCACGGCCTAAAGGCGTTACGCCTGGCTAGGTAACAAAGTGGCTGGGATCAGCGCGGTCAGATGGCCTGCTGCCAACAGTTGGCTGGCTGCTTCGATATCGGGGGCGAAGAACCGATCCTTATCGTAGTAGGCGACATGTTCGCGCAGTAGATGCCGAGCCTGCTCCAGCCCTGCAGTGGTTTGCAGACCTTTACGCAGATCCAGCCCCTGGCAGGCCGCTAGCCATTCTACGGCCAGAATGCCGCGGACGTTATCCGCCATTTCCCACAGGCGACGGCCCGCTGCCGGCGCCATCGAGACATGGTCTTCCTGGTTGGCCGAGGTTGGGATGCTGTCAACGCTGGCCGGGTGCGCCAGTGCCTTGTTCTCGCTGGTTAGCGCGGCGGCGGTGACCTGGGCGATCATAAAGCCGGAGTTTACTCCGCCGTTATCCACCAGGAACGGTGGCAACTGCGACATGTGCTTATCCATCATCAGTGAAATACGGCGCTCGGAAAGTGAACCGATTTCGGCGAATGCCAGCGCCAGGTTATCGGCGGCCATGGCTACCGGTTCGGCGTGGAAGTTGCCACCGGACAGCACATCGCCCTGTTCGGCAAACACCAGCGGGTTATCGGAAACGGCGTTGGCCTCGATCTCCAGCACTTCTGCGGCCTGGCGGATCTGCGTCAGGCAGGCACCCATCACCTGCGGTTGGCAGCGCAGGGAGTAAGGATCCTGCACTTTTTCGCAGTTGGCGTGTGAGTCTGACACGGCGCTACGCGCGCCAAGCAGGTGGCGATAAGCGGCGGCGGCGTCGATCTGCCCACGCTGGCCACGTACTTCATGAATGCGTGGATCGAACGGGCTGCGAGATCCCAGTGCGGCTTCCACGGTCAGGCTGCCGGTGACGGTGGCGGCAGCAAACAGATCTTCGGCATCAAACAGGCCACGCAGCGCAAAGGCGGCGGAAACCTGGGTGCCGTTCAGCAGCGCCAGACCCTCTTTGGCTGCCAGCGTTAACGGCTTCAGACCCGCTTTGGCCAGCGCCTCGGTGGCCGGTAACCACTCGCCCTGATAGCGGGCTTTACCTTCGCCCAACAGCACCAGACTCATGTGCGCCAGCGGGGCCAGATCGCCTGAAGCACCGACGGAGCCTTTCAGCGGGATATGCGGATACACTTCGGCGTTCACCAGCGCCATCAGCGCCTGGATCACTTCCAGACGGATGCCGGAGAAACCACGCGACAGGCTGTTAATCTTCAGCACCATAATCAGGCGCACCAGGTTGTCATCGGTAGGTGCACCCACACCGGCCGCATGTGACAGCACGATGGAACGTTGCAGATTCTCCAAATCTTCGCGGGCGATACGGGTGGAAGCCAGCAGGCCAAAGCCGGTATTGATACCGTAAGTGGTGCGGTTCTCTTCCACAATGCGTTCCACGCAGGAAACGCTCTGCTGGATCGCGCCATAGGCGTTGTCGTCCAGCGTCAGTGTGACCGGGTGCTGATAAACCTGGCGCAGTTCGGCAAGCGTCAGCTTACCTGGGCGGATAGTCAGAGCCTTCATGCTTTTTCTCCCTGAGTAGCGGCAACCATTGGCAGGTTCAGACCTTGCTCGCGGGCGCAGTCGATAGCGATCTCGTAACCCGCATCGGCATGGCGCATGACGCCGGTGGCCGGGTCGTTATGCAGCACGCGGGCGATACGCTCGGCGGCTTCATCGGTGCCGTCACAGACGATCACCATGCCGGAGTGTTGGGAGAAGCCCATGCCGACGCCGCCGCCGTGGTGCAGAGACACCCAGGTGGCACCGCTCGCGGTGTTGAGCAAGGCGTTGAGCAACGGCCAGTCGGATACGGCATCAGAGCCGTCTTTCATGGATTCGGTTTCACGGTTCGGGCTGGCGACCGAGCCGGAATCCAGGTGGTCACGACCAATGACGATTGGAGCAGAGAGTTCGCCGCGGCGTACCATCTCGTTAAACGCCAGGCCCAACTTGGCGCGTTGGCCGAGGCCAACCCAGCAGATACGGGCTGGCAGGCCCTGGAAGCTGATGCGCTCACGTGCCATATCTAACCAACGGTGCAGGTGCTCATCGTCTGGGATCAGCTCTTTGACCATGGCGTCGGTCTTGTAGATATCCTGCGGATCGCCAGACAGCGCCGCCCAACGGAACGGACCGACGCCACGGCAGAACAGCGGGCGAATATACGCAGGTACAAAGCCTGGGAAGTCAAAGGCGTTATCAACGCCCATCTCTTTGGCCATCTGGCGAATGTTGTTGCCGTAGTCGAAGGTAGGCACGCCCATTTTCTGGAACGCCAGCATGGCTTCTACGTGTTCGGCCATTGACTGTTTGGCAGCCTTCACCACCACCGCAGGTTCGGTTTGTGCACGGCGGCGATACTCTTCCCAGCTCCAGCCTTTTGGCAGGTAACCGTTGAGCGGATCGTGGGCGCTGGTCTGGTCGGTAACCATGTCAGGGCGAACGCCACGCTTGACCAGCTCCGGCAGGATTTCTGCCGCATTGCCACACAGGGCAATCGAGATGGCTTTGCCTTCGGCGCAGTACTTTTTCAGGCGCGCCAGTGCGTCATCCAGATCGGTGGCCTGCTCATCGACGTAGCGGGTTTTCAGGCGGAAATCGATGCGGCTCTGCTGGCATTCGATGTTCAGCGAGCTGGCTCCGGCCAAGGTAGCGGCCAGTGGCTGTGCGCCACCCATGCCACCCAGCCCGGCGGTCAGCACCCAGCGGCCTTTCAGGCTGCCGTCGTAATGCTGGCGGCCAGCTTCGACGAAGGTTTCGTAAGTGCCCTGCACGATGCCCTGGCTACCGATGTAGATCCAGCTGCCAGCGGTCATCTGGCCATACATCGCCAGACCCTTGGCATCCAATTCGTTAAAGTGTTCCCAGGTTGCCCAGTGAGGCACCAGGTTGGAGTTGGCAATCAGCACGCGCGGGGCGTTACTGTGCGTTTTGAACACGCCGACCGGCTTGCCGGACTGCACCAGCAAGGTTTCGTCGTCTTCCAGAGTTTTGAGGGTGGCAACAATCTTGTCGTAACAGTCCCAGTCACGGGCTGCGCGGCCGATACCGCCATAAACGACCAGTTCGTGTGGATTTTCAGCCACTTCAGGATCGAGGTTGTTCATCAGCATGCGCAGCGGCGCTTCGGTCAGCCAGCTTTTGGCGTTTAATTGTGTGCCGCGGGGCGCGCGAATATCAACATGGCGAACTTTGTTATTTGCAGTCACAGCTAGTTCCTCAAACAGTATCGGTACAAATCTCATCTTATGACGGCAACTCACAGGCCATAACAATGAGCGGGGTTTATTAACATATACTTGTATGTACAAGCATATGCAACAGCGGCGACAATTTGCGAAAAATGGCATAAGAAAAGGTTATTTGTGTTTTAAATCAGGTTTTTATGTTTTGTTTTCGGATTAAGACCATTAGCCGGACGTGGCAAAACAGTGAGCTGCTCTACAAAAATGAATTAAAATAGTGTCATTTTTGAGCGACAAATCACAATAATTTTACATCTGGATTACAACTAAGCGGGAGAGATAAAAAAAACGTATTACCGGAGGATTGGGAGACAACGATTTGTAGGGCGCTGTATACAGCGCCCATTAATATAATCAATAGGTTAGATAGCCGGTTGCAATGCGCTTGAACGCGTCATTTTAAATACCGTGGCCAGGCTGGCTAGCAGCGCCGGGATCGCCAGGAACAGCAAAATACTCTGCACCTGCCACTCCATCGCCAGTAGCTGAGCCGCCATCATGGTGCCAGCCACGCCGCCAAAGCGGCCAATCCCCTGCATCCAGGCAATACCGGTAGCGCGGCTGTGCGTTGGGTAGTAGGTGGCAGCCAGGGTTTGCAGGCCGGATTGCGCGCCGTTCATGGTAATGCCCATCAGGAAGATAAAGGCGCCGAGCAGCACGATCTGGCTATCCTCGGTGGCCATCGCCACAATCAGCAGGGCGCTGATGGCAAAGCCGGTGGAAACCACCTTGTGGGCATTCCAGCGGTCCATCAACCAGCCAGCCATCAGGATCCCCAGTGTACCGCCGAAGGTGAACAGCGACGTCAGGATCGCCGATTGCTCAAGCTGATACCCCAACCCTTGCATCAACAGCGGCATCCAGCTCAGTAATACGTAGTAGATCACCAATCCCATAAAGTAGGTGAGCCACAGCATCAGTGTCCCCACCAGGTAGGGGCGGCTGAACAGCAGGCCGACGCTGGTCTTCGACAGGGCCAGCTTGTCCTCATACAGGTAGAAACGGGAGATGTGGCTGATGTTATAGCTGATAAAACGTTGGGCAATCTGTTTGATTTTAGCGGCATCTTGCCCACGGTTAACCATGTATTTCACCGATTCCGGCAGCAGCAGGATCAACAGCACGGTGAGCAATAGCGGGGCAATGGCCCCCAGCAGCAACACGCTGTGCCAGCCGTAAGCGGGGATCAGCCAGGAAGAGATGGCGCCACCGCCTGCCGCTCCCAGCGGAAAGCCGCAGTACATGGTGTTAATGGCCAGCGATCGGCAGCGCTGCGGAGCATATTCGGAGATCAGCGTGATGGCGTTTGGCATGGCGGCACCCAGCCCAAGCCCGGTGAGGAAGCGCCACAGCGTCAGGCTATTGAGTGAACCTGCGTAGGCGGTAGCCAGGCTGGAAAGGCCAAAGAACATGCAGGAGAACACCAGCACCCGTTTGCGGCCAACGCGGTCAGAAATCGGCCCGGCAACCAGGGCTCCTAACGAAAGGCCAAGCAGCGCCGCGCTTAATACCGGCCCCAAATCCTGTTTCACGATCCCCCATTCTTTGGCCACCGAAGGGGCGATATAGCCCATCGCCGCGGTATCGTAACCGTCAATTGCCAGGATCAGAAAACCCAGGATGATCAGGGTCCAGTGAAACAGCGAAAATTTGCTGTCGTCGATAGCCTGCTGAATATTCAACTCGGTGGAATGGGCCATAGTTTCCTTAAACGCAGATAGGATGTTGATGGGTTGTCGGAACTGCGCCCGACTTGTGCCTGCCTGTCTATACATCTGCGTCACAGGCGCTTTTATGTCAAATATTTTCGTTTTAAATGTTAATTTTATGTTTGTTTTGGGCGGTGGATAACATGGGGGGTTGGTGTTAAATCTGCAATAAACGTCACCTATTAGCAGGTTAACCGGAGAAAGCTGCTGGTCATCGCCGAACGGACAAAATTTAATACACTTTTCCAGGTTTGGTCGCCCGGTCGGGATCTGCGATAATGCGTCTTTACCTAGACAGATTGAGAAAGCGATGCAGTACCCGATTAATGAGATGTTCCAGACTTTGCAGGGCGAAGGCTATTTCACCGGCGTTCCGGCCATTTTTATTCGCCTACAGGGTTGCCCGGTGGGATGCAGCTGGTGCGATACCAAACACACCTGGGAAAAGGACGCCGATCGGGAAGTGGATATGCAACGCATCCTGGTGAAAACTGCCGAGAGTGATGCCTGGGGAAGCGCCAGTGCGGAACAATTGCTGGAGGTGGTCGAACAGCAGGGCTATACCGCGCGCCATATCGTGATCACCGGCGGTGAGCCGTGCATCTATGATCTGATCCCGTTGACCAAACTGTTTGAGAATGCGGGCTACGGCTGCCAAATTGAAACCAGTGGCACCCATGAAGTCCTCTGTTCCCCCAATACCTGGGTCACCGTTTCACCCAAAGTGAATATGCGCGGTGGTTTGAAGGTAGTAGAGCAGGCGCTGATGCGGGCCGATGAGATCAAGCATCCGGTCGGGCGTGAACGTGATATTGAGGCGTTGGATGAGCTGCTGGCAACGTTGCACGACGAAAAACACCGTATTATCGCTTTGCAGCCGATCAGCCAGAAAGAAGAGGCGACGCGGTTGTGTATTGAGACCTGCATTGCCCGCAACTGGCGGCTTTCGATGCAGACGCATAAGTATTTGAATATTGCTTAAGACCTACCCCTCACCCCAACCCTCTCCCACAGGGAGAGGGAGCTGCCCGGAGCCTTTGGTGGGATCGTGCTGCTTCGGAAAAGGGGAGTAAGAACAAGAAAGGAAAGTAAAACGCTGAGCAATCAACGAACTCGATCGGTTCCCTCTCCTTGGGGTTAGGGTGAGGGAGATTGCACCGGAGCCAATCGCCTCACCCTGAGCCTTGCCCTGTTAACCTTTATATACGCAGCCTGCGGTACAGGTCTCTTTGACCATCACTGCCGACAATTCAGGCAGCTGCGGTTTCAACTGCTGCCAGATCCAGGCGGCGAGCACTTCGCTGGTCGGGTTCTCCAAGCCAGGAATATCGTTCAGATTATAATGATCCAGGCGCTGCCAAATCGGCTTGAAAGCGGCCTTCAGCTCGGCAAAATCCATCACCCAACCGGTATGGGCGTCTACTTCCCCGGTCACTTCAATACGCACCATAAACGAATGCCCGTGCAGGCGGCCACATTTATGGCCCTCCGGCACGTTTGGCAGATGGTGTGCGGCTTCAAACTGAAAATCTTTAAATAGCGTGGTTGCCATTATTACGGCCTCATTGACTCAAAAACCGCCGAATACTAACGGAAAGCGGCCCTGGTTACTATCTTTTGGGCTGCTTCAGGGGAGATCCAGGGGCGCAGCATGTAGCGCTGCTGGCATTTTTTATTTGGGCGGGATTGAGCCGATAGGGGGACGTTATCCACCTCAAATGCGAGTCATTCAAACTTTGAGAAATTAACTCATTAAATAACAATGAATTAAAAATAAACATCTAACGATTTAGCCACTATCCCTTACCAGGAAAACTGCTTAGTCGTTTTGGTTATTAATTATTGCTATCCCTTATTTAATCGTTGCAATGACGCTCGGTAACCTTACAAACTCTCCTGGTCTTTTCAGGACATTACACAACAACAATTACAGCGACTGACACTGGCTAAGCATAGGATATCCGTACCGCGATGACGACTCAGGTTCCTCCAACATCTTTGCTCCCGCTGACCCCCGAACAGCTTTCGAGTTTGCAGGCCGTCATTGGCGGGTACTCCCCAACGCAGCTGGCGTGGCTCTCTGGTTATTTCTGGGGCAGGGTTAATCAGCAGCCGGGAAGCGTGGCTTCAGCACCGGTTGCTGCGGCCCCTGCGGCCAGCATCACCCTGATTTCTGCTTCCCAGACCGGTAACGCACGCCGTCTGGCCGAACAGCTACGCGACGATCTGCTGGCGGCGAAGCTGAGCGTCACCCTGGTGAATGCCGGTGACTACAAGTTCAAGCAAATCGCCCAGGAGCGTCTGCTGGTGGTGGTCGCCTCCACCCAAGGGGAAGGGGAGCCAGCGGAAGAAGCGGTGGCGCTGCACAAATTCCTGCATTCGAAAAAAGCCCCCAAACTCAATGAAACCGCCTTTGCGGTGTTTGGCCTGGGGGATAGCTCTTATGAGAATTTCTGCCAGTCCGGCAAAGACTTTGATAGCAAGCTGGCCGAGCTGGGGGCCGAGCGCCTGGTGGAGCGCATCGATGCGGATGTGGATTATCAGGAACTGGCTATCGCCTGGCGCAAGCAGGTGGTGGAAGTCCTGAAGGCTCGAGCACCAGCGGAAAACAGTGCTCCGGCAGCATTGGCCAGCGGTGCGGTCGATCAGTTGGACAGCAGCCCCTACAGCAAAGAACAACCACTGACCGCGCAACTGGCGGCCAAGCAAAAGATCACTGGCCGCGCTTCCGATAAAGATGTGCGCCATATAGAGATCGATTTAGGCGATTCCGGCCTGCGCTATCAGCCGGGCGATGCCTTGGGCGTATGGTTTGATAACGATCCGGCGCTGGTGGAGGAGCTGGTTCAACTGCTGTGGCTGAAAGGCGACGAACCGGTCGAGGTTGAGGGGCAAACCCTGTCGCTGCGTGAAGCTTTGCGTAGCCACTTTGAACTGACGCAGAACACTACGCCGATCGTGGAAAAATATGCCGGGCTGTCGCGAGACGAAAAGCTGATTGGCCTGCTGGCTGACAAGCCTAAACTGCAACACTACGCCCATAACACCCCGATTGTGGACATGGTACGCCAGGCTCCGGCCGACCTGAACGCAGAGCAGTTACTCAGCCTGCTGCGCCCGCTGACGCCGCGCCTGTACTCCATCGCCTCCTCTCAGGCAGAGAATGAAAACGAAGTGCACATCACCGTTGGCGTGGTGCGCTACGACATTGATGGCCGCAGCCGTGCCGGTGGGGCTTCCAGCTTCCTGGCCGATCGTCTGGAAGAGGAAGGCGAACTGCGGGTGTTTATCGAACATAACGACAACTTCCGTTTGCCCGCCAACCCGGAAACGCCGGTGATCATGATCGGTCCAGGTACCGGTATTGCCCCGTTCCGCGCCTTTATGCAGCAACGTGAAGCGGAAGGTGCCGGGGGTAAGAACTGGCTGTTCTTCGGCAATCCGCACTTTACCGAAGACTTCCTGTACCAGGTTGAATGGCAGCGCTATGTAAAAGAGGGTCTGCTAACCCGCATCGATCTGGCCTGGTCACGGGATCAACAGCATAAGGTTTACGTGCAGGACAAGCTGCGTGAGCAGGGCGCTGAAATCTGGAACTGGATCCAGCAGGGCGCGCACATCTATGTCTGTGGCGATGCCAACCGCATGGCGAAAGACGTTGAAAACACATTGTTAGCACTGGTGGCCGAGCACGGTGGTATGGATACCGAGCTGGCAGACGAATTCTTAAGCGAGCTGCGCCTTGAGCGCCGTTATCAGCGAGACGTTTACTAATGAGTGATAAACACCCTGGACCTCTGGTGGTTGAAGGCAAACTGACCGATGCTGAGCGTCTGAAGAAAGAGAGTAACTTCCTGCGCGGAACCATTGCCGAAGATTTACAAGACGGTCTGACCGGCGGCTTTACCGGCGATAACTTCTTGCTGATCCGTTTCCACGGCATGTACCAACAGGACGATCGCGATATTCGCGCCGAACGTGCCGAACAAAAACTCGAGCCGCGCCACGCCATGATGCTGCGCTGCCGCTTGCCAGGCGGGATTATTTCCCCGCAACAGTGGCTGGGGATCGACAAATTTGCCGCGGAAAGCACGCTGTACGGCAGCATCCGTATCACCAACCGGCAGACGTTCCAGTTCCATGGCATCGTCAAAGGTAACGTGAAACCGGTGCACCAGTTGCTGAACCGCCTGGGGCTGGATGCGCTGGCGACGGCTAACGACGTGAACCGTAACGTACTCTGCACCTCGAATCCGGTGGAGTCGGAACTGCATCAGGAAGCGTACGAATGGGCGAAGAAAATCTCCGAGCACCTGCTGCCGCGTACCCGTGCCTATGCCGAAGTGTGGCTGGATAAAGAAAAAGTCGCGACCACGGACGAAGAGCCGATCCTGGGGGCCACTTACCTGCCGCGCAAGTTTAAAACCACGGTGGTGATCCCGCCGCAGAACGATGTGGATCTGCACGCCAACGACATGAACTTTGTGGCGATTGCCGAACACGGCAAGCTGGTGGGCTTTAACTTGCTGGTGGGCGGCGGCCTGTCTATCGAGCATGGCAACAAGAAAACCTATGCGCGTACGGCGAGTGAGTTTGGCTATATTCCGCTGGAACACACGCTGGCCGTTGCTGAAGCGGTAGTGACCACCCAGCGTGACTGGGGCAACCGCACCGATCGTAAGAACGCCAAAACCAAATATACGCTGGAGCGGGTGGGGGTTGATACCTTCCGCGCCGAGGTAGAAAAGCGGGCTGGCATCACCTTTGCGCCGGTGCGTCCGTACGAATTTACCGGCCGTGGCGATCGCATCGGCTGGGTCAAAGGGGTTGATAATCAGTGGCACCTGACGCTGTTTATTGAAAACGGTCGCCTGCTGGATTATCCAGGCCGTCCGTTGAAAACCGGCGTGGCCGAGATCGCCAAGATCCATCAGGGTGATTTCCGTCTGACAGCCAACCAAAACCTGATCGTGGCTGGCGTACCGGAAAGCGAAAAGGCGAAGATCGAAGCCCTGGCACGCGAGCATGGCCTGATCGACGATGGCATCAGCGAGCAGCGCAAGAATTCGATGGCCTGCGTGTCCTACCCAACCTGCCCACTGGCGATGGCAGAGGCCGAGCGCTTCTTACCGGAGTTTGTGACCAAGGTGGAAGGCATCATGCATCGGCATGGCGTGGGGGATGAGCACGTAGTGCTGCGTATCACCGGCTGCCCGAACGGCTGTGGCCGAGCGCTGCTGGCGGAGATTGGCCTGGTGGGCAAAGCGATTGGCCGTTACAACCTGCATTTGGGCGGTAACCGTGAAGGGACGCGTATTCCGCGCATGTATCGGGAAAATATTAACGAAGACGAAATCCTGCAAACCATCGACCAACTGGTAGGGCGTTGGGCAACAGAGCGCACCGCTGGCGAAGGTTTTGGCGATTTCACCGTGCGTACCGGGATTATCCGGCCGGTGGTGGATCCCGCGCAGGATTTCTGGGAATAACTTGCACGGCTGCATTTATTACGCTGCAGCCAGTCTTCCTTACCCCGGTCCTTTTGGTCGCTGTATAGAGTGATATGCCGACGAGGGCACATTTCGGTCCCCTCTCCCTGTGGGCTGAGTGATCCCCAGTAATATGGTCAACATCCCATGACCATATTACTGTACTCCTTTCCTAATATTTTCAGCGCATTAACTATTTTTATCCTTCTCACTATTATGGGGCGGTCTCGTAATATCTCCCAGGCAAGCCTCAGATATGACAGGACTCTCCTGTCTTTCACCGTATTGGCCTGATAATGGCGATGGAGTTGTTTCTTTTCTGCCATATACCCCGTCAGCCACATCACCAGGCTCGCCATGGCCGCCACTACACTCAGCACCTCCAGGCGTCCTTTACCCTGACTCCGCCCATACCTCATCCCATACCCGAAGCGGTGACTCTTTTCATCGCGGAAGTTTTGCTCTATCTGCATCCGACGGCTATAGAGTGTCATTATCTGAGCGGGCTCCAGACCTTCCACGTTGCTGAACAGTAGCCACGGTTCCTGCGCGCTTTTTCTATGTTCTTTTTCTGTTTTTGACTCAGTCCCTTTTCCATGCCGCCCTGCCGATGGACGCTTTTGCAGATAAAGGCTGCCACCGCAAGGGAGTTTGGGTTTACGCGCAAGCACACCATTGCCGACTTTCCGGGGGCTGGCTTCTGCCTGAAGTTCACTGACTTTCATCCAGTGTTTGCTTCCTTCAGGACGGAAGCAGATAACACCTTTGACCCTGCCCGTAAAAAACCAACCCAGTTGGCTTATATGCCTGAACCAGTCAGTTCTGAAGCCTGCATCCGTGATTATCGTGACGGACTTTCCAGCGGGAATGGCCGCGTGCAGGCGGTCAAGGAAGGCGCACTGTACCTGACTGTTTTGTGCCAGTTTGGCAGGCACGACTTCGCTCATCAGCGGCAGTGAACGGCCATTACAGATCAAGCTGGCTCGCAACAAGTGCCAGTTTTTGTCGTGCCATCCAGTCCAGTCGACAGCAATAACGCAGAACGGCATCAATGATGTGATAGCACCGGTAAGCAGTTGCTGGATGCGAGGCAGGTCGCGATGAAGAGCGGTATTACCGAGGGTTCGATCGGCTCGCTTGATTTTATTTTTGACGTGGGCCTTACCTGGAAGCATGCGGCCGATGCTGGTTAGCGTCAGGTCAGCGCCGTTGCAGAGTGCAGCGGCCATATCTGTAAGTCCCTTAATACGAAAGGAATGGATACCACGTAAAGACGCGGAGAAAAATTTCTGGCAAACTGTTTGTAAAGGCACGATGAGGTCTCTTCTGTTTTGTTAGCGCAACCAGTAGATCACACTTCATCGTGCCTTTCATTTTTTTCTGGGGATACCTCAGCCCTGTGGGAGAGGGTTAGGGTGAGGGGCCACATCAACACTTTCAGGAGATCGCATCATGGCTGAATTGGATCTGGCGGCGCTGAACGCGTTACCGAAGTCCGGGCAGGCGCTGGCACTGGCGGTCGTCAACGGCCAGTTGGAACAGCTTTCGGCACAGGAGAGGGTTGCCTGGGCGTTGGAACATCTGCCGGGGGAGTTTGTGCTTTCCTCCAGCTTTGGTATTCAGGCGGCGGTGTGTCTGCATCTGGTCACGCGCATCAAGCCAGATATCCCGGTGATCCTGACTGATACCGGCTACCTGTTCCCAGAAACCTACCAGTTTATCGACCAACTGGCCGACCAACTGAACCTGAACCTGCAGGTATTCCGCGCCAAGCATTCACCAGCCTGGCAAGAGGCGCGTTACGGCAAGCTGTGGGAGCAGGGCGTAGAGGGTATTGAGCAGTACAACCAAATCAATAAAGTTGAGCCGATGAACCGCGCGCTGGAAACGCTAGGTGCGCAAACCTGGTTTGCCGGCCTGCGCCGTGAGCAATCGGGCAGCCGTGCCAATCTGCCGGTGCTGGCGGTGCAGCGTGGGGTATTCAAGATCCTGCCGATCATCGACTGGGATAACCGCCAGATTTACCAATATCTCACCGAACATGGGCTGAGCTACCACCCGCTGTGGGATCAGGGTTACCTGTCGGTGGGCGATATCCACACCACCCGTAAATGGGAGGAAGGCATGAGCGAGGAAGAAACCCGCTTCTTCGGCCTGAAGCGCGAGTGTGGTCTGCACGAAGGTTGATGAGCGCATAGTTAACGAACCGGGTTCTGCGAGGGCCCGACTAATTAAGTTCTAGCTCAATAACATGTGACGTCTGAGTGCGCGGGTCAAATCTTGGCGGGTATGCAAAAACAGCAAGATGTCGAAGGTATGACCGGTGATTTCATACAGCGTCCGGTATTCGTGTTTATCCAGACGTTCTCGTAGTCCTAAGCCATAATCAGCCAAAGTGGCGTTAAAACGATAGCGCTTGGGATCTTCTCGCAACGTGGCAGTAGCTTCCAAGAGCAATTGGTCTACAAAGTGTCCTGCATCCACTGAACCAATAGTGGCTGTTTTGAACGACTCTATATCGGCAAGGCACTGAAATGCGGTTTCGGTCAGACGCACTTCATACATGGTTGGTTACTCCTTAACCTCTTGCAGCCCTTAGCCTTTTTAATGCTTCATCAGGAGTCAGGACTTTCCCTTCGGCGACTTCTTGCTTGGATTTCAGCACCAGTTTTAGCAGTGCATGGGTTTGCTGCTCCTGTTCCCAGGCAGCCAATTCCTCTTGTCGTTCCAAGGCCGTTTGGACGAATAATTCTGCGGTTCCATTTTTAGTCACCCAAACACCTCCTTTGAAACTATCAGGTGAACCGAGACTCTCTCGTGTCGCTTGTTGCGATAAGGTTTTGTGCGTACTCATTAGTTTTTTCTCGAATACGGGTTTCTCTCAGTATACTTAACCGAGATGTCGAGTACAAAATTTGTACTCGATTTTACGTCCAATTATTTCTTCTTTTTCTTTTTCGGCTCAGGGACAGGATGTGCCTGCACCCATTCTTTTACCAACGGTAACAGGATCCGCACGCTGTCGCGGCTGCGCTTGTCGATTCGCCCTGGCAGGTGGGTTTCCAGATATTGCAGATTGTCGTATTGCGGACGATGCCAGGTAATGCCTTGCGGGAAGCTAGGGCTGGTGGCGCGTTGTTGATAGCCGTCCTTATCCCCCAGCGACCAGTTGGTGGCTTCTACCGCCATCACCGGAATTTTGGCGTTATCGAAGACGATCTGATCGGAACAGCAACCGGTGCCAGTTGGAAAACCTTTGCTGCCTGGGTTGATGGCCGCCTCAATACCATAACGGTGGGCGATGCTCAGCGCACGATCGCGGGATCGGGCCACCACTTCCGGCTCGGTGTTACGCCCGGAGTGGAAATAGAGGCGATCGCCGGTGATCAGGCTATCGAGATTAATCACCAGTAGCGTGTTTTTGCGTTCCTCCGGCGTCATACGGCCAAGGTAGTTTTTAGCGCCTACTGACTTCAGCTCTTCGCCACTCATGGCCACAAAGCGCAGGGTATAGGTGGTGGGGATGTTTTTCAGCCTGTTGGCCAACTCCAGCATCACGCCCACGCCGGAGGCATTGTCATCGACCCCCTGCAGCGTCAGGCCACCGAGGTTATTGTCCACCTCATCGTCGCTCAGCGGGGTATAGGTATCGAAGTGCGCCATGATGATGACCTGCTGGGGCCGCTCACCCTTTTTGGTCGCAATCACCGAGGTGACGCTGATCTTGCGCCAGTTTTCACTGGTGTCTTTATTGGTGTAGAGATAACGGGCGTCAAAGGTACGGGTATCAGCCGGGTAGCCCATCTCGGTAAACTGCTGTTTCAGGTAGTCTGCGGCCAGTAATTCTGCCGGGCTGCCGGCCATGCGGCCGGGGAAGTAGGTAGCGATATGGCGGATCTGGTTGGCGGCGAACTGGCCCATCGGGGCTTCTTTTACGGGTTTGGTAGCGGCCGAAACGCTTACAGCACTGCCGAGAGCGACTAACAACAGCCCTGCCCTCAGACACAAGCGGGAAAACATACCTAAAAATCCTTCTCTGACAGCAGTGATGCCGATTATTTTTGCGGTAGTTAGTATGGGACGCCAGCGCCGATAAGACAATTTCTTCGCGTCCTATTTTTGTCTTGGGTGCGCGCCGTTAAACCGCTGCTATCCCTGTCTGGGGCGGAACATGTTTGACCATCGGGCAACATCAAGCAAGCTCTGTTAACTCGCACCCGTAACCCCATTACGTACAGCGAGTTAGGCGCAATGCCAACAGCCTTATTCCTTTTAAGAACATCTCATGCCTTTTCGTCATTTCAGGGGGCAAATCGCACGCCGTATAGTCACCCTATCAATCTGTTATATGAAAAGGCCGTTGTGGACTATCTACCAATATTTGCCGACCTGAAACACCGCCCTGTGCTGGTGGTTGGCGGCGGCGAAGTGGCTGCACGCAAAGTCGACCTCCTGCTACGCGCAGGGGCGCAGGTGCGGATCGCGGCGCAGGCGCTCTCAGAAGAGCTGGAGCACCAACACCTGCAAGGGCGCGTTGAGTGGCTGGGGCAGAACTTTGTGCCGCAGCAGTTAGACGACGTCTTTCTGGTGATTGCCGCTACCGACGATAGCGTGCTGAACGCCGAGGTGTATGCCGAAGCGGATAAGCGCCGCGTGCTGGCCAACGTAGTGGATGACCAACCGCGCTGCTCCTTTATCTTCCCGTCGATTATCGATCGCTCACCGTTGGTGGTGGCCGTGTCATCTAGCGGCCAAGCTCCGGTATTGGCGCGGATGTTACGTGAGAAGCTGGAAGCGTTATTGCCCGCCAGCCTGGGGCAGATGGCGGAACTGGCCGGAGGGTTGCGTGGCAAAGTGAAGCAACGGCTGGCTTCCATCGGGACCAGACGACGTTTCTGGGAGAAAACCTTCAACGGCCGTTTCGCGACGTTGGTGGCGAATGGCCAGACGGAGCAGGCGCAGCAGCAGTTGGAACAGGATTTAACGGCTTTTGCGCAGGGTAATGAGGGGACGCAAGGTGAGATCGCACTGGTCGGGGCAGGCCCGGGCGATGTCGGCTTGTTGACCCTACGCGGGCTGCAGGTGATGCAGCAGGCCGACGTGGTGCTTTACGATCACCTGGTGAGCGAAGAGACGCTGGATTTGGTGCGTCGCGACGCCGAACGTATCTGCGTGGGCAAACGCGCCGGTGCGCACTCGGTGATCCAGGAAGAGACCAATCGCCTGCTGGTGGAACTGGCGCAGCAAGGGAAGCGGGTGGTGCGGTTAAAAGGTGGCGATCCCTTTATCTTTGGCCGGGGTGGCGAAGAGTTACAGGTGGCCGCCGCTGCCGGGATCCCCTTCCAGGTAGTGCCGGGCGTAACCGCCGCAGCAGGGGCTACGGCCTATGCCGGTATTCCGCTAACGCACCGCGATCACGCCCAAAGCGTGACCTTTATTACCGGCCATTGCCGTGACGATGACGACGGTTTGGATTGGCCTGCTCTGGCGCGGGCGCGTCAGACGTTGGCGATCTACATGGGCACCATGAAGGCGGCGGATATCAGCCGCAACCTGATTGCCCATGGCCGTGATGCGAGCACGCCAGTCGCCGTGATCAGCCGGGGTACGCGGGCCGATCAGCAGGTGCAGACTGGCACCTTGCAACTGCTGGAACAATTAACTCGGCAGGCCCCATTACCGGCGCTGCTGGTGATCGGTGAAGTGGTGGAATTACACCATCAAATCGCCTGGTTTGGGCATCAATCGCAGACGGCAGTGGCAGCGCGCCCGGCCGTCGTGAATTTGGCTTAAAGGATCTGTTATGGACCAAAAACGACTCACTCATTTGCGGCAATTGGAGGCGGAGAGCATCCATATCATCCGTGAAGTGGCCGCCGAATTCGGCAATCCGGTGATGCTCTATTCCATCGGTAAAGACTCCTCGGTGATGCTGCATCTGGCACGCAAGGCGTTCTATCCGGGCACGCTGCCGTTTCCGTTGCTGCATGTGGATACCGGTTGGAAATTCAACGAAATGTACCAATTCCGCGATCGTACCGCCAAAGAGTACGGTTTCGAGCTGCTGATCCACAAAAACCCGGAAGGGGTGGCTATGGGGATCAACCCGTTTGTCCACGGCAGCGCCAAGCACACCGATATCATGAAAACCGAAGGCCTCAAGCAGGCGCTGAACAAGTACGGTTTTGACGCCGCCTTCGGTGGTGCCCGCCGCGACGAGGAGAAATCCCGCGCCAAAGAGCGCATCTATTCTTTCCGCGATCGCTTCCACCGCTGGGATCCGAAAAACCAGCGCCCGGAGCTGTGGCACAACTATAACGGCCAGATCAACAAGGGCGAGAGCATCCGCGTGTTCCCGCTGTCGAACTGGACCGAGCTGGATATCTGGCAATATATCTTCCTGGAGAAGATCGACATCGTGCCGCTCTACCTGGCCAAACCGCGCCCGGTGGTGGAACGCGACGGCATGTTGATGATGGTGGATGACGATCGTATCGATCTGCAACCGGGTGAGGTGATCAGCCAGCGTATGGTGCGGTTCCGTACCCTCGGCTGCTGGCCGTTGACCGGCGCGGTGGATTCTTCTGCGCAGACGCTGCCGGAGATCATCGAGGAAATGCTGGTTTCTACCACCAGCGAACGTCAGGGCCGCATGATCGACCGCGATCAGTCCGGTTCGATGGAGCTGAAAAAGCGCCAAGGGTATTTCTAAGGAGCCGCCGGAATGAACAACGTTATTGCACAACAAATCGCCGAACAGGGCGGGGTAGAAGCCTACCTGCACGCGCAGCAGCACAAGAGCCTGCTACGTTTCCTGACCTGTGGCAGCGTGGACGACGGTAAAAGCACCCTGATTGGCCGCTTGCTGCACGATACCCGCCAGATCTACGAAGATCAGCTCTCAACCCTGCATACCGACAGTAAACGCATCGGCACCCAAGGGGAGAAGCTCGATCTGGCCTTGCTGGTGGATGGCCTGCAGGCAGAACGTGAGCAGGGCATTACCATCGACGTGGCCTACCGCTATTTCTCGACCGAAAAGCGCAAATTTATCATCGCCGATACGCCGGGGCATGAGCAGTACACCCGCAATATGGCTACCGGTGCCTCGACCTGCGACTTGGCGATCCTGCTGATCGATGCGCGCAAAGGCGTGCTGGATCAGACCCGTCGCCACAGTTTTATCGCCACGCTGCTCGGTATTCGCCACCTGGTGGTGGCGGTGAACAAAATGGACCTGGTGGATTACAGCCAGGCGGTGTTTGAACAGTTCAAACAGGATTACCTGAGCTTCGCCGAGCAGTTGCCCAACGACCTGGAGATTAAATTCGTCCCGTTGTCGGCACTGGACGGTGACAACGTTGCTAGCCAGAGCATACAGATGCCTTGGTATAGCGGCCCGACACTGTTGGAGGTGTTGGAAAGTGTGGATGTCATCAGCGAGCGTGAACATCAGCCGCTGCGCTTCCCGGTACAATACGTCAACCGCCCGAATCTCGATTTCCGCGGTTATGCCGGGACTTTGTCTGCCGGTGTGGTCCGCGTGGGCCAGCGCATCAAGGTGCTGCCGTCTGGCGTTGAATCCACCGTGGCGCGCATCGTGACCTTTGATGGCGATCTGCAGGAGGCGGGGCCGGGTGAAGCGATCACGCTGGTGCTGAAAGATGAAGTCGACATCAGCCGGGGCGACCTGCTGGTGGATGCCAGCGAAACCCTACAGGCCACGCAAAGCGCCTTGGCGGACGTGGTATGGATGGCAGAACAGCCGTTGTTACCGGGCCAAAGCTACGACATCAAGGTAGCCGGGAAGAAAACTCGCGCCCGCGTTGAGAGCATTCGCCATCAGGTGGAGATCAACTCGCTGGCGCAGCATCAGGCCGACGTGTTGCCCCTGAACGGCATTGGGCTGGTGGAGCTGACCTTCGACGAACCGCTGGTGCTGGACAGCTATCAACAGAATCATGATACCGGCGGCCTGATCTTTATCGATCGTTTGACCAACGTCACGGTTGGCGCGGGGTTGATCCGCGAAGCCTTGCAGCAGGATAATCCGGCAGCGGCGGGCAATTTCAGCGCCTTTGAACTGGAGCTGAACGCCTTGGTACGCAAGCATTTCCCACACTGGGGTGCGCGTGACCTGCTGAAGGGGAATTAACGTGGCCGAGGCTGAGTTAGCGAAAGACGAAAACGTTGTGTGGCACCCGCATGCGGTTACGCGTGCGGAGCGTGAAACAGCGAACGGCCATCAGGGTGTGGTGCTATGGTTTACCGGCCTGTCTGGTTCGGGGAAATCGACCGTGGCTGGCGCGCTGGAGCAGGCGCTGCATCAGTTGGGGGTCAGTACCTATCTGCTGGATGGTGACAATGTGCGCCACGGCCTGTGCCGCGACTTGGGGTTCTCCGACGACGATCGGCGCGAGAATATCCGCCGGGTGGGGGAAGTGGCCAAGCTGATGGTGGATGCTGGGCTGGTGGTGTTGACGGCGTTTATCTCACCGCACCGTGCCGAACGGCAGATGGTGCGGGAAATGTTGGCCGAGGGACAGTTTATCGAAGTGTTTGTCGACACCCCGCTGGCGATTTGTGAGGCTCGCGATCCGAAAGGATTGTACAAAAAGGCCCGCGCCGGTGAGCTGCGTAATTTCACCGGTATCGATTCGGTGTACGAGGCGCCGGAACGGCCGGATATCCGGCTTAATGGTGAACAATTGGTAACAAATTTGACCGCGCAATTGTTAGACCTGCTGCGTGGTCAGGCTATTATCAAACCCTGAATTCGCAAAAAGCGCGTGGCGTGATCGAGCTACGCGCTTTTTACTCTAGCAAGTCGCCGCAGAGCGAGCCAATAGACCAGGGAACGCTATGCAAAATGCCACGCCACTAGTGATTGATAGCCAACTCGAGCAAGAGGAACCCTCGTACTCCTTTTTGGGCGGCACCAGCGGCTTTGTCTTCTATTGGCTGGCGTTTACCGTGCCTTTTATAGTTTACGGTTCTAACACCTTGTTTTTCCTTCTTTATACTTGGCCGTTTTTCCTGGCTTTGATGCCAGCCTCGGTGCTGCTGGGTATTGTCTTCAGCGTGCTGCTGCGCGGGCGTTTGTTCCTCACGCTGCTGCTGACCGGTATCACCGTCATCTGTCTGTTTTGGCTGGTGTTCAGCTTTCTGAGTGGCTGGTAATAAAAAGGGCGCCAGTGCGCCCAAGAGATGTCAAAGCGGTGCCGAAGGTTACAAAACTTTGCTTAAAAATGCCTGGGTGCGCGGATTGGTCGGGTTACCGAAGATGTGCTCCGGTGTGCCTTCTTCCTGAATGATCCCCTGATCGATAAACAGCACCCGGTCGGCCACTTCGCGGGCGAAGCCCATTTCATGGGTTACTACCACCATGGTCATGCCTTCAAGAGCCAGCGCCTTCATCACCGCCAACACTTCCCCGACCAACTCCGGATCCAGCGCCGAGGTAGGCTCATCAAACAGCATGATTTGCGGTTCCATCGCCAATGCGCGGGCGATGGCGACACGCTGTTGCTGCCCGCCGGACAGGCTGCTGGGATAGGCATCGATCTTGTCGAGCAGGCCCACTTTATTCAGTAACACCTCTGCACGTTCAATAGCCTCGCTGCGGGAGAGTTTTTTCACGTCCATCGGCGCCATGATGATGTTTTCCAACACCGTCATATGCGGGAACAGGTTAAAGCGTTGGAATACCATGCCCACGCTTTCACGCATCTTGTTCAGATCGGTCTTCTGATCGTGAATGGCAAAGCCATTGACGTCGATCTCACCGCCCGAGAGCGTCTCCAGCGCGTTGATACAGCGCAGAAAGGTACTTTTACCGGAGCCGGAAGGGCCGATAATGCATACCACTTCTTTCGGGGCGATCTGGCAGGAGATCCCGCGCAGCACGTGGGCTTCGCCAAATTGTTTTTGCAGGTTATGTACGCGAATCACTTTTACCGAACCTTTTTTCCATGTGTTGCACCATCAGCGAGAGCAGGAAGGTGATGACCCAATAGATCACTGAAATAGTCAGATAGGGCTCCCAGTAGGTGGCGTACGCGCCGGAAACGGTACGCGCGGCATAAGCCAGATCCGCCAGACCAATCGCGGAGGCCAGGGACGAATCCTTGACGATGGCGATGGCGTTGTTGCCAAGCGGCGGCAGCATGCGGCGGAAGGCCTGCGGCAGGATCACCTTACGCATGGTCTTGCCGTAGCCCATCCCCAACGAGCGTGAAGCCTCCATCTGGCCGCGGTCGATCGACTGGATCCCGGCACGGAATATCTCCGAGACGTAAGCACCGGCGTTCAACGTGATGGCGACTACGCAAGACAGGAAGGCACCGTAATCGGAACGTAATGCGCGTGCGAAGTCGACGCTCATCAAACCGTTGCTGACCAGCAGGCCGTCACGCGGGTTGATAAACAGCGGCACCAGCGCGAAGTGGACCACCATGATTTGCACAAACAGCGGTGTGCCCCGGAAGGCGCTGATGTAGATGCGCACCGGCCATTGCACGCAATAGTGCAGGATCGGTTTCCAGATGCCGTGCGGTGCCTGCGCCAGGCGGCCTAACCCGAGGAGCAGCCCCCAGGTGGTGCCCAGGATCACGCAGATGATGGTACATTTGATGGTCATCCAGGCACCCTCCATAAACAGCGGAGCGTATTCCTCAATGATCTCCCAACGGAATGCTGACAAAATATAATCCTTACGGTGGTAGTGCGAACTTGTGGGTCTAATGCGTAGGGGCACAGTCAATTGTGCCCCTATTTACAGCCGGTTTATTCTGCTGGCAGCGTAGGGACGTTGCTGTCGAACCAGGTCTGGTAGATTTTGGCGTAGGTGCCATCGGCGATGATTTTCTTCAGGCCGCTGTTGATCTTGTTACGCAGCTCATCGTTGCCCTTGGCCACCGCAATGCCGAAATACTGGCGCTCAAACTTGGCGTCTGACACCAGCTTGAACTCTTTCTCCGGGTGGGTCTTGATATAGAACTTGGCCACGCCAACGTCACCCACGGCCGCGCCAATGCCATCTTCATACAGCTCTTGCAGCAGCAGCGGGGTGTTATCAAAACGCTTGATGGCGGTGCTGTTCTTACCCAAGACGTCGGAAACCACGATGTCGCCGGTGCTGGAGTTAACCACGCCCACCTTCAGGGTTTTCAGCGCGTCGATAGAGTCTACCGTAGACTCTTTCGGTACCACGATAGCCTGCTCTGCCGGGAAGTATGGCGAAGAGAAGTCGACCATCTGCTTGCGCTTGTCGGTAATGGTGATGCCGGAAATGATGATGTCGCGGTCGCCAGAGTTCAAGGTGGCAAAGATGCCTTCCCACGGCGTATTTACCAGCTTCACCTGGAAACCTTCCGCTTTGGCGACGGCCTTGATCACATCGATATCAAAACCTTCCAGCTCTTTTTTGCTGTTTTCGTATTCGAACGGGCGATAGGTACCGCCGGAGCCGACAACATACGTCGGTTCTGCGGCAAAGGAAGCCGCGGAAAAAGTGGCCGCCAGGCAGGCACTAATCAGCACTAAACGTTTTAACATGAGCATTCCCCGAATAAGTTGAGTCGTTGAGTAAAGGTTATATATTGGATTTATTTATGCACTTTAGATGCATAAAAATAAACTTACATGAATAAAAACACAACCCCTACCTGATGATGAAAATGCTAACAGTGTTAAATATGAATAATTATTTAAAAATTGGCGTAAATGTCGGTGGAAATGCCATCGATCCAGTTATTCTTACTGCATACTGACGCAAGGGGCGGTGCACGTTATGCCTGCCTGGATTTAATGCCGCTTTCAGGCGACAATCAGGCGCTAAACTCAGGAAGTTCTGATTACGCTTGAGGGCTGCAGGTGAAAAGCCGCTGCTGGTGTGGAGTCAAACGGCAAGTTGTGGGATGATTAAGCGCTTTTTTTAGGGGGCGGAGATGGGAAAACTGACGCTGCTATTGCTGGCGCTGCTTGGCTGGTTACAGTATTCGCTGTGGCTGGGGAAGAATGGTATTCACGATTATGTGCGGGTCAATGATGACGTTACGGCTCAGCAGAGCAGCAATGCCAAATTGAAAGCGCGTAACGATCAGCTGTTTGCCGAGATCGACGACCTGAACGGTGGTCAGGAAGCGATAGAAGAACGCGCACGTAATGAACTGGGCATGATCAAGCCCGGCGAGACTTTCTATCGTCTGGTGCCTGAATCTTCCGGACGCAATGCGGCGTCTGCCACACAGAACAACCCACCGAAGTAACGCATGAATCCATCCATTGGCTCCTCCCCTCAGGTGATCGCCGTCCTGCCCGCTGCCGGTATTGGCAGCCGTATGCAGGCCGATTGTCCGAAGCAATATTTAACCATCGGCCATCAAACCATTCTTGAGCACGCCATCCACGCCTTGTTACGTCATCCGCGTATTACCCAGGTGATCGTGGCTATCAGCCCCGAAGACCAACAGTTTAAAACGCTACCGATCGCCAGCGATCCGCGGGTGTTGGTCACTGAAGGCGGGCAACAGCGCGCCGATTCGGTGCTGGCCGGGCTGCAACTGGCTGGCAACGCGCACTGGGTATTGGTACATGATGCTGCCCGCCCTTGCCTGCATCCTGACGATCTGGAGCGGTTGCTGGCGATCACGGCACACAGTAAGGTCGGCGGCATTCTTGCCGCGCCGGTGCGTGATACCATGAAGCGTGCGCAGGTGGGCCAAAGCATCATCTCGCACACCGTGGAACGCCAGGATTTGTGGCATGCACTGACGCCACAGCTGTTCCCGCTGGAACTGCTTAAACTCTGCCTGCAACGCGCCCTGGATGAAGGGGCGACGGTAACCGATGAAGCCTCGGCGCTGGAGCATTGCGGTTATCATCCGCTGCTGGTGGCGGGGCGTGCGGACAATATTAAAGTGACGCGGCCAGAGGATTTGGCGCTGGCGGCGTTCTATTTGACTCAGTTGAACAACTAAAGGAGCGCATCATGCGTATCGGTCACGGTTTTGATGTCCATAAATTTGGCGGCGAAGGGCCGTTGGTGATCGGCGGTGTTCGCATTCCTTATGAAAAAGGACTGCTGGCTCACTCCGATGGTGACGTGGCGCTGCATGCGGCCACCGATGCTCTGCTGGGGGCGGCGGCGTTGGGGGATATCGGCAAGCTGTTCCCGGATACTGATCCGGCCTTTAAAGGCGCGGACAGCCGTGAGCTGCTGCGCGAAGCCTGGAAACGCATTCGTGCCAAGGGCTATCGTCTGGGTAATCTGGATGTCACCATCATTGCGCAGGCACCGAAGATGGCACCGCACATTCCTCAGATGCGCATCTTCCTGGCGGAAGATCTGCAATGCCATATGGATGACGTTAACGTCAAAGCGACCACCACCGAACAGCTGGGCTTTACCGGCCGTGGCGAAGGCATTGCCTGCGAAGCGGTTGCCCTGTTGATCAAGGAATAACGTATGGACATGGCCAATCTGACCTGGTTGCACGGCAAGCCAGCGGCTACCGGCGTGCTGAAAGCCAACCCGGAAGACTTTGTGGTGGTTGAGGATCTGGGCTTTACCCCAGATGGTGAAGGTGAGCACCTGCTGGTGAACATCCGCAAGAACGGCTGCAACACCCAGTTTGTGGCGGACGCTCTGGCGAAGTTTGCCGGCATTCATGCCCGTTCGGTCAGCTATGCCGGTTTGAAAGATCGCCATGCAGTCACCGAGCAGTGGTTCTGTCTGCATCTGCCGGGGAAAGAATCTCCCGATCTCAGCCGGTTTGCGCTGGAAGGCTGCGAAGTGCTACAGGCCGCTCGCCACCTACGCAAGCTGCGCATCGGTACGTTGAAGGGGAACGAATTCACCCTGGTGCTACGCCAGATCGGCGATCGCCAAGAGGTGGAGCAGCGTTTACAGGCTATCGCGGCGGGTGGCGTGCCGAACTACTTTGGCAGCCAGCGCTTTGGCCGTGGGGGCAACAACCTGACGATGGCGCGCCGCTGGGCCAACGATGAGATCCGGGTTAAGGAGCGCAGCAAACGTAGCTTCTACCTGTCCGCCAGCCGCAGTGCGTTGTTCAACTTCATTGCCAGCCAGCGTTTGGCTAACCAACAGCAACAAACGGTGCTGGAAGGGGATGCGTTACAGCTGGCCGGGCGCGGGAGCTGGTTCGTGGCCAAAGCGGAAGAGTTAGCCACCCTGCAACAACGGTTAGACGCGGGTGAACTGATGATCACGGCTCCATTGCCGGGGGATGGTGAACCCGGTACTGCCGGGGAAGCATTGGTCTTTGAACAAGCTTGTCTGGTGTCACAGCCAGAGCTGATGGCGTTATTAAAGCGTGAGCGTGTAGAGCCTGCGCGGCGGGCCTTGCTGCTACAGCCGCAGAAAATGCAGTGGAGCTGGTGGGATGATGTCACCGTGGAATTACGTTTCTGGTTACCAGCAGGCAGTTTCGCTACCAGCGTAGTGCGCGAAATAATGCAATTGGCTAGCGATGAGGCGGATATTGCCGAGTGACTGCCAGCTTGATCCTCACCTCTTAATCCTTGCTTTCCAGTTTGGGCTGAAAGGAGTTCAGCCTGAACGGAATTGAACGGCTTTGTTGAATACATCAGATAGTTGATTCAATCCCCTGCAATAAAATCCCTCTTTCGTCACCTTATTCAGCGCACGGAGCATGGCCATAACCTCTGCAACCTGGCCATCATCATCCCGAAGCGTGAACCGCTGTTTTGCCCACCATTTGCCTGATGTTGTCGGGATGATACGTGACCCAAACTCGATATATAGCAAAGTTTCGATACATTCAGCAGAGCCTGAGTGAGGCGAAAGAACGCTGTCAGCGGCCTGTTTTGCAACGTTGTTTATTCCTGATATCGCGCTATTAATTGAAACCTTAACTTGTTTTTTTAGTGCTTAATTGTAATTTATCACTTGATAACTCCATATAATTAAAAATTATTATAATATTAATCAATGGGTTACATTGATGGATATTATTATTATTATTATATTGATCTGAGCTATTGGTGGTCATTATAATTGCTATCAAATCTACGGAAGATAAACAAATCAGGCTGGTCTCTGCTGTATTTGTTTTTTAAATTTGGAAAGAGCCTCTCATTGCGCTCGTTGCGGATTAATCATGAAACTCAGTGTTATTAAATGCCTGTTCGGCATTGCTATTCTTTCTATTTGTTCAGGCCCTGCATTGGCCAATATGAATGTTTATCCTATGGAATTAGGGATCGGCGAAAATGGGGCCGCTCAAATAAGAGTTATGTCGCAAAGCGATGGGGTTCAGTTCGTCAAAGTAACAGAAAAACAAATAATAAATGCTGGAACTGAACAAGAAAAAGAAGTGAGCGTTGAGCAACTCGGCAAAAGCTCGTTGGTGATAACACCAAATAAACTGGCAATTTCGGCGGGTAGTCAACGTCTTGTACGACTAGTCGCCCTGGAATTACCGGAAAAGGAAACCACCTGGCGGGTCTATTTTGAGGGTGTGTCAGGATTAGATGATAACACCAATGCTGCTAGCACACAGGCGGCTACAGGTAAGGTGGGTATCAGCCTGGTATGGGGAGCCTTGGTCCACGTTGCGCCTAAAAAGGTCGTTACCAGCCTGGCGTTGGATGCGCAGCGCGGCATGGTGATCAATGATGGTACGCTGCGTATTCCACTACGTGAGGTCGGCGTCTGTGATTTGGCCGGCGTCTGTGACTGGAAAAAAGAAACGACTACGGTATATCCAGGAACCGAGCTCAAAATTGCTTCCCTTATGGTAAAGCCAGGGAAGAAGTATAAAGCACGCTATTTTAACTGGATCAAAAAGAGTGTTGAAGAAATTGATTTATCTATAAATAAGTAAGTTTAGAGTTAAATCATGGGCCCTATTTTTATAGGGGATGTAAAGTAAGTTGGATGTGTTTGTAATATAAAATGGAGATTTTATGAAAAAGTTAATTAAACCACTGTTAGTTGTTTCAATCATGGCAACCGCATTTTCAAGCCAGGCTATTCGAAAAGATATTACTGTGAATGCCAACGTGGATACGACGATTGATATGACGCAGCCAGATAATACGGCTTTGCCAAGCAGTATCGATATGCAGTATCTGCCAGGCAAAGGCCTGTCGCCTTTTAAACTGAATACCAAGGTTTGGTCTAACAGTGCCACTGCGGGTGTTAATATCCGCCTGGTAAGTGCGGCGACCCTGGCGGATGTCAATGGAGAGAACAAGATCCCATTGACCGTAACCCTGGGTGATAAGGTACTGACTACCGCCGACCAGATGCTGGATGCGGCGACTCTCTTCCCTGTGGGAATCGATAATGGTTCTGAAGTCTTGCCACTGCGTTTTGCACAGGCCACTCAAAATGTTGTTGCTACTGGCACCTACTCTGGTGTTGTCAGCCTGGTTATCACTCAAGCGACAAAAGCTCCTTAAACCCAGCCGGGGTATTCTAATGTTTCATGGGGCGTCTTTTAGCCCCATATTTATCAGGGATGGATAATGGTTTATCGCGTTAGCCTATCTACAGGATTGTTTCTGGGACTTTTGAGCGTGCAAAATGTCGCGCTGGCGGTTACCCAAAGAATTCCCCCAGGTTTTGAGGTGTTGGCTCAGGGGCAGGTTCTTTGGGTTGATGTATCACTCTATGGCAAGTCTCTCGGGCTTTATGAAGCCAATATCAATCTTGAACATGTTGTCTTTATAAAGCCAGCGGAGTTGATTGATGCTGTAAAACAGCAGTTCAACGACGATCCAGGGCTGAGGGTGCAGTTGAGTGCCGCGTTGGGGCAGCCATTGCTGCGTAACGGTAACCTTGCCTGTAGCAGTAACGGCAATGCCCCGAGTTGTGACTATCTGGAAACCCAGACAGTTGGCATCATCTATGACGAAAATAACTCGCGGGTTAACCTGTTTCTTGATCGTCAGTACTTACCGAAAAAAGACGCGGAAAGCAGTTTCTATCAGGCGAGTGTGGAAAGTGAAAATGCGTTTCTCCATCAGCAAAACCTCAATTTTGTTGCTGATGAAAACTATCAGTCGTTGTCGGTCCAGGGGACTGGTTCACTGGGCGTTACTGAAAGTGGTTATCTTAATGCCGACTGGCTCTATCTGGGGCAGCGCTATCGCCATGCCAACCATCAGCAGATAGAGATGAACAATGCCTATTTTAGGCAGGACTTGTGGCAGCGTTTCTACCTGCAAGGTGGCATGATGGACTCTCGCGATATCTTCAGCAACTCGGGGGGGAATATCAACCTGAGCCAACTGCCGATTGGAAAAATTCGTGGGTTACGGGCGGGGTCGACCCTGGCCTGGATCAACCAGACGCAGGTTTCCCGGGGAACCCCGGTTTCGGTATTCTTGTCGCGTAACGCACGTATCGACGCTTATCGTGATGAACAGCTACTGTCTTCCTTTTACCTGAATGCCGGAGCACAGGAGCTGGATACGCGCGCATTCCCCAGCGGTAGCTATACCATTACGCTGCGTGTCTATGAGGACAATCAGCTGGTCAGAACAGAAACAGTCCCTTACACCAACACTGGCGTGTCTTCACTGGATACTTTTCAGTGGTTCCTGCAATACGGGGCTGAGGTTGATCGCGACTCGCAGCGTACGGGGGACGACCGGCGTGTGGTGCAGGGCGGGCTGCGTATGCCGCTAACCGATACGTTGTCGCTGACGGCGGGGACCACGGTGCAGAGTGACGTCCACTACTGGGAAGGGGCGGCGGACTGGATCCACGGTTTTAACAGCGGCCCGTTGGACGGGATAATGACGGCTCGTACCAGTTATCTGTCTGGCAGCGACGGTGCCCGGGGAAATATTCAGCAAATCAATTACAACGATGGTTTCTCATTGAGTTTCTATCGTTCAGCCATGTCGGTGCCTGATTGCAATTCTCAGGGGCTGAACTACGGTTTTAGCGGTTGTTACCAAAGCACCAACCTGATGTTTTCGATGCCCTTTGCGCAATGGAACGCCAACGTTGGCTATTCGATTAACAGCAGTGAAGGGCGTTACCGCTATCGCAGTGAACTGTCCGACAGTGATGGTGACCATCAAGGTGGGGTGCCTTGGGAACGGATATATGAAACCCGTTCACGCAGCCACACCTGGCAGACGGGGGTCAGCCGCTCCTTTACAGTTAACGAGATGAATATCAACACCGGTGTCAGCGCTTTTATACGTAACGATAGCGGCCAGCAGAGAACCGATAAAGGCGGCTACCTCAATATCAGCCTGTCGTTCTCCGGGCGCCGCGGTGGCAATGACGTCAGCAGCAATACTTCACTCGGAGCCAACTACCAGAATAGCCAACGTGGGGCAGGGCAGCTCAGTTATAACGCCAGCTACAGCCGTTATATTGACGAGAGCGGTCAAAATGAGTTGGGGGCGTCGATTTATGGCGTCAATAGCAAGACCCTGAGCGCTTCAACCTACGCTCGTGCCAGTGGGCAATACGGTAACGGCAGTTTAACTGTCAGCGATGCTTATGCCAAAGTGGCGAACCGACATGCAGTTAGTGGCAGCGGTAGCTATAGCTCCTCTTTGCTGGTCGATCGCACCGGGCTTTATTGGGGACGTTGGGGGGATGGCCGCCCGGCCTCCGCGATCACCGTTGGAGTGGACTCAGAGGAAGAGAATCGCGCCTCGCAGGTCAACGTCATGATAGACGGTAGAGGGCAAACAGACGTGCGTAGTAACAGCCGGGCGCTGTTTACCGTACCGAGCTATCAGCCAACCAACGTTGATATCAACGAATCACTGAAGGCGCCCACCGGCATCAGCAGCGAAATCCGCCGAGGGGCGGGAACGCGTACTGCGTTTATGGTGCCGGGCAAAGTATTGCGTCGGAATATCGAGGTCACTTCACGCTATACCTGGCTGGGAAAAATGCTGGATGAGCAGGATAAGCCGTTGGTTAACGGTATTCCGCTTAACGTGCTGTCCTGGACGCCACTGGGTGAAGGCGGTTTTAGCCTGGAAACCACCCGGCCGATGAAGCAGCTGTATCTGATGCGTGGCTCACAGTTCTATCAGTGTGCCATGACAGTGCAGGCCATGCGTGACGTGGTGCGCTATGTCGGTACTACCCGCTGTGCCGGGGTGACCCTGGCTAACATACCGCCAGCCGAGCAGAAGCAGGCGCAATTGATGACCGTGCGGCAGGGCCATGGCTCTGAAGTGCCGGTAGCGATGAAAATGAACTAGGTAATGATTGATGTTATTGAAAATAATCAGCGGTTTTAAATTTGTCATTGCGGGAGCCATTAACCCTCTTAACCTGTGCGTTTTACTGGGGGGGCTGAGCATACAGGCGTACGGTGCCAGTATCGCCCCACAGGCACAGGATACCAAGGTAAATATCACTTTTGATCGTATGAGCCTGCCGGCAAATATCTATATCTGGGAGCGGGTATTCGGCGGGAGTACTGATGATGGCGAATGTAATACGACTACTGATTGCAAAGACAAGGATATGATTAACGCCCTAACGTGCTATTCCGAGACCGATCCAACCAATGGTGCCTGTCAGGTAAAATTGTGGTGGTGGGATAGTCTTAACAATAATACTTCGAAAAATCTGACGCTGCGCTTTACCCATAGTAGTGGGAAAACCAAAAATTTACTGGTCACCTCTATTAAAGCTACGGGTAAACATAGTTCCTGGATCAGCGGCGCCGCTTTGGGTTCCCAGGGATTCAGTACTTTTATTCCCGCATCCGAGTTGAACAAACTATCTGATGCCGGTGTTTGGCGCGCTGAACTCAAGATGCAGGTGAAAGCCTGGGATGATTGCAGTGCATCTGCCTACGGTTGCCCAGGCATTTTCCGCGTTACCTGGAAGGCGAGTCTGACTCTTAACGTGACGGATTATGGTAATCATCAGATTTATCTACCCGCCTTCCCGACTTCGATACCGTCTGTTAACCTGAATCTGAATACTCGGCCAGGAGGCGATAGCGGCATGAACATCAGCGGTAGCTCCAGCCTGGATATGTGTCTCTATGACGGTATTGACTCGACCAGTAACCGCATCAGTCTGCTATTTCAGGATGAAGGCGCGACCGCTTCAGGACGATTAAGGGGGCGATTCTCCCTTTATCGCCGTGGTGGTGATAAAACCAAGGCCAGTAACCGGCTGGACTACCAGGTCAGCGTGATCAATCCCACCACTGGGGCAGTACAAGAGATCGCCAACGGCAAAGAGGTCATCTGGATCGATACCAATCGCCGTAATATCCAGCGGCCGGTGGTGTTACCTGGCGGTGGTGCTCCGACATTTTGCGTGCCGGCCCCGCTGACCCTGACAACGCCAGCCTTTTCAATGGCGGATAAAACGGCGGGGGATTATACCGGCCAGCTACGCATTATTTATACGCCAACCACCCAGACGGCCCCATAACCTGGGAATTTAACGACCCACCTCAGCTAATCACTCCAGCCCCTTTGCCGAGGGACTATCCTGCCCCGTTTGCCACTGATGACCGTTGAATTGTATAGTAGATCGCATAGTTGGCCATTTTGGCCAATACTATCAGCAACAGCAAGGCAAGCCTTGCTGTACCACGCAAATCACAATGGGTAACACGGTGGGTTGGGCTTACTATTGAAAATTTCATTAAAAACAGATAGATGTAATAAAATAGGGCAAAATCCTCGTTTTATCGCTTTCAGCAAGAAAGTTGTTTAACTGCAATATGAGAATACTACTGAGCAACGACGACGGCGTTAGCGCCCCGGGTATCCAGATACTGGCGGCGGCGTTGCGCGAGTTTGCCGAAGTGCAGGTGGTGGCCCCCGATCGTAACCGCAGTGGTTCCTCTAACGCGCTGACGCTGGAGTCGCCGCTGCGTACGCTGACGTTGCCCAACGGCGATATCGCCGTGCAGCAGGGCACCCCGACGGACTGTGTCTACCTTGGCGTTAACCAACTGATGCTGCCAGCACCGGAGATCGTGGTGTCCGGTATCAACGCCGGGCCAAATCTGGGTGATGATGTTATCTATTCCGGCACGGTGGCTGCTGCGATGGAAGGCCGCCATCTGGGGTTGCCCGCGTTGGCAGTATCGCTCAATGGTCATCAGCATTATGAGACGGCGGCGGTAGTCACCTGCCGTATATTGCGCGCGTTACAACAAGAACCGCTGCGTACTGGTAAAATTCTGAATATCAATGTCCCTGATTTACCGTTGTCGGAAATTAAAGGGATACGCGTGACCCGCTGTGGCAGCCGGCATCCCGCAGACAAGGTGTTTAGCCAACCAGATCCGCGTGGCCAGATGCTGTATTGGATCGGGCCGCCGGGGGATAAATTCGATGCGGGCCCAGACACGGACTTTGCCGCCGTGGATCAGGGTTACGTGTCGGTCACGCCTTTGCAGGTGGATTTGACCGCCTACGGGGCGCAAGATGTGCTATCAAAATGGTTGACCAAAGCAGAGGTTAGCGGGGAATGGTGAACAAACGCATACAAACGCTGCTGGCACAGCTGCGCCAGCAGGGTATCAGGGACGAACGGCTGCTCAAGGCAATCGAGAACGTACCGCGTGAGCGTTTTGTTGATGAAGCTTTAGCACATAAGGCCTATGAAAATACGGCACTGCCTATTGGTTCAGGGCAGACCATCTCGCAACCTTATATGGTCGCGCGCATGACCGAGCTGCTGAATTTGCAGCCAACCTCGCGGGTGCTTGAGATCGGCACCGGTTCCGGTTATCAGACCGCGATCCTGGCGCATATGGTGCAGCATGTCTGCTCCGTTGAACGCATCAAAGGGCTACAGTGGCAGGCCAAGCGTCGCCTCAAGCAGCTTGATTTGCACAATGTCTCGACCCGTCATGGCGACGGTTGGCAAGGCTGGAGTTCGCGTGGACCCTTTGATGCGATCATCGTGACGGCCGCACCACCGGAGATCCCGCAGGCGTTGATGCAGCAGTTGGACGACGGTGGCATTTTGGTGTTGCCGGTGGGCGAACAGGCCCAGGTACTGCAATGCATTCAGCGGCGGGGCGGTGAGTTTTCCATTGATGCCGTTGAAGCAGTGCGATTCGTTCCCTTGGTCAAGGGCGAACTGGCTTAGCCTGTGCAGATCAAAGTGACGGATAAATAAGTTGAATAATATTAATTTTCATTAGAATTGTTCCAGTATGTCGTTGTCTTATGGCGTGATCGTGCCAATGTGGCTAGCATTGGCACCACGGTTTTTTAGCTCCCTGGTGGGTGATCTTCTGGTTTTCAGGGATCGGCCGGGGAAACCTTGTGCTGTAGAACGATAAAGCTCGGCTACGATGTATAAGGTATTTTTTGATATTGCTGTCATGGGGGAAGCATGAGCACGGGAAGCCCAATGAGTTCTTTACGCCGAGTTGCGGTGTGTACGATGTTAAGTGTGTGGTTAGTTGGCTGTTCGGATAAAAATTCTACCTCGGCACCTATCAGCAGTGTCGGTGGTGGTGGAGCCGCCGCATCGGCTAACTCTGGTGGCGGCAACGCATCACAGGGGCGTATTGTTTACAACCGTAGCTATAACTCGATCCCTAAAGGGAGCTATAACGGTGGTAGCACCTATACCGTTAAACGTGGCGACACGCTGTTCTATATTGCCTGGATCACCGGCAACGATTTCCGCGATCTGGCCCAACGCAACAATATTCCACAGCCATACAGCCTGGAAGTCGGCCAAACCCTGCAGCTGGGGAGCGGTTCTGCCAACGGCGGCGGTGGGATGTTAGCTGGCGGTAATGGTACGGTGTCAAAACCGCCTTCTTCCACTCAGATACAAACTGCAACGGTTGATTCTCAATCAACGAACGCGTATTCTGATAACTCGAGTAAACAGAATGTAGGTAAAATGTTACCTGCATCAGGAGCCGTAGTGGCAGGCTCAGCCGCAGCTCCTGTTACCGCACCAGCCGCTACGCCATCGGCGAGCAGCACCGCCAGCAACAGTGCCCCAGTAAGCACCTGGAAATGGCCAACTGACGGTAAGATCATCGATAACTTCTCCTCATCGGAAGGTGGGAACAAAGGCATCGATATCTCTGGTTCCCGTGGGCAGCCGATTGTCGCTACCGCCGATGGCCGTGTAGTGTACGCAGGCAACGCTTTACGGGGTTACGGTAATCTAATCATCATCAAACACAACGATGATTACTTGAGTGCCTACGCCCATAACGACACCATGCTGGTCCGGGAACAACAAGAAGTGAAGGCGGGGCAGAAAATAGCAACGATGGGAAGCACCGGAACCAGTTCAGTACGTTTGCATTTCGAGATTCGTTACAAGGGGAAATCCGTAAACCCGCTGCGTTATCTTCCGCAGCGATAGATTGGGCAGAATGCGCTGTATTCTGCTCGCGGTATCACGGGTAGGAGCCGCTTTATGAGCCAAAATACGCTGAAAGTTAACGAGTTACATGACGATGCAGATTTCGATGAGAACGCCATGGAGGCTGAGTCATTCGATGAAAAAGCGCAGGTAGAAGAAGAGACCAGCGAGAATGACTTGGCGGAAGACGAGCTGTTGTCTCAAGGTGTTACCCAACGCGTATTGGATGCCACGCAGCTCTATCTGGGCGAAATCGGTTACTCCCCTCTGCTGACCGCAGAGGAAGAAGTATATTTTGCGCGGCGTGCACTGCGCGGAGACGTGCCGTCCCGCCGCCGCATGATAGAAAGTAACCTGAGGCTGGTAGTGAAAATTGCCCGTCGTTATAGCAATCGCGGCCTGGCGCTGCTGGATTTGATCGAAGAGGGTAACCTTGGTCTGATCCGTGCGGTGGAAAAGTTTGACCCAGAGCGCGGTTTCCGTTTTTCCACCTATGCGACCTGGTGGATCCGCCAGACGATTGAACGGGCGATCATGAATCAAACCCGGACTATCCGTTTGCCGATCCATATCGTCAAAGAACTGAATGTTTACTTGCGCACCGCGCGCGAGCTTTCTCACAAACTGGACCATGAACCCAGCGCTGAAGAGATTGCGGAGCAACTCGACAAACCGGTTGATGATGTCAGCCGTATGCTGCGCCTGAACGAACGTATCACGTCTGTCGATACGCCGTTGGGTGGGGATTCAGAGAAAGCCCTGTTGGACATTCTGACCGACGAGAAAGACAACGGGCCTGAAGACACCACGCAAGACGATGATATGAAACAGAGCATCGTCAAATGGCTGTTCGAATTGAACGCCAAACAGCGTGAAGTGTTGGCTCGCCGTTTCGGCCTGTTAGGCTATGAAGCGGCTACGCTGGAAGATGTTGGCCGTGAGATTGGCCTGACACGTGAGCGTGTTCGTCAGATCCAGGTTGAAGGCTTACGCCGCCTGCGTGAAATTCTGCAGATGCAGGGCCTGAGTATTGAGGCACTGTTCCGCGAATAAACGCGTTATAGACATAAACTAAAAACGGTGAGCATTGATGTGCTCACCGTTTTTTTATGCCTGCGATTTGCTGTGATTGACGGCGATTTACCCTTGTCTAGGGCAGAACGTCGTCGATATCTGACTTACACCAGGCTTTTCAGCCGGTAGATCCACTCCAACGCCTGGCGTGGCGAAAGAGAATCCGGATCCAGCGTTTCCAAGGCTTCAACTGCCGGTGACACCTCTTCGTTCAACAGCGTCAACTGAGTCGCATCCACCGTACCCGCCGCCGTCTGGCTGGAGAGACTCTCCAACTCACGTAACTTCTGGCGCGCACGCTTGATCACATCACGCGGTACACCAGCCAACGCCGCCACCGCCAAGCCGTAGCTCTTACTGGCAGCCCCATCTTGCACGCTATGCATAAAGGCGATGGTATCGCCGTGCTCCAGCGCATCCAAATGCACGTTCACCACGCCCTCCATTTTCTCCGGCAAGGTGGTCAGCTCAAAGTAATGGGTGGCAAACAGCGTCATGGCCTTGATGCGGCTGGCCAGGTTTTCTGCACAGGCCCAGGCTAAGGAAAGCCCGTCGTAGGTGGAGGTGCCACGGCCAATCTCATCCATCAACACCAGGCTGTTTTCCGTGGCGTTATGCAGAATATTGGCGGTCTCGGTCATTTCCACCATAAAGGTAGAGCGGCCAGAGGCCAGATCGTCTGCCGCGCCCACGCGGGTAAAGATACGATCCACCGGCCCGATGGTGGCTTTTGCCGCCGGTACATAGCTACCGATATGCGCAAGCAACACAATCAGTGCCGTTTGCCGCATATAGGTACTTTTACCGCCCATATTGGGGCCGGTAATAATCAGCATACGGCGCTGTGGTGAAAGGGAAACCGGGTTGGCAATAAAGGGTTCGCTTAGCACCTGCTCCACCACCGGATGGCGGCCATCGACTATACGAATGCCTGGCTGTTCACTGATGGTCGGACAGGCGTAGTTCAGCGTTTCGGCACGTTCTGCCAGGTTGGCCAACACATCCAGCTCGGCCAAGGCTCCGGCGCTCTGTTGCAGTTGCTCCAGGTGCGGCAACAGCAGATCGAAAAGCTCGTCATACAGCCCTTTTTCGATCGCCAAGGCTTTCCCTTTTGAGGTCAGTACCTTGTCTTCATACTCTTTCAGCTCGGGAATGATGTAGCGTTCCGCATTCTTCAGCGTTTGGCGGCGCACATAGTGGATCGGCACCAGATGGCTCTGCCCACGGCTGACCTGAATGTAGTAACCATGCACGCCGTTGAAACCGACCTTCAGCGTATCCAGGCCCAGCTTCTCGCGCTCACGGATCTCCAGGCGATCTAGATAGTCGGTAGCACCGTCGGCCAGCGCCCGCCATTCATCCAGCTCTTCGTTATAACCCGGGGCAATCACGCCACCATCACGGACCAGCACCGGTGGGGATTCCACAATGGCGCGCTCCAGCAGTGCCTGTAATTCGTCAAACTGGCCGACCTGTGACAACAGCTTTTGCATCTGTGGTGCATCAGCGTTTTCCAGCAGGGCGCGGATATCCGGCAACTGTTGGAAGGCGTGGCGCATGCGGGCCAGATCTCGTGGGCGAGCCGTGCGCAGTGCCAAACGGGCAAGAATACGTTCCAGATCGCCCACCTGGCGCAGTGGCTGCTGCAACTCGCTGCTCAATGGCTGCAATGCGGCGATAGCTTGCTGACGGTTGTTCAGCACCTGGACGTCGCGAGTTGGCATATGCAACCAGCGCTTGAGCATACGGCTACCCATGGGGGTAACGGTACGATCGAGGATGGCGGCCAAGGTATTTTCACTGCCGCCGGACAGGCTTTGGGTGATCTCCAGGTTACGGCGAGTGGCCGCATCCATGATGATGCCGTCCTGCTGGCGCTCCATGGTGAGGCCACGGATATGCGGCAGCGAGGTACGCTGGGTATCTTTGACATATTGCAGCAGGCAGCCCGCCGCGCGCAGCGCCTGATGGGCCTGCTCGACGCCAAAGCCGGTCAGATCGCGGGTGCCGAACTGCAGGTTCAACTGCTGGCGTGCGGTGTCCAGCTCAAATTCCCACAGTGGGCGGCGGCGCAGGCCGTGGCGCTGTTCGATCAGCGCCATTTGCTCGAAGTTTTCCGGGTACAGCAGTTCTGCCGGGTGGGTTCGTTGCAGCTCGGCCGCCATGGTTTCAAGATCTTCTGGCTGGGCGACGCGGAAGCGGCCGGAGCTGAGATCCAAGGTGGCATAGCCAAAGCCGCGGCCATCCTGCCAGATGGCGGCCAGCAGATTGTCCTGGCGCTCTTGCAGCAGGGCTTCATCGGTGATGGTGCCAGGGGTAACGATGCGCACCACTTTACGCTCGACCGGGCCTTTGCTGGTGGCCGGATCGCCAATCTGCTCACAGATCGCGGCCGATTCCCCAAGCTGTACCAGCTTGGCAAGATAGTTCTCCACTGCATGGTGAGGTACGCCCGCCATTGGGATCGGCTCCCCAGCCGAGGCTCCGCGTTTGGTCAGCGAGATATCCAGCAACTGAGAGGCGCGTTTGGCATCGTCATAGAACAGCTCGTAGAAATCCCCCATCCGGTAGAACAGCAAGATCTCGGGATGCTGCGCCTTAAGGCGCAGGTATTGCTGCATCATTGGGGTGTGCGAATCCAATTTTTCGTTGCTAGTCATAACGTTACCGTTTCCAATCCATTGAATTTAAATTTGATTGTGATATTCATTGGCATCATTGGGTATCACGTCGCCTCATTAAAAAAACCGCCAAAACGTTCAGGATGAGCAACAGCCAGCGCTGCTCAAATAAATCAATCGGTTGGTCAAGGGAACGAGCATATATGACCAGCAAACAGGCTGGCAAACCTTTGTCACTTAAAGCCTGCACAATGACCAAATCAACAGAAAAAAGCCAGACGGAACCCAGTAAGATCCGAAGGTTGCATGCCGTAGACCGCGGGATTGATTTTCAGCCGTTATACTAGCCCAGCGGGCAATAGGCTGTCACAGCCAAAAATTGGAAGCGCTACGCAAACTACGTTTGCAATGGCTCGTATGAGGTTGCAAGAACTAAAACAAATTGACAATGAAGGGCGCTGCCCTGATACAGAGTTGAAAGAAGAAAAGCAGGGTCGCTTGGAGTTTCGAACAAGATAAGTGCTAATGGCAGCAGTTCTCTACGATCCTTGATATACTGTAACCAATGGATGAGTTAATCAGGAGTCGCTATGAGCACTAACAAAAAAGAGCAGGTGACATACGCTAAGCCGTCTCGCACGGACATTGTGCGTTCTGTGGCGACGTCAACGGCAATTGAAACAGGCCAGCCCTCAGCCAAGGTTGAAGCTTCGCTGGCAGTTGCGCGCAAAAAGTTTGCGCATCTTCGCCTTGCCTAATCCCTTCTTAAAGCCTCACTGACCCAGTATTCATCGGCTCGTAGTCTAATGACATACCCGCGTGAATAGCCGAGATATACTGGGTTTTGTTCTGTTCCCAGCTTTGATAATCCAGAGGCTTATAGTCCCCCTGAACCGCCATCACATCGGCTAATAGTCGCGACAAACGCCCATTTCCTTCTCTGAAGGGATGGATGAGGATTAGTTCCAAGTGGGTTATTGCGATAGCTTCAATCAGCTTTTGTTCGCTCATGCCTGTACAGGGTGTGTAACGAGCGAGGTATTTCATATCGAACTCGTTCAGCAGTTTGGGCAGTTTGGGCAGTTGTGCGCAGGGAGCAAACATAAAGCCGCCTTTGCTGATATTGACGGTCCTTTCCTGTCCCGCCCACTCATAGATGTTGCCTAACCAGCGATGGTGCCAGTTTTTTAGCATCCCAACGGTGAGCTGTCCCAGCGGAAAGTGCTCTTCAAAAACAGACCGGTAGAGCTGCTCCAGTAGCACCAGCTCGGCATCATCGATCTCGTCAGGATCGGCAATCCCGAGTTTATTCGCTAAAACCTGTTCGTCAGAATCTTTCTCATACTGCCCTTCGCTGCCAGAAACGTGGTATCGGTTCATGAGTATGCTCGGGAGTGGTGACGGGTGGAGATGAAAGTATAGCGTTCAACCAGTTAAGTACAATACTCATAAAATCAGCCAGTTAATGGAGTGTCGGCGAAAGCAGGGTTTGTCCTTATTTTCTAAAATAATCGTTATTTATCAGTGCTAACCAATGACCAAATCAACAGAAAAAAGCCAGGCTGAACCCAGCAAGATCTGAAGGTTGCATGCCATAGACAGCGGGATTGATTTTCAGCCGTTATACTAGCCCAGCGGGCAATCGGCTGTCACAGTCAAAAATTGGAAGCACTACGCAACCTAGCTATTTAATGGTGATTAAGATTGCCATAGCGCAAGTCAATCAGAAGTGAAGGGGGACAGACCTCAATTAAACGTCACCAGCATTTCGGCAGCGGCGCTAACGTTGCCAAGCGGCAGATCTTTGCCCCCCGAACACAAGCGCCAGGTCACCTGATGGGTGGTATTCAGGCTGGTTTCCGCCTTGGTGATACGGCCGATTTTTAGCTGGCTATTATCGAACGGTAGCCCGCTGGTGGCACTGCAGCTTCCACTGCCGGTCACGCCGTTATCAATCTCACCGGTGATATAACCGTCGCCTTCGCGCAGCGCCAAACGGCTCGGGACTGATTGATACAGGCCGGTTAACGGCCGGAACTGCAGGTTGATATTGGCATCGATAAAGTCGGAGGATTGTCCACAACTGGTGATGAGTGGATAGGATTGCACGGCCAGCTCGGCCCCGGCCTGCGGGTCCTTCATCACGTTGCCAAAGGCGATTGAAATGGGGGTATTGACCGCACACTCGAGCGTGGATATGCGCAGCTTGATAGCGGACGGGAGGATTGAAGCTCTTCTATCCCCAGCCGCTACCTCTGAGAAACTGGCAGCATACATCTCCGGTAAGGTTATTTCGGCAGCCTTCTGTTGACCATCGGCAACCAGCACCCAGGTACCCGATATTACGGCAGCACGAGTCGTGGAAGGGGAATAAAAATATTCCTGAGAAGTCATTGCTGGCGGCAGGCACCAGCTATAAGCCTCAGGTGAGGTTACTTGAGTTCCGTTGCTGCTTACCCCTTTGGTTTCTGGCAGCCCCAGCGTACCGGATAGCAAAACGAAGCTGCCCATAAAGGTGTAATAGCCTACCTGACCGCTGGCTCTGGGTATGAGCCCCACGCCCGGTGCTATCTCTAGGGCTGGATAACCCGCAATGACCTTCAGAAAACCAGTCCCTTGGCAACTGCCCTTACTTGAAGAAACAGCCAATAGCCCGTGTTTGACATTAAGGCGTGCATGCTCCATAGAGCCACTTAAGCTTGCCGTAAACGGCAGACCTTCCCACAAAATCCCCGTCCCTTTACCCATGATAATGGTTTTTGCCAGAACGGCTGGTGGGGTCAGGCTCAATAACAGCGCCAGCAGGCCGAGTGCGCAGCAGCGGTGGCAATATAGAGTAGGCTTTGGCGTACTGGCGCTGTTTTTCACTTTATTGTCCTAGCTATGCTAATTAAACGTCACCAGCATTTCGGCGGCGGCACTAACGTCACCGAGTGGCAGATCTTTGCCGCCGGAACACAAGCGCCAGGTCACCTGATTGCTGATACTCAGGCTGGTTTGCGCCTTGGTGATACGGCCGATTTTTAGCTGGCGATTATCGAACTTCAGTCCGCTGGTGGCGATACAGCTTCCGCTGCCGGTCACGCCGTTATCAATCTCACCGGTGATATAGCCCCCGCCCTCGCGCAGGGCCAAACGGCTCGGGGCTGATTGATACAGGCCGGTCAATGGCCGGAACTGCAGGTTGATATTGGCATCGATCAGGTCTGAACTTTGCCCACAGTTGGTGATCAGTGGGTAGGATTGCACGCCCAGTTCGGCCCCGGCCTGCAGGTTTTCCATCACGCCACCAAAGGTGATTGAAGTGGGAGTATTGACCGTACACTCAAGCGTGGATATGCGCAGCTGGATATTGCTCGGGAGGATAGAGGCCGATAGGTCCCCAATCGACACCGATGAGAAACTGCCGGCATACATCACCGGGACGGTTATTTCAGTAGTCTTCTGCTGACCATCGGCAACCAGTACCCAGGTGCCTGATATTGTGGCTTTTCGAATATAGTTAGGGTTATAGTAATTGTTTTGGTATTTCATTGATGGCGGCAGGCACCAGCTAAAAGTATTAGGTGCGATTACTTGACTCCCGTCGCTGTTCCCCCCTTTGGTTTCTGGTAGCCCCAGCGTACCGGATAGCGAATCTTCCTTGAGGGAAGAATACCGGGCAAAGGTTGCATTACCGAAGCCTCTGGGAATGAGCCCCACGCCTGGCGCTAGTTTGAGTGCTTGATAACCCGCGATGGACGACAATTCATCATTGGGTTGGCACATATTGGAGTGTGAAGAGATCGCCAATAGCGCATACTTAGGAGTAAGGTCTTGTCTCCCTATCGTGCCACTTAAGGTGACATTAAACGGCAGGCCTTCCCACAAAATGCCTGTACCTTTGCCAATAGTAATGGTTTCCGCCAGTGCGGCTGGTTGGCCCAGGTAGGCTAACAGCAGTATGCAGGAGGCTTGGTAGCGGCGGTTTAGCGTATGTCTTGGTATGCCGGCGGTATCTTTCACTGTCACTTGTCCTTGTGGATTGGTTTGTGCATGGTTATCGGCCTGTTTCACAACGTGCCGTCAGTTGGCGGATCGGGTTGCTTGCAGAGGGAGCGGCAATGCCGCTCAGGTTGAAACTGGCACGGCACTGCTGATGGTCAGCGTGCCCCCATTTCGCCGTCAGTGTGCCCTGTTCCGGTAGCCCGCTCAGATACACTTGGCCCGAATCTCCAACGATACCGGTATTGTTTTTTCCTGCCGGAGTATCCGCCACCGTAATCACCGTGCCGAATGGCAGGCTGGTATTCCCCCGTAGCAGCGTCACCAGCGCCTGGTAACCCACTCGGGTGTCAAATCTCGCCATGACGACGGCCCCTCTGGTTGGGGAGACGTTAAGGCTTGATTGCGCCATATCCACATCCTCCGGCAGGGTAGTGGGGTTCAGACTGATGCTGTTGTTCTGGTAGTTCGCCAGATACGGCACCAGCGCGTAACCGCGGCTGTCGGTGCGAATGTTGCCGTTGAGCACCTCAACGCCGCCAGCGCCTGGCGCGCTGACCACCGCCACCGAATTGCCGAGCATGGACCCTAGCGTCACGCCTTCCGGGTGCAGCAGCAGGCTGCCGTTGCCGCTGAGGTTGAGTGAGCGGAACTGGTTGCTGTAGCTGTAGCCCAGATTGGCCTGGCCTTTACTCCCCCGATAGCCCATATTCAAGTTGCTGTTATCACTACCATTATCGTTCGACCAGCCCTGCATCAGGTTGTAGGAGAGGCGATCGTCCATGGCGTTGCCACTGATGCCCGCCTGTTGTTGTATCTGGCCTTGATTGTTATGGGTTACCTGGTAGCTGGCATAGCTTTGGCTATTGGCAGCCGCACTGCCAAACAGGCGGAAGGGGACCTGCACCGACATCGATAGCTGGCGGTTCTCTGGCCAGCTGCCGTCGCCCTTGATGCGGTCAATCCCATAGGCAACGCCGTAGCTGACACCACGATAACTGCCGTTGTAACCAACGGAAACGGTGTTGTTCACTCGGCTGTTCCCCCAGTAATCGTTGCGTGAGGCCGATAGGTACAGGGCCCCCCAAGAATCCAACTGCTGGCTGATACGCAGTTGGAAATTGGAGCGTTGGCGTGTCAACGCCCAGGGCACCTGCCCTGCGTTGAGCTCAAAGCCCAGGTTGTTAAAGTCGGCGAAGGTGTAATAGTTGCGAGTGGAGTAGCGGTAGGCCGCGAGATCTACCGAGGTCCCGGTGCTGAGCAGGCTTTTGGCATAACGCAACCGATATGAAGCCCCTTGGTGGCGTTGGTTTTGCCCTGCTAACCGGGCATCCGAGGTGGTGACGTCTGCCGAGATGGCGCCGAAGTCACCCAACGACAGGCCAGAGCCTGCCACCAGGGAGTGATAATCGGTGGCAACCAGCGCACCTCCGTACAGAGTGACGTTATAGGGTAGGCCATACATTAAGGTGCCCAACCCGAAAGTCGCTTCTCGGGAGGCTTGGGTGATCCCTCCGTTATAGCGCCCGCTGGTGAGTTCATACTTCAGTGCGCCAGGGCGTTGCATCACCGGTAATGACGAGAAGGCCAGGGTTTGGCTGCGTACTGAACCGTCTGCCTCGGTGATGGTGACCGTCAGATCGCCACCTTGGCTGCTCTGGTACAGATCGTTGATACGAAACGGGCCAGGAGCGACATAAGTTTGATAGACAATGTTGCCGTTCTGGCTCACCGTTACCCGTGCGTTGCTTTGGGCAATGCCGGTGATCACCGGAGCAAAGCCGCGCAGGCTATTGGGCAGCATATCTTCGCTGGAATTCAGTTTGACGCCCCGGAAGGGAATGCTGTCGAACACGTCATTTCCGCTGCTGCTTTCACCCGCCAGGATCTCGGAGCGCCATGCACGGATATCGTGTTGTAAATAGGTATCGGAGAATTGGCTGCGCTGATAACGGCTTGAAGAACCTCCCACACGGCTTTCATTTTGGGTATAGGTCATGGTGCTGCGCAGGCGCCACCCTTGGTAGTTGATCCCGCCAAGCAGGTTGGCGAACAGATTGCTCTGCTCGCTTTTGCCCATGCCGGACTGTGCGCGTTGCCAGTTGCGGCTCCCGTTCAGGCTATAATTCAACAACAATGCGGGGACACCCTCGTCCCATTGTTCAGGGTCGACGTAGTCCCGGGCATGTTGCTGCATGGCGACCTGCGGAATACTGATGTCCAGACGCAATTGGGCCAAATCGAAGCGTAGCTGCGATTCAGGAATGAGCTTTCCCAGGCTGGCGATGGGAGTCTCAGGCGGCAAGCCGCTAAAGCTGGGAAGTGCCTGAGTATTGACGCCAAGCTGGTGGAGGAATGCCGGAGTCAGCTGCGGTAGCACCTGGCCCTGGGCATCTTTTTTGAATATCAGACTGTATTGCCCTTGTTCCGACTGATTCATCCACAGCGTCACCAGATAGCGCCCTTCAGGGGTCTGGCCGGAGGATTCAAACACGGTCAGATCGGATGTAGCCAACTGGTTGCCACCTAGCGCCAACAGGCCGGGATCGAAATAGTCTCGGCCCCAGGCAGGTACGGCACCGGCCAGCAGCAGGGCTCCGGCCAAAGAAGGTGAAAGACCTCGAGTGCCGGGCCTGTTTTTTATTGATGTTCTATCCATGATTTTAGCGCGTCCTTAAACATCCAATGGGGGCAAGTCCTGCTGACAAACGGGAGTATTCCAACCATCCTCATCAATAAGTTGCCACTCGACATGGCCGCTGGTCCCGGTAGGGGCGGGATAGCGTTGTTGTCCTTTCGGCGGCACCATCAAACGTAACGCGGGTTTATCCAGCGAGACGCGGTCCGATTTCAGCCGCGAAAAGGTGAGCCAATAGGGAGTGGGGTTATCGGCAATCAACTCTTTTCCCGCGCGGTGAAAACGCAGTTGGCAGGCCACGTCGGCCACGGCGCGTTTAGCCAATCCCTTAGGGCGGTAGAACAATTTCATATTGCTGACTACCGTCACCGCCATCTGGCCTACCGGCTGTGGTTGAACGTTTTGCACCTGCGCGGGGATCGCTTTCATGGAGATAAAAAATACCGACTCGCGATCTGTCGGCAAGGGTTCTCCATTGCGCCGGATACGCAGTGTCAGTTCACTCTTGGCCTCTAAGCGCGCCAGCGGTGGCGTGACAATAAACGGCATTTTCGCTTGCTCGCCCTCGCTCAAATCGACATCGCCGGTCTGGCTATCGACCGGGCGCACCCGGGACTGCATCAAATAGGCGGCTGCGCTTTTGTTGTCTACCGCCAAACTGACGCCTTGCTTGGCGCTTTCGGGATAAATCACCCGCAGAACATAAAATGAGATCCCCGTGGAGTCGGGCTCTGCCGCCTGGGGAGCGGTCAAAAACGGCAGGCTGCACAGCAGCAATATCGCTTGGCCAAGGTGTTTCATGCGGGTGGGTCCTTTGGTGATGGCAGGGCCTGCAGGCATGGTGCAGATAAGCCGCCGAAGTCGGTAATGGTTTGCCAAACGGCTTGCCTGGCCGACGGGTTGCCGGGGTACACCTGTGCGCTCATCGGGGCAATCATCGCTGGCTGGGTGTCCAGATCGATAAGCTGACCATCGAACTTCAGTGAAGCAAACGTGAGAAAATAGGGGGTCGGGTTGTCAATGCGCACCCCTGCTGCCGTAGGCGTCAATCGCAGTTGGCAACTGGCGTCCCTCGGGGCGATGTTGAGGCCCTCAGGGCGGTAAAACAGTTTGATGGCAAAGCGAAACCCCATCGATAAGTGCGCCTCTGCTAGTGCCGACTGTTTCTGTGCGGGGATCGCCAATACCGAAAGGTAAAACAGCGACTCCCGATCCGTGGGCAATGCCTGATCCTGTTTGAGGATGCGCAGTAATTGTTTGCGCTCAGGGCCGAGCTGCAACAGCGGCGGCGTGACAATAAATGGCGTTGGAGCCTGGTCGTCGAGTGCGCGTTGGATACGGCTTTGGATCAGAAATTTTTGTGTGCCGCTATTATTCACCGTGACGGTTTGTGCCCTGTCCGCTGCGGAAAACACCACCCGGGTCTGATTTAAGCTGATACCGCCGTCGGCTATTGCCATCGGTCCGGTAAAGAGCAACAGCAACAGTGCGATAGATGAATAGCAGGCAGATGACATGGCAACCTCAGCGGTAGGCGAATGTAAAGGTGATACGGGCGATAACCTTCCCCGGTTTCACCGTCGCGCAGCCGGTACTACCACCGCAGCTGATACCAGCAAAAAAGGGGAGGTCTTTACCGACCGGTATCTGCCCCATGGCCGCCAAGGGGAAAGTATCGGTAGGTTTGACCTCGGTACTGTTGTAATTGGGCATGTTGGCACTTTGTACCAACATCACCCCGCTCCCACCGGCACTGGAGTCGCTGCTGCGAAACAGCCATTTGCCATCTTGGGTCACGCCCTCACCGCTGACCGTAATCATCGGCTGTAGGCCAGCAGTGGCGACACCGTCACAGTTGCCAGCCTTGAGGGTAAACGGCTGTGAGTTGATCAGGGCACCGCTACGCAAGCGCGCCTGCGACATCTCATCCAGCGGCAGTACGCTTTTATCCAGGCTTAGGGAACAGGTGCCTGGCATGATCGTTGCGGAAAAGTTCAGCGTCACGGCGGGGGCCGTGCTGCTGGTTAATCCGGTAACCATAGCGAGTGAGATGAGGGATACCTTCTTAAGGCAGAGCCTGTTTAAACGCATCAACGCCTCCCTGATCGTTAATGGTCTGCCAGTCAATGGCCCCACTTTTCGCCGTGGTGGGATAGATATGGGAACCGAATGGCGCAATCATCAGCGCGTCCGGCGTATCCAACTTGAGCCGTTGCCCGGCAAAGGTCAGGCTGGCCAGGCTGACAAAATAGGGGGAGGGGTTACTGACCCGCAGCCCGCTATTGACGCGGGTGAAGCGCAGGTTTTTCTGTGCTGAACCCGAATCTGCTGGTAGCTCTGTAGGGCGATAAAACAGCTTGATGATGTTGCCGACGCCAAATTGGGCGGTGGCACTCACGTTGGCGCTCTGTTGGCTGGCGGTCGGCTCGGTTGCGGCTGGGATCGCCATGGCCTGGAAATAGAATACCGACTCGCGATCTTTGGGCAAGGATGCGTCATTACCGGTAATGCGGACCTGACTCTCGCTCTTGGCTTCCAGCCGAAAAACCGGTGGTGTGACCGTAAATGGAGCGGCGTCACGACTATCTGGGGTCAGGCTTACCGCAGCCTGTACCAGATAAGGCAAGGCGGGCTGAGTGTTGCGCAGCGTAACGGCAATGCTGCCTGCTCCCTGCGGGTAGATAAGCCGGGTGGCATTAATACCAAATCCCTCCGCCACTACGGCGGACGAACTGCACAGCAGCGCCATCAGGACGGGAAAAAATAGCGTTATGCGCGTCATTTATTGCCCCTTGGTAGGAAAAAAAAGCAGGCAGCCGAAGCCGCCTGCCTAGAGGTAAATCAGTTATAGGAGAAAGCAAACAGGATCGGTGCCTTGACGGAGCCAATGTTGGTTTTGTCCGCGCTGGTGGAGGCCAGGCCCACCTGCAGGCTCAGCGTTTTGGCATTAAAATCGCCAGCGGCTGGCGTTGCGCCTGCGGTTGCGATCAGGAGTTTGTCACCTGCCTTGATATAGACGTTTGGCTTGCTAACTTCGCTCAGCATGATACCGGTGTTGGTGCCGGTGGAGTTGAAGACGTTTGAGTTGGCAGCCAGCGTTTGGCCGCTGACGACCAGGTTAGCGGTATCAGCAGCGGCAACAGGGGCCTCACAGTTGTTCAGACCCACGGTGAACTGTTTCTGGCTGGACGCGATCGGGGTCAGAACGCCGGTAAATTGCTTGGGTGAAAAGTTACCCAGATCCAGGCTGTTGGTAGACAGTGAAACGTCACAGGTGGCAGCAACCACGTTGGCCGTTACGGTTAATTGGGCGTTAGTTGCCGCTTGAGCGTTGCCCGCTACGGCCAGTAAAACCAATGCAGCCGGAGCCAGAGTGAAAATTGATTTACGCATGAGTGCTATTCCTTTAGATTGAGATGGCTTATTAAAAACGAGTTGATGCTTGCTAGACTTACAGTTATCTCTGCTCAGAAATAACTGGATGTCTATCTGTTAACGGGTTTTTTATTCATTTACTACGCTAGGTAGGCGATATTTACTTCCGAAGGGGGCTCCCTCTGTATTTCGCTTTTAATAATTTCAAAATACGTCATGGTTGTCAAAATGTAAGGGTGGTGCATGGTTTAAATTTAATGCATTGATTTATAAGGTTTATTATTTAATTTATGGATTTTTTATGTGAAAATATTAGTTTTTAATTTTGTTACTTTAGGTTTTCATAGGTTTTTATTCTTATATTAATATTTACTTGGTTTTTATGTCTTTTTTTTGGGTGTTTTTTATGGAGTAGGTGAGGGAAAGGCATTTGTAGGCTATAGATAATAAAAAATTATGGAAATTATCTAAATTAAGTGGGTGCAGACCAATTTAATTATGTTGCGGATTGATAGTCTAAAAATAATTATGTCGCTATTACGTTCATAGAATAAAAAAAGTGGTTTTGCGTTCACCTAGGGGGGGGCAACTCTCGGCGATCCTAAGTCTGGATGAGCAGCTCGAGACTCTTGCGGAATCAGATCAAAGACAGGCCTACCAGATGAGAGGAGTCACGCAGTTCCATCCACCGGTACAACTCCTGGTTAGTCTTGACGCACAGTTTGCGCATGGCATTGCGCTTATGGCCATTGACAGTCTTGTCCTTGATGCCCTGCGGTGCCACGCCCGCTCATTCCTATGGCCAGATACTTCAGCACTTCAGTTCCTTGAGCGTCAGTAATGAGGAACATCCGCTTTTCCCTACCGTGGAGCGCTCTACTTCCTGCAGGAATAAGGCTTTGTCGAGTAGGGCTTCAATTGCCTAAAAATCAAAGCGTAAAAATACGCATTGATTGGGTTAGACATTCTGATTGAAAATTAATTTGCTGGGTTGTATTGAATGTCATGCTTTATTGTATTGCCGTTCATAACGGATTTAAATGGGAGTTTTCTCTTTGTTTTTTCTTTTTGTCTTATAATTGGTTGCATGCTTGAATAAATTCATCCATAAGCGATTATAAAATATGGGGAATATTTCTCATGATATCTAATGGTTATTGTAAGCAATAAAATCGATTGACGATAATAATTTTATAAGAATATACTGATAAGGCTGGGTGTAAAGGAATGTCATAACTTTATCCAGGTGGTGAGAGAGTTGTTTACATAAATCAAAGAGCCAAAAATTAATTTTGGTTTGCTCTGCCTATGGTATTAGAACCTGGATATACATTAAAGACGATATTGGGTTGCCAGTCATTGGTGCACCTGAATGCTGCGCGTTCCAATATGGATGGATTATTTTTACCAGGAGGTAAGTATTCCAATGATTCTAATAGACTCGGATTATTCCTGTTCGCTAAGTAAAATAACCTTTAAATCGATCATCGATTCCTTAAGGTGTGATCTAACCCCTGCCTTGCGTTATGGCGAGGGTTCAATCGCTTTTGTTGATGGGGATTCGGCTAATATCTACAGCGTCGTCAAGTCGGTTTACGAGTTACGCAAGAACAGCGAAGTTGTTTATATGGTCACATTGCTGTCAAAAGATAAAGATTGCTCCTCAGTGATCAGGCATTTATCTGATTATGTAGTGGATAAAAAAATCACCTATGACGATCTGCAACGGCTGATCAGAACCATGGTTACGGCAAAACCCAAGGCGTTAGCAGATAATGTTTTTGGCGATATCTGGGGGGATATCTTGAAGTCTTCTCATAAGGAGTATCTGGTGTTGAAGCTGTTGCTGGATGGCCACAGCCAATACAAAATAGCCAAAATGTTAAACTTATCGATAAAAACCATCAGCAGTTATAAGGTTAAGGCGATAAAAAGACATGGGGCAAGAAACTTCAACGAGCTCTACATGTTAAAGCTAAGCAATCATGATTGATATCATCCAATAGACAGCATCCTTGGCGGTGAGGTTAAGCAACAGGGTGAGTTGTTGCTGAATACCACCGCTGCCTCTATAGTGTTAAATCCCTTTTTATTGTTAAAAAAACTTAAAAGCAAGAATTTAAACCTATAAATAGTGTGTTTTTAGTTATAAATAACTCCGTGGTAACTTTTCATGTAAATTAAGGCTCAGATTGATGCAAGGCGCAGTTTGCCGGGTTTAGGCCTGGCAGGCCGCAATGTCAATCCTGAGTAGTCACGATAAGTTAGGTACCAGGTAGAGATCAGAAAAACCCTTAAGGGGTTAGGCCTCTGACGTCGATTCACAATGAACAAGGTTATCTTGGATAGCCTTAGACCTGGTACTTCACCAAATCTACATATTATTTTGCAGGAAGTTACCCATGTTTATATTTGACACGAATTACCCTTGCCATTTTAATAAGATTGCCTTCGATTCAATAGTCGAGTCCTTAAGTACTGAGCAAAACTCAAACTTACGTCATAATGAAAGTTACGTCGCTTTTATTGACGGGGACTCAAACGATATATACAACACCATAAAACAGATTTATGGTCTGAAAAAGGAAGGCAAAACAATTTATGTGATCACGCTGCTTTCCAAAGGTAAAGAGTGTTCTGCGATGGTTAAGCATTTATCCGACTTTGTGGTCGATAAAAAAATTGCCTATGCCGATCTGAAAAATCTGGTCAAAACTATGGATTCAACGCAACCCAGGACAGTAGCGGATAATCTCTTTGGTGATATTTGGGGGGAGGTACTGAAGTCGTCGCAGAAAGAGAACCGAGTATTAAAGCTTTTAGTGGAGGGTTACTCGCAATCACAAATAGCCAATATGCTGCACCTTTCGATAAAAACGGTCAGTGGCTATAAGGTCAAGGCGGTAAAACGGCATGGAGCAAGAAACTTCAATGAACTTTATATGCTTAAGTTCGGTAATACTCATGTGCAATAAACCACGACATACTCGTGCGATGGCGTTGGATGTTATCCTTCAGCCACCGCATTCACCGAATGGCTAGAGAGAGCGCTTTATAGCTTAGCTATAAATTGGCCTGTTATGGATTGTGTATGCACATCATGACTGGCGAAAAGTCATTCCACAACAAATAGCCATCACCGACTTCGGTGATCCTCAATTGTCTGGCTTTCACCGAAAAATCAAAAATGGACTGGTTAAACAGCTCATTCGGCATAGTATCGCTGGCATTTTTATTGACATCCACCAGCTGCAAGGCGAGGTGGCCATTACCTTCATAGCGATAGTCAAAATTGACGTTACGCAGAAGATTATACTTTACTGCGCCAGCGCTATCCCTGACCGTTGCGGAAATATGCATCCTCCCATGGCTTACACCATCAATATGCAAACTCATGACGCCCCGAGTTTGTAAGTCGCTTTGTACCAGGAAAAAGGCGGCACAGCTCACTTTGGGGCCTTTCTCAGTAATGAAAAATTTGTGCATCAGGAGGTTGAAGAGCAAAGCTACGGCGACCAAGGCGAGAGCAACCACCCCGATGAACTTGCCTGAGTGATTATTTAGCGAAAGCATAGACGCCCTTACAGTCAGAGAAATGAGACAGGGTATGATCACTATTGGTACAACGGATTATGAAGGCTCTGCCGGATTGTTGGTAGGCATAGTGTTCACCAGAGTGAAAAATAAACACCTCATTGTTGGCGCACGGAACATGCGCAGCAGCCAGCTCTGCGGCGAGTTTTTCCTTGCGTGCAGCAATGTCAGGCGAGCTAGCGCTAAGCGTATAGAGAGGACAGGTTGCTATATTGCCAATTTTATACAAAGTAGATTTTGGGAAACGGTAATCCAGATGATCAGTAGCGAAACGGAAAGGTTGTAGGACCAATAAGGTTGAGATGATCAAGCTGATCGCGAGCAACGCGGGTTTATAACCTCTGAGTAGCCTTGATTGCTTTATTGCAGGTTGAGCTTTGGTGCTCGTGGTTTCAACGCTCGGCGGTGTTTCCTGATTGTAAGATACCAATTTCCCGGAGATATAAAACCCGACGCGAGGAATAGTTTTAATGATCTCTTCCTCACAACCTAACTCACTCAATGACTTACGGATCAGCGAAATATACTGATTGACCGAGTTACTCGACGGTTCCAGACCATATTTATTCCAGATATTATTGAGTAATTCTTCACGGCTTACCATTTTATCGGCGTTTTCCAACAGGTAGGTAAAGAGCCGGGCAGGAATGGTAGTGAAGGAGACCCGTCTATCGGGCTGCGCAATGTTCCACATCGCCCCGTCTGAGCTTCTGAACGCAATCATGTTAAAAATCGTAAAAACCATGTCTCCCCCTGCAGGTTAAGATCTGACTCCACCTGATTAAACCAGCCTACTCTGCTGTTAGGCTACAGTACAGTGTCGCAGTCTCACAATTTTAAATTATAGCTGACACGGTCTCCTGCTTGTGGCATCACGGTATGCATAAGAGGGGAAAACGCTTAGCTCGCGACGAGTGGTTGCGCGAATGTTAAAAAACGTTTATCTAATGTATTTCGTGCAGAAAGTGTTGATAACAATACCCTGCATAGGCTTTTTTTGCCTATTTTTTAGCAAAAAAAAGATTAATTAAAATACTGTTTTTTTATTTTTATTAGTATATTCATGTGCTTAATGGATTCGTTATTAAGGCGTTTTTTTTTATAAGACAGTAAGAGAAAACAAAGAGGAATGTCCTATATAAGTATTTTTCTCTGGCGTTATTATAGCGCCAATCCTAAGCAACGGCATTATTGTTGGGTAGTGATAAAAGGCGTAAAAGTGTATTTCACAATTCGCCTAATATTTTAGTTAATATATAAATCATAGGAACGGATTTCATGAAAGTTAAAGCAATTGCAATGATCATTGGCGCTTCCCTGGTGGCTAGCACGGCTTACGCAGCTAACCAAGGCGAAGGCAAGATCACCTTTACCGGCTCTATTACTGATGCACCTTGCTCTATCGCTGCAGGTTCACTGGATCAAGTTATCCCATTGGGTGCCGTGTCTAACGTTGTTCTGGCAGCTAACAATAATACCGGTGTTTCTACGCCACAAGCTTTCAGCATTGAGCTGAAAGATTGCGTCATTGCTACTGCAGGCACCAAAGATAAAGTCTCTGTGACCTTCACCGGCACGGCTTCTTCATATGATGCTACCAGTCTGGGTCTGATCGGTACTGCTGAAGGTGCTTATATTCTGATGTCTCAGGCTGACGGTGCCAAAGTGGCTCTGAACACCCCTACCGCAGCTCGAACTTTGGTTAATGGTACCAACAACTCCCTGACCTTCACTGCTGCTTTGAAAGGTGGCGGCGAAGATGCCGTGATCAAACCAGGTAGCTTCCAGGTTCCAACCAACTTCGTACTGTCTTATCAGTAAGTCTGTTGCGTAGTGTTGAACAACCTGCGGCGGCTCTGCCGCAGGTTTTTTTGCGCCCCATAGAGCTGTTAATGAAATGGACTTATGACGCTTCACCTTGTGTGGTGCCTTCCCTGCTGATGTGTTGTGCCCTGGCGTTTTCCGGGTGTGCATTTTCCGCTGATGTGCTGGGGCAGGGGCGCGTCAGCATGGAAGGCGCCATTGTAGAGACGCCTTGTGCGATTGAAGTCGGGGACCATGACCAGAGTCTGGTAATGGACACCCTCCCGGTCAGCCAACTGATCCGGGAGGGGCACGGGCCAGAAAAAGAGTTCTCCATACGCCTGGTGAATTGCGTTCTGGTCCGTATTGACGCGACAGTTCCCTATTGGCAGCGCTTTCAGGTGACCTTTGATGGCGACGACGAACACGGTCATTTCGACATGAGCGGAGAGGCACGCGGCGTGGTGTTGATGATACGTGATGCCAAAGGCGAGGTAGCAGCACCGGGTGATGCTTTGAGGCCAGCTCCATGTTGCCAGGAGAGAGGCAACCGCATTACACCTGATAATCAACAGACGTTGCGGGCAGGGGATTACCGTACGGCAATACGGTTCAGAATGGATTATTACTGAAGGGACTTTCTTCATGGCGCGTTATTTTTCCCGCTCCCTGCTTGCCATCTTGTATCAGGCCAGCTTGGGCAGCAGCGTATTGCTCGGCGCAGTGAGCGTGGCCCAGGCAAAAGATATCCAGTTCAACACGGATGTCCTGGATCTCAAGGATCGTGACAACATTGATTTAGGCCAGTTTTCGCACCAGGGCTTTATCCTGCCGGGTACTTATGATCTTGCTTTGAGCTTGAATAACCAGGTGCAACCGGCACGCCCGGTAACCTTCTTGGCGCCGGACGACGATCCGAAAGGCAGCCAGGTCTGTCTGAGCAAAGAGATGGTGCACCAGTTGGGTCTGACCAAGGCCGCATTGGCTGGTTTGACCTGGTGGCATCAAGGCGAGTGTCTGGATCTGGCTAGCCTGGATGGGCTTCAGGCCCGTCCCGATCTCGGTACCAACACGCTGTACCTCAGCATCCCGCAGGTTTATCTGGAATATAGCGGTGCGAACTGGGATCCGCCTTCGCGCTGGGAAGAGGGGATCCCTGGCATTTTGCTGGATTACAACCTGAATACTCAAGTTCAGCGGCAGAACCAGAACGACACCCAGAATTACAACCTCAGCGGCAACGGAGTGGCAGGGGCGAACCTGGGAGCTTGGCGGCTACGGGCTAGCTGGCAGACCAGGATCGACCATCAGAGCGATTCGGCAAAAGAGAATACCCGCAGTTTTGACTGGACACAGTATACCGCCTACCGGGCGATTGTACCGTGGCGCGCCAAGCTGACGTTGGGGGAGGATTTCCTCAATTCCGACATCTTTGACAGCTTCCGTTTCACCGGGGGCAGCCTGGTCTCGGATGACAACATGTTACCGCCGAATTTGCGTGGCTATGCACCAGAAGTGACCGGTGTGGCACGCGGCAACGCCAAGGTCGTGATCAGCCAGCAGGGGAGGGTGATCAAGGAAGTCCTGGTCGCCTCTGGACCATTCCGTATTCAGGATCTGGATAGCGCGGTCTCTGGTTCATTGAATGTGCGGGTTGAAGAGGCTGACGGCAGCGTACAGAACTTCAAGGTTGATACCGCCACCATTCCGTATCTGACCCGGCCAGGACAGGTGCGCTTCAAGCTGGCGATGGGCCGTCCATCTGATTGGCAACATAAGGTCAATGGGCCGATGTTTGCCACGGGGGAGTTCTCCTGGGGCGTGAGTAACGGTTGGTCGCTGTACGGCGGCGGGCTGGGAGGGGATGGATATTCGGCCCTGTCACTGGGGATGGGGCGTGATTTGATGGCCTTTGGAGCCTTGTCTGCGGACGTGACTCAGTCCCGGGCTCGGTTACCGGATCAAGGTACTCAACAGGGGGGGTCTTACCGCCTGAGCTACTCGAAGCGCTTTGATGATACCGGCAGCCAGGTCACCTTTGCCGGCTACCGCTTCTCCGACAGCGGTTTTATGTCGATGGCGGACTACTTGAGTGCCAAGGATAACGCCAATGGGATAAGCCTAGGGCGTAGCAAGGAGATGTACACCCTGTCCTTCAGCCAGCAGTTCGAGTCGCTGGCGATGAGTGGGTACCTTAACTACAACCACCAGACCTATTGGAACCAGGCTACCAGTGACCGCTATGACATGACGCTGGCGCGCTATTTTGATATTGGCCGCTTTCGTAACATCAACCTGTCGCTGACGGCTTATCGCAACAATTTCAGCAACACCAAGGATGACGGCATGTATCTGTCGCTGTCCATGCCGTGGGGAAGCAGCGGCATGCTGGGTTATAACGGGTCTTATGCTGCGGGAGACAATACCAACTCGGTCAACTATTCCGATCGGGTTGGTGATACCGACAACTATACGGTCCGGGCTGGGATGGCAAATAGCGATGCTGATTTCAGCGGCTATTACTCACACCGTGGCACCCTGGCACAGGTGAATGGCATGGCCAGTTACCGCTCCGGGCAGTATAGCTCGGCAGGGGTGTCGATGTCGGGCGGAGCTACCCTGACGGGTGAAGGCGGCGCTTTACATCGTACATCGATCATGGGCGGGACGCGGATGCTGGTTGATACCGATGGTGTAGCAGGAGTGCCGGTGGGCGGTTATGGCAACACGGTTAACTCCAATATCTTCGGTAAAGCGGTAGTGGCAGATGTGAACAGTTATTACCGCAGCAGCGTACGTATCGACGTAGACAAACTGGCGGATAACGCCCAGGCCACCGGCTCGGTGCTGCAAGGCACGCTGACCGAAGGGGCCATTGGCTATCGTCACTTTGAAGTCGTAGCGGGCGAGAAGGCGATGGCGGTAATACGCCTGGCCGATGGTTCGGTGCCGCCTTTCGGAGCCACGGTACTGAACGCCAAGCAACAGGAAACCGGCATGGTGAACGATGCAGGCAACGTCTATCTCAGCGGTATCAAGCCGGGTGAGACCATGACGGTGCACTGGAACAGTGCCGAACAGTGCCGCATTACGCTGCCGAAGGAAATACCGGTGGGGATGACCGCCAACCTGCTGCTGCCTTGTGTAAACGGATAACGGCAGCGAATTAAACCCGATGAACAGTAAAGGGCGTCATTGTCCGCAGGCTTTTGCGCCTGCCGAGATGTCGTCCGATAGGAAGAGTATAGGAATGATGATGAAAAGATATTTTGTGATGAGCCTGTTGGCAGGCGTCGCGATAGTCACATTGGCTCCGTCTGCACAGGCGGCCATTTCGCTGGATCGGACCCGCGTGGTATTCCCAGGGAATGAAAAGTCGGTGAGTCTGACCGTGCGTAACCAGAACCCGGAACTGCCCTATCTGGCTCAGGGCTGGCTGGAAGACGCTCACGGCGCCAAGCTGGAAGGAAACAGTGCGTTTACTGTGCTGCCACCGGTACAGCGTGTTGAACCCAAGGGGCAGACCCAGGTAAAAATCCAGGCAACGCCGGGAGCCAACATGTTGCCACAGGATCGCGAATCGCTGTTCTTCTTCAACCTGCGGGAAATCCCGCCGAAAAGCGACAAATCGAACGTATTGCAGATAGCGCTGCAGACGCGCATCAAGATGTTCTATCGCCCGGCAGCACTGGCCGAAGCGGCGGCCAAGCAACAGGCGACGCCGTATCAGGAGCAACTGACGCTGAGCAAAAAGGGTGACCAATACACCGTCAACAACCCAACGCCGTATTTTGTGACGTTGATTGGTGCCAGCGTCAAGAAAGAAGGCGATGTGGTGAAAGGTTTTGAACCGGTAATGGTACCGCCAAAGGGTAGCATCAAGCTGGGCGGCAGTGCGGCGGCGTTAGGGGCGAGCCCGGTGCTGGTGTATGTCAATGACTACGGCGGTCAACCGACGCTGACTTTCAAATGCAGTGGCAGCAACTGCCAGGTGGATGAAAGCAAGCGCGATAAATAATCACCCGGCATCAGTGGTGGTGATGGGCGGTGCCTGGCGGGTATGAACCGTGAAGGAAGAACAAGGAAAACAATCATGGAAAAGAGAAGACTGCCCGGCAAGACGGCAAAGTGCTCCGTCCTGAGCGGACTGGCACTGGCTGCCTTGCTTTCTCCCGTGGCGCAGGCTGCTATGGGGTTGCGTCTGACGGATGACTCCCGCCGCGACGTCGTGCCGGGGGTTGGCCGGACAGCCGCAGTTGCTGACACCTGGCAACAACGTACTGACCTACTATATCGCGCCGGAGCGTACCGGGGCGCCGCTACAAGCTGGCGCATATCTGGCCCATATCAACTTCAGGCTGAGCTATGAATAGGCTGGTTTATCGGCTTAAGGGCCGTTCTGCTCTCAGTAGCCTTTGGCGTACGGCTCTCGGTATGGTGGGGAGCCTGGTGTTGTGTCTGTCTGTGGCACAGGCCAGCAACCAGCTTGCGCTCACCATCAAGGGGATCGTGATGGCGGGACCTGCTTGCATAGTGAATGGTAACACCGCGATTGACGTGAACTTTGGCAGTGCCTTGCAGACCACCAGCATTGATGGCAACAACTATGCCACGCCGGTGCCGTTTTCCCTTAGCTGTACCGGCAGCGCTTCCAGCTTGCGTCTGCGGTTCCAGGGATCGGTCAGCGGCTTTGATCCTGGCGTGTTGGCAACCAACTTTACGGATCTGGGGATCAAGCTGTTGAAACCGGACAGCAGTGCGTTAGCGCTGGGTGAATGGTTTACCTTCGGCTATTCGGCCACGCCGCCTGCCATCAGTGCCGTGCCGGTGAAACGGCCGGGGGCCATTCTGCCGGGTGGAGTATTCAACAGCACGGCAACGCTGCTGGTGGAGGTGTTATGAAACAGCTAACAGCGGTATGGCCTGTTCTGGCCCTGACGATCGTTCTGAGTAGCGCTTTATCGGCGCAGGCCGTGGACGTCAAGTTCACCGGCACCCTGGTGGTACCACCGCCTTGCGTGATTAACAGCAACAGCGATATTTCGGTGGTGTTTGGCAACGATATGCTGGCCGGGCGGATAAATGGGGTGAATTACGAACAGCCCATCACTTATACGCTGGACTGCACTGGCGCGACCTCCGCAACGCTGAAACTGCAATTTCAGGGCGGAGGGGCAGGTTTTGATGCCAGCGTGCTAGGTACCAGCAAAACCAATCTGGGCCTCGAGTTGCGCAGTGACGGCGTCAAATTGCCGATGAACACCTGGCTGAATTTTACCAATCCGGCTCGTCCTGCACTGACGGCAGTTCCGGTTAAGGCCACGGGCAGCACTTTGAGTGGAGGGGCCTTTACCGCGGTTACCACGCTGTTGGTGGACTATCAGTGAGAGATGAATAATGACGGCTAAAACAGTTTTCTTGGCAATGTTGCTGGGCATGATGGCTGCACTGGTGCAGCCAACGCAAGCGGTGCAGGTGAACTTTCAGGGCGGCCTGGTGGAAGCGCTGCCCTGTACTATCAATAACGGTGACCCGATCGAAGTGGATTTTGGCGACAACCTGGTGATCCGTAATCTCGACGGGGTACGTTACCGCAAGCCGGTACCTTACCAGATTGATTGCAGCGCCGCAGGGTCAGTTCGGATGAGCATTCAGGGCACGGCAACCCGTTTTGATGATGCAGCCATTCAGAGCAGCATCGCGGGATTGGGCATTCATATGTCGCTGGGAAATGACAATCCGTTTTATCTGAACTCGTTTGCCAGCCAAGTTACAACGCAATCCCCCCCGCCAATGATGGCGGTACCAGTGGCCGATCCAGCGCAGCCACCGAGCCCGGGAGCATTTACCGCACGCGCCACGCTGCTGGCCGAATACCAATAGGAGCCGTTTGATGAAGCAATGGCAAGCGTTACCACGGATCGGTCTGGCACTACTGTCAACCTGCCCGCTTTTATTCTGCACCTCGGTTCAGGCAGTTGAGAACATGGAATTCAGAGGCGCGCTGGTGAATGCGCCCTGTACCCTGCGCCCGGGTGACGAGGCCATAGAGCTGAATTTTGGCACGCTGGTTAACAAGTTCCTGTACACCAATACGCGCACCCCCAGCCAGACGTTCTCGCTGCATCTGGATGACTGTGATATGGCGGTGGCAACGGGAGTGAAGCTGACGTTTATGGGCACCGAGAGCACGGCATTGCCAGGGTTGTTGGCGCTGGATGCTGCCAGCGTGGCCCGTGGAGTGGCAGTGGGGATGGAAACGGGGGCTGGCCAGGCGTTACCACTCAATGTCCAAAGCTCCACCACGCCACTGACGCAGGGCAACATGACGATTGCTTTGCAGGCCTATGTGCAAGCAGAACCTGCGGCCAAGGCCAACCAAGGGATAGTCGAGGGGGCATTTACGGCCACGGCGACCTTCGCGCTGGAGTACCAGTAGCAAGTCGTGCCGCCACATAACGGCCCTTTCCTGAAATCGAGATCTGATAAATATGTACAACATCATGAAACGAATACAATCGCTAATTGCTTTACTCTGCCTGATGGCCAGTCCGTCCAGCTTTGCTGCGTTCATCATCACCAGTGCCCAATTCGACCAGGCAACACAAGAGCTGTTCTTCACCTATACCGACGGTGTCGAACAATATGATACAACAAACATCCGCCCGGGCACGACCTCGTTCTTTAACGTGTGTGTGACCAAGAATAATGTTGGATGGAATGCCTATGCCACTGATACCTACTGCGCCTTTAGTTATTATACTTCCACCTATGCAAAGAATTACTATTATTGGTCGGATTTCCAAACGGAACTAATGAAGAGAACCGGGCTCGGAACAGGTGGGAGCTGGAAGGGCAAAGCTAGCAGGGTTAATGCGAACACAGGAAATACTCGCACCTGTGTTGTCTATGAAGGTCCTAACAGCACTAATGCGAGGCTGACAACGTCGTGCGTAAACACTGTTCTCAAACCCTTCACCACCGGGTGCGATATAACCGGGCCAACAGTGCTCGACCATGGCCTGGTGGACAGCACTGCCTTTGTTGGGAATACCGCCAGCCTTACGGCGAAGATAACCTGCCCGACTCCCGCTAAGGTTGTGATAACTGTCCCCGCTCTATCGGATAACACTGTCAATTTCTACAATGGAATACAATCGACTATTACCATCAACGGCTCAAAATTCCCGCCGCCAATCACCATTAATGGTTCGGCAGATGTGCAGATTGCATCGACTCTCGCCCCCACAGGGGGTACCGTCAAGGCTGGCGCGTTCAGCGGGTCTGCGGTTGTTGTGGTAGATGTGCTGTAGATAAGCCGTACCAAACCACGGCGATATTATCACCGTAGGAAAGAGATACTTTCCTACGGTTTTCTGTTTTAGCCATTCGATCTCAGCGTTAACGAGTATCCTCCACAAAGTGAAACTCGTTAACGTCAAAATTTCACTTACGTGCACAGTAAAATGACGGTACCTGCCCGGTAGAAAAAACGTACCCTTCTTTGGTAGCAGGGTAAGCGGTGAAGTCGAACTTCAGCCCCGCTTCCAGGTAAAAAAGAGGGAGGTAACGGGCGAGATCTTTGCTGTCACTGTTGTCGGCCGGTGTGGTCACCGCTGAAATTGACTTAAGATGATAAACTTGTTTCATCTGATTGAAATCAAAATAGCTTTTTCTGCTGACGCTGGTGGTCTTATCGCCCTGCTTAAGGGTGCCCTTCAGGCTGACGATGCCATTATCACCCTGGAAGATAAAGTTAACCATGAGGGCCAGTTCCGCATCATCTTTGTGAACCAGCAACATGGCTTCGCAGTTAAAATGTGTTTGCTGATAGTGGCTATAGAGGCGGTATGCTCCCAGCGCGAGCAACAGGAACAACAAAGAGAGTAGTGTAAATACACCGAAAAGTTGGGGCTTATTCATTATGCTGCCACTCCAGATAATATTCAGAAATACAGAGATTCTTGGTCCCTGAAGCAAATGGCCATTCGCAGCGAATGACTGAGGCTCGTGGAACCAATGGGTTGGCAGTAAAGTAGACAACCTCCTGTTTTTTGCAGGTGAAGTTGTTCTGCGCAATAAATTGCCTGTAGGACTGCAACGATGTCTGGCCGCTGTGGAGGTAGACCGAACACTGCTCTATATTCCCTACGAAGTTAAAATGAGAGAAGAAATTCTTGTTCTCTGTGCTATTCCATGCAGCTAACAGCGCAATACCGACACCAAAAGAGAGACTAAGCAATATTGCCCACAGATGGCGAGGCCGAGAGGATGCTTTTTTATCCACTTTGCTGGGTGTTGGCAGTGGGTTTTCCTCTACACTAAATATTTCTTCGGCAGAGGTTGTACTCGTGTCCGGTATTATTTTTGCTACCGGAACCATTGAGGGAACGGTAAGGCCCTGGCGGGGCACTGTTTTTATCACTGCTTGCTCATAGCCGGCAAGCTTTAATCCTTTACGTAACATAAGGATGTTTTGGTAAAAGGTATTGTTAGACACCTCTAAACCATTTTTTTGCCATCCGGCTTCAAACAGATCCCGCTGTGGAACCAGTTCACCTTGTTGGCTTAATAAGAGCTGAAGGCAGCGTGAGGCTGCGATAAATAGCGTGATTTTCTCACCGTTGACACGAGAGTAAAGCAGGTTTTCCTCAGGCCAGAACTCAACGCTGTCACCGATGAGATAATAATAACCGCTACAGTTACTAGTCATTCCTTTCACTTCCTTGTCCAAAATCACGAGCGTTATTAAAACAAAAAACAACGGATAGTATACGATTTTATTAAATGAGATTTTTCTTGCTGATTGTTAAAGCATCACCGTTGAACCGCCAGGATCCAGGCTGTTCCTTGGCTTGCGCTATAAAACTTATCAAGATTTTTCTGATTAGTAAATTGATTAATGTCGGTTAATGCTCAAATATACCGCTCTAGGCATCTTCTTAAGCTTGGTTGATCTTAAGTGAAATTTTTTTCAATTATATGATTTTATTGATTTTTTTATATTAATTAAATGAAATTTCACAGGTTGATATAAATTGATTATGGCATTTTGGTGTCGGTCGCTAACATGCATCCAACTTTTCAGCGATAGTGGCGGGAAGCAGATGTACGATAGCCTATATGGATTTGGCGATAAGTTTGGTAGTGTTATGGATGACGGGCGCAGTGTGAGAGAGTATGATTTTGATTATCACAGTGAAGATATAACCGAGATTTCTTTCCATATCTCCAGCAATAATAGCTATTTTTTACAAGGTATCAGATGTAGCTTGCTTAAGTTGCAGCAACAGCACAGTCATATTGCCTTTGAGCATTCGATATCGGATGGCTCGGCACGCAGTGCATTGCTGATTAGCGAAATGATACGTGAAAAGAAAAGCCGGACGTTGATGGTGGTGATTGCCAGTACTGCATTATTAAATATATTGTCGCTAAGTATTGATCAACGCTATAGAGATCGGGTTGTTTTTATTGCGGCCAATGAGTGCTCGACAGCGCTACTGAAACAGATTGCCGATTCACCAAATACAACATGGGCAAAACGCGACAAGTTTATCCCTAAAGGGACCCTGGCTGCGTTAAGCAATAGAGAAAAACGGATTTGCTATTATCTTTTTCGCGGTTATACGCCAAAAATGATCGGTGCTATTTTAGGTATTAATATAAAGACGGTCAGCAGTCATCGCGTGTCCGTTATGAAGAAAATCGGTTGTACCAATAAAATAGGTTTTTATAAGACCTTGCGGGTCTATTACGGTACCAGCGTGGAAGGCTGATCGTTGTAATTCGCCTTGAGTGCCGGAGATATGAATTAAATGAAGTGCCAGCCCGTTAATTAATGGGCTGACGCTTTGTATTTATGCAGTGCCCCATACCATGCCGGACATGGATGGTTAATTAGTTGTTTATATCAATCAATTTATAAAGGAATAGAAATAATGAAACTGAACAAATTCATGGTTGCCGCAATCGCTTTGGGTTTTGTTTCTGCTGCCAATGCTGCCAATGCTGCCAATGCTGCACAGGATGCGGGCCATGGCACAATCGAATTCTACGGTTCCATCATTGATGCACCTTGCTCTATCGCCCCAGGCGATGACAACCAGCGCATCCCAATGGGCCAGATCGCTAACGTAGCGCTGAAAGACGGCGGTAAATCTACCCCTGAAAACTTCTACATCCACCTGGAAAACTGTGATGCATCTACCCTTAAAACGGTAACCACCACCTTCACAGGTCCAACTTCTGCAGGTAACGCCGATCTGCTGGGCATCACCGGTACTGCTCGTGGCGCTAGCCTGGCTATCACCGACGGTAGCGGTACGCTGATCAAACTGGGCCAGCCAACTGCTCCACAGGGCATCCAGGATCAAACCAACATCCTGAACTTCTCTGCTTACCTGCAGGGCGACATGGGTGCAGACGGTAAAACTGCTGCAGAAATCGTCCCAGGCGACTTCAGCACCACCACGACCTTTACCCTGGCTTATCAGTAAGTTTTAACCGGTTTAACGGTCACACATGCGGGGAAACCCGCATGTTTATTCTTAAGGTCATGGTGTCGAAGGGAATTAACAGCGTGAACAACATGGAATATATCGTGGCGAGTTGCCTGCTCAGCGCTCTGTTTAGCGTAACCGCAACGGCGGATACGTTTTTGGGACGGGGCCGTGTCGTCATGGAAGGCAGCATTATTGAAACTGCCTGCGCCATTGAGATGAGCAGCCGTGAGCAAGTGATTGAGATGATCACCGTTCCTGCGTCACAGATTGCTCATGATGGGCAAGGTATCGCCAAACCTTTTGTTATTCGCTTAATTAACTGCACCTTGCCACGCTTTGATCCCACGATGCCCGATTGGCAAGCATTCCGCGTGACCTTTGATGGTTTGAAGGATGGCGCATTACTGGGTATTGAAGGCGAGGCCCAAGGCGTTGGGCTACAGATCAAAGACCAATCAGGCAACATCGCATTACCCGGCGTAGCTATGCCCCTGGCAGAGTTAAGCTCCGGAGATAAGCTCCTGCAATACACCGTAAACCTGTTGCCGAATCACCAGATACTGCGAGCCGGTGAGTACCGCTCCACCGTGCGTTTCAAAATGGATTATTACTGATAAACGGAATTTTTATCGATGGCCAAACCTGTTGCGAATTCTACTTTCCGGCTGCGCGGATTGTGGGTCTGTATTGCTTTATCGCTGGGAAGCCCGGTTTATCTTACGCATGCCGCAGATGATATCCAGTTCAATACCGATGTGTTGGATATTAAAGATCGGGAAAATCTCGATCTCAGCCATTTCTCCCGTGGCGGCTATATTATGCCAGGGACTTACACCATGGCGGTGTTTCTCAACCAGCAGCAAATCGCGGAGCGTTCAATCACCTTCGCGCCCTCTAAAGCAGATCCTAAAAGCAGCGAACCTTGCCTGACGCCTGAACTGATCGAGCTGTTTGGCCTGAGAGACAGCGTGCTCAAGGACATTATCTGGGAAGACGATGGGCAATGTCTCGATCTGCAAAGTATTTCAGGATTGACGGTACAGGGCGATTTGGCGACGTCATCCCTGCAGCTCAGCGTGCCGCAAGCCTATCTTGAATACAGTTCTGAGGATTGGGATCCGCCTTCCCGTTGGGATAACGGCATTACCGGTGCGTTGTTTGACTATAACCTGAATTTCCTGACCTCGCGCCAGCAGCACCAGGATCAGGCCTATAGCCTGAGTGGTAATGGGACTACCGGGGCCAACTTTGGCCCTTGGCGTCTGCGCGCGGATTGGCAGTTGCAGATGAGAAATCAGTCTGGCGGCAACGGCGAAAATAGCCTGGATTGGAGCCGTTATTACGCTTATCGGGCCTTGCCCAAGCTGCTTGCCCGCCTGACGCTCGGGGAAAACTTTCTCAATTCCGATATTTTCGACAGCTTCCGTTTCACCGGCGTTACGCTTAATACCGATGACAACATGTTGCCACCTAACTTACGCGGCTATGCTCCGGAAGTCAGTGGTGTCGCCAAAAGCAATGCCAAGGTGACCATTAGCCAGCAGGACCGCGTGTTGTATGAAACTCAGGTCGCCCCAGGCCCGTACCGTATTCAGGATTTGAATGATGCGGTTTCCGGCCAACTGCAGGTTCGCGTTGAGGAGCAGGATGGCAGCGTGCAGGAGTTCATCGTGAACACCGCCAGTATCCCTTATCTGACGCGTCCAGGTTCGTTGCGCTATAAACTCGCGGCAGGCCGGCCAAGCGATTGGAAACACAACGTCAGCGGGCCACTGTTCTCCACCGGCGAATTCTCCTGGGGGGTTAGCAATGGCTGGTCACTGTACGGTGGCGGCGTAGGTAGCGACGACTATAACGCGTTGGCGTTGGGGGTTGGCCGCGATCTGATGATGCTGGGCGCACTGTCGTTCGATGTCACCCAATCCCGGGCTAATTTGCCGCAGGAAAGCTCGTTGTTTGGTAACTCTTACCGCCTCAGTTATTCCAAGCGTTTTGACGATTATGACAGCCAGGTGACGTTCGCCGGCTATCGCTTCTCAGAACGCAACTTTATGAACATGAGCGAATTTTTGGACGCACGGACTACCGGTTACCGCACCCAGAGCAGCAAGGAGATGTACACCGTTACGTTCAATAAGCAGTTTGTCGACCTGGGCCTGAGCACGTTTATCAATTACAGCCACCAGACCTATTGGAACGACAGTGCCAACGATCATTATAACCTGTCGCTGGCGAGATACTTCGATCTGGGCAAGTTCAAGGATCTTAACCTCTCGTTGACCGCCTATCGCAACAAATTTAACGGCACCAATGACGACGGCATGTATCTGGCGCTCACCATTCCCTGGGGTCACTCCAGTTCCATCACCTACAGCGGGTCATGGGATCGCAATGAAAATACTCACCAGGTGGGGTATTTCGGTCGTGTGAATGACGCCGACTCCTATCAGATCAGTGCAGGCGCTGCTCGCCAAGGCGCGGTTGCCAGCGGTTACTACACCCACTTGGGCAACGACGCGCAAGTGAGTGCCAACGCGGGTTATCAAGCTGGGCGTTCCAGCTCTCTGGGCCTGATGCTGCAAGGTGGGGTGACGGCGACCGGGGAGGGCGTGGCTATGCATCGGATTGGCATGCCAGGCGGAACGCGCATTTTATTGGATACCGACGGAGTCGCAGGCGTTCCTGTGCGCGGTTATGGTGCCACCACCTTATCCAACCGGTTTGGTAAAGCCGTGGTGTCCGATCTTAACAGCTACTACCGCAACCAGGTCAGCATCGATCTGAACGCGCTGGACGATAAGACCGAGGCACTCAGTTCGGTGCAGCAGGCGACATTGACCGAAGGGGCGATTGGTTTACGGCGTTTTGAAGTGGTGGCTGGTGAAAAAGCGATGGCGGTGGTTCGTCTGGCTGATGGGTCATCACCGCCTTTCGGGGCTACGGTACAAAATAGCAAGCAACGGGACGTTGGCATTATCAACGATGACGGCAGCGTTTATCTGAGTGGTATTCAGCCCGGCGCCAAGATGACCACCAGTTGGAATGGTATCACCCAGTGCGAAATAACGCTGCCAACGCATATCCCACCGCAAGGGACACAGAATTTACTGCTGCCTTGCCGGCCAATCGCCGCAGGGGAAAATCCGGCAACGGAAAACAGAAGCTGAACGGAAAAAGACTGATGAAATTAACGACCACACATTTATTAACTGCTGGTGCCTTGCTGCTGGCCATCCTTACCTCACAGGCTAATGCGGCGATTGCCCTGGATCGTACCCGGGTGATTTATAACGCTTCCAGTAAGTCTGTCAGCATGAACGTCAGCAATGAAAACAAACACCTGCCTTATCTGGCTCAGGGGTGGATTGAGGATGAGCAGGGGAACAAGATCACCAGCCCGCTGATCGTTCTGCCTCCGGTGCAGCGTATTGAGTCTGGTGCCAAAAGCCAGGTGAAAGTGCAGGGACTGCCAGCTTTGCAGCAATTGCCGCAGGATCGTGAATCGCTGTTCTATTTCAACCTGCGTGAAATTCCACCGCGCAGCGACAAGCCGAATACGCTGCAAATTGCGCTGCAGACACGCATTAAACTGTTCTACCGCCCGCAGGCGATTGAACCGACCAAGGAACAGATGAGTACGCCGTGGCAGGAAAAAATGACGCTGACGCGCCAGGGCGATCGCTATGTGATCAACAACCCGACGCCGTATTACATCACTATCGTTGAGGCTAGCACCACTAAAGGTGGCCAGAGCGCCAAAGGGTTTGTTCCGTTGATGGTTCCCCCTAAATCCAATGCACCGTTAAGCGCCAGCGTCAGTGCTTTAGGTAGCGCGCCGGTGCTGACCTACGTGAATGACTTCGGTGGCCGCCCAGAACTTATTTTCCGCTGTGCGGGTGATACCTGTCAGGCAGAACCTGGCAAACGTAACTCATAGCCTACACGCAACAGAGGTGAACTATGCCGTGGATAACGTCGACGGGACTTGCAGGTTTGATACTGGTTTTGGGCATGTCATCAGCCGTTGCTGCGACGTCCAACCTGACTATCTCGGGCAACATTTTACTGCCGCCGCCCTGCGTGATTAACGGGGATCAAACCATCATGGTGGATTTTACCAACGAGGTGATGACGACCCGGGTTGATGGTATCAACTACCGCCAGCCGGTGCCTTACACGTTGGAATGCTCGGCAGGCAATACCAACGCGTTAAAAATGCAGATCCAGGGCACGGACGCCGGTTTTGCCGGCGCTCTGCAAACCTCGAAAGGCGATCTGGGGATCGCCTTGTCAAATGACGGCCAGGCAATGCCAGTGAATAGCTGGCTGAATTTCACGCTGCCAAATCAGCCTGTATTGTTTGCCACCTTGGTGAAGCGCCCAGGGGGCACTCTCACCGCTGGCTACTTTACGTCGGTAGCCACGATGGTGGTCGACTACCAGTGAAACGGGAGAAAGGAATGAGATCGGTTGCAGGGATGTCACTATTGCTATTGTTTGCTCTGCTGGCCATAAGCCCACTGCAAGCGGCAGAAAATATGGGCTTTAGCGGTACGTTGATTGAGCCACCTCCTTGCCAGGTGAACAACGGCAAAGACCTCGACGTGCCTTTTGACCGGATCGGCGTCAATAGCGTGGATGGGGTGAAGCACCGCAGACAGGTTGATTACGTGTTGGACTGTACGGCGGGATCCGCCTGGAGCATGGTACTGACGCTGATCGGCCCGGCGGCCGCCTTTGAGCCGGCAACGCTACAGACCAACATTGCCAATCTGGGCATCAAAATTTACCAGAACGGCGAGCCGTTTGAGCTCGGTACGCCTATCTCTATTGACCCAAAAAATCCACCGATGTTAGAAGCCGTGCCGGTTAAAAAACCGGGCACCGAGCTGACAGAAGGGGCCTTTGAAGTCACGGCGACGCTGCTTGCGGATTACCAATAAGGAGCTGATATGCGGCAAATACTGAGATATCTCTGCGCCACCGTCGCTCTGCTAGTGCTGAGCCAGGGCGTGCAGGCGGCAAAGATGCGCTTACACGGCACGCTGGTGGCGGAACCTTGCATCATCCCTCCGGGTGAAGAAACCATTCCGTTGGATTTTGGTACGGTGATCGACAAACAGTTGTATCACAATCAAAGAACCCGCAGTTGGGAGTTCAAACTGCATCTAAGCAACTGCGATCAGACGTTGAGCAAATCGGTACAGATCACCTTTACCGGGGTGGAAAATCCTGCCTTGCCGGGATTACTGGCGCTGGATGCCTCCAGCCAGGCATCGGGCATTGGTATTGGCGTTGAGACAGAAAATGGCAATCCTGTGCCATTGAACCAGTTGGGCACTCATCGCTACCCATTAGCGGCAGGGGACAACTATCTGCGCATGATGGCTTATGTGCAAGGCGAGCCAGACGCGATTACCAACCGAACCATTAACCGCGGCCCTTTCAGTGCCAGCATGACCTTTGCATTGACCTATGACTAGGGGCTGACGCCGCTTGGCCTCTGTGAAGGCGCTAATCAGTAACAGCGCAGAGCAATAAGGAACAGATAATGACGTTAATAGGAACAGCACTACTCAAAAGAACCGTGCTGGTTGCTGGTCTACTGATGCCTCTATATGGTTACACCGCCGGAATCGATGTGAGCTGGACCGGGCCAAAGCAACAGACCATTAGTGCCCAGCCTGATGGTATCGGTGGCTACACCACTGTGTGTAAAACCGGCAAGACAGTTTACTTTTACGCGATATTGAGTACCACCACGGGTATGTATCAACGAATGATTGCCTCCGCGTCGGGGGTGGCAAGCGGAAACTGTAGTGAAGTTTTAGCAAAAGTCCTCCCTATCACGTTTACATTGCAAGCCAATGAAATAAGTTTCTTCGGGCTGGGTCAGGAAGTTGGCAAACGTCCTGCGGATGGTCCGACTATGAACGTTTCTCTTGAACATCACAGCGGAACCGGTGATGGCTGGAAGCCTCAGCCACCGCCAGGCCCCGCCTGTTCACTGATTGGTACTTCGGTAGACATCAGTTATGGGGACATTCAGGCTGCTAGCGTGCCAGGATTGAAAAAAAGCTCTGACTTGTTCGTTAAATGCACTGCCAGTGCTACGGTTAAAGTGACGGTGATCGGTTACACGACCACCACCGGTATCAAGCTGCGTATGGATGGCTCGCTGGCGGCGGATTTGTTTGTCCGCGACCAGCCAGCCAATGTTGGCACTCTGGAAAAGATCGCGGCCAATCAAACGATAGCCGTACCCATCGCTTCGATATTGAAGGTTAACGGTAATCTGGCGGGGGGGGCTTTTCGCGGTTCGGCAGTGATTAATGTGGATATTCTTTAACGTGTTATCCTGAGGACGTCAGCCTGCGTTTTGCGGGCCGACGCCCTCAGCCGTTTCCGACAGGTTCCACGACCTTCTACCGCGCGGGTTGTTATTACCGTTCCACTGCCTTCCCTTTATCTGAACTTCTCAATCAATAAAGCGAATACACGTAATAAGCTAATGTATTACCGCTATAGTTATGTGACATTCTGTCAGGTTAAAAATAACAGGATGAACAATTGATTAGCAAAATAGCGTGATGGCATTTTCATCTTATTACAAAATTTAAAATTCTTTTTGGCTGATTTTTTGTCTACCAGAGTGATTAGGAGAAAACCTCGTTTTAGCTGTAGGTGTCAGGCTAGCCCTGGCCTTGCTTAAAAAACGCTCTTTTGGTGAGATAAATCTTACGCTTGTGAAGTGTTGGAAATAGCCCATTAAATTTTTATGGTCTTGCTGTTTTTTTAGTTTTAGCCAGCGGGTGGGTAAACCTATTTTTATTTGGTAATCCTTCATCACAATAGGCTATGCTTTAAGCAATCTGTCAGCGACAGATTTTATTAATTCTTGAGCGAGTAATATCCAGCCTAATTGCAATAGGAGTTTTTTGTGGCACAACGTAAATTTCTCACTCTCACCGAAGTTAACAACCTGATGAGTGCAGCCCGGAATAAACAGACCGGGATACGGGACAGTTGCCTGATCCTGCTTGCCTTCCGCCATGGGTTTCGTATCAGCGAGTTGTTGAACTTGCGTTATCATGACCTTGAAATGATTGAAGGACGGATAAATATACGCCGGCTTAAGAATGGATTCTCTACCGTTCATCCTCTGATGAGTGATGAATGCAAGGCGATTATGGAGTGGAACCAGGTCAGAGCGCAGTGGAAGCCTGCAGTGGATCCACAGATTGTTTTTATCTCCCAGCGTGGTACTCAGCTATCGCGCGGCCAGGCTTGGCGAATTATCCGTCAGGCAGGGGAACTGGCGGGCACCGCTACCCATACGCATCCCCATATGCTGCGCCATGCCTGCGGCTATGAATTGGCGGAAAGGGGCACTGATACCCGTTTGATTCAGGATTATCTGGGGCATCGTAACATCAGGCACACCGTGCGATATACCGCCAGCAACGCGGCGCGCTTTGTCGGGATGTGGGAGCGTAACGGATTGGTTATAAAGGATTTATTGATAAATAATCAGGTGAAAGATGAAACAATTGGGGCTAAACTGTTCCTAATTCTTAAACGAAAGATAAGATTTTGCAATGCCCTGTATTAGAAAATTCCTTGATCAATATCTATCTAACTGAAAAACAAAGTTATATTTTTACTTCCGTAAATCGCTATCTCTACCCTCTAAATTTTGGCCACTGCGCCAGCCCGCTGTTGCAAATTCCTTAAATATCCAAAAACACATCCCCCTAATAATAGCAAAGCATTTAATCTTTTATTTTAATGATTAAGCAATGAAAATCAGTCAATTAATTCGATGTTAATGTGTTTACCGTTTTTTTATAGGGTGCGACAAAATAGCCCCAAATGTCTCATGTTGTTGGCGAAAACTGAACGGAATAGGGAGGTCCGGCCGTGAGTAGAAATGAAGTCTGTGCGGTTGCCCGCCAGGGGAATCGACCTCCACACTTTTTCATGGTTATGAAACATTATGTGTTCAAAGGAAAATAGTATGAAAATCAAATCACTGGTTGCTGGTATTGCCGCAGTTCTTTCTCTGGCTGGCGTCGCTAATGCGGCAACGGTTACTACCGTCAACGGTGGCCCTATCCATTTTAAAGGGGAAGTTGTTAATGCGGCCTGTGCCGTGGATGCCGGTTCTATTGGCCAGACAGTGCAATTGGGGCAGGTTAAAACAACTTCACTGGCTACCGCTGGTGATGTTAGCTCCGCTACCGGGTTCAACATCCAACTGAATGATTGTGATTCAACCGTTGCTACCCAGGCAGCTGTTGCTTTCAGCGGCACAGCGGTTAACGCTACCTATCCTACCGCGCTGGCCCTGCAAGGCTCTGCGGCGGGTAACGCAACCAACGTCGGCGTTCAGATCCTTGACCGCACCGGTACTGCGTTAGCGGTTGATGGCGCTACCTTCAGTGCGGCTACTACGCTCTCTGATGGCACCGTTATTGTTCCATTCCAGGCTCGTTATATCGCGACCGGCGTAGCCACTGCCGGTATTGCCAATGCTGATGCGACCTTCAAGGTGCAGTATCAGTAAGCTGAATTAGCTTATCAAGGATGATGATGACAGGCCAGGGAGGCCTGATTTTCAGCTATCGGAGGCAAGGAGTGTGCGATGTGGAGAATGGGAGCGGGACTCCTGCTAACTCTGCTGTTGGTGGGGAAGGCCGTTGCTGACGATCGTTGGGAGGAACAACCTCTCGGTGGTCTGATGCGCTTTCAGGGTGAAGTGATCGCTGAAACCTGTTCGGTGGAAGCCGGAGATCGCAATTTGACGGTATCGATGGGGAATATCACCACCGACCGGTTTCGTATGCCTGGCGATGAGGCCGATCCAGTCCCCTTTGATTTACATCTGCAGAACTGCACTTCCACGGTCAGTCGTAACGTGGGCGTGATGTTCCATGGCATGGCAGACAGCAATAATCCGCAGGTGCTTTCTGTTGGTGACGGGCCAGGTGTCGCCTCTGGCGTAGCCGTGGCGTTGTTTGATGACAGAGGCCGATTTATTCCACTCAATACCGCGCCGCGGTACTGGGTGCCGTTGCAAGAGGGGCCGGTGATCCTGCATTTCGTAGCGAAATACCGTGCCACCGGACAGCCGGTGAACAATGGTTTGGCTAACGCTCAGGCCTGGTTCGCACTGACTTATCAGTAGGCCTTGGCCGCAAGATGAAAAGTAATAGCGCTGTGAATGTTTGGCCTTTGGCCACGCAGTGTTATGGAAGTCAGATCCTGATGGACGAGGTAAATGTGAGAACAATTTCGAAGGTTGGAAAGGCAATGTCCGTGCTGTTGTTGTTGGCGGCGGGGCATGTGGGTATGGCAAACGCCGGAGTCGGCCTGGGTGCGACCCGGGTGATCTATCCTGCCGATCAGAAGCAGGTGACTTTGGGAGTCAGCAATAACGATGAGAAAAGTACCTATCTGATCCAATCCTGGGTAGAAAACGCCGATGGCCAGAAAGACGGTCGGCTGATTATTACGCCACCGTTATATTTGATGCAGGGAAAAAAAGAGAACACGCTGCGCATTATTGACGCGACTAATCAAAGCTTGCCGAAGGATCGGGAGAGCCTGTTCTGGGTTAACGTCAAAGCGATCCCCTCACTGGACAAATCACGCCAGGATGAAAACACCCTGCAATTGGCTATTACCAGCCGTATCAAACTGTTTTATCGCCCCAATGGGCTGAGTATTGCGCCAGACAAGGCTCCGGAGCAACTGCGTTTTAAACGTAGCGGCAAAGAGTTGACGATCGTCAATCCTACACCCTATTTCATCACGCTGAGCGAGTTGAACGCCGGCACGCGGCAGTTGGCAAACACCATGGTGTCGCCGATGGGATCGACTAATGTGGCGCTCCCCGCCGATGCAGGCAGCACGATTTCCTATCGGACGATCAACGATTACGGTGCCCAAACGCCGGTATTCAAGGGTGTGATGCAGTAAGGCCTGGAGCCGCCATCCACTTCATCAAGCTATAACCAGATAAATCAGGCAGCCGGGCGACCTGTATCGAACCGGAGGGATCATGCTATACCTGAAAAACGGCACGGAAAGTCGCAGAGTGATAAACGATAACCACCAGGGTGCCCCCATCTTAAAGCTGACTTTAACGCCTTTAGCCTTGATGCTGTGGGCGCTATGTGGCGATGCATCGGCTCGAGCGGAAAATTACTTCAACCCTCGTTTTCTGGCTGACGATCCGGCGAAGGTAGCCGATCTGTCAGGGTTCGAAAAGGGACTTGAGGCGCCTCCGGGTATCTACCGTGTCGACATTTATATGAATGACGGGTTTATGTCGACCCGGGATGTCTCTTTCCGGCCCGATGCCGACAACAAGGCCTTGGTGCCTTGCCTGACTCGCAGCCAACTGGCCACCATGGGCGTTAATACCCGGGCTGTCCCAGGAATGGCCATCTTGGCATCGGAAGCCTGCGTACCCTTAACCTCGCTGATCAAGGAAGCCTCCACTGATTTTGACGTCGGGCGGCAGCGCCTGTCTATCAGTGTTCCCCAGGCTTACATGGGCAACTCTGCCCGTGGTTATATCCCGCCTGACCAGTGGCAAAATGGCATCACTGCCGGGCTGCTCAATTACAGCTTCACCGGCAGTAATGTCCGTAACAGCCAGTCGAGCAACAGCAATTACGCCTTCCTTAACTTACAAAGCGGCGTGAATCTGGGAGCCTGGCGACTGCGGGATAATACTACCTGGAGCTATACCAGCGGCGGCGGATCGAGCTCCAATCAAAATCGCTGGCAGCACGTCAATACCTATTTGCAGCGGGATATTGCGCCGCTGCGCAGTCGCCTGACGTTGGGTGACGGCTATACCTCAGGGGACGTTTTCGACGGCGCGAACTTCCGCGGCGTACAGGTGGCGACGGATGACAATATGTTGCCAGACAGCCAGCGAGGGTATGCTCCCGTGATCCGCGGAATTGCCCGTGGCACCGCCAGGGTCACGGTCAAGCAGAATGGGTTCGAGGTGTATCAAACCACGGTGCCACCAGGCCCATTTACCATCGACGATCTGTCTGGATCGGGCAGCGGCGGTGATTTGCAGGTCAGCATTCAGGAAGCCGACGGCACGGCTCAGGTCTTTACCGTGCCCTATACGTCGGTTCCTGGGCTGCTGCGCCAAGGGCAGGTGAGATATACGGTGATGGTGGGGCAGTATCGCAGCGGCAACGATCAGCAAGAAAAACCTACCTTTGGCCAGGGCACCCTGATGTGGGGGCTGGCCGACGGCTGGACGCTGTCTGGCGGTACTCAGCTTGCCGACCGCTATCGTGCATTCAACCTTGGGGTGGCTAAAAACCTGGGCATTTTCGGCGCGGTGTCGTTTGACATCACCCAGGCTCGCGCCACCTTGCCGGATGACAGCACCCATCAGGGGCAGTCGCTGCGCTTCCTTTATAACAAGGCATTAAACGAGTGGGGCACCAACCTGCAACTGCTCGGTTACCGCTATTCCACCAGTGGCTATTACGCGCTGGGTGATACGACCTGGCGCCAGATGAGCGGTTATAAGGCGGCAACCGATGAAGGTATTGTCGAACTCATGCCGAAACTCACCGATTACTACAATCTGGCCTACAACAAGCGTGGGCGGTTGCAGATGACGGTGACTCAGCAGGTTGGGGACAATGGCACCTTTTATCTGACCGGTAGCCACCAGACTTATTGGGGGGTAGGTAAGGCGGATGAACAACTGCAGGCCGGTTTCAGCGGTACGTTGGAGGATATCACTTATACCCTCAGCTACAGTCTGACCAAAAATGCCTGGCAGGACGGACGCGACAATATGCTGGCCTTCAACATCAGCATCCCGTTCAGCCATTGGCTGCGTTCCGACAGCCAGTCCGCTTTCAACCGCTCCAGCGTCAGCTACAGCATGTCTGACGATCTGAGCGGCAGGATGACCAATCAGGCTGGGGTGTATGGCACGTTACTGGAGGATAACAACCTGAGTTACAACGTGCAGGCCGGTTACGCCGGAGGCGGAACGGGCACTTCAGGCGGGACGGGTAACACCTCGCTGAACTATCGCGGGGCTTCTGGCAACGCCAACGTGGGTTACAGCCGCAGCAGCGGTACCAGCCAACTGTATTACGGGCTAAGCGGCGGCGTGCTGGCGCATGAGAACGGCATCACCCTGAGTCAACCGCTGAACGACACCCTGATCCTGGTCAAAGCACCGGGGGCGGGTAACGTGTCGGTGGAAAACCAGAGCGGGATACGTACCGACTCGCGGGGGTATGCCGTACTGCCGTTTGCCATGGATTACCGGGAAAACCGCGTGGCGTTGAACCCTAATACGTTGGCAAACAACGTCGAGCTGGATGACGCGGTGGTCAGCGTGGTGCCGAATCACGGCGCGGTAGTGCTGGCCGATTTTAAAACCCATGTCGGGCTGAAGGTACTGATGACGCTGACCTATAACGGACAGCCGTTGCCATTCGGGACGGTAGTGTCCTTCGATAATGGCCGCTCTGGCAGCATTGTTGCCGACGGTGGGCAGGTCTATCTGACCGGGCTGCCACCACGTGGCGAGGTGAAAGCCAAATGGGGTGAGGGTGCAGGCGAGCAATGCGTGACGAGTTACCAACTGCCGCCGGAAAGTCAGCAGCGGGCACTCAGCTATCTAACGGCAGTATGCCGATGACGCCGGGCGGGAGAGGCGAGCAATGAGAATACAACTTTATAGCCTGTGTCTGCTGGCGCTGTTTAGCACCAGGGTAACGCAGGCCGCGGACAGCACCATCGCCATTAACGGTTACGTTAAGGACAATGCCTGCTCAATAGCTCCGGGGTCGCAAAGTTTTGTGGTGGATCTGATGAGTAATGCGGCCAAACAGCTGCATCGGGTAGGGGCGACGACGCCGATGGTGCCGTTCAGCATCGTGCTCGATAAATGTGGCGGTTCAGCCATCGCGGTGAAAACGGGTTTCACCGGTGTGGCAGACAGCGACAATCTGACGTTGCTGAAAATCGACGGTGGGGCCGGTGCGGCAGCCGGCATGGGCATACAGATCCTCGATAACAGCGGCAATGCCATTGCTCTCAATGAGATCTCGAGCGGGTTGAACTGGTCAAACATCACCGCTGGGCAATCCAATACGCTGTATTTCTATGCGCGCCTGATGGCAACCCGCGCCCCGGTGACTGCCGGGCAGGTCAGAGCGACGGCAAACTTCACCCTGGAATTTCAGTAACCGGAGAAAAGGGCTATGAACATGAGCAAGCTGGTTCCGATCGCGGGGTGGTTACTGATGATGGTACTCCCCCTGGCGCATGCGGCAGATGTCAACATCACCATCAATGGCAAGGTGGTGGCAAAACCCTGCACGGTATCCACCGTGTCCACCACGGTAGAGCTGGGTGATTTGTATACCTTCAACCTGCTGGCGGCAGGTGCGACTTCGCCATGGCATTCGGTGACATTGAACCTCACCAACTGCCCGGTGGGGACCTCAAAGGTAACCGCGACCTTTTCCGGCACGGCCGATAGCACCCGGAACTATTACGCCAATCAGGGCGCAGCCCGCAATATTGCGTTGCAGCTGGCCGATAGCGGCGGGGTAAATCTGCCCAACGGCAGTACCAAAGTCGTGGCGGTGAATGACGCATCGCTGGCCGCCAGCCTGGTTTTGCAAGTGAGGGCCATCACGCCCAGCGGCAATGTGACGCAGGGGTCGATTCAATCCCTGATCAACGTGACTTACACCTATTCCTGATGATGAAGAACATATGAAAGACTTAATCCGCGTATTTCTGAAATATCTGGGTGCAGCTGCGCTCTTGATTGGCTATTCATCCAGTGCCCATGCCTTTGCTTGCCGAACGGCGGCTGGGGCAACCATCCCTATCGGTGGCGGCAGCGCTAACGTGTTTGTGGATTTGACTCCGCAGATCGGGGTGGGCCAAAACCTGATCGTTGATTTGTCCCGTCAGATATCCTGCCGAAATGATTATCCAGATACTCGAATAGACTACGTTTCTCTGCAAAGAGGTTCGGCCTATGGTGGCGTACTAGCAAGTTTCACCGGTAGCTTTGTGTATGACGGTACTTCTTACCCATTCCCGACAACCTCTGAAACCAAGTCCGTTGTCTATAGAACCACCACTATGACGCCATGGCCCGCCGTGCTTTATCTCACGCCTATCAGCACCGCAGGTGGCGTGGCGATTACCAGTGGTTCTTTGATTGCGGTGTTAAATATGCATCAAACCAATAACGTGGGGGAATCGCATGCGTATATTTGGAATATCTATGCCAGCAATAGCGTGGTGATCCCTACCGGTGGCTGTGATGTCTCTTCCCGAGATGTCACCGTGAATCTGCCTGAATATCCGGGAACGGTTTCGATACCGTTGACGGTACGCTGTGCCCAGAACCAAAACCTGGCCTATTACCTGACCGGGCCAACCACGGATGCCGCATCCACGATTTTTGCCAACACTGCCTCTGCACCGGTGGCTCAGGGAATTGGTATTCAGGTTGCCAACCGCAATGGCGCTATTCCGACCAACAGGAACGTCGCGCTGGGGACCGTCGGTAGTTCTGCAGTCAGTTTAGGTTTGACCGCCAACTATGCACGCACAACCGGTCAGGTAGTGGCGGGTAACGTCAAGGCCGTGGTGGGTGTGACCTTTTTGTATCCTTGAATGTGCGTATGAACGAGGCCTCAAGCCTGGGGAAACGGCACTAAACACGGTTATTTAGGAGGAAAAATGCAGCAGGCAAATCATCAGCAAGCCGAGCATGCGACAGCGGAAAGCCGCAAGCGAATTCTGGTTGTTGAGCCATCCAGGATCAATTGGATCGGGCTGCAGCGGTTACTGGGGGACGCGGGCAGCACGGAGTTAAGTTTTTGCCGGGTCAGTAAATTGACCGATGCCAAAAAGAAAGTTTATGAATTTAAACCTGATGTGATCTTGTTTAGCTCATTATCTCGTGGCACTGACTATCTGTCGTTATTATCCTTTTTGTCAGATATTGCCAGTTATCATCATAAAACCAACTCGGTGATCTGGTTGCAGCATGATATGGCCTGGATGGTGCAACTTCTCCACGCGTTTGGCGTAGATACGGTATTGATCGATCCGGTTAACCTTTATCAAATCACCCAGTTTTTAGGCCGCGATCGGACTGACAAAGCGCCCAAAAATGCGGCTTTATTAGGTAAGCAGGAAAGATTGATTGCGCTGGCCTTACTGCGCGGGCGTAGTGCCACGGCTATCGCCAATGTGACCGGCAAAGATGTACGCACCATCAGCACGCAGAAGAAATCGATCATTAGAAAGTTACAGATGACAACCAATGAGGAGCTCTACCTGCTGGCGGGTAAGCTGGTTTATTTAACCAAGATAAACGGACTGAGTGGTGAGACTCGATGAAAAAAATAATGATTATGCATCCCTGCATTGTTACCTGGCATGGTTTGCATCAGCTATTCAGGCGCAAACTGCCCGACGCTGAGATCGTACCGGCGCACTCTATCTATGATTTGGTATTTGATGATGATTTATCTGCTGTTGATCTGATCGTCAGTGAGCTCTATGGTCTGAATGAAAATATCACTATGGGGGCGAAGCTGCTGTCATTTGTTCAATCAGTCAGGCAGGACAAACCGTTACTGATTATGACCGATGTGCCAGGAAAACAGGTGTTGGAATGCCCAGGTTATCTACCGGGGGTGTCCTATATTGCTTTATCTGAAGATATTCGTCAGTTAGTTAATCAGGTCGATCAGGTTCTGGCTGGCAAGATTGTTATCAGTCCGTCTCTGCGTAGTGAACAGGGGGCCAGTCTACCCAACGCCGATGCCAGACCTTTTTCCCGATCGGAAATAAAGGTTTATAGCTTATTGCAGGAGGGCTTCAGTATTTCGCAGATAGCGAAGAAGATTTCCCGCAGCGTCAAGACCGTGAGTGCACATAAACGCAACATGATGGGCAAGCTTGGCATTGAGAGTGAAGTCGAGCTCTATGCCTGTTTTAATCAATAGCCCTATATCGGTTACCGCCTGATTTGGAGATCGCTGTCATCAGCGATCTCCGGCGGTGGTGGAGCATAGTTTGCTGTATAATACACAAAAAGTAAGGCTATTCCGGCGGGTTTAGCCGTTTTTGCGTTTACCCGCTTCCCATATCCCCGCGAATCGTGCCGCATTACTGGCGGTATAGCGTACGGTATGGCGAATATTTCGGTGCCCCAGATAATCCTGAATCAATCGGGTATCCGCACCTCTTTCCGCCAGTTCATAGCCGCAGGCATGGCGTAGCATATGGGGATGCGTATTGATGACCGTGCCCGCCAGTTCGCCAGCCTGACGGATAATGCGCCAGGCTTGACCCCGCGATAGCTGGGTTCCTCGCTGAGAAATAAAGATAATGTCCGGGTCTGCACCGGGTTTCCATTGGGCCCTGTGCTGCTTCCATTCCAGAATTGCTTCGCATTCGTCATTCATCAGAGGATGAACGGTAGAGAATCCATTTTTAAGCCGGCGTATATTTATCCGTCCTTCGGCCATTTCAAGATCGCGAAAGCGCAGGCGTAGCAGTTCGCTGATACGGAATCCATGGCGGAAAGCCAGTAAGATCAGGCAGCTATCTCGTACTCCAGTCGGTGTATTTCTGGCAGCACTCATCAGTTTGCGGACTTCTGTTAGAGTGAGAAATTTACGCTGTACCAAAGAAAACTCCTATTTTTTTTCGCTTAAAAAACGCCAGAGTTAGGATTAAATAGAATAAAGTTCTTACCTACCGTTATTAAATCCAAAGAGTGCAATAAAAGTTTGTTAAAAGTGCAGTTGGAGGTAATCTCATAGGATAATTCCTATTTGGTGTTTATTGTGATATTACAGGTGACTACCGTCAATATCCAGCATTTACGGGGGAGGGCAATTGCACTGTTTAATTAGCATTGATAATACAGTCTATAATTTGACTGTTTCCCGCAAACATAATGAATATTGGGTTTCTTAATAGAGTAAAGTGTAATGAATTTCACATTTGTCAGAATAAAAAGTTGATGTACAGCGTAGTGAACCGGCACTAGCCAAAAATTGTACATTGAGCCTATCATGATAAGGATAACCCCAAGCCCCTTGCTAGAGACTGCCAAATGAATATTCAAATAAAAGTTGATAACAATCTGTTCGACAACCTCTCTGAGAAAGCCCGTGAGGCGTTGCTGGACGAACTGCAAACTCGCGTCCATGAGGTCTACCCGGCTAGTCACCTCACGGTGATTGCAGGGCTGAATGATAAGACTGAGATCGTGACCAGTGATTTTTTTAATGACGTTGAGGCAAAATTGACCGTGCAGGAAATTGTCGACGATGTCATCCTGCATGGCCACTGGCGTAACGCATAGCCCTCACCCCAACCCTCTCCCACAGGGAGAGGGAGCTGTTAACCCCTGCTCGTTGGGTAGTAAAGCGATAAGCTCAGCACACTCGATCTCTTTCTCATCCAAAGTGAATCCCCTAAGGGAGAGGAGGCTTGTTAGTCCCTACTCTTTGGAAGTAAAGAAGTCATCTCAGTAAACTTGAACGCCCCCTACCCAAGATGTATCACCACATTTTCAGCCCACTCGATCGGTTCCCTCTCCCTGTGGGAGAGGGTTAGGGTGAGGGCCCCGTGCTTTACCCATCCAGATGCTCTCCCTGTGCCGTATTTTTCCCGCCCAACATGGAAAAAATGAAAGTTCGACATATACTTATGGTGCAAAACATCAATTTGTTATTGAAAGCCGTTTTATCCTGGTTTTGCTAGACCATAAGGAGCGCTAATGACCTATCACCTACTTACCCTGTGGGATATTCTGGTTACCACGTTTTCATTTTTCTTTTTCATCGCCTACCTGTTTATCCTGTTCCAGGTCGTCTCCGACCTGTTTCGCGATCACCAACTGAGCGGCTTTTATAAGGCAGTATGGATTGTGTTCCTGCTGTTCATCCCGCTGTTAACGTCCCTGGTCTATCTGATTGCCCGTGGTAAAGGCATGGCCGAGCGGCATCGTGCGCAAGTGCAAAAATCTGTCTCAGCCACCAACGAGTATATCCGTGAGGTGGCAGGCAAATCGCCGGCCGAGCAAATTTCGGATGCCAAAAAGCTGTTGGATGACGGTGTGATCACCGAAAGTGAATACCAGCAGTTGAAGGCTAAAGCACTGGCCTGAGGTTGAAGTGGGCAGGAAATATGACATGAGAGAGAAGGGGGGCGGCAAGCTCCCCTAATAACCCATATTCGGCAGTGAACCCATCTTGAGATCTCTTGCAATCTACCGCTCAACCAAGCGCCGCCGTTGGTCATTATATGGCTGAACCGCTATTGCCTCCCTGCTGGTCGTAGGCCAGCAAGAGGGTCGTGCTGATTATCGATTTGAAATCGTGAGGAACATCTCAGATCGCCTTGTGCAGTGGTATCGCAAAATAATACCAGCGTGTTGTGGTTTGCCGGGGTTCGGGTAATGTAGACAAACTCATCCGGATTACAGACTACATTGTTAACGGTTAAATACTCCTTGTAGCCGGCCACATTGGTTTCCAGATCGTCTCTATCTATATAGACAGAACATTGATTGATCGTGGCCGCTTTAGTGTGGCTGTCAAAAAAACGTGCGCTTTGCGATTGATTGCTGGCCAGCAGGATCAACATAGCCAGGATGAACGCCGTAAACAGGCCATAGCGCAATAGCTTGGTCTGGTTTAAAACCGTGCGTTCTGGCGGCAGAGTTTCGGCCTGTGAGCTCTCGACTGGGAGCGGATCTGGCTTATTGCTTTGCTGCACTATGACGTTGGCGCTCTCTTCTTGCTGTATTTCAACGGTGCCGGAAAAAACCACTCCGACTTTGGGAACCGTGCGGATGATGTTTTTGCTCAGCCCGGCTTCCCGCATCCCTTTTCTTACCAATGAGATGTTCTGATAGAGGGTATTGGCAGTGACATACTGGCCATGTTTTTGCCAGACTTCATTGAAAAAGTCGCTTTGACTGATTACCTCGCCCGGGCGTTGCAACATTAATTGCAGGCAACGGCTGGCAGGAACGTTTAAAACGGTTTCTTTGCCTCGAGCGCGCAGCGGGCACAGACGGTGCTCTTCTGGGAGGTACAGTACGGTGTCGTTAATGATAACTTTATGTTTCATTTCAGTATATTATCTTTTTGTTGTCTGAGTGTCCGGATTATTTAAAGTATAGTTTAACCGTTTATAGTGGCATGAAAAATCAGTAACAATTCACATTCATTTAAAAAACAATATGTTAATAATCAATCTTAAATGAGAGTGACTGTCATTTAAGAACGGTTGAGAATAGTCTGTTATGATTTAATGTTATTCTTTAATTTATTGAATTACATGCATTTTTTGTTTTTTATCAAGAATAAAACTACTTCACTCAGAATAATCCCATCAATCGCCTAGTATTTATTCCATCAGCAAGGGGGGAGCGAAGTAAAGCGGCTTCATCTTACTGAGGTAAAGGATAGATTCACCGGTAGCGTCTTTTATATATCGGTGTAACAGATAAATCCTAATCGTGGGTTTGTAGGTAACGGATTGAATGTTAATGAGTAAAATTTAATGGGTAGCTATAAATGTTGTAAGATAAAAATCTTTGACATTTATGACTACTCAAATGAAGTGAAGTAATGAGTTATGAAAAACACCAGAATGATTCGCGTCAGCTAGCGTTAAATGCTGATCGAGCTTTGTTTTTCGGTATTTAAGGCTGTTGCGAGACTTTTAGAGATAGCAATGTGATCATCTTGGCGCGGTTGCCATAGTGGAAATTGCTCCTATAATGTCTCACCTAAGGGAGGTTTGTTATTTTTGTTATTAAACCAAAATAATAATCCGAGATGCATATGGAAAATAGACTTTATGGATTCCTAATTGATGATGACATTCAATTCGATATTGCCAATCGAAGACTCCTTTATTACTCTGATGGCGCTTCGGAGCGCACCCTGTTTTTCAAGGTTATCTCTCTAAACGAGATCCAGACCCGATTACTGATTTATTTGCTGGCGAATAGCCAGGATGCCGTCATCTATAAAAATGACATAATGAAAAACGTTTGGGAGGAGATTAATTTATCTTCGTCCAGCCAGCGTTTATGGCATGCAATAAATGAATTGCGTAAGAAACTGGCGTCACTTGGGCTCCCGGAAGATTTTATAGCGAACGTTCATGGTATTGGCTACTCCGTCGATAACCAGCGAGTCTCTTCGCTATTTGTTAAGTAAGTTGTTGTTAATATAAATGCTGGAGTCATCTAGCTATATCCATCCCCATGGGTATTCACCAGGCCATTTTAATGGATATTAAAATGGTATTCATAATACAAGGTAAGTAGGAATATATATGAAAAAGTTAGCAATCGCTGCATCCCTGATCGCTGTTTTCGGTACTGTTGGCCTGGCCCAGGCAGCTTCTACCGGTACCATCACTTTTAACGGTGAACTGACTGCCAATACCTGTGACGTTGTGGTTGATGGCCAGGGTGCGGACGCGACCGTCATTCTGCCAACCGTCGGCACCAACCAACTGCAAAACGCTGCTCGCACAGCAGGTGATACCGGCTTCGTGATGTCCCTGAGCAACTGTTCAGGGACCCTGGAGACTGCCTCCGCTTTCTTCCAGGCGGGTTCTTCTGTTGATACGGTGACTGGCCGCCTGTTTAACACAACCGGTACGGCTACCAACGTCAGCCTGCAATTGCTGGACGCTTCCAGCCCGACTCAGGCCGTGATCAAAGCCGGTAGCCAAGAGCAGACCACCGCGATGACTTATAAAGACGTTACCAGTGGTAGCACCACACTGCCGTACATCGTTCGCTACTACGCAGAGGCAGCAACCACTGCGGGTACCGTAGTCAGCAACGTTGTTTATTCTATTCAGTACCAGTAATGGACTGTGGGAGGGGTACGCCCCTCCCAATCTGTCAGTTCCCGGAGTTTATGATGAAATTACTCTCTACTAATGTGCTAAAAGTTGGCGTTGTTGCCGCCGCAGCCTTGTTCAGCGTCAGTAGCCTGGCCAGCGTGGTGATTAGTGGTACGCGGGTGATTTACCCCTCTGATGCCAAAGAAGTCAGCGTCAAAATCAGTAATGGCGGTCCATCACCGGTGTTGTTGCAAAGCTGGATCGATAACGGTGACGCCGACGCCAAACCGGCCGCGATCAAGGTGCCGTTTGTCCTGACGCCCCCGATGAACCGTGTGGAGCCGAGCAAGGGCCAGACGTTACGTATCAGCTACGCCGGTGGCTCGCTGCCGATGGATAAAGAATCGGTGTTCTGGCTGAACGTACTGGAAGTTCCGGCCAAAACCCAGGCTAAAGTGACCGAGAACCGCTTGCAGATGGCTTTCCGTTCGCGCATCAAGCTGTTCTATCGCCCTGCGGGTCTGCAAGGTAACGCCAATGAAGCGGCTAAAGCGCTAACCTGGAACAGCCAGGGTAACCGGGTACAGGCTAGCAACCCAACGCCGTATTATGTCTCGTTGGTCAACCTGTCGGTTAATGGCAAAAAACTTGACCATGCGATGGTGGCCCCCCGTAGCACCATGACATTGGACTTGGCGGGCAGTGCAGGTAGTAAGGTTACAGGGAGTTTCGTAAATGATTACGGTGCGGTTAATACTTTTGATGCAGTGATACAATAACGCCCCCGCTATATAAAACACTCCCGCATTAATCGGTTGACCGCTATTCAGGAATCAGTTCTTGAAGGGATATCTATGTCTAAATATTTTCAATATGGCCTGTGTAGCCAGTTATCGCCACTGGCCATAGCTATTTTATCAACTTTTTTTGCGGCTAACGTTAATGCTGAGAACGCGGTTTCTGCACCACAAGACATCGCCAAAAATCTTGAGTTCGATGCGTCATTCCTGAATGTGGATGATGAGAAGTCCGTTGACCTCAGTCGTTTTGCCAATGGCTCTTCGGGATTGCCTGGGATCTATAAAACGGCTTTATATGTTAATAATCAACCGATCAGCAATACTGACATTGAATTCAAAGCGCGGGCAGATAAAAGCGTTTATCCCTGCCTGACCCGCGAACTGATTAAAAACATTGCGTTTGATTACGCCAAGCTGCCAGCGGATTTTTTAACCTCGCTGGACAAAGGGGATGTCTGCTTCGATCTCCAAAGCAAGTTACCGGAAGCTCAGGTGAATTACGACAGTAATGAGCAACGTCTGGATATTGTGGTGCCGCAGGTTTACATGCTCAACACCGCCCGCGGCACCGTTAGCCCGGAGCTGTGGGACAGCGGCGTACCGGCACTCTTGATGGGCTACAACGTCAACGGCTACACCAGCGAATCGCACGGTAATACCTTCAATTCGCTGTTTGCTGGTGTGAACGCCGGGCTGAATGTCGGCGCCTGGTATCTCCGTCACAACGGGTCTTATACCCGGATGGACAACGGACCGAACCAGTACAACAACCTCAATACTTATTTGCAGCGCGATATTCCAGTACTCAAGGCGCGCGTGTTGATGGGCCAATCGAACACCACCGGGCAACTGTTCGATACGCTGCCGTTTACCGGTATTCAGTTAGCTACTGATGAGCGGATGTTGCCGGAGTCCCTGCGCGGTTATGCGCCGGATATCCGTGGCATTGCCCGTACCAACGCCCGCGTTACCGTACGCCAGGGCGGTCAGGTGTTGTATGAAACCACGGTCACCCCGGGCGAGTTCCTGATCAACGATCTGTACCCGACCGGCTACGGCGGGGATCTACAGGTCACTGTACGTGAGTCCGACGGTACCGAGCAGACTTTCAGCGTGCCTTATGCTTCGGTGGCCCAACTGCTGCGGCCTGGGTCATCACGGTATTCGATCACCGCAGGTGAAGTACGTAGCGATAACCTGCGTGAGAAGCCGGCGCTGTATCAGGGCACCTACCAGTTGGGGTTAACTAACGCCATCACCGGCTATGGTGGCCTGCAGGCCAGCCAGGATTACTACGCACTGCAGTTGGGTGCGGCGGTAGGCACGCCGATTGGTGCCTGGGCATTTGATGTTACCCAGGCGCGTACTCATTTGGGGAACGGCACCGATGCCAATGGCCGACATGAGTCGGGTAATAGCCTGAGTGGGCAAAGCTACAAGGTGAGCTACAGCAAGCTGATCAGCGAAACCAACAGCAATCTGTCGCTGGCAGCGTACCGCTTCTCAACCGATGGCTTTATGGACTTTATGACCGCGATGCAGACTCGTGACGCGGTAGCAGAAGGGTTCTCGCCGGAGTCGATCTCGCGAGCCAAAAATCGCCTGACGGTGACTGCGGGACAAGGTCTGCCGGAGAACTGGGGCCAGCTGTATATCAGCGGCTCCTTGCAGAATTACTGGAACAAAGACGGCAGCGAGAAGCAGTACCAGATAGGTTACAACAATCGCTACAAGGACCTGTCCTACGGCCTGAGCATTAACCGCAGCTTCTCCAGCCTGGGTACGGCGCAGACCAACTATCTGTTGAGCTTCAGCCTGCCGTTGGGGCGTAGCGACGAAACCCACACGCCACAGTTGCGGATGGACTTGTCCCATGACAGCAGCGGCCGTTATGGCCAGCAGGCTACGGTATCCGGCACCACAGGGCAGGATAACCAGTTCAGCTATGGCGTGACGGCGATGAATGCCAATCAGGGTATGGGTTCCAGCGGCTCGCTGAACGGTAACTACCGTAGCCCGGCCACGGCATTGAGCGGTACTTACAGCACGGGTAAAGGCTATCAAAGCGCCTCTGCCGGGATGAACGGTACGGTGATCGCCCACTCTGGCGGGGTGACCTTTACACCGTACACGTCGGACACCTTCGCGCTGGTGGAAGCCAAAGGTGCAGAGGGGGCTAAGGTTTCCTCATATCCCGGCGTGAGCATTGATTCACGAGGGTACGCGATAGTGCCTTACCTGAATCCGTACCAGATGAACGAGATCAGTCTCGATCCGAAAGGGACGTCGGCCGGTGTGGAATTGGATAACACCAGCCAGAAAGTGGCGCCATATTCCGGTGCGGTGGTGAAGGTGAAATATACTACTAAGCAGGGGACGCCAATTCTGGTGAACGCAACCTATCAAGGGGAGCCGGTACCGTTCGGGGCCGATATCTTTGATAGCAAAGGCAACAGCGTAGGCTCAGTGGGCCAGGGCGGGCAACTGTATGCGCGTGTGGCGCAAGACAAGGGCCAGTTGCAAGTGAAATGGGGCGAAGGTGGTGAGATGCAATGTACCGTCAGCTATATGCTGATGCCTATGGCCAAGGGCCAAGGGCCAAGAGCAGATACAACAATTCAATTCGCCTTGCACGACGATGGCCCCTGCCAGTTCCCTGCGGTCGAAACTGGCGAACAATGACAAGCTATCGGCTGTTAACGAGGGTTAACAGCCAGGCATGACAACTGTTTTCCTTTCTGGTAACGCCTGCCAGAAAGAGGGTTAATGAATGATGAAATTATCGATAAATAAAGTGTCGGGTCTGCTCGGCGGTATTTTGTTAAGTGTTATCAGCGCCAATAGTTGGGCTGTGGCGAATTGCTCGTTTGATGCTGGTGCAACCCAAACGGAAACGGTGCCGCTGAGCCCGCCGGTGATTTCTGCTGGGGTTGATATTCCCGTGGGGACCGTGCTTTATCAAGGCAGTTGGTTGATGAAAAACACCAAGATGGGCTGCCAGTGGGCACAGGCCGACGTGGGTAAATCATTTTGGTACAGTAGCTCAACGCTGATTAGCAATGCTCCGTTGCCTCTGAGCGGCTTGATGACCGGCCCGTTTGCGGGCGCAGTCTATCAAACGAATATTCCCGGGATTGGCGTGGCTATCTCACGTACTCCTGATGGCAGCCCGATAATACCTAATCGGCCAGCAGTGACCACCGATGTAGAGAACCCTATCAGGCAGGTTGGCAATGAGTTAGGTGGAGCGCTTAACTTTACCGGTTCAACACGTTATATCTCGCTAATTAAAACAGGGCCGATCACCCCCGGTAGCTTTACATTAAGCGGGGCAAATCTCCCGAGTATCAAGACTATGCTTGAACAACCGGTGAATAGCCATCCTGGCTCCGTCGCTGTCACCGGGCTGCCGTTTACTTTTTATAATATCAATTTCCAGGGGACTCTGACGGTCTCTACGCAAACTTGCACCACCCCGGTGGTTGCTGTTTACATGGGGGCTTATGAAATAGGCGAGTATTTTGGCCGAGTGGGAGCGGCCACTCCTTGGCTTGATGCGTCTATCAATCTGACCAACTGCCCGACATTTTACGGTTTTTATAATGCGACCAATACCACGAAACTGATGGATTACAACACGGGATTGGCGACGGTTTCCAATGCACTGAATAACAATATTGGTGTGAGATTAACCCCGACAACGTCGGTGATCGATGCTGCCAATGGGATTATGGCTATTGATTCGACGGTATCTGGCGCGGCTTCAGGCGTAGGCATCCAGATTGGCTGGGGGGAAAGTAGCCAGGCGCCGACGATGTTCAACTTTGCCGCGGAACAAACGGTGACACTGCCGAAAGATGGCAGCCGAACCATTCGCATCCCTTTGTCTGCCCGTTATATTCAAACGGCTGCGAACCCTACGCCGGGTCTGGCGAATGGCAAAGTGACGTTTACGATAAATTACTATTGAGCAACAAAAAATTTGCCTCTCGGATAAATAAAGACGGTTGACCCTAGTTAGTGCAGCCACCAATTCCAACTTTATTCTTTCTGTCATGGCCTACATAGATTATGAGAAAGAGGATATTACTCATGAAAAGATCGACAGATAAAGTATCAGGATTGTTGATGGGAATAGTGCTAGCGGTTATCTCTTGCCCAAGCTGGGCAACGTTTACCGCGACGCTGACAGGCGGCCAGCAAACCGTCATCGTTCCCTTGAGCCCACCGGTGATTTCGGCCGGTGTAGATGTGCCAGTGGGGACGGTAATATATCAGGCAAGCTTGACCATGAAAGATACCTATATTGAAGGGAAATGGGTTGCCTCCGATGTTGGAAAATATCTGTATTATGCGACATCATTGAGTTTAAAGACTACGCCAAAACCGCTCTCCGGCCTGACAACCGGACCTTATGCCAATGGAGTGTATGAAACCGGTATCCCAGGTATCGGTGTGGCGATTATCACCGGCGTGTCAAATAGAGCGATAACCCCCACCAAACTTTATGCTGAGGGGCAGAATTTATTAGACTCATCATTAGGTATTAGAATTACCCCTATCGGCGCAAGCTCACCGAGAAGTATTGTATTGGTTAAAACGGGCCCTCTGGTACCAGGAACCTACAGCATCAATGGTGCAAATTTCCCTACCACTCAGGAGGCGATTGACTATTCACCCACTAGCCACACTAATGCCGTAACGATCACTGGGTTACCATTGTATTATTGGATCTTCAGTTTTCAAGGCAGTATAACGGTATCAGCACAGACCTGTTCCACACCTGTTGTTGCTGTTTACTTGGGGAGTTACGATATAAATGAGTATTTTAGCACGGCGAATGCCGCCACTCCCTGGGTTGATGCATCAATTAACCTGACTAACTGTCCTCAATTCTACGGCTTTTATAATTCGACAAATGCGCCGCTATTAATGAATTACAATACCGGGAGCAGCACGACTACCACTTCGCTGAATAACAGCCTGGGTGTGCGCCTAACGCCAACAACCACGGTGCTGGATGCCACCAATGGCATTATGGCTATCGACTCAACGGTATCCGGAGCGGCCAGCGGCGTGGGCATCCAACTCGGCTGGGGGGAGAGTGCTCAAGCACCGACGCCGTTTAACTTCTCGGCAGAGCAGAGCATCACATTACCGAAAGACGGTAGCTCAACCGTTCGGATCCCCCTGGCTGCCCGCTATATTAAAACGGCTGCAACACCGACGCCGGGCAAGGCGAATGGCAAAGTGGTATTTACCATTAACTATTATTGAGTTGTGGCCCGTAGATAGCATAACTCATAACTATACGAACGTTCCACTCGCCATAGTTGGGCCTCGGTTTGCTGTGACAGCGATGAGATGGAGATGTGTTTTTATAAAGGAGCGCCATTACTATGCCTGGGAAAATTAATATCATTACTGATAACTATTATTTTTTTGTTGGGCTCAAGGCGTATTTGCATGCCGAGGGGCGAGTGATTAACCAAATGGCACTCAATGAACTGAAAAACACCAGTGCCAGTAGCTTTGGTAAAGAGGATGTGCTGGTGTTTTATATGTTGAATTCAATCAGTGAAATGTCGTTCTTGATTGCCGTTGCCAAATTCCCTGGGAAAATAATTTTTTTGCCAACCGCAATGAAAATAAAGTTCAATCTGAGTGTTGAGCGGCATATTGCCTTGGCAGAGGATGCTGATGTAGACGCGGTGTTTAATGAGTTAGTCAACATAGTCGGTGGGGAGCTTCCTGTTGCTACTTTTCTCCATGATAGCTTAACCCGCAGAGAGAAGGCCGTACTGCTGTCTATGATCGATGGTATGAATATGCAAGCCATCGGCCTCAGCTTACGTATCTCAACCAAAACCGTGTATACCCACCGGCGTAATGCTTTGCATAAATTGGGGGTGCGTAACCTGTTTCAGGCATGCCCAATAAAAACCAGCGTGCTCAATTCAGCCATTTTTGCCGGTTGAAACTCCGGCCAGCACCGATTGGGGACTGGCCGGGGTTAACCTAATTTATTTTGTTGGAGCCGGGCCGATATTGTCATCAATACGCTTGAGCATATAAGGGAAGAACGGGTTTGAGGACAGACGCATCAGTGAGTCCAGCCCGACCACCAGCACTGCCCGCTCGCCACGTGCGGCAAAGGTCCCCAGGCTGATACCGTACTGATTGCGTGGTTCCGGGTAACGTCCGTACAGGGAATCACTCAACGGGAACGGCAAGGCCACGTGCGACAGCGAGAAGATATCCGGCAAGTAGGTGATACCGAGCAGATCCGTGGTCTCTGCCGTTTGCCCTGCGACGATGGTACGAGCCTCAGTATCGGTAGTTTCTGGCGTTACGTTAGTGACTATGGTGGCCGTATAGTTACGCGGAGGCGGTGGTAGCAGCCGCGGCAGCGCGGTATAGGATGAGCTTCTGAGTAACGGCCCAAACGCCACCGCCTGGTTTAAATCAAATAACACCACCTCACTGCCGTTGGCTGGCAGGTGGTTATACAGGGCGGTGATTACCGCACGGGTGCTGACGGTAGAATCCATCACCGATTGGAACGTCAGGATCGGCGGCAATTCGCCCATTTTGCCGTTGCGTGAATCGGCGGCAATCTGCTTTTGCAATGCCTGGGTAAGCTGGAAGGACTGGCGTGCCGCATTTACCGGGAACGAATTGTATTTGAACGGGTTAAACTCCGGCACAATCCCCAACCAGGCCGCCTTGGCAAACGCCGGGAAGATGGCAGGCCAACCGGCAATACCGGCAAAACGAGCAAAGCTGGTGACGCCGATCATCGGCGAAATCAGCACTACACGCTGGGGTTTCGTCAGGCGGGGGTCATCCAACGCATCCAGCGTGTATTTCATCGCCAACGCGCCGCCGTTTGAGAAGCCTACGATATGCAGCGGTACGTCGTCACCCGCCAGGCGTTTGGCTTCACGGATCGCCAAACGGGTGGCCGCCATCCAATCCTGCCAGTCTACGTCGGTCAGTGCTCCTGGTACGGTGCCGTGCGCCGGTAAACGAATACCGACCGCCACATAACCATATTCACGGTAATTATCCGCGATATGCCGCAGGCTGTAAGGGGTATCGGTCAAACCATGTAACAGCACCACGGCGCCTTTCGGTTTGCCTTCCGGCATCATAATGTAGGAGCGGTTCCAGTCAGTAGGAAACTTTTCGGGATAGATTGGGCTGTCGGCATAGTAGCGGTTCAACGAGGTCTGCTGACTGCTGTCCAGCTTGTCGGTCACATTCTGGCGGACCTCTTTGAAAATGGCGTCCTCGGCAGTTAGATAATCCGCCCAACTGGCCTTATCGATCTCATCGGCGCGCATTTCATTTGGGACAAAGGTATGCCAAAGCTGTAACGATGGCCCACGCTGAGTATCATAAACTCGCATGCCCAGCGCTCCGACGATTAACACCACCAGCAGCAGGGCAATGCGTTTAATCCATTTGATAAACATCAGGTTTAACTCCGTTTTTTATTGTAATGGCCGAGCCGGAAAACTCGCTATTATCCCGCAAGGAGAGATCGTCCCTGGAGCCGGTATCGCAGTAGTAAGGAGCCATATTGCGGTCTGGCTCCTAAACCTTGAAGTAACCTATTCCTTTTAGCGTGGTGAGACGGTGGTGGTGGTGCCATTGGTCACCAGTGCAACGCGTTGCCCTGTATGGAACTGGGTTGAGCCCTGTGCCTGAACGACCACGATATTCACGCCATCATCTCGGCGCACTTCCAGTTCCACCCCGGCGCTGCGATTCATGGCACTTTGGATACCTGAGCCAGCGGCTGCGCCCCCGACGGCACCCGCTGCGGTTGCCAGATTGCGTCCGGAGCCACCACCTACCGTGTTACCCAGGAAGCCACCGACTACGGCCCCGCCAATAGCCCCAGCGGCGTTGGTGCCATCACCCCCCTGGATGGTGACCGGCCGCACGGACACCAGCGTGCCATAAGTGACGAAGTTGGCCTGCCTGGCCTGTGCTGCAGTAAAGGTATCGCCGGAAGCGGTGCGATTAGCGTTACATCCGCTGAGAACGGCGGCAGCAAGAGCGACAACAATGATGGTTTTATTCATAAGAAAACTCCGGGCAAGTTAAGTGCGCAAAGAGACAGTCGCTGTCTCATGCAAATAAGTATGGCAGGAACTTGATTTTATTCAGGCGGTACGAAAAAAAATTATAATCGGGCGTAAGAATAAGGATTAAGCGTTTTAGTGTGTTGTTTTACGTCAATTAACCAAGAATATTCTCATTAATCAGTGTTGTTAATTGTTCAGCAGGGGATAAATGTATCGCGGGGGTGACAGCCTGAACGATCCGGGAAGGGGGAAGAATTGACGGGAGAAACCAGAACAGATCTGGTGTTCTCCCGATGTTATCTGAGGATAACGTTAAGGCTTAACGACAGCCACGTCCGCCGTGCATCCCCGCTCCACCCATCCCGTGGCTCATCATCGGTACGCCAGCCTTGGCCAGATCGGTATCGAGCGCCACACGCTGTTGGTACAGGTTATCACGCAATGCGGTGATTTCTTTGCTCACGGCCAAGACCTTCTGCTCATCCAAAGGCTTGCTGGTCAGCAATGCCTGATATTCGTATTGCTTGGACATCAGTTGTTGGCGCAGATCGGCGGTTTTCAACTGGAATTCATCAAAGGCTTTCTGGCTGACGGCTTGCTGTTCAGGCGTCAAGTTCGCGCGGTTACCGTGCTGATAACCCATCCCCTGATGAGTTCCCTGTGCATTGGTCATGTTTGCGCGGTTGCCATTTTGCGCCAGCGCGGTAGTGCTAACACCGGCCAGCAGGGCAACGGAGATAATGGCGGCGAAGGTGGTTTTAGTTAGCGTCATGATTGATTTCCTTTGGTTGAGGGTTCATGGATTCCATTTCTTTAGTTGCAACCGTCGTGCCAGCTTCAGGCTGGCATGGGAATTGTATAGATACAGGATTGCCGTTAGGGCTTGGCTATCTCAGCCAACGGGCGCCAGCCAAGGAACTCCAGTATGCAGCGCGTTAAGTTTATGACAGTAATAAAAATAACTGATGGTGGAGGATGGCCGTTTGCTGGTCGCCATCCAGAGATAAAGTGGGTTATTTTTACTCGCCATACTGATAGTGTGGGTAATAATTACCCGCACGCTGGCGTGCCGGTTGCAGAGGAAGCCCATGGAATTTAAAACCAAATCGACGCTCTTACCTGCCTGGATTGCGATCGCCGCGGTCGCGTTACTGCTTGGCATTATCATCACGCTGGCCATTAAAGATCTGCAGCGTGGGCGTGAGGTGGAGATCCAGACGCTACGAGAAAAAAGCGCGGTGTTGATGAGTTCGTTTGAATCCGGTGCTCGTACCGGTATGGGCATGCGCTGGCGTCACGATCAGCGTCAAACCCTGTTGGAGGAGATGGCCTATCAGCCGAACGTGCTGTACATCGCCATTACCGATCGCTCTGGCCGCATTCTGGCGCACAGCGATCCGCAACGTGTTGGCCAGCAGCTGTATAGCCCGCAACAGATGGCTGAGCTGAAGATTTCCAGCGATGCACAGTGGCATATGACGACCTTTGATGAGCCGCAGGCTCAGCAGCAGAATGCTTTTGAAGCCTACCGTTGGTTTAAGCCGCTTAAGCGCGGTAGCGGCCACTCCGGCCATATGATGAACCGATCGCGTATGCAGGAGGCTGCCGAGCCTCAGGATGATGAGCAGGCCGTCATTTTTGCGGCGTTAGACACTGTCGCGCTGGATGCCGCCCAGGCAAAGGATATGCGCAACACCTCCATTTTGCTGTCCATCCTGCTGTTGCTGGCGTTAGCCAGTTTATTGGCGCTGTTCTGGGGGCGGCGTTATCAACGTTCCAGCCAACAGTTGCAGGACTCAAGGGCCTTCTCCAGCGAAATTATCAGTAACTTGCCGATGGGCTTGATCACCACCAATGATCAGCACCAGATCCGGGTGGTTAACCATGCGGCAGAAGTGATGCTGGGTTGTAGTGCCGCCGAGCTGTTTGGCCAGCCTAGCCATCAGGCGCTGCCAGCCGAATGGCAGCAACTGGCGCAGAAAAGTAGCCACGGCCAGCCTATTATCGAACAGGATATTGACCATCGTCTGGCTGGTGGGCAGAGCCTGCCGTTGAGCATCAGCGTGGCGAATATTGTTAATCACAGCGGCCATTTTCTGGGCAACGTGTTTATCTTCCGCGATATGCGGGAGATTCGCCAACTGCAAGCGGAGATCCGCCGCAAAGAAAAGCTGGCGGCTATCGGCGATTTAGCGGCTGGCGTGGCCCACGAAATCCGCAACCCGCTTTCCTCCATCAAAGGCTTCGCCAAGTATTTTGCCGACCGCTCGCCTGCGGGTAGTGAACAGCATGAACTGGCCAAGGTGATGGCGAAAGAGGTCGATCGTCTCAACCGGGTGATCACCGAGTTACTGGCGTTGGTGCGCCCTGCCGATCTGCGTTTGCAGCGGGTGGCGATTAACGAGGTGATCGAGCATTCGCTGCACCTGATCCGTCAGGATGCTGAGAGTAACAATATCGCCCTCCGTTCCCGCTGTGATGAAGCATTGCCGCTGGTGGAGATCGACCCCGATCGCCTCACTCAGGTGTTGTTGAATCTGTATCTCAATGCCATCCAGGCGATTGGCTCGGATGGCGTACTCGAGGTTGACGTTGAAGCGACCAAGGAGGGGGCGATGCGCATTACCGTCAGCGACTCGGGGGCTGGTATCCCACCTGACGACCTGGGAAAAATCTTTAACCCTTACTTCACCACCAAGGCGGCGGGCACCGGCCTGGGGCTGACCATGGTGCAGAAAGTGATCGAGGAGCACCAGGGGACGATCGCTGTCACCAGCGGCCAACCAGCGGGCACTTGCTTTACAATGGTGATCCCGCTCAGGCACAACAATCAACAAGGGGAGGCTCATGCAGACGTCTAATGCACATATTTTGCTGGTTGAGGACGATCTCAGCCACTGCACTATCCTCGAGGCTCTGATAAACGGCTGGGGCTACCGGGTCAGCGTGGCGCATAACGGCCGACAAGCGTTGGAACAGGTCAGGGCACAGCCGTTCGATCTGATCCTGAGCGACGTGCGGATGGCGGAAATGGACGGCATCGCGGCGCTGAAGGCCATCAAAAGCTATAACCCGGCGATCCCGATCCTGATCATGACCGCCTACTCCAACGTGGAGTCTGCCGTGGAAGCGATAAAGGCGGGGGCTTATGACTATCTGACCAAGCCTCTCGATTTCGATACGTTGCAGCTCACATTGGCACGCGCGCTGGAGCATACCTCGTTAAAGAGCGAGAACCAGGATCTGAAGCAGCGTTTGCGGTTCGATCAGCAAAATTTTATTGGCCGCAGTGAACCGATGCGCAAGCTGCTGGAAATGATCGCCATGATCGCCCCTTCCGAAGCGACGGTGTTGATCAGCGGCGAATCCGGCACCGGCAAGGAGCTGATAGCCCGGGCCGTACACGCCAACAGCCTGCGCAAGGAGCGGCCATTGGTGAGCATTAACTGCGCCGCCTTGAGCGAATCTCTGCTGGAGTCGGAGCTGTTCGGTCATGAGAAAGGGGCATTTACCGGTGCCGATAAACGCCGGGAAGGGCGATTTATGGAGGCTGACCAGGGTACGCTGTTCCTGGACGAGATTGGAGAAGTCTCGCCGCTGATGCAGGCAAAATTACTGCGGGCGATCCAGGAGAGGGAGATCCAGCGGGTGGGCAGTAATCAGACCCTGTCGGTGGATGTCCGTCTGATCGCAGCGACTAACCGGGATCTGTTGGCGGACGTGGAGGCTGGCAGGTTCCGCCAGGATCTCTACTATCGGCTGAACGTGGTGACGGTGGACAGCCCGCCGCTGAGGGCGCGCAGCGAAGATATTCCCCTGTTGGCAATGCATTTTCTGGCCAAATTTGCCGAGCGTAACCGTAAGCCGGTTAAAGGATTCACCCCGCTGGCGATGGATATGCTGCTGAAATACCCCTGGCCGGGCAACGTGCGTGAGCTGGAGAACAGCGTTGAGCGCGGGGTGATCCTGCTGAGTGGGGACTTTATCAGTGAAAAAGAGCTGCCGCTGAGTATCAGCCAGTGCGTCGATGTGCAGCCGGATCGCCAATGTGGCCAAGCGATCCAGCCGTTGGAGCAGGTCGAGAAACAGGCGATTTTGGCGGCGCTGGAACAAACCGCCGGTAACAAGACCGAGGCGGCCAAACAGCTCGGCATTACCCGTAAAACGCTGTTGGCCAAGTTACAGAAGTCGCTTCTGGACCCCTCACCCTAACCCTCTCCCTGTACAGACCGGGGACATCATGAACACTTGTTCGGGGACATGGTAGACACTTACAACATAGGTATGAGTACTTCTGAGTGGAGTTGCTTATGCCGTGGGATGAGAGATCTGCCATGTCATTACGTACCGAGTTTGTGCTTTTCGCCTCGCAAGAAGGCGCTAATATCCGTGCGCTATGCCGTCAGTTCGGCATAGCGCCTGCTACCGCATACAAGTGGTTACATCGCTGGCACTCTGATGGGCGCGCCGGTCTGAACGAACGTTCTCGAGTGCCACACCATTCTCCTTCCAGAACACCCGATATCGTTGTCCAATACCTCCGCGCTGCACACCAGGCCCATCCGATGTGGGGCGCACGCAAGCTCAAGCGGTGGCTCGAGATGCAGGGGCATACGTTACCGGCCGCCAGCACCGTGCATAACCTCATGCGCCACCATGACCTGCTACCGGGCGGTCCGTCACCAGCGCCCACCGTCGGACGCTTTGAACATGACGCCCCGAACCGACTCTGGCAGATGGACTTTAAAGGCCACTTCCCCTTCGCCGAAGGGCGTTGTCATCCGCTGACCTTGCTGGATGACCATTCGCGCTTCTCGCTCTGTCTGGCGCACTGCCCAGACGAACGACGAGTCACCGTGCAGTCTCAGTTGATAGCGGTGTTCGAACGTTATGGCTTGCCGGAGAGAATGACCATGGATAACGGGGCACCCTGGGGCGACACGACGGGCAGTTGGACCGCGCTGGAACTGTGGCTGATGCGTCAGGGTATCCGGGTGGGTCACTCTCGGCCTTATCATCCTCAGACTCAGGGTAAGCTGGAGCGCTTCCACCGCAGCCTGAAGGCAGAGCTCCTGCAGGGACGGTGGTTTACCCATGCCGCGCAGTTGCAGGAGGTGTTCGACGCCTGGCGAGATACCTACAACCTGGAACGCCCACACGAAGCGCTGTCAATGGCGGTACCGGCGTCCCATTATCAGCCTTCATCGCGACAGTACAATGGCAATCCGGCGGCAGCCGAGTATGACGAGGGGGTCTTGGTCAGGAAAGTGGATATCAGTGGAAAACTGAGCCTGAAAGGGATGAGCCTGAAAGTGGGCAAGGCCTTTATCGGTGAATATGTCGGGCTGAAGGCAAGTGAGAGAGAGGGCTACTACGAGGTATGGTGGTACAGCACGAAAGTGGGGATGATCGACCTGAGAAATAGGTCGATCATCATGGGTAAAGGATGTTAAAAAGTGTTCACCATGTCCTTGAACACCTGTCTACCATGTCCCCGGTCTGTACACTCCCACAGGGAGAGGGAACCGATCGAGCCACCACTTAATTATAGTAAATTGTCTTTACATCAATTGTTTACAGACTAACTCCTGTGCTGACGACAACGCAGTGTCAATTGGGAATGGGAGTAAGCGTGCTACAAATTAACTATCAAATAGTTACAGAATAACTTTGCACCCTGCCACGCGCTCCGTTCAGCTCCCTCTCCCTGTGGGAGAGGGTTGGGGTGAGGGGTCAGTCTCCGCCCGCAGTTCAGTCACCCGCTGCTGCAAATCAGGCCACGGTTTCTGCTTGGTAAAGTCCTGCCGTAGATAGTTCAGCAGCGCGGCGATTTGCTCGTCGTTGAGGTTATAACGGAACGCAGGCATATAGCCTAACTCGCCTTTGGCCGGCTGCTGGATACCGGAAAGCACCACGCGGATGGCATTATCCGGGCTGCTGCTATACAGGTTGCTGTTCAGGGCCAGGGAAGGGCGTACGCCCTGCATCTGCGCGCCTTTCTCCTGAGAGTGGCAAGCCATACAGGCACCGGAGAAAATCCGTGATCCCTGTGAAGTCAGCGGTTCTACCGTTTGCTCCGCCAACCGGTTTATCTCTGCGGCCTTACCCGGGAGGCTTTCATCCTGAGGATGGAAAGAGCGTAAATAGGTGGCAATCGCCTGCAAATCCTCTGGCGGCAACTGAGAAAGGCCTTCCTCGATCACCGGTGCCATCGGCCCAGCAGCCACACCGTGGTTAGCGGAGTAGCCGGTTTGCATAAAGGTCAGCAGATCCTGCTGGCTCCAGGCCAGCGGTAACTGAGCGTTGGCGGTCAGGGCCGGAGCGGTCCAGCCCTCTGCGACACCACCGCTCAAATGTTTACTGCCCCCTTGCTCCCCAAACAGGAAGTTTCGTGGCGAATGGCAGGCGCTGCAATGGCCCAGTCCCTCCGTCAGATAGGCCCCCCGGTTCCACTCTTTACTCTGGCTGGCGTCTGGCTGCATGGCACCGGGCGTCAGATAGAGCCAGTTCCAGGTCACGATCCCCTGACGGATATTGAACGGGAAATGTAATGAGGTTTTCGGCGGCTGGTAGTGCACCGCTGGCTGCGTCATCAGGTAGGCGTACAGTGCCTTGAGATCTTCGTCGCTGGTGCGGGTAAATGCGGTATAGGGGAATGCCGGGTAGAGGTAATTGCCCTGGCGATCGACCCCGTGGCGCATGGCGCGCTCAAAGGCGGGATAGGACCATCCGCCAATCCCCGTTTCCAGGTCGGGCGTAATATTGCTGGTATAGATGGTACCGAACGGGATTTCCATTGCCAGCCCGCCGGTATTGCGTTCGCCACCGGGGCGCGTGTGGCAAACCGCACAATCACCAACGGCGGCCAGACGCTCACCTTCTTCAATCTGCGCCTGGCTGAAGGTATGGGTATCCAGGCGATCGATTTGCACCATTTCTGGCTGCCAGGTGGCAATCGCCCCCACGGCAACGATGATGGCAACGGCCAGCGCGCCCAGCCCGGCGATTTTTTTTATCTTGTGCATAATGTGTTACCCGTTTGCATGGCTGGAAGAGGTGGCGGTAGCTAAAGCCTTCAGGATCCGTTCCGGGGTGAAGGGGACTTCGCGCAGCCTGACGCCCAGCGCATCAAATAACGCATTGGCGATGGCGGCAGCGCTCGGTACGGAGGCGGATTCCCCTGCTCCCATCGGCGGTTCATGCGGGTTATCCAGTAGTTGGATATCCACCTCTGGCAGTTCGTCAAACCGTAGTAGGGGATAACCGCCCCAATCCAGTGAGGTCACACCGCTGCTGTCAAAAGTGACAAACTCTTTCAGGACCCGGCTGGCCGACTGGATGATGTTGCCATGCACCTGATGGCGCACCCCGGCCGGATTGACGATTTGCCCGCAGTCGTGGGCCACGTAGATCTTGTTCAGTGTGATCTGCCCGTTGCGGCGATTAACGCTGAGATCGCAGACCCAGGCTGCCCAGGCGGCACCAAACCCGGGGAATTTGCTGTGGAAGTAACGGGCATAGGCGAAACCTCGACCATTGACCTCCTCTTGATCCTCGACCACCGGATTATGATGGGCGGGGCCATCCTGCCAGTTGGCCTGTTTTTTCAGCGCGTGGATCAACGTAATGGCGCGCGGATCGGTTAAATATTGCAGCCGATAGGCGATCGGATCCTGTTTGGCGAGGTAGGCCAACTCGTCGATCCAGCTTTCATGGGCAAACACGTTCGGCAGCGCCGACACGCCACGCATCCAGGAAGCCCGCACGATGGGCGCTGCATCTTCCGCAATCACCCGCATATGCGGATATTCATATTGCGGCACGGCGGTACGGTCCCCCATCTGCTGTACGTCTGGCCGATTGGCAACCATGCCGGTTAATACCAGCGGCAGGGTGACGGCATTGTTGGAGGGATAGCTGGTTCTCAGCTCGTAGGCGGCGACCTGATGATTGGCATCCAGCCCGCCACGAACGCGGATCAATTGCCCGGTACCTTTTGGTTCCCAACCCGCTTCCTGCTCGCGCATCAACTGCACCCGCACTGGCTTGCCGGTGGCATGTGACAGTAAGGCCGCATCTGCAGAAACGTCGTCGGCACAGTTACGTCCATAGCAGCCGGAAGCTTCCATGCGGTTGATATGCACCTGCTCCGGCTCACGGCCAAGCAATTTGGCAATGTCTTTGCGCAGGTCGTGGGGGTTTTGCGTACCGGACCAGATTTCCACCTGATGCGCATTTACCTCGGCCACGGCACAGGAAGGGCCGATAGAGGCATGCAAATGATAAGGCCAGACGTAGTCGGCATTGACCTGCGTTGCGACTGCGGCAAGGGCGTCGGTGGTGCCAGGATCGTCGCGCAGAATTCGCTCGGCTTTCGGCATGGCTTCCAGCGTCGCGTGCAGCTTATCCAAAGACAGATCCGGTAACCCGGCCCAGGGTTGCCATTGCACCTTTAGTTGGCGCATGGCTGCGATCGCCTGCTCCTCACGCTCGGCGACGATGCCGATAAAGTCATTGATGACCACCAGTTTGACAATACCGGGCAGGTGGGCGATGGATCCCCGATCGACGGAAATCATCGCTTTTCCCAATGGTGCACTGCTGTCTGCTCCGGCATAAGGCGGGCGCACTACCCGCCCATGTAACATGCCTGGTAGGCGCATATCGTGCACATAGGTCAGTTGGCCGCGAACCTTGGCTGGAATATCGACGCGTGCCACCGGTTTGCCCACATACTGGCCGCTTTGCGGGCTTTTCAGCACCACATTGCTGTCCAGCGGCAGATGCAGATCCTGCCCACGCGCCAGTTCGGCGTAGCTCAGGCGGGCTGAGGGGGCATCTGGGGCAAACACGAAGCCATTGGCGGTTGTCAGCTGTGTGGCCGGGCGCTTGAAGGCAATAGCGGCCAGTTCCACCAGCAATTGTCGCACCTGCGCAGCCGCCTGACGCAGGGGAACCGAGGTTACCTGAATGGTGGCGCTGGCGATGGTTGGGCCTTGATCGGGCGTGCGATTGGTATCGCCCAGGATCAGCGTGACATCGTCGAAAGCCACGTCCAGTTCATCGGCGACAATCTGTGCCAGTGAGGTGCGTATGCCGGTGCCGAGATCGACGTGGCCGTTAAACGCGGTCACTTTGCCATCGGCACTGAGGGCAATAAAGCTGCTGATACGGTCCAGGGGGATCGCTTTACCAGTGGCTGCAGGGCTGCTCGCCAGCGCGTTGAAGGGTAACAGACTGCTGACCATCACTACGCCACCCGCCTGCAGTAGGCGGCGACGGGTTATTTGCATCTCCATCATTGGGCACCGCGCTCGGCCAGAAGCCGCTTGGCCTGTTGCGCCGCAGCCAGAATTTCCAGATGGGTACCGCAACGGCACAGGTTGAAGGCTAATTCGTTTTTGATCTGTTGCTCGCTGGCTTGGGGATCGCGTTCAAACAGCGCCACCAGCGTCATAATCATGCCGTTGGTGCAGTAGCCACACTGTGCGGCCTGTTCATCGATAAAGCCCTGTTGCACCGGGTGTAAATGGCCTTCATGGCTTAGCCCTTCCAGCGTGGTGACCGCTTTCCCCTGGGCAGCAGACAACGGGGTGGAACAAGAACGGGTCGCAACGCCGTCGATCAGTACGGTACAGGCGCCGCATTCGCCCAGGCCACAGCCATACTTGGGGCCGTTGAGTTGTAGATCGTTGCGTAGGACATACAGCAGGGGAGTCTCTGGTGGGATGTTGCTCAGTGCGACCAAACGGCCATTAACCTTAATTTCCATGTAAAACCCTATCCTTGATGAGTTTAATTTTTTGTGAATTCTATGTTGATGGCTGGGGGCTTGTTTGATCAAAAGAGGGGTTTTCAATAATTAGCAGAATAATTATTGAAACAGAATGTGATGTAATGCATTGATACTCAAGAAGAGTTATAAGCAGCGGCGAGCTAATGCCCGCCGCTGTTGTGAGGGGTTACCTAGGGGTTAAGCGAGAAACTCAACCTTGCCGCCGTCCAGATGGTACATGCTGCCCACAATCTTGATTTTTCCTCCCTCTTCCAGCTTTTTCAGCACCGGGCTGTTTTTGCGGATATCGGCGATGGTCAGCTCGACGTTGGTTTTGGCGACGGCATCAACAAAATCATAGTTGCTACCGCTGCGGTCGCCTTTGAATTCGGTTTTGTCGATGGCCGGTTTGATCTTGTTGAGTAATCCGGTCAGGTTACCCAGCTCGACATTCTCAATAGCGCCTCTTATCGCACCACAGGCGGTGTGCCCCATCACCAGGACCACTTTTGCTCCGGCAGCAGCACAGGCAAACTCCATGCTGCCCAGAATGTCGTCATTCTGAATGTTACCAGCAACGCGCGCGTTAAAGGTTTCACCAATGCCGACGTCAAACAGAATTTCTGCCGGGGCGCGTGAGTCAATGCAGCTTAAAATGACCGCTGCTGGGAACTGCCCCTGAGCGCTGGCCTGCTTCTGGGCGACATAGTCATGCTGCTGCATTTTGCCTTCCCGAAAGCGCATATTGCCTTGTTTAAAGCTGGCGATGATGTCGTCCGGCGTCATTTTATCGCGCTGTTCTTTGGTCATCGCGGCGGCAAAGGCCACTGAAGGTGCGGTGAAACCGGCAATGCCGGTCATAGCTAATACTGAAAGGGCTGCGGTACGTTTTAGCAGGGCACGGCGTGGCGGTTCTTGATCGGGGAGCTTACTCATATACGTTATTCCTCGTGTGCTGTTTTGGAGAGAAAACACGTTGATTGCGCCAGTTCCCAGAGGTAATGAAACAACCGGGAGTAGTGGCGTTGAACGGGTATCGCCTTGATAAAGGTAAGCACTAGTAAGTGTATATGTGCCCTGGCTTTTCAGCTGGGTATTTTGTGAACAAAATGAGGCCGCCGGGAACCAGATTCCTGTTTGTTCGCGCCAGACAATGGCTTAACATAGCGACAACTATTTTTGCCTGGCCTATATGGATATCCGATGCGTCATCTGGTTACGCTTTTACCCCTGATCCCTTTGCTGGCTGCCTGTAGCAGCGAGCCTAAACCTACCGAGCAACTGGCCCCCCCAGATAGCCTGGTGCAGAGTGGTTTTGTGCTTGAACCGGAGCATGCCATTCATCCGTTGGGCGGCGACTTTGCCAATAATCCGGCGACGGCGCGCTTTATCGACAAGATGGTGCAGGAGCACGGCTTTGAGCGCCAGCAGTTGCATGACGTACTGGCCCAGGCCAAACAGCTGGACTGGGTGGTGGCTCTGATGGATAAGCAGGCACCCGCTGGCAAGCCAGCGACGTCGCCAAACGGCGCCTGGATCCGCTATCGCAACAAGTTCCTGACGCCGGATAACGTGCAGAACGGGGTGGTGTTCTGGAATAAATATGAGGCGGATCTCCAGCGCGCCTATCAGGTTTACGGTGTACCGCCAGAAATTATCGTGGGCATTATTGGGGTGGAAACCCGTTGGGGCCGGGTGATGGGCAAAACGCGCATTATCGATGCGTTGGCGACGCTGTCGTTTAACTACCCACGCCGTGCCGAGTACTTTAGCGGTGAGTTGGCTACCTTCTTGCTGATGGCGCGTGCCGAAGGTGACGATCCGCTTTCCCTGCGCGGCTCCTACGCCGGTGCGATGGGCTATGGCCAGTTTATGCCTTCGTCGTTCAAGAGCTATGCGGTTGACTTCAACGGCGACGGCCATATCAACCTGTGGGATCCGGTGGATGCCATCGGCAGCGTAGCCAACTACTTCAAAGCTCATGGCTGGACGCGTGGGGCAACGGTGGCGGTGCCAGCTAATGGCCAGGCTCCTGGTTTAGAGACCGGTTTTAAAACCAATTATTCGGTTGCTACGCTGGCTGCGGCTGGGTTGACGCCGCAAGGCTCGTTGGAAGGTAATCAGCAGGTCAGCCTGCTGCGCCTGGATATGGGCAACCGTTATCAATACTGGTACGGCCTGCCGAACTTCTACGCCATCACCCGCTATAACCACAGCGTGCATTATTCGATGGCGGTGTGGCAGTTGGGTGAAGCGGTGGGCAGGGCTCGGCGCGGGCAGTGAGTTTTTCTGATTTTTGAGCGAGTTTCAGGCGTAAAAAAACCCGATGGTGAATCGGGTTTTTTTACTTTCCGGCCTGAGTTGGTGGCTCTAACCAGAGTGAAACAGCCAATATCTAACTCGATCAGTATACGCAGGATTTGATTGATTTTCAAACTACCGCGTAGCGGATATAATCAGAGGGTTAGCTCTGTTTGCTGTTGAACTCTGGTATGCGAGGGAACGTATTCAAGTCCTGGCTAGAGTTACGGGTGGTGCCGGTTCTGGTGCTCTAGCCGGAGTGAAGCAGCCAATATCTAACAATGAAGGGCAACTCCTATAACAGGCAATGTAAGGGCAAGTAGGGGGCTCTCACTCCTTTTTAAGGAGTAACGGATGAAAACTTTCATTGATAAAGTTCTCATCGTTCTGAAAGCGCTGGTTGCGCTGTTGGAACTGATCCGCAGATTCATCGACTGATGAAGGTGGAAACGTAAATAAGGCCAGGGAGGCTAACCACTCTCTGGCCTTTAATAATTACCGTTCCCGCAACGACTCTTTCACCTTGTTCAGCGGCTTGATCAGGTAATCCAGCACGCTTTTCTGCCCGGTTTTGATCTCCACGCTGGCCACCATTCCCGGCACGATCGGGAACTTCTTACCCGCCTTATTCATCAGCTCCGCCTGCTTGGTGCGCACGTAAACCCGGTAGTAATACTGGTCACGTTTGACCTCGTCCTGAAGGGTATCCGGGGAAACTTTCTCCACCTCGCCATTCAGGTTGCCGTAGATCGACGAATCATAGGCGGTTACCTTGACGGTGGCGGGCAGGCCAGGGCGGATATAGGCGATATCCCGTGGGTTGATGCGGGTTTCGATCAGCAACTGATCTTCCAACGGCACGATCTCCATCAGCTTGCCGCCTGGCTGCAACACGCCGCCCACGGTGGTCACCTGAATATCCTTCACGATCCCACGCACTGGCGAGACCATGGTGGCGCGATCCAACTGATCTTCCTTACCGTTCACCAGCTCTAACTGGGCGTCGAGATCGGCGTTGTTTTTTACCTGCTCCTCACGCGCCCGCACGGCATACTGGTTAATTGCTTCGTCAATCTTGCCGCGCAGTTCGCTGACCTGCCGCCGCAGACGGATGACTTCAACCTGGCCGGCAGCCCCTTTGGCAACTAGCGGTTCGGTCATGCGTAACTCCTGCTGGACCAACTGCATCGACTGTTGCAGGTTGCTGACGGTCTCATCGCGGTTGCGCTTGCGGGATTCATACAGCTGGCGTTCACGGGCCACCAGACTTGGCTCCTTCAAGGTATCGGCGCTGAACTGAAGTGGCTCGCCGGTCAGCTCGGAACGCAGGCGTTCGGCGGAGGCGCGCAGGGTGCGTACGCGGGAAAAGGCCTCGCCATAGTTGGACTGGAAGCGTTTCACATCCAACTGCGCCAGTTTCTGGCCCTTGTTGACGATGTCCCCTTCGTGCACATACAGGTGATCGATAATCCCACCGTCCAGGCTCTCAATCAGCTGCGCCCGGCTTAAGGGTGTAACCTTGCCGGTGCCGACGGTGACCTCATCGAGCAGGGCAAAATAGGCCCAGACCACAAACAGGATCATTCCCAACAGCGTCAACCAAAGTACCGAGGAATGCCGCCGCCCCTGGCGTGCCAGATCGTCTTGCATGGTGATATTGCTCATTGCTTGCTCCTCATGCTACGCCCTGTTCTTTATTGATCGGCTTATTGGCTGCCTGCAGGATCTGATCCTTTGGCCCATCGGCCACCACGCGACCGTTATCCAGCACCACAATGCGATCTACCAGCTTCAACAGCGCTGGCCGATGGGTGACCAGCACCAGCGTGCGGCCGCTGAGCCAGCCGTGCATCTGGCGGATCACGTACTCTTCCAACTGTTCATCCATGGAGGCGGTGGGTTCATCCAGCAGCACGATTTGCGGGTTACGCAGGATCATACGGCTCAACAACACCATCTGACGCTGGCCGCCGGACAGACCGCGGCCTCCTTCATGAATAATGCGATCCAGGCTGGCGGCATCTTGTTGCACCAGGCTCAGTGCCCCCGAGATCCGCAGCGCCTGAAGCATTTCCGATTCGGTAGCATGAGGGTGGCCGAGCATCAGGTTCTGGCGCAGGCTGCCGAAAAACAGCCGCGACTCCTGCGAGAGAAAGCCCAGTTGGCGGCGTACATCGCTGGGATCGATATGGCTGATGTCGACCCCGTCGATGATCACCTTGCCCCGGGTGGCGCTGGCTTGACCGGAGAGCAGCTTCAGCAGCGTCGATTTCCCCGCGCCGACCTTGCCGAGGATCGCTACCCGTTCGCCGGGTTTGATCTCCAGATTATTGACGGTGATCGAGTTTTCCCCTTTCTCCACGTCGTAGCTGTATTGCAGATTGCGCAGTTGGAAATGGCCGCTGAGCACCGGGCAATGAGCCATCTTGCCCTCTTCCGGTTTATCGAGCGGCTTCTTCAACAGATCGTCAAGGCCGGTCATGGCGGTTTTGGCGTGCTGCCAGCGTGAGAACACCATGGTCAACTGCATCAGGGGGGCGATGGTGCGTGAGGAAAGCAGGCTACAGGCCACCATGGTACCGGTAGTGATATCGCCGGCGAGCACCAGATAGCTGCCAAACACCAGCATCCCGGCATAGGTCAACTGCTGCACCGTTGAGGCCCAACCGCTGAGCCGCGCGCCCCACAGCCGCTGCTGCATACCGATGTTGGCACTGACCGCGTGGGTCTGCTCCCATTGGCGCTGGAAGTAGGGCTCGGCTTGTAGTGCCTTGATATCCTCAACCCCTTCGATCGACTCAACCAGCACCGCGTTGCGCAGAGCGCTTTCCCGCATGCCTTCCTTCGCCAGCTTGGCCATCGGCCATTGCAGCAAGATGCCAGGAATGACGATCAGCGGGATCGCCAGCATCGGGATAAACACCAGCGGGCCACCAACCAGCGCCATAATGGCGAGGAACAGCAGCACGAAGGGCATATCCGCCGCCGCGCCCACGGTGGTGGAAGTCAGCAATTCCCGTACCTGATCGATCTCCCTCAACTGCGAGATAAACGAGCCTGTCGATTTTGGCCGCGCTTCGTTTTTGATCGCCAAGGCGCGGGCAAACAGCATGCCTGAGATCTTCAGGTCGATTTTCTTGCCCATCAGATCGGAGATCACGGTGCGCGACAGGCGGATGGCATACTCCAGCGCCGCCGCGATCAGCACCCCAAAGAACAGTACCCATAAGGTGGAGTAAGACTGGGCCGGAATAACCCGGTCATAGACCTGCATCGAAAACAGAATACCGGCCAGTGCCAGCACGTTGCTGATGATCGATGCCAGCGAGATCTCGCCGATTTGCCGTTTGGCCCCGCGAAAATGTTGCCAGAACCAGTGTTTGCGATAGGGCTGCACGAAGTCGTCGATGCGCGTATCCTGCCCGCGCTTCGCCGCTCCCAGCAGCACAATGGTACCTTGCCCTTTCAGCAGCAGCTCCACCAGCTCGGCTTCTCGCTGCACGTCACCGCTGTCGTTGAGCCAATACAGCGCCTTGCCTTCGCTGTCGAGGGATTCGATCACCATCAGCCCGCCGTCGTCGATCTCGATCAGCGCGGGCAGGATCTCGTTGCGCCAGCGGACTTTCTCCCGTGGCTGCAAGCTGACGCTAAGCCCCATCAGGTGGCCCAGGCGTTCCAGGCGGCGCGGGGCTGGCAGTTGTTCATACCAGCGCATTTGCTGGCGGACGGATTTGATATCGACAGCCAGGCCGTAGCCGTTGGCCGCTCGGGCCATGGCTGCGATCCAGGCTTCGAGTGAAGCAGGTTGTGACATAAGCGCTCCTGGCAAATCATTCAGACTACAGCGACGGTAAGCTGTCGCCACTGGCTCGTTGGCGCTCGATACCCAACATATCCAATAAGTTGTCGACCGCGGAGGCGTAGCGCACCGCCGCGTCCCAGCCGTCGTACAGGGCGATGACGCGTGAGCTTTCTGCCTGTAGCACGTCTTGTTCTACACTGAGCAGGTCGTTCAGGCTGCGCTTGCTGAGCTTGTACTCGTCCTGATAGACGCTGCGGGTATAGTCCGCGCTGCTCAACTGCTGTGCTCCGGCAAGCTCTCGCTGCTGCGCACCGATCAGGTCCGCATAGGCGGTGGAGGCTTTCTGGTTCATATCCAGCTTGGCGGCCTCGACCTGAGCCTGTGCCGCCTGGCGATCGCCCTCGGCGGCATCGACCTTGGCATTGACCGCGCCGCCCTGATAGATCGGGGCCTGCACCACGAGCTGCAGCTGATCGTTCCAATAGGATTGGGCGTCTTTGCCATCGCTCTCATAGCGGGTGCGGCCAGCCTGGACCGAGATGGTAGGCCAGTGCTGCGCTTCGGCCTGGCGGATGCGCTGGGTCGCGGCTTCCTGCTTGGCCTGGGCGCTGAGCACCGCATTGCTTTTTTGATAGGGTAGCGACTTGAGGGTGATTTTCTGTTGCAACAGTTGCTGCGGCAGGTCGGGCAATTTATCCGGCACGACGCCGGTCAGTACGGAAAGCTGCGCCAAGGCTGAACGGTGTTGGGCGCGATACTGTTCCAGCGTGGCGTTCATCCCGGCGATGCGGGTTTGCGCCTGTAACACGTCGGATTGTGAACTGAGGCCAGCATTGGCCCGCAGTTCGGCGATGTCCTTGACCCGGTTCAGTGACACCAGGTTGCGCTCCGCCGCTGTACCCAAGTCCTGATAGCGCTTGACCTGTAGGTAAGCCTGCAGCGTTTGTTGGCCCACCTCGGTCATGGTTTGGTACAGCGTGTAGCGATAGGCGTCGGAGAGGTTATTTTGTTCCTCAATGCTGCCGCTGGTTTTGCCGAAGTCATACAGCAACTGATTCAGGGTCACGCCTGCCGAGGCGTTGTTGTTCAAGGTGCCGGAGGAGTCGGTCTGGCTGGATTTGCCAAAATTGCTGTTGAGGGCAATTTGCGGGAACCAGGCGCTTTGTGCCAGCGCCAGATCGGCCTTACCCACGTTAATCTGCGCCGAAGCCTGGGCGATCTGCGGGTTACGAGCAAAGGCTCGCAGGATCGCATCCTGTAACGTCAGCGTCATGACCGAACGTTCTGTTGGTGCGGCTTGCCAGTTAAATTCGACCTGCGGTGCGGCGGGAGTCTGACCTGTCAGCCCGCCTAGTCCGCCCAAAAACAGTCCGATTGTGGCCGCACGCCGTAGCGTGAGCCGAGTTCCATCCATGCCATAAAGGTGTCTTTTCATTATCGCTACCACGTCTATGCCGATAACTGCGCTGGGTTGCGGTTTCGGCTTTGTTATTGTGACGATCGTTAATTTCGGCGGCCCGTCTCCCGAACGGAACCGCCGCACTGCCTTGGCCTGAACTCTGTCATTCCCATGCCACTGGCTCGCTGCGTACGAGCCAGTGGCTGACGGATGGGCCGGGTACTACACCAGATTGACGTGCAGGCCTTGCTGCACCAGGACATCTCCCAGGGTGTTGCCGCTTTCGAGGGCTGAGTTGTGGTAAACATCAAACACTTGGCCGTCTACCGTCCGTTGACCTACTGTGCTCCAGGTACCGCCTTCGCCCTGGGTCAGATTGACCTGGTCGCCGGTAGTCCCCTTGATCAGCAGATCGTCGCTGGAAGCGTCCTTCACGGTCAGCGCTTCGTGCAGATCCAGCGTGATGCTGTTGGTGCCGCTGGTACCTAAATCGAAGATATCGATGTGTTGCACCTTCAGGCCCAGCGCCGTCAGATCCAGGTTGAGGTTTTTGCCATCCAGCTCCAGGGTGTCGATACCCGCGCCGCCGTCGATCGACAGGAAGTCGAGGGCGTTGACGTGGATCACATCGTTACCGCTGCTGCCATGGATGGTGTCACCGCTTGCGGTAGTGCCATCCGCCAGATTGATGGTGACGCCGCCAATGCTGAAGGTGGTGTCCTCAACCGTGGTAACACCGGCGGTATCAACCGGCAGCGTTGGGTTCACCACCAGCGTGCTGGTGACTGGCTCGCTGGTCTCCGTGGTGGTCTGGGTACTGCTGACCTCGCTGGTTGGCGTGCTGGTTTCTGTCGTGGTGTGTTGCACGGCGGCTACCTGAGCATGCTGTACTGTAGTGAGATCGGTCGCGCTGTCGGTGCTGGTGTTTTCGGCACCCGACGTATCCAGTGACAGCGTTTCGACCGCCGCGTTGGCCGTCAGCAGCAGTGGCAATTCGATACCGGATGTCAGCCCTGCAGAGACGCTAACCCCGTTACCCGCCAGGTCGGTGACCGAAGCTGCCACTACGGTGCCCAACAGAGTAGGGATCAGGTTGAGCACATTTAGACCCTTGAGGGCGTTGGTGGTGTCGAATTTCACCGACCAATGACCGGTGGCGTCTACGGTGCCTAGCAGCGTACTGCCCAGCAAGGTGACGCTGACTTTCGCGCCTTGCTGCACGTTCAGGCTGGTACCGCTGACGGTCAGGCCGTTGGTCAGAATGCCCAGCGCACCCGTCAGAGTCCCTAGAGCATCAATACCCAACAGCGGCAGCGCGTGGATTTTCACCGTAGCGTTGGCGTTGGCCGAGCTGGTGTTACCGTAGCGGTCGGTGACGGTAACGCCGACCGACAATGGCCCATCAGCCAGATTGACCAGGTTCAGGGTAGGAACGCTGACGCTCCATTTCCCGTCGTTGCCTACGGCGGCGGTCAATACCAGTCCCCCCACATTAACGCTGACGCTACCGCCGATGGCGTTGGTGGTGGTGCCGCCGATCAGCTGGTTCAGGTTGGCTTCGCTCAGGTTGAGGAAACCATCGCCAAACAGACTGCCCAGGCTGACGGTCGGCAGGTTGTGGATACCCACACCCAGATCGGCGCTGATGCTGCCGGTTTTTCCTGCGGAGTTGGTGACCGAAACGCCCAGTGACAGATTGCCGTCCAGCAGGCTGGACAGGTTGAGCGGCGTCAGGCTGAGTGACCAGCTACCATCCGCTTTCACCTGGGTGGTGAAGGTATTGCTGCCCAGATGAACCTGAATGGTAGAGCCCGGTGCGTTGGTAGCGTGCCCGCTGATGATCTGGTTGCCGGTCGCTTCCAGCGCATTCAGCAGGCCATCGCCGCCGAACAGCGGATCCAGCGTCAGGGTTGGCAGGGCGTTGATCAGCACGTTGAGCGGGCTGACCTTGCTCACGGTGTTACCTGCCGCATCGGTGAGGCTGGCGGTGACGTTGGTCAGGCCATCCAACAGCCCTTGCAGATCAAGAGCTGGGATCGGCAACTGCCATTTGCCGGTGGCATCGACGCTGGTGGTGTAGGTGTGACTGCCCAGCGTCAGAGTGATGGTGGTCCCAGCCGACACGTTACCAGCGTTGCCGCTCAGGATCTGCGGTGACAGCAGATCGCTCAGATCCAGCGTGCCGTCGCCAAACAGAGGGTTCAGCGTCAGCGTTGGCAGAATGGTCGCCACGTTGAGGCCTACGCTGGCACCGCTGGAGTTACCTGCCGGATCGGTGACCGTGGCGCTGACGATCAGATTGCCCGCCGCCAGATCCGCCAACTGCAGCGGATTGATGGTGGCGCTCCAGCTACCGTCGGCACCGACCGTGGCGTTCAGTTGCAGCGTACCGACCTTGATCACCACCTGGGAACCTGCCGCCGCATTGGTGGTGGTCCCGCTGATGGTCTGGGTCAGCAACGCTTCGGCCGCATTGAGGAAGCCGTCGCCGCCAAACAGCGGGTTCAGCGCCAGCGTTGGCAGCTTGTTGACGATCACATCAATCGCCGTATTCAGCACGCCGGTGTTGCCGGAGCCATCCAGCACCGAAACGCCAACGTTGATATTGCCGTCAAGCAGGGTGTGCAGATCGGCAGGTTGCAGCACCAGGCTGAACTTGCCGTCGGCACCGACGGTGGTCAGGAAGTTTTTACCGCCAAGAGAAACCTGCACCTGCGCACCGGCGCTGGCGAAGGCCACGGTACCGCTGACGGTTTGCGCCACCAACGCTTCCGCCGCGTTGAGGAAGCCATCACCGCCAAACAGCGGATCGAGCGTGATCACCGGCAGTTTCACATCCAGCTGTAGCCCGGCAGTGGCGCTGGTGGTGTTACCCACCGCATCGGTCGCCGAGGCGGTGACGGTAAAGTTACCGTTGCCCAGCCCTTGCAGGATGCCGAGGATATCCGGGGTGACGGTAGCACTCCATTTGCCACCATCGCCTACGGTGGCCGTCAGCGTTTGCGAACCGGCAATATCCAGATTGATAGTGGCACCCTTCTCCAGATTGGTGACGGTGCCGCTGATGGTCTGGTTGAGCAGCAGATCCGCTACGTTGAGGATGCCGTCGCCAAAGATCGGATCCAGCACGATGTGCGGCAGATTGTGGATGATGGCGGTGATATCGATATTTTTACTCACCACGTTACCGGCAGAATCGGTCACCGAGACGCCTAGCGCCAGATTGCCGTCGCTCAGGGCAGCCAGATCCAGCGGTGGGATCGACAGGCTCCAGGCACCGCCCGCTCCGACGCTAGCGGTATAGGTTTTGGTGCCCAGGCTGACGCTAACGCTGCCGCCACCGATACCAAGACCGTTAATCACCCCGCTGATGGTCTGAGACACACCGGCTTCTACCGCATTCAGCAGACCATCGCCAAAGGCAACGACCGGGCCGATCACCGGCAGGTTGTGGGTCAGCACGTTGATATCGATCAGATCGTTAACCACGTTGCCGTGGGAATCGACGATCTGCACGTTGACCTGTGCCAGACCATCACCCAACAGGTTGAGCTGGCTAGGCAGCAGTGACACGCTCCATTGGCCGTTACCCCCAACGACCGCATCCAGCGTAATGCCTGCGATGGTGACGTGAACAACCGCCCCGTTGTAATCGCCGGTGGCGTTACCGCTGATCACCTGAGTCAGCAGCGATTCGGCCAGGTTCAGCACGCCATCGCCGCCAAACAGGGCGTTAACCCCCGCGCCGAGCGTTTTGTTCAACGCCACGTTTAGCGTTACGTCGGTATGGCTGCTGTTGCCAGCGGTGTCGGTCAGCGTGACGCCGATGATCTGCGGCCCATCGGTCAGGCTTTGCAGATTAAGCGACGGCAGCGGAATGCTCCATTTGCCATCCGGGCCAACCACCACGCTGGCGGTCAACGGCCCCAACGTAACGGTGACGGTTTCGCCAACGCCGCCGGTCCCGGTTAATGTCTGGCCGAGCAGGGCTTCTGCCAGCGTCAGGATATTGTCCCCGGTCAGCAGATCGACCGAGAGCAGCGGTGCCGTGGTATCGGTAGTAATGACGTGCGTTGCCGGCGTGGTGTTGCCTGCCGCGTCGGACAGGGTGGCATTAATGGTGCTACTGCCCTGCGGCAGGTTAACCAGATCTGCCGGTGGCACGTTGACCGACCAGGTGCCGGCTCCACTGACCTGCGCACTGTAGGTTTTGCCGTTCAGCGTGACGGTGACAATGCGGCCCGCTTCCGAAACCGAAGCGGTACCGGAGATCGCCTGGGCGACTGAGCTTTCACTGGCGTTCAACACGTCGTTACCCGCGAAGGTATTGATGGTGAGCGTTGGTGGAATGCGATCGACCAACACGGTTTCACTGGCGGTAAATACCGTTGGCAGTGGTGTCAGCAACGTGGTGCTGGCCGAAACCACGATATTGCCGTCAACCGGGAAGGTCACCACGGTGCTGAAGGTGCCATCCGCCAGGGTGGTCACCGGGATCCCTAGTGGCAAGCCACCAACGATAATGGTGACAACCTGACCAAGCCCGATCCCGCCAACCACTTTACCGGTCAGGTTGATGATCAGCCCAACTTCGCTGGCGTTAACGATATTATCGCCTGTCACCGGATCGAGAGTGATGATCTGGCCCGGAGGCGTCAGGTTAACGGTGAAGTTGTGGTTGTCGACGGCAATGTTCCCGGCCTGATCGCTGACCTGAGCCGTGATGCTTGGCGTCCCGCTCAGGGCTTTCAAGTCGGCAGGCAGGACAGATACGCTCCAACTGCCATCGGCCAACACCACCCCGGTATAGGTTTTGCTATTGAGCGTAACGGTCACTTGTTGCCCAACCGCGACGTTGGTGGAGGTACCGGTTATCAACTGTACCGATTGGCTCTCGGCATAGTTGATGATGTTATCCGCCGTAAAGTTACTGATGGTGACGGATGGCAGCGCGTTGACGGAAATATGTACTGAAGAACCGGCCGTGCCCTGGTTGCCAGCGGCATCCGTGGCGGTCACGGTGATGGTATTATCGCCCTCGGCCAGCGCTTTTAACTGCGGCGTAGTCAGCGCCAGGCTCCAGTTGCCGCCGCTGACCTGTGCGGTAAAGGTTTGCGTCCCAATCTTCACGCTGACCGTAGTCGCATCACCTGCGCTGCCTGTGAGAATTTGCCCCAGGTTGGCCTCGGCCAGGTTGAGGAAACCGTCACCGAACGGTGTGTTGATGGTTGGCTCCGGTGCAGTGAGATCGCTGGTGAAGTTCAGGCTGCTGCTATTGGTGTTGCCCGCGGCGTCGGTCGCCGTGACGGTCAGCACGTGTGGCCCATCCAGCAAGGTGCTCAGGGTGGCCGCAGGCAGCGGTAACGACCAGTTGCCGTTGCTATCAACCTGCGCGTTGTAACTGACGCCATTGACATCGATCACCACTTTCACCGCCTGGCCTGCGCCATTCACCCCGGTGGTGCCGGTGATCGTCAACGCACCGGCGGCTTCGCTGATGCTCAGCACGCCGTCAACGCCAAACGGCGGAACTATGGTAGGAGTCGGCAGCGTCAGCAGGGCGTTAACGTCCAGCGGCGTGGTGGTGGCCGTATTGCCGCCACGATCCTCGACAGTGACCTCAATGGTATGTTGCCCGTTGGTGAACACGGCAAGCTGTGCTGCGGTGAGTTGCAGAGACCAGCCACCCAGTCCATCGGCCTGAGCGGTAAAGGTCTGCTGATTTGGCAGGCCTTCGTCCACCGTCACCGTGACGATCTGGCCGCTGCCGATCAGACCGGTTTTGCCGGTCAGGGTTTGCGCCAGCGCGGCTTCGGCAATATTCAGCAAGCCATCGCCAAACGGCAGGTCCAGGGTTGGCAACGGCAGCTTGTTGATCAGGATATCGACCGATCCGTTGGTGCTGCTGGTGTTACCCACGCTATCCGTTACGGTTACCGTGATTGGCCAGGTGCCATCCGGCAGGCCAAGCAGGGTGGCACTGTCGAGTGGCAGTGTCCAACTACCGTCGGCATTTACCGTGGCGTTCAGGGTCAGGCCATTAACGTTCACTTTCACGGTCTGGCCGAGATTGCTATTGATGCCGGTGGTACCGGTGAGGGCTCCGCCCAGCAAGGCTTCGGCATGGTTGATGATGCCATCGACAAATGGCGTGTTCAGCTCGGCCACTGGCAGCCCGGTGAGGATGCTGTCAAAGTCCAGCGTCGCGCCGTGGCTGTTGCCGCCTTTATCAGTAGCAACCACGCTGATGGTGTGTGGGCCATCCAGTAGCCCCAGCAGATCGGTGGTTGGCAGGGTGACGCTCCATTGGCCGTTGTTGCCGACCGTGGCGTTGTAGTCTTTACCGTTGAGGCTGACCACCACCGTTTGACCGTTGCCGATAATGCCGGTGGTGCCGGTCAGTAGCTGATTGACCCCGGCCTCCACCAGGTTCAGTGCGCCGTCGCCAAACGGCAGGTTAATGGTTGGATTCGGCAGGATATGCGACAGGATCTCCAGTGAACCACCGGCGCTGGCAGGGTTACCTGCCGCATCCACGGCGGAGACCACCACCTGCACGGTGCCGTCTGCCAGCAAGGCCAGGGCATTGGCTGGGATTAGCGCGCTCCAGGTGCCATCGTTATTCACGATACCGTTCACCACGTAGGTGCCAATCTTGACCACGACCGGGGTGTTAACCAGCAGGTTGGCCGCTGCACCGCCGATTGGCGTCGCGACGCCCAGTTCGGCAATATTAAGGATATTGTCACCGAACAACGGGTTCAACGTCAGTGATGGCAGCGTATGGGTATTGACCGCCACCGTGATGGAGTCTGATACGCCGTTACCTGCGGCGTCGGTGACGCTCACACCGATGGTCACGTTGCCATCCAACAGCCCTTGCAGGATATTGCTTGGGATATTCACGCTCCACGCACCGGTCGTTGGATCCGCCAGGGCGGTGTAAACGTTGGCACCCAGCGTGACGGTAACGGTCAGGCCCGGATCGGTATGCCCGCTCAACACTTGCCCCAGTAGCGCTTCCGCCAGGTTCAGGATGCCGTCACCAGCGAAGATATCGATCTCCAGTAATGGTGGCACGGTGTCAACAGTGACGTTATGGGTGGCGCTAGCCGGGTTCTCGGCGATATCTGTCACCGAGGCTGTCACGGTCTGCGAGCCTTGTGGCAATGCCTGTACGTCGGCTGATGGCACCGTCGCGCTCCAACTGCCGTCTGCTTGCACCACGGCGGTGTAGGTTTTGCCGTTAAGCAGCACGCTGACCACCTGGCCAGGCTGCACGTGGCTGGATCCCCCGCTGATGATGATGGCGGCTTTTGCCTCATTGGCGTTGATGATGTCATCACCGGCAATCACGTTGACCGACAGCTGCGGCAGATTGCCCGCATCGGTGATCACGGTGAGGTTGTGGTTGGCGGTGGCCTGGTTGCCAGAGGTATCGCTAACCGTGGCGGTGATGGTGTCTTTACCGTCTGGCAAGGCCCCCACATCCACAGCCGGAACCTGCAGACTCCAACTGCCGTCCGCGCCGACGATGGCGGTGTAGGTTTTGCCATTGAGCGTTACGGTGACCTGTTGCCCCTGTTCGACGCGCTGGCTACCCCCGCTGATGGTCAGCGGCAGGTTGGATTCCGCCAGGCTGAGGTAGTCATCGCCGGACAGGGTGTTGATGGTCAACAGCGGCGCCTGGGCCGGGTCGGTATCCAGGGTGATGCCGTGGCTGACGCTGCCGGTGTTGCCAGCGGCGTCGGTCAAGGTGGCGGTGATGGAGGAGGCACCGTTCGGCAGGTTAGCCAGATCGCCAGCCGGAATGGTGACGCTCCAACTGCCATCCGCCAGCACCAGCCCGTTATAGGTCAAGCCGTTGATGGTGACTTTCACCACCACTGGCTGACCGCTGTCGTTGATCGGTGCGGTCCCGGTGATTTGCAGCGCTTGCTGGCTTTCGGCGATGTTGATGGTGTCATCACCGCTGATGGTGTTGATGGTCAGTACCGGCACGGTCAGATCGACTGTGGCGCTGGAGTTGATGCTGGAGGTATTGCCAGCCACGTCGCCGACGGTGACCCCAATATTGGTTGGACCATCAGGCAGGGCCGCCAGATCGGCACTTGGTACGTTCACGCTCCAGTTGCCGTTGTTATCGACAATGCCGGTATAGGTTTTCCCTCCCAGCACCACGCTGACGGTTTGCCCACTGCCGCTCACCCCGGTGGTGCCGCTCAGCGTTTGATCGCTGGTGGACTCCGCCTTGTTCAGATAGCCATCACCGAACGGCGTGTTCAGGGTGGCAACCGGCAGGCTGTTGATCAGCACGCCCAACTGCTGCGAACCGGTGACCAGGTTGCCCGCTTCGTCGGTGGCACTGACGGTGACGGTCAGTTTGCCATCGCCCAGGATTGTCAGATCCGCTGAAGGAACGGTTGTCGTCCAACTGCCATCGGCCTGCACTATTGCCTCGTAGAACTTACCGTTCAGTGCAATGGTGACGGTTGCACCGGCGGCAACGTTGGTGGAACTCCCGCTGATGCTGATCCCTGCGGCGGCTTCGATGGCGTTCAACTGGTTATCGCCAGTGATTGGAGCAATCGCCAGGGCGCTCTGGGTGAGATCGACCGTAACATCATGGGTGGCGCTGGCCGGGTTACCGGCTTTATCGGTGACGTCGGCGGTGATCGTTAAGTTACCGTTGGTCAGCAGAGCCAGATCGGCCGTCGGTACGCTGGTGCTCCAGGAACCGTCTGCCTGCACGGTGGCGGTATAGGTTTTGCCATTGAGGGTGATGGCAACGATCTGCCCGGCTTCAACATTCAGGCTGCTGCCGCTCAGGATTTGCGTTGCCTGCACCTCGGCACCGTCAATAATATTGTTGCCCGCAAAGGTGCCGATGGTCAGCACCGGTGCGTTCAACGCGCTGGCATCAACCCCGATGGCGTGGGTGACGCTAGTGCTGTTACCGGCGCTATCGGTCAAAGTGGCGACCAGGTTATAGTTGCCATCGGACAGTGCGGTGAGATCGGCGCTTGGCAGTGAAGTGCTCCACGAACCATCAGGCTGAACCACTGCGGTGTAAGTCTTACCGTTCAACGTCAGCGTTACGGTACGACCAGCATCGCCGATGGAGGCGGTGCCTGAGACGGTCTGGTTGAGCAGCACTTCTGCGCTGTTAAGCACGTCATCCCCGGCAATGACGCCGATGGTGAGGGTCGGAGCGACCTTATCGACCACGACGGTGCCACTCAGGGTGTTGCTGTTGCCCGCAGAATCGGTGGCCACAACGTTGAGCAATGGCGTCCCATCCGGCAATGCCTGCAGATCGCCAACCGGAACGGTGACGCTCCAGTTGCCGCTACCGTCCACCGTGGCGGTGTAGGTTTTATCCCCAAGGGTCACGGTCACGGTTTGCCCCGGCGTGGTAATGCCGGTGGAGCCGGTGATGGTCTGCGGCTGGCCTGCTTCCGTGCCGTTCAGGATGCCATCGCCAAACGGCGTATTGAGGGTGGCGTCTGGCAGGTTATGGATAAATACGCCCAAGGTATGGCTGCTGCTGACCGGGTTACCGGCCTGGTCGACAGCGGAAACGCTCAGGTTGATATTGCCGTCTGCCAACAGCGCCAGATCGGCCGGTGGAACCAGCACACTCCAGGAACCGTCCGCCAGCGTAATGCCGGTGTAGGTTTTGCCGTTCAGCGTTACGGTCACGCTTGCGCCAATGGCCAGATTGAGGCTGCTGCCTCTGATAGCTAATGGCAACAGGCTTTCGGCCAGGTTCAGCTTATCGTCACCGGCAATCACGTCGATGGCGATGCCGCTCAGGGCCGTGTTGACCAGCACGTTGTGCGTTGCTGTAGCCGGGTTGCCGGAAGTATCGCTAACGGTGACGTTAATGGTGCTGTTGCCCTGAGCCAGTTGGCCCAGATCGGCGGCGGATACGCTGGTGCTCCAGGTACCGTCTGCCAGCACGGTGGCGGTGTAGGTTTTGCCATTCAGCGTGATGGTCACCAACTGGCCTGCTTCCACGTGGGTGGTGGTGCCGCTCAGCGTCTGGCTGGTTTTCACCTCTGCGCCGTCGATAATATCGTTACCGGCAAACACATTGATGCTCAGGGTTGGCAGATCCAGCGGATTGGCGTCGATCGTCACGGTATGGGTGACGGTAGTGGTGTTGCCCGCCGCATCGCTCAGGGTGGTGGTTAATGGATAACTGCCATCGCCAATTGCTTGCAGATCGGCGCTTGGGATGGTGGCACTCCAGGTGCCGTCGTTGGCGACTACCCCGGTATAGGACTTACCGTTGAAGGTCACTGTGACGGTACGGCCGGCGTCACCGATGGAAGCGGTGCCGGAAACCACCTGGTCGCTGAGGCTTTCCAGGGCGTTAACCTTGTCATCCCCGGCAAACGGCTTGACCGCCAGAGTGGGTGGCACCAGATCGACCTGTGCCGTAGTGCTGCCAGGTACGCTGTTACCCGCGGAGTCCGTAGCGGATACGCTAATGGTATTGCTGCCCGCTGGCAGGTTTTGCAGATCGGCCGATGGGATGGAAACGCTCCAGTTACCGCTGCCATCCACGGTTGCGGTATAGGTTTTGCCACCCAGAGTGACGATCACGCTTTGTCCTGCACCAGGGATGCCTGTGCTGCCGCTCAGCAGTTGTGCCGTGGCGGCTTCAGCCTGATTGAGGAAACCATCGCCAAACGGCAGATTGATGGTTGGCTCTGGCAGGGTATGGATATGCACATCCAGCGAATGACTGTTGCTGACCGGATCGACTCCTGGGTTGGAGACGCTGGCGGTGACCGTGGTCAGGCCGTCTTGCAGGGCCAGCAGATCGGCGCTGTTCACCGAAACGCTCCAACTGCCGTTGGCCAGAACGACGCCGGTGTAGGTTTTACCGTTCAAGGTTACGGTAACGGTTTGGCCTGCGTTCACATTGACCGTGGTCCCGCTGATGGTCAGCGGCTGTGAGGCTTCGGTCAGGTTCAGCTTATCGTCGCCGGCAATCAGGTTAATGGCGATGCTTTCCACCGCCGTATCAACGCTGATGGTATGGCTGCCGGTGGCCGGGTTGCCTGCCCGATCGCTGACGCTGGCGGTGATGGTAGCCTGGCCGTTGGCCAACAGCGCCATATCCGCCGCCGGAACGTTAACGCTCCAGCCGCCGCCCACCTGCACGGTGGCGAAGTAGGTTTTGCCGTTCAGGGTTAGCGTCACGGTCTGGCCGACTTCGACATGGGTGGTGGTACCGGACAGGGCCTGAGTGACCAGCGCTTCGGCCCCGTTAACGATATCGTCCCCGGCGAATGCGCCGATGCTCAGCGTTGGCAGATTGGCCGGGTTGGCATCGACATTGAGGCTGTGGGTGACGCTGGTGCTGTTGCCAGCCGCGTCGGTGAGGGTAGCGACCAGATTGTGGCTACCGTCGGTGAGCGCTTGCAGATCGGCGGCAGGCAGGCTGGTGCTCCACGATCCATCTGGCTGTACCACGGCGGTGTAAGTCTTGCCGTTCAACGTCAGGGTCACGGTGCGACCCGCATCCGCGACCGAGGCGGTGCCGGACACGGTTTGTGCCACTAGCACTTCGGCGGCGTTCAGCACATCATCCCCGGCAACCAGACCCACGGTGAGGGTAGGCGCAGTGGCATCAACGGTGACGGTGGTGTTCAGCGTATTGCTGTTACCGGCGGCATCGGAGACCACTACGGACAAGGCTGGTGTGCCGTCAGGCAGCGCTTGCAGATCGGTAGAAGGAACGCTGACGCTCCAGTTACCGCTGCCGTCCACGGTGCCGGTGTAGGTTTTACCGCCCAGGGTGACCGTGACGGTCTGCCCTGGCGTGGTGATGCCGGTAGACCCTGTGAGGGTCTGAGGCTGGCCCGCTTCGGCACCGTTCAGAATGCCGTCGCCAAACGGCGTATTCAGGGTAGCTTCTGGCAGGCTATGGGTAAAGACGCCCAGGTTGTGGCTGTCGCTGACCGGGTTACCGGCCTGATCGGTGGCAGTGACGGTCACGGTAGCGGTGCCATCGGCCAGCAATGCCAAGTCGGCGGCAGGTACGGAGACGCTCCAGGAACCATCAGCCAGTGTGGTGCCGGTGTAGGTTTTACCGTTCAAGGTCACGGTAACCGTGGCGCCGACGGCCAGATTGGTACTGCTACCGCTGATTGCCAACGGCAGTTGGCTTTCCGCCAGGTTGAGTTTGTCATCACCGGCGATCACGGCAATCGACAGCCCGCTGAGGTCGGTATCGACGGTCACCTCATGACTGCCGCTGGCCGGGTTACCTGCAGTGTCGTTGACGGTGGCGGTAATGGTGGTCTGGCCGTTGGCCAACAACGCCAGGTCGGCAGCCGGTACGCTGGTGCTCCAGGAGCCATCGGCCAGTACGGTGGCTGTGTAGGTTTTACCGCTCAGCGTAATGGTCACGATCTGGCCCGCTTCCACATGGGTGGAGGTGCCTGACAGGGTCTGAGCGGTTTTCACTTCCGCGCCGTCGATGATGTCGTTACCGGCAAATACACCGATGCTGACGGTTGGCAGGTTGGCCGGGTTGGCGTCGACATTGATGCTGTGGGTGACGCTGGTGCTGTTGCCAGCCGCATCGATGAGGATTGCCACCAGATTGTGGCTACCGTCGCTGAGCGCCTGCAGATCGGCAGCGGGTACGCTGGTGCTCCACGAACCATCCGGCTGCACCACGGCGGTGTAGGTTTTGCCGTTCAAGGTCAGGGTCACGGTGCGGCCCGCATCGGCGACCGAGCCGGTACCGGACACGGTCTGCGCCACCTGTACTTCCGCGGCGTTCAGCACATCATCGCCAGCAATCAGGCCCACGGTGAGGGTAGGCGCGGTTGCATCGACGGTGACGGTGGTATTCAGCGTATTGCTGTTACCTGCGCTGTCAGTAACCGTAACGGTCAAGGCTGGCGTGCCGTCAGGCAGCGCTTGCAGATCGGCAGAAGGGACGCTGACGCTCCAGTTGCCGCTGCCGTCCACGGTGCCGGTATAGGTTTTACCGCCCAGGGTCACGGTCACGGTCTGCCCCGGCGTGGTGATGCCGGTAGACCCCGTGATGGTTTGCGGCTGACCCGCTTCTGCGCCATTCAGAATGCCATCGCCAAACGGCGTGTTCAGGGTGGCGTCTGGCAGGCTATGGATAAACACGCCCAGATCGTGGCTGCCGCTGACCGGGTTACCGGCCTGATCGACGGCGGTGACGGTCACGGTGGCGGTGCCATCGGCCAGCAACGCCAAGTCGGCGGCAGGCACGGTGACGCTCCAGGAACCGTCTGCCAACGTGGTACCGGTGTAGGTTTTACCATTGAGCGTGACTGTCACGGTTGTCCCCGTGGCCAGGTTGGCACTGCCGCCGTTGATGGTGAGTGGCAGCAGGCTTTCGGCCAGATTCAGCTTGTCGTCACCGGCAATCACGGCAATCGACAGGCCGCTGAGGTTGGTGTCGACGGTCACGTCATGGCTGGCACTGGCCGGGTTCCCGGCACTGTCGCTGACGGTGGCGGTAATGGTGGTCTGGCCGTTGGCCAGCAGTGCCAGATCGGCAGCCGGTACGCTGGTGCTCCAGGAGCCATCGGCCAGCACGGTAGCGGTGTAGGTTTTGCCGTTCAGGGTAATAGTGACGGTCTGGCCCGCTTCCACATGGGTGGTGGTACCGGTCAGGGTCTGAGCGGTTTTCACTTCTGCGCCGTCGATAATGTCATTACCAGCAAATACACCGACGCTGATGGTCGGCAGGTTGGCCGGGTTGGCATCGACGTTGATGCTGTGGGTCACGCTGGTGCTGTTGCCCGCAGTATCGGTGAGGGTAGCGACCAGGTTATGGCTACCGTCGCTGAGCGCCTGCAGATCGGCGGCGGGCAGTGACGCACTCCACGAACCATCCGGTTGCACCACGGCGGTGTAGGTTTTGCCGTTCAAGGTCAGGATGACGGTGCGGCCAGCATCACCAATTGAGGCGGTGCCGGATACGGTTTGTGCCACCAGCACTTCGGCGGCGTTGAGCACATCATCGCCAGCAATCAGGCCCACGGTCAGGGTTGGCGCGGTTGCATCGACGGTGACGGTGGTATTCAGCGTATTGCTGTTGCCAGCGGCATCGGTGACCACTACAGACAAGGCCGGTGTACCGTCTGGCAGCGCTTGCAGATCGGCAGTAGGGACGGTGACGCTCCAGTTGCCGTTGGCATCCACGGTGCCGGTATAGGTTTTACTGCCCAAGGTGACGGTAACGGTCTGCCCCGGCGTGGTGATGCCGGTGGAGCCCGTGATGGTCTGTTGTTGGCCCGCTTCCGTGCCGTTCAGGATGCCATCGCCAAACGGCGTGTTCAGGGTGGCGTCCGGCAGAGTGTGGATAAACACGCCCAGATTATGGCTGTTGCTGACCAGGTTGCCGCCCTGATCGACGGCGCTGACGCTGACGGTGGCGGTGCCATCGGCCAGCAGCGCTAAATCGGCGGCTGGGACCTGAACGCTCCAGGAACCGTCTGGCAGGGTTAGGCCGATGTAAATCTTGCCATTCAGCGTCACGGTGACGATGGCACCGAGCGGCAGGTTGGCGCTGTCGCCGGAGATCGTCAGCGGCTGCAGACTTTCGGCCAGATTCAGTTTGTCATCTCCTGCGATCACGGAGATGGACAGCCCGCTGAGATCGGTATCGACGGTCACGTCATGGCTGGCGTTGGCCGGGTTACCTGCACTGTCGCTGACGGTGGCGGTAATGGTGGTCTGGCCGTTGGCCAACAGTGCCAGATCGGCAGCCGGTACGCTGGTGCTCCAGGAGCCATCGGCCAGCACGGTAGCGGTGTAAGTTTTGCCGTTCAGCGTGATGGTGACGGTCTGGCCCGCTTCCACATGGGTGGTGGTACCGGTCAGGGTCTGGGCGGTTTTCACCTCTGCGCCGTCGACAATGTCGTTACCGGCGAACACGTTGATGCCGAGCGTCGGCAGGTTGGCCGGGTTGGCATCCACACCGAGGACATGGGTAGTGCTGGTGCTGTTACCCGCGGCATCGGTGAGGGTAGCGACCAGGTTATGGCTACCATCGCTAAGCGCTTGCAGATCGGCGGCGGGCAGGCTGGTGCTCCACGATCCATCTGGTTGCACCACGGCGGTGTAGGTTTTGCCATTCAAGGTCAGGGTGACGGTGCGGCCCGCATCGGCGACCGAGGCGGTACCGGAGACGGTCTGCGCCACCTGTACTTCCGCGGCATTCAACACATCATCCCCAGCCACTACGTTAACGGTGAGGGTTGGGGCAGTCTCATCGACGGTAACGGTGGTGTTCAGCGTATTGCTGTTACCGGCGGCATCCGTAACGGTTACGGACAGGGTAGGCGTGCCGTCTGGCAGCGCTTGCAGATCGGCTGCCGGAATGGTGGCGCTCCAGTTGCCGCTGGCATCCACGGTGCCGGTGTAGGTTTTACCGCCCAGGGTGACGGTAACGGTCTGCCCCGGCGTGGTGATGCCGGTAGACCCCGTGATGGTTTGTGGCTGACCCGCTTCTGCGCCATTCAGAATGCCATCGCCAAACGGTGTGTTCAGGGTGGCGGTTGGCAGACTATGGATAAACACGCCCAGATCGTGGTTGCCGCTGACCGGATTACCGGCCTGGTCGACGGCGGTGACGGTCACGGTGGTGGTGCCATCGGCCAGTAAGGCCAAGTCGGCGGCAGGCACGGAGACGCTCCAGGAGCCGTCTGCCAGCGTGGTGCCGGTGTAGGTTTTACCGTTCAAGGTCACGGTAACCGTAGTCCCGACGGCCAGGTTCTGGCTGTTGCCATTGATCGCCAGCGGCAGTTGGCTTTCCGCCAGGCTGAGTTTGTCATCACCGGCAATGACGGCGATAGACAGCCCGCTGAGGTCGGTATCGACGGTCACGTCATGGCTGGCGCTGGCCGGGTTCCCGGCGCTGTCGCTGACGGTGGCGGTAATGGTGGTCTGGCCGTTGGCCAGCAGCGCCAGATCGGCAGCCGGTACGCTGGTGCTCCAGGAACCGTCTGCCAGCACGGTGGCGGTGTAGGTTTTGCCGTTCAGGGTGATAGTGACGGTCTGGCCCGCTTCCACATGGGTGGTGGTACCGGTCAGGGTTTGGGCGGTTTTCACCTCTGCGCCGTCGACAATGTCGTTACCGGCGAACACGTTGATGCTGAGCGTTGGCAGATTGGCCGGGTTGGCGTCGACGTTGATGTTGTGGGTGACGCTGGTGCTGTTGCCCGCCGCATCGGTGAGGGTGGCGACCAGGTTATGGCTGCCGTCGCTGAGTGCTTGCAGATCGGCGGCAGGCAGGCTGGTGCTCCATGAACCGTCTGGCTGCACCACGGCGGTGTAGGTTTTACCGTTCAAGGTCAGGGTGACGGTGCGGCCAGCATCACCAATCGAGGCGGTACCGGAGACGGTCTGCGCCACCAGCACTTCGGCGGCGTTCAGCACATCATCGCCAGCAATCAGGCCCACGGTCAGAGTTGGTGCCGTCGTATCGACGGTAACGGTGGTGTTCAACGTATTGCTGTTGCCCGCCGCGTCGGTGACCGTGACGGTCAAGGCCGGAGTGCCGTCTGGCAATGCTTGCAGGTCGGCGCTTGGCAGCGTGACGCTCCAGTTGCCGTTGGCATCCACGGTGCCGGTATAGGTTTTACCGCCCAGGGTGACGGTAACGCTCTGCCCCGGCGTAGTGATGCCAGTGGTACCGGTGAGCGTCTGGGATTGGCCCGCCTCTGCACCGTTCAGGATGCCATCGCCAAATGGCGTGTTCAGGGTGGCGTCCGGCAGGCTATGGATAAACACGCCCAGGTTGTGGCTGTCGCTGACCGGGTTACCGGCCTGATCGACGGCGCTCACGGTTACGGAGGCGGTGCCATCGGCCAGCAACGCCAAGTCGGCGGCAGGCACGGTGACGCTCCAGCTACCGTCCGCCAGCGTGGTGCCGGTGTAGGTTTTACCGTTGAGCGTGACGGTCACTGTTGCGCCCGTGGCCAGGTTGGCACTGCTGCCGCTGATGACCAATGGCAGCTGGCTTTCCGCCAGGCTGAGTTTGTCGTCACCGGCGATCACGGCGATAGACAGCCCGCTGAGGTCGGTATCGATGGTCACGTCATGGCTGGCGCTGGCCGGGTTCCCGGCGCTGTCGCTGACGGTGGCGGTGATGGTGGTCTGGCCGTTGGCCAGCAGCGCCAGATCGGCAGCCGGTACGCTGGTGCTCCAGGAACCGTCTGCCAGCACGGTGGCGGTGTAGGTTTTGCCGTTCAGGGTGATAGTGACGGTCTGGCCCGCTTCCACCTGGGTGGTGGTACCGGTCAGAGTCTGAGCGGTTTTCACCTCTGCGCCGTCGACAATGTCGTTACCGGCGAACACGCCGATGCTGAGCGTTGGCAGATTGGCCGGGTTGGCGTCGACGTTGATGCCGTGGGTGACGCTGGTGCTGTTGCCTGCCGCATCGGTGAGGGTAGCGACCAGGTTATGGCTACCATCGCTAAGCGCTTGCAGATCGGCGGCAGGTAGGCTGGTGCTCCATGAACCGTCTGGCTGCACCACGGCGGTGTAGGTTTTACCGTTCAAGGTCAGGGTGACGGTGCGGCCCGCATCGGCAACGGACGCAGTGCCGGAGACGGTCTGCACCACCAGCACCTCAGCAGCGTTGAGGATATCGTCGCCTGCGATGGTGTTGATGGTGAGGGTTGGCGCGGTCTCATCGACGGTGACGGTGGTGTTCAGCGTATTGCTATTGCCCGCCGCATCGGTGACCGTGACGCTCAAGGCCGGCGTGCCGTCTGGCAATGCTTGCAGATCGGCCGCAGGAATGGTGATGCTCCAGTTGCCGTTGGCATCCACGGTGCCGGTATAGGTTTTACCGCCCAGGGTGACCGTGACGGTTTGCCCTGGCGTGGTGATGCCAGTCGTCCCAGTCAATGTCTGCGGTTGGCCCGCCTCTGCGCCGTTCAGGATGCCATCGCCAAACGGCGTGTTCAGGGTGACGTCCGGCAGGCCATGGATAAATACGTCCAGGTTGTGGCTGTCGCTAACCGGGTTACCGGCCTGATCGACGGCGCTCACTGTCACGGAGGCGGAACCATCGGCCAGCAACGCCAGATCGGCGGCAGGCACGGTGACGCTCCAGGAGCCGTTCGCCAGGGTAGTGCCGGTGTAGGTTTTACCGTTCAGGGTCAGGGTGACCGTAGTTCCGACTGCCAGGTTGGCACTGCTGCCGCTGATGACCAATGGAGACTGACTTTCTGCCAGGCTGAGTTTGTCATCACCGGCAATGACGGCGATAGACAGCCCGCTCAGGCTGGTGTCGACGGTCACGTCATGGCTGGCACTGGCCGGGTTCCCGGCGCTGTCGTTGACGGTGGCGGTGAGGGTGGTCTGGCCGTTGGTCAGCAGCGCCAGATCGGCAGCCGGTACGCTGGTGCTCCAGGAACCGTCTGCCAGCACGGTGGCGGTGTAGGTTTTGCCGTTTAGTGTGATGGTGACGGTCTGGCCCGCTTCCACATGAGTGGTGGTACCGGTCAGGGTCTGAGCGGTTTTCACCTCTGCGCCGTCGACAATGTCGTTACCGGCGAACACGCCGATGCTGAGCGTTGGCAGATTGGCCGGGTTGGCGTCGACGTTGATGCCGTGGGTGACGCTGGTGCTGTTGCCTGCCGCATCGGTGAGGGTGGCGACCAGATTATGGTTGCCGTCGGCCAGAGCGGCGAGGTCAGCTGCTGGCAGTGAAGCGCTCCAGGTGCCGTCCGCTTGTACCACAGCGGTGTAGGTCTTGCCGTTCAAGGTCAGGGTGACGGTGCGGCCCGCATCACCAATCGAGGCGGTACCGGAGACGATCTGCGCCACCAGCACTTCGGCGGCGTTCAGCACGTCATCCCCTGCAACCAGACTCACGGTGAGGGTCGGTGCCGTCTCATCGACGGTGACAGTGGTGTTCAACGTATTGCTGTTGCCCGCCGCGTCGGTGACCGTGACGGTCAAGGCCGGAGTGCCGTCTGGCAATGCTTGCAGGTCGGCGCTTGGCAGCGTGACGCTCCAGTTGCCGTTGGCATCCACGGTGCCGGTATAGGTTTTACCGCCCAAGGTGACGGTAACGCTCTGCCCCGGCGTAGTGATGCCAGTGGTACCGGTGAGCGTCTGGGATTGGCCCGCCTCTGCACCGTTCAGGATGCCATCGCCAAATGGCGTGTTCAGGGTGGCGTCCGGCAGGCTATGGATAAACACGCCCAGATTGTGGCTGTCGCTGACCGGGTTACCGGCCTGATCGACGGCGCTCACGGTTACGGAGGCGGTGCCATCGGCCAGCAACGCCAAGTCGGCGGCAGGCACGGTGACGCTCCAGCTACCGTCCGCCAGCGTGGTGCCGGTGTAGGTTTTACCGTTGAGCGTGACGGTCACTGTTGCGCCCGTGGCCAGGTTGGCACTGCTGCCGCTGATGACCAATGGCGACTGACTTTCTGCCAGGCTGAGTTTGTCATCACCGGCAATGACGGCGATAGACAGCCCGCTCAGGCTGGTGTCGACGGTCACGTCATGGCTGGCACTGGCCGGGTTCCCGGCGCTGTCGTTGACGGTGGCGGTGATGGTGGTCTGGCCGTTGGTCAGCCGCGCCAGATCGGCAGCCGGTACGCTGGTGCTCCAGGAACCGTCTGCCAGCACGGTGGCGGTGTAGGTTTTGCCGTTTAGTGTGATGGTGACGGTCTGGCCCGCTTCCACATGAGTGGTGGTACCGGTCAGGGTCTGAGCGGTTTTCACCTCTGCGCCGTCGACAATGTCGTTACCGGCGAACACGCCGATGCTGAGCGTTGGCAGATTGGTCGGGTTGGCGTCGACGTTGATGCCGTGGGTGACGCTGGTGCTGTTGCCTGCCGCATCGGTGAGGGTGGCGACCAGATTATGGTTGCCGTCGGCCAGAGCGGCGAGGTCAGCTGCTGGCAGTGAAGCGCTCCAGGTGCCGTCCGCTTGTACCACAGCGGTGTAGGTCTTGCCGTTCAAGGTCAGGGTGACGGTGCGGCCCGCATCGGCAACGGACGCAGTGCCGGAGACGGTCTGCGCCACCAGCACCTCAGCAGCGTTGAGGATATCGTCGCCCGCGATGGTGTTGATGGTGAGGGTTGGCGCGGTCTCATCGACGGTGACGGTGGTGTTCAGCGTATTGCTGTTGCCCGCCGCATCGGTAACCGTGATGGTCAAGGCCGGCGTGCCGTCTGGCAACGCTTGCAGATCGGCGGCAGGGATGGTGACGCTCCAATGGCCGCTGCCATCCACGGTGCCGGTATAGGTTTTACCGCCCAGGGTGATGGTGATGGTCTGGCCCGGGCTGGTGATGCCGGTGGTGCCGGTAAGCGTCTGTGGCTGACCCGCTTCTGCGCCATTCAGGATGCCATCACCAAACGGCGTGTCCAGAGTCACCGCAGGCAAATCATGAGTGTAAACGTCCAGATTGTGCGTGGTGGTCACGGTAGAACCATCGTTGCCTGTCACGCTGGCAGAAATGGTGTTGCTGCCTTCGGCCAGCAGTTGCAGATCGGCGCTAGGCACCTGCAATGTCCAACTGCCGTCTGCCAATACCAGCGCGGAATAGGTTTTGCCATTGAGCGTGACGGTAACGGTAGCCCCGGTGGCGACGTTGGCCGTGGTGCCGCTGATGGCAAGAGGAAGCCCGGCTTCGACGGCGTTGAGTTTATCGTCTGAAGAGACAATACCGATATTGATTGCCGAAGCATTGCTGTCTACGGTGATCACTTGTGGCGCGGTAGTGGTGGTATTGCCTGCCTGATCGCTGAGCGTGGCGATCATCTGATAGCTACCGTCGATCAACGCGGCCATATCCGCGGCTGGCACGCTGATGCTCCATTTGCCATCGGCACCTACGATGCCGGTATAGGTTTTACCATTGAAGGAAACGCTGACCACCTGCCCAGCCTCGCTGACGGAAGCGGTGCCGGTGATGTTTTGCGCCGATTTTTGCTCGTCGACGGTGATCAAATCGTCGCCGGTAAATTTATCCAACGTCAGCACCGGTGGCACGGTATCTACCTGCAAGTGCTCCGTCACGGTAGTGCTGTTGCCTGCGGCGTCGGTAGCCGTCACGGTGAGGGTATTATCCCCTTGAGCCAACGCCTGCAGGTCTGCGGCAGGCAGTACCAGGCTCCACTTGCCATCCCCGCCAGTGACTGTCGTGTAGGTTTTACCATTCAGGGTAACGACAATGGTCTGGCCAGGATTGCTGGTGCCGCTCAGGGTCTGTGATGTTTGCACCTCGGCGGCGTTGAGTACGTCGTCTCCGGCCAGTTTGTTGACGGTCAGCACCGGGGCGGTCAAATCGACGGTGATGTTCTCATGCGCATTGGCGCTTTGGCCTGCTTTGTCGGTGACGGTGGCATTGAGCGTGATCGAGCCATTGGCCAGCGCGGCCAGATCGGCGGCAGGCAGTGAAAGCGACCAACTGCCATCGCCTTGAACCACTGCGCTATAGGTTTTGCCGTTCAAGGTGATGGTAACGGTTTGCCCTGCTTGAACATTTTGCGTATGGCCGCTCAGCGTTTGGGTGCTTTTCGCTTCGTTGGCGTTGATTACGTTATCGCCGGTCAGGGCGTTAATCGTGATCTGCGGGGTAGGATTAACTACGGTGGTATCAACCGAGATCTGATGATCGACCGTGGTTTGGTTGCCCACTTTATCGACGGAGGTCACGATTAACTCGTAGTTACCGTTTTTCAGCAAAGCCAGATCTGCCGCAGGCAGTTGCAGGCTCCATTTGCCGTCGCTACCCACCGTCGTGGTGTAGGTTTTACCGTTCAGGGTAATGGTAATTGTCAGCCCGACCTCGCCGGTACCGCTCAGCGCCTGCGCCGCTTTTAACTCGGCACCGGTCAGGTGGTCATCGCCGGTCAGCTTGTTGACGGTCAAGACAGGCGGGGTGGTATCGACCAGTACGCTGATCGTTTTTTCGACGCTGATCCCATCCTGGTTAGTCAGTTTAACCGTCAGTTGATAATTGCCGTCTTTTAGGCCAGCAAGCGCAGCGGAGCTGAAATCAAAGCTCCACTTGCCATCGGCCCCGACGGTAGTGGTGTAACTTTTGCCGTTGAGCGTCAGCGTGATGGTCACGCCTGCGGCAACGCCGGTGGTCAGGCCGCTCAGTAACTGGGCAATTTTAACTTCACTGGCGTTGAGAACGTTGTCCTGACCCAGTTTTCCTACGGTCAGGGTAGGTTGTTCTGGTGGTACGGACGGTTCGTCATTGTTGTGGTCGTTCTTCCCCGTCCCGGTAGCGATGGCGACGCCAGCCCCCAGCGCCAGGCCGGCTAGAATGGCGGCGATGGCACCGTTGGATAAATCATGGTTGCCAATTAGCAGAGGTGAAACGTCAGACAGTGATTCAAACTGCGGCGTGATCAGCATTGGTTCAGTGGTAGCGGCGGTTGCCGGGAATATCGCGTGCTGGATGGCGCCATTGCCATCATCAAACACCAATTCGCTGTGTTTACCGTCGGCGTCCACTTCAAAGAAGCTCTGATAACGTACCGTGGTGCCATCTTTCATATGCACGATCAGGTCGTTACCTTGGCGTTCATAGCTGCTCACCAAAGCCTGAGTACCATGGATCCGCACAATACTGCTTTGTGTGAGGCTGACGGAACGGGTACCGGTTGCTACGTCAGCGATTTTCGCGCCGCCATGACGAGCAATAATATCAACAGCCCCAAGGGTAAAATTGGATTGTGCCATGTGGTTAGCCTCTGAACGCCAAAGTTAATTTGCATAGCGCGCCAAAGCCGTTTGTGTGGCTTTTGTAGGCGCGCTGGAATGCCCGAGGGGGTGCCCTAGAGCTAAATTTAACCTGGTGTTTAGATGACTAATTAATACAAAGTTAACACTAAACTCATCCCTGAAAGGGTTTTGAGATTAATCTTCCTAATTTATCTGTGAGGTAAGGTATAAGCGAGCTTTGATAAAAATGCCATACGTAGTAATGATTATTGTGCGAATTTGCTATTGATAAAAATTCTTATTTACCAAGGTGGGTAAGTACCCATGGATAATTGATGGTTTCTTAATTCAGCGGGGTGTTTTAATTTTAAATTAGATAATTTGTATTTTAATTACCATTTAAATTAGCTGCCATTACATAGTTAATTTATTAAAATCAATAGGTTAATTTTTTTTACGTCAAAGGTTTTACTTATTTTATAACTGGTGCTACCGGGTGGAATAAATAAGATAATTACATTACAAAGTTAACGGTTTTTACGGGTTTTATTGGCGTGTCTTTGCGGGCTAATAAAGAGATGTTTTTTGAAAGTGTGAGGCTAATGCTTTTTATTTATTAGTTATGCTACTGATTTCTCTATGCGTCATAAGAAAATCTTCATATTCTGGGGTGAGGAGGCGTGGCGGACCACGCCTGGCTGACCTATAGCATGGTGTAGGCTTTTTTCAGCCCGGTGTCTTCTTCGGGATCTGCACCTTGGGGATGGGCGGGCTCTTCTTCAGGCAGCAGTTCCGCCAACGGAGTTTCTGCTAGCGGGTCGGGAGCGGCCTCCGGCGCTGGCATCGTATCTTGAATGGTCTGCTCATCGAACGTCGGGTTTAATGCCGGGGAAAGTGGGGAGCTGGAGAGGCTGTCTGGCATGGCGATATGGGGCACTGGCGCATCTTGTACAAACTGCGACTCATCCTGTTTGACCGTTCTGCTGAAGGCCATAATCAACAGGCCACACAGTGCGAAAAACACGTACAGGATATTCCCACCCAAAGGCTGGATCAGCGCACCGACGGCCAGCGGCCCGATGCTGGCCCCCACGCCAAATGCCATGAGCAGACAGGCAGCCAGGGAGACGCGGCGCTCTGGCTCAATCATGTCGTTGGCCAGCGCTACCGCCAGCGGATATAGGGTGAACTGCAACATGCTGACTATGAAGCCGACGATCAGTAACACCGGGAAATCGATATGGGGCAACAGGGCCAGCGGTAAGGCGGCAATCACCAGCAGTAGTGCATTAACCCGCATCAGCAGCGTGCGGTTGTAACGGTCTGACAGCCAGCTCAGCGGAAACTGCGCCACCAGCCCGGCAAAGATAGCTATGGCCATAAACAGACCGGTTTGCTGAGTGGTCAATGCCTGCTGGCTGGCATATACCGGTGCCAGCCCGTAGAAGGAGCCTACCACCATGCCGATCACCAGCGTGGTGGCCAACACTTTAGGAATGGCATGCACAAAATAGCGCAGCTCCATCGGGGCGGGCGACATATGCCGGGCATTGGTACGGGTTGTCAGGGCGATCGGCACCAGGCAGAGGGAAAAACACAGCGCGATGAGCAGCAGCGTGCTGATGCCAAGGTTGGCTTGTAGCATAAGCACAATCTGCCCCAGCGACATGCCAAGGTAGGAGGCCGCCATATAAAAGCCGAATACCATGCCGCGCTGATTGGATTCGGACTGATCGTTCAGCCAGCTCTCCAGCACCATGTACTGGCACATCATACACAGGCCGATAATCAGCCGCAGCACCACCCAAACCGGGATGTATTCCGTCAGGCCGTGGCCCAGCACCGCAGCGGTAATGATCCCGGCGCAGGAGACATAGGCGCGGATATGCCCTACGCGGGCAATCAGAAAGTGGCCGACCTTGCCGCCGATCACCAGGCCGATGTAGTTGGCGGCGATAATGGCCCCGATCAGGGCGCCACTGACGTTGATGGAGGTTAACCGCAGGGAAATGTAGGTGGTCAGTAACCCTGAACCCAGCAGCATCAGCAGGGTGGTGGTATACAGCGGAAAGAATACACCTAACGTTTTTTTCACTCGGCCTTCCTGTTTTAGTCGAAGATTGAGGCAAACGGGTTTGCCGCAACAAGCTGGACGTATCCCCGATACTAGCAGTTAGTACAACGGCTTAAAACCGCAGCACTGCGAAGCGCATGGCATTTCGGCCGGTAAAATGCCGTAGAGGCTTGATAAATGCTACCATCAGGCGCATATACCTTGATTGATTCAAAGGAGAGTCCATGAGTGAGAAGCGGTTGCGTGAGCTCAGTATTGCCGTCGGACAAAGGCTAAAGGCCAATGGGCGTTGGATCAGCTGTGCAGAGTCCTGTACGGGCGGCGGTATTGCCAAGGCAATTACCGATATCGCCGGCAGCTCGGCCTATTTCGATCGCGGCTTTGTCACTTATAGCAACGCGGCAAAGCACGAACTGCTAGGGGTGGCGGAAGCGACCTTGCAGGCTCATGGCGCGGTCAGTGAGGAAGTGGTGCGCGAGATGGCGCGGGGCGCGATGCACGCGGCCAAAGCCGATCTTGCGCTCTCGGTCAGCGGCATTGCCGGCCCAGACGGTGGCAGTGTGGAAAAACCGGTGGGTACCGTCTGGTTTGGTTTTGCCGAACGTTCCGGCCGGGTGCTGGCGCGCAAAATGCAATTTACCGGCGATCGCGATGCGGTGCGCCTGCAGGCAACCCTTTTTGCGCTGCAAACGGCGCTTGATGAATTTTTGTAAAATTAGGCTTGATACTGTATGACCATACAGTATAATTAGCAGCAATTTCCTGCACAACATACATTCAGCGGCAATGTGAGTCACACTGACATTGCGCAACGAAGGAGCAAAAATGGCTATTGATGAGAACAAGCAAAAGGCGTTAGCTGCAGCACTGGGCCAGATTGAGAAACAGTTCGGCAAAGGCTCCATCATGCGTCTGGGTGAAGACCGCTCCATGGACGTAGAAACGATCTCCACCGGCTCGCTGTCACTCGATATCGCACTGGGCGCAGGCGGCTTGCCAATGGGCCGTATCGTCGAGATTTATGGCCCGGAATCCTCCGGTAAAACCACCCTGACTCTGCAAGTTATTGCCGCTGCACAGCGCGAAGGTAAAACCTGTGCGTTTATCGATGCCGAGCATGCGCTGGATCCTATCTACGCCAAGAAACTGGGCGTGGATATCGACAACCTGCTGTGTTCTCAGCCGGATACCGGTGAGCAGGCGCTGGAAATCTGTGATGCGTTGACCCGCTCTGGTGCGGTTGACGTCATCATCGTTGACTCCGTAGCGGCATTGACGCCGAAAGCGGAAATCGAAGGCGAAATCGGTGACTCCCATATGGGGCTGGCGGCACGTATGATGAGCCAGGCCATGCGTAAGTTGGCCGGTAACCTGAAGAACGCCAACACCTTGCTGATCTTCATCAACCAAATCCGTATGAAAATTGGCGTGATGTTCGGTAACCCGGAAACCACCACCGGGGGTAACGCCCTGAAGTTCTACGCTTCTGTCCGTCTGGATATCCGCCGTATCGGTGCGATCAAAGAAGGTGATGAAGTGATCGGCAGCGAAACCCGCGTGAAAGTGGTGAAGAACAAAATCGCTGCACCGTTCAAACAGGCAGAGTTCCAGATCCTGTATGGTGAAGGGATCAACAGCCGTGGCGAACTGGTCGATCTGGGCGTGAAACACAAGATGATCGAGAAGGCCGGTGCCTGGTACAGCTACAACGGTGAGAAGATCGGTCAGGGTAAGTCCAATGCCTGTAACTTCCTGAAAGAAAACCCGGCCATTGCTGCGGAACTGGATAAAAAACTGCGCGACCTGTTGCTGCACAGCAATGGTGAGCCAGCTGCTGCCAGTGCCGAGAAGGCCGATGACAACGAAGCAGAAACCAGCGAAGAGTTTTAATCTTTGCCGGTGGGTATACGCCCCTTAGGGCGTATACCGATCACCAAGGCTTGCAGATATGAATGATGTAGGTTCCCAATCTGCTGGTAATCAGCAAAATACGTTGATTAGCCGTGCGATGCGGCTATTGTCCCAACGCGATCATAGTGAAGCCGAACTGCGCCGCAAACTTGCGGCGCCGCCATTTATGGCTAACGCCAGATTCGGTAGCAAATCCCCTACAGAACCCCCCGAAGAACCCGTCGATCCTGCAATCATTGAACAGGTGATTAGCTATTGCTACCAGCATAACTGGCTGGACGATCGGCGTTTCGCCAATAGCTTTATTGCCAGCCGCAGCCGCAAGGGATATGGCGCGCAACGCATTCGCTCAGAACTGATGCAAAAGGGCGTAGATAAAGAAATAGTGCAGGACGCCCTGGCGGAATGCGAAATCGACTGGTGTGAGCAAGCCAGGGAGATCGCGCTGCGCAAATTTGGCGATCCGTTACCGGTAGAATGGAAAGAGAAAGCCAAGGTGTTGCGCTATCTGCTCTATCGCGGCTTCTTCCAGGAGGAAATTCAGTCGATTTATCGTGATTTTGCGCAATGAATGCACACGGCGTTTTACTTCCCCCCGAAGAAAATTTATCTTATCCCCACATTTAGTTCGTGAACCAGAGGATATCGTCAGGATGTCGAGCCTCGTTCACGCATCGTTATTCTAGTCTTTCCGGGAAAATTATGAGCAAGAGCACCGCTGAGATCCGTCAAGCGTTTCTCGATTTCTTTCATAGTAAAGGCCACCAGGTTGTAGCAAGCAGCTCCCTGGTACCTAACAATGATCCGACATTGCTGTTTACCAATGCCGGCATGAACCAATTTAAAGACGTTTTCCTGGGGCTGGACAAGCGCGCCTACTCGCGTGCCACCACTTCACAGCGTTGCGTGCGTGCCGGTGGCAAGCACAACGATCTGGAAAACGTCGGCTATACCGCCCGTCACCATACTTTCTTTGAAATGTTAGGCAACTTCAGCTTCGGTGACTATTTCAAGCACGATGCCATCAGCTACGCGTGGGAACTACTGACCGGTGAAAACTGGTTCAACCTGCCGAAAGAAAAGTTGTGGGTTACTGTCTATGAGACCGATGACGAAGCCTTCGACATCTGGCAGAAGCAGATTGGCGTGCCTGCGGAACGCATCATCCGCATCGGCGATAACAAAGGCGCGGCCTTTGCTTCCGATAACTTCTGGCAGATGGGCGACACCGGCCCATGCGGTCCGTGCACCGAGATCTTCTTCGATCACGGCGACCATATCTGGGGTGGCCCTCCGGGTAGCCCGGAAGAAGATGGCGATCGCTATATCGAGATCTGGAACATCGTGTTCATGCAGTTCAACCGTCAGTCGGATGGCACCATGCTGCCGCTGCCGAAGCCTTCGGTGGATACCGGCATGGGCCTCGAGCGTATCGCTGCGGTGCTGCAACATGTCAATTCCAACTACGAAATCGATCTGTTCACCACCCTGATTGCCGCCGTCGCCAAACTGACCGGCGCAACCGATATGGGTAACAAGTCGTTGCGCGTGATTGCGGACCATATCCGTTCTTGTGCCTTCCTGATCGCCGATGGCGTGATCCCGTCGAATGAAAACCGTGGCTACGTGCTGCGCCGTATCATTCGCCGCGCGATCCGTCATGGCAATATGTTGGGTGCGAAGGATACCTTCTTCTACAAGCTGGTTGCTCCGTTGATCGAAGTGATGGGCCCGGCTGCCGACGAACTGAAGCGTCAGCAGGCACAGGTTGAGCAGGTACTGAAATCAGAAGAAGAACAGTTTGCCCGTACGCTGGAGCGCGGTTTGGCGCTGCTGGATGACGAACTGGCCAAGCTGCAGGGCGATACCCTGGATGGCGAAACGGCATTCCGTTTGTATGATACCTACGGTTTCCCGGTGGATCTGACCGCCGACGTCTGCCGTGAGCGTGGTCTTAAGGTTGATGAACAAGGTTTTGAGCAGGCCATGGAGGCTCAACGCCGCCGTGCGCGTGAGTCCAGCGGTTTTGGCGCGGACTACAACAGCCTGATCCGTGTTGACGGCGCAAGCCAGTTCAATGGTTACGATCGCGAAGAGCAACAGGCGAAAGTGACCGCTTTGTTCCGTGATGGTCAGCCGGTGGATGAGATCCATGCGGGTGAAGAGGCCGTTGTGGTGCTGGACGAAACGCCATTCTATGGCGAATCGGGTGGCCAGGTCGGCGATAAAGGCGTGCTTAAAGCGGCCGGCATCGAGTTCGTGGTGAGCGATGCGCAGAAATATGGCCAGGCTATCGGTCACCTGGGCAAGTTGGCTAGCGGCTCGCTGAAGTTGAATGACCGCGTTGATGCGGTGATCGACAGCGAACGCCGTAACCGTATCCGCCTGAACCACTCCGCCACTCACCTGTTGCATGCGGCATTGCGCCAGATCCTGGGTGAGCACGTCGCGCAAAAAGGCTCGTTAGTTAACGACAAGTACCTGCGTTTTGACTTCTCGCACTCCGAAGCGATGAAGCCAGAACAAATCCGCGCGGTAGAAGATTTGGTTAACCAGCAGATCCGTCGTAACCTGTCGGTGCAGACCGAAGTGATGGCGCTGGATGATGCCAAAGAGAAGGGCGCGATGGCACTGTTTGGCGAGAAGTACGATGACCACGTGCGTGTGCTGACGATGGGCGATTTCTCTACCGAACTGTGTGGCGGTACGCATGCCAACCGTACCGGTGACATCGGCCTGTTCCGCATCCAGAGTGAGTCTGGTACCGCAGCTGGTATCCGTCGTATTGAAGCTGTGACGGGTGAAGGGGCGATAGCGACCTTGCATCAACAGAGTGACTTGTTACAGGATGTTGCTCACCTGGTGAAGGGTGACAGCAATAACCTGAGTGATAAAGTGCGTGCGGTGCTCGATCGCACTCGTGCGCTGGAAAAAGAGCTGCAACAGCTGAAAGATCAGCAAGCTGCGCAGGAAAGTGCTTCGCTGTCGAGTCAAGCCAAGCTGGTCAATGGTGTGAAGCTGCTGGTCAGCCAGTTGGATAACGTTGAGCCGAAGATCATGCGTACCATGGTTGACGATCTTAAAAATCAGCTGGGTTCTGCGATCATCGTGTTGGCCACGGTGGAAGAAGGCAAAGTCAGCCTGATTGCGGGGGTTACCAAAGATCTGACCGACCGGGTTAAGGCCGGCGAGCTGATCGGCAACATCGCACAGCAGGTTGGCGGCAAGGGCGGTGGACGCCCTGATATGGCAATGGCTGGGGGCAGTGATGCCAACGCCTTGCCTGCGGCATTAAACAGCGTAGAGGCCTGGGTGGCCGCGAAACTGTGAATATAAATAAATAGGCGCGTTACTGACGCCGTAAGCCACTGTGGCTTATGGCGTTTTTAGACTGTGCTAACACAATGTAGTGACAATTGCGGGAACAAAGTTTTCCAGGTCGGCTAAACTTATTCTTAATCTGGAGTGACACCAAGTCTGCTTACATTTATTGTGGGTTCTTGACTTACGTTTTCACTGCATATAATGGATAATGGCGGGGAAACTGAGAGACCCGACTCTTTTAATCTTTCAAGGAGCAAAGAATGTTAATTCTGACTCGTCGAGTTGGTGAAACCCTCATGATTGGCGATGAGGTTACGGTCACAGTGCTAGGGGTTAAAGGCAACCAAGTTCGTATTGGTGTGAATGCCCCCAAAGAGGTGTCTGTTCACCGCGAAGAAATCTACCAGCGCATCCAGGCCGAGAAGTCTCAACAGACGACTTACTGATTTCTAAGTAGCGTCTCGTTCTACAACGAGACGCTTCTTGCTTTTCTTGACCCGCTTTCCCCCTTCTTTTCACACTAACTGTTATCTCCCCCCATTTTTTGCCAATAACTTTCTCCTGCGATCAAACTCCTATCCGCGGTAGCACGGCATTTTCTTGTTGATAAAGCACTCTTTTTGCCGCGAAATCACTCATGTTGCCTGTGATTTGTGCAAACGCGCGAGAGTTGGGAAAAATTGTTTGACTTATAAACCCACGAAAGTAATATGTGCGCCACGCAGTGCCGATGAGCTTCTCTAAAGCAAGTTAGGCACGATTCGCAAGAAGCGTACTGGTGAGGTGGCCGAGAGGCTGAAGGCGCTCCCCTGCTAAGGGAGTATGCGGTCAAAAGCTGCATCCGGGGTTCGAATCCCCGCCTCACCGCCATTTGCATCCATAGCTCAGCTGGATAGAGTACTCGGCTACGAACCGAGCGGTCGGAGGTTCGAATCCTCCTGGATGCACCATATTACTAAGTGTTTGTCTGAGAGTATTTAGCTCACAGATGAATGCGAGCTGAAAGGTAGCACAAAGGGGGATAACGTTGCTTTAGCAACGGCCCTGCGGGCGAAGCGGTTACGCTGAGTAATCCTCCTGGATGCACCATATTTTGCAGTATGGTGGGGTAGTAACGACATACCATACGGTATCAAAAAAGAATTCCTGTGCATCCATAGCTCAGCTGGATAGAGTACTCGGCTACGAACCGAGCGGTCGGAGGTTCGAATCCTCCTGGATGCACCATTCTTCAGTGACGTTTCACGGAACGAAACATATTCGCTAAAAAAATTAGATTGCATCCATAGCTCAGCTGGATAGAGTACTCGGCTACGAACCGAGCGGTCGGAGGTTCGAATCCTCCTGGATGCACCATATTATAATGTACCTATCGCGAACGCTAACTCGTAGATAGATATAATATGGAAGGTAGCACTAGGGAGGATAACGTTGCACTGCAACGGCCCAACGGGTGAAGCGCTTGCGCTGAATAATCCTCCTGGATGCACCATCTTCTTAGAGAAACCCGCTTCGGCGGGTTTTTTACTTTTCATTTCTAAGTTCCCACCTTCTGTTTTCTGTCTTACGCAACCTCTTATCTACACCGCATTTTCCGTCATGCTCTGGCAGCGACAACCTTTCGGCTTTACGCTAAAGTAGCTTTCTTTGCTCAATGGTCATGGAGTCACGATGTACGATCGCTATCAGGGTCTGATCTTCGACATGGACGGTACCATTCTGGACACCGAGCCAACGCACCTCAAGGCATGGCACGAGGTGTTGGCACGTTACGGAATGAAGTTTGATGCGGCCGCCATGACAGGGTTGAACGGCTCACCTACCTGGCGTATTGCTCAGGCGGTGATTGCCGCACATCAGGCCGATCTCGATCCTCATCAACTGGCCGCCGAGAAAACCCGCGCGGTAGAAAGCATGCTATTAGACACGGTGCGTCCGTTACCGCTGATTGAGGTGGTGAAGTCTTATCATGGCCGTCGTCCCATGGCGGTAGGGACGGGCAGTGAGCACCGGATGGCGGAGATGTTGCTGCGTCATTTAGGGCTGTTCGACTGCTTTGATGCCATCGTCGGGGCTGATGATGTTCAACGCCACAAGCCGGAACCGGATACTTTCCTGCGCTGTGCGGAGTTGATCGGCGTTCCTCCGGAGCACTGCGTGGTGTTTGAGGATGCCGATTTCGGCATTCAGGCCGCCAGAAGCGCCAATATGGCCGTGGTGGACGTTCGCACGTTGTGAGTAGTACGCTGGCGGTCATGTCGCTGTTTGGCAGCAGCTTCCTTAGTGCGACGCTGTTGCCTGGCAATTCAGAGATCGTGTTGGTTGCGTTGTTGACCAACAGCAGCGCTTCACCAGGTTTACTGGTGCTGGCTGCAACGTTGGGAAATACCCTGGGTGGGTTGACCAACGTCATTATCGGGCGCCTGTTACCGGCGTTGAAACCACAACGCGGGCTGGAAACGGCTCTTGGTTGGTTACAACGCTTTGGCCCGGCTGCGCTGTTGCTCAGTTGGGTGCCGGTTGTGGGCGATTTATTGTGCGTGTTGGCAGGCTGGTTGCGCATGCCATGGGGCTTTGTCACGCTGTTTCTGTGTATCGGAAAAGCGTTGCGTTACATCATCTTGACGATGATCACGCTGCAGGGTATCGCCTGGTGGCATTAACCAAGTGAATATAACTCAATATTCTCTAGGGAGCGGATTCAGTATGCTTACAGCTATCGTTTTTAGAAGCGGGAGGTCAATTTGATCCCGGACGTATCACAGGCGCTTTCTTGGTTGGAAGCCCACCCTCATGCATTAAAAGGGATCCGGCGCGGTATTGAGCGTGAAACACTGCGGGTAACCGCAGATGGCACGCTTGCCAGCACGGGTCATCCAGAACAACTGGGGGCGGCATTAACGCACCATTGGATCACTACGGACTTTGCCGAGGCGCTGTTAGAATTTATTACACCGGTTGATGATGATCTCGATCACTTGCTGACGTTCCTGCGCGATATCCATCGCCACGTGGCGCGCAATCTGGGTGATGAGCGCATGTGGCCGCTGAGCATGCCGTGCTTTATCAACGCCGAGCAGGATATCGAGCTGGCGCAGTTTGGCACCTCCAACGTTGGCCGGATGAAAACGCTGTACCGGGAAGGGTTGAAGAACCGCTACGGCGCGTTGATGCAAACCATTTCCGGTGTGCACTACAACTTCTCCCTGCCGCTGGAGTTTTGGCAGGCGTGGGCCGGTGTTGAGGATGAAGAGAGTGGTAAAGAGCAGATCTCTGCGGGATATTTCCGCCTGATCCGCAATTACTACCGATTTGGTTGGGTGATCCCGTATCTGTTCGGGGCATCGCCCGCCATCTGTTCCTCGTTCCTCAAAGGCCGGGAAACCGATTTGCCGTTTGAGCGCAATGAACGGGGCATGTGCTATTTGCCTTATGCCACTTCGCTGCGCCTGAGCGATCTGGGCTATACCAATAAGTCGCAGAGCAATCTGGGCATTACCTTTAACGATCTGCAAACCTATGTGCAAGGTCTGAAACGCGCTATTGCGACGCCTTCAGAAGACTATGCCAAGCTGGGAGTGAAAGAGGGCGATCGCTATCTGCAACTGAACAGCAACGTGTTGCAGATCGAAAACGAACTCTATGCCCCGATCCGACCAAAACGTGTCACCCACAGCGGTGAGACACCGTCAGATGCGCTGTTACGCGGCGGTATCGAATATATCGAGGTGCGCTCGCTGGACATCAACCCATTCTCGCCAATCGGTGTGGATGCGGTGCAGGCGCGTTTCCTGGATCTGTTCCTGGTGTGGTGCGTATTGGCGGATGCGCCAGAAATGAGCAGCGATGAGTTGCTGTGCACGCGTAAAAACTGGAACCGGGTGATCCTGGAAGGGCGTAAGCCAGGCCAGACCATTGGCATCGGCTGTAACGATACCCGTGAACCGTTGGATAAGGTTGGTAAGGCGCTGTTTGACGATCTGAAGCGCGTGGCTGAGGTGTTGGATAGCGAAGCGGGCGATCGGCAATATCAGCAGGTGTGTGAACAACTGGTGGCGGCGTTTGACGATCCGGAGCTGACCTTCTCGGCCCGTATCCTCAAGAAAATGAAAGCGCAGGGCACCGGTAACGTTGGCCTTGAACTGGCGGAAAAATATCGCAAAATGCTGATAGAGGAACCGTTGGAGCTGCTGACCGAAGAGCAACTCGCTCAGGAGCAGCAAGCCTCGTGGCAGCGCCAGCGCGACATAGAAGCCAGTGATACGCTAAGCTTTGAACAGTTCCTGAAGGAAAACGGCGGGGGCTGAAAAAGAAAAAGGCCACATCACTGTGGCCAAATACACATCTCTGAAAACAGTGATGATGATAACAAATGCGCGTCTTTCATAGATTAAGACCCGCAGGGTTGTAAAAGGTTTCATCGGTACGAAAAAAGTTTCGAAATAATTTCATTTTACCAAGAGGTGATGACATGCCACTGCTGGATAGCTTTACCGTAGATCATACTCGCATGGCGGCTCCGGCTGTCCGCGTTGCTAAAACCATGCAAACTCCTCATGGAGATACCATCACCGTATTCGATCTGCGCTTCTGTCGCCCGAATCTGGAAGTGATGCCAGAGCGTGGGATCCATACCTTGGAACATCTGTTCGCTGGCTTCATGCGCGACCATCTGAACGGTAACGGCGTGGAGATCATCGATATCTCACCAATGGGCTGCCGTACCGGCTTTTATATGAGCCTGATTGGCGTACCAGAAGAGCAGCGCGTGGCCGATGCCTGGCAAGCCGCTATGGCCGATGTGCTGAAGGTGACTGACCAGCGCAAGATCCCTGAACTCAATGAGTTCCAATGCGGTACCTACCATATGCACTCGCTGGAAGAGGCGCAGGAAATTGCCAAGCATATTCTTGAGCACGGTGTGGTAGTGAACCATAACGAAGAGCTGGCGCTGCCGAAAGATAAGCTGCAAGAGCTGCACATCTAGGCCCTCACCCCAACCCTCTCCCTGTACAGACCGGGGACATGGTAGACAGGTGTTCAAGGACATGGTGAACACTTTTTAACATCCTTTACCCATGATGATCGACCTATTTCTCAGGTCGATCATCCCCACTTTCGTGCTGTACCACCATACCTCGTAGTAGCCCTCTCTCTCACTTTCCTTCAGCCCGACATATTCACCGATAAAGGCCTTGCCCACTTTCAGACCCATCCCTTTCAGGCTCAGTTTTCCACTGACATCCACTTTCCTGACCAGGACCCCCTCGTCATACTCGGCTGCCGCCGGATTGCCATTGTACTGTCGCGATGAAGGCTGATAACGGGACGCTGGCACCGCCATTGACAGGGCTTCGTGTGGGCGTTCCAGGTTGTAGGTATCTCGCCAGGCGTCGAACACCTCCTGCAACTGCGCGGCATGGGTAAACCACCGTCCCTGCAGGAGCTCTGCCTTCAGGCTGCGGTGGAAGCGCTCCAGCTTACCCTGAGTCTGAGGATGATAAGGCCGAGAGTGACCCACCCGGATACCCTGACGCATCAGCCACAGTTCCAGCGCGGTCCAACTGCCCGTCGTGTCGCCCCAGGGGGCACCATTATCCATGGTCATTCTCTCCGGCAAGCCATAACGTTCGAACACCGCTATCAACTGTGACTGCACGGTGACACGTCGCTCGTCCGGGCAGTGCGCCAGACAGAGCGAGAAGCGCGAATGGTCATCCAGCAAGGTCAGCGGATGACAACGCCCTTCGGCGAAGGGGAAGTGGCCTTTAAAGTCCATCTGCCAGAGTCGGTTCGGGGCGTCATGTTCAAAGCGTCCGACGGTGGGCGCTGGTGACGGACCGCCCGGTAGCAGGTCATGGTGGCGCATGAGGTTATGCACGGTGCTGGCGGCCGGTAACGTATGCCCCTGCATCTCGAGCCACCGCTTGAGCTTGCGTGCGCCCCACATCGGATGGGCCAGGTGTGCAGCGCGGAGATGTTGGACAACGGTGTCAGAGGTTCTGCTGGGGGAATGGTGTGGCGCTCGAGAACGTTCGTTCAGACCGGCGCGCCCATCAGAGTGCCAGCGATGTAACCACTTGTATGCGGTAGCAGGCGCTATGCCGAACTGACGGCATAGCGCACGGATATTAGCGCCTTCTTGCGAGGCGAAAAGCACAAACTCGGTACGTAATGACATGGCAGATCTCTCATCCCACGGCATAAGCAACTCCACTCAGAAGTACTCATACCTATGTTGTAAGTGTCTACCATGTCCCCGAACAAGTGTTCATGATGTCCCCGGTCTGTACACTCCCACAGGGAGAGGGAGCTGATAGTCCCTGCTCTTTTGGAAGTAAAGAGGTGATCAAGCAACGTCTCTTTAACCAGGATGAGTAAGGTCAGTCAGCCGGTGTTCATGAACAATCACAACTCTTTCAACCTAACCGCTCGCCCCTTCAACCTTCGGTGCTTATGGAGAATCACCCTACTTTCAGCCTAACTCGATCGGTTCCCTCTCCCTGTGGGCTGAGGTATCCCCAGAAAAAAATGAAAGGCACGATGAAGTGTGATCTACTGGTTGCGCTAACAAAACAGAAGAGACCTCATCGTGCCTTTACAAACAGTTTGCCAGAAATTTTTCTCCGCGTCTTTACGTGGTATCCATTCCTTTCGTATTAAGGGACTTACAGATATGGCCGCTGCACTCTGCAACGGCGCTGACCTGACGCTAACCAGCATCGGCCGCATGCTTCCAGGTAAGGCCCACGTCAAAAATAAAATCAAGCGAGCCGATCGAACCCTCGGTAATACCGCTCTTCATCGCGACCTGCCTCGCATCCAGCAACTGCTTACCGGTGCTATCACATCATTGATGCCGTTCTGCGTTATTGCTGTCGACTGGACTGGATGGCACGACAAAAACTGGCACTTGTTGCGAGCCAGCTTGATCTGTAATGGCCGTTCACTGCCGCTGATGAGCGAAGTCGTGCCTGCCAAACTGGCACAAAACAGTCAGGTACAGTGCGCCTTCCTTGACCGCCTGCACGCGGCCATTCCCGCTGGAAAGTCCGTCACGATAATCACGGATGCAGGCTTCAGAACTGACTGGTTCAGGCATATAAGCCAACTGGGTTGGTTTTTTACGGGCAGGGTCAAAGGTGTTATCTGCTTCCGTCCTGAAGGAAGCAAACACTGGATGAAAGTCAGTGAACTTCAGGCAGAAGCCAGCCCCCGGAAAGTCGGCAATGGTGTGCTTGCGCGTAAACCCAAACTCCCTTGCGGTGGCAGCCTTTATCTGCAAAAGCGTCCATCGGCAGGGCGGCATGGAAAAGGGACTGAGTCAAAAACAGAAAAAGAACATAGAAAAAGCGCGCAGGAACCGTGGCTACTGTTCAGCAACGTGGAAGGTCTGGAGCCCGCTCAGATAATGACACTCTATAGCCGTCGGATGCAGATAGAGCAAAACTTCCGCGATGAAAAGAGTCACCGCTTCGGGTATGGGATGAGGTATGGGCGGAGTCAGGGTAAAGGACGCCTGGAGGTGCTGAGTGTAGTGGCGGCCATGGCGAGCCTGGTGATGTGGCTGACGGGGTATATGGCAGAAAAGAAACAACTCCATCGCCATTATCAGGCCAATACGGTGAAAGACAGGAGAGTCCTGTCATATCTGAGGCTTGCCTGGGAGATATTACGAGACCGCCCCATAATAGTGAGAAGGATAAAAATAGTTAATGCGCTGAAAATATTAGGAAAGGAGTACAGTAATATGGTCATGGGATGTTGACCATATTACTGGGGATCACTCAGCCCTGTGGGAGAGGGTTAGGGTGAGGGGACTAGTGGTTCTGTACGCTGGCCTGTAAGGATTTAATCGGTGTGACGCGCACCTGCTTGATCATATTATCCTGCACGTCAAGGATATCGATATCATAGTGGCTGATACGCAGCCTGGTCCCGATGCTGGGGATCTCCTCCAGCTCTTCAAGCAGCATGCCGTTGATGGTTCTGGCCTCGGTGGCTGGCAGCGTCCAGTTGAAGGCCTTGTTCAGCTCACGCACGTTGGCACTGCCGTCGATCAATACCGAGCCATCGCTCTGTGGATTCACTTCCTCCGCCAGCGTAGGTGACATTGAGGTGGTGAAGTCGCCGACGATTTCTTCGAGAATATCCTCAACCGTCACCAGCCCCTGGATATCACCATACTCATCGACCACGATGCCGACCTTCTCTTTGTTGCGCTGGAATTTCACCAGTTGCACATTGAGTGGTGTGCCCTCTGGCACGTAGTAGATCTCATCGGCTGCCCGTAGCAGGTTCTCTTTGTTGAACTCTTTTTTCTCGGTCATCAGCCGGTAGGCTTCGCGTACGCGCAGCATGCTGATGGAGTCGTCCAATGAATCGCGATACAACACGATGCGGCCGTGTGGAGAATGTGTCAGCTGGCGCATGATCGATTTCCAGTCGTCGTTGATATCAATCCCGACGATCTCATTGCGCGGCACCATGATGTCTTCCACCGTCACCTTCTCCAGATCCAGCACAGAAATCAGCATGTCCTGATTACGGCGCGAAATCTTCGACTGGGACTCGTTCACAATGGTGCGCAACTCCTCTTTACTCAATGCGCCGCTGATACGTACGTTGGTGCGGATGCCGAAAATCCGCAGCACCAGGGTGGTAATGCCATTGAGCAGCCATACCAGTGGGAGCATGACTTTTTGCAGCGGGGCCAGCAGGAAGCTGCTAGGGAAGGCAATTCGTTCAGGATAGAGAGCGGCAAAGGTTTTGGGTAACACTTCGGCGAACAACAGTACGACAAAGGTCAGCACCCCGGTGGCGATTGCCACGCCAATATCGCCATACAGGCGCATCCCGACAATGGTTCCCAGCGCAGAGGCCAGGATATTGACCAGGTTGTTGCCAATCAGCACCAGGCCAATCAGGCGGTCAGGCTTTTGCAGCAGCTTCTCTACCCGGCGTGCGGCACGGTTGCCTTGCTTAGACAGGTGGCGCAGACGATAGCGGTTGAGCGTCATCATGCCGGTTTCGGATGCTGAAAAATAAGCGGAGACCACGACCATAATCACCAAAATGAAAATGAGGGTCTCTGTCGAAACGTGCTCCAACGCGGTATTCCTTATGTTGGGGGAGAAGAGTGCCTCAGCAGGGCGATGGAGCGCCAGGCCAGACTTAGCGCACCATCATCAGTTCCTGGAGCAGGCGGCTCCCGAAGTAGGCCATGGTAAGCAGAAAAGAGCCGGCAAAGCTGAACCAGACCACGCGGCGGCCACGCCAGCCCTCGTGATAATGGCCCCACAGCAGCACGATATAAACAAACCACGCCATGATGGACAGCACGGCCTTGTGCACGTTCTCTTTGCTAAACAGGTTGTCCATATACAGTAGGCCGGTACACAGCGTCAGCGTCAGCAGCACCACACCGATTTGGGTGATATGAAACATCTTACGCTCAATACTCATCAGCGGCGGCATATCGGCACTGAAACTGAGTTTTTTATGTTTCAGCAGGTAATCAAGCCAGGCGAGTTGCAGGGCGTACAGCGTGGCGATAATCAGGGTGGAGTAGGAGAACAGCGCCAGGCCGATATGCACCATCAGCTCCGGGCTGGCTTCCAGATGGGTGATAAACTCCCCAGGCAGAAAGCTGGCAAACGCCAGGTTGATCATGGCAAAGCTGTAGACGATCGGCAGCAGGAACCAGCCGCGATCGCGGGAGGCGACGTAGGTCATCACCGAACAGATAATCAGGCCAACGATGGAACCGATGTTTAGCAGGCTGAGATTTTGCCCGGCGCTGACGTCAAAAATGCGCTGCTGGAGGGCAATGGCATGGCAGACCAGCGCCACTACGGCCGAGACCAGTGCCAGCCGACGGTATGCGCTATTCTTCCGCAACAAACTGGGAATGATCAGTCCAAGGCTGAGCAGGTAGGCCATCAAAGCCACAAGAGAGAATACTGGCATAGCGTTATTTAGCATCGGCATGGTTAATTGGAATGCCAGTATAACGTTGAGCGGCCCCTACTCCAACCAATCTCCAACGCTGAGGCAGAGATCGTTGTAGCAACGTGTTATAATCGCCGCAATTGTGTCGCCACTGCGGCCTGACTCTTACGTTGAGCATGAGACGATGTTTGAAAATTTAACCGATCGATTGTCGCGCACCCTGCGCAATATCAGCGGCCGCGGGCGGCTGACCGAAGAGAACATTAAAGAAACCCTGCGTGAAGTGCGTATGGCATTGCTGGAAGCGGACGTTGCGCTGCCGGTCGTGCGTGACTTCATCAACCGTGTAAAAGAGAGCGCGGTTGGGCATGAAGTTAACAAAAGCCTGACGCCGGGCCAGGAATTCGTCAAAATCGTCAAGAGCGAGCTGATTGCCGCGATGGGCGAAGTGAACACCGAGCTGAACCTGGCGGCGCAGCCACCGGCGGTGGTGCTGATGGCCGGCCTGCAAGGTGCGGGTAAAACCACCAGCGTGGCCAAGCTCGGCAAATTCCTCAAAGAAAAGCAGAAGAAAAAAGTCTTGGTGGTTTCTGCCGACGTGTATCGCCCTGCGGCGATCCGGCAGTTGGAAACCCTGGCGGAAGGCGTCGGCATCGACTTCTTCCCGTCAGACGTTAAAGAAAAACCGATCGACATCGTTAACCGTGCGTTGCAACAGGCCAAGCTGAAGTTCTACGACGTACTCATCGTCGATACCGCGGGCCGCTTGCACGTAGATGAAGCGATGATGGACGAAATCAAACAGGTACATGCGGCGATCAAGCCGGTGGAAACCCTGTTTGTAGTCGATGCCATGACCGGCCAGGATGCGGCCAACACCGCCAAGGCCTTTAACGAAGCGCTGCCGTTGACCGGCGTAGTGCTGACCAAGGTCGATGGTGATGCGCGCGGCGGTGCGGCGTTGTCTATTCGCCACATTACCGGCAAGCCGATCAAATTCCTCGGCGTGGGCGAGAAAACCGACGCGCTGGAGCCATTCCATCCGGATCGCGTGGCCTCACGTATTCTCGGCATGGGCGATGTGCTGTCGCTGATCGAAGATATCGAAAGCAAGGTTGACCGCGCACAGGCGGAAAAACTGGCTAGCAAGCTGAAGAAGGGCGACGGTTTCGACCTGACCGACTTCCTCGACCAGCTTAAGCAGATGCGTAATATGGGCGGTATGGCCAGCATGCTGAGCAAACTGCCGGGCGCGGGCCAACTGCCAGACAACGTCAAATCGCAGATGGATGACAAAGTGCTGGTACGCATGGAGGCGATCATTAACTCAATGACGCTGAAAGAGCGTGCCAAGCCGGAAATTATCAAGGGTTCACGCAAACGTCGTATTGCGATGGGCTCAGGCATGCAGGTGCAGGATGTTAATCGGTTGTTAAAACAATTCGACGATATGCAGCGCATGATGAAAAAGATGAAAAAAGGCGGAATTGCGAAGATGATGCGTGGCATGAAAGGTATGATGCCGCCGGGCTTCCCAGGCCGTTAAAACCACGCCGCAGCAAGGCTGTGGCGGGTTTGCCGATTTACCGATCACGGTAAAACCTGTCCGAGAGCGTGATGGTGCAAAAACGAATTACCGGCAATCTACGCTTTAGATTGCTTTTTGCGCCAAAATGAGTAAAATTTTCGGGCTTTTTATATTGCAACCGGGCCCCGTCCCTCAATGGGGCCCGGCTGTTTTATTAACTAAAGAGGATGTTATGGTAACAATTCGTTTGGCACGTGGCGGCGCTAAAAAGCGTCCGTTCTATCAAGTAGTAGTGACCGACAGCCGCAATGCTCGTGATGGTCGTTTCATCGAGCGTGTAGGTTTCTTCAACCCAATCGCATCTGGTCAGGCTGAAGCACTGCGTCTGGACCTGGATCGCATTGAGCACTGGGTTGGTCTGGGTGCTACCGTTTCTGATCGCGTTCACGCGCTGATCAAAGACGCTAAGAAAGCAGCTTAATCTGTCGCGGTGGTGGCAATGAGCAAGCAACTCAAACCGGTAGCACCTAAGCAGCCGATTGTACTCGGTAAGATGGGGTCTACTTACGGCATCCGTGGTTGGCTCAGAGTGTTTTCATCCACCGAGAACGCCGAAAGCATATTTGACTATCAGCCCTGGTTAATCCAGCGCTCTGGTCAGTGGCAGTTTGTCGAGTTGGAAGACTGGAAACGCCACAGTCAGGATCTGATCATCAAGGTCAAAGGCATTGACGATCGGGATGCCGCGAATTTACTGACCAATTGCGAAATTGTCGTAGATTCCGAGCAGTTGCCTCCGTTGGAAGGCGATGATTACTACTGGAAAGACCTTATGGGCTGCCAGGTAGTCACCACTTCCGGATACGAACTGGGTAAAGTCATCGATATGATGGAAACCGGTTCTAACGACGTTATGGTCGTGCGGGCAAACCTGAAAGATGCATTCGGTATGAAGGAGCGGTTGGTCCCGTTTCTTCATGGGCAGGTTATCAAGAAAGTCGATCTCGCCGCCAAGATTATCGAGGCTGAGTGGGATCCTGGTTTTTGACCTCCGGATTTCATGGTCGAAGCAAGTGGAATAACAAAATGGGGATTGGCTGGTGTTCATTGGTATCGTAAGCCTGTTTCCTGAGATGTTTCGCGCAATCACCGATTACGGGGTAACTAGCCGGGCAGTAAAAAATGGCCTGCTGAGCGTGCAGTGTTGGAGTCCGCGTGACTTCACCTACGACCGGCATCGTACCGTGGACGATCGCCCTTACGGCGGCGGCCCGGGAATGCTGATGATGGTGCAACCCTTGCGGGAAGCTATTCATGCAGCAAAAGCAGCGGCAGGCGAGGGAGCAAAGGTGATTTATCTGTCACCTCAGGGGCGCAAGCTGGATCAAACCGGTGTGCGCGAACTGGCGGCTAACCAGAAGATGATCCTGGTGTGTGGCCGCTACGAAGGGATAGACGAGCGCGTGATCCAAACCGAAATTGACGAAGAATGGTCAATCGGCGATTACGTTCTCAGTGGCGGTGAACTACCGGCAATGACCCTGATCGATTCGGTCGCCCGCTTTATACCGGGTGTTCTGGGCCATCAGGCTTCGGCAGAAGAAGATTCTTTCGCTGAGGGATTGCTGGACTGTCCGCACTATACCCGCCCGGAGGTGTTAGAAGGGATGGAGGTTCCGCCAGTTCTGCTGTCGGGCAACCATGCCGAGATACGTCGCTGGCGCTTAAAGCAGTCGCTGGGCCGTACCTGGCTTAGAAGACCTGAACTTCTAGAAAGCCTAGCTCTGACTGACGAGCAAGAGGTGTTGCTGGCCGAGTTCCAACGGGAACATCGAGCTAAGTAACAGGACTATGAAGGGAACGTCTGAGCGTTGTCTCGACGAGACCGATATATCAGTTTACCTAGGGTAAGAGACATATTATGAGCAACATTATTAAGCAAATTGAACAAGAGCAGATGAAGCAAGACGTACCTGCATTCCGTCCGGGTGATTCCGTGGAAGTGAAGGTATGGGTCGTTGAAGGTAGCAAAAAACGTCTGCAGGCATTCGAGGGCGTGGTTATCGCTATTCGTAACCGCGGTCTGCACTCTGCATTCACTGTTCGTAAGATTTCCAACGGCGAAGGTGTTGAGCGTGTATTCCAGACTCACTCTCCAGTAATCGACAGCATTACTGTTAAACGTCGTGGTGCCGTTCGTCAAGCCAAACTGTACTACCTGCGTGAACGTACTGGTAAGTCTGCTCGTATCAAAGAGCGTCTGAACCGCGTTAACTAACGCTGCATCCAAAAGTTAATAGTTATAAGGGGATTACCGTCATGGTAATCCCCTTTTTTTATGGTGCGCCGGAATGGCGTTGCGGTTTGACGATGATGGCCACACTCGTTAATTCGTCTGTCGTATTTATCCAATACGCGGGAAGGCGGATTTGTAAAACTACCGCCACTGATCACTGAATGGAGCGCCTGCGATGCAATTTGCCTATACGATTTTATATGTTGATAACGTGCAACAAACGATGGATTTCTATCATCGAGCCTTTGGCTTTGAGATCCATTGTTTGCATGAAAGCGGGGACTGGGGAGAGTTGGCTACCGGTGCCACGCGACTGTCATTTTGCTCAAGAGAGTTGCTGGCTGGGCAGGGTAAAAAGAGCGCTAAAAGTGATTATCACCATCCGGTGTTTGAAATTGCCTTCACTACCGACGATGTGCCGAAAGCGCTGAAAACCGCGTTGGATGCCGGTGCGGTACTGGTTGAAGATATTCAGCACATGCCCTGGGGGCAAACGATATGCTACGTGGCAGATCCAGAGCATAACCTCGTCGAGATCTGTTCCGTAATGGCCTAATCGTAGCCTTCGCCAAACGCCTGTTGCCAATGGGGATTAATACAGAATGCGGCAGGCGTGATCCCTAACCAGTGCTGGAACTCCCTATTCATGTGCGACTGGTCACAATAACCACCGTTTAGTGCGATTTCTGTTAGGGACACACGATCGCAGGCAGTTAGCATTGATGCAGTTCTTCTCATCCGTAATAGACGAAGCCAGAATAACGGGCTCTTGCCGGTTTTATTCTTCACCAGTCGTTCCAGAGTACGAACGCTAATCCCCAACTCCAGGCTTGCCTGAGTCAGAGAGTTGGCAAGCCGTAACGACTGCAATGTTTCGGCAAGCTGCGTATCCACACGAACGGTATCGTGAATGATAGACACTAATGTTGGATGCTCCGGTGTTAATCGGGATGCGTTGAGGTAATGAAATAATTTGCCTTCATCGATAACACAATCTGGCCGAAACCGGAAACCATCATATTGGTCACCTGCGGCGCTTTCCACGCTATAGGCACAGGTGTCGATCTCAGAGATCTTCATCTCCTGCTGCCCATTCCCGTCAGTCAGAAAAATTAAATCCCGACAGCCATCAGGAACAACAATTTGCCGTGTCGTTTTTGGCGCATGAAAACTCCAGTGTTCCAAGACCAGCTGTTGCATTTGATCTCCCTATCATCTCAAGGACCCGGTTTTCCAAAGCTTACCATCTATTCCCTCTGGTTGGATTATCGTTATTCTGGTGAAACCAAGGGATTACCAGATGGTAACCCCTTTTTTCATTACATCGCAGCGGCGCGTTGTTTGCTTTCTTGCGGGTGCGGCTGCGCAGGAATGATGTCGCCGGGTGAAACGATGACCCGGGCCACGGATTCATGGGTGGCAAAGGTACAACTGCAGTTAATGTTACGGCATTGATGATAGCGTTCTTTGGTCGACTCGCTCAGATAGCGGCTGGAGCGAGTGTGTGCCACGCTACCGCACAGTGGACAATGCATCATAGAGACCCCCTCTTGATAAAACGGTGAAAAACTATTCGTCAGCAATGCTCGAAAAGTTACTGAGCGAGCTGTTCTTTCCCTGGGAAACTGGTGGTGTTCGGCGTGCTGAGACCTTTTAGGCACAGCTCACGTTCGGCGGCCCGGCGGCGTTCCAGCCCGCGGTTTTTGACGCCATTGACATAAATCCAGCGCGGTAACTGATCGCAAGCCTGCTGCCATTGGCCATGGTTAAGGAAATAAACCAGGGTAGAGCGACATGCGGCTCCCGTACCAACGTTAAAGGCAAACGCCATGACGGCATCATAAGTGGCCTGGGGCATCTGCTGTGGCAGACAGGCTGCCATGCGGCTCTCTACCCGACGGATATCTTCCAGCAGGTTTTCCGCCGCTTGCACTGGGGTTATGGACTTACCTGGAATAACGCCGGCCGTATGGCCGACACCTTGCGTCCAAACCCCTGCTGCGCATTGATACGGGGTTAACTGGCACCCCTCAAAATCGGCAATCAGGTATAGCCCTTGTTCGGAGGTTTTAATGTGATTGGCCTGCGGCAGCAGCATGGCGATCGCCAGAATGGCCAGGGCGCTGCAACGCTTAACGATTGAGTTCATCAAAAAGTCTCCGTGCTGCCGCATCGCGTTCGATGCTTTTGAGGATCTCCAGACTCTTGCGTCTGTAGTACCAATTAACCAGGAAGGTGCCGATTCCTACGGCCGCGCCGATCAGAAAGGCCACATCCTGCGGTGAGAGCTTGCCAAGCCAGGCGAGAAATAGCGCCGCGGAGTAGGTAATGAATGAGGTTAATCTCTCCATCCCATTAACCCCACATCTGCTGTCGCAGCGGGTTGTTTTGTAGGATAACGCGACTGTCGGCCACGATAAGCGGGTCGATATTGGCCTCATTTGCCGGGTTTATCATGGTTTTTACCTTAGCAATAATTACTGTATATGTATACAGTATTAATCAAAATGCTAAAGTCGTCAAGCGGGGATAGGACTATTTTTAGCAAAATGGTCAACATGGGAATGGGAATAAAAAAAGCCCATTAATTATGGGCTTAGAGGAGGACTGTGCGGAGCGGTAAGACGAGATTACAAACCGTACACCAGCGTTACTGACGTCGTGGTATCGGTATTTTTCGGTGCCGAGGCAGGTGGCTTGGTGTTGTAGACCACCGTGTAGGCCAGCCGTAGGGCAAAGTCGTTATTGATGGCGACGTTTAACGCGGTTTCGGAGTTAACGGTGGTTTCGTCGTTCGCCAAAGCGGATAGACCTTCGGATAGGCGGGCCGTGTCTGTCAGCCTGTAGGAATAGTTGGCTGCGCCATAGGCCAGGGCGCGGGTGGTGCGGCCACCGCCGTGGTATTCATCATGGCGAACGCCTGGCCCGAATTCGACACGCAGATCTTGGCGTGGGTCGCTAAAGATCTGGCGCCCGTAACCCCCGGTTAGCGTAGAGCGTGAATCGTACCCGTTGTAACGGTCGTTCAACCAGCCAACCTGGCCAAACATATAATTACGAGCCGACAGATTATAACGGGTACGGCCACCGGCCTGGTATTTCTCCGAGGAGCGTACGTTGGAGGAGGTGGTGTTGTTCGCCGAGCCCCACAGGCTGTAAGCCGTATCGCTGTTAAACCAGGTCATGGTGGTGTTGGCCAACAGGGTCGAGTTCTGTGTGTTGCCTGACTGGGCGTTATAGCCAGCCTGGACGTTACCATCAAACGGCTTTTTGGCGGTGGCCGGATCGTCCATCGCGGTGAAGAGGGTATTGTCGGCGAACACGGAAACACTGGTGAAGGCGGTCAAGCAGCTAAAAAACAGCGGAATGGCGCGACGAGCGCGTAAAGAGAGCATTTTGGATCCAGTAGTTAAGTGTGATTATAAGTGATAGCGGTCACATTATATCGATTCGCCGAGGGGACAAAAATAGGCCTGGTTAGCTTATGTTTTTAGTTTAAACAGGGGGCTTATGCACTTTTCGTCTAGTGATACCGTTGGCTTTTTGCGGCGGTGTTAGCTGCGGCAACGGGGAGCGTCCGTTGCCGGCAGAAACGTGATTAAAGGAAGGTCATCACCAGCAGATAACCGGTGATGCAGGAGCACAGCACGCCGATCAGGCCAGGGATAATGAAGCTGTGGTTGATGATAAATTTACCGATGCGAGTGGTACCAGAGCGGTCAAAGCCGATGCAGGCCAGATCGCTTGGGTAGGTAGGCAACACGAAGTAGCCATAGGCCGCCGGGAAGAAGGCCAGCAACATTTTAGGCTCGACGCCTAGCTGCAAGGCCATTGGAGCAACGGCGGCCAGAGCAGCGGCCTGGCTGTTAACCAGTTTGGATACCAGGAACAAGACGATGGCGTAAGTCCAGGGCTGGCTTTTCACCACGTCTTCCAGCACCACTTTTAACTCCCCCATATGTGCCTGGAAGAAGGTGTCACTCATCCATGCCACACCGAATACCGAGAAGATGGCGACCATACCCGCTTTGAATACGGCACCGTTGGCGATATCGCTAGGTTTGACTTTACAGCCCATCAGGATCACGGCACCGGCGATCAGCATCATCATCTGGATCACCAGGTTCATCGACAGTGGTTTTAATACGCCTTTGGCATCGGCAAAGGAAGGACGCAGATCGGCAAAGGCGCCGAGCATAACCACGATAGCGATAGCGCCGAAGAAGATCAGCGTTGACCAGTAAGCCTGCTTGGGAAATGTTTGATTGAGCAGGGTTTCGGTGCCGCCGTAAATATAGGCACGCTGCTCCGGATCCTGGATCCTGGCCTGGAAATCCGCATCCTTATCCAGATCTTTGCCGCGGCGCAGGCTCCACAATGCTGCCATCAATACGCCGACCAGCGAAGCCGGGATAGAAACGGCCAGGATCTCCAGCAGCGAGTAGGCTTTACCGATCCCATGACCGGCGGCAATGATCGAAACCAGTGATACTACGGCCACGGAAACCGGGGATGCGGTGATAGCCATCTGTGAGGCAACAGAGGCGACGGCCATAGGGCGTTCTGGGCGGATCCCTTTTTTGATGGCGATATCAGAAATGATCGGGAACATGGTGTAGACCACGTGGCCGGTACCGCACAGAAAGGTCAGCGTCCAGGTGGTAAAAGGGGCGAGTAAGGTGATGTGTTGTGGGTGGCGGCGCAGTAGTCGCTCGGCATATTGCATCATGACATTCAGGCCGCCAGCGGTTTGTAACACCGAGGCACAGCCGATCACCGCCAAAATGGTGAGCATGACATCTACAGGAGGTTTTCCTGGTTCCAAACCGAAAATAAAGCACAGCAGAAATAAGCCAATACCACTTATTAAGCCTAGCCCCATACCGCCAAATCGGGTGCCGACTAATAGGCAGATAATAATAATTGCGAATTGCAATGTGATCATGAGAGTCCCTTGTCAGAAAGAAATAACTGCTAACGCCCATCGCTCCTCAATGCAGGCAGTACGGGCTCTGTCTTCGCAGAGTAACCCTAAAGAGGTGTGAGCGATTTATGCCATAGTTATTTATTTGGCGAGGGATAACTGTGAGATCCCGCAATATTTATTCAATAGAGTGACTATTATTTCTGATATAGATTCAAATGAATAAAGAATGAAAATCAATTGCCAGTTAAATGTATGACAATTGTTTTATAGTTGTTTAATTTGGCGATGGATGGGGCGGGTTTGCCAAGGAATTTGTTGGCTATGCGGGCGTGGCATGCAGTGCCTCCTACACGCCGAAGTGGTGTTTTTTTGATCGCTTCAGGGCCAATGAGTAATCTATTTTTGTGTTCACTTTTATTTACGGCCTGTGTTTTTTAGGGAGGCTGACGTTGGTTTTTCTTCGCTGCGCCCTATTGGCCTATTGTTTTTTTATTTAAATAAAACAGCTATTTGATCTGTATTTTGTTTTCTGTCGCCGATGTTTTACTTCGCTGTTCATGATGGTAATTTTTTATTTACAGTAAATGGATTGAAAACTTTACAAGGAGTGGTTAAGGTAGCACCTGTAACGCTCAATGTTTTCACTACGCACACGCATAACGGCAAACGACAGGAATAGGATCATGCAAAAAGACGCGCTCAACAACGTACATATCAGTGCAGAACAGGTTCTGATCACCCCGGAAGAGCTGAAGAACCAGTTCCCACTCAGTGCCAACGATGAAACGGAAATCGCGACGGCCCGCCAAACCATTGCCAATATCCTTAAAGGGCAAGATCACCGTCTGCTGGTGGTCTGTGGGCCATGTTCGATCCACGATCCTGATGCCGCGCTGGATTACGCGCGCCGTCTGAAAACCCTGTCGGCTGAATTGAGCGATCAGCTGTATATCGTTATGCGCGTCTATTTTGAAAAACCAAGAACCACCGTCGGCTGGAAAGGCCTGATCAACGATCCGTATATGGATGGATCCTTTGATGTAGAAGCGGGTTTGCACATTGCGCGTCGCCTGCTGCTGGATCTGGTCGGTATGGGCCTGCCGTTGGCGACCGAAGCGTTGGATCCGAACAGCCCGCAATACCTGGGCGATCTGTTCAGCTGGTCGGCGATCGGTGCGCGTACTACAGAATCTCAGACGCACCGTGAAATGGCTTCCGGCCTCTCAATGCCAGTGGGCTTCAAAAACGGTACGGACGGTAGCCTGGGCACGGCCATCAACGCGATGCGCGCTGCATCCATGGCGCACCGTTTTGTCGGTATCAATCAGGCTGGCCAGGTTTGCCTGCTGCAAACCCAGGGTAACCCGGATGGTCATGTGATCCTGCGCGGTGGTAAAACGCCTAACTACAGCGCTGAGCACGTTGCCGCCTGCGAAAAACAGATGCAGGATGCGGGACTCCATCCGTCCTTGATGATAGATTGCAGCCATGGCAACTCAAATAAAGACTATCGCCGTCAGCCAGCGGTTGCCGAATCCGTCGTTGAGCAGATCAGAGCGGGTAACCGTTCGATTACCGGCATCATGCTGGAAAGCAATCTGCACGAGGGCAGCCAGTCTTCTGAACAGCCGCGTGTGGATATGCGCTACGGCGTATCGGTGACCGATGCCTGCATCAACTGGGAAAGCACGGAGACGCTGCTGCGCCAAATGCATCAGGAACTCGGCGCTGCGCTGATGGCACGCACTGGAGAGTAGTGAGTTATGGTGGCTGAACTGACCGCATTACGCGATCAAATTGACGAAGTGGATAAAGCGCTGCTGGCCCTGTTGGCGAAACGCCTGGAGCTGGTGGCGGAAGTAGGGGAAGTCAAAAGCCACTACGGTTTACCGGTTTACGTACCTGAGCGGGAGGCGGCAATGTTGGCCTCTCGCCGCCAGGAAGCGGAAAGCCTCGGCGTTCCACCAGATTTGATCGAAGACGTGCTTCGCCGTGTGATGCGTGAATCCTACACTAGCGAGAACGATAAAGGCTTCAAAACGCTGTGCCCACAGCTGCGCCCTATCGTCATTATTGGCGGTAATGGCCAGATGGGCCGCCTGTTTAACCGGTTGCTTACGCTGTCGGGTTATCAGGTTAAAGTGTTGGATCAAGAGGATTGGCCGCAGGCGGATAGCCTGCTGGCAGATGCCGGTATGGTGATTGTCAGCGTGCCGATCCATATTACCGAGCAGGTGATCGCCCAACTGCCGCCGCTGCCGCAGGACTGTATTCTGGTCGATCTGGCTTCGGTGAAGAGCCGACCGTTACAGGCGATGCTGGCCGTACACGGTGGCCCGGTACTGGGGTTGCACCCAATGTTCGGCCCGGATGTTGGCAGCGTGGCCAAACAGGTGGTGGTGTACTGCGATGGTCGTCAGCCAGAAGCCTACCAGTGGTTGCTGGAGCAGTTGCAGGTTTGGGGCGCGCGTTTGCATCGTATCAGCGCCGTCGAACACGATCAGAACATGGCCTTTATCCAGGCGCTGCGCCACTTTGCTACCTTTGCTTACGGCCTGCATCTGGCCGAAGAGAACGTACAGCTGGAGCAGTTGCTGGCGCTCTCTTCGCCGATCTATCGGTTGGAACTGGCAATGGTGGGGCGGCTATTTGCTCAGGATCCGCAGCTGTACGCCGATATCATCATGTCTTCTGAAGACAATATTCATCTGATCAAACGCTACTATCAGCGCTTTGGTGAGGCGATCAAGCTACTGGAACAGGGCGACAAGCAGGCCTTTATTCAAAGCTTCCAGAAGGTGGAGCACTGGTTTGGTGATTATGCCCAGCGCTTCCTGGTTGAGAGCCGTTCTTTGCTGCGCCAGGCGAACGATAGCCGTCAATAGAGGGGAAAAGGTTCGGCATAGCCGAACCCTTTTTGCTACTTAAGACGGATTGACCGGCACCACGTTTTCGCTTGGATAACAGCCCAGCACTTTCAGCGAGCGGGTGATCGGTGTCAGCCCTTTCAACGCCTTCTCCATCGCCACAGAACGCAGGTTAGCCTGCACATCAATGTAAAACATCTCTTCCCACGGGTTACCGTTGATCGGGCGTGATTCCAGCTTGGTCATGATGATGCCATTGTCACGTAGCACCAACAGAGCTTCCACCAGAGCACCGGATTGTTGACCGGTGGCCATGATCAGCGTGGTTTTGGCCGGAACCTGCTCGGAAACCTCTATCGCCTTACGCGCCAGAATAATGAAGCGAGTGATGTTCTGCTGCTGGTTAGCCAGGTTATGTTCCAGTACCTGCAGATTGTACAGCGCACCACCGGCCTCGCTGCCTAACGCCGCAGCTTTTGGCGAGTTCAGCTTGGCGACCTTCTCCATAGCGGCGGCGGTGCTTTCGCAATACTCGATCTTCCAGTGTGGATAGCGGTTCAAATACTGGCTGCACTGCTGGAAAGGTTGCGGGTGGCTATAGACGGTTTCGATCTGCTGCAGATCGGTGTCGCTGGCTACCAGTACGCAGTGATCGATCGGCAAGGTTAACTCACCCACGATCGACAGGCTGGTATGTTGCAGCAGGTCGTACACATCGTTGATAGAGCCGGAACTGGTGTTCTCGATGGGCAAAATGGCGTAATCCGCCTGGCCGGTTTCCACCTGGGTAAAGATGTCCTGGAATTTCTGACAGCCGCATTCGATGAGCTGATCGAAATGGCGGGCGGCGTACTGGCGGGCGGCCAGATGTGAGTAAGAGCCTTTTGGCCCCAGGAAGGCAATGCGCGCGGAATGTTGGCTGGTCTGGTTAAGCTGGTGCTGCAACAGGGCCTGCTGGGTCAGCACGGAGTCTTCGATAATCAGCTGGAACAGGCGAGTGACGTAAAAACCATCGAGGTCATAAGGTTTGGCCGCGCTGATCAAGGCGTCCAACAGATCGCGCTCACGCTCTTTATCGCGGATCGGGCGGTGCGAATGCAGTTTGGTTTTGCCCACCTCCACCGCCAGTTCACGGCGCTCTGCCAGCAGGGCCAGCAATTTCATATCCAGTGCGCTGATGCGTTCGCGCAGCACGAGTAACGGGTTATCAGTCATAATCAGCTTTGCCTTGTATTCTTCTAATCCCGTCGTCTTGCAAGCCGCAGCTTGAAGCCCAGCGGGGAGGGTTGTCATATAGCCATAAAAAAAGCCCCCTGCTTGAGGAGGCTTGGTTGTTCGTCTTCGCATTCTTTCTCACACGACGAAACGCCTCCCAATCAGGGGAAGGTAAAAAAGAATGCGAAGAAAAACGGTTTACGGCTCATGGCGTTCCAAAATGTGTGTAAATCAGGGTTTAAAGTAACCGCTGGCTTTTCATTGTGTCAATAGAAACCGACAGACAAAAAACGCGCCCTAGGGCGCGTTTGATGTGAAACAATCACTTGCAGAGTTATTCCTCTTCTTCCTGCGTGATTACTGGAGCCAGGTCTTTCACGCTGGCATAAGCGCGGCGTGCCTCGCTTTTGTGTTGTACCTTGTTCAACTGACGCTCAAGTTTGGCAATCAGGTCATTAACGGCGGTATACATGTCTTCATGTTTGGCGCTGGCAACCAGCGGACCGTTAGGCGTGGTAATGGTGGCGTCGACGGCAAACCCTTTAGGTTCTTTAGATAAGACGATGTGTGGGTTGATCAGCTGCGCCTGCCACTTTTCCAGTTTACTGAGACGGTCTTCGACATGATTACGGATTGCGGGGGTGATATCCATTTGTTTGCTGGTAATGTTGAGTGTCATATAACTTACCTCTCTGTCTTTCCGTCTTGGATAGATTCAGCATACCGCTCTTTTTGCCGAAATGCGTGATGGAAAACACAAATTTTTGTCACTTTTTGCAAAGTTAGTTCAATCTGTGATTTAGCATCTGAAACTGCCATCTAACGCTTGAGTCTTGGCAGCAGAACGCGCATTATCGATAGGTTAACCGGTGGTGCAGCCTTGCTAACACCGTGTTTTTGCTTGTGTATTTATCCTTAAAACGGCTGAATTTGCAGCAAATGAAAACGGCAGCCGAAGCTGCCGTTTTGTTTTTGTGCCCATATCAAAGACTCAAGACGCGTTGGCGGCGATGATTTTCGCTACCTTGTCGGCCTGAGCATTCAATTGCAACTGGCGATAGGCGTTTTCCATCAGCGGCAGCGCATCGCGCGTCGCTTTGGTATCCGGGAATTCACGCATCATCTGCTCAACGCGATTAACTACCGCGACGTAAGCGCCACGTTTAGTGTAGTATTCCGCCACTGAGAGCTCGTACTTGGATAGACGGTCCTTCAGGAATACCAGACGCTTGTAGGCATCGGTCGCGTATTGGCTGTTCGGATACTGCTGGATCAGCTGGCTGAAGTCGCGGAATGCGGCGCGGGCATGCTGTGGATCGCGGTCAGAACGGTCAACCCCGAAGAAGCCTTGCAGAGCACTGTCATCCAACGCCATATCTGTCAGACCGCGCATGTACATGACGTAGTCGATGTTCGGATGCGTTGGGTTCAGACGCATAAAACGATCGATAGAGGCCTGTGCCAAAGGTAAATCGGCAGATTTATAGTAGGCATAAATCAGATCCAATTGGACCTGCTGAGAGTACGGCCCGAATGGATAGCGGTTATCTAACGCTTCGAGTTGCGTAATCGCGCCCTTAAAGTTACCGTCCTGCAGTTTTTGCTGGGCAGTAGCATAGATTTCCGAAGGCGGGCTGTCGGGAACCGTATCCTTGGATGTGGAGCAACCTGCCAGCGCCAGGCTCAACGTGGCTGCCGCCACCAGATATTTCATACGCGTCATGACGTTTAGATTATCCTCAGGGTGTTATTTTGGGAGACTGTCCGTTAAGCTCCCGACAAAAGACCAGTTACAATAGCACATTATATTAAACGGCATCGCCGTGAAAACCCAACGTTAACGAAGAAGCTGCATATGGCACAACAAGTACAACTCACCGCAACGGTGGCCGAAACTCAACTCGGACAACGTTTAGATCAGGCTTTGGCCGAATTGTTCCCTGATTATTCAAGATCTCGCATAAAAGAATGGATCCTGGAAGACAGGGTACAGGTCAATGGCAAAACGATAAACAAGCCGAAAGAGAAGGTACTGGGGGGAGAGACGGTCGCCATTGATGCACAGATTGAAGAAGATGCCCGTTGGGAACCGCAAGACATCCCGCTGGATATCGTCTATGAAGACGCCGATATTCTGGTGATCAACAAGCCTCGCGGCCTGGTGGTGCACCCAGGTGCGGGTAATCCGGATGGGACGGTGCTTAATGCATTGTTACATTATTTCCCGGAGATTGCCGACGTACCGCGTGCCGGTATCGTTCACCGTTTGGATAAAGATACCACCGGCCTGATGGTGGTTGCCAAAACCGTTCCGGCGCAAACCCGCCTGGTTGAGGCATTGCAGGAGCGTGAGATCACCCGAGAGTACGAAGCGGTAGCGATCGGCACCATGACCGCGGGTGGCACGGTGGAGCAACCTATTGCCCGCCACTCCACCAAACGTACTCACATGGCCGTGCACCCAATGGGCAAACCTGCGGTGACTCATTACCGCATTATGGAACATTTCCGCGCCCATACCCGTTTGCGCTTGCGCCTGGAAACCGGCCGTACGCACCAGATCCGTGTGCATATGGCGTATATCGACCATCCGCTGGTGGGCGATCAACTCTACGGTGGCCGTCCACGTCCGCCAAAAGGGGCGTCAGAGGCCTTTATCAACACGTTGCGCGGCTTTGACCGTCAGGCACTGCACGCAACCATGTTGCGCCTGTATCATCCGATCAGCGGTATCCAGATGGAATGGCATGCGCCAATCCCACAGGATATGGTCGATCTGATCAACGCGCTGAAGCTCGATACCGAAGAATTCAAAGATCAGATGAATTGGTAATGAGTTCGCTGATTGTACCCGATTGGCCGCTGCCTGCAGGGGTAACAGCCTGCAGCTCCACTCGTCATGGCGGTGTCAGCCTTCCTCCCTACGACTCGCTGAATCTGGGTGAGCACGTTGGTGATGATGCACAGGCCGTGGCGCGTAACCGCCAATGTTTGGTCACGGCCGCCGGCTTGCCGCAGATGCCGCTATGGCTGGAGCAGGTACATGGTACTCGTGTACTGACGCTGGATGGCCAAACGCCTGAAGATTTGCGCGCCGATGCGGTTTACAGCAATGTGGCCGGGTTGGTCTGCGCAGTGATGACGGCGGATTGCCTACCGGTACTGTTTGCTTCACAAGCGGGGGATGAAGTTGCCGCCGCGCATGCCGGTTGGCGTGGCTTATGTCATGGCGTGCTGGAAAATACCGTGGCGCGCTTTGCTGCCGCACCAGAAAACATCACTGCCTGGCTCGGCCCGGCAATCGGCCCAAGCCGGTTCGAAGTTGGGGCTGAAGTGCGTGCGGCATTTATGGATATTGATAGCGCCGCCGCCGCCGCTTTTACTCCCCACGGTGAAAAATTCCTCGCAGACCTCTATCTTTTGGCTCGTCAGCGCCTGCAAGGTGCTGGTATTTTCGCCATTTATGGCGGTAATCGTTGCACAATGAACGAAATGAGTCATTTTTTCTCCTATCGGCGCGACGGAACAACCGGACGTATGGCAAGTTTGATCTGGGTGAGATAACCTACTGCCCTAGGACGATCCACTGATGCATGACGTTGTACTCATAATATAGTGTCGAGATAACCTTGAAAATTTGAGGGATGACCTCATTTAATCTCCAGTAGCAATTTTGACCTACATTGGAGGTGTTATGCGTCTGGATCGTCTTACTAACAAATTCCAGCTTGCCCTCGCCGATGCCCAGTCTTTGGCCCTTGGGCGCGACAATCAATTTATTGAACCGTTACATCTGATGAGCGCCCTGCTCAATCAGGATGGGGGGACGGTTCGTCCATTACTGACTTCTGCCGGGATTGATGCTGCGCGAGTGCGTACCGACATCGATCAGGCATTGTCTCGTCTGCCACAGGTTGAAGGTACCGGTGGGGATGTTCAACCCTCACACGAACTGGTACGTGTCCTCAACCTTTGCGACAAGCTGGCGCAAAAGCGGGCAGACAAGTTTATTTCATCCGAGCTGTTTGTGCTGGCGGTGCTTGAAGATCGCGGTAACTTGACCGATCTGCTGAAAGCAGCCGGTGCTACAGCGGATAAAATAGCCAAAGCCATTGAACAAATGCGGGGGGGAGACAGCGTGGATGACCAAGGTGCAGAAGATCAGCGTCAGGCTCTGAAAAAATACACTATCGATCTCACTGAGCGTGCGGAACAGGGCAAGCTTGACCCGGTGATTGGCCGTGATGAAGAGATCCGCCGCACCATTCAGGTGCTGCAACGCCGTACCAAAAACAACCCGGTACTGATTGGTGAGCCTGGTGTCGGTAAAACCGCCATCGTTGAAGGCTTGGCTCAGCGCATTATCAACGGCGAAGTTCCCGAAGGGCTGAAGCATAAACGTGTGCTTTCCCTGGATATGGGCGCGTTGATTGCCGGGGCGAAATACCGGGGCGAATTTGAAGAACGCCTGAAGGCGGTGCTGAGCGATCTTTCCAAACAGGAAGGCAGCGTCATCCTGTTCATTGATGAGCTGCATACCATGGTGGGTGCCGGTAAAGCCGATGGCGCGATGGATGCTGGCAACATGCTCAAACCCGCGCTTGCCCGTGGGGAACTGCACTGCGTAGGGGCGACCACGCTAAACGAGTATCGCCAATATATAGAGAAGGATGCTGCGCTGGAGCGCCGCTTCCAGAAAGTCTATGTCGCGGAACCGAGCGTGGAAGACACCATCGCCATCCTGCGTGGCCTGAAAGAACGCTATGAGCTGCATCACCACGTGCAGATAACGGACCCGGCGATCGTAGCAGCGGCGACATTGTCGCACCGCTATGTTTCCGACCGTCAGTTGCCGGATAAGGCCATCGACCTGATCGATGAGGCCGCCTCCAGCATTCGCATGCAGATGGACTCCAAACCGGAATCGCTCGATCGCCTGGAGCGCCGCATCATCCAGTTGAAACTGGAAGAGCAGGCACTGAACAAGGAATCGGATGACGCCAGTAAGAAACGCTTGGAAATGCTGAGTAGCGAGCTGGAGCAGAAAGAGCGCGAATACTCAGAACTGGAAGAAGAGTGGAAAGCGGAAAAGGCTTCGCTGTCTGGTACCCAGAATATCAAGGCGGAACTGGAGCAGGCCAAGATCACGCTGGAGCAGGCGCGCCGCGTAGGTGACCTTGGGCGCATGTCTGAACTGCAGTATGGCAAAATCCCTGAGCTGGAAAAACAGCTTGAGGCGGCCACGCAGGCAGAAGGCAAAACCATGAAGCTGCTGCGTAACCGCGTTACCGACGCCGAAATCGCCGAAGTATTGGCGAAAGCGACTGGTATCCCGGTGGCCAGAATGCTGGAAGGTGAGCGCGACAAACTGCTGCGTCTCGAGCAGGAACTGCACTCACGGGTGATTGGCCAGGATGAAGCGGTGAACGCGGTGTCCAATGCCATTCGCCGCAGCCGTGCCGGTCTTTCCGATCCAAACCGGCCGATCGGTTCATTCCTGTTCCTGGGTCCTACCGGGGTGGGTAAAACCGAACTGTGTAAGGCGTTGGCTGGGTTCCTGTTCGACAGTGATGACGCGATGGTGCGTATCGACATGTCCGAGTTTATGGAGAAACACTCCGTATCGCGGCTGGTGGGTGCGCCTCCAGGCTATGTCGGTTATGAAGAGGGCGGTTATCTGACAGAAGCGGTGCGCCGTCGTCCATATTCAGTGATCCTGTTGGACGAAGTGGAAAAAGCGCACCCAGACGTGTTCAACATCCTGTTACAGGTGTTGGATGACGGACGTCTGACAGACGGTCAAGGTCGTACCGTTGATTTCCGTAATACCGTGGTGATCATGACCTCTAACCTGGGTTCCGATCTGATCCAGGAGCATTTCGGTCAGATGAGCTATCCACAGATGAAGGAATCGGTCATGGAGATGGTGAGCCAACATTTCCGTCCGGAATTCATCAACCGTATCGACGAAGTGGTGGTGTTCCATCCGCTCGGCCAGAAACATATCGCGCAGATTGCCAAGATCCAGTTGGCGCGTCTGTACCAGCGTCTGGAAGAGCGTGGCTACGAAGTCAGTATTACGGAGCCAGCCTTGGAGCTGTTGGGCAAAACCGGTTACGACCCTGTGTATGGTGCGCGGCCGTTGAAACGTGCTATCCAGCAGGAAATCGAAAACCCGCTGGCACAGCAAATCTTGTCTGGCAAGTTGATCCCAGGCAAACCGGTGACGCTGGACGTGGAAAACGACCATATCGTTGCCAAGCAATAAAAGTAGTTGCTGGTAGCTATATAGAAGGGGGCGGTTTTTACCGCCCCCTTTTGTTTGGGTTTAGCCTGGTTGACGGGTTTTCGGTGTTCAACAACATGAAATCAGCGTCTTTTAGACTAATAATTATCCTAAAACGTCCGTTTTGGCTGATATTTGAGCGCTTGAAAAGTTTTTTGAATTTAGGGGTTGCGCCCTTCTGAGAACTCCCTATAATGCGCCTCCACTGACCGGGAACAACGACGAGCAAGTCGCCCAGCCAGGAAGAAGCAACTCGGTGAAAACACCGCGTCTCGTAAGAGAAAAAGGTTGACTCTTCAGCGGGAAAGCGTAATATGCACCTCCCGCGTTACCGAGAAACTTCCCGGTAACGAACGCTCTTTAACAATTTATCAGACAATCTGTGTGGGCACTCACAAGACGATATCCAGCTACTTCGGTAGCAAAAAAATATCAAGTCTTGAAGAGTGACCAAGCAGTCATTCATGCGAATGAATGATTACGAAAGTTAATTTTCGAGCATCGCTGCACGAGTTGCAGCAAATCAAGCTTTTAATTGAAGAGTTTGATCATGGCTCAGATTGAACGCTGGCGGCAGGCCTAACACATGCAAGTCGAGCGGTAGCACAAGGAGCTTGCTCCTGGGTGACGAGCGGCGGACGGGTGAGTAATGTCTGGGAAACTGCCCGATGGAGGGGGATAACTACTGGAAACGGTAGCTAATACCGCATAACGTCTTCGGACCAAAGTGGGGGACCTTCGGGCCTCACACCATCGGATGTGCCCAGATGGGATTAGCTAGTAGGTGAGGTAATGGCTCACCTAGGCGACGATCCCTAGCTGGTCTGAGAGGATGACCAGCCACACTGGAACTGAGACACGGTCCAGACTCCTACGGGAGGCAGCAGTGGGGAATATTGCACAATGGGCGCAAGCCTGATGCAGCCATGCCGCGTGTGTGAAGAAGGCCTTCGGGTTGTAAAGCACTTTCAGCGAGGAGGAAGGGTTCGGTGTTAATAGCACTGTTCATTGACGTTACTCGCAGAAGAAGCACCGGCTAACTCCGTGCCAGCAGCCGCGGTAATACGGAGGGTGCAAGCGTTAATCGGAATTACTGGGCGTAAAGCGCACGCAGGCGGTTTGTTAAGTCAGATGTGAAATCCCCGAGCTTAACTTGGGAACTGCATTTGAAACTGGCAAGCTAGAGTCTTGTAGAGGGGGGTAGAATTCCAGGTGTAGCGGTGAAATGCGTAGAGATCTGGAGGAATACCGGTGGCGAAGGCGGCCCCCTGGACAAAGACTGACGCTCAGGTGCGAAAGCGTGGGGAGCAAACAGGATTAGATACCCTGGTAGTCCACGCTGTAAACGATGTCGACTTGGAGGTTGTGCCCTTGAGGCGTGGCTTCCGGAGCTAACGCGTTAAGTCGACCGCCTGGGGAGTACGGCCGCAAGGTTAAAACTCAAATGAATTGACGGGGGCCCGCACAAGCGGTGGAGCATGTGGTTTAATTCGATGCAACGCGAAGAACCTTACCTACTCTTGACATCCACAGAACTTTCCAGAGATGGATTGGTGCCTTCGGGAACTGTGAGACAGGTGCTGCATGGCTGTCGTCAGCTCGTGTTGTGAAATGTTGGGTTAAGTCCCGCAACGAGCGCAACCCTTATCCTTTGTTGCCAGCGCGTAATGGCGGGAACTCAAAGGAGACTGCCGGTGATAAACCGGAGGAAGGTGGGGATGACGTCAAGTCATCATGGCCCTTACGAGTAGGGCTACACACGTGCTACAATGGCATATACAAAGAGAAGCGAACTCGCGAGAGCAAGCGGACCTCATAAAGTATGTCGTAGTCCGGATCGGAGTCTGCAACTCGACTCCGTGAAGTCGGAATCGCTAGTAATCGTAGATCAGAATGCTACGGTGAATACGTTCCCGGGCCTTGTACACACCGCCCGTCACACCATGGGAGTGGGTTGCAAAAGAAGTAGGTAGCTTAACCTTCGGGAGGGCGCTTACCACTTTGTGATTCATGACTGGGGTGAAGTCGTAACAAGGTAACCGTAGGGGAACCTGCGGTTGGATCACCTCCTTACCTAAAGATATGCAGTTGAGTGCAGTGTCCACACAGATTGTCTGATGAAAAGTAATGAGCAAACAAAACCTTGTGGTATAGGTAAGTGCCGGGAAATTTGTGACTGTCTAGTGCAGTGACAAACAACAATGGCGCTCGATTTTTCACGAAAAATCTCACCTTTACCCGAAATTATCGAATCAGTGATTCGATAAGCAAATTTCGGGTCCCCATCGTCTAGAGGCCTAGGACACTGCCCTTTCACGGCTGTAACAGGGGTTCGAATCCCCTTGGGGACGCCATCCGATAATGAGTGAAAGACATTATCACCGGTCATTCGTGACTGATTATCTTAAAGATGACTCTTGCGAGTCGTGTTTAAGATATTGCTCTTTAACAATCTGGAACAAGCTGAAAATTGAAACATGACAGCTGAAACTTATCCCTCCGTAGATGTATCGGGGTAAGGATTAACCTGTCATAGAGTCTCTCAAATAAACAGCACGACAGTGTCTCTGTTTACAGAAACACCTTCGGGTTGTGAGGTTAAGTGACTAAGCGTACACGGTGGATGCCTAGGCAGTCAGAGGCGATGAAGGGCGTGCTAATCTGCGAAAAGTGTCGGTAAGGTGATATGAACCGTTATAACCGGCAATACCCGAATGGGGAAACCCAGTGTGTTTCGACACACTATCGTATGGTGAATACATAGCCATACGAGGCGAACCGGGGGAACTGAAACATCTAAGTACCCCGAGGAAAAGAAATCAACCGAGATTCCCCTAGTAGCGGCGAGCGAACGGGGAACAGCCCAGAACCTGAATCAGTTCTTGTGTTAGTGGAAGCGTCTGGAAAGTCGCGCAGCAAAGGGTGATAGCCCCGTACACTAAAATGCATTAATTGTGAGTTCGATGAGTAGGGCGGGACACGTGACATCCTGTCTGAATATGGGGGGACCATCCTCCAAGGCTAAATACTCCTGACTGACCGATAGTGAACCAGTACCGTGAGGGAAAGGCGAAAAGAACCCCGGCGAGGGGAGTGAAATAGAACCTGAAACCGTGTACGTACAAGCAGTGGGAGCACCTTCGTGGTGTGACTGCGTACCTTTTGTATAATGGGTCAGCGACTTATATTTTGTAGCAAGGTTAACCGTATAGGGGAGCCGTAGGGAAACCGAGTCTTAACTGGGCGAATAGTTGCAAGGTATAGACCCGAAACCCGGTGATCTAGCCATGGGCAGGTTGAAGGTTGGGTAACACTAACTGGAGGACCGAACCGACTAATGTTGAAAAATTAGCGGATGACTTGTGGCTGGGGGTGAAAGGCCAATCAAACCGGGAGATAGCTGGTTCTCCCCGAAAGCTATTTAGGTAGCGCCTCGTGAACTCATCTTCGGGGGTAGAGCACTGTTTCGGCTAGGGGGCCATCCCGGCTTACCAAACCGATGCAAACTCCGAATACCGAAGAATGTTATCACGGGAGACACACGGCGGGTGCTAACGTCCGTCGTGAAGAGGGAAACAACCCAGACCGCCAGCTAAGGTCCCAAAGTCATGGTTAAGTGGGAAACGATGTGGGAAGGCATAGACAGCCAGGATGTTGGCTTAGAAGCAGCCATCATTTAAAGAAAGCGTAATAGCTCACTGGTCGAGTCGGCCTGCGCGGAAGATGTAACGGGGCTAAACCATGCACCGAAGCTGCGGCAGCGACGCTCAGGCGTTGTTGGGTAGGGGAGCGTTCTGTAAGCCGTTGAAGGTGAACTGTGAGGTTTGCTGGAGGTATCAGAAGTGCGAATGCTGACATAAGTAACGATAAAGCGGGTGAAAAACCCGCTCGCCGGAAGACCAAGGGTTCCTGTCCAACGTTAATCGGGGCAGGGTGAGTCGACCCCTAAGGCGAGGCCGAAAGGCGTAGTCGATGGGAAACAGGTTAATATTCCTGTACTCGGTGTTACTGCGAAGGGGGGACGGAGAAGGCTAGGCTAGCCGGGCGACGGTTGTCCCGGTTTAAGCGTGTAGGGGGGTGTTCCTGGTAAATCCGGAACGCTACCAACCCTGAGGCGTGATGACGATGCACTACGGTGCAGAAGTAGTTGATGCCCTGCTTCCAGGAAAAGCCTCTAAGCATCAGGTAACATCAAATCGTACCCCAAACCGACACAGGTGGTCAGGTAGAGAATACCAAGGCGCTTGAGAGAACTCGGGTGAAGGAACTAGGCAAAATGGTGCCGTAACTTCGGGAGAAGGCACGCTGGCGCGTAGGTGAAGAGACTTGCTCTCGGAGCTGAAGCCAGTCGCAGATACCAGCTGGCTGCAACTGTTTAATAAAAACACAGCACTGTGCAAACACGAAAGTGGACGTATACGGTGTGACGCCTGCCCGGTGCTGGAAGGTTAATTGATGGGGTCAGCCGCAAGGCGAAGCTCTTGATCGAAGCCCCAGTAAACGGCGGCCGTAACTATAACGGTCCTAAGGTAGCGAAATTCCTTGTCGGGTAAGTTCCGACCTGCACGAATGGCGTAATGATGGCCAGGCTGTCTCCACCCGAGACTCAGTGAAATTGAACTCGCTGTGAAGATGCAGTGTACCCGCGGCAAGACGGAAAGACCCCGTGAACCTTTACTATAGCTTGACACTGAACATTGAGCCTTGATGTGTAGGATAGGTGGGAGGCTTTGAAGTGTGGACGCCAGTCTGCATGGAGCCAACCTTGAAATACCACCCTTTAATGTTTGATGTTCTAACTCGGCCCCGTGATCCGGGGTGAGGACAGTGTCTGGTGGGTAGTTTGACTGGGGCGGTCTCCTCCCAAAGAGTAACGGAGGAGCACGAAGGTTAGCTAATCACGGTCGGACATCGTGAGGTTAGTGCAAAGGCATAAGCTAGCTTGACTGCGAGAGTGACGGCTCGAGCAGGTACGAAAGTAGGTCTTAGTGATCCGGTGGTTCTGAATGGAAGGGCCATCGCTCAACGGATAAAAGGTACTCCGGGGATAACAGGCTGATACCGCCCAAGAGTTCATATCGACGGCGGTGTTTGGCACCTCGATGTCGGCTCATCACATCCTGGGGCTGAAGTAGGTCCCAAGGGTATGGCTGTTCGCCATTTAAAGTGGTACGCGAGCTGGGTTTAGAACGTCGTGAGACAGTTCGGTCCCTATCTGCCGTGGGCGTTGGAAGATTGAGAGGGGTTGCTCCTAGTACGAGAGGACCGGAGTGAACGCACCACTGGTGTTCGGGTTGTCATGCCAATGGCACTGCCCGGTAGCTAAGTGCGGAAAAGATAAGCGCTGAAAGCATCTAAGCGCGAAACTTGCCTCGAGATGAGTCTTCCCTGGGCCTTTAAGGTCCCTGAAGGAACGTTTAAGACTAAGACGTTGATAGGCTGGGTGTGTAAGTGCAGCGATGCATTGAGCTAACCAGTACTAATGATCCGTGAGGCTTAACCTTACAACACCGAAGGTGTTTTAGAGTAGACGACAATTTTCAGCGAAGTTCCGAGATTGGTTCTGGTGGTTACGAAAGTAACGGCCAAGAATGAAACAGAATTTGCCTGGCGGCAATAGCGCGGTGGTCCCACCTGACCCCATGCCGAACTCAGAAGTGAAACGCCGTAGCGCCGATGGTAGTGTGGGGTCTCCCCATGCGAGAGTAGGACACTGCCAGGCATCAAATAAACGTTATCAGTATGACACCTGATAATGCGCGAAATCACCCAAGTGGTTTTGCCAGCATCAAAAGATGCGACGTAAAAGAATCGGTGGAGCGGTAGTTCAGTTGGTTAGAATACCTGCCTGTCACGCAGGGGGTCGCGGGTTCGAGCCCCGTCCGTTCCGCCACTTAATTGATAAGCCCTGAGTCTCTGACTCAGGGCTTTTTCATTTGCTTAAATTGAACACCCCAATGGTTTATTCCTGCCTCAATTAGCGTCAATTTCTGATTATTGTTGCCAATTAATCAAAAGTCTTATGCACAATAGGGCGTTTTTGATCAACAAAACTGCTGCCATAATCCTCCCAAGCTGTTTTGATAAACAAACCGAGAGAACACAATTATGAGCATCCCTGCATTTGGCTTAGGTACCTTCCGTCTACAAGATCAAGTGGTGATCGATTCCGTGAGCACCGCTCTGGAACTGGGCTACCGTGCCATTGATACCGCACAAATCTATGAGAACGAAGCGGCCGTTGGCCAAGCTATCGCAGCCAGTGGCGTGAAACGTGAAGAGCTATTTATCACCACCAAAATCTGGATCGCCAACCTGGGCAAAGACCAACTGATCCCAAGTCTGCAAGAAAGCCTGAAAAAGCTGCAAACCTCCTATGTGGATCTGACCCTGATCCATTGGCCGTCACCGAACGATGAAATCTCGGTTGCCGAGTCGATGGCGGAGTTGGTGAAGGCTAAGGAACTCGGACTGACGCGCCAGATTGGTATTTCCAACTTCACCGTTGAACTGATGCAGCGTGCTATTGATGCGGTGGGTGCTGATGCGATCGCCACCAATCAAATCGAACTCTCGCCGTATCTGCAAAACCGTCAGGTGGTTGAATTTGCGCAACAGCATGGCATTGGCATCACCTCTTATATGACGTTGGCTTATGGCAAGGCGCTGCAGGATGAAGTCATCAACAATATCGCCAAGCGCCGTGATGTGACGGCGGCTCAGGTGATCCTGGCTTGGGCTATGCAACTGGGTTATGCGGTGATCCCGTCCTCGACCAAGCGTGAAAACCTGGCGAGCAATCTGTTGGCCCAGCAACTGACGCTGTCTGATGATGAAATGGCTGAGATTGCTGCATTAGAATGCAATGGCCGTCTGGTAAGCCCGGAAGGTCTGGCACCAAACTGGGATTGATAGATTGGCCGTCTGTGGTTTGACGCCACAGACGGCCTGGCTGGTCTTAACGAGCGATCTTTTGGTGTAGGGCGATAATCTCACGGCCCATTTCCATCAACATAATTGCGTTCATCAAATGGTCCTGTGCATGGACCATCACCAGATGAACCGGGATTTTACCGCTGCCTTCGTCCATTTCGATCAGTTTGGTCTGCACGTGATGAGCGCCAGAGAGTGCCTCCTGCGCTTGTTGCATATACTGTTCGGCCTGCACGAAATCTTCATCTTCGCGCGCACAGCGCATGGCTTGAAACACCAGACTGCGGGCGTAACCCGCATTGGCAATCAGTTCCATCACCTCGTTTTCCAAATCCATTTCAGGCCTCCTCAATCAGTGCCAGGGCTTGATCCAATACCTTGTCACCCTTCATGGTGCCGTAGGCCATCATATCGATGCAGGCGACTTTTTTATGGTGCTCTTGGGCAATCTTCTCGCACTCGGCCAGCTTATAGCGGATCTGCGGCCCCAGCAGCGCGACGTCAAATTCGGTTACCGCCGTTTTGTATTCACGGATCGACTTGGCACAGATCTCGGCGTCAATACCGCGCGCAATGGCTGCTTCCTGCATCTTTTTCACCAGCAGACTGGTGGACATACCCAAGTCACACACTAACAGGATCTTTTTCATGTTATTTCTCCAGGCGTTCCAGCAAATGCTGGATTAAAAGTGGGATCGGTCGGCCAGAGGCCACGCTACGGCCATTTTCGCGCCACAGCGCGGTACCGCTGATATCAAGGTGCGCCCAGGGAATATCCGCCGGGCTGAAACGGCTTAGGAAGTAGGCGGCAGAGGTACTGATAGCCGCATTGTTGGTCGGCGTGTTGCACAGATCGGCAATATGGCTCTCGACCTGTTTGCTGAAGCGATCATCTAAAGGCAGCGACCACAGAGGATCTCCACTACGCAAGCCTGCCTGAGTGAGATCGTGACGCAGGTTTTCATCCTCGGTCATCAGGCCGCTAAGATCGTAACCCAAGGCTTTGACCACCGCGCCGGTGAGCGTAGCCAGATCGATCACGTATTCTGGCGGCTGCTGATTATGGGTCAACCTGCTGGCGTAGGCGATGCCATCGGCCAGTACCAGCCGCCCCTCGGCATCGGTGTTATTGATTTCCACGGTTAAGCCGCTGTAGCTGGTTGCGACATCGCCTGGGCGCATCGCTGCCGGGCCAATCATATTTTCGGCCAGCGCCAGTACGCCTACCAGACGGACCGGCAGCTTGAGTTCTGCCACGGCCAGCATCAGGCCAAAGACGTTAGCTGCGCCACACATGTCATATTTCATGGTGTACATGCCATCGCCACCTTTTAGCCACAGGCCGCCGGTATCGAAGGTGATACCTTTGCCCACGTAGGCGCTGAAGGGGCCAGTGTCGCTCCCCTGGTAACGTATCACCACCAGACGCGGAGGATTATCGGCACCTTTACCAACCGCCTGTAGCAAGCCAAGACCCTGTTCAGCGATCTGCTGTTCATCCAACACTTCGCAACTCAGGCTGGGATAGGGGGCAATCTGGCGGGCGATCTCGCTGGCGAAAAATGCCGGGGTACAACGATCGCTTGGCATGTCGGCAATGCGTCGTGCTGCCTTCATCCCCATGGCGGTGGCAGCCGCTTGAGACAGCCGCTGCTCGAGAGTGGCTCGTTGCTCCGGCTGGCAATAGAACACCAACTCCTGGATACGCGGTGTGGGTGACGCGTCTGCCTTTTTCAGACCGAGATCGCTCAGTTGGTAATCCAGGTTGAACAGGAAGTGCAGCAGAGGGTTCAGTGCCGGCAGGCTGCGGCGATCAAACGCCGTGCAGTCGACGATCAACTGCGTACTAGTACCGCTGCGTAGTAGAGGACGCAGTGCGGCGACCAGCTTGCTGGTTTGCCCATCGAGCCAGAACGTTTTTGGCAACAGCGTGACGCGGCCTGCCGGAGCACAGCCATAGGCGCAGTCGGCGGTTTGCTGCTGGGCGGTGGCCTGCAGTTCCTGTAACAGGGCAGCATTGCAGGGTAATTGCAGTGAGCTGCCGGGATAGCTAATCACATGGCTGTTAACTTCCCACGCGGGGATTTCACTCAGCAATCGATAATTAATCAAAATGGATCTCCTCAATCGGCGCGCGAATGCGCTCGGCATAGTCGGTTAGCCATTGCTCGCTGGCTGGAGTGTAGTGGGTATGCTCGGCACGGCGTTCTGCCAGGTACACCGTCGGTGGCTGGATGGCGCTGGCGACCACAAACGAGAAGGTTTTGATATTGGTAGAGATGCCGAATTCTCCCTGCCGATTCATGCAGACTACGGAGAGATCGCCCACCCGGCCAAAGCGGGCAATCAGGCGGTCTTCCAGCTCGAAGATGACCGAATCGGCCGCCTGTTGTGGCGTCATGCCTTGCTGCATACGGCGCACGATCTCATAGCTGGTGCAGCCTTTCATCAGGTCTTCACCCACGCCGGTGGCGGTTGCCGCACCGATCTGGCTGTCACAGTAGAAACCGGAGCCAATCACCGGTGAATCACCCAGGCGGCCACGGCGTTTCATAAACAAGCCGCTGGTAGATGTGGCCACGCTCATTGAGCCATGCAAATCGAGGCCGATAATGCCGACGGTATCGTGACCATCGTAGGGGCTAAGGCCCTTATCGATGGTTTCGCGGCAACGTTTACGATAGTGCTGGGTTGCTCGCTCGGTGAGCATGGTCTTGTCGGCAAAACCTTGGCTAAGGGCCCACTCACGTGCGCCAGCGCCCACCAGGACGCTGTTGAAGCGTTCGCGGCTCAGCGCCTGGGCAACCTTCACCGGGTTGGCGATATCCACCAGGTTACCAACGGCACCAAAGGCCAGCGTATCGCCATCCATAAAGGCTGCATCCAGTTCTACCTCACCATTTTCGGTAGGCAGACCGCCGAAACCGACAGATTTATAAAACGGAAAGTCCTCCACTTCCGCCACCGCGCTAACCACGCTTTGTGCGGCGCTTGCTCCGGCTTTCAGTGTTTCACTGGCCTGGGTGACGCCTTCCAGTGCCATACGCCAGGTTGCAATCATTCCCCACATATCAAACTCCTGATGTTTCGGCTGCGCGATATTGTTTGTCCAAAATGCGCAGGAAAGGCAGATAAAGCATGGCGCCGATCAGCAGGTTAACGATCTGCATCAGGCTGCCACTCAAATGGCCGGTCACGATAAAGCCACTGATCACCGGCGGCAGCGTCCAGGGGATAAATACCCCGGTGGTGACGGCGACGGCCCCCACCTTCATCGCCACGTATTGCACGGTAACCAACACCACCGGGACCAGGTTGAAGGGGATCAGCATGATAGGGTTCATGATCACCGGCAGGCCAAACAGGATCGGTTCATTAATGTTGAAGATTGAAGCCGCAGCCCCCATGCGACCTACTTCGCGGATGCTGTTGCTACGGGCAAAGAACAGAATGGCGATCACCAGCGACAGGGTGGCACCAGCGCCGCCCATCCAGATCATATCGAAGAACTGTTCGGTAACGATGTGCGGTGGCGTGACCCCGGCCTGGATAGCGGCGATGTTGTCGGTCTGGTTTTCCATCCACAGCGGGCGAATGATGCCGTTGACCATCGAACCGGAGTTGATCCCCACCGACCAGAGGATGGTGATACTCAATACCGTCAGCAGCGCACCGATATAGGAAGTGCCAAAGTGACGTACCGGCGTGGCGACTACGTTATAAATAAACTGATGAATGGTTTGGTAGCTGGTGTGTTCGAACAGAATACGGATCGCCAGCACCAGGATAATCACGAACAGCGCAGGCAGCAGAGCGGCGAAGGATTCCTGTACCGCCGGTGGTACGCCTTCGGGCATTTTGATAATCAGCTTGCGGCGCTTGAGGTAGCAGAACAGTTCGGTCCACAGCAGTGAGCCGATCATCGCCACAAACAGCCCCTTGCTGCCGATCCACTCGGTTGGGATCACATTGATATTGCCCAAGGCTTCTACCTTGATAAACGGCGTGAGGATCAGGAAGCACACCAGCGACAGAATACCGCTGGAGACGCGATCCTCGTCATAATGTTCCGCCAGGCGGTAAGCGGTAAGGAAACTGACAAACAGCGACATGGTGGAGAACACCGCGTTGAACGGGATCTCGATGATATTGCTCCAGCTGGCGCCAAACAGGCCTGCCATAAACTGCTGGTAACCCTGATTGGGGAATGACGAGATCACCAGCAGGATCGAGCCGACGATAATGAACGGCATAAAGGAAACATAGGCACCGCGGATGGCACACAAATGCCGCTGCTGTGCGGCCTTGGCCGCCAGAGGCATCAGCTTGGCTTCAAGAAATCCCAGAGCGTTGTTCATGGTAAACCCCGTAGGTATGCTTATTGGAGAAAACAGGTAAGGGTGGCGACTTATTAGCTGGGATTATCAGGGAATGGATTTTAAAGAAAGGTGAATCAGTTCACAGTGTGAGGTAAATTTATAAAATATCTCACAAGATTGGTTATGATAGAGCATCAATTCTAGTGTGGAGTCCACGATGGAAATCAAGCTGCATGCGAATGCGACCACCACCCCACGAGTGCGGCGTTATATCCAGCAATCGGATAAAAGTGACCGCGTATTGGCGCAGGAGCTGGGCATTTCCGTGGCGACGGTACGCCGTTGGCGGCAGCGCCAGGATGTCGCCGATCGCCATACGGTGCCCAAGACCCTTCGCAAGGCGCTGACGGATGAGCAAAGTTTGCTTATCAACTGGCTGAGACAAAAATTACAGCTGCCGCTGGATGAGCTGCTGGTGGTGGTGGTTCAGGGCATGCAACAGCCGATCTCCCGTGCGGGATTGGATCGCTATCTGCGCGGTGTGGGCCAACGTGGTGAGGCAGAAAATAGGGCGCTACGAGGTAAAAAGGCGGTGAAGGCTGGTGAACGGCCGGGGAATCTCGCTCTTTTTTATCAACGAATTAGCCTATCGGCCGAAGATGGCGGCGAGCAGCACCTCTTGTGGGCCGAAGAGAAGGTCAGCGGCTGGCTGAGTGCACGAGCCTTTGCGGGAGCCTCGCCGATGCTGGTGGTCAACTGGCTGAAGGAACTGTTACCGCACTGCCCAGGTGATATACAATCTCTTGAGACTGAAAATAAAAAGCTGTTCGGCAATAGCGAGTCTCAAACCCATCCCTTACAGCTATGGTGCCGGGAGCAGGGGATAACGTTGCAACAACCCGCGTTACCGCAAATGGAGATTGTGCTGCGGCTCGAAAGCCAACTGGCGCAGTTGCTACCAGCGGCGGAGAGCTCATCGCTGGATAACGTGTTGCAGGCGCTCTGTGCCAGCTATAACCAACACTGGCCGCAGAAGAAGCTGGGTGGCCTGACGCCCACCGCATTCTGGTTGCAGCATCGGCCAGGTTAGTGGGGGGTCAGGCTTTCGCTAAGAAAGTCAATAAAGCTGCGCAGGCGGTTGCTTACGGCGCTGTCGCTGTAATAAACCGCGTTCACAGGTATGGCAACCGGCAGCGTCTCCTTAACCAGGATCTGCACTAAATCCCCACGCTGAATATCCTCATCGATCATAAAGTTCGACAGACAGGCGATGCCGTTGCCATGCAGGCAAAGGTGGCGCTGTGTTTCTCCGCTGTTGGTAGTCAGCCCCGGTGTAATCTCCACCTGCCGGCCATCGGCGCAGGCTAATGGCCAGCGGTTCAGGTTGGGCAGATCGTTGAAGCCGATGCAGCAGTGTTGCGCCAGCTCCTCTACGCTTTGCGGGGTACCGAACTGCTGCAGATAGGCCGGTGACGTCACAATTTTTCGATAGCTGGTCATCAGTTTGCGCGCCTTCAAGCTTGAGTCTGTCAGTTCCCCCACGCGGATGGCAATGTCGACCTTGCGCTCAATCAGGTTGATAAAGGTTTCTGAAGAGACCAGCGAGAGCGACATTTCCGGGTAGCGGGCACGAAACTCGCCAACCAACGGGGTCAGCACGTGCAACACGACCGGCGTTGCGGCATCCACGCGCAACAGGCCCTGGGGCCGCTGGCGGCTCTCCATCAGCGCATTTTCCGCCGCGGCCATATCGCTCAGGACTTTCTGCACCTGGCGGAAATAGTTTTCTCCCTCCTGCGTCAGGCTTATCTGGCGGGTGGTGCGATTGAGCAGCGTGACCCCCAGCTTACTCTCCAGCTTTTTTACCGTGCGGCTGACCACCGAGTTCGCCTGTTCCAAGTGCTCCGCCGCACGGCTGAAGCTACCGCATTCCACCACGGTGACAAAGGTGATCAGTTCATCCGAATTTGCCTTCATTGTTGCTCCATCAGCAAAATTTATTTGAAATTTTGAGCATTTTTATCATTTAAGCACAGGCAGATAATCACCGCTATCAACCCGAACGCTATTTTGGAGTTAGCAATGCCTCTCGCTTTACTTGCCTTGACCATCAGTGCCTATGCCATCGGCACCACGGAGTTTGTGATTGTCGGCTTGATCCCGACCATCGCCGAGCAGTTGAACGTCACCGTGCCGTCCGCAGGGCTGCTGGTGACCCTGTATGCCATTGGGGTGGCGATCGGTGCGCCGGTACTGACCGCTTTAACCGGCCGCGTGCCGCGCAAGATGCTGCTGGTGGGCCTGATGGTGCTGTTCAACCCTTGGCAACCTGCTGGCCTGGCAGTCACCGAGCTATGAGTCACTGGTGGTTGCTCGTTTACTGACTGGCCTGGCGCACGGGGTGTTTTTCTCGGTGGGTTCAACCATTGCCACCAGCCTGGTAGCCAAAGAGAAGGCGGCAACGGCGATCGCCATCATGTTTGGTGGCTTGACCGTTGCGTTAGTGACAGGCGTGCCGTTAGGCACCTTTATCGGCCAGCACTTCGGCTGGCGTGAGACCTTCCTGGCGGTGTCGTTGATTGGCATAGTGGCGATTATTGCCAGCCTGATCCTGATCCCGAACAACATCAAGAACCAGGCCAGTGCCAGCATACGCGATCAGTTGCAAGTGCTGACACACCCGCGCCTGCTGCTGATTTACGCCGTTACCGCGCTGGGCTACGGCGGGGTATTCACGACCTTTACCTTCCTGGCACCGATGATGCAGGAGCTGGCTGGCTTTTCGGCTCCGGCCGTCAGTTGGATTTTGCTGGCCTATGGCATAGCGGTAGCCATCGGTAACATTTGGGGCGGCAAGCTGGCCGACCGTCATGGCGCGGTGCGGGCACTGAGCTTTATCTTTGCCGCGTTAGCCGCTTTGCTGTTGGTGTTTCAATTTACCGCCAGCCACAGCACCGCCGCGCTGCTGACTGTAGTGGTGATGGGGGTATTTGCCTTTGGCAATGTCCCAGGCTTGCAGGTTTATGTGGTGCAGAAGGCCGAGCAGTACACGCCGAACGCGGTGGACGTTGCTTCAGGCCTGAATATCGCGGCTTTTAACGTGGGGATAGCATTGGGCTCCGTGATTGGCGGGCAGACCGTGGCTTCGCTAGGGTTGGCACAAACGCCTTGGATCGGTGCGCTGATTGTCGTGGGGGCGTTTTTACTGATTGGCCTCAGTGGCCGCTTGGATAAACAACACCCACGGCAGTTCGCCTGATCCCATCTTGTACCTTTCTTCTTGGCCCGCATTGGCGGGCCTTTGCGCATTCAGCGCGAACCTTTACAGACACATACACGGCATTGATTGAAATCGGCCCGCCTTGCCCCTATAACTGGATCTCTAAAAGCCATGTTGGCAGAGCCGCTCAGGCGTATACTGAATTGAGTCTTGGTAGCCAGGTTGCTATCAACGTGATTTTCATCCGAACGGGAAATAGGCGAATAACGTGCCGAAACGAACTTATGCAATGAGGTATGTTGCGGGCCAGCCAGTTGAACGGATTTTCCCTGGTGCCATCAATCAGCCGCTACCGCCCGGGGCCGCGTTGCCTACGTCTGGTGCGCTGCGGGTGATGGTATGGAATATTTTCAAACAGCAGCGTGCCGATTGGCTTTCGGTATTGAAAGACTTCGGTAAAGATGCGCAGCTGGTGCTATTGCAGGAGGCGCAGACCACGCCGGAATTGGTCAGCTTTGCCACCTCTAACTATCTGGCGGCCGATCAGGTGCCCGCCTTTGTGTTGCCGCAACACCCTTCCGGCGTGATGACGCTGGCGGCTGCACATCCGGTGTATTGTTGCCCGCTGCGCGAACGGGAGCCGCTGCTGCGTTTGGCCAAGTCGGCGTTGATCACCGTCTACCCTCTATTAGATGGCCAACTGTTAATGGTCGTGAATATCCACGCGGTGAACTTTAGCCTGGGAGTGGACGTTTACAGCAAGCAGCTTGGCCCGATTGGCGAGCAGATCGCCCTTCATCGGGGGCCGGTGATTATGGCGGGAGATTTTAACGCCTGGAGCCGCAAGCGCATCAACGCGCTGTATCAATTTGCCAGCGATATGGCGTTGCACGAGGTCAATTTCGCCGACGATCATCGCCGCAAAGCCTTTGGCCGCCCGTTGGATTTTATCTTTTACCGCAACCTGGGCGTTACAGAGGCCTCGGTGCTGGTGACTCAGGCCTCAGACCACAATCCGCTGCTGGTGGAGTTCCATTCGCAAACCGATCAACCGGTCTGGTAGCGAAATTTGGCCAATAAAAAAGCATCCCGATGGATGCTTTTTTTGTAGCGAAAACTTAGGTTTCCGGCGACGATTTGTTGCTGACAAACAGCGTCAACTTCACACCAGGTTGCAAACTGCTGGCTTTGCCGAGCGTTGAGTTCCAACGCATCACGTCGTTAATTTCGACGCCGTGACGACGTGCAATGCTGGAAAGCGAATCACCTTTACGCACTTGGTAGGTGATGCTGCTGTTATCTCTGGCATTGCTGGCCACTTGCAGGGTTTGCCCAACTTTCAGCGTGCTCTTGCCACGCAAATTGTTCCAACTCTGCAAATCGCTGGTCTTAACGTTCAGCCGTTTGGCGATGGTGGATAACGTATCGCCGGAACGAACCTTATACGCACTTCCGCCTGACAGGCCGCTGTTCTTTGCCAACTGGGTGGTTGGTAATGTTGCAGCTATCTGTCCGTCGGCCAACGAGTCTTTCAACTGTGCGGCATTCTTTTTGGGAACCATGATGTAATGGGGCCCATTAGGTGCCGTAACGCCTTTCTTGTAGCCAGGGTTATAAGCCTTCATCTTGGTGAGAGAAAGCCCAGACATCTCTGCCGCCTGAGTCAGCTGGATCTGCTGCCCGACATCAATACGCGCCAGTGCACGGGTTTCGTCAGTTTTTGGCAACTTGACGCCGTACTTTTTGCTGTGCTTGATGATATCGCTCAGTGCCAGCATTTTCGGGACATAGATTGACGTTTCACGCGGAAGCGACAATGCCCAGAACTCAGTGGACTTACCCTGACGTTTATTCGCCTTAACCGCTTGCATGACTCGGCCTTCACCACTGTTATAGGCGGCGATGGTCAATAACCAGTCACCGTCAAACATGCGGTTCAAACGCTCCATCATGTTAAGCGCAGCGGTCGTCGAGGCCACAACATCACGGCGCCCGTCATACCACTGATTGTTTTTCAAACCATAATTGCGACCCGTTTGCGGCACGATCTGCCATAGCCCTGCGGCATTGGCACTTGACGTGGCGTGAGGGTCAAAAGCGCTCTCCACTATGGGTAGCAGTACCAGTTCCATCGGCATATTGCGTTTCTTAATCTGCCCGACTATCCAGTACATGTACGGCTCTGCCCGTAGTGTTACATCGTGGAGATAGCTCTTACTTTTTAAATATTTTCTTTTCTGTTCACGGATCCGGTCGTTTTCCGGAACCTCCATCTTCAGCTCGTCGCTAATGAAGTTCCACAGGTTCTGCTGAGCGGCGCTACTGTTACTGTCTAGCCACCGTGCCGAACTCGCTGTGTACTCTCCTGCTTCACTTTCTTGACCTGCCGAAGACAGACTCTGTGCATGCTGCTTTGGGGCCGGTGCATCCTTCCAGGATGACTGGCAACCTACCAGCAAGACCGAGGCGAGAAGTATCGCTTTAGCCTTCATGTGTGTGTCAATATAGTTGCTTAAAAGACGAGCAAGGATACTTTGCTTCGCCAAAAAACACAACTAAAAGCTTAGAAGGCATCCTTGCGCAGGCGTAATTCGGAAAAAACCGAATGAAGCTGGCTCGGTGGTGAGTTAAAGCCTATTTTCTTTTGTAAATCAGTGTCATGGCAGCGTAAAAATAGATTAATTTTACGCTCTAATTGCAACGTTGTGGGCAGGCTAGGCACTCCTTTTGCCCTTGATTGCTCAATTTGTTGCTGATATGTTTCAATTTGGCGGTCTTGCGGCAAAATTGTCCTGGCAAACTTAAGGTTTGAGAGCGTGTACTCGTGTGCGCAACAAATTAGGGTTTCGTCGGGAAGTTGCGCGAGCCGTTGAAATGAGTGGTACATTTGCTCTGCCGTCCCTTCAAAAAGCCGTCCGCAGCCCGCAGAAAAAAGCGTATCCCCACAGAAAAGATAAGGTGCACTGTAGAATGCCACGTGACCTAGGGTATGCCCGGGAACTGCGATGGTGGTGTAGCTACGCCCGCCAATTTCCAGGATATCGCCATCCTGAACCAACCGATTTGCTCCCTTATTAGCGGTTTCCTGAGGGCCATACACCGGCAGATCCGGATATTGCGCAACGATTTCCGCTACGCCGCCGACGTGATCGTGGTGGTGGTGGGTTAATAATATGGCCTCGGGGGTGAGTTGCCGTTGGGACAACGCCGCCAATACCGGGCCAGCTTCGCCGGGATCGACGATCACGCAGCGCCCTTGCTGGTTAGCCAATAACCAAATGTAATTGTCCTGAAAAGCGGGAATGCTGATAAGATTCATGGAACACCTCTCGTTGGCAACGGCTTGAAAGAGATACTAAACCATGAAACCAGCCCAGACTCTAGAAAAGCTCACTAGCCCCTACTCCTGGGCCGGGTTGCCGTGGGGGGAATACTATCGTGAAGCGTTGGAGCAGCAGTTGCAGCCCTGGTGGCCCAAGATGTTTGGTTTCCATCTGTTGAAGATCGGCAATCTCAGCGCCGAGTTGGATAGCGAAAAGTGCGCCATCTCGCATCAGGTTAACGTGGGATTGGCCGGGGATAACCTGCATGTGCAGGCCGATCCTTATCAGTTGCCCTTTGCGGCCAAGTCCGTCGATGCCTGTCTATTGGCCCATACGCTCTCTTATGCCGATGACCCACACCGTTTGCTGCGTGAGGTCGATCGCGTCATGATTGACGATGGTTGGTTGGTGATCAGCAGTTTCAACCCTTTTAGCCTGCTAGGCTTGGGGAAGCTGATCCCCAGGTTGCGCAAACGCCAGCCTTACGTCAGCCGGATGTTTACCCAGATGCGCCTGCTGGACTGGCTCAGCCTGCTCAATTATGAGGTGTTGGATCAGACGCGCTTCCACGTGTTGCCTTGGCAGCGCAAGGGAGGGACTTTCTTGAGTACGCATTTACCGGCGCTTGGCTGTATGAGCGTGATTGTAGCCCGCAAGCGAACCTTGCCGCTGACGCCAACGCCGATGAAAGTGGGGGCGAGAAAACACTCTCTCAGCCGCGCAGTGGGCGCGACCAAGAGTTATCGCAAACTGCCTTAAGCTTCGGGCTTGTAGCCAACGTCGTCCTGCGTCGGGCTGCCAGCTGCATCGCGTGCCAGCACGTCGCAACGTTCGTTTTCCGGATGCCCGGCATGGCCTTTGACCCATTCCCAACGAATGGTGTGGCGGGCAATCGCCAGATCCAGGCGCTGCCAGAGATCGACGTTTTTCACCGGTTTTTTGTCGGCGGTTTTCCAGCCGCGCTTTTTCCAGTTGTGGATCCAACTGGTGATCCCCTGGCGTACGTATTGGCTATCGGTGCTCAACACCACTTCGCAGGGGGTGGTCAAGGCTTCGAGCGCCACAATGGCGGCCATCAGCTCCATGCGGTTATTGGTCGTCAGGTAATAACCCGCGCTGAACAGTTTCTCGTGCTGTTTATAACGCAAAATTGCGCCGTAACCGCCGGGGCCAGGATTACCAAGGCAAGAGCCGTCGGTGAAAATTTCTACCTGTTTAAGCATCTCTGGTAGACTCTTCCTATCAGTTTTATAAAAACCAAGTCTGACATAAACCAGCGCCATGAGCACAGCATTATGATCTCTACACCAACCAGACAGATCGTTCTCGATACCGAAACCACCGGTATGAACAAGCTAGGGGTTCACTACGAAGGTCACCGCATCATTGAGATCGGGGCCGTTGAGGTGATCAACCGCCGCCTGACCGGGCGCCACTTCCACGTTTACGTCAAGCCGGATCGGCTGGTGGATCCGGAAGCCTACGGCGTACACGGTATCAGCGATGAGTTCCTGGCGGATAAGCCTACTTTCGATCAGATCGCCGCTGAATTTATCGACTTTATCCGTGGTGGCGAATTAGTTATTCATAACGCAGCGTTTGATATCGGCTTTATGGATCACGAGTTCCGCATGTTGCAGCGAGATATTCCGAAGACGGAGACCTTCTGTACCATCACCGACAGCCTGTTGATGGCGCGCCGCCTGTTCCCAGGCAAGCGTAACAACCTCGATGCGCTGTGCAACCGCTACGAGATAGACAACACCAAGCGAACGCTGCACGGTGCTTTGCTCGATGCCGAGATCCTGGCGGAAGTCTATCTGGCGATGACCGGTGGCCAGACCTCGATGGCTTTCCAGATGGAAGGGGACACCCAGCAGACGGATTCTGCCCAGGATATCCAGCGCATCCAACGCCCGGCAACGGCGATGAAAGTGATCTATGCCAGTGACGCAGAATTGCAGGCTCACGAATTACGTCTGGATCTGGTGCAAAAAAAGGGCGGTAGCTGTCTGTGGCGTGGTGGCGCAGCAGCCGAATAACGGCCTCGCAGGATAGAAATGGCGGTTAAGTGGCATAATCATCGCGTGTTCGTTGAAAAACTGTGCAAACGACTCTTTTTATAAGAAAAGACGTTGACGGAATGGCGAGGCAACCGTAATATTCGGCTCGTTCCCCCGCAAGAGGGAACGTTGCGGAGCGGTAGTTCAGTTGGTTAGAATACCTGCCTGTCACGCAGGGGGTCGCGGGTTCGAGCCCCGTCCGTTCCGCCAACATTCAGAAGCCCTGAGTTAGCAATAACTCAGGGCTTCGTCTCTTCTATTGTGCCATCTTCATTCCTTCCTCCCCTCGTTGGCTTTTGCTGAAAATACAGCAAAGATATTTCATTTTTTATTGATAATGATTAATATTTCCATTAATGGATGGGCTACTCATCCTGTCAGATCGAGCAAATTCTTCTTTTTATTTTCAGTGCTGAGCATGTCGTGAGCCACACATTGTTCTCTGGGATGAAGCAGGGCGTTCACCGGGTGGTGAATACAACGTCGCTGTTTCACAACACTGAAAAACTGAAAAGGGATGGAACATGTTGGAAACCGTTCAGTCAGTCCGTTGGTTGCCGCTGACACCGGCACAGTTTGATTTTTGGGAGGAGTTTAGCTTTCATCCGCATCAGCCCGTCTCTACCGTCGCCCACCGCATCACGCTACGCGGCGAGCTTGATGAACCTGCGTTGTTGGCGGCGTTGGAGCAGGTTGTTGCTGAAACCGATGTTTTTACCATCCAGTTTCAACTGGCTGACAATGACGAGCTACCGTTGCAGCGCTGCAATCCCCAACGGCGTCCTCGGGTACACCTGATTGAGTTACAACAGACCGACGTTGCCGAATCGATAATGCAGGCCGACATCGAGCGCCAGCTCAATTTACTGAGCCAGCCTTTGGCGGTCGTCTGGTTGATCCGCTTTTCACCTTCGCATTACACCGTTTATATTCGGGCGCATCACATCATTATTGATGGTTTCGGTATGGCGCTGATCGAACATCGCCTCGCTGAGCTTTATCGCGCCCGCCTGCAAAAAACCACCGCTAGCCAACCTTTCCATGCATTTTATGATTTTCTGGCTGAAGAGCAGCACTACGCCAGTAGCGAAAAATCGCGGCAGGATGCCGAGTATTGGCGCCGGTATGTTACCGATGGGCCTTCGCTCCCGGTTCTGCAAAAGGGAGGGGAGGACTACGGTGCGGAGTGTCTGCACAGCGAAGCGGTACTGCCTGAACATTTTAGCCAGCAGTTGAGCGCCTTTTCCGAGCGCTGCGGTACAGGTTGGCCGGATTTGCTATTGGCACTTTCCGCTGCCTGGCTGACGTTTCGGCTTTATGGGGAGAATAAGGCTGAAATACAGCCAATCTGGGTGCCCGTCATGAACCGCCGTGGCAGGGTGGCCGCCAGCGTCCCGGCGTTGGCGGTGAATATTCTGCCGTTGTTTGTTCATGTCGAACCACAGGAGAAGGTTGTGGACTACGTCAAACGCACCGCGAAAACGTTACGCGACCTGCGTGCTCACGGGCGTTATCGCATTGAGACCCTGGCCGCCGATCAAGGGTTGGGAAAAGGAACTCGTTACTTTTTCTCTCCGTTGATCAACGTACTTCCCTTCGATCCTCCGCTGTTTGCAGGCTGTGAAGCAGAGCGCGAAGTCATGGCGAGCGGCCCAGGGGATGGCTTTAACATTACCTGGCGTGGCCGAACGGATGCTAGCGAACTGCATATCGATATTGACGCCGATCCTGCGATGTATGCTTCCCTGAATGTCGAGGAGATGTTCACCCACCTGCACAGCTTCCTGAGTAGGGCGATGATGCCCGAAGCGTGGCAGCAGCCGGTTTACCCACTGCTAAACCAGTAAGATCTTCCGCCAACGGGCTGGCCCGCTGGCGGAGATTGACTTTTTATTGCAGCAGAGAGCAAACCTCTTCGGCGTTTTTGCACTTAATCAAGGCCGCTGCTGGCAGTGAAACGCCGAGTTCCACGCTTATCCTCTCCCTCAGCGTTGGCATATGGCTGAGTTTCAGACCCATGGCAAGAAACGGGGTCTGCGGATGCCATTCAGGCCGCAGCGGCTGACCCATTACGGCGCAGTAGATTGCCAGCACCGTTTGTTGAGGTGTCACCGGGGCGGCGAGCGTTGCCGAATGAGATTGCTCCAGCTCGGTACGCAGCGCATGGCGATCGATTTTGCCATTAGCTGAGAGGGGGAAGCGGGTTTGCACTATGAAGCGGCCAGGAATGTGAGTACAGGGCAAATAGCGCTGCGCGAAGATACGCAGCTCCGACGTGCTCGGCGGGACTTGATTAGCGGACAGATAGACCGCACCCAGCGACTTTTCTGGCGTATCGTCCACCGCGTAGTCGAGCACCACAATATCCTCGATGGCTGGATGCTGGCGCAACGCCTCCTCGATTTCCGGCAGTGAAACCCGTACGCCGCGAATTTTAACGTAGCCATTAATGCGGTTGGCAAACATGATGACGCCGTCAGGCCGGTAATAGCCAATGTCTCCGGTACGGAACGTTCGCTCGCTAAGGCCATCTGGAGTCATCACGTCAACAAAGTCGTGCTGCACCAACGCCCCATGTTCCAGATAGCCACAGGCCAGATTGGCCCCGGCAGTGTGGATGCGCCCAGCAACGCCGCTAGGGCAATGTTCACCGCTGTCATGACAGATAAAATACTGAGTGCCCGCCAGCGGCTTACCATAGGGAATTTGCGCCGTGTCGCTAGTGGTGATCTCGTGCCAGATGCTCCAGATAGTCGTTTCCGTCGGGCCGCCGAGTGATATCAACCGCAGTTGAGGATGCCTTGAACGCAATAACCGGATGGTGGCGGGCTTAATGTAATCGCCGCCCTGGGCCACTAGCCGCAGGGAGGAGAGCTGTTCTGGCGTTGCGCAGTCCAGCAACATTTCCAGGATCGCTGGCACAGAGCACCACAGCGTGATCCGGTGTTGTGCCACCAGACGGCCCCAACTGATGGCGTCTTTTTCCTCATGCCTGGCTGGCAGCACCAGCGTTGCGCCCACGCTGAGTGAGGCAAACACGTCAAACACCGACATATCGTGGTGCAGCGGCGTCACCGAGATAAAGACATCTCGCTCGGTGATCTGCCAGTGAGCTAGGGTTTGCCCAATCACGTTGGCCGTTGCCCGATTATTCAGCACGACGCATTTCGGTTTGCCCGTGGTGCCGGAGGTATATAGATAATAGGCGGGGTGGGAGCTGTCGCTTCGAGCGTCAAAACGAGGTGGGCTGACGTTGATGGATTTGAGCGCATCAGGCGTGACCGAGCCTGGGATTACGGCGTCTTCATCGCATATCACCAGCTTGGGTTGGCAATTTTCCAGTAAATACGCCGTCCGTGCCGTAGGAGAATTAATATCTATCGGCACCCGGATAATCCCTAACAGGGAGCAGGCTAGTGAGATAGCGATATGCTCCAGGTTGCGTGGAAGATAAATGGCCACCACGCTCCCCGGCTCCAACTGGCGCTCGAGCAGTCCGTTGGCCATGCTGGCGACGAGCTCACCCAGCGCCTGCCAGCGCAATTGTTGTTCGCCGCAGATAACGGCCACCCCATCACGAGAGCCGGAAAACAGATTTTTTGCGATGTGGCCCAGAAAATCGTTGCTCACGGCGGCGCTGGCGGGAGTGTTTGCCCGGTAATGCGGGTAATTCATCGTTTCGTGGACGGGGATATCCAGCGAGCCCTGAGAGACTATATGCTGCATGCGCTGGTAGATTGCGCTCAATATAGCGCTGACCTGTTCGGGCGCGAGAGCCTGCTCAACATAGTCGGCAATCATCAGTAAATTGCGCTGCTCATCGTACATTAGGCGAATATCCAACGCGACCTGCGGCGTTTGGGTCAGACCGCTTTCGGCACGGATTGGCGCGTTGGCCGGTAGCGTTTCCCAGCCCAGGCAGTTGGTCAGGATCACCGGCAGCGCGGGGGCACGCGCGGTTCGCGGTGACAACTGGCGAGCCAGATCCACACCTGACCAGGCAAGGTTTTGCAATCCGCCAAGAATGTCTTCCTGCAGACGTTGGGCATTCTCGCCTAACGGCCGACAATGTCGGACGTAGTGAATGGCAATAAATGTCGAACGATTGGTGGGTTGCCCCTCTTTGGCCGCGAAGGCAACGGGGATGCCTACCGTGAGCGCTTCATCTTCCGACCAGAGCGCCAACGTGTCGAGCACGATAGCCGACAGAGTGGTGTTGGCAAACAGTCCCCGAGATGTGCCAAGGCGGGTGAGCTGCTTCAGGTGGCTGGCATCCAGAATTTGTTGTTCACGCCGCCAGCGGGGATGCACGATCTCGCCCAAAGGTTGCTGCCAGGGAAGCCGGGAAGGGGTAACGACCTGCGCCAGCTTGTCTTGCCACCAGGCTTTTGCCCGTTCCCGTTCTTTTTCATCTGCTTCGTTCGGTGTTGCGTCATGTTCAAGTGCGGCAAGCGGCTGTTCATCAAATAGCCGGGCGACGATATGCGAGATCCCTTGGCCGTCGAGGATCAGCGCATCAAAGCTGGTGAAAATCTGGTACTCGGTGGCGCCAGGCAAGGTAATCAGAATGATCCGCCAAGGAGGTGACGACGGATCGTGGCGGCTCTGTTGGTAATGCTGCCGCAGCTGTTGCACTTTTTTAGCCGCGTCTGCTTCACTGGCATCGCGCAGGTCGATCTCTTCCAGGTGAGGTTCCAGCTCAGGCAGAATGTGCTGCTGCTGTGTTTCCTCGTCGATCCAGGTGCGTAACGCGGCGAAGTGATTAACCAACTCTGCCAGCCGACGGCGGAAGTGCGCAGGATCGATGACCCCCCTAAAGGTCCTGAAATCGTGCATGGCAACGCCACCGAGCGGCCATTGCTCGCCGCTTCCCAGCAGATAAGCCTGCTGGAGCGACGTTAATGGTTTCCCCATTCGCTTCTCCTTTTGCCGTACTGCCGCTGGCGGTGCCAACCAGCCGGAAACGCTGTCATCAATGTGTTGCGGTGCCGCTGCCAGGCGTTCGGCGAGCGTGTGAAAACGCGTAAAGAGCTGATGCAGTTGGCCGGGGGGGAACGCATCTTCACGCACATCCCAGTTGATCAGAATTTCATCGCCAATCCAGGCTACCTGTGCGTCCAACGCGACCTGCGGCCCCTGAGAGATGACCCATGCCAGTTCACCCAATTGCCCGCCGACCCGCTCAGAGAACAGCACGCCACCGGAGATACCGAACCCGGCGGTAAAGACGATGGGGGAGTACTGCAGCTGGCCCCGCAGGCGCGAAAGGCCGCGCATCACGCTCACCCCTGAATAGCCGCCGTGGCCAAGGATTTCGTGCAGCTGCGTCATGGTGCGTTGGCAATAATGCAGCAGCGTTTCATTGGGGCGCAGCTCGGCGCTGAACAACAACAGATCGGAAAAATCACCAACGATCTCGTTAACACCCGCAATCTCGGGAGTGCGGAAAAAGGTCGGTACGTTGATGCGCAACGCGGGCTGCCTGAAACCTTCCATCATCGTCAGGCTGAACAAAGCAAGGAAAAGCGAGCTTAACGTCAGATGGTGGTGACGTGCGCAGCGCTGCAAGGCATGGCTGATTTGGGGATTAAGCTGGATTGCCATTCTGCGGGTTTGACACTGCCTGTCCGTATAGGGAATGGCGGGAGCAGGGGAAATATCCGCTAAACGTTGCCGCCACCAGGCGCGATCTCGCTCTCTGGCGCTAAGCAGCAGCGGATCGTGGGTACGCTGCGCCAGATAGCGAAACCAGGCGACCTCCATCACTGGGGTGCACTGCGGCGGTGGTTGTTGGTAGAAGCGGGCGAGATCTTCCACCACGATACGAAAGGAGAGGGCGTCCGCGGCGATCATATCCAGATCGATATGCAGCCGGCTGGCCTGCCCTGGCAATATCGTCAGGCTGATTTCGCAAGGGTAGCCTTGATCGCGCAGCAACTGCTGGTTCTCCATGCGCCGCCGCTTGCCAGCCAGTAATCGTTGTACCTCGGCTGGTGGGTAATGACAAAAATCATCGATATCCAGTGGTGGATGACTGGCAACTACATGCTGTAGCCCCTCTGCGGTGACATGAAGACGCAGCATTGGGTGCGCGCGATATAGCGCGTCCACAGCCTGCCGAAAGCGGGGGATATCGGTGATGGTGCCATCGAATTCTGCGTACAAATGCGCGGCAACGCCGCCTAATGCCTGCGCTGAGTGCCTGCCTACCCATGAAGCTGCCTGCATTGGAGTCAATGATTTCATCGCATATCGTTCCTGATTGGCCAACGGAAGCCGCCTAACTATATAACAGAGCTTAATGCGAATGAAAATTATTCTTTTTTATGTTGTTGGCGATACATTGAGCAGGGTAAGGTTATGCGAGGCACATAAGTTCACTCCGTGGCCACTGAGATGGCACCTCGGGGTTATGCATAGGGAGCAAGCAGAAGATGAGGTTGTTACCGGGTAAACGTCGTCATCCCGTGTTGGGGTTTTTATTATTACTTGCCTTGCTGATGGGCAGCGGACATGGTTTGGCCCAAGGTTGGCCCAGGGCGTTTCACAACGCGGATGGCTCCGTCACTCAGATCCCGGCCCCTCCTGGCCGCATTCTCTCTACCTCCGTCAGCGTCACCGGAACGCTACTGGCGATCGATGCTCCGGTTGTCGCCAGCGCGACGGCGGTGAACGGCCAGTTCTTTGGGCAATGGGACAAGGTGGCCGAGCAGCGCCACATCGCTAAAGTCTGGCCCGCGGGCAGTATCGATCTTGAACTGGCCTATGCCATGGCCCCCGATTTGATCGTCGTCTCAATCAATGGCGCAGACTCATCGCGCGCCTATTTGGCTGAGCTACGGGCCATTGCGCCGGTCATTATCGTGAATTATGGCAATCAGACCTGGCAAACTCTTGCCCGTGAGCTGGGAGCCGCACTGGGGCTTGAGGCTCAGGTTGAACAGCGGATCGGCGGTTTTGACGCGCTGCTGACCAACGCCCGTCAGCAAATCCACCTGCCTGACGGACAAGCCAATATTATCAATTTTAACGGCCCGGGAACGGTCAATCCCGTGGCGACACCGGCCAGCGTGCATGCCCGTTTACTCGAGTCATTAGGGTTTTCTATCGAAGCACCAAACCCGGCCTGGCAAAGCAATCTCACCCGCTCCGGCGACTTTATCTGGGCTGAATATGAGAATCTGACGCAGTTAACGGCGGGCACTACGTTTCTGTTGAGCTCAGGCGACGTCAGGATTAACGAGTTTCTGCATGACCCGCTGCTTCAGCGCTTACCTTCGGTACAACAACACCGGGTTTACAGCCTTGGCGCGCATGCGTTCCGGGTGGATTACTACAGTGCCAGTGAGATGGTGGCAGACATTGTCCGCCATTTTGCCGGTAGCCCAACGCAGGAGCGGTGAAATGCGTGTCTGGCGACTGGCTGGCCTGATCCCTGGCCTGTTTTTACTGCTGACTCTCGGTTGCTTCAGCCTTTATTTCGGTGCTCGCCCCATTCCTCCAGCGGTGATTTGGCAGGCGCTCACGCAGTTTGATCCGCACAATAGCGAGCATTTACTGGTCTGTTATCTACGGCTGCCGCGCACCTTATTGGCCGTGGTGGTTGGAGCGGCTCTTGGCGCGGCTGGCGTCATCATGCAGACGCTCACCCGTAATCCTCTGGCGGATCCCGGCCTGCTCGGTGTGAATGCCGGAGCCACGTTGGCGATCGTCCTGTCGATCGCGGTGTTTAATGTGGCGGATGTCTTTAGCACTATGTGGTTTGGCGTGGCCGGTGCGGCGATAGTCAGCGTTGCGGTGTTGCTGGTTGGCGGCATTGATGGCAATAACCCGGTAAGGATTGTGCTAGCCGGGGCTGCGTTGGCCATTGTGCTGCTTAGCCTGACTCAGCTCGTCATCGTCAATAGTGAACCAGAAGCGTTCGATCGCTTCCGGCACTGGGTGATTGGATCGTTACAGGGAAGAGGGTTCGACGTACTGCTCCCGGTTGCCATGCTGGTGGGCGTGGGGCTGTTGCTGGCGCTGGCCAGCAGCAAAATGCTGGATATTGCGGCACTCGGCTCGGATGCCGGCCTGGCGCTCGGCGTTAATCCGCGCTGGCTGGTGGTGATGTCCGCTCTGATTATCGTGATACTGGCCGGTGCAGCCACGGCGGCGGCTGGGCCAATCGTTTTTGTTGGCCTGACCGCACCGCATTTTGCCCGTGCCGTTGCCGGATTGCAGCATCGCGCGCTATTGCCCTGGGCCATGCTGTTTTCCGCCATGCTGGTGTTGTTGGCCGATATTCTGGGGCGTATCGTTGGCTATCCCGGTGAAGTCAGCGTTGGCGTCATGGTGGCGTTGATCGGTGGCCCCTGTTTTGTGTTGCTGGTGAAACGTTGGCAGGGGGGGCGGGTATGAGCGTTAACAGGACGGTGCTGGTATGCCTGGTTTTGGCCTCTTTGCTGCTGGTTGCTGCCGCTTTCGCTCTGACGGTGGGGCGCTTTACGTTGCCGGTATCGAGCGTGCTGCAAGCCATTGTGGGGGAAGGGGATCCCATGGCGCAGCAAATTGTCAGGGCGATCCGCCTGCCACGCGTGTTGACGGCGGTTTTAGTCGGGGGCGCCTTGGGCATCTCCGGGGCGATTTTTCAGTCCGTATCGCGCAATGCGCTTGGATCGCCAGACGTCATTGGCTTTACCACCGGTGCGGCAACCGGTGCGATTGTGCAGATTGTCCTGCTCAACGGTAACACCGTAGCGATCGTGCTGTCGGCCATAGCCGGGGGGCTGGCGACGTCGCTGCTGGTCTATTGGTTAGCCCATCATCACGGCGTGGTGAAGGGATACCGCCTGATATTGATGGGCATTGGCGTCGGTGCGGTACTCAGTGCCCTCAATGGTTTGCTGCTGGTTAAAGGTGATATTGATAACGCCGTGATGGCCACTTTATGGCTGGCGGGAACCACACAGGGGCGCAACTGGCTGCACGTTATCCCGGTGGCCAGCAGCATCGCGTTGTTATTGCCGGTGGTGCTGATGTGTGCCAGGGAGCAGAACATCATGACCATGGGGGATGAGGTAGCCCACCAACTGGGTGTCCGTGTCGAACTCACCCGCAAGATTATGACGTTCTGCGGCGTGATTTTGGCTGCGGTAGCAACTAGCGCGGCGGGGCCGATTGCCTTTATCGCACTTATGGCACCACAGTTGGCAATACGCCTGACACGCAGTCCAAACCTGCCGGTGGTCAGTGCGGGTCTGGTGGGCGGCTGCCTGTTGTTAGGGGCCGATATTGTCGCCCAGATACAGCCATCAGGGCTGATGATGCCGGTAGGATTAATGACAGGAGTGATAGGTGGCGGGTACTTGCTGGCTCTGTTACTGCGTGGCGGCTGTCGCTAAGGCTAAGGGATGGCTGTCGCAAATGTGATCAAATTGATTTGCATTCAACATTGTAAATGATTATCGTTTGTGGCTATTGGCTAGCTTGCTGTAATGACTCCCCTATTTCAAGCTTTGGGGGGGCGCGGTATTACACGCAGTTATTAAGTGGAAAACTAATCATAAGGTCGTAAAGACCAGTTATTAAGCAGTGTGTTCTTTGTCGCTCAGTTGAAAAACTAATAATTCAGTGTGCATTTGGCAAAGGAGATATCAATGAGCGAACTAAAGGGTGATAAAAAACGCCCGATTTCATTATGTAATGGGCCCCAACGCATTTCTGAAAAATATCATATGCCCTCCGTTATTCTGGGGTTATGTGTTTTCGCCGCAGCGGATGCTATTGCTGCCGATGATGCCCCAATACGCAATGAGAATAATGAGCCTGAAACCATTATTGTTACCGGGGAAAAGGTAAGACGCACTATTTACGATACCGGATCCAGTATTGAGGTGTTTGACGATGCACGGATCGATTCACTGCCCGGTGCAACGCAGGTATCCGATTTACTAAAAATGACGGCCAACGTCCTGGATACGGGCATTGGTAACGATATTCCCACCATTCGCGGTATTGATGGTTCAGGGCCAGCCAATGGCGCCAATGCCTTCCTTAGCGGTACACGGCCACGCATGAACCTCTCGCTCGATGGGCGTTCCTTAACCTATAACGAACTGGCCGTCGGGCCGCAATCCCTGTGGGATATGCAACGGGTCGAAGTATACCGGGGGCCGCAAAACTACATTCAGGGGCGTAATGCGATTGCCGGTGCGGTGGTGATGAGCAGCAAGGATCCGACGTTTGATTGGACTTCGGCGGTCAGGGCCGGGGGCGGAAATCAGGATTCTACCCAGGCCTCTGCCATGTTATCGGGGCCGATTGTTGAGGACCAATTGGCGTTTCGCCTGAGTGCCGACCGCCAGCGGCGGGAGAGTTTTGTCGATCTGATTTCCTACGAGCCGGTGGGTAACCCGCGCGAAATCGAAGTGACCAACATCCGTGGGAAGCTGTTGTTTAACCCTGCCGGGCTACGCGATCTCACCACTAAACTGTCGATAAATCACTATGAAAGTCAGGCACCGCAAAATGAAGCGCTAAGCCCGGCCAACCACGCCAGTTCCCGTTTTGACCGGCGTCGCCCAGTCGTTGAGACCCAATCCACCAGTGGCATTTGGGATATTGCCTGGGAACCGTCGGAGCAGTTAAGCGTCCAGAACAAGTTTATTTATACCGATTTCAGTAACCATCGCCGTACCGCAGAAGCGCTGCCGTGGGCCGACATTGAAGGTAAAGAGTTCCAAATGGAGCCGCTGGTGCTTTTCGGCACACCAAACGATCGTTGGCGTGGCCTGGTGGGTGCGCGTTACTTCCATGCGTCGCAGGATGAGTTTGTGAATCTTTTCCCTGGCGGTAGCCCGTTCAAGGATAAAACAGATACCTACGCCGCCTTTGGCGAATTGACCTGGGCCGTGTTGCCACATATCGATATTACCGCCGCCAGCCGGGTGGAAAGAGAGCACCGTCAACGTAAGGGTGGCAAGGCGCGTAAGGTCGATTTTGATGAAACCTGGGATGTGTTCCTGCCCAAGCTGGATGTTGCGTGGAAGCCTTCATCGCGGCAAACCTTTGGTGCCAAGGTGGCTCGCGGCTATAACGGCGGCGGTGCTGGGATGACGTTTTCCGCCCCCTTGATCAACTATACCTACGATCCTGAATATGTCTGGAACTATGAGCTGTATAGCCGCCATGGCATTGAAGATCTTGATCTCGAGGTGATCACCAACCTGTTTTATAACGACTATAAAGACATGCAGCTGCCGTATTATCTGGATTCCACTATGAACTCAATGATGATCCGCAATGCAGATAAGGTCGAAACCTATGGCGCTGAACTTGGGGCTATCTGGAAACCGACGGGGAATTTTGAGCTGAATAGCTCAGTAGGGTTATTAAAAACCAAAATCAAGAAATTCTCCGACAGCAGAATCGATGGTCATGAATTACCGCGCGCTCCGGCTGTCACCGCCAATATGGGGGCGAAATATAATCTTATGCCGGGGTTGGAGTTAAGCGGTAATGTGACGCTTTCCGATACCTATTATTCCCAGTACGACAACGATCCACGCGGGAAAATCCCTTCCAGAGTGATTGCCAATATGCAGTTGGCTTACACCTTCAAGCAGGGGCGCGTCAGCGTGTTTGCACAAAACCTGTTTGATTCTGATAAACGCGTCATGGTGATGAATAACGACGTTTCTACCGCGGTTATTCAGCGGCCACGCCTGGTTGGTGCCGTCGTCCAACTGGATTTCTAAGGCCATCTATCGCCAATCAAAGGTGCAGCAGTTTTTTGTCTGGGAGGAAAATGTGAACACTAGTTTTAGCGAGTTCAGCGGTGAAGAAGCCGCCAGCGAGTTTGAGCAGCAGGCCTGGTTCGAACACCAGCAACAGCTACATGGGGAAGGCCAACAGGTGTGGGCCTGGCAGTTAACCGGGGCTGTGGATTATGGTCGCTTGGTCAGGGTGCTGGAAGAAACCCAACGGCAGTTGCCAGGTATCAACGTCCGTTACGTTTATGGTGAGAACGGGCTGATGCGCAGCAACAATCCGTGTTCACCGCCTGCGGTGACCATCCAAACGATCCGCCATCCCCAGGAAGCTATTGACGCCCTGTTAAGCGCCAAAGCGATACCTTTTGACCTGGAGCAGGCTCCGCCGCTGCGCTTTATGCTGTTTTCCGGCGACAGGGGCGGCATGCTGGGGATGGTGGTGCATCAGATTCTGTCAGCATCACTGGAGTGGCAGGATATACCGCAAAAGGTCAGTGCACTGTGCCAGCAACAAGTTGCCTCGCCCTCATCTGAGCCATTCATTATGGAGCAATTGCCGCTGCCAGATTGTTCCGCTCGGCAGACCTCGGTGGAGGTCTTGGCGAGGGAGGTGGATTCCCCTGTCACGCAGGGATCTGATGCGGCAATACGGCAACATATCCTGCAAGCCTTCCGCGAGGCGCTCGCCGTGCCCACGATGGGGGAACATGATGATTTCTTCGATTTCGGCGGGCACTCGCTGATTGCCACGCGAATTATTGGCCGCTTGAAGAGCCAGCAGCATCTTGAAATCAATATCAACGATCTCTTCAGCTATCCCAGCGCGGCTCAACTGGCGCGCTATGCCTATATCGCTAATAACGTGGCCGCTTCGCCGGGTAAGCAAGCGGAGAATTTGGCCTCGCTAAGCCCGCAGGCTCCGTTATCGCTGGCACAACGGTCATTGTGGAAAATCTATCAGGCGTTAGGCTGCGGCGAGGCTTTCAATATTCCCTTTGCGCTGCGCTTTCTCGACCCGATTGATGAAGGGCTTTTCTTCCAGGCCTTCCAGGATATTTTGCTGCGTCATCCGGCTTTGCGCACCCTGTTTGTCGACATTTCCGGCGAGGTTTTTCAGCAGATCGTTCCGCCGGAGATGCTGTCTCAGTACGAATGGTTTTGGCATTCGCAGTCTCAGGATGTGCCGCTGGATCAGGCACTACAGCGCGCAGCCAGCCACCACTTTGAGCTCGACGATGAGTTACCGGTACGAATCACTTTCCTGCGGGATGAGGAAAATGGTCAACAGGTGGTTTCGCTCTTGTTCCACCATATTGTGTTGGACGAATGGTCGGTGAATATCCTGATGGATGAATTGGCTCTGGCGATGGCAAGCCGTTCCGCCGGATCGGCACCGGAGTGGCCGCAGACACCGGCACCGTTCCACGCGTTCGCAATCCAACAGCAACAGGCCGGGGTCAACGATCGACATCTGCAGTTCTGGCTGGAACGTTTGCACCATGCGCCGTCTGGGGCGTCGATTTTCGCCAGCGAAGCGCAACAGGCCGATGCGGCTTCTCACTCCGGCAACTGGGTTGAGTTCAAGTTGGAGCACGCTGTCTCCACCGGGCTTTACCGCCTGGCGAAACAGCAGGGCGCCTCACTGTTTAACGTGGTATACAGCGGAATTGCTGCGGCGCTCCATCTGCTGGGTGGTGCGAAAGATCTGGTCATTGGCACCTCGGCATCTGGCCGTAACGACGCGCAATTTTTCGATACCATCGGTTACTTCACCACCGTCGTCGCCCATCGGATCGGTTTTGCCGACGGCATCACGCTGAACGCGCTGATCGATGACGTAAAGCGGCAGATAAATGATTCACTGCCTTTCAGCGACATCCCGATCGATCTGGTCGAAGAAGGGCTGTTTGGCGATCGGGCGCCGCACGGTAGCCATATGTTTGAGGTCTTCATTCAGCTTCATGCCAAAAATAAGCTTAACGGAGCGTTTAGCTTGGGCGCGGGCCAGCAGATCCGCTTTCGCCAGATCGATCCTGAGAAATCAGAATCGGTGCTGGGGTTGCAGTTTGAGGTGATGGAAGAGCAAATCGACGGCGAGCCTTCTGTGCGCGTCATGTTGAGCTACCGCTCTGACCGCTATTCATGCGATCAGGTCCAGCAGATCGTCCAAACGACACGTCAGGTGTTTGCCGCTATGGCCGATTCCGTCGGTCAACCGGCGCTACGGCTTGATGCGCTACGCCATAACAGGGGGGGATTATGAAGCAGGAACCGTTGGACGATATTCAGCGCATCTATCCGGCCAAAACCCTGGTAGAGCTGGTTTATAGCGCCTCACAGCAGGCTTTGTTTGTCAGCTCTCCCGATTGGGAGGATGAGCGGCAATCCCGTGTACTGCGGATAAATCCGCAAACCCTGGCCGTTGAGAAGGAGATCCCGTTACAGGTCAAAGGGTTTGGCGTGGCGCTGGACGATCGCCGCGGGCATCTTTACCTCTCACAGGGGTTTAACGGCACCGTCGCCGTAGTGGATATTGCCACCAATCGGTCGATCGCCACCATTGCGTTGATGCAGGAGATTGCTTTCCATCAGCTGTATCAACGGGAGGGGATTGTCGGCGAGCGTCAGGCTTTTTTATTACGGGAATTGGCGCGCTTTGGCGTGAGTGAAGGCTTCCCATGGAAGCTGCGGGAGCTGGTTTTCGATCCACGTAGTGAGCGCCTGTTCTTGCCAGGGCTGGGGCTGGGTATCGATAGCGTGCTGTTTGTGGTGGATACCCGCAAGCGTCAGCTGGAGAAGATTATTCACGGTTTCGGCTATAACGTGGTGGGCATCACGCTGGATGAAACGGGGCGCCGCGTCTTCGTTTCTAACATGCAAGGTCAGCTGTTTGTGGTGGACCCAGACAGCTTGGCGGTTGTTTCCCAATGGGAGATTGAAGTCGATCAACTGCTTAATATGGTCTATGACCCACAGCAAAACCGGATCTTCGGTGTCGATCAGGGCATTGACCGCAGCGATTGGCGTAACAATCATCTGGAACGTGAATATGTTGCCCGTAGCGCGGGTCATCAGGTCTTCGTTCTGAACGCCGACAATGGCGACGTTATCGCATGTATGGCAACGGATGAAGTGCCTATCGGCCTGGCATGGGATAGCGAGCGGCAAAGGCTGTACGTCGCCAATCGCAAAGGAATTCGCGTGGATATTGGCGAAGGCACGCTAACGGTATTTGATACAGCCCGCTATTGCCTGCTGCAGACCCTACCTATGGCTCCGCATCCCAACAGCCTGGCGTTTGGTGAGGATAAGCAGTGCCTGTTTATCACCGTCAAAAATGATGAAACCATGATTAAGGCCGGGCTGCCGGAATGTGTTGCCCGTATGCCATTGTGGTAGTGGCCGCAGGTGAAGGGATAAGGGAGGTGAAGTCAATTGCCAAGGCTCAAGCTGCATGGATTCAATAATCTGACCAAGAGTCTGAGTTTTTGTATCTACGATATTTGTTACGCCGAGACGGTAGCCGAGCGCGACGGCTATATCGCTTATATAGACGAGCAATATAATGCCAGCCGTCTGACCGAGATCCTGGTGGAAACCTGTTCGCTGATTGGGGCCAACGTGCTGAGCGTTGCCCGCCAGGACTATGAGCCGCAAGGTGCCAGCGTGACTATTCTCGCCAGTGAGGAGCCGGTCAAGCCAAATGGCGTCAAGCTTCCCCAGCCAGAGTCCGTCGTGGCGCATTTGGACAAAAGCCATATCTGTGTTCATACCTACCCGGAAAGTCACCCTGGGTGTGGGGTTTGCACCTTTCGTGCCGATATCGACGTCTCGACCTGTGGGGTGATTTCGCCGCTGAAAGCCCTCAACTACCTGATCCAGCAGTTGGAGTCAGATATTGTGACGATCGATTACCGGGTCAGAGGTTTTACCCGGGATGTGTATGGGGTGAAACATTACATCGATCATGAGATCACTTCGATCCAAAACTTCATTTCGCCAGAGATAAAGTCGCTATACCAGCTGGTGGATGTGAACGTTTATCAGGAAAATATCTTCCATACCAAGATGTTGCTAAAAGCGTTCGATTTGCATGATTACCTGTTCAGTACCAGGTTGCACAGCCTCAGCGAGGCCCGACAACTGGAGATCAGCAAGCTGTTGTGTAAAGAGATGCAGGAGATTTACTCTGGACGAAATATGCCGTAGACGGGGGGATGCCTGCTAACGGACAAGCGCAGGCATCAATTTGCTTGGTGCACTGAAGAAATCAGTCATAGCTGATATTAAACAGTACCGCACTCTTCACTTTTCCGGGGGTTGCGCGCCCGGTGGCATAATACTCATAGCCGATATCACATTGGCTGCGGTTATCGGTAATAACGGCACAGCCAACGCGTGGGGCAGTGCGTAAATCCAGCGGCTTGTCATTCATCAGCAGCCTGATTTCGACGTTTTCGGCCTCGCCGTTCAGCGTATTGACCAGATTGCCGGTATCCGAACTGACCGTCGGCCCATTTCCCAGCGTAATATAGGGCGTGTAGCCATTGGTACAATGCACCCCGCCGATATGGATACTGCCTAGCGAACGGCCATGAGTCATACCGGCTGCGCGTAGGCTCCCCGCCGAGACCTGCGGCATCATCCAGTCGTAGTCCTTGTGTTCTTGCCCCTCGACGCTGTCAAAATAACAGGTCGCGAGCTTGATGGAGCCAGTAACGTTCAGTATGCCAGTAGAGGCGGCTTCAACGCTGTTGCCGCAGCAAATCAGCACCAGCAGAGACAGTATTCTCTGCGTATTCGTTATCTTCATTCTCCACTCCCGGTTATTGGTAAGTGATCATAAACTCTATTTGGGCATCAGCCCTGCCCGCCCGGATGGGGGTTGAGGTTTGAACATAAGTCGCCTTGACGCCCAGGCTGTAATCGCTGCCGCGGTCCTCAAGGAAGGTAATGTAATTTGCCAGATTGATGCTCTGGTTGAATTTGGCCCATTGGTAGTTGCCATTTTCCTGCCTCAAGCTCAGTTGGACACCTACCCCTGAGGCTGCGTCACTGGCGGTGGTGTTCAGTTTCGAGATCCCGCGTTCGGCATCAATAAATCCGTTGCGCGGCGTCAGCTTGAGGCTGATAACATTGGGCTTGAACACGCCGTAAGAGGTTGAACCATAGAAAGCGGGGCAACCCGATAGCACAATCTGAGTCTCGGCGCTGCCTGCCGTGCTGCCGATACCGTTGAACTCATCAGGATAGTGCTCCCCGAGCGGCAGATAATAATTGTTGCCAACGTTGCAGGTTGCCGGGATTGCCGTCAGGTTGCCCACTATCCTCGCTTGTTGATAGACAAAGCTCTCACCATTGCCGTCGAATGAGGTTTTGAACCTGGGGAGATCGCTACTGCTAATAGTTCCGCTGCCGATGTTGGCGGCGATTTTAATCATTGCAATATTAAAACTGACTGCGGCATCGTCCTGACCGGTAAAGTTGAAAACGCTGTCGCTGGTGGGTGAAAAGAAGGCAGTAAGCCGACCAGGGAGCTGTAGATGGGCGCCGTTGTTACCATCGGGGGTACCTTGCCACAGGGCTACCCCGACGCCAGAAATATTGGTATTGAACACGGTGGGAAACGTCGCGTCACGGTAACTGGATTGGCCATGGGGGGCACTGATGACGGTGTTAACCAGATCATAAACCCCCGCGCGGCACAGCAGACTGGCACCGTTGCCATTGGTCTGGATACGTTGGGAATAGATGACACTGCCGATGGGAAGATCCTCCCCCACGGTAACATAGCCGCCGATGGTCAATCGGGTATCAAGCGGAGCTTTGACAGCAGAGGAACTATCCCAATCACAACCCGCACTTGCTGCGAGCGCATTCTGAGCATACAGGGCGCCGCAGAGCATCAGTGATATCGCTATTGCTGAGGCGAATATTCTTTTCATGTTGTTTCTCAATTCGTGTGGGCAGTTTGTCATTGGCAGACTCCTTGGATCAACTGTCTGCTGTCTTCAGCGGTGCTTGGCTGCAGCGAATAATGGATGCTGCAATGTTCCGCCTGACTATCCCCCCATCTCACTTGCAACACGCCTTTCAGGTCGAGATCGCGAGCCACCACCAGGCTGGCCTGGCCGACAACCCCCACGGCGTTGTTCTGCGCATCATAGACGTTGGCAGCGAAGGGCAGTGGGCTACCGTCCGGTCGCTTGGCTCTGATGTAGGTCACCTTGCCGCGTTTGGTTTCATAATCAAGCAGGACCACGGCACCGGCGCGGGGGGCCGTGGTATTGCGGGTAGACAGCAACTCTACGTCCTGTGAACTGCCCTTGGGATCGATATCGACCTGATTGAGATAATAGGGCCGCAGGTAAGGGACGATGGCATAGCCAAAACGGTCGATCTGAACGCCCGGAGCGCTGGTAACGAGAGCGCCTTCAGCACCAGGCGCCCGCACCAGACCGCCTGTTTCGCCAAGTGATTGCCCTAAAGTGATACCGCCACGGTGGGCCACCAGGGCACCATCCATGCTTGCTGAAACCTGCCGGTTTCCCTGCCCATAGCTATAGTTTGCGCCCATATGGGCAAGGGTTGAGCGGTAGCCAATGCCACCGTTGAAAAAGTTGCTATTGCCTTCGGTATTCCGGCTGGTGCTGACGACATAGTTAAACTGATTCTGTTCACCCATATTGCCCGACAGGCCAATCAGGCCAGTGTTCCCCTTATCGTCGGTAGTGCCGGTAGCATTGAGCGTTGGCGCATGGAGGTTCGAGCCTAGCGGTAACGAGAGCGTCAACGCGTATTGGGTTTCCCGCCGATCCGGCGTTCTCTCTTCTGTATTTCCTGTGAGTTGCCCGCTTAGCGTTCGGTTGACCGAGAGGGTATAGCTGAGATTGTGCCAGAAATTGCTATAGCCTAGCTGTAGGCTCTGTTGCGAACGACTCTGGTTCCAGTAAGAGGTATGATTGCCGGTGGCATATAGGCTTCCCCAGCCTTCTCCCAGTTGCTGGTTGACCGAAAGCGTAAACAGGCTGCGTTGACGTCCATAGGCATCGACATTTCCATTACGCAAGGCCAGATCGCGCAGCTGCACAGCGTCATTCAAGCTCAGGAAACCGTCGGTTGAGTAACGATAAGCGGCCACTGAGAAGCTGGTTTGTGTTTCTGGATACATCTGGCTGAAGCCGATACGATAGCTTTGCCCTGAACGCGGGTGCTGGCCGGGCAACCGGGTTTTCGCCTGGGTGACATCGAATGAGAGTGCGCCGATAAACGTGTTCATAGCGCCACCCAATAAGGCCGAGAGGTACCCTTTGCTGGCGGTGGCGCCGGTGTAGCCGGTAATGAAATTACTCAGGCCCAACTGGTAGGTCAGGCTGCCAAATTCAGGCTTGTTTGCCAACCCATCATTATTCACTTTACCTGCAGCCACTTCGTAGCGGCTTATCCCTGGCCGCAACATTTGAGTCACTGAAGCATAGGGAACCGTGAAGGATCTCAATTGGCCATTGGCCTCTTCTACTTGTACGGTCAATTCCCCTCCATAGCTGGTGGGGTAGAGATCGTCGATCTCGAAAGGCCCTGGAGATACCGTAGTGGTATAGAGCGTGTAACCATTCTGAGTAATGATCACTCTGGCGTTGGTATTGGCTATGCCACGTACTACGGGGGCGTAGCCACGTAGAGCGTCAGGTAGCATGCGGTCATCAGAATAAAGTCTGACCCCTCGGAAACGTATGCCGTCAAACAGTTCGCCACTGGTAAAGGCGTCACCCAGGATCAATTGAGATTGCAGCGCGGTAACATCGCGGCTGATATAGGAAGATGTGCTTTTGTAATCCCCGCCACTCTTTCCCGAGGACCAATTGACGCTGCCGTTATTTCGCACGCGCCAAGGGCCGACGTTCAGACCGTTACGCAGCCCGAGATAGCCGTAGGTGTTGCTGTTTTCCCGCTGTCTTGACTGATAAACGTTGGCGTTGTAGTTCACTATCAAGGCGGTTAAGCCATCCTCCCACAGCTCGGGATTGACATAGCCACGCGGTGTCTTGGTGAGCAGCAACTGCGGTATCGTCAACGTCAGCTTTTGTTCGCCGACATCAAAGCTAACGGTGGCCCCGGGCAGGAGTTCACTGAGTGAACCGCAATAGCCCTCTTGCACTAATGGCGCCAATTGCACGGCAGGGATCTGAGCCAATAGTTTCTCTGCGCTCAAATTGAGCAACGAGAAGAAACTGCCCGGATAGCAGGGAAGGGTTTGCAGGTTATTGCCCGGCTGGGCCTTAAACTGGATTTTTTCATTGCCGATCCGCTGGCCATTAAGCTCGATCGCCACGGTGTAGATACCAGGAACAACGACGTTACTGCGGCTGAATTGGGCCGGATCGAATGTTCCGACCTTACCGCCAGGGAAAAAACTGGGGTCGAATGTCACTTCTTCCGGCGTGTCTGCCGCATAGCTGGAAGTGGCTGAAACCATGGCACATGAAAGAAACCACTTCAGCACGGTTTTTATTGTCGGTTTACACCTAGTCATAGCATCCTTGATGACTCAGATAAGCCAATACTTCTGAAAAAGGGTGATGTCAGCGGCCTAACGGGTATGTTTTTTCAATAAAAGCCCCATAGTCATTAATCGCCTTGGTGATTACGCTATTTGGTGGCGCCGCAATAACCTTGTTATCGCGTTTTAGTTGAAAGGTTTGCTCAGAGAAGGGGGCGATCATGCCGCCATCAGTGCCGGCTACCGAGGCGATGCCATACCCAGATAATTGCACGGAGGCATAGCTGATATGGTATGGCGTGGGGTTTTTAGCGAACAATTTTTCCCCTTGCCGTTGCCAACTCACCTTATCCATGGTTTCCAGTGACAGCCCTGGCAACGTGGAAGGGCGGTAAAATACCTTCAGGCGGTTGCGATAGGCGATGGAGAGGTAATTCTGATCCCCTTTCGACTGGGGAGGGACTTCAAGTACGTTGATCCAATATAGCGTCTCGCGGTCGGTGGCGTGGCTTACCAACGGCGTTGAGGTAATACGTAAGGTTTGCGTCTTGGCGGGCTCAACTCGTGAAACCGGTGGCATGATTATAAAAGGAACATCGCTGTCCTCAGGGGCTGAATTCGCATCGCCTGCATCTATCCAGGATTGAACCAATAGCGGAAAACGGCTTTTATTTTCCAGCTTCAGGGTGACTTCTTTGGCATCACTTGGGTAGATCACGCGCGTACCAGATATGACGATACCGGCATGCAAGGAGGAGGAAAAAAATCCGCTTAACAGCGATAGCAGTAGCCAATATTTTTTAATCAAGCGCATAACAATCTCGTCAGTATAGACGTGGCAAATATGGCCCTGTGGTAACAGAGCCATAACCTATTCAGTCAGGTTTTATTGATAAACGATGCTGTATTTAACCGTAGAGGCAACTTGGCCTGGGCCTGCCGCGCCACCCACAGCAACATACTGGCCAAAGTAGGTATATTCGGCAGTTTGATTGACGATGGTTTTCGGCGCATGGTTGTTATTGCCGGATACCAGGTTGATCGGGCTGTTGGTTTCGCCGTTCAGAATTTGTACCTGAACATTGGCCGCAGGATCGGTTGCTGAAGTATTTTTCAACCAACCAGTCGCATTATCGATAGCCGGGCTGGTTGGCTCAAAATACACTGAAGCAATCTTGCCGTCGGTGCAGTTTAAATCAGAAGGGCCGCCCAGTCTGATGGTAAACGGCGCAGGCTTGGCTGTGGCACCGGCAAAGCTTAATTCACTGGCACTGACCGTTTCCAAAGGCACGTTCAGATCGACAGCACCATTTGGCGTCTGGTCGTTGATCAGGCAGGTTGCGTCAGTGACTTCGCCGGTGAAATTGATATTACCACCCGCTACGGTGATGGCGGCAGAAGCCGGAACTGCGGCAAAGCCGCCGATAGCCAGTGAGAGAGCCACTACTAATGTGGTTTTTTTCATTGCATATGATCCTTGTTAATTATCCTTAAAATACTCTGAACGTTACATGGAGTAACAACAGAGCCGTCATTTCACTATGGCAGTGAAAATACTGTTCCCTTTTTTGGCGGTGATAAACAATCAAATCATATTTTTTTTATATACAGCGGAGTTACAGACGCCCCACGTAAGGTATATCCTTTTCCTCGCGAGCTTTTAATAAAGTCATCGGCGATACCAATTTTACTTAACCTCGCCCTAAGCTCGGAAATAACTTGGGTCAATCTGGTGGTTGAGGAGGAGAGGTTATAATTCTCCCAAACCTGTACCAGTAACTCCTGGTTGGAAACATAGCCACAGTTGGCGTGTGCCAATAGATATATCAGTAAGCGCAGCATTGTTTCACGCAGTTTTAGATAGTTGGTAAATCGGTCGTCATCATGCTGATGGTACTCTATCGTGTTATAGAGTTTGATTACGGAACCCGATTTGATATCTACCAGATACTCATCATTGATGATGTAGCCAAAAAGTAATAACCCACTCTCACTCGTCTTGGTGATTGGGGTTGCTACATATTTAATTTGAATCGTATCATCCATTATCAACTCCGCCGCATCCGCTGCTAAAACTGTCTGGCTCTGACTTCGTTAATTGGAACTGTCATTTCCACACATTGGCTTTATATATTATTGCCTGAAGACTTAATGTCAATTCATAAGAATAAAAAAATAACCGAAATAAAAAGAATTTAAATCTTTTTATTGGCTTTTTTTTGATATTTTCGTTTGTTTTTGTCTGTTTATTGGTTGTATTTTGATATTTAATGTTATTACTGTAGGGAATTTAATGCATAAGCATAATATGCTGTTTTGGTGGCGTTATTGCCTATTGTTTTTGTTTTTTCTTTTAAAAGTCGCGGAGTGAAGTCAAGTTGAAATAGTCTGCGAAACTGACGGATTTTGTATTCGGAGGAATCCTAATGACTTTTTATCTTATATTTTATTCTTGCCATTCGCAAGTAGGATAAATCGCAATAATAACAGGTGTGTATAGATGTTGAACATATCTATGTTTTTTTATTTATGATTTTAGTATTGAAGGGGCTTGCAGCCTTTGTACGGATGAGAAGCAGGCCGAATAGAGGAATTCGGCCTGGTGATATCGGAGAGGTCTTAGAACAGCACTGAGTAGTTCAAACCAAAGGTGCGGCCACGGCCTTTATAGCTGTACAACTCCGGCGCGCCGTAGGTTGGGCTATACAGGATTGGCGCACGTTGGCCCCACACGGTGGTGTAGTCTTTGTCCAACAGGTTCTCTACGCTGAAGCTGACCTTGCCGACCGGCAGGGCATAGCTGCTGAGGACGTCAATGGTGTTATAGCCGTCGAGCTTGCGGCCCTGACTGTCGGAAACGTCGAAGGTCTGCTGCGACTGCACGCGCACCGTCCAGTCACCCGGTGCCCAGTTGACGTAGGCGGTGGCTTTCGACGGGCTGGCGGTGTCGACGGTCAACTTCTCCCATTTGCCATCGGTCTTGGTTTCGGACTTGATCAGGTTGAAGGTGGCACCGGTGCTCCATTCGCTGTCGTCGAAGAAGTAGTCCACCGCGCCTTCCATGCCATAAATCCGACGTTTGTCAGCGTTCATGTTGATGGTCATGTCGGTTTTGTTGATGGTGATGGTCTTGTCTGACAGAGAATAGTAGGCCGCAACCTGGGTACGCAGATTGTCGCCATTGTAGCGCCAGCCCAGCTCGTAGGAGTCAACCTTGATGCCGTCCAGCTTGGAGTCATTGACGTTGACACTTTTTTGCAGCTGATAGTGGCCATTCACCAGCTTATAGGTGCCGGAGCCGTAATACTTGGCCAGATCCGGGATCTCAAACCCTTGTGAGAAGTTGAACCAGGTCTGCTGGCGTTCTGTCAGATGGGCCAGCAAACCGGCGTTGAACAGCGCGTTATTGTAGTCGGTTTTACCGCCCGGCACGGCATCGGCAGAGGTCGCCAGGCCGTTGGCGATCCCTTGTTGCTGTGCGTAGCCAACAAAATCATCCACCTTGTTTTCGGTGTACTGGTAGCGCACGCCGCCGCTCAGGGTAAACATCGGATCGATGTCGTAGCTGGCCTGCATGAACGGTGCCAGATTGGTAGTGGTATAGCTCGGATAGCGGCCGACGTTGTAGGCATTTTGCAGCGTCATACCGCCAGACTGCTGGGCCTGCGCCAGATTGAAGAACTGCTGGTTGGCATTGAAGCTTTCATGGTCGGCATCAAAGCCGTAGGTCAGCGTCAGGCTATCGATCGGTTTGCTGTTCAGGGTCAGCTTGCCGCCGTAGAAGTCGGTTTTCTGTTGCGAAGCGCCGATGCTGGTTACCTTGCCGCCACTCAGGGTCGGGAACGGATAGAAGGTCAGCGATTCATCACGATAATACACCTGCGCCACCAGATCCTGGCCCCAGAAATCGGTGTTGGAGTATTGCAGGTTGATCAGATGGCGCTCGGTGCCTGGAATGCGATCCGAATCCAGATTGCCGCTGTTGTAGGCTTGCCCCTTGCCGGTCACCGCCGAGAAGTTTTGCCCCAGATACAGGCCGTGCTTACCGTCTGACTCACTGTTGAAATATTGCGTGGTCAGCTGCAACTGCTGGTGATCGTCGATGTTGATGGTGCCGGTGCCCATCAGGTCAATACGATCGGAATATTGCAGGCCGGTTTGGGTGTTGTCGATCAGCACCTCGTCGCCTTTGCCGTCATACCAGCCGCCGTAACGCTGATAGGAAACCGACAGGCGCCCGAAAGCCTTATCGGTGCCGCCGCTGACCGCTGCCGCCACGTTTTCATCGTGATCGCTGCTGCTGTTAAAGCCGGTTTTACCGCCAAGCTGCAGCTCAACCTGTTTTTCTTCCTGGCCCTTCTTGGTCACAATGTTGACCAGGCCACCGGTGCTGCCGCCGCCGTACAGCGAGGTAGCCCCGGAAATCACCTCAATATGGGCGATGTTGAACGGATCGATTGAATCTAGCTGGCGGCTGTCGCTGCGCGATGAGTTCAGGCGCACGCCGTCGATCATCACCATCATCGAGCGGCCACGCAGGTTCATGCCGTAGTTGGTACGGCCCTGGCTGCTGACGTCCATGCCCGGGATCAGCTGCGACAGCACATCCTTGATCTCTTTACCGCCCTGCACCTGCTGCTCAATTTCCTGGCCTTCGATCACCCAGGTGGTCTGGGCCATTTCCGCTACGCTGCGGTGAGAGCGGCTGGCGGAAACCACCAGTTGGTCATCATTTTTTTGTTCTTCTGCCCAGGCTGTTGGTGCGAGCATGGCCAACAGGCAAGGGTTTAGTACCCAGAGGTGTCTGCGTTTCATTGTTGTTCAAACGTTTCCATGGTTAGTTAAAGTTAAAGATGGCGTCGTGTGCAGTTTGGGCGGTGACCGCTGCCTGCTGGCTACGCCATTGGATCACAGCCGGGGTGGACGTTAAGTCGAACTGGTCGCGTCCTAATGCCCGGTTGAGAATACGGGCCGAACGCCAGGCCATCAGGCTGAGCTGGGGTTCGGCAATGCCATGACTGTGCATGCCGGCGTTGACGGCAAACAGACAGTTTTCGCTCGGACCCTGCCATTCCAGGGTGAAATCCGGCGTGATGCGATACTCATCGTTCGCCGTGGTCAACAGGCGATTGGCTAGCGGTGCGAGAAACGCCGGGCGGTCTTGCTGATAACCGGTGGCGAAGATCACCACGTCGCAGTCGAAGGTTTCCTTGCCCTGATCGAGATGGTGATGGGTGACCAACTGATAGCCATTGCCGGATGCGTGCATCGCGGCCAATGAACGGCTAGGCAGCAGGTGGGCCCAAGGCTTTTCACGTAACACTTCAAAGCGGTGATACATCGCCCGGTAAATCGCCAGCAGCGATCCGCTGGTGATGCCGTCCGACGTCATTTTCTGCTCGGTCAGCATGCGCTGTTTGGCGCTGTCGCTCAGGGTGTAGAAGCTTTCTACATATTCTGGCGTGAAGTATTCATTGGCGAAGGCGGCCTCATCCAGCGCGTTGTAATTGTTGCGGCGCGAGATCCAGTTCAACTGCTTGGGCTGGCCCCACTCGGCGCGGAAAATATTCAAAAACAGATCGGCACCGCTTTGGCCGCCGCCGATAACGGTGACGCGTTTGCCGGTAAGATCCGGGTTACGCAGGCTCATTTCGCTGGCATGGAAGCAGCGATCGTTCTGCTCGCTGACGCAGTCCGGCAGCTTGGGGCGTTTGCCTATCCCCAAGCAGATATGGCGAGCCCGGTAGACATCACGCTGGGTGGAGACAACAAATTGGCGTTGCTGGTCGTCAAAATCCACGCTGCGGATATCTTGGCTGAACTCGAGCGTCTCCAGCCCGTTAGCCGCCCAATCGAGATAGTCGGCGAACTCTTCGCGGGAGACCGTGCGCTGCTCGGTGGTCAGGAAGCGGTAGAACTTCTTCCTTTTCACCAGGTAGTTGAGAAAACTGTACGGGTTGGTCGGCGAAACCGCGCTGACCAGATCCTTGAGGAAACTGGTCTGCATATGGCAGTCCGGCACCATCATGCCCGGGTGCCAGGAGAAGTGCGGTTTGCGTTCGAAAAACTTGCTGTTAAAGCCGGTAACCTCACTGCCAAGTGCGGCAATGCTCAGATTGAATGGGCCGACGCCGATGCCGATGAAATCCAGAGGCTGATTCATTGGGCAAACTCCTTGGAGACCAAATAAAGAGGGTTATCCAGATCTTGCAGATAGTTCGGCAACATGCGGCTGCCGCCATCCTGCTCTGAATAGGTGAGTTTCACCGGGTTGAGTACCACGCGAATAATCTGTGGTTTGAAAAGGTCGAACAGGGCAAAGCGGTCGGCCAGCTGCGGATGCTGCGCCATATAGCGCTCCAGCACCTGTGCCAGCACTTGATAGAAACGCGGTTCGCTTATGCCGCAGCCGCTCATCAGCGGCGAAATGAAACGCAGCACGGTGACGAAGTGCCCGGTTTGCAGGTCATGGATCAGATAGTCGGCAGGCAGGCGCACCGTGACGTCTTTTACCACCTGCGGCAGTGAAGAGGCCTGTGGGAAGTCCTGATCTACCAGGCGCATATCGCCCTGGAAATCTTTTAGCAGCACGCGTTGCGGCACATGGTCTTTCATCACTAATGTGATGTTCTGGCCGTGGGCGATCAGCGCCACCCCGTAGCAGCACATCAGGTGGTACATCGGCAGCACTACCGCCTGGAACATCTGCGCTAGCCACGCCTCTGCGCTCAGGCCAGAACGGGCGATGTAGGCGGCGATCAGTGGTTCACCCTGATTGTCGGTTTCCATCAGCGTTGCCATCAGGATCGCCTGTTCGCCCGGTTGCAGATAACAGGACGGGTTTTCACGCCAGATCACCCCGAGCATTTCCTGATAACGGTACGGGGCCTTGGGCAGCGCGCCGTAGGTTGGGTGGGCCAGATAGCCGGCCGCCGGTTCACCCAGGATCTGGGCGCCGCTGGCCTGCAAGGTGCTGTCACTGGCGAAAATCTGCTGTAACCAGCGTGAAGCCGCAGGCCCGGCGCTGATGTACTTGCCCGGAATGCCGCGATAGCAGGAGGTGTTGTAAATGGTCAGCGGCAGCTTGATATCGAAGGGCACCCGGCGGCTGGTATTGGTCAAAGTGCGCAGGGACTGCTGAGCCAGATAGCGATCGCCAAACTCGCCCAGCTCAACCAGTTCACCGCTGGCCAGTTGTGGCAGGAAATGCAGCGCAATTTTTTGCTGCCATTGCCATGGGTGCAGCGGCACCGGCAGCCAGTCGTTGTTCAACTTCAGGTCGTGCCAACGGCGGTCAAAGCGCTGGCGTTCCACGCTGTCCATCGCGCTGTTGAGCAAGTTTTCTAGCGGGAAGTCCTCGTCAATGCACCAGACAAAGCTGCTGCGTTTGGCGGCCACCCAGTGCAGCTGGAACTGGCCCTGATATTCTGGCGCATATTGTTGCAGCGCCGTCAGCCCCCAGCCACGACGCCCCTTGTTGAAGACGAACTTCGGGTGGCCTGCCAGCAGGCATTGCAGCGCGTCGGCATCCAGCGCAATCAGATCGTTGGCGCTCATCCCGTGGCGAGCGGTGAGTAACTGCATGTCACCGCGTAGCGTGGCATACAAATCTTCCAAATGTTCGGCGATCTGCGCGTCGCCCATCTTCAGCACCTGCGCCAGTTGCCGCAGCGTTTGATCGGCGGCCAGCGGCAGGCGATCGCAACTCAGGCTGTTGGCGTCGATGTGCAACCAACCCCAGATCCCGCGTTTGGCGTTAAAGCTGTAAGTCGCGTCACCGAGGGCTATTTGCCATTGGCCGCCGTGTTCCTCGGCCTGCAAGGTGCGCTCGTACTCCAGTTCCGCCAGGATTTTTGCGGTCATCTGCAGGTTAACGCGTTGCCAATCGGCGTAATCGTGGCGGCTCATACCTGTCCCTCACGGAAGAAGTCATCACGCTGGTTCACGATCAGCCGTGAACGCTTATGGGGGAAATCAAACTCTTTCAGCGTGTGGTAGCCAGCAGTGGGCAGATGGCGGAACAGCCGCTGATTGTCTGCGCGTGGCTCGGCCACGACGCGAGTGGTGCGGGGTTCATCCAGGTATAAATAGTGGGTCAGGCCACGTAGCCAGCTGCGGATGTACTGCGCGCCACGCCAGTCCTCTTCACCGACCAGCATGTGCAGGCCGCGATCGAACGGCTGCCAGCGATAGTGGCGGCCAATGCGATCTTCGGGTGCCCAGTAAACTTCGAAATAGCCAAACGGCTGGTCGTCAAAGCAGCCCAGCAGCGGGTAGCAATAGCTGGAATCTAGCTGGCGCTGTAAATAGGCGGCCTGAACCTCGAGCGGACCGCTCATTTCCCAGAAGGCGTCAACACGGGGGGAGTTCATCCAACGGGTGAACTGCTCGGCGTCGCGCTCCACCTCTGGCAAACGGAAACTCAAGCTGCGTTTGATTTGTGGATCGTAGCGGCGATAAACCTCACCGCTGGGTCTGGCAGGGCGCTGCGGGAACCACAGCTCGCGCTCGGCGTCGTATTGCATCTGGCCGCCAGCGGTTTGGCGTTCAGCGATCAGCCACAGCGGCAACTGATAGAAGGTTTCACGGGCCAGGTAATCACCGCAGGCCTGGGCGAACAGTGCCAGAGCCTGTGGTTCCTCGCGCCATTCGGCATAGGGCAGGGCAATGCCGCTCAGCTGTGGAGCCGCGATCAGCAACTGATCCAATGCCTGGATCAACCAGCCTGCCGGTAGTGAGCCTGGATAATGCAACGCAGCGCTGCCGTCCAATCCCAGGCTAAGGGACAGGTTTTTCCCCAGCAGTTCGCAGCGGAATCCGCTGGTGGCGTGAACAATCTTGGCAACGGGCATCATTGGGCGGCCTCCACGCGCAGCGGATTGGTGAAATCAAAGTAGATCACCGCCGGATCGACAATGGTGTTCTCATTGTGATCGTGCAGATAGCAGAAGAAGTTGCCCTTGCAGTTCCAATGTTGGCTGTCGAGCACATAGTCCAGGCAGCGGGTATTTTTCGCCGTGTTACGCAGCGTGATTAACGCATCCCGTACTCGTCTCATCAGGCTCTCTTCACTGTCGAACCCTGCTGCCGCCATTGCGGCGGTCACGGCCAACGTAGAGTTCACCAGCAGGTAGTAAGGGAAGTAGCGCAACAGCTGCTGCTCGCTAAAGCGGTTCTCCGCTTCGGCTTCGCCGATTTCATCCAACCAAGGCGTGGCATCGCGGGTAAAGCCGCTGCCCTGGCAATCGCGGTACAGCATGCCCACCGGCAAGTCTTGCTGCATTTCCACCAGAATGTTTTGCTGATGGGCCAGCAACACCAGGCCGTAGTCGGCTTCGGCGCTGAACAGCGGTAGCAGCACCTGCTGGCAGTAAGCATCCAGCCAGCAATGGGCGGCCTGCTGCAACGGTAAGTTCAGGCGGGCAGCCAGGCGGCGCACTGCCGCAGCTAATAGGCTATCGCCACCGTCTGGCGCTGCCTGTGTCAGGGTAACCAACACGTTGGTCTGGTTCTGTGCCTGGCCGAACAGCAGGTTATCGCGCAGCGCCATCAGGCTCTCTTCCTGGATCGTGCCGTCTGCGGAACGTAACCCGGCCCAGCCATCTTCCTGCATCACACGCATCGTTGGATAACGAGCTTGCAACTCCTGCCAGCGGGAGGTCTGTGCCAGGCGTGCCAGACGCATGCCACGCTTCACTTCTTTGACCGACAGGGTACGCACCGAGTTGGTTAGCCGTACGCTAAGGGAAAACTTGATCATGTCGCGGCTGCCCGCGTGATACAGCGAACGTGAAGAGCTGGTTGGCAGCCAACGCTCACCGGCCTCACCCAGATCGCTCAGCTTGTGCTGTTCGACCAACTCGCGGCACCAGCTTTGTGCCAGCAGATAATCGGCCTGCCACGGATGCATCGGCAGCAGCCAGACGTCATCGGTAAAATGGCCTAACAACTGCGGCGCGCTTTCTGCGGCAAAGCGCTGCAGGCGCTGCTGTAACGTTAGATCCAGGCTGTCACCACACAGGTGGTGTTTATCTACCGCAAACCAGCGTAGGGGGAAGCTGCCTGCGAAATCTGGCAGATAGCGCTGTGCCTGCTTCTGATCGAAGGGCTCATGGGATTTCGGAGCCGGGTGGAAGGCATGGCCAGCTAATAACCCCTGTTCTGCCTGGGCAAAATTCAGCGGCTGGTCACGTAGCTTTGGCCAGTCCAGCCGGATGGCGATCGCCTGTTGGGTATTGTCATGACTTTCCAGCACTCGCTGGCGAAAGCGTGCCAAAACCTCCTCACTCAGATGGCCTTTTATCGACGGTTTGGCCAGCAACAACGTAACCAACCGCTCAAAACTCAGCGCTTCACCGTTGCCATTCAGGCTGGCGGGGAACTGATATTGATGATGTTGGGTTGGCGAGATGTGCCGTAATGGAATGCGAATGAACTGGCTATCCGAAAGTGGGAGATGTAGCTGAGGTTGTTGGCTATCGGTTGCCGGAACGATGTGCCAGTCCCGGGTTTCACGCATTAGTGCGTTGAGGAAACATTGCGCTGCCACATCGGTTGCTGCGCTTGCTAACTGGATGGTCATGACCCTTGTCACTCTGGAGCGATTGAGAATGATTCTTATATCAATAGTTCTTATTATTATCAATCACCGCATGATACAATTTTTTGATTAATTACACATAAAAACATCATTTTTTTAACGGTTATTTTACTTAATGCGCTTATTTTCGGGTTCAAAAATCGTTGCAATTGGTAATGATTCTCCTTCAAACTGGCCGCTGGCGTTTTGTGCCGGGCTATTGGGCATTGGGCAAAATGGCTTGCTGGTCGCATTACCCGTGTTGGTCAGCCTGACCCAGCTCTCGCTGTCGGTGTGGGCTGGCTTGCTGACGCTGGGATCGATGTTATTTCTGGTCGGCTCTCCCTGGTGGGGGCGACAGGCAGAAATTCGCGGCTGTAAATACGTGGTGCTTATGGCCCTGGCGGGTTACCTGCTCAGCTTTGTGTTATTGGCCTTGGCCGTGTGGGGGCTGGCTGCTGGCTGGCTGCCTGAAATGGCGGGGCTGGCTGGCTTGATTGTGGCGCGCATTATCTACGGCCTGACGGTATCGGGCATGGTGCCCGCCAGCCAGACTTGGGCGCTGCAACGCGCTGGGTATGAACAACGTATGGCGGCGTTGGCCACTATCAGTTCCGGCCTGAGCTGTGGCCGGTTGCTTGGCCCGCTGTGTGCGGCCCTGGCGCTGTCTTTGCACCCGATGGCTCCGCTGTGGTTGATGGCGATTGCGCCGTTGATCGCGCTGTTGGTGATCTGCCGCCAGCATAACGATCCTCCGCTGCCTGCTGTGGCACATCAGCAAAACCGCCTGCGGCTGACGATGATGCCCTATTTATTGTGTGCGTTGCTGCTGGCGGGCTGTGTCAGCCTGATGCAGTTGGGCTTGGCTCCGCATTTGCAGCAGCTGTTCAGTCATTCGGCGACGACCGTCAGCCACCATGTGGCGGTATTGCTCAGCGTGGCGGCAGGTTGCACGTTGTTGGCGCAGTTTTTGGTGGTGCGACCGCAGCGCCTTACTCCGCCGCAGCTACTGATGGTTGCCGCTTGGTTGATGATCGCTGGCTTGGGGCTGATGTGTACCGCTCCGCTGGCGCTGTTTTATCTTGGCTGTGCGCTGGCTTCGTTTGGGGCCGCGATGGCGACGCCGGGCTATCAACTGATGCTGAACGATAAGTTATCCACCGGCAAAGGGGCGGGAGCGATCGCCACCAGCCATACGCTGGGCTACGGCGCGAGCGCGCTGATGGTGCCGGTGGTGAGTAAATTTTACGGTGAGTCGCAGTTGGTGGCGGCGGCACTGGTAGCCGCCGTCCTGTTGGGCGGCATTAGCAGCTGGCTATGGTGCCAGCATCGAATGGCAGACATTGCACGGGAGAGTGAGTGATATGTCCGCAAGCTATCGCATCTTTGATCTTACCTTGAAGCACAAGGAAAACGTTTCCCCCTCGCTGCTGCGCTGCGTGTTTACCGGCCCAGAGGTCCAGCGCATGAAGTTGGAAGCCCCGGATCAGCGGATCAAGCTGTTGTTCCCGGTAGCGGAAGGGCCGATCCAGCCGTTGGCGAATAGCGACGATTGGTACCGTAACTACATGGCGATACCGAAGGAGCAACGGCCCGTGATGCGTACCTACACGTTGCGGGCATTGCGTGCTGCTGAGAATGAAATGGACGTGGAGTTCGTGCTCCATGGCATTAATGGCCCGGCCTCTGCCTGGGCAACGCATGCCGTTGCGGGAGATAAACTGCAGGCTGTAGCGCCGAATGCCGATTTTGCTGAGGACAGCGGCGGCTATGAGTGGGCCCCTCCGGCGCAAACCCGGCAGGCGCTGCTGATCGCCGATGAAACGGCACTGCCGGCGGCGATGGGTATCCTCGAGCAGTTGGCGCAGCAGGTTAACCCGCCGCGTGTGCAGGCTTTCTTCGAAGTGCCGGTAGCGGGGGACTGCCTCGATATGGCGCACTTCCCGTTTGCCGAGGTTTACTGGCTGCCACGGGACGTTGGGCATCAGCAACTGCATGGCACGCTGCTGGTGGAGGCGGTGCGTCAGCGAGTTAACATCCCTGCCTCGGCACGGGCTGAAGCGCAGTCTCTGGCTGAAAACAGCCTCGGCGGGGATTTGCTGTGGGAGCGTGCCGAAGGGGCTAAGACCTTTTACGCCTGGGTGGCTGCTGAGTCTTCGGTGGTGAAAACGTTGCGACGTTACCTGATTGGCGAACGCGATCTGGACCGTTCCACGGTGAACTTTATGGCGTACTGGTGCTAGTAACCCGCTTCAAGCTGATGGCGCACCGCCAAGAGCACGGCGACTGTGCCATCAAAGTGATACAGTACCACGTAGCCGCTGCTGCCAAATTCAATAGGCCATTCGCGGTATTGGTGAGGCATCTCCTCCACCGGACGACCTACCTGTGGTTGTAGAGCCAGAATTTTTACGCTACGGCGGATCTTGCTGATAGCGCGCTTTGCCGTGTCGCTATCCTTTTCTGCCAAAAAAAGGTATAGCCGTTGCACATCAGCTAATGCCGCTGGTGACCATTTTAATTGTGACACTCCGGGATCTCCGTATCATCGCCTTTTTCCAGATTAGCCAGCCAGTTATCGGCTTCTTCCTGGGTTAGATGTTTACCATCAGCTTGATAGGTTTCCCATGCTCGCAATGCATCATTGCGTAGCGCTTCGCGTTTTTCTTCACGCTCGACATATTCCCGGATCGCTTCACGCATAATCCAATGAGCTGTACGCTGGCGTGCTAGGGCAATTTGCTGCACACGTAGCTTAAGTTCTTCATCGATTTTAATTGACGTCGCGGTAGCCATAAGTCGTCCTCAGTCGTGAAAGGTAATACCTTTGGCTACTATAAATTCTTTTATACTCCATTGTCTAGTTTTTGAGCATGCATGACTATCCAAATTTCAACGCTGGCAGCCGCTTTGGCTGCTGTGCTATGTTCCGCTGAAACAAAAGTTACAGCGGAACATGGCAATGAAACAGATTGATGAGCGCTTGCGCAGCGAATATCCGCAATTGGCCCCTCAAGAGCAGCGGGTGGCCGACTTTATCTTCGATCACTTTGACGACCTGATTAGCTATAACAGCACCGAGTTGGCGCGCCTGAGCGGGGTGTCCAAGGCCACGGTCAGCCGTTTGTTCAAACGCCTGGGCTATGCCAGCTATCGCGCAATGCGTGACGAGCTGCGCACCCTGCGCCAAAGCGGTATGCCATTGACCGAGAACCGTGACGCGGTGCAGGGCAATACCTTGCTGGCTCGCCATTACCAGCAGGAAATGGCCAATCTGACGCACTGGGTGCAGCAGATTGATGCGGCACAGTTTGGCGCGGTGATCGCGGCCATGGGGCAATCCCGGCGGCTGCTGCTGTTGGGGATGCGCAACAGTTATCCCGTCGCGATGCATTTGCGCCAGCAACTGATGCAGGTACGTGAGCAGGTTTTGTTAATACCGCAGCCGGGCCAGACCTTGGCCGAAGATCTGGTGGATCTGGGGCCACAGGATATGGTGGTGGTAGTCGCGTTTCGCCGCCGTCCACGCCTGGCGCGAGAGATATTGCAACAGTTGCAGATCAAGCAGGTGCCAACGTTATTGATCTGCGAACCACAGGCCCAGGCGCTGATCCCGTTGGCTAGCTGGCATTTGATGACGCCGCTCGATAGCGTCTCGGCGTTTGACAGTTACTCTAGCGCCATGAGCCTGGCGAGCCTGCTGAGCAATGCGTTGCTGCATGACAGGTTGTCGCAAGGGCGGCAGCGTATTCATCAGGTCGCCAATCTGTTCAGCGATCTGGAGGAGTTGGAGCAGCGCTGAAGCGTTGGTTTTCACGCGGCTAAACGGGTGCTGCATGCTGCGTCTATTGATTCTTTAGTTGCAGATAAATAATTTAAGAATCTTTTGTTTCATCCTTTCTCGCTTGACGATAATCTAGCAATAACAAAAAACCGGCCGGTCGCAGACGTAGCAATCTCCAGGCTAAGTTATTAAGTTGACAAGGAATGAACATGCTAGCTATCAACCAATTCGATCAAATCAATCCACCGCACCGCCTACTGATGGGCCCAGGGCCGATCAATGCCGATCCGCGTGTGCTGCGTGCCATGTCCAGCCAGTTGATTGGCCAATACGATCCGGCCATGACCGGCTATATGAATCAGGTGATGGAGCTGTATCGCGCCCTGTTCCGCACGCAGAACCGCTGGACGATGCTGATAGACGGGACTTCGCGTGCCGGTATCGAGGCGATGCTGGTCTCTGCCATTCGGCCTGGCGATAAAGTGCTGGTGCCGGTATTTGGCCGTTTTGGCCATCTGTTGTGTGAAATCGCCCGCCGCTGCCGTGCCGAAGTGCACACCATCGAAGCGCCTTGGGGTGAAGTATTCAGTGCCGATCGGATCGAGGATGCGATCAAAAAAGCACGGCCACGCCTATTACTGACGGTGCAAGGAGATACCTCCACCACCATGCTGCAACCGCTGGCAGAATTAGGGGATATCTGCCGCCGCCACGGCGTCCTGTTCTATACCGATGCTACCGCCTCGTTCGCCGGTAACGAGTTGGAAACCGATGCCTGGGGTTTAGATGCGGTGTCAGCAGGGCTGCAAAAATGCCTCGGTGGTCCTTCCGGCAGTTCTCCAATCACCCTTAGCCCGCAGTTTGAAGAGATCGTGCGCCGCCGTAAGTGCGTTGAAGAAGGGATCCGTACCGTCGATCATGCAGACGGGGACGACGAGATGATCTACTCCAACTATTTCGATCTCGGCATGATCATGGATTATTGGGGGCCGGAGCGCCTGAATCACCATACGGAAGCCACCAGCATGCTGTTTGCTGCACGTGAATGTGCACGGGTGATCCTGGAGGAAGGGCTGGATAACGCTATTGCCCGCCATAAATTGAATGGCGCGGCGATGTTGGCCGGGATCCAGGGAATGGGGCTGGAGGTCTTTGGCGATATCGCCAACAAGATGAACAACGTGCTGGGCGTAGTGATCCCGCAGGGCATCCATGGCGAGCAGGTACGCCAGATGATGCTCAATGATTTCGCCATTGAAATCGGCACCTCGTTTGGCCCGTTGCAGGGCAAGATCTGGCGGATTGGCACCATGGGGTATAACGCGCGGAAAGACTGCGTGCTGCAAACGTTGGCCGCGCTGGAAGCGGTACTGCACCGTCTCGGTTTTGTTAGCCCGCAGGGTGAAGCTATGCAGGCAGCATGGAACATTTACGAGGCCGAGCACAACTGATGGCAATGCTGCTGACCCCTCTGGAAGCGGAACGAGCCGCGGCCAGAGTGATGGCTCGCTGCGACGAATTGGCGGCCATCAGCAGCACGCCAGGCCAACTGACGCGGGTTTATCTCTCCCCAGAACATTTACGCGCCAACCAGCTGGTTGGGAAATGGATGCGTGAGCTGGGGATGGAGGTCTGGCAAGACGGCGTGGGCAATATCTGCGGACGTTACGAAGGGCTGCAACCGGCCGCACCGGCGCTGCTGCTGGGCTCTCATCTGGATACGGTGCGCAACGCGGGGCGCTACGATGGCATGCTGGGGGTTTTGACCGCGCTCGAAGTTGTCGCCTTGTTGCATAGCCGTAATCGGCGTTTGCCACAGGCGATCGAGGTGATCGGTTTTGCCGACGAGGAGGGCACCCGTTTTGGCATTACCTTGCTCGGCAGTAAAGGGATCACCGGTCAGTGGGCAGAGGATTGGCTGGCATGTACCGATGCTGAGGGCATCAGCGTGGCCGAGGCTATGCGTGAGGTGGGCCTTGATCCTGCGGCTGTGGGTTCTGCCGAGCGTGCACAAGACTCGATCTGCGCCTATCTCGAACTGCATATTGAGCAAGGGCCTTGTCTTGAGGCCGCCGGTCAGGCTCTGGGAGTGGTCACGGCGATTAACGGTGCGCGCCGCCTCAACTGTACTTTTACCGGACATTCTGGTCATGCAGGGACCGTGCCGATGGGGCAGCGCCAGGATGCGCTGGCTGCCGCCGCTGAATGGATGGTCACGGTTGAGCGGCACACCATGGAATACGATCCGCATGTGGTTGCCACGGTCGGTCAGATCGAAAGCTTACCGGGGGCTGTTAATGTGATCCCTGGGCAGGTCAGGTTATCCCTCGACGTGCGTGGCCCGCAGGATGTGTCGCTAGACGCGTTGCTGGCCGAATTACTGGCACATGCGCAGAACATTGGCGCGCGTCGCGGAGTCGGCTTCGACAGCGAGGAGTTCTACCGTATACCGGCTACCGCTTGTGACCCTCAGTTGCAGCAGCGTTGGTATGACGCGGTAGTGCAGGTACAAGGGAGCAGCCCGATGTTGCCTAGCGGTGCGGGGCATGATGCCATTGCTGTCGCCGCCCGTTGGCCGGTGGGGATGCTGTTTGTCCGTTGTGCTGGGGGGATCAGCCATCATCCTGATGAGGCTGTAACCCCCTGCGACGTAGCGCAGGCAGTTCAGGCTTATTGCCAAATCGTGGCGAATTGGCCCGCGATATCCCCTACTCAGTCATGCAGTTGGAAGCCATCCGCATCACGCCAGGCAGGGAACGCGTTGCGGTAGGTTTGTAGCGTTTCCAGCGAAAGCTCGGCATCCAGCCTCGCCGCCTGGCCTGGTTCTGCGCTGGCCAACCGTTCCCCTTGCGGGCTGATAATCAGGCTGTCACCGCTATAATTCAGGCCGTTACCGTCCTCGCCCACGCGGTTGCACCCCGCCACGTAAATCTGGTTTTCAATCGCCCGTGCTGCCAGCAGCGTTTGCCAGTGCATACTGCGCGCCGCAGGCCAGTTGGCCACGTACAGGGCCAGATCGTAATCCTGCTGATAGCGTGACCACACCGGGAAGCGCAGGTCATAGCAGATCTGCGGCAGGATACGCCAGCCGCGCCATTCGAAAATGGTGCGCTGTTTCCCAGCCTGATAGTGTTGGTGTTCACCGGCCATGCGGAACAGATGGCGTTTATCATAGCCATGCACCTTGCCGCCGGGCTCCACCAGCAGGAAACGGTTAACCGCCCCTTCGGCCGTTTTCAACGCTACGCTGCCACCCACCAAGGCGTTGGTTTTCACCGCCCAAGTGTGTAACCAGTCGATCACCTGTTGTTCAGGCAATGCGCTTTCCCCGGCATCCATAGCAAAGCCGGTAGTAAACATTTCCGGCAGTACAATCAGATCGCGGCCGGTCATTGAGGGCAACAAGGCATCGAAATGGCGCAGATTGGCCTCACCTTGGCGCCAGACCAGCGGTTGCTGCAACAGGGTAATTTTTAGAGTCGACATAGGCGCTCCGCAGCGGCATCCAGCGTGGCATCTTGCTTCGCGAAGCACAGCCGGATCAGTTTATGGGGGAAAGGATCGGCACAGAAAACGGACAGCGGGATCGCCGCCACGCCTGCGTGCTCGGTCAGCCAATGGCAGAAGGCGACGTCATCCAGATCGGAAATGGTGCTGTAATCGGCCAGCAAGAAGTAAGTGCCTTCACAGGGCAGAATTTCCAGCCTGCTGTTAGCTAACGCCTGCACAAAACGATCGCGTTTGGCTCGGTAGAACGCGGGTAGCTGCTGCCAGTGTTCTGGCTCATTGCGCAGCATATCGGCCAAGGCTAACTGGGCAGGGGTGTTGACCGAGAACGTCAGATACTGGTGAACCTTGCGCACCTCGGCACTTAACGTTGCCGGGGCCACGCAATAACCCACTTTCCAGCCGGTCATATGGAAGGTTTTGCCAAACGAGGAAACGGCGATCGCCCGCTGACGCAGTTGCGGATGGGCCAGCACGCTGGCGTGCCCCCCTTTGGCAAAACAGATATGTTCGTAAACCTCATCGCTGAGGATATAGATTTCCCGATCGGCGATGGCGGCCCATAGCTGCTGCATATCCTCTGCCGACCAGGCCGTGGCGGAGGGGTTCTGCGGAGTGTTGAGGATCACCAGTCGCGTGCGCGGTGAAAGCTGTTCGGCAAACCGTTGCCAATCGACCTTGAAGGCTGGCGGTTGCAGGGCAATGCGTTTCAGAACGCCGCCGGAAAGCTGTACCGCCGGCGCATAGCTGTCGTAGCTTGGGTCGAAGCAAATCACTTCATCGCCGGAGCGTACCAGGGCGCTGATTGCAGCGAACAACGCTTCGGTTGCACCCGCAGTGACGGTCACTTCACTATTGGCATCGGGTTGCCAGCCGTAGAGCTGAGCGGTTTTTTCCGCAATGGCCTCACGCAGCGGCGCTGCGCCCGTCATCGGTGCGTATTGGTTTGCCCCCTGGCTGACGTGCCAGCTCAGTCGCTGTTTTAAATACTCCGGGCCATCAAAATCCGGGAAGCCCTGCGACAGGTTAATCGCCTGATGCTGCTGCGCCAGAGCGCTCATCTGGGTAAAGATGGTGGTGCCGAGGTCGGGTAACTTGCTGGCTGGGACAGGTGCGGTACTCATTCAGGCTCTTTCTCCTGGCGCTTATGTTGCGAATAATATAGCACGATGTTAATGTTTAGCAATCAAGACGTTTAGACGTCCGTAGCCATCAGGAAACAAGACGGAATGACAGAAAACCCGCAATTATCTGCCCTATTGGCCGCCTGCCACTGGATCGGTGAGAAAGGCTGGTGCCCGGCAACCGGCGGCAATATGTCGCTGCGCCTCGATACCCAACATTGCCTGGTAACCGAGTCCGGCAAAGACAAGGGCAGCCTGAGCGAACAGGATTTATTGCTGGTGGAAACGGCAAACAACCATGTCCCCAGCGGCCGTACGCCTTCGGCGGAAACCGGCCTGCACACGTTGATCTACCGCCTTTATCCCACCGTCGGTGCCATCCTGCATACCCATTCGGTCAATGCCACCGTGCTTTCCCGCGTGGAGAAAAGTGAAGCGCTGGTGCTGCAAGGGTATGAAATGCAGAAATCCCTTAGCGGGCAGAAGAGCCATCTCGACAGCGTCAGCATCCCCATTTTTGATAACGACCAGGATATTCCGGCGCTGGCTGCGCGTGTTGCCGCATATGCCGAGGTAACGCCCTTGCAGTACGGTTTTCTGGTGCGCGGCCACGGCTTGTATTGCTGGGGCAAACAGGTGGAGGAAGCGCGCCGCCACCTTGAAGGGCTGGAATTCCTGTTCCAGTGCGAACTGCAACGCCGTTTACTGGAGGCTAAATGATCCGCGCCATCGTCACCGATATTGAAGGCACCACCAGCGATATCCGCTTTGTGCATCAGGTGCTGTTCCCCTATGCCCGTGAGCGGCTGGGGGAGTTTATCCGCAGCCATGCCAACGACGCCGAAGTTGCGGCTCCGCTGGTGGCATTGCGTGCAGAGATTGCGCAGCCGGACGCCGATAATGAGCGGCTTATTACCACCCTTTATCGCTTTATGGACGAAGATCGCAAATCGACCGCGCTGAAGGCCTTGCAGGGCATTATCTGGCGCAGCGGTTACCTGAACGGCGATTTTCAGGGGCATCTCTACCCGGAGGTGGCCGAACAGCTGGCCGCTTGGCAGCAGCAAGGATTGAAACTGTTCGTCTATTCCTCCGGCTCGGTTGAAGCGCAAAAGCTGCTGTTTGGTTACAGCGATGCGGGCGATCTGCAACCGCTGTTCAGCGGTTACTTTGATACGCACGTGGGGGCCAAGCGTGAAAACCAGTCGTATCAGAATATCGCTAAGGCTATTGGCCTGGAGCCAACTGAACTGTTGTTCCTGTCCGATATCCATCAGGAATTGGACGCGGCGCGGCTGGCAGGTTGGCATACCTGCCAACTGATCCGTGACGCTGCCGATCCACAAAGCCAGCACCGGCAGGTTAACCGTTTTGATCACATCGAGTTAGGGGAGTTTGTCTAATGAGTGGATTGACCATTTTTAGCGATAAAGAGCCGCAGCAGCCGTTATGGCAGAGCCAGGATGCACAGGCTATTCAGCAGCAGTTGGCGCAGATTGGCGTACGTTTTGAGCGTTGGCAGGCCGATCGTGAGTTGGGCGAGAGCCCACAGCCAGAAGCGGTGATTGCCGCCTATCAGCATGAGATCGACCGGCTAGTGGCGGAAAAGGGCTACCAGAGCTGGGATGTGATCAGCATGCGTCCGGACAACGCCCAGCGTGAAGTGCTGCGGGAAAAATTCCTGGCCGAGCATACTCATGGCGAGGATGAAGTGCGCTTCTTTGTTGAAGGGGCGGGGCTGTTTTGCCTGCATCTCGAAGGCAAAATCTTCCAAATCCTGTGCGAGAAAAACGATCTGATCTCGGTGCCGGCCAATACTCGCCACTGGTTTGATATGGGCTCGGCCCCCAACTTCACCGCCATCCGCGTATTTGATAATCCGGAAGGTTGGGTGGCCCATTTCACCGGCGACCAGATTGCCGAGGCATATCCAAAGCTAGATTGAGGGGCAAAAGGTTATGCCAATGCGCGCTGGAAAATGCCGTCGGCAACCTGCTCTGGCGTAATGACGCCGCTATCCAACACCCAGCCGCTGATTAATGCTGCTGGAGTGACATCGAATGCCGGGTTGTAGGTTGGCGCATTGAGCGGTGCCCACTGGCAGGAACCAAAGCTACCGCTGACCCCCGTCACTTCCTCTGCCGCGCGCTGTTCGATAGGAATGGCCGCGCCGTTCGGGCAATGAGGATCGTGCGTGGTGTGTGGGGCGGCCACGTAAAACGGAATACGGTGGTAATGGGCCAGCACCGCCAGGCTGTAAGTGCCGATTTTATTGGCCACGTCACCGTTGGCCGCAATGCGGTCTGCGCCTACCCAGACGGCATCGACCTGGCCCGTAGCCATCAGGCTGGCGGCCATGGAATCGCAGATCAAGCGGTAAGGAATGCCCAGCTCACCCAGTTCCCAGGCGGTAAGGCGGCCCCCTTGCAGCAACGGACGAGTTTCATCGACCCAAACCTGGGCGATCTTGCCTTGCTGATGCGCTCGCAATAGAACGCCAATCGCCGTGCCCACGCCCGCCGTCGCCAGTCCCCCGGTGTTGCAATGGGTGAGCAGGCGACTGCCCGGTTTCACCCACTCGGCCCCGTTATCGGCGATGCGATCGCACAGGGTCCGATCTTCCTCTACCAGGCGTAGCGCCTCTTCGGCCATCGCGCTCACCCAATCTGGTTGTGCCAAAGCCTGCTTCATACGATCCAGATTGTTCATCAGGTTCACCGCGGTCGGGCGTGAGGCGCGTAGCGTCTGTAATGCCTGCTCCAACTCTGCCTGCGACAGGCCACGCTCGGCCAACAGGGCGAGCAGCAGGCTGGCAGACAGCCCGATCAACGGTGCGCCACGCACCCGCAGGGCGCGGATATGCCCAACCAATTCGTCCACGCTGTCGCAGGGCAGCCAGCACGTTTCCTGCGGCAAAGCTTGCTGGTCGAGGATCTGGAGGCGGTTGTCTTGCAGGCTCAGGCTGGTGGTGTTAAGTGCTTGCATCAGTGGTTAAATCCTTGTGTGTTTCTTATTGCATCTGTGAACCCATTCTGCCAACATGACATCCGGATGTATAGACGTCCAAACGCTTTTGCGGCTAAAAATAAAAAAATCATCGCTATGGGAAAGAACAGAGGGGTTGGGGGATGTCACAATATCGTACGTTTACTGCTGCCGATGCCGTTGAATACGCGCGCCAATATGGTCAACTGGCCGATCCACAGGCGCTGGTGAGCGCCGACGAGATCGGCGATGGCAATCTGAACCTGGTGTTTAAAATCCGTGATGCTGACGGCGTCAGCCGGGTGATTGTCAAACAGGCGCTGCCGTACGTGCGTTGCGTGGGGGAATCCTGGCCGTTGACGCTGGATCGGGCGCGTATCGAAGCGGAAACGCTGCTGATCCACGGGGCGCTGTGCCCGCGCCACACGGTGCAGGTGCTGCATCACGATCCTGAGCTGGCGGTGATGGTGCAAGAAGATCTCTCTGACCATCACATCTGGCGCAGCGAACTGGTGAAGGGGCGTTACTATCCGCTGGCTGCCGGGCAACTGGCGGAATACCTGGCGCAAACGCTGTTCCACACCTCTGATTTTTACCAGACCGCACAGCTGAAAAAGGCCGAAGTCAGCCGTTTCACCAACCCGGAGCTGTGCCAGATCACCGAAGATCTGTTTTTCAGCGATCCTTACCAGGATCATGAGCGTAATCAGTTTGACGAGGCGCTGTTGCCGCAGGTGCAGGCGCTACGCAATGACGCGGCGCTGAAGTTGGCGGTGGCCGGGCTGAAACATCGTTTCCTGAGCAAGGCCGAAGCGCTGCTGCACGGTGATATTCACAGCGGTTCGATCTTTGTCGCGGAAGGCAAGCTGAAGGCGATCGACGCCGAGTTCGGCTTTTACGGGCCGATCGGTTTTGATATTGGCACTGCATTGGGCAACCTGCTGCTGAACTATTGCGGGTTACCTGGGCTGTTTGGCCCGCGTGATGCGGCGGCTGGGCGTGAGCAGCGGTTGCAGGATGTGCGTGAGCTGTGGCTGATCTTTGCCGATCGCTTTCTGGCGTTGTGCCATCAACATAGTCGTGATGCAACGCTGGCGCTGCCGGGCTATGCCGAGCAGTTCCTGCAACAGGTATGGACGGATGCGGTGGGTTACTGCGGTACGGAGCTGATACGCCGTACTATCGGGCTGGCGCACGTGGCCGATCTGGACAGTATCACCGATGTGGAAATGCGTGCCGAATGTCAGCGCAACGCCCTCAATCTGGGCCGCGCGCTGATCGTCAACGCGCCGCACATAGAACACATCGATGCCTTGCTGGCCCGTATCCGCCAACATGGCTGAGCCAATCTGAATCTGCAATGAAAAAGGGACGATCCTTAACGGTATCGCCCCTTTGGCATTTACGGCCGCTGAACGTTATGCAGCTTCAGTCTGCTTCTGGCGTTTTTCCAGCTTTACGGGCTTTACCGGCTGCTGCGCCGCCAGCGCGTCTGGCGCAAAGTCATCAACGTTGATTGAACGCAGACGGCTCTCTTCCGCTTTCACCAGGATCTTGGCTTCGTCGGCGCTGATTTTGCCTTCATCCAGTGCACGCTGTGCCAGACGATCCAGACGGGTGAACGGCAGGTTCTTACCCGCTTGCTTGCACAGGCGCTGGTGGATAGGTTCTGCGGCTATCACGTCCAGCAGCGCGGCTTCCAGCAGGCCAACCGGGTTATGCTCGCTTGGCGTCAGGTATTGGCCACGGCCAAGGCGGCTACGGGTGGCAGAAGGCTGTTGGATAATCTTCGCCAACTGATGGTCCAGCTTATCCGAAGGTGCGGTATGCACGCGACCGAATGGGAACACCACCAGGCGCATCACCCCGGCGATAAAGCGGTTAGGGAAGTTGCGCAGCAAATCGTCCAGCGCTTGCTCTGCCTGGTTCAGGCTGTCTTGCACGCCCCAGTGAACCAATGGCAGATCTTCTTTCTGACGCCCTTCATCTTCATAACGTTTCAGCGTGGCCGAGGCCAGGTACATCTGGCTCAGCACGTCACCCAGACGGGCAGAGATACGCTCGCGGCGCTTCAGGCTACCGCCCAGCACGCCCATGGAAACGTCAGACAGCAACGCCAGGTTGGCGCTCAGACGGTTGAGCTGCTGATAGTAGCGGCGTGTAGCATCTTTGGTTGGCGTGCTGCTGGTGCGGCCATTGGTCAGGCCAAGCCACAGGCTGCGCATTTTGCTGCTGCCGACGTGGCCGAGGTGGCCAAACAGCGCCTGGTCGAAGCTGTGTAGATCGTTGTTCTGCGCGGCTGCCATTTCGGTCAGTACATAAGGATGGCAGCGGATCGCGCCCTGGCCGAAGATCATCATGGTACGGGTCAGGATATTGGCACCTTCTACCGTGATGGCGATTGGCGCGCCCTGGTAGGCACGGGCCAGGAAGTTGGCTTCGCCCAGCATGATGCCTTTACCGCCGGTGATATCCATCGCATCAATGATGGCCTGCTGGCCACGGTGGGTACAATGGTATTTCACGATGGCAGACAGCACCGCAGGTTTTTCGCCCTGCATCAACGCATAGGTGATCAGCGAGGCGGCTGCATCCATTACGTAGGTGTTACCGGCAATACGTGCCAGTGGTTCTTCAATCCCTTCCATCTTACCGATAGAGATTTTGAACTGGCGGCGAATATGGGCGTAAGCACCGGTCGCCAAAGCCACCGATTTCAGGCTGCCGGTGGAGTTGGACGGCAGTGTGATACCACGGCCAACCGACAGGCATTCAACCAGCATCCGCCAGCCTTGACCGGCCATTTTTGGCCCGCCAATGATGTAATCGATCGGCACGAACACGTCGTTGCCGCGGGTTGGGCCATTCTGGAACGGCACGTTGAGCGGGAAGTGACGGTTACCGATCTCTACCCCTGGGGTGTTGGTTGGGATCAACGCACAGGTGATCCCGGGGGATTCGTTATCGCTCAGCAGGCGGCTTGGGTCATGCAGCTTGAAGGCCAGCCCCAGTACGGTGGCAATCGGCGCCAGGGTAATGTAGCGTTTGTTCCAGGTCAGGCGCATGCCCAGCACCTGCTTGCCTTGCCATTCGCCCATGCACACGGTGCCTACGTCCGGGATGGCCCCAGCGTCGGAACCTGCTTCTGGGCTGGTCAGGGCGAAACAAGGAATTTCGTCGCCGCGCGCCAGGCCTGGCAGATAGTGATCTTTCTGTTCTTCAGTGCCGTAATGTTGCAGCAGTTCGCCTGGGCCGAGGGAGTTAGGCACGCCGACGGTGATCGCCAGAATACCTGAGACACCGGCCAGTTTTTGCAGGACGCGGGCCTGAGCATAAGGGGAGAATTCCAGCCCGCCGTACTCTTTCTTGATGATCATCGCAAAGAAGCGGTGCTCTTTCAGATAGGCCCACAGCTCCGGCGGCAGATCGGCCAGTTCGTGGGTGATCTCGAAGTCATTGGCCATGCGGCAGGCTTCTTCTACCGGGCCGTCGATAAAGGCTTGCTCTTCTTCCGTCAGCTTAGGCTGCGGATAGTTGTGCAGCTTGTTCCAATCCGGTTGGCCGCGGAACAGATCGCCTTCCCACCAGGTGGTCCCGGCGTCGATGGCTTCTTTTTCCGTGGTGGACATTGGCGGCATCACTTTGCGGAAAGCGCGCAGTGCAGGGGCAGAAAGCAGCGAGCGGCGCAGCGAAACGATGTTCAGCGGCAGCAGCACGATTGCCAGCGGTACCAGCATCCAGTAGGTCCAGAGGCCGATAGCGCCCATGGCCGCAGTAAAGGCCAACAGCAGCAGACTGCTGAGAGCCAGGTTCACTCGGTGATAAAACACCACACCAATGAGCGCGAGTAGAACAACGATACTAAGAACCATCATAAGAAGCTCCGAAGTAGTAAGAGGTCTGACCTGTTGTGTATATCTAATGGTTTTAGTCCATACCCATTTTTTTATCAATGTATTTACACTTTAATTACAACTTAAGTCACAAACTGACAGCATCAATTGTCAAAAAATCGCCGGGTCGGTTCACACTAGCGCTGTTTGCTTCGCAACGCTTCTAGGTTTTTCTGCAATCCGTTACACTGCAAGACGAAAGATTGACGATGCCACCGCACAACTTGAGGCGATCTCTATGTACCACGATTTAATTCGCAGTGAACTGAATGAAGCGGCTGATACTCTGGCGAAATTCCTCAGCGATGACGCCAACATTGATACTATCCAACGCGCGGCAGTGCTGCTGGCGGACTCCTTTAAAGCCGGCGGGAAAGTGATTTCCTGCGGTAACGGTGGCTCGCATTGTGATGCGATGCACTTCGCAGAAGAGCTGACTGGCCGCTACCGTGAGAATCGCCCGGGCTATCCGGCCATCGCGATTTCTGACGTTAGCCACCTGTCCTGCGTCAGCAATGATTTTGGCTATGAATACGTGTTTTCCCGCTATGTGGAATCCGTAGGCCGCGAAGGCGACGTGCTGCTGGGGATCTCCACCTCCGGCAACTCTGGCAACATCATCAAAGCCATTGAAGCAGCCCGTGCCAAGGGGATGAAAGTGATCACCCTGACCGGCAAAGACGGTGGCAAAATGGCCGGTAGCGCCGACGTGGAAATCCGCGTACCGCACTTTGGCTACGCCGACCGTATCCAGGAAATCCATATCAAAGCGATCCACATCTTGATCATGTTGATCGAAAAAGAGATGGTTAAAGCTTAACGGCGAGATCAGCATTAAATATAGGGCGTGGTATCAAGCTGCGCCCTTATACCAATGTCAGTAGTCCTCAAGGGGTGGCAATCGATGTGTGAACTGCTCGGGATGAGCGCCAACGTACCAACCGACATCTGCTTTAGCTTTACCGGGCTGGTACAGCGCGGTGGCCGAACCGGGCCACATAAAGATGGCTGGGGCATTACCTTCTATGAAGGCAACGGTTGTCGCACATTCAAGGATCCCCAACCCAGCTTTAATTCACCTATTGCCCGCCTGGTGCAGGAATACCCGATCAAGTCCTGTGCCGTGGTCTCCCACATCCGCCAGGCTAATCGCGGTGAAGTGGCGCTGGAAAATACCCATCCCTTTACCCGTGAGCTGTGGGGCCGCAACTGGACTTACGCTCACAATGGGCAACTGAAAGGCTATCGCCAACTGGCGACCGGCAACTTCCGTCCGGTAGGGCAGACCGACAGTGAATATGCCTTCTGCTGGCTGTTACACCAGCTGGCACTGAAATACCCACGCACTCCCAGCAACTGGCCAGCCGTATTTCGCTATATCGCGTTATTGGCCGACCGGCTCAGAGAGAAAGGGGTATTTAATATGCTGTTGTCAGATGGGCGCTTTGTGATGGCCTATTGCTCCACCAACCTTTACTGGATCACCCGGCGAGCACCGTTTGGCAAAGCCACCTTGCTCGATCAGGACGTAGAGATTGATTTTCAGCGGCAGACCACGCCGGATGACGTGGTCACGGTCATTGCGACTCAACCGCTGACGGGCAATGAAACCTGGCACAAGATTGCACCAGGCGAGTTTGCGTTATTTCACTACGGTGAGCGGTTGGCTGCGGGCGAACGGGTTGTTGCTGGTCTCAATCGTTGAGGCGTACTGCGTTGGCTGACCGCTGCCAATCACCGGCTGTGCCAACACATATTGGCCGTTGGCTACGCTAACCAGCGGCGGCTGACGGTTTTTGACGAAGTAGTCATAACCCGGTTTCAACTGACGCCAGAAGCTGATGTAGGTTGAAGAACGGTGGCGTTGCAGATTCTGTTCGGTCATGCGGAACGGATAAATGCTGATGTCCACCCGGCTTTGCCCATGGGCAAACGCCGCCTCAACGTAACGATAGATATCGTCCATATAGGTGTTGGTCATCGCGTAGCAACCAATCGATTTGCATTCCCCGTGGATCATCAGATAGGCACCGGAATATCCCTGCGCTTTATCGTAATCATTCGGGAAACCGATATTGATGGCGCGATAATATTTGCTGTCTGGTTTCAGATGGCGGGTGTCGACGCTATAAAAGCCTTCGGGGCTTTTAAAATCCCCTTCACGGCGCTTCGGACCAAGCCCTCCGGAGAAGTTACAGATAGGAAAGCTATTCACCAGACGGAATTCGTTACCCATCTTGGCGTACAACTCCAGCTTGCGTTCTTCTTTGAATATCTGGATATAGACCGGTGAACCTAATAACTGCTGTGCAACCAAAGGGGACTGGGGAGCCGGGGCTGGCTCACTGGCGCTGCACGCCGTGATCAGCGGCGTACAAAATAGCATCGCAAACAACAGCGCGATTTTGCTCATTCTTAATTTATCCTGCTTATATTTATTTGCTGGTGTAGAGAACGTAGCCAGCATGCCACTGACGAGATGTCGTATTTAACCCCGTCAGATTACCAGCGTGTTGTTTTTTAGCAATATGCGAAGTGTATAAAAAAACTACAATCTTCGGTAAAAGTGAAATGAACCCACGTTTTTAACGAGTAGTGTCAAGGTATAACAGCTGTTTAATTGCATTTCCTCGACTCAGGTCACTAGATAGCACGGAAAAATTCCGTCGAAAATGTTAATATCTTACCCATGCTGCAGCGTTATTAATCGGTGATCAGTACGGGGATATTGTGTGAAATAGCAACAATTCCACCATCGTTGATAGCAATGTTTTAACATTTTGCAGTATTGGCTTAATCATTGACCTTGATGTCGGCGGTCAGTGTGAATATTTCAAGTTGGGCATGAGGTCATCGTGTTCATCCGGAGGGGGCTTGGGTCACCTCATCATCCTGCATGCTTTGTGCCTGCCTCTGGGTTGGTTGGGCGTGTAAAAATTCAAAACATCGTAAAAATCCTATGATCAAAATAAAAAAAGGGTTAGATCTGCCAATAGCTGGGGCCCCTTCGCAGGCGATCCAGGATGGCCCAGCGGTCACGCAAGTGGCGCTGCTCGGCCAGGAATATGTTGGTATGCGCCCCTCCATGTTGGTACAGGTTGGCGATCGTGTTAAAAAAGGCCAGGCGCTGTTTGAAGATAAGAAGATCCCTGGGGTTTTCTTCACGGCACCGGCCAGCGGGCAGATCGCCGCTATCAATCGCGGCGAACGCCGCATGCTGCAATCGGTGGTGATTGACATCGACAACGGCGGCGAAGAGCAGGTGGAACTGGCCTATTATCAGCAGGCCGATTTGCCGATGCTGGAGCGCCAACAGGTTGAAAGCGATCTGATCGCCAGTGGCCTGTGGACCGCACTGCGTACTCGCCCATTTAGCAGAACCCCCCGGCCTGGCACTTCACCGCGCGCTATTTTCGTCAGCGCTATCGATACTCAGCCGCTGGCAGCGGATCCGTTGGTGATCATCAACGAGCAATTGGCGGCATTCAATGCCGGGCTGACGGTATTGGCACGCCTGACAGACGGCAAGGTGCACGTCTGCCACGCAGCGGGTACTCGGCTGGATACGGCTGCCGGCGCGCAGATTGATTACAACGAGTTTGCTGGCCCGCACCCTGCGGGGTTGGTGGGCACGCATATTCACTTCCTGGAGCCGGTCAGCCTGAAGAAAACCGTTTGGCATATCGGTTATCAGGACGTGATCGCCATCGGCACCCTGTTTACTACCGGCAAGCTGGATACCCAGCGCGTGGTCGCCTTGGCGGGGCCACAGGTGGAACAGCCGGTGCTGCTGCGCACCCGTTTAGGGGCTAGCCTGGATCAACTGACGGCGGGCCGCCTGAAGGCCGGTGAGAACCGGGTGATTTCCGGCTCGGTGCTGAGCGGCTTCCATGCCAGCGGCCCGAGTGCCTGGCTTGGCCGTTTCCACAACCAGGTTTCGGTGTTGCTGGAAGGCCGGGAGAAAGAGCTGTTCGGCTGGATTGCTCCGGCATCGGACAAGTTCTCCATCACTCGTACCACGCTGGGCCATTTCCTCAAGCACAAGCTGTTCGCTTTCTCGACCACCACCAACGGCGGTGAGCGTTCGATGGTGCCGATCGGCAATTATGAGCGGGTGATGCCGCTGGATATTCTGCCGACGCATCTGCTGCGCGATCTGCTGGCGGGCGATACGGACAGTGCCCAGGCGCTGGGCTGTCTGGAGCTGGATGAAGAAGATCTGGCGTTGTGTACCTTCGTTTGCCCCGGCAAGTATGAATATGGCCCGGTGCTGCGCGAAGTGCTGACCAAGATTGAGCAGGAAGGATAACCGATGGGCCTGAAGAATTTTTTTGACAAGATTGAGCATCACTTCACGCCGGGCGGCAAGCTGGAAAAGTGGTACCCGCTGTTTGAAGCAACGGCTACGGTGTTCTACACCCCCGGCACGGTAACGCGCGGGGCTTCGCACGTACGTGATGCCATCGATCTGAAACGCATGATGATCCTGGTGTGGCTGGCGGTGTTCCCGGCCATGTTCTGGGGCATGTATAACGTGGGCCAGCAGACCATTCCTGCATTGCACCATCTGTACAGTGGCGATCAGCTGCAACAGGTGCTGGCGGGGGACTGGCATTACCGGTTGGCACAGATGCTTGGGGCAACGCTCGGCGCGGATGCGGGCTGGATCAGCAAGATGGTGCTCGGTGCGACCTACTTCGTGCCAATCTACGCCGTGGTATTCCTGGTGGGCGGCTTCTGGGAAGTGGTGTTTGCGATGGTACGCAAACATGAGATCAACGAAGGCTTCTTCGTCACCTCCATTCTGTTTGCCCTGATTGTGCCGCCAACCCTGCCGTTATGGCAGGCCGCGCTGGGCATCAGCTTTGGTGTGGTAGTCGCCAAGGAGATCTTCGGCGGCACCGGGCGTAACTTCCTCAACCCGGCTTTAGCGGGGCGTGCCTTCCTGTTCTTTGCCTATCCGGCGCAGATTTCTGGCGATCTGGTGTGGACCGCGGCAGACGGCTTTTCCGGTGCGACACCGTTGGCGCAATGGAGCGCTGGCGGAGCTCACAGCCTGACCAACGTCACCACCGGACAATCCATCAGTTGGATGGACGCCTTTATCGGTAACATCCCTGGTTCGATCGGGGAAGTCTCAACCCTGATGATCCTGATCGGCGGGGCGATTATCCTGTTTGGCCGTGTCGCTTCCTGGCGCATCGTGGCTGGCGTGATGATTGGCATGATCGCCACGGCGTATCTGTTCAATGCCATTGGCTCAACCACCAACCCGATGTTTGCCATGCCTTGGTACTGGCATCTGGTACTGGGCGGTTTTGCCTTCGGTATGGTGTTTATGGCTACCGACCCGGTTTCCGCCTCGTTTACCAACAAAGGGAAGTGGTGGTACGGCATCCTGATCGGCGTGATGTGCGTGCTGATACGGGTGGTCAACCCGGCCTATCCGGAAGGCATGATGCTGGCGATCCTGTTCGCTAACCTGTTCGCACCGCTGTTCGATTACCTGGTGGTGCAGGCCAACATCAAGCGGAGAAAAGCACGTGGCGAATGAATCTAAAAATGACAGCATTGGCAAAACGCTGCTGGTAGTGCTGCTGCTGTGTCTGGTGTGTTCTGTGGTGGTCGCGGGTTCCGCCGTTGGGTTGCAATCCAGACAGCAGGAACAGCGGTTGCTGGATAAGCAGCGCAATATCCTGGACGTAGCCGGTTTACTGCAACCGGGGATGACTGGCGAACAGGTGAAAGCCACCTTTAGCAAGCGCATCGAACCGCGTTTGCTGGATCTGGACAGCGGTGAGTTTGTGCCTGGCGATGCGGGCACCTTCGATCTGGCCGCCGCGCTACGCAGCGATGCCAAGAGTCGGGCGTTGACCGCCGAGCAGGATCTGGCCGGTATCCGCCGCCGTAGCAATCAGGCGGAAATCTACCTGGTGCGCGACGAAAGCGGAGCGGTGGACAAGATTGTGTTGCCGGTTTACGGCACTGGCCTATGGTCGATGATGTACGCCTTTGTCGCGCTGGATGCTGATGGCAATACGGTGCGCGGGCTGAGTTTCTATCAGCATGGTGAAACCCCGGGGCTGGGCGGCGAGATCCAGAACGCCAACTGGCGTGCACAGTGGATTGGCAAGCAGCTGTTTGATGACAACGGCAACCCGGCAATCCGCATTGTGAAGGGCGGAGCGCGGCAAGGGGATATCCACGGTGTGGATGGCCTGTCCGGCGCGACGCTGACCGCTAACGGCGTACAGCATACGTTTGATTTCTGGTTGGGCGAGCACGGCTTTGGCCCATTCCTGCAGAAAGTTCGTGAAGGAGCGCTGAAAAATGGCTGATTCCAAAGAGGTTAAACGGGTCCTGCTGGGGCCGCTGTTTGACAATAACCCGATCGCGCTGCAGGTGCTTGGCGTCTGTTCGGCGCTGGCGGTGACCACCAAGCTGGAAACGGCGGTGGTGATGACGATTGCGGTCACCCTGGTCACCGCGTTTTCCAGCTTCTTTATTTCGCTGATCCGCCACCATATCCCCAACAGCGTGCGCATCATCGTGCAGATGACGATCATCGCCTCGCTGGTGATCGTGGTCGATCAGTTGCTGCGTGCCTATGCGTTTGAAATCTCCAAACAGCTTTCGGTGTTCGTCGGGCTGATCATCACCAACTGTATCGTGATGGGCCGCGCCGAGGCGTACGCCATGAAGTCGCCACCGATTGAGAGCTTTATGGACGGTATCGGCAACGGGCTGGGCTATGGCGTGATCCTGATCCTGGTGGGCTTCCTGCGCGAGTTGGTCGGCTCGGGCAAGCTGTTTGGCATTACGGTGTTGGAAACGGTGCAGAACGGCGGCTGGTATCAGCCCAACGGCCTGTTCCTGCTGGCGCCGAGTGCGTTCTTTATCATCGGCCTGCTGATTTGGGGACTGCGTTCCCTCAAGCCAGCGCAGATAGAAAAGGAGTAACCGCCGATGGCTCACTATATCAGCCTGTTTGTGCGTGCGGTGTTCGTTGAGAACATGGCGCTGGCGTTCTTCCTGGGGATGTGTACCTTCCTGGCGGTGTCGAAGAAGGTCTCTACCTCGTTTGGCTTGGGGATCGCCGTGACGCTGGTCCTTGGCATCTCGGTACCCGTCAACAACCTGGTTTATAACCTGATCCTGCGTGATGGGGCGCTGGTGGAAGGCGTCGATCTGAGCTTCCTCAACTTCATTACCTTTATCGGCGTGATTGCGGCGCTGGTGCAGATCCTGGAGATGATCCTCGATCGCTTCTTCCCGGCGCTCTACAACGCCTTGGGGATCTTCCTGCCGTTGATCACGGTGAACTGTGCCATTTTCGGCGGCGTGTCGTTCATGGTCCAGCGTGATTACAACTTTATGGAATCCGTGGTGTACGGCTTTGGCTCCGGCACTGGCTGGATGTTGGCGATTGTTGCCATGGCGGGGATCCGTGAAAAACTGAAGTATGCCGATGTGCCAGCCGGGTTGCGTGGCCTGGGCATTACCTTTATTACCACCGGATTGATGGCATTGGGCTTTATGTCGTTCTCCGGCGTCCAGTTGTAAAGGCAGGAAGCATTTATGGAAATTATTTTAGGCGTGGTGATGTTTACCTGCATCGTGATGGTGCTGGCGTTACTGATCCTGTTTGCCAAATCCAAGTTGGTGAACACCGGTGACATTGCCGTTGAGGTTAACGGCGATCAAGACAAGAGTTTTACCGCCCCAGCGGGGGACAAGCTGCTGAACATGCTGTCCAGCCAGGGGATTTTTGTTTCCTCGGCCTGTGGTGGCGGCGGCTCCTGCGGCCAGTGCCGGGTGGTGATCAAAGAGGGCGGCGGCGATATTCTGCCAACCGAACTTTCCCATATCAGCAAGCGTGAAGCCAAAGAGGGCTGCCGCCTGGCGTGCCAGGTTAACGTGAAGCAGAACCTGAAAATCGAGCTGCCGGAAGAGATCTTCGGCGTGAAGAAATGGGACTGCGAGGTGATCTCCAACGATAACAAAGCCACCTTTATCAAAGAGCTGAAACTGCGCATTCCGGATGGGGAAGATGTACCTTTCCGCGCTGGCGGCTTTATCCAGATCGAAGCGCCCGAGCATGAAGTCAGCTATGCCGATTTCGACGTGCCGCAGGAATACCGTGGCGACTGGGATAAATTCAATCTGTTCCGTTACCGTTCGGTAGTCAAAGAGCCGACGGTGCGCGCCTATTCAATGGCCAACTATCCCGATGAGAAAGGCATCATCATGCTCAACGTGCGTATCGCTACGCCACCGCCGAGCAACCCGGACGTGCCGCCGGGCATTATGTCTTCCTATATCTGGTCGCTGAAGGCGGGGGATAAGGTGACCATCTCCGGGCCGTTTGGCGAGTTCTTTGCCAAAGACACCGACGCCGAGATGGTCTTTATCGGCGGCGGGGCCGGTATGGCGCCGATGCGTTCACACATCTTCGATCAGTTGAAGCGCCTGAAATCGAAGCGCAAGATCACCTTCTGGTACGGTGCGCGCTCCTTGCGCGAGATGTTCTATGAGGACGACTTCAACCACCTGCAAGAAGAGAATGAAAACTTCACCTGGCATGTGGCGCTCTCCGATCCACAGCCAGAGGATAACTGGACGGGCTACACCGGCTTTATTCATAATGTCCTGCTGGAAAATTATCTGCGTAACCATCCAGCGCCGGAAGATTGTGAATTCTATATGTGTGGGCCGCCGATGATGAACGCGGCGGTGATCAAGATGCTGAAGGACTTGGGCGTGGAAGATGAAAACATCATGCTCGATGACTTTGGTGGTTAAATGCGAGCTGTAGGCGGCGATGGAATGAAGGCTTGGATGATGGTGGTGGCCCTGGCCACCGCAGTATTGCTGACCGGTTGTAAACCGCAGCAGGAAAACCTGCGTGGCAAAACCATGGGGACGTCGTACTCGATCAGTTATCTCCCTGGGGACGGAACGCCTTCGGTGGCAACGCTGCAAGCGGAGATCGACAAACGGCTGGTGCAGGTTAACGATCAGATGTCGACCTATCAACCTGATTCCGAGCTGAGCCGCTTTAACGCCAGCCGGGAAGTGGACAAGCCTTTCCCGGTTTCTGCTGCCACCACGGAAGTGGTGCTGGAAGCGCTGCGCATCAACCGTGTGACCGACGGCGCGCTGGACGTGACAGTCGGGCCGCTGGTGAACCTGTGGGGTTTTGGCCCGGAAGGGCGGTCGGATAAAGTGCCGAGCGCCACCGAGTTGGATCAGCGCCGCAACTGGACGGGGATCGACAAGCTGGCGGTGGAAGGTAATGCGCTGGTCAAGCGCATTCCTGAACTTTATGTCGACCTCTCTTCCATTGCCAAAGGCTACGGCGTTGATGTGATTGCCCAGTACCTGCAATCGCAGCACGTCAAAAACTACATGGTTGATATTGGCGGGGAGGTTCGTACCCGTGGCCATAACGGTGAGAAGAAGCCTTGGCGCATTGCTATCGAACGGCCAACCGCCGGGGGGGAGCAGCAGGCGCAACTGGTGATCGAACCGGGTGAGATGGCGATGGCGACCTCCGGGGATTACCGAAACTACTTCGAGCAGGACGGAGTGCGCTATTCTCATACTATCGACCCGCTCACCGGTAAACCGATCCGCCACAACTTAGTGTCGATCACGGTGATCAGCCCGCTGTGTATGACGGCGGACGGGCTTTCTACCGGGTTAAACGTGATGGGGCCGGAGCGGGGTATGGCACTGGCCAACCTGCTGGGGATCCCGGTGTTTATGATCGTGAAAACCGCCAAGGGGTTTGAGGAGCGCTATTCCGACGCGTTCAAACCCTATCTGAAGAAAGGGTAGACGTTATGTTGACGATGTTCGCAGCATCCTTTGTGCTGTTTCTGCTGGTGGTTGGCGGAATGTCGTTGGGCTATGTGTTCAAGCGCAAAACCTTGCAGGGCAGCTGTGGCGGCATTACCGCGCTGGGGGTGGAGAAGGTCTGCGACTGCCCGGAGCCCTGCGATGTGCGCAAAAAGCGTATGGCGAAGGAAGCGCAACGCCGCGAGATGCTGGAAAAACACCGAATTCTCTAGCCACACTGGTTTTCCATGTAGGGGCGCTGCACAGCCCCTCACCCCAACCCTCTCCCAATGTACATACCGAGTACCTCATGAACACTTGTTTGGGGAGAGGGGGCTAGTGCGGAGTTGCGGTCAGGTGCCGGAACTAATTTGTGGCACGTTCGGTCCCCTCTCCCAATGTACATACCGAGTACCTCATGAACACTTGTTTGGGGGGAGGGGGGCTAGTGCGGAGTTGCGGTCAGGTGCCGGAACTAATTTGTGGCACGTTCGGTCCCCTCTCCCAATGTACATACCGAGTACCTCATGAACACTTGTTTGGGGGGAGGGGGGCTAGTGCGGAGTTGCGGTCAGGTGCGGGAGCTAATTTGTGGCACGTTCGGTCCCCTCACCATGTGGGAGAGGGTTAGGGTGAGGGGCGTCACTAGTCTACACTCTCCATATTGAGCTTTTAATAATTGGCTGTATACTTATACAGTGTTATTGGAGGCGCGATGCGTAAAATCATTCATGTCGATATGGACTGCTTCTTCGCAGCGGTAGAAATGCGCGACAACCCCAGCCTGCGCGATATCCCGCTGGCTATCGGTGCCAGCGCCGATCGGCGTGGTGTGATCAGCACCGCCAACTACCCGGCGCGCCGTTATGGCGTGCATAGCGCTATGCCCACCGCCACGGCGCTCAAGCTATGCCCGCACTTGACGCTATTACCGGGCCGCATGGCGGCCTATAAAGAAGCCTCGCTGCATATCCGTGAAATCTTTGCCCGCTATACCCCGCTGATAGAACCGCTCTCTCTGGATGAAGCCTATCTGGACGTGACCAACAGCACCCAATGCAACGGCTCCGCCACCCTGATTGCCCAACAGATCCGCCAGGAAATTGCTGCTGAATTGAACCTGACCGCCTCGGCAGGCATTGCCCCGATCAAATTCCTCGCCAAGATAGCCTCCGAGTTGAACAAGCCAAACGGCCAATATGTCATCACACCGGCGCAGGTACCCGCTTTCTTGCAGCAGCTGCCGCTAAGTAAAATCCCCGGCGTGGGCAAGGTCACCGCCAAACGGTTGGAAGAGGTGGGGCTAATCACCTGCGCCGATGTGCAGAACTATAATCTGGCCGATTTGTTAAAGCGCTTCGGCAAGTTTGGCCGGGTGCTGTGGGAACGCTGCCAGGGTATCGATGAGCGTGAGGTGTCTCCCGATCGTTTACGCAAATCGGTAGGGGTTGAGCGAACGTTGGTGGCCGATATTCATGAGTGGGAAGATTGCGAGGCGTTGATCGTTGAAAAGCTCTACCCCGAGCTGGAAATGCGGCTGCGCAAGGTCAAACCAGATCTGCATATCGCCCGCCAAGGGGTAAAGCTGAAGTTCCAGGATTTCCAGCAAACCACCCAGGAGCACGTTTGGCCGGTGCTCAATATTGAGGACTTGCTCAACGTGGCCCGCCAGGCATGGCAGGAGCGGAGGGAAGGGCGAGGTGTGCGCCTGGTTGGCCTACACGTAACGCTGCTCGATCCTCAGTTGGAGCGGCAGTTGGTACTGACGTGGTGAGGTGAAAAACGAGTATGTTTAAAGCACTAGCCTAGGTACAATCAACGCTTATTTTTTTGGTTATATCCTTACAGGGAAGCAGGAACAATGGAAAAGACTCACCAGGCGTCCGCAACAAAATGGACGTGGGCCGATTTACACTGTAGCTATCGATTTTGGGGACTGGTTTTTTATTTTGTTTTTATTGCTTCGAGTCAATATATCTTGAGCATATATTCGGCGCTTTATATGAAGCAAAGTTCAGGTTTATCCTATTCAACGATTGGCGTCGCTTTTTCATTCCAACAGGCCGGTTTTTTATTTGGTGTGATTCTGGCCTGGATAGCCAGCCGGATGAAAAGCTACTATTTACTGTACCTGTTTAGTGCCTTCTATTTACTGGGTATAGCATTATTCTGTTTCAATGTGGAAAACGTTGTTGCGCTGATGGCCGGAGAGATGCTGATAGGGCTGGGGATAGGGGCTATCATACTGATCATCCCTGCATTTATTGCTGGTGCAGTCGGCAGTACAGAAACTTATGTCTTGGCATTTGGGTTGATGGCAACATTGAAGTTGTTGAATAATTTATCCATTGCGCCTCTGGCAGGATGGGTTTTTGATATGGATCTGTTGCTTGGCAATCCAACAAACTTTTTTGCAGTATTAGCGACACCGGCGATCATTGGCACATTGTTGTTGATGCCGATGAAACCACAGTTATTTAATGTGGCGCCGCCGATACGGCAGGCTGCTCCTCTTACGCCGACATACCGCGAACCTGGAATGACCTTCCTGCTGTATTTTGTGCCGTTTTACAATATTTATTGGTTGGTAAAAATACATGCGGAAATCAGAAACTATAGCCAATCTGCGACACTACTAACCCCTAGAGGGGCTGGGTGGTCGGCTTTTGTTGTGCCTATTGTCACGCCAGCAATTTTCTCCACGCTAAACGATACTCTTCGGGCGATAATTGAAAGCCATGGGCAACAAGCAAGGTATAAGACCTGGCTGATAATCCTGTTTGCTTTCCTGCTGCCACCGGTTAGCGCAGCGCTGATACAGTCGCAGATGAATGAAATTAGCGGCAATCTGGCTAACAAGGAAACGCAATCCTGACAGGTAGGGCCGATAGTTTTTTCAACTGAGTTATTGGGCCCAGCGTTAAACTGGGCCCAATATCTTATCCGCGCTCAGGAATCGCTTTCAGCAAGGCGGTCAGCAGCGTCCAGTATTGGCCAACGCTGGCGATATGCACCTGCTCATCCGGCGAGTGCGGCCCGGTGATGGTCGGCCCAATCGACACCATATCCATCTGTGGGTAAGGCTTCTTGAACAAACCACACTCCAGCCCGGCGTGGATCACCATGATGTTTGGCGTCTTGTTGAACAGCTTCTGGTAGGTTTCGCGTACCAGTTGCATCACCGGAGATTTGGCATCTGGCTGCCAGCCCGGATAGCCGCCTTTCGGGGCCACTTTGGCGTTGGCCAGTTGGCCCAAGGCGGTCAGCATATCCACCACATAGTCTTTACCGCTGTCGATCAGGGAGCGGATCAGGCAAATGATTTCGGCTTCATGCTCGCTGGTGGTCACCACGCCAACGTTCAGCGAAGTTTCTACCACGCCTTTCACTTCGTCGCTCATGCGGATCACGCCGTTAGGGGTGCCGTTGAGCAGTGCCACCAAGCGGCTCTGACAGTCTGTGGTGAGTGCCTGCAAAGCGGTGGTGGCTGGCTCGAGCAGAACGGTAATATTCTTCTCTTTGGCAGACAGTTCGTTTTGCAGCGTAGCCAGGAATTGCTGGCTCAGGGCTTTCAGCGCATCCGCTTTGGCAGCCGGAACGGCTACTACGGCAGAGGCTTCACGTGGGATGGCATTACGCAGCGTACCGCCGTTCAGCTCCAGCAGACGCAGGTTCAGCTCAGGCGTATGGGCAAACAGGAAACGGGCCAGCAGCTTGTTGGCGTTGCCCAGACCGTGATGGATATCGGCACCGGAGTGGCCGCCTTTCAACCCTTTCAGGGTCAGCTTCAGCGTTTGGTAACCGGCTGGCAGTGCTTCACGTTGCAGCGGCAGGGTGGTGATGAAATCAATCCCCCCGGCGCAGCCCATGTAGATTTCGCCTTCTTCTTCGGAGTCGGTGTTGATCAGGATGTCGGCTTGTAACCAGTTTGGCTGCAGGCCAAAGGCACCGTCCATACCGGCTTCTTCCGTCATGGTCAGCAGGACTTCCAGTGGGCCATGCTCTACGCTGTCATCGGCCAGCACCGCCAGCGCAGACGCCATACCGATGCCGTTATCGGCACCCAGCGTGGTACCACGAGCCTTGATCCATTCGCCGTCGATATAAGGCTGGATCGGGTCTTTGGTGAAATCGTGAACCGTATCGTTGTTCTTCTGCGGCACCATATCCAGATGCGCTTGCAGCGCTACCGGCTTGCGGTTTTCCATGCCTTTGGTGGCAGGCTTGCGCAGCAGAATATTGCCGACCTGGTCGCGCTCGGCATGCAGGTTCTTTTCTTTGGCCCAGTCGAGGATGTGCTGCGCTAACGCTTCTTCATGGTAAGAAGGGTGTGGGATTGAGCAGATCTTGGCAAAAATATCCCACAGCGGCTGTGGCGAAAGTTGAGACAATTCAGACACTATAAGTCTCCTGTGACAGCATTTTCAGCAAGGAGTGAATGCTGTGCGGTTAGGGTGAGTAGCTATCTGTGCTTCAGGCACGTGAGCCTGAGAATATCATTTTATTCGCGGCTGTGCGCGCCCCGTATGACGCTGTTTATCGGCTTGGGTTCCCCGTTTTACGGGCGGTTGCGCCGATAAGCCACGCGGCTCGTCACAAGGATATTCACAGGAAAAACGCATCAACGCCTCGGTTCAACTGGTATTCGTGGCGCGCAGTCTCTATAATCTCGCGCAACCTTTTTTCCCCCTGAACTACTGAGTAAGCCACATCATTGCTGGCTGGGACACCATTCTATGAGCGAAAAATACGTTGTTACCTGGGATATGTTGCAAATGCAAGCGCGCAAACTGGCTCACCGCCTGCTGCCTGCCGATCAATGGAAAGGCATCATTGCCGTAAGCCGTGGCGGCCTGGTGCCTGCTTCACTGCTGGCACGTGAGTTGAGCATCCGTTATGTGGATACCGTCTGCATCTCCAGCTATGACCATGACAACCAACGCGAAATGAAGGTGCTCAAGCGCGCCGAGGGCGATGGTGAAGGCTTTATCGTAGTTGACGATTTAGTGGATACCGGCGGCACCGCCAAAGCGATCCGCGACATGTACCCGAAAGCCCATTTCGTGACCATCTTCGCCAAGCCTGCTGGCCGCCCGCTGGTTGACGATTACGTGGTTGATATCCCGCAGGACACCTGGATCGAGCAGCCTTGGGATATGGCGGTGACCTTCGTGCCACCAATCGGCGGCCGTTAATCAGCTTCTGCTTCAAACGCCCGGCAATACCGGGCGTTGTTGTTTATCCAGCGGTTTCGTCAAATTCGGTAAATTCCCCGCCTTCTACCTCCAGAGTTAGGTACACTAGCACCTAGATATCCCGGCTATTCAAGCCTTGATGTAAGTCTCAGGAGGCTGTTGTTACCATGGCACAGGCCAACCTTTCCGAAGTTCTGTTCAAACCTTCATTTAAACATGTCGAAACCTCGACGTTAGTCACCCGTGCCCATCATGCGGTAGGTGCTGATATGCACTCCGCCTTGGAGGGGGACACCGATGGCAACTGGTATCGCATGCTCAACCATCTGCTGTGGACCTGGCGCGGCACCGATCCGTTGGAGATCAGCGAAGTGTTGGCGCGCATTGCGGCCTCTAACGCAGAGCATAGCGACGATCACCTGCTGGATACCGTGGTCGGTTACCGAAACGGCAACTGGATCTACGAATGGGTGCGCCAGGGGATGCTGTGGCAGCAGCGGGCATTAGAGCAACAAGATCCGCTGGTCGGCGGGCAGTATTGGCTGAATGCCGCCAATCTCTACAGCATTGCCGGTTATCCGCATCTGAAAGGGGATGAGCTGGCCGAACAGGCAGAGGTGCTCTCCAATCGCGCCTATGAAGAAGCCGCATTGCTGCTGCCGTACCAGCTAAAAGAGCTGGAGTTCGCCATTGAGGGCGGCAGTTCCATCACCGGCTTCCTGCATATGCCAGATAACGGCCAGGCGCCGTATCCAACGGTACTGATGTGCGGTAGCCTGGATACCTTGCAGACCGATTACCACCGCCTGTTCCGTGATTATCTGGCGCCGCACGGCATTGCGATGCTGACCATCGATATGCCGTCCATCGGTTCATCCTATAAGTGGAAGCTGACGCAAGACTCCAGCTTCCTGCATCAGCAGGTGTTGGCTCAACTGCCTTCCGTGCCCTGGGTTGACCATACGCGTGTCAGCGCCTTCGGCTTCCGCTTTGGTGCCAACGTGGCGGTACGCCTGGCCTATCTGGAGTCGCAGCGTTTGCGCGGTGTGGCCTGCGTTGGGCCGGTGGTGCATAGCCTGCTCTGTGAGTTGAAATGCCAGGACCACGTGCCGGATATGTATATGGACGTGCTGGCTAGCCGCATGGGTATGGCCAACGCTTCTGACAGCGTGCTGAAAACCGAGTTGAACCGTTATTCCCTGAAAACCCAGGGGCTGTTGGGCCGCCGCTGCCCAACGCCGATGCTGGCCGCCTATTGGGATGAGGATCCGCTTAGCCCCAAAGAAGAGTCGCAGCTGATCGCGTCTTCTTCGCTGAGCGGCAAACTGATCGCCATCCCGCGTACGCCGGTTTATCAGAGTTTCCATCAATCCTTACTGCAAATTTGTGATTGGCTAAGAGATAAAATGCGCTAACTAGTTGCTAATTTTTAACAGTTTGTTAAAAAGGGTGGACTACATTGTGGAGGTTGAAAAATGACGCTACCGAGTGGCCACCCTAAAAGCCGACTAATGAAACGCTTTGCCAGCCTGGGGCCGTACCTGCGCGAAGGGCAATGTGAGAACGACCGCTTTTTCTTTGACTGCCTGGCGGTCTGCGTCAACGTCAAGCCAGTACCGGAAAAACGCGAGTTCTGGGGCTGGTGGATCGAACTGCAGGCCGATAATTCCCGTTTCACCTATAGCTACCACTTTGGTCTGTTTGACAAGGAAGGGCGTTGGAACGAGGAAAAGATTAAAGACGCTGAAGTGAAAGAGAAGCTGGAAACCACGCTGCGCGTGTTCCATCGTCGCCTGGGTGAACTGCTTGCCACCATGGAGCTGAAGCTTGAACCCGCCGATGATTTCATTGAACAGCCGATAAAACTCTCCGCCTAAATCAATTCCCCCGCAAATTTACGCCGAAATCGCGTTGTGCCTGTTGGCATAACGCGTCTCTCCTGTTACAACGTCATGCATTCCTTTTAACTCCAACGGCAGAACTATTATGAACGGCAGCCAGACATTGGTTGTGAAATTGGGTACCAGCGTGTTGACCGGCGGTTCGCTGCGTCTGAACCGTGCCCATATTGTCGAACTGGTGCGCCAATGCGCCCAGCAACATGCAGCGGGCCACCGCATTGTTATTGTTACTTCCGGGGCGATTGCTGCCGGGCGTGAACACCTGGGCTACCCCGAATTGCCCGCTACCATCGCTTCCAAGCAGTTGCTGGCGGCGGTGGGGCAAAGCCGGCTGATCCAGCTGTGGGAACAACTTTTCTCGATCTATGGCATTCATATCGGGCAGATGCTGCTGACACGTGCCGATCTGGAAGACCGCGAGCGCTTCCTCAACGCGCGTGACACCATGACCGCGCTGCTGGACAACCGCATTGTCCCGGTGATTAATGAGAACGACGCGGTTGCCACCGCAGAAATCAAAGTCGGCGACAACGATAACCTGTCTGCACTGGCTGCCATTTTGGCTGGGGCCGATAAACTGCTGCTGCTGACCGATCAGCAGGGCTTATATACCGCTGACCCGCGCAATAACCCGGAAGCTGAGCTGATCCGCGAAGTGCATGGCGTTGACGATGCGCTGAGAGCCATTGCGGGCGACAGCGTTTCCGGTTTGGGTACCGGCGGCATGGGTACCAAGCTACAGGCCGCCGATGTGGCCTGCCGTGCTGGCATTGATGTGATTATCGCTGCTGGTAGCAAGCCGGGCGTAGTGGCAGATGTGATTGAAGGCAACCCGGTGGGCACCCGCTTCCATGCGCTGGAAACCCCGTTGGAGAACCGTAAACGCTGGATCTTTGGTGCACCGCCTGCGGGTGAGATCACCGTTGACGATGGGGCGGTAGAAGCCATGATGGCTCGTGGCAGTTCACTGCTGCCGAAGGGTATCCGCGATGTTAAAGGTGATTTCTCACGTGGTGAGGTGATCCGCATCCGCAATCTGGCGGGGCGCGATCTGGCTCATGGCGTCAGCCGTTATAACAGCGATGCCATGCGCATGATTGCCGGGCACCACTCGCAGCAAATCAGCGAAATCCTGGGCTATGAATATGGCCCGGTGGCCGTGCATCGCGACGATATGATCGTAAGTTAAGGAGTGAACATGCTCGAGCAGATGGGGAAAGCCGCCAAACAGGCTTCCTGGCAGTTGGCGGTACTGAGCACGGCGAAAAAGAACCAGGTGTTGGCGGTGATGGCCGACATGTTGGAAGCCCGCAGCGAGGAAATTCTACAGGCGAATGAGCAGGATATGGCGCAGGCGCGTGCCACCGGGATGACTGAAGCCCTGTTGGATCGTCTGTTGTTGACTCCAGCGCGTCTGGCGGCGATCGCCAACGATGTGCGCCAGGTCTGCCGCCTGAGCGATCCGGTTGGCCACGTGCTGGACGGCAATCTGCTGGACAGCGGCCTGAAGCTGGAGCGCCGTCGTGTGCCGCTCGGGGTGATTGGCGTGATCTATGAAGCGCGCCCCAACGTCACCATTGACGTCGCCAGCCTGTGCTTGAAAACCGGTAATGCGGTGATCTTGCGCGGCGGTAAAGAAACTCACCACACCAATCAGGCGACGGTGAAAGTGATCCAGCAGGCGCTGGAACAGTGCGGCCTGCCAGCGGCGGCGGTGCAGGCGATCGAAAGCCCGGATCGTGAACTGGTGAATGAACTGCTGCGAATGGATCGCTATGTAGACATGCTGATCCCACGCGGCGGTGCCGGGCTGCATAAGCTGTGCCGCGAGCAATCGACCATTCCGGTGATCACCGGCGGTATCGGCGTGTGCCATATCTATGTAGACGACAGCGTAGACTACGACAAGGCGCTGACGGTCATCGAAAACGCCAAGATACAGCGGCCAAGCGCCTGTAACTCGGTCGAAACCCTGCTGGTTAATCGGACTATCGCTAACAGCTTCCTACCTGCGTTGAGCGCGCGTATGGCCACCGTTGGGGTAACGTTGCACGCCAGCGATAACGCCATGCCGTTGTTGCAGGAAGGGCCAGCGAAGGTGGTTGCAGTGGCCACAGAAGATTACGATGACGAATGGCTATCGTTGGATTTGAACGTGACGCTGGTGGATGATATCGATCAGGCCATCGATCATATTCGCACCCACGGCACCAGCCATTCCGATGCCATTTTGACGCGCTCGCTGAGCAACGCCGAGTATTTTGTCCGTGCGGTGGATTCTTCTGCGGTATACGTCAACGCCAGCACCCGCTTTACCGACGGCGGCCAGTTTGGTTTGGGCGCAGAAGTTGCGGTCAGCACCCAGAAACTACACGCCCGCGGCCCGATGGGGCTGGATGCGCTGACCACCTATAAGTGGATTGGCTACGGCGACGATTTGGTGCGCAGCTAGGTTCAGGTTTAAATGATGTTAAAGGGCGCAGTGTGTAGATACTGCGCCCTTATTGTTTCTGGCTATTGGCTCACTCGCAGCTTTTGATCATCGAGCCATCAACGCAAAAACTCCCCAGCCAAGGTATTCACGCGTGTACGCCACGTGGCGTTTAGGCGCGCTCGTCAACTGCGTCCGAACTTCCTCTGCGAGCTCATCATCGGGGTTTGCCTCCAACCATCGGCGCATCGTCAGCCACATGGCCGCTACGTACCTGTCCCAACCTTCCTGATCTGCCAACACCATTTCTACGACGTCATAACCGAGCGTGTCAAAAGAGGTGACAAGCTCTGCCAGGGGGAGAAAGTCGGCAAGGGCAGTAGCGCCACACTCTTTGGCGATCTCTTCCGTCGGTGGCAACAGACGCCAATAAGGTTCACCGATAAGGATGATCCCGCCAGGCTTGAGGCTTTTACTCAGCAGTTCGATAGTCCCGGCGACACCTCCGGCTATCCAGGTAGCACCGACGCAGGCCGCTACTTCACATTTTTGATCGGCTACGTAACCGGTAGCGTCGTTATGGATAAACTCAACGCGTTCGGCTACACCGAGCTCCTCTGCTCGCAGCCTGGCTTGTGCACTGAATAACGGGCTCATGTCGATACCCGTACCGGTGATGTTGTAATCGCGTGCCCAGGTGCAGAGCATCTCCCCCGAACCGCTGCCGAGGTCGAGCACTCGCGTACCTGGTTCCATACGTAACACCGCGCCGAGAGTCGCGTACTTCTCGGGTGTGAACGGATTATGGATGCGGTGAGCACTTTCGCTGATAGTGAAAATACGTGGGATATCCATGACACTCTCCTTAGCGGTTGTCCAACTGGGCGCGAACATTGTTCAGCCCGCTGGTATTGATGCGATATGGCTGACCATTGACGGACTTGATCAGCTTTTTGGTTTTGAGTTTTTTGAATACGGCTAGCGTGCAGTCGCTGAGCAACAGCCCTTCGCGGCTGTAACATTCAACGGAAGTGACGCGGCCGGAGGCATCTCGGACGTGCGCAATACGTCCACCTTTGGCGAGAACGTGTAAGGTACGTTGTTCCTGACGGGATAAATTCATGCTGAAAAACCTGTTAATCATCATGTGCAAAACGTGCAAACACCCAGCGGTGTCCGCATTCGATTTCGGCGCATTGATAATCAGTCCGGCCTGGAAAGGTCGGGCAGCTGATTATCGGATGATTACATTCTCCAGCATCAAAGCCTCGGTATGAGTTGAAAGGGTTTTACGGCGGGAATAGTAACACACATTATTTGTATGGGAATAAGCTGGCACTGAAAAGTGTGATCTTTGATACATCAGCGTTAATGTTGTCGCGCGGGCAGTGAAGGCGGTCCAGCATACTGAATCGCATAGACTCGAACGATTAACTCAGGTCATGCAAGGCTTTATCCACCGGTGGAGTCAGCGTGATATTCAGGAAGTCCACCGATAACCCACGACGTTCAGGCGTGCAGCACATCACACCGATTTTCGCTGCGCCTTGCGGAAAGTAACATAAGCGTAGCAGCGGCCAGTGATGACCCTCCATTGAGTACTGTAATCGCAGGCTGTTGCCTTTGCGGGTCAAGCGAAGCCAGAACTCACGTGGATCCCCCGCAAAGGTGCCGGTTGCCCAGTCTGAGTTCTCCAGCGTCAGCACACTGCCTATTGCGGGGGCACCGTCGTTAAACTCAATACCGGCTTTAAGCCAGTGCTGGTCATCGGTCATGAACATGATCCCGGCCTGGTCATACAGCGTGGTGAAGTCCGCGCAGACCTTTACCTGAAAAGTGAAATCTTCACTGACGTCGGTGGCGAAGATGTGCCCTGAAAAACGCTCAAACCCGTACCAGGTTTTTTGCCAGAAGTCGGTTTTGTCATTTGTGACAACGCTTAACTTACCGTGATCGCACTGCCATTGTTCAGGTTCATTAATCCAGTAAAAGGAATCAAGCATCAGGCCTCCCAGGGGCAAAAAATACACGTTTGTCTACCGGAAATCAGTTTACGCCTTTGTCGATACAATGACTTCCCCAAAGCCCATCGTCTTTCTACGAGATGATGCGCCAGATCAGCGTCATAAATTGGACTATCGCTATCCATTCATCCGGCCGCGTTGTTACGATCAATGATCAAGATAGAGATAGTGCATCCAGCTTGTCATGCGCAGCAGCACCTTACGCATTACGGAAACATGGGTAAAGTGGTCGGAATACACCGCCACCTGGGCAAATATCCCATCTGGCAAAGCATCAACATCCGCATTCGGCTCTAACTCAATCACCGCCAGCACGCCATCGGAGCCGGGTATCATGCTCAATGATTGCAGGGTTCCCTGCGCCTGGTACGTCCCGCTGGGAACGACGGGAAGTATGCTGGTCAGTCTCCCCTGAAACACCTGGCCAGGTAGCGCATTGAAGACGATCTCGGCTTGATCGCCCGATTTCAGGCGTAACAGCGAATTTTGTCTGAATTGCGCGACGATTTGCCGTTTTTGCTGCGGGATAAACACCATCACCGGGCGCAGTGGCAGCGCTGCCGCGTAGGTTCCTGGGCGGATAAGCACCTGGGTTACATAGCCATTACTGGGGGCGCGAACCACGGTTTGGTCGAGATTGTATTTGGCTTCTGTTAACTGGGCACGGAGGCTGACTATCTGCGACTGTTCTCCGTTGACGACGCTGCTTAACTGGCTTTTTATCTGTGCCTGTTCAGCCAATGAACTTTTCACCAGCGCATCCTGCGCCAGAAAATTTTGCCTGGCGTTATCAATGTCGCTTTCGGAGAACGGGTTTACCCTGGCCCGGCTTCCTCTAAGATAGCGCTGGTAGTCTTTATATAAACGATCGCGTTCGGCAATCACCCCCGAGGTATGGGCGACGGCTTCATCTAATTGCCCTTGGAGCACCTGGATGCTATGGATTGCCGTCATTAAATCGGCCTGTAATCTATCGACACGTGCCTGGTATCGGGTGGGCTCTATTTTAAAAAGTACGTCCCCTTTTTTTATAAAGGTATTCTGCTTATCAGTGACCTCACTGACAATGCCGGTAACTTGCGGAGTAATGGGAATGGAAACCACGGCCTTTTGTGCTTGAAAAGTATAAGGGTGGTTATAATTCATTAATAAAATCAGGGCGCCGACTAAAACAACGCCACCCAATGCTGCGGTGGGGACCGTCCATTTGTTTACCGGGATTTTAAATATTTTGAATATGCCATAGGCCAACGCGACATAGGTAAGAATAATGAGCAAGTCCATGGAGTTACTCCGCAGAAGGTGTTTTGGTTTCGCAGATGCTCTGTTCCAGCTCGGTTATTCTTTGCTCTAAGCGGGCAAAGGGATCTTGCTGGCCTTGCATGCCCCAACCGCGCTCTGGGCGATACAACGTGGCCCATATCCATAAAAAAGGCCACATCACATGCAGAGTAAACAAACTGACCCAACCCGCAACATGGATCGCGTCTGCATGCGGATGATTACGGGATTTTGCGATCAGATAAGGAATGTCATGGAGAATAATGATCCCGTAAAAAATAACGAGGAAGACAACAATGAGTACGCCTAACGCAAAGTAATTTAAGAACATGGTGGCCTCGGCTAAGTAAACTCACCCGACGGATTAGGTACGTGCGCTATGGGTTGCGCCACCTTGTCTGTTAGGCGTGTAGTAGTGGGTTATCATTGACTGTAGTGGATAATAATTTATGAATAGTGATATTTTTCATCTACTTTGGCAGTGCACGCCGACAATGACATGTCGGTAGATAAAACACCTAAGGCAATGCTAAAAGGATGTCTTTTCATATATCCTCTCGGTGGGGAGAGGTCAGTTCATAAAATATAGCACCATCCAAAAAATCTGGCGGTATGAGAACATTTTTGTTGGCGATTTATCAGCAACCTTTGTCGTTAACGGGGCTAAAATGGTAGTGTCTATGAACCCATTTCATAAGTTCTGTGCGAACTGGCAAGGTTTACGTCAACCAAGGAAATACGCATGCTGAAAGAAAACTTCAATGAGCTACAGGTTTTTCTCGCCGTGGCGAGGGAGAGAGTTTTTACCAAAGCGGCGGGCGAACATGCGGTGCGCAGCCTGCTATCACGGTGCCCGCCACGCTCAACGGCTGCGCGGATCAGTTCAACGGCCTGACGCGTATCCGTTGCCGAAGCTCAACCCCATGCAGCCCAGGCCGAGCGCTGACACTTCCAGCCCGGACTTACCGAGATAACGTGTTTGCATTCGGGAGTTCCTCCTATTTTATCGTTAAACGTCGAGTTTGCGGCTGGCTAGCTATTCCACCCTGGCCGGATCGCGATGCGAGAAGAAAGCGCTGGTCGCGGTATCGATCGGCCGATCTGTGGTGTGTGAAAAGTTTTACTCGGCGTGATTTAATTGATTAGAGGGAGTAATTCGCTAGGGTTAATTAGCAGGATTCATTAATAAGCGAATGAACCCTGCTGTTTGTGCTGGTACTGCGGATTTTTTGTGGCTGACCTGGTCGGCAATCTTAGCCTGGCAGGCGAATTGGCCCAAGCTCAACTGAGCAAGGCAAAGACTGCACACATAAGGTTAATCATAGTACAGCGTATAGTGCAGCAAGCGGCTAAATGACCCTGAATTAATCGGCCCCGTTTTAGCGATGTAAGCCGAGAAAAGCAGGGTGTTATCGCCTTTTTTAATTTTTTGGCCGCTATTCTTTTTGCCAAAATACAGCGGGCTGCCATCACTGTCCAGCAGCCCTAACGCGATACCACTCATGCCATCAACCGGAATCAAACTGCCAGATGCGCCGGTCCCCGTTCTGTCGAACGCAATCTTGACGTTCTTATTTTCTGTATCGCAGCCGTATAAATTGATGAGGAAGGGCACCGGTGTAGATTTCCCTTTGGCATCAAGCTCGGCGCTGGATATTTCGCCCATGTTGATCGTTTGATTATCATCACCGACCACGATATTGCAGGTGGCGACAGTAATCCTGCCCACAAACTGAGTGCTACTGCTCGCCTTGATTTCCGCATGAGCAGCGGTGGGCAACAGCGTTGCGGCAAATAGAAGTAAACATTTGCTGTTCATCATTGCTTTCCTTCCCAATAACATTCACGGCATGGCAACTTCGAAGGTCAGCACCTGGCTGTATTCACCATCCTTGATTTTTTTTAGATCCTTGGTGGTGGCGGATATTTCAGCCCGCATCCTTTTTGATTCGCTGATGCTGCTGATATCACTAATAAAGCTGGAGTATTTTTGGTTGAATTTCAAGTATGCACCTTTACCTAAATCAAACAGCTTGAGGCCGATACCCTGTGGCGCTCCTGAGCTATGGCTAATCCCCCAAAAGGTCGAGCTGATTGGGTAACCGCCTTGGGTTTTGATTTCACCGGGCAGATTATAGGCGCTACCCATACAGGTGGTGGATTGGTTTGGTCCTTTTATCACGGTCATGGTGAAGTCCTCACTACGGACTCTGCCACGGCTGAGATCGTCAGAGGAGATCGGCTGGAATGCCACCACATCCGGGGTGACAACGGTCAAGGTACACTGCTTGATCGGTGGTCTCATCGAACCGCCCCCGCCTCCGCTACCGATGCTGCTGTTAGTACCGCAGGAAGTCGATCCGTCATTTCCGTTTAGGCCGCAGATGATCAAGTAGGGGGTGCTGGTTGTTGACCAGGCCATATCGGTATCCGAGCCAGAAATTATCCACAGGGCGCCGACCGAGTCTTGCAGGTCATAGAAAGGGTTAACGTTATAATCGGTTTTAAATACTTTGGGTTGTACGCGAAAATTAAACGTTAAACTCTTGGTATAGCGTGGTGTGGCGAGTTCCAGATCCCAGCAAGTTTTTTGGCATGGTGCCAAAGTGGTATCGTTCCAGGTAAACTGCTTATCGTGTTCCATGTTTTCAATATTGCTAAAGGTTCTCTGCGAACCGGCACCGGAGATCGTTAAGGTCAGGTTTTTCCATACGTTAGAATTGGCAGGGATGGGAATATCCAGATCACTGGCCTTGGAAAACTTATAGGTGATCATCTCTGCTTTATCGCCAAAGTTGATGCAGATTACCCTGGCGGTTTGGCTGGTGGAGTAGATGCCGTTGGGAATTTTCCAGATATCTTTTTTGTCACAATGCTTAATACCCTCTTCGTCTTGATAACAATTAATATCTTCAGTACCCCTTTGGATCCTTCCCTTGATCAGGTTACCGAGGCTTACGTCAGGAATGAGGCTAGGGCTTGGCGTCCAATCGCAGGCAATAACTGACTCAGCCCAGGCGGTGTTAACAGAGAAAAGCCCTATACAGAAGCTCAGGATAAACTTGATCATAACAATAGCCTCAATATCAAGGGCGACTTTTATCGTCTTTTACCACATCGCACTGGCTCGCTGTGCAATGATAATTTATTGCGTTATAAGAGCCATAATCATTAATGTACTGTAGTTGGATGGCCTGGTTTTTTACCCGCGCGTTTGGCACAGTGACGTCACTCAGCGGCTTAAGCGTTATAGCCTCATCCGCCAGTGATAGCGGTTTGCTCGCTACGCTGAGGCTCGGGATAACGATATAAAAAGGCGTAGGATTGACGATCTTCACGCCATTATTGACGGGGGTAAGCACTAACTTCTCTTGCCAAACCTCCATGGCCATTTTTTTCAGGCTCGCAGGGCGGTAGAAGACCTTTATTTTAATCCGTAAAGCTAACTGCACGACGTTGCTCTTTTCAGATTTTGGCGGGATCTCCTGCAGGTTATAGAAGAACAATGACTCTCTATCCTGAGGTAATTGAGCCGCAGCCGGCAACGGGGTAATGTTTACCTGCACTGTAGTGTCTTGTTCCAGCCGTTGTAGCGGTGGCAGCACGGTAAGGGGGGAGTTTATTTTTTCTTCATTTTCATTTTCTAGCCAGCTTTGTGCCAGATAAGGTAATTTTTTACTGTGGTTAATAATATTAACCGGTGCCGATTTTTCATCACCCATCATAATCACGCGAGTTCTATCAATAGAGATCGCCGCGTTGGCCTGGGAGACGCTAAAACCTGCGAGCATCAGGATAAAAAATAGCTTGGTAGCCTGTGGGAACATGGGAATATCCTTGTGAGATTATTGGGTTTTACATACCGTAGAAGAGGTGAAAGACAGCGATACATTCTGGCCCTGCAGGCTGAAGAAACAGTGTCGGCCAGCCGCATCCATCGCTTTTAGGGGGGAATCACTGCTGACTCCGGAAATATAGACCTCGCCATTTTCACCCACCATGCCAACGCTTCTCTTCTCGGCAGCGTCTTCAACGGTGGTGCCAAACGGGATCGGTCGGCCCTGGGGATCGGTTAACCGAATAAAGGCTTTGATCCCCCGGTAAACCTTGAGTCTGCGATAGCCAATCGCCCCTTTGGTTAGCACCGTTTGGATGTTGGCGACTGAACCATCAACATCATCGGGGAGTCGTTTAGTATCAATCGAGTAATCGGTGCGGTAATATTCCGGGACGTCGTTGATGATGGCCAAGCCTTGGGCGTTGGTGGGCTCGTTGCGGTCTCCATTGCCAACGTAAACACCGGCAATACCCTTAGTGTCGAGCAGCAATCTTGAGTTTCCGGCGTAGCCGTCACGGTGCATAACGGTGCCATGAGCGGTGGTCGTGAACCCGGACTTGATGCTGCCGCCCAGATAGTAATCGTCGTCACTCATCGATGCGTTTAAGGTGGTGGCGACCTTGGCCATTTTTTGCGAGGAGTTGGCATTGATCTTACCTTGCCGCAAGCCCTCATAGGCGTTGGCGCCAACGGACCAGGTATTATTGGGGTCAACATTATTGGTATAGGACAGGCTCGGTGATAATTTACCGTTATTGGTACGCATAGCGGTATTCATATAGCTTTTGGCACCTAATGGGATATTAAAACTCAGGTAGATTGAGTTGTTGTTTTTCTGGCTCTGTGAATAAAAGCTTTTCTTATACTCTGTGCGGTTTACCGAGAGATAGGTATTGATATTTTTCAGGCCGGCGAAGTCAAAGGATTTTGACACGCTTAACCCGTAGGTATTACTGTCGGAAACGTCCTGCCAGTAGGTTTGCTTGGTATAAATGGCGTTCAGTGAGAACCCGAGATCGCTAAAGCTCTTGCTGGCGACGATATTGTAACTTTCCTTGCTGGTGCTGATATAATCCGGGCTAGTTTTCAGTGTGATAAAATCATTGAGCGTCAGGAAGCTTTCCTCTGAGAAACGGTAGCCCGCAAAGGTAATTTGGCTATCAATGCTGTCGAACATTTTCGAGTAGTTGAAACGGTAGCTTTGGCCCCGCGGGCGGGAGTCTGTCAGCTGTGCATCGGTGTGGGTCAAGTCGAAGGATAGGGCACCCAGTATGCCCATATCGTAACCAATACCCCCGTTGATAGCGTAGTACTGTTTATCGGTAAGGATAAAGCCGCCAAACAGTGACGTTCCTGAAAAGATGCCGAGAGAGGCTTCACCGGTGGCGAGATACGGATTGAAACTTCCATTGTTATTTGATTGCCCCATCATGACTTTATATCTGACATGACCGGAACGCGTCAGGAAAGGAACGTTGGAGGTTTGAATGGTTGACGTTCTCTCCTCACCATTTTCCTCGCGGATGGTTATTTTTAACTCGCCAGAGGTCATGTCGGTGAGATCGTTGATGATAAAGTTGCCGGGCGGCACCAACTTTTCATAGATAACGTTATTATCACCCCGGGTGATGATAATTTTGGCGTTGCTGTTGGCAACTCCTTCGATGACCGGCGCATAGCCACGCAATGCCGGTGGCAGCATGCGATCGTCGCTGACAATGGCAACCCCGGTATAGTCAATGGCGTCGAAAACATCGGATGAAAGATAGTTTCTGCCGAGAGTTAAATGAGCACCGGCATCATTGAGTGAGCGCGCCAGGTAAGCCGTTGGCGTGCTGAAGCGCGATTGCTTTTCGCCCTGCCGGCCTTTATATAAAAATGCCTGATGGTGACTTCTCAGGCGCCAGGAACCGTAGTTCACACCGGCAGTCCCGTAGCCAGATAATGACAGGTAGTTTGAACCCTGCTTATTCTGATAGACGTTGCCACTGGCGTTATAATCAAGCAGGATGCCGGGAATGCCTTCATCCCATTGCGCCGGTGGTATCCAGTTGGGATCGTTATACTTTAACGCTGCCTGCGGGATCGTCAGCAGCAGTTCGCTCTTTTTACGATCGATTCTCACCGTGCTGCCTGCATAATCCTCAACGATAATGCAGGTGCTATCCCCTGGTGCGTGGTGTTCCATTATTCCCTGCAAGGCACTACTTTTTAAATCAAATTTCTGCAACAGTTCCGGGGTAAAGCAAACCTTGCTGTCCCCCTCGATGTCGATTAACTGGAACTGGAGGGTGCCAACAGTTCTATTATTCAACTTTAACGACAGCAGGTAGTTTCCCGCTGGAATATAATCAGGACGTGAAAAATTACTCAAGCTGATACTCTGTTTATCGAGGATGTCCAAGGCTCTGGTCTCAAACTCAATATCATTGTTTTTTGCATAGGCTGAGTGTGCAACAATGATAAAAAACAATAGGGATGAAGCGGGTGAGTAATTTTTCTTATTGTTCATGATAATAGTTTCTGAACGTCGGTAAGTAGCAGGCTTGGCCAAGCCATACCTGCTAGGTGATAATTACTACTGGATTTGGGGGTTTTAGAGATAGGTCAGAGAGAAGCTGGTCAATGCGTCATAGTGACCGGCAATAACCGCTTCCCCATCCAAGGCAACGACCTGAGCGGAGAATTGCAGGGTGTTGTCTCCGGTGCGCAAGCTATAAGGCTCGGATTTTGTCGCAATCTTAACCTGCTTGTTGGCGGCATCTAACAGACGGATGGCCAAACCCTTGGCATCACCGGTGACCCCCAGGAAACCATTGGCACCACCGACAGACATGCCATCGAAGCGGACGTTGACTTTGGTTTCGGCGGCAGCCTTGGGATCAAATGTGCAGCCGATAAGTTTGATTTTAAACTCGATAGGGGTGCTGTAACCGATAGTGGTCAACTGGGAGTCGGCAACCTGTCCCAAGTTGATCGATTGGTTGTCGCCATCAATACCTGGAGCTAAACCGCAAGGGGCTTTTAACACCGAACCTTTGAACAGGATCTGGCCATTGCCTTGGGAACCAGGGGGAACCTCAGCCAGAACGGTACCGCTCAGCGCTAAAGAGGCTAATACGGTAGCGGCTAGCAGGGTTTTCTTGATAGTCATTTTTAATCTCCATATTTACATGCTGTCTTTGGTATAAATCGGCTATACCTTTCCTTGAGGTTACTTATATAAAAGACCTCACACATAGCGCCTTATCTTGTTGCCAGGTGTGAGATCTCTTAAACACCGTAAATCATTAGCCAGGTGTCCTTTTTAGCTTGTCTTCCCTTGAGGATAGGCAGACTTACACAGTATCCTGGATTACTCACTGTCCATTTTTGTTGTTAATTTTGGTATATGTAATAATTATTATTAATTATAAATTAGAGGAATTATAATTATAGTGGCAATATTTATTAAACCCTTTTAATTCAATCTGTTAGTTTGTTTTTTATGTTATAATTTTTAATAATTTTTACAATCATTGACATTATTTTGTATTATCGGTAGGTTATGTGTTTTTTGATTTTTTGCGTATTTTTAGCGATAAATAAACTGAGAGTGGAGTTTGTTGTGTGGTCGTTTCAATAATCAATGGTAGGAGGCGTGAGATTGGTCTAAGTGAGGATTTGGATGCTGCAGTGGAGATTTATTATAATGCGATTCATAAAATTTATATGACTCATCCTCTCTATTTTAAAGTGATGTTTAAAGCCAATCGGAATATTATTTTTTGGTCCATGTTAGGTGGTTATTACACCTTTAAAAACCCTTCTTTTAAAGGGGTTAAGAAGCTTTGCATTAACCATGAATTGTTAAGTGCTAATGCCTTGGATTCATTCATCTCTTTCTTGCAGGTAGGAGGGCGCTTGGCGATCAGGCGTGATGAACAGGATAAACGCAAATTAACTTACCAACCGACAGCCAAAGGGGTAAATGAGGTTCGTGAGTTGATTGATACCCTGCTGCTGGCTTACGCGATGATCTACCCTGAGTTCGCTCTTGCACAGAGGTTTGATCACGATGATTTCATGGCGGATTTTTTCAAAAATTATATACAAGTCATAGGGAAAGAAATGTTTGTGTATGACGTTGTGCCAGATAGCCGTGCATTTTTGACCAAGGATGGGGGGCATATGATGATGTTTCACCTGTATATGGAAAGTCTCAGGCAAAGAACGTTAACGGTGCAATATAATTACTTAAAAGTATCGACGGAGTTTTCGGTATCCCGCTCACATATCAAGCGATGTTTTCAGGCAGCCGAGCGGTTAGATTTATTGAACTTGAGGCAAGATGGCAAGACCATTGAGCTTAAACCCCGTTTTATCGATATGGTCAGAGAGGCCTTCTGTTTTTACCTGGCGAGCGTGGAATATGGCGTTTTTGGGGCGCGTTAATCGGGTCCAGGCATGCCAGCCTTAACTGAATGGTAGGGTCTCACATATTCGACCGTAGGGGCGCTGCATGCTGTGCCCGCTTTGACTATCAGTGGGTGAGTTCAGAGCATACATCTTCACCAGGGCGCAGAATAGTATTCTGACGTAACAGAAATTTTTGTATCTTGCCCGAAGTGGCAACGCTTGCAGATGAACTTATTATGGCAGTTTCGTGGCTTCAAGCCTCACTTTGTAAGGCAGGCCCAAATCCCAGCGGCTTTGCCAGTGCGCAATGAACTGCCTGGTAACGTCGGGCATATGGTGCAGTACCACCACGTTTTCGCTATTTTGTGTTTCAGCTGAGGGAGCATAGTTAAACGAGCCGGTTTCCACCGTCTTGCCATCGACAATAATCGTCTTGTCGTGCTGAATATGATAATGCCCATCGATGCGCATCTGTAAGCCGTGAGTGGCCGCGTAGTTAATTGCAGCCTGGCTGGCTTTGCCCTGATTCCGGCGTTTATCGACTACCACGCGCACCTCCACTCCACGATTGTGCGCCGCTACCAGCGCCTGGGTGATATCGGGTGCCTGGAAAGAATAACCGATCATTTGGATGGACTGATGTGCGTGGCCGATAATATTCAGCACCAACGCCCGCGCCGAGCCTTCTGGCGAAAATCCCACTTGCACGTGTGAGGCCGCATTGGCAGCGGTGGGCAAGGCGACGACAGCGATCAGTGCTAGCCAATTGATCCGGTATTTAAACAATTTTGTGCTCCACGGTGAACGCGGTAGGAATAACAAAGCGGCCAGGTTCGCTGAGTTTAACTTGGTCGCAGGGGACATTTCACGACTAAACGGGTTGATCAATTGACCTCTATCAAAATAGTCAACAATATGTCATCTGGAAGATGCTTAGGCTGAAGCCAGCGTCACCTGACCTCACAAGATTTTAACTTTTTAACGGATTAAGCCTGATGGATAACCTTGCTCAGCTGTTCTCCTCCCTGCAAAAACGCTTACGGCCGGAAGACGTGGCTGAACTGATCCTCACGCAGTTGGGAGACTCCCTGACTCCAGTGGAAACGGCTCAGCTACGGCAGGTAGCGACTGGGTCACTGAAGTCCGGCCTGGTACAGATGACCTCGATGATGCAGGAATTTCGTCAACCGGTCGCTCCAGAGAAACAGGTGGCGAAGGCAGGAGAGTTATTTGCTGGTGCCCCGGTGTTGGACAGCGTTGATTGCAGCGATATTCAACAGGTTCGCCAACTGATTGAGCAACTGTCGGTGGAGATCCAGAAAGCTCCAGGCAGTAATAATTTTATCGTCGACCGTTTCAGCCGTGCGCAGCGGCGACAGGCGGGCATGGATATCTCCAAACGGCGCTATAACAAGCTGTTCCGTTTTCTGCAGCGCTTTGAGAGCAAGCTGGCGACCTACCAACTGGAAACGCAAAAATACCAGGCGACCCGGATGGCCAAATCGGGGCTGGCAATGATGATCCGCTATGAGGATTTTGCTTCCACGCCGGACGTTGCCTGCTTTATTGCCTGGCTTTCCGCCCGCATGAACCGCCGCAGCGTGTTTACCAACCAGGCTCAGGATCGTGCTTTTGACCAGATTGGCGAGATGCTGCTGGCGCGGGTACAACAGGCGCCGACATCGGCGGGCTGGTACGCCATTGCCCATATCATGCCGGATCGTGACATCGTAAAGTACCTCGACGATCGGCAAAAGCTGAGCTTGTTCACTCTCTATCTGGCACAGCTCAACGAGCTGGCCGGATTGCTGCAATTGATCTGGCAACGCAATACCTTCAATCGCCAGACCATGATAGTAAAGCGTGGCGATGACTCCTCTACCTGGAATGCCCTGGCTGGAGCCTGGAACAGCGCCAGGCAAGGTTGGCTTGCGCTGGCTGTCGTATTAGGCATGGAGGAGATGGTCGAACAGATGTGCCTAGGTAAAGTGCTACGCCTTATGGCTGGGGACGTCGCCGCCTGGCACTATCAGACTGGCGGTGGGTTGGAGCCGGATACTCAGGTGTGGGCGCATCTGCCGTTGCCTTGGGAAGTGTTTTCTGGTGCCAGCAGTTGTACCAAAGCCGATGTGCAGCGGGTCTGCGCGCAGTTTGGCGTCGATCCTTATAACAAGGGTTGGATCGGCCCACGCCGCAATCGGCAGGCAGTGCCTTTTGTGCCAACGCCGGAGCTGGTTCATGGCGTGGTGGTGGATAAGCCGGAGATCGCCCTGATACTGCGCAAGGCGGGCTATTTTTCCGGTAAAGGCGGTTAGCCCGCTTGACCGGGCTGACGGCTCGTAGATAATAGCCCTAACTCTGGTATAGCTCAGTGGTAGAGCAGTCGGCTCTCCATCCGACTGGACACAGGTTCGAGCCCTGTTGCCAGAGCCTTTCATTTTGCTTGTTCCGTAACGCGAACATCGTCTCTTCTTCCCATGGCTGCCTGTTTAACCTCTTTGCCAAGACGCTGGATAATATCCTGACGTAGCAGGAATTTTTGTATCTTGCCTGAGGCGTTACGCGGCAGGTTGTCCACCACCACCAGGTGTTCAGGGTATTTGTATTTGGCGACCCGCTTGCGGCCAAAGAACGCGATGACCTCCTCCAGGGTGAGTGAGCCGTAAGCGGCCTTCAGCACCACGTAGGCGCAGGATCTTTCCCCTAATCGTTCATCCGGCATGGCGACAATCGCGGCATCATGGATACGTGGATGTTGCATCAGGATATCCTCCACTTCGCGGCTGCTGATATTCTCCCCGCCGCGCACGATAATATCCTTCTTGCGGCCGGTAATGTTAATGTAGCCGTCGGCATCCATGCGGCACAGGTCACCGCTGTAGTACCAGCCATCCTCATCCAGCGATCGGGCAGTCAGCTCGGGCTCATCCAGATATCCCATAAATACGTTGGGGCCACGTGAGGCTTCTTCGCCTTCTTCACCGTTGGGGAGTGGGTTACGCTCTTTATCCACCACTTTGATTTCTATCCCAGGTGCGGCAAAACCGTCGGTGTTGATCACGCGGGAAAGGGGATCGTCCAGGTTGACCACCGCGTGTGGCGAACTTTCCGTCGAGCCGTAGACGCTGAGTAGTTTAATGCCCATTTGCAGGCAATCCTGGGCAATTTTTTTCGGGATGGTGGTGCCGCCGCACAGGAAGAAGCGTAACGATGAGATGTCGTGCGGCTGTTGTTGCAGGGTGCATAACAGGTCATAGACAAAAGGCGTTGCTCCGAGCACGCAAGTACAGCGCTCTTGTTGCAGCAGGGCAAGGCAATCGAGCGGATTAAAGATATCCAGCAGAACGCTGCGTGCGCCAATCAGAAAGGGGGCCGTCACGCCGTGCAAGAAACCGGTCGCATGCCCCAGCGGTGCGGGCATCAGGAAGGTATCCAGCCAGGTGAGATTAAGCCGCGCGCAGTAGGCACGCTCGCTGGCCAGAATATTATTGTGCGTCAGCATCACGCCTTTGGGTTTGCCTTCGGTACCGGAGGTGAACAGCACGGCGGCCAGCTCATCGCCATGCACGCTGACCGGTGTAATCAGTGGTGGAACATCCCGTAGCAACTGGCTAAGTGCGGGGACGGTTGTTGCGGGGGAAAGCTTATCAACGGCCACCACCTCAAGCAGGCCAGGTATTTGATCGCATAGCGGCAAGATGAGCTCAATTGGCCGGGTATTTCTGAACGAGGTTGGCGCGAACAGCACCTTGGCCTGGCATTTGTTCAGCACCCAGACCAGCTCTGCCTCTCGCCAGGAGGGAAGCAGGGGAACGGAAACCGCCCCCGTTTTCAGGCAGGCCAGGTAGATCACGGTAAACTCACACCAGCCGGGAAGCTGAAAGGCGATGCGGTCACCCGGTTGAATACCGCAGGAGATCAGCCATGCTGCCAAGCTACTTGCCGCGCGGTCGAGGGCGGCATAGGTATAGGAAGTTCCTCGATTGTCGATCACGGCAATCTTTTCCGGCATGGCCTGCTGGGTTTGATGCCAGTAATCGGCAAGCGAGGCATCGCCCCAAAAACCTTGTTGCCGGTATTTGGCCCGGCGCTCAGGATTGAGTTTTATCGTGACACTCATTGGTTTATCTCTATTCATTATTTCTGGGGGGGTGAACTGTTCTGGTCCGGTAAACATTGCCCCTCACCCTAACCCTCTCCCGTAGAGAGAGGGGACCGATCGAGCGTGTTTGAAATTGTAGTGACTCACCTTTGATGAGTGACGAGCGGTTTGCTGAGATGGTCTCTTTACTGCCAAAAGTGCAAGGGCTATCAGCTCCCTCTCCCTGTGGGAGAGGGTTAGGGTGAGGGGCTCAGCCGTAGCGAAACTCGACGCCAAACGTCCCCAAAGGATATTCCCACTGCTCAAGAATGGTGTCGCCGCACAGCACGCGGCAGGTTCCGCATTCCAGACAACCGGCAGAATCGAAATGGATATTGCCTGTGCTGTCTTGCTTATACAGCCCGGCAGGGCAAGCCAGCATCAGCTTACGGAACTCCTCCATGTTGGGGTTATCCACCAGAATGATGTGTGGATGGCCTTCATTAACATGGAACTTGTTGATGCCCAGTTTGACGTCTACGTTGACCGGATTTTCGCTGCTCATAGCGCTGTCGCCCCCTTGATGCCGTCTTTCAATAAATTCATCAGCCCAATCTGTTTCACTCTTTTCATCAGAGCCTTACGCACGGGCTGGGTAGGGCTGCCATCGATAGTGAACATATCCCCCATGATGTCCGCGACCATGCGCGGGTACTGCGTAAACAGGCGCGGGTTTTCCATCAGCGCAGGGATTTTGCGGAAGTAGTGCACCTCATGCATCACACAGTTTTGCTCCAAGGCGTGCTTATATTCCCCTAGGCTGCTGGCGGAAAAGTTCTGCCGCTGCTTGGCCGCGATGGCCGTATTGGCAGCCGCCTGTGCCGATGCAATGGCCAGATCCATGCCGCGTATGGTAAAGCCCAGGTTCAGGCAGAATCCTGCCGCATCGCCGACGATCATTACGCCGCCGTCAGCCAGCGTGGGTATCATCGCCTTGCCACCTTCCGGAACCAGGTGAGCACCGTACTCCAGCAGCTTTCCCCCCTGGATCAGCGGGCGAATGGATGGGTGCTGCTTAAAGTCCTCCAGCATCTGGGGCACGCTTTTCCCCGCGTGGCCAATCTCTCCCAGGCCGCATACCAGCCCTAGAGAGAGGGAGTCCCGATTGGTATAGAGAAATCCTCCCCCCATCAGGCCGTTGGACGGGGAACCGGCAAACAGCCAGGCGGCCCCGTCATTGCCAGAGAGGTTAAAGCGATCTTCGATCACCGAGGGGGATAAACCGATAAGCTCTTTGACGCCTACGGCATAGTGATGTGGCGAAGAAGGGGGCAACAGGTTAATCGAGCGGCCGAGCATGGAATTCACGCCGTCAGCCAGGATCACTATGTCAGCCTTCAGGATATCGTCGCCCGCCTGCACGCCGGTGACCTGATTACCTTCCCGTATCAGCGCGTCGACGCGGACGCCCGAGATAAACTGTGCTCCCGCCTGTTCGGCTTTTTCCATCAACCAGGGATCGAAGCGGTTGCGCAGCACGGTGTAAGACGCCTGGGCGGCAATATCCGGTTTCTCGCTGTGAAAATCGAGCGTGACGGCGCTTTCCTCCGTCATGAATGAGATCTTCTCGCGGGTGACCTTGCGCTCTACTGGCGCCTCCTGTGCGAACCCAGGCATGATGCGTTCCAGGCTATGGGCATACAGGCGGCCTCCGGTCATATTCTTACTGCCAGCGCTGTTGCCACGCTCGATGACCAGCACATCCAACCCGGCCTGCGCCATCACGTAGCTGGCTACGGCACCAGCGACGCCAGCACCGACCACGATGGCATCAAATTTATCGTCCGACATGCTTATGCTCCCTATCTCGCCGCGGGTGTGCGGCGAGATGCGTGCAGTGAATCAAAGGGTTAACGACCTAACTGGTCGATCAGGGCTGGGACCACTTTGTAAATGTCGCCCACCAGGCCGTAGTCGGCATAGTTGAAGATCGGGGCGTTTTTGTCCTTGTTCACCGCGACAATGATCTTGGCGCCGTTGCCGCCGACCATATGCTGGATCTGCCCGGAAATGCCCAACATCAGGTAGAGATCGGATTTCAACTGCACGCCAGATACCCCGATATAGCGCTCGCGTTCCATCCAGTTTTCGCCCTCGGCGATAGGGCGAGAGCAGCCAACTTCTGCTCCTAACAGGGCTGCCAACTCATGGACCATTTTCAGGTCGTCCTGTGCAGCCAGCCCACGTCCGACACCAACCACGCGTTTGGCCTTGCTGAGATCGACGCTGCTCAGCGCTTTGGCACGGCGCTCCTTGCAGAGGATTTCCTGGCGCGGGGTAACATAGCTGAGTTGAGTGACCAGGCAGTCATGAGCCGGGTCGGCGGCGGCAGGCTCCATCACGCCGGGAGCCAGGGTGATGATGGCAGTGGTGGTATTGATTTTTTCCTTACCGAAGGCCAATCCGCCGTACATACGGTGTTCGGCGATGAAATCAGCCCCGTCGACGTGCACGGCGGTCACATCGTTCACTACCGCTGCGTTCAGTAACACACCCAGGCGGGCGGTGAGTGCTTTACCGCGTTTGGTGGCTGCCATCAGCACCAGGGCCGGAGTCTGTTCGCCGTTGACCTCTTTCAAGATGTCCGCCAGGGTTTCAGCATAATTTTCAATGCGCTGCAGTGCGGAGGTTTTCTCCAGCACGTAGATGCCGTCTGCACCCAGAGACTTGAGCCTGGCAACCTGTTCGCTGTCCTGCACGATGCCATAAACATGCTCGCCCCACTGGCGTGCGCCTGCTATCAGTTCGCCGTAGCGCTCAACGTTGTCGCTGAACACCCATACGTTTGTCAGTTTACTCATGATGATTTTCTCCAGTCGTGGGTTAGTTCAGCGCTTTTTTCAGATGGTCCGCCAGCTCGGCAATGGCTTCCGGCGAGTCGTTTTCCAGAATGATGCGTTGGCGCTGTTTCTGCGGCGGTACGGTGATCTCGACCAGCTCGGCCAAAGGCGGCGTCTGGCTCCAGGCAATGTCATTGGCTTGCCACTGATTGATCGGCTTTTTGCCGGCGCCGAGGATCGCCTTCATCGTCGGAATGCGGGGAACGTTAATATCTGAGGTCACGCAGATAACTGCTGGAAGTGGTAGTTCAAGCACCTCGACCTCTTCTTCGAGCGTGCGCTCAACCAGTACACGATCACCGGCAAATTGGATCTGGCTGACGGCATTAACGGTAGGGAGCTGCAAGATTTCCCCAACCAACAGGCCCACCTGCTGGGCATATAAATCCCCGGAACCTTCACCAAACAGCATCAGATCAAAGCCGATTTTGTCTGCGGCGGCAGCCAGCGCGTGTGCGGTATCCATCGGCAGCGCATTTTCCAGTTGCGCATCCTGCACCAGATAAAGCTCATGAGGGCCGCGCGACAGAACGTCCTTACGCACCTTGGAGTTTTGCAGCATCGAGCCGCCCACGCAGAGTGCGGTAATGTGATCGTTCTCTGTTGCCAGTTGGGTGGCGGCCTCGATCGCATTTAAATCGAACTGGCTGATTTTGGCTTCGGCGTGATCGAAATCGAGCGTACGTTGTGCGGTAACCACAATATCTTGCTCTTCGGGGACCAGCTTAAAGCAGGTTATTATTTTCATGGTATCTCCTGTGGGTCGCTCGCTGGCGGCAGAGAGCGTTCTATCAGCGGAAAGGACAAAAAGCATGACAATATATTGCGAGTGCGCAGGGGGATTTACGACTGGATAATCTGTTTTTGTTGCTAACAATCTTGCAAAAAAACGGCTAATAACGGATGGATTGTTGTGCGGGAAAATGGTTTGCCAATGAGTAAGGTAAGCCGGCGGCGCGATCGTGGTGATTTTATTTTCGTGCCATCTTGCACGTGGGGCAAACTATCTTGTTTTAGTCGTCTGGGCTCATATTGTATATTGTTTTCTGTCGCTCTATTTTAGCCACTGATCATTTTGCCAAAGCCAACGTTTTTGTGTGGAGGTTGCCATGTTTCAGCGCTGTTTCGATAATAAAAAAGAAGCCCTTTTTGCGCAGGGGATGACGCCAAAGCTCTCGCGGTTCGTCATCAGTGACGATCCCAACTGGGAGTCTGGGCATCATGTGCATAATGATGAGAGCGAGCTGATTTACGTTAAGCAGGGGGTGGCCAGGCTGGTCATCGATTCCTCTTACTACGTGGCACACGCTGGTGATATCGTGGTTATTGAGCCTGGTCGGCTCCATGCGGTAGCATCAGACTGCACCTCTCCGGCTACCACCTATACCTGTGCCGTCCATGGCTTCAAGTTTCAGGACTGGGAAGAGAATCAGATTTTACAACCTCACTCCTGCCCGGTAGTTTCCGTTGGGCAAGGGGGGGAGGTGATAAAAGCGATCCTTAATGAACTCGGCGTGAGATTGCCCCAGCAGAAAAACGAGTTAACCTCATCGATTTATGATGCTTATGGTTATGCCCTCACCGCGCTGTTTTATGAAAACTTTAAAAACGCTTACCGTTCAGAGTTGGGGTACATTAAAAAAGATGTGCTGGTGAAGGATGTACTGGTTTATTTGAATAATAACTATCGTGAGAAGATCACGCTCGAACAGCTAGCTAAAAAATTCCGCGCCAGTGTCAGCTATATTTGCCATGAGTTTGCTCGTGAATATCATATATCACCGATTAATTACGTTATTCAGCGCCGGATCACCGAGGCCAAGTTTACGCTGACCAATACCGATAATAGCCTCAATGAGATCGCCTGGCGGGTTGGGTACGAAAACGTCGACCATTTTGCCAAATTATTTATGCGTCATGTCGGTTGTTCCCCAAGTGATTATCGTAAGCAGTTCAATAATAACTTGGTGGAACAGGCATGTTTACCGGGTTGAATCTGCTGGTGGCTTATTGATAATGCGCCAGGAGGTTGGCTTATTGGCTACCTCCTGGCGTTTTAGTGCCTTATTTGCTCTGGTAGTCTTTGAGGATCTGGCGGCCAGCAATATAAATCATGATTTCATCGGTGCCACCGCCAATCCTTTCGCAGCGTACGTCACGCCAGAAGCGGGAAACCCGAGCCTCATCCGTATAGCCCAGCCCGCCCATGATCTGGATGGCGTCATCAATTACTTCCATCGCCGTACGGGCGCAGTGGAGCTTACACAGCGCGGCGCTGGTGCGCAGTGACTGTTTCTGATCCGCCTGCCAGGCCACTTTCATCACCATATTGCGCATGTTGTCGACCTTGATCGCCATCAGCGCCAGCTTTTCCTGGATCATCTGGTTATGGCCGATCGGCTTGCCGAAGGCGATACGCTGGTTGGCATAACGGGCGGCATCTTCAAACGCGCACTCGGCGAAACCGGCGCTGCGTGCGGCGTTGATCAGGCGCTCCATTTCAAAGTTGTACATCACATTGAGGAAGCCCATGCCTTCTTCACCCACCCTATCGCTCTCATCCACCTCAACGTTATCAAGGTAAACTTCGCAGGTGCTCAGCATATGCCAGCCGATCTTGTGCAGCGGATTGACCTTAATGCCCGGCTTGTTGGATTCCATCCACCACAGGGTGAAGGCCTTTTTCGGATCTTTGGGCTCGGGGTCGCGCGCCAGAACCAGCATATACGGGTATTCTTTGGCACCGGTGATAAAGGTTTTTTGCCCGTTCAGATACACCTTGCCGTTTTTACGGGTGTAGGTGGTGGTCGCGGCGCTATTGTCCGAACCTGCGCCCGGTTCGGTCAGGGCCAGCGCATAGGCCGGATCGCCAGTGGCCAGCGTGCTTTCTGCTGTCTTGCGTAGCTGTTCGGCTGAGCCAAAACGGCGCATGCTGTGAATACACTGGCCGTTGGTGATCAGGAACGCCGGTGCGCCACATTTGGAGACTTCCATCAGCGCCAGCATCTGGGTGACATAGTCCGCCGGAATACCGCCGAACTCTTCCGGCACTCCTAATAGAGAAATACCGCTATCGGCGAGCGCGCGCATAAACTCGGTAGGGTAGGTTGAGGTCTGATCGCAGGTGCGGAAATACTCTTCCGAAAAGTTATTGCCGATCAGCTCCCGAATACTGGCAAGCAGCAGTTCCTGCTCTTCAGTTAAAGAAAAGTCCATAGCCTTACTCCTTTTAATATACCGCTTCAGGTAAAGTGAAACCCATGACGCCGTCGATAAACAGTCTTTCGTCCATCAGTTTTAACTGCGGGGAAATAACCGGGGCGAAATCCATTTTTGCCAGAATGTCTTTTTCCAAATCGACGCCGGGGGCAATTTCAACCAGGTGCAGACCATCGGCTTTGAGCGTAAAGACGGCGCGTTCGGTGATGTAGCGCACGTCTAATCCCCGTTCGAGCGCGATTTTGCCGCTAAAGGTGATCTCTGGTAATTGTTTGATGAATTTGTTGACGCGCCCTTCCTGCACAATATTCAGCTTGCCGTCGGTGATGTCGGTTTTTAAACTGCCGGCGGTGAGGGTGCCGCAGAACACAATCTTTTTCGACGTCGCGCTGATATCGATAAAGCCACCGGTGCCCATGATTTTGCCGTTGAATTTATGCACGCCAACGTTGCCCTGTTGATCCACCTCGGCAAAGCTCAGGTAACAGACATCTAGCCCACCGCCGTGGTAGAAATCGAACTGGGAGGTCATATCCAGGACGGCACGGGTGTTGACGTTCGCGCCGAAGGCCACGCCCTGCGAGGTAATACCGCCAATGGGGCCGGTCTCGACCGTCAGCACGAAATCATCGGCACATCCCTCTTCGCGGGCGACTAGCCCAATGCCATCGGCAATGCCCACCCCAACGTTGCCCACAGCTCCTTTACGCATCTCAAAGAGTGCACGTCGCGCCACCAGTTTGCGCTGGTTAAGGGGCAGGGCGATTTGGGTGCTGTCATCGAGCACGAAATCGCCGGAAATAAAGCGGTTTACCGGGGCGCCGCCATACAGCTGCGTCTGCTGTGGATCGACCACTACGATATCAACCAGATAGCCAGGGATGCGCACCGATTTAGGGTGCAGCGTCGCCTTCTTGACCATTTTTTGCACCTGCATCATCACGATGCCGCCGTTGTTATGCACCGCCTGGGCAATCACCAGCGCGTCCAGATACATCACCTCATCTTCGAACGAGGCATAGCCTTCGCTGTCGCAGGTGGTGGCGCGAATAAAGGCGACGTTGGGCGCAATAGCCTTGTAGTAGAGATATTCCTGGTTATCGATCTCGACCAGCTTGATGAGATCTTCTTTGGTCACCTCATTGAGTTTGCCGCCTTGCTGGCGCGGGTCGACGAAGGTACCAATCCCGATCTCGCTTAAAATCCCCGGTTGGTGCGCCGCTGCGGCCCGTAGGGTCTGGGTCAACACGCCTTGGGGATAGTTGTAGGCCGCAATCTTGTTCTGCTCGGCCAGATCGGAGATGCGTGGGGATTGTCCCCAATGCCCGCACAGTGCCCATTTCACCAGCCCAACCTGTGCCAGTGGGCTGATACCGCGATCGGCGCGGTCGCCTAACCCTGTCGGGCTGATTAATGACAGGTCACGCGGGGTTTGCGAGGTTTGATATTTCTCTGCCAGCGCGGTAATTAAGGTGGTGGCCTCCAGAATACCGCCACCGGCCCCTAATACGCATAAGGTGGCTTCGTCAGGAATATAATTTACCGCCTCTTGTGCCGATAATACCGGGACTCTGCCATTGATTCTTTTCGGTTTTACCAGTTCCATAATTACTCCTGTTAATGACCGATGCATTTATTTTATTTTGCGGGGCAACCAAACTCGCACGCAGGCGCGCGGATGCCGCAATTAAGCTGCATGAAAAATTGATTGCTCTTTTTAGTGACTTGTTTTATTCGGCGGAAAGACGATTATTCCCGCCGACAGTAATATCAGTACGCCACTGAATTAATGCAGTATCGTTAATATGGTGCGTAAATCCGTGACGGAGATTTGCCCCGGCGCGGAGGCTTTCTTGACCGCGCCAAAGGTGGCCGCAGAGCCAAAGGTTTCGCCCGCTAACCGGGATACAATGCCGGTTTTGGCCATCGACATGGTGATTATCGGCCCGTTGGCATGCTTTTCGTGCATTTCCAGCGTCGCGGCCAGCAGCGTCAATACGTCACTTTTGTTTTGCGGCATCAGGGCGATTTTCGGAATATCGGCTCCCAATTCCTGCATTTTGCACAGGCGCTTGACGATTTCCTCCTGCGGCGGCGTTTTATGGAAATCATGATTCGACATGATGACCAAGACGTTCTTGGCGTGGGCATGGGCCACGGCCTCTTTGAGCAGTTCGTCGCCGGTAAACAGCTCCAGATCGATCATATCGACCAGGCCGCTGTCCACCGCCGCCAGATTGAGCGCGATATAGGCCTGTGGGGGCAACGCCTGCTCACCGCCTTCCTGCGCGCTGCGGAAGGTAAACAGCAGCGGCTTGTCGGCAATGATCTCTTTGATCTGACGGGCGGCGGCTAGCACGTTGCTGAGCGTGGCGACATCCGCAAAATGATCGACGCGCCACTCCAGAATATCGAAATCAGCGTGACGATAATCCTGCGCCTCAGCCACCACGGCAGGGATATCTTTGCCCATCAGCGAGACAATGATTTTTGGCGCGCCTTCGCCGAACACAATGTTTTTTACGGTTATGGTTTTCATTTTTACCTTTTGCATGCTCTTTTGCCGCAATCAATAAGGTGGTGATTTAAGCCCATCACCACGCGCTACGGGAATGCTACGCCTCGAATCCCATCACTTGCTTAACGTATTCCAGTGGGAAATCTTTGCCGGTCCACAGTTTGAACTGTTCGGCGCCTTGCCATAACAACATGCCGTAACCGTCCACCGTTTTGCAACCTGCCTGTTGGGCCATTTGCAGCAACTTGGTCATGTGCGGATTATACACGCACTCCGTCACCAGCAGTTGCGGGCGCAGCAGGGCGATGTCGCTAACGATGCTCTCGTTTTCCAGCGGCTTCATCCCGACTTTGGTGCCGTTAGTCAGGATATCCGCGCTGGCGATGGCGCTGGCAAACGCTTGCTGGTCTGCCAGATCGGTCACGGTTACCTTGCAGTCGGTGTTGTCGTTGACCCGTTTGGCAAAGTCGAGCGCCTGTTCAAAGAACTCGTCCTTACGATTAAACAGCTTGATCTCTTTGATGCCTTCAACGGCGGCCTGTGCGCCGATAGCGGTAGAAGCGCCACCCGCACCGACCAGCACCATGGTTTTGCCCTTGATATCAAAACCGGTTTCCTTGATGGCCCGAATATGCCCGGTACCGTCGGTGTTATAGCCGCGCAGATAGCCGTCGTCGTTGACGATGGTGTTGATAGCGCCAACCAGTTTGGCCGCTGGCGTCAACTCATCGACATACTGGCAGGCAAACTGCTTGTTAGGCATCGAGACGCCGGTGCCGCGCATTTTTAACGCCTTCAGCCCTTCAATCGCGCTGGCGAAGGTGGTGGTATCGACTTCGAAAGCCATATAGGTAAAAGGTAGCCCGACTTTATCCAACGCTTTATTTTGCATCTCTGGCGATAAGCTGTGTCTGATCGGATAGGCCATCAGCCCGATAAGCTCATATTTTGCGGTTACATCCATTCTAAACTCCTTGTCTAACCATGTTCGTGTGGGACGCAAACCTGCGTAATTGCTGTTTTGCGTTATTGGAAAAAGCGCTCGCCCAATCGCAGGTCACTTTGCGGGACTTTGAATACTCTGTAATAGCGAAGGAAGACGATGATGGCGGTAACAAAGGCCAGCAGGGCAAAGGCAATATCCAGCAGGATGATGTATTGCAAACCAATGTTGGAGAGGTAACCGGTGATCAATGGGATCAAGAAGTTGGCTAACCCGCCCATCATCATATAAACGCTGGTGACCTTGGCTTTGCTTTTCGGAAAGAACTCGGACATGACAGAGACGCCAAGCTGCAATATCCCCCCGGCGGCGGAGAAACCAATCGCAAAGGCACCAAGGTTACAAACCAGCGGTGAGGGATACAGATAGATAATGGTTGCCGCGATCACCGAGACACCGGCGTTAAACACGTTGGCCCATACCGGGCGCACGGTGCTCTTTAACAGCAGGGCGAAGATAAACACGCACATCAGCGAGCCAAGGCTATACCAGGAGATGGTTTTCAGCGCGTCGGCCTCCGCCATACCGGCAAATGCCATTGCGTATTTCGGCATCCAGACCACGATCACGTAGAAGGTAGAGAATGCGGCTACGCCGAAGATAACGGAGGAGACGCCCTCCAACCAGGCTAGCGGCTTACTGTTCATCTGCGGCAACTCTTTAGCCACGGAGGCATCAACCAGCTGGCTGGGGAACTTGCTTTTAAGCAGCAGCAAGGTGATCAGGACGAACAGGATCCCCGGGATGACCATCGCGTAGCCGTACCAGATGTGGCTGACCAGCAGGTAGCTGACCAGCATCGGATAGAACATCTGGCCGAAAGAGACCATGGCTTTCACCAGGATCACCGCCGAGCCGGACGTCTTGGGATAGCTCTCCATCAGGGCCGGATAGCCGCCGGTGTCAAGCGCCGCATTGGCAACGCCAACGCACACCGCCAGGCCAAAGGCGACGATCAGATTAGGGCTGGCCGGGATGCCAAAGAAGAACAGAATATACAGGGCGACGCCGATCAAAATGGCGGCGCGGCGGCCAAACTTATCCGATATCACGCCGAAGAACAGAATGCTGACTAGCCGACCTAACCCAATGCCAGATATCAGGTAGGCAATGCCCGCGTTGTCGGTGCCGAACTTCTCGGCCAGTGGCGTCATGTTTTGTGCCAGCGTAATGACGCTGGCACCATGGAGAAAATAACTCAAATAGATACTGATGACCGCTAATAAAAATGGCGCTTTGAAGGCCTTGCTCTGGCTCATGCTGTTCTCCGCTTGTCGCTAATTTTTTACGTTTTTGGATCCAGGGACCTGTTGTTCTGGTGGCCTTTCTTTTTAATTAATCATTGCGGGAAAGTAATGGGTGAAAACATCCCGATAAGTCACACTGTGGTAAATAACTTGGGTCATGGATAACCGCCAATACACCGGCAACCTGACGTGTGCTGAGTATAGGTAATGCAGTAGGTGATAAATACGTAATATGCCGTTTTAGTTTTCAACTTTATTGCAGGGAAAGATGCTGAGGTGGCGCTTGATGGTGTTGCCGAATTGTGCCGATATTTCGCTGGTTAAATCAGGTATGGAAGGCTGCTGCACGGTGTTTACTGTTTGGGCGTGGTGAAGGCGAATGGTTATTAACAAGCTATTTACTTTGTCTGGAGATCAGCTGCTGACGGAATACTGTCTGATATTGCATGCGTTCATAATAATATTGTATGTGGTGCCGGACGGAGGAATAAAGCCACATTTTCCAACTGGCTCATAACGTAGGGGCGCTGCATGCTGCGCCCGTTTATCTGCGTGTTCAGGAGGAGGTAAAAGTGTGGGATCAGTTGATAACTTGGGCCATCTTGAAGGGACGATTGGCCTCTTTATGGCTACGGTAACCAATAAACAGCGCCAGCAGAAAGCCGCAGGCTGCGATAGCGGTATCGAACCACATAATGTTGGCGATACTGGTTTCGGAAATCTTGGCGGTAATCAAAGGAATGGTGAACGTTGCCAGGCTGCCGGCGCTGTAATAGATGCCGGTGGCTTTGCCTTTCGCGTGGGGAAGGCGGGTCGCCATCAGCGTCAGCCCTAGCTGCATGACCCCGCCTGCGGCAGAGAAGCCGATAACAAAGGCGAAAACCATCACGACGTACATGTTGGGATACAGGCAAACGGTGAGTAAGGTAATGAAGGAGATAAAGGTATACAGCATCAGAAAGGTAGTTGATTTAAACCTTTTCTTTACCAGCCCAGCGGTGATGAACACGCACATCAGTGAGCCGATGGTGTAGATGCTCAGCAGCTTGATCGACATCGTATAGCTCATACCCGCCACAAACTGGCCATACTGTGCCAGCCACTGGCTGATCAGGTAAAAGGTGGCCATGGCGATATAGCCATATAGGGTATAGCTGATGAGATCAACGATGGAACAGCGAGGGTTGTCATCCGCATTCAAATCGGGTTCGGTGGCCACTCGTCGCCCCGGATGAGCGGGGAATGGGCAGCGCAGCAGGAACAGGCCATTGAGCAGCATAATGCCAGCAGCGATCAGGAACGACCAACCAAACCAGACCTCAGCCCAGACCAGCAGGCTGATGACCATCGGCAACATAAACTGGCCGCCGGAGACAAAGGCTTTGATCAAGATATTGGCGGTACCTGGCGACTTGGGGAACGCCTCCATCAGCGTAGGGTAGGTGCCCGAGTCGAGAAAACTGTTGGCAACGCCAGCTAAAAAACCAAATACATAAGCGACAATAATGGAGGGGCTAAGCAGAATGCCAAAAAAGAAGCCCAAATAGCACACTATCCCCAGAAAAATAAAGGGTCTGCGGCCAAATCGATCGGATAACATGCCGGTGATTAATAACACACTGAGCCTGCCAATGCCCAAAGAAGAGATGACGATCGAAATGCCTGCGGCATCGGTATGCCATTGTTCTGCCAGATAAGGCATATTCAAGCTGATTAATATCACCCCCATACCGTGCACCAGATAATTCAGATACAGCCCCAAGGCCGTTGGTACATACTTGTTTTCCATAGGTTGTTGCTCTGAAACTCGTTCATAATAAATAATTCGTGCCGGGAAAAACGGTTGGGCACGAGATTGTTACAGGCGTTAAACTGCGGTCAGGAGTGATAGTCAGTCAAAACTATGGGCAGGCGGTGTTGATAAGCCGTCCTTATTAAATCCCATCCAGATTAATGAGCGCGATGTGTCCTATTAGTCAGGGTTAACATAGCCGCTCGAGATCATAAGCATAAAGTTGTGCGGCGACCGACTGATAAATTTTCCATTCCAGATAATCACCTTGGGCGTAGACAGCCAGAAAGGACGCATAATCAGGGAAGAAGCGCATGGTGTTATTACCAATGCGATTGTTGATCTTGTCGATGATGGCATTGATGTGGTTTTTTTTTTTAATCATTTTTGTGAATGTATCAATAATAGCGGCCGGTATTTCACTTTCACCACGCTCCCATTGCTGCCATGTAGCTAAATTGTTGTCAGGTGAAATATAGGTCGCACATTCTTCGACCGTCATAAAAAAAAGCTGACGCAGTGCCTGCAGTTCTAAATGATTCATGATGACGCAGATCCACGTTAGAGAAAACCATGCAGAATAAATAGCATTATTGGGCGTTTTTCGTCTTGAACAGGCTCACACTATTGGGTGCAATATTATTTGTTGCCGGGGTGTGAATATATTACCGTATTATGGCTTTTTAATGGGCTTAAATGTAAAGCCATATTGCCGAAAGGACGTATCGACACCATGTTGACCGCTTTCTGGGACAAGGGATGAGAAAACATATATGAAAATTCAAATGTGTTATTGACTTGAAAGTGCCTGTGGGTATGATTTATCTACCGATTGTAGTGGAGAGACCCATGACCCTGACTTCCTTGCAGCTGTTCAAAATCCTGTCGGATGAAACCCGCCTGGGTATCGTGTTGCTGCTCAAACAGCTGGGTGAACTGTGCGTTTGCGATCTTTGCACCGGGTTGGAAGAGTCGCAACCCAAGATCTCACGCCACTTGGCAATGCTTAGAGAGTGCGGTTTGCTGCTGGATCGTAAGCAGGGCAAGTGGGTGCATTATCGTCTTTCCCCGCATATTCCTGCCTGGGCAGCCCTGGTTGTTGAACAAGCCTGGTTGAGTCAACAGGACGAGCTCCACACTATGGCACGTAAGCTGGCAGCGGCGAATGGCTCCCGCGAGGGTAAAACCCTGTGTAGCTAAATTTTTCCGCAAACATATATGAAAATACATATATAAAATTGAGGTGGTAAGTATGTTATTGGCTGGGGCGATATTTATCCTGACCATCGTGCTGGTGATCTGGCAGCCGAAAGGGTTAGGGATTGGGTGGAGTGCCACACTTGGCGCGGGGCTGGCCTTGCTTACCGGAGTGGTGCAGATTGTCGATATCCCGGTGGTATGGAATATTGTCTGGAATGCTACGGCGACCTTTATCGCCGTGATCATCATCAGCCTGTTGCTCGATGAGTCTGGCTTTTTCGAATGGGCTGCGCTGCATGTCTCCCGTTGGGGAAACGGGCGGGGGCGCCTGCTGTTTACCTACATTGTCTTACTAGGTGCTGCCGTGGCTGCTTTGTTTGCCAACGATGGAGCGGCACTAATCCTTACCCCCATAGTGATCGCCATGCTGCTGGCGCTTGGGTTCAGTAAAGGCACCACGTTGGCGTTTGTCATGGCTGCCGGGTTTATTGCTGATACCGCCAGTCTGCCGCTGATTGTGTCCAATCTGGTCAATATCGTCTCGGCAGACTTCTTCGATCTGGGGTTCACGCAATATGCTTCGGTGATGGTGCCTGTCGATATCGCTGCGATTATTGCGACGCTGGTGATGTTGCACCTGTTCTTTCGCAAGGACATTCCGCCGACCTATGATCTTGAACGACTGAAACAGCCGGCGAAAGCCATTAAAGATCCGGCCACGTTCAAAACTGGCTGGGTGGTCTTAGTCCTGCTGTTGGTGGGTTTCTTCGTGCTGGAGCCGCTCGGCATTCCGGTCAGCGCTATTGCTGCCGTGGGGGCGCTGATCCTGTTTGCGGTGGCCAAAAGGGGTCATGCCATCAACACCGGGAAGGTGCTGCGCGGTGCGCCTTGGCAGATCGTCATTTTCTCGTTGGGGATGTATCTGGTGGTTTATGGCCTACGCAATGCCGGGCTAACGGAGTACCTCTCCAGCGTGCTGAACCTGCTGGCGGAGAACGGTTTATGGGCCGCCACGCTTGGCACCGGCTTCCTGACTGCGTTCCTGTCATCCATTATGAACAATATGCCAACGGTGTTGATAGGCGCGCTGTCCATTGAGGGAAGTGCTGCGTCAGGAGTGATTAAGGAAGCCATGATTTACGCCAACGTTATTGGCTGCGATCTGGGGCCCAAAATCACGCCGATTGGCAGCTTGGCAACGCTGCTCTGGCTGCATGTCTTGTCACAGAAAAACATGACGATCACCTGGGGATATTACTTCCGTACCGGAATTATCATGACCGTACCCGTGTTGTTGGTCACGCTGACGGCCTTGGCGTTACGTCTATCCATCACTTTGTAGCGAGGAACACCCATGATTACGATTTACCACAACCCGGCCTGCGGCACCTCGCGTAATACGCTGGCGCTGATTCGCAACAGCGGTACAGAGCCAACGATCGTCCATTATCTGGAGACACCACCCAGCCGCGCTGAACTGGTAAAGCTCATTGCAGACATGGGGATCAGCGTGCGGGCCTTACTGCGCAACAACGTGGAACCCTACGAGCAGTTAGGGCTGGCAGCAGACGTCTTCACTGACGAGCAACTGATCGACTTTATGTTGCAACACCCGATCCTGATTAACCGGCCGATTGTGGTGACGCCGCTGGGGACCCGCCTATGCCGCCCCTCCGAAACGGTGCTTGATATCCTGCCCGATCCGCAAATTGGTGCATTGGCCAAAGAGGACGGCGAAAAGATTGTTGATAGCGCCGGCAAACGGATTAAGTAAATCGGGAGGCGCGCAGCGCCTCTCTAACTCCCCGTTTATCACCCGGCCTTGGCCGTATTAAACGGCGGCTTGGCGAACCACACCAGCAAGGTCAGCATCAGGAATACCCCGGCAGAGAGATAGAAAATATCGTTGGCCGACATCAGCAGGCTCTGCTGGGTAATTTGATCGTTGATATAGGTCGCGGCTTGCTGCTGATTGAACCCCAGATGTTGCAGTTGGTGATCCAGGCTGATCGCAGCCGGATTGAATTGCGTCACTGACTGCGTCAGCTGCGCATGATGAAATGACTCCCGGTGGCTCCACAGGGTCATGGTGAGTGACGTGCCGATCGAGCCAGATAACGTCCGGAAAAAGTTGCTCAGGCTGGTGGCCGCTGCGAATTTTTCTGGTGCAAGCCCTGACAATGAAATGGTGGTCAGCGGTAGGAAGAAGCAAGCCACGGCAAAGCCTTGCATCAGCTGCGGCAGCACCACGGCAGTAAAATCAATCGCCGGATTAAACGTCATCGCACGCCAGTAATAGCAACCGGCATACACGATAAAGCTAAAGGTCACCAATACCCGCATATCTATACGATCGCCGTAGCGGCCAATCAATGGCGCGATCAGCAGCGGCATCAGCCCGATGGGGGCATAGGCCAGCCCTGCCCATACCGAGGTGTAATCAAACACCGTCTGTAGCAGTTGCGGCATCAGCACAATCGCCCCGGCATAAATCAGATACGCACAACTGATACACAGGATGCCGATGCTGAAGTTACGTGAGCGGAACAGGCTCAGATCGATGATCGGGTTATCGTTGGTGGCTTCCCAGATAATCAGCAAAATCAGCGCGACCACGGCGATCACGGCCAGCACGATCACGGTGGTAGAGTTAAACCAGTCGAGGTCTTTGCCTTTATCCAACATGATTTGCAGGCTACCCACACCGAGCACCAGCAGGCTCAGGGCGAACAGGTTGATTTTTACCGGCTCGGTGGGCGTTTCTCTTCCTCTCAGCTTCCATGCGGTAATGGCAACGACGATGATGCCGAACGGAACGTTGATTAAAAATATCCAGCCCCAGTCGTAGTTATCGCAAATATAGCCGCCAATAATCGGGCCAAAGATCGGGGCGATAATCACCGTCATCGACCACAGCGCCAACGCGATATTACGCTTCTCTGGCGGGTAGTTACGCAGCAGCAGGCTTTGCGATAGTGGGATCAACGGGCCTGCGACCAATCCCTGAATGACGCGGAAAAAGATCAGCATATCGAGATTGGTGGAGAACCCGCAGCACAGCGACGCCAGTGCAAACAACGTCACCGAAGCTAAAAACAGCTTACGCTCGCCGAACCGCTGCGCCAGACGCCCGGTTATCGGGATGGAGATCGCGTTGGCGACACCAAACGAGGTGATCACCCAGGTTCCTTCGTCCGTAGAGGCCCCCAGAAACCCGGAAATGGTGGGAATGGCGACATTGGAGATGGTGGAGTCCAACATCTGCATAAAGGTCGCCATCGAAAGCGACAGCGTCACCAGGATCAACGACCAGCCTTTTAACGGCAGCAGTGTGTTGTTATTGCTCATAAATCACATCGCATTGGCTTTGATGATGTCTTGGATTTCCGCGTCGATACTGGAGGTATCGAGCACCAGCGCCTGGCTTTGGTAAGCCGGTTTCAGGCGTTGGGTGGTAGATAGCGCAGGGCCGTTGGTGTTGTTTTCGCGCAAGGTCACCGTGGTGGATAAGCCAATTCGCAATGGGTATGCCTTGAGCTGTTCCGCATCCAGGGTAATACGCACCGGCAGGCGTTGAACCACTTTGATCCAGTTACCGGTGGCATTCTGCGCGGGCAGCACCGAGAACGCACCGCCGGTTCCCATATTGATCCCTTCAACCACGCCGTCGAATACCACATTGCTGCCATACAGATCGCTCACCACGCTCACCTTTTGCCCAATGCGCACGCCGCTGAGCTGGGTTTCCTTGAAGTTGGCGTCAATCCACAGCTGATCGGCCGGGACGATGGATAATAAGGCCTGGCCAGCGCTGAGTGTTTCACCCACCTGCACATTGCGTTGAGCGACATAGCCGGTCACCGGGCTGCGAATTTTGGTGCGCTGTAGCGCGAGCCAGGCTTCGCGCATTTGTTCTGCCGCCAACAGGATGGCCGGCTGCTGTTCAAGCGTGGAGTTCTGGATCAGGATACGATTGCCGCGATATTGTTCGATAGCGACGTCCAGCGCCGCTTTGCTGCTGTTAACGGCATCACGCGCATGTTGCAGGTCTTCTTTTGAAAAGGCCCCCGCTCCCATCAGCTTGGTGCGGCGTAGATAATCGGCCTGCGCTTGCTGGTAAGCGATTTTAGCCTGGGCGATATTGGCGTTATATTGGGCGTCGTTGATATAGATCTGTTTGGTTTTTCTCACCGTTTCCGCCAGCTTATTTTTGACTTTTTTAAAGTTGAGGTTGGCATCGGTATCATCTAAATTGACCAAGACATCCCCTTGCTGGACTAAATCGGTATTGGTGTAATTTACGCTGACCACGCTGCCGTTAACCTGTGATGAAATAGTGACCTGATTGCCCATCACATAGGCATCATCGGTGCTTTGCACATTGCGCGAATTGAAATACCACCAGGTTGCACTGGCCATGGCCGCAATAATAATCACCATTAGAAAAATGAGCAGCCACTGCTTTCTTTTTTCTAATGGTGTTTTCACCTGGTTACTGTCTGGCTGCGGTAATTGTGGCATGGCAAAACCCTTGCTTGTCTGTTTTATGAGCAATAGCAAACCATTACGCTGCTGTGGGCAATAAGCACAGCGCGTAATTTAATCATTGAATGGCTTGGTTAATCACCTTCAGCTTAAAGCGGCATAGGCCTATGGGAGGAAACGCTGAAAGTTCGTAGTGATTATAAAAGCGGGCGTTGCCGTAACCCAGCAGAGACATCGGAAATCGTTGCAGGCAGCGTCCTACACGTGAAGTCCACCCCGTGACTACAGGAGCTGGGGCAACAGCGAATTAGAACTATAAACAGGGTTATGCTATAAGCTCGTAGATAGCTTGAAATCCTTAAAATATAGCGTGAGCGAAGAAACATCGCTGACCAACGCTGCCCGTGTTTTTTATATCACCAGGAAACGACAATGAGTGAAACCAAGTCTTTGCGCGCCGTAATTGTTGACGACCACCCTCTGGCTCGTATGGCGATCAAGAACCTGCTGGAAAGTGAAGGTATTAGCGTCATTGGCGAGGCAGCGGACGGGGCAGAGGCGTTGCTGCAGGTGGCGCAGCAGCAGCCAGACGTGGTGATTGTCGACGTCGATATTCCCATCATGAGCGGCATTGAGGTGGTTGAAAAACTCAGAAAGCAGCAGTTCAGCCAAATCATTATCGTGGTTTCCGCCAAAAACGATCTGTTCTACGGCAAGCGTAGCGCGGATGCCGGGGCTAATGCTTTTATCAGTAAAAAAGAGGGCATGACCAATATCATCGCCGCGGTGCATGCTGCCCAGAATGGCTACAGCTATTTTCCTTTTTCACTGAACGGCTTTGTCGGCAGTCTTTCTTCGGAACAGGAAATGCTGCTGTCGCTCTCCAGCCAGGAGATCAAAGTGATGCGTTCCCTCCTCGGCGGTGCAGATAATATGCAGATTGCGGCGGCGATGTTTATCAGTAATAAAACGGTTAGCACCTATAAAAGCCGTTTAATGGAGAAGCTCGGCTGTAGCTCGTTGGCCGATCTGTTTGCTTTCGCCAACCGTAATAAAATTGGGTGAGTGCATGCTAAAACGGGTACTGGGGTTTTGGCTGGTTTTACTGTGTCTGATGCTGCCTGCACAGGCTGTGATCAACGGGCCGATCACGTTAGCGCTGGCGAGTAACCACCTGGTCACGCCTCCTGCCATCTACCTGGGCCACGACGACTTTATCTGGCTGGCGCAAAAGCACAGTCTTACCGTTGCGGTGTATGGAGTTGAATCCCAACCGTTGACGATGAATAGCGTCACCGGACGCTATTGGGGAATGAATGCGGATTACCTTGCGCTGTTTGGAAAGGCTCTGAATATCAATGTAAACGTCAAACTCTACGCCGATGAGCAACAGGCATTGGCGGCACTGCTTGCGGGCCGCGTCGATCTTGTTCTCACTACGCCCGGTAGGATTAGCCCGCAAAAGGCTCCCTTTATTGCCAGCTTGCCGCTGGTGCAAGGCTATCCAACCCTGGTGACGCGGCTTGCCGAGGTGATGAAGCCGTTTCACGATAATAGCGATAAGCTCAAGATAGCGATCACCCGGGATTATCCCCCAGAATCATTTATTAAACAGGCATTTCCTAACGCCAGCGTCATTTCTTTTGCCGATGAATATCAGGCGTTGGCCTCGGTTGCCAGTCATCAGAGTGACTACTTTCTCGGCAATAACCTCACCGCCAGTTTTATTATCGCGCGCGATTTCTACCAGACGCTGGGAATGGTGAAGTTCTGGCGAGCACCGCAAAGCGGCGACGTGCTTATTGCGCTCGATAGTCAGCGGCAATTGGTCAACATTGTCGACAGATTTATCAGTTCACTGACCGAACCTCAGCATAGCCAGATTGCTCAGTCCTGGATTGATATGGGTAACCTCACCTTTTTAACCAGGGACCTGGCTTTTACCCCACAGGAAACGCGCTGGCTGGAAAAAAACCGCAAATTGCGCATAGTGATTAATCCCTATTACGCCCCGTTTAGCATGGTGGATGAAAACCAGGAAATACGCGGGATAGTTGGCGATATCCTTAACCTGATCCAGCTGCAAACCGGTTTGACCTTTGAACCGGTGATTGCCAATTCCAATGAAGAGATGGCCAGCATAATACGTAGTGGCAATTGGGATATCCTGTCCTCGGCCACGTACAGCCCAGAGCGGGAAGAACAGGCGGCCTTTACTCATCCGTTTTTGGCTACTCCTTTTGTGATCGTCACCCGCGCGGCGGTCAAGCAGACCGAAACGATGAAGCCTGGCATGAAAGTCGCTATTCCGGCCTACCATACGTTATCGGAAAAACTAAAAGCCAAATATCCGGGTGTGCAATGGGTTGAGGTAGAGAACACCGGTGCGGCGCTGAGCATGCTGGATCGGAGGGAAATTGACGCAGTGGTGTCCACACAGCTCGCCTCGCGCTACATCATCGATCACTATTATCCCAATCGGCTGAGCTATTTCCGTATCCCCGACGAGCGCACCGCCCAGATCGCCTTTGTCATCCCACGTGGCTCGCAAGAATTACAAAGCATTCTAAATAAGGCCATCGACGATATTCCCCCCAAAGAGCTGATGAATTTGGCCGGGAAGTGGGTAAAAACCCCCGAAGTGAAAATTGACACCTGGAACCTTTATAACCGGCCTTTTTACCTGGTGATCGTTCTGGCTACGCTGCTGGTTGTCAGCAGCTTGCTGTGGGGAGCCTATCTGCTGCGGGCCATCCGTAAAAGCAAAGAGGCACAGGCTGCGCTTGAGTATCAGCTCGGTTTCCGCCAGACCTTATTCAACTCGATCCCCGTGCCGGTGTACGTTATTTCGGTGGAAGGTGAGCTCGAAAGCTACAACAGCGCCTTCGGGGCCTTCTTCACCCCCGAGTTACATGCCGCGATGCATCATTCATTGTTCGATCGCCGTCATCCTCTGGCAGACATTTTCGCAGCGCTTCAACCCAATATCCAGCAAGGGCTGCAAGTCAACCAGGTTATCCCTCATCAGTTGGTGCTGAGTAATGGAACGGAAGAACGCCTGATTTTACACTGGTTAACGCTGTGCCAACTACCGGCCAACACGCCGCCCACGCTGATTTGCGGCTGGCAGGATATTACCGAATCCAGGCAGTTGATGGAGGCGTTGCAGGTGGAGAAAGACAAGGCCATTGATGCCAATCGAGCCAAAAGCACTTTCCTTGCTAGCATGAGCCATGAGATCCGTACGCCGGTGAGTGCGATCATGGGGTTCCTGGAGCTACTGACCACCCATAGCCAAAGTCCGGCAGCAGAGAAGGAATCTATTCAGCTGGCTTATTCCACCGCTCAGTCACTACTGGGCCTGATTGGCGATGTGCTGGATATGGAAAAAATTGAGTCTGGTAACTTTGAGCTGGCGCCGGAATGGGTAGATCTGGCCTCGTTGTTAGCTACGACGGTCAGTAGTTTTGAAGGGGTGGCCACGCTGAAAAACCTGCGGCTGTCGGTCGATTACCGCCTGGAAAAAACGCAGGCGCTGTGGCTCGATCCGCAGGCGGTGAAACAGGTGCTGGCCAATCTCCTCAGTAACGCCATCAAATTTACCGTTGAGGGCGGGATCGAAGTGATAGCGCAAACGCATGCGCAGGGCACCGATCACACTTGCCTGACGCTGAGCGTGAAAGATAGCGGGGCGGGCATTAGCCCGCAGGAACAGCAACATCTGTTCAAGCCCTTTAGTCAGACCAAGTGGGGTAAACAACAGACCGGATCGGGATTGGGTTTGACGATCTGCCGTGAGTTGGTTGAACGCATGGATGGTACCATAGACATGGCCAGCCAGCCGGGCAGGGGCACCACCATGACGGTGACGCTCACCACCGCGGTTACGGACCTGGAAAAGGTTGCCGCCATTTCATTTACACCAAAATCGCCCGTCAGTGGCCCTAAAGCGCTGAGGATTGTGATTGCGGACGATCACCCCACCAACCGGCTTCTGTTGCGTCGTCAGTTGGCTACGCTTGGCTATCGGGTCGATGAGGCCATTGATGGTGTGGCAGCTCTGGCCTTGATCGAGGCCAATCCGTACGATCTGCTCATCACCGATCTCAATATGCCTAATATGGATGGCATAACGCTGACCCGCCGGGTACGTGAATTCAATCGGGACATTATTATCTGGGGGTTAACTGCCAACGCACAGGCCGAAGAGAAAGAGCGCTGCCTGGCGATGGGCATGAACCTGTGCCTGTTTAAACCGGTAGATTTACCGAAGTTGGAAGCTGCGCTACAAGGTGTGACAGGCCCTTCGCAGGCCGATCCACTCAGCGAGTTTATCGATATGGCAACGCTGCAGGCACTCAGCCTGGGTGACAGCGCCCTGATGCGCCAGATGCTTGAACAATCCCGCCTGGAAAATGACCAAGATTTGGCGGCAGCGAGAAAGGCACTCCACTCTCAGGACTGGCCGACTCTGCAATCCCATTTACACCGCATTAATGGTACGGCTCAGCTGCTGGGGGCCACGTCGTTACATCTGCTTAGCGAAGAACTGGAAAATGCGCTGGCGACACAACAGCATGAGGCGGTGATCGAAGAAGGCATGCGCGAGCTGGAAAAGTTGCTGCAGGGGCTGAATGCAGCTATTGAGGCATTTTCCCACCCATAGATATATTCACAAGGGGCGCTACATGCTGCGCCCCTTGATACAAGCCTACGGGTGTAGTCCCGCGCCTACAGTATTTACAAATCGCTCTGATATCTTCGTTATGAGTCCTGTTTTAATATCCTTATCAAGTTTTGTGGCGAACGTAGCGTTCAAATAATAACGCTATTTATGCTACCTGATATCGCGAATTTAATTCTTGATTAATAGGTCTATCTTAAAAGGTTATTATTATGAACAAGGCAAATAACACCCCAGCTTATAATGAAAATGATGATGTTTACGCGTCACAAGATTTGGCGGGTGAATTACCTAAGTCAACCTTCCCAATTACCGAGCGCAATCCACGTAACGTCTTTAATGCCATCCGCGATGAACTGATGCTGGACGGTAATTCCCGCCAAAACCTGGCGACGTTCTGCCAGACCTGGGTGGATGACGAAATTCGTGAACTGATGGATCTGTCTATCGACAAGAACATGATCGATAAAGATGAATATCCGCAAACGGCCGAAATTGAAGCCCGCTGCGTCAGAATGCTGGCCGACCTGTGGAATTCGCCAACGCCGGAAACCACCCTTGGCTGTTCAACCATCGGTTCCTCAGAAGCCGCCATGTTGGGAGGGCTGGCGCTGAAATGGCAGTGGCGCAAAAAGCGTGCCGAGCAGGGGCTGCCTAGCGATAAACCCAACCTGATTTGTGGCCCGGTACAGATCTGCTGGCACAAGTTTGCTCGTTACTTTGACGTAGAGCTGCGTGAAATCCCGCTGGAAGGCGATCGTCTGATCATGAATGCGGAAGAAGTGCTCAAGCGCGTTGACGAAAACACCATTGGTGTCGTGCCAACCCTGGGCGTGACCTTCACCTGCCAGTACGAGCCGGTGAAAGAGGTCAGTGATGCGCTGGATCGCCTGCAACAGGAAACTGGCCTGGATATTCCGATGCACATCGATGGTGCCAGCGGCGCTTTCCTGGCTCCATTCTGCTCGCCAGAACTGGAGTGGGACTTCCGCCTGCCACGGGTGAAATCCATTAATTCATCCGGTCATAAATTTGGTTTGGCGCCGTTGGGTGCTGGCTGGGTGGTATGGCGTGAAGCGGCGGATTTGCCCGAAGAGCTGATTTTCAACGTCAACTATCTCGGTGGCAACATGCCAACCTTCGCACTGAACTTCTCACGCCCCGGTGGCCAGATCGTTGCGCAGTATTACAACTTCCTGCGCCTTGGCCGCGAAGGGTACGCCAAAATTCACAACGCTTGCTACGCCACGGCTCAGCATTTAGCGGCCGAGATTGGCAAGTTAGGACCGTTTGAAATCCTGTTTGATGGTGACAGCGATAAAGGCATCCCGGCGCTGGCGTGGAAATTGAAAGACGGCGCGGCGATCGGTGGTTATACCCTTTACGATCTGGCGGAAAAACTGCGCGCTCGCGGTTGGCAGGTTCCGGCCTATTCGATGCCGACACACCGTGAAGATCTGGTTATTCAACGCATCCTGGTGCGTCACGGCGTGAGCTACGACCTCGGTTGCCTGCTGATCGACGATATCAAAAGGGCACTGATTGAATTCGAGAATCACCCTGTCACCAACCCAGTGTCTGCGCAACAAGGTAGCGGATTCCATCACGGCTAAGGCCAGAGCTTTATTATATCGGGGCGGCGTCGATGCCAGCCCCGCTTTTTCCCCCACCAATATTCGTTGGGAAGAGTAACCTCTTCCTGCAGGAGAATCGTTATGGCGAGCACAGAAAAAAGCGCCGCTCCAAAGCAATTAACGTTGTTAGGGTTTTTTGCTATTACCGCATCTATGGTAATGGCGGTTTATGAATATCCGACCTTTGCAACCTCGGGTTTTTCTCTCATCTTCTTCCTGCTGTTAGGCGGGTTCCTATGGTTTATTCCCGTTGGCCTATGCGCCGCCGAGATGGCGACGGTAAAAGGATGGCAGGAAGGTGGGGTATTCACCTGGGTGTCTAAAACGCTGGGTGAGAAATGGGGCTTTGCCGCCATCTCTTTTGGCTATCTGCAAATTGCCATAGGTTTTATCCCTATGCTCTATTTTGTGCTGGGGGCGCTGTCTTATATCCTCAAGTGGCCTGAACTGAACGAAGACCCGGTCGTTAAAACCGTCGCGGCATTGGTCATCTTGTGGGGGCTGGCGTTCACCCAGTTCGGTGGCACCAAAAACACAGCGCGCATTGCCAAGATTGGCTTCTTTGCCGGTATCTTGTTACCTGCGGCTGTTCTGGTGGCCCTGGCCGTCAGCTATCTGCATTCTGGTGCGCCACTGGCCATCGAAATGAACGCCTCTACCTTCTTCCCAGACTTTACCCAAATGGGCACGCTGGTGGTGTTCGTAGCGTTTATCCTGAGCTATATGGGCGTTGAAGCCTCGGCGACTCACGTCAACGAGATGAAAAACCCAGGCCGGGATTACCCGCTTGCCATGCTGTTACTGATGGCGGCGGCCATTTGTTTAAGCTCTGTCGGCGGTCTGTCTATCGCAGCGGTGATCCCTCATGGTGAAATCAATCTTTCTGCGGGGGTAATGCAAACCTTCAGCGTGTTGATCTCGCACTTTGGTCCGCAGTTTGAATGGGCTGTTCGCGTCATTGCTGCACTGCTGTTGTTAGGGGTATTGGCAGAAATCGCCGCCTGGATTGTTGGGCCGTCTCGCGGCATGTTGGTTACCGCACAACAAGGGATCTTGCCTGCTCGCTTTGCCAAAATGAACAAGAATGGTGTGCCGGTTGCACTGGTGATTTCTCAACTGGTGATTACGTCGATTGCGCTGATTGTCCTGACCAACACCGGGGGCGGCAATAACATGTCCTTCCTGATTGCGCTGGCGTTGACCGTGGTGATCTACCTGTGCAGCTATTTCCTGCTGTTCCTGGGCTACATCAAACTGGTACGCAAACAGCCGGAAAACGAACGTGTCTTCAATATTCCGGGGGGTAATGTGGTCAAGCTTACCGTGGCTACGATTGGTTTACTCACCTCTGCGGTTGCCTTTGTGGTCTCATTCTTCCCGCCCTCAGGTTTGGCCGGGCTTGAAGCCGACCATATGTATGTGACTATGCTGGTGGTGTGTTTCCTGGTGGTTGTGGCTATCCCGTTCATTATCTATGCGCTGCATGATAAACGCTTGAAGGCGACCAACCTCAAGCTGGTGCCTGTAAGCACGGATTCTGCGCCAGAAGGGCACTTCTTTATCCACCCGCGTGCACGCTCCGCGCACCATATTTTTGTCGATGACAAGCAAGTGCATTAATCGTTTCTTCACTGTGCACTGAACTTGCAATAACGGGCGCTGCATGCAGCGCCCGTTAATATATTCAATATGTTAGACATGGGCGAACCTGTTCATCCCTGCCCATTCACCAATATCCCCCAATACCTTCTTTTTGCCCAGTTTAACGCCCAGTCATTGACCAATGACAAGGCGGCGTGAGTGGCAGCCTCTTTATAATCAGGCCCGTTTGTCTTCTCACTGGTGTGGACCCATGGCTTATCAACTGAATCTTAACTGGCCCGAATTTTTAGAGAAATACTGGCAAAAACAACCTGTGGTATTAAAAAATGCCTTCCCGAACTTTGTCGATCCGATTACTCCGGACGAGTTGGCCGGTCTGGCGATGGAGGTTGAGGTAGACAGCCGTCTGGTCAGCCAAACCCATGGTCAATGGCAGGCGAGCCACGGGCCGTTCGAGCATTTTGATAATCTGGGGGAAACCGGCTGGTCACTGTTGGCCCAGGCGGTTAACCACTGGCATGCTCCGTCAGCGGAGTTGGTTACCCCGTTCCGTGTATTACCGGACTGGCGGTTGGACGATCTGATGATCTCCTTCTCGGTCCCTGGCGGCGGCGTAGGGCCACATATCGATCAGTACGACGTCTTTATCATCCAGGGCATGGGGAGCCGCCGCTGGCGCGTGGGTGACAAACTGCCGCTGAAGCAGTTTTGTCCGCATCCGGCACTGCTGCACGTGGAACCTTTCGAGCCGATTATCGATGAAGATCTGGAACCGGGCGATATCTTGTATATTCCACCGGGCTTCCCGCACGACGGCTTTACCCACCAAACCGCGCTTAACTACTCCGTTGGCTTCCGTGGCCCTAACGGCAGGGATTTAATCAGCAGCTTTGCGGACTATGCGCTGGAAAACGATCTCGGGGGCGAGCATTACAGCGATCCTGATTTAACCTGCCGGGAACATCCGGGCCGGGTTGAAGAGTATGAGCTCGATCGCCTGCGCAGCATGATGACCGAGATGATTAATCAGCCGGAAGATTTCAAACAGTGGTTTGGCCGCTTCGTGACCACGCCGCGCCACGAGTTGGACATTGCCCCAGCGCAACCGCCTTACGAGCAAGATGAGGTTATCGAAGCGTTGATGGACGGTGCCGTCCTGACTCGCCTGAGTGGCTTAAGGGTGCTGGAGGTTGGCGGCAGCTTCTTTATCAACAGCGAGCGTCTGGATACCGTCGAGCCTAAAGCCGCCGATGCCCTATGCCGTTACACTATCGTCGGTAAGCAAGAGTTAGGTGAGGCGCTGCAAAACCCGGTGTTCGTTGCCGAGTTAACGGGTCTGGTTAATCAGGGGTATTGGTTCTTCGACGAGTAAACGGTATAGATTTCCCCCAGGTCTCGGCGCAAGCCTTTGCCTGGGGGAGTTAATTAATCCACCAGAACACGCTTATTGGTCGCGCCCCAAAGGATCGACATCTCGGTAAACAGCGCACCGCTGATGTCTTCAACTTCAGTGGCGGTGATCTCTGCATTACCCTGCTTGCCGAAGAACACCACCTCATCACCAGGAGTGACGCCTTTCACGTCGGTCACATCCACCATTACGGTATTCATCGAGGTTTTACCCACCACCGGCACCCGCTGCCCCTGGATCAATACATGACCGGCATTGCTGAACACACGGCGATAGCCGTCTGCATAACCCACTGGGATGTTCGCCAATACCGAGTCGCGCTTTAGTGTGTAGGTACGATCGTAACCGACGGTATTGCCTTTAGGGTAATGGTTGAGTGCCGCGATGGATGACTTGAAGGTCATCACACGTTTATAGTCGTTACTGGCAATGGTATCGCCATAAAACACCCCGCCAACGCGCACCATATCAAGCCAGGACTCCGGCACGGTGAGGGTCGCAAAGGTATTGGCAACGTGTAAGGTCACGTCGCTGCGTTTGATCCCGGTAATGTCTAGCACCTGCTGGGATTGCACCTTAAAGCGGGCAAGATCCTTGCGCACCGCCGCTGCATCTTCCTCAGGATAGTGGGACATGATGCCGACCATTTTCAGATAGGGTAATGCAGAGATAGCCTTGGCTTCAGTCAATCCGGCAGCTTCGCTGACTTCCAGGCCGTTACGTGACATACCGCCAGAGTTCAGTGCCAAATGGAAGCGCAGGGTTTTGCCCTGTTGGGCGGCAATGGCATCCAGGCGTTTCGCCATCTCCAGATTACCGATCAGCTCTTCGGTGTCATAGTCGGTAGCCTGGCGCATCTCTGCTTCGGTGGCATTGCGCACGCGCATCAGGCGGCCTTTAAAGCCGAGTTCGCGCACGGTTTGCAGCTCTTGGTTACTGGCCACGCCAATGCACTGCACGTGATTCTTGATCATCACGGGTGCCACCAACGAAAGGTCGTGCCCGTAGGCATCGCCTTTCAGAATGGCGCAAAGGGTAGTTTTATCGCCCAACAGTTGCTGAATTTTGTGGGTGTTATATTCCAGCGCGCTTTGTGAGATTTCCAACCGGGCATTGCTTACCACCGCCGCCGGTGAACTTTTAACCGTAGCGGTAAGAGAATGAGTGGGATTGGTGGCAGCAGGTTGATGGCAAGCCACCAACGTTAATAGCGGTATTAAGACTAAATGGCGTAAATGCAGCGGCATATTCCTTTCCTGGTGAAATAAAAAAGAGTTTTTATCGGCCTCAGTCAGTTTTTTTATCTGATTTGACGGCGGGTGTGGCTGAGCGATCAGCGGCATTCAATAAATGACAAAACTGACTTTTTGTCAAATTTATTAATAAGCTACAGGGGGGGGGACGATGCGGGTAATAAATGTAGCTATTTGGTTGTCCCCTCACCCCAACCCTCTCCCACAGGGAGAGGGAGCTGATAGCCCCAGCTCTTTTGGAAGTAAATAGATAATCTCAGAATATTCCAATACTCTCTCATCCATGGTGTGTCTGCTAATTTTAAGAACCACACCAGGGAGTAAGAAGAAGAAAGATAGGGTATTACGCAGAGCAATCAATGAACTCGATCTGATCCCCTCTCCCACAGGGCGAGGGAGCTGATAGCCCCAGCTCTTTTAGAAGTAAATAGATAATCTCAGAAAACTCGATCGTCCCTCATCCATAGTATGTCGCCGAATTTCCATAACCCTATCAGGAGAAAGATAGGGTATTACACAGAGCAATCAACGAACTCGATCTGATCCCCTCTCCCTTTGGGAGAGGGTTAGGGTGAGGGGTATTATTTCATGGAATGCAGGCCAATCACGTTGCCTTCACTGTCTTTGGCGATGGAAATAAAACCATGTTCGCCGATGGCAAATTTTTCTTTCAGGATTTCACCGCCGTTTGGCACAATGCGGCTTTCTTCTACGGCGCAATCCTCACATGACAGATAAACCATGGTGCCGCCCGTTCCAACTGGCACGCCAGCCATTTTAACCAGTGCGCCGCCAGACCCTTCCCCCCCTTCCTGGTAAGGGAACATCAGGTATTCCATGCCCTCGGTTTCCAGTTTTTCTAACTGCGTGTCGAATACTGCCTCATAGAATTTCTTTGCTCGTGGCATATCAGTAACATAAATTTCAAACCAGCTAACGATATTTTTATTCATGGTATTCTCCAGTGGTATTGATTGTTGTTCCTGATTGGTTATGTTACATATGCTGTTTATTTATACAGTGATAAAGATCACGTAATCAACTCGTGTTTGTTCTGCTGTTGGGGACTTACCAGGATGAACTCTATTCAATAAAGCCCAATGCGATGATAACTGGTCAGTTGGGTTTATTCCTGTTGCCGATATTGTAATATCTTACACCAGATAATTTTTTATTAATCATATAATGAATGTATGTTTAGGGGGTTAATGATGGATTATTCTTGTTTTTAATCAAGACCAATCCATAACGTGGGATAGGTAAGGCTTTAATGTTGACTGTGGATTTATTCTATTATTATAATTTAATCGCTTTAAGACGATAATATCTCGTTAAATTAAAGTTATTTTCTAGCAAAATATTGCAAGTTCATTTTGGTAATTACTATAAGGATATATTTATGAAGAAATTAAACGCATCTGAAGTTTCAAATGTTATTGGTGGTTATGTACTTGGCTGTGTTATTACCTATGAGCGTCAAACCACAGGTACCGGTACCTCTGCGGTAACCGTTTGCCGTCGCGTTGCCACCTGCCAAGGCAAGTTCGGTGAATTTTTGACTCGTGAACCAGCCGATCTGGCTCGCTGCGGCGCTTAATCGCAAGTAATAGTCAAGGTACGGCACTATGGATGGTGTCGTACCTTTCCTTTTCCCCCATATTCTCTTCTTGTTTCTGCGATTATTTATATCCCCGCGACGAAAGCTATCCTTTACAACTTCCGGCTGGATATGGATATGGATATGGATGTGGATGGCGAAAATAACAGCCTGGTGGAGTTGAACCCAGATGTGAAGCCTAACGATCGGAGCGGCCCGCGCACCAGCACCATGCAGGTCGATCAGGTGAAAGTGACTACCGAACAGCAGGCGGCACAGAAATTCGATCCTTCTACCCTCCGTTTGCTGAGCAACCCGAGCCGGTTGAACAAGATGGGTAACCCGGTTTCCTATCAGTTGATCCCGTATGCGGGCGGTACGCACCCGATCGCCAAGGAGGCCAATTTTGGCAATGACGAATGGATTTACCACCGCCTGAGCTTTATGGATCGGCAACTGTGGGTGATCCGCTACAACCCGAATGAACGCTATCCGGAAGGCAAATACCCCAACCGCTCGATCCACGATACCGGGCTGGGCAAGTACACGGCGGACAACCAGCCGATAGACAATACCGACGACGTGGTCTGGCTCACCACCGGCACCACCCATGTGGCGCGAGCGGAAGAGTGGCCGATTATGCCAACTGAGTGGGTGCACGCCTTGCTGAAACCATGGAACTTCTTCGATGAAACGCCAACGCTGAATCTGAACGGGCAAAAGCAGCAGTAAGCCAGATTGAAGGTGTAGAGGAACAGCGAGCTCCGGCAATCTATTGATTATCCAGACGGGCGCAGCATGCAGCACCCCTATGGTTTGGTTCTGTTGGCGTTTGTCAGCAGTATGCCAAAGAACGACTCCTGCACCTGAGCCTAACTCCGTACCAGCTCCCTCTCCCTGTGAGAGAGATTGAAGGAGTAGAGGAACAGCGAGCTCCTGCAATCTATTGATTATCCAGACGGGCGCAGCATGCAGCACCCCTACGGTTTGGTTCTGTTGGCGTTTGTCAGCAGTATGCCAAAGAACGACTCCTGCACCTGAGCCTAACTCCGTACCAGCTCCCTCTCCCTGTGGGAGAGGGTTGGGGTGAGGGGAAGCAGCGATATCGGGTGACGGCAAATAACACAGGGGGGCGAACTCTGCGATTCGCCCCCCTGACTCTTTCAATGCAGTGCTAACTAATAGCGAATACACACCGATTTGGACTCGGTATAAGCATCCAACCAGTCCGGGCCAAAATCACGGCCGCTGCCAGACTGCTTGATGCCGCCAAACGGCATGTTGGCATCAATTAACGTATGAGTGTTGACCCACACCGTGCCCGCCTGAATGCGTGGCGTATAAGCCATCGCCGCTTGCAGGCTGGTGGTCCACAGGCTGGCCGTCAGGCCATAGTCGGTATCGTTGGCCTTCTGCAGCGCCTCTTCGGCATCCGCTACGCGGATCAGGTTGACGACCGGGCCAAACACTTCTTCCCGCGCCAGGTTCAGGCTGTCATCGGGATTGATCACCAGCGTCGGGGGAATATAGAAGCCTTGCAAGTCAGGCCCGGCGGCTCCGGTGATCAACTCGGCGTGTTTGTTGCGGGCGTCATCCAAATAGGCGGCCACCTTGTTGCGGTGTTCTTTGGACACCAGCGGGTTGATCTGGGCGTTGCCATCCATCCCCGGCCCGACAGAAAGCGACTTCACTGCCTGCTCAAAACCGGCGACCAGCCGATCGTAAATCGGGGCTTCAATATAGATACGTGAGCTGGCGGCGCAGACCTGCCCCTGGTTGAGGAAGCTGCCGGCCATCAACCCTTCGATCACCTGCTGCAGATCGGCATCTTTCAGCACGATGGCCGGGTTTTTACCGCCTAACTCCAGCGTGACGCGGGTCAACCGATCCGCCGCCGCGCGTGCGATCCCTTTCCCCACCGGCGTGGAGCCGGTAAAGCTCACTTTGGCGATCAGCGGATGTTCCGTCAGCGCCTTACCGCAGATAGCTCCTTTGCCGGTCACCACGTTAAACACGCCCGGTGGTACTCCTGCCTCGCTGGCTAGCTCAGCTATACGCAGCAGGGTGAGAGGCGTCGTTTCAGACGGTTTGATGACGATGGAACAGCCCGCAGCCAGCGCTGGCATCACCTTCCACATGCCAATCAGCAGCGGGAAGTTCCAGGGGACAATTCCGGCCACTACGCCGATCGGCTCCTTGCGGGTATAGACCTGATATTTGGCTCCCGGCGGCATCGGAATGGAGACATCCAGGGTTTGCCCGACGATCTTGGTGGTCAGCCCGGCGGTATAGCGCATCCAGTTCAGCGTGCAGCCCACTTCAAAGGCGCGGGAGATGTTGATGGATTTCCCCTGTTCCAGGGTTTCCAACTGGGCCAGCTCCTCGGCGTGTTGTTCAACCAGATCGGCGAAGCGCAGTAAAATACGCTCACGTTCGGCGGGCAGGCGTTGTGCCCAAACGCCAGCGGTAAAGGCCTGATGGGCCGAGGTGACCGCCAGCTCCACGTCGGCGGCGTTGGCATCGGCGGTGCAGGAGATTTGTTTGCCGTCGGCTGGGTTATAGACCGCCAGCCGCGATTCGGCCTGTGAGGTTTGCCATTGGCCGTTGATATACAGGCCGTGCTGACGATCGAGGAAACGGACTACGCTGTCCAGTATGGTCACATTAGGCATACGCCCTCCTAAGGGAATAAACGGATCGTTACCCTTAACAGTCTATAGCGTTATGCCCAACGCGGTTTTCATCTGCCTGACAATGGGTTTGTACTGCGTGACACTTACGGGCTATTTACGCGCCAGCAAGGTAGCGAAACGCAGTTTGATGCGGTTGCCCTCGGCATCGACGCGGTGCAGCTCGCCGGGGTTCTCGTTATATTTGATGATGTCCCAATCCTGATAATAGTCTGCTAACTCATCCGGTTTGAAGGTGAATGAGAAGGGCACCGTACAGGGATAATCTGGCGTATCCATGGCCGCGACGATCAGGTTGTAGCCTCCTTTGACCGTGCTGTCTTGCATATTGCGCACGATGTGTGGGATCTGCTGGCGGTCCAGGAACATAAACACCACGGTAGACAGGATAAAGTCGTACTGGCCACTAAAGCGGTGAGTATTGAGATCCTGCTCACTGGCGCTGATATGTGCAAGCTGCTCGGTGGCTATGATCTGGTTTATCGCGGCGATTGATGCAGCATTTTTGTCCCAGGCGGTAACGTCAAAACCTTTCAGGTTGAGATACAGCGCATTGCGGCCGCTGCCACAGCCCAGATCCAGCGTCTTGCCGGGCGCGATCAGTTTGGCTGCCTCAAGGACTTCGGAATGGGTGGCCGTCAGGGAGTATTTTTGGGTGTAGTAGTTTTCTGGCAGGGGGGGCTGCTGATCCATCATGGTGTTCCTCTATATTTGATGTATATAAAATACATCTTTAATGGCCTTTTGCCTAGCCGTTGAGAGGATCACAGTATACCCGTTCAGTTTGGCCTGGCGGTATCCCTGTGCCAGGCCCTGGTTTTATCAGCCAATGCGCCTTGGGTTGTGCAGCCCAAAGTTAAAGCTGTTGCAGCGGCGGCAGAACTCTTTCATCGCCGGTGGGGAGTCCATCCTCGGCAATTTCACCTCGATAAACGCCAACTGGTCCTGACGCGAAGCCTGCTCCAGCGCCATCTCCAGCTGTTGGCTGGTTGCTACCGCGACGCAAAACGCCTGTGTCTGCGGGCTTAGCACCGCCGGGAGTCTTGCGTAATCCCACGAGCCGATATCGTTATAAGACGACGTTTCGCCAAGGATATAGCGCTCAATGGTGTAACCGTCGTTATTGATCAGAAAGACGATCGGCTTTTGCTGATGGCGTAACAGCGTTGAGAGTTCCTGGGCGGTGAGCTGGAAGGAGCCATCACCAATAAACAGCAACTGCCGCCGTTGGGGCGCGGCCATCATCGTGCCGAGTAATGCGGGTAAGGTATAGCCGATCGATCCCCATATTGGTTGGTTGACCACCGTAACGCCATTTGGCATCCGCATGCCGCCGATCGCTGCCCCAGAGGTGCCATTTTCAACGACCAGCACGTCATCCGCCTGAATAAAGCGCTGTATCCGCTGCCAGAAATAGTCCTGATCGAGCGGTTCGCTGCTTGGCTGCGCCAGTTTTTGTTGCGGCCGGGATAGTGGCTTCAGCGGCGGCAGGCTGGTGGCAGGAACTTTCTCCAATAGAGCTTGCAGCAGCTCGCTTGCCGTTACCGCCGGATAGGACAGATTATCCAGCTTCAGCGAAAAAGGCTGAATATCCACCACTGACTGCTCTGGGATCTGCTGGCTGAAATAACCGGTGGTGGAATCCACCAGGCGTACGCCAAAGCTGAGGATGCAATCTGACTCGGCCATCAGCTCAAACAACTCGGGGCGAGACAGATCGCCGTTGTAGCCGCCTTGCCAGCCCGGCGTGTTCTCTGAGATCGCACATTTTGCCGTGGGCATATTGGTTAGCGGGATGGCGAATTTATCCGCCAACGCTAACACCTGCGTTTGAAGGTGATAGCGTTCGACCATCTGATCGATCAGGATGATTGGCCGTTTAGCACGGCTAATCCGTGCGAGCAGGGCTGCGCTGGCAAGCTGAAGATGGCTGGCATCGCTGCTTGGCAAACGATATGGGGCGGGGTTATCGGCAACCTCAATTTCCACTTCACAAATGTCTGAAGGTAGCTGCAGGTAAACCGGCTTCTTACGTTGCCAAGCGCAGGCAATGACCCGCGGGATCTCCGTTGCGGCATTTTCCGGGGTGATGAGCGCCTGCGCCACGGTAAACTGCCGGAAACAGTTCATCACGTTATCAAAATTGCCGTCTGCCAGAGAGTGGTGCAGCAGCGCATTGCCCTGCATGGCGTGCAGCGGTGGTGTACCTGCAATGCAAATCACCGGAGCTGATTCCGCATAGGCTCCGGCAATGCCGGAAAGGGCCGCCAGATCGCCCACGCCATAGGTGGTGATCAACGCCCCGGCGCCTTTGAGACGGGCATAGCCATCGGCGGCGTAAGCGGCGTTAAGCTCGTTACAGTTGCCAATGAATTCGCACTCTTGGTCATGCTCGATGGTTTCCAGCAGCGCCAGGTTGTAATCGCCGGGCACGCCGTAGATGCGATCCACTTTCAGGGCACGCAGCTGTTGCAGGATGAATGAACCTATGGTGATCCTCATTGATTGCTCCACATTCACGTCAATTTATTGTTATTTAACCGTGCGCAGCAGGGAACGGCTGGCGATGTCGCGCGGTTAATCGTTGAAAATGCGAGTCGCTTGTAGGGCGTCAGCATTAACAGTTGGTGAAAGTGGTGGCTTGTTCAAGTTGAGCGGGTTTGGGGAAGGATTGCTTATCGTATCAAGGAGTTTACGACCCCAAAGGGGTAGCAAGAACGGTTTTCGCAGGGGGCGGTACTTTTCTTGCATTGATGTCCGCTGAAAATCGCGGCAAGGGCAGAAGGGAAACGCCAGATAGGTACTTTCCGCCATCTTCACTTCTCTCCTGGCCGGGCGTCAATTTTTCGCTACGCCAGGAGGAAGATAATTTAGAGTGGGAGAGTGGCGCTCAGAAGAACATAATCCAGGCCGCCGAAATCGGCATCGCCAACACCAATGCTGGCAGCATATTGGCTACCGGGAACAGCTTGATGCCGCAGATGCGCAAGCCGGTGGCCAACATCATTAATCCGCCAACGGCAGAGAAATCGGCCTGCATTGCCGGTGTGGTCAGCGGCAAAATGAACACGGCACCAAACGCCAGCGCTAACTGGATGACCAACTGCGGGACGGCGATCAGCGCTACGGCCAGGCCAAGCGTGGAAGCAAAAATCAGCGCGGTGAACAGATCAAGGAAAGATTTGGCAATCAGCACGCTGGCATCCCCGGTCATCCCTTCGTGCATCGAGCCAAAGATGCCGGTGCCGCTGGCACAAAACAGCACGATAATGGCGACATATGCCTCCAGAAACTCTTTCTGGTCCTCTCTGACAGCGCCTTTGGGAGACATCAGATTACGGGCCCAGCCTGCGATGCGGCTGATGCCTCGTTCGATGTAGCAAAGCTCGCCAAGCAGCGCTCCCAGCACCAGCGCCAATACCATCACCGGCATATGAGCTACCTTGCCAATCAGCACTATGCCCATCCCCATGGAGGTAATACCAAAGGTCATTGGCAATGCCAGGCGCACCCGCTCCGGTAGTCTATGGCCCAACATTGCCCCTGCAATGCCACCGGCCAATATTGCTGCACCATTAATAAATGGACCAATAACCATACTTATCCCCCCGGCAAATAAAAGCTAAGGTTCCTCCATAAGTCGTTGAGGTGCAAGCAGGATAACCGGAGTTTTCTGACAGACAACGCGTATCCAGGCGCATAACTTGAGCACGTATGCCGCTAGCACGCCATCGCGCACCAAACTTAACCTTCTCTCAACGAGGGGCGATAAAAGCATCGGACCAGTAAGATACGGCTTGCTCAGGATAGGACGATCGGTAAGAATCCCCGGTTTTATTTTTACAGGAGTTGTGAAATGGTGGTTAAAAGGATCTTGTTAGCCGGGGGGTTGGCGTTGATATTTCCTGCACTGCCTTCCTACGCCGAGGTTAGTGCGGAAAATAGCAATGCCGCGCACGCAGAAGATCCAGGCTGGTGGGGGCGCTTTACCGGCAACGTGGCGGAAACCTGGAACAACTCGCCCAATAAGGAGCTCTATCTCCCGGCGATCACTTGGCACAACCGCTGGACCTACGACAAGGAAAAGACCGACGAGTATAACGAGCGCCCTTGGGGGGCTGGCTATGGCATCTCACGGTTTGATGCCGATGGTGATTGGCACGCGATCTACCTGATGGCGTTCAAGGACTCCTTCAACAAGTGGGAGCCGATCGGCGGTTATGCCTATGAGAAGATCTGGCGACCGATTGAAGGGGAGGATTTCCGTCTGGGGCTGGGATTTACCGCCAGCGTGACCGCTCGTGACAACTGGAAATATATCCCGATCCCCGCGCCGCTGCCGTTGGCCTCGATCGGCTATAAGCAACTGACCTTCCAGGCCACCTATATTCCGGGTACTTACAACAACGGTAACGTGTTCTTCGCTTGGTTACGCTGGCAGTTGTGATGACTTGCCGATGTTCTGAAAAATGCGCGGCAGTCCGAATAAACGGAACTTGTCGGTTGGCACGGCGTCCGAGCTAAGCGTGGTGTTAATTGCGCCATCATTTTGCAGTTAAACAGGAGTCTTGCCGTTATGAATACCAAACATCGCTTATTGTTGGCCCTGAGCTTGACCACGGTAATGGCTACGGGCAGTGCCCAGGCCGCCGGGTTGATGGACTCCCTTGGCAGTGCCGCCACAGAACTGAGCAAATCGGGTGGTAGCACCAGCAGCGGTGGCATGTCGCTGTCTTCGCTGAGTGGATTACTCAACGGCGGTGATAAAGCATTGAGCTCCTCCAGCATGACCAACGCCGCAGGGATCTTGCAGTACTGCGTGCAGAATAACGTTCTATCGGCGAACGGCACCGAAGCGGTGAAAGACCAACTGCTGAATAAACTGGGCATCACCAGCACGGCCAATGCCAACAGTGAAGATTATCAGCAAGGTCTGGGTGGCCTGTTGCTTACCGGCAAGGGCAACACGCTGGATCTCAATAGCCTTGGCACCTCGCAAATCACCGAGAAGGTGAAGCAGAAAGCCTGCGATCTGGTGCTCAAGCAGGGTATGTCCTTTATTTCCTGATCCCCTGGGGTCAGCGATGCTCCTACTCAACTCACGGTGAAGATAATCTCAATGAGCAAGATGCTGATACTTTCTCTTTTCGCTAGTGTAGCTTTGTTACAGGGGTGTACGGCGAAAACCCATGATGATGCGCCTGCGCCGCCAAAGGTGATTGGTATGGCGAATCCGGCAGATGTGTATTGCAGCCAGATTGGCGGCAAGCTTAACCCCAAACAGAATGCTCAGGGGCAGTATTCCACCTGCACTTTGCCTGATGGGCAAGAGATTGACAGCTGGGAGCTGTTCCGCCGCGACCATCCAGCGAAAAAGTAACCCGATAACCGTGCTAGAACTCCCTATCACTGATTGGATGATATTGGTTTGGCCCCTCCTCTGAAAAGGTTAATGGCAGCCTGCCATCGGGCCGATCTGCCACCGAGAGGGCCTTACGGAAGCTACAACCGCTGTGGATGTTTTTCACCTTCATCACATAGCGGCCGTTGGGCTCCAGCTTGATATTGAAGCTGCTGGCGGCCGGGAGGAACACCTCGGCCAGCAGTTGCTTGGTGGTGTTCTCCAGTTTGACCAACACGGCAAATTCATTGTGCTGATTATCCAGCGTCAACGTCTGCAATTTGCTGCCTGCTTGCCAATCTGGCTCATGGAGATAACCTGCCGAAGCGGGCCATGGGCTGCCCTGATTATCTGGCAACGGCCCAACGCAGTGTTGGCGTGCCTCCCGTAATGGGGCTTCCCGTTGGATCACGTAATTTTGGGGGGCGGCAAGGGTAAAACTCTCCTCCTGTTCCCCTTCACTCAAGTGGCGTTTAGCCAGCAAAACCCCGGCTGCAACCAGCATAAAGAAGATCAACAGGGTCAGTCGATTGCGGAAGATCGGTGCCAATAGCCTTCCCGGCAGTTGAAACAGCCAGTTTGCAACTCTCAATAGCATTGTTTTTCCTTTCAAGCCGCAACTTGCCTTTCAATGGGTGATTAATCAGAGCGTTACATCTGCGTTAACGTAACTTTTTCCAGTATAGCCAACATCCTGGCGGCGAAAATCGCCAAAAGCGCTTTTTATAGAAAACGATTGTACGTTTGTGTTCGTTTGTATACATTTATGCTCGTTGTTACTTTGCCGGACCTTCAGAATGTCAAAACTGCTGCCCAATGAGCGCCACCAAGCCATTCTCGCCACCTTGCAACAGCAGGGGCGAGTGCTGGCGATTGAAATGGCGGCGCAACTGCATACCACCGAGGCCACCATCCGCCGCGATCTGCGCCAACTGGCGGCGCAAAACCTGTGCAAACGGATCTATGGTGGGGCGTTGGCGCTCACGCCTGCCGGTGGCTATATGGCCGAGCGGGTTGAGATTAGTGGCGATGAAAAACATCGGCTGGCCCAGGCAGCCTTGCCTCTGATCCAGACCGGGCAGGTGATCTTTCTTGATGCGGGCAGTACCTATCTTTATCTGGCCGATCTGCTGCCCCGCGATCGGCAACTCACCGTGGTGACCAATGCGCTAAGCGTGGCTAGCCGCCTGCTGGAACGCCCTGGGATACGTACTATTTTGATAGGCGGTGAGCTAGATGCAGAAATCGGCGGCAGCGTCGATGCCAAGGCATTGGCCGAGATTGCCGCGTTTCGTTTCGACATCGCCTTCACCGGCGTTTGTGCTTACGATCCCGACAGTGGCTTTACCGCGCTGCGCTATCAGGAGGCGCAGTTCAAGAAGCAAATGCTGGCACGCGCTGGCAACGTCGCGGTGCTGTGTACCCGCGACAAGTTCAATACCTATGCGCCTTATACGCTCATGCCCGCCAACCAGGTCGATTATCTGGTGATTGCCCGTGGCGGCCATGCGCAGCTCGAGCAGCAGGTCACTCTCAGTGGCGGTAGCGTGCTGTATATTTCCGCAGATGATGGAGAATGAGGATGAAAATCGCCCATGTTGCCCTATGGACAGAGGATATTGAGGCTCAGGTCGGCTTCTGGCAGCGCTATTTCAATGGCGTAGCAGGGGAGGAGTATGTGAGCAAAAATCGCCCAGGCTTTACCTCGCGTTTTGTTCAACTGGCGGATGGCCCCGCGCTGGAGATCATGTGCGTGCCTGGCCTGTTGCCGGGGGGGAAAGGGGAGGAACGCGTTGGCTGGGCCCATATTGCACTGTCGCTCGGAAGCGAGGCGTTGGTGGATGAACTGGCACAGCGGGCCAGCCAAGAGGGGATTTTGCAGGCGGCACCGCGCTGGACCGGTGATGGCTTTTATGAGGCCATCATTCGCGATCCAGACGGCAACGCGATCGAAATCACCGCCTGATCACGCTTCCTCCAGGGTGGCAAACTGCTGAGCCAGAAAATCTATCAGCAGCCGTACCGCTGGCAGCATGCCACGGCGTGAGGGATAGACAATGTGGATCACGCCGCCCTGAGGTTGCCAACCGGGCAACAGCTGCACCAGATCGCCCCGCAGGATCTCGTCGTGCATCATCATGGTCGGCAGTTGAACGATACCGGCCCCAGCAATCGCCGCGGTACGCAGCATCAGCATATCGTCGGTGACCAGTCTGGGCTGATGCTCCCACTGAAACGTTTGCCCCTCTGGGCCGCTGAGTTGCCATTGATGCTGCGTTCTCGCCGGGCCGAGATCGAGCGTTGGGTAGTGCTGTAACCCAGCAGGTGAATCGATAGCGCCGATGGTGCGTACCAATGCCGGGCTGGCTGCGATGCACCAGCTGCGCTGAGCCAGGATTTTCAATACCAGGTCGCTGTCTTCTAACGGCGGTGGCCTGACGCGAACCGCCAGATCCAACCCTTCACCCACCACATCGACCCGGCGGTTGGTCGCCTCCAGATGTACCGTCACCCGTGGATAATCCGCCATAAACCTGGCCACCATGCTACCGATACGCGTATGCAACATCGCCACCGGGCAAGACATGCGTACCGTGCCGCAAGGCTCCGCCCGGGTTTGTTCGATCGCCTGCTGTGCCGCTTCGGCCTCAACCAGCATCGCCTTGCAGTGCACATAATAGCTTTGCCCCAAATCGGTCACCGAGAAACGCCGGGTTGAACGCTGGATCAGGCGTACGCCGAGCCGTTCTTCCAACTGCGCCACGCGGCGGCTGAGCTTCGATTTGGGAATGCCCAGCGCACGCCCTGCCGGGGCAAATCCCTGATGGTCTACCACGCTGGCGAAGAAATACAGATCGTTCAGGTCTGTCTGCATCGGTGCCCTTATCGTTCTATTGATAGAACACTGAGTGTATATCTTGCCGACTACTGCGGCAAATCGCCTTGGACTAAACTTCTGTCATCAACGTTAGGCCGCGAGGCCTGCAACAGGAGTTTAAGATGAAAAAGATCCTTGGTGTTTATAACAGCCCGGAAGCTCACTGGGTCGGCAACGGTTTTCTGGTGAATTCCCTGTTCTCATATAACGAGCTGGGCGCAGAGATGAGCCCGTTCCTGCTGCTGGATCACGCTGCGCCAACCAAATTCCGTTCGCACAGTGGCCGACGTGGCGTGGGGCAGCATCCCCATCGCGGGTTTGAAACGGTCACCATTGTCTATCAGGGCGAAGTAGAGCATCGCGATTCCACCGGCAGCGGTGGGGTGATTGGCCCTGGCGATGTGCAGTGGATGACGGCAGCGTCAGGCATCTTGCACGAAGAGTTTCATTCCAAAGACTTTTCGCAGAAAGGGGGCACCATAGAAATGGTACAACTTTGGGTCAACCTGCCAGCCAAAGACAAAATGGCGGCGCCGGGTTACCAGACTTTGCTCAACCAGGATATTCCTGTCGTGCCTCTGGCGGATAACGCCGGGCAGGTCAGGGTGATTGCCGGGAACTACGGCGGTCATGCTGGCGCAGCGCGTACCTTCAGCCCGATCAACGTGTGGGATATGAAGCTGAACGCCGGGCATACCACCACCTTGCAGGTGGAAGAAGGGCATACGCTGGCCGTGGTTATGCTGCATGGGGCGATTCTGGTTAACGGCGAGCAGATTGTGCGGGAAACGCAAATGGTGCTGCTGGATCGCGCTGGCGACTCCATCACCCTTGAGGCAAATGGTGACGTCAGCTTGCTGGTGCTGAGTGGTGAGCCTATCGATGAGCCCATCGTCGGTTACGGCCCCTTCGTGATGAATAACGAGGCGGAGATCCAACAGGCTTTCCGTGATTTCAACAGCGGTCAGTTTGGCGCGATGCCGCTGACTACCTCAGGCAGCAATCTGTAAAATTGATGTCCCGGTACAGAAAATGCTCTCCGTGCCGGGCGTCATACTCAAATTTCCCGACCGCGAACGTTCCTGCTGCGAACAACGTATTGAAATTTACGCATCTTTACTGAGAAACCGATTGAAAATTCAGCGGGATCTCCACATATAATGGAGTGTTAATTTCACAAGGAGCGCGTATGGGGATCAGTGAAGAAGAAGCTCTCCGTCGGTTGAGTCTAGAAAAAAATGCCGTCGGCAATTCGGCGAAATGGGTGGCAATTGTTTCAGCCGCTTACTTTGCTCTGATGGCGTTTTATGGTCATCCTACCGGCGTATTGGCCATGTCCGGTGCCATTTTTGTTGTTTCAACCACTACCTGGCTGAAAAAACGTCAGAAAGTCAAAGCCTACCGCCAGGTTCTGGCGAAGATTGACAGTGACCAAACCCGCTAACGCCGTTTGCCAGGCGCAATAATTTTTTAGCGGGCTAGCATAACGGCATTAACATAACCAACTTCAACCCGCTGTGCTCCGCCGGGTAGAACGTGACCTGCTGAAAATGCCGCTCCCCCTGCTGTGGGTGGCTGAAGGTACGTTCACCACCTTCACGGGCCATCACGTCCTGCTGCTTCCACCAATGGTGAAAAGCTTCGCTGTTGTGGGTCATATTGCGCACAAAGGCGCGTATCTCTTCCGTTCCCTGATGATGGCTGGTTTCGGCACGAAATTCGGCCACCACTCGTCGAGCCCGATTTTCCCAGTCACTGACCAGCACCTTCGCCTGAGGGTGAAAAAACATGAAGTGCAGCAGGTTGGGGGTTTTTGCCTGCTTAAGCCAATCGCAGAACAGCTCCTCCGCCTGTGGGTTCCAGGCCACCATATTCCAGGTGAGATCGAGCAGATAACAGGGCACGGTTATTTGATGCACGCTTTGCAGCACGGCGGCATTAACCGTCTCCTGCGGCTGTTCTTTTTCAGGATCGGTGATATGTGCCAGGGTGAACAGGTAGTGCCGCTCGGCATGGCCCAGCCGTAACGCCGTGGCGATGCGTGCCAGCGTATAGGGGGAAATTGACACCTCGCGCCCCTGTTCTATCCAGGTATACCAAGTGGCGCTAATACCGCTGATTTGTGCCAGCTCTTCACGGCGCAAACCACTGGTGCGGCGGCGTGTTGCGGTGGGCAGGCCCAGCATTTCTGGCGTGATCCGCTCGCGGTGCGCACGCAAAAAGGCACCTAGGGCTTTCTGGCTGGATATTGCGTCTGATTCCATTAGGGTGGTACCTGTTTATACTAGGATAACTGCTCATATTGTACCCGTATAGCTGCTTGATTATAGTCATTACCAGCCATCTCGGCACCGGCGTAAGCCAGATAATAATGGGAGCAGCTATGAGCATCAGCAACAGCCATAAAAATGCGGTCGACCGCCAGTTTGGCGAACAGGCCAATGCCTACCTGACCAGTGCGGTACATGCGCAAGGGAAAGATCTGCAACGCCTGGCCAAGCAGTTGGCAGGGAGTACCGAGGCCCGCTTGCTCGATCTGGGGTGCGGGGCAGGGCACGCCAGCTTTACCGCTGCGGCCCATGTCGGGCAGGTGGTGGCGTACGATCTTTCGGCGCAGATGCTGACGGTGGTTGGCAACGCGGCGCAGGAAAAGGGATTGGAGAATATTCAGCTGCAGCAGGGCGTAGCGGAGTCGTTACCCTTTGATGATGCCAGCTTTGACGTGGTGATCAGCCGCTACTCGGCACACCATTGGCACGATGTGGGTCGGGCACTGCGTGAAGTTAAACGGGTATTGAAACCAGGCGGGCGAGCCATCTTTATGGATGTGGTCTCCCCGGGGCATCCGTTATTGGATATCTATCTGCAAACGGTCGAAGTGCTGCGGGATACTTCGCACGTGCGCAACTATGCACCAGGTGAGTGGCTGAGCATGTTGACCGAGTCTGGGTTGTTGGTGCGGGAAGTCACGACCGATCGTTTGGATCTGGAGTTCAGCAGTTGGGTGGCGCGGATGCGGACGCCTGAGCATTTTGTCACGGCGATCCGTGCGTTACAGCAGGGGGTAGCAGAAGATGTTCGCCAACACTTTGCGATTCAGGCCGACGGCACATTTACCAGTGACATCATGATGTTTGAAGCGGTGAAAGGTTAAAATTTCAGGGCAGCCGTTGTGGGCTGCCCTGAAAATCCACGCTTACTTCTTGTCTTCTAACAGGCAACGGTAGATCAAACCACCGATAACACCGCCGATCAGCGGTACCAGCCAGAATACCCACAGCTGTTGCAACGCCCAGGTACCCTGGAAGATTGCCACGGCGGTACTACGTGCCGGGTTAACTGAGGTATTGGTAACAGGAATACTGATCAGATGGATCAGCGTCAACGCCAGGCCGATGGCCAAAGGCGCAAAGCCTGCCGGTGCGCGTTTATCGGTCGCACCATGGATAACGATCAGGAAGAATGCAGTCAATACTAGTTCAATAATGATGGCGGCCTGCAAAGAATAGCCACCCGGTGAATGCTCACCGTAGCCATTAGAGGCTAAACCGCTGGCAGTTGCATCAAACTCGGCTTTTCCGCTGGCAACAAAATAAAGTACCGCGGCGGCAGCAATACCACCAATTACCTGAGCAACCACATAGGGAATAACATCTTTGGCAGGGAAACGGCCGCCTGCAAATAATCCCATTGTGACCGCTGGGTTAAAGTGCCCACCAGAAATATGGCCGACAGCGTAGGCCATGGTGACCACGGTAAGGCCGAACGCTAAAGCCACACCAGCAAAACCAATACCTAATTGAGGAAACGCTGCGGCCAGCACTGCGCTACCACAACCACCGAACACCAACCAAAAAGTACCGAAAAATTCGGCAAAAAGTCGCTTTGACATAAACTCCATCCTGCTGGGGAAAAAACTAACGGGCGTTAGCACTAAAACTATAGAGCACCTTTTTAATATTGTAGTGGCCTATAGCATAAATTTTCGCGCACACCTTCGATGACGGCCGGTATTAAAGCCCTATCTTTTTATTTTGTCTATGTGAAAGCGAGTATTTTAAGAAATTATCATATTTTTTGCTGTTTTTTTATCTTGCTTATGGGTAATTTTCCTATTTTATATAGGATTAATTCCGTGTTTTATTTTTCGCATGGGTAAATTCTTATTTTTCAATTGGTTTTTATCACTCAATAATGAAGGGCTGATTGTTTATTTCTATTTGTTATCTGCTAATTTAACCTCTGTCGTCATAAAAGTGTCACCATCGGTGGTTAGGCTCTCAGGCTGTTACTTTCCCTTACAAAGAGTTAATGCTATGAGAATCAAACCGCTTGGCGTGTTGTTGGCCTCTGTATTACCGCTGTTGTCCCATGCTGCCGATATTGGCGTTGCTCGTTACAACGTCAGCTTTCCTGATGGCGATCGCGTGGGCTATTCCGGCGCTTTTGCCAGCCAGTTTCCCAATGGGCTACCGGTAGGGATTGGTTCCGGGCTGGTATTTAATGGCCAGGAAGGGGGGGATCTACTGCTGACTACCGTGACCGATCGTGGCCCGAACGCCGATGCGCCAGCAGTCGGCAAACAGGAGGCCAAGATTTTTGCCAATCCGGCTTTTGTTCCCTTATTGATGGAAATCCGTATTGGTGGCGGTAAGGCCGTTGCCACCCAAGCCCGTCCTCTGCACGATGATAAAGGCCCTATTAGCGGCTTGCCGTTGCCTGGCAACCTGATTGGCTCAACCAATGAAGTGGCATTGACGGATACGCTCAAGCCGCTGCCGAGTGACAAACGCGGGTTGGATACCGAAGGGATCACGCCAGACGGCAAGGGAGGCTATTGGCTGAGTGATGAATATGGCCCCTTCCTGATCCATATCGATGGCCAGGGTAAGATCCTGGCGAAATATGGCCCAACGCCGTTAGCGGGTGAGCAGGCGGTTGCCAGCGGTCTGCCTAACATCATTAAATGGCGTCAACCGAACCGGGGTTTTGAAGGCGTAACCCGGTTGCCGGATGGGCGGATCCTGGCCGCGGTGCAGAGCACGCTGGATATCGATGGCAAGAGCAAAAACCAGGCGCAGTTTACCCGTTTGGTCAGCTTTGACCCTGCCAGTGGCAAAACGGCCATGTATGGTTATCCGATCGATATCACCCGTTACCAGAAAGCCAAAGATGCCAAGATTGGCGATATCGTGGCGGTCGATAATCAACACATCCTGCTGATCGAACAGGGCAGTGACAAAGACAAACAGATGATGAACAAGATCTATCTGGTTGATCTCAGCCAGGCCAGCGATCTGACGTCGTTCGACGGCCAGGGTAAGGCGTTAGAATTTGCTGATGCCAGCGAATTGGCCAAGCGCGGAGTTAAGTTGGCCCAGAAACGTGAAGTGGTCGATCTGCGTAAACTGGGTTGGCAGCAGGAAAAGGTGGAAGGATTGGCGCTGATCGATAACCGCACACTGGCGGTGATTAACGACAATGATTTTGGTTTGCAGGCCAAGCTGGTCAACGCCGAGCCTGAAGGGAAGAAGATTGGCGATTATCAGTTGGATCAGCAAGGGAAACTGAGTTTGGCAGGTAAACCGGTAAACACGACGATTGAATTGCGTCCATTGGCACAGCCAGAGTCCTTGAGTGAACTGTGGGTGTTAACCCTGCCAGAGCCATTGCGCTGAACGGGCGTAGCAAGTCGATAGAGGAATGTCTGCCGGATAATTGGGCCAGGTTTGGCCCAATTATCCGTTAAGCGGGGGCAGGGAGAAGGAAAATTGCTATAAAATAAACCGGGTTACCTCAGTTGACTAAATATAATTATTAATTTTTTCAAATAGAGCGTAAAATTTGCGCTATAAATAAAGTTATGCGCTATCAGGAAATACCCACTCTCACTTTCTCCTTATTTTGCTCACAATGATTGAGCTTCTTTACATTGGATGACGTCTGTTTTCAATGGTTAACTCATAATTAACCTCACTGAGAACGAGTTCAAATGAAAATAACGGAGTCAATCATGAAACTATTACCATGCATCGCAGCAGCACTGATCGCCACCGCTTCATTCTCCACCATGGCCGCAACCATGGGCGCCAAACAGGTTGATAGCGCTCAAGCCAGCAGCATGCAGAGCATCGGCGTGGTGTCAGTTTCCGGTATCAGCGGCTCACCGGATGACGCTATCCATGCGTTGAAACAAAAAGCGACTGAAGACGGTGCAACGCACTATCGAATCATTGGCCTGGATAATCCAGGGGATTCCAGCGCTTGGCGCGGTACTGCAGAAGTTTATCGTTAATTAAGTCACGATAAATAGTTAAGTGGTCAGTTAGCTCGGCCAATATGAATTACCCTATGAATTTCAAGCTGCAGCTAGGCGACAAACTTACTCATCCCCAGGAGCTTACGTTTAGTAAGTGACTGGGGTGTGTAAGTGCAGGTAACAACGCTGCAGCTTGAAAGGCGACGGGTATAGACGGCTGCGGATAATAATCTGTCCAATACTGTGTTGGTTGATTATTATCGCAGCCTTTTTGGTTTTTATTTTATGATGCCTGGTGACACTTGATTACCGGTCACAATCGCTTTTCCATTACCACCACTTCGTCGCCATATTGCTGGCGGCGCTCAATAGTCTGCCAGCCCCAACCGGCGTACAACGCCTCGCTGTGATCGGTGATCAGATGCAGAACGGGATGGCCGCGTTGTTGCGCCGCGCTGACGATCGCCTGCTCCAGGCGCTGGGCAATACCCTGCCGCCGATGATCTGGGTGCACGAAGACACCGGCTAACCAGGGGGAGAGATCCATGCGATGATGGTCGTCACTTGGCCACAGGCTGGCCATCCCCAGTGGGCGTTCGCCATCAATCAGCAGCAGCGTCAGGAAGTCCTCGCTGGGTTTGCTGCACAAAGCAAAGCGTTGGCGGGTACGTTCTAACGTGCCACCTCGTTGTGAACCCCATTGGCCGAATGCCCAAGCGGCACAGACATCGGCAAAGTGTGGGTAGTCTGTCAGCGTAACAATCTGTTGAGCCATATTTATCCCCCGGTGTTGAGATACCAATTTAGCCTGCAAGGCCGCCGTGTGGCGACTGCTTTTGGCTTTTTATCTGCTGAGGTTGTTCAGGGAAGAGGATGCCGTATCTTCGCTGTTGATTGAATATTTAAATGAGAGTCATTATCATATGGCGCTATTGGTGATTTCTGCCTGCGGCAAAATCTGTTTAAATAGCCGGCCGCTAACCAGGAGCCAGACATGAACCTGAAGCTACGCTTGGCACAACCGCAGGATATCCCGCAGTTGGTCGCGGTTGAACGTTCCGCCGCCCAACTGTTTCGCCAGCAGCCAGAGTTACAGTTTATTGCCGAAGGCGAGGTGATGAGCCCGCAGCAGCACGTCGATTTTATTGCTCAGCAGCGGGAGTGGGTGATGGCTAGTCCAACTGAGCAGATCGCCGGTTTTATCGCGGTTCAGCCTTTTGCGCACAGCTGGCATATCGCCGAGCTTTCGGTCGCGGCCGATTGGCAGCGGCAAGGCGTGGGCAAGCGCCTAGTCGAAGAGATTGCCGGGCTGGCCTTGCACCAAGGCATCCAACGGTTAACGCTAACGACTTTCGTACAAGTGGCATGGAATGCACCTTATTACCAGCGCCTTGGCTTTCGCACCATTCCTGTTGCACGGTTGGATGCGTATCTACAGCATCTTCTGGCGCAGGAGGTAAAGCATGGGTTTGCTGCCAATAGCCGCTGTGCTATGGAATTTACACTATCGTAAAGATTGAAATACAGATTCAGGGCGGTATGATGCAGTTACAACGCCAACGCTCGATCGACCTGCGGGCAGGTTCGCAGGCAATCTAATGCATTCAGTCACCGCAAAAGGGACAACCCGTAATGACACAAGCCATTTTTATGGTAGGAGCTCGTGGAGCAGGTAAAACCACGGTCGGCAGTGCATTGGCGCAGGCGCTGGGCTATCGGTTTATCGATACCGATCTGTTTATGCAGCAAACCACGCAAATGAACGTAGCGGAAATGGTCGCACAGGTGGGTTGGCAGGGTTTTCGTCAGCGCGAGACCCAGACCCTGCAAGCGGTGACCCAACCGTCAACCATAGTTGCCACTGGCGGCGGGGCGATCCTGGCCGAAGAGAACCGGCGTTTTATGCGCCAGCATGGCACGGTGATCTACCTGCGTGCCCCAGCCAGCGTATTGGCGCAACGGCTGGCAGAGTTTCCGGAAGAGGGGCAGCGCCCAACGCTCACTGGCCGTCCCATCGCCGAAGAAATGCTGGAAGTGCTGGCGGTACGTGAGGCTCTCTATCAGGAGGCCGCGCACCATGTTATGGATGGCACCGCTAATCCCCAGCAGGTAGTCGAGCAAATCTTGGCGGTCTTGCAAGGCGAGGCGGTGAAGTAATTTACCCAGGCCACACCTTGTGCCACGATCTCACTGACCAACCCCAACCAACTCGCTATGTGCTGTAGGGGGCGCCGCATGCTGCGCCCGCTTAACTGTATGCCGCTAAGTAAAATAAAGCCCTGGCGTTATGCCAAATCGCTGACGGAAGGCGGCAATATAGGCGCTGACGTTATCATAGCCACATTCGTTGGCGACGTTAGCAACGGGCATACCGGCCGATAGCGCCTCCAACGAACGGATCACCCTGGCTTGCTGACGCCAGCGGGAAAAACTCATGCCGGTTTCCTGCATAAAGCGTCGGCTAAGGGTGCGGGGGCTTAAGCCCGCCCATGCAGCCCATTCACTTTGTTGGCGCACATTGGCGGGATCGTTCAATAAGCCATAGGCAATCTTCAGCAACCGGGCATCTTGCGGCAGCGGTAATTGCAGCGGCTCGGCCTCCTCGCTTCGCATCTCATCAAGCAGAACCTGCACCAAACGCTGTTGCGCCATCTCAAGCGGCGCGGAAAACTGTGCAATGCGTTCAACCAGCGCCGAGCTTAAGGCGTTGGCAGCGGTCAAGCGTGGCGTTGCCGCCAGTGTATTGCAGCAGCTCTCGGGTAAATAGAGGATCCAGCCGATCACTTTGCCGCAGGCCAGTGCCTGATGAGGACAGTGGGGCGGCAGCCAGCCAAGGTTACCGGCGGTCATTGCCCACTGCCGCCCCGCGGTTTCCAACATCATCATGCCGTGGCTTAACAGATAGACCTGCCCCTGTTGATGCTGATGCCAGGGCGTCAGGTGTTTTTTAGCGTGCAACAAACGTTCGCTGTGCAGTTTCATCAGATTGGCCGATTAGCGTTATTGAATAGCTTGATACGGTTATTATGCCATTGCTGATTGCCTTTATGCTCTTCGGGCGTTATCACACCGGAGAAAACAGCATGATCCACCAAACCCTTGTCCTTACGGCTTTACAGCAAATTGTAGCTAACTCTGAACACCAGCCCGAGCTGATTGCCAATCTGTTCAGCCGCCACTATCACCAGACGGTGGATGGTCATACGCTAGATTACCCGCAGTTTATCCAGCATATGGCCTTGCTTAAACAGATCACCTGCAGCATGCAGCTTCAGATCCTCGCCATCGCCGCTGATGGGGAAAATGTCTTCACCCATCATTGGGTGAATATTGAAAAACGTGATGGCAGCCAGAGCCAGATCAGGGTGTTGGCTCATTTCACCGTGCGTGATGGCCAGATCCAGTCCTGTGTTGAATTGACGCAGTTGCTGGCCGGTGAACACCAGGATCGGGATTTGGGGTCGCGCCGATAACTGGCATTTCCGTGTGGTTGTCTATACTTAACCGCAGGTCATCACATTGGAGAGCACTATGCCGAGTAAACCTCCCTACCCGAGAACGGCGCGTATCAAGGCCGTAGACAAGGGCGAAGTGGGCAAGCAGGTTCGTTGGTATGAGCTACGGGCCGATCACCCCAAACCTGATACGCTGATCAGCGAGCACGAAACCGAACGGGAAGCGTTAGACGCCAAGCGGCGTTACGAAGATGAAAGCCTGGGCGAATAGCCAGCGGTGTAACAACAAGTGGCCGGTATAAACCGGCTTCATTTTTTCTACAGCGTGGTGCTATCCATGACCGGTTTTTCCCCGCCTTTGGGTCCATCCTCATCATTCTGTTCGAGACTTCTCGCGATTTATATCTTGCGCAATCTTTTAATAGCGGCATCCCCCGCACTGATGACTGGGTGAATATTGGTATCTTATGCTGATATTAACGCTGTAAGACGGATATAAACCAACTCACTCGAAAAATAACTTGGCGATCTGTGCAGTATTTTCAATATTAAAGCATCATTCGCTGTGATTTCACCGTGTAATAAAAATAAACTTCTTGACGATAAGAGGTGTTGGTTTTAGGTTTCTAAATATCGACTGGGAACTGAGTTCCATATAGTGGAACAAGGCAAATTATGACGACCTTGGAAAATGCTGCCGCGGTATTAAAACTGTTTTCTCAACGGCAGATAACGCATGGCCAAGGAGGAATTTCTTTTACTGATGTCGTCGAAAGGTTGAGGCTGCCAAAAAGCACCGTATCACGCCTGCTACAAACGATGGAAAGCCAGGGGCTGTTAGAGCGGGATCCGCAAAGCCGTCAGTATCATATTGGCTATCTGCTGCTTGGGGTGACCAGCCATTATCTTTCCACTCCGCTGGTGGAAAGTGCCACGGCGGCGATGATGCAGCTTAATCAGTTAACCTTCTGTACCGGCTATATATCGGTGTTGGAGGGGCGGGAGAATTGGGTGATGCGTACGCTGCCTGGCCGCCATTTCCTACAGGTGGTGACACCGGTGGGGGCCAGTTCGCCAGCGGCAGAAACCTCTGTGGGGCGCGCGATACTGGCGCGGGAAAGTGATGAGCAGGTGCGTGAGCGTTTCGCAACCGGCTACGAAGTCTCCTCGGCAAACTCTCCCAAAACGCTGGAGGCGTTGCTGCAAAAGCTGGCAACCATCCGGCAGCAGGGCTGGTCATTGGCCCGTAACGAAACGCTGCCGGGTATCAGTTCGTTAGCAACCTCGGTGAGGAATAAACACCGTAGTGAGACGGTGGGGTTATGTCTCTCTTTCCCCTCCCAGACCGAGGAGCAGCCTTATTCTCCCCAGGTGCTTGAGGCATTAATGACGGTTTCCCGGCAACTGGCAGAAAAACTCGGTGATGACTATTGGCAACAGATCAAATAGATCACCGTAAACCGGCTTGATTAGCGCGCCAACACCAGGGCATCTCGCTGATGAGTTAATGGTAGAGAGAGTCGTTCTACCATTAATGCGGCCAAGGCAGGCACTAAATAATTTATTTCACCGCGTAGAGTTTCGAATAATGGAACTCTATCGGCAATCTGTGTCCGAAATATTATTTTTGCCATTTAGCAGGGATATTCACAGGGTGGATTTATGAAACCAGATATAACGAGTAATCCATTGAAAGATATCGGTACGTTACTGGTGATGGTGCTGTTATCCGTCGTCGGGGCGATAATTGGCGTACAGTTGATCACCACCTTGGGCGTGACGCCTAATACTTCGATTATTGGTGCGCTGATCGCCATGCTGCTGGCCCGGATCCCGCTGCGCATGTTCCAACGCTATCGTTCGATACACACTCAGAATCTGGCCCAAACGGTAATTTCCTCAGCCACCTTCGGGGCGGCCAATAGCCTGCTGATGCCGATTGCCGTGCCTTATGTCATGGGACAACCGCAATTGATCCTGCCGATGTTTTGCGGCGTAGCGGCGGCGATGCTGCTAGATGCTTACCTGCTGTACCGGATGTTTGACACTAAAGTGTTCCCAGCGGCCAATGCCTGGCCCCCGGGAGTCGCGGCGGCGGAGGCTATCAAGGCCGGTGACCGTGGTGGTAAACAGGCCTGGTTACTGGTTGTCGGCGTTGTTGTGGGGATTGCAGGCTCCATGTTGAAGATCCCTATGGCGGCCTTCGGTACCGCATTTATTGGCAATATCTGGGCGTTGAGCATGTTCGGTGTTGGCCTGCTGTTGCGTGCCTATGGCCAGCCGCTGACCGGTGTCGACATCAATGCGCACTATATTCCGCATGGCGTGATGGTCGGTGCCGGGCTGGTGGCATTGATCCAGGTGGTGCAGGTGATCCGCAACAAAAATCAAAGTTCGACCTCTACCTATACCCAACCTGACAGCGAAGTACGCAAGGCCTTGGGGCTGGGGGCTGTCGGATATGTCGTGATTGCCGGGATGCTGGCTTTGGGGGGCGGGCTATACAGCGAAATGTCGCTGACCATGCTGGTGCTGTTTGTTATCTATGCCGCGTTTGCTGCCTTTGTACATGAATTGATCGTCGGCATTGCGGCGATGCATTCCGGCTGGTTTCCGGCGTTTGCGGTGGCGTTGATCACGCTGATCGTGGGGATCATGCTTGGTTTCCCTCCTCTGGCGCTGTGCATTCTGACCGGTTTTACCGCAGCGACCGGGCCGGCGTTTGCCGATATGGGGTTTGACCTGAAAGCCGGTTTTATCCTGCGGGGTTACGGTAAGGATTTACAGCAGGAACTGCTGGGGCGGCGTATTCAGCTGATTGCCGCCATGATTGCTTTTGTGATCGCCATTCCCGTGGTTTATCTCTCTTACACCAGCTATTTCCTGCAGGAGTTGATCCCACCGGTGGCCCGGGTATACGCCAAAACCATTGAGGCAGGAGCCCAGCCCGGTATTGCGTCCAGCCTGCTGATTTGGGCCATACCAGGCGCGATAGTGCAGTTTATTGGCGGGCCTAAACGCCAGCTCGGCGTGCTGCTTGCGACAGGTTTGCTGATTAATAATGCCTTGGCAGGATGGGCGGTGCTTGCCGGTATCGCGTTGCGCATTCTGATCATCAAACGCTGGGGGGATAAAGGCCGCGCGCCGATGGAGATCATGGCTGCCGGGTTTATTGCCGGTGATGCGCTATACAACTTCTTCAATTCGATCTTTTCCAGCAAGGGAAAGTAACGCCGTGCCTGCAATTGCGGGAGGCATAAACCTATCAGGCAACATTTGCGAGGGATTAACATGAGTTTGCAACAAACGCTGCAGGTCTTTGAGCTGATTGATAATGCCTATGTCAAAGGGCAGGACGTGGTCGATCTGTTTGCCCACTACCCGTCGGTCAAGGCCAGCACTCATCGTGTCAGCGGTGAGAAGGGCACCACGGATTTTGTCCGCATCGAGATCCCTGGCAGTGCAGGCAAGCAATCCGGTGGTGATGCGCCAACCTTGGGAATTATTGGCCGGTTGGGCGGCATTGGAGCTCGCCCCACGCGTATAGGATTGGTGTCAGACGGTGATGGGGCGATTGCGGCGATCGCCAGTGCGCTAAAGCTGGCAGAAATGCAGCGCAAAGGTGACGTTCTGCCTGGTGACGTGGTGATCACTACGCATATTTGCCCGAACGCACCCACTCGCCCACACGATCCGGTCGATTTTATGGATTCGCCCATCGATGACGTCACGATGAATGATAACGAAGTGGTGCCGCAAGCCGATGCCATTTTGTCGATCGATACCACCAAGGGCAATCGTATTATCAACCATAAGGGCTATGCACTATCACCGACGGTGAAACAGGGCTACATCCTGCGGGTGTCGGAAGACCTTTTGCGTATCATGGAAATGACCAGTGGCCGCCCGGCAGTGACCTTCCCGATCACCATGCAGGACATTACGCCCTATGGTAATGACGTTCATCACCTCAACAGTATCCTGCAACCCTCAACTGCTACGGCAGCGCCAGTAGTAGGTGTGGCAATCTGTACTGAGTCGGTAGTGCCGGGTTGTGGCACCGGTGCCAGCCATGAAGTGGATATCGCGCTGGCGGTGAAGTTTGCCGTGGAAGTGGCCAAAGAGTTTGGGCGTGGTACCTGCAGTTTCTACGATCCTGCTGAATATGACCGTCTGCTGGCGCTTTATGGCAGCCTGAGCCATTTTCAACAGCGGAAATAACCGTGATCTCCGCCAGATGGAATGAGCAAGAGAACGCCGAACGTTGGCCGCCGAACCCATTGTTTGATCCCGCTCATGTTTTGCCATGCGTAACGATCGCATTTCGCATCAAAAACCAGTGACAGACCCGGTTTCATCCCCCAATATGGAGATCCCTCAAAGATGATTACGCAGGTGCCAGTCTATGCTGAAAGTGAACGAGTATTTTGCCGGGAAAGTGAAGTCTATCGGTTACGATAGTAGCAGCATCGGTCGTACCAGCGTCGGGGTGATGGAAGAGGGTGAATACACCTTCGGTACCGCACAGCCGGAAGAGATGACGGTGATCACCGGGGCATTGAAAGTGCTGTTACCGGGCGCACCGGATTGGCAGGTGTTTACGCCAGGCGAGAAGTTCTTCGTGCCTGCGCAGAGTGAATTCAACGTTCAGGTTGCCGATGCGACGGCCTACCTGTGTCGTTATCTGAGTAAGTAATCAGTGTTGTTTGGCCGGGGATGAAGATTTTCCCCGGCATTCCCCAGAGGGCGCAACGTTGCGCCCCTTTTGTTTATTAGCGCTGTGCTTCGCCACCCAAGGCTTCGATGGTATTGCTGATCAAGGCCGCCAGTTCGCTGGTCATCAGAATGAAGTCGGCGTCGAAACGCTGGGCAAAATCTTCACGATCGATATCATCGTTCTGATCGCGCAGGGTATCGGCAAACTTCAGGCGCTTGAGTGAGCCGTCGTCGGCCAGCACCAGTTGAATGCGTTCCTGCCAATCTACCGCCAACTTGGTCACTAGCTTGCCCGCTTCGATATGCACGGCAATCTCGTCGCTGATCAGGTTCTGTTTCTTACAGCGGATCACCCCGCCTTCTTCCAGAATAGCTTTCAGTTCGGCCTCATCCTGAATGATAAAGCCGGCTGGCAGTTCGCCGGAGCGGACCCATTCGGTCAGCGTCAGCTCGATCGGGCTTTCCATGGTCAAAGGTACTACCGGCAGAGAACCCAGGCTCTTACGCAGCAGCGCCAGCATATCTTCGGCGCGCTTGGCGCTGGCGGCATCGACCATAATCAGATCGTTAACGGTATCGATCCACATATAGGTCTGGTTGAAGCGGCTGAAGGCGCGTGGCAGCAGGCTATGCAGCACTTCATCTTTCAGGGAGTCTTTCTCGGTTTTTTTCAGCTTGCGATGCTGTTCGCCTTCCAGCTTTTCGATCTTGGCCTGCAGCTCTTGTTTCAGTACCGGAGAGGGCAGGATCTTCTCTTCTTTACGGGCGCAAATCATGATCTGGCCGTTAACCGCGTGCGTCAGTGCGTCGCTGTGAGAGCCCATCGGGGAAACCCAGCCGGTTTTCGCCATGTCCTGGCTGCCACACGGGGTGAAGGCAAAGGCGCTGAGCTGTTTTTCCATTTCATCCGCAGTTAGCGCAACGTCGCGGCTCAAACGGTAAACCATCAAATTCTTAAACCACAGCATAATGTTATCCCAGGCTGGGCGTGCATTTGGCACGCAGATTCATCAAAAGCAGGGCGGCATAATAACGAATTGACGCTGAAAAATCGCCTCATTCCCGTTGATTTGCGTCCGCTGCCGCGTTTCATACAGCCAGATAGGGGAATTGCCATTGGTGTCACATTCGGTGAGCGTGGCGTGAGCCGGGCTATGCGCTACACTGGGCGGCAAGTTTGTTGTCGTGCTGAATTGGGGAGAGAAATTGTGCGTATTGGTATCGATCTGGGTGGCACCAAAATTGAAGTGATTGCGTTGGCTAACGATGGGGCAGAACTGTTCCGTCATCGCATTGCCACCCCTCGTCATGATTATCAGCTGACGTTGGAGGCTATCTGCGGGCTGGTGACACTGGCGGAGGAAAAAACAGGCCAGCAAGGCTCGGTGGGCGTGGGGATCCCAGGCACGTTGTCGCCCTTTACCGGCCTGGTAAAAAACGCCAACTCTACCTGGCTGAATGGCCAGCCGATGGATAAAGATCTTTCTGCCATGCTGCAGCGCGAAGTGCGGCTAGCCAACGATGCCAACTGTCTGGCGGTATCGGAAGCCACGGATGGGGCCGCTGCCGGAAAAAAAACCGTGTTTGCGGTGATCATTGGCACCGGCTGTGGGGCTGGAGTTGCGATAAACGGCCAGGTGCATGCCGGGGGCAACGGCATTTCCGGCGAGTGGGGACACAACCCGTTGCCGTGGCTAGATGAGGATGAACTGCGTTTTCGCTCCGAGGTGCCCTGTTACTGTGGTAAGCCAGGCTGTATTGAAACCTTTATCTCCGGGACCGGTTTCGCCACCGACTATGCGCGGCTGAGTGGTCAGGCGCGAAAAGGTCACGAAATTATGGCGCTGGCTGCACAACAGGATGCGGTGGCAGAGTTGGCTATTCAGCGTTACGAAATGCGGCTGGCAAAGTCTCTGGCGCACGTTATCAATCTCTTTGATCCCGATATGATTGTCCTGGGAGGCGGGATGAGCAACGTGGAACGGCTGTATCAAACGGTGCCGTCACTGGTAAAACCTTGGGTATTTGGTGGCGAGTGCGAAACGCCAATCCGTAAGGCAATTCACGGTGATTCGAGCGGTGTGCGCGGTGCCGCCTGGCTCTGGCCTCAGGTGTAACATACCTTCGTACGGGCACTGCATGCAGTGCCCGTTGTGATCCCCAGCTTCACTCCTTCGGCGTGTAATTCTTTTCGCTTTCGCTGCGTACCCGCTCGATATGGATGGTCAGAAACAGCATTTCTTCGCTGGTCAACTGGTGCTGGTAGCTCTTCTCGATGTGCTGGTTGATCTTGCCGGCACAGGCGAATGACTCGCGGTATTTCTCCTTCACCACCTGATACAGCGAATCGTCCTCGCTGTTGACGTAATTCTTACCTAACAGGCGCTGGGCAAAGAATTTCAGGTGGGTGACAAAGCGATGGTAGCTGAGCGACTCCTCGTTGTAGTCAAAACGGAAATGGTATTTGACGATATTGAGGATCTCCTGCATCACGCGGGTGATATGCAGGGTGTTGTGCATTTCGTCATTGAGCTGCGCGTTGACCAGGTGCAAGGCAATAAATCCGGCCTCGTCTTCCGGCAGCGTGGTTTCCAGACGCTGGGCGATGATGGTCAGCGCCTCAAGCCCGATGGCAAACTCGTTTGGATAGAGTTTTTTGATCTCCCACAGCAGCGCGTTCTTGATATCCAACCCTTGCGCGTGGCGTTGCAGCGCAAAATGGATATGGTCGGTCAACGTGATGTAGACAATGTTATGCAGTTTCCCCGGCAGCCGCTCGCGGGCGAGGGTGATGATTTTGTCGGCAGTGGTGACACACGCCAGCGGGATCTCCGCCAGCAGTTCTTTGTAGCGTTCGCTCATTTCGCCACTGTTGAGGGTGAACACCTTTTCGATCAGGCTTTCATCCACACTTTCCCCGGCTTTCTTTTGAAAGCCAATGCCACGCCCCATAACCACCGTTTCTTCCTGATGGTCATTCAGCGTAATCACTACGTTATTATTGAGTATTTTAGCGATTTTCATGGCTATTCCCGGCCCGCTGAAAACGAAAAAACCCGACGCCCAGGAGCGATCCCGGAGGTCAGGTTTTGCCTGTATGCACAGTGACAATCCTGTAATCATTATCATGATAACCGTTGTCGGCGCGGGCTCAATGCTTTTCAGCCTGTACTGTCGCCACGATCACACTTCTGGCCGTAGTTACCTCTTGACGTAAACCTCAGTAGCAGTCATTCGATGCGAAACTGCGCGTCCAGTCGGCTGACCCCCAGGCCATTGACCTTTTTCACCTTAATCTGCACCGGGATGCGCTCCTTCATTGCCTCAACGTGGCTGATCACGCCGATGGTTTTGCCAGTCGCGTTAAGGCTGTCCAAGGCGTCTAGCGCGGTATCCAGCGTCTCGGCATCCAGCGTGCCGAAGCCCTCATCCAGGAACAGCGAATCGATGCTGGTCTTGTGGCTGACCAGATCGGACAAGGCCAGCGCTAGCGCCAGACTCACCAGGAAGCTTTCACCACCGGAAAGGGTTCGGGTATCGCGCAGAGCATCTGCCTGCCAGGTATCTACTACCTGTAGCTCCAGCGCATCACTGGTTTTGCGCTGCAACAGATAGCGCCCGTGCAGGCGGCCAAGCTGGTTGTTGGCCAGGTACACCAGATGATCCAGGGTCAGGCCCTGAGCGAACTTGCGGAACTTGTCGCCCTCTTTGGAACCGATAAGCTGGTTGAGCAGGCTCCAGTCGTCGTACTGCTGCTGGCTTTGGGCGATCTGTTCGAACAGGGACTGTTGATTCAGGCGGCGCTCGGCATCGCTGCTCAGTTGGTTACGTACCTCGCCCTGGCGCAGCTGTAATGTTTTCAGCCGCTCTGCCAGTTCGCTGAGCGCGGTGGTGAGTTGCTCAATATTGACCTGGTTTTCATCCAGATCCGCAGGGCGTTCCAGACGGTGCTGTTCCAGAGCTTGTACGGCCTGCGCCAACAGCGTTGTGGCCCGCACCTGACGCTCCTGCAACTGCTCTTTGTGCTGCTGTAAGCGCTGGCGTACGTCGTCCTCCAGCAGCGCGGCGTTGAATGCGGCCTCATCGTCGAAGGTGCTGCTGGCCAAGGCCTGCAGCCATTGCTGCTCGGCCTGTTGCCCCCGTTCGGCTTGCTGTTGTTGCTGTTGCTGCAAACCGACCCACTGGCCAGACAGGAGATCGCGCTGCTCCTGCGCTTTGTGCAATTGCTCCGTGGCCTGCTGCAAGGCGTGCTCTGCGGCGATTTGTGCCGTGCGTAACTGCTCACGGGCTTCAGCCACCGTTCGCTTACCAAACAGCGCGATGCGTTCGTTACGCTGTGCCAGCAGCTGAGTTTCATTCGTCAGGCACTGCTGTTGCCACTGCGCCAATTGGCGTTGAGTTTCCTGCTGGTTTTTCTGCAGCAGCTCAAAGCGCTCATTCAACCGTGCCGCTTCCTGTTGCGAACTCTGCTGTTCGTTTTGCAGGGCATTCAGGGCATCCTTCGCAAGCTGCACGGCCTTGGCGAGCCGTTCGTGTTGCAACAGCAGTTGCTGACCGGCCTGTTCCTCACTATCGCAAGCCTCCAGCCAGGCGGTTAACCGGGCGCTGTCTTGCAGCGTAAAGTCGAAGGCCAAGGGCGCGCTGAGGGTTTGCCAGTTTTGCAGATAGCTTTCCTGCTGCTCGAGTTCCTGGTTCAACTGCGTTTGCAAGCGTTGCTGCTGCTCTTTCAGGCTTTCACTGCGTGCACGCAGCTCTGTTCCTTTAGTGTGCAGCTCTTCGGTTTGGGCGCGCAATTGAGCGACGCGCTGCTCCGTTTCTGACGGTTTGACAGCCTGATATTGCTCGATCGCCGGATGGTGCGTGGAGCCGCACAGCGGGCAGGGGGCATCGGTTTGCAGACGCGCCCGTTCGGCTTCCAGACTGACGATGCGTTTTTCCAGTTCGAGTGTCTTCTCAACGTCTGTCAGGTGCGCTTTTTGCTGTTTATACTGCTGGCGCACCGCATCGAGCTGGGTTTCTACTTCGGTCAGCTGTTTTTGGCGCGAAGTGAATTCGAGCCGCTGTTGCTCAAGGCGCTGCTGGTTCTGCTGGAATAGTAAGGTCAGTTTCGACAACTGCTGGCGAGCCGGGCGCAAGCCACTCAGTTCGGCCTGGCGGTGACGCAGTTTCTCCAGTGGGGATTGCGCCTCTAACGTGGCTTGCTGCTGGAGTTGGCTATCCAGCGCTGCCGTGAGTTCAAGCTGTCTGGTCTGATATTGACCCGCCAGGGTAGCCAGTTGGCCGCGTCTTTCGGTGAGTTGTTCCAGCGTGCGCCGCAGCTCATCGCTCTGCCGCTGGCTCTCTGCATGCTGTTTATGCGCTTCTGCCAGTTGGTTTTGTAACTGAGCAATCTGATGATCGAGCGGCAACACCTTGTCATCCATCAGCGTCTGCTGCTGTTGCTGATGTTCCGCCTGGGCCTGTCTGGCCTTTTGCGCCTGCTCCAACTGCTGTTGTAACGGGGTCAGTTCGGCCAATTGACGCTCTTGCTGCTGAGCCAACTGTTCGATCTGTTGCTGTAACGCCAAACGATCCTGCTGACAACGATTACGCTCATTGAGCAACGGGCGCAGTTTCTCGGCGGGCTCACTGCGAGCTAATTGCTGCAACTGCGGTTCGGCCAGTTGATACTCCTGCTGCACGCCAGACAGCTGTTGCTGATAATCCTGAGTCTGTTGCTGGATGGCGTGCCAGCGTTGCAGCCAGCTCAACTGATGTTGTTGCCGCTGTGATTGTTGGCTGAGAAGTTGCTCTTCAGCGCCGAGCTCGTTGAGCTGGTTTTCCAACGCCTGGCGCTGCTCATCATTAAGCAGTTCAATCCCACTGGCACGGTGGTGCAAAGCGTCCAGATCGCTTTTCGCCTGTTTGTGCTGTTCGAATACCTGTGCCGATAGCCGTCCATAAATCTCGGTGCCGGTCAGTTCTTCCAACAGTTCGGCACGTTCGTTGGCCTTGGCGTTCAGGAAGGCGGCGAACTGGCCCTGCGACAGCATCATCGATTTGGTGAAGCGGCCAAAATCCAGCCCGGTGATCGCGGCAATCAGCTCTTTTTTATCGGAAATTTTATCCGCCAGGATTTTGCCGTCTGCCCGCAGTGCCAGCTCCACCTTGGGTGCCTGCAGGTTGCCGTCCGGATCGTTTTTCGCCCGGCGTTGGCTCCAGAAGGCGCGATAGCCGATGCCTTTGACCTCAAACTCCACTTCGGCCAGCGATTCGGCGGTGTGGCGGGTCATCAATTCATTCTGGCTGGCACTGACTTCCAGGCGTGGTGTCTGGTGATAGAGGGCCAGGCAGATGGCGTCCAGCAGGGTGGTTTTACCCGCTCCGGTGGGGCCGGTAATGGCAAACAGGCCGTTGCTGGCGAAGGGTTCCGCCGTGAAGTCGATTTTCCACTCGCCCTGTAGCGAGTTCAGGTTTTTCAGCCTTAGGCTCAGGATCTTCATGCTGATGGCTCCTCATGGTGATGCAAGGTTTCTACCACCTGCTGGAACATCTGCCGCATCTGTTGTTGGCGCGGTTCGGCCATCTCGGCTTCCAACGCCAACCGGCGCTCGAAGACTTCGCCCACGCTTAATTCATTCAAGGTTTCTTTATCCTGCTGAGCAATGGTCTGGCTACGTTGCTCTTTACTGCGTCGCAGCAGCACCACTTCAACCGGTAAATCTTCCGCCAACTGTTGGATGCGGCGCTGAATATCGCTGAGGTAATCCTGGGTGGCCACTTCGATATCCAGCCAAACCGGAAGTTCGCCCTGATAATCGGCAAACTGCTGTAATTGGGCCTCGATTTGCTGCAAATCACCTTTGATCAGCTGCATGGGCTGGAAGGTGGGGATCTCCAGTGGCGTGATCTGTTGCAATGCTCCGTCGGCAAAATCGACCATAAACACGCTTTTGGCTTTGCCTAACTCGTCAAAGCTCAGTGGGATTGGCGAGCCGCTGTAACGGATATGCTCGGATTTGGCGACGTTCTGCGCACGATGGATATGCCCCAACGCAATGTAATCGGCAGGAGGGAACGCTTGAGCCGGGAAAGCGTCCAGCGTGCCGATATAGATATCCCGCACCGAATCCGAGGTGGTGACGCCCACGGTGGTTAAATGGCCAGTGGCGACGATCGGCAGTGGCAAACCCAACGCATCGCGGCGCGCACAAGCTGCCTGATACAGGTTTTGGTAATGTTCGGCGATGGCTTCTTGCAGGGCCTGCTGCTTTTGGTTGCCAGACTCACCGGCGCGGCTGGTGAGCAGATCTCGTGGGCGCAGGAACGGAATGGCGCAGAGCACCGCACCAGGTTGGCCATCAAGCTGGTTGAGCACCACAATTTGCTGCTCAAGCTCGCTTTGCGCGTTGGCAATCACGGTGGTGTTCAGGCAGGAAAGCAGCTCACGCGATTCATTCAGCGTGGCTACGGAGTCGTGGTTGCCGCCCAGCACCACCAGCTGGCAGCCGGTGCGTTGCAGCTCCACCACAAAGCGGTTGTACAGCTCGCGTGCGTAGCTTGGCGGAGAGCCGGTATCGAACAAATCGCCTGCGACGATCAGCGCGTCCACCCGCTGCTGTTCCACCTGTTCGATCAGCCAACCTAAAAAGGCCTGATGCTCGGCGGCGCGGCTTTTGGTGAAAAAGTACTGGCCCAAATGCCAGTCGGAGGTATGGATCAGGCGCATAAAACTCCCAGGGCGACAACATAATGGCGACGATTATAAAGGGGGGGATCTCTCCTGTCGTGGCTCAATCAAGTAGAGAGCCGAATGATTTTTGTTTGCCGTCAGAAATAATCGCTATGCTTACTGCGTTCGAACGGGCTATTTTTTCATAAAAGTGTCACAAAACTGACGCATAATGGCGACCGCAATCAACTGAGATCGCTAACACATTGGCAGGATTGACGATGGCAAGACGCATACTGGTGGTGGAAGACGAAGCGCCGATCCGTGAGATGGTGTGCTTTGTGTTGGAACAGAATGGTTACCAACCGTTGGAAGCCGAGGATTATGACAGTGCCGTCACGCGCCTGTCTGAGCCGTTCCCTGATTTGGTGTTACTGGACTGGATGTTACCGGGAGGTTCCGGCATTCAGTTTATCAAGCATATGAAGCGTGAGGCGATGACCCGGGATATCCCGGTAATGATGCTGACCGCGCGCGGTGAAGAAGAAGATCGGGTACGTGGCCTGGAAGTTGGGGCGGATGATTACATCACCAAACCTTTCTCCCCCAAGGAGCTGGTGGCACGTATCAAGGCGGTAATGCGCCGTATTTCACCAATGGCAGTAGAAGAAGTGATTGAAATGCAGGGGCTAAGCCTGGATCCTTCCTCACACCGGGTGATGGCCAATGAGCAGGCGCTGGAGATGGGGCCGACCGAGTTCAAGCTGCTGCACTTCTTTATGACTCATCCGGAGCGTGTTTATAGCCGCGAACAGTTGCTTAATCACGTCTGGGGCACTAACGTTTATGTGGAAGACCGCACCGTTGATGTGCATATCCGCCGGCTGCGTAAGGCGCTGGAGACCAGTGGTCATGACAAGATGGTTCAAACCGTTCGCGGCACCGGTTATCGGTTCTCAACGCGCTACTGATCGCACTGCGCTGGAGAGGTTACCGTGCTAGAACGTTTATCGTGGAAGAGGCTGGCGCTGGAGCTGGCCCTTTTTTGCCTGCCCGCCTTATTGCTGGGGCTGATTTTCGGTTATCTGCCCTGGCTGCTGTTGGTTTCGGTGCTGGCTGCGCTGGCCTGGAACTTCTATAACCAACTCAAACTTTCCCACTGGCTGTGGGTGGACCGCAGCATGACGCCGCCGCCGGGCCGCTGGAGCTGGGAGCCGTTGTTCTATGGCCTGTACCAGATGCAGCAGCGTAACCGTCGCCGCCGCCGTGAGCTGGCGCTGTTGATCAAACGCTTCCGTAGTGGGGCCGAATCCTTACCGGATGCGGTGGTGATGACCACCGTTGAGGGCAATATCTTCTGGTGTAACGGCCTGGCACAGCATCTGCTGGGCTTTCGCTGGCCGGAAGATAACGGCCAACACATTCTCAACCTGCTGCGCTATCCGGAATTCAGTCATTATCTGCAACAGCAAGAATTTACCCGGCCGCTGACGCTACAGCTGAATAACGAGCACTTTGTCGAATTCCGTATCATGCCGTACTCCGAAGGCCAATTGCTAATGGTGGCCCGTGATGTGACCCAGATGCGTCAACTGGAGGGGGCCAGACGCAACTTCTTTGCCAACGTCAGTCATGAGCTGCGTACGCCGCTAACGGTGCTGCAAGGCTATCTGGAGATGATGAGCGATGAAGAGCTGGATGGTTCGCTGCGTGGCAAAGCCTTGGGCACCATGCAAGAGCAGACCAAACGCATGGATGGGTTGGTAAAGCAGTTGCTCACGCTTTCCAGGATAGAGGCCGCGCCAAACGTGGATATGAACGAGAAGGTTGATATTCCGTTAATGCTGCGGGTATTGCAGCGTGAGGCGCAGTCGCTCAGCAGTGGTAATCACCAGATCAATTTCCGGGTGAATGAAAATCTGCAGGTGTTCGGTAATGAGGATCAGCTGCGCAGCGCGGTTTCCAATCTGGTGTACAACGCTGTCAACCATACTCCGGCGGGTACCAACATCGAAGTGAGCTGGCAGCAGACGCCGCACGGGGCTCAGTTCCAGGTCAGCGATAACGGGCCGGGCATCGGTGCCGAGCATATCCCACGCCTGACCGAGCGTTTCTATCGCGTGGATAAAGCACGTTCGCGCCAGACCGGCGGCAGTGGGCTCGGGTTGGCGATCGTGAAGCATGCGCTCAGCCATCATGATTCACGGCTGGAGATCCTCAGCGAGCCAGGCATCGGCACCCGTTTTATCTTTACCTTGCCTAACCGGTTGATTGTTCCCGCGTCTTTAGCAGAGAATGCGGTGAAAAATTAACAGGTAGCCCGCCATGAATCGATTTACCCAAGCTTTGCTGCTTTGCCTGCTGCTGTCGGTTGGCCGCGGGGCCGTGGCTGCTCCGGACGGCATGCTTTCCGGTAACCTGTCTAGCGTAGGTTCCGACACCTTGGCCAACCTGATGGCGCTGTGGGGGCAGGATTTCAGCCGACACTATCCCAACGTGAACCTGCAACTGCAGGCTGCCGGTTCCTCGACGGCACCCACCGCATTGGCGGCAGGAGCGGCGCAGCTTGGGCCAATGAGCAGGCCAATGAAGGCGGCGGAGGTGTCGGCATTTGAGCACCGCTATGGCTATGCTCCGCTGGCGGTGCCGGTCGCGGTTGATGCGCTGGTGGTGCTGGTGCATCAGGACAATCCGTTACGTGGGTTGAATCTGCAACAGCTGGATCAAATCTTTTCCGCTACCCGCCGCTGCGGGGAAAACACGCCGATTAATCGCTGGGGAGAGCTGGGGCTGCAGGGCGGCTGGCAGCAGCGTGCCTTGCAACGTTTTGGCCGCAACTCCGCCTCGGGTACCTATGGGTATTTCAAGCTGCGTGCGTTATGCGGTGGTGATTTTATGGCGCGGGTGAATGAACTGCCGGGGTCGGCCTCGGTGGTGCAGGCGGTGGCCGGATCGTTAAACGGCATTGGCTATGCCAGCATTGGTTTTCGTGCCAGCGGGGTGCGGCTGTTGCCCCTGGCAGAAACGGGTGACCGTTATATTGAACCTAGCGAAACCAACGTGCGTAACGGTAGCTATCCGTTGGCGCGCTATCTGTATATCTACATCAACAAAGCTCCCAACCAGCCGCTGGAGCCCCTGACGGCGGCATTCCTCGACCGTGTACTGTCTGCGCAGGGACAGGATCTGGTAAATCACGACGGCTATCTGCCGTTGCCGCCAGATACGCTGCGCAAAACCCGCGCTCTATTGGGGTTGGAGTAGTCCGGCCAACTTGAATTTAATTCAACACCAATGAAAATTTCTCCATTGCCGGGTGACCGGTGACATGAAAGGATGCACTCAAGCAGTGTAGACGTCTGGATGTCCATTTGTAACCCGGCGTAATAATTCAACTTGTCAATGATTGGAACTGACGGCGGTAAGCCCTCAGTGCATCATCGGAGCAGAACATGTCCAAAGCCAGCCATGCCTTTCACGCCGACGTTGTCGGTAGCCTGTTGCGCCCTGCGGCGTTGAAAACGGCCCGTCAGCAGTTCCAGAATGGTGAGATCGATGCGGCTCAGTTGCGCGCAGTAGAAAACGAGCAAATCCGCCATATTGTTGGCAAACAGCAAGAGATAGGCTTACAGGTCGTGACAGATGGCGAGTTCCGTCGCGCCTGGTGGCACTTCGACTTCCTTGAAGGGCTTGATGGTGTAGAAGGCTACGACGTGGAGCAGGGCATTCAGTTTAACGGCGTGCAAACCAAAGCCCGCAGCATCAAGGTGACCGGCAAACTGGGTTTTAGCAACCATCCGATGCTGGAGGATTTCCGTTTTCTGAAAAGCGTAGCCGGTGATGCTGTACCGAAGATGACCATCCCGAGCCCGAGCGTGCTGCATTTCCGTGGTGGCCGTAAGGCGATCGACCCGCTGGTTTATCCGGATCTGGATAGCTACTTTGACGATCTGGCACAAACCTACCGCGATGCGATCAAAGCCTTTTACGAAGCTGGCTGCCGCTACCTGCAGCTTGACGATACTGTCTGGGCCTATCTGTGCTCCGACGATCAGAAGCGCCAGATCCGTGAGCGGGGTGAAGATCCTGAGCAATTGGCCCGAACCTACGCAGAGGTGCTGAATAAAGCCATTGCCGGAAAACCGGATGATTTGACCATTGGTCTGCACGTTTGTCGTGGTAACTTCCGTTCCACCTGGATCTCGGAAGGCGGTTACGAGCCAGTAGCGGAAATCCTGTTTGGCCAGGTCAATATTGATGCCTTCTTCCTGGAATATGATAACGAACGATCTGGCGGTTTTGAGCCACTGCGTTTTATCAGGCCGGGCAAACAGCAGGTGGTACTAGGGTTGATCACCACCAAGACCGGTGAGCTGGAAGATCCGGCGGTGGTGCAACAACGTATCAAGGAAGCAACGCAGTTCGTCGATATCAAACAGCTATGCTTGAGCACGCAGTGTGGCTTTGCCTCTACCGAAGAGGGCAACAGCCTGAGTGAGCAGCAGCAGTGGGATAAGCTGCGTAGCGTGGTCAATATCGCAGCGTCGGTCTGGTAAACGCCAGTAAAATGAGCACATGACACGCGTTTAGTGTCTGGTTATTGGTGTTTTCACGCACTATGTAACCATTTGTTTCACATTTCGTGAGTGATGTGCTCAAAAATAATACAAATCATGTAGTGCATATTTATTGATAACCCCTATGTTCGACTGGATGAGCAATATTATCTGGACGATCACTCTGCTTTCTGTCCTGCGTATTGCCTTTTGGCACTATAAACGTTTAACTATCCCCCTATTGCCGGACTAAACCTCCATTTTCCTCAGCATTCCGCGGTGATTGCGGCCTGGAATTCAGCACGGGAAAAAACGTCTAAAAATCTGCTCGTCATCATGCGTATTCGCCTTTATCAAGGTCAGACGCCGCTATTGCGCGCTGTCTGTTGCCCATGAGTATTACGATGAGAGAGCAGGCCGGCAACCGAACCGAAGTGGGGCACTTTTGCCACCATGCTTATCGGCAATTTTTTATTTCAACAGGCAGCACAACAGATTATGAGTCATCGTTTAGCGTCAAAAGATATTCTGGCTTTGGGTTTTATGACCTTTGCCTTATTCGTCGGAGCCGGGAACATCATCTTCCCGCCGATGGTGGGTTTGCAGTCTGGCGAACACGTCTGGACTGCGGCAATTGGTTTCCTGATCACCGCCGTGGGTCTACCGGTTCTCACCGTGATTGCCTTGGCTCGCGTTGGCGGCGGCGTTGATGCACTAAGCTCACCGATTGGCCGTAGCGCTGGTCTGCTGCTGGCAACGGTGTGCTACCTTGCCGTTGGCCCGCTGTTTGCCACCCCGCGCACCGCGACCGTTTCCTTTGAAGTGGGTATTGCGCCGTTGACCGGTGACGGTGCCATGCCGCTGTTTATCTACAGCCTGGTCTATTTCGCACTGGTGATTGGCATCTCCCTCTATCCAGGCCGCTTGCTTGACACCGTGGGCCATATTCTGGCTCCGCTGAAGATTGTGGCATTGGCCGTGCTGGGTATTGCCGCAGTGTTGTGGCCTGCTGGGACGCCGATCCCGGCGGTGGATGCCTACCAAACCGTGCCGTTCTCTTCCGGTTTTGTTAACGGCTATCTGACGATGGATACGCTGGGCGCCATGGTGTTCGGTATCGTTATCGTTAACGCCGCACGTTCTCGTGGGGTGAAGGACGCTGGTCTGCTGACCCGTTATACCATCCTGGCCGGTTTGATCGCCGGTGTGGGCCTGACGCTGGTCTACCTGAGCCTGTTCAAACTGGGCTCCGGCAGCGGCGTGCTGACGCCAGATGCCACCAATGGTGCGGTAGTGCTGCATGCCTACGTGCAAAATACCTTCGGCGGCCTGGGCAGCTTCTTCCTGGCGGCGCTGATCTTCATCGCCTGTATGGTGACCGCGGTGGGCCTGACCTGTGCCTGTGCGGAGTTCTTTGAGCAATACCTGCCGTTCTCATACAAGACGCTGGTATTCATTCTCGGCCTGTTCTCGATGGTGGTTTCCAACCTCGGCCTGAGCCACCTGATCCAGATTTCGATCCCGGTGCTGACCGCGATCTATCCACCTTGCATCGTGCTGGTGCTGCTGAGTTTCACCCTGCGTTGGTGGACCAGTGCATCACGTATTGTTGCGCCGGTGATGTTAGTCAGCCTGTTGTTTGGTATCCTTGATGCGGTGAAAGCGTCCAACTTCCAGCATTTGATGCCAGAATGGACCAATCACCTGCCGCTGGCGGCGCAGGGGCTGGCATGGTTGCCACCTTCGCTGCTGATGCTGGTACTGGTCGCGATTTATGATCGGGTTTTTGCACGCAGCCAAGTGACTGCTCACCCTTAAACCTACGGTCTGAATTTTAGGCCACGGACTTGTCCGTGGCTTTTTTACGTTTAAATAAAGACGGGTCATTTTCATGCAACAACAGTCACCCACCGCAGCTCCAGCCAATAAGCTCAAGCGTGGCCTCAGCACGCGCCACATTCGTTTTATGGCCCTGGGTTCGGCCATTGGTACCGGTCTGTTTTACGGCTCCGCAGAGGCCATCAGAATGGCTGGCCCCAGCGTCCTGCTGGCTTACCTGATCGGCGGTATCATTGCCTTTATCATCATGCGCGCACTGGGCGAAATGTCAGTGAATAATCCGCAGGCCAGCTCGTTCTCGCGCTATGCCCAGGATTATCTCGGCCCAATGGCGGGTTATATTACCGGTTGGACCTATTGCTTTGAGATCTTGATCGTTGCCATTGCCGACGTGACGGCCTTCGGCATCTACATGGGCGTCTGGTTCCCGGAAGTGCCGCATTGGATCTGGGTGTTGAGCGTGGTGCTGATCATCGGTGCCATCAACCTGATGAGCGTGAAGGTGTTCGGTGAGCTGGAGTTTTGGTTCTCGTTCTTCAAGGTGGCGACCATTATCATCATGATCGTCGCCGGTATCGGCATCATCTTCTGGGGCATCGGCAACGGAGGGCAACCGACCGGGATACATAACCTGTGGGTCAACGGCGGCTTCTTCAGTAACGGCTTTATTGGCATGATCCTGTCGCTACAGCTGGTGATGTTCGCCTACGGTGGGATTGAAATCATTGGCATTACCGCCGGTGAAGCCAAAGATCCTAAAGTGTCGATCCCTAAAGCCATCAACTCGGTGCCTTGGCGTATCCTGGTGTTCTACGTCGGGACGCTGTTCGTCATCATGTCCATCTATCCGTGGAACCAGGTGGGGACCAACGGTAGCCCGTTTGTGCTGACCTTCCAGCATATGGGGATCACCATTGCGGCTGGTATTCTTAACTTCGTAGTGATCACCGCTTCATTGTCGGCGATTAACAGCGATGTATTCGGCGTTGGCCGTATGATGCATGGGTTGGCGGAGCAGGGGCATGCCCCGCAGGTATTCAGCAAAATCTCCAAACGCGGTATTCCGTGGGTGACTGTAGTGGTGATGATGGCGGCCATGCTGATCGCCGTGTATCTCAACTACATCATGCCGGAAAGCGTGTTCCTGGTGATTGCCTCACTGGCGACCTTTGCCACCGTGTGGGTGTGGATCATGATCCTGTTCTCGCAGATCGCTTTCCGCCGCAGCTTGAGCAAGGATCAGGTTAGCAAGCTGGCGTTCCCACTGCGCGGTGGGGTATTCACCTCGGTGGTTGCCATCATCTTCCTGGTGTTTATCATCGGCCTGATCGGTTACTTCCCAACGACGCGTATTTCCCTGTATGCCGGGCTGGTATGGGTCGCGGTGCTGCTGCTGGGCTACTACATCAAGGTGAACCGCCAGAAAAAGCAGGTCGTGCTGACGCAGCAGGACTGAACGAGACTCATTTAGGGGGCGCAGCATGCTGCGCCCTTATATTGCGACTTTGTCAGCAAGCGGACACCGGCCTTGAACCGGTGTTTTTTTAACTGTGTTCCTCGGGATCGTCCCCTCCGGTGGCCCTGGCCTCCATCACCAGATTGCTTTCGCATAACCGTTCTTCCTTCCCTTCTCTGACACAGCGCGCCAGTGCTTCACGAATATCCATCATATTGCTGCTCAAGGCACTGAGCGCCGGTTGCAATGTGCGGCTCATCTGGCTTTCATCCAGCGTGGCGCTGTGCAGGTAGCCAGCAAACATCAGCGTGGCCAATAGGGTGATCAGACGGTGTTTTGACGATGTTAACAAGATGCCTGCTCCGAACGGTAAAATGGCGTGTGAGTATTAATAGCCATTCGGCGGCAGAAAGAAAGTCAGGGGAGATATCTGTTGGCAATCGGTTGAAGATAATTACCAACAGAAATAATTTCGTCAGGCTACGTTAGGAATTGTTGGGCGCGGGCTGCAGGTTTGCCAGCATGCTGCGCATGTCGTTGCTGCTTGGTGTCTGATGGATGCGCAGATCGAATTCGCCGATCACCGCCAGCAGATGATCGAAGATATCCGATTGAATTCCTTCGTACTCTGCCCACACAGTGGTGTTGGTAAAGGCGTAAATCTCCAGCGGTAACCCTTCCGGCGTTGGGGCCAATTGGCGCACCATCAGCGTCATATTCTGGTGGATCCCCGGGTGCGAACGTAAATAAGCCACCAAATAGGCACGCAAAGTACCGACATTAGTCAGGCGGCGGCCGTTGAGCGGCGAACTGAGATCCACCTCGCTCTGTTGATTGTACTTACCCAGCTCCTGGGTTTTATCGTTCAGATAGCGTTGCAACAGGGGGTTACGGTTGAGGCGTTCCTGCTCCTCTGACGTCAGGAAGTGGACGCTGGTGGTGTCGATATTGATGCTGCGCTTGATGCGGCGGCCACCGGATTCAGACATTGAACGCCAGTTCTTGAACGAATCAGAGATCAGTGCGTAGGTGGGAATGGTGGTGACGGTGTTGTCCCAGTTTCTGACCTTGACCGTGGTCAAGCCGATGTCGGTCACCGCGCCATCGGCACCGTATTTAGGCATCTCCAGCCAATCGCCGATTTTCAACATATCGTTGGCGGAAAGCTGGATCCCGGCGACCAGGCCGAGAATGGGATCTTTAAACACCAACATCAAGACGGCCGTCATGGCCCCCAAACCGCTGAGTAACAGCAGCGGTGAGCGGCCCATCAGCAGTGAGATGATCATGATGCCAATAAAGATCGCGGCGACCAGTTTCACGCCCTGGAAGATGCCACGCAGCGGGAGCTGATTGGCAAGCTGGCTTTGGCGCATCAGAGCCAACAGCGTGTCGAGCAGTGAGAACAACGTCAGCAGTGAGAATAACAGGATCCACACCTGCGCCGCAGTAACGATAATTGCCTGAGTCTGGCTGCCATTATGCAGCCACAGTACCGCCTGCACGTTGATGATCACCCCTTGCAGCAGCAGGGCGGCGCGCTGGAAGAGTTTATGCTGGGTGATGGCCTGCTGCCAGAGATGCTGTGAATGCTGGCCACGGCGCTGGATAGCGGTCAGTACCACGCGGTGCAGTACCAGATGGATCACCACGGAAATCAGTGCAATCAGCCCAAGCACCATCGCCAGTGACATCATGTCGGTGAATTCCAGCCCAATACTTTCCAACCAGTGCCTTATTTGTTGTTGCATGCTAGCTCCCTCCAAAGTACTTAAAAAACATCCAATAAATCTAAAACCCGTTAGCCTAAAGGTTATCGGGCATGATATGTGTCTGTTTACCCACTTTTACATTGTAAATCAGCATCTCCACCCCTCGGCTCATCCCCGAGTTTATCACTCAAAGATGAGGGAGAACGGTGCTCAACGTGGCATGGTGCGTGGCATTGCATTCGTCGTCGATTGGGTTTGCTACATCAGGAGAAAATTCATGCTAAATGCCTGGCATCAGCCGGTTCCACCTTTCATGGTGAATAAGGGGCAGCGTCTGGAGATCGCTTTGTGGTTACAAAGTGACGAGTTGCCCGAACAGGTCTTTCTACGCGTCGAGCCGGACAATGAAGAGTGGCTGTTGATCATGAAGCCGAAGGCGGTAGACGGGCTCTGGCGCTATCAGGCCAGCCTGACGCTGCACGAAGGGGAGCCGGTACGGCGCTACTGTTTTAAACTGCTATGGGCCGATCGTCAGCAGTGGTTTGGCCCGCAGGGCTGGTCGCTGACCCCGCCGGGGCAACTGGCTCAGTTTGCCGTGGATGAGCCAGATAGCAGCCCAGGTTGGGTAGCCGATCAGGTGTTTTATCAGATCTTCCCCGATCGCTTTGCCAGCAGCGGTGGGGAGCATGGTATCCAGAATGGCAGTTATCACCATCATGCTGCCGGAAGTGACGTGATACGTCGTGACTGGCAACACCCGTTGGCAGATGAACATGCTGCCTCGACCTTTTACGGTGGCGATCTGGACGGCATCAGCGAGAAGCTGCCCTACTTGCAGCGGCTTGGCGTCACCGCCCTGTATCTGAACCCGATATTCACCTCACCCAGCGTCCATAAGTACGATACCGAAGATTACTATCAGGTCGATCCCTACTTCGGCGGTAACGACGCCTTGCTGCGTTTGCGAGTAAGCACTCACAAGGTGGGAATGAAACTGGTGCTGGACGGCGTATTCAACCATACCGGAGACTCCCATCCGTGGTTCGATCGTTATCAACAGGCAGAGGGTGGTGCATGCCATCATCCCGATTCCCCGTATCGTAGCTGGTTCAACTTCTATCCGGACGGTAACGTGCTGAGCTGGAAGGGTAATACCAATCTGCCCAAGCTCAACTTTGCCGAACCGCAGGTGGTCGATACTATTTATCGGGCGGACAACAGCGTGGTACGCCATTGGTTACGCCCACCGTACAGCATCGACGGCTGGCGCTTGGACGTGGTGCATATGCTGGGGGAAAACGGCGGTGCAGCGGGAAACCTCCATCACCTGGCCGGAATGTATCAGGCAATCAAGCAAGAGAACCCGGATGCCTATGTGCTAGGCGAACATTTTGGCGACGCGCGCCGCTGGCTGCATGCCGGAGTTGAAGACGCTGCCATGAACTATATGGGCTTTGCCTTGCCGGTTAGGGCGTTTCTGGCCGGTGTCGACGTGGCTTATCATCCGGTACTGCTGGATGCGGCAGACTGTGCGCACTGGATGGACGGTTACCGGGCCGGATTGCCCCATAACCGCCAACTGATCCAGTTCAATCAGTTGGATAGCCATGACACGGCGCGTTTCTTGACCTTGCTGGATAACAATCCGCGCCGGATGCAGATGGCGGCGGTGTGGCTGCTGGCGTGGATTGGCGTGCCTTGTCTGTATTACGGTGATGAGATTGGTCTGGATGGCGGCAACGATCCCTTCTGCCGCAAGACGTTCCCTTGGGATGAAAGCCAATGGGATCGGCCGCTGTTGGCCTTGTTCAGCCGCCTGACGGCACTGCGTAAGCAGAGCAAGGCGTTACGCCGTGGCGGCTGCCAGGTGCTGTATGCGCAGGGTGAGACGCTGGTGTTTGTGCGTACTTACCAGCGGGAGCAGGTGCTGGTGGCGTTGCAGCGAAATGATAGCGGAGAAGTCGAACTGCCTTATAGCCCGCTGTTGCGAGAGGGGAAATGGCAGCTTGTGGAAGGGGAAGGTGAACTTATTGCACAGGAAGGTGGCCTGCGGTTGCAGTTAGCGGCCGAGTCGGCCAGCGTGTGGCGGCTACGTGGTTAAAGTTGGCTAAAGGTTTACCCGCCAATTGGCGGGTAAACCCGATCCGTCAGTATCCCACTGCAGATCCTGCCGGGCGGCGTACGTCGTTGGCTCCGTACAGGTAGCCCTCACGTACGCGTCCAGAAACGGCAGAGTCGTTACCCGAGTTGGCCGGGGTGACACCCGCTGCACCCGGTAATCCCACCAGAATCAGCTCCGCAGCGCCCCAAGGGGTTTGCTCAACCATCTTGTAGCCCATCTCTTTGAGGATTTTTAGCGTATCGGCAGAGACACCGCGCTGCTCGTAATAGACCTCATCCGGCAACCATTGATGATGGATCCTTGGCGCATCCACCGCTTCCTGCGGCGCCATGCCATGATCGATCACGTTCAGCGCGGTCTGCAGCGTGATGGTAATGATGCGTGAACCGCCTGGCGAACCGAGTACCATAAAGATTTTATTGTCTTTGGTTACCAGCGTAGGGCTCATGGAGGATAGTGGGCGCTTACCGGGGGCGATGGCGTTGGCCGTTCCCTGCACTAAACCATAGAGGTTTTTCTCGCCAACCTTGACGGTAAAGTCATCCATCTCATCGTTGAGGAAGAAGCCGGTACCCGGTGCGATCACCACGGCACCAAAACGGCCGTTGACGGTATAGGTGGTCGACACCGCATTCCCTTCATGATCGACAATCGAATAGTGGGTGGTTTCCGGCTTTTCGTGCGGCTCCATCCCCGGTTGTACATTGACAGAAGGCGTAGCCTGATTGGCGACGATTTTCTTACGGATCTCATCGGCGTAGCTTTTGCTCACCAGCCGATCGATCGGATTCTTGATAAACTCGGGGTCGCCGAGATAAGTATTGCGATCCATATAGGCATGGCGCATCGCCTCGGTCATGGTATGGATCGTCGCAGCCGAGTTAAAGCCCATGCTTTTCAGATCGTAGCCCTCAACGATATTGAGGATCTCGCACAGCGTGACGCCACCGGAGCTAGGTGGTGGTGCAGAGACGAATTTATAACCGCGATAGCTACAGGTGATCGGCGTAGCCTCGGTCACTTGGTAGTTGGCGAAGTCGGCGGCGGTGAGGATGCCTCCCCCCTGTTTGGCGGCGGCTTCAACCGCCTGCGGGATTTTGCCCTGATAGAATGCGGAGGGGCCTTCTTTGGCGATGGCTTCCAGCGTGTTAGCCAAGTCGGTTTGCACCAGGCGATCGCCCGGTTGTAGCGCAGAACCGTCTTTACGCAGGAAGATTTTGGCCGACTCCGGGTCTTGTTTGAAGCGTGCGACGGTGGTGTCGAGAATATCGGTATCGGCCCGCGTCAGGATAAAGCCCTCACGGGCCAGCCTGATAGCCGGTTCCATCACCTGTTCGCGGCTCAGCTTGCCGTACTTTTTACGTGCGGTCTCCATCCCCAGCACCGTTCCCGGCACGCCAGCGGCCAGATAACCGTACAGGCTGGCGTCTTTTTTCACCTTGCCTTGCGCATCCAGATACATATCGGCACTGGCCGCCGCCGGAGCGGTTTCACGGAAGTTGATAAAGGTATCGGTGCCATCGGCCAGGTGCAGGGTCATGAAACCGCCGCCGCCGATATTGCCGCAGCAGGGGTTAACCACCGCCTGGGCATAGCCGACCGCGATCGCCGCATCCACCGCGTTGCCCCCCATCTTGAGAATATCGACGCCGACCTGTGAGGCCAGATGCTGCGAGGTGACCACCATGCCATTTTGCGCTTCCACCGCCGGGGTTGATGCGGCATACAGTTGGCTGCTGACCAGCAAGGCTGCCAAGGTCAGCGGTTGACTCCATTTTTGTAAAAACATAACGACTCCTGTGTTGATCCCTGTTTTATTATTTGTCCCGCAGGTGCTGCAAAGCGCAGGCCAACCTATGAAGAGTAGCTACGAATAGGCGATGCGGCGGTCGGCAGAGTGAAAAATGTGAAGCGAAACAGGGGAATATTGCACAGGAGGGGGGCGGTTGCACCGATTTTGGGCATAAAAAAAACCGGCCAGCAGGGCTGACCGATTCTGACACTTACAGGCTGAAATTACAGCTTGGAAGCGTTCTCAGACAGGTATTTAGCTACGCCGTCTGGAGATGCGCCCATACCTGCTTTGCCTTTTTCCCACTGAGCTGGGCACACTTCGCCGTGCTCTTCGTGGAATTGCAGCGCGTCAACGGTACGGATCATTTCGTCGATGTTACGGCCGATTGGCAGGTCGTTCACGATCTGGGAACGAACAACGCCGTTCTTGTCGATCAGGAAAGAACCACGCAGGGCAACGCCCGCTTCTGGGTGTTCGATGCCGTAAGCTTTCTGAATTTCGCGCTTAACGTCAGCAACCATTGCGTATTTCACTTCACCGATGCCGCCTTTGTCGACAGGGGTTTTACGCCATGCGTTATGGACGAATTCTGAGTCGAAGGAAACGCCTACAACTTCAACGCCGCGCTTCTGGAACTCTTCATAGCGGTGATCGAAAGCGATCAGCTCAGAAGGACATACGAAGGTGAAGTCCATCGGCCAGAAGAACAGTACGGCTGGTTTGCCGTTCAGGTGCTTCTTCAGGTTGAAGTTTTCTACGATTTCGCCATTGCCTAAAACGGCTGCAGCGGTGAAGTCAGGGGCTTGACGAGTTACCAGGACCATAATTACTCCTGTAATAGTAGTTCAATGGGTTGATGTAAAAGCAGGGGCCAGTATAAGGGCCACCACTCGGTGAGGGAAGGGTGAAAGACCAATCAATGAGATAGCTTCCACCTATCAAACCGAGAGAATAAATTCAGCAGTCTTTCAAAATAACCTTTTCGTACAAAAGGGCAAGGACAAAAAGCCACATTCCCTTAACTGAATGAGTAATAGGGTTTTTTATCCGGCGATCACAATGACTTGTTTCTGGCCTGTTCCATCATACGAGGATAAAACTGCCAGAACTGTGTTTCAAGCTGATGATACTGGCGTTCCACGTCGGCAAAGGAGCCAGCCAATGCGGCCAGCCGTGGGCGGCGGCTAGCCATGCCTGCCAATACATCGCTGATAAACGGCAGCTCGGCGTAACGTTCCAACCAGCGTTCGGGCCAAAGATAGCTGTTCAGATTCTGGAAACGCTGCGGCGTTTGCGGCAGGTGCGGCACAATCACGCTGCGAGCTTGTTGGGTGAAGGTACGTAAGCTGCAGGTTGGCTCAAGCTGTTGCCAGTGGCGAGCCAGAAAGTGATCCCAGACCACGTCGAGCGTAATGGGGGCGACACGGCGGAATTGCGGGCTGAAAAAGTCACGGCAGGCTTTGACTTCCGGCTGGATATCGGTCAGAACATCGACGCGCCGATGCATCATGATGCCAGCCACGACCGCCGGATCGTAATCACCTGCGGGGTTGCCGCGCACGAAATCGGCGAGCAGGTTGCCAAGCAGCGAGCTTTCCGCAAGCTGGGCCAAATGGAGATGAGCGAGAAAATTCATCTGCCAACTATAACCCAAGTCATGCAATTCCTCCTTATTCCTTGCTGCTTGTCGCCCGCGGCTTTAGACTGTACCGCCTGTTTTTTCCCAATTAGCTAGCTGAAGAAGTGAATACCCATGCGCGTCGCCGATTTTTCTTTTGAGCTCCCCGAGTCTTTAATTGCCCGCTATCCACAGCCTGAGCGCAGCGGTTGCCGTTTGCTGCAGCTGGACGGGCCAAGCGGAGGCCTGACGCACGGCGTGTTCACCGATCTGCTGGATAACCTGGAAGCGGGCGATCTGCTGGTGTTCAACAATACCCGCGTGATCCCGGCGCGCCTGTTTGGCCGCAAGGTCAGCGGCGGCAAGATAGAAGTGCTGGTCGAGCGGGTGTTGGACGATCATCGGGTGCTGGCCCATGTGCGTGCCTCTAAATCCCCCAAGCCGGGTACCGAACTGCTGCTGGGCGATGACGAAAGCATTGCCGCCACCATGGTCGCGCGCCATGACACGCTGTTCGAACTGCGCTTTAACGACGATCGTGACGTGTTCACCATCCTCAACGCGGTGGGCCATATGCCGCTGCCGCCGTATATCGATCGTCCGGATGAAGACGCCGACCGCGAACTGTATCAGACCGTCTACAGCGAAAAGCCAGGTGCCGTAGCGGCCCCGACTGCTGGCCTGCATTTTGATGAGCCGCTGTTGGCTGCGCTGCGCGCCAAGGGCATTGAGATGGCGTTTGTCACCTTGCACGTTGGCGCTGGCACCTTCCAGCCGGTGCGGGTAGAAACCATTGAAGAGCATGTGATGCATGCGGAATACGCCGAAGTGCCGCAGGATGTGGTGGATGCGGTATTAGCCTGTAAGGCGCGGGGCAAAAGGGTGGTTGCCGTGGGCACCACGTCGGTGCGTTCGCTGGAAAGCGCGGCCAATGCCTGCCAGGATGCGCTGATCGCGCCCTTCTTCGGCGATACCAGCATCTTTATCTATCCGGGATATCACTATCAGGTGATCGATGCGCTGGTCACCAACTTCCACCTGCCGGAATCCACCCTGATCATGCTGGTTTCGGCGTTTGCCGGCTATAAAAACACCATGAACGCCTATCATCAGGCGGTGGCCGAGCAGTACCGTTTCTTCAGCTACGGCGATGCGATGTTTATCAGCCGTAATCCACTGGCGGAAAGCGAATCCGTCGGGGAATAAATTCCCGGGCTACGCACACTGCGTGGTCCTGTTTTAATGACGTCAGACTGTATCTCTGACGCTGGAGGTTTTGTGAAGTACGAATTACAGACAACCGATGGCCGTGCTCGTCGCGGCCGCCTGGTCTTTGAGCGTGGCGTAGTGGAAACCCCGGCCTTTATGCCGGTGGGGACCTATGGCACGGTCAAAGGTATGACGCCGGAAGAGGTGAAAGACACCGGTGCGCAGATCCTGTTGGGTAACACCTTCCACCTGTGGCTGCGCCCAGGGCAGGAGATCATGAAGCTGCACGGCGATCTGCATGACTTTATGCAGTGGCACGGGCCGATCCTGACCGACTCCGGTGGTTTCCAGGTGTTCAGCCTGGGGGCGATGCGCAAGATTAAAGAGGAAGGCGTTTATTTCCGTAACCCAATCAACGGCGATAAGGTGTTCCTCAGCCCGGAAAAATCGATGGAGATCCAGTACGACCTGGGGTCTGACATCGTGATGATTTTCGACGAATGCACGCCTTACCCGGCGGATTGGGACTATGCCAAGCGTTCGATGGAAATGTCTCTGCGTTGGGCGCAGCGCAGCCGCCAGCGTTTTGATGAACTGAATAACAACAATGCGTTATTCGGTATTATTCAAGGCGGCGTTTACGAAGATTTACGTGATGTATCGGTAAAAGGGCTGGTGGAGATCGGCTTTGATGGTTACGCTGTGGGCGGTTTGGCGGTAGGTGAGCCAAAAGAGGATATGCATCGCATTCTTGAACACGTTTGCCCACAAATTCCAGAAGATAAGCCACGCTATCTGATGGGGGTTGGCAAGCCGGAAGATCTGGTTGAAGGCGTGCGTCGCGGCATCGACATGTTCGACTGCGTGATGCCAACGCGTAATGCCCGTAACGGCCATTTGTTCGTGACGGACGGTGTGGTAAAAATCCGTAATGCCAAGCACAAGGATGATACCTCCACGCTGGACAGTGAGTGTGACTGCTATACTTGTCGCCATTATAGTCGTGCCTATTTGCATCATCTCGATCGTTGCAACGAAATTCTCGGTGCCCGATTGAACACCATCCATAACTTGCGCTATTACCAACGTTTGATGGCGGGTTTACGCCAGGCCATTGAAGAGGGTAAATTAGAGCTGTTTGTGGCGGATTTTTATGGTCGGATCGGTAAACCGATACCACCTTTAAACGCTTGAATTAATAATTGAAAATTTAATGAGGGAATTTTAATGAGCTTTTTCATTTCCGATGCAGTGGCAGCAGCAGGGGCTCCATCTCAGGGTAGCCCGTACTCTTTGATCATTATGCTGGTGGTGTTTGGCCTGATCTTCTATTTCATGATCCTGCGCCCACAGCAGAAACGTGCTAAAGAGCACAAAAAACTGATGGACTCCATCGGCAAGGGTGATGAAGTGTTGACCACCGGTGGCCTGATTGGCCGTGTCACTAAAGTGGCAGATACCGGTATCATTGCCATCGCGCTGAATGACACCACGGAAGTGATGATCAAGCGTGACTTCGTGGCGGCCGTTCTGCCGAAAGGTACTATGAAGGCCCTGTAATTTTGTTTTCCCTAAGGGAACTGCCGTGCTAAACCGTTATCCTCTGTGGAAGTATCTGATGTTGATCGTGGTGATCCTCGTCGGACTGCTATATGCGCTTCCCAACATTTACGGAGAGGATCCGGCCGTACAGATCACTGGCGCGCGCGGAGTCGCCGCCAGTGAAACTACGCTGGACCAAGTCCGTACTGTATTAGAAAAAGACAACATTGCGAGCAAGTCGATTGCGCTGGAAAACGGCGCCATCCTGGCTCGCTTTAAAGATCCTGACGTTCAGCTGCGCGCCCGTGAAGCCTTGATGGCGGAGCTGGGTGACAAATATGTCGTCGCATTGAACCTTGCCCCGGCAACGCCTGCCTGGCTGGCGATGCTCAACGCCGAGCCGATGAAGCTGGGTCTGGATTTACGTGGTGGCGTGCACTTCCTGATGGAAGTCGACATGGACACCGCGCTGAGCAAGTTGCAAGAACAAACCATGGATACCCTGCGCAGCGAACTGCGTGAAAAGGGCATTCCTTACGCTGCGATCCGCAAGTTGGACAACAACGGCGTGGAAGTCCGCTTCCGTGACAATGCCGCTCGCGATCAAGCCATCAGCTACATGACGCCACGTCAGCGCGATCTGGTGCTTTCTGCCAACGGCACCAACACCCTGAAAGCAACGATGACCGACGCTCGCCTGAGCGAAGCGCGTGAGTATGCGGTGCAGCAGAACATTACCATCCTGCGTAATCGTGTTAACCAGCTCGGCGTTGCCGAACCGTTGGTACAGCGCCAGGGTGCCGATCGTATCGTCGTTGAGTTGCCGGGTATCCAGGATACTGCGCGCGCCAAAGAAATTTTGGGTGCGACCGCTACGCTGGAATTCCGTCTGGTGAACACCAACGCGGATGCGACCGCTGCGGCCAATGGCCGTGTGCCGGGTGACTCCGAGGTGAAATACACCCGTGAAGGCCAACCGGTTGTGCTGTACAAGCGTGTCATCCTGACCGGTGACCACATTACAGACTCCACCTCCAGCACCGATGAGTACAACCAGCCGCAGGTCAATATCTCACTGGACAGCGCTGGTGGTACTGCCATGTCCAACTTCACCAAAGACAGCATTGGCAAGCCAATGGCGACGCTGTTCGTGGAGTATAAAGACAGCGGCAAGAAAGATGCCAACGGCCGTTCCGTGCTGGTGAAGCAGGAAGAAGTGATCAACGTGGCGAACATTCAGTCACGTCTGGGTAACAGCTTCCGTATCACCGGTATCAGCAACCCGAACGAAGCACGTCAGCTGTCGCTGCTGCTGCGTGCCGGTGCGTTGATTGCGCCTATCCAGATCGTGGAAGAGCGGACCATAGGTCCAACCTTGGGGCAACAGAACATCACCCAGGGCCTGGAAGCTTGCCTGTGGGGCCTGGTGGCTTCGATCGTCTTTATGGTGGTCTGGTACCGCAAGTTTGGCCTGATCGCCTCTACCGCGCTGATGGCTAACCTGGTGTTGATCGTTGGCGTGATGTCTCTGCTACCAGGGGCGACGCTAACCATGCCGGGGATTGCCGGGATCGTGCTGACGCTGGCGGTGGCGGTTGACGCCAACGTACTGATAAACGAACGTATCAAGGAAGAGCTGAAGAATGGGCGATCCATTCAGCAGGCGATCCATGAGGGCTATAAAGGCGCGTTCTCCAGTATCGTTGATGCCAACGTCACGACGTTGATCACCGCGATCATTCTGTACGCAGTCGGTACCGGTTCGATCAAGGGCTTTGCAATTACCACCGCAATCGGTGTGGCGACGTCCATGTTCACCGCGATTGTCGGTACCCGTGCCATCGTCAACCTGCTTTACGGCGGCAAGCGCATTAACAAGCTGTCTATCTGAGGAGTGCGTTGTGGCACAGGATTATACTGTTGAACAACTCAACTACGGCCGTAAAGTCTATGACTTTATGCGCTGGGATTACGTGGCCTTCGGCATCTCTTTGGTGCTGTTGGTAGCGTCGATCGCCACCATGTCCGTGCGTGGGTTTAACTGGGGTCTGGATTTCACCGGTGGTACGGTGATTGAAATTACTCTGGAACAACCCGCGAATCTGGACCTGATGCGCGATACGTTGGAAAAAGCCGGGTTCCAGGACCCGATTATCCAGAACTTTGGCAGCAGCCGTGACGTGATGGTGCGTATGCCACCGGCGGTCGGTACTGCAGGCCAGGAACTGGGTAACAAAGTTATTGGCGTGATCAACGAATCGGTCGATAAGAATGCGTCCGTCAAGCGTATTGAATTCGTTGGCCCGAGCGTAGGGGCAGAACTGGCACAAACCGGCGGCATGGCGCTGCTGGTGGCGTTGATCTGTATCCTGATTTACGTGGGCTTCCGTTTTGAATGGCGTTTGGCCGCGGGGGCCGTTATCGCCCTGGCGCACGACGTGGTCATCACCATGGGCGTGCTGTCGCTGTTCCATATCGAGATTGACCTGACCATCGTGGCATCCTTGATGTCGGTGATCGGTTACTCGCTGAACGACAGTATCGTGGTATCTGACCGTATTCGTGAGAACTTCCGCAAGATCCGTCGCGGTACGCCTTACGAAATCATGAACGTCTCGCTGACGCAGACGCTGAGCCGTACCATCATGACCTCCGCCACTACGCTGATGGTGGTTCTGATGCTGTACATCTTCGGCGGCGCGATGCTGCAGGGCTTCTCCCTGACCATGCTGATCGGCGTGTCTATCGGTACCATATCCTCTATCTACGTCGCCTCTGCGTTGGCGTTGAAACTGGGTATGAAACGCGAACACATGCTGCAGCAGAAAGTGGAGAAAGAGGGCGCCGATCAGCCTTCGATCCTGCCGTGATTGCCCGGTATGTGGCTGAGTAAGCCACGCACCGTCTGAACCCGATGCCGGTCAGTTTACGCTGACCGGCATTTTTTTTGCTCCTGTGCAGCCAGCAGGTTCAGCGAGCTCACCAATTCCGCCAGGCTGGTGGCCTGCATCTTCTCCATCACTTTAGAGCGGTGTACCTCGACGGTGCGTACGGCAACGAAGTAACGATCGGCGATGGCCTTGTTGGTCATTCCGGCGGCAACGCCGCTAGCGATATCACGCTCGCGTGAGGTTAGCGTACTGTAACGCTGCTGCAACTGGTAGCGCTCCACTTGGCGTTGAGAATGGGCGATCCCCCGTTCCAACGCGGCGATCAGCGGTGCGGTGGCAATCGGCTTTTGCAGGAAATCCAACGCCCCCAATTTCATCTCTGCTACCGCCATGGCGATATCGCCATGGCCGGTAACGATCACTACTGCCAGCGTACTTTCCCGCTCGCGTAGCCGCTGATGGATTTGCTGCCCATCGATCCCCGGCATGCGAATATCCAGCATCACGACGCCGCATTGGTAAGGGTCGACTTGGTCGATAAAGCTTTGGCTGTCGTTCCAGATCTTCACCCGGTAATCCAACCCTTCGAGTAAAAAGCGGCTGGCGTCGGTGACTGCCAGATCGTCATCGACCAGATGTATCAGCGCCATGGCGTGTTTCCTTTTTGATCCCAGGGAAGAGCAGGGTAACGCGTAGCCCCTGCCGTTGTGGCGATATCGAATAATTTTCCAGCGTCAGCTCCCCCTGCTGGCTCCTTAGCAGCCGCTGGCAGATCACCAGCCCCAGGCCAAGACCTTCAGATTTAGTACTGCGAAAAGGCACGAACGGCTGTGCTAACTGTTCGGCGCTGAGGCCGCCGCCATCGTCTTCCAGTATCAGCGTCTGGCGATCGCCATCGGTTTCCAGCCTCAGGGTGATCTGCTGTGAACCGGCCTGCAGGCTGTTACTTAACAAGTTGGTGAGCACCTGCTCCAACAGCGTGGCCTGGCTATACAACTGGCTTTTCGGGGCGATGATGATGGCCAACTGGCACTGAGGGTAATGCTGTTCGATGCGCATCAGCTTGATGACGTTTTCCACCAGGGGGCGCAGCGTTAGCCATTGTGCGCTCTCATGGTGTGGCGTTTTGCTGACCCATTGGCGCAGATTGACGATGATTTCTGCCCCGCGCTGCGCCTGTTGGCCAATCTGTTCGAGGATCGGCAACAGCTCGTGCTGCGGATCGCTGCGTTCAAGGCGAATACGGCAGCCTTCGGCATAGTGACGTATTGCCGCCAGAGGCTGGTTAAGTTCGTGAGCAAAGCCGGAGGCCATCTCACCCAGAGTGCTGAGACGTTGCGCCCGGGCTAGCGCCGCTTCTCTGGCCCGCAGCGTCAGATGCATTTGTTCTAGCTCGCGCCCACGCTGGCGTACCAAGTGGCCGATCCACAGGTGGTTAGTGCCAAGCAGTAGCATGCCCCCGGCGAGCGCGCCAAGCAGGAGCAGATGTTGCAATGCCCAACTGTGTATCTCTTGCCAGAGTGAACGCTGTGCCGGATGGCGATCCAGATCGCGCAGCAATTGATCTACCTGGCGAGATGAGGCGGGAGCGCCCCAGGCAGGGAGACCTGGGGTATCCATTTGCAACAGTTGGCGGGTCAGCTCGTCGACCAGGGGATCGGGTACGTGGTTCAAGGCGGCAAACGACCAGTTGGGATAAAGCACGCTACTGGTCAGGCAGGGCTGTGCGCTGGGTTTGGCCAGCAGGGCACGATAATCATTGGCTTTGAGTAATCCCTCTTTCTCCATCTCTTCCAGCAGACAAACCGGCACTATGGCCGCGTCCAGTGCCCGATCGCGCAGCAGATAAAGCAGGGCGTCCACCGGATAACCGCTGAAGTGCAGTTGCAGATCTTTTTCCGGATGTACGCCGGCGGCCAACAGTTCCTTATAGCCCAGAAGATAGCCGCCAAAGGCGTCAGGGGAGACCGCGCCCACTTTTTTTCCGGTGAGCTGATCGGCGTTGATCACTGGGCTATCGCGGCGTACCAATATCACGCTGCCTATTACGTTGTTTGAAGCGTTCTGCTGATTTTTCCCGGAGCGTAAGGACACCAACCAGCGTAACGGATAACTATTGTCCAACTGAATATACTGCGCCGGGTTGGTGAGCAGAAAATCGACCTGGCCGTTGCTGACGGCTTCCCCCATATCGGCCAGGTTCAGCGGCAACAGTTGAAAGCTTTCGTCTGGGAACTGACGGTTGAGATGGTTAATTAACGGCTGCCATTGGGCCAGCGCATGTGTATCGCCGCGTAATGCCAGCACGGCGATAGTCCATTGCCCCGCCAAGGCCGGGCTCAACCAACCGCATAGCAAGATCATCAGTACTGCCTTTTTCACATCATCTCCATTTTTATGATCTCGATCGCCAGCAGGAATTGTCCTGGATCAAGCCGCAGTAGGGAATGTGGTAAACCACAATATGGACGGTCGTACGCCACTTTTACACTCCTTTGTATCAGCTCCCCGGTTGATACTTTTTGGGAGAAATCAATGGATAGTGGAAAACGGCAATTTTTACAACGCCTCGGTGTCCTGACCGCAGGAGCCGCATTGGTACCGCTGGCGCACTCCGGCTGGCAGCTGCAACCCGAGCGGCGTGAAGGCGACGGCAAAAAGCGTATGGCAATGTTGATCGATCTGCGCCGCTGTATTGGCTGCCAGGCCTGCACGGTTAGCTGCGCGATAGAAAATCAGCTGCCGCAGGGGCAGTTTCGCACCAGTGTGCTGCAGTATCAGGTCGTCACGGATAGCCAGCGTATCCCCACCAACGTGCTGCTACCGCGCCTGTGCAATCATTGTGATAACCCGCCATGCGTGCCGGTCTGCCCGGTACAGGCGACCTTCCAGCGTGAGGACGGCATTGTGGTGATTGATAACACGCGCTGTGTCGGCTGCGCCTACTGTGTGCAAGCCTGCCCCTATGAGGCGCGCTTTATCAACCATGAAACCCAAACCGCGGATAAATGCACCTTCTGCGTCCACCGCCTGGATGCCGGACTGTTGCCTGCCTGCGTGGAATCCTGCGTCGGCGGTGCGCGCATGATCGGCGATCTCAACGATGAACAAGGCACTTTAAGGCGCATGCTGGAACAGCATCGAGGGGAACTAAAGGTGCTGAAACCCGAGCAGGGGACGCACCCGCAGGTGTTTTATCTGGGGCTGGATGAGGCTTTTGTCAGCCATGTCCGGGGACAACCGGCGCTGTGGCAGGAGGTACACTCATGATCCGCGAAGTGATGGCTCGCCCACAGGAGATCGCCTGGTTGCCCTGGGCGGTACAGTATTTCTTTTTCATCGGCCTGGCATGTAGCAGCATTGCCATTGCGGCCTGGCTACGCTGGCGTTCAGCGTCTGAGGCATCTCGGCTGGAGTTGACCGCCGTTTCGTTGGCGGTGGTGAGCGGCACCGTGGCTCCGTTGGCTCTGAGTGCGGATTTACATCAGCCCGCTCGAATCTGGCACTTCTATGCCCATTTTGCACCTTGGTCGTGGATGTCTCTTGGCTCGGTGTTTTTGCCGCTGTTTACCTTGCTGGTAATGGCCTATTTCATTTTGCTGCTGCGTTGCCAACTGAGGGCAAAAGCCCTGCCATTTTGGGCGCGCTGGTTACAGATCTGGCCCGCTTGGCAAGAAGAGAAATGGTTGCGCTGGATAGCCTTGTCCACGCTGCTTTCAGCCGTCAGCATCTTGCTCTATACCGGCCGCGAAGTGTCCGTGCTGCGTTCACAACCGTTGTGGTACAGCCTGTGGTTGCCTTGGCTATTGCTGCTCACCGCTATGCAGGCCGTTCCGCCAATGCTGGCCTACTGGTTACGTCACGAACCGCAATGGCAATCGCGCTTGGCACGCTATCAAGGGATCTCTCTGCTGTTGCTGTGCCTCTCCAGCCTGGGCTGGTGGTTGGACGGTAGTGACTCCGCTGCTGCGTTGCGTCAGTTACCCACCCAGGGGAGCGCTTGGTCATGGGTTGGCAGCACATTTGCCGTCTTGATCCTGCTATTGCTGGTTTCGGCTTGGCGATCGCGTCATCGGGCGCTAGGGACGGCAGGTCTGTTAGCACAATGCGTGGCAGCGTTGTTGCTCTGTTGGGGCGTGCGCTGGATGCTGCTGATGCAAACCCAGACACTGCCCAAGTTCAATATATTGTTCAACCCCTATGTGTTACCGCTCGGCAGCGAGGGGCTATTGGCCATCCTCGGAACCTTCGGGCTGTGGCTGGCATTGATCATCGGGGTTCGTGAATTACAGCATGGGTTGATGGAGAAAAAACGCTATGGCTAAGTCAACGCGTCGTCAGTGGTTGAAAGGCGGGCTCGCTTTGGGTGGGCTGGCCGTGTTTGGTGCCAGCTACAGCGAAATGGTGCAAAAGGTGTTTACCGGCCTGCGTGACGGCAGCAGTGGAAAACTGACGCTGGACCGGATCAGTGCCAATGCGTTACCGCCAGAAGGCCGTCAGCATCCCGAAGGCTGGCAGGCCAATCCGCAGCAGGCAGTTTCCATGACACAATGTTTTGGCTGCTGGACGCTGTGCGGCCTACGGGTGCGGGTCGATCGTGACAGCAATCAGATACTGCGCGTAGCGGGTAACCCCTATCATCCGCTGTCGCACGATCATCATTTTCCTTATCGTTTGCCCGTGAGTGATGCGCTCAACCGGCTAGGCGGTGATGCTGGTCTGGAACAGCGCTCAACCGCTTGTGCTCGCGGTGCCACTCTGCTGGAAGGGCTGACCAGCCCCTACCGGGTGCTGGAACCGATGAAACGGGTAGGGCCGCGCGGTGGCGGGCAGTGGCAGCGCATCAGTTTTGAACAACTGATCAAGGAAGTGGTTGAAGGCGGCGATCTGTTTGGTGAAGGGCCAGTGGAGGGATTACGGGCCATCCGCGATCTGCAAACGCCGCTCGATCCGGCACAGCCAACGCTTGGGCCGAAGGCTAACCAACTGCTGGTCACCAACGCAGGTGATGAGGGGCGGGATACCTTTATCAAACGCTTTGCACAAAACGCCTTTGGCACGCGCAACTTCGGCCATCATGGCGCTTACTGTGGTCTAGCCTATCGGGCAGGTTCCGGAGCGCTGATGGGCGATCTGGACAAAAACGCCCATGTGAAACCCGACTGGGATCATCTGCGCTTTGCACTGTTTCTGGGGACGTCACCCGCACAGTCCGGTAACCCGTTCAAACGGCAGGGGCGTCAGTTAGCCAATGCCCGCCTGCGCGATGAGTTCCGCTATGTGGTGGTAGCCCCGGCGCTGCCGTTGACCACCACGCTGGCCAACGATCATAACCGCTGGGTGCCGGTACTGCCGGGGACGGACTCAGCGCTAGCGATGGGCATGATCCGTTGGATTATCGACCAGGAGCGTTATAACGCCGATTATCTGGCGTTACCCGGCGAGGCGGCCATGCAGGCGGCCGGTGAAAAAAGCTGGTCGAATGCCACGCATCTGGTGGTGATCGATGACGATCATCCTCTGTGCGGCCAGTTCCTGCGTAAGTCACATCTGGTAGGTGGGGCTGGCGGTGATGAGGAAAGCCCTGCCTTGGTGTGGGACGCACAGCGAAACGAACCAATGCCCGCCACCGAGGCCATGCGTGGACAACTGCTGGTTGAGCAGCAGGTTCAACTGGCCGATGGCTCATCGGTACGGGTGCGCTCCAGCTTGCGTTGTCTGCAATTGGCGGCGCAACGCTTTACTCTGGCTGAATACAGCGCCCAGTGTGGCGTTAGCGCTGAAACCATTGCGGCGTTGGCCAAGGAGTTTACGTCCTATCAGCGGCAGGCGGCAGTGATCTCCCATGGCGGCATGATGAGCGGCAACGGTTTCTATAGCAGCTGGGCGGTGATGATGCTCAATGCGCTGATCGGTAACCTTAATCTCAAGGGGGGCGTTTCAGTAGGCGGCGGCAAGTTCAAGGAGTTTGCCGAAGGGCCACGCTACAATCTCGCCACTTTCCCTGAGATGGTGAAGCCGAAAGGATTGGTGCTGTCGCGCAGTAAGCAGGCGTACGAAAAGTCAGATGAATATCGCCGCAAGGTGGAACAAGGTGTCAATCCTTATCCGGCGCGGGGGCCGTGGTATCCCTTTGTGGCTGGTCAGTTTACCGAGCAGCTAGCTCCGGCGCTGATGGGATACCCTTATCCGCTGAAAGCCTGGATCAATCACATGGGCAACCCGCTCTATGGTGTAGCTGGGTTGCGCGACGTGGTGGAGAGCAGGCTGAAGGATCCGCAGCATCTGCCGCTGTTCATTTCCGTCGACGCCTTTATTAACGAAACCAGCGCGTTGGCGGACTATATCGTGCCGGATACGCATAACTTTGAAAGTTGGGGATTTACCTCCCCTTGGTCTGGCGTAATGGTCAAGGCCAGTACCGCCCGTTGGCCAGTGGTGCCTGCGCGAACAGCCAAGACGGCGGATGGGCAGCCGATCGCGCTGGAGAGCTTTGTTATTGCGCTCTCGAAGGCCATGGGGCTGCCGGGATTCGGCGACGGGGCGTTGCAGGATGCGCAAGGTAACCCTTGCGGGCTGCATTGTGCCGAAGATTACTACCTGCGTGCAGCGGCCAACGTGGCGTTTGCCGGTGAGCCAGTGCCTGAGGCGACGGAGAGCGAGCTGCGCCTGACCGGCGTTGATCGTCTGCAACCGGCGCTGAATCAGGTGTTGAAACCGGACGAGCGGCTGCGGGTGGGCTATGTGCTGGCGCGTGGTGGCCGTTTCGCGCCTCATGAGCAGGCTTGGCAAGGGGAGGCGACCGGTCCGCAGTGGAAGCAGGGGCTGAATATCTGGAATGAAGAGGTGGCACGCCATCGCCATGCCATGACCGGGGAGCGCTATAGCGGCTGTCCAACCTATTATCCACCACGTTTTGCCGACGGCTCCGACGTGGCGCAGCACTACCCGAGCGAGGCGTGGCCGTTCCGGCTGATGTCGTTCAAGTCGCACCTGATGAGCAGCTCAACTGCTCCTATCGAGCGTTTGCGGGCCGTGAAGGCGGTTAATCTGGTCGCGCTCAACCCGCTAGATGCCGAGCGCTATGGGTTACAACATGGCGACCGGGTCAGGTTGCAGACGCCGGGCGGCAGCGTGGAAGCGCAAATCAGCTTGCTCGACGGGGTCATGCCGGGCGTGATTGCCATTGAACACGGTTATGGGCATCGTGAAATGGGGGCTCGGGTTCATTCGCTGGATGGGCAGGCATTGGCATCGGATCCACGCATTGCCGCAGGGATCAACCTCAACGATCTGGGGCTGGCCGATCCGACTCGCGAAGTCGGTAATAGCTGGCTGGACTGGGTCAGCGGGGCGGCGGTACGGCAGGGGTTACCAGCAAAGCTGCAGCGTTTGGGTTAATCTTGCTGGCCCAATCCCCGTGAACAACGGGGATTGGGTGACTCGTCGTATCAACGTTGAGCAATGGGCTCTATGCTATGCACACGGATATAGCCCAGTTGCGATGGCGTTACGCCACTCAGGCGCAGTTCAAAGATTTGCTCGGTTTTTGGCAGCAGCGAACTGGCGCTCTGAATTTGTTGCGACTGCGCCTGCGCGGTCAGAGGCATACCGGTTGCGGCATCCAGCTGGCCCCACTCCAACGTAGCGGTAAAGCCTGGCAGATATTGGCCTGAGAGCGTACGCACATACAGTATTGCCTGGCTGCCGTTGGCCTCGCTCTTCACATAGTTGAGCGACAGGCTAAGCTCACCCACGCTGCTGTGTAATCTGGCGGCATTATTGGCGGCTGGTAGCAGGTAGACGCCGCTGGTTGAGCTTTGGTTAAGCCGATTTTGGCGCTCCAGGGCGGTCGCCTGCTCGGTCAACTCCCCCAGCACCTGTTTCAGCTCAACCACCTGGTTGGTGAGTTTCGGCACTTCGCGGTTCTGTGCACAACCGGCCAGCAGGATCATGGCGGTGAGCAGACAAACCTGACGATAACGGATTGTCATAACGGCAATTTCCTCTTCAATCACACTGGCTACCAGCTTAGACCGATCGCTGGCCAAAGTCATGTCCAGTGCCTTTTAGGGGTGCTTTATTACTCAATGATGGACGCAATTCGCAACAAATGCCCGGCGGTCTTTGTTGTGGCGTTAGTTCGGGGTAAACTGTGCTCAACTATGTAAACGCTTATCAGGACGAGTTATGCATTGCCCTTTCTGCGCTGCCGTTGATACCAAAGTGATTGATTCCCGCCTGGTGGGTGATGGATCGCAGGTGCGCCGTCGTCGCCAATGTCTGGTGTGTAATGAACGTTTTACCACTTTTGAAGTGGCCGAACTGGTAATGCCACGAGTGATCAAAAGTGATGAGGTTCGCGAACCGTTCAACGAAGATAAACTGCGCCGTGGCATGCTGAAAGCGCTGGAAAAGCGCCCGGTCAGCTCCGACGACGTAGAAAACGCCATCAACCACATCAAATCCCAGCTGCGTGCTACCGGCGAGCGTGAAGTGCCCACCAAAATGGTCGGCAACCTGGTGATGGATGCGTTGAAGAAGCTGGATAAGGTCGCGTATATCCGCTTCGCTTCGGTATATCGCAGTTTTGAAGACATTCGCGAATTCGGCGAAGAGATCGCCAAACTGCAGGATTAACAGGATCCGCATGCAAAACGACGAATTCTATATGGCGCGCGCCTTTGAGCTGGCGCGCCTGGGGCGTTTTACCACCACGCCGAACCCGAACGTGGGCTGCGTGATCGTGCGCGATGGCAGCATTGTGGGTGAAGGCTTCCATTTGCGGGCCGGTGAGCCGCATGCGGAAGTACACGCTTTGCGCATGGCGGGGGAAAAGGCGCGGGGGGCCACGGCCTATGTCACGCTGGAACCTTGTAGCCACCATGGCCGTACGCCACCTTGTGCAGATGCTTTGATTGCCGCGGGAGTCAGCCGCGTGGTGGCAGCCATGCAAGATCCTAATCCGCAGGTTGCCGGGCGTGGACTATACAAGCTGCAACAGGCGGGCATCGAAGTGCGCCACGGCGTAATGCTGGCAGAGGCGGAAGCGGTCAATCTGGGGTTCCTCAAGCGTATGCGCACCGGGTTTCCCTATGTGCAGCTCAAGCTGGGCGCTTCACTGGATGGCCGTACGGCGATGGCCTCGGGGGAAAGCCAGTGGATCACCTCACCGCAGGCCCGGCGGGATGTACAGGAGTTGCGGGCGGCCAGTTCGGCGATCCTCAGCACCAGCGCAACCGTGTTGGCCGACGATCCTTCGCTAACGGTGCGCTGGGATGAACTGAGCAGTGAAACCCAGCAGATTTATCCGCGTGACAGCCTGCGCCAGCCGCTACGGATTATTCTGGACAGCCAGAACCGGGTCACGCCTCAGCACCGGGTCGTGCAGCAACCGGGGATGACTTGGTTGGCACGCCAGCAGCCAGACGATCGGGTTTGGCCAGCAGGGGTAGAGCAATTATCTTTCCCACTGCACGGCGGCGGTATCGATCTGGTGGTAATGATGATGCAACTGGCCAAGCGCCAGGTGAACAGCATCTGGGTCGAGGCGGGCGCACAGCTTGCCGGTGCGCTGCTGCAGGCTGGGCTGGTGGATGAGCTCGTCTTGTACATCGCGCCCAAACTATTGGGGGATAATGCCCGTGGGCTGTGTCAACTACCGGGGCTGACGCACTTGGCCGATGCGCCTGAGTTTGTCTTTAGCGAGGTGCGTCAGATTGGCCCCGATCTGCGCTTGCGGTTAACCGCCAAATAGAGAATGTAACCTTTGCCTGCCGGTGCAGCCGCGTTTTACAAAAGCGCCGCGCAGCCGGGCAAAGAATATGATAGAATCCGCCCCCCTGCGGGGTATTGAACCCATTTTTAAGGAAAGCCCATGAAAGTTATCGAAGGTGTTGTTGCTACTCCAAATGCCCGTGTGGCGATCGCAATTGCACGTTTTAACAATTTCATCAACGACAGCCTGCTGCAAGGTGCCATTGATGCACTGAAGCGTATCGGCCAGGTTGCTGATGACAACATCACCGTTGTTTGGGTCCCAGGCGCTTACGAGCTGCCATTAACCGCACGCGTGCTGGCTAACACCGGTAAATACGATGCGGTGATTGCTCTGGGTACGGTGATCCGTGGGGGCACCGCGCACTTCGAATATGTGGCGGGCGAAGCCAGCTCCGGTCTGGGCCAAGTCTCTATGAATACCGAGATCCCGGTTGCCTTTGGCGTGCTGACCACCGAAAGCATCGAACAAGCGATCGAGCGTGCCGGCACCAAAGCGGGCAACAAAGGCGCAGAAGCCGCCCTGACCGCACTTGAAATGATTAATGTAATCAAAGCTATTAAAGCCTGAATTTAGTTTAAGGGGAATTCCGTGAAACCTGCTGCTCGTCGTCGCGCTCGTGAGTGCGCTGTTCAAGCGATTTACTCTTGGCAGTTGTCTAAAAATGACATTGCCGATGTTGAACACCAGTTCCTGACGGAGCAGGATGTCAAAGATGTTGACGTCGCCTATTTTCGTGAGCTGCTGTCCGGTGTGGCAGTCAACGCAGGTATGCTGGATGGCCTGATGGCCCCCTTCCTGTCGCGCCAGCTCGAAGAATTGGGCCAGGTGGAAAGAGCCGTACTGCGCATTGCGCTGTTCGAGCTGAAAATGCGTGAAGACGTCCCTTACAAAGTGGCCATCAACGAAGCGATCGAACTGGCGAAAACCTTCGGCGCAGAAGATAGCCACAAGTTTGTCAATGGCGTGCTGGATAAAGCAGCCCCCAGCATCCGTAGGAAAAAATAAAATATAAGGCCGGGAAACCGGCCTTACTTCTTTGGAAGACGAATTATGGCATGTGGCGAATTTGATCTCATTGCCCGCTATTTTGACCGGTTCAAAAGTGTGCGCCGCGACGTACAGCTCGGCATTGGCGATGACTGCGCACTGCTTACAGTGCCGGAAAAACAGCTTTTAGCCATCAGTACCGATACCCTGGTTTCGGGTATTCACTTCCTGGCGGATATCGATCCCGCCGATCTCGGTTATAAAGCCCTGGCGGTTAACCTGAGCGACCTGGCCGCAATGGGCGCCGATCCCGCGTGGCTATCGCTGGCGTTGACGTTGCCGGAAGTGAACGAAGAGTGGCTCAAGGCGTTCAGCGATAGCCTGTTCGAACAGATGAATTACTACGGCATGCAACTGATTGGCGGCGACACTACCCGTGGCCCGCTGAGCATGACGTTGACGATCCACGGCCATATCCCGGTCGGGCGGGCGCTAACCCGCAGCGGCGCGCGTATTGGCGACTGGATTTACGTGACCGGTACGCTGGGCGACAGCGCCGCCGGGCTGGCAATCCTGCAGGATCGTTTGCAAGTGAGCGATCGGGCTGCTCAACAATATCTGTTGGCGCGCCATCTGCGCCCGCATCCGCGTGTGCTGCAAGGCCAGGCGCTGCGTGATTTGGCCAGCTCGGCGATCGATATCTCCGACGGTCTGATTTCCGATCTGAGACACGTGCTGAACGCCTCTGAGTGCGGTGCCCGTATCGAGCTGGATGAGTTGCCGCTGTCGCAGACGCTGACCAGCAATACCGATGAAGATCAGGCGTTGCGCTGGGCGCTGACCGGCGGTGAAGATTATGAACTGTGCTTCACCGTGCCAGAGATCAATCGGGGTGCGCTGGAAGTGGCATTAAGCCATTTAGGTGCGGATTACACCTGTATTGGCCAGATCGGCCCGCAGTCTGAAGGGATGAAGTTCTACCGCGATCAGCAAGAGGTTGAACTGCCTTGGAGTGGTTACGATCACTTCGGGAGCGCTCAATAGTTATTATTAAAGGTCGGAGGCGGCAAACCCCCGACCTTAGCTACGTTTCCACAGTCATCAATCGATGAGCCGGCGGATCAGTTCCAGCAGCGCAACCAGCGCTTTAAGAACGATGAGAACTTTATCAATCAAAGTTTTCATCCGTTTCTCCATCAAGTGGAGTGAGAACGCCGTTGCTTACTCATACGCTGCCTGTCACAACGGTTTATCCCGAATGTTAGTTAGGGATAGTTCAACTCCGGCCAGAGCACTGAAATCAGCACCACCTGTATTTCAGCCAGGACTTGAAGACGTCTATCCCACGCTGCGAAAGGCCAAAGTTTAACTATCACTATGACTAACCTCCTGATTATATCGGAGGGGTGAGTAAAAAACGAGCGTCAAATTGTACGAATTTGCACCTCTCAATCTTTTGTCTTATACTGGCCCGTGTTAGTTAGGGATAGTTCTACCCTGGTCAGAGTATCGGCCGAAACGCAAAAACCCGACCTCACCAGTCGGGTTTTTGCATTTTGGAGTACGCCTCAGTTGCTATTCAAAGCCGACCAGATGATGTGGCACATAGGCCGTTTCTAATTCTGCAATCTCTTGCGATGTTAGCTCCAGATCAACGGCGGCTAAGGCATCGACCAAGTGTTCGCTGCGTGAGGCACCAATAATCGGCGCGGTAACCACTGGTTTACTCAGCAGCCATGCCAGGGCGATTTGCGCTCGCGAAACGCTGCGCTCTTCAGCAATAGTGGCTACGCGCTCGGCAATCAGGGCATCAACCCCTTCGGTAGCGTCATACAAGGTTTTGCCATATAGGTCGCTGACCAGACGCGCTGTAGTTTCGCCCCAGGGGCGTGTGAGTCTGCCACGAGCCAGCGGGCTCCAGGGAAGTACGGCAATCCCTTCGGCGGCGCATAGCGGGTGCATTTCGCGCTCTTCTTCCCGTTGGATCAGGTTGTACTGATCCTGCATGCTGACAAAACGTGTCCAGCCGTGCAGATCGGCGGTGTACAGCGCCTTGGCAAACTGCCAGGCGTACATCGAAGAGGCCCCGATATAGCGTGCTTTACCCGCTTTTACTACGTCATGCAGGGCTTCCAGCGTTTCTTCGATCGGGGTTTCATAGTCCCAACGGTGGATTTGCAGTAAATCGACGTAGTCGGTACTCAAACGCCGCAGGCTGTCGTCGATCGACTGCATGATCTTGGGGCGTGACAGGCCGCGCTCCAGGTTGCTCATGGCGTTATAGACTTTGGTGGCAATCACCACCTCGTCGCGGCGAGCAAAGTCGCGCATTGCCCGGCCAACGATCTCCTCGCTGCTGCCATCGGAATAGTTGTTGGAGGTATCAAAGAAGTTGATGCCCGCATCCAGCGCCTGCTTGATCAACGGGCGGCTGCTTTCCTCCGGCAGCGTCCAGGCGTGGTTGCCACGTGAGGGTTCGCCATAGGTCATACAACCCAAACAGATGCGGGAAATGTTGAGATCGGTGTTACCTAACTTTAGATATTTCATGCCTCTCTCCTGTGTACCGTTCAAAAAATAACTGTAGCGGAAAATGATGCAGAAATGATGGGCGTGGCGTTGAAGGGTGGGATTGATAAGGGCGCCCAGTGGGACGCCCTTTTGGTTAAATCATGCCAACCAGGTTTCGATCTGGCGCTGAATACCGGCCGCATCCAGGCCCAGATCGCTGCGGATCTCTTCCTGGCCTCCTTGTGGGATAAAGTAATCCGGCAGGCCAATATTCAGTACGGGCACGACACGACGTTTGGCCATCAGCAGTTCGTTAACCCCACTGCCAGCGCCGCCCATAATGGCGTTCTCTTCCAGCGTCACCAACACTTCGTGGCTGGCGGCCATTTCCAGCACCAGCTGTTCGTCCAGTGGTTTGACAAAACGCATGTCTACCAGCGTAGCGTTCATCGCTTCGGCGACCTGAGCGGCTTCCGCCAACAGGGTACCAAAGTTGAGGATGGCAATCTTTTCCCCTTCGCGACGCACGATGCCCTTACCGAGCGGCAATGCGGCCAGAGGTTCCAGCGTTGCACCCGTACCGTTGCCCCGTGGGTAGCGTACCGCACTTGGGCCCGTGTTATGGTGATAACCGGTGTACAGCATCTGGCGGCATTCGTTTTCATCACTTGGCGTCATGATCACCATGTTCGGGATGCAGCGCAGGAACGAAAGATCAAAGGCGCCCTGGTGGGTCTGGCCGTCTGCACCGACAATCCCACCGCGGTCGATGGCAAACATCACCGGCAGCTCCTGGATCGCCACGTCGTGGATCACCTGATCGTAGGCGCGCTGCAGGAAGGTAGAGTAAATCGCCACCACCGGCTTGTATCCACCAATCGCCAATCCGGCGGCGAAAGTCACCGCATGCTGCTCGGCGATCGCCACGTCGAAATATTGCTGCGGATAGTCGCGGGAGAACTGCACCATGCCGGAACCTTCGCGCATGGCTGGCGTGATCGCCATCAGTTGGCTGTCTTTGGCCGCCGTTTCACACAGCCATTCACCAAAGATCTTGGAATAGGTTGGCAGGCCGCCAGCGCTTTTTGGCAGGGTGCCGCTGGCCGGATCGAATTTTGGCACCGCGTGGAAGCTGATCGGATCCTTTTCTGCCGGAGCATAGCCACGGCCTTTCTTGGTCATGATATGCAGTAACTGCGGGCCTTTCAGGTCACGCATGTTTTTTAGCGTAGCGGCCAATCCCTGCACGTCATGCCCGTCTACCGGGCCAATGTAGTTAAAGCCCAGCTCTTCAAACAGCGTGCCGGGGACCACCATGCCTTTGAGGTGTTCTTCGGTACGCTTGAGCAGTTCTTTGATCGGCGGTACGCCGGAGAGTACCTTCTTGCCGCCTTCGCGTAGCGTGGAGTAGAGCTTGCCAGACAGCAGCTGCGCCAGATGATTATTCAACGCTCCGACGTTTTCGGAGATCGACATTTCATTATCGTTCAGCACCACCAGCATATCCGGGGTGATGTCGCCAGCGTGGTTCATGGCTTCGAACGCCATGCCTGCGGTGATGGCACCGTCGCCTATCACGCAGACGGTACGGCGGTTTTTGCCCTCACGCGCGGCGGCCACGGCCATACCAAGACCCGCGCTGATCGAGGTTGAAGAGTGGCCAACGGACAACACGTCATATTCACTTTCGGCGCGCCACGGGAAAGGGTGCAGGCCGTTTTTCTGGCGGATGGTCGAGATGCGGTCACGCCGACCGGTCAGGATCTTGTGTGGGTAAGCCTGATGGCCAACGTCCCAAACCAGGTGATCGAAAGGAGTGTTGTAGACGTAATGCAGTGCCACCGTCAGCTCGACGGTACCCAGCCCAGACGCAAAGTGGCCACTGGAGCGGCTGACGCTGTCCAGCAGGTATTGCCGCAGTTCATCACACAACTTCGGCAGGCTTTCTTTTGGCAATGAGCGGAGCTCTTCAGGATTTTCCGCTAAGGCCAAGGTCGGGTATTTGGCTATATCAAGACTCATTCAGTACTCATATCAGAGGAGTTAATTGTCGCGTTCAATAATGAAGTTGGCCAATGCACGTAACGGTGCGGTGTTATAAGATTGTGTGGCCAACGAGTCTAATGCGGCCAAGGCTTCCTGATAGAGATCCCACGCTTTTAACTTGGCGCTGTCAAGCCCAAGTAGTGCAGGGTAGGTACTCTTGCCAAGCTGTTGGTCGGAGCCTTGGCGCTTACCGATTTTTTCGGTTTCGCCCACGACGTCGAGAATATCGTCCTGCACCTGAAACGCCAGCCCTATGGCGGCCGCGTAACGGTCAAGTTCAGGGAGTGCAGCACGGCCCGGCTCACCGGCGGCCAAAGCCCCCAAGCGAACCGCGGCACGGATCAGCGCGCCGGTTTTATGGCGGTGGATCTGTTCTAGTGCCTGTAGATCGATCTGCTTACCTTCGGCTTCCAGATCCAGCGACTGGCCACCGCACATACCGGCAACGCCGCTGGCTTTGGCCAGTTCGGAAATCATCGCCAGCCGATCGCGCAGGGCTACATCGGGCATGTCTGCGTCGGCCAGGATCGAGAAAGCCAGCGTTTGAAGGGCATCGCCCGCCAGAATCGCGTTAGCTTCCCCGAATTTGATATGGCAGGTTGGCTGGCCGCGGCGCAGATCGTCGTCATCCATCGCTGGCAGATCGTCATGGATCAGCGAATAGGCATGGATGCATTCCACCGCCGCCGCTGGGGCATCCAGATTCTCCAGGCTCAGGCCAAACATTTGCCCGGTGGCGTAAACCAGGAAAGGCCGTAGTCGTTTACCGCCCAGTAAGGCGCCGTGACGCATCGCCTCAACCATTTTGCCATCATTGAACGGCAGCGGAGCGATATAGCCAAGCAGTGCGCGATCGCTGCGCTGATGGAAGGCCTGTAACTGATCGTGGAACTCAGACATCGTAATTACTCAGCGTCCGGGGTAAAAGGGGTCAGTGCGGCATCGTCGTTCTGGTCGTTGAGCAGGATCTGTACTCGCTGCTCCGCCTGTTGCAGCTTCTGTTGGCCCTGGCGAGCCAATTGGACGCCACGCTCAAACTCATTAAGCGCATCTTCCAGAGGCAACTCGCCAGATTCCAGCCGGGTTACGATACTCTCGAGTTCGCTCAGAGAATTCTCAAAGCTGATGCTTTGCTCTTTACTGTCTGATTGTGCAGGTTTTTTCGCCATAGTTTTCTTTTTACATCATCATGTGAACAGTGGGGCCCGAGCCTATCCTAGCGGATCTTGATTAGCAAATCATGGCACGTCTATGTGGTTTTGTGCACGGCGCGCATACAGATAGTGATATACTTCGCGCCCAGATAAGATTGATAAAAGCTCGGCCAGCCCGCGATTTTATCAATCTTATCGCCATTGTATACCTAATAGCCTTGCAGTGGCAGCTAACCACGGCCGCTGAAACCCATAGGGCAGAGGTATTGCCTAATTTTCATCAGACTATAAAGACCGCCATGAAGTTTATCATTAAATTGTTCCCGGAAATCACCATCAAGAGTCAATCTGTGCGCTTGCGCTTTATTAAGATCCTGACTACCAACATCCGTAACGTCCTGAAGCAGTATGATGAAACTCTGGCGGTTGTCCGTCACTGGGATTTTATCGAGGTGCGTGCCAAAAACGAAGATCAGCGCCCGGTGATTGCCGATGCTCTGACGCGTATTCCCGGTATTCACCATATCCTGGAAGTGGAAGATCGCGCCTATACCGATGTCCACCACATCTTTGAACAGACGCTGGAAACCTACCGCGAGCAACTGGAAGGCAAGACCTTCTGCGTGCGGGTGAAACGCCGCGGCAAGCATGAGTTCAGCTCGCAGGATGTAGAGCGTTACGTTGGTGGCGGTTTGAACCAGCATATTGAAAGCGCGCGCGTCAAACTTTCTCGCCCTCAGGTGACGGTAAATCTGGAGATCGATGACGACAAGCTGATGTTGGTCAAGGCGCGCCGCGAAGGCATTGGCGGCTACCCGATTGGCACTCAGGAAGATGTGCTGTCACTGATTTCCGGCGGTTTTGACTCTGGTGTTTCCAGTTATATGCTGATGCGCCGTGGCTGCCGTGTACATTATTGCTTCTTTAATCTGGGTGGCGCGGCGCACGAAATTGGCGTCAAGCAGGTTGCCTACTATCTGTGGAACCGCTTCGGCAGCTCACACAAGGTGCGCTTTGTGGCGATCGATTTCGAACCGGTGGTCGGTGAGATCCTGGAAAAGGTCGACGATGGTCAAATGGGCGTGGTGCTCAAACGCATGATGGTACGTGCCGCTTCCCAGGTTGCTGAACGTTATGATGTGCAGGCTTTGGTGACCGGCGAAGCGCTGGGCCAGGTTTCCAGCCAGACCCTGACCAACCTGCGTCTGATCGATAACGCCTCCGATACCCTGATCCTGCGCCCGCTGATCTCGCATGATAAAGAGCACATCATCAACGTGGCGCGTGAAATCGGCACTGAAGACTTTGCCAAGACCATGCCGGAATATTGTGGTGTGATCTCAAAAAGCCCGACGGTCAAGGCAATCAAAACCAGGATTGAAGAGGAAGAAGGGCACTTTGACTTCGAGATCCTCAATCGCGTGGTGCGCGAAGCGCGTAACGTCGATATCCGCACTATCGCAGAAGAAACCAGTCAGCAGGTCGCCGAAGTAGAAACCGTGGCTGAATTCAGCGCTAACGAAGTGATCCTGGATATCCGCTCGGTGGACGAGCAGGAAGAGAAGCCGCTGCAATTGGCGCAGGTGGAAGTCAAACTGCTGCCGTTCTACAAGTTAGGCACGCAGTTTGCCGATCTCGATCAGAGCAAAACCTATCTGCTGTACTGTGAGCGCGGCGTAATGAGCCGTTTGCAAGCGCTGTACCTGCTGGAGCAGGGCTACGCTAACGTTAAAGTCTACCGCCCGTAATCTGCGTTGCAGGGTAGCAATGCCGTTTCTCTGGTGTTGCTATCCTTGACCACTTCCTCTGCTTGATCCTCTTTTTTTCTCTTTCCCCTCGAATAACTTTGACATAGTGGCTTACTTTGGTTTATTTATTGTTACGTTATAACATATCTTTTGATTGGGAAAGGAGCAGGTTAATGCAGTTAAAAAAGTTGGCGGCGATACTGCCTTTTTGGTTTGTCAGCCATTCGCAGGCCCATTCGTTATGGGTTAATGCGTTACCCGCTGCGGGCGGGCAGAGCACGATAGAGCTTGGTTATGGAGATGAGTTCCCTACCGCAGAAGCGATCCCTGAAGATCGCCTGCACATTTTCGCACCGGCACAGCTGATCGGTAAGAATGGGGATCTGATGCTGAAGCCTGGTAAAGAGAATTACCAGTTCGTGACGGATAAACCGTTAGCCAAGGGTAGCTATGCCGCTATCGCTATCTATAACCCCACCTATTGGTCGAAAAATAAATCGGGATGGCAACAGCAGAGCAGGACGGAAATGCCAGACGCGCTTTACTGCGAGCGGGCCTCCATGTTTGGCAAAACCATTGTGAACATCGATGGGGCGACAGAGACCGCAGTCATCAGCCAGCCGCAGGGGTTGCAGCTGGAAATTATCCCGTTAGCCAACCCGGCCACCATCAAGCCAGGGCAGCCGTTGCCAATACAGGTATTGTATGACGGGAAACCGCTAAAGAATGCCGATGTGACGGCGACGTTTGCCGGTTTTGGCGACCAACACGAGCACCACGGGCATACGCATAGTCATGCCAAAGCCTTTTTGAATCAGACCGACGGCAAGGGCAAAGTCAACGTTTACCCGCTGAAGGCAGGATATTGGGTAGTCGAAACCGAACATAAACTGCCTTATGCGGATAAGGCGAAATGTGATGAATCCGTGTTGCTTTCAACGCTGACCTTTACCATCAGCGAATAAGCCATTGGCTTGGCAGGCCAGCCGGCCTGCCAATATTGCTTCAATCGCGGAAGTCGTACATGCCGGGGATCAGTACCAGCTGTGCCGCTATCTCAGCCGCTTTGGCCTTACCCAACAGCAAATCGATCAGTTTCAGGGCAAATTCCATCGAGGTGCCTGGCCCTTGACTGGTGAGCAGGTTGACGCGTGGGTCGAACACGACGCGTCTTTCCATCCACTGCTCTTCCGGAATTTGCTCTTTCAGGCCAGGGAAGCCGGTCATATTGCCGATCGGGAACAGTTGGTGATGCTGCAATACCAAGGCCGGTGCCGCACAGATGGCGGCGACAATATTGCCTTGCAGATGCATCTGGCGAACTTTTTCCACCAGCAACGGGCTATCGCGAAAACACTCTGCTCCCTTGATACCGCCAGGTAAGACGATGGCGTCAAAGTGGTCATCAACAATTGCCACCAAGGGGGCGTCTGCCAGCAGCTTGACGCCGCGTGAGCAGACGATGGTCAGGCCACCATCACTGGCAACGCTGGCGGTCGTTACTTTGACACCGGCGCGAACCAGCAGGTCGATGGTGGTTACGGCCTCGGTTTCTTCACTACCAGGTGCCAGGCAGACCAATACCGATACGCTCATAGCTATTTTCCTTGCGTTTAATGATTTCAAACAGCCGGGTATTTTCTGGCAACGGAATGCCGTGGCTGCGTCCGCGACGCAGCAAATAACCGGTAATGTAGTCGATCTCGGTGTGCCTTTGAGAACGGATATCCTGGAGCATTGAGGAGATGTTGTCCGCCGTTGACTGGATCACCTGCATCACATAGAACACCAGGCTTTCGCACGAGGTGTGGTGACCTTCCATCTCCATCACGCTAGCCACTTCACGACAGATAAGCTCTATCTGCTCAGGATAGCGTTGCAGATCGCCATTACGGCAGTCATACAGCACGGTTAGCGGGTTAATGACGCAGTTGACCGCCAGCTTGCGCCAACTGGCCGAAGCAATATTGTTATGCCAGGCAACGTCGGGCAGAGCCTGGTGCAGGATCTCTGCCAGATGGCTGAGGTGGGTGGCTTGCTGGGTCGTTGGGCCGATGTGGGTGGTGCCGTTGGCGACGTGCACAATGGTGTTACCATCGTGGCGTGCGGCATGGGTGGTAATTCCCTGAAGCACCGGCTGGCTGTGCGGTGGCAATTCCTCTTGAGTCCCTATGCCGTTATGCAGCAGCAAAATGGCACAGCGAGGGTTTAATTTGGGCAGCAATGCCGTCACCGCGCTGGAAACCTGCCAGGCTTTCAGCGTGACCAGCAGCAACTCACTTTGCCGCAGGTGTTCAGGATCGTTGGTGGGTAAATTACGGTTAAACGAGGTGCCGTCGGGTTCAATGACGTTGACCGCACAAAATGGCTGGGGCACCCGTAACCATCCCTGTACATCGTGGCCCTGCTGATAGAGTTTGGCTAGCCACAGTTGTCCGAGCGCGCCGCAACCAAGAATGGTTATTTTCATTTCATCTCCCTGGTTTTCGGAAAGACCACTGATGCATCCTTTTGATTATAGGCTTTTCTGTTGTTGAACGTCTTGTTCAGGCGTATATCTGAATTTTGCCTGAAACCGCAAAGCGGGTATCATGCACGGCAACGAAATCATACAGCACCCATTCAGGAGGAAGAGAAGTATGCCATCTTTCGACATCGTTTCCGAAATTGATATGCAGGAAGTTCGCAACGCCGTTGATAACGCTACCCGCGATCTCAGCACCCGTTGGGATTTCCGTAACGTACCGGCCAGCTTTGAGCTGAACGAGAAAGACCAAAGCATTAAGGTCGCCAGCGAGTCTGACTTCCAGGTGCAGCAACTGCTCGATATCCTGCGCGAAAAACTGATGAAACGCAGCATTGAAGGCGGTGCGCTGGAAATCCCGGAAGAACTGACCCACAGTGGCAAAACCTACAGCGTGGATGCCAAGCTCAAGCAGGGGATCGAAAGCTCAATGGCGAAGAAGATCGTCAAGCTGATCAAAGACAGCAAGCTGAAGGTACAGGCGCAGATCCAGGGTGATGAAATCCGCGTTACCGGTAAGGCACGCGACGATCTGCAAAGCGTGATGGCGCTGATCCGTGGTGCCGATCTGGGACAGCCGTTCCAGTTTAAAAACTTCCGCGATTAAGTTGTGCAGGGCCGGTAAACCGGCCCTATTGTTTACAGCGCTGCGATCAGGGCTTCCAACTGACCGCGATTGGTCTGTTTGGTATCTACCTTCACGTAAGCGCTGCGCTCCTCGGGAACCACGACCGCCTCCGCTACGCCCGGCTGAGCCAGCAAACGGCTTTGCAACGCCGAATCTTTTACCGCCAGTTCAGACAACGTGATACGCAGGCTGCTGACGTAAGGCGGTTCTTTCATGGTGCTGCTGACCACAAACCAGACGGCGGCAAGTACCGCACCGGCGATAAAGACCAATCCTGCTCCCTGAAAACCATATAACCAGCCGCCCACGCTGCCGCCGATGGCCACGCCAATAAACTGGCTGGTGGAGTAAACCCCCATCGCCGTGCCTTTATAACCCGCCGGGGACTCTTTGCTGATCAGCGAAGGCAGGATGGCTTCCATGACGTTAAACGCCATAAAGAACAGTTGCACTCCGGCAATGATGCCCCATAGATGCTGGCCAGAAAACCACAGCACTACCTCGGCGCAAAACAGTACCGCCACGCAGCCCATAAAGACCTGCTTCATACGGCGGTATTTTTCCGCATAGATGATAAACGGCACTACGGCAATGAAGGAAACCAGCATGGTGACCAGATAGACTTTCCAGTGGTCCGCAGCGGCTAGCCCAGCTTTTTCCATCGCCAACGGTAAGGCGACGAAACTGGACATCAGCAAGATATGCAGGCACAGGATGCCAAAGTTGAGTTTCAACAGCCGCGAATTGTTCAGCACCTTGCTAAAACTGCCCCGCACGATGCTCGATTCCCGGTTCAGCACGTGTTCGTCGGCAGAAGGGACGACCAGTAAGGTAATCGCGATACCAGCCAGTGACAGCACGGCAATCATCCAGAACAGCGCATGCAAACCGAAAGCATGGGTCACTATCGGGCCCACCACCATGGCGATAGCAAAGGTGATACCGAAGCTGATGCCGATAAACGCCATCGCCTTGGTACGGTTCTGTTCGCGGGTTAAATCCGACAGCAGCGCCATTACCGCAGCGGCTATCGCCCCGGAACCCTGCAATGCACGGCCAAGAATGATGCCCCAGATAGAGTCGCTTAAGGCTGCGATCACGCTGCCAAGGGCGAAGATCAGCAGCCCGCCGACGATCAGTGGCTTACGGCCAACGCGGTCCGAAATCAGGCCGAAGGGGATCTGGAATACCGCCTGCGCCAGGCCATAAATACCGATAGCCAGGCCGATCAGTGCCTCGCTGGCACCGTGCAGCGCCATCCCATAGGTGGTCAGTACCGGTAACACCATAAACATGCCAAGCATGCGCAGTGAGAATACGGTTCCCAAGCCCCAGGTCGCACGGCGTTCTTGGGGCGTCATTATATTGTCGTTCATCTTGACCTCAGTAAAGCCTATTCCAACGGGCTAAGTAGGGGGGACTTAGCCCGTTGGAATAGCCTCGGCAAAGTTGCGTCATTCTAGTGCGAAGGGCAGGGGGGGTAAATCGAATGTTGTTTAACAGATATTACAGTTGGCGTGCTTTTCTCTGAAACAAATAAAATGGGCCGCTGAGCGGCCCATTCGCAGACATCCGCTGTTTACCAAGCGTAGGTTAACAGGGTTTCTGGTGTAGCACTGGCACTGAAATCGATCGACATCATTACGCTAAGTGAAGTAATGGCCACGATTGAGAACACAAACAGTTTGCGCGCCCAGACGCTGTCATTTTCCGCTTTGTAGCCGCGTAACGCCATGCCCAGCCACCACACGCTCACCGCCGCTGCGACGATCAGGTATTTGTAGCCAGCATAACCGCCCAGGGTCAGCATCAGCGTGGCGATCATAAACGCCAGGATGTAGAGCGTAATATGGTTTTTGGCAACGGAGATGCCTTTCACCACCGGCAGCACCGGGATATTGGCTGCCTGGTAATCTTTAAAGCGGAAGATGGCAATCGCATAAGAATGCGGCATCTGCCACAGGCTAAAGATAGCCAGCAGGATCAACGCACCAGCGTCAAACTCGTTAGTGACCGCGCAGTAGCCAATAACCGGTGGCGCGGCCCCAGACAGGCTGCCGATCAGCGTGCCATATACCGAGTGGCGTTTCATGTACAGGCTGTAAACGCCGACATAAACCACAAAGCCCATCACCGCCAGCCACATGGCCAGCGGGTTGGCTGCGATATACAGCAGTGCAAAACCAGCAATACCCAGCAAGGTAGCGTAAACCAGGCTCACACTCGGCGCGATCAGGCCTTTTACCAGCACCCGGTTCTTCGTTCTCTCCATTTTCTTGTCGATGTCGCGGTCAATGTAGTTGTTAAATACACAGCCCGAGGCAACCACCAACGAGACCCCTAACAGGGTGGCGAGAAACAGGGGATAGTCGATGCTCCCTTTGGAAGCGAGCAGGAATCCCCCGACGACAGAAATTAAATTACCGAAAATAATTCCTGGTTTAGTTACTTGCAGGTATTGCTTAATCATCACGTCCAGCTCTGCTCTTAATCGACCATCATGTTGATGTTGAGGTTGTACATAATCCAGAGTGAACCCACAACAACGATACCGATGATCATAACGGTGAACAGCAATGCCACCAGGTTCCAGCGCTCTTCCGATGAGGTGTTCATATGCAGGAAGTAAACCAGGTGAACGATCACCTGGATAACCGCCATGCCGACCACAACCGCCAGGATGGTGGAGTGAGAGGCGCTGCCGCTCATCACCATCGCAAATGGAATTACCGTCAGGATGACCGACAGGATAAAGCCGGTCAGATATGACTTCACGCTACCGTGGCTTGCGCCGCCGTGAGAGGTATCATGGGATGAATGGCTCATTTACATTACCCCCAGCAGGTAGACAACGGTAAATACGCAGATCCAGACCACGTCCAGGAAGTGCCAGAACAGGCTCAGACACATCAGACGGGTTTTATTGGTTGGGTTCAGGCCACGCTTGCTCACCTGAATCATCATGATGATGATCCAGATCAGGCCGGTGGTTACGTGCAGACCGTGAGTACCTACCAGCGCAAAGAAGCTGGAGAGGAACGCACTGCGGTCTGGGCCGTAACCTTCGGCGATCAGGTGATGGAATTCATAGGTCTCCATCGCCACGAAGCCGAGGCCAAACAGGAAGGTCAGGAACAGCCAGGTGTTAACGCTGCTGACCTTGCCCTTGTTCATGCCGATCATCGCCATACCGTAGGTGATGGAGCTGAACAGCAGGAGGAAAGTTTCAACCAGTACAAAATTCAGGTCGAAGATATCTTTCCCAGTGGGACCGCCAGCGGTCCCGTTCACCAGTACTGCATAGGTTGCGAACAAGCTCGCAAACAAAATACAGTCGCTCATCAGGTAAACCCAGAATCCGAAGACCTTGGTTTCTCCTGCATCGTGGTGCCCATGCTCGGCATGGGCTGCGCTATGGTTGGTCAGAGTATCAGTTGACATGTTTCACGCCTGCTTTGCTGATTTGTTCATAGTGTTGGTTTTCAATGCGCTCGATCTCATCAACCGGCACATAGTAATCAACATCTTCATCGAAGCTCTTGACGATCCAGGTCACGATCATGCCGACGAAGCCAGCAATCGCCATCCACCAGATATCCCAGATCATCGCGAAACCAAATACCAGGCTGAAGCCAGCAATAATCACACCGGCGCCGGTATTCTTCGGCATATGAATCGGCTCGTACTTCGCGGGTTTCTTATAGGCTTCGCCTTTTTCTTTCATGTCCCAGAACGCATCACGATCGTGAATTTCTGGCACTACGGCGAAGTTATAGAACGGAGGTGGTGAAGAGGTTGACCACTCCAGCGTACGTGCACCCCACGGGTCACCGGTCAGATCGCGGTTTTGCTCGCGGTCGCGGATACTGACGTAAACCTGGATCACTTGGCACAGAATACCGCAGGCAATCAGCGCTGCACCGCCAGCCGCAACCAGCAGCAGAGGGTGGAACTCAGGATTGATATTCTGGCTGATACGGCGAGTCATCCCCATGAAGCCCAGTGCGTACAGCGGCATAAAGGCGACGAAGAAACCGATGATCCAGAACCAGAATGCGCGGATACCCCAGGTCTCATTCAGACGGAAGCCGAAGGATTTAGGGAACCAGTAGGTCAGGCCAGCGAAGCAACCGAACACCACACCACCGATAATGACGTTATGGAAGTGGGCAATCAGGAACAGGCTGTTGTGCAGCACGAAGTTGGCACCCGGTACCGCCAGCAGCACGCCGGTCATCCCACCGATGGAGAAGGTGATGATGAAGCCCACGGTCCACAGCATCGCGGAGTTAAGCTGAATACGGCCCTGGTACATGGTGAACAGCCAGTTGAAGATTTTCACCCCGGTCGGAATGGAAATGATCATCGTGGCAATCCCGAAGAAGGCGTTAACGTTGGCGCCTGACCCCATGGTAAAGAAGTGGTGCAGCCAAACGATAAACGACAGGACGGTGATCGCGATGGTTGCCCATACCAGTGAGGTATAGCCGAACAGGCGTTTCTTCGAGAAGGTGGCGGTAACTTCAGAGAACACACCGAACACTGGCAGAACCAGGATATACACCTCTGGGTGACCCCAGGCCCAAATCAGGTTGATGTACATCATCATGTTGCCGCCCATATCATTGGTAAAGAAATGGGTGCCCAGATAGCGATCCAGGGTCAGCAACGCGACGGTGACGGTCAGAATTGGGAAGGAGACAATGATCAGCACGTTGGTACACAGTGCTGCCCAGGTGAATACAGGCATCTTCATCATCGGCATGCCAGGGGCACGCATCTTCAGGATGGTGGCGAAGAAGTTCACACCGGTCAACAGGGTACCCAGACCGGAGATCTGCAGACTCCAGATCCAGTAATCGACCCCGACGCCAGGGCTGTATTCCTTACCCGACAACGGTGGATAGGCCAACCAGCCGGTCTGCGCGAATTCACCAACACCCAGCGAGATGTTGATCAAGACCACGCCGACCACGAAGAACCAGAAGCTCAGGGAGTTCAGGAACGGGAAGGCAACGTCGCGCGCACCGATTTGCAACGGCACTACCACGTTCATCAGACCTACCACGAAAGGCATCGCCATGAAGAAGATCATGATGACGCCGTGCGCGGTAAAGATCTGGTCGTAGTGGTGCGGCGGCAGGAATCCGGCCTCACCGGCAGACGCGAGCGCCTGCTGGCTACGCATCATGATGGCATCAGCAAAACCACGCAGCAGCATAACCATAGCCACGATGATGTACATGATACCGATTTTTTTATGGTCGACCGAAGTCAGCCATTCGCTCCACAGCCACTTCCATTTGCCGAAATACGTGATCAGCGCCAGCAGGGCCAGCCCGCCAACGATGATTGCAGCAACGGTGACCATGATGATCGGTTCATGCAACGGAACCGCATCAAGTGTTAATTTTCCCAACATCAGATTATTCCTCGGCTCCGGCGTGAGCATGTTCACTCATGTCCATACCCTGGCTCATGTCCATGCCCTGATGCGCGGAAGCTTCTGCGCCTTTGTGCATGTGCATATCACCCATGAATTTGCCAATTGTCTCTTTGAACAAATTCGGTTTGACACTGGAGAAGTACTCAACCGGGTTGTTTTCACTCGGCTCTGCCAGTTTGTTAAAATCGCTGGTGGCGTTAAGGGTATTAGACGATTCTTTCACCTTGGCTACCCACTGATCGAAGTCGCCTTCGGTCGGGGTGACAATGGCGGTGAATTTCATGCCGGAGAACCCACGGCCACTGAAGCTGCTGGAAATACCATCGTATTTGCCTGCTTCGTTGCCGATCAGGTGCAGTTTGGTCTGCATCCCGGCCATCGCATAAATCTGCCCACCTAACTGAGGAATAAAGAACGAGTTCATTACCGAGTTAGAGGTGACTTTGAATTCGACGGGAACATCTTTCGGGAAAGCCAGCTCATTAACGGTCGCGATCCCCTGCTCTGGGTAGATGAACAGCCATTTCCAGTCTAACGATACCACTTCGATAGTCATTGGCTTTTTGTCGGCGACAATCGGCCTGAATGGATCCAGCGCGTGGGTTGTTTTCCAGGTTATGGTGCCAAGGATGGCGATGATAATGATTGGAATGGTCCAGACGACCGCTTCAATCTTGTTGGAGTGTGACCAATTCGGACTGTACTTGGCGCTCTTGTTGGAAGCACGATACTTCCAAGCAAAGGCAAATGCCATGAAGATCACTGGCACCACAACGATCAGCATCAAGCCGATTGCCGTGAGGATCAGTCTTCGTTGCTCAACACCTATTGCTCCTTTGGGATCCATCAACACCATATCGCAACCGCTTAGCAGAACGGTGGCGACAATTAAGGATAACATCCCAATACTTTTATTGTATTTCTTAAGTCTCATCTAACGACCCCAATTACCAAGGCTCTATATTGTCGTTTCATGTGTGCGGGCATTTTACGGGAAGGTTGCAGTACTGTAAACATACTTAAGAGAGTGTCAGCGGCTTGTTGACACTTTCTGTTAAGGGGGTCACACATGTAACGTAAGGTGACAATTTACTAATGGCAACAACGTGTTGGCGAGCTGAATCGTTCCGGGGGGATGCTATGTCATGGAAAACCAAGGGTATGTCAGGATATGGCGTCAGCGGTGGCGATGTTTGAATAGGCGCAAAAAGGTTTATTTAATGTAAAATTTTTGTTTTGTTGAGGTGAATTAAAATCTATTTCCGAGCGTTTTACTCGGGTAAAAAAATAGCTTTGGCGAAAATATTAAATTTTTAACGAAATAAATTCGTTTTTCTGATGCTTTTTTGTTGGCCGAATTTTATCGGCCAACAAAAAAATCACGCTAATTGCGTTCGGCGCAACGCCAGGTAGTCCAACAGGCTGCCCATGATAATCCCCACCAGACTCAGCATGGCACCGGTTTGCAGGAGCTGCACGGCGAGGTCGGGCCAGTTGGTCCAATTCAGCGCGTTGGCGATCAGCAACAGCAGCCATACGCCTAGCAGCGAGCAGCCGATGCCCAACAGACGCAATGCCCAGCGGTAGGCGGCACGAAACTCAGTGCGTGGCATGAAGTTGTCGGTGCGTTGCGTGTACTCCAATGTCTGGCGGCAGATTAACAGCAGCAACAGGCCTGGAACCGCAGCCGCGATGGAGAACAGATAAAACAGTGGCCAGCCATGGGCGGTCACGAACCAACCGGCAATCGGCCCGACGTAAACACGGCCAACGGCGGAGAGCGCCGAGAGCAGGGCAAACTGGGTGGCGGAGAAGGATTTGTTGCACAGGGTCATCAGCAGGGCGACAAAGGCTGCCGTGCCCATACCGCCACACAGGTTTTCCAGGAAAATGGCGCTGCCCATCGTCAGGATGTTTTTAGCGGTGATTGCCAACAGCCAGTAACCGATGTTGGATACTGCCTGCAAAATGCCGAACAGCATCAGTGCCCGGAACAGGCTGAGACGCTGCATCAAGACGCCGCCGAACAGGGCCCCGACGATGGTGGCAAACAGACCGAGCGTTTTGTTCACCAGACCGACCTCGCCAGCATCGAATCCGACGCCGCGGATCAGAAAGGTGGTACTCAAACTCCCGGCAAAGGCGTCACCCATCTTATACATCACGATCAGCAACAGGATCAGCCAGGCATTGTTACGGGCGAAAAAGTCACGCAGCGGAGCGACTACCGCCATCTCGAGGGTGCGCGGTGCAGGAATGCTGTCGTCCGGTTCTGGTGCCATCAGCGTAGCGGCTACGCCAATTAGCATCAGCCCGGCCATTAACCAGTAAGTCGCCTGCCAGCCGAAATAGCGATCGGCCAGCCACAAGGCCAGCCCGCCGGAAACCAGCATCGCCAGGCGATAACCCAGTACCGAGACTGCGGCCCCGGCACCGCGTTCTTCGGCCGCCAGCAGATCGGTTTTGTAGGCGTCAAAAACAATATCCTGTGAGGCAGAACAGAATGCCACCACCACCGCCAGCGTGGCCAGCCACCACAGGTGCTGTGACGGATTCATAAACCCCATCGCCACGATGGCCACTACCAGCAGCAACTGGCTGATCAACAGCCAGCCACGCCGCCGCCCAAGGAACGGGGGAGTGTAGCGATCCATAAACGGAGACCAGAGGAACTTGAACACGTAGGCCTGACCTACCAGTGAGAAGATACCAATGGTTTTCAGATCTAGGCCTTCGACGGTCATCCAGGCTTGCAGCGTGCCGGAGGTCAATGCCAGCGGCAGCCCCGAGGCAAAGCCCAACACCAACAGGATGACGGAATTACGCTGGGTAAAAATATTCAGATACTGTTTCGACATGAGATCCCGATCTGCGCTGCCCTGTAAACCGAGCAGCGCGAGGCATTGCCTGATTAACGTGCGTTTTGCTTGATAAAGTCGTTGACGCTGGTGTCTTGAGCCATATCGGCGATGACGTCACCCAGCACGGTGTTGACCGCATCGGTGATTTTTTCATTGCTGGCGGTGAAGGCCCCCTGCACGTTATAGGTAGACCGGTAGTTCTTCACCTGCTTGTTGCCGTTTTTCGCCTGCGCGATGATTGAAATATCCGCTTTGGTGGTGATGTTGTAGCGCAGGTTGCCTTGGGAAACGTCGGCAAACAGCGTATTCACCACGATCTGCAAATCAACCGCACCTGATGGCCCAATCATATAGCCACGCGCGCCCATTTGCTTTTCCAGCACTTCTTGTAGCAGGAAACGCAGATCGCGCGATGGGGTCAGGGTGATCAGTTGGCCGTCACGGTTCACTTTGGCCAGCGCCTGGTCTGGGCGTTGATCGGCACCGTTAATGCTGATGGTGATCCCTTGCAGGGTTGGGTCCTGCTGTGGCAACACGATCTTCGGGGTTACGTTCAGGGTATTGGTGCTGGTAGCACAGCCAGCCAACAGCAGTGCAGCCAGCAGCGGAAGACAAAGTTTTTTTAACATTATGACTGTCTCATCAATCGTGGTTTTATACCCGGTGCTGTTCAAGCCCGCGGGCAGGGTTGTGGGTGCTTGATAATCAAAGCGCTAGAGTCAACGATAAATTGCCGCCATCATAGCATTGCCAACAACGGGGGGAAGTGTTGAAGGTGGCCGTGACGTAAATTTTTCCTCAACCAGAATAAAAACAGGCTTTTTTGCGAGGCTCAATCGGATAAACCTCAACTGAGCCGCTTTTGTTGATGCTTTTTACAGCAAAGAGCGGTGGGATTTACGATAGCCATGTTCTGCAGGGGGCAAAACCGACTAATATTAAAGTAGAACCTGGTAGCCTGCCGGTGTTGTAAGGAGATCCTATGATCCGCGAGCAAATAGAAGCAAAGTTAAGGGCGGCGTTTGAACCCGCGTATCTGGAAGTGACTGATGAGAGCTATCGGCATAATGTTCCCGCTGGATCCGAAAGTCATTTCAAAGTGGTGTTGGTGAGCGACCGCTTTGTCGGCGAACGGTTCCTGACCCGCCATCGCTCCATTTATGGCGTGTTGGCGGAGGAACTGGAAAACGGCGTACACGCGCTGGCATTGCATACCTATACCTTGAAAGAGTGGGAAGGGCTGCAGGATACCGTTCCGGCCTCACCACCTTGTCGTGGGGCGGGCACACTGGCTTAATACCTAAAATTTACGGTATCAGTGGAACTTTTACCCGTATTTAAGGTATTACTACTGACGAATTTTGCAACGGCCTGCGGGCCGTTGCTGTTTTTGACGACGACAAAGCCGAAGGCGTTTGCAGCTCTGATGGCCATGGCATCAAGGTATTTGGGCGAAAAATCGGCAAAAGTGTGATTTTTAACGCGCCAGTGCTGCCTTGCCATCCTCGACTAGCTGCGCTTGCGCCGCTATAATGTCGCGTCTATTTTTTCCGGAATGGTTTCGGAACGCTCTCGACATCAGGGAACTCGGTTTTTAATGTAGCCGTCCTGGTTCTTGGAACGGAGTTGACCGAGCACTGTGATTTTTTTGAGGTAACAAGATGCAAGTTTCAGTAGAAACCACTCAAGGCCTTGGGCGCCGTCTCTCTATTACTGTACCCGCTGATGTTATCAATCAGGCAGTAAAGAAAGAGCTGATCAACGCAGCTAAAAGCGTACGTATCGACGGTTTCCGTAAAGGCAAAGTGCCAATGAACATCGTCGAACAGCGTTATGGCGCCTCCGTCCGTCAGGACGTGCTGGGCGATCTGATGCAGCGCAACTTTGTTGACGCGATCATCAAAGAGAAAATCAACCCGGCCGGTGCACCAAACTACGTACCGGGCGAGTATAAAGAAGGCGAAGATTTCGCTTTCACCGTGGAATTCGAAGTTTATCCAGAAGTTGAGCTGAAAGGCCTGGAAAGCATCGAGGTTGAAAAACCTGTAGTTGAAGTTAACGACGCCGATGTTGATACCATGCTGGAAACTCTGCGTAAGCAGCAGGCGACCTGGAAAGACACCGACGGCGCAGCCACTGCTGAAGACCGCGTGACCGTTGACTTCACCGGCTCTATCGACGGTGAAGAGTTTGAAGGCGGTAAAGCTGCCGATTTCGTTCTGGCCATGGGCCAGGGCCGCATGATCCCGGGCTTCGAAGAAGGTCTGGTGGGTCATAAAGCCGGTGAAGAGTTCACCATCGACGTCAACTTCCCAGAAGATTACCACGCTGAAAACCTGAAAGGGAAAGCGGCCAAGTTCGCTATCGTGCTGAAGAAAGTTGAACAGCGCGAGCTGCCAGAACTGACTGAAGAGTTCATCAAGCGTTTCGGCGTGGCTGATGGTTCTCTCGCCGGTCTGCGTACCGAAGTGCGTAAAAACATGGAGCGCGAACTGAAAGGCGCCGTGCGTAACCGCATCAAGACTCAGGCTATCGACGGTCTGGTCAACGCTAACGAAATCGACGTGCCAGCGGCACTGATCGACGGCGAAGTCGACGTTCTGCGTCGTCAGGCTGCACAGCGTTTTGGTGGCAACGAGAAGCAAGCGTTGGAACTGCCACGCGAACTGTTCGAAGAGCAAGCCAAACGTCGCGTTGTGGTCGGCCTGCTGTTGGGCGAAGTGATCAGCACCAACGATCTGAAAGCCGATGAAGAGCGCGTCAAGACCCTGATCGAAGAAATGGCTTCCGCCTACGAAGATCCGAGCGAAGTTGTTGAGTTCTACAGCAAAAACAAAGAGCTGATGAACAACATGCGTAACGTTGCTCTGGAAGAACAAGCGGTAGAAGCCCTGCTGGCTAAAGCGAAAGTGACTGAAAAAGCCACTACCTTCAGCGAGCTGATGAACCAGACTCAACAAGCTTAATGCTGGTTGATGCCAGGAACGGCCTGATGGCAGGTCCATTGCCGTAGCAGGGAGTTCCTTACAAGGCCCGTAACTTTGGTTACGGGCTTTTCTTTTGCCACGTGACTGATTAATCTCGGCTTAACTGTGGCAATATGCACTATATTTATTGGGACGAGGATGAATGGCGGTAGCGGAAGGCCAGTGGTTGTGACCTTGCCTGCCACACAGGGATGTTGGTGAAATTGTTCACCGGGCTTGAAATTCGCTCTGTGACCCCCCAATTCCTACAACAGTATGGGCCGCTTTATCCGCCTGGCGGAATGATAGCGCCGTCAAATCAGTGTGGAGCCTGTCGATGGCTTGAACGTAGTCATGATGGCCGTTCTCAAGTAGAATCGACAGACAATGGCGCCAAGGCAATTTCTATTAGGAGACGGTAATGTCATACAGTGGCGAACGAGACCAATTTGCACCTAACATGGCACTGGTGCCGATGGTGGTAGAGCAGACTTCGCGCGGGGAGCGTTCTTACGATATTTATTCCCGCCTGCTGAAAGAGCGCATTATCTTCCTGACCGGCCAGGTTGAAGATCATATGGCTAATCTGATCGTGGCGCAGATGTTGTTCCTCGAGGCAGAAAGCCCAGAAAAAGATATTTTCCTGTATATCAACTCACCGGGCGGCGTGATCACGGCGGGTATGTCAATCTATGACACCATGCAGTTTATCAAACCGGACGTCAGCACCATCTGTATGGGGCAGGCGTGTTCCATGGGGTCGTTCTTGCTGACGGCAGGCACCAAGGGCAAGCGTTTCTGCCTGCCAAACTCCAGAGTGATGATCCACCAGCCGCTGGGCGGCTACCAGGGCCAGGCAACGGATATTGAAATCCATGCGCGTGAGATCCTGAAGGTGAAGGCTCGCATGAATGAGCTGATGGCACAGCATACCGGCCAATCGTTGGAGCAGATCGAACGTGATACCGAACGTGACCGCTTCATGACGGCGGAAGAATCGGTAGAATACGGTCTGGTCGACAGCATTCTGACGCACCGCAGCTAAAACTATATCCAAAGGGCCGCAAGCTGTAGAGCGTACCTGCCGCCTGAAGGGTTATGGGTAGCGCGCGGCTTGCGGGCCGATAGGCTATAGTATTCAGAGCGAGCCTGGCTCGCTTTAAACAGCGTTATCGGCGTTCCCGGTATAAAGTTTGGGCGCATTGTCGCCGCGTAATGGTGCGGGACAAAGACAAAAGAAGAGGTTTGACTCATGACAGATAAGCGCAAAGACGGTTCAGGAAAGTTGCTGTACTGCTCTTTCTGCGGCAAAAGCCAGCATGAAGTGCGTAAGCTGATTGCCGGTCCGTCAGTGTATATCTGCGATGAATGTGTTGATCTGTGTAACGACATTATTCGCGAAGAGATTAAAGAAGTTGCGCCGCATCGCGAGCGTAATTCATTGCCGACACCGCACGAAATTCGTCACCACCTGGACGATTATGTTATCGGCCAGGAACAGGCGAAAAAAGTGCTGGCGGTGGCGGTCTATAACCACTACAAACGCCTGCGTAACGGCGATACCAGCAATGGCATCGAACTGGGCAAAAGCAATATTTTGTTGATCGGCCCAACCGGTAGCGGCAAAACCTTGCTGGCAGAAACGCTGGCACGTTTCCTGGATGTGCCTTTCACCATGGCCGATGCCACGACGTTGACCGAAGCCGGTTACGTGGGTGAGGACGTGGAAAACATCATCCAGAAACTGTTGCAGAAATGCGACTATGACGTGCAGAAAGCCCAACGCGGCATCGTCTATATCGATGAAATTGACAAGATTTCACGTAAGTCAGACAACCCGTCCATCACCCGTGACGTTTCGGGCGAAGGCGTGCAGCAGGCGCTGCTGAAGCTGATCGAAGGCACGATTGCGGCGGTTCCACCACAGGGTGGGCGTAAACATCCGCAGCAGGAATTCCTGCAGGTGGACACCTCCAAGATCCTGTTTATCTGTGGCGGTGCGTTTGCCGGCCTGGATAAGGTGATTGGCCAGCGTGTTAACACCGGTTCCGGTATCGGTTTTGGTGCCACGGTGAAGGGTGAATCTGAAAAAGCCACCGAAGGCGAACTGCTGTTGCAGGCAGAGCCGGAAGACTTGATCAAATTTGGCCTGATCCCGGAATTCATCGGTCGTCTGCCGGTGGTTGCCACCCTCAGCGAACTGAGCGAAGAGGCACTGATCCAGATCCTGAAAGAGCCGAAAAACGCCCTGACCAAGCAATATCAGGCGTTGTTCAATCTGGAAGGGGTCGATCTGGAATTCCGTGAGGAAGCGCTGAACGCCATCGCCAAGAAGGCCATGACGCGTAAGACGGGTGCCCGTGGTCTGCGTTCGATTGTCGAAGGCGCGCTGCTGGACACCATGTACGATCTGCCGTCGCTTGAAAGCGTAGATAAAGTGGTGATCGACGAATCGGTGATCGCTGGCCAATCCAAGCCGTTATTGATTTACGGCAAACCGGAAGCGCAGGCTTCTGGCGAATAATTAGCCAGTCAAACCAGAAAGTTAATCGTAAAAGGGGGATTTTATCCCCCTTTTCTTTTTCTCTACATTGTTACCGTTGAATGTCAGAGATTCATCCCCATATACTCATAATCCAGATTTTGTGAAACGTTTGATGCTGGCGTCTCATGAGATCCCCCTAATCCTGGCGGAAATTAAACTAAGAGAGAGCTCTATGAACCCTGAGCGTTCCGAACGCATTGAAATCCCCGTGTTGCCATTGCGCGACGTGGTGGTTTATCCGCACATGGTGATCCCGTTGTTTGTTGGCCGGGAAAAATCGATTCGGTGCCTCGAAGCCGCAATGGATCACGATAAAAAGATCATGCTGGTGGCGCAGAAAGAGGCCTCGACGGATGAACCTGGCATTAACGATCTGTTCTCGGTCGGTACCGTTGCATCGATTTTACAGATGCTGAAACTGCCGGACGGCACGGTCAAGGTGCTGGTCGAAGGTTTACAGCGTGCGCGTATTACCACGCTCTCCGACAGCGGCGAACACTTCGCTGCCCAGGCTGAATATCTTGAATCACCGGCTATCGACGAGCGTGAGCAGGAAGTCCTGGTGCGCACGGCGATCAATCAGTTTGAAGGCTACATCAAGCTGAACAAAAAAATTCCACCGGAGGTGCTGACGTCATTGAACAGCATCGACGACGCTGCACGCCTGGCGGATACCATCGCTGCGCATATGCCGCTGAAGCTCAGCGACAAGCAGTCGGTGCTGGAAATGTTCGATATCACCGAGCGTCTTGAGTACCTGATGGCGATGATGGAGTCGGAAATTGACCTGCTACAGGTTGAGAAGCGCATCCGTAACCGCGTCAAGAAACAGATGGAAAAGAGCCAGCGCGAGTACTATCTGAATGAGCAGATGAAGGCGATTCAGAAAGAACTGGGCGAGATGGACGACACGCCGGATGAACACGAGGCGTTGAAGCGCAAGATCGAAGCGGCCAAAATGCCGAAAGAAGCGCGTGAGAAAACCGAAGCGGAACTGCAAAAGCTGAAAATGATGTCGCCGATGTCTGCGGAAGCGACCGTCGTGCGTGGCTATATCGACTGGATGATCCAGGTGCCGTGGAATGCGCGCAGCAAGGTGAAAAAAGACCTGCTCAAGGCGCAGGAAGTGCTCGATACCGATCACTACGGCCTGGAACGCGTCAAAGACCGCATCCTTGAGTATCTTGCAGTGCAGAGCCGCGTCAGCAAAATCAAGGGTCCGATCCTGTGTCTGGTAGGGCCTCCTGGCGTGGGTAAAACCTCGCTGGGGCAGTCGATCGCTCGCGCGACCGGCCGCCAATATGTCCGTATGGCGCTGGGCGGCGTACGTGACGAAGCAGAGATTCGCGGTCACCGCCGGACTTACATCGGCTCCATGCCGGGTAAACTGATCCAGAAAATGGCCAAGGTTGGGGTGAAAAACCCGCTGTTCCTGCTCGATGAGATCGACAAGATGTCATCCGACATGCGTGGCGATCCGGCTTCAGCCCTGCTGGAAGTGCTGGATCCGGAACAGAACGTGGCGTTTAACGATCACTATCTGGAAGTGGATTACGATCTGTCCGACGTGATGTTCGTGGCGACCTCGAACTCGATGAACATCCCGGCACCGCTGCTGGACCGTATGGAAGTGATCCGTCTTTCTGGCTACACCGAAGACGAAAAGCTGAACATCGCCAAACAGCACCTGTTGCCGAAGCAGCTTGAACGCAACGCGTTGAAGAAAGGCGAATTGACGGTAGATGACAGTGCCATTATCGGCATCATCCGCTATTACACCCGTGAAGCCGGGGTGCGTAGCCTGGAGCGTGAAATTTCCAAGCTGTGCCGTAAAGCGGTCAAGTCGCTGCTGATGGACAAGAAGCTCAAACACATCGAGATCAACGGCGAGAACCTCAAGGACTATCTGGGCGTTCAGCGTGTTGATTACGGCCGTGCAGACACCGAAAACCGCGTAGGCCAGGTAACCGGGCTGGCGTGGACGGAAGTGGGCGGCGATCTGCTGACCATCGAAACTGCCTGCGTACCGGGCAAAGGCAAGCTGACCTACACCGGTTCTTTGGGTGAAGTGATGCAGGAGTCGATCCAGGCCGCGTTGACCGTGGTACGTGCACGTGCAGAGAAGTTGGGCATCAACGCCGATTTCTATGAAAAACGTGATATCCACGTCCACGTGCCCGAAGGGGCGACGCCGAAAGACGGCCCAAGCGCCGGTATTGCCATGTGTACCGCGCTGGTTTCCTGCCTGACAGGCAACCCGGTGCGCGCCGATGTGGCGATGACCGGCGAGATCACCTTGCGTGGTCATGTGTTGCCGATTGGCGGCCTGAAAGAGAAGCTGCTGGCGGCACACCGTGGCGGTATCAAAACCGTGCTGATCCCTTACGAGAACAAGCGCGATTTGGAAGAGATCCCGGACAACGTCATTGCCGATCTGGAGATCCATCCGGTACAGCGGATCGATGAAGTTTTGAACATCGCACTGGTTAATCCGGCCTTCGGCGCACAGCCGGTAGCGGTAAAATAGTGACGTATAGCAAAAACCATTGATAAAACTCATGCTGGCAAGCCAATTCGGACTTGCCAGTATTTTTTTGTGCCGCTAAGTTAGATCCCTGTCGGCTCGCGTTTCGCTGCCGTTTGGTGGCTTGCCAAGGCACGACGGGATTGATATAACAGCAGCGCTGTCGTAACCGTAGGGATTTTTTCGGTGCGACGTTTTGAATTCTAGAGGGGATGATAGAGTGAATAAGTCACAACTGATCGACAAAATTGCCGCGGGTGCTGATATTTCTAAAGCGGCAGCAGGGCGTGCTTTGGACGCCATTATTGCTTCCGTTACCGATTCCTTGAAAGAAGGGGATGACGTGGCTCTGGTTGGTTTCGGTTCTTTCACCGTGCGTGAGCGTTCAGCTCGTACCGGCCGTAACCCGCAAACGGGTAAAGAGATTAAAATCGCGGCAGCCAAAGTTCCGGCTTTCCGTGCAGGGAAAGCCCTGAAAGACGCAGTAAACTGATTACGGCGTTTAATCGCATCGCGTCGCCGGTAAACAATCACCTGACGCAGCGGTATTGGTAAGGTAAGATATAAGGCGCATCAGGTTGATGCGCTTTTTTTATTTTTGTCGCAGGGAACGCGCCTGCACAAGGGTTGTTAATCCACATCACAGCGGAGTGTTGTCACACTATGATGGACAATTTACGCGCGGCTGCTAACCACGTCGTGCTAAAAATCATCCTGGGGCTGATTATCTTGTCATTTCTTTTGACTGGAGTAGTCAGCTATCAGGGAAGTGCCGGCGATTACGCTGCGAAAGTAAATGGCCAGGTGATCGAACGCGCCCAGCTGGAACAGGCTTTCCAGAGTGAACGTAGCCGGATGCAGCAGGAACTGGGTGACCGTTTCTCTGCCATGGCTGGCAACGAAGGCTACATGCAGCAGATGCGCCAGCAGGTGCTGTCTCAACTGATCGACAAGTCGCTGCTGGACCAGTACGCGAAGACGCTGGGCCTGAGCGCCAGTGACGATCAGGTGAAAGAGGCCATCCGTCAAGAAAGCTATTTCCAGACGGACGGCAAATTCGACAACGCCAAATATCTCGACCTGATTACCCGTTCGGGCTTTAGCGCCGATCAATATGCGCAATATACACGCCAGCGGTTAATCAACCAGCAGATGATCCAGGGCTTTGGCGGTTCCGATATCGTCACACCCAGCGAAGCACAGTCTATGGTTGCCCTGGTTCTGCAAGAGCGCGACGTGCGTCTGGCGACGATCGATCTCAATACCATGATGGCCAAGCAAACCGTCACCGACGAAGAGCTGAAGGCCTTCTTCGAGCAGAATAAAAACAGCTTCATCGCGCCAGAGAAGGTGAAAGTGAGCTTTATCCCGCTGGATGCCGCGGCATTGCAGGATACTGTGACCGTTACCGAAGCGGATATCAGCGCCTATTACGATGGGCACCAGAGCAGCTTTGGCCAGCCGGAACGCAAAAAATTCAGCGTGATCCAGCTGAAAACCGAAGCGGATGCCAAAGCGGTATTGGAAGAGCTGAAAAACGGTGGCGATTTCGCTGCATTGGCGAAAGAGAAATCTACCGACATCATCTCGCGCCGTACCGGTGGCGAAATGGACTGGATGGAACCAGATACCACGGCAGACGAAATGAAACAGGCAAACCTGACCGAGAAAGGCCAACTGTCTGGCGTAGTGAAGTCTTCAGTGGGTTACCTGATCGTGCGCCTGGACGATATCAAGCCAGCGCTGGTGAAGCCATTGAGCGAAGTGCATGATGCTATCGCCAAGCAGCTCAAGCAGGAAAAAGCGGTAGATGCCTACTATGCGCTGCAGCAGAAAGTCAGCGAGGCGGCGACCAGCGATAACGAGTCCCTGGCCTCAGCGGAAGAAGCTGCGGGTATCAAGGCGGCTAACACCGAATGGTTTACCCGTGACTCGGTACCTGCTGCGTTGAACTTCAAGCCGGTTGTGCAGGCCATCTTCGATGGTTCGCTGATTGGCGAGAACGGCGCACCAGGCAGCAACTCTGACGTCATCACCGTTGACGGTGACCGTGCATTCGTGGTTCGCGTTGTGGCCCATCAGCCGGAAGGGATTGAACCTTTCGACAAGGTGAAAGATCGCGTAACCGCGATGGTCAAACACAACAAGGCACTGCAAGAAGCCAAGCTGCAGGGTGAAAAACTGCTGGTTGAGCTGAAGCAGGGCAAAGGCGATGAGGCGATGAAAGCCGCTGGTCTGAGCTTCGGCAGCGTACAGAAAATGGCACGCGCCCCGGAAGACAGCCAACTGGTGGAAGCCGTATTCGCACTGCCGCACCCGGAAGCCGGTAAAGTGGTTTACGGTATGTCACAGGATGCTCAAGGGAACGTGGTGTTGATCGCTCTGGATAGCGTTAAGCCAGGCACTCTGCCAGCAGACGAAATGAAAACCTTCGTCAGCAACATGGAGAAAGGAAGCGCTAGCGTGACCTTCGATGCCCTGCTGACTAACCTGCGCAAAGAAGCCAAGATCAAAATGGGTGCCGCTGAGCAGCAACAGCCGTAATCTCCGCTCTCTGGTTTTGTAGGGGGTGCAGCATGCTGCGCCCGTATTCCTCCCTACAGTGGACGGGAATAAGCACCGCATTTCTTTGCAACAGCTTGCAATACTCAAAGGCCGCTTTCGCGGCCTTTTCCACATTTAAACTCTGCCATTTGCCGATCTTCCGCCGCTGCGGCAAGGTAACCTTGCTGTCAAACACAAGGAGGATACAGCATGCAACTTAGCGAAAATAAAGCCATTATCCGTTTTACCGTTATCCGCCAGCTACTCTTGGCGGCGGCGCTGTTTGGCCTGGTAGGGAGCTCGGCCATTGCTGCAGAGAAACCCTCTCAGGGGCAACCACAGGCCGCGGTGGTGTCACCTAAGGTCAGCCCTGAAGCGCCAAGCGAGGGTGAAGCCAAGGTCAGCATTAACCAGGCAGATGCAGAGGCGCTAGCCACCGTGTTGAACGGCGTAGGGCTGAAAAAGGCAGAGGCCATAGTGCGCTACCGCGAACAGAACGGGCCGTTTAGCGAAATAGACCAGCTACAGGAGGTGCCGGGGATCGGCCCCTCCCTGGTGGAAAGAAATCGTGATCGGCTGAAAATGTGATCCCGCTCGCGGCTGCGTGGCAAAGTGCCCTCGCAGCCGCGCTGCTCTGCTACATTTTACAGGTCATACCAGTCGTCCATCGCAAACTCTTTGCCAAGCCCTGCGGTATCAGCATGCGGTCTGCAAGGAGGGATATCACTGAACGGGTATGCCGGTATTAATTTGTTATCACCAGAGCAGGAGCGGTCGTTTCACTATGCAGACTTATATCAAAGTTCGTGGCTATCATCTTGATGTCTATCAACACGTTAATAATGCCCGGTATCTGGAATTTCTGGAGGAGGCGCGCTGGGAATGGCTGGAGGATCTGGATGCTTTCCACTGGATGACGCAAAACAACATCGCGTTTATCGTGGTGAACATCAATATCAATTATCGTAAGCCTGCCGTATTGGGGGATAAGCTGCGCATCGATAGCCAGATGCTGCAACTCAATGGCAAGAGCGGCGTGCTGAGCCAGCAGGTATTGCTGGAGCCGGAGGGGACCGTGGTCGCCGACGCGACGCTGACCTTTGTCTGTATCGATTTGAAAACCCAGCGGGCACTGCCGATTGAAGGCGCACTGCGTGAACACCTGGTGGCACTACAACAAAAGGATCAGCAGGCCTGATTGACTGGGCGACGCTATCGCCGCCCATAAACGAGTTCAAACCAAGCCGGTTTTCCGCTTCAGGCTGGCCATCACGCCGACCTTGTCCTGCTGATACTGCTGCAATCCGTTGGCGCGCAGGTGGCAGGCTGCACATTCACCACAACCGTCGCCTTGAACGCCGTTATAACAGGTGAGCGTCTCATGGCGGATACGTTCCAACTGTTGATAATAGTCCGCCAGCGCCCAGGTCTCAGCCTTGTTGAGCCACATCAGTGGAGTTTCAAAGCGAATATCACGGGCGATCCCCAGCACGATGGCCTGATTCAGAGCCTTAACAAACTCGTCGCGGCAATCCGGATAGCCCGAGAAATCCGTCTCGCACACGCCGGTGATCACGGCTTCGGCTTCCACCTGGTAGGCATAAATCGCCGCCAGGGTGAGGAACAGGATGTTGCGTCCCGGCACAAAGGTGCTTGGCAAGGCATCGGTCTGCGAGCTGTCGTAGGTGGGGACCGGAATGTTATCGCGAGTCAGGCTGCTGATGGCCAGCTCATTGAGCAACCCAACGTCCAAAACCTTATGCGCCTTGGCTCCCAGGGTTTGGCATAGGGCCTGGGCCACCTCGATTTCGGCGCGGTGACGCTGGCCGTAATCGAACGTGATGCAGTGAACTTCATCATACTGTTGCAATGCCTGGATCAAGCAGGTCGTGGAGTCTTGTCCACCGCTAAAAACGACGACTGCGCGTTTCATAAATCTACCTTCTGGCTAGGGCCATTCCCGATGCACATTCGGGCGGCCGGTTTATGCCCTTTACTGCCAGGTTACAGCGTTACTGGCCTGAACCTGGCGCTATTGGGCTTTATAACACACATGCGGGGATGCTATCAGAAATGCTCGCCACAGCGTAGGGCAACCTAATCATCCAGCGGTGGTGGCAGCCAAGCCTGGCAAAAATCAAACCAGCCGTAGGCGGTGAGCATCACGCCCTGTATGCGGGGAGGGGCACTGACCTGATACTGATAATTGAATAGGGGCGTGAGGATCGCCGCCCCCATCAACTGTTGATAATACGCTTTTAGCTGGCTGTAGCGTTGCAGTGGTGCTGGGCATTGCTGGATCTGTTGCAGGGTTCGCTGTTGGTATTGCCAATCCTCTTCTCGCAAAATCCCTTGCCACAGCAAATCGCGACGTAGCCAGCTTTCTAACGTCGCTTCCGGAGCTTCACCAATCAGGTTATCGGCCAGCAACAGATCGGCTTGGGCTACCTGCTCGGTACTTTGCCAACGTTTGCCGGAATAATAGCGGACCTCTAATTGGCAGCCATGCTCCGCCAGCAATTGTTGCAAAGCCTGAGTCACGCTCTCTAGTTCGATCGGTGGATGGTACAGCAGCGTCAATCGAGGGGGCAGCTCAACATCCTGTCTGACATCATGCTCAGGGATCGCCCAGCCCGGCAGCATTTCATGGCTTGGCATAATCACGCCCTGCTGGATGGGCAAACTGGCCAGCAGCCCTGAGCGCTGGATCAGCATCAGCAGCTTTTGCCCTTGTGCCTCACTCAGTACGCCACGGCGCTGGTTAATTGCCAGGTAGCACCACCCTTGGCTCATACTGCGTTGTACCGGCCGCGCCAGTGCCAGTTCTTCCTGCTGGCCGATGGTGATGCGTACCGGGTGCTGGCAACTGGTGTCGGTACTGCGAGTTGGCAGCTCTGGCGTGATCCAGTATTCGATGCTTTCAAGATAAGGATGTTGCAGATGGTAGTAAGGATGCTGTTCCAGCCGTACCATATGCGGCTCGTTTAGTGCCAGCTTAAAGGGACCAGCGCCGAGAGTCGGTAACTCTGGATGTGTCATCAGGCAGGGCAGTTCTGCCAGCCGATGCGCCAGCCAATAATCGGGCATTTGCAGATCGAACTGGACGCATAGCGCATGCGGCAGGCTGATTGCCGCCACGCTGCTCAATAATGGCTGACTGCGCGGATGGTGTTGCAGGGCGTTGAGGGTTTGCAATAGCTGTTGGCCCGTCAAGGCCTCGCCGTTATGCCATCGCAGCTGGCTGCGCAGAAAGAACTGCCAACGCAGGCCGTCTTCGCTAATCTGCCAATGATGGGCCAGATCGGGCTGTGGCTCGGGGCAACCGGTATTGAAGCGCGTCAAACCGGCATAAACGGTCGCGACCAGATGCTGTTCCGCACGGCCGCTTAGCGTCAACGGATCGAGCTTTTCCAATGTGCGGTAATAAGGGATACGCAGCGTAGGGCTGCCCTCCTGCCATTGGCCGCCGAGGTGGGGGCTTAGCAACTCTTGCAGATGCTGTGGCGCCAGCTGCGCCATTTCCAAGGCTCCCTGATGATCGCCCAGTTGCAGTAAACGTTGGAGATGCGCAGTCCGCAGTTCATCGGGGGTTTTCAGGCACTGCAACTGCGCGCGTTTCCCCCTGCCGGCCTGTGATTGCCAACTTAGCCAGCCTTGTTGCTGCAACTGCTGCACCAGAGTGCGTGCATGCCGCTCGCTACAATAGAAGATCGCAGCTAATTCACCGATCGTGATCGCCACCGGCGCGCTGCCTAGCTGGTGGTACAAACGTTGATACTGACCGAGGCGATGAACCAGGCGCATAGCGGTATCCTAGGTGTTGCAAGCGATGAAAGATAAATCAGGAAGCGTTTAGGCAAATTGTTCACTATTACTTCCGCAAATACCACCCCATACTGCGTTGATTGCCATTGTGCTCACATTTACGAGGTTCCTATGTATCGCCTGGCCGCTTTCGATATGGACGGCACCCTGCTGACCCCCGATCACCGTGTCGGGCCGGAAACGCTGAGCGCGTTAAAGCAGCTTATCGACAGGGAGATGGTGGTGACCTTTGCCACCGGGCGGCATTACCTCGATGCCCAGCCGATCATGGCGCAACTGGGTTTACAAGGTTACCTGATCACCGGTAACGGCACTCGCGTCCATGATCAGCAAGGGCAGCAACTGCATGCTACCGACTTACCGGCGGAGATTGCCGAAGAAGTGTTGCATACCCACTGGCGTACTTCTGCCAGCATGCACGTGTTTCGTGATGAGGGATGGTTGACCGAAACCGCGGTGCCGGAAATGCTGGCTGCACATCATCTCAGTGGCTTTCATTTCCAACTCACCGATTTGCGACGTCTGCCCGCATTTGGCAACAGCAAGGTCTGTTTCTGTGCTCCCCATGAAGAACTCATCAAACTGCAAGGACAGTTGAGTGAACATTTCGGCACCCGTGCCGATCTGTGCTTCTCGGCCTATGATTGCCTCGAGGTGCTGCCAAAGGGTTGCAATAAGGGTGCGGCATTGGACAAGCTGAGCCGCCATCTGGGGCTGACGTTGGCTGATTGCATGGCCTTTGGCGATGCGATGAATGATAAGGAAATGCTGGCGGGAGTCGGGCACGGCGTGGTGATGGGCAATGCACTGCCACAGTTGAAATCGTTACTACCCCAACTACAGGTTATCGGCCGCTGCGAACAGCAGGCGGTGGCTCACTATTTACAACATTGGCTGCGTTCACCACACCTCACCTATTCCCCCGAATTCTGAGGTATTAGCATTACAGCCGGCCGGGTATGACTACCCGGCTTTTTTTATCCCCTGAACTTCGCATTAATAACTTAATAACTTATTTTTCTAACAAGTTAGCCAGTTGGGTACTGTAATGCGTCAGATCGCCGATATGGTTGCTGACCCAGTCGCTGTTGTAATAGGTATCCAGATAGCGTTCACCGCTGTCGCATAGCAGGGTGACGATGGCACCTTGCTCGCCTTTATCCCGCATCTGCCTGGCCAGTTGCAGTGCTCCCCAGACGTTGGTCCCGGTGGACGCGCCTACCTTGCGGCCAAGAATACCTTCCAACCAGTAAATGGTGGCGATACTGGCGGCATCAGGCACGCGCATCATGTTGTCGATCACCGAAGGGATAAACGACGGTTCGGCGCGTGGGCGACCAATCCCTTCGATGCGGCTGCCACAGCTGCCGATGAGGGTGCGATCGCCATGATGGAAGCAGTCGTAGAACACCGAGTTTTCCGGATCGACCACGGTGAGCTGGGTATCATGCCCTTGATAGCGAATGTAGCGCCCCAGCGTTGCCGAAGTGCCGCCAGTGCCTGCACTCATCACGATGTGTTTCGGAACCGGGTGCGGTTCGCGCTCCATCTGGCGGAAAATACTGTCGGCGATGTTGTTGTTACCACGCCAGTCGGTGGCGCGTTCGGCAAAGGTGAACTGATCCATATAATGGCCGTTCAGCTCTTTGGCCAACTCCTCTGACACCGCATAAATCTGGGCAGCATGATCGACAAAATGGCTGCGGCCACCGTAAAAGGCGATTTGCTCGACCTTACGTTTAGCCGTGCAGGAAGGCATTACCGCGATAAACGGCAGGCCGAGCAGGCGAGCAAAATAGGCTTCAGATACCGCCGTGCTGCCCGATGAGGCTTCAATAATCGGCGTGTTCTGGTTGATCCAACCGTTACAGAGCCCATAAAGAAACAGCGAACGCGCCAGGCGGTGTTTCAGACTGCCGGTGGGATGGGTGCTTTCATCTTTCAGGTAAAGATAGATGCCGGGAAATTCCGGCAGGTTCAAGCGGATCAAGTGCGTATCGGCGGAGCGTTGGAAATCCGCTTCTATTTCACCAATAGCATATTTTACCCAAGCGTTTGTCATGATCTGGCCTCAAAATAGGGTCTTAATTTATGCAGTAGCATAGCGGTTCAGCGAGAAAAAAGGATTGCCATTTTTCCTGTTTAATCGCCTAATGGGAGAAATATTTTCTATGAAATCACCTTATGTTGGATAAAACAGACCGTAAACTGTTGTGCATGCTGCAACAGGACTGTACGCAATCGCTGCAAGTGCTGGCCGAAGCGGTGAATCTGACCTCAACGCCTTGCTGGAAACGGCTAAAAAAGCTGGAAGATGAAGGTTACATTCGCGCGCGTGTCGCGCTGCTGGATAATGAAAAGCTCGGGCTTGGCCTGACGGCGTTTGTGCTGATAAAAACCCAGCAGCACAGCAGCGAGTGGTATCAGAAATTTGTCGATCTCACCGCGCAGATGCCGGAAGTGTTGGCGTTTTACCGTATGGCGGGGGAGTATGATTACCTGATGCAGGTCGAGGTAGCGGACATGAAAAGCTATGACAATTTCTATAAACGCCTGGTGACCGGCGTGCCGGGGCTGATTGATGTCACTTCCAGCTTCGCGATGGAAAAAATCAAATACACCACGGCGCTACCCGTGCCAGAGTGAAATCGTCACTCTACTGTTGAATGTTAAGGTTGCAGGGCTGCAGCCGGGAATTTGTCGGATACTGTCTGGAATAAAACTGCGTGAGACTCTTTGCTCAAATCGGCTGGTATTTCCGCCGCGAGTGGCGCCGCTACCTCGGGGCCGTGGTGCTACTGATTGCCATTGCCATCCTGCAACTGCTGCCGCCTAAGCTGGTTGGCATCATTGTTGATGGTGTCACCAAGGATCAGATGTCCAACAAGGTACTGATGGCCTGGCTGGGGTTGATGATTGGTACCGCCATTGTGGTTTATCTGCTGCGCTACGTGTGGCGAGTGCTGCTGTTTGGGGCTTCCTACCAACTGGCCGTCGAACTGCGGGAAAACTTCTATCGTCAACTCAGTCGTCAGAACCCGGCCTTCTATCTGCGCCACCGTACCGGCGATCTGATGGCCAGAGCGACCAATGACGTTGACCGCGTAGTGTTTGCGGCCGGTGAAGGCGTGCTGACGCTGGTGGACTCTTTGGTGATGGGGCTGGCGGTGCTGATCGTGATGAGCACCCAGATCAGCTGGCAATTGACCCTGCTTTCCCTGATCCCGATGCCGATCATGGCGATCGTCATCAAATACTATGGCGATCAGCTGCACCAGCGTTTCAAGTCGGCGCAGGCCGCGTTCTCCAGCCTTAACGATCAGGCACAGGAGAGCATGACCAGCATCCGTATGATCAAGGCTTTTGGCCTGGAGGATCATCAGTCCAACCAGTTTGCCGAAGTGGCAGCGCAAACCGGCGCGAAGAATATGCACGTGGCGCGAATTGATGCGCGCTTTGATCCGACGATTTACATCGCTATCGGTGCGGCTAACCTGCTGGCGATCGGCGGCGGTAGCTGGATGGTGGTTAACGGTTCCCTCACGCTGGGGCAACTGACCAGCTTTGTCATGTACCTCGGCCTGATGATTTGGCCAATGCTGGCGCTAGCCTGGATGTTCAACATCGTCGAGCGCGGCAGTGCCGCCTATAGCCGTATCCGCAGCCTGCTGGAAGAGGCACCGGCCGTGAAGGATGGTGAACTCGATCTGCCCGCCGGGCGCGGCAACCTGAGTGTGGAAATCAACGCTTTCCATTATCCGCAAACCAACAAACCCGCGCTGCATGACGTGGCGTTACAGCTGCAGCCGGGGCAAATGTTGGGATTGTGTGGGCCTACCGGTTCGGGTAAATCGACGTTGCTTTCGTTGATCCAGCGTCAGTTTGATATTGATGACGGCCATATCAGCTATCACGGCTTGCCACTTACCCAGATCAAGCTCGACGAATGGCGTTCACGCCTGTCGGTCGTTAGCCAGACGCCGTTCCTGTTCTCCGATAGCGTGGCCAATAATATCGCCTTGGGCAACCCGGCGGCCACTCAGGAACAGATTGAACAGGCAGCGCGCCTGGCCAGCGTGCATGAAGATATTCTGCGTTTGCCCCAGGGTTACGAGACCGAGGTGGGTGAGCGAGGCGTGATGCTTTCTGGTGGCCAGAAACAACGTATTTCCATCGCGCGGGCGCTACTGCTGGAGGCGGAAATTCTAATCCTCGACGATGCCCTCTCGGCGGTGGATGGGCGCACCGAACACCAGATCCTGCATAACCTGCGCAGTTGGGGGCAAAACCGCACGGTGATCATCAGCGCGCACCGCCTTTCGGCCCTGACGGAAGCCAGCGAAATCCTGGTAATGCAACACGGCTCGGTGGTACAGCGCGGGCAGCATGGGAAATTGGCTAGTGAGCCTGGCTGGTATCGCGACATGTATCGTTATCAGCAATTGGAAGCGGCGTTGGATGAGGCTCCTGATAGCTCCGAGGAGGTTTTGGCCGATGAGTAAGATACAAACTATGTGGCCAACGCTGAAACGTTTGCTGGCTTATGGCTCGCCTTATCGTAAACCCCTGGGATTGGCGGTATTGATGTTGTGGGTAGCGGCGGCTGCGGAAGTCGCTGGGCCAATTCTGATCGGCTACTTTATTGATAACTACGTTGCCAAAGGACAGCTGCCGCTGATGATCGTCAGCTCCCTGGCGGTGGCTTATATCCTGCTGGAACTGCTTGCTGCGGCGTTGCACTATTTCCAGGCCATCCTGTTTAATCGGGTGGCGGTCGGGGTGGTACAACGGTTACGCACCGATGTGATGGATGCAGCCCTGCGCCAACCGCTGAGCGCCTTTGATACCCAGCCTGTTGGGCAATTGATCTCGCGGGTGACCAACGATACCGAAGTGATCAAAGATCTGTATGTGATGGTGGTGTCCACGGTACTGAAAAGTGCGGCGCTGATCGGGGCGATGCTGGTGGCGATGTTCAGCCTGGACTGGCGCATGGCGCTGGTGGCGATCTGCATTTTCCCGGCGGTGATGGTGGTGATGGGGATCTATCAATATTACAGCACGCCGATCGTGCGGCGGATGCGTAGCTACCTGGCGGATATCAACGATGGCTTCAACGAAGTGATCAGCGGCATGGGGGTGATCCAGCAGTTCCGTCAGCAGATCCGTTTTGGCGAGCGCATGAGTGCGGCCAGCCGCTCGCATTACACCGCCCGGATGCAGACGCTGCGCCTGGATGGTTTTCTGTTACGGCCACTGCTTAGCCTGTTCTCTGCCTTGGTGCTATGTGGCCTGTTGATGCTGTTTGGCTTCAGCGGTGAAGGCGCGATTGGCGTGGGGGTGCTGTATGCCTTCATCAACTATCTTGGCCGTTTGAACGAACCGTTGATTGAGCTGACCGCCCAGCAATCGATTTTGCAGCAGGCCGTGGTGGCCGGTGAGCGTATTTTCGAGCTGATGGATCGCAGCCAGCAGAGCTATGGCAGTGACGATCGCCCGTTGGCGAGCGGCCGTATTGATATCAGCGACCTGAGTTTTGCCTACCGCAGCGACAAAAAAGTGCTGCAACATATCTCGTTGCAGGTGCCGTCACGGGGTTTTGTTGCCCTGGTGGGGCATACCGGCAGCGGAAAGAGCACCCTGGCTAACCTGTTGATGGGCTATTACCCGCTGAGCGAAGGGGAAATTCGTCTGGATGGCCGCCCGTTGTCCAGCCTTTCACATCGTACCCTGCGCCAAGGCATTGCCATGGTGCAGCAAGATCCGGTGGTAATGGCGGAATCGGTGCTGGCGAACGTCACGCTTGGTCGCTCTATCGGTGAAGAGGCGGTCTGGCAGGCGCTGGAAACGGTGCAACTGGGTGAACTGGTGCATAGCTTCCCACAGGGCATCCATACGCGCCTGGGGGAGCAGGGGAATAATCTGTCCGTAGGACAGAAGCAGTTGTTGGCCTTGGCGCGTGTGTTGGTCCAGGCACCGCAGATCCTGATCCTGGATGAAGCGACCGCCAATATAGATTCCGGCACCGAGCAGGCGATCCAACGCGCCCTACGGCTGATCCGCGAGCAGACGACGCTGGTGGTGATCGCCCACCGCCTTTCAACCATTGTGGATGCCGACTCTATTCTGGTACTGCATCGCGGTCATGCCGTGGAGCAGGGGAACCATCAGCAGTTGTTGGCACAGCGGGGTCGCTACTACCAAATGTATCAGCTACAACTGGTGGGTGAAGAGTTGGCAGCCACGACGCGCGACGAAACTCAGCCCGCATAATCTTAAGCAAGGGCTCCGCTCCAGGAGCCCGCACCACCAACAGGCAATAGCGCTTTTCAACTCCCTCCTACTGCACTTTCCCAACGCGTAATGCACCAAAAAAGTGCGCAATCTTCCGGCTGCGATCTCTGCTTTCGTCCAGTGCTGGCCTCTGGTTGTGGGTGTTCCTATATAATCAATTGAATTTAAATAAAAAATAATTTGTGGCACAGCCTTTGCTTTATATGACTCGTACCGGGGGTAAGTTTTTGGGCTTAATCGTGGAGAGGCAATATGAAGCTGGTTACCGTGGTGATCAAACCATTCAAGTTAGAGGACGTGCGTGAAGCCTTATCCTCTGTAGGTATTCAGGGGCTGACCGTAACCGAAGTCAAAGGCTTTGGCCGCCAGAAGGGTCATGCCGAGCTCTATCGCGGGGCGGAGTACAGCGTCAATTTCTTACCTAAGGTCAAAATTGATATCGCTATTGCCGATGACCAACTGGATGAAGTGGTTGATGTGATTAGCAAGGCGGCTTACACCGGCAAGATCGGTGACGGCAAAATTTTCGTTGCTGAATTGCAACGTGTGATTCGAATTCGTACCGGCGAAACCGACGAAGCGGCTCTGTGATCGCAGGCTCAGTCAACTGAATGGGGATGGATTGATAATGAAAAGACTGTTATCCACGTTGGGCCTGAGTTTGGTAACCCTGGTTCCTTCTTTGGCTCTGGCCGCTCCGGCGGTGGCAGACAAGGCGGACAACGCCTTTATGATGATTTGCACCGCGCTGGTGCTGTTTATGACTTTACCGGGAGTGGCGCTGTTTTACGGCGGCCTGCTGCGCTCGAAGAACGTCCTCTCAATGTTGACTCAGGTGACCGTCACCTTTGCCCTGGTGTGTGTGCTGTGGGTCATTTACGGCTACAGCTTAGCGTTCAGCGAAGGTAACGCGTTCTTCGGTGGTTTCCAGACGGTGATGCTCAAAGGGATCGGGATAGATAGCCTGACTGGCACCTTTAGCCAGATGATCCACGTGGCGTTTCAGTGCTCCTTTGCCTGTATCACCGTGGCGTTGGTGGTGGGCGGCTTTGCCGAACGCATCCGCTTCTCTGCGGTGGTTATTTTTGCCGCTATCTGGTTCACGATTTCCTACCTGCCAATCGCGCACATGGTTTGGGGCGGTGGTTTCCTGGCAACCGACGGCGCGTTGGATTTTGCGGGCGGTACCGTGGTGCATATCAACGCCGCGAGCGCTGGTCTGGTGGGGGCCTATCTGTTGGGTAAACGTGCCGGCTATGGTAAAGAGGCCTTCAAGCCACACAACCTGCCGATGGTATTTACCGGAGCCTCGATCCTGTATATCGGCTGGTTTGGCTTCAACGCCGGTTCAGCCAGTGCGGCCAACGGTATTGCAGCGCTGGCGTTCCTCAATACGGTAATAGCCACTGCCGGTGCAATCCTCTCCTGGACCTTTGCCGAGTGGGTCGTACGGGGCAAACCTTCTCTGCTGGGAGCCTGCTCGGGCTGTATCGCTGGTCTGGTTGCGATTACGCCAGCGGCAGGTACCGTGGGTGTAGGCGGTGCGCTGATTATCGGCCTGGTAGGTGGTATTGCTGGTCTGTGGGGCGTGGTTACGCTGAAGAAATGGCTGAAAGTAGACGATACCTGCGATGTGTTTGGTGTGCACGGGGTTTGCGGTATCGTTGGCTGTCTGTTGACCGGTGTCTTTACCGCCTCATCACTGGGCGGAACGGGCTATGCCGATGGCGTTACCATGGGGCATCAGGTATGGGTCCAGTTGATGAGCGTTGTTGTGACGCTGGTGTGGTCAAGCGTGGCCGCGTTTATCGCCTTTAAGGTCGCCGGGGCCGTGGTGGGGCTGCGCGTACCGGAAGAGCAGGAACGCGAAGGCCTGGATGTGAACAGCCACGGCGAGAATGCTTACAACCAGTAAAATACGTTGAATTAAACCCTGAGGGGGCGATGGAAACATCGCCCCTTTTTCATTTAAATATCGCGCTTGCGGATCACGCCTTCTTGCACTGTCGTGGCTACCAGCACACCGTCGCGGGTGTAGAACTGGCCGCGCACAAAGCCACGGGCACCTGAGGCTGAGGTGCTCTCTACCGCATACAACAGCCAATCGTCCATGCGGAACGGACGGTGGAACCACATTGAATGGTCAATGGTCGCCACCTGCATTCCCGGCTCGAGGAAACCGACACCATGCGGCTGTAGCGCCGTCAGCAGGAAGTGGAAGTCAGAGGCGTAGCCAAGCAGATACTGATGGATCCGCAGGTCGTCCGGCATGGTGCCATTGGCGCGGAACCAGACATGGCGATAAGGCTCTTCCACGCTGCCCTTCAACGGGTTGTGGAATTTCACCGGGCGCATTTCGATCGGCTTCGGGCCAATGAATTTGTCGCGCACCTTTTCCGGCAGCATATGCGACAGCTTTTGTGCAATTTCTGACTCCGACATCAATCCTTCCGGCGGTGGAACATCCGGCATGGTGTTTTGGTGCTCAAAACCCTGCTCGGGGCTTTGGAAAGAGGCCGTCATATAGAAAATGGGTTTGCCATTTTGAATGGCGCTAACGCGCCGCGCGCTGAAACTATTGCCGTCGCGCAGGGTTTCTACGTCATAAACAATCGGTTTGCTGCTATCCCCAGGGCGCAGGAAATAGCTGTGGAAGGAGTGAACGATACGCTCCGCAGGAACGGTTTGCTTGGCAGCATACAGCGCCTGGCCGACCACCTGACCGCCAAAGACCTGGCGTAACCCCAGATCTTCGCTTTGGCCACGAAATAAACCTTCTTCAATTTTTTCCAAATCCAGCAGTTCGAGGAGGTTGTGCAGTGCCTGGCTCATAAAGTGGCGATCCTTTTAGTTATCATGTTGCGCAGTGTGCTGAATATGATGGCAGGACGTCAATATATTGCGTTATTTCGGCGAAGGAAGCTGTTGCAGCCAGAGGCATGCGTCATGAGCCCTTCGGGCTATTTAGGTCTAGTCCGATAGGCAGTTGTTAGTATTTTGTGCTAGGTTTAATCAGTGTGGTGGTTTAAGCCACTAACATGTAACTAATAATAAAGGAGGCCGACCCATGAAACTCTGGCAAATGGTAGGGGGAGCAGCTGCATTGACGATCACACTGGCAGGCTGTGCCCACAAGAATGCGGATGTGCCAACGCAGACGGCTAACGCTGCGGCCTCGCAAACGCAGATCCAAGGCCCGGTGGTCAAGGGCTCAGTTAATATTCGTCAGCGTATCGCGCTGCCACCGGATGCGGTACTGACCGTGACCCTGTCCGATGCATCACTTGCTGATGCCCCTTCACGAGTGATTTCGCAGCAGGCGATACGTACCGAGGGTATGCAGAGTCCGTTCCGCTTTACGCTACCGTATAACCCTGCGGACATTCAGCCTAATGCGCGTATCATCCTGAGCGCGGCGATTACGGTGAATGGCCAGTTGATGTTTATCACCGACACGATCCAGGAAGTGATTAACCGCAATGGGACCCAGGCCGATCTGCTGCTGGTACCGGTACAAAACGTTCCGGTTCAGGTCACTCCGACCCCAGCTCCGTAAGCAGTAATGCCTGCATCTTTCAGCCTTTGCGCCCCTGGCCAAAGGCTGTGTTTTTACCCGTGCCAGCCATACAGTTCAAAATCAACCGTGCTCTGCGGGCCGAAAATAATTCCCTCTGCCAGTAACGCCTGCCGTTGGCGCTGAAAATCTTCACCCTGCTGTGAGATCTGCCCGTGGCGGTTAATGACCCGGTGCCAGGGTAGGGTGCTGCCCTCTGGTAAACGCCGTAATACGCCGCCAACCTGGCGTGCCGCCCGGGGTGAGCCTGCCAGCCGTGCAACTTCGCCGTAGGTGGTGACCTTGCCAGGAGGAATGGCGGCCAGGATATGAAATACGCGCTGGCTGAAGGTTGCGTCTTCTGGTTGCATGGCTCTCTTCCTGCGTGATGAGTTGGGCGGCGAATATTTCGCTCCTGACAATTTAGCAACATTGCTGCTTGGTAACCAATCCAAACGAGTGCGCGATAGGGGGAGATGGGTAAGAAAACAGCGGTTGCTCCCGGTTGGCTTGCTATTTGCCTGGCCATCACCGATAATGCCCACCGCTTCGCAATTCAAGAAGCCGTCAATGGGGGCCCTGTTGGTTCTCCCGCAACACTAACTGGTGAACTCGGTCAGATCCGGAAGGAAGCAGCCGTAGCGAGTGACGTGTGTGCCGGGATGTAGCTGGCAGGGCCTCCACCAATTTCTAGCTTTCTCCCCCCCAATAAAAGCACCGACAAGCCGCCGATGCCTTACCTATATGATGTTTATGCCGGGGTTTCCCAGCAGGCAACCAGCGGATCAACGATCTGGCGTGTTGTGCCGTCGGTCAGGCCCAAATCCGTCAGGTGCGGTCCGGCATTGCATGCCAGGCAGGTGCCCTCAATCGCTTTGAACACCCGGTAGGGTGGTTCCCAGTCTGCAACCTTGGCACTCAGATCGCGCAGGTTTTTAAACTGCTGCGCCAGCTGTGCGGCGGGAAGATCGGAAAGCATACCGGCGATCGGCATGGCCACCTGCGCCAATATTTCACCGTTCTGGCTGAGAGCCATGCCGCCGCCAGTAGCGATCAGCGCGTTAGCGGCCAGCGCCATGTCATTAGGATCGCGGCCAAGCACCACCAGGTTATGCGAATCATGAGAGTAGCTGGTGGCAATCGCCCCCCGTAGTTCGCCCCAACCTTCCAGCAATGCCAACTGAGGCTTGGCTGGGTGTCGGGCGTGGCGATGCTGTACCCAAATCAGACTGAATCCCGGCGGGAGCTGTACCTTGCCGTCGCGGACTTCTACCGTGGTTTCATTCCACTGGGTGAAACGCGCCCCTTTGATATGGCGCAACGTAGCCTGTCCGTGACGAATGGACGCAACCCGCATGATGAAATCATCTGCGGTCAATGGTGGCAGATGGAGCGTGTCACGTGGTGCGGATACGCCTGGAGTAGCTTGTACTGGAGCCAGCATTTTGCCCTGCTCTGCCAGACACTGACCAGCAACGTAAACCCGGCTGGCCTGGAGGTATTCCAGGGAGTCAAAGACGACCAGATCGGCGATCCTTCCTGCGGCAATCAGGCCAAGATCGTTTCGCTGCAAGCGAATGGCGGCATTGAGCGTAGCCATCCGTAGTGCATCGGTAGCCGGTAATCCGTGTTCAATCAGCAGATTGAGCAGGGCGATAACGCCGCCTTTCTCCAGCAGCATATCGGGTGGTACATCATCAGTGCAGAGAGTGATTTGAGAGGAGAAATGCGGCAGCGATTTTAATGCCGCAACAATTTCAGGCAACAGATAAGGATGAGAACCTCGGATCTCCAGCGTCAGCCCAGAGCGTAGTTTCTCCAGAGCATCGGCAGCAGAGGTCAGTTCATGATCGGAGGTTACGCCTGCGGCCAGATAGGCTTGCAACTGCGGACCGCTCAAACCGCGCGCGTGGCCTTCAATCAATTTGCCGCTGTTAAGCCCGGCGTTGAGGATCTCCTGCATTCGTTCGCTGCCGTGCAGCACGCCGTGCATATCCATCACTTCCGCCACGCCGCCCACTTCGGGCCAGGCTAACATGGTATCCATCTCGTTGCCGCCAAAGTCGGCACCTGACATTTCCAGCCCAGGTGTCGAAGGCACGCTGGAGGGCGCCGCGCAGATCACCCGCAGAGGCAGGTTGCGGCTGGCATCCACCGCGTAGCGCACTCCCGCAACGCCAAGCACGTTCGCCAATTCATGCGGGTCCCAGAAGATGGTGGTGGTGCCCTGTGCGACGACGATCTCGGCATAGCGTTCTGGCAGTAGGTGCGAGCTCTCAACGTGCACATGGGTATCAATCAGACCAGGGCTAAGGTAGGCTCCCGCCAGGTCTTGCGTCCGATGTGCCGTTGGCAAGGAACCACAAGGATGAACGCTGGCGATTAGCGGGCCGACAATGCCAATATCAACCAGGCGGATTTCCCCGGTGACCATGTCGATCAGGTTGGCATTGCTCAGCAAGAGATCAAACGGCGTATTCCCCAGCGCAGCCTGTACGGCACGTTGGCGTTCACCGTTACTGACAGAAAAGGTGGTCATGATAATCCCCGGAATAAGAGTAAGGGAGTTACTGTAGGCGGGGGCGTAAGCTTTGCACAGATGATTTAATTTATTGTGTGATAAGAAACGTTTATGCTGTGGCAAACGTTTACCTCTTTTCCTGGCAGGTTAGGCCTATGTCCGAGCCATGGCGACGGTTACCCGCGCTTTCCCTCAAGCAAATTCAGTACTTTGTAACCCTGGCGCAGCTACGACATTTCACTGATACCGCCAGCCGTCTGGCGATCAGCCAGCCCGCGTTAAGCAGTGCGCTGCGGCAAGTCGAAACCGTGCTTGGCGGGAAGTTAGTCAATCGAACGGCCTCTGCAGTGACCCTGACGGAACTAGGCACGGCGATCCTGCCGCATGCGCAACGGCTGCTGAATGTGGCTCACGCTACCTTTGATGATATGCAGCGCGTCATGTTGGCCGGAGGGGATGGCACGTTACGTATCGGTCTGGTGCCTTCGGTGAGCAACCTGCTGTTTCCTGCGGTACCGCGATTGCTGGCGCAACATTTCCCGCGGTTACGCGTAGAATTCCACGATCAAACCAATGATTCCCTGCTGCTACAGTTGGAAAATGGGCAGATAGATTTCGGCATAGGGGCTTTGGACAGCTCGGTGCCAGATCGGCTTGAGATTTATCCGTTGCAGGAAGATCCGTTTGTGGCGGTGATGCGCCGGGACGATCCCTTGGCGGATCCATATCATCTGCCCTGGCGGCAATTGGCAAACAGAGATATTGCGGTATTTTCGAAAGGGAATAGCAGTCGATTGGTATCGGCACTGGCGGAAAGCCATCGTCTGAACTTAACGGCGCGTTATCAGGTCGATTTTCTGGAAACGCTGTATGGTTTGGTGCGGTCACAATTAGCGGTGGCTATTTTGCCGCAGCTTTATACGACGCATTTAAACGATGAAGAATTAACCGTTATTCAATTACAACAGCCATTACTTAACCGCACTGTGGCACTTATGCGCAGCGCAAAACAAAATCACTCACCTTTAATTGAAAACTGTTTCCAGTTGCTACTGCACGATTTTCAACTCAGGGGCAAGTAAACTTGAGTTTTTAAGATAATGCTTAATCTGAGCGACCATTGAAGCCGATAATATTATCGGCTCAACGCAAGGCTACTTTGATTATCTTACAAATTTCCAAACGGCGACCGGAATTTTATCGTATAGCTTGTTCATGGTCAGTTCGGCCAGGCGATGATCGGCGGCAGAGTAGAACAGCTCTAGCTCATCGTCAGAAAGTTCGTACTTATTTTTCTCGATCACGCGCTCAAGGGTTTCAATCGTGGTGCATTTACGCAAACGCATCAGATAGTCAATTTTTGTCATGATAACCTTTAGTCTTATTAACCATAAATTTATTTGAGGATAATTATCCCCTAAGTTTTCATTGTGGTACAGACGCCCTCTCCTGAGAACAATCTGAATGTGCGTGCCTTGGTTTTTTGCCAGCGACGCAAATCGGAGTCATTAATACCGTAGCTGCTAAACAGCGTGTAGGTATCGTCGAGGTACTCTTCGACCAGTTCCGATAAATCACCTTCGTCCATGTATTTAATTTTAAAACTCATTACAAACGAAGCAATATGTTCGATCAGCTCATTAAGCTGCAGATTGACGGCGGACGTTGGATCGTTTACCCAGCCGTGATGGCTGTCACCCAGGGTAGCGATGCCTTCGTCGTACAAATTTTCACACAAAAATTTGAGTTGAGCAATATCGTGCCTTTTAGGCGAATACTCATCCATATCATCCCCCGTCAGTCTTAATTTCGGTGTTGATAACACTCTGTGAGTACATTGATTTACATCATATGTTGTGAAGCTTAGCTCAGGCTTAATAAACTTTCAGCATATTAAATATAAATCATTTTTTGCCATTTAGCCTGTTACTATTACCGAAACTTACAATTCGTCAGCGGTTGATGGCCGTGAGTTGTCGATAACCTCAAACACCAAACCCTTTTCCGTCACGGTAAAAGTGACAGAATCATTTATGTATTCGTCACCACTGATATCCAGGCATGCGTTAAAAATCGACCACTGATAGCGGTAACTCATTGAATACTCGCTATTACCGATGCAGTTAATCTCAATAATTTCTAATGAGCCTTCCACATAGCGTGCATTCTCGGAGTAAAAGCTTAGCCCACTGGTGAGCGCCGGTACCAAGTCAGATAATTGATTATCGACCACTTTCCTTAATTGTTTCACAGAAAGTGTGTCTACTTCGGAACAACGGCTTAGCGTTACTAGCATTTGGATATCTGGTTGTATCACATTCTATGCCTCTATCTTACTCCTTTTCCAGCCTTGATGGGCAAACTTTTCACTGATTAACGCTTTTTTACCCAGCTTTGAGATTTTTACCGCTCGATAGTTCTGCCGCTCACTCAGCAGCATCGGCTCGATAACCTGGAAATGTTACGTTCCGTTGCATTATTGGCACTTGAACGACTTGAGGATCTTCAATTTATGTGATGTTATATCATTACATTTACGTAATATTTTTGGCGATAACCATGCTGCCTTTCCTTCCCGTTACCCTGTTTACCTCAGCCGCAGTCTTGCGCTGCGGAGCCGTTAGCGTATTGCTGACCTTACTATGGCTAGCCATTACGTGGGCGGTTGCGCTGCCATGATAACGCTACAAAATGCCATCGTGGGTTATGACCACGTTCCTCTGTTTCCGCCGTTATGCGGTCGTTTTGCCGCCGGTTCATTAACGGCGGTGATTGGCGTTAACGGCGCCGGCAAATCTACGTTGATGAAGTCGTTGGCCGGGTTGCACCCGCTGCTGGGCGGCAAGCTATATTTTGCGGGCGGGAAGGCTCCGGCGATGGCCTATTTGCCACAACTGGCGGAGCTGGATCGTCAATTTCCTATTCTGGTTCAGGATTTGGTCGCTATGGGCTGCTGGCCGCAAAGCGGCCTGTTTGGCGGTGTGAATAAACGCTCCATGCAGCTTATTGCTGGCGCGTTAGACACCGTGGGCATGAGTTCCATGGCGCGTGAGGCGGTGGGGGAGTTATCCGGTGGGCAGCTGCAACGCGTACTATTTGCCCGTTTACTGGTCCAGCAAGCGCCACTGATTTTACTGGATGAGCCCTTCACCGGCATCGATGCGGCAACCACTCAACTGTTGCTGCAGGTCATTGCGCAGTTACACCGGCAGGGAAGGACGGTGATTGCCGTATTGCACGATATGTCTACCGTAGCCAACCATTTCCCCGAAGCGTTGTTGCTCACCCCTGAACTCTGCCATTGGGATAACGCCGAGCGCGTGTTAGCGCATTATTCGACGGCGGCTAATCAGAGGGGGGTAGCGTAATGACGCTACTCCATCTGTTGCTCGATCCTTTTATCTCTTTCGGTTTTATGCGCCGGGCATTGGTTGCCTGTCTGGCAATATCGCTGAGCGCTGCACCACTAGGCGTGTTTTTATTGCTGCGCCGGATGAGCCTGGTGGGTGATGCGCTTTCCCATGCGGTATTACCCGGTGCAGCAATCGGCTATCTGATTTCTGGCATGTCACTGGTAGCCATGGGCGTAGGGGGATTTATTGCCGGGTTGGCCGTAGCCATGCTGTCCGGGCTGGTGAGCCGCAAAACCCCGTTAAAAGAGGACGCCAGCTTTGCGGGTTTCTATCTGGGGTCGCTGGCGTTGGGCGTCACGTTGGTCTCTTTACGCGGCTCGAGCGTTGATCTGCTGCACGTACTGTTTGGCTCGATCCTGGCGGTGGATGCGCAGGCGTTGGTTATGGTAGGCATTATCGCCAGTATTTCGTTGATGATGCTGGCAGTGCTGTATCGGGCTCTGGTGATTGAATCCTTTGACAGCACTTTTTTACGCGTCAGTGCACCAGGCTCGCTGGCGTGGATCCACGGGCTTTTTCTCGCTTTGGTGGTGATCAACCTGGTGGCCGGTTTTCAAATCCTTGGCACCCTGATGTCGGTAGGTCTGATGATGCTACCGGCGACCTGCGCCCGGTTTTGGGCGCGAGATTTACCGCAGACATTAGCCGTGGCTATGGGGATTGGGCTGCTCGCTAGCCTGGTTGGTCTGGAGTGGTCCTACTACGCTTCATTGCCCGCAGGCCCGGCGATTGTCCTCAGTGCCAGCGTGATGTTTTTAATGTCGATTTTGTTTGGGACGCGTGGCGGGATGTTGCGCCGTGCGCGTCATTGAGAAGTGCTATCTGCAAGGAGAAAACATGAAATCTTTACCCATAACGCTGGTGGCAGCTGCTCTGCTCGCCAGCCCGTTAGCGCAGGCAAAAACCGTTGAGGCCGTGGCCAGCTTTTCTATTCTTGGCGATATCGTCAAACAGGTGGGGGGTGAACATGTAAAGGTCAGCACGCTGGTTGGCCCTGATGGCGATCCGCACAGTTTTGAGCCATCGCCGCAAGACAGCAAGCAGCTGGCGCAGGCCGATGTGGTGTTTGTCAGCGGATTGGGGCTTGAAGGTTGGATCGATCGGTTGGTGAAGGCTTCCGGTTATCAGGGGCCGGTGATCACCGCATCCAAAGGGATCGAGTCGCGCAGCATGGAAGAAGAGGGCAAACAGGTCACCGATCCACACGCCTGGAACAGCATGAACAATGGCGTGCAGTATGCGACCAACGTGATGCATGCGCTGATCGCTGCGGATCCTGAAGATGCCGCCTATTTCCGCCAACGTGGTGGTGAATATATTCAACAGCTTCAGCAGCTCGATGGTTGGGCCAAAGCACAGTTCGCAGCGGTGCCACAGCAAAAGCGCAAGGTGCTGACCAGCCATGATGCTTTCGGCTATTTTGGCCAAGAATACGGCGTCACTTTCCTTGCCCCGGTCGGTTTTTCTACCGAGGCTGAAGCCAGCGCCAGCGATGTCGCCGGGTTGATCAAGCAGATCAGGCAGGAAAAAGTCCAAGCCTATTTTATTGAGAACCAAACGGATCCGCGCTTGGTACAGCAGATCGCGGCGGCAACGGGGGCGAAAGCGGGAGGTGAGTTGTATCCTGAAGCACTATCCAAACCGCAAGGCCCGGCAGCCAGCTATGTGCAGGCATTCAAACACAACGTCGAGGCCATTGTTGGCAGCATGAAGTAAATTTTCCTCCCACCGCATGCGGTGGGTTTTTCCTTTGCAGTGGCATTTGGCAATAAAAAAGCCCCGTTGAGCAGCAACGGGGCTTTGGTTACCAGTGACACTTTGGCTTAACGCTTCTTCTTACGTCCCTGTACCGCTTTATAACGCGGGTTGGACTTACAAATCACAAAGACGCGGCCATGACGGCGCACAACTTTGCAATCCGGATGGCGACCCTTCGCCGAACGCAGTGAACTCAATACTTGCATCATCAACCCCGATTATTTTCTGCTGTTAACCAAATGGCCAAACCGCTGCTGGAAGCGCGCGGTGCTGCCTTCTTTTGAGAACTCTTTCTGCTTGCCGGTGTAGTACGGATGCGAAGCGGAAGAGACATCTATGGTGACGTAGGGCCAGCTTTTACCTTCAAGCTCGATAGTGCGATCGGTTTTGATGGTCGACCCCACCTTGAAGTAGGTATCGGCGCTAAGATCGTGAAATACCACGGTGCGGTAGTCTGGATGGATGCTTGCCTTCATGATGACCTCAATTGTTATGTTATACTATAACAATTATTATGCACCTCTCTGGGATCGGGATCAACCTCAAAATTGCGTGGATCAGCGTTGGGTCTATTGGCTAACTAGCAGGCATAAAAAAGGCCGCTTGCGCGGCCTTGGTTGTCAGTAGGAAAGCATCAGTGATGCTTAACCGGATGGGCGTGTTCCATATCTTCAGTCTTTTTACTGAAGCGGCGGCGAACCACCACGAAGAACACCGGTACGAAGAAGATTGCCAAGACGGTAGCTGTCACCATCCCGCCCATTACGCCGGTACCTACCGCGTTCTGAGCGCCGGAGCCTGCGCCGCTGCTGATAACCAGCGGCATAACCCCGAGGATAAAGGCCAGTGACGTCATCAGGATTGGACGCAGACGCATACGTACCGCTTCCAACGTTGATTCGATCAGCCCTTTACCTTCTTTATCCATCAGGTCCTTGGCGAATTCCACGATCAATATCGCGTTCTTCGCCGACAACCCAATGGTTGTCAACAAGCCTACCTGGAAGTAAACGTCATTTTCCAGCCCGCGCATGGTCGCGGCCAACAGAGCACCGATGACGCCCAGTGGCACAACCAACATAACGGAGAACGGAATCGACCAGCTCTCATACAGAGCGGCCAGACACAGGAACACCACGATCAGTGAGATGGCGTACAGTGACGGAGCCTGGTTACCGGACAGACGTTCCTGATAGGACATACCGGTCCAGTCATAGCCGACGCCGTTTGGCAGTTTCGCCGCCAGTTGTTCCATCATGTCCATCGCTTCACCGGTACTCTTACCCGGGGCAGCCTGGCCAAGGATTTCCATTGATGGCAGACCGTTGTAGCGTTCCAGACGCGGTGAACCGAACTCCCATTTCGCCGTGGAGAAGGCGGAGAACGGAACCATCTGCCCGGTGCTACCTCGCACATACCAGTTATTGATATCATCAGGCAGCATACGGAACGGAGCATCAGCCTGCACGTACACTTTCTTCACACGACCGCGGTCGATAAAGTCGTTCACATACGAGCCGCCCAGTGCGGTGCCGAGAGTCGTATTAATATCGCTCAGGGAAACACCCAGCGTTTGTGCTTTTTCCTGATCGACGATCAGTTTGAACTGAGGCGTATCTTCCAAGCCGTTCGGGCGTACGCCGACCAGCAAATCAGGATGTTCTGCCGCCATGCCCAACAGCTGGTTACGTGCTGCGGTCAGTTTTTCGTGACCCAGGTTAGCCTGATCGATCAACTGGAAGTCGAAGCCGGTCGCCGTCCCCAGTTCCACAATCGCTGGCAGGTTAAAGGCAAATACCAAGCCGTCTTTAATCTGCGAGAAAGCTCCCATTGCACGAGCAGCAATTGCCGGTACCTTGTTCTCTTCACCTTTACGCTCAGACCAGTCTTTCAGGCTGACAAACGCCAAACCGGTGTTCTGACCCTGGCCGCTGAAGCCGAAGCCATTAACGGTGAACACCGAGTTAATGTTGTTACCTTCTTTCTCGTGGTAGTAGCGGTTAACTTCGTCCAGGACTTTCTGGGTACGTTCCTGAGTGGCACCCGCTGGCATTTGTACCATGGTCAGCAGGATGCCCTGGTCTTCGTCCGGCAGGAACGAGGAAGGCAAGCGCATGAACAGCACCGCCATACCAACCACGATCAGCAGGTAGATCACCAGATAACGCCCGGTGCTACGCAAAATGTTCGCTACGCTATCGGTATAGTGGTGGGTGCTCTTCTCAAACAGGCGGTTGAACCAGCCGAAGAAGCCGGTCTTGATGCCGTGATCGCCTTTCGGGATCGGTTTGAGCATGGTGGCACACAGCGCAGGCGTCAGGATCAACGCCACCAATACCGACAGCACCATGGCGGAAACGATGGTGATCGAGAACTGGCGATAGATTGCCCCGGTTGACCCACCGAAGAAGGCCATCGGGATAAATACCGCTGACAGCACCATGGCGATACCCACCAATGCGCCCTGGATCTGTTCCATCGATTTCTTGGTGGCTTCTTTTGGCGGCAGGCCTTCTTCAGCCATGACACGCTCGACGTTTTCTACCACCACGATGGCGTCATCCACCAGCAGGCCTATCGCCAACACCATGCCGAACATCGTCAGGGTGTTTATCGAGAAGCCAAACATTGCCAGGATGGCGAACGTCCCTAGCAATACTACCGGTACGGCGATCGTTGGGATCAGCGTAGCGCGGAAGTTCTGCAGGAACAGATACATCACCAGGAACACCAGGATGATCGCTTCAATCAGGGTTTTTACCACTTCGTTAATGGAAATCTTAACGAATGGGGTTGTGTCATAAGGGTAAACAACTTTCAGACTTGCAGGGAAGAACGGTTCCAGTTTGGCCAGTTCTGCCTTCACTTCTGACGCCGTGTTCAGGGCGTTGGCACCGGTTGCCAGCTTGATACCGATACCGGCAGCAGGCTTACCGTTATAACGGGCAATGACGTTGTAGCTCTCACCGCCCAGTTCAACCTTGGCCACATCACTCAGGCGTACCTGCGAGCCGTCCGGGTTGACTTTCAGCTGGATCTTGCTGAATTCTTCCGGTGAGGTCAGGCGGGTTTGCGCGATGATCGAGGCGTTCAGCTGTTGGCCTTTCACCGGTGGAGTCCCACCGAGCTGGCCTGCAGCAACCTGGTTGTTCTGAACCTTGATCGCAGCGATAACATCGCCCGGGGTCAGTTGGTAGTTGTTCAGTTTGTTGGGATCAAGCCAGATACGCATCGCGTACTGGGCACCGAACAGTTGAACGTCACCCACACCAGAGGTACGGCTGATAGGATCCTTGATGTTGGAACCTACATAGTCCGCGATATCCTCCTGCGTCATGCTACCGTCTTCGGAAATAAAGCCCGCTACCATCAGGAAGCTGCTGCTTGATTTCTCAACGCTAACGCCCTGTTGCTGTACTTCCTGCGGCAGCAGCGGCATTGCCAGCTGCAGCTTGTTCTGTACCTGTACCTGAGCGATATCAGGGTCAGTACCAGAGTTGAAGGTCAACGTAATCTGGACGTTACCGGACGAGTCACTGTTGGAGGACATGTACAGCAGGTTATCGATACCGTTCATATTCTGTTCGATAACCTGCGTTACGGTATCCTGCACCGTTTTGGCGTCAGCGCCCGGGTAGTTGGCGGAGATCGTGACTGCTGGTGGCGCAATGGTCGGATATTGCGCGATAGGCAGCTTCATGATCGACAAGATGCCCGCCAACATAATGATGATGGCGATTACCCATGCAAATATGGGGCGATCTATAAAGAACTTAGCCATGTATTACCGGCTCCTTTTTATGACTTCTTCTCGGGTTCAGACGCAGTCTGTGGCTTGCTATCAACTTCTTGCGCTTTCACCTGAACGCCAGGTCTGATTTTCTGCAGGCCAGAAACAATGACGCGATCGCCCGGTTTCAAACCAGCCGTCACCAACCACTTGTCGCCAATCGCCTGCGCGGCGGTCAGCGTACGTACTTCCACTTTATCGTCCGCACCGACAACCATCGCGGTAGCTTCGCCACGCGGGTTACGGGTGACGCCCTGTTGCGGAACCAGCAAGGCATCGGTACGCACGCCTTCGTCCAGACGGGCGCGCACGAACATACCCGGCAGCAAGGCATCGTTCGGGTTAGGGAAGATGGCACGAATAGTGATGGAACCGGTGGTTTCATCAACGGTCACGTCGGAGAATTCAAGCGTTCCTTCTTGCGCATAGGCCTGGCCGTTTTCCAGCAGCAGTTTCACTTTGGCCTTGCCGTTTTCCTGTTTCAGGGTGCCGTTAGCCAATTCCTGTTTCAGGCGCAGATAGTCGTTGCTTGACTGGGTCACGTCGACATACATCGGATCCAGTTGTTGCACGGTAGCCAGCGCATTGGCCTGACCGGAAGTCACCAGCGCCCCTTCGGTTACCGATGAAAGGCCGATACGACCAGAGATTGGGGAAGTCACTTTGGTGTAAGCCAGGTTGATACGCGCGGTTTCCACTGCGGCCTTGGCAGCGATCACGGAAGCGTTAGCCTGCAGCAGGGTGGAGTTGGCATTATCGAAGTCTTGCTTACTGATGTAGCTAGTACCCAGTAAAGGCTTGTAACGGTTGACCGTCAGACGCGCGATTTCTGCCGCGGCCTGGGCTTTGGCCAGGTCGCCTTTGGCACTGTCATAAGCGGCTTGATAGGTCGCTGGATCGATTTGATACAGTGAAACACCCGCCTTGATGTCGCTGCCTTCAGTAAAGTTGCGTTTCAGGATGATGCCACTAACCTGAGGGCGAACTTCGGCGATGCGGTATGCTGCGGTACGGCCAGGAAGATCGGTAGTAATATTGAGAGGTTCAGCCTTCAGCGTCACCACACCCACGGCAGGAGCCTGGTGTTGGGCCTGTTGCTGGGTTTCTTTATCGTTACATCCTGTAAGCACTAAGCTGCCTGAAAGCATCAGAACTGCCGCCAGAGGCGTTAACCCTCTGTTTTTGTTCATAGAAAAACCTCAAGTGTCCGATTTCAAATTGATCAATGGATCACAAGCTTTAAAACCCATTGCTGCGTTAATTTTATCTGCGTGCTATGGTACATACATTCGCGAATGTATGTAAATCACACCGCCCCTAAAAAACAACATCATGGCACGAAAAACCAAACAGCAGGCGCAAGAAACACGACAACAGATCCTCGACGCCGCAGTGAGGGAATTCTCCGAGCGTGGCGTTTCGGCAACCTCTTTGACTGATATCGCAACCGCTGCCGGGGTTACGCGTGGTGCAATTTACTGGCACTTCAAGAACAAGGTAGACCTGTTTAATGAAGTTTGGGAGCTCTCAGAGTCGAAAATAGGCGATCTGGAGATAGAGTATCAGGCAAAGTATCCCGATAATCCACTGCGTATTTTAAGAGAAATTCTGATTTATATTCTGACCGCTACGGTCGATGACTGTCGGCGCCGGGCATTGATGGAGATCGTGTTCCATAAATGCGAATTTATTGGCGAAATGATGCCGTTACATGACGCTCGCAAGGTGCTTTACCTTGAAGGCTATGATCGTATCGAGCGCGTTTTACGCAACAGTATGGATCACGGGCAACTCCCTGCCGATCTGCATACCCGCCGGGCCGCAATCATCCTGCGTGCTTACATCACCGGCCTGATGGAGAACTGGCTGTTTATGCCGGAAAGCTTTGATCTCAAAGCAGAGGCGAGTATCTTGGTCGACAGCTTCCTAGAAATGGCGCAGCTTAGCCCTTCCCTACGTGTGAACGCGCCAGCCCGGTAGACCTCGATAAGGAGAATCCCAATGTCATCTCTGTTACTGATTGCCAACTGTGCGGCTTATGGCCAGGAATCGTTGTTCAATGCGCTACGTCTGGCGATCACCCTGAAAGAACAGCAGCCCAAGCTGCAGTTAAAACTATTTCTGATGTCCGATGCGGTCGTGGCGGGCATTGCCGGGCAGCAGCCGCGTGAAGGTTATCATTTGCAGCAGATGCTGGAAATTCTGACGGCGCAGCAGGTACCGGTCAAACTCTGTAAAACCTGTGCCGATGCCCGTGGCGTCAGCCAACTGAAGCTGGCCGATGGCGTAGAAATTGGCACGCTGGTGGAATTGGCCCAGTGGACGCTGGCGGCAGAGAAAGTGCTGACTTTCTGAGTCCCAGGCGATTCATGTCCTGCAATGCTTTTCTTATTCATCGCCGACCTGCGATCGTGATAACCTTGACGCTTGATGGTTAAACCGACGCTAAATCATGAGTCGCAGGCGTATTCTCCCCGTAGTACAAACTGTTTCCCTGTCTTACGCTGCGGGCCAATTCCGCATTATTACGCTATGGTTTTTGTTGTTGGCGGCGCTGGTTCTGCCTTTGGGCGCGTTCGCGGCACAAAGCGGCGACCTCCCTGCGCGCAGTGACATTCAGAGCCAGATAGAGGCGCTGAACAAACAGAAAAACCTGACGCCGGTCGAAAAGCTCTCTCTACAGGACTTAAATCGCACGCTGGAACTGCTTGACGGCATCGATCGTATCAAGCAAGAGGTCAATCAGCTTAAACAGCAGGTTCAGCAGGCCCCGGCCAAGTTACAACAGGTCACACGGGCTCTGGAGTCGCTGAAAAATCCGGCTGATGAAGCGGTGACGCGAGCCGAACTGCTACCGCTTTCCCTGCGTCAGTTGGAAAGCCGCCTGTATCAGACGTTGGACGAACTGCAGGACACCCAGGAAAGCCTCTCCACCTACAACAGCCAGCTTATCTCACTGCAGACCCAGCCAGAGCGCGTACAGAGCAGTATGTACACGGCTTCCCAACGCCTGCAGGAAATCCGTAACCTGCTAAGCGATCGTGCACCGGGGCAGCAGGTATTACGCAGCACCCAGCAGGTCATGCTCAATACGGAGCAGGTGTTGCTCAATGCTGAGATAGACCTGCAACGCAGAAGCCTGGATGCCAACACAACGTTACAAGACCTGCTCCAGAAGCAGCGTGATTACACCACCATGAACATCGATGCCCTGGATCACCGAGTGCAGGTGTTGCAGGATGTGGTAAACAGCAAACGGCTGACGCTGTCGGAAAAAACGGCGAAAGAGGCGCAGAATCCGGAGGATACCAGCGATATCCAGAGCGACAAACTGGTGAGCAAAGAGCTGAACATCAACCGGCAAATCAGCCAGCGGCTGATCACCGCCACGCAAGAAAGTAATACCCTGTTCCAGCAAAATATTCAGGTGAAAAACTGGCTCGATCGCGGCCTGCAATCGGAACAAAACCTGAAAGAGCAGATCCAGGTGCTGAAGGGCAGCCTGGTGTTATCGCGCATTCTTTATCAGCAGCAGCAAAACCTGCCGCCGGGCACATTGGTGGCGGACATGAGCACCCAGATCGCGGATTTACGGCTGGAGCAGTTTGAGATCAACCAGCAGCGCGATGAGCTGTTCAAGGGCGATGACTTCATCAATAAGCTGGTGGCGGACAGTAAGGAAAAGGCCAACGGCGACGTGCTTGACGCGTTGAATGAAATTGTCGATATGCGCCGTGAGCTGCTCGATCAACTGAATAAACAGCTCAATAACCAACTGTCGTTGGCCATCAACCTGCAGATTAATCAGCAGCAACTGACCAGCGTTTATAACTCGGTACAGGACACGCTGACCCAGCAGATTTTCTGGGTTAACAGCAACAAGCCTATCGATTTCGCTTGGCTCAAGGGGCTGCCTGGCGCGGTGAAAGAACAGCTGGCCGGGCTGGATTTTAAATTCGAACCCGGACAGTTGATGTTGGGCGGACTGCATGCCCTGGTGTTCCTGATCCCGTTGCTGGTAGTGATTGGCCTACTGCGCTGGCGCTACCGCCTGATTGACAGGCATCTGCAAAAGCTGGCCAATGATGTCGGCCAGCTAAAGCGCGATAGCCAACTGCATACGCCGAAAGCCATTCTGCTCACCTTATTAAAGGTGTTACCGGGCTCTTTACTGTTGCTCGGTGCCGGGTTCTGGTTCTATCGGGCCGATTTCAGCATCAGCGATTTTATCTGGGCCTTGTCACAACAGCTGGCGTTATTCTGGTTGGTGTTTGGCTTCACTTTCCGCATGCTGGCCCCGGGAGGTATTTCGCAGCGGCATTTTAATATCCCGGCCGATCGCTGTGCGCACTATCGCCGCCAGACCTTCAGGTTGGGACTTGCCCTGTTACCACTGATCTTCTGGTCAGTGCTGGGCGAAAAAGCCCCGCTGAGATTGGTCGAAGATGTTATTGGCCAGGTGGTGGTGATCCTGACATTGGCGCTATTATCGGTGTTGGTGTTCCCTATCTGCCGCGACCATTGGCGTGAAAAAGACTCCCATAAAGTGCGGTTGCTGATGGTCACTGCGCTGGCTGCCACACCGGTGATCCTGCTAGGGCTGATGTTTGCCGGTTACTTCTATACCACGTTACGTTTGGCTGGCCGTTGGATCGATAGCCTCTATCTGTACTTCCTGTGGAATATCGTTTATCTGGCAGCGATCCGTGGCCTGAGCGTGGCCGCTCGTCGGTTGGCCTATCGACGTGCCCTTGCGCGCCGCCAAAACCAGGCCAAAGAGAAAGAGGGGGCCGAAGGTAACGAGCCGGTAGAGGACCCCCCACTGGCGCTGGATCAAATCAACCAGCAGTCTCTGCGTTTGACCACCATGGTGCTGTTTCTGATCTTCGCCAGTGCGTTTTATGCGATATGGTCGGATCTGGTCACGGTGATCTCCTACCTCGACAGCGTTACCCTATGGCATTACTCCAGCAACGTGGCGGGCAGTGTGATACCGCAGGCGGTAACGTTGGGTAATATGATGGTGGCCGTCCTGGCGGTGATCGTCGCTTACGTCATGACGCGTAACCTGCCGGGGTTGCTGGAAGTGTTGGTGTTATCCCGCCTGCAGTTGCGGCAGGGGGCGTCTTACGCCATCACCACCATTCTGACCTATCTGATCACGGCGGTAGGGACCATCACTGCGTTAGGATCGCTGGGCGTCTCTTGGGACAAGCTCCAGTGGCTGGTGGCGGCGCTGTCGGTAGGTTTGGGCTTCGGTTTACAGGAAATCTTTGCCAACTTCGTTTCCGGCCTGATCATTCTGTTTGAACGCCCGGTGCGGATCGGCGATACCATCACCATCGGCACGTACTCCGGGACGGTCAGCAAGATCCGTATTCGTGCGACCACCATTACGGACTTTGACCGTAAAGAAGTGATCATTCCTAACAAAGCGTTTGTCACCGAGCGGCTGATTAACTGGTCACTGTCAGACACCATTACCCGCGTGCTGATTAAAGTGGGAGTGGCCTATGGCTCCGATCTGGACAAGGTCAAGGCGGTGCTGTTGCAGGCGGCGCATGAAAACCCGCGCGTGATGACGGATCCTGAGCCGATGGTCTTTTTCCTCAACTTTGGTGCCAGCACGCTGGATCATGAGCTGCGGTTGTACGTGCGTGAGCTGCGCGATCGCAGCTATACCGTGGATGAACTGAACCGGGCGATTGACCGCCTATGCCGTGAGAACGACATTAATATCGCCTTCAACCAGTTGGAAGTGTACCTGCATAACCAGCAGGGCAACGAAGTGCAGGAGGTCAAGCGGGCGCAGGTTCCAGGCATCGGTGATCACCCTGCGGTGTAGGAACCTGGTGATAACGCTAGCGGGCCATGATCATTGGCCCGCGGGCAAATATGGTGAGGTGATGCCTGCACGCTGCATCTTTTCCTGATAGTCTTTTCTGACAATGTCCAGCGCGGCCAGCGCCGTTGCCGGATCGATCTCGTTGCATTCCAGCAGGTAAATCAAGTCTACCGCCAGTTGTAATTCTGGGGAGGCATTCTCTAGCGACATAAGTCCAACGTTGGTGTGAGTAAAGGGATCTTCCCGTGTTTTAAACGCAGGAGAGACGAGATTGTGCTTTGGCTGAGTATAGTGAACCTGGCGCGGGGAGGGGAATAATCATTAAAATATTGTGACAAATATTCAAAAACCGTTTTCTTTTCGCTCGATACTGCGCTCTATGCGCGCCAACGCTTGCCGACAACGCACTAATCTGCCCTCGAATGCGGCCAGTTCCTGTTGTAGTTTCTTCTGCGCGGCGAAGGTGGTTTGTTGCCCTAACAGACTTTCGCGGTCCTGGATCATGGCGATCAGGCGGCGTTCATAATCCTGATGTTCGGCGAGCTTATGGTACAAATCGACCACCGCCACTTCCTTCGGCTGATTTTTACGCCGTATCGTCTGGGTTGCCATTTCGCGCTGTAACGCGGTGAGCTGTGCCACCAGCTTTTCTGCCAGAAAGGCGACGTGGGCGGTACGGTTGTCTTTGACCGCCGTTTGTAGCTGGGCAAAGTTCTTTTGTATCTCGGCCAGATAATCTCGTAACCGCGTGCCGTGGTTGGAGAACAGGGCAACGTCAAACCGCGCCTGCGAGATCGGAGTATCACCTCGCGGTTGGATTTCGCTGGCCAGGGCGGCGATCTGTTGTTCAAGCGCCTGTAATAAGCGGTGCGTAGTCACGTGAGATCCTTTGATAAGGCAGTAAGTGCCTAAGCTTGCCCGTGAAAGAGAGATCAGACAAGCTTCGGATGGATAAAGCCGCCAACTGGCAGCATTATGGCCAAGGATGCTACAGTAAACGGGCCATCATGATAGGTAAGGACAGGCATGACTCGTTGGTTGTTGATTATACTGGGTTGGTTAGCCGTGGTGCTGGCAACGTTGGGCGTGGTGCTGCCACTGCTGCCAACGACCCCATTTCTGTTGTTGGCTGCCTGGTGCTTTGCACGTTCTTCACCGCGGTTTCATCATTGGTTGCTGTATCGGTCCTGGTTCGGTTCTTATTTGCGGCATTGGCAACAGCATAAGGCGTTACCGCCAGGAGCCAAGTGGAAAGCGGTGCTGGTTATTGTCCTGACTTTTGCCGCTTCCCTCTGGTTGGTGAACCTTTGGTGGGTGCGAGGTGTACTGCTGGCGATCCTGGTTATTTTGCTGACCTTTATGCTCAGGCTGCCAGTTATTGACCTGCCGCAACAAAAACAGCGCTGATCGTGCGGCGTCAGTTGCATTTATCCGCCTTTTTGCATAGATTTGGGCGTTTTCGTGCGCAGGTTTCCTCCCGACGTTTTTTTGTTCAAAGCGTGGTGGTTGCAGGCCTGTGTGGAAGTTATCAGGTAGTTTTATCAGGCAATAACTATGACCGCGACTGCGCAACAGCTTCAGTATATTAGAGACAGTATCAAAACCATTCCCGACTACCCGAAGCCGGGTATTCTGTTCCGTGATGTGACCAGCCTGTTGGAAAACCCGCTGGCGTATGCTTCCAGTATTGAACTGCTGGTCGAACGTTACCGCGATACGGGCGTCACCAAGGTGGTGGGTACTGAAGCGCGTGGTTTCCTGTTCGGCGCACCAGTGGCGTTGGCGCTGGGCGTTGGCTTTGTGCCGGTACGCAAACCGGGCAAATTGCCGCGTGCGACGCTGAGCGAAAGCTATGAGCTGGAATACGGCACCGACAAGCTGGAAATTCACACCGATGCCATCGTTGCTGGCGACAAAGTACTGGTCGTTGACGATCTGCTGGCCACCGGTGGCACGATCGAAGCCACCGCCACGCTGATCCGCCGTTTGGGTGGTGAAGTGACAGATGCGGCATTTATCATCAACCTGCCGGACCTCGGGGGCGAAACGCGCCTGAATAATCTGGGTATTAATTGCTACTGCCTGCTCGACTTCGCCGGGCATTGATAGCTTCGATAGACAACCCCGTGGTTCGCTGCGGGGTTGACGTAGAATCACTACTTCCCCGTATTCTCTGCTGTATTCTGACATTTTCTGTTTCGCCCCCATCAGTTCCTTGCTAAAAATGCCAAAGCGTTCCCTATCTTGACGGGCTAACAGGTTTGCACCTGGCAGGCATGATGCAAAGTTATAGGAATGACGGCGGGCGTACTGTTACACTAAAGTGTGAGTGGCCATCGGACGATAAAGGGTATCGGTTCAACCTCGGTACCAGCAGGCCGCCCACATGGCAATGTCCTCGACGTTGTGGTGTACTACTTGGGTTGAAATTACTCCATAAATCAGTGATGAAGTCTTAATGAGCTATCAGGTTCTTGCCCGTAAGTGGCGCCCCCAAACGTTTGCAGAGGTTGTCGGACAAGAGCATGTCCTGACGGCGCTGGCTAATGGCCTCTCTCTGGGGCGGATCCATCACGCCTATCTGTTCTCTGGCACGCGTGGCGTGGGTAAAACCACCATTGCGCGTCTGTTGGCCAAAGGTTTGAACTGCGAAACAGGCATCACTGCGACGCCCTGCGGCCAATGTGATAACTGCCGTGAAATTGAGCAGGGGCGCTTTGTCGATCTGATCGAGATCGATGCCGCCTCCAGAACCAAAGTGGAAGATACTCGCGATCTGCTCGATAACGTGCAATACGCCCCGGCGCGTGGCCGTTTCAAGGTTTACCTGATCGATGAAGTCCACATGCTCTCGCGCCACAGCTTCAATGCGTTGCTGAAAACGCTGGAAGAGCCGCCTGCGCACGTCAAGTTCCTATTGGCAACCACCGATCCGCAGAAGCTGCCGGTCACTATTCTTTCTCGCTGCCTGCAATTCCATCTTAAAGCGATGGACGTGGAACAAATCCGCACCCAGTTGGAAACCGTCTTGCTGGCAGAGCACATCACCAGCGATGCCCGCGCGTTGCAACTGTTGGCACGCGCCGCCGATGGCAGTATGCGCGATGCCCTCAGCCTGACCGACCAGGCGATTGCCATGGGGCAGGGGCAGGTGACGACCGACACCGTCAGCCAGATGCTGGGGACGTTGGATGATGAGCAGCCGCTGGCCATCCTGGAAGCCCTGGTGAGTGCCGACGGTGAAAAAGTGATGGCGCAGGTCGCCCAGGCAGCGTCACGCGGCGTGGATTGGGAAAACCTGCTGGTGGAGACGCTGGCGCTGCTGCACCGCATTGCGATGGTGCAACTGCTGCCCTCGGTGCTGGACAATCATTACGCTGCGATTGAGCAGCGGTTACGTGAGCTGGCGCGTACCCTGCCGCCAACGGACGTACAGCTTTATTATCAAACCTTGCTGGTTGGCCGCAAAGAGTTGGCCTTTGCCCCGGATCGCCGTATGGGCGTAGAGATGACCCTGCTGCGCGCGCTGGCGTTTCACCCCAAAGCGGTGATCCCAGAGCCGGTGGCCATGGTACAGACCGCGCCCGCACAGCCGCAGGGGAATATGGCCGTTGCGCCACCTTCTCCCTATCCAGATGCCCCACCTCCCTTGGGGCAGGCTGCGTCAGTGCAGAATACTCAACCAACAAATTTACCGGATGCTACCGCGCAGTTACTTAAAGCGCGAACCCAGTTGCTGCGGCAACAGGGGGCATCCACCGCAAAAAAGAATGAGCCGGCGGCGCCAGGAATAGCGCGGCCGGCTAACTCGGCACTAGAGCGTTTAGCCTCGGTAACCGAACGCAGCCAGAAGCGTCAGGCCGAAAAGATCGTGACGGAGAAGCCGGCCAAGCCGGAGGCCTATCGCTGGCGTGCGCTTACCGAACCTGAAGCCGCGCCGGAACCGCTGGCCACGCCAAAAGCGTTGCGTACGGCGCTCGAACATGAAAAAACGCCTGAGCTGTCGGCTAAACTGGTGGTTGAGTCCATCGAGCGCGATCCTTGGGCGGCAGAGATCGACCAGCTAAAAATACCGAAACTGGTGCAGCAACTGGCGTTAAACGCCTTTAAGCAGCAGCTGGCTCCGGACAGCATTTGTCTCCACCTGCGGTCTTCGCAGCGTCATCTGAATTCGCCTTCGGCACAGAAGACTCTGGCGCAGGCACTCAGTGAGTTACATGGCCGCACGGTTGAACTCAGCGTGGTGGAAGACGATAATCCGGCGGAGCGGACTCCGCTGGAGTGGCGGCAAGCCATTTATGAAGAAAAACTGGCGCAGGCTCGCCAGTCCATCGTTGCGGATACCAATATCCAGACCCTGCGTCGGTTCTTCGATGCAGATCTGGATGAAGAGAGTATTCGCCCTATTTAACGCGGCGCACGGTGCGCGGCCAATGCTATGAGAGACGACTATGTTTGGTAAAGGCGGTATGGGTAACCTGATGAAGCAAGCCCAGCAAATGCAGGAAAAGATGCAGCAGATGCAGGAAGAAATTGCCAAATTGGAAGTGACGGGTGAATCCGGGGCTGGCTTGGTGAAAGTGACCATCAACGGGGCACATAACTGCCGCCGGGTAGAAATCGACCCAAGCCTGATGGAAGACGACAAAGAGATGCTGGAAGATCTGATCGCTGCCGCTTTCAATGACGCAGCACGTCGCATCGAAGAAACCCAGAAAGAGAAGATGGCGTCGGTTTCCAGCGGGATGCAGTTGCCGCCAGGCTTTAAGATGCCGTTCTGATGCAAACCAGCCCGCTCCTTGAATCATTGATGGAGGCACTGCGCTGCCTGCCGGGCGTTGGCCCGAAGTCGGCGCAGCGTATGGCGTTCCAACTGCTGCAGCGCGATCGCAGCGGTGGTATGCGGCTGGCACAGGCGCTGACCCGTGCCATGTCGGAGATCGGACACTGTGCCGATTGCCGTACCTTCACCGAGCAGGATACCTGCACCATCTGCAATAATGTGCGCCGCCAGCAAAACGGCCAGATTTGCGTAGTGGAGAGCCCGGCGGATATTCACGCCATCGAGCAGACCGGCCAGTTTGCCGGGCGCTACTTTGTGCTGATGGGCCATCTGTCACCGTTAGACGGCATTGGCCCAGGCGATATCGGCCTGGATCGGTTGGAGCAACGGCTGGAGAAGGAAACCATCACTGAAGTGATCCTTGCCACCAACCCAACGGTGGAAGGAGACGCCACGGCCAACTACATCGCCGAGATGTGTGGCCAATATGGCGTACTTGCCAGCCGCATTGCCCACGGGGTTCCGGTGGGTGGTGAACTGGAAATGGTGGATGGCACCACGCTGTCGCACTCCCTGGCCGGACGGCACGCGATCAAATTCTGATGATTCTGTACGGGGCAGTCCTCTGCCCCGTAATCCGTTGACAAAAAATTCCCCGCCAGCCGCTTGAAAAACCACAGAGTTAACCCCATTTGATCCTCATTGCATGATTTGGTCATTACTGTCTTTGAGGTAATCAATGAGTATGAAAGGTCAAGAAACCCGTGGGTTCCAGTCTGAAGTCAAACAGCTGCTTCATTTGATGATCCATTCGCTGTACTCCAATAAAGAAATCTTCCTGCGTGAGCTGATCTCCAACGCCTCCGATGCGGCGGACAAACTGCGTTTCCGCGCGCTTTCCAAGCCGGAACTGTATGAAGGTGATGGCGAGCTGCGTGTGCGTCTGTCCTTTGACAAAGAGAAGCGTACCCTGACGATCGCCGATAACGGCATCGGTATGAGCCGCGAAGAAGTGATCGAAAACCTGGGGACGATTGCCAAGTCTGGTACCAAGGCCTTCTTGGAGTCTATCGGCTCCGATCAGGCGAAAGACAGCCAACTGATCGGTCAGTTCGGCGTGGGCTTCTACTCGGCGTTCATCGTGGCGGACAAAGTCACCGTGCGTACCCGCGCGGCCGGTGCTGCGGAAGATCAAGGGGTGTACTGGGAGTCTGCCGGTGAAGGTGATTACACCATCGCCGATATCAGCAAGGCCGATCGCGGCAGCGAAATTACCCTGCACCTGCGTGAAGGCGAAGACGAATACCTCGACGGCTGGCGTCTGCGCTCGGTGATTGGTAAATATTCCGATCACATTGCACTGCCGGTAGAGATTGAAACCAAGAATGAAGAAGACGGCACCGTCACCTGGGAGAAAATCAACAAGGCGCAAGCGTTGTGGACTCGCAGCAAAGCTGACGTGACCGAAGAAGAGTACAAAGAGTTCTACAAGCACATTGCCCATGACTTTACCGATCCGCTGAGCTGGAGCCACAACCGGGTGGAAGGTAAGCAGGAGTACACCAGCCTGCTGTACATCCCGGCCCAGGCGCCGTGGGATATGTGGAATCGCGATCATAAACACGGCCTGAAGCTGTACGTTCAGCGCGTGTTTATCATGGATGACGCCGAGCAGTTCATGCCGAACTACCTGCGATTTGTGCGTGGCCTGATCGATTCCAACGATCTGCCGCTGAACGTTTCGCGTGAAATCCTGCAGGACAGCCGTGTTACCCAAAACCTGCGTGGCGCGCTGACCAAACGCGTGTTGCAGATGTTGGACAAGCTGGCCAAAGACGACGCGGAAGCCTACCAGAAGTTCTGGCAGCAGTTCGGTATGGTACTGAAAGAAGGGCCAGCGGAGGACGGCGGCAACAAAGAGGCCATCGCCAAACTGCTGCGCTTTGCTTCTACGCACAATGACAGCTCGGCGCAAACCGTCTCGCTGGAAGAGTACGTTGGCCGCATGACCGAAGGCCAGGACAAGATTTACTACATTACCGCCGACAGTTATGCCGCCGCCAAGAGCAGCCCGCACCTGGAGCTGTTCCGCAAGAAAGGCATCGAAGTCCTGCTGCTGTCTGACCGCATCGATGAGTGGATGATGAGCTACCTGACCGAGTTTGACGGTAAGGTGTTCCAGTCGGTCAGCAAAGCGGATGAAGCGCTGGATAAACTGGCGGATGAAACCGAAGAGCAGAAAGAAGCCGAGAAGCAGCTGGAGCCGTTTATCGAGCGGGTCAAGACGCTGCTGGGTGAGCGCGTGAAGGACGTGCGTCTGACGCACCGCCTGACGGATACCCCGGCCATCGTTACCACCGATGCCGACGAGATGAGCACCCAGATGGCCAAACTGTTTGCCGCTGCGGGGCAGGCTGCGCCGGAAGTGAAGTATATCTTCGAGCTGAACCCGGAGCATGCGTTGGTCAAACGCGCATCCGATGTGGGCGATAACGAACAATTTGCCGAATGGATCGATCTGCTGTTGGATCAGGCCCTGCTGGCAGAGCGTGGGACGCTGGAAGATCCAAACCAGTTTATCCGCCGCATGAATAAGCTGTTGTCCGCTTAATCAGCAAAATACGCCCCAGACCTTAGGGTTTGGGGCGTAATCTCTTCTATTCCCGTCAAATTTTTCTCCTGCTTGCCTCGTTTCAGCCCGATCTTTCCGCAACCGATTTCCTCTCGCTACCTTGAGCCACCCCCCTCAGAAATGGTAAGGTTGAGTGTTTTCGAAATTTAATAAAAACTCAAACCCGATAGACTTCCGGCCGCGGCCTGAAGAATGAAGGGAAATACATAGCAAGGGGATTTACGCAATGCGTATCATTCTGCTGGGCGCTCCAGGCGCTGGTAAAGGCACTCAGGCTCAATTCATCATGGAGAAATACGGCATTCCGCAAATCTCCACGGGCGATATGTTGCGCGCAGCCGTTAAGGCCGGTTCTGAGCTGGGCAAAAAGGCGAAAGAAATCATGGACGCCGGCAAACTGGTGACCGATGAGCTGGTTATTGCGCTGGTCAAAGAGCGTATTACCCAGGAAGACTGTCGTAACGGTTTCCTGCTGGACGGTTTCCCACGCACCATTCCACAGGCCGATGCGATGAAAGAAGCCGGCATTAAAGTGGATTACGTGCTGGAGTTCGACGTGCCGGACGAACTGATCGTCGATCGTATCGTTGGCCGCCGCGTGCATGCGCCATCTGGCCGCGTGTACCACATCAAATTCAATCCGCCGAAGGTAGAAGGGAAAGACGACGCCACCGGCGAAGAGCTGACCACCCGTAAAGACGATCAGGAAGAGACCGTGCGTAAGCGCCTGGTGGAATACCATCAGATGACCGCGCCGCTGGTGTCTTACTATCATAAAGAAGCCGAGGCGGGTAATACGTCTTACCACAAGATCGATGGCACCCGTAAGGTGACGGAAGTGAGCGCTGAGCTGGCGGCCATTCTGGGCTAATCGGTGTCAAGGCTGTAGAAAACGCTGGGCTTGCGGTTGCTGCCTGGCGTTTTTTTTTGCCGCTTCATGCTAGGTTATCAGTGCTACCGTTTCGCTCGACAGGAAGAGCCGCATGTCCAGGCAGACAAATTTTTTGCAAGAAGCGACCGCGCGCCAGATCGTGCAACGTGCGATGAGCATCATTCACCATTCGGTCAACGTGATGGACAGCAACGGCGTCATTATTGCTTCCGGCAACGCCTCGCGCCTGTATCAGCGACACGAAGGGGCGGTATTGGCCCTGACCGAAAACCGGGTGGTGGAGATTGATGAGGCAACGGCACACTATCTGAAGGGCGTGCAGCCCGGCATCAATCTGCCGTTCAGCTTTCGTAATCAACTGGTAGGAGCGATTGGGGTTTCCGGCGATCCGGCCCAGGTGCGAGCCTATGGTGAGCTGGTGAAAATGGCGGCAGAGCTGATGGTGGAACAGGCTGCGATGCTCGATCAACATCAGTGGGAAAAGCGTTACCGGGAAGAGCTGGCCAACCAACTGCTGCAAGGGCACAGTGAACCTGGTTCGCGCGAGGCGATGGCGGCCTATTTAGAGCTGGATCTGCAACAGCCACGCATTGTCTGGCTGCTAGAGCTGTATGAACCGCAGCCGCAGGTACTGAGAGGCTTGCTGGCAGAGCTGGAGATCACCCAGCGTGAGGCGCTGATCACCATGACCAGCTTTAATGAACTGGTGCTCTTGCGCCCGGCCTGTATGAAACAGGGCGTGTGGGACGTACAGCAGGAGCGCAAGCTGGCCCAGCAGCTCCAGAATGAGATCCAGCAACGCTTTGGCCTACGGTTGATCGTCGGGGGCTTTTACAGTGGTGAGGAGGGCGTCTATCGCTCCATTCAGACCGCAAGAGCAGTGCAAACCATGGCGCACCGTCTCAAACTGGTCCAGCACACGCTGTTTTATGATGACTACCCGCTGCCCTCGCTGCTGTGCGATTTAGGAGAGGATTGGCGAGCGCAGGAGCTTTCACGGCCCTGGCGGCAATTGAGCGCCCAGGATGAAAAAGGGATGCTGAGAAATACGCTGCGCCACTATTTCAATCAGAATTGTGACCAAACCAAGACTGCGGCACAGCTGCATATTCACGTTAACACCCTGCGTTACCGCCTACAGCGCGTAGAGAAAACGACTGGCCTGAAGATCAATCAATTGGCGGACGTCTTGCAATTGTATATCGGGATGTTAATGCAGGATTGAATTGTGTGAATGCACAAAATAACGTTTAATTTTACCCTTTTGTTTGTGTTTATCGCTAAAGAATTTCCGTTGTCGGCAGGGTATGGTATTCACTAACCGATGCAGTGGCATCCTCTGAAGATTAAGGCGCTGTCGATGAACACCCTACAGAAAGTGGTAATTGCCCCCGACTCCTTTAAAGAGAGCCTGAGTGCTCAGGGTGTCGCAGAAGCGATCGAGCGTGGTTTCCGGCAAATCTATCCGCAGGCGCACTATGTGTTGCTGCCCATGGCGGACGGAGGCGAGGGCACCGTCGATGCGATGGTGGCCGCCACCGGTGGGGAAATCATCAATGTGCAGGTTAGCGGGCCGCAGGGCAAACCTACAGCAGCATTTTATGGTCTGCTGGGGGAAGGGAAAACCGCAGTGATCGAAATGGCAGCCGCGTCCGGGCTGCATCTGGTGGCGGGTGACGAACGCGATCCGTTAGTGACCAGCAGTTTTGGCACCGGCGAGCTGATCCTGGCGGCACTGCAACAAGGTGTAGACTCGATCATTTTGGGGATCGGCGGCAGCGCAACCAACGATGGCGGGGCGGGCATGATGCAGGCGCTGGGCGCTAAGCTACTCGACCAGCACAATCAAGAATTACGGCCCGGTGGCGCGGCGTTGGCGCAACTGGCGCATATCGATCTCAGCCAACTGGATCCCCGCTTGCAGCAGGTGAAGATCACGGTAGCCTGCGACGTGGATAACCCGCTGTGTGGCGATCACGGGGCTTCAGCAATCTTCGGCCCACAAAAAGGGGCCACGCCGGAGAAGGTGCGGCAACTGGACAAGGCGCTGCATCATTACGGCACGCTCCTGGAGCAGAGCACCGGGCGCAAGGTATTGCAGGTGCCCGGCTCGGGTGCTGCCGGGGGCATGGGAGCGGCACTGATCGGTTTTCTGGCAGCTGAGCTGCGGCCAGGCATCGAAATCGTAATCGAAACGCTGCATCTGGAAGACGCGGTACGTAATGCTGACTTAGTGATCACTGGCGAAGGGCGGCTCGACAGCCAGTCGATCCACGGCAAAACCCCGATCGGCGTTGCGCGGGTAGCCAAGCGCCACCAATTACCGGTGATTGCCATTGCCGGTAGCCTGTCAAAAGACTATCAGGTGGTGCATCAACACGGCATCGACGCCGCTTTCTCGGTGATCGACCGCATCGTGACGCTGCCAGAGGCGCTGGCGGACGCGGCCCATAACCTGGAAGTCACGGCGCGCAACGTGGCTGCCGTCTGGCAGTTGGCGCAAAAATAACCCCCGTTTTACCTGTTACTGATATAGGTTCCGGTCCGGCGCTTTTCCGTTACAATAGGCCGCATGAGTGGCTGTTAATACGCTGAGAAATAACAGGGTATTTGCCGGGAAGGACAAGGGGATCGGAATGAAGCAAGAGAAACACGGGGTATTGCTGGTGAATCTGGGTACGCCAGAGGCACCTACCCCGCAGGCGGTAAAACGCTATCTGAAAGAATTTCTCAGTGACAACCGGGTGGTCGACACTGCGCCGCTGATCTGGTGGCCAATTCTTAACGGCATCATTCTGCCGATCCGTTCACCGCGTGTGGCAAAGCTTTATCAATCTGTCTGGATGGACGAAGGTTCACCGTTGCTGGTCTACAGCCGTCGCCAACAGCGGGAGCTGGCGGCGCGTATGCCGAATACGCCGGTGGAACTAGGTATGAGCTACGGATCACCCAGTCTGGCACAGGCGATCGACAGCCTATTGGCACAGGGCGTGACCAATCTGGTGGTGTTGCCGCTGTATCCGCAATATTCGTGCTCGACCAGCGCCGCAGTCTGGGATGGTGTTGCGCGGGTGCTGAAAGGCTATCGCCGCCTGCCATCGATTGGCTTTATCCGTGACTATGCCGAGCACCCAGCGTATATCCTGGCCTTGCAGCAAAGCGTTGAGCGGGCGTTCGCCGAACACGGTAAGCCCGACCGCCTGGTGATGTCGTTCCACGGTATTCCCAAACGCTACGCCACGCTGGGTGATGATTATCCGCAACGTTGCGAAGATACCTACCGCGCGTTGGCGGCGGCCATACCGCTGGCCCCAGATCGGGTGATGATGACCTATCAATCGCGCTTCGGTCGGGAGCCCTGGCTGACGCCGTACACCGACGAAACCCTGAAGAGTCTGCCAGCGCAAGGCGTGAAGCATATCCAACTGATCTGCCCCGGCTTTTCTGCGGATTGCCTGGAAACGCTGGAGGAGATCAAAGAGCAGAACCGCGAAATCTTCCTGGAGGCGGGTGGCGAGAAGTTTGAATACATCCCGGCACTCAATGATGACGCCGCCCATATCGATATGATGCAACAGTTGGTGGGGCAACGCCTGTAATCAAGCCGGCTTTTCACCGCTCGGCTGGCAAAATGCTCACGTGAAAACGCAGCAATCAGGCAGGAATGTGCTAACATTCCTGCCTGTTCACCGCAACTCACCGCCAATCACATGAAATTTCCTGGTAAACGTAAATCCAAACATTATTTTCCGGTCAACGCTCGCGATCCGTTATTGCAGCAGACACAGCCTGAAAATGAAGTCAGTACCTCTTATGTCGTCGGTATCGATCAGACGCTGGTGGATATCGAAGCGAAAGTGGATGACGCGTTTGTCGAACGCTACGGCCTTAGCCTGGGCCATTCGCTGGTCATTGAAGACGACGTTGCCGAGGCGCTGTATCAGGAACTGAGCGACAATAACCTGATCACTCATCAATTTGCCGGTGGCACCATCGGTAACACCCTGCACAACTACTCGGTACTGGCGGACGATCGTTCCGTGCTGCTCGGCGTGATGTGTAGCAACGTCAAAATTGGCAGCTATGCCTATCGCTATCTGTGCAACACCTCCAGCCGTACCGATCTCAACTACCTGCAAGCGGTGGATGGAGCCATTGGCCGCTGCTTTACGCTGATTAGCGAGAGCGGCGAGCGCACCTTTGCCATCAGCCCAGGCCAGATGAACCAGCTACGCCCGGAAAGCATTCCTGAAGAGGTGATCGCAGGGGCTGCCGCGTTGGTACTGACCTCCTATCTGGTGCGTTGCAAACCCGGTGAACCCATGCCGGAAGCCACCATGCAGGCGATAAAGTTTGCCAAAAAGCATGATGTACCGGTGGTGCTGACGCTGGGCACCAAGTACGTCATTGCGGATAATCCGGTGTGGTGGCGTGATTTTCTCAGAGAGCATGTCTCCATTCTGGCGATGAACGAAGATGAGGCGTTGGAACTCACTGGGTTGAGCGATCCGCTGATGGCCTCAGAGATGGCATTGGACTGGGTAGATTTGGTGTTGTGTACCGCTGGGCCAAACGGTCTGTATATGGCAGGTTACACCGAAGAGGCCAACAAGCGTGAAACCCAGCATCCGCTGTTGCCGGGCCATATCGCCGAGTTTAACCGCTTTGAATTCAGCCGTGCGATGCGCCGTGCAAGCTGCGAAAACGCACTCAAGGTCTATTCGCATATCGCCCCGTATATGGGTGGCCCGGAAAAGATCATGAATACCAACGGTGCGGGCGACGGTGCGCTGTCTGCGCTGCTGCATGATATCGCCGCTAACGGCTATCACCGTAACAACGTGCCAAACTCCAGCAAGCATGTGCGTAGCTATCTGACCTATTCTTCATTGGCGCAGGTCTGCAAATATGCCAACCGCGTTAGCTATCAGGTGCTTAACCAGCACTCGCCACGTTTGACCCGTGGGTTGCCGGAGCGGGAAGACAGTCTGGAAGAGTCTTACTGGGAACGGTAACCAACAACCGGTAAGAGCGCTGTTTTAGCGCTCTTACCGGCTTAATGGCGTCAGATTGGGCAGGCGGCCAGCTTCTCTTCGTCCGACAGCGAATCCAGCTTGAGGATATTCAACATGCTGTTGGCGATCTCGCGTTCACCCATCACCACCTGATCGGCACCCCGGTCGGAAATATACGAAACCTCGTCGTCGTAATGAGCGCGGGCGATAATCTCCAGAGTAGGGCGCTTGGTGCGGGCCGAGGCCACGATCTCACCGGCTTCATAACCGTTGGGAATGGTCAGCAGCAGCCAGCGTGCGCAGTCGAGCCGCGCCAGTTCCATGATCTCGGGATTGGCCGCATTGCCTAACACCGCTTTGATCCCTTGAGCGCGCAGCGCTTCAACCCGTGGGCGAGAGTTTTCTATCACCACCATCGACACGCCTTCTTCGGTCAGCTTGGCCCCTAACAGGCTGCCAACACGACCATAACCGACTACGACGGCATGATTGCAGATATCGACCGGGATCTGCTTCTCTTCCTCCACCGCTTCTTCCAGGATCTGATCCTCGATGGTTTCCGTCTTGGCCAGATAGCGCTCCAGCAAGGTAAACAGTAGCGGGTTGAGCATGATTGACAGGATCGCCCCGGCCAGCACCAGATTACGGCCATGCTGATCCATCATGCCTAGCGTGACCCCCAATCCGGCTAGGATAAAGGCGAACTCACCAATCTGTGCCAGGCTGGCGGAAATGGTCAGCGCGGTACGCTTGGAGTGGCCGAACATTTTGACCAGCGCGAAGGCCGCCACCGATTTACCAAACAGGATAATCGCCAGCGTTGCCAACACCGCCAGCGGTTGGTTGATCAGGATCATCGGATCGAACAGCATACCGACCGAGACAAAGAACAGCACCGCAAAGGCGTCACGCAGCGGCAGCGTATCGTGTGCTGCGCGGTGGCTCAGTTCCGATTCGTTCAGCACCATACCGGCAAAGAAGGCACCCAGGGCAAACGAGACGTCAAACAGGCCGACAGCGCCGTAGGCAATACCCAGCGCCAGTGCCAACACTGCCAGCGTAAACAGCTCGCGCGAGCCGGTACTGGCGGTTTTTGCCAGGATCCAAGGCACCACTCGGCGGCCAACGATAATCATCAGCGCGATAAAGGCGATAACCTTGCCAATGGTGATGGCCAACTCGGTGAGCAGCTGTGTGGTGCTGGCGGTATCGCTGTTGAGCATATTGGCAAATGCCGGCAGCAGCACCAGGGCCAACACCATGGCCAAATCTTCGACAATCAGCCAGCCGATGGCGATCTGCCCGCGTTGGCTGTCGATCAGTTGCCGTTCTTCCAGGGCGCGCAGCAGTACCACGGTACTGGCGGTGGACAGACACAGGCCGAACACCAGGCCGGAAACCAAATCCCAGCCCATCAGTTTGGACAACCCCATCCCCAACACCGTCGCGACGGCGATTTGGGCAATGGCCCCAGGGATAGCGATATTTTTTACAGCGAGGAGATCTTTAAGCGAGAAATGGAGACCAACACCGAACATCAGCAGGATCACCCCAATCTCCGCGAGTTCCGGCGCTAACGAGGTATCAGCGACGAAACCGGGGGTAAACGGGCCGGCAAGAACGCCTGCGGCCAGATACCCTACCAACGGGGAGATGCGCAGGCGGTTTGCCAGCATTCCGAAGAGGAAGGCGAGTACTAACCCTCCAACAATAGTGGTGATCAAGGGTGTTGAATTATGCATCCATACTCCTCTGGTTGTGCTCACGGGTGTTACGAAAGGATACATTTAGTTTATTGCATTTGTGCTTTCATTGCTTAGCTAATTTAGGGTTTTGTGTAAAAAACCAGACTATTCGTCTATTTTGGCAGAAGGAAGGGGAATTATGGCGTAATTGACCGGATTAAATGGGGTTTTGGAGTGGATAACCCGGTTTAACTTCTGCGCTAAACCGGGGTTGTATCAGGGTTATTGCTGGTTATGCTCCATATTTGGTAGCAATGCGGTGATAATGCCGATAAGCGGCAGGAATGCACAGATTTGATAAACCAGCTCGATGCTGGTCAAATCGGCGACATAACCAAGAACTGCCGCACCTAACCCGCCCATACCGAAAGCAAAACCGAAGAATAGCCCGGAAACCATCCCCACTTTGCCGGGGATCAGCTCCTGCGCATACACCAGAATGGCCGAGAAGGCCGAGGCCAGAATAACCCCGATGATCACCGTCAAAACCCCGGTCCAGTAGAGAGAAGCATGGGGTAAAGCCAAGGTAAAGGGAGCAGCACCCAGGATGGAGCCCCAAATGACATATTTACGTCCAAACTTATCACCCAAAGGCCCGCCAATGATGGTTCCTGCCGCTACGGCAAACAGGAAGGCAAACAGATGGAATTGGGCATTCTGTACCGAAATGCCGAACTTATGTATGAGATAAAAGGTGTAATAGCTGCTAATGCTCGCCAAGTAGAAGTATTTGGAGAAGATCAGCACCAGCAGGATGCTTAAGGAGAACACCACGGTACGTTTTGGCAGCGGTTTGACCAGAGAAGCGGCTTTTGGCTTGCCTTGGGCCGCCCGATGTTGCTGCTTATACCATTTACTGACCTGCAACAAGACCACAATGGCCAGCAGCGCAGCCAGTGAGAACCAGGCGATATTGCCCTTGCCATAGGGGGCAATAATCAGCGCGGCCAACAGCGGGCCGAGGGAACTGCCGAAGTTGCCGCCCACCTGGAACAGCGACTGGGCCAAACCGTGCCGTCCACCGGATGCCATGCGCGCCACGCGGGATGACTCAGGATGGAATACGGAGGAACCGGTGCCCACCAAAGCGGCCGCCAGCAGCACCAGAGGGAAAGTGTTGGCCACCGAAAGCAGCAGTAAGCCCGACAGGGTGAATCCCATGCCGATAGGCAGCGAATAAGGCTGCGGGTGTTTATCGGTGTAATAACCAATCAGCGGTTGTAGCAGTGAGGCGGTGAGCTGATAGGTCAGGGTGATCATCCCGATCTGCACAAAGCTGAGGCTAAAATCGGCTTGCAAAATCGGGTAAATCGCCACGATCAGCGATTGCATCATATCGTTGAGCAGGTGGGAAACGCTGATAGCACCGAGAATAGAGAACGCAGTGCCTTTGGCCGCGCTGCGGGTTACCGGTGGAATATCCGTTTCACTACGGTCAGTCATATTATTATTAGCCTGGTAAGTGAGAGAGGGAGAGCCGACATCTTATAACGTTCATCTTTCGTCCGACAACGGGGTAGCTGATTCTCTCTCGATCATTATGTGCTATTGGGAGTGCCGATAAAATTCGAACCGGCCGTGCCTTTCCGACATAATTTGACGTATGTCGCAAAAATTTGAAATTAGTTGCAGCCGATTCGCGTTACAATTTCGTCCTTATCAAAAAATACCCATTATTAACCATGGAGATCTGCCATGCGCTTTTCGCTTCACACCACCGCATGTGCGTTGGCTGTTTCCCTGACGTTGTTTTCAGGAACAGTCAGTGCTTGGGAAAAGGATAAAACCTACGATATCACCATCCTGCACACCAACGATCATCACGGCCATTTCTGGCAGAACGATCATGGCGAGTACGGCCTGGGGGCGCAAAAGACGCTGGTGGACAGCATCCGTCAGGAAGTGGCGGCGAAAGGCGGTAGCGTGCTGTTGCTGTCCGGTGGGGACATCAATACCGGCGTGCCAGAATCGGATTTGCAGGATGCAGAACCCGATTTCCGTGGTATGACGCTGATCGGCTACGACGCGATGGCGATCGGCAACCACGAATTCGACAACCCGCTCAGCGTGTTGCGCCAGCAGGAGAAGTGGGCTTCTTTCCCCCTATTGTCCGCCAACATTTATCAAAAAAGCACTCAGCAACGCCTGTTCAAGCCTTATGCCCTGTTTGAAAAGCAAGGGGTGAAGATTGCGGTGATCGGCCTGACCACCGATGACACTGCAAAAATCGGCAACCCGGAATACTTTACCGATATCGAATTCCGTGTTCCGGCGCAAGAAGCCAAGCTGGTGGTGGAACAGCTGCGCAAAGATGAAAAGCCGGACGTGATTATCGCCGCTACCCACATGGGCCACTACGACGATGGTAACCATGGCTCTAACGCGCCGGGGGACGTGGAGATGGCACGTAGCCTGCCTACGGGCTACCTGGATATGATTGTCGGTGGGCATTCGCAAGATCCGGTCTGTATGGCGAGTGAAAACCACAAACAGGTGGATTACGTACCGGGCACGCCTTGCGCGCCAGATCGCCAAAACGGTACCTGGATCGTCCAGGCCCACGAATGGGGTAAATACGTCGGCCGTGCCGACTTCCAGTTCCGCAACGGCGAGCTGAAACTGGTGCATTACCAACTGATCCCGGTCAACCTGAAGAAAAAGGTAGAGAAAGCCGACGGCACCAGCGAGCGGGTGTATTACACCGAGCAGATCCAGGAAGATCCGTCGATGATGAAGCTGCTGACGCCGTTCCAGGACAAAGGCAAGGCTCAGTTAGAAGTGAAGGTGGGCAGCGTCAACGGCAAACTGGAAGGGGACCGCAGTAAAGTCCGCTTCGTGCAGACCAACCTTTCGCGCGTGCTGTTAGCTGCGCAGATGGAACGCGCCAACGCAGACTTCGCCGTGATGAGCGGTGGTGGCGTGCGTGACTCGATCGAGGCCGGTGACATCACCTATAAAAACGTGCTCAAGGTGCAGCCGTTTGGCAACACGCTGGTGTATGTCGATATGAAAGGCAGCGAGGTTGAGCCATATCTGGCAGCGGTAGCCAATATGAAGGTGGACTCCGGGGCCTATGCGCAGTTCGCCAACGTCAGCCTGGTGGCGGACGGCAAAGGCGTTATCGACGTCAAGATCAAGGGCGAACCCTTACAGGCAGACAAGACCTATCGTATGGCGACGCTGAACTTCAACGCCCTGGGCGGCGATGGTTATCCGAAGATTGATACCCTGCCAAGCTACGTCAACACCGGCTTTATCGATGCGGAAGTGCTCAAGCAGTATATCGAAAAGCACTCACCGCTGGATGCGGCGGCGTACGAGCCTAAAGGCGAGATCGTTTACAAGTAAGGTACTAGGCCGTTGCAGAGGAAGGTAACGGCCTGCTTTTTCAATCCCGCTTGGCGATCTCGGCGAAGGTGCCGGACAGCAAGTGGCACAGATCGCTGGCCGCCAATTCAATATCCAACCCGCGTTTGCCGCCGGAAACGAAAATGGTGGCAAACTGTTGCGCTGGGCTGTCGATCACCGTGGGCAAGCGTTTCTTTTGCCCGAGCGGGCTGATCCCACCAACCAGATACCCCGTCACACGTTGAGCGACTGCCGGATCGGCCATTTCGGCTTTCTTGGCCCCTAGCGCTTTCGCCACCTTCTTCAAATCCAACTGGGTCGCGACTGGCGTGACCGCTACGGCCAGATTTTTCGCATCGCCATTGAGGGACACCAACAGCGTTTTGTAGACCTGTTCGGCGTTCAGCCCCAGCTTTTTTACCACCTCGTCGCCAAAGTTGGTTTCTTCGCTATCGTGGTGATACGCGTGGAGGGTGAAGGCCACCTTTTGTTTTTCAAGCAGAACCACTGCGGGTGTCATAATTTCTTTTCCAAAACTGTGGGAAGTTGTCATCGGTGGCAACGAAACGATAAAAATGTAGCCGAATGAGCAACCTGTGCCAAGGAGGATGAAAGGCAGTTGCCAATAGGTTCGTCAGGTTGCTACCCTGTCTATTGTAATCGTTAACACGGTTACAATGCGTATAACTAAAATATGAAAAATTCCTCTTTGACTGGCCAATAGCGATATTGGCCACTTTTTTATCGTGCCTGCAGCATGGCCGGTAAATTGTCTTCGCCATACAGATGCAAAGCACCGACTGCCACCACATAGTTGCCCGGCGGTAACGCTTCCAGCTTTTGCTGCCAGTGGCGATTGCGGCGGTGCATCAAGACGTCGTACAACTCGGCACTGAAGGTGGAGGGTAGCGTTTCCAACGTGGCGTTCGGTTTGGCGTCCAGCCACCAGCTCACCATGGTTTGCAGCAAACGGGCGTTGGTGTGCCAGTGCTCTAACGTATCGTGCAGCAGGGCCATACCGCCTTCTGGCAGTTGTTCCAGCATGCTTAGCTGTTCTTCGGCCCCTTCCAGTTCGATCACTGGCATCTGCTGTACTTTAGCGGCTTGCAATAGCTGATAATCAATTCCGTATTCGGCGCGTAAACCCAGCCGCTGTGCCTGCCGTGCTTGCATCATCAGCGCTACCTGCCAGCCGGGAAGAGCAGAGAAGCTCTCTACATCCGCCCCCAGCTCCTGGCATAGCACCTGCAACCGTTGGAATTCTTCATCGCCAAGACGCTCTTCAAGTTCGAGTTGGGGTTCAGCGTGGCCAAATGGCGAGGAGGACCCGGTTATATCGGCCTCAACGATCAACGCATCGGCCTGGCGCAGGCGTGCTGACAGCCGAGCAGGCAGCGGCGACATATCGACGGTGCCCATATGAATGCTACCGACCAAATGTAGTTGGCGATTTCCCGTCAGCTTGATGTCCAAGGCCGGGTAGGTGTAGCTCTGCGGGGAAATAATACCGAGAAAGGTAGCAATGCGGCGTAACAGTTGACCCATACAGCGTGGCTCCTGATCCTTTCCTCCAGCGTGCAGGATGGCTGCTGGCTTTTCCCCATGCTAAACGCTAAGTGGCTGACAATAAACCCCGAGGGCAGAGGAATTATCTCAAAAGGCCGGAGCGCGATGGGGTGCGCTCCGGTTGAAGGTTACTGCTTGGGTTTAAAACGCAGCAATCGGTTGGCGTTGCTGACCACGGTAATGGAGGAGAGTGCCATTGCCGCGCCAGCGACCACAGGGCTGAGCAGGGTGCCCGTCAGCGGATAGAGCACACCGGCGGCAATGGGAATGCCAAGTGCGTTGTAGATAAATGCCCCGAGCAGGTTCTGCTTCATATTACGCAGCGTTGCCTTCGACAAGGCCAGCGCGTCCGCCACGCCGTTCAGGCTGTGACGCATCAGGGTGATCGCCGCAGTTTCGATGGCGATATCACTGCCGCCGCCCATGGCGATCCCGACATCGGCCTGAGCCAGAGCAGGGGCGTCGTTGATGCCGTCACCGACCATCGCTACCCGGTGGCCCTGAGCCTGCAACTGCTTGATCGCCTCGGCCTTACCATCGGGCAAGACGCCAGCGATCACGCGGTCAATACCGGCCTCTTTGGCAATCGCATTGGCGGTCACCGGGTTATCGCCCGTCAACATTACCAGTTGATAACCTTGCTGATGCAGGCGCTGTAGTGCGCTCACGCTGTCACTGCGTAACGGATCGCGGATGGCAATCAGCGCGGCAGGTTTGCCGTTGGCGGCCAATAGCACCGGCGTGATACCGCGTTCAGCCTGTTGCTGTATTTGCTGAGTGAGCTCATCGGTCGCGATCTGATTTTCTTGCAACAGCTTGGCGTTACCCAGCAACAGCTGTACGCCCTCAACCTCACCGCTGACGCCGGAACCGCGCAACGTCCGGAATTGTTCTACCGTAGGCAGTGTCTGCCCTTTAGCGTGCTCGACGATGGCGCGCGCCAGTGGGTGGTTAGCCCCTTGTTCCAGCGCGGCGGCCCAACGTAAGGCCTGCTGCTCATCCACCTGGTTAAAGGTGATGATTTCCACCACGCGCGGCTGGCCTTCCGTCAGAGTACCGGTTTTATCGAACACCAGCGTATCGAGATTGCTGGCCTGTTGCAGCGCATCGGCGTCACGCACCAGCACGCCAAACTCCGCGGCCCGGCCAACGCCAGAGATAATTGACATCGGCGTTGCCAGCCCCAAAGCGCATGGGCAGGCGATGATCAGCACCGTGGTGGCGATCACCAGCGTGTAGACCAACTGCGGTTGTGGGCCAAAGAAGTACCAGATAGCGGCGCTGAACAGAGCGATGGCGACCACGGTGGGCACAAATACCGCCGAGATGCGGTCTGCCAGCTTACCGATTTCCGGTTTGCTGCTTTGCGCCTGGCGCACCAGCTTGATAATACGTGCCAGCGTGGTTTGAGTGCCTATGGCGGCCGCGCGAAACAGCACGCTGCCGTCGTCTACCACCGTACCGGCATGCACCGTATCGCCGACGCCTTTTTGCTGCGGCAACGCTTCGCCGGTCAGCATGGCTTCATCGATCCACACCTCGCCCTGCACGATTTCGCCGTCAACCGGGATGCGATCGCCAGTCGTCAGGCGCAACGTCATGCCCAATTGCACCTCTGCCAGCGGGATACTTTGCTCACCCAGTTCTGTGACTAGCCTGGCGGTTGGCGGAGTGAGATCCAGTAGCCGTTCCAGCGCCTGGGAAGAACGCTGCCGCGCGCGCTGCTCCATGGCATGACCAAGGTTGATCAGGCCGATGATCATTGCACTGGCTTCGTAATACAGATGCCGTGCCTCCATCGGGAAGAAGTCTGGCCACAGGTTGACGCTGATGGAGTACAGCCAGGCTGCACCGGTCCCCAAGGCGACCAGCGTATCCATGGTGGCGCTGCCGTTCATCAACGATCGCCAGGCATTGCGGTAGAAGTGGCCACCGGCAAACACCATTACCGCCAGGGTAATGATGCCAACCATCAGCCACGGCCGCTGGGTTTCTGGCGTCAGCGACATACTGCCGCCAAACACGCCCCAGGCCATCAACGGGACACCCACTGCCAAGCCTAATGCGGCCTGCCAGCGAAAGCGTTTCATATTAGCCTGTGCGGTTTGTTGTTGGCGTTCACGGCGCTTGGTTTCGTCCTGGATCATCTCCGCGCCATAACCGGCTTTTTCTACTGCTGCGACCAACGCCTGCGGTGTGGCCTTACCTGTGATCAGGGCGCTGCGCTCTGCCAGGTTTACCCGCGCCAACTCAACGCCGGGCACGTTTTGTAACGCCGTCTGGACTTTATTGACGCAGCTGGCACAGGTCATGCCGTTGAGCAACAGCTGGATGCTGTCGTCGCTCTCGCTTGCCGGAAGGGAGGAGGGGGCCGCTGCCTGGGTTTCCGGCAAGGTTGGGGCAGATTCAGTCAGCGGCTCAGTTTTTGGGTGGCTATTGGCCCCCGCCTGGCTAGCGTGATAGCCCGCATCCTCGACCGCAGCGATGAGCTGATCTGGAGTGGCATCGCCATAGACTTTGGCTCCCTCAAGGGTCACATCGGCGGCGATCACGCCCGGCACCGCTTCCAGCGCTTTACGGGTGCTGCCCACGCAATGCATGCAGGAGAGGCCGGAAAGTTGTAACTCGGTGTCTGCCTGATGGGCGATTTCTGCCTGGTAGCCTGCGGCAACGACGCTGTCAATCAGCTCGGTAGCCGGGGCTGCACCGGTGATTTTAGCGTAGTGAACGTTGACGTTGGCCTGCTCGACATCCGCGCGGCTTTCCAAGGCTTTTTTCACCTTTTGCGCGCAGTTCATGCAGGAGAGCCCCTGCAACGCCAGCACGGTAGTTTGTGACATGATGGTTTTCCTCGCAAAATAATGGCGGTGGACCGCCTAGGTTCTTTTGATTGAGAATGATCTTAAACCTTCCAGCAAGGGGAAGGTCAATAGAATATTATTTTGATAGAAAAGGATTTGTATTAACGCTGTCTACAACTCGGCCACGCTCCGACATCAGGCCCGAATTTTACGGGGTTTTCTTTGGGCATAAAAAAACCAGCCCAAAGGCTGGCTGTAGACTGCAGACATTCCTCTACCAGCATGCGCACATGCTGCACCCTTTAATGGGATATTTTTTCGCGGGCTAATTCCGCTAGAAACTGGCTGCGGTTTTTGTAGCCGCGTGTGGTTTCGATGTACTTATCGATTGCCGTTAGTAAGTTACGTGGCATCGTCAGATTAAACTTAATCGATTTATCCTCATACTTGGCCGGATCTATCTCAACAAATCCCAAAATGCCGCCGTCTTCTCGCAGCCGACTATCATTGAGATAGGATTGCGGATCTTGGGGGGCGGCTGGAACAGGGAACCCCTCTTCGATGAGTGCTTCCATATGTACCCCAAAGGCCTCTTCTGCATTTTTTGGGATATCTGACATTTTCTCACCGGCAAAAAAACAGCCTTCTACATCGGGAAAGTAGCCATCAAAGCCTTCTGACGTCTTAAAGATGAATATTGGATAAATCATTGTTACTTCTCCAGTAAAGCTGCTGAGGCGTTTTGCGTTAAATCAATTTGAGGCCGGATATCTGTTGTACTTGCCTCAATATGCCCTTTGAAGGATCTTTTTTGGGGTGGGGGATGGTGATGATTTTTGCTACCCCCGGTTTTGTCATTGTTACGTGGCTTCCTGTTGCCTTCTTGCCTCTCGACTTCCTGATAATCCATCCGTCAGCCTGCAATCGTTTGATGAGTTCTCCACTTTCCATCCCTTTCCCCTGCGTCTCTCCTTTTGTGGGTATAATGCCCATCTTTAATCGAGTGGTCAATATTTTGTGGGTATAGCGCCCACTATTTTGTTCTTATCCTGGTTCGCATGATTTTTGTGTTGCAGCTCTAAAGCGGTAATTGTGGGATAAAGAGGTTATGATTTATCGATTTCACACGGTCACGTGAGTGGCCGTGTGCAAGGGTTAAGGTCAAGGGGGATAAAGTGAATATCAGCGACGTTGCCAAAAAAACCGGTTTGACCAGAAAAGCCATCCGTTTTTATGAGGAGAAAGGATTGGTGACCGCCCCGATCCGTACGGACAACGGCTACCGCAGCTACAGTGCCAGGCATATTGAAGAACTGACGTTATTGCGCCAGGCTCGTCAGGTGGGTTTCAACCTCGATGAGTGCCGTGAACTGGTCGCGTTGTTCAACGATCCGGCGCGGCACAGTGCCGATGTCAAAGCCCGCACGTTGCAGAAAGTCGCCGATATCGAAAAGCACATCAGCGAACTGGGGGAAATGCGCCAACGCCTGCTGGCGCTGGCGGAACAATGCCCTGGTGATGAAGGCGCAGACTGCCCGATCATTAATAATCTGGCAGGCTGCTGCCACCAAGGCTAGCGGATAATGGCGCGGATCACCAAGGTGGTGCCTTCGACCGCCACCACTTCAACTTCGGTGCCGATTGGCAGATCCTCGTTGGCTTGCGCGCGCCAACTGCTGTCGGCGATATTGATGCGGCCATGGCCGTTATGCATCGCCTCGGTCAGCGTGGCGCGGGTGCCGATCAGTTGACGGTTGCGCTGGTTGAGTACCGGCGAACCGCTGGTTGCCGTTGGCCGCTTGCGCAGCCAGTACCACCATAGATAGGCCACGGCGATGGTCATCACGGCAAACAGGCCCCCCTGCCACTCCCAGCTCAACTCCGGCAGCAGCCAGATAATCACCCCGACAATCACCGCAGAAACACCGCTCCACAGCAGATAGCCGCTGGCACCAAGCATTTCCGCGGCCAACAGCAGCCCGCCTAGCGAGACCCAGAACCATTGTGGGTTTGCTGCGATCTGTTCCAACATAATTACTTACCTTTGCTGTCTTTCAGCAATTCAGTAATACCGCCGATAGAGCCCAGCAGGCTGCTGGCATCCAGCGGCATCATGATCACTTTGCTGTTATTGGCCGAGCCAATCTTCTGCAATGCGTCGGTGTATTTCTGGGCTACAAAGTAGTTAATCGCCTGGATATTACCGGTGGCGATGGCGTCAGACACCAGCTGGGTTGCCCGTGCTTCTGCTTCGGCAGCACGTTCACGCGCTTCTGCCTGCAAGAACGCCGACTGGCGCTCGCCTTCGGCTTTCAGGATCTGCGATTGCTTATCCCCTTCGGCGCGCAGGATCGCGGCTTGGCGTACCCCTTCCGCTTCCAGAATGTCGGCACGTTTGGTTCGTTCGGCCTTCATCTGGGCGTTCATCGCCACAATCAGTTCGGCCGGTGGACGCACATCACGGATTTCGATACGGGTAATTTTGACGCCCCAAGGGTTGGTGGCCTCATCGACGATATGCAGCAGGCGGCTGTTGATGCTGTCGCGCTGTGACAGCATTTCGTCGAGCTCCATGGAACCAAGCACGGTACGGAAGTTGGTCATGGTCAGGTTAACGATCGCCTGCTCGAGGTTACTGACCTCATAGGCGGCACGAGCCGGATCGACCACCTGGATAAAGCAAACGGCATCGATTGACACGTTGGCGTTATCGCGCGAGATAATTTCCTGGGAAGGGATATCCAGCACCTGCTCCATCATATTGATCTTGCGGCCAATACGATCCATAAAAGGCACTACCAGGTTTAAACCCGGCATCAGCGTTTTGGTATAACGGCCGAAGCGCTCTACCGTCCATTGGAAGCCTTGCGGGACAATTTTGATGCTTGAAAAGACGATAATCAGCGCGACAACGATCACGATCGGAATAATGGTAAACATGGCACAACCTCCTGTCAGACATATTGCTAGATATTACGCCAGTGACAGAGGGAATGCCTAATACATCACCAGGATAAGACTGTTTTTTGCAGAAAACCTCAGGATCTCACGGCGAATACGCCGTTTCTATCAGGTTTGCTGCCGATTAGGTAACTTCAGACCCAGAAGCGATAAAATCGCGTGTTAAACGGGTAAATCAATACTTTGCAGAAAGCCGGTGATGCGTTCATCGCGTCGTTGGAACAGCGTGACAATTTCTTCCACGGCTTTACCACAGTCGTTACGCCAGGCCAGAGAGAGCGGTGACGGTTGCCGCTGATTGACGACGTCACGGGTGATCAACTGGCCGCTATCCAGATAGGGTTGGCACAGATTTTTCGGCAAGAACCCGACGCCCAGCCCCTGCAGGTGGCATTCGAGTTTACTGCGCAGGTCAGGCACCTTGATCTCTTTTTGGCCGGGCAGCAGCCAGGCAACGCGTTTGGTCAGGTTGCGCGAAGTATCTTCCACGTTGATTGCCGGGTAGCTGCGCAGCCGATCTTCGTGCAGTGCCGTGTCCTGGCAGGCCGCGAGCGGATGATCTGGCGTGACCACAAAAGCCCAACTGATCCCCCCCAATTTCAAGACGCTGACGTCATTGGCCAGTGATTCAGAGCCGGTGGTGCCAATGGCCAGCTGAAAATCCCCGTGTAACAACGAATCCCATACTCCCATATACACCTGACGCGAGATATGAAACTGCGTGAAGGGATAACGCTGTTGCAGGTAGGCCAACAGCCGGGCGACGCTTAGCGGGTTGTACAGCAGGTTGTTGATTACGATGTTGACCTGATGCTCCACGCCGTCGTTGATCTGGCGTAGCTCATCGGGCATGGAGTCGAGCCAGTTGTGCCATTGGCGGCAACGTTCCAGCAGGTATTCACCTGCGGGTGTCAGGTTTACGCTGCGGGTGGTGCGGATGAACAGCTGGGTGCCGATGCTTTCTTCCAACGTTTTGATGCGGTAACTGATGGTGGCAGTGGTCTTGTGCAGTAATTCGGCGGCGCGGGAAAAGCTCTGGCATTCCGCGACTTTGATAAACGATCGAATTGTTTCGTGATCCAGCATATCGATTCCTTAACCGGTGCGGCCATCGTTCTCCTAGTGTTGCAAAAGAATTTACTTACCTTAGTTGCCTTGGGTTAGTCATAAAGCCGCTTACCGTGATCTCGCTCACGTTTTATTGCCCTTCCTCTGCTGAATACCGCTGAAAGTGACAACTCTGTTAACGAACTGTATCGCGGAGGTGTTTTTTTTAATGCCTTGATTATTAATTAAATATTTTCTGCTCGGCACAAAAAATGTGCAGTAGATCGTGTTGTGGAAAATTTTTCCAATATTAACTTTTAAAATTCAGGCGACCTGTCTAGAGTGAACCCATTCAGTCATGTTCCTTTTTGAAACGATCCTGGAGAAACTGATGGACCTGATTGCCGTTGAGTTAACGCCTGAAGCCTTTGCACCTTATGGGAATGTATTGCAGATCGAGGGCGCGCCCTTTTTCCATATTAATGGTGGGAAAACAGAACGATATCATGACCTTGCCAAGGTGGAGGTCGCCGATGACCATCGGGTGCTGGTCAGCATCAACCGATCTGAGCCTTGCGATCTGCCGTTGGAGTTCTCCGTGTTGGAGAAACACCCGTTGTCCTCGCAGGCTTTTATGCCGATGAAGGGAGAACGCTTTGTGGTGATTGTTGCTGAAGCCGGGGAAGGGGATGAAATTCCGTTACATACTTTGCGCGCCTTTATCACCAACGGTAAGCAAGGGGTGAATTATCACCGCAATGTTTGGCACCATCCGCTGTTTGCTTATGGCGCGATCACCGACTTTTTCACGGTCGATCGTGGCGGTGCCGACAACTGTATCGTCAAAACATTGCCAGAGACTTACCGGGTTGTGCTTGGATAGCGCTGTCCCCAGGCGCACAGGCTGTTTATTATAGCGGAGAAACCTTGAGCTAAATAAAGGAAAGCCTGAATGAACGAAGTACGCAGAAAGGGAAGACCAACGACAGAAGCAGGGGCGACGAAAGGCGCGCAGGCGTTGGATCGTGGGTTGGAGATCCTGCAGTTTCTGGCCAATGCCGGAGGAAGCTCGTCCGTTTCCGTGCTATCCGAGAAGTTGGAGTTACCGCTATCAACGACTTTCAGATTATTGAAAGTATTAGAGAAATCGGAATTCGTTTTTCAGGATCCCCAGCTTGGCTGGTGGCATATCGGCATCCAGTCGTTTACCGTCGGTGCGGCTTATATGAATGACAGGGATGTGGTATCGGTGGCGGGCCCTTACATGCGGCGGCTGATGTTGCTATCAGGGGAAACCGCCAATCTGGCCATCAGGAATAACTTTGACGCCGTGCTGATCCGTCAATGTGAGTGCCAGGCCATGGTGCGGATGTGCGCGCCACTTGGCAGCCGCTTACCGCTGCACGCATCCGGGGCAGGGAAAGCACTGCTGTATCCGCTGGCGGAAGAGGAGATGCTGGATTTGTTTGTACGTTCGGGGCTGCACTCGTTTACCCCGAAGACCCTGACCAGCGTAAATCTATTACGTAAGGATTTAGCGCAATCGCAGGCGCAGGGCTATACCGTTGATGCTGAAGAGCACGCTCTTGGCCTGAATTGCCTGGCTTCGGCGATCTTTGACCGTAACAACAACGTCATTGCGGCCATCTCTATTTCAGGGCCTAGTTCGCGCGTTAGCAGCGATCGTTTCAAGGAACTGGGGGAGTTGGTGCGTGACGTAGCCAACGACATCAGTACCGCGCTAGGCGAGTCGCGCAGCAAGAAATAGCACGTTTAAAGCAAAACCTGTAGCCGCGATCGCGGCTGCAGGATGAGGTTACCTCCCCGTTTATTACCTGAACGGGTTTTTTTGAACTCATTTTAAGTTTGGAAAATTTTTCCAAAATTTAGGAGAACGTTGAGATGGCAATTATGCGAGCAGTAGATGCGGCAATGTACGTGTTGGCAAAGGAAGGCGTGAATACCGCATTCGGCGTGCCTGGCGCGGCGATCAACCCTTTCTATAACGCGATGCGTCAACACGGCGGCATCAAACACTATCTGGCGCGTCATGTTGAAGGCGCTTCCCATATGGCGGAAGGTTACACCAGAGCCAAAGCCGGCAATATCGGGGTGTGTCTCGGGACTTCGGGGCCTGCGGGAACGGACATGATCACTGCGCTTTACTCCGCCTCTGCCGATTCCATTCCCATTTTGTGCATCACCGGCCAGGCTCCCCGGGCGCGTTTGCATAAGGAAGATTTTCAGGCGGTAGATATTGAATCCATCGCCAAGCCGGTCACCAAAATGGCGGTGACGGTCATGGAACCAGCGCTGGTGCCCCGCGTGTTGCAGCAGGCTTTCCACTTGATGCGCTCTGGCCGCCCTGGCCCGGTGCTGATCGATTTGCCTTATGACGTACAGATGGCCGAGATTGAGTTTGATCCGGAAACCTATTCCTCGCTGGGGGCTTACAAACCGGCGGCCACTGAAGCGCAGATCGACAAAGCCATGGACATGCTGTGTGCCGCAAGCAAACCCTTGTTCATTGCCGGTGGCGGGATCTTCAACGCGGACGCGGCCGACCTGCTGCAAGAGCTGGCGGAGACCTGCAACGTACCGGTGATCCCAACGCTGATGGGCTGGGGCTGTATCCCGGACGATCACCCGTTGATGGCAGGGATGGCCGGGTTACAAACTTCACACCGTTACGGTAACGCCAACCTGCTGGATTCCGATTTGGTGTTTGGCATTGGCAACCGCTGGGCTAACCGCCATACCGGTTCGGTAGATAAATACACCGCCGGGCGTAAGGTGATCCACATCGATATCGAACCAACCCAGCTTGGCCGCGTGATCTGCCCGGATCTGGGCATTGTTTCCGATGCCAAAATCGCTCTGCAAATGTTAGTGGCAAGAGCTCGTGAACGTGCGGATCAAGGGACGCTGCCAGATCGCTCACAGTGGGTGGAAACCTGCCTCCAGCGCAAACAAACTCTGCTGCGTAAAACGCATTTCGATAACGTGCCAATCAAACCTCAGCGCGTTTACGAAGAGATGAACCGGGCGTTCGGGCGTGATGCCTGTTACGTCACCACTATCGGGCTTTCGCAGATCGCGGCGGCACAGATGCTGCACGTGTTCAAACCACGCCATTGGATTAATGCCGGGCAGGCGGGCCCATTAGGTTGGACTCTTCCTTCTGCTTTGGGCGTGTGTGCCGCCGATCCGCAGCGCAAAGTGATTGCGCTGTCGGGTGACTATGACTTCCAGTTCATGATCGAAGAGTTGGCCGTTGGTGCGCAGTTCAAGCTGCCGTACATCCACGTGGTGGTCAATAACGCCTATCTGGGGCTGATCCGCCAGTCGCAGCGCGGTTTTGATATGGATTACTGCGTCCAACTGTCCTATGAAAACATCAACAACCCGGAAGTGGGCGAATACGGTGTGGATCACGTCAAGGTAGTCGAAGGGCTGGGATGTAAAGCGATCCGCGTTGTTAAGCCTGAGGATATCGCTACGGCCTTCCAACAGGCGCAAGAGTTGATGCGTCTGCATCAGGTTCCGGTGGTGGTGGAGATTATCCTCGAGCGGGTCACCAACATCTCGATGGGGAACGAGCTGGACAACGTCAATGAATTCGAACCCGTTGCCGAGTCGCCAGAAGATGCGCCGACCTCGGTCAGCTACTTCAACTATCAGTAAGGAGCAGGCTCATGCCGAAGTTTTCAGCCAACTTATCGATGTTGTTTAATGAAGTCGATTTTATGCAGCGGTTTCGCTGTGCCAAAGAGCAGGGATTCACCGCGATTGAATATATGTTTCCCTACGATTATTCCGTGCAGGCCTTGAGGGGCGCTCTGGAAGAGAATCAACTCACGCAGGTATTACAAAACCTGCCTGCCGGGGATTGGGCCGCGGGTGAGCGTGGCATCGCTTGCTTGCCTGGGCGCGAGTCCGAGTTTCGTGATGGCGTAGGTCTGGCGGTGGAATATGCCCGTGCGCTGGGCTGTGCGCAGATCAACTGCCTGATCGGTAACTCGGATAAGTCCGTCGCCCAACATAAGACCGATGAGATCGTGGTCGCTAACCTGAGCTATGCAGCAAGGGAGTTGGCCAAGGCCAATATCCGTCTGTTGGTGGAACCGATCAATAAATACGATATGCCCGCCTTCTATCTGCAAACCACTCGTCAGGCGTTGGAGCTGATGGATTGGGTCGCGAGCCCTAACCTGTTTATTCAATACGATATCTATCACATGCAGCGCATGGAGGGCGAACTGGCCCAAACCATGGAAACGCTGTTACAGAAAATCGCGCATATCCAGGTTGCCGATAATCCGGGGCGCCATGAGCCAGGCACCGGGGAAATCAATTACGACTATCTGTTCCGCGCGCTGGACAAGATGGGCTATCGCGGTTGGATTGGCTGCGAATACAAACCTGCGACAACGACCGCTGCCGGCCTGTCATGGATTAAGCAATATCAACATTGAGGGACACATCATGAAAGTAGGCTTTATTGGTTTAGGGATCATGGGCACGCCAATGGCGGATAAGCTGATCGCAGGCGGCCATCAGCTGTATGCCAACACCTTGCATCAGGTTCCGCCGGAGCTGGTGGAAAAAGGGGCCATCGCCTGTGCTACTCCCAAGCAGGTGGCCGAGCAGGCTGACGTCATTTTCATTATGGTGCCCGATACGCCTCAGGTGGAAGAGGTGTTATTTGCGGCCAATGGCTGTGCCGAAGCGCCGCTCAAAAACAAGATCCTGGTGGATATGAGTTCTATCTCGCCGCTGGAGACCAAGGAGTTTGCCAAACGCATCAACCAACTGGGCGCCGATTACCTGGATGCGCCGGTCTCCGGTGGCGAAGTCGGGGCCAAGCAGGGCAGCTTGACCATTATGGTCGGCGGTGACGAAGGCGTATTTGGGCGGGTAAAACCGTTGCTGGCCCTGATGGGGAAAAACATTACGCTGGTCGGCGGCAATGGCGACGGCCAGACCTGCAAGGTCGCCAACCAGATTATTGTGGCCCTGACGATCGAAGCGGTATCCGAAGCGCTGATATTTGCTGCCAAAGCGGGTGCCGATCCGGCACGGGTCCGTGAAGCGCTGATGGGCGGCTTTGCCTCATCGCGCATTCTGGAAGTGCACGGTGAGCGGATGATTAAACGGACCTTTGAGCCGGGCTTCCGTATCTCCCTGCATCAAAAGGATCTCAATCTGGCGCTACAGGGTGCGAAGTCGTTGGCGCTCAGTTTGCCAAATACCGCCACTTGCCAGGAACTGTTCAATCTCTGTGCGGCCAATGGGGCCAAAGATCTCGACCATTCCGCGTTGGTACAGGCGTTGGAAATTATGGCTAACCATAAAGTGGCTGGCTAAAGAGTAAGGCTTAACAAGTTGCAGGTGCCTTCCGCCTGCAACTTGAATTCTGGCTATCGTATATTTGTTTAATGGTTATATTCCTGTCTGTCTTGGCCGTATTGGTATTTGACTAATATAAAGATTAGAACATCAGTTTGTTGCAATGATAATAAGCAAAAAATTACCTACGCTATTTTCTTATATAATATAAGAAGGACCTGTCATGGAATCTATTAGCAATAAGCAGAGAGAGATTTACCAACGGCGCGGCTATCATGAGGATCTATTACCCAAAGAAGCGGATAAAAAAACCTGGAAGGGAATTAACTATTTTACCTTGTGGATGGGTTCGGTACATAACGTTCCCAACTATGTGGCCGTCGGGGGCTTCTTTATTCTTGGGCTTTCCACCTTAAGCATTATGGCCGCCATTATTCTCAGCGCCTTTATTATTGCCTTTGTGATGGTGATGAACGGCGTTGCCGGTTCGAAATACGGTATTCCTTTTGCCATGATCCTACGTGCCTCTTATGGCGTGCGTGGCGCGTTGTTTCCAGGGATCCTCAGAGGCTGCGTGGCCGCCATCATGTGGTTTGGCTTGCAGTGTTACGCAGGCTCGCTGGCCTTCCTGATCCTGATTGGCAAACTGTGGCCACAGTTTCTGACCTTGGGTGGGGATTTCAACCTGTTGGGGATCGGCCTGCCTGGGCTGATTGCCTTCCTGATTTTCTGGGCGGTGAACGTGGCTATCGGCCTGGGTGGTGGCAGCATTCTTAACAAGTTTACCGCGATCCTCAACCCCTGCATCTACGTGGTGTTTGGCGGCATGGCCATTTGGGCTATCTCCATCGCTGGCCTGGACAACATCATCGCCTATGTTCCAGCCAATGCTATAACGACTAACAACGGCGGCTTCATGTTCCTGGTGGTGATCAATGCGGTGGTGGCGGTATGGGCCGCTCCGGCGGTCAGCGCCTCGGACTTTACCCAGAATGCCAGCAGCTTCCGCCAGCAGGCTTGGGGGCAAACGCTGGGTCTGGTTGTGGGATATCTATTATTTGCCGTCGCCAGCGTCTGTATCCTGGCCGGGGCCAGTATTCATTACGGGGTTGATACCTGGAACGTGCTGGATATCGTGCAGAAATGGGACAGTATTTTCGCCTCGGTGTTTGCGGTGCTGGTGATCCTGATGACGACCATCTCAACCAACGCGACCGGTAACATCATTCCTGCGGGCTACCAGATTGCCGCCATCGCACCGAAAAAACTCACCTACAAAAATGGCGTGGTGATTGCCAGCATCATCAGCCTGATTATCTGCCCGTGGAAACTGATGGAGAATCAGGAAAGTATTTACCTGTTCCTGGATGTGATCGGCGGAATTTTAGGGCCGGTGATTGGCGTGATGATGGCGCATTATTTCATCGTGATGCGCAGCGAGATCGACCTAGACACCTTATATATCGAACCCGGTAATTATAAATACTACGATAACGGCTTTAACAGCGTGGCGTTTATTGTAACGCTGTTTGCCGTGTTGCTGTCGTTGGGCGGTAAGTTCATTGAGATACTCGAACCTTTATCACGGGTTTCCTGGTTTGTTGGCGTTATCAGCGCATTCTGTTTATATGCGCTACTCAAAAGTAGAACAGTAGTTAATCGGCAAGAATATACCTGAAGTGAATATGAGAAAGAAGTCAATAACCCTAAGCGTAATAATATGATACTTTAATTTCACGAAGGAGCATGATTATGTCATACGATTTAATTATCAAGAACGGTAAGGTTGTTTTAGAACATGATGCCATCATTACCGATATCGCGGTTAAAGAAGGTAAGATTGCTGCCATCGGCAATGGTCTTACCGGCGCTAAAACGGAGATTGATGCCAGCGGAATGGTGGTGGCACCGGGCATGATCGACGCCCATGCGCATATGTCCGAACCGGGCCGTACCCATTGGGAAGGGTATGAAACCGGTACGCGTGCTGCGGCCAAGGGTGGTATCACCACCATGGTCGAAATGCCGCTCAACCAGCTGCCAGCCACGGTGGACAGAGCCTCGATAGAAATGAAGTTCTCGGCCGCAGAAGGCAAGCTCACCATCGATGCGGCCCAGTTTGGTGGCCTGGTTTCCTACAACCTGGATCGGCTGCATGAACTCGATGAGATTGGCGTGGTGGCCTATAAATGCTTTGTAGCGACCTGTGGCGATCGCAGCGTCAGCAATGACTTCCGCGACGTGAACGACTTTGAATACTTCAAAGGTTTGCAGACCTTGGCCAAGCTGGATCAGTTGGTGGCGGTACACGCCGAAAACGCCCTGATTTGCGATGCGTTGGGGGAAGAGGCCAAGGCGGAAGGACGCGTAACGGCACACGATTATGTTGCCTCTCGCCCGGTATTTACCGAAGTTGAAGCGATCCGCCGGGTGCTGTATCTGGCCAAGGTCGCGGGTTGCCGCTTGCATATATGCCACGTCAGTAGCCCGGAAGGGGTGGCGGAAGTGACTCGCGCTCGTCTGGAAGGGCAACAGGTCACCTGTGAGTCCTGTCCGCACTACTTCGTGCTGGATACCGACCAGTTTGAGGAAATTGGCACCCTGGCCAAGTGTTCACCGCCGATCCGCGATGCGCAGAACCAAAAAGGGCTGTGGGATAAGCTGTTTAACAGTGAGATCGATTGCCTGGTGTCCGACCACTCGCCATGCCCACCGGATATGAAAGCGGGCAATATCATGCAGGCCTGGGGCGGGATCGCCGGGATACAAAACTGCGTCGATATCATGTTCGATGAAGCGGTGCAGAAAAGGGGCATGTCACTGCCGGTGTTTGCCAAATTGATGGCGACCAACGCCGCCGATATTTTTGGTTTGAAGCATAAGGGGCGCATTGCTGTAGGGAAAGATGCCGATCTGGTGTTCATTCAACCCAACAGTAGCTACGTACTGGCTAGCGGCGATCTCGAGTATCGCCATAAGGTCAGCCCGTATGTGGGGCGGAAAATCAACGCCCGGGTGGCCAAAACCCTCCTGCGTGGCGAAGTGATTTACGATATCAAGGCGGGCTTTGGCGTTCGTCCGATCGGTAAATTTGTGCTTAAACATCAGCAATAACAGATGTTAATCAGCGCCCGTCACCGGGCGGGCGCATGAATGATGAGATATTGGATATGAAGGAAGCACCCATGAACGGGTTATGTGCCAGTCGTAGCAGTTGGTTATCGGGCTTGCAGTGGTTCTTTTTCATTTTCTGCAATACGGTGGTGATCCCGCCGACCCTGCAATCGGCATTCAACCTCTCCGCCGGCGTGACCTTTTGTATTACCCAATATACCTTTATCTCAACGGCGCTGGCCTGCCTGGCGCAGGTGTTTTTGGGCCATCGGCGAGCCATTATGGAAGGGCCAACGGGGTTATGGTGGGTGACCATTTTAACTCTGACCCTGGCGGAAGCGGCCAACGGCACGCCGCTGCCAGAAATTGGTGGCAGCCTTGCGGTGGGGATCCTGATCTCTGGCATTTTGACCATCCTGATTGGGGTTAGCGGCTTGGGGTTTCACCTGGCACGCCTGTTCCGTCCGGCGGTGATGGCTACGTTTATGTTTTTGCTGGGGGCGCAGTTAATCACCATCTTTATGAAAGGGATGCTGGGGTTACCTTTTGGCGTTTATACCGGCGTCGTGACCATTAACTACCCGGCCTTTTACTGGGCGTTGACGGTGTTGCTGCTGATTATCGCCATTATTGCCTTTTTACCGCGGGCCATCGGCAAATATGCGCTGTTAATCGGCACCCTGGTTGGCTGGGGCGTTTACAGCTGGTGGTTTGCACCTACCGGAACGCCTATCACGGGCAGCGATTGGGTGCTGTTCCCACTCGGGTGGCCGCAGGAATTACATGGGGGAATTGTGATCAGCGCCGTCCTGACCGGTTTGGTCAACGTGTCGAATAACTTTGCCGCCATTCGCGGCACCGATATTTTTTATGCGGACGGCCCGGCGGGCAGAAGCCTGTTCCGGCGTAGCTTTATGGTTTCAGGCGGACTGACTTGCCTGGCTGCTCCACTGGGCGTGGTGCCTTTCTCGCCTTTTGTCTCTTCCATTGGCCTGCTGACCCAGACACAAGACAGCAGCCAGCGCTCGTTTATTATTGGCAGCGTGGTATTCCTGTTGGTGGGGATGTTGACGCCGCTAGCGCAATTTTTTTGCAGTATTCCGCTCACGGTCAGCAGTGCCGTTATGTTGGCCTCTTATCTGCCTCTGCTGTTCTCCTCGGTGCTGTTTATCAACAAGATCGAATTGAATAGCCGCAACATTTATCGGCTGGCGCTACCGCTGTTTTTGGGCGTATTCCTGATGAGTATGCCTTCCTCCTTCTGGCAGGGGGTACCGATCACCATCAGGCCGCTATTCAGCAATGGCCTGTTGGTTGGTGTGCTGCTGGCGGTGTTGGTTGAGAATAGTATTCCGTGGGATAAGGTAAAACCACGTTAGCATTTATAATACAGCAATTAATCAATATTGTTTAAATTCCCACCGCCCTGTCTTTAATAACCAGGGCGAGTTAATCCAATGACAGTGAAATAAAATCTGAAATAGCAGGATGCCAACCAAGGAGATCCGATATGGCGACCAATAATGCTGCGATTGATCAAGCTATTCTGGCCAGTCCCGACAAGGCTAAACTCTACCGTAAAATAGCCTGGCGAATTATGCCGATATTACTGATTAGCTATATCGTCGGTTATCTTGATCGCGTGGGGATATCATTTTCAAAGTTCCAAATGATGCCGGATATTCTGCAAGGTAATGTGTCGATGGCGGAGGCGGTTTATGGCCTCGGTGCCGGCGTATTTTTTATTGGTTATATTATCGCCGGTGTACCCAGTAATATCTTACTGAGTAAGTATGGTGCGCGGAAGGTCATTGCCCTGTTGATGTTGGTATGGGGCACGATCTCAATGCTGAGTATTTTTATTACCAATCCCACACAGTTTTATCTGGCACGATTCCTGCTGGGGTTAGCCGAAGCCGGCTTTTATCCGGGGGTGATCCTCTATCTGACACTGTGGTTCCCTTCAAGCCAGCGGGCAAAAATGACGGCGTTGTTTGTTTGCGGGATACCGGTAAGTAACATCATTGGTGGGCCACTTTGCGGTTGGATTATTGAAAACATGAATGGCATGTTTGAGCTGTCCGGTTGGCAATGGTTATTCTTTATCAGTGGGCCGCGTGCATTACTGATTGCGGTCGTCATTTTCTTCTTCCTGGATAATACCTATCAGAGTGCTAAGTGGCTCAGTCCACAAGAAAAAGAGATGATCACTCAAGATATGGCGCAGGGAACATCGAAAAAAGTGGGTGCTGATGGTACTGCACAGGAGTGGACAATGAAGACCATGCTGAAGTCTTCCGCCTTCACGAAAATGTGGTTGATCTGTTTCTGCACGGTGATGGGGCAAGGGGGATTGGCCTTCTGGGTGCCAACCATGATCCGTGATACGGGGGTAAGCTCGGTGTTGGATATCGGTTTGCTGACCATGCTGCCGTATATGCTGGCCGTTGTCGCTATGCTAATGGCTGCGCGCAGCTCTGACAAACATCGAGAAAGGCGTTGGCATATTATTGTTCCTTTCTGTATTGCTGCGGTTTCGTTGATCTTTATCGGCCTGTTCCCAGATAATAAAGTCATCGTAATGGTGGCATTATGTATTGCCGTCGCCTCCAGCCTGGTGCCTTCGCCCCTTTTCTGGAGTTTGCCAAATGCTATCTTTACCGGTACCTGCGCTGCCGCTGGGATAGCGTTAATTAACTCGATTGCCAATATAGGGGGCTTTATTTCTCCTTATATTATTGGTTACTTTAAAAATACTACGGAAAGTAATCTGGTCGCGATGTGTGTGCTATCCAGTATGATGATACTGGGGGCAATACTGACCTATAGCGTTCCGGCAAAACTGGTTAATAAATAATAGCCGATAGAATATCGGTTACTGATAGTCGCTCCGATTGATAAAAAACCATGCTCTCTCTGCCTATGTGGTGATCTATTTCATTGGCAGATGGGTATGGTTTTTTTATTGCCTAATGGTGAAGAGGATAATGTTATGGTGGTGATATTAAAAGTGGGATGAGTAATAGGTGACCCGGTGTTGGGAAGATTGATTGCTGAATGAACAATAAGACTCTGATTCAATCAAATAGGCCACGCGAAACTCAACGTGGCCTTGAAGCGGGGTTAGAAATCGACGTCGCGGTTGCAGTCTTTCGAGTAGATATAGCTAAACTCTTCCTGGCCCACCGCATAACCGGCTTGCGGAACGTAGGCAGCCATAAAGATGTAATCCCCTTTCTTGACCGGGATCCACTCGTTATCCAGGTTATACACCCCAGCACCGCTGAGAATATATGCCCCATGTTCCTGCACGTGGGTCTCGATGTAGCCATGGCTGGCACCTGGTTTGAAGGAAAGAATGTGGATGTTCATATCGAACCCCAGATCCTTAGGCAGCAGATCTTGCAGGATCACATCGCTCATCCCTTCATAGTGAATTCTTTCCAGCTTGTTGACGTTGTTGCTCACCACATGGGCTTCATAGCCCTTGATACGGTTGTAGACACGTTTGTAGAGGAACAGCTGGCTTGGCTTGCCGCCGTTGGTATTCTCCAGGCGCAGCATCACGCCGGCAGGACAATACAGATAGCCGCCGGTGGTGAGTGGATAATCGGTGCTGTCGGCTGACGCGGTGATGTTACCTTCGATAACGTAGACCAAGGTTTCAATATTCTCACCGCCAAAGCCTTGCTGGTTACGGCCGCCATCATGCAGCGTCACCAGATAATCGACAAAAGTGGCGCCCAGTTTCGGGGTGGCAAGAATGGTGACGTCGCAATTCTCGAAGCCAGGAATGATGTTACGCACCAGGCCATCGGGTGGGATCACGGCATAGTTGTCGCGTTTGATAATGGAGCGCGAAGCCAGGATATCTTTTGGATAGCCAATCTGATTATTGATATAACCCACGTTAATTCTCCTGATTAGTCAGGGCCGCAGCCCTACAACAAAAATTATGCTTGTGCCGCCGTTTGGCGATTGTTTTTCTGTTTCATCAATACGTTGACAGTAAAGAAGATCACGGTGCCGATCAGCAGGATGGCGGCCGAGATATAGAAGCCCATCACCTTGGAGCCGGTGCTGTCGGAGATCACCCCGGTGAGGAATGGAGCAATCACCGAAGAGGACATGCCGAAAAAGTTAAACACGCCAAAGCTGGTGCCGTAGCCTTTCTTCGGAGCGTTATCTGCCACGAAGGAGATCATGATCGGATCCACCGCCAGCTTGCCGAGCAGGCCGTAAAGGATCAGGCTGACCAGCAGGGTAGTGGAGTCCGGTGAGATCACGGTGCAGACCAGCGTCACGGCGGCACAGATTTGCAAGAAGATGATCAACTGCACTTTCTTGGCGCGGAAACGGTCAGACATACGGCTGAAGAACAGCGCCCCGGGCACGGAGGCAAAGGCCACCAGTGCGGCAGAGAAGCCGATGGCCACGCCTTCGAACCCCCGTTCCTGTTGCAGGAAGGAAGGTAGCCAGGTCACGATCATGTAGTAGCCATAGCAGGTGGCGAAATACATCACGTAGGCGGAAATCATCCGCAGGCTGAACAACCCGCTGGCTTCTTCGGTCTCTTCCACTGGCGTGGCCGCAGAGGCCGCCGGGCTGGCGGCCAGAGAAGCGGTGTAGGAGCCCCCCTTGATCACCAGGAAGAACACTACCGTCATTACCACCAGCAGGCCGGTGATGATAAACAGCATGATTTGCCAGTCCATCCCCATGCTTTTCACCAGCAGGCTGGAGGCGATCAGGCCAATGGCCATCCCCAGCGCAGAACCGCTGTTGATAATGGCGGTGGCTAAACCACGGCGTTCCAACGGAATGTTTTCTGATGACAGCGAGTAAGCCGAGCCATAGTAAGAGCCACAGCCCATGCCGGCCAGCAGGCTACCGGCGTAGATCATAGTCAGGCTGGTGGCGTTGCCGATCAGCAAGGTGGCGATGATGAACAGGCAAAAGCCTGGGATCAGCACCACCTTTTTGCCGAACTTATCCACCAGGATCCCGGCCGGGATCTGCATCCCGGTATAGGCAAAGAAGTAGAAGCTGGCGATCAGGCCCATCTCGGCGTTGGAATGCGAGCCGATGGTCGCCTGGATCTCAGGGAAGATCGGTGTCAGCACCGTGCGGTAAATCCAGATCACCGCCCAGCCCAGGCACAGGACCACCACGATTTTTTTCCAGTACAGCGGATCAAACCCGGTGTTGGAGGCGGTTTTGCTGTTGCTCATAGGCGGGCTCCCTGCTCGGTATAGGCCAGTTGATATAAGGTATGCGCCAGAATTTTCACCCCTTCGGCCAGATCGGACAGTTCGGTTTTTTCCGCCGGGTTATGGCTGATACCGGCAATGCTTGGCACAAACATCATCACCGTCGGCACGTGTGGGGCAAAAATCTGTGAGTCGTGACCTGCACCGCTGTGGATCATGCGGTAGTTCATCTTATGGCTTTCACACAGATGGCTGACGCAGGCCAGCAGCTGTTTGTCCATTGGGATCGGCGTTTCATCCATCCACAGGTCGATCTCGACCTCAATGCCCATTTCGGCACAGATGCGCTGAATATCGGCTTCGATTTCTTGGGTAAAACGCAGCAGCGTCGCTTTGTCGGTGTGGCGGCAATCCAGGGTGAAATGAGTGAAACCAGGCACGACGTTGACGGTGTTAGGCTTGGGCTCGACCTTGCCAAAGGTCAGCACCAGCGGGTCGCCTTCCGCTTTGGCCTTGGCGATGGATTCGCAGCAGATCCGGCTGAAGGCATAAACGGTGTCCTTACGGTAGCCCATCGGCGTGGTGCCCGCGTGGTTGGCCTCGCCCTTGAGTTTGATATCGTAGCGGCGCTGGCCGACGATACTGGTGACCACACCAATGGTTTTTCCTTCGGTCTCCAACACTTTGCCCTGCTCGATATGCAGTTCAACGAAGGCGGCGATATCTTTGCGCAGCGGCTGGTCTTGCGGGCGGAAGTCAAAGCCTGCGCTATGCATGGCGTCAACGAAATTCACGCCTTTGGCATCACAGATGCTTTTGACTTCTTCCGGGCGAGCGGAGCCGATAATGTTTTTACTGCCCCAGAAAACGTAAGGGAAACGGCTGCCTTCCTCCTCGGCCAGCGAGATGACTTCCAGCGTGCGCAACGGCGCGCCGTAGGTCTCTTTCAGATGTTTGATCGCCAGATAGGCGGCTTCGATGCCAAACTGACCATCAAGGTTGCCGCCGTTGACGACCGTATCGATATGCGAGCCAGAAAGGATCACCTGATCGGGATATTTGCTGCCCTGCAGGCGGCCGGATAAATTGCCGACGGCATCAAAAGAGGTTGTCAGACCGGCGGTTTCAAAAGCCTGCTTCAGCGCCCGTTGGGCTTCCACCCACTCAGGGGTATACAGCAAGCGCGTCATGCCACCGCTGGGATCTGCCCCGATCTTGGATAACCAGCCAGAAGTTTCACTAATTTCTTGTTGGAAATTCTTCATATTTATCTGCCTGCTTGTAACGTCCCTGAGACATGCGCCAATTCAGCTTTGTCGTGAGGGTTGATAAGGAAAATGGCGGTGAAAATAGCTTTTCTCCGCCTGATTTAATTAATCTGACGATTAACTGGCAAACGGATCTTTATGGTCGTAGGAACGCTGGTAAATATCGTCAGAAATCAGATATTGATAAATGTCGTCAACAATATCGATGCCATTCTTTTCATTTTCTATTTCACGCATATGGCTACCCTGGCCAGGATAGAGCACTTGTTTCACGCCAGGTGCCGGTTTGATTTCGTTCAGTTCTCTCATTACCTGGCTGATATGTTTGCGGAAGGTCACTTCATTGGTGAAATAGCTTGGGTTGAGTACGATATGCAGCTGGCCCAACTCCCGGCCTGCGCTTAAATCGTGATACATCGAGCTGACGTGTTTACCGAACGGCAGGCCAAGCAACACGCCGGATAGAATATCGACCATCATCATCAGGCCGTAACCTTTTGGCCCGGCGATAGGCAACAGCCCGCTGACGGCGAAAGGATCGGTGGTGTTATTGCCTTCGCTATCTACCGCCCAGGTATCCGGGATTGGCACGTTGCGTGAGCGGGCGTCCAGCACCTTGCCCCAGGCCTGAACCGTGGTGGCCATATCGAAGGTCATGATGTCGTCGCCTTCGGCCGGTGCCGAGAAAGCGATGGGATTGGTGCCGTAATAGACCTCTGCGCCGCCATAAGGGACGACCATCGGATCCGACTGACACACTGAGATGCCAATCATGCCCGCATGGGCGGCCTGTTGCACAAAGTAAGACAGCGCACCACTGTGGCCGATGCGGCGAACGCCTACCACCGCTACGCCGTTCTCTTTCGCCATTTCGATGGCGCGATCCATACTCAGTTTGGCCGCGACGTGCCCGGCACCGTTGTCGCCATCAAAAACTGCGCTGCAAGGGCCGGTTTTTTCAAAGGTGAAATGCGGGTTGTTATTGGTGCCGCCTTTGCTGATGCGTTCAGAATAATATTCTACCCTCACCGCGCCGTGGGAATGGATCCCGCGCGCATCCGCATGGACCAAAACGTCCGCGACAATCCCGGCGTGTTCCTGGCTTAGGCCTGCAGAATGAATTTTATTTTGAATCAGTTGATGCAGTTGCTGCTTAGAGACTTTCATAGACAGTCCTTTCATTACTACGGTTTATTTAAACTATCTCTAACGCCTACTGTATAAACCTGGGGCTGTAATAATGTGATCCAGACGGCTATTATTTTATTGGCTTAAATTTTCGTTGAATGGCATTACCATTGTTAGATTATTTTTAACAAAGCGCCGTCTTTCTGACGATTGAATTCAATTAATCCCCGCCGGACTTGATGATTTTTTCTAACAATGGGCAAAGTGTGATGAGACTCACCTTCGTCAACGGGTTTTATTTGTAGCTTGGCCAATAAGAATATGGGGTTTGAAATAACTAGGTGACTAAAAATATCTGAGAACGCCCATTGCGAAGTTCACATGCTGTTTTAAGGATATCACTATGATCCATGCTTTTATAAAAAAAGGGAGCTTTCAGGATTCCGTCAGCCTGATGCTAATTTCCCGTAAGCTCAGTGAATCACCCAACGTCGAAGAAATATCGGTCATGATGGGGACGCCGGCCAATAAATCCTTACTTGAAGCGACCGGCTTCTGGCATCCGCAATTTAGTGAAGCGACTCCCAATGATATTTGCGTGGCGATCAAGGCGGAATCTGCCGATGACAGCATCACCGCACAAATCGGTGAAGCGTTAGACCTGGCGTTGAAAGCCATCGCCCAGGGGCAGCAGGGGGGTAAACGCCTGCTCAAGGCACGCAGTTGGCGCATGGCGCGGCAGAAGCTGCCGGATGCCAATATGGTGCTGATCTCCATTGCCGGGGAATATGCCGCGCAACTGGCCGATCAGGCACTGGACGATGGCTGCAACGTGATGATGTTTTCCGACAACGTCAGCGTTGAGCAGGAAGTGGCGCTAAAAACCAAGGCGCGTGACAAGGGCCTGATCGTGATGGGGCCAGACTGCGGCACGGCCAATATTGCCGGGGCACCGCTGGCCTTTGCCAACGTCGCTCCTAAAGGCATGATCGGCATCATTGGCGCTTCGGGAACGGGTATCCAGGAGCTGACCTCACAAATTACCCTGGCCGGGCAGGGTGTCTCTCACGCCATTGGCTTGGGTGGGCGTGATTTAACCGCCGAAATCGGTGGCATCAGCGCTATCAGCGCACTGCGTATGTTGGCGGCCGATCCGCAAAGCCAGGTGTTGGCGTTTGTCTCCAAGCCTCCGGCCGAAGCGGTACGCCAACGGGTTATCAATGAGATGAAGACCCTTGGCAAGCCGGTTATCGCGTTGTTCCTTGGTGCCAAGAACGCACTGAAGCAGGAAGATAACATCACCTTTGCCGCGACGTTGGATGAAGCCGCCCGCCTGGCAGCGATGTTGGCAAACGTGCAGCAAATGGCCGCACAGCAACCTGCGGTATGCGGTGGCAAAATCTCCGGTCTGTATGCCGGTGGCACGCTGGCGGCGGAATGCGCCATGTTGCTTGCCGATCGGTTGGGCGTGGAGGCCGACAGCAAGCACCAGCATGGCTCAATGCTCAACGCCGATGGACACCGCATTATCGATATGGGGGACGATTTCTACACCCAGGGTAAACCGCACCCGATGATCGACCCATCTACCCGTAATCAGGAAATCGCTCGCCTTGCTCAGCAGCCGCAGATTGGCGTGTTGCTGCTGGATGTGGTGATTGGCTATGGCGCCCAGGAAGATCCCGCAGATTCTTTGGCTATTGAAGTCAAACGCGTACGCGAACAGCGTGGTACGGCCCATCCGCTGGCAGTTATCGCCACGGTGACAGGCACCGAACAAGATCCCCAGCAGCGTTCCAAACAGATTGCCACGCTCAACGAGGCGGGCATTGCCGTGATGAATTCGCTGCCTGAAGCGGTAGCGCTTGCCTGCCAGTTAATCGCCCCTCCAGCGCAGGGTACTAACGAACCCGCACCCGCCATGCTGGCCGGTGTTTCCGTGATCAATGCAGGCTTGCGTAGCTTTGCCGACGATCTGCAAACCAACGAAATTTCAGTGGTGCATTACCAATGGGCTCCGGTGGCCGGTGGTAATCAACGATTGGCTAACATACTGAAAAATTTAAAGTAAGGGATTGATATGACCGCAACTATTGAACAAGCAAACGCTGCCGTTATCGCCAGGATCCGTGAAGCCCGCCCACATTGGCAGGATGTTGATTTAGCGAAAAACCTGATCCCGCAGTTGGCGCAGGGGAGAAAACTGCTGCATGCCGGGCCGCCGGTCACCTGGGCGGAAATGAGTGGCCCGGTACGCGGTGCCTGCATTGGGGCCTGCCTGTTTGAGCAATGGGCTGACAGCGAGCAACAGGCGCTGGCGCTGCTGGAGAACGGCGAAATTGAGTTTATCCCTTGCCATAACGTCAGTGCCGTTGGCCCGATGGGGGGGATCACCTCGGCGCATATGCCGCTGGTGGTGGTAAAAAACACCGTTCATGGCAACCATGCCTACTGCAACCTGAACGAAGGGATCGGTAAGGTGATGCGCTTTGGTGCCTATGGGCCAGACGTGCAGGCGCGCCTGCGCTGGATGCGTGACTCACTGGCACCGGTACTGAAAGAAGTGCTGGCCACCTTCGATGAGGGGATTGACCTCACCGCCGTCATGGCTCAGGCCATCACCATGGGGGACGAGTTCCACCAGCGTAATATCGCAGCGTCGGCGCTGCTGATGCGTCTGCTGGCCCCGAAAATCAGCCTGCTTGAGCGGGACAACGTTGAACTGGCCAAGGTCATGCAATTCCTCAGCATCACCGATCAGTTCTTCCTCAACCTGGCGATGGCCTATTGCAAGGCGGCCATGGATGCCGGGGCCGAGATTAAACAAGGCACCATCGTGACGGTGATGACCCGTAACGGCAAAAACTTTGGCATCAAGATCAGCGGCATGGGCGACCAATGGTTTACCGCGCCGGTCAATACGCCGGAAGGCCTGTTCTTCTCCGGCTATAGCCAGGCCGACGCCAACCCGGATATTGGCGATAGCGCCATTACCGAGACCTTCGGCATTGGCGGCGCGGCCATGGTCGCTGCACCAGGCGTGACCCGCTTTGTCGGTGCTGCCGGTGGCATGAGTGCCGCGACCGATATCTCCGAAGAGATGGCCGAGATTTACCTGGAACGCAACATGATGCTGCAAATCCCAACCTGGGACTTCCAAGGCGCCTGCTTGGGGCTGGATGCCCGTCGGGTGGTGGAAACCGGTATTACGCCGTTGATCAACACCGGGATTGCCCACCGTGAAGCCGGGGTTGGGCAGATTGGTGCCGGTACCGTGCGTGCTCCATTAGGCTGCTTTGAAAAAGCCATCGAAGCGCTGGCAGAAAAGCTGGGCATCAGCGCGTAACAACCGGTTCGCCCGGAGGTAACTCCGGGCTAGGGAGCAAGTTATGGACATCACCGCGTTAGCCATCAGCCGCTATGCCACGCAAGATTACGGTCCGTTACGCTGCGTGGGGCGTTTCAACAATGCCATCAACTTTCTCTCGCCCAACGATCGGTTACTGACGCTGCACCGTGAAGGACGTGGGCTTAGCCCGATGGGCTGGGAAATTGGCGACGACGACTTCGACGAAATCTTTGATAGCCTGCCTGCAGCCCAGCATTGCCAGCTTTCTGCGACGGGGATTGAGCTTGAGGACATTGCCATCTACCGCCAGGGGAGGTGTTTGGATCTCTGCCTGAAGGTGAGTGGAGAAATTGCGTTGCCGCCATTGGCTGCCGCGCTGGCCGATGTTGACGCCCAGACCGGCCTGTTTGGTCGCTTGGATAGCCTGGTTGAACAGCCGCATTGCCTGGAAATTCGCGAACTACAGCAGCACTTTACCGCCTGGTTGTTGGGGCAGAAAGTAGACTGGAGCCCCGTGCTTGGCAAAGGCCCTGGCTTGACGCCAAGCAATGATGACACGGTGCTGGGCATGTTGCTGGCGGCTCATCTCGATCGCCGCGTGGGTGTCGCAAGGTTGCCGTCCTTTTTTGCCGCCAGCCAACCTTTAAACCAACTGACCACCTTGGTCAGCGTCCACTATTTGCAGTTTGCCGAGCAGGGGATCTTCTCCACCCCGGTACAACTTCTGGCACATGCCTTACTCAGGCCCCAAGAATTACCCGCGGCCATCAACGACATGTTGGCAACCGGCCATTTTTCCGGTGCGGACACGCTATTGGGCGTTTTACTGGGCGTCATGGTTATCAATCGTCTTTATTAATTCATCAGCGCAAAACCATACCAAGTGTCGTTCGGTATGGGCTGTTATTACTTAAAAAATGGATATCCGAATGGAAACGTTAGTTATTGCCTTGGGGGGCAACGCCCTGTTAAAGCGTGGCGCGGTGTTATCTGCAGAGAATCAGTACCAGAGCATTGCGTTAATTGCCGATGCCATTGGCAAGCTGGCCAAGAAATACCGCATCGCCATCGTGCACGGTAACGGCCCGCAGGTAGGGTTGCTGGCGCTGCAAAACCTGGCCTATCGCGATGTTCCTCCTTATCCGCTCGATATTCTGGTGGCGGAAAGCCAGGGCATGATCGGCTATATGCTGGCCCAGCAGCTAGGGGCGTTCCATCCTGCTCAGCCGGTGTCCACGTTGCTGACTCGCGTCTTGGTAGACAGCGAAGATCCGGCGTATCGGGAACCCAGCAAATTTATCGGGCCGGTTTATGAGCCACAGCAGCAAGCCGAGCTGGAACAAAAGTATGGCTGGAGCATGAAGCTGGATGGGAAATACCTGCGCCGGGTGGTGCCTTCCCCTGAACCGAAAAAGATCGTCGATATTGAAGCGATCAATCTGCTGTTGGCGAAAAACCACATCGTGATTTGCAACGGCGGTGGCGGCGTTCCGATGGTGGCCAGCGCACAGGGAATGATCGGTAGCGAAGCGGTGATCGACAAGGATCTGGCCTCTGCGTTATTGGCTGAAGCCCTGGATGCCGATCACCTGGTGATCCTCACCGATGCTGATGCGGTGTATCAGCACTGGGGCACCCCGCAGCAAAAAGCCATCCGTTCGGCCACCCCCCAAGAGCTGGCCCCGATGGCGGTAGCCGATGGTTCGATGGGGCCAAAAATCATGGCGGTCAGCCGCTTTGTCCAGCGTAGCGGCAAGGTGGCACATATCGGTGCTCTGCAAGATATCGAGTCGGTACTGGCAGGCACCGCGGGGACATTAATTACGCCGTAATACTGGGTGGGCCTAGCGGCCCATCAACCAAGGGAAAATGAATATGCAAACTATAAAAACAGAGCGAGTGCCCTATTGGATTAAAACCGTCGTGATCTTCTTCCTCGGCTGGGTGGTTATCTATGCCGGGCGTTCGGTACTTAGCCCCATCATGCCGCAGATCCAAACCGAGTTCGGGCTGTCAAAAAGCCATCTGGGCTTAATCAGCAGCCTGTTCTTTCTGACCTACACTCTTTTACAGGTGCCTGCCGGGCTATTGGGCGACCGCTTGGGCAGAAAACGCATTCTGGTTAGCGGTTTCATGCTGTTTGCGCTGTTTATCGCAGCCGTCAGCATTTCATCCAACTTTCTGATTTTCATCGTGCTGTGGATGCTGACCGGCGCTTCGCAAGGCGTCTATTATGGCCCGCAGTATGCGCTTTCTTCCGAGGCCATCCCCAAGAAATGGATCACCTTGGGCAGTGCGGTGATCGGCAGTGGGATGTCGTTTGGTATCGCGCTGGGGTATTACCTTTCCAGCTTTATGATCGAGCATTTTCATACTTCGTGGAAGATGCCGTTCCTGGCGATGGCGGTTCCGGTATTGATTGTGGCGCTGCTGATGCTGTTTTTCATTCGGGAAAAAGCGCCGCAAAGTGCGGGCGATACCCCAGCCGCTACAGCAACAAAGAGCGAATTCAGTTTCCTGGATCTGTTTAAAAACCGTAACCTGCTGATGGCCTACATCACCATCTTTTGCTCGATCTACGGCTTCTTCGTGATCATTACCTGGCTGCCGTATTATCTGCAAAAAGAACGCGGCATGGATATTGTGCACGCCGCCAGCATCGCCTCCATCGTGCCGTGGATCTCGGTACTGGGGACGCTGATTTGCAGCTATATCTCCGACAAGCTGGGCCGCAGAAAACCGGTGGTACTGTTTATGCTGCCTTTCTCACTGCTGGCGATCTTCGGCATCGTCTATTCCACCAGTGAAGCGGCGTTGATTGGCGTATTGGTGCTGTATGGGTTTATCGGCAAAATCAGCCTCAACCCGGTACTGATCGCACTGGTGGCAGACAACGCACCGCGTGCCGCGCTTAGCACCGCTTTCGGGCTGTATAACTTCTTTGGTATGGCGGCGTCGATCTTTGCACCTTACGTGACCGGCTTTATTGCCGACAGCACGGGGACGCTGAATGCGGGGTTCTACTTTGCCGCGATGATCACGGTGGTGGGTTTTATCGCCATGCTGTTTGTCAAAGAGGGGAAACCGGCGCAGGAGGCTTGATATTTGATACAGGGCGCAACCGTGCGGCTGCGCCCATGTTCGATTAATACAGCAGTGAATACAGCTGGCGGCGGTATTTGGCGGCCAGCGCATCGCCAGTCCCCAGTGCGGCCAGAATATCCATCAAGGTCTTGCGGGCGCTACCGTTAGCCGCCGCCAAATCCTTTTTCAGATGACCCATCAGCAATTCCAGCGCTTCTTCGTTGCGGCCAACCTGATGCAGTTGCAAGGCTAGCTGCACGGCCAGCTCGACGTTTTCCGGCTGTTGCTGAACCTGCTGCTGTAACTGCTGAATTTCTGGCGTATCGGCAGCCTGTTTCATCAGCTCAATCTGCGCGACCAAGCCGAGGTAACGGGTATCGCGATCCTGCAATGGAATGGTCGCCAGCACCGCTTCGGCATCATCCGTCTTGTTCAGGGCGATCTGGGTTTCCGCCAGCGTCAGGCCGATATCGCTGCGCTGATTGCTGAGACTCCAGGCATCTTTCAGCAAAGGCAGAGCTTCTGCTGCACGGTCTTCCTGCAACAGCTCAGTGGCTTCCGCCAGCTTGAGGTCTTCGGCTTTTGGCAGGAAACGCTGCAGGAATTCGCGGATCATCTCTTCCGGCTGCGGCCCTTGGAAGCCATCAACCGGCTGACCATCCTTGAACAGATAGACGGTTGGCAGGGAACGCAGGCCAAATTGGGCGGCGATTGCCTGCTCGGCATCGCAATCCACCTTCGCCAGAACGAACTGACCCGCGTATTCCGCCGCCAGTTTATCCAGTATCGGGGTGAGCTGCAGACAGTGCTGGCTGCGATCCGACCAGAAGTAGAACAGCACCGGCTGGGACATGGACTGTTCCAGAGTCTGGTGCAGGTTAGTTTCGTTAATATCAACAACGGCTTGAGCTAGCATGGTTTCTCTCTAATCTGATCTTGCGGAGCCAATCTACTCTAGATGGGGGCAAAGCGGCGCGCTTCAACCCTTGGCCCCCGTTTGCTTAACCATTACTGCGCAATAACCAGTCCAGTGCACGGCCCGGCAGCAGGCGGCGCAGGATGCTCATGGTATGCGCCAGCAGGGTAACCGGGTAGCGCAGCTTGGCTTTGGGGCTTTCCAGCGCGTGGCGCAGCTTCGGTAACACCGCTTCGGCAGGCAGCGTCAAACGCTTGGCGATGCTCGGGTTGTGCACCGGTTTATCGCTCTGCGCCTGATTGACGTTCTGGGTGAAATGGGTCGTCAGCGGGCCTGGCTCGATCAGGCTGACCTGAATGCCGCTGCCGTGCAGCTCCATACGCAACGCGTCCGACCAGGCTTCCAGCGCAAATTTGCTGGCGGCATAGGCCCCACGCCCGGCGCTGGAGATTAACCCCATCACCGAACTGGTCTGAATAATGCGCCCTTCACCATGCGGCAGCATGGCTGGCAGCAGCAACTGGGTGAGCTGGTGGGTGCCAAACAGGTTGGCGGAGAATTGCCGTTCCAGCTGTTGGCGTGAAACCGAGCTGAGTGGCCCGTAAACGCCGAAACCGGCATTGTTGAACAGTCCGTACAGCCGCCCGTTGGTCAGTTCGATCACCTGTGCGGCGGCGCGTTCTACGCTGGCGCTATCGTCCAGATCCAGCTCAATGCCTTCCAGCCCAAGCTGGCGCATATTTTCCACGTCTTCCGGCTTACGGCAGGCGGCCAGCACGCGATAGCCACGGTTACGCAGATCTTGCGCTGCAATCAATCCTATCCCGCTGGAACAGCCGGTTATCAATACCGCTTTTTGCATAACTTTACCTAGTAGCTAACCCTATTCAGTTAGACTCATGTTTAACTAGTGGTTCCAGCTGTTGCGCCATCCAGGTGGCGATAAACGGCTGGGCATCCTGATTGGGGTGCAAACCGTCATCCTGCATCCATTCCGGTTTGATCACCACCTGTTCCATATAAAACGGCAGCAGCGGGATGTTGAACTGCTTGGCCAACGCAGGATACAGCGCACCGAAGGCCTCGGTGTAGCGGCGGCCATAGTTTGGCGGAATATGAATTTGCATCAGCAGCGGTTTGGCCCCCGCCTGCAAAACCAGCGTGATAATCTGGTTGAGGTCGCGCTCGATATCCGCAGCCGGGAAGCCGCGCAGACCATCGTTGGCCCCCAGCTCGATCAGCACCCAGCGGGGTTGATGTTGTTTCAACAGCTCGGGCAAGCGTGCCAGCCCCTGAGCGGCGGTGTCACCGCTGATACTGGCATTGACCACGGTCGGGTGGCCAGGTTGTTTCTGCCACTCATCGGCCAGGCGAGTGGCCCAAGCTTGCGCTACCGGCAACCGATAGCCAGCACTTAAACTGTCGCCCAAAATCAATAAGGTATCGGCCGCGACAGCACGTAAACTGAATAATCCCAACAGCAAAAGGAAGGGAAGATGCCAGCGGAAAACGTTCTTGAAGTTCATCATCTTAGTAAACACGTTGGTCAGGGTGAGCATCAGCTTACCATCCTTACCGGAGTCGAGCTGGTTGTCAAACCCGCGCAGACAATTGCGCTGATCGGCGAGTCCGGTTCGGGGAAATCGACCTTGTTGGGCATCCTCGCCGGGCTGGACGACGGCAGCGAAGGCGAAGTTAGCCTGCTGGGGGAATCGCTGACCGCGCTGGATGAAGAAGGGCGAGCTGCGCTGCGGGCAAAAAACGTCGGTTTTGTGTTCCAGTCTTTCATGCTGGTCCCCACCTTGAACGCGTTGGAAAACGTACAACTCCCTGCGCTGCTGCGTGGTGAAAGCGATCGTCAAAGCCGGGACCAAGCGGTGCAACTGTTGGAGCAGCTAGGGTTAGGCAAGCGTCTTAATCACCTGCCAGCGCAACTTTCCGGCGGGGAGCAACAGCGTGTGGCGTTGGCACGGGCGTTCAGTGGCCGCCCTCGGGTGCTGTTCGCCGATGAACCCACCGGCAACCTGGATCGCCAGACCGGTGAGCGCATTGCCGATCTGCTGTTCTCCCTCAACCGCGATTTCGCCACCACACTGATCCTGGTCACCCATGACGAGACCCTGGCGGCTCGCTGTCAGCGGCGGCTGCGCTTGCGTGAAGGCAAGCTGTGGGAGGAAGCATGATTTGGCGTTGGTTCTGGCGTGAATGGCGTTCGCCTTCGCTGCTGATCGTCTGGCTGGCGCTGACGCTGTCGGTGGCCTGCGTGTTGGCACTGGGCAGCATCAGCGATCGCATGGACAAAGGCTTGAGCCAGCAAAGCCGCGATTTTATCGCCGGGGATCGGGTATTGCGTACCGCGCGCCCGGTGCCGGAAGGCTGGCTGCTCGATGCCCAGCAACAGGGGCTGAAAGTCAGCCGCCAGCTCTCTTTTACCACCATGACCTACGCAGGGGATCGTCCGCTACTGGCCAACGTCAAGGCTACCGATGCGGCCTATCCGCTGTATGGGCAATTGGAAACCTTGCCAGCCAATCTCAAACCTGTGCCAGGCAGCGTGTTGGTGGCTCCGCGTCTGTTGGCATTATTGGATATCAAGGTCGGCGACAATCTGGAGGTGGGGGATACCACGTTACGCATCGCCGGTGAAATCGTGCAGGAGCCGGACTCCGGTTTCAATCCGTTCCAGACTGCACCTGGCATTATCATCAATCTGGCCGATGTGGATAAAACCGGAGCGGTACAGCCGGGCAGCCGCCTGACCTACCGTTATATGTTTGCCGGTGCGCCAACCGATATTCAACGCTATGAAGAACGTCTCAAACCGCAGCTCAAACCCGATCAGCGCTGGTATGGGTTAGAGGAGTCCGGCAGTGCGTTAGGCAAATCGCTACAGCGTTCCCAACAGTTCCTGCTGCTTTCGGCATTGCTGACCTTGCTGCTGTCGATTGCCGCCGTAGCGGTAGCCATGAGTCACTATTGCCGCAGCCGCTATGACCTGATTGCGGTGCTGAAAACCCTGGGGGCTGGCAGAAAGGCGCTCAGCAAGCTGATTATTGGCCAGTGGTTGGCGGTGTTACTGCTGGCGGGAACCTGCGGCAGCGTGATTGGTCTCGGGTTTGAAGCGGTGTTAATCCGCTTGTTGGCACCGGTGTTGCCGGGGGAACTCCCCGCAGCCGGGGGCTGGCCGTGGCTGTGGGCGATGGGGGCTCTGGTCATGATTTCTCTGCTGGTTGGGTTGCGCCCGTACCGGCAACTGCTGGCGACTCAGCCACTGCGCGTACTGCGCCGGGATGTGGTAGCCAACGTCTGGCCGCTGCGTTACTTCCTGCCAGCTACTGCGGTGATTGTGGTCGGGCTACTGACGGTATTAATGGGGGCAAGTACGCTACTGTGGGCCATTCTGGCCGGTATGGTGGTGCTGGCCTTGCTGCTGGGGGGAATAGGCTGGGGCAGCCTGTTGCTGCTGCGGCGCATCACGCTGAAAAATCTGGCGCTGCGGTTGGCGGTGAATCGTCTGTTGCATCAGCCTTGGGTGACGATCAGCCAGTTAGCGGCGTTCTCGCTGTCGTTTATGTTACTGGCCCTGCTGCTGGTCTTGCGTGGCGATCTGCTCGATCGTTGGCAACAACAGTTACCGCCAGACAGCCCGAACTATTTCCTGTTGAATATGACCACGGCACAGGTTCCACAGGTGAAAGCCTTCTTGCAACAGCATCAGCTGCATGAGGAAACCTTTTATCCCATCGTGCGTGTACGCCTGTCGGAAATTAACCAGCAGGTGGCGACGGAGCGGGTGCATGAAGACGATCCCGGTGGCGAGGCGGTGAACCGTGAACTGAATCTGACCTGGCAACGCGATCTGCCGGACCATAACCCGTTGACGGCAGGCTCCTGGCCGCCGAAAACCGGCGAGGTCTCGATGGATGAAGGGATCGCCGGCAGGCTCAAGATCCAGCTGGGCGATACCTTGACGTTCAGCGGCGATACCCAATCGTTCAGCGCTAAAGTCACCAGCCTGCGGCAGGTGGATTGGGAAAGCCTGAAGCCAAACTTTTACTTTATCTTCCCGCCGGGTGCATTGGACGGCCAGCCACAAACCTGGCTGACCAGCTTCCGCTATGACGGTGACGGCAAGGTGCTGACCCAGCTCAACCGCCAGTTCCCAACCCTGAGCCTGCTGGATATCGGTTCGATCCTCAAGCAGGTCGGCGGCGTGTTGCAGCAGGTGAGCAGGGCGCTGGAGGTGATGGTGGTGCTGGTGGTGATCTGCGGCGGTCTGCTGTTACTGGCACAGGTACAGGTAGGGATGCGGCAACGTAGGCAGGAGCTGGTGGTTTACCGCACGCTAGGCGCAGGTAAACGCCTGTTGCGCGGTACGCTGTGGTGCGAGTTTGCGTTGCTTGGGCTGGTGGCCGGGATCGCGGCGGCGGTGGGGGCAGAAGCGGCGCTTTGGCTGTTGCAGACCAAGGTGTTCGACTTCCCGTGGGCACCTACGCCGGTGCTGTGGTGGGCGTTACCGCTGCTGAGTGCCTTGCTGCTCTCGCTGTGTGGCGGCTGGCTTGGCGTGCGCCTGCTGCGCGGCCGGGCGTTGTTTCGCAGCTACGAAGGGTAAGCGGCGAATAAAAAAGGGTTCAGCGTGGCTGAACCCTTAATTTGCAGTTGTGAACGGATTATCCCAGCTTTTGCTGTGCCCAGGCCAAGCCACTTTGATACTCGGCTGGCAGCAGCGGCGCTAATGCCTGCAACGCCTGTTGCAAAGAGGCCGCATCGGGATCGTTGAGATTCAGATGACCCACCTTACGCCCCTCACGCACCTCTTTCTCATACCAGTGCAAATGCACCAGCGGCAGGGCCAGCCATTGCTGATTAACCGCCGTACCGATCAGATTGACCATCACCGAAGGGGTATTCACCACCGGCTTAGGCAGCGGCAGCCCCAGGATGGCCCGCAAATGCAGTTCAAACTGGCTGATGGAAGCGCCATTTTGCGTCCAGTGGCCACTGTTGTGGACACGCGGAGCCAGTTCGTTGATCAACAGGCTGTCACCGACGATAAAGCACTCCATCGCCATTACACCCACGTAGTTCAACTCATCGAGGATCGCAGCCAACATCTGCTCGGCCTGCTGTTGCAACGCCGGGTTGGGCTGTGGCAGCGCCACGCTGGTACGCAGAATGCCTTCTTCGTGCAGGTTGTGGGTCAGCGGATAGAATACCGACAGGCCATCGTGACCACGGGCACCCACCAACGATACTTCGCCAGAGAAATTAATCCCCTGCTCGACGATGCATTCACCATAGTTATCCGCCGGTAACTCAGCCTCTTGGCCCGGGCGCAAACGCCACTGGCCGCGGCCGTCGTAACCACCCACGCGGCGTTTAACGATCGCCAACTCACCCAAGGTGGCAAACACCTGAGGCCATTCGTCAGCATTTGCCAGCAATTGCCAAGGTGCGGTAGCGAGATGAAGTTGATCGAGCAGTTGCTTCTGCGTCAGGCGATCGGCCAGCCGCGGGAAGATATCGCGGTTGACGAAGTTATTGTGTGTCGCCAGCTCGCGGGTCAGGGCGGTTTCTGGCCAGCGTTCGATCTCTGCGGTGATCACCGCGTTTTGATAGGGCACCGCTTCCGGCTCGGCATCCAAACCGACAGGATAAACCGCAATGCCCAACGGCTCACCGGCCTGGCGCAGCATACGCCCTAACTGGCCGTTACCCAGTACGCAAACCGGCTTCATGCATCCTCCCGTGGGTCTGGATGGTTCAGCACCTCGTCGGTCTGTGCCTGACGCCACTGTGCCAACCGCTGTGCCAGTCCGGCATCGTGCAGCGCCAGGATTTGTGCTGCCAGCAACCCGGCGTTGGCCGCACCGGCTTTGCCGATGGCGAGCGTCCCCACAGGAATGCCGCGTGGCATCTGCACGATGGAATACAGGCTATCGACACCGCTTAACGCAGCGCTTTGCACCGGAACACCCAACACCGGAACCAGCGTTTTGGCCGCCAACATGCCTGGCAGATGCGCAGCACCACCGGCACCGGCGATGATCACGTCAAAACCCATGGCCTTGGCATGTTCGGCAAAGCTGAACAGCTTGTCCGGCGTGCGGTGGGCGGAGACAACTTCGACATGGAACGGGACATTCAGCGTGGTCAGAACTTCGGCCGCGGACTGCATAGTGGCCCAGTCACTTTTTGAACCCATTACGATTGCGATTTTAACCCCAGCGTTGGCGGCTGAAGTAGCGGTGGCTCCCATGAGTGCATGGCTCCTGTGATGTGGACAAACGTCGGCTGGCAGGCCGTATGAGGGCGTAGAGCATATCATGGGTACAGGGAGAGGAAAACGGTTGCGTCGACGGTTTTTACCATCAAAAGCTGGAAAACGGCCTAGAAGGGGAACTCGATAAGTTCCACGGCATCTGCCGTGACTTTAATCATTGAGCCTTGTGTATGCCAGGCTCCCAACACCGCGCGATGGGCTTTACCGTTTGGTAATGCCAGCGGATGGACTGCTGGGCGATGGGTGTGGCCGTGGATCATCCAGTGGACGTTGTGGCGCAACATGGCCTGCTCAACGGCCTGCGGGTTAACGTCCATAATCGCGGTGGATTTGTATTGGTTGCTTTGTTGGCTGCGAGCACGCATTTTAGCGGCGATCTTCAAGCGCCAGCGCAGGGGGAGAGCCAGAAAAGCACGTTGGATCCAGGTGTTATGAACTTTCTTGCGGAATTCTTGATAGGCCTGATCGTCGGTGCACAGGGTATCACCGTGCAGGATCAGGATCTTGCGGCCATACAGCTCGACGACTTGCTCTTCCGGTAGCAGGATCATGCCGCTCTGCCTGGCAAAGCGCTTACCCAACAGGAAATCGCGGTTGCCGTGAATGAAGTAGCAGGGTACTCCGGCCTGGTGCAACGCCTTGAGTGCGGTGGCAATTTCGCGATGCAACGGCTCGGGGTCGTCATCGCCAATCCAGGCTTCAAACAGATCGCCCAAGATATATAACGCATCGGCGTGAACGGCTTCACGCTGCAAAAAACGCAGAAAACCGGCAGTAATTGCCGGTTCCTGTACGCATAGATGCAGGTCTGCGATGAACAGCGTGCTCATGCAGCCGCGATTACTCGCTGACGGTAACGCTGGTGATCACGACATCTTCAACCGGTACATCCTGGTGCATGCCGCTGCGGCCAGTTTTTACCGCTTTGATCTTCTCGACCACGTCCATGCCTTCTGCCACTTCGGCAAATACGCAGTAACCCCAACCCTGGGAGTTTTCAGCACGGAAGTTCAGGAAGTCGTTATCTACCACGTTGATGAAGAACTGGGCGGTGGCAGAGTGTGGATCGTTGGTACGAGCCATTGCCAGGGTGCCACGGGTGTTTTTCAGGCCGTTGTTAGCTTCGTTCTTGATGGTTGCTTTGGTGTCTTTCTGACGCATACCAGGTTCAAAACCACCACCCTGAACCATAAAGCCGTTGATGACACGGTGGAAGATGGTGTTGTTGTAGAAGCCTTCACGGCAGTAGTTCAGGAAGTTTTCAACGGTAACCGGTGCCTTGTCAGCAAAGGTCTTGATAACGATATCGCCGTGATTGGTGTGGAAAGTAACCATAGTTTTAGTCCTAGCAAGATGAAATGAGCTGTCACATAGGAAGGCGTGTGAGCAATCAGACCGACTTTATAACATATCTCAATTAATCAGTCAGCAGTGGCTAGGGTGGCAGTTTCGCGGCAGAAATACACGTGTTGTTATCTTAGTCTGGATCAGGTTAATTCCGATCCCACGCAATTTTCTGCCGATCAATTCAGCAATCCTTGGGCTTGACCTTGCAATAGAACAGCCTTCGGGTTTCAATATGCGGATATGTTTGTTATCACGCACACCACGGACAGCCCTGATGCTAAAGATATTTAATACCCTGAGTCGTCAAAAAGAGGAATTTAAGCCCATTCATGCCGGTAAAGTCGGTATGTACGTGTGCGGGGTAACCATTTATGACCTGTGTCATATCGGCCACGGGCGTACCTTTGTTGCTTTCGACGTGGTAGCGCGCTACCTGCGTTACCTCGGCTATTCGCTGAACTACGTGCGTAACGTGACCGACGTGGACGATAAAATCATCCGTCGTGCGGCAGAAAACGGTGAAACCTGTGATCAACTGACCACGCGTATGCTGGCAGAGATGCACGCCGATTTTGATTCGCTGCTGATCGAACGCCCGGATCAGGAGCCGCGAGCCACCCATCATATCGAAGAAATCATCGAGATCACCCAACGCCTGTTGGCACGCGATCATGCCTATGTGGCCAGCAACGGCGACGTGATGTTCTCCATCGATAGCGATCCACAATATGGCCTGCTTTCCCGTCAGGATCTGGAGCAACTGCAAGCCGGTGCGCGCGTGGAAATCGACGATGTAAAACGCAACCCGATGGACTTCGTGCTGTGGAAGATGTCCAAGCCGGGCGAACCAAGCTGGGAATCACCTTGGGGTCCAGGCCGTCCTGGCTGGCATATTGAATGCTCGGCCATGAACTGCAAACAGCTAGGCACCCATTTTGACATTCACGGCGGTGGTTCCGATCTGATGTTCCCGCACCACGAGAACGAGATTGCTCAATCCAGCTGCGCACACGATGGCCCGTACGTCAACTACTGGATGCATTCCGGGATGGTAATGATCGACAGAGAGAAGATGTCCAAGTCATTGAACAACTTCTTTACCATCCGTGACGTGCTAGGCTACTACGACGCCGAAACCGTGCGTTATTTCCTGATGTCTGGCCATTACCGTAGCCAATTGAACTACAGCGAAGAGAACCTCAAGCAGGCGCGTGCCTCTCTGGAGCGTTTATATACCGCGCTGCGTGGCACCGACGCTGATGCCAAACCTGCTGGTGGTGAAGCCTTTGAAGCGCGTTTCCGTGAAGCCATGGACGACGACTTCAACACCCCGGAAGCCTATTCCGCGTTGTTCGACCTGGCGCGTGAAGTAAACCGTCTGAAGAGCGAAGACATGGCGGCGGCGAATGGGTTGGCGGCAGAGCTGCGTAAACTGGCCAAAGTCTTGGGCCTGCTGCAACAGGAACCAGAACAGTTCCTGCAAGGTGGCGCGCAAGCGGACGACTCGGAAGTGGCAGAGATTGAAGCGTTGATCAAACAGCGTAACGACGCGCGTGCCGCCAAAGACTGGGCGCTGGCAGATGCCGCTCGCGATCGGTTGAACGAGATGAATATCGTGCTGGAAGATGGCCCGCAGGGGACTAGCTGGCGTCGTAAGTAAATAGTAATAACACCAGACCAAGGACCCACTTTTTTACAAGTGGGTCCTTGCCACTAGGATCTCTCCTTTGGTTTACCCATCAAATCTCATTTTCGCCAAGCGGGTGGCTTAAAAACACCCCTGCATAAATCGTTATAGCTAATCAGTTTTTTTGAACTTATTGTGCAAAATTATGCGTTGTGATTATTTTGTGGGAATACTAGTATCTTTAATCTTTATAAGAACGGCACATAACGGATATGTTGGATGAGCTATTGTTTAGGAATGCGCTCAAATTAAGTATATTACATGGAGTTAATTATGAACTTAAAAAATATTATATTTACAGCCGCCTTTTTTACATTTTTACCCCTTGGCTTACATGCTCAGGAAAATAAATCTGCAGTTGATTTATCAAAATTTAGATTTAGCTATGAAGAGATGCATGAAATCGCCAATGATAAATTGCTGTCACATCGTATCTTTTATGAGAAACCGTCAGAAGGCCCTGATGCAGCCTGGTTCGATGCAGTTAAACAGGGAAATTTGTCAGAGGTAAAAAGAATGGTGGCGGCCGGGCAGAATCTGGAAGCGAAGGATGAGGCCTCTCTGGGACAGACCGCTTTAGGATGGGCTGCCTTTATTGGTTATTTGGATATGGTTAAGTATCTTACCGAACAGGGTGCTGATATTCGAGCAACGGATAGGGCCGATGTTTATCATTCGGTCAAATCAGCCGTCATGGGGAAAAACGCGGAGGTTGTAAAATATCTTCATGAGCGCTTAAAGGGGGATGTCGACTGGGATGCTGTCGAGCAAGATGGTGAAACTTTATTTATGGTCGCCGCAGTGGATGGAAGACTTGAGGTGGTAAAATACATTCTGCAGTTTAACCCGGATATAAATGTGGTGGCGAAGAACGAAAATCCAAAAATTGACGCCAGTCCTCTCAGTGGTGCCTGTGAAAATGGGTTTACTGATGTTGCTAATCTGTTGATATCCAAAGGTGCCATCAATCATAAAACCGGTAAATCCAGCTGTGAGTAAGGATTATAGGTAATAGATTTCCAACTGCGGCCAATCTCGCCGCAGTTGGAAAATACCTCTCCTTGGCACGGCCCATTCTTACAGGTAAGGTGGCAAACATGGCTTCCTTCAGGCTTGAGTTTCATTGACCAGTCGCTGATTGATGTAATCAATGGCTTGCTGCGGATCCATTATCTTGTTCACCACGTTGGTCACGCCCTGGCCGATAATGATCTCCGCATGGCGCAGGTTGAACAACTCGCCCTGTAAACCCCGAGATTCACGGATGCCGGTACTAGGATTATCCCGTAGCAGGTTGAACCACGGATAGAGATGCAGGATGCGCTGATTCTGATAGATGCTGCGGTGGGCACTGTTACCGCCCAAAAGCACCAGATGCTCGGTAATTTCAGCCGAATACAGCCAACGGAAGAACTGTTCTACCTGCGCCTTCTTATCACTGAAACGAGACATGCCTAACGAGCCACCGCCCATCTGCGGGATGTTGCCCGGAACTGGCGCGTAACCTATTGCCGGTGATAGAGGGCTGTGGGCGACGTCGTTGAACAGATTCATATACATGATCAGCATCGCCACTTGGCCTTGCTCAAACTGGGCCACCGCAGCGTTCCACCATTCACTGTTGAGATTGGTGGTGACGGTAAGCTGTTGCTGATATTGCCGCAACGCTTCGATGGCTGATGTTGCCTCCAGTTGCACCGGTTTGTCTTGGTGCACTAGCCGCCCACCTAATGCGTAATAGCGCAGCAGAAACTCGGTAGCAATTAACCCGGAACTACCGAGAGTCGTTGATGAACCTATCGGACGCTGCGGGTTACCGGGTTGATGAGACGCCGTGAAAAAGGCCGTAATGTCATCAAATTCGTCGAAACTGGTCGGGATCTTCAGTTCCTTGCCGGATTTCTCATAGAACATGCGTTTGACCGTGGGGTCTTCGAACAGATCGCGGCGATAGAACAGCAACTGGGTGCTGGCATCAAACGGCAACGCATAGGCTTTGCCGTCAATCTGGCTGAAATGATGGCCAATTTCTTCCGAGAAGTTATCCAGTAGTTCCGGTAGCGCTGGGGCAATTTCTGCCAACGGCGTGAGGGCCTTTTCTGCAAACCAGGGGAGGCAGGCCATATCGATACGCAGCAAATCGTAATAAGGATGCAGATGCAGATTCGAGAGGATCTCAAACACTTCATCATAAGGATAAACCGCGAGATTCACCTTGATACCGGTCTGGCGATAGAAATGCGGCAACAGTTTTTTCAGCGCATCGGTGGAGGGGCTAGGCAAGATCAGCATATTCAGCGTTTCACCCTGCTCAGAAACGGCGGGCATGGGTTGAACGTCGAGAGCAAAGCCGCGGCTATCCAGTATCTGCTCATCGGCCAGTGTCACTAATCCGCAGATATAACGGGCGATTTCCAGACCCAGCCGGGCGTAATCCATCTGATAGTGGTACTGATTGGCTACTACGGCGGGTTCGTTATCGCTGAGTTGCCAGATCGGCGGGCAGGGGACCGCGCTCCCCAGATAGGCCGCCTGCGTCAGGCAACGGGCTTTTTCACTGTCTTGAGCAATCAGTACCTGTGGCGGCTGGCCAGCAAAAAAAGCGAAAGCGGCGGTGTGGCATTCACTGGACGGTGATGGCACGACAGTGAGCTGGGTCGATGGGCTTAACTGTGCCAGCGTAGCTTTCAATGCCTCGACAAAACACTGGCCGTTGGTATAGGCGAGTGGCTCACAAAGCACGCCAACGTGTGCGGGCTGAGCGCGGGCGATCTCGCTGGCAATGGCTTGGCCAGCCAGGCAAAAGTTCAGGTTGAATGTGGCCTTGGCCTGCGCTGGATGGCGATAGACAAACAGGATCTGATCCGCTGGCAGCCGCAGTGTCTGATAATAGCTTTCGCTGTCGGCAAGGCAGGAGACCGTAACGATGGTTTGGTAGGATTTTGCGGCCAGCGTCTGCAAGATATCTCTTTCGGCAGAGGGCAGATCGTTAGTGACGTAAAGATCCAGATCGCCTGGGAAAGAAGATCGTAACGATTGCTGAAGCCCGCGGTAGAGCTGGTGATACTGCTCACTGTTGATATCGGGCAGGATCAGCGCAACGCCACTGCTTTTGCTGGCGCGTAGCGACTGCGCCTGGGCATTAATTTGATAACCCATTTGCTGGGCGGCCTGTTTGACCGCCTCGATCTTTTCAACGCTGACATTGCCGCGCCCGTTGAGCACGTTGGAAGCGGTGCCATGAGATACCCCCGCCAGCTTCGCTATATCCTTGATAGTTGCCATTTTCCCACCGCTTTGAGCCGCCTGTTTTGATGCTAACACCGGCATGAGCGCTCCGCTATCTCGATTTCTATCCAAGCATGAAATTTGGATCGTTCCATAATTAAGTGGCTGTTATTTGTACTTAATTAAACCGATGTCACTAAATTGATGAAAAACGTAATAATGACCAAATGTTATTTTTAGTGAATTGATTTTGCTAAATATTAAATTAAATTTTTGAAGCCGATCACCAATATGCATTGCAGTGTTAACCGTTTTTTGGTCTCGGGATTATGATTGACACGTTCCAAAATCACCTTCATGGTTCACCTTAACGAAGGCGATAGGAACGATAGGTCAGTAATGTACTGAATAAAAAGGATAAAAAATGAAAATACATTTCCTGGGATCGGCTGCCTCTGAAGGGATCCCTAATCCGTTTTGCCGCTGCGAACATTGCCAACAGGCCCGTTTTCTCAAGGGGAAAGATCTGCGTACCCACTCTTCGGCGATTATTGATGACGTGATGTTGATCGACGTCGCCCCGGAGTTCAGCCAACAGCTGTTGCGTGATGGGCTGGACGCGAGTGGCTTCACCGACCTGCTGTTTACCCATACACATCCAGATCACTTCAACGTCGGTGAGCTGTTTAGCCGAATGGAGGGGTACGGCTTCAATATCGACCATCCGCTGGAGATTTTTGGTAACGACCGGGCGATCAACGGTTGTGCTGCGGTATTACCGGGTTACAGCAAACAGCGTTTTGGTTTCCACTGCCTGGTGCCTTTTGTCACCATAGAAAGCCATGGCTACAAGATCACACCGCTGCTGGCTAACCATGCCAAGTGGGAGCTGTGCTACGTGTATGTGATCGAAAAAGACGGCCAGACGATTTTTTATGGCCATGATTCCGGCTGGTTCCCGGAACTCACCTGGCAGTGGCTACAGGGCAAAGCGTTGGATTTGGTGGTGCTGGAATGCACCTACGGTTTCAACGGCGACGATCGCACTGACAATCATATGAGCCTGGAAACCGTGTTTGCCGCCCAAGAGAAGCTGCGTGCGATGGAGTGCCTGCATTCAGACAGCCAGATCGTGGTGTCACATATTTCTCACAGCGGCAAGTTGCTGCATGAGGAACTGGTGGCGGCCTGTCGTGATAAAAACATCACCGTTGCGTATGACGGCCTGACCGTTAACGTGGCATAGGGGGAGATCTCATGGACTTTAACAAGACTCCTCGCCTGCTGATCATGATGTTTGTGCAGTATTTCATGCAGGGTGCCTGGAATATGACGATGGGCCTGGTGCTGAGTACCTACGGTATGGCGGCCATTATCGGTTCATCCTATGCGCTGTTGGGGTTGGCAACGATACTCTCGCCGCTGTTTATCGGCATGGTTGCAGATCGCTTCTTTGCTTCTCAGAAAGTCATGGCGATCCTGCACCTGATCAACGCCGGGGTGATCCTGTGTGTACCGCAGTTTATCGAGGCGCAGGACACTACCATGACGTTGGTGATGATCTTCCTGGTCGGGTTGCTGTTCTATCCGACTACCGCGCTGGCCAACAGCATCAGCTTTAGCCATATCAACGGCGTGAAGTACTTCCCGGTGATCCGCGTGTTTGGCACCTTCGGCTTTATGGCGATAGGTTTCATCATCGGGCAGATGGGATATTCCGGCGATACCATGACCTGGTACATTGCTTCGGCCGCTGGGGTAGGGTTGGGGCTGTACTGCTTTACCTTGCCGGATACACCGCCGAAGGCCAAGGGCAGCACCTTCACCCTGCGCGATCTGCTGTGCCTGGATGCGCTGTCGCTGTTTAAAGATCGTAACTTCTCCATTCTGATGCTGAGCATCTTTGTGTTGATGATCCCCAAAACCGCCTATTCCGCCTATATTCCGGTATTCCTCAAAGCGCTCGGGTTTGATAACGCCGCCTCCATGATGCAGGTAGGGATCGCCTGTGAAGTGGTGTTTATGTTCCTGCTTTCGTTCTTCCTACTGAAAGCGGGCTTCAAGGTGACGTTGATGATGGGCGCGGTGTGCTGGATCATCCGTTCGGTGCTGTTCTCTCAGGCTGCGCTTGACGCCAACATGACGTTTGTCCTGATTGGCCTGATGCTGCAAGGTTTCTGCTGGGACTTCTTCTTTACGGTAGGGGACATCTATGTCGACCGTAAAGCACGGCCCGAAATCAAAGCTCAGGCCCAGAGTCTGCGCTTTATCGTCTCCAATGGTTTTGGTTTGTTGTTCGCGTCCACCATTTGCGGCCAGATCTTCAACAGCACCGTGACTGAGCAGGGCCCGCAGGCGTTACCGCAGTGGGAAAGCTTCTGGCTGTTCTCGGCGATTATCGCCGCCGTTGTCTCGGTGTTCTTCTTTATTTTCTTCAAGGACGATCTTTCTAAACAGAAAACGCCGGCGGCAATGAAGCCTGCGCAGCAATAGGAAGCCACATGGACAGCTGGTTATCGGTGCTGGGCGGGTTGGGGCCGCTCCATCTGGCGACGGTAGGCAAGATAGTCGCGGCGTTTGTTCTGGGGGGCGTGATTGGCCTGGAACGTGAATCCAAGGGCAAGCCCGTTGGGTTTAAAACCTGCGTGATCATTGCCGTCGCCAGCTGTGTATTAACGGTGGTGTCGATTCAGTCTGCGGAGTATTACGCCGAGATATCCGTCAATATTCGCAGCGATCCCATGCGGTTGGCCGCACAGATTATCAGTGGGGTGGGCTTCCTGGGTGCTGGGGTGATCTTGCACCGCCGTGATGACGCCATTTCCGGTCTGACGACCGCCGCGATCGTTTGGGCATCGGCGGGAGTGGGGATTGCCTGCGGAGCCAGTTTTTATTTGCACGCAATCTTGGCTACTGCACTGTTTTTACTGGCGATAAAAATCAGCCCCTATATTTTCCTGCTGCAATCGAGGGATCACTATCTGGGGAAGGTCAAAGTACGGCTGATACTCGATGAGCAGGCAGGGCTAGCCAGCTTGATGGCCCAGCTCAATCAGCAAAGAAACCTGATTGATGCAATGACGATACGTGACGTCAAAAAGCACAAGATTGAAGTTAACTTTAAGCTAACGGTAAGGAAAAGGACGACCCTGGACGAACTGTATGGCACGTTGCGTGCTATGCAACACGTGTGCTTCGTTGCATTGGAGCATTAACAGGTTTGAGTAGATCAAAAATGCCGGGTAGCTTAGCCGACCCGGCATTTTTTTCCTGGCGCTTGAACAATCAGGCTTTAACCGTGACGTTCATGCCTTTGTAGCTGACCTTCTGGCCATCAACGATCTTGCAGCGCTTACGCGTTTCGACCTGACCGTTTACTTTGACCTGCCCTTCGGCGATCACTTCTTTCGCGGCACCGCCGCTGTCACACCAGCCCTGGAACTTCAGCAGATCGCACAGTTCGACATGAGGGTGACCTTCCAGATTGAAAATTTCCATACTGCCTTAACTTAGTTAGGTTGAACGTCGTGAAATTCCTCGCAGGCTTGCAAGGTATTTTGGATCAGTGTAGCAACGGTCATGGGGCCGACGCCACCTGGGACCGGAGTAATGAAGGCCGCACGTTCGCTTGCGGCTTCGAAGTCTACGTCGCCGACTACTTTACCACTTTCCAGGCGGTTGATGCCGACATCGATCACGATCGCACCTGGTTTGATCCAATCACCTGGAATAAATCCAGGTTTGCCCACGGCCACGATCAGCAGATCGGCATTTTCTACATGGTGGCGCAGGTTTTTGGTAAAGCGGTGCGTGACGGTGGTGGTACAGCCCGCCAGCAGCAGCTCCATACTCATCGGGCGGCCAACGATGTTGGAGGCACCCACTACCACGGCATTCAGGCCATAGGTATCGATGTTATAGCGTTCCAACAGGGTGACAATACCGCGTGGGGTGCAAGGGCGCAGTTTAGGCGCACGCTGGCACAGGCGGCCGACGTTGTAAGGGTGGAAACCGTCCACGTCTTTATCCGGGCTGATGCGCTCCAGCACCTTCACATTATCAATGCCCGCAGGCAGAGGGAGTTGCACCAGAATGCCGTCAATTTCTTTATCGGCGTTTAATTTGTCGATCAGCGCCAGCAGTTCAGGCTCGGTGGTGGAGTTGGGCAGATCGTAAGAGCGAGAGATAAAGCCCACTTCCTCACAGGCCTTGCGCTTGCTGGCGACATAAATCTGCGAAGCCGGATTCTCACCAACCAGTACCACCGCCAGGCCCGGCGCACGCTTGCCAACTGCCAGACGTTGTTTCACTTGCTCAGCCACTTCGTTTCTAACCTGCTGCGCAATCGTTTTGCCATCAATAATCTTTGCTGCCATCAGTGAGGAAATCCATCATTTAAGAAAAGCGGGGGATGGCGCTATTTTGGCAGAAGAGAGGCGCGCTGTCAGGCTTTCGATCGGGTTAATGCAGAGAATAAGCACACGATTGCGTCGCGGTTTAGACATTTTTTACACCAACGGAATGATCCTCTACGCTTTTTTTACCCCCAGTCTTTTAGGCTTTACCCATTGCCCCTAGTGTTTGGGGCCTATGGAGGCAGGATCATGCAGACGATTACTCGGCTCTATCCATTGCATCAACCTGGTGGAAATCCACCAGATGAACAGCGGCATATTGGTGAAACGGTGTTTGATTCCTCACTGCATCCGACGCAGGTGGCGTTGTTGCAGGCATTACATCGGCTTTGTAAGCCGAAAGAGGGCCGTCCTTCCTGGAGCCAGCGCATGGCGCAGTGCTACAAAAGGGGCCGCCAATGATGCGTAGCGCTCTTTTACTGTTGGCATTGCTGCTTGCTACGCCACTTTGCCTGGCATCGATGAATGTCTTGCCAGCCAGTGAGTTGCCGAGGGCAATGCTGGCGCGGACCTGTAATGTGCTAAACGTTCCGCAGGCCGATTGGGGGGATATTAACGCCGTGGTGCGATCGGCTCGTGCCTGCTTGTCGCAAAAAGCAGGGCAGGGGCCAAACCCACGCCCACGCTTATTGGCACCGGCGGCTGAACCACAAGCGGTTGATGAGAAGGTATTGTGGCAGGGGATTAGCGTAGCCAGATCATCGCGTTAGGGTGACTTATCATAGCTTTTGTGTGCGAAAAATCGCCATAAAACACCTCTGCCGCCGTCACATTGTCAAAAGGCATTGACTCGATAACCTCTGACCGTATAATCCAACTCCGCAACCTCGGTTGCCGCATCCGCATTTCAATGCGCCCTTAGCTCAGTTGGATAGAGCAACGGCCTTCTAAGCCGTAGGTCACAGGTTCGAGCCCTGTAGGGCGTACCATAAAAATCAATAGCTTACGATAAGTTTATCAACGGTAGTTACAAGCAATAAAATTTATGTAACGGCTGGTGTAAGTAAATTTTATCTACGCAAATCAACATTATCGTGAAGTAGCTAACATCCCTGGATAGTGTTTTGCGATGATATCGTTCATCTTATCAATCAACGTCGGTTTCTTAAGTGTCAGGTGCGCCGAACCCTTCATAAAATATTTTATCTCAAAATACTCATCTTCATAAACTTCCGCCCTTTGCCGATGGGCGCTGATATGCTCACATAGCCGAGCGGTGACATCCCTCCGGTTGTCCGGGATCGCCTTGCCCTCCAGCAGGAACAACATCCGTTCAAGATCTGCCAGTTGATCCCGCCTGTAACTGTGATTTAGCGTAAATCCCCATTGGTTGTAACTCACCAGATTGGACACAATAATTTTTTTGCCAAACCGACAAGGGTGATTCGACTTGTAATCCCATGAAAGCGACTTGAATACGTTGATCACCCCACGCTCAAAGACCTCATCTTTGCTCTGATGCAGTTGCTCAAAGGTACTGAGTATGTTGGCTTCGCTAATGGTAGGGATAGTATCCCCTTCCAGGTTTCTATACCACTGGTCACGGGCTTGAGCGTCCATGATCGATAGCATTCCTGATTTTTTCATCAGGTCTCGCCATAGGTAGCGATCAAAATTGCGGGTGATCACTGGCATGGCGGTTTCTACTTTTTCCATCAGCCAGCAGCCGCAGCGGAAGTCTTGACGCATAGCCCAGTCTCTTGCTACTCCACCGCCAATACTGCTGGTCATGGTCGAGATATCTTCAAGTTGGTGGATAATAGACTCAATTTGCGCCAGAGCGGCATTACGCCCAACAACTATACGTTCAATATTGGTTGAACAAATCACTTCGGTATGGCCGGTTAAAACTTCGGGTTCAGCATGAATAAGTGTCGACATAATTTTGTTTTCTTCTATTTAAGATAGGGATAAAAACAAGACGCCACCCAGTGGGTAGCGTTGATGCTTGTGAAGGGATCGTGCGTTACGGGAGTTATTGCGTTGGCTGATTTTTCATGGTTTCAAGGGTTAATGAGCAAGGCGATACAACATTATCGTATTCAGGTTCACTGGCTTTTTGCAGGGAATAACCGTGGTTATTGACTGCCTTGATCAACGCTTCCAGCTCGATACCATCAACAGCAACGGCTATCTTCCCCATGTTCAGCCCCAGTACCTGGATACTGTCGACTTCAACATTCAGGTCGATCTTCACGGATGTGCCCCCTGTCGTTGGTTTTTACCGTTGGTGATATGAGTGATGGCCTTGTAACCTCGGCGTTTCATCAGACCCGTAGCCTGTCGGGCCCGGAGAAGATCGATAGGCGTAATAAACGGTGATTGTTCACGGATACTAAAACCGGTGCGATCAATACGGACCAGTTCATATTTTTCCACGATAAAATTCAGCGCATCCGCCAGGGAAATCCCTGCATTAAGATGCTCTTGGATCACACCCTCGTGACTAAAGGCGGTATCTTCCAGTGCCAGACCATAGTGTTGTTGCAATAGATGGGTCAGCAATACCTGCCAGATCGCGATGGGTGATGGGCAAGACGGTGCTGCCCGTTTCGGGGTAACCGATACAGTTTGCATGATTGTTATCCTGATAGAAGGTTGGAAAAAGCGTGAATACTTGGGTGAGGGAAAGCCGTTTTATGCAGTTGTAGCTGATGTTGGATAGATAGATATATACACGTACCCGCAGGAGCCCAACGTATCGGCTTCGAGTGTCAGTCCGCTCGCATGGAGTGTGACGCAGTGTTGTTGTCGGGGATTGAGTTCAGCAGACATCAGCATCGACTCCAACTGCTGAAGCCATAGCGGGAATACCTGGTCGAGATGACGCAACTCGGCATCACTGAACTTCCCCACGATATCGGCACGGTCTGCCAAGTAATGCAGTTGGTGGCCTTGCTGTACCAGGCGAGCACCAAACTGAGGTGTGATGATACGTTTTAGTCCCCAGGCTGGTGGGGTGATATCAGCACCCTGGGAGGGGGTATCAGGTTTACTATCGGTCATCGTTAAGTTTCCTTGAAATAGGCACTGTCCCGCAATAAGGCTGGTGTGTGTCGTGGATGAGAGAATGAGACAGGCTTTGGTGTGGCGAGTCATTACCAACTGAAGGTGGTAAAACCGGGCAAGACCTCACTCAGCGCATCAATATGTAGGTGGGTCAGTTGATAGCGTTTCATCAGAGTGGTGACCAAACGGCGACAGGGTTTGGAGAGCCCCAACCGTTTGAGTTGCAATATCGGGTGTGCCCACGCATCCAGACGGATCTGATAGCCAGTGCCCGAGAACGAGATCCACTCACCGTTACTAAACTCATCGTGACAATGAGAAATCCGGTACAGCACTACGTTGTCGTCTTCGGTGATATGGGCCGAACTGCATTGCAGACCAAAACGCAAAAGCGGTGTAGTGGTGATCATTTTGTACTCCTCACAGCCAGCCACGTTCGGCAAATGAGACGATATCCAGTCCTCCGACAACCAGGTGATCCAGCACTCGCACATCCACCAATTCCAGCGCGGTCTTGATCCTGTCGGTGATGTTTCTGTCTGCCTGACTAGGCTCAGCTAATTGGGAGGGATGGTTGTGCGCAAGTACAGCACTCGCCGCATTGTGCTTCATGGCAGACTTCACCAACTCACGGGGGTGAACGGTGGTACTGTTGATGGTGCCGGTAAACAACGTCTCCTGAGCCAGCAGACGGTTTTGATTGTCGAGCCACAGCACGACGAATATTTCACGTTCCAGCCCGGTCAGATGCAGGCGCAACCAGTCGCGGGTCACGCTGGTGGAGGTGAACGCCACTCCGGGCTCCCGTAACTGTTTTGCCAGCAGGTTCAGGGCGCGTCGGATGGTACGTTGTTCGCCAGGTGACATTTCAGCCACCATTGGGGATAACGTTATCTTCATGGTGAGAGTACCTTGTTGCTCAGTCAATCAGGGAGAAAATGGCACGGCTGTCGGGGTGATGCAGTGCGTATTCCCGCAGGCGGTAGAAATGTTCGGTCATCGCTTCGCTCTCAGTGCGGCAAGCGTGGTGGCTGAAGGCCATCAGGCAGGCGGTGATCCCTGCGGCCTCAGCACTCATCTCGGCACAGTTACCATTCATACCGTTAAACAGTGACCACCGCTCATCGCCTTCTGGAGCCATAAAGGCCCCGCCGTTACTGAGCGTATAAAAGTGCCAGGAGCCCCCGTTGTAATCAGTACACAGGCGATCCATCCAGCCAAAGACGTGCGGCTCCAGAATGAGCCATTGCGGTATGTTGCCAAAGTGCTGTGGCCAGAAACGGAGCCGCTGGCGGTTTGGCACAGCAGTGGCGGTCAGTGTGTTTGTCTGAGAGGAGGCCGTAGGCGGGGTAGAATGTGTATTCATGAAAAATATCCTTATAAATGAAATAAATAACAAAAAAGGCCCCACCGGAAAAACCGAGGGGCCTGTACGTTGGAGGGAGGTAATAAAAGTCAGTGAGCGCTTATGGTGACGGCTCACGCGAGGTCTGGCTGGCGTAACACTACAAAGTCCTTATTCGGAGATTAAAAACGAAAGGCCATGCTTCCCGAAGGAGGCATGGCCCGTAAGATGATCGATTGGTTGCTGATAAAGAAAGTTAACCAGCGGTATTCCTGCACCCGCTAAGGTCATCCAGCTCTTTTTTCGTATTCTTAATACCGGGAGTAAAGCTCCCTACTTTTTTATCATTAACATAAACATCGAACGTTGCGGCGTGACCAAGGGCATCAATAAACTGGATCCAGGCGTTGTCCCCATTTCGCCACCCCAGCGAAGAGGGTAACGGAAACTGTTGGTCATCGTTCACAACCGTTATTGCAGTTTTATCATCGCGTGAATCTGCACCAGTACCGTCAGGCAGCTCAATGAGCACGTGATGTTGCAAGATATTTTGCTCATCTGGGTTCATAGTGCAGTTAAGGTTAAAAACGACATTTTCCGAATTGGTGATCAGGTATTCTGTTACACCCTGACCAAAACCACTGGTCCACATATTCGGTATGGCCTGAGCGGTTGTTGCTGACACCAGAGTTGACACCATCAGCACTGCGTGAGGTAGACGCATAATTCTGTCCTTAAATCAGTAAATTGAATTTTTTGCAGTCTGCATTATTTGTAATAAATCCATGTATCCCCTGATATATTCTTGTCAGACGTTAACTAACATCAGATCAGAATGATCAGTACCAACATCACCAACCAGACCCAGCAATACGTGGGTTTCTGCCCAAGCGTTTTAGCCCGCCGCCACAGATAAAATGGGACCAGCTAGGCCAGCTTGCCAAAAGCCGCAGTATCCACCCCGACTTTGCGAAAACATGATTTCCTTATCTGTGAAACCCCGGTGTCGCCCGGAGAAATTACTCAGTGGGATAGCTATCTGAAGCCCGGTCCGAAGACGTTACTGGTCTATTTACTCTTCTTTCGGGTACTGTCTCAGCAGTTGCCCGTCCGACGACACAATTCCGCCAGGCTTTGTTGCGCTACCCATTGCTGCAGTTTCCGATCCTCTTCTGAGCGTTTAGCCGCCAGCGCCGCTTGTTGCTGTTTATTCACACAGTTATCCGGCATGACCATAACTACCTGTGGGCTGAATTGCTGCCTGATTTTAGCCAGCTCGTTTTCCACATTATCGACGCGAGGATAGCCATAGAGAACATTCTGCTCGGCCTCGTCTCTTGCCCAGAATTTGTTATCAATAATGGCGAAATAACATCCATTTCCGTTATTCTCTCCCTGGTAGACCGTTTCAATATCGTTGTAATTACCGCTAAGTGGATTCAGTTTTAGTTGGCGAATGGTGTGGGTTTTCTTGTCGGCCAGGAAAATGGCACCGCCGCCACGGACACGTAGCAGAAACTGTTTCGTCCACGGGTAGTTATCAATCACGCTGGCTTGATAGAGCATGTTGTGCAGCTTATTGTCATCCATGCCATCGGCGGATTTCCAGCCGTCAGCCTGCATGTATTGCCAGGCTTTGACTGTGCCGACAGTGTTTCCAGCGTCAGCCGGAAACACAACACCAAGGCAAAAACTGGCGGCCAGCACTGTAGTGGTAAGCAATTTCATTGTGATTATTCCTTCTGAGGTATAAGCCCGCCGTCAGTTACGACAAGCAATGAATGGAAAAAGCGAAAGTGGGGTAAAGCCTGAAGAAAATCCGGGTGAGAGAGGATGTCGCGCATCGCTATATCTGGAGCGAAGCTGCCGTTGTGGAGCGTGACCGCCCGAATATCAGTCAGGGGAAAAACGGCAATCCGGGCCTGATGCTCACCCGTCAGATACCATTCTCCCTCACGCAGAACCAAGCGATAGGGAGCAAGGTCTGTGCAGCGACAACCGCTTCCTAGTAGCGTCACCTTCCGGTGTTCCGATACTGCGCTCACCAGTCGTGTGAACACGCCCAAGTCTGGGGATGACGCTTGGGCAACTCCCTGCCAGATAAGGCAGGGAGACTCACCAGGACCGCTCAACAGTGAAGCGACCAGATGGTTATCCATACCAGGAAACAGTGCTTCAACGCCCGACTGGCGGGCAAATGTCATCACCGCCAGCTCTCTCTGGCGGCCGCCGGACAGCAAGCGACACTGACCCTTGCGATACTCTAGATCCAGATACATCAGCCGTTCCCGAAAGTCCCGGCGCAGGGTGCGAACCGACACGCCAAATTCAGTTGCCAACGTTCGCAAATCTAGCGTTTCGCCCGCCACCAGACGGCTGATAATTAACGAAAGCCTGACGGCAAGCCGGTCATGACGGCGTTCAGCCTGAATCATGAGACAGGTTCTCCAGTGAGATAATTAGCTGAAAATAAAACAGTTATTTTAACGATGAGGTGGGACAGGGAATGGACACAAGAAGACGTATTTTTTACTGTTGCCGAAATCAACCGTGACGGGGCGTAGAGAGAAAACATACCAAATTCGATAGATTATAAAACGTCAGAACGGACAGGGTATGTCCCGAAGATAACGGCAGGTGCGCCAACTCAGAAGAAAATCCAGTCCCAGACGGCACGGGCAACGGATACCACGGCCTCGCGGACGGTACGAATGACCGCTTTTAGTGGTGCGGGAATAAATGATGCAGCTTCCGCAGAATCAAACGCCTCTCCCACCGCATCGCCAAAGCCCTCACGTGCCTGCTTTTTTACCGGTTCACTGCATAACCTCCCGTGCAGTTGCGTCGCCAGAGGGCTGGTGGCACGGTCAGGCAGGCAACGCATCATGATTTCGACCATTGACGGTAGATTCCATTCTGTCCTGGCTGAGACGGCGCACACCGGATTGTACAGTGAAAATAACTGACGAATGGAATTCAGCCTGGCCTCGATATTAGCTAACTGATTTGGCGAAGGCGTATTGCTGGTGGTCTTCCATTCATGGCATGGCTCGATTTTGTCAGCCTGGTTAACGACAAACAGTACCCGCTGCTGGTAACCCGTCATCACTCGCCGGTAGAAGCGTTCATCGACGGAGAAAGCACGATCATCAGCTTTGATGACCCACAGAATCAAATCCAGCTCAGGAAGAATACGGCGATACAGAGATTCATATTCTCTATCCCGCCGTTCACTCTCACCTACACCGGGTAGGTCTACCAGTATCATGCTATGGTCACCGCGGTTCAGGCGGAATCGAAGCACATCACGAGTGCAGGCGTTGACATCACTGACGGGCGTAACTTCGCTATGGAACAGCGCATTGCAGAGCGACGATTTTCCCACACCTGTTTTGCCCATGATCCCGATGACCGGTTCGTAGTGCGTAAGGTTGCGAATACGTTCAATAATACTATTTCGAAGGTTATGGGGGAGTGAAGCCAGCGGTTTCTCAATGGCCTGAAGGTGGTCAAGTTTATGCATACGGAGATCTCAGGAAAAAACAAAAAGCCCCGCAATCCATTAAGGATGCAGGGAGTTCATGGAAATAATATCTATCTGAAATTATTTGGATGGGCAGGGTTGTTTTGCACAATGCAGCTTTCCGCTGGCCGAAGATGGGTTGGAAATGCAAATGTACTTTAACCATATTGCATATCGCGATTGCATCAGCGGTCAAGGTGCACCACATCAAAACGCTACCTAGATCGCTAAAGAAGCAGCCACCTGCAGAGATATTGATTCCACTCAACATGTTGATAATATCAGCTTTGGCCAATGCACTTTTAGTAGTATCTTGAATCTCTACATTCCATGAGGAAAGCCAACTGACAAGTAGGGCAGGCCTCTAAATAATGAGACCTCCATGCATATATCCAAGCTCAGCCTGCTCAACTATAGAAACTTCGCCAATACAAAGCTGTTGTTCAATAAAGGTACCAACACAATTATTGGTGAAAACGGCGCAGGAAAAACAAATCTCTTCAGAGCCATCAGGCTCTTGCTTGATGACAATATGATTCGTTCGGCCTACCGGTTGGATAAAAGTGACTTCCATCGCGGTTTGGGGCGATGGCAGGGACACTGGATCATCATCAGCCTGGAGTTCGAAGAGATTTCTGCAGATGAAGCAGTCCAGGCTTTATTTCTACACGGTACGGGGCTTGCTGAAGAAGAAAATGTTGGAAAGGCTACCTATAATCTTATTTTTCGTCCGAAGAAGGAAATCAGGCTGCGTCTTTCCCAACTAGATGAAGGAGATCATGCTGGTTTGGACGCTATTCTCGGCCCGGTAACTATTGACGACTACGAGACGATTTTCACGGGGCGCAGCGAAGCGGACTTCAATGATGAAACCTTCTACAGGCAGGTTGTCGGTGACTTCCAGAACGTGAGGTTTAACAAGGAAACGGAGTTTCGGTGCATTGGCGCCAAAATCCCAAGTGTGCTTTCTGTTTCCAAAGAAATTTCGTTTACGTTCGTCCAAGCATTACGGGACGTTGTAGCGGAGTTTCACAACAACAGAACCAACCCTCTACTGACCCTGCTGAAGAGCAAGAGTGGTGATATTGACCCCGTGTTGTTTACCGCTATCACCGACCAGGTAAAAGAGCTCAATGATTCAATTGAGGCTCTTCCTGATGTGCAAAATGTGCGCACCGACATCCGCAGCACCATCAAGGATGCTGCAGGTGAGGCGTACTCTCCCTCCTCTCTGTCGATTAAATCTGATCTTCCCGAAGAGGCCGATGAGTTATTTCAGTCTCTCAAGCTGTTCGTCGGAGAGTCCGGCGAAGAACATGAAGGTCCCATTCAGGATTTAAGCTTGGGCGGGGCTAATCTGATCTTCCTTACTCTCAAGTTGTTGGAGTTCAAGTACAGGAAAGCCAGACAGACAATTGCAAACTTTCTGTTGATAGAGGAACCGGAAGCTCACATACACACACATATTCAGAAAACGCTATTCGACAGGCTCAATTATGAAGACACACAGATCATCTTTTCGACGCATTCGACCCACATCTCTGAAATCAGCAATGTTCAGAACGTAAATATTCTCGGAAGGGACGGGGGGCGGTGCGAAGCCTACCAGCCCGCTTCTGGGCTGCAACCTGAGGAGATCGGTAATATTCAGCGCTATCTTGATGCCGTGCGCAGCAACCTGCTGTTTGCCAAGAGTGTCATCTTGGTGGAAGGCGATGCTGAAGAAATTCTGATCCCAATTTTGGTCAAGAAAGTGTTAGGCATCAGTCTAGATGAGCTTGGCATCAGTCTCATCAACATCCGTAGCACCGGTTTTCAGAACGTTGCCGTCCTGTTTCATGATGACCGTATTCGCAAGCGGTGCAGTATCGTCACGGATCTGGACAAATCTATTATTAACACTGAAGCGGTGGACGGTGAGGGCGAGGCGATAGCGAAGCGCAAGGCAAAGTATCAGGCATCCGAGAAAAAAGGCTTGGCGCGAAAAGTGCAACTGGAAGCTTTTTGCAATGATAATAACTGGATAGCGCCGTTCTTCGCTCCTCACACGTTTGAAGTTGATTTCGTAACCGCTGGGAACGCCAGTAAAGTCATAGCGGTACTTCCTAATGTTTACACCGACGTGCCAACTATCGCAAAAGCTAAGGCAAGTCTTAAATCCGAGGATATAACCCGATACGGTCAACGTGTTCTGACTATGGCGGAAAATCAGGGGAAAGGCTGGTTTGCCATTTTGCTCGGAAAAAAAGTTGATCCTCATACAGCTATTCCTCGATACATACTCGACGCCATTGCTTTTGCCCATCCGGTAGTAAAAAAAGAAGTCTGGTTCAACATCCTTAGCTATCGAATGAACTTCATAGAAGAGGACGATCCATTTGTAAACCCTGAAACACTGGCTGAATTTAGAACCAAGTTACAGCTGTTTAAAAATGGCGACATCGACTTCGTCGACATTAAAAATGAGATGTTCGCGGGTTTTCCTGATGATCGTATCAACGATGTACTTGAGGTCTTCTAGCTATGTTCACATGGGATGAAGGGGATCTGAATCCTGAGCAAGATGCTGCCATCCGCGAGCCTGGCAGCGTGTTTCTCATAGCATGTCCTGGCAGCGGAAAAACACGCACGCTCACCTACAAAATTGCCTATGAATTGTCGCAGTTGGAGTCGAACAAGCAGTTCATCGTCGCGATCACCTATACCCATCGCGCCGCAGACGAGATCCATGAGCGTATCGAAAACCTCGGGGTTGATACATCCAAGCTCTGGATAGGCACGATCCATTCATTTTGTCTCGAATGGATACTGAAGCCTTATGGCATCTACCACGAAGCGCTGGATCGCGGTTTTCGAGTCATTGACCTGCATGAGCGCGAAAAGGTGTTGGAGAAACTGTGCCAACCTTATCAGAAGCCCAAAATCACCATCTGGGACTGTGAGTATTTCTTTACCGATGAGGGTTACGTAATTTCGTGCCCGCAAGACTGGAAGCACGCAGGGCTCGCTGAAATCCTGGAGCAATACTTCGACTATCTCCGGGAAACCCGACAGATCGACTTTGAACTGATTCTCTACTACGCTTATCAGTTGATCGCAGCGCAGCCTCAGATCAGCGCCATTCTCGGGCAGCTATTTTCCTTCATACTAGTCGATGAGTATCAGGATACGAAGCGCATTCAGTACTCCATCATCGCGTCCATTCTGAAAGCGGGTCAGGGAACGAAAGCTTTCATTGTCGGTGACCCAAATCAAGCCATCTATGAATCACTCGGCGGGTACCCAATCGCCTTCGAGGAGTTCCAGTCAATGGCTGGCATCAAGCTAGCGGAGCTTGAACTTTCCCAGAACTACCGTTCTTCCGAACGCATCATCAACTACTTCGGAAACTACAACATATACGACACGCGTATCGAGGCCGCATCCAAAGACAAGGCATACCCCAGCCTGATTTCGCTCAATGATTCGGTGAACAAAGACAGCCTGGAAGATGAGTTAATCCGGCTCATCCGCTTCAATATCGAGACAATTGGCATTCCTCCTCATGAGGTTTGCATCCTCGCGCCTCAGTGGATGCACCTGGCGAGCATGACGCGCCGTTTGGTCGCGAGCATGCCCGAGTATGAGTTTGACGGCCCCGGCATGGTGCCGTTCGCGCGAGATCCAGATAATTTTTGGTACAAGCTATCAAGGATCGCACTTACACAGGCGTCTCCAGGCATGTACGTGCGCAGACTACGTTGGGCTGGCGAGGTTCTCAGTGATCTTGAGGGAGTAGGCGCAAACGTATCCATGCTCACGAGGCAGAGCTTGTTGAGAGAGTGTAATGCCATCACTATTGATGCTACGGATGGGCTGGTTTATCTCAGGTTCTTCTTCGATAAGCTGTTTTCGAATCTAGCTTTCGACATTCAGGCATTCACGCAGCTTCACGAGCATTACGAGGCATTCTTCGAAAGCTCGCAGGCAAGGATCGAAAGACTGAAGAAGGAAGGCACTGAAATGATCGGTGACATTGCCACCTTCAGGAAGGTTTTTCAGAGTCGAACCGGCATCACGATATCAACGATCCACGGCATCAAAGGGGCGGAGTTCGATACCGTCATTGCCTATGCGCTCCTGGAGAACATGCTGCCAAACAGAAATGACCAGAACGGGCAAGATAGCGCGATGAAACTGCTCTATGTCATCGGTTCTCGTGCACGGAAAAACCTGCATCTTATCTCTGAGCGTGGGCGCATCGACAAATTCGCTCGTGCGGAATACCAAGCGACTAAAAAGCTCAATGAATGCCGCTTTGAATATGACCAAATACCATAAGTGATAATAACTGACGTTACCATGCTTATCTGACCGGCAGCTGGCAAGGGGGGATTATAAAGTTAACGCGTCTTTGCACGCTGGCGCGACGATTGTTATGTGCAAACGCTGGGCTTGGTTCATTTATTCGCCAGGTTCCATTCCGGCAAAGCGAAAAACTCAAACAGCGCTTATCCGCTCTTAAGTGCGAGGAACGGATAAATAAGTGTCCCTTGTGTAAGAACTATGACAGAAATTTTACTAAGGTGAAGGCGTGGCAATCTTTGACATTGAAAAAGACGAATTACTTCGGCTCTCCGATACTCAGCTAGAAGAGCTGATTGCTAGTCTTGCGGAAGCTGAAGTGGCAATGTATGGCCATCGCACAGCATGTGTAAATTGGTCTGGTTCAATCACTGCCCCTGACGGAGGCGTTGATATCCATGTTCAGATTCCAGTTGATCAACTGAATGCTGGCTTTCTTGTAAGGCCTGATACCGTGTTTCAGGCAAAGAAATCTAAAATGCCAAAGTCTGCAATCGAGAAGGAAATGGGCACTGGCAAAGCGCTTTCATCGATCATCTCTGAACAAGCTAGAAAGCAAGGTAGCTACATAATTGTCAGCTTAGGCGATGATTGCTCGCCGTCAGGAAAAGCGAACCGTCTCAAAGCAATGCGAGATGCAGTAAAAGATGATCCCAACAAAGGCAATCTTCATCTTGATTTCTACGATCGTTCCAAACTCATTCAATGGTTGCGCCAACACCAATCAGTCATGCTGTGGACAAAAGGGAAACTTGGACAAGGGTATTCCGGTTGGCAACCATACGGTGCGTGGAGCAATCCACCACAAGGTGTTACGGACACTTTAATCTCAGCCCCTGGTGTAACCATTACTTTGCCATCGGGAAAGGGGCAAAAACTCAAAATTGATGAAGCAATTAGCCCAATGCGAGCTCTTATCCGGTCAACGAATAAGGCCGTTCGTATTACAGGATTGTCTGGTGTTGGGAAGACAAGGATCGTTCAGGCACTCTTCGATGAAACAGTTGGAACAGATGCGCTTGACCGAACAGTAGCTATTTATGTTGATACTGGATCTGAGCCAGTGCCTTCGGCAACGGCGATGCTCGATAAGCTGATCGCTGAGGGCCGACGAGCCATCATGATCCTCGACAATTGCCCATCAGAACTACACGCTTCACTTGCCAGCAAAGTATCAGCCTCTGGAAGAGAAGTAAGTCTCATCACTATCGAGTACGACATTAGAGATGACAAACCACAGACAACAGAGGTCATCCACATTGAGACAGATGGTCCGGAGGTGGCAGAGCAACTTCTTATCCGTCGCTTCCCTTCTATTGGTCAGAATAATGCCCGCCGAATTGCTGAGTTTGCAGACGGAAATGCAAGAGTTGCTTTGGCTATAGCGGAGAGGGGGAAGGAAGGTGAGAGTTTGGCTCTGCTTTCTGATGCGCAGTTGTTTAATCGCTTGTTTGAACAGCGTAATCATCCCGACGGTAATTTACGGGAGCAAGCTGAAATATTGTCTCTGGTATATTCGTTCTCGGTCTCTAGTCCAGATGCTGTTACCGATGAACTGGAAATATTGGGTGCATTCTTTGGGTATCCTAAAATCCAGTTATTCAAAGCTGTTACGAAGTTGATGGAACGTCATGTTGTTCAGAAGAGATCCCACTGGAGAGCCATACTTCCCCATGCCATTGCTAACAAGTTGGCAGCATCTGCACTTAATAGTATTCCGGTTGATCAACTTAGGGCGACATTTGAAGCTCCGGATTGTGAGCGTTTATTAATGTCTTTTGCACACCGGCTTGGGCTGTTGCATGACCACCCTGTTGCGAGAGAGATTGTTGAAGCTTGGTTTCAGCCTGAAGGCATGCTAGGGAGTATAATCGAACTAAATGACGCTTCGGCACGAATACTTGAGTATATCGGGCCAGTTGCACCTGAAGCATTACTCAACCGAATTGAGGCCGTACTCTCCTCATCTGATTTTAAAGGTGTGGAATCTAGCTACAACCCGCAGCGGCGAAGCGTTCTCAGTCTTTTACAAGTATTGGCATACGAACCGAACGCCTTTGAGCGATGCGCCAGGCTCCTTATTCGAATGGCAGACGACGAAGCCGATAATAATGACCAGCATTCTGCTCGAAACATGGTCCCAAGGTTTTTCCAGGCGTACCTGTCTGGTACTCACTCATCCCTGAGCCAGCGTATTGATTTAATGAACGAATGCATTGCATCAGACATGGTGGCGCGCAGATCTCTAGGTTTCAAAATGCTGTCAACTGCCTTGGACGGCCCACCGTGGTCAGGGTTTGGGGTGAATGAGTTTGGAGCCCGACCAAGGGACTATGGATACGAACCCAACTATGATGAACTTGTAGAATGGCGCAGCGCCTTTATTGACGTTGTGGTCCGATTAGGGACTTCCGGAGATCCTGAGCTTGAAGGGCCCGCACGATCAATCCTCGCTAACGAATTCAGGGGAGTTTGGTTTCAAGAAGCAATGCGAGACAAACTCGTTGATGCTGCCCGTACATTAAATGCTTTTAGTCCTTGGGGGGAAGGTTGGAAAGCCGTTCGTTCAATGGTCTATTTTGACTATACCAAGCGTAGCGATGGAGATGATGTTGAGCAGTTGCCGGACAATCTTGCTGCCTTAGAGAAGGAGTTGGAGCCCACGGAGTTAATTCCAACAATAAAGACATATGTGTTGAGTACAAATCATGATTATTGGGCACTGGATGCGGATTTCGATCATGAGGACTCCAATAAATATGCCGCAGCCGGAAAACGACTGGAAGCCAAAGTACTTCAATTGGGACAGGACTTTGCCTTATCAAATCATGTGCTTGAGGAGTTAGGAGCAGAGCTGTTTTTCATCGGTGGAATGCCCTATCGCGCCGTCTTTGGTCGAGGACTTGCTCGAGGGGCACATGATCTACGTGTTGGCTGGCAGCGACTTGTTGAACAAATAGAAAAGCAGCCAGGTATTAATAAAGGCTTTGAAGTCATAGGTGGCTTCATTGAAGAAGTTGACTCTGTTGATCCAGCATTAGCGCAGGAGTTTCTTGACCAATGCGTGCAGCATTCTGAACTTAGACAGGTATTGGTTAGCTTGCATCCGCGGCGGGAGTTCACAGTACAGGATTTGGAGCGCTGCATGACGCTTCTGGATGAGTCTGGCACTAATTTGTCCATGTATGGACCGATCCTGTGGGGAGAGCAATATGCTAATTTACCAAGAGACTGTGTTCTTGATCTTACTCTCCAGTTGCTGAGTAAACCAAATGGCGATGATGTAGTTTTAGATGCTCTCAGCATGAAGGTTCATGGCAAGGATAAAACAGTTGATACTCTTGGTACGGACCTTAGGCAGGCTGGCCTGAGAGCCGCAATCCATAGACTCAACAGAGATGATAATGTCTCTGGTGGGTCCAGAGATTATAGAATGGAGCTCGTCGTTGGTGCTGCGCTGCGTTTTGATGGCAATGAGTCAGAAAAGTTAGAATGGCTGGACACCATTTTTTCTTTTGTTGATAGGCACTACGGTTATATTCAGTCTTTTAAAAAGTCCATTGAGGCAACCGCAGCATTGATGCCTGAGGCATTCCTTGATCGCATTTTTGAAGGGGATGAAGAACAGAAAAAAAGAAGATTATTTTTTATTAACCGTAGTAGCTCACGTGGGTTACCGCTTGCCAAAATTGATGTCGACGACTTAATTGAGTGGTGTAAGGCAAAAAATGATCCACACGTATGGCCTTCTATTGCGGCTGGTATAACTCTTTGGTCAAAGGATGCATTGATCTATGAAGCACCAAAAGATCCCGAGCAGAACGAACTTACCTTGACGGAAGATGCTATCAAGTTTCTTGAGGCCTCACCTAATCCAAAAGCTGTTCTTGATTCTTTCGCTGAGCGAGTTATTCCTTCATCTTGGTCTGGAAGTCGGGCGAACGTCATGCAACTTAGAGCGGATGCGATGGGTCAATTGCTCAAACACGAATGCCCAGGTATCTCTGAGGCTGCCAAAGTAGTTTGTGAAAAAATGATTCAGTGGGTAGAACGCCAAAAAGAATGCGAACAACGGGAAGATAGTGAAAGGGAACAGCGGTTTGAATAAAGGCTACTAGCCTATACAAACGTTCTGCGTTAAGGAGAAAGTAATGGAATCTGCACGTGATAAACGTACCGGAGAAAAAGTCGAGGCTGAAGATCTCTGGCTGCTGGATAGCGTTGATACTGAAGGCTACGTGTGCTGGGGATGTGGTATAACCATGCATCCGGCTGCATGGGAAAAAGATAAAAAAGTCAGAGCCTATTTTAAAAAGAAACGCCATATTCAACATCATCATGAATGTGATGCTGATGCTGAAAGCACAGTAATTCGCCAGGGGCAGAAGGAGAGTGTCCGCAACATACTGGACAGTGCTCCAAGTTTAATGCCCTCGGGATTAAAGTTGATTGAGCAACGCCCGGTTGTTGAACCAAGTATCGCAGGTGATGAAAGCAAGTCCAGTTCGACGCGTTCAGCATCCTCAGTATCTGGTGAAGGTAATTCACCTGAACGACAATCCCGGCGTCAAGTGAATACTATCCGCAATATTTGCCGTGCCTTCATCCGCTTCCCATATGATCGAGGAATGTCGCTAAACGTTCCTGGTATCAAGGGGCAAACTTACTCAGATGTGTTTAAAAAGCTCCAAAGTAAAATTCAGCCCTACCCGGAGCCAAAGATCTTTTATGCTGAACTACTCTGGAATAAATTTGTTGAAGATGATGAAAAACTCATCATCTCGTTGTCTGGCGCGTGGGCAGAAGACGAATCAGGAAAGCGTAAACCTTCCCGAAGTTACCAGATCCACATAAAATGGGCTGGGTGGTCAAAAGCCAAGCGGACAGTGGTAAGTAAAGAGTTGGAAGCTGCTCGGACAGAGGCACAGGAAGCTAAAGCAAAAAGATTAAAAGATAAGGCTTGGGTCTTCTTTATCGGTGAGCAAAGCGCTGATAGCCCGGAGATTTTCTACGTCACTGATTACCGGTTAATTTGTGCGATCGTGGGGCATATTACTTAACTCTGAAGTAAAAAAGGCCTTCCCACGCAGAGAAGGCCTGCTCACATGGCTATTTCCGACTACCTCCGAAGTTGCGTTCACCTTCTTCGTAAATTTTGCTATCAAGTTTGGTCAAATAGTCCAGTCGATGTAGTAGCTCCCCGTACTCATAGATATAATCTGCTGAGTTTCGGTCCAGGATATACCGGCAGTTATCAGGGAAGTGAACCAACCCAGGGTAGTCCTCCAGTTCCAGTCCTAATGCACTGTACCAGGCTCTGGTGATCATCATTCGTAAGCTGGTGTCGATATTATAATCTCCCAGCTTGTTGTAGGCCTGTTCGTTGAATACAAAGCAAACGTGGAAGTGGCATTTCCCTGACTGGCTGAATTCTTTAGCCCATACATTACGCAGGGTATTGCGGTGGACCTGTGTACCGTTACGTTTTCTTCGCCGCTCACTGTTTTTCAACATCTCTTTTAACGCGTTTATGGACCGGGATATTGCTCCAGGTTTAAGGTTAGGGAAGCAGCAGACGGTATCTTCCAGTATGGGGGGATAATGGAAATCAGCACGCACAGCCATAACGCTGGAATACTCATTGGTGGCATAGCCGAGTACCTCAAGTATTGTGTCTAGATTGTCTGCATTGTGTAATCCATGCGACCCAATGTATGTGTTCATAATATATACCTATGTAGTTGGTCCTACGATCTGTCAGGGACCATATTGGTTATTGCCACAAAGGTAGGGCTATACTTACTCAAAGGCAGGGGTATATACTGGTATCAGATCTTAGTATGGACATACTGTTGTAATCTGACTGGTAATATATCTCTTAGCTAACTATTAATAGGTAGTGAGATTATATAGCCATTATAATACCTTTTCCTACACCTAAATTTGAGATGAAGTTAGTCCCAGCCTGTGATGACTGTTTAAAAGTTACTCTGTAATTAGCTTGTTGAATTAACCGATAATTCCTTTATTCCAATTACGCTTAACAGTCGATATACTGATCCTCAATTTTTCAGCTGTTTGTGATTGTGTCAGTCCCATGGTCTTACATGTCAGAATATCATTGTAGTATTCACTTCCTTCTTTCCTCCCTAATGGTTTAGTAACATTCCTGGTCTTCAACGCCGATAAACTTACCTTCCTGCATTCATTTTGTATCTGCGGAAGTAATAAAGTAAAAACATACCCATCAGCAGCCGGGGTTAGCTTCTTTTGAGGGAAGTAACAATGAATGCGTATAGCCTTTTTAGCGCATCGTATTATGTTCTCCTGGATCTCCTCTGCGTTGATCCCCAAACTATTGAGTTCTAACACAACCAGATCGTCGCCTCTGCCCATCCCTCGGTTGATAAGGATTTCCAAAGAATTCAATTTGTTGGGTGACGGCTGACTGTCAATCAGTGTCCGTTCCGAACTTATCGATAAAGCTTTGCGAACGTCTTCAATCTCCGACTTAAGATTCTGATCCTCAACCTCAACCTCACCCACATTCCGGTATAAATGGTAAAAAAATCTAGACATTCTGCTTAACTCCGGTATCAGTTATTAATTAAAGCTACCTCTAAGTGCCTTAAAGCATCATGGTTTAGTTTCATGTTTGTTGTGTGATAATGTAAAAACCTGTTTAACAGATTTATTTGTTATGAGAAAAAGTCAGCGTCGTGTTTTATTGCATTAATTAATTTCATTTCTGATTGCGTCATCAAAAGGATTGATTATGATGATCTCACCCTCAGACTGAGCTAAAGATGAAACGTCACATCTACGAATGACAGGGATCATCACTGCCTTATCATTAATGTAATAAATAGGTATCCAGCAAATATGAGGAAACGAAAAATCTATGCAATTCTTTTCTAAAACACTATCTATTCTGTAAGCTATTAATTCAATGATAGGAATTAATACAGCCCTTTTTATATCAAAAAAAATGCCCTCATGAATTGTTTTTCTAAGTGATAGGATAGTGCTAATACCCGATCCAAATCTTTTTGCGTAACTGACTTTTCTTTCTATATAAATATAAATGGTGTTTTTTATTTCACTTTCATTCATTAACTTGTTAAGTTTCCCCATAATTTCACCTCTCTCAAGATGGCCCATTCTCTGTCCAATAATATTATTTTTAAAGTTCATTGCATCCAGAATATCATTAGACATCTGAATATGATTTTTCCATATATCTAGATAAAATTCTGAATCTGTTTTTTTTATGGCTCCACTAAGAAATGGTACTTGTTTTTTCAAAAGTGATGGTGCAGCTTCACGTAGTGTTTGACGAATAACGAAGGATACAGAACGTTTTTTGATTCGACTAACCTCTTTGTAAACGCTCATCGTAGAAATGTCATTTGTAGAAAATGTAACTTTCATTGGCATAATGATTTCCTTTATTTAACATCAAATCTACTATTCCACTGCTAACAGTGGAATAGCATGCAAATTAAAAACAAAAGGACAAGGTTATCTTAATTATCAATGGTTACCTCAGCCGAGAAACTTAATATAAAGTTTTCTACATCCTTATATAACCAATAATGGCGACCATTGATTTGTTTTGGCCGAGGCAACCCTTCAGGTAATCTATCTTGGCAAAGCCATTTGCGAATGGTTTGGGATTTATAGCTAATGATTTTAGCTAACTCAGTTGTTGAAATGAGTTGTGGCTGGGTGGTATCTGAGAGTTCGAATGCGTTCATTTTGCCACCTCATTGTTTAAGATGTGGGCAAAGAAAGCATTGGGTTGTATTAATTTTTGGAGGAGTTTTTTGAAAGAAGCTACTTTGAGCGAGGAGGAAACAGTTTCAGGATCGGGGTCACTACCATCACTTGATCCTGAAGGCGAAGTGCTTTTTACCGATTTTGTTGTACTTTGATGTGATCTTGATGTCTGGTTTTTGAACGGCACAATACGGGCAACAACATTATGCAGCGTAATGTTGCGCATTCTTTTCCTGAGCAATGAACATTTTTCTTTGGCACGCGCCACAGATTTATGAAAACCAAACCTAACGTCTTTCAGATGCTGGATAACTTGTTCCCAAGATTCTGAGATGTTAACAGTCTGATGTGACACTGTTGAATTGACCCCCCATCGAGCTCTGATAGCCTCCTGGCTGATTTCTGTGGACTCAATACTTGAATCTATCATCATGTTTATTTCCTGTTTTAAAAGTGGTCATGAAGGACACAGTTGGAATTCTCACCTGAAAATCCATTTCTGTCAATTCCTTCAAAAAAATCTAACCATTTGATTTTTAATTAAATCAACGCAGATCGACACTTATTTTTTCGCGAATTGTTGCTTGTTTTAAGATCCATGTCTCAATCTTTTCATGCCATTTTCGCAAAAGATCTAAAGGGCGTCGGCGGTAATGCTTTTCCGCAAGTGCGCTCGGTTTGTGCCCCATGATTTGCGCTACAACGCCTGTTGGTACTTCCACCCATTCTGACAGTGTTCCAAAGCTCCGACGTAAGCCGTGCAAACTGATATGGGGTAAGTTTGCCTGCTCTAATGCTTGGTTATGTGCCTTTCGGGGCTCGACAATTTTCCCACTCTTACTATTACTGGTAAAGACCCAGCGATCTTTACTAACATCACTTTTTGATGTTCTAGCCAGTTCAGCCAGAATAGTTGAGACATAAGGTGTCAATGGGATAATACGTTCGCCCTCAACCTTATCCTTGATCCGCATGCTGGACCATTTGAAATCAATATCGGTCCAACGTAGAGATGCTATTTCCTCTCGCCGTGCCCCCGTGAGCAAAAGAACCTGGAGATAGGTTGAAATCACAGGATTGCTTAACCGTCTTACTTCAGTGAACCAGCTCTTCAGCTGCTCTTTCTGAAGGCAATCATCTGCTTTACTGGCAGATACTGGTACCATTTTTCTAACATTACGGTCTTGGGTGAGATCAACTGGAATAATCCTCTGAAACTGCTTGTTGTCCTCGACCCACTTCAAAAATGTTCGAAGGATGCGGTATGAGTTGGCCGTGACCGTCGGGCGGGTTTGTCTCTCCCTTGTCAGCCACTCAGTAATGAGCACTGGGGTGATTTCTGATAAAGGTAAATCCAGGAAACATGCTAATGGTGCGGCGATAGTTAAACCATCACCGACTTTTCTAGCCTTTCCCCCACGATCAGAAAGCCTGATATGGTCCGCAAGGTAGCGTGGTGAGTAAGGGCGTTTAGTTTTGGCGCTGATGCCCGTTTTCAGTTCTTTGAGATATTCTTCCCAGGCAGTAGAGAACATAACTTTCCCTCTGCGTGATTCAGCCTGTTGTGATTCTACGGCAGCAATTTTCTCTGCCTTAGCAACGCGGGGATCGATTCCTGTATCAATAAGCATCTGAAGTCTTCGTGCTTCAGTACGTGCATCATCGATTTTCCAGTCGCTAATCTTGCCAATCGTCATGCGCAGAGTTTTCCCTAGAAACACACTCTGGAAGATAAATGCTTTTGTCCCTTTAGTTGCACGGCAGGCCAGCATTGTTACATCTGAATCCCAAAGAAACTCTTGCGATTTTCCTTCAGTTAGTTCAAATCTACGTAATCGTTCGAAGGTGAATTTTTGTCTCGAAGATGCCATTTGTAGCTCCTTATTGAATACTTACACCAGATGCTAATGTAACGGCTGGTGTAAGTAAATTGAGGCTATAAAGATCAACGCTCATCAATTTTCGTCAATGAGGTTTTTTATTTATCATATTGTTTTAATTGGATAATAATAACTATCTTGCGGTTATTTAGATACTTAGAAGTGTATTGCCTTCGCACTTCTAAGCCGTAGGTCACAGGTTCGAGCCCTGTAGGGCGTACCATTTTGAATCATATAGTTACCTCTAAATTCAGATTGCTACTTTTTCCAAAAGTGCCAGATTAGAGATATCCCCCCGCCAAGACTTCGTCAATTTTTCTCGCATGTTCGGCTAAATGAGAAAAGGAGAGGTGCACATAATGCTGAACCATTTCTATGCTTTTCCATCGCCGCGGTTTACCTGACTGAATTGAACGCAGCCAGTTAAAACAATTACTATAAGGCACAAAATTAATTTACCATAAAAAGCTCTAATAATTAGTTGAGGATGGCTAACACTCCCCGATAACATCGCCGATGAAAGATGACAATTGGCTCCAATGTGAAGAACTAGCCCGAGTTTTAGTGTAGAGCACTTTCCCATCAGGTGTAATCGCCCATGTCTCGATGAAGGAGTTACTTTTCCCGTGAGATTCTCCAACCATAGAAGTTGATGACACAGGTGAGTACGTAAGTCCTGATTGATATACATCACCAACTGAAGTAAGGCTTGCTGTATTCCCATTTATAGAAATATGGTATGTCCCAGCGGCCTCATCTTGTTGAAGTTTGTACTCAGGACTGAATTGAGACTGGCCTTTCAGGTTGGAGACCACCCAGCACTGAGCATTAGAAACGCATGGCGCCAGTAACAAAGATAACGCTAAAATTTTATATATATAGCCCCCGGCTGTAGCGTTTAGCATTTGCCAGTTACATCACCAACGAATGCTTTGGAGGAGTCAAACCCTCCCCATCCGGTTAGGACTTTTGTCATCATGACCTTTCCATCATTGTTGATAGACCACGTCTCAACCGCCTCACCAGAATCAGACTGAGATAATCCAATAAGCGTATTTTGGGATATAGGAATATATTTTATCCCTCCAGCGTCTGTGCCGTTTGTCACAACGGATGAGTTTTTCTCATCAATGGTTATCATGAACGAGCCGCTAAAACCGTCATCCGTTTGTTTGTAGGCATCATCCTTCATGAATGTTGAGCCTTTTAAGTTCGACACAACCCAGCACTCGGCGCTAGCGGGTAGTGAGGCCAAGGCCAACATGGCAATGATGATCTTTTTCATCCCAGAGTCCTAACTAATTATTTTTTATCAGCATACATCTGCACGAGTGTTTAGAAAACCATCTTCTTGACGGTTTCGGCCTGCTGAGCGGCTAACTTTTCCGTGTCGCTACGGTAGCCAATAACAGGTGAAGGCCTGGACATGGCATCTTGAACAATCTGCACCAGCTGCGCATTGAGCGAGCGGCCATTGAGTGCTGCACGTTGCTTAACATTATCCTTAAGCTCTTTAGGTATATACTTGTGGTGTACGGATATATTCTGGCTTGGGTAAATGCTCCCAGTCGCGGTGCATGACCCATATTTTCCCTTTTCTTCCTCAACCTAATCGACAAAGTAAAATCAGAAAAAGAGGATTTGACCATCATGACTCAGATTTTTACTTTAACACTTTCCCCTTCTCTCGATAGTGCGACGACCACTCCCAAGATCTACCCTGAAGGGAAACTGCGCTGCACCACCCCCATTTTTGAACCTGGTGGGGGCGGTATCAATGTTGCCCGTGCCGTTGTTTATCTTGGTGGGCAAGCCAGTGCGATTTTTCCCATTGGTGGGCCAACGGGTGAGCACTTAAAAGAGTTGCTTGATCGGGAAGGCATTGTTACAGAAACCCTGAAAGCTCAGGACTGGACAAGGCAGAACCTGCATGTCCATGTGGATAATAGCGGTGAACAGTTTCGTTTTGTTATGCCAGGGGCAAGGGTTAATGATGCCGAGTTTGACCAGATTCTGTTGAAGGTGCAGAAGATCCCCCATGGTTCGATTCTGGTGGTGAGTGGCAGCTTGCCACCGGGCACCACGCTGGCAAAATTAACCGACCTGATTAAGCAGGCGCAAGCCATGGGATTGCAGTGTATCGTCGACAGTTCCGGGGATGCTTTACAGGCCTGCCTGGATGTAGGGGGGCTGGCTTTGGTAAAACCGAATCAGAATGAACTGTCTGCGCTTATCGGGCGGTCATTGGAGCATCCTGATGATGTCCGGGCTGCCGCTAAGGAGTTGGTACAACAGGGCGGAGCTGAGCGGGTTGTTGTATCACTCGGCCCTCAAGGGGCTCTCGCCGTTGATAGTGATACCTGTATACAGATAGTCCCGCCACCGGTGAAGAAACTTAGCACCGTCGGGGCAGGTGACAGCATGGTAGGCGCGATGGTGCTGAAATTGGCGAACGGGGCAGAGCTGGTGGATATGGTTCGGTTCGGCGTTGCAGCAGGCAGTGCAGCCACGCTTAATCTTGGAACGCGGCTCTGTTCACTGGCGGATACCCAGCGCCTGTATGACTACATTTGCAAAAGTTCGCGTGGCTGAGTTTGGAAAACTCTACGACGCGGGTTATTTTGCAATAGGATCAATCATCCATAAAAAGCTTAAGCCTACGCAATCAGGGATATTCGCGGGTATGGCTCATTTACTTTGCTCAGCCAGTGATAAAATTGTGCCGTGCTATCACGTTACAAGGCAAACTGGCATCAACGTTTGCGGTTATTCGTGATTTCACATATGAAAATTCGAATATGTAATTGACTCCATATCCAATCCGATTATGATTAAGATCGATCATCAGGAGACAACTATGCCGCTTACCCCCTTACAGCTCTTCAAAAACCTATCCGATGAAACCCGTCTGGGTATCGTGCTCCTGCTCAAGGAGATGGGGGAGTTGTGTGTGTGCGATCTTTGCGCAGCATTGGAGCAGTCGCAGCCCAAGATCTCCCGCCATCTGGCAATGTTACGGGAAAGCGAACTGTTGCTGGATCGTAAGCAGGGGAAATGGGTTCACTACAGATTATCTCCGCATATTCCTTCCTGGGCTGCTCAGGTTATCGAGCAGGCCTGGTTAAGCCAACAAGAAGACGTTCAGAGCATTGCTCGCAAGCTGGTATCAGCCAACTGCTCTGGCAGCGGCAAGGCTATTTGTCTTTAAAAAAATTTACCTATACACATATGTTTTTTCGAATGTGAGGTGTTAAAAATGAAAACGTTAACGGTGTTTGACCCAGCGATGTGCTGTAGTACCGGCGTTTGCGGTACTGAGGTCGAGCAGTTTCTGGTTGATTTTTCTGCGGATGTGCAATGGCTGAAACAGCGAGGCGTCCAGGTTGACCGTTATAACCTGGCGCAGCAACCCATGAACTTTGTACAAAACGAGAAAGCTAAAGCGTTCCTTGAGGCATCGGGGGCTGAAGGACTGCCACTGCTGTTACTGGACGGAGAAACGGTAATGGCAGGGCGATACCCGAAACGTGCCGAGTTGGCTCGCTGGTTTAGTATACCACTGGAGAAGATAGGATTAGCTCCTACGGGTTGCTGTGGCGGTAAGACTTCCTGTTGCTGAACATGTCTGGAGGACAGATGAAATTCTTACAGAATATTCCCCCTTACCTGTTTTTTACCGGTAAAGGGGGCGTCGGTAAAACCTCTATTTCCTGCGCCACGGCTATCCGTCTGGCGGAGCAGGGCAAGCGGGTTCTGCTTGTCAGCACCGATCCGGCTTCAAATGTCGGCCAGGTCTTTGACCAGACTATTGGCAACACCATTCTGCCTGTGATCTCTGTACCAGGACTTTCAGCGCTGGAAATTGATCCACAGGCAGCCGCCCAGGAATATCGGGCCAGAATTGTTGATCCCATCAAAGGCATTCTGCCTGATGATGTCGTTAACAGTATTAACGAGCAACTCTCAGGTGCATGTACCACAGAAATTGCAGCTTTTGATGAATTTACCGGGTTGCTGACTGACGCATCATTATTGACCCGTTTTGACCATATCATTTTTGATACCGCGCCTACGGGCCACACCATTCGCCTTCTCCAGTTACCTAGAGCGTGGAGTGGCTTTATTGAGAGTAATCCAGACGGGGCTTCCTGTCTTGGCCCGATGGCAGGGCTGGAAAAACAGCGTGAGCAATATTCGCACGCCGTTAAGGTTTTGTCTGACCCGGAGCGTACGCGGTTGGTTTTAGTGGCAAGACTGCAAAAATCCACGCTGCAGGAGGTCGCCCGTACTCATAATGAGCTTGCGGCGATTGGCCTCAAAAATCAGTATCTGGTCATCAACGGTGTTTTACCTGAAACAGCAGCGGTAAACGATGCATTGGCGGCTGCAATATGGGGCCGGGAGCAGGAGGCATTGGCAACCCTTCCTGTCGGTCTGGCCGGTCTGCCAACGGACACCTTATTCCTTCAACCAGTAAATATGGTTGGCGTTCCTGCACTAAGGGGGCTTCTCGCCTCCGGGCCTGAAACAGTTTCCTTCGCTGAAGAACACTCGCTGCAACAACCATCGCTCCCGTCACTGTCCACTTTGGTTGACGAGATTGCCCGCAGTGAACATGGCCTGATTATGCTGATGGGCAAAGGTGGCGTGGGTAAAACAACCATGGCTGCTGCAATAGCAGTCAGGCTGGCCGAGATGGGATTTGATGTGCATCTCACGACGTCAGATCCTGCTGCGCACCTCAGTACAACCCTCAATGGAAGCCTAAATAACCTGCAGGTCAGCAGAATAGACCCTCATGCTGAAACAGAACGTTATCGTCAGCATATCCTTGAAACCAAAGGACGTGACTTGGATGAGGCGGGGAAACATCTGTTGGAAGAGGATTTACGCTCTCCCTGTACTGAAGAGATTGCTGTTTTCCAGGCTTTCTCGCGGGTGATCCGGGAAGCGGGTAAACGATTCGTTGTCATGGATACGGCACCGACCGGGCATACATTGTTGTTACTTGATGCCACCGGGGCATATCACCGGGAGATAGCAAAGAAAATGGGAGATAAAGCTCATTTCACGACGCCGATGATGCAGCTTCAGGACTCGCAGCGCACCAAAGTCTTACTGGTCACGCTGCCTGAAACTACCCCCGTGTTGGAGGCGGCAAATTTGCAGGCCGATCTTGAACGGGCGGGGATCCATCCCTGGGGCTGGATTATCAATAACAGTCTTTCCATCGCGGAAACTCATTCACCGCTGCTTCGTCAGCGTGCGCAGCAGGAGCTACCTCAAATAGAGGCCGTTAAGCGCCAGCATACTAACCGTGTTGCGTTGGTTCCTGTTCTTGCAGTAGAGCCAACAGGTATCGACAAACTCAAACAGCTCGCAGGTTGATTTTTAACAGATACAGGGCAGTTACGCTGCCCTGTCAGGAGGTTTTATGTTACTGGCAGGAGCAATTTTCATCCTGACCATCGTGTTGGTAATCTGGCAGCCGAAGGGGTTAGGGATCGGCTGGAGTGCCACTCTGGGCGCGATACTGGCTCTGGTGTCGGGGGTGGTACACATTGCGGATATCCCGGTAGTGTGGAATATCGTCTGGAACGCCACCGCAACCTTTATTGCCGTCATTATTATCAGCCTGCTGCTGGATGAGTCTGGCTTTTTTGAGTGGGCAGCTCTGCACGTTTCCCGCTGGGGAAATGGCCGTGGTCGCCTGTTGTTTACCTATATCGTTCTGCTCGGTGCGGCGGTGGCAGCGCTATTTGCCAATGATGGTGCGGCTCTCATTCTGACACCGATCGTTATCGCTATGCTACTGGCTCTCGGGTTCAGTAAAAGCGCTACGTTGGCTTTCGTTATGGCCGCTGGGTTTATTGCCGATACCGCCAGCCTACCGCTTATTGTGTCGAACCTGGTCAATATTGTTTCGGCAGACTTCTTCCATCTGGGTTTCACTGAATACGCTTCAGTGATGGTGCCGGTGGATATTGCCGCCATTATTGCCACGCTGGTGATGCTGCATCTGTTCTTTCGTAAAGATATTCCGCCGACCTATGACCTGAAACGTCTGAAACAACCCGCACTCGCAATCAAGGACCCGACGACGTTCAGAACCGGCTGGATTGTATTACTTCTTCTGCTGGTCGGTTTTTTTGTGCTGGAACCATTAGGGATCCCGGTTAGCGCTATTGCGGCTGTTGGAGCCGCTATCCTGTTTGTCGTCGCTAAAAGAGGACATGCCATTAACACCGGTAAAGTGCTGCGCGGTGCGCCCTGGCAGATTGTGATTTTCTCACTGGGGATGTATCTGGTTGTCTATGGTTTACGTAATGCCGGACTAACAGAATATCTCTCTGGCGTGTTGAGTTTACTGGCAGACCAAGGGCTTTGGGCCGCCACCTTTGGCACAGGGCTCCTGACCGCATTCCTGTCATCTATCATGAACAACATGCCTACCGTGCTGGTCGGCGCATTGTCGATTGATGGCAGCACCGCTTCAGGGGTTATCAAGGAAGCAATGATTTATGCCAATGTGATTGGCTGCGATCTGGGGCCTAAAATAACTCCTATTGGTAGCCTGGCAACGCTGTTGTGGCTGCACGTACTTTCACAGAAGAACATGACGATCACTTGGGGATATTACTTCCGCACCGGGATTATCATGACGCTGCCTGTGCTGTTTGTAACGCTGGCCGCGCTGGCGCTACGTCTCTCTGTTACTCTGTAATGAGATCCTGATATGAGCAACATTACCATTTATCACAACCCGGCCTGCGGCACCTCGCGTAATACGTTGGAGATGATCCGTAACAGCGGCACCGAACCGACTATTATTCATTATCTTGAGACGCCACCATCACGCGATGAGTTGGGCAAACTTATTGCCGATATGGGCATTGCAGTACGGGCTCTGCTGCGTAAAAACGTTGAGCCGTATGAAACGTTAGGGCTTGCCGAAGACCGTTTTACTGACGATCAACTCATCGACTTTATGTTGCAGCATCCGATCCTGATTAACCGTCCCATTGTCGTGACGCCGCTGGGAACCCGGCTGTGCCGCCCTTCTGAAGTCGTGTTGGATATTCTTCCAGAGGCGCAGAAAAGTGCGTTTACCAAGGAAGACGGTGAGAAGGTGGTTGATGAAAAGGGGCATCGCTTAAGTTGATTGTGTAGGTAAAATAGTCGAGATGATGAAAGGGCGAGAGTTCTCGCCCTTTTTTCTGGGGACCCGTGTTAACGAAGTATCAGAAGCCTGCTTTTTCGAGTGCTTCGGGTTTATCGTGAACACCAAAACGGTCAACGATGGTGCTGGTAGCTTCGTTCATCCCACGGATCTCAACTTCCGTGCCTTCTCTGCGGAACTTAATGACCACCTTATCCAGAGCGCTGACGGATGTGATGTCCCAGAAATGGGCATGTGAAACATCTATCACCACATGCTCAATGGTTTCGCGGAAATTAAAGTGTCTGGTAAAGCGGTCTGCCGAGGCAAAAAAAACCTGGCCGGTAACGGTATAGGTTCGGCTCGAATCCTCAAGAACAGAAGTGACTCTCATGAACCGGGATATTTTTGTGGCAAAGTTGAGAGAGGCTATCAGTACGCCAGTCAGCACGCCAAAGGCCAGATTATGTGTTGCAACCACGACAGCGACAGTGGCGAGCATGACCACGCTGGTTGAAAGTGGATGTGTACGCAGGTTGGTAATCGAGCGCCAGGAGAACGTTCCGATGGATACCATAATCATCACCGCGACGAGCGCTGCCATGGGGATCTGAGATACCCAGTCACGTAGGAACACAATCAGGCAAAGCAGCACTACGCCAGCCGTGAGAGTAGAAAGTCGCCCACGCCCGCCTGATTTTACGTTGATAACCGACTGCCCGATCATCGCACACCCAGCCATTCCTCCGACAAAGGGCGCACAAATATTGGCGATACCCTGCGCTTTGCATTCCCGGTTCTTGTCACTGGGGGTATCGGTCATGTCATCCACGATAGTAGCGGTCATCATTGACTCAAGCAGGCCAACAACCGCAAGCCCCGCAGAATATGGCAGGATGATGAGCAGTGTCTGGATAGTTAGCGGCACGTCGGGAAGCAGGAAGGCAGGCAGGCTGTCTGGAAGTTTACCCATGTCACCTACAGTTCGTACATCCAGATGCAGCCACATGGCAATGCCAGTCAGCACCACGATGCAGACAAGTGGTGAAGGAATGGTTTTGTTAAGGTACGGGAAGAGATAAATAATTCCTAGACCCGCCGCAGTCATGGCATAAACATGCCAGGTCACATTAGTCAGTTCAGGTAATTGCGCCATAAAGATCAGAATTGCCAGCGCGTTGACGAATCCGGTTACCACTGAGCGTGAGACAAAACGCATCAGTCTGCCTAATTTCAGATAACCCGCTATCAGTTGGAAGACCCCCGTCAGAATGGAAGCCGCCAACAGATATTGAAGGCCGTGGTCTTTAACCAGCGTCACCATCAGCAGCGCCATTGCACCTGTGGATGAAGAAATCATCGCCGGACGCCCGCCAAAGAAAGCCATAACTACCGGGATACAGAAAGCAGAGTAGAGCCCTACCTGGGGATCGACACCGGCAATGATGGAAAAGGCGATCGATTCTGGAATGAGTGCGAGCGCGACAACAATTCCGGCCAGTACGTCACCACGGACGTTACCCAGCCAGTCCTTACGCGTTGAGGACAGCAACATGGTTATTTCTCGGTTTTTAGATACAGTCAGCCCTTGAGGGCAAAAATTTATGTACGGTAAAACACATCCGCAGACGGGACGTTATTGAGTGCGTGCAGAGGCTGGCTCAGTACGACGAAGGAAGGGAAAACTCAGGGTGGCGTAATACACATGATAAAATTTAGGCCTCAGGTCTGCTTTAGTTACTTTCAGAAGAGTGTGTAGCCAGTAAAAACACATTCATCCAGCCATCAAATCAAGCTCAGTCACATGAGCTAAGCGGGAACTATAATAAAAAAACAAGGAATTTCAAACCCAAAACTACAGGCTTAGGAAAATAGGGGAGAAGTAACTCCCCCCTGCTTTTTTTTATGTTACTTCGCCATTTTCCGGTGGGTTGATGTCAAAACGTGGGATAGCCCAGTCTCATGTTGCCGCCTGAAAAAACGCCACACACGAATTGAAAGCAATCAAATCACTCATGTCAGGCCTCAAATCTTGCTCTGATTGACTCGCCGGGAAAGCTCTTCTGCCGACTCTTTTCGTTCGCTGTAGCGATCAACGAGATAAGCTGAACTCCCTCTGGTCAGAAGAGTAAACTTCATCAGTTCTTCCATCACGTCTACAATGCGGTCGTAAAAAGATGATGGTTTCATACGGCCATCCCCATCAAATTCCTGCCAGGCTTTCGCCACTGAGGACTGATTTGGAATGGTGATCATCCGCATCCAACGGCCAAGAATGCGCATCTGGTTTACGGCATTGAAAGACTGAGAGCCACCGCAGACCTGCATAACGGCCAGCGTCTTACCCTGAGAAGGACGAACTGCGCCTTCCGATAGGGGTATCCAGTCAATCTGGGCCTTCATGATGCCGGTCATCGCACCATGCCGCTCAGGTGAGCACCACACCATCCCTTCAGACCAACGAACCAGCTCGCGTAGCTCCATCACTTTAGGATGCGATTCAGGTGCATCATCAGGAAGAGGCAAGCCAGAAGGATTGAAGATCCGCACCTCTGCGCCCATCGCAGTCAATAATCTTGCTGCTTCCTCAGTTGCCAGTCGGCTGTATGAACGTTCGCGTACAGAACCATAAAGCATCAGAATGCGGGCAGGATGTTGAATGGCAGGAACACCGAATCTCCCCTCGTTAATTGACGTGTCGAATAAACCTCTGTCAACGTTCTTAAGCTCGTCCGTCATTTTATCTCTCCATTTTTTAGATTTATGGCAGTAGTGGAACAATCAGCGCTACCAGTGCAACATTCCTCAGTAAGGAAGGCGATCAGTGCGTCCAGACTTTCATAGTGAGCATGGCAAAAAAGTATTCGTCCTTGCCGTTCCTGATGCACAAGGGAAACTGAAATCAGCGCTGACAGATGATGGCTTAATGTTGAAGCAGGGATCTCAAGCCGCTTTTGCAGTTCTCCTACAGGTAGCCCCTGATGCCCGGCTTTAACCAGCTCTCTGTACACACTCAGACGTGTTGGATGCCCCAGTTCTTTCAGGGTATCCGCTGCTTTTGAAAGCTCCATAAACACCTTTATTCTATATTTCCAGAATAATGGAAATATAACCTGTTCCTCTCGAAAGACCAAGAACATAAACGCTCCGCGTTGTTATAGGGAGGAGGTCGTGCGGATACGGTGTGACCGGCCGTCGGCCCACAAATTCTGCAAGTGTCAGGGCTGTTGTGGTCAAGATCGTACTTTGTCTGTAACGCAGGAGGGGCAACTATTTAGACTCTCGGAGCCTACATTCAGAGTCAGTCAACGCCTGACCGATCTTTAAATCCCTTCGGGCTTTTTGCCTTATATCCCCGTCCGTATTTGTCGAGGGTTTACGGCGGGTTTTGCTAAAGACTGAAAAACTGATCTTTGCCCCGGGCTTTAGCTACGTAAAGCGCTTTATCGGCATGTGTCAGTAGTACGTTAGGCGAGGGCAGTTGGCCAAATGTATGAACTGAAAAACCGATGCTTATAGTCAAGTACCCAGTGCTGGATGCGGAGTGCGGTATTCTCAAATCCCGTACGAGTTGGCATAGCGTCTGCACATACAGCGTTGCCTGGTCTTTGGTCATCCCATTGGAGAGAATGACAAATTCTTCGCCGCCATACCTGGCTACAAAATCAGACCCCCGCTTGAAAGACTGACTCAAGCAATCAGCGACACGTATTAGCGCTGCATCGCCTGCCTGATGCCCATAAATATCATTGAATGATTTGAAGTGATCGACATCAATCATGGCGAGCATCAATGAGTCACCATTACGGATGGCAATTTTGCATTGAATGTCGAACTGCGTATCAAAAAAGCGACGATTATAAATCCCGGTGAGTCCATCCTTTATGGAGAGTTGCTCGAAGTGTATTTTCATTTCCTCGAGGGACCGATGCTCATCACGAAGCTGTTGCTGGATTATCATTCTTGGTGTTACGTCTTTTTGGATCCCGATAAAATTGGTTACAGCCCCACTCTCATCATGAATTGGCGATATGCTTAACTCATTCCAAAACATGGTTCCATCCTTGCGGTAGTTTCGCAAGGTTACCAGACAGTACTCGCCATTTTTAACGGCGTTGCGCACAATCTCCAGCTCTGGCTGTTCCCGATCGTTATTTTGTAGGTATCGGCAGTTGATGTTGGTAATTTCTTCGAAGGAGTAGCCGGTCATTCTCTCGAAAGCCGGGTTTACAAAAATCAAAGGATTGTCGTCTATGGCATTGTCAGAGATGGTGATGCCGTCTCGCGAATCCATAACCGCCTGTTTAAGAATTTCAATCTTCATACCAAGTCCGTTAGTGGGATCGTAGGGAGAACGTTGTTCGTAAACAACGCAACATCAAGAGAACACACGCGATCAAACCAATTTTACAAGTGTAGTCGTTGAGAAAGGTGCATGTCCGTTTTTTGACCTTGTCACAAACGTTCAGATACTGAGATAACGGCTGCTCGGGTCAACGCCCGGCTCTTAATATCCCAGCACAACGGCTGTACGGGGCTAGACAGGATCATGGCCAAACGTAGTCCGTTCATTAACGGGCTATTCAGGCGCCAAAAATTACTGGTCCATCACGGACTGTATAGCGACATGATGCGCAATTTTGCTCATTTTGACGGAGGTGGTGTTAGATAAATCCTAATGATGAAATTGGTGTATCTATATGAATAATATTATAAAATTCAACGCCATGGCAGAAAAATCCGATAAGATTGTACATTCAATATATTTGGCTAATAAAACGGAATAAGTGAAATTGGTTGAAAGATTCATTTTTAAAAATTAAGTAGATATAAACTCTGTTATTCATGATTTTTTAAAAATAAAATCTCGATTTCCATTTTTAATGGATGGGATTTTCATTATTTAGAATGGATTGTTATACGCCAATTTGCAGCTATAATAGCTCCACATTATGGGTGGTTTTTAAAATCTAAAAATTAGCCGAGATAGTTATGGAAGATAATTTGCATGGATTCCTAATCGATGAAGATATTTACTTCAATGTAAATCACAGAAGGCTGATGTATTTCATCAATGAAGATGAGGAACGCCCATTGTCTTTCAGGCTTGTTCTTTTGAATGAAATGCAAACCCGATTATTAGCATTTTTACTTAAGAATAGAAGAATAGAAGTCATCAGCAAAAATAACATTATGAGAAATGTTTGGGATGAGTTTGGTCTATCATCATCTAATCAACGACTTTGGCAAGAAATTAAAAAGCTAAAAAGCAAGCTGTTATCAATTGGTCTTCGTGATAATCTGATAATCAACGTGCGTGGTATCGGCTACTCTGTAGATAATGAAAGGGTCAAGTCTTTAATTATCGAATGAGTTTCTCCTGTAATTGATAAAGCATATATAGATATATCCATATCACATGGATGACCCCGTCATTCTAATGGACATTAGAATGGTTTAACAACACAAGGTATGTAGGAATATATATGAAAAAGTTAACAATCGTTGCATCTCTCGTCGCTTTATTTGGCTCTGTTGGCCTGGCTCAGGCTGCTTCTACTGGGACTATCACATTCAATGGTGAACTGACGGCAACAACCTGCGACGTTATTGTTGATGGTCAAGCGGCAGACGCAACCGTGAAATTGCCAACCATCGGGATCAACCAATTGACAGCCGCTGCCCAGACCGCAGGACGTACAGGCTTCAACATGGCACTGAGCAATTGCGCAGGTACCTTGCAGACGGTTTCTGCCTTCTTCGAAGCAGGAACTTCTGTTGATCTGGTGACCGGCCACCTGAAAAACATGGGCGGTACGGCGAGTAATGTCAGCCTGCAACTGCGTGACGGCTCAAGCTCCACTCAAGCTGTGATCCAGGCGGGTAACCAGAACCAGAGACTGAATACCACTTATGTTCCATATGACCTGACGGCGGGTACGGCCAACCTGCCATATGCCGTTGAGTACTATGCAGACGGTGCAACCACTGCGGGTACCGTACTGAGTAACGTTGTTTATTCCATTCAGTACAAGTAATACGTTGGTGGGAGGGGAAACCCTCCCCCATTCAGCATGTCAGCAAGGAGCTTATCATGTCGTTTTTTCCCCGGAACACCGCCCATGCCTTCTGTCTGGTAGCCGTAGCCCTGTTTACGACCAGCAGCCTGGCCAGTGTGGTGATCACCGGCACTCGAGTGATCTATCCGTCTGATGCAAAAGAGGTGAGTGTCAAACTCAACAATGTCGGCCCTTCTCCTGTGCTGATACAAAGCTGGATCGATACTGGCGATACCGCGGCCAAACCCGCCGCTATTCAGGTACCTTTTGTGTTAACCCCGCCAATGAACCGTGTGGAACCCAGCAAAGGCCAGACCTTGCGTATCAGCTACACCGGCGGTGCATTGCCGATGGACAGAGAATCGGTATTCTGGCTCAACGTGCTCGAGATACCGGCCAAAAAAATGGCCAAAGCCGAGGATAATTTGTTGCAGATGGCGTTCCGCTCGCGCATCAAGCTGTTCTACCGGCCCGTCGGGTTGGTGGGGAACGCCAATGATGCCGTCAAAGCTGTCACCTGGAGTGCAAAAGGAAATAGCCTTCAGGCCATCAATCCAACCCCTTATCATGTCTCCTTTGCGAGCATTACGGTGAATGGGAAAACGGTGGAAGGTGAGATGGTGGCCCCGCATGGAACACAGACATTTACGTTGCCAGTGAAGGCGGGCAATAACGTGACAGGGAATTTTGTTAATGACTACGGTGCAGTTAATTCTTTCAATGCCATCATTAAATAATAGTTTCGCTGCATAAATACTCTATTCGGCGTGACAGGATTGTCACTATTCAGGAATGAGTTATGAAGGGATGCGTTATGTCAAAAAATTTGCAGTATGGATCCCAGAGAAAATTAACCCCTCTCGCGATGGCTATCTTATCGACGTTTATCGTGGGTGGCGCCAGTGCTGAAAATTCCATTAACCCTCCGACCGAGATCGCAAAAAATCTGGAGTTTGATGCTTCATTCCTGAATGTTGACGATCAGAAGTCAGTGGATCTTAGCCGTTTTGCCAATGGGTCTACGGGATTGCCTGGGGTATATAAAACTGCTTTATACATTAACAATCAACTTGTCAGTAATACCGATATTGAATTCAAGGCACGGGCGGACAAATCTGTGTATCCCTGCCTGACCCGCGAGCTGATTAAAAATATACCATTCAATTATGATAGGCTGCCGGCGGATTTTTTAGGTCCGCAAGGCCAGGGCGAATTATGTATGGATCTGGTACGTAAACTGCCGGAGTCCAAAGTTAATTATGACAGTAATGAACAGCGTCTGGATATCATGATCCCACAGGCTTACACGCTGAGTACGGCCCGGAGCACCGTGAATCCGGAACTGTGGGACAGTGGTGTACCGGCATTATTGCTGGGCTACAACGTCAATGGTTACACCAGTGAGTCGCATGGTAGCACCTTTAATTCTATGTATGCCGGGGTGAATGCCGGGGTGAACGTCGGGGCCTGGTACCTGCGCCATAACGGCTCTTACACCCGGACGGACAACGGTGAGAGCCAGTACACCAGCCTCAATACTTATCTGCAGCGCGATATTCCGCAGCTCAAGGCGCGCGTGCTGATGGGGCAGTCGAACACCACCGGACAACTGTTCGATACGCTGCCGTTTACCGGCATTCAACTGACGACCGACGATCGGATGTTGCCGGAGTCCCTGCGTGGTTACGCGCCGGATATCCGTGGCATTGCCCGCACCAACGCTCGTGTCACCGTACGCCAGGGGGGGCAGGTGCTGTATGAGACCAACGTTACCCCCGGCGAGTTTCTGATCAACGATCTGTACCCGACCGGGTACGGTGGGGATCTGGTCGTCACCGTGCGTGAGTCAGACGGCACCGAGCAGACTTTCAGCGTGCCGTATGCCTCGGTCGCACAGCTCTTACGCCCAGGTTCATCACGGTATTCGATCACTGCGGGTGAAGTACGCAGCGATAACCTGCGTGAGAAACCTGCGCTTTACCAGGCAACCTACCAGCTTGGATTGACCAACTCGGTTACGGGTTATGGCGGCATGCAAGCCAGCCAGGATTACTATGCGTTGCAACTGGGTGCTGCGGTGGGGACGCCGATAGGGGCCTTGGCCTTTGATGCCACACAGGCACGCACCCATTTGGGTAACGCCACTAATGCGAGTGGCCGGCATCAGCCGGGTAACAGCCTGAGTGGGCAAAGCTATCAGGTGAGTTACAGCAAGCTGATCAGTGAAACCAACAGCAACCTGACGCTGGCGGCATACCGCTTCTCAACCAGTGGCTACATGGACTTTATGACTGCGATGCAGACCCGCGATGCGGTAGCGCAGGGGTTCTCGCCGGATTCTATCTGGCGGGCGAAAAATCGCCTGACGGTCACCGCCGCACAGGGATTGCCAGAAAACTGGGGCCAACTGTATGTCAGCGGATCGTTGCAGAACTATTGGAACAAAGACGGTACTGAGAAGCAGTACCAGATGGGTTACAACAACCGATACAAAAACCTGTCGTATGGCCTGAGTATCAACCGCAGTTTCTCCAGTCTGGGTGGGTCACAGACCAACTATCTGCTGAGTTTCAGCCTGCCGTTGGGGCGTAATGATGAAACCCACACGCCTCAGCTACGCATGGATTTATCGCATGACAGCAGTGGGCGTTATGGCGAGCAGGCTACGGTATCCGGTACCGCAGGGCAGGATAACCAGTTTAGCTATGGCGTGACGGCGATGAACGCCAACCAGGGCATGGGTTCCAGTGGGTCGCTGAGCGGTAGTTACCGCAGCTCGGCTACGGCGTTGAGCGGCACGGTCAGCACCGGTAAAGGTTACCAGAGTGCGTCGGCCGGGATGAATGGCACGGTTATTGCGCATGCGGGAGGAGTGACCTTTACGCCGTACAGTTCGGACACCTTTGCCTTGGTGGAAGCTAAAGGAGCCGAAGGGGCCAAGGTCTCCTCGTATCCAGGGGTGAGTGTCGACTCACGTGGCTATGCGGTGGTGCCTTACCTGAACCCATACCAGATGAATGAAGTCAGTATCGATCCGACAGGTACTGCGGCCAATGTGGAGTTGGACAATACCAGTCAGAAAGTGGCGCCGTACTTCGGGGCTGTGGTGAGGCTGAAATACAACACCAAGCAGGGCACGCCAATCCTGGTGATTGCGACCTATCGAGGGGAGCCGGTCCCGTTCGGGGCGGATATTTTTGACAGCACCGGTAATAACGTGGGGTCGGTTGGACAGGGGGGGCAACTGTACGCACGGGTAGCAGAAGACAAGGGACAACTGCGGGTGAAATGGGGCGAAGGTGGTGAGATGCAGTGCACCGTCAGTTATATCTTGCTGCCCATGGTCAAAGGGCAACAACAGAGCCAGATACAGAGATTCACCTCCCCGTGCACTGCGGGTTCCCTCCCCGGTACCCATAAGTCGAAATTGGCCAAGAACAGCACAGAATCGGTCGTTGACAACGGTTAACCGCCGAAGCATCACAACTATTTTTTCTTTCTGACATAGGTCCGGTGGGGCCGGTCAGAAAGAGGGAGAATGACGTATGAAGTTATCGATCAATAACCTGTTAGGTGTGCTGGGGGGAGTTTTTTTAACGACAGCCAGCCCTGCTAACTGGGCCGCTGTGACTGTGACGTTAAACACCGGTGTCCAAACAGTAGTCGTTCCCTTGAGCCCGCCACAGATTTCTGCCGGTGTAGATGTACCGGTGGGGACCGTGCTCTACCAGGCGAGTCTGATTATGAAAGATGGGACTTTTACCATAAAATGGCCAGCGTCGGATGTTGGAAAATACCTTTATTATACTTCCACAGCGTTTGTATCAAATACTCCGCAGCCTTCTGCTAATCTGACAACGGGCCCTTATGCAGGCGGAGTCTATCAAACCGGTATTCCCGGTATCGGCGTGGCAATCTTGAGTGCCTCGGGAACCCCCTTAACAACAACCAAGCGTTATGCAGAGGCGCAGAACCTTCTTGGGTCAGAATTAGGTGGACTACTTATCCAATCAGGTGAGAGCAATATACGAAATATCGCGCTGATTAAAACCGGCCCGCTTACACCCGGAATTTACACTGCCAGTGGTGCCAATTTTCCTACCGTTACGCAGGGTATGGACGTTTCACAAACCAGCCACACTAATGCCGCCGCAACCAGTGGGCTGCCGGTATATAATTGGATTTTCAGTTTTCAAGGGTCAATCACGGTATCAGCGCAAACCTGCACGACGCCGGATGTCGCTGTGACATTGGGAACTTATGCAATCGCTGAGAATTTTAGAGCATTAAATTCAACAACCCCCTGGATCGATGCTTCCATTGCCCTGACTCATTGCCCTAAATTCTACGGTTTTTATAATTCGACTAATGCGCCATTGTTAATGAATTACAATACCGGAGCAGGCACCTCAACGACCTCACTCAATAACACTATTGGTGTGCGATTAACCCCTGCAACGTCCGTTGTGGATTCCGCCAACGGGATTATGGCCATTGATTCGACGGTAGCTGGGGCCGCTTCAGGTGTAGGTATTCAGCTCGGTTGGGGAGAGAGCAGCCAAACGCCGACGCTGTTTAATTTTGCGGCTGAACAAACCGTAACTTTACCTAAGGACGGCACCTCGACGATACGTGTGCCTCTGGCTGCTCGCTATATTCAAACGGCGACAACGCCTACACCGGGCAAAGCGAATGGCAAAGTGACGTTTACCATTAGCTATTATTAACAATAAAAGACGACGCCGAAATAACAAACAGCCCGAGCGTCGTCATCCGTTATAAAAATTAATACTGTTTAGGGGCTTGGCAAACCGTCGGTAAGTGTTTATATCAACGGATTTTACATATAAACCATAAGGACTAATGACATGTCAATGAATATTAAAGTCATTACTGAAAATCACTATTTCTTTATTGGGCTTAAAGCATATCTCCAAAACGATGAAAGAGAAGTGAGCAATATAGACTTCCATGAGTTGAATAGCATCCCAAGAAATAATTTAAAAAGTGACGATGTATACATTTTCTATACATCAAATTATATTAATGAAATATTGCTATTAATTTCAAGCAACCCACTTCCTGGTCGACTGATTGTCATTCCGGTAAATAATAGATCAAACTTCAATATTGCTTTTGAAAAAAATATTTTACTGGATCCCTATGCGAACATTGAAAATATTCTAGATAAGATAACTGAAGATTTTGAGCATGAGAAACCTTCGATAGATTTGCAAAAAGGGAAGTTAACCAAAAGAGAAAAAACCATACTCACTCATACGATTAATGGTATGAATGCCACTTCTATTAGCCAGTTTTTATGTATCTCGATAAAAACAGTCTATACACACCGGCGGAATGCTTTTATTAAGCTTGGGGGGAGAAATATGTTCGAAATATGGCCAGTGAGAAAAGAGGTGCTCAGGATGGCGATTTATTGATATTTACCATCTTGAGTTCCATTTTCGGATCGTTAGCAACGATATGGGCCATCGCCGTGTGGGCCGGTGGCACCAAGCATCCTACTGATAACTGGCTTATTGGTTTTGCTTTTCCGCCGCTATTGCTGGCTGTTCCACCTCCAGCAATTCATAAATCGTGTTTCCCACCTTTTGGATCGCATGCTCAATCTCGCGGGTCATGGGCTTGCTGTAGCTGAGCCGTAGGCAATTGCGGTATTTTCCTGCCGCAGAACTGATAAATCCGACGGCAATCTGTATGCTCTGTGGCAACAAGCAGCGGTTCAGGCGCAGGCTATCGAATCCATAAGGCAGTTCCACCCATAACATAAAGCTCCCTTGCGGTCTGCTCAGGCAGGTATTCGGCGGGAAATACTTCATGATCCAACCCGTCATAATGTCGCGATTACGTTGATACTGGCGGCGCATGCGGCGTAAATGCTGGAGGTAATGTCCTTGCTTAATAAATTCAGCCATAGCCAATTGCGGTAAGGTAGGGACCCGCCCGGCGGAAATGTACTTCATATGTAACGCTTTCTCTAAGTAACGCCCTGGAGAAATCCAGCCAACCCGCAGACCGGGCGCAACGGTTTTAGAGAAGGAGCTACATAGCAATACGCGGCCATCCTCATCGAAGGAGGCAATGGTCGGCGGGCGTGGGTATTGATAAGCTAGCGCGCCATACACATCGTCTTCAATAATCGCCACGTCATAGCGCTGCGCCAGCGTCAACAGCGCTTTCTTGCGCTCATTCGGCATGTTGTAACCCAACGGATTATTACAGGTTGGCGTCAGCTGGATGGCTTTAATCGGCCACTGATCCAGCGCCATTTCCAACGCCTCCAGGCTGATCCCCACTACCGGATCGGTGGGGATTTCAATCACCTTCATTCCCATCCCTTTCAGCGTCTGCATCGCGCCATGAAAGCTGGGGGAATCCACCGCCACAATATCGCCAGGTTGGCAAACGGCCCCTAAGGCAATCGCCAGTGCGCCATGGCAGCCAGAGGTGATGATGATATTGTCTGCCGACTGATGATTGCCACTGTCCAGCATCAGGCGGGCAATCTGCTCACGTAGCACCGTGGTGCCGTAAATACTGTCGTAATCCAGCACTTCCTCGCTTTGATGCAGGCTGATACGGGCCAGCAAACGGCTGAGTATTTTCAGGCCTGGGCCAGACAGGTCCGGCGTGCCGACGCCCAGATGTAGCACATTGTCTTGCGCGCTGGCCTTCAAAAACTCCAGCGTATTTTCCCACTGAGATATCTCGACCGGCCTTTGTGCATGGCTGCACAGCGCGGGTAACGCTGGCAGATTTGAGCTACAGCGCACGAAGTATCCCGATTTCGGCCGCGCTTCGATCAGCAGGCACTCTTCGAGCTGCCGATAGGCCTGCTGTACGGTGCTGATACTGACCCCGTGCTCGTCACTCAACACCCGAACGGAAGGCAGCCGCTCTCCGGGCACATACAACCCTTCTTTGATGCGCTGGCTAAGGATATCGGCTAATTGTTGGTAGCGAGTCATAGATATCACCTGATAAAGAGAGGGGACCAGTACAGATGGCGCTGATTTTTACCATTCAGACTGTTTAGCACATATCTGTATGGAAATAATAGCCTGGCTTTGCATCTGTAATGTTTTTCACCCAAGCATCATGCTAAAGGCTCATCGACTGACGGGGAGCTGATTATGAGTAATGTTATTGAAAATCAAATTGATGGTGGCTGCTTGTCAGCTGAGGGAACAAAAAACAAACGCCGTCATATTTTTGTCCGTTTAGGGTTAAAAGCATACAGATGGGCAAATCGATGGAATGAGCGGCGCAAAGCTGCCAATACGCTAGCAAGGCTGAATAGCGATCAGCTAAAGGATATCGGTCTACGCCGGGATGATATCAAGCGAGACTACAGCCGTCCGTTCTGGCGCTGAGTCAGGGTAAGGTGAGTAGAACATAAGAGGGGGCCATAGAAACCTCATCTCGATGGCATGACGCGCCCATTGAACGGTGACTCACAAAAAAATGGTGGCAAAGACTACCGCCACCAAAAGTCAAAGTCATTGGAAAAGGGAAAGCTTGATAACGTGATAATGGCTGAGTTTGTAAGGGGCGTAACATGCTACGCCCCTTGTGTCATTGCAGGTTCGTTAAGGGTAAAGCTTATATTTCTCCCGCAGTTGCATATAGCTATCCACTTCGGGTTGCCACTGGGCCTCGATGAACAGGACCGTTTCATCAACAGACAGTTTTCTTTCGCTTGCGTCATTGAGCAGCGTCACCAGTTTGCTGGTGCCGGTGAGCTTGGCCAGCCACTGAGGGCGTATCAAGAAGAACTCCTCCTGATAATCCAGGTACTGCGCTTCTTTTGCCGCAGGGATCACCATCTCATAGCCCGCAGTCTTGAATTTGAACCACCAGTCGACCAGGTAACGTATCGTTGGTTTAACCTGGCTGATATCTGTAGCGGTCAAAATCTCCCCGCACACTTCCTTGCCAGCCTGTGGCCAGCCGGTTTTCTGCTGGCTGATATCCACCTGATAGCAGGTATTGACGTAAAACTGGCGACTAGGAAAACCCAGTTGTTCAAACGGATGGTCTGAACCTCTGCCCATATTGACGCTGGTGGCTTCAAACAGCCCCAAAGAAGGGTAGAGTTGGATAGCCAGATCGCTGCGCAGGTTCGGAGATGGCCGTACTGGCAGTGAATATGGGGTGTCATGCCGGTAGTTAGCCATGCTGATAACCATCAGATCTTCAGCGGGAAACTGGTGGTCTTTGTTGCCAAAGGTCTGCCAGCGGGTATCGTTGAAATTCGTCAGCCAACCTTCGCCGGTGATCATGCGGGCAAACTCCCCCGAGGTGAGCCCGTGCACCATTGGTATTGGATGCATACCAATCCCCGAGATATTTGCCTCCTCAAGAATAGGGCCATACACATGCCTGCCGAGCGGGTTGGGCCGGTCGAATACCATCATTTTCTTATGATATTTTTGCAGGCTTTCCAGCATGTGATGCAGGGAAATGGTGTAGGTAAAGAAACGCACGCCCACATCCTGCAGATCGTAAATAACGATATCGACATTGGCTAACTGTGCCTCGGTGGGATGGGCGCGAGACCGCCCATCTTCATCACGACCATACAAAGACACGATCGGCAGGCCGCTGTGCTTATCGATATGGTTATCGTCACCCAGCCCGGCATCGGCATTGCCGCGGATACCGTGTTCTACCGAGAACAGGGTGGTCACGGTAAACTGATATTTATCCTGCTCGGCGAGCAATTTGTCGATGGTGTGCCGGCCCTGTTTATTGATTGAGCTTTGGTTAACCATCAGGCCGACGCGCTGGTTTTTCAGCAACGGCCCATAGATTTGTTCCCGATCGACGCCTAGCACTATGCCTGGCACTGCGCCGGCATAGCCAGCGCTGGTAGCCAATGACGAGCACAGGAATAATACCGTCAGTAGCAGGTGTCTCATTCCTTGTTTCCCTCCATTAATAGGGTCAAATACCCGTCAGAAGTTATGCCGCAGTTCCAGCGCCCAGAACCAGAAATTGTTGCTGGTTTTATCACCATTCATCCAGGTTTGTTCCGGGCGATAGTAACTGTCGACAAACAGCGACGTCTGCTTGGTAAACGGATAGATTGCCTGGAAGCCGTAGCGGCTTCGGTCTTTCTCTTTATAAACCGTTTCCTGGTTTCTGGAGTCGCGGAAGCTTTGCGTCCCTTTGGCCAACGCCAGGCGGGTATAAGGCATTAGCATCACGCCACTATCGAACTTGTAACGGTAAATCGCCCACAAGAAATGCTCCTTGTTATACAGCGTATTGACCAGTTGCTCATCGATATACAGATAGTTCAGCCAGAGGGAGTTTTTTTGGTTAAACGTCAGGTTCGCTCCCGCGAAGTGCTCATTGATCTGGCTCCAGTCGCGTTTGTAAACCCCATAATCTCCTTTTGCCCGCGCATAATCCAACTTGCGGTCAATCAGGCGGAAGGAGAGGCTGGCATTAAAGCTCAGGCTATCAGAGTACTTGTAATAGGCTTGCGGACGGATCCAGATCTCGTGCCGCTCCTCGCCCTTGCGGATATCCCCTTTGTATTCCGGTGCTGCCAGCGCTGGGTTGCTGATAGAAGGAAAATGCCAGTTGTCGTTACGATAACCGAGGCGCAATTTTGTATTGCCAGTTTTCCCCGCCAGAGTGAATGGAAACGTTCTGGTGACGCCTGCTTGCCAACGTGTGCGGTCATATTCTGGCGTATTATCCAGATAGGTTTTCAAAAACTGAACGTCATACAGCCATAATGAATCATTCTGGTAAATAAAGGCACCGACATAAGGCGAGGTCGCTACACTCCCGCGGATATATTTCCAGCGATCGTCACTGTCTATCTCCTGCTCGGTACCAATATAGGTATCGAAGCGCCAGGTTTGCTGTTTAAGCTTATCCTGTGCTGCTTTCTTTTCTTTTTCGATTTGCTGAATGCGTTTATTGAGTTTGATGATTTCCTGATTATAATCCGTCTCAGACTCATCAGCCAATACTGGTTGTGCCATGAGAACAGCACTGAAAATCACTAGCCCTGTTAAGATCTTCATGTTTTACCTTCAGAGATATTATAATGCTGTTAATCCGTAACCGCGTGGGTAGAGCACGTTATTATTATCTGGTGTTTTAATATCAACCGGTAATTTACCGTGAGGCGTTGCGAGGCTCTCCCCTGTTGGCCCCTTGAATAGCGTTCTTAAACCACTGCGAATGTTGGTTTCCAGGCTGTTACGGACGTTATTGGTCACATCAAAACCGGTAATACCATAAATCGCAATATTGGCTTTTACGCCCGATAAATAAGCGATGTCATAGGGATTACGCGTTGCAATCACCACCAGAGGGATATTTTGCTTATTGGCGACGTCGATGATGCGTTGGGCGTTGGCCGGGTTGAGCTTCAGGTTGTAGGTGGCCAGGATAACCAACTGTTGATCTTGCAGTTGCTGCTCAATTTCTTCCGTTGTTAATGTGTCCTGATCCAGCTTAACCACCTGATCCTTGACGTTTAAGCCCACTTTCAACTCATTGGCAATCTGAGCTAAATGCTTGTTGATTAACTCATTGCGCGGGCCTTCGTCCGAAAAGACCATGATGTTGTTTTGCTGCTTAAGCGCATAAGGCAGAACCTGCTCATTTTTGATCAGCGTAATGGCCTGCTCCGAAATGGCGTTTTCCAGATCCTTGTGCGCCTTGGAAGCGACAATGGTTTCAGCCGTGGTAGCATCATGAGGCGCCGGGGAGATGCGTTTGCTGAGCTTGGTATAAATCACACGTTGTGCGGAATCTTCAATGCGTCGCTTCAGGACCGGATCTTTTTCCGCTTCGGCCTGCAAATAAGCATACAGTTCGCCGAGTTGTTCAATACTGGCGCTGTCTTTAATTCCTATAGGCATCAAGACAATATCATTACCGGCTAAAATAGCCTGCTTGATGGACCAATGACGGTCAAAATTACCGGTAATGGCCCCCATGTCCATGGCATCCGTCAGGATCAGCCCATCAAACTTGAGTTGATTACGCAGGGTATCGGTCAAGATTGCTTTGGATAAGGTGGCCGGGGTACCGATTTTCTCTCCCTTGATGTTGGTCAGGAGGGTGCTATCAAGCGCTGGCACCACCACATGGGCGGTCATGATGGCATCGGTATCGGGCATCACGTCGACAAAGGGTTTCAGTTCGGTCTGTTGCCATGAAGCCTTATCCGTGTTGACGCTGGGGAGGGCAAAATGGGTATCCGAGGCGACGTTGCCGTGCCCAGGGAAGTGCTTCAGAGAGGTGAGCACCGGATATTGGTGAATACCTTCGATATAGCTGCGAGCTAATTGCCCAACCAGAATCGGATCGTCGGAATAAGAGCGAACGCCGATGACTGGATTATTCTGGTTGTTATTCACATCCACTACCGGCCCAAAGTTAAAGTTAAACCCAAGGCTGGTTAACTCATAACCATGAATATTCCCAGCCTGTTTGGCTAAATCGGCCACACCGGTAGCCCCCAAGGCCATATTGCCCGGCATCTCGGTGCCCACACGTAGACGAGTAACATATCCGCCTTCCTGATCGGTACTGATAAACAGCGGTAAATTAGTCCGTGCATGCTGGAAATTATTAATCAACTCAACCGTTTGTGGGGTGTTAATCAGGTTTTCACGGAACAGGATCACTGAGCCCAAATGATAGTCAGTCATCATTTTACTGACGTGGGTATTCATCTCAATAAAAGGCGTTTTACTTTCGCTACTGTTTTCATCCCAGGAACGAATGTCAACCATCAACATTTGCCCGAGTTTTTCTGCAAAACTCATGTCGGTACTGAGCTTTTCAGCCGCGTCTTTGGGGGAAAGCCACATTTCTTTTAGTTGGGCTTCTGGAATAGCGGCCGCGTAGCTTCCGGCACTAAATAAAAAGATGGCCGGTATTATTTTTTTCATGGGATGACTCCGAGGTATCAATTTCCGGCGATTGTACATTCCAAATCAGGTAATAAAGTGATAATTATCACAGTTGATCGATTCGTGTTTGTGATGCGTAAAGGAATAATGCCGGTTTTTTATACCGGCATTGTATCGACCAGCTTGATTGGTAAAGGGGGCGAGCAAAGAATAACCCTTTAAGGGCAAGAATATCTTGCGCTAATTATTTTAATCCCGTCATAAAAAGTTAAGATAATTCTTGTCATTGTTTTAATGGTATTCGGTTTTTTCTGCTGGTCAGTCGTCCAGGTTATTAATGGTCATGCTCGCATTCAGCACCAGAGGTTTGGCTATCTCTTTGCGTCGTTGCATTAACGCCAGGAAAATCAAATCCGTCAGGGTATTCTGTGCGGTTCTGGACGAAATCGAAGAACTCCGCCACTCGTTTTCATCAGAGACACTTTCCAGTACATAATCGGCTATTTTGGCTAAAGGATTGTCCTTGCTGCCGGTTATGGCGACCACCGTCGCTCCCTGTGCTTTGGCCATCGAGGCGGCGATATGCATATCTTTCCTGCGGCCACTGAAAGAAATAACGATTTGAACGTCTTTGGGGGTTAGCGCCTGTGCGGTGGCGATCTGGACGTGAAGGTCGGCTTCCACCAGGCTCAGGATACCGATCTTTTGTAATTTGTAGCTCAAATCTTTGGCGGTGAGGCCCGAGCCCCAAATACCCACGATCTGCACGCGTTGAGCGTTATCGATGATATCAACCACCCGTTGGAAAATGGGGAAATCGATCCTTTTTGTCGTCTCTACGATGGCGGTATTTTTCTCATGAGCCAGTTTTTGTGCCACCACCATCAAAGAATCTTCCGACGAGATGGCGTTATGCAAGGCCTTATGCGGAGAGGACTTGAACAGGTTATTTCTGCCCAGCTCCTCACTGATGGCAATTTTCAGTGCGGGGAAGCCTTTCATGCCGATTTTCTGGCTAAACTTGACGATGGCTGACTGGCTGACTCCAGCATCTTCAGCAAACTGGGATGAAGACATGCTCAGGACGGCTTCCGGGTTATCAAGGATATATTTAGCGATTTTTTGCTGGTTTTCGGCCAGGCTTGGCAGCAACCAGGTGATTTCGTTCAGGACTGACATCAACAATATCTCCACTGTGTGTAATAGATTATTCCAGTTCGGGGGCTTTTCATTCCTTTGACTTATTTATTTGAAATTGTTGAAAATTAAAATTTAAATGGCGGTTTTTTTTGCGCTTTATTCCTGCTTTACCTCGCGCCTGGAATCGACTTACCGTGACGATTATCACATTTGCCGAATAAATAATTCCTTAACATTGTCGAAAATCTTAACCCATTGGAAGCCCCTATGAAGATAAATTTAAGCCAGATGGTGACGGAAAGCCGCAACCCGGCCAGTTCGCAAATTGATACGTTGCCCACTCTGGATATGCTCGCCGTGATCAACAGCGAAGACCAAAAAGTGCCGCTGGCGGTAGCTGCTACCTTGCCAGCAATCGCCAGGGTAGTGGATCTGGTGGTAGACGCTTTTGCCTGCGGTGGCCGATTGATTTATTGCGGTGCGGGGACTTCTGGCCGGTTGGGGATCCTGGATGCCAGTGAGTGCCCACCAACATACGGTACACCGCGTGAGCAGGTGGTTGGGCTGATCGCAGGGGGCCATACCGCGATTTTACAGGCGGTAGAAAATGCCGAAGATAATCCGCAAATGGGCGAACAGGATCTGCGTAATCTCGGTTTCAATGCACGTGATGTGCTGGTTGGTATCGCAGCGAGTGGCCGCACCCCTTATGTACTGGGGGCTATGGCGTATGCTCGTAGCGTTGGGGCGACTGCCGTGGCCATCTCATGCAATCCAAATAGCGCAATGAGCCAGGCGGCGGATATCGCCATTGAACCGGTGGTGGGCCCAGAAGTGGTGACGGGGTCGTCGCGCATGAAAGCGGGAACGGCGCAGAAGTTAATTCTGAATATGATCACCACCGGTGCGATGATCCGCAGCGGCAAGGTTTACAGCAACCTGATGGTCGATGTGGAGGCCACCAACGCCAAGCTTATACAGCGCCAGGTTAATATCGTGGTCGAAGCCACGGAGTGCAGCCCGGAAGAGGCGGAAGAGGCACTTAATCAATGTCAGCGCCACTGCAAAACCGCGATTGTCATGATCCTCGGCGGCTTGTCTGCACCTGAGGCCAGCGCGGTTTTGAGTAAAAACAAAGGATTTATCCGTCAAGCACTGCAAGGGATACAGGCATAACCATGGCGAAAATCACCGTTCCTATGATAGAGCAAATTTTACTCCTGGTGGGTGGCAGTAAAAATATCATTATCTGCGGTAACTGCATGACCAGGCTGCGTCTGACGTTAAAAGATCGTCAGCAAATACGAGTCGATGAGTTGAAGAAGATCCCTGGCGTAATGGGGGTAGTTAACGGCGACGATCAACTGCAGGTTATCCTCGGCCCTGGCAAAGCGCAAACAGCCAGCGAGATGATGAATGCGTTGTTAACGGCGCAGCCGCAGCAGGAACGGGGAAATGCCGAGCAAGCTGACTTGCAGGCCTTGGCAAGTGAAAACAAGCAGCAGATGAAAGCCAAGCAAAATAGCGCGGTGCATAATTTTCTGACTAAGTTTGCCACGATTTTTACGCCGTTGATCCCAGGTTTTATTGCCGCAGGGTTGTTGTTGGGGATCGCTACCCTGATGCAGCAAACGCTGATCGTGGAGGGCGTGGCACCGGCCGCATGGCTCAAAGGGCTGATCGCTTACATGAAAGTGTTCAGCATCGGTTTGTTTACCTTCCTCAGTATCCTGATTGGCTTTAACACTCAGAAGGCCTTTGGTGGCACCGGGGTTAACGGTGCGATCATCGCTTCGCTGTTTGTTTTACGCTATGTACCAGAAGGGACTACCGGCTACTACGCAGGGATGAGCGACTTTTTTGGGCTGGCGATCGACCCACGCGGTAACATCATTGGGGTTCTACTGGCCTGTATCTTGGGCGCATGGATCGAAAGGCAGGTACGCCGGGTGATCCCCGATAATCTGGATATGATCCTGACTTCGTCAATTACCCTGCTGATCACTGGCGCCATTACCTTTGTGGTGATTATGCCGGTTGGCGGTGAGTTGTTTAAGGGCATGTCATGGCTGTTTATGCACCTGAACGGCAACCCGTTCGGCACCGCCATTCTGGCCGGGTTGTTCCTGATTGCCGTCGTATTTGGCATTCATCAGGGCTTTGTGCCGGTTTACTTTGCCTTGATGGATGCGCAGGGCTTTAACTCGCTGTTCCCTATTCTGGCGATGGCCGGTGCAGGGCAGGTGGGGGCGTCGCTGGCACTGTTTGCTCGCTCGCCTAAAGGCTCTCTGCTGCGTACCCAGATTAAAGGGGCCATTTTCCCCGGCCTGCTGGGGATTGGTGAGCCGCTGATTTATGGCGTCACCTTACCGCGCCTGAAGCCATTCGTTACTGCCTGTCTGGGGGGCGCGGTCGGTGGTTTCTTTATCGGTCTGGTTGCCTGGATGGGGTTGCCGGTGGGGCTGAATACGGTGTTTGGCCCCTCGGGTCTGGTGTCGATCCCATTAATGACCTCAGCCAAGGGGATTTTCGCGGGCATGCTGGTGTATGTCGCCGGTATATTGATCTCCTATATTGCCGGATTTATTCTGACCTGGCTGTTTGGCAGCAAGGATGTGGATTTAAGCTGATAATAACCAGGTTTTAACCGGCTTATACCCTAGGGGCGCTGCATGCAGCGCCCCTAGTCGTCACCATGAACAACAGTAACCCAATATATCAAGCCTTGCTCCCTTGCCCAACGTGACCCCAAACCATCTCGCCCTTATGGAACGTGGCGGTCCTTGGGGAAATACGCGCTACCGCCTCGGCGGAGCAGGAAGCATCAACCAGCACGAAGCTGGCATCGTCCTTGGCTTTCGGCCATACGCGTTCGCCCTTATCGTTCAGCGGCAATACATCACCGGTAGCGATAGCCAACGAGCGCGATAGGGTTCCCTCATTCGGGCGTACGTAAAGCTGAGCGTAAAGGTTGGCTTTCTCCAACATGTCACCCAGGCCATACGGCGACCAGTGGTCGATCACGCTGTCGGTGCCGGTCATCAAGAACACGCCTTTCTTGCGCAGTTGGCTGAGCGGCATATGCATAGTGCCAATCGGTACCGTGCTGGCAATAGTGATTTGCTGCGCCGCCATGCGGGTGGCGATTTCATCGACCTGCTGTTCATTCATCATCGCCAACGCAAAGGCGTGGCTAATGGTCAGTTTGCCCTTGAGTTGTGGCGTTTTCTCGACGGTTGCCACCATGTAGTTCACCGCCGCAATGCCTGCCGGGCTGGTTTCGTGCAGGTGGATGTCCACCCCTTTGTTATAATCCAGCGCGATCTGGAACATGCTATCGAGCGACTTTTCCATTGCGCCATCGACGTTGGTCGGGTCCAGGCCACCGACGTAATGTGCTCCTGCCTGCATTGCCTCACGCATCAGCGGCTCTGATTTCGAATACAGCAAGCCATGCTGTGGGAACGCGACAATTTCACAGTCAAAGCCAGACTTGCGACGTGCCAGCACTTCTTGCAGATTCTCCAGGTTTTTCAGGCCGGAGGTTGGCTCAACGTTGCAATGGCTGCGAGCGGTGGTGGAACCGTAGGACTGAATCAGATCGATCAGCTTTTCGGCCCGTTCTTGGGTGTAAGGTTGCAGCTCCGGCAGCAGTTTCTGCTCCAGCCGAATCATATCCTTGATGGTGGTACCCGCCGGGCGATTCAGCGAACGCCATGGGCCGCCGTAAAAGGTTTTGTCCAGATGGATGTGCATATCACGCATGGCGGGCAGCATCAGTTTGCCGCCAGCGTCGTAGACCGGCAGCGTACTGTCCGCATGCTGGCGGTTATCGCGCAGGGCAACGATCTTGCCCTGGTTGATTTCCAGCGTTTTCAGTTCGGTGTGGGTACTGACCGGCGTTGCTCCGTCAAATTCGAAACCCGCCTCCAGCAGTACGTTATCCAGATAATAGTGTTTGTCGCTAATTTTCATGCGCTGGTCCGTCTCACAGTTCGCGGTTGCCGGGGTAGCAGCATAACCGACGGAGGAGGTTGCACCCAATAGTGCGCAGGCCGCAGCCACTTTGCCACTATGGCTCAAAAACTCACGGCGGCTTTTGTTCTCATTCATCTGTTCTTCCCTCTCAGAGGTTAACGATATGGGTGCCCGTTTCACCGCGCAGTGCGGCGGGGAGGCAATCCGGCGAGGTGATGACGACGCGTTTGCCGCCATCGCGCAAGAACGCCAGGCTGGCGACGATCTTCGGCAGCATGCTGCCAGCAGGGAAGTGCCCCTCTGCCATATAGCGGGTCATTTGGGCCACGTTCACCTGGCCTAACGCCTGCTGATTCGGTTTGCCGAAGTGAATGCACACTTTCTCTACGCCAGTGGTGATCACCAGCACGTCGGCGCGGATTTCCCTGGCGAGCAGGGCAGTGGAGAGATCTTTATCGATCACCGCATCGACGCTTTGGTAATCCCCTTGTGGATCACGCGCGACAGGGATGCCACCGCCACCCGCGCCGATCACCACAAACCCTTGCTGCGTGAGTGCCTTGATTGCGTCGGCTTCCACGATCCTGATGGGTTCCGGTGAGGCGACCACCCGGCGATAGCCGCGGCCAGAGTCCTCGACAAACCGCCAGCTTGGGTATTGCTGCAATAACGCATCGCGCTGTTGTTCGCTAAAGAAAGCGCCAATCGGCTTGGTTGGGGTGGTGAAGGCGGGATCCTGTTTATCCACTTCAACTTGCGTGATGACGGTTACCGCTTTCTGCCCGCCATGCTGCGCCAGGCGGTTATTGAGTGCCTGCTGAATGAGATAGCCGATACCGCCTTGGGTATCCGCCACGCAGTTGGCCAGCGGGGTCAGCGGTAGCCCTTCATGTTCGTGAGCCACTTCGGCACGGCGCAACTCCAGCCCCACCTGCGGGCCGTTGCCGTGGGTGAGTACGATGTGGTAATCCGATGCCAGCATCTCCAGCACCGAGTCTGCGACCTTTTTCACCGCCTCGGCCTGATGTTCTACGGTCTGACTGGCGTTGTCTTTGATAATGCTGTTGCCACCAATGGCGACGACGACGAGTTCTTTCATCTGGGTTTTCCGATTTAAAAGGCCGTTTAAACAGGGGCGGGAGTCTATAAATGTCCCCTCACCCTAACCCTCTCCCAGAGGGAGAGGGAACCGATCGAGTGTGCTGATTGCCCTGTGTAATACCTTGTATTTCTTGTTCTTATACCCTACTTTCCGAAGCCGCACAGCCTTATCCAAGATGCCGGTCAGCTCCCTCTCCCTATGGGAGAGATACCGTCTTGTCGGCTATCCGGCAAGCGGTATTTCCGCATTAAATGTCTTTCCTGATTTCACCACACCATAGGCCAGTTGCAGCAACTTTCGCATCGCCGCACACACTCTTTCTTTGCCCGACTTCCCACGCAACTTTAGCCTTTCTGTTAAGTCTTTAACCACAACATTGTATTGGCCTGCCACTACCGCGGGCATGTATAACGCACTTCGCAGCTCACCGTGCCCCACTTTCGATAACCGGCTTTTCCCTTTAAACATCCCCGACTCACATCGCTGTGGATTCAGTCCTGCGTACGCTACCAGGGCCTTGCTGCTGGTGAACCGACGCAGGTTTCCTGCGAAGGCCAGCAGGCTGGAGCTCAGCATCTCTCCCACTCCAGGGATACTTTTTAGCAACTCGCTGTCCCGTTTCAGGTCAGGGTTATCATCGATGTGCTGACTGATTTTCTTTTTCGTTTCTCGTATCAGTTCATCCAACGTGGCGATGTGCTCATTGAGTGAAGGGACGATGACTGCTTCGGCCACCTCCAGGCGATTTTCTTCCATCTGACGCATCTCTTCCAGGTTCTTAAGATGCCTGACCAACGCGGTCAACTGGCGCTCGCTCAACGGGGCTGGGAACCACGGGGCAGGCTGATGCAGTGCGCAGTAGCGGGCTATCATCGCTGCATCGCTTTTGTCCGTTTTGTTCCGGGCCAGTTCTGTATTGCCGAAGGAATGGATACACGCCGGGTTCATCAGACTGACGTGGTAGTTGTTGTCTGCCAGATAAGTGGCCAGTTCCGTGCTGTAGCTCCCGGTGGCTTCCATACAGACATGACAGTCGCCAAAGCGGCTCAACCAGGCTGCGAACTCGCGGCATCCAGAAGGGGTATTGGCAAACTTTTTGGTTTTATACTTCTGATTGTCCAGCAGTACGGCGACATCAAATTTGTGTTTAGCGATATCAACGCCGACAGGGGTTCTACGCATTATGGCACTCCATAACCATGTCTGAAATTTATCGCCGGACCATCCTTATATGTAGGTGCTCATAGGCACAGGATACCGTTCGGTCTACAAGGCGACAGGGAAATAGACAGCCGGGGCACAATCTCTCCCACGGGCTCATAGGCACTAGGGTTAGGGGGAGCTCACCGGCTATCTCCCGATGATCAGTCGGGGATCTTCTCCGCTAAGGCGGAGAAGATCAAGACATAAGGGTTGGGGTGAGGGCTTAGGCTGTCTTGCTGGGTTCCTGCACTGCGGCAGCCACCGTTTCACGGCTATCGAGGAAATGCTTCAGTACAAACATGGCCGACATCATCAGGTAAGCCAGCGTGAACAGCAACGAGCTTCCCTCGGCAAAGCCCACGGCTGGCGCATGGATCACGCCGAACAGCGCCAGCAGCGCACCGGTTGCCGCCGCTACCGCACCACGCAGCGGTTTGTTGATGATGGCGAAAATCGCGACACATCCCCAAAGCATACTGGCCAGCGGCGCACCGCTACCCAAATGCACCAGCCCCTGGTAATACACGCCTTTACTGTGCAGCAACTCTGCGCCCAGCTTGGCTCCCGAGGTGCCCGCCGCACCCAGCACGCTGTTAACCACGGTTAATCCCCAGTTGGCGATCCACGGGAACAGACAGATGAAGATCACCGGGACTTCGATTTTCGGCGTTTCCCTCACCACCTGGTTGGCGGTGACCACGCCGATAAACACCAGGATAGGCACGATCGCCGTCATCGGGATCACCGCTAACATAAAGGCACCCAGCCCGAACAGCGGTACCAGGAACATCGTCAAGCCAGAAGCCAAGGTGTAACCAATGCTGGCCCCCATGGCTTTCCAACCGGCGTGGCCGACATACACGGTCACCGGGAACGGGTTGCCCAGCAGGCAGCCGAACATGGAGGAGAGGCCGTTGGCCATCATCACTTTGCGGGTGTTGTATTCATCCCCGGCGGCGTGCGCACTCTCGATATTCTCCAGGTCAAAGATGTAGTTCGCCAGCCCCAGCGGGACGGCAGAGGCCAGATACGGCAGCGCGTGTGGCAGGCCCTGCATAAAACTGTCAACATGGAATCCCGGCGGGTTAAAGCCAAAGGAAGACATCGAGGCTTTAATCGCATCTGGGCTTTGCAGGCCGGAGATCCACGCCAGCGCGGTACCGGCGATCAGCAGCAGCAAACCGGTCGGAATGCGGGCGAATATGGGCTTTTTGCCAAACCAGTTGATAAAGATCAGCAGCAGCACGATGAACGAAACGGTTGGCGCTTCGAACGCTTGCAGCATCGGGTTCATCGCCAGCAGCAACAGCCCCAGGCCGGAAAGGCAGGAGAGCAGCACGGTGCGCGGGATCATCTTGCGGATGGTTTCGCCGAGGAAAGAGCCGCCCACCAGGATCAGCGCTTCAACAAAGCACCACACCAGGCCGATCGAAATGGCAAAGTCCGCATCGCCGGTGGACTGATATACCGGCATCAGCACCAGGAAGGTCACGGTAAAAATAGACGGTGCGCTCGGGCCAGACGGCAGCGCGGTCACATCGCTCCGCCCGGTCTGGCGAGCCATTTGCAGCCCAAACCAGGTGTAACAGATACTGGCCATCATCACGGCCAGACCAAAGGCCGGGGCTATGCGCCCGTAGACGATCTCTTTTGGGATACCCACTACGAAGATGAGCAGCCCCATCATGGTGAGCAGGTTGGTCAGGTTATTGGTCATCAGCCCGAAGTAGGCTGCCCAGTCACCGCGTTTCCATTCTAATTTCATTTTGTTCATGGAAAATCCTTCACAGGTCGTTTAACAACTCTCGACGATCCACGGGATCGCCATTGGTCCTGCAGGTGAACAACTCTCTGGTGTCAGGTGGGGCTAACGCTTGGTTAGCCCCGTTATTTTTTTATTGGCAGTAGTGGTCGCGATAACTCAGTATTGCTTTCTCGAAACAGGCAAACGGTGGATGGACAATCCCGGCACCGATCATGCCAATCCCCGCATCTTTATGGGCAATGGCGGTGTTGATCACCGGCAGAATGCCGCTGCTGCCGACCTTGGTAATATCGATCGCCGTTGGGATCCCCATAAACGACAGCAGGGGAATGGTGACGTTAGGGTTTTCGCCCAGGGTGATTTCACGCATCTGACGCGAGAAATCAATCGCCTCATCCACGGTGCCCCCTACCAGTGCGACGATGGCCGGAGCGGTCGCCATGGCAAAACCGCCAATGCCGTAGGTTTCGGTGATGGCGCTGTCGCCGATGTCCAACCCCGAGTCTTCAGGTTTATAGCCTGCAAACATCGGGCCGATAACCTGCTGTGCCGGGCCGGTAAACCACTGGCCCGGTAGCCCGCTGATGCGCAAACCAAACTCAACACCATTACGCGCCATGGTGGTGACCACGGTGCTGTATTCAATGCCGTGTGCCGCATCCATCGCCGCTTTGCACATCGCCATCCAGGTTGGGCCGGAGAAGTAATCGCTGCTGGCGACAAAGTCGAAGACTTCGCGCTGCTGCTCTACCGGGTAGCCCGCCTGGATAATCCACGGCGTCAGCGCCTGGATCAGCAGCGTGGTGCCCGCATTGTTGCGGTTGTGACACTCGTCGCCCATATGCAGCGCCTGCGCCAACATCAGCCGCAGGTCGATCTCACCGGCCAGCTTCATGGCATCGCGCAGCATCGGACCTTGCACATCGCGCATCCAGTTCAGGCGGTCGATCACGCTCTGGTCATTGGCTCCCATGCGCAGGATCTTCGCCATCTGCTCGCTCATATTGGTATAAGCGCGGTTGCCGTAGGTTTTGTTTTCTACGATATGCATGAACATCGATGCAGACGTCACACCCGCCATCGAACCGACACAGTCATGCTCATGGCACGGCGAGAAGATGATTTCGCCAGAAGCTGCCAATTCTGCTGCTTCGTCGAGGTTGGCTGCGAGTCCTTCAAACACCAACGCACCGGTGACCGCGCCTTTCATCCCACCACACATCTTCTGCCAGGTGATCGGCGGGCCTGCATGTAAAATAGTGTTGCGCGTCATACCAGGGACGACGTTGATCGCCTGGTCATAACCTACCAGCACCGGATGCGACTGAATAATGCGCTCCAGCGCCAGTTTGTTGGCGGCAGCCACTTTCTCGGCAAGGCTTGGGGAGGCAATCTGATCGAGCGCCTCAACCACCGCCATATTGCCCTGGCCCGGCGGAGTCCAATCGAGCTGGGTTACTGGCACATGCTGTTTTTTCAGGTCATCACTGAACATGGCGATACCGACGTTAATGACGTTCAGCGGTTGGTTAAATAATGAGTGGCTCATCAGGCTTTCCCTCCTTTACAGACAAATTCACGCGCCAGCAATCCGGTATTGGTGCTGCTGCTAGCCCAGATCACGCCCGCATCGGTGAGCATCTGGCACTGCTGCTGTAGCGACGGCGTATCGAGATCGGTACCCAGCACATAGCCGAGGATCTCCAACGGTCGGCTCTCGCTGGCCGCAATGGCCTTGGCCTCTTTGATCGCCTCGATCATTACGCCCACCGGATCTTCGTGAGATCCAAAGCCAAGCACGAAGTCCATCACGATCACGCCGACTTCGGGATCGCGCGCTTCCTGCAACAGACGTTGGATGCGGTTGGTTGGGTCGATCATCGGGTGCGGTTTGCCATTGGTGAAGTCGTCATCGCCAAAGTCGAGGAAGGTGTGTGCCACGCTGCGGTTGAGGTCTTGCAGGCGCATGGCCGGGTCAGGTTGAATATTGCTGTAGACGTCGTCGTATTTTTCCAGTGCGGCAAACATCGCTTCGTCGCACAGGGTGCCGCCACAGAACAGACCGCGAATGTATTTTTGCTGCGGCGTCAGTTTGGCACGCACTTCTTCAATCAGCGGCCAGTTCAGTGGATGCAGGTCGAGGGACTCTTCTTTGATGCCGGTAAGCAGCACGGCCTTTAACGCTGCCTGCTTGGTTGCACGCGCAAACTGCAATCCTGGCTCATCGGCTGGTGGCTCATTGCGCCCAAGGAAGCAAACCACTACGGGTTTACGGCAGGCACGGGCCCGTTCGAGCACGGTGTGTGCCACGGCTGGGGCAGGGGGCTTGGAGACCAGTACAATCACTTCTGTACCGTTGTCGTTCTCTAGCATCGCTATCGCATCCAGCATCATCCGGCCGCCAATCTTCTCACTCAGATCGCGCCCGCCGGTGCCAATCAGCTGCGAAATGCCGCCGCCAAACTCATGGATACGCACGCTCAGCTCCTGGCTACCGGTGCCGGATGCGCCGATAATACCGATGTTGCCACGGCGAACCGCGTTACCAAAACACAGAGCGGTGCCATTAATGATGGCGGTGCCGCAGTCTGGCCCCATCATCAGCAGGCCTTTTTCATGCGCCAACTGTTTCAGCGCCAATTCATCCTCGATGGAGACGTTATCGGAGAACAGCATCACGTTGAGATCGTTTTCCAGCGCTTGACGAGCCTCACGTGCCGCATACAACCCGTTTACCGAGATCACCGCGAGGTTGCTCTCCGGAATATGCGTTTTCGCACTGGCGAGAGTGGCATAGCGCGCTTCGTGGCGACCACCTTTATCTTTGTGGGTGAACAAGGCTTCGATCGCCTGTAGGGTGGCCTCGTTAGCTTCATCGCTGGCCCCCTTAATCACGATCATCAGATCGCCGTTTTTGGCGGCTTCCAGCTCTGGGGTTAACAAGCCCAGGTTTTCCAGCACTCCTTTGTTCATCTCCGTGGCCATGGCCACAAACGCTTGTTCAACGCCTTCAAGTTTGTTCGCTTTGGTGGAAATAGACATCAGCGAAACAGAGTCAAACCAGGTGTTGTTTTTTACCACTATCCTGATGGACATATTTTTCTCCAAAATATGAGGTCAAGAGGCAGGCATCGGCCATGCCATACAGCATGTCGCAGCCCGAACTTGAACCAATCTGTTTAATCTTGTTAATGGTATCGATAATAAGGTGACGATCGTCGTGCACTAATTTTTCTAACAGGTGACTTATCACCTGTCGGTAACGCTGATTGATTGCCGCCTCTAATGTAATAGCGCTTAGCAACGTGGTTTTATGTTGTACTTTTTTCAGCACCGCCAGAAAAACCTCGCGATACTTTTGCGCTGGATGACCGGGCAGCAGTAATATAGAGAAAAGCCCAACCAGATAATCATCCCCAGAAGGCGTCAGGCCAATTCCCAAACCAATGAGAGAATGTAAGGCTTCGTAGGGATCTTCATTGCGCCGTATCGCCAGAAATAACGCATCACGATGCAGTTGTAATAATCTGGCCATTTCCCGATAAAATATATTCTCGCCACGGTAATTAAACAGCGAATTACCGGATGAAGCCTGTTGGTTAATGCATGCCCCCCATTGGTGCCAAGCAATAGATGCTCTGCTTGCTTCGGTTAAATACAGGTCAGGCTGTTGCCATGTCTGACAGTGGGAAAAATCAATCCAACTATGCTGACCTATTTCAATGCCACCCTGAGAAAACTCGACGCGATCTCCTGGGCTAAATATCTGGTCACAGTGCCTGAGCGCTATGCGGCAACTATTGGGGGCGTTATCGTACTCGTCGCTTAATAACGTGTAGAGCATGTTCTGCTCGGGAACGAACAGGTTTACCGCGCGAGAAAAAACCTGTTCGACCTGCCCACTTAGCCGCTGGCGGGGGAACGCCACCTCCGCCGATAACGCTGTAATGCACTGCCGCTGCGGCTGTGCGATGGCATTTCTCCTCTGTTAAGCGCCGGCGGCAACCAGCAGTTCAGCAATTTCGTGATAGCCTTTTTCACGGGCCAGCGTCAGGGGAGATTTACCATATTTGTCGGTCATATGCGGATTGGCACCGTGATCGAGCAGTAATTTGACAATCTCTTGCTGTTTCGCACCACCATCATTCAACACAATAGCTTCCAGCAGCGGCGTCCAACCGACAAAATTGGTGTGGTTGACGTTAATTTCGGTACGCGTCAATAATTCACGCACAATGTCGACGTGGCCTTTTTCACTGGCTGGGGTAATACCCACACCGCCAAAGCGTGTTAAGCGATCCAAATCCGGGTTGGCTGGCAATACCAGGCGTAGCAGCGTTAAGTCATTATTCAGGCAGCTCAGCAGGAAGGGGTTAAAACAGGTCTGATCCTGCTTATCAATATCGGCACCGGCAGCGATTAATAATTCCACGCAGTCGTAATGTTTATTCAGGCTGGCCAGCGTAATTGCGGTGCGGCCTTGGCGGTTGGTGGCATTGATATCTGCCCCTTTACTCAGGCAGCTTTTCAGCGCGTCGCTGTCGCCCTGTTCCGCCGCAAAAAGAAATTCTGTGATTAGCGCTTTATCAGACATATTCTAGCTCCCTATTTTTCCAGTGGGCTTTGGATGCTTTCATTGCTACTGAGAATAGCAACAGATGCTGGATAAAAACATCCGCTTAAGAATCATTCATCGCAAAGGGTGTAATTATTGAAAGTAATTCAACAATAAAGGCAAACTGTGCGTCGGCGCAATCTTTCTCTTATGTTTTACGCCTTTTGTCGCGGCAAACGTCTCTGCGGGCAATGGGCTGTCACCTCCCGCCACATCAGGCTCCAAACTAATAATCAGAAGTGTGATTGTCTTCAAATCAGTTGTAATGGCAGTGTTAAATTTTGTTCAATACTGGTTGCGTGTCATAGGATTTACAAATACATTCAACAATGCGCCCAGGGGGGAGGAGGAGTCATGAATTCTATTTTTACCGAAGAAAACCTATTGGCATTTACCACCACGGCGCGTTTTGGCAGCTTCAGCAAGGCGGCCAAAGAGCTGGATCTGACGACTTCGGCCATCAGCTATACCATCAAACGGATGGAAACCGGGCTGGACGTCGTGCTGTTTAACCGCAGCACGCGCAGCATCGAACTCACCGAGTCCGGTTTTTACTTCTACCGTAAAGCGACCGACCTGCTCAACGACTTCCATGCCATCAAGCGCGGTATTGATACCATCTCTCAGGGCATAGAGGCGCGAGTGCGCATCTGTATCAATCAGTTGCTCTATACCCCACGGCATACCGCTCGGTTGTTACAGGTGCTGAAGAAGCAATTCCCCACCTGCCATATCACGGTGACCACCGAGGTATACAACGGCGTCTGGGATTCCATCATCAACAACCAGGCCAATATCGCCATTGGCGCACCGGATACGTTACTGGACGGCGGCGGCATTGATTACACCGAAATCGGCGCCATCCGTTGGGTGTTCGCCATTGCGCCCGATCATCCCTTGGCGTTTATGCCAGAGCCGATCTCCGAGAGCCAGCTACGGCTTTATCCCAACATCATGGTGGAAGACACTGCGCATACCATCAACAAGAAGGTGGGCTGGTTGCTGCACGGGCAGGAAGCAATCCTGGTGCCGGACTTTAACACCAAGTGCCAATGCCAGATTTTAGGGGAGGGGATTGGATTCCTGCCGGAATATATGGCGCGTGAGCCGGTAGCGGAAGGGCTATTGGCGACCCGCGCCATTCATAACCCACGGCAGGATTCCAGCATGTTGCTGGCGACACAGCATGCGGCAACCGGGCAGGTGACCCAGTGGATCAAAAAGCAGTTTGCTCCGGGTGGGGTGCTGACTGGGATTTATGGGGATTTGCTCTATCGGGAGTGATGTGGGTATCAACCAAGAGCCATAGTGAATGTTTCCCTTGCCCCCAGTAACCTGCGAGAGCAAGGGCGGTCAGAGACTTAAAGTGAAATAGTCAGTTCACCGAGTTTGCTCACCAATTTCATGTTCTCACTGTAATCCACCGGGCAGGCAATAACAGACACGCCACTCTCACTGAAGGCTTTGTTCAACGTTGGCAGTAACTCCTCTGCGCTATTAATAAGGTAACCGTTGGCACCAAAGCTTTGCGCATACTTCACGAAATCAGGGTTACCAAAGTCGACGGTGTCGTGCGCGCCTTCTTCGATATCCATCTTCCACTTAATCAGGCCGTAGCTGCCGTCCACCCAAACCAGTACCACCAACGGGATGTTTTCACGTACCGCGGTCTCAATTTCCTGTGAGTTCATCATAAAGCTGCCATCACCCATTACCGCTAGCACTTTACGTTCGGGATAGGCCAGTTTGGCACCCAGCGCACCTGGCAGAGAGAAGGCCATAGTGGACAGGCCGTTTGACGTTAGACAGGTCAGCGGCTGATAGGTCGGATAGAGGCGTGACATCCACATTTTGATTGCACCAGTGTCGGCTAACACAATGTCGTTATCATCCATCGCGTTGCGGATATCGGCGACAATACGTTGTGGTTTCAGGGGGAAATCGCAACTTTTTTGGCCTTTATCCAGCTCTTCCAGACGCAGTTTGCGAATGTTGGATGTACTCGGCACGGTATGCAGTGGAGCGTTACCCAGCTCGGCGGTCAGCGCCGCGATTGCCTGTGCGATATCGGATTCAATACTGACATCGACACGATAATGTTCGTCCGTATCGGCGCTGAACGTATTGATATGAATGATTTTTTTATCTGCATGCGGATTCATCCGCTCTGGCGCAAACTCTTGTAATTCATAGCCAATGGCCAGGATGACATCGGCCTTATCGAACGCAAAGTTCTCATAGTCGTGACGCATAAAGCCCATCACGCCCAACGCATGCGGGCTCTTGTCGCTGATAACGCCTTTGCCCATAAAGGTGGTGGCAACCGGAACCTGGTAGCGCGTTGCTAAGGCGGTGAGTGCATCAGAACTCTTGGTTCTGGCCACGCCATGGCCAGCCAAAATCACCGGGTAACGCGCATTACGCAGTAGTTCAGCGGCTTGTTGGATCTGCTCTGGTGCGGGATAGGTATTAACCGCGTTCCCCGGTTGAATTGGGGTGAGTGCCGCTGGCATGGGCATCGCTTCAATGTCCTGCGGGATGGCGAGATAAGTGGCCCCTGGACGTTCTTGTTGAGCAAGACTGAATGCCTTGCGCACCATTTCTGGCACCGCAGCTGGCGTCAGGATGGTATCCGCCCACTTGGTGATGGGTTTAAACATGGCGACCAGATCGACGATCTGGTGTGATTCTTTATAAATACGGTTCAGGCCCACCTGTGCAGAAATGGCGACCAGAGGGCTGGAGTCTGTTTGTGCATCGGCTACGCCCAGCAGCAGATTGATGGCACCTGGGCCAAGCGTTGCAGTACATACGCCCGCTTTCCCGGTTAAGCGGCCATAGATATCAGCCATAAAGGAGGCACCCTGCTCATGACGTACCAGAATAAAGCGAATTTTTTCAGACGCAGTGATGGCGCGCACTAACTTAATATTTTCTTCACCGGGAATACCGAAGACATACTCAACGCCTTCGGCTTCAAGGCAGGAAACAATAAACTCGGCGACGTTCTGCTGGTCATTCAACATGGTAAGACTCCTGATTAATTAACGGCAATTTAAATGTATTGGTATTTATTGATAATTGAGCGCTCAATGAAGGTAATACAAGAATCCGCCCATGGTGAGGATGGATAAAAGCGTACTGAAAAAGAGTGTCGAAGCCATCTCTTGTTCTGCTGTTTTGTATTGCACAGCCAGTATTACGCAGATAGATGCCGTTGGGATCGCAATGCTAATGACTGAAAGGCTTAACGTAGTGGTATCAACTTTAAATAATAATGCCACCCCTAGCACTGCTAACGGGAGTAGGATATTTTTTGCCAAAATGGCCATTGCAATCGTACGATTGAACGCCACGTGGAAGGAATATAGAATGATACCCGAAGCGAAAAGGGCCACTCCGCCGGTTGCTCCACCGAGAAGCTGTAAAGACGAACGGATTTGCGCTGGAATATGCAGATCGCACAGCAATAAAATCAGCGCCAAAATAGGAGCCCACACGACGGGTTCTTTTAAGGTATGAATAAGGCTGTCTTTGAACGTTGTTTTAGTGCCATCGGCATTACCGGACGAAAGAATCAGTATCGTTACCGGTACCTGGAACAGGTTCATGATGATACTACATAGTGCGATAGGGATAGTGCTGAGATCGCCGAACAAATGTCCCAGCACTGGCACACCGACGAAAGGTACTGCAGGGCCGCTAATCGCCAGTGCCAACAGTGCAGCGATCTTACTCGGTTGGCGGAAAACATGACGCGCAAGTTGATAGATGACAACATATCCCCCCACCATACCAATCAATATCACGATCGCCATGCTCCCTTGCTCTAGTAACACGGAGCGTGTGAGTCCCATCATCCCGGCGAACAATGTCAATGGTAGTGCATAGAGCATTACCATGCGATTGAGGATCGTGCCCTGCTTGGCGTCAAAGTCGTGATGCCAACCGGCTAAAAAACCCAGCATAAGCGTCACGACAATTGGCAGTAGCGCGGCAATAATTGTTTCAGTCACTAAACCCTCTCTGTTATCTCTAATGAATAAATAAAGTCGTTATCAATATTTTCGGGTGGGAGAATATAGCGTTGTGCCGCAGCGGGAGATATCGGTTCGTTCATATTGTGCTGTAGGCGGGAGCCTTCACGTGTAGGAATTGTATGACATTAATTTCCGATTGCTCTGTTGTTGGTGTTAAGTCAATTGCTCTATTGTTGTTACACATTCGGTCGGTTAATTATATTTCAATTTCTTATACCCCAGTTGCGTTTTGGGGTTTGAATGATGATGCTCAGTACAAACATGGTGATACCGTCAATTTTCATGAGGTTGATGTCGCGGTGACGCCAAAGATTATTGCCGAGTGAAAACAGTCTCCAAAGACCAAGCTTGTTGAGTTGAAAGATAAAATGAAAGATTTCCTTAAAAATCATTTTTAAACTTATCATAATCTCTGATAAGTAAAGGTCGAGACTGTAGACATTAATCAGTTGACCTGACTACAAGGGGCACAGCAGTATGCTGTGCCCGTAAAGTGAGCCATAGGTTAACTTGAGGCGGATAGGTTCGTCTCTACAAATTCAGTAATATTGCCGCATTTTCAGGCCTGTTAGAAACTATATAAAACACCGGCCACGGCATTGATACTATAATCACGGTCGGTCATCGGGCTATCTTTCACCGTGTCGCTCATCTGCTCATTAAATCCCATCAGGAACAGCTGCCAGTCGTTATTAATGGCATAATAGCTGGCGAGAGAAATGTAAGATGTGACGCCACTTTTCGCCCGGTATTGTGGCATCCCGCTGCGCTGTGATTCCCCTTCGTTGATACCAAAATAGTAATTATTGAAGGCGCGGTTCTGCCAGCGCATGCCGAAACCAGGTACCAACTGCAATTTGCCAAACTGGAAGCGATACTGATAGCCGACATCGGCAATCACCCCATCGCTATAGCCCAGCACGTCTGTTGCAATGTCAGCGTTGATGCTCCCCCAATCGGCATGATATTGATAGCCGATGCCCGCCATGGCGGTCGCTCGCCGCTTATCCAGCTTCTTCATCGCCGGATCGTCGCTATCCGCAGGCTTAAAGCTTAGCGGGGAGTAGTTAACTGCCAAATGCAGATTGTGCTTTTCTGAACGCAATAGATTAATGCCGATCCCTTGGCTATTAATAAAAAACTGCTCTCCTTGATAAGTCACAATCGGTAGCGGTATATATTGTGCGTCATAGTCGCGATAGGGTAACTGTTCTGCCAGAACGGCAGCGCCTACCGACCAGTCGCCAGCATAGGCATTGCCCGTTAATAATATGGCCGCCAGCGATAGGGCATTAACTGAGAAAAGTGGCTTGCGAAAAGATATAAAATTATTTTCTATCATGATAGATATCCCAGATTTAGGTCAAAAGGTTGCCATCAGCCGCTAATAATCTGATAACTGAAATTTAATTCTTTTTAAGGTGTTAATGACGTAATGTTACTTACTCTTTAAAAAATAGCTCTTGTTCAATGGCAATAAGTAAAGTGGCTATCAACAATAATAGGGCCGTCCAGATACATTTGGTCAGCGGTGCAACCTGCATAAGCTCTGCCGCCATCACCAGGGTAAAGTGAAATAAAATGGCTGCCGGAATGCTACGCTGACAACGATAGTAGAACCAATTGGCCAGCACGGCGGCAGGAAACATGCTGATAAAAAAGTTGGTAACGTATATTCCCCCGGCCTGCCATAGTTGATGCTGATAGGTGTCTGCAATAAAGAATAAGGGTAAATGCCAGAGTGCCCATAGCCCAAAAAATATCAACGAGGTGGGCAACAGCATTGGCCAACCGCTCCTCAGGCTATCGACGACATAACCGCGCCAGCCTAGTTCCTCCAGTATTGAGGCGATCAGTGCCAGCGGTAGCATGGGCAGAAAACCGCTGGAAAAAGCAAACTGGGTGGTATCCAAACCTAGCCGCACTGACAGCCAAATGGCCGTCAGTAACGGCAGCAGAATTAATCCCAATAGGGTTAGCGTGCGGCCCAGCGTTATCCCTGCCAAAGAAAATACTCTGCTGCGAATATCCCTCCACAACCGCCGGTCTTGGGCCGTCCATATCATCACCCCTGTTGCCAGGGCTGGGCCAAGCAATCCCAGCAGAGCCACGAAGAGCGTCGACTGCTGCCTATCCGGCGAATGGCTCAGATAGGCTGCTATGGCCCACGGTAACCATGAAAACGCAAAAACCAGACCAAAAAAGCGTAGCGGAGAATAACGGATCACCGGGATCATAGCTTATTCCCCTCCTTGGATACTGGCTCCTAATACGGCGGCAAAAGACCCGGCAACGGCACCGAAGGCGCGCTCAATCAGCAACAACATGGCCTGCATACGTGCGGCTTGCTCTTCTGGCGTCCAGCTAAACATCTGGTGGCCGAACAGGAACAGCGAACCGGCGAGAATGAACTGCACTGTCGATAGCGGATCATCAACCTGAAAAACGCCTTCCTGGTTTCCTTGCTCCACCACTGCTGCCAGGATCGGCCCAAATGCCAACACCGTTTCAATATTGCTGCGCTCATGCAATGCGCGGTTCTCTGGGCGGTGTAAGTCCTCAACCAAAGCCTGCCCGGCTTCTACGGTTTGATTCTGCGAGGCTATGATGGCGCAGAACTTTTCAATCGCCCCCAGTTGCGGATCGTCAGCAATGATTTGTGAGCGGGTAACCATCTCGGCACACAGTTGCTGTGCCAGCGCTGCCAGGACTTCATCTTTGGATTTGAAATAGTAATAAAACGTCCCCTTGGCGATACCTGCGCTGCGGACGATGGAATCAACAGAGGTCGACTCATAACCGATTTCCTGAAACAGCTCGCTTGCCGCCTGCAAAATTTCAGCCCGGCGCACCTCTGGTGTTTTCACTGTACGTACCATATTAAATCCCTCTTTTTTGTATGGAGTAGCGCTACGGTAGTAATTGACTGACGGTCAGTCAATTAAAAAATGCGGTTTTTTTGCACGCGATGGCCAGGGGCAACATGCCGCAGATTCTGACTACCGATCCGAACTCGTCCCTCTCCTTTTTTGGGGGGGGGAGGAGTAACATCGAGTACGTGTCATCATTTTGCTTCCCCATCCAACCCCTTATCTTTCAATAACTCATTAGAGTTGGTTCGAGTTTGCGCTGCCTCGCAAAATTCAATCAACAACTGAACAACCTGCCGGAACTTGACCAAAGACAACATTTTTTGTGTGGTCTATGGTATCCCTACGCACGGTGTAATGGCGAAAATCTGTTCTAACAAGAACTTAACGACTAATAAAAGCACTGCTCTCAAGCAGGCAAAATGGATGGGATGCTTATGAATAAGGTAAGCAAGTTATTGATGCTATTTCTGGCAGGGATGTACGCGGTTTTTCTCTCTTTCTCGGTACAGGCAGAGGTGACACCTGCCGCCACACCGCAGAAGGTTGAAGCCAAGAATGAAACCTTCTCTGCACCTCACCCTGACCAATATAAGTCCTGGCAGGCGACCTCCGAGCAGTCCGATCGGGTAGACGCTTTGGCCGGCGACCCGCGCCTGGTTATTCTCTGGGCCGGGTACCCGTTTGCCAAGGATTACAACAAACCACGTGGTCACGCCTATGCCATCACGGATATTCGTGAATCCTTGCGTACCGGTGCACCGAAAACGGCAGAAGATGGGCCGTTGCCAATGGCCTGCTGGAGCTGCAAAAGCCCGGACGTTGCCAGGGTGATCGCCGAACAGGGCGAAGCGGCCTACTTCCACGGTAAATGGGCGCGTGGCGGGCCGGAAATCGTCAATAACCTCGGCTGTGCGGATTGCCACAATACCGCTTCCGCTGATTTTGCCGCTGGTAAACCTGCGCTACACCTTTCCCGCCCTTACGCGGCTCGTGCCATGGAAACGATAGGTAAGCCGTTTGACAAGGCAGGCCGCTTCGATCAGCAATCGATGGTGTGTGGGCAGTGCCACGTTGAGTATTACTTTGATGGTAAAGACAAAGCGGTGAAATTCCCTTGGGACAAGGGCACCACGGTCGATGACATGGAAGTGTATTACGACAATATCGAATTCTCCGATTGGACCAACCCGCTGTCCAAGACGCCAATGCTAAAAGCCCAACATCCAGAATATGAAACCTGGAGCGCGGGTATTCATGGCAAGAACAACGTCACCTGTATCGACTGCCATATGCCGAAAGTGCAAAACGCCCAAGGCAAGATCTATACCGATCACAAAATTGGCAACCCGTTCGATAACTTCGAACAAACCTGTAAGAACTGCCACACCCAGGATAAAGCCAGCATGCAGGCGGTGGTCGAAAAACGTAAGCAGGATATCAACGAGATCAAGCTGAAGGTAGAAGACCAACTGGTTCACGCGCACTTTGAAGCGAAAGCGGCCTGGGATGCCGGAGCGACCGAAGCCGAGATGAAGCCTATCCTGACCCACATCCGTCATGCACAGTGGCGTTGGGACTTTGCCATCGCTTCCCACGGTATTCAAATGCATGCGCCAGAAGTGGCACTACGCATTTTGGGTACCGCGCTCGATCAGGCAGCGCAGGCTCGGACTCAGTTGATCCGTCTGCTAGCGACCAAGGGCATCACCACTGAAGTCAAGTTGCCGGACATTTCCACCAAGGAAAAGGCGCAGTTGGCGCTGGGTATGGACATGCCGCAGCTGAACGCCGAAAAGCAGGAATTCCTCAAGACGGTGGTACCGCAGTGGGAAGAACAGGCACGTAAAACCGGGCTGTTAGGCAAATAACCCCTCCGCCCCGTGTGTGGGGCGTAAACAAATGGAGTCAATATGAGCGTACTGCGTTCGTTATTAACTACCGGGGTGCTTGCCTGTAGCCTTTGGCTGACAGTATTACCGGTATCGGCCCAGACCGACAGCCCCGCGGTTCAACAGAAATCGGCGGAAGTCACCTTGCAACGTAATCCGGATGAGGCCTGCCTGCGCTGCCATAAGCCGCAACAGAATGCGATGCACGGTAAACATGCGGGAGCCATTAACCCGAACAACAAATTGCCGCTGACCTGCACCAACTGTCACGGTTCACCTTCGCTGCACCACCGTGAGGGCGTGAAGGATGTGATGCGTTTCAACGAGCCAATGTTCGGCGTGGAACAGCAAAACAGCGTTTGCATGTCTTGCCACTTGCCGGAGACGTTGCAAAAAGCCTTCTGGCCACATGATGTGCATTTGGCCAAGGTGAGCTGCGCCAGCTGCCATACGTTGCACCCGCAGCAAGATAAGGTACAAGGCCTGAGCGACAAGGGGCGGATCAAGCTCTGCGTGGACTGCCACCGTCAACAACAGGATGATCCCGCGTTTAATCCAGCGTCCGTAAGGCTGGATAAGGGGCAGCCATGAGCTGCTCACGGCGCCGTTTTATCGTAGGCATTGGCGTGTTGGCGGCTGGCTCGACCCTGACGGAAAAGCTGTTGGCGCGCACCATGAACGTCAATGGCATCCGTTACGGCATGATCCACGATGAGTCGCGTTGCATCGGCTGTACCGCCTGTATGGATGCCTGCCGCGAAGTCAATCAGGTGCCGGTGGGCGTTTCACGCCTGGAGATCGTTCGTAGTGAACCGATAGGCCAATTTCCGGACGTGAAGTACCGGTTTTTCCGCCATTCGTGCCAGCATTGCGATGACGCTCCCTGCGTGCATGTCTGCCCAACCGGGGCCTCGTTTATCGATGCCGCCAGCGGCATTGTCGACGTCAACCCGGATCTCTGTGTCGGTTGCCAATACTGCATCGCTGCGTGCCCTTACCGGGTGCGCTTTATTCATCCGGTGAGCAAAACGGCGGATAAATGCGATTTTTGCCGCAAGACCAACCTGCGTCAGGGCAAGCAGCCAGCCTGTGTATTGTCGTGCCCCACCAAGGCATTAACCTTTGGCAATCTCGACGATCCGCACAGTGATATTTCGCGTCTGTTGCAGCAAAAGACCACTTATCGCTACAAGATAGCGTTAGGGACACGGCCAAAAATGTATCGCGTGCCGTTTAAATATGGGGAGACAAGTCAATGACTTCTGCCTTTCATTTTGACTCTCTGGTCTGGGACTGGCCCATTGCGATTTACCTGTTCCTGATCGGCATCTCCGCCGGTCTGGTCACCCTGGCTATACTGTTGCGCCGCTATCATCCAGAGGAGGGGGCCTCTAACAGCCGGGTAATGTTGACCACGCTGTTTGTCGCGCCAACCTCGGTCATGCTTGGGCTGGTGATCCTGATTTTCCATCTGACCCGTCCGTGGACCTTCTGGAAACTGATGTTCCACTATAGCTTCACCTCGGTGATGTCGATGGGGGTGATGCTGTTCCAGGTCTACATGGTGGTGTTGGTGGTCTGGCTGGCGCTGATTTTCCGTGACGAGGTGGCGGCGCTACAACAGCGTTGGTTGCCAAAGTTGGCGCTGATCCCGCGCCTGCAGCAGCGCTTGCTGCCGTTGTTGCGGCCAATAGAAACGGTGATGCTGGTGTTGGCGGTGCTGTTGGGGGCTTATACCGGCTTCCTGCTTTCGGCGCTGAAGTCGTACCCGATGCTGAATAACCCGTTGTTACCGGTGCTGTTCCTGTTCTCGGGCGTTTCGTCCGGGATCGCGGTGGCACTGCTGGTGGCGGCCTGCGGCCCTAAAGGTCATCTGCACAGCCGGGAAGTGCATTTCCTGCATCGCCTGGAGACGCCGGTGGTGTGGCTGGAGATCTTCCTGCTGGCGGCGTTCTTCATCGGCCTGTGGCTGGGGGATGACGGCAAACTCCGTGCCTTGTCGGCCGCGCTTGGCGGTGGGTTCTGGTCCTGGTGGTTCTGGTTGGGCGTCGTCGGCTGTGGGCTGATTATGCCATTGCTGCTGAAGGCCTTGGGCTGGGGGAAAGCGCGTTTCCATATCCTGTTGATCAGCGGCGCTAGCCTGTGTGGCGTGCTGTTGCTGCGTTATTTCATTCTGTATGCCGGGCAGATGACAGTAGCTTGAAGGCATGTTGTAGCAGAATAAGGCGGTAGATGTGTTGTGGTTACCCGAGCTGGGATTTATTGCGTTATTGCTGGCCTGCACGGCGTCGCTGCTGCTGGCTGGCATCACGCTGTTGACGTTGATGGATCGCCGTTGGGGTGGGCTGTTGCCAGCGCGTGGCTGGAGCCTGAGCATTTTTGTGTTAATCGCACTGTCTTTCGCCATTCTGCTACAGCTGTTTTTGAGTAATGACTTCTCGGTCATGTACGTAGCCCAACATGGTCACAGCCAGTTGCCACCGTTGATGAAGGCCGGGGCGCTGTGGGGTGGGCACGAAGGTTCGCTGCTGCTCTGGTTGCTGTGCCTGGCCGGTTGGTCTGCCTGCTTTGCCTTATTCAGCCCCAAATCGGTACGCTCACTACAGCCGCTCACGCTGGCCATTCTGGCGCTGATCGTCGGCTGTTTTCTGCTTTTCATCCTGTTCTTTTCCGATCCTTTCGTTCGGCTCTTTCCCGCCGCGCTTCAAGGGCGCGATCTGAACCCGATGCTGCAACATATCGGCCTGATCCTGCACCCTCCGCTGCTCTATTTGGGCTATGCCGGGTTTGCCACCTGTAGTGCTCTGATGCTGGCTGCTTTGCTGCAAGGGGAGTTTAGCGCCGAGATTGCCGGGCAGTGCCTGCGATGGGCCAAACCGGCCTGGTGTTTCCTCACTGCCGGGATCATTTTGGGGTCCTGGTGGGCTTACAGCGAACTGGGCTGGGGCGGCTGGTGGTTCTGGGATCCGGTGGAGAATGCTTCACTGCTCCCTTGGCTGACCGCGACCGCTTTGTTACACAGTTTGGCGGTCGGCCAGCGTACCGGAGGATTGCGGCATTGGTCGCTATTGCTGACGCTGGGCACCTTTGTTCTCAGCCTGTTGGGCACCCTGATTGTGCGTTCTGGCATCCTGGTTTCAGTGCATGCCTTTGCGCTGGATGAGCAGCGCGCCTTGCCGCTGTTTATCCTGTTTGCCTTTCTTAGCGGGTCGTCATTTTTAATCTATGCCTTACGCGCCAACCGGGGGAAAGCCGTTACGTCCCCGGTGAAACCTGCGTTGCTCGGCGCGTTGTTGCTTCTCAGCTCCGCCGCCCTGATCGTGCTGGTGGGCACTTTGTACCCGATGCTCTATCGGATGATGGGATGGGGGCAGATCTCGGTTGGCGCGCCTTATTTCAATCTGGTGCTGCTGCCGTTTGGGCTGCTGGGATTGGTATTGATGTGCTACGGCGGGTTTAGGCGGCGGCGCTATGGCCAGTGGATCGCTCACGCCGGAGTGCTGCTGACGGCATTAGGCATCGCCAGTTCGGCGCTGCAACGCCATGAAATCAGCCTGAACGTCACCGTGGGCGAGACGGTCAGCCTGGCGGGATACCAATTTACGCTGCGCTCGGTAGATCTGCAGGCTCAGGCTAATTTCACCAGTGAACAGGCGGTGATTGAGGTTACCCGGTATGGCAAGCCCGTGGCCCAGTTGACGCCTGAAAGGCGGTTTTATACCGCCCGCCGCCAACAGATGTTTGAGCCCGGCATCGACTGGAACGCTTTCCATGACTGGTACGTGGTGATGGGCGAAAAAAGCGGCGAGCAGCGTTACGCCATGCGTTTTTATGTACAGACCGGCATCCGTTGGATCTGGTGGGGAGGGGCGCTGATGATGATTGGCGTGTTGGCTACCGGTTGCCAAAGGAGGCAAGCATGCGCTGGTTAACCGCTCTGCTGTTGTGGGGGAGCATCACGTTGCCGCTGGCGGCCCAGATCGTCGATACCTGGGCATTTACCTCGCCGGAAATGCAGGAGAGAGCGTTGGCAGTAGCGGGCCAGATCCGTTGCCCGCAATGCCAGAATCAGAGCCTGCTGGAGTCCAATGCCCCTGCGGCGGTCGCCATGCGCCATGAGGTGTTCGCCATGACCGAACAAGGCAAAACGCAGGCGGAAATCATGAGTTTTATGACGGCACGCTACGGCAACTTTGTCCGCTATCAACCGGCTTTTGAGTCCTCTACGTTGTTACTTTGGGGGCTGCCACCGCTGATGTTGGGGGCGATCGGGTTGGTGTTATGGCGGCGGAGGAAAGCGGAATGAAATCGCGCTCTTACCCTCTGCTGTTTATCGTGCTGGTGCTTGGCCTTACCGCGGGTTGGTATGTGGCCAGCGGCCGCCCGGCCACCGTGTTGGCCGAACAGCATAAGCGCAGCTTGCCTGTCCAGCCGCTCACGCCTCAGCAGCAGGCCGAAAGCGAGTTAAAGCAGTTACAGCAACAGATCGAGCAGTCACCGCAAGACAGCGTGTTGTGGGCGCAGCTGGCAGAATATTATCTGTTTAACGATAATTTTGCCGATGCGCAGGCGGCCTATCAGCGGGCATTGGCACTGCGGGGGGCGAATGCCGAACTGTACTCGGCGTTGGCAACGGTGCTTTATTACCAGGCAGGGCAGCGGATTACCCCGCAGGTGGAGAGCAATATAGCAAAGGCCTTGGCACTGGATAAGGATGAGGTCTCGGCGCTGATGCTGCTGGCTGCCGATGCCTTTTTGCATACGGAATATGCCAAGGCGATAAACTTGTGGCAACGCCTGTTGGACAGCCAATCACCACGGGTTAATCGGCCACAGCTGATTGAGGCCATCAATATGGCCAAGCTGCTACTGCGCCAACAATAAATCACGCCATGCGGACGAAATTCACCAGTCTAGGCTCAGCAATGCGCTGATAATCCCCAGTGTTGAGGATCAGCGAACGCTCCAGCGTGCCAGCATTAAAGGCCAACTCGTCAAAGCGCTCAAACAGCAGCGGATCGGCCACCAGCAGCAAATCCGGGTGGAAGCTGAACGGCGGGATCGCGCCAAAGACGCAGTCGGTCAGTTGGTCGACTTCCACCGGGCTGGCCAGAGAGGCGCGAGTCCCGCCAACACCCTGTGCCAACGCGCCGAGATCGGCCTGTTGGTCGGCGGGCATGATGGCCAGCACGTGCTGCTTGATGCCGTTGCCCTTGACGTGGCACACCAACGCTTTCGCCCCTTGCCCCAACTGGGTGCCGCGTATCTTGGCGACTTCTTCGGATTTGCCTGCCTTAGGATGCTCAACCACGCGATAGCGGGCTTGGTGTTGGTCAAGAAGGGAAGTTAAACGGCTAAAGGTTGCGGTAGACACGCCATGTTCTCCTGAGTGTTGATTATCCTGCCCTATCATAACGCGTTGTGACGGCGAAGAGATCAGCCAAATTATTGATTAAACAGCGGGCTATTTTTTTGTTTTGACGGATAATACGCAATTATGAAACGGGATTTTAATTTTTTGAAAGGAAAGGGGCGTGAAGACTAACCTGTCGTTGTTTACCCAGCCGAAGTTCGTCTGGCTGTGTGCGGCTTTCTGCTGTTTGCTGTGGGGCAGTGCCTACCCGGCGATTAAAAACGGTTATGACATTTTCCAGATTGCCACGGACGATCTCCCCGGCAAGATCGTTTTTGCCGGTTACCGCTTTGTGATTGCCGGGGCCTTGCTGCTGCTGTTTGCCATCTTGCAGGGTAAACCCATCGGCCGTTTGTCACGGCACCAGTATTCACAGTTGGTGGTGTTAGGGAGCACGCAAACGGCGCTGCAATACGTTTTCTTCTATATCGGTCTGGCCTACACCACTGGGGTAAAAGGATCGATCATGAATGCGACCGGCACCTTCTTTAGCGTGTTGCTGGCGCATTTCATTTATAAAAACGATCGTCTTAGCATGAATAAAATCGTCGGCTGCGTGGTGGGCTTTGCCGGGGTGATGGTGGTGAACTTCAACAGTCAACTGATGGACTTCAGCTTTAGCTGGCTGGGGGACGGTTTTGTGGTGATCGCTGCGTTTATCCTTTCGGCCGCTACGCTGTATGGCAAACGCATTTCGCAGACCGTCGATCCGACCATCATGACCGGTTGGCAACTGGCCATCGGCGGCGTGATGCTGACGGTAGGGGGATATCTGGCGGGGGGACGATTAGAGTTCCACGGTTGGGCATCGGTGGCGATCCTGAGCTACCTTGCGCTGCTGTCCTCGGTCGCTTTCGCGCTCTGGAGCCTGCTGCTGAAATATAACCGCGTGGGCATGATTGCGCCGTTCAACTTCCTGATCCCGGTTTCCGGCGCGGTGCTGTCGGCCATTTTCTTACAGGAAAGCATCATGGAATGGCGTTATGCCGTGGCGCTGGTGCTGGTGTGCTTTGGCATCTGGCGGGTCAACGTGGTGCGTAAGGAAAAGCGCGAAGCTGTCGCCTAGCAATCTCTCAAAGACCCGCCCAAGTAGTGGGTTCTGAGAGTGCAAAAAAGGACTGGATGCGGCTAAACCTCAGGTTGCTCTTCCACCAGATCAATCATTTGTGCCAGCGCCGCGCTGCTGTTCTCTCTGTGCCACGCCATCAATAATTCGATCTGCGGTGCACTGGCCGGTAGCGGGCGGAAGACCACGTTCGATGACTGAAAATGGCTGACATAGCGCGGCACAATGGACAAGCCTAGCCCCATTCCCACCAGATTCATGGTGACCAGAATATTGGTCGCTGCCTGCACGATCTTGGGCTTGCACCGGGCCTCGGCGAGATAGGCTGTCACCATCTGGTACAACGCGCCGGAGTGGGCCGGATCGGTGCTGATAAAATTTTCGCCATCAAGATGATGCGGTTCTAGCTGCGATTCTTTACTCAGTGGGTGATCGATGGGCATCACCACCACCAAGGGCTCACGATAAACCACCCGGTAGTTCAGCTGATTACTGATAATCGGGCGGCGCATAAAACCAACGTCAATTTCTCCTTTCAATAACTTATCTTCTTGCTGAGTGGTAATGATACTCACCAGTTCGATACTGGACGCCGGTAGCCTCAGGCGTAACTGGGGCAGAACGTCGGGCAGGATATTCACTTCCGCACAGGGTACAAAGCCAATGATCAGCCGAACCTGTTGCTCCATGGCCTTACGCGCCAGCTGTTTTGCCTGCTCTGACAATTCAAGAATATTGATCGCCTGATGTAAAAACACCTCTCCGGCGCGGGTTAGCGAAACCTGACGATTATTTCTTATTAATAATGGCGCGCCGACACAACCCTCAAGATCTTTTATCTGGCTGCTCAATGAGGGCTGCGACGTATGTAGCCTCTCGGCGGCCCGGGTGAAATTGAGTTCTTCGGCTACCGCGACAAAATAACGTAAGTGTCTTAGCTCCATGCCTTTTTCTCCCATCATAGAAAAAATGTCTGGTACGGTCGTTTTTTACTATTTCACAAAATAGTAACTGGAAAGCAACATCCTTTGCGTAACCCCTACGAAGGTCAATACATCTCTTGGATGAGGATCAAATAATATGACCACCAACGCAAAATTAGATGTTTATAGCCTGATCGACACCCGGAATGGACAAGTTCTGCCACGGATCTACACCGATCCGGACATTTATCAATTAGAGCTTGAGCGTATATTTGGCCGCTGCTGGCTGTTTCTGGCCCATGAAAGTCAGATCCCCAAACCCGGCGATTTCTTTAACACCTACATGGGTGAAGACGCGGTAGTCGTCATCCGTCAGAAAGATGGCTCCATCAAGGCGTTTCTCAACCAGTGCCGCCACCGTGCGATGCGTGTCAGCTACGCAGATAGCGGCAATACCCGCGCTTTTACCTGCCCTTACCACGGCTGGTCTTATGGCATCGATGGCGAATTGACTGAGGTGCCATTGGAGCCGCGCGCCTATCCACAAGGCTTGTGCAAATCGCATTGGGGGCTGAAGGAAGTGCCTGGTGTCGAAAGCTATAAAGGCCTGATATTTGGCAACTGGGATACCAGTGCTCCGCCACTCAAAGAGTATCTGGGTGATATGGCCTGGTATCTGGATGGTTTGCTGGATCGGCGGGAAGGCGGCACCGAAATTGTCGGTGGCGTGCAGAAGTGGGTAATTAACTGCAACTGGAAGTTCCCGGCCGAGCAGTTCGCCAGCGATCAGTATCATGCCCTGTTCAGCCATGTCTCGGCGGTACAGGTACTGGGCGGCATGCAGGATGGCAGCGATAAAAAACTGGGTAATGACCAGACCGCACGCCCGGTGTGGGAAACCGCCAAAGACGCGGTGCAATTCGGTCAGGATGGCCACGGCTGCGGCTTCTTCTTTACCGAAAAGCCGGACGCCAACGTGTGGGTTGATGGTGAAGTCTCGCGCTACTACCGGGAAAGCTACCCCGAAGCCGAGCAGCGTCTGGGCAAGATCCGTGCTTTGCGCCTGGCCGGGCATAACAATATTTTCCCTACGCTTTCCTGGCTCAATGGCACCGCCACTATGCGTGTCTGGCATCCCCGTGGGCCAGATCAGGTTGAGGTTTGGGCGTTCTGCATTGCCGACAAGGCCGCCTCGCCGGAAACCAAAGCGGCGTTTGAAAATAGCGCCACTCGAGCCTTTGGCCCTGCCGGTTTCCTTGAGCAGGATGATTCGGAAAACTGGGCTGAGATCCAGAAACTGCTCAAAGGCCACCAGGCCCGTCACAATCCATTATGCCTGGAGATGGGGCTGAATCAGGAAAAACGCCGTGAAGACGGTATCCCCGGTATTACCAACTACATCTTTTCTGAAACCGCCGCGCGCGGCATGTACCAACGTTGGGCGGATTTGCTGAGCAGCGATACCTGGCAGGAAGTCCAAGAGAAAACCGCAGCCTACCAGCAGGAGGTGATGAAATGAGCCATCCGATCTCTATGGAACTCCAGCATCAGATTACCCAGTTTCTCTACCGCGAAGCCGCCCTGTTAGATGATTGGGCGTTCCGTGCCTGGCTAGAACTGCTTGACGATGATTTGAGCTACACCATGCGCACTAGGGTTAATGCCCAGACTCGCGATCGGCGCAAAGGCGTTCAACCACCGACCACCTGGATTTTCAACGACACCAAATCACAGCTTGAACGCCGGATCGCCCGCCTGGAAACCGGGATGGCCTGGGCTGAAGAGCCGCCGTCCCGCACTCGGCATATGGTCAACAACTGCATTATCAGCGAAACGGCACAGGCCGATGTGTTCTCCGTGCGAGTGAACTACCTGCTTTACCGGTCGCAAAAAGAGCGTGATGAAACCATCTACGTTGGCACCCGTACCGATCTGCTGCGCCGCCGTTCAACCGAGGAGGGCTGGGGGCTGTGTAGGCGTGAAATCATTCTCGACCAGGCGGTTATCACCTCCCACAACATGAGCATCCTGTTCTGATGAAACGAATCCATGCTTGTGCTGTTGGGGCGTTGCCGGAGGGGGAAGCTCTCCGGCTCGATACTGAGCCGACGATCGCGTTGTTTCACGTGGGCGGTGAATATTACGCGATCAACGATCGTTGCAGCCACGGCAATGCGTCGATGTCTGAGGGCTATATCGAGGATGACGCGACCGTGGAATGCCCACTGCACTCGGCCAGCTTTTGCCTGAAGACCGGTAAAGCGTTATGCATGCCCGCCACCGAACCGCTGCAAACCTATCAGGTCACCGTGTTAGAGGGGGCCGTGTTTATCGATTTACCGGAGGGCGTCTGATGTCCGATCTTAAAGATGACGTAGTGCTGATAACCGGTGGCGGCTCAGGCTTGGGGTTGGCTCTGGTGGCGCGATTTATCGAGGAGGGTGCCAGGGTGGCGACCCTGGAGCGTTCAGCGGAAAAGGTCAGCCGGTTACAGCAGCAGTTTGGCGAGCAGGTTGTGGCTGTACAGGGTGACGTGACTTCCTTTGCCGATAATCAGCGTGCGGTGGAGATGGCGCTGTCCCGCTTTGGGCGTCTGGACTGTTTTATCGGCAATGCCGGTATCTGGGATCATAATGCCTCGTTGCTGGCGACACCGGCGGAGCAGTTGGAGTCCGGCTTTAACGAGCTGTTTGCCGTTAACGTCAAAGGCTATCTGTTGGGCGCCAAAGCCAGTGCTCCGGCATTGATCCACTCCTGCGGCAGTATGATCTTCACGCTTTCCAATGCGGCCTGGTATCCCGGCGGCGGCGGCCCGCTGTATACCGCCAGCAAGCATGCTGACGTAGGGCTGATCCGTCAGTTGGCTTATGAACTGGCCCCCAAGGTTCGGGTCAATGGCGTTGGGCCTTGTGGCATGGCCAGTGACTTGCGTGGTCCACAGGCGCTTGGGCAGCACGACACCTCGATTATGCAATCGCTGACGCCGGAAAAGATTGCCGCCATTTTGCCGTTGCAATTTTCCCCTGCGCCGGAAGATTTTACCGGCCCTTACCTGATGCTGGCCTCGCGCCGTAACAACCGGACGTTGAGCGGCGTGATGATCAATGCCGATGCGGGCCTTGCCATTCGGGGTATTCGCCACGTGGCGGGTGGATTGCAGCTATAGGAGCCAACATGAAACAGATAGTGATTATCGGCGGTGGTCAGGCCGGAGCTATGGCGGCCGCAGCCCTACGCGCACAACGGTTTACCGGTGGCATCACCCTGATCGGCGAAGAAGCGGAAATTCCGTACGAACGCCCCCCTTTGTCGAAAGCCATGTTGCTGTCGCCCACCCCGCAGTTGCAAGACATTCTGCCTGCTTCCTTCTATGAGGAGAATGCCATTGTCCTGCGCCGCAATACGCAGGTTGTCGCGATCGATACCTTACAGCACACGGTGCTACTGGCTGATGGTGAAGAACTGGAGTGGGACCGGTTGCTGTTGGCGACTGGGGCCAAGGCTCGACGGCTCACATCGCTGGATGCGTTGGGTGATAAATCGCATACCTTGCGCACAGCGGCAGATGCCAGGCGGTTACGTGAAGCACTGACTGCCAACCAACGGATCCTGATTGTCGGTGCCGGCACCATTGGCCTCGAGTTGGCAGCCAGTGCGAAGCAGAGTGGCTGTGAGGTGACGGTGATTGAACAGGCGGCGATGGTGATGGGGCGCAATGCTCCACCGCCGGTGCGCGATTATCTGATGGGCCTGCATCAACAGCATCAGGTGCGTCTTTGCCTTAATGCCCAGATTGAGCACGTCGCTCTGGAACAGGGAAACGTAGTGCTGACGTTGCAGGACGGTGAACGGCTGATGGGGGACGCGGTGATTTATGGCATCGGCATTGAAGCCAACGATCGTCTGGCTATCCAGGCAGGGTTAGCGACTGCCAACGGCATCATTGTCGACGACCATTGCCGTACTTCGGTTGCCAATATTTATGCGGCTGGAGATGTCACTTTACGCCGTCAGGGTGAGCAACTTGTCCGCCTGGAGACCTGGGATAACGCCAACCAGCAGGCACTGGTGGCGGCCTGTGCCATGTTGGATCAGCCGTTACCGCCCACGGTGCCGGTGTGGTTCTGGACCGATCAGTTCGACAGCAATATTCAGTTTATCGGGGCCATGCAGAGCGAATATTGGTTGGTGCGCGGCAGCGTTGAGGCGCACAGCGCCATCTGGTTTGGGTTGCAAGAGGGTCGGCTGGTGGGGGCCATCACGCTGAACCAGGGGCGGGAAATGCGCCATCTTCGCAGGCTGATCCAGCAAGGTAGCCAGATAGATGAAAGGCTATTGGTTGATCCACAGGTTGCACTAAAGAGCTTGATTTAGCCCTGTCATGGCTAACCGGTTTCCCCTCCTCACCCCACTCTCTTACGCAGGAGAGGGAGTTGATCTGGTGTCGCGAGCAGGTGAGGGGGGGCTTTCACGCCCGGAACCTGGACCGTCTGGAATAGCCGTTCCGCGCTAAACACGCTAATGATTAAAAACAAGGTGGCTTGATATGAACGCTTATCTTCATTGTCTCTCTCATTCCCCGTTAGTGGGCTACGTTGATCCGGCCCCAGTGGTGCTGGCCGAAGTGGAAAAAACTATTGCCGACGCACGGCAGCGGATCCAGGCATTTGATCCTGAACTGGTGATCCTGTTCGCGCCAGATCATTACAACGGCTTTTTCTACGACATCATGCCGCCGTTCTGCATTGGTATGGCCGCTACGGCGATAGGTGACTTCAGCAGTGCCGCTGGCGAGCTGCCGGTGCCTGCGAAGCTGGCCGAGGCCTGCGCTCAATCGGTGTTGGATGCGGGGGTCGACGTTGCGGTTTCCTACTGCATGCAGGTGGATCATGGTTTTGCCCAGCCGCTGGAGTATTTGCTCGGTGGCCTGGCGAACTGCCCGGTGCTGCCGGTATTTATCAATGGGGTTGCGCCACCCTTGCCTGGCTTCAAGCGAACGCGCCTGCTGGGTGAAGCTATCGGGCGTTTTGCCCGTGGCCTGGATAAACGAGTATTGATCCTGGGCTCTGGTGGGCTTTCGCACCAGCCGCCGGTACCTCAGTTGGCCGAGGCTGACGCTCATATGCGTGACCGCCTGTTGGGCAGTGGCCGCCAATTACCGGCAGACGAGCGCCAATTACGCCAGCACCGCGTTATCTCTGCTGCCCGTGCTTTTGTGCAGGATCAGAGCACCTTACATCCTCTCAACCCGGTCTGGGACAACCAGTTTATGGACATTCTTTCCGGCGGACAGTTGGCGGAACTGGATGGGCTGGGCAATGACGAACTGTCGGCGATCGCTGGCCGCTCAACCCATGAGGTTAAAGCCTGGATGGCCGCCTTTGCTGCACTATCGGCATTTGGTCCTTATCAGACCGAGGGGCGCTATTACCGCGAGCTTCCCGAGTGGATCGCCGGGTTCGGCTCAATCAGCGCCGCACCGCGGAAATAATAACGATAAAGGAGCACCATCATGACATCGCAATCTTTTGACCTTACTGAAGAAAATACCAGCCGCTTCGTGCAAATCCAAGAGGGTGAAGCCAGCCTGCGTATCCATTACAACGACTGTGGCAGCGGTGCACAAACCGTGGTCATGCTGCACGGTTCCGGCCCCGGAGCCAGCGGCTGGGCGAACTTCAGCCGTAATATTCAACCGCTGGTAACGGCGGGTTATCGCGTGATCCTGCTGGATTTCCCTGGCTGGAGCAAGAGCGATTCGATCGTCAGTACCGGTTCCCGTTCGGACCTCAATGCCCGCATTTTGAAAGGGCTGGTGGACGCGCTGGATCTGGAGCAGGTACATCTGCTGGGGAACTCGATGGGCGGCCACAGCGCCGTGGCGTTTACCCTGACCTGGCCTGAGCGCGTTGGCAAACTGGTGTTGATGGGGGGCGGTACCGGTGGTGCTAGCCCGTTTGTGCCGATGCCAACGGAAGGGATCAAGCTGCTGCAGGGGCTCTACCGTGAGCCAAACATCGAGAACCTGCGCAAAATGATGAACATTTTTGTTTACGATCCCAGCGATCTGACTGAAGCGCTGTTCAAAACCCGCCTCGACAATATTCTGGCGCACCGTGACCACCTGGAGAACTTCGTCAAGAGCCTGTCGGTCAATCCGAAGCAGTTCCCGGATTTTAGCCCGCGCCTGGGTGAAATCAAAGCCCAGACGCTGATCGTCTGGGGGCGTAACGATCGTTTTGTGCCGATGGATACCGGGCTGCGCCTGCTGGCAGGCATTGCCGGGTCACAACTGCATGTGTTCAGCAACTGTGGGCATTGGGCGCAATGGGAACATGCCGACAGCTTTAACCGCATGGTCGTGGATTTTCTCAAGCATTAATCAGGGAGCGAATGATGAGTGATGACAATTTGGAGCAATTGGCTGCGGCGCTACGGCAGTCCGAGTTCAGCGGCAAGGTGATTGAGCCCTTGCGCGATCGCCTAGGCCTCGACAACGGCGAGGCGGCCTATGCCATCCAGCAGTTGAACGTACAGCATTGGCAGGCTGCTGGCCGCCGAGTGGTGGGGCGCAAAGTAGGGCTCACCCATCCCAAGGTTCAGCAACAGCTGGGAGTTGACCAGCCGGATTTCGGCACCCTGTTTGCCGACATGTGCTACGGCACCAACCAGGACATTCCATTTTCGCGGGTGATGCAGCCCCGTATCGAAGCGGAGATTGCGTTGGTGCTGGATCGTGATTTACCGCATGCCGATACCACGTTCGATGAGTTATGTAGCGCAGTGGAGTGGGTATTGCCAGCGCTGGAAGTGGTGGGCAGCCGCATCAAGGACTGGTCGATCGCGTTTGTCGATACCGTGGCGGATAACGCTTCCTGTGGCGTGTATGTGCTGGGTGGCCCGGTGCGTCGCATCGATGAGGTGGATCTGCAACATTGCGGCATGAGCATGACGCGCAATCACGAGGTGGTGTCTAGCGGGCGTGGAAGTGAATGTCTTGGGCATCCGATTAATGCTGCCGTCTGGTTGGCACGCAAAATGGCCAGCCTCGGCACGCCGTTACGAGCGGGTGATGTTGTGCTGACTGGAGCACTGGGCCCGATGGTGCCGGTGCAAGCAGGTGACAGTTTTACGGCAACAATTGAAGGCGTCGGCACGGTTTCTGCCCACTTCTATGAGGACAGCCAATGATGAGCAAGAGAAAAGCGGCGATCATCGGTTCCGGTAATATCGGTACCGATTTGATGATTAAAATCCTGCGTAACGCCAAGCATCTGGAGATGGGGGCGATGGTGGGGATCGCTCCTGAATCGGACGGCCTGGCTCGTGCTCGCCGGATGGGGGTTGCAACCTGTCATACCGGCGTTAACGGGCTGATCCTGATGCCTGAGTTCGCCGACATTGATTTTGTCTTTGATGCCACCAGCGCGAGTGCTCATGTTAAAAATGATGCCATCCTGCGGGCGGCCAAACCGGGGATCCGGCTGATCGATCTGACGCCTGCGGCGATTGGCCCTTATTGCGTGCCGGTAGTGAACCTGGAGGAAAATCTGAGCCAGGTCAACGTCAATATGGTGACCTGCGGCGGGCAGGCGACCATTCCGATGGTGGCAGCGGTAGCTAGGGTGGCCAGAGTTCATTACGCCGAAATTATCGCCTCCATTGCCAGTAAGTCTGCCGGGCCGGGCACCCGCGCCAATATCGACGAGTTTACCGAAACCACCAGCAAGGCAATCGAGGTAGTTGGCGGGGCAGAGAGGGGCAAAGCGATTATCGTGTTGAACCCGGCGGAACCGTCCTTAATGATGCGTGATACCGTCTATGTGTTGAGTGAAGCCGTCGATCAAGACAAGGTTGAGGCTTCAATCAATGAAATGGCGGCGGCCGTGCAGGCCTATGTGCCGGGGTATCGGCTGAAGCAGCAAGTGCAGTTTGATGTCATCCCTGCCGATGCACCGCTTAACTTACCGGGGATTGGCCGTTTTTCTGGCCTGAAAACCTCGGTGTTTCTGGAGGTTGAAGGCGCGGCGCACTACTTACCTGCCTATGCAGGCAACCTTGATATCATGACTTCCGCTGCGCTGGCGACCGCCGAGCGAATGGCTCAGGCCATGGCACACGTTGCTGGAGAACGGCTATGAACGAGAAAAAAATCACTATCTCGGATGTGACCCTGCGCGACGGGATGCACGCGATCCGTCACCAATATACGCTGCAAAATGTGCAGGACATTACCAGGGCGCTGGATGCGGCGAAGGTGGATTCGATTGAAGTGGCGCATGGCGATGGTCTGCAGGGCTCCAGCTTCAACTACGGCTTTGGCGCACATACCGATCTGGAATGGATTGCGGCGGCGGCGGACGTGACCACCCACGCTAAAATCGCCACCTTGCTGCTGCCGGGCATTGGCACCATTCACGATTTGAAGGATGCCTATAACGCCGGGGCGCGGGTAGTGCGTGTCGCCACTCACTGTACCGAAGCCGATGTCTCCAAACAGCATATCGCCTATGCCCGTGAGCTGGGCATGGATACCGTGGGTTTCCTGATGATGAGCCATATGACGACGCCGGAAAATCTGGCCAGCCAGGCCAAGCTGATGGAAAGCTACGGGGCAACCTGCATCTACGTGGTGGATTCTGGCGGCGCGATGAATATGAACGATATCCGTGCCCGTTTCCGAGCCTTGAAAGCGGTGTTGCAACCAGAAACGCATACCGGTATCCATGCGCACCATAACCTCAGCCTTGGGGTCGCCAACTCGATGGTGGCGGTGGAAGAAGGGTGCGATCGCGTGGATGCCAGCTTGGCAGGGATGGGGGCAGGAGCCGGTAACGCGCCGCTTGAGGTGTTTATTGCGGCGGCGGATAAACTTGGCTGGCACCATGGCACGGATCTGTATGCCTTGATGGATGCGGCTGACGATCTGGTGCGCCCATTGCAGGATCGGCCCGTTCGTGTCGATCGTGAAACGTTGGCGCTGGGCTACGCCGGAGTTTACTCCAGTTTTCTGCGCCACTGTGAAGTGGCCGCGGTGAAATACGGTATCAACACGGTGGATATTCTGGTCGAGCTGGGTAAACGCCGCATGGTGGGCGGCCAGGAAGATATGATCGTCGACGTGGCGCTAGATCTGCGTTCCCGCTAATCAGAGCGAGGTAAACCAGCAATGGGACTGTACCATCGTTAGCGCTCAGTGAATTACCTGCCCCTTTTTTGCAGGGGCAGGGTTATGTTGAATTACACCATTGGGCGGATATAGTCCCACAGGCGTTCCCAGTTAATCAGCACCAATACCACGGTGGCGGCAAACAGAATAAACATGATCTTTGAGAACATGATATCAACACTCCTTGTTAATAAATTCGACGTTTTGGTTTGGTGTTTTTGGTTCCCCTCACCCTAACCCTCTCCCAAAGGGCGAGGGGACCGATCGAGTTCGTTGATTGCTTGACGTAATACCTTGCCTTTCTTGTTCTTACACCCAACTTTCCGAAGCTGCGCGGGCTAACCGCAGACTCCAGACAGCTCCCTCCCCCAAAGGGCGAGGGGACCGATCGAGTTCGTTGATTGCCTTGCGTAATACCTTGCCTTTCTTGTTCTTACACCCAATTTTCCGAAGCTGCGCGGGCTAACCGCAGACTCCAGACAGCTTCCTCTCCCAAAGGGCGAGGGGACCGATCGAGTTCGTTGATTGCCTTGCGTAATACCTTGCCTTTCTTGTTCTTACATCCAATTTTCCGAAGCTGCGCGGGCTAACCGCAGACTCCAGACAGCTCCCTCTCCCTGTGGGAGAGGGTTGGGGTGAGGGGTAATTTCAGGCAGTGTACAGAGGGAAAACCAGGCGATATAGAGGCGGTGAAACATTTCAGAAAAGACCAGGTTTATGGTCAGGAAATGGACAGTTGGCGAGGATTTGATGATAGGGCAGAGAGTTCCCTGCCCCGAGTTTTAACAGGGTGTTAATTCAAGATGCCGTTTAGCACCAGCATGGTGATCATCCCGCCTACAGCGGGGATCAGCGTACGGCGGACAATCATAAACGGCGAGCATTCACCGGCCTTGCTGACGGCAATGATCACCCCTGCCACCGGGGAAATCGATCTTCCCATACCGGCCATCAGTTGCATTGGCAGGATCATGCTGACGGCGCTTTCGCCAAACTTGGCGGCAATGCCTGGAGCCAGCCCAGAGAAGGAGAAGAACGCCGCCACGCCGGAGCCGGTCAGCGCCGCGGTCACGCAGACCAGCAGGGCCATCACGATCGTCATATTGCCAAAGCCAAAGCCCGCGGCCTGAACGGTGTGAATAATGAAGTCAACGGCTCCGATGATCTGTAAGCCCTGGGCGAAAACGTCGGCACACACCAGCAGGGAAACGATGCTGGTAAACATGGTGCCCATGCCTTTGAAGAACACCTGGATGCCTTTGCAGGCCGTTTTGAAATCTCTCCGTACCAGCAACTCGCAGAAAAATGCCAACAGGGTGCCGATAATCATCGCTGTCACCACGTCAATCTTGATGCTGCTGATCACCAGCGGGCTGAAGACGATCACCAGTATCACCGGGAACACCGGCAGGAAAGCGTAGAATGCCGGTACCTTGGCTGTATCTTCGCTGGTTGGCTGTTCCACCTGCTGTTGGGTGACGATGTGCCCGTCTTTGGCGTCAAAGTAGCGTGCGGTGAAGAAGATCAGTACCGCTACCGCCAGCATCACGCCGGTAGCGACCGGCAGTTGGTAGTGGGCAAAGTAGACTGCGGTTTCCATACCGGCATGTTTGGCTGCCAGGTTGGCGGTGCCCACCGCCGGGCCGAGATCCATAAACGCCGACATGCCGATCATCGAGGCGGCGGCGGCTTTACTGACACCAAGCCGCACCAACACCGGGAAGAAGGTGACCAACAGCAGCATCGCCAGACCGGCCGCGCTGGAAATCGCCACGTGCAGCAACTGGGATAAGATGTAGCCGATCGCCAGGATCAGGTAAGGAGCCTTGATCATCTGCAAGGGTTTGATGCACAGATTTACCATCGAGTTCGACGCTTTGATGTGATCCATATAGTCGGCAAAACCGCCCGCCGCCATAATGATCAAACCGATGCCCGCCACCTGGGTGGTCAAAGACTCTTTCACGAACGCGAAAATATCCCCGCCAACCCAGCCGATGGATTTGGCCTTGCCGTACAATATCGATTGCTCGGGAAAGAACACCGCCGTGATCAGCAGCAGGCTCAGCCCCGCCAGCAGTAACACGGTTTGCGGCTGGTAGTTTTTGATAATAAACCAGGCCGCCAATACGGTAACGATCATCCCGATGATAAATCCAGTCATCATGTCCCCTTATGAGTGTTTGGCAAAAAACTCATGCAATAGCGTGTTGTAATAATCCGGAGCCTGGAAATAAGGCGCATGGCCCATACCGGGCATCTCGATATGTTGGGTATAAGGCACCAGCGCCAGCAGATCGGCTTTGAGCTGTGGTTGCACCACGGCGTCTTTTTCACCGGTGAGGATCAGCGTTGGCATCTTGAGCTGGGGCAGTAGCGGGCGGTTGTCGGCGAGTTGCAACATGCGAGTGGCACGCCTCAGGCCTTCCAGATTGGTGCCTGCCGCAATGTCTGCCGCATAGTCCAGCACCGCTGTGGGCACATCTGGGAAGGGAAGCAGATCTCGGGCGCGGTTTCTGCCGTAGGCTTCGCGGCCGATTTCGGCGAGCTCTTTCAGCCGTTTTTCCAGCTTTTCCGAACTTGGGGCCGACTCTGGCGCGCCATAGCCGGGATGGGTGCAGGACAACACCAGGTTTTTTACCCGCTCTGGATAGCGTGCGGCGTAGCGGCTGGCAACGGTGCCGCCCATTGAATGCCCGACGAGGGAGACTTTCTCTGCCCCGCAGTATTGCACCCACTCATGCAGCATCTGCACAAAAGCGTCGATCTCGGCCGGAACCAGCGCGGAGTCGGCATATCCCGGTGCATCCCAAGCCATGACGCGGTAGTGGGGAGAAAAGGCGGCATACTGGAATGGCCAGGCTTTTGAGCTGCCCAGAATACCGTGTAAAAAGATCAGGGTTTCGCCCTCACCGCAGGCGCGGAAAGATAAATTCCCCTGTGAGGTACGTAGAATTTGCTGCTCAGGGCAAACAGGGATTGCGCTGTTTTCACTGCTCATGATAAAGCCTCTTTTCATTAAATAAACGCCAGAGATGGATTGCTACATGGCATTCTGGTAAGTCAATGCTTAGCCCTGAAGCAACAGGGCTATAAAGATGGTTGGTGAATATTAATACTGCCTGGTGTTGGTGTTATTTATTGAAAACGTTAAATGCCTCGAATAACGACTCCATGACGTTGAAGTTCTCGTTTAATTCGTTGCTTTTCACTTCGCCCATATAATTGACCAGCGCCTCGATTAATACGAAGCCCGCGCTGCGGCTGCTGAACAGCCCGCTATGCTGGCTCTCCATCAGCAACATCGCCGTGGCGAAGTGGCTGAACGGATTGACGGCATTATCGGTGATAACGATGGTATCGCCACGATGTTGATAAAACCATTTTATCAGCCTTGTCGTCACGCTGGAAAAACGATAATAAGAAATCGCCAGTAGCACATCGCCTTTTCTCGAGTCGATTAGCTTATGCGGTAAATTGGCAATATTGGCATCCAGTAGCACAATGTCTTTTTTGATATAGCGGCCAAGCAGATAAAAATACTCGGCCAAGGCATGTGCCGTTGCGCTGCCAATCACATACAGCCTTTTTTCCGGATCGCAAATCAGCGCGATGGTTTTCTCCAAATGCTGGCGATTGATGTTTTTCAACGTATTGTTGATATTATCGGTGATCTCGCCGCAGTGTTTTTCTATGAATTCGATGCCGTTTTTTCTGTTTTTGCTGTTGTCGAAGCGTTCTATGGGGGAGATGTTTCTGCGCTGCTCTGGCTCGATGGTGGACTCTTTGAAGTCACGAAAGCCGGTGAAGCCGAGCTTCATCATAAATCGCCCCAAGGTTGACTTGGCGATGTTGATCTCATGGCAAACATCGATCACTTTGCTGTAGGGGATGGACTCAAAGTGTTTGTCAAAATAGTCGATGATACGCCGATCCGTTTCGGTCAGATTATCAATGCTGGCAATACGTTGAGTGAATTCCGCTCTGTTCATGTCAGTTTTCCCCTCTACGCCATTTCTTCCTTCATTAATAACAAAACCCAAGGGAGAAAAAAGGGGAATCAAAAATTCCCTTGTCAGAAGTGTGTGTCATCTCTCATTCCCTTCTGACCCGCGCTACCGCTTGCTTTGGCAGTAGCGCGTTCTCCTCAAGTTACGGTTGTACCTTGAACTCGCCATGCTGTTCAAACCAGGCAAATTGCTCTGCGCCATAGGCAGACATCTTCGAGCCGCTATGCCCAACGTCGGGCAAGGTCGTAAAGCGCCAGTTGAAGTCGACCTTATAGCGTTTGGCTTTCTGCTGCGCCGTCAGGAAATAGCTTTGTGCACGGGTTAACCGGCTATCCCCCTGTGCCATGGCTTCATAAGAGCGGCGCAGCAAAGGGTGATACGGATCGTTATCTTTTTCACCGACGGTGATCAGCACGGGTTTGGCAAAGTAGTCGGCCAGCTGTTTTTGCGTCACTTTCACCGGCGCATTGTCCAGGCCATAGGGCCAGGGGTTTTCCACATCTGGCATGGTCCACCATCCGGCTGCCGCACAAATGGCGGCTTTGACATTCGCCTCAGGGACAAAGGTCAGCATCCGGTGAACAAACTGGCAGCCAGCGCTGTTACCAAATAAATAATAGTCTTGTTGTTTGGTGATCCCCTGCTTTTGCATATCGGCAAACAGATCGTCAATGACCGTGAAAGCCCATTCCCCTTTAGGGTTGACCTGGTGGGTTTTGGCATTCTCGATATTCCCCAGGTTATAGCCGTCGTTACCGGGATAATCGGCTTCGGAGAACAGCGGGGCGATGACGATAAGTTTGTTTTTCTTGGCATTTTCTACCCAAGAGTCGCGGTACTCATCGGCATTACGGTTCAGCCCGGTCAGGACAAACACTACTGGGGTGTTGGCATTGGCACCAGGAGGCTGGTAGCTGAAGACCTCCATCTTCTTGCCGGTTTGTGGCACGGTGAAATCGAAACTACCGCTCTCTTTTGGCAGCGCGGCTGCGTGACTGACGCTGGCGCTCAACGCTAACACGGCGAATAAACTGAGAAAATTGTTCATGTTTTCCATCCTTGCGCAGTGATTAAAATTCGTAACGTAACCCAAGTACCCACAGGTTTTCTGCCGAATCGTAGCTTTGCCGATCGTCATAAATGTAGGTGGCAGAAAGATGCACATCTTTTTTCAGGCGATATTCCAGTTCAGAGATCCACTGTTTGCGGTGGGCGTAATCATTTTCAGACTCGATCAACTGCGAGTAACCACCACGTAGCGCGACTTTGCTGGTAAACCAGTATTCGGCCAGCGAGTCGAAGGCATCATAATCTTTATCTGGCTTGCCGGTTTGCTCGTAGGTTTGTCGGCCAACGTTGATACCAAGATAAGCCTTGTCGTAGCTGAGGCGTATGCCAATCCCTTTTTGGGTATAATCGGTGTAGTTGCCGCTTAGGCTGGTATTTTTGGGGTCTTTGGTCATTTTCTGCCAGGCAATCACCGGTTTGATTTTTAGTGGCGTACCCATCACCGGGAATTCAAAAGCGTAGCCGAGGCTGGCCATATAACCATCGTCAACGGTGCTGTCGCTTGCACCGTTACCCATCACGTAGGCGGTGCGAACGTCCAGCCCGGCATAGGTATATTCATATTGTAATGTGCCGTCCTGACGGTTCCATTGATAGGAGGAGTCGATACGCGTGCCGACCCAGTTGGAGTAAACGTTAGCCGTGTAGTTCATGTAACGATCGGTGATGCCCATCCACTGGTACATCGGGTTGCGCGTACGGCCAACCATCAGTTTCCCCAGATCCTTACCGTCAATCCCGATATAGCCATAACGAATATCCCAGTTATCTTCGGCGACCTCGGTATCGTTCTTCTGAGTGTTAACCTGCCATTCCAACTTGCCAAACAGGCCGAATTGCTCATCGAGCTTTTGTTTGGCTTCAAAGCCAAGACGGCCGGTCAGGTTGGTGGCATTAGTGTGTTCATCTGTCCATTCATTGCCGGTTTGTGCCTCGATACGGCCATAAATATCGAGTTGTGTTCCTTTACTGTTATAGACCGTCACTGCCTCGGCGGCGCTGGTGGCTAGCAGGGCAGGAAGGAGTAATGCCAGAGGTATTGTTTTCATTATTATGATCCTGTGTAAGGTAAGTCATTTTTCTTTTTTTTTATTAAGATGAGGCGAACTAAAACGACTCACTAAAAAATAATGAGTTGAGCTGGATGCATTAAACTCTCTAACGATTTGTGCTTGAGATAATTAACTTATTTAACAATAAACAGATAATAGCGAACCAATAAGCAACCTACGCCGCACATGATTTAATGCTGATAAGAAAGTCCAGATTTTATTTTTTAGTTATCGCCCTCTTGGTGATTGATTTTCACACTATAGGAAGAGGGGAACGGTTGTGAATGGGAATCAAAAATTCCCTGGTTAAATATGTGAGTGCTGGCACAAATATATATTACGGATAAAGACATCGGGGGGAGGTAAGCAGTTTTTTGAGGGGAGCAGACAATAAAAACCCCCGCACAACGTGGATTGTGCAGGGGTTTCGGCAAGGCAAGGACGTTACTTCTTCTCTACGGCTGCCTGGATGGCATCTGCCAGAGAGCTGACGTGCTTTTCTGCCGTTTTCAGCTGGTATTCGACACCGTTGCCGTCATTGGTGTCAGACAGCGTTGCCTTCAACAGTTCCAGTGCTGCCTGCACCGCCAGTAATCTGCGTTTTTGCTCTTCCGTTGGAGCGATCCCAGAGCCAAAATAATTCTCTAACATGTTCATTTCCTTTCGCTAGACCTACCGAAATGGCAGACAACACAGGTTACATGGGGGGGATACCCCCCATTTTCAAGGCATTGCCTTGAGTGCTGTCTCTTGTTGCAACGGCTTTGAGCCATGTTGGCGCGCACTGTTGATCCAGGCAAACGACCCCATCAGCGCAATCACCGTCAGTAAAATATACTCCAACGACATGGCATAAACCCCCTGGATGGCGTAAATCACTACGCTGATCACGTCAATCAGCACCCACAGCAGCCAGTTCTCGACGTATTTGCGCGTCATCAGCACCATGGCGGCGATCGACAGCACCAGCATGGTGGAATCCCACAGTGGGAAGGCGTCTGGTTGCAGTTCAGGCATCACCACCGAAAGCCCCATTCCCTGCATAATGCCGATGGCAATGCGCGTCAGCACGGCGAATACCGGATCGATAAACAGCGACATCAGGCCGATGGCCACCACGCAAACCACCAGCAGCGTGAGAGCCTTTTGCCGTGGCAACCAGCGGATTTTCAGCGCGGCTTCATTATTTTCGTTCTGACGGCTCCAGGCATACCAGCCGTACAGGTTGGCGGCGAAGAAAAACACCTGTAACAGCAAGCTGGCATACAGCTGGATCTGGAAGAAGATAGCGGCAAACAGCGTGACGTTAATCAAACCAAACAGGTAGTTGATAATCTTCTCTTTGCTGGCAAACCAGATGCACAGCAGGCCAAACACCGTACCTATGGCTTCGATCCATGACAGCGCATAGCCACCTTCCCCCAGAGGAATGTTGACCATGACGTTATTGATGCTGAAAAAATCCATTATTGCGTCCTCTCAAGATGATCCTGATACAGCGTTTCGAGCGCGAGCACAATTTCGCGTTCCTCGCCACGTTGGCAGGAATGCTCCTGCTGTTGATAGTCGTTGATGCTCTGTTCCAGGCAGCCCTGGTGTTCCACCACCACGTTCAGGATAGAGGCAATGCGCATATTACGCAGTGCGCCAACGACCATCAGCGGGGCGGTTTCCATATCGGCGGCGAGAATACCTTTGGCCGACCAAAAATCGGTGATCTCCTGTTCGCGGTCGGTGTAGAAACTGTCATGGCTACGCACATAGCCACAGTGCGTACTGTATCCCAGTTTTTGTGCCTGTTGGCGCAGCAGATAAACCAGGCCGCAGTCGGCACTGGCCGGGTAGGCTGCGGGGATATAGGCATTGCCGGTGCCTTCATCGCGCACTGCCGCGCTGGCAATCACCAGATCGCCCAGCTTCATTGAACTTTGCATCGCGCCGCAGCTGCCAATACGCACCAGGCAGTCGACGCCGATCTGATGTAGCTCTTCGGCGGCGATGGCGGTAGAAGGGCCACCCATGCCGGTGGAAATCACCAGGACTTCCACACCACGAAACCAACCGCGCAGCGCCCGGTATTCGCGATTTTGGCCAAAATCCTCCACCTGATCCAGAAAGCGGGCAACGTGTTCGACGCGTTGTGGATCGCCCGGTAACAGCGCGTAATGGGCGTGTGTCATCTGCCGGCTAAGCCGGATATGCGGTTGTAGTTGAGTCATGGAACTTACCTGCGTTTTATACTGGTTGGCACTAAGGCCAAAAATTAAAACTCGGCCTGTTGGTGTAACCGGACTGGATCGATTACTGCAATCCGTTCACCGTTGACCGTAATAATTTGCTGCTCGCGCAGTTCAAACAGGATGCGGTTGATACTGCGTGGGGCCACGGCAAACTGTTCGCTGAGCTGTTGTTTATTAATGGTGATTTCTCCTTCATTTTTGGCCCCCTGGTGTTGGTAGCTTTGCCACAGCGCATGGCAGACGCGCTGGTGCAATGAATAGAGAGTGTCTTCGCCCGCTTTTTTCGACAGCTGATAGTACTGGCTGCTGAACGACTGAATGATTTTCTGGTTGAAGTAATTGTCGACCGTCAGCCAGTGGCAAAAATCGCTGCGTGAAAGCGTCAGTAACGTCACTTCACTGGTCGCTTCTACCGAGCAGATATACGGCCGTTGCTCAAAGATCTCGAGCTCACCCAGCATGTCTCCGGCGTGGTAGCGTGCCTGTAAATATTTACGCCCATCGTCGGCGTGAATAAATACGTCCACATTACCCTGCGCTATCAGGTGAAATTCATGACAAATTTCATGTTGTTGACATATCAGCGTACCTGGCCTGACTTGCTGCAACTGCCAACGGCGTAAAATAGCCAACGGGCAATATTTCAGCAGGTCGTAAAGTATGGCATCACCGGTAACCAGCTCGACAACGCTCAACCATTCACTGTTTTTTTTGTCGTTCTGCATAGCGTTAACTATAAAGTTCCTCGGCAGGTAAGGACAGGACGCCGGTCCGACGGCAATGTCAAAAAGGGCGTAAAACTGGAAGCTGGCTCTGATATTAGAATATTGCTCGGGACATTTGTCCCAGCTTGTTTATCGATAACGGGGGAATGTGATGGTGCTCACATATTAAATGGGAAAGAGGGAGCTGGGGAAAAGAGGGGGAAAACTATTTCCCCCTCTTTTGCAGCACTAATTATAGTTTCGGAAAGTTCACAATATCCGTCACCATATCATCAATGGCTTTCTTCACGTCGGCCAAGGTGATTGGGGCATTTTCATTATTGACCGTTTTACCCAAGCCTTTACGTACTACGGCCAGGACCGTTTTACCGGTATCTTGATCGATCAGTTTGATCTCCATGAATAACGCGGTGTCTTGCGTTCTGTGTCCGCTGGCGGCCATGGTGGTGGCAATGACGGCTCCAATAGGAACAACTTCATAGAATTGCACCCCTTCGTTTTCAGCCGTTACCGCAGTAATGGCGACTTTAGCGACCAGGACGCGTGAGCCTGATGGGGTAGGCAACAATGTTGTACGTTGTGCAACGGCGTTTCTTAGTGAGGTGCTGGCGTATTCTCTGATCTGATCCAGCGTTTGCTGACTCACCCGAGCAGTGGGTTTTGCCGGTGGGTAGAAGACCAACGGGGTAATATAGATGCCACGATAGTCAGACTCTTTAAAACCGGGAGCTACCCAGCGCAATACCTGATGCCCGCTGGCGGTTTCTGTTTTTTGCAGCTTGCTATAGTCCTGCAGGAATCCGGAATACTGCGTAGTTTCTGCAACCTTGGAGGTACATCCCGCCAGCAACATACCCGCAGCCAAAGCGGCCGCGGCAACGCCAAAACGATTTTTTTTCATATACTTCTCATCATGAAGTAGGGGGGGGGTGTGCCTAAAAAATATAGCACTAACTTGCAAAATAGGACATGGGAGAGCTCTTACAGAAAAATAGCGTTGTTACAGATTGGTTTTTATTACGGCAGAGATAGCTCATTAATAAACCTTGACGCAATGGCGTTTCCAAGGGGTTTGTAATGCAAGGTCTGCAATTTACCCGTTAAGCGGCGATTGGTATGCTGCACACACCATAAAAAACCATGTTGCCATTGGTTACAATTAATGTTCTGTCAGAGTAAAACTACTGGTTTGTCAGTGCCTTCTATCAGGCGTTACATCTGGCACATCATCCTTACCCAAGCATGACATTTCTATACACTCGCGCTGGTAAGGTTATTCCAGCCCGATGATGTTGTGTTAGTCCTGTAGTGTATTACCATCCCTTTGATTTTATCCCGCCTTGTGCGGGATTTTTTTTGCGCGTCCAGTGTGCTCAAGGTATTACCCCGGCTGGCAGCGGTTAGATAGCGAGGTGACTTGCTGTTCAAGAGAGGGGGGGAGCTTAGAGTGATCCACTTTTTCTGCACAATTGAGGGTTATGATAAGCCAGTTATTAGCCCGTTTGGGCTAACACTGCATTTCGTTACTTTATGCCCGGTTCCTAGCCGGGCTTTTTTCCCCCTAGGGTCTGCTTAAGCTTGCTGTTTTACCATCACTACCCGTACTGGCCTGTGGGCCTGCGCCGTAACTGTCAATTTAGTTGTCGATCTCCAGCCAGCCCGCAGCGCTTTACGGGCTTTTCTCATTGCGCTTCTGCTGGCGTTGCAGGAAAATAACCCATAAGTAAGAAGAGTCTTAACCTTATACCCTTATAATTTCTCATAGTTTGTTATTTCAATAGCGTTAACAATTTAGACTATGCTGTTAACAACCGCTTTCGTTAAAGGGATGAGTCTGGCGAACAGGATTTTAAATTTTCAGCGGCGAATTAAGCTAATAAGACAAGATAAGGTTTTTGATTGATTTAATTGACCATTTTAATGGGCGTTGTGGTTCGTTGTGACTTTTTTGGGGAAAGAAAGCATGCTTATAGTCAGTGTTGTTATTATTGCCTCGCAGGTTATTTCATGAGCGCAGAAAGACAGCGTTTGCCAGCGACGGTTCTGCTGGTCAATGTATTTTTATTGGCTTACCTGCTTTCCTTGTTTGGTATTTTCACCCGTCCGTTAGGGTCACTCTCCCTGTTTTGGCCGGTGAATGCTATTTTGCTTGGCTTGATGCTGCGTAAGCCTGGCTATGCGACGATGTTGGGGTGGATAGGTACCTATCTTGGCATGATCGCTGCCGATCTCAGCACCGGTGAAAACTGGCCATTGGCACTTTGGCTAAATGCCTGCAATATGGCGCTGATTGCCACCGGCTATGCCGTGATGTCGATGCTGCCCAAGTCTCAACGGCGTATGGGCAAGCCCCAGGCAATTTTGTATATGTTTACTGCCTGTCTGCTTGGGGCCGCGCTGTCGGCAACGCTGTCGGTGTTACGCACTGACAGTCAATACAACAATACGCTGATCATTGCCTGGATGTCCTGGTTTAGCGAACAGTTCTCGACCAACCTGTTAATCCTGCCGGTCGTGCTTGCCGCCCCACGCTTAAAACAATTGCTGAGCCTGCAATTTGGCTGGCAATTGCGCTCCAGCCTGCCTTTGCTGGCGTTGTTGCTTTCATTGGCGCTTAGCGTGTATATCGGTGGACCGGGCGCCATAGCCTTCCCCATCCCTGCACTGTTATGGTGCGCCGTGCGTTATCATTTATTTACCGTCACCTTGCTGACGTTTCTTACCGGCGTGACGGAGATTGTCAGCATTTCTGCCAATCTGATGCTGTATGAAACGCCGGGAGCGCGAGGGGCGGTGATGGACAGCCTGATGTCAGCCCGTTTGGGCATCGCCATGCTGGTGATGGGGCCGCTGATTTTGTCCAGCTCGATTGCCGTTAGCCGTAAACTGCTGCGCCGGCTGGAACACAGTGCGAATCACGACTTCCTTACCGGGACTCTGGCGCGTAGTGCTTTAACGCGCAAAGGCAAGGAAATGCTGGAACAGAAGCAGCGTACGAAAGAGGCGGTGTCGTTGCTGTTAATCGATATCGATCACTTCAAACTGATCAATGATACCCATGGTCATGCCATCGGTGACCACGTTCTGGCGGCATTCGCTCATATTTTGCGGCGTGAACTGCGCCACGACCAGTTATTTGGCCGTCTGGGGGGCGAAGAGTTTGCCATTATGCTGCCGCGGGCGCTGGGGACGCAGGCCGTGGCCTTAGGGGAACATTTGCGTCGGCGGATAGAAAGCGCCGAACTGAACCCCAACGGCAAGGCGCCATTGCGGATCACGATTAGTGTGGGTGTGGCGAGTTTGGCAATGAATGAGGATAAATCACTGGAACAGCTGATGAATATGGCCGACATTGCGCTTTATCGTGCCAAGTCCCAGGGCCGTAACTGCGTCGAATCGTTTAACATGGTCAGCGGCAACAGCCTCAACCATGTCATATTCAAATAGCGTTTCAGCCCTGCTTTGGTGCGAATTGCGTGCCGCAGTTAGGGCAAATCAAGGTGCTGAGTTTACGCAGTTTTGAACATTGCTGTTCGGTAACATAAGCACACTTTGGGCAGGCAATTTGAGTGGTGCGGTTATTGTAACCTTTAACGCTGGTGGATTCAGACATATCGCGTACCTGTGTCAGGTGAAAACCCACGCTAACACAGGTGCTATTAAATAGCTTCCAATGTTTTCAGGGGCTATAGGGTCTTCAACGCCTGCACGGTTTCATCGATATCGATTTCATGCTCAGAGAAGACGTGAGTCGCGTTCTGGAAGGTGGTGATTGAGAGCATACGCAGCGTTTCCGTGGCGGTTTGTGGCGCTTCGGCGACTTGCGGACGGATACGGTTCATCAGCAACCCAACGGACAACACGGTGTTCTCTTTATCGACCTCCACCTTGACCGGCACTTCTTTGGTGAAGGTATCGAAGGACTTGATGCTGGAGATTTTGATTCTCTCGTTGGCGATGGTGATGTACTTGCTTGGTGCTTGTACCTTTACCGCATAGGCCGATGGCCCTTTGGTATTGTTGGTTGGCTCAAAGGTTACCAGCGCGTTTTTCTTAATCAGCTCTGGGTTTTGCACTTTAATCACGTGAAAATAACGATTTTCCCCGTTCTCGTCGGTGATAAAACCGAAGCCTTTGTCTTCAAAAAAAGTCGTTATCTTGCCGTTCATGGTCATTCTCATCAGGTCGTTCGTAACAGCGCTAATGATAACGCGTAATGCCTTGCAGTGACAGGGGGGACGGTGTTTCATCAGCAAGACGAAAACCTAAAAACGGCGGGTTCAGGGGCAACAATGGGCCACATAGGTGTTTAATCGGTCTCTCAACGGTTTTTTGGCTGATTGGGCTGCCTTGGCCGTCTCTGGTAACCGCGGACATCAATTTACAGGGTAAATAACCGACTTTTTCACTTTTTATCGATTTTATGTGATCTGTGTTGTGGACAAAATCCCGTCTAATTGCTGTACTGTATTGGACACACATTTTGTGTCTTACATTCACGTTAAAGGTAAGTTTGATGTCTAAGATTAAAGGTAGCGTTAAGTGGTTTAATGAATCTAAAGGTTTCGGTTTCATTACTCCTGAAGATGGTAGCAAGGACGTTTTCGTTCACTTCTCTGCCATCGCTAGCAATGGTTTCAAAACTCTTGCTGAAGGCCAGCGTGTAGAATTTGAAATCACGAACGGTGCCAAAGGGCCATCTGCTGCTAACGTTATCGCTATCTAAGCTACAGTAGCCAAAATTGTTAAAACCCGCTCCATGAGCGGGTTTTTTATGCTTTTTTTTCAGGCCAGGGAGGTTAAGAGAACAGGTAAACCTTGATGAAGGCCAGGACGATCAGCACGCACGTCAGGGTGACAATCCATTCAGTAGTGGTTTTTGGCAGGGTAAACATTCAATTCCTCACTCAGCACAGGTTACTGAGCGAGGATTATCCCGATGGCAGATTAAGAAAACATTAAGCCCCGAGTTTTCATTGGCCGTAGAACGCTCTGACCAGCATAAAGGCCAACAGCGTCATCGCCAGCGAACCCGCCAGGTTGAGCAGCATATTGGTGATGGCCCAGACAACGCGCCCGTCCTGCAACAGATAAACCACTTCAAGCGAGAAGGTAGAGAAGGTAGTCAACCCGCCGCAAAAGCCGGTAGTGATCAGCAGTTTCCAAACTGGGTCAATGTGTGTCATACGGATAAACAACGCCAAGGCCAGCCCGATGATAAACCCCCCCACCAGGTTTACGGTCAAAGTGCCCAAGGGAATATGAGGATGTACAGGGTTGAGCTTAAGGCTCACTGCCCAGCGCAAGACGCTACCCAAACCACCGCCAATAAATACAGCCAGTAAAGAACTCCACATGGTGATAAACCCTATCTAAAGATGGAAGATGCTCAGAAAGGTTCAGGCAAGCGCCTACGCACCTCTCTGAGAGGTTACGTAGACATCATCAGCCTGTGAAAGGCGGTTATGGAGGAATGTCATCTCCGTTTGTTGGCGCGAAACAATCGCGCGGGGCAGATTTTACACCTTGTCGCTGTGGTTTTGTAGTAGCTTCAGCCAGACAGGAATTACTCACTTCAATAACCGCAGTTAACGCCGCACACCTGTTACGCTATTTCTCGACGCCATTTCTCCAACCAATTTATCAAGTCATTAAGCTATCAACTTAATAAACTAGTGGGCTAGCATTGATGTACGGCGAGTTCCTGCCGGTTGCGGCCATTATTTTTTGCCCGATACAGTGCGGTATCGGCGGCCTTCAACCATTCCTGGTAGCCGGGCATTTCGGGCTGGTAATCGGCGACCCCGGCGCTGATATTCAGCTTTAACCCAGGGGCTTCACGGAAGACGACCTCGTTCAGGCGCTCCTGAATGCGGTGGAGCGCCAGGCTGGCCTGTTCGGCACTGGTATTTGGCAACACCGCGCCAAACTCATCACCGCCGTAGCGCCCCACGATATCCATCGCCCGAAGCCCTAACACCAATTCTTCCGCCAGAACGATCAGCGCCTCATCCCCCAGCCCATGGCCGAAGGTGTCGTTGATGGCTTTGAAATGGTCAATATCCATCAGGATCAGCGTAGCCGGATGATTATAGCGCCGGCAGCTATCAAACTCATTGTGCAGCAGGTGTTCCCAATGGCGGCGGTTAAACACGCCGGTCAAGCCATCACGCGTGCTGATGCGCAATAACTCCTGTTGCTTTTCTGCCAGCCGCTTGGCGGTTTGGTAGGTCACATAACCCAGGAAGACTGGGTAGATGAAGATCATCGGCAGACACAGATAAACCTGCAGCGGTGTGGATTGTGGCGTAAAGGGGAAGCCCAGTATCGCACTGGTCACCAGCGCCCCGATAATTTGCGCTATCAGGCCTTTGAAATACAGAGACGGCCCACCGGAAGCGATATTATTCATCCCCATCATCGACAGGATCACCACGGCGGGGAGCGCATTGAACCCCATGATGGCAACCCACATCCCACCTAGCAGTGCATCGATGAGCAGGTTGCGGATCTCGGTGGCGTAGGGGGCTTCGCTGCGGATAGACCATTGATAAGCGACATGTGGCCAGATAAAGCCATTCACTGCCAGCAAGATCCACACGCCAACCGGCTGATGAACTGGATAGAGCGCCGTCAGTACGCACAAGAAACCAATCCCCAGGCCGACAATACGTGGCAGGTAGAGACGCCTGGCGAAGTTGAGGCCCGCACGCCGGGTGTTAATAGCCGATAGAGCTGTTGGCATCCCATGTATCCCTGTGATGAATTATGCAGCCGGCCTGGAGCCGGAAAAAAGCGAATAGCTAAGAATATGCCCTATAATCTAAGCATAGAACATCTTGGGTAGATCTCACCTTGTTACAACTGGTTGTTGTTATAGCCGAAATAAAGTCGCTAAATACCCATAGACAAAGTTTGTTCCAGCGCTGCGTCCTGCAGCCATAAATGAATAAAGAAGGTGAATATGGAAGGTATCAGTATTACCAAGCTGCTGGTCATTGCGGTGTTGATCGTCTTGCTGTTCGGCACCAGCAAACTGCGTACTCTGGGCGCGGATCTGGGTGCTGCGCTGAAAGGCTTTAAAAAAGCGGTGGGCGATGACACCCCTCCTGCACAGAATACGGCTGAAACGCCTACCGCGCAGCAGAGCGTCGAAAAGAAAGACGTTTAAACGTTTCTGCTGTTGAGCCATAAAAAACGGATGCCGCAAGGACATCCGTTTTTTGGCGTTAATCGCAGGTGAAGCGTAACAAAAGATTACCGCGGTTACTTCACTTCCAGCCCTTTGGCCTGCAAGTCCGCATGATAGGACGAGCGCACAAACGGGCCGCAGGCAGCATGGGTAAAGCCCATTGCCATCGCTTCTTCTTTCATTTCGTCAAACTCCGCCGGGCTGACATAGCGCTGCACTGGCAGATGGTGACGGCTTGGTTGCAGATACTGCCCCAGCGTCAGCATGGTTACGCCATGACGGCGCAGATCGCGCATCACTTCCACGATTTCCGCGTTGGTTTCACCCAAACCCACCATCAGGCCGGATTTGGTCGGGATCGAGGGGTGAGCTTCCTTAAAGCGCTCCAGCAACTTCAATGACCACTCGTAATTAGCCCCGGGACGTACCTGGCGATAAACACGCGGCACGTTTTCCAGGTTGTGGTTAAACACGTCTGGTGGCGTGGCGGTAAGGATTTCCAGCGCACGATCCATACGGCCACGGAAGTCTGGCACCAGGGTTTCGATCTTGATGTTCGGGCTTTTGGCTCTGATGGCGGTAATGCAGTCGGCAAAGTGCTGCGCGCCACCGTCACGTAAATCGTCACGGTCAACCGAGGTGATCACCACATAGCGCAGTGCCATGTCGGCAATGGTTTGCCCCAGCTTTTCCGGCTCGTTGGCATCGGGAGCCACCGGGCGGCCATGGGCCACGTCGCAGAATGGGCAACGGCGGGTACAGATAGCCCCCAGGATCATGAAGGTGGCGGTACCGTGGTTAAAGCACTCAGACAGGTTGGGGCATGACGCCTCTTCGCAGACCGAATGCAGGCCATTTTTGCGCATCGCGGCCTTGATGCCTTGAATGCGCGTAGAGTCGGCAGGGAGCTTGATCTTCATCCACTCGGGTTTGCGTAACAATTCCTGGCGCTCGGTGATGACCGTTTTTACCGGGATCAACGCCATTTTGTCTGCATCGCGGTATTTGACGCCGCGTTCCATCTGAATCGGTTTACTCATAATCGTGCAGGTTCCAGTTACGAAGCTCGACTCCTATTTTAGTGATTTAAAATCAACAGGTTATGGTGTCGATGTAAAATAGTAGTAAAATTCTGGTAATACTATACCACCTTTACGGTGATCCATTCAGCCCCTCTTGTATCACGATAGAGGTCTGTCATTGCTGCTGTTTTGTGCCCCATGATAGCCTGTGCCACTTCTTTGCCGTAAAGTTCTGTATACAGACGCGCTGCTAGGCTGCGTATTTCATGGAGGCTTGGTTCGGTTCCTGGCCATCTTAAATCAGTTTTATCCCTAGCGGTGCTGAATCCCTTTGATAGAGTGCCGGGTTTTAATCCAGACCCTTTTTTAGTGCCCCTAATGGTGTGAAGTAAATATTTGCTTACGACACCAGATGTGCGGCATCTTGAAATTACCTCTTCCAATACTAACCCTTCCTCCGGAATTGAAAGGCTCAGTGGCAAAGAAACTCTGGCGCCAGTCTTGATCTGCACCACCCACAAGAAACCATCACGGACGTCTTTAAATTTCATCTCGGCCAGATCCTCGCGCCGCTGCCCAGTTACAAGTGCTAGATCGAACATATTTTTCACCCATTGTTCCTGATCCCCGGTAGCGCCCAATATTTGGTTGTACTCAGTTACTGTCAGACGGCTTCTCAACACCTTATTTGCGGGGGCTTTCGTAGGCGTTACCGGGTTCTCTTTGAGGTGCCCAGCGGCGATTGCCTCGTTGAACGCGTCATTCAAAATCTGTCGCAGTTTGACTGCTGTTGCCTTTTTTCCCTGCTGCACATAACTATCCATCATGCCTGCCACGTCTTTTGTCGTGACACGTGAAAGCAACAAATCACCGATCTGGTCTTTGATATAGCCAATCTGAAGCCCACGCTGGCGAAGAGTGCCATCAGCCAACTCGCGCTTTTTGAGTATCTCCAAGAAGTTATCCAGATGGTTACCAAGAGTCAGAATATCTGCACCCTGCAGTCTGTCCGCCAGGCGCACTTTGTTCTGCAGGTTGTATATCAGCAGATTAGCTTCTACAGCCTCGTTTATGGCATCAGTTTTATCGGGACCGAGGCCGTAGCGTTTCCCATCGCGGGGATCACGCCACTGATAGTTGCCGTTACTTTCGTACAGGTTGGGCGGCAGGTCTTTGTGTTTCTTACTTCTCGGTCTGGCGGCCATGAATACGCTCCGCTAATTTATATTTGTTGATGGGTTTGGCTTTTTTGGCTACATCCTTTGGGTTATGTGGGTTCACATATTTCGCACCCCGATAAACCCACCAATTACGGCCTATCTTTTCTGCCGGAGGGTATATGCGACCCGTGCGGGCCCACATCCAAAGAGTGCCCTTTTTATAAGGCTGGCTGAATTCATCTGCAGCCCATTCCACCAAAGTGATCTTCATGGCTTTCTCCACACGATAGAGGCCCGCTGCAACGGGCAGGTAAAAATTACAGTTCGGTCGCTTGCTGGTGGGGTTCAAGTAGTCGCTGGTGGATTGCCGAAACATACCGTACCTGGTGAATTGCGTCAGCCAATGCACTATGTCGATCACCGTCGAAAGGTAGATCACGCTTTGGGTCAAAACCAATCTGCCGGCCGAGGTTCACCATGGTACGAACGTCCAGGTCGTTGAACCAGTTCCAGCATGGCTGCAAGCCACAGCGCTCGTATGCACTGCGAAGGATTACGTTATCGAAAGAGGCCCCATTCCCCCACACTTTGAGATATTTTGGATCTTCACCGTGCTGGCGAACGAAAGCACTGAGTGCGCAGATTGCCACATTAATGGTTACTGCTGCATCGGTGGTGATCGCCGCCCGGGCCTCACTGCTCTGCATCAGCCACCAGTTAATGGTATCACCGTCCGGAACGGCACCGGCCGCCATGTCGCTGGCAAGATTCACTGCGGTATAGAACTGCTGTCCCAGTTCGCCAGTAGCCGGATCAAAGAACACGGCACCGATCGCCACTATTGGCGCGTTGGGCTTATTGCCCATAGTTTCCAGATCTACCATCAAGTCATTCATCAGATTTTTTCTCCCGCTGGTTTTCAATGGCCATGTCGATCAGTAGGCGCTCAGGTTCTTCCAAATACCGACAGCACAGCCTGGCAACATCTTCATGGGCCTTCTGCCGGTTCATAATCAACGTTAGTACAGGACTGAGTGATCTGCGGTCGACATTCCAACCATACCTGGCCAGTGTGCCAATCACGTCGTCAACAATGGCGGAATCAGGTAGCAGTGGCGTTGCTGTCATCTGGGCCTCCAGGGGACGGTGCAACTTCCACCATCGCTTTGAATATGCCAGTAACGCATTCAGCGCTTTCTCTGCAGCTGTATGGCCAGCCCTTTTTATCCAGCACTGCATCAGCGAGCGCTTCAAAAGCTTCAGACTCAAAACCGTGTATGACCATTTTTTCAGTCAACTCAACAATCGGCACCAGTTTCCAACCATCCGGAATTACCGGAGAGTTCAACATGTAACCCTGGCTAACAGATTGGAGCTTGGCGCGACCTTGCCACACTCGCCACGCGACTTGCATATCCCATGCAAAGTAGCCCCCACCGCCGTTTTTTACATGACTCCGGTCTATCAAATTCCCGAACTCATTTTCAATTAAAGTCTCGAACTCCAACCTTTCATCGATCACCGCTGGCGCGGTGTTCTTAGCGTAGTGATGCAGAGAACGAATACCATCAGCAATGTCTTGCAAAGTGCTTGAGTGTTCCTCCTGTGCTGAATTTCCAAACTCAAACGAACCTGTATCTGGATCGTGACGTCCGTGCTCGTTATCGTAAGCCTCGCGCTGTTGATCTACCCATTTTGCAGCGGCCATAATGCCATCACGATAAAACGAAACTGTTGGTGCTGGCTGCTGTAGTCGCTGCTCAAGCTCTGTAATACGCAGCCCCATAACATCAACGATGGCCTTCATTCCCTCTTCTCGACGTACTGCGGCAGCTAATTTAGCCCGCAGGCCGTCGGCACATTCATGCTTGCCACTGCAGCCACGTTGCCATGAGAAACCACAATCACAGGTGAAAGTATCCCCTGCCTCTTTTACGTTCATCAGTCGTTATCCCTATCTGCCAGTGCTAGATACGTGTCATCAGGTACCTCAAGCGTCAGCATGGCGCTATAGGTATGTGCGGTAGAGAACGAAGCAGGCCAAGCCGGGATAGTTACACCATCTTCTACTGGCCCTATACCGATCGCCCAGCACCCTTCATCGGTGTAGGATGCAGTGACCAGCAACTCTCCCTCGTTCGACCGCAGGTGGTAAACGCCGAGGCTATTGAAGCAGCCAATCTCTTCACGGATAGCGCCTTCGCACTCGAACAAGTCATCACTGGCGCCGAAAAATCTCAGTGTTTTACTCACGGGCAGCCTCCAGTTGATAGACAAAGAATTTACCCATAGCACCGTTGACCAGGTTGCGACGGTCATACTGTTGGATGCCCCAGACAATCGCGAACAGACACCAAATAAACCCGCTGGTAACCCTTCGGCAGCTGTCCTCCCAAAAGTCGCTAAGGTCGATATAATCAGAGGTGAACTCTTGGTAAGCAGTGCAAGCCTCCCATTCGCTGTACGAACCGCGTTTCAATTCGTTGATATCTGCAAGGACATCTGCCTTAATTTTGTCGGTTATGCCGTCACTGTCTTCTATACCATCCAGCCAATCGTCGTAAAACTCCTGGGCACGAGCCTCAAAGGCTGTAGAAGACCATTCGGTGTAAACTTCACGGCAGTGACCGGAACCCATCTGGAGCTTTTCGGCCCAGTAGCCTGCGTTGATGGCAGGATCATCACCGTGGCGCTCGTAATCGCGGTGATCCATGCGGAAGAAATCGAACATGTCATGCAGGCGGCGGAAAACGTAGGTACCCATGTCACCGCCAATACACAGATGGCCAGGCCAAGTGGTCAGCGTGAAGTGGTAACAACTGCTACCGCCATGAGAGAAGTGCAAGTGGCGGAAAACGCCGTTATCTTTCTCAATGCTCATTGAGTGGTTACGGGTATCACGCTTGAAGCGCTCCAGAACTTTTTCTTCTTTCATTCCCTTTCTCCCTGATCCTGCTTGGCGACTGGAATTACGGCATCAACCGGCAGGCATTCATACTGGGGTGGCAACTGCTGCTGGTGGATATCCGCCAGGCAGTTGGAGCGGTCCGGGTACACCCAGCCCTGGGGGACATAATCGCAAGGCTGGTAGGTGTAGCAGACGAGGAGGAATAGACCGAACATCAGGACCCCCTTACGCCGGAGAGCTGCAGGAACCGCTGCATAAACATGGTACGGGCCTGTAGCGGATTAACAGGGCATACCAGGATCACGTCCGAAGGTGCGATGCCTGCAAGCATCGGCCATGGCTCGGCGTCATCGATATCAAGATCCCGGCGCTCGGTCGCCAGCAGGACCAGATCGGCATGCTTAACTGCTGCGCTCTGGGTCGGAGGTAGCCCGAACTTATGGCGGATCACGAAATCAATACTGTTTTCAATCCCGCGGTAATCTGGAATAAGCTTTTTCAGTGGTGATGGAATATCTTTGCAATAGGCTTCATGGGCATCATGCAATAAGGCTTCCAGTGCGAATTCAGCAGGTACGATCTGGCTGACTAAAATGCAATGCTGTGCCACGCTATAGAATTCAGGCAGGTGACCGGCAAAGCGGCATTCATGCGATAAAGCCTGCGCAATATCTTCAATGCAGATACTATCAACTTTTGGGTTGGCATAATTAAAATGCTTCCCGGTGAATGTTTGAATCCATGACATATATACTTCTCCACACGGTTTAGGCAACACTTCACCAAATACCCCATTACTGGGGTATTTGAGGCTGCATTACTTAATTAAAAATCAGGCTTTAAAATTACCAATAAAGGTATCAACTGGTTTACCTTCGAATTTACCGATCAGCAGATTGCGGAATTCATTGGCGATAGCTTCTTCCTGTGCTTCAAGTTGAACGATGCGAAGGGTGAAGCACGGCTCATCACTTTTAAGAAGGCTATTGCGAAGGCTGAACGGGCGCTCACTCAGACCTTCATAGGGGACGCATTTAAATTCAAATGCAACCGGCATGACCTCTTTGCTGGTAGCCTCAACACTTTGCATCAGTGATTTTTTACCGCTGAAATCACCATCTTCATGATCCGCTTCCTGCATCTGTTTAATACTGACGCGACGAACTGCGCTAGCGGCCTGCGCCATCGTCAAAGTCTGGCCGTCAGCACTAAACGCGGTAAGGAACTCGCTCCAGTCTTCCAACCACTCTGCAATCTGCTTCTGGTTAAGGCGCTTGCCATCGATCGCCAGCAGCGCGCGGAATGGTGCAGTTTTTTTGAGTTGGATCTCAGCAGCGTTATCTGCGTGCCCTGGGGCTTCAAGGGTGCCGATGTTGAACACAGCGCGGGCGCTCATGTTATCCGCGTCGATAAAACAGCGGGCAGGCTCATCAGCATTGGCGTAGCCAGCTGAGTAACGCACGAAGTCATCAATGCTGGTTGTTTCCATGCAGCCACGGAAGCGGAAACGCTCAAGCTTAAAGCGCTCCAGACTTTCAATGCCAACACCTTCAGGAAGAATTGCAGTAGGGCAAGCAAGGCTATCAATATCGCGAAGATGATATCCAGAAATAACCAAGTCTTTAACTTGCTGAATTGCGGTTCCATCTAATTGAGACATAATAAATAATCCTTATTAATACTAGATTGATAAATGCGCTTTATTACTGCGCGACTTTTAATTTTCCGTCAGGGTGACCAGCAACCGTAAATAATTGGCCTTGATCTTCTTGAAGAATAGTCAGCTTGCCACCCTTGCCGACATACATAGGCGTTTCAGTAGTATCTTCTTCTGAAACTTTCCCTCGAGGGGTAGGGGTGACAAATTTCAGTTTATGCTTAATGCTGACGCGTTTTTCCTCAACCGAATTACTGAGGCGGTCAAGATCAAATTCAAGAACGACTTTCCCCTTTCCACCATTATTGAGAACGCCCAGCGCGGTAGCGTTTAAAGCTGCTGAGATTTTGTTTTCAAATACACCGGCATCCAGTTCCCCGAGAAAATCAGGGACGTTAGTTTTGCGGTCTTCACTCATTGAAATACCCTCATACGATGCGGCGATCGCCGCGGTCATCTCCACACACCAGGTGGCGCACCGTTCCGGTTTTTCTTAGACTATCCAGGTTTAAGGGTCCGGACAGTACGCCACCTGATGTGTAAAAAGGGCGGCCAGCCTATGAACATTGTCGTCACCTCTCTGTTAGAAGAAGTTCGACTGACCGCCAAAGCTACACACAGCATTGAGTTGTGACACCAGGGCGCTACCCCTGCTTACTTCCCGCCGCTCAGTTTTGGTATTGGCCACCAGTTGCTGTGGCCCAGCCGATTCTCGGGTCTTTGCGTCGGCCGGCGCTGCATTACGCTTGTACACATCACAACGAAAAGAGCACTGCCTTTGACCACCTTGCGCCGCGTTTCCCGTAACGTCGGCTCTGCGACCTCACTACCACGCCGCCAGCGGGAGTTACACAGGTGCTTGCCACATATCCGGTGCAGAGCTCTTATCGTTGTGTGCTCGTCTCTTCCGAGCTGTCATGCCGGTTGAACTCCCCGGCAAGGAGATTTGTGGTGCTGGGCTCACCGTAGTGGCTGGTACCTACGTCCTATTGCCGAACGGGGGTCGAGTCTTCCGACTGCGAACGGCCTCCCGCTTGAATCCGCATACAAACGACTCTCCAACGCTTCACCACAACGGTCTGCTCACTCATGAGTGCTACCCCCACCGCTTCCAAAATTAATGAAAAGGGCGAGTGAGCAGGCCGTTATGGGCCTGGATACTTCTCCACCTCAGGCGGCGGTGGTATCTTGGTGGTGCTTAATCAACCAAGAAGGAAATCTAATGTCATCATTTGAAACTAAAACTGCCCTGGGTACCCCTTCAGCAAATTACGACGTTGCCGCTGAAGCTGTACTGATTTCCCTGATCACCGTTCTAGCCCGGCAAGCTGAAAGCCCAAATAAATTTATCTGGGAAATCGAAAATGAAGTTAAGGCTCGGCTTTCTCCTGACAACCGACGCTCATCCCTGGAAATAGCACAGGAGATTCTTTCTGCTGCTCGGGAGCAAACGCTGAAATAAATTTATCTTTCAGCTGTAGCGAGATCGCTTCGGCGGTTTCGCTTTTCTCCGGCATCCGGTAACCCTGCACGCTTGGATCAAGAACTGAGAGGATAACGGCACGTTGTGTCATAGCGTCCTGCAATGCGATTTGGCTGCGAAGTAATTTTTCAGACAGCTTAACCATCCCAGAGGCAGCAATAACATCCACATCAACCTTCTTAATGCCCCATGCTGCGCTGGTCATTACCAGGTACTGCAAATCAGCGAGGTGCTTATCGCGTTCTGCTGCCAAGCCATCAATAATTGCGTCGATCTTATCCATCCCCAAGCTCCTTACTGAGTACCACCATTTAGCGAATCATCCCGACCTTCTATGCCTCGGGCGGCTACTTCGTGGGCGTCCTGCCTGTTCGTTGTTGATGGGATAAACTATGCTACTTTAAGTAGAATAAATCAACTACCAAAAGTAGAAATAATTAATGTGAATAGTAGCAATGGAGGTATGTTGCTGAATTTTAGGCGAAAAAAAACCGACAAAAGTCGGTTTCTGAAGTGAAGGTAGGCTAAGCGAAATCGTTAAACTTAAGTGGTAGATGTTTGATTAATTTACCAAAAATATAAAGTTCGTTCATTTCGTTGTGCTCAATATAAAACGGCGGATATTTGTCATTATCGGACAAAACCGCAAGCTTTCGCCCTTTAACCTTTTGTAATCGCTTAACAAAAGTCGAATCCTCAAAGTTAAAAACGTACACCCCATCACCATTAAAATGGTCGATCTTGGTGTCGATGAACAACAGATCCTTAGGGCAAAGGGTGGGCATCATGCTATCACCATCAACGTTTATGAGCTGTACGCCTTCAAGGGACTTTCTACCAAAGATTTCGTAAACCCTATCCTCTGGAAATTCAATCGAGCTAACTATTGCTGGAAATTCATTGTTGATGTAGCCAGTTCCAGCTGAAGCGAATACTTCTAATTGGGTCAATCTCACCTGGTTCCTCGATGATTGATCAGGCATTTGTTCTGATGCACCGTACTCCAGATAGGGGGCTGTGCTATCAAGAGCCTTGGCTAACTTATCCATAACAGCGGTACGCGGCTTTGCCGTGCCCATTGTGTACCGTCGCGCCATTTCATATGTCACGCCAGCCTTTTTGGATAGCTCAGTTACGCCGATGTTCTTCCCCTTCATCAAGGAAGACAAGCGCTCAGAGAAACCTTTGTATTTCTGATTTTCTACCATAGGTAGAAGATTACAACTCATACACTCAGTAGTCATTTCTATTTTGAGTAGTTGATTTACTCTACTTAAAGTAGCATTATTCCTGTGAGTCAATTACAGGAGCCCCAAATGACAACCCTCAATATCACTGAACAAGCTGTTAAGGCTGCGGGACCATCTCTTTCGGAGGTGGCGCGGCAGTTTGGCTTCAAATCACCGCAGTCCGTAGCGAATTGGATCATCAACCAGCAGGTTCCCTCTGAGCGAGTTATTCATCTTTGCTCATTGGGGGGATGGCGTTTTACGCCTCATCAGTTGAGGCCCGACATTTACCCCAATCCTAAAGATGGGCTGCCATCCAAAAAGGTTAGTTGAGCAGTCGAAAAATAGTAACTACCAAAAGGAAAACAACATGGTAGAGCAAAACTTGAAAGACGTAGTGAAGGGCATGTGCAAGGCAGTAGCTGGTGGCCGTTCGGCTATGGCCGGTGCGTTGGGCATGACGGACACCACCTTCACCAACAACCTGTATGAGAAGAACGGTTGCCGCTTCTTCGAGATCAGCGAGCTGGAAGCCATGGAAGATATTTCGGGCACTAACCTGCTTACGGAATATTTTGCCCGGCGCCGTGGGTTGCTGGTGGTCGAGATCCCTGTGTTCGAAGAACTGGACCAGGTGGAACTGTTCAGCAAAAGCATTCGCACGGCGGCACGTCGCGGCCATGTGGATCAAATTATCCAGGAGTCGCTTTCTGATGGGGTTATTGATGAGAAAGAAGCAGATGAAATCATGCGCTATCACCGCAAGCATCTGCAAGCGCGTGACGCCGAGGTTAGAGCGATTTTGGAGCTGTTTGGCAAAAAAGCCAAGGGCCAGAAAGGTTGACGCCCAAAGGTTGCAGCCTCTGGGCGTCGGGTGCGAATAAATCGTGTGTGGAGAAATAATCGCATGAGCATTGTAACCAGAAATTCAACAGTACCGCAAATGCGCTGTCGGGCAATGACTGGCGGTAATTCTGCGATGCCGTTCCGGTATGAGGTCAATGTACTTGGTCAGTGGATCGCCAGCAACTACCAGTTTGCGCGCTGGGTGGTAGATAGCGGCAAGTGGCTGGCTCGTGAGCGGGAGGGCGGTTGATGACGACTTTAGCCATTCAGGCCGAATCATATTACCGAGACAATAACCACGTTGTGGTCTTTGTCCACGAGGTTGATCAGGAAAACCAGACCGTTACCTACAGCCCGGTCGGTTACTCGTGGGAGATCACCACCGCAATGATCATCTTCCGTTCACGCTTTATCGGGTTTTCATTATGAGTGCACTAATACAGCTGCTTGACAGGCCAATAGCCTATAACCCGGCCTTCGCCAAGTTGCGGACAGGGAAGATAAGATCTGGCCCGGTCGCAGCCATTTTTCTTTCTCAATTGGTTTACTGGCATAACCGTATGGATGGTGGCTGGATGTACAAAACCCAGGCTGACATAGCTTCCGAGACATCGCTAACTCGTGATGAGCAGGAAACCGCCCGTAAACGTCTGGTAGCGTTAGGTGTGATGGATGAGGAACTGCGCGGCGTGCCTGCCACTATGCATTACCGCATCAATACTGCCCGCCTAGAGGTTCTGCTGACAGAAACAACGAAGCCTCAGAAAAAAACGTCGAAGGAAAAAACCAGATCGCGGAATTGCCAGAATGTGGAAACCCCGCAATCTGGATTGGTGCAATCCCGCAAACAAGAATGCGGTGATGCCGCAAACAAGAATGCTGAAAGCCAGCAAACAAGAATGGGCGACTCCAACGAACAAGCCGGAGGTGATCCCGCAAACTTTCCTACAGGAGATTACACAGAGAATACCCAGGAGAGTACACAGGATAAAAACACTATTGGGCAACCGCCTGCGGCGGCAGCCCAGGATGAGGGTATTTCTGAAGAGATTCACATCACTGACCAAGCCATTTTGGTCTTGAAGCATCTGAACCTTCTGACCGGTGCCAAGTACACCACCGCCAAGTCCACCTTGGAGAACATGCGGGCCCGGCTGGTTGATGGCCATTCACTGGATGAACTGAAACTGGTGGTTGAGTACCTGGTTGATCGTTGGTTGGGTACCGAGTGGGCTAAATACTTGAATCCTGAAACTATGTTCAGGCCAAGTAAATTCCCCGGTAATTTGCTTGCAGCCACTGCATGGCATGACGGGGGCCGAAAGCCAGAACAGGGCCGCACCCCGGCAAACAACACCGATCGCGATGCAGCCTATCGCCGGTTTATCGGCAGCAGTCTGCCCCTACAGAACCCTGGTGAGCTTGAACAACTGGTACGGACAGAGGCCAGCAATGCGGGAGTGCGAGGCATGCAACCTAGTTACTCCGTGAATGCGTGGAACCGTATCTGGGCTGACTGTGAGCAGCGGATCAACGGAGGAAAAGCAGCATGAAACCAGCAACACAGAAGATTTTAGGCGTTAACGTTTACCCGCTGATCGCCATGCTGCAACAGGCCCGCCGTTGGTGGAAGATCCGCGAGTTGAAGCGGTTGTGGTGGGAGGACATGAGCTATCGAAAAATCTGCAAGAAACGTGGATGGGTTAGCAATCTCGAATGGATGAACACCGAAAGCCGGTATCGGTTAATCAAGCTGTATGCCCGTGCAGGGAAAGAAAGGGGGCATCTGTGATCTATCAACTCAATGCAGGCCGCTGTGAAGAAGTGTTGCGCGGTATGGCTGATAACTCTGTTGACTCTATCGTCACCGATCCACCATATGGCCTGAAGTTCATGGGTAACAAGTGGGATTACCAGGTTCCGACCGTAGCCCAATGGGTAGAGTGCCTGCGCGTTCTGAAGCCTGGTGGCCATCTGCTGGCCTTCGGCGGATCACGCACCTATCACCGCCTGGTGGTGAACATCGAGGACGCTGGTTTCGAAATCCGTGATCAGCTTATGTGGATCTACGGCAGCGGGTTCCCAAAGTCGAAAAACCTCACCGATGAGCATGCAGGGAAGGGTACAGCGCTGAAACCAGCCCATGAGCCGATCGTAATGGCGCGTAAGCCGCTGGCAGGGACAGTGGAGGGTAACGTTGACCAATACGGTACAGGCGCCCTGAATATCGATCTGTGCCGTGTGCCGACTGAAGAAGCATTAACCGGTGGCGCCGGTGGCCTTCTGTCGCATGTACGGGATGAAAAAGCCCCAGATGCTGAAGAGTGGAAAGCCGATCAGCTTGGCCGCTGGCCTGCGAATGTCCTGCACGATGGAAGTGAAGAGGTGATCGCCGAGTTCCCGAAGAACGCCGGAGCCAGAGCACCAGTAAAAGGGACCGAGCCAACCAAAAACGGTTTCAGCGGTCCGGTTAAGTTCGGCGGCATGATTAACCGCGTGCAGGGTTACCACCATGGTGATCAAGGCAGCGCGGCTCGTTTCTTCTACTGCGCCAAGGTCAGCAAATCCGAGCGTGACGAGGGCATGGAAAGGTTCGTGCCGTTCTCAGCAAGCGAAATGACCGGAGGCCGCAAAGAAGACAGCGCAGGGATTAACAACCCCCGAGCTGGCGCCGGGCGCACCGGTGGCGCTAGAAACAACCACCCAACGGTTAAACCTGTCGATCTCATGCGCTACCTATGCCGCCTGGTCACCCCTGCTGGTGGTGTAGTGCTGGATCCGTTCATGGGTTCCGGCAGTACCGGCAAAGCAGCGCTGCTAGAGGGGCTTGGTTTCATTGGAATTGAGCTGGATCCCGACCACTTAACTACTGCAGCAGCACGTATTGGCCACTCGCTTAAAGTTCTCGGTGAGACCGATTCAGATACTTATGAGGACTTCCAGCCAGAAGAACAACAACCAGAACCCCAAAATATTCCAGAAATTATTTCTACTGGGGAGGTGGACGCATGATCTTAACCCTCCCATTCCCGCCAAGCATGAACAGCTACTGGCGATCACCGAACAAAGGGGCGCTCAAGGGGCGTCACCTGATCAGCGAAAAAGGCCGCAAGTTCCGGACAGAGGCTATTGCCCGCGTGCTGGAGCAACTGCGCCGTCAGCCTAAGCCGATCACCGCTGATATTGCCGTTACTGTGGTGTTCTGCCCTCCGAACAAGGCGCCTCGGGATCTGGATAACTACTTCAAGGCTCTGTTCGATGCGATGACCCACGCTGGTGTATGGGTAGATGACAAGCAGGTGAAGCGGATCGCTGCTGAGTGGGGGCCGGTAACCAAGGGCGGCAAGGTTGAGCTGAGCATCTGCGAGGTGGCTACGTGAGGGCAGGTGACATCATGAAAAATAAGCAATATAGTGATCCGTGCGCATCCACCCTTGCAGGGGTAAGAGATGCGCTGGTTGGTCCCGTCTATTTGCAGATAGCGGGGCGGGACCGTACAACAGCTTGTGTGGAGAAAAGAACATGAATCAGTCTAATCTGATTGGTGGCGCTTGCGCATACCAATCTACCGTTATTACCCTCGAATTAGCCATGACCAGCTTGGAGATCGCCGAGTTGGTAGAGTCTCGTCACGATAATGTAAAGCGGACCATAGAGAGCCTTGTCAGTAAGGGGGTAATTGCTTTCCCTCAGACTGAGGAAAAGCCTACCGCTGGCCGCCCTGTAAGCTACTACGTTTTCCAAGGTGAGAAGGGCAAGCGTGACAGCATTATCGTTGTTGCCCAACTTTCCCCTGAATTTACCGCCCGCCTGGTCGATCGCTGGCGGGAGCTGGAAGGGAGGGGGCGTACCCCCCAAACATTCTCCGAGGCATTGCGCCTTGCCGCTGATCTGGAGGATGAAAAGCAAAGGCTCAAAAGTCAGCTTGCTGTAGCAGCCCCAAAGGTAGAGTTTGTTGATCGGTATGTTGAGGCTACTGGTTCACAGACATTCCGCCAAGTGTGCAAGCTGCTGAAAGCCAAAGAGCCGGACTTCCGCTTGTTCCTGTATGAAAAACATATCATGTACCGCCTCTCCGGAACATTTACCCCTTACCAGCAGCACATAGACGCAGGCCGGTTTGAGGTGAAAACCGGCACCAATCAGATCAATAACCATGCCTTTACTCAATCACGGTTTACTGCGAAAGGCATTAAGTGGATCGCCGGGTTATGGGCCGAACATTTGGCTAAGGCAAGTGCTGCATGAGGGTGCTACTAAAGCCGGTTGTTGTTCGTGAGCTAAACCAGGTGATATTGCGCCCAGGCAAGGATCTGCTGCCTATGTTCGGCGGGCGAATCCTGATATCGACCGAGCCGCACGAATTCAAGGCGCTGCCATCTGGCGCGCTGCCAGTGGATAACCAACACCTGGCTACTGATCCGCGCCTTTCTTCTTTCTTCTCCAATGAGCGGGTGCTTTCTGCTGCTGGTGGCATTAATGCGCTGGTGGATTGGCTAGACCGGTCGAATGAGTGCCAGTGGCATGCTGACGCTGACGATTATCACGATCGGAACATGAGCACGTTGCGCTACTGCGTCGGCGCTGTTCGCCTGTGTTGGCATCATGAGCACACCATTGCAGATCAGACGCTACCGACCCTTGATGCGTTGGCGGCCAGGAACGTAGCGGATTTTGTCCTTTACCGAGCCAGAACGCACTTCCGTTTTGACGAAAACCACCAGCTAAGTCTTCCGGAGTTGTGCTGGTGGGCTGTGATGGTGCAAGTCTCCGATCTGTTGCCGGAATCCGTGGCCAGGCTCTCTTTGCGCCTGCCACCTGCGGAGGTACCTACCGGCACCCGAAAAGAGGCTGATATTGTCTGGGAACGGGCACCCACGGAAATCATCAATGACTACGTCGAGCAGATTAAGCCGGTGTTGGCGGTAGATGTCGATCCCGAGCCACCAGCGGGATTTATGCTGCGACCGAAGATGAAGCGCTGGGAGTGCGAGAAGTACACCCAGTGGGTTAAATCGCAAGTGTGCTGTTGCGGCTGCGGGCGTCCGGCAGATGACCCGCACCACATCATCGATCATGGCTTCGGCGGCACGGGCACCAAGCCACACGACATATTCGCCATCCCTCTCACCAGGGAGTGTCACAACAAGTTGCATGACAATGTGGCCGCATGGGAAGCAGAACACGGCAGCCAACTCTATCACTTGGCCAGAACGCTAGATCGGGCGTACGGCATCGGGGCAATCGTCACAGCAAACAAGCGCGGGGCAAAAAAATGAATCAGCAATATCTGGAGTATGTTCGCGGCGCTGTATCGTTGGCCCTGGCCGATATCCATGGGATGACCAAAGGACAACTGGCAGCATTCGAGGGTGCGGCACTGGCGCACACCACGCGGTTCAAACGCCAGCGCCACCGTACTGTGGTAGTTGGCAACCGCAAGGTGTGCCCGGAGACCGATCCTATTCATTGCCCGGAGACCCGCACCCGGGCGAAACCCTTCCCGCCGATTGAAGAGCTGACATATTGCACCAGCTCATGGCGCCGGGCGATTTCCGTTCTTGAAACGCACCAGGAAGCATGGATCCGCTATTGCTATGGCGACTATAGCTATCACCATAATCAGCTATTGGTGGTGCCCTACATTTGGGCGCAATTTTCAGCCCAATGCCCGGCCAAGGTCAGCAAGAAGGTAAAGCTGCGGTTGCAGAGCCTGACGCTATTGGCCGTGCAGGTCGTGGCCAGTGAGATAAAAGGATATCCAAAGGAATATAGCCATACCAAGTTGGCGGAGCTATCAGGGGTGAGCAAATCAACATGGTCGGAAACCTACGGCGCGCACTGGAATACCTTGCTATCCCTTGTAGAAGCATTGGATGCGGGATCGTTAAAGTGGACGGCAGACAAGAGGATCAAATCACGATCAAAACATTTAGCATCGTGATACTTGCAAAACCGAACAAAACAGGTCATATTTAGTGTGATTTTGATATTTTGCCAATATTGCAATTGGTGCAAAGACCTCGCTTCGGCAGGTCTTTTTGCTTATAGGGATGTACACATAGTGGTGGTGTATTCCATGTGTGCGAAATTGCTACCTCGGCCCGAAATAAGTGTAGTAACGTGCTTAAATCGTTAGTGCGTCCGCAAAAAGTGTTGTAGTGTGATATTAGTGCTTACTTTTGATCCCCACAGGCAGTTTTGAAAAAAATCTTGAAAATGGGAAATGAAAGTAGTAAAAGGCTTTATGCTGTAGAGAAGTTTCAATCTGATGACCTGCCAAAGCGCAGGTTTTTTATTGCCTCTTGAAAAAATTAATAATTGCACGTAAATTCTCCATAATGGCCTGAGTTGTATAGGTCATTACAAATCGAACCCGCCATTGTGCGGGTTTTTGCATTTTAGGCCTCGACTTCTGTCGGGGCTTTTTTGTATCCAGCACCGCGCCGGTGCTAAACCCCGCCAAGAACCTGTTCAGAAATGAGCCTTTGAGGATGCCAGTAGTGGTAGGCGTACCCTCTTGGGCTGGTTTCCTGGGCGACAAGGGTTCATTTCTGAAAGGAAACACGCATGAAACAAGTAACAGTGATCCCCAAGTTCGACTTTAAGCAAATGGTGATGGCAATCCATGGAAAGGTGGTCACCACCTCCGTATTAGTTGCAAAGCACTTTAATAAGCGGCACAAGAACGTGATTCGTGCCATTCGTGAGTTGAAGTGTTCGGAACAATTTAAGCGGCTCAATTTTGAGCCTGCTGATTTTATTGATAAAAATGGCGAAATCCAACCAATGTACAATATGACCAAGGATGGGTGCATCTTCTTGATCATGGGATTTACAGGTGAAGCGGCTGCGGCGGTGAAAGAAAGCTATATCAACGCTTTCAACTGGATGGCCGAGCAGCTTACTCGTTGGCAGTCAATGGGAGAGGAGGCCCAGCAACGCCACGCTATCAAGGCAGCTCGTTCTGAAGTTAAAGGCCGTTTTGGCAGCCGCCTGATGCATGAGCGGAAGAAGGAGAAACGAGTGCTTAATCTGGAATACGAGCAAATTCTATCGCTTACACAACCGCGATTAATAATCGAATAGAGGCCCGCCGATGAGCGGGTTTTTTTATGTCCCCAAATCGGCCCTGGTGCATCCAGGGCTTTTCCATTTAGCAACCCGCCAAAACAGTCAACCATTGCAAACACATTACTTTCCCTGAGTGACTACGGCGGGCGGCTAATCCATATCTATCACCCGCCGATCGGGCCAGCCCCGGCAAGGGGAGAAGGATGAGAAACATGCTGGAAAAAACAGCTGATAACGCTACGCATGTTGGTTGGCTCATCGGCGCCGTACTTGGAGTTGTTAACCATTTCTCGCCCGCTGAGTGGATGGTGATCGGCATCATCGTCGGCATCCTTTGCTCAGTCATTGGCTGCATAACAAGCGTTTGGTTTAAGTGCCGCCGAGAGAAATTGTTAAAAATGTACCTGATCGACCGCTCCGCAAAGGGGATTTCTGCTCACGATGTAAATCTGATCGAGGGTGACTGATGCCTTCTACAAAAAGCAAACTCAGTGCCGCCATGCTGCTGCTTATCGCCGGTGGGGTATCCGCCCCGGTAATGATGGCGCAATTCCAAGACGAGAAAGAAGGGCAGCGGCTGGTTGCCTACCAGGACGGCGTCGGCATCTGGACGATCTGCGGTGGTGTGACGACGGTCAACGGTAAAAAAGTTGTTCAAGGCATGCGCCTCGTGGCAGAACAGTGCAAGCAGATAGACGCAGCAGAGCAGAAAAAAGCGCTCGACTGGGTAGATCGCAACATCAAGATAACGCTGACCGAACCGCAGAAAGTGGGCATCGCCTCTTTTTGCCCCTGGAATATCGGCCCCGCCAAATGTTTTACCTCGACGTTCTATAAAAAATTGAATGCTGGTGACCGGATCGGCGCCTGCCGCGAAATCCGGCGTTGGATATATGACCGTGGGCGGGATTGCCGGATCCGTTCGAATAACTGCTTCGGTCAGGTATTGCGGCGCGATCAGGAAGCCGAGCTAGCATGTTGGGGGATAGACAAGTGACAAAGTCAATCTTGGCAATGCTGGCCGCGTTCATTGTGGTAGTGATCTCCCTTGGCTGGTATGCCTCTTCGCTATCAGACGACTTGAAGGCTGCGCAGAAGGACAACAAAGCGCTAACTGATACGGTGAATGACCGTGACGGGACAATCACTGCGCTCAAGGATGCCGCTGGCGCTGACCGGCGGGCTACCGAAGAACAGTTAAAGCTTGAACAGCAGAAGAGGGCCAAGGCCGATGCTGAAAACGGAACGTTGCGCGAGGCGCTGGGGCATAGCGGCTGCAATAACCAGCGCTTGCCTGATGATGCTCTCCGTATCCTGCGCAGAGAGGGGTAAGCCAGCACCGGCCCCACGGTTGATTTACGTGTACCCACCAGCTGTATATACGCAGGTCTGCGAGAAAACGCCGTTCACCGGCACCACGTTTGGGGATGCTGTCATTGCGTTACAGGTGGCGCAGAACGAGTTGGACGTGTGCGCATCCCGTGTGGATGGGCTGATTAAGTGGCAGAGGGATAACTCCAGTAAGTAGCATTACAGGAAGGGTTCATGGCAGGTTTAAAAGAGCTGTCTGCACAACTGCAGAAGATTAAAAAACAGGTGCCTTTTGCTACTGCGCAGGCGTTGACTGCTGTTGCTAGAAAGATAGCGGATGCCCAGAAAACCGCATTTCAGCGACAGCTTGATAATCCCACGCCTTTCACAGTCAATTCTGTTCGATCGTTTGGCGCCCGAAAGAGTAGCCTCACGGCCAAGGTGTTCGTGATGGATACCGCTGCCAGCTACTTGGAGCCATTCGAGTTCGGTGGCCAGCACAAACTGAACAGCCAGGCGCTGCTAAACCCCAAGAACATTAAGTTGAACAAATACGGCAATTTGACGCGCAATAAGATGACACAGCTTAAAGCCAAGCCTGATGTATTTGTTGGGGCAGTTGGTGGTGCAAACGGCGTGTGGCAACGTACCAAGGTCAAGAAAGGCAAGAAGGGTAAGAAGCGGCGCAAGCGCTCTGCCAACGGCACAAGGCAGCCACGCATGAAGATGCCAGCGCCAAAGCTGCTGATCCAGTTTGGTGATACGCTGCCGGTCAAACCGACACTTGGTTACTTCGATCGGGCGCAGGCTATGGCTAGTGCACTGATGCCGACAGAGCTGAGCAGGGCAATGGCTGAGGCGATGCGAACAGCAAAATAAACAAGGGGAATAGTCATGCTCGAAATTTTTCTTTCGGAACAGCCGATTAAAACTACAGTTAGGCGCGGAGAAAATGGCTGCGTATGCGTCATCTCATCTCGTGTTGTGCCAGAAGCGGTTGATGAGCGAAAAAATATCCTTAAGGTTGGTCACATGATCAGCTTGAATGATCCGATTAGAAGGCGCGATATTCATCCGGTTCCAACAACGCCATTTTCCAGATTGCTATATCAATGTCGCTCTGCGCGAGATCTTAACGTTCAAGCTATCAACGATGCGGTACATGCCATCATCACTCAGGGGTTCAATGCGGTCACGTCGATACCGTAAGCCACAGAAAAAAATGGGTCCTTCCTAGCACTTTTGTAAAGCACGGGCATTGCGCGCCGTGCAGTTTCACCAGCTAAATATTTTTCATTTTGTGTCCCATGTCCCACAAGTGGATTTCTCGCTAACCCGCATCCCAGCGGAGTTTTCCTGATTTTCCGGGTGGGACATTTACGTGGGACACAAAAAAATGTCCCACACCGATGTCCCAATGTCCCACTGATGCGGAATGTCCCATGACCACGATGACGCAAGTTGACTATGCCAAGCATGCCGGTGTTGATCGCAAGACCGTCGGTCGCTGGATTAAAGCGGGCAAATATATTGTTCTCGATGGTGAATTGATTGACGTTGAGGCGAGCGATAAAGCCTTGGTGGCTTTGCGTGATAGCAAAGATCCGCGGGCGAAAAATGCTGCAAAGAAAAAGCCAGTTATCGCTTCGGCTGCTTCAACTGACGATGACAGCACGGAAGCAACTGTAAAACAGATCATGTTGGCATCCGGCGCAAAGATGTCTCGGGAAGAAGCCAGCAGAGTAAAAGAGAACTATTTGGCGTTATTAACAAAGCTGGAGTTCGAAAAAGAGGATGGGCAACTGGTGGAGCTGTCTGTAGCTGAGGCGGTTCTATTTGCCGCTTTTAGGGAACAGCGAGACGCCTGGATGAACTGGCCTTCACGGGTGGCTCCCTTGATGGCGGCTGATCTGGATGTTCCCGCCGATAGAATGACCGAGGTGTTAATAGAGCATGTCCATAAACACATCTCCGGCCTCGGCGAACCTGAATTTAACGCAGACGAAACATGATCGATTAACCCTAAGCATTCGCAAGGCCTGGACCCCTCCACCCCGGATCAGTGTGCCTGACTGGGCTGACGAATTTCGTAAGTTGGCGAAAGAGGCAGGTAGTACGTCTGGGGACTGGGAAACATCGACCGTAGAGATCGCTCGTGGCCCCATGTTGGCCGCCACAGAATCAGGGGTACACATCATCACGGTGATGTGTTGTACCCAGCTCATGAAAACAGCATTACTGGAAAACCTCTTTGGCTATTTTGCTCATCTTGACCCTTGCCCGATGCTGTTGCTCCAACCCAAAGAGGATGCGGCGGAGCAATTTTCCAAAGAGCGTATCACCCCGCTGATAAGGGTTACCCCAGCGTTAAGGCGGTTGGTCGGCGGTAATAAGCAGAAAAACTCGAAAGAGACATTGCTGTATAAATCATTCACGGGTGGCTTTCTTGCCCTGGCTGGTGCTGGTAGTCCAGATAACCTGGCGCGGCGACCAATCCGCGTTCTGCTTGCTGATGAGGTTGATAAATATCCGATTACCCGTGAGGGTGATCCTATTACCTTGGCTGAAGAACGCACCGCTACTTTTGGCCTTAATTGGCTATCTGTTCGTGCGTGTTCGCCGACGGTAGAGGACGAAAGCCGAATTGCGGCCAGCTATGCAGACTCCGATCAACGTCGAGCCTCGATTGCCTGTCCTCACTGCGGGCATCGCCAGTTCCCTGATTTCTTTAAACATGTCCATTGGCCATCTGAAGGGGATAAGCACAATACAAAAGCGGCGATGCTTCATTGTGAAAGCTGTGGTGCTGGCTGGTCTGAAGGCGAACGTCTCCGGGCGCTGCGAACAATTCAGTGGCATCAAACCAAGCCGTTCGAATGCTGCGGTCAGCGCCATGTCCCACTAAATATTTATGAGCAAGCTTGGCATACCGACGATCAGACCGCCGTGGGGCGGGTATGGCAGTGGTCGGCATCCGATCGCCACGCGGTGCATCGTGCTGTTTGCCCTACTTGTGGCGCTTTAGGGGTGGACAATATCCACGCCGGGTACCAGGCATCAAAGCTATTCAGCCCATGGCAAAAAGATAAACCCTCCGATATAGCGGAAAAGTACCTGCGCGCCAAAGGCGACCCTGATAAAGAGCTGGCTTGGTGGAATACCCAGATGGGGCTGCCACACCGTCCAAACTATGGAAAGCTTCTTCCGGTTGATGTCCTGCTTGCCAGGCGCGAGGTTTTTGAAGCCGAGGTTCCTGATGGTGTCGCGGTTCTCACGGCTGGCATTGATACACAGGCAGATCGCCTTGAAATTGAAGTGATCGGATGGGGTAAGGACGAGGAAAGTTGGTCAGTCGCCTATGACGTCATAGAGGGGGATCTGGAAACTGCAGAACCCTGGACACGTTTAGATGCCTACCTGCAGCAAATATGGCGCCGGGCCGATGGCCGGGGTTTCAAGATTATGGCCGCATGCCATGACTCCGGCGGCAACCATACCCAAAAGGTGTATGAATTTGCCAAGGCGCGCCTAGGGCGCCGTGTTTGGGCTATCAAGGGGGAATCTGCGACAGGAGGTAAACGTTCACCGATCTGGCCTAACAAGCGGCCAACGGCGCGGAGCAAGAGCCAGTACAGGCCGATAATCCTAGGTGTTAACTCGGCAAAGGACTCGGTTCGGTCGCGACTACATATAGAAAACCCTGGCCCGGGCTACATGCACTACTCCACCGATCGTGACATCGGTTACTTCACACAGTTGACTGCCGAGCGTTTGGTGATGAAAGAGGCAGCCGGCCAACGGTATAGCGTTTGGGAATTGCCAGCAGGCAGGGCTAACGAAGCGCTGGACTGTCGCGTTTATGGCTATGGTGCACTGTGCGGCTTGTTGCATATGGGTTTTAAATTGAACGCATTGGCAAACCTAATATCTACCAACCCAGATCGTTTATTGCCGCCGCCAGAGGAACCTGAAAGTAAGCCAGATTTACGGTTGCCTGGTGTCATTATTGAAGAGCCTGATAAGCCAAAACGCAAACGCCTGTCTCAAATTTTGCCATCTTAAGGATCCCTATGTTTAACCGTAACACTAGCCTGCTGGCCGGTGCGATGACGACTGAGCAATTGCAGGCCGCATTGGCGAAGGCACAGCAGGCCTATATCGATCTGGCTGCCGGATCCCGCGGTGTGTCGTTTTCGTATACGCAGGGTGATGGCACACGTTCTGTTTCCTACCAGCAATCCTCAATAGCTGACTTGATGGCGCTGATCCAGTTGCTTCAGGCTCAATTGGGTATTGTTCCCCGCCCACGTCGGCCTATGAGGTTTAAATTCTGATGAGTGACATCAAGATTTTAGGCCCAAATGGGCAGCCACTCGCACCGTCACGTTCAAAAGCGTCCATGCTGGTGGGCGGCAGTCGAGTACCTTACGATGCCGCAGATTCATTTAGTGACCAGTTGGCAAACTGGCAACCAGCGCTGTGGTCGCCGGATAATGAGATCAATATCTACCGCGATCGCATTGTCTCCCGCGTGCGGGATTTGGCGCGCAATGATGGGTGGGCCAGTGGCAGTATCACCCGTGTGCTGGATAACGCTGTTGGCGCGAACTTTCGCCCTATCCTGAAACCTGATTACCGCATGCTGGCGTTGATGACTGGAAACAGTGCATTCGACGCCACGTGGGCGGATGAATACGGCAAAGTGATCGAGGCACACTGGCGGTCATGGGCGCAGGATGACCCAGGCCGTTTTTGTGATGTTGAGCGCAAACAAACGGTGTCGCAAATGCTGCGGCTGGGTTTCCGTCACAAGCTTATTGATGGTGATGCGTTGGCGATCCTGCAATACCGTCCCGATCGGCTTGGCCGCGGGCGAGGCCGCTACGCAACAACAGTGCAGATCGTTGACCCTGATCGCCTAAGCAACCCGCAACAAAACTTTGATATGCCCAACATCCGCGGTGGTGTTGAAATTGATGGTGATGGTGCACCGGTGGCATACCACATCCGTGAGGCACATATCGGTGACTGGTGGAGCGGAGCCAAAACGATGACCTGGCGGCGTATCCCGAGGGAAACTGACTGGGGGCGGCCACATGTGGTGCACGATTATGATCATGAGCGTGGTGCTCAGCATCGGGGTAACGGCATGCTAACACCGGTCGTTCAGCGTCTGAAAATGCTCATCAAGTATGACCAGACGGAGCTGGAGGCAGCGATATTGAACGCGGTATTCGGTGCCTACATTACCTCGCCGTACGATCCGCAGATGGTTGAAGCAGCGATGGGGGACGCCTTCGACGACACCAGTATTGGTGCTTATCAAGATGGTCGTGTTGATTTCCATAAAGATCGGCGTATATCACTGCAAAACGGCGCAAGAATGCCGATTTTATACCCCGGTGAGGATGTCAAAGCCGTCAACGCTGCACGCCCACACAGTAACTTTGAAGTTTTCGAAAGCGCTGCTTTACGCAATATTGCAGCTGCAACGGGGCTTTCTACCCAGCAGGTAACGCAGGACTGGTCAGATGTTAACTACAGTTCAGCCCGTTCGGCGATGCTGGAAGCATGGAAAACGCTGACTCGTCGGCGTGATGACTTTTCTGCGGGGTTTGCCCAACCGATCCTATCCGCGTTTATCGAAGAAATCCATGATACGGAAGATTTACCGCTGCCAGCCGGCGCGCCGCATTTTCTGGACGCCAGGGCGGCTTATTGTCGTGCGCGCTGGATGGGGCCGGGGCGTGGCTGGGTGGATCCTGTTGCAGAGAAGAAAGGTGCGATCCTCGGGATGGATGCCGGTCTTTCAACGCTGGAAATGGAAGCAGCGGAAAACGCAGGCGAAGACTGGGAGGAAATGTTGGATCAGCGGCAGCGCGAAATAGCCGCATTTAAAGAGCGTGGGCTTCCACTTCCAAGCTGGGCGCAGGCCGAAATGCTAGCCCCAGAAACAATAAAAGATCCGGAGGCAGAGTGAATTTACCACATCTGGCGCAGCGACTGTTTAATACGCCGCTGGCGCTTCACCCGCAAAAAGCCGAAGTGGTTATGGCTGCCATGATGGACCGTTTCGGCATAACCCGCATCAACACCCTGGCATCGGATTGGATGGGCGATGATGACACCTTCACACGAAAGGCCCGAAAGCAGGATACTGGTTATGACGTGGTGGATGGCGTGGCGATCATTCCTGTGCAGGGAACTCTGGTACAAAAACTGGGTTCTTTGCGCCCATATAGCGGCATGACAGGGTATGACGGTATCCGGCAATCATTCCTCACAGCCATGAATGATCAGGAGGTGAATGGTATTTGCCTGGATATTGATTCACCTGGTGGTGAGGTTGCCGGGTGCTTTGACCTGGTGGACGAGATTTATTACGCCCGGGGTTCTAAACCGATCCACGCCATCCTGACCGAAAATGCCTATTCAGCGGCTTATGCTATTGCCAGCGCTGCCGATCGCATACACGTCCCGCGCACTGGCGGTGTGGGGTCTGTTGGCGTCATCGTTATTCACTGTGACTGGTCACAGCGAATTAAAGAAGATGGCCTGGCGGTAACCATCATCACCTATGGCGACCGCAAAGCCGAAAGCAATCCTTACGTCAAACTGACCGATCAGGCCCGTGCCGCGATCCAGGATGATGTGGATACGATGGGTAAGCTTTTCGTCAGCACGGTAGCCCGCAATCGGGGTATCACTGAGAAAACTATCCGCAATACCCAGGCTGCCTGTTTCCTGGCGGCTGATGGCGTACAACTGGGGCTGGCTGATGCAGTCATGACCCCTGACGCCGCATTCCGAAAATTACACAATGAAGCAGGAGCTTAACGTATGTCTTACTCAAAGTTTGCCCACCTGATGGGTTTTAAGAAAAAAGCCTCTGAAGATGAGGACGACGACAAAGAAAAAGGTAAAAAGGCGAAATCCCGCCACGCGGAAGAAGAGCGTGATGAGGAAGACGCTGAAGAGGACGATGACGAAAAGGACATGGAAGACGACGATGATAGCGATCCTGATGCTGAAGACGACGACGATGCTGGCGCCGAAGAAGACGATAGCACTGACGTGAAGAAAGGCAGCCGGGCAGAGCGCAAGCGTTGTGCCGCTATTTTTGGCAGCAAGCATGCTGCAGGTCGTCCGGATATGGCTGCACACCTGGCGTTCAACACCCGCATGAGCGCACGTGAGGCGATCAGCACGTTAGCTGCTATGGGACCGGCCACCGCTTTACCGACTAAACGATCGTCTCTTGATGAGCGCATGCAGGCGGAACAGGTTCGACTGGGGCCCGATGCTGGCGGTACAGCGGCAACGGGTAAAAATGCGCTGGTGGCCAAGATGACCAGCCTCTATGACACTGCACGAGGTATTAAGTAATGGACCAGTTTGGACAAAACCAATTTGCACCCGGCATGAAGAGCTCGGTGTTTGTGCCTGATCAGCTTGTATCGGGGCCATTGCAGCTTGTCACCGACTCGGTAACGATCGGGGTTTCTGGTGTGCTTAAGCGTGGCACGGTGCTCGGTATGATCACTGCGTCCGGCTCGTATATTCCGAGCAAAAAAGATGCGACCGACGGCAGCGAAAATCCGGTGGCTATCTTGGTCGACAATGTGGATACCACCACAACAGCACAAACGGGCGGCGTTTATCTGATGGGCGAGTTTAATCAAAATCGTCTCATTTTCGATGCTACCTGGACAATTGCTGGCTTGAAGGCTGCCTTACGACCATTGGCCATCTTCCTGCGCGACGGCATCCAAGCGCCAATCTCCTGATTTAACCTTTTCGAAAGCGTAACTGATGCCAATTCTTTGGCAGGGTTTCACTCGTCCTGAATTCTGGCCAGCCACGTCGCTGGCATCATAAAGAGACTGAATATGGAAAACATTTTTGATACCAGCGTGCTGGTGCAGGTCGTCCCTAACCTGAAGACCAGCCAGAACTGGCTTCTGGATCGCTTCTTCCCGAACGTGGTGACTTACGAGACGGAAGAAGTGGCTATCGATGTAGACGTGGGTCTGCGTCGAATGGCGCCATTCGTATCGCCGCTGGTGGAAGGTAAATTGCTCGAAAGCCGTAAATACCAGACCAACACCTTCAAGCCTGCTTATATCAAAGACAAGCGTGCTCCAGACCTACGCAAACCCATCCGCCGGCAGATCGGTGAACGCATTGGTGGTGAGTTTACTGCGGCCGAGCGTGAAATGCTGAACCTGCAGTTTGAGATGGCCGATCAGATTGACATGATCAATCGCCGTCTCGAATGGATGGCGAGTAGCGCGATGGTATCCGGCAAGGTCACGGTTAGTGGCGAAGGCTACGAAACCAAAGTGGTTGATTTTGGGCGTTCATCTGATTTGACTATCACTCTGAGCGGCAGTGACAAATGGCCGCTTACTGTGGCTGCGGGGGCAACAAACACCCAGCCATCGGATGATATTGAGGTGTGGCAGACGCTGATCCTTAAGAATTCCGGTGCTGTGCCGACCGACCTGGTGTTTACCAGCAAGGCGTGGAGAGCGTTCCGACTGGACACTACCATCAAGGATAACGCCATTACCTTCCCGGCGCTGAGCCCGTTTGGTAACCAGGTCAATGCTGGTCCACAGGCTCAAAAAGGGGCTGTCTATAAAGGGCGTTGGGGTAACTTTGACCTGTGGCTGTACAACGACTGGTTTATTGACCCTCTGGACAACGTTGAAAAGCCGATGATCCCAGACGGTGCAGTAATTATGTCGGGTGCCGATCTGATGGGTACTCGCGCGTTTGGCGTGATTCTGGACCCTGCTTTCAATTATGGGCCTTTAGCCTATGCCCCTAAAACCTGGGTGAAAGAAGACCCTGCCCAGCGCCTGCTGATGACTCAGTCTGCACCACTGGTCATCCCAAGCCGAGTAAACGCTGCACTTTGCGCTACGGTGGTGTGATATGAAGCAACCCAAACGGCAGGAGAGTGAACTGGGAGGCTTGCCGCCCGAGTTACTGGTTGATGGCCAGGAAGCAGGGAAATCGTTGAAGGTTGACGATCAGCCTCTGGATAATCTTGGCGACACCGACACCGACACCGACACCGACACCGATGGTGATGATTCGGATCAGGGGCCGGATAAAGAAACGCTGGGTGATGGTCTAGTTTCTGTGGTTGTCATCAAGGGCAATACGATACGGCATGACGGGCGAGACTTTACCGAAAACCGGACGTTGACGCTTTCAACTGAGGACGCACAGCGGCTGATCGGGTTGGGTGTTGTGGCAGATGTTGAACAACTCCGCAAACAGGCATTGAACCGCGCTGCGCCTGCAGTATCAGTTCAGTCGGGGGAATGATGGGTATCAACTGGGATCAGCACTTACTGGAACCCCTGCATGGTGTTTTCGGTGACCCGGTTGAGTACCGACCTGGTGGTGGCGGTACGCCTTACATCATCAGCGGCATCTTTGATCGCGCCTATACGCAGGATGTGGAGCCGCTGGATGACGGTAGCACTATCAACACCACATCGCCGGTGCTTGGTGTGCGCGATAGTCAGTTCCAGGCACCACCGAAACGCGGTGATCGCGTGCTGATTGGCATTGTCGGTGGTGTGCCGGTAAACACTCTGTTTGCCATCGCCGATATACAGCCGGACAGCCACGGTGGGACCAAGCTTATTCTCAACAAGGTGAAAGTATGAACGCCAAAGGGGTAAGGCTGCTGGTCATCGATGCGTTGAAGAACAAAACCGATGCCAGTGATCGGGTTTATTCTCCGCGGGACTGGCCAACTACAGCGGATATGTATCCGGTGATCCTGGTACAGACCCCGATCGATGTGAAGAACTCACTGGGCCGCAATGTTCCCCAGTTCACCACTGTGACCACTGTGCGCATTACCGGCCGTTTGCAGGAGCTGGACGATGAAGCAGAGGACAACGGGGCGGAAAAAGCAGAAGAGGCACTGGAGCAACTGCGCGAGCAGATAGAGCGTGCAGTGATCAACAGCTATGAGATGACCCGAAAAATTCAGCAGTTTCTGCAGGTGAGATCGACAATTGGTGTGGATGCTGGAGGGGAGGGGCATACCGCGCAGTTGCTGATGGAACTGGATATTGAATATTACCAGGGCCCGGAAGAATTCTATGAAATCGACGCTGAACCCCTCGAGGGGATAGACGTAGTGATCTCCATGCCGGAGGGCACCCCTGAACCACTCGTAAAAATCGATCTGGAGTAACCCTATGTTTGTGAAACCCGCACCGGGGCGCGTTGTGCGCGATCCGGTCAAGGGCACTTTTTTGCCTGAATCCGGCGAACAGGTTCCTGACAATATCTTTTGGGGGCGCCGCATAAAGGACGGCGATGTAGAAGCATTCGACCCGAACGCGGCGGTAAAACCGGCGGCTGGGAAGAAAGGCCAGGAGAATGATCAATGACCGTTCCATTTAAAGTCATCCCGTCAAACCAGCGCGCGCCATTTTTCTATGCTGAATTTGATAACTCAATGGCCAACACGGCCACTGCAATTCAGCGCACGCTGTTGATCGGGCAAATGCTGTCAACCGGCACGGCAACGCCAGGCCTCGCACAGAAAGTATCCTCTGACTCTGCTGTTGCAGGCATTTGTGGCAGCGGCTCAATGCTGCACAACATGATGACGGCGTACCTGGCTAATGACATTTCGGCGGAAATCTGGATCCTCCCACTGTCTGATGGCGCCACGGGCACTGTTGCGGCCACCGGGAAAATTCAGATTTTGAGTGCGGCCGCCGCGACCGGTGTACTGTCCCTGTATATTGCCGGGATGCGTGTACAACTGACCGTTGTCAGCACAGACGACAAAGTTGCTGTGGCTGCTGCGGTCGCAGCGGTGATCAACGGTCAAAGCCGGTTACCTGTAACAGCTGCTGTAGATGGCGCCGCTACTGATACCGTAAATCTGACGGCGAAAAACAAAGGTGCTCACGGTAACACCATCGATATCCGCCTCAATTATCAAGGGGTGGCCGTAGGGGAAGAAACGCCTCAAGGAATGACGTTGAAGATCACCTCGATGACTGGTGGTTCTGGCGCTCCGGTTTTGACGGATGCGCTGGGCAACCTGCAGGATCGGGCGTTTGACTTCATCGTTAACCCATACACGGACACCACTTCACTGGATACCGTGAAAGACTTCCTGTCTGATGCAACCGGGCGATGGTCCTATGCTCAGCAGCTGTACGGGCATTCGTTCGGGGCGCTGGCGGGCACTTATGGTTCGTTGTCAGCGGCAGGTTCAGCGCGCAATAACCAGCATGAAACGCTGTTGGGCATCAACGGTTCACCGACCCCTGCCTACCTGTGGGCAGCTGCGTTAACTGGTGCCATTGCGCCGAGCCTACGCAACGATCCTGGCCGACCAACGCAAACGCTGACCATCAGCGGTGTCTTGGCGCCACGACTGGAAAGTCGCTTCATGCTTATCGAGCGCAATAACCTGTTGTACAGCGGCATTTCCACCTTCACGGTGGCTGATGATGGCTCGGTGCAGGTTGAAAAGACGATCACAACCTACCAGAAGAACAAGTTCGGCGACGCTGACGACAGCTACCTGAACATTGAAACCTTGTTCCTGCTGATGTTCGTCACCCGTTTCCTGCGTACCCAGATCACTTCGAAGTTCGGGCGCATGAAGTTGGCTAACGACGGTACGCGATTTGCGCCAGGCTCGGCTATCGTGACGCCGAATGTGATCCGTGCGGAATTGATCGCGCAATACCGCACGCTGGAATACAACGGTTATGTGCAGGATGCCGCAGCGTTTTCGAAGACGCTGCTGGTGGAGCGCAACAGCAGCAATACAAAACGCGTGGATGTGCTCTGGACTGGCACGCTGATCGACCAGTTGGAAATTTTTGCACTTCTCAATCAATGGCGCAGAGCGGAAACCGCAGCCTAAGGAGGTTTTATGGGTGATACAACTAACCGCTTGGCCGGTACCGCTTATGTAACTGTTGACGGTATTACGGTGATGGTTGCGGGCCAGTTTAAATACAGCGTTTCAAAGGTTGAGCGCACGACATTGACTGGGATGGATTGGGTTCATGGGTATAAGGAAAAGCCCAGGGCGCCGTTTATTAGCTATCAAGGACGCGACAGTGGCGGAACCTCTCTCGAGGGATTGAATGACGCCACAAACGTTACTGTGGTTGTTGAGCTGGCAAACGGCAAAACAATTATCGGTGAAAATATGTGGTCTGTTAACACGCAAGATGTTGACAGTGAAGAAGCCACTTTCGACATGCGCTGGGAAGGCGGTTCGGTCAAGGAGTATTAATAATGTTGGAAAAAAGTAAAACTATTAAGCTTTCTAAGAAACTGGAACTGGCTAACGGAACAGTGGTCTATGAATCACTGGATTTAAAAGAGCCCGTTCTTATTCAAGTTGAGCAATTTTATGAATGCCAGCGTAATAAAAATTCAATGGCTGCAATGAAATTGTTGATTTCACTGGTTTCAACCGTACCGGAATCAGCTCTTGGTAATATGGATTTTACTGATTACAAAGAGTGCGAGGATTATTTATTGGGTTTTTTAACCTACAAAACCTCAAATGGTGGCAACAGTTAGCGGCAGAGGTCACGAAATATTACGGGTGGGGCCCGCATGATGCGTGGTCCCTTACGCAAACCCGCCTTGATTTTTTTGTTGAACAAGCTAAGCGAATAAATAATATAAAGGCGGGTAAGAATGGCTAACTCGTTTGATTTTGAAATACATGCCAACGATCAGGTTTCTGCTGCCATACAGCGAATTGATGATGTTGTTACTCGACTAAACCCATTATTGGAGACAACCACTGATAATCTTAGGCTTGGAGGCCAGGAATCGCTGGATGGGCTGGACTCTCTGAGCGATCGATTGTCAAAAATATCAACATTTGCTCGGGATAACGTTCAATTTATCGGCGATATGGTGCCTCCGCTGAAGATGGTTGGTGAGCTCGGGGGGAAACTAGGCGGGGCGCTGAAGTTTGGGGCGGCAGGCGCAGCAGCTTATGGCGTCGGCAAGAGTATTGCCTACATGGCTGGCAGTTTGCAAGATGCCAGCCATAGCGCCTACGAGTTAGATGTGGCGGCAAAAAATGCAGGTATGCGGGTTGATGATTTTACCCGCCTTTCTGGTGCCATGCAGATTTTGGGGGTAGATGCTGCGTCTGCCAATCAGTCAGTTGAAGGGCTATATGCAACGTTCAATGATGCACTTCAGGGGAGAAATAACGAGACTCTAGCTGTTCTGACACAGATTGGTGTTCAGATCGTCAGAAATAAAGACGGTACGGCCGATGTCTTGAAAACCATGGAAAGGCTTGCACAGGTCATTCCTAAGCTTTCTCCAGAAAAGCAAAAGACGGTGGCCGACGCTATAGGTTTGGATGCCGCAGGACTGGCTTTGTTGAGAGAGGGACTCAGGCTAAAAGCTCTCTTGGCGAAATCAGACAAGTTTGGTCTAACGGTTGACCCGCAATTAAACAGCGAGTTGACCGCACTGGATCGGACTATTAATGAGCTCGGCGTGTCATACGAAGGATTAAAGCAACGCACAAAAAATAATATTTTTTCATGGTTGCTATCTGATGGTTCCGTTAAAGATGGGCTGAAAGGGATAACGGACGTATTTTCTAACGGGCTGGACAGTATTTCTCTCGGCCATGCGATTGGTTTAAATCGGGGTAATGAGGCTGATCAGTTACGTTGGGGGTACAATAATCCCAAGTTTTACGAAACACTCGGTGAGTTGGATAAGGTTGGTCTTGATTACGGCTATATGACAGACGGGTATCGCGAAAAATACCAAGCCTGGCAAAAGCCGAATGAAGCTGTAAACCAACTACAACTTGATTTGGCCGCGGCAAGTGCGCCGGTTGCAGCACCTACGGGCTCAGCTTATGCGCAACCAGGAAACAATGCGCTTGGTTTGCGAAATAATAACCCTGGTAACCTGCGTGCTGCGCCAAATGCGACAGGTATGAATGGTGGGTTTTCTACTTTTGCGACGCCGCAGGATGGACTATCTGCGTTATCGCGGCAGCTCCAGCTTTACGGGGATCGTGGGAACAATACACTTAATGGCATTCTTCATACTTACGCCCCGCGTTCGGAAAATAAAACGCAGTTGTATATTGATGCTGTTGCTAAGCAGACCGGGTTTGGACCTGGTGATCGGCTAAATCTTCATTCACCCGAGGTCCTTGAGAAGATAATCCCAGCGATTATCAAACATGAGAACGGCACGCAGCCATTTAGCCGAGACGATATCTTGCAGGGTATCAATGAGTCAGTGACCGATGATCGATGGCGCGGGCTAAGGGACCGCAACAATCTGCTTGATCAGCGGCAGTCTGGTTTATTCGATCCTGTGGAAAAGCAAGATAGTGCGGTACCACTGGCGAAACAGCAGGAAAGCACAGGTGCGGGCACCTCGCTTTTTGCCCCTCAGGAGCAAAGTGGAGAGGATATAGCGCGGATCAGTGATGCGATGTCAAAAGCGATCGAGGAGAACAAATTTCAACTTGAAGTGACGTTAATTAATAGCCAAACTGGTGAGCGTAGGAAGGTAGATGCTACTGGTGGAGGACGCGTTTCATTTTCTATGCAGTCGCCAGTATAAAAAAAAGTATTGTGTGGGCTATTATGAAAAGTTTTAATAAGGTTGTGTTTGCAATAATTCTTTCTATTTTACCAATTTATTCATTAGCATCTGATGCTGCCGATATATGTAGGTCAGCCAGGGATGGCGGTTACAGAGACGTTATAACATTAGGGGCGTTAAATGGAGGGGAGTTATCAACGTCTGATAATTTAGTTGTTTGTTTTAAAGGTTTGGATATATCTCAAAAGATAGCAAGTAAAACAGGTGTAAGTGGCTTAGCTGGTGAGGGATTAAGAGTCACATCTGGAATTAAAGTCGATGAGTATGAAGAGTTTTATATCGCTTTCTACAATGATTCAACTGGGGTAGCCAGCATAGAAAGAGTTTTATCCAATCATCAAGGTAGGCTGATATCGACTGAAGGACTTGTCTTGAAAAAAAGAGACATGTCAAGTGCATCCCCAGATGCTGAGTTTAGAATATTTGGTGTTAATAAGTTACCTGCATTTCATAATGTTTATTTCAATATCATAGAGCCGACAAGTTCAAGTATATATAGATTTAGGGATATACCTGGTAAAGCTGATTTACCTGCAAAACTGGAGCACTTCAGTGATGGTTATGGTGAGTATGTAGGTAGCTCCGGGCTAGTTTCAGTATCGTCAACGGAAATTATAGAGGGTAAAGGACGTCAGTTGTTCGGGGCTCTATTCGGCTCTGACGGCAAGAGAATATGTGACCTTGATGCCAATGAAACTGGTTGGGCTTTGTTCCAAAAATGCATTAAACGCTAGTTGCACTCCAAACTATTGTTAGCCCGCCTAGTGCGGGTTTTTTTATGGGGATTTATGGCAATAATAAGTGACTCATTATCTTCTCTTCTTGGTCGTGGCGAGGATTGGGACTGGCGTGGGCATATTTACCCAGCCTCTTTTCGTGGCGTTCCGTTTGCCATTGTCAGCGGTGAAGGTGTGTATGGCCGCCGCCAGGCCGTGCATGAGTACCCTTACCGAAATACCGCTTGGGTAGAAGATCTCGGACGTGGAACGCGTAAGTTTACCCTTCGGGGTTTTATCGTTCAGGGCAGCCTGGTATATGACGCCCCTGATGTGATGACGCAGCGTAATTCTCTCGTTGCGGCCTGTGAAATGGATGGGCCAGGGACGCTGGTACATCCAACACTAGGTGAGTTGACAGTTAGCATTCCTGATGGCGGTCTGCGCTTGATGGAAGGGATGGAATCGGGGCGATCATTTGAATTTACCCTGACGGTTATTGAGTCCGGTTTGAAAGTTTTTGCGATCACTAGTAGCACACCAGCCAATTCAGTTGTTCAGGCCAACTGGTTGCGTACAGCATCTACAGCAGCTGCAAAGTTCATCGGCACCGTGAAAGGAGAGTTGCGGACCGTTACCCAGGCAATAAAGACACTGAAAAATACCGCCGCGTTCTGGGGGAATATGGTCAAAAGCGCCACGAATGAAGTGACCAACCTAAGTAATGTGTTGCGATCTACTTTTGGCAGCTCTCGCTATGGGCGTTACAACAACGGGACCGTGGGCGGAAGTGTATCGGGGGCCACCGGCGCCATTACCCGAGAGGCAGACACCGATGATTACCCTGGGCTGGTAAAACAAAAAATGGCGGAGGCAGTAACGGGCCGCGCACAGCTTCTGTCTGAAACAACCGCATTGCAAAACGCCACCTCCATCGAGGGCTTTTCACAAAGCGCCACAGCGATCGTCATGACGGTGGTATCAGTGAGCGGCAGCGTGGAGGAAAAAATCAGAATGCTGGAGACATTGGCCGGCTACCGGAGCAGCACATTCTATGCCACCAGTAGTGACGCTGCTATTTCTCTTAGTGCCAACATATTGTTGTGCGTGCTTTCAGCCGGAGCCATGGCAGCAGTTGCTGCAGACTATTCTCCTTCCAGTTATGACGATGCGATCGCTATGTTAAACCGCGTCTGCGACACGATAGATACCGTTCTGCTACTGGCCGCTGATGCTGGCAATGATGATGACTACACCAATCTGCTGGCCACGCGAAATTCTCTCGTCGATTCCTTCACACTAAAGGGGGCAAAGCTGAGCGCATTGACACAAATTTCAATGAGTACATCGATGCCTGCATTGGCATTGGCCAACCGACTTTATCAGGACGGGGCCCGTGGTGATGAGCTGATCCAAACTGTGCAGCCGCGGCATCCCGCTTTTATGCCTCTAACTTTTAGAGCGTTGAGAAAATGACCGACGAACTTACGTTGAAGGTGGGCAATAAGCTCATTCAGGGATGGGGTGAGATCCGGGTTACCCGTGGTATTGAGCGGTTACCTTCTGATTTTGATCTGTCTCTGATGGACCATTATCCCGGCTCTAACGGGGAGGAACTAGTAAGAAAAGGGGACCCGTGTCAGGTCATGTTGGGCGATGACCTGGTCATGACCGGTTATATCGACCGCTGGAACCCGGCATTGTCGAAATCACGGCATGAGATAAGGGCAACGGGGCGAGGTAAATGTCAGGACCTGGTGGACTGTTCGGCTGAATGGCCCAACAACGTGATCAGCCAGGCCAACGCGCTACAAATTGCACAGCGCCTGGCCGCGCCCTATGGCATCAATGTTTCCTCGGATGTCGAGGATATGGCGACGGTGCCGCAGTTTACCCTGAACTGGGGGGAGTCTTCGCAGGAAGTGATCGACAGGATCAGCCGGTGGGCCGCGCTTCTCTATTTTGACACGCCAGATGGCAATCTTCTGCTAACTCGTGTGGGCACCCGGAAGGCGGCCAGCGGCGTTGCGCAGGGGGAAAACATCGAATATGCCTCATTCACAGACTCGATGGATGAACGCTTTTCCGATTATATCGGTGTTTCGATGTCCACTACCCCGGTTGCTGAGTTCTCCCCTAATGCGGGTTATGACGCGGTGACGCTGGCCCGGGCACGAGATCCAGAAGCTGCAAAGATGCGGTATCGCAACCGCGTCATCATCGTGGAAAGCACTATGATCGCTACCCAGCAGGCGCAGAACTGCATTGATTGGGAAATGAACCGGCGCTTTGGCCGATCGAGGCAATTGCAGGTGACCGTTGACAGCTGGCGCGATAAGAGCGGCAAGCTGTGGGAACCCAATACACTCATCCCTATCAGTTTGCCAATATTTGGCCTGAAGGATGAGCTCTGGATCCTGGCGGAAGTGACCTTCATGCGTGGCGAACAGGGGACAACTGCCAGAATGGTTTTGATGCCACCGGCGGCGTTTGCTGTTCAGCCTTACGCATTCTACCGCCAGCTTCAGGAGGTCAATTGATGTCTGATTTTACAGGGCAACTGAGGCAATTAGGGCGCCGGGTTTCAATGATGCTCGGGATCGGGCGAATTACGGCGCATGGTGATGCAGGTGGGGTGCAAAAAGTACAGTACCAAACCCCCTTGGAGGTACGCGACAGCACGCCGCGCATGGCCGAATTTGGGTTTTCCTCTGGTTTGCCGGTGGGTACGGATGTCGTGATCGGTTTCCTCGGTGGTGATCGCTCCAGTGCTGTCATTATTGCCAGCAACAATCAGCAGTTCCGCCACTCTGATCTGCTTTCCGGTGAAACGGTGATTTATAACCAGTGGGGCATGTTCATCAAGTTGACGGAGGCCGGTATCGAAATAGAGGCCAACAGCAAGCCCGTGACGGTCAGCAATGCAACGCAGGTAACCATCAATGCTACCGAGGGGGTGTTGATGAATACGCCGACAGTAAAGGTTACGGGTGACATCATCGACAACTGCGAAAGCAATACCGCGACCTTGAAACAACTTCGAGATGCCCATAACGACCATGATCATGTAGTGCGGAATGTTCAGGGCGGGGATGAAGATAAAACCAGCGAAAAACCAGGGGAGCAAGTGTGATGAGTGATATCAGCTCTTGGTGGGACGTTGATCAGCTCAGGGCTGATTGGCGAGAGGGCCCCGGCGACTTGTTGGAAGGTGATGATCTTCAGACCGCCATTATTATTAGCCTTTTCACGGATCGCGTGGCTCGTTCTGATGACGATATTGATGGTGATGATAGCCGCGGCTGGTGGGGCGACTCAGGGGCGGAAACGGAGATTGGTTCACGTCTCTGGCTGCTTCGTCGGCAAAAGTTGACTCCTGCAGTTGCGCTCAAAGCTGAAGACCATTGCCGTGATGCTGTGAGTTGGCTGATCTCTGACGGCGTTGTGGGGTCAATCGAAACGGCGACCCAGATCGTTCACCCGCGCCGCCTAAATATCGTGATCCGCTATTACAGGCCAGGTAACAGCAACAGCACGGACATGCGTTTTTTTTGGGTATGGGAGCAATGATTTATGCCATTCAAAAGGCCCACATTAACCGAGCTACGCGATAGAAACCGTGTGCAGCTCGAATCTGAGTTAAGAAAGACTGGTTCCCTGCTCCGCTTCTCCAATATGCGCATCCTTGCGGATGCCGACGCGGGCTTGTCTCATCTGCATTACGCCTACCTCGATTATATAGCGCAACAATCCACACCTTACACCGCTACTGATGAATGGCTGTCTGGGTGGGCAGCGATGAAATCGGTCTATCAGAATGCGGCTGAAGCTGCACAAACAGCGTCATACCAATTTAGTGGCATACCAGGTGCAACGGTCGATAAGGGGGTTGTTCTTAATCGCGGTGATGGGTACCAGTATCGACTGGATGCCGGGATAACGATCGGCCCGGGTGGGACCGGTGTAGGCGCATTGACAGCCATATTGCCAGATATTGTGTCGGACTCGACTGGCGGGGGCGTCTCCGGTAATGCTGATGCTGGCACAATCCTTACACTTGACGTTGCGTTACCGGGTATCGAGTCCAGTGGCGTGATGGTGGATCCTGCTCTCGGCGGGGCGGATATTGAGCCGCAAGAGAATTTCCGGGCTCGCATGCTGCTGGCCTATCAAAATCCTCCCCAGGGCGGCAGCGATACTGACTATAAGCAATGGGCACTTTCTGTCCCAGGGGTTACCCGCTGCTGGGTAAAGCGTCGGCTAATGGGGGTAGGGACTGTTGGCGTATACATCATGTGCGATGGCAGTGATGAAACAAACCACGGTTTTCCTGTGGGTACTGACGGGATCAGCCAACTTGATGATTGGGGGGCAGACAAAGCAACAGGGGATCAGGGGCGAGTAGCCGACTATATCTACCCGCTGCAACCCGTAACGGCGCTTGTGTACCTCTGCTCACCAGTTGGAAAGGTCATCGATTTTGAAATCAGCGGGATCAGTCATGTTGGTAGCGATGTAACAACGGCCATCAATGCCGCGATCGATAACGTTTTCTTTGAGGACGGAAACCCGGATGGAACAGGGAAGATTTTTATATCTGACCTGAACCGGGCCATTGGTGATATAGAAGGAACCGCAGGGTTTATCCTGGAGTCGCCTAGTGTGAACATTATCCTGGGTGTTGGAGAACTTCCTGTCCGCGGCGAGGTGATCTATACATGAGCCAGTATCCTGCAGAAAGCTACAGCCAGGCACTGCAATCATTAATCCCCTTGGGGTTAGCCTGGCCGCGTGAGCCTGGTGCCGTTCAAGCTGCTGTGATCCGCGCGCTGGCAACCAGTTTTCAGCGTAGTGATAGCGACGCAATCTCTCTCTTAAACGGCGGGTTCCCATCAACCGCAACCATTTTACTACCTGAGTGGGAAAAGTCGCTTGGCTTGCCAGATGATTGTTCTATCGGCGAGGTTGATACGATCGCTAAGCGCCAGGCAGCAGTGGTTTCGAAACTTATCAGTACCGGTGGCCAGTCTAAATCCTATTTTATCGGTATAGCCAGAGCGCTAGGTTACAACATTACGATCAAAGAATTTCGGCAAGCGCGTGCAGGGCTGTCTGTCTGTGGCGACGGGTTAAATGGCGACGACTGGCCATTTGTGTGGCTGGTTGAGGCAGAAGAAACAACCATCTCCTATGCTCGAGCTGGGATGAGTTACTGCGGCGATCCGTTGCGTTCATGGGGAAACCGGCAGCTTGAGTGCCGAATGAATGCGCTCTCGCCTTCGCATACGATCGTGAAATTTGGCTATATCAATTTTGGATTCAACGACGAGGGCGTTTACGACGTTACTCCAGAGTTTGCCGATATGTTCGACACCGCATCGGACTATCTCTAATCATATCTATATTAAATTTCAGGAGTTATCATGAGAAAAGTAGGAAGCACAACTGATACAGCAGATGCAAATGGTGAATATACGAATGGCAATGTGGCGCAGGGCATCCCGCCGACTATTATCAATGCCGAGATGTTGAACACTTTCCAGCGCGAGTTAATTGGGGTTGTTGAGAGCGCTGGTATTCCATTAGATCCTACAGACGACAATCAAGTTGTTAAGGCAATAAATAAAATAGTTGGCGGTGGACGTCTTCTAAATGTAAAAACGTTTACGGTGTCCGGTACATATACACCTACGCCGGGGACAAAACTTGTTATTGTTGAAGCGGTTGGGGGCGGTGGCGGAGGTGGAGGTTGTTCAACTCCCGGAACAGGAATGGTGTCAGCCGCCGCAGGCGGTAACGCGGGGTCTTATGGTCGGGGAATGTTCGCTATCTCAGGAAGCGTGCCTGTGACGATTGGTAGTGGTGGCGAAGGTGGAATCTCATCAACAACACCTACTGGGGCTACCGTTGGAAAGCCTGGTGGAGACACTGAATTCGGCACATTTATGATATGTCCGGGCGGGCTGTCTGGATTGGCGGCAAACTCATTCACCATCCCAAATATCTGTCAGTCAATCCCCCCGAAAAGCAACCCTACGGTAGGGGCAAATATATCATCAATTGATGGAGAACCAGGTGGTAATGGTCTTGCGATGACAACTGGCATATCAGGAAAAGGGGGGGGAAATCCACTTGGTTCCGGTGGTGCGCCTGCTGGTGCTACAGGAGGATCCTCTGTCGTAGGTAATAACGGCTCAGGGTTTGGCTCTGGAGGGAGCGGAGCTTTCGCCGGATCTCTGGCAAGCGGAAAAAATGGGGGGGCAGGCGCCCCTGGAGTTGTGATTGTGTGGGAGTATACGTAAGAAACCACTCTAAACTAAATCGTCCTTACGCGGGCGATTTAGTTGACCTTGGTCTTATTCTGTCTCTGATTTTATTTACTCTTTTGTCGAAAATATAAAGCGCGATAGAACCAATGATTGAGAATGAAAAGCATACGACGAAAGTTAAAGGCGTCCTTGGCTGCATTTCAAATGCGCTTATTACAACAAATCCAATGGGTATATGAGATAAGTAAAGAGGATACGAGAGGTCACCGAGAAATTTCCCAAATTTTGATTGGGGGATGTTTATTGAATTAACAATAAATAAAATAGAAAAAGCCATTGTAAAATAAAACCCAAAGGTTGATATGTATCGCCAATCCGAGTTGTTGTAACCAATAAGCATAAAATATGCTGTTATTGAGTAACAGGTAGTCAGGCCTAAAACAGATATAGCGATCGCGCCATTAAATCGCAGCACTTTGTAAGGGAAGAATCTAGCAGCACAACCGAGAGCGAATCCGAGTGACCCTGCCAAGATATCGCCATACCTAGAATTCCAATCAAGGCCGGCGTCAGTTGCAGTAAGCATGAAATATGCATGGTATGCGATTGACATAATTACCCATATAATAATTGATTTAGCTCCGAGTCTAACCAATAAAGGAATTACCGCATAAAAAAATAGCTCTACAAATAGAGTCCAACTTGGAGGAATTGTTCTATCTTGAATGCTAAAATCAAGCCCGATCAATGTTGTATTCATAAGCCAGCTTTTAACTGTTTCTGGGATGGATAAATTTGGATCAACCGCCCTAGCGGCATCACTCCCAATAATAGTTAGAGCTAATATTGTAAAAGTAAACACCACTAGATACGTAGGGTATATTCTCAGTAATCTGTTCGCTGCGTATTTTCTGACACCAGCAAGACTTGTACCATAACGCTCACAAATAATTGTGGTCATAAGAAATCCGCTGAGTATATAAAACGAAAAAACTGCATATCGGCCAACACCGCCAATAACCCACAGATGATTGGCGCAGACTAACACCGACAGTACAAACCTAAAGTAGCCCATAATTACCCAATATCTGTCTAATCACTTCTTGTCCTGGATGCTGACCTGAGTCGCCCCGCACACATCTTAATGCTTAGATACTATCATCAAATTTTATTGGTTGGGATATGTTTCCATTGAGAGCCTTATGCATTTGGGGGGGGGGAAGTGTGATCGGTTCCATGATTGAGCGTTAATCGCTCAAGCTTCACGTTACCTTCTTCTACGATACGATGAGTAGTTAATTGCGGATGATGGTATGAAAAACCCTATAAATATCAACAATAAAATTACCATTAGGAAATTTTATGCCCCAGAGATACAAAACCGGAAACCCGCGTCCTTCAAACAGCATGAAGGACTTAAACGATAACGCCTTGGCTTATGATGATTTTATAAATAGTGACGCTGACCATGCCTTAGACCGATTTGATCGAGTTAGGAGAACATGGGTTGGAATGGAGCGTCATTTTGATAGGTTGATGAATGGGTTTAACTCCGTTTTCGATGCACTTATTATCTATTTCAAAGGTAAAGCTTATGATGCAATATCGGCGATTGGATGGCAGGAGCTTGGTAATTGGGTCGTAAACATAACGTTGATCAACCGTCAACAAGTAGTTTGGCATGATAATGCTTGGTACAAATTTATCGGAGCATTACCCCATACCATAACAGGTGGTTCACCAGGAGAGGATGGAGGCATATGGTCTAAAGATAACCCATCTGGGTTATGGGTAAATATTGGTGATGCAAGCGTTCGCTGCGATCTGGCTAAGGGGGATGGCCTTAAATACATCGGACGGTGTCCTGATATCGCAACCCTACGTACTATAGTCCCTGAGTTTACCAGCCAGAAGATCGATGTGATTTCATACTATGAAGGGTGGGCAGCAACACAGAATGGTGCAGTTGGCGGTGGTTTTTTTACATCGGTAAATGATGCAACAACTTCTGATGACGGCGGAATTTTTATCCGTGTTAACTCATCAACTGGGTGGCGTCGCGTTGTAGAGAACTCTGTTCTTGTCACACATTTCGGAGGGCGCGGTAATGACTCTGATGAAACAGCTATCATTCAGCGCGCTATAAATTCAGTTGCACTGAATAAAATCAAGTTAGTCATAGATTCTGGCTTTTCGTTTTCAGCGCACGGCATCGTTATTGACTCTAGGCATAATGGAATACGCATTGATGGCGATGGGTGGATTAAATTCTACGGCAACGGCGGAACTCAGCAAAACAAACCAAGTAACATTGTAACTGGGGCTGACTATTGTATTTATGTAAATGGCGTATCCAATGCTGAATTATCTCTCCAAGTTGATGGAAACTCAGCTTCAAAGCTTGATAACGAGCAAATCCACTCGATAGGTATGTTTGGCGGTAAAAACATCAGCATGTCAAAATTGCGGTTCAAAAACACTCGCGGCGATGGGCTTTACATTACTCAGTCCAACGGTAACGTTGAATCGGCGATCCCTGAAAATGTGAACATTGATTTTATCGAGTCGATTAACGAAACGTTCGACGGACGTAACGCAATATCCGTCATTTCAGTAAATGGCCTGAACATTACGACCATGGTTTCATTGCGGCATGGTGGGATCGTTGGCGGCGTCTACCAGCCTGGAGGCCTAGATATTGAGCCTAACTACTATTTCCAGAAGTGCTACAACATCACCGTAAAATCCTATCGTGCGCTTTGCGCGGGCAGTCAAGGGCTTACGATAGCAGGTAAGCAAGCTACCGGCGATTTTGGCGAGTTCTGCGTTAAAAACGTTCACTTCGATAATGTTGATGTGGAAATGACAGATATCGGAAGAAATCGCGCTGATGTAGTCCTCATTAACGGTGTGAATGATGTATTTGTTAGAGGCTTCGCGAAGACTACTGCGCTATACACGGGCGACTATGTTGGGTTGCACGTTGTTGGCGCTACTGGGGTAGATGCCAATATAACTACACGTCGGTGTAAGCATGCTGCCTGGCTCGGTTACACTCCTGTGCTTGGCTTACGCAACACGTACTCATCGCGATTTATAATTAATGCCGATCGCTACCATGACGGGGTTAGCATCGGCTGGGCTGATGGTTTCACTGTTGATTTCATTGGTATTAACCCGACCCAGATGGGGACTGGAGACATGGGGCATTTGCAATATATTGCTAACCCTGGAGAAAGCACCCCGATCCGCCGCACGAAAGTATCTGTTCGCACTTCTGGTTATGAGGGCTTTTTGGAGAGATTGGATTATGGTATTCGAGTAAATCCATCTCAAACCCCTGCAATATACAAAGGGACAAATTACATTATTGATAGTGATTTGACGAATGTTCTGCACAATCCTGCAAGTGGGAAAAACCGTATGCAGGGGACCAAAGATATTGTTAAAACAAACATAGATGGTGTAACCCCTTATCCAGGAACCCCAATTTCCGGAACTGATATCTGGGGTGACGGTGATATAGTTTTCGACACTAACGCTTCCACTTCAAAAGTGGTGGGCAGAGTTTACACATCAACAGGATTCCAAGTATTTAGTCAGCTACCTTAATTATAAGAGGTTTAAAATGCCAATCAGGGTAATTAAAACTACATCTACAGCTATAGTCACGTCAGATTTCAATCTATCCATTCCCGGCAAGGATATGGAGGTCAATGCGCTGTACACATTAACAGATGTGACAATCTCAGCAGATGGCAATGGGATGGCAAAGTTCTCTCTGTGTATTAATGGCGTTAGCGAGGGGATTACACAGTCATTTCCGTTTTTAATTCAAAGCACATCTATTTTTGTTGAGGTGGAAAAAATTATCGATGAGTTGCCTCAGTTCTCAGATGGTAGGATCGAACCCCTTATCGAGATGCCCGCCAGTGATGAACCGGAATATGAGTCGGCACCGGAAGTCGGCGAAGAACCGGCACCAGGTGAAACACCTGCACCGGTCGAAGAACCTAAGGAGTGATAGCAGCGCCGGGAGAAATCCCGGCCTCTACGTTGCTATGGGGCATAAATGGGGCAAAAACTTTGCAAATATGGGTAGAGTTGAGCGGGCGAGGTTGAAACGGAAAGGTAGAAAAATTCAGTTAAAACATAGGATAAGCAGGCTTAAGCAGACTTGGTAAAAAGAGGCTCAGTACTGTATAGACGTATTGAGCCTGATCTCCCTTGGTTTACATCAGGTTAATAAAAAACCAGCATGCAACTATTTGATTTTGTTAGGTCACAACTGCCGGTTTTTGATGTGATTAGAAATGGCAAAAAATAACTTAAGTTAATGAAATAAATAGGTTTTTATGGGTATTCGTGTACATTCCAGTTACGAAGCTCGACCGTCTGGTAGCCGAGTAAATGTACAAATTCCTGTACCAGAATGGGATGCACATCGGCGATCCCGACACCTGGTGCCAGCGCGCTGACTTGTGTCATCTGCATTCCGGCATAACCGCAGGGGTTGATGCGTTGGAAAGGGGTGAGATCCATAGCGACATTCAGGGCCAGGCCATGAAATGAGCTACCTTTGCGGATCCGCAAGCCTAATGAACAAATCTTTTGTTCACCCACGTACACGCCGGGCGCATCCGGGCGCGCGCGTGATTCGATCTTGAAATGGGCGAGGGTATTGATAACGGTCTCTTCCAAGGCCGTGACGAGTTGGCGAACACCCACCTTGTTGCGCTTCAGATCCACCATCACGTACATCACCTGCTGGCCGGGGCCATGATAGGTGACCTGGCCGCCGCGATCGCTCTGGATCACCGGGATATCGCCTGGCATCAGCAGATGTTCTGCCTTACCGGCCTGCCCTTGGGTGAACACGGCTTGATGCTGCACCAGCCACAATTCATCGAGCGTGGATTCGTCGCGGTGATTGGTGAAGCTGTGCATGGCTTGGGATACAGGCTCATAGGGCTGCAACCCTAGCTGACGGAGAATGATCTTATTGTGTTGCAAGCGGGGCATCGTCAGGTTACAGAAGTGGTAAAAACATTATACCGGGCGCTCTGGCCCGCGACCAGCATTTATCCCTGGCGAACCAGAGCAACCCGGACAGCGGTGGCGCTGAACCAGGTTGGCTGGCAGGGAGTTATGCTGTAATTACAGCACCATACGGACAATTTCAATATTGCCCAACTCTTCATATAACGTTTCCACCTGATCGATATGGGTGGCGGTGATGGTGATGGAAACGGAGTGGTAGTTGCCTTTGCTGCTCGGTTTGACCTGAGGATTGTAATCCCCTGGAGCATGGCGTTGCACCACTTCAACCACCTGGTCTACCAGCTCGGGGTGTGCCAGACCCATTACCTTGTAGGTAAAGGTACAAGGGAATTCGAGCAGTTCGTTCAGTTTAGTCTTTTGCATGTAGGTGCGCTCCAGCTGTGGCGGATCTCTAAATTATAACTCCCGCCGGGGCGGGAGTTAGTGTTAATTGTTATATGGGGCCGAACTCAGCCGATTCAAGGGTTAACCGAACCAGTGATGGAACATCAGGCGGATATAATCCACGATGCGGCCAAAGAAGCCACCTTCTTTCACTTCGTTCAGCACCACCAGCGGGCGCTGATCGATGGTTTTGCCATCCAGCTGGAAATTGATGGTGCCAACGACCTGGTTTTTGGCCAGCGGAGCATGAATTTCCGGGGTGTTCAGCACATAGCTGGCTTTCAAATCTTTCATCCGGCCGCGTGGGATGGTCAGGTAGGCATCTTTGTCTACGCCCAGCTCAACGCGATCGGCATCGCCGAACCAAACGGGTTCAGAAGCGAACTCTTTGCCTGCTTTCAGTGGTGCGACGGTTTCAAAGAAGCGGAAGCCCCAGGTCAGCAGTTTTTTGCTCTCGGTTTCGCGGCCTTTATAGGTACGGCCACCCAGCACGGCGGAGATCAGACGCATCTGGCCTTCCGTCGCTGAAGCTACCAGGTTATAACCCGCCGAATTGGTGTGGCCGGTTTTAATCCCATCGACGTTCAGGCTGGTATCCCACAGCAGACCGTTACGGTTCATCTGACGGATATTGTTGAAGGTGAACTCTTTTTCTTTATAGATAGCGTATTCGTCTGGCACATCGCGGATCAGCGCCTGGCCGATCAACGCCATATCACGCGCCGAGCTGAACTGACCTTCCGCATCCAGGCCGTGCACGGTTTGGAAGTGGGTGTTTTGCAGGCCGAGCTGTTTGACGTAGGTATTCATCAGGTTCACGAACGCATCCTGGCTACCTGCGACGTAGTCCGCCATGGCGACACAGGCATCGTTACCGGATTGCAGGTTGATACCACGAGTCAGCTTGGAGACCGGTACGCGGTCCCCCGGCTTGAGGAACATCAGTGAGGAACCTTTGAACACCGGGTTGCCGGTAGCCCAGGCATCCTGACCCACGGTGACCAGATCGTCCTGGCCAATCTTGCCGGATTTCAGCGCCTGGCCGATGACGTAGCTGGTCATCATTTTGGTCAGGCTGGCAGGGTCGCGGCGTGCGTCGGCGTTCGATTCCGCCAACACTTTACCGGAGTTGTAATCAATCAGGATGTAGGCCTCGGCATCAATCTGCGGCACACCTGGGATCATGGTTTTAATATTAACGTCGTCTGCGTGGGCAACTGACGCTGCGCTGAGCGCGATGGCAGTGCCAAGCGTGAGGCTTTTGATTAAGCGAAAAGAGGTTACCTGTTTCATGATCGGGACTACAACATCCGTAAAAGTTAAGTTAAAAAACGAGTCACACTATAGCAGACGGGGCCCCGGCAGGCATTAGCCATTCGGCCGACAGTAGGGGGTTTACACAGATTTACCTGAAAGAAAATGTTTCAGATAAGTCAACGACCTGCTGTCGGCGGCATCGGCCAGCCGAGTTTCACGACTAGGGTGCGGCAGTGATAAAGGACTGTTGTTGTGCCTCACTGGCCAGACGCTGTTGCAGCTGTGCGGCCTGTTGACGATTGCTGAACGGGCCAAGCTGCACGCGGTAGACGGCGCCGTTGGCGGCGACCTTACCAGGAACGCCAAACTGCTGGCTCAGCTGTTGTTGCCAGCTTTGCGCACGCTCGGCATTACTCAGGGCACCTACTTGTACGACATAGCTACCGCTGGTACTGGCTGCGGCTGCGGTGGCCACAACCGGGGTTGCAGTTGGCGCGCTGATGACCGGTTGGGGTTCTGTCCCTTCCAATACGCCAGGGGCTAACGGCTGCGGCGCACCAAGGAAACCACCGCTACGACCAGTGGAGGCGGCAGGGGTAGTGCTGTTGTCGTTGTAGTTCATGCTGCCGTTGTCAATCGTTTGAGCGGCAGGGGCGGCAATCGGTGCTGATTGCTGCATCGGTGCATCCATACCGCTGCCGGAACTGAGATCCGGGCGTGGAGGCAGGGCGTAACTCTGTTTGGCGACGACGGTACCCACGGTACCAGGGCCGCTCAACGTGCCGTCTGGAGCAACCTTGATAAAGTCGACCTTCACCTTGGTGTTGCTGGACAGGTTGAGGCGATCGGCGGCAGCTTTGGACAGATCGATAATCCGGCCAGAAGTATAAGGGCCGCGATCGTTCACGCGTACCACCAGTTGACGACCATTGGCCAGGTTAGTGACGCGTACATAGCTAGGAATAGGCAAGGTGGGATGTGCAGCGGTCAGCGCATTGGGATCGAACCGCTCACCAATGGCGGTAGTGTTGCCGTTGGCCTCTTCACCGTACCAGGCCGCCAGGCCGGTTTGCGAGAAGTTCTGCGGATCTTGCACGATACGATAAGTGTCGCCATTAACCTTATAATCCTGCAGGGTACCAGGGTTATAGGGTTCATAGTGAGGCTCCACGCCGCTGATTTCGGTCACCGGCCCGTTGTAGGCTTGTTGCACCGGAGCCTGTGTTTCTTCCGTCGTGGTACAGGCGGAAAGTAATACCGCAGCAGCAACCGCGCCGACCCAAAGCCATTCCTTACGCATTGCACACCTCTTATAGATTTTTAGACAACATTTTCCGATGCGTGTGGATCGACATCACGATGCCGAACCCAGCCATGAGTACGATCAGCGCCGACCCCCCGTAACTGACCAAAGGCAAAGGTACGCCAACTACCGGTAAAATGCCACTGACCATACCAATGTTAACAAACACATAGACAAACAGGATCAGCATCAGCCCACCGACCATGACGCGGCCAAAGGTGGTCTGTGCCCGGGCGGCAATCATCAACCCGCGGATAATCACCAGCAGATACAGCACCAGCAGCACCAGTACGCCGATCAGGCCAAGTTCTTCCGCCAACACCGCGAAGATAAAGTCGGTATGGCGTTCCGGCAGGAATTCCAGCTGAGACTGAGTGCCGTGCAGCCAGCCTTTACCCGATAGGCCACCAGAGCCGATGGCGATTTTCGACTGAATAATATGGTAACCGGCCCCTAACGGATCGCTTTCCGGATCGAGCAGCATCATCACGCGGTCACGCTGATAGCCGTGCATCAGGAAGAACCACAACACCGGGATAAAGGCGGCCAGCGCTACGGCAGCCACAGCGATCAGCTTCCAGCTCATTCCCGACAGGAACAGCACAAACAGGCCAGAGGCGGCGATCAGGATCGAGGTGCCCAGATCGGGCTGTGCGGCAACCAGCAAAGTGGGCAGGAAGATCAGCACTAGCGCGATGCCGGTATTCTTCAGCGAAGGCGGGCACACGTCACGGTTCATAAAGCGTGCCACCATCAGCGGCACGGCGATCTTGGCGATTTCCGAAGGCTGGAAGCGCACAAAGCCCAGATCCAGCCAGCGCTGCGCCCCTTTACTGATTTGGCCAAAGGCATCCACCAGGATCAGCAATATCACGCAGAAAATATACAGGTAGGGTGCCCAGCTTTCATAAACCCGCGGTGGGATTTGCGCCATCACGCCCATCACGATCAGCCCCATCAGGATCTGGCCGATTTTGCGCTCCATCATGCCCATATCCTGGCCGCTGGCGCTCCACATCACCACGGCGCTGTAGATCAGCAAGGCCAGAATAAACAGCAGAAATGTCGGGTCGATATGGATTTTGGTCCAGATAGAGCCCTTTTGTTGGCTTTCAGTCATGTTCTACCTTAATCACCTTCTATACCTGGCGGCAGCGGTACTGCATCCGGTAATTGCGTATTGTTGTCGCCCAACAGGATGTGGTCGAGGATTTGGCGGGTAATGGTACCTACCGCCGGGCCTGAACCGCCGTTCTCCAAAATGATGGCCACCGAAACCGTTGGGTTATCGTAGGGCGCAAAGGCGGTCATCAATTTATGGTCCCGCAGGTGTTCAGCGAGTTTGTGGGCGTTATAGGTTTCATAGCCGAATACCTGCGCGGTACCCGATTTTGCCGCGGCTTTATACGGTGTCTTGTCAAAGAACTTGCGCGCCGTGCCGTTAGGCCGGTTGGCAACGCCGTACATGCCGTCTTTGGCTATTTCCCAGAAGCCTGAATGGATATCGCCGATCTGCTTGCTCTCTTTTTGCTTGAACGGCACCAATACGCCGTTGATCTTGGTACTTTGCAGCAGATGCGGATCTTTGACGTTGCCGTCGTTAATCAGGGTGTTCAGCGCCTTGGCCATCTGGATTGGCGTAGCGGTCCAGTAGCCCTGGCCGATGCCCACCGGAATGGTGTCGCCCTGATACCACGGTTTCTTGTAACGTTTGAATTTCCAGTCGCGGGTTGGCATCAGGCCGGAACGCTCTTCGGAAAGATCGATACCGGTATATTCGCCGTAGCCGAATTTGGTCAGCCAGGTGGATAGGCGATCGATCCCCATGTCGTACGCTACCTGATAGAAATAGGTATCCGCAGATTCCTCCAGCGCTTTGGTGACGTTGAGGCGGCCATGGCCCCATTTTTTCCAGTCGCGGAAGCGTTTCTCTGACCCTGGCAATTGCCACCAGCCCGGATCGAACACGACGGTATTTTTGGTGATCACCCCGGCACTTAGGGCGGAAACGGCAATATAGGGTTTAACCGTGGAGGCCGGAGGGTACACCCCTTGGGTGGCACGGTTGATCAGCGGGCGGTTCGGATCGTTGAGCAGCCCCTGATAATCCTTGTTGGAGATACCATCAACAAACAGGTTGGGATCGTAGCTAGGGTTGGAAACCATCGCCAAAATTCCCCCGGTGCGCGGATCGCTGACCACGACGGCGGCACGGCTACCCACCAGCAACTGCTCGATATAGCGTTGCAGGTTGAGATCCAGCGTCAGATAAACGTCTTTACCGGCGGAAGGGGGTTGCTCATGCAATTGGCGGATCACCCGGCCACGGTTGTTGACTTCAACCTCCTCATAGCCGGTTTTGCCATGCAGGACATCTTCATAATAGCGTTCGATACCCAGCTTGCCGATATCATGGGTGGCGGCATAGTTGCGTAGCTGGCCGTCTTTGTCCAGGCGCTCGAGGTCGCGGTCATTAATTTTCGACACGTAACCGATCACGTGGGTGAGGGCAGACCCATAAGGATAATAGCGGCGTTGATAGCCTTTGACTTCCGCGCCGGGGAAGCGGAATTGATTGACGGCAAAACGGGCCACCTGCACTTCGGTCAGTGGGGTTTTCACCGGGATCGAGACGAAACGGCGCGAGCGCTTGCGTTCTTTTTCAAAGTTGGCGATATCGTCGTCGGTGAGATCGACTACCGGGCGTAAGGCCTCCAGCGTGGCTTTTAGATCGTCCACCTTCTCCGGCATCAGTTCCAACTGGTAAATGGTGCGGTTAAGCGCCAGCGGGGTTCCGTTACGATCGTAAATTATGCCGCGGCTGGGGGCGATAGGCAGCAGCTTGATGCGGTTTTCATTGGAGCGGGTGCGGTAATCTTCAAAACGCACGATTTGCAGATTATACAGATTGGCAATCAGGATGCCTGTCAGCACCAGAATGATAAAAAACGCCACCACGGCGCGGCGTACAAACAGGGCGGACTCGGCCGTATAGTCGCGAAAAGGGTTACGTTCTATTTTCATCCCGCTGCTTTTTTTCACTCTGTTACTGTCACCACCGGTTACTCCCGGTGGTAAGGATGATTTGTAGTAATACTCCAGGCGCGGTAGAGGCTCTCTGCCACCAAAACACGCACTAAAGGATGCGGTAACGTTAACGGGGAAAGCGACCAGCTTTGCTCAGCTGCGGCTTTACAGGCCGGAGCCAGCCCCTCAGGGCCGCCAATCAACAGGCTGACGTTGCGGCCATCCTGTTTCCAGCGCTCGAGCTGTTGTGCCAACTGGGGCGTTTCCCACGGGGTGCCTGGGATATCCAACGTAACGATGCGGTTACCTTTGCCCACCGCTGCCAGCATCTGCTCGCCTTCTTTTTCCAGAATGCGTTTGATATCCGCATTCTTGCCGCGTTTGCCCGCCGGGATCTCGGTCAGTTCAAACGGCATATCTTTCGGAAAGCGATGCAGGTAATCCATAAAGCCGGTCTGCACCCAGTCGGGCATTTTGGTGCCGACTGCAACCAATTGCAGTTTCACCGCTTAACCCCAGAGCTTTTCCAGTTCGTACAATTGGCGACTTTCTTCCTGCATCACGTGCACAATCACTTCGCCCAGATCGACCACTACCCAATCGGAAACGGCCTGGCCTTTCATGCCATACAGTTCCATACCGGCATCGCGGGCTTCTTGCACGACGTGTTCGGCAATCGACATCACATGGCGGCTTGAAGTGCCGGTACAGATGATCATGCAGTCGGTGATGCTGGATTTGCCCTGAACATCTAGAGCGACAATATCCTGGCCTTTCATGTCATCAATTTTATCGATAACGAAATCTTGGAGCGCTTTACCTTGCAAAGGTTCCCCCTCGGGTTGTTCTGTTCATCAGGAAGCTGAGGGCAACTGCCCAAAGTCACTGGCCTGAATCGTGATGGTTTCGGCAGGATGCCGCTGAAAGCCTGCTGGTTTTGCCCAGCTAGCCAAGTTCCTTGGGGTTTTCAGCGGATACCTGAAAAATAGCGGCGCAGTATAGCATGCGGCCTATCGATATAAACCCTGTAACTCGATATAACGCTGCACTGGGCGCGGCAGCAAATCGTCACAGCTGATGCCTTGGTGACGGCGCTGGCGTATCTCGGTGGCGGATATCTCCAGTAAAGGGGTATCTGCCAGGTAGATAAACCCGTGCGGCTGGCGGCTGAGCAGGGTGGCATCGGTGATTTGGTGCTGTTCCAGCCAGCGTTGCAGTTCTGGCGTATCCATCTGCTGGTTATAACCCGGGCGCGCCAGCACCAACAGGTGGCAGAAGTGCAACAGGTCTTGCCAGCGATGCCATTTGTGCAGGCTCAGCAGCGAGTCCTGGCCAATAATAAACGCCAGAGGCGCTGCGGCGCCACGTTCTTTACGAATCGTTTCGAAAGTCTCGATGGTGTAGGACGCGGTGGTGCGGTGCAATTCACGATCGTCCACGGCAAATAACGGGGTACCTGCGATGGCCAGCTCAACCATGGTTAGCCGCTGCTGCGCGTTGGCCTCCGGCTGTGGCCGATGAGGAGGCACATGGTTGGGCAACAACGTGACCTTATCAAGGCCGACTTCTTCAGCCAAGGCCGCCACCGGGCGCAGATGGCCGTAGTGGATTGGGTCAAAGGTGCCACCGAAAAAGGCGTGCAGGGTATGTGGCTGTTGCGGGCTAGTAGGCATCGGTGACACTCGTGGCCAGAGGTTTGCCGCAGAGCAGCATCGACAGGGTTTCCAGCTCCGGCCAAACCGACTGGCCGTAGTCTTTCTTGAGGGTGAGCTCAATTTGCGCCAACAGGTGCACTGCCTGCCGCAATTGTTCACCCGAAAGGCGTTGTAGAGCCTGAGTGATCAGGCTGCGGCGGTTCTGCCAGACCTTGAGCTGATCGAATAGCGTACGCAGCGGGATGTGTGCCATGCGGCGTTGCAGGTTCAGCAGCATCAGCAGTTCCCGTTGCAGGGTACGCAGCAAGATCACCGGCTCGACATCCTCTTGCTGGAGCTGCCGCAGGATATGCCAGGCACGTTTGCTCTTGCCTGCCAGCAGGGCATCCAGCCAGTGGAACGGGCTGAAGTGGGCTGCATCGTTTACCGCCTGCTCTACGCGGGGCAACGTCAGTTTACCATCGGGGTGCAGCAGCGAAAGTCGTTCCAACGCCTGCGAAAGTGCTAGCAGGTTGCCTTCATAGCAGTAACACAGCAGTTGATTGGCTGCGTCATCGAGATCCAGCTGCATGGATTTGGCTCGCTGGGCAACCCAACGCGGCAGCTGTGCCTGTTCCGGCGTTTGGCAACTGACCATGACGCCATTGGCGCTGAGAGCCTTGAACCAGGCGCTGTTCTCCTGGGCTTTGGTCAGGCGTGGGCCGCGCAGTACCAACAGGATATCGTCATGCAGCAAAGCGGACAGCTTGACCAGTTGCTCGCCGATCGGGGCCGTTGGGCCGTTCTCGGGGAAAATCAGCAACAGGGTTTGCCGGCTGGCAAACAGGCTCATGGCTTGGCAGATACTGAAGATGGCATCCCAGTCGGTATGAACATCCAGGGAAATGCTGTAGTGCTCGGTGAACTGTTGCTGTTGGGCAGCCTGGCGGATCAGATCCTGGCTTTCCTGCAGCAACAAGGGTTCGTTACCGCTCAATAAATAACAAGCGCGCAGCCCCTCTCGGAGCTGCGCGGCAAGTTGTTCAGGATAAAGACGGATCATTGTGCTGGGGTACTGGCCGCTTTTTCAGCAGCGATAGCGGCTTTTTCTTGCGTTTCTTGCACTGCCGCGTGCACCGCCAGCATCTTACGCAGAATTTGCTGGGCAGCCTGCTCACGCATTTCCTGCATAATGATGTCCTGCTCGGCGTCTTTGGCCAAGGCGGTTAACGGGTTATCAAAGAAAGAGCGGAAGACTTTGACGTTGATCGGATAGATATCATGCCCTGGGATCAATACCTGGGCCTGAACCGTCATCACCAATTGAAATTCGGCCGTTTTACCGTCCTGGAAGATCGAAACCGTATCCTGACTCTGCGTCGAATTGACGATGCGCAGTGACGGGACTTCCTTGTGGGCTGGATCGTATTTGACCACGGTTGCCCCGCTTAGACGCAATTGCTCGCGCACGGCACGGGTTAGTGGGCCAAAGGGATCATAGCTATCCAGGATCAGCGTATGCAATTCTGTGGGCACCTGCGCGGTGCCGCGCAGATGAAAACCGCAGCCGGCGGTGACAAGCACCGCCAACCCCAGCAACAACGTCAGAATACGATGTCGCACAAAGCCTCCTTGAGTTAACCCACAACCAGGTTAAGCAATTTGCCTGGAACATAGATCACTTTACGTACCGTGACCCCTTCCAGATATTTGGCCACCAGATGTTCCTGGGCGGCGCGCTCACGCACTTGTTCTTCGGTAGCATCGGCTGGCACGGTGACTTTTGCCCGCACTTTGCCGTTAACCTGTACCACCACCAGTTTGGAATCTTCCACCATGGCGGCTTCGTCTGCTACCGGCCATGGTGCCGTGTCTACGTCGCCTTCGGCGTTCAACGCCTGCCACAGGGTGAAGCAGACGTGCGGTGTGAACGGATACAGCATACGTACCACGGCCAGCAAGGCTTCTTGCAGCAGCGCGCGATCCTGTTCACTTTCCTGCGGCGCACGGCCCAGTTTGTTCATCAGCTCCATCACGGCGGCGATGGCGGTGTTGAAGGTCTGGCGGCGGCCGATATCGTCGGTTACTTTGGCGATGGTTTTATGCACGTCGCGGCGCAGGGCTTTCTGATCTTCATTGAGCTCGCTGACGTTCAGTGGCTGAACCGCCCCTTGCTCAACGTGGTCGTAAGCCAGTTTCCAGACGCGCTTGAGGAAGCGGTTTGCCCCTTCAACGCCAGATTCTTGCCATTCCAGCGTCATTTCGGCTGGGGAAGCAAACATCATGAACAGACGCACGGTATCCGCGCCGTATTTTTCTACCATCACCTGCGGGTCGATGCCGTTGTTCTTCGACTTCGACATTTTGCTCATGCCAGCATAGACCAGTTCGCGGCCTTCAGGATCGGTTGCTTTGACAATGCGGCCTTTCTCGTCGCGTTCGACGGTGGCATCAACCGGAGATACCCAGACGCGTTCGCCGCTGGTGCCGGTGTAGTAGAAGGCATCGGCCAACACCATGCCTTGGCACAGCAGGCGTTTGGCAGGCTCGTCTGAATCGACCAGGCCAGCATCACGCATCAGCTTGTGGAAGAAGCGGAAATACATCAGGTGCATGATGGCGTGTTCGATCCCGCCAACATATTGATCGACCGGCAGCCAGTAGTTGGCCGCAGCCGGATCCAGCATGCCTTTATCGTACTGCGGGCAAGTGTAGCGCGCGTAGTACCAGGAAGATTCCATAAAGGTGTCGAAGGTGTCGGTTTCACGCAGCGCCGGCTGGCCGTTAACGGTGGTTTTTGCCCACTCGGGATCGGCTTTGATCGGGCTGGTGATGCCGTCCATCACGACATCTTCCGGCAAGATGACCGGCAGCTGGTCTTCTGGCGTTGGCATTACGGTGCCGTCTTCCAGAGTGACCATTGGGATTGGAGCCCCCCAGTAGCGCTGACGGGACACGCCCCAATCGCGCAGACGGTAGTTCACCTTGCGCTGGCCGACGCCTTTGGCCACCAGCTTGTCGGCGATGGCGTTAAAGCCTGCCAGGTGATCCAGGCCGTCGAATTCACCGGAGTTGAACAGGGTGCCTTTTTCGGTCATCGCTTCGGCGCTGACGTCTGGCTTGCTGCCATCCAGGTTCAAAATGACCGGTTTGATCTGCAGATCGTATTTGGTGGCGAATTCCCAGTCACGCTGATCGTGGCCAGGGACGGCCATTACCGCGCCAGTGCCGTATTCCATCAGGACGAAGTTGGCGACCCAGATTGGCAGCTTCTCACCGCTCAACGGATGGATGGCAAACAGGCCGGTGGCCATGCCTTTCTTCTCCATGGTGGCCATTTCGGCTTCGGCAACCTTGGTGTTGCGGCATTCGTCGATGAAGTCTGTCAGCGCCGGGTTGTTGACCGCGCCCTGCTGTGCCAGCGGGTGACCTGCGGCAACGGCGACATAGGTAGCCCCCATAAAGGTGTCTGGGCGGGTGGTGTAAACGGTGACTTTCTCAGCGCTGTCGGCAACGTCGAAGGTGATTTCTACCCCTTCGGAACGGCCAATCCAGTTGCGCTGCATGGTTTTCACCTGCTCTGGCCAGCTTTCCAGCGTGTCCAGATCGTTGAGCAGTTGATCGGCGTAATCGGTGATTTTGATAAACCACTGTGGGATCTCTTTACGCTCAACCTTGGTATCACAGCGCCAGCAGCAGCCGTCGATAACCTGTTCGTTGGCCAGTACGGTCAGATCGTGTGGGCACCAGTTCACCGCCGAAGTCTTCTTGTAGACCATGCCTTTTTCGTACAGCTTGGTGAAGAACCACTGCTCCCAACGGTAGTAGTCAGGATCGCAGGTGGCGATCTCGCGATCCCAGTCATAGCCGAAGCCCAGCAGTTTCAGCTGGTTCTTCATATAGTCGATGTTGTCGTAGGTCCAAGGGGCCGGTGCGGTTTTGTTTTTTACCGCCGCGCCTTCGGCTGGCAGGCCAAACGCATCCCAGCCAATTGGCTGTAGCACGTTTTTGCCCAGCATACGCTGGTAGCGGGAGATCACGTCGCCAATGGTGTAGTTCCGAACATGACCCATGTGCAGACGACCAGAAGGGTATGGCAGCATGGATAGGCAGTAATACTTTTCCTTGCTGGCGTCTTCGGTAACCTTGAAAGTTTGCTTCTCTTGCCAGTGAAGCTGTACGTTCGATTCTATCTCTTCTGGGCGGTATTGCTCTTGCATGGCGGCCGATGGTCCTGTAGGTGTGTAACAGCTACATCCGTAGCATTCTGTGAGTATCTTTAGATCTGCATAGCATAGCTGATAAGACCTGCCAGCAACAACACCAAGCGGTCTGACTCGACGTATTAAAAAAATATCTGTGCCATGATGTGACTCACAATCTGCCAAAACCTCACCTAGCCAAGCCACATCAGTGATTTACGACTAAAATAATAACGAGTAGTTTTAGGGGAGAAGTCCTGTCGCAGTAGTTCATCGAGGAGAAGCTATGAACAAGGTTGCTCAGTATTACCGCGAGTTGGTGACATCACTGACGGAACGTTTAAAGAACGGTGAGCGTGACATTGACCAATTGGTCGCCAGCGCCGAGAAACGTTTGAACGAGGTGGAGGAACTCAGCCGTACGGAAGTGGAGCAGTTGACCCGGGCGGTGCGCCGCGATTTGGAAGAGTTCGCCCGCAGCTATCAAGAGAGCCGGGAGGAATTCACCGACAGCGTGTTTATGCGCGTGATTAAAGAAAGCCTGTGGCAGGAACTGGCGGATATCACCGATAAAACCCAGTTGGAGTGGCGTGAGGTGTTTAAGGATGTCAGCCATCACGGCGTCTACCACAGCGGCGAGGTGGTCGGGCTGGGTAATCTGGTGTGTGAGAAATGCCATCACCATCTGGCTTTCTATACCCCGGAGGTGCTGCCACTGTGCCCGAAGTGTGGCCACGATCAGTTCCAACGCCGGCCGTTTGAGCCTTAAGGCGATTTCCCCTCATGTTGCGTGAGGGGAATTTACAGCTTATTGAGAAAGCATCACTGGCAGGGGGAGTCCCCTCTGTTATTTTGCACCAGAATCTGCGCATCTTCCGTCAGGGCGATATTGGTGCCGTCAGCCAGGCACAATATCGCATAGGAGAGTTCAGTATCCCCTTTTGCAAAGTCCATAACGGCGGCAGCGCTAGCTTTTTCACCTTTCAACTTTACCAGATAGTGGTCGCAATCATCCTGGCAGTTACTCATCGGTGCAAACTGACTCAGACCGAGTTCTTCTATGGTCACTTCACCTAGATGTTCTTTGACGATGCTGTTTTGGTTAAAAGCTAGTGTGGCATCCTGCTTAAGTTCATACCGGACCCAAAAAAACAGTGCCGCGGCCACAATAACGACGGCTAGCAAACCGATCAGTAACTTGCGAAAATATCCTTTCATTCGTCTCTCCCTGTATCATTGTGGCTGCATTGTCTTGTTTTATCGGACGAAAGTAAACCAGTCCGGAGTTATTGCTCTATGTCGAGATAAAGCCCAATCGGTTGATATGGGCTAGCACCTTGACGTCGGTATGATGTCTACGGTGAGTAGCTGATTGTGACGGTACTTCAGCTGGGGATTATGCAGAACGCCGACACGCCGTAAACCCGTTCATGGGGGCTCGCAATCGCGCCTCCATGCGCTCAGCGGTTGGCTAACCTGCATGAGCCCCACCTGCCAGAGGCCTCGGCGTAGCGGTAAAAAGCGGGTTCGGAGTTGTGCTCAGTTGCAGGTGTTAGTTTGTTACAGGACTGATGTAGATAACGTAGATGAGGATGTGGCACGTTCTGTCCCCTCACCCCAACCCTCTCCCACAGGGCGAGGGAGCTGCCCGGCATCTTTGATAAGGCTGTGCAGCTTCGGAAAGTAGGGCATAAGCACAAGAAATCCAAGGTATTACACAGGGCAATCAGCACACTCGATCGGTTCCCTCTCCCTGTGGGAGAGATACCGTCTTGTCGGCTATCCGGCAAGCGGTATTTCCGCATTAAATGTCTTTCCTGATTTCACCACACCATAGGCCAGTTGCAGCAACTTTCGCATCGCCGCACACACTCTTTCTTTGCCCGACTTCCCACGCAACTTTAGCCTTTCTGTTAAGTCTTTAACCACAACATTGTATTGGCCTGCCACTACCGCGGGCATGTATAACGCACTTCGCAGCTCACCGTGCCCCACTTTCGATAACCGGCTTTTCCCTTTAAACATCCCCGACTCACATCGCTGTGGATTCAGTCCTGCGTACGCTACCAGGGCCTTGCTGCTGGTGAACCGACGCAGGTTTCCTGCGAAGGCCAGCAGGCTGGAGCTCAGCATCTCTCCCACTCCAGGGATACTTTTTAGCAACTCGCTGTCCCGTTTCAGGTCAGGGTTATCATCGATGTGCTGACTGATTTTCTTTTTCGTTTCTCGTATCAGTTCATCCAACGTGGCGATGTGCTCATTGAGTGAAGGGACGATGACTGCTTCGGCCACCTCCAGGCGATTTTCTTCCATCTGACGCATCTCTTCCAGGTTCTTAAGATGCCTGACCAACGCGGTCAACTGGCGCTCGCTCAACGGGGCTGGGAACCACGGGGCAGGCTGATGCAGTGCGCAGTAGCGGGCTATCATCGCTGCATCGCTTTTGTCCGTTTTGTTCCGGGCCAGTTCTGTATTGCCGAAGGAATGGATACACGCCGGGTTCATCAGACTGACGTGGTAGTTGTTGTCTGCCAGATAAGTGGCCAGTTCCGTGCTGTAGCTCCCGGTGGCTTCCATACAGACATGACAGTCGCCAAAGCGGCTCAACCAGGCTGCGAACTCGCGGCATCCAGAAGGGGTATTGGCAAACTTTTTGGTTTTATACTTCTGATTGTCCAGCAGTACGGCGACATCAAATTTGTGTTTAGCGATATCAACGCCGACAGGGGTTCTACGCATTATGGCACTCCATAACCATGTCTGAAATTTATCGCCGGACCATCCTTATATGTAGGTGCTCATAGGCACAGGATACCGTTCGGTCTACAAGGCGACAGGGAAATAGACAGCCGGGGCACAATCTCTCCCACGGGCTCATAGGCACTAGGGTTAGGGGGAGCTCACCGGCTATCTCCCGATGATCAGTCGGGGATCTTCTCCGCTAAGGCGGAGAAGATCAAGACATAAGGGTTAGGGTGAGGGGTCATTTAATAACGTGAAACACACTCGACCATCAGATCGATAAAGGCCTGGCGGTTGATATGGGTCAACACCTCGACGTTCGCCGGTTTACCGTTTTGGCCAAACTCATCCACTACCGTCATGCCCACGGTGTAGTGACCTTGGGTCTCCACACCCACCCACAGCTCACGGCTTTCAAACAACTCCGGGGCCAGCAGCCAGGCGATGGTGCAAGGATCGTGCATGGCGGCACCCGGCAGGCCGCGCGGGTGGCTGAGATACAACGGCAGGTAGAAATCGAGCATGCTGGCTACCGCTGCCGCTACCGGATTATTAATGCTACGGATGCGCTCGATATCCTGTGGTAACACCAATGCCTGATGGGTGACGTTCAACCCGGCCATGGTTAGGGGTACGCCGGATTGCAGCACAATTTCGGCCGCTTCCGGATCGACGTAGATATTGAATTCGGCCACCGGCGTGGTGTTGCCAGCATTCAGCCCACCGCCCATAAACACGATGCGTTCAATCTTGCTTTTCAACTCTGCGTGCTGTGACAGCAGCAAGGCAATATTGGTCATCGGGCCGGTGACCACCAGCGTAATCGGCTCTGGGCTGGTACGTAGCAGATCGGCAATTAACTCGACCGCAGTTTGCTTGACTGGCTGAAAATCCGGTGCTGGCAAATGGGTGTTGCCCATCCCGGTATCACCGTGCACGTAGTCGGCAATGACCAGATCGCGCATCAAGGGCTTGGCGGCACCGCCAGCGACCAGGACATCTTGCCGTTGCATCAGCGTCAGCAGGCCGAGTGCGTTATGCAGGGTTTTTTGCGGTGTCTGGTTACCGGCGGAAGTGGTGACGGCTTTAACATCCAACGTAGGGGCACGTAGCGCCATGGCAAGGGCAATAGCGTCATCAAGGCCTGGATCACAATCGATAATAATAGGGCGGGACATCACTTTCTCCTTCAGCGTTATCATTATGCTTTGAGGATCGGGGGAAAGTGCGAAAGAAACAAGCACTATTGATGCGCCCTGGGGGGCAGGGCGCATCTGGTAAATCAATGCAGGATTTTGGCCAAAAAGTCTTTGGCACGTTCTGACTGCGGGTTGTTGAAGAAGTCATCCTTATTAGTGTCTTCCACAATCTTCCCTTCATCCATAAAGATCACCCGATGGGCTACCTTACGGGCAAAGCCCATTTCGTGGGTCACCACCATCATGGTCATCCCTTCCTGCGCCAGCTTGACCATTACGTCCAACACTTCGTTGATCATTTCTGGATCGAGCGCGGAGGTGGGCTCATCAAACAGCATGGCGATCGGATCCATACACAGCGCACGGGCAATCGCCACGCGCTGCTGCTGGCCACCAGAGAGCTGCCCTGGGAACTTTTCGGCATGTGCCGACAGGCCCACGCGCTCCAGCAGCTTCAAGGCTTTATCGCGTGAGGCGGCCTTGTCGCGCTTGAGGACTTTGACCTGCGCCAGCGTCAGGTTTTCAATGATCGACAGGTGAGGGAACAGTTCAAAATGTTGGAACACCATCCCCACTTTGGAGCGTAGTTGCGCCAGGTTGGTGCTCTTGTTGTTGACCTGAATACCGTTAACCTCGATATCGCCTTTCTGGATCGGCTCCAGCCCGTTGACGGTTTTAATCAGGGTCGATTTGCCTGAGCCGGAAGGACCGCAGACCACCACCACTTCGCCTTTTTTGACTTCGGTGGTGCAGTCGGTCAGAACCTGAAAGTGACCGTACCACTTAGAAACATTTTTCAGGGATATCATCAAACAGTCCTTTTCTTCAAATAGCTTACCAGCGCCGAGGCGGCGAGACTGATAACAAAATAGACCAAACCGGCGAACAGGATCATTTCCACCTGTGTACCGTCACGCTCACCAATGGTTGACGCGGTGCGGAAGAAGTCGGCCAGGCTAAGTACGTACACCAGCGAGGTATCCTGGAACAACACGATCCCTTGGGTCAGCAGCAGCGGCACCATGGCGCGGAACGCCTGCGGCAAGATCACCAGCCGCATCGATTGCCACTGGGTCATGCCCAACGCCAGTGAGGCAGAGGACTGACCGCGCGAGACGCTTTCAATGCCTGCCCGGATAATTTCCGAGTAGTACGCGGCTTCAAACAGCGAAAAGGCTACCATAGCCGAGATAAGGCGAATATCGGTTTTCGGTGACAGCCCAAGAACTTGTTGTAATAAGCTTGGAACCACCAGATAGAACCAGAGCAGCACCATCACCAGCGGTACGGAGCGGAACAGGTTGACGTACAGCGCCGCAAACCAGCTGATCGGCTTGATCGACGACAGGCGCATCACCGCCAGAACGGTGCCCCAGAGGATACCGAACACAATAGCCGTCACGGTAATTTTCAGCGTGACGACCAGCCCCTGCAGCAGATACGGGAAGCTTGGGACAATCGATCCCCAATCAAATTGGTACATTATTTACTCCCCATATGGCCAGGTAACTGCACTTTCTTCTCGACAATACGCATAAACAGCATGATGACCGCGTTGATAGCGACATAGGCGAGGGTGATGGCAGTAAAGGATTCATAGGCGTGTGCGGAGTAATCCAGCAGCTTCCCGGCCTGAGCGGCCATATCCACCAGCCCGATGGTTGAGGCAATGGCGGAGTTTTTGACCAGGTTGAGCATTTCCGAGGTCATCGGTGGCACGATCACTCGATAGGCGTTGGGCAGCAGCACATAGCGATAGGTTTGTGGCAGCGTCAGGCCCATGGCCAGCCCGGCAGCCTGCTGGCCGCGGGGCAGGGATTGGATTGCGGCACGCACCTGCTCGCAAACGCGCGCAGCGGTAAACAACCCAAGGCACAGCATGGAAGAAACAAAGAATTGCACGTTGGGATCGAGCTCGCTCTTGAACCACATGCCGATATCGGCTGGCAGCAGCTCCGGCATCACCAGATACCAGGTAAAGAATTGCACGATTAGCGGCACGTTACGGAACAGTTCGACGTAACAGGTACCTAGTGAGGAGAGAAAACGGTTGGGCACGGTACGCAAGATACCGAACAGTGAACCGACAAAGAAGGCAATAATCCACGCACAGACGGAGAGGGCGACCGTAACCTGAAAGCCGGACCAGATCCAGCCTAGGTAGGTGGTATTCCCAAACGGGGCCTGCTGCAGAAAGATACCCCAGTTCCAATCTATTGACATAACTAACTCCGGCAAACAGGTGCAAAACACCTTACAAACCTTACAACTTGATGACCGTGCAATCGTGGCGCATGCCAGTCAGGCTGGCTTTTTGGTGTGCCTTGAATCGTGTCTAGGAAAGAATGCGGGAGGGGAACGGCCTCCCGCATACCTGTCTGTCCTATTACGGTCATCTACAGCAGCCAGCTTGGCTGGCTTGATTTTTTTATTAGTTCAGTGCTTTGTCGTTCGGCTCTTTAAACAACTGCTTCATGTCGTCGGACAGATCGAAGTTCATGTTGAGGTTTTTTGGTGGGATTGGCTGTTTGAACCAAACCTCAAACCATTTGGCTGCCTGGCCAGAGGTCTGAGCTTGAGCGATAGTGTCATCCACCAGCTTTTTGAACTGTGGATCGTCTTTACGCATCATACAGCCGTAGGCTTCTTTGGACTGTGGAGTGGCAACGATTTCCCACTGATCCGGCTGTTTGGCCTTGGCGCGCTCGCCCGCCAGCAGGGCATCATCCATCATAAACGCCACTGCACGGCCACTTTCCAGGGTGCGGAAGGAATCGCCGTGGTCTTTGGCACTGATGATGCGCATTTTCATCTGATCTTTGTCGTTCAGCTTGTTGAGCAACACTTCGGAAGTGGTGCCTGAAGTGACGACCACGGCTTTACCGGCCAGATCTTTAAAGTCTTTGATGTCGGAGCCTTTCTTGACCAGCAGACGGGTACCGACGACGAAGATGGTATCAGAGAAGGCAGCCTGTTTCTGGCGCTCGAGGTTGTTGGTGGTCGAGCCACACTCAAAATCGAAGGTGCCGTTTTGCAACAGTGGAATGCGGTTTTGCGAGGTGATCGGCAGCATTTTCACCTGCAGATTGGGCTCGTTCAATTTCTTCTTGATGGCATCAACGATTTGGTTGGAATAGTCCTGGGAGTAACCCACAACTTTCTGCTGATTATCGTAGTAGGAGAACGGAACTGAGGATTCACGGTGGCCAACAACAATCACGCCGTTATCTTTGATTTTCTTCAGCGTACCGGTCAGTTCTTCCGCATGGGCTACGCTACTCGCCATCCCGATCAGCAGTAACGATAACGCCAATTTGCGCATTTGCATGGTCCAACTCCTGTGCTGTTGTGATTGCCCGCACTCAGGGAGGGCGGGTTAATACGGCTGAGCTATAAAGATAGTCCTAATGCCGATTTACGATAGAAAATAACCGATTGTGAACAAGATGAAACTAAGTTGTTTCATTTTTTGAGACATCACGCGCACCAAATGAATGCAATAAACCCCTGATGCACCACCGAGGTGCGAGACTTGCGCTGGAGTTGTGCACGGATGCGACAAGATGTCAGTTAAAGTAAATCAGCAACGTTCTACAGGGTAATTAAAGCAAGGAGCATGCCAGAAACATCAGAAGGGAGGGGGCAACAAGAAATGAAGAGGGCACGGTAAGGCACCGTGCCCAACGAGAACTTATCTGCGGCGCCAGCTAATGAGCAGCGCGATGCCACCCAGCAGCACGGTGATGATCCACACTGGCGCAGAGCCAAAGCGGGCATATGGCGTGATGCCGGTAGTGGGTGTCACCTTCACTTCCAGCACTTTGCGGGTGAACTGTGGGATGGATGCCAACACTTCGCCGGTTGGGCCAACGACGGCGGTGATACCGTTATTGGTGCTACGCAGCAACGGCCTGCCCAGTTCCAATGAACGCATACGCGCCATTTGGAAGTGCTGCCATGGGCCGATGGAGTGGCCGAACCAGGCATCGTTGGACACGGTCAGCAGGAAGTTGGTATCCGGGCGGAAGTTATCGCGCACCTGCTGGCCCAGCACGATTTCATAGCAGATGGCTGCCGTCAGGTTATAACCGCGTACGCTGAGCTGTGGCTGCACATAGTTACCACGGCTGAACGAGGACATCGGCAGGTCGAATAACGGAGCCAACGGGCGCAGCAGCGTTTCCAACGGCACAAACTCACCAAAGGGCACCAGGTGATGTTTGTCATAGCGATTGGCTGCCGGGTAGCTGTAAGGCTGTTCCTCGCCAAGCACGATCACGCTGTTGAAGAACTGCGTGCCTTGCTGGGTAGCGCGAGCGTCCACGATACCGGTGATCAGGCTGCTGTTCTTGGCGCGCATCAGATCGTCCATCATGGTCAGGAAACCGTTCTGATTGCTCTCAACATCGGGAATGGCGGACTCCGGCCAGATGATGATAGGCACTTTGCCCATCAACGGACGGCTCTCATCCAGATAGGTTTGCAGCGTACTGAGCAACGCCTTCGGATCCCACTTCATCGACTGCTCGATATTGCCCTGCACCATGGCGACGTTCACCGCTTTATCCGGCTGCGGCGTAAACCAGTGGATCTGGCGCAGCGGCCACGGCAGCAACAGCATGGCGATAGCAATGACCGCCGGGATGATGCGCCGCTGATTGAGGGCAAACACCAGCAGGCCGCTGAGGGACATCAGGATCAGCGTGATCGCATCCACGCCGAGCAATGGCGCAATGCCTTTTAGCGGACCGTCGATCTGGGTATAACCAAATTGCAACCAGGGGAAACCGGTCAGCACCCAACCGCGCAGGAACTCGGTCAGTTGCCATAGCGCCGGGGCGGCAATGGCCAGCCGCCACCAGGTGGTACGTGGCCAGATCCGCGTCAGTAAACCGGCGAACAACCCGGTATACAGCGAAAGATAGGCGGCCAGCAGCACGACCAGGAAGATATTGATGGCAAACGGCATACCGCCGAAGTCGGCAATGCTGACGTAAACCCAGTTCACGCCGCTACCGAACAGCCCCATACCCCAGCAGAAACCGAGCAGGGCGGATTGTTTGGTCGTGCGGTTGAGGGTTACGGCCAGCAGGCCGCACAGCGAAACAATCGCTGCAGGCCAGATATCGTAAGGGGAGAAGGCCAGCGTGCCACAGGCACCGGTCAACAGCGCCAGCAGGGCGCGAACCCGCTGGCGATCAAGTAATGAGGCTTTAGCCATGGATAAGTTATTCTTCCAGTTTCGGTTGCGGGGCGTCGTCCGGAATTTTGACATGGACCTGGATAATACGTCGACTGTCGGCCATCGCAACTTTAAATAGGTAACCTTCGATTTCAATGGTTTCCCCGCGCGCAGGCAGGTGGCCGAAGGCTTGCATCACCAGACCGCCGATGGTGTCCACCTCATCGTCGCTGAAATGGGTGCCGAAGGTGTCGTTGAAGTCTTCGATCGGCGCCAGCGCCCGCACGGTGAACATGTGGCGGCTCAGTTGGCGAACGTCACGATCTTCCTCATCGTCATATTCGTCCTCAATTTCTCCGACAATCAGCTCCAGAATATCTTCGATGGTTACTAGGCCAGAGACACCGCCAAATTCATCAATGACAATCGCCATGTGATAACGCTGGGAGCGGAACTCCTTGAGCATCCGGTCAACCCGCTTGCTTTCCGGTACCACCACGGCGGTACGCAGCACCTTGTCGATGCTGAACGGCTCAGAGTCCGCGCGCATAAACGGCAGCAGGTCCTTGGCCATCAGAATGCCTTCGATGTGATCTTTATCTTCGCTGATCACCGGGAAGCGCGAGTGGGCGGATTCGATAATCACGTCCAGGCACTCTTCCAGCGTTTGGTTACGCTTGAGCGTCACCATCTGGGAGCGCGGGATCATGATGTCGCGCACGCGCTGTTCGGCGATATCCATCACGCCTTCCAGCATGTCACGGGTATCGGGATCGATCAGGTCGTTTTGCTCGGAATCACGGATCAGCTCTACCAGATCGCCACGGTTTTTGGGTTCACCGTGGAACAGCTGGTTAAGGATAAGAGTAAAGAACCCCTTCTTGGGACTGGGGCTGTCATTGCTTTGTGAATGGTCGTCGCTCATGGCGTTTTAGTTAATATCACTCTATTGAGTTATCAAAATTAGCGACAGCCCCAATCGGGGCTGCGGGGTGCTCAGCTAACATCAGGTGGGATCTTTTTCCGCGAGGTAAGGGTCTGGGTAACCCATCTCCTGCATTATCTCGGTTTCCAAAGATTCCATTTCTTCGGCTTCATCGTCTTCGATGTGGTCATACCCTAGCAGATGAAGGCTACCGTGAACAACCATATGCGCCCAGTGTGCTTCCAGCGCTTTCTGTTGCTCAACCGCTTCCTGTTCAACCACTTGACGGCAAATAATCAAATCACCCAACAGCGGCAGTTCGACTTCCGGCGGTGCCTCGAACGGGAATGATAACACGTTGGTCGGCTTGTCTTTACCACGATAGGTCAGATTCAGCTCATTGCTTTCCGCCTCATCCACCAGGCGGATGGTGACTTCGGCCTCTTCCTGAAACTGTGGCAATACCCCTTCCAGCCAGCGCTGGAAGGTGGCTTCATCCGGCAATCCTTCACTGCTGGCGCAGGCAATTTGTAAATCCAGAATAACCTGGCTCATGGTGTTTCCTGTTCGGAGGCAACCGGTGCCTCACGTCTACGTTGTTCGGCGATGGCGTCTTTGCGTTTTTGTTCGGCGGCTTCCCAGGCTTCATAGGCGACCACCACACGGGCCACTACCGGGTGGCGCACCACGTCTTCGCTGTGGAAGAAGTTAAAGCTGATCTCTTCCACCTCAGACAGCACTTCCACCGCATGGCGCAGGCCGGATTTCTGATTACGTGGCAGGTCGATCTGGGTCACGTCGCCGGTGATCACCGCTTTCGAGTTGAAACCGATACGCGTCAGGAACATCTTCATCTGTTCGATGGTGGTGTTCTGGCTTTCATCGAGAATGATAAAGGCGTCATTCAGCGTACGGCCACGCATGTAGGCCAGCGGCGCAACTTCGATCACGTTACGCTCGATCAGCTTTTCCACGCGCTCGAAGCCCAGCATTTCAAACAGGGCGTCATACAGCGGGCGCAGATACGGATCGACTTTCTGGCTCAGATCCCCCGGCAGGAAGCCCAGTTTCTCGCCAGCTTCAACCGCCGGGCGGGTCAGCAGGATACGCCGGATTTCCTGGCGCTCCAGTGCATCTACCGCAGCCGCAACCGCCAGATAGGTTTTACCGGTACCCGCCGGGCCAACGCCAAAGGTGATGTCATGGGCGAAAATATTGGCGATGTATTGCGCCTGGTTCGGCGTGCGGGGCTTCACCATGCCGCGCTTGGTCTTGATGGTGACCGATTTGCCGTAATCCGGCACGCTCTCTGCCACCTGCTCCAGCACCCGGCTCTCTTTGATGGCCAGGTGGATCTGTTCCGGATCGATATCTGGGGTCACGCCACGGATCGGCGCGGTATCCACATACAGATGGCGCAGAATATCGGCGGCGGCAACCACGCACAGGTTTTTACCGACCAGCTTGAAACGGTTGTCACGGCGGTTGATTTCAATCCCCAGCCGACGTTCGAGTTGTTTGATGTTGTCATCAAACGGGCCGCACAGGCTCAACAGGCGTTGGTTGTCTGCGGGCTCCAACAGGATTTCTTGTGTTGCGACGTTCAAACGATTCCTCAAGGCTCAACAGGGCCTGGTTGATGTCACGTAACGCGATTTCAGCGCGGGCATTCAGGGCAACCCCCGAACAGCTCTACCCTGAATTATTCATGGTGTACCGCACTGGCGCAAGTTTACCTCTGATCTATCTGTGCGCAGCGAAGGGAATTCAAGGGGGGAGGGGGCAGAATTGGGCCAAATAGTTTGGCCCAACAGCAGGTTAACAGCGGAAATCAGCTCTTCTTCACAAATTCGGATTTCAGCTTCATCGGGCCAAAGCCGTCGATTTTGCAATCGATGTTGTGATCGCCTTCGACCAGGCGGATGTTCTTCACCTTGGTGCCGATCTTCAACATGGAAGAGCTGCCTTTGACCTTCAGATCCTTGACCACGGTCACCGCATCGCCATCGGCCAGCAGGTTACCGTTGGCATCTTTGACAATCAGGGTATCGGCATCTTCAACGGCCGCGCTGTCGCTCCACTCATGGGCGCACTCAGGGCAGATGAACAGGGCGTTATCCTGGTAGGTGTATTCGGAATTGCACTTCGGGCAGTGTGGGAGTTGCATTATTGTGTCGCCTCATAATCAAAATAAAAAAACAAAATTACCGGACAATGACTGCCCGGCAGAGAAAAAGGAAAATGCCAAGGTGGCGGGGCGATCAGGGTTGGTAGCTACCGACGCCCAGCTCATCTTCCTTACGGGTACGTGCAATCACCGCTTGAGGGGATTGGTGCACGCGCAGTTCCATCTGCTGTTCGGTGCGGACCAGGGTACCGCGCAGAGAGTTGGTTAACACTTCAGTAATTTCGACGTCGACGAACTGGCCGATCAAATCTGGGGTGCCCTCAAAGTTGACCGTCCGGTTGCATTCGGTGCGGCCAGAGAGTTCCATCACGCTCTTGCGTGAGGTGCCCTCGACCAGAATACGCTGCACGGTGCCCAGCATACGGCGGCTGAATTGCATCACCTGCTGGTTGATCCGTTCTTGCAGCAGATACAGTCGCTGTTTTTTCTCTTCCTCACTGACGTCGTCAACCATGTCTGCCGCCGGAGTGCCGGGGCGCGAAGAGTAGATAAAGCTGAAGCTGGTGTCGAAATTCACCTGGGCAATCAGGTTCATGGTCTGTTCAAAGTCGGCCTGGGTTTCCCCTGGGAAACCGACAATGAAATCGGAGCTGAACTGGATATTGGGCCGAGCCTGACGCAGCTTGCGGATAATCGCTTTGTATTCCAGCGCCGTGTGGGCGCGTTTCATCATGGTCAGAATGCGATCTGAACCGCTTTGTACCGGCAGATGCAGGAAGCTGACCAGCTCGGGCGTATCTTCATACACCGCGATAATGTCATCGCTGAACTCAATCGGGTGGCTGGTGGTAAAGCGGATGCGATCGATCCCGTCGATGGAGGCCACCAGGCGCAGCAGTTCGGCAAATGAGCAGATGCCGCCATCAAAGGTTGCGCCACGATAGGCGTTGACGTTCTGGCCCAGCAGGTTCACTTCACGTACGCCTTGGGCGGCAAGCTGGGCAACTTCGAACAGCACATCATCGCTTGGGCGGCTGACTTCCTCACCGCGGGTGTAAGGCACCACGCAGAAAGTACAGTATTTGTTGCAGCCTTCCATGATCGAGACAAAGGCGGTTGGCCCGTCGGCACGGGGTTCCGGCAGGCGGTCGAACTTTTCGATTTCCGGGAAGCTGATGTCCACGATCGGGCTATGCGAACCGCGCACGTGGTTGATCATCTCCGGCAGGCGGTGCAATGTCTGCGGGCCAAAAACGATGTCAACGCAGGGCGCGCGCTGGCGCAGATGTTCCCCTTCCTGTGAAGCAACGCAGCCGCCGACGCCAATGATCAGATCGGGGTTGTTCTTTTTCAGTTGCTTCCAACGGCCCAACAACGCGAAAACCTTTTCCTGCGCCTTCTCGCGGATCGAGCAGGTATTGAGCAGCAACACATCCGCTTCTTCAGCGTTTTCAGTCCACTCGAAGCCGTGTGTGCTTCCCAGTAAATCTGCCATTTTCGATGAGTCGTACTCGTTCATCTGGCAGCCCCAGGTTTTGATATGTAGTTTTTTCGTCATTGACTTGCCATTACTCAGTGCGGAGAGAAAGTTGCGTTACGCGCCATGCAGGAAGGCCATTGTAATCATTTGGCGCGCTGGTGACCAGCGGAGTGGCAGTAGCATGCGACCTGAAGCCAGATTAAAAATCCGGTACACTGAACCAAGATGCCCTTTTAACCAAAAGTATAGCCAAAATGAACACTTCACAAAAATGCTTTGATGCCGTGGTGGTTGGCGGTGGGATGGTGGGAGCCGCTGCCGCACTGGGGCTGGCTCGCGCCGGGTTATCGGTCGCTTTGTTAGAGCATGAGGCTCCCGATACGTTCGATCCCCAAAGCCCGCCGGACCTGCGGATCTCCGCTATTGGCTGCACCTCCGTTGGCTTGTTGCAGCAGCTTGATGCCTGGCCTGCGGTGTTGCAGATGAGATCGGCACCCTACCGCAGGCTGGAAACCTGGGAATGGGAGTCATCACGGGTGGCGTTTGATGCTGCAACGCTAGGACTGCCAGAACTGGGTTTTATGGTCGAGAACCGTATTTTGCAGCTCGCGCTATGGCAGCAGTTGGTACAGTGCGAGAATTTAACGCTGTACTGCCCTGCCAGGCTGCAGGCGATGCATCGAGCCGATGACCAATGGCAGGTGACATTAAGCTCGTCAGAGGCCATACAGGCGCGTTTGGTGGTGGGTGCCGACGGTGCTCACTCACAGGTGCGCAAGTTGGCGGCGATTGGCACCAGCGGTTGGCAATACCGTCAGTCTTGCATGTTGATCACCGTGGAAACCGATCAACCGCAGCAGGATGTGACCTGGCAGCAATTCCTCCCCTCTGGTCCACGCGCGTTTCTGCCGTTGTACGACCAGTGGGCAACGCTGGTGTGGTATGACAGTCCGCAGCGTATTCGCCAGTTGCAGGCGTTACCTATGGCGCAACTCGAACAAGAGATTGCGGCGGCTTTCCCCTCCCGCTTGGGCACGGTAAAGGCTCATGCCGCCGGATCATTCCCGCTGGTGCGCCGTCACGCGCAACGCTATGTGCAATCCGGGCTGGTGCTGCTCGGCGATGCTGCGCATACCATCAACCCGCTGGCCGGGCAGGGGGTGAACCTTGGCTATCGCGATGTGGATGCGTTACTGGAGATCGTGGCCGACGCCCGTGAGCATGGAGAGGATTGGGCGAGTGAAGAGGTGCTGATGCGCTATCAGCGCCGTCGTCGTACCGATAACCTGCTGATGCAAAGCGGCATGGATCTGTTTTATACCGCGTTCAGCAATAACCTGGCTCCGCTGGGCGTGGCGCGCAATCTGGCGTTGATGGTGGCGGAAAGGGCGGGCAAGTTGAAAGAGCGGGCGCTGAAGTATGCATTAGGTCTGTGATGACATGGGGCGCCGAATGTTGCGCCCATTTATCCAAACGTAGAAACGCAGAAAAGCAAAAAGCCCGCCGAAGCGAGCTTTTCTAAATTTGGCTGGGGTGCCAGGATTCGAACCTGGGTATGCTGGTATCAGAAACCAGAGCCTTACCGCTTGGCGACACCCCAAATGTAAAACAGACAGCATGGTGGCTACGACGGGATTTGAACCTGTGACCCCATCATTATGAGTGATGTGCTCTAACCAGCTGAGCTACGTAGCCATTTACTAATCTTTGTGACTTTCAATTGCGTTGTATGGCTGGGGTACCTGGATTCGAACCAGGGAATGCTGGTATCAAAAACCAGTGCCTTACCGCTTGGCGATACCCCAATAACACAATCAAATTGTTACAGCGCCCCATCCTGAAAAAGATGGCTGGGGTACCTGGATTCGAACCAGGGAATGCCGGTATCAAAAACCGGTGCCTTACCGCTTGGCGATACCCCACCTGCTGCATGCACGACGATGAAAGAAAATGGTGCGGGAGGCGAGACTTGAACTCGCACACCTTGCGGCGCTAGAACCTAAATCTAGTGCGTCTACCAATTTCGCCACTCCCGCAAAAAAGATTGGTGGCTACGACGGGATTCGAACCTGTGACCCCATCATTATGAGTGATGTGCTCTAACCAACTGAGCTACGTAGCCATCTTTTTCGCTCAACCTTCATCGGCGTTGCGGGGCGCATTATGCGTATATGGCCGATTTGCGTCAACAAGTTTTTTCCCGAAAAAGCGACTGAACGGGTTGTTTGACTGGGTTGTGAACATTATGGTGATAAATTCGGCAGATTAGGCCATTAACGGTTGAAAACATCCACAAAAAAGCGGGCCATCAGGCCCGCCGAAGGTAAAGCGCTGACGGTTTACTTATAAGCGGATTGGTGTACGCCTACGGCGCGGCCTGATGGGTCGTCCATCTTTTTGAAGGATTCGTCCCATTCAATGGCTTTTGCCGACGAGCAGGCTACGGAAGGGCCGCCAGGGACACATTCCGCTGCGCTTGGCAGTGGGAACAGTTCTTCGAAAATTTCGCGGTACAGGTAGCCTTCTTTGCTGTTTGGCGTGTTGTACGGGAAGCGGAAACGTGCGGTTTCAAGCTGTTGATCGCTAATCTGCTTGGCAGCGACTTCTTTAAGCGTATCGATCCAGCTGTAACCGACACCGTCGGAGAACTGTTCTTTCTGGCGCCAGGCCACGCTAGCTGGCAGGTAAGACTCGAAGCATTGGCGAATAATGTGCTTCTCCATCTTGCCGTTGCCGCACATTTTATCCTGCGGGTTGATGCGCATCGCCACGTCCAGGAAGTTTTTATCCAGGAATGGCACGCGGGCTTCTACACCCCAGGCAGACATCGCTTTGTTGGCGCGAGCGCAGTCGTACATATGCAGCGCCAGCAGCTTACGCACGGTTTCCTCGTGGAATTCTTTGGCATTTGGCGCCTTATGGAAGTACAGGTAGCCGCCGAACACCTCATCAGCCCCTTCGCCGGACAGCACCATCTTGATGCCCATCGCTTTAATCTTGCGTGACATCAGGTACATCGGCGTGGAGGCGCGGATGGTGGTGACGTCGTAAGTTTCGATGTGGTAGATCACATCGCGAATGGCATCCAGACCTTCCTGTACCGTGAAGTGGATTTCATGGTGGACGGTACCAAGGTGGTTAGCGACCTCTTGAGCCGCACGCAGATCCGGGGAACCTTCCAGCCCGACGGCGAAGGAGTGCAGCTGTGGCCACCAGGCTTCACTGCGCTCATCATCTTCTACCCGGCGTGCGGCATATTTTTTGGTGATGGCAGAGATCACCGAGGAATCCAGCCCGCCGGAGAGCAGCACGCCATAAGGCACGTCGGACATCAGGTGGCTTTTGACCGACTCTTCCAGCGCGTTGCGCAGGGCGTTGGCATCGGTGACGTTGTCTTTGACGTTGTCATAGTCGAACCAGTCACGCTGGTAGTATTCGCGGATTTCACCGTCCTGGCTCCACAGGTAGCTGCCCGCCGGGAACTCTTTAATGCTGCGGCAGACCGGCACCAGCGCCTTCATCTCAGAAGCGACATACAGGTTGCCGTGCTCATCATGCCCCATATACAGCGGGATGATGCCGAGGTGGTCGCGGCCAATCAGGTAGGCGTCTTTTTCAGTGTCGTATAGGGCAAAGGCAAACATACCTTGCAGATCGTCCAGGAAGTTCGGGCCTTTTTCCTGATACAGCGCCAGGATCACTTCGCAGTCGGAGCCGGTCTGGAACTGATAATGCTCACCCAGTTGCTGACGCAGGGCCTGATGGTTATAAATTTCACCGTTAACCGCCAATACGTGGGTGTGCGCGGCGTTGTAAAGCGGTTGAGCACCGTTATTCACATCAACAATCGACAGGCGCTCGTGAACCAGAATGGCTTTATCGCTGGCGTAAACGCCGGACCAGTCTGGGCCGCGATGGCGCATCAGGCGCGACAGTTCCAACGCTCTTTTACGCAATTCAACCGGATCGGACTTCAGATCGAGCACACCGAAAATAGAACACATACAAACTCTCCTAACGACATTTTATGGCGGTGATGTGATGTACAGCGCGCCTACAAGTAAAGTCAGCGGCGCGGCTTCTGATAATGAAAATGCGTTAAAAGCTGAGGTAGATGCAAGCGATTTAACGTTACGCTGAAAAATAGTCTTGGGGTGGGGTGCTAAAATTAGCGGATATGCATTTTTTAGCGGTAAAAATTGTCGAATGTCTAATTTATTGCCGAATGAGGCGAGGGTGAGATAAATTTTCAGGCGTTTTGATGATCGATGTTTCCCCTCACCCCAACCCTCTCCCACAGGGAGAGGGAGCCAGCGCAGAGTCGTTGTCACGTGCAGAAGTTTGATCTGCAATAAGGGGGATGTTTAAGGCGAACCTTTGCTACTGAGGGAAGAACGCCAAAACATCAGCGAACTGGATCGGTCCCCTCTCCCTGTGGGAGAGGGTTAGGGTGAGGGGCCATTGCTTGCGGCTTAAAAAATGGTGATATCCGCCACGGAAGGGAAGATATGGCTCGGGCGGAACGGCATGGATTCAACATCGTCCAGGTTTGAGACGCCAGACAGCACCAGCACGGTTTCCAACCCGGCCTGGAAGCCAGCCAGGATATCGGTGCGCAGGTTGTCCCCGACAATCACCGTCTCTTCCGAATGTGCCTGCATCTTGTTCAGCGCGGCGCGGATAATCCACGGGCTAGGCTTGCCGACATAAAACGGCTTACGGCCGGTGATCTTCTCGATCGGCGCGCACAGAGCCCCACAGGCCGGTGTGAAACCATGGCCATGGGTATCCGGGTTGGTGGCAATAAAGCGTGCCCCGTTGTTCACGAAGAAGGCCGCTTTATGCATCATGTCCCAGTTGTAGGAACGGGTCTCACCCACGATCACGAAATCCGGGTTGATATCGGTGATGGTAAAGCCGGCTTTGTAGAGTTCGTGGATCAGTGCGCCTTCGCCCACCACATAGGCTTTTTTACCTTCCTGGCGGCGCAGGAAATCGGCCGTCGCCATCGCTGAGGTATAAAAAGCGCTTTCTGGCACGTCCAGGCCAGCGGCGGCAAAGCGGTTGGCCAGGTCCTGGGCGGTTTGTGAAGGGTAGTTGGTTAGCACCACCAACGGCATCCCTTGTTCCTGAATACGAGCCAGGAACAGATCGGCTCCAGGGATCGGGGTATTGTCATGCAGCAGCACGCCGTCGATGTCACATATCACGTTTTTGATAGTCATTGTTGCTGGTCTCATGATGAACGGCAGGGCAAAAAAGCCAGAAGTGCATCCCTGCCAAACAGGCAGTTTAACTTTCTAGCAGCCGTTGGAGAAGTACACCGTTGAGCATTGCCCGTTTTGCCAGGGCAAAAGCACCGATCGCTGAACGATGATTGAGTTCGGAAGTGACCACCGGCAGGTTTCTGCGGAAATCCTTCAGCACCTGGGTGTTGATGCAGCTTTGGATGGCGGGTAACAGCACTTTGTCCGCTTCGGTGATTTCACCGGCGATCACCACTTTTTGCGGGTTGAACAGGTTGATGGCGATGGCTACCGCCTTGCCCAGATAGCGGCCAACGTGTTCGATCACTTCGCTGGCCAGCAAATCTCCGCGATTGGCGGCTTTGCAGATGGCGGCAATGCTACAGTCTTCCAGCGTCATTTTGCTTGGGTAGCCCTGACTCAGCAGGTGGCGTACGCGTTGTTCGATAGCAGCGTTGGCTGCCACGGTTTCCAGACAGCCGAAGTTACCGCAGTGGCAGCGCTCGCCGAGGGGATCGATTTGAATATGACCAATCTCCCCCACGTTGCCGTTATTGCCGAGGAAGATTTTGCCGTTGACGATGATCCCGGCGCCGGTGCCCCGGTGCAGCCGCACCAGAATGGAGTCTTCACAATCCCGGGTAGCCCCGAAGTAGTGCTCCGCCAGGGCCAGGCTGCGGATATCGTGGCCGACAAAACTGGTGACGTTGAAGCGTTGCTGCAGACTTTCGACCAACGCCCAGTTATCGACGCTGATGTGCGGCATATAGCGCACTACACCTAAAGCCGGATCGACCAGGCCAGGCAGGATCACGGCAATGGCGATCAGTTCGCGCAGTTTGCGCTGGTAGCTTTCGATAAACTGCGCAATGGCGTTGAGCAGTGCGTTTTCCAGTGTCTCCTGGGTGCGTTCCGGCAGAGGGTAGTGCTCCTCTCCGAGCGACTTACCGCTCATATCGTACAGAGTGATAGTGGCATCATGGCGCCCAAGGCGGACAGCAACGGTGTGGAAATTGCGGGTTTCGCTGACAATGGAAATGGCACGGCGGCCACCGGTGGAGGCTTGCTGATCGACCTCTTTGATCAGCCCGCGCTCCAACAGTTGGCGAGTAATTTTAGTGACGCTGGCGGGGGCTAGCTGGCTGAGTTCGGCAATCTGAATGCGCGAGATCGGGCCTTGCTGGTCGATCAGGCGATACACTGCTGCGCCGTTAAGTTGCTTAACTAAGTCAACATTCCCTATTTGTGCTTGTCCGCCAGTGCTCATCAATAATTCTACTCGCTGTTCATGGATTAAACCTCGTTGCCGTTAACGAGGGTCTTGGTGATTTGGTAATCACGGGTAAAGGCGGTCAGGTTAGCGACCTTGCCAGCTTCGATGGTGCCTAAACGTTGTTCGACACCGATAGCGCGAGCCGGATAGAGCGTTGCCATACGCAGCGCTTCGTCCAGTGCGATACCGACATGCTCTACGCTGTTCTGCACCGCTTCGATCATGGTCAGTGCGGAGCCGCTCAGCGTGCCGTTTTCGTCAACGCACAGGCCGTCACGATAATAAATGGTTTTACCCGCGAAAATAAACTGATCGATATCCGCGCCTGCTGGTGCAGTAGCATCGGTGACCAGCACCAATTTATCACCTTTTACCCGCTTGGCGTTACGGATACTCGCCCAGGCCACGTGGTGCCCATCGGCAATGATGCCGGTATACACTTCTGGCGTGTCGAAGATCGCGCCCATCAGGCCCGGCTCGCGGCCACTGATGTACGGCATGGCATTATACAGATGGGTGGCGAAGGTAATGCCTGCGGCGAAACCCACGCGTGCCTGATCGTAAGTGGCGTTGGAGTGGCCTGCGGATACCACGATCCCGGCGTCGCTCAGCTGTTTGATAAAGTGTGGTTCCACCATTTCTGGCGCCAGGGTCACTTTGCTGATCACGTCGGCATTGGCACACAGGTAGTCAATCATCTCGCTGGTAGGCTTGCGGATAAACGCCGGGTTGTGGGTACCTTTCTTCTCCAGGCTCAGGTACGGCCCTTCCAGATGCAGGCCAAGGGCCTGATTGGGATGGTTCTTCAGATAAGCGCGCATCACGTTGATGCCGTGCTTCATATAATCGTCGCTGCAGGTGATCAGCGTTGGCAGATAGCTGGTACAGCCGGATTTCTCGTTGGCATGCTGCATGATTTCCAGCGTGGTTTCCGAGATGGCTTCCAGTGAGTCGTTAAATTGCACGCCGCCGCAGCCGTTAAGCTGCACGTCGATAAAACCGGGGGCTAGGATGGCGCCACCCAGATCGCGCGTTTCGATGCCTGCTGGCAGCTCGGCCAGTGGGCAGACTCGTTCAATCAGGCCATCAGCAATCACTACCGCATGGTCATCAAGCACGTCGTGGCCGGTAAAAATCCGGCATTGGGTTAAAGCGAACATGTAGCCCCCTGCAAAAAATTAAAGACTATTAACGCTTTCCGCTTCCAACTCGCGGAAATACTTAACGGTTTTCACCTTCAGTTCCATGGTGGACGGTTCGTCACAAACTACCACGGCTTTGGCATGCAGCTGCAGGCAGCTGATGGTCCACAGGTGGTTGATGCTGCCTTCCACTGCGGCTTCCAGCGCTTGTGCCTTGCCACGGCCAGTGACCAGGATCATCACTTCTTCCGCATCCAGCAGGGTACCCACGCCGACGGTCAGGGCATATTTTGGCACCTGGCTTACGTCACCGTCGAAGAAGCGGGAGTTGGCGATGCGGGTTTCTTCGGTCAGCGTTTTGATACGGGTGCGTGAAGCCAGAGAAGACGCTGGTTCGTTGAACGCAATGTGGCCATCGAAGCCCACGCCGCCCATGAACAGGTTAACTTTACCGTAGGATTTCATCTTGGCTTCGTACTGACGGCACTCTTCGTCAACGTCTGGTGCGTTGCCGTTCAGCAGGTTGATATTTTCACGTGGGATATCAACGTGGTCGAAGAAGTTACGGTACATGAAGGTGTGGTAGCTTTCCGGGTGTTCCTGCGGCAGGCCAACATACTCGTCCATGTTGAAGGTCACGACGTGCTTGAAGCTGACTTCACCGGCTTTGTGCATCGCGATCAGGTGTTTGTAGGCTTCCAGCGGGGTGCCGCCGGTTGGCAGGCCAAGGACGAACGGGCGATCTGCGGTCGGTTTGAAGGCGTTGATACGCTGAACGATATGGCGTGCGGCCCATTTGCCGACTTGAGTAGTGTCTTGTAGTGGGATAAGTCTCATCGTACACCTCTAGGTAGAATAAACTGTGTCTATACTGGTACGGGCAACAACCGTAGCTTAAAGCGTAACTCAGCTTTGTGAAGCGGGTATTCGGGATTACTGCCCGTTGATTTTTTGAATGATAAAATAAGTTTTGTGCGATGGCTAGCAATGTGGCAGTTTAACACTACTTTTTGGTGACATTTGTCACAAAAAAGGAGGTTTTAATTTGCGATACGAAATAATTTTTTTACACTCCGCATGAGTGATACGTGCCAAACGTTATTTCTAAAAAGGTAGTGAGTTATCTCAATAAACTGCCAATAGGGTCCGGCATCGGACGAATAGGGGGAAAAGGTGAACATTCTTAGTTATTTACAAAAGGTGGGTCGGGCCTTGATGGTTCCGGTAGCCACACTGCCTGCCGCGGCCATCCTGATGGGTGTCGGCTACTGGATTGACCCGGTTAGCTGGGGTGGGGACAATGCTCTGGCAGCCTTGTTCATCAAATCTGGTGCGGCCATTATCGATCATATGTCGGTCCTGTTCGCCATTGGTGTGGCTTACGGTATGTCCAAAGACAAAGACGGTGCTGCTGCACTGACCGGTTTTGTCGGCTTCCTGGTAGTGACCACGCTGTGTTCACCTGCCGCCGTGTCAATGATTCAGAAGATCCCTCTCGATCAGGTTCCAGCCGCCTTTGGCAAAATCGAGAACCAGTTCGTGGGTATCCTGGTGGGTATCATTTCTGCCGAAGTCTACAATCGTTTCAGCGGTGTTGAACTGCCGAAAGCGCTGTCATTCTTCAGCGGCCGCCGTCTGGTGCCAATCCTGATCTCCTTCCTGATGATCCTGGTTGCCTTCATCCTGATGTACATCTGGCCGGTGGTGTTCAACGGTCTGGTCAGCTTCGGTGAGCAGATCCAAAAGCTCGGCTCTGCCGGTGCCGGTATCTACGCCTTCTTCAACCGTCTGTTGATTCCGGTCGGTCTGCACCATGCGCTGAACTCGGTATTCTGGTTTGACGTTGCTGGTATTAACGATATTCCTAACTTCCTGGGTGGCTCGCAGTCTATCGAAGCGGGTAAAGCGACTGTCGGTATCACCGGCCGTTACCAGGCAGGCTTCTTCCCAATCATGATGTTCGGTCTGCCTGGTGCAGCACTGGCCATCTACCACTGCGCGCGTCCTGAGAACAAAGCGAAAGTGTTGGGTATCATGATGGCGGGGGCGTTTGCTGCCTTCTTCACCGGGATCACCGAGCCGCTGGAATTCTCCTTCATGTTCGTTGCGCCTGTGCTGTATGTGATCCACGCCATTCTGACCGGTATCTCCGTGTTCATCGCGGCCAGCATGCAGTGGATTGCCGGTTTTGGCTTCAGTGCCGGTCTGGTGGATATGGCGTTGTCAACGCGTAACCCACTGGCGACTCACTGGTACATGCTGATCCCGCAAGGCCTGGTGTTCTTCGCTATTTACTACGTGGTGTTCCGCTTCACCATCAAAAAATTCAACCTGATGACCCCAGGCCGTGAACTGGCGGTTGCCGGTGACGAAACCGACGGTTATGACGTGGATACCGCTGCGGGTAAGAACGAGGATGAAACCACTACCCTGGCTCGTCGCTATGTGAGCGCCATCGGGGGTTCTGACAACCTGACCGGGATTGATGCCTGTATCACCCGTCTGCGTTTGAACGTCAAAGATTCTGCGTTGGTGAACGATGCTCTTGCTAAACGCCTGGGTGCTTCTGGCGTGATCCGTCTGAACAAGCAAAGCGTGCAGGTGATTGTCGGGACTCGTGCCGAACTGATTGCCAGTGCGATGACTAAAGTGATTGCAGCAGGCCCGGTAGCGGCAGCCTCTGCTCCAGCCGCCGCAGCCGCTGCGGCAGAAGTTAAACCGCAGGCTGTTCCTAACGTTGCTAAAACCGTGTTGGAAGCGCTGGTGGCGCCGGTAACCGGTGAAGTGGTGGCTCTGGATCAGGTGCCGGACGAAGCCTTCGCCAGCAAAGCGGTCGGTGACGGTGTGGCTATTCGCCCAACCGATAAAACCGTCGTGGCGCCAGCTGATGGCACCGTGGTGAAGATCTTCAACACCAACCACGCTTTCTGCCTGGAAACAGACAAGGGCGCGGAGATCGTCGTGCACATGGGTATCGACACCGTGGCGCTGAACGGTCAGGGCTTCAAACGCCTGGTGGAAGAGGGTGCTGAGGTGAAAGCAGGCCAACCTATCCTGGAAATGGATCTGGAATACCTGAACGCCAACGCGCGCTCGATGATCAGCCCGGTAGTGGTCAGCAATGCTGACGACTATGCTGGCCTGACGGCGCTGGCAACCGGCAATGTGGTTGCTGGTCAAACCAAGTTGTTTGAGATCCAGAAATAAGTTGGGTTTAACCCTGGCTCCGCCCGGGCGTTAAACGGGCGGTAAGCAGTATCAGCGGGAAAAGAGCGATCTTTTCCCGCTTTTTTTGTTTTTGCAGCACGGGAACTTGACGAATAACGGTTGTTTCTGGGCGCGGCTTATTGGAACATAGAAGGTTATATGTGTAGCGCTTTGCATTTGAGGAATAGTGACATGAGTGAGGCAGAAGCCCGCCCAACCAATTTTATCCGTCAGATCATTGATGAAGATCTGGCATCAGGGAAGCATACGTCGGTTCATACACGTTTCCCACCGGAGCCTAATGGCTATCTGCATATCGGCCATGCCAAGTCCATTTGCCTGAACTTTGGCATCGCCAAGGATTATCAGGGCCAATGTAACCTGCGTTTCGATGACACCAACCCGGTAAAAGAAGACATCGAATTTGTCGACTCCATCAAGCACGATGTGGAGTGGTTAGGCTTTACCTGGAGCGGCGACGTTCGTTATTCCTCGGACTATTTCGATCAACTGCACCAGTATGCGGTTGAGCTGATCAACAAAGGCCTGGCCTATGTTGACGAGCTTTCTCCCGAGCAAATCCGTGAATACCGTGGCTCGCTGACGGCTCCGGGCAAAGACAGCCCGTACCGTACCCGCACGGTTGAAGAGAACCTGGCGCTGTTTGAGAAGATGCGTAACGGCGAGTTTGCCGAGGGTACCGCTTGCCTGCGCGCCAAGATCGATATGGCCTCGCCGTTTATCGTGATGCGCGATCCGGTGATCTACCGCATCAAGTTTGCGGAACACCACCAGACCGGGAACAAATGGTGCATCTACCCGATGTACGATTTCACCCACTGCATTTCCGATGCGCTGGAAGGGATCACCCATTCGCTGTGTACCCTGGAGTTCCAGGATAACCGCCGTCTGTACGACTGGGTGCTGGATAACATCACCATCCCTTGCCATCCGCGTCAGTACGAGTTCTCACGCCTGAATCTCGAATACGCCATCATGTCCAAGCGTAAGCTGAGCCAACTGGTGACCGAGAAGATCGTTGAAGGCTGGGATGACCCACGTATGCCAACCGTGTCCGGCCTGCGTCGTCGTGGCTATACGGCCGCCTCTATTCGCGAGTTCTGCCAGCGTATCGGCGTCACCAAACAGGATAATAACGTCGAGATGATGGCGCTGGAGTCCTGTATTCGTGACGATCTGAATGAGCACGCACCGCGCGCCATGGCCGTGCTGGATCCGGTGAAGGTGATCATCGAGAACATGTCGCAAGACGTGGAAATGGTGACCATGCCTAATCACCCGAACCAGCCGGAAATGGGCAGCCGTGAAGTGCCGTTCAGCCGCGAAGTGTATATCGATCGTGCAGACTTCCGTGAAGAAGCCAACAAGCAGTACAAACGTCTGGTGCTGGGCAAAGAAGTGCGCCTGCGCAATGCGTATGTGATCAAGGCTGAACGCGTAGAGAAGGATGCAGAGGGTGAAATCACCACCATTTTCTGCACCTACGATCCCGATACGCTGAGCAAAGATCCTGCCGATGGCCGCAAGGTGAAAGGCGTGATCCACTGGGTGTCTGCTGCACACGCCTTACCGGCAGAAATTCGCCTGTACGATCGTCTGTTCAGCGTGGCTAACCCGGCGGCGGCAGAGGACTTCCTCGCCACCATCAACCCGGAATCGCTGATTATCAAGCAAGGCTTTGTTGAGCCAAGCCTGGCAACTGCCCAGCCGGAGAAAGCCTACCAGTTCGAGCGTGAAGGCTATTTCTGCGCCGACAGCCGCCATTCTACGGCCGATCGTTTGGTGTTTAACCGCACCGTAGGCCTGCGTGACACCTGGGCCAAGATTGGCGCTTAAGCTTAGCCAAGCCTAGCGTGTTTCCTTGCCTGTTTGTCTCTTGATCGGATCTTCTGGTCAAGAGACATCTTCTGTTTTGCTTTGAATGCTACCCTCATGTCGTTTCCCTTCCCGCTGACTGTCCCTGATTTTGGTCATTTGGCCTGCGTGCTGTTAACTGTCACTCTACGCCCATAATAAAATCAGGGTAATAAACTCGCGGGATTTATCTGGCCTGCATTTTATTTTGCGTAAATTTTGAGTCGCTCACCTTGGCTTATTCCTATTACTAAATATCGAAATAACGAAAGGTTGCGACCACTTATACTTATATTTTGGCGCTCTGCGTATTAGCCATAAATTCATTGATCTGCGTTTGTTGATCGGCTATTCTTGCCCGAAATACAGGGTGGTAAATAATAATCAGCATGCTTTAATAAAGGCATATTTTATTGTGTCTTTATACTAAGCATGGTTATTTTCTATCAAGATAGATAATGCCAAGGCTGATTTATACTCACTATATAAGGATTATGTTGTGAAAAAGCTTACTGTTTCTCAAGCCAACTCAATCGTCGGCGGTACCTGTAAAACCTGTACTACCAAATATGTCGCCTCTGGTTTTAAGTGCAATATGGTAACAACCTGTACCGACAAAACCGGTAAAGTCATCAGCCAGGACTCTAAACCTACTGCGCTGGCCAATTGCGGTATTATTGAGCAGTAATACTGAGTAAAGGTTTCCTGCTGCCACCGTCCTTACTACCTTTGAATAGAGGGGTGTTGAGTCCGAGTTACGCTCAAGCCTGTGTCCAGTAAGGGCGGATAACGTGGACCCTTATTCAGCGTTTACTTCAGTGCTGATGCGACTTTTTCGTGTCAGCCTGTTTCGCAACGATAAAGCTAATTAGCAGGCCTTTTTAGGACGAGTTTTTATGTTCAGAACCCCTCTGTTTATTACCCTGTATACGTTAGTGGTTATTATTGTTTCATCACTTATGACGACAGCCTATTTTCACTATTTTGTATTGAATACTAATGACGATCAGCAAAGCCTGATCGCTTTCGATAATAATAAGGTTAACAATAGTCCGATCAAAGAAGGCAATACCCTTATCGAACTCTTCTCTTATGGCTGCCACTACTGCGCCCTGAATGAAGAAAACCTGGATAAGCTGGAAGCGCGGATGCCTGCCGGGAGCAAGTTGGTCCGTTTGCATATCAATAACGAGCAGATGAATGGTTTGGCCAGTTTTTCCTCGTTGTTTGCGACGTTAACGGTAATGGGCATTGAACCGCAGCACCGTCAAAGCGCCTATGACGCAATTATCCGGGACAAGGTCGATCTGAGTAACCCTAAAAATCGTGATATCTGGCTGCAGGAGCAAAATATCGATCTCGAGGAGTACGCCCGTGTTAGCCAGACCCCGCAGGTGAAAGCCTTGCTGAGCTATATGACCGAAGTCTCCCGCTATTACAACATAGATGCAACGCCGAGCTTTATCGTCAACAGGAAATGGTTGGCACTGCAGGATCGTGAGTTCCCCGAGTTTGCTGACCACTTGTTGTCGTTGTTACAGCATGACAAGCCGCTGGAGCCCTAATGCGTTTCTTTGCTGTGTGGGCCTATCTGGCATGGCGAAATAGCCTGGCAACGCTGATGCGTAGTCTGGCGCCCTTGCGCAAAGCACAGAGAGGTGCCGTCTGTTGGTTATTGCAGCACGGTGATTATCGTTGGTTTCTTGTGCTGGCGGCGTGGGGCAGAAGGTTGCGGCTGGGAGACCGAGGGGAGCGTAGGCGTGCTTTTGTGGCCGCCGCCAATAAGCAGTGCTTGCTTGGCGATGGCCGTAAATTGGATTTTGCCGGGATGAGCTATCGTCGGCGGCTATTGGATCTGGCCGCTACCTATGGGCAAAGCCCACAGATACAGGCTCAGATGGAGCGTTGTAAAGCGCAGTTGAATGCCGTGGTGGAGCCTTTGCATCAAGCCGGTTCGCCGGTGGTGCTAGCTCCGTTGCATATGGTTTCCGATGTGTTGGCCGGGATGGTTGGGGGGGCGGCTTTCCCTGGTCAGGCAACGGTGATCGTTTCCAGTAGTGTGGAAATCTATCAGGAACAAGTCCGCCAGCTAGGAAAGGTCAATCTTGCTTATTGTTCGATCCATGACGATAGCCGGGAAATTGCCGGCAACCTGATGGCGGCGATCATGGAGGCAGCGGATCATCGGCGCAACATCATGATCTTCCCTGATATCACCCCTGATTACACCGTCAATGCCAATACGGCGGCAACGGCAAAACTACCTTGTCGGCTTTTTGATCGCCCTGCCAATCTGCACAGCGGAGTGATACGCATTGCCCGGGCGTTATCGGCGCAGGTGGTTTTTTATTACCTGTATTACGACCAGGAACTCAAAATCCATATTGAGCCACCGGTGCAGGCTCGCAGCCTGAAGGCCAGGCTGCCGGAAATCATTGAAGCGTCGATAGCTCGGCATCCTGAAGACTGGCTGTTATGGCACTCGCATTCGTTATTTTTTATCAATGAATAATCTGGAAATTGAAGAAGTCAGATCATGGAAAAGATAATCCCGACGCAGGTTTTTCAAGGTGAAACCAATGAGTGTGGGTTGGCCTGCATCGCCATGCTGGCGCAGACGCAGGGCATCGATGCCCCGCTGGAGAACTTGCGTGAACGCTATCCAGCGTCGCAGCATGGCACCTCGTTGACCACGTTATGTACCATTCTCTCTGAGCTGGCCATACCCGCTTACCCGGTGATTTTCGATCATGGTGAGCTGGCGGAGCTGCCGTTGCCTGCCATTTTACACTACGGTGCCAGCCACTATGTGCTGTTGGCGTACCGCCAAGGCAACTATGTTTGTGTGATGAACCCGGCGATAGGCCAGCAGCTGTTGCCCATCGATGCATTAAAACTGGAAATCAGCGGCTACGCGCTGGTGCTGGACAGTGAAAGACAACCCGACCCAAAGGCACAGGCTGATAAAAAGCGCAGTACGAGTTTTAAAGCCCTGGAGTGCATGAGCCTGAAAGAGACCGCCAGAATGCCGGGTATCTATCGGCTGATGGTGCTGGCCTTTCTGATCTCCTTAACCCTGTTCATCATGCCGACGATGGTAGGCAGCGCCATCAATCAGGTTTACTCCTCGGCGGGTGACGCCGACTTCCCGTATTTCTATTTCCTGCTGGCGTTTTTTGTTTCTACCCTGCTGGCTTTCGCCGTGCGTTGGGTTACGGAGCGGTTTATCAAACGCTTTGTGGTGGTCAACAGCGTTGCCGGTTTCTCGCGGTTACTCGGTAATTCGCTCAACTTCTTTGCCAAACGCGCACCGGGCGACGTGTTCAGCCGCTTTTCCAACTGGCAGCTTGCGTCCGGCATCAAGATTGAGCTGGATAACGGCCTGCGTACCGATTGGATTATCGGTGCTATCGCGTTAGGCGTTATGTGTTACATGAGCCCGCTGCTGGCGATGGTCTCTGGCGTTGGCGTGACGCTAATGGGATTGATCAGCATCTGGGCCATCTATCGCGATCGCTATTACACCCAGCAGTTGCAGGTAAAAACGGCGGAGCAAAGCGATTTTATTCTGGAAAGCATTCAGGGTTTTTCCACCATCAAATCCGCTGGGCTGGACAGCCAGCGCAAAAGCGTGTTTGCCCGCTACGCGCTGTCTCTGTTTACCTGCCAGCAGCAGCAGAGGATCTATGAGCAGGTAAAAAGCAGCCTGTATCAGCTGATCGGCAGCCTGGAGATGGTGTTTTTCATGCTGCTGGCGTTGCCATTGTTGAAAAAGGGGGTTCTGACGCTGGGGGAGTTTTTTGCCTACAGTTTTGTGCGGGAGATTTTCACTTCGTATATCACCAAAATATTCTACGCCATTTTGCAAAAGAACCAGCTGCACGTCATTGATACCCGTGCGCGGGATCTGTTTCCTTCCAGTTCTGAGCATGAAGCGGCACCTAAAACGCTCCCGCAGTTCAGCTCTCGGTTGAGTTTTCGCCATATTGTCTTTGCCTACGATGCCCAGTTGCCGGTGCTGCATGATTTGTCGATATCGCTGCAACCCGGCCAACGGATTGCCATTGTCGGTGAGTCGGGGACGGGCAAAAGCACGCTGCTGAAAGTGATGACCGGCCTGATGGCTCCGCAGCAAGGTGAGGTGGTGGTCGATGGTCAACCGGTCGATTATCGGCAGCTACACACCTTGTTCTTCCTGCAAAGTCAGGAAGATATTTTGTTCAATGCCTCGGTGCTAGAGAACATCACGCTGTTTGATGAGAACGTGGATGAGCATCAACACCAGCGGATTAAACGTTCCCTCGAGGGGCTGAATCTGCACTCGGTAGTAGAAAAACTGCCGGGTGGCCTCAACGCCCTGATCCGTGAAAGCCATGCCGGGTTATCCCTGGGGCAGCGCCAACGCCTGTTGCTGGCACGGGCAATGTACAGCAACTGCCCGGTGCTGGTGCTGGATGAACCCACAGCCAACCTGGATGAAAATACGGCGCATCAGGTGATGACGACCTTGCTTGCCCATTGCCGTGAACAGCACAAAACGCTGATCACCGTGACACACAGCGAAAGCGTGCTGTCGATGTTTGATCGGGTTTATCGCATGGACAATGGGGGGATGGCGCAGGTTGATACCCTGTTCGCATCGCAACCAGACCTGACAGCGGCAGCATACTCATGAAGATTAAAATGACAGGAACGAAGCTGCTGATGGTTGTGCTGGCATTGGCCGCATTGAGCGGTGCGATTGTCTGGTATGCCATGACGCCAACATCAGATGGCACCCTCAATACTGCCGAAATTACCCGCGGTGACATTGAGAAAACGGTGCTGGCTACCGGGGTACTTAAACCGTTGCTGCAAGTCAGCGTCGGGGCGCAGGTCAACGGGCAACTGCAAAAGCTGTATGTGAAACAGGGGGATCGCGTCACTCGCGGGCAACTGTTGGCGGAGATTGATCCTACGTTGCAGCAGAATGCGCTGCGTAAATCAGAAGCGGCATTACAAAGCGCGCAGGCGCAGAAACAGGTCACTCAGGCGATGCTTAAACAGTATCAGCAGGAACTGACCCGGCAGCGCAGAATGGATCGCGAAGGCTCCGGCATAAAAAGTGAGTTGCAGAAAGCCCAGGCCCAGCTCCAGACGCAGGTCGCCCAGCTAAAGGTGAATGATGCCCAAATCGTTCAGGCGCAGATGGAGCTGGAAACGGCCCGCGCCAACCTGGGCTTTACCCGCATTGTCGCGCCGATTGATGGTGAAGTGTTGGGGATTGTCACCAAAGAGGGGCAAACCATTGTCTCTTCTCAAACCGTACCCACCATTTTGGTGTTGGCGGATGTCGATACCATGTCAGTGCATACCCGTATTTCAGAAACGGACATCCTCAAGGTTCGCGTTGGGCAGCCCCTGTGGTTTTACGTGGTTGCCGATCCGAAAAAGCGCTATGAGAGTGTGATGGGATCGATCCAGGAAGCGCCTGGCGAGGCCTTGCTGGACGACAGCCTCGCGACGTCCTCGAGCCAACAAGCCTCTGCGGTGTATTACAACGGCGTATTTGTGATCGCCAACGCCCAGCGTTTGCTACGAACCTCAATGACTGCCCAGGTGTTTATCATCACCGAACAGGCCAGGAATATCCTGCGAGTGCCGGTTGCCGCCTTTGGTGCACAGCGGGATGCAGACCGCTATCAGGTGCAGGTGATGAATGGCAAGCAGCTTGAGCTACGTTGGGTCCGTATTGGGCTTAATGACCGGCAGTTTGCCGAAGTCAAAGAAGGGCTCAACGAGGGAGATCGCGTGGTGTTGAGCTCCTCGGTGACGGGAAGCGATCATCATGGCTGAACATAATGAGCCTTTGATCGCCCTGCGCGGCGTATCCCGCCATTTTGTGTCCGGATTGCAGACGGTGGCGGTGTTGAAAGCTATCTCACTCACCATTCAGCGGGGTGAAATGGTGGCGATCATTGGCGCTTCCGGATCGGGTAAATCCACGCTGATGAATATTATCGGCTGCCTGGATAAGCCGACGCAGGGGGAGATGTCCATCAAGGGTATTTCCACCCCCCAGGCCAGTAGCGAACAGTTGGCTCAATTACGCAGCCAGTACATAGGATTTATTTTCCAGCGCTATCATCTGATGCCGTACCTCAGCGCCGCTGAAAACGTCGCCATCCCGGCTCTGTATACGGCGATGCCGACGGCTGAACGTCAGCAACGGGCCGAGTATTTACTGACCCGGCTTGGGTTGCAGCAGCGTATCCATTACAAACCGGCCCAGCTTTCCGGTGGCCAGCAACAGCGGGTCAGTATTGCCCGGGCACTGATGAACGGGGCGGAAATCATTCTGGCTGACGAACCGACGGGGGCGCTCGATCGTGCCAGCGGCCAGGAGTTAATGGGGATCCTGCACGCGCTGCACCAGGCAGGACACACTCTGATTATCGTGACCCATGATCGTGATATCGCCAACCAGGCACAGCGCATCATTGAAATCAGCGACGGTGAGATTATTTCCGACAAGGCCAATCATGCCGTCGCGCCGTTGGAGGCCCCGCCAGCGCTGCCGGTTGCGGTGGCTACTGGCCGTACAAGGTTTTGGCAAAGCGTGAAAGAGGCCGTCAAGATGGCCTGGCGGGCCTTGTTGGGGCACCGCGCCCGGGCCTTTCTGTCGATGCTGGGTATCATCATCGGTATCTCTTCGGTGGTGTCATCCATGGCGGTCGGGGAAGGGGCTAGGCAAAGTATTCTCAATGAAATCAGCCAGCTGGGCACCAGCACGCTGGAGATCCGGCCGGGGCTGGGCTGGGATAATCTCCGCCCCGATTTTGCGCGGGCGCTCACGGTGTCCGATGTCGAACTGCTGGCGGAGCAACCTTATGTCGATAGCGTGTCGCCGTTGGTCAGCAATACGGTAAAAGCGGTACGTGGAGGCAAGCAGGCCATGGTGTCGATTTCCGGCATCAGCAACGCGTATTTTCGCGTGCAGGGCCTGCATTTCCTCTCCGGCAACGGCTTTACCGGGCGTGATCTGGACGAGCGTGAGCCGGTGGTGATCATCGATCCAGAACTGCGCGCCACGCTGTTTGAGCCAGATGAGTTGCCCGAGGGGGAGATCATCCAGTTGGCGGGGACGCCTTATCGGGTGATCGGTATTGCCGAGCGTAAAGGCGGCAAGTTCAGCGGCATGATGCTTGGGGCGTGGATGCCATACACCGCGTTACTGGAGCGGATGTCCGGCAATATGCCGATCGAATCAATAACCCTGCGGGTCAATGACGGCATTTCATTACGTGAGGTGCAAGGCCGGGTAGAAGCATTACTGGAGCAGGCGCATGGCCAGCGTGACTTTTTCACCCAGACCAATGACCAGATGACGCAGGCCATCCGCAAGGCGTCGGATTCCATGACGCTGCTAATTACCGCCATCGCCGGAATTTCCCTGCTGGTGGGGGGCGTTGGCGTGATGAATATCATGCTGGTCTCCGTGACGGAACGAACCCATGAGATCGGCATCCGCCTGTCGGTTGGGGCGCGTCCTGCGGATATTATGCGCCAGTTCCTGATCGAAGCGATGGTGATCTGCTCGCTAGGTGGGCTGATTGGCATTATCGGTGCCGGGCTGGCCGGGGTGATTTTCTCCTGGGTAACGCAGGAGTTTTCCATGATCTTTACCTGGCCACCGATGGTGCTGGCCTGCGGATTTTCGGCGCTGATCGGCCTGGGGTTTGGCTTTTTCCCAGCGCGTAATGCAGCGCGCCTTCACCCTACGGAGGCGCTGGCACGCGAATGATGATGGGCAAACTTTCCTGGACACTGCTATTCCCCTTGTTGCTGACGGGGTGTGGCTCATTAGTCAAAAGCGACTATCAGCAACCCATGCTTTCTGTGCCCTCCGAATGGCGGCAGCAGGAGAGCGGGGCAGGTTATTTACAGCACAGCCAACGCTGGTGGGACAGCTTTGACGATCCACAGCTCTCGACACTGATTGGTCGGGTGCTGACCAGTAACAACGATCTGGCGATTGCCGGATTGCAGCTACAGCAGGCGCGGCTGGCTGCGGGGTTAACGAATACCAACCTGACGCCGGACGTGGCGGTTAGCGGCGGCGCCAGCAATGAAAAAAACCTGCGCAGCAATACCACCCCGACGGAGTCTTACCGCACCTCGCTGGATCTGAGCTATGAACTGGATTTGTGGGGCAAGCTGGCGCGGGCCAGAGAACAGGCACAGTGGCAGGTTGAGGCCTCGGAGCAGGATCGGGAAAACACCGCGTTGATATTGATTGGTGATACCGCGCGCTATTACTGGCAGATCGCCAGCCTCAATCAGCAGATCACGCAACAGCAAACCGGGCTGGAAATCAGTAAGCAGACGCTCGACATGGTGCAGTCCCGTTACGCAGCAGGCGCGGCTGGGCAACTTGATGTATTGCAGGCGCAGCAATCGGTGATCGAGCGTGAAAACCGTCTGCGCCTGTTGCAACAACAGCGCGAGGAGGCCCGCAACGCGTTGGCCATCCTGTTCAACCGTTCGCCCACCGATCGTCAGGTAGAGCGATCTTCTCTGGACACCCACCAGGATGTACCGATAGCCAAGATGCTGCCGGTTGAGGTTATCGCCCGCCGCCCGGATGTGAAAGCGGCGGAAAGCCAGCTGCGCGCGGCGTTGGCAGGTTCGGATGTGGCCCGCCTGGGCTTTTATCCGACGCTTTCGCTGAGTGCCTCACTCGGGGCTGCCAGTCATGTTTTCCAGCAGTGGTTCAGTAACCCGGCCAGAACACTGGGCGCTAACGCTGCCTTACCGTTTGTGGAATGGAACACCGTACAACTGACCATCGAAAAGTCGGATCTGGATGTCAGGCAGGCGGCGATTGTGTTTCGCAGCACGGTCTACAGCGCCTTATCCGATGTGGATAACGCCATGACGCAGCGGCTTGGCTATCAGCAGCAAAGAAAAAACCAGCAGCAGAATCTGCAGCTAGGCCAGCAGCGTTTAGCGCTGGTGACTAGCCAATACCAGGCGGGAGCCGTTTCTTTCCAGACTCTGCTGGATGCAGAAGATGCCCTGCTGACCATTGAAAATAATCTGGCGGATCTGCAGTACGGTTACCTCAATGCCACCATGAAACTCTGGCTGGCACTGGGCGGCGGTGTGACAAAAGACAATGACAGGGAAAGGGGAAATCATGAATAAAGGTTTAATGCCGCGCCGAGTGGTGGTCACCGGTTACGGGGCGGTGACGCCGCTGGGAATGAGCGCAGCGCAAAGCTGGGCAGCGATCATGGATTATCAGCTAGGTTACCGTTATTGCGATAAATCCAGCGTCGGGATCCAGTCGCGTTTTCTGGGGCTGATCGACGAGGAGCCTAGCTTGAAAGGGGTTCCTGCGGCGATCCGTCGTCGCCTGCCACGTTTTGCCCGGCTGGTGTTGGCCGCAGCCCGTGAGGCGATGGCTATGGCGTTTCAGGGCGACAGCCCGGCGGCCCATTACGATCTGCTGGAGTGCGGCACGATTATGGGCAGCGGCTGGGCGGGGCAGGATGAAACCCATATGAATTATGAAGGCTATCTGCGCACGGGTTTGGGGTCACCGTTTGGCTGTTTCCTGTCGATGCCGAATGCGGCTACGGCGGCGTGCAGCCTGTTCTGGGGCCTGCGCGGTTATCAAAACAGCCCGATTGCGGCCTGTGCGACCGGGACGATCGCCATCGGTGATGCTTTTGAGGTGATCCGCAGTGGTCGCGCCTCCATGATGCTTGCCGGGGCCGGGGAGTCGCTGCGTACCGATGCCGCAGTGTGGAACATCGACATCCTTCGTGCGTTGGCGAGCGAGCAGGAAGATATCCGCAAGGCCTGCTGCCCGTTCAGCCTGGATCGCAACGGTTTTGTGCTATCCGAAGGGGCGGCCGTTTTGTGCCTGGAGGAGCGGGAAGCCGCGCTGGCTCGCGGGGCAACTATCCTTGGCGAAATCAAAGGTTACGGTAATTATTCCGATGCCGTCGATTTTACTGCCCCAGCCGAAGACAAGCTTGCCCGGGTCAAGACTATCGCGCGAGCATTAGATCAGGCGGGATTGGCGGCGGCGGATATCGACTATATCAATGCGCATGGCACTTCTACGCCGCTCAACGATCTGAACGAAACACAGGCCATCAAACTGGCCTTCGGTGAAGCCGCTTTTAGCACACCGCTTTCCAGCACCAAATCTTACTCCGGGCATCTGATTGCGGCGGCGGGCAGTTTTGAATCCATTATTTGCCTGCAAGCCATGCAGCATCAGGTGATGCCCGCGACCTGTCACCTGACGAATGCCGATCCACAATGCGATCTGGATTACATCGGTGAGGGGCATCGCTCTGCAGCGTTACAAAATACGCTGAATCTGAGCTTTGGTTTTGGCGGTGCTAATGCGGCCTTGGTCATCGGGCAGGCATGAGTATGGACCTCACTTATACCGTGCAAGATGCTGAAGCCTGGGCCGCATTTTCTGGCGATTACAATCCGATCCATTTTGATCTGCAACAGGCGCGCAAAATCGGTGTGGCGCAGCTGAGCGTACATGGGATGCGTGCGATGCTGGATATGAAACGCCACCTGAGCACAGCCCTGCTGGCTGCAGCGCCGGATCAGGATGGCTATACCTTCCGCGCACGTTTGCGCCAGCCAGTGTTGTGCCAGACGTCCTATCAGTTGCAGATAGCCAGCAAGGGAAGCTCGGTGACCGGTACGCTGCTGGACAGTACCACGCAGGAACGCTGTTTTAGCAGCACGCTGACTTCGGCACCACTCTTGCCATTGAGTGTTGGCGTGAAGGAACACTCGCTGACGATGGCTGAAGTGATGGCATTAGCCCGCCGATTTCCCGGAGAGGTCTCGGATATCACTCAGACTTGGGGGTTCTTTGATGCGCTGTTATTTCAGCTGTTGGTGCAATCGCCGGCAACGCTGAGCGCAGCGTTTCCCGAACTGGCTGCCGAGACGCTGCTCGACGTGTTCGCGCAGATCCCGGTGGTGCAGACACACCATGAGACCCACTTTAGCGCCCAGCTTTTTACTCCCGATCCCCATTTTCACCTTGCAGAGCGGCTGTACTACCAGATTTCGCCAATGTTGATCATGGGGGATAAACACAGCGGCTGGGTGTTACGGGCGGAGATCCAGGCTAACACGCTGTCGCAACCGCTGATAACAACGGCAGTCACCTTGAAAACCTGGCCGTTGGCCAGTTAAAAACATAAGGATATACCATGGAAAAGTATCAACAAATTTACCTCACCGTCAGCGAAATGATCTGTGACGCCAAAGATCTCGAGATGGACGACCTCTCGCCAGAGATGCCCTTGCATCAGCTAAAACTCGATAGCCTGGATTACGTCGAACTGATGGTGCTGGCCAAGCGTGAATTTGGCGCCACGTTGAGTGCCGAAATGTTTATCGATAAACCCAATATGACACTGGGTGAACTGTGCCAATCTCTGGCCGAACAGCATAAATAAGCCTATGACCAGACAATGGGTTTTAGTGACCGGCGGTAGCCGGGGGATTGGCCGCGCGCTGGTGGAAGAGTTGGCCAAACGGTGGAACGTGGTGCTGACCTGCCGTAGCGATCGATCGCCCTCAGCCGAGGTGATTGAGGCCTGTGCCGGCTTGCCTGGCTGGGTGGAAAGCGTTGTTTGCGATGGCAGTGATGATCAGGCGGTGAACCTTGTAGCACCAGAACTGTTGATCCGCCTCGGAGCGCCTGTGGCGGTGATCCATAATGCAGGGATCACCCAAGACAGTTTGCATATCCAACAAACTAGCGAGCGCTGGCGGCAAGTGATCGACACTAACCTCAATGCCGTATTCTACTGGAACCGGCACCTGCTGCCAGCCATGATGGGGCAGGGGGAAGGAGCTATCGTACTGATGTCTTCGGTAACGGGGATCAAGGGCAATGTGGGGCAGACGGCATACGCTGCCAGTAAATCGGCGATGATAGGCCTGGCCAAGTCGCTGGCGTTGGAGGTGGCGCGCTTTAACATCCGGGTGAATTGCCTGCTGCCGGGGATCATTCACAGCGAGATGACAGACGCGATCCCACCGGAGGCGCTGAAGGCGCTGCGCAAACAAATCCCGCTGCGGCGTTTGGGCAAGGCTAGCGAGGTCGCCAGGGCGGCTGTATTTCTGATCGGCGATGACAGTCGTTATATGACAGGACAGAGCCTGATCCTCGACGGAGGGTTAACTGCCTGACCCACTTGGGACGAACATGTTCGTCCCCTACAAATTTCCGCACCTAGTCCCGTGCACACAAGCTGCACCCTTTTCGGCTTTCTTTATCCCTAAAACCAACCCTCCCTTGCGCTGTTGTTAGCGGTGATCACGCTTGTTTTTTTCTAAGAATTAACTTGGTTATCACTGCATGTCATTTTTCATCATCTCGACTTATATATTCGCGATGCGAATTAATATCATTTATAGAGCGCTCTCATTTTTAGCGCCAATCGGCGTTTTTCGCTTGCTGAAACCTTTCAATCCACAGGGAATTAGCTTTTTTAAGATTTTATTATCTGATTTTATTGGGAATTATTTATAAATAGTGACCTTGCTCATTATTGTAACGAATTATCATCAATGTGTGCACCTTGTCATACTTTGACAAATCTCTCTCACTTTTCATTTGATAATTCGCGTCGCGAAAAATAGTCTAGCTACAGTATCAAGGCCGAGGTGAATTTTATCACCCGGCACAATTTTACCCGATTAGGGTTTTTATATTAGCGACCGTGCAGGGCAGTGGTGAACGCAGGCGGGCGCACTTTAAAGTCAAAGTCAAAGAGGAATTTTCTTATGGGTACGCACGGTGCTCAGCGTAAAACGCTGGCGCTCGCAGTCGCGGGTGCACTATTAGGAAGCGGATTCGTCATGGCCCCAGAAGCGCAAGCGGAAGGGTTTATCGATGATTCTACGTTGACCGGTGGGGTGTATTACTGGCAACGTCAACGCGATCGTAAAGACGTTGAAACCGGTGATTTTAAAACCAACCTCTCTCACTCTACCTGGAACGCCAACCTGGATTTCACCTCCGGCTATGCGGCGGACATGTTTGGTCTCGATGTGGCGGCGTTCACCGCCATTGAAATGGCCGAATCCAGCGAGAGTGGCCACCCGAACGAAATCGCGTTCTCAAGCCGTAACCGTACCTATGACGAAGATTACTCCGGCGATAAAAGCGGTATCAGCCTGTATAAAGCAGCCGGTAAATTCAAGTATGGCCCGGTCTGGGCACGTGCCGGTTATATCCAGCCAACCGGGCAAACGTTGCTGGCCCCGCACTGGAGCTTTATGCCGGGTACCTACCAGGGTGCTGAAGCCGGGGCCAATTTTGACTATGGCGATTCAGGTGCGTTGAGTTTCTCCTACATGTGGACCAACAAATACAAAGCGCCTTGGCACATCGAGATGGACGATTTCCGTCAGAACGATCGCAAGACCAACGTGTCCTACCTGCACTCGCTGGGTGCCAAATACGATTTCAAAAACGACCTGGTGCTGGAAGCCGCGTTTGGCCAGGCGCAAGGCTACGTGAATCAGTATTTCACCAAGGCGTCTTACAAGTTTGACCTGGCTGGCAACCCAATGACCACCAGCTACCAGTTCTACGGCGCAGAAGACCGCATCGGTGATAATCGCGATCCGAACAGCATCTATGATGGTCTGGCATGGTTACAGGCGCTGACCTTCGGTTATACCACCGGCCAGTTCAACTGGCGTCTGGAAGGCACCATGGTCAAGGCGGAAGGTAACCAAGGCTTCTTCCTGCAGCGTATGACCCCGACCTACGCTTCCTCAAACGGCCGCCTCGATATCTGGTGGGATAACCGCTCCGACTTTAACGCCAACGGCGAAAAAGCCGTGTTCGGTGGCGTGATGTATGACCTCAGCAACTGGAACCTGCCTGGCATGGCCGTCGGCGCTTCCTACGTTTACGCCTGGGACGCCAAGCCAAGCACCAACCCGATATACGATCAGAGCCAGCGTCTGAGAGAGAGCGCTTACAGCCTGGATGCGATGTACACCATGCAGGACGGGCGCGCCAAAGGCACCCTGTTCAAACTGCACTTCACGCAGTATGACAACCATTCCGATATCCCAAGCTGGGGCGGAGGTTACGGCAACATCTTCCAGGACGAGAAAGACGTCAAATTCATCGTTATCGCACCGTTCACCATCTTCTAATGCGCCTCCCCGGTGGCCAGGCTGCCGGGGAAATGCCACAGGACTTTAACCATGAAAAAACTGATGCTGATTATGGTCGCGGTTGCCGGGCTTAGCGCCTGCTCGCAGTCGGCCGCGCCACCGGAAGATGTCAAGCTGCGCCAGGCTTACAGCGCCTGTATCAATACCGCGGAAGGTTCACCAGAGAAATTGCAGGCCTGCCAGGCGGTGCTGAACGTGTTGAAGCAAGAGAAACAGCACCAACAGTTCGCTGAGCAGGAAACCGTGCGGGTGCTGGATTACCAAAGCTGCATCCAGGCCGCCCATACCGGCAATGGCCAGGCGTATGACGCCAAATGCGGCAAGCTGTGGAAAGAAATTCGCGCTAACAACAACTGATTACGCAAGAGGTTGCAGATGAACAAGTTTAAGATGAGTGCTCTCGCCGCCCTGACGGCTACCGTTGGGTTATTGGGTAGCGTGGGTTCTGCCATGGCCAACCAGCAGGTGGTTGATCAACTCAGCCAGTTGCAGGTCAATCTGAAGATGTTGGACAACCGTGCCGCCGAGAACGGCGTAGACTGTGCCAAGCTGGGTGCCGACTGGGCGTCCTGCCACAAGGTGCTGATCACCTTGACCAACGGCAATCAGGAAATCAAAGATAAAGACTGGGCGATCTATTTCCACAGCCCGCGCCAGACGCTGAAGGTCGATAACGACCAGTTCAAAATCACCCACATCACCGGCGATCTGTATAAGCTGGAACCGACGGACAAATTCACCAGCTTCCCGGCCAATCAGGCGGTGGAAATCCCGATTATCGCTGAATACTGGCAGCTGTTCCGCACCGACTTCCTGCCGCGCTGGTATGCCACTTCCGGCGATGCTCAGCCGAAGATCCTGTCGAATACCGATACGGAAGATGTTCACCAGTTTGTTGCCCCGTTCACCGGCGACCAGTGGAAGCGTACCAAGGATGACAACAACATTCTGATGGTGCCGGAAAGCCGCTTCACCAAGAACCAGGATCTGAAAGTGTTGCCGATGGCATCGCTGCGTGGGCAAATCATCCCAACCCCGATGGAAGTTAAAGTCCATGCTAAGGATATTGACCTGAGCAAAGGCGTGGCGCTGGAACTGAGCGCCTTGACCAAGCCAGCGGCAGATGCCGCAGCCGAGCGTTTTGCACTGCTGGGCATTGAGAGCCAGGCGAACGGTTATCCAATCAAGACGGATATCAAGCCAGCGGCATTCAAAGGCGATCAGGCCGTGCCTGGTGCCTACCAGCTGAAGATCGGCGAGAAAGGTGCCGAGATCGTCGGTTTCGATCAGACTGGGGTGTTCTATGGTCTGCAATCCATCCTGTCGTTAATCCCTTCGGATGGCAGCAAGAAGATCGCGACGCTGGATGCCAAAGATGCACCGCGCTTCCAATACCGCGGCATCTTCCTGGACGTGGCGCGTAACTTCCACCAAAAAGACGCCGTATTACGCCTGCTGGATCAAATGGCAGCCTACAAGCTGAACAAATTCCACTTCCACCTGACCGATGACGAAGGTTGGCGCATTGAGATCCCTGGCCTGCCTGAGTTGACCGAAGTGGGAGGCCAGCGTTGTCATGACCTGAGCGAGACCACCTGCCTGATGCCACAATATGGCTCTGGCCCGGCACCGCACGGTGGCTTCTTCTCCCGTCAGGACTATATCGACATCGTTAAATATGCTCAGGCACGCCAGATTGAAGTGATCCCTGAGATCGACATGCCGGCGCACGCCCGTGCGGCGATTATTTCCATGGAAGCTCGCTACAAGAAACTGCTTGCCGAAGGGAAAGAGAAAGAAGCCAACGAGTTCCGCCTGGTGGATCCGACCGATACCTCCAACACCACCTCGGTGCAATACTTCAACCGCCAGAGCTACCTGAACCCATGCCTGGATTCGTCCAAAAACTTCGTGGACAAAGTGATTGGTGAAGTGGCCCAGATGCACAAAGAGGCCGGTCAGCCGCTGAAAACCTGGCACTTTGGTGGGGACGAAGCGAAGAACATCCGTCTGGGCGCTGGCTATACCGACGTGAAAAACCCGGAAGCGGGCAAGGGCATCCTCGATCTGAGCAAAGAAGACAAGCCGTGGGCCAAGTCGCAGGTTTGCCAGGCCATCATCAAAGACGGCAAAGTGGAAGATATGGAACACTTGCCAAGCTACTTCGGTCTGGAAGTCAGCCAGTTGGTGAAAGCACACGGCATTGACAGAATGCAGGCGTGGCAGGACGGCCTGAAAGATGCCAAAGACTCGAAGGCCTTCGCGACCAACCATGTGGCGGTGAACTTCTGGGATACCCTGTACTGGGGTGGTTTCGACTCGGCTAACGACTGGGCGAACAAGGGTTATGACGTGGTGATCTCTAACCCGGACTACGTCTACATGGACTTCCCGTATGAAGTCAGCCCGGACGAGCACGGTTACTATTGGGGCACCCGTTTCAGCGACGAGCAGAAGATCTTCAGCTTTGCACCGAATAACCTGCCGCAGAACGCCGAAACTTCGGTGGACCGTGACGGTAACCACTTCACCGCCAAGAGCGATAAACCATGGCCGGGCGCATACGGTCTTTCCGCCCAGCTGTGGAGCGAAGTGGTACGTACCGACCAGCAGATGGAATACATGATTTACCCACGTGCCGTGTCGCTTGCAGAACGTGCATGGCACCGTGCAAGCTGGGAACAGGATTACAAAGCTGGCCGTGAGTACAAAGGTGGCGAAACCCATCAGGTCGATACCAAAACCCTGGATCAGGACTGGCTGCGCTTTGCCAACCTGATTGGCCAACGTGAGCTGGCCAAGATGGATAAAGCGGGGGTGAGTTATCGCCTGCCGGTCCCTGGTGCACGCATCATCGGTGGCAAGTTGGAGGCGAATATTGCTCTGCCTGGCCTGGGAATTGAATATTCCACCGACGGCGGCAAACAGTGGCAGCGTTATGACGATAAAGCGCGCCCTGCGGTAGCGGGAGATGTGCAAATCCGCGCGATTAGCCCGGATGGCAAACGCTTCAGCCGTGCCGAGCCAGTAAAAGCGTAAGTGAGAACTCCGCCCGCCTACGTGTCGGTAGGTGGGCTGAGATAGTGCGAGGTGAGAGAAAACTGCAATTGTGATAATTGAGTGGATATTTTTCCCCGGGCCTGTCCGGGGATTTTTTTATCTGTCATTTAGGCATAAAAAAACCGCCGTGTAGGCGGTTTTCGCGTTCTGGCGGGCCAGGATCAGTTCTTGTTGTGCAGCGTTTCGTTCTCGCGGCAATCACCGGTTTCACAGTGGCCGTACAGGTACAGGCTGTGGTTGGTGAGCTTGATACCGTGTTGCTTGGCGATATCGCGCTGACGCACTTCGATGGATTCGTCGCTGAACTCGATCACTTTGCCGCAGTCCAGGCAAATCAGGTGATCGTGGTGGTGCTGCTGAGTCAGTTCGAAAACCGACTTGCCACCTTCAAAATTGTGGCGGGTCACAATACCTGCGTCGTCAAACTGGTTCAGCACACGGTATACCGTGGCCAGGCCAATTTCTTCACCCATATCTATCAGTTTTTTGTACAGATCTTCCGCACTGACGTGATGGCATGCCGGATCCTGCAAGACTTCCAGGATTTTGAGTCGCGGAAGAGTGACTTTTAAGCCAGCCTTCTTCAATGCGGAGTTGTTATCAGTCATGCGGATTCAGTCCTGTTACTATGCTAATCAAGTTGAGGCGTTCTCGCCTATGGCATCGGTTGGCACAAAGCGTTAATTGCGTCTCATTATAGAACCGGTTGCTGCAAATAGAAACCGCCGGTTGTTAACAAACCTATCTTTGCACGTTTACAGGGTAATCATGCAAAGCTTTGATGGATGGGATAAACCGATATCTCAGTCTACCGTGGCGAGGTAGGAAGTTACAAACTTGTAGCTTCTATTGCTCTAATCCGTGATGCCGATAACAGAAGGGCGCGCTCTACGGCGCCCTTACTATGTGCTACGTATCCGCCGAGGCAGAGGTTTAGCCGACGATCTCGGCCAGGCTCAGCTCTTCACTGATTTGCTTGACCCAGGCGTCTACACGTTCGTTGGTCAGCTCAGGTTGACGATCTTCGTCAATGGCCAGCCCGACAAAGTGATCATCATCAGCCAGACCCTTGGAGGCTTCAAAATGGTAGCCTTTGGTTGGCCAGTGGCCGACGATGGCCGCACCGCGTGGTTCAATGATGTCGCGGATGGTGCCCATCGCATCGCAGAAATATTCCGCGTAGTCTTCCTGATCGCCACAGCCAAACAGCGCCACCAGCTTGCCGTTAAAGTCGATGTCTTCCAGCGTCGGGAAGAAATCATCCCAGTCGCACTGGGCTTCGCCATAGTACCAGGTTGGGATACCGAGCAGCAGGATATCAAACGCTGCCAGATCTTCTTTGCTGCTTTTGGCGATGTCGTGGATTTCTGCCACGTCGTTGCCGAATTTTTGCTGAAGCGTCTTTTGGATCATCTTGGCAATGTTTTCGGTATTGCCAGTGTCGCTGCCAAAGAAAATGCCTACATGAGCCATAGTAAAGATAACCTTTTAATTCAAATGAATGTGTTGCGTAAACGCGGCCTGAGGCGCTGCCAAGGGCAGGCTTGCTCAGCCGTAAATGCGTATCATGCCAGAAATTTGCCCTGAGGTTTTATCGCGTTTATGCGATGCCTCTGCGGAGGTGGAACCGATCTGGCGTCATCCTTAACGCCGTGCCGCGCGTGCGGCGGCAGAGATCAGTGTTCTGGCTGTTCTTCTGCCAGTTGGGCCAACAGCATTTGTTCGATCAATTCGCTGCGGCTGATATTGCGCTGGTCGGCCAGTTTGTTGAGAGCATCTACCGCGTCTGCGTTGATTTTCAGCTCTACACGCCGTAATCCACGCACTTTGTCCCGTCGTAGCTGATTACGCTTATTAATTCTAAGCTGTTCATCACGGGAAAGCGGGTTGGTTTTCGGGCGCCCTGGACGGCGTTCATCTGCGAACAGATCCAGCGTCGTGCGATCCGTTTGTTCTTTTGCCATTGTTGCGCTACTGCAAGGGAGTTTGCATCAAAAAGCGGTTTACGCTTCCAGACGGTTCGATTTACACAATTCGGGCCAATAAACCCTAACCCAAATTCACCCCCAGCCAAGCGCAGCTTCACACCTGGACAGGGTGGCAAAATTATAGCGCGCCATATTACCCCAGCAGATGGAGCGACGACAATGCCTAACTTAGCTACAAACGCGCTAAGCTATTCTCTCTAGCGCGTTTTTTCGCCACTTGGGCTCAGGGCTGGTCAATAAAGCGGTGGATTGCCCGTAATACAGCGTCCGGCTTCTCCGCATGGACCCAGTGGCCGGAACCTGCAACCACATAGGCGCGTGCCTGCGGGAACTGGCGGGCGATGTCATCGCGGTAGCTATCCTGCACGTAAGGCGAGAGGCCACCACGGATAAACAGCGTCGGGTGCGGCCAGGGTGGAACCTCTTGCCAGCCGATAATGTTCTCATATTGCTCGATCAGCACCGGCAGGTTGAACCGCCAACTGCCAGCATGGAAAGATTTCAGCAGAAACTGGATCACGCCTTCTTCATGCAGCGTGGCTCGCATGAGCTGTGCAGCCTGCTGACGCTGGGTGATACCCGCATCGGTGACGGCCTGCAGTGCGGTAAAGATCTGGTCATGGCGGCGAGTGTCGTAATCCACCGGGGCGATATCGATCGCCACCAGCCGTTCAATTCGCTCCGGGGCTAGCGCGGTCAATGCCATTGCTGCTTTGCCGCCCATTGAGTGGCCGATCACGATGGCTCGCTCGATTTGCAAGTCGTCTAACAACGTCAACAGATCCTGCGCCATCGCCGGGTAGGTCATCTCCGCTGCGCGTGGTGACAGCCCGTGATTGCGCAGATCAACCTTGATCACCGTATGCTGTTGGTTCAGGTCGCGCGCCAGTACGCCCAGGTTATCCAGATTGCCAAACAGGCCGTGGATCAGCACGATCGGTAGGTTCGCTGGCGTGGCAGCCTCTGCGGCCAGTAATTGATAATGTAATTTCATGGTGAAGTTCATGATCTTGAGATAATGAGTTAGGTTAACATGACCAGAGAGATTATTGGTTGGTTCGCAGAATTTTGCCGATATTTCATGGTATGGTGAGGGGTTGGCGGCCAAGGCGATTGGCTAAAGTCTGCTTTTGCCGTTTGGGAGAACATTGTAGTGTTCGCGCCCGCGCTTTTAACCTTATAATCCCATGGCTTGAATGCACCAATTGGCTTCAGGTTCATAAGTAGAAAAAACGTACTGGATAAAGATGAAAACTATTGAAGTCGACGAAGAACTTTACCGCTATATTGCCAGCCACACGCAACATATCGGTGAAAGTGCGTCTGATATTTTACGGCGTATGTTGAAGTTTACCGCAGGCCAGCCTGTGCGCACGGCCCCTGTGGTTGCCAGTGGCCAGGCAGAGCCGTCAGCGGCTGCTGTTGCAGCACAGCGTCCGCGCGATCGCGTGCGTGCGGTGCGCGAGCTGCTGCTGTCGGACGAATATGCCGAACAGAGCAAAGCTGTAAATCGTTTTATGCTGGTACTTTCCACCTTGTACACCCTCGATGCGGCGGGCTTTGCCGCGGCAACGGATTCGTTGCATGGCCGTACCCGTACCTATTTTGCTGGCGATCAGCAAACGCTGCTGGCCAACGGAACGCATACCAAGCCCAAGCATGTGCCAGGTACGCCTTACTGGGTGATCACCAATACCAACACCGGCCGCAAACGCAGCATGATCGAACACATCATGCAGGCCATGCAGTTCCCTGCGGAACTGATCGAGAAAGTTTGCGGCACCGTCTAATTTAGCGAACAGCCCGTTACGGTGGCCGTAAGCGACTCATTGCCCGGCCACAGTACTGGCATTTTAGGGAGTAGTCGATGGCTAATGACCCACGTGCCGGGCAACCCGCTCAGCAAAGTGATTTGATCAACGTAGCCCAGCTGACGTCGCAGTATTATGTACTGCAACCCGAGGCCGGTAATGCTGCACACGCGGTGAAATTTGGTACCTCAGGGCACCGCGGCAGCGCGCTTCGTCAGAGTTTTAACGAAGCGCATATCCTGGCGATCGCTCAGGCCATTGCCGAAGTGCGTCGTCAACAGGGCACCACTGGCCCTTGCTACGTGGGCAAAGACACCCATGCGCTGTCCGAACCCGCCTTTATTTCCGTGCTGGAAGTGCTGACCGCCAACGGCGTTGACGTGGTGGTGCAGGAAAACAACGGCTTTACGCCAACCCCTGCCGTGTCACATGCTATCTTGTGCTTCAACCGTAAAGGGGGCGCGCAGGCAGACGGCATCGTGATTACGCCTTCGCATAACCCACCTGAAGACGGCGGCATCAAATATAACCCGCCAAACGGTGGCCCAGCCGATACCAACCTGACCTCCGTGATTGAAAAGCGTGCCAACGAACTGCTGAGCCTCAAGCTGCAGGGCGTGCAGCGTCAATCGCTGGATAAAGCCTGGACTGGCGGCCATCTGCATGCGCAGGATCTGGTGCAGCCTTACGTGGCAGGGCTGGTGGACATTGTCGATATGCCAGCCATTCAGCGTGCGGGCCTGAAGCTGGGCGTCGACCCGCTTGGCGGTTCCGGCATTGCCTACTGGCAGCGCATTGCCGAGCACTATAAGCTGGATCTGACGTTGGTGAATGACTCCATCGATCAGACCTTCCGCTTTATGCACCTCGACCATGACGGCATCATCCGCATGGACTGTTCGTCCGAATCGGCAATGGCTGGCCTGCTGGCCCTGCGCGACAAGTTCGATCTGGCGTTTGCCAACGATCCGGACTATGACCGCCACGGTATCGTCACGCCTGCGGGCCTGATGAACCCGAACCACTACCTGGCCGTTGCCATCAATTACCTGTTCCAGCATCGCCCGCAATGGGGTGCCAACGTTGCCGTCGGTAAGACGCTGGTTTCCAGCGCGATGATTGACCGCGTAGTGGCCGATTTGGGCCGCAAGCTGGTGGAAGTGCCGGTCGGTTTCAAATGGTTTGTTGATGGCCTGTTCGACGGTAGCTTCGGCTTCGGCGGCGAAGAGAGCGCCGGGGCTTCGTTCCTGCGCTTTGACGGTACGCCTTGGTCTACCGATAAAGACGGCATCATCATGTGCCTGCTGGCGGCCGAGATCACCGCGGTCACCGGTGAAAACCCGCAGCATCACTATAACGATCTGGCCAAACGCTTCGGTGCGCCAAGCTACAACCGTATCCAGGCTCCGGCAACCTCCGCACAGAAAGCGGCGTTGTCCAAGCTGTCTCCGGAAATGGTCAAGGCCAGCACTCTGGCGGGCGATCCTATCACCGCGCGTCTGACTGCAGCTCCGGGTAACGGCGCATCTATCGGCGGCCTGAAAGTGATGACCGACAACGGCTGGTTTGCCGCTCGTCCTTCGGGTACCGAAGAGGCTTACAAGATCTACTGCGAAAGCTTCCTGGGTGCCGAGCACCGTGAAAAGATCGAGCATGAAGCGGTCGAGATCGTCAGCGAAGTGTTAGCTTCAGCAAAATAATATCTACCTGTCGTTTCCAGTTTCAGCCCAGTCATTTACATAAGTAACTGACTGGGCTAGTTGGTTAAAACAGCAGAACCTCACTTTGTTCCAACGGCTAGAAAACCAGGAAATGATGCAAAAAAATGGCCTCTTTCTTGGCTGCACGCCAACTCTTCCCACCACACTTGTTCCTCACTAGCAAGTTCACTTATATCATCCTGTCCTAAAAACATGGATCGAAGTAACTCGAATGTGAGGTTGACACTGATGGCTTCAACAGCCACATTAACAAGCCTATGTTGCAAGAATCTGCGGAACAACTGGCGGCCACTCCAATTGTTCTTGGCTTTATTTGAAAATCTCTCCACTATAAGTCGAGTAAGTGGCTGATTATAATGGTCGATCAAAAGTCCATCGAAGTCGTGATCGAAAACCGCAATCTTTCCATTTGGTTTTACAACACGAATAAGTTCAGTTAACGTCGCATCAATGTTTTCGCAATGCATTAACACTAACTTTGCTCTGGCACAGTCGAAGGTGTTATCGGCAAAAGCAAGCCGTTTTCCATCTCCTTGCTCATAGCGAATGCGAGAGTCATCTCCTATTCTATTATTCGCCTCTGCAATCATTGCTTCGCTTAAATCGACACCCACAACCTCGGTTATTTCTGGGTAAAGCGTCATTAAGCGGCGAACATCATTACCAGTACCACATCCTAATTCAAGGATACGCTTACAGTCCAAAGGTTCCATCACTTCAGCAAGCCGCCGATTTATTAATTCGTGCTCAGGTAGGCAATTAGCGTTATCCATAAAGTCGATAAACCATTGCGGATCACGGGTCACATCAACGGATGAAAATTGGCCTACTGAATCTATAGATCTTCTCGCCATTTTGGAGGGGGTCATTCCTGAGTCCTTTTATAATCAAATACCGAATTTCTATAAGGCAGATAACGTAAACCATTATCTATCATACTCGTATCTTGGAGCGCTCATCTTCAAGGCGAAGGTCCTGTCCTGTGTAGTCTAGTCTGGCACGTTCAATCGCTTCGGATATAGACATCACAGGCATCAGATTCATATGCTCGCAGATCTGTGTAACCCTTTGTTCGACACTCCCACTTACTACTAAATATGGAACTTTAATTTCATTCAGTATTTCCAACAAACGTCTATCAACTAAATCTCGGAAGTCGGTATTCATCGGGCGATGACCATCATTAGTAAGAGGCAGTTCATGTTTGAGATGAAAAAATATGTCATATGTCTTGGCGACATGAGATTTTAGAGAACGGCCAACCTCCGTCAGGGTCCGCGCAAAAAATGGAATATCGGCCGCGTATTGGTTATTATCTTCAGCACCAATCGATGGATTAATTCCATACACTAGCCGGGCTTCGCCATAAATAAATTCCTGTAATGAAGAACCATCCGAAATGTAGCTGGAACCTTGCCTAAGTTCATATTCCACTCGACCAATATGACGAGCAATCATTAAATGCAGAAATTCTTCAGGTGATACATCTGCAAGGCGTTTCCCCGGCATCAGCCTAGGCATTATTTCCCTGATTGCTTTTGAAAGAAGACGAGGTATACCTGTATAATAGGCCAGAACCATCGCAGTTAAAGTTTTTCCAGATGAGTAAGTGCCTGATATTCCAATTTTCATAGTTCTATCCATTTTAATTTCCGCTCAGTAAAATGCTGAAGGTAAAGCATGTGCGAATGTTATCCGAACGTCTTTATTGCCAAGCGTCCCTATGATATTTGCGTTACGCCATTTTCTTCCATTTAACTCTATTATTTTACTTTCTGAAATAAACGCTTTCGATTTCATTTCATGATTAACACTTTCGGACCCTTCGGAAAAGTGCGACCTGATCATCCAAAGCGTCGAAGTTTCATTGCGTGTAAGCCCATCAAGGGAATATAAAAGCGTCTGGGCTAATTGTGCGCATGTTACAAATACATCAATGTAACTAGCTGCCTGAGGTAATGTGATATAAGCATCATCACCATTGGCTAGAACTTCTACATCGGCATTTGCGGTTAAATTAGTAAGATCTAAAATAATATTTGAAAGGATATGTTTTTGCTTTTTATACCCAGTGGTATAATAGCGGTTCTGCATGTTTTCAACAGCATCATCAATACTGCGATATCTCAGTTCTTTTGGCTTTTTACTCCCTGATGGCGGATGCTCAACCTGACATACCGCTCGCATAAGTCCAACTCGACATTCATAGGTCGATATGAATCGATAAGGATCATTATGTTTTGGTTCACTGCGCCGCAGCGTGGCAGTAATAGGTATATCATTCAAATTCTCCTGTGGCTTCGTCCCTGCATGGATAGCAATCTCGCCAATATGAATTTTTTGTAGTTCAGTCTGGCTGAGATCGAAACAGCATGTTAGGTGAGTCTCAATCATCTGTATTGCGATAACTAGCATATCTATAGTGCTTAGATGTGGTGTCACATCCATCCCAATATTTTTGACTGACCAATCGCGAGGGTAGGAAAGTGAAACAACTGCTTCAAGGCAGTGCTGTTTTTCTTCTGTATTTGCACGTAAAACCAGATTGGAAATATGATGTTCGGAACGTCTATATCCAGAGGAAAAAAACCTATTCTCCGAAGGGCCAAGAATTTCGTCGATCGATGAGAACGTTTGAATTGATGACATAACCTACCTCGATAGCAAAGTTTGATTTTTTACATAAATATTAATGATATCTTTTATATTTTTTATGTCAGATAATAAGGTTTTACCTTCACTGAAAGGGTCGTGTTTAAAAATTTTCTCTAGTTCTATTAACAGCATTGCCAAGCTTAATGAATCAAGTCCAATCTGATCAAATGCGGAGAAAACATCTATATTATCTACATCGAGTGACATTAAACATGATATTTTATTGAGAATTATTTCATTTATTTCATTTTGCGTTAACATGTGAGACCTCCATCTACGATGATTGACTGACCAGTAATAAACTTGCTAAGAGGCGATATGAGAAAGGACACTGTGCCTAGTATATCGACAAGATCTGCATATTTTCCTAGAGGTGTACGCTTCGTAATCTTATTGCGATTGATATCTGAGACATTAGCAGAAAGTACAGAGTCGAAAAGACCAGGTACAATAGAGTTAACACGGATATTTAGAGGGCCTAACTCTCGTGCCAAACTCCGCATGAACCCATCCAGACCAGCCTTGGTCGCGGAATAAACTGCGGTTCCTCGATAACCCCTGATCGCTCCAACGGAAGATATATTGATAATATTGCCGCACACCTTCTGTTGGGCCATTATACGAACACAAGCCCTGGTGAGTTTAATTGGGCCTAGCAAATTGATGTTGACTATTTCATCAATTATTTCAATGGGGATACTTAAAAAAAGTCCTTGGTGGAGTATCGCTCCATTGTTGATAAGAAGATGTATTGCACCAAAATGAACGACCACGGATTCGACAAACAGGGACAATTTTCCATGATTAATTATATCAAGTTCATGCCAATAAAATTGCCCAGGATATGTTTTCTGGTATTTTTCAATGAACTCGTTATGGTGTCGACTGAATGTCGCTACTGTCCATCCTTCCGAAATCAAATTTTCTACGATAGCTCTGCCAAGACCGCGGCTGCCACCGCTTACAATCGCAACTTGTGCCGGAACCTCGCTCATAAAATCTCTCCTGAACGGATCATTTTGAAGCGTTCCGAATGAAGGGTTGATTGTGTGATTTCGATCACAATTGGAATTTTAAAAGGATCCAACCGTGTTCTGCAATACTTGCTTACGCGATCTTTAAGTGACTCAATATCTTCATCTTCTACCAGTTTAAAAGTGGCAAGTATGACATTTCCAGTGATATGGCTTGGATATCCACTAACACGAACAGCTGCGACATTTGGCATCGTCAGAAGAATATTCTCAACTTCATTTGGATATACTTTTTCACCCCCAACATTGATAATCTCTGAGTCACGACCAAGTATCTGAACATAGTCCCCATCAATGCGAACCACGTCTTGTGTATTGAAATAGCCATTTGAATCGATAGGTGAGTCAGCATTGAGGTATCCTAGCATCGCCATATTAGATTTTATCCATAGAATATTGTCTATGATCTTATAATCGAAACCACTTCCGCCAAGTTTCATCCATAGCGATCCGTTCTCCCTTGACTTAGTTGGGACTATACCTAACTCAGTCAGGCCATATGTCTGTTTTAAGCGCACATGAGGCAAAGCCATTTTTATGCTGTCTAGCGTCTGGCATTGGCTCAGTGCCGTATGTGATAAGCTCCAAGGAGCTGGTATCAAATTTTTCACAAACGTCGGAAAGCAAGATCATATTCAGGAAGGTTGGAGTTGTAGGAAGTACCTGTACTCGATGGTTTTGTATCGCTTCGAAAACCGTTCGTGCATTTCGCTCCGAGACTGTAACAAGGACGCCCCCAGTTGACAGAGTGTGCAATAGAGTATTGATACCGCCAATGTGATCCAGACTCAGGAAGGCTAGAATGACTTGCGCCTTCTTGCTGTTGGAATAGCGAGTGAATATCTTGTGCACGTCAAGTAAAGATGCTTTGGGACGGCCTGTTGTTCCCGAGCTAAACAGAACTAAACCCGCATGTTCGCTCTCTGTAATTTGCTTATAGAGGGGATGTGATGCGACAAACTCGGTCTGATCCATTCTACGACGTTCTAAACTGCAGGTTACTGGATGCATCGTTGCGTCAATAAATACTGTCCACTCAACCTGTGCAATATCATAATAGTCTGATCTTTTTCCTCGAGACGTTGGGGCGATTGGAATGACAATCGCTCCACGAGAAAGTAGTGAAAGCATCGCCGTTACCATATCTAGGGAGTAGGCCCCTTCTATAGCTACGACCGATCCAGACATGATACCGTTGCTAGAAAATACGGATGTCCATTGTTGCATACCTTCAACGACATCCTGGTAAGAGAAGTGTTGTTCGTCCAGAATAATGCATTTGTCATCACCTTTCTTACGCATAAATTCAATGAATTTCTGATTCAAAGAAGCCTCCTTATATCAATATCAACCTGGCGACCTAGTTATGGCAAGGAAGCCTAGTGCTATCAAGTAGCCAGAGTTGTTCTTTAGTGTTAAGTGTTACGCTAATACAAATATCTATTCACCAACATCACCCCATGGGGTGATGTTGGTGAAAAAAAAATGATCAATATTGATTATATCTAAACGACGCTTTACGTATCATTCATCAAAAGAAAAAATTTCAGCATATCAAATTACACTGATTTTATGTGTAGGCCGTATTAACCAGAGTGAAAGTATTGCGAGTTATCAGATTTTCCTTTACTTTATTTAATGCTATTTAAAATAGGGAGTGTTACAACAATGGATAATTTCTCTACATCATCTCATGTGCCAAAGTTCCCTGAGGGGGGCGAGCTTTCAAAGAATCAGTTACCGTTGTTTGGTTTATTAGCTTTGTCTATGGCATGCTTCATTACAATGCTAACGGAGGCCATGCCAGCTGGGTTATTGCTCTGGATTAGTCAGGATCTTGGGGTATCGGCTAGTTATGCAGGGCAATTAGTAACGGTCTATGCGGCAGGATCGTTGGTCAGCGCAATTCCGTTGATTGCTTTAACCCAGGGGATGCGACGCAAGCCTTTATTATTAATAGCCATCGTTGGATTTGCGATAGTTAATACCATCACCGCACTTTCTCACAGTTACCTCCTGACGCTAATAGCACGCTTTTTGGGTGGGGTTTTCGCTGGATTAGTATGGTCTCTGGCTGCTGGCTTTGCCATTCGCATGTCGCCCCCAAATCTCGCCGGTCGTGCGATTGCAATCGCGATGCTAGGTACGCCGTTAGCCCTGACTATTGGGGTTCCTGCTGGTTCATATTTTGCTGGACTAATCGGTTGGCGCTCAGATTTTATGATTATGAGTTTACTTACGGCGGTTCTGTTTGTTTGGGTTATTGTATCGGTGCCTGATTCTCCGGGTCAAAAAAACCGGGTACGTTTTTCTCTGCTCCAGGTTGCTAAAATGAATGGTGTATCCGCTGTATTGTTTGTAACCCTCACATTTATACTGGCGCATAATACACTTTTCACTTATGTGGCATCTTTTTTCACCCGCGTAGGGCTTGGTAGTCTTGACCTCGTTCTCTTGGTTTTCGGCTTGGCAGCATTGGCGGGAGTCTTGTGCGCCGGGGCCACAGTTGATCTCTGGCCTAGAAAGTCAATGATAGCAAGTATCATACTGTTTACATTATCGATCTTTACCCTGATTTTTACTGGGCAGCATTGGTCTGTTTATATCTGTATAGCTGCCTGGGGTTTTGCTTTTGGGGGATCCCCCACGCTTCTGCAGGCGGCACTGGCTAAAACTGCAGGTGATGCTATCGATGTTGCCCAATCAATGATGGTAACAACCTGGAATATCGCGATTGGCGGTGGAGGGCTGCTCGGTGGAGTACTTCTTGATAAATTTGGGGTGTTATCACTCCCATACTTTGTCGTTGGTCTATTAGTCATTACGTTTGTTGCTGCGTTCAGCGCACGCAAGCATGGTTTTACAGATGCGAGCAATAACAAATGACTTTCCCAAATGCAGAAAAAAATTAAATATATTGATTGAGTGTTAGTATCAGGGAATATGCTTGTCGAACTATAATGTTTTGAAAAAAACCGAAGGATCAATAGCTAAAACAGGTGTCTGATATGGACTGGCGTGATATGTTTTTCTCGGCTTTACGGCCACTCTATAGTGGTAAAGATACGAAACGTTCTGTTCAAGGGGTACTTGATAACATTAACTCCTTGTTTGGCGTTTCATCCAGTTCTCTTTCTTTGACTATAAATAGTTCAGTAAAATCGATGGATTTTACTTATCATACTGGTGTCGATAAAAATTTCTCAGATTATTATGCTAATAAGCGATGCAATATAGACCCTATCTCAGATAGAGCCATTAAATATGGATTGGACGAGGGGTTTACTATGGCAGATTTATGCTATCAATATCCCCGATGGGGTAAAATACATAAATCTTATTTTATGTCATTTGGATATAAAGATGCCTTGCTCGTTAACTTTTATTCTCAACAAGGTGATAGGGGAGTTTTAGTGTTACGAAGCGATCTTAATCGCGGCGAGTTTAAAAAATCCGACACTCATTCTATCTCACTATTATCTCCACTTCTTCGGATGGCACTTCAAGAACATTTTTTATTATGTGACCAGGCTCCAACTGATTTTAGTATATTGAATGCATTCGATAACTCGGCAACTGCAATATTCTATTTATCAAAGACTCGCCGACTCATTCAGGCTAACGCTGAAGGATATGGAATCCTCAATAGATGCGATGGTATGTCACTGCATAATAATAATTTAAAACTACATGATAGCTACAGTGATGTTCAGTTAAAAAAATTATTGGTGGATATTTTTTCCACACCCCAACCTACAACAGAGTTAATGAAAATACAACGAGATCAAGAGCGATTTTACGTGGCTCGTATTGTTGCAGCTAATGCCAATGAATTACGTGATAATGAAGCGGTGTTAATTTTACGCGATCCCTTTAGAGATATTCGAAGTGAATCCCTACTATGTGCACTTTTCGATTTAACCTCTCGGGAGGCAAGTGTCGCAACCCATTTGGGCAATGGTGAGAAGCTTGGCCATATCGCTATTAAAAATGGTGTTTCGATCAATACTGTAAAGAGTCAACGCAATATCATTTATGGAAAAATGGGTATCAATAACCAAATGCAATTGGTTAGAATAATATGTTCTCTAGGAGTGTTAATGGAATCAAATATTCAAATATTCAAATATACAGATGCTCAATGATAATCTCTGGGCGTTGTCCTCTTTACGGGATTCGCTTTTTCCGTATAAAAATAAACCATTAATATATTACAGATTAATGGCTGGATATAGCGAGTATCCAGGCGAATAGTCCCACCCACTGAATCCTGGAGCAAACACCATGAATGAACCTGTGCGCGCACTACTCCAAAACCCCATTCAGACAGAAAAACCCTGGCGAGCGATCATGATTGTCATCATCGCCCTAGTGTTAGTCATCTCCTTATTGTGGCTTTGGCGTGCCAGTCGCAGCAATAGCCCCGGCTACACCCCGCCCGGCCCCGTGGATGTTGTGGTCACGGAGTTGAAATTACAGCCAGCACCAGTACAACTGCAAGCCATAGGCAACCTGCGAGCCGAACGAGAGGTGACCTTGTCTAGTGAGGTAGCCGGACGCATCTCCGTAATTGCGTTCGAACCAGGGCAGCACGTAAACGCAGATGTGCTACTGGTTAAACTTGACGATGCAATTGAACGTGCCGATCTCGCAGCAGCCAAGGCCAGCGCAGCCTTTGCTGAACAACAGTTCGAACGGGCGTCAAAGCTTGCCGCAACTGGTGCCTTAGCCAAGGAAATATTTCAGCAGAGGCGCTCCGAGCGTGACCAGGCGCAAGCACTTATAGCACAACTCGAAGCCCGCATCCGACAAAAGAGCATCCTCTCCCCATTCGCCGGAGAGCTCGGGCTGCGGCAAGTGAACTTAGGTCAATATCTGAATGCTGGCGATAGCGCCGTCACTCTTACCGATCTGGATTCACTTTACGTGAACTTTGATCTGCCTCAGCAAGAGTTGTCCCGTATTAGGGTCGGCCAGCATGTCGAGGTGCATGGTGACACCTCTGAAGTCAAACACCTGCAAGCGAAGATCACAGCCCTCGATCCCCAAGTAGGCCATGAGACTCGTAATGCAACCATTCAGGCAGAATTGGCAAATACTCAGCACAAGCTACGACCTGGCATGTACGTCACTGTCGCTGTGTCCCTACCTGACGAACCTGATGTCTTGCTGGTGCCGAGCTCGGCCGTTATCACATCTTCGTCCGGGGATGTAGCGATAGTGGTGCAAGGCAAAGAGGCCACGAAGTCCGGCAAGGCAGTCGTTGTACCTATCCAGACGGGCCGACGCATCGGTGACCAGGTCATTGTCACACAGGGGCTGAAAGCTGGTGACGTGATCGTTACGGAAGGTCAGTTGCGTATCCAGCCGGGTGCCGATTTGCGTGTCGTGCAAAAATCAGCCACAACGACTGGCAAGGAGTAAACATGCAGTTCACGGACATATTCATTCGCCGCCCCATCTTGTCGGTTGCGTTGAGCACGTTAATTCTACTGGCCGGTATAGTAGCGTTATCCGCGTTGCCGATGCGTGAGTACCCCAAAATGGAAAGCGCGACCATCATAGTAGAAACCAGTTTCCCCGGCGCCACGCAGAACGTAATGCAGGGTTTTGTAACTACACCGATAGCGCAGGCTATCTCCACTGCCAATGGTATTGAGTATCTAACCTCAACCTCTACGCAGGGCAATAGCCAGATAAAGGCCAAGCTGGTGCTCAATGCTGACGCTGACCGAGCCATGACAGAAATACTCGCCAAAGTACAGCAGGTGAAGTACCTGTTACCACAAAGAGCCTCCGATCCAATAATCAACAAGATCACAGATGGTGCCTCGGACGTGCAATATTTGGTGTTTATGAGTGACAAGCATTCTATCCCTGAGATCTCTGACTTCATCAGTCGTGTGGCTCAGCCTATGGTCACCTCGGTGCCGGGCGTGGCCACCACTCAAATTCGCGGTGGTCAGTCACTGGCAATGCGCCTGTGGGTTAATCCAGATAAACTTGCTGCGCGTGGTCTGACTGCTGAAGATTTAGCCAATGCATTGCGCTCCAACAACGTACAGGCGGCCCCCGGTAAGCTAATGGGAGCCGACACACAGTTCCCCATCACGGTCGTTACAGATCTACGTAGCATCCAAGACTTCCGCGACATGGTCATTAAACGCTCGGAAAACAGCGTTGTGCGCCTTTCTGATGTGGCGATGGTCGAGTTGGGGGGGCAGAATTACGACAGTACATTCTTCAGCAGTGGTACTCAAGGGGTATCACTGGCTATCGAGCCAACACCCGATGGCAATCCGCTGGAGATCGTTGCTGGTGTTAACGCATTACTGCCTGACTTGCAGCGCTCTGCGCCGCCGGGATTGAAACTGTTCAGTCAGTTTGACACGGCAAGCTTTGTTAATGCTTCTATCGAAGAAGTCATCCGTACGTTGCTTGAAGCTGTGGTTATCGTCGTGATCGTTATTTTCCTTTTCCTCGGTTCGATGCGGGCTGTCATCATCCCCATTATCACCATCCCGTTATCTTTAATAGGTACAGCGGCACTGATGTTGGCTTTCGGCTTCTCACTCAACCTGTTGACGTTGTTGGCAATGGTGCTGGCTATCGGGCTAGTAGTGGACGATGCCATCGTGGTGGTGGAGAACATTCATCGTCATATCGAGAGTGGACTCTCACCGCCGCTTGCCGCATTGGTAGGCGCACGTGAGATCGTATGGCCAGTGATCGGCATGACTATTACTCTGGCTGCCGTGTACGCCCCGATTGGTTTCATGGGGGGGTTGACGGGGGCGCTGTTCAAGGAGTTTGCCTTCACGCTCGCCAGCGCTGTCATCGTCTCTGGAATTATCGCGCTGGTGCTATCGCCGATGATGAGTAGCTATCTGCTTAGTAGCAAGATGGCAGAAAGTCATCTTGCCCAACGTATCGAGTACGTAATGGCATCGCTGGCTAATGTCTACCGCAAGTTGCTCGGTCACACGCTACATGCCCGTTCGGCAGTGTTGATAGTCTGCGTTGTGGTTATGGCTGGCATCATAGTGTTGTTTTTAGGGGTGCAGCGTGAATTGGCCCCCCCTGAGGATAAAGGATATGTCTTCGTTCAGACCAAGGCTCCACAGTATGCCAACGTCGGCTACACCGAGCGATACTCGCATGATGTTGAGAAAATGTTCCGTGAATTGCCAGACTACGAGGCGAGTTGGTTCACCAATGGGACGGATGGTCAGAACAATGGTTTCGGTGGCGTACTGGTCAAGCCTTGGACGAAGCGTCAGCAAACAGCTGCCGAAGTGGAAGCTACCCTTAATGTTAGAGGTATGGGGATCACTGGCGTCAATGTGGCTGCATTTCAGGGGGCTCCGCTGCCGGCGGGAAGTGGCGGGTTGCCTATACAGATGGTGGTGCGTTCGCCTGACGATTTCCTTAGCCTATACCAAGCGGTAGAAGGCATCAAAAGTACGGCTAGGGACAGTAGGCTGTTCGCGTTCGTGGACAGTGACGTGGCTTTCGACAGCCCTCAGGCACGCATGACAATCAATGCGTCCAAGGCGGGGGAAATGGGCGTCACGATGAGCGCTGTAGCCGATACGTTGGCGATCTTAGTCGGTGAGAACTATATCAACCGATTCAACTGGCATGATCGCTCCTATGATGTCATCGCTCAAGTGTCACAATCCCAGCGCCTCTCGCCTGACAACCTCGGTGGCTACTATGTGCGTACACAGTCTGGAAAACTCGTACAGTTGGCGACCATCGCAGACGTGCAGATGTATCCTGAGGCTAACCGGTTGCCACAGTTCAACCAGATGAACGCGATTACAGTGTCTGCTGTGTTGATGCCTGGTGTGACAATGGGGCAGGCAGTGGACTACCTCAAGCGCCAACCGTTGCCACCCGGTGCCAAGATCGACTGGTTGTCCGACAGTCGCCAGTTCGTGGCGGAGGGCAACCAACTCACCATTTCATTTGCCTTTGCCCTGATTGTGATTTTCTTGGTGCTGGCGGCTCAATATGAAAGCTTGCGTGATCCATTGGTCATTCTGGTGACGGTGCCACTGGCGATTTGCGGTGCGCTGATCCCATTATGGCTCGGCTATGAAACCTTGAATATCTACACGCAGATCGGGCTGGTGACGCTGATCGGGTTGATTTCCAAGCATGGAATTCTGATGGTGTCCTTCGCCAACGATATCCAGAAAACGGAGCACGTCGGTCCAATTGATGCGATCTACAAGGCCGCTGTCGTGCGTATGCGCCCGGTGCTCATGACCACGGCCGCGATGGTGGCTGGCCTGGTTCCACTGCTGTTCGCCAATGGTGCGGGTGCAGCTAGCCGCTTTGCTATAGGCATTGTGGTGGTTACCGGGATGCTTATGGGTACTTTGTTTACGCTGTTTGTTTTGCCGACGATATACAGCCTGTTGGCACGAGATCATCGCGTGCAGGCTGTTTCGGTACGCACACAAGAACTGTCTAGCAAGAAGATTGGCCATTAACTCCTTTGTAAAGTTGTGGAAGGAGGCTGCAATCCCCAAATATAATTCCGATATATCTAAAATGGGGTTACCTCTTGCGTATTTAGATATATCGATCTAGATTATGGCCATCGACGTGGTTTAGATATATCTAAATGCATCGATGCTCATATCATCAATCAAGAGGTAACAACCATGATGTTTAATCGATTTGCACGTCACCTTTCGTATGGTCACCACGACCAGCGGGAAGAGGGGCATTGCCACCACCGCCGTGGCGGCCGTCATCATTTTGCTGGCCGCGGGGAACACGGCCGTGGTGGTGAAGAACATGGCCGGGGCGGGCGCGGGCGTCATCGCCTGTTTGAGCACGGCGATCTGCGCCTGGTGCTGCTGGCGCTGGTAGAGCGTAAACCTAGCCACGGCTACGAACTGATCAAGGCGATCGAAGAGGCTTCTTCCGGCCTGTATGTGCCAAGCCCAGGCGTGATTTACCCAACCCTCACGCTGTTGGAGGAGCAAGACTTCCTGGAACCCGCGGTGGCTGGCAATGGCCGTAAGAGCTACCAAATTACCGAACTCGGCAAGCAGGAACTGCAAAAGCATCAGGCAGCCATCGAAGTGATTTTTGCTCGTCTGGCTGGCGCGGGGCGCGATCATCGCCATGAGGGTAATCTGGCCGACGGGATCTCCGAAGTGATGAATCGCCTGCGCTATCTGCTGCGCGGCAACATGATGCGTGCGGATTTGTCTCAGGAGCAGGTCGGGCGTATCAATCAGGCACTGCTGACCGCCGTGGAGGCTATCGAAGCCGAAATGGTATCGCCAAAACAGCCACAGGAGGATAACTGATGCCAGGCCACCGTTTCCGCATTACCGTAGAAGCCCTGACAGACCGTAAAGGTGAACCCGTCGACAAGCCGGAGTTGGTGTTTGAGGTAGAAAATCACGACGATATTCTGGCCATTGTTGAGCGCATTCAAGGGCGAGAGGATCTGAACTTTGGCGAACAGAACAGCGCGGCCTTTGCCGTCGGGCTCAAGCTGTTCTCAGAAGTGATGATAGAAAACCGCAAGCATCCGCTGTTTGAGCCCCTGCGTGACTCGTTTAAGGCGTTTATGATCGGACTGAAGAAAGGGCCCACATCGTCGCAGGATTAAGGCATAAACCGATAGCCGACGCCGGTCTCAGTGAGCAAATGCCTGGGCCGCGCCGGATCGGCTTCCAGCTTTTGCCGCAGATGGCCCATATAGATGCGCAGATAGTGGCTGTGTTCGACGTAATTGGGCCCCCAGACGTGGCTGAGTAGCTGCCGCTGGGTGATCACCTTGCCAGAGTTGGCCAGCAACTCGGACAGTAAACGGAATTCGATGGGCGTCAGATGCAGATCTTCACCGTTACGCAAGACGCTGCGGTTGATCAGATCGACGGTGATATCGGAGAAGCTGAACAGTGGGCTTTCCTGTTGGCTATTGGCGTGGCGGCGTAGCGCAACCCGCACCCGAGCCAGCAGTTCACCAATGCCGAACGGCTTGCTGAGATAGTCATCGGCACCCGCATCCAGCGCGGCAATCTTGTCCTCTTCGGCATGGCGTGCGGAAAGGACAATCACCGGCACCGCGCTCCATTGGCGCAGATCGCGAATGTAGTCCAGCCCGTCGCCATCGGGTAACCCCAAATCAAGAATAATCAGATCCGGCTTGCGCGTGCCGGCCTCTATCAGCCCACGCTGCAAGGTTTCACTTTCAAACACCCGTAACCCTTCGCTCTCCAGCGCGGTGCGCACGAAGCGACGGATCTCTTTCTCGTCTTCCACAATCAGAATGTTAGTCGGCGATGTGGTCACGGGGCCTCTACTCTTGGGTTATAAGTCAAAATCTGCTCCATCCAGTTCGGGTGGCTTTTCCAACGGCAGCATAAAGTGGAAACTGGCTCCGCCTTCGGCGCGGTTCTCCGCCCAGATGCGGCCGCCGTGTACTTCAATAATGGCACGACAAATCGCTAACCCCAAACCGACGCCGGGGATCGCCGACTCTTTATTACCACGGGAGAACTTGTCAAATATCAGTTGGGTCTGTTCCTCCGGGATACCGGGGCCATTATCCCAAACCTCCACTTCCAGCCAGTCCTTAACTGCGTGGGCGCGGATCCCGATGATAGCATCGGCACCGGCATATTTATTGGCATTTTCCACCAGGTTGGTGAACACCCGCTCTAACAGGCTGCCATCACAGTTGATCAACACCATCTCTTGCGGCAATTCCACCTTGATCTCGTGCAATACCAGCAGGGGTTCCAGCATATGCAGCGAGGCGCCGACGATCTCTTCCAGCGATTGCCACTCTTTGCGCAGGTTAAAACCGCCGGACTGAATGCGCGCCATATCCAGCAGATTGTTTACCAGGCGGGTGGTACTGAGCACCTGCTGGCGGATTTGGCTGGCCTGTGGAGCGTGGCTGGAGCCTTCGGTGGCCAGATCCAGCGTCAGGATCTCTGCCTGACCAAACAGCACGGTAAGCGGAGTACGCAGATCGTGAGAGAGGGCGGCCAGCAGCGAGTTACGTAGCTGTTCGCGTTCGGCATCCAGCTTGGCCTCTTCGGCACTGCGGGCCAGATGCTGGCGCTCCAGCGCGCTGGCGATCAGCACCGCAAAGGTCTGTAACAGCCGCTGTTGCTCCGGCACCATCAACTGACGCAGATTGTTCGGTTCAATCGCCAGCAGGCCAAAGGTCTGTTTGGAGGTGCTGAGCGGCAGCAGTTGGTATGGCACGCCGGGCAGGGTGTCGGTACCGGCCCCGGCGGGTAAGCCTTTGCCATAGCTCCAGCGGGCGATGGCTTCATCGACCGACAGCAAGCCACCTTCTTCACCCACCATCTGTTGCAGGGATCCATCCTCCTGCGGCAGCAGCAGCACGGTTTTGGCCTGGAAGCTGCTGGAGATAAAGTGACGGCTGGTTTTGGCAATATCTTCTCTGCTTAACGCCTGGCTGAGCCCACGGGACATCTCATACAGGTGCCGCGCCCGTTGTTCACGATAGCGTGCAACTCGGGCCTGATAACGTACCCCGGCGGTCAGATTACCAATGGTGATACCGACGGTCAGCATCACGGCAAAGGTCAGCAGGTATTGCATATCACTGACGGCGAACGACCATTCGGGCTGCACGAAGAACAAATCGAAGCTGGCGACGTTGATCACCGCGGCCAGCACCGAAGGCCAGCGGCCAAAGAACAGGGCGACAATCGCCACGCCCAGAAGATAAACCATCACCAGGTTGGCCGAATCAAAGCCCGGCAGTAACCATTGCGACAGCAGCGTGATGATCGCGCACAAAGCCACGGCAACGGCACAGCCCCGCAGCTGGAATCGCCATTTTTCGCTAAAGGCGCGGTTATCATGCTCTTTGGCCTGCGGCAGCGGCGTATCGTTTTCCAGCGCAACAATCACCAGATCGAGATCTGGCCCAAGCTGACCAAGACGATCGGCAAAGCTGCCGCGCAGCTTCCAGCGCTGTTCGCCACGGCGGCCAATAATGATTTTGCCCAGGTTATGTTCCCGGGCATAGCGCAGTACCGCGCGTTCTTCAGAAGGATCGGAAAGGGTGGCGGTTTCAGCCCCTAATTCTTGCGCCAGCCGCAAGGCACGCAGGATGGATCGCCGTTGGTTTTCCGGCAGGCGGTGCAGCTTGGGGGTTTCGACATACACGGCATGCCAGTGGCAACCAAGGCGTGCCGCGAGCCTTGCAGCAATGCGCACCAGCTTTTCGCTACCGCTGTTATGGCCGACGCACAGAAGGATGCTGTCTCGGGTGTGCCAGACTTTTTCACGCCCCTGGTTATCGCGGAAGGCCCGCATTTGGTCGTCAACGCGGTCGGCGGTGCGGCGTAGTGCCAGCTCACGTAGGGCGATCAGGTTACCCTTTCGGAAGAAATGCTCGATGGCGCGTTCGGCCTGGCCGGGGATATAGACCTTGCCTTCGTTGAGCCGTTGGCGTAGATCGTCAGGGGGCAGGTCTACCAACACCACTTCGGTCGCTTCGTCAAACACGTGGTCAGGCACGGTTTCCCTGACCCGCACCCCGGTGATGCCGCCGACGACGTCATTCAGGCTTTCCAGATGCTGGACGTTCACCGTGGTCAACACATCAATACCGGCATCCAGCAGTTCGTCCACATCCTGCCAGCGTTTGGGATGGCGTGAACCCTGGGCATTGCTGTGTGCCAGCTCATCCATCAGGATCAGGGCCGGATGGCGTGCCAAAGCGGCATCGAGGTCGAATTCCTGCACCTGGCGGCCACGATGTTGGATGCGTTTTGCTGGCAGGATCGACAGCCCTTGTAGCAACGCCGCCGTTTCCTGGCGCCCGTGGGTTTCCACCACGCCAATGAGCACGTCTAGCCCCTGCGCCCGTTGCCGCTGAGCCTCCTGCAACATGGCGTAGGTTTTACCTACCCCGGCGCAGGCCCCGAAGAAGACCTTCAGTTTGCCGCGTGGCTTTTCATTGGCTAACGCCAGCAGGCTGTCTGGATCGGGGCGTTGCAGTTCGTCATCCACCATCAAAGTTCCTTGTTTACCCATGCAAAGCGGGTTCGGCAATGCCGAACCCTTTAGCGACGTTTTATCACGTTTGCCGTTATTTCAACGCATCCAGCGCCATATTCAGCTTCAGCACGTTGACCACCGATTCCCCCATAAAATTAGGCGTGGCGCGATCGGTGTTTTCATCAATCAGTTTGGCAATCTGTTCCTGCGGCAACTGACGAGCGTTGGCGACACGTGCTAACTGGTACTTGGCGGCCGCCAGTGAAATCTGTGGATCCAGGCCACTGCCGGAGGCGGTCAGCAGGTCGACCGGGATCGGCCCGCTCATCGCCGGGTTAGCCTGGCGCAGCTGCGTTGCCCGCTCACCGATCGCTTTATCCAGCGCCGGGTTGGTGGCGGCCAGATTACTGCCGCCGGATGCCAGCGTATTATAGGCCGAATCGCTGGTGGCAGAAGGGCGACCCCAGAAATACCCCGGTTGGGTGAAGTTCTGGCCAATCAATGCCGAGCCGACTGCTTTATCCCCTTGATAGAGAAGCGATCCATTGGCCGTACCGCTGAACAGTAACTGTGACAGCCCGGTAGTGAGTAATGGGTAAGCAATACCGGTGATCGCCGTCAGCAGGATCAGCATAACCAGAGAAGGACGTAAATAAGACATCATAAATTCCTCGTTATCTTAGCCGGCCATATTCAGCGCGGTCAGCAGCAGGTCGATTAGCTTGATGCCCACGAACGGCACCAGCAGGCCACCCACACCATACAGCCACAGGTTACGGCGCAGCAGTGCAGCGGCGCTCATTGCCTTATAGCTCACCCCTTTCAACGCCAGTGGGATCAGGAAGACGATCACCAGAGCGTTGAAGATCACCGCCGACATAATCGCCGAGGCGGGGGAGTGCAGTTGCATCACGTTCAGCGCATTCAACTGCGGATAGGTTGCCGCGAAAGCCGCCGGGATAATGGCAAAGTACTTCGCTACGTCGTTGGCGATACTGAAGGTGGTCAGTGAACCGCGCGTCATCAGCATCTGCTTGCCGATATGCACCACTTCGATCAGCTTGGTCGGGTTGGAGTCGAGATCGACCATGTTGCCCGCTTCCTTGGCCGCCTGCGTCCCCGAGTTCATGGCAACCGCCACGTCAGCCTGCGCCAGTGCAGGGGCGTCGTTGGTGCCGTCGCCGGTCATCGCAACCAGGCGTCCTTCCGCCTGATACTGACGGATCAGCGCCAGTTTGGCCTCTGGCGTGGCTTCCGACAGGAAGTCATCCACACCGGCTTCGGCTGCGATGGCGGCGGCGGTCAGGCGGTTATCCCCGGTGATCATCACCGTCTTGATGCCCATCTTGCGCAGTTCGGCAAAGCGTTCTTTAATCCCGCCTTTGACGATGTCTTTCAGCGCCACCACCCCTAATACGCGTGGTCCTTCGGCGACCACCAACGGCGTACCGCCGGTACGAGCGACGCTTTCCACCAACTCATCTACCGCACGTGGGAAGTGGCCATTGTTGGATTCGACGTGGCGGCGAATGGCATCTACAGCCCCTTTACGGATCATCCGGTCCTGCACGTTGACGCCGCTCATGCGGGTTTGCGCAGAGAAAGGCACGAAGGTGGCGTTCAACGCCTGCAAATCACGTTCGCGCAGGTTGAAGCGCTGCTTGGCCAGCACCACGATACTGCGGCCTTCCGGCGTTTCATCGGCTAGCGAAGAGAGTTGGGCGGCATCGGCCAGCTCTTGCTCTTTTACCCCCGGTGCCGGCAGGAATTCGGACGCCTGACGATTACCTAGGGTGATGGTACCGGTCTTATCCAACAGCAATACGTCAACGTCACCGGCGGCCTCAACGGCGCGCCCGCTGGTGGCGATCACGTTGGCACCCAGCATACGGCTCATCCCGGCGACGCCGATAGCGGACAGCAGCCCACCAATAGTGGTCGGGATCAGGCAGACCAGCAAGGCCACCAACACGGTGATCGAGACTATGCTGCCGCTGCCTGCGGCTTCCACGCTGTATTGCGAGTAAGGGAACAGGGTTGCGGTCGCCAGTACGAACACGATAGTCAACGCCACCAGCAAAATAGTCAGTGCCACTTCGTTTGGGGTTTTACGGCGTTTGGCACCTTCGACCATCGCGATCATGCGATCGAGGAAGGTTTCCCCCGGGTTGACGCTGCACTGCACCACCAGCCAGTCGGACAGAATACGCGTCCCGCCGGTCACGGAGGAGAAGTCACCGCCGGATTCACGGATCACCGGTGCAGATTCACCGGTGATGGCGCTTTCATCGACCGAGGCGCCGCCTTCCAGCACTTCGCCATCGCAAGGGATGGTGTCACCGGCTTCCACCAGCACGATATCCCCTTTACGCAGGCTCTCGGCCGAGACTTTCTCGGTAGCGCCATCACGCTTCGGTGTGGCGAGTTTCTTTGCCCAACTGGTTTTCTTGGTGCCCTTCAGGCTTTCTGCCTGAGCCTTGCTGCGTCCTTCCGCCAGCGCCTCGGCGAAGTTGGCGAACAGCACGGTAAACCACAGCCACATGGCGATGCTGCCGGTAAAGGTCGCACTACCTTCGGCGTTGCCTGAAAGCACCACCAGCCAAATGACCGAAGTCAGGATACTGCCGAGGTACACCACGAACATCACCGGGTTACGCCACTGAACGCGTGGGTCCAGCTTTTTCACCGCATCGATCAGCGCGGTACGCATCAGTGCCGGTTCAAACAGTGCGCGTTGTTTGCGAGTCATCTTGTTCTTCTCTCTGTTATGACTGTTAATTGGCCAACCACAGTTGTAAATGTTCGGCTACCGGGCCTAGCGCCAGTGCAGGGACAAAGGTCAAGGCACCGACCAGCAGGATGGTGCCGACCAACAGGCCGATAAACAGTGGCCCGTAGGTTGGCAGCGTACCGTTGCCCGCCGGTTGGCGTTTTTTGACACACAGCGAACCCGCAATAGCCAGCACTGGCAGGATCACCCCGAAGCGGCCAACAAACATCGCCAAGGCCAGCAGCAGGTTGTAGAACGGCGTGTTGACGCTCAGACCAGCAAAGGCGCTACCGTTGTTGTTGGCTGCCGAAGAGAAGGCGTACAGCACTTCACTGAAGCCATGCGCCCCTGGGTTGAGGATGCCAGCACGGCCGGCGTCGGTAGCAATCGCCAACGCGGTGCCCAGCAGTACCAAGGTCGGCGTCACCAGGATCGCCAGCGCGGTCATCTTCATGTCATAAACATCGATCTTCTTACCGAGATATTCCGGCGTGCGGCCAATCATCAGCCCGGCGATAAATACCGTCAGCAGCACGAACAGCAGCATACCGTACAGGCCGGAACCGACGCCGCCGAACACGACCTCGCCAATCTGCATCAGCCACATCGGCACCATGCCACCCAGCGCGGTAAAGGAGTCATGCATGGCGTTGACGGCACCGCAGGAGGCCGCAGTGGTCACCACCGAGAACATGCTGCTGGCGAGAATGCCAAAGCGGGACTCTTTACCTTCCATATTGATGTTGCTGCTACTGCCAAGCGCGCTCAGATGCGGGTTGCCAGCCAGCTCAGCATTCATCACCACGATCACCGCAACGATAAAGATCAGTGCCATGGCCCAGATCAGCGCGTGACCCTGGCGGTTTTCACCGGCGACCTGACCAAAGGCGAAGCACAGGGCGCAAGGGATCAGGAAGATCGCCAGCATCTGTACAAAGTTGGTCAATACGGTTGGGTTTTCAAACGGATGCGCCGAGTTGGCACCGAAGAAGCCGCCACCGTTGGTGCCGAGCATCTTGATCGCTTCCTGCGAGGCTACGGGTCCCATCGGCAAGGTCTGCTGTGCCCCTTCCAGCGTGGTCACATGCAGGTAAGGCAGGAAGTTCTGCAACGTCCCCTGGCTGACGAAGAACAGCGCGATCAGCAGTGACAGTGGCAACAGCACATACAGGGTAATGCGCAGGATATCGATCCAGGCGTTACCAATGGTGGCGCTGGAACGGCGTGCAAAGGCCCGGATCAGGGCAAAGGCAACGGCGATACCGGTGGCGGCAGACAGGAAGTTCTGTACCGTCAACCCGGCCATCTGGCTGAGATAGCTGAGGGTGTTTTCCCCGCTGTAGGCCTGCCAGTTGGTATTGGTGACGAAGCTGACGGCGGTATTGAACGCCAGATCCCAAGATAAACCGGGGAACCCTTGTGGGTTGAGCGGTAAGGAACCCTGTGCCATCAGCAGTACCAACAGCAGCACTAAACCGAGGATATTGAACCACAGGATCGCCAGTGCGTATTGCCACCAGGTCATCTCGGCGGTGTCATTACCGCAGCAACGCCAGACGGCTGCTTCCACATGGCGCAGGACCGGTAGTGGCTCTCCCTCGATCAGGCGAGCTATAAAGCTGCCCAGGGGACGAGCCAGCACCAGAAGCACCAGCACAAAGCTGGCGATCAACAAGAAGGCTGAAGCTGCCATCAGAAGTCCTCCGCATTAAACAGGGCATAAACCAGATAGCCCAACAGCAGCAGAACCAACAGCGCACCACCAATAACGCTGAAACTCACGGGACACCTCCAGAGGTGTTGTTTTTGATAGCCTGAGTGTAGGGAGGGCAGTAGAAAGAAGATGAAAAAATAGCGGGGCCGGGTGTAAAAAAAGTATAAAAATGATTGAAATAACGGCAGAAATTGGCGGTTTTATACGCAGGAAGGGCGTGGGCGGATGGGTTGTTGGCGTAAAAATCCGTTAAATGATCCCAGTAACGCCAAGAAACCACAATGTAACTAATGTTAAGTTAGTTATTAACCTTGATGTAACAAAATTACGTTACGGAGGCCTTTTTTGTGCTCTTTTTGCGCATTTTAGTGGTCGGATGAGTTGTAAAATTACAACCTATGCGGTAATATTTTGCTCAGTTTCCATTTGGCCATCATTTATCGTTTCGCATTGCGTCGGGTCCTGACAACCTGGCGCCGATGTTTTTAAGGAGGTTCGTATGTCTAACTACCAAGCCTATCCGTTGCATCGGGTCCTCCTGCGCCGTAGCGCAGTGATTCTGATCGGTGTTCTTGCCTTGCCGGTGATGCTGTTCCGTGCCGATCGCGCACGTTTTTACAGCTATTTACACCGCGTCTGGTCAAAAACCAGCAATAAACCGGTCTGGCTGCAACAGGCAGAAACGGCGTCCTGCGATTTTTATTAATCCTGGCCCGTTGCACTACTACGAACCCTCGCCCCTTTGGCGGGGGTTTTTGCGTTTTAGGCCGCACTAACGCACTAAATCCTCTACACTTCTAGCATTAACCCGTTGGTGGGAGACAAGATATAGCGCAGGAACTGGCCAGGCTTATCGACCACTATCGCCAGGGGATGCAACCGCTGCTGGCACCGATTACCGATTACGCTGTTAAAACATGACATGGCCGAATATCCTGATAGCTATCTGGCGCAACAGCGCTATTTTGAGCCCTATCCGGAGGCGTTGTGCCTGCGCTACGGCCATTAACCTGCAAGGAGTGTTATGACCACGCATCTGGTCTGGTTGCGTAACGATCTACGCATTACCGACAATAAAGCCCTCTCTGCCGCCTGTAGCGATCCGCAAGCCAAGGTGCTGGCGGTATTTATCGCTACCCCCGCGCAATGGCGCCAGCACCATATGGCGCCACGTCAGGCGGCGTTTATCCACGCCAATCTGTTGCAGGTGCAAGCGGCGCTGGCGGCTCGGGGCATTGAACTGATTTGCCATCAGGGCGACGATTTTGCCGGTTCGGTTAACTGGCTGGTGGAGTTCTGCCAGCGCCAGCAGGTTACGGCCCTATATTATAATCGTCAGTATGAAATCAATGAGCGTCAACGTGACGCCCGCCTTGAGCAGGCGTTGGCCGGGCAGGTGAGGTTCCACAGCTTTGATGATAGCCTGCTGTTGCCTCCCGGTAGCGTGCAAACCGGCAACGGCGAGATGTACAAGGTGTATACGCCTTTTCGCAAAGCCTTTCTCCAGCGGTTGGCCGAGACCGACGTGAGCTCTCTGCCAGCACCACGCCCGCGTGGGGAAGCCGTTGGTTTTACCGCAGCGGTGGCATTCGATTATCCTTTGGCTGAGGTGGGAGAGGGCTATCCCGCAGGTGAAGAGGCTGCATTACACAGGTTGCGCGCTTTCTGCCGAGAGCGGGTGCAAGACTATGCGACACAGCGCGATTTGCCCGCCATTGCCGGCACCAGCAATCTGTCACCCTACCTGGCTATTGGCGTTATCTCTCCTCGCCAGTGCGTCAACCGTCTGCGCGTCGAGTGCCCCGATGTGCTGGAAAATCCGCAAAGCGGTGCTTTCAGTTGGCTTAATGAGCTGATCTGGCGAGAATTTTATCGTCACCTGATGGTGGCGTATCCTGCGTTATGCAAGCACCGTCCCTTTATCGCCTGGACGGATAAGGTATGCTGGCAACGCAACGACGCGGCGTTACTGGCCTGGCAACAGGGCAATACCGGTTACCCGATTGTCGATGCTGCCATGCGTCAGCTCAATCAAACCGGCTGGATGCATAATCGCCTGCGGATGATCGTGGCCAGCTTCCTGGTCAAGGATTTGCTGATCGATTGGCGCGCCGGTGAACAGTATTTCATGTCCCAATTGCTGGATGGCGATCTGGCCGCCAACAACGGTGGCTGGCAGTGGGCCGCCTCTACCGGCACCGATGCCGCACCTTATTTCCGCATCTTTAACCCGACCACTCAGGGCGAACGTTTTGATCCAAAAGGCACTTTTATCCGTAAATGGTTGCCTGAACTGGCGGATGTACCGGACAATGAGCTCCATCAACCCCATCGCTGGGCGGAAAAGCAGCAGGTTCTGAATTATCCGCCGCCGATAGTCCAACACCAGCAGGCTCGGCTGGAGACGTTGGCGGCTTTTGAAGCGGCCAAGCGAGGGGGACTTTAAAGTTACAGCAAGGAGCTTCCTGATGATGAAGAAACTACTGGCCCTGTGCCTGGGCGGCTATTCCGCGTTGGCCGTGGCTGGTTTTGACGTAGTGGCGCTAGGCGTCGACGGTGGCGTCAGCGACGGCAATCTGACTTCTTATCTGATCCGCAGTGATAGCCAGACGCAGTATCTGGCACTGGATGCCGGGACGTTGCTGCCGGGGATTGCCAAAGGGCTGGAAAAGGGCAGTTTTCCGCAGGTCACGCCCGAGCTGGCCGCTCCCTTAACTCCGCAGGGCTATATTTTCCGTCAGCTGATTGGCGGTTACTTCATTAGCCATGGCCATCTGGATCACGTGGCTGGGTTGATCCTTGCTTCACCGGAAGACAGTAAAAAAACCGTTTATGCACAGGCCGATACCGTATTGACGTTGCGCAATCATTATTTTAACTGGAAAGCCTGGCCCAATTTTACCGATGCCGGTAATGGCTCGCGGCTAGGCACTTACCGCTTGCAAACGGTGCGCCCGCTGCAGCGTGTTACCCTGGGCCTGACCGGTTTGAGCGGGGTGATGTACCCACTTAGCCACGATCGCTACCCCTCTTCGATGTTGCTGGTGGCCGACCGTGAAGGGTCATTTGCCTACTTTGGCGATACCGGGCCGGATGCGCTGGAACAGTCACGCAATCTGGATGGTGCCTGGCGCGCACTGGGGCCGCTGATTGAGCAGAAGAAGCTGAAGGGCATAATTATCGAAACCTCTTACCCGAACGAGGTGGATGACAAGCATCTGTATGGACATCTGACCCCGGCCTGGCTACTGAAGGAGCTGAAAAACCTCCAGCAGTACAGCGGCGGAGAGGGATCGTTAAAAGATCTGCCGGTGATCATCAGCCACATCAAGCCCAGCCTGAAACAGGGGGAAGATGTGCGTGCTACCATCAAGCAACAGCTGGATCAGGGCAACGATCTGGGGGTGAAATTTATCCTGATGGAACAGGGCGATCGGCAACAATTTTGAATGAGAGTGAGATGACTATGCGTAACCTCGATCTGGAACATCTGATCAACAGCGAACTCAACTGTGCGGCCTTCCAGGACTACGCGCCAAATGGCCTGCAGGTGGAAGGGCGGGCACATGTGCAGCGTATCGTGACGGGAGTGACGGCCTGCCAGGCGTTGCTGGATGCGGCGGTGGAACATCAGGCGGATGCCATAGTGGTGCATCATGGTTACTTCTGGAAAAACGAAGCACCCGCGGTGCGCGGCATGAAGCGTAACCGGCTGAAAACTCTGCTGAGCAACGATATCAACCTGTATGGCTACCACTTGCCGCTGGATGCACACCCGGAACTGGGGAATAACGCGCAGTTGGCAAAGGCGTTGGGCATCCGCGTGATCGGCGAGATCGAGCCTTTGGTGCCGCACGGAGAATTTGAGCAACCGCTCAGCGCGGGTGAATTGCAACAGCGTATCGAGAGCCGTCTTGGCCGAGCGGTGTTGCACTGTGGCGATAATGCCCCGCAGGCAATCCGTCGGGTGGCCTGGTGTACCGGTGGCGGCCAGGGATTTATCGACAGCGCGGCGCGATTTGGCGTTGATGCGTTTATCAGCGGAGAAGTTTCTGAGCAAACTATTCATACGGCGCGGGAGATGGGCGTGCACTTTTTTGCCGCCGGCCATCACGCGACGGAACGTGGTGGGATCAAGGCGTTAGGCGAGTGGTTAGCGCAACATCACGGCTTTGACGTCACCTTTATCGATATCCCCAATCCGGCCTAATTTGCCTATGGGTTCGGTAAAACGAACCCTTTAGCGCCGCTAATCCCTTATATTCCCGAAGGTTGCTCTCTTGACAGCCGACGTTACGTCCCGCATAACTGATACGCTTTTCAAATAATAAAATACCCTGTGAACTTCAAGTTGCTACCCAGTGACCCGCTCATTCGTTCGTGAGCGGTCAGTCATGCTGCGGCTTGAAACACGACGAGTATAAGGAGATAGGGGTGCAACGAGCACAATATTACCTGCTAGGGGAACGCGCTGTAGTGCTTGAATTGGCACCCCCGGTGACGCTGCAAAGTCAGCAGCGCATCTGGGCATTGGCAGAAAAGTTGAATCACCACACTGACGTACGGGAAGTGGTGCCGGGAATGAATAACCTGACGCTGTTGCTGTATACGCCGCAGGCTGATGCCGAGGCGATGCTGGAGCTGCTGCGTCAAGGATGGGAGGGCAACGAAAGCCTGGTGCCAGAGTCCCGCGATGTCGATATCCCGGTGATCTATGGCGGCGAATATGGCCCCGACCTGGATGAGGTGGCGCGCCATACCGGTATGACGCCGCAACAGGTGGTGGAATGCCATTCGTCCACCGCGTATGTGGTTTATTTCCTGGGCTTCCAACCTGGTTTTACCTATCTGGGGGGGATGCCGGAGCGTCTGGCCACTCCACGCCGTGCGGAACCTCGTTTGTCTGTTGCTGCGGGTTCTGTGGGGATCGGTGGCGGCCAGACGGGGATCTATCCGCTGGTCACGCCGGGCGGTTGGCAACTGATTGGCCGCACGCCGTTGGCGCTGTTTAATCCGAATGAAATGCCGCCGACGCTGCTGCGCCCAGGCGACAACGTGCGCTTTGTACCGCAAAAGGGGGGCGTATGCTGAAGATCTTGCGAGCCGGTATCTACACCACCGTCCAGGACCTGGGGCGTAACGGTTTCCGGCGTTTGGGCATCAGCCAGGGCGGTGCTCTGGATATCCCCGCGCTGAAAATAGCCAACCTGCTGGTGGGCAATTCGCCCGAATCGGCTGGGTTGGAGATCACGCTGGGGCAATTCAGTGCCGAATTTACCCATAATGGGTGGATTGCGCTGACCGGTGCGGGCTGCGATGCTCAGTTGGACGGCAAATCTTTATGGACGGGCTGGCGCTATCCGGTAAAAAAAGGCCAGCAACTGACGCTGAAGATGCCTAAACGCGGGATGCGCAGCTATCTGGCGGTGTCTGGCGGCATCAACGTGCCGGAGATGCTGGGCTCACGCAGCACCGATCTGAAAGCGGGCTTTGGTGGATTAGAAGGCCGGCAGTTGAAAGAGGGCGACGTGTTGCCTGCGGGTAAGCCGCAGGCGCTGCCGACCACGGTCATCGGCGTGAAACAGCCGCTGTTCAGCAACCGGATCAGGGTGTTGACCGGGCCGGAATATGACGAGTTCAGCCAACAGGCGCAGGACGATTTCTGGCGTACCGCCTGGCAGCTTAGCCCGCAGAGTAACCGCATGGGTTATCGCCTGCACGGTGGCAGCGCCCTGACGCGCACCACTGAACGGGAAATGCTCTCCCACGGCCTGATACCCGGCGTCATCCAGGTCCCACACAACGGCCAGCCGATCGTCTTGATGGCCGATGCTCAGACTACCGGGGGATACCCGCGAATTGCCTGCGTAATCGAGGCGGATCTCTTCCACTTGGCGCAGATCCGTCTGGGGGATGCGCTTCACTTTATCCCCTGCACCCTGGCAGAGGCGCAGCGCGCCAAGGCCGAGCAGGATCACTTTATTCAACAGATTGCCTGGGGGGTTCAATGATCGTCGATTTGAATGCCGATCTCGGTGAAGGTTGCGCCAATGACGAAGCGCTGTTGCAGTTGGTCAGCTCGGCCAATATTGCCTGCGGCTTCCATGCCGGGGATGCCCAGACCATGCGCCAATCGGTGCGCTGGGCGTTGCAATACGGTGTGGCGATTGGTGCCCATCCCAGTTTCCCGGATCGGGAAAACTTCGGCCGCACTCGGATGCAGTTACCGGTAGAAACGGTGTATGCCCAAGTGGTGTATCAGCTGGGGGCGCTGGCCGCCATTACCCGGGCTGAAGGCGGCGTGATGGCCCATGTGAAACCGCATGGCATGCTCTACAACCAGGCGGCGGTGGAGCCGGAATTGGCGGAAGCCATTGCCCGCGCGGTGTTGGCGGTAGACCCTTCGTTGCGTCTGGTGGGGTTGGCCGGCAGTGAACTGATCCGCGCAGGTGAAAAGCTGGGGTTGGCGACGCGGCAGGAAGTGTTTGCCGATCGCGGCTATCAGGCCGATGGAACATTGGTGCCGCGTGGGCAACCAGGAGCACTGATTGCCAGTGATGAACTGGCATTGCAACAGACGCTGGAAATGGTTCGCCACCAGCGTGTACGAACCGTTGAGGGGGGCTGGGCCTCCGTCAAGGCTGAAACCGTTTGCCTGCACGGCGACGGGGAACATGCGCTGGCCTATGCCAGGAAGCTGAGAGAGAGCTTTGCTCAGCAGCAGATTGGCGTCAGCGCCGCATAAAAAAATAATGACTACAGCAAACACAACATTGCCCGCAAGACCGAGGGCGACAAGAGGGAAGTGAATATGGAACAAGCGGTAAACCTCTGGCCACTGATAGGCATCGCTGCCATCGTGGTTGGATTTGTATTACGTTTTAACCCGGTGCTGGTGGTGATCGCCGCCGGTATTATCACCGGGCTGGCGGCGTTGATGCCGCTGGATGTCATTTTGGAAAAGCTTGGCGAGGGCTTCCTCAATACCCGTAACCTGCCGCTGATCCTGCTGTTGCCGCTGCCGATTATCGGGCTGTTAGAGCGCCACGGTTTGAAAGAACGTGCGCAGGCGTGGATTGCCAAAATCAAAAGCGCCACCGCCGGGCGTTTACTGATCGTCTACCTGTTTGTGCGTGAAGTAACGGCGGCAATGGGGCTGACCAGCCTGGGCGGCCAACCTCAAATGGTACGTCCGCTGTTGGCACCGATGGCGGAGGGGGCCACGGAAAACCGCTATGGGGAACTGCCGGAACGTGTGCGCTATCGTCTGCGGGCAATGTCTGCCGCGACCGATAACGTCGGGCTGTTCTTTGGTGAAGATATTTTTGTCGCCTTTGGCGCGATCATCTTTATGCATAACTTTATGCTGGAATCCGGCGGCATTCAGACCGAACCGCTGCACATTGCGCTGTGGGGGATCCCAACGGCGATCTTTGCCTTCCTGATCCACTCGTTCCGTTTGTACCGCATGGACAAACAACTCAACGCTGAACTGAGCAAACTTAACCAGGCTGCGTTGCAGGCCAAGGGAGAAGGCCAATGATATTCCAACAACAATATCTCTATTGGCTGGCGGGTGCGGTATTACTGATCGTCGCCGCAATGTCGTTTCGCGATAAGGCCAACCCACGCCGTATTTCTACCGGCCTGTTCTGGGCCTTGTACGGATTGATCTTCCTGGTGGGGGATTGGACCTATGGGCTATTTGGCTCAGGGGCTGAAGCCAAGCGTCAACTGCATATCACCGTGGGCGTATTGGTGGTGGTGATGGCTCTGATCGCCGGTTTTGGCGGTGTGCGTCTTGGTAGCTATCATCAGCGCAGCCAGCAAGAGCGCGAAACCAGTGCCAAACGCTTGGGCAACCGTCTGTTTATCCCGGCGCTGGCGATCCCGGTCGTCACGGTGATCGGCGTGCTGCTGTTCAATAACATCCCGGCCTTGCAACAGGCGGTGTTTGGCAGCGGTAACCACTCCACCTTGATTACCTTGTTCTCCATGACCCTCGGCTGTTTGCTTGGCCTGGTTATTGCGGTGAAGATGACCCGTGAGAAAATGTCGCAGCCAGTGCAGGAAGCTCGTCGTCTGCTGGATTCCATCGGCTGGGCCTTCATCCTGCCGCAGATCCTGGCGACTCTTGGCCTGCTGTTCACCGTTGCGGGCGTTGGCACTGCCATCTCCCATTTAACGCAGGAATACCTGGCGGTAGATAACCGCTTTATCGCCGTAGCGGTGTATGCCATCGGCATGGCCGTATTAACCATGATCATGGGGAACGCGTTTGCGGCTTTCCCGATTGTCACTGCGGGTATCGGTATACCGATCCTGGTACTGCAACACGGCGGTAACCCCGCGGTGATGGCGGCTATCGGCATGTTCTCCGGCTATTGCGGCACGTTGATGACGCCAATGGCTGCTAACTTTAATATTGTACCGGCGGCGTTACTGGAGTTACCGGACAAGAATGCGGTCATCAAGGCGCAGATACCGACCGGGGTCACGTTGCTGCTGGTTAACGTATTCCTGCTTTATTTCCTGATGTTCCTCTAGGAGAACGCATGCAGAAAGTATTGATTACCGGCTTTGAGCCGTTTGGCGGCGAGCGTGTCAACCCATCCTGGGAGGTGGTGAAGCAGCTTAACGATCTGGAGCTTGGCGGGGCGCACATTATCGCGCGCCAGCTACCTTGCGTCTTCGGTGAGGCATTAACTGTGCTGAACGCGGCCATTGATGAAGTTCAGCCAGCGATGGTACTGGCGATCGGCCAGGCGGGCGGGCGCACTGACATCACACTGGAACGCGTCGCTATTAACGTCGATGACGCGCGTATTCCCGACAATCAGGGACAGCAGCCGATCGATCAGGCCATTGTGGCAGATGGCCCTGCGGCCTATTTCAGTACCTTGCCGATCAAGGCGGTGGTGAATGCGATGCGTGAGGCTGGCATTCCGGCCTCGGTATCACAAACCGCCGGGACTTATGTCTGCAACCATGTGATGTACGGTCTGTTGCACCGCTTAAGCGGGCAGCAGGCGGTGAAGGGCGGGTTTATCCATATCCCTTACCTGCCTGAGCAGGCGGCACAGCATCCTGGTGCGCCGAGTATGGCAGCCCAGACGGTGCTGTTTGCTTTGGAAATGGCAATTTCGATCGCCTTGCAGGTGGAGCATGACTTGAAAGTGGTGGGTGGCGCCACGCACTAAGGTCATTTATGCTACCTCCATGTTAACCCTAGGGTTCGGCTTGCCGGACCCTTTTCAATCAAGGAGTTGTCCATGCCAGAAGGGCCGGAGATCCGCCGGGCGGCAGATAAGCTGGCGGCGGTGATGATCGAGCAACCACTGACCGAAGTCTGGTTTGCTTTCCCGCAACTGAAACACTATCAGGCCGAGCTGGTCGGTGAACGTATCACTGCCATCGAACCGCGTGGTAAAGCCTTGTTAACCGATTTCTCCAACGGTTTGACCATGTACAGCCACAATCAGCTTTACGGCGTGTGGAAGGTGGTGCGAGCGGGCGAAACGCCAGAAACCAAGCGCGATCTGCGCGTGCGACTGGAGACGGCCGAGTGGGCGATTTTGTTGTATAGCGCTTCGGATATCACCATTGCGCCGCGCGGTGAGATCGAGCAACACCCGTTCTTAAAACGTATTGGTCCTGACGTGCTGGATATGGATTTGACCGTAGAGCAGGTGGAACAGCGGCTGTTATCGCCGACGTTTTGTAAGCGCCAGTTGGGCGGAATGCTGCTGGATCAGTCTTTTCTGGCTGGCCTGGGCAATTACCTGCGAGCCGAAATTTTGTGGCAGGCAGAACTGGCACCCAAGCATAAGCCGCAGGATCTCACCCCTGATGCGCTGCATCAGTTGGCGCAGGCGCTGTTGGATATTCCACGCATTTCATATCAGACCCGTGGTCAGGTAGATGAAAATCGCCATCACGGTACGCTGTTCAGCTTCAAGGTGTTTCATCGCAGCGGTGAGCCTTGCCCGCGCTGTGGCGCGATGATCGAGAAAACGGCGCTATCTTCGCGGCCGTTCTATTGGTGCCCGGTTTGCCAGCAGTAAGCCATAAAAAACGCTGCCAGTGAGGCAGCGTTAAGTCGATAGGGTCATTAGCCGAGTTGGGGCGACTATGACGCCCCGCTAAAGCTTACTTTTTAACCTGAGACTTGAACTCACGCTCGGCATAGCCGGTATACAGCTGACGTGGACGAGCGATCTTGATGCCTTCGTCATGCATTTCGTTCCAGTGGGCAATCCAGCCGATGGTACGGGCAATCGCGAAGATCACCGTAAACATGGAAGAAGGAATACCCATCGCTTTCAGGATGATACCTGAATAGAAATCGACGTTCGGGTACAGTTTCTTCTCGATGAAGTACGGGTCGTTCAACGCGATGTGTTCCAGTTCCATCGCGACCTGCAGCAGGTTGTCGTCTTTCTTGTTCAGTTCTTTCAGCACTTCGTGACAGGTTTCACGCATCACGGTGGCGCGCGGATCGTAGTTTTTGTACACGCGGTGGCCAAAGCCCATCAGACGGAACGAGTCGTTCTTGTCTTTGGCACGTTTGATGAACTCAGGGATGTGCTCAACGGTTTTGATTTCTTCGAGCATCTTCAGTGCCGCTTCGTTGGCACCGCCGTGCGCTGGCCCCCACAGGGAAGCGATACCGGCCGCGATACAGGCAAACGGGTTGGCACCGGATGAACCGGCGGTACGTACGGTGGAGGTGGACGCGTTCTGCTCATGGTCGGCATGCAGGATCAGAATACGATCCATGGCGCGTTCCAGCACCGGGTTCACCACGTACTCTTCGCAAGGTGTAGCAAACATCATGCGCAGGAAGTTACCGGCGTAGGACAGGTCGTTGCGTGGGTAAACAAACGGCTGGCCAAGGGAATACTTGTAACACATCGCTGCCACGGTAGGCATTTTGGACAGCAGGCGGAACGCGGTGATCTCACGGTGACGTTCATTGTTGACGTCCAGCGCATCGTGATAGAACGCAGCCAGGGCACCTGTTACCCCGCACAGCACCGCCATTGGGTGCGAGTCACGGCGGAAACCACGGAACAGATGGGTGATCTGGTCGTGGATCATGGTGTGGCGGGTTACCGTGGTTTTGAAAGTTTCGAACTCTTCAGCACTCGGGGGTTCGCCGTACAGCAGGATGTAGCACACCTCCAGGTAGGAGGACTCTTTTGCCAACTGCTCAATCGGGAAGCCTCGGTGCAGCAGGATACCTTTGTCGCCGTCGATGAACGTGATTTTGGATTCACAGGAAGCGGTAGAAGTAAAGCCGGGATCAAATGTGAAATAACCTTTGGAGCCCAGGGCGCGTACGTCAATAACATCAGGGCCCAGTGAAGGGGTGAGTACGCCCAGTTCGATCGGAGCTTCGCCGTTGTTGATGCTTAGCGTCGCTTTCTTATCAGTCATTTACAGTCTCCTTAACGCCTTATTTTAAAAACCTCTAACAACTGAAATACCTTAAATCTCCGCAGGTTGCCCGCAATAAAGTCGAGCGAACGCTAACTCTGTGAGCGACAGCGCATTTGCGCCGGTAGGGGACAGAGTTTGCACCAGGCGAACAAGACGGGTTAGCAGCCGTTAACGATTCATCGGGATTCGTTATTTTCTTTTAATCATTACCTACGATCTGTTTGGAATGTTAACCACATACACTATCGCTACACTGTTGCATAACTTGTGCTTAGGGGGAAGTGTATCCGGTGACCGCTAGTGCATCATAGGGTTGATTGCTGCCCTATTTGTAATGGAAATGTTGATCTCTTGTCAAATCAGATAATTAATTTCGTGCTAAATGTAATAATCGTGATCTAAATCACTGTTCTGGGGAAATGTGACCAAAGGGATTGTATGGGAATTGTAATAAGAATGTGAACCTCCTATACTGCCGCCAGGTCTCCGGATTACCCTGAAGTAGGAGCACCCAGCGTTATCACTACGCGCCGTTTAAGCACTAGGATGTCGATGTTTGAGCGCGTGAGGTGTAAGAGTGAAAGCTCTTGGACGCTGTCTGATCCCCACCCAGGCCCGGAGGAAGGAAAATAATAAGAGCTGTGTGGGCAAAACCGTGAAAAAACAAAGACCTGTCAATCTGGATCTGCAAACGATCCGGTTTCCTGTAACTGCGATAGCGTCCATCTTACACCGAGTCTCTGGCGTAATTACTTTCGTTGCCGTGGGCATTCTCCTCTGGCTGCTGGGTATCTCTCTCTCTTCTCAAGAGGGCTTCCTGCACGCTGCCGCCATCATGAATAGCTTCTTCGTGAAATTCATTTTCTGGGGGATCCTCACCGCGTTGGCCTATCACATTTGCGGTGGCATTCGTCACTTGTTAATGGATTTTGGCTATATCGAAGAGAGTTTAGCCGCAGGTACCCGTTCTGCCCAGGTGGCGTTCGGTCTGACCGTCGTGCTGTCAATTCTGGCTGGAGTCCTCGTATGGTAAGCAACGTTTCTGCATTAGGACGTAACGGCGTACACGACTGGTTGTTACTGCGTGCTTCCGCCATCGTCATCACCCTGTATGTGCTCTATATCCTGGGCTTCGTCGTTACGGCTCCGGACATCACCTATGAAATCTGGCGCGGCTTCTTCGCCACCTCCATTACGAAAGTATTCACCTTGCTGACATTGCTGTCGATCCTGGTTCACGCCTGGGTGGGAATGTGGCAGGTGCTGACGGACTATATCAAGCCACTGGCGTTACGCCTGGTGCTGCAACTGGCGATTGTCGTCACGTTGCTGGTCTATTTACTGTACGGAACAATCGTCGTGTGGGGTGCATAAATGAAACTGCCAATCAGAGAGTTTGATGCAGTTGTTATCGGTGCTGGTGGCGCAGGTATGCGTGCGGCGCTGCAGATTTCCCAGGCGGGCTCAACCTGTGCCCTGCTTTCCAAAGTATTCCCGACCCGTTCCCATACCGTGTCTGCGCAAGGCGGCATTACCGTAGCCTTGGGCAATAACCACGAAGACAACTGGGAATGGCATATGTACGACACGGTGAAGGGTTCCGACTATATCGGTGACCAGGACGCCATTGAATATATGTGTAAAACCGGCCCGGAAGCGATTCTGGAGTTGGAACACATGGGCCTGCCGTTCTCCCGTCTGGACGATGGCCGCATTTATCAACGCCCGTTTGGCGGCCAGTCACTGAACTTTGGTGGCGAGCAGGCGGCCCGTACCGCTGCGGCGGCGGACCGTACCGGTCACGCGTTGTTGCACACCCTTTATCAACAGAACCTGAAAAACCACACCACCATCTTCTCCGAGTGGTATGCGCTGGATCTGGTGAAAAACCAGGATGGTGCGGTAGTTGGTACCACCGCTATCTGTATCGAAACCGGTGAAGTCGTGTACTTCAAGGCCAAGGCAACCATTCTGGCTACCGGTGGGGCAGGTCGTATTTACCAATCCACCACCAACGCCCACATCAATACCGGTGACGGTGTCGGTATGGCGCTGCGTGCCGGTGTACCGGTGCAGGATATGGAAATGTGGCAGTTCCACCCAACCGGCATTGCCGGGGCTGGTGTACTGGTCACCGAAGGTTGTCGCGGTGAAGGTGGTTACCTGCTGAACAAACATGGCGAACGTTTCATGGAACGTTATGCGCCAAATGCCAAAGATCTGGCGGGCCGTGACGTAGTGGCACGTTCGATCATGATTGAGATCCGTGAAGGCCGCGGCTGTGACGGTCCTTGGGGCCCACATGCCAAGCTGAAACTGGACCACCTGGGTAAAGAAGTGCTGGAGTCCCGCCTGCCGGGTATTCTGGAACTGTCCCGTACCTTCGCCCACGTCGATCCGGTGAAAGAGCCGATCCCGGTCATTCCAACCTGCCACTATATGATGGGCGGTATTCCGACCAAAGTGACCGGCCAGGCGCTGACCGTGAACGAGAAAGGCGAAGACGTGGTGATCCCGGGCCTGTTCGCGGTAGGCGAAATTGCCTGCGTATCGGTACACGGCGCCAACCGTCTGGGTGGCAACTCGTTGCTGGATCTGGTGGTATTTGGTCGCTCTGCCGGTATGCACCTGCAAGAGTCGTTGGCAGAGCAGGGCGAAAGCCGCGAAGCCAGCGAATCGGACGTCGAAGCTTCGCTGGATCGTCTGAACCGTTGGAACAACACCCGTTCTGGTGAAGATCCGGTGGAAATTCGTAAGGCACTGCAATCCTGTATGCAGCATAACTTCTCGGTGTTCCGCGAAGGTGATGCGATGGCGAAAGGGTTGGAAGAGCTGAAAGTGATCCGTGAACGTCTGAAGAACGCACGCCTGGATGATACCTCCAGCGAATTCAACACCCAGCGCATCGAATGCCTGGAGTTGGATAACCTGATGGAGACCGCGTATTCCACCGCCGTGTCGGCCAACTTCCGTACCGAGAGCCGTGGCGCGCATAGCCGCTTCGACTTCCCGGAGCGTGACGATGCCAACTGGCTGTGCCATTCGCTGTATCTGCCGCAATCGGAAAGCATGACGCGTCGTGAAGTGAACATGCAACCGAAGCTGCGCGCGGCATTCCCGCCGAAAGTGCGTTCTTACTAATTGCGGAGCTCGATTGATGAAACTTGAATTCTCTATCTATCGCTACAATCCGGATGTCGATAGCGCCCCGCACATGCAGGACTACAGCCTGGAAGCGGAAGAGGGCCGTGACATGATGCTGCTGGATGCGTTGATCCAGCTGAAAGAAAAGGACCCGACCTTATCTTTCCGCCGCTCTTGCCGTGAAGGCGTGTGCGGTTCAGACGGCATCAATATGAACGGTAAGAACGGTCTGGCCTGTATCACCCCGGTCTCGTCGTTGCGTAAAGGCAACAACAAGATTGTGATCCGCCCGCTGCCGGGGTTACCGGTGGTGCGTGATCTGGTGGTGGATATGGGGCAGTTCTATACCCAGTATGAAAAAATCAAGCCGTTCTTGATTAATGATGGCAAGAATCCTCCGGCGCGTGAGCACCTGCAAACGCCGGATCAGCGGGAAAAACTGGATGGATTGTACGAATGTATTCTCTGTGCCTGTTGCTCCACCTCTTGCCCATCGTTCTGGTGGAACCCTGACAAGTTTGTTGGCCCGGCCGGTCTGTTGGCGGCGTACCGCTTCCTGATCGACAGCCGTGATACGGAAACTGAAGCACGATTGGACGATCTGAACGACGCTTTCAGTGTTTTCCGCTGCCATAGCATTATGAATTGTGTCAGTGTATGTCCTAAGGGCTTGAATCCGACCCGTGCAATTGGTCATATCAAGTCTATGCTGCTGCAACGCGGCGCATAAACAGAACGAGATGCTGCGCCGGTGGCTTTACCGGCGCACATCCCAAGAGGGTATCTCTAAAAACTGACCCGTGATTGTGGTTAAAGGCAATCAGGTTTGTCCCGCCGGTTTTTAGAGGTTCCTTGTATGGGGCCGCAAGGTCCAAAACAGAACGTGCACTTGTATAAGCACGTCTAGTGAACCGTTAAGCGTACCATTACGGTAATTATGTTAACCACGGCGAAAACTGAAGCTTTAAAGCTTAAGGGATCAAAATGCAGAACGGCGCAATGAAGGCCTGGCTGGATTCCTCCTATCTGGCGGGCGCGAACCAGTCCTACATAGAGCAGCTCTATGAAGACTTTTTAACCGATCCGAGTTCCGTTGAAGATAGTTGGCGTTCGATTTTCCAGCAACTACCAACTGCGGGTGTCAAACCCGATCAGCTCCACTCCCAAACGCGAGATTACTTCCGCCGCCTGGCGAAAGATTCTGCTCGTTATAACACCACCATCAACGATCCTGAAACCGATGCCAAGCAGGTCAAGGTATTGCAGCTGATCAACGCCTTCCGCTTCCGTGGGCATCAGCACGCCAACCTCGACCCGTTAGACCTGTGGAAGCAGGAGCGCGTTCCCGATCTCGATCCGGCGTACCACAACCTGACCGAAGCCGACTTCCAGGAAACCTTCAACGTGGGTTCTTTTGCCATCGGCAAAGAAACCATGAAGCTGAGCGATCTGTACGCGGCGCTGAAGCAGACCTACTGCGGTTCGATCGGTGCCGAGTATATGCACATCACCAACACCGAAGAGAAACGCTGGATCCAGCAGCGCATTGAATCGGTAGCGGGGCGTGCCAGCTTCACCACCGATGAGAAACGCCGTTTCCTGAGCGAACTGACGGCGGCCGAAGGGCTGGAGCGTTACCTGGGTGCCAAATTCCCTGGGGCCAAACGCTTCTCGCTGGAAGGTGGCGATGCGCTGGTGCCGATGCTGAAAGAAATGGTGCGTCACGCAGGCAAAAACGGCACGCGTGAAGTGGTGCTGGGCATGGCCCACCGTGGCCGTCTGAACGTGTTGATCAACGTGCTGGGTAAAAAACCGGCCGACCTGTTCGACGAGTTTGCCGGCAAGCATAAAGAACACCTGGGCACCGGTGACGTAAAATATCACCAGGGCTTCTCTTCCGACGTGGAAACCGAAGGCGGCATGGTTCACCTGGCGCTGGCGTTTAACCCGTCGCACCTGGAAATCGTCAGCCCGGTCGTTATGGGGTCTGTACGCGCCCGCCGCGACCGTCTGGACGAAGCGCGCAGCAACATGGTGCTACCAATCACCATTCACGGTGACGCGGCAATCACCGGGCAGGGCGTAGTTCAGGAAACCCTGAATATGTCGCAGGCTCGCGGTTATGAAGTGGGCGGCACGGTGCGTATCGTCATCAACAACCAGGTTGGCTTCACTACCTCCAACCCGTTGGATGCGCGTTCTACCCAATACTGTACCGATATTGCCAAGATGGTGCAGGCTCCTATCTTCCACGTGAATGCCGATGATCCGGAAGCGGTGGCCTTTGTCACTCGTCTGGCGTTGGATTTCCGTAACACCTTTAAACGTGACGTGATGATCGATCTGGTCTGCTACCGTCGCCATGGGCATAACGAGGCCGATGAGCCAAGTGCTACCCAGCCGGTGATGTACCAGAAGATCAAGAAACACCCAACGCCACGCAAAATCTACGCTGACGTACTGACCGAACAGAAGGTTGCCAGCCTGGAAGATGCCACGGAAATGGTCAACCTGTATCGCGATGCTCTCGATCGCGGTGACTGCGTGGTTGAAGAGTGGCGTCCGATGAACCTGCACTCCTTTACCTGGTCGCCATACCTGAATCATGAGTGGGACGAAGAGTACCCAAGCAAGGTTGAGATGAAGCGCCTGCAGGAACTGGCTCGCCGCATCAGCAGCGTACCGGAAGCGATCGAAATGCAGTCGCGCGTGGCGAAAATCTACGGCGATCGTGCCGAGATGGCCGCAGGCAACAAACCGTTCGACTGGGGCGCAGCGGAAACGCTGGCTTACGCCACCATGGCTGATGAAGGCATCCCGATCCGTATTTCTGGTGAAGATGCTGGCCGTGGCACCTTCTTCCACCGCCATGCGGTGGTGCACAACCAGAAAAATGGTTCTGTCTATGTCCCGCTGGCGAATATCCACAGCGGCCAGGGCGAATTCAAAGTCTGGGACTCGGTGCTGTCTGAAGAAGCCGTTCTGGCATTCGAATATGGCTACGCCACCGCAGAGCCGCGCACCCTGACCATCTGGGAAGCGCAGTTTGGTGACTTTGCCAACGGTGCTCAGGTCGTGATCGACCAGTTCATCAGCTCCGGTGAGCAGAAATGGGGCCGTATGTGTGGCCTGGTGATGCTGCTGCCGCACGGTTACGAAGGCCAGGGCCCAGAGCACTCCTCTGCGCGTCTGGAACGTTACCTGCAGCTGTGTGCAGAACAGAACATGCAGGTGTGCATCCCGTCCACTCCGGCACAGGTTTACCATATGCTGCGCCGTCAGGCGTTGCGCGGTATGCGCCGTCCGCTGGTGGTGATGTCACCGAAGTCCTTGCTGCGTCATCCGCTGGCAGTCTCTTCCCTGGAAGAGCTGGCAAACGGTACCTTCCAACCGGCCATCGGCGAAATTGACGAGCTGGATGCCAAAGCGGTAAAACGCGTGGTGCTGTGTTCTGGTAAGGTTTATTACGATCTGCTGGAGCAACGCCGCAAGAACGACCAGAAAGACGTGGCCATCGTACGTATCGAGCAGCTGTATCCGTTCCCGCATCAGGCCGTTCAAGCGGTATTGGAACAGTATGCCCACGTGCATGATTTCGTCTGGTGTCAGGAAGAGCCGTTGAACCAGGGTGCCTGGTATTGCAGCCAACACAATTTCCGTGAAGTGATCCCGTTTGGGGCCTCTTTACGTTACGCAGGACGTCCAGCCTCTGCCTCTCCGGCGGTGGGTTATATGTCCGTACACCAGAAGCAGCAGCAGGCTCTGGTGAATGACGCGCTGAATATTGAAGAAAAAATTTAAAGGAAAGCTAATGAGTAGCGTAGATATTCTGGTTCCTGACCTCCCTGAATCCGTTGCCGATGCGACCGTCGCCACCTGGCATAAAAAACCGGGTGACACCGTTCAGCGTGACGAAGTGCTGGTTGAAATTGAAACCGACAAAGTCGTATTGGAAGTGCCTGCCAGTGAAGCCGGCGTACTGGAAGCGATCCTGGAAGACGAAGGCGCAACCGTGACTTCACGTCAGCTTCTCGGGCGTATCCGTCAGGGTGACAGCTCTGGCAAGCCGACCGAAGCGAAAGCTCAGAGCGTTGAATCAACTCCGGCACAGCGTGCAACCGCCAGCCTGGAAGAAGAGAACAACGACGCACTCAGCCCGGCGATCCGCCGCCTGATTGCCGAACACGATCTCGATGCTGCCGCCATCAAAGGCAGCGGCGTGGGTGGCCGTATCACGCGTGAAGACGTAGAAGCGCACCTGGCTGCCAGCAAGAAAGCGGCACCGGCTGCAGCAGCCCCAGCGGCGGCACCTCAGCCAGCCTTGGGCGGTCGTAGCGAAAAACGTGTCCCTATGACCCGCCTGCGCAAACGCGTGGCCGAGCGCCTGTTGGAAGCGAAGAACAGCACCGCGATGCTGACCACCTTCAACGAAATCAACATGCAGCCGATCATGGATCTGCGCAAGCAGTACGGTGAAGCCTTCGAAAAACGCCACGGCGTACGTCTGGGCTTTATGTCCTTCTACATCAAAGCGGTAGTCGAAGCGCTGAAACGCTTCCCGGAAGTGAACGCCTCTATCGACGGCAGCGACGTGGTTTACCACAACTACTTCGATATCAGCATTGCGGTTTCGACCCCGCGCGGCCTGGTAACCCCGGTACTGCGTGACGTTGACTCCATGAGCATGGCGGACATCGAGAAGAAAATCAAAGAGCTGGCGATCAAAGGCCGTGACGGCAAATTGACCGTGGAAGAACTGACCGGCGGTAACTTCACCATTACCAACGGCGGCGTCTTCGGTTCATTGATGTCCACCCCGATCATCAACCCACCGCAGAGCGCCATCCTGGGTATGCACGCCATCAAGGATCGCCCGATGGCGGTCAATGGTCAGGTCGTGATCCAGCCGATGATGTATCTGGCTCTGTCTTACGATCATCGTCTGATCGATGGCAAAGAGTCGGTGAGTTATCTGGTAACGGTGAAAGACATGCTGGAAGATCCGGCTCGTCTGCTGCTGGACGTTTAATCCTTGCAAGGGCGTGGTTTTTGCCGCGCCCACACCCTGTGCTATGTGGCCGATAAGTCATGCGGAATACCGCGAAAGTGACCCGGCTAAAACTTTCTGACCTGAATGGATAGAACATCATGAATTTACACGAATATCAGGCAAAACAGCTGTTTGCTCGGTATGGCATGCCAGCACCAACCGGTTACGCCTGTACCACTCCGCGTGAAGCAGAAGAAGCCGCATCTAAAATCGGCTCCGGCCCGTGGGTGGTAAAATGTCAGGTTCATGCTGGCGGCCGTGGTAAAGCTGGTGGCGTTAAAGTCGTTAACAGCAAAGAAGATATCCGTGCTTTTGCCGAAGCCTGGCTGGGTAAACGCCTGGTGACTTACCAGACCGATGCGCTGGGCCAGCCGGTTCACCAGATCCTGGTAGAAGCGGCCACCGATATCGACAAAGAGCTGTATCTGGGGGCGGTAGTTGACCGTGCCAGCCGTCGCGTAGTGTTTATGGCTTCTACTGAAGGCGGCGTTGAAATTGAGAAAGTTGCGGAAGAGACCCCGGAACTGATCCACAAAATGACCATCGACCCACTGGCAGGCCCACAGCCTTACCAGGGGCGTGAGCTGGCGTTCAAACTGGGCCTGACCGGTAAGCAAGTCGGCCAGTTTGCCAAAATCTTTATGGGCCTGGCAACGTTGTTCCTGGAGCGCGATCTGGCGATGGTTGAGATCAACCCGCTGGTAGTGACCAAGCAGGGCGATCTGATCTGCCTGGACGGTAAGCTGGGTGCCGATGGCAATGCCCTGTTCCGTCAGCCTGAACTGCGTGAAATGCGTGACCTTTCTCAGGAAGACGAGCGTGAATCCCGTGCGGCCCAGTGGGAGCTGAACTATGTTGCCCTCGACGGTAATATCGGTTGCATGGTGAACGGTGCCGGTCTGGCGATGGGTACCATGGACATCGTGAAACTGCACGGTGGCGAACCAGCCAACTTCCTGGATGTAGGCGGTGGCGCAACCAAAGAGCGCGTGACCGAAGCCTTCAAAATCATCCTGTCTGACGACAAGGTGAAAGCGGTGTTGGTGAACATCTTCGGTGGCATCGTGCGTTGCGATCTGATCGCTGACGGTATCATTGGCGCGGTAGCCGAAGTGGGCGTTAACGTCCCGGTGGTCGTGCGCCTGGAAGGGAACAACGCCGAACTGGGCGCCAAGAAACTGGCGGACAGCGGTTTGAATATCATTGCTGCGACCAGCCTGACTGATGCGGCTCAGCAAGTTGTTGCGGCAGTGGAGGGTAAATAATGTCCATTTTAATCGATAAAAACACCAAAGTAATCTGCCAGGGTTTCACCGGTAGCCAGGGTACCTTCCACTCCGAACAAGCTATCGCTTACGGCACCAAAATGGTGGGGGGCGTGACTCCGGGCAAAGGCGGTACTGAGCACCTGGGTCTGCCAGTGTTCAACACCGTGCGTGAAGCTGTTGAAGCGACCGGTGCTACCGCGTCTGTTATCTACGTGCCAGCGCCATTCTGCAAAGACTCCATTCTGGAAGCCATCGATGCAGGCATCAAACTGATCATCACCATCACCGAAGGCATCCCAACTCTGGATATGCTGACCGTGAAAGTGAAGCTGGATGAAGCCGGTGTGCGCATGATCGGCCCGAACTGCCCAGGTGTGATCACCCCGGGCGAATGCAAGATCGGTATCATGCCTGGCCATATTCACCTGCCAGGCAAGGTGGGTATCGTTTCCCGTTCAGGTACTCTGACCTATGAAGCGGTAAAACAAACCACTGACGCCGGTCTGGGGCAGTCTACCTGCGTAGGTATCGGCGGTGACCCGATCCCGGGTTCCAACTTTATCGATATTCTGAAGTTGTTCCAGGAAGATCCGCAGACCGAAGCTATCGTGATGATCGGTGAGATTGGCGGCAGCGCGGAAGAAGAAGCGGCAGCCTATATCAAAGAGCACGTCACCAAGCCGGTAGTCGGCTATATCGCCGGTGTTACTGCACCGAAAGGCAAGCGTATGGGCCATGCTGGCGCCATCATTGCCGGCGGCAAAGGGACTGCGGATGAGAAGTTCGCGGCTCTGGAAGCGGCAGGGGTGAAAACCGTACGCAGCCTGGCTGATATCGGTGATGCAGTGAAGGCGATCCTGAATCGTTAGTACCGTATAGCAAATAATAATATCTCGACATGTTTGGCCGCCTTTGGGCGGCCTTTTTTGTATGTCACTGAGAGAGAAGGGCGTTTTGCAAGGCATTGTTGCTGGAGGTGCGAGCCGACCACTCAGTGCTTGCAGGTTCTGGGATCAACCTCGCAACATGGTCTATGATTACTTAGCAAAAAGCAGATTTGTGAGTTAACTCACTGCAATCGTCATTGGAAATAAAAAGTTAATATCTATCGAATGGTAATGCTGAAGTAATACAATTGGGGGTATTTTAAATTACATTTATTTAACACAAAGATATCAATAAAAAACAATTAAACCATTGCTTAACATGGGCGCTGGGAAATTACAGCAAATTGCGTAATGAGCCTAGCAATAATATGCAGATAGGCTTAAATTGTTTTAGATCAATATTGGCCTGGCTACCTATTTAGGCTGATTTTTGACCTGTAGCCAAAAGTCCAACCTGTGTCACGCAAATACCTATTTATTGTATGGGCTTTGGCGAGTATCATGCCACTGTGTAATTACGGATGGTTGATCTTGTTGCATTTGTTACCCGCTGTCGGTTTTCATTGGTGCGTTTTGCTCCCGTCCCTCGTGGTCTGGCTCTGAACGTGCGGTTGAAAGCGGAGAGGCTGGATCAAATTTTGTTGTGTTTAAGGGCATTCACTGCGGGGCGTTACCGGCTACTCTTTCGGGAGTAATACCGATAACCGCAAGTCGGAGTCTTCCTGCGAGGAGCAAGGAGTCAAGATGTTTGATATTGTCGAACTGTCGCGCTTACAGTTTGCTTTAACGGCGATGTACCACTTCCTATTTGTCCCATTAACGCTGGGTATGGCGTTTTTGCTGGCAATTATGGAAACGGTATATGTGCTGTCCGGCAAACAAATTTATAAAGATATGACCAAATTCTGGGGCAAGTTATTTGCAATCAACTTTGCTCTGGGTGTGGCCACCGGGTTGACCATGGAGTTCCAGTTCGGGACCAACTGGTCATACTTCTCTCATTACGTCGGTGACATCTTCGGGGCCCCGCTGGCTATCGAAGGTCTGATGGCGTTCTTCCTGGAATCGACGCTGGTCGGTCTGTTCTTCTTCGGGTGGGATCGCCTGAGCAAGATCCAGCACATGACGGTCACCTGGTTTGTTGCCCTCGGCTCAAACCTGTCTGCGTTGTGGATCCTGGTCGCCAACGGCTGGATGCAAAACCCAATCGCCTCCGACTTCAACTTTGAAACCATGCGCATGGAGATGCTCAGCTTCTCCGAGCTGGTTTTGAACCCGGTCGCTCAGGTGAAGTTTGTTCACACCGTGGCCTCAGGCTACACCACCGGTGCGATGTTCGTGCTGGGTATCAGCTCCTACTATCTGCTGAAAGGGCGTGACGTTGCTTTTGCCAAGCGTTCGTTCGCCATTGCTGCCAGCTTCGGTATGGCTGCGATCCTTTCTGTTATCGTACTGGGTGATGAATCCGGTTACGAAATGGGGGACGTGCAGAAAACCAAACTGGCTGCCATTGAAGCCGAATGGGAAACTCAACCGGCTCCGGCCGCATTTACCCTGTTCGGCATCCCGAACCAGGAGAAAATGGAGAACTCCTTCGCGATTCAAATTCCTTGGGCGCTCGGCCTGATTGCTACCCGTTCTATCGACACCCCGGTTATCGGCCTGCGCGAACTGATGGCACAGCACCAGGTGCGTATCCGTAACGGTATGAAAGCTTACCAACTGCTGGAAGAACTGCGTGGCGGTAATACCGATCCAGCAGTGCGCACCGCATTCAACGATACCAAACAGGATCTGGGTTACGGCATGCTGCTCAAGCGCTACACCGAAAACGTCACCGACGCGACGGAAGCGCAGATCCAGCAGGCAACCAAAGACTCTATCCCACGCGTTGCTCCACTGTACTTCGCCTTCCGTATCATGGTGGCCTGTGGTGTGCTGATGCTGTTTATTATCGGCCTGTCATTCTTGAGCGTGGTACGTGGTCGTATCGGTCAGAAGAAATGGCTGCTTCGCGCTGCGTTGTTCGGCCTGCCATTACCATGGATTGCCGTTGAAGCGGGCTGGTTCGTGGCGGAGTATGGCCGTCAGCCGTGGGCGATAGGTGAGGTGCTGCCAACCGCAGTCGCCACCTCTTCGCTGACCGCAGGCGACATTCTGTTCTCGATGGGGCTGATATGCGGCTTGTACACCCTGTTCCTGGTGGCTGAAATGTACCTGATGTTCAAGTTTGCACGTCTGGGTCCAAGCAGCCTGAAAACTGGCCGCTACCACTTTGAACAACCGACTGCCGCCGTGCAGGAAGCGCGCTAAACAGGAGTCCAAGATATGTTTGATTACGAAGTACTGCGATTTATCTGGTGGCTCCTGGTTGGCATCCTGCTGATCGGTTTCGCCGTCACCGATGGTTTCGATATGGGTGTTGGTATACTGATGCGCATTATCGGTAAAACCGATACCGAGCGCCGGGTCATGATCAACGCCATTGCCCCGCACTGGGACGGTAACCAGGTGTGGCTGATCACCGCCGGTGGCGCATTGTTCGCCGCCTGGCCAATGGTCTATGCTGCCGCGTTCTCTGGTTTCTATGTGGCCATGATCCTGGTGCTGGCTGCCTTGTTCTTCCGCCCGGTCGGTTTTGACTACCGCTCGAAGCTGGAGAACAGCACCTGGCGTAACATGTGGGACTGGGGCATCTTTGTCGGTAGCTTCGTGCCTGCGGTGGTGTTCGGCGTGGCGTTCGGTAACCTGTTACAGGGCGTACCGTTCCATATCGATGAATATCTGCGTCTGTTCTATACCGGCAACTTCTTCCAACTGTTGAACCCGTTTGGTTTGCTGGCCGGTATTGTCAGCCTGACCATGCTGGTGACCCAGGGGGCCACCTACCTGCAGATGCGTACCACTGCCGAGATTCACCTGCGCTCACGCGCTGCAGCGCAGATTTCTGCGCTGGTGATGGGCGTATGCTTCCTGTTGGCGGGTATCTGGCTGGTGAAAGGTATCGACGGTTTCGTGATCACCTCAGCACTGGATACGGCAGCGGAATCCAACCCACTGCGTAAAGAAGTCGCTCATCAGGCGGGTGCCTGGTTGATCAACTTCAACAAGTATCCATCCCTGTGGGCACTGCCGGCGTTGGGCGTGGTTCTGCCACTGTTCACTATCCTGTTTGCCCGTTTGGACAAAGCTGCGATGGCGTTCCTGAGTTCATCACTGACGATTGCCTGTGTGATCCTGACGGCTGGGGTAACCATGTTCCCGTTCGTTATGCCATCAAGCACCGTGCCTAACGTCAGCCTGACCATGTGGGATGCGACTTCCAGCCTGTTCACACTGCAGGTGATGACCGTTGTTGCCATTATCTTCGTGCCAATCGTTCTGGCGTACACCGCTTGGGCGTACTACAAAATGTTTGGTCGCCTGGATAAGAACTTCATCGAAAAAAATAAGCATTCGCTGTACTAAGCAAAAGGAGCTAAACCATGTGGTATTTTGCCTGGATCCTCGGAACGCTTCTTGCCTGTGCCTTCGGTATCATCACGGCGCTGGCGCTTGAGCACAGTGAAGATTCAAAAGCGCAGCAAGACGGTAAGTGATGAGTTCGTCACTGGTGGATAAGCTGTACGCTATCACCGACAAGGGCCCGGTTCGGGCCCTTTCATTGGTGCTGGCGGTGATTTTGGCGGGATGTATCTTTTGGGATCCTAGCCGCTTTGCAGCACGTACCAGCTCATTAGAGATTTGGCAGGGTATCTTGCTGATCTGGGCAGTATGTGCAGGCATTGTTCACGGTGTCGGCTTCCGATCACAGAGCACGTTTTGGCGTGCATTTTTCGCGCCATTACCTGCAATTGTGATCCTGGCCGCAGGATTACTTTACGTTTCTTTATAATCTATTACGCATCCCCCCGGTTATGGGCCGTTCAGGCCCATAATTATTTTCATTCCCATTCAGTAACCCATTCCCAACCCGATCCGTCTTGCGTATAGTAGCAATCGTTCAATTGCCTTGGTTTGGAAGTCTCGTGAGTAATAAGTTGTTTCGATGGCCGGTTCGTGTTTACTTTGAAGACACCGATGCCGGTGGTGTGGTCTACCATGCCCGTTACGTCGCTTTTTATGAAAGAGCGCGCACCGAGATGCTGCGTCAACATAACTTTCATCAACAGCAGCTGCTCAGTGAAGAACATGTCGCTTTCGCTGTCCGGCGTATGACGGTGGATTATCTGTCACCAGCTCGTCTTGACGATCTGCTGGAAGTGCAGAGCAAAATCACTTCAATACGCGGGGCTTCTCTTACGTTTGCTCAACGCATTGTTAATTCTGACGGTACTCTCTTGAGTCAGGCCGATGTATTGATTGCATGCATTGATCCACACCAAATGAAGCCGATAGCGCTTCCTAAGTCTATTGTCGCGGAGTTTAAGCAGTGACTGACATGAACATCCTAGATCTATTCTTGAAGGCGAGCCTGCTGGTCAAGTTTATCATGCTGATTTTGATATGCTTTTCAGTGGCCTCTTGGGCGATTATCATCCAGCGTACCCGCATCCTCAATGCGGCCACTCGCGACGCCGAAGCCTTCGAAGACAAATTCTGGTCTGGTATCGAGCTTTCCCGTCTGTATCAGGAAAGCCAGGCACGTCGCGATAGCCTGACTGGCTCAGAGCAGATTTTCCATTCCGGTTTTAAAGAGTTTGCCCGTTTGCACCGTGCCAACAGCCATGCGCCAGAGTCGGTGATCGAAGGGGCAACGCGTGCGATGCGTATTTCGATGAATCGTGAGCTGGAAACGCTGGAGAACCATATTCCTTTCCTCGGCACCGTGGGTTCCATCAGTCCGTATATCGGCCTGTTTGGTACCGTGTGGGGGATCATGCACGCCTTTATCGCCCTGGGTGCGGTAAAACAAGCCACCTTGCAGATGGTAGCACCGGGTATCGCCGAAGCGTTGATCGCTACGGCCATCGGTCTGTTTGCCGCGATCCCTGCCGTTATGGCCTATAACCGCCTAAATCAGCGCGTTAACAAGCTTGAGCAGAATTACGACAACTTTATGGAAGAGTTCACCGCTATTCTGCATCGTCAGGCCTTCTCCAGCGACAGCAAATAAGAAGTAGGAGGGTAGCATGGCGAGAGTTCGTGGTCGTAACAAGCGTGAGCTGAAGTCGGAAATCAACATTGTTCCGCTGCTGGACGTCTTGTTGGTGCTGTTGCTGATCTTTATGGCAACCGCGCCAATCATCACCCAAAGCGTTGAAGTTGATTTACCTGATGCCACCGATTCCAAGACGGTGTCCAGCGACGATAATCCACCGGTGATCCTGGAAGTTTCCGGTGTAGGTCAGTACACCCTGGTGGTGGATCACAACCGTATGGAGCTGTTGCCGCCTGAGCAGGTGGCGGCCGAAGCCAAGTCGCGTCTGGCAGCTAATCCGAAGACGGTGTTTTTGATCGGTGGGGCCAAGGAAGTACCGTACGATGAGATTATCAAGGCATTGAATATTCTGCATCAGGCGGGTGTCGCTTCCGTAGGGTTGATGACCCAGCCAATCTAACCGTAAGGTCAGTGGCAACCCGGTTCCTGCCCTGTGGCGCAGGAACCCCGTTTAAGCAGCAGTTTTTGGGATTCTATTTTGGTAAAGGCAACTGAGCAAAATGATAAGCTGAACCGCTCCGTGATTGTATCGGTGGTTCTGCACATTCTATTGATTGCCCTGTTGATTTGGGGTTCGCTGTACGAAAATACTGAAATGAGTAGTGCAGGCGGCGGCGGTGATGGTTCCGTGGTCGGGGCCGTGATGGTCGATCCAGGGGCGGTGGTAGAGCAGTACAATCGCCAACAACAACAGAGCAGCGATGCACAGCGTGCAGAAAAGCAGCGCCAGAAGAAGGCGGAGCAGCAGGCTGAAGAGCTGCAGCAGAAGCAGGCGGCGGAACAGCAGCGCCTGAAAGAATTGGAACAAGAGCGTTTGGCCGCGCAGGAAAAAGCCGCGCAGGACGCCAAGGCACAGGCCGAACAGCAGAAGAAAGCTGCTGAACAGCAACAACAGGCCGCTGAGCAGCAGAAAGCAGCAGAAGCCGCTGCGGCGAAGGCCAAAGAACAACAGAAGGCAGCCGAGCAAGCTGCGGCGAAAGCCAAAGCCGAGGCGGATAAAATAGCCAAGGCGCAGGCAGACGCACAGAAGAAAGCCGAAGCGGAAGCCAAGAAAGAAGCTGCCGCTGCCGCCGCTGCTAAAAAGCAGGCGGAAGAGGCGAAGAAAGAAGCCGCCGCTGCCGCAGAACAGAAGGCTGCTGAAGCCGCAGAGAAGAAAGCCGCTGCTGACGCCGAGAAGAAAGCGGCCGCAGAAGAAGCGAAAAAAGCCGCCGCTGCCGAGAAGGCTGCTGCCGCCAAGAAAGCCGCAGATGCCAAGAAGAAGGCCGCAGCTGAAGCAGCTAAACAGTCTGCTGATGTAGATGATTTATTCGGTAGCTTGGCCGATGGCAAAAATGCGCCGAAAGGTGGCGGTGCCAAGGCTAAAGGTGACGGTAAACCGGCAGGGCAGGGTAATGCCAAAACTGCGGGGGCAAGCGGTGCCGAGATTAATGGTTACCTGGGGCAGATTACCGCCGCAATACAGAGCAAGTTTTACGATGCCGATCTTTACAAAGGAAGGACCTGCGATTTACGGATTAAATTGGCACCGGATGGCTTGTTGATTGATGTTAAGGCTGAAGGTGGGGATCCTGCCTTGTGTCAGGCCGCATTGGCGGCAGCTAAGCAGGCTCGTATTCCAAAGCCACCTAGCCAGGCGGTGTATGAGGCGTTTAAGAATGCTCCTCTTACATTTAAGCCTCAATAATGATTGTCTTAAACCGAGTTAAACGCATGGATGTACCAAGGTAACCAACAGGGAATATGTAGTGTTGTTGGCGTTGGTTTGTTAAAATTCTGCTAAATTATCGCAGGCATACCGCCTGGATAAGGGAGATGAGATGAAGCAGGCATTTCGAGTAGCGTTAGGTCTTATTGTTCTGTGGGCATCCGTGCTGCATGCGGAAGTTCGCATTGAAATCACCCAAGGGGTCGACTCCGCTCGCCCGATTGGCGTGGTGCCATTTAAATGGGCGGGCCCAGGCACGCCTCCGGAAGATGTTGGCCAGATCGTTGGTGCAGATCTCCGTAACAGTGGCAAATTCAACCCGATTGATGTGGCACGTATGCCGCAGCAACCTACCACCGCGTCTGAAGTGACGCCGGCGGCCTGGACTGCGCTGGGCATCGACGCCGTAGTGGTTGGCCAGGTTCAGCCTGGTGCCGACGGCAGCTATCTGGTTTCCTACCAGTTGGTCGATACTTCAGGTTCGCCTGGCACCGTATTGGCACAAAACCAGTTTAAAGTGACCAAACAGTGGCTGCGTTATGCGGCTCATACCGCCAGCGATGGCGTGTTTGAGAAGCTGACCGGTATCAAGGGCGCATTCCGTACCCGCATCGCTTACGTGGTGCAGACCAACGGCGGGAAATTCCCGTACGAACTGCGCGTATCGGATTACGACGGCTATAACCAGGTTCCAGTGCATCGTTCACCAGAGCCACTGATGTCACCGGCCTGGTCGCCGGATGGCAGCAAACTGGCCTACGTGACCTTTGAGAGCGGTAAATCAGCGCTGGTGATCCAGAACCTGTCTGATGGCGCAATCCGTCAGGTAGCTTCGTTCCCTCGTCACAACGGTGCACCTGCCTTCTCTCCAGACGGTAGCCGCCTGGCATTCGCGCTGTCCAAAAGTGGCAGTCTGAATCTGTATGTGATGAACCTGGGTTCTGGCCAAATCAGCCAGATCACCGATGGCCGTAGCAACAACACTGAACCGAGCTGGTTCCCAGATGGTCAATCTCTGGCTTATACCTCTGACCAGGGCGGTCGCCCACAGATTTATAAGGTTGGCGCTAACGGCGGCGCACCACAGCGTCTGACCTGGGAAGGTGCCCAGAATCAGGACTCTGATGTCAGCTTCGACGGTAAATTCCTGGTGATGGTGAGCTCCAACAATGGAGTTCAGCATATCGCCAAACAAGATCTTGGATCGGGAGCCGTTCAAATGTTAACGGACACGTTCCTGGATGAAACGCCTAGTATCGCACCAAACGGCACCATGGTGATCTATAGCTCCACGCAAGGTATGGGCTCCGTGCTGCAGTTGGTATCGACTGATGGGCGCTTCAAAGCGCGTCTTCCGGCAACCGATGGACAGGTCAAATTCCCTGCCTGGTCGCCGTATCTGTGATGCATGTTTAAAATATGTATGGCAAAAACTATAAAAGGATCAAAGAAATGCAACTGAACAAAGTGCTGAAAGGGCTTCTGCTGGCACTGCCAGTTCTGGCTGTAGCAGCTTGTAGTTCTAACAAAAGCGCTAATAACGATCAATCCGGTATGGGCGCTGGCACTGGTACAGAAAACGGCAGCAGCAACCTGTCTTCTGAAGAACAAGCACGTCTGCAGATGCAAGAACTGCAACGTAACAACATTGTTTACTTCGGCCTGGACAAATATGACGTCAGCTCTGAGTTCGCTCAGATGCTGGATGCGCATGCTGCTTTCCTGCGTAACAACCCATCCTACAAAGTGACTGTTGAAGGTCACGCGGATGAGCGCGGCACGCCAGAATACAACATCGCTCTGGGTGAGCGTCGTGCTAACGCAGTTAAAATGTACCTGCAAGGCAAAGGCGTTTCTGCTGACCAAATCTCTATCGTTTCTTACGGTAAAGAAAAACCAGCAGTACTGGGCCACGACGAAGCAGCCTATGCTAAAAACCGTCGTGCCGTTCTGGTTTACTAAGAGAATCGCATGAACAGTAACTTCAGACGTCACCTGTTGAGTCTGGCGTTACTGGTTGGCGTAGCGGTCCCATGGGCCGCTACTGCCCAAGCGCCAATCAGTAATGTCGGGTCCGGCTCGGTCGAAGACCGTGTCACATCACTTGAGCGTATCAGTAATGCTCAGGGCCAGCTTTTAAACCAACTCCAGCAACAACTCTCTGACAACCAACGCGATATCGATACGCTCCGTGGGCAGATCCAGGAAAGTCAGTATCAGTTGAATCAGGTGGTTGAACGCCAGAAACAGATCTATCAACAGATGGATAGCCTTAGCCAGGGTGGCGCACAGAATTCCGCTGGTGCAGCAGCGGGGGCCGCAGGTGGTACAGCCGCCGCGGCGTCCTCTGACGGCGCTGGCAGCTCCCCTGCGGGTGCGACAGCCGCTGCGGCTAGTACGGGCGATGAAAACAGCGACTACAACGCCGCTGTTTCACTGGCGCTGGAAAAAAAGCAGTATGACCAGGCGATCTCCGCTTTTCAGGCTTTCATAAAGCAGTATCCGAAATCCACTTACCTGCCTAATGCCAACTATTGGCTGGGCCAGTTGTACTACAACAAGGGTAAGAAGGAAGACGCGGCATACTATTATGCAGTGGTGGTTAAGAGTTACCCAAAATCACCCAAGGCGCCGGACGCGATGTATAAAGTTGGGGTGATCATGCAGGAAAAAGGGCAGGCTGATAAAGCCAAAGCCGTTTACCAGCAGGTGATCAAATCGTACCCGACCAGCGATGCGGCCAAGCAGGCCAAGAAACGCGAAGCGAGTTTATAAGTAAAAATCGAGCCCAGAAGTTAGTCGATTTGACCGAATTCTGGGCTCATTCGCGTGAAGAACAAGCAGTTGAACCTATTGCGCCAAAATTTAGGTTGCGCTGCTGAGATAAATTAGTAATATATGCCGCCGTTGCCAAGACAACTTGCAAGATGTTAAAGCAGCAAGGAAATTAGTAGTAAACCACGACAGTGGGTCGTTAGCTCAGTTGGTAGAGCAGTTGACTTTTAATCAATTGGTCGCAGGTTCGAATCCTGCACGACCCACCAATTTCTAAAGTAGTAACCACGACAGTGGGTGATTAGCTCAGTTGGTAGAGCATCTCCTTTACACGGAGGGGGTCGGCGGTTCGAGCCCGTCATCACCCACCACTACAGTGGGTCGTTAGCTCAGTTGGTAGAGCAGTTGACTTTTAATCAATTGGTCGCAGGTTCGAATCCTGCACGACCCACCAATTCTTAATGGGTTGGTAAAACTGGAATCGTGAAGGATGTTTAGTGGAATTAGTTCCATGTAAATCATCTATTTCGACAATACAGTCCTCCATTCTGTATTCATAGTTCAGAAGTAAACCACGTCAGTGGGTCGTTAGCTCAGTTGGTAGAGCAGTTGACTTTTAATCAATTGGTCGCAGGTTCGAATCCTGCACGACCCACCATTTTAAGATTTAGCAGTAAACCACATCAGTGGGTCGTTAGCTCAGTTGGTAGAGCAGTTGACTTTTAATCAATTGGTCGCAGGTTCGAATCCTGCACGACCCACCATCTTCAAGAATTCTCAATAATAAAATCCCAGCAATAAAATCGCATATCGCACCAGTCGTGCGGGTGAGATCCTGCGTTCAGGTTCGAGTCTCGCTTGCGAGACAACGGCGGCGGCCGGTCATCCTGCCAGACCCACCATCTTAAAAATTCCAAAGCACTAACTCCAAACTCCAGCACGTCATATCGCACCAGTCGTGCGGGTGAGATCCTGCGCTCAGGTTCGAGTCTCGCTTGCGAGACAACGGCGGTGGCCGGTCATCCTGCCAGACCCACTCTCCTATAAATCACTGCACCTAGCCGTTATCTTTTGAGCTCAAAGCTTCTCATTTCAACCAAAATTTCAGCCCATTAAACAAATCTATCCATAGAAAGAAATGTTAAGCGACTTTTAGTCAAAAATTAGGTATTTTGTTTAGTATATAAAACGAGGCGGTTGAGCAAGCGGCAGGATACGGCCTAAAAGCAGACCCACAGCCTAGCATAGAGATAACAGTGATGAGTGAAATGTTTGATGTCAATGCGGCGATATACCCATTCCCGCCGAAACCGGTGCCGTTAGACGTCGCAGAGAAGGCTTTTTATCGGCAGAAGATCAAAACCTTGCTCAAGCAGCGTGATGCGGTCCTGGTGGCTCATTACTATACCGATCCCGAAATCCAGGCGCTGGCCGAAGAGACGGGTGGCTGCGTCGCCGATTCACTGGAGATGGCACGTTTCGGTAGCCAACATCCTGCGTCGACATTGCTGGTTGCTGGCGTGCGTTTTATGGGGGAGACGGCCAAAATCCTTAGCCCAGAAAAACAGGTGTTGATGCCAACGCTGCATGCCGAGTGCTCTCTGGACCTCGGTTGTCCCGAGGCGGAGTTCGCCGCGTTCTGCGATAGCCATCCAGATCGGACCGTGGTGGTTTACGCCAATACCTCAGCAGCCGTCAAAGCGCGGGCCGATTGGGTGGTCACTTCCAGCATTGCCGTTGAGCTGATTGAACATCTCGATAGCCTGGGGGAGAAAATCATCTGGGCGCCGGATCGCCATCTGGGCAACTATGTGCAGAAGCAGACCGGGGCAGACGTGCTGTGCTGGCAGGGGGCCTGTATCGTCCATGACGAGTTTAAAACCCAGGCGCTGATACGTATGAAAGCCTTATACCCGGAGGCTGCGATTCTGGTGCATCCAGAGTCACCGCAGGCGATCGTCGATCTGGCTGATGCCGTCGGTTCGACCAGCCAACTGATCCAGGCGGCGGTAACCTTGCCCAACCGGCAACTGATCGTGGCCACCGATCGCGGTATTTTCTACAAGATGCAGCAAGCTTGTCCGGATAAAGAACTGTTTGAAGCTCCTACTGCCGGTGAGGGGGCCACCTGTCGTAGCTGTGCCCACTGCCCGTGGATGGCGATGAACGGCCTGAAGGCTATTGCCGAAGGGCTGCAACAAGGGGGCTCACAGCATGAGATTTTTGTTGATGGCGCACTGCGTGACAAGGCGCTGATCCCGCTCAACCGCATGCTGGACTTTGCAGCGCAGTTGAAAATGCAGGTTAAAGGCAACGCCTGAATCCAGGCTTACGTTTTTTAAGGAATATACATGAGCTTTTTCAGCACCGGCAATATTTTGGTCCATATTCCGATTGGCGCAGGGGGTTATGACCTGTCGTGGATTGAGGCCATCGGCACGCTGTTTGGTTTACTCTGTATCTGGTATGCCAGCAAAGAGAAAATCATCAACTATCTGTTTGGCCTGATCAACGTCACGCTGTTTGCGGTGATCTTCTTTCAGATCCAGCTGTACGCCAGCCTGTTGTTGCAGCTGTTTTTCTTCGTGGCCAATATTTACGGCTGGTACGCCTGGAGCCGCCAGACGCAGGATAATCAGGCCGAATTGCAGATCCGTTGGTTACCGCTGCCTAAAGCATTGGCATGGGGGGCGGTGTGCGTGGTTGGTATTGCGTTGATGACGTTTAATATCGACCGGGTGTTTGCCTATCTGACGCAAATTGCGGTGGCGGTGATGCAGGGGCTGGGTCTTAACGTACAGATGCCAGAACTGCAACCGGATGCTTTCCCGTTCTGGGATTCAGCCATGATGGTACTGTCTATCGTCGCCATGATCCTGATGACGCGCAAGTACGTCGAAAACTGGCTACTGTGGGTAGTGATTGATGTGATCAGCGTGGCGATCTTTGCTTACCAGGGCGTGTACGCCATGGCGCTGGAATACGTCATTTTGACGCTGATTGCTCTCAATGGCTCCTGGCTATGGGTACGCAGCGCCGCGAAGAATCACTCCCAACCTCTTTCTTCAGCACCTTGATACGTCAGGGGCGTAACCAGCGCCCCTGGATGTTAATGATGATGCCCCAGATGGCTGGAGTGTGAGTGGTCACTCGCAATACCACAGTCAGGGGTATCACAATGCTGGTACTCCATCTGGATCGTCGCATGGCCAATCTGGTAATGCTCCAGCAAATAGGCCTGGATGCGACGTAACAGCCCGTCATGATCGTGTGGCGGGATCACTTGGGCGTGGAGCGTCATCAGCTTTTGCTCGCCAATCTGCCAGACATGCACGTGATGGATGTTACGGACTTCCGGAATATTCAGGCACAGATCCTTTTGCAGCTTATTGATATCTACCTCCTGCGGTGTTCCCTCCAGCAGTTCATGGAAACTCTCCTTCAGCAGGCGCCAGGCGCTGCGCAATACCAGGCAGGAAACCAGGACCGAGAGTATCGGATCGATGGGGGTCCAGCCGGTAGTCAGAATGATGATGGCTGCAGCGATCGCCCCGACTGAGCCGAGCAGGTCCCCAAGAACATGTAGAGCGGCGGCACGCACATTGATATTTTTCTCTTCATTGCCGCGGTGCAGCAGCCAGAAGGCGAACAGGTTAGCCAGCAGACCTGCTACGGCGATCACCAGCATTGGGGTACCCATCACTGGCTGTGGGTCGAAGAAACGCCGTACGGCCTCCCACAGGATGAATACGACGATCAGCAGTAATGCGGCAGCATTGATAAAGGCGGCCAATGTGGTTAGGCGCAGATAGCCAAAAGTATGGCGGGCGTTGGGTTTGCGCTGTGAGAAGTGCACCGCCATCAGGGCGACGAGCAGGGCTGCGGAATCCGTCAGCATATGCCCGGCGTCTGCCAGCAGCGCCAGTGAGCCAGAAAGCAACCCGCCCACGGCCTCGACAACCATGAAGAGGGTGGTGACTAAAAATGCGGCTAGTAGGCGCTTACTGTTGCCGTCTTTAGGTTGATGGACATGGGAAGCTCCAGTCATTACTTATCCTTATTGCAAAGTTTGTCGGGTGCCAAAGTCCAATCTTGGCCGTTACTTAGCTCATTATAGGCTGCCCTGGTAGAGAGCTGAATATTTGCCGATGGTGATTATGGGATCTAAAGGTGATTTACAGCGCAAGCCTCACAAGCTAGATTGGTGAAATCTACTCTACGCGCTGTGCGATACACCCGATACCGAATGGAAAAGTGATGAATTACCAAAACGACGACTTACGCATTAAAGAAATCAAGGAACTCCTGCCGCCGGTGGCCCTGTTGGAAAAGTTTCCGGCTTCGGCTCAGGCAGCAGAGACGGTGTCACTGGCTCGCCAATCGATCCACAACATCCTGCGTGGCAATGACGATCGCCTGTTGGTGGTGATTGGGCCTTGTTCCATTCACGATACCAAAGCGGCGAAAGAGTATGCCGCGCGCCTGATGACCCTGCGCCAGGAGCTCAGTGGTGAGCTGGAAGTAGTGATGCGCGTCTATTTCGAAAAACCACGTACCACCGTTGGCTGGAAAGGGCTGATCAACGATCCGCAAATGGATAACAGCTTCCAGATTAACGAAGGCCTGCGCCTGGCGCGTAAGCTGCTGTTGGATATCAATGACGGCGGTTTGCCTGCTGCGGGCGAGTTCCTGGATATGATCACTCCGCAATACCTGGCAGATTTGATGAGCTGGGGAGCGATCGGCGCACGCACCACGGAATCCCAGGTGCATCGTGAACTGGCCTCTGGCCTGTCTTGCCCGGTGGGCTTCAAAAACGGCACCGACGGCACCATCAAGGTCGCGATCGATGCTATCAATGCCGCTGGCGCACCGCACTGTTTCCTGTCCGTCACCAAATGGGGTCATTCCGCGATTGTTAACACCAGCGGCAATGGCGACTGCCACATTATTCTGCGTGGCGGCAAAGAGCCAAACTACAGCGCGGCCCATGTGAAAGAAGTGAAAGAGGGGCTGGCCAAAGCGGGCTTACCTGCACAGGTGATGATCGACTTCAGCCACGCCAACAGCAGCAAGCAGTTTAAAAAACAGCTGGAGGTGAACGCGGACGTTTGCCAGCAGCTGCGTGGTGGTGAAAAAGCCATTATCGGGGTGATGATCGAAAGCCACCTGGTGGAAGGAAATCAAAGCCTGGAAAGCGGCGAGCCGCTGGTTTACGGCAAAAGCGTGACCGATGCCTGCATTGGCTGGGAAGATACCGAAACCGTACTGCGCGATCTGGCCGCAGCGGTGAAGGCGCGCCGTAGCCGATAAGCTACCCGTGTTTGTGGCCCTGCAGCATTGCTGCGGGGCCCAACCCTTAGGGTGATTTTAAGAATTGACTCCTGCAACAATAACGCCAGAATAAAATCTGACATTATACTAATTTCGTAGAGCTTTCCTCGTTCCGTTGGGCCTTTTTTGATGATAATAAGTTGGTATTACCGCCCATAATTTTTATTTCCAGGAAACATCTTATTTGTCCGCCGCTGTTTTTCATCTCGCGTAACTGTTACTAGTCAAACACAATTTGCTCTTGCCGCACGGTATGATTATGATGATGCGTTTTTTACAACCAAAATACCCAATCTAAAAATAAGGGCATGATGGTGAATGACTTTAATTTCAGGATGAATAGCTGATGGAAAACAATAGTTCTCGGCATCAAATTTATTTTCGTGGTACGGGTGGGGAGTATTTCGCAATCTGGTTGGTTAACATATTACTGACGGCTATTACGTTGGGAATATACTCAGCCTGGGCAACGGTGCGCCGTCGTCGTTATTTTTATGGCAATACCGAATTGAATGGCGACCGCTTTGATTACCACGCGCAGCCAATGCAAATCCTCAAGGGCCGTCTGCTGGTGATCGGCGCCGTGATCCTGTTCTATATTCTTTTATTTATCAGCCCATTGCTTGGCATGATTGCCATGCTGGCACTCCTTGCGTTGATCCCTTGGATTATCATCCGTAGCTGGCGTTATAACGCTATTATGTCTAGCTATCGTGGTGTTCGCTTCAATTACTTATGCCAGACCGGGCGTGCCTACTGGGTATTACTGTTCTGCCCGATACTGCTAGTGATTGGCCTGTATGCGGTTATGATCGTATTAGGTTTGATTGGCAGCAGTCTGGGCAGCCCGACTGCGATCCTTGTGCTGGCAGCTATTACGGTCATCCTGTTTGTACCGATGCTGGCCGCTATCAATGGTATCCTGGCTACCCTGCAACATGATCTGTATGTGAACAACCTGCGTTTTGGTACTTCACCTTTTGTGGCCGAATTCAAGAAAGCAGAGTTCATTAAGATTGCACTGTTCAGCCTGCTGATCTTCTTGCCATTCCTGGTCATCGCCTTGGTCCTGGTTGGCTCGTTCTTTGTCAGCTTATTCCAAATGGCGTTGTTTGGCGGTATGTCCGATGCAATGCTGCAAGCCCAGATGGCAAATAATATTGGTAGCCTGTTCATGATGATGTTGGTGCTGTTGCTAGGTGTGATGGTTTCCAGCAGTTATATGGTTGTCGCTCAGCGTAACTACGTGTTCAACCAAACCACCTTGCAAGGTGAGGTTAAACTGCGTTCTTCCATGCAGACTCTGCCGTATATGGGATTGTTGATCACCAACAGCCTGATCACCGTGTTCTCATTGGGCCTTGCAGCTCCGGTGGCACACGTACGTCATGCTCGCTATATTGCTGAGTCAACCCAGGTTGAAGGCGATCTGTCGCTGTTGTCGGTACAGGCTCATCACGATACGGCCAATACCGCTATCGCTGAAGAAGCCGTACAGGCGCTCGATCTGGGCACCAGTTTTTGAGTAAAGACTGATGATCCTTGAAGGACACTATCAGTGCCCTGGCCGGGCCGCCCAACAGGCGGCCCGGCTGCTGTTAAACGATATGGGCGATGGGGTAACGCTGCAATATGATGGCGAGCATCGCTATTTTTCGTTAGCGCAAATTACCGTATCCGAGTCATTGGGACGCATTCCTCTGACGCTGACCTTTCCAGACGGTGGCCGGTTTGTACCCGCCAATGATGCGTCATTCCGCCAGTGGTTTTATCAACGCCGTTCACCGGGGTTGGTGCACCGCTTAGAGCGTTATAAGCGTGGCGTGTTGCTGACGTTGTTGCTAACCGTCCTGTTGACCCTGGCCTATGTTTTCCTGGTTCTCCCCTGGGCGAGCAGTGAAATCGCCATGCGCATTCCTACCGCGGCCGAACAGAAGCTGGGTAAACATACGCTCGATTTCCTGCAAACCAGTGGCTTCAAGCCGTCGCAATTGCCTGCCGAGAAACAGCAGGCGATACAGAAGCTATTCTTGCAGGTGATGCCGGAGCAGATGCGGCACGAGCGCACTCCGCTCAAATTGAAATTACTGGCGGTGCCAGAGGTTGCCAATGCGTTCATGTTACCTGACGGGACTTTGGTGATCACCGACGATTTTGCCAAGTTGGCGACCAATGAAGACGGCCTGGTCGCGGTGATGCTCCATGAAATGGGACATCATGCGTACCGTCATCCTATGCGCATGGTGGTGCGTTCATCCCTGGTGGCACTGACGTTTATGTGGATGACCGGCGATGTCAGCGGCATCGGCGATACTTTGCTGCAATCGGCCTCATTTATGCATGAAATGCAGTTCTCCCGCAGCGTGGAGCGTGAGGCAGACGACTGGGCAATCGCGGAAATGCAGCGCCAGGGGCGTTCGTTATTGGCGATGGAAGATCTTTACCGCGCATTGCAGCAGGCGGCAAGCACGTCAACCGTGGCACTGGAGGTGCCGGAGTGGTTAAGCACTCATCCAGAGATGCAGGCGCGTTTGCAGGCTATCGAAGCAGCGAGGATCAAAGAGCAATAAAAAAAGCCCCCGGCTCAACACCGGGGGCTTGTTGCATTTCAGAGGCGAAATCTTACTTCGCTTTACCCTGGTTGGCGACGGCCGCAGCTTTGGCTGCGATCTCATCGGCATTACCCAGGTAGTAACGTTTGATTGGCTTGAAGTTCTCATCGAACTCATACACCAACGGCACGCCGGTTGGGATATTCAGCTCGAGGATCTCGTCTTCGCTCAGGTTATCCAGATATTTCACCAGTGCACGCAGGGAGTTACCGTGAGCCGCGACGATCACGCGCTCACCGCTCTTGATGCGTGGCAGGATCTCTTCGTCCCAGTAAGGGATAACGCGATCGATGGTCAACGCGAGGCTTTCGGTCAGCGGCAACTCTTTTTCGCTCAGCGCTGAGTAACGCGGATCGTGGCCCGGGTAGCGCTCATCTTCTTTGGTCAGCTCTGGGGGCGTGACTGCGAAGCCGCGACGCCATTGTTTGACCTGCTCGTCACCGTATTTTTCTGCGGTTTCAGCCTTGTTCAGACCCTGCAGCGCGCCGTAATGGCGTTCGTTCAGCTTCCAGGACTTTTCGGTAGGCAACCAGGCCTGGTCCAACTCATCCAGAATGTTCCACAGAGTGTGGATAGCACGCTTCAGTACGGAGGTGTAAGCGAAATCGAAAGAGAAACCTTCGTCTTTCAACAGCTTGCCCGCTGCTTTTGCTTCGGTACGGCCTTTGTCGGACAGATCGACATCATACCAACCGGTGAAGCGGTTTTCGTTGTTCCACTGGCTTTCGCCGTGGCGCACCAGAACCAGCTTAGTTACAGCCATAGCTTAACTCCTTAATAATCTGAAGGTTTAATGATAACGAATATCATTATATTCTGCTGCTACTTACTCGGCAATCGATATACCCGTGAATATATCCACTAAAAGTCGAGGGTTTCGTACGACGTGCGACATTGTCTAACCCTTACTGCCACTAGGCATAGTGTTAACCATAGCCAATTTTTGGCCGCAAGGTAAGAGGGGCGCAAAGGAAAAAGCTGAATCGTTCAGGCTGGTCGAAGGGCGCGAACGAGAGCTATTCATCCGCGCCACAGCGTTAATGTATCAGGAGGTTTTTTTCAGGCAGCTACTCATAAAGGTTTTACGCTCGTCACCTTTCAGGCTCTTTTTAGCGGCGTCGGCATTACAGTCTTTCATCTTCTGCTGCTGTGGTGTCAGGGCCTTCTCGGTATGGTGGCCTTCGGCCTTCAGGCAGGTGCTCATGAAGGTGGTACGGTCAGAACCTTTCAGCGATTGGGTGGTAGCCTGTTGATTACAATCGGTCATGCGTTTTTGCTGGGCAGCCTGCGCCGGAGAAGGCGTTTTTGCTGCGGTGTCGGCAGCCATCAGGTTGGTGCTCAGCAATAAACCTGCCAGTAATGGAAGTGCAGTAATCAGACGCATTAGGTGTTCCTTCAGCTATTGAACGGCCAGCAGGCCGAAAATTGTGATATCACTCACGGGCTTGTGTATACCACGGTAGCCTGATTCTAGTGCGGGGTTGGCAATAAGGAAAGGTAACGGCCTGGGGGTGCAATGTAAGCAATTATAACAATCACGCCCCTTACCGCATGACAAGGGGCGTGGCGGCTCAGATAGGAATAAGCTGATAGTGCGTTGCGCTCTGATAACGCTGCCCAGGCTGTAGCCAACAGTCCGGCTGTGGCCATTCTGGGTGGTTCGGGCTGTCCGGTAGGAACTCGCTTTCCAGCGCTATGCCGGCGTAATTTTGGTAGCTACTGCCGTCGCGCGCCGGTGTGCCACCCAAATAATTACCGCTGTAGAGCTGGAGCGCTGGCGCGGTGGTGAACACCGTCATCGCGACCTTGCCGTCGGCAGACCACAGGTGAGCCGCCGGGCTTGCCAACCCGTGGCAGGTATCGTGTAACAGGTAAGCATGGTCGTAACCCTTAACCCGTTGCTGATCGCGGTCGCGTAATAAATCTTGCTGCAGGGTTTTCGGCTGGCGGAAATCCATCCCGGTTCCTGCAACCGCCGTCAGTTCGGCACTGGGGATGCCATCGCCGTCCACGGGCAGATAACGGTCGGCGAACAGTTGTAAGCGCTGTTGTCGGGCGTCGTGGCCTGCGCCATCCAGATTGAAATAAGCATGGTTGGTCAGATTGACCGGGCAGGCGCGATCGGTCTGTGCCTGATACTCAATCTCCAGCCGGTGATCGGCGGTGAGTCGATAAGTCAGCGTCACGTCGAGGTTGCCAGGGAAGCCCTGGTCACCGTCTGGCGAATGGAGTTGATAAACCACCTGCTGCTCATCCTGCTTTACTATCTGCCAGCGGCGAGCGTGGAAGCCGTTTGGCCCGCCGTGCAGTTGATGCTCCCCTTGATTAGCGATCAGTGGGTGTGGCTTGCCATCGATGTTTAGGCTGGCATGTGCAATACGGTTGGCATAGCGCCCGACCGTGGCCCCCAGATAGGCCCCCTGGTGCAGATAGTCCTGCGGGGTTTGGCATCCCAGCAGCAGCTCACGTTGCTCCCCTGATTTCAACGGTAGCAAGGCGGAAAGCCAGGTTGCGCCCCAATCCATCAACGTGACCGTCATTCCCGCGGCATTTTTCAGGGTGGTGAGAATAAAGGGCTGGCCGTCTGGGGCAACGGCGGAGTTATCACTCAGCATAGACCGGATCCTTGTGAAGCTTTGCAGACGTAGAAGGTTTCTTGCAGGCCGTTGGTTCGCAGTGGATATTCGCGGGCTACCGCCGTACGTACCGACTCTACCAGATCCTGCGGCATCAAGGCCACGATGCACCCCCCAAAGCCCCCTCCGGTCATACGCACACCGCCACGATCGCCAATGACCTCTTTCACAATCTCGACCAGCGTATCGATAGGGGGCACGGTAATTTCAAAATCATCACGCATCGACGCGTGTGATTCAGCCATCAGTTTGCCCATCAGCTTCAGGTTGCCAGCGGCCAAGGCATCGGCAGCGGCCAGGGTGCGATCGTTTTCGGTGATCACATGGCGCGCCCGTTTGGCCACGATCGGATCCAGTTCGTGCAGGATCGGGAAGAACAGATCCGGGCTGACGTCGCGCAGCGCCTTGACGCCGAAGAAGCGAGCCGCCGCTTCGCACTGTTGCCGGCGGGTGTTGTATTCGCTGTCGACCAGGCCGCGTTTGACGTTGGAGTTGATGATCACCACGGCGACATCGGCTGGCATTGGCACCGCCCGAGTTTCCAAAGAGCGGCAGTCGATCAGCAGGGCGTGATCTTTCTTGCCCAACGCAGAAATCAGCTGATCCATAATGCCGCAGTTGCAGCCGACAAACTGGTTTTCCGCTTCCTGGCCATTCAGCGCCAGCGCTACGCCGTCCAACGGCAATTGATAGAGCGCCTGCAACACCTGCCCGACGGCCACTTCCAGTGAGGCGGAAGAGCTGAGCCCGGCGCCCTGCGGGACGTTGCCGCTGATCACCAGATCGGCACCGCCAAAATTGGCATCGCGGGTCTGCAGGTGTTTCACCACGCCGCGCACATAGTCGGCCCAGCGCAGATTGGCGTGGCTGAAGATAGGCTCATCCAGCGAAAACTGATCCTGCTGGTTCTCGTAATCGGCGGCCAATACGCGGATCTGGCGATCGTTACGTGGAGCCCCGCTGATCACGGTTTGATAATCAATGGCGCAGGGCAGGACGAAGCCGTCGTTGTAATCGGTGTGTTCGCCGATCAGATTGACTCGTCCCGGAGCCTGGATCGTCAGGGTGGGTGCGTAGCCAAAGTGTTCGGTAAACAGGGCTTGGGTAAGTTGCTTCAGACTCATTATTTCACTCCGGCTTCGCGGTAATGGATATCACTGACCGCACGCAGGCGTTCAGCGGCTTGTTCTGCGGTGAGGTCGCGTTGGGTTTCCGCCAGCATTTCATAGCCCACCATAAATTTACGCACCGTGGCGCTGCGCAGTAACGGCGGGTAGAAGTGGGCATGCAGTTGCCAGTGGCGGTTATCGGCCTGGTTGAAGGGCGCGCCGTGCCAGCCCATGGAGTAAGGGAAAGAGCATTGGAACAGGTTGTCATAGCGGCTGGTGAGTTTCTTCAGCGCAATGGCCAGATCGCGGCTTTGTGCTGCACTAAGGTCGGTCAGGCGCTGTACCGGCGCTTTTGGCAGCAACAGCGTTTCAAACGGCCAGGCTGCCCAGTAAGGGACAACCGCCAACCAGTGCTCGGTTTCCACCACCGTACGGCTGCCGTCGGCCTGCTCGCGCTGAGCATAGTCCACCAGCATGGCGGACTGATGCTGGCTGAAATACTCCTGTTGCAGGCGATCTTCTCGTTCGGCTTCATTCGGCAAGAAGCTGTTGGCCCATACCTGACCATGCGGGTGAGGATTGGAACAGCCCATCGCGGCCCCTTTATTTTCAAACACCTGTACCCAGGGGTAGCTGCGCCCCAGATCGGCGGTCTGTTCCTGCCAGGTGGCGATCACCTGTTCCAGTGCGGGTAGCGTCAGCTGCGGTAGCGTTTTACTGTGATCGGGGGAGAAGCAGATCACCCGGCTGGTGCCACGGGCGCTTTGGCAACGCATCAGCGGATCGTCACTTTCCGGCGCCTGCGGGGTATCTTGCATCAGGGCGGCAAAATCATTGGTGAACACGTAGGTGCCTGGATAGTCAGGGTTTTTATCACCGGTTACGCGCGTGTTGCCGGGGCAAAGGAAGCAGTCGGGATCGTGTGCTGGCAGTGTTTCCTGAGCGGGGGATTCCTGTTGGCCCTGCCACGGGCGTTTGGCCCGGTGCGGAGATACCAGCACCCATTGCCCGGTAAGGGGATTAAAACGGCGATGTGGATGATCGATAGGATTGAAATCAGGCATTGCGCTTCCTTTATCTAGCGACGGGGCTAATTGTAATCGCTTTCACCTGCTGCGTGACCGACTATAGCCGAGTGCATTTTGGAAAATAATGGCTAGAAGATAGCACGGCCGCGGTGAGAAAAAGGTGATCTAGCGCGAAAAATGGAATCGCTTACATCGATTGAGGCTTTAATTCGGTTGAGGTAGGCAAGGCAGCAGGGTGGGTTAAGTGGTAGCGATTACACTGGACAGGCCGGCAGAGAACTCTGCCGGCCTGGAGGGGGACTAATATTGGTAAGCCGGGTAGGTAAAGAACAGCAAATGGACCAGATTTAGCCCAAAGTGGAAGAGAATGGGCACCCACAGACGGCCGCTCCACATCCAGGCCAGGCCATAAATCACCCCTGCCAGCGTGGCAAATGCCACCATCAACATGCCACCGGCAAAGTGAGCGGCTCCAAACAGCAGGGCGGTGATAATCAGTGCCGGATAGGCACCCAGCCACTGGCGCAGACGCTGCTGCAAATAGCCACGGAACAGCGCTTCTTCGGCCATCGAAACAAAAAACAGGTTGGCCATAATGAAGGCCAGGATCCAGGAGGGTAGATGCAGCTCAACTTTCAGCCCACCGAGCGCCACCGCCAACAGCAGCACCGCAGGTATGCAGAGCACCAGGATCAGCCAGGCGCTGACGCCTACTTGTTTGTCAGGCTTGCCCGCGTTAAATAGCGTTGGCAGGCAGGCTAACAGCAGAAAGGGGACCAGTGCCTTATCGAAGTTGTAATACATGGAATACAGCGAGCTCATCGGGCCCACTTTGACCTGATCGACCATCAATTGGTTATTGAAGCCCGGTATCAGGTGATAAAACAGAGCGATTGAGCAGGCGACTAAAAATACTTCCAGCGCTAGCGCGATGCTGCGCTGCTGGCGATAGTGTTGATGAAGCCAGATGGCAATGGCGATAACCGCCAGATAGCCCAGCCCGACGGGCGTCAGGACATGATGGTAAACCCCCATTGCAGCAGCCGCCGCCAATACTACTGAGGCAATCAGCCGGTTAAATGGCAAAAAAAACAACGAAGCCGAAAGTACGCCCCACATAATAGCTATCCCTTTAAATAGATACACGGCGCTCAATGCCGGAAATCCGGCGTGTTAATGTCTGGTTAAATATAAATGAGCACTAAATGGGATAGTAGCACAACAGGATGAATATAAAGGTCGGGACAGTAGTTAATCGTGCTTATAACGGCTAACTAGCTGTTTCTAATTGTGCTGCATGACTCCCTCCTGTCTCAAACTTATGGTGTCGTGGTTTTAACCGCGCATCCACGCCTGCGAACGCATAACCTCCCCAAGGTTCTGCAAGGTCTCCAGGCTCTGCTGGTGGATCTCTTCCGTTGGGGCGGCGCACAGATCTTGTAGCACCGTTACCTGTAAGCCTGCATCGTGCGCCTGTCGGGCGGTACTCTCAATGGCAAGCGGGGTGCTGATACCGCCCAATAACAGGTGGTGGCAGCGGTGCTGCTGTAACCAGGCTAACAAATTGTTACCGGCAAACGCGCTGAGCCCTTTCTTTTCTAGGCACAGATCCTCGGTTTTTACCTCCAGACCGGCCAGCCAATGGCATCCCCCGTTACTTAAACGCAGTGCGCCGATATGTTTGAGCTGATTGAACAGCGGCGAGTGTCGGGGAATATCGTGGTAATTGTCGGCAAAACCGGTGCGCAACCAAATCACCGGGATTTTACGCACCCGCGCGTAGGCCGCAGCAGCATTGACGTGCGCGATCACATCACGCGTTACGAGCTGTTCGTGGCAGTGATTCGCCCGCCCTTTAGGGCCAGCCAGATCTTCAATCAGGTCAATCATAATCAGCGCGGCGGACATACCTTCTCCCAAAACGTTTCTGTACCCTTTAAGGATAAAAGGCCAAATGTGATGCGTAGTGGAGGAAGTGTTGCCGGATATGTCCTCAGGATGAGCGCTGTAGCACTCATCCCGAGTATGTTACGCCAGGACGTCTTGCTGATAGCGGTAGCCATCGCCTTCAGGGATGAAGGAGAAACGGTGGGTGATACATTGCGGCGCGTCTTCTGCGTGGTGTGAAACAAACAGCAACTGGGTTGAGCCCTGTTGGATCAACACATCTACGAAGCGCCTTACCAATTGGCGGTTTAGCGGATCCAGGCCTTGCAGTGGCTCATCGAGGATCAGCAGCGCCGGATGTTTGACTAATGCCCGGGCGATCAGCGCCAGGCGTTGCTGGCCCCAGGACAGGCTATGGAAGGGAGCATCGCCCATAGCGCCAAGCCCGAGCAGCGCCAGCCATTGTGAGGTCAACTGATGCTGACGATCGGAAACTGCCTGATAAATACCGATCGAATCAAAGAAACCGGACAGGATCACGTTACGCACGCTGGAGCTGACCCGATAGTCCAGGTGCAGGCTGCTGCTGACGTAGCCGATATGGCGTTTGATATCCCAGATGGTTTCTCCACTACCGCGTCGGCGGCCAAACAGCGTCAGATCGTTGCTGTAGCCTTGCGGATGATCGCCGGTGATCAGGCTGAGCAGGGTGGATTTTCCCGCCCCGTTCGGGCCGACGATCTGCCAGTGTTCACCGGGGTTAACCTGCCAACTGAGTTGGTTGAGGATGGGGCGATCGTTGTAGCTGACTACGCCATCACGCAGAACGATCAGTGGCCGATCGTCCGGCAACCTGATGACCTGTGTGGGATCTTCGGTTTCTGGCAGCGTCAAGCCGTTGAGATTTTCACTGTGCGCCAGTTGGGCGACTAGCGCATCGGCCATCACCTGTTGCCGTGGCCCCTGGCTGGTGAGGGTGCAATCGGCCAGTACGCCGACCTGCTCAATGAAGTCTGGGATTTCATCAAACCGGTTGAGCACCAGGACCACGGTATAACCTTGCTGTGAAAGTTCGCCAAGCAGAGTGGCGAGCTGAGCGCGTGAATTGACGTCCAGCCCGTCGAACGGCTCATCGAGGATCAATAAATCGGGCTGGGCCATCAGGGCACGGCACAGCAGAGTTTTGCGGGTCTCACCGGTAGAGAGATATTTGAAACGGCGCGTAAGCAGCGGCGTGATACCAAACTGCTCAGCCAACTGTGTGCAGCGAGCGGGATCGTTGAGCTCTTCCTGAATGATTTCCGCCGTCGTGCGCCCGGTGTCGTCTTCGTCCTGGCTAAGCAGGTCGGTATTGTTGCGTTGCCATTCGTCGCTGACCAGCTTTTGCAACTGCTCAAAGGAGAGCCGCACTACTTGACGAAAATCACTGTGGCGTTCGCCTTTCAGCAACGTCAGCTCACCGGCCAGCGCCCGGGCCAGCGCGGATTTCCCGCTGCCGTTAGCCCCGACGAATGCCCAGCTATCGCCGGACTGAATATCAAGCCGATCCAGCTCCAGCGTGCGGGTATCGCTTAGACGAAATGAACCTTGCGAAATGTGCAACGACGACATCCTATGTTCCCTATTCTGCAATTAATTTCCTTAGAAATAGGCGCAAGCGGAAAAGATGTCAATCGGCAATACTGCAACGTGACGTTGCGTTTAACACAACGTCGCGACAATCACCCGATCGGCATTGAACAAGGCGTGTACCGGCGTGCCGACGCTCAGTTTCAACTGTGCCAGTTCCTGGTTGCTGACGGTGGCGCATAGCGTTTCTCCGCCGTTAAGCGTGACCAGAACCTCACTGTGATCGCTACCAGGCTGAATACTGGCTACGCTTCCCGGCAGCGCATTATCGGCCAGGCCGGTCGAAGCCTGATCGGTACTGAGTTTCACCCAAGGCGCTTTAATCAGGGCTAACACCTCTTTGCCCGGCGTCAACTGTAGCCGGTCGGCGCTTTGCTGAGTCACGGCAGCGGTCAGGCGGGTGTTGCCGTCGGCCAGCAGCAGGCTGATATGCTGTTGGACCTGCTGATGGTCGCGTTCAATCACGGTGCCGAAAAACTGGTTGCGGGCGCTGGTCTGCAAGGAAAAACGGGCGATGGCGGCCAACAGGCTGTCCAACGGCAGAGAGTCCTGCTGCAACACGTCAAAGGCCTTCTGCTGGATTTGGCCCAGCAGATCGTAAAGTTGGATCAGCCGCAGGCCATAACGGGTCACCTGCGCGCCGCCGCCGCCTTTGCCGCCGGTAGCGCGTTCGACCACCGTCTGCTCGGCCAGCTGATTCATCTCGTTGATGGCATCCCAGGCGCTTTTGTAGCTGATCCCCGCCAGTTTGGCTCCCTGGCTGATCGAGCCGGTATGCACCACTTGCTTGAGCAGCGCGATGCGGCGTGGGTCAGCGAACAGTTTCTGCTGCAGCTTTAAGGTAAGGAGGATCTCGGCCTGCATGATGGGTCCTTATAAGGCAGTAAGTCAGGCTATTGTCGCCGATTTGCCGCAAAGCGCCAACTGAGCACGTTTAGCCGGTTACAAATTTCCCGCAGTCGGTAAAATAACCGCGTTTTCGCCTGCGTTTTGGTTTACAGTGAAGCCTACGCAGCGGTTTAAAGCAGTCAAGTGAGGCTACGATGTTAGAATTATTGAAAAGTCTGTTGTTTGCCGTGGTCATGGTGCCGGTAGTGATGGCCATTATTTTAGGCTTGATTTATGGCTTGGGCGAGGTGTTCAACATCTTCTCCAAAGTTGGCCATCCTAAAGAAAACCGCAGCTAATCCCCCTCCCAAATGCCCGCCGAGCTCTCTTGGTGGGTATTTCTCAAGTTATCTCTCGCTTTGCCGATAAACCGCATGACAATCGTTCTCGCTGCGTTATATTATTTTTTACATAGCGATGTGATGATGGTTAACTTGCGGAGAAAACAATGAAACAGCAATGGATTAACTGGGTTGGCGGTGTGGCATTGGCTTGCGGGCTGGTGGCACAGGTTTCTGCGGCGGAGAAAATCACCGTGTTTGCCGCAGCCTCGCTGACCAACGCCTTACAAGATATCGCCACCGAATACCAGAAAGGCAAAGACGTCGAAGTCGTCTCCTCTTTTGCTTCCTCCTCAACGCTGGCACGCCAGATTGAGCAAGGGGCGCCTGCGGATATGTTTATCTCTGCCGATCAGCAATGGATGGATTATGCCATTGATAAGCAGCAGATAGTGAAAGACACTCGTTATACCCTGCTAGGCAACGAACTGGTGCTGATCGCCGCCAAATCGGCCAAACAAGATAAAATCACTATCAACAAGCAAACCGACTGGGCCAAATTGCTCAACGGTGGCCGCCTGTCCGTAGGCGATCCGGATCATGTTCCTGCGGGCATCTACGCCAAAGAAGCGTTGCAGAACCTGGGGGCATGGACCACGCTGGAACCTCAGCTGGCGCGGGCCAATAACGTGCGCAGCGCTATGGCCATGGTTGAGCGCGAAGAAGCCCCGCTGGGTATCGTTTACGGCTCGGACGCCGTGGCCAGCGACAAGGTCAAAGTGATTGCCATCTTCCCGGAAGACAGCCACAAGCCGGTTGAGTATCCAATGGCCATCGTTAAAGATCACCAGACGCCAGCCGTGACGGCTTTCTACGATTACCTGAAGACTCCGGCCGCTGCGGCTATCTTCGAACGTTATGGATTCACCCCGCGTAAATGATATTAAGTGAGTATGAATGGCAGGCGGTCGAACTGAGCCTGAAAGTCTCCAGCCTGGCGGTGATCTGCAGTTTGCCGCTGGGTATTTTAATGGCCTGGATCCTGGTTCGCTGCAATTTCCCCGGTAAATCGTTGTTGGATAGCATTGTTCATCTGCCGTTAGTCTTGCCACCGGTAGTGGTGGGCTATCTGCTGCTGATTGCCATGGGGCGGCGCGGCTTTATCGGCGAATGGTTATATAACTGGTTTGGTTTCAGCTTCAGTTTCAGCTGGCGCGGTGCCGCCCTGGCTTCGGCGGTGGTGGCATTCCCGCTGATGGTACGTGCTATCCGCATGTCGCTGGAAGCGGTAGATATCCGCTTGGAACAGGCGGCCCGTACCCTGGGTGCCAACCCGTGGCGAGTATTTTTCACCATCACCTTACCGCTTTCGCTTCCCGGTGTGATCGTTGGCGTGGTGCTGGCCTTTGCCCGCTCTTTGGGCGAGTTTGGCGCCACCATCACCTTTGTTTCCAATATCCCTGGTGAAACCCGTACCATCCCGCTGGCAATGTACACCCTGATCGAAACGCCAGGGGCCGAGGCGGCGGCAGCGCGTTTGTGCGTGATTGCCATCGTGCTGGCCCTGGCTGCCCTGATGGTTTCCGAATGGCTGGCCCGCTGGGGCCGCAAGCGTATGGGCTTATAGATGTTAGAACTGGATTTCTCCCAGCAGCTTGGCGATCTCAATCTCAACGTGCAGGCTAATCTGCCGGCTCAGGGGATCACCGCGATCTTCGGGCTTTCCGGGGCCGGTAAAACTTCCTTGATCAATGCTATCGGCGGCCTGACGCTGGTGCAGCAGGGGCGTATTGTGCTTAATGGCCGCACGCTGGTAGATACCGCCAGTGGTGTCTGTTTGCCGCCGGAAAAACGCCGCGTTGGCTATGTTTTCCAGGATGCGCGCCTGTTCCCGCATTATCGCGTGCGTGGCAACCTGCAATACGGTATGGCGGCCAATATGCGCGGCCAGTTTGACAGCATTGTCGAGCTGTTAGGGATTGCACCATTGCTGAACCGTTTGCCTTTGACCCTGTCCGGCGGAGAGAAACAGCGTGTCGCGATTGGTCGGGCGCTGTTGACCGCGCCGGAACTGTTGCTGATGGATGAACCGCTGGCCTCGCTCGATATGCCACGCAAGCGTGAGCTGCTGCCATATCTGGAGCGGCTGGCGCAGGACGTCAATATCCCCATTCTCTATGTCAGCCACAGCATGGACGAGATCTTGCGCCTGGCAGAGCAGGTGATGGTATTGGATCACGGCCAGGTGCGTGCGTATGGCGGGTTGGAGGAGGTTTGGGCCAGCAGCGCGCTGCGGCCTTGGCTACAGCGAGAAGATCAGAGCAGCGTGTTGAGCGTGAGCGTGATTGAACATCACCCGCGATATGCCATGACCGCGCTGGCACTGGGCGATCAGCGGCTGTGGGTCGGCGGTATTGAAGCGCCGGTCGGTAGCCAGATGCGTATTCGTATCAACGCTGCCGACGTTTCTTTAGTGCTGCAACCGCCAGCCAACAGCAGCATTCGTAATATTTTGCCCGCCAAGGTGGCGGAGTGTCTGGATGTGGCAGGGCAGGTTGAAGTGAAGCTGATGGTCGGGGAAAACATCCTCTGGGCGCGCATCACCCCATGGGCACGTGACGATCTGGCTATCAGGCCCGGTCAGTGGCTGTATGCACAGGTCAAGAGCGTGTCGATCAGCCGCGATGGCCCCTCACCCCAACCCTCTCCCACAGGGAGAGGGAGCTATTAGCCCCTGCTCGTTTGGAAATAAAGAGGTCACTTCAGCAAACTCGACCGCTCCCTCATGCAAGGTGCGTTACCGAATTTTCAACCCAACGTGATCGGTCCCTTTCCCTACGAAAAGTGAGTTGATACAGGGCCGTGGTAGGGTAGTTTTCTGTAATTAATAGCGGCTCGATCTGTTCCCTCTCCCTGTGGGAGAGGGTTAGGGTGAGGGGTCGTTTTTGTTAATTCAGCACACGAGAACGGATCACTTCGGCAATACCTGGCTGCAGGTGATCGGCAATCACCAGGTCTGCACGTTCCTTGATGGCATTATCGGCATTACCCATGGCAACGCCCAGCCCAACGGCCTCAAGCATGCTCAGGTCGTTGTAGTTGTCACCAAAGGCGACCACCTGATCCATGCTCAACCCCTGTGACTCCACCCACTGCTGCAGGCGTTTACCCTTGCTGTTACCGCCTTTGGCAATGTCCACCTGATCGTGCCAGGACCATTCACAGGCCAGGCCCAGTTCTTTTTCTACCATTTCGGCAAAGCTGCGCAGCGCTGGGAGATCGCTATGTGAAGTGGCAAACTTCCAGATGGCCTGCGCGTCATCCGCCGCCTGCATCAGGCTGTTGACCTGCAACAACGTTGGGCGCTGGGCTACCGGCAAAGTCTCAGACCAAGCCAGCGAACGGATCACATGACCGCTTGTTTCCTGATACAGCATGGCGTCGTCCACATACATCAGGCCGTGAATAGCGTTTTGCTTGAGCAGTTGCAGTACCTGCTTGGCCTGCTCTTTTGCCAACGGATCGGACGCCAGTACCTTTTTCTGCTGGAAGTCGTACAGATAGGTGCCGTTACAACAAATGGCTGGCGTATCGATTTGCAGCGCCTGATAGAACGGGTGGATAGCCACGTGATGACGGCCGGTGACCACCACAACTTTCACCCCGGCGGCGCGGGCTTCCTCCAGCGCGGCCAGCGACTGCGGTAAGATACGTTTCTGGTTGTCTAGCAAAGTGCCGTCTAAATCGAGGGCAATAACACGGTAGCTCATAGCGGTCTCATTATAGTTAGCAAGAAAATTACCTCGATGGTACATATGATTAATGATATTTTTAAATCAATTGGTTATGTAATCAAGGGGTGCTATTGGGGTGCTGATTCGCTGCCGTGGGTTTTTCCTTACTTGCAGCGCTCCAACTCCTCTTTGGCGTTCTTTCTCTGTTTGTCGATATGGTCGGCCAAGTCCTGAACATGCACCAGGCGCGGTGCCTTCTGGGTGTTGCCGATCCGGAATGTGGCAATTGGCAATTTACCTTCGGCGGCTTTCTGATCCGCAGTTGAGGGCCGCATACCTAGGTATTTCTCGGCTATATCGGATAGGGGGATATTAACCTTTTCGAACTCAGCCATCAGCAAAAACATCGTGTTCATGGCCATTACCTCCACACATAACCCGCCGCATACGGGTGTGACATGTCACATTAATTTAAGATCATGCCAGCCAAGGTTTACCCAGCATGCCGCCTCGGTATCGAGACAGCATTTACCGACCGGCAGCTGTTCGCCGCACCGCTGGCACTTCTTGCCATTCAACTCCGCCAACCTTTCTTTCAGTTCCGCATGGTCTTTACGGATCAGCATGGAAACGTACTCGTTGAAGTCATACGGTTCCCGGCCCGGACGGCGGATCACGCAAGCCTCCTCGAACATTTGGTTTTCCTGCGCATCCAGGCGCAATTCCCGAACCACATCACCAGCGGCCCGTTGCCGGGCGCGCTGTTCTGCTTTACGTTCAGCAGATGGTTTAGCCATTATTAGCTACCTGTTGAGAATTCACCTGGTAGGCGATAGCCATCTGTTCTGCGTCATTCATCGCATCATGCAGAGAATGGTGTTTAACCATGGCAAAGCATGGCTGGTGGGTTTTCGGCAAGTAGCCTTTGTTACCTTTCACCATGGCGTCGATATACGTACGAACATCGCGCTTACCAGCAAAATGCCAAGGGCATGTTAGGCCGCAGGTACGGTAAGCATTTTCGAGGATCGAGCCATCAAAATCGGTGCCGCGGAAGAATATGCGCGCGTCCGGGTGCTTTTGGATCCACGCGGTAAGATTAACCAGCGCCTGGCTCAGTGGTTCACGTTGACCAGCAAGCGCTTCATGGATTTCTTCTTCCTGCTTTTGCCACCATTGCTGCGTTTGAGCGCTGACCGTCCGGCCCTGCATCAACTGGCCGAAAGTATCAACCAGGCCAGTTGATGCAGTGGGGGAATAGTTCGCCAGTTCGGGGTTGCGGGCTATCTCAAGGATCGATGATTGACCGCCTTTTACATCCTGAATATTAAAAGCGAATCCCCCGATAGAAAGGATCACTGCCGATGGCTTTACATCCATTGTTTCTGTATCAATTGTGATTGTGTTGAACATCGCTAATTACCCCACACTGATTTTCGGCAAAGCGAAACCCCACCAGAATTGGCAACTTTTCGCTAAGGGAAAATCGGGTTTAAAGATGGGAGGGCGCCCGCATAGCGCAGATCCTCCCGGTTAATTACTCACACATCATGTGTGTTTATATTGAAATCCATCTTGATTTCTTTATAATACCTTCAACAAAAAATAGTTCACACGCGAAATAATTACATCAAAAGGATCTCCTGTGGGAAAATTAAAGCGAGTCCCTCATGAAGGAAATGAGTATTACTATGCTATCGCTACTGATAACTTTAAAAACATATGTATCGGTGTGTTAGGCGTGCTGCTCTACAATTTCACTACTGGTAGTGCCAACTTTTCACACCCAGGAATTTACGGTGTTTTCGCTATCATAATTTCCTCTGGCCTGTTGTATTTGTTACTTAAGAGAGGTAAAAACTGGGGGTACGGTAACGTATCAACATTTAAATATAAGAAGTTGATTGCAAAGTTCATAAGTTTTATACTCACTATATCCGTAGGCGTCTTTTGCTCCTATGCTTATGACATTATGATCTTACCTGATAGTGTTATGGAAAAACCAACACTAGATGCATTTTATAATTTTTTCAAAGGCATAGCTTGGATGCTTGTCTATATGTTACTGCTCAGCCTATTTGCTCACTTTTCTATTAATACTGTTTACGAGATTAAGTCTAAATAGACAGCGTGGAAATTCATAGCTGGTATCTATTAGATGTTTTTTATTTTTAAAGAGCAAAATTAAGAATGGCGGCCGATCTCTAGTCGGCCACAGCAGCCAAACTTCATACATCAATTTCGTCGGATATCCGCGCTCGCTTTCGCTACGGTGCCGCCGACACGGCGCATGCTATTTCAGTGGTGACACACGGCGCGAAACTTCGTAATCACCATACGGTGTATCACCCAGATCATCAGAGCCTTTAACCCCTGCAAACTCATCAACCCGGATGATGCTGTAAGCTGCCCTAGTGAAATGGCGTGGTACACGTTCTATAAACGTACCGTGGTATGTTTTGAGGGCGTCTATCGTATTTCTGGCACTCTCGGCTTTAATGCTGATGCTGAGTGGGGCGGGGTGGATGGTGGCATTGAGATACCGATTGACCGCAACAAGCTGCCGCTGGTCTGGGTAGATTATGAAGTTGATGAAACCGGCGATCTGTTGATCAAGACTTTCCACCGTGTTAACTCTACCGCGCCGAAGTTCGCACAGAACGCCAAGACCGGATACAAGGAAGGTCAGCCGATCGACATTCCTGCCGGTCGTTGGATTGATCTGCGTGTCGAGATGCCTGGCGGCGATGAGCCGGAGTTTATACCGGAACCATAACCGGAAGATGAAGCCATCTTGGAACCTGAACAGCCAGAGGTAACAGAGGCAGGCGGCGGCGAAGAACCAGCATCAGGTGAAACACCCGCACCGCTCGATGAGCCCAAGGAGTTATAACAGAGCCGGGAGGGATCCCGGCCGAATATGAAAAATTTAACGACATTAGCTAATTTCTTCTATATTGGTTATTGGCGAAACTCGATCAAAAACTTGAGTCGATGCCTGCTCTAATTTCTGCCAATCCATCAAAATACACATCTAGTTGAACCTATGGAGAAATAATATGAAAGTATTAGTCAGGCCAGACTTCAAAGCTTTAAACACGGAGATAAACTCAGCAGGGAAAGTATTATCCGCAGGTGATTTTACGTATGCACATGAAGTACTTGATCGGCTTAACAATGATAGTAAGGAGGTTGAGCTTTTCTCAAAAGACCCTAAGGCATACCTCCAATCTCTCGGTTTTTCTGCACCAGAAGGAATTGAAGGCATTTATTATATTGATGGAGATGGGGTAGTCCATCCTCACGCTCATGATAAACCATCATCTGGGCAAGGAGCGCGTGTTGTGGCTGAGGTTTATAAAGAACCAGGCATCTTGGGGTGGTGTGCTATTTGCATGGGGTGTGTTAATAATTAGTCCAGTTTAGTCAATGGGTTAAAATATTATTCATGATGTAAATTTCAAAGGCAGATACATATATAAAAATTATGTGTCTGCTTCCTTTTCAATTATCGCAGGCCGGTATTTAAAAAGGATTCAATATATCAGTAGCCTTGTAACGAAACAGAGGCATTGAATGAAATTGGATTGATGACGAACCGGGCTTAGATGTTTAGTGATGGCGTACAGCCGCAATTATGACGGCGCAGGGGGTAGACATCGGCTGATCATAAGCTAACTGCCAACCCCCATCACGGTGAGCATAAAGCCAATACCAATCACCTGCAGGCCGAACAGTAAAGGATGGTAGTTTCGGATCCGGTGTTGGTATTGGCTCGGCTACCGTAGGGTAGTAAATCCGCACCCCTTCAATGATAGTGCTGCTGATCGGGTTCATTCTGACTGGAAACAATCTTCAGCACTTTCCCATGTTTCCTGTAGCACCTCTTCAATCGCATCCCGATCAGCCGGTGACCCGCCGACGTTCGAAACGCTGCTAAAGCAAAAGCCTACTGGGGATACCTTAGACGAAAAGCAAAAGGGTCATGTATGGATTAAGACTAGTGAGAATCATGCAATTATGGCTGTGTTTTTGCACAACCAAATTGTTATTAATTACATGAATTTATTGATTTTTTATTTTTTTTGCGTTAAAATTTATTTTGGAGATATTGTAAGGTGGAGTATATGATGCATTTTAATATTGACATCAAGAATTTTGGAAAGATAAAAGAAGCGAAAGTTAATATTCGCCCGTTTACTGTGATAGCGGGGCCAAACTCATCAGGAAAAAGTTTTGTTAGTAAAGCACTATATAGTTTCTTTAATACCATAAATAATGACCATGTAACCTCGTTAGCTTTTAGTCAAATTCTAAAGATAAAAAATCTAGCAAATCATATACTTATGGATCTAACTAGACCAAGTAATGAGGAATATGTTTTATTACACAAGTTATTAACTTCAATTAATAATATTGAGCTAACTATTAATGAAGAGTTTAGGGTTAATACTTATACTCAGCAAATTCTAGGCCTGCCACTTTTAGATGCTGATTGTAAACGCATGCAGAGCGATTATGATAACTTAAGAGCATTAATATCACCTAAAGCTAAATATAAAAAGGTTAAATCACACTTTGACGCTATTAGAATGATAGTTGGGAATTTATCAAAGCTCATTAGTGAACCTCAAGAGATATTAGCTGATGAAATTGAACGCGGTTTTATAAACGAGTTAAAAGAAAACTTTCAAGTATCAAAGTTGTCTGAATTAAAAAATTTTAGTTCTAATGCCGAAGATTCAATTTGTTTTGATTTTGATTCATTAGGTTCAATCAAAATACAGGATGAACAGGTTTCATTTAGATTGACAGCGACAAGCATTGATGACTTTCAAAATTTATTTAATGTAGTTTATTTGGAGTCACCAATATATTGGAAATTGAAAGATTCACTTGAGTATTTCAGAAATAATAGAAGAATGTACAACTTCAGTGCTCGCGGAAGAAGTGAGACTTTAAGTGGTATACCTAAGCATTTTTATGATTTATTGGATTTAGTGAAAACAAAAGCTAAAGATGAATCAAGCCTGTCAAAGTCACCATTCACACAATCGATTAAAAAAGCCATCGGTGGCGATTTAATTATTTCAAATGCTGGTGAAATCGCATTTGTGGAAGAAGGTAGTCCACGGTCTGTGAATTTACATTCAACTGCTTTAGGGATAACGAACCTGGGTATTATATCTCTTTTACTTGAAAGAGGTGTTATTTCGAAAGGAAGTTATCTCTTTATAGATGAGCCTGAAGTGAATTTACATCCTTCATGGCAAAAAATAATGATTGAAACTCTTTTTGCACTTTCAACTAATGGTATTAGCATTGTAGTAGCAAGTCATAGCATAGATATGATGAAGTGTATTGAAAATATTATGCGTGAAAACAATGAGTTAGTCGAAGGTGGTCACTTTGGTATTAATCAATTAACATCAAAAGGATACTCCGTTGAAGATAGTGAGAACCCATTTAAAAAAATTGCAGCAATTAAAAATGATTTAGGGCAATCTTTCTTTGATATGTTTTTAGATGGAGAGTTTTAAGAATGAGTTCTATACCTTTTGAGTCATTTGCTGAGGAAATGGATCATGAATTCACTGGTACAGAATTAAAAATAGAGAAGATAGGGTACAAAGTTGATGGAAAGGGAATAAAGACACATTGTTCCTGTTCGACTTTGAAATCTGTAGATTATTTTCATCAAGATGAAAATAAAGTCTCACTTATTGAATTCAGCGATCTTCATGCTCAACATACACAAATAAGTTATAAAATTGAAAAGCTGAATGCCAGTGGCATGGATAAAGCAGATAAAAGATTGTTCATTAAAGAACAATATAAAATCATCCCTCAGGAAATGCGCAAAAAATATATAGATTCCATCCATATTTTGAAGTGTATGAATGGAAGAATCTCTGAAATTCCTGAGTGGGCAATGGCGCAAGAAAAAGGGAAATATATTATTGTTGTAGCACCAATCTCGGAGTTAGCTCCCGCAGAGCAACGTGCTGAAGTGATAACTTACAAAATAAATTAGCTCTTTCGATACCTGATCCGCTTTTCGACGGCGTTTCGGTTATACCTTTAACGCGATTTTTATCTTGATTGTCAGCATTCTCAGTGAATCATTAGGAGCTCCATAGAAACGAAGTTGAAGATATAATTGATTGATATTAATGGTTTTTATTATAAAGATAAAATCAGTGTAGGAAATTAAAACTGTTTATTTGTACAGGTAAATTACTATTTTTTCAACTTGGATTTTTGCAAAGTGTCAAATTTTTCGTGTAGCGACTTCGGATACAGCGCGGTATAGACCTGCCACAACGTGTTGAGATTTTTATGCCCGGTAACCTGGGCAACTTCCTCGATACTAAACCCCGCCTCAAACAGTCGGCTGGCGCCCTCCCGGCGCAGATCGTGATAACGGAGGTCTTCAATCCCTAAGCTCTTTCTAACTTTATAAAATGAAACGCTTATTGACTTTGAGTTATATGGAAAAATATATTCAGAGGTTTTAGGCTGTCGCGCCACGATCTCCCACGCCTCTCCAAGTAGCGGGACGGCCATGTGGTTACCTACCTTTTTGCGCGGATCTTTCCGGTCACGAACGAGTACCGACCTTTGCTCGTTATCCACGTCATCCCATCGGATTTTGCAAACCTCACCAACCCTCATGCACGACAGTATGGAGAAATTAAAAATATCGGTGAACGGTATCCGAGATTGCGTGTACCCCTCTCTTTTAGCAAGCGCCTCAGTGATGCGCTCTATTTCATCCGCCTCAGGCCTACGGGGGCGCCGTTGCGACTTTGAGATTAACCCCATATTGTTGAGCATTGGCCGCGCGGTGCTGACTGGGTTATCGGTGTACTCGATCCCATAGATTGGTTTTGCAGACGAAAGAACGGTACCGAGATAGCTTAAATCGTGAGATATCGTGGCCGGACTCAACCCCTTTGAGGCGCGGTATCTGCAATGTTCGATGATATCGCTAGATTGGAGGCTTGATAGAGGGATCGACGCAATATCGCAATTGAGTAGGGTGTTGAGAACGAATAGCTTGTCTTTTCCAGACCGCTGGCCGGTGCCTGGATCAGCTAGATATTTTTGAATGAGTTCGCCCACGGTCATATTTACCGAGCCATTTTCATTCGGCACCCCATTTTTTTCTATCTCAGCAACGCGATTTGTTCCCCACGTTTTAGCCAGTGACTGTTTGCTAAAGGTGCGGTTCTCTCTGTACAGGTATTTGCCTTTCTCTTTGACGCCAACAGTGCAGCGGTACCGGGCTGTGCCGTCTGCTTTGAGCCTTTTTTCAATGCTATAGTAAGCCATTACTCCCACCTTTAAGCTGTAAATTCAGGGGTTCTCAGGGGGGCTGCTTGGGGTGCTGATGGTCGTAAAATACATTGAAAGCACTAGGAATGCATTAAAATAGTAATTTATTATTATGGGCTTACGTGGCGTGGTTGCTGGGGTGGGCCGGATTGCCTGGGTTTTTAAACAGTTAGGCGATCCGGTGGTACACCGGATAACCGTTCGATAAAACTGCGTAACCTGCCAGGGTTGCCATGTCACAAATGTCGCGTAAGCTAGAACAAACTGAAACCGGTTACCCTTTCTCATTAAGGAGAGCAAATGAAGCAAATCGTTTATGTCGCCAGCCCGGAGAGCCAGCAGATCCACGTATGGCAGTTAGACGACAAGGGCGCACTGGCGCTGCTGCAAACGGTCGAGGTCGCGGGGCAGGTACAGCCGATGGCGATCCACCCGGACAAGACTCATCTGTATGTTGGGGTACGTCCGGCGTTTGGCATTGTCAGCTACCGTATCGCGGAAGATGGCACGCTGCATGAGGCAGGGATGGCACCACTGCCAGGCAGCCCAACCCATATTTCCACCGATTTGCAGGGCCGTTATCTGTTCTCCGCGTCTTACAGCGGCAACTGTGCCAGCATCAGCCCGATTGGCCATGATGGCGTAGTGCTTGCGCCTACCCAGCAGATCGATGGCCTGACCGCGCCGCATTCGGCCAATATTGACCCTACCAATCAATTGCTGCTGGTGCCGTGCCTGAAAGAGGACCGCATCCGCCTGTTTAATCTGAGCCAGCAGGGCCAACTGACGCCACACGGCCAAGAAGCCGTAGCGACGGCAAGCGGTGCAGGCCCGCGCCATATGGCATTCCATGGTAACGATAAATTCGCTTACTGCGTCAATGAACTGGATGGCACGGTAGATGTGTTCGCTATCGAAGCCAACGGTGGTAAATATACGCTGGTGCAAAGCCTGGACATGATGCCTGCCGATTTCACCGGCACCCGCTGGGCGGCGGATATCCACCTCACGCCAAACGGCCGTTTCCTGTATACCAGCGATCGCACCGCCAGCATTTTAACCGTGTTCAGCGTCTCGGAAGACGGCAGCAAGATTGCGGTGGTTGGCCACCATGCCACAGAAGAGCAGCCACGCGGTTTCAATATCGATCACAGCGGTCGCTTCGTGATTGCGGCAGGGCAGAAATCTGGTCATATCGGCGTGTATCAGATTGACCAAAACAGCGGTGAGCTGACGGATCTGGCGCGTTACCCGGTGGGCAAAGGCCCAATGTGGGTGAGCGTGCTGGCAAAATAATGGGTTAAAAATCGGGGCGAAGCGCTTCGCCCCTCACGTTTCTCAGCTGTATTTTACCGTCAACGTCGCTTTGCCAAGGCTATGGAAGTGGATGTTAAAACCGACCATTGCGCCGCTCGCCTCTGCGTCCACTGGAATGCTTTCCACGTCCAACGCATGCACGGTGAACTGATAACGATGGCTTTCACCCTGTGGTGGAGCCGCACCACCGTAACCGGCCTTACCGAAATCGGTACGGGTTTGCACTGCGCCAGCGGGTAGCCCCGGTTTGCCGGAACCCGCACCTGGCGGCAGTTCATGCACGTTTGCCGGGATATTGGCGACCACCCAGTGCCACCAGCCGGAGCCGGTAGGGGCATCGGGATCGTAAACCGTGATGGCAAAGCTCTTGGTGCCCGCCGGTGCATCTTCCCAGGCCAGATGAGGGGAGAGGTTATCCCCATGGTAGCCCATGCCGTTAAATACCTGCCGTTCAGGCATTTTTGCGCCGTCTTGCAGATCGCTGCTGTACAAACGAAAAGCCATAATGACTCCCAGTTGTCTAAAATACCGAACCCCTAAGCTAGATCGGTTTGCCGCCACAATACAACCTTAAAACCGTTACTCCACCGCCACGGCGATTGCTGCCGTCAGCCGGGTGAGCTGCTCTGGCGTAATGATATAAGGCGGCATCAGGTAGATCAGTTTACCGAAGGGCCGGATCCACACGCCGCGTTCGACAAAGCCACGTTGTAGCAACGCCACATCCACCGGCTGATGCATTTCCACCACGCCAATCGCCCCAAGCACCCGCACGTCGGCCACTTTGGGTGATGCCACCAGCGGTAAGAGCTGCTGTTTAAGCTGTGTTTCAATGGCGGCGACCTGATGTTGCCAGTGATTTTCCTCGAGCAAGGACAGGCTGGCGCAGGCTACGGCACAGGCTAGCGGGTTGCCCATAAAGGTTGGCCCATGCATAAAGCAGCCTGCGGCTCCGTTACTGATCGTTTCTGCTATGTGGCGCGTGGTCAGGGTGGCGGAAAGGGTCATATAGCCACCGGTCAGCGCTTTGCCCAGGCAAAGAATATCCGGCACTACGCCGGCATGTTCACAGGCAAACAGTTTGCCGGTGCGGCCAAAACCGGTGGCGATCTCGTCGGCAATCAGCAGGATTTGGTGGCGATCGCACAGCTCCCGCACGCGTTGCAGATAGCTTGGATGATAGATGCGCATTCCACCGGCACCTTGTACCACTGGCTCCAGGATCACAGCGGCTATTTCCCCGGCGTGCTGATCCAGTAATTCGGCAAACGGGGCAATGTCCTGTTCGTCCCAAGGCTGGTCAAAACGGCATTGCGGTGCGGTGGCAAACAGGTGGGTGGCCAAATAGCCCTGATACAGACTGTGCATGGAGTTGTCCGGATCGCAGACCGACATCGCGCCAAAGGTATCACCATGATAGCCATGGCGTAAGGTCAGAATGCGCTGCCGCCGTTCACCACGGGCCTGCCAATATTGCAGCGCCATCTTTAGCGCCACTTCGACCGCCACCGATCCGGAATCTGCCAGGAATACGCACTGCAACGCTTCCGGCGTCATCGCTACCAGTTTGCGGCACAGTTCAATAGCGGCAGGATGAGTGATGCCACCGAACATCACATGCGACATTTTTTCCAACTGCTGTACGGCTGCCTGATTCAACTGTGGATGATTGTAACCGTGGATCGCCGCCCACCAGGAAGACATGCCATCCACCAGTAGGCGGCCATCGTCCAGTTGCAGCTCGACGCCGCTGGCGGACACCACCGGATAGCAAGGCAAGGGCTGGGTCATGGAGGTGTAAGGGTGCCAGATGTGGCGTCGATCGAATTCAATATCGCAGGGAGAAACAGACATTAACCGTAAACCAAATTTTAATAGAATGGTTGACAGTATAATCGCAAACTCTACACTGACGACACTTTTTTCCCTTTTGGAGACGCCGTAAATGGCCGACCGCATTCGCTGGACAGTGGGGCAAGCCCAGGCCCTGTTTGATAAACCCTTACTCGAACTGCTGTTCGAAGCACAGACTATTCACCGCCAACATTTTGATCCGCAACAGGTGCAGGTCAGTACGCTGCTGTCGATCAAAACCGGTGCCTGCCCGGAAGACTGTAAGTACTGCCCGCAAAGTTCGCGTTATAAAACCGGCCTGGAATCCGAGCGGCTGATGCAGGTGGAACAGGTGCTGGAATCGGCGCGCAAGGCCAAAGCGGCCGGTTCGAGCCGTTTCTGTATGGGGGCTGCCTGGAAAAACCCGCATGAGCGCGATATGCCTTATCTGCAACAGATGGTGCAGGGTGTCAAGGCGATGGGGATGGAAACCTGCATGACGCTGGGCACGCTGGATGGCGAACAGGCCGAACGGCTGGCCGAAGCGGGGCTGGATTACTACAACCATAACCTGGATACCTCGCCGGAATTCTACGGCAACATCATCACAACCCGCAGCTATCAGGAACGTCTGGATACCTTGGATAAAGTGCGCAACGCCGGGATCAAAGTCTGCTCCGGTGGGATTGTCGGGCTGGGCGAAACGGTGCGTGACCGCGCCGGGTTGTTGGTGCAACTGGCCAATCTGCCCAAACCGCCGGAAAGCGTGCCGATCAATATGCTGGTGAAGGTGAAAGGCACGCCATTGGCCGATAATGACGATGTCGATCCGTTCGACTTTATCCGCACTATTGCCATTGCCCGCATCATGATGCCGACGTCCTACGTCCGCCTGTCGGCAGGCCGTGAACAGATGAGCGAGCAGACTCAGGCGATGTGCTTTATGGCCGGGGCCAACTCCATCTTCTATGGCTGCAAACTGCTGACCACGCCCAACCCGGAAGAGGACAAGGATCTGCAACTGTTCCGCAAGCTGGGCCTGAATCCGCAGCAAACCGCCACCGAACAGGGCGACAATCAGCAGCAGCAGGTGCTGACCGAGCAGTTGCTGCACGCCGATACCGCCGAATTCTACAACGCGGCGCTGTAATGAGCTGGCAGCAACGGATCGAACAGGCGCTGGAAGCGCGGCGAGGAGCCGCTGCTTATCGGCAACGTCAGGTGAATCAAGGCGGTAATGGCCGCTATTTGCAACTCGACGGCCAGCGCTATGTGAATTTTTCCGGCAACGACTATCTGGGCCTGAGCCAACATCCTGAGGTGATCGCCGCCTGGCAGCAGGGGGCGCAGCGTTACGGCGTTGGCAGCGGCGGTTCCGGCCACGTCACCGGTTTTTGCCATGCTCATCATGATCTGGAGCAGCAACTGGCGGAGTGGCTCGGCTACCCGCGTGCGCTGCTGTTTATTTCCGGCTACGCGGCCAATCAGGCATTGCTGGCTGCCCTGATGCAGGCCGACGATCGCATTTTGGCAGATAAGCTCAGCCACGCCTCTATATTGGAAGCGGCCACTTACTCACCGGCGCAACTGCGGCGTTTTCGGCATAACCAGCCCCAGGCATTGGCCACCTTGCTGCAAAAAACCTGTGCGGGCCAACAGTTGGCGATCACCGAAGGGGTGTTCAGCATGGACGGGGATAGCGCACCGTTGGTCGAACTACATCGGTTGACGCAGCAGGCAGGTGCCTGGCTGATGGTGGATGATGCGCACGGGATTGGCGTACGTGGCGAGCAGGGGCGAGGCAGTTGCTGGCAGCAAGGTGTGCACCCGGAAGTGCTGGTCGTCACCTTTGGCAAGGCATTTGGCGTCAGCGGCGCGGCGATCCTCTGCGATGAGCCGTTGGCGGAATATCTGCTGCAATTCGCCCGCCATCTGATTTACAGCACCGCGATGCCGCCCGCTCAAGCCTGTGCCTTGCAGGCCGCGTTAAGCTGTATTCAGCAAGGGGATGAACTACGTAGTCGGCTGCAAAAACACATCCAGCATTTTCGTGCCGGAGTGGCAGGTCTGCCGTTAACGCTAACCGCGTCGGATACCGCTATCCAACCGTTGCTGGTGGGGGATAACCAACAGGCGCTGGATCTGGCGCAGCGCCTGCGAGAGCAGGGATTGTGGGTCAGCGCCATTCGTCCGCCGACGGTGCCGCCGGGGGGGGCGCGGTTACGTATTACGCTCACTGCGGCACACCAGCCACAGGATATCGATCGCTTGTTGGAGGTACTGCATGACGTCTGCCATTGATACGGTGAACAAGCAGGCGGTGGCGGCGGCCTTCAGCCGGGCAGCGGCGAGCTACGATACCGCAGCCGTGCTGCAACGGGAGGTTGGTGAACGCTTACTGGGGATGGGGCTGTCTCATCCAGGCCAACGGGTGTTGGATGCCGGTTGCGGCACGGGCTATTTCAGCCGTCGCTGGCGCGAGCTGGGCAAGCAGGTCAGCGCGCTGGATCTGGCTCCGGGCATGCTGGCATTTGCCCGTCAGCAGCAAGCGGCGGATCGCTATTTGCTGGGGGATATCGAACATATCCCTTTGCCGACCGCCTCGGTGGATATCTGTTTTAGCAGCCTGGTGGTGCAGTGGTGCAGCGATTTGCCTCTGGCGCTGGCTGAGTTGTATCGGGTGACGCGGCCCGGTGGACTGATCCTGTTCTCTACTTTGGCACAAGGGGCTTTGCACGAGTTAGGCGACGCCTGGCAGCAAGTCGATGGCGAGCGTCATGTTAATGACTTCCTGCCGCCAACTCAGATCGCCGCCGCCTGTCATCCCTACCGGCACCAGTTTACGGAAAATTGGCAAACGCTCAGTTATCCCGACGTGATGACGTTGATGCGATCGCTAAAGGGCATCGGTGCGACTCACCTGCATCAAGGACGCGAGGCTGGCCTGCTTTCCCGCCAGCGGCTTGCCGCATTGCAGGCTGCCTATCCTTGCCGGGACGGGCAGTTTCCTCTTAGTTATCATTTGGTTTATGGAGTGATTTATCGTGATTAAGCGCTGGTTCATTACCGGAACCGACACCGAAGTGGGAAAAACCGTGGCCAGCAGTGCCTTGTTACAGGCCGCCAGCGCGGCGGGATGGCGCTGTGCTGGCTATAAACCGGTGGCGTCAGGCAGTGAGATGACCGATGAAGGGTTACGCAACGGCGATGCGCTGTCGCTGCAGAGAAACAGCAGCGTAGCGCTGGATTACGCCGTAGTGAACCCTTACACCTTTGCCGAACCGACTTCGCCGCATATTGTCAGCCAGGCCGAAGGGCGGCCTATCTCGCTGGCACGGCTTTCCGCCGGTTTACGTCATCTTGAACAACGTGCGGACTGGCTGTTGGTAGAGGGTGCCGGCGGTTGGTTCACTCCACTTTCTGAGCATGAGACCTTTGCCGACTGGGCACAGCAGGAGCAGCTGCCGGTGATCCTGGTGGTGGGCATCAAGCTTGGCTGCATCAATCATGCTTTGTTGACTGCGTTGGCGATCCAACAGTCAGGTCTGACCCTGGCAGGCTGGATCGCCAATGACGTTACCCCGCCAGGAAAACGCCATCAAGAGTACCTTGCCACTCTTTGCCGCCTATTGCCCGCTCCCCTGTTGGGCGAGATCCCACATTTACCGCAGGTAGAACAGCAGGCATTGGGACAGTATCTCGATTTAACCAGGTTGAACCCTTAACCTGATGGCCCACGGAGGGGCCAAATCACTCCGTCAGATAGGCATCAATCAGCCCCTCATCCAACTGCCCCAGCGTGCCATTGGCCACGTTACGGCCTTTATCCATCAAGCAGAAGCGGTCGGCCAGATGGCGGGCAAAGGGGAGTTGGTGCTCAACCAGCAAAATGGTCATGCCCAGTTCCTGATTCAGCTTACGGAGTACCTGGCCGATCTCCGTCGCCAGGGAAGGTGACATCCCGGCGGTGGGTTCATCCAGGATCAGCAGTTCCGGCTCCAGCATCAGAGCTCGGCCTAATGCCAACTGCTGTTGCTCGCTTTGGCACAGGTCGCCCGCACGGCGCATACGCATCGCCTGCAGCCGGGGGAACAGATTGTAAATGATGGGTGGCATACGGCGGACCTTGTCACGCCCGGCCAGCAAGGCCACCTGCAGGTTCTCTTCAACGCTCAGTTGGGAAAAGATTTGCCGCCCTTGTGGCACGTAACCAATGCCCAGTAACGCCCGGTTTTCTACCGGCTGTGGCAACAGGTTTTGCGGTGGCTCATCCGCCAACTGCCAGGTCATGCTGCCGCTGACGATCGGCAGGTGTCCCATGATGCAATTGACCAGCGTGGTTTTGCCCACTCCATTGCGGCCAAGCAACAGGGTGCATTGCCCACGAGGTAACTCAAGGCTGACATCCCACAGCGTATGCTGTTGCCCATAATATTGGTTTACCGCCCTTAAGCTTAACATTTGGCATCTCCTCCAAGACCGATATTCACGTATGGATAACGTTGACCGCAGCAAGCGGTGTCTCTCCCGGGTGTGGCAAATGCTGTGCTGATTACCCTAATCGCGGCTCAGGCTAAAAATTGGAAAATGGCCGCTACCGGTCGTTTGGCGGCTCTAGGGGGGGGTTTTGGTATGCAATGAACTTTTTCGCCGAAGATAACCGAGCTGGCTGCGGCCGATTTTCGCCAGAGTTTGCCGGTTCTTCTGCAAGGTAACGCCCCTGAACCAGGATATGCAATTCCTAGGCCATCAGGTGTTGCGCAACAAAAAAGGTGGTTTGTTAGTGTTTTGTTAACTGATTTAAGCCCGGTATGCAGGGGGCTGTCAGGGCAATAAAGTTAACTTGGGCGTTTTTTGCACCGTTACCATGCGGCACGGCGAGCTGTTGGTGCAAGCCCTAAAGGTTGTTGCCGCAACTTGCAACCCCTGAAAAGCAAAATAGCGAAAAGAGCGTTTTCGTTATCACGGCTTTTAGCATTAATCGGCATAACCAAAGCAGAATTATTGTAAAAAAATAACTAAAAAACCGACTCAGTTGACGTTTCATTGGGAAAAGCGTTCTTTCCGCAACTCCCGCCCCCCATGGGGTAGTGAGAGTTATCCACTATTCCTGTGGATAACCTTGTGCATTATACTTAGAAAAGCGGTGTGAACAGAGAGCGGGCGCGGGTTGTGCGCAGGTTGTCCGCATTCTCGTCTTTTTATTAAAGTAATTTAATATCAACAGGTTAATTAAAATCAAGCCAACGGATATCGTTAATGTGTCGATGGGCAGTTTTTTAGCGCAATCCGGGCCAAAAGTTAATTTGTATCGCATTCTGGGGATAACAGGGTGATTGACAATAAAAATGTCATGGTATTGTCACCTTGCCGGTGCGTTCGCGCCCCGTTAACGGCCGTAATAGCGTAAATCCGCTTGAAGCTGGTTTTATATCCAGTATCATGGGCACTGGCGGAAATCTTCCGGTCTTTCCATAATTAGGCCGCTACCGTCTGGCCGCAAACCTGAAAGATGATGGGGATATGAGCAAACATTTCAAACTGCATTCCGAATTCAAACCGGCCGGCGATCAGCCGCAAGCCATCCAAAAGTTGGAAGAGGGGCTGGAAGACGGCCTGGCGCACCAAACGCTGCTGGGGGTTACCGGCTCGGGTAAAACCTTTACCATCGCCAATGTGATCGCCGATCTCAACCGGCCCACCATGGTGCTGGCGCCCAACAAGACTCTGGCGGCGCAGCTGTATGGCGAGATGAAAGAGTTCTTTCCCGAGAATGCGGTGGAATATTTTGTCTCCTACTACGATTACTACCAGCCAGAAGCCTATGTGCCTAGCTCCGATACCTTTATCGAGAAAGACGCCTCGGTCAACGAACATATCGAGCAGATGCGCCTGTCGGCCACCAAAGCGCTGCTGGAGCGGCGTGACGTAGTGGTGGTGGCTTCGGTTTCCGCGATCTACGGCCTGGGCGATCCGGATCTGTACCTGAAAATGATGCTGCACCTGACCAAGGGCATGATCATCGATCAGCGTTCGATCCTGCGCCGTCTGGCCGAGCTGCAATATACCCGCAACGATCAGGCCTTCCAGCGTGCCACCTTCCGCGTGCGTGGCGAAGTGATCGACATTTTCCCGGCGGAATCGGATGAGCTGGCGCTGCGCGTTGAACTGTTCGACGAAGAGGTCGAACGCCTGTCGCTGTTCGATCCGCTAACCGGCCAGATTGAGCAGGTGGTGCCACGCTTTACCATTTATCCCAAATCTCACTACGTCACCCCGCGTGAACGTATCGTGCAGGCGATGGAAGAGATCAAGGTGGAGTTGGCTCAGCGGCGCAAAGTGCTGCTGGAAAACAACAAGCTGTTGGAAGAACAGCGCTTGACGCAGCGTACCCAGTTCGATCTGGAAATGATGAACGAGCTGGGTTACTGCTCCGGTATCGAAAACTACTCGCGCTATCTTTCCGGGCGCGGTGAGGGCGAGCCACCGCCAACCTTGTTCGACTATCTGCCGGCTGACGGGTTGCTGGTGGTAGATGAATCCCACGTCACCATCCCGCAGATCGGCGGCATGTTCAAAGGCGACCGCTCGCGTAAAGAGACGCTGGTGGAATACGGCTTCCGCCTGCCTTCGGCGCTGGATAACCGGCCAATGCGTTTTGAAGAGTTTGCCGCTGCGGCACCGCAGACCATCTACGTGTCCGCCACGCCGGGCAAATATGAGCTGGAGAAATCCGGCGGCGATATTATCGATCAGGTGGTGCGCCCAACCGGCCTGCTGGATCCGATCGTGGAAGTGCGCCCGGTGACCACTCAGGTGGACGATCTGCTTTCCGAGATCCGCAAGCGCGTGGCTATCAACGAGCGCGTACTGGTCACCACGTTGACCAAACGCATGGCAGAAGACCTGACAGAATACCTGGAAGAGCACGGGGAGCGGGTGCGTTATCTGCATTCGGACATCGATACGGTAGAACGTGTCGAAATCATCCGTGATTTGCGTCTGGGCGAGTTTGACGTGCTGGTGGGCATCAACCTGTTAAGGGAAGGCCTGGACATGCCAGAGGTGTCGCTGGTAGCGATCCTGGACGCAGACAAGGAAGGGTTCCTGCGTTCTGAGCGCTCACTGATCCAGACCATTGGCCGAGCGGCGCGTAACCTCAACGGTAAAGCGATCCTGTATGGCGACAGGATCACCGATTCCATGGCTAAGGCGATCGGTGAAACGGAACGCCGCCGCGCCAAGCAGCAGGCGCATAACGAAGCCAACGGTATCGTACCTCAGGGCCTGAACAAGAAGGTTGCGGATATTCTGCAGCTTGGGCAACCAAGCAGCCGTGGCAAGCACAAAGGGAAGGGCAAAGCGGCAGAGAGCGCGGCGCAATACCAACTGCTTACCCCCAAAGCGCTGGAGCAAAAAATCCAGGAGCTGGAGGCACAGATGTATTCTCATGCGCAGAATCTGGAGTTCGAACAGGCTGCTGCGGTGCGTGATGAAATTCACCAGCTGCGCGAGCAATTTATCGCGCTATCATAATGAACCCAAGGGGCGTGGTATGCACGCCCCGGTAAATTTTCTTGCCGTACGCCCGTTTGCTGATTAAGGTGTGCGCCCCAAGTATTGAGACGAGTAGCCGCCATGACCGCAACCCCATCCAAAGACCCGTTACACGGCATTACGCTGGAGCAACTGCTGAACAAGCTGGTAGCCCAATATGGCTGGAACGGGCTGGCAGAGCGTATTCGCATCAACTGCTTCAGCAGCGATCCGAGCATCAAATCCAGCCTCAAGTTCTTGCGCCGTACCCCGTGGGCACGCAAGCAGGTGGAAGATCTCTACATCGACAGCGTTAGCGATAATCCTTGGCTCCGGGGTCAAGATTAACCGCGGCTAGCTAGCTGCACCAACGCGGTATCCAGCGCCTGGCGTAATAGTTGGCGATCGTGGCGATAAGGGATATCGCTGGCTTCCAGCGGTTGTTGCACCACAATGCGATCCTGCATGGCGCTGGTATCCACCGCCGGGCCAACGATCACCGCGTCAATCATTTTACGGCCGATCTTCTCTTCCATCAGCGCAAGTTTGTCTTGCAGCGTCAGTGCGGCTGCGGCGACGCTTAGCTCGCGGCCCAGGTTACCGATATACACCATATTAGCGCTGCTGCGGCGCAGGGCCTGAGTCAGATCCTCAAGCAGCAACAGTGGCATCAGGCTGGTAAGAAAACTGCCTGGCCCGATCAGGATCAGATCGGCCTGCGCGATTGCCTCAACCGCTTCACGGGTGGCGTGTACCGGCGGGGAGAGCATCAGCTCTTGCGGCATGATCCTCAGTTGATCGATATTGACTTCACCGTAGACCTGGTGCCCCTCATGATCGTGAGCCATCAGATCGACCGGTTGCTCCGACATCGGGATCAGCGCCGCGTCGATCTTTAGCAGACTACGAACCAGATTGATCGCCTCCAGTGGGCGCACGCTCAGGTGATCCAAGGCTTTCAGCATCAGATTCCCCAGGTTATGCCCCGCCAACTCCCCGTTGCCGCTAAAACGGTATTCAAACATCGCCGAGGCGACGCTAGGCTCGGTAATCAGCTGATTGAGGCAATTACGGGTGTCACCCCAGGCAATGCCGCCTTCAGAACGGCGGATGCGGCCGGTAGAACCGCCGTTATCGGTCGTGGTGACAATGCCGGTCAGGCGAGAGCCCAACGACGACAGCGAAGACATCACACGGCCAAGACCGTGACCACCACCTAATGCCACGACGCGATCAAGATCGGCCAGGGTACGGTTGCGCATAAAATTCCTTAACTCAGGGTAGGTAGACTGCCTGCATAAAGTAGCGGATTTGACACAAAAACGCGATAAAGAGTGCGATTTGCGTGATTCTGGTCAATTCGCTGGCGTAACGGTTGTTTATTATGGTTATCCAGACTTGAGAGGGTGAAAATTCGCTGTATACACAAGTATATAGCGTTAATCCACATTGGCTATCGCGGCTGTTTAGCGCTAGAATTCTCTGGAAAACCACGGTTTCGTTCCGGCTACTTGAGGTAGCGGGGATGGGATCAAAACTCCTAGCCTTGATACCTACGTTGTTCATTAGAGCGATAGGGTATCCTGGCCGTGGCGATGTCAGCCACCAGGGTGCAGAGTGGAAACGCTCGCATCTCCCGTATTTGGAAGGTGTTACAGGTGCCGCAACTTATTGATGCTTTTGAGCGCAAATTCTACTATTTGCGCCTGTCGATCACCGACGTGTGTAACTTTCGTTGCACCTACTGTCTGCCGGATGGCTATAAACCGAGCGGCAGCCCCAAGACCTTCCTCTCTCTGGATGAAATTCGGCGCGTCAGCCGTGCCTTTGCCGAACTGGGTACTGAAAAGGTACGCCTGACCGGCGGTGAGCCTTCTTTACGCCGCGATTTTACCGACATTATTGCCGCCGTGCGCGAAAACCCGGCCATCCGAACCTTGGCTGTAACCACCAACGGCTATCGCCTGGCACGTGATGTGGCCAGTTGGCGTGATGCGGGCCTCACGGCGATTAACGTTAGCGTAGACAGCCTTGATGCACGCCAGTTTCATGCCATCACCGGCCAGGACAAGTTCCGCCAGGTGATGGAGGGCATCGATGCCGCCTTTACCGCCGGTTACAGCAAGGTGAAGGTGAATGCGGTGCTGATGCGTGATGTCAATCACCAGCAGCTGGGCAGCTTCCTTAACTGGATCAAGGATCGGCCAATCCAACTGCGGTTTATCGAACTGATGGAAACCGGCGATGGCAGCGATCTGTTCCGCAAGCACCATGTGTCTGGCGAGGTGATCCGCCTGCAGTTGGAGCAGCAGGGCTGGCAGCGCCAAGTCCGTGGCCGCAGCGATGGCCCGGCGCAGGTATTCAGCCACCCGGATTATCAGGGCGAGATTGGGCTGATCATGCCGTACGAAAAAGATTTCTGTGCCAGTTGCAACCGCCTGCGGGTTTCCGCCATTGGCAATCTGCATCTGTGCCTGTTTGGTGAGCAAGGGATTACCCTACGCGATCTGCTGGCGGATGACGGCCAGTTGGAACAGCTGAAAATGCGCATTCAAAGCGGGCTGCAAACCAAAAAGCAGACCCACTTCCTGCATCAGGGCAATAGCGGTCTCACGCAGAACTTATCGTTTATCGGCGGTTAACACGTCCCCTATAGCCTCGGGGAACGCCAGATGATTAATATGAGCTCGATCGGTCCCCTCTCCCTGTGGGAGAGGGTTAGGGTGAGGGGGCAACGCCAAGTCTAACCGAGCATCCAATGAGCAGGAGCACAACACACAATGAGCAAAACCAGCAGTGAATTTATTGCGGCAAAGATTGCTATTCTGACCGTTTCGGATCGCCGCACTGAAGTGGACGACACCTCCGGGCAATATCTACAGGAAGCCGCGCAGGAAACCGGCCATCAGGTAGTGGCACGTGCCTTGGTCAAAGACAATATTTATCAGATCCGTGCGCAGGTTTCCGCATGGATTGCCAGCGATGACGTGCAGGCCGTGTTGATTAACGGTGGCACCGGCTTTACCTCCGGGGACAATACGCCAGAAGCGCTATTGCCGCTGTTTGACCGTGAAGTGGAAGGGTTCGGCGAACTGTTCCGCATGGTGTCATACGAAGAGATCGGCACCGCGACCCTCCAGTCCCGCGCGGTGGCCGGTATTGCCAACCAGACGGTGATCTTCGCCATGCCGGGTTCCACCCGCGCCTGTCGTACCGCCTGGGAACGTATTATTGAAGAACAGTTGGACGCGCGCCATCGCCCGTGCAACTTCTTACCCCATTTGAAGAAATAATCCATGACGCAGCTAACCCACATTAACGCCGCTGGCGAGGCCCATATGGTCGATGTCTCTGCCAAAGCGGAGACGGTACGTGAAGCCCGTGCCGAGGCTTTTGTTGAAATGCAGGCGGCAACGCTGGCGATGATTATCGACGGCAGCCACCATAAAGGCGACGTATTCGCCACGGCGCGTATTGCCGGTATTCAGGCCGCGAAGCGTACCTGGGAACTGATCCCCCTTTGCCATCCGTTGATGCTGAGCAAGGTGGAAGTACAGCTCGAAGCGCAGCCGGAATTTAACCGCGTGCGTATCGAAACCTGCTGCCGTTTGACCGGTAAAACCGGGGTTGAAATGGAGGCGTTGACTGCCGCTTCGGTGGCCGCGCTCACCATCTACGACATGTGCAAAGCGGTACAGAAAGATATGGTCATTGGCCCGGTGCGGCTGCTGGCAAAAAGCGGCGGCAAGTCCGGTGATTTTAAGGTGGAATTATGATCACTATTCTGTTTTTCGCCCAGGTGCGTGAACTGGTCGGCACCAGCACGCTGAACCTGCCAGCGCAGTATCTTACGGTTGAAGAGCTGCGTAAATCGCTGTGCGAGCGTGGCGATCGTTGGGCGCTGGCGCTGGAGCCCGGTAAATTGCTGACGGCGGTCAACCAATCGCTGGTGGCCGCAGATCATCCGCTGCAAGCCGGTGATGAAGTGGCTTTCTTTCCACCGGTAACCGGAGGTTAACAGTGGAAAATACTCGTATCCGCGTTGGCCAGGCAACTTTTAGCGTAGGTGAAGAATACCAGTGGCTGGCACAGTGTGATGATGACGGCGCGGTGGTGACCTTTACCGGCAAGGTACGCAATCACAATCTGGGGGATGACGTCAGCGCGCTGTCGTTGGAGCATTACCCTGGCATGACTGAAAAAGCCCTTGAAGAGATCGTTGCAGAGGCAAGAACCCGTTGGCCATTGCAACGGGTAACGGTGATCCACCGTATCGGTGATCTCTTTCCTGGTGATGAAATTGTGTTTGTCGGCGTGACCAGCGCCCACCGCAGTATGGCCTTTGAGGCGGCACAATTTATTATGGATTACCTGAAAACCCGAGCTCCCTTCTGGAAACGTGAGGCGACCGGGCAGGGAGACCGCTGGGTAGAGGCTCGCGATACGGATAAACAAGCCGCCAAGCGTTGGTAAATCGCGCCTCAACAGCGGAAATAAATCAATACCTTTGCCCGTTTCGCGTAGCGTTTTCTGTGATACGCTTACTATTGGCAGGGGAAGTTCCCCGAAACTTGGCTCACATGTAAAAGGTAACCGTCATGGACCGATATCCACGTAATGGTTCGATCGTTGAACGTGCCAACAGCGGCATTCAGGCTTATATGGCGCAGGTGTATGGCTGGATGACCTGTGGCTTGCTGTTGACCGCATTTGTTTCCTGGTATGCAGCGCATACGCCTGCGATCATCAACTTTATTTTCTCTAGCCAGATCACCTTCTTTGGGCTGATTATCCTGCAGTTGGGCCTGGTGTTTGTGATTTCCGGCATGGTTAACCGCCTGAGCGGCACCATGGCCACTGGGCTATTTATGCTTTACTCGGCGCTGACCGGGTTAACGCTATCGAGCATCTTCATTGCCTACACCTATAGCTCGATCGCCAGCACCTTCGTGGTCACTGCGGGTATGTTCGGCGCGATGAGCCTGTACGGCTACACCACCAAACGCGATTTGAGCGGTTTCGGTAGTATGCTGTTTATGGGGCTGATTGGTATTGTGCTGGCTTCACTGGTGAACATCTGGCTGAAAAGCCCGGCGCTGATGTGGGCAATCACCTATATCGGCGTGCTGGTATTTGTGGGCCTGACGGCGTATGACACCCAGAAACTGAAAGCGATGGGTGAACAGCTGAATGCCGATGATAAAGACAGCTTCCGCAAATACGCTATCGTTGGCGCATTGACGCTGTATCTCGACTTTATCAACCTGTTCCTGATGCTGTTGCGTATCTTCGGCAACCGCCGCTAAAAGCGGAAAGTTGGCGCCCTCACTCAAACCCTCTCCCCCAGGAGAGGGAACCGAAGGTGCCTCAGTTTTACTCCTGTAGTTAACTCTAGCGCTGTACTAGCTCCCTCGCCCTTTGGGAGAGGGATGGGGTGAGGGGATAAAACGTGCTGGGTAACCAATAAAACGAGATCCCCCAGACGCAAATATTAAAAGCCGGAGAGTGGTTATCTCCCCGGCTTTAGCTACGTTTCCACCCTCATCAATCGATGAACCGGCGGATCAGTTCCAGCAGCGCAACCAGCGCCTTCAGAACGATGAGAACTTTATCAATCAAAGTTTTCATCCGTTTTCTCCATTAAATGGAGTGAGATCACCGCCGCTTACCCTTACACTGCCTGTCACAACGGTTATCTCTTCATTGTTAGATGTAGAGGACCTCACTCCTGCCAGAGCACTGGACCCGGCACCACCCGTAATTCAGCCAGGACTTGTAAGTTCATAATGCGCTGTAGATAGCAGGAGTAAGGTGGTCTTCATAGCTAACCTGTTGATTATATCAACAACCCTAGCAATGGGCAGCCTAAAATATGATCGATTTTTGACGCAAAGAGATATTTGGCATATCATAAAGGCGTTAGATGTGGAGGGCCTCACTCCGGCTAGAGCCACCAACTCAGTGCCGGAAAGTAAAAAAACCGACCTCACCCGTCGGTTTTTTTACGCCCGAAATTCAGGCAATCTTCCGTCTGAACATGGCATAGGCCGCGCTGCCGGTGGTGGCGGTGATCACCAGTAATGGCCACAGGCTGTGCCAGATAATGCCGAAACCGGCATCCTTGAGGTAGATCTGCTTGGTGATATCGGTGAAATGGCGGATAGGGTTGGCCCAGGTAAGATGCTGTAGCCAAACCGGCATATTCTCCACTGGCGAGACATAGCCGGAAAGCAGTATCGCCGGCATCATAAACACAAACACCCCGATAAATGCCTGCTGCTGCGTCGCGCACAGCGAAGAAATCAGCAGCCCGAAGCCCACCAAAGACAGCCCGTAAACCAGCATGGTGCCATAGAACAGCAGCAGCGAACCGGCAAACGGGATCTGATAGGCAAAGATACCGATAAACAACACGATCGAAGCCTGGAAGGTGGCAATGATCAGGGCCGGTACCGCCTTGCCGATAAAGATCTGCCAGGTGGTTAAAGGCGAAACCAATAACTGCTCTAACGTGCCTTGCTCACGTTCACGCGCGACGGAAAGTGAGGTAACGATCAGTACGCCGATGGTGGTGATCATCGCGATCAGCGAAGGCACCACGAACCATTTGTAATCCAGATTCGGGTTATACCAGTTACGCACCACCAGTTCGCTGTTGTTGGGCTTGGTACGCTGCCCAATCAACTCATTCTGGTAGTCCTGCACGATCTGTTGCACATAGTTGGCGGCGATCTGCGCGCTATTGGAGTTACGACCATCGAGGATCAACTGCAACGGCGCGGTATTACCGCTGGCGATATCCCGTGAGAAGTTGGCCGGGAAGCGGACCAGCAGCAGCGCCTTCTGATTATCAATGGTGGTTCTAATCTCCTGCGGGCTGCGTAACAACAGCACGTGAGAAAAGGCTTTGGCTTTGGCGAGGCGCTGAGTCAGCTCAATGGAGTGCTGGCCGCTGTCCTCACTGTACACCGCGATGGTGGCGTTGGTGACTTCCAGCGTGGCGGCGAACGGGAACAACACCACCTGCAACAACACCGGCATAATCAGGATCGCGCGGGTCTGCGGATCGCGCAGCAACGACTGCATTTCTTTAACGATCAACGTCCAGAGACGGTGAAACATGGCTTCCCCTTAATCCAGCCGCCGCTGGGTTTTCCAGGCCGTCAGGCCGATAAACACCACCGCCGAGGCGATCAAAAACAGCAGGTTAATCACCAACACGGTGCTGATGTTGCCCGCCAGGAACAGTGTTTGCAGCGTACTGACAAAGTAGCGCGCCGGAATGATATAGGTCACCGCACGCACCACGGCGGGCATACTGTCGATCTGGAAGATAAATCCAGACAGCATAATTGAAGGTAAAAAGGCGGCGTTCAGGGCTACCATTGCCGCGTTAAACTGGTTGCGGGTGATGGTCGAGATTAACAGCCCCATGCCGAGCGTGCTGGCCAGGAACAGGCTACTGATCACGAACAGCAGCAGCAGGGAGCCACGGTAGGGCACGCCGAGTACAAATACCGAAACCACCATACACAGCACCATGGCGATCATGCCCAGGAAATAGTACGGCACCAGCTTGGACAGCAGCAGCTCGCTGCGTGTGACCTGGGTGGAAAGCAGTGCCTCCATGGTGCCACGCTCCCATTCGCGGGCGATCACCAACGAGGTCAGAATGGCACCGATCACCGTCATGATAATGGTGATGGCTCCCGGAATAATAAAGTGCTGGCTGATGGCCGCCGGGTTAAACCAGTAGCGCATCTGGACTTCAATCAGTGGCTTGTCATCACGCCCCAGATCGGTGGCGCGCTGTTGCTGCCAGATTTGCCAGATCCCTTGGGTATAGCCTTGCACAAAGTTGGCGGTATTGGGCTCGCTGCCGTCAGTAATGACCTGCAACGGAGCGCGGTCGTTGGGCCTTGCCAAATGCTCGGCAAAATCGCTGGGGATCACTACCAGGCCGCGGATGCTGCCAGCCTGCATCATCTGGATCAGCTGCTGGCGGTTATCGCTGACGGTCGGTTCAATATAGGGCGAGCCGATAAAAGCATTGGCCAGATCGCGAGCCTCTTCGCTTTGCTGCTCCATCAGGATCCCCAGCCGTAGCTTGCTGGAATCCAGATTGATGCCGTAGCCAAAGATAAACAGCAGCATCAACGGAATGACGAAGGCAATCAGTCCGCTGCTGGGATCGCGCAATATCTGCCGGGTTTCTTTCAGGCACAATGCCCGCAGCCGCCGCCAGGAAAAGCCGTTGTCGCTGCTCATGCTGTCTCCTCCCGATCGTAACCCTGCACCAGTTCGATAAACGCCTCTTCCATCGAAGGGTTGGGGTTTTGCTCGCTGGCTATCTGCTGTTTGAGATCGTCCGGCGTACCGGCGGCGATGATTTTGCCGCGATACACCAGGCCGATACGATCGCAGTATTCCGCTTCATCCATAAAGTGGGTGGTGACCATCACCGTCACGCCTTTATCCACCATGCCGTTGATGTGCAGCCAGAACTCGCGCCGGGTCAGGGGATCGACGCCCGAGGTGGGCTCATCAAGAAACAGAATATCTGGCTCATGCATCAGCGCGCAGGCCAGCGCCAGCCGCTGTTTGAAACCGAGCGGCAGCGAATCCGGCGTTTGGTTGAGGATCGGGGCGAAGTTGAAGGCGCGAGACATCTCCTCGATTTTATCGCGCTGGCTCTTACCGCTTAGCCCATAAACGCCAGAGAAAAACTTCAGGTTCTGGGCCACCGTCAGGTTGCCATACAGCGAAAATTTCTGCGCCATATAGCCCAGATGCTGGCGCGCTTTGCCGGAGCTGGTTTTTAGATCCATACCGAGCACCAGCGCTTTGCCATCGCTAGGTACCAGCAGGCCACACATCATCTTGAAGGTGGTGGATTTGCCCGCGCCGTTGGGGCCAAGCAGGCCAAAAATCTCGCCGCGCTGCACCTTGAAATCCACATGATCGGTGGCCGCAAAGTCGCCGAATTTTTTGGTCAACCCCTGTGCTTCGATCACCGTTTCCGAGTTGTCGCCCGTTACCGTAGGCATGATCTCGGCCAGGGCGGATTTGCTGTTCGGGCCGCCGCCCAGCAGATCGATAAACGCATCCTCAAAACGCGGATCGGCCTCGGTTAATTCGGCCTGTGGCAGATCCAGATCCCGCAATACCTGCTGGTGATCTTCACCCGGCTTGAGGATCAGCCGCAGATATTTCCCCTGGATCACACCGTCGCTAACCGCAGGCAGGCAGATCGCCCTCTGCAACAGCGATCGGTGGCTACCGGCTGGGGTGTCGATCAAAATGGTACGGCCAGCCATGCGCTGGGTAAGATCCTGTGGCGCGCCGCTGAACAGCAACTCACCTTCGTTCATCAGCAGCACTTCGCGGCACTGCTCAGCTTCGTCTAGATAGGAGGTACTCCACAGGATCAGCATGCCGTCGTTGGCCAGCTCATGCACCATTCGCCACAGTTCACGACGTGAAATGGGATCGACGCCGACGCCGGGCTCATCCAGCAGCAGCACCTGAGGTTGACCAAGCAGCGTACAGGCCAGCCCTAGCTTTTGCTTCATCCCGCCGGAAAGCTTACCCGCCAGACGTTCGGTAAAGCGGGTCAGATCGGTAAACGTCAGCAACCGCTCAAAGGTTTGCTTACGCAGATCGCCGGTGACTCCGCGCAGATCGGCATAAAGCGTGAGATTTTCCATCACCGTCAGATCTTCATACAGCCCAAACTTTTGCGGCATGTAACCGAGAATGGCGTGCAACTGGCGATCCTGTGCGATCGGATCCAACCCGGCGACGGTCAGCTTGCCGCTGCTGGGGAGCAGCAAACCTGCCAACATGCGCAGCAGGGTAGTTTTGCCCGCGCCATCGGGGCCAACCAGCCCGGTCACCGCGCCACTGCGCAACGTGGTCGTCAGGCTGGCTACCGCTGGTTTATCGAGTGATGGAAAGCGTTTTTCCAACGCCACCAGTTCAATCGTATGTGCCTGTGCCATCACGGTTCCTTACGGTTGTGTGAAATGGACGGTAACCGGCATCCCCTGACGCAAGGCATCATCGGCATCGTTGACGATGATCCGCAGGCGGTAGACCAGATCGGTACGCAAATCTGGCGTTTCTACGCTTTTGGGAGTGAACTCCGCGGTGGGGGAAACAAAGCCGATCTTGCCGTGATAAGGCTTGCCAGGGCGGCTGTCGGTCTCGATCAAGACTTCGGTACCTGGCGTAGCGCTACCCAGGCTGGCTTCATTGATGTAGGCACGAACCCATACCGGCCGCGTCAACGATAGGGTAAACACTGTGCTGCCAGCGCTGAGCATGGTGCCTGGCTCCACGGCTCGCGTCATTACCGTACCAACGGACGGTGAGAGCAGGGTGGTGTCATGCAGATCCAACTGGGCTTGCGCCAGTGCTGCCTCGGCTAATGCCAGATTGGCTTTGGCCTGTTCGATTTCCTGTGGGCGGTTACCGGTCAGGTATTGCGACAGTTTGTCTTTCGACGCCTGCAAATTTGCCTGCGCCTGATTACGCGCGGTGCGGGCATCTTCCAGGGCGTTGGCAGAGGTGGCCTTTTTCGCCCATAGCCCCTGCTGACGTTGGAAGAAGCTGTCGGCATAACTGAAGGCCGACTGCCGTTGCGCCACTTCGGATCGTACCTGAGCAATCTCCTCGTTGCGGTAGCCTGCCTGCAATAAATCCAGTTTGGCTTTGGCGCTGGCAACGTTGGCCTGTGCCTGTAGCAACGCGTTCTGGTAAGGGGCATCGTCCAGTTTGCCCAGCAGCTGCCCCTGTTGCACGCTGTCCCCTTCGTCTACCGCCAGTGAGGCCAACCGGCCATTAACGCGGAAACCCAGGTTGACCGTGCGGATATCTACATTGCCATACAGCGTCAAAGGCTTGTCCTGCTGGCGTTGGTAAGACCAGAAACCGTAGGCCGCAGCGGCGATCAGCACGATCGCTATACCCACAATGGCAACTCTTTTCTTGTTCATAATGTTCCTTGACTGCAAGACGGAAAGTTAGACGGCGTAACGCTGGCGTAGCCCGTTAACCAGAATGTCGATATGTTCGGCCAGCACCTCGCTAATTTGCTCGGCTTCTTCTGCCGCGATCTGATGCCAGCTTGCCTGGCGTAGCAAAGTTTCCCGGCCAACGCGGAATGCCAGAACCTCACCGATCAGCGCATGGGTATGCAAGACGATTTTGGTGGAACGCTCATCGATGCCGGTGTAGCCGGCTAACAGGCGACACAGTAAGTGATGCAACGGGGCTATCACTTGCTGGTGGATCAGCGGATAAGCATCGGTTGGCGAAAGCTGTTCGCGAGACATAATCTTGCTCAGGTTGAGCGTGTGGGGCTCGGTCATCAGTTGGCTGAAGGCCAGCAACCCGCTTTTGAGATGGTAGAGATAACGCTCCGGCTGGCGTTGCTCCGCGGGTAGTTGATAGAAACGTTCGATTTCTTCGCTCAGTGGGCGGAAGCTTTGCTGGATAAAGTCGGCAATCCACTGGGCTACCGCCAGGTATAACCCCTCTTTCGAGTTGAAATAATAGGTGATAGCGGCGATGTTCTGCCCGGCACGCTGGGCGATTTGCCGCGTGGTGGCACCCGAAAGGCCATATTCGCCGAACACTTCAATCGCGGCGGTGAGCAGTTGTTGGCGCGCTTGCTCACCCCGTTTGAGAGGGCTTAGCGGCGGGTTTTCTGCAGAGGACATAGGTTGACCCAAAAAGTTAATCAATCATATGATTAACTTTAGGCCGGGCGGGCTAAAATGTAAACCACAGGCCAGAACATTTTGCTTTTCCGTGAGCTTGCTCGGCGAAAAGTGCTGTGAACACGTAAAATTGCCTTTTCTTGTTCGATTTCTGCTACACTCTCGCGCTTGGTGCACTGCAGTTTGTGCCAATCCCTCGAGGTCATGCCGAGGATGTGCCGCAAAAAAGTGCGAGTACCTCCTTATGCCCCGTCTGATCATCCTCCCGGAAACTGCACCGAACATTTGTTTAGGTTAGGGGGGATCTGGAGTTTTTCTCTACTATGTCATTTGAAACCCTCGGCTTAAGTGCTGAAATTCTGCGCGCTGTTGAAGAACAGGGCTATCGCGAACCTACGCCAATTCAACGCCAGGCAATCCCGGTGGTATTGGCAGGCCGTGACCTGATGGCCAGCGCCCAGACCGGCACCGGTAAAACAGCTGGTTTTACCTTGCCGCTATTACAGCTGCTGAGCAAACACGATCACCCAATCAAAGGCCGCCGCCCGGTGCGCGCGTTGATCCTGACGCCAACCCGTGAACTGGCTGCACAAATCGGTGAAAACGTTGAGGCTTACAGCAAACACCTGCGCCTGCGTTCGCTGGTGGTGTTTGGTGGTGTGAGCATCAACCCGCAGATGATGAAGCTGCGCGGCGGCGTCGACATCCTGGTGGCAACGCCGGGTCGCCTGCTGGATCTGGAACATCAGAACGCGGTTGATCTGTCCAAAATTGAAATTCTGGTGCTGGACGAAGCCGACCGCATGCTGGATATGGGCTTTATCCATGATATCCGCCGTGTGCTGTCCAAGCTGCCTGCCAAGCGTCAGAACCTGCTGTTCTCCGCGACCTTCTCCGATGAGATCAAAGGGCTGGCCAGTAAACTGCTGACCAACCCGGCCTCGGTAGAAGTGGCTCGCCGCAACACCGCATCTGAGCAAATTGAACAGAGCGTTCACTTTGTCGATAAGAAGCGTAAGCGTGAACTGCTTTCCCAGATGATCGGCGAAGGTGACTGGAAGCAGGTGCTGGTATTTAACCGTACCAAGCACGGTGCCAACCATTTGGCTGAACAACTGAATAAAGATGGCATCACCGCTGCGGCTATCCACGGCAATAAAAGCCAGGGCGCACGTACCCGCGCACTTGCCGACTTTAAAGACGGCAAAATCCGTGTGCTGGTAGCTACCGACATCGCTGCGCGCGGCCTGGATATCGATCAGTTGCCACACGTGGTGAACTACGAACTGCCAAACGTACCGGAAGATTACGTCCACCGCATTGGCCGTACTGGCCGTGCCGAACGTACCGGTGAGGCGATCTCGTTGGTCTGCGTGGATGAACACAAACTGTTGCGTGATATTGAGCGCCTGCTCAAGCGTGAAATTCCACGTATTGCGCTGCCAGGCTATGAGCCGGACCCAAGCATCAAAGCCGAACCGATCATCAATGGCCGTCAGGCTGGTGGTGGCCGTGGTGCTCCGCGTGGCAACGGCGGCGGCGCTCCGCGTACCGGTAACGGTGGCGGCCAGCGTAGTGGCAATGGCGGCGGTCAGCGTGAAAATCGCGGCGGCGGCAGTGCTCGCCCGCAGGGTGACGGCAAACCACGTTCAGGTGCTCCATCGCGCCGTCCGCGTAGCCATAAACCCTCTGAGTGATCCTCGATTAGTGATCTATACTGAACCGCCATTGATTGGCGGTTTTTTTTCGTAAAATATTAAGGTATTGCTATACTTGTGCCGATATTATTTAGGGTGGCGGTTATATTTAGGAGATAAAATTGAATTCTATGTTTGATCTATCTGTTTTCCTATCGGATAGCAAAATAAAAGCTGTGACCATTTCTGTAATGTTTAGCACGGTGTTTTTACTTGTTCCCTATTTTCAAAAAAGAATATCGTCCCGGTTGACGGCTGAGGGGAAAGAGACTTTTAACTCGATTTCTCGGTTGGTAAATCTTCAGGTTGGAGGGTTGCTCCTAGCCACATTGATCTATGCTTGGGTGGCCTGGATCCGTAAGGATATGTCGTTTATCTCTGGTGATGTACTACCCTTTGTTATCTTGGGGGGCGCGGTGATCGCGGCTGGGAATATCTGGCTGTCTTGCATAGCATTAAAAAAAGTGGTGCAAAAAGAAAATAATACAGCCCTAAGTAAAAGGAAGTTAAACATTGCTGATGTGAATAGTAAGGTTATAACCGTTTCGACGGTGGCTGTGTTTACCGCATTTTATGGCTTGGTAGTATTACTGGCAATATTATTGGCACCGAGCAGCATTCCAGCCTGGCTCTGGTATATTAATTTTCTTATGACAGCGCCGGCGATTTATTGCGTAAGTTGGTCAGTGGCGATTGTAGAAGTCGCCGAGGAATACGCGCGCAGATAAGCATTACGGCATTGGCAGGTCAAAAAATCCTCATCTTCCAGGAGTTACCGATGAAATTGAAGTGTGCAATTCTTGATGATTACCAAGGGGTAGCGCTGACGATGGCGGATTGGTCCGTCCTTGGCGAGCAGGTTGAGGTCTTCTCCCTGCGCGAGCATATTGATGATGAAGACCAACTGGTGAGCCGCATCAACGACTGCGAGATCGTGGTGATTATGCGAGAGCGCACGCCGTTCACCGCCGCATTGCTTGCCCGTTTGCCAAAACTGCAATTGCTGATCACCTCAGGCATGCGCAACGCTTCGATCGATCTGCCAGCGGCAACCCGGCAAGGGATTACCGTTTGTGGCACCGCCAGCGGTTCTGAAGCGCCGATGGAACTGACCTGGGCGCTGATCCTCGGCTTGGCCAAGCATCTGGTGGCTGAAAGCAGCGGATTGCGTGCCAACGGGCCTTGGCAGCAACATGTTGGCATCACTTTGCATGGGAAAACGTTAGGCTTACTGGGGCTGGGCAAGATCGGCGGCCAGATGGCAAAGGTGGCACAGGCGTTTGGTATGAACGTCGTGGCCTGGAGCCAAAATCTGACGGCTGAAAGGGCACAGGAATTCGGTGTGCAACTTGCCGAGTCAAAACAGGTGCTGTTGGCAGCGAGTGACTTTGTTTCGGTCCATCTGGTGTTAAGCGATCGCAGCCGTGGGCTGATCGACCGCCAGGCGCTGGCGCAGATGAAAACCAGTGCATTCCTGATCAACACCTCACGCGCGGCAATTGTCGATCAACAAGCGTTGGTTGAGGCGCTGCAAACAGGGCAGATCGCCGGTGCCGGGCTGGACGTGTTTGAAGTAGAGCCACTGCCAGCCGATCATCCATTGCGCCGTTTGCCCAACGTGCTGGCTACGCCGCATGTGGGTTATGTCGCGGATGATAACTACCGCACCTATTTCCGGGAAGCGATTGCCGATATCCAGGCCTTTATTGCCGGTGAGCCGCTGCGCAAGCTAGGCTAATTTTATCGGCGGGAGGCTTGTTGGCTCCCTCTTTCGCCCGTATCATTGCGCCCTCTTAGATAGCAGGGGTAGGCATGCGCGTATTATTGGCTCCAATGGAGGGGGTACTCGACTCTCTGGTGCGGGAATTGCTCACCGAGGTGAACGATTACGATCTCTGCATCACCGAATTCCTGCGGGTGATCGATCAGCGGCTGCCGGCCAAATCCTTCTACCGGCTATGCCCGGAACTGCACCATGCCAGCAGAACGCCATCCGGCACCCAGGTGCGGGTGCAACTGCTGGGCCAGTATCCCGAATGGCTGGCGGAAAACGCCGCTCAGGCGGTTGAACTGGGTTCTTACGGTGTCGATCTGAATTGCGGTTGCCCGTCCAAACATGTCAACGGCAGCGGCGGTGGGGCCACCTTGCTCAAAGATCCCGAATTGATTTATCAGGGTGCCAAAGCGATGCGCACCGCGGTGCCTGCGCATCTGCCGGTGACGGTTAAAGTGCGCTTGGGTTGGGATTCGGATTCCCGCAGCTTTGAAATTGCCGATGCGGTGCAGCAAGCGGGGGCGACCGAAATCACCATTCATGGCCGTACCAAAGAGGACGGTTATAAAGCCGATCGCATCAACTGGCAGGCGATCGGTGAGATCCGCCAGCGTTTGACCATCCCAGTGATTGCCAACGGGGAAATCTGGGACTATCAAAGTGCGCAGGCCTGTATGCAGGCCACCGGCTGCGACGCAGTAATGCTGGGGCGTGGAGCGTTGAACATCCCCAACCTGAGCCGGGTGGTGAAATATAACGAACCGCGTATGCCTTGGCCGCAGGTGGTGCAGCTATTGCAAAAGTACGTGCATCTGGAAAAGCAGGGCGATACCGGTTTATATCACGTCGCCCGCATCAAACAGTGGCTCAGCTACCTGCGCAAAGAGTATCAGGAAGCCACGGAGCTGTTTACCGAGATCCGCACGTTAAACAACTCCAAGGATATTGCACGGGTGATTTGCCGCTAACTCCTTATTTCAATGGCGAAATAGTGTCGCAGCGCCTCCAACCGTTCTTCCTCCGAATGCAGCGTAGACTCCTTACGATGATGGTTTTGGGTCACGATCAGCTTTAACTCGCTGAGGGTGATGCGGCCATCCTCTGTGGGGCGGGAGCACACCAGCTTTTGGGTAAAATGCGACTGTGGCGAAGTGCTGTGATAGTGACACATGTCGCTAAACTCTTCCGGCTGCCGGGGTTGCAGGGTAAAGCGATAAAGCGTCTTGGCGTGGGAGGTCCGATCGCCGTTGCGGCGCTCGAGATGATACCACTCACCGTCTTGCTCAAGATGAAAGGTGCCGCTGGCCTGCGGTTGTTGTTCGGTGGTGGTGATTTTCAGCGGGGCGAGGAAAGAATCACCAAACCCTACATCGACCAGATACGGCTGATCCAGGGTCACCACCAGCGCCATATGGTCAAATGGCGGACCAAAAGAGCCGTCTCTGGCGTGGATTTCCCCGGATATAAACGTCACCTTAAAGCCGATCTGCTGCAACAGCAGGGCGAATATCCGGTTCAATTCATAGCAAAACCCACCGCGATTATGCTCGACGATTTTGCTGAACAGCCCGGCCTCGCTGAGATCGATTCCCTGATGATAGATAATGCTCAAATTCTCGAAGGGTACCGCCAGCATATGGCAGCGATGCAGCTGTTGCAGAGTTTGCAGATCGGCCTGTGGTGTGCCTGTGAAGCCGATGTGTTGCAGATAGCGTGGTATGTCCACCAGAATTCTCGCTAGACGGGAAATTTTGCATAAATTAGCGGGAATTGCGGCAGTCGGGGAAGCAATATGTGCGGTGCTGAAAATCGCTGGCGTAAAGCCGCTTGTGCCAATGCAATACACTCGTCTTCCTGACAGGTCGTGGCCACCTGGCTTGCGAGCATGTGAACGCCGTCTGTAATTAACCAGAAAGACAAATGCGTATCGATTTCAGTCCGTTTAAAATTAGCGATTTAGCGAATAAACGTATGTTGTTAAAAACAGTATTGACATAGTTTGAAAAAGTCGTAGATTAGTATCCAGCAGCAGGAAATTGATAGTTAGCTGCTTAGCTAAATAACAGATTAAAAGATTACTTTTAATAAGTTGTTTAGTGATATTGCGATAAAGGCCACGAAGTTCTGTTGTATGGGGAAGTCGTCGTTGAGTAGCCAATTCGGACTCAAGGACAATGTTTTAAGGCCACGTAGTCAGTACCGACGATCGCAGGGTGTGTACCATAACGCGATGATGTAAGGCTCTGTTTCTCAAGTGTTAATGTTGCAACTTGTTAATTTTATCCTGTAAGTTTGTTGCAATGAAAGTAAAGCCATGCGTCAATAGTTTATATCGCGAGGGGGAATGTACCAGTTTAGCTTGCTTTGCCTCGGCTAATTATTATGAGGTAGGTAAGTCAAAATTTGTAAATCAGCCAGTATAGGGGAGGATGTAGTTAGCTTTTTAATACCCAATATTATCTGTGATAAACAAGTACATTTTAAATAGTATCGAAAGTAGTACCCAGTTAGTAAGTTGATTAATGTTGAATTTTAAATATGCAGTAACCTAAAAGCCCTGGCAAATATTGTCAGGGCTTTTTCGTTTTATCCTTTTGCCAATGGGGTGATGCTTCAGCATTTTTGGAGGAACGCCACTGCCAGAAACTGTCATGCTCAAGCCTTAGCCTGAACGCCTAACTCAAAGCGATCGGGAGGCGTTATGCAAGATTTTACGGGTAAAGTGGCACTGGTGACCGGTGCTTCCACCGGGATTGGTGAGGCTATTGCTCAAGAGTTGGTCGATCGCGGTGCGAAGGTAGCGATCACCGCCAGAAATAGCGAAAGACTGGCAGCAACGGCGCAACGTATAGATCCGACAGGCAAATCGGTATTTCCGTTGGTTATGGATGCTCGCGATCCTGAATCGGTGCGTAGTGCGGTAGCGCAAACGCTAGCCCTTGGTGGGCAATTGCATCTGCTGGTCAATAATGCCGGTATCACCGGGCCGCATGATGTGCCGCTGAATGAATACCGCATCGAAGATTGGCACGCGGTGATTGAAACCGATCTCAGTGGCACCTTCTATGGGATGAAGTACGGATTACCCGCTATCGCAGCGGCAGGCGGTGGCGCGGTAGTGAATCTCTCCGCCGTCAATGGCATGGTCGGCATTGCAGGCATTGCACCTTATACCGCGGCCAAGCATGGCATTATCGGTTTGACACGGGCCGCCGCTCTGGAGTTTGCCGATCGGGGGATACGCATCAACGCCGTCGGGCCTGGCTATGTCGATACGCCATCGATGGCCAAATTACCCGCCTTGGTGCGGGAGAAAATGGCGGCCTCTCATCCAATGGGGCGAATGGCTACGCGTGAAGAGGTAGCGAAAACGGTGGTTTTTTTGCTTTCTATAGACAGCAGTTTCACCACCGGGGCCTTTTACAGCATTGATGGTGGTTATACGGCACAGTAAACCGTTGGTAGGCTAAGGCGTAAGCGAGCTTGCGTCTTGGCAAGAAATCGTCAGCAGAGCTCATTCTGACTTGCTATGGGTGAACTATAATTTTCATCAAGTTAGATTAATTGATGAGCGATCTTGCTGCCGATGACAAAATCTCTGTTCTCCCGTTTTATGGCACTGTGGCTGCTGGCCATAGCCACACCGATCGTTGCTGCACCGCTGCCAGCGGTGACCGTGGCGCTGATTGAACAAAGCCAACCCGAACGCGCATTGCACTATCTTGGCCGCATCGAGGCGATACAAACCGTGGAGGTGAAGACCCGTACCGAAGGGTTTATCGCCAAGCGGCCGTTTACCGAAGGGCAAATGGTCAAGGCAGGGGATTTACTGTACGAGATCGAGCCTGCATTACACCATTCTGCCGTGGCACAGGCTCAGGCTCAGTTGGATAGCGCGACGGCCACAGCTAACCTGGCTCAGGTAAACCTGACGCGCTTGCAGCAGTTAGGCAATAACCGCGCGGTTAGCAGAGCAGATATTGATGCCGCGGCAGCCGAGCGTGATACCAGCAGGGCGGCGGTCGCCCAGGCGCGGGCACTGCTTAATACGCAGCAGTTACAACTCAGCTATACCCGAATTTATGCGCCGATTGCCGGGCGCATCGGCCACAGCCGTTTTCATGTGGGCAGCCTGGTCAACGCGGCGAGTGGCACACTGGTCAACATTATTCAGCTCGATCCGATCCGCGTGGCGATCTCCATCAATGAACGGGACTATATTACCGCCGCCTATCAGCGTCAGAATGGGGAGGGCAAGCTTGCCGAAGGGCAGTTTTCTGCCCGTCTTGAACTGGCCAACGGCAAATCCTACCCGGAGCCGGGCACTTTTGAATCGGTAGATAACCAGATCGATGCCCACACTGGTACCGTCACGTTACGGACCCGTTTTGCCAATCCTAATCATCTGTTGCTGCCCGGGGGCGTGGTGAACGTGATCCTGACCGCCGAGCAACCGCAGACGGTCACGCTGGTGCCAATCGCCGCGCTTCAGCAAAACCAGCAGGGCCACTTTGTGTTGGTCGTCACCCCGGAGAATATCGTGGAGGTGCGCGAGGTAACTCTTGGTGAACAGCATGAGCAATATTATCAGGTGAACGCCGGGCTCAAGGTTGGCGAAAAGGTGATTATCTCCGGTGTTCAGCACGTCAGGCCCGGAATGCAGGTGAACGCCATTCTTTCCAGCGCCAACGCGCAACCATAAGGGGACGTTGATGCTGCATTTCTTTATCCGGCGGCCAAAGTTCGCCATCGTGATTGCGCTGGTGATCACCCTGGTGGGGATCGTTTCTCTCAAGGTGATCCCGGTGGAGCAGTACCCCGATATCACGCCACCGGTGGTTTCCGTCAGCGCGCTCTATCCTGGAGCCAGCGCTCGTGACGTGGCTCAGGCGGTGGCATCGCCCATCGAAGCTCAGGTCAACGGCGTCAGCAACATGCTGTACATGGAATCGACCAGCGCCAACAACGGCGGTTATCAACTGAGCATTACCTTTGCCAGTGGCACCGATCCGGATATGGCCGCCGTGGAGGTGCAAAACCGTATTTCACAGGTTAGCGCGCAGCTACCGGCAGAGGTGAATAACAACGGGGTTTCGGTGCGCAAGCGGGCCTCGAATCTGTTGTTGGGCGTTAGCGTGTTCTCTCCCAAGGGCAGCCGTGACACGCTGTTTCTGAGCAATTACACCAGTATCCAACTGCGCGATGCCTTGGCCCGCATCAGCGGTGTGGGAGATGTGCAGGTGTTTGGCGCCCGGGATTACAGCATGCGCGTCTGGCTCGATCCGCAGCGTATGGAGTCGCTGAATATCAGCGTGCAGGACATCGTGCAAGCGTTGCAGCAGCAGAACGTGCAGGCCGCAGCAGGCCAAATCGGTTCCGCGCCTTCGCCTTCCCGGCAGCAGCAAACCTTGACCATCAGCGGGCAGGGGCGTTTAGACGATCCGCAGGAGTTCGCCAGGGTGATTATCCGCAGCGGGGCCAATGGCGGTACGGTGCGCGTGGGTGACGTGGCGCGGGTCGAGTTGGGGGCACAAAACTACCAGGTTAATGCTTCGATGAACCAACAGGAATCGGCATTTTTGGTGGTTTACCCCACGCCGGGAGCTAACGCGCTGAATGTTGCCAATGCGGTACGCCAGGAGATGGCACGCTTGTCGCAGTCCTTCCCCAGCGATATGAGCTATGACATCAAATATGACTCTACCCGCCCGGTAACGGCAACGCTGCACGAGATTGCCATTTCGCTGGCGTTAACCCTGGCGGTGGTGTTGCTGGTGGTTTATCTGTTCTTACAGAGCCTGCGGGCCACCTTTATCGTGGCGCTCACCATTCCAGTTTCATTGCTCGGTACTTTCGCCGTGCTGTATGTTTTCGGCTACTCCTCCAACACCCTGAGCCTGTTCGCCATTATCCTGGCGCTGACTATCGTGGTAGACGACGCCATCGTGGTGGTGGAAAACGTGGAGCGTCTGCTGGCCCAAGATCCCGCTCTTAGCCCGGCAGAAGCAACCCGCAAGGCGATTAGCCAGATTGCCGGGCCGATCGTCGCTACGACGTTAGTGCTGATGGCGGTGTTTGTGCCGATTGCGGTGCTGCCGGGCATTACCGGTGAGCTGTATCGTCAGTTTGCCGTGACCCTGTCGGCGGCGGTGATCCTGTCGAGCATCAACGCGTTGACGCTGTCCCCGGCGCTTTGTGCCACGCTGATCCGGCGGCGTGAGCTGGCGCAAACCGGCTTTTTTGGTGGTTTCAACCGGGGTATGAACCGGATGCGCGATGGCTATGTTCGCATGACCGCATTGGCTAGCAAGCGAGCTTTAACCACGGTGATTGCACTCTTTGTCGTTGGCTTGGCCACCTGGTATGGCTATAGCCGTCTGCCAACCTCTTTCCTGCCGGAGGAGGATCAGGGCTACTTCTTCGTCAACGTACAGTTGCCAGATGGAGCTTCCCTTGAACGTACCCAGGCGGTAATGGATCAGATGCATCAGCAGGTGATACAAAACCCGGCGGTGGAAGATGTGATCAAAATTACCGGTTTCAGCCTGCTGAGCGGGGGCAATTCGCCCAATGCGGGCTTCGCCATCGTGATGCTCAAACCTTGGGGCCAACGCGAACATGTTGACCGGGTGTTAGCCGATCTTCAGGGCCGGCTGGCAGCAATCCCCTCGGCGATGATCATGGTGGTTAATCCACCGGCCATCGCCGGGCTAGGCAACGCCGCCGGTTTTGATTTACGCCTGCTGGCGCTGGAGGGGCAAACGCCGCAGCAGATGGCTCAGGTGGCCCAGGGGATTATTTTTGCGGCCAACCAGCGGCCAGAGCTGAGCCGGGTATTTACCACCTTCAGCGCCGTGGTGCCGGATATCGATCTAGCGGTCGATCGTGAACGGGCTGCACTGTTGCAGGTGCCGGTCAGCCGGATTTTCAATACGCTGCAAGTTTCGCTTGGCGGCCTGAACGTGGGGGATTTTTCGGTCAATAACCGTATGTTCCGGGTGCAGTTGCAAAATGATATGGATTTCCGGCAACGCACCGAACAAATTAATCGCCTGAACGTGCGCAGCGACACCGGCGCTCTGGTGAGCCTGGCTAATCTGGTACGGCTCACGCCTTCTATCGGCGCGCCTTTTATCAGCCAGTTCAACCAGTTTCCGTCGGTATCGGTGAACGGTTCTGCGGCCGAGGGGATTAGCTCCGGGCAGGCGATGAAAACCATGGAGTCTTTATTGGCCGAGCAGCTGCCAAAGGGTTACGGCTATAGTTGGAGCGGCCTGTCCTGGCAGGAACAACAAACCGGTGACCAAGCCCTGCTGATCTATCTGGCGGCGCTGGTGTTCGCCTATCTGTTCCTGGTGGCTCAGTATGAAAGCTTGAGTATCCCGCTGGTGGTGATGCTGTCGGTGATTTTCGCGGTGGCAGGAGCGGTCGCGGGGTTACGCATGATGGGGTTCGCCAACGACGTTTACGCCCAAATCGGGCTAGTCCTGCTGATCGGCCTGGCGGCCAAGAATGCCATCCTGATCGTTGAGTTCTCCAAGGCGCGGCGTGAAGAGGGGGCCAGCATTCGCGAAGCCGCGCAGGACGGTGCCCGGCAACGTTTCCGGGCGGTGATGATGACGGCCATTTCCTTTATTCTCGGGGTGATGCCGCTGGTGTTTGCTACCGGTGCCGGGGCGATGAGCCGCCAAATTATCGGTATTACCGTGTTTGGCGGGATGTTACTGGCAACCCTGGTCGGGATCTTCTTTATTCCTGCGCTGTACCTGCATATTCAACGGCTGCGCGAATGGGTTAAATCACGGTTTGCCTAGAGTCGCTGACCAGGTCTACTCGGCGCGGGGCCGGGTAGACCTGCAAATGGAAGCTGTTAAGGCTCGCTATGCTGTTCGTGAGCCTGTTGTTCCAGCTTCACCTGTGCGGCACGCTTGCGCAGGCCAAACCAGCCAAGTAGCAGTAACACGGCCAACACGGGGATGGTGGCAATAGTCCAGGTGCCGTTCGGGTAATCAAAGGCCATCATGATCACCACCGCTAACAGGAACAACAGCGTCAGCCACGAGGTGACCGGTGCTCCTGGCATTTTAAACGCCACCGGTTTGGCTTTCCCCGCCTTGATCGCCTTACGCAGTTGCATCTGACAAACGATAATAAATGCCCAAGAGCAGATGATGCCCAGTGAAGCGATATTCAGCACGATTTCGAACACCTGCGATGGCACCAGATAATTCAGCACCACGCCAATCACATAGATACCGCAGGTCACCAGAATACCGGCGTAAGGTACCTGCTGGCTGCTCATTTTAGCCATCAGCTTTGGTGCTGAGCCCCCCATGGAAAGTGAGCGCAGGATACGGCCTGTTGAGTACAGACCAGAGTTCAGGCTGGAAAGGGCGGCGGTCAGCACCACGATATTCATGATGGTCCCGATGTAGGGTACGCCAAGCTTGGAAAAGAAGGTGACAAACGGGCTTTGCCCAGCCTGATAGGCGTTCCAGGGTAACAGCAGAACCAGCAGTACTACCGAGCCGACATAGAACAAACCGATACGCCAGATCACGCTGTTGATCGCTTTTGGCATCATTTTTTCCGGATCTTTACACTCGCCAGCGGCGGTGCCTATCAGTTCGATACCGGCAAAGGCGAAGATCACCCCTTGTACCAATACCAAAGCAGGTAACAGACCGTGTGGGAACATGCCGCCGTTATCGGTGATCAGGTGGATCCCGGTTGTATTACCCGCTACCGGTGTGCCGACGCCAAGGAAGATGACCCCTACGACCAGGAACAGAGAGATGGCGGCAACCTTGATCAACGCAAACCAGAACTCCATTTCGGCGAACCATTTCACGCCGATCATATTCATGGTAGCCACAATCCCAAGTGCCCCCAGGGCAAACAGCCACTGGGGAACCTCGGCGAAGGTACCCCAATAATGCATATACAGCGCTACGGCGGTGATATCGACAATGCCGGTCATCGCCCAATTAAGAAAGTACATCCATCCTGCAACGTAGGAGGCCTTTTCACCGAGAAATTCGCGTGCATAGGAAACGAAACTGCCGCTGGATGGGCGGTGTAATACCAGCTCGCCCAAGGCGCGTAGGATGAAAAAAGAAAACACGCCACATACCAGATATACCAGCGCCAGTGCCGGACCCGCCATCTGTAGACGTGCGCCGGTGCCAAGGAATAGGCCAGTGCCGATTGAGCCTCCAATGGCGATCATCTGTATCTGCCGTTTACCCATGCTTTTGTGGTAACCGGATTCGTGTGAGTCTAACCAACGTTTTCTGGCCGCCTGCTTGTCATGTGCAGTCGTTTTCTCTGAGTGCATTATTCGTCCTGTTCCTGTCTGTTTGCATCATGGGAATGAGGTCATGGCAACATTCCGCAGTTTATGGTTGATACCAGCGCCGTTAAATAACGGCGAGGCATGCTACCCGTTCTAGGGAATTGAGGCAAAAAAACTGCGGTTCAGGGGGAGAGTGTTTCACTCAGGCCGATTCGGTGGCAGGCAGGGCGGAGGTCGGTAGCCCGAATATTTTGTCGAATGCCCAGTTAAATACAAAGGTATAGCAGGGAATAATCACGATCAGCGCCATATCCAGTAGCAAGGCCTGCAGCAGAGAAATCTCCATCCACCAGGCGATCAGGGGGATCAGGTAAACCACCAGCGTCATTTGGAAGCCCACCGCATGCAGAATGCGGCGCTTCAGCGTGCGGGTGCGTGATGCCTGGCGGATTTCCCAGAATTCGTACAAGTAGTTGTAAATCAGGTTCCAACTGACGGCGATGGTGGTGATGATCACCGCCAACGGCCCGGTGCTGCTCGGGGCGGAGCCAGAGAGTAGTGCCAAACCAAGGGCCGAAATGACCATACCGATAACTTCATAAGCGGTCACATAGACCAGTTTGCGTTTCACGCCTTGCATGCTTTTCTCCTGCTTTATTTTTCGTGCCTGATGACGTCCGGCAACCCGATGCGTAAGATAACGTCAATACTATTGATAGAAAAAGTCAGGAGCTGTCAGTTTTACTGACAGGTAAGGTGATGAATTTTTCCAGTGACAATATCGAACTGTTTTTGGCTGTGTTGGATCGCGGATCATTCTCGGCGGCAGCCAGGGCATTGCGGCGCGTGCCTTCGGCGGTCAGCATGGGGATCGCCAATATGGAGGCGGAGCTGGGTTTTCAACTATTCGACCGCTCGCACCGCGAACCGGTGCCCACCGCGCTGGCATTGGCACTGGCTCCCCACGCACGCTTGATCGCCGAACAGCTCAAGCAGCTGCAGATCCACGCCATTGAGCTTTCTCAGGGGCTGGAAAGCAGGCTGTCGATCGGTGTGGCATCGGATATCAACAGCAGCGGTCTACTGGCGGCGGTTAAAGCGTTGGCGGAGCGCTACCCGTTGTTGGATATCGAGGTGCTGACTGCCCCACAAGATGATGTTTTGCATATGCTGCATCAACAGCGGGTCAGCCTGTGCCTGGCATTCGGCGGACTGGACGTGAACAGCCAGGAACATTTTCACTATGTGGGTAGCGAGTCGTTGGTGGCAACCATTGCGGCGCAGCATTCAGCCCTGAGCGCTGGCGGTGCCGAGTTGTTTCTGGAGGAACTGGTCAACGTGCGGCAGATCATGGTGGCCAGCCGGGATTTGCCTATGGCCGATAAACGCCCACAGGTAGCGGAATCCTTCTGGCGTACTGACAGTTTGCCGATGGCGCTAAGCATGGTGGAAGCTGGACTGGGGTGGGGCAACTTTCCGCTGTCGTTAACTGCACCATTGCTGGAGCAGGGCCGGTTGATCCGCCTGAAATTTAAAAATACCAAAAACGAACTGCGTCTGCCGGTGCACCTGATTTGGTTGAAGCACCAGCCGCAACAGAAGGCGGCCAGGGAGTTGCTGGCGTTGATGATGCAGGGCAATGCTTGACCGGGGGGGAACGTGGCGCAGTTTTCTCCCGTATCCATACGTTTCTATTGCTTTTATTTTATCCAGCGCGTTAATTTGAGTAACGGAATCAGGCAAGGGAAAAGAGCATGATCAACGAAACGCTATTATCGGTACTCAGCATTACCGGGGCTATTACGCTTGGCGCCATGAGCCCAGGTCAAAGCTTTATTCTGGTAGCGAGAACGGCGGTGGCTTCGTCACGGCGCGATGGGATGGCGGTGGCATTGGGGATGGGGATCGGCTGTTTTATCTTCGCACTAATCGCCTTGTTGGGGCTGCAGTCGCTGCTACTGGCGCTGCCTTGGCTGTATACCACGCTGAAAATGCTGGGGGGGGCCTATCTGATCTATCTGGCGTTCAAAATGCTGCGCGGAGCTAATCAGCCGTTGATGATCGAAACGGTTGGCGGCCAGCAGCTAGGCTTTCGCCGGGCGTTCACCACCGGGCTGCTAACCCAACTGGGCAACCCGAACACCGCTATCGTCTTCGGCAGCGTGTTTGCGGCGTTGCTTAGCCATAAGATCCCCATGGTGCTGTATATCGTGTTGCCGCTGATTGCTCTGGCCGTCGATCTGCTGTGGTATGCCTTTGTGGCGTTTGTGCTGTCGTCACCGCGCCCGCGCCGCGTCTACCTGCGTTTCAAAGCCTGGTTCGATCGCCTGGGCGGCAGCGTGCTGGCCTTACTGGGCCTGAAGCTGATGCTCAACAAATAGTCTTATTGTGCGTGACGCCGCCGCCACCAGTAGCGAAGCAGCAGAATAGCGGCGATAACCACCACGCAGAACAGCAGGCTATACAGCTTTTTGTCACTACCGCTGACAAAACTGCTGATGGCCTGGCCACCAAAATAGCCGAGCAGTACAAATAGCGTGGCCCACAGGATAGCCCCCAGAATATTCAGCGGGATAAAGCGCGAGGGGGGCAGCTTGCTGGCACCGATCAGCACCGGGCCGATAAGCCGGAATCCGTACATAAAACGTACGCCAATCACAAATAAAATCGGGTGGCTGGCAATCAGCTTTTGGGCGCGTTCAATGCGTGCTTGTTGACTCTCGATACGGGCAAGCCCCCGTCCACCAAAATGGCGCCCGGCAAAATAGAGCACCTGATCGCCCAAGGCGCCGCCAATGGCGACCACCGCAATCACCAGCGGCAGGCGCAGCAATCCGTTGTGTGCGGCAATTCCTCCCAGCAGGGTGATGGTTTCCCCTTCGAGCAGGCAGCCAATCAGCAGTGCCCAGTAGCCATATTGGGTAATGTAGTGGGCTAAATCCGTCATTGTTGTTCCTTCATTGCGATGAAATAGGATTATAACACCCTGTCCCCGCAGCGGGGGGAATTGAAACGGCCCGATGTTAATAATAGATTCTTGCATTCGCATAGTGTTTAATCCGTTATTAATAAACTCGTCTGCCAATGACATGGAGATATTATGCTCAAGGTTGCTCTCTGGTTGGTTCTATCTCTGTTTTCAGGGAGCGGGGTGATAATTTATGCTTTGCAACAGCAATATGAAGAGCAATCAGTCACCTATCGTATTTTATATCGTGAGGTGACGGTTAAATTATCCCAACTTGAGACGGTGCTTTCCTTACTGTCGGTGTCCAGCGATCCTGCCATCGTCCAGCAAAAATTCCCGCAGATTGTGGCATGGAAACGCATGCCACAGGCGCAGCCAATCCCGACCTTGACGCCAACGGGAGAGGGAACTTACTGGCTGGCCCACCAACATTTTGCGCTGTTGATCGATCCTGCGCTGCTATTTGCGGACATTCCCCAGCGTCATGATTTCCGGCAGATCGTCCTGAGCTGGCACAACAAACCTTTATTTGAGCAGGGGGATCATGCTCAACCAGCGTATTGGCAATGGGACAAGGGGATCAGCAGTGCCTCTCAGCCTTTTGCATTATCCGCCCGAAACGACCCTGATTGGGCGCGTTTGCCTTGGTTGCTGTTATTGCTGCTGCCGGTTTTCTGGGCTGCTGTCGTCTATTTTATCGACCAATACCGTATTCAAAAACGCCAACGCAATATTGCCGTTTTGCGTGAACACTTCTCGCAATTGACTCGGCTTAACGCTATGGGGGAAATCACGGCCAGTATGGTTCACGAACTCAACCAACCGTTGACTGCGGTGTTAAGTTATAACCAGGCCGCCCTGCGTCTGTTAGACCAACAGCAGCAGGATAAAGCCGCGCCGCTGCTTGATGCGGCAGTGATACAAATCAAACGCATCAGCACCTTGTTGCTGCAATTTCGGCAAAAGTTGGCGCATGAGCAGGTAGTATTGCAAGAGGTCGATCTGCATAAGGTCTGGTTGCGCGTCACTATGCTGCTGGAAGATGAGATCAACAAGGGCAAGGTCAGGATCGTTAACCGAATGCCCGATGCGTTACCCCCTCTGCGAGCCGATCCTCTCTGGGTTGAACAAATCTTCCATAACATAGTGACCAACGCCATTCAGGCACAACAGCCCAATCAGCCGGAGCCAGGTTGGGTGGCAATCGATGCTGAATACTCGGATCAAGGGATCCAACTGATGATTACCGATGGTGGGCCAGGACTTTCTGAACCCGCATTACAACAGGTCTTTATTCCCTTCTTCACGACTCGCCAAGAGGGTTTGGGGTTGGGCATGGCGCTGACGGAAACTCTGGTTCAGCGCCTGAACGGCACTATTACGGTGGAAAATATGGCCGGCCAGGGAGCGCGTTTTACCCTATGGTTTCCGTTTAACACTCAGGAGGAGTGATGGAACAATTTATTTATCTGATTGATGACGATCGGGCCATCCGTAGTTCGCTAACTTCACTATTGGCAACCATGGGCTGGCAAACGCTGGCTTATGAAAATAGTCTGGATTTTCAACAGCGGATGGGGGAACCACAGGCGCTGTGCGGCTGTTTGCTGCTGGATATTCGCATGCCGGGCAAAAGCGGCATCACGCTTCTGGAAGAGTGGCAACAACAGGGGTTGGATATCCCCGTTATCATCATGACCGGCCACGGGAATATTGATTTATGCCGGCGGGCCTTCAAAAACGGGGCTTTTGAATTCCTGACCAAGCCCATTGATGCCGATCTGCTGATCGAAACTGTCGCTGGGGCATTGGAGCATCAGCGAACGTTGCAACAACAGCGGCAAGCAACCGCCGAGTTACAAGAGAGGCTCAAGACGCTCTCAGCGCGGGAACTGGAAGTCACCGGGCTGATTATGCAAGGGAAATCCAGCAAGGAAATTGCTCTGGAGCTAGAGCTTTCGCCGCGCACGGTAGAAGCCCATCGCGCCAATTTATTTGCCAAACTGGCGATTAACTCGTCGGTGAAGTTAATGAAAGTCTATGGTGAGCTGTTTTCTCCACCAAGAGTTAAGTAAAAATACCTAGGGCAGTAGGTATTCAACCGAATTGCGACACCGCTGCGCGCTGGTTATTTTAGCTGAACCTTCATTGTTCATCATAAATAACCTTTCAAGCGAGGATCGCATGAATATTAAACCTCTGGTACTGCTGGTTTCCCTCTCCGTTGTTTCCGGTAATGTTTTAGCCGATGATTATTTAGAGGGATACTATGGGGCGATAAAACTATTGCACGCCAGGCAATCCGCAGAAGATATGAATACCAGCAGCCGCCCAGGCGTGGGTGATTTTGTCAGCGGTGACGAAAAACATAATTTCTATAACGGGGCTATCGCTGCAGGCTATCAATTTGGCAATGGCTGGCGCAGTGAGGCAGAGTATGTGTTCAAAAAGAAAAGCGAATACACCAGCGGCTCAACCACCTTTGCCAGCAGCTACAATCACCACAAAGTGGACGCTCAGCGCCTGATGCTCAATGCCTATCGTGACTACGCGCTAGGGTATGACTTCTCGGTTTATGGCACGGTTGGCCTGGGTATCGCCAAAGTAAAATCCGACGGCTGGCAGGGGAATACCTCGCGCCAATACGCGGCAAGTACGCAAAATAATCTGGCTTACTCCATTGGCGCAGGGATCAGCTATGCGGCCATGGAGCGGCTCAATCTTGATTTGGGCTACCGCTACGTGGATATGGGCAAGATTGAAAGTGGTTACAATAACTTTACCAATGCCCGTGGGTTAAAAGATGAGCAAATGAAAGCACGCCTGGTTTCCAGTGAGTTTGCTTTAGGCGTGCGTTACCTCTTCTAGTCTTATCATTGATATCGGGCCGTGAGTTGCGCCATCGCGGCCTGTACCGCCGAACAATCTGTTCGGCGGTTCCTCCCCCCTGATAGATCTGAAAACCATCACTCATGCTGCTGTAATGATAGTCACCTCGGTTTTTTGCTGCGAGATAAGTGATAATAGTCGCCATGCGATGCAGATTAATCATTCTGCCATGCCCTGGCGGCGTGGCGTAGTAGAGGAGTAACCGATGTATCAGGATTTTGACAGTGAGTTGAAGTGGGCCATGCGCCATATGCCGCGTACCCGCGCTGCAGTGGCGGCGTTACCGGACCTGCACGGTGTGCGCCTGGCGTGTAACATGCACCTGGATCTGAAAATGGCCCCGCTGGTAGCCGGGCTGTTGGATAAGGGCGCTGCCATTTATCTCACCACCTGTAACCCGACGACGGTACAGGATGACGTAGTGGCCTGGCTGGAACGTCACGGTGCCCAAGCGCACGCCTGGCGTGATATGAGCGATGCCGACTGGTCTGAATCTTTCGACCGCGCGCTGGCCTGGGGGCCGACTCACCTGTGTGAGATGGGAGCCGATCTGACCACTCGCCTGCATCAATCTGCCAATGGCCCACAGATCAAGGCTGGGCTGGAAGCGACCGGTTCAGGCATTAGCCGCTTGGGGGGCATTGCACCGCGTTACCCGATCTTTAACTGGGATGACCTGCCGGTCAAAGAAGGGCTGCATAATCGCCACATGGTTGGGCTGACCGCCTGGCATACCTTCTTCCAGACCACTCATCTGACGCTGCATGAAAAATGTGTGGTGGTGATTGGTTATGGGCTGGTGGGCCAGGGCGTAGCCGCTTCTGCCAAGGCTTATGGCGGGCAAGTTATCGTGGCGGAAATCGATCCGGCCCGGGCTTTGCAAGCGCGCTACGATGGTTGGGCGGTAGTCGATTTAGCCACTGCCGTAGAGCAGGCCGACGTGATTGCCACGGCCACCGGAGCCAAAAACGTGCTGTCTGCACGGCATCTGGAACGGGCCAAGGATGGGGTGTTTATCCTCAACGTTGGGCATGTGGCGGAAGAGATCGACGTCGGTTTCCTGCAAGGCCTTCCGCACAGCGAGCCAATGCCATTTGTGAACGCTTACCAACTGGCAGACAAAACGCTGTATCTGCTGGCCAACGGGTCGATGTTCAACCTGACGGCAGGCTACGGCGACAGCCTGAATGCCTTCGATGTGACCCTGGCCGTGATGGCCGCCGGGATCGGACATATTGTCGGTGCCGGTGAGCAGCATGCTGCCGGATTGTACCTGTTGCCGCAATCTGCCTGGCAGCCAGCGCTGTAACTTTTACCTTGCGGGCGTACAACCCAGTACGCTCGCGGGTTGCATAAATTTTGCGCCGATAGATTTTGTCACAAATAGCTACTCACAATCACAGTGCAATTCTATACCCCTCACTTATAATTCAACGCAGTCGGTTCTCTCCTCCGTTACAGAGTAATACATGTGAAAATCCGTGTTTTGGTTCTAACCCTGCTCGCGTTGCAAGCCGGTACTGGCCTGGTGCCGAGTGCATTAGCCAGCAATAAAACCGCCGCAGTGCAGGCCTCCCAGCCTGAGTTGGCTTCTGGCAGTGCCATGGTGCTGGATATGCAAACACATCGGGTGATTTATTCACGTAACCCCGATGAAGTGGTGCCTATCGCCTCGATCACCAAGCTGATGACGGCGATGGTGACGCTGGATGCCCGCCTGCCGCTGGACGAAATGCTGTCGGTCGATATCAGCCAGACGCCAGAAATGAAAGGGGTCTACTCCCGGGTGCGGTTGAACAGCGAAATCAGCCGCAAGGATATGCTGCTGTTGGCGTTGATGTCGTCGGAAAACAGGGCCGCGGCCAGTTTGGCGCATCATTATCCAGGGGGCTATAACGCCTTTATCAAGGCGATGAATGCCAAAGCCAAAGCGCTAGGCATGACTAATACCCGTTACGTTGAACCGACCGGGCTATCGATTCATAACGTATCTACCGCGCGTGACCTGACCAAGCTGATGTTGGCGACCAAGCAGTACCCGCTGATCGGCCAGTTGAGCACCACTACCGAACGGATGGCGACCTTCAAGGATCCCAACTATACGCTGCCGTTTCGCAATACCAACCATCTGGTCTACAACCCGAAATGGAATATCCAGCTGACCAAAACCGGTTTTACCAATCAGGCCGGACACTGCCTGGCGATGCGTACCGTGATCGGCAACCGCTCCGTTTCGCTGGTGGTATTGGACGCCTTTGGCAAATATACCCATTTTGCGGATGCTAGCCGCCTGCGCACCTGGATTGAAACCGGCAAAGTAACGCCGATCCCCGCGGCGGCGCGGGATTATCGCCGCCAGAAAGATGCCGCCCTGGCGAAGAACGACACGGAATAAAACGTGACTTATTAGTCTGCCGTCTGTTACGGCAGGCTATCACTTTCCCATTGTGCAAAATTCACGACTTAAGCCTGCACCTGCAGTAAAATCATTAGGATTTCCCCTCTTCATGTTTTTAACCCGCTATGCTAAACCGGTATGGCTATCCCACCCTTTAATAAGGAAAGTGCATTTTGGCAGGCAGTAGCTTATTAACCCTGATCGACGACATCGCTTCGTTACTGGATGATGTTTCACTGATGACGAAAATGGCGGCCAAAAAGACCGCCGGGGTGCTGGGAGACGATCTGGCGCTCAATGCCCAACAGGTTAGTGGTGTTAAGGCCGATCGCGAAATCCCCGTGGTGTGGAAGGTGGCCAAAGGCTCGTTTATCAACAAGGCGATCCTGGTACCGCTGGCATTGCTGATCAGCGCTTTCGCCCCCTGGGCGATTACGCCGCTGCTGATGGTCGGTGGGGCTTACCTCTGCTATGAAGGGTTTGAAAAGGTTTACCACAGCCTGATGCACCGCAAGGGCGCAGAGGCAGAAGAGAAAGCGGAACTGGATACCAGTGAGGACGTTGCGGTCTATGAACAGCGCAAAATCAAAGGCGCTATTCGTACCGACTTTGTCCTCTCCGCCGAGATTATTGCCATCACGCTGGGGACCGTAGCTGGAGCCACTTTTAGCCAGCAGGTAATTGTGCTGTGTGGCATCGCCATTGTGATGACGGTTGGGGTGTACGGCATCGTGGCAGGCATCGTCAAGCTGGACGATCTGGGGTTCTACCTGGCCCGTAAGAGTAGCGCGTTAGCACAATCGTTAGGGCGCGGTATCGTCAGTGCGGCACCTTATCTGATGAAAACCCTGTCGGTAGTGGGTACCCTGGCCATGTTTATGGTGGGTGGCGGGATTTTGACCCACGGCTTACCGCCGGTGCATCACCTGTTCACCGACTGGGCGAGTTATTCTACGGTAGTGCCTGGCGTTGGTGCCATTCTTGGGGGCCTGACCCCAACGCTGCTGAATGCAGTGTTCGGCTTGATCGCCGGTGGCGTTGTGATGCTGGTGGTCTCTGGGATTAGTTCGGTGCGGGCTCGTTTTAAGGCGTGATACTGCGGATTAGTGAAAAACACCCGAAATGTGTTTTTTCGGGTGTTGACAGCGCGAACTCATAAAGATTGGGCTTTTTTAACGTTGGCGCTGCCGGCAACACGGCGTTTTGCCTGTGGGCTTAACCTTCGTGGTGAAGTTGCGGATGGTGGGGCTCAGGGAAGTTTTTCCCTTTGGCGATTTTCCCATCACGCAACTCAAATTCCCCGGTCAATAATTTCTGGTTCACAACCTGGGTAGCAGCCATCTGCATCATTAGGCGCTGACGGGCCAATATTTTGTTACCAACAGGTTTTTCAGCAAGTAATGACATAACCCCTCCCATCTGCACACAATCCGTTATAAGCGCGCCAACCAGCTGGCAATCGACAGAGTCTGGTATCACTTTGGGTTCTTTGCGGGTTCCGTAACCCTAGCAGGCTATTATAGATGATGACCAGATCAACTTTGCGTTCACTGTGAACATCAGGCGCTGCATAGAACAAATATCCACCAGGTTTGCAAACACTATAATGAAGTCTCACCAGCTTGGCAACGTTGAACAAGACCCTGGATCCGTTTTCACCCGGCAACGGCACGTGTCTAAATTGGCCGTATTCTTCAGGTACGCTCAGAGCGTCGAAAAAGATTTCTACCATGCCATTGGGCGGAAAAGGTATGTCAGGCATGTTGATAGCGTAGCCTTTGGCTCGAGCCTCTGTCGCTGTGGCTATTTTGTTGAACACAACAAGGAATAGCTTGCCTCCAACTTCAAAGGTACCAGTAACGTAGGGCTTTCCGTAGTCTCGGTTGATTTCCAAAGGATACGGAAGAGTTAGGTGATGAATTGAGGCCATCCTGTGCTCTCTTTAACGTAGCAATGAAGGCATTCAACACGATTTTTAGCGGATTTTGACAATAATATAAGAGAGTTGGGAAGCGGCTCGAAAAGAATCTGAGCTCATTGATATGCTTACATCACTGCAGAGCGATGCAGGGCGCATTGATGCGCCCAATGGGGGGGAGAACTAGAAGATCAGTTTGAACACACCGGTAATGGTCAGTAGGCCAACAATAAAGATAATCGCAATAATCCACAGAAAAATTTTCATCCGTCTCTCCCGACTGTTTATGTTTAGTGAATGCGTGAATGCACGCTGAGATCGCTAAGCCACGACAAGATTAACTATAGATGAAAATCAGCAGCTTGCCCGGAAAGGGCCTAAGGCAGCGTATGGCTGCCGCCATTCAGTGGCCGCTGCATAATATGAGTATCCAGCCAACCGCCAAATTTAAACCCGACGCCGCTTAGAGTGCCGATGCTGGTGAAGCCCAGCTTGCGGTGCAGGGCAAGGGAGCCAGCATTGCCAGCAGCATCGCCAATCGTTGCCAGCATCTGCCGCCACGGGCCGTGTTCACAGCGGGCAATCAATGCGCTGAGTAACGCCTTGCCAATACCTTGCCCTTGCAGGCCTTCGGCGACATAGACCGAATTCTCGATGGTATAACGATAAGCGGGTCGCGGCCGATACGGCGTGGCATAGCAATAGCCCACGACGCGGTCTTCCATCTTCGCCACCAGCCATGGCAACCCCGCAGCCAAGACGTTTTGGCGGCGCTGTTGCATCTCCTCCAACGTCGGGGGCGATTCTTCGAACGAGGCAGGCCCATAAAGCACATGATGGGCATATATCTGCTGAATGGCGGCCATATCCTCAGTGCTGGCATCGAAGACGCTTAGCGTTGCCAGCGGTGGGTGTGCAAGTGACATAGAGCTCCCTTTTATGATGATAAATCAGAGTACCAAGGCATTATGCTCCGCGCCTGGCGACAAGATAAATTGGCTTTTTGTCTGGTGGAGATAAGAAAAAATGATGGCATTTTCATGCTGAGAAATCTGTTAGGTGACGAAAGGTATGCCATTGCGTTAGGTGTTACCCCCGCATCAGATGCGTAACGCACTGGCGAAGATAGTCCAGCAGCGCCGGGGTGAGCCAGGTGCCCTCTGTCAAGGTCGGCTCTTGCTCCATCGCCTGGCGGATCTTCATCTGGGTGGCCGGATTGTCACTGGCATAGGACTGGAACAGCTCCAGCCAAAGGGCTGCCAGCTGTTTAGCCTGTGTCGATGCAGGTGCAACCTCCCGCTGCATCGCTTGCTGGAATTGAGCAATGAGCGCTGGCCATTCCTGAATGCGATCAAAATAGTGGGCGCGGACATAGGCATATTCGGTATCAGACAGGTATTTTTGATAGATCGCCAGCTTGGTTTCGGCAAAGGCGCGGGTGACGTAATCGGTCATTGCCGGTGTGATCCCCGTTTGTTCGCGCATCGAGGGCTCATCGGCGTGCATGGCGTTGAGGCGGGTCAGAAATGCCGGATTGCCTGCGGTATCACGCTCCAGCGTACACATCCAGCGGCGCGCAATAGCCTGAGCACGCGGATCTTCGGTGCTTGCCCCACCGTCCATCAGCGCTTGCACCGTGCTTACCATCTCCTGCCATTCACGATTACGGGCTTCGTCGGCCTGATAGAACGGCAGCTGCGCCAGTTCGTCGGCGGTAAAGTATTTGTCGTACATGGTCATCATCTCCAACGTGGTCAGCCAATCATTCAGTTCGGGTTCATTGCCTTGGGTCAATTGGGCGTGCATATGCTGTAAGCGACTGCGTAACGTGGTTATCTGCATCAGTTGCCGATCGAGCATGGCAATTTGCTGTTCAATAACCGCAGGTAACGCCAGCCCCGAGTGCGCCAGAATCGAGTCGATTTCTGCCAGTGCGACCCCCATTCGCCGTAAGGCTTGAATATGATGCAAGCGAGTAATATCTTCCCGGTTATAGAGGCGATATCCGGCATCGGAGCGTGCAGAGGGAACCAGCAGCCCAATGCTGTGGTAATAATGTAAGGTTCTTATGGTGATGCCCGAACGGCGGGCCAGTTCGCCGACTTTCAGTAACATGCTGGTTATCTCCCTGGTGTGTGCAGAGATACTACAGCCTGACGTTACGTGAGGGTCAAGCAGGGAGGTGGGGAATTTTTGTGACGCGTTGCAGGCACCAACAACCAGCGCCTGCAACAGATCGCGGGGGAGTTACCAGCCTTTGACGGCACCGCCGTTGAAGATCTTCTCTGCCGCTTTGGCGACTTCATCGGACTCGTAGGCTTTCACGAAGTTTTGCACGTTCTGTGCATCTTTATTATCTTCGCGCGCCACCACGATATTGGTGTACGGCGAATCTTTATCCTCGATAAAAATCCCGTCTTTGGTCGGCGTCAGGCCAATCTGGTTGATGTAGGTGGTGCTGATCACCGCTACCGCGACTTTCGGATCGTCCAATACCTGGGGCAGCTGTGCACCTTCCAGCTCCATAATCTGGTAGTTGTGCGGGTTGGCACTGATATCCAGCGAGGTTGGCAGCAGGCCTTTGCCTTGCTTAAGCTCGATCAGCTCAACCTTTTGCAGCAGCAACAGCGCACGGCCCAGGTTGGTGGGATCGTTCGGGATGGCAATTACCGCGCCGTCCTGCAACTCTGACAGTGATTTGATCTTTTTCGAATAGCCAGCCATGGGGAACACAAAGGTATTGCCTACCACCACCAGTTTGTAGCCGTGATCTTTATTTTGCTGTTCCAGGAAGGGGCGGTGCTGGAATACGTTGGCATCCAGTTCCCCTTTGTCGGTGGCATCATTGGGCAGCAACGAACCGCTAAAGCCAATCAGCTCCACGTCCAGGCCATATTTCTCTTTGGCCACCCGTTTGGCGACCTCTGCCACGTCCTGCTCGGCACCGTTAATGACGCCAACCTTGATATGGTTTTGATCGGCCTTCTGATCGCACCCTTGTAATAACAACGTTGCTGCTAATGCTGCGGCCAAAGCGGTGCAGCGCCAAACAATTGCCATGAGTGACTCCCTGTAAAAACAATAAGATCGGTCAGTGTTGTGCCAACAGCTAAACCTATGGCCGTAGCCAAGTCAAATCCTGGTTAAGCACAATTTCTTATAGCTCATAACCCGGCGATCAGCGTGGTCGTAACACCACGATCCCCGGCGTATTCAGCACATAGCTGGCAAACGCCGAGTCCATCACTTTGTGGTTTTCCGTGCGCGAGGAAGCATGGCGCAGTACCGGCCCATTTGGGGTCATGATAAAGAAGCCGGTATGGGTAACGTCCAGCCCAGGCAGCTTGGTATAGATGCCGATATAGTCACCGGTCTGTAATTGGCTAATCACCTGCTCATCAATAAATTCGCTAGGGATATAGGTGACGCTGCGCTCGGTGACTGGGATGCCAGGCAGATAGAGCTCGCCATCCGCTTTGCGGTTGAGCTGTTTTACCACGGTGACGGTATGCGGGCTGAGTTGCGGGGTGACGTCATCGGCAAGGATCTGGCGGGTGTGTGCCCAGTCGGTGAAGAAATGCTTGCGCTGCTGGAAACTGATGTCCCCATTGATATAGCGCGTCTGAATCACATTTTCGACGAATTCATTTTCGCTGGTAGCGGTTCTGAGCGCCTGCACGTAATCCAGATAGGTAAAGCAATCTACCCCACGGAAATCGATCACCAATTGTTCCGCTGTGGTGGCGGAACCGATCAGCCGGTTGGCTAGGTAAGGGGTTTCCAGGAAAGTCTGCGAGAGCATCTCAATGGCCCGCCCTTTATCGATTTCCGGTACCGCTGCATGCAGAGCCAGCGCTGCCTGCAGTTTGTTTACTGTGTAATCGTCCATTGCTATCGCCATTGTTATTGGTTTCACCTGTTGCGGTAGCGATTCTACCGGGATTTTGGCCGGTTGTTTACCACTGCAACCCATCAGCGTCGTACACAATATTATCAGGGCCAAGCCACGCATCCCTCTCTCCCAAGCGATCATTGGTTTGGCCAGTATGGCGTGCGCAAGGTAAACCTAACGTCACCCAAAAAGTGGTAGATCAATAGCCCACTTCATTATTGAACGGCAGATACCAAAACAGCGCGATCTCATGATCGGCAATGTCCGGTTGCCCACGATAGAGTAAATGATCGATGCCACCCAGCACAAAACCATAGCGTTGATAGCAGCGGCAGGCGGTCAGATTATTGTTTTGCGTTTCCAGCATCAGCCCGGCGGTGTCCTGCTCTCGTGCCCAATGACGTGCGGCATCCAATAGCGCCGTGGCTACGCCTTGGCGGCGAGCGTGGTGGCTAACGGCAATCTCCTCGATCAGCGTATAGTCGTTCCAGTTTTTGCTGAGTGTGATATGCCCCACCGCTTCCCCCTGGTAGCGAGCGAGGAAGGTTTCCCCATCGTCATTAAGGAACGGGGCCAGCGGGTAGACTTTATTGAAAGGAGCCACTGGCTGGGTCGGCCACAGCTCGACTGGCTTATCAAAACAGGGCTGGGCGTAACAGGAGACGGCAAAGGAAAAATCACCGTATTCCAGGTAACCGAAGGGGAGTTCGCTGATAATTTCGATGCCGATCGCCTGATGCAATTATTCCAGCTCCCTTAGCAGCCTGGCGGGGTTGCCCGCATAAATACCTTTGCGGGTGATGTTTTTGCTGACTACTGCACCAGCACCAATCACCACGTCATCGCAGATTTCCACGGCCAGTATGGTGGCGCCAGAACCCACAGAAACTCGGTTGCCGAGCTGCGTGTGCCCCCAGCTTGCCGGGTCGGCATTTGGGGTGCCCCCTTTGAACAGATCGTTGGCAAACATCACGCCGTGGCCAATAAAGCAATCTTCGCCCAAGGTCACGTATTCACAGATAAAGCTATGCGACTGGATCTTGCTGCGCGCGCCCACGCAAACGTTCTTCTGGATCTCGACAAATGGGCCGACAAACACGTCGTCCCCCAACTGGCAGCCATACAGGTTGCTGGGTTCTATCACCATCACGTTCTGTCCGGCCTGGACGTTATTAATCCCGCTTTGGCGGGTGCGGATCTTGGTTGTCATGGTCTCCCTCCATCAAATAACGCAACATATTGATTATAGTGCAGAGTAACCCACAGGCCGCTGACAGCGTACGTTTTTTCAGCCAAAGACTATAATTGATGCAGGGCAGAGAGCCTGATAGCCGCAACCCTTGCGCGGTGTCTGAACCGCCAGTGGTGTGTTTTCCGTTCGCCGATCGCGGTTGGCGGCGAAGTGAGGAGGTGTCTCATGGTCAATCATGTCTGGGGTCTACTGACCCATCCCAACGTCGAGTTGAAACAGATCAAAAGCGAGAATGAATCCGTCTCGCACCTGTATACCCACCACGTGCTGCTAATGGCGTTAATACCGGTGGTCAGTGCGTTTATCGGTACCACGCAGCTTGGCTGGCTCTCTGGCCAAGGGCAGGCAATTCGCCTGGATATGTTCACCGCTTTCTACACCGCCGTCGCGTTTTATCTGTTGATGCTGGCTGGCGTGGCGATCATGGGCAAGGTGATCCACTGGATGGCGCGGCGTTATGAGTCGCGGCCAAGTCTGCATCTGTGTATGGTCTTTGCGGGCTATGTGGCGACTCCAATGTTCCTCAGCGGATTAGTGGCGCTGTACCCGGTGGTCTGGTTGTGCCTGTTCGTCGGGATTATCGGCCTGGCTTATTCGGGCTATCTGCTGTATCTCGGCATTCCGCATTTCCTGAATATCGATCGTAAAGAGGGATTTATCTTCTCCAGCTCGACGTTGGCTATGGGCATTCTGTTGCTTGAGCTGTTGCTCGGTCTGACGGTATTAATGTGGGGATATGGTTCCTGGTTATTCTGATGTTAGCGTGATCGTTGCCCCTCATATCCTTGGGTATGAGGGGCTTTTGTTTAAAGGAGCCGAACTCGCTCATCTGGATTTGTTACTCCCGCCTGCTTATTATCAACTCATCAAATGATACCGACTGGAATAATTGATGGCGACAATGAAAGAGGTGGCGCAGCGAGCCGGAGTTTCCGCTGCGACGGTCTCTCGGGTGATTAACAATACCGCCTATGTTGAGCCTGTTACCCGCGAGCGTGTCGAAAAAGCGATGCGCGAGTTCAATTACCACCGCAATGCGGCGGCCCTGGCGTTAGCCAAACGCAGTGGCAACATGCTGGGGCTGCTGACCGGCAATCTGGCCGATCCTTTTTTCTCGCGTCTGGCGCGCGGTGTGGAGGAAGTGACCCGCAAAGAAGGGGCGAAGCTGATGGTGTGCAGCGGCGGGCACCAGGCGGAGCGCGAAAAGGCCGGGTTGGATTTTCTGATTAACCAGGGCTGTGAGGCGATTGTCGCCCACATCACCCGCATGAGCGATGCCGATGTGCTGCGCTATGCTGCTCATTCCCCCGGTTTGGTGATCATCAATCGCTACTTTCCTGCCATTGCCAACCGCTGCGTGTGGTTGGATAACCTCAGCGCGGCTCAGGCTTCGACCGAACATTTGCTGCAACAGGGGCATCGGCATATTGCTTGTGTGACCGCCGATTTGCCCATCGACGATCGCAAACTGCGTTTACAGGGCTACCGCAACGCGATGGCACAGGCGGGAATCGACGTTCCGGGTGAATGGGTGATCAGCGTGCCCTTTGATGAAGAGGGGGGCGAATTGGCCGCAGAGCAGATACTTTCCAGCCGTCATCGTTTTACGGCCGCGGTGACGTTTAATGATGTGATGGCCGCCGGCATGATGCGAGCCTTGCACCAGCGCCAAATCCCCTTGCCGCAGCAACTGTCGATTATCGGCTTTGATGATGTGGTGCTGGCGCGCTATCTGTATCCCGCGTTAAGTACCATGCATTATCCCATCGAGCGTATGGCCAGGCGGGCTGCCAGGCTGGCGTTGCTGAGCCAGCAACAACAAGGGGTGCCGCCGCAAAATAACATGTTTAGCGCTGAACTGGTGCTGCGTGATTCGGTCACTCGCTGGCAGGGATAACTTGTCCAGAGGTTGTTCTGAGATCTGCCTCACAAAGTTATCCGTCATGAAAGCGGTTACATGGCTTGAGGCGCTAGCTCACACCCCGAGAAATCAGGATTCACTACGCTAGCGGCACATCAATAACAATTCGGGGTGACCTATGGATGGTAAGAAAACGCTCAACCTTTGGCTGGCTTTGCTGCCGATCGTTGCCATGCTGACGCTGTTGATCGTCGGCTATGGGGTGTGGGAATTACGTATTGAACCGCTGTTACTGCTTTCGGCGGCCGTTGCTGCCGGGTTGGCACTGTGGCAAGGCTACAGCTGGGATGACATTATCAACTCGATCGTCAGCAAACTGGCGAAGGCTATGCCGGTGATCATGATCCTGATCTGCGTCGGCGGGCTGATTGGTACCTGGATGATCAGCGGCACTATTCCTTACATGGTGTACTGGGGGCTGAAAGTGATCAGCCCGCAATATATTCTGATCGCGGCCTTTTTCCTCACCAGCGTGATCTCCGTCTGTACCGGCACCTCATGGGGGTCTGCGGGGACCGTCGGCGTTGCGCTGATGGGCGTTGCTGCGGGGCTGGATGTGCCGTTGGCTGCGGCGGCTGGCGCGGTGGTTTCCGGGGCCTATTTCGGCGATAAAATCTCTCCGCTGTCGGATTCGACCAACTTTGCCGCCATCGTGGCCGAAACCGATCTCTATGCGCATATCAAACACCTGATGTACACCACACTGCCCAGCTTTGTGCTGGCAGCCACCGTTTACCTGATCGCCGGTCATAGCAGCGTAGTGGGAACGGTTGCCACGCCACAGCGGGTCACTGACATCATTGTTGGGCTGGAAAGCCTATATCATTTCAACCTGCTGCTGATCCTGCCGCCGGTGCTGGTGCTGTGGGGGGCGGTGACCAAACGACCGGTGATCCCGGTCATGCTGGCAGCCTGTGTGCTAGCGATCGGCCTCGCCGTGGTGATGCAGGGCTTTAGCCTGAAACAGGGCCTGAACGCGCTGATGGACGGCTTCAACCTGTCGATGTTTGCTGAACGTGGGCATGATATCAGCGGCGTGATCGCCGATGTTCCGCGCTTGCTTAACCGGGGTGGCATGTTCTCAATGATGAGCACCATCCTGCTGGTACTGTGTGCCTTCTCGTTTGCCGGTGCGCTGACCTTGACCGGTGCGCTGACGGTGATTATCAACCGGTTGCTGAAAGTGGTACGCACCACCGGCCAACTGATTGCCGCCACGGTGGGGACCACCATCCTGGTCACCGGAGCGACCAGCGACGGCAAACTGGCGCTGCTCATTCCTGCTGAGCTGTATAAGGATGCTTATCGCCGTATGGGATTGGATAACACCAACCTGTCACGCACCATTGAAGATGCCGGTACGGTGATTGAGCCCCTCATTCCCTGGACAGCGGCCGGTGTTTATATGGCCACCACGTTGGGAGTGAACACGCTGGATCTGCTGCCTTGGGCGGTGCAGTGTTACGCGGCGGTCTTCTTCGCCTTGATTTACGGCTTTACCGGTTTTGGCATCGCCAGAGTGACGCCAGAGGCTCAACAGCAGGAGATGCCAAATGAAACAGCCTGATTTCAACCAGGTGGTCGATCGCCACCATACCAGCTCGGTAAAATGGGATTTCATGGGGCATTATCTGCAATTGCATGAAACCGACCTGTTGCCGATGTGGGTATCAGACTTTGACTTTCCTTGCCCGCCAGCAGTGCAGCAGGCTCTGCATGCGCGTGTCGATCATGGCGTATTTGGCTATAGCGAACGTGACGAAGTTTACTACCGGGCGGCTATAGAGTGGTTTGCCCAACGTCACCAACTGCCGCTGGAACGGCAATGGTTTACCTCGATCGAAGGGGTTGTGCCGGGGATTGCTCTGCTGATCCAGATGCTCAGCCAGCCCGGTGATGGCGTCGTGGTGCAGGGGCCTTTTTATGGCTCCTTCAAGAAGGTGATCGCTCTCAATGGTCGGCGGGTACTAGAGAACCCACTGCAGGAGCGGGAAGGGGAGTATCACTTTGACTTTATCCAGTTGGCCGATATGTTGCAGCGGGAGAAGCCGCCGTTGCTGGTGCTGTGCAATCCGCATAACCCAACCGGCCGCTGCTGGAACCCGCAGGAACTGACGCAATTGCTGACGCTATGCCAGCAACATGGGGTGACGGTGATCTCTGATGAGATCTGGGCGGATTTGATCCTGCCAGATGAGCGCTTTACCTCGGTGTTACACCTGGGGCCGCAGTGGCACGATCGGGTGATTGTAGCCACCTCTGCCAGTAAAACCTTTGGGTTGTCGTCGCTACGCATCTCCAATTTCCTGATCCCGAATACGGCGCTACGTGAACAATTTGTCGAACGGCTCAATGCGCATGGGTTAGACGTTTTCAACGCGCTTGCCATGACGGCGGCGACGGCGGCTTACCAGCAGGGCGGTCCGTGGCTTGATGCCCTGTTGGCTTATTTGGCTGAGAACCGGCGCTGGTTTGCACAGGCATTGGAGCAGGCGGCACCATGGTGCCGGATAATATCAGCACAAGGCACCTATCTGGCCTGGCTGGATTGCCGTGCGCTGGGGTTGGATGATGATGCTTTGCAGCTAGCCATGCGTCAACAGGCCAAAATTGCGCCTTCGATGGGCTGTGGATTTGGCGAGCAAGGGGAGGGGTTTATCCGCATCAATCTCGGCTGCCCACGCACCTATCTTGAAATGGCCGTCGCAGGGTTGGCTAAACTAACTGATTGATTTTATAGTGGGCGCAGGATACTGCGCCCGCTTAGCGTCCCTCGAGTATAAAAACTCAGCTATGGCTTACCACCACCAGCTTCTGGTTCACAAACTCCTTAATCCCCAGATCTGACAGCTCGCGCCCAAAGCCGGAACGTTTCACACCGCCAAACGGCAGCTCAGGCGCGGTATCGGTCAAGGAGTTGATATACACCATGCCGGTTTCAATGCGTGAGGCCAGCTTTTTGGCTCGTTCAATATCCGTGCTGAAGATGGCCCCGCCGAGCCCGTAGTGGGAGTCGTTGGCCAGTTTCACTATCTCCTCGTCATCGCTCACCACATAGACCTGCGCCACCGGGCCGAAGAACTCGGTGAAATAGGCCGGGTTATCGCGGCTGATATGCGTGAGAATGGTGGGTTCAAAGAAGTTACCTTCATGCTGTAACGCCTTGCCGCCCAGGTGCAGTTTGGCCCCTTGTTTCACCGCCTCATTGACCTGCTCGGTTAACCCTTCCAGAGCCGACTTGGAAGATAGCGGTCCTAAGGTGGTGGTTTCATCCAGTGGATCGCCCATTTTCACATTCTTGAAATGCTCCGTGAGCTGTTGCAGGAACGCTTTCGCCACTTTCTCCTGCACGATAAAACGCTTGGCGGCGGTGCAGACCTGCCCGGCATTGTTCAGTCGCGCCTGGGCGCCGACTTTAACGGCCTTCTCGAGATCGCAATCGTCGAGCACGACAAAAACGTCGTTACCTCCCAGTTCCAGCGTGGCCTTTTTCAGCTTCTTGGCCGCCTGAGCTGCCACGATGCTACCTGCTTTCTCCGAGCCAGTCAGTGCTACGCCCTGCACCCGATCGTCGGCGATGATATTGGCCACCTGGTCTTGGGAAATATACAGGTTGGTATAGGCGCCTTTGGGCGCCCCGGCCTCATGCACCAGCTTTTCGAACGCTTCGGCGCAGTGTGGCACGATGCTGGCATGTTTGACCAATACCGGATTACCGGCCGCCAGGTTAGGGGCGAGCACACGCATCAGTTGGTAAAAAGGGAAGTTCCAAGGTTCGACCGCCATCAACACCCCAATGGGATGATGCTCGACCCAGGCCTCACCCAGGCTGGACTCATAGCTTACCGGGGCCAGGAATTTTTGCGCATTATTGGCATAGTAACGGGCAATCTGGCCACACAGTTTTACTTCGCCACGGCTTTGCTCGATCAGCTTACCCATCTCAACGCTGGCAATGTTCGCCAGTTCCTCCACCCGGCTCTCCATGAGATCGGCCAGCTTATGCAACACGGGTAGGCGCTGGATGATTTCACCCTTGGCCCAGTCGGAATGATACAGCGCATCGGCCTGGGCCAGCGCCAGCTCCACCTGATCGTCGTTATGCGGGGTATATTCTTTAATTAGCTGATTGTTAAAGGGGTTTACTGTCTGGTATGGCATGAAGTGCTCCTTTCGTCGCTCATGTTGACGCCTGACAGACGCCTTATTCAGAACATTAAGTCTAGACGACAGGGCAGAAGAACAGGGGCATAAAGAGCGATAACGCGCTAGCGCCCCGCATGCAGAGGCTTAATACGAGTGTGCTGAGATGATCCTTTGCTCCCAAAAGGGCAGGATCCACCAGCTCCCTCTCCCTGTCAGTGCCCCGCATGCAGAGGCTTAATACGAGTGTGCTGAGATGATCCTTTGCTCCCAAAAGGGCAGGCTCTACCAGCTCCCTCTCCCTGTGGGAGAGGGTTGGGTGAGGGGACAGAATGTGCCACAACTTAATGGCGTCATTTTTATTCTAATCAACTCAGTTACAGACTAACTCTCGCACCTGAGCACGACTCCGGACAGCTCCCTCTCCCTGTGGGAGAGGGTTGGGGTGAGGGGATAGGATAAAATGTTACTGAATGTTGTTACCCCAGTGTTTTTGCTTGCTGGTTTTGCCAATGCCGGGATTGAAACTGTTGGTAGGATCGGCATCCTGATAGAAAGCCTGCAAATCCGGCTTGGCATGATACAGATGGCCGACGTTGTGCTCGGCCGGATACTCCGCACCACGCTGATTGAGGATCGCCAACATCTGTTCTTTCAGCGCATGGCTGTCCGCGCCTTTTTTCACCACGTAATCCTGGTGGAACACGTGGCACATAAAGTGGCCGTAATACAGTTTGTGCACCAGTTGGTTGTCGATCTCTGGCGGCAGGGTTTCGAACCACTCGGTATCGTTGCGGCGCAGGGCGATATCCAGCGCCAGAATGTCCTCGACCTGATCGGCATGTACCGCGTGATAGCGCACGGCGGCGCCCGCTGCGGCAAAGCGGTGCAGGAACGCTTTCTTACCTTCTTCAGGCGTGCAGACGAAAAAGTCACCGTTGGCCTGGGCAAAATAGCTTTGCAGATACTGCTGGGCTTCCTCTACGCCTGGGCCGGCCATTTTCAGCAGCAGATGGTGTTCAAAGCGTTGGCGATATTCTTTCATGCGCGGCGGCAGATGGTTAGGGGCCAGCTTGCTCAGCTTCTGCATCAGGTTATCGGTGAGGTTGTGCGGTATCAGTGGCAGTTTGTTCAGTGTGGCATCCACCCGACCTTTCAGGGTGAAGAAACGCGGCATTTGATCGGTGCCCAGTTTGTCGATCATCATAAAGGTGTCTTTGCCATACACCTCGGCGATATCGAAAATATCGCGGTGCATATATTCCCCGGCCACCGGCAGATTTTCAAACTGGCTCAGCATATGGCGGCGCAGCTCGGTCAAAACCGCGGTGTCGTTGGTGCCGATATAGAACACCTGTTCCTTGTCTTCTTTGGCAAAGGTGTCCAGACGCACTGCAAACACTGCCAGCTTCCCGGCACAGCCGGAAGCCTCGAACAGGCGGCGTTTATCGGCATTAAAGCGGGAAGGGGTATCGGCATCCACATCGCGCACCCGGCTGGCGTATTCATTATCCGAAGCGCGCAGTTCGCCATGTTCAACATCCGTTGGCCGGTAATCGCCCTTTTCCAACCGAGTAAGGATCTCTTCCGGCGTATCGCCCAGGTTAATCCCCAGATGATTGACCAACCGTAACTGGCCATCGGCGTCCAGCTTGGCGTACAGCGCCATTTCGGTATAGGCCGGGCCGCGTTTGACCAACGCCCCCCCGGAGTTGTTGCATATTCCCCCGATCACCGAAGCGCCAATACAGGAAGAACCGATCACCGAGTGCGGTTCACGGCCATAAGGTTTCAGTAACCTCTCCAGCTTATTGAGCGTGCTGCCAGGGAAGCCGACCACCTGCTTGCCGTTATCCAATACTTGAATATGATCGAGCCGCAGGGTGCTGACAATGACAATATCACGGTCATAATCCTGGCCGCTGGGGGTAGAGCCTTCGGTCAAGCCGGTGTTGGCCGCCTGCATAATGACAATCTTATCGGCGGCAACGCAGGCTTGCAGGATCTGCCACAGTTGCAGCAGACGGGTGGGGAACACTACGGCCAATGCCTTGCCACCGCCGGAGCGGAAACCTTTGCGATAACGTTCGGTGCTACGCTCGCCGGTCAGCACTTGCGCGTTGCCAACGATACTCTTCAACTGAGTGATAAATGCCTGCGTCATGCCCATCTCCATGTCCCCGCCGGGTTGCAACGGGGTTTAATGTTTAATAGCGTTCCTGATATCCCGCCTCACGTTCTTCTGCACGCAACGTCAGGATCTCCACGCCGTCAGCGGTCACAGCCACGGTGTGCTCCCATTGGGCGGAAAGTTTTTTATCACGGGTGACCACGGTCCAGCCATCTTTCTTCTGTTTGATGCGGTGGTCGCCCTGGTTAATCATCGGTTCGATGGTAAACACCATCCCTTCCTGCAACACCGTGCCGGTGCCGGGCAGGCCGAAGTGTAGCACCGCTGGGCCTTCGTGCATTTCACGGCCAATGCCATGCCCACAATATTCCCGTACTACGCTATAACCCGCCTGTTCTGCATGTTGCTGTATGGCGTGGCCGATGTCACCCAGCGTAGCACCGGGTTTCACAGCCCGAATACCTTGCCACATTGACTCGTAGACATTGTTGACCAGGCGCTTGGCGAGCGGGGTGGTTTGACCGATGCAATACATCTTGCTGGAATCGGCAATAAAACCATTATTTTCCAAAGTGATATCGACATTGACGATCATCCCCGAGCGCAGAATTTTGCTGGCCGACGGGATACCGTGGCAGATCACCTCGTCGATCGAGGTATTAAGCACGTAGGGGAAATCATACTGGCCCTTGCTGGCAGGGCGTGATTTCAGCTCATTGACGATAAAGGCTTCGGTACGGTCATTGATCTCCATGGTGGTGATGCCTTCGCGGATCACCTCATCGAGCATGGCAAACACCTTGGCCAGCAGCGCGCCGGAGTGGCGCATGATGGCAATCTCCTGCGGCGTTTTAATCACAATATCTTTCACCCAACAATCTCCTTCAGCGTCAGCGCATTATCTTTCATCATTTTCTTTACCAGTTGAGGATAGGTTAGCTCTGGGTTCAGCTCTGCCAGCATGCCGATCCTGATCCAGTGTTCTGCCTGTGCGTTGATAGAACGCGACATGGTCAGGCTGGCGAGCCTGAGATCGTCATGTAGCGTCTCCGAGATTTTTACAATCCCCATAGCCGACTCCGTAAGTGAACAATATACGGAGTGTATACGTTTTGGATGCTGTGGGTTTGGCATTCTGTGGCGCAGGCATTTTAGGCCCAATGGTCATTGCCGGGGTCGCACAATGCGTTTATTGTGATCGTCGGCTTTGTTGCCATGACTTTTTTAAGAAGGATTTAAGGCGTGACTAAACTACGTGTTGGGGTGATCTTTGGGGGCAAATCGGCGGAGCATGAGGTTTCGCTGCAGTCGGCAAAAAATATTCTGGATGCCATCGACAAAGAGAAGTTTGACGTCACGCTGTTGGGCATTGATAAGCAGGGGCAGTGGCACCTTAACGATGCCTCCAACTTCCTGCTGAATGCGGAAAACCCGGCGTTGATCGCGCTGAACCACTCGAATAAAAACGTGGCGTTGGTCCCTGGGTATGAGAAACAGCAACTGATTGAAGCCGACGGTGCCGGTGCTTTGGGGCAGCTTGATGTGGTGTTCCCGATCGTCCACGGCACCTTGGGGGAGGATGGCTCGCTGCAAGGGCTGCTGCGCATGGCGAATATGCCGTTCGTGGGGGCGGGTGTGCTGGGCTCCGCCGTCAGCATGGACAAAGACGTCACCAAACGTCTGCTGCGGGATGCCGGGCTGTCAGTAGCGCCGTTCGTCACGCTGACGCGTTCCAACCGCAACAAGTACAGCTTTGCTCAATTAAGTGAGAGCCTGAGGTTACCGCTGTTTGTTAAACCGGCGAACCAGGGCTCCTCCGTTGGCGTCAGCAAGGTGCATGACCAGGCTGAGTTCGAAAAGGCCATCGCCTTGGCATTCAGCTTCGACCATAAAGTGCTGGTGGAGTCGGCTATTGTTGGCCGTGAGATCGAATGCGCGGTATTGGGCAACGACAATCCACAGGCCAGCGTCTGTGGCGAAATCGTCCTGAGCGATGAGTTCTACTCTTACGACACCAAATACATTAATGAGCAAGGCGCGCAGGTGGTGGTACCGGCGGCGATCGATCAGGACGTCAGCGATAAAATCCGCGAGGTGGCATTGCAAGCCTTCAAGGCGCTGGATTGCCTGGGTATGGCGCGCGTCGACGTGTTCCTGACGCCGGACAATAACGTGATTATCAACGAAATTAATACGTTGCCCGGTTTCACCAATATCAGCATGTATCCAAAACTGTGGGGAGCCAGCGGGGTGAGCTATAGCCAACTGATCACCATATTGATTGAACTGGCGCTGGAGCGGCATCAGCAGGATCGCGGGTTGAACAGTTCGGTATTTGACAGCAAGTAAATGGCGTTTTCCTGGCACTCTCCGAGTTGAAGAGTGCCAGAAGACAACGGTTTACTTCACCGTGACATCGATATCGCCAAAGTACTTCTTGGACAGCTCGCCAATGGTGCCTTGCTGCTTCACCTTGGCGATGGCGTCGTTGAGCTTTTTCAGCGTCGCGGTGTCATCTTTACGCAGGCCGAAGGCGATCCCTTCGCCCAGGATTTTATCGTCCTGTACCGCATCGCCAACAAACGCGAAGCCTTTACCATCCGGATGCGCCAGGAAACCGCTCTGCCCGGCAGGGGCCATGATCAAGGTGGCATCCAGGCGGCCAGCGGTCAGATCCAGATAGACCTGGTTTTGATCCTGATAGGATACGACATCAACCCCTTCCGGTGCCCAGTGTGCCTTGGCATAGTTTTCCTGAATGGAACCCTGCAACACGCCGACGTGCTTACCCGCCAGCGATTTGGCATCGGGTTGCAGGCCGCTGTCGGCCTTGGCAATCAGGCGGTTTGGCACCTGATAAATCGAATCGGTAAACACAATCGCCTGCCTGCGCTGCTCGGTGACGTTCATCGCCGAGTTAATCACGTCAAATTTGCGGGCCTGCAACGCCGGGATCAGGCTGTCGAACGAGGTTTCTACCCAACTGCATTTGACCTGTGCGGCGGCGCACACGGCGTTACCCAGATCGATATCAAAGCCTTCCAACTGGCCGCTGGCGGATTTGGACTCGAAAGGCGGATACAGGGCTTCAAGCCCAAAACGCAGGCTATTCTCTGCCGCTAGTGTGGAACCGGCTGCCAGTAAACATCCCGCCGCGATCAGCGTTTTCAGTGCTTTTTTCATTGTTGTTGCTTCCCCATGGTAAAAATCAATGGATCACACCTGACACAGACGGCGAGCGCCTTCCAGCAGGGTGTCATTATCTTTCGAGAAACTAAGCCGGATAATGCCGGTATCAGTGCCGTCGCTGTAGAACGCCGACAGCGGGATGGTGGCCACCTTGGCTTCGCGGATCAAACGGACCGCAAAGTCGTTGTCGCTTTCATGACTGAAACCGCTAAAGCGGGCCAACATAAAGAAGCTGCCACGGCTGGGCAGTAACTCAAAGCGTGATTTTTGCAACGCGGCTGCCAGCAGATCGCGCTTTTGCTGGTAGAACTCCGCCAACCCCAGGTAGCTCTGTGGATTATTCAGGGCGGCGGCAAAGGCGTATTGCATCGGGGTATCGGCAGAGAACACCATAAATTGGTGCACCTTGCGGATTTCGTCCATCAGCGCTGCCGGTGCCATGCAGTAACCGACGCGCCAACCGGTGACGTGATAGGTCTTGCCAAAGGAAGAGACGATCACGCTGCGCTCTGCCAGAGCTGGATGGCAGGCCATGCTGTGGTGAATGCCACCATCAAACACCACGTGCTCATACACTTCATCGGAAAGAATGACGATATCAGTATTGTGGGTCAGGGCAGTCAAGCGCTCGATATCGTGTTCATCGAATACGCTGCCGGTAGGGTTGTGCGGGCTGTTGACGATGATCATCCGCGTTTTGCTGTTGATTGCCGCCGCCACCTCATTCCAGTCGATGGTTAAATCTTGCAGTGAAAGCTTGATGGCAACTGGGGTCGCCCCTTGCAGACGCACAATCGGGGCGTAGCTGTCGAAGGCGGGTTCGAAATAGATCACCTCATCGCCGGGATGGACCAGCGCGCTGATGGCGGAGTACAACCCTTCGCTGGCGCTGGCGATCACCGTGATTTCGTCGTCGGCGTCATAGTGGGCGCCATACAGCCGCTCAACTTTTTCCGCCAGTGCATGACGCAGTGCCGCTACGCCGCTCATCGGGGCGTACTGGTTATGACCTGCACGCATGGCTTGGGCAACGTCCTCAACCAGTTGCACATCACAGGCAAAATTGGGGGCGCCCTGCGACAGATTCAGGGCTTGATGTTCGGCGCTCAGTTGGCCAATCACAGTGAAAATGGTAGTGCCAACGTCCGGCAGTTTCGAACGTTGCGAACAGGCGCTGTGCATGGGGGGCTCCTGGCAAAAGAATCGAGTGTCGAATGATTAAGCATCAGTTAGGATGGGCTAACAAGAGAAAATTCGTCATGCTTGCCATGCAGCCAGATCATGGCTGATAGTGAAAATAAATGCAGGTATCGGGATTTATTATGCAAACATCGCTGCCGTCGCTCGACGTGCTGAAAACCTTTGTGGTGGTCGCTGAGCGTCTCAATTTCACCCATGCCGCCCAGACGCTGCACCTGACGCAGGGCGCAGTTAGCCGCCAGATCCTGGGATTGGAACAACAACTGGGTTATCCGCTGTTTAGCCGCCGCGCGCGTGGGTTAACGCTGACGCCACAGGGCGCGCTGCTGTTGGCGCCGGTACAACTGGCGTTAGAGCAATTGGCGCAAGCGCTGGCCAAGGCCGGGGAGCAGCCGGGTACGCTACGCGTCAAATGCCCAACCTGTGCGATGCGCTGGGTATTGCCGCGCATTATTCGCCTGCAGAATGAACGGCCAGAGATGCATATCGAACTGACTGCGTCGGTATCGCACGGGCTGGATTTTGGCAGCGAGCATTTTGATGCGGCGGTGGTGTTTGGCAAACCTCAGGGCAAACGGCTGGTGGTGCACCATCTGTTTGATGAGATCCTGACGCCGGTCTGCACGCCGAACTATCTGCCTGGCCTGGATCGACCACCAGAACCAGCCGATCTGGCGGAGACAACCTTGCTGCATCCTACGCGCGATCGCCGTGATTGGTTGCTATGGTTGAAAGCGGCGGGGCAGACGGCGTTGCCCTCTGCCAAGTCACAGCATTTTGATACGCTCGATCTGGCGATGAGCGCCGCATTACAGGGCTGTGGTATCGCCATTGGCGATTTGTGCCTGCTAGAGGAGGATATTCAGGCCAATCGCATTATTACGCCGTTCCCGATCAGCGTGGTCAGCGGTGCCGCCTATTATCTGGTTTACCCCGAACATGCGGTGGTGCCTGCGGCCTTAACCCGGCTGGTGGAGTGGCTAGGGGCAGAGGCGCAAGCTAGCCGGAGCAGATTGCATCATCTGCTAACAACAACGCAGACGAATTGATTCTGCAAACAAAAAGAGTATGGCAAACTGCGTGCTCACATCTATTAATGCCTCCTGGCCGACATTGCCGGCGGGGACGTGCCTGAGAATCAAACTATGAAATGGCTTTGTGTGGTGAGTATGTTGTCCGGCCTGGCTATCAGCCCGGTTTTTGCGCAGGAAAGCAGTGTGACCCAAGGGATCTATGCTCAGGAGCGTGATGCCTTTGTCTCCAACCTGATGAAGCAGATGACGCTGGAAGAGAAAATCGGCCAGCTACGTTTGATCAGCGTTGGGCCAGATAACCCGAAAGAGGCCATTCGTGACGGCATCAGCAAAGGCCAGATCGGGGCGATCTTCAACACCGTGACCCGGCCAGATATCCGCGTCATGCAGGATCAGGCCATGCAGCTCAGCCGCCTGAAGATCCCGCTGTTTTTTGCCTATGATGTGGTACATGGCCAGCGTACCGTATTCCCGATCAGCCTGGGGCTGGCGGCGAGTTTTGATCTGGAGGCTATCGCCCTGAGTGGACGTGTTTCAGCGCAGGAAGCCAGCGATGACGGCCTGAACATGACCTTCTCGCCGATGGTGGATATTACCCGCGATCCGCGTTGGGGCCGAGTCTCCGAAGGGTTCGGTGAGGATACCTGGCTGGTATCGAAGATTGCCAAAGTGATGGTGGATGCCTACCAGAATGGCGATCCGTCCAAGCCGGGTTCGGTGATGGCCAGCGTGAAACACTTCGCCCTGTATGGTGCAGTTGAAGGTGGCCGTGACTATAACACCGTCGATATGAGCCCGTTGCGTATGCATCAGGACTACCTGCCGCCGTATAAGGCGGCGGTAGATGCTGGCAGCGGTGGCGTGATGGTTTCGTTGAACTCAATCAACGGCGTACCGGCGACGGCCAACCCATGGTTGCTGAAAGATCTCCTGCGCGACCAGTGGGGCTTTAAAGGCATCACCATTAGCGATCACGGCGCGATTAAAGAGTTGATTAAGCATGGCGTGGCCGCGGACGCGCGCGACGCGGTGCGCTTGGCGATCACCTCCGGCGTCGACATGAGCATGAGCGACGAGTATTACGACCAATACTTGCCGGGGTTGGTGAAGGAGGGTTTGGTTTCTGAAAGTGAGATCGACCGTGCCTGCCACGACGTACTGAACACCAAATATGATATGGGCCTGTTTAAAGATCCGTATAACCACCTTGGCCCGGTTGGTTCCGACCCGCAGGATACCAATGCCGAAAGCCGTCTGCACCGTGCGGAAGCCCGTGTGATTGCCCGTAAAACGATGGTGCTGCTGAAAAATGACAAGCAGACGCTGCCATTGCAAAAGCAGGGTACCATTGCGCTGATCGGGCCGATGGCCGACAGCCAGCGCGATATTATGGGGAGTTGGTCAGCCGCAGGCGTGGTGAAGCAGTCGATCACCGTGCGTGAAGGGTTGCAGAATGCGGTGGGCGATAAGGCCAGCATCCTGTACGCCAAAGGGGCCAATATTACCCAAGACAAGAGCATTATTGATTATCTGAACGAGTATGAACCTGCGGTGGCCTTTGACACGCGTCCGCCACAACAGATGATTGATGAAGCGGTGAAGATCGCCAAACAGGCCGACGTGGTGGTGGCGGTAGTGGGTGAGGCGCAGGGGATGGCTCATGAAGCCTCCAGCCGGGCGGATATCACCATTCCACAAAGCCAGCGTGACCTGATCGCGGCGCTGAAAGCCACGGGTAAACCGCTGGTTCTGGTGCTGATGAATGGCCGCCCGTTGGCATTGAGCTGGGAAAGTGAACAGGCAGATGCGATGCTGGAAACCTGGTACAGCGGCACCGAAGGCGGTAACGCCATCGCCGACGTGCTGTTTGGTGACTACAACCCTTCCGGCAAGCTGCCAATGACCTTCCCGCGCTCAGTGGGGCAGATCCCGATTTACTACAACCACCTCAACACTGGCCGACCGTTCGGCAAGGAAAACCCGGGCAAGTACACTTCGCGTTACTTTGATTCGCCGAATGGCCCGCTGTACCCATTTGGGTATGGTCTGAGCTATAGCCAGTTTGCCCTGTCCGATTTCAAACTCTCCAGCCCCGAAATGGCGCGCGACGGCAAAATTACCGCCAGCGTGATGCTGAAAAACACCGGTAAATATAACGGTGCTACCGTGGTGCAGCTGTATGTGCAGGATGTAACCGCCTCGGTCAGTCGCCCGATCAAGGAGCTGCGTAACTTCAAGAAGGTGACGTTGCGTGCCGGGCAGGAACAGCGGGTGGAATTACCGATTACCGAGGACGATTTGAAGTTTTATAACGCCAGCCTGAAATGGGGCGCGGAGCCGGGTAAATTCAACGTGTTTGTTGGCCTGGACTCGGACAACCTGCAACAGCAGAGCTTTATCCTGAAATAAGTTTGTGAGGGGACAAGGTATCCCGGCTCCGATGCCATGTCCCCTCATCAAATACCAAGTGGTTCACGATAAAAATCACCGGAGATTGCATCATGAAAAGATATCTGGACTGTAGCGCCAGTGATCTGGCCAACATCAGCAAAGACGATCTGATCTACGCCATCCGTGCCAGCGAAGGGCGCATCTTGGTCAGTGAGAGCATCGCGGTCACTCAGCCGCTACTCAATAACGTTACCAATGCCGAGCTGGCCGCCAGCCAGGGGGCCGACATCCTGCTGCTGAACCTGTTTGATGTCAATCAGCCGCACATTGCAGGGCTGCCTGGCGATGTGCCGCCTGAGAATGCCATACGCGAACTGCAACGGCTGACCGGGCGCGTCATCGGGGTCAATCTGGAAGCCGTCGATCCGGCGTTTGCCACCACGCATAATGAGTTCTGGCAGATGACGGCGGGGCGCGCGGCCACGGCGGAAAACGCCCGAAAGTTGTATGAGCTTGGCGCTCGCATGGTGGTTTTGACCGGTAACCCGAATAACGGCGTCAGCAACCAGGCCATCGCAGAGGCGCTGAAGCACATTCGTGACGAAGTGGGCGATAAGCTGGTGCTGGTGACCGGCAAAATGCACGGTGCCGGGATTGTGCGTGAAAGCGGCAGTCAGTTGATCACTGAACAAGATATCGCACTGTTTGTAGAAAATGGAGCTGATATCGTTCTGCTGCCAGCACCGGGCACCATCCCCGGCATGTCGCAGGAAAAGGTCGCCTCGCTGATTACGTTTACTCAGCAACAGGGCGCGCTGGCGATGACCGCCATCGGCACTTCTCAGGAGGGGGCCGATGTGCAAACCATTCGCCAGATTGCTCTGATGAGCAAAATGGCAGGGGCCGATCTGCATCATATTGGTGATACCGGCTATCTTGGCTTGGCGTTGCCGGAGAATATCTTTGCCTACAGCGTGGCGATCCGCGGCGTACGCCACACCTATACCCGCATTGCCCGCTCCGTTAACCGCTAATGTTTCAGGGCCGTACTCAATCTGCGGCCCGTTAAGTCCCACTCACTGTAGCCCTTTCCCGCAAGGGGTAACTCGGCAGGTTAGTTTATTACTGACAGATTAATTTTAGTAATATCAATGGAATTTAATTGATAACTTAATAACTTAATGAGCTATCAAATTACCTGGTTGTTAATTTATCGTCTGCGCCACCAGCTTATTGGTTTAATAAGCTGGTAGGTTATTAAGTTATTCAGATCTTCTTTAGCAAGGCCAGCAACTGCGCCTCGCTCTTGTCGGCCAAAGTGTCGATGGCCAACTTGATCACATCAGAACGGGTGATGCGTACGATGCCGTTACGCGCCGCATGACCGATCACTTCGTCGATCATCTCCACGTGGTTATCCGTCAGGCTGACGGACAGCGCTTTATAAATGCGCTTACGGCCCTGGGGCTTTTCGGCAACGGCGGCAGGAGCGGGAACAATCAACGTATGCGAAGTGGCGCTGTTGATAAATTCATCTTCCGACATGCGGTGGGTTGGCGTACGTTTTTTCACAGGATCACCTCTGTTACCAGGCTTTCGATTTCGTGCTGCGCTTTTTCATTGTGCGCTTCATGCACGGTTAGCGCTTCGCCCCAGGCATCGCGATAAATTTTGCGATCGCACAGGCGGTTGCTCACCAACTTCAGTTCCGGGTATTCGCTTAGCACTTCGGCCGCTTCGTTGGCTTCGTTAATGAAGATATTGGTTGGGCACAGGTTGAGCACAATGTGGCCTTTTACCTTTTCATTGTATTCCTGGGCGGTGGAGAACATCTCGGACAGGTAGCCGATGGTATCCAGGTCCATCTGTGAAGGGCGCAACGGCGAGATGAACAGATCGGCGGCCAGCAGACCGGAGCGTAATTCTGCGCTGTCGCGGCCAGCGGTATCGACAATCACATAATCGTAGTGACGGTTCAGTTCCAGCAGGGTTTCTTTAATCTTGCCTGAGGCTGCCACCACCGGGATCTGCGGAAGCCCTTCAACATTCTGACGGTCGTTGAACCAGGTCATGATGGATTTCTGATCGTCGGCATCGACGATAATGGCCGTTTTCTTCTGTTGCAGGATCAGATATCCGGCGATGTTTACCGCCATGGTCGATTTGCCGACGCCGCCTTTCTGCGAACCAATCAAAACAATCATGTTGCCATCTCTCAAGTTGCCAAGCAGATAACTTATCAATTAGCTAACTTAATAAGTTAATGCGCTTGCTAGGTTGGTAGTTAAATGAGTTAACAAGTGCGTATGACGACAATATGCCCCATTGGCCGTGGCTTGCCAAGTAGCGAAAGTCTTAACTTGTGGGTTTGTTTGTTTAGTAACTTACTAGCTTAGTGAGTTATTGGCTGAGAAAAAGGGCTAAAATGAGCGTTGAATTTAACTAAGTTAATAGCTTAACAGGTTGGTGTTTTGTGAAGTCATTAAGGTAGGGATGTGGCGGAACCGCATGCATGCTGCGGCCCCGCTTGGGGGATAACGCTACTTTTTCATCATGTTTTTCAGATTGGCGAAGGGGTTATGTGTGGCTAACCCTACGTCTTTCTGCGCATCTTCACCTGCCACCACTGTGGAGCCATACTGATCGGCTTCGGTGTACTTTGAGTGCTCATGATCGTGGCAGTACAGGCACAGCATTTCCCAGTTGCTACCGTCTTCCGGGTTGTTGCTGTGGTCATGATCGATGTGATGCACCGTCAGTTCACGCAGGTTGGAGTAAACAAATTCGCGTGAACAGCGCCCGCAGACCCACGGGAAGATTTTCAGTGCTTTTTCGCGGTAACCGGTTTCCAGTCTCGCGTAGTTTTTTGGAATGTATGCCATGTGGGCACCTACAGGATCAGAATGATATTGCGCTCAATATTACCACAAACCGCCAGGAGATCGCGCAATCTGCACCCGATGAACAAGAGATGCCGTTCCCGGCGCCAAGTCTTATGAGTTTGAACGCTTTCCCTGAAAATCAAGGTGAAGAAGCAGGGCAATTTTGTTCAATACTCTCCCGCTGTAACCCGGCACGCTGGCACCTGTAATTATCTTCTACAGGTGCTGACTATGACGCTTTACCTCTCTATGGCCGCCTTCGCGTTGGCTTCATCCATTACCCCAGGTCCGGTGAACATCGTGGCACTGAGCTGTGGCGCGCAGTTTGGTTTTACGACCAGCCTGCGGCATGTGACCGGTGCGACCTTGGGTTTCACGTTATTACTGGTGTCGGTTGGTTTGGGAATGCATGAAGTGCTTACCTTATGGCCGGGGCTGACTACCGTGATCCTTTGGGCTGGCGTGGCTTTTCTGCTCTATATGGCCTATCAGCTTGCAGCGGATGACGGGACACTGAGCCAGGGCAATCGGCAGCAAACCCCTTCTTATTGGTATGGTGCCTTGCTGCAATTGCTGAACCCCAAGGCCTGGTTGGCTTCTGTCGCCAGCATGGGGGCCTTTGTCGGTGATGGGGAGATGCGGCTGCTGTGGCAATTTGCCGGGCTCTATTTTGTGATTTGCTACCTGTCGATAGCCTGTTGGGCCTACGCCGGAGCTATGCTGAGCAGCTTGTTGCAACGGGCGCACAATCTGCGGCGCTTTAACCGCTTGATGGCGCTGCTGCTGGCGTTCAGCGCCTGTTACTTGCTGGCCGAGGGGATCTGATACTGGCCGGGGGTGGCTGCCAGCAGCTGTTTGAAGGTGCGCTGAAAGTGCGCCTGATCGGCAAACCCGCTTTCGTTGGCGGCGGCGGCAATCGAGAAGCCCTGTTTCAGTAGCCGCTGGCCGTGCTGGACGCGTTGATTGACCAGGTAGGCATGAGGCGTCATACCGTAGCGCTTCTTGAATGCGCGGATCAGGTAAGAAGGGGAGAGGGCCGATGCTTGGCAGATCGCCTCTAACGTCAGCGACTGGGTACAATGAGTGCGGATAAACGCCGCAGCTATTTCCAATTTAGGGGTCATATCCTGCTGTGGAACCGGAGATTCGCCGAGTAACTGTGGCAGGTTACTGAAGTAATCCACCAGGGCAATCTGCTTTTCCAGATGGCAACAGAGCGGATCGGTCAGTACCCCATACAGCTGATTCAGGCCGTTAAACAGTGTCTTATCCTGGCTCATAATCTGCTTGAACGGCACGAAGCCTGCGCCAGGGTCCTGTTGAAGCGTTGCCAACCAGTGCTGGTCAATATAAAACATGGTATAGGCCCAGCGTTGGTCGCCAATGGGATTGCAGCCGTGCGTCTGTTGCGGGTTGATGATCACCACGTCACCGGTGTTAACCTGGAGATGCTGATCGCCGCTAACATAGGTGCTGGTACCGGCGGTGATGGTGCCAATACAGAAAAACTCGTGGCTGTGTAGTGCATAACAAAGCTTGCGGCCATCTTCGACGTGACGGGCCTCAACGAACGGCAGGCGTTCATCGCGCCAGAATTGTGGGGCATATTGGCTCATTGTTTTTCTCTGGCGTTATTACAGGGAGAGCTTGTTATAGCTTAAATTGCATTGTGTGGTCGAGAGGGAACAAAAAATGGTAGCGTGGTTGCAGCGGCTGGCTTTGCCGCCGGTAGTGATGGCAGTTTGTGCTGCGGGGATGGCGGCAACCCGCTGGCTAACCGAGGGGGACTGGCAAGATAACCTGCTTATTCTCTTGGCCGCAGGCGTATTGGCGGTATCTTCTGTGATGATTATGTTTAGTGCCAGTTATGCTTTTCACCGGGCTGGCACCACGTTGCATCCACAAAAATTTCAGCGGGTCAGCGCGTTGCTGGTTAACGGAGTTTTCCGTTTCAGCCGTAATCCGGTGTATCTGGGGCAGATCCTGCTGTTGGCGGCCTGGGGGCTATTGCTGGGCGGTATCGGCGTCTGGTTATGGTGGGGGCTGTTTTTTGCCTACCTGGATCGTGTGCAGATCCCGCGCGAAGAGGCGTTCCTACTTACCAACTTTGGCCAAGACTACGAGGCGTTTTGCCGGCGGGTAAGGCGTTGGCTTTGAGGCCCCTCACCCCAACCCTCTCCCACAGGGAGAGGGAGCTGATTCTGCGTTGTCGTCAGGTACTGCGAACAAGCTATTTCACTGCAACAGAGAGCTGATTTAGTGCCGTGATTAGATAAATTTCTATACTGATAGCGAACTCGATCGGTCCCCTCTCCCTGTGGGAGAGGGTTAGGGTGAGGGGTCATTTTGATGCTGAATATCAATCTTCTTCTTCGTTACGCGCCATCAGTTGCCGCTGGTGCTCATCACTGGCCGCCTGGATCTCTTCCAGCACCGAGTCAACGTCGGCCCGCTTGCTGGTTTCAACAAACTTACCGGTCAACTCCGTCTCCGGCGTCAGGTTGCCTTCCTGGTACAGCGCCCAAATCTCTTTGGCATACTTGCTGCCCAGCAACTGCGGCGCATACTGGCCGTAGTAGTGAGTCATATTGTTGATATCGCGCTCAAACATGCTTTTAGCGTGGTTGTTGGCGGCGGCATCTACCACCTGCGGCAGATCGATAATCACCGGCCCGTCTTTATCCATCAGCACGTTGAACTCTGACAGATCGCCGTGAACCAGCCCAACACAGAGCATGCGTACGGCATAGTTCATCATCAAGGCGTGATCGTTCAACGCCTGTTCCGGCGTTAAGGTGACGTCGCTCAGGCGTGGGGCTACCAGCCCTTCTTCATCGGTGATCAGCTCCATCAGCAATACACCGTCCAGGCAGATATCCGGCTGTGGCACACGCACGCCAGCCTTGGCCAGCAGGTATAGCGCGTCCACTTCGGTATTTTGCCAGGCCTCTTCCTGCTGTTGGCGGCCAAATTTGGAGCCTTTACTCATGGCGCGAGCGTCGCGGCTATTGCGCACCTTGCGGCCTTCCTGGTAGTTCACGGCCTGCTTGAAGTTGCGTTTATCGGCTTCTTTGTACACTTTGGCGCAGCGGATCTCTTTACCGCAACGCACGATAAATACGTCGGCTTCTTTGCCACTTTTCAAACGGCGGATGACGTCGTCGATTAAACCATCATCTACCAATGGCTGGAGTCGTTTTGGAATTTTCATGCAGCCTTGTACCCTATTTAGGCTCCGCTGTGAATATTTGCTTATGGTCATAATGAAAAATCAGACCAAAAAGGCAAAAATGGGTTTTGCCGCCGGGGTGGTACATTGCCTCCCCGGCGGTCCTTACTCTGCTTCGGCCATGACCCAGACGCTAACGCTGCCGCCATTGACCGGGAAGGCTGCACTGCCGTGCTCATCCGTCATGATATCGTCCTCGCGGTTGCCGAGGAAGTCACGCCAGGATTTATGCGCAAAATTTTCGCCCAGTGCGACGGTTTTACTGCTTTCGGCCCCGTTGGTCATCACCACCACGCAACCCGGTTGCTCGGCAGTGCCACTGCGGCTGAAGGCGATGCAGTGCGGATCGTCAAAATAGTCGTGCTGTTCGCCGTTGGCAAAGCGTTGACGCGCCTGGATCAGTTTCTCCAGTTCGGCTATCACCGGCATGTCAATCTGGTATTCCTGGCCGTCATCGCCTTGATCGCTATAGCTGGCACCGTACAGATCCGGGTAAAACAGGCAAGGAACGCCTTGTTCACGCAGCAGGATCAGGGCGTAGGCCAGCGGTTTGAACCAAGGTTCGACCGGCGCTTCGAGCGATTGCAACGGCTGAGTGTCATGGTTTGCCACCAGGGTTACCGCATGGGCAGGATCGACGGCGACCAGCGTATCGGTAAACAGCTGCGACATATCGTAACTATCGCCCTGTTTTGACGCCAGATGGAATTTCAGCTGTAGCGGCACGTCGAACAGCATCACTTTACCATCGACCAGTGCTAAATACTGTTGTAATGCCGCCAGATCGTGTGACCAGTATTCGGCCACGATAAACAGATCGCGCTGTGCCGCATCGCGCACGTGATCTGCCCAGTCTTTAAAGAACCAGGCTGGGATATGTTTGGTGGCATCCAACCGGAACCCGTCGCAAGGCAGGATTTCCATCAACCAGCGTGCCCAGTATTTTAGCTCCTCGACGACGGCGTGGTTACGAAACTCCACGTTAGCGCCCATCAAATAGTCAAAGTTGCCATTTTCGTCGTCAACCTGATCGTTCCACCCCTCTTCGCCGTAGTCATTGGCAATTTTGAAGATGCCTTTGTCATCCGGTTGCTCGATATAATCGACGCCGCTAAAGCAGGTGTAGTCCCAGATAAATTTGGAATAGGCTCCTTGCCGTCCTGGGAAAGTGAAGCGAGTGTAGGCTAACGCGTCGATGCCAACTTCTGCGATATCGTTACGGTTATCTTCATCTACCTTATAGACGTGCACCTGCTCTTTTTCATCGGCGCCAATCTTGTGGTTGAACACCACGTCATAGAGCACCCGGATCTGGTGTTCGCGCAGGCTATTAACGGCCTGTATCAACGCCTCTTTGTCGCCGTATTTGGTGGCGCGGGTACCTTTTTGATCAAACTCCCCCAGATCGAACAGATCGTAGCTGTCATACCCCACCGAATAGCCACCCGCAGCCCCTTTATAGGCTGGTGGCAGCCATAGATCGGTCACACCTAGCTCGGCCAGGGCAGGGGCACGCTCGGCGACTTCCTGCCATAGCTTGCCGCCATCCGGATAGTACCAATGGAAAAACTGTAACAGCGTGGTCTTTTTCGTCATCAGTCAGTACCCCGGTTCGTCAGTAAACGTGTGCCAAATGCTCGGCCCCTCTAAGCATGGGCCACTTTTGGCAAAAGGGAAAATACGTGGCGCCAGCCTGTAAGCAGAGTAGCCTCTTGGCGCGGGGAGAGTATGGCCAATTTACCCGCCGCCCGTGAACTGTGAGCCGTTTCACCGTTCGGGCGTTTGCGTTATGTGAAGATATAACCAGTTGATAACAAAAAGCTAACGATGACAGGGAGTGGGGATGATGGATTACCCGATGGGCGTTTCCGCGCTGGTGACTTTGGTGGTGATCGCCTTATGGGCAACGTCGCGTTTGCCGGAGTATCTGGTTGCGCTGCTGTTTTTTGCTGCGGTAATGGTGTTGCAGCTAGCGCCGACGGCCGTGGTGTTTTCCGGCTTTGCCTCATCGGCATTCTGGCTGGTATTGAGCGGCTTTGTGCTGGGAACGGCCATTCGTTCTACGGGGCTGGCCGATCGGTTGGCCAACCGTATTTTGCCGCTACTGGCCGGTTCCTGGCCACGGCTGGTTGGCGGCGTGGTGGCCATCAGCTATGCGCTGGCCTTTGTCATGCCCTCGAACATGGGGCGTATAACCCTGCTGATGCCGATTATCATGGCGTTAGCCGAACGTGCCGGGTTGGCGGAAGGCTCGCGTGGCCGCTATGGCCTGGCGTTAGCGGTGGGGTTTGGCACCTTCCAGCTTTCGGCCAGCATTTTGCCGGCCAACGTGCCTAATCTGGTGATGAGCGGGGCGGCAGAAAGTGCCTACGGTGTTCATTTCACCTATCTGTCCTACTTGTTGCTACATGCGCCGATCCTGGGGTTGGCAAAAGGCGCGTTGCTCACGTTATGCATCTGCTGGCTGTTCCGCGCCAAACCACAGCCGGTGGAAAAAACTATTGAGCAGAGTGCTCTTAGCGTGGCCGAATGGCGGTTGATCGCGCTGTTGCTGATCACGGTGCTGTTGTGGATCACCGATAGCTGGCACGGCATCGCTCCCGCCTGGGTGGGGTTGGCTGCCGCCTGCGTTTGCCTGTTGCCGCGTATTGGTTTTCTGACGGGTGAGCAGTTTGCGGCCGGTGTCAACATCCGCACCTGTCTCTATGTGGCGGGGATCCTTGGGTTGACGGCTTTGGTGAGCCACTCCGGGTTGGGGGATTGGTTAGGCAATGCATTGCTGAACGTCATACCGCAAACCCAGGATCGGCCATTTACCGCTTTTGGCATGTTGATCGGTATTACGACGCTGTTGAATTTTGTGGTGACGGCCAATGGCGTACCCGCGCTGTTCACGCCGCTGGCGCAGGTTTTGTCAGAGGGGAGCGGCCTACCGCTAACCACGGTACTGATGACTCAGGTGATTGGCTATGCCACGCCGCTGCTGCCGTATCAGGCATCACCGATTGTGGTGGCAATGGGGATGGGGAAAGTTCCTCCGCGCGAAGGACTGAAACTGTGTCTGCTGCTGGCCCTGTTCACCTTTGGGCTGTTGGTACCGTTGGATTATCTGTGGTTCGGGTTATTGGGCTGGTTTGGCTGACGAGCAAAAGGCGGCACTAGGGCCGCCTCTTTGCATAAAACCGTTGAACGATTAGTTATAGATAATCGCGGTGCCGTGCAGTTTATTGCTACCGGTTGTTGCGATGATCTGGAAGGATTTGGCGCCGGCTGCATCCGCTTTTGCCGCCAGTTTATTTTCCAGCGATGACAGGTCAGAAGCGCCACTCACGGTGATCACGCCGGATTGTTGCAGATCGGCCGGTTGGCTGCTGACCAACTCTGCGGCGAAGCTACCGAAAGAGACAGAAGCTAGTGCGATGGCGGCGAGGGTCATTTTCAGGTTTTTCATAATGGTTTCCTATCTCTAGATGAGCAATAAAAATTTTTGTGTTAGCCCGTTTAATTACTTAACGGTCGATAACTTAATGTTAGGCTCCTGCCCGAGCGATTGCAAATGTTTTTTTAGTGGTCGTTAATTAATTCGTGCTATTCCACTTAAGCCGTAAGCTGCCAGGTAAGGGGGTTTATGGCATTATTTCAATATAAATTATTGTTAATTAATGTCTTTATCTTTATTTGGTGATGACTGTCGCCTGCTTTGTAGCCAGACGCAACCCGGATTGGATGCTATTTTTTTCCCGGTAAGGAGCGCCATTGGCCGCATTGCTTACCGATCGCTAATTAAAAGTTGCTCGCTTATCATCGGCGGCGTACTATTTTTTGTACCGATCGATAATTTATTTATTGCGCCCGAGTTGGGCCACCGGGAAAGTGAGGGGCTATGAGTATCAATAATGAAGACGCATGCGCGAAGAAATCACGCGGCAGGCCGAAGCAGTTTGATCGCGAACAGGCCGTTGAGCAGGCGCTTGAGCTGTTCTGGCGCCATGGCTATGATTCCACCTCGTTGGCCGATCTGGTGGAGGCGACCGGGGCTAAAGCGCCGACGCTGTATGCGGAGTTTGGTAACAAAGAGGGGCTGTTTCGCGCCGCGGTTGAGCGCTATCTGAGCCGCTACGTGGAATGTTACAACCGCCTGCTGGCCCAGGAGTTACCGATCGCCGATATCGTCGAAGCCTATCTGCGCACCTCGGCAGAGGTATTTACCGATCCGGAAAACCCCAGCGGCTGTTTTATGGTTTGTGCCAACGCCGCCTTGTCCTCCTCCTCAAACGATCTGGCCGAGATGCTGCGCAACAAGCATTTTGCGCAGGAAACCAGCCTGAAAGCCTGCTTTGACCGTAAGGTGCAGCAAGGGGAATTGCTGGCTCGCACCGATACAGCCTTGTTGGCGAAATATATTATTTGCCTGATTGAAGGCATGTCCGCCCAGGCGCGTGAAGGGGCCAGCCGTGAAGATCTGCTGCGGCTGCTGGAGACCACCATGATGGTGTGGCCGCGTTTGAGCCAGGTGGGTAACAAAGTTTGATCTGCCGCTAGACAGCCCCTCTCTCATTGCGGGAAAGGGGCCCGTTTTTACCGCGCTGTCCGCATCATATGCAGTAGTGGAAAAGGCTTGCCTTGGCCATCCAGCTCGCTGCGGCCCGTCACCACAAAACCGTAATGCTGATAAAACGCCAATGCCTGCGGATTCTGCTCGTTGACGTCCAGCAGCAGTTCCTGATGCATGGGCTCAACCTCAGCCAGCAGGGCCTTGCCAATACCTTCGCCACGCCGATCGGCATCAATAAACAGCATTTCCACTTTGTTGCCATCCAGGCCGATAAAACCGCATAGCTGCCCGGCAGCATCTTCGGCAACCCAGACGTTGACCGCCGGGAGATAGTCGTTGAGTATCAGCGGATACAGGCGCGCAATATCCTCTTCGGCCAGGAAGTGATGGGTGGCGCGCACCGAACGCTGCCAGATTTCAACTAGCTGCGCGTTATCCGCAGCCACGCGAGTTCTTATTGTTATCATCGAAATTCTCAATCTATTATCAAGTAAGCTATCAACATAGCGAGTTGAGCAGACTCAGCCCCTCACTATGATAAACTGCGTCATAGGCCGTGGACAGGGGGATGGAAGTGATACGCGCAGCGATAGAGAAACAGGTGCTCAGCCTGACCGGGCTGGCACTCGGCGGGATTGATTTTGAAAATCCGGCTGGCGATCCGGGGCTGTTTGGCCCGCAGTCGGTCACCTGGCAAGTGCATAGTGACTTCACCTCCATGCTTTGTGGCGGCGTCAGTGCGCTGCTATTGCAGATGCTGCACCCGTTGGCCTTGGCGGGCGTGTGGGATCATTCCAACTTCCGCGAGGATATGCTGGGGCGCCTGCGTCGTACCAGCCAGTTTATCTCTGTCACCACGTTTGGCCCCAGTGCAGAGGCGCAACGCCTGATCGCCAAAGTCAAAGCCATCCATTTACAGGTCAACGGCACCGACAATAACGGCCAGCCATATGCCGCCAGCGATCCGCATCTGCTCACCTGGGTCCATGTCGCCGAAAGCAGCCGTTTCCTGGCATCGCACCTGCGTTACCGCAATCCACACCTGTCTCTCGCTCAACAGGATACCTACTACCGTGAAACGGCTCGCGTCGCGGAAGCCTTGGGCGCGCGCGATATCCCAAAATCCTGTGCGGCGGTTGACGATTATCTGCAACAGATGCGCCCTCAGTTGGTCTGCGATGAACGCACACTGGAAGTGGCGCGCATTCTGCTGGCTGCCCCGGCTCCCAGCACGCTGGCGCGGCCGTTCGGCGCTTTGGTGATGCAGGCAGGGATCGATCTGTTGCCGGACTGGGCGCAGCAACAGTTGGGATTTACCCCTGGAGTGACCCGGCGGCGGTGCGTACGTATTGGCGTTGGCGGTGTTGGGCGGGTGCTGCGGGCTTCGGTACGCAATGGCTCCTACCATCGGGCGATGCGGCGTATGAATAAGAGCGCTTCAGCGCAATGTTAGCCAGCGCTGCCACTTTTGAGACTATTGCCCGTGATCCCGATTGATGATGCGTTCTACACTGGCCCAGAGAAATATTCTATTTTTAGCGTGCAGCCTATTTGTGCGCCAGCAACCCCTTGAGGTGATATGAACCAGTCAAACGTACTTGCTGAAGTGAATAACGAGAATCAAACGCTGGTCGCGGTGGTTCAGCAAGATAGCCGGGCCGCCTATTTTTATATCTACCCAACGGAAGAATACAGTGAACGTTTTCAGGTACGTGCCTGTTGGCTGCGCAACCTGACTACGGCTCCGCAGCAGGAAGATCTCGCCGCTATGGAAGCCGGTCTTCCCCCCATGTTGGCGGCCGAGTTTTGCCGTAATCTGGAAGGCGAAGCGCCATTGGACCCCGCCGGGCTGATGGTGATCTGGACGGAAAGCGACGACGGGGCTGCCCTGTGGTATCACGGGCAACTGCTAGCAGTGATCCCTGGCTGGAGTTTATACATCGATCACTCGGTCTGCTATTCGGCAAGCTGCATCAAAGAGAATCCATTGGCCTATCCGCTGGGCTCCGCATCTACCAATACGCAATATGCGCTGGCGGAAAATACCCGGCAGTTCTGGCGTAGCTGGCAGCGGGAAGAGGGGAATCCCTGGCCAAAAATGCAGAGTGATTACCAGGCACTGTACGAACAACACTTTGGCCCTTCGGTGAAGTATTACGCTATCGATCAGGGCAAATGGCCGCCGATGGCCATCACCCAGCATGAGCGCGACGGGGTTTACTATTTCCTGACCATGGGGGCCAGCATCCGGCCGATGCCGTGGGTAGAGATTCTGTTCAACGACGATGCCGCCAGGTTCCGCCGGATGGAGATGGCGATAGCCATTGATGGGCAGTTTATGACCGAAGAAAACGCGGTGCAGATGGCCAGCGCGTTAGCGGGATTTGCCCATGTGCCCTGGGCGAACATCACCTGGTTTGGCGAAGGGCATACGCTGGCGTCGGCGGTGGCTCCGCAGGGCTATGAAGGCTATGTGCTCTCTTCGTCATTTTACCCCTACAGTGAGCACTTGGTATTGCCTAAACAATACGGTGATACGGTGAATATTTTCTGGGCCAGCCCGGTGTTTGCCACCGAGCGGGAATTGGCGCAGGCCACGCCCAACGGTGGCCACGATTTGGTCACAAGGCTGCGTGAACAGGGCGTTGACCATATCTTCCGTCCACGCCAACCTCTCGTTTAACGAGGGCGGGGTACTGTCTATTTAACGATCGCTTTTGGAGCCAGCTATGAAGTCAGCGTTGTTAGTTATCGATGTGCAGCAGGGCTTGTTTAATCCCCCGCCAGCAGAGGCCGAGCAGGTGCTCACGCGGATTAATCAGCTGAGTGAACGTGCCCGGCAGGCTGGTGTGCCAGTGATTTTTATTCAGCATCAGACAGCTCATGAAGAGCTATCAGCAGGCAGCGCAGCCTGGCAGATCCATCAGGGATTGCAGGTAAAACCGGGGGATCATCGGGTTGATAAAACCACGCCAGACTCCTTTTTACGTACCAATCTGGGCAAGCTGCTGATTGCTGAAGGGGTGACACAGTTGGTGATCTGCGGCTATTCCACGGAATACTGTGTCGATACCACCACCCGCCGGGCCGCTGGCCTGGGTTACCCGGTGGTGCTGGCGGCAGATGCACATACCAGCCACGACAAACCCCACGCCAGTGGGTTACAGATCCGTGCTCACCATAATGCTACCTTGTCGAGTATCAAGAGTTTTGGCGTGGCGATCAGCGCCGTGCCTACAGCCGAAGTGAGTTTCTGAGCTAGATGTCGCCCTTGACGCGGTTCTGAGCGGGGTGTACCGTAGCCGGATGAATATCTTCCCGCAGTTCACATCTTGTTTTAGCTGGTGGCGCCTTTTCTAAGGGCGGCACGGGTATTCATCCCTCTTTTTTAATGCCGCCGGTTTTGGCGGCATTTTTATAGCGTTGATCCGGCGGTCTGTTTACTTCCAGGAGCAAGGCTATGAGTTACACCATTCTGACTGGCGATCGCGCCACCGGTTCACTGCATTTGGGTCATTATGTCGGTTCACTGCGCCAACGTGTTGAGCTACAGCATCATCATCAGCAAACGGTGATGGTGGCCGATTTGCAAGGGCTGACCGATAACGGTAGCAATCCGCAAAAAATCAGTGCCAACGTGCTAAACGTGGTGGCTGATTATCTGGCGGTGGGGATCGATCCTGCCAAGACCACGCTGTGTCTGCAATCGGCGCTTCCGGCGCTGGCAGAACTGACGATGTATTACCTGAATCTGGTCACCGTTGCCCGCCTGGAACGTAATCCCACGGTGAAAAGCGAAATCATCGAGAAAGACTTTTCACGCAGCCTGCCTGCCGGATTCCTGATTTACCCGGTCAGCCAGGCGGCGGATATCACCGCGTTTGGGGCGACTCACGTGCCAGTCGGCGAAGATCAGTTGCCGATGCTGGAGCAGACCAACGAGATTGTCCGGCGCTTTAACCGTATCGTCGATCGCGAGGTGCTGGTTGAGTGCCAGCCGTTGCTGAGCCGCGTAGGAAGGCTGCCGGGGCTGGACGGGCAGGGCAAGATGTCGAAATCACGCGGCAATACCATCATGCTGGGGGCCAGCGCTGACGAAGTGCACAAGGCGGTAATGAGCATGTTTACCGATCCCAACCACCTGAACGTCAGCGATCCCGGCCAGGTGGAAGGCAATATGGTGTTCACCTATCTGGACGCGTTTTGCGAGGATGCGGCGCTGGTGGCACAGCTGAAGGATCACTATCGTCAGGGTGGGTTAGGTGACGTGAAGATTAAACGGCTGCTGGAGGATTGCCTGCAAACGCTGCTGGAGCCTATCCGTACCCGGCGGGCGGAGTACAGCGCCGATAAGGGCGAGCTGATGCGCATTCTGAAAGAGGGCAGCCAGAGGGCTAACCAGGTGACCCAGGGCACCTTGGCACAGGTCAAGTCTGCTCTGGGTCTGGATTTTTTTGCCTTGGATTGAGTATCCCTCTCCGATTGGAGAGGGGAAGTCTGACGATCAGGCCGCGCTGTCGGTGATCGGGTGTTTGACGATAAACACGTAAGACAGCGCCCCGATCAGGGTAACGCAGGAACAAATGGTCAGTGCCAGGCTGAATGAATTAGTGGTATCCAGGATCCAACCGGTGATCACCGGGGCAAACGAAGCGAACACAAAGCTGGCAAAGTTTTGAATGCTGCCCACCGAGGCGGTCATACGGGACGTGACCGCCACGTGGATCAGCCCCCAGCAGGAGGTACCGGCAAAGTGGATACAGAACAGCGCCATACTGATTAATGCCACCGCGCTGGAGGTGGTGGTGGCCTGTGCCACGACGGAGGTAAAACCAGCGGAAAGCAGCATACCGGCGACGATACAGATTTTACGGCTCTTGAGCGGAGCCATGCCCCGGCGCACCAGGAAGTCGGTGACAAAGCCGTTTGACAGCATGCCCGCCGCACCAAACAGGAACGGGATTGCCGCCAACATACCGGTACTTTTCAAATCCAGATGGTAGGTGGTCTGCAGGTAGCCCGGCAGCCAGGCCAGATACAGCCAGGCGGTGTAGTTGATGCCGCTAAAGCCGATCATCATTCCCCACATGGTGCGGTTCTTGAACAGCGATCGCCACTCTTTGAAGTTCATTGGTTCACGGCGCGCGCTCACGCTACCGGCGTTGAGATAGCTTTGCTCCTGCTCGGTGAGTTTGATGTCTTCACGGTTGCGATACAGCATGTACCAGCCAATGGACAAGGCAATGCCCAGTAAACCAATGGTGATGAACATCCCGCGCCAGCCTAACACGAGCATCATGGCGGTGAGGATGGGTGGGCTGATGGCTAACCCGATGGTGGAGGCCGAGTTAAAGATCCCCATCGGCATGCCGCGATCTTTGATGTTGAACCAATCGTTGATGACTTTCACGCCGCAAGGGTTCATTGGCGCTTCGCCGATCCCCAGGCCGATACGCACCCAGATAAACTGGGTAAAGTTGTGGATCATGCCCGACATCGTCTGGAACGCAGACCAGATAAACATTCCCAGACCCAGCATGATACGCGGACCTTTGCGATCCAGCAGCGGTCCACAGGGTAATTGAGCAATCCCATAGGCCAGCGAAAAGGCGGAAAGTAGCAGGCCGATCTCGGTACCGCTCAACCCCATTTCTTCACGAATGGTGGAGTTGGCAACGGACAGCGAACTGCGATCGAGAAAATTAATCACGGCAGCAAAAAATAACAGGATCATTGCCGTAGTCTGGATTTTTTTAATTTTTGCAGAGCGCTCCGCTATGCCGCCTTTAGGTATAGGATTAATACTATCTGAATAGCTGTCCGCCGGTTCTTTCCCAGTGCTCACGGTGGTTATCTTTTCCATCACTCGCCTCTATATTCCGTATTTATATTAATTATTCTTCCGGGGCATGGCCCTGGTTCGGTGTTAACAACGGTATGTCTTTCGGCAATGAGCCTAGGCGGCGAAAATGTCTCATGGTGCTTTTTTTAACCGGTTCCGTGCGGCGGTTACGATTTTGCTGTTTTTAATCGGTTTTAAATCCCGTTTTCATCGGTTTTTTATCAATAAAAATCAGCAGGCATCCTGTTTGATGGAACGGATCATCGACTGTTTGGCAGTATCAAGATGGCGGTGCAGCTCACGGGCGGCCTCCTGATCGCTGCGGCAGATCAGGGCGCTTAAAATGGCCATATGCTCTTCAATTGCAATAATATTTCTTTGCTTCAGGTCGGTTTCATCCCATTGATAGTGGAAGTGAAAGATCACCGATATGATTTCCAGCGACTGATTGAAAAACGGATTGTTGGCGGCCGACAGGATCAGGGTATGAAAGTCACGATCCAGCTGAGAGAACAGCCGATAATTGTCGCTGATGGTGTCGCGCAACTCGCGATGACGGTTCAACAACTCCTTGGCCTGCAACCAACGGCTATCCTGTGCGGGCAGGTTGATAAAGCGTGATAGCGCGTGGGTTTCCAGCATTTGGCGGAGTTCAAACAACTGCTCGGCATAGTTCTGATCAAACTTTTTCATGCTCCATTGGCCGCGGCGTACGTTGTCGATAAGGTCAAAGCGGCTGAAGCGCAGCAGGAATTCCCGCACCACTACCGGGCTGACGTTAACCGCGCGTGAAAGCTGCAATTCGGTGAATGAATCCCCCGCACGCAGTTGCTTTTGGTTAATCATCTGATAGAACGCTTTCTCAAACAGCTTGCCTTGCTCGTCCAACGAGTGGCTCATGCATTCAAAGCCGTCTTCTGCCAGCGGCATACGCAGGATCACATAATCATCCTTGACCTTCTCCAGAACCCCACGTTGATGCAAATGCGTTAGCGTGTGGCGCACTGTGGTGCGACTGATGTTATACATTTCTGCCAGCCCCGCCTGGGAAGGCAGCGGTGAGCGGATATGCCCTTTGATGATGCCGTCGATCATCTGATTAACCACGTTCTGGCGGAGGTTTTGCGTTCTGCTCATGAGATCCCTCTGTGGGTTTAGATGTTTTTTAAGTATTTAAAACCCATTTAAACCGGTTTAATTTGTGCTGACTCACAAATTCTCCTCATCAGCGCAATGCACCTGTTCTTTTTGCGGGATAACAGCGCCACATCACAGGAGGAGGGATTATGACCACAATGAATACGCTAGTTTGTCTGGAGCCGACCCGGCTGGTTTACCAACAAAGGCCGATACCGCAGCCTGCGCCGGATGAAGCGGTGCTCAAAATACTGACGGTAGGCATTTGCGGTACCGATATCCACGCCTGGTCTGGTCAACAACCGTTCTTCAGCTACCCGCGGGTGCTGGGGCATGAAATATGCGGCGAGATTGTCAGCGTCGGTAGCCAGGTTGGTGAATTGCGCGTCGGCCAGCGTGTGGCGGTGATCCCTTATGTCTCCTGTCATCACTGCGGAGCATGCACCAGCGGCAGGCCCAATTGCTGTGAAAATATCTCGGTGATTGGCGTGCATCAAGACGGCGGCTTTAGCGAGTTTTTAAGCGTGCCGGTGAACAACCTGCTGGCCGTGGATGATGTTGAGCCCCAAGCGGCGGCGCTGATTGAACCATTCTCCATCAGTGCTCACGCCGTACGCCGAGCGGCCATCGAGCAGGGCGATCATCTATTGGTGGTAGGAGCAGGGCCGATTGGCCTGGGGGTTGCGGCTATCGCCAAGGCGGACGGGGCAACCGTGATCGTGGCCGATACCAGCGCAGAGCGCCGAAGCCATGTGGAAAACATGCTTGGGCTAACCACGTTAGATCCGTCAGACGCCGGGTTTGACTCTGCCTTAAGAGCCCAATTCTCCGGCATGCTGGCGGCAAAAATCATTGATGCCACCGGCAATCAGCATGCGATGAACCATAGCGTCAACCTGATCCGCCATGGCGGCAGCATTACGTTTGTCGGCCTGTTCAAGGGCGATCTGCAGTTCTCCGATCCGGAATTCCATAAAAAGGAAACCACCATGATGGGGAGCCGCAATGCCACCAAAGAAGACTTTATCAAGGTTGGGCGCTTAATGGCCGCCGGAAAAATCACTGCCGGGATGATGCTTTCCCATCAATTCGAGTTTTCCACGCTGGCAGATATTTATGAAGCGGAAGTCATTAATAATAAACAGCTGATTAAAGGCGTGATTCATTTTAACTAACTCGATGACTCCCCAGATCTTGCCGAGAGTAATATGCAGCCTGGGGGATCGCCGGATGCAAGGAACAATAATGAAACAACTCAATCGTAGTGAATTTCCTGGTGCGCAATATCCCGATCGCATTATCCAGTTTGGTGAAGGTAATTTCCTGCGCGCCTTTGTCGATTGGCAAATCGACCTGCTAAACCAGCATACCGGGCTGAATGCCGGCGTGGTGGTGGTGCGGCCAATCGACAGCCAGCAGCCACCTTCGCTCAATACTCAGGATGGCCTTTACACCACCATTATCCGTGGGTTGAACGAGCAGGGGGAGGCGGTTTGCGAGCCGCGCCTGATCCGCTCGGTCAATCGGGAAATCAACGTTTACCACCAGTACGACAGCTATCTGGCGTTGGCTCGGGATCCGGCGATCCGCTTCATATTCTCCAACACCACCGAAGCGGGGATCGGTTATTTACCGGACGATAAGTTCACCGACGCTCCTGCTGCCAGTTTCCCGGCCAAGCTGACACGGCTGCTGTTTGAGCGTTTCAGGCATTTTGACGGTGCTACAGACAAGGGCTGGGTATTGCTGCCGTGTGAGCTGATCGACTACAACGGCGAAGCGCTGAAAGAGTACGTATTGCGCTACGCGCAGCAATGGCAGTTACCGCAGGCCTTTACCGATTGGCTGAACGATTGCAACACCTTCTGCTCAACGCTGGTCGATCGTATCGTCACGGGCTACCCACGCGATGAAGTAGAACAGTGGCAACGGCAGTTGGGATATCAAGATAGCTTCCTCGACACGGCGGAACATTTCTATCTGTTTGTGATCCAGGGCCCACAGTGGCTGGCGCAAGAGCTGCATCTGGATAAGTTGGATCTGAATGTCCACATCGTCGATGACATCAAACCTTATAAAGAACGCAAGGTAGCGATCCTTAACGGGGCACATACGGCGCTGGTGCCGGTGGCGTTCCTGGCCGGTTTGAATACCGTGGGCGAGGCCATGAGCGACGAGCAGATCGGCGGCTATGTGGCACGCACCATTGCCGAAGAGATTATGCCGGTGCTCGATCTGCCGCAGGAAGAGTTACGGCCATTTGCCGAAGCGGTACAGAACCGTTTCCGTAACCCGTTTATTCAGCACCAGTTGCTGTCGATTGCGCTGAACGGCATGACCAAATTCCGCACGCGTATTTTGCCGCAGTTACTGGCAGGCCAACAGAAAAATGCCGCGCTGCCGAAACGACTGACCTTTGCCTTGGCCGCGTTGTTGGCCTTCTATCGTGGCGAACGACAGGCGGGTAGCTATGCATTACAGGATGATGCCCATTGGCTGACGAGGTTCGCAACGTTGTGGGCTGGAGTAGAACATCACGATATGACGCTCGCGGCGTTGGTAGAAAACGTGCTGGCCGATGAGGCGCACTGGGGGCAAAATCTCAACGCCGTTCCTGGGCTGACTGTTGCCGTGACCACCGATTTGCAAGCCATTCTTGACCACGGGATGCGTGCGGCATTGAGCGAAGTAGAACGCCGATAAAAATTAATCGGCTCGCAGTAGAAGCGAGTACCCGCTTATTTTAATCCTGCGAATCACGGGAAATGGCGTTGAACGTCATTTCCCGGCCATAAAACCATCATCTGCGTGTCATACAGTTATTCGTTAATAGGTGCCCATAAGATTAGCCACTGAAATCAGAGAAATCATATGGCGCAGGCACTGTTAAAACTGGCACCGACCGACTATCCAGGGCAGCAACCCATCCCGTTACGCAAGGTATTGGCGGTAAAAGGCTTGGGTAAGGCTTACCAATCTCAACAACGTGTCCTCGACGACATCAATTTTGATCTGCACGCAGGGGAGTTTGTGGCAGTGATTGGCCGCTCCGGGGCCGGTAAATCTACCCTGTTGCATACGCTTAACGGCACCATCCCTTCCAGCTGCGGCGAGATGCTGCATTTTGAGGACGATGGGGTGGCACAGGATATCGCACAACTCTCGGCCCGCCAGATGCGCCAGTGGCGCGCCCGCTGTGGCATGATCTTCCAGGATTTTTGCCTGGTCCCCCGGTTGGATGTGATCACCAACGTGCTGCTAGGCCGCCTCAGCCACACCTCGACGCTGAAATCCTTCTTCAAAGTGTTCGATGATGCTGACCGTGCGCGGGCAATCGAGCTGCTGCAATGGCTGAATATGCTGCCGCATGCGCTGCAACGTGCCGAGAACCTGTCCGGTGGGCAAATGCAGCGTGTCGCCATCTGCCGTGCGCTGATGCAAAACCCCAAAATTCTGCTGGCCGATGAGCCGGTCGCCTCGCTCGATCCGAAAAACACCCGCCGCATTATGGATGCGCTACAGAAAGTCAGCGAGAACGATATCGCGGTGATGGTGAACCTGCACTCGGTCGAACTGGTGAGGGAATACTGCACCCGGGTGATTGGTATCGCCCAGGGCAAAATCATTTTCGACGGCCACCCGTCGCAGCTTAACGAACGTATTTTGCAGCAACTGTATGGCGAAGAAGCCAATCAGATCCATTAATCACTTGAACGTCACCTTTACACACAGGGCATGCGCAATGAAAAAAGTATTCACACTGACCACCATGATGGCCGGCGTAATGATGGTATTTAATGCAGGTGCAGCGGATGCGCCGAAAGAGTTGAACCTGGGGATCCTGGGTGGGCAGAACGCCACTCAACAGATTGGCGATAACCAGTGTGTGAAAGATTTTCTCGATAAAGAGCTGAACGTTGACACCAAGCTGCGTAACTCTTCCGACTACTCTGGCGTGATCCAGGGCCTGCTCGGGGGCAAGATCGATCTGGTGTTGAGCATGTCGCCGTCGTCGTTTGCTTCGGTGTATATCAAGGATCCCAAGGCCGTCGATCTGGTGGGGATCGCGGTGGATGATACCGATCAGTCACGCGGATATCACTCGGTGGTGGTGGTGAAAGCCGACAGCCCTTACAAAAAGCTGGAAGACCTGAAAGGGAAATCCTTCGGCTTTGCGGATCCGGATTCGACCTCCGGTTTCCTGGTGCCAAACCAGGTGTTCAAGAAGCAGTTTGGCGGCACGCCGGATAACAAATACAACGACTTCTTCTCCAGCGTCACTTTCTCCGGTGGTCATGAGCAGGACGTACTCGGCGTGTTGAACGGCCAGTTTGAAGGTGCGGTCACCTGGGCCTCGATGATTGGCGATTACAACACCGGCTATACCAGCGGAGCCTTCAACCGCATGATCCGTATGGATCATCCGGATTTGATGAAGCAGATCCGCATTATCTGGCAGTCGCCGCTGATCCCGAATGGCCCGATCCTGGTGAGCAACTCCCTGCCTGCGGATTTCAAAGCCAAGGTGGTTACCGCCATCAAGAAGCTGGATACCGACAACCATCAGTGCTTTATCAAGGCGATGGGCGGCAAGCAGCACATTGGCGACGTCAAGCTGGCGGAATACCAGACCATTATCGATATGAAGCGTGAGCTGACCAAGGGCGACCGCTAAGGCGGCTTGCTTCCCGGCCCCTCACCCCAACCCTCTCCCTGTGGGAGAGGGTTGGGGTGAGGGGCCTATTTATCCAGCCATAAAATATTGGAAGCGATTTTGAATAGAGACTTCGCACACTACTACCAACGGATCCGCAGTAAGCAGAAGCGTGAAACCTTGCTCTGGTCGCTCGGGCTGGTAGCGCTTTATCTTGGCGCAGGCAATATTGCCGAGTTCAACCTGCATACCGTCTGGATGTCGATCCCCCATTTCTTTGACTATCTGGCAGAAACCATCCCGGTACTGCACTGGCCGCTGCTGTTCGCCGACGGCCATACCGAAGGCTCCTTCGCCTATTGGGGCTACCGGTTGCATATCCAATTACCGCTGATTTGGGAAACCTTACAGCTGGCGCTGGCGGCCACCATCCTCTCCGTGCTGGTGGCGGGCGGGCTGGCCTTTCTGGCGGCCAATAATACCCACAGCCCGGCGACGCTGCGCTTTGCCATTCGTACGCTGGTGGCGTTCTTGCGCACCATGCCGGAGCTGGCCTGGGCGGTGATGTTTGTGATGGCGTTTGGCATCGGTGCCATTCCCGGTTTTATGGCGCTGGCGCTGCACACCATCGGCAGCCTGACCAAGCTGTTTTATGAATCGATCGAAACCGCCTCCAACAAGCCGGTGCGCGGGCTGGCCGCCTGTGGGGCCACGCCGTTACAGCGCATGCGTTTCGGCCTGTGGCCGCAGGTCAAACCGATCTTCCTGTCCTACAGCTTTATGCGGCTGGAAATCAACTTTCGCCAGTCAACCATCCTCGGCCTGGTCGGGGCGGGCGGAATAGGTCAGGAACTGATGACCAATATCAAACTCGACCGTTACGATCAGGTCAGCATGACGCTGCTGCTGATTATCGTGGTGGTCTCGCTGCTGGATTACGCCTCCGGTGAATTACGTAAACGCGTTGTCGAGGGGAAAGCCTAATGTCCGTTCAGCCGATCTCTACCACCAATTTGCAGCAGCTCAAGCAGCAGAACCCGGAAATCTTCTCACGCCAAGGGCGCTATCTACGCACCCTCGGCATGATTACCGTAGCGATTGTGTTGTATTACGTTTTCTTCTTCCTGGTGTTTGGCATTTCCTGGCCGCAGTTTGCCAACGGTTGCCAACAGATTAGCCGCTACTTTATGCGCATGTTTGTCTGGCACGACTTTGCCAACTGGCCGTTTGGCTATTATTTCCAACAGATCTTTATCACCCTGGCGATCGTGTTTGCTGGCACCATTACGGCAACGCTGCTGGCTTTACCGCTGTCGTTTCTTGCCGCGCGCAACGTGATGTCCTCGCCTGTTCTACGGCCAATTGCGACGCTGGTACGCCGTCTGCTGGATATTCTGCGGGGCATCGATATGGCCATCTGGGGTCTGATTTTCGTGCGTGCCGTCGGTATGGGGCCGCTGGCCGGGGTGCTGGCCATCGTAATGCAGGATATCGGCCTGCTTGGCAAACTGTATGCCGAAGGCCACGAAGCGGTGGATAAATCCCCAAGCCGTGGGCTGACGGCGGTGGGTGCCAATGGGCTGCAAAAACACCGTTACGGCATTTTCACTCAATCCTTCCCGGCCTTTCTGGCGCTGAGCCTGTATCAGATTGAGTCCAATACCCGTTCGGCGGCGGTGCTAGGTTTTGTTGGGGCAGGGGGGATCGGCCTGGTCTATGCCGAGAACATGCGGCTGTGGAACTGGGACGTTGTGATGTTTATCACCCTGATCCTGGTGATGATCGTGATGCTGATGGACAAGATCTCTGCCATGCTACGTAACAAATATATCGTTGGCGAAGAAATTCCGCTTTACCCGAAAAATCATTAACCTCTGCGGGTAAACCCTGGTTTGCCCGTGGAAATTCCATTGAGAAACCCCCGCCGGATCCCTATACTGCCGCCATGCAAGGTGTGCAGCGCTGCACGCCTCTCCTGATTGACAAGCGAAAGGCTATTCCATGATTAACAATGATGTGCTGCGCAGCGTGCGCTACATGCTGGCTATTAATGACGCGAAGATGGTAGAGATCGTCAAGCTGGACGGTTTTGACGTCGATGTCGCAGCCATGGGGACCTACATGATCAAGGAAGGCGAGCCGGGTTTTGCCAACTGCCCCGACGAAGTGATGGCCCATTTCCTCAATGGCCTGGTGTTCTTCAAGCGTGGCAAAGACGATAAATTCCCGGCACCGGCGGTAGAGCTGCCGATCACCAACAACCTGGTGCTGAAAAAGCTGCGTGTGGCGTTTGAACTGAAAGATGTCGATCTGCACCAGATTTTTACCGCGGTGGAATTCCGTATCTCCAAGCCTGAGCTGAGCGCGCTGTTCCGCAAAGAAGGCACCAAAAACTATCGCCCATGTGGCGATCAGATGCTGCGCTACTTCCTGAAAGGGCTGACCCAGCGCATACGCGGCGCATAATCCTGCGTATCACGACATCAGGCGTCCTCATTGAGGGCGCTTTTTTTTTGTGCCCCCTGCATTTGTCGATCATACTCAGTACGATGCCGCCTGGCGGTAGAACATGCCCGAACTTTCCGACTGAAATAAGGGAATTATGACGACAGCACCCACCACGTTGCCGCCGGTGTTAACCAGCACGGCAATAGAACAAAAAATACTGCGCAGGTCGATCTTCTGCACGCTGTTTATTGCCAGTGCCGGGATCGTGTTTGGGATTGTCTGCGGTTCCATGTCGATCGTGTTTGACGGCATGTTCTCGGCGTTGGATGCGGGCATGTGTTCATTATCCCTGCTGGTGTCTCGCCTGTTGGGGCAACCCCATAGCCGCCGTTTTCAGTATGGGTTCTGGCATGTCGAACCGCTGGTGCTGGCATTTAACGGCAGTTTACTGACGTTGCTGTGTCTGTATGCCTTTGTGAACGCTGTCAAAGGCATTGCCGACGGAGGGCGCGAACTCGAGCTGGGCTGGGCGATTGTCTATGCCGTTACCGTCAGCCTTTTCTGCTTTACCCTCTACGTTAAGCAAACCCGGCTGAATAAGCAGGTTAAATCGGAACTGATCGCGCTGGATAACAAAAGCTGGCTGATGTCGGCCTGCATCAGTTCGGCGTTATTAGTGGCTTTTATTCTTTCCTGGCTAATGGAAGGCACCCGTTATGAATACCTCAACGTCTATGCCGACCCTGTCGCGCTGGCACTGTTGACGCTGGTCTTGATCCCGGTGCCGATCAAAACGGTAAAATCTGCCATTCAGGAGGTATTGCAGATGACGCCGGACAACCTGGATGCCAAGGTGGAATCCATCATGGCGCAGCTGACGCTGGAGTATGGCTTCCTGGATTATTCCAATTACGCCACCCGCGTTGGCCGTGGGCTGTTTATTGAGATCCACATCGTGATCCCGCCCGAGATGGAACACAGCGGCGTACACAAGCTGGATAAAATCCGTGACCAGATAGCCGACGCTATTGGTGAAGATAGCCCGCACCGCTGGCTGACTATCTCCTTTACCCATAACGCCAAGTGGCTATAGGTTTTTTGCCATCACCCACATGGCCACGGATTGGCTGACGCTGGTATAGCTCTCCTCACCCACGATCGTCATGCCTTGCCGCTGATAAAAGCGTTGGCCAGACACGTTGCTTTTCAGCACGTCCAGCCACAGGATGGGTTGCCCTCTCTCAACGGCTCGTCGCTGTACTTCGGCAAATAGCTGCTCCCCATAGCCGCGTCCGGCAAACTGCGGCAGGAAATAAATCTTCTGCAGCTCGGCCCCGAGGGTTGCGGTCGCAGCCTGCATGCTGTCGAAATTAAGCTTGGCAAAGCCTACCGGTGTTTCCCCTTCATAGGCAAGCAGCCAGCAAGTATCGCGGTCCTGCAATGAGGGCTCCAACGCTTGTTCGGCAAAATCCTTGGACAGAAACGCCTGCAACTCCTGCTGGTTTTGCCAAAGTTCGGCAAAGTGAGCAAGGTAGCTGGCAATCCCGATTTCCCTCACGGTTGCTAAGTCAGCGGGCAACGCTTGACGGATCCTGAACACGACAGCCTCTCTGTTAGTGGTTAGTTGACTCATCTTGGGCGATCGGCTGCTTGCCGCTCAGCGCACCCCATTCGCTCCAGGCACCGTCATAGAGTTTCACCTGCTTGGCGCCCAGTGATTGCAGGCCAAAGGCTAGTACGGCGGCGGTGACGCCAGAACCACAGCTGACGATGGTGGGCGCGTCGATATCGACCCCTTTTTCATCGAAGGTTTTTTTCAGCGCCTCGAGTGATTTGAAACGTCCGTTCTCCAGCAGATCGCCATACGGAATATTGATGCTGCCCGGAATATGGCCACGGTGCAGGCCTGGGCGCGGTTCCGGGGCTTGGGCATAGAAACGCGGTGCGGCACGGGCATCGAGGATCTGCCGTTGGTCGTTCATCGCTTGTTCCACCTGCTGCATATCCACCACCGCTTCGGCATTAAAGTGCGCGCGGAAGGTGGCAGGAGTAGGCTGCGCAGGGCCGGTCTCCAAGGCGTTACCGCGTGATGTCCAACCCTGCAAACCTTCATCAAGCACGAATACGTTCTGCGCGCCGAAATTACGGAACGTCCACCAACCGCGTGGGGCAGAGAACTGATTGCCTCCATCATAGAAAACGATGGTCTGTTGGTCATTAATGCCCAGTTTACCTACGGCGGCGGCAAAGGCTTCTGCCGTGGGTAGCATATGCGGCAGCGTCGTATTTTTATCCGCGACGTCGTCAATATCGAAATACACCGCACCGGGAATATGGCCCCGCTCAAATTCGGCCAACATGTCTTGCTTCGGCACCTGGCCGACAGGCGCCATACGCACGTCAACCAGCGTCAGATTCTCATCGTTGATATGTTGCTCAAGCCATTGCGCGGTCACTAAAAAAGCAGAGTTCATGATTATTGTTCGCCTGTCAGGACAAAGAAGGTTTTCACTATACCTCAACGATCTTGCATATTGGTATGCTGCGGTTTGAAAGGGGGCAGGGCAGATGATTGACCAAGACTTTGGCGGGGCGAAAATCGCCTTGCTGTACGGCGGCCAGGTGCTGGTTTACCTGCGCGATGACAACCCGGCAATCCCCTGGCCCGGCTGCTGGGACTTGCCCGGCGGCGGACGTGAAGGGGATGAAACCCCGATGCAATGTGTGCAACGGGAAACCGAGGAGGAGTTCGGCATTCTATTGTCCGCACGGCAAATTGTCTGGCAGCAGCGTTACGCCGGGATCATGCCTGGCTCGCCGCCTACCTGGTTTATGGTGGGGGAAATCACCCTCGCACAGATTGCGGCGATCCGCTTCGGTAATGAGGGGCAGTGCTGGCAAATGATGCCTGCGGATGAATTTGTACGGCACCCGCAGGGCATTGCCCATCTGCGTCAGCGGTTAGCGGATCGTCTGGCCCAGCTCGACTAGCCGGACACGCTCGATCAACGCGTCGACCTGATGCTCGGAAAATACTTCGATGCCATGTTGGCGTAGCAGCTCAGCGGTGACGCCGCGACCGGGCTGGGTTTGGCCGTTGAATGCGCCGTTGTAGATGGTCTGGCTCCCGCAGGAAGGGCTGCGATCGCTCAGCAGGGCAAAGCGGCAGCCATGCAGGCGAGCGGTATCCAGCGCCAGATGGGCACCCAGTAGATACTGGTCGGTAACGTCGTTCCCTTGCGCGTCGATCACTCTGGCCCGGTTGGCTATCACTTCAGCACCATTAGCTGCGGCCGCAATCTCTGCTGGTGGGCGCGGCGTAGAGAAACCTGCGGCCAATTCGGGGCAGCACACCACTAATCGTCCCTCCTTTTGCCACTGCTGTAAGGTGGTATCGATAACGGTTTTGCTGGAGGCGTTATAACGGACGTTGAAACCGGCCAGGCAGGCACTGAGCAAGATTTTCGGCGGCATGAGGAGTCTTCTGTTGAGGGGGCGAAAGTGTGGCATCAAGGCCACACGCTCGGCTTTATAATAGCAGCGGGGTTTAGCATTATGCCAGCCGTACCTTCCCACTATTTTGCTTACTTTGTGTTCTTTATCCACCGCGTTTTATGAGGGCAGTCACGGATCCGGGGCAAAGTTGATTATCGGCTTGTTAGTGAAATTTAAATTTCATATAAGTACATAATGATTTTTATTTTCCAAAAATAGGCAAGGGAGAAAACGATGAAACAGGTACGCGTTGGATTGATCGGTACTGGCTATATTGGCCGCTGTCATGCTATCGCCTATGCACAGGCAGGCACGGTGTTCCCGCTGAAAGGGGAGCTGGTGTTGGAGATGCTGGCGGAGGTCACACCCGAGCTGGCAGCCCAGCGTGCGGCGGAGTTTGGCTTCGTACGTTCAACCGGTGACTGGCGCGAACTGGTGGCCGACCCCGCCATAGACGTGGTGGATATCTGTGCCCCGAACTTCCTGCATAAAGAGATGGCTCTGGCGGCCATTGCACAGGGCAAGCATGTCTATTCCGAGAAGCCGCTGGCGCTGAATGCGCAAGACGCCGCCGAGATGGTGCAGGCCGCGCGCGCCAAAGGGGTCAAAACTCTGGTTGGCTTCAACTATATGAAAAACCCGACCAGCCAACTGGCGCGGGAAATCATCGCCAACGGTGAAATTGGCGAGGTGGTGCACTTTTACGGTACGCATAATGAAGATTATCTGGCCGACCCTCGTACGCCGATCGACTGGCACTGCCGCAAAGCCACCGCTGGGTTGGGGGCGTTGGGCGATCTGGCGGCTCATATCGTGAACATGGCACATTATCTGGTGGGGGATATCGTCGCGGTGTCGGGCGATATGCAAACCCTGATCAAACAGCGGCCCGATCCGAACAACCCGGCCAAGATGTGCCAAGTCGAAAACGAAGATCAGGCCAGCGCACTGGTGCGCTTTGCCAATGGCGCAATGGGCACCATAGAAACCTCACGCATTGCCTGCGGGCGTAAAATGGGCCTGACCTATGTGGTCACCGGCACCAAGGGCACCCTGAGTTTCACTCAGGAACGCATGGCCGAACTGAAACTGTATCGTCATGACGAACCGGCGGAGCGGCAGGGCTTCAAAACCATCATGGTAGGGCCGAAACACCCGGATTACGCTGCGTTTTGTATCAGCGCCGGGCATGGTATCGGCTTTAACGATCAGAAAACGGTGGAGATCCGCGATCTGGTCAATGGTATTACCGCGGGTGATCGGATGTGGCCAGATTTTGAGGAAGGCTGGAAGGTATCCTGCGTGCTGGATGCGATTGCCGCCTCTGCCGAACAGCGCCGCTGGTTAGATATCAACCGCGATTGATCCTGTTACCGAGAGGCGGCTAGCGGTGCTGTCCCGTAGGGCCTTGCATGTTGCACCTACTAGGCAACATGCAAGGCCCTTGAACGGTTAAAACGCAAAGCAAGAACAGCCGAAGGCACCCCAGAAGGCATTCTCGTTGGAGATGGGAATGCTGGAACGGCGGGCAATGTCATGCTGATGAGCATGAACGCCACAAGGGCCACAACACTGGTGTGGCTGGCTTAATGCACCCACCTTGCCGGCGGTTGTGGGCGGTGCTGAGCGATAATGCCCCGATATGTTGACCACTGGTGACCACTCAGGCAATACCGGTAACGGCGGCGGAGAGAGCGGCGAGAAACTGCCCGCAGCATAGACAACTTTGCCATCCACGACGGTCATGACCGACTCAATTCCCTTGATCTGCTCCTCCGGTACGCTGAAGTAATCCTGTGACAGCACGGCTATATCCGCCAGCTGTCCCACCTTGATCTGGCCCTTTTTGCCTTGTTCGGTAGAGAACCAGGCACTGCCCTGTGTCCAAAGCATCAATGCCGTTTCACGATCCAGACGAGCCTGGTCGTCATACATTGCCATACCGCCGACCGTGCGGCCAGAAACCAGCCAGTACAGCGCCGTCCAAGGGTTGTAACTGGCGACGCGGGTGGCGTCGGTGCCTAATCCAACCGGCAACTCTGCCGCCAGCATTTTAGCTACCGGAGGCGTCTGTTTGGTCGCTTCGATGCCATAGCGCTCGGCAAAGTATTCCCCTTGAAACGCCATGCGGTGCTGTACGGCAATGCCGCCGCCGAGGGCTTTCACCCGCTCGATATTACGCTCTGAGATGGTTTCTGCATGGTCAAAAATCCAGTGCAGACCGGCAAAGGGGATCTCGCGGTTAACCTTCTCAAACACGTTCAGCATCCGGCTGATAGATTCATCGTAAGTGGCATGCAGACGGAACGGCCAGCGGTGTTCCACCAGATGGCGCACCACGCGTTCCAGCTCATCCTCGGTACCTTCAGGCAAATCCGGGCGAGGTTGCAGGAAGTCTTCGAAGTCGGCCGCCGAGAACACCAGCATTTCACCCGCGCCGTTATGGCGGTAAAAGTCCGTTCCCTGGCCGGGTTTGAGCATATCCGTCCACAGCTGGAAGTCCTCCAACTCCTGCTTTGGCCGTTGGGTAAACAGGTTGTAGGCGATACGCAGGGTCAGCTGTTGTTTATCGTGCAGTTCCGCGATGACCTGATAGTCCTCGGGATAGTTCTGGAAACCGCCGCCTGCGTCAATCGCACTGGTCAGGCCCAGGCGGTTGAGTTCGCGCATAAACTGGCGGGTGGAGTTTACCTGTTGTTCCAGCGGCAGCTTCGGCCCCTTGGCCAAGGTTGCGTAGAGGATCATGGCATTGGGCTTGGCGATTAACATCCCGGTTGGGTTGCCGTTACCGTCGCGTTGGATTTCGCCCCCTGGCGGGTTTGGCGTATCTTTGGTGTAGCCCACCACTTTCAGCGCAGCACGGTTAAGCAGGGCGCGATCGTACAGATGCAAAATAAATACCGGCGTGTCAGGGGCGGCGGCGTTGATTTCATCCAACGTAGGCATACGGCGCTCGGCGAATTGGAACTCGGTCCAACCGCCAACCACTCTGACCCACTGTGGGCTGGGAGTACGCAGCGCCTGTTCCTTGAGCATACGTAAGGCGTCGGCGAGCGAAGGCACGCCTTCCCAGCGTAGCTCCAGGTTGTAATTCAAACCACCCCGGATAAGGTGCAGGTGTGAATCATTCAGGCCGGGTACCGCCGTATGGCCGTGTAGGTCGATGATCTGGGTTTCCGGCCCGGCGTATTGCATGACATCGCTCTCACTACCGACGGCCAGAAACTTACCGTCCTTGATCGCCACGGCCTGAGCGGTGGGATTTTCGCGATCGACGGTATGGAATTTACCGTTGCTGATGATCAATGATGCGGTGTGACTCATAACGTTTTCCTTTAATGGCGGGTGAGCCATTGGTGAAACAGACGGGTAACCAACGGCATCCACAGGAAGACCACCAGGGCGACAACGCTGGCATCATTGAGTAAATGCCCAGCCAGTGTGCCGCTCAGTCCCGGCAGTAACTTGCCCCAAAACCAGGGCACCAGATTGGTCGAAGGGAAGATCACCAGCAGGGTGATTAAAAACTGTTTCCATTTGGCCGGTGGGCGTACGTTGGCGCTGGCTGGTGTGAACCAGAACTCGGCTCCGGGGCGGATCTCAATATGATCGCTCTCCAGCAGCAGTGGTGTGACTTCTTCGATATATTTCAGACGCTGCGGCGAGTGGATCCAGCGGTATAAATTGTCCAGATTATCGAAGCGGACCAGCACCGTATAAGCCTGTTCACTACCGGAGGGGCGAATGACGTTAACGCCTAGATGGCCGTCAAACCGGGCGGCATCGGGCATGATGCGTTTTAACCAGGCTTCATAGGCTGGTTCCTGGCCGGGTGTCAGATGGTGAGTGATCACCAGCGTAACGTGTTGCTGATGGGACATGGATCCAACTCCTGAAAAATCCCGGCACATGGCCGGGAGGGTATTGCGGTCAGTCAAGGTGAGCCCTGCGCGGTTTTACTTGCCGTTGCGAGCCGGAGCGTGATGCACCAGAGTGTAAGCATAGTCAACGCCCATCCCGTAGGCACCGCTGTGTTCACGTACCAGATCCATCACCGCATCGTAGGTTTCCTTGCGTGCCCAATCGCGTTGGTACTCGAGCAGCACCTGTTGCCAGGTCACCGGAACCGCCCCAGCCTGTACCATGCGATCGATAGCGCGCTCATGAGCATCCACCGAGGTGCCGCCAGAGGTGTCTGTAACCACATAAACCTCATATCCGGCTTCCATTGCCATCAATGCCGGGAAGGTCAGGCAGACCTCGGTCCACAGGGCGGAGATCACCAGTTTTTTACGGCCGGTGGCCTCGACGGCTTTAACGAATGCCGCATCTTCCCAGGAATTCATCGAAGTACGTTCAATAGGGGTGAGTTCTGGATGCACCGCCAGCAATTCCGGCCAGAAATAGCCGCTGAAACTTTCGCTTTCGACCGAGGTAAAAATAGTGGGAACATTAAAGATGCTGCCGGCTTTGGCCAGCGCTACCACGTTGTTTTTCAGCTGTTGGCGATCGATATTGGCCACGCCAAAAGCCATTTGCGGCTGATGATCGATAAAGATGAGTGCGGAATTTTTCGGATCAAGTAGTTGAAACTTCGACATAATGTACCTTCCAATTGTATTACCGTGAATAAGACGGATGCGCTGTATCAATGGAATGAATGGTAGGTAGGTGCCGTTTTCAAAGATAGCGTAGAATTTTTACCTTCTTGTTAAGTTTTTTTATCTATGGGAGAAAGGGGTGAGACTAAACCTGGAAGCGCTATTGATCCTGGACGCACTGGATCGTCATGGGTCATTTGCTGCAGCGGCTGCCGCGCTGTTTAAAACGCCTTCTGCCCTGAGCTACATGGTGCAGAAACTGGAGAGCGATCTGGCGATCACGCTGCTCGATCGCTCCGGCCACCGGGCCAAGTTCACCGCCACCGGCAAGCTGATGCTGGAAAAGGGGCGGATATTGCTACGCGCTGCGCAAGATCTGGAACAGCAGGCGCGCTATGTGGAAAGTGGCTGGGAGAGCGATCTCACCCTGGCGGTAGATGCATCGTTCCCTTTTGCCCGGCTGCTACCGCTGATTGATGAGTTTTACCGTAATCACCACCACACCCGGCTGCGTTTCAGCCACGAAGTGCTGGCTGGCTCTTGGGAGGCGCTGATACACGGCTGTGCCGATATTATCATCGGTGCGATTTGTGAGCCGCCTTCGCGCGCGGGCTATGCTTTTAGCCCGCTAGGGCAGTTGGAGTATGTGTTTGCCGTCGCCCCGCACCATCCGTTGGCCGCCCAGCCGGAACCGTTGCAGAAAAGCAGCATCCGCCAGCATCGCGCAGTGGTGGTTCATGACTCGTCGCGGGTGAATTCGCCGCAAAGTCTGCACGTGCTGGATGAGCAGGATCAACTGACGGTATTCAGTTTTGAGGCCAAATTGCAGGCGCAGCTGGCCGGGTTGGGCTGTGGCTATCTGCCTCATTATCTGGCAGAACCTTATCTGAAAACCGGCCAGTTGGTCACGAAAAGCGTGGAGGCAGAGCGCGATAGCGACACCGCCTACTTCGGCTGGCGAGAAAGTGCCAGCGGGCTGGCCAGCCTCTGGTGGCGTGAGCGGTTGCAAGCTTATGCCGTGACGGGGGAATGACTCTGAAGGTTGGCAAGGCAGGGTAGGTTAACGCATAGCCTGTTGTTGCCCGCCAGGATTGTTATCCACGCAGCTAACGTCATGATGCTGATTTTTAACTTTGCTTTACCACTTTTGTTATTTTGAGCGCCGATCCGCTTCGCCGATACTGAGAAAAATAGCCTCAGCGAGCCGGAAAATGCCCTCAGCCAAACCCCATAGTCACTATCTGCATGGCGAACAACGAGCCTGGATCCAACAGCTTAACCGGCAATGGATCTGGCGGTTGGAGCTGCCGACCTGGGGCATTATGCTGCTGGTTTACGGTAGTTGGTTCGGCGTGGTGCATTACTGGCAGCTGCTCGGCCCCTGGCTGGGCGCACCGTTGCTGACGTTGGCGACTACCTGGTATCTCTCTTTGCAGCATGAGCTGATCCACGGCCATCCCACCCGGTGGCCGCGGCTCAACCAACTGTTCGGCCTGCTTCCCCTGGCGGTGTGGTATCCCTACGGGCTGTACCGCGACAGCCATATTCAGCATCATCGCGACGATCATCTGACCCAACCTGCCGAAGATCCGGAAAGTTACTATTTCAGCCGGGCGCAGTGGCAACGATTTCCTGTTTGGCTGCCTCTGTTGGCCAAGGTGCGTAATACCCTGATTGGCCGGGTCACGCTTGGCCCGGCCTGGGACATTATCACCACGCTGTCCAACGCTCTGAAAGCCATATTGGCTGGTGATCTGCGGACCTTGACGATGTGGCTGGTACACGGCGCACTGTTGGTAGCTCTGCTTGCTTGGCTGCAAACGCAGGGCATTTCTGCCGCCTTTTATCTGCAGGTGGTGAGCTACCCGGCGCTGGGTTTGACCAAGATCCGTTCGTTTTATGAGCATCGCGCGGTGGACGCTCCGCAGGCACGTTCTATTATTAATGAGGCCTCCTGGCCTTGGCGACTGCTGTTTCTCAATCTGAACTATCATTTAGTGCACCATGATTTACCCGGTTTGCCTTGGTATGGGCTGCGAAAAGTCTATCTGGCAGAGCAGCAGGCCTACCGGCAACGCAGCCAGGGGTTTGTGGTGCAGGGCTATGGCAACTGGTTTGTCGATCATGCCGTGACGCCGATTGCCGTTGAAGTACACCCGTTTGAACAGGAGAGAGTCGAGAAGCAGCATGTGATAGGCTGGACCCATACCGCGCAGGATTTTCCAATCGATCTGGCGAAATAGCCGGAAAGTATCATCAAAGAGGATAAAGCATGGCTATTACCCCATTACGCGCACGTTTTTTGGCATTGGCATTGACCGTTCTGGCGGGAGCCTGCGGTGTTGCACAGGCGGCCGATACGGTACGCGTGGGTTCTAAAATTGATACCGAAGGCTCGCTGCTTGGCAATATCATTGTGCAGGTGCTGGAAGCCAACGGCATCAAAACTACCAATAAACTGCAATTGGGCACCACCAAGGTATTACGTGGTGCCATCACTTCCGGCGAGATTGATATCTACCCGGAATACACCGGTAACGGTGCCTTCTTCTTCTCCGATGAAAAAGATCCGGCGTGGAAAAACGCTCAGGCCGGGTTCGAGAAGGTGAAAAAGCTCGACTATGACCAGAACAAGATCGTCTGGTTGGATGCCGCCCCGGCTAACAACACCTGGACGATCGCCGTTCGCCAGGACGTGGCGCAGGCCAACCATCTGAAAACCCTGGCAGATCTGGCCAAGTGGATCAACGACGGTGGTAAGTTCAAACTGGCGGCATCGGCAGAGTTTATCGAACGCCCGGACGCGCTACCGGCCTTCCAGAATGCTTATGGCTTCAAGCTTAATCAGGATCAGTTACTGTCACTGGCTGGCGGTGACACGGCGGTGACCATCAAGGCGGCGGCGGAACAAACCTCTGGGGTGAATGCGGCGATGGCGTATGGGACTGATGGCCCGGTGGCCGCGCTGGGCCTGCAAACGTTGGAAGACCCACAGGGCGTACAGCCAATTTACGCCCCGGCTCCGATTGTTCGTGAGGCAACGCTGCAACAGTACGCCAATATCGCCGAACTGCTCAAACCGGTATTCGCTACGCTCGACGGCCCAACCTTACAGCAGTTGAACGCGCAGATCGCCGTAGAAGGCCAGGATGCCAAACAGGTGGCGGTCAATTACCTGAAACAGAAAGGGTTGATTAAGTAACCTTGATCCCGCCGACCGGGCAGCGGTGAGCGACCCAGTCGGCAATATTACCGCCTGAAAGACCAAGGGGATACCCGGGTACCGGGGAGTGATTTTGATTATTGTCTTGAAAAACCGCGTATTACTGACTCTGTTTGTTTTGCTGCTGCTTGCGGCCTTTGGCCTGCCGTTCCTCAGTTATGCTCCTAATCGCCTACTGTCTGGCAAGAGTATCTCTCTGATTTCACTGTTGCATGGCCCCGCGCTGTGGCTGCTGCTGCCATTATTGGCGTTGGCCGTGCTCAGCCTGTTGACCCCCACGCGCAATCGGGCGCTGCTGACCGCCTGCGTTGCCGCTGTTCTATTGGCGATGATCTTTTGGTTGAGCGGCTATACCGCGCAGCAACTGGCATTGCAGGGCTCACCGCTGGCACGTACTTCCTGGAGCAGCGGTTGTGCGCTAATGGCAGCATTGAGTGGCCTAATCGCCGCAGATGCCATGATGCGGATCACTCCCTCGCACCTGTGGCGTATTCTGGGTAACGTCTTGGTGCTGCTACCTGCCGCGCTGCTGCTGTTTACCCATCAGTTGGACCAGCTTTCCCTGCTGAAGGAGTACCACAACCGGCAAGAGGTATTTGACGCTGCATTACTACAGCATTTGACCATCTTGCTGGCTACCATGGTACCGGCTCTGCTGATTGGTGTGCCGTTGGGCGTGCTGTGTTTTCGTTCAACCCGCTGGCAGGGCCCGATCTTCTCTACGCTGAATATCATCCAGACCGTCCCTTCCATTGCGCTATTTGGCCTGTTGATCGCCCCGTTGGCCGGGCTGGCGGCGGCGCTACCTTGGCTGGCGAACTTAGGCATTAGCGGTATCGGCATGGCCCCGGCGATTGTGGCATTGGTGCTCTATGCCCTGTTGCCGCTGGTGCGCAGCGTGGTCGCCGGTTTGCAAAGCGTGCCCGCCAGCGTGATTGAGTCCGCCTGCGGCATGGGAATGACGCGCGGGCAGATTTTCTTTGGCGTCCAGCTGCCACTGGCAATGCCACTGTTCCTGACCGGCGTGCGCATCCTGGCGGTACAAACCGTGGGAATGGCGGTGGTGGCAGCGCTGATTGGTGCCGGGGGTTTTGGTGCGATCGTGTTTCAAGGATTACTCAGCAGCGCACTGGATCTGGTGTTGCTCGGGGTGATCCCGGTGATCGCCATGGCGGTGATCGTCGATTCGCTGTTTAAATTCATAATTTCAATGTTGGAAGTGACTGCCAGATGATTAACTTTGACCGGGTAAGCAAGATTTTTCAGGGGAAACCGGCGGTGGACGATCTCTCGTTGAGCATGGCGGAAGGGGAGTTTACCGTGCTGATCGGCACTTCCGGCTCAGGCAAATCCACCACGTTGAAGATGATCAACCGCCTGATCGAGCATGATAAAGGCAAGATCAGGTTTGCCGGTGAGGAGATCCATAAGTTCAAACCGCAGGATTTACGCCGCCGAATGGGCTATGCCATCCAGTCGATCGGTCTGTTCCCCCATTGGACGGTAGAAGAGAATATTGCCACGGTACCGCAGTTACTGAAGTGGCCAAGAGCACGGATCCGCGATCGGGTGACTGAGCTGATGGAGCTGCTGCAACTGGAGCCGGAGCTGTTCCGCCGCCGCTATCCACATCAGCTTTCCGGCGGACAGCAACAGCGGGTTGGGGTGGCACGGGCGCTGGCCGCCGATCCTGAGGTGTTGCTCATGGACGAACCCTTTGGTGCGCTCGATCCGGTGACCCGGGCCTCGTTGCAGGCTGAGATTGCCCGTATTCATCAACTTTCTGGCCGCACCATCGTACTGGTGACGCACGATATCGATGAGGCGCTGGGGTTGGCCGATCGGATCGTGCTGCTCGATCAGGGGCGAGTGGTGCAGCAGGGCACTCCGTTGGCGTTGCTGACCAACCCGGTGAATGATTTTGTGCGTGACTTCTTTGGCCGCAGCGATAGGGGGATCAAGCTGTTGGCGTTGGGCACGGTAGCCGAAAGGGTGCGGCCGGGTGAGGCGGAAGGGGAACCCATCCAGGCCATGATGAGCCTGCGTGAGGCGCTGTCGGTGTTTGTTGCCCGAGGCTGCGAACGTTTGCCGGTGGTTGACGAACAGGGGCAAGCGCTTGGCGTGTTGCATTTCAGCGATTTGATTACACACAAGGCGCTATCATGAACATCAGGCGCTGGTGGCGCGATCCGCTACCGTGGACATTTGCTCTGCTAGTGGCGTTGGTCTTCGGCATGAACCATCTGCACGGCCTGTTTGCCGCTTGGTTCCCACAGTTGGAGCGGCCGGTGTATCAGCAGGACAGCTTTTTCTCGCTGGTTGTTGCGCATTTATCGCTAGTAGCCGTATCGAGCCTGATTGCGGTAATGATTGGCGTAACCGCTGGCATTGCGGTGACGCGCGGTGCCGGGCGGGAGTTTCGCTCATTGGTGGAAACCGTGGTTGCCGTTGGGCAGACTTTTCCACCGGTTGCGGTATTGGCGGTGGCGGTACCGGTAATGGGCTTTAGTGAGCAGCCAGCGATTATTGCGCTGGTGCTGTATGGTTTATTACCGATCCTGCAAGGCACCTTGACCGGGATAGAGTCGGTTCCGGCGGGCACGCGTGAAGTGGCTCAAGGGGTGGGGATGAGCCGCTGGCAAATTTTGTGGCGCGTTGAGCTGCCGTTGGCGGCCCCGGTGATCGTCGCGGGGATCCGCACTTCGGTGATTATCAATATCGGCACGGCGGCCATAGCCTCAACGGTGGGCACCAAAACGCTGGGAACGCCGATCATTATTGGCCTGAGTGGCTTCAATACGGCGTATGTGATCCAGGGAGCGGTGGTAGTGGCGTTGTTGGCGATCATTACCGACATGTTGTTCGAACGCTGGGTACGCTACCTCACCGCCTGGCGTCAGCAACGGCTGACTGTCTCAACTTCTGCGGGGTAACTTCCATGGCGATAGTCTCTTTACCGATGTACGGCGTTAGCCACCAACAGGTGGAACCGTTCTGGCAGGCGCTACGCGATAAGCTGCGGCAACTGGGGATGGCGGAGGTTCCCCAGACGCTGAGTTGGCCGCAGGATCTGCCGCAACACTGGCAACGGCCGGATCTGCTACTTAGCCAGACTTGCGGTTATCCATTGGTGACGGTGTTACCACAGGTACAGTTGGTGGGGACTTACCATTACCGTGTGGAAGGTTGCAGCGGAGCGAACTACAGCAGTTGGCTGGTGGTGCGTGAGGGGGAACCGGCAGAGCGACTTGAGGATTTCCGCGATCGCGTGGTGGCGTATAACAGCCGGGATTCACAGTCGGGGTATAACAGTCTGCGAGCCTTGATTGCGCCGCTGGCGCAGGAAGGGCATTTTTTCCGCCAGGCGATCGCCTCTGGCAGCCACTATCGTTCACTGGAGATGATCCTGGAGGGGCAGGCGGATATTGCGGCCATCGACTGTATCAGCTTTGCCCTGTTGAAACGGGCACGGCCACAAGCCGTTGCTGGCCTGAAGATTATTGGCCGTACCGCTGCGGTACCGGGTTTGCCGTTGATCACGGCGGCCGGAACGCCAGACTCCCAATTGGCAATCCTGCGCACCGCGGCCAGTGCCATGGTCAACCATACGGCCAGTGAAAGCCTGCTGATCGGCGATTTTAGTCTGGTGCCGCGTACTGCTTATCAGCGGGTGGCCGAGCTTGAAAGGCTGGCGGCCAACGCTGGCGTCACGGCGTTATAAAGCGGGTTATTTCGCTTGGATAGTGGCCGTTGGGGCACTATCGGTAGCGGCATCGCTGGTGGTTGTGGTCTCTTCTTGTGGCGTGGTGGAACGGGTGTACATATTCAGCCCGGCCAGAAACACGCCGCCCAGAGAGCCGAAGGCGCATAAGGCGATGACGATGAGGAACGCTTTTTTCCGCATAATGATGATTTCGCAGGTTGTCCAGAACAGCGGGAATTATAGCCCCTTCAGCGGGTGAAACAACACTCGTTTAATTGGGGGTATGTTGCTTCAAGTTTTGTTGCGGTGCAGTGCTCAGACGCGGGAGTTAATAGGTAGCACATTTGGTCCCCTCTCCTGTTGGGAGAGGGTAAGGGGGGGGCATTTAGTTGACCTGTTGTGCCTTGGCCGGGCGGGCAAACAGGTATTTACCCAGCGTCACCAACACCACCGCCGAGACGATAATCACCAACGCCAGCCACTCGCGCGGGCCCAAGGATTCGCCAGCAAAACCGACGCCGAGCAGCACCGCCACCACCGGATTGACGTAGGCATAGCTGGTCGCTACAGCTGGGCGTACGTTTTTCAGCAGGAACATATAGGCGCTGATCGCCAGCATTGAACCGAAAACAATCAGATAACCGAGCGCCATAAAGCCGCTGAAGGTGGGCATTTTATCCAAATGCTCACCGTTCAGTTGGCTGGCGATGGTCAGCACCACGCCGGCCACCAGCATTTCTGCGGCACCGGCCATCGGCCCGGCAGGGAGTGAAATGCGTGAGCCGAGTACCGAACCAAAGGCCCAACTGGCGGAAGCCAACAGGATTAACAGCGCGCCGGTCGGGTTGCCCACCAGGTTATTGCCGGTGTTGAGCAACACAATGCCCACCAGTCCAAGGGCGATACCGGTCCATTCCAGCTTGGTATTGCGGATCCCCCAAAACATGCTGAAGCAGAGGGTGAACAGCGGAACCGTAGCGACCATCACCGCGGCAATGCCGGAAGGCACATCCTGGTGCTCGGCTACCGTGACCAGGCCGTTACCCACGGCCAGCAACAGAATGCCAATGGTGCCAGCGGCGACCCACTGTTTCAGAGTGGGCAGGGCATGGCCCCGCAGCAACAGGAAAACGAACAGGATGATACCGGCAATCAGAAAACGAATGCCTGCCATCATCAAGGGGGGCCAGCTTGCCACCCCCACTCGGATAGCGAAGTAGGTCGATCCCCAGACAATATATAACGTAAACAGCGCCCCGATTAACGGCAGGAGATGACGATTTTGTTGGCTCAGCATGGGTTATTATTCGGTAGGGTGAAAAATCGTTAGGACACTCAGTAAACCTTAAGGCATGGCCGATAAGCAATGCTTTTCTACTCGTTTAGTGGTGTCGTGGTACCGGGGGAGGCTGCCAGTCCCTGGCCTACAATCAAGGGATTACGACTGGGATATCAGGTAGGCGCAGCGGCGGGCACCGGTAAGAATATGTTCGCTGCGCTCAACCTTGGCTTGCAGCACCTCGGTAAATACGTTCAGCTCGGCGCGGCAAAACCCTTGGCAAACCGCCGCGGCGCTGCAGATGGGGCAGTGATTTTCCACCAGCAGAAACTCGCCGTCTTTCTCTTCACGCCACTCGGCCATATACCCTTCACGGCAACGGATGGCCGCCAGACGAGCAACACGTTCACGTAAATCGGCTGCACCGACCATCGCCTGTTTATAATTAATTAGGGTCTCCTGCTCTCGGCTGTCGATCAGCAGGTCCATCGCCTGTTCACCCAGTTTGTCACGCACCGTGCGCAACAGTTGGGCGGTTAATTCGGCATGGGCGTCGGGAAAGTGGGCGTTACCTGCGGCGGTCAACTGCCAGAGCTGTACCGGGCGGCCAACGCCACGGGTCTCAGCCCTGGCTTCCACCAGACCTTCTTTTGCCAGCTTGACGAATTGCTGACGAGCGGCTTCACCAGTGGTGCCGAGGACCTTTCCCGCTTCTGAGGCTTGCTGTGGACCGTGGGTTTTCAACAGCTTCAGCAAGCGGTCACTGACCGAATGTGCGGTGCATTCGCCATTTTCCAAGTTAATTCTTGACATATTACAGCGCCTCGCCCTTAATTATTCCAAGATATTGCTTGTTAAATTTAGCCTAATAGCAAGATCAACTCAATGCCATTCCTCTGAAAACAGGACGATAACCGTGATAACCGATGAGAACAGCCGTTGGAGCGATCTCTTTTCCGGCAAAAATGCCGCCAGTGCCATCGCACTGTCGCTCGGCGTCGCTTTGCATGCGATCAATATTCTGGTGGCGACCACCATTTTACCGTCGGTGGTGCAGGACATCGGTGGGTTGGATCTCTATGCCTGGAACACCACCCTGTTTGTGGTGGCCTCGATATTAGGCTCGGCGCTATCGGCACGTTTGCTGAGTGGCTACGGGGCGCGTAGCGCTTATCTGGTGGCGTCGCTGTTCTTCATTGTGGGGGCGATGCTGTGTGCACTGGCCCCTTCCATGCCGGTGATGTTGATTGGCCGCACGGTACAGGGGTTTGGCGGTGGCCTGATCTTTGCATTGTCCTACGCGATGATTAACCTGGTGTTTGAACAAAAACTCTGGCCACGCGCCATGGCGCTGATCTCCGCGATGTGGGGGATTGCCACGTTGGTGGGGCCAGCCGTCGGCGGGATTTTTGCCGAATTGAACGCCTGGCGCTGGGCGTTCGGTATTCTGTTGCCGATTATGGTGCTGTACGCCGCCTTTACGTTCCGTATTCTGCCCAAGGGTAAACCGCAGCAGCGGCCAACGCCGTTACCGCTGATGCAGTTGCTGCTGCTGGCTGGCGCGGTATTGGTGGTGTCGGCTGGCAGCCTGGCAGATAGCGGTTGGCTAAATGTGGGCGGGATTGTGCTGGCGTTGCTGTTGTTGATTGGGTTAATCCGGCGTGAGGGACATTCCCGCGCTCGCCTGCTGCCACATCAGGCACTGCGTCGTGGTTCGGCGCTGGCTTCGCTGTACGTGACAGTGACTTTGTTGGTGATCGGCATGACCAGCGAGATCTTTGTGCCTTACTTCTTGCAAACCCTGCATGGTCAGTCACCGCTGATTTCCGGCTATATTGCTGCCACTATGGCAGCAGGTTGGACACTGTCGGAAATCCTTAGCTCCGGTTGGCGCGGCGTGGGGATCCGTTTGGCGATAATCAGCGGGCCGATCCTGGTGCTGCTTGGTTTGCTGGGGTTGGCAGTGCTGATGCCAATTCCTTCTAACGGCCACTGGCAGGCACTGGGGCCGATCGTGCTGGCTTTGACGTTGGTCGGTTTCGGGATCGGTTTTGGTTGGCCGCACCTGCTGACGCGCATTTTGCAGGTGGCCCCTCAGGCCGATAAGGATATTGCCGGGGCTTCCATTACCACGGTGCAACTCTTCGCCACGGCGTTTGGCGCGGCATTGGCGGGGATGGTCACCAATCTGGCCGGATTTACCGCGCCGGGCGGGATCGAGGGCGCGTCCTCCGCTGCTCATTGGCTGTTCCTGCTGTTTGCCTTGGCCCCGCTGTTGGCGATCTACAGCGCCTGGCGCAGTGCGGCCATTAGCCAGCCTGCCGAGGATCCGAGCAATTTTGTACAAACGCCTGGTTCAGGTGAGTGCTAGAATGCTTTTCATTCAGCGGGGAAGGTAAGCATGGCGAAGAGCATGAGCCGGAAAGGGCGTCAGGAACAGGCTAATTTCATGCACGTCGACGATCTCGGCGGGCTGGAAGTGTTGCAGGCCACCTATCGCCGCCAGACCTTCTCCCGCCACAGTCACGAGGGTTTCTGCGTAGGTGTGATTGACGAGGGAGCCCAGCGTTTTTACCGTACTGGCGGCGAGCATGTCGCGCCGTTGGGCAGTGTGATCCTGGTCAACGCCGATGATATCCATACCGGCAGCTCTGCCAGCGAAGACGGCTGGTCCTATCAGGCCATGTATCCCAAACCGGAACTGCTGGCGTTCTTATCCCGCGATTTGAAAACCGTCGCCGGGGCTACGCCCTATTTCCCTAATCCCGTGGTGCAGGACGCCGGGCTAGCCGGGCAGTTGCGATTAGCCTTCGGTATGATGCGCAGTAATGAAAACCGTCTGGTGAAAGAGACATTGGTGTTTTCGGCGCTGACCTGGTTGATGCTGCGCCACGGTAAAAGCCGCATAGTGCCTGCCGTGCAAAGTAAGGCACAAAGCCAGATAGCGCGGATCAAAGCCTTTCTGGATGATTTCCCCGAGGTCAATATTTCCCTGCTGGAATTGGCAGAGAAAGCCGGGCTGAGCCCTTATTATTTGTTGCGCCAGTTTCAACAGGTGACCGGTTTACCGCCTCATGCCTACCAGATCCAGGCGCGTTTGCGTAAAGGGCGCCAGCTGTTGAAAGCGGGCAATGGCGTGCTGGAAACGGCACTGGCCTGCGGTTTTCACGATCAGAGCCATTTCCACCGTCATTTCCGCAAGTCCATCGGCGTGACGCCCGGTGACTATGTCAAATCGTTAAGATAAATACGCAAGCGTATACAATACTCGCTCTCTTTCCTGCGCTATGCTACTTCTTCGTTCGAAGGAGAAAAGAATGACTTACCAATCAACACTCACGGAGCCGCCAACGTTGCGCCTGCGTCCGGCCTTGCAAGGGGCCGTGTCGATTCTGCCGCTGTGCCTGGCGGTATTGCCCTGGGGGATACTTGCGGGGTCAATGGCGATCCAGAGTGGCCTGACGGCGGCCGAGGGGCTGGGGATGTCGGCGATTGTTTTTGCCGGAGCCTCGCAACTGGTGGCGATGGGGATGATCAAGACCGGTGCCGGTATGCTGGCGATCCTGATCTCCACCTTTTTTGTCACCGCTCAGCATTTCCTCTACGGTCTGCGCTTACGGGAATGTATTGCTCCGCTACCGCTGCGGTGGCGGGTAGCACTGGCGTTTTTGCTGACCGATGAGCTATTTGCTCTGACGGGGGATCATGGTCCAGCGCGCTTTAACCGTTGGTATGCACTGGGGGCAGGGCTGGCGTTTTATTTGAGCTGGTTCTTGGCCACCTTGCTCGGCGTAGTGGCGGCCAGCAGCATTGATCTCGATAGCTACGGTCTTGATTTCTCAATCGCGGCGACCTTTATCGCCATCATTGTGCCGTTGATACGTAATCTGCCGGTGCTGGCCTGCGTCTTGACATCCTTGGTGCTGTCGATTGGCTTGCACCATTATCAGGTACCTGGCGCTTTGATTATTACCACCGTGGTGGCGATGTTGGTTGGGCTGCTGTGCAGCAGGGGGAAAGAATGATCTGGCTGACCATTGTGTTGATGGGCGTGATCGTCTTCTTCAACCGCTACTGTTTCCTGGCACCTGGCCTACCGGTGCGCTTATCGCAACGGATGAGAACTTTGTTGAGCTTCTCGGTACCCGCGGTACTGACTGCCATCTGCGGACCAATCATCGCCTTCAACGGGGATGAGTGGCGCGCACTGCCCGAAAACCCTTATCTATGGGGAGCCGTATTCGCTATTGTTCTGGCCGTTTTCCTGCGCAATACGCTGGCGGTCGTGGTGCTGAGTATGCTGATGTTTATTCTGCTACGTACACTGTTATAACCCGTGCCTCAGAATATTCCCCCTGAATAATTCAGGGGGAAAGCATCAGATCGCCATTGTCATTTCAAACTGACGCAAAGGATCTTCACGCCAGCCAAGGTGCTGGAAGAAGGGAGCGACGTCGTCTGGGACAAACACATTGGCCGACAGCGCCAGTGGGGCAAACTGTGCTTGCAGCGCTTGCAACAGACGGCGCGCCTGGCCTTGGCCGCGAAGCGCTGGCGGCACATAAATCATGCGCAGATGGCACTGCTGTGCGCCCGGCATAACCAAAGCAAAAGCCTGCTTTTCCAGAGTGAAGGCGCGCGGGGAGCCGGGCAGTTTATACAGCGACTCTGGGGCAATTAACCACGGCAAGCCATGTTGGCCGTCGGCGGTCATCTGCTGGGCAAGTGCCAACGGGTCGATCGGTTGCAAGGTTGCCGAGGGTTCCGGGGTTGCCAAGGGGGCGTGAAATCCCCATAGCGTGCGGGTGATGGCTAAGCCCACCTGTTGATACAGTGCCAGAGCCGCTTGATTACCGGCGATCACCTCCAGCGAAAGCCGGCGATCGCCTCGCGTATGGGCATCCGCAATAATGCGTTGCATCAACGTCCTGCCTAACCCTCTGCCACGCATTTCCGGGCGGATAGATAAGGCCGCCACACGGCTATGTTGGCCCCGGCGCGCGATCAGGGCCAGCGCCACCGGGTGCTGCTGGTGGGTGACGACAATGCTGTGGTTCAGGCTGAGGTCTTCGGCGGCAAAGCGGCTGCTAAAGGTTTCGCCGTCGATCACAAAGGGAACAATGTAGTTCTCAAAACAGTGGCTGAGTATTTGCGCCAGCTGCATGCTGCTGTAGTGCAAGGCGGAGTGAAACTCGAACTGGCTATCGATAGGCATGGCGGTTCCAAAGGCAGCGATGAGACCTCTATATCTAGCTGCGATTGGCCAATCAGGCAAGTATTAAGCTGTTTGTGTCGGATTTGTGAGCAATAGTCGTGATGAAAAAGCCGGGCGAATTCGCCCGGCGAAGTCACTTCAGAAATAGCCGTAGCTATAAATTGCAGTAGTGGTTATGTGTCACAGCGTAAATCAGAACTGATAGGTCAAAGCCACGGCAATCACGTCGTCGTTTTTTAGACCTAGCTTGTTGTTGTCATCGAGTTGGTTGATTTTATAATCCACATAGGTGGACATGTTTTTATTGAAGTAATAGTAAGCACCCACATCAATATATTTCACCAGGTCGGTGTCACCGATATTTTCAATATCTTTAGCCTTGGACTGGACATAAGCTAGTGACGGGCGCAGGCCAAAGTCGAACTGATATTGCGCAACCACTTCCACGTTCTGGGTTTTATTGGCAAACCCGCTTACTGAGGTAGGGGTATTATTAATGGTCGCGGTGCCGGAAATTGGCGTCAGGTTATGGGTTTCCGCATAGGTGGCGGCCAGATACACGCTGTTGGCGTCGTATTTCAGGCCGGTTGCCCACACGTCGGCTTTATCCCCCTTGCCATAGCTGCTCTGTTTCTGACCGGTAGTCCGGTTAGAGGAGGCATAGGCGGCCGTAACGCTGACGCCATCGATGATTTCGTAGCTGGAAGACAGACCGAAGCCGTCGCCGTTAGCTTTGCTGTTGGCGCGGGCATCGTTTTCGTTCTTGCCCTGATACTGCAACGCGAACTTCAGGCCGTCGACCAGGCCGAAGAAATCGTTGTTACGGTAGGTAGCCACGCCGTTGGCGCGCCCGGTCATAAAGTTGTCGGTTTTGATATAGGTGTCATCGCCAAATTCCGGCAGCATATCCGTCCAGGCAGCAACGTCGTAAATAACGCCGTAGTTACGGCCATAGTCAAATGAACCAAAGTTTTTCACTTTCAAGCCAGCAAAACCAAGACGGGTTTTAGTGTCTTTCGTGCCATCCGATTCGCTATGGTTGGCGGCGATCTGATATTCCCACTGGCCGTAGCCGGTCAGCATATCGTTAATCTGGGTTGCCCCTTTAAAGCCGATACGTACGTAGGTTTTATCACCATCATTGCTGGTATCGTCAGAGAAATAGTGCAGTGCTTTTACCCGGCCATAAAAATCAAGCTTGTTACCGTCTTTATTGTAGATCTCTGCTGCCTGTGCGGTCTGAGCAATAAAAAGTGCCGCAATAACGGCAAGAAGATTAGGTTTCATGGTGTTCCCTGCTTTGTACGATTGAAAGACGCTTATCATCAGCTGTATCGCTGTTTTACTTTACTGCCGGAGTTAGCGCAGCGAAGATTTTTTACCGCAGTTGTGTGATGTATTTATGACAGGTTAGGTAAATGGATATCGAAGGGTGAAAAATAATCCAGGAGAGGCGTTTTTTGTTTCAGAGGAGGGGGGCCTATTGTGCAAACATGCGAGGTTATACGCAAAAAAATCACTGTTTCACTGTGAGAGAAGGGGGGCATTGCGGTGCGTTTCGCAATGTTGGTAAGCCAACCGTAACTCGGGCTGACGCCGCGGGCGGTCTGTGGGACAATAGCGCCATCATTTCGTATAGATAAGAGTTGAATGGCGCTTTCCCCCGCAGTTAAAGATCAGATCGGCCAGTGGTACAAAGCCCTGCAGCAGCAAATACCGGATTTTATTTCCCGTGCCCCTCAGCGACAGATGATCGCTGAAGTAGCGAAGACTCTGGCCGGCGATTACCCTCGCCATCTGGCGATCGAAGCGCCAACCGGCGTGGGTAAAACGCTCTCGTACCTGATACCGGGTATTGCCGTTGGCCGTGCCGAAAGCAAACCGTTGGTGGTCAGTACCGCCAACGTGGCGCTGCAGGATCAGATCTACAGCAAAGATTTACCGCTGTTGAAAAAGATCATTCCCGATCTGAAATTCACCGGCGCGTTTGGCCGTGGGCGCTATGTTTGCCCGCGTAATCTCGCGGCGATGAGCACCGACGTGGTCGAACAGGGCGATCTGATGCTGTACCTGGACGAAGACGAGCTGGCGCCGTCCAGTGGTGAAGAGCAGGCGCTGTGCCAAAAGCTGGCGAAAGCCCTGGCGCGCCATGAATGGGATGGCCTGCGCGATCACTACCCGCTATCGATCGATGACCCCCTATGGGGCAAGCTGAGTACCGACAAGGCCAACTGCCTGGGGCGCAACTGCCACTATATTCGTGAATGCCCGTTCTACATCGCCCGCAAAGAAATTGAAACCGCCGACGTGGTGGTAGCCAACCACGCGCTGGTGATGGCGGCGCTGGAAACCGAGTCGGTATTGCCGAACCCGAAAGAGTTGCTGCTGGTGCTGGACGAAGGCCATCATCTGCCGGAGGTGGCACGGGATGCGCTGGAGATTGACGGTGAGATCACCGCGCTGTCAACCAACCTCCAGCTCGATATGATCGTGCGCCAGGTGGAACAGTGCATGACGCAGTACCGGCCAAAGAACCCGCCGGGGTTGGCCAATAGCGAACGGCTAAAAAACCACTGTGAAGAATTGCGCGAGCTGATCCAGATTTTTGAGCACCAGGCCAACGCCTATCTGCCGCCAGACAGCGGCAACGCCGAATATCGCTTCGAAATGGGTGAACTTCCTGCCGAAATGGTCGAGATCTGCGCGCGCCTGTTCAAACTGACGGACGGCCTGCGCGGCCTGGCCGAATTTATTCTTAACGACCTCACCGAGCAGACCGGCAAGCACGATATTGTGCGGTTGCATCGTTCCATCATCCAGATGAGCCGCACGCTGGGCTACCTGGAAGCGATGAGCAAGCTGTGGCGGCTGGCGGCGATGGATAAATCCTCCAACGCGCCGATCTCCAAATGGATTGCGCGTGAACTACGCGATAACGTTACCCATCTTTATCTGCATTGCGTGGGCATCCGCGTCAGCGATCAGTTGGAAAAACTGCTGTGGCGCAAGGTGCCACACGTGGTGGTCACCTCGGCAACGTTACGCTCATTGAATAGTTTTTCACGGCTGCAAGAGATGAGCGGGCTGAGCGAGAAGGCGGGCGATCGCTTTGAAACGCTGTCTTCGCCGTTTAATCACGTCGAACAGGGTAAAATCGTCATTCCCAAGATGCGTTTTGAACCGGCGATGGCCAACGAGGCCGAGCATCTGGAAGAGATGGCGCGCTTTTTCCGTGGCGAGCAGGCCAGCGGCCAGCACAAGGGGATGCTGATCCTGTTCAGCAGCCACCGTGCGATGCAGACCTTCCTCAGCTATGTCACCGATCTGCGTCTGATGTTGCTGGTGCAGGGAGATCAGCCACGCTACCGGCTGGTGGAAGAACACCGTAAGCGGGTAGAGAAGGGCACTGCCAGCGTGTTGGTCGGGCTACAGTCATTTGCCGAAGGCTTGGATCTGAAAGGTGAACTGCTGACCCAGGTGCATATCCACAAGATTGCCTTCCCGCCGATCGACAGCCCGGTGATCCTTACCGAGGGCGAATGGCTTAAATCCCTCAATCGTTATCCGTTTGAGGTGCAGAGCCTGCCAAGCGCGTCGTTTAACCTGATCCAACAGGTGGGCCGCCTGATCCGAAGCAACGAGTGCCACGGTGAAATCGTGATTTATGACCGCCGTCTGTTGACCAAGAGCTATGGTTCACGCCTGTTGGCGGCGCTGCCGGTGTTCCCGATCGAACAGCGCGAAGTGCCGGAAGCGGACAAAGCCCATAAGGCGGCATTGAAATCTGCGGCAGAGGCCGCCAAGAAAGAGAAAAAGCGCAAAAATCCGTTTGCTCGCCGCCGTACCCGCTGATTACAGCATTGCCTCAAAGGCGGCACTGGCGGGACAATCAGGCTGTGCGCTGTACATGACCAACCGCAGGTGGTTGTCTTCATCGACAATAAACGAGGCGTGTTCAAACGTCACTTCACCTGCCCCTGCAACCAGGAAAGTACGTTGCCCCTGGCAGCGGCCATGAATATCGTGCTGCTGCCACAGTTGGCGAAATTGAGGGGATACTTCGCTCAGAGCCTGAATGCGTTGCAACATGGTGGCATCTTGCGGGGCGCGGGCGTAATCACGCCGAAAGCTGGCCAGGATTTGCGGCGCCTGCTCCTGCCATCCCATCAACCGTTGATTGAGTTCGGGATCGGCAAACAGCATCCACAGCATATTGCGCTGCTGTGGCTGACGCTCAGCGATGGCAAACAGGCGGTCTGCCGCCGGGTTCCAGGCGATAATATCCCAGCTCAGGTTCATCACATAGGCCGGGCGCAGGGTAAGATCGTCCAGCAAGCGGCGTACCAACGGCGTGACCTGGCACCACTGGTGGCCTGCTATTACCGGGGGCCGCTGATGCGCCAGTAAAAACAGATGATAGCGTTCGGTCGCATCCAGCTTCAGAACCCGCGCCAGATCCTCCAGAAATCCCACCGAAGCATTGATTTCCCGCCCTTGTTCCAGCCAGGTGTACCAGGTCAGGCCCACGCCAGCCAAGGCGGCAACTTCTTCACGCCTTAGCCCAGGCGTACGCCGCCGCGTGCCGCTCGGAAGGCCAACGGCCTGGGGAGAGAGTTTTTCACGCTTCATACGCAGGAAATCTGCCAGCTCTTGACGGGTGCGGTTAAGGGTACGTGGTGGCATCGGCGGGTCCTGTTACTCTTGGTAATAGTATAATTGGCTATATAGTAACAGTTTAAAGCATGTTCCATACTGCCGCCATCATGTTATCAGGAGGCGTTATGGAGCATACCTTGTCTGACAGAAAGGCCGGATTACCGGGGCTGCCGGTGTTGTTACTCGGTGGGTTCGTCACCATGTTCGATTTGTTTGTGGTTAACGTAGCGGTGCCGGTGATCCAGCAACAGTTCAACGCCAGCTTTGCTGAAGTTGGGCTGATTATCGCTGGTTATGAACTGGCCTTCGGCATCTTGCTGATTGCTGGCGGACGCTTGGGAGACTGCTTCGGTCGGCGGCGTATGTTTAGCTATGGCATGTTGGCTTTTGCGCTGACCTCGACGCTTTGCGGTTTGGCAGGTTCGCTGTGGGTGCTGATTGTTGCCCGCTTTTTGCAAGGTGCGGCGGCGGCGCTGCTGTTTCCACAAATTTATGCCTTATTGCGCGTACTGTATGGCGAGGAGCAGCGGCGGCGAGCCTTTGCTCGTTTGGGGATGACGCTGGGGCTGGCGGCGATTTGTGGCCAGGTGTTGGGCGGTTTTATTATCGAGGCCAATATTCTGGGCAGCAGTTGGCGCATGATCTTTCTGATCAACCTGCCGATTGGCGTGCTGGCGGTGATGGCGGCACGACGTATTCCGGAGTCAAGGCTGGAGCAGGCGCAGCGGCTGGATGCTAAAGGTCTGCTGCTGGCCGCTGGCGGTTTGCTGCTGCTACTGTTCCCGTTACTGGAAGGCCCATCGCGTCACTGGCCTTGGTGGACCGTGCCGATGATGGTGCTGGCAGTGGCGCTGTTAGCCTGGTTTGTGCGTTGGGAACGGCAACTTGCCCGTCACTCCGGTGATGCGGTGCTCGATCCGGCGCTATTTCGCCAAGGTCACTTTGCCCGCGGCACGGTAATTGTGCTGGCGATTTACTCCACCGCATCCTCATTCTTTCTCTGTTTTGCCCTACTGCTACAGGCCGGAATAGGGCTGACGCCGTTCCAGGCGGGTTGCCTGTTTGCTCCGGCCAGTGCCGCCTTTATGCTGGCCTCCTTTTTGGCTCCGGGCTGGGGGCAACGTTGGGGGAATATTGTGTTGGCAGGCGGGGTGGTGGTCTACGCCAGTGGCATGGTATTGCTGGTGGTGCAGGTGCTATGGGGGCGAGCGTTCAGCCATCCGTTACAACTTTTACCCGGCCTGATGATTTTGGGCTTTGGTCAGGCATTGAGTATGACGCCATTGCTTAATTGGGTGCTTGGCTTGGCGAAGGAGCATCAGGCCGGTATGGCGGCAGGCTTGGTGTCAACGGTGCAGCAGGTAGGCGGTGCTCTGGGGATTGCGGCCAGCGGCATGTTCTTTGTTCCGTTGCTGGCCGGGGGCGCAGATCCACAGCATTATGCCAGCGCCTTTGCTGGTGCCATGGGTTACAACCTGTTGGCGATGCTGGTTGCTTTGGTCTTGCTGATCTTCACCCATCGGCAGCTAGCTAGGGGCGATTAAAGCATTATTGCGCCGGTTTGCCCGGCGCTGCGTTGTAATTTATCAGTTATCACCGGAACCCCACTGCTACGGCGATCGCTGCTATAGCGACATAGATCCCCATTTTTCATGCCATGTATGACGGGGAATACATCATTCTATTTTATGCTTGCGGATACTGCCTTAATCCACTAGATCTCGCTATATCCGCAAGCTCTCAGCAATAAAATAAGGAGAACGTCAGCCATGTACCAGATAGCGTCATTCCGTGAAGACGATTTGGACGCCCAGATAGCCTTGGTGCGTGCCAACCCACTGGGGATGCTCATTAGCCAGGGACCCCAAGGGCTGATGGCGGATCCGATCCCCTTTCTGATAGATATCGATGAGCAAGGGCAACTGACACTCAGGGCGCATTTATCGCGAGGTAACCCACATTGGTCGGTGCTGCAAGCCGGGCAAGAATGCCTGATAGTATTCCAAGGGGCCGAAGGCTATATCTCGCCGGGATGGTATGAAACCAAGCGGCGCACTGGCAAAGCGGTGCCGACCTGGAATTATGCCGCCGTACACATGTGGGGAACGCCAGCGGTCACGCAAGATAGCGCCTGGTTGCGTCAGTTGCTGACGGAACTGACGGCGGTGCATGAAGGTAACCAGCCGCAACCTTGGCGTCTTGACGATGCGCCTGCGGAGTATATTGCCGCCAATATCAAAGGCATTATTGGCATCGAAATCGCCGTCACCCGGCGTGAAGGGAAATGGAAAATGAGCCAGAACCGCAGCGCTGAAGATATCGACGGGGTGATCGACGGCCTGCGAGCCGGTGACGATTGCCAGCAGCAACTTGCCGATGAGGTTGAGCGCCGTCGCGGATAAGGTATGCTTAGTGCAAATGTTATCTGCAGGGCGAACGATGGATTACAGCAAAATTATCAAAGAAATAGGCCGTGGCAAGAACCATGCGCGCGATCTGGATCGGCAAACGGCTTTTGAGCTCTATCAGGCGATGCTGGCCGATGCTGTGCCGCCCCTGGAGTTGGGAGCCATCCTGATTGCCATGCGTATCAAGGGAGAGGCCGAGGAGGAAATGCTTGGCTTCTATCAGGCAATGCAACAGCAGGTGATGCGGTTGCAACCCCCACAGGGCCGTCCGATGCCGGTGGTGCTACCCAGTTACAACGGCGCTCGTAAACAGGCCAACCTGACGCCGTTACTGGCGCTGTTAATGGCCAGGGTAGGGTTGCCGGTCTTGGTTCACGGCGTAGTAAACGACAGCACGCGTGTCACCAGCGCAGAGATTTTCCGTGAGCTTGGGGTGCCGTGGTCTGAAGATCCCCAGACTGCCCAACGGCGTTTGGACGGCGGAGATGCGGTGTTTATCCCCGTGTCGGCGCTTGCGCCAGCGTTGGAAAAACAGCTTGGGCTGCGCTGGAAGATGGGCGTGCGTAACAGCGCCCATACCCTGGCAAAATTGGCGACGCCATTTGGTGAGCAGGACGTGCTGCGCATCGCCAGCGTTTCTCATCCGGAATACGTCGAGCGCGTTGCCTCATTTTTCTGCCAGATCGGTGCACGGGGATTGCTGATGCATGGTACCGAAGGGGAGGCTTACGCCAATCCGCAACGCTGTCCAAAAATCCACTATATCGTCGGTGGTCAGCAGCAGATTTTGCTGGAACGGCCAGAACAGGATGCGTTGGCTGAGGTGCCTGCCGCCAAGGATGCCGCAACTACGGCGCGTTGGACGGAACGTTGTCTGGCTGGTGAGGTTGCCATTCCCGAGCCTATCGCTCGGCAGGTTGCCTGCTGCCTGGTCGCTACCGGCCAAGTGGAGACATTGGAGCATGGGCTGGTCAGGTTGCGATAATCTCCCTTATTACCTGCTATTACTCGGGGTGAATACCTTCGCTCCGAGTATTTATCACTGTTATGTTGGTTATTTTAAGTAAAAAAATCTCCAATACCAGACTATATATTACTAACCACTTAAATTATGGCATAAGCTGGTGGGATATGTGATAAGACGGGATAAAAACGTTTAAAACTCAGTGTATAACTTTAAAGAAGTAGATTACACTCAGCTCACCAGCTTTTGGGGTCTTGCATGACTTTCCATCGATGACGGAGGTTTGCTCCATCTTGGTTGTAAAAAAGGACTTGTAAGCTACTCTATCTAAATCATAAGAAGAGAAGCGCTTAAAATACATAGACGATTTTCCATTCTGTATTTGGGTTATAGATCACGCTATTTCACATTCGTGATTTGTATGTATTCATACAGTGCCAAGCGTAAGCTTATAGGTCGGGATTATGAGTAAATATGATGATGTCCAAGGATTTAAAGATAAGACAAATCTCAAAGGGATTGATTATAAAGAGTTTCCCCGAGACGATGTAGCATCGGCGCCGTATCGCTGGTCTATTGTTGAGCAGGTAGCAGGCAATGGGGGTGTCCCTACCAACAGCTCGCAGCCAACGCCGATCGCTGGTACGGATCTTTTTTCCAGCGCACCTTTAGCGGGCGAACCACCTGTACAACCCAAGACGGTGATAACAGAAAATAGCGCCTTGCCCGGCCACATTCCTCATAATTTTGATCGTTTCGCTCCTCCGGCGGAGCCTAAGCTTACCAAAAATGCCCAGCCGGAAAGCTCACGTCCCCTTCCTGCTCAGGGTAACCCTTTTAATTCGCTTGCAAGCACCCCATCGCCAGCCCCACAGCCAGAGAATCAACGTTTCAAGCAGATGTTCAGCAAGAAAATGTCGACTGCCGGTGAGGTGATGGATGCCGGTCGCAATACATTACTCAAACCACTTTTAGAGTCTATTGCCTCATGCCGTTAGTTTGTGTTTGTTCTCCGAAAGGAGGGGTAGGGAAAACCACGGTTACTGCTAATTTGGCTTATGCATTGGCCCGTAGCGGCAGTAAGGTGTTGGTGGTCGACTTCGACTCGCAGAATGCGTTAAGGCTGCATTTTGGCGTGCCTATTTCCGATAACCGAGGTTTTGTTGCTCAGTCGGCGAGTTTATCCGATTGGAGCCAATTTATTCTCAAGGTTGGGCCGAACCTGTTCGTTTTACCTTACGGTGACGTCACCGATGAGCAGCGACTTCAGTTCGATGACAATCTGCTCAATGAGCCAATGTTTATCCAACGTGGCCTGAGTGCGGTGCTGAAGATCCCCGGCATGGTGGTAATTGCCGATATGCCGCCAGGGCGTAACGCAGCAGTACAGGCCATGCAGGTCGCGGCGGACATGCGCATTATGGTGTTGCTGGCCGATACCGCATCGCTCAGTTTATTGCCCACTATTGAGCAGCATAAATTTATGAGTGCGCCCGCCAGCAATGAGGTCGGCGAGTATTATGTGGTCAACCAGAGTGACATGCGGCGTACGTTGAGCAGGGATGTGACCCATTTCTTTGAGCAGCGTTTGCAAGACAAACTACTGGGTACCATCCACCGCGATGAGTGTGTCCCAGAGGCCAATGCATCGCAACGGGCGATTATGGATATTAGCCCAGTGTCGGCTGCTGCATTTGATATTGAGCAGATCAGTAAAAAGGTCGCAGTAATTTTAGGGCTTAGTGTTGGAGATGGGACGTATCATCATACTACGTCTATTTATGGCTCTTCGTAAGGATTGTCTGGTTGGTTATGAATAAAATACTCTTTTATTTCTTACTGCTGTTGGCCTTACCTTTTATCCTGTTGATTATCATTGCCCCCATGAGCAGTGATAATCAGTATATCTTTGGCCTGATCTGCATTGCGATCGTATTTATCTTAGGGGTAAGTAAAAGCAAAAAAGTTACCCTGGTAATGATTGTGATGTCGACCCTGATGTCATTACGTTACATCTACTGGCGCGCGACAGAAACCCTGCATTTCAACAGTACTCTGGAGGCTGTGCTAGGTATTGCCCTGTTTATCACCGAGCTGTATGCCCTGGTGATATTGCTGTTTGGTTATATTCAGACCACCTGGTCATTAAAACGCACTATTGAACCGCTGCCCGACGACACGTCGCTATGGCCAACGGTAGATGTCTATATTCCTACTTACAACGAAAGTATGGACGTGGTGCGCGATACCATCCTGGCGGCGCAGTGCATTGACTATCCGAAAGACAAAATGAAAATCTACGTGCTGGATGACGGCAAACGTAATGAGTTTGCCGTATTCTGTGCCGATGCGGGCGTAGGCTATATTACCCGCAACAATAACCACCATGCCAAAGCGGGCAATCTGAATAACGCGATGAAAGTGACGCAGGGTGAATTGATCACCGTGTTTGACTGCGATCACGTGGCAACCCGCGCCTTCTTGCAGGCGACGGTCGGCAGCTTCCTGGTGGATGAGCGCCTGGCGTTGATCCAGACTCCGCACTACTTCTATTCCCCGGATCCGTTTGAACGCAACCTGTCAGAGGCGAGCAAAGTCCCTAACGAAGGCGCACTGTTCTACGGGCCGGTGCAGCAGGGTAATGATAACTGGAACGCCACTTTCTTCTGTGGCTCCTGTGCCGTGATCCGCCGTTCGGCGCTGGAAGAGGTGGGCGGTTTTGCGGTAGAAACCGTGACCGAAGATGCCCATACCGCTTTGAAGATGCAGCGCCGGGGCTGGAACACGGCATTCCTGGCATTGCCATTGGCCGCCGGGCTGGCTACCGAACGCTTGGGGTTGCACGTGATCCAACGTACCCGCTGGGCGCGTGGCATGACGCAGATCTTCCGGGTGGATAATCCCTTGCTGGGGCGCGGCCTGACCTGGCAGCAGCGTTTATGCTATCTGAACGCCATGCTGCATTTCCAGTACGGCTTACCCAGGGTGATATTCTGCGTGGCTCCGCTGGTTTATCTGCTGTTCAACCTCAATATCATTGCCTCCTCCGCCGGGCTGATTTTCGCCTATGTGTTACCGCATCTGGTGATGTCTATCTATATCAACTCCAGAGCCAACGGGCGCTATCGTTATTCGTTCTGGGGGGAAATCTATGAGACAGTGATGTGTTTCCATCTGGTAATACCAACCCTGCTGACGATGATCTCGCCAAAGCACGGCAAGTTTAACGTGACGGATAAAGGCGCGTTGCTGGACGTTAACTATTTCGACTTCCATATTGTCCGGCCGCATATTATCGCCGTGTCCTTGCTGTTAATCGGTACCGCCTGGGGGGTGATCCGCCTGTTGATGCCGGATCACTATGGAGCCAACCCGCAGGTTATTATGCTGAACATCGCCTGGGCCAGCTTCAGTATGATTATCCTGCTGGCCGCCATTGCCGTAGCGCGGGAAACACGCCAGGTCCGAAAAACCATCCGTATCGATGCCACTTTGCCTGCGGTGCTGTATTTTGCCAGCGGCGCGGCGATGCGTACCGAAACCCTGGATCTTTCGATGGGCGGGGTCAAATTGAAAACGCCGGACGAACGTTTCCTCAACGATCCGATCGAAGAGGTGGAAATATCGCTCAAGTCCGGCGCCGTCAGTTTCCCGGTAGAGCTGATCGATGCCGACAAGTCGGTGACCCGCTTAATGTTCAAAGAGATGCCGATTGAAAAACGGCGGGAGTTGGTACGGGTGGTATTGGCGCGCGCGGATGCCTGGATCCAGACCAAACCTTTCCCACAGGATCGGCCACTACGTTCGTTGCTGGGCGTCCTGCGCTGCATTTTCGAGTTGTTCTATTTTTCCTGGCGCGATCGGCGGGCCAAAAAGCAGCAGAAACGGCCTGAGTTAAAGCGGGATAAGGAACAAGCCCTATGAGTCGGGTGAAAACCAAGTTGCCGACAGGCAGATCTACGTTCATTGCCCTGGTCAGCGGCCTGATGTTGGGGATGGGGCTTTCTGGTCTGGCGATAGCGGCCGATCCGCAGCCTGCAATGCCTTATGCCAGCGAGAGTGTTGAGGTACCAGGTTTTCCGACCTTGCCGCGCCCAACTGATGCTCCACCAGCGGGTGCAGTGCCGGGCAGTGCTGAGCAAACAGCTCCGCTTGATATCGCTTCGCCGCCGGCCACCGTTTTCAACCAGTCGGTTGCTTCTACGCTCAGCGTGGGCGAGATGGGGCAGAGCAATGGCTTGACGTTGAGCAACTGGCAGCAGCAGTCCGGTTTCACCTTTACCTTACCCTCGGATTGGGTGGTGACGGACGGCAATCTGGTGCTGGATCTCGAAATCTCCCCAGCGCTGATGGGAACCGATACCGAACTGCAACTGATGCTCAATGGACAACCCTTGAGCACCCAGAAGCTTAACCAATTGCAAGAAGCCAAGGTGAGTTTGCGGGTGCCAATCCCTGCCGCGATGATTGTGGCGCGCAACAACCTGAGTTTCAGCATCGGCAACGGCAGCAATGCGGCCATGTTGTGCGAAAAGGGGGCGGCCAATAAGTATTGGCTCAAGGTGCTGCCAACCAGCCAGTTGCATCTGGAAAACCAGGTGCTGAATATCAGCCCGAACCTTGGCCGATTCCCTAACCCGTTCTTCGATCCTCAGGCCATGCAACCCACCCTGGTGGACGTGATCTTCGGCCAGGAAAAACGGCCGGAAGAGGTGGCCGCAGCCGCTATCGTCAGCTCTTATCTGGGGAAAATTACGCGCCATAACAACCTGAACTTCCAGGTGTTGCAGGACAGCTTGCCTGAGCAGAACGGCATTATCTTTGCGCGCCCCGGCGAGCAGATTGGCCAGTTGACTCTGCCACAGGCCGATGGACCTACCATCCAGATGATTGATAATCCGCTGAACCCGGTTTACAAGCTGCTGCTGGTAATGGGGCGTAACGCCACCGAGATGCGCCAGGCCGCCTATCGTCTGGTCAGCCAGCCGTTGCCGGAGAAAACCGCGTCGCTGGCGGTGAAGCCGGTGACTATTCCGCTGCGCCAGCCCTATGACGCCCCGCGCTGGATCGATACCAGCAAGCCGGTCAGCTTTGATAAGCTGGTGGCCAGTAATGAGGAACTGACCGTCACTGGCGTTTACCATGATGCGGTGCGCATTGCTTTTCGTGCCGCCCCGGACCTGTTTATGTGGGATGGCAGAAACGTCCCGCTGCAAATCAACTACCGTTTCCCCACCGACAACTGGATCGATGAGAATAAATCCCAGCTCAGCGCCACGCTGAACGGCACCTTCCTGCGTAACCTTTCGGTGAACAAACACGGACTGCTGGAGCTGCTGTGGCACCAGTTTGGCGGCGACATTCGCCAGGAACAATACACCTTGGCCCTGCCACCGTATCTGATTTACGGCGACAACATGCTGGAGCTTTATTTCTCTATCGTGCCGAAAAACGGTACCTCCTGCGATCCGGCGGATAGTAATACCCTCAAGAGCCATATCGGGCCCAACTCGTATATTGATCTGAGCGATACCTACCATTTCACCGAGTTGCCCAATCTCTCGTATTACGTCGGGGCTTCCTTCCCATTCTCCAAGCTGGCAGATTTTTCGCAAACCGTGCTGTTAATGGCGGAAAAACCCACGGCCAGCGAAGTACGCATGCTGTTGAACCTGACCGCTCGCTCAGGTGCGGCTACCGGCAGCTCGATTGGCAACGTGGATATCCGCTTTGGCCTGCGGGGCAACGAGAGCGAGTTGGACGATTTCAAGGGCAAAGACGTGCTGGTGGTCGCCTCACTGGCGCAGAGCGCCTTCTATCAGCGGCTGTTGCAACAGGTGCCTTTTGCGCTAAACGATAGCGGCGGGCTGGTGGTGAAGGCGCAGTCTACGCTGGAAAAATTGCAGTCCTACCTGAAAGGTAACTGGCGAACCCAGGGCATCGACGCCGATCGCTATCTCTCCTCATTGACGGACTGGCGTGGATTTTTCAGCTTCCGTTCCGGTTGGGATCCGCAACGGGTGGTGGTGGTGGCTAGCGCCTCTTCCGACGATGGCTTGAACAAAATCTATGGCGATCTGAAATCGGCCCGGATCAACGCTGGGGTGCGTGGCGATCTGGCGGTGATCACCGATCAGAACGGCGTACGCAGTTTCCAGGTTGGCGAACAGTTCCCGAGCGGGGAACTGCCCTGGTATCTGATCTTTATCTGGTATGCCAGTAAACATGTGGTGCTTTTATCCCTGACTGGTTTGGGGATTTCCGTGGTGTTGGGGCTGGGGCTGTATATTTTGCTACGCAAGCACGCCGCCAAACGCCTGGGGAGAGATGCAGAAGATGAACGTTAAAGCACGTCTCGACCAGAAGCTAGACAGGAGCCGCCAATGAACCTATTGCTGAAAAAGAAACTGTATTGGGTCTCCCTGGCCGGGCTGACGATTTTTTCGGTGTCGGCGCTGGCGGATGACAATAACCCGGCGCTGAAAGCCCTGTTTCAACAGGCGGCTTACTGGCATGACAAATCGCATGACGAACTGGCTCAGGGAGCGTTGCAGAAAATCCTGTTGATCGACGAGAACAACGCCGAGGCAATGTATCTGCTATCCCTGTATGCCATGCAGGGCGGGGATAAGGCCAAAGCCGAAATCTGGCGCAAAAAACTGAGTGCAGTTGCGCCCAACGATCCCCGTCTCCAGGCGTTGAGTAACACCGAAGCCGCTCCATCGGTCTCCAAGAATCTGTTAGCGCAGGCTCGGCAGTTGGCGGCCAAGGGGGAGTTTGCCCAGGCAACTGCGGCCTATCAGGCGGTGTTCAACGGCAAGACACCAATCGATAACCTCGCCAACGAGTATTACCTCACCTTGGCGGGGTCACCCGCTGGCAGGCAGGAGGCGATTGATGGCCTCAAGCAGCGGCTAACTATTCAACCCAATGACTCGCAAACTCGCGTGGTACTGGGCAAGGTGCTGACCTATCAGGAATCGACCCGCCGTGAGGGGATCGATATGTTGGCAGCGATGGCCCCGAACAATAATGAAGCGGACCAGGCGTTGAAACAGGCGCTGCTGTGGCTGGCTCCGCTGCCGGCAGACAAGCCGCTGTATGATGCCTATCAGCAACGGCACCCGGAGGACAAGGCCGTGGCTGGCTATTATCAGCAGACTATTGCCGGTTCGGCCAAAGGCGTTGGGTTCTCCGAACTGAATAAAGGGGATCTGGGCGGCGCCAAGGATCAGTTTGCCGCTATCCTGGCGAGCAACCCGAATGATGCGGATGCTTTGGCCGGGATGGGATTTACGGCGATGCGCAGCGGCGACTTCGCGCAGGCAGAGAACTACCTCACCCAGGCGGCAAAACAGGGCGGCCCACAGAGTGCGCAGTGGGGAGCGTTGGCTCAGGAAGCGGCGTTTTATGCGACATTGGATAAAGCCAAGCAGGCTGCCAACGCAGGGCAATTGGATGAAGCCTTGGCGATCAGTGCGCCCTTGAACCGAGCCACCGGGGATAAGGGCAATGCGGCGACGCTGTTCCGGGCCGACCTGGCTCGCAAGAAAGGGGATTTCACAGCGTCTGAGCAGATGTATCGCGGCTTGCTGACGCAAAATCCGCAGAATAATGATGCCAGGCTGGGGCTGTATTATTTGCTGCAGCAACAGCGTGATAAAGGTCCGGAAGCTGCGCAGATACTGCAAACTATTCCAGCCGATCAACGGCCTAAAGTCTCGCAGGTAGTGGCGGGAGTGAATGTCGATCCTCAGCGCAGGCAGGCCGAGGCTGCCATGCAGAATGGCGATCCGCAGCGAGCGATGATGATCCTGCAACAGGCGCTGGAAAAGCAGCCATCGAACGTTTGGGTGCGGCTGGATATGGCACGCATCCTGAACAAACAGGGGCAAGAGTTGCAGGCGCAAACCTTGATCTCCCCGCTGATGCAGGTTGGCGCTTCGCCAGACAGCCTGTACGCGGCAGCGCTGTTTGCCTCAGAACGTAACGACTGGCTGAACGTTTCCACCCTGATGGCGCGTATCCCGCAAGGGAGGCAGAACAGCAGCATGCGGGCTCTGGCGGCCACTGCATCGGCCAACCAGCAGCGGGCCAGTGCGGAAAGTTATCTTCGCCAGGGCAACACGGTCAGCGCAGCGGCCATCTTGCGGCAGCTGGCGCAGAAGCCGCCGACTGAACCCGCAGCCCTTGGGGAACTGGCAAAAGATTTGATGACGGTGGGGGATACCTCAACGGCGGTCCAACTGGTGCGTGACAACATGCGCCTGGGGGTTAAAGGGAATGCGGGCGATTACGCGGCCCAGATCGCGGTGCTCAATCAGGCTGGGTTAAGCCAGGAGGCCGATGCCTGGCTGAATAACCCGGCGCTGCGGGCGCGCAGTTCAACCCGCGAGATTGGCCAACTGCGCAACGGCAGCGTGATCAATGAGGCGGATAAACTGCGTTTGCAGGGGCAGTACAGCGCCGCGTATGACAAGCTGATCGGCGCGCTGCAAAACGACCCGCAAAATACCGATATCATGCTGGCGATGGGGCGACTCTATCAGTCTGGCAATATGAACAAAGAGGCCGGGCAGGTTTACAACTACCTGCTCAGCCGAGACAGTCTGAACCAGGGGGCGCGCGAAGGTGCCGTTGGGGTCGCATTGTCCGAAGGCGATGTCGATCGGGCCAAACAGTTGCTGCGCGGCTTGCCTGCGCTTAAAACGCCGGATCAGTTGCTGCTGGCGGCGCGCGTTGCTCAAGCGGACGGCAACTATCCACAGGCGATGGTGTTTCTGCGCGAGGCGAAAAACCGGGTCAATGGCGTAACAGGTGCTCCAGGCGGGGGGCCGGCAGTGATTGGCGGTTTGCGGCTGGCGGATAACCCGTTTGCCTCGCAGAGCACGGTATCGTCGAGCGTGAATACCTCCTCCTCGGCTTACGGTGAGGTGCTGCCTTGGCAGGTTGCTGCCCCGGGTTACACTAGTGCTCCTGCGGCGGTGGTGAAAAATCCTACCTTGCAGCAGATTGATAAGTTGATGGACGAGGTGCAGGACAAGACTGCCACCTGGGTACAGGGAAACATTTCTCTGCGCGATAACAGTAGTGGTGAAAATGGCCTGAGTAATATCACGGAAGTGAGAAGCCCGATCACTCTGTCAGGCATGCCGTTCGATAATGGCAGGCTCAGTGTTGATGTGACGCCGGTGATGCTGAAATCCGGGACGCCATCCGACAGCGCCAACAGCCGTTTTGGTACCGGGGCGCTGCAACAGGCCAGGGCTATCGAGGCCGCAACTCAGGCCTCCGTCATTGCCTCACAGAACTCGATTGCTGCCGCACAGGCCGCCGATCTGCGCTATCAGCAACTGCATGCCACCCGCGATAGCCTGTGTTCTATTGACGCCACTTCGCCAGAGTGCGCCGCCGCCACGGTGGCGCAGGATCAGGCCTTTAACGAAAGGCAGACGCTGGCGGGCCTGGTGACGCAGCCGAAAACCTTTGGCCCTAACGATATCTATGCCGACTCACCGGGACAGCAGCAAGATACCGGGGTTGAACTGGCGTTAGCGTTAAGCGGCGACAGCTATAAGCTGGACGTGGGCAGTACGCCAATGGGCAGCGGCATCAGTTCGGTGGTGGGGGGCGTGAAATGGTCACCCAAGCTGACCGAGCACTCAACGCTGGATATGACGCTTGAACGCCGCGCGGTAAAAGATAGCCTGCTCTCCTATGTCGGGACCGAAGATACCATCACCGGCAAGAAATGGGGGGCGGTGACCAAGAACGGCGGCGGCGTAAATCTTGGATACGATGATGGCGTACTCGGAGCTTACGGTGGCGCGGGATATTACAGCTACGTGGGTGATAACGTGGCAGATAACCATAGCGTGACCGGCATCCTTGGAGCCTACATCCGCCCTTATAAGGATGATGATAGCGAGCTGAAGGTGGGCGTTAACGTCAACTATATGGATTTTGACAAAAACCTCAGCTATTTCAGCTATGGCCAAGGGGGTTACTTCAGCCCGCAGGACTATCTCAGCATCTCGCTGCCGGTGGAGTACACCAAAAAGCAGAATAACTTCACCTATATGCTGAGCGGCAACGTCGGTTATCAGACCTATAACAATCAGGAAAGCCTGTACTACCCGAACGATCCGAATCTCCAGTCTCAACTGGAAAGCCTGGTCAGCCAGGGGTACGGCAAAGAGGCCAGATATGCCAGCGAGGACAAGAGTGGCATTGGTTACAGCCTGAAGGCGGGGGGAACCTATAAGGTCACGCCAAGCGTGTTGGTTGGGGGGCAGTTGGGTTATGACACTTTCGGCAGCTATTCCGAGAGCACGGCTTTGCTCTATTTTAAATATCTGTTAGATGGAAAATAACCATGCAAGATAGTAACACTACCTGGTATGAGCTTGATTATTATCGCCAGCGTCAGTTTAAGGCGGGTTGGCAGGATCTGATCGAAGTGGTGTTCTCCGGCATCCTGGCTTCTGCTGATGCTGCGGATAGCCGCGATTTTCTGCGTTTGATGGGGAGCAACCTGGCGAAGAAGCTGCCATTACCTGAGGCGGAAACGGTGGGAGAGTTGGAGGATGCTCTCAATGCCTTACTACGTCAGTTTGACTGGGGCAGGGTGCAGATTGAGGCGAATGGCGAACAGATGATCCTGACTCATTATGCCTACCCGCACAGTGCCGATCCGGCCAACGAGGACGTCTGGGCACTCTCTTTTGCCACGGTGCTTGAGGGGGCCTATGACGCCTGGCTGCTGGCTCAGGGCGGAGAACCGCATGTTTCCCTGCGCTGGCACAGCCCGGCCAAGGATAACACCCTGGTCTTTTGCTACAGAAACGAGCAACGCAGGTAAACATGATGACGAAAAGCAGGTTTGGTAGGCTCCACGTACTCCTGCTTTGGCTGGGGTTGATGTTTTCCCTTGGTGCGCAGGCTGCCGACAGCGGTTGGGTGCAATACAAACAGCGTTTTCTATTAGCTGATGGGCGGATTGTCGATACCGGCAATAACAATGTCAGCCATACCGAGGGGCAAGGATTCGCCATGCTGCTGGCGGTTTACAATGACGACCGCCCCGCGTTTGACAACCTCTGGCAATGGACCCGCAACACCCTGTATCGCCAGGATATCGGCCTGTTTTCCTGGCGCTATGAGCCGGGGAAAGCTGTGCCGATAGCCGATAAAAATAATGCCACCGATGGCGATATCTTAATCGCCTGGGCTTTGTTGAAGGCGGGGAAACGCTGGAATGTGCCTGCCTACTTGACCTCCTCGGCGCAGATTCAGCAAGCCCTGCTCAAACATACCGTGATCGACTATGCCGGATATCGGGTGATGTTACCTGGTGCTAACGGTTTCAGGCAAAACGGTTCGGTGATCGTTAATCCTTCCTATTTTGTCTTTCCTGCCTGGCACGCGTTTTACCAGGAAAGCCATTTGCCAGCGTGGAAAAAGCTCATCGACGATAGCATGACGATGGTCAGCAGAATGCGCTTTGGCAAACAGCATCTGCCCAGCGACTGGGTTACGCTTCAGGCCAATGGGCAAATGGCTCCTGCCAGCGACTGGGCGCCGAGATTTGGTTTTGATGCGGTGCGGGTTCCGCTCTATCTCTATTGGGACAAGGCTGACAGCCTGTCACTGAGTCCGTTTGCCAGCTTTTGGCGCGGCTTTGATCGCCGGGCGACACCGGCCTGGCAAGATGTGCTGAGCGGCCAGCGCTCCGACTATAATCAAAGTCAGGGGATGAGGGCGGTCAGGGATCTGACGGTGGGGGATCGGGGGCCGCTAAAAGATCGCCTGGCACCTGATGAGGATTACTATTCTGCCAGCCTGCACCTGCTGGCCTACTGGGCACAGCGCAGCCAACTCTAGTGTAACTTGGCGCTTTTCACCTCAGCGGCAAGCGCCTCGCCGGGCTTTATGCTATCTTACGCGCCAGAAAACCCTTTCAGAGAGCCCGTCACGGTGGAAAAAAAGAAAAGTTTCCCGCAGCAGAAAAGCGGCCTGCATCCGCGCAATCGCCATCGCTCACGCTATGATTTCCCTACCCTGATCGCCACCTGTCCGGGGTTAGAACCCTTTGTGAAGCCCAACGCCTGGGGCGATATCTCGGTGGATTTTGCCGATCCTGCCGCGGTGAAAATGCTCAACCGCGCCTTGCTGATGCACTTTTATGGCATCGAACATTGGGATATTCCGGCCGACTATCTCTGCCCGCCGATCCCGGGGCGTGCCGATTATCTGCATCACCTGGCCGATCTGCTGGCGACCAGCAACGGCGGCGAGATCCCACGTGGCAAAGGCGTGGCGATCCTGGATATCGGCGTGGGAGCTAACTGCATTTATCCAATCATCGGCCAGCGCGAATATGGCTGGCGCTTTACCGGCTCGGAAACCGATCCGGTCTCGCTGGGGGCTGCCAAGATGATCGTGGCCATGAACCCGACGTTAAAAAATACCGTGCGCTTGCGCCAGCAGAAACAGCAGGAGTGTATCTTCAACGGCATTATCGGCGTTGCCGAGCGCTTCGATGCTACCTTGTGTAACCCGCCGTTCCACGGTTCCGAGCAGGAAGCGCGCGCCAGCACCCGCCTCAAGTTGCATAAGTTGGGCAAAGGGGCGGTGGCAGAAAAGCCGGTGCAGAACTTCGGTGGCAAGAACAATGAGCTGTGGTGCGAAGGGGGCGAAGAGGCCTTTGTGCGCAAGATGGTGGAAGAGAGCGTCGGCAAAGCGAAGAACTGCCTGTGGTTCACCTCGCTGATCTCGAAAAACACCACGCTGCCTGCCATTTATTATGCGCTCAAGCAGGCCGGGGCCGCTGAGGTGCGCACCATCGAAATGGCACAGGGGCAGAAGATTAGCCGCTTTGTGGCCTGGACCTTCCTTGATGCCGAGCAGCAAGCCGCCTGGGCGGCAGAACGCTGGCAGTAATTGCCCGACCGTTGCCGGCGATCGAGCCGGCAACGATTATTTATTCTGTCGTTCCTTTCATTCCGTCTGGCTTGCGTTATCCTCAATACTGTTAATAAATTCCCACGCTGTTCATTAGTTAAAAAAACAATCATTACATAGCTTAATAACCGTTTTTATCCAGTTAATCTGGAGCATTGTCGTGCGCAATGTTCAGGGCGATAGCGCGCTTACAGGCGAGCAAGAAATGCAGAAAAATAGAGAGTGCTTGCCGTTAACTCCATCTGCCAGAAGGATTTACCCGATGTTTTTAAACCTCCGTCAGTCAAATAGCCCGTGGCATGCTGAATTGGCAGCCATTGAAGACGCGGTAGCGATGATCGTATTTAAGCCCGACGGCACCGTAATACGTGCCAACGATCTGTTCTTGCAAACGATGGGGTTTGAGCGCCAGGAAGTGATTGGTCAGCATCATCGTATTTTCTGCGATCAACGCTATGTCGCCAGCCCGGCCTATCAGCGGCATTGGCAAAAGTTAAATAGCGGCGAAGCTATTACCGATAATATCAGGCGTATTCGCAAGGATGGTGAAGTAGTCTGGCTGCAGGGAACCTATACCCCGGTGTTAAATAAGCACGGTGAGGTGGTGGAGATCATCAAGATTGCCAGCGAGGTGACCCGCCGTATTACTCAGGCTCAGGAGCATCAGAGTCTGTTAGCGGCGTTGAATCGCTCAATGGCGATGATCACCTTCTCGCCAACCGGCATTATCCTGGATGCCAACGACAATATGCTCGAACTGATGGGCTATCGGCTGGAAGAAGCACGCGGCCAGGCGCACAGCATACTTTGTACGCCAGAGTTCGCCGACTCTGACGAGTATCATCAGCACTGGCAACGGTTGGCACAGGGGGAGTTTTTGACCGGGCGTTTCGAACGCCTCAACCGGCGTGGAGAGCGGGTATGGCTGGAGGCCAGCTATAACCCAATCATCGACACTGAAGGGCGGGTATTAAAGGTGGTGAAAATCGCCCAGGACATTACCCGCCAGACTTTCCAACAGCAGCATGAAGAGGAAATGGTGCGCAATGTCCATCATCTCTCCATGGGGACCGATAAAACCGCTGCCCAAGGGGCGATCATTGTGCAGCAGGCGGTGCAGGGGATGCAGCAGGTGGAGATGGCCGCACGGCAGACTTCGGACGTAGTCAGCGACTTGGGGCGCTGTTCGCAACAGATTGGCAATATGGTTGAGGCGATCCGCAAAATTGCCGCCCAGACCAATCTACTGGCGATTAACGCCTCGATCGAAGCGGCGCATGCGGGCGAGCATGGGCGCGGTTTCTCCGTAGTGGCTAATGAGGTGCGTACCTTGGCCGAACAGTCCCGTAAAGCGGCCAGCGAGATTGAGCAAGTCACCAAAACCATTCAGCAAGGGGTAACGGCGGCAATCAACAAGATGGTGACCTGCGTGGAACAGGCGGGAGGGGGCGTGGCGCTAGCCAAGGATGCCGGGGAGGTAATCAATCAGGTCAATGTGGGTATGCAGGACGTGGTCAAGCTGATGCAGGCGTTTACCTCGGTCAAACAGAGCGATGTGATCCACTGAGGTTTGGTATCTGATGCGGTTAAACGGGTGCACATGCTGCGCCCCTACGGCAGAACCTGTAATTGAGCAACATTGCCATCAATAAAAAGCCCCTTGCGGGGCTTATTATTATCGCTTCAGGAAACGTGCTGCAAGAACTCGCGCAGGCGTGGGCTTGGCGGGTTGTTGATCAGGTCATGAGGGTTGCCATCTTCGGCAATCCGGCCTTTGTCGATAAAGATCAGGCGTGAGGCCACCTTTTCAGCGAAGCCGACTTCGTGAGTCACGATCACCATCGTCATGCCTTCTTCGGCCAGATCCTGCATGACCTTCAGCACTTCGTGACGCAATTCCGGATCGAGCGCCGAGGTTGGCTCATCGAACAGCATCATTTTAGGCTTCACCGCCAACGCCCGGGCAATAGCTACACGTTGTTGCTGCCCACCCGAAAGCTCGGAAGGGTAGTGGTGAGAACGCTCGGCCAACCCAACCTTGGCTAACAGCGTGTGTGCCAGCTTTTCGGCATCGGCCTTTTTCAAACCGCGTACGCGGATTGGGCCAAAGGCCACGTTTTCCAGCGCCGTCAGGTGCGGGAACAGGTAGAACTGTTGGAACACCATACCGGCTTCCTGGCGGATCAGGCGGTCGTCCACCTTCGGATCGTTCACCCTCAGGCCGTCGACCACCAGTTCACCGCTGGTGATCTCTTCCAGCTTGTTGATGCAGCGCAGCAGGGTTGATTTACCGGAGCCAGAAGGCCCGATGATCACCACCACTTCACCCTGTTTGATATGCAGATCGATATTGTGCAGCACCTGGGTCGGGCCAAAGTGCTTGGAGACGTTTCTAAATTCAATCACAGGATTTTCATCCTTCTTTCCAGACGACGCAGCACGAAGCTAAGCATCAGGGTAATAATCAGGTACACCACCGCAACGGCGCTCCAGATTTCCAGCGCGCGGAAGTTACCGGCAATAATTTCCTGCCCCTGTCGGGTCAGTTCCGCTACCCCGATCACGATGAACAGCGAAGTATCCTTGATGCTGATGATCCACTGGTTACCCAGTGGCGGCAGCATGCGGCGCAGTGCCAGCGGCATGATCACATAGCGGATGGTCTCGCGGCGTGACAGCCCCAGCGCCAGGCCGGCCTCTCGGAAACCGCTGTGGATCGACAATACCGCGCCACGGGTAATTTCCGCAATGTAGGCGCCCGAGTTGATCATGATGGTGACCACGGCGGCGGTGAAAGGATCGATGCGGAAATCGCTAAAGGCCATGGGCAGGGCGAAGTAGATAAACATCACCTGTACCACAATCGGCGTACCGCGGATCACTTCAATGAATACCAGTGCCACATGGTTGGCGATCCAGCCGCCATAAGTACGGGCGAAACCGGCAACCAGGCCGATGATCAGGCCGCCAATCAGACCGAGGACCGAAATCCACAGGGTCATCTTGGCGCCTTCTAACAAAATTGGGATGGCGGGCCAAATGGCGCTCCAGTCGAATTGCATAATGTTATCTCCCGGTGATCCCAAGCAAGGGGATCAATAACAACAAAGCACAGGGGGCGGGTACACCTCCCCTGTGCTCAATTAATAACTTACTGGCTTATTAACTTCATCAGTTACTTAGGTTCGGTACCAAACCATTTTTTGTAGATTTCGTTGTAAGTCCCGTTGTCGCGCAGCGTTTTCAGTGCGGCGTTCACCTTTTCACGCAGCTCGTCGCTGCCTTTCGGGAAGGCGATGCCGTACTGCTGGGCTTCCAGGGAGTCGCCAACGGTTTTGAACTTGCCAGCCCCCGCGGTCTTGATGAAGTACAGGATGTTTGGCGTATCGTGCAGCACGGCGTCAGCACGCTTGGTGCCCAGTTCCATATAGGCATTGTCGATGTTCGGGAACTGGCGCAGATCTTTGGTTTTGATGTGCTGCTTGGCGTAATCCACCGAGCCGGTGCCGCTCTTCACTGCCACCACTTTGCCGTCCAGATCCTGGATGCCTTTCACGCTGTCGTTGTTAGCGTTGACCATCACCAACAGGCCGCTTTTGTAGTAGCCATCGGAGAAGTCGATCGCTTTTTTGCGTTCGTCGGTAATGGTGATACCGGCCAGCGCCAGATCGACGTTCTTGGTCTGCAGCGCAGGAATGATGCCGCTAAAGTCCATTGGCTTCAGGGTGTAATCCAGCTTCAGCTCTTTGGCAATCGCCGCCCACAAGTCGATATCGAAACCGACGTATTGGTCACCTTGTTTGAATTCAAACGGCACGAAAGCGGTGTCCGTGGCGACAACCAGCTTGTCTGCTGCGTGAGAGCTAACGGCAAAGGCCAGGGAAAGTGCGGCCAGGGAAACTTTAAAAATAGACTTCATGAGAGGAATTCCTGTACAGGTTGCGGATTACCCATTTTTTATGTTGCATTTTGTGCTATGGAAGAATCGTGCCAAGTTTGCAATCATTATAAAAACAAGGGGTTGCGTTATGATGTTGGGTTTGGATAGCCAATTATAATTTTTATGCACCACTTTCGGGCACCAAAATGGTGCAGTGAGGCCTTGGTGGTGCAATTGAGCTATCATCAACTAAACAATAGCCGGGAAACAACCGATAATTAACAATTATCGATCAATAATGATAACTAACTCTAACTTTATAGCCATAGTCCGATGTCATTTGGTGCAAACAGGCGTGTTTTGAAGGGAAGTAGGGTTAACGCAGCTGGCTGTCTTTGCTGCCCCGGCGATTGAACAGGCTGCTGGCAGCCTGTTTTTTATCCATTTCCGCCTGGCAGTTAACGCAGTAGCGCACCCCTTGCAGCGCCAGACGTCGGGCTTCGGGGATCTCTGTGCCACATTCCTGGCAATAGTGTTCGCTTTCGCCGTGGCCGAGCGCCTGGCGAGCACGTTGTACGGCATCATCTACCGTTGAGTCGATTTGATCCTGCACCGCGCCGTCCGCTGTCCATCCGCCTGCCATGCCCACCTCACTATTGAACCTGTGAATGCTTGCAATCCTGATTGGATCATCATCAGTGTAATCCAGCCTGTTTTTTATACAACTCGGCTTGCAGATAAAAAAACAGGCTGGGGCAAGGCCCACAACCTGTTGTTTCGCGCCAGGATGGCTGGTTTTATTCGATGTTGGATTCGATAAACCACAGGAATTTGTCCAGATCGCGCGATGCGGCGGTGAACATGTCTGCGGTGTCTTCATCCGGAACTTCCGTGATGGCTTGGCGGATGTCGTTGGCAACGGCTGCATAACGATCGGCCAGCGCTTTCAGGTGATCTTGCACGCTGTGAATATTGGTCGGGTAGCTTTTCAGCGGGGTTTTGTCATTTACCACCTGTACCGTACCCAGCGCAACGCCACCGAGTTGTACGACACGTTCTGCAAAAGTATCCTGATGGTCGGTGATGGCGGTGCGGAAGCCGTCGAGCATTTCATGCACGGCAATAAAATTGGCACCACGCATGTTCCAATGCGCCTGCTTGGTGATCAACGACAGATCGATAAACTGCACAACCTGATGGTTCAGCGCCTTGATGGCGGCCTGCTTGGTTTTCTCATCCACATCATTGCGTGTGTACAACAGGTCAGAAGATTTCGTTTTCACCAGTTTAGCGGTACTCATAATAGATATCCTCTTCTTGATGGGTGTAATCCTATTTTGTTACGGGAGAAATTATAGCAGCTTAAATTTATTTTGCAGGACGAAAAGGGCGATTAAATAAATAGGTGATAACTGCTGGATATTTTCATCAGAAAGGCGTATGACATATTTGGCGATTCGTGAGATATTGATAATAAACGTTTTTTAAGCTTTTAGAGGGTAACGGTTGAGATCCCCCACTAATAATAGACACCGATTGAAGGGATATTTCAATGCGCAATTATTGCAGAGTGTTTCTGAACGTTGAATTAGGTTTCTTTTTCCATTAATTCATATTGATAGCCAATTATCACCAGGGTATGCGCCGTAACTCTTTTATGAACAATCACAGGTTGCTATGGATTGAGTCTCTGCTGAGCCAGGGCGCGTGTATTTTGACCGTATCAGTCTGCGTCTTGCCCTGGATAATATGCAGCGCAGCATGGCGACCTATTTCGTAATGCGGCAGTTGTACCGTCGAGAGCGGCGGTAAGAATAGCTCGCCAATGCCAACCATATTGTCGTAACCCACGACCGACACATCTTGCGGGATGCGCAGGCCCTGCGCCAGTAGCGTCTGATAGACCATAAAGGCGATACGATCGTTGCCGCAAATGACCGAATCGAACATCGGATTACCCTGTTTGATATGTGCTAGCACAATGGCCGGGATATCAAGGTAGTGCTCATCGCCATGCTCCATATAGACATGCATGAGAGTGTCAGGGTTGATACCTGCTTGCCGGCAGGCGCGCTCCAATCCCTGACGGCGGCGCAAGGTGGCAAGATGGTGTTGTGGCAGATGCAGGCAGAGTGGTTGACGATTACCTGCTGCGAGCAGAGCCTGCACCGCCTCAAACTGGCCTTGTTCGTCGTCCGGAATATAGCTGGCTACGGGATCGTGCAAACTTTCACAGTTGGCCAGCACGCACGGGAGGGTGAGTAGTTTGGTCGGCAGCGGCACCTGACGTAGCCCCATGGTGGTGTAGATGATGCCGTCTGGCCGGTGTGAAAGCAGAAGGTCGACAATGGTATCTGGGTTATCGTCAGAGAACATATTTACCACGAAACTGTTCCAGCCATACGCCCGGGCGGTCTCTTCGATAGACAGAGTGATTTCCACCGAGAATGGCGTGGTCACAGTATCGAGGGCCAGCACCCCGATAGTATTCGGCGTGGCATGGGCGCCGCGTATTTTTTTCGCTGACAGGTCCGGAACGTAATTGGTCTCTTTGATGGCGACCTGCACGCGTGCCAGGGTCTCAGGCTTTAGCCTTTCTGGGCTATTGAGCGCGCGCGAAACCGTCATGAGCGACACATTGGCCAGTTTCGCCACATCCTTAAGAGAAGCCATATCTATTACTCCCGTCATTACCTTCAGGCAACAGGCTATACGACGACGTTGCTGATGTAAAAGGTTCAGCGGCTATTCTGTCGTAGAAATTAAAAGAACCGTAGCGAGTGATTTTTGATCATGATCTCATTTTTTTGATGTTAACGTTAACTTTTGTGATTAACATCATGAATTTCAGCAAAACGACAAGCGGTTTTTTACTTGTTAACGTTACCATGCGAGCATTATTCCAATACGAGAATGCCATAATGAAAGCGCATCACTCTCATAGCTACCCACTACTCAGTGCATTACTGTTTTTCTTTTTCGTGTCCTGGTCCTCAACTGGCTCTTTGCTCTCGATCTGGTTGCACCAGGAAGTAGGGCTGAAAGCGGGGGATACCGGTATTATCTACGCGGTGTTGTCCGTCTCCGCGCTATTGGCGCAAATCTGCTACGGCTTTATCCAGGATAAACTCGGCCTGCGTAAAAACCTGCTCTGGACCCTTACCGGGTTGTTAATCCTTTCCGGACCAGCCTATTTATTGTTTAGTTATCTGTTACAAATCAATATATTGCTCGGAAGTCTATTCGGTGGGATTTATATCGGCATAACCTTTAACGGCGGTATCGGCGTGCTGGAATCGTATACCGAACGCGTGGCGCGCCAGAGCCAGTTCGAATTCGGCAAGGCGCGGATGTGGGGATCGCTGGGCTGGGCGGTAGCGACCTTCTTCGCAGGGCTCCTGTTTAACATCAACCCGAAACTAAACTTCGCAGTCTCCAGCTGTGCCGGTCTGGTGTTCTTTATCCTGCTGGCGCGGCTGCGGGTGTCTTCTGCACCGCACGCGATGCAGGAGGCGGTGTCCGGTGGCAAAGTGAAGCTGGATGACGTGCTGCGTCTGCTGACGCTACCGCGCTTCTGGGCGCTGGTGTTTTTCGTCATCGGTACCTGTATTTACGGCGTTTACGATCAGCAGTTCCCGGTTTACTTCTCTTCACAATTCGCCACGTTGCAGGAAGGCAACGCCATGTACGGTTACCTCAACTCGTTCCAGGTATTCCTCGAAGCCGCCGGGATGTTCTGCGCCCCGTGGTTGGTTAACCGCATCGGTGCGAAAAATGGCCTGATTTTCGCCGGGATGGTGATGGCGTTGCGTATGGTGGCCTCCGGGCTGGTCGAAGGGCCGCTGCTGATTTCCATCACTAAACTGTTGCACGCGGTAGAACTGCCGATTCTGCTGGTCGCTATCTTTAAATACAACAGCTTGAATTTCGACAAACGCCTGTCTGCCACCCTCTATCTGGTGGGGTTCGCCTGCACCAGCTCGGTTATCGCCTCGGTACTGTCGCCGCTGGCAGGCTATAGCTACGAAAAATACGGCTTTGCCCAGTCCTATTTGATTATGGGACTACTGGTGTTCTGCACCACCTTTATCTCCATCTTCCTGTTGCGCTCCAGTAAGTTATCTTCAGATCCTCTGATGTCGCAACCTTCCGCTATATGATTGAAAAGAGTAAAGACTATGACGTATTCAATATCCAAGGCTGAACAGGAACTGCAGGCTAAACGTGAAACGCTGAACTTGCGTTGGTATCCGCGCTACCACCTTGCCGCGCGCGCGGGCTGGATTAACGATCCTAACGGTCTGGTCTGGTTTGACGGTTGGTATCACGCTTTTTACCAGCATCATCCGTATTCCACGCAGTGGGGGCCGATGCACTGGGGCCATGCGCGCAGTAAAGATCTGGTTCATTGGGAGCACCTGCCGGTCGCGTTGGCTCCGGAAGGCCCGGAAGATAAAGACGGCTGCTTCTCTGGCTCAGCGGTTGTTGATGGCGATACTCTGGCGTTGATTTATACCGGGCATAAATTCCATGGCGACACCAGCGATGAGGCTAACCTTTATCAGGTGCAGTGTCTTGCGACTAGCCGCGACGGGGTCTGTTTTGAGCGTCAGGGGATCGTGGTAGATACTCCGCCGGGTCTGCACCATTTCCGCGATCCGAAGGTGTGGCGTGAAGGGGATAGCTGGTACATGATAGTCGGTGCTCGCGATGGCGAGACCGGCCAGGTGCGCCTGTACCGTTCGGAGGACCTGCATCAGTGGCACGATGCTGGTGTCCTTGATGAGGCGGAAAAAGAGATGGGCTATATGTGGGAGTGCCCAGATTTCTTCACCCTCGGGGATAAACGCATCCTGATGTTTTCTCCTCAGGGGATGGCGGCTGAAGGTTTCAACAACCGTAATCTGTTCCAGAGCGGCTATCTGCTCGGTGAATGGCAGCCGGGGCAGCCGTTTGTTCGCAAAAGCGAGTTTATTGAACTCGACCACGGCCACGATTTTTATGCACCGCAAAGCTTCCTGACTCCCGATGGCCGCCGCATCGTTATCGGCTGGCTGGATATGTGGGAATCGCCGTTGCCCGAACAGCAAGATGGCTGGGCGGGAATGCTCTCTCTTCCGCGAGAACTGAGCCTCGGCGCAGATAACCGTCTGCAAATGCGTCCGGCCAAAGAGGTAGAAGGTCTGCGCGGCGCATGGTTCCCATGGCCAGTGAGTACGTTGAAAAATCAGCAGACCACGATGGTAGAAAACTGCGAAGCGATGGAGGTGATCCTAAACTGGGATTGTGCTAACAGCAGCGCAGAACAGTATGGCATCAGCTTCGGCGAGGGGCTGCGCGTTTATGTTGATGCGCAGATGCAGCGTCTGGTTCTGGAGCGCCGTTATCCGCAGTATGGCCTTTGCGGGGTACGAAGCGTACCGTTGACAGCCGGAGCATCGCTGAAACTGCGGTTGTTTTTTGATAGCTCCTCCGTGGAAGTTTTTGTTAATGATGGTGAGGCGTGCCTTAGTAGTCGTATTTACCCGGATGCTGCACGCCGTGAACTAATGTTATTTTCCTGGAGCGGTTCGGCCTCCCTATCCGAGGCAGGGGCCTGGCAGCTCGAATAATCTATTTTTATATGCAAGGGATGTGGTAAATAAAGTATTGCGCATGCGGGTACCGCATCCCGAACGATTTAAAGCATAGATTTAAATGTGTTAACAACCCGTTTGTCATAGCGGGTGGATAATTATTGTCTTCATCATCGAGTTTCACCCATAAATATAAATTAAATAATAATGGATTAACGATGAAAAATAATGATGGTTTACAGGTAAAAAAAGTCCGGGTCGGATGTTTGCTCACGTTTTTAGCAAGCGCTTGCGCGAACGCTCAAGCACCTCTATCTATCGAGGAGCGATTGGCGCACTTGGAACAGCGACTGAAAGAGACCGAGCAGCGGGCCGTCCGTGCGGAGACGGAGATTCGTGCGCTGAAACGGCAGGACAAACCGGTAACGGTGGCCAGCGCGACGCCGACCGAACCGGCATTACGGCTTAATGACTATGGCGAATTAAAATTCTATGGTGACGTTGAGTTTAATATGGATGGCGCTAGCCGTACCGGTAGCCTGACCTCGTTGAAAACCAGCGCTAATAAAAACTGGGCGCCGGGCGATAAAGAACGCTGGGATATTAACGGGCGTATATTGCTTGGCTTTGATGGATTACGTAAAGGATCGAATGGGAAATATGCCGGTTTCAGCGTACAGCCGCTGGCGGATATGAATGGCAAAATGAATCTTGATGATGCGGCATTTTTCTTCGGCCAGCAAGATGACTGGAAGATTAAAATGGGTCGTTTTGAGGCCTTTGATATGTTTCCGCTTAATCAGGATACCTTTATTGAATATTCTGGTAATACGGCCAATGACCTGTATTCCGACGGCTACGGTTACATTTACATGATGAAAGAGGGGCGCGGGCGCAGCAGCAGCGGCGGCAACTTCCTGCTCAGTAAAACACTTGATAACTGGTATTTTGAAGTGAATACGCTGGTGGAGGACGGCAGTTCGCTGTTTGTCGACCAGAACTATCACGGCAACGCGCTGGATAGCCGTAAAAACGTGGTTTACGTGCGCCCTGTTGCCGCGTGGCAATCCGGCGAGTGGTCGGTGGCTGCAGCGCTGGAGAGCAACCTCGTTAATAATGCCTACGGCTATCAGAATCAGCAGGGCATTTGGGTCGACCAGTCCAGGCGTACCGGCTACGGTATGACCATGAGCTGGAATACGCTGAAAACCGATACGCAGAACGGGGCGGTGGTGAACCTGAGCACCGCATATCTTGATGCGACGGATGAAAAGAACTTCAGCGCCGGTATCAATGCGCTATGGCATCGCGTTGAGCTGGGCTATATCTACGCGCATAACAAAATCGACCGTTTCAATATGAACAGTGTGAATGCTGACTGTGACAGCGATTGCGCGATCCTGGCACCGGGAAACTACGATATTCACACCATTCATACCTCCTGGCAACTGCCGAATATTATGGATATGCCAAACTTTAATACCTACCTAGGGGCTTATGCTTCCTGGCTGGATGCTTCGACGATAAATCCAGGTGACACCGATATGCGCTATGGCATGAGGGTGCGCTTCAAATATTTATTCTAAAATTGGGTGGTTAAGGAAACACTATGAAACTGTGGACAATTGGCGATGCGGTAATCGACTTATTACCTCAGCCAGATAGGCAATATAAAGCTTGTGCTGGTGGTGCGCCGTTAAATGTTGCTGTGGGGGCAGCTCGTTTGGGATGTGATTGTGGTTTTATTGGCAGAGTCGGTGATGACCCATTTGGCCACTTTCTCCAGCAAACTCTCTATTCAGAGGGAGTCGCAACGCAGTATATACAATTTGATGAGCACTATCATACCAGTACCGTGCTGGTAGCGCTGGGGGATGATGGCGATCGCAGTTTTACATTTCTGGTAAATCCTTCTGCCGACCAGTTTTTATCCTCTAAAAATCTACCCGATTTTGAGGATGATATATTGCACTTTTGTTCGTTGGCTCTGGTTGCCAAGCAGAGCCGGGAGACCTTGGTCAAGGCGATGAGCTTAATAAAGCAACGCGGTGGCATGTTGAGCTTTGATGTCAACCTGCGGGAGACAATGTGGGAAAACCCACAGGAGATGCTGGCAACGGTAACGCAATTTGCTAATCAGTCCGATATTTTAAAACTTTCAGAGGAAGAATTATACTGGATAACCGGTACTACTCATGATGAAAAAGCGTTGGAAATACTAAAGAGATTTCCTTCTAGCCTCAAAATTGTCACCTGTGGTATCCAAGGGGCTATTGTCTTATGGCAAGACTTGGTCATACACGTAGACTCGTACAAGGTGAACAGTTTAGATACGACGGGGGCAGGAGATGCCTTTATCGCTGGGCTATTGGCAAATATCTCTCTTGGAAATGGTTTGCTTGATTTTGAACAATTAAAATTAGCCCTGACGCAAGCCAGCGCCTGTGGCGCGCTGGCGACGACACAAAAAGGAGCTTTATCAGCATTACCCGATGCGGAGGGGGTTAAACGTTTTATTGGATCTGAGCATAGACTGACATTTAAGGTTAATTCTATAAACCTTCTTGAGTGAAATGCAGCAGACCTATTGTAATATAAGATGTCTATAAGTCAGTTAAAATGGATATCGTCGGAAAGCATGAAAATTAACGTGGTGGGCACCAGCGGCAGCGGTAAAAGCACCGTTGCCCGCCAATTGGCGCAAAAGCTAGCCGTACCTTATATCGAGATGGATAAGCTTTACTGGCGGCCAAACTGGCAAGGTGCCTCGGATGACGAGTTTTTGCATCTGGTCGAACAGGCGTTGGTATCAGCCCCTGCGGGGTGGGTATTGGATGGCAACTATACCCGGACCAAAGCCGTGAAATGGCGGGACGTTGATTGGGTTGTCTGGGTTGACTACAGACTCTGTCGCACGCTGTGGCAGGCGGTTCGCCGCGCAGCGGTGCGGGCTTGGCACCAGACTGAGCTATGGCCCGATACTGGCAATTGCGAGAGCTTTCGCCGGTCTTTCTTTAGCCGTGAGTCGATCATCCTGTGGACCCTCAAAACCTACCGCAAGAATCGTATAAAGTATCTGGCAGAGCAGCAGGATGCCGCCAATCGCCATATTCGTTTTATCCAACTGCGCTCTCCGGCGGAAACCGCGGCTTTTCTGGCTAGCCTCTGCTAGGGAGCTTTATTCGATTCAGCTTTTTATGTTCACTAGGTATGGGACTCTGTCTAAGCTGAACTTGCTTCAGCTATAAACATGATCTTTATCTTATTAATTTGTTAGATATGATTCAGTATTCATAATTTTTCCCGCTATAAGTCACGAAAATTTTGTTTTTTCCATGCTCATTGTAGAAAAAGTGACCCTCATCGCATTTTAAAATGGGCTAAGAACTTAGTTTGTGATGGTTTTGCTAAAACCATTCAGCTAACCAGGAAGGAACAATAAATGAACAAGCTTACTGTACTTTCGCTCGCTATCTCCTTGATTTCTGGCTATGCCGGTGCTCAAACTATCGTATTGACCGACAGTGAGAACGGTATTGAACTTGGCAATTGGCGGATTGACAGCTCACAGCTGAAAATTCCCGCTCCGCGTTTCAGCTTGCAACAGCAAATTTTGCATGGTGGCAAGCAAGAGGGATCGAAAGTCCTTACCCTGACGAGTGAGGGGTTGACCATCACTCTTAGCCCAACGCGCGGTATGGATATTCTGCATGTCAACGGTTCCGGCGTAAGGCTGGGGTGGGATTCGCCGGTGACCGAAGTGGTCAATCCGGCTTATATCAACCTGGAGAGTCGCAACGGGCTGGGTTGGCTTGACGGCTTTAACGAAATGATGGTGCGCTGCGGCTACGAATGGACCGGGCATCCGGGCGTAGAGAACGGCACACTGTATACGTTACATGGCCGTGCAGGAAATACTCCGGCTTCCAAGGTGGTGGTGGATATTGCTGAAAAAGCGCCGTATGAAATCCGTATCCGCGGCCTGCTGAAAGAGAATACCTTTAAGAAAAGTAATCTGGAAACCTGGACTGAGCTGCGTTACGTTCCCGGCACGCAGCAGTTTACGGTTCACGATCGTCTAACCAATCATGCTGATTATCCGCGTGACTATCAGATTATTTATCACAGTAACTTCGGTAAGCCGCTGCTGGAAGAGGGAGCCGTGTTCAGTGCGGCAATCAAGGAGATTTCGCCGTTTAATGATTATGCCAAGGGCGGTTTGAAAGACTGGCATACTTACCAGGGGCCTACCAAAGGCTTCGATGAGATGGTGTTCAACATCGTGCCTTACAGTGATCCGCAAGGAAAAACCTTGGCGATGATGAACAACAAGAAAGGGGATCGGGGAGTGGCAATTGGTTTTGATACCCGCCAGTTACCGGTTTTGACGTTGTGGAAAAACACGGATACTGAACGTCAGGGCTATGTTACCGGGATCGAGCCAGGGACCAGCTATGCGTACCCGGTAAAAATCGAACGTGAGCAGGGGCGAATCAAACAGTTACAGCCCGGAAAGAGTACCGATTTCGAGCTGACTTACACTTTGCTGAAAAATGCTGAACAAGTAAAAGAGTACCAAAACAAGATAAAAACGCTGCAAGGTGACCGTGCCGTTAAACTGGTCGATACTCCAATTGCGGTGGAATAGCGTCTGGTGAGGGGGAAGCCGGTCAAGCGACCGGCTCTTTAGCGTCAAAGCAGCAGTTCGTAGTGGACTTTCACCACCACTTTCTTGATGTTTTTTGATCCAGCTATCTGGCATCCGGGCTTGTGTGGCTCCAGGATCTGGATATCCAGATACTCCTGGTGAAGCTCGGCGCGTTTGCTTTCTGCTGGCTCCGTCATTAGCTCCATCACGTTCATAAACACCCGATCACCATCGATCTCGTGCCGGCCCAACGGCAGGTTAGGCAAATCATACTGACGGACGGTATTGAGGATATTGGCTAAAGCGGGTGAGAGACCACGCCCGAAGCGGGGGTTGTACAAACTGCCATAGATCATCCTGATGCTCCCTAATAAATAAAAGACTTGCTGAGAGTATGTCTATTATTGTTCAGGAAAAAAGTTAACTGGCTTGCAATCATACAACCTTTTGAGCGAGGCGCCGGGGGCTTGCTGCCAGGCGCCAGCGGGCTCACGAGAGGCTTTCAACTTTTGGCTTGGGTTTGATGGTTAGCGTGGCCCCCATCGAGGCGGTAATGATGGCGGCCAATGCCAACCATTGCGTTTGGTTTAGGTGTTCGTTGAGGAAGATCATGCCGGAAAGGGCGGCCATTGCTGGTTCCAGACTCATCAGGGTGCCAAAGGTACGGGCGGGGATCTTGGGTAACGCGATAATTTCCAACGAGTAAGGCAACGCGGTAGACAGCACCGCGACGGCCAACGCTACCGGTAGAATATCCACGTTCAACAGCGCACTGCCGGTTTGCCAGGCACCGATCGGGCAGAATACGATGGCGGCGATCAATGACCCCACGGCTACGGTGCCCGGTCCGTGATCTCCCCCGGCCTTCTGGCCGAAAATAATGTATATCGCCCAGCAGGCACCGGCACCCAACGCACAGGCTGCCCCCACGGGATCGATACTGCCCATATCGTGGCCAAGCGGCAGCAGAAACCACAATCCGGCAATCGCCAGCGCCACCCAGATAAAATCGATCGGGCGGCGGGAAGAGAACATTGCCACCGCCAGCGGACCGGTAAACTCCAGCGCCACCGCAATGCCCAGTGGCACCGTGCGTAATGAAAGATAAAACAGGTAGTTCATCGCCCCCAGTGACAGACCATAGATCAGCAATGGCAACCGGCTACCGGCGGCGAAACGCATGCGCCACGGACGGAAAATGATAAACAGGATCAGCGTACCGATGCTCAGGCGTAGGGTGGTGATGCCTTCGGCACCCACCAGCGGGAACAGGCTTTTGGCTAATGAAGCCCCGCTCTGGATCGAGATCATTGCAATGATCAGTAAACACACGGGCACCAGCGTGGAAGACGCTTTAGTGGTTACAGACGAAGACATCCTTTCTGGCCTTATGGAGCTCCCCAACGTCTGGGAAGGTATTGAGTACAGGTGTTGCACAGTGTAAAGGAATTGGCAGCAAGGTGTTGGCGAAAAACGGGGGGCCGAGTGGAATCTGTCAAAAATATGCGCCAACTTGGTTCAAGCAAGCAATAAGTGCGCTTTTTTTAAGAGTATTCTGGAACTCGGATAGGTGATTCGCGTCACAAAAAGGAGTATAATTCGCGAAAAATGTAGGGAAATTAGCATGCTATAGTGTTCTTGAAATCTTCTGTTACACGATACAAAGATTTAGACACTCATTTAAAGGCAGAGTTTCACGCTAATTTTTGCTATATTTTCAATGTATGAGAAATTGAAGCACTTTAATAATAAAACGCGTTTGAGGTGGTTATGAAAAAAATTGCATGTCTTTCCGCAGTAGCAGCTTGTGTATTGGCCGTAACAGCAGGTACCGCATTTGCTGGTGAGAGCACCGTGTCCGCTGGCTATGCCCAGGGCGATCTCCAAGGCGTTGCCAACAAGGCCGACGGTTTCAACCTGAAGTACCGTTACGAGTACGACAACAGCCCACTGGGTGTGATCGGTTCTTTCACCCATCTGGAAAAGAACGGTTCTGAAGACGGCTTCTACAACAAAGCACAATACAACTCCATCACTGCCGGCCCGGCTTATCGTTTCAACGATTGGGCGAGCATCTACGGTGTGATCGGTGTGGGCTATGGTAAATTCACTTCCAACGCTCAAAACGGTACTGACAACAACAACACCAGCGACTACGGCTTCACCTACGGTGCTGGTCTGCAGTTCAACCCAATGCAACAGGTTGCTCTGGACGTGGGTTACGAGCAGAGCCGTATCCGCAGCGTTGACGTTGGCACCTGGAACGTGGGCGTAGGTTACCGCTTCTAAGATTTCCCCATGCTTTCGGGCATGAGCGCGTGGCCTTGCTGGCCATGCTCAATGAAAATCCGCCTCTTAGGGGCGGATTTTTTTTGCCAGTAACAGATTGAAACTGCAGACAAACGTGTTAACCCATCGATTTATTTGGCTTGCCCAATACCGTGGTCGGTTGCAATGAAAAACGCGCCGTACGGGGATCGCGCTCATATCCCTGCGGCTCGGTCAGCAGCCCATAGAGCTCTGGCCGACGGCCGTGGATCCAACGCCGCCCGCTGCTCATGGGGATTAAGCTCAGATCCAGATCGGCGGTGACCATGGCGTCCTGCGCCGCCCAGGTCTCTGACAGGATACGGCCATAAGGGTCCAGCAGCATCGCATTGCCGGTGCGCACTTCATCATCGTCTCGCCCCACGCCGTTGCTGAACAAAATAAACAGGCCATTATCATGGGCGCGAGAAGGCAGCCAGCGCAGTAGCCAACCGCGGCCAGTTTCGCCGCGAAAAGCCTCTTCGATAGCCGTCGGATTTTCTTTACGTTGCTGCCATAGCGCCAGCGGTATCGGCTTCATACCGTGCGGGCTGCGTGAATTTGTCCCCCCGGTTTGGTGAGGCGCGAACAGAATATCGGCACCCAGCAACGTGGTGGCACGGGCGTTCTCCACCAGGTTGTTGTCCCAGCAGATCAGGATCCCCATGCGTACCCCCCAAGGGGTATCAAACACGGTATAACTATCGCCTTTAGCGATTAGCGGGTGTTCAAAAGGATGGAGCTTGCGGTGCACATGAGTTTGGCCATCCGGCAGGCAAACCGCATAAGCGTTGTACAACTTGCCGTCTTCACCCTGCTCAATCAATCCAACGCCGATGGCCATCTGGTACCGTTCTGCCAGTGGGCGGATGCGCGCCAACGAAGGACTGGTGGCGATAGGTTCAGCTAAAGCGGTGATTTCGCTGTCGGCCAGATGGCGTACGTGCCAGTAGCCGGTAATGCACATTTCCGGGAAGGCGAGGACCTGCACGTTATCGGCGGCGGCCTGGGCGATAAAGTCTTCCATAACGCCGAGATTGTAGTTCTTGTCGTTGGCGCGGTGTTGAAATTGTACCGACGCAGCACGAAGGGTCGTGGTCATAGCAAGCTCCTGTGGGGTTTTTTGTCCGTTAATTACAGCAGCCGTATCTATTACTGTATAATCAATTAAAATCCTCTTTTGATAACCTAATGGAATGGATAATCGTCAACTACGTGCCTTTGTTGCCTTGGCCGAACTGGGGCGCTATCACCTGGCTGCTGAGCGGCTGTGCATCACCCAGCCCGCGTTGAGCAAGCAAATTCAAGCCATCGAACTGCAGTTGGGCACCCGCCTGTTTGAACGGGGCCGGCAAGGTGCACAACTGACTGCCAACGGTACAGCTCTCCTCCCCAGAGCGCGGGAATTATTGACCCATTACCAGCAGTTTCATCATTATGCGTTGCAGGTAGTGAAGGGGGAAACCGGGCGTCTGGCCTTAGGCTTTGGGCTTTCCAGTTTTCATCTGGCCCCGCAACGGGTGGCAGCTTTTCGCCAGCGCTTTCCGACGGTGGTGGTGGGCCTGGAGGATCTTCCTTCGGAACGGCAATACCAATTGTTGCTAAGTGGCGATCTACAGGCTGGCTTTGTGCGTTTGCCCGTTGTTGCTCCTCTGCAGGCACTGCCTTTGCTGAACGATCGGCTGGTGCTGGCCGCACCGCGAACGATGGCGTTGCAGGAGGAGAACCTGTTGGCGGATTTCCACCGTTTGCTTCTGTTGCAGTTGGAACCTTCGCGTGGCCGAGGGTTGAGTGAGCAAGCGCTGCGTTTTATTGCCGCTCAGGGGCTGCGGGCAAACGTGGTGCAGCAGGCAGAGGACATCCAAACCTTGCTGGCGCTGGTGGCGGCGGGGATAGGCGTGGCGCTGTTGCCACATAGCATTGCGTTTATTGCTCCGGCTGGGGTCGACATTCTGCCGTTGAGCGGCGAGCAGACGCAGTGGCAGGTTGGGCTGGCGTGGAACCCGCAGCGGCCTGATGCGCTACGGGATAATTTTATCCAGGATATCTTGGACTCAGAGCGGTCGGTATAACACCACCGTTGGCAGTTGGTGGTATTCGCTGCGGTGGCTTGCCACAAAGCCGACTTTTTTCGCCAGGCCAAGCGAAGGGCGGTTATCCGGCGAGATGATACAAACGACTTTGTCCTGTGAGAAATTCTCTTTGGCCCAGACCAGCGCGGCGTTCAAGGCTTCGGTAGCATAGCCTTTACCGTGTGCAGCCGTGATCAGCGTCCAGCCCATTTCGGGGACATCGAGTGCGGGTTGAATATCTCGGTGAAAATCGGCGAAGCCAATGCCGCCAATATACCTGCCGCTGTTTTTCTCCCGCACCGCCCAGTAGCCGTAACCCAGCAATTTCCAGTGGCCGATATAGCGTAACAGGCGGCCCCAGCTGTCCTCCTTGTCGCGTGGCGTACTGCCGATATAGCGCACCACCGCAGGATCGGCCCACATGGCGGCCAAATCGTCAAAATCTTCCAGCCGGTGGGCATCCAGGATCAGACGTTCGGTGATCAAGGTGGGGGCAACGGTGTGAATGGTCATGGCTCGCTTCCTGAACAAGAGAAAAGGCGCTGCCGGAGCAACGCCTCAAGATACTCACCACTGTAGCCGAACTGCTTTGGCTCTAGCAATACCGGGAAGTTACACTACCAGCCACAGCAGCCAGGTAAAGACGAAGCCACTTAAACCGAGCAGGGTGGTTAATACCGTCCAGGTTTTCAGGCCATCGGCCACTGACAGGCCAAGGTATTTGGTGACAATCCAGAAGCCGGAGTCGTTAACGTGGGATAACCCCAGACCGCCAAAGCAGGTGGCGAGCGTGACCAACACTAGCTGCATCGGGTTAAGCCCGATAACCGCTTCGGACAGCAACCCGCCGGTCGTCAGAATGGCGACGGTAGCCGACCCCTGCGAGGCACGCAGTGCCAGCGAGATGATAAATGCAGCCGGGATTAACGGCAGGCCAATGGTGGTCAGCACATCTGCCAGCGCTTTACCCACGCCAGACTCGACTAGCACCTTGCCAAACACTCCGCCCGCACCGGTAACCATGATGACTACTGCCGCTGTCGGTAACGCGCCTCCCATCACATCGCTGGTGTGTTGCAGGCTCCAGCCGCGACGGATAGCCAGCAGATAGAACGCCAACACCAGGGCGATCATTAACGCTACGCCCGGTGAGCCGATTAATGACAAGGCATCACGGATTGGTGAACCGGCAGGTAACAAGGTTGCAGAAACGGTACCCAGCATAATGATGGCGATAGGGATCACGATCAGCGCGGTAATCAACCCGGCGCTCGGCGGATTGATCCGATCGCTGAGTGGGGCTTTGCCCTCTGGTGCTGGCTCAGGGGCTGCCAGTTGCAACTGTTCCAACACCTCAATGGAGAGGGGGTAGGCTTTACGGTTGAGATATTTTGCCGCGAAGTAACCGATAACGCCCACCGGGATACAGATGACCAGGCCGATAATGGTCAGCCAACCGATATCGGCATTCAACAGCCCCGCCGCCGCGACCGGGCCTGGATGTGGCGGCAGAGCAACGTGGACCGTCAGCATCACACCGGCCATTGGCAAGCCAAACTTCAACGGTGAGACTTTAGCCACTTTGGCAAAGCCATAGATGATCGGGGCCAGGATGATAAAGCCGACGTCGAAAAACACCGGAATGCCCAGGACGAATGCGGCACTGGTTAGCGCGGCAATGGTACGCTTTGGCCCCAGCGCTTTGCTGAAACGCTGCGCCAGGGATTCTGCGCCGCCCGAATGTTCGATCATTCTACCCAGCATGGCACCCAGGCCGATGATAATGGTCACCGAGCCGAGTACACCGCCCATCCCGGCGGTCATCACTTTCATGACTTCACCGGTTGGGATCCCGCTGGCAAGCGCGACCAGTAGACTAACGACCAGCAGGGCGACAAACGGCTGAACCTTCGCCTTGATGACCATCAATAGCAGCAGTACGACACCCAGTACGGCAATGATCAGTAGCATAGTTGGAGACATAGCATAGCCTTTAATTCAGGTAAGAGTCCGGCACCGCGATCGCCCTGGGGCGATACGGGTGCGTTTATTTTTTATGTTATTAAAACTGGTGTTGGCGCTACGAGTGCTTGATTACAGGTAAGGTTTCACCCAACCCAGACCCGCCGTCGTTTCTCCACGAGGTTTATATTCACAACCGATCCAGCCTTGGTAGCCCACCTTATCCAACTGGGCGAATAGCCAAGGATAATTCAGCTCACCGTCATCGGGTTCATTACGGTCTGGCACCGAGGCGATCTGGATATGGGCATAGCGCCCGGCCAATGAAGCGATCAGATTGCCGATATTGCCGTCCACCAGCTGCGCGTGGAAGAAGTCGAACTGAATAAACACGTTCGGGCGATCGATGGCGGCCACCAGCTCTGCCGCCTGATGCTGGCTAGAGAACAGGTAGTTGGGCTTGATCGGTGGGCTGAGCGCTTCGATCAACACCTTGATGCCGTGAGGGGCAAAGGCGTCGGCGGCGTAACGGATATTGCTGATAAAGGTTTCCCGATAGCGGGCAATATCTTCCCCTGGCGGCACTACGCCAGCCATCACGTGAACGCTAGGGCACTTGAGGGCGATGGCATATTCCAGAGCGCGATCGATATCCGCACGGGCATCCTGCTCGCGGCCTGGCAATGCCGCCAGCCCCCATTCGCCTGCGCCCACATCGCCCGGCGCGGTATTGAACAACACCTGCTGTAGACCATTTTGTTGCAGTTTATCCGCCAGTAGATCGGCAGGGTAATCATAAGGGAACAGGAACTCTACCGCTTTAAATCCGGCCGCCGCAGCGGCATCAAAACGATCCAGAAACGAGTGCTCGGTAAACATCATTGATAAATTGGCAGCAAATTTTGGCATGGTTCAGCTCCGTAACTCGGCAATTTCATCATCGGTTAAATAGCGAATTGGGCGGTTGCCGAGGGTGAAAATCAGCTTGGCCGCATCTTCCATTTCTTCGGTATTGTTCGCGGCTTCCCGCAGGCTCTCACCGGTGACCACGGGGCCGTGGTTCGCCAACAGGAAAGCCTTGTAGCTTGGGGCCAGCTTGCCCAGATCTTCCGCCAGCCGCAGATCGCCGGGGCGGTAGTAAGGCACCACCGGCACCTGGCCGACGCGCATCACCACATAAGGGGTGAACGGCTTGATGGCGTTTGCCGTATCCAGCCCTTGCAGACAGGAAAGCGCGGTCAGATAGGTGCAATGCAGATGCACTACCGCCTTGCACGCCGGGTTGTTCTGGTACAGCGCGCGGTGAAAGCTGATCTCTTTCGAGGGCTTGTCGCCAGAAATCCATTCACCGCTCAGGCTGACTTTCGACAGCTTGTCTGCCTGCAACTCCCCCAGGCAAGAGCCCGTTGGGGTGGCCAGCAGGGTACCGTCTGGCAACAACAGCGAAAGGTTGCCTGCTGAACCGGTAGCGTAGCCGCGCTGGAAGAACGAAGCCCCCAGGCGCACCATCTCTTCCCTTGCCAGCCGTTCAGTGTCAGCGGTCATCGTCATACTGAAAACTCCGTTTGTGCTCTGGCGAAAAAGTTTTCATCGCCGAAGTTGCCCGATTTCAGGGCCAGTGATACCGGTTGTTCGATTGCGCGTACCCAAGGCACGCCTGGAGAAATACAAGGGCCGATATGGAAGCCGCGGATCCCCAATGCCTGGGTGACCACGCCAGAGGTTTCACCGCCGGCGACGATAAAGCGGCTGAAACCCTGTTGTTGCAGGCGTTTAACCACTTCGGCAAACAGGGCTTCTACCGCCTGGCTGGCGGCCTCGGTGCCGTATTGCTGCTGGGTTCGTTGCAGTTGCTCCGGTTCGGCGGTGGCATACAGCAATGGGGCCAGTGGCTGTGCGGCCTGCAGTTCTACCCAGGAACTTAGCTCTGCTGCGTAGGCGCTGCGATCGCCGGCTGTGATGCAGCGAGAGACATCAATGCTCTGAGCCGGAGCCTGTTGGCGGTAGCGCGCTACCTGCTTGTTGGTCATGGTAGAGCAGGAGCCGGAAAGGACCACGGCTTTCTTCCCCTGTGGTGCTCCGGCAGATTGGGCTTTTTCCTGGCCCGGCTGCGCCCATTGGCGGGCAATGCCGATCGCCAGCCCTGAACCTCCGGTGACCAACTTCATGGTTTTCAGCGCTTCGCCCTGTGTCAGCAGATGCTGTTCGTTCAGGGTATCCAATACCACGTAGCGCACGCCAAGCTGTGCCAGTTGTTGCAGTTTTTCCTGCACTGCACCGGCGCCACGATCCATCTCTGCCGCGTTGACCAGCCCGCAACGCCCGCTGGCCTGAGCCTCCATCAGCCGCATCAGATTACTGTCGGTCATTGGCGTCACCGGATGGTTGCGCATACCGGACTCCGACAGCAACTGGTCCATCACGAACAGATAGCCTTGATAGACCGTGCGGCCATTTACCGGTAGCGCAGGGGAAATCACCGTTTGCTGTTCGCCAAGTGCATCGAGCAAGGCGTCAGTAACCGGCCCGATATTGCCCTGGGCTGTGCTATCGAAGGTAGAACAGTATTTAAAGTAGAACTGGCGGCAACCCTGGCGCTGTAACCAGGCTAAAGCCTGCAACGACTGCTCGACCGCCTGGTCGACCGGGCAGGAGCGCGATTTCAGGCTGATCACCACCGCCTGCGAGTCGACAGGGGTATCATCCTGCGGTACGCCATTGAGCTGGACCGTAGGTAAACCGTTTTCCACCAGGAAGCTGGCGATATCGGTGGCACCGGTAAAGTCGTCTGCAATCACTCCGAGTAACATTATGAGTTCTCCTTATTCTTTGGCAGTTCGATCCCGGCGAAGATCTTGATCACTGCGCTGTCATCTTCCTTGCCGAAACCTGCGTTGCTGGCGGAGGTGAACATGTTGAACGCCGTGGAGGCTAATGGCAGCGGGAAGTGCAGCGCTTTGGCGGTATCGGCCACCAGCCCAAGATCCTTGACGAAGATATCTACCGCAGATTTTGGTGAGTAGTCGCCATCGACCACGTGGCGCATACGGTTCTCAAACATCCAGGAGTTACCCGCGGCGTTGGTGACCACATCGTACATCACGTCCAGCGGGATACCGGCGCGTGCGGCCAGCGCCATCGCCTCAGCACCGGCGGCAATGTGTACGCCTGCCAACAATTGATGGATGATCTTGACCGTTGCCCCCAGGCCGATCTCGTCGCCAATGCGGTACACTTTCCCGGCTACGGCATCCAGCACCGGTTGCAACTGGGCAAAGGTGCTCTCACTGCCCGAGGCCATCACGGTCATTTGGCCAGCCGCGGCCTTGGCTGCACCGCCGGAAACCGGGGCATCCAGCATTGGCAGGTTATACGCCAACAGTTTCTGTTCGATCTCCTTGGCATCCGCAGCAGCAATGGTGGATGACACCATCACCGGCGTATTGGGTTTCAACTGTGCCGCCAGGCCGTTATCCCCGAACAGGATCTGTTTTACCTGGTTGGCATTAACCACCAACAGCAGCACCGCATCCAGTTCGTTTGCAAAGTCTGCTGCGCTGGTGGCGGCCTGTTTGGCACCGGCTTGCTTTAGCGCCGCCAGTGCCTGAGGGTTGAGATCGACGCCATAGGTAGTCAGCCCGGCATTGATGCAGGACGTTGCCGCGCCCATGCCCATTGAACCTAAACCGACGATACAAACTGCGTAGTTTCCTGGTTGTGCCATGATGCACCTCTGTTAATTTTAGTGATTATTTGTTTTGATGTGTTAAATGTAAGCGTTATTGACGCGGATATCGGTGATCACCTTCACAATTATTAACAATGCAACAGACGGTCGAAAAAACGGTTACGCTTGCTAACATAATGCTTTTAAATGTTTTTTATGTTTATGACTGACTTCACAGCCTGAAAAGCTTTATACCGTCGCACGAAAATTGACGTAAAATCACAATTATTATCATCGTAGTCACAGAGGGGGAACCGTGATACCTGTTGAACGCCACCAACAAATTTTGGCACTGGTGTCCGAGCGCGGCGCAGTCAGCATAGCTGAACTGACCGAAAGGCTCGGGGTCTCACACATGACCATCCGGCGCGATCTGCAAAAACTGGAAGAGCAGGGCAGCGTACTGCCCGTTTCTGGCGGTGTGCAGTCGGCCGAACGAGTGGCGATTGAGCCTTCGCATCAGGATAAGGAAGGGATGTTCAGCCAGCAGAAAGCTGCCATTGGGCAACTGGCCGCGCGGCAGATCCCGGCCAACAGCTGCATCTACCTGGATGCAGGCACCACCACGTTGGCCCTGGCTCGTCAGCTCGGCGATCGTGACGATATCACCGTGGTGACCAACGATTTTGTTATTGCCGCCTATCTGCTGGAACATAGCCAGTGCAAGCTGATCCACACCGGCGGTACGGTATGCCGGGAAAACCGTTCCTGCGTGGGGGCCGCTGCGGCTCAGGCTTTACGTAATCTGTTTATCGATCTGGCGTTTATCTCTGCTTCTTCATGGAGTATGCGTGGTTTGTCTACCCCGAACGAGGATAAGGTGGTGGTGAAAAACGCCATCGTTGAGGCCAGCCGCCGTCGCATTTTGCTAAGTGATACGTCCAAATATGGCAAAGTGGCCACCTATCTGGCGCTGCCGATTTCGGTCTTTGAGGTGATCATCACTGACGATCACCTGCCGGAAGCGGCGCGTGAGGCGATTACGCAGGCAAATATTACGTTGCTTACTGCGATGCAGTGACTTTCAATCCCGCCAATCTGATAAACACCGGGGTGGTTATCGCTGCCCCAAGATCGTGGCTACAGACTCCACAGCAGATAATCCAGGCATTGAGCCGCAATAATTCCATCACGTCCAGGTGCCAGCCGGTGGCACCGTCAGCCCGCTACTACATAATATTTACCTATAAAAAGTTAATGAGTTATTTTTATGGATTCACCTTAATGCGGTGCTGATATACACCCTAATGAGTATGGTTAATACCAGGTTATATCGCTATGTAAAGTCAGTGTCATGTCAAGGCGGTTATCTGGCAGAGTGACAGGTTAAAACCATTGATTTAAATGATAAAGGTTATCAACGCTAGCCGAAAACATCGACTTTCCCAGTCCTGTAAGATCTTAGTGATGGTTAAATCTGCGATATTTTTACATTAAAACAGGCTCTGCAAGGTGTTTTGGTGAATTTTTTCGCTAAAAATATATTTATGGCAACATAAAAATCTATCCTTATGAAATTTAACGAATCAATATATCAATAATCAGCGTGTTTCGATAATCTTTGTTTTGGTCATGAGAAAATTCTTATTCCAGGGAGAAGGAAAAATGCCACAGTTAATGACAATTACCCGCGGTCTATTTACTAGCGATAAAAACGTTCACGAAGGCTTTTTTTTAATTTCAATTAAATGATTTTATTAACGATTAATGCCTGGGCTGTCTGTTTTTATAGTGAAAGTCGTGAATATAATGAAATATAAGCTTAATGACCGTATTATCTTCGATGTCGATAGCGGAACGCTGAGTTTGAGCGATCTGTTTGACGATACTGTCACCATCTCCAACCCATCCAAGCGCTTGCTGCAGTTACTTATTGTCCACCAGGGCGATGCTGTGAGCCGTGAAGTGATCTTCAAAAAGGTGTGGGATGATTATGGGATGATTTCCAGTAACAATAATCTTAACCAGTGCGTGAGCAAGTTACGTAGAGTGATCAAGGCGCTGGGAATTGATGAGGAGGTGATCGTCACGGTTCCCAAGGTGGGTTTTATGCTGCACAGCGAAATCCAGATTGTGTCTTGTGAAGATGATAAGGATACGCCGATCCTTGGTGCCGAACCGCCGGTATCAGTCGCTAAAACCATACCCGTGGTGGTAGGTAAGGTGTTCTCCCGTGCTTCCTTGCGCTATGGTTGGGGGATGCTGGGCTTCGTGTGTGTGGTGTTGGCAGGCATAGCGTTCTATATTTTCAATCCAAGTATCCGGCAAGAGAGCTATCTGGGTAAATCGGGTAACTGCGCGGTATTTATGTCGTACTCCACGGTTCGGGCAGATCCGGCATTCAGCGATGATGTGCTGGCGCAGGTGGCAAGGCAAAAAATCCAATGCCAGCCGGATGAATACCTGTTGCTGATACGTGGAAATCAGGTGAAGTCGTATATTTCTGGCATCTCACGGCTATTTTTTCTCCGCTGCAAGATTTTGCGAGAGCATAAGATTGAACTTTGCTCTGGTCTGGAAAGCGAATCCTCCCTGTAATTGAATGATGCTGATTGGCTGGCGGGGTGAACGACCGACAGCCAGAACATCGTGGCCTGAGATTTAACCACTTTACTAACGTTATCTCCCCTCAAGTACGATCGTTACAGTGATTTATCCCCCTTATTATTCCGCTGGCTCACTATCCCGAAACAGTAATGCCCCTCACCCTAGCCCTCTCCCAAAAGGAGAGGGGACCGAACGTGCCACAACTTTATTACGGCACACTGTCTCAACCCTCTCTCTGCTCACTTCTGCACCTGTAGTACCGCCACCCTCGTACAAAAGGAGAGGGGGACCGAAGGTGCCACCATTTTATTACGGCACTCCGCTTCTGCATCAACCTTGTTACAGATCACCTCCGCACCTGAACACGGCACCGTACCAGCTCTCTCGCCCAAAAGGAGAAGGGACCGAGCGTGCCACAATTTTATTACGGCACTCCGCCTCTGCATCAACCTTGTCGCCGCTCACCTTTGCACCTGAATACGGCACCGTACTAGCTCCCTCGCCCTTTGGGAGAGGGTTGGGGTGAGGGGAAATTGGTTGCCTTAACTGACAGGCAATAACTGTACAGGCTGATTTTTCACCAGAATGGACGCCGAATAACGGTAGTTATAACGTGATTAATGTTTGATCGAATTAATCTAGGATAATTCTGCTACTCGCCTAGCGTGGGTGGGATTTCTATCCTTAATTGAGTGTTAAAAAGATTAAATGCAGGATTTAAATCTAAACATTTCACATTTACTAGTTAATGATTATATTAAGATTTATTTGGGTTAAGATTTTTCTCGCCAAGTAGGACGAGAGGCATACTCACGTTGCATATCAATACTTGGCGTTATCCCGCTAGCAACTGGCAATACCGGAGTGAGTGGAGATGACAAAGATCGGTACATTTAACGGACAATAGAAATCTATAACTTAGGGAGTTTTACCATGAAAAAGATCACACTTGCTCTGGCAATCGTTTCAGCATTCGCAGTAGTGGGCACCGCTCAGGCAGCAGACGTTACCGCACAAGCCTTGGCTACCTGGTCAGCCACTGCCAAGAAAGATACCACCAGCAAGTTGGTTGTGACGCCAATCGGCAGCCTGTCTTTCCAATATGCTGAAGGCATCAAAGGCTTCAACAGCCAGAAAGGTCTGTTCGACGTGACTATCGAGGGCGAAGGAACCGCCACCGATTTTAAACTGACCTCCAAGTTGGTATCCAATACTCTGACTCAGCTTGACACCTCGGGTTCTACCCTGGAAGTCGGCGTTGACTACAACGGCGCTAACGTAGGCAAAACCGCTCAAACTACCATGATCGACGTTAAGGCCGGTGTTCTGGGTGGTAACCTGAGCGCACTGTCTGCAGCTTACGACAAAGCCGTTCGTACCAGCGCGCAGGACCAGTTCACTTTCACCATTATCGGCGCAACTGCTGATGGCACAACTGCGGTGACGGATTTCAGCACCCTGCCTGAAGGTATCTGGAGTGGTGACGTGAGCGTAGAGTTCAACGCTACCTGGACTACCGCATAATCTTTTCCCCAGAGTAATGCGTCCTAACAGGGGGGAAACCCCCTGTTTTTGTCAGCTAAAGAGTTTGGAATACCGCTATGAATCGTTTCTATTTTTCTATTCCCCTGTTGCTGTCTCTGTGCCACAGCGCTTTGGCGCTGGATGTTGGTGCGATCAGTTCCTTTATGCCCAGTAATAGCGCGACGCTAAGTAAAGAAATTAAAAATACGACGGATAGCGGCCGCCTGGTGAATATAAAAATAGAAAGGATTTCCGACCCGACGGAATCGGGCACCGTGATCCCGATGGCGACGAAAGACGAAATGCTGTTGTCACCCGCCAGCCTGATGATGCCAGCCAACGCCAGGGACGTGATCCGTTTTTATTATAAGGGGCCAGAAGATAATCAAGAACGCTATTACCGGATTGTCTGGTTTGATCAGGCATTAACCGATGCGGGGCAGAATACCGCCAAACGCAATGGCGTGGCCACCACCTCGGCGCGTATTGGCACCATTTTAGTGGTTACGCCACGTCAGGTTAATTTTAATCATCAGTTTGCCAATAACAAAATCGCCAATACCGGCAATGCCACCTTCAAAATGGTGGCCTACGGCCCCTGCAAGAATAAGAAAGAAGGCAGCAACTGCAAGGAAAACTATTTTGTCATGCCAGGTAAAGATCGTGGCCTGTCCAAAGTGGATATCAATGATAAGAAAAGCCACGTTGCGCTTTGGTATGGAGAGCAATTTATTCAAGTCAAATAACACTGAGTTGGGCTGCCACGGGATGTTGCAGTAAAGGGATGCATAATAGTTCAAGGAGTTAGACGTGAAACTAGCACTGGATAGTGCATTACTCAAGATATCAGTAGCGGTGGGGATGAGCGTTATCCCGGCCGTGATGATCCCTGGGCAGTCGGCTCTTGCCGCCGGGTTAACCCAAATTGATGGCGTGTTGATCCCCCAGACTTTCAGCATGGCATTGCGCGAGGGGATGAGCATCCCGTTATTGCTGCATTTTGAACAAAACAGCACCCTGAAAGACGATCAACGCATTGGGCGCGCATTGCTGGTGCTTGATGATAACCATCTGAAAATCAGCGAAATTACCCTGGAAGATAACGAGGGTGGCGCACAGTTGACCGCCGCGATCACCAAGCAGCTCAATGCGCTCAATGATGCCAACTTTGACGATAAGCAACGCATCACGCTGTCGGATGATGCTTGGCTGGCGTTGGATTTCCGCCAGTTGAACCTGCAATTGGTGGTGAAGCAATCGGCCCTGGGGACGGTATTGCGTGAGCGCGCCAGCGATATTGGTGCGTCGAGTGTTGATGAGATAAGCAGCACGCTAGCCTATAACCTGGGCGTTTACGACAACCGCACCAAAGCCAGTGAAGGTTTTACCTCCAGCTATTTATCGCTGAATAACGTCACCTCTCTGCGTGAGCATCATGTGGAAGTGAACGGTTCTGTCTATGGGATTGGCAGCAGCAACCAGGATTCGACGCTGTATAAGGTGATGTATGAGCGTGACTTCGCTGGCCGACGCTTTGCCGCAGGCATGCTCGACAGTTGGAACCTGCAATCGTTGGGTCCAGTGACCACCATCAATTCGAGCAAAATCTACGGCATGTCCTATGGCAGCCGTGCCAATTCGACGGTGTTTGATAATACCCAGTCGTTAACGCCGATTGTCGCTTTCTTCCCCTCGGCGGGGGAGGTTCACCTGTCGCGTGATGGCCGCCTGCTCAGCGTACAGAATTTCTCCATGGGTAACCACGAAGTGGATACCGGCACGCTGCCTTTCGGTATTTACGATGTGCAGGTTGAGGTGATCGTCAATGGTCAGGTGATCAGCCGCCGTATGCAGCGGGTTAACAAACTCTATAGTCCGCTGCACGCCGCGGGTGCGCCGATGTTCTGGCAGTATTGGGGCGGTATGGTGCGTATGGATGAGTGGCATGGCGACAACGATCGCTTCGCTGAGGCTAAAGATAGCTACCTGCTGGGGGCTTCAGCCTCTGGCAACCTGTCTCGCTTTAACTGGGCGCTGTCCGGCTATTCCCTGGACAGTACTTCGGTGGCGGAAGGCCGTTTAAGCATACCGATCATCGATGCGGTGCAGGTTAGCACGCAGAGCATGGTAGCCACGGACCGATCCTGGACGCTGATCAACACCGTGAGCGCCACGCTGCCCGGTGGTTTCAGTACGCTGTGGGCCAACGAAGAAAAAACGGTGATCGGCAACAAACTGCGCCAAAACGATGCCCATAACCGGGCGATCGGCGGCTCGCTGAACTTGGGGGCGATTGTGCCTCACCTCGGCACGCTCAGCGTCAGTTATAACGACGACAAGAAAAATAGCAGCCATTATTACAACGTGGATTACTACCAGAATCTGTTCACCGGCCGTTACGGCACGCTGGGCATACGTGCGGGGGTACAGCGATACAATAATGGCCATTCCGGCGGTAATACCGGCAAGTACATTGCGCTCGATTTCTCCTTGCCACTGGGCAACTGGTTCAGCGCCGGGGTTTCTAACCAGAACGGCTACACCACGGCCAATATTGCGGCGCGTAAAGAGATTGCCGATGGGCCGATCCGAACCGTGGGGGCCAATTTGTCGCGCGCCATCTCCGGGGATACCAACGGGGATAACAGCTTTAACGGCGGTGCCTACGCCCGTTTTGACACCAAGTATTCTACCGGCACCGTCAACGTTAGCAGCTCCGCAGACGGCTACGTGAATACCAGCCTGACCGCTAACGGCAGCGTCGGTTGGCAGGGGCGTCATATCGCGGCAAGTGGACGCAATGAAGGTAACTCAGGGATTATTATCAATACCGGCCTGGAAAATGAAGGCATGCTGACCGCGCGCGTGGATGGCCGCGTCGTCAAGCTGACCGGCGACAAGAACTATCTGCCCCTGTCCCCTTATGGTCAGTATGTGGTGGAGTTGATGAACAACAAAAACTCGGCGGAAAGCTTCGATATCGTCACCAATCGTAAGAACAGCCTGACGCTGTACCCGGGCAACGTGGCGGTCATCGAACCGCAAATCAAACAGATGGTCACGGTATTTGGCCGTATCAAGGCCGAGGATGGCACGCTGCTGGCCAACGCCAATATCAACAACCATATCGGGCGTACCCGTACGGATGAAAAAGGGGAGTTCGTGATGGATGTGGATAAGAAATTCCCGGTAATCGATTTTACCTACCGCCACAATCAAAGCTGTGAGGTGGCGCTGGATCTGAGCAAGGCACAGGGTGCGGTCTGGGTAGGCGACGTGGTTTGCCGCGGCTTGAAGTCCTACGCCAAAGTGGGCCAACCAGGAGATATGAACAATGAAGGCTAATAGCATACGTTTGGCGCTGTTGATCGGCGGCCTGCTGAGCATCGCCCCGGCGCAGGCGGTGAACCCGACCAATCTGGGAGATGCCGCCACGATGAAGTTTGTCTTTGTTGAGAACAATGCGGACGATAACTTCTTTGTGACCCCGGCAGGGGGGCTAGATCCGCGTATGACCGGTGCCAATAAATGGACCGGCCTGAAATATGGGGGTTCCGGCACCATTTACCAGCAGAGCCTGGGTTACGTCGATAATGGCTATAATTATGGGCTGACGGCTAACAACCGCTTTGATATGTGGCTGGAAAATGCGCCAATTAAAAACCCGTTCCTTGGCCTGCGCTGCATCAACTGGTATGCCGGCTGTGACATGGATACCAGCCTGATCTTGCCAGAAACCACCGATGAGAAAGGGTTTTACGGTGCTGTCGTCACCTCTGGTGGGGCAAAATGGATGCACGGCATGATGTCACCGAGTTTTTATCAGTACCTGAAACAGATGGGAGCGGGCACTTCGTTCAGCATGCAGATCAACGGTTGTCAGACCAACGTTGTCTACAATGCCAGCAACGGCGAACGTTGCCAGGATCAGGCCCGTGGCACCTGGTATCGACGTAACGTCACCCATAGCAAAGCGGCACACCTGCGCTTCATCAATACCAATGCGGTATCGGAAGTGTTCGTCAACAGCGATGGGATACCGATCATCGGTGAAGGTAATGCGGACTGCCGCAACCAAACCGTCGGTGCCCGCAGCGGTATCATGTGCAAGATGGTCAGCTACGATCTGCAAACGGATGGCAGCGTCAGTAACACCTCGATCCATATTTTTCCGTCGATCAACCATGCCGCACTGTCATCGGCGGTTAATGCGGCCGATCTGCAATTCAGTTTGAATGGCAACAGTTGGAAAAATACCTCGGGTACCGGCAGCTACTATACGTTTAACGAGTTGAAGAGCAGCAATGCCGTTTACGTGTTTTTTGCCAGTAACTTCTTCAAACAGATGGTCAAGCTGGGGATCACCGACGGCGGTACGCACGATCTGATTAACTTCCGTTTCCAGAACACCACCTCGCCGGAATCGGGTTGGTATGAGTTCTCGACTTCTAACCAACTGATCATCAAGCCTCGTGATTTCAGTATCAGCATTATTTCCGAGGATTTCGATAACAGCCCGCACCGGGAAGGCTATGTTGGCCCTTCAGAGCCACCGTTGGAATTTGGTTATATTGTGACCACTAGCGCTAAGACCAATGCCGATCAGGTCAGGGTTATGGCGACCGGCCCAACGCAGTCACTGGGAGGGATCAACTACTGTATTTTCTCCTCGCCAGACAATACCACGAAGGTTCCATTCCCGGCCCAGCTTAGTATTACTACCAGCACGGGGACGGAGCAGGTGTTTGATGCCGGTTGTGACAGCCAGTGGCACGATATGACCAACGCCCTGTGGAGCAGCACACCATGGAACGATATTTCCGGTGACGTGGGGGTGATGAACAAGACCAAGGTCAAGTTCAGGATCCCGATGAACGCACCGATCTCGCTGAAAACGGTGGAAGGTAACGCCTGGTATGGTGATGTGCATGCCGCCGGTGAAATCCACGTTGAGGCAACCTGGCGCAATATCAATTAAGGGGATGATGTGAAAACTCTGCTGCTATGGCTAATCTTCCTGCCCTTTACCGCCGGGGCGATCAACGTGGGCACCATGACGTTTGCGATGGATCAGGATCAGTCCTTTGTCGCCAAACGGGTGTTGAACAATAACGCCAGCGCCCGGTTTTATCAGGTTTCCATTCGTGCCATCGATCGGCCAGGGGAGCAAGAGGTGCGAACCCGACCAGCAGAGGGTGAATTGCTGTTTGCCCCCAAGCAACTGACGCTGCGGGCAGGGCAGGGGGAATATTACAAGTTCTACTACCATGGGCCGAAGGATAATAAAGAGCGTTATTATCGTGTCTCATTTCGCGAGGTACCGACTAACCTGCTGACCACCGGGCAGAGCAACAAAGCCGGTGCCAATCTGGAGCCGATCGTGGTAATGGATACCATTCTGGTGGTCAGACCGCGTGTCACCCTGTTTGACTACCAGCTTGACAAGCAGCGCGGTACGCTCAAAAACACCGGTAATACCTTTTTTAAGTTTCTGCTGAAACCCGGTTGTGATAGCACTGATGAAGAGGGGATCACCGAGTATTTACGCCCAGGGGATACGCTGTCGCATCCGGGTATCAAACTGCAAGGTCAGAAATTTATTATTTATAACGATAAGTTTATCAACGTGGATAAAAGTTGTATTTAATTAGCCAGATTGGATTTTATTGACCATTCGGCAAGGAACGCGGGTTTCAGGTGGTTTTTATAAACTAAAAAATAAAATATTTTCAATTGGATAATTAATTATGTATGCCTTCTATAACGAGACGTCTATTCTCTTTGAGCCCCATCCTTTGGTAAAGATCGGCCTGCAGGCGTTGATTGACCCGAAAAATAAAAAAATCAGCCATCTAAGTCGACTGAAAGATATTGTCTCATCACTCAATGATAATGAACAGCAAACGGTTATTATGGAGCTCTACCATCATACCGAAGAAATTTATCAGGTAGTGCGATTCGTGTTGAGCTTCGGTACGCTTTGGCCAAAGGCGTCTTTGGTGGTTTTCACCGATATCATCAACCCGGATATTTTGTCGCTGCTTGCAACGCAAAAACACCTCTCATTAGTGGCCAAGCGCGATAGTGTGAATTATTTACTGGCAGCCATTTCGGCGGCTCATCCCACCGCCAGTTATCGTAGCCCAGCGATGCGGCAACTGTTGTTGCAGGAACTGCGGCCATTATCAGGTTGTGAATGGCGTATCCTGGGATTGATGGTTGCCGGAGCCAATGCACAGCATGCCGCTCAGGTTATCGGGCGCAGCTATAAGACCGTCTGCACCCATAAGCTGAATATTATGCGCAAGTTGGGGCTGAATCAGGTTGGCTTTATGCAGCTGCTGTTGGCGTTCAGAACCCGCTACTGGGATGAAACTGCCATTTCGGGCATACATCCTGCTCCACCTCACTGAGAGAGAAGAGCTCTTTCTCAGGTAATGCCAGTTGCGTTAGTTCAAACAATTCCACTGTCAATCTACCTGGCTTAAATCAGTGCAAATCACTTTTATTCTGGTTTTATTCTTCATTCCAGGATTTATAATATAACACTGGTAAGCGAACCGTTCGCTGTTTTACATTACAAGTGACTATAAAACGACCAGTCTGGTGTTATTAATAGCGTGATAATATTATCGTTTCCGGTGTTAAGTTGAGAGTTTACTGGTTATATTAAAGAATTTCTCATGAAAGATCCGAAAGTAAAACATTTTAGCTGAATTTTATTGTCTTAATAAATGCTATAAATTAAGGTCCTTCTGCCTTTAAGAACGGCGTATTCATGTTTTTAATTAATTATTCTAGAAGGATCTATATAGATGAATAAAAGCAAAATTGGGCTTTTGATGCTCGGTACTCTGGTGTTCTCAGCGAATGCTTTTGCTGGTATCAGCAGCCAAGAGCAAAATATGCGTAATGAAGTTACCAAGTGCGTCAGTGATATCCAGTCATATGGCAATGATCCTCGGGAAAAATCGCCTCTCTGGGTTATTTACGGCACACGCGGTGGTGCACATAAGTATTGCGGTTCCGTTGCCGCTAAAACCAGAACTGCAATCACGCCAGGGTACAACCAGCAAGAGGCTTGGGAAGCAGAGTGGCAGGATCTCTTTGCAGAATATAGCGCCATTCCCAAGGCAGATGCCAACAAACCAAATACTCAGAAATTGCTCAAAAAGCTGCGTGATCTTGGCGCAACAAACAAATTAGATGGGCGCCATGCTCAGTCTAAACTCTATGTTTATCGTGCCATGATGAGTGAGTTGGATAAATTGGATGCGATCCTGCCTTCCGTCGAAGGTAAGTAAACTGTTTTAATTCAATAATAATGTACCGGCATGTTTAATGATGACTGCCGGTGCATTTTTATAAATTCTATTATTCCCACCCGAACAATATGAATAAAAGTTTATTCGCTTTTCCTATTCTATTCATAGCAGCCTGTTTTGCCCATGCAGGTGAGTATTTTTATATCTCCCAAGGGGATCGGGATATCGGTCATATTGAATTGGACATGGCGGAGGACGGTTTTCCGTGTTTTGATAGAAAAAAGCTTATAGAATGGGAAATCCTCTCACCAGAAAACATGAGTGAGGTACCAGAAACCGGCTGTATCAAAGTTAAAGATCTTTATCCATTAAATATTACCGTTACCTTAATTGATAAGGTGAATTTTCTTTTTTTTACATTCTTAGAGTCAACGGAGGTCAAGGCCGATCCTCGCCTGGCTATCGAGTATCGAGATGAGGGTATTCCAGCTATCCTGATAAACTATGATGTTAACTATAAAAAATATCAGGGAGAACGTTATATCAGAAGAAAAAGAAAAGATAACTTAGTCGTTGAGTTAGAGTCTGGCATCAACTACCAACATTGGCGATTAAGATCACGGCAATTTCATGATAATGAGGGTATGCCACAGAAACGGATAAGGTTTTCCGATCTTTACGCTGAAAGAGACATCCCCGCGATAAACTCTCGTCTGTATTTTGGTGAGGGCTACAATAATACTTTCTATCTGGATCCCTTCCCTAATCGTGGGATAAAATTGTCATCTGACGATAATATGTTTCCTTCGTCACAGGGGCCAGTGTTGCCTTGGGTATATGGTGTGGCCACCAGTGATGCTGAAGTTGAGATCCGGCAGAACGGCAAACCGGTTTACCGCACGATGGTTCAAACTGGGGATTTCGTGCTGAGAAATATCAAACTGTTTGACAAATCGGGTTCTATTACCATGACGGTGAGAGAAAGCGACGGTAGCATCGCTTATTATGATGTACCTTGGAGTCGACTGGACAATATCCTGGATAAGAATATGTGGAAATATGATGTCTCATTCGGCAAGTTTATGAGTAGTGAGAGAATGGAAGAGTCTAATCCCATTTTCTTTCAGGGAGGCGCTGGATATGGTCTCACTGCACAAAGCTCTTTATTTGGCGGAGCGCTGATATCGCCCAATTACTACAGCCACTCATTAGGTATTGGTCAAAGACTCAATCAATTCGGTGATGTCACCTTTAATCACCAGTACAGCAGTATAACATCGGCAGAGCAGGGCAAGGTAAACGGTGAGAAGTTGCGTTTACAGTATGTGGCTAATTTCAACAAGGCGAATGCCAGCATCAGGTTAAATGGCGAGTATTATCTACAGCCTCACTTTAATGATTTCAATAGTTATGCCTATAATGCTAAAACAGATTATTATTGCTGTGATTACTATAAAAAAGAATATGGTTTTGATTTTTCGATAAGTGCGTTGATTGGTACTTCACAGAGCTTGTCGTTCAATATTAACCAGGAAAAATACAAAGAAGATCAAGGCAAGCGGACGTTCTACTCGCTGAGGTTTATGCAAAACACCGTCAACGTTTCCTATGATCTTGACCTGTCATACTATCAATACCCTACGCAAAAAAATGAAATGCTGTTTGGTATTACCTTCAGGGTACCCTTAAAGAGAATGGGGATTGATAACACCAGTCTGAATCTGGGATACAGCTATAACCCCTATGATCACTATCAAACTGAGCTTGGCGTTAGCGGTAGGCATTTAAATAACAACCTTAACTACCGGGTGATTAGCCGCAAGGGCAAACAGAGCAAGGCAAGTTATCAGGCGAGTGCCAATTACCGCTACGCCGCCGGTGAATCTGCGATCAGATACCAGTCTGGAACAAACTATGCGCTTTACTCGGCGAACAGCTCAGGTTCATTGGTTGCCCACCAGGCGGGGATTACCTTAGGGCCAACGTTAGGTGACACTAACGCACTGGTTTATAGCAAAAAGCATCCCAATGCGACGATCCCTGAGCAGGTTGATGTGGTTACTGACAGCCGCGGTTATGCCATTATCCCCAATCTCATTCCCTATCAGGTCAACGTGGTCAATGATGAGATAGGCCAGGAGAGGGAGTTTGGTGAGCCAGCCAATGAAGTCGTTAAAGTGCCGACATTAGGGGCCTTATCCTATTATGAGTTGCTTAATTAAATCGCTGTGCCGAAGAGGTACAGGACGCCGACATGCCGTAAGCCCCCTTCCCTGGGGACAGGCCGCCGGTACTTTAGTTAAAGTACCGACACGGAGAAACGAAAGCAGGCTCCAGCATGCGGCTGATCCACTAGCGTAATGTCACTGTCGTGTAACTGCAGAATGCGTTTGACAATCATCAGCCCCAAACCCCCCGCATGGCGGCGGGCATGGTTGAGAATTGACGGGCGGATAAACAGATCTGGGCGCAGTTCCAAGGGAATGCCAGGTCCGCTGTCATTGACCTGAACCATCACCTTATTACCCTGCGGCCACAGGCGCACTTCGATCTCTCCACCGCTTGGCGTATGGCGGATCGCGTTATCCAGCAGGTTAGTCAGCACCCGTTCCATCATGCTCAGATCGGCAAACACCTGGGGAATGCCCGGCTGAATATCGGCAAGCAGGCGCTGCTGGCGAGCCTCGGCGGCCAATTCGAACTTCTGGAATACGTCCTGCACCAACTCACTGAGAGAGAAAGGTTCTTTCTGAGGTTTCACCACGCCGTATTCCAGCCTGGCCAGCTCAAATAGCTCTTGCGCCAACCGCCCGACTTTGCGGCTCTGCGCCAGGGCGATCTCCAGATAGCGTTGACGGTCGGTGGGGGTCAGGCTGGCGGATTTCACCGACAGCGTTTCCAGATAACCATGCAGCGAGGTCAATGGAGTACGCAGATCGTGAGAGATATTGGCGATAAACTCGCGCCGTTGTTGGTCCTGTTGTGACAAGGCTTGCCACTGCTCGGTAATGCGCTGTGCCATACGGCGGAATGCCTGCTGCAACTGGCTGACCTCATCACGGCTATGACTCTCCGCAGGGGCATTGGCATAGGTTTGCAATGCTGAGATGCCGTCGCCATCCAGCGCACTAACCTGCTGGGTCAGACGGCGGATCGGGCGTGTCACCCAGTGGAAGGCAAAGCCCCCAGCCAGCAGGCCGAACAGCGCCACCAGCCCCATCGACCACAGCGCGGTATAAATGGCAGAGTTGATCTGGGCGCTATTGGCCAGCGCATCATAATCCTCCCCCAGCAGCACTACGTACAAATAGCCTTCAATCTCGCCATTTACCCGCAGCGGCGCGGCGCTGAAGACTTTTTGGTTATCAAGATTGCGCGGGTCGTCACCATAGAGGGGCATTTCGGCCCCGTTCAACAATGTCTGTATCGGTAACAGATCGACCTTTTGGCGTTTCATGTGCCCGGCAGGCGCCGCGTTACCGACGATATTGCCTTGTTTATCCAGCAGATAAACCTCAACGCTCGGATTAACCGCCATCAGTTTATCGAACAGGGTATGCACCGACCGATCGTTCCAGCCCTGCGAACTCAACAGGGGGTTGCTGGTGGCGATATGTTGCGCCAGATTGGTGGAAAGCTGTTGGATCACCGCCTGGCTATATTGCGTGCTGCTGCGCACCTGTAACCAACCGGAGATCGAACAACAGATGAGCAGCAGCAGGGCGAAAACCAGAGTCAGGCGTTGTGTCAGCGTGAGATTTTTCATCTTTTACCCTTGCGGCGAAGCCGCGAATTTATAGCCCATGCCCCACACGGTCAGGATGTGTTCGGGTTCTGCCGGGTTGCGCTCAATCTTGATCCGTAGCCGGTTAATATGGGTGTTCACCGTGTGTTCATACCCTTCATGTTGATAGCCCCAGACCTGATTGAGCAGGCTGAGGCGGGAAAACACTTTGCCGGGATGACGGGCGAAAAAATACAGCAGGTCGAACTCGCGCGGTGTTAGTTCTACCGTTTGCTGGTTCAGAAACACTTCGCGGGCGATGGGATCGATCACCAGCCCGTTCACGCTTAACGTTCCCGCTTCCATCCGGAGATTACGGGTCATCGCCTCTTGGCGGCGGAACAGGGCTTTTACGCGGGCGACCAGCTCCAGCATGGAAAAGGGTTTAGCCAAATAGTCGTCTGCACCCAGTTCTAACCCCAGTACCCGGTGGACTTCACTAGAGCGGGCGCTGGTGATAATGATGGGGGTATAGCGTGTCATATTGCGAGCGCGGCGGCAGATTTCCAGGCCATCGATACCCGGCAGCATCAGATCGAGGATCAGCGCGTCCCAACCCCCTTGTTCCAGCATTGCCATACCCTGATTGCCATCGGCCGCATGGCTGATGTCATAGCCTTCATCGCTCAAATGAAGTTGCAACAGTTCGGCGATATGTCCGTCGTCTTCGACGATCAAAATTCGTTTTGCCTTTTCCATTTTCTCTACCGCGGTTAACTGGCCTACCTGAAGTCTACACAACCCCCACCTTGGAAGTGATCACATTTTATTTAACTTTGCGTGAGGTCTTGGGGAACAAATCCGTTGAATACTGCAGACATTCAACCAATACGGGGCAGGAGAGAAGCGATGATCACGGCGAAACAGACCCTTATCCACCCGCTGTGGCTAAGGCTGACACATTGGCTGAACGCACTTGCCATGCTGATTATGGTCACCAGCGGTTGGCGCATTTATAACGCTTCCCCGTTGTTTAACTTTAGTTTTATCAACGAGCTGACGCTAGGCGGTTGGCTGGGGGGCGCGCTGCAATGGCATTTTGCCGGTATGTGGCTGTTTGGCATCAACGGCCTGTGCTATCTGCTGATCAACCTGTTCAGTGGCCGCTTTAAACGCCAATTCTGGCCGCTCAGCCCCAAGCAGTTTGTGGCCGATCTCTGGGCCGCACTGTGCGGCAAGTTGTCACACGCCGATCTGCGCCACTACAACATGGTGCAGCGTGTGGCTTATCTGGTGGCTATCGTGGTCAGCATCCTGATGGTGCTTTCTGGGCTGGTGTTGTGGAAGTCTGTGCAGTTTCCTCTGCTACGTACCTTGCTTGGGGGCTACGACGCGGCGCGCTATATCCACTTTTTTGCCATGACGGCGCTGGTTGGCTTCGTGGTGATCCATCTGGTGATGGTGGCCCTGGTGCCACGTACGTTGCTGGCCATGTTGCGTGGACGCTAAGGAGACACCGATGAAAACGGAAAAAGAACCTCTCAGCCTGAGCGAAGGCCAGGATATCGTTAAAGAAGCGCAACGTCTGTTAGCGCGCCAGTTGGCATCGTCGTCGCGCCGCCGTTTTCTGCGCAATGGCTTGACCCTGGGGGGGATGGCGATGCTGACTGGCTGCGATCTCAGTGATAATGCTCAGGTAGATCAGGCCTTGAGCCGCATCTCACGCTTCAACGATCGGGTTCAGGGCTGGCTGTTCAATGCCAACCATCTGGCACCAGAGTATGCCGAATCGATGATCACTCGGCCATTCCCGTTTAATGCCTTCTATAGCGAGGATCAGGCGCCGGATATCAACGGTGACGATTATCGGCTGGAAGTGGCGGGGCTGGTACTGCACAAGCAACCCTGGACGTTGGCACAGTTGCACCAGATGACGCAAATCAGCCAGATCACCAGGCACATCTGTGTCGAAGGCTGGAGCGCCATCGGCAAATGGGGTGGGGTGCCGTTTGCCACCTTCCTGAAGGCGATTGGCGCAGATCTTAACGCCCGCTATATCGGCTTTAAATGTGCCGATGACTATTACACCAGCATCGATATGGCCACGGCGTTACATCCGCAAACGCTGATGGCGCTGACCTACGACGGGCAGATTTTGCCGCGTAAATACGGCTATCCGATGAAACTGCGGATGCCCACCAAGCTGGGTTACAAGAATCCCAAACATATTCAAGTGATCGAAGTCACCAACCACTTTCCCGGTGGTTACTGGGAAGACCAAGGCTACAACTGGTTTGGCGGTAGTTGATTGCCACCGGTGCAGTTTCATGGCACGACGCGTGCCGATTAACCAAGAAAAGGAAATACCATGAAAAAGTTATTTGCCATGATGATGTGTAGCGCACTGATGCTGGGTATCACCGGAGCCAATGCGGCCGATAGCATGGGCAAGGATGCGATGAAAAAGGACGGTATGAGCCAGATGTCTCACGATGGGATGGCAAAACAGGGCATGAAAAAAGAGTGCATGGATAAAGATTGCATGAAGAAGGACTCTATGGCCAAAGACGGCATGAAGAAGGATCACATGGCCAAAGACAGCATGAAGAAAGACTCTATGGCTAAAGATGGCATGAAGAAAGACGCAATGAGTCAGTAGAGGCATAATCCCTCCGGCGGCTTTTGCTGCCGGTTATCACCAAGCTAGTGAGAGGATTTTATGATGAAAACTGTAATTTTGGCTTTGGTGCTGGCAGCAGCCAGCAGCGGTGTCATGGCGGCCATGCCGGTAACAAGCAGTGCTGCACAAGGGCTGCAAAAAATCGGAGAGGTTTCCAGCCAGACGACAACGTTGAGCAGCTTTGAACAGGCGATCGCCGCCGATGCGCAACGGCAGGGGGCAAGTGCCTATCGCATTACCTCGGTTACCGTTAATAACCACGTTTACGGCACTGCGGATTTGTATAAATAATCGGGAGAGGGCATGGTGGTATATCGACGAGGGGCGACGTTCAATCGATGAACTCGCCCCTTTACTATACTCGCCTGAGTCAGCCGTTGGTGACGAAAATAGTGCTCATATTTCGCAGACGCAATTTCTTCAATGCACTGTATTTCTGTGAAAAAATAGTTTTCGGATGGGTGCCTCGCTTGGCCGCAATGTTCAGCAGACTATCGCCGCGCAACAGGTTGAAGATCACATCGCTTTCTGCTGGGCTGAGCTCGCGGGTTTTCTGCACCTTTAATTGCCCAGACTCTTCACTCGCCAACAGGTTTTCCACTTTTTCTTCTAGTAAATAAAGCGGCATACGTGCCGATACCAGTTCCACCGAGATCCCCAGGATCGCCAACAGTTTGGTCACCCGTTCATCATCATAAAACACCAGAATACGCGTTGAGCTCATGTGTTGCTGATGCACAGACACCAGGCTTTCGATCACGTTGACGCTTTGTTCCAGATTTTGCGAGGTGAAAATCAGCGCAATATCATGCTTGATAATTTTCTCCGCCTTCGCACCACCGTGCATAAAGTCCGAAAACAGCTTGATATCGTACTTGCCATAATGCTTTTTCAACAGCATTGAAAGCCCGACATAGCTGTACTTACACTCACTAATCACCAGGACATTGTTTTTAGACATATTGGGGATACCCATAATGAGTTAAAAGTATTCAGCAGCAAGCAGCTGATTTAAATCTTTGATGCTGGATTCCTGCCACAACTTCCCCTGCAGTGCATAATAAGGCATTTCGTCCAACCATTTTTTTTGTTCATGCGTTTCAACTCCTTCGATAATCACCCGGTAATGATTCAGGTGAAAAAAACGCAGCAATGCGCGCATCAACCCTTCACCGCCGGGCTTTTTCATAAAGTCCCACAGCAGTTGTCGATCGAGTTTTACGAAGCGGAAACGGCTGTTATACAAGGCGGAAAACCCGGCATAGCCGGAACCAAAATCGTCGAGCCAAAATGAATAATTATTCAAAGAAGGATCGTTATGGACACGGTTTTTTACCAGTCTGCTGGCGTTCTCGTTGATTTCGAAATGCAGGTAATTCATCGCGCGGATTTTATCGGCCAACACACCGTTTGCCAGCGCCTGCAGCGAATGGTCGTCGACATTGATGGTGGCAATGATCTGGTGTTGTTGAAACCAGTCTCGGTATTTTTCTATCAATTCAATTTGTTGATGCAGGATCTCAACGCGGGTTTCCCGGTCGGCCTGCTGGAAGAATTGTTCTGGAGAGAAATGCGCAAATTCGCTATCAAAAGAGAAGCGTGATAAACATTCAACGGCCAGCAGTTGCCCCGATTTGGCAAACATAGGCTGAAAAACATAATTAATGCCGTTATTTTTATCGTTAAAATCGCTGCGCATTCCTCAATCCTTTGATTGAAATTTATCTGTATGATTTTAAACAATAAACAAAGAAAAAAATGGCTGTTTATTGGTAATAATCTTATTAAAGAAAGAATCATCTTACCTGGTGGTAAATTCCCCTAAAAGATTGAAATTTCAGAGGGAACAGGCTTGCGCTCAAGATGGCTGAAAGCGCATTAACAGAGTTATATTCTGGTTTTTCGGCGTTTTATCGAATTTTTTGACCGCTAAACTTGACTAATTAAGATTATTACGAACCGGGTAAATCGTCAATATCGATCGATAGGTATTTGTCGATAGTTTTTTCCTATCATGAAGGGCGTTATGAATGTTTTAAACGATTTATCAATGAGAATGTTCTTGGACTATATTTCGCCGGGCAATGGATTCATCGGGCTTCATTCCTGACAGGGAGTAGCATCGTTGAATGTACTTAACGGATGTATTAATTCACCGAGAGTCGAAAATATGAAAATCTCTAAGCTGTCCGCTGTATTAGCACTGACTGTATGCGCCACCGCCATTCCTTCTCTTTCAGCACAGGCTGCCGATGGTACTATTACTTTCAACGGTAAAGTGACCGACCAGACCTGTACTATCAGCACCCCAGGTGGTAAAGATTTTACTGTTACTCTGCCAACCGTATCTTCTTCTACCCTGAATGCGGTTAGCGCCACCGCGGGCCGTACTCCATTCGCAATTAACCTGACCAAATGTTCTAAAGGCCAGGTAGCAACCTATTTCGAACCAGGTTCAACCGTTGATTTCAAAACGGGTCGTTTGAATAACCAAACCAAAACCAATGCCGCAACCAACGTGCAAATCCAGCTGCTGGGTAGCAACAACCAGTTCCTGCCAATTCTGGCTGCCACCAACAACGGCGCACAGACCAACTCCCAGTGGGTTACCGTTGCCAATGAAGGTGATTCAGCAGACCTGAACTACTATGCGGAATATTTCGCAACTGCCGCTGCGGGCGCCGGTGATGTAACCTCAAACGTACAATACACCATCATCTACCAATAAGTTATTACCCGTCCATTTTATAGTTAAATGTTGTTTCCTCCCTGTGAGCATTCGGGGCGAATAGTTTCGCCCTGATAGCCTCTAATTACAGGGGGTGAAAGCATCGGGTATTTATTCTGGCGGGTGGAAACTTTTCCCCCGCTGTATTTCTATAGTAGTGATATTAAAATGAAAACATCGTTTAAGAAATACAGCGTATTGCTGATGGCTGTGCTTTTCAGCAGCAGCGCTTTTGCCAGCGTTATTGTTAACGGCACTCGCGTTATTTATCCGGCCAAACAGCGGGAAGTGACCGTCCAATTGTCCAATAATGGGACCTCGCCGGCGTTGATCCAGGCCTGGATCGATGAGGGCAACGCGGAAACGACGCCAGAAAACAGCAAGGCTCCCTTTATTATTTCGCCTCCCATCAGCCGTATTGAGCCTAACGGCGGCCAGGCGCTGCGTGTTTCGCTGACGACTTCGGCATTGACGCAAGACAAAGAATCTCTGTTCTGGTTGAACGTGCTGGAAATTCCCCCTGCACCGACCGGAACGGCCGCCGACACTACGCCAGAAAACTTCCTGCAGGTGGCCTTCAGAACCCGTGTGAAATTGTTCTATCGGCCGGAAGGTCTGAGCGGCGTAGCCAATGACGCGCCAGAAAAACTGCAGTGGAGCTTCGTGGCGGGCGGTGTGAAAGTGAAAAATCCCACGCCGTTTTATGTTTCTTTCACCGAAATCAATGCCGTTGCCAATCGCAAGAAAGTCGCGCTGGCACCGCATGGCGACATGCTGGCCCCAGGCCAGGAAAAAACGCTGGCCTTTTCCGGTGACAGTTCACGCATCGCTGATATTGAGTACACCACCATCAATGACTTTGGTGGCCGGGTTCAACGCAGCAAAAATCAGCAAAAGTAACTCCTGGAAAGCCCCATGCCGCGAGGTGAAGTCAGCCGGTGGGGACGCTTAATTTGGTAAAGGAATGCATGGATATGAACGAGTTACCTATCTCTGCCGCCGTCAAGTCGGCACTTTTCAATTACAGATCCATCCTGCTGTTGACCGGTAGTGCCCTTTGCCTGACCACCCCGGCATTTTCCCTGGCAGCGGCTCAAAGCGATGCCAACCAGGCCGCTGCACCGGTCGAAGCCACTTTCAACAGCAATTTCCTGGTTGGCCAGGCGCAGGGTGTGGATCTTTCGCGCTTTCGTGACGGCAACCCGGTATTGGCGGGGAAATATTCTCTGGATGTTTACGTCAATGGGGAATGGAAGGGCAAAAAGAACATCGAATTCAAGAGCGTGCCGGGTAAAGACAGTGCCGATACCTGCTTTAACCTGCTGTCTCTGGAAGAGTTTGGCGTCGATACTGCGGCAATGGGCAGCGATCCGGCGGTGACGACCAGCAGCTGCAAGCCGCTGGGGGAATGGGTGCCGGAAGCGTCTTACCGCCTCAATACTAGCACCTTGCGTATGGATGTCAGCGTTCCGCAGGTCGCGTTACGCCGTACCGCACGGGGTTATGTCGATCCGAAATTCTGGGATCGCGGCATCACCGCTGGTTTTCTGTCCTATAACTTCAACGCCTTTAATTCGCACAGCTCCAATTCCGGTGGCTACTCGGACTCGACCAACGCTTATCTGACGATGAACGCCGGGGTGAACATTGCCGGTTGGCAACTGCGCCATGACTCGAACGTGAACTGGCGTAGTCAGGAAAGCACCCATTGGCAGAACACGGCCACCTATGCGCAGCGTGCCATTCCGGGTGTGCGCGGTATGCTGACATTGGGGGATGCGTTTACCAGCGGGGACTTCTTTGATTCGATCGGTTTTCGCGGTGCGCAACTGAGTACCGACGATCGCATGTTGCCGGACTCCCTTAACGGCTATGCGCCGGTAGTGCGCGGAGTGGCGCAAAGCAACGCTCTGGTAGAAATTCGCCAGAACAACCAGTTGATCTACCAAACCACGGTAGCGCCGGGCGAGTTCGTGATAAACGATCTGTTCCCTACCGGCTACGGCGGCGATCTGGACGTGACGGTCAATGAAGCCGATGGTTCTGTGCGCCAGTTTAGCGTTCCCTATGCTTCGGTGGCGCAGATGTTGCGCCCGGGGATCCAGCGCTATGCGTTAACCGCAGGCCAAGTTCGCGATGATAATTTACATACCTTGCCCGAGATGTTCCAGGTGACTTATCAGCGCGGGTTTACCAATATTCTGACCGGCTATACCGGTGCGACCGTGAGTGACGGTTACAGCGCTGTGCTGCTGGGGAGTGCGGTGGCAACACCGTTGGGGGCTTTTGCCGTCGACGTGACTCAGGCCAACACCCGCCTGAAACAGGGCGATATGTCCGGCCAGAGCTACAAAATCAGCTACAGCAAGCTGATGTCGGAAACCAACACCAACTTCACCATTGCGGCCTACCGCTACTCGACTTCCGGCTATCTGTCACTGCGTGATGCGGTGTATGCCCGTGATAACGAGAGCCGGGGCTTAAGTGCCGATGCGGTTAACCGCCAGCGCAGTGAATATCAGCTCACGTTGAATCAGGGTCTGGGTGCCAATCTGGGATCGCTGTATATCACCGGTTCGGTGCGCGATTACTGGAACCGTGGCGGTACCTCCAAACAGTATCAGGTGGGTTACAACAACTTCATTGGCCGGGTTACCTACGGTTTGTCCGCCATGCGTACCAGCGATACTTATAACCACGATGAAACCCGTTACTTCCTGAATTTCTCGATCCCGTTCAACATTGGCTCGCAAAACATCAGCCTGAACAGCGCATTGGCTTATAACGACCAAGGCTACGACAGCAGCCGCATCGGGATTAACGGCTCCACCGGGGAGGATAACAACATCAGCTACAGCGCCACCTTGGCTAACGACCAGAGCGGCGGGACCAATACCAGTGTGAATGGGGAATACCGCAGCCGTTTCGCCACCATGAACGGTTCTTACAGCTATGGCCGCGATTTCCGCCAGTCGTCCATCGGGGCTTCCGGCAGCATTGTGGCCCATAGCGGCGGCGTGACCATGACGCCTCAACGTGGCCAAACCATGGTGTTGGTTGAAGCGCCGGATGCAGCAGGGGCCATCGTCACCAACTCTCCTGGGGTGCGAATCGATGACAACGGCTATGCGGTGGTGCCTTATGTTGCTCCCTACCGTATGACCAACGTCACGTTGGATCCTAACGGCATGTCACGCGATGTTGAGCTGGAAAGCAGTAGCCAGCAAATTGCGCCTTATGCCGGTGCGATTGCCAAGCTGGAGTTCAAGACCATCAAAGGCCAGGCGCTGATTATCCATGCGTTAGGCCCGAACAACACGGCGTTACCTTTTGGTGCCGAAGTATTGGATACCCGTAACCAGGTGGTCGGCATCGTCGGCCAGGGCAGCCGTATCTATCTGCGTTCCGAAGCGTTACAGGGGCTGCTATTGGTGAAATGGGGGACTCAGCCGACACAACAGTGTGCCGTGAACTACCAGGCCAAAGCACAAAACAGCACTGATTACGAAATTATCGAGGCGAGCTGCAAATGATCAACCTTATCCATAAATTCACCGCCATGCGCCAGCGCCCTAAACAAGCCATGCTGTTTATGTTACTGATGTTGGCCGGGCAACAGGCTTATGCTCAATGCCGGGTTAACACGACCAGGCCGCAGGACATCATCATGAACGTCGGCAGGGTATTGATTACGCCGGATACCAAGGTGGGCGATATCCTGGCCACTGGCAAATTCGATATCAGTCGGGATAACAATATTTCTTGCAGCGGTAATAGCACGTTGTACGGCCGCATTTTACAAGGTGGGCCGAGTTCGATCAGTGACAAAATCTGGACTACCAACGTACCGGGGGTGGGGCTGCGGCTTTATCGCCAGATCGGCTCGCAGGAAGGTGCCTATTACCCGCACGAGATCTACCGCAACGGCGGGGTGTATCTGGCTGAGGGGTATTTTGTGGTTGAGGTGATCAAAATTGCCCAGAATACCGGTACCGGTTCGTTAGCCCCCGGGCAGTACTCTTCTTACTATGCGGATGGGACGGGGCCTTCCAGACCGATCCTGATCTCTCACGTATTGGCGAATAGTATCACTATCGTCACCTCATCCTGTTCGGTGGACGCCGGTTCCAAAAATAAGGTGATCAACCTGAGTACGGTAGCTACTGCGGCGTTCAAAGGCGTGGGCAGTACTGCCGCAGAGCAGGACTTTTCGATTAACATCAACTGCGTAGGTGGTTCGGGGACGGAACTGTTGCCTGGTGGTACAGGGGAGGGGCTGGTGAACGTACGTTTTGACTATACCCGCGATACCTCGAATGCACCGGGTGTGCTCCAGCCGGTACAGGATAGCAATGCCGCCAGCGGCGTTGGTGTCCAACTGCTGACCGGCAAAAACTCAACGCCAATCACTAGCGGCACGGCGGTATATGCCGGGCATACCATTGCCAACCAGACCAATACCATCACCTTGCCGCTCAAGGCGCGTTACTACCAGACCGCAGCAAAAATGAAGGGCGGCACCATCAAGTCGATTGCCACCTTTACCCTTGAATATAACTGATAAGACGTCAGCCAGTTCAATACTTAAGAGCGCTGCTGCGCCCGTTTAGCGGGTGCTGAAAAGGCCAATGGGTTTAGACACCCGTTGGCCGTTTTGTTTTTAACGCTGGCCGACCCAGTTGGTGCAGCCTTCGTCTACGCATTGGCGTTTGTAGAGTGAATGCAGGCTCGGTGTGCTGTGCCGATAGCTGTGCTCTGAGGAGAGCGCCACTTCATCTTGCTGCGGCGTGCGGCGATAGACCGCCGGCGTTTCACCAAACTGCTTTTTAAAGGCCCGGGAAAATGAAGGCTGGGAATCAAAATGGAACTGCAGGGCAATGTCCAGAATCGGCCGGGGGGTAGCGCGTAATGCCTGTGCGGCCTTAGACAAACGGCGTTCGCGGATATAGCTGCCAAGCGCATGGCCAGTGGTACTGCGGAACATACGTTGCAGATGCCATTTGGAGTAGCCAGATTTTGCAGCCACGTTATCCAGCAGCAGCGGTTGATCCAGGTGGTTTTCGATCCAGTTCAGCAAATCGTGAATGATATTGGCGCGATCCATTGGTTTAATTCTCCTGCAGCGACGACATTCGGGTAACCGTCAAATGGGACTTAATAATCCAAGATTATTCTTTGATAATAGGCGCGCATCGGCAGTTACGCAAGGGTAAACTTGGATAATTGACGTGGCGAAAAATGCTCCGCAAGGGCTAGGGGTATAGTGAATTGGGCGGCGGGATAGGGAGATAGGGAGGGGCACAGCATGCTGTGCCCGTGTGGATCACTTGATGTTCATGGCGTCGCGCATGGTGAAGAACAGGTCGGTCTGATCGGTCAGCCCCACGATGTTGGCGGCATGCGGGCCATAAGCGGCAACGCGCAGCTGAGTCCCGGTATGACCCTGGGAGCCTTCTTCCGAATTGCCATAGCTGATGGTCATCACCGCGCCGTCTTTGGTGGTTAATGATTGGGTCAGCCCCGGTGCTTTAGCTTTGGCGGCAATAATCTGGCTGGAGTGAGCGTGGTCGGCGGTGACGATCACCAGGGTATTACCGTCGGCGCGGGCGAACTCCAGCGCTTTTTGTACCGCTTCATCCAGATCGACCGTTTCACCAAATTGGCCGCATGGGTTGGCATCATGATCCTGCTTGTCGATGGACGCTCCTTCGACCTGCAGGAAGAAACCGTTCGGGTTGTTCTTCAGCAACTCGATGGCTTTCTCGGTCATCGCTGCCAGCGTTGGCACATTGGCGCTGCGCTCTGGGTTATTCTCGCAGGTCACCGCAGGCTGATCGAGATTACCGTGGTAGGAGGCTTTCGGTCCCTTCCAGCGTACAGGCATATTGCCTGGCGCAAACAGGCCCAGCAGCGGCTTTTGCTGATTGGCGAGGTTAATCGCGTTCAGGCTTTCGGCATCCTCCACCCATTGGTAGCCCAATGCGGCGGCCTGGGCCTTCAGCGTTTTCCCCTGCCATTCACCGCTTTTCGCCAACTGAGCGAAGGATTTTGCTCCGCCGCCCAGCGTGACGTCGGCACGGGTTTTAATCAACTGCTCGGTGATAGAACCATGCCCGCCATTTTCCAGCGCGTTGCTGGCGCATTGCTCACTGGTTTCCTCTGGGCCGTAGCACTTGCGGGAGGTTACGTGCGAAACCAGTGCTGCCGGTGTGGCATCTTGCAGCTCCGCCGTAGAGACGTTGCCGGTGGCTTTACCCGCGGCCTTGGCCAGTTCCAAAATCGTCGGTTGATCTTTGCCGTTCACATCTACGCCCAACGCGCCGTTGTAGGTCTTGACGCCGGTAGCCCAGGCGGTGGCCGAGGCGGCAGAGTCGGTGACATAGTCCGGCTTATGGCTTTTCTTATCCAGCGAGTAGTGGGTGTATTGGCCGGTTAGCGGCAAAGCATCGATCCCTTTGAAGTAACCGCCTGCGCCTTCCGCATAGTTGCGTGCGCCGGTGATTTCCGAATCGCCCATGCCGTCGCCGATCAGCAGGATCACGTTTTTAGCGGTTTTATTCGACAGCGATGCTTGCAGTGCGGCGGTTTGATCGCTTGCCAAACGGCGTGCACCGCCGGGTTCGGTAATATCGCCACGAGCCGCGCGGTTGTTGAGTTGATTGTTGTCAGCCAGGGCGGTGGAGCATAACAGAGCGGATAATAGGGCACCGGCGATCAGAGAAACGGACTGTTGCATGGGTAGGGCTCCTTGTCGTAATACAAAAATATTGTTGGCATTATTTTGTTACATCGGAGAGTAGAGCAGGAAAGTGACATTTTTATGACGAGCGAGGTGGGAAAAGGGATTGCCTTTCCTGGCAATCCCAATAGGTTATCAGACTTGGCGGGCAGGAATATTAATGCCGCGTTGTACGGCTGGCCTTGCCAGTCCACGTTCCAGCCATTGGCCAACAAGGGGGAAATTGTCGAACTCCACCACGTCGCGCGCTTCATAAAAACCGATCAGGTTGCGTACCCAGCCGAGTAGGGAAATGTCGGCAATGGTATATTCCGACCCCATAATCCAATCACGCCCTTGCAGCCGCTCTTCCAGCACACCCAGCAGCCGTTTGGACTCTTTCTGGTAGCGCTCAAACGGCCGTTTGTCTTCATATTCGCGCCCGGCGAATTTGTGGAAGAAGCCTAGTTGGCCGAACATTGGCCCCACGGACGCCATCTGGAAAAATACCCACTGGATGGTTTCATAACGTTGGGCGGGGTCTTTGGGTAACAACTTGCCGCATTTCTCTGCCAGATATAGCAGGATTGCCCCGGACTCGTACAGCGCAAACGGCTTACCGTCCGGGCCAGCAGGATCGAGGATCGCCGGGATTTTACCGTTAGGGTTGAGCGACAGGAACTCCGGCGTCCAGGTTTCATTTTTGCCGATGTCGATCAGGTGGGCCTCATAGGGTAGGCCGATCTCTTCGAGCATGATGGAAACTTTCACCCCGTTAGGGGTCGGCAGCGAGTAGAGTTGTAACCGTTCAGGATGTTTGGCGGGCCAACGTTTGGCGATCGGGAACAGGGTAATATCGGACATGATAACTCCTCGGAAGCGACGGGATCGTCAACAGGAAAACTCATTGAGTATGGCAGTAAAGCTAGCGCGCCAGGTATTCAAAGCGCCAGGCCAAAATGTGCGCTCAGTGCTTTTCGACCTGTGGCGGTCAGTTGCAGCTCACGGCTGTCTAGCTGGCGCTGAACCCATCCGCGTTTTTCAAATGCTGCTAACATGGCAGCGCCCAGTGCGCCACCGAGATGGGCCTTGCGTTCGCTCCAGTCCAGACAATCGCAGGCAAAGCGCCGCCGGGTCGGGGCCGGGGAGCAGTCGATACCCAACTGTGTCAAGGCAGCCTGCCCAGACTCACTGAGCTGATAGTCGTTATCCCCGATTAGCCAGGCCCGCGCCAGCAACTGATGATGTAATTGGACCGCGATCTCACCGGCCATGTGGTCATAGCAGGTGCGTGCATAACGTAATGAGGCCGGGGTGCTGCTTTTGACCGTTGGGCGTTCTACGCCGGCCAACGCCATCAGGCTTTCCAGCATGTCGGCCACCGGTTTGCCCGCCAGGCGGTAAAAGCGATTGCGGCCCTGTTTGACGCAGCCGATCAGGTTCTGTTCCTGCAAGCGTGCCAGATGGCTGCTGGCTGTGGATGCCGCGACGTCCACCGCCGCACTCAGCTCCGTTGCGGTATAGGCGCGCCCATCCATCAACAGGCACAGCATGCGCGCTCGGGTGCGATCGGCGATAGCGGCCGTCAGTGCGGCCAGGCGGTCTTCAAGCGTATTGTCATTCATACTTCGAGAATAACCGAAGTATTGCTGCTCGTCTAACCCGACAATGGCTGCTCTCTATGCTTATCGGAAGGAAATTGCCATGACAGCCTGCCCCTTTTCAGTTGCATCGCGGCAAGCGGTGCGTGAAGCCTTAACCCATCCTCAACTCGGCGTTCGCCCCACGGATGAGCCGGTGCCCGCAGCTTTAATTGGGACGCCCGCTCAATCGATTTTCGCCTCTCTGGTACGTATGAATGATGGTGCCGTGCAGCGTGAATTAAAGGGAGCGATCGAGGTGGCGCTGGCCGCTATCACCGATGATGAGATCCGCCAGACCACGGTTTACGTGGCTCAACGGTTAGCGGCCAGTTTGACAACGGCAGAGCAGCTCACCCGGTTTAACTACGCTTTGCCGATCTGCGTACTGGCTGACTTATTGGGCGTGGCCCATCAGGATCGATCTGTCTTGGTGGATGAGGTGTTGGACTTTGTGCGCTGTATTGCTCCTGGCGGCAGCGCAGAGCAGATGGCTGTGGGGGCGGCGGCTGCCGGGAAGTTGCAGATCCGGATGCAACTGGCTGATGGACCGTTGTTTGAACAACTGTGCCAACACATTGGCGATCGTGCTCTGGCGATAGCCAATGCCATCGGGCTGTTGTTCCAGGCTTGTGAAGGCACCGCCGGATTAATCGGCCAGACGCTGTTGCTGGCAAATCAACCTCATCAGTCAGAAGAAGAGTTGATCCTGGCGGTGTTGCTGCAAACTCCGCCGATCCAGACTACCCGCAGGTTTGCGCGACAGGCTACGTTGCTTGATGGTCAAGAGCTGGCGGTGGGGCAGAGCGTATTGGTGCAGTTGAAAACGCCGCAGGAAAGTTTTGCCTTCGGTTATGGTGCTCATCGCTGCCCGGGAGAACGTTGGGCACGGTTGATCGCCTTGGAGGGGATCGGCCATTTATCCAAACACCACCTTAAGCCAGAACTGTTAAGCCATTTTCGCTGGCGTGTTTCGCAAAATGCGCGCGTACCCGAATTTTATACTGCCGAGGAGAACGATGATGATCGCGGTGATTTTTGAACTACGTGCTGCCGTTGGGCAGCGGGAAACCTATCTAGAGTTGGCGGCGGAGCTGAAACCGTTGCTGGCAGAAATTGACGGCTTTATCTCTATCGAACGTTTTCAGAGCCTGAGCGAGCCGGACAAGTTGCTCTCGCTGTCGTTCTGGCGTGACGAGGCGGCGGTACAGCAGTGGCGCAACCTGGAGCAACACCGTCGGGCCCAGGCGCGTGGCAGGCATGAGGTGCTGGAATACTACCGGCTGCGGGTGGCCGAGGTGGTGCGGGATTATGGGTTGGAACCGCGTGAAGAGGCTCCAGCGGATAGCCGCTATTTTCATGGTTGAGTGATCCAGCGCCGGGGTTCCGGTGCTGGATTATATTAACTTAATAATTTAATAACATAACTATTAGAATGGCTTGGTTGGCAGGTATTTGCCATCCAGCGTGATCACCGCACGTTCACCGCCATCGGGGTCCTGGACCTTTTTGATATCCAGCTTGAAGTTGATCGCGCTGATCACTCCGTCACCAAATTGTTCATGCACCAGCGCCCGTAGGGTTGAACCGTAGATCTGCACCATCTCGTAGAAACGATAGATGGTCGGGTCTGTCGGCACACCGCCGGGGATACTGCCGCGCACCGGGATGGTTTGCAGCAGGCGCACCGCATCTTCATCCAAATCCAGCTTTGCCGCTACTGCACGGGCGGCCTGTTCCGGTAACGGATGCTGGCCGAGCAGCGCGGCAGTAACAAACGCCAGGCTCAAGCCGGTGCCTTGGTTAATCGCCTCGAAGGTCAGGCCCTTACGGACTTTAGCGTCCATGATGACGTCGGTCAGGCTTTGGCGTGCTGAAACGCTATGTAGTGATTGTGTCATGTTAACTCCTAGAGGTTTGGGTAGATTAGAAACGTTGCATAGCTGGGCTGGCGGTGACGCTTGGGTTGCTCGCCAGCGGTACGAAACGGCGGGTATTGCCATCTAATGCATCAATACAGCCGGTAGCGATATCGTAGATCCAGCCATGCAGTCGCAGATTGCCTCGATCGAGCGCCAGCGCGACCGAAGGGTGAGTTTTCAGGTTGGTCAGTTGGGCGATGACGTTTTCTCGCACCATCGAATTAATACGATCGTGCTCGCTGGCGTGTTCATTGGCCTGATTGACCGCCTTGGCGGCATCGGCATAACGCAGCCAGTTGGCTACGGTGGGCATGTGATCCAGGCATTTGCAGGTGGCGATGGCGGTCATGGCGCCGCAATCGGAGTGGCCGCAAATCACGATATCCTCTACGCCCAGCGCGGCAACGGCATATTCCACCGAGGCCGAAACACCACCGGGCTCAGGCCCGAAAGAAGGCACGATATTGCCTGCGTTGCGGATGACGAACAGGTCGCCCGGTTCACGTTGGGTGATCAGCTCCGGCACCAATCGGCTGTCGGAGCATGAGATAAACAGGGTGCGTGGGTTCTGGCTGGTGGCCAGGCGTTTGAACAGCTCTGTGCGCTCGACAAAAGCCTCGCGCTGGAACTTCAGAAAACCGTCAATAACCTCTTGCATGGTGACTCCATCAATGTGTGGCTTGCTTTCAATAGAGGCAAGAATGGACTTTTCTAGCTATAGGTTCCAAGACTCATTTATAATCACCTCGATAGGGATAACTAATAGTTGAGGCGTTATGTTACTGCGGCACATACGTTACTTTCTGGCGGTTGCGGAGCAGGGGAACTTCACCCGGGCTGCGGAGGTGCTGCATGTTTCTCAGCCCACCTTGTCACAGCAGATCAAACAGTTGGAAGAGACGCTGCAGGTAGAGCTGTTCGACCGTTCCGGGCGCAGGGTACAACTCACCGATGCGGGGCAGGCGTGGATGCGCTATGCCCGGCTGGCGTTACAGGATCTGGATGCCGGCAAGCGGGCCATTCAGGATGTCGCGACGTTGGAACGCGGTAACCTGCGTTTGGCGATGACGCCGACCTTTACCTCCTACCTGATTGGCCCGTTGGTCGACGGCTTTTTCCGGCGCTACCCAGGTATTACGCTCAACATCCGTGAGATGACGCAGGATAAGATGGAGGCGTTATTGTGCGATGACCAATTGGATCTGGGGATTGCCTTCGAGCCGGTTCACTCTGCGGATATAGCCGCGACCAGGCTGTTCACGGAGCGGCTGCAATTGATGGTGGGGAAGGGGCATCAGCTTGCCAAGCGCCGCGTTGCCTTGAGCGTAGCGGAGGTACAGGAGGTGCCGTTGGTGCTACTCAACGGTGACTTCGCCACGCGTCATTACGTGGACGAATATTGCCAGCAGCACGCGATCCATCCTCAGGTTGCCATGGAGGCGAATGCGATTAGCGCCATCGTCGAGATTGTGCGCCACGGCCAGCTCGCGACCATTCTGCCGCAGGCCATAGCGCGGAGTAATCCGCTGCTGCTGCCTATCAAGCTGTCGGTTCCCATGCCCGAACGCCATGCCGTAGTGTTGCAACGCAAAGAGGGCTACCGCAGTGCAGCTTCACGGGCATTTATTGCGATGTTGCAAGATCAGGTCAAGGAAATGGGCTAAAAAGTGACTGGTTTGGTTATCCGTTAATTCGTTCTGAACGAGATATTTAGCTGGCGAATATCTCCATACCCCGAGCGCCGAACAAATCTTCACCAAAACTTCCCACGATCTCTGTGTTGCGTTATGGCATAATGCGCGCCAAATCACATTCCCAATCAAATTAAGAGCGAGCGCTGTGTTAAGCACTAACAACATCACTATGCAGTTCGGCAGTAAGCCGTTGTTTGAAAACATCTCTGTCAAATTTGGCGGCGGTAACCGCTATGGTCTGATCGGAGCCAACGGCTGCGGTAAATCGACGTTCATGAAAATCCTCGGTGGCGATCTGGCGCCGAGCGGCGGTAACGTGTTCCTGGATCCGAATGAGCGCCTGGGTAAACTGCGCCAGGATCAGTTCGCTTTTGAACAGTTCAGCGTGCTGGACACCGTGATCATGGGCCACACCGAACTGTGGGCGGTGAAGGAAGAGCGCGACCGCATCTACGCCATGGCGGAGATGAGCGAAGAAGACGGCTATAAAGTGGCCGATCTGGAAGTGGCCTATGGCGAGATGGACGGCTACACCGCAGAAGCACGTGCCGGTGAGTTACTGCTCGGCGTAGGTATTCCGGTAGAACAGCATTATGGCCCGATGAGCGAGATCGCTCCCGGCTTCAAACTGCGTGTCCTGTTGGCTCAGGCCCTGTTCTCCGATCCGGAAATCCTGCTGCTCGACGAACCAACGAACAACCTGGACATCGATACCATTCGCTGGCTGGAGCAGGTGCTGAACGAACGTAACAGCACCATGATCATCATTTCGCACGACCGTCACTTCCTGAACATGGTTTGTACTCACATGGCGGATCTGGACTACGGCGAACTGCGTGTCTACCCAGGTAACTACGACGAATACATGACGGCGGCTACCCAGGCTCGTGAGCGCCTGATGTCTGACAACGCCAAGAAGAAGGCGCAGATTAACGAGTTGCAGTCCTTCGTTAGCCGCTTTAGTGCCAACGCCTCCAAATCCAAGCAGGCTACCTCTCGTGCCCGCCAGATTGACAAGATCCAACTGGAAGAGGTTAAAGCCTCTAGCCGTCAGAACCCGTTCATCCGTTTTGAACAGGACAAGAAGCTGTTCCGTAACGCGCTGGAAGTGGAAGCGCTGGCCAAAGGCTTCGACAACGGCCCGCTGTTCAGCAAACTCAACCTGATGGTTGAAGTGGGCGAGAAGGTGGCGATCCTGGGTGCCAACGGTATCGGTAAATCTACCCTGCTGAAAACGCTGGTGGGTGACCTGCAGCCGGATCACGGCACGGTGAAATGGTCCGAAAACGCCAAAATTGGTTACTACGCACAGGATCACGAATACGAGTTCGATGAAACCCTGAGCGTGTTCGACTGGATGAGCCAGTGGAAGCAGGAAAAGGACGATGAGCAGGCGGTACGCAGCATTCTTGGCCGCCTGTTGTTCAGCCAGGACGATATCAAGAAGCGCGTAAAAGTGCTGTCCGGTGGTGAGAAGGGCCGTATGCTGTTCGGCAAGATCATGATGCAGCGCCCGAACATCCTGATCATGGATGAACCGACCAACCACATGGATATGGAATCCATCGAGTCACTGAACATGGCGTTGGAAATGTATGAAGGTACCTTGATCTTCGTTTCCCATGACCGTGAGTTTGTTAGCTCGCTGGCCACACGCGTTCTGGAAATGACCCCGAACAAGGTGATCGACTTTACCGGCAACTACGAAGACTATCTGCGTAGTCAGGGTATCAACTAATACCTTCGAGTTTTACCGCACGCCCCTCACCCCAACCCTCTCCCACAGGGAGAGGGAGCTGCCCGGAGTAGGTAATTAGCCCGTGCAGCTTCGGAAAGTAGGGAGTAAAAACAAGAAAGGCAAGGTTTTACCCAGGGCAATCAACGAACTCGATCTGTTCCCCCAACCCTCCCACAGAGAGAGGGAGCAGTCCAGAGTACTGGGTTAGTCCGTACTGCTGCGGAACGTGATGAGTAGAGAACGATAGGTATTACGCAGAAGAATCAACGAGCTCGATCGGTCCCCTCTCCCTTTGGGAGAGGGTTAGGGTGAGGGGCCGCATCTTTACCACACACCTCACAACGTGGATCCTTAGGCAGCTTCATCTCGCGAAACTGCATGCTCATCGCATCAAACATCAATAACTTCCCTACCAAAGGCTGGCCATAGTTTGCCAACAGCTTGATGGCTTCCATCGCCTGCAGCGTACCGATAGTGCCGACTAAAGGTGCCATCACACCCGCCTCAACGCAGGTCAGCGCATTTTCGCCAAACAGCCTGCTCAGGCAGCGATAACAAGGTTGTTCCGGCTGATAGGTAAAGACGCTGAGCTGGCCTTCCATGCGGATGGCTGCCCCTGAGACCAGCGGTTTACGCTGTGCATGGCACAGGCGGTTGAGCAGATCGCGGGTCGCCACGTTATCGGTACAGTCCAGCACCACGTCGCAAGCGGCAATCTGCGCCGCCATTTGCTCGTCATCCAGCTGAGTGTCCAGGGTGTCAATACGGATATGAGGATTGATGAAGCCCAGCTCAATGCGGGCAGATTCGACCTTCGCCATACCAATGCGATCATCCCGGTGCAAGATCTGGCGCTGGAGATTGGAGAGGGAAACCGTGTCGAAATCAACCAGCGTCAGATGGCCGACGCCAGCGGCAGCCAAATAAGGCGCCGCCGCACAGCCCAGCCCGCCAAGCCCAACGATCAGCACGTGCGCCGCCTGCAGCTTTTCCTGACCGTCGAAGTCAAAACCCCGTAGTACGATCTGGCGGTTGTAGCGCAGCGCTTGTGCATCGGTTAATTCCGGCAGCATGTTCAGTTCCTTAGCAACGCATTGAAAGGTTCGATCTCCACTGTCTCACCAGCGGCCACCGAGCCGCGTTCGCGTTCCAGCACGATAAAGCAGTTACCCTGGCTGAATGAGCTGAAAACGTGGGAGCCCTGATGGCCGGTGGTGCTCACTTCCAGCTCGCCTTGGGCATTGCTGGTGAAGGTGCCGCGCTGGAAATCGAGGCGGCCCGGCGACTTTTTCAGTGGCGTCAGGGCGCGAGCTTTCAGGCGTGGTGGCAGTTGCCATTCGGTGTGACCGGCCAGTTTGGCCAGCAGCGGTTGCACCAGCTGATAGAAGGTCAAAGCCGCAGAGACCGGGTTGCCAGGCAGGCCACAGAACCAGGCGTTCTGGAGTTTGCCAAAAGCAAAAGGCTTGCCCGGTTTGATGGCCAGCTTCCAGAAGCTGACTTTACCCAGTTCATCCAGCATTTGCTTGGTGTAATCGGATTCACCGACGGAAACGCCGCCGCTGCTGATCACCACGTCGGCCTCGCTATCCGCCTGGATAAAGGCCGCTCGTAATGCTTCCTGATTATCACGAATAATCCCCAGGTCGATCACCGTACAGCCCAGCTGTTCAAGCATCAGGCGTACGGCAAAGCGATTGGTGTCGTAGATCTGTCCGGCTTGCAGCGGCTGGCCGACCGGCTGCAATTCATCACCGGTAGAGAATACCGCCACCTTCAATTTACGCATCACCTGCACATCGGCTACGCCCAATGAGGCCAGTAACGGCAACTGTGCGGCCCCCAGCGTGATCCCGGCGGGCAGCACGCTCGCCCCGCGCAGGATATCTTCACCCGCCAAACGGATATTTTGCCCGGCGGTTACCGGGGCGTTGAAACGCACTCCAGCCTCGGTGACTTCAGCCTGTTCTTGCATGATCACCGCATCCGCACCGGCGGGAATTGGCGCTCCGGTCATGATGCGTACGCAGGTGTTGGCAGGCCAGGCATCCGTAAACGGAGCCCCGGCAAAGGCTTTACCTGCTACCGGTAACGGAGAGTTGCCGTTCAGGTCACTGAGACGTACCGCATAGCCGTCCATCGCCGAGTTGGCGAAGGGCGGGACATCGATAGGGGAGACCACCGGGGTGGCAGTAATGCGCCCGGCTGCGCTGGTCAAGGCGATAGATTCGCTCTGTTGCAGTGGCGCGATCTGGGAGAGCATTTTCTCCAGTGCCTGCTCAAGAGAAATGAGGTCAGAAGTATGACAGTGATCCATAAACAAAACTCCGTAATCGGCGTGCGCGAATTTTTCGGCAAAGTGGGGCTATTATGGCAGATAACGCCGTGGTGGAGAAACCAGGTTAACGCATTGAAATCAATAACAGGAGACAGCCATGCATCAGCACGTACTGGATTTTTGGTTCGAAGAGATCGACCCAGCCATGTGGTTTAAGAAGGACGATGAGTTCGACCGTTTGCTGCACACCCGCTTTGGCCAGCTGTGGCAGGCGGCGTCCCAGGGGGAACTGGCACATTGGCGTGCAACCATCAAAGGCAGACTGGCGGAAATCATCGTGCTCGATCAGTTCAGCCGTAATCTGTTCCGCAACACACCACGCTCCTTTGCTTGTGACGGAATGGCGCTGGTGCTGGCTCAGGAAGCGATCGCCACTGGGCTATGTGAAAACCTGACGGTTGAGCAGCGCGGCTTCCTCTATCTGCCGTTTATGCATTCCGAATCCGCCTTGATCCACCAGCAGGCGTTGGAGTTGTTTCGCGAATTAAATAATGGTGACCAGTTGGAGTTTGAATTACGTCATAAAGCCATAATCGATCGTTTTGGACGTTATCCCCATCGTAACGAGATATTAGGCCGGGAATCTACGTTTGAGGAGCAGGAATTTCTGCAACAACCGGGTTCGGGTTTCTGAATATTTTTCATTGGCGTGTAAGTGGGGAATAGCGGAAAGGGGCATGGGATAACGCTTATTAAACATGAGCCAGACCGGTCTATTTCCTGCTGCCGCCAATAGGCTGGTTAAATCTGTCAGCGATAAATAAAAAACCAGATAACCTACTGTTTTTATACCGTTTAGCTCTTTCTATGCACAAAACAGTCTAAGCAGGCTACGCTTAATGCTTGGCGACCAGTTTGTGCTTTACATCGATTGCCGGGCTAAATATAGTCGAAAAACACGAAATAATAATTCTCTCTCCATTTTCATGCGGTACCTGCTTGAATTGCCGCGGATAGAAACAGGTGTCAGGTCAATGAGCAAACCAGTGATTGCCATTCATGGTGGTGCGGGCGCAATTACCCGTGCGGCATTGAGTGCAGAGAAAGAACAAGATTATATCCGGGCGCTTTCCGACATTGTGGCTGCCGGGCAGGCTATTTTGGCCGCAGGCGGCAGTGCACTGGACGCGGTAACGGAGGCAGTCAGGCTGCTGGAGGAGTGCCCGCTGTTCAACGCAGGCAAGGGCGCGGTATTTACCCACCAGGGTACCCATGAGCTGGATGCCTGCGTGATGGATGGCCGTACCTGTGATGCCGGGGCGGTCGCCGGGGTCAACCGGATACGCAACCCGGTGCTGGCCGCGCGTGCAGTGCTGGAAAACAGCACTCATGTGCTGTTTGGTGGGGAAGGGGCAGAAAGATTTGCCGCCAATCACGGCCTGGAAATGGTCGAGCCCGATTTCTTCTTTACCCAGGAGCGTTTTGACCAACTGCACCGTGCTCAGGCTGAGCAGGGCCGGGTGTTGCTCGATCACGATGGCGCAGCGGCGCTCAGCGGCGACCCACTGGATCCCGATCGCAAATTTGGCACCGTGGGGGCGGTAGCGCTGGATGCTCTGGGCAATCTGGCAGCGGCCACCTCAACCGGCGGCATGACCAACAAGGCGGCAGGGCGCATTGGCGATACGCCGATTATTGGCGCTGGTTGCTATGCCAACAACGCCACGGTAGCGGTCTCCAGCACCGGTACTGGCGAAATCTTTATGCGCACCGTCGCGGCCTACGACGTTTCTGCACTGATTGAATATGCCGGTCTAACCCTGCAACAGGCCTGCGATAAAGTGGTGATGGAAAAGCTGTTGGCGCTGGGTGGCAGCGGCGGGCTGATCGCCATCGATCGTTTTGGCAACGTCGCACTGCCGTTTAACAGTGAAGGAATGTATCGCGGTTTCGGCTACGTCGGCGATGCCCCTTCCGTAGGTATCTACCGCTGAACGCTTGCCGGGAGGGCAAATGACCGATACGGCCATCCAGCCACAGGCAGAACGTGGGCTGATTTTACCGCCCGAGCGTGTACTGGCAGTGAGCGATCTGTGCGTGCAATTTCGTCAAGAAGGCGACGTCATTGAGGCGGTGCGTCATCTGGACTTCGACGTCGACCGTGGCGAAACGCTGGCGATCGTTGGAGAGTCCGGCTCCGGCAAGTCGGTCACCTCACTGGCGTTGATGCGTCTGGTAGAGCAGGGTGGCGGTGAGTTGACCAGCGGCACAATGCAATTTCGCCGGCGTAACGGCCAGGTGCTCGATCTGGCCAAGGCGAAACAGAGCACCCTGCGAACCTTGCGCGGCGCCGATATGGCGATGATTTTTCAAGAGCCGATGACCTCGCTCAACCCGGTGTTTCCGGTGGGGGAGCAGATCGCCGAATCTTTGCGTCTGCATCAGGGGATGGATCACCGCAGCGCCAAACGTGAAGCGCTGCGTATGCTCGATCTGGTGCGCATTCCCGAGGCCAAAAACGTCCTTGGCCGCTATCCGCATCAACTGTCTGGCGGGATGCGCCAGCGGGTGATGATTGCCATGGCGCTGTCGTGTAAACCGGCGCTGCTGATTGCCGATGAACCTACCACCGCGCTGGACGTCACCATTCAGGCGCAAATCCTGCAACTGATCCGCGTGTTGCAGCAGGAAATGCAGATGGGGGTGATCTTCATTACCCACGATATGGGCGTGGTGGCGGAGATTGCCGATCGGGTTCTGGTGATGCATCAAGGCGAAAAAGTGGAACAGGGGGCTGTGCGGGCGTTGTTCGCCGCTCCTCAGCAGCCTTACACTCAAGCTTTGTTGGCTGCCGTGCCACAGCTGGGTGCGATGGCAGATAAAGACTTCCCGGCAAAATTTCCGTTGGCTGGCGTTGACGATAACGACCAGCCGCAAGACACCATACCCGCAGGAGCTGCGCCGATCCTGCAGGTAGAAAATCTGGTTACGCGCTTCGATCTGCGCAGCGGTATTCTCAACCGCGTCACGCGCCGTGTGCATGCGGTGGAAAATATCAGCTTCGATCTCTATCCCGGTGAAACGCTGGGGTTGGTCGGCGAATCCGGCTGTGGTAAATCCACCACTGGCCGCTCACTGTTAAAGCTGGTAGACAGCCAACGCGGCACCATTACCTTCAACGGTCAACAGATCAACCGCTTGAAAGGCTCCGCCTTACAGCATTTACGCCGTGATATTCAGTTTATCTTTCAAGACCCTTACGCTTCCCTGGATCCACGGCTCACCGTTGGTTTCTCCATCATGGAGCCGTTGCTGGTGCACAATGTCGCTCGTGGGGCGGAGGCAGAAAAAAGGGTCGCCTGGCTATTGGAGCGGGTAGGGCTGAAGCCGGAACATGCGCGGCGTTATCCGCATGAGTTCTCCGGTGGCCAACGCCAGCGTATCTGCATTGCCCGCGCGCTGGCACTCAATCCGAAAGTGGTAATTGCCGATGAGGCGGTCTCCGCGCTGGACGTGTCGATTCAGGCGCAAATTGTCAATCTGCTGCTCGATTTACAGCGTGAATTGGGCATCGCATTTCTGTTTATTTCCCACGATATGGCAGTAGTGGAACGCGTCTGCCATCGCGTCGCGGTGATGTACCTGGGCCAGATTGTGGAGATCGGCCCACGCCGTGCGGTGTTCGAAAACCCGCAGCACGCCTATACCCGTAAGCTGATGGCCGCCGTGCCGGTGGCCGATCCAACCCATGCGCATAAACGCCAGCCGTTGCTGGTGGATGAAATACCCAGCCCGATCCGTGGGCTGCACGATGAACCCGTTACCGCACCTTTAGTGCAGGTAGGGCCAGGGCACTTTGTGGCCCGCCACCCTATCGCCGGTGCTTTTTAGCCTTGCCTCAGGAGAGTTAAGCAATATGACTAAGCACACATTCAAGCGTAATGTTTTGGCCGCCGTACTGCTGGCTGCCGCTGCTGGCCCGGCTTGGGCTGCCAAGGATGCGGTGATTGCCGTAGCGTCCAACTTCACCACGCTCGACCCGTACGATGCCAACGACACCTTGTCGCAGGCGGTCGCCAAATCCTTCTATCAGGGGCTGTTTGGCTTTGATAAGGATATGAAGCTGGTGAACGTATTGGCGGACAGTTATGACGTCAGCAAAGACGGTCTGACCTACACCATCAAACTGCAGCCGGGGGTGAAATTCCACGACGGCAGCGCATTCAATGCCGAAGCGGTCAAGGTTAACCTGGATCGTGCCAGTAACCCGGATAATCGCCTGAAACGCTATAACCTGTTCAAGATGATCGATAAGACCGAAGTGGTCGATCCCACCACGGTCAAGATCGTGCTGAAAGCGCCATTCTCGGCGTTTATCAACAATCTGGCGCACCCGGCGGCGGCGATGATTTCCCCGGCGGCCCTCAAGCAGTATGGCAAGGAGATTGGTTTCCATCCGGTGGGCACCGGCCCTTACCAGTTCGAAACCTGGAACCAGACCGACTATGTGAAAGTGAAGAAATTCGACGGCTACTGGAAAGCGGGCTTACCGAAGCTGGACAGCATCACCTGGCGGCCGGTAGTGGATAACAACACCCGTGCGGCAATGCTGCAAACCGGCGAAGCGACCTTTGCCTTCCCAATCCCTTATGAGCAAGCCAAGGTGCTGGAGAAAAACAGCAAGCTGGATCTGGTGGCCGCGCCGTCGATCCTGCAACGCTACATCAGCATGAACGTGACGCAGAAACCGTTCGATAACCCGAAGGTGCGCCAGGCGCTGAACTATGCGATCAACAAGGACGCGCTGATTAAGGTCGCGTTCTCCGGCTTTGCCGTTCCGGCGCAAGGCCCGGTGCCTCCGGCCATTGATTTTGCCACCCTCTACAACGCTTGGCCATACGATCCGGCCAAGGCGCGTGAGCTGCTGAAAGAAGCGGGCTATCCGAACGGGTTTACTACCACGTTGTGGTCATCCCATAACCACAGTACCGCGCAGAAAGTGTTGCAGTTTGCTCAGCAGCAGCTGGCGCAGGTTGGGGTTAAAGTCACCGTCACCGCGATGGATGCGGGCCAGCGTGCGGCGCAGGTAGAGAGCGTCGGCGTGAAGGATACCGGTGTGCGCATGTTCTATACCGGCTGGTCTGCCTCAACTGGGGAAGCCGACTGGGCGCTGACGCCGCTGTTCGCCACCCAATCCGCACCGCCTAAGCAGTTCAACACTGCGTTCTACAGCAACCCGCAGGTGGACAAGGATCTGGCCGAAGCGTTGGCCACCACCGATCGTGCCCAGAAGCAGGCGCTATACAAAGATGCCCAAGATCGCATTTGGGCCGATGCGCCATGGATTTTCCTGGTGACCGAGCGCCTGCTGTCTGCCAACAACAAACAGCTGAGCGGTTTCTACGTGATGCCGGACACCTCGTTCAACTTTGATAACGCGGATTTGAAATAAGGGCTGAGCGCCGCCCTTTCCCTGACGGGAAGGGCGGTGTGAGGGGGATTTATGCGCAATGCTTAATTATTTTCTAAAACGTCTGCTGGGCCTGATCCCGACGCTGCTGATCGTGGCCGTGCTGGTGTTCTTGTTTGTCCATATGCTGCCGGGCGATCCGGCGCGGTTGGCCGCGGGGCCGGAGGCCGACGAAGCCGTCGTCCAGTTGGTGCGCCAGGATCTGGGGCTGGACAAGCCGTTGCCACAGCAGTTTGTGCATTTCTTTGTCAATATTTTGCAGGGCGATTTCGGCACGTCGATGGTGTCCAAACGCCCGGTCAGTGAAGAGATCGCTTCGCGCTTTATGCCAACCTTCTGGCTGACCATCGCCAGCATGGTGTGGGCGGTGATTTTTGGCATGGCGATCGGCATGATTTCCGCCGTATGGCGCAACCGCTGGCCGGACCGGTTGGGGATGACGCTGGCCGTTTCGGGCATCTCTTTCCCGGCCTTTGCGTTGGGGATGCTGCTGATGCAGGTGTTCTCGGTCAATCTCGGTTGGTTGCCGACGGTTGGAGCGGATACCTGGCAGCATTACATCCTGCCTTCAATCACGCTGGGCGCTGCGGTAGCGGCGGTGATGGCACGCTTCACCCGCGCCTCGTTCGTTGAGGTGATGCAGGAAGATTACATGCGCACCGCCCGTGCCAAGGGCGTGCCGGAGTCACTGGTGGTCGTCAAACACGGGCTACGCAACGCCATGATCCCGGTGATCACCATGATGGGCCTACAGTTTGGTTTCCTGTTGGGTGGCTCGATCGTGGTCGAGAAGGTGTTTAACTGGCCGGGGTTGGGGCGCTTGCTGGTGGATTCGGTAGAAATGCGCGATTACCCGGTGATCCAGGCCGAAGTGCTGCTGTTCTCGCTGGAGTTTATTCTGATTAATCTGTTGGTGGATATGCTGTATGCGGCAATCAACCCTTCGATTCGTTACCAATAGGCAGGCCGTATGATGAAATATTGGCGACGTAATGCCGCGCTCAAGGCAATGCCGGTGATTAATCCCAACGCGGTGCGTACGCCTTGGCATGAGTTCTGGCGGCGCTTTCGTCGCCAGCAGGTCGCAATGGTGGCTGGCGTGTTTGTGTTGCTGCTGGTGGCCGCTGCGCTGCTGGCACCGCATCTGGTGCCTTTTGATGCGGAAAACTTCTTTGATTACGATCGGCTCAATGAAGGGCCTTCGTTGGTGCACTGGCTCGGGGTGGATTCGCTGGGCCGGGATATTTTCAGCCGTATTCTGATGGGCGCGCGGATCTCTTTGGCCGCCGGGGTGTTCTCGGTGCTGGTTGGCAGCGTGATTGGCACGGTGCTCGGGCTCTTGGCGGGCTATTACGAAGGCTGGTGGGATCGCATCGTGATGCGTATCAGTGACGTGCTGTTTGCCTTCCCCGGTATTCTGCTGGCGATTGGCGTGGTGGCGATCATGGGCAGTGGCATGGCGAACGTGATTGTTGCCGTGGCCATCTTCAGCATTCCGGCGTTTGCGCGCCTGGTGCGTGGCAATACTCTGGTGCTGAAGCATCTGACCTACATTGAATCGGCGCGCAGCATTGGCGCTTCGGACTGGACCATCATCCTGCGGCATATCTTGCCGGGCACCATCTCGTCGATCGTGGTCTATTTCACCATGCGTATCGGTACTTCAATCATTACCGCTGCCAGCCTGTCGTTCTTGGGATTGGGGGCGCAGCCGCCAACGCCGGAATGGGGAGCGATGCTTAATGAAGCGCGGGCGGATATGGTGATTGCTCCGCATGTGGCGATCTTCCCCAGCCTGGCAATCTTTTTTACCGTGCTGGCCTTTAACCTGTTGGGCGATGGGCTACGTGATGCATTGGATCCGAAGCTGAAGGGATGACCCCTCACCCCAACCCTCTCCCACAGGGAGAGGGAGCTGAAAGTCCCTGCTCTTTTGGAAGTTAAAGAAGCTATCTCAGCAAATTCGATCACTCCTTCATCCAAGGTGCGTCACTGCATTTTCAAACTCACTCGATCGGTCCCCTCTCCCTTGAGGGAGAGGGTTAGGGTGAGGGGGATATCGACTATTTAAACAGATGCTCGGCATGAAAACGCAGATGATCTTCGATAAAGGTAGCGATGGTGAAGTAGCTGTGGTCGTAACCTGGCTGAATGCGCAGGGTTAACGGCCAGTCACGCTGGCGTGCCAACTCCGCCAGCTTGGCCGGTTGCAGCTGATCTGCCAGAAATTGATCCCCATCTCCCTGATCGATCAACATCGGCAGCGGTTCCGCTCCGCTGGCCAGCAAATGGCAACTGTCATATTGCAGCCACTGCGTTTCGTCATCCCCCAGATAGGCAGCAAAGGCTTTACGACCCCAAGGCACCTGACAAGGGTTGACGATCGGCGCAAAGGCCGATGCCGAACGAAAACGCTGCGGGTTACGCATTGCCATCATTAACGCACCATGGCCGCCCATCGAGTGGCCCGCAATGGATTGCCGATCGCTGACGCTGAAATGCTGCCTAATCAGCGCAGGCAGCTCATCGCTGATGTAATCATACATGCGAAAGTGTTGATCCCAAGGTGCCTGAGTGGCATTGAGGTAAAACCCCGCCCCCTGGCCCAGATCGTAACCTTCGTCATTTGGCACCTCATCGCCGCGCGGGCTGGTATCCGCCATCACCAGCACCAACCCTAATTCTGCGGCAACGCGCTGGGCACCGGCCTTCAACGTGAAGTTTTCATCATTGCAGGTCAGACCCGACAGCCAATACAGCACCGGCGGCGGGTTATCGTCGCGCGGTGGTGGCAGATAGATACTGAACGTCATGTTGCAATTCAGGCTCTGCGCCGCGTGACGGTAACGTTGTTGCCAACCACCGAACATGCGGTGCTCTTCGAGAAGTTCTAATGACATCGTCATCCTCTGCCTCCTGGCTTATTTATCGAAATGGATCACGGAACGGATCGATTTGCCTTCATGCATCAGATCGAACGCTTCGTTGATCTGCTCCAGCCCCATGGTATGAGTGATAAAGTCGTTCAGTGCGAATTCGCCGTCCAGATAACGCTGCACGATCCCCGGCAGTTGGCTGCGGCCTTTCACGCCACCAAAGGCAGAACCGCGCCAGACGCGGCCAGTCACCAGTTGGAACGGACGGGTCGCGATCTCTTCACCGGCGCCGGCAACGCCGATAATGACCGACTCACCCCAGCCCTTGTGGCAGCACTCCAGCGCCGAACGCATCACGTTGACGTTGCCGATACATTCAAAGGAGAAGTCGACGCCGCCGTCGGTCAGTTCGACGATCACGTCCTGGATAGGTTTATCGTAATCTTTTGGATTGATCAGATCGGTCGCGCCCAGCTTGCGAGCCAGATCGAACTTGCTGGTGTTGAGATCGATGCCAATGATGCGGCTGGCACCGGCCATCTGAGCGCCGATAATCGCCGACAGCCCGATGCCGCCCAGGCCGAAGATAGCCACGGTATCGCCAGCCTTGACCTTGGCGGTGTTGATCACCGCACCCATGCCGGTGGTGACGCCACAGCCAAGCAGACAGACTTCTTCCAACGGTGCTTCTTTGCTGATTTTTGCCAGTGAGATTTCGGGTACTACGGTGCGTTCAGCAAAGGTGGAGGTGCCCATGTAGTGGAAAATCGGCTTGCCGTCTTTAAAGAAGCGGGTGGTGCCGTCTGGCATCAGACCCTTGCCCTGGGTGGCGCGGATGGCCTGACACAGGTTGGTTTTGCCGGATTTACAGAATTTGCACTCGCCGCATTCTGGGGTGTACAGCGGGATCACGTGGTCGCCGACGGCAACGCTGGTCACGCCTTCGCCGATCGCTTCGACTATACCACCGCCCTCGTGGCCCAAAATCGCCGGGAACACGCCTTCCGGATCCTTGCCTGACAGGGTATAGGCATCGGTATGGCAAACGCCGGTGGCGACGATGCGCACCAGTACTTCACCTTTCTGTGGCGGCATCAGATCGACTTCTTCAATCTTCAGCGGCTGGTTAGGTCCCCAAGCTACGGCAGCACGGGTTTTGATAAATTCCATGATTCTCTCCTCATTAAATTCTAGTGGTGCAGATTTTGGCTACTCTGTCAGGAGGATGGACTCGGCATCCACCTCCGAACTTTCAGCCTGTTCTATAATCAGTTGTTTTAACGCGCGGACGTTTGGCCCAAACGCATCACGCCGCCATAACAGCCAGGTGGCGGTTTCGGCAATGTCGGCAGGGAGTGCATGAACTTTGACCCGCTTGTAGCCGGGCAGCAGATTGAGCACCGAATACGGGATCATCGCCAGCCCGGCACCGCTGGCCACGCAGGCCAGCATGGAGTGATAAGACTGGATCTCCATGATGGTGCCTGGCAATGAACCGTCACGCTTGAACCAGGACTCCAGGCGCAAGCGATAAGAGCAGCTGGCGCGGAAGGCAAACAGGGTTTCCCCTTTGACATCCTGGGCGCTGTGAATGGGCGGATGGTCCAGGCAGGTGATCACCACCATGCGTTCGGGGAAAGCAACGCAACCGTTCAGTTCATCATGTTGCAACGGGCCATCTACCAGGGCGGCAGCCAAGGTACCAGCGCGTACACGCTCGATGATTTCTCCTGAGGTGCCGGTAGCCAGCGAAAGGGAAACCTGCGGGAATCGCTGATGATAAGCTGCCAGCAAGGTAGGTAGCCGGGTGGCGGCGGTGCTTTCCATCGAGCCAAGCGCAAAGTTACCGGCCGGTTCCCCGGCATGGGTGATGCTCATGGCTTCTTCACTGAGCGCCAGAATGCGATGGGCGTAGCAGAGAAAATTATGGCCCATCGGCGAGAGGCGCAGGCGCTGCTTTTCACGGATAAACAGATCGGTGCCCAGTTCCTGCTCGAGCTGACGCAGGCGCGTGGTCAGGTTTGACGGCACGCGGTGCAATTGCTCGGCGGCACGGGCGACGGAGCCGGTTTCGGCCACGCAGCAGAACATGCGCAGTTGGGTGAGATCCATAACCTTCTCTTTTCGTGATGAACTTGATGAGTATTATTCAGTTTTTGTGAGTGTAATACTGCGGCATGCTAGCCGCAACTTTCTTTTAACAGGTTGGATACAGCGATGGCGCTAAAAATAGCCTTGAGTGGTTTTATTGCTTTGATCGTGGCGATGGGGATTGGCCGGTTTGCCTTTACCCCGCAGGTGCCGTTGATGATTGCTGAGCACCAGTTCACCCTGACCGGGGCCGGGCTGGTGGCGGCGTTGAACTACCTGGGCTACCTGTGCGGTGCCTATGATGCGATGCGTGCCAGCCGCCATGTGGAGCGCCGTCTGTGGCTTGGCGTGTGGGGAGCAGTGGCGCTGACGCTGCTGTCTGCCTTGGTGTCGGGCGAGTGGCTGCATGGTGCAGTGCGCTTTGCGATTGGTTGGGCCAGCGGTTGGTCGATGGTGTTGGTGGCGGCTTGGACTAACGAGCGGTTGGCGCATTATGGCCGTCCCGCGTTAAGTGCTGCGGTCTTTGCCGGGCCTGGGGCCGGGATATTCATCAGCGGCATGCTGGCGGTGGCGATCAACAGCTGGGGCTTGAGCGCTTCGCAGGCCTGGCTGGTGTATAGCGCATTGGCGTTCGTGTTAATTGCCGCGATCAGCATTAACTTGCCAAGGGCAGGGGAGTTGCATCGCCCCGATGTGAAGCCTGAACCGTTAGTGCTCACCCCGGCATTGAAGCGTTTGGTGTGGAGCTACAGCCTGGCGGGCTTTGGCTATATCCTGCCTGCGACCTTCCTGTCACAGATGGCGGCGGCCCGTTTCCCTGATAGCCTGTTCGCCCAGTTTGTCTGGCCGATTTTTGGCGGTGCGGCGGTGCTGGGGATTATCATCGGGATTGCAACCCGTCATCGGCTCACCACGCAGACCCGCCTGGCAATCACGCTGTGGGTACAGGCACTGGGCGTACTTTGTGCCGAAGTGGTGCCGGGCGTTACCGGCCTGGCATTAGGGGCCATGCTAACCGGCGGTGGGTTCCTCAGTGTAGTCCAGCTATCTATCCAGCACGGTAGGGAGTTGGCTCCGAATCACGCACGCTATATGGCCGGGCTGTTGACCACGGGTTATGCCATCGGTCAGTTGGTGGGCCCGATGCTCTCGGCGGTTTCAACGGCGCTGACGCATCGCCTGGAACCCGCGCTGTATGTAGCGGTGCTGGGGCTGCTGATCGCCGGTGTGCTCGTGATCAATACCCCGGCGCGGGCCACGGCCAGCAAGCCAACGTTATCTTGAGTAAAATACATACAAAAAATGTGGGATAGCCGCAGCCAGCCTGCTACGGGCTGGATGCGGATTTTTCATACCAGGATGAAACACAATCACTGGATAAACGTCTCACTCTCATCTAGAGTGGGGGAAAATATTGATCGGGTTCACGTTATCTATCCGTCGTCTTTCAAGCTGCAGTTAGCTCTTTCCCTGGATTTGTAGGGGCGCTGTATACTGCTCCTCATCACTCGGGGCGAGTAACCAACAGCCGATAACAACGCTGCAATTTGAAAGACCACGGGGATATTGCCGGGGCCGCCTGCTGGAGATACATCGCCATGACATCGTTAAGTAATGAAGCTGCACTGGTGCACGCGGCGCTTGAAGCGCGTGGCCTGGAAACCCCGCTATGTGGGGAAGTGTTGGATCGTGAGACGCGCAAGCGCCGTATCAAAGAGCACATGACGGAAATCATGCAGCTGTTGAACCTCGATCTGTCCGACGACAGCCTGGCAGAAACGCCACACCGTATTGCGAAAATGTATGTCGATGAGATCTTCTCCGGCCTGGATTACGCCAACTTCCCGAAGATCACCGTCATCGAAAACAAGATGAAAGTGGACGAAATGGTGACGGTGCGTGATATTACCTTGACCAGCACCTGCGAACATCACTTTGTCACCATCGATGGTAAAGCCACCGTGGCGTATATTCCCAAAGACTCGGTGATTGGCCTGTCGAAAATCAACCGCATCGTGCAGTTCTTTGCCCGTCGCCCACAGGTACAGGAGCGGCTGACTCAGCAGATCCTGGTGGCGTTGCAAACGCTGTTAGGCACCAACAACGTGGCGGTATCGATCGATGCGGTACATTACTGCGTCAAGGCTCGCGGTATTCGTGACGCTACCAGTGCTACCACCACCACGTCGCTGGGTGGGTTGTTCAAGTCCAGCCAGAATACGCGCCAGGAGTTCCTGCGTGCGGTGCGTCACCATCACGGTTGATGGCTGAGCTATGACGATGAAGGCGCCTGTGGGCGCCTTTTTACTGATAGAAATACAGCGGAAGAACATGAACGCTAACGAAACTCCCCGGCTACCACGCATTGCTACGCTGGACTGCGTACGCGGTATCGCCATCCTTGGCATTCTGCTGCTGAATATCAGCGCGTTTGGCCTGCCGAAAGCCGCCTATCTCAACCCCGCCTATCTGGGTATGCCCTCCACACGCGATGTCTGGACCTGGGCACTGTTGGATCTGTTCGCTCAGGTCAAGTTCCTGGCCATGTTCGCGCTGCTGTTTGGTGCCGGTCTGCAACTGCTTTTACGGCGGGGCAAAGTCTGGATCCGTGCCCGGTTATCCTGGCTGGTCCTGATTGGCTTGGGGCACGCCATTTTCTTATGGGATGGGGACATCCTGCTGGCCTACGGGCTGATCGGCCTGGTGTGCTGGAGGATGATCCGCGACGCGCAGAATACCTTCACCCTGTTGAAAACAGGGGCGGTGTTGTATCTGATCGGCGTGGCGGTGTTGTTGCTGCTAGGGTTTATCTCTCACGGTGAGCCGGGCAGTTTCTGGCAGCCGAGCGTGGCCGAATTGCAGTATGAGAAGTTCTGGAAGCTGCAAGGCGGACCGGAAGCCTGGCGCAGCCGTCTGGATCTGCTCTCTTCCAGCCTGATAGCCATCGGTGCGCAGTATGGCTGGCAACTGGCCGGGCTGATGCTGTTTGGTGCAGGCATGATGCGCAGCGGTTGGCTGCGTAACAGCTATTCGCCTGCTTATTACCGCCGTCAGGCCGCCTGGCTGATACCGCTTTCATTGCTGATCCAGTTGCCCGGTGTGCTGCTGCAGTGGCAGCTGAATTGGGATTATCGCTGGAGTGGCTTTTTGCTGCAGGTGCCGCGTGAGTTGGGCTCGCCGCTGCAGGCTATTGGCTACCTGGCTCTGGTCTACGGTTTTTGGCCAACGCTTTCCCGTCTGCGTATCAGCCACTGGTTAACCCAGGTTGGGCGGATGGCGCTAAGTAATTATCTGCTACAAACCCTGATTTGCAGCACGCTGTTCTTTCATTTTGGCCTCTATCAACAGCTCGACCGTTTGCAGCTATTGGCGGTCGTTCCCTTGGTGTGGCTGGCTAACCTGCTGTTTTCCACACTGTGGCTGCGGTACTTCGCGCAGGGCCCGATGGAATGGCTATGGCGCAAGCTGACTTCCCTTGCTGCGGGCGAAAGTCTACGTCAGCCGACAAAATGAGATCTGGCGCAGGTAGGTTAAAAAATTGTATGTAAACGTTTTCTTTCCTGTGACGTAATTCACGCTGAGGAGGATGACAAACGGGGTAGGATAGCGCCACTGTCTACTCTGTCGACCTCGGGACGTTTCATGAATTCTGTGCATTCAACCACCATTCGCGATGTGGCGAAGCGTGCGGGTGTGTCCGTCGCTACCGTCTCGCGAGTGCTGAACAACAGTGCCCTGACCAGCAAAGAGACCCGCGAACAGGTGCTGAAGGCGGTGGCGGAACTGGGTTATCGGCCAAACGCCAACGCGCAGGCATTGGCTACCCAGAGCAGTGAAACGTTGGGCGTGGTGGTGATGGATGTCTCCGATCCGTTCTTCGGCGCGTTAGTGAAAGCGGTAGACACGGTGGCGCAGCAAAACCACAAATACCTGCTGATCGGCAACAGTTACCATCAGGCGGACAAAGAGCGCCATGCCATCGAGGTGTTGATCCGTCAACGCTGCAATGCCTTGATTGTTCATGCAAAAGCGTTAGGTGACGCGGAACTGATCGCCTTTATGGATCAGATCCCGGGCATGGTGTTAATTAACAGAATTGTAACGGGCTATGAGCACCGCTGCGTTGGCCTGAACAATGTGTTTGGCGCAGAAGTTGCCATGCGCTTGCTGTTCTCGCAGGGGCATCAGCGGATCGGTTATCTGGGCTCCGATCACCCCATCGAAGACGGCCCGCTGCGCCAGCAAGGCTATAGCCAGGCGATGGCCGCGGCAGGTTTTTCCCCACCGGATAGCTGGCGTGCCTATGGTTCACCGGACCTGCAGGGGGGTGAGGCAGCGATGGTTGAACTGCTGGGTCGCAACCTGCACCTGAGCGCCGTATTCGCCTATAACGACGCCATGGCAGCCGGTGCGATGGCGGTACTGAAAGAAAACGGTATCACAGTGCCGCAGCATTTCTCGCTGGTGGGGTTTGATGATATCCCCATTGCCCGCTATACCAGCCCCAAGCTGACCACCATCCGTTATCCGATCGTTTCAATGGCCACCCTGGCTACCGAGCTGGCGCTGAAGGGCGCTGCCGGGCAGCTTGAACCTCAGGCTTCACACCTGTTTATGCCGACGCTGGTACGCCGCCATTCTGTAGCGCCGTGGCAAAGTGAGGCTTCGGTCACTCTCTGAACATTTAATAGTGTGTAACCGTTTTCAATCTGTGAGAAAATTCACAGATTATTAACATAGTGCCGTCTATGCTCTAGTCGTTTTCCAGCGCAAAGGCTCTTGCCAGCCAAGCTTTTAATCTGGCGCTGACACAGCATCACAGGAATAACAAGCAACACGGATGACAGGAATTCTTTTGAAACTGCCACGCCCAACTGTGTGCATTGTGGCTAAAGGCTTAATACCGAGTACGACCCTCTACAAACCGGAGACAGACAATGAATAAGAAGGTTTTCACCCTGGCCGCGCTGGCCGCAAGCATGATGTTTGGCGCAGCTGCGCATGCTGATACCCGCATTGGCGTCACGATTTATAAATATGACGACAACTTTATGTCGGTGGTGCGTAAGGCGATCGAGAAAGATGCCAAGGCCTCTCCGGATGTCACGCTGCTGATGAATGACTCACAGAATGACCAGTCCAAGCAGAATGACCAGATCGACGTACTGATTGCCAAAGGCGTAAAAGCGCTGGCGATCAACCTGGTGGACCCTGCCGCCGCTCCGGTGGTGATTGACAAGGCACGTGCCAACGATATCCCGGTGGTGTTCTACAACAAAGAACCTTCCCGCAAGGCGTTGGATAGCTACGACAAAGCCTATTACGTTGGTACCGACTCTAAAGAGTCTGGCGTGATCCAGGGCGAGCTGATTGCCAAACACTGGAAAGCCAACCCAGCCTGGGATCTGAACAAAGACGGTCAGATCCAATATGTGCTGTTGAAAGGTGAACCAGGCCACCCGGACGCAGAAGCGCGTACCACCTACGTGATCAAAACGCTGAATGAAAAAGGCGATAAGACTCAGCAACTGCAGATGGACACCGCGATGTGGGATACCGCTCAGGCTAAAGACAAGATGGACGCCTGGCTGTCTGGCCCTAACGCCAACAAGATCGAAGTGGTAATCGCTAACAACGATGCGATGGCCATGGGTGCGGTTGAAGCCTTGAAAGCTCATAACAAGAGCAGCATTCCGGTGTTTGGTGTCGATGCCCTGCCAGAAGCACTGGCAATGGTGAAGTCCGGGGCGATGGCCGGTACCGTGCTGAACGATGCCGACAATCAGGCGAAGGCGACCTTCGATCTGGCGAAGAACCTGGCCGCGGGCAAACCTGCTGCTGACGGCACCCAATGGAAGATCGTCGATAAAATTGTACGTATTCCTTACGTGGGTGTAGATAAAGATAACCTGTCTCAGTTTGTGAAATAAACCGAGATAGAGAGAAATGCCCCCGCCGGAATTTAGGCGGGGGAACTTATTAGAAGAACCCGTTAATTCTCCACTGCTGCAAGCCAGCTTGGGAGAGTGCTGGTTCCAGAATTAGCCAGGACTATTTATGGCCGAAAACTCTCGTGAGTGGCTACTGGAAATGACGGATATCAGTAAGTCGTTTCCCGGCGTAAAGGCATTAGACAAAGTGAATTTACGCGTACGTCCAAACTCCATTCATGCACTAATGGGGGAGAACGGCGCCGGAAAATCCACCTTATTAAAATGTCTGTTTGGCATTTATAATAAAGACTCCGGCAGTATTCTGTTTCAGGGGCAGGAAGTCGATTTCAAAAGTTCCAAAGAGGCGTTGGAGCAGGGCGTTTCGATGGTACATCAGGAACTGAACCTGGTATTGCAACGTACCGTGATGGACAACATGTGGCTGGGGCGCTATCCCACCAAAGGGCTGTTTGTCGATCAGGACAAGATGTACAAAGACACCAAGGAAATTTTCGACGAACTGGATATTGATATCGATCCCCGAGCCAAAGTCGGCACGCTGTCGGTATCCCAGATGCAGATGATCGAAATTGCCAAGGCGTTCTCCTACAACGCTAAAATTGTGATTATGGATGAGCCAACCTCTTCTCTGACCGAGAAAGAGGTGAATCATCTGTTCACCATTATCCGTAAGCTGAAAGAACGTGGCTGCGGCATCGTGTATATCTCGCACAAGATGGAAGAGATCTTCCAGCTATGCGATGAAATCACCATTCTGCGCGACGGCCAATGGATCGCCACCCAGCCGCTGGAAGGGCTGGATATGGACAAGATTATCTCAATGATGGTTGGGCGTTCGCTGAGCCAGCGTTTCCCCGATCGTCAGAATACGCCGGGTGAGGTGATTTTAGAGGTGAAAGGCCTGACCTCTTTGCGCCAGCCTTCGATCCGCGATATCTCCTTTGATCTGCATCAGGGAGAGATCCTGGGCATTGCCGGGCTGGTGGGCGCCAAGCGCACCGACATTGTGGAAACCCTGTTTGGCATCCGCGAAAAGGTGGCCGGCACCATCAAGCTGCACGGTAAAAATATCAACAATAACAGTGCTAACGAAGCCATCAACCACGGTTTTGCCCTGGTGACGGAAGAGCGTCGTTCCACCGGTATTTATGCTTACCTGAATATTGGCTTTAACTCGTTGATTGCCAATATTCGCCAATACAAAAACAAGATGGGCCTGCTGGATAATAACCGGATGAAAAGCGACACCCAATGGGTGATCGATGCCATGCGGGTGAAAACGCCGGGCCACCATACCAATATCGGTTCGCTTTCCGGCGGTAATCAGCAAAAGGTGATCATTGGCCGCTGGCTACTGACACAGCCGGAAATCCTGATGATGGATGAGCCAACGCGCGGTATCGACGTGGGGGCCAAGTTTGAAATTTACCAGTTAATGACCGAATTGGCGAAGAAGGGCAAGGGGATCATTATAATCTCTTCCGAAATGCCGGAGCTTTTGGGAATTACCGACAGAATATTGGTGATGAGTAATGGTCAGGTTGCGGGCATTGTGAATACCAAACAGACCTCGCAAAATGAAATATTGCGGCTAGCCTCCTTGCATCTTTAAGGATCGTAATTATGAGCGCACTGAATAAAAAAACCTTGTTCACCTATTTTAAAGAAGGTGGCATTTATCTGGTCCTGTTGGTGTTACTGGCGATTATTATTATCCAGGACCCCACCTTTTTAAGCCTGATGAACCTGAGTAATATCCTGACCCAATCCTCGGTGCGTATTATCATTGCGCTGGGCGTGGCCGGGCTGATCGTCACGCAGGGGACAGACCTTTCCGCAGGGCGTCAGGTAGGGTTGGCAGCGGTAATTGCCGCGACCCTGCTGCAATCGATGGATAACGTCAACAAAGTGTTCCCGCATATGGAAACCTGGTCGATCCCGCTGGTGATCTTGCTGGTTTGCGCCGTGGGCGCGGTGATTGGCCTGGTCAACGGCTTGATTATCGCCTATCTCAACGTGACGCCGTTTATCACTACGTTGGGCACCATGATCATCGTGTATGGGATTAACTCCCTGTATTACGATTACGTGGGGGCTTCACCGGTGGCCGGTTTCGATCCGAAATTCTCCACCTTTGCCCAAGGGTTCTTGCGATTCGGTGACTTCAAGCTGTCCTATATCACCTTCTACGCCATTATTGCGATCGCCTTTGTCTGGGTGCTGTGGAATAAAACCCGCTTTGGCAAGAATATCTTCGCCATCGGTGGTAACCCGGAAGCGGCGAAAGTCTCTGGCGTCAACGTTCCGCTGAACCTGATCATGATTTATGCGCTGTCCGGGGTGTTCTACGCCTTTGGCGGTTTACTGGAGGCAGGCCGTATCGGTAGCGCCACCAACAACCTCGGCTTTATGTATGAACTGGATGCTATCGCGGCCTGTGTGGTCGGTGGGGTGTCGTTCGCCGGTGGGGTAGGTACGGTGCTGGGCGTGGTGACCGGGGTGATCATCTTTACCGTCATCAACTACGGCCTGACCTATATCGGCGTGAACCCTTACTGGCAGTACATCATCAAGGGTAGCATTATCATCTTTGCGGTAGCGCTGGACTCCCTGAAGTACGCCAAGAAAAAATAAGTCTGTTTTGTGTTTTACGTTAACGGCCAGCATCTGCTGGCCGTTTTTTAACTGCGCGGGTTAAATCAAAAAATAAAACGATAATATCGACGTTTTTAGTCAACAGTGGCTACTTTATTGATATTAAAATTTTTTAACGAATGAGATGGTAAACGCCGTCAATTTCATCAGAAATCCTGAATCCGGCGGCCTTCGCGGATTTCAAAGAGGCAACATTAGATACTTTAATCTCTGCATAAAGTTTGTCCTTAGTCTCATGGCAGACTTTACAAACAATTGCTTTTGCTAAGCCTAAACCGCGGTGTTCAGGAGATACTGTCCATGATAATTCGACCAAACCGTTGTCAAGTTCATCTTTCCGGACAGTACCGACAGCAACACCACCAAGCTCAACAATTAATATTTTCCTGTGTTTATTGTTAAGACTATCTTTTAACCATTTAACATGGCTAGATAAAGTGAGTAGACCCATATTATGGCTCGATACTCTTGTTGTTTCATCATTTCTCCAGTCTAGTAGTAACTGTGCATCTTCTAATGTTGCTTCGCGGAATACTAGGTTCATTACTAAGCCTCTCACAATATTTTTACTGTAGGATACATGAAACAATTCTGGCGTCACAAATTTTGTACAAACAGTCGGCAACAGGGTGGTGAAGTATTAGAGCAAACCTAAGGAGTCTTTACCTTCACCTGAGCCTTAAGCTTTTCTGCCGCCAGCTTGTGTTCCAGCTCCACCAACTGCTCCGGCGACACCGCCGGGTAACCCGGTGCATCTTCCGGCACCTTGTGCATCGCAGATATCGGGATTAATGGGCCAAGGAAGCGGGGCTCACGCTTGAGGATATACAGATCGGTCAGGGCACCCAGGCGGGCAAAGATCTCACGCACACGCACCGTCATCATATTTTTTGGCGAAGGTACCGCATAGCATTGCGCCTGGATACCCATATGCAGGGCGATAAATAGGGCGCGCTCGCAGTGGAATCGCTGGGTGATGATGATGAAGTCGTTGGTATCGAACACCTTGCGCGTACGGACGATGGAGTCGAGGGTACGGAAACCGGCATAGTCGAGCACGATATCGCTAGGCGCAACGCCAGCGGCCAGCAGGTCGCGGCGCATGGTCATCGGTTCGTTGTAGCTTTGCTGGGCATTATCGCCGCTCAGTAGCAGGTACTTCACCTTGCCGCTGTTATAGGCGTTGATCGCCCCTTGAATACGGTAGCGGTAATATTGGTTAAGCACTCCGGTACGGTAATATTTGGAGGTGCCAAGCACCACCCCCACCTGACGGTGTGGTAGCGTTTGCATTTCTTCGTAAATATAAGGCGCGGTTTTCCAGCTTATCCAGCGATCGAGCGCGATAGCCGACAGCATCAGCACCGAAATGATGATGAACAGGCTAATTATCAGGCGTTTCCACATGTTGATGCCTTGCGCGAACGAGGGCTAAAGTAAGACTCAAGGCTACTTTACCTGCCCGGCAGACGCAAGCAATGAGCCGTTTACCGCAGGTGTTACGCTGCATTTTTCAGCAAAATCTGGTCTTGGCGTGATAACCGGGCCTGACTAACAGGCCCGGTGAGGAACTTAGAACGAGGTACGCTTGTAGATACGATACTGCGGACGCCAGAAGTTATGCTCGATGGCTTTAGACAACGCCTCTTCCGACGTCACTACAGCTACACCCTGCAACTGAGCAGCTTTGCCCACTTCCATCGCGATGCATTTGGATACGCCTTGAATATCATCGATATTCGGCAGTAGTGCGCCGTGGCCGTCGGTAGCCAGCGGAGAACAGTCGGCCAGGGCTCGGCTGGCGGCCATCAGCATGGCATCGGTGACCCGTTTTGCCCCAGCAGCCAATACGCCAAGGCCAATCCCTGGGAAGATATAGGAGTTGTTGCACTGGGCAATCGGGAACAGCTGGTCTTTATAGGTTACCGGTGAGAACGGGCTACCAGTGGCGACCAGTGCAGCACCGTCGGTCCAGTTGATGATATCTTCTGGCCGGGCTTCCACGCGGGAGGTTGGGTTGGACAGCGGCATCACGATCGGACGCGGGCAATGCTTGTGCATCTCACGGATCAGTTCTTCGGTAAACAGCCCCGGCTGGCCAGAGACGCCGATCAGCACGGTCGGCTTGGCGTTGCGCACTACTTCCAGCAGGGAGATCGCATCGCTTTCCACCTGCCATTGATCCAGATTGGCACTTTTCTGCACCAGCTTGCTCTGGAAATCGAGCAGGTTCGGCAGCTTATCCGTCAGCAGGCCAAAACGGTCAACCATAAACACGCGAGAGCGGGCTTCTTCTTCGCTCAGCCCTTCGGATTTCATCTGGGCGATGATCTGTTCGGCAATCCCACAGCCTGCGGAACCTGCCCCCAGGAAGGCGACGGTTTGATCGCGCAGTTGGCTGCCAGCGGCACGGCTGGCGGCGATCAGGCTGCCCAGCGTCACGGCGGCGGTGCCTTGAATATCGTCGTTAAAGCAGCACAGCTCATCACGATAACGATTAAGCAGCGGCGTGGCGTTATTCTGGGCAAAATCTTCAAACTGCAACAGCACGTTCGGCCAACGACGTTTCACCGCCTGGATGAACTCTTCCACAAAGGCGTGATATTCGTCTCCCGAAATACGTGGATGACGCCACCCCATATAGAGCGGATCGTTCAGGCGCTGCGGGTTGTTGGTGCCCACGTCCAGCACCACCGGCAAGGTATAGGCCGGGCTGATGCCGCCACAGGCGGTGTACAGAGAGAGCTTACCGATTGGAATACCCATGCCCCCGATGCCCTGGTCGCCCAGGCCAAGGATGCGTTCCCCGTCGGTGACCACAATCACCTTAACGTTCTGCTTGGTGGCGTTTTGCAGCATATCGTCGATGCGATCGCGGTTCGGGTAGGAGATAAACAGCCCACGTGCGCGGCGATAGATGTCAGAGAAATGCTCGCAGGCTTCGCCCACGGTTGGCGTATAGATGATGGGCATCATCTCGCTCAGGTGCGAATCCAGCAGGCGATAGAACAGCGTTTCGTTGGTGTCCTGGATATTGCGCAGGTAGATGTGCTTGTCGTTATCGTTCTTGAAATCCTGATACTGACGGTAAGCACGTTCCACCTGTTCTTCGATGGTTTCTATCGCTTCCGGCAGCAGGCCGTGCAGGTTGAAGTTACTGCGTTCTTCTTCGGAAAAGGCGCTGCCTTTGTTCAGCAACGGGAATTCCAACAGAATGGGGCCAGCGTAGGGGATGTAGAGAGGGCGTTTGCTTTCGTATTCCAGTTCCATCAGTTTCTACTCTTTGCCTAGGGTAAGCTTTATTACTGCCGATCCTAAGATATCGGCAAAATATGTACAGCATTTGTTAGTAAATAATGAGGAATTGTCGCTTGTTGCTGGTTTTTTAGCCGGATTGCGGCGGAGCACGGTGGCTCCGCCTGAGGGATCAGAAGGTCACGCGTTGGACGTCTTCGCAGCCCAAGGCCGCCAGGGTGGCGCGGGTGGCATCCCACTGGGTCAGGATTGCGCCTTCCGCTTCGGCCAATACGGCACGGCGTACTTTCTGGCAATCACCACCGGAGACATTCATCAGGATCAGTGCGGCCTGCAATGGCGGCAGGCTAGGGTTGAACGCGGCGTTTTCTGCATAGCGGCCAGCGTAAACCTTGCCGTCTTCGGCTTCCAGCGCTACGCCGCTATGGGCGGTGCTGTAAGGGGCATGGCTGCGGTTGGCGGCATCCAGAGCCGCTTTCGCCAGTTCATCATCCAGCGTCAGTTGGAAGCCGTGATCGACCGGATCCATCAGCAACTCGCTGATTTGCAGATCTTTCGGGCCGAAGGAGTAAGGCAGGTAATCACCCAGAGTGGCGGTTGCCCGTGTAGGCAAATGGATCTCCAACTCGGTGCCGCTGTTAAGCTCATTCATAAACTGGCGGCAGTGGCCGCAAGGCGAGTAGTTGACGGTGACCGCAACCAGCTTGGCTTCGCCACGCAGCCAGGCATGCGTGACAGCGCACTGTTCCGCGTGCACGGTTTGTTGCATAGGTGCACCACGGAATTCCATGTTGCCACCAAAATACCAGTTGCCGCTGACGCCACGCGCCACCGCCCCAACGTGGAAATGCGAAATCGGCGTTAACGAGCAGGCCGCCGCCAATGGCAGCAGAGCAAAGGCCAGAGCATCGTCATCCAACCCGCACTGTTGCTTGATCGCCGCAATCTGCTCGGCCTTGAACATGGCTGCGAAATCAGGCGCATCTAAATAGGGCAGCAGGGCGGATTGCAAGGCCGCAGGCAATTCGCTGTAGGCGGAGTGAAAGCGAGAATGCATAAGGAAGTCTCTCTACAAGTTAACGGGTTAACATTCTAGGCAACCGGCCCACAACAAAATGTGACTAATATCTATTTTTTAATGAAACAGCTGCAATGAAACTTATAAATGCGAGACGTATCGCAGGTTTTTAGCCGTTAACCAAACAGCCGCAGCAGTATCGGGAACACGAACGGCGCGGTCAGCGAAGTGATAATCCCGCAGATAACCAGAGCCAGCGAACTGAATGCGCCCTGTTGGTAATCCATTTCTACGCAGCGTGCTGTACCCAACGCATGCGAGGCGGTCCCCATCGCCAAACCGCGCGATGAATTGGTGTTGATCCGTAACAGGCCAAGCAGCGAATGGCCGAAAACCGCCCCCAGAATTCCGACAAAAATCACGCACACCGCGCTGATGGCCGGGATGCCGCCAATCGACTCGGCTACCGCCATGGCTATTGGGGTCGTCACCGACTTTGGCAAGATCGAGGCGGCAATTTCAGGTTTGGCCCCCATCAGCAGGGCAATGGCACCGCCGCTGATCATCGCGGTCATGCTGCCAATAAAGCAGACGGTGATGATGGATTTCCAACGCGCGCGGATCTGATGGATCTGCTCGTATAGCGGAAAAGCAAGGGCGACCACCGCCGGTTGCAGCAGATCGTTGAGGATTTTGCTGCCTTGAAAATAGCGTTCATAAGGAATGCCGGTCAGCAACAGCAGCGGGATAATCACCGCCATCGAGACCAATAATGGGTTCAGCAATGGCATGTTGAGCTTTTGCGCCAGCTTGCGTGCCGCGTAAAATACCACCAGGGTCAGCGGCAAGGACCACCAGATATTTTGCATCATTGTTCATCCTCCGCATTTTTTGCTTTACCGAGGATGGGACGCTCGCGATGGAAGTAATGTGAAGTATAGCCAACCACCACAAACACCAGCAGCGTACTGATCAGGCAAGACACGATCAGCGGAGCCAGATCGTCAACTATCTGGTCGTAATACTTCATGATGCCGACGCCGATTGGCACGAACAGCAGCACCATATAACGGATAAACAGATGGCAGCCAGGCTTGACCCATTTGGCCGGTAAAATTTGTGAGGAGAGCAAGGCAAACAGGATCAACATCCCGATAATGCTGCCGGGGATGGCGATCGGCAGCAGCGCCGCAATGGCGTTACCGGCGAACAGGCTGAGGTAGATCAGCACGATCGCCCTGACATATTTCCAACACAGGTTAAATAGGTTGCCCATAGTGCATTCTCGTTGATGTTGACGCATTCATCATACAATTAAACTGTGAGCTACGCCACAAAACGCATCATGAATTCTCGCTATGCCTATCATGCCATTTTGGCAAGATTGTGGCCCGCCTTAAGTGTAGCGGGCCAGGCTATTCCGCGCTGCTCAGGCTGGCTAGTGGCTTTTGCTGTTCCGCTAACCGATGGCCGAGGAAGAAGAACAGCAGGCTGAACAACGCGGCGGCGATCAACACCAGGAACATTACCGGCGGTGGCGCATAGCTCAGCAGGAAACCGCACATCACCGGGTTGATGGCACCACCCAGATTACTCAGACTCTGTACGCCGTAATAGCTGCCTTTCAGGTGCGGCGGGGCGATAAAGTCGATAAACATATATTCAACCGGAATGACGATGATTTCCCCCAGGGTGAAAATCGCCATGGCCAGCACCCATAGCCATATCGAAAGCCCTGCCAGCATAAAGCCGATCAGCCCCAGGACGAAGAACAGCGTGCCCAGCATCAGCCAGCGCAACATGTTGTCCTGGCGCATACCGCGGCTCAGCAGATACTGCAGGGCGATCACGATGCAGGCGTTGACGATCATCACCACGCCAATCACTTTGTAAGCAAATTCGGCATCGCTAACGAGGATCAGATACTGCGACAGATAGCCGGTAAATTGGCCAAATACCACCGCGCCTAACGTGCTGCCAAGGGTGAAATAAATCAGCCGCCGATCGCCGCGTAGCACATTCAACGTCTGGCGGAAGTTGAGAACCGATGGTGGAGTGTTGCCGGTGTCTTCCATCGGTGGCGATGGATAGCTGCGCAGGCGGAAGCTCAGGGTTATCACAGTCAGTAACGCCAACCCGCCGGACAGGTAGAACGGCAGCAGTGGGCTGTAACCGGCTACCATCACGCCCAATGATGAGCCGACGGCCCAGCCAACGTTCACCAGCGTATAGTTGATCGAGAAGGCCTTGATACGCTGATTTACCGGCAGCCAACTGGCAAAGCAGGCCTTGATGGCGATGCTGAGCACCGCATAGGCGGTATGTAAGATGGCCAGTACCAGGATAACGCCAGCGGGGTGCGAGACCCATGGGATAGCAAAAAAGCTCAGCGAAAATAGCAGGATGGCCAGCAGGATCAGCGGATTTTTATTAAAGCGATCGACCAGATAACCGCCATAAAAGCTGCTGATGATGCCGATAGTCAGGCTGACGCCCAAGATAATCCCCACGCTTTTCGGCAGCAGGTGGAAGTGCTCGGTCAGGTAAATGGTGATAAAGGGCAGCGTGACGCCACGGCCTATGGTCAGCACCAGCGAACTTGCCAGCAATATCTTAATCAGTGGGGGGAATCCCTTCATAACCAAACCTGTTGATGCATACAGTTATTACGTCAATGCAACTACAGTAGCGTATTTTGTGGTGCTGAGAAGGGGCGAACGGAAAAATTGTTTAAAAAAAAGAGGCTACGTCTGTAGCCCCTCGGTAAAACAGCATTATTTACCGGATTTGGCCTGCAGGGTGGCAAACCAGGGTTGGATGAAGTCTTCACTGCTGCCCCAGCCTGGAATAATTTTACCCAGCGAGGCTACGTTGATTGGACCGGTCTGGCTGACCAGCAAGGCTTGCGGGATGGCGGCGGCTTTAAACTGATAGGTGGCTGGCGTTGGCTCGCCCGCCAGCTTGTTGGCAATCAGGCGCAGGTTGACGGCTCCGATCAACTTGGTATCTACCGCGACGCTGACCTTCCACGGGCTACCGGCTTCGCGCATCAGTTGCAGATCCTGGTTGGAGATATCGATGCTGTAGAGCTTGATCTCGGTGCGGCCATTTTCTTGCAGCGCCTTATAGGCTCCCTGGCTGAAGGCATCCCAGGTGCCCCAGATGGCATCGATTTTACCTTTCGGGTATTTGGCTAGCACCGCCCCCACTTTATTGGCGGTATCGCCCTGAACGTCGGAGGAAACTGCCCCGATTGATTCCAACTCATGAATGCCCGGGTTTTGCTTGAGCAATTGCTGGTAAGCGGCCTGGCGGCGCTCCATCGGCGGGAAGCCTGCAACCCACAGTTTGATAATGTTGGCCTTGCCGTCGAAGTCTTTAATCAGTTGGCCGAAGGATTCATTGGCCAGCGAGGCATCATCCTGTTGGGAAACGGTGACGCCGGGGATCTCGCCGCTAACGTCGGTATCAAAGGCTGACACCGCGATACCTGCCGCAGCGATGCGCTTGACCAGATCGGTGGAATAGGGCGCGCGGCCTTGAGAAAGAATGATGCCGTCATATTTCTGGCTGATGGCCTGGTTAACGAAGTCCTGAAAGCGCGCGTCATCGCCGTTGCTCAGGAAGGTATCGACCTTGAAACCGAGCTTGCGCCCCTCCTGGATTGCTCCGGCCAAAAACTGGGTGGTGTTGTCATCGGAACCCAGGTTACGGATCACCGCCACACGGATCTGCCCTTGATGCTGAGCAATAGCGTCAGGAACGGGGGCAAGCGTGGCTTCAGCGGCCAGCAGGGGCAGGCTGGTCAGCAGGCTGAGGGCGAGCAGTGAGGTCTTTATCGTTTTCATTATTGGCTCCGAAGCAGGTGAAGAGTTCCCGTTAAAATTGGATGTTTAGATATCTTTCTGTCTAGACGTCTATTTAGTTCAATGCAGCATCATAACCAGATGCCTGGCAATTGGGAATCCGCCGGCTTATGAATTTTTCTCAGGTGATATAACGATTGGTTTGGATGGGGTGCGCAGTTTTGGCAGGAACCGAGAGATCGACGGTGCTGGTGGCGCTAATCTTGGCTGATGAAGAGTGCAATCACGCTGATTAAGGCGCGCCGTTTAAGATCTGATATGACAGAGGCAGAACAAGCTTTGTGGCTGCAGCTGCGCGATCGCCGCTTGGCTGGGTTTAAGTTCCGACGGCAATTTCCGGTTGGGCCTTTCTTTGCCGATTTCGCGTGTTGGCAGGCGAAGCTGATTGTTGAGCTGGATGGTGGTCAGCATTCGGGGCAGGTGGCTTATGATCAGCAGCGCACCTATTTTCTAGAGCAGCAAGGTTTTACCGTGATTCGTTTTTGGAATGATGAGGTTTTACTTAATTGGGAGGGGGTGAGACAGGTGACTTTATGGCATTTGCAGGATCGTGTTTCCCCTCATTCTAGCTTCTGAGATACCCCTCACCCCAACCCTCTCCCGTAGGGCGAGGGGGCTGCCCGGAGCATATAATTAGTCCGTGCTGCTTCGGGAAGAAATAAATAAGAAGAAAGGCAGGTATGACTCAGAGAACTCAACGAACTCGATAGGTATTACTAGATCGGAAAGAAATGAATAAGAAGAAAGGCTGGGTATGACTCAGAGAACTCAACGAACTCGATAGGTATTACTAGATCGGAAAGAAATGAATAAGAAGAAAGGTTGGGTATGACTCAGGAAAATCAACGAACTCGATCAGTCCCCTCTCCCTGTGGGCTGAGTGATCCCCAGTAATATGGTCAACATCCCATGACCATATTACTGTACTCCTTTCCTAATATTTTCAGCGCATTAACTATTTTTATCCTTCTCACTATTATGGGGCGGTCTCGTAATATCTCCCAGGCAAGCCTCAGATATGACAGGACTCTCCTGTCTTTCACCGTATTGGCCTGATAATGGCGATGGAGTTGTTTCTTTTCTGCCATATACCCCGTCAGCCACATCACCAGGCTCGCCATGGCCGCCACTACACTCAGCACCTCCAGGCGTCCTTTACCCTGACTCCGCCCATACCTCATCCCATACCCGAAGCGGTGACTCTTTTCATCGCGGAAGTTTTGCTCTATCTGCATCCGACGGCTATAGAGTGTCATTATCTGAGCGGGCTCCAGACCTTCCACGTTGCTGAACAGTAGCCACGGTTCCTGCGCGCTTTTTCTATGTTCTTTTTCTGTTTTTGACTCAGTCCCTTTTCCATGCCGCCCTGCCGATGGACGCTTTTGCAGATAAAGGCTGCCACCGCAAGGGAGTTTGGGTTTACGCGCAAGCACACCATTGCCGACTTTCCGGGGGCTGGCTTCTGCCTGAAGTTCACTGACTTTCATCCAGTGTTTGCTTCCTTCAGGACGGAAGCAGATAACACCTTTGACCCTGCCCGTAAAAAACCAACCCAGTTGGCTTATATGCCTGAACCAGTCAGTTCTGAAGCCTGCATCCGTGATTATCGTGACGGACTTTCCAGCGGGAATGGCCGCGTGCAGGCGGTCAAGGAAGGCGCACTGTACCTGACTGTTTTGTGCCAGTTTGGCAGGCACGACTTCGCTCATCAGCGGCAGTGAACGGCCATTACAGATCAAGCTGGCTCGCAACAAGTGCCAGTTTTTGTCGTGCCATCCAGTCCAGTCGACAGCAATAACGCAGAACGGCATCAATGATGTGATAGCACCGGTAAGCAGTTGCTGGATGCGAGGCAGGTCGCGATGAAGAGCGGTATTACCGAGGGTTCGATCGGCTCGCTTGATTTTATTTTTGACGTGGGCCTTACCTGGAAGCATGCGGCCGATGCTGGTTAGCGTCAGGTCAGCGCCGTTGCAGAGTGCAGCGGCCATATCTGTAAGTCCCTTAATACGAAAGGAATGGATACCACGTAAAGACGCGGAGAAAAATTTCTGGCAAACTGTTTGTAAAGGCACGATGAGGTCTCTTCTGTTTTGTTAGCGCAACCAGTAGATCACACTTCATCGTGCCTTTCATTTTTTTCTGGGGATACCTCAGCCCTGTGGGAGAGGGTTAGGGTGAGGGGACTTTTCTCGATATTACAGAAGCTTACTTAACCTGCATACCAGGCTGTGCGCCGCTGTCCGGGCTGAGCAGGAAGATCTCCTTGCCGCCAGGGCCAGCCGCCATCACCATCCCTTCGGAAACGCCAAAGCGCATTTTACGCGGCGCCAGGTTGGCCACCATAATCGTCAAACGCCCTTCCAGCAGTGAAGGATCAGGGTAGGCAGAGCGAATACCGGATAAGATCTGGCGTGATTCGCCACCCAGATCCAACTGCAGCTTCAGCAGCTTGTCAGAACCTTCAACAAACTCGGCGCTCTTGATCAGCGCGATACGCATATCGACTTTGGCGAAATCATCAAAGTTGATGGTGTCCTGGATCGGATCGTCCGCCAGCGGTCCGCTGACAACCTTCTGGCTGGCGGCCAGATCTTCTTTTGATGCATTGACCATTTCATTCACTTTGTCGAGATCGATACGGTTGAACAACGCCTTGAAGGTGCTCACCTGATGGCCCAGCAGCGGCTGCTCAATGCCATCCCAGCTCAGTTCGCAGTTGAGGAACGCTTCGGCACGTTCGGTCAACGCAGGCAGAACCGGCTTCAGGTAGGTCATCAGCACGCGGAACAGGTTGATGCCCATCGAACAGATAGCTTGCAGATCGGCGTCTCGGCCTTCTTCTTTCGCCACTACCCAAGGAGCCTGCTCATCGACATAGCGGTTGGCCAGATCGGCCAGCGCCATGATTTCGCGGATCGCCCGGCTGGTTTCACGGCTGGCATAGGCCTGCGCAATGCTGGTGGCAGCATCCACAAAGGTCTGGTACAGCGCAGGGTCGGCCAGGTGGTCGGCTAACTTCCCGGCAAAACGCTTGTTGATAAAGCCAGCGTTACGGGAAGCCAGGTTGACCACTTTGTTCACGATATCGGCATTCACGCGCTGCACGAAGTCTTCCAGATTCAGGTCGATATCGTCGATGCGTGAAGAGAGTTTGGCGGCGTAGTAATAACGCAGGCAATCGGCATCCAGGTGCTTGAGGTAGGTACCAGCTTTAATGAAGGTGCCGCGCGACTTGGACATCTTGGCGCCGTTCACCGTCACATAGCCGTGCACAAACAGGCTGGTTGGCTTGCGGAAATCGCTGCCTTCCAACATTGCTGGCCAGAACAGGCTGTGGAAGTAGACGATATCCTTACCGATGAAGTGATACAGCTCGGTAGTGGAGTCTTTACGCCAGAACTCGTCGAAATCCAGATCGCCGCGTTTATCGCACAGGTTCTTGAACGAACCCATGTAACCGATTGGCGCATCCAGCCAGACGTAGAAATATTTGCCTGGGGCATCCGGAATTTCGAAGCCGAAATACGGCGCATCGCGGGAGATATCCCACTGTTGCAGGCCGGATTCGAACCATTCCTGCATCTTGTTTGCCACCTGCTCTTGTAGCGCGCCGGAGCGTGTCCAAGCTTGCAGCATGTCGCTGAAAGCGGGAAGGTCGAAGAAGTAGTGCTCAGAATCACGCATTTCCGGGGTAGCGCCGGAAACCACGGATTTAGGGTCGATCAGCTCGGTTGGGCTGTAGGTTGCGCCACAAACTTCGCAGTTATCGCCATATTGATCCGGAGATTTACATTTCGGGCAGGTACCCTTCACAAAACGATCCGGCAGGAACATGCCTTTCTCAGGATCGTAAAGCTGAGAAATGGTGCGTCGCTTGATATGACCGTTCTCTTTCAAGCGGCCATAGATGATACCTGACAGTTCACGGTTTTCTTCGCTATGGGTCGAATGATAATTCTCATAGCTGATGCCAAAACCGGCGAAATCCTGTTGGTGCTCGCGGCTCATTTCCGCGATCATCTCTTCTGGCGGGATACCCATCTGCTGTGCTTTGAGCATGATTGGCGTACCGTGCGCGTCATCCGCACAGATGAAATGAACTTCGTTGCCGCGCATTCGTTGGTAACGAACCCAGATATCTGCCTGGATGTGCTCGAGCATGTGGCCGAGATGGATGGAACCATTTGCGTACGGTAGCGCGCACGTCACCAATAATTTTTTCGCGACTTGAGCCATAATGAAAAGTTGCTTTCTTTAATGAGTGAAAAGGGTCTTTGATGTTACCCGATCGCGCTCTCTGCTGCTAGGGCGGTTTCTTTCGGGTTATACGAGCGAGTTACCCTGCAGTTCTGATATGCTTATCGGGTTGCTACCCATTCAAAATCAAGGAGCCGGGATGAACGCCAAATCCCCTGAGCAGACCAACCCTGAAGTTCTGCGCGCCCTGGTGACCGGAGTATTGGCCGCCTTCGAACACCCGACGTTAAAAAACAACCTGACCGCACTGAAAGCCATTCACCACTGTACGCTGCTGGACAATGTCCTGCATATCGAGTTAATCATGCCGTTTGCCTGGCAAAGTGGGTTTGAGGCGCTGAAAGAATCGGTAAGCGCCGAACTGCTGCGCGTGACCGGCGTTCAGGCTATCGAATGGAAGCTGAAGCACGATATCACCACCTTGAAACGCGCCAACGACCAGGCTGGGGTGAAGGGTGTGCGTAACATTATTGCCGTCAGCTCAGGCAAAGGCGGGGTGGGGAAATCCAGCACCGCGGTCAACCTGGCGCTGGCGCTGATCGCCGAAGGTGCCAAAGTGGGTATCCTGGATGCGGACATTTATGGCCCGTCGATCCCCAACATGCTGGGCACTGAACATGAACGCCCAACCTCGCCGGACGGACAGCATATGGCTCCGATCGTGGCGCACGGTTTGGCGACCAACTCTATCGGCTACCTAGTGACCGACGACAACGCCATGGTGTGGCGTGGGCCGATGGCTAGCAAGGCGCTGCTGCAACTGTTGCAGGATACGCTGTGGCCGGATCTGGATTATCTGGTGCTGGATATGCCGCCAGGAACCGGGGATATCCAACTGACCCTGTCGCAGAATATCCCGGTGACTGGTGCGCTGGTGGTGACGACGCCCCAGGATATCGCCCTGCTTGATGCCGCCAAAGGCATTGTGATGTTTGAAAAGGTGCATGTGCCGGTATTGGGTATCGTTGAGAACATGAGCATGCATGTGTGCAGCAACTGTGGGCATCACGAGCCAATTTTCGGCACCGGTGGGGCAGAGAAGCTGGTGCAGAAATACCATAGCCGCCTGTTGGGGCAGATGCCGTTGCATATCTCGTTGCGAGAAGATCTGGATCGCGGGCAACCGACCGTGGTCAGCCGCCCGGACAGCGAGTTTGCCGAAATGTACCGTCAACTGGCGGGGCGCGTTGCGGCTCAGATGTACTGGCAGGGGGAAGCCATCCCTACCGAGATCTCTTTCCGCGCGCTCTAATACGCCCAGAATTACGTGCCCGCTTTGTCCCCTCACCCCAACCCTCTCCCACAGGGAGAGGGAGCTGATAGCCCCTGCTCTTTTGGAAGTAAGTAAGGTGATCAGGCAGCTCGACCGTCACTTTAACCAGGATGAGCAGGGTCAGTCAGCTGGTACTGATGAAGAATCACTACACTTTCAACCTAACTCGATCGGTTCCCTCTCCCTGTGGGAGAGGGTTAGGGTGAGGGGTCATTAACGACTCTGAGGTGCTGAAACCTGTGGTTTTTTGTGCAAATCAGCCCGCACAAAAGGTTTTTCTACCGGCGCAATAGTCACGGCAATCCTTTCCAGTAACCCCTGGGTCGGTGCCGCAGTGCCGGAATTGATCAGGACCAGGGGCAGCGCCAGCGTAACGGCAATTTTGCGGTAGGACAGCCGTGGTGGCTGCGTGCCACGTTGCAGCATTAAGAAGGTGCTGCTGACGATAAAGCCGAGCGCCAGACCCGTGATCACCTCAGAAGTGGAATGGGCGTGGATCACCAAACGTGAATAACCGACTACGGCGGCCAACAGATAGCCGACGATCACCGCAGTACGCCTGACCGGCGACGAGAAACGCCCACAGAGTAACCACAGCAAAACCGGCCAGATACTCGCAGACAGGGCCGAGTGGCCGCTGAACCCGGTAAAATCCCAGTGGCGGCTGCCGATACCCCAGCCCATAAACGCCAGCTTCGATACGCAGACTACGGCACCCACGCCGCCAAACAGCAGCATCCATTGCCAGGTTGGTTTTCTGCTGGTAGGGGACAGGAGTAGAATAATAAAGACGATGGCTGCGCAGGGCAGCAGCAGCATGCTGTCACCAAAAAAAGTCAGAAAATGCCAGTTCATGTGCGGTTGTACTCTAAGAAATAGGATCGAAGACGGTCTTGATGATGGCGTGAATTGTACCCTGAGTCGCCGATTTGCAGTAGCGTAAAAAATCTTAAATCCCCCGGCAAAAGATACTCTGTATGTCAATTACGCCGGTTTGTGGGGATAATCTCCTGCCTTACCGTCTAAACGCTGGCGCCGAGAGCACTAACTCCCTATAATTGACCTGTTTTATACCCCCTTTCCCCACATATGAAATCAGGTCTTTAATTTTATGACTGACAAGTCGCATCAGTGCGTCATTATTGGTATAGCTGGCGCATCAGCCTCCGGAAAAAGCCTTATTGCCAGTACGTTATACCGCGAACTCCGCGATCAGGTTGGCGATCAACATATCGGTGTGATCCCGGAAGACAGTTACTACAAAGACCAGACGCACCTGACCATGGAAGAGCGGGTCAAAACCAACTATGACCACCCCAGCGCCATGGATCACAACCTGCTGTTCCAGCATCTGCAAATGCTGAAATCCGGCCAGGCGATTGAGTTGCCGCTGTATAGCTACACCGAACATACGCGTAAGAAAGAGACGATCCATCTCGAACCCAAGAAAGTCATCATCCTGGAAGGGATCCTGTTATTGACGGATATCCGCCTGCGCCAGGAAATGAACTTCTCGATTTTTGTCGATACCCCACTGGATATTTGCCTGATGCGCCGCATGAAGCGCGACGTGAATGAGCGTGGCCGCTCCATGGATTCCGTAATGGCGCAGTACCAGAAAACCGTCCGCCCAATGTTCCTGCAGTTTATTGAGCCTTCGAAGCAATACGCCGATATTATCGTACCGCGCGGGGGTAAAAACCGTATCGCGATAGATATCCTGAAGGCAAAAATCAGCCAATTCTTTGAATAAGTCCTTAACAGGCCAGCCTGTTTTTGCTGGTCTTTAACGAACTATTTGAGTCCCGACATAGACCTTGAGCCCGTTGTGTGGCAATTTTCGTATAAGTTTATGCGCCTTGATGGAATGGAGAAAATAATGAGACTGTGCGACCGCGATATCGAAGCCTGGCTGGATAACGGAAAACTGGTGATTTCACCGCGTCCTCCCATTGAGCGCATTAACGGGGCCACAGTGGATGTCCGTCTGGGCAATCAGTTCCGCGTGTTCCGTGGCCATACCGCTGCGTTTATCGATCTCAGTGGCCCAAAGGATGAAGTGAGCGCCGCTCTAGACCGCGTAATGAGCGATGAAATCGTGCTGCCGGAAGGCGAAGCTTTCTTCCTCCATCCGGGTGAACTGGCGCTGGCGGTGACGCTGGAGTCGGTCACCATCCCCAACGATCTGGTTGGCTGGCTCGATGGCCGCTCTTCGTTAGCCCGCCTGGGATTGATGGTGCACGTTACCGCACACCGTATCGATCCAGGCTGGCAAGGCTGTATTGTGCTGGAGTTCTATAATTCAGGTAAGCTGCCGTTGGCACTACGCCCTGGCATGTTGATCGGTGCGCTGAGTTTTGAACCGCTTTCCGGGCCTGCGTCACGGCCATACAATAGCCGCCAGGACGCGAAATACAGGGATCAGCAAGGGGCCGTGGCCAGTCGTATTGACAAGGATTAACAGCGAACCGGTATTACGCTGACACGAGGATGGCATGAGAAGACTACTGACGACTTTGGTGATTTTGCTGGTGGTGCTAGTGGCGGGGATGTCTGCCTTGGTGCTGTTGGTTAATCCGAATGATTTCCGTGGCTATATGATCAAGAAGGTTGAGCAGAGCAGCGGCTATCATCTGACGCTGGAAGGCGACCTTCGTTGGCACGTCTGGCCGCAGTTGAGCATTCTTGCCGGGCGAATGACGCTGACGGCGCCAGGGGCAGCGGCTCCGGCGGTTAGCGCAGATAATATGCGTCTGGATGTCAAACTGCTGCCGCTCCTTTCCCACCAGCTTTACGTTAAGCAGGTGATGCTGAAAAATGCCGTTATCCGCCTGACACCCGACAGCGCAGAGCAAAACCAGCCCGATGCCCCTATCGCCCCCGGTGGTAACCAGGCGGATGATGGCTCGGGATCCCTGTGGAAATTTGATATCGACAACCTGCGGGTGGTGGACAGCCTGCTGATCTGGCAACGAGCCAACAACGAGCAGATTAACGTTCGCGATATCAATTTAACCCTGCAGCAAAATGACCAGCATCAGGCGCAGATCGAGCTTTCCAGCCGGGTGAATCGCGACCAACGCGATCTGAGCTTCAACCTGGCGGCTAATCTCGATCTACAACAGTTTCCCCGCCAGATAGGTGCACAGGTCACGCAGTTTAGCTACCAGCTTGAGGGCGCAGATATTCTTGCCGGTGCCATCAAGGGGGAAGGGAGCGTACAGGCGGTTTATCAGCAGGCTTCGCAGCAGATTGTCTTGAGTCAACTGATGCTCAGTGCCAATGATAGCCAGTTGACGGGGAGTGCTAGCGCGCAGTTCGGCCCCGTGCCTGCTTACACCCTGGATCTCAGTGCCACACAACTCAATCTGGATGCGCTCTCGGGCTGGCAGACAAAAACCCCTGATGAGGAGAAGCTACCGCAGCCGGTGACCGCATCCCCGGTAATCGCCAATCAGGCGGACGATCCACAACAGAATTTACAGGTGTTACGTGACTTCAACGCACAGCTCAAGCTGAAGGCGGACCAGGTTACCTACCGTGGGATGTTGATTAGTCAGTTGGCGGTGCAGGCAAGCAACCAACAGGGATTAATGACGGTGGGTACGCTGTCTGGTAAGTTGGCCGGCGGTGATTTCTCCCTGCCTGGTTCGATGGATGCGCGAACTGATAAGCCGCTGATTAAACTGCAGCCGCAGTTACGGCACATTGAGCTGGGCGAGGTACTCAAGGCCTTCGACATGCCATTGGCGCTGACCGGCACGTTCAACATGCAGGGCGACTTGAGTGGCGATCGCCTCAACGCCACGGCGTTTGAGCGCCGCTGGCAAGGGACGGCGGAACTGTCCATGCAGAATGCGCAGCTTCATGGTTTGAATATTCAACAGCTTATCCAGCAAGCTGTGGCGCGTAATGACAGTAGCGTGCGCGGTGAGGATAACAACCAGCGCTACACCACGGTGCAACAAATGAGCGCCAAGGCCAGCTTGAGCAAGGGGCAGATCACGCTCAGCGAGTTACAGGCAGAATCACCGGTGATGAACCTGACCGGCAGCGGTACGCTCAATATGCCTGGCAAACAGTGCGATTTAACCATGAACGTTCTGGTCACGGGAGGTTGGCAGGGCAACAATGCGTTAATCGCACAACTGCGCGAAACGCCGATCCCTCTGCGCGTCTATGGCCCTTGGGATCAGCTCAATTATCAACTGCAGGTCGATCAGCTATTGCGTAAAAAGCTGCAGGATCGTGCCAAAGACGCCTTGAACAAGTGGGCGGAGAAGAATAAAGGGTCCCAGGATGGCCAGGATCTGAAAAAACTGCTCGATAAGCTGTAGACCTTATCAAACACTGCCCGCGCTCTCTTTAGGTTGGATGAGCGCGGGTTTGCCACCCGAGCGACAAAATCAATACCTTTGATATTCATCTGGCATACTGCTGATGGCTTCCCTACAATAAGGGATCTGTTAATGAATAAAGCAAGGATTGACGGTGTCAAAAGCGAATTCTAATGCCACCATTGTGGATATTGCCCGCCGAGCCAACGTGACCAATATCACTGTCTCCCGTGCTTTTAATAAACCCGAACTGGTCAAGTCTGAAACGCTCGAGAAAATTCACGCTATTGCCAAAGAGCTTAATTATGTTCCCAATGCTTTCGCTCAGGGATTAAAGAAAAGCAGCAGCCAAATTATCGGCATTGTTACCAGTAGCATGTATAACCCTTTTTATTCCAACCTGATCCAAACCGTATCGCGTATTGCCCGCATGCAGGGCTATCAGATTATGCTGTTTGATACCGACGGCAGTGAAGAAGCTGAAATGCAGGCGGTACAGGCGCTGTTCGGTTATAAGGCTCGGGGCATCTTGCTCTCTGCCGTACGCGACGATCGGCACTATCAACCCGCCTACCTTGATCAGGCCGAACGCTATCACACTCCGCTGATCCTGATCGACAGGGACATTTATAATCAACAGCTTAGTGGCGTTTTCCTCAACAACCAAGAGATTGGCAAACTGGCCGGGAAATATCTGGCCGAGCAGCCGGAAAGTAATATCCTGATCCTGGGTGGTCCGGCCGACTCGGAAATTACCTTGGCGCGAACCCAGGGGATTATTGATGCTCTGGAGGAGAAGGGGAGTAAAATCACCATTATCAATGGCGACTATGATTTTATTTCACAAGAGGCACGGGTGAAAGAATATCTTGCCGATGAACGGCATCAGCCGGATTATATCGTGGGCCTCAACGGTATTATCACGCTGGGTGCTATTTCTTTATGCCATCAGCTGGGTATTTACCATCGGGTGAAATTCTTCTCGATCGATGAACCGCCCAAGGCGCGGGATTATGGGCAGCATATTGCCGGGGTTTATCACGATACGCAGGTGTTAGGGGAAATCGCGGCGGAGTTATTGTTTAATGCGATTAAAAATAATCACAGCGATCAACCATTAAGACGGGAATTTTTTACCGGGATGTTGCTTGTCGAGTGATGGCCCCTCACCCCAACCCTCTCCCACAGGGAGAGGGAGCTGTACGGTGCACATACGTAGCCCGCGTAGCTTCGGAAAGTAAGGAGTAAAAACAAGAAAGGCAAGGTCTTACTCAGGGCAATCAACGAACTCGATCGGTCCCCTCTCCCTGTGGGAGAGGGTTAGGGTGAGGGGTAATTCGCTGAATTATCAGGCTAATCGCATCCTGTTACTGCCCATAGTAAGCATTTTTACCGTGCTTGCGTAAAAAGTGCTTATCCAACAGCGCGGGTTGCATGGGCGGGATCGTCGGAGTCAATTGCCGCGTGGCCATCGCCATTGCCGCCACTTCCTCCATCACCACCGCATTATGCACCGCATCCGCCGCCGTTTTTCCCCAGGCGAACGGCCCATGAGAATAGACCAACACCCCCGGCACCTGTTGCGGATCGCGCTTCGTCTGTTGGAACGTCTCGATAATCACCTGGCCGGTTTCCCGCTCATAGTCGCCAGCAATCTCGTCCTCACGCATAGGGCGGGTACAGGGAATGTCACCATAAAAATAGTCGGCATGGGTGGTGCCCAGAGCCGGGATCGCCTGGCCAGCCTGTGCCCAGATGGTGGCATTACGGCTGTGGGTATGGACGATGCCGCCAATCTCGGGAAAGGCGCGATATAGCGCCAAATGGGTATTGGTATCCGAGGACGGTTTACGCTGCCCTTCCTGGATCACACCGTCCAAATCCACCACCACCAGATCGTCTACCGTCATCACCTCATAAGCGATCCCCGAAGGTTTGATCACCACCAGCCCCTGTTGGCGATCGATCGCCGACACGTTACCCCAGGTAAAGGTCACCAAACCATAACCCGGCAGGCTGAGATTGGCCGCCAAAACCTGCTGCTTCAACTCGCTTAACATGTGATGCCTCCCTGTTTCATCTGCTGCTCGATCCAGCTCTTGGCCTGGGTGATATGCTGGATATCCTGGCCATCGTTGCGCGTCCACATTTCCAGCAGGAATGGGCCGCGATAGTTGAGCCGTTTTAACACGCCAAACGTATGGGCAAAGTCCACGCAGCCGCTGCCGAAAGGCACATCGCGGAATTGCCCTGTGGTACCAGGCAGCACCGGTAAGGTATCTTTTAAATGGATGGCGGTGATCTTGTCGATGCCATGCTCCAGCTCAAAATCGACGTCATTACCCCAGGCGCTGAGGTTGCCGATATCGGGATAGACGGTAAACCACGGGCTTTCAATCTGCCGGGCAAACTCGCGCCATTTGCTGATGCTGTTGATAAAGGTGGTATCCATGATCTCCACGGACAGCATCACCTGTGCCTTGGCCGCCAGCTCTACCGCCCATTGCAGACCTTCGATAAAACGCTGGCGTGTATGGCGATCGGCCGTTTCGTAATAGACGTCATACCCCGCTAGCTGAATATTCCTGATCCCGACGTCGACGGCGAAATCCAACGCCTTTTCCATCAACGTACGCGCCTGCTGGCGGATGGCGGCATCATGGCTGCCGAACGGATAACGACGGTGGGCGGATAAACACATGCTGGGCACCGTGATACCGCTGTCAAAACGAGCGTTGATCAGTGCCAGCCGTTGCTGACGATCCCAGTCCAGGCGCTGCTGACGTTCCGGCTGCTCATCAATGGAGATCTCCATAAACTGGAAACCCAACTCGCTGGCGATACCCAGGCGTTGTGCCCAATCAAGATCCGCTGGCAAGGCTTTTTCGTACAGCCCAAGTGAGACGGTATTAGTGGTTTGCATGCTGGTTAGCCTCATTTAATGCTTGGGCGATATTCAGGTAGCCCGCAAAGCGATCGCGTAAGCGTCGGTTAGCCGCCGCCTCGGGATAATAGGTGTGGACTTCAGGTTGAATGACCTGCACGGCCTCGGTAAAGCTGCTGTATTCCCCGGCGCCAACGGCGGCACAGATCGCCGCAGCCCGGCAGCCGCTTTGCTGGATGTCCACCACCTCCAGCGGCAAATTACCGGCGTTGGCAAACATCTGCATCCAGACGTCGGACTGCGTGGGGCCGCCGGTCATGCGAATACGCTCTACGCGGGGATTTAGCGCCACCAGGCGATCCTGATGAACCAGATGTGAGAACACGATACCCTGATAGATCGCGTGCACGATATCGGCCATATCATGGTGCCCGCTCAGGCCAATCAGCCCGCCCGGCAGATTGCTACCGAGGTTGGAGCCGAACAGATAGGGCAGGAATGTGATGTCGCTCGGTTGCTTGCTGCGTTCTTGTACCCAACGGTTAAACTGCGCATAGCGCTGATGGTCGTTGTCGCAAAACTGCCGTAAGAACCAGGCCAGATTACTCGCCGAGGTTGGGCTGCCTTCGTGAACAAAATAGCGGCCCTCCATGCAATAACGCCCCCAGGCAAAGGGATGGGAGCAGGGGAGGAGGTCTTCCGTTACACAGGTGGCAATCGACCAGGTACCCGCAACGGCACTCAGGGTACGATCGTCGACCACTCCCGAGCATAAGGCCGCACCAACCACATCAAACAGGCCGCCATACACCGCCGTTCCTGCGGGTAATCCGCATTGGGCAGCGGCAGTGGCGGTCACTTGCCCGGCAAGCTCGGCGGAACCTAGCAGCGGCGCGGTTTTATCGGCCACTTCCTCAATGCCGAATGCTGCCATCAATGCAGGGTCGTAGTCGGCCGTTTGCTGGTTGAACAGGTTGCTGCCGGAGATGTTGGTGATCTCGGCCGTCGCTTCACCCGTCAGGCGAAAGCGCAGGTAGTCATGGGCCATCAGCACCCGATCAATCGCCTCATATTGCGCGGGCTCATGCTGTTTCAACCAACGTAACAACACTGCCGGATGGCTGTTCCAGATGGGTTGCAGGCTACGCGGGTAGGTGACGGCTTCGATACCCTGCTGCTGTAACTCAACCACCATCGCCCCGGCACGAGTATCCGAAGAAACAATGCCGTTGCGGACCGGCTGGCCCTTCTTATCAATGGCATATAGCCCTTTGCCGTGTGATGAGAAGCTTACGCCACGCACTCGATCGCCGGTTATACCCGCGAGGCTGAGTACCTGGCGAATGGTTTGGCAAAGATCACGCCACAAAACCTCCATCTCGCGCTCAGAGAAACCGGGCTGCGGGGAAACGGTTTCCCCATCACACTCCGCTACGGCAATTTCCTCACCGTTAGCCCGGTATAGACCTGCCTTGATCAGCGTGCCGCCAATATCAATGCCCAGAAAATATCCCATATCGGTTCTCCCTAGCTTATTTGCGGCGGCTGGAACTGAGGTAGATAGCGGCGAGGATAATGCCACCCTTGACCACGTTCTGGATGTAAGGCGATACGCTCATCAGGTTGAGGCCGTTATTCAGTACGCCAAGCATCATGGCGCCGACCAGCGTGCCGATAATGGCGCCTCTGCCACCGGAGATGGCGGCCCCACCAAGCACTACGGCGGCGATGGCATCCAGTTCAAAACCTTCACCGGCGTTGGGCTGCCCGCTCATCAGGCGTGAGGTGAGTACCAACCCAGCCAGTGCGGCGGTCGTTCCGCTCACCACATACACCAGGACTTTGTAACGGGGTACGCGAATACCGCTCAGGCGCGCGGCCTCTTCGTTGCCGCCAATGGCGTAGACATAGCGGCCAAACGGCAGATGGTTAAGCATCAGGTAGGCCAGAATATAAACGCCAACCATGATCAGCACCGGTACTTGAATACCCAGTACGGAACCGCGGCCGAAGAAGGAGAACATGTCCGGCAAGCCAGAAATCGGGTAGCCGCCGGTGTACAGCAGTGCCAAACCACGGGCGATACCCATTGAGGCCAGGGTGACGATAATCGGTGGCATGCGCAGATAGGCAATGCAGGCACCGTTGGCCAAGCCAAACAGGGCGCCGATCGCCAGTGCGGCGACCATCGCCAGAGGAATAGGGATCCCTCCCAGCATCAAGCCAGCGGCAATGGAACCGGACAGTGCCATCACCGGCCCGACCGAGAGATCGATGCCCCCAGTAAGAATTGCGCAGGTCATGCCCACCGCAATAATGGCGTTGATCGACACCTGGCGTGCCACGTTGGTCAGGTTGTTGACCGTCAGGAAGCTGTCATTAAGCCCGCTCATCAGCAGGAACAGAATGGCGAAGCCGATAAAAGGCAGCATCGCGGGGTGGTGCAGCAACTTCTCCCAGCGTTTGCCGAGGCTCTGCTTCTGGGCCGCGTGGGTAGGTGGGGATTGTTCAATTCCGATCATAATGCACTCCCGGTTGCATGAAGCATGATGTTATGAGACTCGATTTCATCCCCTGCCAATTCGGCAACAATGTGGCCGCCACGGAACACCAGCACGCGATCGCAAACGCCGATGATTTCCGGTAACTCGGATGAAATCATGATGATAGAAATGCCTTTCTGCGTGAGCTGTTGCATCAGCTGATAGATTTCGGATTTGGCGCCGACGTCAATGCCACGGGTAGGCTCATCAAAAATAAGGATGTTGCAGTCATTGTTCAGCCAGCGGGCAATGACCACTTTTTGCTGGTTGCCGCCGCTCAGGGTGCTGACGGCGGTATCCGCGTCCGGGGTTTTCACGCCTACCGCGCGGATCAGGCGCTGAACGATATCGTCGTCCTTACGGGCGTTAACGAATATCTTGCCGAACCGCTCATGGCGGTTGAGGGTGATGTTTTGCGCCACGGAAAAGGGCAGCACCAGCCCCTCGGTTTTACGGCTTTCCGGCAGCAGGCCAATGCCTTGCTTCAATGCCAAAGCCGGGTTCCGCAGGGTGGTTGGTTGCCCGCCAAGGGTGACCTGCTTGCGATAGCATGCGCTGGCACCGATCAATGCGGAGATCGTCTCTGTACGGCCCGAGCCCACTAATCCGGCAAATCCCAGGATCTCGCCTTTGAACAGGTGGAAGCGATCTTCCTGCTGATGCTTGGTGCGCTGAATGCTGGCTTCCAGCAGGCGAACCGAGGTATCGACAGGGTGCGATTTCACCGGGAAGGCATTTTCGATTTTGCGCCCGACCATCAGCTTCACCAGTTCATCCACGTTGGTGTCGGCCGTGGGCAGCGTTTGCACATAGGTGCCGTCGCGCAAGACGGTGATCTGGTCGCAGATGGTGAAGATTTCATCCAGGTGGTGCGAGATGAAAATCATGCCGACGCCTAGCAGTTTCAAATCGTTCATTACGCTGAACAGGTGATCGGCTTCACCCGGTGTCAGGGTGGCTGTCGGTTCATCCAGAACCAATACGCGTGCGTCGAGCGACAGCGCCTTGGCAATCTCGACAAACTGTTGCTGCGCCACGCTCAGCTGCGCCACTGGGCAATCCAGATCGATATTCACCGTCAGCCGTTTGAAAATAGCCTCGGCTTTTTTTCGCATGGCTTTACGGTCTATTAATCCCCAGCGGTTCTTGATTTCCCGATTGAGGAAAATATTGTCCAGGGCGTTCATATAAGGAATAAGCGAGAATTCCTGAAATATGATCCCCACTCCGGCGTTAATGGCCTGCCGATAATTATCAAACTGGCGGCTGGTGCCCTCCATGATTATTTCGCCAGAATCCGGTTGGTGAATACCGCACAGGATTTTCACCAACGTCGATTTACCGGCTCCGTTTTCCCCAAGCAAGGCGTGTATTTGGCCGTGTTGAATGGTGAGGTCAATACCGTCCAACGCCTTCACGCCCGGAAAGGACTTCTTGATCTGTTTTAATTCTAATAACGCCGTCACGGTTAACTCCTCCGGGTTTTATACCTACCGTTGCGAAATCAATAGGTCGGGTACAAACCTCAACCGGCTCGTTGTGTTGTAGGGGCGCCGTATTTTGCGCCCGCTTTGATAATCAATGCGTTGGTTTGAGGCAAACTACACATTCAGCAGCACTGCCGCGTGGTCATCAAACTCGAGGCCGGGCGTTTACCAGCTAAAGCCTTTGGCGTTGCTGCTGTCGATCAGCTTCACTTTCACCGGAATGGTGCTTGGTACGTTGGCACCCCAGTAGCGGGCCAGAGCAATCCCCAAGGCAATGCGTGCCTGGTCGCGTGGGAACTGGGCGGAGGTGGCGATAAACGGTGAGTTTGGTTTCAGGATCTCCTTAATCGCTTCAGGCTGGCCATCGACGCTGACCAATTTGACCTTGGCACCGTTACTCTCAATGGCTGCCAATGCGCCCAGGGCACCTACGTCGTTGACGCTAAAGATACCGGCCAGGTCGGGAGTAGATTGCAGCATGTTTTCGGTCACGGTCAGTGCGGTATCACGCTCTTGCTTACCGTTCTGCTTGGTGACAATCTTCATTTCCGGGTGCTTTTTAATGGCGTCTTCAAAACCACGGACGCGTTCCAGGATCGGCACCACCGGGATACCGTCCAGGATCGCCACTTTGCCTTTGTTGCCCAGGGATTTGGCCAGGTATTCACCCGCCTGGAAACCGGCATCATAGTTTTCCGAACCGACAAAGGAGTCCAACGGGCCTTCGGCCTGGGCATCGATCGCCACGACCACTGCCCCGGCCTTGTGGGCCGAGATCACCGCCGACTGCACGCCAACCGAATCTGTCGGGTTAATCAGTAAAATATCGACTTTCTTTTGCAGCATATCTTCCACATCATTAATCTGCTTTGAGACGTCATGATGGGCATCTGCAATATACAGTTTGGCGCCAATATCACCGGCGGCCTGCTCTAATGCCTGTTTCATGGAGACAAAATAGTCGTTATTCATTTCCTGGAATGAAACGCCAATGGTGATCTGTTTAGCTAATGCCGATTGGCTGGCCAGCAGCATGCCGCCGGCGAGCATCACGGGTAAGGTTTTCTTGAATAATGAAAACATAGTTTATTCTCCTGTTGTAGGGGCGGTATTTTTCTTTCAGTGTTATTTATAATAATTAGGTCGTTATCGGCCAGAAGTCGGCCTCGCCATCAAAGGGCGTTATCATTGTTTGCTTAAAACTAATCACTCAATATTAAGGAACTAAAATAACCTTGATGGAATCCGTTGAATCGGCCAGTGCGAATGCCTGATCCCATTCTTTTAATGAATAACTGTGGGTCACCACGCCTTTGGAGGTCACCAGACCCCGTTCAAAAAGATCGATGGCAATTTCATAGCTATAAGGTGCCAGGTGCGCCCCGCGAATATCCAACTCTTTGCGATCGCCGATGATTGACCAGTCTACGGTGGTTTCCTTACCAAACACGCTGAACTCGACAAAGCGGCCGAGCTTACGGATCATCTGCAATCCTTGGGTAACACCAATCGGTGCGCCGGTTGCTTCGATGTAAACATCACAGCCGTAGCCGTCGGTTAACGCCTTGACGATTTTATCGGCATCTTCCTTGAGCGGGTTGATGACCACGTCGGCACCGAAGGCTTTTGCCAGTTCCAAACGTTCGTCGATGGCATCAATCACGATCAGCTTTTTCGGCGTCTTCAGCTTGGCAACCTGTACCATACAAAGCCCCAACGGCCCGGCACCGGCCAGCACTACGACGTCGTCTAACTGGATATCCCCACGGGCAACGGTGTGGATAGCACAGGCCATCGGCTCGATCAGCACGGCATCTTCATGGCTGAGGCTTTCCGGGATCTTGTGCACGATGGCATTGGCGGAAAAACGCATGTATTCCGACATTCCCCCCTCGGCCACGTCCTTTTGGAAGCCGTAGATATTGTGCGTCTCACACATCCAATAGCTGCCGGACTTACAGTAACGGCACTCCCAGCAGGGTACGATCTGCTCGGCAATGACGCGTTCGCCGATCTTGTACTTCTGCTCTGTGCCTTCTCCCATGGCAACAATGCGGCCGTAAAATTCGTGGCCGGGCACGACCGGCGGTTTTACCCAAGGGTTTTCACCCCAAAACATCTGGGCACCGTTTTTACATTTACAATCGCCGGCACAGATCCCGCAGCCTTCGACCTTGATCACCAACTCCTTCGCTTTAGGTAGCGGGGTAGGGACTTGTTCAAACCGGTAATCCTGCGGGCCATGGCAAACCACCGCGCTCATCTTTTCGGGTAACTGACTCATTTTCCTCTCCATTGTTATGCTTGATAGCGATACGAAATCAATGTTGACGTTGTCATTTTTATGAAAATAAAAAGGTTAATATTTATTTAAGTTATATTTTTCATGTGGTTGAAAATAAAATTTAACACATGACTAAAAATGACAACGTGAACATTGGCGATCATATAACCAAACTGGAGAAAACATTTGTTTGATCAAACTCACACATCGTTAACATCTGACGTAAAGATTCTACAAATTCAGATCATGATCACAATGTTATGTCGGCTGTATGTAAGATAGGGAAGAGATGAGTCATTTAATTTATTGAAATTAAATCAATTATTTTCCTGTTTGATGGTCAGTTTGCTTGCTCTGGGCTGTCTGGCTGCGGCTTCCGACATCTACCCGCCCGGTGGAAGGTTATCGCCAAAGCGACCTGGCTGGGAATTTCACGATTTGTTGATAGTTTCCCCCTGTAACATTGATGAATGTCATAATATCTTGTAGTGCTTTTCGGCAGAGTGTGGCGTCAATCGGCTGCTATCGGGCGATGAGCTGAAGTAAAATAATTAAATCGAGGAATAATAATGGAACTTCTGATTGGAGCCTTGGTAGCGGTGTTCGTTGGCCGTTACATCATCAAGGGCTATTCTGCCACTGGGGTGTTAATGGTTGGCGGCCTGGTGCTGCTGGCGGTGAGTGCATTTATGGGCAAAAATCTGCTGCCCGCCAGTGCGACGTCGACCGGGTGGCGCGCCACCGATATTTTCGAATATGTCAAAATCCTGCTGATGAGCCGCGGTGGCGATCTCGGCATGATGATCATGATGCTGTGTGGCTTCGCCGCTTACATGACGCACATTGGCGCCAATGACGTGGTGGTCAAGCTGGCGTCCCGTCCATTGCAGATGATCAATTCCCCCTATTTACTGATGATTGCGGCCTACTTTGTTGCCTGCCTGATGTCACTGGCCGTCTCTTCTGCGACAGGGCTTGGCGTGCTATTGATGGCAACGCTGTTCCCGCTGATGGTTAACGTGGGGATCAGCCGCGGTGCGGCGGCAGCTATCTGTGCTTCTCCTGCAGCCATTATCCTTTCGCCTACTTCGGGTGATGTGGTGCTGGCCGCCAAGGCGGCCGAAATGCCGCTGGTGGATTTCGCCTTCAAAACCACGCTGCCGATCTCTATCGCTGCCATTATCTGTATGGCGATTGCCCACTTCTTCTGGCAACGCTATCTCGACCGTAAAGCCAACGAACAGCACCACATCATGGACGTGAGTGAAATCACTACCAATGCGCCCGGTTTTTACGCCATCTTGCCGTTTACCCCGATCCTGGGGGTACTGGTCTTTGATGGTAAATGGGGGCCGGAGCTGCACATCATTACCGTATTGGTGATTTGTATGTTCATGGCCGCGGTGATCGAGTTTATCCGCAGCTTCAACGCCAAAACGGTGTTCGCCGGTTTAGAAGTGGCTTACCGTGGCATGGCCGATGCGTTTGCCAGCGTGGTGATGCTGTTGGTGGCAGCTGGGGTGTTTGCCCAAGGCTTGAGCACCGTTGGCTTCATCAGCGGCTTGATCAGCCTGGCACAGTCGTTTGGCACCGGCGGTATCATCATGATGTTGGTGCTGGTGGTGATCACCATGCTGGCGGCGATGACGACCGGCTCTGGTAATGCGCCGTTCTATGCGTTTGTTGAACTGATCCCGAAACTGGCGGCACAGATGGGGGTTAACCCGGCTTACCTGGTGATCCCGATGCTGCAAGCTTCCAACCTGGGCCGTACGCTCTCGCCGGTTTCTGGCGTAGTAGTAGCGGTTTCTGGTATGGCAAAAATCTCACCGTTCGAAGTAGTGAAACGTACCTCGGTACCGGTGATTGTCGGGCTGGTGGTGGTGATTGTGGCGACGGAGTTGCTGGTGCCAGTGCACCTGTAAGCTATGTAGGCATGCTGTGCCCGTTTGACATCAATGCTGGGCACCTCAAGTGGGTGCCCAGTAAAGATTTACTCTTCGTCCTCTTCGTTAGGTGTCACTAACGGCGTGATCTTCACCTTCACGATGCGGTGGCTACTGATTTCCAACGGTTCAAACAGATAGTCGCCAATTTTCAGTTGCTCACCTTCGCGTGGAATGCGCTGGCAGTGCTCCATCAGCAAGCCTGCCAAGGTATGATATTCCCGCTTTTCTTCTATCGGCAGTGGCACATACAGCACCAGATCTTCCAGCGGCATATGGCCATTGGCAATCCAGCAACCTTCGCTGGTTTGCTGGATATCATGGCGTGCATCCACCTCTTCATCGGCCTCTGGCAGATTACCGGCGATGGTTTCCATCACGTCGGTTAACGTCACCACCCCTTCGACCGAACCAAACTCATCCACCACAAACGCAAAGTGGGTTTTGGCCTGGCGGAACTGCTCCAACGCAGACAGCAGCGTTAACTGCTCCGGGAAGATCAGTGGCTGGCGCACCAAGGCCCGCAGATCCAGCGGTGATTGCTGCAACTGCTGTTTCAGCACATCAATGGTGTGGATCACCCCTAATGGCTCATCGCTGGCGCTATTTTCGGTTACCACGATGCGCGTATGCTGGTTTTTCTCCAACAGCTGCGTCAATTTATCCAGCGGGCCGTTAAGCCCAAGGTATTCCACATCGTGCCGCGAAGTCATGATACTGCTGACGGTACGCTGTGCCATGCCCAGCACCCGCTCGATCATATGGCGTTCCTGCTGGTTGAAGATTTCACCATTCTCGTTATAGCTGTCTGCCAGCAGATGTGCCGAATGGCTGTCGATCTCGGCCTCTTCATGCTTGCCGCTTAACATGCGCAATACGGCTTCTGCGGTACGCTCACGCAAAGGCCGCACCTTGGAAAGGAAACGGCGGCGGTTAAACTGGGCAAACTGGTTCAAGGCTTCGATCATCACCGAGAAACCGATCGCTGCGTAGAGATAGCCCTTCGGAATGGCATAGCCAAAGCCTTCGGCCACCAGGCTGAAACCAATCATCAGCAAGAAGCTGAGACACAGAATAACAATGGTGGGATGAGCATTCACAAAGCGCGTGAGCGGTTTGCTGGCCAGCAACATCAAACCAATGGCGATACACACCGCGATCATCATCACGGCCAGATGATCGACCATTCCGACTGCGGTGATCACCGAATCCAGCGAGAAGACGGCATCCAGTACCACAATCTGCGCGACCACTGGCCAGAAACGCGCACCTTTGCGTGTCCCATGGTGTTCCTCGTCTTTACCCTCCAGCCGCTCGTTCAGCTCCATAGTAGCTTTAAACAGCAGGAAGATACCCCCGACCAGCATGATCAGGTCGCGGCCACTGAAAGCGTGCCCCATGGCCACAAACAGCGGTTTGGTCAGGGTGGCTAGCCAGGATATCGAGGCCAGCAGCAACAGGCGCATCACCAGCGCCAGTAAAAGACCGACAATGCGGGCTTTATCACGTTGTTTCTTAGGTAATTTCTCCGCCAAAATGGCGATAAAGATCAGGTTGTCAATGCCCAGTACGATTTCCAGTACAACCAGGGTGGCCAAGCCGGCCCAAATTGTTGGATCTGCGATCCATTCCATACGCCTAATTTCACCTTTTAGTTCGACGGCTTATGCCGCTTTGAGAATGATGGACGCTGAGGGAGGGGATTTCAACACTAAATCCGCACGAGGTGCGGGTAATCTACGTTAGTATAATAATTAGACAGTGTCAGGATCTGGTCTTTAGGGGTAAGCACCAGAAAACATAGAATAAATGGCTGTTTATAAATTCCGCGCTTAGATAATAAGCATTATAATCAATTTGTTATAAAGTAGTTAAACGAGTAAAATCTTAAAAATCGAGTATCCTTAGTAGTCTTATTCTGAAAAGGTCTTAATGCAGCCACTAAGACTTGTTTCACCGGGTCAATAGTATAAGAATCTTAGCATCCTATAAATGATAGCAAGACTGACCACTTGGCCAGGAAGGCACTGCCTTTTCCTTACTCTGCGACTTGCCTCTCATTAAATTCTGAACAGAACCTCAGGTTCATCTACGAGCGTGGAGTCGGTTGCACGCTTGCCAGTTCAAACATTGTCTACAGTGCATTGGTAGCTGCAAGCCAAGGGCGGTAGCGTGCCTAAAACGTCACTTTAATATTTTAATTAATTGATTTTTATAGTTAAAAATTCATTTTGGCGTAACGCTCTACCACTTTTCCTGGCTCTGTTACACTTACTTGTTATTTGTCGGTGGAAAAAATTCATGCAAAAAAGATTGAAGGCCGTTATCCCAGTAGCAGGTTTGGGCACCCGTATGCTGCCTGCAACCAAGGCGATCCCTAAAGAAATGCTGCCTGTGGTCGATAAGCCATTGATTCAGTACATCGTGAGTGAATGCGTTGCGGCGGGTATCAAGGATATCGTACTGGTCACGCACTCATCGAAAAACGCGATCGAAAACCACTTCGATACCTCCTTTGAGCTGGAAGCGACGTTGGAAGCTCGAGTAAAACGCCAACTGCTTGCCGAAGTTCAAAGTATCTGCCCGCCAGATGTAACGGTGATGCAGGTACGTCAAGGGCAAGCCAAGGGATTGGGGCATGCGGTGTTATGTGCTCAACCAATGATTGGGGATAACCCATTTGTGGTGCTGTTGCCAGACGTGTTATTGGATGACTCTACTGCCGATCTGCAGAAAGAAAACCTGGCCAAAATGATCCAGCGTTTTGAGCAAACCGGCTTTAGCCAGATTATGGTTGAGCCAGTACCGGAAGAGGACGTTTCCAAATACGGTGTGGTCGATTGCGGCGGCGTGGCGTTAGCCGCTGGTGCAAGTACGCCAATGACTGCGGTGGTAGAGAAGCCTGCACGGGAAGATGCACCTTCTAACCTGGCCGTAGTAGGGCGCTATGTTCTCTCTGCCGATATCTGGCCATTGTTAGAGAAAACTCCCCCGGGTGCTGGTGATGAAATCCAACTGACCGACGCTATTGCCATGCTGATGGAGCAGGAAACGGTAGAAGCTTTCCATATGAGCGGCAAATCCCACGACTGTGGTGACAAACTGGGCTATATGAAGGCGTTTGTCCAGTATGCCCTGCGCCACCCTTCCGAAGGCGAAAACTTCACCCAGTGGATGAAACAGACCCTGAACAGCAAGTAATTGCCTGAGCCGGTTAGCACGACCACGAGATTTTAAGAGGAACACCATGTCGATGAAGTTGAAAGCCGTCATTCCTGTTGCTGGTCTGGGTATGCGCATGTTGCCTGCGACCAAGGCGATCCCGAAAGAGATGCTGCCGATCGTTGATAAGCCGTTGATCCAATATATCGTCAACGAATGCGTGGCTGCCGGGATCAAGGAAATCATTCTGGTTACCCACTCCTCCAAGAACGCGATCGAAAACCATTTCGATACGTCTTATGAGCTTGAGGCGATGCTTGAAGCGCGCGTGAAGCGTCAGCTGCTGGATGAAGTTAAATCCATCACGCCGAAGGGCGTAACCCTGATGCACATCCGCCAAGGGCAACCGAAAGGATTGGGGCATGCGGTACTGTGTGCCAAACCACTGGTAGGTGATTCACCTTTCGTGGTGGTGCTGCCGGACGTGCTGCTGGATGACGCCAAGGCGGATATGCACAAAGACAACCTGGCGCATATGATTGCCCGCTTCGAAGAGAATGGGCTGAGCCAGGTACTGGTGCAGCCTGCGGATGAAAACGTGCTGTATGACTACTCGGTGGCAGAATGTGAGACCACGACCCTGCAACCAGGGGAAAGCTCACGCATGACGTCGATCATTGAGAAGCCAAGCCGTGAAGTGAAACTGAAATCCAATTATTCTGCTGTTGGCCGCTATGTGCTCTCTGCCGACATCTGGCCGATTTTGGAAAAAACTCAGCCAGGTGCCTGGGGCCGAATTCAACTGACCGATGCGATTGCTGACCTGATGAAACAACAGACGGTAGAAGCGATGGAACTGGTGGGGGAATCGTTTAACTGCGGTGAAAAACTAGGCTATCTCCAAGCCTTTGTGACCTATGGCTTACGCCACCCAACGCAGGGCGAAGCCTTCCGTGAATGGGCCGAGCAGTTGAAGCTATAACGTTCATACTGCCAATACTCAAGAAATTGATAATATACGCGTTTTTAGTGGTTGATGCGCAGTAGGTGTTTGTTTTTTAACATTAAATTTATTTAAAAAGTTTGTCATTTTCTTTTCATCAACGCCAGCTAGTCTAGCGGTAGTCGCAAGATAGCTGGCGTAATTTCAAATGCTGCGCACATTGTTGACTGCTGAGAGTGATTTGCAAGGCGATACCCTACGTTCTTTAACGTCTCCCCTAAGAAATTGCATTTCAAATTATTTTTTCTTTCAAGGTGGTTTTCCTTGGCTTTGAGAGGTACCCCAGGACGTTTGTCAGCCAACAGCGTTGATCTTTTAAATGCTGGTATTGCGGGCTGAACGAATACTTCAATAGTTGAAAATAAAATTAAAAATCAATAAGTTGTCGATTTTTTTGATGCTAAAAAACTGGATTTTGCAACATAACGAGTAGTCTTATTCTGAAAAGGATTTCACGACCTATCTAAGGCTTGTTTCGAACGGTTAATAGTATAAGAATCTTGTCATCATAATTTGACATTAGTAGCGATTTTGTATGCTTGTGATGAATTTTGAATCAGTGAAAGACGGGTTTGATAGGTGAGTATTGGTAACCCCCACAAGAAAATATGACATAAGCAAGTATGGCTGCGCCTTACTACAGTGCATTGGTAGATGGTGAGCCAAGAGCGGTAGCGTAGTAGTACGACTCGGATTGGGTGTTACAACTTCTTGATTATGGTGAAAATATGCAAGAGTTGATAGTGGTTTTCATAGGGGCATTTCTTGTACTGCTCGGTGCGAGGAAGTTAGCTTTTTCAGTTGGTTTAGTCGATAAACCAAATGCTCGTAAAAAGCATAATGGACATATTCCACTAGTCGGCGGGGTTTCTATCTACCTGGCTTTGTGGGTACTTTATGCATTGCATCCAGATTGGATGCCTCAGTTCACTTTATACATGGTCTGTGCCACCATCCTGCTGGTGGTTGGTGTGTTAGATGATCGGTTTGATTTACCTGTGTTGCCACGGGTTGGAATTCAGGCTTTGGTGGCAGGGGTTATGATCTGGTCTGGCCTGTATTTGGCAAGCCTTGGTCATGTCATTGCAGGTAGCGAACTAACATTGGGGATGTTTGGTTATTTCGTAACCTTATTTGCGGTTTGGGGAGCTATCAATGCTTTCAATATGGTTGACGGCATTGATGGTTTACTAGTCGCGTTGTCATGCGTTACTTTTGGTGCGCTTTCTGTGGTGTTTGAGCTGGGGGGGAACCCTGAACTCTCAAAATGGTGCTTATGTTTGTTGGTAGCATCATTGCCCTATATCATGTTGAATCTTGGCATTCCTATGGGGAAACGATTCAAAGTATTTATGGGGGATGCGGGGAGTACGCTGATCGGTTTTACCGTTATCTGGCTGCTGGTTTTAGCCACCCAGGGTGATAAAGCTGTGATGCAACCAGTATCAGCACTGTGGGTGATTGCTGTACCATTGATGGACATGGCGACAATCATGGTGCGCAGGATCCGTAGGGGAGATAGCCCTTTCAAGCCAGACCGTGAACACTTGCATCACATTTTGATGAGAGCAGGCCTAGGACCGCGACAGACACTTTTCGCCATCGTTGCATTTGCGTCGCTATTAGCGGCAATCGGGGTCATTGGTGATAGGTTAGGTGTTCCCGAACTGCTGATGTTAGGACTGTTTTTAGTTGTTTTTGCGGGCTATTTTTGGTCTATTACCCGGGTTTGGAAAATTTTGACCTGGATCCGAAAATCGAACCACAAGCCAGGGATGAGCGAGGCGGAAAGCACACCATCAAACAAATGATTAATCGTTTGTTTTGTTGCTACTTTGGCTCATTATTGAGCCGTTTTCCGTTTATAATGTTCGCACATTAGGTTGGATTGCATTTCTCATAATAGTGAATAATTTGATGATAAAAGTTACATTTAAGCTGATACCGCTACTGATTTCTGCAAGTTTCATCAGTGGATGCACGGTGGTACCTGGCTCCCATCTCACGACTTCAGGCAAGGATGTTGTAAAGCAATCTGACGCAGATTTTAACATTGACAAGTTGGTTAATGTTTACCCAATGACGCCGAAGTTGATTGAAAAAATGCGACCAAACCCGATTGTGGCGCAGGTAAACACGGCTTTAGAAACTGAACTTCAGAACTACGAGTATCGCATTGGTGTCGGTGATGTTCTGATGGTGACGGTATGGGACCATCCAGAGCTGACGACCCCTGCAGGGCAGTACCGTAGCGCAAGTGATACAGGTAACTGGGTAAATTCGGATGGCACAATTTTCTATCCTTATATTGGTAAAGTGAAAGTTGCTGGTAAGACAATTGCTGAAATTCGCACCGTTATCATGACTCGTTTAGCTCAGTATATTGAGTCACCACAGGTTGATGTCAGCATCGCTGCTTTCCGTTCTCAGAAGGTCTATGTTACAGGAGAAGTTGCAACCTCAGGTAAACAGGCCATCACAAACGTACCACTAACTGTTTTGGACGCTATCAACAGTGCTGGCGGTTTAACTGAGAACGCCGACTGGCGCAATGTGATCCTAACGCATAATGGCAAAGAGCAACGTATTTCTCTTCAAGCGCTGATGCAAAACGGCGATCTTAAGCAGAACCACCTCTTGTACCCTGGCGATATTCTCTATATTCCTCGCAACGATGACTTGAAAGTCTTTGTGATGGGGGAGGTGAAGAAGCAGAGCACTTTGCGTATGGATCGAAGTGGTATGACTCTGACAGAGGCATTGGGTAATGCGGAAGGCCTAGACCAGGCTATGTCTGATGCTACAGGTGTGTTTGTAATACGTTCACTACGTGGGAAAGAGGGCGAGAAGTTAGCTAATATTTACCAGTTAAATACTTCAGACGCGGCCGCACTAGTGATGGGAACAGAGTTTCATTTACAGCCTTATGATATCGTATATGTGACAACGGCACCTGTTGTACGCTGGAACCGTGTTATAAGTCAATTAGTGCCTACTATTACTGGAGTCAATAATATGACGGAGTCGGTACGTTGGATGAGGAATTGGCCTAACTAATGTTTAATTCGATACTGGTTGTTTGCGTGGGGAATATTTGTAGGTCTCCTATAGGGGAGCGTTTACTTAGAACTTCTTTTCCTAGCAAAACGATTGATTCTGCGGGTGTTGGTGCTTTAGTTGGAAGAACGGCTGATAGTCAAGCTTCAGCCGTAGCAAGGGAACATGCTCTATCCCTTGATGGCCATATTGCAAGACAACTAACTCCCGAACTTTGCAAACAATATGATCTTATTTTAGTTATGGAGAAATCACATATAGAGGCAGTTACTTCTATAGCTCCAGAAGCTAGAGGTAAAACTATGTTGTTTGGCCATTGGTTAAATGAAACTGAGATACCTGATCCATATAGAAAGAGTAAAGAAGCATTTGAACATGTGTATGATATTCTTGAGCGTACGGCCCTGGAGTGGGCTAAATTTTTAAGCCACTAGTCAGGATTTATGATGTCTAAAAAGAGTAATATTACTAACAATGAGCTTGATGTTAATGATCCAATTGATATCGGGCGGATGATTGGAATTATTTTAGATTATAAATGGCTAATTATTGCTATAACATCTTCTTTTACATGTGCTGCTGTGTTGTACATAATATTATCAACGCCTATATATAGGGCAGATGCTTTAATTCAGGTGGAGCAGAATGTTGGAAACTCAATATTAACTAATATCTCCGACATGTTACCGAGTTCACAACCTGCATCGGCAGCTGAGATTGAAATCATAAAATCTAGGCGAGTAATAGAAAAAACAGTTAAAGATTTACATTTGGATATACAAGTTTCCGAACAGCATTTTCCAGTCATCGGGAAGGGGCTTTCTCGATTGGTTAATAGGGAAGATTCAGAAGTTGCAGTCTCTGATTTTATCGTGCCAGATGAGTACCTAGGTGAAAAATTCAAACTGAATTTTGAAAATGAAAAAAATTACACGTTGGAATTGAATGGAAATAAAATACTCACCGGGCAAGTGGGCATTAAAGAAAGTAAGGATGGAGTTTCAATATTAATAAGTGATGCCCGGTTAGAAAACAAAAAAACAGCTGTTTTCCTGCTTAGTAGGCAACCGCCATTGAGTGTTGCAAATAATATCTTGGAAAATTTAAGTGTTGCAGATAAGGGAAAGGATACAGGTGTACTTGCTCTCAGTCTTGTAGGTGAAGATAGGGTATTAATAAGAAAAATATTAAACAGTATAAGCAATAATTACTTAGAGCAAAATGTCGAAAGGAAGTCAGAGGAAGCAGGGAAAAGTTTAGAGTTCCTCAAAGAGCAGTTGCCCATTATTAGAGCAGAGTTAGACTCAACTGAAGGGAAATTAAATCAGTTCAGAAGGGAAAATGAATCTGTAGATTTATCACTTGAGGCAAAGTCTGTATTAGATACTATGGTATCTGTTGAATCTCAACTAAATGAGTTAACGTTTAAAGAGGCTGAAATATCAAAGTTATATACAAAGGAACATCCAGCGTATAGGGCTCTTATGGAAAAGAGAAAAACGCTTGAGACTGAAAAAGAGAAGTTGGCAAAACGTGTTAGTGGGATGCCTAAAACACAACAAGAGATTTTAAGACTTACACGAGATGTTCAGGCTGGGCAAGAAGTCTATATGCAGCTTATGAACAAGCAACAAGAACTGAGTATTAAAAAAGCAAGTACGGTGGGTAATGTTAGAATTATTGACGGTGCAGAAACTCAATTAAAGTCAGTTAAGCCTAAGAAAGCTATAATTATAGCCGTTAGCTTTATTTTTGGTATTGTCGTTTCTTTGTTCATAATATTTATTAGAAGTTTACTTCATAAAGGCATTGAAAGCCCAGAGCAGATTGAAGAAATTGGTATTCCTGTTTACTCAACGATACCGTTATCTCAATGGCAAAAAAAGAAAGACAAAGAGATGTTGTCTCGTTTGAAATTCAAACAAAATACAAGATCTGTAAGTCTTTTAGCCTTAGAAAATCCAGCGGACTTAGCTGTAGAAGCAATAAGAAGTCTGAGAACAAGTTTGCATTTTGCAATGCTTGAAGCAAAAAATAATATTTTAATGATCTCAGGAGCTAGCCCTGAAATAGGAAAGAGCTTTGTAAGTGCAAACTTAGCTGCTGTCATTGCGCAAGCTGGTCAGAAAGTTCTCATTATTGACGGTGATATGAGAAAGGGATATGCCCACGAATTATTTGGTGTTAGTAGTGAAAAAGGGTTATCAGATATTCTCACCAGTCTGGTTAGCATTGAAGAAGCTATTCAAGAAACCGCTATTCCTACGCTGAATTTTGTTTCTCGAGGGAGCATACCTCCAAATCCATCAGAGCTATTGATGCACAATCGTTTCAGCGAATTTGTAACATGGGCTTGTGAAAATTATGATATGGTTATCATCGATACGCCACCTATCCTCGCTGTGACAGATGCTGCAATCATTGGAAGGCACTGTGGAACTTCATTATTAGTAGCCCGCTTTGATGTTAATACTTTAAAAGAAATTGTAGTGAGTCATCAGAGGTTTGAGCATAATGGTATTAATATTAAGGGGGTAATACTGAACGCAATGGTGAGAAAAGCAGCCTCGGAATATACATATGGTTATTATCAATATGAGTATGAGACTAAGGATAAATGAAAATAAAAGGCCCTTAGGGGCCTTTATCAGGTCGAGCTAAATGTCAAGCTTAAAGCGTAATGTCATATCACTATTTGTATTGCAAGGTTCAAATTATATAATTCCATTGATTACATTTCCATATTTAGTGAGGGTTCTAGGCCCAACTGGCTATGGAAGTTTAGGTATCGGACTTGCCCTAATTCAGTACTTTTCCTTATTTATTGATTTTGGTTTTAATTTAAGCTCGACGAGGAAGATAGCTAAAAATCGGGATGACATCGATTTTGTAAGTGGTGTTTTCTGGGAAACCATTATTGCAAAAAGTATTCTTCTGATATTATCAATTTTTGCGATTTTCATAGTCGTACACTGTAGCAAGGGTTTTTATGAAATTAAAGGTATTGTTTATGCGTTATCATTACAACTAATTGGTAGTGTCCTTCTACCTACTTGGTTCTTTCAGGGCATTGAAAAGATGTCTAAAGTTACTATTTCATATATTCTTGCAAGAGGTTGCACTGTACCATTGATTTTTGTGTTCGTTATTTCTGTTGACGATGCATGGAAGGCTGCATTAATTCAAGGTGGTGGGGCATTACTGGCTGGGTTGATATCGTGTATTTTAGTATTTAAAACTAAAATGATAATTAGAACAAAAGTTAGTTTAGGTAGTGTTATTTTTTCTATGAGAGAGTCATTCCCACTCTTCATTGGTGCTGTTGCAATAAGCCTGTATACGATGAGTACACCATTTATTCTTGGCATTGTCAGTACGAAAGAACAAGTAGGGTACTACGTTGCATCTGACCGAATAAGGCAAGCACTATTGGGTGTGTTTTTGATATTAGGAAATGCATTCTATCCAAGAGTAAATGTGTTGATGAAGCAATCCTCAATATTAGCGTTTGCTTTCTTAAGAAAATTGCTTTATATACAAGGCACAATAACCTTTATTTTTTCTTTCATCCTCTATTTGTCTGCCGGTTTAATTGCTAGTATTCTTCTAGGTAATCAGTATCCAGATGCTTCATTTATATTAAAAATAATGTCACCTATGGTTTTTTTGGTTACAACATCAGTGATTCTTTGTAACTATATTCTTTTGCCTATGGGGCATAATCATCTTTATGCGAAAATTCCTATTGTAACCAGTGTTGTGCATATATGCTATTCAATTCCTTTGTGTGCTTACTTTGGCGCTGAGGGGGGGGCTATAGCCATTTTATTAACGGAAATCATTACACTAATGATACTACTGGCAATAAACTTTAAGAAAGGTTATTTAAAAAGGATATTTTTAATCAATGGCTGAGTTATCGATAATCATCCCCGTTTATAATGTTGAAACATATGTCAGACAATGCCTGGACTCGGTATTATCGCAGGTAGGCAATTATGATATAGAGGTCGTCATAGTAAATGATGGTTCAACTGATAGTAGTTGGAGTATTGTATGTGCGTTGATAAAAGAATTCGCTACGATAAAGTTATTGGCCATAGAGCAAGAGAACCAAGGGCTTTCAGCTGCTAGAAATACTGGATTATCATTATGCCATGGCAACTATGTTTTTTTCATAGATAGCGATGACGTTCTTCAACCTGGTACACTAGATAAATTGATGCCTATACTGGAAACAAATAGTGATATTATAGAAGTTGATGCATTCAAATTCGAAGAGAAAATATCAAATAAAACAGAGTTAATGGACCTTTTATCATTCGAAGAAGTCACTTCTATTTATTCTTCATCACAGTTGACTAGTGTCTTTAAAAAAAGCAAATGGTTTGTGTGGTGTAGAGTATTTAAAAAATCTTTGCTAAATGGCATGACTTTCAGCGTAGGCAGACGCTACGAGGATATGGCATTTACGCCTTATTTATATATAAATGCGAAGACGATATATCCATTAGAACATTACGCTATTGGGTATAGACAAATAAACTCTAGCATAACAAAAAAAATAGTTCAGCAAGATATTACAGATGTTATTTTTGGCATGAGAAAACTTCTAGATATTGTCGGGGCGTATCCACATGATGAATCGATGAAAAAAAACATCTCGCTAACGTTGCTTAAATCTTTCCAGTTTTTGAAATTTTTAAATAATAAGGTGTACGGATATTTTTATATTGATGCTGATACGCAGAAGTTATCAAGAGATATAATAAAAATAGTTAAATTCCGTGGGCATAAATTTAAATACTTAGCGACTTTATATTTTCCGCGGTTATCAGGTGTATATAGTTACATGAAAAATCTGGACGTTAAGAAAAAAATATGAAAATCACCTTCTTAATCGATAATCTGGAGCGATCCGGAGGAACTGAAAAAGTTACGACTATGATTGCAAACGCCTTTGCAGTTTCTGGCCATGACGTTCATATTATGACTTTGAAAAATTATCACAAAAGCTATTTTCCATTGAGTGATAATATTTCAGTTAGGTCTTTAGCTGTTGATGGTGGGCGGTTTAAAAATATACTACATAGATTTTACTTTATAAATAAACTTGCTTCAAAAGGGAGAGATGAGCTTTTCATCGTCGTCGATACAATGTTGTTTCTATATTTCTTACCATCGTCAATTTGGGTTAAAAATATAGTCTGCTGGGAGCATTTTATTTTCACTGAAACCTTAGGAAGTAACTTCAGAAAGATAGCAAGGTTTATGTCTATCAAGTGGGCGAGGGACATTGTTACCCTTACTGAGAGGGACAAAAATTTCTGGATTAATGCAGGGGCGAAAGAAAGTGTTGTTACCGTCATACCTAATCCTTCATCATTCGAAATGCCTGCTAGAGAGATGTCAATACTTGAGAAAAAGGTTGTTTTAAGTGTCGGCCGATTAGAGAAAGTGAAAGGATTTGAACGCTTAATAAAAGCATGGTCGTTGATAGCTAAAAACAATAGAGAGTGGATATTAAAAATAGTTGGTTCTGGTAATGAAGAGGCTAGCCTAAAGAAGTTGGTCAGTGAGTATGGTATAGATAATAATGTAGTATTTATCCCATCAACGATAGATGTTGTTCAGCATTATATGTCTTCTGGCATATACTGTTTATCTTCCTATTTTGAAGGGTTTGGAATGGTTTTAGTTGAGGCTCTCTCATGCTCACTTCCTGTGGTTTCTTTTGATTGTGAGGCAGGACCTAAAGAAATTCTAAATGAAGCTTGTGCGGTTCTTTGCCCTAATGGTGATATAGATGCTTTGGCTCTCTCACTCCAATCTCTAATTGATGATGATAACAGAAGGTTGAGTCTATCTAACGGAGCTTATCTTCGAGGTAAAATGTATAGTATTCATAGTGTTATGAAATTATGGAATGAGGTCCTGTATCATGGAGCTCAAAGCAATAAGGCTTAACTCATGTATTGGACTTTATTATATGTTATTTTAATATTGATCAGTGCGCTTTCATTTTTTAATAAAAAGAATGAACGCCAATATTCAATTTTCAGTTTTACTATAGCCTATTTTTTTACTATCAATGGTTATTTTAATGGGGTTGATTGGGTTAATTATGGTGTGGTTTTTCAGGATGCAAAGACGTTTGAGGATTTTCTCTGGAGCTTTGAGCCTCTCTTTGGCGTCTTTCTATTCTTATGCAAGTCTATTTTCGATGACTTTTATATCTCCGTAATAGTCTTTTACACTATCGTTTTTACGTTGTTATATGTATCCATATCTCAATTCTTTTTAAAAATAAACAGAACAGTGTTTATAACTTTGTTTATCACTATAAATGATATATCTATCATTAATGATCAATTGCGCCAATTAGTTGCAGTCGTTCTTTGTATTTATGGATTGAATTTTATTTTTGAAAGGAAATATAAATATTTCGCGATATTTAACCTTATTGCTGGTTTTTTTCACTATTCAGCAATAATTACCTTGGCTATCTATCCTGTTATTTTGCAGAGAAAGAAAATAGTCGTTATAACAGGGGTGAGTATTTGTGTGTTTTCTACCCTTTTACTTTCTATTCCTAGCATTATAACATCAGTATTATCTGGTTTTGGATTTGTCGGTTCATATATAGCTGGGAAAATTGATTTTTATGCCGAAAATAGCGTATCAAAATTCGGTTTTTTTGCGATAGTAGATATTTGCGTAATGATGTTTTATCTTTTCAATCGACAGCCGCAGGATGTAAAAGTAGCTGCGCTATGGTCAGGGGTGTTTATCTCTGCTTGTTCGCATTTATCTTTCTATTCATTCCCCGTATTTCAACGTATTAATCCATATTTCTTTATTTTTTATTGTTTTTTAGGCTCCTATTATTTGAATGGGGAGTTATTCTTCAAGAGTAGAAGAGGGCTTTTTAGTGTTGCGATAGCTGTACTACTTTCGGTTGTCTGTTTTTATAAATTTCTGGCAGATGATATGCGGCAGGGTTTTTTTGACTATGATTCATATTTAGTTAAGTATGCGATGGGAGAATTTAATTTTGCAATGGAAAAAAATAAGAAGTGTATTTTTCTAAGTAAGGCTAATGCTGGATTTTGTCGATGGTGATGGAGGAAGTGATGAAAAAAGTTGTTTTTTCGGCCAACACTGGTTGGTATCTTTATAATTTTAGGCTTAATACAATTAAGATGTTTTTGGAAAAGGGGTATCAAGTCAGTATTATAGCTGGTAACGACCGTTATATAGATAAGTTTGAAAAGTTAGGGTGTGATGTTTACCCTATATTTATAATGTCTAATTCAATGAATCCTTACTATGATGCGCGAACGTTGCTATCTTTGTGGTTATTGTATAGGAAAATAAACCCCGATTTTGTGTACAACTTTACACCTAAAATTAACATTTACGGGACGATGGCGTTACATAAACAAAGTGCTAATGTCATCAATAATGTTGCCGGGCTTGGGAACGCTTTTATAGAGAGTGGTATAAAGTCGAAGATACTTAAAATACTCTATAAAATATCTCAGAATAGGGCAAATAAAATATTTTTTCAGAACGATGAAGATTTGAGATTATTCTTGGCGTCTGGAATAATCACAGCTGATAAATGTGCACGATTGCCTGGCTCTGGCGTAGATTTGACAAGATTTAAGAAGTATATCTCAACGGATAAGGAAAATTTGAAGTTTGTTATGGTCGCTCGATTACTTGTTGAAAAGGGAGTTGAGTTATATGCGGAGGCAGCCATGAAACTACGAGAAAAATATAAAAACATCACATTTTATCTTCTCGGTCCAATACCATTAGACAATCCTTCCGCGGTTTCCTTGAGCAAAATAAAAGAGTGGGAAAGTAATCAAGTCTTGGTCTATCTCGGTGAAACGGATGATGTCCCAGCAGCAATAAAAGATTTTGATTGTGTCGTGTTACCTTCTTATTATAGAGAAGGAGTTCCAAAGTCTTTGCTTGAAGCCGGTGCAATGGGAAAGGCTATTATCACCACAGATAATGTTGGTTGCAGAGATACCGTTATTGACAAATTTAGTGGTTTTATATGCGAGGCGCGCTCTGCAGATAGCTTGGCCAAGAAAATTGAGGACTTCATCCTCTTGGATGAGAGTGAAATAGATATCATGAAGGAAAGATCTTATGAGCACATATATGAAAACTTTGATGAAAAACATGTGATAAAAAAATATCTTGAGACCATTCAATGACTTCCGGGATGAAGATGAGAGTAATTAGAATAACACCTAGGTTAAAATTAGGCGGGGTTGAAGTTGGAATATTGCATGAGCTTGCCGTTGTCAAAAATAGCTCATCTATAAATTATCATTTAATCTCAATAGAGAAGCCAGATGAAAATGTTTTTTGTGCTTTTAAGAATAGGATTTCGGAATCAAATAATGTGAATTTGAACATGAGGTGGTGGGAGGTTTTTAACTTAAACAAAATAAAAAAATCAATTAATTTTCAAACTGACGACATTATCGTTTCCTCATTATGGAAGGCGCATCTCCTAAGCTTATTAATTCAAATAGTGAAACCAGATGTAAAGATTGTTCCGTTTTTTCACTCTTCACGAAGTGCTCATTTTTTAGATAAATTTTTCACAGCAATCATACTAAAACGATGTAAAAGTGCATTTGTTGATTCATCCTCGACAGAAGAGTTTATCAAAAACAAGATAGCTAAAAGAAAAGTGACTTTATATAGAATTCCTTTTGTCTTCAAATTGCCTAATTGTATAGAGCCAAGAGAAGTTAATGATGTAATTAAATTCGTATTTATAGGAAGACTTAATAAAGTTAAGGGCATTACCTCAGCAATTAAATTATTCCATGCATATAACAAGGTTAATCCACACTCAACTTTTGATATATATGGACCAGATGAAGGGGAGTTAAAGAATTGCTATTCTACCATAAACGAACTTAAGTTAGGTGATGTGGTTAATTATAATGGTGTTGCCAACCGGAAAGATATAGGTAGAATTCTATCAGGTGCAGATTTTTTCCTCCAGACGAGCTCTCGAGAGGGTATGGCTGCATCTGTAGTTGAAGCAATGCAATATGGGGTAATACCTGTTGTTACAGCAGTTGGCGATATTCCCTCTTATTCAGAAAATAAGATCTCAGCATTTCATTTAAACTCGTTAACTGAAGCGGATTTTAAGCAAGTTACTGATGATATTAATTTTTGCATAACTAGTGGTTCTTATTCAAAAATGTCATCTAAAGCAATTTCATCTATTTACAACTTAGGTGACTATTCTGATTCATTTTTTAAATCCCTGAGAGATATATCTTCAGGTAGTTAAATAAACAAAGTTGGAATTATCATGCGATATTTATTTTCGATATCTATTTTACTGGCTAGTTTTTATGGGCTAGCAAACCCTAACATTACCTGTAATAACTTAGTAGATGTTAGTCATCAAATCCAGGATAAAATCGACAATAATCAAATCGCTGTTTTATCATCTGGAACTTGCATTGTAGGATCGCAAATCATATTAAAAAATGGCTCTAAGATTCATGGTTCTCCAGATGGTAAAACGGTATTAGTGAATGATTCTGTATTTAAGCCATCACAAGGTATGCTTTTTGCCTATTCCAGCGACAAGAATGATTGGGTAAATGATATTGTAATTAAAGATTTAACTATTAAAGGTGGCTCGGATTATAAAGGGTTCTCTGAGCATGTACACTTGATTAGTCTACATGGCGTATCAAATGTAATTATCCATAATGTTAATTTTATCTCATTCCAAGGTGATGGAGTTTATATTGGTGGTGGGATCGGTAATGAAGAGCGTCACAATAAATCAATTTATATAACTTCAAATTCTTTTGATGGCGTGAACAACTCTAATAGGAATGGAGTTAGTGTAATTGATGGGGAGAATATATATATAATTAATAACGTGTTTACTAATGTGGCGAAAAGTAACATGCCTGGGGCTATAGATATTGAACCTAACTTAAATAAATTCCACTTTGTAAAGAATGTCGTAATCGGTAAAAATAAGATAATTAACTCTGTAGGTTATGCAGCTATAAATATTTGGTTAAATGATGTAACCATGAATACGCCATCAATGTTTTATATTTATAACAATAAAATATTTGCAGGTGGCAAGTCGCGAGGTATAAATTTTGAAGGTAATAAAGCGTTATCAAATAACTCTCCTGACAATAACGTCATAATAAGCTCTAATATTGTCCGCTCAAATACAGATGCATTGGTTTTGCGAGGAGTGAAGAAATTTAAGGTCGAGGGTAATATTTTTATAAGTAAAGGAATGTCGCCGATTATACTTAATACTTCTGCAAAAAATTACTCTCTTGACGGTGAATTTTTAAATAACCGTTTTAACAAAAATTATAAATTTATCTTCTCTCGTTATTTTAATGTCGTGTCTGAGGGTAATTGTTTTTATTGTGTCAAGTAGTTATTTATTAGGCTTCTAACCATGTATAATTGCAGCTATTGTCAAATTTCTTAAGAGGCCTAATTATACTGCCGCCTGTTTATCTGGATTGTATGAGTTGTATCTCTGGAGCTAAACTATAGCAATAGCCTAGGCTTGTAGCCTTCTGTTCCCAACGTGAATGTCTGTATAAAAATCCTATGTTAGTTTCATCTTGATGATGTCGAGGTACATGTTAAGGCCATTCCTGTACATTTAAGTCACCTGCTGACCTAACATTCTCCACCCCCACTTTGTGCACAAAAGGAGTAACAATGGCAATTCTAGTCACCGGCGGAGCTGGCTACATCGGTTCCCACACTGTTCTGGTCCTGCTTGAACGTGGAGAAGAGGTTGTCGTCCTAGACAACCTATCGAACTCATCCGAAGAGTCACTGCACCGAGTGGAGCAGATAACAGGCAAAGCAGCCATCTTCTACCAAGGCGACATTCAAGATCCGGAGTGTCTGAACCGCATCTTCGGTAGCCACCGTATCTCGGCGGTGATCCACTTTGCTGGCCTAAAGGCGGTAGGGGAGTCCACCCGCAAACCGTTAGAGTATTATCAGAACAACGTCTCTGGCACCCTGGTGCTGCTGGATGAGATGCGTCGTGCCGGAGTTCATCAGTTTATCTTCAGTTCCTCAGCCACTGTTTATGGCGCTAACTCTCCGGTGCCTTATGTTGAAACCACACCTATTGGCGGTACGACTAGCCCGTATGGCACATCCAAACTGATGGTTGAGCAGATCCTGCAAGACTTCGCTAAGGCAGAGCCGCAGTTCTCAATTATCGCTTTACGCTACTTCAACCCAGTCGGTGCTCATGAGTCTGGACTGATCGGCGAAGATCCTAATGGCATCCCTAATAACCTGTTGCCATATATCTCGCAGGTAGCTATTGGCAAGCTGGAGAAACTGGGTGTTTTCGGCGGTGATTATCCAACGGAAGACGGTACCGGTGTGCGTGATTACATTCACGTGATGGATCTGGCTGAAGGCCACCTGATGGCCATGGATCATCTGAAGAAGGTCGAAGGGTTCAAAGCTTATAATCTGGGAGCTGGTGTTGGGTTCTCCGTGCTGGAGATGGTGCATGCTTTCGAGAAAGCCTCCGGTGTTGCTATCCCTTATCAGATCTTGCCGCGCCGCGAAGGTGATTTGCCAGCCTTCTGGGCCGACGCCAACTTGGCGCGTCAAGAATTGGGCTGGGAAGTTAGCCGTGGTATCGACGAGATGATGCATGATACCTGGAACTGGCAGAAAAACAACCCGCAGGGATATTGCAGTAAAAGCTGAACCGATTATCCAATTTAAAAAGCCCATTTCTGGGCTTTTTTTTCGCCTTAAAATGATAAGCAAGCTATAAATATGCCGTCTTAATTATAAGATTTAAGCATACAAGTTATCTTAATCTGATGTTATTAAATACATTTGCTATTAGATTACTGTCATAGCTTAATAAAGCAGCGAACGTTGTAAGATAAATCCGAATGCGTGGATAATGTACAGGTGTTTTGATAGCTTCGGTGGTAGCATACGCTACAAAAATCTTGTCCATCAGGAGTTAGTCCTCCGTTCAGGCAGCGGTTGAGTACTCACTATCGGTGTTGGACAAAACGTAAAATTATACGTTATTTCAGTCTGTTGGTAGCTGTCGAGCCAAGGGCGGTAGCGTGTTTTTATGATCTGCAGTGCATATAGCATTTTGGGGCTATTTTTGGCCTCATGCATGTATGTAGCCATTATACTTCATAGTGTAACAAAGTATGACGGTTACAGAGAAAATCAGAATAATGACATACTGGCTGCCAAGAGGGTTGAAACTGACCTATGACGTTGAGAACGCTAGTAAAGCCTGCAATTTGCATATTTTATTATTTGAAGATTATGAACCTAACGTAATAAAGGTTAAAAATGTTACTACTAGCAGTATAAGTGGTTTCTGATGGCGGATGATGCTGGGTTCTTGTATTATATTGCGCTTCCTTAGCATGCCTGTTGTCTAATCTATTGATTTTTAAGCGATTATTTTTTCGCCATTATCCTCAGAGTTACTACAGAGTAACCTTTGGTTAATGTTAAATCATTGACGTTAGTGTGACCGCAAAGGTTCACGCGGTGCCGTTTAGAGGGTTATATGAAAATTATCATTACCGGTGGTGCTGGCTTCATTGGGTCTGCCGTGGCACGGCATCTTATCAAAGACACTAACAGCCAAATTCTGGTACTGGATAGCCTGACATACGCAGGTAATCTCGAATCTTTAGCGCCGTTAGCCAGCAGCGAACGTTACCAGTTTGCACAGGTGGATATCTGTAATCGTCAGGAACTGGACCGTGTCTTTGCCGAGTTCCAGCCTGATGCGGTTATGCATCTGGCTGCCGAGAGCCATGTCGATCGTTCCATTGATGGTCCCGCCGCATTTATCGAAACCAATATTGTGGGTACCTATACCCTGTTGGAAGCGGCCCGCCAATACTGGCTCACTCTAGGTGAATTGGCAAAGCAAGCATTCCGCTTCCATCATATCTCCACTGATGAAGTGTACGGCGATCTGCACGGTACCGATGACCTGTTCACGGAAACCACACCTTATGCACCAAGCAGCCCGTACTCTGCTTCGAAAGCCTCAAGCGATCACCTTGTCAGAGCTTGGTTACGTACTTATGGCCTGCCAACTATCGTAACGAATTGTTCTAACAACTACGGTCCTTACCATTTTCCGGAAAAACTGATCCCGCTAACCATTCTGAACGCTCTTGAAGGTAAAGCGTTGCCGATCTATGGCAACGGTACTCAAGTGCGCGATTGGCTGTATGTGGAAGATCACGCACGAGCACTGTACAAAGTGGTCTGTGAAGGTGAAGTAGGTGAAACCTACAACATTGGCGGCCACAACGAGCGTAAAAATATCGAAGTCGTGCAAACGATCTGCCGTTTGCTAGATGAATTGGTGCCGAATAAGCCAGGTAGTCTGGCTAAGTATGAAGACCTGATCACCTTTGTTACCGATCGCCCTGGTCACGACATGCGCTATGCCATTGATGCCTCGAAAATTGATCGTGAATTGGGTTGGAAGCCGCAAGAAACCTTCGAGAGCGGCATTAGAAAAACGGTTGAGTGGTACCTGGCTAACCAAGTCTGGTGGAGCCGTGTTAAAGATGGTTCATATGCCGGCGAACGTCTGGGTCTAGCCCGCTAATTTAAGGTGTGAAAATGAAAGGTATTGTTTTAGCGGGTGGGTCAGGCACACGTCTTTATCCTATTACTCGTGGTGTTTCAAAGCAGTTATTGCCGATCTACGATAAGCCGATGATTTACTATCCGCTCTCGGTATTGATGCTGGCGGGGATCCGCGACATTCTGATTATTTCTACGCCAGAGGATCTGCCGTCATTCAGACGGTTACTCGGTGATGGGAGTCGTTTTGGCATTTCATTGAGCTACGCCATTCAACCTAGCCCGGATGGTTTGGCGCAGGCATTCCTGATTGGTGAAGAGTTCATCAATGGGGACAGTTGTGCTCTGGTATTAGGGGACAATATTTTCTTTGGCCAGAGTTTTGGCAAAAAGTTGACGTCTGTCGTTGAGCGTAACCAGGGGGCAACCGTATTCGGCTACCAGGTCATGGATCCTGAACGCTTTGGCGTGGTGGAGTTTGCTGATGACTTCCGCGCTTTGTCTTTGGAAGAAAAGCCAGCGCAACCTAAATCCAATTGGGCCGTTACCGGGCTTTACTTCTATGATCATCACGTTGTTGAGATGGCGAAGCAGGTCAAGCCGTCCGCCCGTGGTGAATTAGAGATCACTACGCTCAACCAGATGTATCTGGAGAAAGGGGCGCTCAACGTTGAGTTGCTTGGGCGCGGTTTTGCGTGGCTGGATACCGGTACGCACGACAGCCTGATTGAAGCCTCTCAGTTTGTGCATACGATCGAAAATCGCCAAGGGTTCAAAATTGCTTGCCTGGAAGAGATTGCTTACCGCAAAGGCTGGTTGACACGTGAGCAAGTAGCAGCAGAAGCCAAATTGCTTAGTAAGACCCTTTATGGGCAATATTTATCGCAACTGATAGTGGAGAAATAGAATGCAAGTCACAGATACCAAAATCCATGGTGTGAAAATTATTCAACCCAAGGTATTTGGCGATGCGCGGGGCTTTTTCCTGGAGACGTTCGAAAAGAAACGCTATCAGGAAATGTTGGACATCGATCTGGATTTTGTACAGGACAACCATTCGCGCTCTTCATATGGCGTGCTGCGTGGCTTGCATTTTCAGAAAGTTAACCCACAAGGAAAGCTGGTTCGTGTTGTTCGCGGGGAGGTTTTTGACGTCGTTGTTGATATTCGCCCTGATTCACCAACCTTTGGTACTTGGGAAGGGGTCATTCTTTCTGAAGAGAATAAAACCCAATTTTGGATACCGCCTGGTTTGGCGCACGGTTTTGTGGTGCTTTCTGACACTGCGGATTTTGAATATAAGTGTACCGATTATTACAATCCTGCCGAGGAAGGTTGCTTGCTGTGGAACGATCCTGCCGTGGGGATCGAATGGCCGATTGCCAACCCACTGCTGTCTGAAAAAGACAAACTTGGGAAGCTACTGAAGGAGTTGGCGTAATGAAAGTTTTACTTACCGGTGCGAAAGGGCAGTTAGGGCGTTGCTTTAGCGATCGTTGTCCTGCTGGTTGGAATATTTTAGCGACCGACTCTAACACACTGGATATCACCGATCTTGATCAGGTAAAAAAAGTTGCTGCAACGTACCAACCAGATTTTATCGTTAATGCTGCGGCCTATACTGCAGTTGACAAGGCTGAAGTAGAACACGATATTGCCGCGTTGATTAATGACATTGGCCCCAAAAATCTGGCTATGGTGGCCAAGGAACTTGGTGCCCGCTTGGTCCATATTTCAACGGATTACGTTTTTGATGGTGAAGCAACAGTGCCCTACATTGAAGATGCCCCAACCAATCCGTTAGGTGTGTATGGCCAGACTAAGCTGAATGGTGAACTTGCGGTTAGCCAAGTGCAGCCAGAGGCGTTGATCATTCGTACCGCATGGGTGTTCAGTGAGTATGGCAATAATTTTGTAAAAACTATGCTACGGCTAGCGCAAGGGCGGGATCGGTTAGGTATTGTTGCCGACCAGCGAGGTTGTCCCACTTACGCAGGTGACATTGCTTCTGCTGTGATCACACTGCTACAGAAAGAGGCACCTGGTGGCATTTATCACTTCTGCGGTGACAGCGAAGTCGCCTGGAATGAGTTTGCTGAGATTATTTTCTCATCAGCCCTGAATCAAGGGGTCTTGGCACAAATGCCTATTGTGGATGGTATTACCACTGAGCAGTATCCAACCCCGGCAAAAAGGCCTAAGTATTCTGTTTTGAATTGTGAAAAGATTCAGAATGAGGGGGTAGCGCTATCTCTGTGGCAAGAACAGCTTCAATTCGTTATTGCTCATTGCCACAATTCGTAAGCGCCGCCATCGCGACATAGCCATGCAGGCTCACCATCGTTGAAATGGGTTAGTTTCAGCAATGTGATTCTGTGTGGCTTTTTTGTTTTGTGATAAGTGTGCAAGTAATTCTTCTATAATAATGGAATGACTAGTACGCTTTAATTTGAGAGCTATCTCATTGTTATTTTTATTTAATTGTGATATGGGTGGGCTGGGTTTTATTATTGCTACTGTTCTAGCTTCTCAACGTTGTGCTGAATTAACGGTTGACCAATAAGTGCCCATTTAAATTGAGAGTGAATCATTTAAAGTTAATTAATATCAATGGCTTGTAATTTTCTCTGCGTTGCGGCACAGGTTGTAATGTAACAATTCTTACGACTGTTATCGGATGTTTTGATTAATTGTGCTACCCTCTGAGGCATCCGTTTTGGGAGAAAATCAGATTATTTCTATAGTAGATAACTAATGTTTGATTGAGTATATGGGATGCGGAGTGAGAAGTGCTCCAACTCATTTTCCCAGAGGTAGTTACCCAGGTTTTGGTATGAGAGCCATTGCAAGCAAGGTTGTCTAATGCAAGTGAACGATAGGTCAGTACCAGGGTAACTACCCATAAATTTTTCAGTAATGCCCCCTTTAACTGCACGTAATTAAAGAGATAAGATTATCCCTTGGCATCTTACTCATTGGGTTATTATTTTTTAACCTGCGTTGGCAAATGATGAGTACAACCACCGCCCGATCTGCATGGTAGCGTGCCATGGTCAGAATTATGGGTTCAGGAACTTCATACGGCATGTCTTTAGAATCAGAAAAATTTCAAATAGTTGCATCAATCGTATTGTACGAACATAGTCATGCTCAGTTGGAAGATACGCTGTCATCCTTGTTAAATGAGGCATGCGTTGAAAAGATTGTGTTGGTCGACAATGGAGGCTCCGCTTGGGCTGCCTCGCTGAGCAATCCGCGTATCTGCTACATCGCGACCGAGCAAAACAAGGGTTTTGGCTATGGCCATAATCTGGCTATGGAGCACTATCTAGAAAAAAGCGATTACTTTTTAATCTGCAACCCTGACGTCAGTTTTGCACAAGGTGAGCTTGAGCGCCTTTACCATTTTGCCCGTGATGGAAGGCACCAGTTTGTCTCGCCGCGTATTTATTATGACGATGGCCGTCTACAGTACAGTTGCCGTTTGCTTCCAAAGCCTGCCAACCTATTTCTACGCCGCTTTTTCCCTCGCTTGGGAGCCAAATTGGATGTCATCTATGAGGTTCAAAATGCTGATTATAATCAATCGTTTGCTGTTCCATCGGTTTCAGGCTGTTTCATGCTGATGGACTCGGCGTTGATGAAGCAACTGGGTGGGTTTGATGAACGGTATTTTATGTATCTGGAGGATGTCGATCTTTGCCGGCGGGCGTTACCTTTGACCGACATTCTGTTTTATCCAGGGGCCAACATCACGCATGTCTTTGGTAAAGGTTCTTATAAGAATATGAATTTGTTTGGTTATCACATAAAATCAGCGATTTCGTATTTTAACAAATGGGGATGGTTTTGTGACCGGGAACGAGACATTGCCAACCAAAAGTGTTTAAAAACGATCCCCATGACTTCTCCTGCAGAGAAGCGGTAAAATGATCGGTTGGCAGTAGTAGTGATTTTGTGGTCCTAATTAACTCTAAGGTATTGCTAATGTTTTTTTTTACTGAGTGTGGTTTTGAGGGGAAACGAGCAGCGCATTTGATGGGGGCGACTGATGAGCAATCCGCATAAAACGTTGCCTCTGTCACCATTGGCCTTGATTCGCAATATTTGGGGATTCAAATCTCTTATTCTACAGATGACGAAGCGTGAGGTTGTCGGCCGATACAAGGGTTCTACCATGGGGTTAGCATGGTCATTTTTGAACCCACTGTTTATGCTGATAGTTTATACATTTGTTTTTTCTGTGGTTTTTAAGGCTCGTTGGTCTGTTGGTGGCGACGAAAGCCGTACTCAGTTTGCTGTCATTTTGTTTGTTGGCATGATCGTTCACGGTTTTTTTGCCGAGGTCATCAACAGGGCGCCTCAAATTATTCTGGGTAATACCAATTATGTGAAGAAAGTGGTTTTCCCTTTGGAGACCCTGCCGGTGATCGGTCTTTGTGCTGCAATGTTCCATACGCTGATCAGTCTTATTGTACTTCTTTGTGCCTTTTTCTTGTTTAATGGTTTTTTGCATTGGACGATCATTTTTCTGCCGCTGGTCTTCTTGCCTCTTGTGGTTTTTTGCCTCGGTTTGGCGTGGATCTTGGCATCATTAGGTGTTTTTATCCGGGATGTAGGTCAGACAACGGTCATTATCACCACTGTAATGATGTTTTTGTCACCCGTTTTTTTCCCAATTACAGCTTTACCTGAGAAATACAGGATTTGGATAATGTTGAATCCTCTCACTTTTATCATTGAGCAATCTCGTAATGTCTTGATCTGGGGGCGTATCCCTGATTGGCTAGGCTTAGGGGTCTATACCCTGGCCGCAGCGGTTGTAGCCTGGCTGGGCTTTGTCTTTTTCCAGAAAACCAGAAAGGGGTTTGCTGATGTCCTCTAACGAGATAGCGATCGAAGTCACAGGATTGAGCAAATGCTACCAGATTTACGATCGTCCACGTGATCGTCTGAAACAGTTCTTTGCCCCCAAACTACAGCGTGCGATCCGTCGCGAGTCGAGACGCTATTTCCGTGAGTTTTGGGCACTAAGAAATGTTTCTTTTAGTATTAAAAAGGGCGAGACCGTTGGTATTATTGGCCGTAATGGAGCGGGTAAATCCACTCTGTTGCAGATGATCTGCGGAACTTTGACCCCCACAGAGGGGGATATTCAAGTTCACGGCAGAATTGCCGCTTTGCTAGAGCTTGGGGCGGGTTTTAATCCCGAGTTTACCGGCCGGGATAATGTTTATCTTAACGGGGCTGTTCTTGGATTCACGCGGGAGCAGGTTGACTCTCGTTTCCAAGAGATTATTGACTTTGCTGATATTGGTGAATTTATTGACCAACCGGTTAAAACCTATTCAAGCGGAATGTACGTCCGCCTGGCGTTTGCCGTTCAGGCATGTGTTGAGCCGGAAATACTGATTGTTGATGAGGCATTGGCTGTTGGTGATATCGGTTTCCAGTACAAATGTTATAAACGTATGGAAGCACTGAGAGCCAAAGGTGTGACCATCATTATGGTAACCCACTCCACAGGTAGTATTCTTGAGTATGCAGACCGTTGTCTAGTAATGAGTGATGGCCAACTGGTTGGGGATACTCATGATGTATTGGCTGCCGTGCTCGCCTATGAAAAAGGGATGCTACTGACACAGGTACAACCCAAAGAAAAACGCCCATTAGCCAGTAACACAGGCATCAGAGATGCTGAAACTCTCAAAGAAATTCAGATAGAGCAAACGAATACAGAAATTGGCGAAAAACGTTTTGGTAGCGCCAGAGCGATAATTGAAAACCTCATAATATATAAATCTGATGGTACTCCATTATCGGACAAACCTTTGGTACGAGCAGGGGAAGAGTTAACCTTTGACTATACTTTATGGTCTTCCGAACGTATTGAGGATATCGCTCTAGGTGTTTCTATTTCAAAAGCACAGGGTGGCGATATTTGGGGCGATAGCAACATTGGTGCAGGAGTGCCTATTACGTTGAATCCGGGTGAGCAACATGTGGTCTATAAGGTTAAATTGCCAATTAACTCGGGTGATTATCTTGTCCACTGTGGTTTAGCTCATGTGGGTAAAGGTCCGCGTGAAGAACTTGATCAACGTCGGCCTATGATGCGATTAAAGTTTTGGTCGCCGCGGGAATTAGGTGGGGTTATTCATGCCCCTATTCAGATCCAATTAGAGGACGAATAGCTGTATGCTTGCCGTATTTTTACCTCCATACCCTTTTCGAGGGGTTAGGGCCCCCTATTTATGGGTTTTCTATCGGTTGCTAGGCTCTTTAAAAGATAAGAGTCTGTTTATTACCGGAACAGATTACCTTCTTCCTCCAAATCAATGGATTGAGCAAGGCCGTTGGGAGTTGGATGGGCCTACCATGGCTAATCTAGGGTATGTAGCGCCGAGCCAAGAGTTGTTCGATAAACACGACTTCAAGATGCTTGACGGTGAATTTTTCCCCCGGTTATTAGACTCCAACCGACATAACCCTATGAGTGCTTTTAATACGTTTCTGACTCAGGGTATACCAGAGTTGGAAGCTGAGCTTGAGGCGGTGTTATTGTCGCCACAGAACTCACAGATTGATGCTATCCTCAGTATCTGTAATTGCCCTTCGTTGGAGAATGTGGCTCGTAAACTCTCAATTCCGGTCATTCATATTGAGGTGGGGCCACTACGAACACCTATGTACCTGGGAACTGGCTATGTCGACTTTTCTGGTGTTAATGGCAATACGGAAGCCTATTCACGCTATTTGAAAGTTGCTGACGATTACCAAGTTCAGTTGACAATGCCGGAGTTGCATCGATTTTTCGCTCAAGTACGCTTGCCAGAAGATAAAGAAGCGGAGTTCGATCTCGGTCTGGCGATGCAGGTTGAAGATGATTCTAATATTATCGCCTATAGTTATGGCTTTAATAATTTATCGATGATTTCTTACGCAAAAACGCTGTGTTCTGATGAGCATTTGCTTATTCGTCCTCACCCAGGGAGCCGTTTTCAACTGAAGGATGGAAATGTAAACGTAGATGATTCTCCGAATAGCCTTGAATTTCTGTTTCGCTGTAAGCAGGTTTTGACGATAAACTCGAGCGTAGGTCTTGAGGGATTGCTGCTACAAAAGCCAGTTCAGGTGCTAGGAGATAGTTCTTACTCTTTCATTGCCGATGCTAAAAGTGAGTCTGAACGTGCCAATCGTATGGCATTCTATTTACTCTCTTATCTTGTTCCATTTGATTTGATATTTGATTCAGAGTATTTAAATTTTCGTTTGCTGAACCCGGCGGAAATTGACATTGTGAATTATCATTTAAATTATTATTTATCTGAAACTGATGCTTTGGTAGGGATGAACAGCATGGCTATGACCGTTGGCGAATTGGTATCTGAGCGTATCAAACGGGAGAATAATATACGCGCGGAAATATTTCGTGTTATGGATGAGCAAGATCAGAGTATAAATGATAAACAGAAACTGATTGTTTCTCTAGAAGAAGAGTTGCAACAACAGAAGCGTCAATTGCAATTGAAAATAGAGGAGAATATCACTCTGCAAGAATCTTTATTACATAAAGATCTTACCTTACAACAGGTTCAAGCGCATGCACAGTATAGTCAAGATACAGAACGTGAGTTGCTCGTTGACGAATTAAACAGGGTAATACGTCAAAAGGAAGAGGCTTTGCATCAGCAGCATGCTGATATGTTAATGATGCGCAAGAGTCTTTCTTGGAAATTAACCATGCCAGTGCGTATGTTGGGGCGGGCAATTCGTGGTGAGTTCGGTGTTATGCGTGATCTGACTCGTCATTATTTCACTCATCGTTCAGATAACAGTCGTTCACTGGTATCAAAAATATGGTACGCATTCCGCAATCATCCGCATCCATACAATGCCTTGGGTAGAAAGGTCAAGACGGCTTTGCGCCTTTTGGCCACAGGCAATATCTCAGAGTTGACTGCCAGTTTGCGGCGCGTGGCAAAAAATACTGCAGATACACCAATGCCACTTACGCATATTGATACACAGCACGTTGTGATCCTTGCCTCTCGACATACGTTGTATGTCGCGCATCGTGTAGAAAAATCACTCGTTGACCTCGGACTGGGTGTGACTATTGTACATGCTTATTCTGCTGTTGCGGATAGCGGACAGATGCACATCGTCATTTGTCCTCAAATGTTCCCAGAACTGCCGAAAAACTATGTGGCTTTCCAAATGGAACAGTCGATTAATCCTCGTTGGTTCACGGCAGAATATTTCGCTATTTTGAATAATGCAATTGCCGTATTTGATTATTCGTTGACCAATATTGAGTACCTTTTGCAGCAAGGCATACCGTATCAAAAACTGTTTTATATGCCTATTTCATCTTATGACAACTATGCAGATCATTTATCTCATACAGGTTATAATTTACAACCGGCACAAGATGAAAAAGATATTGATGTTTTGTTCTATGGTGACCCAAATTGTGAGCGTCGCCAGAGTTATCTGCGTCAGTTGAGTAAACGTTTTAATGTACATATTGCTTCAGAAGTCTTTGGTCAGGATCTGACCCGGTTGGTTCAGCGTGCTAAGTTGATTATCAATATTCATTATTATGAAGATGCTTTGCTAGAAACTACCCGATTGTATGAAACATTGTCATTGGGAACGCCAATTGTCAGTGAGACCAGTTCTGATATTCAACAACATGATATGTTGGCTAATGTAATCGATTTTGCACCGGTTGGTGATGTCAATGCCATGGCTGACAAGATTGCTCAACTGTTGGCTGACAATAACTTCTATGCTCGCCGTCGCCAGGATATTGCCGATTTTACGCGTTCAGACAAGCAGTTTGATGTCTACTTCAAGCGTTATATGCTGGCAAACGATCTGATTGATTTCCAGAAATATAAAGAGAGCGCTGATTTTATTCCTCATAATGAAACGGATATTCCTAAACTATGTTTATCACTGACAGAAACGCCTGTTCGTAAACAAGCATTCTTGAGCAAGCCAACATATGGTTTTCAGATTGTAGAAGGCGTTCGTCATCGGATCGGTTGGATTGGATGTGGAATGAGCTATAAATACATGTTGTCAACACTGGCCGATCGTAAAACTGAAATGGCGATGATATGTGAAGATGATGTACTGTTCCCGGCTGATTTTGACATCAAACTTGATAAAGTCGTCAAGCATCTGCGTTCAACTGAATGGGACTGGCATGTCTTTGCTGGTATTATTGCGCATTTGCATGAAGATACCCGTATCCTTGCAGTAAAAGAGATTGACGGCATCGAATATGTTTATATTAACCGCATGACCAGCATGGTAATGAATATTTATTCGCGTCAAGGCATAGAGCTTATCAGTCAGTGGGATGAAAAGAATATCGACTCGGCGAATAACACCATCGATCGCTATCTTGAAGCTGCTCCTGGCCTGACAGTTGTGACGACATTACCGTTTATGGTGGGTTATGCCGAGGATCAACATTCAACTTTATGGGGATTTGTCAATACTCAATACACTGACATGATCCGTAACAGCGAGCAACTGTTGGCCGAGAAAGTGAAGGCGTTTAAAGAGCTGCAGGCTAAAGAGGCTGAGGTTTAACCTAAGCTGATTTTGCTAAAAGTGGTACTGGTTCACCGTAGACAATCCAGTACCACTTTTTCCATTTGGTGAAATGAATTGGCTCAAAATTCAACCTGCTGACACTCATTATGTGACCTATCGCACCAATCACTACCCAGCGAACACAATCCTGAGTTAACATGTTGGCCACATCAAAAACCTGTTGGCCAAGAGCCGTGATACAGGTGTCATCCTCAGACAGGAGTTCCTAATGTCCAAACAGCAAATCGGCGTTGTCGGCATGGCGGTGATGGGCCGCAATCTGGCTTTGAACATCGAAAGCCGTGGCTATACCGTTTCTATCTTTAACCGTTCAGGCGACAAGACTGACGAAGTTATCGCAGAGAACCCGGGCAAAAACCTGGTGCCGCACTACACCGTCGAAGAGTTTGTTGCATCGCTGGAAACACCGCGCCGCATTTTGCTGATGGTAAAAGCGGGCGAAGCTACGGACAAGACCATTGCCTCGCTGACTCCGCACCTGGATAAAGGCGATATCCTGATCGACGGTGGTAACACCTACTATCAGGACACTATCCGTCGTAACCGCGAGCTGTCTGCTCAGGGCTTCAACTTTATTGGCACCGGCGTTTCCGGTGGCGAAGAAGGGGCGCTGAAAGGGCCTTCAATCATGCCTGGTGGCCAGAAAGAAGCTTACGAGCTGGTGGCACCAATCCTGAAGAAAATCGCCGCTGTGGCCGAAGGTGAGCCATGCGTAGCCTATATCGGTGCCGACGGTGCTGGCCACTACGTGAAGATGGTGCACAACGGTATCGAATATGGCGACATGCAGTTGATCGCAGAAGCCTACTCCTTGCTGAAGCAGGCGCTGAATTTGAACAACGAGCAGTTGGCTGAAACCTTCGCCGAGTGGAACAAGGGCGAACTGAACAGCTATCTGATCGACATCACCAAAGACATCTTCACCAAGAAAGACGAAGAGGGTAAATACCTGGTTGATGTGATCCTGGATGAAGCGGCCAACAAAGGCACCGGCAAATGGACCAGCCAGAGCTCTCTGGATCTGGGCGAACCACTGTCATTGATCACCGAGTCTGTGTTTGCACGTTACCTGTCTTCTCTGAAAGACCAGCGCGTAGCGGCTTCTAAAGTCCTGACCGGCCCGAAAGTTGCAGCCTTCAGCGGCGGGAAAGCCGAGTTTGTCGAGAAAGTTCGTCGCGCTCTGTACCTTGGTAAAATTGTTTCCTATGCGCAGGGCTTTTCTCAGCTTAAAGCGGCCTCCAAGGAAAACAACTGGGATCTGAACTACGGCGAAATTGCCAAGATCTTCCGTGCCGGTTGTATCATCCGTGCTCAGTTCCTGCAGAAGATCACCGATGCCTACGCTGAGAATGCCGACATAGCCAACCTGCTGCTGGCACCTTACTTCAAACAAATCGCCGATGAGTATCAGCAGGCGCTGCGTGACGTGGTTTCCTATGCGGTGCAGAACGGCATCCCAACGCCAACCTTCTCTGCGGCGATCGCGTACTATGACAGCTACCGCTCTGCGGTGCTGCCTGCCAACCTGATCCAGGCGCAGCGTGACTACTTCGGTGCTCACACTTATAAGCGTACCGACAAAGAAGGCGTATTCCATACCGAATGGATGGAGTAATCCTGACGTTTGAGTAAAATAAAACCGCCATGGTTAATACCTGGCGGTTTTATTATATCGATTACCCCGACAGCCTAAAATAATAACGGTATTAGGTTGGTGGTTGTGTACTATATGCTTAGGCGATGTAAATGAATCATAAACTTAATCCCTGGTTAGATCTTTGCAGAGCTTTAGCAATATGTCTTGTCTTACTTTCTCATGGACGCATTTTTCTTATACCTGTTTTTCCCGATAGCCAATTATTTAAATTTGGTGGTTTCATGGGGGTTGAGCTTTTTTTTGTTCTTTCTGGGTTTCTTATTGGGAGGATCGTTTTTTCAAAGATCGAAGCCTCACAGAAACCCTTTGATTGGATTGGCGGTTTTTGGTTTAGACGATGGATGAGAACCTACCCAAGCTACCTCCTTTTCTTATTTATCAATATTGCTTTGATTACCACTATAAGAGAGGATAACTTCCCTAATATATTAGAATTTGGTAGTTTTACGCAAAGTCTGCTTTCTCCGCATCCCACTTTTTTTGGTGAGGCATGGAGTTTGGCCGTAGAGGAAGTATTTTATTTTATCACTCCGTTAGTCATGTCGCTCTCAATACTGCTAACTAAAAATAAAAATGCCGGTGTGATAATCGCAATGTTTATCATGCTGCTAGCCCCCTTGATCCTGCGTGTTCATGCTGCCTTGTATACCAGCATGACATTTAACGAAATTAGAACGATATCACTCTATAGAGTAGATTCGATCATGGTGGGTGTCGTATTTTCGTGGTTGTTTATTCATGGGAAGATTAATAAATTTGCTAGCATTGGATTAATACTCATACCTATCTCGGCCTATATTGCTGTAAAACCTGATGATATTATAGATAGAAGCACTGCATTGAAAATATTCCTTTTTAACATGTCAAATATCGGGTTTGCATGTTTGATTGTTGCTGGTTACAGTCTGAATATTACCGGTCTGCTTAATAAATTAACGTCGCACGTGGCTAGGTGGTCATATGCGGCTTATCTTACTAATTTGCCTGTATTATTGACAATTCGTTATTTTACCCAACCCCCTGTTACGGCGTTTAATTGCATCCTGTTATGGCTGGCATTTATTTTCTTCACTTTAGCAAGCGCTGCCATAGTTTATTCTTTATTTGAGCGAAAAGTTTTGCAGTACCGGGATGCAATAAGAGCGAAGTAGGCATTAATTTAGAGTTGAAGGCGCGATGCAGTTGGATTTACCCTCATTACCTAGTGTTGTAGGTGTGTCCTAAAACGCTAAATAATAAGGGTATATAAACTTTATAAGTAAACTTTCATCGCTTACTTCTCGTGCCGCTCGCGCAGGCGGCCTATCACCTTGCTCAAATCCAGCTCCTGATCCTGCAACAGCACCAGCAGGTGGTAAATCAGGTCGGAAGCTTCGTTGGTCAGTTCCTCGCGATCGTTCACCGTGGCGGCCAGGGCGGTTTCTACGCCTTCTTCGCCCACCTTCTGAGCTATGCGCTTGGTACCGCTGGCATACAGCTTGGCAGTGTAAGAGCTATCCGGGCTGGCGGTTTTACGCGAAGCCAGCAATTGTTCAAGCTGGTACAGGAAGCCCCAATCGCTGCTTGCCGGATGGAAGCAACTGTCGTTGCCCAAATGGCAGGTTGGGCCGATTGGGTTGGCCAGGATCAGCAGGGTATCGTTATCGCAGTCTGGCGTAATGCTGACCACGTTAAGGAAGTTGCCTGAGCTTTCGCCTTTGGTCCACAGGCGCTGCTTGGTGCGTGAGAAGAACGTCACCTTGCCGGTTTGCTCGGTCACGTCCAGAGCTGCCTGATCCATATAGCCCAGCATTAATACTTCGCCGGAAACGGCATGTTGTACGATTGCCGGCATCAGGTTGTCGGTTTTTGCCCAATCCAGCTTAGCTTTCTGTTGTTCTGTTAACACACGCGTATCTCCACGCCTTTCTCTGCCAGGAACCGTTTCAGTTCGCCGATATTGATGATTTGCTTATGGAATACCGAAGCCGCCAGCGCGCCGTCAACGTCGGCATCGCGGAAGGCTTCCAGGAAGTGTTCCATGGTACCGGCACCGCCGGAGGCGATCAGCGGCACCTTGCACACTTCACGTACCCGCTTCAGCTGTTCCAGATCGTAACCGTTGCGTACGCCATCCTGGTTCATCATGTTGAGCACAATCTCCCCAGCGCCACGCTTTTGCACTTCCTGCACCCAATCGAGGGTTTGCCACTCGGTGACTCGGGTGCGGCTTTCATCGCCGGTATATTGGTTGACGTGGTATTTGCCGGTTGCGGCTTCATACCAGGTGTCGATCCCGACCACGATGCACTGTACGCCAAAGCGATCTGCCAGGCGGCTGATCAGCGTTGGGTCGGCCAGCGCAGGGGAGTTGATGGAGATCTTGTCCGCCCCAAAGGAAAGGATCTGGCTGGCGTCTTCGGCACTCTTGATGCCCCCGGCCACGCAGAACGGAATATCGATCACTTCCGCAACCCGTGATACCCAGCTTTTATCAACCACCCGGCCATCGCTGGAGGCGGTGATATCGTAAAAGACCAGTTCGTCGGCACCTTCCTGCGCGTAGCGCTGGGCCAGCGGCACGATATCGCCAATGATTTCGTGGTTACGGAACTGCACGCCCTTGACCACTTGCCCGTCCTTGACGTCCAGACAAGGGATTATCCGTTTTGCCAGCATGCGATAGCCTCCTCAACGCTGAATTTACCATCCAACAGGGCGCGTCCGACGATCACCCCTTCCACACCACTGCCACGCAACTGGGCGATATCGTCCAGGTTGCCGATGCCGCCAGAAGCCTGGAAGGCGATCTGCGGATAGCGTTGGCACACTTCCTGATACAGCCCCACGTTAGAACCTTTCAGCGTACCGTCGCGTGAGATATCGGTGCACAGCACGTGCTTCAGGCCAAACGGCAGATATTGCTCAACTACCTGTTCCAGCGTGGCCTCCGAGTCTTCCTGCCAGCCGCTGATAGCCACGTTCTTGCGGCCTGCGGCGTCGATGCGTACGTCCAGCGCCAGCACCATGGCATCGGCACCGTAGCGTTCAAACCAGCCCTGTACCAGCTCTGGCTGCTTGACTGCGGTGGAGCCGATGACCACGCGCGTGGCTCCGGCTTCCAGCAGCGCGGCAACGTCTTGTTCGTTACGAATACCGCCGCCAACCTGTACTGGCACGCTTACCCCGGCCAGCAGTTTACGCAACAGCGGGATCTGGCGAGCCGCCGGGTCTTTGGCCCCGGTCAAATCAACCAGGTGTAAAACTTGCGCCCCTTGCTGCTGATAGTCTTGCAGACGCAGCAGCGGATCGTTGCCGTAGTCGCGCTGTTGGCCGTAATCGCCCTGATGCAGGCGCACTACGTTACCGTCGATCAAATCCAAAGCGGGAATAATCATGCTGCCTACATCTCCAGAAAGTTCTTCAACAGTTGCGCCCCGGCGTTGCCAGATCGCTCTGGATGAAACTGCACGCCAAAGAAGTTGTCTTTTTGTACGGCGGCGGTGAAGGGCTCGCCGTAGTTCGCCTGAGCGATGGTGCTTGAGCATATCGGCATCGCATAACTGTGAACGAAGTAAAAGTAAGCACCATCCTCGATGCCGCGGAACAGATGATCGCCGGCCTGCGCCGTAACCTGATTCCAGCCCATATGGGGCAAAGGCAGGCCAAAATCGGTCATCTGTGTTACCGGAGTATCGATAATCCCTAACGTTTTGATACCCCCATTTTCTTCACTGCTGGCTGCCAGCAACTGCATGCCCAGGCAGATCCCCAGCACAGGCTGGGTACAGGCTTTAATCAGATCGATCAGGTCGCGCTGTTCCAACTGGTCCATCGCCGCCTGTGCAGTACCCACACCAGGCAGAAACAGTTTGTCGGCGCGCAGCACGATCTCTGGATCGCGGCTCACCTGTGGCTGATAGCCCAGGCGTTGCACCGCATAGTTGACCGAGGCGAGGTTGGCGCAGCCGGTGTCCAGGATCACCACGTTCATCACAGCACTCCTTTCGAGCTAGGCAGCGTATTGCCCTCAACGCGGATCGCCTGGCGTAGCGTGCGGCCAAACACCTTGAACAGGCTTTCGACGCGGTGATGGTCGTTTTTGCCTTTGGTCCGCAGGTGCAGGGTGCAGCCCATGGTGTAAGACAGCGAGCGGAAGAAGTGCTCGATCATCTCGGTGCTAAGATCGCCTACGCGTTGGTAGTTGAACTCGGCTTTATATTCCAGGTGCGGGCGACCGGAGATATCCAGCGCGCAACGGGCCAGGCATTCATCCATCGGCAACACGAAGCCGAAGCGCGCGATGCCGCGTTTGTCGCCTAGGGCTTTACTCAGTGCTTCGCCCAGCGCCAATCCGGTGTCTTCTACCGTGTGGTGATCGTCGATGTACAGATCGCCGTTCACCTGAATATCCATCCGGAAGCCGCCGTGGGTGGCAATCTGATCCAGCATGTGGTCGAAGAAGCCGACGCCGGTTTTGATCTTGCTGCCGCCTTCGCGATCCAGCCAGACCTTAACGTCAATCTGCGTCTCTTTGGTCACGCGGTTAACGTGCGCATAGCGATCGCGTTTGGTCAGTTGTTGGGTGATGGCCTGCCAGCCCAGCGCCTGACGCTGATACAGCAGCCCCTGAATACCCATATTGGCCGCCAGTTGGATATCGGTTTGACGATCGCCAATCACATAGCTGTTGGCCACGTCGATCACGCCCGGCTCCAGATAGCCTTTGACCATAGCGACCTTCGGTTTACGACATTCGCAATGGTCTTCCGGCTTGTGCGGGCAGATCAGGATATCGTCAAATTTGATGCCCTGTGAGCTGAGGATCTGCATCATCAGGTTGTGCGGTGGATCGAAGGTTTCCTGCGGGAAGCTGGCGGTGCCGAGGCCGTCCTGATTGGTGATCATCACCAGGGTGAAACCGGCTTGCTGCAAGGCCAGCAGGGCAGGGATCACTTCCGGCTCCAGCGCCAGTTTATCCAGGCGGTCGACCTGAAAATCTTCCGGGGGTTCAGCAATCAGCGTGCCGTCACGGTCAATAAAGAGATATTTTTGGCTCACATTGGCTCCTATGCGCCGGGCAGAGTATTGAGTGCGTCAACGACGCGCTGGCATTCGTTACGGGTGCCGATGGTGATCCGCAGGCAACCGGACAGGCCAGGCTGTTTATTTTGGTCTCGCAAGATAATGCCCTGATCCCATAAGGTTTTAAAGACATGACTTGAGGCGGTAAAGCGAACCAGCAGGTAATTGCTGTCACTGGTGAAGACTTGCTCGACACAGGCGCAGTCTTGTAACGCCTGCTGTAGCCAGCTGCGGTTGGCGGCAATCTCGGTGACGCGCTGGCGCATAACGCGGATCCCCTCGGTGCTCAGCGCCTGGGCGGCGATATCGGCCACCGGGGTTGAGAGCGGATACGGGGCAATCACTTTCAGCAGCAGGGCGATCACGTCCTCATTGGCCAGGGTAAAGCCACAGCGCAGGCCAGCCAGGGCGAAGGCTTTGGACAGCGTGCGTAATACTACCAGGTGCGGATAATCGCTCAGCCAGCTAGCAACTGAAGCTTGCGGGCAGAATTCGATATAAGCTTCATCGATGGCGACGATAGCTTTGCCTTTGGCCAGCTCCAGCAGGTTACGCAGATCGTTGGGATCCAGCAGGTTGCCGGTCGGGTTATTCGGGCTGCAGGCGTAGATCAGCTTGACGTTATCCAGGCTGGCGGCAATGGCAGGCAGATCGAGCTGCCAATCTTGTTTGGCTTCGACCGTACGGCGCTCTACGCCAAACGTCTCGGCGCTGACGGCGTACATGCCGTAAGTTGGTGGGCAGAACAGGATAGTGTCCTGGCCTGGCTCGCAGAAGGCACGGATCAGCAGTTCGATACCTTCATCTGCGCCACGGCTGACCAATACCTGTTCTTTATTCACCCCGGCGTAGGCAGCGTAACGCTCAATCACCAGCGCGGGTTGGCATTCCGGGTAACGGTTGAAGGTCTGGGCGGTCAGTTGGAACTCTGGCGCAACCGGGTATTCGTTGGCATTCAGCCAGACGTCACCCTTGCCACCAAGGCGGCGGGCCGACTGATACGGGGTCAGCTCGCGCACGTTTTTACGTGCTAATTCTTCGATGCTCATGCTTGCTCCTTCAGTGCGGCGACGCGTAGGGTCACGGCGTTTTTGTGGGCGACCAGTTGCTCGGCGGCAGCCAGGATCTCAATGGTCGGGGCCAGGGTCATAAAGCCCTGTGGCGTCAGTTCCTGTACCGTCATGCGCTTTTGGAAATCCGCCAGCCCCAGGCTAGAGCAGGTGGCGGTATAGCCATAGGTTGGCAGCACGTGGTTGGTACCGGAGGCATAATCTCCGGCGGACTCCGGCGACCAGTCACCTAGGAACACCGAACCAGCGCTGGTGATGCTGTCTACCAGATCGCGCGCGCTGCGGGTCTGAATAATCAGGTGCTCAGGGCCATACTGGTTGCTGATGGCGACACACTCGGCCAAATCCTTCGCCACAATCAGGCGGCTGCTGGCCAGAGCCTGGCGAGCGGTTTCTGCTCGTGGCAGTTGTGCTAGCTGTTGCTCAACCGCCATGGCGACCGCTTCGGCCATTGCGGCGTCTGGGGTTAACAGAATGACCTGTGAATCCGGGCCATGCTCGGCCTGAGACAGCAGATCGGAAGCGACAAACGCCGGGGTCGCGCCGCTGTCTGCGATCACCAGCACTTCGGAAGGGCCAGCAGGCATATCGATGGCCGCACCGTCCAACCGTTGGCTGATCTGACGTTTGGCTTCGGTGACAAAGGCGTTGCCCGGCCCGAAGATTTTCGCTACCCGTGGCACCGAATCCGTGCCAAACGCCATGGCGGCAATCGCCTGCGCGCCACCGACCTGGAACACTTCCTGCACGCCACAGAGTTTGGCGGCATACAGGATCTCATCGGCGATCGGCGGTGGTGAACACAGCACCACGCGGCGGCAACCGGCAATGCGTGCCGGGGTCGCCAACATCAATACCGTGGAGAACAGCGGTGCGGAACCGCCAGGGATATACAGACCCACCGAATCGATTGGGCGGGTCAACTGCTGACAACGCACGCCGGGCAGGGTTTCTACGTCCACCGCTGGCAGTTGTTGTGCATTGTGGAAGGTTTCCACGTTGGCGACGGCTACGGCCATCGCCTGTTTGATCTCGTCACCCAGACGGGCGCAGGCCTGGTCAATCTGCTCTGCCGTTAAGCGTAATGCCGCGACTTCGGTTTTATCAAACTTGGCGCTGTACTCACGTAGCGCGCGGTCCCCGTTGGCCTTCACGTTATCGAGGATCTCGCGCACCGTGCGGGTGATGCTGTCCGAAGCCGAAATGGCCGGGCGCATCAGCAACTCCGCGCGCTGTTCCGCGCTGCAGCTGCCCCAATTGACGACGGTATTGAAGTTTGGCATGGCGTTACTCCATCATCTTCTCAATTGGCAGCACCAGAATGGAGCTGGCACCCAGGGCTTTGAGTTTTTCCATGGTTTCCCAGAACAGAGTCTCACTGCTGACCATGTGCATCGCTACGCGGTTCTGAGAGCCTGCCAGTGGCAGAATGGTAGGGCGTTCGGCACCCGGCAGCAGCGCGACGATTTCATCCAGGCGTTCGCTTGGCGCGTGCAGCATGATGTATTTGGATTCGCGCGCCTGGATCACGCCTTGGATGCGGGTCATCAGGCGGTCGATCAGCTGTTGTTTGGCTTCCGGCATTTCACCGTCACGCTGGATCAGGCAGGCTTTCGAGCGGTAAATCACTTCCACTTCACGCAGGCCGTTGGCTTCCAGGGTGGCACCGGTAGACACCAGGTCACAGATCGCGTCTGCCAAGCCTGCGCGCGGAGCCACTTCCACCGAGCCGTTCAGCAGGCAGGATTTAAAACGAACGCCTTGTTTATCGAGGTATTGCTTGAGCAGGTGTGGGTAAGAGGTAGCAATGCGGGAGTCTTGCAGGCTTTGCGGGCCGGAGTATTCGCTATCCAGCGAGGTGGCCAACGACAGGCGGCACCCCCCAAAATCCAGGCGGCGCAGCGTGAAGTAGCGAGGATCTTCACCCTGAGCACGGCGGTTGAGCAATTCCTCTTCCAGCACGTTCTCACCGATGATGCCCAGATCCACCACGCCATCCATCACCAGGCCTGGGATATCGTCATCACGAACGCGCAGGATATCGATCGGCATATTCTCGGCGAAGGCAATCAGGCGTTGTTGCTGCAGGTTGATCTTGATGCCGCAGCGGGCCAGCAATTCCTGAGACTCTTCGCTCAGGCGGCCTGATTTCTGCATGGCGATACGTAAACGTGTTTTGTCCAACATGGTAACCTCTGTTTAATCTGTAATTTTATGAATTTGTTATTAAATTTATATTTTCTGTCTGTCCGGAGCCAAAAAAAAACCCTCGGAAGATATCTTCCGAGGGCTCTTTCTTGCGTTTAGTTCGTTCTACGCGCCACTGGAAGATTCGAGAATCGTCTTCCAGCACACATCGCCTGAAAGACTAGTCAGGATGATGGTGATGATGGTGGTTGAACTGAACGCGAGTCATGTCATTTCTCTTTAAAATTGGGTCAGCCAGTGCTGAGGTGCTAATTAAGCTAAACTATCCGTTGTATAACTTGCAACCCTTTTTTGTGGTTATGAATTTAATTTATTGAAAGCGAGTGAGTTATTAGCCGGACGCAGCTTTACTCAACCTTAAGGTTAACCGATTGTAACCACCAGCGCGGTGGCGTAGCCTAGGGGAGTATCCGACTATCGCCTGCGGTGTGGCCAGGGGTCCTCTGCAACGGTGAAGTTGGGCTTGTTAGTCGATTCTTAGGGGCATACTGATGAAAAAAGTCGCCATTGTGGGTCTGGGTTGGTTAGGGATGCCGCTGGCTTTATCGTTAATGGGCCACGGGTATGAAGTGGTTGGCAGTAAAACTACTCCGGATGGGGTAGAAGCCGCGCGGATGAGTGGTATCGAATGTTATCGCCTAGAACTGACGCCGGAGCTGATTTGCGAAGCTCACGATCTGGAACAACTGTTGTACACGGATGCGTTGGTGATCACTCTGCCAGCCAGCCGCACCGTCGAGGGGAGCGCAAGCTACTTTGATGCCGTACGTATGCTGGTAGACAGCGCGATAGCGTTTGGTGTGCCGCATATTATCTTTACCAGCTCCACGTCGGTTTACGGTGAAACCACCGGCACCGTTCGGGAAGATTCGCCGCTCAAGCCGGTGACGTCGGCTGGCCGGGTGCTGGAAGAGTTGGAGCTTTGGCTGCATCAATTACCCAACACGTCGGTGGACGTTTTGCGCTTGGCAGGGCTGGTGGGTGGGGATCGGCATCCAGGGCGTTTCCTGGCGGGTAAGGTTGACGTCAAGGGCGGTTCGCACGGGGTCAATCTGGTGCATCAGGATGACGTGATCGCGGCCATTCAACTGCTACTGAAGCTGCCGAAGGGCGGGCACACCTATAATCTTTGTGCGCCAGGCCATCCGCTCAAACGTGATTTCTACCCGGCGCTAGCCGAGCAACTGCATCTGCAACCTCCGCAGTTTGCGCAAGAAGATGAACAAGAAGGGCGGCTGGTGGACGGTAGCCGTATCTGTAACGAGCTGGGGTTTGAATATCAATACCCAGACCCGAATCGCATGCCGATCGGTTAACCCAATCAAACTGTCCCGCAGCTTGCGGGGCAGTATCCCTCTAAAATAACTTTGCTTATTTTTAATCTGTCAGTTTGATTATTAAACTCGACTAAATTACAAGGAAATTAATTTTACGCATTGATATTGAAAGTAATAATCTAAATCCTTCATATTCCCCCTCCTTGTATACATCATCTATATTTATCATTTGTGTAAAATTCGAGTTAACGGAAATTTGAGTTTCTCTCCGCTATTTTCAAACTGTTGCGATAAGTATTAACATACGCTCGGTTTTTTCTAAAAGGTACCTATCCTCTCAAGCGTCTAATGGCAGTTTTTACATGAATTTTATTAATAAAAAAAATACAGCGATCTCACCTATCGCCATTTCTGCGCTGTTACCTTGCGCTCTGTGTATGACGGTAAACGTACAGGCCAGCGATCGGGCAGTGGACCCATCTTCCATGGTGGTTACGGCCAAGCGCAGCGGTCTTTCAGAATTGAGTACTCCGGCTGCGGTTAGCGTGCTTAATGGCGATGAACTTCGTCAGGCCAGGCCGCAGATTAATCTCTCCGAAGGGCTGGGTAGCGTGCCGGGGCTGCAAATTCAAAATCGCCAGAATTATGCGCAAGATTTGCAACTGTCAATCCGTGGTTTTGGCTCGCGCTCAATGTACGGCGTACGCGGCGTACGTATTTATGTGGATGGTATTCCTGCCACCATGCCGGATGGCCAAGGGCAAACGTCGAATATCGATCTCAATTCAGTGGATAAGGTGGAGGTCCTGCGTGGGCCGTTTTCCGCTCTGTATGGCAACGCTTCCGGCGGCGTCATCAACGTAGAGACCGAAACCGGCCAACAGCCGGACAAGATTGAAGCGGGCATGTATAGCGGTAGTGACGGCACCTGGCGCTACGGTATGAAAGCCAGCGGTGCAACCGGCGATGGCACGCACGCAGGTGACGTGAACTACGCCGTCTCCGCGACGCGTTTTACCACCGAAGGGTTCCGTGACCACAGTGGGGCACGCAAGAACCTGGGTAACGCGCGTTTGGGTGTGCGCATTGATGATGTCAGTACGCTGACGCTGTTGTTTAACTCGGTGGATATTAATGCCGACGATCCCGGTGGTTTAACCGAAGCCGAATGGCACGACAATCCGCGCCAGGCACCAAGAGCAGATCAATACAACACGCGTAAAACCATTTCTCAGACCCAGGCCGGGTTACGCTATGAACGCCAGATGAGCGCCAATGACGATCTGAGCATCATGACTTACGCCGGTGAGCGGGAAACCACGCAGTATCAGTCAATTCCTGTAGCCGTACAGCAGCGTAGTGAACAACATCCCGGCGGAGTGATCTCTCTGGCGCGTCATTACCAGGGCATCGATACTCGCTGGACTCATCGCGGTGAAATCGCCACGTTGCCCTTCAGCGTGACGGGCGGGCTCGACTACGAAACCATGACCGAGCAGCGCAAAGGCTATGAGAATTTCACGGTAGTCAACGGCATTAACGAATTGGGGACCAAGGGGAATCTACGGCGGGATGAACGCAACCTAATGTGGAATGTGGACCCTTATCTGCAAACGTCCTGGAACCTGACCCAACGTTTGACGCTGGATGCTGGGGTACGCTTCAGCACCGTCAATTTCGACTCCAACGATCGCTATATTACCGGCAGTAATGGTGATGACAGTGGCGATGCCCGCTATCACCAGTGGCTGCCAGTAGGCTCGCTCAACTATGCGTTGACCAAGGCCTGGAATGTGTATGCTTCCGCCGGGCGTGGTTTTGAAACCCCTACCATCAATGAACTCTCTTATCGCCCAGGTGGCGTGGCGGGGCTCAATCTCGGTCTAAAACCTGCTACCAGCGATACCGTTGAGCTGGGAAGCAAGACCCGTGTAGGCAACGGCCTGTTCAGCGCGGCGCTGTTCCAAACCGATACCAAAAACGAAATTGTCGTTGATGAGAGCAGCAACGGGCGCACCAGCTACAAGAATGCGGGGCAAACCCGTCGCCGTGGGCTGGAGTTAGCGCTGGATCAACAGTTCAGCTACGACTGGCGTCTGCAAATGGCTTGGACGCTGCTGGATGCCACTTACCGTGATGATGTCTGCGGTGACAACATCTGTTCTGCCGCAAAGCAGGTGCCGAAGGGCAACCGCCTGCCGGGGATTGCCCGCAATATGGGGTACGCCTCGCTGGCCTGGTCGCCGCCGCAAGGTTGGTTCGCCGGTGCTGAAGTGCGCTACATGAGCGATATCCAGACCAACGATCAGAATTCACAGCAGGCACCGTCCTACACCGTGGCAGCGCTGAATACCGGATATCGCTACCCGGTAGGGAACTGGCAATTTACCGTTTTTGGCCGGGTGGACAATCTGTTTGATCGCCAGTACGTCGGCTCGGTGATTGTCAACGAAGGCAATGGCCGCTATTTCGAACCCGCTCCAGGCAGAAACTGGGGTGGGGGCATGAGTGTTGCTTATTCATTTGAGTAGTAAGCAGTAGTACAGCGGGGAACCTAACCCCCGTTGAGTTGTTATCTTGGGATGGTTATTTATTACACCAGTGAGTGCGCCAACATTTGCGCGTTGCTAGCGGTGGGAGAAAGTGAATATGGCAAAGACAGGCAATAAACGAAGTATAGGGAATTACTTGATGTGGCTGCTGGGGGGGCTGATGGGCGTCATCGGCCTCGCGCTGGCAATCGGCGGCGTTTACCTGGCTTCATTGGGAGGGAGCCTCTATTTTGGGCTGATGGGAGTGGTGATGCTGATCGCTGCGGTACTGGTGATCAAGCTCAAACCTGCGGGCATATGGGTGTATGCGCTGGCCTTTGTGTTCACCCTGATTTGGGCGTTGTGGGACGTTGGTCTGGATTTCTGGCCGTTGTTCTCACGCTTGTTTATGTTCGGCGTGCTGGCCTTCCTGGCCGCGTTGGCCTATCCATGGTTGAAGAAACGTGCCGGTCATCCGGTTCGCGGCTTCGTCAGCTATTCTTTGGCTGGGTTGCTGGCGGTTGCGCTGGTGGCCGGATTTGGTTACACCTTTGTGCCTACGCCACTGGTGGCGGCCAAGGAAGATATTCCGGTTAAACCGGTGGCTGCCGGTAGTGAGCAGAAAAACTGGGAACATTGGGGGAATACCACCCACGGTGACCGTTTTGCCGCGCTGGATCAGATCAACAAGTCTAACGTCAGCAAGCTGAAGGTGGCGTGGATTGCCCATACCGGCGATATTCCACAAAGCAACGGTTCCGGCGCTGAAGACCAGAATACTCCGCTGCAGATCGGTAATACCCTGTATGTCTGTACCGCCTACGGCAAAGTGCTGTCTTTGGAGGCCGATACTGGCAAACAGCTGTGGTCCTTCGATCCTAAAGCCTCAGCACCTAACTGGCAGCGCTGCCGTGGCCTGGGTTATTACGACAATGCGGCTCAGCCTGCCTCATCGCCAGTGGTTGCCGCTAACGCTACGGCACCAGCCATGTGCGAACGCCGTCTGTTCCTGCCAACCATCGATGCGCGTTTGATTGCCATTGATGCCGAGACCGGCAAACCTTGCGCCGACTTTGGTGATAACGGCACCGTCGATCTGAAAGCGGGCATGGGCGAAGTTAAACCGGGTTATTACCAGCAAACCTCAACCCCATTGGTGGCGGGTAACCTGGTGGTGGTGGGTGGCCGCGTGGCGGACAACTTCTCTACCGGCGAACCTCCTGGTGTGGTGCGTGCTTATGATGTGCATACTGGTGAACTTGCCTGGGCGTGGGATCCGGGTAATCCGGCCATTACCAAGCTGCCACCAGCGGGTGAAACCTATACGCGCGGTACGCCGAACGTATGGTCCGCAATGTCTTACGACGCCAAACTGAATCTGATCTATCTGCCGACCGGTAACGCCACGCCTGATTTCTTCGGCGGCGAGCGTACCGCGCTGGATGATAAATACAGCTCTTCCATCGTGGCTGTTGATGCTACCAGCGGCAAAGTGCGTTGGCATTTCCAAACCACGCACCATGACCTGTGGGACTTTGACCTGCCGTCTCAACCGTTACTGTACGATCTGCCAGATGGCAAGGGTGGTACGACACCCGTGCTGGTGCAAACCAGTAAGCAGGGCATGATCTTTATGCTCAACCGTGAGAACGGTCAGCCGGTGGCGAAAGTGGAAGAGCGTGAAGTGCCGCAAGGCAATGTGCCTGGCGAACGTTACTCCAAGACCCAGCCGTTCTCGGTGGGAATGCCGAATATTGGCAACCAGACGCTGACCGAGTCAGATATGTGGGGCGCAACGCCGCTCGATCAACTGCTGTGCCGTATCGAGTTCAAAGGGATGCGTCACCAGGGCGTCTATACACCGCCGGGTATCGACCGTGCTCTACAATATCCTGGCTCGTTGGGCGGGATGAACTGGGGCAGCGTTTCGGTGGATCCGAACAATGCCATCATGTTTGTTAACGACATGCGTTTGGGGCTGGCCAACTCGATGGTGCCACGCAGCAAGGTGCCGACCGGCGCCAGCGGCATCGAAATGGGTCTGGTTCCGATGGACGGTACGCCGTTTGGTGCGATCCGTGAACGCTTCCTTTCCCCACTGGGCATTCCATGCCAGAAGCCGCCGTTTGGCACCATGTCAGCGGTAGACCTGAAGTCTGGCAAGCTGGTGTGGCAGGTTCCGGTAGGTACGGTGCAGGATACGGGGCCGCTGGGCATCAAAATGCGTATGCCGATGGAAGTTGGCATGCCAACGCTGGGGGCGAGTCTGTCTACTCAATCCGGCCTGCTGTTCTTTGCTGGTACTCAGGATTTCTACCTGCGTGCCTTCGATACGGCAACCGGGAAAGAGATCTGGAAAGAACGTCTGCCAGTGGGCAGCCAGTCCGGTCCAATGACCTTTGTCTCGCCGAAGAACGGTAAGCAATACATTATCATCAGTGCTGGTGGTGCTCGTCAGGCCGCAGAGCGGGGTGACTATGTCATTGCTTATGCTCTGCCAGACGAAAAGTAACTAGCTGGTAGTTCACCAATAAATAAAGGGGTTAGCATTACTGCTAACCCCTTTATGGTTTTCCTCGGTGGTCGAAATCAGACCTTGGAACCCCAGAGATCGTACTCGTCGGCGTTCTCAATCTTCACTTTGACGATGTCACCGACTTTGACATTGGCTTCACCGTTAAGGTATACCGCGCCGTCGATTTCCGGTGCGTCCGCCATGCTGCGGCCAATGGCACCTTCCTCATCCACTTCGTCGATCAGCACCAGCACTTCGCGGCCAATCTTGTCTTGCAAGCGTTGGGCGGAGATTTGTTGCTGCAGCTGCATAAAGCGATGGAAGCGTTCTTCCTTCACTTCTTCTGGCACCGGGTCGGCCAGTTCATTAGCGGCAGCACCTTCTACCGGGCTGAACTTGAAGCAGCCAACGCGATCCAGCTTGGCTTCGGTCAGGAAGTCGAGCAGCATCTGGAAGTCTTCTTCGGTTTCCCCTGGGAAGCCAACGATAAAGGTGGAGCGCAGCGTCAGGTCCGGGCAGATTTCGCGCCAGCGCTTGATGCGCTCCAGCGTGCGTTCAACCGCGCCAGGGCGTTTCATCAGCTTGAGGATTTTCGGGCTGGCGTGCTGCAGTGGAATATCCAGATAAGGCAGGATCTTGCCTTCAGCCATCAGCGGGATCACGTCGTCCACGTGCGGGTAAGGGTAAACGTAGTGCAGACGCACCCAGGCACCCAGGCTGGAAAGCTGTTCACACAGGCTGACCATGCTGGTTTTTACCGGCTGGCCGTTCCAGAAACCGGTACGGTGTTTGACATCGACGCCGTAGGCCGAGGTATCTTGTGAGATCACCAGCAGCTCTTTCACCCCAGATTCCACGAGGCGTTTGGCTTCATCCAGCACGGAGCCGATCGGACGGCTGTCCAAGTCGCCGCGCATCGATGGGATGATGCAGAAGGTGCAGCGATGGTTGCAGCCTTCGGAAATCTTCAGGTAGGCGTAGTGCTTTGGCGTCAGCTTCACGCCCTGCGCCGGAGTCAGGCTGGTAAAGGGGTTATGCTCCGGTTTCGGCACATATTGGTGAACGTGGGACAAAACCTGTTCGTAGCTGTGCGGCCCGGTAATTTCCAGGACCTTCGGGTGCACCTCACGAATTTGGTTTTCCTTGGCACCGAGGCAGCCGGTCACAATCACCTTGCCATTCTCGTTCAAGGCTTCACCGATTGCTTCCAGTGACTCTTGAACGGCGCTGTCGATAAAGCCGCAGGTGTTCACGATCACCAGCTCAGCATCATCATAGCGGGGCACTACCTGGTAACCTTCGTTACGCAGTTCAGTCAGGATCCGTTCAGAATCAACCAGGTTTTTCGGGCAACCTAGTGAGACAAAGCCGACACGGGGGGCTTTTGGGGTCATAGTTTGTGACATAGCTCAATCCAAAATAGAAACGGGCGGATTTTACACTTGGGCAACGGGAAATTACACCGTTATATGTTGGTGGCGTAAACAAAAACGGCCCAGATTGATGACAAAGCCAGACGGGCGCATGCAGCGCCCCAACGTAACGTTGCCAGCAGCAGTCTCGACCCTGGCAGTATAGGCCGTTTTGATGGCGATCTATAACCAGCCGGAACGCTTGAGTTTTTGGTACAGGAAGAAGCAACCGGCGACGGTGACGCCCAGCGTGGTGTGGTAAGCCCAGGGGAACTTCAACTCGGGCATATCGGCGAAGTTCATGCCGTACAGGCTGAAGATCACCGTTGGAATGGCCAGGATCGCCCCCCAGCCTGCCAATCGCTTAACCACTTCGTTTTGCTTGACGGTCACCAATGCCAGATTGACGTGCATGGCGTTGGTCAGCATTTCGCGCATATCATCTAGCGTGCTGGCGACCTGCCGGGTATGGTCCTGCACGTCGCGAACGTAGGCCCGTAATTCTTTAGGGATCACATCCTCATGCAGATGGATCAGCTGGTTGCAGATCTCATCCATCGGCAGGGCGGCATTCCGCAGGCCGAGCAGGTGGCGGCGCAGGCTGTAGACGTTTTCGATGGCGGTTTCGTCAAACTCCGACCTGAACATGTTGGACTCGATGTCTTCGATCATCGTTTCGAACTTGCCGACGATATGGCGATAGTTGTCGACGATAAAATCCAATACCGAATACAGCGCAAAGCCAGGTCCATGGCAAAGCTGCTTGGGGTTTTCCTCTGCCTTGGCGCGGATTGGGGCATAGCTGGAGGAAGCACCGTGGCGCACGCTGATCAGGAAGTTTTTACCAACGAAAAAGTGGGTCTCACCGTATTCGACTTCTTCTTTCATCCACTGTGCGGTTTTCACCACGATGAACAGCGAGTCACCGTAGGTTTCTATTTTCGGCCGTTGATGGGCACATAAGGCGTCTTCGATCGCCAGATCGTGCAGGCCGAATTCCTCCTGGATCTTGCGCATAAACGCGTCTTCCGGTTGCCACAAGCCCAGCCAGATAAAAGTGTCCGGCTCCTTGACCACTTCACTGATATCCTCAATCGTCACGTCGGTCAGCCGTTTTCCGGCCTTGTACGCCACGCAGTTGATTACCATTGCTTGGGTTTCCATCGCGTTACCTGTCAGTCTGTGAGGGTTTTGGTGAAGAAATAGCGTTCATGCTCTACCGGCGCATTGTGCAATGTCATTTGCAATTGGTAACCCTGTTTTTCGTAGAATGGCCGAGCCTGGAAACTGAAAGTATCTACACGCGCAAATTTGCAGCCATCCGCTATTGCCTGCTGTTCTGCTTTCTTGATGAGCTTACTGCCTACACCTTCGCCGCGTAATGTCTCAGAAACCCACAACAGATCGATGCTTAACCAACAGCCTACGGTACTGCCGGTTAACCCAGCGAGTTTATTACCCTGATCATCCAAGACAAAAACCCCGATGTTTTTGTTCAGGATATCGCCGACAAATTGGCGGTTATAAGTCTTCAAATGATTGCGAATCTCTTCGGTATCTTCTGGCTGTAGTGCGTCTGTTACGGTGATTTTCATGGTGCCTCCTGGATGGTTCAACTAACTTAAGCACAGCAAAGGAAAAATGCAACATATTGAAATTTAGGTGAGTTTAAGATCGGCGGCGGTAAGCATTTGGTCAGAATTCATTAATAAAATGCGTTTTACCGTATCATCACTCAGGGGATGCGGGTCCGCATATACTGAGTGATATCCTTTGGGAAAGCTTGCAACGGTAATTTCCTGCAGGATCCGCTGCTCTACCTGGCTTACGCCGCCTTCCAGCATTTCCATTGCATGGATCACTATGTCATGACGTAAATGGCGGCGCTTAAGCTGATTGAGAAAGCCAGGGAAAAACTCTGGTACCAGATTATACAGGCAGTATTCGGCAATAAAAAACTGGCCGACCAGCAGCCGTTGAGTGCTGAAAGGGCCAACTCTAGAGGCGGTCTTCTGAGTATCGAGGCTTTTCAGGGTCAGATGGTTTCTGCGTACCTGTAAATAAAACAATGACATGCTTTTGCGTCCCTGCGTTGTAAGAAGTGCCCCATCTGAGACACCTTGGTAATCAAGTGAGTAGTATCATCACCGCGTGCTGGTAAGCAGGGCGTGCGCACAGCCGTTGATACCAGCGTTCCATATGCGGGCTAGGTTGGCGTTCGATCGGCATGGAAAACCAGGCGTAAACAAAGCTGCCGAGCGGAATATCGCCGATGCCGAACTCTTGGCCTGAGAGGAAAGGCTGCTCCGCCAACGTACGTTCGATGATCGCAAAGTGTTGCTCCAGTTCAGCAATGCCAGCCTCAATCAGCGCCATATCACGCTTTTCGGGCGGAGTGCGAACCATGCCCCAGAACACGTTGCGGAGGGGGGCGGCGATGGTTGAGGTATTCCAGTCCATCCATTTTTCAGCCGCAGCGCGATCCTGGAGGTCCTGTGGGTAAAATGGCGTCTGGCCGAACTTGGCCGCCAGATAACGCACAATGGTATTGGATTCCCACAACACGAAATCCCCATCTTGCAACAGCGGCACCAGGCCGTTGGGATTAAGCGAACGATAGGGCTCTTCGTTAACCTTACCGTAGGCACCTCCGGCGTTGATATGGGTGTAATTTAGCCCTAACTCTGCGGCACACCAGCGCACTTTTTTGACGTTGTTAGAATTTTCACGGCCCCAAATGGTCAGCACAAAGCACCTCCTCATCGACGGATAAAAGTAACTCTCATACCTACGCTACAAAGCCGTTTTTGTCACCTTGAAATCAGCGTTCCCAGAGGCAGACTTCCCAACCGTGCTTTTCTGCCAGCGCGCCAAGATCGCTATTCGGGTTGATAACGGTGGCGCTGTCGACGTATTCCAGCATGGCTTTATCGTTAATGGAGTCGCTATAGCCGTGGCTATGGGCAAATTGCAGTTCAGGGTGTTGCTGTAACCACTGTTGCAGGCGAATGACCTTACCCTGCTGATAGGTCATGGTGCCGTAGGTCTTGCCGGTAAAACGGCCCTCTGACACTTCGACACCGATAGCCAGCGCGCCATCGGCCCCCAGTTGTTCGGCGATGGGGGCAACCAGATGTTCACCGGTTGCTGAAATCACCAGAATGCAGTCGCCGCGTTCGCGATGCCATTGCATGCGTTCGCGTGCCGCGGGGTAGACGCGAGGCAGGATATCCCGACGAATATAGCGCTGCACCCAACCGTCGACGGTCTGGGTACTCAGGCCCGCCAGCGGAACCAACGTTGCCTGCATATAATCTTCCATCGACAGTTGTCCCTGATAATAGGATTGCATCAACAACTGTTCTTGGCGTTCCAATTCTGCCGGAGCGAACCCTTCGGTCACCAGCCAGCGAACCCACAGGCTGGCGCTGTCATCATCAATCAGGGTTTCATCCAGGTCGAACAGGGCTAAATCCATCAATATTTCTCCGGCAAGGAATGCTGCGGCTACAGGATAACGGATACTCGCGGCGTCGAGCCAGTTGCCACGGTGAAATGCGCAGAGCATAAGTAACTTTGATGACAGTGCGGCGACGGTTTGTTGAAAGTTTGCATAACCTGGCACATAGCCTGATTTCCAACCAATTTCTCTGCGGTAACGTACAGTTATGTAAAAATGCAGAAAAATCAGCCTAAACCCTGCAAAAATAAGAGCAATCTAATAAACTCACAACGAGGGCACTTTCGGTGCCGCGTTGGCCCAAATGGGAGCCGCTGGGTATTTCGCGGTTGGCAGCGCGGCCTGGTGCCACTCTCGCTGGTTGGCTGAAAACGTGAACATGTTTGAAAGTTAACGCTATTTCAATGGTTTGAATGGACACTCTGGCGACGTCATGATGAAAAATAACCGTTCTACTCCTCTTGGTAAATTGGCCCTCAGTGTAGGTGTCATGTTGTTGGTTGTGCCTACCGTACAGGCAGCAGAGGCTCCGGCCGCACCGCAGGTCGATGCGAAAGCCTATGTATTGATGGATTACAACAGCGGCAAGATCCTGGCAGAAGGCAATGCGGATACACGCCTGGATCCCGCGAGCCTGACTAAAATCATGTCCAGCTATGTGATTGGCCAGGCGATGAAGGCCGGTAAAATCAAACCGGACGATCTGGTCACCGTGGGCAAAGATGCCTGGGCAACCGGCAACCCGGTGCTGCGGGGTTCTTCTTTGATGTTTATCAAACCCGGCGATCAGGTGCCGGTATCGGAACTCAATAAAGGCATCGTCATCCAGTCAGGTAACGACGCCAGCATCGCCTTGGCGGATTTCGTGGCGGGTAGCCAGGATTCGTTCGTTGGCTTGATGAACAATTACGGCAAGTCCCTCGGCCTGCAAAATACCCACTTCCTGACCGTGCATGGTCTGGATGCCGAAGGACAGTACAGCACCGCACGTGATATGGCGTTGCTGAGCCAGGCGCTGATCCGCGACGTGCCGGATGAGTACGCGTTGCATAAAGAAAAAGAGTTCACCTTCAACAAGATCCGCCAGATAAACCGTAACCGCCTGCTGTGGAGTACCAACCTGAACGTGGATGGTATCAAAACCGGTTACACCGGCGGGGCCGGGCATAACCTGGTCGCCTCGGCCACCGATGGCCCAATGCGCCTGATTTCAGTGGTGCTAGGGGCTCCGAGTGACCGTGTGCGCTTTAGCGAAAGCGAGAAGTTGCTGACCTGGGGCTTCCGCTTCTATGAAACCGCAACGCCGATCAAGGCCGATAAAGCCTTTGTAACGCAGAAAGTGTGGTTTGGCGACGTGGGCGAGGTGCCGTTGGGCGTGGCGAAGGATGCCGCCGTCACTATTCCCAAAGGGCAGATGAAAAACCTGAAGGCCAGCTATAAGCTTAACCAACCGACGCTGGAAGCACCGCTGGCGAAAAATCAGGTGGTGGGCACCATCGATTTCCAACTGGATGGCAAAACTATCGATCAGCACCCGCTGGTGGTGATGCAGGAAGTGAAGGAAGGGAACTTCTTTAGCCGCATGTGGGACTTTGTGATGATGAAGCTGACCCAGTGGTTTGGCGGTATTTTCGGCTAATCTTTGTTTGATAAGGGGCCAACAGTGGCCCCTTCTGCCAGATCAATTACACGCTACAACCTTGATGGCCAACCCGCCCTGAGATGTCTCGCGGTATTTGGAGTTCATGTCCTTGCCGGTTTCGTACATGGTCTCGATCACCTTATCCAGGCAAACACGCGGCTCGCTGGTGCGACGCAGTGCCATACGTGCGGCATTGACTGCCTTTACGGCAGAAATCGCGTTACGTTCGATACAAGGCACCTGAACCTGTCCTGCCAGTGGATCACAGGTCAGCCCCAGATGGTGCTCCATGGCAATCTCTGCGGCGATACAAACCTGCGCCGGGCTGCCGCCCATCAGCTCCGCCAGACCCGCTGCCGCCATGGAGCAGGCCACGCCGACTTCCCCTTGGCAGCCCACTTCGGCACCGGAGATTGAAGCATTCATCTTGTACAACGTGCCGATCACACCGGCAGTCAGGAAGTAACGGCTGTAGGAGTTGGTGTTCACCGGGCGGATAAACTGGTCGTAATATGCCAGCACCGCTGGAATGATACCGCAGGCACCGTTGGTGGGCGCCGTCACCACCCGGCCACCCGCAGCGTTCTCTTCGTTAACCGCAAACGCGAACATATTGATCCAATCTACTACGTTCATCGGGTCGATATTGTTCTTGTCACCGGTGACCAGAATGCGGCGCAGGGCGGCAGCACGGCGTTGTACCTTCATTGGGCCAGGGAGCAACCCTTCGGTATTCATACCGCGTTCGATACCTGCACGCATCACCTGCCAGACGTCGGCAAAATGCGCTTCGATCTCTTCTTTGCTGCGCAATGCCAGTTCGTTCTGCATCACCAACCCGGAAAGCGAAAGCCCGGTATCTTTGCAGTGCTGCTGCAAATCCACTGCGGAGCGATAAGGGTAGGGGACTGCGACGCTATTGTTGGCCGATTGACCGAAGTTTTCTTCATCAACGATAAATCCGCCGCCGATGGAGTAATAGGTTTTGCTGTGCAGTAACCGATCGCCAGCATAGGCGCTGATCGACATGCCGTTTTCGTGCAGCGGCAGGTTAGTGCTATGGAAGTTCATGCCACCAAGCTGTGGAAAATCGACCTCGTGCTCACCCTTTGCCAACAACAGGCGGCCACGCTGTTCTACATCACGAATAAAGCCGGCGATGCTGTCGATGTCCACATCATGGGGCAGATTACCCGCCAGGCCCATAATAATCGCGATGTCGGTATGGTGCCCTTTACCCGTCAGTGACAGTGAGCCGTAGACGTCAACCGCCACCCGCGTTGTATCGTGGAGTTGCCCGGCAGCCTGCAAATCATCAATAAACTGTTTACCGGCTTTCATCGGGCCGACGGTGTGGGAACTGGAAGGGCCGATGCCAATTTTGAAAATATCGAAAACGCTGACCATAGTCTCGCTTCCTTCTTGAAGTTAATTCCCTCAGCCTGCCGTTTAGGGGGCATATGGGTCATGCTTGAGTTCGCGGCGGGGTAGGAGGGGAGATTCGAGATAGCCGGTGCCATAAGGCACCGGCTGAGCGCTATTAACCGAACAGTGTGTACAGGATGGCAGAGATGGCAATCAGGCCCATCACGACCACAAATACGTTGCTGATGTGGCCGCTGTACTTGCGCATGGCAGGCACTTTACGGATCGCATACATCGGCATCAGGAACAGCAGCATCGCGATGATTGGGCCACCCAGGTTCTCGATCATGCCCAGAATGCTTGGGTTCAGCGTGGCAACGATCCAGGTGGTCACCAGCATGAAGATGGCAGTGATGCGGTTAAGCTTGTGGGTGGTGATGGTCTTGCCACGGCTTCTCATCGATTTGGCAATCATGCCGTTAAAGCCTTCACGAGCGCCGAGGTAGTGGCCCAGGAAGGATTTGGTGATGGCGATAAAGGCGATGACTGGTGCGATGTACTCGATAACCGGGTTGTTAAAGTGGTTAGCCAGGTAAGACAGGATGGAGATGTTTTGCGCTTTGGCTTCGGCCAGATCCGCCGGGGACAGGCTCAGCACGCAGCTGAAAACAAAGAACATCACGGTCAGCACCATCATGATGTGTGCGTAGCCCAGGATGCGGGAACATTTCTTCTCAGCGTCCACGCCGTACTCTTCGCGTTTTGCTACAGCAAAGGCGGAGATGATCGGTGAGTGGTTGAACGAGAACACCATAACCGGGATTGCCAGCCACAGGGTGATCACCAGGCCGTGGCCCAGGCTGCCGCCAGAACCGGCCAGTGAGACGTTTTCGAAGATGGCACTGCTCCAGTTAGGGATCAGATAAAGCGCCAGCAGCATCAGCACCCCAACAAACGGGAATACCAGGATACTCATGGTCTTCACGATCGCCTGCTCACCGAAACGCACGATGCCCATCAGGCCAACGATCAGGATCAGCGACAGGATGGCGCGTGGTGGCGAGGCCATACCCAATTGGTGGGTGATGAAGCTGTCCACGGTGTTGGTGATCGCAACGCTATAAACCAGCAGGATTGGGTAAATGGCGAAGAAGTAGAGCAGGGTGATCAGTTTACCTGCGCTGATACCAAAGTGTTCTTCTACCACTTCGGTGATGTCTTCACCTGGGTTTTTGCCGGACAAAACGAAACGGCACAGGCCACGGTGGGCGAAGAAGGTCATCGGGAAGGCGATGATGGCCATGATGATCAGCGGGATCAAACCACCGATACCGGCGTTGATTGGCAAGAACAAGACGCCAGCGCCGATGGCAGTGCCGTAGAGGCCCAACATCCACATGGTATCTGATTTACGCCAGGCCGTGCTGGAACCTGAGGCTGCAGAGGCGATAGTGCCGGTCTGTGTAGTGTCCATAAATATCTCCGAGGTGAACACGATAATTTAAAATAAAAAGAAAAACTTAAGTTTAAAATCCGCTGGTGAAATAAGTTGCTATCCCGCCAGTGGTAAAATCAGTTGTTACAACTAGAGGTTGAATTACGCCTCTGAATTGTTTATCAGGCTAATGATGTTGCTAACCTGTCCAAATGGTTTCTGCTGTTAACGGGGTCAACGCCGATGTTTCTGTCGGAGGAGCAACTGCCCACCGATTTTGTTGGCGGCAAGATAACGATTTACAGCAGAAACAACCGTGATCTTGCTCCCAAATGCGTGATGTGTGCGGTTAAAGGCTGTTATTGTAAATTTTCATGCAAATGTTACGCGTTTGTGCAAAACATCATGCTGCAACCACTCTCACTAATCCCAAAACCTTTATCCGGTTTGTATGATGTTTAACCGGATAAAAACCTGTCTTGTGTGGCAGGGCGAGCAATATATTTTATGTGCTGGTTTGGATCTAGCGAAAATGCCGGATTAAGCTATTTTAGTGATTTAGATCACGTTTGGTTATTGTGAGGGGAAAACTTATCTTATTGTTTTTAAACTTATTTAATGATTTTGATTGTTTCTGTGGCTAGAAACGGATGACCGTAATAAGACGATCTTAATCATCATATGAATAAGGATAAATCCTGATAATTTGATTAAAAATAGCTGATAATTTTTAAACAAAAGTCAGCATAACGAGGCTGCTGAGGGTAAGGAGCCATTTTATCCGGGGGGGATTTGATGCAAATTACTGCAATAATGTTCTGCGCAGAATAATAACGCGAGCAAGTTGTTGCAATCCATTAACCTGTAATTATCGGCCAATAGGAATATTTTCAGTTTAATTGCTTAAAAAAAAGCCTGAGTTTAACGAAGAATTTGCAACCGCGTCCCTCAAGTAGCACCAGGGACACGGCATAAAATCGGCAGTGAGGCCAAGATTAGAAACGCAAAGTGACCGCGTGTTGGTCGAAAAACTCGATGAACTCGGGGTCAGGCTGGCGATCGGTAATCACCTTATCGAACAATGCCAGCGGCCCGATGCAGGCAGGCTTGGTTTGGGCAAATTTGCTGTGGTCGGCGACCAGGATCTTTTGCTGCGCCTTGTCCAACGCTTTGTGTTTCATCGCCAGTTCATCAAGGTTGAAGCAGGTTGCGCCGTGCTGCAAAGTGATGCCTGCCGCTGAAATAAAGGCCACGTTAGGGCAGATGTGGTCCAACTCATTATGTTGGCCAACAGCGGTGAAAATGTAGTTGCTCGGTTTGAATTCACCGCCGCACAGGATCACCTTGCAGTTGGGCTTGTCCTGCAGCGCCAGAAAGGTGTTGAGTGAGTGGCAAATGGCGGTAAAGGGGAGTTCATCGGCAATGGCGTCGATAATGGCCGGGGTGGTGGTGCCACAGTCAAAGAAAACCGTGTCGTTTTCGTTGACCAGCGGTGCCGCCAGCATGCCAATACGGCGCTTTTCCGCCACCTGTTTGGCTTTCTGGTCGGAGACAAAATAATTGGTGACCCCGTTGATACGCGGATCGGCTACGACATAACCCCCAAGCAAGACCACTGCAGCAGGTTCGGCACTGAGATCGCGCCGGATGGTCATTTCCGAGACGCCGAGCAGTGCGGCTGCTTCTTTTAAGTGGATCTTGTCAGAACGCTTTAGAGCCTGAACTAGCCGGTTGATACGTTCGTCGCGCCGGGTTTCCATCAGTTTTTCCTACAGGTTTATACCCCAAGTTTCTCAAGTGTGGCCGAAAGGGATAAAGGAGCCAAAAGTTTCTTTCGTTCGCTCCAACACAATAATGCGGAGTCGTGCAGACCCAGTTCGCACTGAGGGCACAACCCCGCATTAGATGTCGCTATACCTAGATAGAGCTAGCGAAAATCAGTAGCTACCGGTGTCAGCCGCATCGCCAGAAACGATCGCAACGCCCGAGCTGGTGCCGATACGTGTTGCACCGGCGGCAATCATTTTCCCTGCGGTAGCGCGATCGCGCACTGCGCCAGAGGCTTTGACACCCATCTCGCTGCCTACGGTAGCACGCATCAGTTTGACGTGGTCTTCACGAGCGCCGCCTGTGCTGAAACCGGTAGAGGTTTTAACGAAAGCGACATCCAGTTCACGACACATTTCACAAACTACAACGATTTGTTCATCGCTGAGCAGACAGGTTTCCAATATTACCTTCAACGGGATAGCCGCGCAAACTTCACGCACCGCGGCGATATCGGCCTTCACTTCGTCATTCAGGCCGCTTTTCAGCCAACCGACGTTGATCACCATGTCGATTTCCTGGGCGCCAGCGGCAATGGCAGCTTTGGCTTCGAAAGCCTTGGAGACGGTCAAACCAGCCCCCAGAGGGAAGCCGATAACCGAGCATACTTTAACGTTGCTATCCTGCAACAGGTGAGCGGCCAACGGGACATAACCCGAGTTAACGCAAACGGCATAGAAATTATGCTGACGCGCTTCTTCGCACAGTTGGTTGATCTGGCTGTCCGTGGTGTCCATAGCCAGCAGGGTATGGTCGATATAGCGAGCGTAATCAATCTGTTCAGTAGTCATGGTCATTTCCTCTATGGGGGTAAAAACGTTCTGTGGTGTCAGTGATGTTATAATCCTAACATTTCTAACATTGATGTTTCAAGCTGTATTAAAAGTAATTTTTAGGGAGAGCTGGAGTTTTACAGCAACGTCTAACACAGTGTTTGCTGGAAAATGTTATTTAAATAACATAGACTGTATATTGACAAATCCGTTCACTGTGCAACGGCTGCCCCTGAGGAAAGAAGATGAAGACGATCATTAATCTGAGCCCTGGATTGTTCGGCATAGAGCCGAATGAAGTGTATCGCGGCGCTGGTTTTACGGTGACCGCGTTTATGTTTCCTGGTGATATCGCCGCGTTGGTGCTGCAAAATCAGCGGGGTACCTTAACGTTGTTGCCCTACCAGGATTTGATGATTTGGGATGCGGTGTTTGATGGCCAGTCTCTCAAAGCAAAAGCCAGCCAGCTGCAGCCTCGACGTAATGATGCCCGTGGCTGTTTTGCCTCTCACCAAGGATTGCCTGCTAATCATGGTCCGGTGATTGATGTCTGGCTGGAAGTCGAAGAGGAAGCGATCGCTATACGAGCCCGCACTGCCGATGGCCCTTGCCGCATCCAACCGGCCGTTCAGTTAGCCGCCAACAGCACACAGTTCAGTATTGAAATGGTGATCGACAACCTGGCTGAGCAGGCTCAGCCATTAAGTTATATGTGCCATATGAACTATGCCTGTGAGGAAGGGGCCGTTTTCCGCCAAAATCTGCCGGGCTGTGCGCTCAATATCCGTGATAATCCGCAGCAGGTCATTTGTTCTGACGATCTCTCGCTATATGTTGATCAGGCCGAGTTCTTTATGCTGGCACCGTGCGGCAGAAGGTATGTAACCCGTTTTGCCACCGGCCAATTCAGCTATGCCGTCTTACGGCGGCCACGAGCCAACTCACGGGCGACGGCGTTCGTCCAGCCGGCCAGTTGCAGCCCAGAGAGTACAGCAACACCGATGGCGGTGATGTTAAAAGCAGGGGAGATGCGGGAGTTCCGCGTGACGACAGGCATACTCTAGCTGGCAGGGGGCTTGCCCCCTGCGGGCAGGTATTACTCCTTGACCCATCCTTTACGGATCGGGAAGGCAAACAGGAAATGGTATAGGCGCGTTAGACGTTGGGCGATGGCATCTCCAAACAGATTCCACACCAATTGGGCAAACAGACAACCCACACAACCCAGCAGGAAACCGCCCACCATATCCAGTGGCCAGTGCACACCAAGGAATACGCGGGACCAGGCAATGGCGACGGCCGCGACCATCAGCAAAATACCTGACCAGACACGATGCCAGCACAGGAAGGCCAGGGCAAAGGTGAAGATGGCAGTGCCATGATTGCTAGGGAAAGAACTGTCTGGTGCATGCGCCAGGAAGGTATAGCCGATACCGGTGACAAACGGGCGCTCATGAGGTAACAGTGCTCCGATAGCGGCTGAAGCGCTCATGGCAAATAATAGCGCAATGGTCGTTTTGGCTACCACTTCTCGCTGTGCTGCCAGTTGGCTATGTGCCCCCCAGAACCACAAGCCGACAATCAGCAGGGGGATAATGGCGATCAGATCCCGTGCGATGAAGGTGGCAAGATCGATTAACCATTCTGGGCTGGCCGGGGTGGCATCGATCCAGGCGAAAAGAAGATAGTTCAACTGCTCCATTAAGTATTACCTCGTCTTACGGCGAAAATAGCCGCTGATACACCAATAAACAGCCAACTGGCTGAACCAAACCCACCACCCGGCCCACAGGTTATGGGAAAGAAAATGTGCGCCCCGCATGATCTGGCCAAAGCCCATCAGCATGCCAAGCGTGATGCCGGCCAGCCAGCACCAGTAAGCCAGGCGCGGGCGTTGCGGATAAAACAGAAAGAACAGTGCCATCACGGCGAAGCCGCTGGAAGCGTGGCCACCGGGGAAGCAACGGCCAGGCCCCGGAAACGCTGGCGTGGTGCCAAACAGTGGAAATGACATTGCTTTGCCACCGTACTCCAGCAGATCCCAGGGGCATGAGTGTGCGCTGGTGGCCTTCAGGATCCCCACCACTAACGGCCCAATGCCGATCAACAGCATGGCGACGATCAGCCGCGCGTTACGGCGATAAATTCCCCAAAGCAGCGCCAGTACCGCTCCGGCGATCACCGAAATCTTTAACAACCGATGGTTGATCAGATCCAGCCAGTAGTTGTTCTGCCACGGAAAACGCTGGCTGGCGGCGTCATACCAATAATTACTGACTACCCAATCCAGCTGTTCATTGCGTGACAACCAGATAAACAACAGCGCAGCCACCACCAGCCCAAAGGCTTGCCAACGGTAAAAGGATGCGGGCAAGGAGTAAAGGGCGTCAGTCTGAATTTTGCTAGCCGTTGAGGATTGATTTAATGACGATTGTTTGGCGTTTGATGGGTTCACACGAAGGCTCATAGGCGGTAATGGATCAGGCTACTGTAATCATCCCGTCTTAAGAAAACCTTAATGGATGGCGAGCGGCTTGGGGACGATATCCAGAATTGACCTATAATTTAACGGCGTAAAGTATGCTAGCGTAATTAGGTATTTAGGTTATGAATTGTAAGGATAAAAAATGAACAAGCTTTCTATGGTAGTGACCAGCCTGCTGATGGCCGCGTCTGTCAACGCCGTTGCTGCAACCACCGCAAGTACTGACGATCTCAATATGCAGCCGTTGGAAAAAGTAGCACCGTTCCCGAAAGCGGAGCCGGGCATGAGCCGGCAGGTCATTTATTTACCCAAGCAGGAGAATGAAGAAAACTTTAAGGTTGAGCTGCTGATTGGCCAAACGCTGGAAGTGGATTGCAACCGCCACATGATGGGCGGCAATCTGGAGAGTAAAACGCTGGCCGGCTGGGGTTATGACTATTTTGTACTGCCGAAGCTCTCGGCTCCGGCCTCTACCATGATGGCTTGCCCGGATAATACCAAGCGTCAGGAGTTCGTTGCCGCTCATCTGGGGGATGCCGCGATGCAGCGCTATAACAGCCGCTTGCCGATCGTGGTTTACGTGCCGAAGGACGTCGAGGTGCGCTATCGCATCTGGTCTGCCAGCGAAAATACTGGCCGTGCGGTAACGAAATAAACGACTGTAGACTCCGCTACGTAGGGGCGCCGCATGCGGCGCCCATCTGAATATTCAATGGCAGCGCCTAGCGGATAATACCGCGCGCTGAGCGTGAGAAGAAAGAAGTAAACCATTGCAGTAGCGGATAGGTTTCGCTCAAGCGCTGCACTTCCTGTTTCACCTCATTGATCGCCAACGCATTGTGATAAAGCATGTTATACAGGGTTTGGATCACCTGCTGTTGCTGCTCACTAAGTGATTGGAAAGCTGCCGCTGAATCGTTTACCCCGATGGGGGCCGCGTGGTTGCCACTGGCACTGACAAAAGGTGGAACATCCTGCACCACGCCGGACTGATGGGCGATATGCGCATGGGCACCCAGCAGACAAAACTGATGTATCGCGCACATATTGCCGATCTGCACAAAATCATCCAGCTCAACATGCCCGGCCAGCCCCGAGTTATCACCGATAACCGTAGTATTGCCGACAATACAATCATGGCCAATATGGACGTTGTTTAAGAACAGGTTGTCATTACCGATGGTTGTCCGCCGATAGCCTTGAGTGGTGCCGCGATGAATGGTCGCATTCTTGCCGATCCTGTTTCTGTCGCCGATCACCACGTCCGTAGCTTCACCAGCATATTTCAAATCCTGATTCACTTCGCCGATGATGGAAAACTGCCCGATAACGTTATTGCAGCCAATCCGGGTGAGGCCGTTAATGCTTACATGGGAGGCTATTACCGTGTCATCACCAATCTCGACGCCGGCTGCGATGATGCAGGAAGGGCCAATGCTGACGCGCGCACCGATAATCGCCCCCGGTTCAATCAAGCTATTGCTTGCGACCCGGGCAGAGGGAGAAATTGACATTGCGTTATCCTGATGATGGTGCGTGGCGTTTCCGGCACTCAGGGCCAATCATGGGTAAATGATTAAGCCTTAATTTGGATTAATCTGAGAGTAAGCGTCGAATGTGAGGGGAAAGGGGTGGTCGTTGGTGGTCAGGTGATTTTTCTTATCGACAGGGCCGAGTATAAGGAGTTCCCGGGTATATCACACCATCTTATATTTTCTTTATTTTCTGAACTTTTTTGTAATGGAAGATGGGGCAGAGGAGATAGAGGTGAATCGGTTAACCGAGACCGCAGTGGGCTCACAACGTTGGGGCGCTGCCTACAGATTTTGCAGTAGTGCCTGGTGCCGAGATGGATTGTTCCAGCAGTAAAATGACAAGAGGATAAGCAACCACTCTCAGGCTAGACTAGAATTAATAGGTAGGTTATCAGGCTGGGTATTAGGTAATACGGAGGGCCGACAATATGACTTATCAACATATCGTTATTGCAACCGATCTGAGTGACGATGCCGAGCTGTTAGTGCGAAAGGGGTCTGAATTGGCTGACACACTGCAGGCCAAGCTGTCGTTGATTTATATCGATGAGCAAGCTAACCACTACAGCGAGTTTGGTAGTGGCGAATTCAACTATGCCGATAAGACCTTCTCCGAACGAGTTAAGAATATGCTTAACGCTATCCAGCAGCAGGCGGAGTATCCCATCAGTGAAGTGATCATTGGCCGTGGTGAACTCAGTGAAGCGCTGAATAGTGCCATCCGTGAGAAGGGGATTGATTTGGTGATTTTTGGTCACCACCACGATATGTGGAGCCGTTTGGTATCCAGTACGCGCCGCACGATCAACCATATTGCGGTTGATATGCTCGTAGTGCCGCTCGAAAAACATTGATGGGGAAACGTTGGATCTGAATGGCGTTGAGAGTGAAAGGCATCACAATAATTAGGTCAGAGCAGTGATTCGCCCATGGATATAGAGGCCGAATCATTGCTTCTCGCCAGCACGCTATTGCTACACCCAAGTTCAAGCATATCTTATTGTGTTTTTTAGCTTTTCTGGTGATTGGATGCTGATTTTAACTCCGCCCGCTATTCTGTTAGGGTATTGTTCAGCATTATAGCAGGGGCACTTATCTGATTACTTTGTTGATTGAAAGCTTTTCTCCACAAGGTAGTTCAGTACCTTGAGCTCATCATCAAGCAGGTTAGTGGGGATGTTTTTTAGGATTTTATTTCTCACATCGGTTCGTATAAAGAAGAGTGAGGTATTGGAAAAGAAGAAAGGATCCATCAAATAAATCAAAACACCGGCGTTGTAGAGTTCCATATAGTCACTGCCGATAAACGAGGTTTTCTTTACGGCGGTGGTGTATTTTTTAGCTAGAATTGCACTGATAACGCTAAACTGATCGGTTTTCAGTTGTAAGTGTAATGCGGCTAAATTTTTATTCTCATCAAACAAGACAAAAACATCTTTAGTACTTTCAAAAACGATATCGCTTCGTTTGTCCTTATTGTTATCGGGTGTTTCTTTATAGATATTCCCTTTCAGTTCGCTGTTAAACCCCACATTTACCGCTTCAGGGTGAGTTATCTTGAACGTATCCTCCGTTGTCTGACCAAACTTCACCGTAAGCGTGCCAGTGCTGGCTGCACTTAAGTGCTCACAAAAAAAGAAGCTGGTTAAAACTAGAAAAAGGTAAGCTAAGAAACTCATTTTCATGATGCAATCCTATAAATCCTTTTGGGATTGTGAAATGACACATAAATAATCATTAAACTGCCAAAATTCGGTGTTTTATTCCTGGTGCTGTTATTGTGTTGGTTTTACATGCTCACCTCCATAGTGTAAATGATATTTATAACCGATGTCAGACGCCCTTTATGGAGCGACAATACCTCGGTGTTTCACTACGTTGTCATTAAAAGAATAGTGTTGTCAATAACCTCGATAGGTTAAATTTTGTTAGTGTAAAATATGATGTTACGGATAACGTTATTTGTAACAGAAGTCTCCTCCAGCTTTCACGCACTCCTGCATTCGGTATTTTATATTGCATTAATATAGAAATGCGTTAATTTCTTTTTGGATACTTTGCTCAATGAGTAATATGCTGCTGGTGTAAACGTGCTGATCGGCATTTATGTGTCGTACCGACAGGGTTGAGTATAAGGCGTACCTGAGCGTATCACATCATCTATGTCATCTGCCCAACCAGCATCAATATAAGCTGGGTTAAATGTTGATGCTTGCTGATGCATGAATGGAAAGATTTACAGGCCGGTGTAGTGGAGGTTGTCGGCCTGGGAAAGAATATAACCTAATAGTCCGCGATTGCCTTACCCTAACGTTCGGTGTTGGAAGTGTCAGTGCGTCGAATGAATTAAATTTATATATATCAATCAGTTGATTTATTTAAGGTTTAAGCAAGCTTCGCGTGATCAGCTTGCAATGAAATTAATAGTTGCAAACTGTATATGCATACAGATAATTGAAAGCATCGGAAGAAGGTAGGTGATGTTTTATGAGGAACAACATGAAATTTATCGCAACTGGGCGACATCGAAGTGAGTATCCAGATCCTATAACGTTCACAACTGGAACTTCGCTTACGATAGGGGACATATATGAGGGCGATGAAGGTTGGGATAATTGGTATTTCTGTACCATAGCTAATCATTCCGGTGGATGGGTGCCAGAACAGCTGATAGAACGAAGCGACAAACCTGGCCATGGTATAGCGAAAGATGACTATACGGCCAAAGAACTTGATGTTAATGAAGGAGATGAGTTGCTGGCGATAAAATTCTTAAATGGCTGGGTATGGTGCCAGCGACTCTCGGATCAAGATATTGGCTGGGTACCGAAAAGCATTCTTCAGAACATCAAATAAGGCCGTTATTTTACATCAGAGTCTGAGTGGCGACGGATTTTAGGCTGTGCCCCTCAGTTGATTGTGGCACCGTCGCAGTCCCGAAAGCCCGTGATCAAGGCGGATAGCTCTACGTTCAAGCCCGATAACGCGTAGCACCGGCTTGGGCGCATGCTCTCTTCGGGCTGGAGCCATTTGAACTTTCTCCCCGCTTATTTGGGTCACCAAATCTCATGGATCGTGCTAGCTAGCGTCCAAATGGCCTTCAGCGTCTCATTACTAACATCCCGATGTGTAAATCAATGGGGGAAGGTCAGGCGTAAATTTCAGGCAACAAAAAACCCGCTAATCTTGAACCTAAAAAGGCGGGACTAACGGGCTCCACAAAATGGGGACATCAAAGAAAAGCAGTGGCACTAATTCAGACTATGTCCCGATCGAAAAGTTCTACCCGTTGCTAGAAAAATAAAAAAATATTTCGCCGTAGCGGCACTTCTCAGATCGCCTTGCTACCCCATTAGTCCTGGCCAGATCACCACGATGAGCGAGCCTGCCAAGGTTAACAACACGTTAGCGATGGCGTAGGTGCCTGCATATCCCAACGCAGGAATATTACTACGTGCAGTGTCACTAATGATTTCCATCGCCGGGGCGCAGGTACGTGCCCCCATAATGGCACCAAATAGCAGGGCACGGTTCATGCGCAGAATGTAGGCACCGAACAGGAAGCAGATCACTACCGGTACCAGGCTGACGATCAAGCCTGCGATCAGCATCTGGCCACCTACTGCGCCAAGGGTATTGCCGATACCTGCCCCTGCGCTCAGCCCTACACCAGCCATAAACACCATCAGGCCGAACTCTTTCACCATATTCAACGCGCCCTGAGGGATATAACCAAAGGTCGGGTGGTTGGCACGCAGGAAGCCCAGCATGATGCCGGACATCAATAGCCCTGCGGCGTTGCCGATACCAAAGGAGAAGCTGCTGGTGAACTGAATGGTGATCTGGCCGATCAGCAGGCCGATGATAAAGAAGGCACAGAACGCCAGCAGATCGGTAACCTGGCTATGAATGGAGATAAAGCCGATCTTCTCTGCCACGCTTTTTACCCGGCGGGCATCGCCGCTAACCTGCAGCACATCGCCTTTGTTCAACACGATGCTGTCATCGATCGGCATTTCAATCTGGCTGCGTATCACGCGGTTGAGGAAGCAGCCATGATCGGTCAGCTTCAACTGGCTCAGGCGCTTGCCTACCGCATTGCTGTTTTTGACCACGATCTCTTCGGTTACGATGCGCATATCCAGCAGATCCCGGTCGAACACTTCCTTACCGTTACGGAAGCTTGGGTCCAGGCGTGCGTGAGCATCAGGGTAGCCGACCAGTGAGATTTCATCCCCGACCTGTAACACCGCATCTCCGTCCGGGTTGGCCAGAATGCCGTTGCGGCGAATCCGTTCGATGTAGCAACCGGTCTGGCGGTAAATGCCGAGCTCGCGCAGGTTCTTGCCGTCTGCCCAGGCGACCAGTTCCTGGCCAACGCGATAGGCGCGGATCACCGGCAAATAAACCTTGCGCTGGCTATCGGTATCCAGGCCGCGCTCACGGGCAATTTGTTGGGCAGAGGTAGAGAGATCCTGATGCTGCAGTTTTGGCAGATAACGAGCGCCGAAAATCAGGCTGACCAGGCCAATCAGGTAGGTCAGGGCGTAGCCCAGGCTCAGATGGTCTTGGGCTGCAAGCAGTGCCGGGCCGCTGGTGATGGTATTACGTAGCGTATCGCCTGCACCCACCAATACCGGTGTGGAGGTCATCGAACCGGCGAGCATACCGGCGGTAAGGCCGATATCCCAGTGGAACAGCTTACCGAGTCCGATGGCGATCACCATCGCTGAACCGACCATCACCAGCGCCAGCATGAAGTAGTTTTTGCCGTCGCGGAAAAAAATTGAGAAGAAATTGGGACCCGCTTCAACGCCGACGCAAAAAATAAACAGCATGAAACCGAGGCTTAACGCTTCGGTGTTAATGGCAAAGTGCTGCTGGCCAAGCAACAGCGAGACCACTAAAACGCCAATGGAATTACCGAGTTGAACGGAGCCAAGACGAACCTTTCCGAGGCAGAGCCCCAGGGCGAGTACCACAAACAGTAACAGGATGTAGTTACCGTTTAACAAACTTGCGACGTTTATGTTCACGGGGGATAACTTATTGTTTACCAGTAAGTTCTTGATAAAGAACACTATAAGAGTTAGATTCAGCCATAGAGTATATGGATAAAGCTTAGATAACAACCAACCATCGGAAGGCGATCCGAACCATCGAATGGCGGCGCTTATTCTAGTCGCTATCACGTATGACAGCCAGCATAAAGCTGTGTCGGCATACGTATTTAACCCTTTTTGACCAAGGAAAAAGTTCAGCCAGCGCTGTCGGTTTCGGCTGTGTGTCGCAGGGTCGGTGCGATAGGCTGTGTTTTACGATGTAGTCAGCGGTCACATCGCGATATCCGTCATTTTCGGGTATGGAGGGGAGAGGTGGATGGTAAGTTATCGATACTGGGTGGGCATTTTTAGCTGTTTTCTACTGTTTAGTCTGGTTTTTCTGGGCCTGAAGAGCGGTGCCGTCGGCGTGACAGAATCCGAGCATCATGGTGAAACCGGCCTGCTGTTGTTTATTATTCCCGGTTTTATCGCCAGCTATTTGTCGAGCAAGCAGCGTATTCTGTGTCCCTTGCTTGGCGCACTGTGTGCGGTACCGCTGTGTTTACTCATTCGCCACTTTTGGTTGACCCCCGGCCATTCGTTTTGGCAGGAGTTAGCTTATGCGGTCAGCGCCGTATTCTGGTGTGTGTTGGGTGGGATGTTGTATTTATTAATGCGCATGGTGTTCCATGCGTGGCAACAGTTCTATCGGCAGCAAAAACCCTAATCGTAAAAAAGGCCACCTGAGTTCGGTGGCCTTTTTTGTTCGAGCTTGAAGCTTACTGGAACAGGTTCAGGTTTTCTTTGGCGTAGGCTTCAAAATCGGTGCAGCCGCCAATGTGGGTCTGATCGATAAAGATTTGCGGCACGGTTTCTACCGGTTTGCCCACGGTTTTTTCCAAATCGGCCTTGGTGATGCCTTCGGCGTGGATATCAACATAACGGAAGTTGAAATCGTCACGCTCTTCAGTCAATTTCTCTGCCAGCTCTTTAGCACGGACACAGTAAGGACAGCCCGGACGCCCGAAGATTACAGCAAACATGTAACACTCCTAGTCTGTTATTAATCATTAACCGTTATTGTAACGACATTCCTTCCGTCATAAAAAGACTTCAGTTGCGCAATCACTCACGTCATGGCGCTTACTATGCCCGTTGGCTGAGCTAAAAAAAAGCAGGATCTGCCTCTTGGTCTGATTTATAGAACCGATTAATCAACTAGAGCTGTTGCAGCGATGGCGAATTTACTACACTGGACACAGTGAGTCTGGAGAAAAAAATATGCGTTCATTCGGTGACTTACCGCGTTCTGTGCTGGTGCTTGAAGGATTGGGCATGGTGTTGTTGATACTCTCTTATCTGAGTATTCATGACTACGTCCGCTTACCGGGTATGCTGGCTTCGCAGCAGGCGGCGGTTGGCATGATCTTTCTAGGCGTCTTCATGATGGTTCCTGCAGCCGCGTTTTTGGTCTGGCGTGTGGTTCAAGGGTTCGGCCCGCTACTGCGCGGTGGCCAGCCGCCGCAGAACGATCGGCGTACCCCGCCAAAAGATAAACAAGACCAGGGACCGCAAGACTAAACGCGGCTATGGGGAATGCCTGCCAATGCAGGTGATAACGCCTTTAGGGGTGACGAGTGAAAATTGCCATTCTTTCGCGCGATGGTTCGCTGTACTCATGTAAAAGACTGCGTGAGGCTGCAGAGCAGCGTGGGCACCGTATCGATGTTATCGATCCGCAGTCTTGTTATATGAATATCAACCCGGCGGCACCGAGCATTCATTATCGTGGCCGCCGGTTGGAACATTACGATGCGGTGATCCCGCGTATTGGTTCCGCTATTACCTTTTATGGCACTGCCGTGCTGCGCCAGTTTGAACTGCTCGGCAGCTATCCACTCAATGAGTCAGTGGCCATTACCCGCGCGCGTGACAAACTGCGTTCGCTGCAACTGCTGGCGCGCCAGGGGATTGATCTGCCCATTACCGGCTTTGCGCATTCACCGGATGACACCGGTGATTTGATCGAACTGGTGGGCGGCGCACCGCTGGTGGTGAAGCTGGTTGAAGGGACGCAGGGGATCGGCGTGGTATTGGCCGAAACTCGCCAGGCGGCGGAGAGCGTGATCGACGCCTTTCGTGGCCTGAACGCCCATATCCTGGTGCAGGAGTATATCCGTGAAGCCAATGGCTGTGATATTCGCTGCCTGGTCGTCGGCGGCAGGGTCGTTGCCGCGATTGAACGTCAGGCAAAGCCTGGGGAGTTTCGCTCGAACCTGCACCGTGGTGGCACGGCTCGTAAAGTGCATATTACCGGCAAGGAGCGCGCTACGGCGATCAAGGCCGTAGAGACGCTGGGATTGGATGTTGCCGGGGTTGATATCCTCCGTGCCGATCGTGGCCCGCTGGTGATGGAGGTGAATGCGTCACCGGGGTTGGAAGGCGTTGAAACCACCACCGGGTTGGATATTGCCGGCATGATGATTGAGTACATTGAACAACGAGCCCGACCTGGCTTTCGTCTGAAATCTGGCGGATGAGAAATGGCGCTTTCCTCTGTTGCGCCAAGCGTATACGGGGGATCGCGGGTGCGGATATGCCGTGCAATGTTGCCGCATTAGTGAATTAAGCGGCTTTGATCGTGGCATCTCGATTGAATATTCCGTAAGCTATGCGCCTTTTCATGTCTTTGAACCCTGTGAGGCTGGTAATTTATGGATTCACTCATCGTCCCCGATTTAGCGTTATTACGACGTTGGTTGGATCAGTTGGGGATCTCGTTTTTTGAATGTGACTCTTGCCAGGCGTTACACCTGCCGCACATGCAAAACTTTGACGGCGTATTCGATGCCAAGCTCGATCTGGTGGATAATGTGATCCTGTTTTCCGCGTTGGCCGAAGTGAAGCCAACCGCACTGATCCCGCTGGTGGCCGATCTCAGTCAAATCAATGCCAGTTCGCTGACCATCAAGGCCTTTGTTGATATTCAAGACGATAATCTGCCAAAGCTGATCGTTTGCCAGTCTTTGAGCATTGCCGTGGGCGTGGCCCATGAGCAGTTTGCCCACTTTATGCAACAGGGCGAAGAACAGATCTCGATGGTGATCCTGGAAGCCAGGGCGAACGATCTGCTGTTTATGGGTGAGGAAGAAGAGAACCCGGCTGCCGTAGCCAGCCAACCGATGCTGCATTAATCTTCGCTGTACATTATGTGTGCCGCAGATCTGGCGGCACGCAGCCCGAACTTTCCTCCACAACCAGATATTCTGCGTTTCTCCCCTTATTGCCAGATATTTCTCGTCTTTTAGGCCGTTATTGCCGCATCACATACAGACCCCGTGCATAATTAATCGATAAACGGCGTTTTTTACCCTGGAGGCTGGCACCGTCTGGCAACTCCGGTTATGCTGCTGATCTTGCTAAAGGCTCACGCTCCTGTTTGTGACCTCGTGGGCTGGCAGGTGAGAAAATCGCATGCAATCAACTGCATAGCTATTCACTCGCGATCGCAACGATTGCGCTCGGCTAATCAAAGGCGTTGTATCCTTTCAGGATACAAATTTACCCCTTGTTTTGGAGGAAGTTACGGATGGTCACCCAACGTAAAAAGTGGTTATCGGGTGTGGTTGGCGGCTTGCTGATGACGGCTTGCTTCACCGCGTCGGCCGCAGACAATACGCTGCACATCTACAATTGGTCCGACTACATTGCGCCGGATACCCTGGCCAAATTCCAGAAAGAAACCGGCATCAAAGTGGTGTATGACGTCTTTGATTCCAACGAGGTTCTGGAAGGCAAACTGATGGCGGGCAGCACCGGTTATGACTTGGTGGTTCCTTCCTCCAACTTCCTTGAGCGCCAGTCCAAAGCCGGTATTTTTGAAGCGCTGGACAAGAGCAAGATACCTAATTACAAAAACCTTGATCCCGAGATGCTGCAACTGGTTGCGCATAATGACAAGGAGAACAAGTACGGTATCCCTTACATGATGGTGACCACCGGTATCGGTTATAACGTCGATAAGGTCAAAGCGGTGCTGGGTAAAGATGCCCCGGTCGATAGCTGGGATCTGATCCTTAAACCGGAAAACCTGGAGAAGCTGAAAAGCTGTGGTGTCTCCTTCCTGGATGCGCCAAGCGAAGTCTATGCCACCGTTTTGCACTATCTGGGCAAAGATCCTAACAGCACCAGTGCGGAAGATTACACCGGTGCGGCCAACGATCTGTTGATGAAGCTGCGCCCGAATATCCGCTATTTCCACTCGTCCCAGTACATTAACGATCTGGCTAACGGGGATATTTGCGTGGCCATTGGCTGGTCTGGCGACATCATGCAGGCAGCCAACCGTGCCAAGGAAGCCAAAAACGGCGTCAATGTGGCCTACTCCATTCCAAAAGAAGGGGCGCTGACCTACTTTGACATGTTTGCGATGCCAGCCGATGCCAAAAACAAAGATGCGGCTTACCAATTCCTGAACTTCCTGCTCAAGCCTGAAGTGATCGCGGATATCAGCAACCACGTGTTTTATGCCAACGCGGTAAAAGACGCCACGCCGCTGGTGAATGCCGAGGTGCGTGATAACCCGAACGTTTACCCACCGGCAGATATTCGCGCCAAACTTTACACGCTGAACGTACAGTCGCCAAAACTTGACCGTGTAGTTACGCGGGCATGGACTAAAGTTAAAAGCGGGAAGTAAATACCCGTCGTCTTTCAAGCTGCAGCGTTGTTAACTGCACTTACTCACCCCAGTCACTTACCCAAAAGTAAGCTCCTGGGGATGAGTAAGCTTGTTGCCTAGCTGCAGCTCGAAATCCATAGGGTATTGACAAGCTGGCGGGGTTAACCCGCCTGCATTGCCATTTTGGGCCATGGCAATTGCTGTGGTTGTTCGTACTGCTTTAGCCGGAGAGCACCCCGATTGAACGACGTTATCCCTCGTCCGCTAGCCAAATCGCAGAAGGTGTTCACCCCTCTGCTGGAAATCCGTAACCTCACCAAAACCTTTGACGGCCAGAATGCGGTAGAAGACGTCAGCCTGACGATCTACAAGGGCGAAATCTTTGCGCTGTTGGGGCCTTCTGGCTGTGGAAAATCGACGTTGCTGCGCATGTTGGCCGGTTTTGAACAGCCGACGGAAGGGCAAATTGTCCTCGACGGTCAGGACATGTCCCACGTGCCGCCATACCAACGCCCGGTCAATATGATGTTCCAGTCCTATGCGCTGTTCCCCCATATGACGGTGGAGCAGAACATCGCGTTTGGCCTCAAGCAGGACAAAATGCCGCGCGCGGAAATCAACGAGCGCGTCACCGAAATGCTTACGCTAGTGCATATGCAGGAATACGCCAAGCGTAAGCCGCACCAGCTCTCCGGCGGGCAACGCCAGCGTGTGGCACTGGCACGTAGTTTGGCAAAACGACCAAAGCTGTTGCTCCTGGACGAACCGATGGGCGCGTTGGATAAAAAACTGCGCGATCGCATGCAGCTGGAAGTGGTCGATATTCTGGAGCGCGTGGGCGCGACCTGCGTCATGGTCACCCACGATCAGGAAGAAGCGATGACCATGGCTGGCCGTATCGCCATCATGAACCGCGGCAAGTTTGTGCAAATCGGTGAGCCGGAAGAGATCTACGAGCACCCGAACAGCCGTTTCAGCGCCGAGTTTATCGGTTCGGTCAACGTGTTCGATTGCGTGTTGCAGGAGCGACGGGACGATGCATTGATCCTGCAAAGCCCTGGTTTACGCCATGCGCTTAAGGTCGATCCTGATTCATCGGTGGTAGACGGTGTGCCTATTCAGGTCGCTCTGCGCCCGGAAAAGATCATGCTGTGTGAGGAAGTGCCGGAAGACGGCTGCAACTTTGCGGTGGGTGAGGTGGTGAACATCGCCTATCTAGGCGATCTGTCGATCTACCATGTGAAGTTACTCAGCGGGCAGATGATCAGTGCGCAGTTGCAGAACGGCCATCGCTTCCGCAAAGGCATGCCGACCTGGGGTGATGAAGTGCGCCTGTGTTGGGACACCGACAGCTGTGTGGTTCTGACGGTGTAGTTGAGAAAGTGAGGAGTAACTGTCATGACATTGCTTTCTGAACGTTCGCCGGAGCCTCCGGCAAGAGTACCCGGCCCGATTAAGGCGTTTATCCAACGTTTGCAGATGGCCCATGGTCGCAAACTGGTGATCGCGCTACCGCTGCTGTGGCTGCTGCTGTTGTTTATGCTGCCGTTCCTGATCGTGTTCAAGATCAGTCTGTCTGAGCTGGCTTTGGCGGTACCGCCTTATACCGATCTGATGAGTTGGGCAGACGGCAAACTCGATATTGCGCTGAATTTTGCCAACTACCTGCAACTGACCGATGACCCGTTATACATCGATGCCTATCTGCAATCCTTGCAGATCGCGGCGGTTTCAACGCTGTGCTGCCTGGTGATCGGCTATCCGCTGGCGTGGGCGGTGGCGCACAGTAAACCGTCGACCCGCAACATCCTGCTGCTGTTGGTGATCCTGCCTTCCTGGACGTCATTCCTGATCCGCGTGTATGCCTGGATGGGGATACTGAAGAACAACGGGGTGTTGAACAACTTCCTGATGTGGCTGGGGGTAATCGATCAGCCATTGGTGATCCTGCATACCAATCTGGCGGTGTATATCGGCATCGTTTATTCCTATCTGCCGTTTATGGTGTTGCCAATTTATACCGCGCTGACGCGCCTTGATTACTCGCTGGTTGAAGCCTCGCTGGATCTGGGGGCCAAGCCGTTGAAAACCTTCTTCAGCGTGATCATGCCGTTAACGCGGGGCGGTATTATTGCCGGCTCGATGCTGGTGTTTATCCCGGCGGTGGGGGAGTTTGTGATCCCGGAACTGCTCGGCGGGCCAGACAGCATCATGATTGGCCGCGTGCTCTGGCAGGAGTTCTTCAATAACCGTGACTGGCCGGTCGCCTCGGCGGTTGCTACCGTGATGCTGCTGTTGCTGATTGTACCTATTCTCTGGTTCCACAAGCACCAGAACAAGGAAATGGGAGGGCAGGGATGAATAACTTGCCGGTAGTGCGCTCACCGTGGCGCATAGCGATTCTGGTGGTTGGTTTCACCTTCCTGTATGCACCGATGCTGATGCTGGTGATCTACTCGTTCAACAGCTCCAAGCTGGTTACCGTATGGGCGGGTTGGTCGTTCCGTTGGTATATCGAACTGTTCCATGATTCGGCGATGATCAGCGCGGTTGGTCTGAGCTTGACCATTGCGGCAGCTTCCGCCACGGCGGCGGTGATCCTCGGCACCATTGCCGCGATGGTGATGGTGCGCTTTGGGCGTTTCCGGGGGGCGACCGGGTTTGCCTTTATGCTCACCGCACCGCTGGTGATGCCAGACGTGATCACCGGTTTGTCGCTGCTGCTGCTGTTTGTGGCGATGGGGCATTCCTTTGGTTGGCCTTCTGAGCGTGGGATGTTTACCATCTGGTTGGCGCACGTCACCTTCTGTACTGCCTATGTGTCGGTCGTTATCAGTTCGCGCTTGCGTGAGCTGGATCGTTCAATAGAAGAGGCAGCGATGGATCTGGGTGCTACACCGCTGAAAGTGTTTTCCGTGATCACCTTGCCGATGATTGCCCCGGCGCTGATCTCGGGCTGGATGCTGGCATTTACTCTCTCGTTGGACGATCTGGTGATTGCCAGCTTCGTGGCCGGGCCTGGGGCTACCACCTTGCCAATGCTGGTATTCTCCAGCGTGCGGATGGGGGTTAACCCGGAGATTAACGCCTTGGCGACGCTGATCCTGCTGGTGGTGGGGATCCTCGGGTTTATTGCCTGGTGGTTTATGGCGCGGGCGGAAAAACAGCGTGCGCGTGAGCTGCAAAGGGCCGCTCGTGGCTGATACTACTGAAGATTAATCGAGCTTTAAGCGCCGCCTGACCAGGCGGCGTTTTATCTTCTACTGCCTGGTAAGTAAGTTTTTATCCGCGTTGGGTGGTACAATCTGCGCCCTCATTGGTCATCCTGAGTTAACGGTTACTATTCATGCATTGCGCTTTGTACTCGGCGGGCACCTGCCGTTCCTGTCAGTGGCTGGAAAAACCTTATCCCCAGCAACTGGAAGAAAAACAACATCATCTGCAATCCTTGCTGGCGGATCGCGATGTCGCGCAGTGGTTAGAACCGGTGACGGGTGAAGAAAGTGCATTTCGCAACAAGGCGAAAATGGTGGTCAGCGGTAGCGTTGAGCGGCCGTTGCTTGGCATGTTGCACCGTGATGGCACGCCGGTAGACCTGTGTGATTGCCCGTTGTACCCGGCCAGCTTTGCTCCGATTTTCGCGGTATTAAAAGAGTTTATCCCTCGTGCCGGGTTAACGCCTTATAACGTGGCGCGCAAACGTGGCGAGCTGAAATATTTACTACTGACGGAAAGCACCTTCAGCGGCGGCCTGATGTTGCGCTTTGTGCTGCGTTCCGAAAGCAAGCTGGCGCAACTGCGTGCGGCCTTGCCTTGGTTACAAGAACAGTTGCCGCAGTTGAAGGTGATCGCCGCCAATATTCAGCCAGTACACATGGCGATCATGGAAGGTGAGCATGAAATCCCGCTGACCGAACAGCAGGCGCTGGAAGAGCGATTCAACCAGGTGCCGTTATACATTCGCCCGCAGAGCTTTTTTCAAACCAATCCGCAGGTGGCCAGCCAGCTGTATGCCACCGCGCGGGATTGGGTACGGGCGCTAGGTATCGCCAGCATGTGGGATCTGTTCTGTGGCGTTGGCGGTTTCGGGTTGCATTGCGCACAGCCGGAAACCAGGCTGACCGGCATTGAAATCAGTGCAGAGGCGATAGCCTGTGCCAAACAGTCTGCGCAAACCCTCGGCTTGCAGCGGGTGGATTTCCAGGCGCTGGATTCGACCCGATTTGCCACCGCTGAGGGGGAAGTTCCGGAGTTGGTCTTGGTGAACCCGCCGCGCCGGGGGATTGGCAACGAGCTGTGTGATTATCTCAACCGCATGGCGCCGGGTTATATTCTTTATTCCAGCTGTAATGCGTTAAGTATGGCGAAGGATTTGGCGATGCTGCCGGATTACCGAGTTGAGCGCGTGCAGCTATTTGATATGTTCCCGCATACTGCCCATTACGAAGTGTTGACGCTACTGGTGCGGAAATAATGGCCCTCCAGTGAGGGCCAGTAGTCTAGCGGAGGGTATTACTGTGGGAACCACTTATCGTTGATTGCCTTGTAGGTCCCATCCGCCTTGATCGCATCCAGCGCAGCATTCAGCTTGGCCAGTAGTGCCTGATTGTCCGGGCGTACGGCAATGCCCAGGCCGGTGCCAAAGTACTGCGCATCGGTTACGTGCTCGCCTACGGCGGCCAGTTCGGGGTTATTCTTCAGCCACTCATTAACCACCGCAGTGTCACCGAACACGCCATCGATACGGCCATTCTTCAACTCCAGCACGGCGTTTTGGTAGCTGTCATAAGACACGGTATTGATTTCCGGGTGCTTGTCCTGCATGTATTTTTGATGCGTGGTGCCGTTTTCCATCCCCAGCTTTTTGCCTTTCAAATCCGCCAGCGTAGTGAACTTGCCTTTCTGAGCAATGACGATAGCCGAGTTGGCATAATAGGGCTGGGTAAAGGTTACCTGCTTGCTACGCTCTGGTGTGATGTCCATACCGGAAATCACCGCGTCATATTTTTTAAATTTCAGCGCGGCGATCAGGCTGTCAAAGGCCTGGTTGGTAAAGGTGCAGTCGGCCTGCATCTGCTTGCACAAGGCCTTGGCCAAATCGATATCAAAACCGACGATCTGGTTATTGGCATCCAGAGATTCAAACGGCGGGTAGGTCGCTGAAGAGGCGAAACGGATGGTGTCTGCGGCGGCAGCGTTAAAGGTGATCCCGGCGAGAAGGGTGGCGGCAAGTAACAGCTTTTTCATCGGTACGGCTCCTGTCGTAAATTTGATTGTTGTCTCGCCACCTTTTTTTCTGACAACGCCCCAAGAGCATTGTGAGTGGCTATGCCGATAACAATGCCATTTAGTGAATGACTATTCAATATAAATGACTAGAAAATTATTTCCGGTCATAAAAAAGCCCCGCGCAAGGCAGGGCTAGTTCAGCGAGGCTTGATTCAATTACGACGTTCAAAAGCCAATGCGCGGCGTTCAACCAAACGCATCAATAACGTCAGCAGGCCATTCACGCACAGGTACACAACACCAGCGGCACCGAACACCATCACGTCATAAGTCCGGCCGTACATCAGTTGGCTATAGCCCATCACTTCCATCAGCGTAATGGTATAGGCAAGCGAGGTGCTCTTGAACACCAGAACCACTTCGTTAGAGTAGGATGACAAGGCACGTTTGAAGGCATACGGCAGCAGAATACGCAGCGTTTGCTTACGTGACATGCCCAGCGCTTCACAGGATTGCCATTGGCCCGCCGGGATAGCGCGTACCGCCCCATGGAACAGCAGGGTGGTGTAGGCCGCACTGTTCAGCGCCAAGGCAATCATCGCGCAGAGCCAGGGTTGCGACAGCAGGTTCCACAACCAGGGATATTCACGGATCGCCGGGAACTGGCCAGGGCCGTAGTAAATCAGGAAGATCTGCACCAGCAACGGCGTACCGGTGAACAACGTAATGTAGACCTTCACCAACTGCGTCAGCACCGGGGTTTTTAACGTCAGGATCACCGTCAGCACTAGCGACATCAGCAAGGCAACAATCAGTGCGACGATCGTCAGCGACAGGCTGGTATGCAAGCCTTTGAGGATTTCGGGGATGAATTCAAGCATCAGGCAGGCCCCCGCTCAAAACGCGTGGTGCGCAGCTCGATCCGCTTAAGGATGTACTGGCTCAGCAGGGTGATAACCAAATAGATTGCTGCCGCAATCACATACCAGGTAAACGGCTCCTGGGTGCGGGTGGCAATACTTTTGGTCTGCAACATCAAATCGTTAACGCTAATCAACGACACCAGCGCGGTATCTTTCAGCAGCACAAGCCACTGGTTGCCCAGCCCCGGCAGCGCGTGACGCCACATTTGCGGCATGATCAAGCGGAAGAAGATAGCCGTCTTGCTTAGCCCGAGAGCCTGGCCGGATTCCCACTGACCCAGTGGCACCGCTTTCAGTGCCCCACGCAGCGTTTGCGACGCGTAGGCAGAATAGAGCAGGGCCAGGGCGATAACGCCGCACAGGAACGGGCTGACTTCGAAATTGTCGATGGACAGTTGCACCGGTAACTGGAACAGGCCGAAGTTCAGGACGAAGCCGTCGGACAGCATCATCAGCAGTTGTGAAGAGCCGAAGTAGATAAACAGCACCACCAGAATTTCTGGCAAGCCGCGCAGCAGGGTCACCCAGGCGGTGCCGAGCCAACTGACCGCTTTCCAGCGGGATGACTCCCAGACGGCAAACAGCATCGCCAGGATCAGGCCGAGGACCAGGGCACAAACGGCAAGGCCGACGGTCATCCCGGCGGCGCTAGCTAAAGGTTGGATTTCATTCATGGATGATGATTACTGCTGGAACCATTTTTTGTAGATGGTTTCGTAAGTCCCATCCTGCTTGATTTTATCCAGGGCGGCGTTGAATTTGCCCTGCAGTTCGGTATTTTGCAGGCGCATGGCAATGCCCAGACCGCTACCGAAGTAGTCTTTATCGGTCACTTTATCGCCCACGGCGGTCAGCGCAGCGTTTTCTTTCAGCCACTCGTTAACCACGGCGGTATCGCCGAACACCGCATCAACACGGCCATTTTTCAGATCCAGAATGGCATTCTGGTAGCTGTCGTAGCCCACGGTGGTGATTTCCGGGTGTTTATCGGTCAGGAATTTCTGGTGCGTGGTGCCGTTTTGCACGCCAACGCGTTTGCCTTTCAGCGCGGCCACGTCGGCCACTTTGCCTTTCTCGGCAATAAACAGGGCCGAGTTATCGTAGTAAGGCTTGCTGAACAGCACCTGCTTTTCGCGCTCAGGGGTGATATCCATACCGGCCATCACGGCATCGAAACGCTTGAATTTCAGGCTTGGGATCAGGCTGTCGAAGCCTTGGTTAGTAAAGGTACACTCGGCCTGCATCTCTTTACACAGAGCGTTGGCCAGATCGACGTCGAAGCCCTGGATCTTGTTATCCGCCGCGACGAATTCGAACGGAGGGTAGGAAGCTTCGGTAGCGAAACGGATAGTTTCGGCTGCTGAGGCAGAAACGCTGATGCCAGCCAGAACGGCGGCGATTAGTAGTTTTTTCATCGCAAACTCCCTGAGAACAGCAAATATCGCTATTAGTGTGATAAGTAATTGGCAAACTCTACGGTTTGCGGTTGTGCAAAGTGGCTGGCATCGCCCTGTTCGACGATATGGCCATTTTCCATATACACCACGCGGCTGGCGGTTTTACGCGCGACTTCAACCTCATGGGTGACGATCACCTGAGTAATACCGGTGCCCGCCAACTCGCGAATGATGCTGACGATCTGCGCGGTAATTTCCGGATCCAGTGCGGCCGTAGGTTCATCGAACAGCAGCACCTGAGGTTCCATCATCAGCGCACGGGCAATGGCTACGCGCTGTTGTTGGCCACCGGAGAGATGCAGTGGGAAACGGTCGGCAAAATCGGTCAGGCGTAACCGGGTCAGCAACTTGTCGGCACGCGCCATCGCTTGTGCCTTGGTCAGGCCAAGTACGCGGCAGGGCGCTTCGATCAGGTTTTGCACCACGGTCAAATGCGGCCAGAGATTGTACTGCTGGAACACCATGCCCACGTTTTGGCGCAGTTCGCGGATGGATTTCTCCCCCGGTGACTGTTTAAAGTCGAACTGATTGCCCGCGATTTGCAGGTGGCCAGAGCGTGGCATTTCCAGCAGGTTAAGCACCCGCAGCAGTGAACTCTTACCCGCGCCGCTTGGACCAAGCAGCACCAGAGTCTCGCCGGCAGGGCAATCCAGTGTAATGTTAAACAGCGCCTGATGTGCGCCATAAAAGCAGTTGATATCTTTTAGTTGAATACTCATGCGCTGAAATTGAATAGACATTGATGCCGGGAATGGTAACTTCCACAGAATACTTATGCAATCTTTGTGAGTTAAAATTTATTAGTACGTCGCAGAATGACTAAATAATAGCAGAAGATACCGTGAGCGCTGGCTGAATGGCGGATTTGTCGCGCACTCTGTGAGATAGCTAGCTATTTTTCTCAATGTGATGGAATTTTGAGCGTTTCTGAGGGGGTAATTGGCAACCGGGAAGGTGATACACCCGGCTGCCATCTTGGTGTTACTGGTTCTCAAGAACCTGACGCAGCGTACCGCTGGCGGCATGCGGCGGGATGTTGAGGAAGCGGATGTCGTCAACTACCCAGCAGGTGCCTTCACGGACCATCAGCACCTCGTCCTGCCAGTTGATTGTGTTGGCACCTTCTTTCTGGTGGGTCAACTGTACACGCAGCGGGATGTTTTTGGCATCGGTGTTAGGAATGGTGGAAGCGCTGGCAACCGATGCGCTGGTTGGCCCCTGGGCATTGCCAGAGAACAGATCGCCGGTGATGGTGTGTTTGCCAGGGTGCTGAGCGGCACTGACCAGATCCTGATACAGCACCTGGCTCAGGTAAGGCTGCAACTGTGCCAGACGGCTGCTGTCCGGCAGAGCGGTGCTTGGGCCTTGCTGAATGCGCAGGTCATAGAATTTCTGGGCTACCGTATCCGGGCCACCGTCCACGCAGGCGCCAGTGCGGACGCCAACATCCTTAAAGGCCGGTTCGACGGTGGTACAGGCGCTTAAGAACAGGGCCAAGGGTAAAACAACAGCAAGCGTTTTTGTTTTCATCTCATAACCTTATGTAAAAGTCTCTCAACCATGAAGACCGAAAACCACGGGACTAGCCTACAGTATAAAGGCGTTTTTGGTCCTTGCATTGGTGCTGTGTGCCATTGTGCCACAGAACATCCGCTTAAATTAGCTGTCCTACCACAGCAATGATTTGATTTTATAAGGAGTTCTTGATGCAATTGTCCACTACCCACACCCTGGAAGGGTTTACCATCACCGAATATTGCGGCGTAGTTACCGGCGAGGCGATTCTGGGTGCCAATATTTTCCGCGATTTTTTTGCTGGTGTGCGTGATATCGTTGGTGGCCGTTCCGGTGCCTACGAGAAAGAGCTGCGCAAGGCACGTCAGCTGGCCTTTCAGGAGATGCAGGAGCAGGCCAAAGAACTGGGGGCTAACGCGGTAGTCGGCATCGATATCGATTATCAAACCGTGGGTAAAGATAGCACCATGCTGATGGTCAGCGTCAGTGGCACCGCGGTAAAAGTCAGCCGCTAAACGGGGATAACGTGAGATAACCAGGAAGTGAAATGAAAAATACCGAGCAGGGAAGCAGTGAACTGCAATTGAAAATCAGCCAACTAACCCAGGTGATGACCTGGTTGCTGATTGGGGGAGCCGCCACGCTGGGAAGGGTGTTGTTTAGTTTCTTTAGCGGCGAGTTCGATCCCATTTATGATTCGATTGAAGGCGCGCTAGGGGCGTCCTGCCTGGCGTCGTGGGGCAAGTGTTATTACGATAGACGCAAGCTGATGCAAACCTTGCAAGCGGCTGAGACTGTACCAGACTCGGTCATCCCCTGATGGCGGTGCATCACTGCGGAAAGGAGCATACTGTGGCCAAGTGGTTGTGGATCGCCGCCATTGGCGTTTTGACGGGGTGCCAACAGCAATCCACCAGCACGCTGGTGGATCACGGCAGCTATCAGTTGGAAACCCTGCATCAGGCACCGGGGGCCGATCAGCGTATTCGTTTCCTGGTGATGCATTACACCGCAGAAGACTTTCACTCCTCGCTGAAAACGCTGACGGACGAGCACGTCAGCGCCCATTACTTGCTGCCCGCCCATCCGCCACTGCAGGGCGGTAAACCGGTGGCGTATCAACTGGTGCCCGAAGAGCTGCGAGCTTGGCATGCGGGTGCCAGCAACTGGCGTGGGCGTACCAATTTGAACGATACCTCGATCGGTATTGAGATCGTCAACCGGGGCTTTACGCGTAACTTGCTGGAGACAGACTGGCAGCCTTATACGCCAGAGCAAATTTCGTTACTGATCCAACTTAGCCGCGATATTGTACAGCGTTACGCGCTGCAACCGACGGACGTGGTAGGGCATAGCGATATCGCCCCGCAGCGCAAACAGGATCCTGGCCCTCTCTTCCCATGGCAACAGCTGGCGCAGGCAGGTATTGGTGCCTGGCCGGATGAGCGGGAGGTGGAACGTTACCTGGCAGGCCGTGATAAGCATGAGCCGGTGGCGATGGCATCACTGTTGGAAAAGCTGGCGCGATACGGCTATGGCGTTGATCCTACATGGGATGCCAAGCAGCAGCGGAACTTGGTAGCGGCGTTTCAGATGCATTTCCGGCCCAGCGATTATCGCGGTGAGCCAGATGCAGAAAGCGAGGCGATTATAGAAGCGTTGCTAAGCAAATACGGAGCTATGCGCTAACGCCAAAAGAAATGCCCTCACGCTCTCCCATAGTGGACCGTTCGAGTTTGCTGAGATTATCTTTTTACTACCAAATGTGCAGGGACTAACAGCTCCCTCTCCCTGTGGGAGAGGGTTGGGGTGAGGGGGTTAGTTATAGCCCGTGCAGATTACCGTGCTCTTTCAACCAGCGAGCGGTACGGCTAATGCCTTCTTCAAGCGAAACCACGGGTTGATAACCCAGTTCCTGCTGTGCGCGAGTGGTGTTCAGCGTCAGATCGAAATTGAGCTTGGCGACGCTGTAATGGGTCAACACGGGTTCTTTATCGCTTTTACTGCCCAGCTTTTCCATGCCACGAGCCATCATATCGAGCATCGGGTAGGGCACCGAGCGGATGCGGCACTTCATGCCCAACTCATCGATCAACTGTTGCAGCACGGTGCGTAGCGTGCAGGCTTGCTGGTTGGAGATGTTGTAGGCCCGACCAGAAGGAGTCTCTTCCTTCACGGTGGCCAGCCACATGGCGTGTACCGCATTATCCAGATAGGTCATATCGACCAGTGCATCCCCGCCACGCGGTAGCAGCAGGCTGCCGTAATGTTTGATCATATGCAGCAGGCGCGGCAGCATGATTTTGTCGTGTGGGCCAAATAGCCCCTGTGGGCGCAGGATGGTGAAATGGGTTTGCGGGTTGGACAGCGCCAACTGTTGCACCACCTGTTCCCCGGCGGCCTTGCTGCGGGCAAACTCGTTGGCATAACGAATCGGGCGGAAGTCTTCATCCACATTGCGGTGATGGTGATAATCAAAGTAAATTGCCGGCGACGAAATATGAATGAACCGTTCTACACCGTAGGCCGCAGCCCATTCCCCCAAACGACGGGTAGCGCGGACGTTGGCCAGTTCGAAGGCTTCTTCCGTGCCCCATGGGGAAGTGAAACCGGAGCAGTGCCACAGCACGTCGACATCCGCCAGCATGGCTTTGGCCTGTGAAGAGATCAGGTTGGTGAGATCGGCATGGATGAATTCGGCACCCATTTTTTCCAGCAGGCAACCCATGGCCTGATTGCGCCCGGTGGCACGTACTTTTATGCCTTGGCGGCGGAGATATTCAACGGCGTTACGGCCTAACCCACTGGTTGCACCGGTGACCAATACCTTCATAACTCACTCTGTTCTCACCAAAAATCAGGATGCTGAGGGCGTTTTAGCGCGCCCCAGCAAATAAGGTGCCATTCTTTCGTGATTTTGTGCGCTATGCAATGAGAAAGGACCTAACCGCAGCAGCAAACTGTGCGGTTGATCGAGAATTCGACTAATGAGGACGCTGGTTATCGTACTCTTCGGCCAATTGGGCAATCCGTTTGGCCATGCCACGGAAAATAAACAGGTGGGCGGGCATCATGACAAACCAGTATAACAGCCCGCTGAAACCGGCAGGATGCCACCAGGCGCGGACATCGAGTTGGCGGCGATCGCCCAGGTCTTTGATGCTGAAGGTCAGGCGGCCAAGCCCCGGAGCTTTCATCCCGAACATCAATGCCAGCTGCCGTAATGGCTTCTTGGTGATCACCTTCCAGCCATCGACCAGATCGCCGATTTCCAGGGTGTCACGCCGCGGTCGGCCATAAACGACGCCGTTGCCGATCATATCGTCCATGCGGGCGCGGATTTGCCACAGAATGTTGGCGTAGAAGTATCCCTCTTTACCACCCAACTGCTGCACAACGTGCCATAGCGCTTCGCTGGAAGCCTGGGTATCCACCTCACAGCCTGCATGTTTGGGGTAGAAACCATAACCGGGGCGCCAGCGGGCTCGGGCTTCAGGATCGTAACCCCAGTCGGCAGAGTCGACCACCTCGTCTTCGCGGCGTAGCGTTTCCTTCACGGCCTCATCAAAGGTTTGTAGTGGCTGTGGGATCAAGGCTTGCAGCGGTTTGCCATCGGCAGGTAAGTCATGGTTCAGCCCCTGAATGAGCGCGCTGGCAATCGAGGTTGGCACAGACGTGATCATGCTGATAAACCATACCGAGATAAAGCGTGTCGGCAGCGGCACCGGGATCAGCCAGCGCTTTTTGCCGCTGATCTTGATAAAGCGCTCGAACAGGGTTTGGTAACTGATGTACTCCGGCCCGGCCACGTCAAAAATCCGGTTTTCCTGCGCCGGATGTTGCAGTAGCTCGGTCAGGTAAGTGAGCAGGTTATCCAGTGCGACCGGGGACGATTTTGACCGCACCCAACGCGGTGGCGTCAGGATCGGCAGGTTATAGACCATATCGCGCATAATCTCGAACGCGGCTGAACCAGGGCCAACCACGATACTGGCGCGCAATTCGGTGACGGGAATGCCGCTTTGACGCAGGATTTCGCCGGTCAGTTTACGGGCGATGAGGTGGGGGGAGCTATTGCCCTCTGGTTGCAGTGCGCCAAGGAAAATAACCTGTTTAACGTTGGATCCTCGCAAGGCATCGCGCAGGTTCTCCGCCGCCTGGCGTTCCTTTTCGATAAAATCATCGCCATCGCCCATGCCGTGGATCAGGTAGTAAACGGCATCGATCTGCCATAGCGCCGCCGTTAGCGTTTCTGGGCGATAGACATCCACGTAGCGGCAGCTTACGTGCGGCCAGTTTTGCTCTTCCAACCATTCTATACGGCGTGCTGCGGCGGTGATTTCGTGGCCCTGCTCGGTCAAACGGGGGATCAGGTGTTGGCCAATATAACCGCTGGCTCCAAGAACCAGAATACGTTGGGAGGTCATTGCGCTGCCTTAGTTTATTGATGTTAATGTGAGCATGAACGACAGGATGCCAAATTAGCGGGCTAAATGCACTTTATGTATGGGTATCAATGGTTGCATCTGCACGGAGGGCGGTTCACACTACGCGGCGATCAAGCAACGAGCCCATGCCCGATGAAAATCAATTCCCTGTGTTATTTGCTGCTGCTAATTGCTCTGGCTGGCAGCCTGTGTTTTCCCGCTCCGCTGTGGACGTGGTTGCTGCTGGTAAACTTGCTGACCCTGCTGATCTACGGAGCTGATAAGCTGGCCGCCTGCAAAAGTTGGCAACGGGTGCCGGAAATCACCCTGCTGCTGTTCGGCGTGCTGGGCGGTTGGATAGGGGCCATTATCGGGCAACGGATGTTCCGTCATAAAACACAGAAACAGCCGTTCAAAACCTATTTTATTCTCAGCGTAGTGCTGAACCTGCTGCTGATACTGGCTGTGGGTTACTGGCTCTATGGCCGGATGGTGGTTTGAGTTACCGCACTATGCGTCATTAAACGGGCGCCGCATGCGCCGCCCGTTGTCAACAATCTACGTTAAGGTTTCTTCTCGCCAACGACCACCGGTGCATATTCAACCGGCACCCACGCATAACCTTTGCCTTCGACGCGTACGTGGCCCAGGCCAGGGAACGGTAAGTGCGCTCCGCCAACCCACAGCTTGTTTTCAGCCGCATCGGCAAACACCTTCTGCCGGGTAGCGATCGCCTGTTTGGAGTCCGTGTCAAAGTCCACCGCGACTTCAGGTTTGGCAAACTGCAAAGAGTGGCTGTGGACGATATCCCCCCACAACAGCAGTTTCTGGCCGCCGGAGCTGAACAGGTAAGAGGTATGCCCAGGTGTATGGCCCGGTGTCGCTATCACCTCCAACCCAGGAAGTAACTGCTCCCCAGGGCTGTACAATTTCAGCTTGCCCTGTTCGGCATAAGGGGCCACGGCGTCCTGGGCCATTTTGAACATCGGCTGCGCGTCTTTCGGGGCTTTGGACGCTATCTTTTTACTCAGCCAATAATCGCCATCGGCCTTGGAGGCATAGACAGTAGCGTTAGGGAAGGCGGCTTTGCCCTGATCGGTGATGCCGCAGGCGTGATCGGGGTGCAGATGCGTCAGCAATATCATATCAACCTGCTCTGGCTGATAACCTGCCGCGCGCAGGTTGTTTTTGATAGCCCCCAAGGTTGGTCCAAAACACTGCGAGGTACCGGCATCGACCAAAACCAGATGCGTACCGGTATTCACCAGAAAAGCGTTAACCGCAGTCTGTATGCCTGACTTACTGTCGGTAAACATGCGGGCGAACAGCTTTTGCATATCCGGCTCGCTGACGCCGTGGAACAGCTTGGTCGCAAGGTGGGTATAACCGTCATACAGCGCTGTCACCTCCAGGTTACCCAACATCATGCGGTAATAGCCGGGAGCCTGTGTCTGCTGTTGGGCCGGCGCTGAGGCGGCGCTGGCTGGCAAGGTAAACATCATTCCACTGCTAGCGAGGGTGAGAGCTAATAACGTCTGGCGCAATTTATGACTCATAGATGATATCCCTTCAGGTTTTGAAACTAGGCTGAGATAACGGGTTTGGCGAGAACCGGGAAGCGGGGCCTCCCGGTGTTACTGCAAAAAAATCAAGCGTGCTGCTGCAAGAACTCCTGCCATAGGTCGACGACTTTTTGCAGATCCTGGCGGCTAACGTTCAGATGCGTCAGGATACGGGTTAACGGCCCGGCGCTGATCAACACACCACGTTCGCGCATCCAGGGGCCGAGCTTGGCCGCCAGCTCCGGGGATTGGCGCAGGTACAGCACGTTGGTTTGTGCGCCCGGTTCGGCAATATCTACGCCAATGTCACGTAGCTGTTGTTCGAGCCATTTGGCGTTGTCATGATCTTCTTTCAGCCGCTCGACGTTGTGCTCCAGCGCATAGAGCCCGGCCGCCGCCAGAATACCGGCCTGGCGCATTCCGCCACCGGTCATCTTGCGCCAGCGGTTGGCACGTTGAATAAACTCTTTGCTACCGCATAGCAGGGAGCCAACCGGTGCACCCAGGCCTTTTGACAGACAAATGGTGAAGGTGTCGCAATACTGGGCGAGGGTTTTCAGCGGTACGTTAAGTGCCACCGCCGCGTTGAAAATGCGCGCGCCGTCAATGTGCAGAGCAAGTTTGTGTTCACGGGTGAACTGCCAGGCCTGTTGCAGATATTCCAGCGGCAGCACGCGGCCGCTGATGGTATTCTCCAGACTCAGCAGACGAGTCTTGGCAAAGTGAATATCATCGGGTTTGATGGCGGCGGCGACTTTATCCAACGGCAGCGTGCCATCGGGATTGGCTTCGATCGGCTGCGGCTGAATGCTGCCCAGCACGGCGGCACCACCGGCTTCATATTTGTAGTTATGCGCCTGCTGGCCAACAATATATTCCTCACCACGCTGGCAATGGCTCAGCAGGGCTACCAGGTTGGCCTGGGTGCCGGTAGGCAGGAATAATGCCGCCTCTTTGCCAGAGAGTCTGACCGCTTCAGCCTGGAGGGCGTTGACGGTGGGATCGTCGCCATACACGTCGTCGCCGACGTCAGCCTGCGCCATGGCGGTGCGCATCTCTGCGCTAGGTTGGGTAACGGTGTCACTGCGTAAATCGATAAGCATACGGGTCCTTGGTAGCTGATGAGGAAGTGGCTTTCATCATAACCGGATTAGCGCGGGGCAAAAGCGGAAAATGCAGGGGACAACCAACTTCATTGCCCCCAGAAGCGATTAACGCAGCCAGTTGGTTTTAGCCAGTTCGACAACTTCATCACCCCGGCCATTGATGATGGCGCGCAGCATATACAGGCTGAACCCTTTAGCCTGTTCGAATTTAATCTGCGGCGGCATCGCCAGCTCTTGTTTGGCCGTGACCACGTCGAGCAAGGCCGGGCCAGGATGGGCCAGCATTTCCTGCAATGCCGCGTCCAGCTCGGAGGCCTTTTCTACCCGAATGCCTTTGATGCCTGCCGCATTGGCGATAGCGGCAAAATCCGGGTTGTGCAGATCGGTGCCGTCGGTAAGGTAGCCACCGGCCTTCATCTCCATTGCCACAAAGCCCAGCACGCTGTTATTGAATACCACCACCTTGACCGGCAGCTGCAACTGCGCCAGCGACAGAAAATCCCCCATCAGCATGGTGAAGCCACCGTCACCGCACATGGCGATCACTTGCTTATCCGGTTCGGTGGCCTGGGCACCAATCGCCTGCGGCATGGCGTTGGCCATTGAGCCATGGTTGAACGAACCGAGCAGGCGGCGTTTGCCGTTCATTTTCAAATACCGAGCTGCCCACACCGTCGGCGTGCCGACATCGCAGGTGAAGATGGCGTCATCCGTGGCTGAGTTGCTGAGTTGCTGTGCCAGATATTGTGGGTGGATCGGCTGGTCATCGTTAGCTGTAGCCAATCCGTCGAGATCTTTACGCGCTTCCCGGTAATGCTCCAGCGCTTTATCCAGGAACTTGCGGTCGCTCTTGGCTTGCAGCTGCGGCAGCAAGGCGCTGAGCGTCGTTTTGATATCGCCCATTAGCGCCATATTAACTGGACAATGAGCGCCTATGCTGCCGGGGTTGATATCGATCTGAATGATATTGGCATTGCCAGGATAAAACGCCCGATAAGGGAACTGAGTGCCTAGCAGCACCAAGGTATCCGCGTTCATCATGGCGTGGTAGCCGGAGGAGAAACCGATCAGCCCGGTCATGCCGACGCTGTAAGGGTTATCCCATTCGATGTGCTCTTTACCGCGTAGGGCGTGCACAATCGGGGCCTGCAGCAGTTCGGCCAGTTTGACGACTTCGTCATGCGATCCGGCGCAACCGCTGCCGCACATCAGGGTGATATTTTTGGCGCTGTTCAGCGTTTCTGCCAGCTTTTGTAGTTCGCTCATCGGTGGCTGCATCAGTGGGTGCGCAGGCGTATGCCACACCATGCTGGCATCTTCTGGCGCCATTTGCAGGGCGACATCTCCAGGCAGCACGATCACTGAGACACCCCGGTTGAGGATCGCTTTGCGCATGGCGATCTCAAGCACTCGCGGCAGTTGCTCTGGATTGGAAACCAGCTCGCAGTAGTGGCTGCATTCGCGGAACAGCTCTTGCGGGTGAGTCTCCTGGAAGTAGCCGCTGCCGATCTCGCTGGAAGGAATATGGGCAGCGATAGCCAGCACCGGAACGTGATTGCGGTGGCAATCGAACAGGCCGTTGATCAGGTGCAGGTTGCCCGGGCCGCAGGAGCCTGCGCAGACCGCCAGTTGGCCGGTGAGCTGCGCTTCGGCACCGGCGGCAAAGGCGGCGACTTCTTCGTGGCGGGTGCCCATCCAGGCGATGGTTCCCATCCGGTGCAGGCTGTCACTCAGGCCGTTGAGCGAATCGCCGGTGACGCCCCAGATCCGTTTTACCCCGGCCTGTTCCAACGTTTTGGCGATCAGCGTGGCTACTGTTTGCTTCATAGTTCCTCCAGTCATTATCCAAAATGAGGGGTACTCGCCCGATTAAAGGCAAACAGAAAGTGTAGAAGGGCATCAGGGAATACGCTTACCGATATGTGCCCCATCGGGAAGATGGGGCAAAGCTTCAGGCGAGGGTGACGTCACTTTGTAGCTGGCAGCTACAGGCTAGCACGTAACCCTGCTCGATTTCCGCCGGGGTTAACGTCATGGTGCTGGTGGTGGTGTATTGGCCGTCGATGATACGGGTTTTGCACGAGCCGCAAACGCCAGCCCGGCAGGCGGCATTGACCGGTAATTTATGGGCTTCTAAAGCGGCGAGCAAGGTGCTGCCGACCGGTACGCGGAATTCACGCAGTGGCTGACCGATGCGCAATGTTAATTGTTCGTTTTTCCCATCATCCAGCTTTGCCGAGGTGTGGAACTGTTCCTGATGGAAGTTGGCAGCGGGGACACCGAGCGCCAGACAAAGCTGCTCAACCTGTTGCATGTAAGGGGCAGGGCCGCAAGTCATCACGATGCGTGAGCTGATGTCCGGCGCGGCCTGTTGCAGCACCTGTTCATTGATGCGGCCAGACAGGAAGCCGGGCTGTGCATCCTGCTCAGCCATCAATGTCAGTTGCAATTGCGGATGGGCGGCGCATAGCCGTTGCCATTGTTCGGCAAAAATCACATCGGCCGGGGTGCGGACGTTAAAGATCACCCGGATATCGCATTGCGGCTTGTTCACCACCAGCCAGCGGCACATCGACATGATCGGCGTGACGCCACAGCCGGCAGCCAGCATCAGGTAGCGATCGCTGGGGTGTTGCACGCAGCTGAATTCTCCCTGGGCGTCTGATAACCAGAGCGTTTGGCCCGGTTTGACCTCTTGCGTCAGCCAGCGTGAGCCAGCGCCATCCGCCAGGCAACGTACACTGATGCTGATAAAAGGACTCAGGCCGGGCGAAGAGGAGAGGGTATAGGCTCGCAGCGTGTCTGCACTGTCGCGAATGCTGACCAATGCAAACTGACCGGGCTGATAAGGATAAAAGTCGTTATTGATCAGGTTCAGCGTCCAGACGTCGGCGGTTTCCTGTTGCAGGGAGTGCACCTGCATCGGGTTGGGGCAAAGTGGGCTGGGTTGGCTCATAGGGCACCTCACAACAAACGGGGCCGCCGCGATGGGCAGCCCCGGAACAACGGCCTTAGCCGAGAAGGGTTTGCATATCCTGCTCTACGGTGGTGACCGAACGCAGGCCGAATTTCTCATTCAGCACCGCCAACAGATTGTCGGTCAGGAAGGCCGGGGCACTTGGGCCGGTGACGATATTTTTCACCCCTAGCGACAGCAGCGTCAGCAGAATGACGATCGCTTTCTGCTCGAACCACGACAGCACCAGGCTGAGCGGCAGATCGTTGACCGTGCCACCGACTTTCTCGGCGAGTTTGACTGCCAGCATTACGGCGGAATAGGCATCGTTACATTGGCCAACGTCCAGCAGGCGCGGTAGGCCTTCCAGCGTGCCGAAGTCCAGCTTGTTGAAGCGGTATTTACCGCATCCCAGCGTCATGATCAGGCAATCTTGCGGCACGCTGCGGGCAAAATCGGTGAAATAGCTGCGTTCGTCACGGCTGCCGTCACAGCCACCCACCAGAAATACGTGGCGCAGTTTTTTCTGTACTACCAGGTCAACCACGGTATCGGCAGCGTTGAGCAGTACCTGGCGGCCAAAACCGACGGTGATCAGTTGTTCGATTTCGCTGTAAGGGAAGCCAGCCAACTGCTGAGCCTGAGCGATCACGGTACTGAAATCATCCCCTTCCAGATGGTTGACACCAGGCCAGCCAACGATGCTGCGCGTCCAGATGCGATCGCCATAGTTGCCGACGTTCGGATCGATGATGCAGTTGGAGGTCATGACGATCGAACCCGGGAATTTGGCGAATTCGGTCTGCTGATTTTGCCAGCCACTGCCGTAGTTGCCCACCAGGTGTGGGAATTTTTTCAGCTCTGGATAGCCATGGGCCGGTAACATTTCGCCGTGGGTATACACGTTGATGCCGGTGCCTGCGGTCTGTTCCAGCAGCAAGCGCAGATCTTTCAGGTCGTGTCCGGAGATCAGGATCGCCTTGCCCGCCACCGGGCGCACGTTGACCGTGGTCGGTTGTGGGTCGCCAAAGGCACCGGTTTCGCCGCGATCCAGAATAGCCATCACGCTGAAGTTCATTTTGCCGATGGCCATCGAGTTGTTCAGCAGGGTGTCCAGATCGCTCGGTTGGGTACCCAGCCAGGCCATGAAGGCGTGGTAATCGGCATAGATCTGGTTGTCGAACTGGCCCAGCACATGGGCATGTTCCATATAGGCGGCGGCCCCTTTCAGGCCGTAAAGGCACAGCATCCGCAGGCCGTGGATATCGTCGCCTACCTCGGCTTTATCTTTATTGAGGGCAAACTGCGCAGCCTGTTGCAACAGCGCAGGCATATCGTTGCCGGCCAGTTGCAGCTGGGCCAGCGGATGATCGACCTGCACGCTGGCGTCGAGCAAGCGGCAGCGAACCGCCAGCGAGTCACGCAGGGCAATGGTGTCACGTGCATAGCCGATAATGCGTTCGGAATCGAAGTTAACGTTGGTCAGCGTAGAGAAGAAGGCGCGTGGGGAGAAACTGTCGACATCATGATCGATAATACCCAATGCACGCGCCTGCAAGGCCCAGGCAGAGAGCCCTTGCAGCGCCGCTATCAACAGATCCTGCAGGTCGGAGGTTTCTGCCGTTTTGCCGCACATCCCTTGAGCGTAGGAGCAGCCGTTACCTGCCGGTGTCCGGATGGTTTGTTCACATTGCACACAGAACATAATCGCTTCCTTTTTTAAAGTTGCATTTATAATGCTTGTTTTGAAGCATAGATCGATGACGCAACCTTAAAAAGGCTTTTTTGATACAACTTTAACAAAGTTTGATTTAGAACAAGTTGGCGTGTGGATGGGAATTATTACGCTTTGACAGCAGGCGCGGCGAGCCGCGCCCGTGGGCGTCAGGAGAACAGGGCGATTAACACCGGAGCCAACAGGCTCAGCAAGAATCCGTGCACGATGGCGGGAGGCACCATTTCTATCCCGCCGCTGCGTTGCAGAACCGGCAGGGTGAAATCCATCGAAGTGGCACCACATAAACCTAACGCAGAGGAGCGACTACGGCGCACCAGCGTAGGGAGCAGCATTATTGCCACCAGCTCACGAGCCAGATCGTTGAAGAAGGCGGCGCTGCCCATCACTGGGCCATAGGCGTCGGTGATCAGGATGCCGGAAAGGGAGTACCAGCCAAAACCCGAAGCCATCGCCAAACCGGCTTTCAGCGGCAACCCCAGCAGCAGTGCGGCCACTGCACCACCCGCCAGCGAACTGAGCGCCACCACCACGGCGACCATCATGCCACGGCGATTGAGGGCAATCTGGCGTAGCGTCATCCCACTGTTGCGTAACTGTGCGCCCACCAGAAGCAACAGAAACAGCAGGGCATATTCACTGCCTTGGCCAGCAAATTGCAGCCAGTGCCACTGGGTGAGTCCCAAGGCAAAGCCACCCACCACCACTCCACAGAGCTTCAGGGATTCCAACGCCATATGCAGGCGTGAAGGTAATGTTTCTTGCTTGTGAGTACTGTGCCAGGGGCGGCGGCGTTCAAACAGCGATAACCACAGAAGATTGGCGCAGAAAATGCACAGAAAAAACACCAGGGTGTACTGAAAGATCAGCATCAGGTTGCTGCTGAGGTTTTCCAGGAATGCCAGGCTGATCCCCATAATGAACAGGATCACATACACCATCCAGCTCAGCAGCCGGTTAATGGCCCGGATCAGGGTGACGCTACGCAAGGGGACAAGATAACCGACAATTAGCGGTATCAGTATAATCAGCAGTCCTGAATACATGTGAAACAAGCGTCCTTTAATCTGGAGGGAATACGGCAAACCTAACACGCTAACCAAAATGGGCGGCGGAGTAAAGTGGCGGATTTACGCGGTTTGCAGCACGCGGTGGCAATGTCTGCTTGACCTGTAATGGCTTTATTGCTCATCCTCAAGGTATCAGGCGAATAAAGGAGTCAGCAGATGTACCTGGAGCGTATTGAGATTGTAGGATTCCGCGGTATCAACCGGCTTTCACTGACGCTGGATGATAATACCGTGCTACTTGGGGAAAATGCCTGGGGCAAGTCCAGCCTGCTGGACGCCATGACCTTTTTGCTGGCCCCCGAACAGACGCTGTATCGCTTTGAAGCCAAAGATTTTTACTTCCCGCCTGGCGACGAAGCAGCCAAAGATCGTCATTTGCAGATTATCTTCACTTTTTGTGAAAAGGATACCGGCCATGCGCATCTGCCGCGCTATCGCCATCTTTCGCCGCTTTGGTCGAAGGGGGAAGATAACCTGAGCCGCATTCACTACTGCTGTGTGGGAGAATTAGACGATGATGGCACGGTATGCACCTGGCGGCGTTTTCTTGATGCCGAGGGCAACGCCTTGCACCTGCACCATATTGATCAACTGGTGCACGCCCTGATCCGTATTCATCCGGTGCTGCGGCTGCGTGATGCGCGTTTTATTCGCCGCCTGCGGCCCAGCTCACTCAGCGATCGTCTCCCTGCCGATAACGAAGCCCTGGCACAGCAGTTGGATCAACTGACGCGCGAACTGGTGCGCAACCCGCAAAAACTGACTAATGCCGAACTACGGCAGGGCCTGGCGGCGATGCAGCAACTGCTTGAACACTATTTTGCCGAGCAAGGTTCGCAGATTGCCGGGCCTCGCCATCGTCGCCAACCGGAACAACAGGCGTGGCGATCGCTAGACAGCATCAACCGCATGATTGCCGAACCTAACAGCCGCAGCATGCGACTGATCCTGCTGGGGATGTTCTCTACGTTACTGCAGGCCAAGGGAAACGTAAAACTCGATCCCCATGCACGGCCATTATTGCTGGTAGAAGACCCGGAAACGCGCTTGCATCCCATCATGCTGTCGGTAGCCTGGGGGTTGCTCAACCAGATGCCGTTGCAGCGTATTACCACCACCAACTCCAGCGAGCTGGTGTCGCTGGTGCCGGTGGAGCATATTTGCCGCCTGGTGCGCGAATCGGCCCGGGTTGCCACCTATCGCCTCGGGCCAAAGGGGCTAAGTGCGGAGGACGGGCGGCGCATAGCGTTCCATATCCGCTTTAACCGGCCCGCCTCGCTGTTTGCCCGCTGCTGGCTGCTGGTGGAAGGGGAAACCGAGGTCTGGCTGCTTAACGAACTGGCGCGCCAGTGTGGCTATCGTTTCGAGTCCGAAGGTGTGCGGGTCATTGAGTTTGCCCAATGCGGGCTAAAACCCTTGCTGAAGTTTGCCCGGCGCATGGGCATTGAATGGCACGCCCTGGTGGATGGCGACGAAGCCGGGAAGAAATATGCCAATGCCGTGCGCAGCATGCTGGATAACCACGAGGATAACGAGCGCGATCGTTTGACCGCACTGCCTGCGCCGGATATGGAACATTTCATGTATCGGGAGGGATTCAGCTCGGTTTATCACCGGGTGGCTTCGGTACCGCTAAAGGTACAGATGCCGGTGCGTAAGGTGATCCTCAAGGCGGTGCATCACACTTCAAAACCCGATCTGGCGATTGAGGTGGCCATGCAGGCCGGGGCGTGGGGCACCGACTCGGTGCCACCGTTGTTGAAGAAAATGTTCTCCCGCGTGATGTGGCTGGCGCGGGGCCGGGCGGATTAAGAAAAGTGTTTGCTAATCCCCTCTTGAAGCTCATCCAGTAACTGGTAACGGCGGCGATATTCCGCGCGTTTTTTGCTGGCGATGGTTTCCATCGGCTTGCGGCCAATGTGCTCGGGTAACAGGAAATAGCCGTTATCGAGTTGCTTGCCGCCCATGGAAAGCCAGAACTGATCGTAATCGGCATGCAGCTGGCTTTTCTTTTTGTGGTGGTAGCGCCAGTTCTGGTAAATATGGGTGGTGTTGCCTACCGCGATCAACTGCCGGATCCCCAGCTGTTGGGCCAGGTGGCAAATGCCTTCCAACACCAGGCGTTTTGGAAACAGGCCGTGGCAGGCTTTGGTCGTATTCTGGATCTCAGCGTGCGGCACCGTGGAGTTGGCGCCTTGCATACCGCCGATAAATAACGTGGGTTGTTGCTGGTAATTCATCAAGGTGAAGGTCATTTCAGCCAGCATGATCCCTTGGCTATTGCGCAACAGCAGGGTCGTTTCACCCTCTTTATTCAAGTGGTCCAGAGAGGCCAGTTGCAGGCAGATCTGCTCGCCATTTTTGTCCTGTGCACGGCTTAAGGTAAAGGGATGGCTACCCAGTTGGCCGAGGTGCACCTTCAGCGGCATGCGTTGAGAGAGCAGATCGTAGTGATCGCGCAGGGCAAAAAGACGGTCGATGCGGCTCATGTTGTTCGCCAGATAGGGGCGATGCAGTTTGCAGGGTAGATTGGGTTGTGCGCTTAAAATCTCATCCAGCAGCGGGTTGGCGGCCAGCGTATTGAGCAGGCTGCGAGTCGTGGGCCAGCACAGTAGCGAACGGCCAAGAAACTTAAGGCGGAATGACGTTTTTTTCCAGGCATTGCTGGGCACTTTCTCGCCGTTGATCAGTGCCGTCATCAGTTGGCTGGCCGGTTTGGCCGATATGAGTGGATAGCTGAGCTGAGACATGATGAAATCCTGGTCTGTGTCTAAATGACTATTTCATCAAGGCTTCACTAAACAGAAGTTCAATACGGTACGGCAAAATTGCCTTGCTCGAAATACGTTGAGCCTTGGTTTAGTTATCGGAAACGCAACATGCTAATTTACTTGGGTTGCCATGGTTGGCAGCCTGAGAATGACAGGAAATAGGTAGGAACAAACATTGACGTGGTTATTCAAAAGTAAGAAACGTGGGTTGCTGGTGTGTGCCGTTCTGGTGGTGCTTGCCGTTGTGGCTTATTGGCACTTTAGCCATCCGGCTCCGGTGGAGTTTAAAACCGTCAAGGTCGCTAAACGCGATCTGGAGCAAAGCGTATTGGCAACCGGCCAACTGGACGCGGTGCGTAAGGTTGATGTGGGGGCTCAGGTCAGCGGACAGTTGGAGAGCCTGAAGGTCGAGATTGGCGATAAGGTGCAAAAAGGCCAACTGCTCGGCATTATCGATCCCGAACAGGCACAAAACAGTATTCGCGAAGGCGAAGCCACGCTGCAGCAACTGCAAGCCCAGCTGCAACAGGCTTTGGCAGAGCAACAACTTGCGGCGGTGACCTTGCAGCGTAACCGCGAACTGGCCAAGGTGCAGGCGGTGTCGCGCCAGGATCTGGATAAATTCACCACTGAGCTGGCGGTAAAAAAAGCGCAGGTTGAAACCACCAGAGCGCAGATCGCCAAAAATCAGGCCAGTCTGGATACCGCCAAGATCAATCTCGCTTATACCCGTATCGAAGCGCCGATGGACGGTGATGTGGTGCAGATCACCACCTTGCAGGGCCAGACGGTGATCGCCGCGCAGCAAGCGCCCAACATTCTGACGTTGGCAGACATGAGTAGCATGATGGTGAAGGCCGAGGTTTCCGAGGCGGACGTGATCCACCTCAAGCCGGGGTTGAAAGCCTGGTTTACCGTGCTGGGCGATCCGAGCAAACGTTTTGACGGCGAGCTGAAAGACATTCAGCCCACGCCAGAGAAGGTCAACAATGCCATTTTCTATTATGCGCGTTTCGAAGTGCCAAACCCACAGGGCTTGCTGCGTCTGCAAATGACCGCGCAGGTGCATATTCAACTGGCTGGCGTCAGCGATGCGCTGGTGATCCCGCTGGCGGCATTGGGGGATCAGATCGCCGATAACCGTTACCACATTTCGGTACTGAAACAGGGCAAGGAAGAGAAGCGCGAAGTTACGATCGGCATTCGCAACAATGTGGATGTGCAGATTGTCAGTGGGTTGCAGGCCGGTGAAGAAGTGATTGTCAGCCGCGGCGGCGCGGAGGCCAGCTGATGACGGCACTGTTAGAACTGAGTGATATCCGGCGTAGCTACCTCTCCGGCGGCCAGACCATAGACGTGCTGAAAAACGTCAGTCTGCGCATCAACGCTGGTGAGATGGTGGCGATTATGGGGGCTTCTGGCTCCGGTAAATCGACGCTGATGAACATTCTCGGCTGCCTGGACAAGCCCAGCGCCGGGACTTACCGTGTGGCCGGGCAGGATGTGGCAACGCTTGATGGCGATGCGCTGGCCCAGCTACGGCGCGAGCACTTTGGCTTTATCTTCCAGCGCTATCATCTGCTACCCCATCTGAGTGCGGCGCATAACGTGGAGGTGCCTGCGGTTTATGCCGGGCTGGGCAAGGCAGCACGGCGCGAAAGGGCGGCGGCCTTGTTGCAACGTCTGGGGCTGGGGGAACGTATCACCTACCGGCCAAGCCAGCTTTCGGGGGGGCAGCAGCAGCGTGTCAGTATTGCGCGGGCTTTGATGAACGGTGGTCAGGTGATCCTGGCGGATGAACCGACCGGTGCGCTCGACAGCCATTCCGGTGAAGAGGTGATGACGATCCTCAAGCAACTGCGCGAGCAGGGGCACACGGTGATTATCGTCACGCACGATCCGGCGGTAGCACAGCAGGCAGAGCGGATTATCGAAATCCGCGACGGCGAAATCATCGCCGACTCTCGGCCACAGGCGCAGGGTAACCCGCAGGCCAAAATGCTGGATATGGCTGCGCCAGCGCCTTCCTGGCAGCAGGTAGCTGGCCGTTTCCGTGAGGCGTTGGTGATGGCTTGGCGTGCTATGGCAGCCAACAAGATGCGCACGGCGTTAACCATGTTGGGGATCATCATCGGCATTGCCTCGGTGGTCTCAATCCTGGTGATCGGCGACGCGGCCAAGCAGATGATCCTGGCAGACATCAAATCCATTGGCACCAACACCGTGGACATCTATCCCGGCAAAGACTTTGGTGATGACGATCCCAGCTTCCGCCAGGCGTTGAAGTATGGCGATCTAAGCGCGTTGCGTGAACAACCCTATGTCAGTGCGCTTTCGCCGAATATCAGCAGCAGCATGCGGCTACGGTTTGGCAATATTGATGTGGCCGCCAACGTCGCGGGCGTCGGTGAACAATTTTTCCGAGTTTACGGTATGACGCTTTCCCAGGGGGTAGGTATCGATGCCCTACAGGTGCAATCCCAGGCGCAGGTGGTGGTGATCGACGCCAATACCCAGCGGCGGCTGTTCCCGCATAAAAAAAACGTGGTGGGTGAGGTGATCCTGATCGGCAATATGCCAGCCACGGTGGTTGGTGTGGCTAAGGAAAAGCAGTCGATGTTCGGCAGCAGCAAGGCGCTGAGCGTATGGGTGCCCTATAGCACGATGGCCAATCGCCTGATGGGCAATGACTATTTTGACTCGATCACCGTGCGTATCCGTGAGGGCTATAACAGCCAGGAAGCGGAACAGCAGTTGACGCGGTTGCTGACGCTGCGCCACGGCAAGAAAGACTTCTTCACCTACAACATGGACAGCCTGGTGCAAACCGCGGAGAAAACCACCCGCACGCTGCAACTGTTCCTGACCCTGGTGGCGGTGATTTCGCTGGTGGTTGGCGGGATTGGGGTGATGAATATCATGCTGGTCTCGGTAACGGAAAGGACGCGTGAAATCGGCATTCGCATGGCGGTGGGGGCGCGCTCTGGCGATGTCCTGCAACAGTTCCTGATCGAGGCGGTGCTGGTCTGCCTGGTGGGGGGCGCGCTGGGGATCGCGCTGTCGTTCGCGATTGGCCTGCTGGTGCAATTGGTGATGCCGGGCTGGCAGATCAGCTTCCCGCCGGTGGCCTTGCTAAGTGCGTTCTTGTGTTCCACCGGTATTGGCGTGGTGTTCGGCTATCTGCCGGCACGCAGTGCTGCTCGCTTGAATCCGATTGACGCCTTGGCGCGCGAGTAACGGCAAAAATAAAATGCCAGCCGTATGGCGGCTGGCATTTTGAGTTGACAGTGCAGTGGCTGAAGGGGAGCGTTTAGGCCATTGCCTCGCTTTCCAGCGGCATAATCAGGCTCGCGTGGTTCCCTTTCGGCCCTTGATGTACGTCGAACCTGACCTGTTGGCCCGCTTTCAACGTTCGGTAGCCATCCATTTTAATTGTTGAATAATGCGCGAAGATATCTTCACCGCCGCCTTCCGGGCAGATAAAGCCGAACCCTTTGGCGTTATTGAACCATTTAACAGTACCCGTCTCCATGTTGCTACATCCCTCGCAATGCTATTTTTAAAATGAGATGAATAACTGATCCAGGTGAGTACCAACTGGTCAAAAGACCAACAACTCACAAAATTACACTCTAGAGCAAATGATCAACACGTCAAGGGATCGGCCAATGACCTCGTCGGGCAGTTCACCAAAGTTTGAAGTAGTTAACGCTATTGACATGGTTTGGTAACAAATTGTGGCCGCGATAAGGGTGATTAATCGCGTTGTGCTGCGGCACGTTAACCGCGAAGATGGTAAAATAGTCTTGATACTCCCGTTTGAATAACCCGAACATGGCCCCATATACTGAGGCATGGCAGAGAAGATGAGCAGCAATGGGCAATAGCAACGATTGGCTAAATATTGAACACTTGGCCGAAGAAAAACAAATCGATGCGGTAAAACCGCCGTCAATGTATAAAGTTATACTTAACAACGACGATTACACACCGATGGAATTTGTGATTGACGTTCTGCAAAAGTTCTTTTCTTATGATATTGAACGTGCAACGCAACTGATGCTCACGGTCCACTATCAAGGCAAGGCGATCTGCGGTGTTTTCACCGCTGAGGTCGCGGAAACCAAGGTGGTCCATGTGAACCGTTACGCAAGGGAGAATGAGCATCCGTTGCTCTGTACGCTGGAAAAAGCCTGAAAAGGCAATCTATTGGGGAGGTGCCTATGCTCAATCAAGAATTGGAACTCAGTCTCAACATGGCTTTCGCCAGAGCGCGCGAGCACAGACATGAGTTTATGACCGTGGAGCACCTGTTGCTGGCGTTACTCAGCAACCCTGCCGCGCGCGAAGCGCTCGAGGCTTGTACGGTGGATCTGGCCGCGTTACGCCAGGAGCTGGAAGCCTTTATCGAACAAACCACACCAACGCTGCCCACCAGCGAAGAGGAGCGCGATACTCAGCCGACGCTCAGCTTCCAGCGTGTACTGCAGCGTGCGGTATTCCACGTGCAGTCCTCCGGCCGGAGCGAAGTGAGCGGTGCCAACGTGTTGGTGGCGATCTTCAGCGAACAGGAGTCCCAGGCGGCATACCTGCTGCGTAAACACGACGTCAGCCGTCTGGACGTGGTGAACTTCATTTCACATGGTACACGTAAAGATGAGCCGGGCCAGGCACCTAATGCGGAAAACCCGGTAAACGAAGAGCAGCCTGGAGGGGAAGACCGTATGGAAAACTTCACCACCAACCTCAACCAACTGGCCCGCGTCGGCGGTATCGATCCGCTGATTGGCCGTGACCGTGAACTGGAGCGCGCCATTCAGGTGCTGTGCCGCCGCCGTAAAAACAACCCGCTGCTGGTGGGTGAATCCGGCGTAGGTAAAACCGCCATTGCCGAAGGGCTGGCCTGGCGGATCGTGCAGGGCGACGTGCCAGAGGTGATGGCAGACTGCACCCTCTATTCGCTGGATATTGGCTCATTGCTGGCGGGCACCAAATACCGTGGCGATTTCGAGAAGCGCTTCAAGGCGCTGCTCAAACAGCTGGAGCAGGATAAGAACAGCATCCTGTTTATCGACGAAATTCACACCATCATCGGTGCCGGTGCGGCTTCCGGTGGGCAAGTGGATGCCGCCAACCTGATCAAACCGCTGCTGTCGAGCGGCAAGATCCGGGTGATTGGTTCCACCACCTATCAGGAGTTCAGCAATATTTTCGAAAAAGACCGTGCGCTGGCGCGTCGCTTCCAGAAAATAGACATTACCGAGCCGACGCCGGAAGAGACCATTCAGATCATCAACGGTCTGAAAACCAAGTACGAAGCGCACCATGATGTGCGTTACACCGCTAAAGCGGTTCGTGCTGCGGTAGAGCTGTCGGTGAAATACATCAACGACCGTCATCTGCCGGACAAGGCAATCGACGTGATCGATGAGGCTGGTGCGCGTAGCCGGTTGCTGCCGGTGAACAAGCGTAAGAAAACGGTCAACGTGGCGGATATTGAATCCGTGGTCGCACGTATTGCGCGTATCCCGGAAAAGACCGTCTCTGCCAGCGATCGCGACGTGCTGAGAAGCCTGAGCGACCGCCTGAAAATGCTGGTGTTTGGCCAGGATCCGGCCATCGAGGCGCTGACCGAAGCGATCAAGATGAGCCGTGCCGGTCTGGGCCAGGATCGCAAGCCGGTGGGGTCCTTCCTGTTCGCCGGGCCGACCGGGGTAGGGAAAACCGAGGTTACCGTGCAGCTGGCGAAGGCGCTGGATATCGAATTGTTGCGGTTTGATATGTCCGAATATATGGAACGTCATACCGTCAGCCGTCTGATTGGCGCACCTCCGGGCTACGTCGGTTACGACCAGGGCGGCCTGCTGACCGATGCGGTGATCAAACATCCGCACGCGGTGGTCCTGCTGGATGAAATCGAGAAAGCGCACCCGGACGTGTTCAACCTGCTGTTGCAGGTGATGGACAACGGGACGCTGACCGATAACAACGGCCGTAAAGCAGACTTCCGTAACGTGATCCTGGTGATGACCACCAACGCCGGGGTACGTGAAACCGAACGCAAATCGATTGGCCTGATCGAACAGGACAACAGCATCGACGCGATGGACGAGATCAAGAAGGTGTTTACGCCAGAATTCCGTAACCGTCTGGACAACGTCATCTGGTTCAACCATCTGTCTCCTGCGGTGATCCAGCAGGTGGTCGACAAGTTTATCGTCGAACTGCAGGCGCAGCTGGATGCGAAGGGCGTGTCGATGGAAGTGAGCGACGAAGCGCGTGACTGGCTGTCGGTGAAAGGCTATGACCGTGCGATGGGCGCTCGTCCAATGGCGCGTGTGATGCAGGAAAGCCTGAAAAAACCGCTGGCCAACGAACTGCTGTTTGGCTCACTGGTGGACGGCGGCTCGGTGAAAGTCGAGCTGGACGCAGACAAGAAACAGCTGACTTACCACTTCCTCAGCGCGCAGAAGCGTAAAGCGGATGAAGGTGCGGTGCACTAAGCGGTAGGCTGGTAACGAAAAAGCGATGCCTTGGCATCGCTTTTTTTATACGTGAATTTCACGGCCTACGAAATTGAACCAGGTCGGGGCGAACAGATTCGCCTCAACAAAATGAGTGAGCCCTCTCAGTTTACCTGCGCCAACACAACTCGGTGGAGAACGTTGCTGCGGGGGTAAACGGAAAGGGCTCTTTTGAGGGATCACATCCTCGGTGTCGCCAGTGGCTGGCGACGGGTGAGCCGATTAACGGCTACGGAAGACAATGCGGCCTTTGCTCAGGTCGTACGGGGTCAGCTCTACAGTGACTTTGTCACCCGTCAGGATGCGGATATAGTTTTTGCGCATTTTACCGGAGATATGAGCGGTAACCACGTGCCCGTTTTCCAATTCAACACGGAACATGGTGTTCGGCAGCGTATCAAGAACGGTGCCCTGCATTTCAATATTGTCTTCTTTGGCCATCGAATCCTCTAGGTGTAACTACCTTAGTTTTTAACCGGCAAGATAATGCCGAAAAACCCACATTATGTAAAGGAGTGTCGGTGAACAATGCACCGATTCCACAAAATTAGTCAGTTTGGGAGGGCAGTTCAACCAGCTGTGGGGGTATGACTTGCGCTGTCCAGCATTCCGGCGCTAACACCCTGCGCTGAAGGTTGCTCAACTGCTGCAAAAATTGGCGGCGGGGAATTTCTCTCGCTCCAAGCCGGGCAGTGTGAGCGTTAAGCACCTGACAGTCAACCAATTCTCCTCCATAAGCGGCAAAATGGCGGCAAAACGCCCATAAAGCACACTTTGATGCGTTGGTGGTGCGGCTAAACATCGATTCACCGCAGAACAGCGCTCCCTGGGCGACACCGTACAGGCCGCCGACCAGCTCTTCCCCCTGCCACACCTCAATGGAATGGGCGTGCCCAAGGTGATGCAGTTGTAAATAGGCACGCTGTACCTCCTCGCCGATCCAGGTGCCTTCATCGGGGCGGTATGCACAGGCGGCGATCACGGCGGCAAAATCATGATTGAGGGTAATGCGGAACGGCGGGTTGCGCAGGAATCGCTTGAAGCTGCGGCTGACATGGTAATCCGTTGGGAACAGCACCGCTCGAGGGTCCGGTGACCACCATAGGATGGCTTCCCCAGGCGAATACCAGGGGAAGATCCCGCGCTCATAGGCTGCCAGCAGCCGCGCAGGCGTCAAATCGCCACCGATGGCCAGCAGTCCGTTAGGATCGTGCAGGGCGGCCTCTGGTGAGGGAAACGCTACAGACTGCGATGACAGCTTAACAATGCGCATAAAACCTCTTAGCGTCGCCCACAGGCGGTTCTACAGCGATAGATTACTGATACGTTGGTGAAATTGGGCGTAACGGCCAGGCTGGCGCATTAGCGCCGCGTGGCTGCCTTGTTCCACGATACTGCCACCGTCCATCACGCAGATGCGATCGAAATGCTCCAGCCCATAGAGTCTGTGAGTCACCAGAATTAATGTCTTGCCGCGACAATGCTGGCGGAGCAGGGCCAGGATCTGTTGTTCGGTTTCGGCATCCAGCCCTTCGGTTGGCTCATCAAGCAGCAATAGCGGGGCTTGATGCAGCAGGGCACGGGCAATGCCCAGACGGCGTTGCTCACCGCCGGAAAGCTGGCGGCCACCTTCACCCAGCCAGGCATTCAGCCCCTCATTTTCCAGCAGCTTATCCAGACCAACTTGTTGCAGTGCGAGGTTTAAGTCCTCATCGCTGGCCGCAGGTGCGGCGATACGCAGGTTTTCACGCAGCGTGCTGCTGAAGATATGCACCCGCTGGCTCACTACCGTAGTCATGGCGCGCAGCGTAGCTTCATCATAGCTGGCCAATGGTTGGCCGTTGAGCAGGATTTGGCCGCCGTCGGCATTCCAGGCGCGGGTCAGCAATTGCAATAGGGTCGATTTACCACAGCCGGTACGGCCCAACAGCGCAATGTGCTCTCCAGCGGTGATGTTCAGCGTCACGTTGTTCAACACCGGCAGCGGCTGGTCGGGATAGGTGAAAGACACCTCGCTCAGTTGCAGTTCTGCGCCCGGCTGTGAAGCTGGGCCACTGGCAGGGAAGGTGACTTCCGGTTGCTGATCGATGATCTGCTTGACCCGGGTCGCCGAAGCGATCACCTGGCCCAGATGTTGGAACGCGGCGGCGACGGGCATCATGGCTTCAAAAGAGGCCAGGGCGGCAAAAGCAAACAGGGCAATCAGGGCCCCGGGTTGGGTATCGCCACCGATCCCCGCAGCGGCAAGCCACATCAATAGCGTGACGGTGAGGCCACTTGCCAGGATCATCAGCGCCTGGGCAATCCCCCCAAGTGAAGCCTGTTGCCACTGACGGCTCTGCCAGCGCTGTTCGGTTGCGTTGAGCTTATGCCGGAAACTGTCCAGCGCACCAAACACCACCAGTTCGGCCTGCCCCTGGAGCCAGGCGGTCAGGTCGGTGCGGTACTGGCTGCGTAACAGGGTCAACTCTTCCCCGATGGGCTTACCTGCGCGATAGAAGACCGGCGGAACGGCCAGCAACAGCAATAACAATATTCCGCCCAGCGTCAGGGCTAACGGAACATCCAGCCAACTGAGGCCGAAGGTGACTACCACAATCACCACCGCAGCGCTGACCATTGGCGAGATAACGCGTAGGTAGAGGTGATCTAGCGTATCAACGTCGGCAACCAGGCGGTTAAGCAGCTCAGCCTGACGGAAGCGGGCAATACCACCCGGTGACAGCGGCAGGATCTTGCGGAAGGTAAATACCCGCAGATGGGACAACACGCGGAAAGTGGCGTCATGGCTGACGACCCGTTCTGCATAACGCCCGGCGGTACGGAAGATTGCCGCGCCCCGTACGCCAGCGGCCGGTAGCATGTAGTTGAAGGTATACAACCCCGCCAACCCGGCTAGCGAAGAGGCGGCCAGGAACCAGCCGGACAGCGCCAGCAGGCCGATACTGGCCAGCAGGGTGACGATAGCCAGCACGATACCCAGTAAAATCAGAAACGTGTGGCGGCGATACAACGCCAGGAATGGCAGCAAAACGCGCATGATTATAACTCCCCGCTGCGGTGTGCAATCAGTTTGGCAAACAGACCGGGCTGGGCGCTCAGCGTGGCGTAGTTGCCCTGCTGCACGATTTTGCCGCTGTCCATCACCCAAATCTGGTCATAATCTTCGGTATCTTCCAACTGGTGCGTGACCAACAGCGTGGTCTGCTGATGGGAGGCAGCATTCAGCGCCTGCATCACCAAACGTTCGCTGTGAGCGTCCAGGCTGGCCGCAGGTTCATCCAGTAACAGCAAGCGGCGGGGGCTGAGCAGTGCTCGCGCCACGGCCACACGCTGAGCTTGCCCAACGGAAAGGCGGGCAGCGCCATCGCCCAGATCGGTTGCCAATCCCTTCGGTAAATGCGGCAGGAATTCACTGACGTAAGCCTGCTCGACGGCCTGCTGCAATTGGGTTTCGCTGGCCTGTGGGTAGCCGAGCAGAATATTGTCCCGCAGAGTTTGGGCTGGCAGATGGGGGTTTTGCCCCACCCAGCCCAGTTGCTGACGCCAGTTAACCGCATCCAGCTCGCGCAGTTCGATGCCGTTGATCAGCAACGAGCCACGATAGGGCAGGAAGCCCAGCAGCAGATTCAACAACGAACTTTTCCCCGCACCGCTAAGCCCGACTAAGGCAATGCGCCGGTTGGCAGGCAAGGTAAAATCAAGGGGGCCTGCAAGCACTACCCCATTGGGCGAGAGGATTTCCAACTGCTGTGCCCGTATGGTCAGTGGTTCTTCGCTATTTAGCGTTTGAGAGCCATTGCCAACCTGCTCGCCCTCGGCGGCCAGGAAGGTTTCCAGCGCTTCGGCAGCGCCCACGGCCTGGGCTTTGGCATGGTAAAAGGCGCCCAGATCGCGCAGCGGTTGGAAAAACTCCGGTGCCAGGATCAGCACCAGAAAACCGGCAAACAGCGTTACGCCCATGCCATAGCTGCCAAAGTCCAGTTCACCGAGGTAGGAGAAGCCAAAATAGACCGCCACCACGGCGATGGAAATCGAGGCGAAGAACTCCAGCACGGCCGAGGAGAGGAAGGCCAGACGCAGCACTTCCATGGTGCGCTGGCGAAAATCTTCTGAGGATTTGGCAATGTGATCGGTTTCCGCCTGGCCGCGATTAAACAGACGCAGAGTATCCAGGCCGCGCAGGCGATCGAGGAAATTGCCGCTGAGCCTTGCCAGCGCGACAAAGTTACGGCGGTTGGCATCGGCCGCACCCATACCGACCAGTGCCATAAACAGCGGGATCAGTGGGGCGGTAGCCAGCAGGATAAACCCGGCCGCCCAGTTGATCGGGAAGACGGTGATCAGGATCAGCACTGGGATAAACACGGCCAAATACATTTGCGGCAGATAGCGGGAATAGTAATCCTGCATATCCTCAATCTGCTCAACGATGATGCTGGCCCAGCTCCCGGCGGGCTTGCCCTGGATCCAGGCGGGGCCAAGCTGTTGCAGCTTATCCAGCACCTGCGAACGCATACGCTGGCGAATGACCTGCCCGCAGATGAAGCCAACCCGTTCGCGCAGCCAGCTCAGGAAGGCGCGCAGGGCAAAGGTGGCGGCCAACCAGATAAACGACGAAACCAGTTCGCCACGGGGCTGATGTTCAATAATCAGCGCATGGAGCAGTGAGGCCAACAGCCAGGCCTGGGCGACGATCAAAATGCCGCTTGCCAGGCCTAACAGCATGGATAAACGTAGCCAACGCTGCGCCAACGTACTCTGTGTTTTGAGCCAACGGGTTAACTGGTGCTGTCTGGTTTTTTTCATCAGGTGTCTGCGTCGCCGATGCCTGTTGTAGCAGGCTTGGTTAACGTACTGTTAAAAAAGTGTTTGTCTCAGCGGGAAATAAGACAAGTGAACGCTAATGTTACCTCGTCACTCGGTAGACGTGAACTAAATATCCCTTTCATCACTTGGGCAACAGTCACGTTTTTAGCGTGGAGGGGGTTGTTTTGAACTTTCAGGGGCGGGGGGATAGAAATAAGGCGGCCAATCGGCCGCCTCGGTAACGTTTATCGCTGAAGGGTTATTTGCACTCGGCCTGTGCGATACCGTCGAGATAGCGTTCGGCATCCAGTGCGGCCATACAGCCCGTTCCGGCTGAGGTGATCGCCTGGCGGTAAATGTGATCCATGACGTCACCTGCGGCAAATACGCCAGGAATGGAGGTCTGGGTCGCGTTGCCGTGAATACCGGACTGCACCTTGATATAGCCGTTTTCCAGCTCAAGCTGCCCGCCAAAGATCGCGGTGTTCGGGCTGTGACCGATCGCGATAAATACGCCGGCAAGCTCTAACTCTTTGGTTTGCTCAGCGTCTTTGGTGCTGCGTAAGCGCATCCCGGTGACGCCCATCTGATCGCCCAACACTTCGTCCAGCGTGCAGTCCGTATGCAGGATGATGTTGCTGTTCTTCACTTTTTCCATCAGGCGATTGATCAGGATCTTTTCGCTGCGGAAAGTGTCACGGCGGTGCACCAGATGGACCTCCGAGGCGATGTTTGACAGATACAGCGCTTCTTCCACGGCGGTGTTGCCACCACCGACTACGGCGACCTTCTGGTTGCGATAGAAGAAACCATCGCAGGTGGCACAGGCGGAGACCCCTTTGCCCTTGAAAGCTTCTTCCGATGGCAGGCCTAAATAACGAGCCGATGCGCCAGTAGCGATAATCAAGGCATCGCAGGTATATTCGCCGCTATCACCCAACAGGCGGAAAGGACGGTTCTGCAGATCGACACTGTTGATATGGTCAAACACGATCTGGGTGTCGAACTTTTCTGCGTGCTCACGCATCCGCTCCATCAGCGCCGGGCCGGTCAAGCCTTCGGCATCGCCTGGCCAGTTCTCGACTTCGGTGGTGGTGGTCAGCTGACCGCCTTGCTCCATACCGGTGATCAATACCGGGTTCAGGTTCGCGCGTGCTGCATAAACCGCTGCGGTGTAGCCAGCCGGGCCAGAGCCCAGGATCAATAATTTGCTATGTTTAGCCGTGCCCATGAATAACCTCGTTTCCCACAATGGCGGACAATGAAACCGATTGTAGGGAAAATGCGGCAGTAAAAAAAGCGCCAGGGGATGTTGTTACCGATTTGTTTGATAATCAGCGCCTATTAGCCGCGATTTTATCCTTGGGCTGGGAGAGGTAACAGCAGCAATAATTTTGTACAGCAATGGGTTAAAAATGCGTTTTTTGTCGGGTTTATGTGGGCAACTACCCGGTTTCGGGTAGGGGAAATTCCTAATAAAAAATCAGGTGCTCAGTTTTGCTGGCGGTACGTTCTACTGATTTTAGTTCTTTTACTTTGACAATCCGCTGCGCATTTGCGAAAACATCATTGGAAGAAGAAATTAACCCCGTGTCAGCTGCAAATCGTAGGCATTTTCGCCACCCAGGCAGAATATTGTCGGGGCGCGACGGGTGAGGGAGGGTTTGCCCTGACGGGGTTGATGGATTTCTGAACGTAAATCATTTGAATTCGTTGCCCAGAGGTGACAGACAGGCTGGGCAACGGCGGAAGATGGTAGTGACAAAGAGTGACGAAGCACAAGGGCGGTTGGTATTACGTATCCTGTTCCCTCAGGGGGATGAACCGCTAAACACTGGCATCGGGTCTTCGCTTGGAACAAATCCTTGCACATTGACGTTGGCTAGGGTGTGGCAAGTGCAGGGAAGAACATAAGAGAGACAATAATAATGGTAGATACTAAAAAACGCCCGGGTAAAGATCTCGACCGTATCGATCGCAACATCCTTAATGAGTTGCAGAAGGATGGGCGCATTTCGAACGTCGAACTTTCAAAGCGCGTGGGGTTATCCCCAACCCCTTGTTTGGAGCGTGTGCGCCGTCTTGAGCGTCAAGGCTTCATTCATGGGTATACCGCATTGCTTAACCCGCATTATCTGGACGCTTCCCTGCTGGTCTTCGTGGAAATCACGTTGAACCGCGGTGCGCCGGATGTGTTTGAGCAATTCAACTCTGCGGTACAAAAACTTGAAGAAATTCAGGAGTGTCATCTGGTTTCCGGTGATTTCGACTACCTGTTGAAAACCCGTGTACCAGATATGTCAGCTTATCGTAAGCTGTTGGGCGAAACTCTGTTGCGTTTACCGGGGGTGAATGACACCCGTACTTACGTCGTGATGGAAGAAGTCAAACAGAGTAACCGTCTGGTTATCAAAACACGGTAAGGTGCAGGTGCAAAACCTGATTAAATTCGTTACACTCCTGTTTATTCATACAGTTTTGGCGCCGGGGAAACTTCTCGGCGCCGTTACTCTATCCGTCAACAGGAACCTGGAGTGCCTTTCTTGAGCCAGGAATACACAGAAGATAAAGAAGTTACCCTGAAAAAACTCAGCAGTGGGCGACGTTTGCTCGAGGCTGTGTTGATCGTGGTGGCAATTTTTGCCGTTTACCTTATGGCTGCATTGGTCAGTTTCAATCCTTCCGATCCTAGTTGGTCGCAAACTGCCTGGCATGAGCCTATCCACAATCTGGGCGGCGGGGTAGGCGCATGGTTGGCCGACACGTTGTTCTTCACCTTTGGGGTCCTTGCCTATGCGATCCCACCGATTATGCTGGTGTTGTGCCTGTCTGGTTACCGTCGGCGCGATAACGGCGATTACGTCGATTTCTTTGGGCTCTCGTTACGTTTGATCGGCACATTGGCGCTGGTGCTTACCTCGTGTGGCCTGGCGGCGTTGAACGTTGACGATCTCTATTACTTCGCTTCCGGCGGGGTGATTGGCAGCCTGCTAAGCAATGCCATGTTGCCGTGGTTTAACGGCATTGGCGCCACTTTGGCGCTGCTCGGCATTTGGGCAGTGGGGCTGACGCTGTTCACCGGTTGGTCATGGCTGGTGATTGCGGAAAAAATTGGTGGTGTCGTGCTGGGCGCCGCTACCTTTATGACTAACCGTTCACGCCGTGAAGACCGCTATCACGACGATGACGATGTCGTGTTCGACGATCGCGAAGAAAGCGGCCAACCTGTGGCACCTGCTGCTCTGGCAGTAGATGAGGACGACGCGTTGTTCTCTGCCTCTTCCGTGACCGAAACCGCCGAAGAAGCAGCGCAAGATGCCGCAGATCCTTTATTAAGTGGGTTGCGTGCCAGCGATGATGACCTCCCGCTTGCCGAGCCAGCGCCGGTCGTTACTGATATCCCGGTAATGCCGAAAGCGGCCGTTCAGGCTCCGGTCACCGTTGCCCCGACAGCGCCTGCTTCCATCAATCAGCATCCATTAACCCCTGCGCAGCCACAAGACACGCCGCCGCTGTATTCGTTTGAACTGCCTGAAGAGACACCGGCACCGAGAACGACGCGCGTAACGGAGCCTTATCGTGAGGAACATGAGCCGCGCCTGGGTGACTGGCAGACCCCCGTTACGCCAAAACCAGAGCCGTCACCGTTTGATTTCTCTGCGGCTCAGCGGGATAGCGACGATGTTATTGGCTCAACGGGTTTCAGCGCCAGAGAGGTAGTGAAGCCAGCGGCGGTTGCCGCAGCCACAGCAACCGCTGGCGCGGTGAACAACACCTTCATGCCTGCGTTTACAGCCACCAGTGATGCGAGCTCGCAGATCAAGCAGGGCATCGGCCCGGAACTGCCACGGCCAAATCCGGTGCGTATTCCAACCCGGCGTGAGCTGGCCTCCTACGGCATCAAGCTGCCTTCGCAGCGGATCGCGGAGCAGGAGCAGCGCAACCGTGGGGATGAACCTCAGCCAGAACCGTTCAGCAACCCGCAGGAAGAAGATGAAGTCCTGCAAGAAGCTGCATTGCGTCAAGCCTTTGCCGAACAGCAAAGCCAGCGCTATGGCGAAGAGTATTCGCAAGAACAACAAGATGACGAAGATGCGCAGCGTGAGGCCGAACTCGGTCAGGCATTTGCCGCGCAGCAACAGGCTCGCTATGGCGTAGAAGAACCGCAGCCTGAACCAGAACCAGCTCCGGTAACTCGCCCGGTGGATACCCGCCAGGCCTACAGTTTCTCACCGATGGCAGATCTGGTGGATGACGGCCCAACCGAGCCGCTGTTTACCTTGTCGCCACAGCTTGAGGATAGCATCGAGCTGGAAAGCGAGTTGGAAGATGATGTGCCGTTCGGGCAGTTTGAGCCTGAGGTGCCCGCTTATCAGGCGCCGCGTCCGCAAACTAACCCTGCGCCTGGTTACCAGCCGCAACAGATTTATCAGCCACCCGTTCAGCAGCAACCGCCAGCACCAGCGATGGACAGCCTGATCCATCCATTCCTGATGCGTAATGATATGCCGCTGCAGAAACCGACTACGCCACTGCCAACGCTGGATCTGTTGACCGAGGCCCCGAAAGAGGTCGAACCGGTCGATACCTTTGCGCTGGAACAGAAAGCGCGGCTGGTGGAAGCCAGCCTGGCGGATTACCGCGTCAAGGCCGACGTGGTCGATATTCTGCCTGGTCCGGTCATTACCCGCTTCGAACTGGATTTGGCTCCTGGCGTCAAGGCCGCGCGTATCTCCAACCTGTCGCGCGATCTGGCCCGCTCATTGTCAACTTCCGCCGTGCGTGTGGTGGAAGTGATCCCGGGTAAGCCATACGTCGGCCTGGAACTGCCGAACGTCAAACGGCAAACCGTGTATCTGCGCGAAGTGCTGGATTGCCCAGCCTTCCGCGACAACCCATCGCCTCTGGCGATCGTATTGGGTAAAGATATCGCGGGTCAGCCAGTGGTCGCCGATCTGGGTAAAATGCCGCATCTGCTGGTGGCCGGTACCACCGGTTCCGGTAAGTCGGTTGGGGTCAACGCCATGATCCTCAGTATCCTGTATAAGGCCACGCCGAAAGAAGTGCGCTTTATCATGATCGACCCGAAAATGCTGGAACTGTCGGTCTACGAAGGCATCCCACACCTGCTGACCGATGTGGTTACCGACATGAAAGACGCCGCCAATGCATTGCGTTGGTGCGTGGCCGAGATGGAGCGCCGCTATAAGCTGATGTCTGCCCTGGGGGTTCGTAACCTGGCAGGCTACAACGAGCGGGTCGATCAGGCCGAGGCGATGGGGCGGCCAATCCCGGATCCGTTCTGGAAGCCAAGCGACAGCATGGATATCACGCCGCCGGTGTTGGAAAAAGAGCCGTACATCGTGGTGATGGTGGATGAATTTGCCGATCTGATCATGACGGTGGGCAAAAAGGTTGAAGAGCTGATCGCTCGTCTGGCACAGAAAGCGCGTGCTGCGGGGATCCACCTGGTGCTGGCAACCCAGCGTCCTTCGGTGGATGTGATCACCGGTTTGATCAAGGCCAACATCCCGACGCGTATCGCCTTTACCGTATCGAGCAAGATCGACTCCCGCACCATTCTCGATCAGGGCGGAGCGGAATCCTTGCTGGGGATGGGTGACATGCTGTATCTGGCGCCGAATTCTTCAATACCGGTGCGTGTGCACGGGGCGTTTGTCCGCGATCAGGAAGTTCATGCCGTGGTCAAAGACTGGAAAGCGCGTGAGCGGCCGCAGTATAAAGAGGGTATTCTCAGCGCCGGTGAAGACGGTGAGGGTGGCGCAGGCGGTGGTCTGGACGGTGACGAAGAGCTGGATCCGCTGTTCGATCAGGCGGTCGAGTTTGTGGTGGATAAACGCCGCGCTTCGATTTCCGGTGTACAGCGTCAGTTCCGCATCGGCTACAACCGCGCCGCGCGTATCATCGAACAGATGGAAGCGCAGGGCATTGTCAGCGAGCAGGGGCATAACGGTAACCGTGAGGTGCTTGCCCCGCCACGGCATGATTGATTGCCATCAGGCGCTGTAACCATCATAAAAGGGCCGCTTTGCGGCCCTTGTGCAAAGAAGCGTAAACCCCTGCTTTATCGGAATCGTGCTCTGGCTGTCGGCCGAGCGCTTCGGGTAGAGTGGAGGTGTTCAGGGTTATATTGACCCAGCTTGCGGTAAACGCATTTCATAAGGTAGCTGAAATAATGAAAAAACTGTTGATGGCCTGTTGTCTGCTTTCGGGATTCGCGTCTACTTCCGTGTTGGCGGATGCTGCGCAAGATTTGCAAAGTCGTCTGGCGAAAGTAAACAGTTTCCATGCCAGCTTCTCCCAATCTGTCACCAGTAGTGACGGCGCTGCTGTGCAGCAAGGGGAAGGCGAATTATGGGTAAAACGCCCCAATCTGTTTAACTGGCACATGACCTCGCCGGATGAGAGCGTGCTGGTTTCGGACGGCGAGACCCTGTGGTTCTACAACCCGTTCGTCGAGCAGGTGACGGCCACCTGGCTGAAGAACGCCACTGGCAATACGCCCTTTATGCTGATCACCCGTAACGATGCTAACGACTGGAAAAAATACAACGTGAAGCAGAAGGGCGATGATTTCGAACTGACGCCAAAGGCCAGCAGCGGTAATCTGAAGCAGTTTGCCATCACCGTGACCAATAGCGGCACCATCAAGAGCTTTGCTGCGGTTGAGCAAGATGGCCAGCGTAGCGCTTATCAGTTGAAGAGCCAGCAGAGCAGCAGCGTTGATGCTGCCAAATTCAAATTTACCCCACCGAAGGGGGTGACGCTGGACGACCAGCGCCAGTGAGGTCTACGTGAGCAACATGTCACTCGATTTTTCCCATAATGAGTTCCAGCCACTGGCCGCGCGTATGCGGCCAACCACGTTGGCACAATACATTGGCCAGCAGCATTTGCTGGCCCCGGGCAAGCCGTTGCCACGCGCCATCGAGGCTGGGCAGTTGCACTCTATGATCCTGTGGGGGCCGCCGGGAACCGGGAAAACGACGCTGGCAGAGTTGATTGGCCGCTATGGCCGGGCCGATGTTGAGCGCATCTCAGCGGTAACCTCCGGCATCAAGGAGATCCGCGAAGCTATCGAGCGCGCCCGGCAAAACCGCGATGCAGGCCGCCGTACCATCCTGTTTGTTGACGAAGTCCACCGCTTCAATAAAAGCCAGCAGGATGCCTTCCTGCCACATATCGAAGACGGCACCATTACCTTCATCGGCGCCACCACGGAAAACCCCTCCTTTGAGCTGAACTCGGCGTTGCTGTCACGCGCGCGGGTCTATCTGCTCAAAGCGCTGACGGCGGACGACATCGGCCAAGTGCTGGATCAGGCCATGGAAGACAAGGCACGAGGTTTTGGCGATCATAACATCGCGCTGCCGCCGGAAACCAAGCGCATGCTGTCAGAACTGGTGGGTGGCGATGCCCGCCGCGCCTTGAACAGCCTGGAGATGATGGCCGATATGGCGGAAATCGACGGCAAAGGCATGCGGGTATTAACCCCGGAGCTGCTCAAAGAGGTCTCCGGTGAACGCAGCGCGCGCTTCGATAACAAAGGCGATCGCTATTACGATCTGATTTCAGCGCTGCATAAATCCGTGCGTGGCTCGGCACCGGATGCCGCCTTGTACTGGTATGCACGTATTATTACTGCTGGTGGCGATCCTCTATATGTGGCGCGCCGCCTGTTGGCCATTGCCTCTGAAGACGTTGGCAACGCCGATCCACGCGGAATGCAGGTGGCCATTGCCGCCTGGGATTGCTTCACCCGCGTTGGCCCCGCGGAAGGGGAACGCGCCATCGCACAGGCGATCGTTTATCTGGCCTGTGCGCCAAAAAGCAACGCCGTCTATACCGCTTTTAAAGCCGCCATGCGTGATGCCAAAGAGATGGCGGACTATGACGTGCCGGAGCATCTGCGTAACGCACCGACCAAGCTGATGAAAGAAATGGGTCTGGGCGCAGAATACCGCTATGCCCATGACGAACCCAACGCCTACGCGGCCGGAGAGAGCTATTTCCCGGCAGAAATGGCCACCACGCGCTACTATCATCCAACCTCGCGCGGGCTGGAAGGCAAAATCGGTGAAAAGTTGGCATGGCTGGCTGAGCAGGATCAAAATAGCCAGACAAAACGCTACCGCTAGCGTTGCCGTTGCGGTAAGGTTAGCGGGTATCACACTTCTTTTATGCGGCTATACCGTTGCGGCATAAAACACAATTTCTCTTTCAATAACAACAAGCACAGGATTAGCATGCTCGATCCCAATCTGCTGCGTAATGAGCTAGACGCAGTCGCCGTAAAACTGGCTCGCAGAGGCTTTAAACTCGATCTGGATCTGCTGCGTTCGCAAGAAGAGCGCCGTAAGGTTCTGCAGGTAGAAACTGAAACACTGCAGGCAGAACGTAACTCCCGATCGAAATCCATCGGCGCGGCCAAAGCGCGCGGTGAAGATATCGAGCCACTGCGTCGCGAAGTGAACGAACTGGGTGACAAGCTGGATGCTGCCAAGGCCGCACTGGATAAGCTGCAGAACGAGATCCGTGATTACGCGTTGGTGATGCCGAACGTGCCGGACGATGCGGTGCCGGATGGTAAAGACGATAGCGAAAACCTGGAAATCTGCCGCTGGGGCGAGCCGCGTCAGTACGATTTCCCGGTACGCGATCACGTTGAGCTGGGCGAAATGGCCGGTGGGCTGGACTTTGCCGCAGCGGTGAAACTGACCGGTGCGCGCTTTGTGGTAATGAAAGGTCAAATGGCTCGTATGCACCGTGCGTTGGCCCAGTTCATGCTGGATCTGCACACGGAACAACACGGCTATCTGGAAACCTACGTGCCCTATCTGGTGAACCATGCCACGCTGTACGGGACTGGCCAGTTGCCGAAGTTTGGTGAAGATCTGTTCCATACCAAACCGCTGGAAGAGGAATCAGAAAGCAGCAACTATGCGCTGATCCCAACTGCGGAAGTGCCAGTCACCAACCTGGTGCGTGACGAGATCCTCGATGAAGAAGATCTGCCACTGAAGATGACCGCGCATACACCATGCTTCCGTTCAGAAGCCGGTTCTTACGGGCGTGACACCCGTGGCCTGATCCGTATGCACCAGTTCGACAAGGTCGAAATGGTCCAGATCGTGCGCCCAGAAGACTCGATGAATGCGCTGGAAGAGTTGACCGGCCATGCGGAGAAAGTGCTGCAGCTGCTGAACCTGCCATATCGTAAAGTGCTGCTGTGCACCGGTGATATCGGTTTTGGTTCCTGTAAAACCTACGATCTGGAAGTGTGGCTGCCTGCGCAGAACACCTATCGCGAGATCTCTTCCTGCTCCAATATGGGAGATTTCCAGGCTCGTCGTATGCAGGCTCGTTGCCGCAGCAAGACCGAGAAGAAGCCACGCCTGGTGCACACGCTGAACGGCTCTGGTTTGGCCGTAGGCCGTACTCTGGTTGCCGTGCTGGAAAACTACCAGCAGGCAGATGGCCGTATTCAGGTGCCAGAAGCATTGCGCCCTTACATGGGCGGCCTGGAATATATCGGTTAACCCACCTCACAGTGGTAACGAAATAGTGTATCGAAAGCGCCTACGGGCGCTTTTTTTGTATGAATGTTTTTTATTTACGAATGAAAGCACCATTTATTGATAGCAGACAAAGTTTCTTACCTCCTTGTGAGTAATATCCTTACCTATGGAGGGGGAATTATTTTTCCACATCAAACCACCCAGCACTAATTCAGCTTCCTCCTGTCTCTGCCGACCAAGGCATGACTTTTCCCGTTGTTCGGGCAAGACCTGGAGTGAGCTATGTCGAAGCAAAAATCTGCAACATCATCCAACGGTATCAGCCGCCGTACGCTAATGAAATCCGGCACGGTAGCGGGTTTGACCCTGGCTGCTGGCGGTTTTTCGTTGCCTTTTAGCCGTCATGCCGTGGCAGAAACGGTCGGCACCGCGGTACAACCCGTGCCGCAGGATAAAGTGGTGTGGGGAGCTTGCTCGGTTAACTGTGGCAGTCGATGCGCCTTGCGGCTGCACGTGCGCGATGATGAAGTTTACTGGGTGGAAACCGACAACACGGGCGATGATGTTTACGGCAACCACCAGGTGCGTGCCTGTCTGCGTGGCCGCTCCATACGGCGGCGCATGAACCATCCGGAACGACTGAATTACCCGATGAAACGCGTCGGCAAACGTGGCGAAGGCAAATTCAAACGCATCAGTTGGGAAGAGGCTTACAGCGAAATTGCCGCCAACCTGCAACGTATCGTCGCCAAATACGGCAATGAAGCGGTTTACATCAACTACACCTCCGGCATTGTCGGCGGCAATATTACCCGTTCTTCACCCTATGCCTCGCTGGTCGCCCGCCTGATGAACTGTTACGGCGGTTTTCTCAGCCACTATGGCACCTACAGTACCGCCCAGATCGCCTGCGCCATGCCTTATACCTACGGCAGCAATGAAGGTAACAGCACCTCTGATATCGAAAACAGTAAGCTGGTGGTGCTGTTCGGCAACAATCCGGCGGAAACCCGCATGAGTGGCGGTGGTATCACCTACTTTCTGGAGCAGGCACGGGAACGTTCAAACGCGCGCATGATCGTCATCGATCCGCGTTATACGGATACGGCTGCTGGGCGGGAAGATGAGTGGATCCCGATCCGGCCTGGTACAGATGCTGCACTGGTCGCCGGATTGGCGCATGTGTTGATCAGCGAGGATTTGGTCGACCAACCGTTCCTGGATAATTACTGCGTGGGTTACGATGAAAAAACCTTACCCGCCGGTGCACCTGCCAACGGCCACTATAAGGCCTATATCCTGGGGCAGGGCGAGGACGGCGTTGAGAAGACCCCACAGTGGGCATCGCAGATCACCGGCATTCCGGCCGAGCGTATCATCAAGCTGGCACGTGAGATTGGCAGTGCCAAACCGGCCTATATCTCTCAAGGTTGGGGGCCACAGCGCCAGGCAAATGGTGAGCTCACCTCGCGGGCCATTGCCATGCTACCTATCCTGACCGGCAACGTAGGGATTAACGGCGGTAACAGCGGTGCGCGTGAATCAACCTATACCATCACCATAGAGCGGATGCCGGTGCTGGAAAATCCGGTAAAAACGCAGATTTCCTGCTTCAGTTGGACCGATGCCATCGCCCGTGGCCCGGAAATGACCGCCAAACGTGATGGGGTACGCGGCAAAGACAAGTTGGACGTGCCGATCAAGTTCATCTGGAACTATGCCGGTAACACCATTACCAACCAGCACTCCGATATCAACAAAACCCACGACATTCTGCAGGATGACTCCCAGTGTGAAATGATCGTGGTGCTGGAAAACTTTATGACCTCTTCGGCGAAATACGCCGATATTTTGCTGCCGGATCTGATGACGGTCGAGCAGGAGGACATCATCCCGAACGATTATGCCGGCAATATGGGCTACCTGATTTTTATCCAGCCGGCCACTTCTGCCAAGTTTGAGCGTAAACCTATCTATGAAGTGATGAGCGAGGTGGCGCGTCGCCTTGGGCCTGAGGTACACCAAAAATTTACCGAAGGGCGCACCCAGGAGCAGTGGCTGCAATACCTGTACGCCAAAATGCTGGCGAAGGACCCGCAGCTACCTTCCTATGAAGCCTTGCGCAGCATGGGGATTTACAAGCGTAAAGACCCGAATGGGCACTTTGTGGCCTATAAAAAATTCCGTGACGATCCCGTAGCTAACCCGTTGAAAACGCCTTCAGGCAAGATCGAGATCTATTCTGCCAAGTTGGCAGAGATCGCCAACAGTTGGGAGCTGGAGAAGGACGAGACCATCAGCCCGCTGCCGGTCTACGCCTCAACCTTTGAAGGTTGGGATGATCCGTTGCGTAACACCTACCCGCTGCAAATGTTCGGTTTCCACTATAAGGCCCGGACCCACTCCAGCTACGGCAATATCGATGTGCTGCAGGCGGCTTGCCCGCAGGAGGTCTGGATTAACCCGCTGGATGCCAGCCAGCGCGGCATTGCCAGCGGCGAAACGGTGCGGGTATTCAATGGCCGTGGCGAAGTTCGCGTGGCCGCCAAGGTGACACCGCGCATCATGCCAGGCGTGGTAGCTATGGGGCAAGGAGCCTGGCATCAGGCCAACATGAACGGCGATCGTATCGATCACGGTGCCTGCATGAATACGCTCACCACCCACCGGCCATCGCCGCTGGCGAAAGGTAACCCGCAGCATACCAATCTGATCGAGATCGAAAAGGTATGAAATAATAATCATTATCAACAATGGCAGTGATATCAACTATTTATTGATTGTGAACAAGGTGGAACTACCTATTTAGGAGGATAGTTCCACCTAGAGCAGGTCAAAATAAAAAAACCATTACCTGCCATTTTAAAACCGATCTGCGTAGTTGATTGCAGATTTTCCTGTAGCCATACCCCTGGCTGATTGAAGCAACCCAGAGCGAAATATTATGAGCGAGTCCCCCAAAAAACCTCTAACCGGCTTTCAGTGTTCCAGACGAAAGCTGGTCAAAAATAGTGCCATTGGCGGGCTTGCCCTTGCCGTTGGTGGCGTTTCCCTGCCTTTCAGCCGTCGTGCCAACGCTGAAACCTCTCCGACATCCGCCCTTGCCAAACCCGAAGAAAAAGTGGTGTGGAGTGCTTGTACGGTAAACTGCGGTAGCCGTTGTCCCCTGCGGATGCATGTGGTCGACGGTATGATCAAATATGTCGAAACTGATAATACTGGCAACGATGAGTACCAAGAGTTGCATCAGGTTCGTGCCTGCCTGCGTGGGCGCTCAATGCGCCGCCGCGTGTATAACCCGGACCGCCTGAAGTACCCCATGCTCCGCGTGGGCAAGCGGGGCGAAGGAAAATTCAAGCAGATAAGCTGGGATGAAGCCTACACGCTGATCGCTGACAACATGAAGCGCATCATCAAAGACTATGGCAATGAAGCCATCTATTTGAACTACGGCACCGGCACCTTGGGGGGCACAATAACCCGCTCTTGGCCACCGGGCTCTACGTTGATCGCGCGTCTGATGAACTGTTGCGGCGGCTATCTGAACCACTATGGTGACTACAGCACCGCGCAGATCGCCATGGGGCTGAATTATACCTATGGCGGTTGGGCGGACGGTAACAGCCCGACGGACATCGAAAACAGCAAGCTGGTGGTGCTGTTCGGCAATAACCCAGGCGAAACCCGCATGAGCGGCGGTGGGGTCACCTACCTGCTGGAGCAGGCGCGTAAGCGTTCGAATGCGCGCATGATTGTGATCGATCCGCGCTACACCGATACCGCTGCCGGTAGGGAAGACGAGTGGATCCCTATTCGCCCTGGCACCGATGCGGCACTGGTTGCCGGGTTGGCGCATGTGTTAATCAGCGAGAACTTGGTCGATCAGCCGTTCCTGGATAAATACTGCGTGGGTTACGACGAAAAAACCTTACCTGCGGGGGCTCCAGCTAATGGGCACTATAAGGCCTATATCCTGGGCCAAGGTGAAGACGGCATTGAGAAAACGCCTGCCTGGGCCTCAAAAATTACCGGTATCCCGGCCGATCGCATCGTCAAACTGGCGCGCGAAATTGGCAGTACCAAACCGGCGTTCATTTCCCAAGGTTGGGGGCCGCAACGCCATGCCAACGGTGAATTGACCTCACGCGCCATCGCCATGTTGCCGATCCTCACCGGTAACGTCGGGATCCATGGCGGTAACACGGGGGCGCGCGAAGGCTCCTACGGCCTGCCGTTTGTTCGGATGCCGACCTTGGAGAATCCGGTTAAAACCAGCATCTCCATGTTTATGTGGACCGATGCCATTCTGCGTGGGCCGGAAATGACCGCCAAGCGTGACGGCGTGCAGGGCAAGGACAAGTTGGACGTGCCGATCAAGTTTATCTGGAACTATGCCAGTAACTGTCTGATCAACCAGCACTCAGAAATCAACCGTACCCATGACATTCTGCAAGACGAGAAGAAGTGCGAGATGATCGTGGTAATCGATAACCACATGACCTCGTCGGCGAAATATGCCGATCTGGTGCTGCCAGATTGCACCGCCTCTGAGCAGATGGACTTTTGCCTGGATGCCTCAAGCGGCAATATGGGCTACGTCATCTTCGCCGATCAGGCGATCAAGCCGCAGTTTGAATGTAAGAACATTTATGAAATGACCAGCGAGATCGCCCGGCGTATGGGGGTTGAGCAGGCCTTCACCGAGGGGCGGACTCAGGAAGAGTGGCTGCGTCACCTTTATCAGCAATCCCGCGAAGCCATTCCGGCGCTACCGGAGTTTGAACAGTTCCTCAAGCAAGGGATCTTCAAGCAGCGCGATCCCGATGGTCACCATGTGGCTTACAAAGCATTCCGGGCCGATCCGCAGGCTAATCCACTGAAAACGCCTTCAGGCAAGATCGAGATCTATTCTGCCCAATTGGCAGAGCTGGCAGCGACTTGGGAATTATCCAAGGACGACGTTATCGATCCGCTGCCGGTGTATGCGGCCGGTTTCGAAAGCCTCGACGATCCGTTAAGCGGCAAATATCCATTGCAGATGACCGGTTTCCACTACAAGGCCAGAACCCACTCTACCTACGGCAACGTCGACGTGCTGAAGGCCGCTTGCCGCCAGGAGATGTGGATCAACCCGATTGATGCGCAATCCCGCGGCATAGCCAACGGAGACCTGATCCGTATTTACAACGATCGGGGTGAGGTACGTATTAATGCCAAGGTGACGCCGCGCATGTTGCCGGGCGTGGTAGCAATGGGCGAAGGAGCATGGTATGCGCCAGATGGTAGCCGTATCGATCATGCTGGCAGTATCAACGTCTTGACCACCCAGCGCCCGTCGCCGCTGGCCAAGGGCAATCCTTCTCACACCAATCTGGTCCAGGTCGCCAAACTTTAAGGAGTAGCTGATGACTACGCAATATGGATTCTACATTGATTCAAGTCGTTGCACCGGCTGCAAAACCTGCGAGCTGGCCTGCAAAGACTATAAAAACCTGACCCCGGACGTCAGCTTCCGCCGCATCTATGAGTATGCCGGGGGCGACTGGCAGCAGGACGGCGATAGCTGGCACCAGAACGTGTTTGCCTATTACCTGTCGATCGCCTGTAACCACTGCGAAGATCCGGCCTGCACCAAAGTGTGCCCAAGTGGCGCCATGCACAAGCGGGAAGACGGCTTTGTGGTGGTGAACGAAGAGATATGTATCGGTTGCCGCTACTGCCATATGGCTTGCCCATACGGCGCACCGCAGTACAACGAAGCGAAAGGCCACATGACCAAGTGCGATGGCTGCTACGAACGCGTCGCCGTTGGCCAAAAGCCGATTTGTGTCGAGTCCTGCCCGCTGCGTGCCCTGGACTTTGGCCCGATCGACGAACTGCGTAAACAACATGGCACCCTGGCGCAAGTGGCACCGTTACCGGCCGCGCATTTCACCAAACCGTGCATCGTACTGAAACCTAACGCCAACAGCCGCCCGAGTGGTGACACTACCGGCCATCTGGCTAATCCGAAGGAGGTTTAAAATGGGAACGGGATGGCATGAATGGCCGCTGATGGTGTTCACCGTATTAGGGCAGTTTGTGGTGGGCGGCGTCATCGTAATGGGGCTGGCGTTGATCGCCGGTAATTTGACCGATCGCCAGAGCAAGGCGGTACACGGTTCTATGTTTTTCCTGTGGTTGCTGATGGGGATCGCCTTTATCGCCTCCGTGATGCACCTGGGGACGCCGATCAGGGCCTTTAACTCGCTCAATCGCATCGGTGAGTCGGCGTTGAGTAATGAAATCGCCAGCGGTTCTGTATTCTTTGCGGTTGGTGGCCTCTATTGGCTGCTGGCCGTGTTGAAAAAAATGCCGCCGGCGCTGGGTAAAGCCTGGCTGGTGCTTACCATGGTGCTAGGCCTGCTGTTTGTCTACGCCATGACGCGTGTCTACCAGATTGATACCGTACCGACTTGGCACAACGGTTACACCACGCTGAACTTCTTCCTGTCGGTGTTTATCGGCGGGCCGCTGTTGGGCGTGTTGCTGCTGCGGGCCGCCGGTCTGCAAGTGGCTGGTCGTGGTCAATTGATGATGATCAGCGTGCTGGCGCTGCTGCTTAGCCTGTGCTCGGCGCTGTTGCAGGGCAGTGAGTTGGTGACCATCAGCAGCTCGGTACAGCAGGCGTCGGCGCTGATCCCGGAATACGGTCAACTGATGGTATGGCGGCTGGTATTGCTGGTTCTCGGCCTGGGTTGCTGGATTTGCCCGCAGTTGCGCCGTGGTAACGCCAGTGTCATGGGGTTGATCTTGGGCTTTGTGTTAGTCTTTGCCGGTGAGTTGATTGGCCGTGGCGTGTTCTACGGCCTGCATATGACCGTTGGCATGGCCGTGGCTGGCTAACGTTAATCTGGGCGCGGCCTGGCTGCGCCCCTGGAGAAGCCCCAAGTTATGATGCTTGAAAAAATTGCCCTGACTGGCCGTGTGCTAGGTGTTTTATTGTATGCCCCACCGGAGAGCAAAGAGTGCCAGCCTTTACTGGACTCCCTGGCCGACCCGCAGTGGTTGACCGAATGGCCTTATGAAGGCGCTCAAGAGGCAGCAGCCCTGATTGCGGAAGGTTTGACTGGAAACCAGCCAGAGACGCTGTCAGAAGCTTATCAACGCCTGTTTGTTGGCCCGCATACGCTGGTTGCTCCGCCTTGGGGCTCGGTCTATCTGGATAGAGAGAGCGTGCTGTTTGGTGATTCGACGCTGCGCCTGCGCCAATGGCTGCGGGTGAACGGTATCGAAGCCCAGCGCGACCAGAATGAACCGGAAGACCATATTGGCACTTTGCTGATGATGGCGGCCTGGTTGGCCGAAGAGAAGCAGCACAAAATGATTTCCGGGCTGATTGCGCTGCACATTCTTCCGTGGGCTCCGCGTTATCTGGAGCTGCTGCAGCAACATGCCGGACATCCGTTCTATCAAGGTGTGGCTCAGTTGGCACAAATCACGCTGGCAGCCTGGGCGGAAGAGTGCCCGTCACCGGTGCCGAGCCTGGAGCTGTATTTCTAATGAACAACGACCAGCAGTTATCTGCGCAAGGCAATAGCCGCCGCCGGTTGCTGACTGGTTGGCTGGATCGTAGTAAAGCCTTGCCGGAACAGGATACGCCCTCTGTGACATTGCCTGCGGTGGCTCGTCCACCTCAGGCTTTGCCGGAGGCGTTGTTCAGCGCGTTGTGCAACGGCTGTGGCGGTTGCGTGAGCAGTTGCCCGTACGGTTTATTGAACCTCGAGCAAGGCAAGCCGGTATTGAGCATCGATTTCACCGAGTGTGATGTCTGCCGCAAATGCACCGCCGCCTGCCAAACCGGGGCGCTGCGTGACAAAATGCCCTGCGACACGCTGCTGCGCCCGCAAATCAGCCATAGCTGCCTGGGGCGCCAGGACAGTTGCCGGATGTGTACCATCAACTGCCCGCAACAGGCTTTATCCTTCCAGCTTTCTGAAAACGGTGCCCGCCAATTGCAGTGTGACGATACGCTGTGTAATGGCTGCGGGCTCTGCAAGCTATCCTGCTTTCACGGGCATATTTCCCTGGCAGCTTCGGGTGAAAAATCGTTGCCGGAACAGCTATAAAGCCAGTTTTAACCCGTTGTTAAACATATTGTGCGATCGCCCGTTAACCGCCGATTGACTTTTTTATCGCCAGTGGCATGATGCGCGCACTCTACTCTGTCTGTTCGGTTTCAATTTCACTATGTCCGCATATTCTCGCCCAGTGCTTATGTTGCTCTGCGGCCTATTGCTGCTTACGGTTTCCATCGCCGTTTTGAACACTTTGGTTCCCCTCTGGTTAACCCATGCTCAATTGCCAACCTGGCAAGTGGGAGTGGTCAGTTCGTCTTACTTTACCGGGAACCTGATGGGAACGCTGGTGGCGGGCAAACTGATCAAGCGGATTGGCTTTACCCGCAGCTATCATCTTGCCTGTCTGGTCTTTGCCTTCGCTACCGTGGGTATGGTGCTGTCGCTGGACTTCTGGAGCTGGATCGGCTGGCGCTTCTTTGCCGGGGTAGGGTGTGCCTGGATTTGGGTGATCGTTGAAAGCGCGCTGTTGCGCAGCGGTAATTTGAGTAACCGTGGCCAACTGTTGGCGGCGTATATGATAGTTTACTACCTCGGTACGGTTGCGGGGCAGTTGCTGCTAAGCAGTGTTTCAACCGAGCTGCTGGATGTGGTGCCGTGGGTGACCGCCGTTGTGATGGCCGCTATGTTGCCGATGCTGTTTGCGCGGGTTAATAACCAAGATGATGAGCCACAGCAGGCCTCAATCTGGCAGATGTTTAAACGTCGTGACGCCCGGTTGGGCATCAACGGCTGTATTATCTCGGGGATCGTGCTGGGTTCGCTGTACGGCCTGATGCCGCTGTATTTAAACCATCAGGGGATGAGTGATGCCAACGTGGGTTACTGGATGGCGCTGCTGGTCAGTTCCGGCATCGTGGGTCAGTGGCCTATAGGGCGTTTGGCCGATCGCTATGGCCGCCTGTTGGTGCTGCGCATTCAGGTGTTCGTGGTGATCCTTGCCAGCATCGCGATGCTGGGTAACTATGCAATGGCTCCGGCGCTGTTTATTCTGGGCTGTGCTGGTTTTACCTTATACCCGGTGGCGATGTCCTGGGCCTGCGAAAAGGTGCTGCCGCATCAGTTGGTGGCGATGAACCAGACATTGTTGATGAGCTATACCGTCGGCAGCTTGCTAGGGCCCGCGATGACGTCGATGCTGATGCAGAGCTACTCCGATCGGCTGCTGTTTGTGATGATTGCGGGGGTGGCGTTGGTTTATTTGATGATGCTGCTGAAGAAACCTGACCATCACCACACCCCGTTGGCTGCGGCCTGAACATGAAAGACCGATCTTTCGAGTGGCGGGCAATTAATTGATATTGCGTACCAAGATATCTTCCGATAAGTGCAGGCTAATTTTTATCCCTTTTTTAGCTGCACTATATCGGTACTCATTGAGCATTTCGCGAATATCATCATCCAGATAGTCGATACCTTCACAATCTATGATCACTTCGCTATCCGGCTTGATTTGTCCCAATAAATGTTTTAATCGCATCTTGTTCAGAAAGGTCAGGTTTTGCTGACATTTGATTAAGTAGTGATTGTCGTAATGCGTCAACCGCAGGGCGTTGCGGTTGCTTTGATACAAACTTCCTGCCAGTTGTACAACGAGTCCAAGCGCGATCCCTTCTAACATACCGAGAAATAAAATACCGAACAGGGTGGCGGTGAAGGGGATAAATTGTTGTAAGCCTTGCCGCCATAGCGATAAGATAATTTTTGGATGTGCCAGCTTAAAGCCAGTATAAATCAAAATTGCCGCTAAACTCGCCAAGGGAATATTGTTAAGTAAATCAGTAAATAGAACCGCACTGAACAGTAATAATAGCCCATGGATGAGGATTGACAGGCGACTTTGCGCACCAGCCTGCACGTTGGCAGAACTTCTTACTATCACAGAGGTGATAGGTAAGCCCCCTATCAGGCCACTTAGCATATTACCGGCCCCTTGCGCACGTAGCTCTTTATCGGCACTTGGTTCTGGCGTCATGGGGGCAATTTTCTTCAATGCCTCCTGACTGAGCAGCGTTTCCAAACTGCCGACGATGGCAATAGTCATGGCAATCACATAGACCGTAGGATTACGCCAAGCTTGCCAGTTAGGAAAAGAGAGTTGAGATTGTAATGCTTCCACACTTGTCAGCGCAGGCAATTCAATGCGTGCCAGGTTTGCCAGCTCGGGTGACAAATACTGTGCGAGCCAGACAAATAAGCATCCCCATAAAACGGCAATCAGAGGGCCCGGTAATGCGGAAAGCCGCAGGCGCTGCTTAACAGAAGAGCTCCCCCAGAATTTGATAAGCAGTAGCGCCCCGATGCTGACTATTATGGCTGCCGGGGTAATGTCTGCTTGTAGTTGCTGCAAAGTGATGTCTTCGCTCAGCCCATGACCTACAGGGTATCCCATAGCCAGTGGTAACTGCTGTAAAATAAGTAGGATGCCAATACCTGCCAACATACCGTGGATCACCGCACTGGGGATCAGTGCCGCCAATTGGCCACTGCGTAGCATACCAAAGACAAATTGAAATATTCCTGACAGTAGCAACGCGAACAAGAAGGTTGGAAAATCGCCCAAAGAAACGATTGCACTAGTAACAATAGTGACCAACCCGGCCGCAGGCCCGCTAACGGAAAAAGGGGAAGGGCTGAGTAGTGTGACAAGGAGCCCGCCGATGATCCCAGTCAGTAAACCCACGAAGGGTGGAACTCCACTGGCTTGAGCGATCCCCAGACACAGTGGCAGAGCGACCAGGAATACGACTAATCCAGCCGGAAGATCAAAGCGCACATTAGCGTATCTCATGATATCGCTCCGTCGTCGGGGTATTGCGCCAGTACATTCAGGAATCCCGTGTGCATATCGTAAATACAACCAAATAGCGTCAATGCTTTATTCTGCTGCCAGGCTCTCTGGATTATGGCGGTTTTACTGAGCTTATTCAGTTGTACCTGTACGTTGGCATACACGGCCTTTTTCAAATACTCAGTTTCTTCATTTTCGGGAGGTTTTAGAGTGACCAGATGGGGGGCCAGAGAGAAGCGCAGAGATGCAAGACGGCGTGTTAATGAGTCTTTTACTGGAACGTTTCGAGTACTTAAAGCTGACTGGATCCCACCGCAACCGTAATGCCCGCAAATGACGATGCTGCTTACACCAAGATGTTCTACGGCGTATTGCACCACACTCATCAAATTATCATCTTGTTCTTCGACTATATTAGCAATATTACGATGGACAAATAGCTCGCCGGGTTGTGCACGCACGATAGTTTCAGCAGGGACTCGACTGTCAGAGCAGCCTATCCATAGAATTTCAGGGTGCTGAGATTTTGCAAGCTGTGAGAAGTAACTCGGGTCCCGCCATTGCTGTTCTGTTGCCCAGCTACGGTTTCTTACTAATAGATGATTCAAGGAGTTCATAACATGTCCCTTTGTTGGTATTAATCGGCCATGACCAGCTGTTGTAGAATTCAGCGCTGACGCGTAAACCACCGTCGTTTCTACCAGCATTGCTGATGTTTGACTCAAACGACGCAGTTATACTAAGCAGGTAATATGTAAATTTATCTTATGAATAAGTAAAGATAGATGGGGGGAAAGTAATTTAATCTATGCGGGAATCAAACTGGAGCAGGTAAGTGAGTAAGGTAATTATCTGTAATTGTTATAATAATCGATATTTAAGTCTGGTTAATCTTTAAAAGACCAATATCTCCCCTGCAACCCCTTCTTTGTTAAGTGTTATTTATTAATTGCATTTTGCAAAGAAGCAGTTCAACCGCAATATTGCGAAGTCTCTTGAGCAGGGGGCCTGATCAAGAGACCGCTAACAGGAAGAAGGATAGGGCATCTGTGGGAGCTTAATAGATCACTTTGTGGCCGTAGCTTTCCAGGATCCCCTTCACGCGATCCATGGTGTCGGCCTTAGGCGGATGAACGCCGTCCAACTTGTACTCTTCACCCATCGCGATCCATTTGTGCTTGCCCAGTTCGTGGTAAGGCAACAGCTCGATCTTCTCGATATTGGTCATATCCTTGGTGAACTCACCGAGCAGATGCGTCGATTTATCATCATCAGACCAGCCTGGCACCACCACGTAGCGGATCCAGGTGCGTTGATTACGTTTGGCCAGATAACGAGCAAACTCCAGCGTACGATGGTTGGAAACTCCCACCAGGTTCTGGTGAATATCGTCATTCATCTGTTTCAGATCGAGCATCACCAGATCGGTGGTATCCAGCAGCTCATCAATCACCGGGTCATAACGGCGGACAAAACCGTTGGTGTCCAGACAGGTGCTGATCCCTTCCTTGTGACAGGCGCGGAACCAGTCGCGAACAAATTCGGCCTGCAGGATCGCTTCGCCGCCGGACGCCGTTACGCCGCCGCCGGAAGCGTTCATAAAGTGACGGTAGGCCACGGTATCAGTCATCAGCTCTTCAACCGTGACCTCCTTGCCGCCGTGGGTGTCCCAGGTATCGCGGTTATGGCAGTACAGGCAGCGCATCAGGCAACCCTGGAAGAACACGATAAAGCGGATACCAGGGCCATCAACGGTGCCACAGGATTCGAAAGAGTGGATGCGGCCTTTCAAGGACATTGCGGGTTTCTCCAAAATCGACTGTCAAACGCAGTCTACAATAGGCTGGTAACCGCCAGGCAGGGATCAACGATGTGGCGAAAAAAGGCGCCAGGTAAAACGATTCCTGTTGGCCGGTTACGTACCGGTTCACTGTTTTGCCAGATATCCATGCAGTATATACCCATCACAGGCTAAGCAGCAGCGTAGATACCTGGCAAAACAGACTCAAGACCAGAGTCAGGGAGTACTTAGTAAAAAGGCCGGAATATCCGGCCTTGGTAACACTTGTTCAGCGGGGCAGAGCGATCCGCCCCGGAGAAACCGCGATTAGATCGACTGGGTGAAAGTACGAGTAATCACGTCTTGTTGCTGTTCTTTAGTCAACGAGTTGAAGCGCACTGCGTAACCCGATACGCGGATGGTCAGCTGAGGATATTTCTCAGGGTTTTCCATCGCGTCCAGCAGCATTTCACGGTTCATCACGTTCACGTTCAGGTGCTGACCACCTTCGATGGACGCTTCGTGGTGGAAGTAACCATCCATCAGACCCGCCAGGTTGGCTTTACGCACGTCGTCATCTTTACCCAACGCGTTAGGCACGATGGAGAAGGTGTAAGAGATACCATCTTTCGCATAGGCAAACGGCAGTTTGGCTACGGAAGTCAGAGAGGCTACAGCACCTTTCTGATCGCGGCCGTGCATTGGGTTGGCACCTGGACCAAATGGAGCGCCAGCACGACGGCCATCTGGGGTGTTACCGGTTTTCTTACCATAAACCACGTTAGAGGTGATGGTCAGCACGGACTGAGTTGGTACCGCATTACGGTAGGTACGCAGTTTCTGAATTTTCTTCATGAAACGTTCTACCAGGTCGCAAGCGATGTCATCTACGCGAGAATCGTTGTTACCGAACTGCGGGTATTCACCTTCGATTTTGAAGTCGACAGCCAGGCCGTCTTCGTCACGGATGGTGGATACTTTGGCGTACTTGATGGCAGACAGGGAGTCGGCTGCTACGGACAGACCCGCGATACCACAAGCCATGGTACGATAAACATCACGGTCATGCAGAGCCATCAGAGCAGCTTCATAGCTGTACTTGTCGTGCATGTAGTGAATGATGTTCAACGAGGTCACATACTGCTTGGCCAGCCAGTCCATGAAGTGGTCCATACGTTCCATGACTTTGTCATAGTCCAGTACGGTGTCCATCATTGGGGCTTCTTTCGGGCCAACCTGCATTTTCAGTTTTTCATCAACGCCGCCGTTGATTGCGTACAACATGGTTTTCGCCAGGTTGGCACGTGCACCGAAGAACTGCATTTGCTTACCGACAATCATCGGGCTGACGCAACAGGCGATGGCATAGTCATCGTTGTTGAAGTCTGGGCGCATCAGGTCGTCGTTTTCATACTGTACGGAGGAGGTGTCGATAGACACTTTCGCAGCGTATTTTTTGAAGTTCAACGGCAGTTTTTCAGACCACAGGATGGTCATGTTTGGCTCTGGAGATGGCCCCATGGTGTACAGCGTGTTCAGGAAGCGGAAGCTGTTTTTGGTCACCAGCGTACGACCATCAACACCCATACCTGCCAGGGATTCTGTTGCCCAGATTGGGTCACCAGAGAACAGCTCATCATACTCAGGAGTACGCAGGAAGCGAACCATACGCAGTTTCATGACCAGGTGGTCGATCAGTTCCTGCGCCTGCAGTTCGGTCAGTTTACCGGCCTTGATATCGCGCTCAATGAACACGTCCAGGAAGGTAGATACGCGGCCGAAGGACATGGCTGCACCGTTCTGGGATTTCACCGCGGCCAGGTAGCCGAAGTAGGTCCACTGCACGGCTTCTTGAGCGGTGCTGGCTGGGCCGGAAATGTCGTAGCCGTATTTGGCGGCCATTTCTTTAATCTGCCCCAGGGCGCGGTGCTGTTCAGCAATTTCTTCGCGCAGCTGGATGGTCATTTCCAGATCTTCGCCATTTTCCAGACGAGTCTGCAGAGACTTGAACTGGTTCAGCTTGTCGGCCATCAGGAAGTCGATACCGTATAAAGCAACGCGACGGTAGTCACCGATGATACGGCCACGGCCATACGCATCTGGCAGACCGGTCAACACGCCAGATTTACGGCAGTTCAGGATGTCTTTGGTGTAAACATCGAATACGCCCTGGTTGTGGGTTTTGCGGTATTCGGTGAACACTTTCTTCACTTGTGGATCCAGTTCACGACCATAAACCTTGCATGAACCTTCAACCATCTTGATGCCGCCGAATGGGATCAGCGCGCGCTTCAGAGGAGCATCAGTCTGCAAACCAACGATGGTCTCCAGATCTTTGTTGATATAGCCCGCATCATGAGAAGTCACGGTGGAGACGACGTTGGTATCGAAATCAACTGGCGCATGGGTGCGGTTTTCCAGTTTGATCCCTTCCATAACCTTGTCCCACAGAGTGGTAGTGGCTTGACTTGCGCCAGCCAGGAAGGATTCATCACCCTCGTAAGGAGTGTAGTTTTTCTGGATGAAGTCACGTACGTTGACTTCTTTCTGCCAGTCACCTTCGCTGAAACCTTGCCAAGCGGTCGCTAACTTCTCGTTAAGTTCGGTCATTATACACCTACCTTCTAATGTGGATTTCTTTGTAAACCCGGCGCCGTGCCAGCCAACAGATTAGTGATTCTGTTTGCCGCCACGCAGATAAATTACCCAGTAAGTCAACCCAACCAGTAGACCACCGCCAATGATGTTACCGATGGTGACGGGGATCAGGTTGTCGATGATAAAGTTGCTTACGGTCAGATGAGCGAATTGCTCGGGTGCTGCCCCCACGGCTTGCCAAAACTCTGGCGTGGCAAAGTGCTTAACCACTATACCCATAGGGATCATAAACATGTTGGCGATACTGTGCTCAAAGCCGCTGGCAACGAACATGGCTACCGGCAGGATCATGGCGAACATCTTGTCCATCAGGCTGCGGCCGGAGTAGCTCATCCAGACGGCCAGGCAAACCATCAGGTTAGCCAGAATGCCCAGACAGACGGCTTCGATAAAGGTGTGGTGCAGTTTATGGTCGGCGGTTTGCAATACGTTCAAACCCCACAGGCCATTGGCCGCCATATACTCGCCTGAGAACCAGATCAGCGCAACGAAGAACAGGGCACCAATCAGGTTGCCAATATAGACGTTTAACCAGTTAAGAGCCAATTGCCCCCAGGTAATACGCCCGCTGGCTTTGGCAATCACGGTCAGTACGGTGGAGGTAAACAGGTCCGCCCCGCAGACGACGACCAGCATTAACCCCATGGAAAAGCAGATACCACCCACCAGCTTGGCGAGGCCGAAAGGAATGGCGGCGGTGCCGGTGGTCGCTGTGATATAAAAAACAAAGGCGATAGAAATGAACACACCTGCGGTGATCGCTAAATAAAAAGTCGTCAGCGGATGCTTGGTGGCTTTATACACCCCCGCATCCTCGGCAACTTTCGCCATCGCGGCAGGTAACAGCATATCGAAGGGGTTGTCAGCTCTCACACTAACTCTCGCTCTTAAGGGTTATTACAACACACTGAGATACTAGCAAAGCAGTATAGGGTAAAAATTGACTTGGATCATAACGCGCGGAAGTAAAACGGCTTAAAACCGCAAATTTAGTAGGGTTTATTGAGTTATATTATTGATTTTAATGTAAAAAATATTTTTTAATGTTTACAAAAAATTTTGAAGTTAACGGCGTTTTGGACTGGGAAGGGTTAAATTTTTGTACTTATTGTCGCTTTTTGATGAATAAGCATTAATTGATGGTTAATTAATATTTCACGCTGACGTAACAATTGGCGATTTAATTATCCTGTTGGCTGATAAGTGCGCTTTTGATAAAAACATTCAACGTCAGGGTTTGCCTGTTTTTTGATCGGCAATCGGGTCAAGGCTGCTTCTTTGGGAGTAACGCCGGTAAGGTTCTACCGGCGTATCAATCAGGCTTATGCCTGCGCCCAGTGACGGCGTTTGGCAGTTTGCAGCTTTTCGTAAGCCGCCAACAGCGCTTGGTGGGCCGGCAGGGCTTTCAATTCACTGTCGATGGCAAACAGGCCGTTGAAGCGCTCTTCGCCGCTCATGGCCGCAGAGGCAGCGTCAACTGCATCCTGACCATACATCTTCACGAAGGCCGTGTGATATTGGGCAGGATCGCGTTCTGGCTCCAACGCCAACAGCAGCAGTGTCTGCAGGCAACGATAGTAGTTACTGCGCTCTGGGGTAAACAGCGAGGCGTTGAACTCCTGCGTCCACTCGGCCCAGATCAGTGCCTGCTCGAGATCGCCACCGGCCAATGCCAGCATGGATTTCAGTTCGCCAACGCGCAGGGTGTACCAGGCGTTGTCTTTACCAGAGGCAATGCCCAGCAATTCACGTACGCGGGTGAAATCGTCCAACCCTTCATCATCCAACTGCTGGATCAGAGCCAGGTACTCTTCCGGCTCCCACTCGCTGCCCGGCAGTTGCAGCAGGGTTTCACGCAGGTGCGCGCCCATGCTGTTGTTTGCCAGCAGCAGATCCTCTGCCGGATAGATGTCGGACATCCCCGGTACGATGATACGGCAGGCGTACACGTCCAGGTGCTCGTAATCGGCGATGTACACTTCGGCATCTTCTTTATTAAAGATGCTCATCAGGGTGGCGAACTCTTCCTGCGTGCTGCCGCTGAAACTCCAGTCGACAAACGGATAGTCGGCATCCTGTTTGAACAGATCCCAGGAGATCAAACCGCTGGAATCGATGAAGTGAGTTTCCAGGTTGGCATGCTCGGCCACTTCTTCGTCGTCGAAGGTTGGGGCGGTAAACACATCCAGATCTTTCAAGCCGCGGCCTTGCAGCAGCTCGGTAACCGTACGCTCCAGCGCGACCCCGAAATCAGGGTGAGCCCCAAAGGAGGCAAAGCAGGTGCCGTTGGCAGGGTTGAACAACACCACGCAGATCACCGGGTAGTTGCCGCCTAACGAAGCATCATAAGAGAGGATCGGGAAACCTTCGGCTTCCAGCTTGGCGATCGCCTCAACCACGTCAGGATAGCGGTTCAGCACTTCGCTCGGGATTTCCGGCAGGCTGATGGACTCGGCGATGATGCGGTTTTTCACATAGCGCTCGAACACCTCGGAGAGGCCCTGAACCCGCGCTTCGTTGGCGGTATTGCCAGCGGACATGCCGTTGGACACGTACAGGTTGCCGATGATGTTCATCGGAATATAAACGGTCTGCTGATCTGACTGGCGGGTGAATGGCAGGGCGCAGATGCCACGATCGCTATTGCCAGACTGCAGATCGATCAGATCGCTGGCAGTCAGTTCCTGCTCCGGATCGTAGAAAGCGTGCGTGCGCTCATCCAGGATGCCTTGTGGCAGTGAGTTGTCAGCCGGGATCGGGAACCATTTCTCATTGGGATAGTGAACGAAATCGCCTTCGGCAATCTGTTGGCCCAAATAGAAATCGGCGAAGAAATAGTTGGTCGACAGGCGCTCGAAATACTCGCCCAGCGCGGAAGCCAGCGCGGCCTTTTTGCTGGCACCTTTACCGTTGGTGAAGCACAGCGGGCAATCGCGATCGCGGATATGCACTGACCAGACGTGTGGCACCGGATTCAGCCAGGAGGCTTCTTCGATATTGAAACCCAGATCGGTTAATTTCTGCTGAAAACGGGCGATGGAGTCTTCCAGCGCAGCGTCTTTGCCAGGAATAAAAGTTTGCGTCATTGTCTTCACTTATGTGGCGTACTAAAAACGCGCAATGATACGGGGTTTTGTTCTCAAGCTCCACGTATTCCTAAAGCCGATCAGAAGTCACAGTTTTTCTAGGGATAAAGACGATAATTCAGCGGGTTAACAATAATGGAGAAACGTAATGAAATCAGTGAAACTCAGCGTGTTGGCACTACTGTTGGCCGGGGCATGCGGCTCGGCACTGGCGTTACCTAACATCACCTTGCTGGCCACCGGCGGGACTATCGCTGGTGGCGGCGACTCGGCCACCAAGTCTAACTACACCGCAGGTAAACTGGGTGTAGAGGCGTTGGTGGATGCGGTGCCGGAGTTGAAAAAGGTTGCCAACGTGCAGGGCGAGCAGGTGGTCAACATCGGTTCGCAGGATATGAATGACGAAGTTTGGCTCAAGCTGGTCAAGAAAATCAATGCGGACTGTGCCAAAACCGATGGCTTCGTGATCACCCACGGTACCGACACGCTGGAGGAGACCGCTTATTTCCTGGATCTCACCGTCAAGTGCGATAAGCCGGTCGTGATCGTGGGGGCGATGCGCCCGGCAACGGCCATGAGTGCCGATGGTCCATTTAACTTGTATAACGCAGTTGTCACAGCCGCTGACCCTCAATCGGCCAAGCGTGGCGTGCTGGTGGTGATGAATGATACGGTGCTCGATGGCCGCGACGTGACCAAAACCAATACCACCGGCGTACAGACTTTCCAGTCACCTAATTTTGGCCCGTTGGGATACATCCACAACGGCAAAATCGACTACCAACGTTCGCCACAGCGCAAGCACACCAGCGAAACGCCGTTTAACGTCGACCAGATGAGTACGCTGCCGACGGTTGGTATTATCTATAACTATGCTAACGCGTCCGACGCGCCAGCCAAGGCGCTGATCGCCGAAGGTTATCAAGGGATCGTCAGCGCCGGGGTGGGTAATGGCAACCTGTATAAAACCGTGTTTGATACGCTGGCCACGGCGGCCCATAACGGCGTAGCGGTAGTGCGTTCCTCCCGTGTGCCTACCGGCTCCACTACTGAAGATGCGGAAGTGGATGATACTAAACTCGGTTTTGTGGCAGCCGGAACGCTGAATCCGCAAAAAGCGAGAATTCTGCTGCAACTGGCATTAACTCAAACCAAAGACGCCAAACAGATCCAGGCGATGTTTAATCAGTATTGATCCCTGACTCAAGTGGGGGCGTAATGCCCCCATTTTCCCCGCTCCGACTATGCTGTAGGAAATCTCTTTTCGCAGGAACGATTTCATGCAGGCATTTGATATCCAAAGAATGGCATTTGACGAGACCACGCCAGAGTTCCTGGCCGAGGTGGCGCTACGCTGCCTGTTCACTTTTCTGCTGGTGTTTATCTTCTTAAAAATGACCGGGCGCCGTGGCGTACGCCAAATGTCGCTGTTTGAAGTGCTGATCATCCTGACTCTGGGGTCCGCCGCGGGTGACGTCGCGTTTTATCACGATGTTCCTTTGCTACCGGTGCTGATGGTTTTCGTTTGTATGATGGTGATGTACCGCTTTTCCACCTGGTTGATGGATCGCTTTCAAAAACTCCAGACCTGGATGGAGGGCGAGCCGCTGATTCTGGTCAGTGAGGGGCTGTTCGATTGGGATATCCTGTGCCGGGAAAATATCACCCATGATGAGTTCTTTATGGAACTCCGTCAGGCCGGTGTTGAGCACCTTGGGCAGGTGAGATTGGCCATCCTGGAGGTGAACGGCACCATATCGGTGTATTTCTACCCGGATGAGCAGGTACGGCCAGGATTACCAGTGTTACCGGCACAATGCGTTAAAAGCGTGGTTGAGATTGATGTGGAGGGTGACTATGCCTGCGGGATGTGTAGCCTGATCTCCACCTTGACGCCATCACCCGAACACGACTGCCCACGCTGTGGTAACCGTAAATGGATCGCAGCCTTGTCCCATAGCCGGGTAAGCTGAATACAGCACAAAAAACCGCGTTAACCCGCTGAATACGCCAGTGTCACAGCGTTTTATGGCATAAATAAACCCTGAGGCCGCAGAGCCTGTTATTTGCGGCCTCGCCAGTTTCTCACCCTTGGAACAATAAGCATTGCAGCCGGGTTACGTGAGTGATAAAACCGATAGAGTTGGTTAACATCAGCGTTAACTTCGGGCATATGTCGAAAGCCGATTTTTACGGCGCACAGTGAATGTGGTGAGGGGAAATGACTCAGGTTTATAATTTTAGCTCAGGCCCGGCGATGCTGCCGGTTGAAGTGTTGCGTCGTGCGGAACAAGAGCTGTGCAACTGGCACGGTCTTGGCACGTCGGTGATGGAAATCAGCCATCGCAGTAAAGAATTTATCGCCGTCGCCGAACAGGCCGAACAGGATCTGCGCGATCTGCTGAAAGTCCCCGCCAACTATAAAGTGCTGTTCTGCCACGGCGGTGCCCGTGCCCAATTTGCCGCGTTGCCACTGAACCTGTTGGGTGATAACACCACCGCCGACTATATCGATGGTGGCTACTGGGCGCACAGCGCGATCACCGAAGCGGAAAAATACTGCCAACCCAACGTGATCGACGTCAAAACCACCGTTGACGGCTTAAGCGGCATCAAGCCGATGAAAGAGTGGCAACTGAGCGATAACGCGGCATACGTCCACTATTGTCCGAACGAAACCATTGACGGTGTGGCCATTGATGAAACGCCAGACTTTGGCGATAAAGTGGTGATTGGCGATTACTCTTCGACCATCCTTTCCCGTCCGTTGGACGTCAGCCGTTTCGGCGTTATCTATGCGGGCGCACAGAAAAACATTGGCCCCGCTGGCCTGACGCTGGTGATTGTGCGTGATGACCTGCTGGGTAAAGCACGCCGTGAAGTCCCGTCGATCCTGGATTACACCGTGTTGGCAGAAAACGACTCGATGTTCAACACGCCGCCAACCTTCGCCTGGTATCTGTCTGGCCTGGTATTCAAATGGCTGAAAGAGCAGGGCGGCCTGGTGGAAATGCAAAAGCGTAACCAGGCCAAGGCCGAGTTGCTGTATAGCACTATCGATCAGTCGGACTTCTACCGTAGCCGTGTGGCCGTTGCCAACCGCTCCTGGATGAACGTGCCGTTCCAGCTTGCCGATCCTGCGCTGGATAAAGTGTTCCTGAGCGAAGCAGAAGCCATTGGCCTGCAGGCGCTGAAGGGCCACCGCGTAGTAGGCGGCATGCGTGCTTCCATCTATAATGCGATGCCGCTGGCCGGCGTGAAGACCCTGACCGACTTTATGGTCGACTTTGAACGCCGCCATGGTTGATTGCCACAGCCCGCATTGAACGGGCGGTCGTACCGCTGTTGTCCTTTTGCATTAAAGCGGCTCCGGCATTATCCCGGGGCCGTTTCGTTTATCAGATTCTGGAGAGTTTTGTTCACATGGTGGATTCCCTGACGTTACAACCGGTTGCTTTGGTCGATGGCACCGTCAACTTACCCGGCTCCAAGAGCGTATCCAATCGGGCTTTGCTACTGGCTGCACTGGCGCGGGGAACGACCCGGCTGACCAACCTGCTGGACAGCGACGACGTGCGTCATATGTTGAATGCCTTGCAGGCGCTGGGAGTGAGTTACCAGCTCTCCGACGATCGCACCACCTGTTCCGTTGAGGGTAATGCTGGCCCGTTGGTTGCCGCGCAGCCGCTGGAGCTGTTCCTCGGTAATGCCGGTACGGCAATGCGTCCATTAGCGGCAGCACTGTGTCTGGGAGAGGGCGACGTGGTGTTGACCGGCGAACCGCGCATGAAAGAGCGCCCGATCGGCCATCTGGTGGATGCCTTACGCCAGGGCGGGGCGCAAATCGATTACCTTGAACAAACCGATTATCCACCTGTGCGCCTGCGTGGCGGTTTCCGCGGCGGCGACGTAAGCGTTGACGGCAGCGTATCCAGCCAGTTTCTGACCGCCTTGCTGATGATGGCACCGTTGGCGGCCCAAGACACCGCTATCCATATTTTGGGTGAGCTGGTTTCCAAACCTTATATCGATATTACCCTGCACCTGATGAGGACTTTCGGCGTGGAAGTCACGCACGACAACTATCGCGTGTTCCATATCCGTGGGCAGCAGACTTACCGTTCACCAGGCGACTATCTGGTAGAAGGCGATGCCTCTTCAGCATCCTATTTCCTGGCCGCTGCGGCGATTAAGGGCGGCACAGTGCGTGTTACCGGTATCGGTAAGAAAAGCGTGCAGGGCGATACCAAATTTGCCGACGTGCTGGAAAAAATGGGCGCGCGCATCACCTGGGGCGATGACTTTATCGAGTGCAGCCGCGGTGAGCTTAAAGGCATCGATATGGACATGAACCACATTCCAGATGCGGCGATGACCATTGCCACCACCGCGCTGTTCGCGGCCGGGCCGACCACCATCCGCAATATCTACAACTGGCGGGTAAAAGAAACCGACCGTCTGGCGGCGATGGCAACAGAACTACGCAAAGTTGGCGCCGAGGTGGATGAAGGTGAGGATTACATCCACGTCGTGCCGCCAAGCAAGCTGCAGTTTGCCGAGATCGGTACTTACAACGATCACCGTATGGCGATGTGCTTCTCGCTGGTGGCGCTGTCCGATACGCCGGTGACCATTCTTGATCCGAAGTGTACCGCCAAGACCTTCCCGGACTATTTTGAGCAGTTGGCGCGTATCAGCCAGTTGGCCTAATCTTCTCTATATCCGTTATCAATGGGCCTCGTTTGAGGCCTTTTTTGCGATTAGTGCCCATCTTTTCGGCAATCAGACAGTTCGCGGTAACAGTAAACTCCACAGGCGCGTATAATACGCCCCCGAATCTGCTCCTACTTGGGCAGACAGCAGGGCGTGTTCCTGTGAGGTTCCTACCTGAAGGAGAGTGAAATGACGGCTACAGTTCCGGTGATAACCGTTGATGGACCAAGTGGTGCAGGCAAAGGCACGCTGTGCAAGGCGCTGGCAGAATCCCTTGGTTGGCGTTTGCTGGATTCCGGCGCGATTTATCGCGTACTGGCCCTGGCAGCGTTGCACCATCAGGTGGATATCACCTCTGAAGAGGCGTTAGTCCCCTTGGCCGCCCATCTCGACGTCCGCTTTGTTGCTCAGGACGGCAAGCTGCAGGTTATTTTGGAAGGTGAGGACGTCAGTAATGAGATCCGCACCGAAACCGTTGGCAATACGGCTTCGCAAACGGCCGCATTCCCACGAGTTCGTGAGGCGCTGCTGCGCCGCCAACGCGCTTTTCGCGAGGCACCGGGCCTGATCGCCGATGGCCGTGACATGGGCACGGTGGTGTTCCCGGATGCGCCGGTTAAAATTTTCCTTGACGCCAGTTCCGAAGAGCGTGCGCATCGTCGCATGCTACAGTTGCAGGAAAAGGGCTTTAATGTTAACTTTGAACGTCTTTTAGCCGAGATAAAGGAACGGGATGACCGTGACCGTAATCGGGCTATTGCGCCACTGGTACCGGCTCTCGATGCCCTCGTGTTGGATTCTACCAGCATGTCGATCGAGGAAGTGATCCAGCGGGCGTTGGCATATGCACATGAAGTTTTGGCGTTGCCGCAGCAATAAGCGCGGCGGCGTTTTTAGCTTTTTGTCATATTTGTCATCGTACTGCATAGCAGTAACTGAATATATCGGGTAAAATTTTACCCCTGTAACCTAAACCTTGTCGGCAGGAAGCCAATGGCAAGGTATGTGAAACAACCCCATTCGGCGGGACGCTAAATGGACGTTAAACTATAGAACCCTGAAGATTAAACATGACTGAATCTTTCGCTCAACTCTTTGAAGAATCCCTGAAAACAATCGAAACCCGTCCGGGTTCCATCGTTCGTGGTGTTGTTGTTGCTATCGATAAAGATGTCGTACTGGTTGACGCCGGTCTGAAATCTGAATCTGCCATCCCGGCTGAGCAATTCAAAAACGCCCAGGGCGAGCTGGAAATCCAGGTTGGTGACGAAGTTGACGTTGCGCTGGACGCTGTTGAAGATGGCTTCGGTGAAACTCTGCTGTCCCGTGAGAAAGCTAAGCGTCACGAAGCTTGGATCACGCTGGAAAAAGCTTACGAAGAAGCTGAAACTGTCGTCGGTGTTATCAACGGCAAAGTTAAGGGTGGCTTCACTGTAGAGCTGAACGGTATTCGTGCGTTCCTGCCAGGTTCCCTGGTTGACGTGCGTCCAGTTCGCGACACTCTGCACCTGGAAGGCAAAGAGCTTGAGTTCAAAGTCATCAAGCTGGATCAGAAGCGCAACAACGTTGTTGTTTCTCGTCGTGCAGTAATCGAATCCGAAAACAGCGCAGAGCGCGATCAACTGCTGGAAAACCTGCAGGAAGGCATGGAAGTTAAAGGTATCGTTAAGAACCTCACTGACTACGGTGCATTCGTGGATCTGGGCGGCGTTGACGGCCTGCTGCACATCACTGACATGGCTTGGAAACGCGTTAAGCACCCAAGCGAAATTGTCAACGTGGGCGACGAAATCACTGTCAAGGTGCTGAAGTTCGACCGCGAGCGTACTCGTGTATCTCTGGGCCTGAAGCAACTGGGCGAAGATCCATGGGTTGCTATCGCTAAACGTTACCCAGAAGGCACCAAGCTGACTGGTCGTGTTACCAACCTGACTGATTACGGCTGCTTCGTGGAAATCGAAGAAGGCGTTGAAGGTCTGGTACACGTTTCTGAAATGGATTGGACCAACAAAAACATCCATCCGTCCAAAGTTGTTAACGTGGGCGATGTAGTGGAAGTGATGGTTCTGGACATCGATGAAGAACGTCGTCGTATCTCCCTGGGCCTGAAGCAGTGCAAAAACAACCCATGGCAGCAGTTCGCAGAAACCCACAACAAGGGCGACCGCGTTGAAGGTAAAATCAAGTCTATCACTGACTTCGGTATCTTCATCGGCCTGGACGGCGGCATCGACGGCCTGGTTCACCTGTCTGACATCTCCTGGAACGTTGCAGGCGAAGAAGCAGTTCGTGAATACAAGAAAGGCGACGAAATCGCCGCTGTGGTTCTGCAAGTTGACGCAGAGCGCGAGCGTATCTCCCTGGGCGTGAAGCAACTGGCTGAAGATCCGTTCAATAACTACCTGTCTATGAACAAGAAAGGTACTATTGTTACTGGTAAAGTCACTGCAGTTGACGCCAAAGGTGCTACAGTTGAATTAGCAGGCGGCGTAGAAGGTTACCTGCGTGCTTCTGAAGCCTCTCGCGACCGTATTGAAGACGCAACTCTGGTTCTGAACGTTGGTGACGAAGTTGAAGCTAAATTCACTGGCGTTGACCGTAAGAACCGCGTTGTAAGCCTGTCTGTCCGTGCGAAGGACGAAGCTGACGAGAAAGATGCAATCGCTACGGTTAACAACACCAAGCCGGAAGAAAGCAACTTCTCTAACGCTATGGCTGAAGCCTTCAAAGCGGCTAAAGGCGAGTAATGACGGGGGGCGGTTTCTGACCGCCCCGATACGGTAGTTTAGCTGCAAAGCTTGGAGGAACTATGACCAAGTCTGAACTTATTGAAAGACTTGCTGGCCAGCAATCTCATATTCCGGCGAAGGCCGTTGAGGATGCAGTGAAAGAGATGCTCGAACACATGGCAGCTACGCTAGCCGAGGGTGAGCGCATCGAGATCCGCGGATTCGGCAGTTTTTCTCTTCACTACCGTGCTCCGCGCGTCGGCCGTAACCCTAAAACGGGTGATAAAGTTGAGTTGGACGGCAAGTACGTCCCTCACTTCAAGCCAGGTAAAGAGTTACGTGACCGTGCCAATATCTATGGCTAGTCGCTGACCACCCATAGTGTTGTTGCTTGTAAAGAATATAAAACGGTGCCTTAGGGTGCCGTTTTTTTTCGCCTGAAAAATCCTTCCATACCTGCCAAAATTTGCGCTCCGCTCCGCAACCTTTCCTGCAAATGCCAAATAGCCAACCGACTGTTTACGACCTCCTTTCCTGAGTAGCAACCTGCAACTGGCGGTTATTCGTCTGAGAAGTCACATTTGTTGCAGGATAAACTTGGCAAGGAGCGCGGAAATCAGGATCTCACTGGATAGGGCCGCCATCGCTTTGGTGATGGGGATGCTGCCGATACTGTTTTTGCCCCACTTACCATCGTGGCCTTTATTGATGGGGCTAGCCGTTGCGGCTTTGTGGCTCTGGCGATATAAGCCGAATCCATGGCGCCAGGCAATATGCTGCTGCCTGCTGGGCTTTATCTACGCCACCGGCAGTGCCAGCCTGTTGATGCAGCAAGTTGCAACGTTGACGACCAGCGGCGATAAAGACGTGATTGCTTCCGTGCGTAGCATTTGGCTGAACGGGGCTGAAACACCACAGGTGCAACTGCGTATTGAGCAGGTTGGCGGGCGATGGCTGGTTCCTGCATTGTCCTTTACGGCAAACTGGCGTGGCGAAAAGCCCTGTGCGGGGCAACGTTGGGCAATGAAGGTTCGCTTCCGTCCGGTACATAGCAGCCTGAATGAAGGGGGCTTTGACGGGCAGCGTTGGGCCATTGCTAATCGGCAACCGTTGCGTGGCTTTGTACGTTCTGCAACGGCACTGGATAAGGGCTGCAACTGGCGCCAACTGATCGTCAAACAGATGGATCAATCGTTCATTCCACTGACGCAACGCCCGGTGTTGCTGGCGCTGGCGTTTGGCGAACGCTCGCTGATGAGTAATGAACTGCGTGGGCAACTGATGAAAACCGGCGTGGCTCACCTGATGGCCATTTCTGGCCTGCATATTTCCCTGGCCGCTGCCTTTGCCTGGGGGCTGGCGCGTGGCGTGCAGTTTTTGTTGCCCGCGCGTTACATCGGCTACCGTTTGCCGCTGGTCGTCAGTTGGTTGATGGCGCTGTGCTATGTGTGGTTGGCAGGTGGGCAACCTCCGGCAATGAGGGCCTTTATTGCCTTGTCTCTGTGGCTTTGGCTGCGCCTCAAGGGCGTTTCCTGCACTTCCTGGCAAATCTGGCTGTGGTGTATCAGCCTGCTGTTGCTGTGCGATCCTATGTCGGTGCTTTCGGACAGCTTCTGGCTCTCCGCCCTGGCGGTTGCGGCCTTAATCTTTTGGTTCGAATGGGCACCGTTGCCCAGGCGCTTCAGCACTTCTTGGGGTTGGGCACCTCTGCGTTGGCTACACATGCAACTAGGTATGACGCTATTGCTGATGCCGTTACAATTTGGCCTGTTTCATGGCTTGAGCTGGACATCGTTACCCGCCAACCTTTGGGCGGTACCGATCGTTTCTCTGCTGTCGGTTCCGTTGATATTGTTGGCATTGATGCTGTTTTTTATTCCGCCGGTAAGCCACTGGTGTTGGCAATTGGCCGATCTTACCGTCAGTTGGGCCTTATGGCCGCTTCCCGGGCTCGAGCAAGGGTGGCTAGAGGTTGGGGCTGCCTTGCTGCAATTTAGCGCCCTTGGGTGGTTAGCCGTGGTTTGCTGGCGTTTTCGCTGGTGGTATCACTTTCCTGTTGGTTGTGCCGTTGTGGTGCTAGGTTGCCTATTCGGGCGGGAAAGATCGCCAGATTATCGCTGGCGGGTAGATATGCTCGACGTAGGGCACGGCCTGGCGGTGGTGATCGAGCGAGAAGGTAAGGCCGTCATCTTTGATACGGGCAACCGCTGGCAAGCCTCCAGCGCGGCAGAGCGCAACATTTTGCCATTCCTGCGTTGGCGGCAGATCTCGCTGGAGCAAATCGTGATCAGCCATAGCCATCTGGATCATATCGGCGGCTTGCCGGTACTCGAAGCGGCGTTTCCACAGGCCAGCGTGCGTACGCCGATCGTTAACGTTGGCCACCTGCCTTGCGTACAAGGGCAGCGATGGGTGTGGCGAGAGCTAAACTTTCAGGTGTTGTGGCCTCCTGCAAGGGTGGATTATGCCGCTAACGATGATTCCTGCGTAGTGCGTGTCGATGACGGCAAGTTCAGCCTGTTGCTGACGGGTGATATTGAACGCCGAGCTGAGCAGGCATTGCTGAAACAACGTGCGAATTTACCCAGCACTATCCTTCAGGTGCCACATCACGGCAGCAAGACATCTTCAACGCCGCCATTTTTGCGTGCCGTTGCCCCCGAGCTGGCGTTTGCCTCGGCATCCCGCTATAACGCCTGGCGGTTACCGGCAGCAAAAATAGTCAAACGCTATCGGGAAAATCACATTCCCTGGCGTGATACGGCCCGCTCAGGGCAGCTCAGCGTGTTTTTTTATCGTCATGATTGGCAAGTTAAAGGCTTTCGCGAACAACTAAATCCACGTTGGTATCATCAGTGGTTTGGCGTTGAGGGGGATAATGAGTAGAATGGGCCGCTATTTCTTCCGATGCTGGTATTTGCATGATGAATGATAAAGATCTGTCCACCTGGCAGACGTTCCGCCGCCTCTGGCCGATGATCACACCGTTTAAAACCGGGTTGGTGGTCGCCGCCATTGCGCTGGTTTTAAACGCCGCGGGGGATACGTTGATGCTGTCCCTGCTCAAACCGTTATTAGACGACTTTGGTAAAGCCGATAGCCGAGTCTTGCATTGGATGCCGTTGGTCGTGATTGGCCTGATGCTGATGCGTGGCATCACCAGCTATGTCTCCAGCTACTGTATTTCCTGGGTGTCTGGCATGGTGGTAATGCAGATGCGCCGCCGCCTGTTCGGCCATATGATGCGAATGCCGGTGGCCTTTTTTGACCAGCAATCAACAGGAACTCTGCTTTCACGTATTACCTACGACTCGGAACAGGTAGCTTCATCCTCTTCCAGCGCGTTGGTTACCGTGGTGCGTGAAGGGGCCTCGATCATCGGCCTGTTCATCATGATGTTTTATTACAGCTGGCAGCTCTCACTGATCCTGATCGTGCTGGCACCGATCGTTTCCTTCGCGATCCGCCTGGTCTCCAAACGTTTCCGCAATATCAGTAAAAATATGCAAAACACTATGGGGCAGGTGACGACCAGTGCAGAACAGATGCTGAAAGGGCATAAAGAAGTGCTGATCTTTGGTGGCCAACAGGTGGAAACCGAGCGCTTCAACACCGTCAGTAACCGCATGCGTCAGCAGGGGATGAAGCTGGTTTCGGCTTCTTCTATTGCCGATCCTATTATTCAGTTGATCGCCTCATTGGCATTGGCGTTTGTGCTGTTTGCAGCAAGCTTCCCTAGCGTGATGGATACGCTGACCGCCGGTACCATTACCGTGGTGTTCTCCGCCATGATTGCCTTGATGCGCCCACTGAAATCCTTGACCAACGTGAATGCCCAGTTCCAGCGCGGCATGGCGGCCTGCCAGACGTTGTTCTCGATCCTGGATTTGGAACAGGAAAAGGATACCGGTACTCGCCAGGTTGAACGTGCCAAAGGTGATATCGAATTCCGTAATGTGACCTTCGCCTATCCTGGGCGTGAGATCCCAGCGCTGCGTGATATCAATCTGAGCATTTCAGAAGGTAAAACGGTGGCGTTGGTTGGTCGTTCTGGTTCGGGTAAATCGACGATTGCCAACCTGCTGACGCGGTTCTACGACGTGCAGGAAGGGCAGATCCTGATGGATGGCCACGACCTGAGGGAATATACCCTGGCCTCGCTGCGCGATCAGGTTGCCCTGGTCTCACAGAACGTCCACCTGTTCAATGACACCATTGCCAACAACATTGCCTATGCTCGTGAAGAGCGCTACAGCCGTGAAGAGATTGAGAAAGCGGCGCGTATGGCCTATGCCACCGACTTCATTGATAAAATGGAGCAGGGTCTGGATACGGTGATCGGTGAGAACGGCGTGATGCTTTCCGGTGGTCAGCGTCAGCGTATTGCCATCGCTCGTGCCTTGCTGCGAGATTGCCCAATCCTGATCCTGGATGAAGCCACCTCCGCGCTGGATACCGAATCCGAGCGTGCGATCCAGGCGGCCTTGGACGAACTGCAGAAAAACCGTACCTCATTGGTGATTGCCCACCGTCTGTCGACTATCGAGAAAGCCGACGAGATCCTGGTGGTTGAAGATGGGCGTATCGTTGAACGTGGCCAGCATGCCGAGTTGATCGAGCAGAAAGGGGCTTACGCACAACTTCACCGCATGCAGTTTGGTCAGTAATGATAGAGCGCATCTGGTCAGGTAGTTCACTGGTTTACCTGCTGCTGTTGCCGCTCTCCTGGCTGTATGGCCTGGTGAGCGGCCTGATCCGCCTTAGCTACCGCTGTGGCTTGCGCAAGAGTTGGCGTGCGCCGGTGCCGGTGGTTATCGTGGGGAACCTTACTGCGGGTGGCAACGGTAAAACACCGATGGTGATCTGGTTGGTTGAACAGCTGCAACAGCGTGGCTACCGGGTCGGCGTGGTTTCCAGAGGTTACGGCGGCAAGTCGGCGGTCTATCCGCTGGTGCTGGATGCTCAGACTACCACCCGGCAGGCCGGTGATGAACCCGTGCTGATCTTTCAGCGCACCGGGGCACCGGTGGCTATTTCGCCAAAGCGCGCCGAAGCGGTGCAAGCCTTGTTGAACCAGGGCAAGCTTGATTTGATCATCACCGACGATGGCCTCCAGCACTATGCTTTACAGCGTGATTTTGAGCTGGTGGTGATCGATGGCGTTCGTCGCTTCGGCAACGGCTGGTGGCTACCCGCTGGCCCAATGCGTGAGCGTGTATCCCGCTTAAAGACGGTGGATGCCTGTGTGGCAAATGGCGGTGTTGCCCAGCCGGGGGAAATCGCCATGAAGCTCCAGGCGCAGGATGCGGTAAATATCGCCAGCGGTGAACGCCGCCCGGCGATCGAATTGCCCCACGTGGTGGCGATGGCAGGGATCGGTCATCCTCCAAGATTTTTCGCCACGTTAGAAAAGTTGGGAGTTGAAGTCGAGCGCGAGGTTGCTTTTGCCGATCACCAGGAATACAACCACGGGCAGTTAGCCGCATTGGCGAGCCAAGGCCAAACGCTGCTGATGACCGAGAAGGATGCGGTGAAATGCCGTGCCTTTGCCCAGCCTGACTGGTGGTATTTACCGGTTGAAGCGGTACTTCCCACCGAGCAGGCCGAGCGACTGTTGCAAGGGATCCAGAAGTTAATCAAATAATCTAAGCTTCCAAAGCGTGCAAGCCCAAGGCTTGCGCGCAAGCTTGCAGTGAGCGCTGCTGTGTTTGCTGGTAAAGCGCCAACTCATCGATCACGCCTGCCCCTAATGCCTGTTCAAACGCCGCACGGCTTGATGACGCCGCGTATTGCGCATGGCGGCTCCCCCCCAGATTAGACTGAAAAATTCCGGCGGCGCTGACCGGCAGGAAATCCTCATACACCAACGGCTGGAAGCGGATGTAGTCCAGTGCGATGAGCTGTTCAAGCGTGCTGTGCTGCTCAACGGTCTCTTTAGCCGCCAGCCCGCATTCGGTAGGGAAATAGCGGAACCAGGCTAATTGCTGCACGCGCAGTGTATTGTAATCATCCGGGAAGGCTTGGAAATGCTCAGCCAGCAGTTGGTAATAGCGTGGAGCATTATCTTCCGTAGCCGGAACCTGTAATGCATCCTGGGCGGCCTGCAGCAGGCGATCGTAAAGCGCTCGCCCTTTGGCGGTCAGGGCTACGCCCCGTTGCTCAATTTCGCCGAAACGCGCGGTATGATGGCCCACAACCTGATGACCGTCGGGTTCGATAAACAGGACTTGTTCCTCTAACGCTTTGAAACTGGTCTGGCGTAGCAGAATAGGGCAGTTGCGTGTAGGTGGGCCTTCGATCACCGCTTTAGGCGGGATCCCGCGTTCTGGCATTGCCGCCTGTACTCGATCGATATCCAGCGTTCTTGGTGTCAGATGGTTGATATGCGGCCCTTTGAAGGCGACGATATCGGCGATCAGGCGATGTTGATTGTGCAACTGTTGATACTCGCTGGCGCTGACGGTGGCCAAACGGTGCCAACGGAAGGTTTCGAGCGCCTGGGCAACGAATTCTTGCGCCTGTTCAGCATCCAGCCCGCCCTGAACTTCATGTAACGCTATCAGCTCCAAAGCCCGCTCGGTAAAAATGCAGCGGCGATCCAGCAGCCGTTGTGCCAGCTCGCGTAGCGCCACATTCTCAATCAGTTCCAGCCGTAGCAACGAAGTAAAGATGCGAAACGGGCTGACTTGTAGATCGGCTTCATGTACGGCACGAAAGGCGGTGGAGTGGACAGGGACGCCAGCAGCGGTGAGATCGTAATAACCCACAGGAGACATGCCCATGACGGCAAACAGTCGTCGTAAAGTCTGCAATTCAGCTGCCGTGCCGACGCGGATAGCGCCATGGCGCTCCATCGATAATCGACCGATTTCACCGGTAATCTGCAACCCATGTGCCAAGGCTGAATCTTTACTCAGCACCTCCCGATTGGTTTCAGCGACCAGTTCGATCAAGTCACCGTACAGTGGCACCTCTTGTTGATACATGGCCGACATTGCCAGGGAAAATTTGGCGCGAATGTCATTCGGCGAGACGAAGTGCTGGTCGATCATACTGCTAGCTCCTTAGCTCAATAAAATCTGAAAAATGCGGTTTAGGCCGCCAATAGTGCTGGCCAGATGACACCTCACCGTGTTTTTGACTCAAGTCTAGTCAGTTGGTTCGTGATTTGTTATCGATTGGCTAACGATATTAGTGTTTTATGCGTTGGCTCTCATTTGCAGGTATCACCCCAAGTGGTGAGTGATGAGCGAAATGCTCTTTCGGTGAGCTAAAAATAAGAGGGGTTTAAATTTTGAAAATCAGTGTGATAGGAATATTTTTGGCGGATATAGCTAAAAATTGTGATAAACCTCTTGTCTTGATGATGAGTTTATGAGTTAATGCATACCGGCCTGTGATGCAGCGCTATTTATGTACGAGTATAGATTAAGTAGTTCCTCCCAAGACGTTATCATCTGATTCCGCTTCAAAGACGAACCTTCTAAGTACCTCCCATAAGTAATGATTCTGAAAAACGGCCAAATTGCCATAGGGCAGGTTTTTGTAAATATTTAAAAGGTAATAGTAATGTCTAAGAAGACTGGTCAGGTTAAGTGGTTCAACGAAAGTAAAGGTTTTGGTTTCATTGAACAACAAGATGGCGGCAAAGATGTATTCGTACACTTCTCTGCAATCATGACCGAAGGTTTCAAGACTCTGGCAGAAGGCCAGCGTGTTGAGTATACCATTCAGGACAGCCCGCGCGGGCCGGCTGCCGCCAACGTTGTTGCTCTGTAAGTTTACAGGGAATAGCGTATAGAGAGCTTAATACAACCATAATGACGCGTTTATGCTGAGTTATGCGGAAGATATTAAGCTCAAACAGCCCGCCGTAGTGCGGGTTTTTTAATTTTTGCTCACGAGAGGTTTGTTACGAGAAACTTTAGGATGGGCTGGTAGCGTCCACACAATAACAAAAATAACGTTGTGAAGGATGCTCAAGTGAAAGGATATAAAATATGTTTAAGAATACAATGCTAAAAATGGGCCAAGTGAAATGGTTTGATCAGGCTCAAGGCTATGGTGTTATTTCACCGGTCGATGGTAGTGACGAAATTTATGTTAGCCGCCGTGCTATCGCCAATACCAAGAACAAGTCATTAAACGAAGGTCAGAACGTCGAGTTCTCGATTTATCGTAGCTCTCACGGGCTGTCAGCGGCAGACGTTATCGCGTTCTGACCCAAACTTTCCTCGCCAGTGCCGGTGCCGCCACCCCATGCACTGGCGAAGAAAATTTCTCCAGGATCCTCTATCATCAGGCCATTGCTCAATGACCCTTGGATATCAGGATGCCAATCCCCGTTATTTCGCTTTCCTCTGCCCGCGCGCTTCATCTTGCCGCTCAAGGGCTGCTATCCCCGATCAAACGCCAGGCTTGCCCCGATGATGTGATTACCGCCATCGATCGTATGGGGTTGCTGCAAATTGACACCATCAGCGTGGTGGCCCGCAGCCCCTACCTGGTGCTGTTCAGTCGCTTGGGCGATTATCGGTCAGAGTGGCTGGAACAGGCCTTGGCTAGCCGCAAACTGTTTGAGTACTGGGCGCACGAAGCCTGTTTTCTCCCTATCGATGACTTTGGTCTGTTACGCCACCGCATGCTGCAACCGCAGGGAATGGGGTGGAAATACTCTCAGGAATGGGTGCAACAGCACCAACAGGCTATCGATGAACTGCTACAGCATATCGCGGTAAATGGGCCGGTGCGTTCGGCCGATTTTAGCGCCGAAAAGAAAGGCGCTAACGGCTGGTGGGATTGGAAGCCGGAAAAGCGTCATCTGGAAATTCTGTTTACCTCTGGCAAGTTGATGGTGGCTGAACGCCGTAATTTTCACCGTGTCTACGATCTCACCGAACGTTTATTGCCGCAGTGGGATGATGATGTGCATGCCTTACCTCAGGCGACGGCGCAGCAACAGATGCTCACCCGCAGTTGCCGCTATCTCGGCGTGTTTAAAGCCGAATGGCTGGCGGATTATTACCGCTTGAAACGCGTCGCCCCCAGACCGTTGTTGGCAACGCTATTACAGCAGGGAGAGATCTCCCAGATCGCTATCGACGGGCTGGAAGGGGAATTTTATGTCCATCAGTCGCTGGCAGCCGAGTTGGCGCTGGCGGTACAAGGGAAGTTGAAATCTACGGTAACTTGCCTGCTGTCTCCTTTTGATCCGGTAGTGTGGGATCGGCGGCGCGCGCTGGAACTGTTCAACTTTGACTATCGGTTGGAATGCTACACGCCAAAAGAAAAACGCCAGTACGGCTATTTCACTTTGCCGTTGTTGCAACGGGGTGAACTGATTGGCCGGGTGGATGCGAAAATGCACCGCAAACAGGGCGTGTTTGAAGCGATCAGTTTCCATCTTGAATCTGGGGTCAAGCTGGGTAAGCAGCGTTGTCAGGATATTCGTCAGGCAATCACCCGTACGGCGAAATGGCACGGGGCGCAGCAGATTTCGCTGGGCGATGTTCCGGCGCTGTTGGCCGCAGAGTGGGGGCAGGGCTGGGAAGTAGAATAACTAACGCCCCTCGCCCTAAGCTTTGTTAGTTGCTGTAGTTGGCAAACAGCGCGATGATTTTATGAAGACGTTTGATCATTTGCAGGCTCTCATTTTTTTGTGATGTAAGTCACAAAAAATTCTACGCCTGCCAATGAAGTGATTCAACCCCCGCAGAAAAATTTCCCGTTCGGCAACCGTCTGAGCAAATCAGGCGGTGATTAACCGGTCCTATGGCGTTATGCTATCCTCACGCACTTTCCCTGTTAGCATATCTTCCCCTGGAGGAAGCATGGATCACCGTTTACTCGAAATCATTGCCTGCCCGGTTTGCAACGGTAAGCTCTATTTCAACAAAGAACATCAGGAACTGGTCTGCAAACTGGACGGCCTGGCCTACCCATTACGTGATGGTATTCCGGTATTGCTGGAAAACGAAGCGCGCACCATCCCACTGGACGAGAAACACGCATGAGTTTTATCGCTATCATCCCGGCGCGTTATGCGTCCACCCGCTTGCCGGGTAAACCGTTGGCGGATATCCACGGTAAGCCGATGGTGGTGCATGTGATGGAACGAGCCCGTGAATCAGGGGCTTCCCGCGTGATTGTCGCCACCGATCACCCTGAGGTGGCCAAAGCGGTCGAGGCTGCCGGCGGTGAAGTTTGCATGACCAGCCCGGACCACCATTCCGGCACCGAACGCCTGGCGGAAGTGATCGAAAAATGTGGCTTTGCTGATGATGAAATCATTGTCAATGTGCAAGGCGATGAGCCGATGATCCCGCCGGTTATCGTGCGTCAGGTGGCAGAAAACCTGGCGGCCAGTAGCGCAGGGATGGCCACGCTGGCGGTACCGATCGAAACCGCAGAAGAAGCCTTCAACCCGAATGCGGTCAAGGTGGTGATGGATGCGCAAGGCTATGCGCTCTATTTCTCACGTGCCACCATCCCTTGGGATCGTGAGCGTTTTGCTCAATCAAAAGAGACTATTGGCAATAGCCTGCTGCGGCATATCGGGATTTATGCTTACCGCGCCGGTTTTGTCCGCCGCTACGTCAACTGGCAACCAAGCCAGCTGGAACAGATTGAACTGCTGGAGCAGTTGCGTGTGCTGTGGTACGGCGAAAAGATCCACGTCGCGGTGGCGCAGGCCATTCCGAGCGTCGGTGTCGATACCCCGGAAGACTTGCAACGAGTGCGGGACAGCATCAAGCGTTGAGTCGCCTATTGGCCGGAGACCCCGGCCATCTCAATTCCCTGATTTACCCTTTTTATTGATCTGCATTGAAGAATTTCTCCGCTCACCGTTCAATGATGACAGTTGCTTATCCTTAATGTGGAGGGGGTCGTTCCATGGAGCAGCTGCGTGCCGAATTGAGTATTGTGCTGGGAGAGTCCGTCGGTCGTCTGGAACGCGTCAGCGAACAGCCTTATGCCCATCTGTATTCACTGTACGATCGCCAGGATCATGCGATCCCGCTGATGGCGAAAAGCTTCGTCTGTGAGGGCATTGCCCAGCAGGAAGCTTACAAGTTATCCATGCTGGCGCGTGAAGGGGACATTCGTCTGCCAACGGTGTTTGGCGTGGTCTACACCCGGCAAGCGCCCTACAAAGAGATATTGCTGATCGAACGCCTGCGTGGCGTCTCGGTCGAGGCTCCAACCCGGACTTTGGCCCGTTGGGAGGACTTGATGGACCAGATTGTCGACGGCATGCTGGCCTGGCACCGTATCGATAGCCACGGCTGCGTGGGCACGGTTGACAGCACGCAGGAGAATGACTGGTGCAGTTGGTACCAGCAGCGTATTGAAGTACTTTGGTCAACTCTGGGTAATATGAACTCGCCGCTGTTAAGCATGGCAGACCGCCGCCTGCTGTACCGCACGCGCGAAATGCTGATCGACTTCTTTGCCGATTTTGATGACCCTTGCGTGCTGGTGCACGGTAATCTGGGGTTACGCAGCATGCTGAAAGATGCCAAAACCGACCAACTGCTGGCGATGCTCAACCCAGGCATGATGCTGTGGGCGCCACGGGAATATGAGCTGTTCAGGCTTTGCGAGGCGGGGATGCCGGATCAATTGCTGTTCCACTACCTACAGCGTGCGCCAGTGGCGGAGTCTTTCCTGTCTCGTCGTTGGCTTTATGTGGTGTGGGAGGCGGTAGCCAGGATGATCCATACCGGCAAGCTGGATCGCCCGGCGTTCGATCAGGCCGCACAACAGCTACGGCCCTGGCTGGCTCACTAATTGCTGCTGACTTCACCATCCCCTTTTAGCTGCTGCCACAGGCTGCCCAGCGTTTCATATGCCGCCCGTTCGCTGTGCCCAAGGAACATCGCGGAAGGCATCACCCGATCCCAGATATTCAGCGGTGAAGTAATGGCCAGTTGATTGGCCGGAGCCGGGATTGGGTGCAGGCCCTGAGCCTCAAAGAAACGCATGGCACGCGGCAAGTGATTGGCGGATGTCACCAGCGCAAACGGCTGTTTCCCTACCAATTTGGCGACCTCTGCGGCTTCCTGTTCGGTATCCCGCGGGCGGTCCACCAGCACGATGTCGTTGGCAGGTACGCCCAGGCTTTCCGCCACCAGTGCTGCGGTGGCCGCGCTGCTTTGCGTTTTCGCGCCTTTTCCACCGGTAAAGACCATCTTGCTACCCGGGTGCGACAGGTATAGCCTGACGCCTTCGGTCACCCGTGGCAGGCTGTTGTTGAGCAGGTTAGAGCTGGGGGCCCAGTCCGGGTTATAGGTATAACCGCCGCCAAGCACCACGATATAGTCAATCTGGCCGTTGCCTCTATAGGTCGGGTAACTGGATTCTAACGGCTTCAACAGGCGATCGGCGACCGGTTGCAGGCTGAGCAACAGCAACAGCAGCCAACTCAGGCTTAATATGACTTTGCCGCATTTCTGCCAACGGGTAAACCACAGCAGCAATAATGCCAGCCCCATTAACAACAGCAGGGCGGGTAGAGGCATCATCAGGCCGCCAATAAATTTTTTTAAGTGAAATAACATCAAAAATCAGGTCCTTTTGGGCGAAAAAACGACATCTGGCCGCATTCATGCTGCAAGAAGATTTATTCTAAGCCAGTCTGTGCCAAAATAGCAGGTTTGAATGGGCAGGCGCTTTGCCGTCGGCCAAGATAGAATCAGCGGAGCCGTTGTCCATGCAGGATCGCAATTTTGACGATATTGCCGAGAAGTTTGCGCGTAATATTTACGGCACCACCAAGGGGAAAATCCGTCAGGCGGTAGTCTGGCAGGATCTGACCACGCTGCTGGCTCAGTTGCCACAGCGGCCGCTGCGCATTCTGGATGCTGGTGGGGGCGAAGGCCACATGGCCTGCCAACTGGCAGAATTAGGACATCAGGTCTTGTTGTGCGATCTTTCTGGTGAGATGATCCAACGCGCTGCGTTGCTGGCCGAGCAGAAAGGTGTGAGCCAGAACATGCAATTCATACAAAGTTCGGCGCAAGAGATTGGTCAGCATTTGGCACAACCGGTCGATCTGATATTGTTCCATGCGGTTTTGGAGTGGATCGCCGAACCGCAGGTGGCCTTGCAGGCGTTGTATGACTGCCTGGTGCCCGGCGGCGCACTGTCACTGATGTTCTTTAATGCCAACGGTTTGTTGATGCGCAATGTGGTGTTGGGCAATTTCCAACTGGTGGATCCCGAGGTCAGGCGGCGTCGCAAGCGTTCGCTGTCGCCGCAGTATCCACACAGCCCACCGCTGGTCTACGGCTGGTTGGAGCAGATGGGCATGCAGATTTCAGGCAAAACCGGCGTGAGGGTTTTCCATGATTATCTGCAAAGCAGGCAGCTACAGACCCAAAAATTTGAAGAGTTACTGGCGCTTGAACAGCTTTATTGTCGGCAAGAGCCTTACGTGAGTTTGGGGCGCTATATTCACGTCTCGGCGCATAAACCGAACCTGAAGGACGAACTATGAGTGAATTTTCCCAGACAGTACCCGAACTGGTCGCCTGGGCACGGAAAAATGATTTCTCTATTTCGCTCCCCACTGAGCGTCTTGCGTTTTTGCTGGCTATCGCCACGTTAAATGGTGAGCGGCTGGACGGCGAGATGAGCGAAGGTGAGCTGGTTGATGCATTTCGCCATGTCAGCAAAGGGTTTGAACAGACGCATGAAACGGTGGCGATACGCGCCAACAATGCGATTAACGACATGGTGCGCCAGCGCCTGTTGAACCGTTTTACCAGCGAGTTGGCGGACGGCAATGCCATCTATCGCCTGACGCCGCTGGGTATTGGTATTACCGATTACTATATCCGCCAGCGTGAGTTTTCGACCCTGCGCCTTTCCATGCAGTTGTCGATCGTGGCGGAAGAGTTGAAGCGTGCGGCAGACGCTGCCGAAGAGGGTGGCGATGATTTCCATTGGCACCGCAACGTCTTTGCTCCGCTGAAATACTCGGTAGCGGAGATCTTCGACAGTATCGATCTGACCCAGCGCCTGATGGATGAACAGCAACAGAGCGTGAAAACCGATATCGCGGCGCTGCTCAACCAGGATTGGCGTGCGGCGATCTCCAGCTGTGAGATGCTGCTGTCGGAAACCTCCGGTACCTTGCGTGAACTGCAGGATACGCTGGAGGCCGCAGGTGATAAACTCCAGGCCAATCTGCTGCGTATTCAGGACGCCACGCTGGGTGAGATGGAGCTGGGCTTTGTCGATAAGCTGGTGTTTGATTTGCAAAGCAAGCTGGATCGCATCATCAGTTGGGGCCAACAGGCGATTGACCTGTGGATCGGCTATGATCGCCACGTGCACAAGTTTATCCGTACCGCCATCGATATGGATAAAAACCGCGTGTTTGCCCAACGCCTGCGCCAATCGGTACAAAACTACTTCGATAATCCTTGGACGCTGACCCATGCCAACGCCGATCGTCTGCTCGATATGCGTGACGAAGAGCTGGCGTTGCGCAGTGAAGAGGTCACCGGGGAACTGCCGCCAGATCTGGAATATGAAGAGTTCAGCGAAATTCGCGAACAGCTGGCAGCGATGATCGAACAGGCACTGAAGATTTATCAGGAACAAAAGATGCCGCTCGATTTAGGGGCAGTGATGCGCGATTATCTGGCGCAATATCCGCGTGTGCGTCACTTTGACGTTGCCCGCATAGTGGTCGACCAGGCAGTGCGCCTTGGTGTGGCTGAAGCTGATTTTTCAGGGTTGCCCGCGCAGTGGCAGGCAATCAATGATTACGGAGCCAAGGTACAGGCCCATGTCATCGACAAATATTGAACAAGTAATGCCAGTCAAGCTGGCCAAGGCATTGTCTAACACGCTGTTTCCGGCGTTGGACAGCCAATTGCGCGCAGGTCGTCACATCGGTATCGATGAGTTGGACAACCACGCATTCCTCATGGATTTTCAAGACGAGCTGGAAGAGTTTTATACCCGTTACAGCGTCGAGCTGATCCGGGCGCCGGAAGGGTTCTTCTATTTGCGCCCGCGCTCGACCACGCTCATTCCACGCTCGGTGCTTTCCGAGTTGGACATGATGGTCGGCAAGATCCTGTGCTACCTCTACCTGAGCCCCGAGCGCCTGGCGCATGAAGGTATTTTCAGCCAGCAGGAGCTGTACGATGAGCTGCTGAGCCTGGCGGATGAGAGCAAGCTGCTGAAGTTCGTCAACCAGCGCTCCACCGGTTCGGATCTTGACCGTCAGAAGCTGCATGAAAAAGTGCGCTCCTCGCTCAATCGCCTGCGCCGTCTGGGCATGGTGTATTTCATGGGCAATGACAACAGCAAATTCCGCATTACCGAGGCGGTGTTCCGCTTCGGTGCCGATGTGCGTAGCGGTGACGATCCGCGCGAAGCCCAGTTGCGGATGATCCGCGACGGTGAGGCGATGCCGGTAGAAAACAGCCTGTCACTGAACGATGAAGTTGATGCGGAAGATGCGCAGGCAGAAGCTACCCAGGACAGTGCAGAGGATGAACAGGAATGATTGAACGCGGTAAATTTCGCTCACTGACGCTGGTTAACTGGAACGGTTTCTTTGCCCGAACCTTTGATCTCGATGAGCTGGTCACCACGCTTTCGGGCGGTAACGGGGCCGGTAAGTCCACCACCATGGCGGCCTTCGTCACGGCGCTAATCCCGGATCTGACGCTGCTGCACTTTCGTAACACCACCGAAGCCGGTGCCACCAGCGGTTCACGCGACAAAGGCCTGCACGGTAAATTGCGTGCCGGTGTCTGCTACTCAACCCTGGACGTAGTCAACTCACGCCACCAGCGTGTGGTGGTCGGGGTTCGTCTGCAACAGGTTGCGGGGCGCGATCGTAAGGTCGATATCAAACCTTTCACCATTCAGGGGCTGCCAACGGCAGTGCAACCGACCGAACTGCTGACCGAGACCGTCGGTGAGCGTCAGGCTCGGGTTCTTTCGTTGCAGGAACTGAAAGAGCGTGTTGAAGAGATGGAAGGGGTGCAGTTCAAGCAGTTCAACTCCATCACCGATTACCACGCCCTGATGTTTGATCTGGGGGTGCTGCCCAAGCGTCTGCGCACTTCCTCCGACCGTAGCAAGTTCTATCGTCTGATCGAAGCCTCGCTGTACGGCGGGATTTCCAGTGCCATTACCCGTTCTCTGCGTGATTACCTGCTGCCGGAAAACGGCGGCGTGCGTAAAGCGTTCCAGGATATGGAAGCCGCTCTGCGCGAGAACCGCATGACGCTGGAAGCGATCCGCGTTACCCAGTCGGACCGCGACCTGTTCAAGCATCTGATTTCCGAAGCGACCTCGTACGTTGCCGCAGACTACATGCGCCATGCCAATGAACGGCGTATCCATCTGGATGGGGCGCTGGTATTGCGCAACGAGTTACTGAGCAGCCGCAAACAACTGGCCGCCGAGCAGTTCCGCCACGTTGAAATGGCGCGTGAGCTGGCTGAGCAAAGCGGTGCCGAATCCGATCTGGAAACCGATTATCAGGCCGCCAGCGATCACCTCAATCTGGTGCAGACCGCAATGCGCCAGCAGGAAAAGATCGAACGCTATGAAGGCGATCTGGAAGAGCTGACCTACCGTCTGGAAGAACAAAATGAGGTTGTCGCCGAAGCGAGCGAGCAGCAGGCGGAAAACGAAGCGCGTGCCGAAGCCGCAGAGCTGGAGGTGGATGAGCTGAAAAGCCAGCTCGCCGATTACCAGCAGGCGTTGGACGTGCAGCAAACCCGTGCCATTCAATATCAGCAGGCACTTCAGGCTCTTGAGCGCGCCCGTGCGCTGTGTCAGGTGCCGGAACTCACCGCCGAAAATGCCGAAGAGTGGCTGGATACCTTCCAGGCGCGTGAGCAGGAAGCGACAGAGTCTCTTTTGCAGTTGGAACAAAAGTTAAGCGTGGCGGATGCCGCTCACAGCCAGTTCGAGCAGGCCTATCAGCTGGTGGGTAAAATTGCGGGCGAAGTCAGCCGCAGTGAAGCCTGGCAAACCGCGCGTGAACTATTGCGTGACTGGCCTTCGCAGCAGCATCAGGCCGAGCGTGTGCAGCCGTTGCGGATGCGTTTGAGCGAGTTGGAGCAACGTCTGCGCTCGCAGCAGGATGCCGAACGTCTGTTGCAGGAGTTCTGTAAACGTCACGGGCAGAGTTATCAGCCGGATGAACTTGATGCCTTGCAGCAAGAGCTGGAAGAGCGTTTGGAATCGTTGTCCCAAAGCGTCAGCGAGGCCGGTGAGCGCCGGATGGAAATGCGCCAGGAGCTGGAGCAGATCCAGCAGCGCATCAAGGAGCTGACTGCCAGGGCACCGATTTGGTTGGCCGCGCAGGATTCACTGACCCAGCTCAGCGAGCAGAGCGGTGAAGCCTTCGAAGATGGTCAGCAGGTTACCGAATACATGCAGCAACTGCTGGAGCGCGAACGCGAAACCACGGTTGAACGTGATGAAGTGGCCAGCCGCAAGCGTGAAATCGAAGCGCAGATTGAACGTCTCAGCCAGCCGAGCGGGGCAGAAGATCAGCGTCTGGTAACGCTGGCGGAGCGCTTTGGCGGTGTGCTGTTGTCTGAAATCTATGACGATGTCACCATTGACGATGCCCCGTACTTCTCTGCGTTGTACGGCCCGTCGCGCCACGCGATTGTGGTGCCGGATCTGTCGCTGGTGCGCGAGATGCTGGAAGGGTTGGAAGACTGCCCGGAAGATCTCTACCTGATCGAAGGGGATCCGCAGTCGTTTGACGACAGCGTGTTCGCCGTCGAAGAGCAAGAAAAAGCGGTGGTGGTGAAAATCGCCGATCGCCAGTGGCGTTACTCGCGCTACCCTGAGGTGCCGCTGTTTGGCCGTGCTGCCCGGGAAAATCGCCTGGAAGTGCTGTACGCAGAACGTGACTCCTTGGCCGAACGCTACGCCACCTTGTCATTTGACGTGCAGAAAACCCAGCGTTCTCACCAGGCGTTCAGCCGCTTTATCGGTTCGCACCTCGCCGTGGCGTTTGACGCGGATCCTGAAGCGGATATCCGTGCTCTGAACAGCCGCCGTGGTGAAATTGAGCGTGCGCTCAATAACCACGAAGCGCAGAACCAACAGCAGCGTCAGCGATACGATCAGGCCAAAGAGGGCATTTCCGCACTCAACCGCCTGATGCCGCTGGTCTCACTGCTGAATGATGAAACCTTGCAGGATCGTGTCGAAGAGATCCGCGAGGAAATGGAAGAGGCGCAGGATGCTGCGCGCTATATCCAACAGCACGGCGTTTCCTTGGCCAAGCTGGAGCCTATGTTATCGGTGCTGCAAAGCGATCCGGAGCAACATGAGCAGCTTCAGCAGGACTATGCACAGGCCCAGGCCACCCAACGCCAGGCCAAACAACAAGCCTTTGCCCTGACGGAAGTGGTACAGCGCCGCGCTCACTTCAGCTATACCGATTCTGCTGGCATGCAGAATGCCGATAACGATCTCAACGATAAACTGCGTCAACGCCTGGAACATGCGGAAGCGGAACGTACCCGCGCCCGCGAGCAACTGCGCCAGTATCAGACCCAGTTTACGCAATACAGCCAGGTACTGGCCTCGCTGAAAAGCTCTTATGACGCCAAACGCGACATGCTTAAAGAGCTGAGCCAGGAACTGGTAGACATTGGCGTGCAGGCCGATGCTAATGCCGAAGCCCGCGCGCGGCAGCGCCGGGACGAATTACATGCCTCGCTGAGTAATAACCGTAACCGCCGTAACCAGTTGGAGAAACAGCTGACCTTCTGCGAAGCGGAAATGGACAGCCTGCAAAAGAGACTGCGCAAGCTGGAGCGTGATTATTACCAACTGCGTGAGCAGGTGGTGACCGCCAAGGCGGGCTGGTGTGCCGTGATGCGTCTGGTGAAAGACAACGGGGTTGAACGCCGTCTGCACCGTCGTGAACTGGCCTATATGGACGGTGACGAGCTGCGTTCGATGTCGGATAAGGCATTGGGTGCGCTGCGTCTGGCGGTGGCGGATAACGAACATCTGCGTGACGTGCTGCGCCTGTCGGAAGATCCGAAACGGCCAGAGCGCAAGATCCAGTTCTTTATCGCGGTCTATCAGCATCTGCGTGAGCGTATCCGTCAGGATATTATCCGCACCGACGATCCGGTCGAAGCTATCGAACAGATGGAGATCGAACTGGGCCGTCTGACAGAAGAGCTGACCGCCCGCGAACAGAAACTGGCGATCAGTTCGAAGAGCGTGGCGAACATTATCCGCAAGACCATTCAGCGCGAGCAGAACCGTATCCGGATGCTTAACCAGGGGCTGCAAGCGGTTTCCTTCGGTCAGGTGAAGAGCGTGCGGCTGAACGTCAACGTACGGGAAGCGCATGCCACCTTGCTGGATGTGCTCTCCGAGCAGCAGGAACAGCATCAGGATCTGTTTAACAGCAACCGTCTGACCTTCTCGGAAGCGTTAGCCAAGCTGTATCAGCGCCTGAACCCGCAGATCGATATGGGCCAGCGCACGCCACAAACCATCGGTGAAGAGCTGCTGGATTACCGTAACTATCTGGAGCTGGAAGTGGAAGTGTTCCGTGGCTCCGACGGCTGGCTGCGTGCGGAAAGTGGCGCGTTGTCTACCGGGGAAGCGATCGGTACAGGTATGTCAATTCTGGTCATGGTGGTGCAGAGCTGGGAAGAGGAATCACGCCGCCTGCGGGGTAAAGATATTTCACCTTGCCGCCTGCTGTTCCTCGATGAAGCCGCGCGTCTGGATGCCAAATCCATCGCCACGCTGTTTGAGCTGTGCGATCGTCTGGAGATGCAGTTGATTATCGCTGCACCAGAAAACATCAGCCCGGAAAAAGGGACCACCTATAAACTGGTGCGTAAGGTGTTCCAGAACCATGAGCATGTGCACGTGGTTGGCCTGCGTGGGTTCGCCAGTGAACAACCAGCTTTAGATTCGGTGTCGGAATAAACGCCACAAAGCTAAAAAAGTGCACTATAAATCTGAAAATAGCCGCCTGAAGGTGGCTATTTTTTTGTATGACGAGGATGATAGGCGTGTTTTTTTGCCGGTGGTAAGCTGGAATGAAACGGTGATTTACGGCGCTGAGAGCAAAAGCGCCGTTCTGTTTGTATACTGAAACTAATAATAGTCCGTGCGGTATTTTTGTGAGCCTACAGGGGGCAAGGGATGTTGCTTAAAAATGGAAACTCAGTACGACGTCTGGCATTGAGTTGCGCAATAGCGTGTGGTTTTGCCGTGTCGTTTTCCGCATGGGCAACCGTTCCGGCGTTACCGGTGGCGTCATCGTCATCGGGAATGTCCGTGGCACAAAGTCGTGCCGAACTGCTGGCGGCATTGCCGAAAAGCGTTGTGCCTTATTATCTCTCCACTTTGGCACCGCTGTACGCTGCCAATCAGATGCAGCCTATGTGGCAAGATCGGGAAGCGGTACAGCAATTTCAGCAGCAACTGGCTGAGTTGGCCATTTCTGGCGTACAGCCGCAGTTTACTCAATGGGTAAAACTGCTGACCGATCCGCTCATCACCGATATGGCACGTGATATTGTGCTGTCGGATGCGATGCTGGGTTATTTGCAGTTTGTCTCCTCAATCGGGGCTAACGGCAACAACTGGTTGTACAGCAATGTTCCTTACAAGCTGAAGGTGCCAGCGAATACGGTGATCAACCAGTGGCAGCTCTCGATACATCAGGGCAAAACGCTGGCGTATATCAACTCGTTGGCCCCGCAGCATCCTCAGTACGCCAAAATGCATTTGGCGCTGCGCGAAATGCTGGCGGCTGGGCGCCCGTGGCCACAAATGACCAATGGTGCAAGCCTGCGTCCAGGTCAGCTCAGCGACGATATTCCCGCACTGCGCGATATTCTGGCGCGTACCGGAATGCTAATCGCCACTCCGGCGGTAGCATCTGCTTCGCCTGAGCCTCAGGTCACCAACGCCAGCGCGACGACCCCGGCGGCGGATGACGATCTGTCGGTGGATGAAGAGAAGGATCGTGCTACCGCAGCGGCTGTCGTAAGCCCGGGCGCGGCATCGATCAAAGATCTTGCTCCCTCTCCAGAAGCGACCGCGCAGGTACAACCTGCCAGTCCGGTTTCGGTAACGGATAATCGTTACACCGAAGATCTGGTGGAAGGGGTCAAACGCTTCCAAACCTGGCAAGGGCTGACGCCTGATGGCGTTATCGGTGCCCGGACGCGTGAATGGCTGAACGTTTCGCCACAAACTCGAGCTTCACTGCTGGCGTTGAACATCCAGCGCCTGCGCATTCTGCCTGGGCACGTTGATACTGGCATTATGGTCAACATCCCGAACTACTCGCTCACCTACTATCTGAATGGTAATGAAGTGTTATCTTCGCGGGTGATTGTTGGCCGCCCGAGCCGCAAAACGCCATTGATGAGCAGTGCGCTGAATAACGTGGTGGTCAACCCGCCGTGGAACGTGCCAACCAAGCTGATCCGTGAAGATATCGTGCCCAAGGCCATGCATGATGCGAGCTACTTCCAGAAACACGGCTATCGGGTATTCTCTGGCTGGAGCAACGATGCGCAAGTGATCGATCCGGCAATGATTGACTGGAGTGTGGTTTCACCACGCAATTTCCCTTACCGCATCCAGCAGGCGCCGGGGACCAGCAACTCGTTAGGGCGTTTCAAGTTCAACATGCCGAGCTCGGATGCCATCTATCTGCATGATACCCCGAACCACGGCCTGTTCCAGAAGGATATCCGGGCGTTAAGCTCAGGCTGTGTGCGCGTTAACAAGGCTTCCGATTTGGCCAATATGTTGTTACAGGATGCCGGTTGGAACAACGCGCGTGTTTCCTCCACGCTGAAAGGCGGCAATACGACGTATGTGAACATCCGCCAGAATATCCCGGTGCAGCTGTATTACCTGACGGCCTGGGTCTCTGATGATGGCAAGCCACAGTTCCGCACAGATATTTACAATTATGATGCGACAGTGAGATCGGGTGCACAAATTTTGGCTCAGGCCGAAAAATTGATGCAATAAATGCAGTAATTCTAGATAAATAACGGTCTGAATGTCTGGCCAGTAACAGGCACTGTTTTTTGTGAGCACGGGTAAACCACAGCGTATCGCGGGTTGACTCCGCATACGCTGGCGGTTATGGTTCGGGCAGTGCGCAGTTTTGTGCATATATTTTGACATTCTTGCCGAGTTTAAAGAGTCATGGACAAAATTGATCATCATCGCCGTAAATGGCTGGCGTTAGGTAGCGCCGCCGTGGGTATCGCACTGCTTCCAGGGCAGGCGTTTGCCAGTCTTTCTACCTCTCGCCCACGTATTCTGTTGTTGAACAACCTCAATACCGGCGAATCCATCAAGGCCGAGTTCTTCAACGGTAAGGGTTACAATAAAGAAGAATTGGCGCGCCTGAACCACATCTTCCGTGACTATCGGGCCAATAAGGTCAAGAGCATCGATCCGGCTCTGTTTGATCATCTCTATCGCCTACAGGTGATGCTGGGTACCAGCAAACCGGTACAGCTGATTTCCGGCTACCGTTCAATGGCGACCAATACCGAAATGCGTGAGCACAGCCGTGGCGTGGCCAAGCAGAGCTACCACACCAAAGGCCAGGCGATGGATTTCCATATCGAAGGGATCCAACTGAGTAATATCCGTAAGGCGGCGTTAAAAATGCGCGCCGGCGGGGTAGGCTATTATCCACGTAGTAACTTTGTGCACATCGATACCGGCCCGGTGCGGACCTGGTAATCATTGTGCATCATGATCGCTGAATGGCACCCGCCCCTTGGGCGTGGTGCCGTTGTCGTTGGAGCTTTATGAAATACCATATTATCCCCGTTACGGCGTTCAGTCAGAACTGCACGCTCATCTGGTGCGACGTCACCAAACAGGCGGCGCTGGTCGATCCTGGTGGCGATCCGGAAAAACTGAAGGCTGCCATTGCCGAAAAGGGCGTGCAGGTCAGCCAGATTTTGCTGACGCACGGCCATCTCGATCACGTAGGCGCGGCGGCAGAAATGGCCGAGCATTATCAGGTACCGATCTATGGGCCAGATAAGGAAGATGCCTTCTGGCTTGAAGGTTTGCCAGCACAGAGCCGTATGTTTGGCCTGGATGAATGCGCCGCTCTAACGCCGACCAAATGGCTGGAAGAGGGGGATAAAGTGCAGGTGGGCGAAATGTCGCTGAACGTACTGCATTGCCCTGGCCATACACCTGGTCATATCGTTTTTATCAACGAACAGGCACGTTTGGCATTAGTGGGTGACGTGTTGTTCAACGGTGGTGTTGGCCGCAGCGATTTCCCGCGCGGTGATCATCAGGCGCTAATCGCTTCAATCCGCAACAAATTACTGCCTCAGGGCGACGATATGGCGTTTATTCCAGGACATGGCCCGATGTCTACCTTTGGCCATGAACGTCAAACCAACCCGTTCCTGCGCGAAGAACCGGCTATCTGGTAAAGACACCTCTCGCAAAAGAACAAAGGGGCGCAAATGCGCCCCTTTTTCAATGCAAAATCAACTTACAGCACGGCAACGATGGCTTCGCACAGCGGCGCCATATTGTCCGGCGTCATCCCTGCCACGTTAACGCGGCCGGAGTTAACGGCATACACGCCAAATTCATCACGCAGACGCAGAACCTGCTCTTTGGTCAGGCCGCTGAAGGAGAACATGCCGTTCTGGTTGATGATAAAGCTGAAATCCTGCTGCGCCCCTTTCTCCTGCAGGGTATTAACGAACAACTGGCGCATACGGTGAATGCGCTGGCGCATGTCCGTCAACTCTTGTTCCCAAATGGCGCGCAACGCCGGGTTACCTAAGATGGTAGCAACTACGGCGGCACCGTGTGATGGCGGGTTCGAGTAGTTGGCACGGATCGCGGCTTTCACCTGGCTGAAGGCACGCTCGGCGGTTTCTGCATCGGCAGCTACCACGGTGCAGGCACCGACACGCTCGTTATACAGGCCAAAGTTCTTTGAGTAGGAGCTGGCAACGATCAGTTCCTGATGTTTGGCAGCAAAGATACGCAGACCCTGGGCATCTTCTTCCAGGCCCTTGGCGAAGCCTTGGTAAGCGAAGTCGAACAGCGGCAACCAACCCTTGGCTACGGACAGTTCAGCCAACTGAGCCCATTGTGCTTCGGTTGGATCGATACCGGTAGGGTTATGGCAGCAACCATGGAACAGCACTACGTCGCCTGCTTGAGCCTGGTTCAGGCTGGTGAGCAGACCGTCGAAGTCCAGCGCATGGTTGGCGGCGTCGTAATAGTTGTATTCCAACACTTCCAGGCCAACGGCACCAAAGACGTTTTTATGGTTTGGCCAGCTTGGATTGCTGACCCAGATACGCTTGGCGCTGGTCTGGTTGGCAATAAAGTCGGCCGCGACACGCAGGGCACCGGTACCACCAGGAGTTTGCGCGGTACGGGCACGCTTGTCGGCAATGATTGGGCTCTGCTTGCCGAACAACAGTTCTTGCGTGCAGCTGGCAAATTCAGGAATACCTTCAATACCCAGGTAGTTTTTGGTGGTCTCATTTTCCAGCAGATACTGTTCAGCTTTTTTAACGCTGGTCAGCACCGGCGTTTTGCCGGTTTCGTCTTTATAGACGCCAATCCCCAGGTTGATTTTATTCTCACGCTTGTCGGCGCGGAAAATGTCGGTCAGACCTAGAATCGGGTCGGCAGGTGCAGCGGTGATTTTTTCAAACATGTCAGATGCTTCCATGGCCTAGAGTTAAGCAGACAGAAACATCAGGGTAGCGCCAGTTATCGCCTTTGCCAACCGTTTGCGAGAAAAACACCTCGATCTTGTGACGGCGGCAGATTCAGCACAAAAAATGACGGGGAAGGGCGGATTGGCAGAATAAAAAATTGGCGGAAGCGCTAAAAACAAAAACAGGGCCGAAGCCCTGTTTTTTAACTTAGCTGACGGCGAGCCGTCATCAAGTGCAACAACTTAGAACTGGTAAACCAGACCGGTAGCTACGATGTTGTCAGTAGCGATGCCGTTAGCACGAGTGAAGTCGTTTTCGTCCAGCAGGTTGATTTTGTAATCAACGTAGGTAGACATGTTTTTGTTGAAGTAGTAAGTAGTACCTACATCAATGTATTTAACCAGATCGTTGTCAGTGCCGTTAGGGCCAGCCAGGTTCTTACCTTTAGACTGCAGGTAAGCGATAGATGGACGCAGGCCGAAATCGAACTGGTACTGTGCTACCACTTCAAAGTTCTGAGTTTTGTTAGCGATGGTGTTAGACGCGCTACCGTATGGAGTCATGTTGCGGGTTTCCGCATACATGGTTGCCAGGTAGACGTTGTTGGCATCGTATTTAGCACCAACGGTCCATGCATCAGCTACGTTACCGCCAGCAGTGCTGTTATCTTTCTGGTCAATGGTACGGTTAGATGAAGAGTATGCTGCACCTAAGCTGACACCGGTATCCAAAATTGCGTAGGTGGTAGAAACACCAACACCGTCACCGTTTTGTTTCTTCAGCTCACGCTTGTCGTTTTCGTTCTTGCCTTGATACTGCAGAGCGAAGTTCCAACCATCAACCATACCGAAGAAGTTGTTGTTACGGTAAGTAGCAACACCGTTGGTACGACCGGTCATGAAGTTGTCGGTAGTGGTGTAAGTATCGCCACCGAACTCTGGCAGCATATCTGTCCAGCCTTCAACGTCATACACTACGCCGTAGTTACGGCCGTAATCGAATGAACCGAATTCAGCAAATTTCAGACCTGCGAAGCCCAGACGAGTCTTAGTACCTTCGGTACCTTGTGACTCAGCGTGGTTAGCTTGCACGTTGTATTCCCACTGGCCGTAACCGGTCAGTTGGTCAGTAATCTGGGTTTCACCTTTGAAGCCAAAGCGCACGTATGACTTGTCGCCATCTTCGCTTTTGTCTTTAGAGAAGTAGTGCAGGCCGTCAACTTTACCGTACAGATCCAGTTTGTTGCCGTCTTTGTTGTAGATTTCAGCTGCGTTGGCTGCACCAGCTGCTAACAGAGCTGGGATCACTACTGCAAGAATGTTGCGCTTCATCATCATTATTACCCTCATTGGTTTTATTCGGACACCTTGCCACTGCCGCCAATAATTCTTTTGGAACTATTGTTGATAGATTGGTGTCGTCCTGTGTCTGCACGCAGTGTTCCATTCACGGGCAGGTTTATCTAGAACGAAAATGCTACTAATGTCGTAATCTGGTTTCAGAAAGAAACGATGTGTAACAATTTGTGTATTTTGGGGAACTTTGTGATGCAGGTCAATAATCAAAAATGCGAAAGGCCAGCTAAGCTGGCCTTTATTATGTAAAGAAAATGTTTAAATTATGCTGGGTTTTATGACTTAGAAGCTGGCGTTACGTGGCGTTCTTGGGAACGGGATCACGTCACGGACGTTCTGCACCCCGGTCACATAGGCGATTAAACGCTCAAAACCTAAGCCAAAACCAGAATGTGGCACGGTGCCATAGCGGCGCAGGTCACGATACCACCAATAATCTTCTTTATTGAGGCCCATCTCTGCCAGACGCTGATCCAGCACATCCAGACGTTCTTCACGCTGAGAACCACCGATGATTTCACCAATGCCCGGTGCTAGCACATCCATCGCCGCAACGGTTTTGCCATCTTCGTTCATGCGCATGTAGAAGGCTTTGATATCTTTCGGGTAGTTTTTCACCACTACCGGAGCCTTGAAGTGTTGCTCGGCCAGATAGCGTTCGTGTTCAGACGACAGGTCGATACCCCAGGAAACCGGGTTCTCGAAGGTCTGGCCGGAAGCGAGCAGGATCTCGACCGCCTCGGTGTAGTCCACCTGGGCGAAATCGGAAGAGACAAAGCGCTTCAGACGGTCGATGGCGTCTTTATCTACCCGCTCAGCAAAGAATTGCAGATCGTCGGCACGTTCATCCAGCACCGCCTGGAAGACATATTTCAGCATGCTTTCGGCCAGCCCGGCAACGTCGTCCAGGGTAGCAAAGGCAACTTCCGGTTCGATCATCCAGAATTCAGCCAGGTGACGGCTGGTGTTCGAGTTCTCGGCACGGAAGGTGGGGCCAAAGGTATAAATTTTTGACAGCGCACAGGCGTAGGTTTCGCCGTTCAACTGGCCGGATACGGTCAGGAAGGCTTCTTTACCGAAGAAGTCCTGGCTGAAATCGACGGCACCTTTATCAGTGCGTGGCAGGTTTTCCATATCCAGCGTGGAGACGCGGAACATTTCACCGGCACCTTCGGTATCAGAGGCGGTGATCAGTGGGGTGGAAACCCAGAAATAACCGTTCTCGTGGAAGTAGCGGTGGATTGCCTGTGCCAAGGTGTGGCGAACGCGGGCAACCGCGCCAATCAGGTTGGTGCGTGGGCGCAGGTGGGCAACTTCGCGCAGGTATTCGATGCTGTGGCGTTTGGCCGCCATTGGATAGGTGTCAGGATCGTCAACCCAACCCACCACCTTGATGGCTGTGGCCTGCAGTTCGAAGCTCTGGCCTTCACCCGGCGAAGGTACCACGGTACCGGTCACTTCAATGGAACAGCCGGTGGTCAGGCGTAACACTTCGTCCTGATAATTCGGCAGAGAATCATTAACGACGGCCTGTAACGGATTAAAGCAGGAGCCGTCATAAACGGCGAGGAAGGAGATACCAGCTTTAGAATCTCTCCGGGTACGTACCCAACCGCGCACGGTGACTTCACTGTCAACCGCAGCACGACCTTGCAGTACGTCGACTACAGGCACTACGCTCATAGATTTCTCTCTTATAAGTTTTTCAGAAATAGGCTAACAACCCAAGAATTTGGGGATGTTGCTATGTTACTTGCCGCGTTGCAGAGCACAAGCAGAAATCATCAGAATGAGACAACATTTATTGCAGTGGGATAAAAAAACAGGAGGTATATAAAGGAAGAGGGGGAACGCCGGTGAGAAATGCCCACACGGTTTGTATCCCCGGCTGACTCTTGTTCTTTAATGCAGCGCCGTACAGTTCCCTCTCCCAGTGGGAGAGGGTTGGAGAGAGGGGGCACCTTAACTGGCTTTCTTCACCAGCGGCAGATCGAAGGCTTTGCGCAGCGCTTTGACAAACGCGGGGTCCTGGCAGATGGTTTTGCCTGGGCTATCGGACAGTTTGGCTACCGGCTTGCCTTTACACTCGACCAGCTTGATCACAATATTTAGCGGCTTGACGCCGGGGATATTGCAGGTCAGACGCGTGCCGATACCGAACGCCAGGTTGATGCGCCGATCAAAGTGGCGATACAGCGCCAAAGCCTTATCCAGATCCAGATTGTCTGAAAACACCAGCGTCTTGCTCATGGGATCGATCCCCAATTGCTGGTAATGGGCAATGGCTTTTTCACCCCATTCGATCGGATCGCCAGAGTCGTGGCGCAGACCTTGATAGCTCTGGGCAAACTGCTTGCCGAAATCACGCAGGAACGCATCCATGGTGATACAGTCGGTCAGTGCAATGCCGAGCTGAGCGGGATATTCATCCAGCCAGGCCTGCAAGGCGGCACGTTGGCTGTTGGCCAGTACCGGGCTAATCTGTTGATGAGCCTGGAACCACTCATGGGCTTGCGTGCCAACCGGGATCAGATCCAGCCGATGCGCCAAATCGTAGTTACTGGTGCCAGCCAGATAGGGGAATTCGGTTTTCAGCGTGCTGACAATGGCCTGTTGCACCTCGCGGGAGAAGCGGCGACGGGTGCCAAAGTCCATTAGCTTGAAGCGTGAAATATCAATATCCCCGCTCAGTTGCTTGAACTGCGCCAGGTTCTGGCGCAACTGGCTAATGGCCATCTCTGGCGTGGCCTGTGGCGAACGCTGGCGGTGCACCACTTCGCTGATCACGGCCAACAACGGCACTTCCCACATAATCACTTCGCGCCAGGGGCCAGCGATACGGATATGCAATTTGCCGTCGTGATTGCTAATGCTGACCTGCTGCGGATCGTAGCGAAACTCCCGCAGCCAGCTCAGGTAATCCTGATGGAAGAAAGGCAGGCTGGAGAGATAGCGGTGTTCGGCTTCGGTTAGCGCCAACTCGCTCATCATGGCAACCTGCGCGCGGATCTCGTCGGCATATTCGCCCAGCAGTTCGTCGCCACGGCAACGAAACTCCGCCGCAACGGTAATTGCGGGGTAGCGATGGAACACTGCTTGCTGCATATGAAGCTTGTAGGCGTCAGTATCAAGCAGTGAAGTCAAAATCGGGGAAGCGTATAGAGTCATATCGCGTTACAGCATCCTCGTCAGGCGCGTGTCCAAATCCGGATAATCAAAAAAGTGGGGGGAGTATACCCGGATTATCCTGTTATTGAAGCCTCATCACACCACAAATGGCCGGAACGGGTCGAGGATAAAACGTGCCTTTATTTTACCGGGGGCATAACCTCAGCCAGAAAAAGCCATTTAATCCAATAAACTGAATGGCTTAGTTGATTTACTCATAAAAATTATGAGGTTAATTATTTTAAACACAGATTCAGATAAAACCGGTTGGCGTATAAATACTGACCCGATTGCGCCCGCTCTTCTTACAAAAATAGAGCGCTTCGTCGGCCTGTTTGATGGCTGGATGCAGTTGTGACAGGTCGCCTACGGCAGCGATACCACAGCTGATGGTAAAGCGCACCCGTTTTCCGTTGAGCAACTCCAGGCACATTTGTTGGGTTTGTTCACGCAGCGCTTCCATCATGCTGCGGGCATTTTCCAGGGAACAGTGGCCGAGCAGCAGGGCAAACTCCTCACCGCCATAGCGGCAAAAGATATCGCTGGAACGGAAGGTGTTACTTAACGACTGGGCGAACATTACCAGCACTCGGTCGCCGACATCGTGGCCATAGGTATCGTTAAGACGCTTGAAGTTATCGATATCGATGAGACAGAACGCCAGCGGATAGCTACTCTGCGCAAGCATCTCACACTCGAGGAAAAATTTGCGGCGGTTATAAATGTTGGTTAAGGGATCGAAGAATGACGAGACTTCCAGCTCTTTGATTAGCTGCTGCTTTTCGTTTTCCAGCGCGATCTTGACCTGATTGTATTGTTTGAGCTGGGTGATGGCGTCACTGATGGCGATCAGCTCTTTGCTGTAAAACGCGTCGTTGTCATCAATATTCATATCGCCTTGTGACAGGCGCAGAATATTTTTATGCGTTTTGGTCAGCCAGCGGGTGATGTTGGAACAGAAGATCATGGAAGGCAGCAGGATGAACAGGGCAATCAGCCCACTCAGAGAAATCATGCCGTAGATGGCTGTCTGGCTATCATACATTTTGGCTTCGGAAGCGGCCATCTCCAGCTCAAAGCTACGCTCATAGAGCCTTTGGGAAAGTCTGTCCATCTCCTCGATATAGCTGGCGATCAGGTTGATGTCATAGACGGTATTATGGGTAATGGCTTGATATAACCCGTCTGAAATGTTGCTGATCCGATGACTGGAGATATTTCGGAGTATCTCATCCACCAGCTCAGCAATCTGCGGATCGTTATAGGCCAGCTTTAAGAACGCCAAACGAGTACCGAGCGGGGTGAACACCCCGGTCAACTGGATGGCCTTCAGATAAGCATTCTTGCGTTCCTGGCTGCTGAGATTGACGTCGATAATCTGATCGATCAGTTCGGTCAGCGACATATTCAGCCGGTTATTAAGGCGAACGGCCTCCAAAAATAGAAATGAGTCCGCATTGATCAGCCGAGTGTCGTAGGTATAACGGTAGAAGGCTTTGGTGGTCTGGACGATATAATAGGCGCTGTTGATATTGAACAGATTGCTGTTGGCAGTATCGACTTGCGTGACCTGACGCGAATCGTTATCCAGCAGCCTTTCCATCCAATCGAGCATGGAAAGTATGGCAATCTTTTGCCGAATGCCCAAGCGCAGAGCGAGGTCGGCGTCGACATTGGATTTAACAATCGCGATTTTTTCACGTGCCTGTTGATCGGCCTGTTGCCATTCAGCTTGGGTGACGGATTTATCCGCCAGACCTAATCGTTTTAACCGGTGTGCCAGCAGTGTAGCCTGAAAGGCCTCGGCCACCTCTTTGGTCCTGCTGATTTTGTACAGATTTTCCAAGCTTTGCTCATGGCTGGCACGGGCCTTTATCAGCCCATTGGCGATAAAAACCGCAAAGGACAGCATGATGGCAAAGGTGAAGAAATAGATCAGGTATTTTACTTTCATGCCAATCTGTTTCTCCTACTGGTTCTTGGATGATTATATCATTGCTACCGCTGGTTTTCCTCCGCAATTCGGTTGCCAACGGGGACGGAACTGCGCCTGCTTAAGCATAAAATGCTGGGTTTGACGTTAAGCGAAGCGCCAGGGTAGCTGGAGCATAGCAAACCACAGCGAATGTCTGCGTGAGTCGTGTGATTTCTTGGTGCGATTTGCTGCCATTTCTGGGTTTTTTTTATAGCTGTGATACAGTTTATTCACAATCGGGCCATTGAGGTACCGCGTCGTCCTGCACGGCGGTGCGCTCCGAGTCCGGGATCTGTAACTCACTGAGACGTCAAAGGGTTTTTATGACACAACAGCCACAGGCGAAGTATCGCCACGATTATCGCGCCCCAGATTATACCATCACCGATATCGACCTGGATTTTGAACTGGATGCAGACACCACGCGCGTTACCGCCGTCAGCCAGATCAAACGGCAGGGTGCCGCCGGTGCCCCATTAACGTTGAATGGCGAAGACCTGACTCTGGTGAGTATTCAAGTGGATGGGCAGCCGTGGAGCGCCTATCGCCAGCAGGAAAACCAACTGGTGATTGAACAACTACCGGCTCAGTTTACCCTGATGATCGTCAACGACATCCATCCGGCGAAAAATAGCGCGTTGGAAGGGCTATACCTGTCTGGTGAAGCGCTGTGCACCCAATGCGAGGCCGAAGGCTTCCGCCATATCACCTTCTATCTGGATCGCCCAGACGTGCTGGCCCGTTTTACTACCCGCATCGTCGCCGATAAAGCACGTTATCCGTTCCTGCTGTCGAACGGCAACCGGGTGGCTGAAGGTGACCTGGCAGACGGCCGTCACTGGGTGCAATGGCAGGATCCGTTCCCGAAACCTAGCTATCTGTTTGCGCTGGTGGCGGGGGATTTCGACGTGTTGCGCGATAGCTTCACCACCCGTTCTGGTCGTAAGGTGGCCTTGGAGCTGTTTGTCGATCGTGGCAACCTGGATCGTGCCGATTGGGCCATGACCTCGCTGAAAAATTCGATGAAGTGGGATGAAACCCGCTTTGGCCTGGAATACGATCTGGATATCTACATGATCGTCGCCGTGGATTTCTTCAACATGGGGGCGATGGAGAACAAAGGGTTAAATATCTTTAACTCGAAGTATGTGTTGGCCAAGGCAGAAACCGCTACCGACAAGGATTACCTGAATATTGAAGCGGTGATCGGCCACGAATATTTCCATAACTGGACCGGCAACCGCGTGACCTGCCGCGACTGGTTCCAGCTTAGCCTGAAAGAAGGGCTGACCGTGTTCCGCGATCAGGAGTTCAGCTCCGACCTGGGTTCCCGTTCAGTCAACCGCATCGATAACGTGCGGGTTATGCGTGGGGCGCAGTTTGCCGAAGACGCCAGCCCGATGGCGCACGCGATCCGGCCGGATAAAGTGATCGAGATGAACAACTTCTACACCTTGACGGTGTATGAGAAAGGATCCGAAGTGATCCGCATGCTGCACACGCTGCTGGGGGAACAACAGTTCCAGGCGGGGATGCAGCTCTATTTCGAACGCCACGACGGCAGTGCGGCCACCTGCGATGATTTTGTGCAGGCAATGGAAGACGCTTCCAATGTCGATCTGTCGCTGTTCCGCCGCTGGTATAGCCAGTCTGGCACGCCGCTGCTGACGGTGCGTGATGACTATAGCGCCGAGGATCAGCAATACCGCTTGCACGTCAGCCAGAAAACCGCGCCGACGGCCGATCAGCCAGAAAAACTGCCGTTGCATATTCCGCTGGATATTGAGCTTTACGACAGCGAGGGCAACGTTATTGCCTTGCAGAAAGACGGTTCCCCGGTCAATAACGTGTTGAACGTCACCGCCGCCGAACAGACTTTTGTGTTTGATGGCGTCGCGCATAAGCCGGTTCCTTCGCTGCTGCGTGAGTTCTCGGCACCGGTCAAGCTGGATTATCCGTACAGCGATCAGCAACTGACGTTCCTGATGCAGCATGCGCGCAATGAGTTTTCCCGCTGGGATGCCGCCCAGAGCCTGCTGGCCATTTACATCAAGCTGAACGTGGCCAAATATCAGCAGAAACAGCCGTTGTCGCTGCCGCTGCACGTGGCAGATGCCTTCCGGGCGGTGCTGCTGGATGAGAAGCTGGATCCGGCCCTGGCCGCGCAGATCCTTACGCTGCCATCGGAAAACGAAATTGCCGAGCTGTTCGCCATCATCGATCCGCAAGCCATCTCTGCGGTGCATGAAGCGATCACCCGTTGCCTGGCTAAAGAGCTGGCCGATGAGTGGCTGGCGGTGTATCACGCTAACAAAACTGAAGGGTACAGGGTTGAGCACGGCGATATTGCCAAGCGTTCGCTGCGTAACATTTGTCTGCACTATCTGGCTTTCGGCGATGTAGAGCAGGCTGACAAGCTGGTGGTGCAACAGTTCCAGCAGGCTGACAACATGACCGATTCGCTGGCGGCACTGGCTGCGGCGATGGGGGCACAGTTGCCTTGCCGTGATGCCTTGATGGCCGAGTTTGATGAGCGCTGGCATCACGATGGTCTGGTGATGGACAAGTGGTTCATCCTGCAGGCCACCAGCCCGGCGGCAGACGTACTCGGTAAGGTACGTTCGCTGTTGCAACACCGTTCATTCAGCCTGAGTAATCCAAACCGCACCCGCTCGTTGATTGGTGGGTTCGCTTCGGCTAACCCGGCGGCGTTCCATGCGGCAGACGGCAGCGGCTATCAGTTCCTGGTGGAGATCCTCAGCGATCTGAACAAGCGTAACCCACAGGTTGCTGCGCGGCTGATTGAACCACTGATCCGCCTGAAGCGTTACGATGCCTCTCGTCAGGCGTTGATGCGTCAGGCGCTGGAGCAGTTGAAAGGGCTGGAGAACCTGTCTGGCGATCTGTTTGAGAAGATCACCAAGGCGTTAGACGCGTAAAAGCAAGGGGGCGGCATTTGCCGTCCCCTGATTAATTTGCCACCCGGCGGGAAGTCCCAACAGTTTGCGGTGGTGCCAACACTCTTGCCAACACTTCTGCTTCCAATTCTGCCAGCTTTGCCGAACCTTTGCGGCGCGGCCGTGGCAAATCAATAGTCAGATCCAGCCCGATACGTCCTTCTTCGATTAACAGCACCCGATCGGCCAGTGCGATCGCCTCGCTAACGTCATGCGTGACCAGCAGTACGGTGAAGCCATGCTGTTGCCAAAGCGTTTCGATCAGCCCCTGCATTTCAATACGCGTTAACGCATCCAGTGCCCCCAAGGGTTCATCCAACAGCAACAAACGTGGGCGATGGATCAACGCACGGGCCAGGGCGACACGCTGTTTCTGCCCGCCAGACAGCGCGGCTGGCCATTCATTGGCACGGTCGGCCAGCCCAACGGTGATTAACGCCTGCAATGCAGCATCACGCCAGTTGCCGCTCAGGCCAAGCCCCACGTTGTCGATCACCTTTTTCCATGGCAGCAGGCGAGCATCCTGAAACATCAGACGCGTATCGTCTTTGGCGTGGCTGAGTGGGGCATTACCGCTCACCAGGGTCCCACTGTTGGCCGTTTCCAGCCCTGCGAGCAGGCGTAATAAGGTGCTTTTACCACAGCCGCTGCGGCCAACCACGGCCACAAACTGGCCCGCGGTGATGCGGAGTTGCAAATCGTCCAACACGGTGCGGTTGCCATAACGCTTGGCGATGCCTTCCAGCGTAATGGGGGTGCCTTGCGGAATACGAGTCGGGGCCGTCATTATGCTTCTCCTGATTTCAGTTGATAGGCCGGGTGCCAGCGTAACCAGACACGTTCGAGCAGTTGTGCGCAGGCATCGGCCAGTTTGCCGAGCAGGGCATACAGAATAATGGCGACCACCACTACATCGGTCTGTAGAAATTCACGGGCGTTCATTGCCAGATAACCGATGCCAGAGTTGGCGGAGATGGTTTCGGCGACGATCAGCGTTAACCACATAAACCCGAGCGCAAAACGCACGCCGACCATGATCGAAGGCAACGCGCCGGGTAACACCACCTGCGTAAACAGGCTAAAGCCGCTCAGGCCGTAGCTGCGCGCCATTTCCAGCAGGCCACGGTCGATATTCTTGATGCCGTGATAGGTGTTCAGATAGATCGGGAATAGCGTACCCAGCGCCACCAGAAAGATTTTGGCGGACTCGTCGATGCCGAACCACAAGATCACCAGCGGGATTAGCGCCAGATGCGGCACGTTACGGATCATCTGTACCGAGCTGTCGAGCAAACGCTCTCCCCAACGGGACAGGCCGGTAATGAACCCTAGTACCAAGCCAATGCTGCCACCGATACTGAAGCCAATCAGCGCACGCCAACTGCTGATGGTCAGGTGTTGCCACAGCTCGCCACTCTTGGTTAAGGCCCAAAAGGCTGCCACCACGGCACTCGGCGCGGGCAAGATACGGTTAGACAACCAACCCGCCTCAACGGCGGTCTGCCAGCCAATCACCAGCGCTACCGGCAAAGCCCAGGGGGCTAGCCGGTGCAGAATTTGTTGTGCACCGATCGCCATCACTGTTCTCCTCAGCTTTGTGACACTTTTTGTGGGATATAGATATTGGCGACCGCTTCGCCCTGTGGCTTGATCGCACGCAACTGGGTCGGTTGTTCGCTGGTCGCCAGATCGAGATGTGGGAACAGCAGTTCACCTACGCGATAGGCCTCTTCCAGATGCGGGTAACCGGAAAGAATAAAGGTGTCGATGCCCAGATCGGCATATTCCTGAATGCGCTCAGCGACCGTCGGACCATCGCCCACCAACGCAGTGCCCGCACCGCCACGCACCAATCCGACACCGGCCCACAGGTTAGGGCTGATTTCCAGATTGTCTTTCTTGCCACCGTGTAAGGCCGCCATACGCTGTTGGCCAACGGAGTCGAAGCGGGCAAAAGCTTTCTGTGCATCCGCAATGGTTTGATCATCGAGGTTGGCGATCAAACGGTCGGCCGCCTGCCAGGCTTCTGCGGTGGTTTCGCGCACGATAACGTGCAGGCGAATACCGAAGCGGACTTTGCGCCCCAGGGCCGCTGCTTTGGCTCGTACTTCCTCTATTTTTTCTTTCACCTGAGCAGGGGGTTCTCCCCAGGTCAGATACAGCTCGACCTGCTCGGCTGCCAGATCCTGTGCCGCCTCAGAGGAGCCGCCAAAATACAGCGGTGGGCGAGGTTGCTGCACCGGCGGGAACAACAGCTTGGCACCTTTTACCTGAAGATGCTTACCGGCGAAATCGACAGTTTCACCTTCCAGCACTTTGCGCCATACGTGGGTAAACTCGGCGGAGGCTTCATAGCGTTCGGTGTGGTTAAGGTGCAAACCTTCCGCTGCCAGCTCTTCCGGATCGCCACCGGTCACCAGATTGAACAGAGCGCGGCCGTTGGAAAGCCGATCCAGCGTGGCGGCCTGCCTGGCTGCCAAGGTCGGGGAGATGATGCCGGGGCGCAGGGCCACCAGGAATTTCAGCCGCTGCGTGACCGGAATTAATGAAGCGGCAACCAGCCAAGAGTCTTCGCAAGAGCGCCCCGTTGGGATCAGCACACCGCCGAAACCGAGCCGGTCAGCGGCCTGGGCGATCTGCTGAAGATAACCGTAATCGACCGCACGTGCCCCTTCTGAACTCCCCAGATAGTGGCCATCGCCGTGAGTCGGTAAAAACCAGAATACGTTAATGCTCATAGAGTTCTCTCCTGATTATTGTGCGGCTGGATGCCAGACGCGTTGAGAAATATCGACCTGCACCGGAACCAACCGGTTGGCGAAAAAGAGATCGGCGGTGTTTTGCTGGGCAGCAATGGTGGCGTCCCCTAGGGGTTTGATGGCCGTCGGTGGGCGATGATCCAGATAGCTGGCAATTACCGCTTCCGGTAAGCCCATCGCCTTGGCCAGCAAGGTAATGCTCTGCGCCCGATCGCTATGCGTCAGCGCATCGGCCTGGGTCAGCACCGCCAGCACCTGCTGGATGAACGGGCCGTTGGCTTCGGTATAAGGGCGAGCGGCCAGGTAGAAAGAACCGGTCTGGTTCAGTTCGCTGCCATCGGTCAACACCCGTACTCCGCCTTGCAGCAACGCGGCTGAATAGTAGGGATCCCAGATCACCCAGGCATCGACGTTGCCCTGTTGGAAGGCCGCTCTGGCATCGGCGGGCGTCAGATAAACCGGTTGGATATCGGTAAACCTCAGGCCGTCCCTTTGCAGTGCCCGCAGTAGCAGGTTGTGTGAACTGGAGCCTTTCTGGAAGGCCACTTTATGGCCTTTCAACTCGGCGACGCTGTGGATCGGGCTATTTTCCGGCACCAGGATCACTTCCGCCTTGGGTTTTGGCGGCTCTACGCCGACATACAGCAGGTCGGCCCCGGCGGCTTGGGCAAAGATAGGCGGGATATCGCCGGTGCTGCCCAGATCGATGCTGCCGACGTTCAGCGCCTCGAGCATCTGCGGGCCCGCCGGGAATTCGATCCAACTGATGTTGGTGGCAGGAAAGCGTTGTTCCAGCAACTGGTGGGTTTTGGCCAACACCAGACTCACCGAGCCTTTTTGATAGCCAATACGAAACTGAGCAGGCGCGTTATCTTGTGCGACGGCGGTATTGGTCAGCGCCAGCGCCATGATGGCGGCCAGCGCACCGGTGTTAAGCCAACGGCGGAAAGAGAGGGGCATGATGATTTCCTTAGGCGGTTAGGCAGTTTGCCGGGTTAACAGAGAGGCGGCGGTGTTTGACACCGGCGGTTTACGGCGGTTGAGCGCCAGATAAAAACTGTCCAACGCTTCGTGCAGGCGTGCGGCCACCCCATCGGACAGCTGGGCCTGTTCACCGTTAAGTACTATCTGGCCGTCATCGGCAAACACGCCGTGCAGCACTTCCTGGGCTTTCAGCGCCGTCAACACTGGCTTCAACGCATAGTCCACCGCCAGCATGTGGCCAATGGAGCCGCCGGTGGCCAGCGGCAAAACCACTTTGTGTTCCAGCGCGCGTTCAGGAAGCAGATCGAGTAAGGTTTTCAGCGCGCCAGAAAACGATGCCTTATAAACCGGCGTGGCGATCAAGAGGCCATCCGCAGCGGCAAGTTGCGCGGCGAAGGCTTTAATATCAGGGCTGTTAAAATTGGCGCGCAGCAGGTCTTCCGCCTGAAAATCGTGCAGGGTATAGGGGATCACTTCCACCTGCTGCTGTTGTAGCCAGCGTTGGCTCAGTTGTAACAGCGCCGCCGAGCGTGAGGGGAGCCTTGGGCTGCCAGCTAGGGATAAAACGCGCATCGCCACTCCTTATATCAAAAAGTTATCAATGTTAAATTAATGTTCGTAAGGTGTTTTAAAGCTAACAGCAAAAGGGGGTGATTTTTAAATCTCATTTTTTGATTTTGATATGCGTAAAGGGGGAAAAGCGGGGAAGTAGCGCCATACAAGGGAAACGATTGCGCTAAACGCGCTTTTTTTGCCTTTAATCAATTCCAATTGGCGAGGGGATACCGGATAATACGCCCCCGGTCGACAGGCCTATCCTGCTGACTTGAGGTTGTCGCTAAATAACCGCAACACCGAAAGCCTGAAGCAGGTGGGGATCATGCAGGTTAGCCGACCGTTGAGCGCAAGGATGCGCGATTGCGAGCCCCCAGGGATGGGTTTACGGCGTGTCGGCGTTCTGCATGATCCCCACCTGTATCCCCATCAGGCACAGCGATTGACTTGCGACCTCAAGTCAGCAGGATATCACCGGGAAATCAGGAGAGTACATGTACTACCCCATCGTCAGGAAAGCCTTGTTCCAGCTCGATCCCGAGCGCGCTCACGAATTGACCTTCAGTCAACTGCGCCGTATTACCGGCACCCCACTAGAGTTTCTTATCCGTCAGTCGGTGCCGAGCAAGCCGGTGAGCTGCATGGGGCTCTCTTTTAGCAACCCATTAGGTTTGGCCGCCGGTCTGGATAAAGACGGCGAATGCATTGATGCCTTTGGCGCGATGGGCTTTGGCTTTGTTGAGGTCGGTACCGTTACGCCGCGTCCGCAAGCGGGCAATGATAAACCGCGTCTGTTCCGCCTGGTCCCGGCCGAAGGGTTGATCAACCGCATGGGGTTCAATAACCACGGCGTAGACAATCTGGTTGAAAACGTTAAGAAATCCCATTTTGGTGGCGTGCTTGGGATCAATATCGGCAAGAATAAAGACACGCCGGTCGAGCAGGGCAAAGACGATTATCTGATCTGTATGGATAAGGTTTATCCGTATGCCGGCTATATCGCGATTAATATCTCATCACCCAATACCCCGGGATTACGATCCTTACAGTATGGTGAAGCGCTGGACGATCTGCTGGCGGCGATAAAAAATAAGCAGGCCCAATTGCAGGCTCGCCATCACAAATATGTGCCGGTTGCGGTAAAGATCGCGCCGGATCTTTCAGAGGAAGAACTGATCCAAATAGCGGACAGTTTAGTGCGTCATAATATAGATGGGGTCATTGCCACCAATACCACTCTCGATCGTAAACTGGTTCAGGGGTTGAATTACTGCGATCAGGCAGGGGGATTAAGTGGCCGTCCGGTACAGTTACGCAGCACTGAAGTGATCCGCCGTTTGTCGCAAGAGTTGCAAGGGCGCTTGCCGATTATCGGCGTTGGTGGAATTGATTCCCTGACGGCGGCGCGGGAAAAAATGGAGGCCGGGGCAACGTTGGTACAAATTTATTCCGGTTTTATCTTCCACGGACCGCGTTTGATTAAAGATATCGTTACCCATATCTAATATTTTGCCTTTCATTTTCGACCGGGGGTTTATTTCTGCCCCCGGCTCGTCTATATTTTGTTCGGTAGCGGAATTATCCGATGTTTCAGCAACCTTTCTGGTGATAAAATCGCCCTTTGCGTAATACTGCGTTGGCATGTGGTGAGAAGGATAAGCAATGAAGATAAAACCTGATGACAATTGGCGTTGGTATTTTGACGCTGAGCACGATCGACTGATGCTCGATTTAGCCAATGGTATGATCTTCCGTTCACGCTTTCCGGCAAAAATGCTAACCCCGGACGCCTTCGCTGAATGTGCATTCTGCGTCGATGATGCAGCGCTTTATTTTGATTATGAAGAACAGTGCAAACAGATAAAGCTCAGCCATGAACAACGTGCTGAGTTGGTATTAAATGCGCTGGTGGCCTTCCGTTTTCTCAAACCCCTGATGCCCAAGAGCTGGCATTTTGCTCAGCAACACTATCCGCTACGCCCAAAAAATGGCGAGTTGGCGGCGGTGAAGGTGATGGATAGCGGTGTCGAGGCGCGTCTGCTGGTGGTGGAAGCCGGGGATAATGCCAGCCTGTGCTTGCTGGCACAAAATCAGCTGGCGTTGGCTGGGCGCACCATGGTGTTGGGGGATGCGATAAAAGTGATGCACGATCGCTTGAAACCTTGCATCCCGGATGAACAGTCTGCCCCGGCTTACGACAGGGCAGTGTAATAAGCGTTACGCCAGCTTCACATCGCTTTTAGGAATACAGCTGCAACAGAGGATGGTGCCGTTGGCGGCCACTGCGCTTTTCTTTAGCGGCGCAACCTCGCCCTCCACCAGCGTTATCTTGCAACTGCCGCACAGGCCAGCCCGGCAGGAGTAAGGGATGCGAATGCCTTGCTGCTCCAACTGCTCTAACAAGATCTGCTGGTTATTACCGGCAAACACCTTTCCTTGATACTCAATGCTCACGCTGGTGGTGCTGTCCTGCGGTGCTTGTAGGCTTTCGACGACCTTGCCTGCCCCATAAGGCCGCGGCGGTTTGGTTGACAACACTTCAACACTATCGCCGACGCGGATAATACCGCTGTTACGGGCAATCATGTTTTGGCCAAAGTCGACGTCGCCATTATCGGCAGTGCGGAACTGTTGTAGCGTACTCAACGGCTCGCCGCTCGGGTGTTTACGGCCACGTTCGACGCTGACCGTGGTCAATACGCAGCGGCTGCAAGGTTTTACCAGATCGAACATCACGTCGCCGACGCGGATCACCTGCCAACCATCTTCTGCCCAGGCCGGGCTGCCGGTCACCACCAGGTTCGGGCGGAACTGCTCCAGCCTGATGCTGCTTGGGCAACGTTGCTGCAGATCCTGGAACGAAGCTTCATTAATCAGCAGATAAGGGTAACCGTCGGCAAAGGAGAGTGGGATTTCCGGGTGCTTCTTTACCCTGCGGGTTAATTCAGGCCCAAGCCAGCGCAGCTGTACCTCGCGCTGAAAATAACCGCTTAACCAACTGTTGATGGCCACCGGGGCGATCAACGCGGTGAAATGGTTGCCCCACACCTCGGTCGGCTGCGCATCGGGGGCGAAATCAATGAAGCGGATCGCCGCACTTTCACCGTCCGGTGCGGTCAGAAACAGGCCATCGGCCAACAACGCCGGGGTAAACAGCACCATCTGCGGGTATTGGCGGGCGGTGATGAAGGTACCGTCTGGCTCGGTGATCATGAAGGAGCGATCAAAAGCCAGGCCGTGATTGGCCACCTGGGCGTGAGAAAGCTGCAAACCCCGTAGTGATTTGACCGGATGAACGTAAAGTCGGGAGAGCGTGATCACCCCTGCCTCCGTGCGATAAATGAAATAGAAGGGAGCAACTTTATGACAAGCGGTCTGGATTAGCTATAATGCGCAACAATTTTCTTTTTGGTGATAAGCACGATATGAACACTCTGTTTGCCAGCACGGCGCGTGGACTGGAAGAACTGTTAAAAAGCGAACTGGAGCGGCTTGGCGCTCACTCCTGCAAAGTGGTGCAGGGGGGAGTACATTTTCAGGGTGACGATCGTCTTCTGTACCAAAGCCTGCTCTGGAGCCGCCTGGCTTCGCGTATTCTGTTGCCGCTGAATGAATTTCGCGTGCACAGCGATTTGGATCTGTACCTCGGTGTGCAGGCCATTGACTGGCCATCGATATTTGGCCTGGATAAAACCTTTGCCGTGCACTTCAGCGGCCTCAATGAAGAGATCCGCAATAGCCAATATGGTGCGCTGAAGGTCAAAGACGCCATTGTGGACAGCTTTACCCGCAAGCTCAACGATCGGCCAATGGTAGAGAAACAGCAGCCAGACATTCGCGTGAACGTTTTCCTGCAGCGTGATATGGCCAGCGTAGCGCTCGATCTGAGCGGAGAAGGTTTGCACCAGCGCGGCTATCGCGATCTTACCGGCCAGGCTCCATTGAAGGAAAACCTGGCGGCAGCGATTGTCCAACGTTCCGGTTGGCAACCAGGGGCGCCGATGCTGGACCCGATGTGCGGCTCTGGCACGCTATTGATCGAAGCGGCGATGATCGCCTCTGATCGTGCGCCTGGCCTGCATCGTCAACATTGGGGCTTTACCGCCTGGAGCGGCCATAATGCCGAACTGTGGCGTGAAGTGATCACCGAAGCGCAGGTGCGGGCGAAACGTGGCCTGCAAGAAACCCCGTCACGCTTCTTCGGCTCGGATATCGATCGTCGCGTCATTGAAATGGCGAAGGGGAACGCCCGCCGCGCTGGCGTGGCCGAATTGATCACCTTTAACGTTAATGACGTCAGCAAACTGACCAACCCACTGCCGGAAGGCCCGGTAGGCACGGTGGTCAGCAACCCGCCATACGGTGAACGCCTTGAGAGCGAACCAGCCCTGATTGCGCTGCACAATATGTTAGGGCGCATTATGAAGAGCCACTTTGGTGGCTGGCAGCTTTCGTTGTTCAGCGCCTCACCGGAACTGCTCAGTTGCCTGCAGCTGCGCGCAGAGCGCCAGTTCAAAGCGAAAAACGGCCCGTTGGACTGCGTACAGAAAAACTACCAGCTGGCAGAAAACCCGCAGGGTGCTGGTGGCGTGCAGGTGGCGGAAGACTTTGCCAACCGTCTGCGCAAGAATCTGAAGAAATTGGATAAATGGGCGAAGCAGCAGGGGATCGAGTGCTATCGCCTGTATGATGCCGATCTGCCTGACTATAACGTGGCGGTGGATCGCTATGGCAGTAAGGTGGTGGTGCAGGAGTACGCGCCGCCGAAAACCATCGACGCGCAGAAAGCCCGCCAGCGCCTGTTTGACGTGATTAACGCCACGTTAGCGGTACTGGAGCTGCCTTCGAATCAGCTGATCCTGAAAACCCGCGAACGTCAGAAGGGCAAAAATCAGTATGAGAAGCTGGCGCAGAAGGGGGAGTTCCTGCTGGTAGAAGAGTTCAATGCCAAGCTGTGGGTCAACCTGACGGATTATCTCGATACCGGGTTATTCCTCGATCACCGCATCGCTCGCCGTATGCTGGGTGAGATGAGCAAAGGCAAAGACTTCCTCAACCTGTTTGCCTACACCGGCACCGCAAGCGTACATGCCGGGTTGGGGGGCGCACGTAGCACCACCACGGTGGATATGTCGCGTACCTATCTGGAATGGGCGGAGAAGAACCTGCGGGTTAACGGCCTGACCGGTAGACAGCACCGCCTGATCCAGGCAGATTGCCTGTCCTGGCTACACAATGCCGACGAACAGTTCGATGTGATCTTTATCGATCCGCCGACGTTCTCCAACTCCAAGCGGATGGAGAACACCTTTGACGTACAGCGCGACCATCTGGCGCTGATGAAAGATTTACAACGGATACTGCGCCGTAACGGGACCATCATGTTCTCCAACAACAAACGCGGTTTCCAGATGGATCTGGCAGGTCTGAACGCACTGGGTCTGGAGGCGAAAGAAATTACCGCCAAGACACAGTCAGAAGACTTTGCCCGTAACCGTCAGATCCACAACTGCTGGCTGGTCACCCACGCCGGCGAAGGAAAATAATTACTATGTCGTTAATCAGCATGTCCGGTGCCTGGCTCTCTTTCAGCGATGCACCTTTGTTAGACAACACCGAAATTCATATTGAAGACAATGAACGCGTCTGCCTGGTTGGGCGCAACGGGGCCGGTAAATCGACCCTGCTGAAGATCCTGGGTAAAGAGATCCCCTTGGACGATGGGCGCATCATTTACGAGCAGGATCTGATTGTGGCGCGTTTGCAGCAGGATCCTCCGCGCAATATCGGCGGCACGGTATTCGACTTTGTGGCCGAAGGCGTGGCCGAGCAAGCGGAACACCTGAAGGCGTATCACGCTATCTCACATCAGGTGGAGCTGGATCCGAGCGAAAAGAACCTGACGCGTATGGCGCAGGTTATGGAGATCCTCGATCATCAGGGCTTATGGCAGCTAGACAGCCGTATCAGTGAAGTCCTGTTGCAACTGGGGCTGAACGGCGATGCGGAGCTGTCCTCCCTGTCCGGTGGTTGGCTGCGCAAAGCGGCACTGGGCCGGGCGTTGGTCAGTTCACCGCGCGTGTTGCTGCTTGATGAACCTACCAACCACCTGGATATCACCACCATCGACTGGCTGGAAGGGTTCCTGAAAGAGTTCCAGGGCAGCATCGTCTTCATCTCGCACGACCGTTCGTTTATCCGCAATATGGCCACGCGCATTGTCGATCTCGATCGCGGCAAGCTGGTGTCATGGCCGGGCAACTACGAGCTGTACCTGGAAAGCAAAGAAGAAGCGCTGCGGGTCGAAGAGCTGCAGAACGCCGAATTTGACCGCAAACTGGCGCAGGAAGAAGTTTGGATCCGCCAGGGCATCAAGGCACGCCGCACGCGTAACGAAGGCCGGGTGCGCGCTCTGAAAGCGTTACGTAACGAGCGTTCACAACGTCGTGAAGTGATGGGCACCGCCAAGATGCAGGTGGAAGAGGCCGTGCGTTCGGGCAAGATTGTGTTCGAAATGGAAGACGTCAATTATCAGGTCGCCGACAAAGTGCTGGTCCGGGGCTTCAGTGCTCAGGTGCAGCGCGGTGACAAAATCGCATTGGTGGGGCCAAACGGCTGTGGTAAAACCACCTTGCTGAAATTGATGCTCGGTCAACTGAAAGCCGACAGCGGGCGAGTGCACTGTGGCACCAAGCTGGAAGTGGCTTACTTTGACCAGCACCGCGCCGAGCTGGATCCAGAACGTACCGTGATGGATAACCTGGCGGAAGGTAAGCAGGAAGTGATGGTCAATGGTCGTTCGCGCCATGTGCTGGGCTATCTGCAGGACTTCCTGTTCCACCCTAAACGGGCAATGACGCCGGTCAAAGCGTTGTCGGGCGGAGAGCGTAACCGCCTGCTGCTGGCTAAATTATTCCTTAAGCCGAGTAATTTACTGATCCTCGATGAACCAACCAACGATCTGGACGTCGAAACGCTGGAACTGTTGGAAGAGATGATCGATAGCTACCAGGGCACCGTATTGCTGGTGAGCCACGATCGTCAGTTTGTTGATAACTCCGTAACCGAATGCTGGATTTTCGAAGGCAATGGCGTGATCGACACTTATGTCGGGGGCTACTACGATGCACACCATCAACGTGCCACCGCCAAGCCGATCCGCACGGTAGCCGCTAGCCAAACCAAGGCAGCGGTGGAGAAAAAAAACGAGCAGCCTAAGAAATCAGCAGCCAAACTGAGTTATAACCTGCTGCGCGAACTGGAGCAGTTGCCACAGCGCCTTGAACAGCTGGAAGTGGATATTGAAGCCTTGCAGGCACAGGTGAGTGACGCAGGGTTCTTCTCACGCCCGCACAGCGAAACCCAGCAGGTGCTGGCCGATCTTGCCACTGCGGAGCAGGCACTGGAACAAGCCTTTGCCCGTTGGGAAGAGCTGGAAGCAATGAAAAACGGCTGATCGGAAACGGGTTGCCCGCACGCTGCTGCTGTGGGCAACCCAGGCTGTACCGATGAGCGACACGGTTAAGGAGGATAATGGTGTGTTCCCACGAAAGTCATAAGCAGCAGAGTCATGCGATGCATGGCGAGCCTCAACAGGATAACCTGATACTGTGCCCACAATGCGATATGCTGGTGGCGTTGCCGCCTTTGCAATCAGGCTCCAAGGCCGTTTGTCCCCGTTGTAAAACGACACTCAGCGCCCGCTGGGCAGAACCGCGCAAACAACCGATTGGTTTTGCCCTCAGCGCGTTATTCATGCTGGTGTTAGCCAATATCTTCCCGTTTATCAATATGCGCGTTGCCGGTCTGGGCAATGAAATCAAACTGATCCAAATTCCTCAGGTGATGGTGGCAGAAGACTATGCCAGCATGGCCACCCTGTTTATGGTGTTTGTGCAACTGATCCCGGCGTTTTGCATGTTGGCGATTATTCTGCTGTGTGCCAGGGTGCGGCTACCACGACAATGGAAGATCTGGATGGCCAAAGTGCTGTTCCAGTTGAAGACCTGGTGTATGGTCGAGATCTTCCTGGCTGGCGTGCTGGTTAGCTTTGTCAAACTGATGGCTTATGGTGATATCGGCATTGGTTCCAGTTTCGTCCCTTACTGTCTGTTTTGCCTGCTGCAGGTGCGAGCCTTCCAATGCGTCGATCGCCGCTGGCTGTGGCAGGATATTGAACCCGCCCCGTTGATTGATCGCCCGTTGCAGGTTGGGCGTACCGGTCTGCGTCAGGGAGTTCGTTCCTGCTCCTGCTGTACGGCCATCCTGCCCGCCCAGCAGTCCAAATGCCCGCGTTGTCACACGGTGGGCTATGTACGCCGCCGCCACAGCCTGCAATGGACGATGGCGTTATTGGTCACCTCGATCATATTGTATATTCCGGCGATGCTGATGCCGATTATGATCACCGAGGCGTTGGGCAATAAAATGCCATCAACGGTCATGGCTGGGGTGGTGCTGCTATGGGGAGAAGGGTCCTATCCGGTGGCGATGGTGATTTTTATTGCCAGTATCATGGTGCCCTCGCTCAAGATGTTGGCGATTGGCTGGCTATGCCTGGATGCCAATGGCAAAGGCAAAGGCAAAGGCAAGGCCAATGCCGATAGCGAGCGTATGCATCTGATTTATGAAGTGGTGGAGTTTGTTGGCCGTTGGTCAATGATCGACGTGTTTGTGATCGCCGTGCTTTCGGCGTTGGTACGTATGGGACAGTTGATGAGTATTTATCCAGACATTGGGGCGCTACTGTTCGCCATGGTGGTCATTCTCACCATGTTTGCTGCTATGGCGTTTGATCCCCGTTTAACCTGGGATCGCGCAAATGAAACAATAAAAAAGGAGCCGCAAGGTGACGGAAAGTAATCATGGCGTCGCGGATGTTGAGAAGATCAAGCGCTGGTCGCCGGTGTGGATCATTCCCATTGTCACCGCGTTGATCGGTGCGTGGATCCTGTTTTATCACTTCAGCCATCAAGGGCCGCAAGTGACGTTGGTCACGACCTCCGCCGAAGGTTTGGAAGCGGGAAAAACCAAGATCAAAAGCCGCAGTGTGGATGTCGGTACGGTGGAAAGCGTCACCCTGAGCGAAGATTTGAGTAAAGTGCTGGTGCAGGCTCGCCTGAACTCCGGCATGGAAAAGCTACTGCGTGACGATTCGGCCTTCTGGGTGGTGAAACCGCAGATTGGCCGTGAAGGCGTCTCCGGGCTGGGGACCTTGTTCTCCGGTGCCTACATTGAATTGCAACCGGGCAACAAGGGCAAGGTTGGAAAAGCGGATTATCAGCTGCTGGATGCTCCGCCGCTGGCCTCTCCCGATGCCAAAGGGTTGCGCGTGATACTGGACAGTGACAAATCCGGCCAGTTGAACGCTGGCGATCCGGTACTGTTCCGTGGCTACCGCGTTGGCTCGGTGGAAACCAGCTATTTCGATCCCAAGCTGCGCTCCATGCGCTATCAGCTGTTTATTACCGCGCCTTACGATCAGTTGATCACTACCAACGTCCGGTTCTGGAAAGACAGCGGCGTTGCCTTCGATATGTCCGCACAAGGCATGCGTGTGGAAATGGGATCCTTGGCGACGCTGTTTAGCGGTGGCGTCAGCTTTGACGTGCCAGAAGGTTGGGAGCGTGGCCCAGCGGTGAAAGAAAAGGCCGAGTTTGCTCTGTTCGATAGCCAGCGCAATATTCAGGATTCGCTGTATACCGAGCATACCGATTATCTGGTGTTCTTCTCCGAATCAATCCGTGGGCTGCAACCGGGGGCTCCGGTTGAGTTCCGGGGTATTCGCTTGGGTACCGTGGGGCAAGTGCCATTCTACAAAGAGGGTATGCGCCAGCGGTTGGATAACGACTACCGTATTCCGGTGCTGATCCGTATTGAGCCTGAGCGCTTTAATCAACAGTTGGGCAAGAACTTCGATATCGCGCAGCATTTGAAAGATGCAGAGTCGCGTGGCCTGCGTGCCGCGCTGAAGTCAGCCAACTTGCTGACTGGCGCGTTGTATATCGATCTGGACTTCTATCCACAGGAGAAAGCGTGGAAGGGGCCGCGTGAGTTGTTCGGCTATCCGCTGTTGCCAACCACCAGCGGTGGCCTGGCGCAGATCCAGCAGAAGTTGATGCAGACGCTGGACAAGATCAATTCGATGCCGATCAATCCAATGATCAACGAAGCGACCAAAACGCTGGCCGAAAGCCAGAAGACCATGAAAGAAACGCAGAAAACCCTGCAGTCGCTCAATGACATCATCAGCAGTAAAGAGATGAAGGCATTGCCTGAAGATATGCAGAAAACCTTGCAAGAACTCAATCGCAGCATGAAAGGGTTCCAGCCAGGCTCACCAGCCTACAACAAAATGGTTGGCGATATGCAACGTCTCGATCAGGTGCTGCGTGAGTTGCAACCGGTGCTGCGTACCCTGAACGATAAGAGCAACGCCCTGGTATTTGAAGCCGCGGGCAGTAATGACCCTCAGCCGAAGAAGGCCAAAAAATGAAAAAATGGATCCCGGTAGTTCTGGCGCTGTTGCTGAGCGCCTGTAGCAGTACGCCCAACAAGACTTACTATCAGTTACCGGCGTTGGGAACCCCGGCTCAGGTGAGTGGCACCCAGGCATCACGCCAGCTGTGGTTGGAGCACGTCAGCGTGGCGGATTTCCTGGCGCAGAGTGGGGTGGTCTACCAGACCAACGACGTGCAGTTTGTGATTGGGCAAAACAACCTGTGGGCCAGCCCGTTGGATCAGCAACTGCAACAGACGTTGGTGACCAACCTGGGCAGCGCTTTGCCGGGTTGGGTGGTGTCATCACAGCCGATGAGCAGCGATCAGGATGTGCTTAACGTCACCATCAGCGGCTTCCATGGCCGCTACGACGGTAAAGCGATCGTCCGCGGTGAATGGGTGTTGAGCCATCAGGGCAGGCTGATCAAACGGCCATTCAACCTGGAATTGAAACAGGGTGAAGATGGCTATGACGCTTTGGTCCGCACCTTGGCCCAGGGTTGGTTGCAGGAAGCGCAGGAGATTGCCGCACAGGCAGCTCGCCTTTAATCATAGCTTGTAATAATTCGTTCTAAAGCCATCCCGGTGAGGCAATGCAAAAGCCTGCCGGGATTTTTTTCTTTTATTATCATAAAATTAAATGCATTTCAGCAATATCAGCCACTTAGCTTATGCGCCGTGCATAGCTCACAAATATGACAACGGTATGAAATTTGAACGTTGATCTTCTCGCCATTTAGGTCTATTTCTTAAAGGTGGCTGTATTTCGTGCGGCCATTGTTTTCTTTCCACAGCGTAATAACGAGGGAAACGAGGCATGAAGAGACAGAAAAGAGATCGTCTGGAGCGAGCTGAATCACGCGGTTACCAAGCAGGTATTGCAGGGCGTTCAAGGGAACTTTGTCCCTACCAATCTTTAGATGCCCGGGCTAACTGGCTGGGAGGGTGGCGAAAAGCCATGGAGGACAGGGCTGTGACCGCTTAAGCGGCTCTCTGTCATGAATTAAGGAACGACCTCCGCCAAACAAGCGGAGGTTTTCGTTTTAAGCTAAGGCGTCTATTTATCTTATCCCTGCCAGCGTTTTAGCAAAATGCTCGCGTTGACTCCCCCAAAACCAAATCCGTTCGACAGGGCATAGGTTATTGCCATCGGTTCCGCCTTATTGGCCACCAGATGCAAACCGGCGGCAGCAGGATCGGGATTATCCAGATTCAGGGTCGCCGGAGCGATTTGATCGCGCAGTGCCAGCGCAGTGAAAATGGTTTCCAGGCCGCCTGCGGCTCCTAACAGATGGCCGGTGGCCGACTTGGTGGAGGTGATGGCAATGTGCCCATCGGTGCCGAACAGGTGTTTGATGGCGTTGATTTCACCCAGATCGCCAACCGGAGTTGAGGTGGCGTGGGCATTCAGATGCTGAACCTGATCGGGCGTGACGCCAGCCTGTTTCAGCGCAATCTTCATCGCCCGATAGGCGCCGTCGCCATCTTCGGCCCCGGAGGTCATATGGTAGGCATCCGCACTGGTGCCGTAACCGACAATCTCTGCTAACGGCTTGGCACCACGTGCCAACGCATGTTCCAACGTCTCGATCACCAACATCCCGGCACCTTCACCCATCACAAAGCCGTCGCGGGCGCTGTCAAACGGGCGTGACGCTTTGGTTGCGGCATCCGCTGGCGTGGTTGACATGGCTCGGGCAGCGGCAAAGCCCCCAAGGCTGACGGTATCGATAGCAGCTTCCGTTCCGCCGCATAAGGCGATATCGGCTTCATCGTTGCGGATCATCCGCACTGCATCGCCAATGGCCTGTACGCCTGCCGCACAGGCGGTGACCGGTGCGCCAATCGGCCCTTTGAATTGATGCTTGATGGAGACATGGCCCGCGGCCAGGTTAACCAAAAAGGAGGGAATGGTGAAAGGGGAGAGGCGCTTCGGCCCGCGGCTATCTGTGGTGCGCACCGCGTGGGCGATAGCTGGGAAACCACCAATACCAGAGGCGATCACGGTGGCCGTCCGCTCCTGTTTCTCCTCACTATCGGCGCTCCAGCCAGCCTGCTTAATGGCTTCGTCAGCGGCGGCCATGGCCAGCAGTATAAAGCGGTCCATTTTCTTTTGGTCTTTCGGTGCCACGCTCAGGTCGGGATCAAAACCGGCAGCGGCATCCTGCTCCAGCGTGGGCACCTGGCCGCCGATCTTGACCTGCAAATCTGCCACCATCTCTTCGGGCAGCGGGCTGATCCCTGACTGACCAGCCAACAGGCGTTGCCAGATCGGCTCTACGCCGCAACCCAAAGGAGAGACGGCCCCCATACCGGTGATAACTATACGACGACTGCTCATAGTGACTCCTTGGATGATTCATTAAGTAAGGTGTAGTGATGCTGCATCAGAGAAGCACGGCGTGACATGGCCTCTCCGGCCGCAGGGCCTGCCGCCAACGTGATGTGCTGTAGGGCGATAGGCTGCTGGGTTAGCGCATCGATTAATAGAGGCTGTATTGGTTGACCGCTGCGCCGATCGACCAGTTCCGCGCTGTGTGCCCCTTCAGTCAGATGAGTATTGCCCCACTGGAACAACGTCACCAACACCGGGAAGAAATCCTTGCCGCGCTCGGTGAGCAGATATTGGTAGCGTACCGGGCGAGTCTGGTAGCGTTGCTTATACAGAATGCCGCTTTCCACCAGAAATTTAAGCCTGCGGGTCAGCAGCGTGGGGGAGAGCCCCAGGCTTTGCTGAAACTCGTCAAATTTGCTCAGGCCATGAAAGGCATCGCGCAGGATCAGGATGCTCCACCATTCCCCCACGCGCCCCAACGAACGGGCGATTGGGCAGGGGGTCGTTGCAAAACTGGTTTTTTTCATGCTGCCCTCTTGGTGGATACATTTATTGTAGTCACTGTGTGGCGATAAAACGACCAGAACAGTAATAACAAAGGAGGGGAGAAATAAACGGCGACCGAGAGAGGCCGCCGTAAGGCGTTAGAACGCTGCAGCGTCCTTGAACAGGCCCACTTTCAGATCGCTGGCGGTATAGATCACTTTGCCATCGCACAGCACTTCGCCATCAGCCACGCCCATAATCAGCTTGCGGATGATCACGCGTTTGAAGTTGATGCGGTAGGTGACTTTTTTGGCGGTTGGCAGCACCTGTCCGGTGAATTTCACTTCGCCGACGCCCAGAGCACGGCCTTTGCCTTCACCGCCCATCCAGCCTAGGTAGAACCCTACCAACTGCCACATGGCATCCAGACCCAGACAGCCTGGCATAACCGGATCGCCAATAAAGTGACAATCGAAGAACCACAGATCCGGATTGATATCGAGCTCAGCTTCTACGTAGCCTTTATTGTAGCTACCACCGTCTTCGGTCATCTTGACCACGCGGTCCATCATTAACATGTTGCCTGATGGCAACGGTGGGCCACCGGCGCCAAACAGTTCGCCACGGCCCGATGCTTCGAGATCTTGTTTCGTATAGGATTCGCGTTTATCTACCATGTTCTCAGTAAACCTTTTTTTGATGAAGGACGCAGCTTAACTTACACGTGTACGCTGAACAAGTCCGATCAGCCACGGCTGAACCAGTTAAGCCAGCGCAATGGCCACGGCAACGGACGCCGTTCTGGCAACATGGCCTGTGCAATTCGCTCCTGGATGGCGGCCAGCAAGCTAGGCTGCTGCTGCTCGGCGAACGGATAGCCGGTCAATAACGGCAAGGCTTCTGCAACGCTATCTACCGCCCACAGATGGAATTGCCCAACACGCACCGCCTCGACGACGTCTGGGCGTAGGCAAAGGTGCCGTACGTTGCTGGCTGGCAGGATCACCCCCTGTTTGCCCGTCAGGCCACGGCGTTGACAAACCTCGAAGAAACCTTCGATTTTTTCGTTTGCGCCACCGATCGGTTGCACATTACCAAACTGGTCAACGGAACCGGTCACGGCGATTTGCTGGGTGATCGGCTGCTGTGACAATGCGCTGATCAGGGCGCAGAGTTCGGCCAGTGAGGCGCTGTCCCCGTCAACTTCGCCGTAGGATTGCTCAAAGACGATCGAGGCGGAGAAGGGGAGCTGCTGATCGAGATCCAATTCGGAGATCAGGAACGCTTGCATGATCATCATACCTTTGGCGTGCAGATTGCCGCCCAGCTCAGCCTTGCGCTCCACATCGGTGAACTCGCCATCGCCCAGGTGGACCACACAGCTGATGCGTGAAGGTTCGCCAAAGCTGCGTGGATGCCCTGGATAATCCAGCACCGACAGGCCGTTAATCTGACCAATCACCTCACCTTCGGTTTCGATCATGATCTGGCCCAGCTCAATCTCGTCCTGCATGCGTTCTGACAGATAGCTTTCACGCCATTCGCGGGCATTCAGCGCCGCTTCTAACGCTTTAGCGGTGATCTGTTCATCTTCGGCATACAGAGCGGCCTCAGAAAGCTGCTGACTGACCCACAGTGGTGATAGCGGTAGGCTACCCTGATCACCGGTATGGCGCACCGCCTGGACCATCAGAGGCTGCCAGGCGTCCGCTGCCAGCGGTGGTAATTGCTGCTCGGCGACCACGCTATTGATATAGCCACACCATTGCACCATATCGTCTGGCTCGGTGAGCTGCAGATCGTCTTCATATTCACCGTAGACGGCCTGCCCGCAGACTTCAGGCTCCATATCATGGAAATCAGCCAGGCCATGGCGATCGCCCACCACAATCAGGCGTAACTCCAACGGCATCGGCGGGATGGAAATCGGCAGTGGCCGGGTTTCATCTGGCGTCAGCCACTGGAACTGGCGCTGGGTAATCATCTGCTTGAGACGCAGCCACAATAGCGGCTGTGCCAATAGGGCACGCGCCGACAGGATCAGCACGCCGCCGTTAGCCTGATGGACCAGGCCCGGCTGCAAGGTGATCGCACCATTATGCATTCTGACGCAGCCAAATAACTGTTCTGGCTCAACCCATTCCTGGTATACGCAAGCACCGCCTGGGGCAAAAGGCTCATCGCCGCGCATGGCATTCTTAATGCTGACGGTGTCGCCTTCAATCACGTAGTGACTGCCTTTAACGGTATTCTGCGGTTGCAACTCTTCTGCCGCTCGGGCGATCAACGCCAGATACTCACGTGTTTCCTGTGCTTTCAACAGCATAAAACGTGGCAGAGACAGCGGATGCAAAAACAGCGTCAGCGCATTCTCCAAACGGGGCTGGATTGCAGAAAAGGCCACGGGTGCCAATTGAGCAGCGGAATCGAAAATCGCCTGATAAGGCGTAGCAGCAGGCAACAGAGATTGCCATTCAAGTCGGTTATTGGTCAAAGTGTTAGATGCAATCGTCAAAAAGGGAAAGCGCGATTATACAAGAATAACGCCAGCTTGATACCTCCAGAGTCATTGTTGAGCATCGGAGTTTGACATTGCTCGATGACAGTGCAAAAAACAGTCAAAAACGGCGGGTAATTGCCGAGGAAAACTTGGCTAAAGCTGTTATGCTTATTAAAGTTACACGGTCACAGCAGAGTTCATGATGAAATATCAGCAACTGGAAAATCTGGAGAGCGGTTGGAAATGGAAGTACCTGGTGAAAAAGCACCGGGAAGGTGAAGCGATCACCCGCTACATTGAAAACAGCCTTGCTCAGGAGGTCATTGACCAACTGCTGAAGCTGGAAAATGAACCGGTCAAAGTGCTGGCGTGGATCGATGAGCACATGAATCCGACGCTGGATAACCGGATGAAGCAAACCATCCGCGCCCGGCGTAAGCGTCATTTTAACTCAGAACATCAGCATACGCGCAAGAAATCGATCGATCTGGAGTTCCTGGTCTGGCAACGTTTGGCTGCGCTGGCGCATCGCCGTGGCGTGACGCTATCGGAAACCATCGTACAGCTGATCGAAGATGCCGAGCGCAAAGAGAAGTATGCCACCCAGATGTCATCGCTGAAACAGGATCTACAGGCGATCCTGGGTAAGGATGATAAATAGCATTACCCAATGTTAAGGCCAAAAAAAACCCCGCAATGCGGGGTTTTTTACTAAGAAGCGCTTACTTAGCCCTGAGGCTGAGAAACAACTTCTTTGATGCCTTTAACTTCGATCTCTACGCGACGATCTGGAGCCAGACATGCGATCTGAGCTGCAGTTGCGCGGCCTGAACGGTAGCCACAAGAGTCACCGGTAACTGGGTTAGCTTTACCCATGCCACGTGCAGAGATCTTGTCTGAAGGGATACCTTTAGACACGAGGTAATCCACAACGCTTTGTGCACGTTGCTCAGACAGGCGCAGGTTGTATTCTGCTGAACCTACTGCATCAGTGAAGCCCAGAACGACAACAGAACCGTCTTTCGGATCCAGTGAGCTCAGTTGGGTGTACAGCTGATCCAGAGCTTGTTGGCCTTCTGGCTTCAGGGTCGCTTTGTTGAACGCGAACAGAACGTCAGAAGTCAGAGTGAACTTCTTGGTCTCAACAACTGGAGCTGGGGCTGGAGCTGGAGCTACTACTGGAGCAGCAACTTCCTGGCCAAAGCGGTAGGAAACACCTACGCTCAGCATGCCGTTGTCTGGACGTGCACCAACGGTACCTGCGTCACCGATGTTGTTAACCCACTGGTAGTCCAGGCGGGTAGCCCAGTCACGAGTCAGTGCGTATTCAACACCCACTGCTGCCAGTGGAGAAACGCCAGTGTCATGGTTGCTCAGGCGCTGATCGGTCGCACCGTAGTGAGCGTTCGAGTCTGCACGCCAAACCATACCACCCAGACGGGTGTAGATGTCCAGATCGTCCATGATTGGGTAGCTCAGTTTAGCTGCCAATTGAACGCCTTGAGCTTTAAAAGCACCGTTGTTCACGCTGCCTTTGTAAGGCATACGGCCAAGCCAGTCGTAGCCCATTTCGAAGCCCAGGTATTGGTTCGCTTGGTAACCCAAGAACGCGCCTGCACCCAGTTGGCTTTTATGAGTAGGACCGTTGCCGATACCATTCTCATAGCCGTTACCGTAGAAACCGGTGTCATGATACTGGGACCAACCCAGTTTGGCACCAGTGTACCAAGTGTCGTCTTTTGGTGCGGCTTGCGCTACTGTAGCGAAACCTGCCAGTGCCACTGCTAATGCGATAGCTGTCTTTTTCATTTTGCGCCTCGTTATCATCCAAATAGGCAATGAGCTTTAAAGCTGCTTTAAGCCCTTGGTTTAAATTCCTTCGCCAAGGTTTGAGCCCTCGTTTGTTACTCTGCCAGTTTTTCTGGCGTTATAGAGCAACCTTGGCGATGTAAAGTCTACAACGTGGCGCGAAAGTTACAAGTGTGATGTGATAAAGCTCTAAAAAAAAACATGGAATTAGACATATCCTCTAACATATCGGGGGGCTAAACGAGTCTTTTTTTAACATGGAAGGTGGCGCCGAACCGCAGCCAACCTCGCTTTTCGCCCGATCTGCCTGCGATTGCCAGACCAAGCGATAAAAGTGATGGGAAAAGTCCTAAATTTACTTAATGATACAAAGAAGAGTGAATTTTTAAGGTTGAACAGTGTCTGTCGGCAGCAACGATGTCACGTTGGGGTCGCATAATGAACCCATAGGCATTGCCCAATTCTGCCGCTCGACTCAGCCTTAGACGATCCTCTTGTGTCAATTCTGGTAACCAGCCTAGCACCACACTGTAATTTCCTGTCAGTAAAGCCTTCTCCATGGCATCTACGGTAGCCAGTGGATTGATCTGATTAAGCTGTACGACCTTATCAACCGGCAGGCTGGCCTGCTGCAGCCAGGTTTTGCTCAGTTTCTGCTGCGGGGTCAACCACAGTAACCAGCGTGATTGCTTGCCCAACTGCTGCAACAAAGGCACCAATAACTGAGCTACGGCGGGTTGCCGCTCATTGTAAACAAGCTCACTGATTAGGCCATTTTCGTTGCCCTCTTGCGCAGGGATCACCGCTTGCTTTGCCGGCATTGGGGATTGGCTAAAATGAGGTTGATAAAGTGATTGAGTACGCATGTCGTCTCCCGCCCGTAGTGTTACTGTATGTATATACAGTATAGCCATCGAAACAGAAGGTCAACCCAAATTTTCGTAACGCTTCGCATAATTGAGATTATTTATTGTACGTCTTGAATTTATGATTGGCACGACTAGGGATAATGCGTATTTTTTTTAATTAGTTGTTCCCGTTACGTTTATTCCAACCAAAACATGCCTAATGGCTGTGGCTTCATATAAGGAGAGTTAAATGAATGGAGGATCGTTAAGGAGGATCGAACAGGCAAAGTCCTGCTTTGCCGCCCTGGGAAATATTGCCCTACGCTCGCAGTTTGGCGGCTATGGCCTGCTGGCGGACGGCACAATGTTTGCGGTCATTACCGAAGGTGAGCTGTATTTGCGTGCAACGGAAAGTCTGGAAACCGCTTTTCGTGAGCGTGGCATGGTGAATATGACCTATTTAAAGCGAGGGGTCCCCATGGTCATGCGCTATTACTGGGTGAATGAAGAGTTGTGGCGGCAGCGTCGCGAACTGTGTGCGCTTGCTTGGCAGGCTATCTGTGAGACGCGTAAAGAGATAAAGGTAAAAAAACGCTGCAATGGCAGATTGAAAGATTTACCGAATATTGATGCCTCATTAGAGCGCCAGCTGTGGCGAGCAGGCATATGCAATATTTATGATTTTCGCCTGTTGGGGGCCAGAGATAGCTATCTGAAGCTGCTGCAACAGCAAAAAAATCTGGGCATGAAAGTGCTGATGTCACTGGCGGGGGCCATGGCGGGCTACCACCATGCCGCCTTGCCTAATCTACAAAGGGAGGCGTTGACCGAATGGTTCGAAAACAACGCGCTCTTTCCCACCTTTGAGGCGCGGCCAGAAGACCGCGCCTGCGGCCCACATCCTTGAACTATCAACCGGCTTGAGTAATTTGTGTATTGAGTGCCGTCAGCTCGGGTAGCAATTCGAGCACCAGGCCAATTTGCTGCAACACCAGTTGTTCTTTGCTTTCCGGCTCCGGAACCAGCGCAGTAATACGCTCGGAGAGGGCTTCCAGTGCCTGCGTGATACGCTGACGATCATGAGCGTCGTGGTGTAATGCACCATCAACATAGCAAACCGCATCGTTGAGCAAGTCCAGCACGGCGGCACTTTCCAGGCGCTCACGGTGGGCGCCCAGAGCGGAAATATAGCTCAGCAAGGTATGGTTCAGGCACAGCAGGCGGAATGCCGCTTCCTGAATGGTTTTATCGGCTTTAGGGTCAGCAGACATGTTAGAGATCACCGACGCCAATTCTGCATCGCTATTATGGGCATCGCGGCGGGCAATACGATAAGGCAGGCCGTTATCCTTGCCCTGATGGTACTGCACCAGAATGGCATCCAGATAGCGGCAGTCGGCATTCAGTGTCTTGCGCACCATGGCCGGTAACTGACGGAACTTCCAGTCTGGCCAGATAAAACTCACCGCTGCCCAGGCGATGGCACAACCCAGCAGGGTATCGTAGACGCGCGGGGCAGCCACTTCGAACCCTTCGCCCAGCAGGTTAAAGCATAGCAAGACCAACAGGGTGATAAACATCGTGGCGTGGGCATATTGCACGGTTCGGAAGGCGAAGAACAATACTCCGGAGATCACGATCAGGATCAACTGCCCTTCCAGCGAGGGCACAAAATACAGGATCGGCAGGCCGATCAAAATGCCCGCCAGAGTGCCGATGATCCTTAACGCCAAGCGCCTGCGTGTGGCGTTGTAGTTAGGCTGGCAGACAAACAGGCTGGTCAGCAGGATCCAATAACCGTGCTGCATCCCGGTCAGTTGAATAAACGCATAGCCCACGCACAACACCACCGACATACGGATGGCGTGGCGGAATAGGGCGGATTGTGGTGTCAGGTGGCGGCTGATACGCAGGCGAATATCGCTCCAACCGGTGAGCCGGTCGTCTGACAGGTTGTTTTCCTCGGTCTGGCCACTCGCCAAGGACTGCTCAGACTCGATATTGGCCAACTGAGCGTCAATTGCCCGTAAATTCTTCAGCAGATGGGATAGCGCTCTGGTCAGTTCGCGATTTTCTGGGGTAATGGTAATCCGGGTTAGCGCCTCTTCCAGGCGTGAAAAAGCGGGCTCAAAACGCGGGCTATGCAGATATTTCTGCCGTAGCAGTATCGACTGCGCCAGTTGCTGGCAGGCACGGGCCTGCTTGGCCAACAGACGCTGAAACCGGAACAGAATATCGCTGTGGCGGAACTGTTGGCTTAGCGCCTGATACTGTACGTGAGAAGAACTGGCGCGTTCATGGATATCCTGAGCGACAAAATAGTAGTGCAGCGTTCTGCGGGTGCCGCGCTGGCCACGGTCGCCTTTCAAGCGGGTCAGCAGTGAAGCCTTGGTCAGGTTCAGCGTGCTGACCAAGGTGCTGTTGGCCATCGCCACGTCAACCCATGGCAGGTCGGCGTCCGATTCGGCATCTGGATCGAACAGATTGGCCTTGGCATCCAGGTAGTTGGCCAACTGTTCATAGCAGCGGGCCAGGTTTTCCTGCAGGGGCTTGATAGGAAATAGCAGATGGCCGATCAGCGTCAGCAAGTTGTACCAAATGGCACCGATAATCAACAGAACCGGTTGCTGGTACCAGGCGTCGTACATGGAGGTGCCAAGCATGGTGTAGACGGCGATCAGCAAGGCACCGAAGGCGATAGTGGCGTAACGCTGCCCTAATGCCCCCAGCAGGATAAAGCCGCAGGTTGAGGTCGTCAGCCCGAGGGCAAACAGCCAGGGGTAAGGAAACAGCAGTTCAATCGATGTCGAGGCCACAAAAAAGCAAACTAGCGTAATGAGCAGATTTCGCAATCTTCCTGCCAGCCGGTCGTCCAGATCCGCTAGCGCGGCGGCAACGACACCCAGCGTTAACGGAATGGTCAGTTTAGGGACGCCCAACCACCACGGTACCGCAGAGGCTCCAGCCAGCGCGATAAAAATACGCAGGTTATAAAGCAGGTTGCTGTTATAAGTATAACGCCGAATTTTGGGTGCTAAAGAGAGCACGACAAGCTCCTAAATGGGAGAAAGATTAACGCGATTAAAAGCGGCGGCGGGCGTTCTCGATCCGCGCCTGTTGGGCCACCTCAACCGGCACGACGCGGCGGCCGACTGGCCACAGGGCGATAGCGGCTATCTTGAAATTGGCGATGCCTACCGGAATACCAATAATGGTGATGCACTGGGCGATACCCGCAATAATGTGTGACAGGCACAGCCACCAGCCGAACAGGACCAGCCAGATGATATTCAGCAAAGAACCGCCAGCAGCCAGTAGGGCATTGCTTTTCTCTGGGTATAATTCATCGACATGGATCGCTTCGTTGCCAAATGGCAGCAAGGAGATTTTGGTAATTTCCCAGCAGGAGCGGGTCAATGGTAGGGTGAAAATCAGCACGACGCTGAAGAAGGTGGCAATCAGCCAGCCAAGTGTGGTGAAAAAACCACCCAATACGAAATTAAGAACGTTCAATACAGTACGCATAGTCGTCATTCTGCTCTAATGATGGCCAAACGGCACGGGGGAAGTATTCATCAGCATAACGCAAAAACTATTCTACCCTTTTTTTAACGCTAGAGTGCCATTGCTTAACGCGGGTAAACTGGCGGCAACTCTGAACATGATTATGGCGTGGGCATATGGAACTTAAAGCGACATCGCTGGGCAAGCACCTGGCACAGCATCCCTACAACCGCGTACGGTTGTTGCATGCCGGGGTTGAGGTGAGCGGCGAGAAGCATGAATACCTGATCCCTTTCAACCAGTTGATTCAGGTGCGTTGTAAACGCGGGATCGTCTGGGGGGAGCTTGAGTTCGAACTGCCGGATGAAAAGGTTGTGCGCCTGCACGGTACCGAGTGGCAGGAAACCCAGCGCTTTTACCACTATCTGCAGCAGTCCTGGCAGCAGTGGAGCAGCGAGATGAGTGAAGTGAGCGCCGAGGTATTGCAACAGCAGGTCGATCATATCCGCCAAATTGAGCAACAGGACAAGTGGTTCAAGCGTGCCGAATTGAGCAGCTTGCAGCAGCAGATCCGCCAGTCGTTTGGCGCATTGCCCATGCCAGTGGCACGGCTGGAAGAGTTTGAAAACTGCCGTGAAAGCTATCATTTGTGCCTGCAGTGGCTCAAATCTGGTATGCGCAGCGTGGCGCAACGCAATCAGCGGTGGTGCGACCGGATGCTGGAAACCCACCAGGATTTCTTCCAGACCGTTGAAACGTCACCGTTGAATGAATCGCAAAGCCGGGCCGTGGTGAACGGCGAGGATGCCGTGCTGGTTCTCGCAGGAGCCGGTAGTGGCAAGACCTCGGTGCTAGTGGCGCGGGCGGGGTGGCTGCTACTGCGTCAAGAGGCCGAGCCTGAGCAGATCCTGTTGTTGGCATTTGGGCGCAAAGCCGCCGAAGAGATGAACGAACGCATCCAGGAACGTTTGGGCAGCGTGGCGATCCAGGCGAAAACGTTCCATGCGCTGGCGCTACAGATTATCCAGCAGGGTAGCCGGAAAGCGCCGGTGATCAGCAAGCTGGAAAGCGACAGTAAAGCGCGCAGGACGTTGCTAATTACCCACTGGCAACAGCAGTGTAGCGAGAAGAAAGCACAGGCCAAAGGCTGGCGGCAATGGTTAACGGAAGAGCTGGAGTGGGAATTGCCTGAGGGCGATTTCTGGCATGACCGGCGTCTGGCAGAGCGTTTGAGTGGGCGCCTGGAGCGCTGGCTTGGCTTGATGCGCACCCACGGAGGTAGCCAGGCCGAAATGATAGAGCAGGCCGATGAAGAGATCCGCGACCTGTTCAGCAAACGCATTCGCCTGATGGCACCGTTGCTAAAAGCGTGGAAAACCGCGCTGAAGGATGAGGGAGCGGTCGATTTTGCCGGGCTGATCCATCAAGCCGTTAATCTGCTGGAAAAGGGGCGCTTTATCAGCCCGTGGAAGCATATTCTGGTGGACGAGTTCCAGGATATCTCACCACAGCGTGCGCAACTGCTGGCGGCATTGCGTAAGCAAAACAAGCAGACCAGCCTGTTTGCCGTCGGCGATGATTGGCAGGCAATTTACCGTTTCAGCGGGGCAGAGCTGTCGCTGACCACCGCCTTTGCCGAGAACTTTGGCGTAGGCGAGCAGTGTGCGCTGGATACCACCTACCGCTTTAACGATCGGATCGGTGAGGTGGCCAACGGCTTTATACAACAGAACCCGCACCAGTTGAAAAAACCGCTTAATAGCCTGACCAAGGGCAACAAGAAGTCGGTGGTTATCCTGCCGCAGGAGCAGTTGGAAGCGTTGCTGGACAAGCTAAGTGGCTATGCGAAGCCGCAAGAACGGATCTTGGTGCTGGCGCGCTACCACCATCTCAAGCCTGAGGTGTTGCAAAAGGCGGCAACGCGTTGGCCGAAGTTGAATATCGAGTTTATGACCATTCATGCCAGCAAAGGCCAGCAGGCTGACTACGTGATCATTGCCGGGCTGTATGAAGGCAAGGATGGATTCCCGGCGGAGGTCCGTGAATCCGTGCTTGAAGAGGTTTTATTGCCTCAGCCTGAGGATTTCCCGGATGCGGAGGAGCGGCGTTTGCTCTATGTCGCCCTCACGCGGGCCAGGCATCAGGTTTGGTTATTACAAGATCGCGAACGCCCGTCGGTATTTATCGAGCAGTTGCAAGAGATTGGCGTGCCGTCGCAAAGAAAGCCGTAAACCACAGGCCTGGCACTACACCAGGCCTTGGTATTATTTCAGGCGTTCGGCGAGGTACTTTTCGTAATCAGGAATGGCGATCACTACTTCGCTCTTGAACAGCGAGGAGTCGATCAGGAAATCGGCGGTGGAGCGGTTGGTCGCCACCGGGATGTTCCAGACCGTGGCCAGGCGCAGCAAGGCTTTGACATCGGGGTCGTGAGGTACGGCGTTTAGCGGATCCCAGAAGAAGATCAGCATATCGATCTTGCCTTCGGATATCAGTGCACCGACTTGCTGATCGCCGCCCATCGGGCCACTCAGCATGCTCTGCACCGGGATACCGCTGGCTCGCTGGATCAAATTGCCGGTGGTGCCCGTGGCATACAGCTGATGCTGGGCAAGTACTTCCTTATTGTCTTCAACCCATTTCAGCAGGGCCTGCTTGCGATGGTCGTGAGCAACGAGCGCAATATGCTTGCGTGCTGCGATGGTGCGGGTGGTTTGTTCCATGTCGCTGTCCTTGGAAAATCGAATGATTCGCCACAGATTACTGAAACTGTATTTCACTGCCTAGTGCTAACGCGGGAAATTGCGACCAAACCACGCCTTTACGGCATAAAGGCGTGGTTGGCAGCATTTAACGGTTGCGAGATTGGCCGGCCCAGGCGATAAACCGTTTTTGCGTCTCGGGATCGGCGCGCAGGAACCAGTATTGCAGCATTTCCTCGGCAACGTTGTCGCCGTTCAGGGGGATAACCGCTGGGCTACCCTGTGTCGCCGAGATCACGCTGGCACGCAGATGGGCTAACGCCGGAACGGAGGCCGGGCGATTTTGAGCGTTATAATCGGCAACGATCTTCTCCAGGTCATTCCCATTGGGTGAGGTTGTTAGTGGTAATACATCGTGTTTGATTGCCAACGGCTTGCCGTGGTTACCTAGAATTTTATAATTCGGCGCTTTATCAAACCGCTGGGCATCCTGCTCATTCTCGATACGCGGTAGCTCAATGGTGACGGCGCTGACGTTTTGACTATTGAACACCACAATCTGCGCGGATGAAGTGTAAAACATCTGAGACCGTGGTTCTTTACGTACGGATTTGGTGACTTTGAACAACAGCTGATGCTGCCCGTCATTTAATTCCAGACTATCGGCTCCTTTTAACAACGAGCCCGTCATTTGCTTGCCGTCGACCACCATCAGCTCGATGTCCGGGGAAAGCTTCAGGGTCGTAGCTGCGGCCGAAACGCTTAGCGATATTCCAAGCAGCCCCGCAACCACCAGACCAAATTTCATTGTTACTTCCTTTTCGTGAAACAGTATGACTAGTGTTGGATACGCCACTAGTTATGTCAAATCTTTTCAGAATGCCGTTTAATTTACATTTACACACATTTTGATGATATTTGAAATATGATTTGGCTCAAACCAGCCTGCAGGCAGTATAGATGCAGACTGATAACAAATTTTAACCGATGTTGGCGTTTCGGTTACACTGATGAAAATGCTTTTCGGAAAACATCAGGAGCGAAAAATGCAAGACCTAGCAATTGCAGAGGTACTCAAGCAGGTCAAAACCATTGCGCTAGTGGGGGCCAGTGATAAACCGGCGCGGCCCAGCTATGGCGTAATGGCTTATTTGCTGGCGCAAGGCTATCAGGTCATTCCGGTGAGCCCGAAGCTGGCCGGGCAGACGCTGCTTGGGCAGGTGGTTTATGCCTCATTGGAGGATATTCCTCATCCTGTCGATATGGTGGACGTATTTCGTAACTCGGAGGCGGCGTATGGGGTGGCACAAGAGGCCATTGCGATAGGCGCCAAGGTGTTGTGGTTACAAATCGGGGTGATCAACGAACAGGCGGAAGCATTGGCCAAACAGGCCGGGTTAACGGTGATTATGGATCGTTGCCCGAAGATTGAGATCCCGCGACTGGGGCTGGCACGCTGATTGAATGAAAACGCCAGGATTGGCCCTGGCGTTTGAGACTGCTGATAGACTTCAACCCGTTACGCTACGTAGAGGCGCTGGTTTCTCAGGCTTGACGCTTAGTTACGCAGCCGGGGGGCCTGCAACTGGCTGCGAATGGATTCCGCCAGTTCATCCAGAGAAGGCTGTTCAGGGTGTGCATCCTGTGCTTCCCCCGCCAACTGCGCTTCTGCCAGATAAGTGTGAACCGGTTGGCCTTCGTCGTCTTCCATCACCACGTGATACCACGGCGCTAGGCGCAACTCGTCGTTGGCTGCAATCTCGTCTGCTTTTGGGTGTTCCAGAGAGTATTCTGGATCGACATCAATCACTACCCCCAAATACCCCAGCAGCCGGTGACGAACCTGCTGACCGATACCGAATTTGCTGGCTATCATATGACCTCCTGAGAAACAGTGCATTGAACTCTATATGAGGACAAAAACAGCGCATTTCAAGTTACATCACCCGGCAGGCAAACCCTTTCAGATACAAGCCTTCAGGATAAGTCGCAATCACCGGGTGGTCGGCAGCCTGTCGGAACTGCTCTACAAATTGTACATCACGCCCGGCATCTACGGCAGCATCGGCCAAAATTTTCTGGAACAGATCGGTCGGCATCAGGCCAGAGCAGGAGAAGCTGAGCAGAATGCCACCCGGGTTCAGCAACTGGAAGGCTAACATATTGATGTCTTTATAACCGCGACAGGCGCTGGCCAACTGATTTTTGTTTTCGACAAACTTCGGTGGATCCATGATGATCAGGTCGAATTTCTCACCCTGCGTGCGGTAGTTGCGCAGCAGTTGGAATACGTCATCACGTACAAACTCGGCCTTGCTCAAATCCAACTGGTTCAGTTCGACGTTCTGCTTGGCGATATCCAGCGCGGCCTGCGATGTATCTACGCTAATGACCTGCTCACACCCGCCCATCAAGGCAGACACCGCGAAAGCGCCGGTGTACGAGAAGCAGTTGAGCACGCGTCGGCCTGCGGAATAGTTACGCGCAGCCAGGCGGCTATCACGCTGATCGAGATAAAAACCGGTCTTGTGGCCTTGTTGAATGTCCACCAGCAGTTTCATACCGTGCTCGGTGATCGGTAGCAGGGCCGGGGGAAGATCGCCCAGCACCGGGCCTTGGGTAAGCGGCAAGCCCTCTTTCTTACGTACGGCAACGTCTGAACGATCGTAGATCGCGCATTCTGGGTAGCAGTGCTGGAGAGCAGAAAGCAGCGGGGCGCGCTGATATTCGGCACCGGCGGACAGTAACTGTAAAACCAGGAAGTTCTGGAAGCGATCGATGGTGATCCCCGGCATACCGTCAGATTCACCGGCGATCAGGCGATAACCGTTCAGCCCGTCACGCTTTGCGACCCAATCACGCCAGCTCTGTGCCTGCTGCAAGCGGCTGATAAAGAAAGCGATATCAATTTCTTCGTCCTGCTTGAAGGTCCAGACGCGTGCGCGAATCTGCGATTCTGGTGAATAGGCACCGCGTGCCAGCCATTTGCCCTGGCTGTCATGGATATCGATGGTTTCGCCGGACTGGGCTTTACCTTCGACACGGAGAACAGCGCCAGAGAAAATCCACGGATGGCGACGGAGTAAGGACTTTTCACGTCCTTTGGCAAGAAACAAGCGCATAATTTTTACCGTTTAAAATCAATATGTTATAACTAACAGGTCACTATTAGTCAAAATAAGGTCACAATTACAGGGGCAGTTCCATCCACTCGCTGCCCCTTGCGTCCTGGTAGCGAGCTGTCATTTCTGCAGATTTATGACCAAGGAGCCGTTGGGCAAACTCACTCCCTCGCAATTCAGTATGTAGTCGAGCAGACAGGCTTCTAATCTCATGGAATGACGGCGGATCACCTGCCCACGACAAGCCGGACAGTTTACGTGATTTCGTGAAATAATCCGACATTGTTCTTTCAGCTACCTTTCCGCCGGTACGTGGTGAAATGATGTAGTCGCTGGTTTTCTTGATATCGCCGATCAGTTGCTCAAGGTTAACATCGGCTACGCTCAGCCTCATCGGTATGGCCACCATTGACCCGGTTTTTCCTTGTTTGACCAGCAGCCTGTCGTTAGAGATATCCCCCCATTTCATGTTGCATACGTCACCCATGCGTTGGCCGGTTACAAGTGCCATATTCAGCGCTGGGATAAACCAAGACGGCAGGGCGCTTGCGCATTGTCTGATCGCGTTAAAGTCTGCAATTGACAGGCGTGATCGCCGCACGTCTGTCTTTGGGTTCCTGGTCGCTTCAACAGGATTGTGTTGTATGGCCCCGTCTGCAATGGCTTCCCTGAATATATCTAGCAGCGTTCCACGCATGATTTTGGCGCTTGAGCTTTTCCCCTGCTCAACATAGTGGTTAACGAACTCGGCGATGTCCTTCGTTGTGAACTCTGCGATCGGCTTGTCTGGGAAGTAATCACGGTATATCCCCAGCTTGCTGCGGTGATTGACCATCGTTGACTCCTTCAGCCCGCGACGCTCTACAATGGCATCGTACCGGTCGAGCCACGCATGAAAACTCAGGCATTCTTTGGCGTTTATTCTATCCACCAACCGCGGTGCGGCATCCATCAGTTGCAGGTTAGCTTCAATGGCTTGGTTAATCGCATCACGCTTATTTCTGCCGAGACCGAATTCCTTACCCGTCCTTGGGTCGCGGTAGCAGTAATAGCCGTTATTCCTAACGTACAGGTTTGGAGGAAGATCGCGGCGCATGTGGTTTCTGTTCCTTGCCATTGGTGATTCTCGACAGTAAAGAATTGATTGGCCCGCGTGGATTAAGCGGATCTATTTTTTCTGCCCGTTCATCAAAAAGATACTCCCGGCCATCAAGTACAGGCGCGGGGTAAATTTTCCCTGCGCGTATCCAACGACGGACGGTTTCTTTACTGCGTGGACGGGGAAGGCGGTTATTCCACTCCCCCAGGGTCAATAGTTTTGGCATGGTCTTTCCTCGGTTTAATCACCAAGGCGATTGCGTCGTCGGTCACACGACACGCCCGGGTGATATCTTCTTCACTGAGTTGTTTTTTCCGCACACTTGCGGATAAGCGGCCTATCTTGATATCGAAATCAGAGAGTAGGCGCGCACCTGGTTGCCATGCCTGCATTGTGGTTCCCCTTGGTTATTGGGTTGCCACAATGCAGGTGATGGGCGGTTATTTCTGATTAGGCTTAATCAACTTTTGTGGCGGGGTGCTGCTGATCTTCACATCGGCCGGCAGCTCGTATTCCACATCACAGCGGCGATCGGTGCGGATGGTACCGGTGCGGCCGTCGGGCAGTGTGATGTATGCGGCTTCGCCACGCTTTTGGTTTCTTCTCAACATGGGTTACCTCACCATCAGCGTACGTTCGCCGATCTCGATATGGGCGCCCTTGACGTCCACGCCGTTTTCGAGTGCTTCCTTAATGGCCTTTTTGTCAGGGGCCACCAGGGTTTGCACTGCCACCAGATCATCAGGTAACAAATCGACGTTATCGATCACCACACTGGCGCGCCCCTTGGCCGCCGTGAACGTATTGGTTGTGGTCTTAAGCTTGTCCTGGCCAGATGCCAGTAAGCACATCAGGACATACTGGCGGATGGATTTGGCGCGGTTCTCGAAAGACTTCTTACGGTCGGCAAGGCGTTTAACTTCTTCGTCAACGGTCTTTGCCAGACCTTCGAGATTGCGAACATAAGCGAAAGTCGCGTCCAGTTTATCGCCCAGAGCGCCCTCGATGCCTTCCAGCGTGTCGGCGATCATTTCCGGGGTAAGCTCGTCGGAGGTTTCGACCAACTGCTGCAGCTTGGCGTAATCAGATGCTAATGCGATGGCTGTGATGCTCATTGGGTTTTCTCCTCGGAAGCGGAAAGTGCTTTGATACGTTCATCTTTCAGGGTGGTGAGGCGGCGCAGGCGACCAGCCAGATACTTGGCATGTTCTGTATCGCCCTTACCCTCAGCTGCTTTACGGTGGGCATCAACTTCGCGGGCGATCGAGGCATGCACTTTGTTGGCCTCGTTAACCGTTACTGCCTTGCTGATTGTTTCGGCGACCTTAGTCAGCTTCTCGTCCAACTCTTCACGCAGCCGGATAACACCCTCGGCTTTGTCGCTGGCGTTCTTGAGGGCAAACTCGGCGTCGTTCTCTTGGCGGTAGTTAACATCGTCATACAGACCGAGGAACACGTCGGCAGAGAAACCAAGCTGTGAAAGGGCTTTTTTGGTGGCGTCGGTCAGCGACTTTTTAGGGGCTTCGCCGTCACTCACAGGGCCATACTTGGTTGAGTAGATATAAGGGGTGCAACCGTAGGCCGGTATCACGGCGGTTTTTCCGCCTTGTTCGAACCACAGATTGATTCTCACGGTATGGTTAACCTCGCAGAGGTAACCACCGACACCGTTAGGAATAACACCTTTGATTACGGTGCCATCCTCCTGCTTGATGGGTTGCATGATTGGTGCACCGTTATCGAAACGTTCCTCGACAACTTCAACTCCCCAGTAGATACCCTGCGGGCCGAAAAGCTTGGTAGCCTCCATAACCATGTAGGTACCATTGATTGACGTCCCGCCGCCGTTATTGGAAAACGCCTTTGTGTGTTTGGGGTCGGTCTTATAAACCTTGTTCCAGATAGCCAGGTTGTCGCGCTCTTCCGGCTGTTGCTCAGCGAAAAACTGCTCTACCAGGTTGGCGCGCTGCTGGAAATCATCTGCCTTAATCTGTTCGGCCAACTGGGTGGCTTCAACGGCGAGCTCTTCCGCACGCTGCAACATTTCGCTTTTCTGCTTTGGCTCTGTTGCATATACGCCGTAACCCAAGTTATCCAGCGCCTCTTTAGCCTGCAGTGCCGCCGCATCGCTGACCTGTTCGGTGGTGGTCACTTCCGTTTTTTCACCTTCATTTGAGGCGATAACTGGCTGCTTCCCGATCAGACCTTCGACGCTAAATTTTCCATCACCTAGGTTTTCCACTGCTGGCTGTGGGGCGGCTTCTTGGCCATAGTTCGCCAGCTCTGGGCATGCAGGATGACCGGTAAGAAAGGTTTTTACAAAATGCAGGCGCTCATTGTCGTTATTGACAAGTTTCAGGTTTTTCAGCCCTTCGGAAATGATCGCATGCCGTGTATCAGTATCGACATCGAGGATGCCAGTGATAACGCGGAAAGTTTTATCCCACGAGCGCCACACAGAATCACGCGACGCGATGATCTCTTTTGCGTTCTTCACGTCACTGGCTTTAGCGTCCGTAGGGTGAATGGCCATAATGGAAAGGGCGGTGTGCATGCTCAGGGTGTTGTAATCGGACACGCCGCCGTTACCCTCGGTACTGGTACTGGTACTGGTACTGGTACTGGTACTGGTACTGGTACTGGTGCTGGATTGGTCACGATCTCGCGGATTGTTAACCCACTTTTTAGCGAAAATACCGGCGTTAAACTCGGTAGGTGCTTCATTGCTGTAATGAGAAAAAATAGCCTCGATCAGCTCATGGATAGCATGTGGATACATGGCACATACAGCGGGGTTAGCTGCCAGTGCCTTAATTACATTTTTCATCCCTGTATCGTCGGGTGACTCATCATCATTCATAACATCAACGACAGTTGAGAGCATGCCTTGATCGATATCAGTAAGCCCGAACAGCGCCACCGCTGCGATTTTGACGTCGGCGGGTTCTTTCAGCAGATCGACCGGGACAGCAGGCAACACTTCTACAACTTCACGCGGTTGCCAGCATTTAAGCTCACTATTAAGCTCGTTATCGATAGCAAACTGTTCATCGAAAACGCCAACGGCGGGGCGTGGACAACCAGGCTGATCTTCAACAATCTCCGGCTTGAGGAAGTTATTGGCAGCCGCTGGATAAGCCTCCCACAGCTTGCCGGTGGCCATTACTTCCGCCGCTTTTTTGTTTGGTGCTTCAATAGCAATAACTAACGCTATCGCCCCGTTGTTTCTGGCCTTTTTACTAGGCTCAAATTTGACGATTTGAATAGACATGGTTGGTCTTTCCTTCGGTTGTTACACGCTGGTTAGGCGCGGTTAGTATTGGCCTGTTTTCGCTAGGCGAATGGCTGCTTTAACGCTGGATTTGGGCAGGCGTACAGCTTTGAATTCACCCTTAACCGCATTCGCATAAACCATGCCGGTGGTAGGGTAGAACTCAACGCGGCGCTTACCGCCAATGATGGTGATGTGCTTTGTGCCGTGGCTGTAATCGCAGTTGTTCTCATGCTCGAAAACAGAGAGGCCCGCAGCGACGATTTTGTCGATAACAGAATTGATATCCATGGCTCACCTCAATACGGCAGTTCGTCAACGGTTACCGGGCAATGCTCGATACAAAGAAGCTGCTGGATCTGATCATCTATGGTGGCGATCTGGTGATAGGTCGCTTGGGTTAGATTGGCCTTTTGGGCCTGCAGCGCTTCAACCTGCTTGCCGATAATGTCGATCGGTTCTGGCTGGTTAACGTCGATGAAGATTTGACGGGTTTCAATCAACACGTTGCCACGGAAAGACGACATATCAGATGTGCTGACATAGAAGCCTTCGGCTAACGGATAGGTGGTAACGTGGATGTACAGCGTGACGGGTATCTGTAGTGCTTTCATAGCAACTCCGATATAATGTTGTTAGATCAGTGACGCAAGTCGTTGGTCTTTCCTAGATCGGCCGGTTGGTACCCGGCAAAATCCTTGTGGGGTGGTTCCCACTTGGGTAAAGAAGCCTGCCTTTACGGTGGGCTTTTTTACGTCTAAAGGTTGCCGGTTACGTTATCCGGCGTCGCTTCACTTGGTCAGAGTTCGGCGACCGTATTCGCCCTGGTGAGGCAGCTGGTCTTTCCTAGCCCACACTTTCCCGCTGTGGGTACGTAACTTGTGGTGACCGGACTCGAACCGGTGACCGCACTTTGAGGACTGGGTACCTAGTGGTTTGCAAACCTCTTGATACCCAGGCTGGCCAGCACTCCATAGCCCGCTCTAACCATCTGAGCTACACCACAATCAAAAAGAGCGAGCCACCTACACTATTGCCAGCCCGATTGGGTTTCGGGTTACTTTGCTGGCGGCAGGTTTCAGTTTTTCACGCCCGCGCTCTTTGATTGTGGTGCTCCGTAACGTGGAGCGGACGGACGGGGTTTAAGCCTCACGGGGCGTTCTATAACCGGGATTACGTCGTCAACCGGTTTCACTGCCGTGACAGGGAGGGCTACTTGCCGTTCACCTTCTCCAAAACACATCGGCTTTCACCGGAGCGGCCCGTTTCGAATCAAATTAGTTGCCGGTTACGCTTTCCGGCGTCGCTTTACCTTTTCAGGAGTTACGACCGTATTCACGAGGCATAACGTTTGGGTTGCTGTGGCAAGGTAATCATGGACTTTATGCACCCGGCGATAAGAGGTCGGTTCTCCATTGCCACAACATCCCAAATTCTTTTAACGCTTAGGTACTACCTGAAAATCGCGACCGGTAAGGCGGGCATAATCTTCAGCCTGCTTACGGGTTGGGTAGGTGTTGCCGTTTACCCATGAGCCGCTTTGGCGATACTGAATTTGGAAACTTTTTGCTGATTTCTTGGTGGCTTTCATAGCACTCCCCTTTGTGTTCTTTCACACCGTCAGAACTTGTTATCTGAACAACCGCTGCATTGTTGTGCGCTGTTGATGGAACTAATATTACCGCTGCGAATAAACAAAGATCAAGCGTATTGGTAATATTTTTATGCGTGAATGTAATATGTGATTGATTTGCGTGGTGATAAAAATAAAAAAGCCCGCAGGGCGCGGGCTATGGCAGGGGCATTTTAAGCGATTATTGTTTTCTGGCGGCTAGCAATTCTTTGAAAAGCCTATCGAAATCAGCAACTTTTTCCTTTAAGTCACTCATATGTCTGATTTTTTCGCTTTCTGGCAGGCGCTCATACAAGCTTACTAACTCAGCGTGTTCTGGTTTTAAGATTTGCCATCCTGGGGCTGCAATATCCTCACTATGCGTTCCAGATTTGCGAACGTAGTTCATCATCTCTTTCAGATCTGGCTTGATGTCCTCGGGTTTGACCCCAAGCAGTGCCGCAAATTTCAGTATAGCGTCGGTATTGAGGGGGTTTCTGCCGTTCAAGTACTGGCTTACTGTGGATTGTGTTTCGAACCCAAGCGCATCTGCAGCCTTCTCTTGCGTAAGGCGCAGCGTAACCTTTTTTTCATCCCAAATGTTCCGCAGACGTTCTGCAGCTTCTTGGTCTTTGATATCGAGCGGCTTTTTCTTCATAGCGTAATTTTATTCGTAGATTTAATAACGGCCAATCACCAACGCGCTTGACTGAAAATATTCGTAGCGGTAATATTCTTTCATCACATCAACATGAGGAGGAGTGATGGATCTGAAAAGCTATCTCAATGAATCAGGGGTAAGGCAGCAGGACTTTGCCAAGTTTGTAGGTAAAACCCAGGGCTATGTCAGCCGTGTAGCTGCTGGAACATGCAAGCTGGGGAGCGAAGTTGTTCTCGAATGGGCAGCGGCAACCGGTTTCAAGGTTACCCCTCATGATTTGCGCCCCGACTTGTACCCAAACCAACGCGACGGCCTACCAGAACAGACCGCAGCTTAACAACGACAACCACCGAAATCTGATTACGCGTAATCAACTTTCGAGCGACAGGAGACGCGACAAGTGGAAAACATCGAAAAACTAAAAAGCGAAATTGCAGGGTGGGCGGCAGAACGTGGCCAGGAACATGTAGCGATCGAGATCAGCCGCATGTGGCTGCTGTTCGGTACCGAGTCCAAAGCAGTGCGCCTGTATCCGATCGAGGATGAATTCGGGCGTGCTGATTGGCGGGCGATCAACACCAACCGCCAGGCTATTTTTCGCTGGCTGCGTGGTGAGTCGAAAGCATCGCGGGCAAAGATCCGGGAAATGGCCGACGCAATGGCCGCAGCGCTGCCAGCAGAGCGACGAGCGCGTTTAGGCGGGGCATCGGTTCAATATTTGCTGTCCGTGGCCATACGGGAGTTTGCGGCGGCGATTATCGCGATCCTGCTTGGGGCCAACGATACCCCGCAGCTGATTGCCGGAGCACTGAACGCATTGCAGAACACCCAACGCCTGACCAGCGTTTAACCGACCGATTTAGGAAAGACCAATATGCTTAATTCTATCGACAGGATCACCTGGCGTAACGGGTACCGGCTTAACGGTATGCCTGTGGCGCAGGAGGAGATCGAAGGTATTTTCGAAGGGCGGCGCGTTGCGGCTCTATCGATCTGGGAACAATACGAGCAGCGCAAGGCCGCACTGCTTGATGATGATCTATCGCCAGCGGAGTACCAGGATGCGTGTCGCTTGATAGCGGAAGCACTGGGGGCCTGATTATGAGCATGGAACTGATGGTGCGTGCCATGAAAATTAGAGTAGGTAACCCGCTGCGTAAGCTTGTTCTGCTGAAATTAGCCGATAACGCCAGCGATCAGGGTGAATGCTGGCCATCGGTGCCGTACATCGCTGAGCAGTGCGAAATCTCGGAACGCTCGGTGCAAAATCACATTCAGCAACTGGTGAAAGATGGGCTGATACGTATCGAAAAACGCCTGGCAGAGAATGGGCTAAATCGCTCAAATGTTTATCACTTAGCCTTACCGGGTAGTGGTGCAAATGCTGCACCCTATGGTGCAAATCCTGCACCACGTGGTGAATCTCCTGCACCAGGGGGTGGTGCAGCTCCTGCACCCAGAATCAGTCAGTCTTTAGAACCAGTCAATGAATCACCCCCTAACCCCCAGGAGGGGGATGACGCTGACGCGCCAGGTAAGCTTCCAAAAGTTAAATATCAAGAAGTGGCTGACGCCTACAACGAAATTTTGGGTGATCGGCTGCCGAAGGTGCAGGAACTGAACGAGAAGCGCAAACGCCAAATCAAACGCCTGCTGGGCGAACTGCATGATCCGAGCCTCGATGCTGTAAAAGCCTACTTCGAAACCTTCAGTGAAGCAGCTGGCCCGTTTTATTTTGGCGATAACAACCGGAGTTGGCGCGCTGGATTCGATTACCTGCTGCGTTCTGACGTGCTGGTGAAAACCCGAGAGGGTGCGCTATGACACCTCAGGAACTGGAAGCATGTGTGCTATCAGGCCTGCTGATCGGTGGGGCTACACCGGATGCGCTGGATGTGATCGCCACCATGCCCGAAGAGGCTTTCAGCATCCGTTTTCATCGTGAAGCCTACAAAGAAATCAAACGGCAGGCGCTGACGTACGGTGTGATCGATGTGGTACTGATCAGTGAAAACCTCGGCGGCTCGTCGCTGTCCTCGCTCGTAGAGATATCGCGGATGCCTGGCACGCTATCCAACCTCAAGGGCTTTGCGAATATCGCGGTCAAGGGATGGCGTAGCCGTGAAATGGCCGCGCTGCTGCAGAGCGGGGCAGATGGCATTCGTGGTGCCAGAAACCAGGAGCAACGCGACCAGGTTATTCAGGAATCAGTATCCAAGCTGATCGAGATGACAGCCGATAGCGGCGGGGTGGTGCCGGTACACCTTGGCGAACTGCTGGATAGCTACATGGATCTCCTCGGCAAGCGCATGAGCGGCGAAGCTGGCTCACAGAACCTGTACACCGGCATCGATGAGTTGGACTCCATTACCGGCGGTTTTAACCCACAGGATCTGGTGGTGGTTGCTGGGCGACCTGGTACGGGCAAAACAGAATTTGCGCTGAAAGTGATCGAGGGATCCACCCGCAATGGTGCAGGCGCGCTAGTTTTCAGCATGGAAATGGCCGCCCTGCAGATGGTGGAACGCTCAGTCGCCGGAGCTGGCAACCTTTCCGTTTCAAAATTACGCAGCCCAAACGAGTTATGCGATGAAGATTGGGGCCGCATCCATAGCGCCTTAGAAACACTCAGTGGCCGGGATATCTGGATTGTTGACGCCACCGATTTAACCATCGATCAGATCCGCGCCGTGGCTGAAACCCATAAACGCCGGTACCCGCACCTTGGTGTTGTGATGGTGGATTACATGGGCCTTATCGCCAAGCCAAAGGCAGAGCGTAACGATATAGCCATGGGCCATATTTCCCGCAGCCTAAAAACTATGGCCATGCGAATTAAAACGCCGGTGCTGGCACTCAACCAGTTATCGCGAAAAGTTGATGATCGCCCGATCACCGCCCGCCGCCCGGTAATGTCCGACCTTAGCGAATCCGGCCGCATTGAGCAGGACGCAGATCGAATCATCCTGCTGTATCGCGACGGTATTTATAACCCGACAGGCCCGGCGGCACGTTATGCCGAGATCATCCTCGGCAAAAACCGCTTTGGGCCAAATGGCCTGGTGTACCAGGAATTTAAAAACGGCCACTTCTTGCCAGTGGATCAAATCGTGGCTCAGGAAGCTTCACGCATGCACCAGGAGACGCAACAGCAACAACCCAAGCCAAGACCTTACTCAACCAAAAAGTTTTAACAGCGCCTGACCAGCGCGTAATAACCAAACCAAAGGAAAGACCAACATGCATACTGAAATTGTTTACGCTAAATCCCCATCGATGATCGACGACGGTTGCGATCACACCGCGGTGATTATTTGGAATATGAACGCTAAAGCCCGAGCTCGTACGGGTTCGCCGTTTGTCCCTGCGCCGGTACCGGTTCAAGTTATGCAGCCGAAGTACGATCGCAAGGCGACTACCGGCAAGAAGGTGGTGAAGAAAAAAGCCCAAAAGGTGGATTTCCCCGCTAGCAAACTTGCCGCCGTCATGCTCGGTAAAACCCTGTCTTACACCGCCATTCTGGCCGCACTAGATAAATTCCATCCTGGCCACGGCATGAACCGCCGGGTGCTACAAACTCGCGTTCTCGCGATGATCAATTCGCCCTTCGTCAAAATAACCCGACACGAAACACCGGTACCGGAGTTCACCCTGGAACACGTTGACGGGCAGTTTTACGTCAACTCGGAAAGAACCTTAGAAGCGATGGTGTAACCCATGGCCGGGCAATCGGATTACCTCCCGCCTGGCTTACCGTTCAATCGCGGAGCCTGGCCGCAGGAATATCGGGATCTGGAAAATCTCGATCTGTGGGCCAGCAGCTTAATCAAAGACCTGTATGCGCGGAAAGTTACCCGCGCAGTCGTCGAAGAAGCGATTAAAGCGGTACCAGAGAACTACCGGGAGCATTTAAGAGCACGTCTGAATTACTGGCGTGAGCAGAGAGAGAATAGGGGGAGATCGTGAAGAAATTATCGGTAGGGGTGTGGGTGTTTTTTTGCTGCCAACTGGCGGTGTTGATTGGCTGTATTTGTGCGTTGGTGGTGATTCTATGATTGATTACAGCAAATTAAGCGACACAGAAATTAATGAGATTGTCTCAGGGGCAATGGGTATTCCACCTGGTGATGATTGGTGTAACGACCCGGCCAGCGCCTGGCTGATCATCACTGATAACAAAATTGATATCACATTCGATACCGATCCAGATATCGAATGGGCACCATGCCGAGCACAAGGTCCTAGGGGGCATGATTGTTATGCCCCGGTAGATAAGGCCCTCCGCGCCGCGATGATCGTCTATCTCATGATGCAGGAGCAGAAAGCATGACAGATAAATTCGAAGCACTTAGCCAGCCTGTGGCTTATACGTTGCGGTTTAAAAACGATGACGGAACACCAGAATCGCGCATAAACACAAATACAACATTTTCAAACAAGGAAGCTGCTCAGGGATATGGGAAGGGAGGTCGGTATAAAACACGCCCTGATGGGAAAATGGAATGGGTACGCGATAAAGCGTTAGACCCTGATGTTGTTTCGCTCTACTCGCAAGAGTACGTAACCGCACTGCTGGCAGCGCTGGAAGAGAAAGACCAGAGCATCGCAGAGCTTGAGCAGCGACTACTCAAAGAAAAGGCACAAGCAGAGGCAGAAAAGCAACAAGGATTTAAGTACTTTAAAATGGCAGAGGAGTGGCACGATAAGTCATTTAATTTACAGCGCACAAATTATGATCTTCAGCAGCGACTACAGCAGCCTATCAAGTTGCCAATAGGTTTTTCACATCAAGATGGTGTGTCCCATGCATTGCTTGGCACTGGTGACGTGATGATAAGTCACATCAAATGGGCTGACGCACAAGGCATAGCCTTTGCCCCGACGCCAGCGGGGAAATCGGGGATCGGCGTGAATTTCGATGCTGAAATGGTAGGTAAACATTGCGATGAAATTGGCGCGGTATTCGTCGTTAAGTCAACGTCCGCGCAGTCTCTCGAATTGCTGAAAGAGGCTGTGCAGATGGCTATTGATGGCTTCAATGATTGAGGGGTAGAACAGCATGAAAAACACAATCACAGACTTAATGAACCATCAATTCATGATACTGGAAACCCTGACTGATCCAGGGTTGAAAGGTGAGGCATTGCAGGAAGAAGTGATGCGCGCCAAGGCGGTTTCTGAGGTGGCAGGAACCATGATCCAAACGTACCGCGTTGCGCTCGATGCTCAGAAAGCGGTTTATGACGGTTACGCTGGGCGCGTTCCTGAGGTTATGGGGATTAAAGAATGAGCGGAAGATACACGGATATTCAAATAGTTTTTCTCGATTCAATTTGCCGAGGTAATACGTATAAAGAAATTACCCAGGCATTTAATTATCGATTCAACACCAAAAAAACACCAATGGCGATTCAGCATAAGCTAAAGGCCTTGGGGTTAGATGAATATGTATCCAAGGAGTCAAGGTATACAGAGCAGCAGCTTACATTTTTATATGTAAACAAACAGTTAAGCTGGGCGGCATTAACTAAAGAATACAACAAGAAATTTTCGGAAGAGAAAACTATCGATGCCATTAGGGCTCTGATGACGCAGAACGGTTGGGGTAAATATCACACCGAGGCACGAAAGGACAGGCGCAGAATATATATCAATGGCTCTCAGATGATGCTCGATCGGTACGTGTGGGAGTGTGTTCACGGCCCGATCCCCGACGGCTACACCGTCGTACATCTGGATAATGATACTGCTAACAACAAGATTGATAACCTTAAGCTGGCTCCAAAGCATATCAAACTTGCCTTTGTCGCCCAGGGGGGAGCTGACGCCCCCAAAGCTCTTGCACCAGCCATGTACGCAAAAGTTATGCTGCAGAACCTCATAGGCCGCATTGAGAAGTCGGGGAGGCTTAGCGCCAGATAGGCAAGGGAGTCAATCAGTTTTTGTTGTGTGGTGCATTAGTGTGAAAAAAAACCTCAAGGAAGAGGTTTACATATCAATCATATAGTTATATGCGTTCTAAATTATTTCTTAGTGAACAATTGATCAATCACAATGTTGGTGATACTGTTTTTATATACAGTATTTGTGGGGTGTGCGATCGGCTAAAGCGATCGATAAAAACAAACCAATTTATATATCACGGCTGGTAACGCGCATGAATGGCTTGGCACTCAGTGCGAGCAGGCAGGGGCTAAGGAGGTGTTATATCTATCTGATTTACCGGGGTTCTTCATGGTCGACATGACAGATGTTATAAAAACGCTCCCTGCCAACTGCTACGTTGCTATCCGAGTTAAGGATAACAAGATTGTTGGCACAAGAGACATCAAAGACGATGAGTTCATTTTGACATTTAAATCATTGATAGAAATGCAAAAACTGGCTGGTTATAAGGTTGTATCACCAGAGGGTATTACGCTATAATTAATAGGCTGGATTGAACACCCAGCCGCTTTAATTCTGAACAGTCGCTGCGCCAATATGGGGATATCCAATGGCGCAGTATTCATTTGTAAAATCAGCAGGTGGTTTACTGGTGCCATTTACGCCAGAGGCCCGCGAATACCTGCAATCGGTAAAGTTCGGCGCGGTACTGTACGCCGATTTCAAACAGGCCCGTAACCCTGAGCTTCACCGTAAATATTTTTCCCTGCTGAATCTCGGGTACCACTACTGGCAACCGACCGGCGGGACAATATCACCGGCAGACAAAGAACTCGTTCGCGGGTACGTGTTATTTCTGGCTCACTACGCTGGCAATGAGGATTCACTGCAGGCCGTCGCCGATGAGTATTTACAGGATGTAGCACTAAAGCGCGCCGGTAATATCAGCGCCACCAAATCATTCGAAGCATTCCGCACCTGGGTAACAATCCAATCAGGCCACTGCACCGAATACCAGATGCCTGATGGCAGCATTCGCAAAGAACCCCGCAGCATATCCTTTGCCAAGATGGACGATATCGAATTCACCCAGCTCTACAAAGCCACCATCGATGTGCTGTGGAATTTCATCCTGTACCGCACGTTCCCAACCCAGCAAGCAGCAGAGAACGCCGCATCACAGCTGATGGACTACGCCGCATGACAAACTTACGCAAAGAGGCCAAAGGCCGGGAATGTCAGGTTCGCATGCCAGGCATATGCAACTTCAATCCTGAAACCACCGTACTGGCGCATTACAGAATGGCTGGTACATGCGGTACCGGTATCAAGCCACACGACGCCCAAGGCGCTCACGCATGCAGTAGCTGCCACGATGAGATAGACCGCCGTACACGCCACATAGACGAGCAAACAGCACGCCTATACCACGCAGAGGGAGTATTGCGCACGCAGGCGTTACTACGCAGTGAGGGGAAACTATGACTAATCAGAATTTAATACTGCTCCTAAGGGCAACAGGAAATCCTGAAAAGTCACATGGCCACACGCGGGCGGATAGAACAAAATTCTGTTTGGCTCCCTTTTCCATAAGCGGGGATTGCGTGCTCACTTCCCATAGCCCTCGCGCACGCGCGCGTTTAGGGGGTTAAAAATGCCCCTCGTCGCTACTTTCCGCACAGAATGGTTTCGCGTCATCACCGACCTGAATCGTCGTTCCCTCTCAACGCAAGAAATCGCCAACGAGTTAGGCGTAAGCAAATCCGCCGTGCTCGGTTGGAAGACCGGATCAGAACCGCGCCACGGTGACGGTGAGGCGCTGATCGCTCTGTGGTGCCAAGTGACCGGGTTGGACAAGAAGAAATTGCCAACGGTGCTCTACCGGCAATGGTGGACGTTCAAGGGGGGATCAATTGGTCGGGAAACCGACCGCAAGAACCGCCAACAATGAGCGCTCTATCAACACCACAAGAGGGCAACCAATGAGCAAGCAATCACCGATCATTAAATATTTCGCATATGAGCATTTACCAGCACACCTGCAGGAAGTCAGTAAGCCAATTGGCGACCTAGCACGGCAGATGGATGAGCAATTGCCGGATGGCGCGGAGAAATCCGCTGGCTTGCGCAAGTTGCTTGAAGCCAAGGATTGCTTGGTGCGCGCCAAACTTGAAGCCATCTAACTAACCCGCAGGGTGCCAATCACAAGCACCCAATCAATCTGGAGCAACCACAATGGCCCGTCCAAAGAAAGTGATCGAGGTACCGGGGCAGCAGAGCACCCCCGCAGATACGGCAGACACCACGCTTGAGAATTCCCTAGCCGGTAATGCTGCTGACCTACCAGTAACCACCAAGCCAGCCAACACCGCCGCAGAACTGCACGCCGCCACCGCAGGCGCAACGGTTATCGGTGTGGATCCTGGGCAGGGGGATTCTACCGCTACTGTGACAATTGACCTTTCAGCCCGCAATGCGGCCCTTTCTGCTCTGCCCGCAGCCGGTTTCGAAATCATCACCAAGTTTGAGGCGTACGGGTTCGTTGATGCGAACGGCCACCCGCTGACCAACTGCCTTGATTTCCTCGACCTGGTTAAGCAGGCAACCACACCAGCAGCCACTGTTGCAACGTTGCGCGGTAGAGCTGCTGCAATGGTCGTGAACGAGGACGGCGCCCGTAAAGCAGCCGTAGGCAAACCAGTGCTGACCGAGCACGGTTGGCACGTACCGGAATAGGAGAACAGCCATGTGTGGAGGCGGAGTTCCAAGCCCTGTGCAAACAGACCCACAAGCCGAGGCAGACGCAGCAGCAAACGCAGCAGCCAAAGCATCTAACGCTGACGCAGCATCACGCAAGAAGCGCAAGAAAGGATCATCACTGCTGGCCACCGGTGCCGAAGGCGCTACTGATACCGGCAGCTCGTTGCTATCCACCGGCGCGACCGGCAAACCTACCTTAGGTGCTTAACCAATGGATGAAATCGCCAACCGTTTAATCAAGCGCGTGGACACACTTAAGGCGGCCCGTCAGTCGCATGAGAGCGTTTGGCGGGAATGCTACGACTTTACCTACCCGTTGCGCGGCTCGGGATTTTCCACCCAGGTGCTGGATGCCCAGAGCGCAAAATCCAAGGTTGCGAAACTGTTGGACGGTACCGCGACTGACAGCGCACGCATGCTGGCCTCTGCGCTTATGTCTGGTATGACACCGGCCAACGCCCAATGGTTGAGCCTCGATAGCGAATCACTGCCCGACGACGCCAAAGCCTGGCTATCAACCTGCGCCAGCCTCATCTGGGAAAACATCCACTCTTCAAACTTCGACGCGGAAGGCTACGAGGCCAATCTCGATGTGGTCTGTGCTGGCTGGTTTGCGTTGTACATCGAAGAGAACCAGGAGGAGGGCGGCTACTCGTTCCAACAGTGGCCACTGGCGCAGGTGTTCGTGGCATCAACACGCAGCGACGGCATTATCGATACCGTGTTCCGTTGCTATCAGCTCACAGCCGCACAGGCGGTTAAGAAGTTCGGCGACAGGGAGGTGAGCGAGAAGATCCGCAAGGCTGCCAAGGATAAACCAGACGACAAGTTTGATTTCCTGCATGCCATCTTCCCCCGCGATAACTATGTCGTGAATGCGCGTCTGGCCAAGAATATGCGCTTTGCGTCGTACAACATCGAGGTGACCGGCAAGAAGGTGGTGCGTGAATCCGGGTACCACGAATTCCCCGTATGCGTACCGCGATGGATGAAAATCCCCGGCACAAGCTACGGCATAGGGCCAACGTACGACGCGCTGCCCGACTGCAAGGAGCTGAACGAAACCAAGCGCATGGAGAAGGCCGCGCAAGACCTGGCTATTTCCGGCATGTGGATCGCCGAGGATGACGGCGTACTCAACCCGCGCACCGTCAAGGTGGGCCCACGCAAAATCATCGTGGCCAACAGCGTGGACAGCATGAAGCCGTTGCTGACCGGTGCCGACTTCAACGTCGCGTTTACCGCAGAACAACGCCTGCAAGCCGCTATCCGCAAAATCATGATGGCCGACCAGCTACAACCGCAAGACGGCCCGGCCATGACTGCTACCGAAGTGCATGTGCGTGTGGCACTCATCCGGCAACTGCTGGGGCCAGTGTACGGACGTTTCCAGGCTGAATATCTGCAACCGTTGGTTGTGCGTTGCTTTGGCCTGGCGTTCCGCGCCGGTGTGTTCCCTGAGCCGCCTGAAAGCATGAACGCTGCCAACTTCAACGTGAAATATATATCCCCACTGGCGCGCGCCCAGAAGCTGGAGGACGTAACCGCCATTCAGCAACTAGTGGCATCGGTCGGACAAATGGAAGCCCTTTTCCCTGAGGCAAAAGACAACATGGATCCTGATGAGGCAGTCCGGGTTATGTCCGAAGGACTTGGTGTGCCAGCCAAGGTTTTACGTTCATCTGCAGACGTTACAAGTATGCGTGACGGACGCGCAAAAGAACGGCAGCAACAGGCACAGCAGGCTCTCATGATGCAGGCAGGCCAGCAGGCCGCCAGCGCAGCAGGGCAGGAAGCCGGGGCGGCTATCGGGCAACAACTGGCAGGTAACCAATGATCCACAAAGAAATCACACCAGAAGATTACAAGCGCGTGTTTGAAGAGATGGCAGGCGGCCCGCAGATTCTGGAGGAATTAACCAAACGATTCGGGCGCCCTGTTTTTGTGCCTGGTGGGCCCGAGGGCGATCGGGAAACGTGTTACAGGGCCGGACAACGTTCTGTGCTCGATTTCATTTTGATGCAAGTCAACAGAGCCAATGGAGTAAACGACGATGTGGAAGCTTAAACACTTATTCATGAATGCCGCAGGAACCGATGGCGGCGAAGGGGGCGGTAATGGTGATGATGCTGGTTCTCAGGGTAATAACCCTGCTTCTCTTCTCGGTACCGGCGCGGCAGAACAACCGGGTGCGAATGATTGGATACCGGAGAAATACCGCGTTACTGGCGAAGATGGCAAGTTCAACATGGAGGGTTCTGCTCGTAAGCTTGCAGAGGCGCATACGCACCTTGAGAAACGCTTGGGCGGTGGTGATGTGCCACCAAAAACTGTAGAGGAATACGCGCCGAAGGTTGAGGCCGAGGGCTTCAACTGGGACGAGTTCAAAGCCGATCCGGAAATGCAGGGGTTCCTCAAATCGGCTCATGCCAAAGGCATCACCAACGATCAGCTTGGTTTCGTTCTGGGTGAGTACATGCAGCGCGCCCCGGGCCTAGTGGGTGGTGCCGCAGAACTAGACGCGGAAGCCGCCACCACCGCTTTGCGTGAAACATGGAAAACCGACGCCGAGTTTAAACAGAATATCGGCCTGGCGTACCGTGCATTCAACAACCTGGCCGACCCTGCTGATAAGGGCAAGATGGACGAAATCGGGAACAACCCGATGGTGATCCGCATGCTGGCCAAGATTGGCGCAGAGATGAGCGAGGACACCCCCGCCGGTGGTGAGGTCAATCTCGAAGAACAGCAGAGCATCCGTGACCTGATGAAGTCTGAGGCGTACACCAACCCGAAACATGCAGATCACGAACGTGTATCCGCACAAGTACGGGCGTTCTATCAGAAATCATACGGCAGCCAGACCGTCGCATAACTCCATTGTGCCATTCACCACAGAGCCAGCCTAGCCGCTGGCTTTTTCATTTGGTCGGGAAACCGACCGCACACCTCCAACAGAATTGCTCCAACAGCCCGGCGTGGTAGCCGGATACCTGAATTCCCGCTGTCCGTAAGCGCCAATCGGCCAGCGTTGAACCGAGCCGGGAAACCGACACCTCGCAGGCGATAATGTTTGGAGTAATAACAATGTCATTCAATTCCAATAAGAACATGATCACCGCTGCATTTGTGCAGCAGTTCCATGATTCTTTCGAAATCCTCTCTCAGCAGAAGGACTCACGCCTGCAAGGTGCCGTACACGATCGCGGCATGATTACCGGCGCATCCTTCACCATCAACGACATGGGCACTATTGAGATGAACGCAATCACCACGCGCTTTGGTGATACGGTTTGGGATGTGCCTGAGGCTGGTACCCGTAACGCGCTGATGGCGGATTACGGTGTATTCGTGCCTGTAGAAAAACGTGACTTGCGTAAGCTGATCGCCGATCCCCAGGGGCCGTACTTGCAACTGACCTTGGCCGCCGCCAACCGCAAAAAAGACGATGTGATTTACCGCGCACTGCTGGATACGGTTTTGCGTAAAACCGAAAACAATGGCGCATACACGCCGGTAGCTCTGCCAGCAGCACAGAAGATTGTGGCAGGCGGTACCGGTGTAACCAAAGCCAAGTTAATCGCAGCTAAAGCCATGTTCCGCCGTAACGAGTGTGACGAGCAGAACGGGGAAGAACTGTACATCACGTACAACGCTGACATGCTCACCTCCATCCTGAGCGATACCACGCTGACCAGCGCGGATTTCATGGCCGTGAAGATGCTGCAGGAAGGAGCGTTATCCGGTAACTGGCTGGGCTTCCGCTGGTTGGCGTATGAGAAGCTCGACGCGGTGGAGGATGCAGGTGTAACCACCAAGACCGCCGTCGCCTGGGCTAAGTCAGCCGTGCATTTTGGTACCGGTGCGGAGTACAACACCGACATTGGCCCACGTCGCGACAAGAACAACACGATCCAGATCTCCGTTGATGCCTCCTATGGTGCAGGCCGTGCCGCAGAGGAGAAGGTTGTATCCATCGGGTTCGTCGCTTAATGCCAGCGCCCTTGCCGGGGTAACACCCGGCTTTTTTTTTGAAAGGTACCGCTCATGGCTTCCAGTGTAACTATCTGCTCAAACGCGCTTCTCGCTCTCGGTGCTCATCCGATTAACAGTTTCGATGAGGCTACCGAGCATGCGCGCCTTTGCTCGAACATCTACCCCACTGTACGCAATAACCTGCTGCGTGCTCATCCGTGGAACTGTGCTGTTAAGCGCGTCATTCTCTCACCCAGCAGCACGCCGCCCGCCTTTGGTTTTGGGTTCCAGTTTCCGTTACCTGGCGACCTGATCCGCATCCTTTCGGTTGGGGAGGAGTTCGACGATATCCCGTATCGGATTGAAGGCAACAGACTGCTGGCCAACCTGAATGCGATCCGCCTGCGTTACATCTGGCGAAACGAGGACGAATCAACATGGGATCCGGCACTGGTTCATTTGGCCGAAGCCATGATGGCCGCAAAGCTGGCTTATGCGGTAACCAGCTCCGCATCGTTACGTGACACGCTGACGCAGGAGGCCGCCTATCTGCTGCGCCAGGCTAAAGCGATCGATGGCCAAGAGGAGCCACCGGAAGAACTGGGCGGCTATCCAACCCTCGAATCGAGGCTTTAACCATGCGCGCCAATTTGATCAAAACCAACTTCACTGCCGGGGAAATCTCTCCGCGCCTGATGGGGCGTGTTGATATAACCCGGTACGCCAATGGTGCCAAGGTTATCGAAAACGCTGTGTGCGTGGTGCAGGGGGGCGTGATGCGGCGCCCTGGTACCCGCTTTGCGGCTGCTGCTAAATTCGGTGACCGTAAGGCCCGTTTAATCCCGTACGTGTTCAACCGCTCGCAGTCCTACATGCTGGAGTTTGGCGATCGGTACATGCGGATTTACCAGGATGGCCAGCAGCTCGTTAACGGCGACGGAACGCCGTACGAAATCGCCAGCCCGTACAGCGTGGATCAACTGCCCGCAATTAACTATGTGCAAGGCGCTGATACCATGTTCCTGGTTAATCAGGATGTGAAGCCGTACCGACTGCAACGTCGCGGCCAACTTGATTGGGTGCTGGAGCCTGCGCCGTTTATCGTGGAGCCGTTCGACGAGATCCGCGACACGCCAGATAAGTGGTGCAAGCCGTCGGTAAAAGAGTTCGTAGGCTCGGAAATCACGTTAACCCTGAGCGATGCAGAGCCGCCAGAGGATAGCGAGGATTTACCGCCGTTCACTGGTGCAGGTTGGGTTGCTGAGGATGTGGGTTCGTACGTGCGTATCAACAGCGGCCTGGTGCTGCTCAACAGCATAACGAGCGAGCAGGTTGCCGTGGGCACCATTCGCACCGACCTTAGCGCAACACAAGCCGCATCACCGGGCGCGTGGACGCGTGAGGATACAGTGTGGTCGGATGAATTCGGCTACCCGGGCGCGGTGACGCTTTATCAGCAGCGCCTGGTGCTGGCCGGTTCCACAAAATACCCTCAGGCTATCTGGTTCAGCGAAACCGGTGTTTACCTTTCCTTTGAGCTGGGTACCGACGACGACGACGCGATCAGCTTCACGCTATCCTCCGACCAGCTCAACCCGATCGTTCACCTGGCGCAGATGAACACCCTAATCGCGCTGACGTTCGGCGGGGAGTTCACGATCACCGCAGGCAATGACGCGGCAATCACCCCGACCAATATCTCGGTTAAAAACCCAAGCCCGTACGGCTGCAACAATATCCGCCCGGTGCGCGTCGGTACCGAGATCATGTTTATCCAGCGTGCGGGCAAAAAGCTGTATGCCGTGGCGTATGACCCGGATAGCTTTGTCTCTTACTCCGCTAATGACATGACCGTTTTGGCCGAACACATCACCGGTACCGGCGTACTCGATATGGCATACCAGCAGCAGCCGGACGCTTTCATATGGCTGGTGCGTAACGATGGCGTTTTAATTTCGCTGGCCATCGACCGTGCGCAAGACGTGATCGCCTGGTCGCGGCAGACCACAGAGGGCTATTTTGAATCTGTCGCCTCAATCCCCACGGAAAATAACGACGCGGTTTATGTGCTGGTGCGCCGTGAGGTGAACGGTCAAACGGTGCGTTATGTCGAGGTGCTCGATCCGGACGTCCGCACAGACTCGGCCACCACTGGCGAAGCAGACGATGGTGCGGAAATTTGGGACGGGTTAGACCACCTGGAAGGCAAGTTGATTGATATCGTTGCCGACGGTTCCGTGATGCCGCAACGCGTTGTTTCCAGTGGGCAGATCACTCTGCCGCGCAAAGCGAAAAAAGTAGAGTTCGGCCTGCACTTTGAAACAACCATTCAAACGCTGACGCCAGAAGTAGCCACGTCCGAAGGTACCACGCAGAACGCCAAGAAGCGCACCAGCGAAGTGACAATGCGTTTCCTCGATACCACTGGCGCTACCTGCAACGGGCAGGTAATCCCGTTCCGTACGTTCGGCCCGAAAATCCTCAACCAACCCGCGCCCCTTTTCACCGGCGATCACTTCTTCGGAAAATTGGGCTGGGAACGTGGAGAGGACTCCCTAATCATCCAGCAGCCGCAACCGCTGCCGTTCCATCTGCTGGCCATCATGATCACATTCACAGCTAACGCGGGGTAACTATGATTCGACACGCTACCGCCGGTGACATTCCGGCACTGATTGAACTGGGTACCCGCATGTACCTTGAATCCCGTTATGCGTCTGGGGCGTTCGACGCCGATAAATGCGCGGCGTTGGCCAAACAGCTGATTGATGCTGATGTGGGGATCGTGCTCGTTGCAGAACAGGGCGGCCAGGTTATCGGCTGGCTCGGTGGCGGCATTGGCGAACAGTGGTTTTCCCACAGCCTGATGGCCTTCGAGTACGGCTTATTCATCGCGCCGGAGCATCGCGGCGGCTCTGCTGGCCCGCGCATGGTGAAAGCGTTCTTGGCCTGGGCCAAAGATAACGGTGCGGCGCTGGTCAATATGGGCATTACCACCGGCGTACATGAAGCACGTACCGGCGAAATGTATGAGCGTCTTGGCCTGAGCCGCGTTGGCTCCCTGTATTCGGTAGAGGTTTGATATGTGTACTGGCGTAGAGATTGCATTGGTTGCGTCCTCGGTACTGGCTGCCGGTGGCGCAGTAGCCCAGGGACAGCAGCAGAAGAAAATGGCGAACTACCAGGCAGCGCAGGCTAATGCCGATGCAGACGCAGCACGCGCAGCGGGCAGGGTAGAAGCGGCACGGATCCGGAAAGCTGGCGCGCAGCAGGCATCACAGGCTAACGCGGCGCTGGCCGCTTCTGGCGTGGAAACTGGAGAGGGTACAGCGCTGCGGATCACATCCGATATTACCGGCGATGCGGAGCAGGACGCTTACACCACCACTATGAACGGAATAAATACCGGTGCTAGGTATAACGCGCAGGCTCAAGCTGATCGCCTTAGTGGGAAAAATGCAGCGACGGCGGGCTATATCAATGCTGGTAGTTCTTTGTTGCAAGCTGGTAGCACTATGTATTCCGGATGGAAAAAGCCCAACTCAACACCAGCGGCAAACACTGGCGGTGCATCATCCAATAACATGTTTAGCAATATGGGGATCAGGTAATGCGTATTCCAACGGGTAACTTCGGCAATGTAACACCTCAGCCACAGCCAACACGCGTTAACGTTGATGGTGTCGGTGCGCCAGCGCAGGCAGTGGCCAAATTATCTGATGATGTTCGACAGCAGGTAAACGCAGTGGTGCGCGGTCGGGCTGGTGATGAGCTTCTTGACTACCAGATAAAAATTAAAGATATCAACGAGGCTATTCGCACCGGCGTTGAGGATGGCTCCTTACGTGCCGACCAGGTAGAAACGTTCTACCAAACAGCAGTAGGAAAACTGGATAAACCACAGTTCGCCGGATTAGATATCGCGGGTAGTGAAGTGGCCCAACGAGGGGTTACGCGTTATGAATCTGACGGCATGTCTACCGCCAGAAACTATGCGCATACTGCCCTTAAAATTGAAGCGCGCGACCAGGTTGACGGCCAACTCGACCAGTTGGGAAAGTTGACGAACTACCCCGACGCTGACATTGAGAAGATTAACGCTTCAATGGATGCGCTTAACGAACAAGGTCGTATTGCATACGGTGCGCAGTGGGGAAAGGTAAAACAAACTGCCATTGATAAGAATTGGTATAACCAAGCGCAACAGCGGTTAATGCAGGCACGTAATAACGGTGGGGCGCTTACAGCACTGAATAACGATCTCACTGCTGAAAACGGGTTTTATCTCGATAAGCTCGACCCGGAAAAGCGAAACGCGCTGCTCAACCAGTCGATGAACTATCAAATCACCATTGAGAACCGAGCACGCGCGGCAGAGGCTAAACGAGAATCGCAGGCAGCTAAGAGCCTTAATGAATTCTCGTTGCTTGTAGATAACAATTTCGAGCCATCCGAAGAGGCCGTTACCACATTACTATCAAGCACAAGAGGCACCAGCCTTGCGGGGGAAGCACAAAAGCTACTGAGCGATCAGATAGAGATACGCAAGGCAATCTCTGATGGCCCAGCAGCTGCGCAAGCGTTAATCCTCGACCAGCGGAAAAAGCTAGAAGAATCCGGCGGCGATCTAAACCAATGGCGCTCATTGCAGCGGAGAACAACGGCAGTAGCAAAGGCGGAAAAGGAATGGGAGGCAGCCCAAGGCCGTGTGATGGTTTCCAATGCATTGAATAACGGAGTGGCATTAGACCCAGATAATAAAAATAATAAAGATGCGGCAGGAAATTATTGGAGGAGTGAATTTAAAGACTTCAATATCAACGACAATGAACAAATTAATGCAGCGGCGTCATTTGTCACCAAAACGGGTATTATTCCACCGGAATTATCATCGATACTTAATGCCGCCTCTGTATCAAAAGATCCAAAAGTTGCAATTCCTGCTGCTGAGTTGGTTAGTCGGATTTATGATTCAAATCCCGCCGCCTTATCTAACATGCCGAAGGAAAAACAGTCCTTTTACCTTAACGCAAAATTGCTACGTGATGCTGGCGTTAATCCTGATATGGCCATGGAGCAATCGTACAATCTGGCATACAACCAGTCTGATGCGCTGAAATCGCAACTTGCATCAGAGCAGGGCACTTCATCGTATAAAAAGGATAGGCTTAACGCTGCTAGTGATTTTGTGAGTAAACGTTCTGAGTTTCTTCGAAGGGATCCTTCGGCAAAAGATACTACTCCCGAAGCGACTCGCTTTCGCAATGATTACCAATCTTTGTATGACATCAATTTTCGTACTGCTGGTGGGAATGCAGATGTTGCCAAGAAAATGACCGAGCAGCAAATAGCCCGCGCATGGTCGATTAGTGAAGTCAACGGCAGTGCTCAGCTTATGAAATATGCGCCAGAGGCGTTGTATCAAGGTGGCCCTAGCGGATGGCAGTCGAAGCAGTGGGAAGAGGAAAGAAAAGCGCTGATATATGGAACCTCTGAAGTCCCTGCCGTCACGGCAGCGGGTGGAAGCCTTGGGCGTGTAGCAACCGCTAATGTTGCCACACCGGAGCGGAAAGTTAAGGGAGATGTGATTCTTGTTCCTGACGTCAGCACACCTAGGAACGGCGATTACGCCATCATGATCAGCGATAAAGATAAGGACGGCGTGCCAACGCTACAACCTTATTTTGATGCTGATGGGCGCCCACTACGCTACAGGCCAGATCTCCAAAGTTGGAAGCCATACCAAGAGTTGCTTACAGATCAAAAGGCGAGCGTTGAACAGACAATGCAGAAGGCCCAAGAACGCAGAGGGTTCTATGATGCGCACCGGGGGTTTGACGATCAGTATCAGGAAGGCCATGAGAAGCGTATTGAAAAACAAAAAACTCAACTTAAAAACTACTTCAGATGGGGTAACGAATAATGCCTGTTTATCCAACGCCCGATTCATACGCCAACAACTTCACCGCACCTCAAGCGCCAGGATGGGATACTCCAACAGCGCCAGGCGTAAACCCAGCACCGGCTGAAGAAGGGCCATCAGTATTGGGCGCGGCGTTCCGCCAATACAATCTCATGTCCGGGCTGTTTAACCCTGCGCCAGATTTCGAAGAACAGGAGGGGTATAACCCTTTTTCCGATCCGTCGGAGACTAAGGGATATGAGCCATGGGCTACCGCGTTCTCTGACTCTCGCTCCCCACAGCAAACAGCATCAATAAAGCAGCGGATTGATGGCGAGAATCAGGATCGACAATTTCTTGCAGAGTCTGGAGTGCCTGGCGTTCTGGCCAGCATTGCCGCTGGAGTTGTGGATCCGGTTACTATTGCCAGCTTGTTCGTGCCTGGTGCCCAGGGAGGACTTGTTGCTCGCGTTGCTTCAAACGCTGCCATTGCAGCCGGTGGCACTGCGATAAGCGAACTTGCATTGCATCAGCAGCAGTACACACGGACAGCAGAGGAAAGTCTGTTTCACACGGCAGCCGGCGCCGTGTTGGGCGGCATGCTTGGCGCTGGTTCTCACCTACTCAGCCCTGAGGTTCGTAACGCTGCGCAAACAGAGATCGCTGATTCGCTCAGGAACATCAACACCGGCGGTAGCGTGGGGGCGATGAACGTTCCGGCCGCAACGCTTGTCCAGGAAACCATGCGGGGGCCAAAAGTCGTCAACAAGGTAATGAACATGACGCCGCTTGGCCGCACAATGGATTCCCCTTCTGTAACCGTACGCCGTACCGTTCAGCAACTAGCAGAGAACAACCTCACTACTGCCAAGAATCTGGAGGGGATAGCCACGCCATCCGCCGCAGAAACACAGGTACGCATGTGGGCACGAGAGGAGGCCGCCTCTGCTATAACTGCCAATGATGGGTTTGCAAAATTCAGGGCGCAGGGTGGCACGGGCAGTAAGCTTGATTTCGCCGAGGAGGTTGGCCGGGCAATGCGCCGTAATGATACCAGCTCCAATGCTGTAGTGCAGGAAACGGCGAAGGCATTACGCCCCATCCTCGATAATATCCGCAATGAAATGCAGTCTCTTGGTATGCTCGCAGATAACTTAAAAGTTACTGGAGCGCAAAGCTACTTCCCCCGGATGTATCGCCAGGGAGAAATATTGGCAAGGCGTGATGAGTTTCGAAGCATTATCACTGGGTGGTGGTCTCGTGGTGGTAACAAGGTTCCGTTAGAAGATCTCGAAATAGCGGCTGATGAAGTGATCAATAAAATTATCGGGGCAATGCGGCCACAGGACTACGCTAACGCCTTTTCCGTGAAGCTACCAGGCGCAACAAAGTCACGCTCTCTCAATGTTCCTGACGATCTGCTTGAACCATTCCTTGAATCAGACGTGCGTTTTGTAATGCAACGCCATATCCGCGACGCCGCGCCTAACATCGAGTTAACCCGTAACTTTGGTGATTCATCCATGGAGCGAGTGCTTAAAGATATTCGCGACGAGTACACAGAGATGATACGCAATAACCCGGCAGAGCAGGCTAAGCTGCATAAGAGAATGAATCGTGACGAAGCGGATATTATGGCGATGCGCGATCGCCTTCTTGGTACTTACAAAATGCCTGATGATCCGTCTGGTACGTTTGTGCGTGCAGGGAACATACTCCGAAATGTTAACTATCTCACGAAGCTCGGCGGTATGACTGTATCAGCGGTGCCAGATTTAGCCCGCGCCGTGATGGTTAACGGGTTCAGCAGGACTTTCAGTGCCTACGGCAAATGGTTGTCTCGTTCCCCTGCATGGAAGGCCAGCCGTGAAGAGATGCGAAAGATGGGTACAGCGTTAGATATTGTGCTGTCAGACCGCAGCCGGGCGATCGCTGATATAGCTGATGGTTTTTCGCAACGCACTATGTTGGAATCTGGGCTTGATTATGCGACAGGCAAGTTTGGCAATCTTACGCTGATGAACCAATGGAACTCCTTCCATAAGTCGCTGAACGGGATGAATACAGCAGATCTAATTCTCGGTGCCACGAAATCTAACCCGCGCTTGGCTAAACTTGGTATAGATGACAACATGGCGGCACGTATACAGCAGCAGTTTAACAAGCACGGCAAGACGGTTGACGGCCTACGCATCGGCAATAGCAGTGCATGGGATGATCCGGCGGTGCGTGCCGCTTTCGAGTCTGCCGTGGTGAAGGACGTGAACAACACGATAGTAACTCCGGGGATCGGTGACACGCCGCTGTGGTCAAGCTCTCAGATGGGTAAGTTGGTATTCCAGTTCAAGTCGTTTATTTTTGGCTCTTATAACCGGGCAACTGTTGGCGGGATCCAGGCAGGAGAGGCTCAATTTTATTACGGGCTTGGGCTTCAGCTTATGCTTGGCGCTATGACATATGCGATCAAGAATACGCTGGCCGGGCGTGAGGTTGACTATGCGCCAGAAAAGTTGGTTTTGGAAGGTATAGACCGATCTGGTGTGCTGGGGCCACTGATGGAGTTCAACAACACCCTGGAGAAGGTTAGCGCCGGAACCCTTGGTCTTGGCCCGGCTCTGGGTACTGGAACGCAATCACGTTATGCTAGTCGTAATGCCCTTGGTTCAATCCTCGGCCCTTCTTTTGACTCCCTTGGAAAGCTATCTGATATTGCCACAGGGATACTTAGCGGTGATTTTGATGATAAGGCTGTGCATTCTACGCGGCAGCTTATACCGGGGCAGAACTTGTTCTGGGCTGCCCCGATACTGAGTAAAGTTGAAGAGGAAATTAAGTAGAGCAGTCTTTTGTGGAGACGGTGAAAGAAAACAGCGGCACATCACCGGCTCCATAAAAGTAATAATTAAGCTTTGTTTTTCTTTTTCTGTACGCATCAAAGTACAAATCACCAAAACCAAACGGTGCGCAATATTTATTAATGATACTTGCTTTTGTTAATGCAACTGCTTTTTCATCTGGTATAAGTGATTCATCTTTTGGCTTTGATGTATCTATTACACCTGCTTTTATTAAGACAGATATCTCTTCCTCTGTAACCTCAAGGCGAGTTACTCTTATGCTGTTATTAACTGTAGGTGGCGCACTAATAATATTTGTTTTCAGTGAGTTAGCCATTTCTCCATCGGTTGGGAAATCATAAGGGATATCATCGCTGGCCATGGCATAGAAGGGGCAAGTGAATAATATTATTTTTATAAATGAATTTTTCATTTGATTTTCCTTATATACGTGATGTCCGAAAGGGGAGTGTAATAAAGCCCGATCACTCGGGCTTCTTTTTGTTGTCAATCAGGTGCTCATGAAGCTTTTTTAATTCAGAGTATTTTTTAGCCAATTCAATTAGTGGCTCTACAATAGCGGCCAATTCCTCGCTTTCTTCCTTACCCAAGCGGATGCTTTCTTCTTCGTCAATTTCGTCCTCAGTTTGGAGAGGGATGACCAAAGGGTCATCTTCAGGCATGGGGAGGTGGCGAATCGCATACTTTAGATATGCGACGATCTCGGCGTTCATTGATCGACCGTTGCGCCTGGCCCGCTCGGCTATTTCGTCTTTCAGTTCCGCAGGCATGCGGACTCGCATTTGTGGATCTTCTCGGCTCATAAACGGTACCTCATAATTTTTTTTATTATGGCTCACGGTGTGACTTGACACAATGGGCCACGGTGAGCCATTATTTTGTCACACCGTGAGCCAATGAGGTTGTTATGAAAAATGCAAGACAAATGCCGCAACGAAAGTTCCGCTTTCCAGAGGAACTGATTGCCTTGATTGAGCAGGCTGCAGATGAAAACCATCGTTCAGCTAATGCAGAGGTAGTTTATCGACTTGAGCAATCGTTCAAAGGAGGGAGGAATGGACAGCAATGAAATCATCGCTATGTTCGATGAAACCACGTTACCCCTAAGCAAAGCCCGTGCATTACTTCGCCTTCTCGCCGTGGCCATCAGTTCGAAAGATCCAATCTGGAAAGAACACTTAATCAGTAGTATCGAAGTGATCGAAGATTTGATGGATGAGGGTTTGAAAGGGATGGATGTAGGGCTTCATCAGTGGAGCGATGCCTCGGCGGCGGCAACCGCCAAGGCATCTAAGACAAATTCCGAGACCAAGGAAATTGACCATGTATAGTGTAACAGAAAAATCGATGCCGATAATAGCAGGGGTGGAGATCACCACGGATGATGAGGGGCGTTTTAATCTGAACGCCCTTCATAGAGCGAGCGGGTTAGGGGATGATAAAAAACCAAGTCAGTGGTTGCGGCGATCAAGCACTAAAGCGCTGATTGAAGAGCTGGGTGCGAATTTACACCCTGGACATAATGCAATCAATTCGGTTAATGGTGGTGCTAATCCAGGCACTTTCGCTCATGAGCTTTTAGCTATCGAGTATGCAGGCTGGATCTCCCCGGCGTTCCGTCTCAAGGTTAACCAGACTTTCATTGATTACCGTACCGGAAAATTTTCAGCCACAAAGGCATTACCAAGCGCGAAACAGCTCGCAATGATGGTGATTCAGGCTGAGGAAGAAAAAGAGTTACTTTCTCTACAGGTTAACCAGCTTGAGCATCAGGTTTTCGAGGATGCGCCTAAGGTCGAGTTCCACGATAAGGTTGCCGTTGCACCAGGTGCGATGAGCGTTGCACAGGCTGCTAAAATCTTGGGGACAGGTCGCACCAGACTGTTTCAGTTCTTACGACAGATAGCATGGGTTACGCGTTATAACGAACCGTACCAAGAAAAAATCGAAGCTGGTTACCTGGATGTGAAACTTGGTAGCTGGGATCACCCTGATCATGGTGTGCAGCAATCTGTTACCGCTCTGATTACTGGTAAAGGGTTAACAAAACTGCAAAAGTTGTGGGCTGACAAATAGTCAGGAAACCGACCACATACCCGCAGCACCATAGCCTCATGTTAACCATGGGGCTTTTTTATGCACAACGATTACAGAACCCGCCTTACCGTACTGAGCGACAAGTTAACCGATGTTGTTCTTGATGAGGCCGATCCGGATAATTGGCCAGGCGCAGACAAGGAACCCACGAAGCATACCAAGCAGGAACGCGGCGATCGCTACTGGTGCAAGAAGAATGCGGCCGCATCGCTCACGCTGCTTGTGAAGGTGCATTCCCTTATTGGCATGCACACGCGCGGCGGGGTACCGAAAGACGGTGATGATCCGGACGATGAAGCGTTCAAGCTGGGCCAGCAGGTGGCAAGCGCTGAAAAAGCCGCAATGGCTGTATTGGAGCGCCTACAGAATAAGAAGAAATGATCTCGTTCGTTGCGTTCTTCATTATGTGGGCCGAGCGGATGAAGTGGGATGTGCCGGACTGCCACTATCGTGCCTGTCATTGGCTGGAGCATCGCGGGGATCTCGCGGTGCTTCGGTGTTTCCGTGGCTTTGGTAAATCCACCATTCTGGCCGTGTACAACGCATGGCGGTATTACCGGGATCGGCAGTACCGCATTCTGCACCAATCAGAGGCAGACGGTACCGCGTACAAGACCAGCCGCGACACACAGAACGTTCTCCGCAATCACCCATTAACGCGTGGCATGTTGCCTGATGGCCAGGGAACCGTAGAGCAATGGTGGGTAAACGGCGCACTCGATATGCGTAACGGCAGCATGTACGCCAAGGGTATTTTGTCTAACGTCACATCTGCTCGCGCCGACGAATGCCAGAACGACGACGTAGAAGTGCCGCGCAATATTCAAACCCCTGAGGCCCGCGAAAAACTCCGGTACCGGCTGGGGGAGCAAACTCACATCTTGGTACCTGGTGGCCGTAAACTCTACATCGGTACCCCGCACACGCACGACAGCCTATACGACGAGGTGGAAGCGATGGGCGCTGACTGTCTAACGATCAAGCTGTTCAATAAAGAACACCGCATCGAAGAAAAGGACGCCAACCAAACTCATTACGCGCTGCCGTTCGTACCTGAGTACATTTTCGTTGGCATCCATATCGGCGCACGCCTGCTGGTGGAGGGTGCCGATTACCGGCTAACGACTGATGGCATTGAGTTCGCCAGCCCTCCGGATGAAACGGTCGATTGTTACGCTGATTGCGAATGGCCAGAACGATTTACGCCAGAGGAAATGACCAAGCGCCGCAAGGAAACGCGCACCCTTAACGAATGGGATAGCCAGTACCAGCTTCACAGTAAGCCTGTAAGTGAGTCGCGTCTAAATCCAGAACGTATGCGCGAATACAATATGCAGCCAGAAATACGCTACGCAAACGGCGGCTGCTCCATGTGGCTAGGCAATATCCAGATCGTCGGTGCCGTGGCTTATTGGGACGTTGCACTGGGCAAGATAAAGTCAGATGCCAGCGCATTATCGATAGTGTTTACCGACTCGCGCGGGCATTTGTACTGGCATAAATGCGTGGGGTTAACGGGGGAGCTGGCCGACTTTGACGAGCGGGACAGAATTAACGGCGGCCAGGTGGTGCAGATCAGGGAGCTGGTAACCAAGTTCCAGATCCCGCGCGTCATTGTAGAGGTTAACGGCCCGGGTGGATTCGCCCCTAAACTTTTGCGCCAGGCGCTTAAAGGTACCGGCTGCGGCGTGACCGAAGAGTTTTCCGTCGTCAATAAACAGAAGCGCATTCTTGATGCCTTTGAAGCGCCGCTATCCTCGCGCTTCCTATGGGCGCACACAGAGGTTCTCGACGGACCAGCCTATGATCAGATGCAAGATTTTAACCCAATACTGACCGACCAGGACGACGACTATATCGACTCCGGGGCCGGGGCAATCAGTCAAACACCAGTACGAATCGGCAAATTGGTCGGGAAACCGACCGCGCAGGGGCGGGAAGATTGGCAACCATCAGACGGAGATCACGAGGTCACCGTGGATTATTGACCGAGGCCCGACATGGCGATCCCGAACCAGACCCCATATAACATTTTCACAGCGAACGGCATCAGCACCGTTTTCCCGTATGAGTTTTACTTGCTCAATGCGTTCGACCTCACTGTATCGATCAACGGCATGGAGCAGTCTTCCGGCTTCACCATTTCAGGTATCGGCAACGTTGACGGCGGGGAGGTGACATTCCTCACGCCACCGGCGAACGGCTCGGTGATTCTGCTTGAACGAGTGGTACCGACTTACCGCCTAACCGAATACCAGGACAACGGTGATCTACTGGCCGAAACGGTCAACAAGGATTTTGATCGGTTGTGGATGGCCATACAGCAAGCGTTTATCTATCTCGGCCTGGCGCTTACCCGCCCGCTGTTGGGCGGCCCGTTCAATGCTCATGGGTACCGCATTGAAAACTTGGGAAACCCGATAAGCCCTCAGGACGCGGCAACAAAAAACTACGTCGATAATACGAACCTTTCGTATTTTAACCGCACGCTAAGAGTCCCTGAGTCTTATGTAAGGCCCGTACCACCAGTGGCGGAACGCCGCAATAAACTACATGCTTATGATAGCAACGGGGAGCCAATAGTTGTCTTGCCCGAAAGTGGCTCTGCTGCTGATGTGATGATCATCCTTGCGGCTGATAATGGTATAACGCACGTCGGTGGCTCTGCGTATGTAGTTAATTTCTTTGCTGATGCGATTGCATCTAACCCAGGACAGGCTAGGGTAATAGCAACGCGCGGCCATTCTTCTGTTGGTGTTGGTAGTGCAACTTATGTGCGTGATGGTAGTAATGGTGTTCCATTAACAGGGAATGAAGCAAAATTCTTTGATGCTGATGGTACAGGTTGGAAGATCCTGCCGGACAAGGCCGGGATCACCGCGTCACAATTTGGCGTCAAGGCCGATGGGACTGATGAAACGGATAAGTTGCAGTTGCTGTTTGATACGGCAAAAGCGATAAAAGCAAAAGCCATCGTGGACGCTGCGGCCTCATGTCATGGTCTGGTTCTTGATTCGCGTCACAATGAAATTAAAATCGATTGTTATGAGTGGATTAAATTCCATGGTGACGGAAGCACTCAAAAGAACAAGCCTGAAAACCTACAAACTGGTGCAGATTATTGCATCTATTTGAACGGGATTAGTAATCCTGAGTTATCACTTAAAGTAGATGGAAACGCTGCATCGAAAATTGACAATGAACAAATACACTCCATCGGCTTGTTTGGTGGGAGTAATATAAACTTTAAAAAACTCAAGTTTAGAAATACTAGAGGTGATGGGCTTTATATCACACAAGGAAATGGCAATATTGAATCTGCAATTCCTGAAAACGTAAACATTGATTTTGTTGAATCAATTAATGAAGTATTTGACGGTAGGAATGCAGTTTCTGTTATATCCGTTAAGGGCTTAAATATAGCAACAATGGTTTCAACTCGTCACGGTGGAAAAGTTGGTGGTGTCTATCAACCCGGCGGCCTTGATATCGAACCAAACTATTTTTTCCAGAAGTGTTACAACATAGCAGTGAAATCTTACCGTGCGCTGTGTGCTGGCAGTCAAGGTCTTACGATTGCAGGCAAGCAAGAAACAGGAAACTTCGGGGAGTTCTGCGTTAAAAACGTGCATTTCGATAACGTTGATGTAGAGCTGACAGATATCGGAAGGAATCGCGCTGATGTGATTTTAATCAACGGTGCGAATGATGTATTCGTGAGAGGCTTCGCAAGAACCACAGGGTTATATACAGGGGATTATGTTGGGCTGCACGTCGTAGGTGCAACGGGGGTAGATGCAAACATAACCACGCGTCGTTGTAAACACGCTACTTGGCTCGGATACGTTCCTGTTCTTGGCTTGCGTAACATGTATTCGTCACGCTTTGTTATCAATGCAGACCGCTACCATGATGGGGTTAGTATCGGCTGGGCCGATGGGGTTACAGTAGACTTCACTGGCATAAACATCGTTCAGATGGGCAGCGGTGACATGGGACATTTGCAATATATTGCTAACCCTGGCGAGAGCACGCCTATCCGCAGAACAAGGGTATCAGTACGCGTAGCGGGTTATGATGGATTCATTTCTCGGTCTGACTACGGTATTCGCGTTAACCCAGTCCAGACGCCAGCAATCTACAAGGGGACCAACTGGATCACTGATAGTGATTTAACAAATATATTGCATGAACCTGAGAACGGAAAGAACAGACTTCTCGGGACTAAAGATATTGGGAAATCTAACATTGATGGTGTGACCCCATACCCAGGAACCCCAATTGAAGGGACAAATATTTGGGGTGAGTCTGAAATTGTGTATGACACTAATGCTGCTATAACTGGCAATATTGCACGCATTTACACGTCAACAGGTTTCAAAGTGTTTAGCAAAATTCCAGAGGTATAATTATATGGCGTTTAAAAAAACTAGTCAGGTTGGTACGATAGTTAAATCAAATGAATATAACCTTTCATTTGTTGGCGAGCCTATAGCGATAGAGTTGATATATGTACTCAGTGACATTGCTATTTCGTCTGATAATAAAGGTGTTGCCCGTTATTCATTGATAATTAACGGGGAGAAAACCGGAGATAAACGGTCGTTTAATTTTAATTACTCACCAGATGTTAAGGATATATTCTCATACGTTGAAGATGAAGTGATGAAGTTAGATGAATTCTCTGACGCTATAAAAATCATTGATGGTGTAAGTAAATAGTCCCTGTGGGGTGGGGTATGAAGATGAATGAGCAACCCAATAACGTTGTAACTCAGCTTTTCGCCTGGCTTGCGGCCATCGCCAGTGCGGCAGGAATTACAACACAAGACTTGATATTCATCGTGTTTGGCGCGGTAGGCGTAATTATCTCTGTTCTCTCTTTTGCTCTTGGCCGTATCGATGCACGCGCCAGGCGACTTAACGAGCAGCGTCGCACGGAGCTTTACGCTGCATATCTAAAACGACGTATCGATCGCCCTACTGTTACTGAGGACGATGCCGAAATCTATGTTTCATTACCAGGAGGGGAGCGCAAGGTATGAATTCGAAAAAGACGGGCTTAGCCGGGGTTGTCTGCTCCGTCATGGTCATCATTGGCCTGGTTGTGGCCAATGGTAATGTGCGCACCAGTCAGAAGGGGCTGGAGATTATCGGCAATGCGGAGGCTTGCCGCCTTGAGCCGTATCTCTGCCCGGCTAAGGTATGGACTGACGGGATCGGCAATACGCACGGGGTTAACCCTGGAGTACGAAAGACCGTCGACCAGGTGGCCGCTGACTGGGAGCGCAATATTCTGGATGCAGAGAAGTGCGTGATCCGTTATGCCAACGGCGACAAGTTGCCGATCGGCGCGTTCGATGCGGCGGTGAGCATTACGTTTAACGCTGGCTGTCCGGCGATGCAGAAATCAACCATGTTCATGCGCTTCCGAGAGGGGCGTATAGCTGACGCCTGCAACCAGTTCCCGCGCTGGGTGTATGCCAATGGCAAGATCCTACGGGGCCTGGAAATCCGTAGGGAAAAGGAGCGTGAACTATGCCTGTCAAACTGACACCGGCGGCTATGGTTTCCGCTGCCGTGGTGATCCTGCTGGCGCTGGCGTCCATTGTTGGCGCTGGCGTATGGCTGGCAAGTCGTCACTATCAGCCCACGATCGATAACCTTAATGGCTTGCTGGCGACGTGCCAGAGCAACAACCGGCAGCAGGCGGCTGCGATTAACAGCCAGAACGCCGGGATCGATGCACTGCAAATGTTGGAGGCACTACGCCAAGCAGCGGCAGCAGAAGCTCAGCGCAAAGCACGGGCTGCTGCACAGGACGATTACGGAAAGGCTAATCAGGTGCTGACCGAACGCAGTGAAGGCGACGTGTGCGCTGCTGCTTCTGCGGCCTTTAATGCCGAGCTGAGAAAGGAGAGGGGCCAATGAAGAAGATGCTTATATTGTCCACCCTGGTGCTTGCTAGTTGCACCAATAAACAGGTAACAGCACCCGCGTATGTTGAAGTTAAAGTGCCGGTGCCAGTACCGTGCCAAACGTCCCCGGTTTCTGTTCCTGCGTTTGCTGTTGACCAGTTGAAGATCGGTGCGTCTATCGATGTTCAAATGCGTGCTTTACGCGCGGAACGTCACCAGCGGATCGGGTATGAACGGGAACTGTTAGCGGCTAATGAGGCGTGCAGGTAAGTTAAAATGCAGGTCACTATCTAACGTAATACATTGATTTATATGTTGTGGAAAGTTGTGTTTTGTTGCCTGACATAGTGTGTTTATTGAGCTGAAAGTTTCATATTTCATTGATTTGTATTGAAATTTAATCTTTAATTGCTTCATCTGGCAAGGATCAAGCGTGCGGTCATAATTAAGTATGCTGCCAGATAGAGAAAAAAGAGTGACACACTCTGGGCATCAGCGCAGAGAATGCCTGTAATGAAATCGATCAGGAGCCGATTATGACACAAGTTTGTATTGCCGCGTATGTCTATGGTGTGGTGCAGGGGGTAGGATTTCGCTATAACACTCAACACCAGGCTACGGCTTTGGGGTTAACTGGCTATGCGCGTAATCTGGATGATGGTAGCGTGGAAGTGCTGGCCTGTGGCGAACAACAGGCCGTTGACCAACTGATGGCGTGGCTGAAAAGCGGCGGCCCACGTAGCGCCCGCGTTGACCGAGTGCTGGTGGAACCGCGTGGGGTTGCCGAATATAAGGGCTTCAGTATTCGCTATTAACCCGTAGCTAGATACACTTCACCGGTTTTGGCAACCCGGCGATCTTGGTCGCCTGTTTGGCCGGGCCTTTCGGGAACAGGCGATACAGGTAGCGGCTGCTGCCTTTCTCTTCGCCGTATTTTTGCGCCATCGCCTTGACCAGCATGCGAATGGCCGGAGAGGTATTAAATTCCTGATAGAAGCTACGCACAAAGCGTACGACCTCCCAATGTGCTTCGCTCAGTTCAATCTCTTCCTGTGCCGCTAACAGTGGGGCCAGCCCTTCGTGCCAGTCAGCACTATTCTTCAGGTAGCCCTGGGCGTCAGTTTCAATCGTCTGACCTTCAAACTCCAACATACAGCCTCGGTGATCGGTAATTCATTGCGGGCCACAGTCTAGCAAACTTTTGCTCCGGCAAAAATAAAGCCCCGCATTGCGGGGCTCAGGTCAAAACAAAGTGCTGTATCAGTTGCTGCGGGCGAAGCCCAGAATGCTCAGCAGGCTGATAAACATGTTGTACAGCGAAACATACAGGCTGACGGTGGCACGGATATAGTTGGTTTCACCGCCATGAATGATGTTGCTGGTTTCCCACAACATGGCACCGGCAGAGAACAGAATAAACAGTGCGCTAATGGCCAGGTGCAGGGCAGGGATCTGCAAGAACAGGTTGGCGATAACCGCCACCAGCAGCACTACGAAGCCCGCCATCATCATGCCAGACAGGAACGACATGTCTTTACGGGTGGTCAGCACATAGGCCGAGCAGCAGAAGAACACCACTGCGGTACCGCCCAGCGCCAACATGATCAGGTCACCCGCGCCAGCGTTCAGGAACGAGCTCAGGATCGGGCCAAGGGCGTAGCCCATAAAGCCAGTGAAGGCGAAGGCTGCCAGAATACCGGCAGGGCTATTGGCCAGCTTATGGGTCAGGAACATCAAACCATAAAAGCCGACCAGCATTAACAGCAGCCCAGGAGCCGGTAAGCCCAGCATGGTGCTGGCGGTTGCGGTCAGTGCGGAAAAGGCCAGCGTTAACGACAGCAGAAAATAGGTGTTACGCAGGACTTTATGCGTGCTTAGCAAAGAGTCGCGCGAGGAGGATGAGACGACAATGCGGTCCATATGATCTCTCTTATCAGGTCATCACAAAATTGATCATGATGATAGTGCAGTGCAAGCCATTGATTAAAGTTTGTTTACCATTCTTTACCCTACGTGACTACTAGGGTATTGCTGCCCCCAGATTGTTGATTTCTTCATCGGTCAGCTTGCAGATGCCGTTTTTTCGTTCGGTTGAACGGTTTCAGGCTTTACAACGGGATCGGCTGTGTTTATAGTTCGCTGCATTACGGAGGGGTGGCCGAGTGGCTGAAGGCAACGGTCTTGAAAACCGTCGACGGGAAACCGTTCCAGAGTTCGAATCTCTGCTCCTCCGCCATATTATGAATGACCCCAAGCTCAAAAGGCTTGGGGTTTTTCGTTTTATGCTATCCAGTAAATATACCATCCGCTCCAGATCGCCCAAAGGTAGGGATAGGACGGTATGCAATTTATTTAGCTATTTGTTCCTCCATCAACAGCTTGTTTCTCTCCGTGACCAATGCAACTTTTCCAACAACAGTAGACATAATGAAGCGGCCTTCCGTTCGCAGCATGAAGAAATAACAACTACGATATGGTATGAGATGAGACCACGTGGTTGCTCATCGGCTCCTGACTCCTTATCCGTCCTGCATACGCAGCCCTCCAAGCGCTGTGAGGGGACGTTCAACGTCTGGCTAGCGTCATATTGATGATATTGTGGGGTAACTTCATGACTAACGGAAAGAAAAACAAAATCGTACCCGATGCCAGTCTTGCAAAAGAAAAGAACCCCAAGCGCATATCAGGCAAACGTGTGCCACAAGGAAAAGGAACGGTAAAAATCCCGGAAAAAAAATATCAGCAAGAGCTCAGGTTGTTACACGAAGAACTTGTCCATTTACAAAGCTGGGTGATTGCCAAGGGGCTGAAAGTTTGCATCGTGTTTGAGGGACGCGATGGGGCTGGCAAGGGCGGTACGATAAAAGCACTGACCGAAAGAGTCAGTCCACGAGTGTTCCGTGTTGTTGCCCTTCCTGCCCCAACCGAACGTGAAAAAACCCAAATGTACCTGCAACGCTACATGCCTTACATGCCAGCAGCAGGAGAGGTCGTTATCTTCGATCGTAGTTGGTATAACCGAGCTGGCGTCGAGCGAGTTATGGGTTTTTGTACGCCAGAGCAGACGCATCAATTTTTGGAGACGGTTCCGATGGTGGAACGATTAATGGTGGAGTCTGGCATAATTCTCATCAAATACTGGCTGGATGTAAGCCCAAAGGAACAAGAGCGTCGACTGCGTGCACGTATTGATGATGGCCGCAAGACATGGAAGCTTTCAGAGATAGATATCCGTTCTTTCGAACTCTGGGACGACTATTCCCGAGCCAGGGACGACATGTTTGCTGCCACAGACAGCCTTTGGGCTCCCTGGTTTGTTGCTAATTCAGAAGACAAAAAACGGGTTCGACTAAATGTTATCCACCATTTTTTGCAGCATATTCCCTACAAGCGGTTGCCAAAAATGAAGATTAAACTGCCTAAACGCAAAATCGGAAAATATCAGTCACCAGACTATCCTTTGAAACATATTCCTGAGATTTATTGAACAAAGAAGCCATGCTAATTCATGGCGATTTGCTGTTAAAAAACTCATGGCGTTTTTATCCATTGAGCACAAAAGCTGACGGCAAAAACGATGAGCCTGTAAAATCAGAGGGCTGACGGGTAGTGACGGAATAGGGCTGATATAATGGGATTGTTATGAAATGATGTTGGTTATCCTAACCTCAGCAGGCGAACCATTTGACGACTTTCCCACACTTTTTTATGCCCTCTGATCACGTCCTGCAAAAATCCTCGTACACACCAGCCAGACAATAATCGCCCGAAGCACAAAGATCGCTGGTGCGGCTCGCGTCATAAAGTCGCGATGCCGCTTGCCATCAGGCTGTTCGCTGAATCGCTGCAATAATAATTCCCCCTTAAAGAACACAATTGGATCCCTCAAGTAATCGTGATTGGCACTCGTTTATAGGGCCGTACACTGTATAACCAAGTGAGGTTGTTTCATTTTTGTGAATGAAAAGTAACGGCCAACCCTCTAGACGCTAACTTTTCCTGGTCATTAACGCTACCGGGTATCAAAGGATGATATATGTCTTGCGAAAACATCGGCATTTCCCCGGCATTAGCCGCAGGGGAACGGACTCTTGCACCCGTCAAATCACTGACTTTTCTTGAAGGGGTCGCAATGATCGTCGGCACTAATATCGGTGCAGGCGTGCTTTCTATCGCGTACGCTTCCAGTAAAGCAGGTTATTTACCTTTGCTATTCTGGTTGGTACTGGTTGGCTGTGTAACCACCATCTCTATGCTGTATGTCGCTGAATCCACCCTTCGTACCCGAGAACATCTGCAGCTAAGCGGCTTGGCCCAGCGCTATGTCGGCGGTTTTGCTTCATGGGTCATGTTCGCTTCAGTATGTGTCAATAGTATCGGCGCGCTTACCGCTTACATGTCTGGTAGCGGCAAATTATTGCAATCCCTGCTCGGCATTTCGCCTGCGCTCGGCAGCCTGCTGTTTTTTATCCCAGCGGCGTTGGTTCTGTATCTCGGCTTGAAGGCCATTGGTCGTGGCGAAAAGTTTATCAGTATCGGCATGGTTGTCATGTTGAGCGCTCTGGTTATCGCGACGCTATTGAAAGAGACCACCCAGATGCGCAACCTGCTTGACGGTGATTGGCTCTTTATGGTGCCCGTGTTCAGTGTGGTGGTGTTCTGTTTTTCTGCCCAATATATTGTGCCTGAGATGGCGCGTGGTTTTGCGAATAAGCCAGAACAACTTCCCAAGGCCATTATTGTCGGGATGGTAACGACTTTTGTGCTGTTGGCAGTGGTGCCGATGTCGGTGATCGCGCTCAGTGGGTTGGGTAATATTTCTGACGTGGCGACGATCTCGTGGGGGCAGGCGCTCGGCCAATGGGCTTTCTTCTCTGCCAATATCTTTGCGCTATGTGCCATGCTGACATCCTACTGGGGGTTGGGCGGCAGCTTCGTGAGTAATATTTTCGATAAGTTCAGGTTGGGGGACGACGAACGGCCGTTGCGCCGCTTCGGCGTGTTGATGGTAGTCGTTTTGCCACCGTTCGCGCTGGCTTACAGTGGTCTGGTTTCTTTCGTCAATGCGTTGTATTTCGCCGGTGTCTTCAGTGGCGTGATCTTGTCGATCATGCCGATACTGATTTTGCGGGGCGCCCGCAAAAATGGCGACCAGATACCGCTCTGGCAATGTAACTGGATCACGCATCCGCTGTTGCAGGTGAGTATTGTTCTGCTGTATCTGGGAAGTGCGGTCTATGCAATTGCGTCACTGTTTGGTTATTTGCCGGCTGGCTGGTGATTGTTGCAAGGCTGCTGGAGTTGTCTGACGAGTCCTCCGCGCCGATTAATTTCCTGATTTGTTCACCTGGTGGCCATGTAGAATCGGGTGATGTGATCCACGATGTCATCCGATTTATTAGCGCTCCGGTGAATATGATCGGCAGCGGTTGGGTAGGGAGCGCCGCGGTTAATGTGTTCTTATCGGTGCCCATTACCCGCTCGCTACGCGGGGTGTGGGCGCTGTTTAATGGCCTACGCATCGAACACGAGAGGCCAACAGTGGCGGATTGTGACCCGAATCACTGCCCCATGTAACCGGCCCGAGTGTTTTCTTCTCATTCTGTATGTTAACCACATGATAACAAAACGTTATCCGATAGATGGCGATAAAACACTGTGCTAGGATGATTAATCACCCCCTCTGGCACCCACGCCAACTTGAAAAGGATATGACCATGCCTTTGAATAATAAAAATATTTTTGTAGCTCTCGCCGCCGCTTTATTTGCTGTCAGCAGTTACGCGGCTGCGCCGAAATCCGTGGCGATCCTCTCTATCGTTGACCATCCGGCATTGGATGCCACCCGTGATGGGGTGATTGATGAGCTAAAGGCTGCGGGGTATGACAAGGATAAGGTCAAGGTCCAGTTCCAAAGCGCGCAGGGAAATACGGCCACCGCCGGGCAGATTGCGCGTAAATTTATCGGTGACAAGCCCGATGCGATAGTGGCGATTTCAACGCCTGCGGCGCAGTCCGTAGTGGCGGCTACCAAGACCATACCGGTGGTGTTTACCACGGTAACCGACCCGGTGGCGGCCAAGCTGGTCAGTAGCTGGCAGCCGAGTGGCACCAACGTTACCGGCGTTTCAGACAGCGTCGCCATTGGCCCACAGGTCGATCTGATCTTGCAGGTTAAACCCGATGCCAAGCGGGTCGGTATGGTCTACAGCCCAGGGGAAGTCAACTCGACGGTGGTGGTCAAAGAGCTGAAAGATGAATTAACCAAACGCGGGATGACGCTGGTTGAGGTCCCTGCCGCACGTACCATCGACGTAGCCCCAGCGGCCAAAAGCCTGGTAGGCAAAGTCGACGTGATCTACACCAATACCGATAACAACGTTATCTCCACCTACGAGTCGCTGGTCGGCATTGCCAATCAGGCTAAAATCCCGTTGATCGCCGGTGACAATAGCGTTGCCAAACGTGGTGCAGCTGCGGCGTTGGGGATGAGCTATTACGATCTGGGCCGTCAGACCGGTAAAATTGTCGTCCGTCTGTTAGAGGGCGAGAAGCCAGGTGCCATAGCTCCTGAGGTAGGTAACAAGCTCAGCCTGAGCGTGAACCCTGCCGCCGCCCAGAAGCAGGGGGTCACTCTGCCAGCGGAACTGGTGCAATCAGCACAAGAAGTCATCAAATAACGATCTGCGTTGAATGATGGTTTACATCGGGTGTAAATGGCCTGCCGCAGGTGGCGGGCCAAGCTGTTTATGAGGTACGCATGTCGTTAATTTCCCTGATGGGCGCTTTGGAGATCGGCCTGATCTTTGCGCTGGTCGCGTTGGGCGTATTGATCTCCTTTCGCTTGCTCAATTTTCCCGATCTGACGGCCGATGGCAGCTTCCCTTTAGGGGGCGCGGTTGCCGCGGTGATGATTGTCAGCGGTTATAACCCTTGGCTGGCATGTTTGCTGGCGGCTATCGCGGGTGCCGGTGCTGGCTGTTTGACGGCCTGGCTGCACGTGCGGCTCGGTATTTTGCAACTGCTAGCCAGTATTTTGGTGATGATCGCCCTGTATTCCATCAACCTGCGCATTATGGGCGCGCCAAACCTGGCCCTGATCGGCTTACCCAGCGTTTTCACTCCTTTCATCAGCCAGGTTGAGGACAACGCCTGGCTGATCCAGCCGTTATTGCTGTTGGTGGTGGTCGTCGTCGTCAAACTGGCGCTCGACGCGTTCCTGACCTCAGAAGTCGGCCTTGCGCTGCGGGCTACCGGAGCGAATCCGCGCATGGCGCGCGCTCAGGGGATTGCGACCAGTCGGCTGACGGTGATCGGCATGGCGGTGTCCAATGCGCTGATAGCGCTGGCGGGGGCACTGTACGTACAGACTCAGGGGGGCGCGGATATCTCCATGGGGATCGGCACCATCGTCGTCGGGCTGGCGGCGGTGATCATTGGTGAGACGCTGTTGCCTGCCCGTAGCCTGTTCCTGATCACTATGGCAACCCTGTTAGGGGCATTGCTGTACCGCCTGATGATCGCTCTGGCCCTGAATGCAGACTTTATCGGCTTGCAGGCGCAGGATCTGAATCTGATCACCGCGCTCCTGGTTACGTTGGCGCTGGTCCTGCCGAAGTTAAAACAAAAACTGAAAAGCAAGCGGGGGAGGCAGCCATCATGATGCGTGCCGAGCAGTTGTTTAAAACCTTTAACCCTGGAACCCCGCTGGAGAACCCGGTATTACGTGGCCTGTCTTTGAACATTGAGGCAGGGCAGTTTGTGACGGTCATTGGCAGTAACGGGGCAGGGAAGTCTACGCTGCTCAATGCGGTCAGCGGTGATATTACCCCCGATCGCGGCCAAGTGTTTATTGATGAACAGGACGTTACCCTGATGCCCGCCTGGCGTCGTGCCGGTATGGTTGCCCGTGTATTCCAGGATCCACTGGCGGGAACCTGTGAGGGGCTGAGCATTGAGGAGAATCTGGCACTGGCTCTGCAGCGGGGTCAAACGCGAGGATTTCAGCGGGCGGTCAAGAGCAAACAGCGGCAGCTGTTCCGTGACAAGTTGGCCACGTTGGAACTGGGGCTGGAGAATCGTTTAGGGGATCACATGGGCCTGCTGTCTGGCGGGCAGCGTCAGGCGGTCAGTCTGTTGATGGCGTCGCTACAGCCTTCTCGTTTGCTCTTGCTGGATGAGCATACCGCCGCGCTCGATCCTAAAACGGCGGCTTTTGTGCTGGCGCTGACCGACCGTATTGTCGCCGAGCAGCAATTGACGGTACTGATGGTGACACACTCCATGCGGCAGGCTTTGGATCATGGCCATCGAACCGTGATGTTGCACCAGGGGCGGGTGGTGCTGGATGTTGTCGGTGAGCAACGGGCGAACATGCAGGTTACCGATCTGTTGGCGATGTTTGAGAAAACCCGTGGCGAAAAGCTGGATGATGATGGGCTGCTGCTGAGCTGAGGGTGTTCACTTTGTTGGGGCGTGGCATTGCTGCGCCCGCTTAGCTGAATAAAACAGCAAAAACAACGGTTTTGGCATAACCTGAGAGCAATTGGTTATTTGCCTGGGTTCCCCGTCCGTGCTGAGATTGTCGCCTGAAAAAAGTCAAACAAGGCGATGACCATGTCTACAGGGAAAACGCTGCTCGCGCTGGCGCTGAGTACACTCTTACCGGCAAGTGCTGCCATGGCTGCGGCCAACGATACGCTGATTTATTGCTCCGAGGCGTCACCGGAGTCGTTCAACCCGCAGATTGCCAGCTCTGGCCCAACGTTCGTTGCCAGCTCGCAGGTGCTGTATAACCGCTTAATCAATTTCGATCCGGTTAACAACACGCCAACGCCGTCATTGGCGACCGAATGGAAGATTTCTCCGGACGGCAAAACCTACACCTTTACCCTGCGCCAAGGGGTGAAATTCAACAGCAACAAAAACTTCAAGCCGACCCGCGATTTTAATGCTGACGACGTAGTGTTTTCGGTGTTACGCCAGAAAGACCCAAATCACCCATACCACAAGGTATCGCAGGGTAATTACGAATATTTCCACGACGTAGGTCTGGATACGCTGATTAAGGAAGTGAAAAAGCTGGACGATTATCACGTTCAGTTTGTTCTGAGCGATCCGAACGCCGCGTTTCTGGCAGACTGGGGGATGGACTTTGCGTCGATTCTTTCTGCCGAATACGCCGATGCGATGCTGAAAAAAGGCACGCCAGAATACGTGGATACCTGGCCAATCGGCACCGGCCCTTACGTTTTGCAGCAGTATAAAGTCGATTCACTGATCCGCTATGCTGCCAACCCTAATTACTGGGATGGAGAGGTGCCGACCAAGCATCTGATCTTCTCCATAACGCCGAACGTACAGACGCGCCTGGCGAAACTCCAGACCAACGAGTGCCAGATTATCCCCGCGCCGGCTCCGGTACAGTTTGATGAAATCAATAAAAACAAAGACCTGACCCTACATAAGGTGGATGCACTGAACGTCGGTTACTTGGCATTTAACACCGAGAAAAAACCGCTAGATAACGTGTTGGTACGCCAAGCCCTAAACTACGCGACTGACAAAAAGGCGATAGTTAACGCGGTATTTTTAGGTTCTGCCACGGTGGCGAAATCGCCGTTGCCGCCAAATATGCTGGGCTTTGATAAAGACCTGCAGGATTACGGCTACGATCCGCAAAAAGCCAAGGCGTTGCTGAAACAGGCCGGGCTGGAAAAAGGCTTTGAGATCACGCTGTGGTCAATGCCGGTGCAGCGCCCGTATAACCCGAACTCCAAGCGTATTGCGGAAATGCTGCAAAGCGACTGGGAAAAGGTTGGCGTGAAGGCGAAAATCGTCTCTTACGAGTGGGGAGAGTATCTCGCCGGTATGCGTAAGGGCGAGCATGACACCGCACTGTTTGGCTGGATGTCTGATAATGGCGATCCGGATAACTTTGCCGAGGTGCTGCTGGGTTGCAACAGCATCAAAACCGGCTCGAATGCCGCGCGCTGGTGCGATAAAACCTATGATGGTCTGGTACAGCAGGCCAGGTTGACTAGCGTCCCTGCCGAACGAGCAAAACTCTACGGTCAGGCGCAGGAAATCTTCTACCAGCAGGCTCCGTGGATAGCGCTGGCGAATGGCAAAACCTTCTATGCCACGCGCAGCAACGTTAGTGGCTATAGCGTCAGCTTGATGGGCAGTGATTTTTCCAAAGCCAAACTGAATTAACTCAAGACAAGCCGTATCTTCTTCCGGGATTTAAGAGGGCATTTTACATCTTCCTCTTAAATCTTTGGAGAAAAAGGGGGCACCACATCATCGGCGTTTTTCCGGCATTGGATTAGGCCTCGTACAGCGGCTATCAACCTTACACATTTGCTTATTGAGGGCTCCATTCGCCAGCTCTCGCAAACCTGCAAAAGAAATTCCTGGATATATAGGGCGGATCAAGCCTGGAAAAGAAATATAAAAATAATGAATATTATTCTGAATTATATTTTCTCGTTCAATTAATTAAGTGACTTTTGAACCAGCCGATCAAGCGTACAGCGGATTATCACTTAATTTGACAGGGGGAATATTCAGGCGTATAGATTGTTAATGTTTTGTTGTGAATTAATTTCGTTATTAATTGGTAAGATAACAATGACAAGGAAGTCCTTATGCCCTATGTAACCAGTATTGGCATCCTCTTATGCATGGCGATATCTCTCATTTTTTCCATCACTGAATTACGGGAGGGTTAATTACCATGCCTTTTATAGTTTATCTGCTCGGTGCGGGCATTTTCGCGCTCACGACCAGCGAATATATGGTTTCAGGATTAATGCCTGAATTATCGGCGGAGTTTAACGTGTCATTTCCGGCCATTGGCTATCTGGTGACGATCTATGCTGGCACGATGGCTATTGGTGGACCACTGCTGACGGTGGGTCTACTCAAAGTCTCCCGGAAAAATGCGTTGCTCGGGTTAATTGCCTTGTTCATCGTTGGCCAAGTCATTGGTTCTATGGCACAAGGTTATAACATCATGGTTGTTGCACGGGTCATCACCGGTATTGCCGCTGCGGCGTTCTTCGGTGTGGCACTGACAACCTGCGCTGAACTTGTTGACCAGAAGCTGTTTGCCCGGGCGGCGTCAGTAGTCCTCGGCGGTTTAATGGTGGGGACCGTGTTCGGTCTGCCAGGCGCGACTTTGCTGGGGGAATGGTTCGGCTGGCGCGTGAGCTTCATGGCCGTGGCCGTCATTGCCTTACTGGTTGGGCTGCTGGTCATTAAGGTGATGCCAGCGATGCCAGCGCCATCAGGTACGTCATCGCTGAGATCGGAATTGGCCGCGTTCAAAAGCGGTAAACTGTGGGGGATCTACGCAACCAGCCTGCTGCTTATTGGCGCGACTTTCGCTGGCTTCACCTACTTCGTACCGATCCTGACCGATATCAGCGGCTTCTCACCGGCAACGGTGCCACTCCTGCTCGTCATCTACGGCCTTGCAACGCTGGTAGGGAACACTATCGTGGGCCGGCTGGCTGATGCGCATACCATCGCGGTGATTGTTGTCGGCCTGGTGGCAACGATTGCTGCTATGGTTATCTTTGCCATGTTCGGCCAAATCAAAGCGGTTGCCGTGGCGGCGCTGGTGGTGATTGGCCTGACGGGGGTGTCGATGAATCCAGCTTTGGTGACGCGTGGCGCGCGGGTTGGCCGGAACAACATGTTGGTTAATTCGGTACATACGGCCTGCATTATGCTGGGTGTTATGGTTGGTTCCTGGATTGGCGGAGCAGGTATCAGCGCAGGACTGGGCTTACCGGGAGCATTATGGATTGGTGCCGGCTTGGCGATATTGGCCCTGGCGACTCTGGCGCCAGAATTCAGGGCTACTCGCTCACCAGTCATTAGTCATCCGGTTGAGTAAAGTGCTGCACTAACCACGGACCCCGAGCTTGATGGCGGGGACGATCCATAAAACAGACGAGGTATAAGATGGCAGAAAAAACGGCAATAAGTCCCCCTCAGCGCGATGGCTTTTTGGACGAGAGAACCTTCAAGTCGCGAACTATCTTGTTGTTTGGGGAAATCAACGACACGGTGGCCTACAATGTCGTCAAGCAACTGGTGGCGCTGTCCGACGAGGCTTGCGAGCCGATTAATTTCCTGATTTGTTCACCAGGCGGCCATGTAGAGTCGGGTGATGTGATCCACGATGTCGTCCGCTTTATTAGTGCCCCTGTCAATATGATCGGCAGCGGTTGGGTAGGGAGCGCCGCAGTTAATGTGTTCTTGGCGGTCCCCAAGGAACGCCGCTTCTGTTTGACCAATACCCGTTTTCTGATCCACCAGCCTAGCGGCGGTATTGGCGGTCAGGCTACCGATGTGGCACTTCAGGCCAGAGAAATTATCCGCATCAGGGAAAGGATCGCGGCCTTGATCGCCAGCCAAACCGGGCAGAAGCTGGAAAAGGTTTTGCACGATATTGAGCGCGATTTTTGGATGCCAGCGGCAGAAGCGATCGACTATGGCCTGGTGTCAAAAGTCATTGTCAGCGAAAAGGAAATAACCTAAGCATCGCTGACCGGTCCTGCATTGCAGTACCGGTCAGCCAGTGACGGCATTTCCACAGACCTTAACGTCGAGCAGGATCTGGCTGGGACGAAGTAACTCGGTAGCCTGCCAGCACGGCAGCCAATACCATAAACAGATGCCCCTCGGCGGAATCGAGCAGGAACGAGTTGAACAGGTGGCAGGCCAGATAACTGCCGAGCACGGCAACCATCAGATTGCGGCAGGCTGTTGGTTGCCGCCAGGCTGCTCGGAAGCAGCACCACATCCAGCCCAGAAACAGCGCCAGCCCCAGCAAGCCATTTTGTACCGTTTCCAGCAGGTATTCATTGTGCGGGTTATGCACGCCGTAACCGGTCTGCGCGTTACCATACCAGAAGCTCCCGGCCCCGTTACCCAGCAGCGGGGCCTGTTTTATCAGGCGCAGCGATTCGCGGGCAAAGGCGGTGCGCTGTCCCATCGAGTTGTCGCAAGCCTGATAGGCCTGCTCTGCCGGGGCCAACACGCAATTGCGTACCTCAGCAAGGCCGAGCGTCAGGCGCTCCGTCGCTCTATTGGGGATAAAAATCAGCATAATGGCCAGCAGCAAACCACAGGCTAGTACCCCCAGCCGCTGCCAGCGGGGCAGCGTCAGCAGCAACCAAAGCCCCACGCCGACCAATAGCGCCACATAGCCGGTACGCCCCTGTACCATCAGCAGTACGTTCGCCGTTGCCAGTAGAACCAATGCCCCATAGCACCAACGCAGCACACCTGATTGCGCAAAAGCGCGGGTTAGCCATATCAATGCAGCAAACGCCATAAACACGTTCTGGGTTATCTGCAGTTTAAACACCGTTGGATTCTGCGGATCGAGGCCACCCAGCGTTACATGCCCGACCCCCGAAATCAGGCTGATCGCCAGTATCACGGCATTGGCGATCAGAAAACCGCTGATAAAGCGGGTGATAAGCCTGGAGTCGGTGATAAAGAACAGTGCCAAGGGCAACACAAACAGTAGCTTTTGATACTTGCCGACCATCTTCGGGCCGTATTCGTGGTGCTGGGTCAATAACGAGGCGGCCAGCAGTGCAAACATCAATGCGGGCAGCCATACCAGCGGTTGTTTGAGCAAAGGCATCAGGTGGCGAAAGTCACGCTGCCACAGCAGACATAGCGCCGCTAACACCAGCGAAGCATTCATCAGCGCATTGGAGGTCGGCAGGGATACGCCGAGCAAAAATGCCGTGAAGCCAAATAGCCGAAGGCGGGCAGGGGAGAGTAACGATACGGAATAGGGTTCGGTGGATGGCATGGAGTGGCTCAAATCAGGGTTAATTAAACACGGTGTCATTCACCGTGCGGGAAGTTGGGATTTCCAGGCAGGTGAGCTGGCGGTTTATGGCCCGGATAACCTCACTGGCGGGAATGGCGTCCAGATAACGTTCCGAGGTAGCGGTGTTCACCTCGTCGGGGTGTGGTAATGAGCGGTAGTTGCCTGCCCATAACAGGATGTGCGGAGCCTGCCAGGGCAACCACTGTTGCAGATTGCTGGGGCCGAACAGCACGACGGAAGGCGTCTGCAAGGCGGCGGCCATATGCATCGCTACCGAATCCACCCCGATAAACAGCTTCGCCCGATCGATCAAGACGGCAAGCTCCGGCAGGTCCAGGCGACCGGCCAGATTGACCACCCGTTGTGGCATGGCGCAGTGGGCCAGAATGGTGGCTATCAAGGCGATCTCATCGGCAGAACGCCCGCAGGTCAGCACCACGGTTTCTCCGCTGGCGGTGAGATGGTCGATAACCCGTGTGAATCCCGCCACCGACCAGGTTTTGAACGCCCAGCGCGCAGTAGGCTGGATCAGCACAAAATCCGTCAGGTGATGATGTTGGCTGAGGCGGTCAATCTCATCGACATCGCGCTGCCGGTAAGCCTGGGTCACCTTGGTTACCAAGGTGGGTAAGGCCAACGGGGACAGAATCGAGAGGTTATTGAGCACGGTGTGCCGTTGGTTATGTCCGTCCACCGGCACCAACAACGAATGGCAAGCCCGCCACAGCCGGTTATTACGCTTGGAGTAAGCAAAACCCAGGCTGAACGACGGTTTGAGAAAGCGGCAATACAACGCCGCCCGCCACTGGTCGGACAGATTAATCACCAGATCGTAGTGGCCAGTGTTGAGGCTGTTCCACAGGGCTTGCTCACCGCGATACTGTGCCTTGCAGCTCTGCCGTTTTAGGCTGCGATCGACGGTATAGGTCAGATAGACATCCCGATTGCCCGCCAGCATCGCCTCGGTGCCGTCATACACCAGCACGTCAATCAGGGCGTTGGGGTAATTGGCGCGCAGCGTACTGAGCAACGGGGTAGTTAGCAGGACGTCACCAAAGTGACGCAGCTTGATAACCAGGATGCGCTGTACCCGATCGCGGTGCAGTAGTCCGTTGGGCAAGCGACGGTCAGGTAACACGGCCTTGCCAGCACTCATCGCGAACGTCATATTTTGCTGATATATCCCAGAGAACGATAAAAGGCGATCTTATAGGTGGCGGAAAGACAAAGATAATTGGTTGTACAGATCAATAAGATCAGACCGATCGTTGAAAACGATCAATCCAGGACAAAGTAAGGGGGTATTGTGCGGGTTTATGAGCCACGGGATAAATCGTCTATTAAGAATTTTAGTATGGCAGCCACTGGCAGAAGTGTAAGGATGAATAGCGGGTGGTGAGAGATGCGTGGAAAGCCGAACCTCGTCCCTGAGGTTCGGCTTTTACAGATTAGCCCGCAGCGGCCTCGCGGAGGCGCTGTTTGATCTTGCTGTACTCCTGTTGAACATAGTATTCTGCCTGCCCTTGATCCTTAATCGGCTCAATCTGCACGGCACAGTATTTGTATTCCGGCGTTTTGGTTATCGGGCTGAGGTTTTCCGCCACCAGCTCGTTACAGGCACCGATCCACCATTGGTAGGTCATGTAGATCGCACCCCGGTTAGGACGTTCGCTGACGTTGGCACGGGTAATGACTTTGCCCTGACGTGAACGTACCCACACCAAGGCCTGATCCTCAATCCCTAGCCGTGCGGCGTCTTCCGAGTTGACCTGTACATAGCCTGGTTCATCGGCCAACGCGACCAGTGCCTTACAGTTGCCGGTCATCGAACGGCAGGAGTAATGGCCCACTTCGCGTACTGTCGACAGCACGAACGGGAACTCATCGCTGAGCTGATCGATCGGCGGAGCCCATTCACAGGTAAAGAACTCTGCTTTGCCACCGGGCCGAGAGAATTCCCCGCCTTCGTACAGATAAGGGGTACCTGGGTGATCCAACGTTGGGCATGGCCACTGAATGTAGGCCAGATCCGCCATCTTCTCGTAGGTAGCGCCATAGTAGAGTGGGCACAGCTCGCGCAGTTCGTCCCAGATTTCCTGCGTGTTGTTGTAGTGCATCGGGTAACCCATGGCCGTCGACATCAGGCTGATGATCTGCCAGTCCGTCTTCACATCGCCCACCGGCTCCACCGCCTTATAGAAGCGTTGGAAGCCGCGGTCTGCCGCGGTATACACCCCTTCATGCTCGCCCCAGGAGGTTGCCGGGAAAACAACGTCGGCAATTGCGGCGGTTTTGGTCATGAAGATATCCTGCACAATCAGCAAATCCAGCTTCTCAAAGGTTCTACGGATGGTGGCTAAATCCGGCTCCGTTTGCAGCGGATCTTCCCCCATGATGTAGTGCGCTTTGAGTTTGCCATGGTCGATATTGTGCGGCACTTCGCTCAACGCATAGCCGATCTCGGCTGGCATCGCGTCGATCCCCCATGCGTTGGCAAACCTTTCCCGTGCCTCGGCATCCGTGACCTGGAAATAGCCGGGCAGGGTGTTTGGCAACGCGCCCATATCACAGGCACCCTGAACGTTATTCTGCCCGCGCACCGGGTTAACCCCGACGTTCGGCTTGCCCAGGTTACCGGTCAGCATCGCCAGGCTGGTCAGCGCTCGCACGGTTTCCACGCCCTGATAGAACTGGGTGACGCCCATGCCCCACAGGATGGTGGCCGTCGGCGCGCTGGCATACATGCGTGCCGTTTCACGGATTTGCTGAGCGGTAAGGCCCGTGGTTTTTTCAACCGACTCCGGTGGGTAGTCCGCCACGATGGCGCGATACTCATCGAACTGCTCGGTATGCTGCTCAACAAACGCCTGATCGTATAGGTTCTCCTCAATCATCACATGAGCGAGCGCGTTGATCAGGGCGATGTTGGAACCGTTTTTCAACGGTAAATGGATATCCGCAATACGCGCCGTTTCGATATAGCGCGGATCGCAAACAATAACTTTGGCTCCTTTCTCCTTCGCCTTGAGAATGCGGCGGGCGACAATAGGATGTGAGTCCGCGGCGTTATAGCCGAAGACAAAAATACACTGGGTATCCTCAATCTCGCAGATTGAGTTACTCATGGCGCCGTTACCGACCGATCGCTGCAGACCTGCAACCGAGGGGCCGTGTCAGACGCGTGCGCAACAGTCGATATTGTTGGTACCGACGGTGGCGCGAGCAAATTTCTGCATCACATAGTTGGCTTCGTTGCCGGGCCCACGTGAGGAACCGGTCGTCATAATCGCATTCGGGCCGTATTTCTCTTTAACGGCCAGCAGGCGTGAACTGGCGAACTCAATGGCCTCTTCCCAGGACACCGACTCCAGTTTGCCACCTCGTTCCCGCCTGATCATCGGCGTTTTCAGCCGTGGCGTCAGGATCTTGGTATCGTGAACGAAATCCCAGCCGTAATACCCTTTCAGGCATAGCTCGCCCTGATTGGTCACGCCGTTAGCGCCTTCGGCCTTAACGATCCTGCCGTTGTCGACTATCAGGTTGATTTTGCAACCTGAAGCGCAATAGGGGCAGACCGTGATGACTGTTTTCATCTCCAGCACTCCTTGTTTAAACCTGTTCGACATTGCTCAACACGCCACTCGGTCTGAAAATCTCCGCGGTGACGAAAAATGTGTCTCACTTATTTGAAGCATAAATTGTGCCACGCTGACTTGATGTGGATTAATGGCACGCCTGTATTACTCGATAATCATTGGCAGAGGTTTACAACTGCTCAAAACCTTCTCCCGTATCCCATATTGATAACCGCTGATAAATCGCCCGTACCGCCTGTGTCACTTTCTCCGTCATCGGGAAATAAAACATCACCACGTCCGGCTGAACGCCGAGAAATATCACTTCCTCAATATCCTCACGTAGCTGGTCGATCAGGAAATTGAGCGGCATATTGTGGGTGCTCATAAAGAACATCTCGGCAATATCGTCAGGATTGACGATACGGATTTCGCCAGGAGCCAGCTCCATATCGGTGGCATCGACAATCACCAACCGGCTGGGCTTAAGATCGCGGATCTGATGCGTGACGTTTTCGGGGGTGGAACCGCCGTTGACGGCGATCCAACCCTCGATTGGCGCGTCAGCCATCATTTCGGCCAGCAATGGCCCGGCACCGTCGTCACCCATCATGCTATTGCCTACGGTAAGGACGACATTCATGGGGTCGTCACCTTTTTCACAATCAGATAGATAGCAGGCTCGCGCTCAATCTCGGCGAGCAGGCCGAGCAGCTTGGTACTCCATTCGCTAAAGGGCGCCGGTTGGCTATCAATCAACGGGGCCAGAGCATTGGCCAGCAGGCTGGTGTGGGTGGAGTCGATGGTGATTTCGCCAAAGGTCAGCAGGCCACGCATCTTGCGTTGGGCCTCACCTTCCGGGAACAGCTCAACCCAGGCTTGATATTGCGGCAATGGGCAGCTCAACTCGGTGTTCAGGCAGTCAATCACCCCCACGTGATGGCCAATCGCCAGCGAGTAATACATCACCTGCTGCGCCTGGGCAGGCATGTCGTCATCGCTATCAAGAAACTTCTGGCGTAACGACCAGAACACCGCCTTACCTTCATTTTGCATGGGTCAGCTCCTGTTGCAGGCAATCAATCAGGCAAGCGACAATCTCGCGCAGACGAGGGTCGTTTTCCTGTTTCAACCATTCTTCCAGGCGCAACGTGGCCGCATCCATGCTGGCTCCGGCCAACAGGGAGAGGAAACGGTCACTGATGATGCGGCCTTGGTAGTAGCCCGCCAGACGGCGTGCCTCGCGTTCAATCAGTACGCGGGTATGCAGTGGGATGCCAGGCAGCAGCAATGCTGCCTTTTCGTCTACCTGCTCAAGGTGGTTTTCGCCCTTCAGCTTTTGCTCCAGCAGGCCCAGGGCCACGGCAAAGCCGTAGATCGTAGCGGCAGGCGTCGGTGGGCAGCCGGGGATCCACACGTCAATCGGCACGATCGACTCGCTGCCGCCCCAGACGCAGTACAGATCGTGGAAAATCCCGCCGCCACAGCCGCAGGCCCCGTAAGAGATACAGATTTTTGGATCGGGGGCTGATTCGTAAGCTCTGAGCGCGGGCACGCGCATGGCCCGGGTGACCGCGCCGGTAAACAGCAGAATATCGGCATGGCGCGGTGAGGGGACCACCTTGATGCCAAAACGCTCGGCATCAAATACCGGCGTGATGGCGGAGAAGATCTCGATCTCACAGCCGTTGCAGCCGCCGCAGTCCACGCGATAAACGTAGGCCGAGCGTTTGATATCCTTCAGCAGCTTGCTTTTGAGTTTGGCGGTCTGTTCATCAACGGTGATCGGCGTGCTGCGGTGATGATTGACCTTGATATCGGGCATCGTCATATTATTTCGCTCCCGCCGGCTGGCTCAGTTTCATTGGCCGATGCTGGCTCAGAGCCTGTTTACGCTTGCAAGCGGGGCAGGTCTCGAACTGGGGCCGTAAGGCCTCAATGCCGTCGGTGCCCATGCCCGCGTGGGCCAGTAACGCCAGGGCGTAATTCACCGATTTGGTTGGCGTAAAGGGCTGCTGGCAACTACGGCAGTTGAGTAGGGTAAAGGTGGCGCGGATATACAGATCGGGCTTGTGCATCACCGCCATTTCAAACTCTTCCGACAGCCGGATCGCCCGCGTCGGGCAAACTTCTTCACAGCGTGCGCAGAAGATGCAACGGCCAATGAACAACTGCCAGACGCGCTCGCCGCTGGCCTCATGGGTTTCCATGGTTAATGCATTGGCCGGGCAGGCCACGGTGCAGGCACCACAGGCGATACACTGCTCAGGATCGTACTCTGGCTTGCCACGAAACCCCGGGCACACTTCCAGCGGCTTAAACGGGTATTTCACCGTGACTTCACCGGCCTTCAGGATGGTTTTAAACAGTTTCAGCATGCTGTCTCCCTCACTTGCACGGTGAATGGGTGCGTTCGATCCCGTAGCGTTCAATCTCCTTGTACGGTACGGTCTTCGCTTTGCGCTTGTTGATATCGATCAGCGTGACGCGGTCGGTACAGGAGTAGCAGGGATCGAGGCTGCCGATAATCAGCGGGGCATCGGAAACCGTATTACCGCGCAGCATATAACGCAGCACCGGCCAGTTGGCGTAGGTGGCCGCCCGGCAGCGCCAGCGGAACAGTTTCTGGTTATCCCCCAGCATGCTCCAGTGGATATCTTCACCGCGCGGGGCTTCGGCATAGCCCAAGGCAAACTTGTGCGGCTGGTAGCGGAAACCTTCGGTGAGCAGCGGGCCGCCCGGCAGGTTATCCAGGCCGTATTCGATCATCGCCAGCGAATCCAGCACTTCCTGCACGCGTACCATCACGCGCGAATAGACGTCGCAGCCGTCGAAGGTGAAAAGCGTTTTCGGCAACGAACCGTAGTTGGCATAAGGATGGTCAAAGCGCATATCGCGCTTGAAACCGCTGGCGCGGATCATCGGCCCCACCGGGCTGTAGTCGCGAGCGATCTGCCGATCCAACAGGCCAATGCCTTTGGTGCGCTGCTCGATATTCGGCGTGGCGAGCAGCATCTCAACCAGTTGCGTCACGTCTGCGCGCATCTCATGGATCAGCTTGATGGTTTTAACTCGCTGTTCTTTGAGGATATCGCGGCGCACGCCGCCGATCAGGTTGAGCCCATAGGTTTTACGCGATCCGGTCAATAGCTCCGCCATGGTCATCGACTTTTCACGCACGCGGAAGAACTGCATAAAGCCGGTATCGAAACCGACAAAGTGGCTGGATAGCCCGATGTTCAGCAGGTGGCTGTGCAGCCGTTCGACCTCCAGCAGAATGCTGCGAATGGCATGGGCGCGGGGTGGTACATAGATCCCCAACGCATTTTCCACTGAGGTGGTATAGGCCACGCTGTGGGTAAAGCCGCAGATCCCGCAGACCCGGTCGGACAGGAAGGTGACCTCCTGATAGCCCATACGGGTTTCGGCCAGCTTCTCCATGCCTCGGTGCACGTAGAACAGCCGATAGTCGGCATCGACAATGCGCTCGCCGTCAACAAACAGGCGAAAATGCCCTGGCTCGTCGGAGGTAATGTGCATTGGCCCGATCGGGACCACGCGCGACTCGCCGGTGGCCGCATTTTCAAACGGGTAGGTTTCCACATCGGTGGTTGGTTCGGGGCGCTGGCGATAATCCATGGTGTCTTTACGCAGCGGGTAAAGATCGTCCGGCCAGTCGTCCGGCAGCACCAGACGGCGCTCGTCCGGCAACCCTACTGGGATCAAACCGTACATATCGCGGATTTCACGCTCGCCCCATACGGCGGCGGGAACGCGTGGGGTAACCGACGGAAACTCCAGCGTGATGGCGCTAACCTGAGCCTTGACGGTGATAAAACACTTTTCTCCTTCCTCCATCGACAGCACGTAGTAGACGGCGAAGTCCCCGGTCAAGGTACGTTCGTCATTGCCAAACAGTACCGGCAACCAACCGCCTAGCGGGTAATAGAGGTATTCCACAATCTCGGGTAATGAGTTCAGCTTGACCGTGATGGTGACCTGGTTGGCGGTTTGCCACTCGGCATCCAGCAGGGCGGAGGGGAACTTCTCGCGCACTTTGGCCAGGTAGCCTTTGCCGAGTTTCTCGTCGTTGTTGAGGGTCAATACGTGGGTTTCGTAGCTCACTTTACTTCTCCTGCCTGAGGTTCGGCCGCAGAGGAATGATTCTGAACGGCCCATGGCCAGCTCAGTGGCTGGGCATGAGTGCCAGGCTTGTTGTTCATCACGATGTGGACCGCGTTTTCCAGCAGTCGGCTGACCGGTTGCGGGATATGGGTGCCCATTACCAGCATCAATACCAGCAGGATCAGCATCGGTAAGGTCGTCAGTATCCCCAGTTCGCCTTTGTTGACCTCTTCTGGTTTGGCGCCGAACAGCACGCTGGCCACCATGCGGACCAACCCGGCCAACACCACCGTCAGCAGCAGCAACAAGACGATGGTCAACGTAATATGGCCAGCCGCCAACCCGGCGGTGACCGTCATAAATTCACTGAGGAAAATGTTGAACGGCGGCATACCGCCCAGCGCCAGGGCTCCCCCTGCCAGCAACACGGCGCTGAACGGCATGCATTTCAGCATCCCTTTCGCCACGGTAATATCGCGGGTGCCATACTTCAGCAGCACGTTGCCAGAGCCGCAGAACAGCAGGGTTTTTGCCAGGCTGTGGTTCAGGGTATGCAGCAGAGCCGCCAGAATACCCAGCGGGCCACCGATGCCGATCGCCACGGCGATCAGCCCCATGTTCTCCACGCTGGAGTAGGCCAGCAGCCGCTTGATATCGCGCTGCACCAGAATAAAGAAGGCCGCCACTGCGACAGAAAGGAAGCCAAACACCATCAACAGAGTGCCGGTAAAGTCATGGCCCAGCGTGGTGCTGATAATGATGTAGTAACGGATGATGATCAGCAGCGCGCAGTTGAGCAGTACGGCAGAGAGCAGGGCGCTGGTGGGGCTTGGTGCCTCACTGTGGGCGTCCGGTAGCCAGGCATGCATCGGGAACAGCCCGGTTTTGGTGCCAAAGCCAATCAGGATGAACACAAACGCCAGATGCATCAGCATCGGATCCAACTGCGTGGCGTGCTTGAGCACTTCCGTCCAGAAGATGGCGTCGTTGGGATCGGGCATAAAGCTGGCCGCGTTGGCGTATACCAGAATGGTGCCGAACAGCCCGAAGGCCACCCCGACGGTACAGATAATGATGTATTTCCAGGCCGCCTCCAGCGAGGAGCTCTGCCCGTACAACCCCACCAGAAACGCCGAGCTGAGCGTGGTGGCTTCGATGGCCGCCCACATCAGGATCAGGTTATTGCTGGTGATCACCAGCAGCATGGTGAACAGGAACAGGTGGAAGAAGCCGTAGTAGTGGCACAGCGTCGCTACCGATATCTCGCCTTCATCGACCTCATGGCGCATATAGCCAATAGAGTAAAGCCCGGTAAGGCAGCCGATGATGCCGAGGATTGCCAGGAACAGGGCGCTGAGGCTATCCAGGTGCAGCCAGCGCCCGGCAGCCAGAATATCGCCTTGCTGGTATACCTGCATCACCACCCACAGGGAAACTGCCAGCAGCAGCATGATACCGACAAAGTGCAGCAGCGTTACACAGGCCCGTGCCGCATTGCCCAGCAACCGACAGGCAAAGGTCAACAGCGAGAAGGCCAGCGGCGTCAGCAGTAATAGAAACAGCATGGTGGAATTACTCATCATCTCATCCCTTCAACGCCGTCAGTTGTTCAACATTCAGCGTGTTGAGCGTGCGGTAGATTTTGCGCGCCAGCACGGCCATCACGATCACCGCAAAAATGGCATCGGTGGCGATGCCAATCTCCACCAGCTCCGGCGCGCGATTCGCCAGCAGTGCCAGCGTCAGGTGCGATCCGTTTTCCATCAGGCAGTAACCAAACACCTGTTTGAGGATGTTGCGTTGGGTGACGATGCACAGCAGGCCGAGCATAAAATGTCCCAGCGATACCGCCAGCGCCGGTTTCAGCGAGGCCAGCAGCGGCACCTGCACCGGCTCCACCACAAACCAGCACAGCAGCACAATCACCGCCGCAGCCAGCATCAGCATCACCGGGCCGATCAGGCTGCCGTTCGCCGAGGGATCGTCCATTTTGCGAAAGGCATAGGCCATGATCACCGGCACCAGCACCACCTTGGTGATAAAGGCGCTGATCGCCCACAGCGTGAGCTGGTGGGCGCCCAGGGTTTGCCCTAGCGTAAAGAAGATCAGCACCAGTAGCAGCGACTGCAAGGCATAGAGCCAGCACGAGGCCACGGGCCGTTTGGCGCCAATCACCAGCAGCGAGGTGACCATCATCAGCCCCGCGAGGTTATTGACGATCAGTGAACCAGTCATAATCAACTCCCTTATCCAAGCCAGGCGACGGCAATCACGCTGGAACTTACCGACATCGCGATCAGAATCACTAGCACCACGCTCATCACCAGCGGCAGCGGAGCGGCCTGTGCCACCTCATCACTGGGTTTGCCGGGAATAACGCGCCCAAACCAATAGATGAACCAGGCAAAGCTGGCGACCGACTCGATCAGCACCAGTACCATCAGCGGCGTCATCAGCCAGAACTCGCGCGACAGTGCAAAACCGGCGGCAAAAATCGGGAACTTGCTGAAGAAGCCGTTAAACGGCGGCACCCCGGTGATCGCCAGCGCGGCCACGCAGAATCCCACGCCCAGCAGCGGCATCTTGCTCATCACGCCCTGCAAGCGGGGCAGCATCCGGGTGCCGCAGCTGTAGCTCAGCGCTCCGGCCACCAGGAAGAACAGGCTCTTGGCAAACGCGTGGTTAAAGATGTAGGCCACGCCGCCAAGAAAGGCAGTTTTGGAACCGAAGATGGAAATGGATAACGCCAGGAAGATATAGGAGAGCTGGGTGATGGTGGACCAGGCCAGCAGGCGCTTCATATCCTTCTGCGGTAGGTACATCAGGAAACCGTAAATCAGGGTAATAGTCGCCATGACGATGCCGACCCAGCCGATAATATGCGGCACCGCATCCGCAGAAAGGATGGCGCGGGCATAGATGTAGACGCCCACTTTCACCATCGAGGCGGCGTGCAGATAGGCGCTCACCGGGGTAGGGGCTTCCATGGCATCGGGTAGCCAGGCCTGCAAAGGAAGCTGGGCCGATTTCCCCCAGGCCGCGAACAGGATGCCACCAAATACGACCAGGCTGGCCGTACCGTTGAGCTGCGCAATGGCGCTCAGGGCGAAGGTGCCGGTATTGAGGAACAGCGTCGCCGCCGCCAGGTATAAGCCGATTGAGGCAATATGGGTGATCAGCAGGGCCTTCATGGCCGAGCGTTGTGCCTTCGGCGTCTGGTAGTAGCTAATCAGCCCCCAGGAACAGCCGCCGGTGATCTCGAAGAACAGCAACTGCCCCAGAATGGTGGAGGACATCACCAGCCCGGCCATCGCGCCGATAAAGATCAGCAGGAAAGCGTAATAGCGGTTGCTGCCCTCGTGGGGATGTTCGCGGTTGGCCATGGTGAGGTAACCGGTGGAATACAGGCTGACCAGCAGGCCAAGAAACACCACCGCGAAGACAATCAGCGTGCTGATGCGGTCGATGATAAAACCGAACAGCGCCACGTTGCCGTATTGCAGCAGCGTGATGGTCGTATCCGCCTTGCCATGGGCCAGGAATAACCAACCGATAATCACCGTCCCCAGCGTGGCCAACAGCGCAAACAGGGTACAGATCCACTTGGCCATCCGTTGCGGCACGCAGGCCGTCAGCAGCGCGCCGATAAACGGCAGCAACAGCGTGGCGAGGGCGGTATATTGCAAACAGAGCGTATTTTCCATAATGGGTTTCCTGGCGGCTACAGACCGGTTAGGTAAAAGACAAAGGCCAGCGCCGCTACGCCAAAACCGAGCCAGGTAACGTGATGCGTCAACAAGAACCGCCCACGCGCCAAGGTATTTTCAACAATGGAGGCGATGACAAACACCGCCAGCAGTTTGGCCAGCATGATGACTGCCGCCAGCGCCAGCGCGGGCACCGTCAGTTCCACCGCCTTGCCAAAGGGAATAAACACCGCCAGGAACAGCTCGGCCACTACCACCTGCTTGAGACCGATCCCCCATTTCACCAGCGCCAGGCCGGAGCCGGAGTATTCGGTCAGCGGCCCTTCCTGAAGTTCCTGTTCCGCCTCTGCCACGTCGAAGGGGATTTTGCCCATTTCGATAAACGCGGCGAAACCGCAGGCCAGCATGGCCAGCAGGGTGGCCGTTGGAGAACTCCATCCTTCGGTCAGGGTGACGCTGATGCTGCCGATATTGGTGGAACCGGCAATCAGCGCCACCACCAATAACGCCAGGATCAGCGTAGGTTCTACCAATACGCCCAGCGTCAGTTCGCGGCTGGCACCGATCCCGGCAAACGGGCTACCGGTATCCAGACCAGACAGCGAGAAGAAGAAGCGAAACAGTGCGAACAGATAGAGCAGGGTGATCAAGTCTCCCGCACCGGCAAACGGCGACGTCCGCGTGACGATGGGCAGCGTCATCGCCACCAGCAACATGCTGCTCAGCAGTACATAAGGCATCACGCGGAAGATGGCGCCCGACTGCGCCGGAGCCACCTCCTGGCGCTTGAACAGCTTGCCCATATCGCGGTAGTCCTGCCAAATGCCAGGGCCACGGCGCGAGTGCATCCGGGCGCGGATTTGGCGGGAGATCCCGGTGAACAGCGGCGCGAGCGCCAGCATTATCAGCGCCTGCATCAGCGCGAAGAGTCCCATCATTAACGACGGTGTTTCCTGCATCGACATGCTATTTCTCCCTTAAACCGCGACAAGCAACAGCAGGATCACCAAGGCGATCACCACATACAGGCAATAGAAGCGGAAGTCACCGCTCTGCATGCCCTGCAACCGCACCCCCAGGCGTTGAGAGGCCTTGACCAGCGGATGGATGATCCAGTCATCCCAGAACGGTTCGGCGCGGGTTGCCCCCGCGGTGGTCTGTTCCAGTGCCCGCGACAATGCAGGTGCTGGATCGAGCTGCTTACGCAGACGGTACAGCGAGGCAAACATGGCGCGCAGTGGCTGGGTAAAGCCCCCGGCGGACACCGCCATCGCCTGCTCCCAGTTGTAGCCGCAGGCCCACGGGTCGCCACGGCGACGGAAGCTGGACTGATTGCTTTTCAGCAGCAGATACACCGCCAATGGGATCAGCGGCAGGGCGATCAGCAGGATAAAGGTCAGCGCCGGTGACAACATGGCCTGGCTGGCCAGTTGCGGCACCAGCATTGAGCCTTGCACCACGGTGACGTCATGAGTGCCGACCAGCGTCATGGCAACTTGGGCCAGAACGGGAGCGACCACGCTGGCCCCTACGCCGAGCAATACGCACAGCAGGGCCATTAACAGCATGGAGACTGTCATCTGCCATGGCACTTCGCGAGCCTGCACCGCTTTTTCACTGCGCGGCCCGCCGCAGAAGCTGACGCCGTAGACCTTGACGAAGCACATCGCCGCCAGCGCCCCGGTGATCGCCAGCATCACCATGGCAATCGGGCCGCTGAGGCGCATCACAAAGTTGCCGTCGTGGCTCATGGAAAACAGCGATTGGTAGGTATACCACTCGCTGATAAAACCGTTCAGTGGCGGCAGGGCGGAGATCGACATACAGCCGATCAGGAACGCCAGCCCGGTGAGCGGCATCAGCTTCGCCAGGCCGCCCATTTGTTCCATATCGCGGGTATGTACACGCCAAATCACGGCACCAGCGCCCAGGAACAGCAAACCTTTAAACACCGCATGGTTGAGCAGGTGATACAGCGCGCCGAGTAGGCCCAACGCCGCCATCACCGGGTGTCCGCTAGCCATACCGACCATCGCCACGCCCACGCCCATTAAAATGATGCCGATGTTCTCCACCGTGTGCCAGGCCAGCAGGCGCTTGATATCGTGCTCGGCCAACGCATACAGCACTCCCAACACCGCAGACACCGCGCCGAAGGCCAGCACCACGATGCCCCACCACATTTCGGTGGCACCCAGCAGATCGATCCCGACCTTGATGATGCCGAAGATGCCGATCTTCACCATCACGCCGGACATCAGCGCTGAAGCATGAGAAGGAGCTGCCGGGTGGGCGCGCGGTAGCCAGCTGTGCAGCGGCAGCATCCCTGCCTTGGCCCCAAAGCCAAAGAAGGCCAGCAGGAACACCACCGACGCCATCCAAGGGGAAAGCGACAGAGTGCGGAAGGAATCAAAGTCCAGGCTGCCGCTCTGCCGCCACATCAGGAAGAAGGCGATCATGATCAGCACCGAACCGGCGTGGGCGATAAAGAAGTACAGCAAACCGGCGCTGATGGATTCGTCATCCTGATCGGCGATCACCAGGAACCAGGAGGCCAGCGACATCATTTCGAACAGGATAATGAAGTAGAAGGCGTTATCCATCACCACCAACCCGACCATCGAGGCGATAAACAGGTTCATAAAGAACCCCATGCTCGCGGCGCCTTTGCCGCGATACTCCTGCACATAGGCGATGGAATACAACGCGCAAACGGTGACCAGCAGCGATATCACTACCAGCATAAAGGCCGCCAGCGAGTCCATGCGCACCACAAAGGCGGCAAACGAGAACAGGCCAGGGGTAGAGAAGGTGAGGGTTTGCCCGCTTAACAGGACCGGGACGGCGCTGCACAACCCTAACAGGCCACCCATTATCGCGCTGATGCCCGCCAGCAAAATGGCGAGGCGCTCCCGGCGAAACAGCAGCAGTGATAACACGCCACCGGCGACATACATCACCAAGGCCCAAAACAGTAGAGTGAGAGAGTCCATGATTATTTCTGCCCCCTGACGAGAGAAGGAGAGGATGGCCAGCCGATCGCGACCTGGCCGGCTCGCGCCAAACGCCGGGCCTGCGCTTCCTGCTCAAGCTGCTGCTCATCGATGATATGCAGGGCATTGGTTGGGCAGATACGCACGCATTCTGGCCCATCGGCGAGGAAGGCGCAGAGATCGCACTTCACCGCTACCGTTTTGATCCCGGCATTCCAGGACAGATAGGGTGATTGGTTTGCGGGGCTGGTTGGCACGTCGGGCAGCAGTTCTGCCGGGACGTACTGCTCAAACATCGACGGGATATTGACTGGCCCGCTGCCCGCCGGCGTAATTGCACCGAACGGGCAGGCCAGGCCACATAGCTTGCAGCCAATGCACAGGGTCTCATTCAGCTCAATGGCATGCTCGCCGTGCGTGATGGCATTGACCGGGCAAACGCGCGCACAAGGGGCGTCTTCACATTGGCGGCAAAGTATCGGCGCCGTTTGTTCTCCGACCCGGGTCACCGTCAGCCTGGGATGCGACTGTAGTCCTTCGGCCTTATGCACCTCGGTACAGGCAGCCATGCAGGTATTGCATCCGATACAGTGTTGAGGCTCCGCAATAACAAAGCGGTTCATGGCCGTTCCTCCGACAGAAAGCGGTTCATGCTTATATCGCCAACGACAGTGGATTGAGGGCGGCGCGGCGGCGTTTCTCTGCGTTCATTTTTTGCAGTAGCTGTTGGTCCACACAGAGCAACGCATCGGTGGGGCAAAACTCCATACAGGCCGGGCCATTGGCACGTCCGGTGCAGAGATCGCACTTGTGCGCTTCCGCCTTCTCGGCGGCGGGGAACATCAAGGCATTACCCTGATGGGCCACCGGGCGGGTGACCACTTCCATCACTCCGTATGGGCAAGCCATGACGCAGGCTTTACAGCCGATGCAACGCTCCTGCGTGACCTTGACCATGCCGTCGCTCTGGCTGATGGCCCCGTTGGGACAAACGCTGGCGCAGGGGGCATCATCACACTGACGACACAGCACCACGGTGCTGACATTGCCGCCTTTCAGCAGATGCAGGCGAGGCGTGAAGTTGGCGGCATCCAGCGCCGAGACATCCTGGTTTTGGCTATGGGCCACTACGCAGGCGATCTCACAAGTACGGCAGCCGATGCATTTTTGCGGATCGGCCATGATAAACCTGTTCATCAGTCACTCCTGATTACCTTCCATCGTTAAACCCCAGGCGGCGAGCCTGTAGGTCTGTGCTGCCGTTAGCTATACACAAAACGTGCCAAGCCTAATAAATTGATATAAAACAGTTGGTTGTGATTTTATGTGTCGCGCATGAACGGCGGATGGGCATAAACGACGAAGCGGGAGGGGATATTCGTCACGTTCCGCCAGGGTTGGCGTCGTCACTTCGTCATTTTTGTCGAAATCGGTAGCAAAAATGACGGTTTGCCCCTCACCCCAACCCTCTCCCACGGGGAGAGGGAGCCGATCGGCGTTGTCGATAAGTGCGGGAATAAAGTTGCGGCTTGTTAAGTCAATTTTCCTGTGGAGGGGGAGTTAAATTGGCGCTGTGGTCGATCACGGGACTTAATTTGCGTCTCGGACTGTCCCCTCTCTTAGGGGAGAGAGAGCTGATAACCCCTACTCTGTTGGGAGAAGGGCTGTCATATCAGCAACCTCGGTCGCCCCCTTTAGCGAAGGTGAGTCAGCCGGTGCTTATGAAGGATCACTATACTTTCAGCCCAACTCGATCGGTCCCCTCTCCCTGTGGGTGAGGGTTGTTTTTGTTTTAACTGGCTGATAATAAATGATTATAAATTTAAAAATAAAATTAAAGCCCCCTTTATAGCCCCCAAATGTTTTTCGCTGTATTGGGGGGCGGTTTGCCATGAGGGAAACGCATCCATACCCCAATGCTATTTACCTCGTTCGCGCTAATTCATGGGGCCTTCTGCATATTGTCGGACTTGGCAGATAACGTTTAACTCAGCCAATAGCGACTATCTGTGAGAACTGAAACCCGGTAGCAGATACGACACTGCGCAGCGTTTTCAGCGTTGGATTACCTTTCGGTGAAAGCGTTCGGTAAAGGGTTTCACGAGAAACACCAGCCCTATCAGCTATCTGTGCCATTCCTCCTCGAGCCTCAACAACATGACGTAGTGCTGTTAGAAACGCTTCCTGTCCGCCGTCCTCATCGATATCAATAAACGCCTGGTGCAGGTAGTGTTGTACAAATCCAGGGTCTTCGCGCAAAAACTGTACCATCGCATCATCATGTAAACGGGATTTAGCCATCACATTACCTCTTCAAATAATCTTTCAGGCAGTCAATAGCCTAGTCTATATCATCGCTCTGGGCTTTCTTATCGCCCCCCAATAGAAGCAGTACAATTTCATTCCTGAGCAAGCTGTAGTAAACCCGATAACCTGGCCCCTGATCGATACGCAGTTCCCAGACACCATCGCGGCAGGGTTTGTGATCGCCAAAATTTCCGGCTCCCATTCGGTTCACCCTGGAAGCGATTTTTGACCTGGCTATCGGGTCACGTATCCCTTTTAAAAACTCCATATACAAATCACGCCCATCCGTCGTGAGGTAGTGCTTGATCACAACCATAGTAATATTGTAGCTTATAAGATACAATATGGCATTGTAGCTTTTAGGCTTTTCGCGTCAATGCCAAATTGTTTATTTTAACATGATACACCCGTAGTCTATGCAGTGACGATATTTTGACTAGACCCTGACAGGTAATACGCCAGGGTAATGTTTGGCGATGATATCGTTCATCTTGTCCATCAACTCAGGCTTTCTGAACGTCAGGTGCGCTGACCCCTTCATGAAATATTTGATTGAAAAGTACTCATCTTCATAAACCTCAGCTTTTTGCGGTGTAGCACGGATATGTTCATACAGCCGAGCGGTGACATCCTGCCGATTATCCGGTATTGCTTTCCCTTCCAACAGGAATAGCATCCGTTCAAGATCTGCCAACTGATCCCGACGATAACTGTGGTTCAGCGTAAATCCCCATTGGTTGTGACTCACCAAACTGTTGACGATCACTTTCTTGCCAAATTTACACGGGTGATTCGACTTGTAATCCCAGGAGAGCGATTTGAACACGTTGATCACGCCCCGCTCAAATACCTCGCCCTTGTCCCGATGCAACTGCTCGAACGTGCTGTAAATGCTCTCCCCGCTGATCGCCGGAATAGTATCGCCCTCCAGGTTTCTGTACCACTGGTCACGCGCCTGGGCATCCATGATGGAGAGCATTCCGGAGCGTTTCATCAGATCTCGCCATATACGGCGGTCGAGATTACGGCTGATCACGGGCATGGCTGTTTCGGCTTTCTCCATCAACCAGCAACCGCAGCGGAAGTCTTGTTTCATTGACCAGTCCCTTGCTACTCCACCGCCAATGCTGCTGGTGATGGCTGAGATATCCTCAAGCTGGTGAATAAGGGCTTCAATTTGTGCAAGCGCGGTGTTACGCCCTGTGACGATACGCTCAATACTGGTGGAGCAGATCACGTCGGTGTGATCGGTCAGAACATCGGGTTCGATAACGGTGCTGACTGCATAATTCATTGTCATTTCTCCATAAAAGTAAAATGCCCGCATCATGGCAGGCAAGGTGTCGTGTTCTGATATACGGTGAATGGCTTACTCGCCGCTCGTGTGCTGTGCTGTCTGATAAACAGCGATATAGACATGCCCAAAACTGCCCAACGTATCAGCCTGGCAGGTAAAACCGGCGTGCTGGACCGTGACGCAGTGCTGGCGGCGCTGGTCGAGTTCACCCGAGCGCAGACAGGTTTCCAACTGTTCAATCAGCACGGGGAAGGCGCTATTCAGCCCCTTGAGGTCGTTGGGTGAAAAGGTGCCAACCAGACCGGCGCGGTCAACCAGAAAATGCAGACGATTGCCCTGTTGCACCAGTCTGGCACCTAATCTTGGCGTGATAGCACAGTGCAGGCCCCAGATGGGGGACGGTGTGCTGTCTTCGTGGTTATCGGTATCGCTATCTTTCATTGTCGGCGTTCCTTAAAAGGCACAACGCCAGCGGGCGAGGCTGGCGTGTTGTTGGATCACAGAGGTTAATGGATGCTATCAGGCAAGGCGGCGAATGGCTGGGCTTCGCAAACCTAGCGCACTGCGGGCCCGTAGGAGATCGCCCCCGCTTAGGGTTGGGTCTTGTGCCATCAGGCTGAAACCGGGGCGATCAATGCGTACCAGATCAAATTTCTCCACCAGTTCGTTGACGGTCTCCCTTACGGTAATGCCATGTTCAATCTGTTGAGCAATCGCCTGGTCGTCGTGATAGGGCGTATCGTTAAGTTCCAGGCCATAGCAATGGCCCAGCAACCAGGCCAACAGTTGCTGGTATTCGATAAAGGTGGGATTGGCATGGGTCGGGGTGTGGGGGAGTTTGTTGATGGTCTTCATAAAGGGGGTTCCTTAACAGAGCGGAGAAACCGGTAACTTGCAGTGATAGCTCAGCCAGTAGGCGACTTTGCGCCATTGTTTCAGCGGAACGTCAGATTCAATCGTCCAGGTGTTGGGGCACTGCGTATTCGCCAGGAGCAGTGCGGCCATGACTAACCCGTGGTAGGGATAGCCTCGTGTATCGCAGCGGATCAAGGCATACGGTGTTTTACGCGGGTAAAGGATGAAAGGGTCACCGGCCAGGTGGCTGGCCCTTTCCCCGTTAAAACCGATCATCCCTGGCCCAATCAGGTTGTCGTCGAATTGATACAGGCGGTTGCCGGTGTGTTCACAGATGATGGGGGCTGTGGCTAAACCCAACGTGTCGGGGCGTTGGCACAGTTGCTGATAAGCGGCGGTGATGGCCTGGTATAGCCTTTGCCAGTCGTCTGATGAGACAGTGTTATGCTGCAGAAAATGGAATACGCCCGGCACGGGCTGTGTGCTCGTGTTCATGAGAAAGAGTCCTTTAAGAATAATGGGATAACGCGAGGGGGCGCGTTAGGAGTGGGCAGTATTACCAGTCGAAGGTGGCAAAGCCGGGCAACACGTCACCCAGGGCATCGATATGCAGGTAGCTCAATTGATGGCGTTTCATCAACGTGGTAACCAGACGGCGGCAGGCTCTGGAGAGCCCCAGCCGTTTAAGCCGCAACACCGGGGGCGTCCACGCCTCCAGCCTGAGCAGATAGCCCGTGCCGGTGTAGCACAGCCACTCGACGTCGCTGAAGTCGTCCTGGCAGTGGGAAAGCTGATAGAGCCGTTGATTGTCGTCTTCGGTGATGTGGGCCGTACTGCATTGCAGGCCGAAGCGTAACACAGGTATTGTCGTGATCATCGACACCCTTCCTTTATTACACCCCGTTGCGGGTAACGGCGTTGATGATGTGCCAATACCTTTTCACGCCATTCAGGGCTGATGACCGGAGCCATCGCCAGATAGCGTTTGGGGCAGGAATAATAGTAAGGGTGCACCGATTCATCCATCGCCTTATAGCCCCAGCTTCCGGCTGACCCCTGCATCAGGGTGCAATGAATGACGGTGTGAGAGGTTTTGGTGGGGTTTTTGGGGGTACTTTGAACAACAGACCACAGAACATTGCCCCGTAATGCATGCGCCAGCGTCACATGTTGATAGTGTTCGGTGTCGTCGGTTCGGATCAGTGCCGCGATCAGCTCACGGCGAGAGCGGTGCGAAAATAACCAGCCCATAGAGAATGTCCCTTATATAGAATGGTAGAAAGTGGCTATCAGCAAGGCAACCAGCCACGCTCTGCCAGCGAGAGCGGTTCAGAATCCCCGACGATCAGGTGATCCAGAACACGGATATCGACCCATCCCAGTGCACTCACCAGGCGATCCGTCAGTGTGCGATCGGCATTGCTGGGTTCGGTGTCACCGGACGGATGATTGTGGCTGACGATCACCGCAGCGGCCTGGTGGTGTAATGCCCGGATCACCACTTCACGAGGATAGACGACGGTGGCATTGAAGGTACCGACCGAGAGCGTTTCACTGGCGATCAACCGGTGGCGATTGTCTAAAAACAGCACCATAAAGCATTCACGGCGTTGAGGTTGCAGATGGAGCTTGAGCCAGGTTTTCACCGCCTCCGGGGCGTTGAACGTATAAGGGCGGTGTTTAAGCTGGGTTTCGAGTATGGCCAGTGCCTGGCTGACAATCTGTTGCTGGTTGGTGGTGAAGGGCGGTGGTGGTGTAAGCAGTTGGGGGTGTTGCATGGGGAGACCTCGTTTCAGTCAATCAGGGCGAAAATGGCACGGCTGTCGGGATGTTGCAGTGCGTATTCCCGCAGGCGGTAGAAATGTTCGGTCATTGCCTCGCTCTCGGTACGGCAGGCGTGGTGACTGTAGGCCATCAGGCAGGCGGTGATCCCGGCTGCGTGTGCGCCCATCTCAGCCCCGTTGCCGTTGAGGAGGTTGAACAGTCACCAGGGCTTATCGTCTTCGGTTTGTGGAGCGATGAATACCCCACCGTGACTGAGCGTGTAAAAATCCCACATCCCACCGTGGTAATCGGCACACAGGCGATCCAACCAGTTGAAGACGTGGGTCTCTAGCAGGAACCATCGCGGTACGCTGCCAAAATGCTGTTGCCAGAAACGGGAGCGTTGGTGGTCTGGCACCAGCGTAGCGATCAGTTCGCTGGTCTGAGGGATTGCTGTAGAAGGTGCAGAATGTGTATTCATGGGAAATAGCCTTTTGAATGAGATACATAACAAAACAGGCCCCACCGGAAAACAGGGGAACCAGTCTGGACGGGGTGTGGTAACGGTCAGTGAGTGCTTACGGGGGACTGTGGTCGGGTTATTGCGGCAGAGTGAAAATCAACCGCAGTTCGGCGCAGGATTGGGCATAGCCATCCACGTCAACGCAGGCTGGCCAGTGACCTTCTTCCTCAGCCAACCGGCACAGGCTGCGCTCACCGGGGCGGTAGCAAAGATGGTTGCACCAGGCGCACAGATCGTCATCTGATATCGAACGGCTACCGGGGTGATTGTCCAGCGGCAACGGGTGCCACTCTGCCTGCCGCGCGTCAGCGGGAACGTGTTGCATCAGGCCACTGCCTGCTTGAGCTGCTCCGCCATAACCCACAATGCGCGGTTTAGCTTGATGTCGCCATCAATCCCGTTGACCGCGCGGGTCTGTGCCCGTTTGCCGGTGGCGCTGCGACCGGATAATCCGCCTTTGCTGAGATTTTCTTGCAGCCTTTGGAATGTTGTCCACAAATCATCTTTCTTATCCTCCCAACGCCGGGGCATCAGGATTTGGTTTTCGGTAACGGGGTGATGTTCTTCGCCGTAACGGTAGGTCAATACGGCGTGCGCCAGGGCGTGCTGATGCTCGGGGGTCAACGTTAACGCCAGCATCCCTTCGCGGCTCTCTTCTATCCGGTCAAATATTCCCAGTACCTCGTATGCTCCTTCAATCACTTTATCTACAATCTCGGTCCCTTTGTGCGGCACACGAATCTCACCAAAACTCTGACCACAGACCAGCCCGTTCGAACAGATCTGTCTGTACCAGCCTGGCAGCATCTGGTAGCTGCTGGAGCCATCGTGACTGTTGAGCAACACGATTTCCTGCACCTCTTTTTGAGTGATTTGACCCGAACGACGCAGGCGCATAAGATGCTTGGTGTGTTCACGTTTGCCCGGATCGCGAACACGGGTCTGGCAGGCAAAGAACGGCTCAAATCCTTCTTCACGCAACCGTTCCAGCAAGGTGATGGTCGGGATGTAGCTATACTTTTCGCTGCGTGAAGCGTGTTTGTCGTCACCCAATACGCTGGGGGCGTAATGGGCCAATTCATCAACGGTTAACGGGCGGTCGCGGCGAACGGAATTCACCCGACCAAAACGGGAGGCTAAACGGGTCATGGTTAATTTTTCCTTATTCGGAGACTAAAAACAAAAAGGCCCCACCGGCAAAAACCGGGGAGCCTGTCTGGACGGTGTGGGGAAAATTTCCCGGGTGTTAACGCAAAGTGGATCAATGGTGCAGTGGTGTCACGTGGAGCGATGACACCGGCCTCGGCCTAACGCCGGGACTTATTCTGACGTGCATTCGACGGCAGTCTGGAGCAGATAGTCAGCAAAGTCCGGTCTCTGGATGACGCGCACGTCACGCCCCCATCCCTCACCGTATCTGGCGGTGATTTTGTTGTAGGCGCAGTCGCACATCGCCGTATTGCCCTGCGTCTTGTACTCTCGCATGAATTCGCGTTTTTCAGGGGCATCGCAGCCCGCTAGGGTGCAGAGCACGAGCAGAAGAGGCCATGTCGTTTTCATGGCTATCGTCTCCCGTAATACGCCAACAGCAGCCCGGCAATGACGCAGAACCAGATAATCCCGCCCAGAATATCACCCAGGGCAGGAAACCAGGCCACGGGCCAAATGAGCCCCTGGCCGATGGCGTAGCCCAGACCACGTGATGCCTGTTCCCCCCAGAATGCTTTATAGACGGTGGTGACAAAACCCAGGAAAAAATAGAGTCCCCAAAAACCTTTCATTAAATTCTCCTTTAAAGCGTAATCAAACCCGGCGCAGGCCTGGCAGGTGGCACCGAACCGACTTATTCGTTCGGTGGTGAATGAAACGGCAGTAATACCTCACGGATAAAACGGTAGTGAGGCAGCGCGGCAACAAAATGGGTGTGGGTGATCAGGCTATCGACTGCCTGACAGGGGACGTAACTCTCTTTGGACACAATCACTGCATCAATGTCATCGACAACAATCACCGCGATGCGCCCCTGCCATTCGCCCACCAGATACCAGTGTCCGTCGTGAAACATCAGGCGGTAAGGTGCGAGCCGCTCATAACGGCACGTTGGCGTCAACAGCAGTACCCGGTGTCGGGTGGCGATGGTGTCAACCAACGTGGCAAAATGCGCTGAGACCTGGCTGGCGTGATGTAGCTGAAAAATGGTTGGCCAGGAAATGCAGGGAGAGGCACCATCAGCTGACAGCAACGCCTTGATCATCTGACTGTCGAGACCCGGCAGCAGGTCAATGATGCCGATACGTCTCGCAAACGCCAGCACGTCTTTCTCGGTATGGCGCTGACTGACGCCTGAGGCGAGACGGCAGAGACCCTGCTGGTATTCCAAATCCAGATAGACCAGCCGCTCGCGAAAATCACGACGCAAGGTCCGCAGGGAAACCCCAAACTCGCTGGCCAGGTTGCGGACATTCAGGGTATCACCGGCCAGTAAGCGGCTGATGATCAATGAGAGCCTGACCGCCAGACGATCATGCCGGGGCGCTATTTGGGGCATTGAGAGGCTCCATCAACGATCTGAAAAATGAGAACCACTGTAAAGAAGGGGGCGGTCAGGGTATGGACACACCGGAAAATATTTTTACAGCAGGGTGATCACCGGAGTGGTGCGACGAACGAGGGATTTCATGCATGTCGGCATCGAATTGTCGTGGACAGGGAGTGGCCACAAGGCCGTTTCCTGCCACTAATCGAACCATCATCAATACTCCTGTAAAAATGCGTGAGACTGCCGGATAGGCGTGAGCCGACAGCAGAAAAAGAAAATGGCCCGGCCTGAGAGGCCGGACCGCAGAGGGATGCACGGGGTCAGTCAGCGTTTACCGGGGGATGCAGCGCGTTACCCGAAAAACCAGCCCCAGACGGATTTAGCCACCTGCCGGACGGTATTGTTGACCGACTTGACCAGCGCTTTGACGGGGGTGGGCAGCGGCACGGTGTCGATAACCCAGTCGATGAGTTCGCTGACGGTGTCGCCAAAATCGTCGCGGGCTTTGTCGAGTACGGTGTCGGTGCGGTAGGTTTCGCGCAGTTGAACGGTCACCGCACTGCTGGCCTCCTTTGGGAGCGCGGTTACCAGGGCCTCCACCAGGTCGGGCAACTGATACCCCGTGGCAGCACTGACGACCTGAATGTGTGCTGGCGGGACCTGAAAGTGTTGGGCAATCGCCTGGACCTTGCGTTCAAGCGTGTCCCACTGGCAGGCAGAGGGTTGCTGCTTCACCCGGTCCCACTGGGCCACCGGCTCGACCTTGTCGGCCTGATTGACCACAAACAGCACCGGCACCCTGGGGTTTGTGGCGTTCAGGAGTTGGTGGTAGACGTGCTCATCCACCGACAGGGCACGGTCATCGGCCTTGATGACCCAGAGTATCAGGTCAAGTTCGGGCAATAACTGCTGGTACAGCGCCTGGTATTCGGTGTCACGCGCCCGGCTTTCACCGACCCCGGGCAAATCAATCAGCGTCAGTGCATGGGCCCCAAAGGTGAGTTGCAGCCGGGTGGCGGCACGGGTACAGGCATCGACATCACTGACCGCGCAGGGGTCACCCCGAAACAGGGCATTGCACAGGCTACTTTTCCCGGCACCGGTTTTGCCCATCACGCCAATCACCGGCTGATACTGCACCACCTGCTGCAGGCGTTGCATCAGTCGTTCACGCACGGCAGCGGGCAGGAGCGAAAGATGTTCATGGAGTACGGTGACCCCGGAACGTTGTGTTGTCATGGCGGGAACCTTGAATAAGAGACAGACCTACGGCGAGAGAAAGGGGGCCACCGATGGCCCCCTGAGCAGAGGACGCTACGCGGGCTTAAGGCCGCCAGACGCCCCATTCCTTATTGGTTTTAGGGTCAAGCAGGTCTGTCAACCCGGCTGGCACCGGACAACGGCCTTCACCGGCATAGCAAATCTCGGTGCCTTCATCTTTCATGTTGGTCCAGTTCTCGTCACTGCCCAGATTGCCATTGGCGGCACTGTTGATGGCCCCTACATCGCCTTCGGCAAAGCAGCCCACCGCCGTGTTGGGCTGGTACTTTTTCGGCACCTGCAGACAAAAGGCATTTTTGCCGTCGTACTGGAAAATGACGATGCGGGGCTGGCCGTCGACCACCTGGTTTTGGGCCAGCGTGGTGGTGGTCTTTGCCTGAGCAAGGGGGGAGAGAATGGCGAAAGCCAGCAGGGTCAGCGGGATAATCGGTTTCATGATGAGGTGTCCTTGTGTGTTATCGAGAGGGCTTCTCGATACTCATGTTGGTAATATAGATGTGAGAAATCATTGAGTTATAAAGATTCCCTTTGGGTTCCACGTCCCCACATCGTCCCCAGCATAAAACGGCACGGGAAGCGACCACGGCAAAGAGAGCGGCTCATATTATTGATCGTTAATATCGATCAATTCATTAATATTGATCTGTGTAGGCTATCAATGGTAAATTGCATCGCCGACAGGTAAAGGCTGTTCGACATCCGTGAACAAGACGATTTCTGCAGGGTTCCAGGACAATGACCTATGACAATAACGCCTCCCCATTCCACCGTATCGACTGGGCCCGACCAGCCCCGGTTGCCTGACCAACGGCTCCCCAACCGGTTGCTGCACCGTGAGCAGGTCCAGCGCATCCTGGTTATCAAACTGCGTCATTTGGGGGATGTCCTGCTGACCACGCCGTTGCTGGGTACGCTGCGGGTCAATTACCCCAATGCCCTGATTGACGTGCTGGTGTATGACGGTACACAGGCGATGCTGGCGGGGAATCACGACATTTACCTGACCTATACGGTTGACCGGCGTCTCAAACACCAGGGCGTCAAGGCGCAGTATCGGGGGGAGCACGCCTTATGGAACAGCCTGCGCAGCGCGCGCTACGACCTGGTCATCAATCTGTCGGACCAGTGGCGGGCGGCACTGTATTGCCGTTTTCTGCAACCGGCCTTCAGCCTGGGTTTTCGTTATCCCACGCGTAACAACCGGTTGTGGCAAGCTTGTCATTCCCTGCTGGTGACAGTTGATGGCCATAAACAACAGCACACCGTGTTGAATCATCTCGACATTCTGACGCCATTGGCCTTACCCACCCAGGTTACTCGCGTGAAACAGGCCTACCGGCAATCCGATATGGATGAGGTCGACCGGCTCAGCCAGCGCCATCACCTGACGGATTTTGTGCTGCTCCACCCTGCGGCCCGCTGGGCATTCAAGACCTGGTCAGTGAAGGGGTACACGCAGGTTATCAATCACCTCACCGCCAGAGGAGCAACCGTGGTGTTGACCGGGGGGCGTTCCGTTGAAGACGTCACCCTGGTCACCGCCATTCTGGCAGGCTGTACCCAACCGCAGCAGGTGGTCAATCTGGCGGGTCGCCTGGACCTGCCTGAGCTGGCGGTGTTGATGGACCGGGCAATGCTGCTCATTGGCGTGGACTCGGTACCGATGCACATGGCCGCGGCCCTGCAAACACCTTCCGTTGTGCTGTTCGGTCCCAGTAATCTGGCGCAATGGTCGCCCTGGCAGGCGCCGCATACCCTGTTGTGGGCGGGCGATTATCGCCCGTTGCCCGACCCTGACGACGTCGATACCGATACCCCGGAACGTTATCTGGAGGCCATTCCGGTTGAGGCGGTCATCCGTGCGGTGGACCATCGACTCGCCATTCTGGCGACGTCGGCTACCGCCCCTGCGGCGCAGTGACTGACACCACCTTTAATTCACCTTGATAGAAGCCCATCACCATGTCATCGACAAACTTGTCCGCAGTCTCTTCCTTTACCCCAAGCCGCATTCAGTGGTTTGGCCTGACGGCATTTTTACTCGGGGTGTCCCTGCCGACGTCCAACGCACTGATGAATATCGCGTTGGGCATGGTTGTAGTCTGCCTGCTGTGGCAACGGGATTATCGTTACGTGCTCCCCCTGCTCAAACAGCCCCTGGTCTGGTTGCCCGCCTTGATGTTTGCCCTGCTGGCGCTGTCGTTGCTAACCCAGTACCACGACTATGGTCCGAAGATGGTGGGCAAGTATCAAAAGCTGCTGTACGTGCTGCCGCTGGCGCTGTTCTTCCTGACTGACCGCCAGTTACTGACCCGGTTTATCAACGGCTTTTTGCTGTCCAATGCGGTGATATTGGTCATCAGTCTGGTGTCCGGTATCGGGCATGTCACGCTGGGCGGTCTCGACCCGCAGAACCCTACGGTCTTCAAGTTGCAGATAACCCAGAACGTGTTTATGGCGTTCGCGGTTCTGGTGTGGTTGTCCCGAGCCTTCGCACAATCCGGCCTCACGCGCGCGGGCTATGGCGTACTGGCCGCGCTGGCAACGGCCAATGTGTTGCTTATGGTTCAGGGACGTACCGGCTATGTGGCGTTGTTGGTCGGGGTGGGCGTCTGGTTGTTGTTGACGTTACCCGGTCGGCAGCGTCTCGGGGTGTTGGTCTGCGGTCTGCTGGTGACGCTGGCGCTGGTGTTGATTCCCAATCGTGCCACGGAGCGCCTGGCATTGGGTCTGCAGGAGGTTCGCCACTGTGTGCTGGCTCCGGCTGAACGGGCCTATCAGGCCTGTGACAACTCGATGGGGCAGCGAACGGCCTTTGCCCGTGAGGCGTTCCGGCTGATAAGACAGGCTCCCCTGTTGGGAAACGGGGCCGGGAGTTTCTGGTACGGCAATGCCCAGACCGGCTACAGTGTACATAACCCGCACAATGAATATCTGCTGGAGACGGTCCAGAACGGCCTGCTGGGGCTGGCGCTGTTTCTGGGCTGGATGTGGTGCTGCCTGCGGGCGGCCTGGCGTCAACCGGTCGCCTGCCGTAACCTGTGGGTGGCCATTCTGGGCAGCTATATGGCCTGCCACCTGTTCAATTCGTTCCTGCTGGACTCAGCCGAAGGGCATCTGTTTATGGTCATCGCGGCAAACCTGGCGAGCTTGACGGTAGTCAGGCGAGAGGCCACGGTTCCATGAAGCGTATTCTGATAATCCGGATGGATTTTCTGGGGGATATGGACCGTACCACGGTATTTATACCGGCGATGAAGTAACGTTGTCCCGCTGCAGACATCCCTGTTCTGGCGAACAGGGACAATCAGGATGCGTTGCTCAATAACCCGGCAGTGACGCAATACCATACCTATGTCTACAGTAAATACCGTGAGCGCAACCCTCGGCCTGGCAGGCTGGCTGCACTCGTTGACCGGCTAGCCCTGATTGGGCGTTTACGGCGATGGGGTTTTGATTTGCGGGTCATTCCCAACGGCGGGATACATAAGAACAGCATTCAGTTTGCCCGGCAACGCAATGTCAGGGATTGTCGCTGGCATAACGCCGTGACCGCGTTTGATGGCCGCAATCCGCAGCACGTCGCCAACCGGGCACTTCGCCACGAGGCCCTCTCGGGGTATGCACGGGTGCCAGAGCTGGGTCAGATGCAGAGTAGCGCACTGCGGTTGCAGGTTTATCCGGCACCTGAGTTACAGGCGAAGTGGCATCGGTTATACGGGACACGCACCCGCACCCGGTGCCGTATCGGGCTGTTTATCGCCAATAAATCGCCCCAGCGTCGCTGGCGTCGTGAGAAATGGTGTCAACTGGCGGCCACCTTGAGTCCTGCCATGGATCTGTTTGTTTTATCTCCCCGACAGAACCGCCGATCGCCCATATTGACGCACGTTATCTCAGTACGCCGTCAGTCAGGGAACGGGTGGCGGCAATGAGCTTACTGGATCTGGTGATATCGGCGGACTGTGCCCCGATACACCTCGGTTTATCCCATAACCACACGCAATGCAGTGCTTTTCACCCTGGTAATGACTCTGGTACAACGCGCAGTACCCTGTGCGTAATACGATAGGTGCTGCAAGTTTTGCGCAACGCCGCGTGCTTCGCCTCGGTTTTCACCCGTGGATCCAGATTTGCACAGTTCATCAGCGTTGATTGCGGGACCGTCCGCTGGTCATGCTCGAACCACGGGCCACGCCGGGTATACCCCACTTGCAATATCAGCTGATAACCGCAGGATATGCAGGTGAGCACGCCACTGCCTCTGTTGATGGCCTCTTTAATCGTCACAAAGTGTCCGACGTTGTCATTGGCCAGGTAACATTTCAACATGCGCATACGGTGACCTCCGACGGGGGGGACGGCTGTGTTGATCGGTATGGCTAATCCGTGCGTCAGGGGCGGTCTGGGCTGTTCTAGCCCCGGTCAAGCGGCCATGGCCGTCCAGCGTGATAAAGGATTTCATATTATTGGTTCTCTGCACACCCTTACGCGCAGGGGGTGCCCGTCCCTGTGTTCGGGCACGAAGGGGAAATGAAAGTCAGCTCAACAAGCGAGGTCAAGCAGCAGGTGGCTTGCGGGATAGCGACTATCGTCACCGACGCGCGTTGGATTGAACGAACATTGATGGCCAGGCGGTGCGGTTGAGCTTAGGCATGGCCTGCCTTACGAGGACGCCCCACCGCCGAACGCTCGGGAACGTCATTGCAACCGAAGGGGAAGAGCATCCCCTCTTTCTGCTCAACTTTGGCAAGGTAGCTTAACACCCGCTTGATATTGGTAATGCTTGCTGGCGCGTTGTAACACACCGGGATAGTGATATCCGCCTGATACCTCTCTTTAAAGTCACAGCGATGAAAGCCACCGTCCTGTTGTGTTATCGCTTTCCAGAATGCCATGGCTTTCTCAGCAAAGGGAAAGGTGCGTTGCGTCGCATGGCCATCCAGCCAAAATACGACGTGTGCATGAAATTTGTGATCAACGGTCCACTCGATGACCCAAAAATACCCCACAACGGCGCTCAGACGCTCCATTTCAGTCATCAATAGCCTGACGTCACTTTCAAGCTGACGGTGCCGCTGCTGGCCGTACCGGACGGTATTTTTTTGATAAGACAGATCGACGCGCAAGGCTAACAGACGGGAGTAACGGTTTACCAACTCATCGATGTGTAAATTCAATCTGTGGCTCAAGAACCAATCAAGGCTCCAGGTTCGATTGAATGGGCTTGTGTTACGCATGGGATCAACTCCTGGGTTCAAAATCGTCAGCGTGGGGGGGAGGACTGGGCCTGATGAGGTCGTGTGGGGGGAAAAGGGGGCATCACCGTTGATTGCAGAAAGGATGGTACGCGCGCACTCAACGGCGAGAAGGTGGCTGTCAGCGCCAATACGGCACCTGGGACGCTTACAGCGACACGCCCGGTTCTTTATTGCACCCCGTGAGGCTTACCCGGTTCAACAGAAGGTGCATATCATCCTCGTCGGAGCAGGCGACCGCAGGGCTGAACGGGTAAAGGGGCGACTGCTGCCGCCCTTCAAATTAACTGGCGACCCCAAGTCCGATGTGCAACGCCAAGCCGCCTTGGCTCTGCCAACGGCTGCCCCCAAGCCTGTCCCTCCCCAAGGTACTGCTCAGTGCTCCCTGAAAGCGCTGTAAAGCCCTCTTCGGGACAAACTGGCGTAACCCATACGAGGCATAGGGCACGGCTTTCCAACGCCCTGGCGATGGCTTGACGCTGGCTACACTCCCCCCGTTATCGAACGGGACGATATGGCAGACACGTCGGACCGGGCAGCGCCCTTATCCGCATTGTTGACCACACGGGGGGCTTTAGGCGTCAGAACGTAACGCAACCATCACCTCTACGGTAACGCCCCCTGACTTCGCTGAGGCGTGTATAGCTCACGGCGCAGACATACAGGTAGGCTGACAGGAGCTGCTCTGGACTCCACTCCCCGCCCAGAACAAACCCACCTCGGGCATACACACCTTTTTGCCGAGGCTTGCCGTCTGACTTCACGGGGGTTAACGCCAAACCCCTGCCAGTCTCGCAGCAGCGCAATCAGGTATCCGTGTGAGCTACGGGTGAAATTAACAAGGGTAGCGATCGGGGTTATGCCTACACCCTGGATCAGCGGACTAAGTCTCAATATGCGAGAGGAGAGTAAGCACACACAGTGACTTCAAGGCTAGGTAAGTAAGCTGGGTAACTGGAGTACCAGACTCGAGTGATCAGGCTACTAGAAACTAGAGTGAGCAGAACTCTAAAAATGGAGTAAGTAAAATACTAAAACTGGAGTGCTTGTTAATTAAATTAAAAAACCCAAATTAATTTCACTTCAACAATTGACATCTGAGTGATTTGGCTAAACTCAGGTAAAATAGCCGATGGAGGTCTCACTTCCTTGAGACTCTGATTCGCTCCTGCACCCATTGCTCCACCTCACTCTTCAGCCAGCGTGAGCTTCTGCCCAATTTGATAGGCCTGGGGAACGCCCCCTCGCTGATAAGTTTGTAGAACCACTTATCGGTCAGCCCGGTAAAGTCGGTGATGAAGATCATACTCACCAACTGGTCGTTGGTCAGGTCTACGGTGTTGTGCATGTTGATGCCCTCTGAAATCGATTGGATTAGAGAGAACACGGTGAGGATCCCTGTTTGATTTTCTATCGAGGTCACCGGACACCCTGTTCGTCATGGCATTCCTGACCGGCGTAAAAAATCTTAGAATCAGCTCATCACTTTTGCACTTTCACTCACTGCGGTTACCAACGCATTTTTTTCACCTGGTTGCTGATCGGAGCACTAACGTGGGTACCAGGCCATGGCTAAATGCCCCCCACCGTCGGTTATTACCCTTGACCCAATGTTAGCGATATACGCAATTTTCACGTCATCCGGCACAAATAGAAACATAAGCGTTGACGAACAATCCAGGACGGAACGGTGCGAGTCTATGGTTAGATGTTCTACGAAAAACGTCGGTTCGTCACGCTGCAACATCATGACCGTGGCACAGGTATGCGATCTCGATTTCCGGAATTTTTTTACGTACTTTCACGTAATAGGTAACGTAACCTCCCCCCCTGTTGTTGAGCCCCGCAGGTGGCTCCTATGATCTAAAAGTGATCGAGGCAAGGAGGGAGTCAAGACAACACCGTAGGCAGCCGTCAGAGTTCCCTAACCATCAAAGTGCTTGACAAAAACCAAACTACAAGTTATAATGTTACATTATAACCAATAACGCCGAATAATCATTAGCCAATATGCAACAATATTCTGGCAACACAGTGAACATGAGAAAGAAATCATCCCAGACGGAGTCGGTAAACGGAAAACTCGCTGGGCACTATCATCGGGTATTTATGCGTAACCCCGACATCAAAAATTTTCACTTCGGATTTTATCTGACTCCTGTACTGCCAGAAGGGTCACACCTGAAACGAGCCCGGTTTCTGAACGATAAAAGTGGTCAGGTCACCCACGCCAAACGGCTTAAGTCTGTATTGGGAAAATTCAATAACAGTTACAGAAACTGCAGAATTGGTACTGTCATCACCGGTTATTCATGGGTGTTGCTCGCTGAACGGTTTGGTGAACCGTATGTCGATATCATGTTTTTTGTCTCAAAAGCAGATCGCACGGTGGAGAACGGGGGGAGGTTGGCAGACTTATGGATGTCACTGGCAAATCCCAACAGGCAGCAACGTAACCGGAAAACTGAACCGGAGGGTAAAAAGTTACTTGAGAGCGGTGCAGTAAATTTTGCAGCCGTATTGAGCTACAACCTTGCGTTACCCTTTTTGGCATTAAGTCGTGGTGATCATCCTTATCTTCAGGAATTCATCGATGCAGACAGTGACCAAGACAGTGACCCAGGCAGTGGCAGTGACCGAATGCCGCTTTATGCTACACCGATGCGAAGAATACGAACCGGTGGTAATGACCCTCATCGCCATTCTTTGCTGGTACTTCCCGGGATGCGAAGCGTAGGGGGATCTGAACATAAACGTGCCAGGAGAAAGAAGGTCATTGTTTAGAGCGAGCCGCTGTTACCGAGGGTAAAAGCACCTACTATAACTGCAACCAAAAAAAAGAGACGTATGCAAAACTCGGTATTGGGAGGATCCATTACCGTGACACCGACAAACGTAAGGTGTTGGTCGAAGTCGCTTCCTATCTCACCAAACCCCATAGTGACTCCAGTCCCCATCTCCCTGCTTGCACACGGTCCTTTGGCCGGGGCAAAAGGCCCCGGGGTAGTGAGCCGCGTGGGCGCAAGCGGCAATCGGTAGAAGCCACCGGCAAGGTGAGTCACCAGCGCGGCCGATTCTCGTCCCTGTAGCCACTGTACAATACGGCCTCATGGATTGGACTCCGGTACTTTACCGCCGTTAATGCCTGAACCCCGCGTTGGCGATGCATATCGGCTTTGCCTCTGAGCTCTGCTCGGTGTACCGTTTCAGACAGGGTTGTGCTCCCCTAAGTCGGTGGATCCGTTGCTACCCTGCACCTATGGCTTAAAGAGCACACTTCTCACTGGGAAAAGAGCTTGACGGTTTACCGTTCAACGACTCGATATCCTTAAACGCGATCACAGCATCACTCTTTCTACGGTCACTTATTCACTCGATCAATCGATCACGGTATCTCTCTCTACGGTCACGTTGCTCTCTGTGACTGATCGGGAACTCTGGCGGTTCCCTACGATGTTGTCTTCCAACCCCGATCTTATTAGATCATAGGAGCCACCTGCGGGGCTCAACAACAGGGGTTGAGGTTTCGTTACATATTAATTGAATGTACGTAAAAAATTACCGGTAAGGAGACCTCTGACCGTTAGCCACACTGCCGTCAGTCGGTACCGGCAACTACGCCAACACCGGCAGGGGCGCGTTGATAGGGCCAGGATCACAGTGGCATGGGCGTCAGCCCACTGTAGCTTCTTTCCCGTAACGCTTTAGTCACTGGTCGACACATTCGCCCTGAGCGGAAGGCACCGGCCTCCACCCGCTATTCTGCCCGCTCACGTCCCCTGCGTTTTTTTATGTACACCTGGAACCCTGTGTAGCCTCCCATACCGAGGGGGCATAACAGGAGTACGACGAATGCCACTATCCCCGTTGGAACAACCAAGCCCGCCAACCGTTACCGATACACCGCTGACCAGACTGCAGGCAATACTGCTGCACCGCTTGACCCGATTGGGGGAAAGCCGCGCCAGAGGGCGATTTATCGTCACGGGCAATCGGGAGACGGGCCATATCCGTATCAAGTCGACCGACGAAGCGAGTGATCGCTTGTTATGGTCAATCAGAATGTGTGTTGATGCCCGCCATGCACACCCGACACTGGCCCTGTTTAATCGCTATCGTGCGCTATTTCCCCTGACGCTCACCCCAGACTACAGCGAAGACGCCTATTGGCGTGCAGCACAGCTCAATAACTTCTTGCGGGGCTTTCGGGAGGACTACCGGTCCCCAGCGCACCAGCAGGCGCTGGAACGTTACGACTGTAATTGCAGTGAACACACCGCCTGGAGGTGAATGCAGCCATCCAGGCAGATTTTTTACGTACATCACCCTCCCTGTGTAACCATCCATACCGAGGTGGCCTAACCGGAGTAGAACACCATGCCTTCATCCTTATCATCATCAACCACGCGGTCCCCGCAGGCCGTTGCATCGACCGACCCGCAGTTTGACCCGGATCGTACTTTCAAGGCACAGCAGGCATTACTGCTGCGCCGCCTAACCGAAATGGGGGAACGCCAGATCGTGGGGGGCGGTTTTTACGTGCAGGAGGACGACATCACCGGCAGCAGGCGTGCGCTTCCCAGGGGCGAGGTGGCCAATCGCTTGTACTGGTCGTTGCTGATGGTCGCCCGTACCCCGGCATTGTGCGTTAGCGAGCACCCGACACTGCGGCTGTTTGTGCACTGTCGGACGTTGTTCCCGTTCAAGCTGAATGAGGAGGAGGAAGACGCGCGCGTGCGGGCCGCACAACTCAATAACGTTATACTGGGCTTCAGGGAAGCCTTTAGAGCTCCCGAGCATCGGCAGGCGTTGGTCCGCTACGACCGGGATCAGGCCTGGCAGCGGGTCATGGATGAGGCCTGGAACGAGGAGCCTTTCGATGCAGTTTAAAAGGCTGCGTGAAGCGTGCGATAGCCACGGGCAACGGGTTCGGGCTGAAACTCTACCGCCGGGTGGCACCATGCCCTGCTACTGTGATGATTGCCACAGTCGATTGGTGCTGCGCGTGACGCATACCGAAGGGCGATACTTTGAACACGACCTGGCGCGTGCAGACCCCACATTGGCCAAGGATTGCCGCCATCGCCTGACGCAGAGCTCCCCACGCGCGTCCTCTGCCGTTAAACAGGCGTTTGCCCCCGTCCTGGCGAAACTCGCGCCCACAGATTACTTCTGTGTGCGCTGCGACAAGGCCTATGTCGGGTTGAAAACCTGCCCCTACTGTAAAGCGCATCACTACACGACCGAGGTCGCGTTACGGGGGCCGGAATAAACGGGTGGGGTAAAACGCGGTTGATGCCTGATTGGCAGACTCTCAGCACGGGGCCTGGTGGCGGTTCAACCCTGTTCGCCGACTCCAGGTCCGGCGTCGTGGGTAACAAAAGCGGTGGACGGCTGTGCTGTCTGGATGGCGGCACAGCAAGCCCCCCCAGCAAGACTGAAGTTTTGTACCTAATGCGCTGTTGCAACCCCCCTGAATTGTCCACCCACATCCGATGCATCGCTTCCATACCAGAAGCCGCCATTGACGATTATCCGAGACTGACCGCATTACGTGTCACACGGTGCTTAGCCATCCCAGTATGCTGCGCCATGCAACGACGTGATGCAGTTAAGGTTGTCAGAGGGCGTGGCTTACCGGGGGATTGTTCTCAGGCCTGTTCGTCAATCAGCACAACGGGGCCTGGCTGGATGCGTTCGGCAATGCTGTACACCAGGGCGCAGAGTTGTTGCTTGTTTTTTGTGCCGGTGTGATAGTGGTAGGTGATATAACCGTCGTCGTCGACAAGCCGTAGGGCAGGCAAAAACCGCTTCTGCTCCATTGCATCGTCAAGTTGGCTAAGCATGATGGTCGACGGCTCGCGTAACCCTATTCTCACAGTGTATGTCTGCATCGGTTAGCGGTTGCCTGTGGCTGAAAAAAAAACCAGCCCCTTAATAGGGCTGGTAAACTGTGACACACATGAGCAATACGTAGGCTATTGGGATTGTGGGGCACCAGACCTGAAAGATCACGAACAGCCGTTGCGCAGTTTACCGTTTTCTGGTGCATTAACCATTCCCCCACGACAATCTTTATTCAACGCATCATATCCCGCTGGGTAGCGAGGCTTTCAGGTTGAAAAAAACAAAGGTTGGAGAGCCTGGCATGGAACTGCTCTGGGCACGCGCAGCTTGGGGCCTTTGCAGCATCGGAGTACACCGCTGGAGTCTGACGATAGGAATGTGCCGTTTAGGGGGGCACTGTTCCCTGTAAATTGGCTTCCGGTTATTGTTGGTCATTGCTAAAGTGAACGAGGGGCGCTGACGGGAAACCTGCATGATTGAACGTATTGAGTATCAGGTTGAAAAATACAGCTTCGCGGAAATCGACGAGACGCCACGCATCAGGCAGCAGTGGGCTGAAGTCATTCAAGAATGCCGCGAGGTTCATGCGGGGAGTACGGAACGTTTGCGTATCGCGTTGCTGAATGTGGATTATGTCACGAGCTTTGAACTGCCCTTTCGATTATTGCTCATCCGCACCCCCCAGCTAATCGACCGATTGCGTGATGACTTACAACTTGGCCAGAAAACCGCCGTGATGAACGGCAAAAGCCGGGGGCAGGTTTACAGTCTGGGGGCTGATTTGAGTGATGTGCCCGATGCATTCCGCTATCGTCTTTCAAGCCGTATTCGCCGAGTGCAGGTCAAGGGGGCTACAGCCGTTCCCTACCAGCAGATAGCCAGGCAAACCAAAGCGCCCCGCGAACGTCTCCGGTTAGCGTTGGAGGCCGGTTTACAAGTCAATGCGCTGGATGGTCTTTTCTGGCTGGGGCTCCAGCGTATCGCCGCCGATGTTTTAAAACTGAGACAATCCGGCATGGCGATTGCCACGTCAGAGGTTGAGGTTGTTGACACACTGACCGGAACACAGAGAACCGTTGCTGCGTATCAACGCGAGTCGTACCTGTCAGCGATTCAACCAGAGCCTATAATTGATTGACGGGACAGGTCTGTAAATAATTAGCCGCTTCAGGTTGTCGCACCGTAGAAACAGCTTCTCCGGCCTTGGGGCGGTTATGCTGAGTGACCAGGGTACATTGTTCAGTGGTCTGAGGGAGGCGTGATGCTGTATGTTGAAGTGAGGCTCGATAAAAAGAAAAAGTGGCCAGACGGTGCAGCATCTACCCTGGCCGTTGAACTGAATACGCGTCTACGCCGCCAATTTTCAGCCGTCGAGGCCACCGTGCGTTTAGCCAGGATGAATGGGTTATCGGTACGTGGGGGAACTCCGGCAGACCGAGAATGTGTTGAAGCGATCTTGCAAGAAACGTGGGAAACAGCGGATGAGTGGTTCCAGCCAGATTAGCTCATTGACCACGGACAGCAGGGATTGTGGGCAGCAGCACTGTGAGCGCCCCACAGCGTTCACCTTTCCAAACGGTGCAACTGGTCTGCCTCCTGGTCAATATTCGACGCGGTTTGACAGCCAACAGCCTAAAAAAACAGGCTATCCCCTACGGCTGACAATGCGGTGTGATATGGTTCACTAACGGCCAGTATTAAATCGATGCCAGTGCCGACGGTACACGGTTTTTAACTCTACCAATTGCAGGCAGCATTCACGATGGGCAACGATCTTTGAACTAGAGACATCATCAGCACAAAGAACCAGCACCAGCAATCCCTGGCGAGCGGCATGGTACGGGTAACAGCGTCACGACCGCCAGCCCGTTGACGTCAGGATCGCGTTGATAGGGCAGGTGACATTGTTCCAATAGCTCAGGTACCGCACTGATATCGCCAGCAAAGCGCAGCGCCATCGGCGTCAGCAATTCTCCGGCATCACTGTAGCTGCTTTCCAGTAACGCTTTGACCGCATAGACTGTGCGGTTTGTCTCCGGCGTTAATTCAAGCTCTGCCCATTCTTTGGGTAAAACCAACTCGTTACGCCAGCCGATCGCTTTGAGGGTTTCGATGCAGTAGGTCAGCCGGAATAAATCATTTTGCTGTGCCAGCACGCCGCTGGTCGAGCGGTACAGGTAGTCCAGCTTGTGGGGGAGCTTGGCCGCAAAACCGTATTTCTTGCCCAGAGCCAGCAGCCAGCTTACATCCGAAGCCACGGACTTGGGGAAACGCTTCTGCTTCTGGGCTGCGGTCGGCCACTGCATCAGGAAAAGATGCTGTTGCAGTTCAGACTGTGCCCGCCCCTCTTGCTGTGCCAGACGTAACGCCACCAACGCGCACCAGGCGAGACGCGCTGTTTCATGGGAAGAAATCTCTGTACTCAACGGCCACTCCGCAAATGAAAAAAGTGCCCTGACTCCCTGCATTGAGGTGGGCGGTACGATTTTTTACACACTGGCACCATAAATTGCAAGTAAGCCTCCAACAAAGGCCGTATTGACTGGGTCGGGTAAGTTATTCTGTTGGCAGTGTTATACGCCACGGCAGTAGCTCACTGACCCGGTTTATCGGCCAGTCGGCGATCACATTCAGCACATGACGGAGATAATGCTCCGGATCGACGCCATTCAGGCGACATGTCCCCAGCAAGCTGTACAGCAACGCCCCTCGCTCACCTTCGTGATCCGAGCCGAAGAACAGGAAGTTCTTGCGCCCCAGACTCACCATCCGCAAAGCATTCTCTGCGATGTTACCTGAATTAATAATGTCCAATAAAACACATTAATAAAAATTGATTATGTAAAAACCTGTTTGTTATATTAAAAAATCACATGCGTATCTGAAATTTCTGCATTTTTCGGCTTTACACTGACTTCCGGTGCCACGTTTTTCTAGTGGGCCATGTTTTGCATTTTTCGCCCGTTGTTCTAGGGTGTTTGTGCCACATCTGACTGATGTAGTTGTAGTTGTAGTTGTAGTTGTAGTTGTAGTTGTAGCGTATCTGATATATCCCGTCGTTCTGTATTGACCTCAGATTGCCTGTGCATATTTCAGATTTACTTTTTCTGAACGCCTGGAGAACAGATGAATAATTCCTACCAAAATGAAGTACCGAAAGCACGCGTTAATATTAAATTGGACCTGCATGTCGGGGGCGCACAGAAGAAAATTGAATTACCGTTGAAATTATTGGCGGTGGGTGATTACAGTAATGGGCAGGAACACCGGCCATTATCAGAACGAAGCAAGATAGATGTCAATAAAAATAATTTCGATAGTATTTTGAAAGAGTTACAACCTACATTAGCCCTCTCGGTGCCTGACACCCTCGCCAATGATGGCAACGACACCGCCGTCAACCTCAGTTTCAGCAGCATGAAAGATTTTGAGCCTGAACAGGTAGCTCGTCAAATCCCGCAACTGCGTGCCATGTTGGCGATGCGCAACCTGCTGCGTGACCTTAAATCCAACCTGCTGGACAACCGCACCTTCAAACAGGCGCTCGAAGCCATCCTGCGCGATGAGGCGCTGAGTGATGAACTGCGTGCTGAACTGGCGGCGTTAGCCCCACAAGACCGTTAATGGCCCTGGAATGATAAAGGAGATGCTGATGTCTGTACAAGAAAATACCTCTGCGGGCGCTCACGCCACGGCGTTAGAAACCATGCCGGAAAAAGAAGCCCCTGCCGCGCAGGGCGTGTATGCCACCCTGTTTGAAAAAATCAACCTCAGCCCGGTTACTCACCTGAGTGACCTCAACATCTGGCAGGATAACCAGGCGATGTCCGATGCCAGCGCCGATGAGCGAGTCACCGCCGCGATGCAGGTGTTCCTGGAACGCCTGAAACAATCTGGCACCCAAGTCGACAAGTTGGACAAAACCCTGCTTGACCACCATATCGCTACCCTGGACGAACAAATCAGCCGTCAACTGGATGCGGTGATGCACCACACTGATTTTCAGCGGGTAGAGTCGTTGTGGAGAGGCGTGAAGTCACTGGTCGATAAAACCGATTTCCGTCAGAACGTCAAAATCGAATTACTGGATATTTCCAAAGAAGACTTGCGTCAGGATTTTGAAGATGCCCCGGAGATTAGCCAGAGCGGTCTTTATCTTCAGACATATGTTTCAGAGTATGATTCGCCGGGCGGTGAGCCGATTGGTGCGGTGATTTCTGCTTACGAGTTTGATGCGTCTGCTCAGGACGTGGCGCTGATGCGCAGTATATCAAAAGTGTCTGCGGCTGCCCACATGCCATTCATCGGCTCTGCGGGGCCACGATTTTTCCTCAAGGAGTCGATGGAAGACGTTGCCGCGATCAAAGACATTGGCAACTACTTTGACCGCGCCGAATACATCAAGTGGAAGAGCTTCCGCGAAACGGACGACAGCCGCTATATCGGCCTGGTGATGCCGCGCGTGCTGGGTCGTTTGCCGTATGGCCCGGACACCGTGCCAGTGCGCAGCTTCAACTACATCGAAGAGGTGAAAGGCCCGGACCACGAGAAATACCTGTGGACCAACGCCTCGTTCGCCTTTGCGGCCAACATGGTGAAGAGCTTCATCCAGAACGGCTGGTGTGTGCAAATCCGTGGCCCACAGGCGGGTGGTGCGGTGCAGGACCTGCCTATCCACCTGTACGATCTGGGTACCGGCAACCAGGTGAAGATCCCGTCTGAAGTGATGATCCCGGAAACCCGCGAGTTCGAGTTTGCCAACCTGGGCTTCATTCCGCTGTCGTACTACAAAAACCGCGACTACGCCTGCTTCTTCTCCGCCAACTCGGCACAAAAACCGGCACTGTATGACACGCCGGAGGCGACGGCCAACAGCCGCATCAATGCGCGCCTGCCGTACCTGTTCCTGCTGTCCCGCATAGCCCACTACCTCAAGGTCATTCAGCGCGAGAACATCGGCACCACCAAAGATCGCCGTGTGCTGGAGCTGGAGCTGAACACCTGGGTACGCGGGCTGGTGACCGAGATGACCGATCCGGGCGATGACCTGCAGGCTTCTCACCCACTGCGTGACGCCAAGGTGACGGTGGAAGACATCGAAGACAACCCGGGCTTCTTCCGCGTCAAGCTGTATGCCGTACCGCACTTCCAGGTGGAAGGCATGGACGTGGACTTGTCGCTGGTATCACAAATGCCGAAGGCTAAGGCATAAGTGGATACGCGATGAAAATCTATCGTCCGTTATGGACTCGCGGGGTCCTGGTATCCCCGCAACAGTTCCAGCAACAGGCCTCGCTGGAGGCCTGGACCAACGAATGTGTGGCGCAGATGGGCATCCTCCATCCGTGGGGCGTGCTTCACGCCACGTTTGAACCGGAGGCGCTGGCTCAGGGACGTCTGAAAGCGGAACGTCTGCATGTCCGTTTTCAGGACGGGGTATTGATCGACACGGAGTGTGCCGATTTACTGCCACCGACGTTGACACTGGCTGCCTGCCTTCCTGCTGCCGCGACTGAAACTCTTGTCATGCTTGCCATGCCCCAGTGCTATGCCAACGGCGGTAACTGTCTGCAGCCCGATGAGCGTGCCGAACGCCCGGTACGCTATCGTCAGGCCTGGCGTGACGTGCAAAACCAGTATGGTGACGATAAGAAACAGATCGCCGTCATGACGCATGAGCTGACGCTGCGTCTGGATACCCAGGAAAATGGCGATTATCAGGTCTGTCCGGTCGCCCGATTACTGCAGGATGCGCAGGGTCGCTGGGCGCTGGATGCCAACTTCATTCCTCCGTTGCTGAGCCTGCAGGCCAGTCGCTGGTGCGGTGAACGCCTGGACATTCTGATGGTGCAGTTGCGGGCGCGCTTACAGCGTTTGATGGGGATGCGCCGTGAAAGCAATGCGCGTATGGCCGACTTTGCCGTGGCCGATGTCTCGCTGTTCTGGTTACTCAATGCCCTGAACGGCGCCGAGCCGGTGCTGGGAAACTTTCAGCGCTATCCACAGGTACACCCTGAGCGGCTGTATCAGGAACTGGCCAGATTAGCAGGAAGCCTGCTGACCTTTTCTCTGGAACATGACATCACCGCCATTCCAGCCTATCAGCATGATCGCCTGACGGCTGTATTCCCGCCCCTGTTTAGTTTGCTGAATCTGCTGCTGGAAGTGAGCCTGCCTTCACGGGTGCTGGCGATTGAGCTGCTGCATGAGCCGCGTATCAACCAGTGGCGTGCTTCACTGCATGATCCGCGCTTGCGTGAAGAGGTGGACCTCTACCTCTCCGTGCGTTCTTCGCTCCCTGCGGCACAGTTGCAAAGCCAGTTCCCGCAATTGTGTAAGGTCGGAGCATCAGATGATGTCGGCAAGGTGGTGAACGTGTCGTTGAGCGGTATACCACTGTGCCCATTGAGCCATGTTCCGGCGGCGATGCCATTGCGGCTGGAGAATCAGTATTTTTCCCTCGATCTCAACCACCCCGCCGCGAAGCAGATGATGGCCTCTGGCACCTGCGTGTTCTACGTGCCGGGTACACTGGGTGACATTCAGCTTGAACTGTTTGCGGTGTTGCGCGCATGAGCCAATCGATAAAGAGACCCACCCCGTGCGTGGATATTGATGCCCTATTAGAGGATACCTGGTTACAGGTGATCAGCCTGCGTCAGGGCATAGCCTGCGAGGAAGGCGACGGGGAGAGGTTCTGGCAGCGCTGCGTTGACCGTATCGAACACGTTCATCAGACGTTAACCGACGCCGGTGTTAGCGCGCAAAACTGCCAGCACATCATGTATGCCCAATGTGCGGTGCTGGATGAAACCGTCAAAGGGCGTGACGTGCAGGATGATGCCTACTTCAGGTGGTGCGACTTCCCGCTACAGGCCCATTTTTTCAGCACCTTGAACGCGGGCGATCAGCTCTATGAGCGGATGCGTACCGTGTTGCGTGAAGCGGCACCGGACAGTGCGGTACTGACCTGTTTTCACCGTGTGTTGATGCTGGGTTTTTTGGGCGGCTATCGCTCATTGGCGGTGACGGAACGTGAACAACTGGTCGAACAGCTCTCCGCCCGGGTCCCGGAGTTCGGCTTTGCGTCGTCACGCCCGGTGCTGGCGAACGCGACGTCCCGCAACCACCTTGACGCGTGGCTGCGTCACTGGCCGGTGCGCGTGGGGCTGGCCGGGCTGGCCGTGGTATTATTGTGGTGGGGGCTAGACCATTGGCTGTCTGGCCTGCTGTCGACCTTATTGCCTGGGTCAGCATCATGAGTCCACGGTGGCGATGGGGTCTATGGCTATGGGCTGGCTTATTGGCCAGCATCCTCTGCCTGTTTTTCCTGCCTCTCTCCCCCCCCTGGCGCTGGATAGCCTTCTTGCTCGTGATGTTGACCGGTGCTGTCGGCATCTGGCGAACGGGCCGCCAGCCGAGTGCGGCATTGAACGACACCCGGCTCGACGGACTACCGCCCGAGAGTTACCGCTTGCCCGTGGTGCTGGTCTGTGGTGACGGCCTGGCCTCGCTGTTTGGCAGCGGCAACCTGCACCAGGGCGCTCAGGGATGCTGGTTACGGGTGGATGACATCAGCCAACTGAGCCCGTTTACGCGGCAACTGCTGTGGCGACGCCCCGCGTGGGCAGCACAGTTGGCCGTGATGGTTTCGGTCAACCCACAGCAACAGACGGACGAACGCACACTCACCACGGTGTTACATGAATTACGCTGGCAACGGATGCAACTGCGCCGAGAGACCTCTTGCACGTTACCGGTCCTGTTGTGCAGTACGGTGGCGACCTGCCTCGCTAATGCCCCTCAGTGGCTCTCCCAACAGCAGGCGAAGCCCGTTACCGTATGGCCGACTCTCACCCTGCCGGAACCCCTGGCCTACTGGCAACGCCAAGGCAGCAATAGCCAACAGGCGGAGCGGGTGCAACAGACCGTGCTGTTCCGCCACCACCATGAGTGGCTACAGGCACAGGTGCTACCGGTATTGCAAGCCCGTCATGACGACGTTGCCTGCATCGTCCCACAACAGGTGCTCCTGCATCACGTCGCCGGGTTACCGGGCCTCAAACCTGCCTCTCTCTGGCAGCAGTGGCTGGTGACCCATACCGCCCTGACGCAAGTGGCGGGCTGGCATCCGGCGCAAGCCGCAGAAGACACTGTGCGACTACCTGATTTTATCTTTGCCGATCTTCCGGTCGGCGGCGGTGTATCGTCACGCCAGCGCACATTGCGCCATGCAGTGACCTTGCTGACGGGGGCTGTCGTGCTGGCCTTATGCAGCAGCGCGTGGCACAACCAGCAATTACTGCACCGTATCGTCTTCGATATTCGCTATTACGACAGTGTGGATGCGAAAGATCCCCTCGCAAAAGCCAAGGCGGTTGAGATATTGCGGCAACATGCGGCACAGCTCAATGACGGGTTCCGCAACGGTGAACCCCTGCGCCTGAGTCTGGGACTGTACCAAGGTGAACGCCTGCGTCAGCCGCTACTGGCGGCGATCAAACGCTATGTTCCGCCGTTGACCTCCCCGACAGCCCCCATTGCCGAGTCTGTTCTACACACCGTGCGCCTCGACAGCCTCTCGCTGTTTGACACCGGCAAAGCGGTGCTCAAACCCGGCTCAACCAAGGTCCTGGTCAGTGCGCTGCTCAACATCAAAGCCAAACCGGGCTGGTTGATTGTAGCAACGGGGCACACCGACAGCACCGGCGATGCACAGACCAACCAGCAGCTCTCACTCAAACGGGCCGAAGCGGTGCGTGACTGGATGTTACACACCAGCGACGTGTCGCCCACCTGTTTTGCCGTTCAGGGGTATGGCGCAAGCCGCCCGGTGGTAAACAATGACACGGAGGCAGGCCGTGCGGCCAACCGCCGTGTTGAAATCAGTCTGGTACCGCAGGCAGATGCCTGCCAGGTAGCAGACTCTCCCCCCGCGTTATCGGCTAAGGACGACGCACTCACTCAAAAAATGGAGAAGTAACCCATGGCAATTCCTGTTTATCTGTGGCTGAAGGACGACGGCGGTGCCGACATCAAAGGCTCCGTCGATGTGAAAGACCGTGAAGGCAGCATCGAAGTGGTGGCTCAGGAGCACAACCTGTATATCCCGACCGACAACAACACCGGCAAACTGACGGGCACCCGTATCCACACCCCGTTCCTGTTCACCAAGGAAATCGATGCGTCCAGCCCGTACCTGTACAAGGCGGTGACCACCGGCCAGACCCTGAAATCCGCCGAGTTCAAATGGTATCGCATCAACGACGCGGGCCAGGAAGTGGAGTATTTCAACACCAAACTGGAAAACGTCAAACTGGTGAAAGTTGCGCCAAAAATGCACGACGTCAAAGACCCGGCCAAAGAGAAGCATAACCACCTCGAAGCCATCGAACTGCGTTACGAAAAAATCACCTGGACCTACAAAGACGGCAACATCATTCATTCCGATTCCTGGAACGAGCGTACTACCGCGTAATACAGACTGCAGACGGCGCTGTCGTCTGCTTTTTTCACAGTGCCTGCGTGCGGGTGCTATGAAAAAATCCGAACCCTGCCTCTACGACCTTATGCGCTTTGGTTGACAGCGAAGGGCGGTAGCGTGCCCGAACCTGAACACCCTCAAGAGAGAATCGATATGGAAAGTCAATCTGCTGTTTTGTTGCGCCGTTTGAACCCTTATTGCGCCCGTGCGCTGGAAGGCGCGGCCTCGCTGTGTCAGACCCGTGCCCATGCCCAGATCACCCCGGAACACTGGCTGCTGAAACTGCTGGAGCAGGGCGAAGGCGACCTCACCGTGCTGGCCCGCCGTTATGAGTGGAATATGGATGCCGTCTGGCAGGCGTTACTCGGCTGGCTGGACGACCACCCCCGCTCGGTGCGCAGCCGCCCGGCACTCTCGGCCTCACTGGAAACGTTGCTGAAACAGGCCTGGCTGACCGCCAGCCTGGCCGGTGATGACCAGATCCGCAGTCAACATCTATTAACCGCCCTGCTGGAAACCCCCACACTGGTGCAATGTGACGGCATCTGGCCGCTCCTCACCCTCACCGCCAGCCAGCTTGAGCGCCTGCGCCCGCTGCTCGACAACCAATCGGAAGAACGCCCCGAACGGCAACAACAGGCCAGCCTCAATCTACCCAGTTCCTCGCTCACTGAACCCACTGCCGACAGCGACAGCATTAACCTCGCGGGTCACACCTTGAGCGAAGCCCTGCAGGCCGCGCTGGATAAATACACCCTCGACGTCACCGCCAAAGCCAGAGCCGGGCAGATCGACCCGGTGTTCGGGCGCGACACCGAGATCCGCCAGATGGTGGATATCCTCTCCCGTCGCCGCAAAAACAACCCGATACTGGTCGGTGAACCGGGCGTGGGGAAAACCGCCCTGGTGGAAGGGCTGGCGCTGCGCATTGCTGAGGGCAACGTGCCGGACAGCCTGAAAACCGTCAGCCTCCGCACGCTCGATCTCGGCCTGCTGCAAGCCGGGGCGGGCGTCAAAGGCGAGTTTGAACAGCGGCTGAAAAACGTCATCGAGGCAGTGCAACACTCGCCGACCCCGGTGCTGCTGTTTATCGACGAAGCCCACACGCTCATCGGTGCCGGTAATCAGGCCGGTGGCGCGGATGCGGCCAACCTGCTCAAACCGGCGCTGGCACGCGGCGAACTGCGCACCCTTGCGGCTACCACCTGGAGCGAATACAAACAGTACTTTGAACGTGACGTCGCCCTCGAGCGCCGCTTCCAAATGGTGAAAGTGGACGAGCCGGACGACGACACCGCCTGTCTGATGCTGCGCGGGCTGAAATCGCGCTATGCCGAGCATCATGGTGTCCATATTACCGATGACGCGGTAAAGGCGGCGGTCACGCTGTCGCGCCGTTACCTGACCGGTCGCCAACTGCCCGACAAGGCGATAGACCTGCTCGATACCGCCAGCGCGCGGGTGCGCATGGGACTGGATACGGAACCGGAGGTGTTGATGCAGGTCAGGGCCGAGCGGGCGGCGTTGCAACTGGAACAGCAGGCGATAGAAACCGATAACCAACTGTGTGCCGACACCGAACCGACGCGACTGGCGGACATCAGTGACCGTATTGAGGTCTTGTTGTGCGAGCAACACGCCCTGGAACACCGTTACGAACAGGAACGCACCCTGGCGCAACAGCTTCTGGTAGTACGGCAGGATCCGAACCGGTCGGCGGAGGTGGTGGCACTGCGGCAGCAGTTGATTACCCTGCAGGGCTCAATGCCGTTGCTGTCACTGGATGTCGACCCTCGGACGGTGGCCACGGTGATTGCCGACTGGACCGGGGTGCCACTCTCGTCGTTGATGAAGGACGAACAGAGCGACCTGCTGACGCTTGAACACCCGCTGGCCACCCGCGTGGTTGGCCAGGCTAAGGCGCTGAATGCCATCGCCCAACGGCTGCGTGCCGCCAAAACCGGCCTGACACCGGAGAACGGCCCGCAAGGGGTGTTCCTGCTGGTTGGCCCCAGCGGTGTCGGCAAAACTGAAACCGCGCTGGCGCTGGCAGACGTGCTGTACGGCGGGGAGAAATCGCTGATCACCATCAACCTCTCCGAATACCAGGAACCCCACACCGTCAGCCAACTCAAAGGCTCACCGCCGGGCTACGTCGGTTACGGCCAGGGCGGCATCCTCACCGAGGCGGTGCGCAAACGCCCCTACAGCGTGGTGCTGCTGGACGAAGTGGAAAAAGCCCACCGGGATGTGATGAACCTGTTCTATCAGGTGTTTGACCGCGGCTTTATGCGCGACGGTGAAGGGCGTGAGATTGATTTTCGCAACACGGTGATCCTGATGACCTCGAACCTGGGCAGTGACTCGCTGATGCAGTTGCTGAATGAACAGCCCGAGGCCACCGAAGGCGACCTGCACGACCTGCTGCGCCCGGTACTGCGGGACCACTTCCAGCCTGCGTTGCTGGCCCGCTTCCAGACCGTGATATACCGCCCACTGGCGCAGGAAGCGATGCGCACCATCGTACAGATGAAATTGCATCAGGTCAGTCAACGCCTGCAACGCCACTACGGGCTCACGGCCCACATAGGCGACAGTCTGTATGACGCACTGACTGCCGCCTGTCTGCTGCCGGATACCGGTGCGCGTAATGTCGACAGCCTGCTCAACCAGCAGATATTGCCGGTGCTGAGCCAGCAGTTACTGACTTATATGGCGGCGAAGCAGACGCCCAAGACCCTGACACTGGGCTGGGATGAAGAAGACGGCATTGTGCTGGAATTTAACGGAGAAGAGCAATGAGTGACAAAATCCCTGCTATCGCCTTCGACCACAGCCACCATAAACTGACGGTTCGCGGCAACAAGGCCCCGCTGGATGTGGTCGGTTTTGGCGCGGAAGAAGCCCTGAGCGCCCCCTTCTGCTATGCCATCGAATTCAGCAGCAGCGAGCAGCATATCGGCCCGGCGACGATGTTGATGCAGGATGCCTCGCTCACCCTGCAAGCCACGGTGGTGAAGGCGTTTGGCGTGGCTATCCAACAGCCGCAGCGCGTCATTCAAGGCATCATCACGGGTTTTAAGCACCTTTCTACCTCGAAAGATGAAAGCCGTTATGAAGTTTGCCTGCAACCGCGTTTGGCTCTGCTGTCGCGCAGCCACCAGAACTGTATCTATCAGGACATCTCGGTGCCGGGCATTGTGGAGAAAATCCTGCGCGAGCGCCACGACATGCGCGGTCAGGATTTTGTCTTTACGCTGGTTAACGAATACCCTCGCCGTGAACAGGTGATGCAGTATGGCGAAGACGACCTGACCTTTATCACCCGCTTGCTGGCGGAGGTAGGTATCTGGTTCCGTTTTACCGCCGACCCCAAGCTTAACATTGACGTGGTGGAGTTTTACGATGACCAGCAGCATTACTCGCAGGGACTTACCCTGCAGGCAGTGCCCCCGTCCGGCATGCATGACAGCGGTGTTGAATCGGTGTGGGATTTATCCAGCAGCCACCAGGTGGTGGAGAAATCGGTCAGCACCCACGATTACAACTACCGCACCGCCATTGCAGACCTGAGCAGCCAGGTGGATGTGACCCGCGGTGACGCCACCACCTACGGTGAAGCGTATCACTACGCGGACAACTACCTGACGGCAGGCAGTGAAGGGCGTGACCCGGAGCCGGAAAGCGGGGCTTTTTATGCTCGTCTGCGTCATGAGCGCTACCTGAACAACCAGACAGGCTTCTCCGGTGTTGCCAATACCGCCAGCCTGGTACCAGGGTTAGAGCTGAAAGTCACTGGTCCACATGCCCCCCCGGCCTTTACCCAAGGCGTGATTATCGTGCGTACCCGCAGTTCCGCCCGCCGTGACCGCAGCTTTGAGGTAGCGTTTGACGCGATACCCTATTCGGAGGATTACTGTTTTCGCCCGGCGCTCATCAGCAAGCCCACCATGGCGGGCACCTTGCCTGCACGGGTGACCAGCACCACCGCCAACGACCCTTACAGCCATATCGACAAAGAGGGACGTTACCGGGTCAACATGCTGTTTGACCGCGACACCTGGGAGCAGGGGTATGAAAGCCTGTGGGTTCGGCAAGCTCGCCCCTACGCGGGAGACGCCTACGGCCTGCACCTGCCGCTGTTGGCTGGAACCGAAGTGGCGATAGCGTTTGAAGGTGGCAATCCGGATAGGCCTTACATTGCGCACGCCTTGCATGACTCGGCGCACAGCGACCCTGTGACTATCCGCAACTACAAGCGCAACGTCCTGAGGACCCCACGGAATAACAAGATCCGGCTGAGCGATGAGAAAGGCCGCGAGCATATCAAGGTCAGCACGGAATTCGGCGGTAAGAGCCAGCTTAACCTGGGGCATCTGGTCGACAGCGAAAAGCAGCAGCGGGGGGAAGGCTTTGAGCTGCGCACCGACCTGTTTGGGGCGATACGCGCGGAGAAAGGGATATTTATCAGCGCCGATGGGCAGGCCAAGGCACAGGGCAAGGTGCTGGAGATGCAACCGGCCATCAACCTCTTGAACCGCACCCAAGACCAGATGCGGGGTATTTCAACAGATGCGCAAAGTGCCAGCGCCAACCCGGCAGACGTGCAGGCACAAATTCATTTGTTGCAGCAAAACCTGAATGAATTAAAAGCCGCGGTTTTACTGTTGAGCGCCCCCAAAGGGATTGCCCTGACCAGTGGTGAACATCTGCAACTGTCAGCTAATCAGAACCTGATCGCCACGGCGGGTAAAAATGCGGATGTCAGCGTAGCCAAAAACTTCTTTATCGGTGTGGGGAATACCCTGAGCGTTTTTGTGCGCAAGCTGGGGATGAAGTTGATTGCCAATCAGGGGCCGATCACCGTACAGGCGCAGAACGACCTGTTCGAGTTACTGGCCCGCAAGGCCATTACTATCACCAGTACCGAAGATGAAATCCAGATCACCGCAAAAAAGAAGATCACGCTGAACGCGGGGGGCAGTTATATCACACTGGATGCGAACAAGATTGAGTCGGGAACGGCGGGCGATTATCTGGTAAAGAGTGCGCACTTTGGTTACAGCGGTGCGGCCACACAAAGCGTAGAGCCCCCGACCCTGTCAGACAGGGTTACAGACCCTGCAGTACGTTCATTATTTTCTTGATTAAGGTACAGAACAATGATTATCAGTCCTCCGAGATTACGTGACCAAAACAGTTCAGAAAGCGATGCCGATTGGGTAGAACGGATGATCCCGATTGATGTCCAGCGCAATTATCCGCTTAACAGCCGTCATGCCTGGCACGGTGGTGTGCATTTGGTGCACAGCGATATTGGCAGCAACGTGGAATATATACGTGCGATTGCGGATGGTATGGTGATCTCGTTGCGTCAACCCAGTCAGGAAAAACGGGATAAACCGCCGTTGAACTACAACGGGGGGACTGATTTTGGCTACGTCTTGCTCAAGCATGAGACTGAAATAGGCAGCGGTGAGGCTGGTAAAGTCGAGTATTACTCCCTGTATATGCACATGGGGAGTATCAAAAGTGAGGTAAAACAGGGAGCCAGGGTTTATCGCAAAGACCCACTGGGCCAGGTGGGAAAGATTGATGGTCGAAATGGTATTCACTTCCAGATATTTTGCGATGATGCCAATCTGCCAAAACTGGTGGGGCGCACGACGCCGGAGCTGGATCTGAGCAAGGATGGGCGCACGGATGCGGTCTACGGTGATATGCACTTTTATCTGCCTACCGGTACGCCATTTTACCCAGCGAGGCCGGCGAATAACGGGTTAACGCCGAGAGAAAACGCACTGTATAGAAGTAGCGAACCGCTGTTTGTGACCATGCGTTTTGATAAAGGCAGTTGCAGCATGACTACCCGGCAGAAAGCCCCCGCGCCGAAAAGCGGCTATACGGAAGTGGGGGACGTGTTGGTTAACGCGGATGGGGCGGATTATGAATATAATCTTTATAAAACCACGCTTGATTTATATCCGGACAGCCCGAGTGCCGGTTATGAGTTATTGCGTTTTGGGCGGGTGATTAATACCGAACATGAAACTCTGGTGCCAGCCAACGCGCCGTTGTGGCGTACCGTCAACTATCCGGGAGGTAAAGGCTGGGTCAATCTGGCGGCCAGTGAAATCAAAAAGTTCGGCGACGGAGATTTTCCGCACTGGATGGGGTGGCTGCTTGTCGACGACGATACCGATACTAACAGCCAATGCAATTCGCTGAGTGTGATGTGCCGAACGCGCGATGAACTGAGTCGAACGATTTGTCATTTTCCGCTGGAATGGAATGAAGTAACGGCGGAGGCGCGTTATGGTTGGTTGAAATCGGCGCTGACAGACGTGAGTGTTGATATTGAAAAAGCGAATGAAGTCTTGTGTACCAAGCCTGATACGGTGGCGGGTTTTTCACCCCCTGTCTCTGCTGAGTTTGAACTGGCTGCTGCGCAGGTCAGTCTGGCGGAAAAAGACTGGAATGCGTTGATAGCGCATATCAAAGCCTTATGCTTTAACACCGATGCGTTGGGTTTACCCTCTGGGCTGGTCTGGCACTTTGAGCCACGGCAGTTTATTACGCATTTTAGGAAGTGTAATTGGAACTCAAAAAATGAGTTGGCATTAATATATCCAGATAATATATACCCTGTAACTATTTTGAAAAAAATAAGTAAAACACCGGACTCTGTACGAGAAAATTACCGTAGTATAATTAATAAAGCTTTGGAAAAATATCTAATTGTCACTCCCACAAGGAAGTCTCATTTTTTTGGACAGGGAGCGGTTGAGTCATATATGCTTGTTCTGATGATTGAAGGTGCAGCTAGCTTTAGTAAGAATCCATCTCACCCCAGCTTTGGTAGTGAAATTGATGGATATTATAATCCACCTACAGGAGGATATCTTGATTATCTAAATGGTCGTCTAGGTAATATTGAGTCAGGTGATGGTCCTAAGTTTAGAGGGCGAGGTATGAAGCAGTTAACGGGTAGGGAAAATTATAGTAAATATTGGGGGTACAGAGGATGGATTGATATAATGAAATACAAGATGACATATAAAGGGTTTGTTGAGCAGTGGTGGAATCCAACAAGAGTCAGTAAAGCACCTGTAATTTCAGAACCTCAGGCATTATCTTTAAATAATTACAACTGCATTGATGCTGGTGGTTGGTATTGGACTGCGGGAGCTAGGCCTAATAAATTTTTATCAATTAATAAAGCTATTATTGAAGGTGGTGTTAGTTTTGAACATTCAAGATCTGTGACATACTCTATTAATGGTGGGCATAATGCTGATGTGGAACGATGGAATCATACTGTTAGGATATCTAAAGTATTAATGGATGGGATTAATTGATATGAGGAAAAACATTATAATTTCATGTTTAGCGTTAATGTCAATATGTTATTTTTTAGGTTATAGTTTCGCCTTTGCACTTACTGTTGATAAGTCGGGAAATAGCGATGTTAAAATTAAAAATCTAGGGAGGTATCTTTACCTTAAAACAGATGTAAATTTGACAGGTTATAATATTAATTGCTCTGGGGATAGATTGATTTTATGGGGACACCCTATAAAAATTAATGAGAGTAACCCGCAGGATAGTACTGTGATTTTATTTGATTTATCAAAACAAAAAATTTTGAAGAAGATTGGTTTTAGTAAGGGAGTTTTTGATGTTGACTTTTTAACGAAATCTGATGAGGCATATATTGGTAGTGACCCTGGTTTCATTATCAATACTAATACGGGGGGGGTGGCTACAGTGCCGCAAGATTTTGTTCCTGATGCTCATGGCCTTTTCGAACAATGCGTAAAAGATAAAGGCTGGAAATATGATAAATATGAAAATTAAGGGTAGGGAAATAAAACGATGAAAGGAGTTATTCGTATCGGTGATAAAACCACCCACGGCGGTACGGTCACAGCGGGGTCGTCCACTATGAAATTCGGTGGTATTGGTGTTGCCCGTCTCGGGGATCCAGTCTCTTGTCCCCAACACCGAGATACTGTAATCAGCGAGGGGCACGCTACGTTCTGTGATAACGGGATCCCGGTGGCCTTCCACGGCCATCGGTGTGCCTGTGGGTGTACCCTGCTATCTTCCCTGTCTCAAGCCACAGCGAGTTAATCCTTATGCCTGTCAGATTGGATCGTCTACCCGGATTGGCACCGCGTCCGGTGCCAATCCGCTGGTGGCGTTGGCTGGGCGTTTTTCCCTGTTTCCTGCTGACTGGGGTGCTGGCGACGGCATTACGGGGGGGAGAGTCCGTGGGGCGTCAGCCGTTACTGTTCTGGCTACTGGCCCTGGGGATCCCCTCACTGTTCTGGGGCCTGTTGGTTACGGTACGTTGGTTGGTCTACGTCGGTCAGCATCTGGTGGCCGATGGTTGGGATGAACGCCATTGGCAGGTGTTGTTACAGCAAACCCGACAAGGCCGCCGTTCACTTCAGGTGTTGGCAGCGGTATTACACACAGCACATACCGATGAGGAAAATCCTGATGCTCAGCTTTCTGCTCTGGTGCAAAACGAAAATGCCCTGTTATCACAACCCTCCTGGCAAGGTCAGGCCGCAGTGCGGCATAGCCGGTTGCCGCAGTTTGAGGGCGAGTCATCGGAAGTGATGACGCAACGCCTGCTATTTTCGGTGTTCACGACGCTGGCTGAAACCTTAGCCCCCTTGGCGGATGACATTCCCCTAAAGCTGATATTGGGATCTGATACGGCATTATCTGACGAGGCATTACAACAGGTGTGGCAGGCCGCCTGGAATGATGCGGATATTGTCCACTCAATGAGCCGTGTTGACTGTGTGGGATTGTCGGGGGTGGATGACTGGCTGGATAACCATATTCATGAGGAGGCACTCCTGGTTGTGGTGGCGTTGCAGATACATTCTCAGCAACCAGAGATGACCGCCGAATCGGTCGTAGGGCTGATTTTCGGCAACCGGTTGACCCAAAAAACGTTGCCTCCGTTGGCGTATCTGCACCGTCCGGAATTCGCCACTGAAGCTCGACTGGAATACGGTGTCCGTCAGGCCCTGGACTGGGTACCGATTTCCCCTGAGTCACTTAACCATGTGTGGTTTTCCGGCCTGGACGAGGAGAATATAGCCTCGCTCAGCACGGTAATGGAAACGGTGGCATTTCCGGTGACACGTGAGCAGGGCATTTACGACGTGGGCACCTCGCTGGGTCACCCCGGATGCGTTACCCCCTGGCTGGCGATTGCTGCTGCCACACAGGCCGCTCAGTTGACACAGTCCCCCCAGTTTATCTTTAGTGGGGCGTCAGCGCCTGGCGCTGGCGTCTGGAATACCGTGGTTTCTCCCTATAATCCTTCGCAGGAGATGACGCAGTGATGCGCACCTGGACTCGTTCTTACTTCTGGCCATTAGCTATCCTCGTACTGCTAACCGCTGCTATCATGAGCTGGCTGGTCTGGCGTCAACCGCATGTGCTGGGGATCCCCCCCAACAGTAACGCACACCGTTTCTGGCAATGGGGCATTGTAGGCGGTACCGGTTTTTTCTTGCTGTCGATAGCACTCTATTATGCTGCAATCCGTCGTGCAGGTCGTCAAGCCTATGAGGCACAGCGGCAAGCACTGAAAGGGGATGATGTCTTGCGGGCAGAAAAAGAGGTACAACGCGTCCCGCCATTACAAAACGAAACTGCATTGCTTAAAACCCACCTGCGCCGCCGCTATGGCCTGTTCTGGCGTTATAAAGTGCGGTTGCTGATGGTGGTGGGTGAGCCTGAACAGATTGCCGCTTTGGCCCCCACACTGGCTGATCAAGGTTGGCTGGAAGGGCAGCGCACCGTCTTGCTGCACGGCGGCAGCCTACGTGAACTGATCGACCCGGCACGCCTGACTGCATGGCGCACACTGTGCCGCAGTCGCCCGTTGGATGGCGTGGTCTGGGCCGTCACTCAGGCACAGAGCGAGGGTGCCGCGTGGCTGGATAATGGCCTGCGCACGCTGGAAAAAGCCGGTGAGGCGCTGCGCTATCAGCCCCCCGTTTATCTGTGGCAGGTGTGTGAGAGCGGTTGGGCGCAGGATGAGCGGGTCACGCAACCGGTCGGTGTACTGTTCCCGGCGAAGGCCACCCCAACGACCCTTGAACAGCAGTTGATCTCGCTGTTACCGCCGTTACGCGGACAGGGCATGCAGCAGGTCTTGGCGCAGCCGTCGCATGATTTCCTGTTGCGCTTGGGGCAATCACTAAAAAATAAACAGGCCGCCCGCTGGCGACAGGTGTTGACACCATGGTTCGCCGATTACGCTACCCGCATTCCGTTGCGTGGGTTGATGTTCAGCCTGCCAGAGGTGTCCACGAACGCTTCTGCGAACGTGCATGAAAAAGCCTGGAGCGCTCCGGCCAGTTGGCAAGGGCTGCTGGCGGATTGCCGTTCGGCTCCGGGCCGCCGCGTCGGTCTTCCCTGGGAGCAGACGCTGTATACCGGCCTGCTGACATTGATGGTGTTGTGGGGCGCAGGCAGCGTGGCGTCGTTTACCGTCAATCGCCAGCAGATGCTCTCGGTCGCTGAGGGGGCACAGCGCCTTGCAAAGCCGCAGCCCGTGTCGGATGAACAGGTGATCGCCCTGCATGCGCTGCGTAATGATATTGGCCGTTTACAGTCGCGCGTGGCGAATGGTGCGCCGTGGTATCAGCGTTTTGGTCTGGACCATAATGCCCAACTGCTTGCGACCCTCATGCCGTGGTATGGCAACGTCAGCAACCGTCTGATCCGCGATGCCGCTGTAGAAAGCCTGCAACAACAACTCGGCGTCGTGGCCAACCTGCCCGCCAATAGCCCGAAACGCGCTGCACTGGCAAAATCCGGTTATGACCAACTGAAAGCGTACCTGATGATGGTGCGCCCGGAAAAAGCCGACGGTGCCTTTTACGCTCAGGTGATGAAAACCACCGAGCCACTTCGCCCGGGTGTCTCTCCCGGTCTCTGGCAGAGTCTGGCACCCGACCTGTGGCAGTTTTATGCCCACAACCTGCCCGGCCAGCCGAGCTGGAAAATCGTACCGGACAAGGCCCTGGTGTCACAGACCCGGCAGGTGTTGCTGGGTGAAATCGGCCAGCGTAATGCCGAAAGCACGCTGTATGAAAACATGCTGCTGTCTGTGCGCCGCAACTCTGCGGACATGACGCTTGTTGACATGACGGGGGAAACCGATGCGCAACGGCTGTTCACGAGCGCTGAAACCGTACCGGGCATGTTCACCCGCAAAGCGTGGGATGAACAGATCCTGCAGGCGATAGACAACGCGGTCACTTCGCGGCGTGAAGAGATTGACTGGGTGCTCAGCGATAACCGCCGTGCCATCTCCGATGACATCTCACCGGAAGCACTGAAAAAACGCCTGACCGAACGTTACTTCACCGACTTTGCCGGTGCCTGGCTGAGTTTTCTCAACAGCCTGCACTGGAATGAGGCGAAAAACCTGTCTGATGTGATTGACCAACTCACCTTGATGAGTGATGTTCGCCAGTCGCCGTTGATTGCGCTGATGAACACCGTAGCCTGGCAGGGACAAACCGGGCAGCAGACCGACGCGCTGTCAGACTCGCTGGTGAAATCGGCCAAGGCCCTGATGAATAAAGACGCCGAACCGGCGATAGACCAGCAGGCCAGCGGCCCGGTCGGCCCGTTGGATGAGACCTTCGGGCCGTTGTTGACGTTGATGGGCAAAGGCAACGCGCAGACGATGATGTCGTCCGATAGCTCACTTAGCCTGCAAACATTGCTGACCCGCGTTACCCGTGTGCGACTGAAACTCCAGCAGGTTGCGAATGCTTCAGACCCGCAGGCAATGACGCAGGTCCTGGCTCAGACCGTTTTCCAGGGCAAAAACGTCGATCTGACTGATACGCAGGAATACGGCAGCCTGATCGCCGCCAGTCTGGGTGAAGAATGGAGTGGCTTCGGCCAGACGATGTTTGTTCAGCCGCTGACACAGGCCTGGGAAACGGTGTTGCAGCCTTCGTCAGCCAGCCTGAATGACCGCTGGAAAAACGCCATTGTGGCGAACTGGAAGTCGGCCTTTGACGGGCGCTACCCGTTTGCCGTCAGTAAAAGCGATGCCTCCCTGCCGATGCTGGCCGACTTCATCCGCAAAGACAGCGGGCGCATCGACAGTTTCCTGACCCGTGAACTGAGTGGGGTACTGCATAAAGAAGGCACCCGCTGGGTACCGGACAGGGTCAACAATCAGGGGCTGACCTTTAATCCCGACTTCCTGGCGGCCATTAATCAGCTGAGCCAGATTTCTGACATCCTGTTCACCGACGGCAGCCAAGGGCTGCGGTTTGAGTTGTTGGCTCGTCCGGTGCCGGATGTGGTGGAAACCCATCTGTCGATTGACGGACAAAAACTGCATTACTTCAATCAGATGGAAAGCTGGCAGAGCTTCCGCTGGCCAGGCGATACCTATAAACCCGGGACCCTGCTGACATGGACCACGACATCCGCCGGTGCCCGTTTGTACGGTGACTATCAGGGCACTTGGGGGCTTATTCGCTGGCTTGAACACACAAAACAGAAAAAGCTGGACGAAGGCCGCTATCAGTTGACGTTCACGACACCGGACAAGCAGCCGCTTCAATGGATATTGCGCACCGAGCTGGGCAAAGGTCCGCTGGGTCTGTTGCCGCTGCGTAACTTCACGCTGCCCAATCAGATCTTCCTGATACAAACACCGGTGCAAAGCGAACCCCCTTTTGATCCCGATGCGATCGCCGAGGAACAATAATGGCCACATTGACCACACTACAAAACGCCTGTGGTGCAGAACGTGAATCGCTTTTAAAACAGGCGCATCTTCAGGCTGAACGTTGGGATAATTGGCTGAAACCGATCTCGTCAGATCACCCTGCCGGAACCGACCCCGGCTACGACGATGATTTTCAGCAGATGCGCGAAGAGGTCAATAAGCTCTCTGGCGCAGACACCACGCTGACCTGCGCGCTGGCGGAAAAACTGCTGACGGGTCAGTGCAAGGACGTTCGTGTTGCGACGTATTACCTCTGGGCTCGGCTGCATCGTGACGGCGAGGCGGGTCTGGCCGAGGGCCTTTCCCTGCTGGCCGGGCTGATAAACCGCTTTGGTGAATCGTTACATCCGCAGCGGGCCGCAAGCCGAAAAGCGGCGCTGGAATGGATCTCCGGCCCCCGCGTACGGGATAGCCTGTCGCTGTATCCGGAAGTCGACAACGTTGATTTTGCGCGTATTGTGGGCGCACTGACGGTCATAGAACACGGCGTGAGCAGCTGGGATGACGCCTCTCGTCCGCAACTCGGCGCATTGTTTTCCTCACTCGAAAATCGGCTCGTTCAATCCGGTGGGATGAACGCCGTCGTTCCGCAAAACAGCAGTGCGTCTTCCTCTGCGCAGGAGAGCAACAGTGCATCGCCTTCATTGCGGCCTGTGCAATCCGGGCGTGATCTGCTCGATCAGGCCAAATCGCTGGCGAAGTACCTGCGCGATCAACCGTTGGGTTGGCTCGCCGGGCATCATCTTATTAAAAGCGTGCGCTGGGACACGGTACACGAACTGCCCTCGCTGGATGCCCGCGGGCGAACCCGCCTGATGCCACCACGCCCCGAATACCGCGCACAGCTCAAACGCCTATACCTGCAACAAAGCTGGATCGACCTGCTGGATCAGGCAGAGTCGATGTTTGCCGAAGGCGCGAACCACTTCTGGCTGGACGTGCAGTGGTATTTACACCAGGCACTCACGAAATCTGGCGCACCCTATGAAGGCTGGGCAACGTGCATTACGCAGGATCTCAATCTGCTTCTGACCCGTCTGCCGGGGATGGAAAGTTTATGCTGGAGCGACGGCACGCCGTTTGCTGATGAAGTGACACAAAGCTGGATCACTCAGCAGGTGCTGGAGTCTGCCAGCGGATGGGATAGTGAAACCGCCGTTGCGGTGACGTCGGGCGAAGACGATATTCTTCAGTTCGAATCTGAAGCGCTGGCGCAAGCCGACAGCGACGGTGTTGAAACGGCGCTGCAGTGGTTGCAGTCACGCCCGGGGATCAGTACGCCGCGTCACCAGTGGCTGATACGTCTGGTGATGGCACGCGTTGCGGAGCAGTTCGGTAAAAGTGATATGGCCTTGCATTTGCTGGACAATCTCGATAACGGGGGGACGGTGCTCACTTTGCAACAGTGGGCACCAGAATTAATTTTTGAGGTCAAAGCCCGGCGGCTGAAGCTTCTGCGCATGAAAGCACAACGTAGCGGCGGTGACAAAAACAGCCTGTTGACGGAAATGGACAACCTGCTCAGCGGGTTGATAGCACTCGATCCTGCCCGCGCTGCCGTGCTGTGTGGCTAACCAATAACTCTGCCAGATTAACTGTGGATCTCTATGGACGATTTAACCCTGCGTTATTTTGAAGCCGAAATGCGTTACCTGCGCGAGGCGGGCGACGAATTTGCGCGTGCGCATCCCGACCGGGCGTCTGCACTCAACCTTGACAAAACCGGGGCCCGTGACCCGTATGTGGAACGCCTGTTTGAAGGTTTTGCCTTTCTGATGGGGCGTCTGCGTGAAAAGCTCGACGATGACCTGCCCGAACTGACCGAAGGGCTGGTCAGCCTGTTGTGGCCACACTATCTGCGCACCATTCCCTCCCTGTCTATTGTGGAGTTCACTCCGGAATGGCAGAGCATGAAAGAGCCCATGGCGGTGAGTAAAGGCTTTGAAATACTTTCGCGCCCTATCGGTGAACGTCGCACACGCTGCCGGTACACCACCACGAAGGATATTGAGCTGCTGCCTCTCACCCTGAACCGCGCGGTGCTGGATACCGAGCCAGATGGCCGCTCGGTGATCCGCTTGCGCTTTACCTGCAGTGAACTGGTGGACTGGAGCGTCATCACTCTGCGCCATCTGCCGTTCTATTTTGACGCCGATACACCGCTGGCCTGCGCCTTGCATGAGGCGCTAACGCTTAACACCGCCAAACTCTGGATACGCCTGCCGGGCCAGGCTGACCGTCAACCGCTGGACGCATTCTTTGCGCCACAGGGCTTTAGTGATAAGGACACACTGTGGCCAAAAGGGGACAGTGCGTTCAGCGGTTATCAACTGCTGCTGGAGTATTTCACCTTCCGTGAAAAATTCATGTTTGTCGCGCTCAGGGGACTGGACGCGGTGACGTTACCGGCAGATCTGGCCTGGTTTGAAATCGATGTGGTGCTGGAGAAGCGCTGGGAGCACGACTTCTCGTTCTCGGAAAAACACCTGCGGCTGCACTGCGTGCCGGTCATTAATCTCTTTCCGCTGGAATCGGATCCACTTTCACTTTCCTCGTTACAGACGGAATATCTGCTGCACCCGATGCGCGTGCAGGATGGCCATACCGAAATTTACTCGGTGGATGCGGTGATCTCCTCCAAACACTCTGGCCACCAGGTGTATGTGCCGTTCACCAGTTTCCGTCACAAAGGTGGGATGCTGCGACACGACGCGCCGGAATATTACTACCATACACGCGTCAAGCGAGGCCCTTCCGGCCTGCACGATACGTGGCTGGTATTGGGCGGCGAGGCGTTTGATAACCACACCGTACCGGACAATGAAAACCTCTCCCTCAGTCTCACTGGCACCAACGGCCAGTTGTCGCGCAAATCCCTGCAAAGCACGGTGCTGGATACGGCGGTGAAATCTACCGGGGTCAACGTGCGGGTGCGTAATGTATCCGTACCTACCATGCCGTGTTATCCGCCGAACCGTGACCGTTTTCACTGGCGTGTATTGAGCCATCTGGGCAGCAGTTTCTTGTGGATGATGGACAGCGCGGATGTGCTGCGTGGTACTCTGGCGTTATATGACTGGACGGAAAACGAGATGAACCGCCGCCGTCTGGAGGCCATCGTCGAGGTGAAACACAGCGAGATCGAACGCTTTGAACGCGGCTATCTGCTGCGCGGGGTCCATATCGAGATCACACTCGACAGCAACGGCTTTGCAGGTACCGGTGATATCAGTCTGTTCGGTGAAATGCTCAGCCGCTTTTTTGCGCTGTATACCGACATTCATCTGTTCAACCGTCTGACCCTGATACTGCAACCGACAGGAGAACGTCTGGAATGGGAAGAGAACCACAAAACCCGTCTTCCCTGCTAATCGCCAGGCTTGAACGGGATATTGGCAAGATTAATTTCTTCCGCCTCTGTCAGTTACTCGAGCAGCAACCCGGAACGCTGCCGCTGGGCAGTACCGCGGATCCTGCCGATGACTGTGTGCGTTTTCGTCCGCACCCCGGAATGGGATTTCCGGTCAGTGAGTTGAAGGCGTTGGAAATGGACGCAAAACATCAGGATGCGCCGCCGACCATTCGCACCACGTTTATGGGGCTGTACGGGGTGGATTCGCCGTTGCCGACGTCCTATATCGATGACATCACCCAACAGCGCGAAGGGCATGAGGCACTGGAAGGGTTCCTCGATATTTTTAACCACCGGTTCATGACGCAGTTTTACCGGATTTGGCGAAAGTACTCCTATCCTGCCACGTTCGAATCGGGGGGGAAAGACAATACCTCGCAAAGCGTGCTGGGGCTTATTGGCATGGGGATCCCCGGCACTCAGTCGCATTTTGCGACGCCGACCTCACGCTTTCTGGCGTTACTGGGCGTGATGCGCTTGCCAGGAAGAACGGCGGAAGGCGTGCAGGCGCTGGTGCGTCTGTTAGCCCCTTTTACGCAGGCCGATGTCACGCCGCATTGCTTGCGCACGGTGCGGATCGCTGCACCGATGCGGTTTGCCGATGACGGCACTCACTGGCTGGATGGCGGTACGGTGATGGGGGAGGAGGTCATTGATGCCAACAGTCAGTTGCTGATTTCCTTGCACACATCAGACCGTGAGGAGGCAAGAGACTGGTTGCCAGATGGTGTACTGTATACCGATTTTTTAGTGTTACTCAGGGTGTATCTGGGCTGGCGCTACACCGCCTGCATTCAGTTGACGGTACCGACACGGCTGCTCCCGGCCCCTGTTCTGGGGGAACCCGCGATAAGGCTGGGTTTGACTGGCGTACTGGGGCTGGGTGATGACGCGTCGTCAGACGATCTCCCCGCATACTTTACCGTGGCGCTGGGTCGCTACAGCGGAATGGCACCTGACAGACATAAAGAAGGAAATGGTCGTGTTATTAAATACCACGTTGAAAAGTAAACTTTGGCTGCCTGCGCTGGCTTTATTACTGAGCGGCTGCGGGCTGACCCAGACGGTGACCGATGGCACTGTCTCAGCAACAAAATCTCTGTTTTATAAGCACATAAAAGTGCTGCATCTGGATTTTACCGGACGTGAAGCATTGAATACCGATGCACACGAGGAAAGTTCGTCCTCGCAGCCAGTGTTGGTTCGCGTCTATCAGCTACGTGATGATAAAACCTTCCAGAAAACGGTGTATCAGCAGTTGGTTGATGGGGGCGATGACGCACTGAAAGCGGATCTGCTGGCCAGCCGCGATGTGGTTGTCAAACCGGGAAATGCCGTATCGCTGGATATGCCGATGGAGAAAGACGCTCAATTTGTTGCGATCGTCGGCCTGTTCCGTGATCCGGATATGTCGAAAGACCAGTGGCGTCGGGTGTTGACCCGCGACGATCTGGATCCGGATAAGCCGCGCACTGTCGAGGTGGGAAATAACACGTTGACCCTGCTTGCGGAGAAAAAATGATGTCCGGCGCTCTCTCACTCTACGAAATACTGCTGGGTAACTTTGCCGGTGGTCTTGAGCTGCATCAGGTCAACGAAGCCGATCAGGTGATCCTCTCGGTACTCGACAACATGCAGCGCATTCTCAACTGCCGGGCAGGCACGCTCAGCCATTTGCCGGACTACGGTTTACCGGACATGAGCAAAATCCTGCAAGGCATGCCCGGCTCGGCGCATGAGCTGATGGTCACGCTCTCCGCTGTCCTGCTGAAATACGAGCCACGCCTGAAGAAGGTTGACGTGGTGATGCAGGAACAAACGCAGCCGGGCGAACTGCGATATGCCATTGATGCACAACTGAAAGACCACGGATTGGTGCGCTATGGCACCGAATTTATGCCGGAGGGCAAGATAGTGATTCGGCACCTACAACAACAGCAGTGGCTGTCTTAATCAGGGTAACCACACACCATGACCTTTCTGTCTCAACGCTACCTGAAAACCGGTGGCGACCCGCGTGCGTTGGCTGATTATGCCGCACTTCGCGATGAACTGAGTAAACTCACCCACCCGGCGCGCCCGGATGTGGGCTGGCATTATGCCGAAAAACTGTGCCTGTCGCTGTTTGAACACAACGGCGTGGAGCTGCAGACGGCGGCCTGGTATACCCTGACCCGCACCCAGTTGGCCGGGGTTGCCGGGTTGAATGAAGGGCTGTCGATTATTGAGGCGCTGGTTAGCCACCAGTGGGGCGCATTGTGGCCACAACCGGTCCATGCCCGTGTAGAAATCCTCTCAGCACTCACTCAGCGTTTACATGGGGTATTGCGTACCCTGAACTGGCAATACAGTGACCTGTCTGCGTTGTATCAGTCGGAACAACGACTAAAACACTTTAGCGAGGTTTTACAGCGCCTCGAACTGCGCCACATGAGCCAACTGGATACCCTGGTGCAACTGTTGCACATCGCCGCAGTAAGGCTGGAGAATGCTCAAGGCAATGAGCAGCAATTCGCGCCAAACATCACCGGCGGGATGTTGCCGCCCCCGCAGTCGACACCAGCACCTCAGCCTTCATCAAACGTGCAACAGCCCTGGGTGTATATCGCCCAACCGGAAATGTCGCCTAAAGTTAGGGTAGTGACTACAGCGCAGAAAAAACGGCGGGAGTGGAAAGGCTTTTTTGCTGGCGTCGGCGTCAGCATGTTGTGTGCGGTATGCGTTGGCTGGATGGTTTACAGCCATTACGTCACTGATGTGCAAGCACAGGTGAAAAGCTCGCTCGCGTCGTTACCGCAAGCGTTGCCTGAGGCGGTGCAGTCTCAACTGCGCTGGGGCGAGTCAGACGCATTGAATGCTGCCGCCCCGGCATTGCTGGCGTTGACAGACAAACAGCTCTCACAGTTGGCGATGTTATCCCCCCACTGGGTGCAAGACTACGGGATGGCATTGATAAAACAGACCCACACTCTGTGGCCGGAGAGCCCGACAGCCGCCGCGCTGCAGCAGCGTTGGCAGCAGACCCTCAACGCCAATGCCTTGCCGGTTGAACAGCTGGAGGACAGCTATCAGGCACTGGCCCGGTTGCAGGCGCTGGTGACCCAACTCAACGGTCTCGATGAAAAACGGGGAAAGTACCTGACCGTCTCTGAACTGAAATCTGCACTTTATGCCATACAGCAGCCTTTACTGCGCACACCGCCGTTGGAGAGCTTGTTACGAGAACTGGCTCAGAAACCCCAGCGGAACGTTTCGGCTTCCTTGAAAACGCAAATCGACAGCCGATTGACGCAGTTGCTTAATCGTTATGCGCTGATAAACCCAGCGCAAACGGTGTCATCTTCACCAGCCCAATGACATTAACGGTAGGCAGAGAATGATGTTTGATAAAACGAGTCAACTCCGTTCAGGCCAATACTGGTCACCGGATGATATTACATTTATTAAGCGACACTATGCTAAAAAAACCATGGTGGATATCGCAGTTAAATTGGGGCGGACACAAGGTGCGGTGAGAGCCCAGGCGAGGAGGCTAGGCCTTAAGCCGCCAATCTCCGCGAAGGTCTTGCGGGAACCCCCCTCCGATATCAAGCCAGGCAACCACCGTTCACGTTGGACCATAACAGAGCTGAACTATGTGGAAACCCACTACGGTAAAACACCCACACGCGAAATTGCGGCTAAACTCGGGCGTGGGTATTCTGCGGTCCATATGGCGGCTCAGAGTTTAGGGCTTTGCAAAAAACAGGCTCAAGAATGGAGTGAAGAAGATATAGCGGTATTACACACCCATTATGCCGAGGGGGCCGGTATCACTTACGTACAAACACTACTCCCTGGGAGGTCAAAACAGTCTATTTCCGTCAAGGCTCGAGAGTTAGGTATAAGGAGTGGCTATCATTGGGAACCGAGTGAAGAGCGCATTTTACGCGACTTTTACGCACAAATGGGGGCAAAAGTGGCAAGCAAACTGCCGCGCAGAAGTGCTGATGCAATCAAGTACAAAGCCAGACTGCTGGGATTGCGCTATAACAAGCTAAAAGATATACAGGTCTCTTTTAAGCCGTGGAGTGAGGCGGAGTGGCGCTTACTGGAGAGTACCCTTGACTTGTCTTGCAGCGAACTGATGCCCCTTTTCCCACTGCGTTCACAACGATCGCTGGAAAAAGCCAGGGAAAGACTCAGGAAACGGCTGAAGGCTAAAAAGTGAGCGGAGACCTGGGGACTGCCGCACGCAATAGCATGGCTGTTTTCCTTATCGGCTTCGGAGTTGCAGGGTGCAAATGGTCTGAAACTGGTATCCACCACCATTTATCCAATGGCTATTCACGTAACTGGTGTCAGTTTGGCAATGACGAATGGCTGTTTGGGTTCCGTAATTGGTAAAAGATCAGGAGCATGGTCGATCGCCCATGCAGGTATAACCCAAGTATTCTTTCATTGATTAGTAATATCATTATTCATCATTTCCATAGCAATACTCATTCTCTATTGTCTAAAGGCTCATCAAATGCTTGGAACATTATGCTTATAAGAGTACCGTGCAGTTGGAGCGGGTTTTTTCGCTGAATGGTGAGTAGCTGATAAAAATGGATACTCCTTTGTGAGCTCTGAAATTCAATGATGTTCAGCAGTAATTCTGGTATTATAAAAAACGAATACACCTAAGTGGTTATTGACTGCCCGTAGATTGAAAAGGATGTTATATTGATGGTGATTCTATTTTTTATTCAATTGACGGATGCGTTAGGATATGTAGTGTTCGGTAAGGTGACTTAGCTATCCCGGTAGTATGTCGTTAATGCAAAGTTGGCTTTCATTCTTATCAAGTCAATGTTTCCGGTAATGCCACTAGTTAGAGTAATCAAGGGTTATATTTAATGGTAATCATTAGTAATAAAATGCCTTATTCTAAAAAATACACGCCATTGTTATATCTGGTGATGGTGCTAGCATTTTTTTTGCACATTGATAACTTTTTTTTAAAAACCAAGGGTTCTTTGGGTTTTATTGGTTTATATTTTTTATTCTTATCATTATGCCCTTATTTAATAATTATTTTTTACTTTAAAGTGTCCAAGGATTTTTACCCTTCAATTATAGGTTGTACTATTGCACTTATACTGGATAGTGTGACGCATTATTATGTTTTTATATCACCACAAAACTCAACGGCAGCCACGGGCCTTTTGTTTACGCCAGTAATGAACATTTTCCTTGTTGTTGCAATAATTGTCTTCGCTTCTTTATTTAAAAAGACAATCAAATTATTAAGTGGATTGCTTAGGAGGTAAAATAACAGAAGGAAGTTACCTAAATAGGCGCAACCAATGTCGCTATATGTCTAAAATGACGCTCTTTTTCAGTAATTTCCACATTGGGGCTCTACGCCGGAGTGCGACATGAAATTGCGTATTTACTTGTCTCATCTGTTGAGGTTGGCAGAAAGGAGGCCTGTTTTACCGTCAATAGCAGCCTGCGTGATCGCTCAGACCCGAATACGCATGGCCGCTACAGCGGATTGACGGTGGTACATCAGTAGGGGAGAGGAAATTCTTCCGCGTTAAGAATATTATTTAACTGATGGTGCCAAGTGATTATTTTATTTTGCGTAACGTAAAATTCGACGGTTCCTGCGCGGAATCGCCCTCTTGATAGTTATTACTTTGCTCCATATATCCGAATAGAGGCTTTCCCTCTTAAATATATAAAGAATTACTGTTAAGGGTCTTAAGCCTGGTCCGAAACTAATTATTGAATAAATAGGGAGACCAGAATGATGTCGACGTGATAATAAAAATACTCCGGGAAGTCACCCGGCGTTAAAATCGAGTAAATACACAGGGGAAGGGAAATAAAAAGTCAGGGGGGGTAGATAATTTTTCAAGACTAGCTTCATTGAACATAATTCTCATCCAGGCACACACCGAATTACCTGAATAAGACAAGTATGTGAGGAGAAACATGCTTAATAAAATCCACACGCTCAGTCGCACTGTGCACTGGACACCGGATGAAATTAACTTTCTTAAACAATATCAGAGTACTATGCATTTTGCAGAATTGGCTGTCTTACTGGGACGCACTCCAGGCGCGGTAAGGAGCAAGTTACATAGGTTGGGTCTGAAACAGCATAAACTTACAACGAGAGCGGAGAAGAAAATGGCACAACCCTCCTTGCCTAAAAATCATCGCTCACTCTGGACACTAAAAGAACTGAATTTCGTAGAGGAACATTATGGAAAGACATCGACACGGGAGATAGCGGGCACGCTTGGCAGGAGGCTCAGTGCTGTATACATGGTTGCGCATGCATTAGGGATTTGCAAAGCACCATCAGAACGGTGGACTGAGCAGGAAGTGGAGGTGCTGCGTAAGCATTACGCTGATGAAAGAGGTATGAGTTACGTGCAAACGTTACTTCCTAGTAGAGCCCAAAACTCCATCATAGCAAAGGCAAAACATATAGGAATAACCAGAGGGCGCAGCTGGCTCCCTGATGAAGAGCACATTTTGCGTGAATTTTACCCGGCAATAGGTACTGAAGTCGCAGAGAAACTTCAGCACAGAAGTCATGATGCAATCAAACTCAAGGCAAGTAAATTGGGATTGATATACCACAAAAAAAAGGCCACTTCAGGTACCCTATAAACGCTGGACTGATGCAGAGTGGCGTTTATTGGAAATGAACCTGGCTTTGCCCAATCACGACCCGATACGATTGTTCCCTTACCGTAAAAAGGCGGTGCTTGACAAAGCTAAGAGAGACTAAACGTAGGAGAAATTTGAAGATGTCATGATCGCTAGGCTCCGTCCTATCTGGCGATGAATGAGCTTGGAATCATATTTAAGCCTAAGTATTTAAATAAGTTTTTGCATAGAGATTGGAAGAGTTGGCATAGATATCTTCCTGGAGCGACTCCGCGAAAGTCAGACAGTAGAAGTCTCCTAATTTAAGGGATAGGCTTCGATATATGTCTAACACTAACGCTGATTTTGATATGGCCGGAATACTGTTGGGGCAATAAGCCTGTCGGCATAAAACACCTCAGGAAAAGATCGCTATTATTAAGCAGTCGATGGAACCGGGAGTGTTAGTATCCCATGTGCCCCGCTTGCATGCCATTCAGCCCAGTCTGCTGTTCAAGTGGAAACCGGCACTTACTGCAAAGGACTGACTTGGGTTTTCATCAAAAAAGGGCTCGATGTTATTAAAATCAATCGGACTGACTGTAGCTTATCTGGGATGAATTAAGGTGCTATCAGGCTATATACCGTTTTTATTATGCTGTTTGGCGCCGAAATGCCTTTAAATGAAGGCATTATCCCATTGACATAAAAAAGTATTGTTTTCTCTCCATCTAGCTTACACCCAGAGCTTGCTAAATCTCGAAGAGATGATGGCGTAATACAGTATTGCTGTTAGGTACCCAAAAATTTAGCGTGGAGTATCGGCATACAGATATTATGGCATAGAAAATGCCAAGGTGTCTGTATGGAATAGGGTAGTTGAAATGTCAACTGCTAAATATGGGGGTTAGTAAACGGATTATTTACTATAACAAAGAAATCGTTGACAGATATTGGGTTACTACATGAGGTATTTAAAGAGTAACTTGAATATACCATCTAAGAGAGATTGACACTTTGTTAATTATTTTCTCTGTTGGTTGCAAAAATGGCCGGGTAACTTTTGTTAACTCGCCAAGGTAATATAAATATTGTAATGCTCATTAGGTTTGATTTGTGTTTTACTAAAAAATTTCATCATATCAATAGCTTGAAGGGGTTGTATGAAATACAATGAAAATGAGTTGGCTAGTATTCAAGGAGGTTTTATACCACTTCTTGTTTCATGTGATAAGCATATATGTCAGGAGTGGCATAATGGTGTGAATTATTTAAACCTACTATCAATTCCGCTTAGTATACCTCAAATAGAGGGTTTAATTTATGAATTCGGAGGCAAGATTAAACTTACCCCTCCTGTAAATATAATGAAATGGTTTGCGATACTCTCTAACGGTTTTTTTCCAGTATATACAAATATTAGACCTTTAAACCAAATGGCTCAGTCTGATAAGGTGGATATGCTCCATGATATTTATGGGCACGTTCCATACTTAATTAATCCAAAATTTAACACGGTTTGCAAGTTTTTCGGGGACTCATGGGTTTCATGTGATAAAAAACACCACGAATCACTGATTAAATTGTGGTTTTATATTATCGAATTTAGCGTTATATATCAGAAGGAAAACCTCCTTGCATTTGGTGGAGGACTTATTACATCCAATTATTTTTTAAATAAATTTATAAATGGAGATATTGAAGTTCAGGAAAGTGATATATGTGAAATTCTTAATTCCAATATATCGATAACCGGCTCACCAGAGAGACTGTTTTCATTCGGATCAGTAGATGATATTTTTACTTTACTAACTTCAGGGGTTGAGCATGTTATCAAAAGCTAATGCGGAAATTTTATTTGACTTTCAATGTAAACTAAGGGGGATGTACAAAGATCTGCCTTCTTTTGAGCAGGGGTGGAAAGAAGATACAAGTAAAATCATGGAGGAACTTTTGCTAAAGTTAGTAAATAATGATCCATTTTACCATCCTCACTATCTTGGTCATATGTCAGGCTATATCTGTGATATATCCGTTATGAGCTATTTTTTAACAATGCAAATAAATCCGAACAACCATAGCTATGATGGAGGAAGAGCAACAACAGAAATGGAAGTAGAGTGCATGAATTCAATGGCCAATATGATAGGATGGGAATCGTATCACGGCCATTTAACTTCCGGAGGTACATCAGGTAATTTAGAGGCTCTATGGTTCCATAAGGAAAATGGTGCAAAAACTATTATTTTTAGCAGTAATGCTCATTATACTCATAAAAGAATGGCAAGGCTGTTGGGGATGGATTATATCGAACTGGCATCTGATCATTGCGGTCGGATGGACATAAGGCACCTAACTAAAGTATTAACAACATTACCAACTCCATCACCTGTAATAGTCTGTACACTAGGTACAACATTAATGGGGGCGTTAGACCCTTTACATGATATTCTTGAGTTAAGAAAGAACCATTCATTTATTATACATGTTGATGCTGCATATGGTGGGTATTTTTACTTGATTAGAAATAGTTTGTCCTATGTAAATAAAATCATATATGATTCATTACCTAAAGCTGACTCTGTTGTCATAGATCCTCATAAGCATGGACTTCAAGGTTTTGGATGCGGGGCTGTACTATTTAATAAGGGCAGGCAAAGTGAAATTGAAAATGCTTACCGTCATGACTCACCATATACTTATTTTGATAGGAGAGGGAAAAATATAGGGGAAACCTCACTTGAGTGCTCTAGGCCTGGCGCAGCCGCAGCAGCTTTGTGGGCAACAATGAATTATTTACCTTTAATTGAAAATGGAGAATTTGCAGATGCTCTGATGAGTTGTCATATAACAGCAAAAAAAATCGCAAAGAGATTGGATGAGTCTGGCTTATTTAAATTACTCACTCCAGATCCTGACTTGGATATTGTTGTTTTTTATATAGACTGTATTAATATTACAGCTTCAACTGAGAAATTATATGACAGGCTGCGCCTTATAGGCTTTTATGTCGCATTAGCTCAATGTGATATAGTTTCTCATGCAGGTACGTTAAGTAGTGAGAAATGTATTAGAATGACATTAATGAAAAAGGAACATAGTGATGTATGTGATTTATTAATTGAAAATATAATCTCAATTGGTGAGGAGATCATTAGGGGAATTTAAGGGAGGTAATTAATGCTGTTATGGGAAGTTACTACATACCTTATATTTTAATTGGGAATTCACTCAATCTAGAAGGTTCACACGATGGGTTATTCTCAATTAAATCAATATAGATAAAACTCGGTTGTACATTGTGGTGGATTTTAAACTTAATTCTTTAGGATGCTGAATTAATCACTGGTAAACAATACGCCGTTTTTGCCGATAATGTAATTAAAATATCACACAAGTCTGTCTGTATAATATATCACTTACTCTGATTATATAATTAAGGATGTTGCGATTATTGAAAGTATGTGAGTTGGTTTTAATGACTCAATTAAGATGATAGCAACAAACTATAGCGTTATGGTCAAATCAACGGCGACTCTTAACATTGGTGGGTGAATAATGGTTTATATATTCGGTGGCGGTATCTCTGGCTTGTGCTTGAGTATTCTTCTTTCGAGGAATGGTGTGGATAATCATATTTATGACTCCAATGATACATATAATTCCAGGGGGTTGGGGTATACGATTTTACCAAATGGAATCTCTGCATTTGAGAGATTAGGGCTTTCTGAAAAAATAATTTCACAATCAATTAAGTTAAATAATGCATTGATAAAATCATCCAGTGAGATTAGTTTGTCATACAAACTTCCTGATTACTGCTATGGAATAACAAGGGAGTGTTTAATGAATATTCTATATGAGGAGGTGTCACCGGGTTCAGTTTCATTTTCAAAAGAGTTTGTTGGTTTTGAAAAATTCGAAAATGGATGTTATGTTAATCTTTTTGACGGAAAATATAAAAGCATCAGCAAAATGAGAGTGGATTTATTGCGTGATGTGTGTGTAGGTGCTGATGGGATAAACTCAAAAGTAAGAGGTTGTATTTTTCCTGATGTAAGTTTAAATGATAGTACAGTGAGAGAAATGTCACTAATCGCTCATCATGAAAACTTAAATGCTCTTGTAGGTAGTGACTTTATCGAAATGCATCACCCTTTAGGCGGGTTGACTTTTGGTATCGCCCCCTTGAGCAAAAACATTGCAGTTATGTATATAATTTATAGCAAAAAAAATCGAAAAAAAATAGAATGTATGAAAGGTAAATCATATTTAAAAAGCATAATAAGAGAAATAACTAATGATAAGCTATTTTGCCATGTTTTAGATTTGTGTGATTTAAATAACTCCTATCGCTGGCTATATCGAGATGCTGAGTTATTGCCTGATTTTCATAAAGGAAGAGTTGTCTTAATTGGTGATGCCGCGCACCCGATGTTACCATTTTCAACACAGGGGGTTAGTTCAGCAGTAGAAGACGCGGTGACTTTATCTGACTGTATTGTCACACATGGGAACTTAGAGGGTAATATAGATGAAATATTGAACTCATATAATAAAGCAAGGAATGCCAGTATGCAAAGTAAAATAGATGGTTCAAGGTGGTTAATGAAGCAGTTTATGATGGAAAAAAATGATTTCTCGCTGGTGAGACCATCCATTATTTTATAGGGGCATAAAAATCTTCTCTTTAGCGCATCGCTTAACATTTTATTTTTATGATTTCATCTAATGCTTTTGTTGATTAAGCATATACATTATCCCAATAATATTACTGCATAATATGTTCGCAGGTCTCTGGCTTAGGTCTTGAGCCTGCTAAATATCGAAGAGTGAGGGTGAACGCATCCCAACGATTTGAGAGCGGCCAAGGATTCTATCGGTGAGGTGTGGATAACTGTGCAGGACGTGATGCTCGGAGCGGTGGAAAGCGCTTCGGTGAAACGCCCCCGGACAAGTCGGAGCAGTGGCTGACGGACAACGGTTCGGCGTATACAGCGCATGATACGCGCAAGTTCGCCAGAGAGCTGAATCTGGAAGCCTGCACAACGGCAGTGAGCAGCCCACAGAGTAACGGAATGGCAGAGCGGTTCGTAAAAACGATGAAGGAAGACTACATCGCGTTCATGCCAAAACCCAATGTGAGAACGGCACTGCAGAATCTTGCTGCGGCGTTCAACCATTACAATGAAAACCATCCGCATAGCGCGCTGGGATACCACTCCCGGAAGGAATACCGGCGCCTGCGGGCATCGTTAACTTAAGATACAAAAGCTGTCTGAAGATGGCGGGTCAAGATCAGGTTGGCTAAGGTGGAATGGTAATATGCAAAGTTATTTAGGCTAAATTGGAGTGATATCGATAATTTTTCGTGATTTTTATGGGTGAAATTTGATGAAGTTCAATATTAAAAATTCTTATGTTTTTGACCTAAATAAGTTCAGCAGCAAGGCTGTTTTGACTTTATATCCTTATACCTATGCTGAGAAAAAGGATACACCTTTGCTTAATAATCCAAATCAAGGAATGTGTGCAGGTCTTTCGTTGTGCCTGATTAGAGTACTTTGCGAAGAAATGTCTTCTGCTAAGGGGTTAATTACGCCTGGTGATGCCCATCGTATAGCAAGTTGCTTTATTGAGGTTATTAAAAAGGCGGAAGGATACTGCAGAGATAATAAAAGTAAAAATCACGTTGAGCCTTTAAAAAAAGCCTTGTCTAGTAGAGGTATTGCCAGTGGCTTCTATGAGGGGTTTTCTTCTACAATAAAAGAAGACTCTTTTGTTAAAAAAATGACGAGTAAATTTAACGTTCCTAACAGTGATGAACACATCAAAAAAAATGCAATCTTAGTCGTTGAAAAAAAAAGAGAAAATTTCTGAGTTAGAGCATTCTTTAAGCGTTGTATTAAATGAGATTAAATTACATCAAATGGAACAAGACTCATATTTTGATGGTCTTTCTTCCGTAAATGAGTTTATTGATCCTGATGGGAGTGATAGTATTGACTTTGGATTGGGGTTGTTATCGATATACTGCAGCGAGACTCATGGTGTGAGTTATGGCTCTGTCGCTAAAGAACACAAAAATGAATTTTTAAGTGTTGAAAAGAAATATAATGCTGATCATATGGGGTTGGCAATGTGGAATGCTAATTCGGCATTTGTATTTGATCCGGCCCGAGGGTTGATTTTGGTTGAGTTTGAGCGTCTGAAAAGTAATTCAGAATTGTATGTGCTGATTGATACTGTTCTTGATGAGTGGAATGGCATCATTAAGCTATCTTTTCAACAAGTATTATGTAAGATTGCTGGTGTGAAGAAAAACATAAATTTTGATTATTTTGAAAAAAAATTAAATAATTTGAGCATGGTGAAGAAAGAGAGTAGATCTCTGTATCTGAGACCTTTATTTGAGATTTCTTCATATCCATCTTCTATCTCGTCATTGAGGAAGTAGCTGAGTAACAGCTGAATTATCTTCTCATATGAGCTAGATGTGGTAAGGCTTCCAGAGGGGGCCTATTTTTGAGGTTCTGTCGAAAATACGAAAGAGATATTATACTGCAGCCCATCAGTCCCCGCCGAGGTTGAAACAGCATAATAAAATGAGTTTTGCCAACAGAACTGAGTACCCAAAAACCTTGGAAAAACTTAAAGGACTTATCGAGCAGGGGGAGCTTAAAGTCGACTCGATCATTGCAGGGCATGATACTCCGATACATGACGTAGGCCTGATCGATCACTACCTTACACTGCTTGAGAAGGCGCCTAAGTAAACGAAGAGGTTCACGCATAGGAAATGGTTCTGTTGCATTAAGGTGTTCTCAGGTAATATGCTGTTTTGATGAGCGCGGTATTGTCGTTGACCATTCAACGCTGCATCGTTGGGTTATCCGTCTGGTTCCCGCTGGATAAGGCTTTTCACCGACACAAGCGCACAGTCGGTCGACGGTGGCGAATGGATGGAACCTACATCAAGGTCAAAGGTCAGTCGAAATATCTGTACCGCGCGGTGGATACTTCAGGCCAAACCATCGACTTCCTGCTGACCGCCAAACGGGTTGCTGCAGCGGTATTACGCTTCTGTCGCAAGGCCATTCGACACCACGGCGAACCTGAAATAGTGGTCATTGATAAAATTGGTGCCAACACGGCAGCGCTGACTACACTCAACGCCGACAAACCAGAAGAAGAAATCATGACTGTCAGACAGAACAAGTATCTGAATAATATGGTTGAACAAGATCACCGCAACATCAAAAGCCGCATACGCCCGATGCTGGGATTCAAATCGTTTCGGCGAGCGCAGACGATCCTGTCCGGAATCGAGCTGCTCCACATGATACGTAAAGGACAATATCAACATCCGCAAAGTGAAGGGTTGTCACCTGCGGAACAATTTTATTTATTGGTTGCCTGAAAATTAGGCAACGCAACTGTTGCTAACTTGCCTACGCTAGTGCGACACAACCAGTCTGAGACAATGGCAGTCGGCCCTGATAGTTGCCAGGGCCATCAAATTCAACATAAACAATAAACTATCTCCTTAGCGTGGTTTTTTACATCATTGGCCCTCCCCCCTATTACTGCATGGAGTCAAACCAGCTTTTCCAAAGTGGGACGGCAGTGGCGAAGGTACCTCTATGTGTCGTTTCTCCTGTAGATATGGCTTCAACCAGCGTATTACCTGTCCCCATTGACTGCGCATAAGTCATTGCCATTTTACCTACCCCAATGGTAATCGCTTCATCGCTCTCTCCGTAGTAGTTATGTACTGGGGATGCGATGACCCATCGGTAAGCCTGGGCAGAACTAATAAGCCGGCCATAGGCTGAGTTCGCAAAAAATTGCGGGTTAAAATATTCAGGACGAATAAGCTTGTGGAGATCTGAGGTGATGTCTTCAGGATTGAAAGGTTGACGATCATACGCTTTCTTAGCCACGTCATAATATTCATCCGTGAGCACAGAATGTGCCAGACCAGGGATCCCGTAGTAGTTCTCATAGGCAAAGGCTGAAAGTATCATGATACTGTTCAACCAGTTGGCATCAAATTTACGCGGAAATGAAAGGAATCCATTCATCAGGGCAAAAACGTCAAGTGGTGCGCTTGCGGTTGCCGTTGCCTGAACCTTCATCCCGATGCCTTCGAGCTTTTCAAGCAACGCCATCGTGACAAAACCGCCTTGTGACCAACCTGCTAAGTAAAGGCGAGTATTTGACAGTCCCATTTGAGCAAGAACCTGCTGTGATGCATTAATCATGTCATGGGTTGCTTGCTGATGACTGCCTTTTACCATGTAGCCTTCAGGTTCGGTTGAAACGCCAAGGCCAAAATAGTCTGCACCAACCATGACGTAACCCTGTGCGGCGAACTGCGCGATCATTAATTGTGTTTCGGGTGATTCATCAGGAAAAGAGGGCACCTGCTGCTTACCATAGACGGTACCATGTTGGTAAGAAATCATGGGGAAAGCATGCTCTGCGGTGTCAGGAATGGCGAGCAAGCCCGATGCCATCGTGGGTTTGTTGGCGTGTTCAGGGATCACGGAAGGGTAAGTGACACGATAAAGGTTAACGGCATTTTTAGCCTGCGTGTATTTTACATCAACGCCCGAAAATTTGGGTGTATCAACATTAAGTATGTTATTCAAATGCGCCACATCCCAGTGACCAATGAACTCATAGGTTACCCTGCCTGAAACCTGAATCGGTGTGTGAGGTGTTTCTTGCGCAAATGTTGATGCAGTACCAAATGAGAACAGAACAAATAAACAAAAACCAATCTTTCTTAACATTTCCATCTCCTCATATTTATATAAAAACACTATATATTTAATTAAAAACAAGTGAAGCGATATAGCACTCTGATACCGAATGGACTTGCCAAAGAAGCGCAATGCAGCGTTGGTGCATGGATGGCTAAACCAATACACTGGGGTCATTCCCAAACATCACCCCAGTAATGATGCCACATAAATACAACGACAAGAAACGTCACCACATCTTCAAAGCAAAATACACGGTTCTGTCGAATTAAGGCGTTGTCAGGTAACATGCTGTTTTTTGTTATGTTGCCTATTTATGTCTCTGATCTGAAACGCCTTCTGTCGCTTGCATTACCCTACCGATGTTATCGTTCAGTGCGTTCGCTGGTATCTGGCTTATGCCCTCAGCCTGCGCAATCTCGAAGAAATGATGGCTGAACGCGTATTGCTGTTGACCATTCCACGCTTCATCGGTAAGCGTACAGCGAAGGCCGTATTGACTGAGGTCGCGTAAGTTATTCTGTTGGCAATCTTATACGCCACGGCAGCAGCTCACAGACCCGGTTTAGCGGTCAGTCGGCGATCACATTCAGCACATGACGGAGATAATGCTCGGGATCGACGCCATTCAGGCGACATGTCCCCAGCAAGCTGTACAGCAACGCCCCTCGCTCACCTCCGTGATCCGAGCCGAAGAACAGGAAGTTCTTGCGCACCAGACTCACCATCCGCAAGGCATTCTCTGCGATGTTGTTATCCACCTCGGCCCAACCGTCCTCGGCATAATACGTCAGCGCTGCCCATTGGTTCAGCGCATAGGCGAACGCCTTCGCCAGTTCTGAGTGCCTTGAGAGCGTTTTCACCCTTTCCCGCAACCAGCTTTCCAACCCGTTTAGCAACGGGGTTGCCCTTCGTTGTCGTTCCAACAGACGCAGCTCTGCTGACCACCCGCGCACCTTTGCCTCGAGGGCGTACAGTTCGTCGGCATGCAGCTTGCCGTTTGTCAGCACATACTGCCGCAGAGCCTCCTCCAGCGGGGACAGCAGCCGGCAAAACGCATCTACCCACCCGACCACACCGAACGACTCAGTTCCACACCCTGTCGGGTAACCGTCGATTGTTGAACCAGTCCACCCATGCCCGTGTCGCAAGTTCCACTTCTGCGTGTGTTTTCCAGCCCTTACGGTGTATTACCTCCGCTTTGTAAAGACCATTGATACTCTCGGCCAGGGCATTATTGTAAGAGTCGCCTGTGCTGCCTGTCGACGCTAGCACCTCCGCCTTCTGCAACCGTTCGGTATACGCCAGAGACACGTATTGGGAGCCTTTGTCCGAGTGATGGATTGTACCTGAGGGGCGAGGTGCCCACAGAGCCTGTTCCAGTGCATCTAGCACGAACCTTGCTTCCATCGACGATGAGACCCGCCAGCCAACGATCGCGCCTACGAACACATCGATAATGCGACACAACCTAAAATCATCAATCACGGTCAGGAACGGGTTATCAGGAAATGCGACAGAACCGAAATGGTTTTAACTTCCTATACGTCAAGGCTATTAATGCTTCTCAATACAATAATCAATCTAGAGTGATTAATAACTTGCTTTTTAGTATTTCCGATGCTAATGTAATTTAATATCTAACGAAGTAAAAAACTTAAGGTTAGATGAAAGATGAAGCTATTATTACGGAATTTATATATGTTAGAATTTGAATTTTAATTGCCACATATAATAAACACACTTTTCCCACTAAAAAACCATGGAGCTCTTAATGAAAAAAGCTATTATAAGCGCATTTTTCTTTTTGATCATATCAAGCAGCAGTGCATATGCTAAAAAACCTGGAGGATGGACCTCTGGTAATGCAGGACATCAACTCGGTTGTCTAATAATTAGTATTCTAGGTATGTCTGGGTGTGAGAAACCGAGAATAGCTCTGCCAGATGCTAAATAGGGGCTGTCAAAAATATTCGACAAAGCATAGAGTGGCCTAACTCGGGACGTAAAAATTTTGTTACCTGACGACTCATTAATGCGACATAAACCGTAATTTTTAGCTCAGATAAATATGGAGATTTTAATAATGACAACCACATTTACAAGATTTACTGGTGACAATGCTGCGATGCTGTTGATTGATCATCAGATTGGGACTATGGGATGGGTAAAATCTATCCATTTTAATGTGATGAAGCAAAATGCACTGCTGCTTGCAAATGCAGCTAGCATACTAAAAATGCCTACTGTACTAACATCTAGTATGGAAGATAATGTACAAGGGCCTTTATTATCTGAACTTGCTAATATTCTTCCTGACAGCTTTAAAGCTCGAATTAAACGCCTTGGCGTTGTCAATGCGATGGATGATGTTAATTTTGCAACCGCTGTCGAAACCACTGGTCGAAAAAGACTGATTATTGCGGGTGTAACTAACGATGTCTGTACGGTTTACCCTGCCTTGAGTCTAGTTAATGCAGGATTTGAAGTTCAAGTCGTCGCAGATGCAGGTGGTTCACCAAGCGCTATTGCAGATGATATAGCACTTCGTCGCATGGAACGTGCAGGGGTTACACTCACCACCACAAACCAGTTATTAGCTGAATTGGCAGGAGATTGGTCCACCCCAGAAGGTACCCAATTGGTTGAATTGCTGGTAGGCACATTACAATCCCCTGCTAAGTGATATAAAGGATAGTTATATGCAACTTTATTACACATCAGGTGCTTGTTCTCTTGCTCCACATATCATGTTTGAATGGCTAAAAACGCCATATACACTTATACTCGCAGACAAAAATGACCTGAAATTTAAAAAGTCCAGTCCTATGTTGGCAGTTCCAGCACTGGTTGTTAAGGATATGGGTACGCTTACACAATGTGGGGCTATTTTACGTTATCAAACGACCCTTCCTGGGGGCGATACTTTTGGGGCAAACCCCCAAGATCTCCGTGAGTGCTACGAGTTTGATCACTGGGAATGTTTTTTGACCGGTGATGTGCATCCAGCTTTCTTTCCATTTTTCAGTCCGCAGCGTTATACCACTGATGATCGAGAACAGGTTATAGCTTCTGTTCGAGCAGCAGCTATTCCACTGGTAGAAAAAGTTTTCAATGTGCTGGATCGGCATCTTTCGGATCATGATTATATAGTCGCTAATCGAATAAGTATTATAGATGCCTATGCCACTCCAATGTTTCGGTGGGCAAAAATAAGCTTACCCGATACATTTTCAAAATACCCACATGTGGCACGACATTATAATATGATGTGTAAAAACAAAGGGGTTCAATCGGCTATGATGCAACAAAATATCTTACAATAATATTTAAAATCATAGTTTTTATTAAAATTAACCGCCCCATTTTGGGGCGGTTTTTAATTGGGCAATGTGAGGGCTACAATATGGGGTTATCGGGTGGCGCAGGGGAACCTCCCCCCTACGTTCCCACAGAACTGTAGGTGACACGGCTCTGTCCCCTTAATGCGACAGAGCCGGATTATCTCCTTGTTACTGGTTTTTCATCTGGTTGCGAAGTTTATAATATATTGAAATGCTAAGGCTTACGTGGTCGCAGGCGATCCTGAGTCTGGCACCTCTGGTCCTGAGCGCGCCAATTTCCTGAATTAGAGAAGTATACCTATAGACACACGTCAGCGCCGACGACCCAACCAGATCACTTCAGGTTCCAGTGCTGGCGCCGCCAGGTCGAGTTTGCTCAATTGCCTGTCGATTTTATTGCGATTGAACCGAACAGCATCCAGGTCGTCAACAAAGGCCCGGATATCACCGACCGTTGCTGTATCATCCGCATTAACGATGGCCTCCAGAAACGCCAGCGTCTTATCAGTTGCATTCTCGGGGGGTGCTCAGGGCATGCCATGACCGCTGATACAAAATGGTGTTTTCAGCGTTGAGTCTTCATGAATGGCCTCAACACGAACGTCATGAAGCCAGTGATCAAAGAATTAGGAATGGCTGATTAAAGACCGTTGAAGTTTATAAGGTTCATAGGCGCGAAACTCATCGTGGCGCGGGCATAAAGCCCATTCAGACGCCGGATAGATTCATGCAAGCTAACAAAATCTTCAGTATTGGTATTACAAAAACGGGAGTGACCATAGATTCCTAACTATCAAGTCTTCCATTTCACGAGACAAGACAAAAAATAAGCGGCTACAAGGATCAGCAGCGCCAGCATCACGGCCAGCACTGTTGACCTTCTTCAGAAAAACCACGCTCACTAAGCAAGGCGTCCAAACTCCCCATGCCCCACACTCTCATCATGCTCCAAGCTATCGATGTAATCAGCGTACCATTGCATCATTTCCCGTCTGCTATCAAGATATTGGGCGTGATTGTAAGTACCCCGGATGCTGTTCTTGTCCACATGCGCTAACTGGAGCTCAATCCAGGCAGTGTTAAAGTCGTGGTCGTGGGCAACAGTACTGAACACATGCCGAAACCCGTGTGCTGTCGTGTAGTCGTGCCAGCCCCGTTGTTGCAAGAAGTCATTGATGCACTTGCGATCGCGTGGGCGGTCAGGCCGACTTACGGAAGGGAACAGGTAGGATGAACCGCGAGCGGCGGTAAGCGTTTTGATTTGCGTCAGTATCGCCAGTGCCTGTCGGGAGAGAGGAACAACATGGGGTCTTCGCATCTTCATTCTCTCTTTGGGGATCTCCCATACGGCTCGGTCGAGGTCAATTTCATGCCACTCCCCCAAGCGTAGCTCACTGGAGCGTAGGGCAGTGAGTATCAGCAAGCGCGTTGCCAAGGCCATCAGGCTTTCTGCCTGGGACAAGTCATGCATGAAGGCGGCAAGCTGAGTGTCCGTCAGTGCGCGGTTATTCTGGCGTTCGGGCGGCAGTAACACCGTGTTAAGGGTGGTCACTGGATTGCCGATAGCGCGCCCGGTCGCAATGGCATAATCAAATATCTGGGCACAGACCTGACGTGTTTTACGCAGAGCTTCAAGCTTGCCCTGCGCTTCGATGGTTCGCAGACAATCAAGTACTTCAAGTGGTCTAATGTCTGCAACAGGACGGTTGCCGATAGCAGGGTAAAGGTTATTCTCAATACGGGCCACCTGATCAGCGAGATAGCGTGGCGTCCACAGACGCGCCTTGTGGGTGAACCATTCCTGCGCAATCACTTTAAAGGTACAGGTTGTTGTGTCATGGTGCGCGCGTTTGCTGGCCTGTTTTTCGTGAGAGGGGTCTTTACCTGCGGCCAGTGTCCGACGAGCATCTTCACGACAGGAACGAGCCTGTGCTAATGTGACATCAGGGTAGACACCGATGGAAAGCTTTTTCTCCTTGCCAGCAAAACGGTATTTTAAACACCAGTACCTGGCACCGGATTTTTTGACCAAAAGGTAGAGTCCCTGAGCGTCAGTGAGCTTGTAATCTTTGTCGGCGGGTTTGGCGGTTTCGATTTGTCGTGCGGTTAATGGCATGGGTAGGGTCTCCTGATTTTAGCCCCCAAAATGGCCCCCAAAAGTTTATTGATTCCCGTTGACCTCCAGTCATGATAGTCGACTAAAAACAGGGAGACAAGCCAGTAAGTATAGGGTTTGATAGGGAGTAGAAAGAAGTCTGTTGAATCTGATTGACATCAACAGACCGGTTTCGGACCTCCCTGTGGGAGAGGGTTAGGGTGAGGGGCCATGGGATCACCTTGGCACCGTAATTGCACTAGCTGAAGCATCGGTGATTAATCGCCGAACAACGGAGCCCAGATGCATGAAATAACCCTTTGCCATCATGCGATGGAAATGATGCAGCAACATGCCCGGCAACATCAGGCCCGGCGCATTACCGCCGTCTGGTTTGAGATCGGCGCATTCTCCTGCGTGGAGGCGGAGTCGCTGAGGTTCTGCTTCGACATGGTTTGTCGCGGCACCTTGGCCGAAGGCTGCGAGTTATATCTGCTCGAACAACAGGCACAGTGCTGGTGTCACGACTGCCGGGCGGATGTCCAGTTGCTGGTTCCCCAGGTCCTGGTCTGCCCGCAATGCGGCGGGCGCAACCTGCGGGTGCAGGCGGATGACGGCTTGCAACTCAAGCGCCTGGAAATTGAATAACCAAGAGGAAAAGGCATGTGTATAGGCATTCCCGGTAAGGTTGTGGCGCTGGACGCAAACCAACCCCAGCACGCCTGGGTTGACGTCTGCGGTGTGCAACGAGAAGTGAATATTGCCCTGGTGTGCCAGGACGATGAACCGCCAGAAGCGCTAATCGGTAGCTGGGTGTTGATCCATGTTGGCTTTGCCATGAGCCGCCTGGACGAGCACGAAGCGCAGGAAACCTTGTCGGCACTGCAGGCCATGGGGGAAGTGGAGCAGGATGTTGCGTTGTTCCTGGCAGGTGAGACCGAGCAGGAACGGCGATAAATTGTGCTATCCCCGGCAAATGATATTCCTGTTGCGGTGTTTTGTTGATCCGGTCGGGAGAAATTACCATTAACAAACCTTACTCTTTGTGAGGATGTTCGCTGGCAATAATCTTCGTGACTCAGACAAGTGATAAACCATGTCGACTGTACGCTTAGAACAACAAGACCTGCTCGAAATTACACGCATGCTGCTCGGGCAGCATAATTTCATCGATCTGTTACTGCAATTGCGTCAGGTATTGCAGCGCATGCAATTGGCCGACAGCGTCGCGTTGGTGCTATTTGATCCGAACAGTGAACGGGTGAGTTTTCACGGGCTGGATCACGCGCAGCAGCCGGTAAACTATCAGGACGAAACGTTGCTGGCGAATGGCCCGGTGAGCCGCTTTCAACACAGCTCGTTACCCCAACGCTGGCAGGCTGATGAGCTACACGATCGCTATCCGCAAATCCGCGCCCTGAAGTTGCATCCTCCCTTCAACCAATACTGTTTGATGCCGCTACATGCGGGCGGGCGGCCGCTCGGTGGCTGTGAATTACTGCGTAGCGGAAGCGAGCCATTCAGCGATGCCAGCCTGGTGCAGTTGCAAACGCTGATGGAAGTGGTGGCGCTGGCCACGCAGCAGATCGTTTTGTTGGAAAACGCGCAACGGCAACAGCACCAGCTGCGTCATGAGCTGGATGACTATCGTATCTTGGTGGATGTCACCAATGCGGTGCTGTCAAAGCTGGATCTGGATGATGTCATGGGGGAGATCTCGGAGAAAATTCACCACTTTTTCAACAGCGACGCCATCAGCATCGTATTACGTAGTAACCACGCAGAGCAGCTCACTATCTACTCCACCCACTATCTGAACAACAATACTGCCGAACGCCAACAGTACAACGTGGCATTGGCTGGCACCTTAACCGAACGGGTGATGCGCAGCGGCGAAATGCTGCTGTTGAACCTGAAAAATGCCGAGCAGCTTTCTGGCTATGAACGTCGGCTATTTGATATATCACAGGGTAGGATCGAGGCATTGTGCGTATTGCCACTGATATTCGGCCAAAAGAAGCTGGGGGTGCTGAAGCTGGCGCAATGCCAGGCAGATGGTTTTAACGCGGCCAACTTACGGGTGCTACAACAGATTGCCGAGCGTATTGCCATCGCGGTGGATAATGCGCTGGCCTGCCAGGAGATCAACCGGCTTAAAGAGAGCCTGGTGCATGAAAACCTGTATCTGACCGAGCAGATCAACGTCAATCATCCCGATCTGAGCGAGATTGTCGGGCGCAGCGCGGGGATGTCTGCGGTGCTCAAACAGGTCGAAATCGTGGCTAAAAGCGACTGTTCGGTGCTGATCCTCGGGGAAACGGGCACCGGCAAGGAGCTGATTGCGCGAGCGATCCATAATCTGAGCGAACGACGTGACCAGCGCATGGTGAAAATGAACTGTGCGGTGATGCCTGCGGGCCTGTTGGAGAGCGACCTGTTTGGCCATGAAAAAGGCTCGTTTACCGGAGCCTCGACCCAACGTATGGGCCGTTTTGAGCTGGCGGAGAAGGGGACGCTATTCCTCGATGAAGTGGGGGAGATCCCCATTGAGTTGCAACCCAAGCTGCTGCGGGTGTTACAGGAGCGGGAGTTTGAACGGGTCGGCGGCAATAAACCGATTTCCGTTGATATCCGTCTGATTGCCGCCACCAACCGGGATTTGCAGCAGATGGTGGCCGATCGTGAATTTCGCAGCGATCTGTTCTATCGTCTGAACGTGTTTCCGATCGTTATTCCACCGCTGCGCGAACGGCCTGAAGATATCCCCCAACTGGTGAAGTTCCTGACCCATAAAATTGCTCGTCGCATGAAGCGCACCATCGACAGTATCCCGGCGCAAACGCTGCGGTTATTAAGCCAGATGCCGTGGCCGGGCAACGTGCGTGAACTGGAGAACGTGATTGAGCGGGCGGTATTGTTGACGCGCGGCTCGGTGCTTGAGCTGCCGCTACCCGAATTGCAGTATTCGCAATCCTCAGGGGGGCCGCCTGTCGCTGCCATGGAAAAGGTATCGCCGGAGGAGGATGAGCGCCAACGGGTGCTCCGCGTGCTAAAAGAAACCAACGGCGTGGTTGCTGGGCCACGCGGGGCCGCACAGCGTCTTGGGCTGAAACGCACTACGCTGCTATCGCGGATGAAGAAGTGGGGCATTTCGGTGAATTGAGGGTGAAGGGGGCGCCGCATGCTGCGCCCGTTTTAATCCTATTAACCCCAGGCTCAAAACCCTGGGGTGGGATGACGAATGATTACTTACGCGCATCCAGCAGTTGAGCGGCGTTCTCGGTGGTCACCACGGTCCATGGCACCGAATAGCGTTTAGCCGTGCCGTTATCCCACTGCATCTGGCCTGCATATTGCTTCCAGATATCCGACTGTGGCTGATAGCTGTCGCCTTTTACCGCGCGCAGCGCTACATCGATAGAACCCTGCATTTGGGCATGAGCATCTTGCAGAATCGACACCATCTCACCGGCCTGTACGGCACGAATGGCATCAGAGACGCCGTCGACCCCGGCAATCGCAAAGTCTTTCACGTTCAGATTGGCACCCTTGATAGCTTCAATTGCCCCCAAGGCCATTTCGTCATTTTGTGCGATGACGCCGTTAATCTGGCCACGGTGTTTCTGCAACCAGTTTTCCATTAGCGGCAGCGCCTCGGCGCGTGACCAGTTGGCCGTCTTGCGCTCCAGCACCTTGATTTTGCCTGGGCCACATTCGGCAATGGCCTTGTCGTTGCCTTGCCCACGCTGGATCTCACCGCTGCCGCCTTTTGGCCCTTCGATAATCACCACGTTGCCCTGGCAGTTCATTTTCTGCAGTACCGCTTTGGCTTCCAGATACCCGCCCAGCACGTCGTCAGAGACCACTTCAGAGGTCATCTGATCGGTATTCAAACGGGCGTTGGTGACCACCACCGGGATCTTGGCCTTGTTGGCCATGGTCACCACGTCGATGTTGGCCTCGTAGTCCATCGGGTTAATGATGATGGCATCGGTTTTGGTCTGAAGGGCGGTTTCAGCCTGATTGTTCTGCACCATCGGGTCGTAGCGGCCGTCGTAAACGGTGAGCTGTACGTTGCCATTTTTAACCTCAGGATGCTCTTTCGCCGCCTTCTCCATCAGTTGGACAAATTCGGCCTTCATGCCGTACATCAACACGGCGATTTTCACCGGGGCGGCCTGGGCCAGCGTTGAGGTCCCCAGCAGCAGGCCGGAGGTGAGCAACGCAATTTTGGTCATCTTGTTCATGGTGACTCCTGGTTATAGGGGTTTTGTTGTTATGAGGTAAGTTAGTCACGTTGTTGTTTGCGTGACGGGTCGAGCAACACGGCGACAACAATCAATGCGCCCTTGATGATCTGTTGGTAATAGGACTGCACACCGAGCAAATCGAGGCCGTTATTCATCACGCCGATAATCAATACGCCGAACAGGGTGCCAACCAAGGTGCCGACGCCGCCAGCCATGCTGGTGCCGCCAATGACCACGGCGGCAATGGCGTCCAACTCGTAGGCGCTACCAGCGTTGGTTTGTGCCGAACCGGTACGTGCCGTCAGGATCAAACCGGCGATCCCCGCCAGGGCAGCACACAGGGTGTAGACCAGCACCTTGATTTGTATCACGCTGATGCCCGAGGTGCGGGCGCTCTTCTGGTTGCCCCCCACGGCATACACATGGCGGCCGAAGATGGTTTTATTGAGCAGGATCCAGGCGAGCACAAACAGGGCGGTAAAAATAATCACCGGCACCGGGATGCCCAGCACATAGCCATTACCTAACCAGCGGAAATCGCTGTTGAGTTGCGAAACCGGGTTACCGTCGGTGGTCAGCAGCGCCAGGCCACGGGCGGCGGAAAGCATCCCCATGGTGACGATGAAAGGCTGCAAGCGGTAGCGGGCCAGAATGGTGCCGTTGATCAGCCCGCAGACGATGCCGATGCCCAAGGCGACAATCAGCGGCACCATCACGGCATGCGCGGTATCGCCGATAGACAGCCCGCTGTTGGTGGTGGCAAAGCGGGCGGCGACGATGCCGCTCAGCGCCAAGACCGAGCCTACGGAAAGATCGACCCCGGCGGTAATAATCACAAAGGTCATGCCGATGGCCAGAATGCCGTTAATCGAGATCTGGCGCAGAACGATCAGCATGTTCTCATCGCTCAAGAAGTAATTGCTGCTCCAGGCACCTTGCGCCACCTGAACTTCGCCAATCACCGTGACGATCAGACACAACACGAAGAAGGCGATAATAATGCCGTATTTGTGCAGATGCCGTTTATTTTGCGTAAAAAAAGCCAACCCGGGCGTTAATGAGTGGGTGCCATTCATAGTAAGTTCTCTTTAAAATAATGAGTTGATTGCCTGGCTATACGGCCAGTTTCATTAGTTCCGCCTGCGTGGCGTTTTTAGTCGATAATTCACCGGCGAGCATGCCGTTACGAAACACCAGAATGCGGTCACTCATACCGATAATTTCTGACAGCTCGGAAGACACCATGATGATCGCTTTATCCTTCAGCGCGAATTCGGACATAAAGCGGTAGATCTCTTTTTTGGCCCCCACGTCAATGCCGCGTGTCGGCTCATCGAGCAGCATGATTTGCGGATCGAGCAAGGCCCAACGCCCCAATACCACCTTCTGCTGGTTGCCGCCGCTCAGGTTGCCGACGATATGGTCGGCATCGGGGGTTTTGATGTTGAAGCGCTGGATCATGTCGTTGGCACGCTGCTGTTCCTGGCTCGGGTTAATCATACCCAGTTGGCTGATGGCACCCAGCGAAGCCACGTTGATATTTTCTTTAACCGAGCGGCACAGCACCAGGCCGGTATCCTTGCGGTCTTCCGTCACATAGGCCAGACCGCTGTTGATTGATTCTTGTGGTGAATGATTGGCGAGCTGACGATCGCCGATCTGGATGGTGCCGCTGTCCGCGTGCTGAATGCCAAAGATCAGATCGAGGAACTCACTGCGCCCGGACCCCACCAGCCCGTAAATCCCCAGGATCTCGCCGCGTTTTAACGTCAGGCTGATGTCGCGGATCTTGTTGCCCCAGCACAGGTGTTGCACCTCCATCATCACTTCATCACCGGGCTGATTGAATTTGGCAAACTCGCTTTCGAACTCGCCGCCAATGATGTGCTCAATCAGCTGCTCGCGGGTGATATCTTGCAACAAACCTTCATGGATATAGCTGCCGTCACGGAAAATGGTGTAGCTGTCGGCAATCTGGAAAATCTCGGACAGACGGTGCGAGACGTAAATGATGCCTTTGCCCTTGGCGGCCAGCCGGGTGATCGCCTGGAAGATTTTCTGCACGTCCTCCTCGCCGATGGCCGACGTAGGCTCATCCATGATGATGATGTCGGCATCAGAGTGGGAGAGGGCCTTGGCGATCTCCACCAACTGCTGTTCCGCCACGCTGAGGTTGCGCATTTTTTCCATCGGCGACAGGGCAAAATGCAGGTCCTGCAACAGCGCAGCGGTCTGCTGGTTCATGGTTTTGAAATCGACAAAGCCCAGGCGGCGGGGTTCGCGCCCCAGCCAGATGTTTTCGGCTACCGTCAGATCGGGGATGGCGCTCAGCTCTTGTTGCACGATAGCGATGCCAGCCGCCAGCGCCTCTTTCGGATGAGCAAATTCACAGCGTTGGCCATTGACGAAAATATCGCCGCTGTCGGGCTGGATAAAGCCCATCAGGATGCTGAGAAAGGTAGACCTCCCGGCACCGTTGCCGCCGCACAGCGCATGGATCGATCCTTTGCGCAGGCAGAATTCGGCATTTTTCAGCGCGACGACGGAGCCAAACGACTTCCTCACGCCGGTGACCTCCAGCAAGTAGGCCGGGGCTTTGGTCTGGGGATCGCGTGTCATAGCTTCACCTCGGGATACTCTTTTTGCAGTAGGTTCAGGTAACCGGCATACAGATCGGCATATTGCCGCTGGCGCTGCGGATCCGGCATCACGCGGGTCTCTTCATCCAGCCGGACAAAGCGCTGGCATAGCCTGGTTAACTCTTCTGAGGCCAACAGCTCGGGTTGGGTCGCCAGGCTGTCACACCACATGGCCTGAATGGCAGCACCCAGCGCAGCGGTTTCCTTTTCTGCCAGACACACCACCGGGCAGTTCATCACGTCGGCGACGATCTGCCGCCAGCAAGCGCTGCGAGCGCCGCCGCCGGTGAGGCGAATTTCGCTGGTGGAAATACCCTGCTGCTGGAACAGGTCGAGGCCGTAGCGTAGGCCATAGGTAGCGCTTTCTACCACGGCCCGGCACAGGTTGGCCCCGGTAAAGTTGTCACTGTCCAGGTTATGCAGGCTGGCCTTGGCTGCGGGCAGTTGCGGAACGCGTTCGCCGTTGAAAAACGGCAGCATCATCACGCCTGCCGCTCCGGGTTCGGTGGCGGCAAGGGCCTGATTAAATCCGGCTATGTCCTGGTGCAACAGACGCTGTACCGAGGTGCTGGCAGAGGTGACGTTCATGGTGCAAATCAGCGGCAGCCAGCCGTTGCTGCTGGAGCAGAAACCGGCAATCGCTTCAGAATGGCTGACCACCGGCCGATCGGCATAGGCAAACAGCGTTCCGGAGGTGCCGAGGCTCATCGTCACGATGCCGGGGCGAATATTACCGGTGCCGATTGCCGCCATCATGTTGTCGCCGCCGCCGCTGGCCACCCGGACATTAGGTTGCAGACCCAGCAGCGCCGCCACTTCCGGGCGCAGATAGCCAACGCTTTGCTCGGCGTTGATCAGGCGAGGCAGGGCATTCCACAGCAGGCCGCTATCGTCGATCAGCGCTACGGCATCGCGATCCCAGCAGCGCTGACGAATGTCAAACAGCCCGCTGCCGGAGGCATCGCCAAATTCCGCCACCCGTTCCCCGGTCAGCCAGAAGTTGAGATAGTCATGCGGTAACAGCACCGTTTTCAACCGTGCCCACAGCTGTGGATGTTGCTGCTTGAACCACAGGATCTTGGACGCGGTATAGCCCGCCGCTACCATCAGCCCCAGCTTCTGCAGGGAACCTTTGATGCCACCCAGGCCTGCCAGCAGAACGTCGTTTTCCCGCTTGGTAGCGGTGTCACACCATAGTTTTACCGCGTGCAGCACTTCGCCTTGCTCATCCAGAGCAACGAAGCCGTGCTGCTGGCCGGAAACCGACAGGGCGACAATCGCCGCTGGATCAATGCTGGCGCTGTCGATTGCCTGACGAAACGCCAGCAGCAATGCCTCAATCCACCACTCGGCCAACTGCTCGCGGCGCCCGGAAGAGTCGCTGATCATCTCATGCGGCGCACTGCCTTCGCCCACGATGGTGCCGGATGTGCCATCGACAATCACCACCTTGGTGCCTTGTGTGCCACAGTCGATGCCTGCATAGAGCGCCATGAGTTACTCCATTTCCAACATGATTTTGATGTCGGTTGGATGACCCGCCGCCGCGCGTTCAAAGGCGGCCACGCTGTCCTTGAACTTGAAGCTTTGCGAGATCAGCGGCTGTACCCGCAACTTGCCGGAGCTGAGCAAACGCAGGGTGCGCGGATACATGTTGGCATAGCGGAAAATGGTCTTGAAGGTGACCTCTTTGGCCTGGGCGGCCACGATGTCCATTGGTGCGGCATCAATTGGCATGCCGACCAGTACCGCAGTGCCGCCGGGAGCAATATGCTCGCTGACGCCGCCGATGGCCGGTTTGGCTCCGCTGCATTCGAACACGATGTCGACGCCGTTGCCGCTGGTCAACTCGGCGACCTTTTGCGCCAGGTTGCCGGTTTTGATATTGACCGCGTGCAGCCCCTCATAATTGGCGGCCACCTGCAACTTCTCTGCAAACAGATCGCAGATGATCACATCTGAGCAGCCACCGGCCAACGCCGCCAGAGCGGTCACCACGCCGATGGGGCCAGCACCAATCACCAGCGCGATATCACCCGGCTTGATCGCAGCCTTGGTGGCGGCGTGCATCCCGATGGCCAGGGGTTCCACCATGGCACCTTCGGCAAAGCTGACGTTGTCCGGCAGTTTGAAGGTGAAGGCGGCAGGGTGGATGACGCTCTCTCTCAGGCAGCCGTGGATCGGCGGCGTGGCCCAGAAGCGAACGGCTGGATCCAGATTGTATATCCCTGCACGGGATTGCTGTGATTGCAGATCGGGAATGCCAGGCTCCATGCAAACCCGATCGCCAACCTGTAGATGGCGAACGTTTTTGCCAATCGCCATGACGACGCCGGCAGCCTCATGGCCGAGCACCATCGGGGCGTTAACCACGAACGGTCCGATACGGCCATGCTGATAGTAATGCACATCGCTGCCGCAAATACCGACGGAATGGATCTTGACCTGTACATCGTTTTCGCCAAGGACTTCATCAAACTGACAATCCTGGATACTGATTTTACCGGGTTTTTCTAGCACTAATGCTTGCATGGCTATCATCCTTTCGTATCATTTTTATGGTATCGATATCATTTTCAATGAGCAGGATAGTAAGCGCGGACGGGCTAAAAATGTGTGATGTTGGTTGTGTTTTTTGCTTTTGTGTTAAAAGTTGTTGGTTTAATGATGTCAAATAGTCGTGAAGATCACATTTATTGGCGTGCGATGTTAACTATGATGGTATCGATATCATTAACGTTAACGAGGACATCATGCAGCGACCTATCGATGCGCTAGAAAGAACCCAAACCTTGCTTGCAGGCTGTGGCATACGGTTGACCGACGTGGAAAAACGGGAGATCGAGCTGACGGATTTCGGCCTGGCCGATTACCCGCGCTCGGGGTTACAGCTACTGACTTACATTAACACCCCGCGCTACTGCGCCAAGGAGTTGGTGCTATTCCCACACCAAACCTGCCCGGAGCATCTCCATCCGCCGTTTGATGATACGCCGGGCAAACAGGAAACGTTCCGCTGCCGCTGGGGTGAGGTTTATCTGTTTGTGGATGATGATGCCCTGACCTTGAACACCGAGCGGGGGAGCCCAGTTTGTCAACCTCCAGCCGGGTTCGAACAGTGGTATACCTGCCAGCGTTATATTTTGTTGCGCGCGGGAGAACAATATACAATCAAGCCTAATACCAGACACTGGTTCCAGGCAGGTAAGCTTGGTGCGGTGGTTTCTGAGTTCTCATCGCAAAGCCGTGATGATCTAGATGTTTTTACCGATCCCAACGTCCGGCGCGTCGGTTGATGCTGCAGTGATGAGAGTATTTACATAAGAGGTGATAATCCTTGATCACCTTGCCATGGTACAAAATGAGATGTTCCAACCAGGAGTCACACTTGGCGGCCGATCGACCACTGAAAGCGACGCTAGAGAGCGTCGCAGCGCTTGCAAATGTCAGCAAAATTACCGTATCCCGCGCGTTCTCGCAGCCGGACAAAGTCCACCCCGATACGCTCGATCGCATCCTCAAGACGGCGGAGAGTCTGGGGTATGTGATGAACACCGCCGCACGCAATCTGCGGGCTAAAGCAAGCAAAACGATCGGCATCGTCAACCCTGATATGGCCAACCCGTTTTTTGGCGCGCTCACCCGGCTGATGACGCTGGAGGCGCAGAAAGCGGGCTACGATACGCTGGTGTTTGACTCTTATGAGTCGCAGGAAAATGAAAACCGCATTATCGACAAGCTGATTGGCTACAACGTGGATGCCATCATTTTATCGGTGATCTCATCGGACCGAAACTATACGCCCGGCTACCTGAAAAACCTGGAAAGGCTCGGCATCCCGGTGGTGCTGGTCGATCGGGAACTGGATGGGGCGTTTTGCAGCGGCGTGTATATCGACAATCTGGACTGCGGTTTACAGGCGGGGCGTTATCTGCTGGAGCAGAACAGCCAAAAGGTGGTGGTGGTTTCCGGGCCAGAGGATTCCAACGTGGCCAAAGAGCGGGTTACCGGGCTGATTGCTGCGCTGCAAGGCAAGGTGGCGAGCCTGGAGATTATCCATGCGGATTTCTATATGGATGCCGCCCTGCGCGTGACCAACGAGTATCTCGATCGCCAGCCGCCGCCGGACTATTTTGTCGGCTGCAATAACCAGATCTCGCTAGGTATCATCAAATCCTGTGTCGATCACCGTTTGGCGCTGATGAAAGACGTCTCGCTGTTCGGTATTGATGAAGTCTCTAATGCGGCAATTTACGGTTTTAATTTCCCCTGTATTTCCCACGATCTGCATGAAATCGCCTGGCAGGCGTTGGGGTTGGCTATCCGCCGGGCCGTCGATCACCATATTAAACCGGGTAAAGTCATTGTCAGAGGCAAGCTGATTGGCGGCTAGCCGCTGGCCATCGAGCTTGGTGGTAGGCGGAAATAAAAACAGCCAATCTTTCGATTGGCTGCTTGGGTGAAGCTAAGGCTGGCCTTAGGCTTCGATTGGGGCACGCCAGTCGTCAGAACCCGAAGTCCCGGCGGTGGTGTGTTCCCAAGTGATTTTACGGTATGCCAGTGAAACGCGAACCAGTTGAGTGAACTCAGCCTTGGTTGGATCCTGGCAGTGTGGCATTTTGCAGTCGATATCGATGATGGTGGCATCTTCCAGTTTGGTGGTAAAGAAGTGCTCTTGTTTACCTTCGATCGAGGTGCGGTACCATTTCAATTCAACCGTTGGCAGCATTTCGCCAGAGGCCAATGCGTTATACAGCAATGGAACAGCTTTGTTATAAGCCACAGTGAAGCGGAATGGCTTATGTGCACGCTGCCCTGATGGCTGGCCAGACTGCGGATCGGTTGGTACGGTAACGATATGTTCAAATTCCTGAACCAGCATCTGGTCTTCGTGGCCTTGAACAAAGATGTTACCGACAGATTCAGCGGTAAATGCGCTGGCGGTAATATTACCCTGGGTTTTCCCTGTGATAGAGATATAAGCTGGAGTTGGCATCTTAAAGATCCTTGTCAGTTAGCTTGGTATTAACTCAATGCTAGTCACACCGACTAGCCGATATTAATCGACCTCGAATGTCACTTGCCCCACTTCTCACTTCGGCCATCACTATAATCGGGACTTTCCCTAGTGCCAAGCCACTCACAAATTTGCAATGTTTATTGGTATCGTTAATGGGATAAAAAATTATAATATTTGCATTATTGGTGTTTTATGCTGGTTTAAATATTGATGGTAGTTATGGTTTATGTCTTTATCATAATTAAAACAATTACTTTATTTTTCAACTTGTTGTTTTTAATGAATTTATAAATTTTTGTGAAATTATTTTTTATGATCATAAGCCGAAAGTTGCTCTTGCCAGGTGATAAATTATTAGGAAGCTTAGTAAAGAAAAATTTATGGACTTTTACCTGTCAGATCGAGGACGATACATTCAGTGAAGCTATGCTAATGCAGGAAATGTCCAGCTTCGTCGGAAGCCGTAAACTGATTTTTCGGGCTTTTTGATATTATTTAGGATAATTCGCAGGCTTTTGCGGAATATGGGAAAATTCCCATATTTACGTGCGAAATAGGATTACTCCTGGACCTCAGTGCGACATAAACGAAGGTATTTAGTTTTACGGTGATAGATTTGCTATCTGAATGGATGGTGCTAACTCTATTAGCATGGATGATATCTGAATGTCATTTTCCGGTGCTCATTCAACAAACATTAGCTGGTATTCCCTTATTGTGACTAAAAGGACGAGTGATGAGTAAGAATAATCAAAGCAGTGTTGCCCCCAAGGAAAGGATCAACATTAAGTACGTTCCTAACACGGGCGATCAAACCTCTGAAATTGAACTGCCACTGAACCTGATGGTGGTTGGCGATCTCAAGGGGGTTCGTGAAGACACCCCGATTGAAGAACGTCAGGTCGTTTCCGTCAGCAAGAACAACTTCAACGCGGTGATGAACGAAGCCAATATCAACCTTTCGTTCACTGTACCCAATCACCTGGAAGGCGAAGGGAAAGAAGAGATGCCGATAACTTTGGCAATCAATTCCCTCGACGATTTTTCACCGGATAACGTGGCGAAAAACGTCCCTGAACTGAAAAAAATTCTGGAACTGCGGGAAGCGCTGGTCGCCCTGAAAGGGCCTCTGGGCAACATTCCTGCCTTCCGTTCTCGTCTGCAAGATCTCCTGGGCAATGAAGAAATGCGTGAGCAGTTGCTAAAGGAACTGGACATTCTTAATCAGAAATAATTGAGACGGAAAGAGGGAATTTTACGTATGTCTTTACATGAAGAAAATGCGGTTTTAGCTGCCGAACCTACCAGTACCACTTTCCTGCTTGACGAGATCATGTCTCAGACCCGCATGATGCCGGGTAATGATGGCTATGACGTCGCCAAACAGGGCGTGGCTGCATTTATCAGCAGCATTCTGGACACCGGTACCAACGAAGAACCGATCAACAAGCTGTTGGTCGACAGAATGATCATTGAGCTGGATAAAAAGCTCAGTGCCCAGATGGACGAAATTCTGCATGCCAAAGAATTCCGCGAAATCGAATCCTCCTGGCGTTCACTGAAGCTGCTGGTGGATCGCACCGATTTCCGTGAAAACATCAAAATCAACATCATGCACGCGACGAAAGAAGAGCTGCTGGAAGATTTTGAGTTCTCGCCGGAAATTATCCAGTCTGGTTTCTACAAGCACGTGTACTCATCCGGTTACGGCCAGTTTGGCGGCGAACCTACCGCAGCCATCATCGGTAACTATGCGTTCAGCAATAGCGGACCGGATATGAAGCTGCTGCAATACGTCAGCGCCGTTGGGGCCATGGCACATGCGCCGTTCCTTTCCAGCGTTGCGCCGGATTTCTTTGGTATCAGCAGCTTTACCGAACTGCCTGCCATCAAAGACATGAAGTCAGTGTTCGAAGGGCCAGCACACACCAAATGGCGTGCGCTGCGCGAGTCGGAAGATTCCCGCTATCTGGGCCTGACCACGCCACGTTTCCTGCTGCGTTTACCGTATTCCACCGTTGAAAATCCGATCAAGAATTTCAACTACTACGAAGACGTCAGCAAGGATCACGAACACTTCCTGTGGGGCAACACCGCATTCCTGCTGGCCGCCTGCCTGACAGACAGCTTCGCCAAGTATCGCTGGTGTCCGAACATCATCGGGCCACAAAGCGGTGGTGCAGTGCACAACCTGCCGGTTCACCTCTATGAGGCGATGGGCCAGGTACAGGCGAAGATCCCGACCGAAGTGCTGATCACCGACCGTCGTGAATTTGAGCTGGCGGAAGAGGGCTTTATTACCCTGACCATGCGCAAAGGCACCGACAACGCGGCCTTCTTCTCGGCCAACTCAGTGCAAAAGCCGAAGGTATTCCCGAATACCCATGAAGGCCGGATGGCGGAAACCAACTACAAGTTGGGTACCCAACTGCCGTACATGTTCATCATCAACCGCCTGGCTCACTACATCAAAGTGCTGCAGCGTGAGCAGATTGGTTCGTGGAAAGAGCGTCAGGATCTGGAGCGCGAGCTGAACATCTGGCTCAAGCAATACATTGCCGATCAGGAAAACCCACCGACCGATGTCCGCAGCCGCCGCCCTCTGCGTTCTGCTCAGATCCAGGTTCTGGATGTCGAAGGGGATCCGGGCTGGTACCAGGTGGCGATGCAGGTGCGTCCACACTTCAAATACATGGGAGCCAGTTTCGAGCTCTCGCTGGTTGGTCGTTTGGATAAGGAATAACAGGCCATGGCTGCGCTTCTTAATTGGGAGCGAGGAAGTTCTGCCAGCTTGTTTGAGCGTATCCAGGGGAAGGGCTTAGGCCCTTCCTCACATAGCCGTGTTCAAGAGCTATTAATCTCAATCAAGCAGCATTTGAACGAAGTCCTCAATTCGCGCCCCGGAGCCTGCCAAAGTGCTGCAGGCCTGGGGGTTATTGATCTCAATGATGCCACGGCAACCACGTCTGATTTCCGTAAGAGTATTGAGCAGGCCATCAAGGAGTGTATTGAACGCTACGAGCCAAGAATTTCCGAGGTTGCCGTTCAATCCCTGGTGGATCAGGGGGACCCACTGTTATTGAGTTTCCATATCAGTGCTCAAGTTGATTTCGACAATATCGGCGATGTGGTTGAGTTCAATATCCAATTGGACAGCAACCGCCGTTACTGCCTAAACCAGGAAGCATAATGTCGTTCGAAAAGTACTTCAGGGATGAGCTGGATTACCTCCGGCAATTAGGGCGGGATGCCGCAATCGAACGGCCGCATCTTGCTGCCTTTTTATCCGAACAGGGTTCCGATCCGGACGTTGAGCGCCTGTTGGAAGGCTTCGCCTTTCTGACCGGCAACCTGCGCGAAAAGATCGATGACCAGTTTCCGGAGTTGACACACGGCCTGCTGAATATGCTGTGGCCGAACTATTTGCGGCCAGTGCCCAGCATGACCATCGTCGAATACACGCCGAACAGCAGTGCACTCACTGAAGCGACGTTGATCGAGCGCGGTAGCCAGATCGAGAGCGTCCCGATTGCGCAAAGGGCGGAACGTGGCGCGTTGCAAAACGACAGCGAAACACACGGCCCCCAGTGCAGCTTCACGCTGTGCCGGGATGTCTGGCTGTTCCCGATGGGTATCCAGGATATCGCCGTCAACAACAGCAACGAACAGGGGATATTGAGCATTCACTTCGGCGCCAAGGCGGAGTTGAACGTGCAGGAAATGCGGCTCGATAAACTGCGTTTCTATCTGGGTGAGGACGGTTACACCAGTACCCAGCTCTATTTCTGGATCAGTCACTATTTCGAACGGGCCGACCTGGTGGTCAACGGCATTACTATCCCGATGCCGGACTTTGATTTCAACCCGGTGGGCTTTGAGCGCGAAGATGCGCTATTGCCTTACCCGAAAAACGCCTATGTCGGCTACCGTATCCTGCAGGAGTATTTCTGTTTCCCGGAAGGCTTCCTGTTCTTTGACGTGGCTGGGGTGGTGGATTTCCCCGCGCATCTGAAAGCCAGCGAGTTCACCCTCAATCTGCATTTCTCCCAGCCATTGCCTCCTGAGGTCAAGATACGGCCAACCACCCTGCGCCTGAACTGCACCCCTGCGGTGAACCTGTTCAAACGCGATAGCGAGGCGATAGCCCTGGATGGCACACAAACCGAATATCCGCTGTGCGCCAGTTACCATCATCCTGAACGCTACGAGATTTTCTCGATCGATCGCGTAGAGAGCTGGTTAAGTAAAGATCCCAAAGGCAGCGGGCGGGGGCAGGCCAGAAGCTATCCGGCGTTCGAAAGTTTCCATCATCAGGTGGAACCTGCGCAGGAACGCAACATGCTCTATTACCGCCTGCGGGTGAAAAACTCGCTGTTCCGTAAGGGCTTTGAGCATTACATCTCCTTTGTGCGCAGTGATGAGACGGAGGTAGCGCTGTCGCAAGAAAACGTGTCGGTCAGCATGACCTGTACCAACCGCGAATTACCGCTGGCGCTCCGCGTGGGGGATATCTGCCAACGGACGCAAGCAGGCCCGTCCTTTGCCACCTTCCGTAATATTACCCGGCCTTCGGTACCGCTGTATCCGGTGTTGGATGGCAGCCTGCAATGGTCTTTGTTGTCCAATATGTCATTGAACTACATGTCATTATTGGACAAGGATTCGTTAAAACAGATCCTGCAAACCTATGATTTCCCCAGCGTACACAACCGGCAATCCGCTCGGTCGTCGCAAAAAAAACTGGACGCGATTTCGCGTATCGAAACCCAGCCGATCGACAGGTTGTTCCGGGGTTTACCGGTCAGAGGTCTGCAAACCACCCTCTGGCTGGAGCAAAGCGCTTTTGGTTCTGAAGGTGAGCTCTACCTGTTTGGTACGGTGTTGGCACGCTTCTTCTCCCTGTATGCCAGCGTCAACTCGTTCCACCTTTTGAAAGTCATCAATCTTGATAATCAGGAATGTTACCAATGGCCGGTACAGACGGGTCAACATGCATTGATGTAAGCGCGGGTGAAGGCGTACCGCCTGAGCCAGTGCTGGATGTGTCACGCTATAACTTTTACCAATTGGTCGAGTTGCTCAACCAAATGGCGGTAGCGTGGCAAAAATCCCCGGGTTCATCCAGGCCAGCCGATGAGGCAATCCGCTTTAAATCGACCGCCAGCCTGGCTTTTCCAACCCGTGACGTGATCGCGTTGGAGACTTCCGCTCGCGGCCAGTTTGAGCTGGAAGTTTCTTTCCTTGGGTTGCATGGCAGCCAGTCGCCGTTGCCCGGTTATTACCTGGACTCGTTGGCCTGGGAAGATGCCCAGAACGAAAACCGCCTGACGGATTTTCTCAACGTGTTCAACCACCGGCTGTTAACGCTGCTGCATCAGATTTGGCGCAAATACCGCTACTACATCTGCTTTGACGAGGGCGGTAACGATGATGTCTCGCAGCGCATGTTTGCGCTAGTGGGATTAAGTAACGAGGCGATCCGCAAAAAACTGCGTATCCACCACGGCAAAATGCTGGCCTATGCCGGCTTGCTGGCCAGCCCTGGGCGGGCACCGGAAGTGATTTGCAGCCTGGTGGCACACTGTTTCAACCTGGCGGATGTGACGCTGCAAAGTTGGCAGCTGCGCAAGGTCAAAATCGCCCCGGAGCAGCAGAACCGCCTGGGCGGCAGGGTGAAGGTCAGCGGCCAGAAATACCAGGGGAAATCGGTGCTGGGCGTCAATTTCTCGCTGGGATCGCAGGTGGCGGATCGCAGCGGCAAATATCAGTTGTGCCTTAACCAACTGACGCGTGAACAGTTCTTGTCATTTTTACCTAACGGGGAGAATTACGAGCCGTTAGAGATGTTTGTGGCTTTCATTATGCGTGACCAGTTTTCGTGGGATTTACGCCTGGGTCTGGCAGAGCAGCAGGTGGGCGGCATGATCCTGGGGACAGAACAAAACAACCTGCTGGGCTGGACCAGCTTCCTCGGGGAACCCGAGCAACAGCCCCACGTAACCATCAGCGTTATGGAATGACAATCAAGATTCAGGAAGAGAGATCATGGATAAACAGCAACCGACGCTATCATTGCGAGTCGTCAATAGCGACAGATTGGAAAGTGGCAAACCGGCCAGCAGCCTGTTTAATGCACAGGGTGGGGTGGTGGGCAGTGACGGCAGCCATCATTGGTCTATTCAGGATCAGGGCGGCAATATCAGCCCTTCACAGTTTGCCATTGAATGGCGGGATGGGTCCTTTTGCCTGCGGGTGCTCAACGGTGCGGTGAGTATTAACCAGTCGATGCTGACGGCAAACTCCGGTTTGGTGCGCATCCAGCAAGGTGACGAGATCAGCGTAGGCAACCTGGCCATCAAGAGCCATATCAGCCGCTCGAACGCCGATATGATCGATCCGCTGATGGTTTCGCCGGAATCGCTGGTCTCCAGCTACAGCAACCCGCTGGAAGCTATGATGGAAGGAGGCAATGCGCAGCCTTCCCATCATGAGCAGGACAACCGCCTGGCCGCCACGGTCGCCAACGGTTTCAGCCACGACCCGCTGCGGGTATTGGAAACCGAAAGCCTGACGATGCACGAACCTCTGAGCACCCTCACCGGTGCCGATCAATCATTACAACAGGATCGCTACCGCGATCCGCTGTTCTCTTCTCCACTTTCTGATATCACCAAGGACAGTGCCATGGATCAGGAGTTTATCGATCTGCCGCAAATCAGCAGTTTTCTTTCCGGCCAGCAGGCACCGTCAGACAGCAAGATGGAACAGCAGCACGTGGCGATCACGCCGCTGATGCGGGGTTTTGGCGCGCAACTGCCAATCCGCAACAGCCAGGAGGCCAATGACTTCCTCGAAGAAGCCGGTAAAACGCTCAGGGCTGCCATTGAAGGGTTATTGGCTTTGCAGCGCAGCCAACACGGCCTGCGGGACAAACATCTGCGCCCAATCGAAGATAACCCGCTGCGTCTGAATATGGACTACGACACCACGCTCAGCCTGCTGTTTGCCGATCAAAAAAGCCCGGTCCACCTTTCCGCCCCGGCGGCGGTGGCCGAGAGCCTGCATAACCTGCGCCTGCACCATCAGGCCAACCAACAGGCGATTGCCCAGGCGTTGAGCACCATGCTGGAAGCCTTCTCCCCAGAGCGACTGCTGACGCGCTTTAGCCATTACATGCGCAGCAACGAGCGCCAGGAACAAGACTCCGCCTGGGCCTGGGAAATGTACAAAAACTACTACCAGGAATTGGCCTCCAGCCGCCAGCAGGGCTTCGAAAAGCTGTTTGGCGAAGTGTATGAACAGGCTTACGACCAGGCGCTGCGCCAGGGGATGAAGGACAGCGAACGATGAAAGGTGGCAGAGGATACTTTCTGACGACTGCGCTATGCCTGGTGCTGATGCTGTCAGGCTGCACGATATGGAAAAACAAGAAGCCGGAGCGCGCTACCGAGCAGCCTTCTACGCTGCGGTTGACGCTGCTGGCGGACGCGAATATCAACCCCAATGAGAAAGGCGAGGCCGCGCCGACCGAGATTGCGGTGGTGTACCTGAGCGATGATTCCAAACTGCTGGCCGCCGACTACGACCAGCTCGACACGGAAATACTGAAGAAAACGCTCAGTAAGAACTACATCGACCATCAGGAATACACCCTGCTGCCGAGCCAATATAAACCGTTACCCGCTATTGAGCTGGAAGAGAAGACCCACTATCTGGGGGTGATTGCCTACTATGCCGACGTTGATCGCGCTGAATGGAAAAAAATCATCAAGATCAAAGATGTTGGTCATAACTACGGCGTGCTGATCCACGTTAAAGCGGATGAAATCGACTTAAGGAAAGAGGAAGAATAACCATGCCGACCAAGAATCGGGTGATCTGGCGCGAAGGCCTGTTCATTAAGCCACAACACTTTCAACAGCAACAAAGACATAACGATTACCAGCTGCAGCGCCGTATCACCGCGCTGACCAATTACACCTATGGCTTCCACTCGCTGCAGATCAATCAGGAACTGCTCAAGCTGGGGCGTATCGGCTTGACCAACGCCAGCGGCAGCATGGCCGATGGCACGGTGTTTGATATTCCTTATCAGGATTGCGCGCCCAAGCCGTTAGACGTACTGAACTGCAACGATGCCGCCAGCCGCGATATCTATCTGGCGTTGCCGATGCTCAACGACACCATCAATGAGGTTGCCAGCCCGCACAGCCCACTGCCTGGGGCGATCCGCTACGCCGAACATACCGATGACGTGCGCGATTTGCATACCGACGGCGGCGATGTCAGCCAGCTGCTGCTGGCCCAGTTGGCACCGCGTTTGATGCAGGGCTCCGAAGATCTCAGCGCCTATTCCGTGCTGCCGGTCTGCCGCATTAAAGAGAAGCACCCGGACGGCTCGCTGATCCTGGATGAAGAATTTATTCCTACCTGCACCACTCTGCACGCCTCCGTACAGTTGAAAGACTTTATGGATGAAGTGGAGGGTACCTTGGTGGAGCGCGCCCGGCTGTTGGCCAAACGTATCGGTTCGCCGGGCCAGCAGGGGATTGCCGACGTGGCCGAATTCATGATGCTGCAGGTGTTTAACCGCATGCAGCCTTTGTTCACCCATCTGTCTCATCAGGCGGTGCTGCACCCACAGGATTTTTATAGCCACCTGGTGCAAACCTGCGGCGAATTGCGCACCTTTACCGACGAATCACGACTGGCAGGCAGCTTCATCGTTTATAACCATGACAACCTGACCGATTGCTTCCAGCCGCTGTTCCTGGCGATGCGCCAAACGCTCAGCACGGTGCTGACACCGCGTGCTATCTCGGTACAGCTGCATCCACAGCCTAACGGCATTCGTGTGGGGACGATCAACGATAGCGATCTGTTGCGCAGCGCTGACTTTGTGCTGGCCGTTCGGGCGCAGATCCCGCAGGAACAGCTGCGGCGGCAATTCGTGCAGCAAACCAAGATCACCTCGCTGGAGAAAATCCGTGAGCTGGTTAGTCTGCAACTGCCTGGTGTACCGCTGGTGGCGCTCTCTGCCGCCCCGCGTCAGCTGCCTTACCATTCCGGCTATACCTACTTCATGTTGGATCGACAAAGCCCGACCTGGAAAGAGGTCCTGCAAAGCAATGCGATTGCCTTCCACGTTTCGGGTGACTTCCCTGAACTGGATATGCAGTTCTGGGCGATTAGGAGCAGCTAATGAAAATGCATGCCGTCACGGATAACCCCGCGCTGCCCGAAACGGAAACCGTCACTTCGTATCGGCAATATCAGCTCCCGCTGCGCGGCGAGAGCCTGAATGCGATGGTGGACGCCGCCACGCCGTTACTCGGCATGGTGCTGCGCTTGAAAGACATGGAAAACCAGCCGCTGCCAGACCAGCTTTATCAGCAGGTGGTAACGGATATCCGCGCCATTGAGCAGTTCCTGCAAACCAAAGGCTACGAGCCAGGGGCGATCGTTTCGTTCCGCTACGTGCTTTGTACTTTTATCGATGAGACGGCGTTAGGGCACGGTTGGAATACGCAAAATGGCTGGTTGCAGCAGTCCTTGCTGGTGCATTTCCATAACGAAACCTGGGGCGGTGAGAAGGTGTACGTCCTGCTGGAACGCCTGATGGGCGAACCCAAACGTTATCAGGATCTGCTGGAGTTCATCTACCTGTGTTTCTGCCTGGGTTATCGCGGCCGCTACAAGGTGACATTGCAAAACAGCGATGACTTTGAACGGCTGTTCCGTCGGCTGCATCACCAACTGCAACAGCTGCGCGGTGAAGCGCCTGCGACCGTCTTGCACCAGAAACAAAGCCGCACCGGCGGGCGTTATTACCTGAGTAAACGGTTGACCATCAAGCACCTGCTATGGGGTGGCTTAGGCCTGTTGACGGTGATTTACCTGTTCTATGCCATCCAGTTACATGGACAGACTCAGGATATTTTGCAGCAGCTAAACAATTTATTGAGCTAGGAAGCACAGATGATTCAAATTGACTTGCCCACGCTGGTAAACCGCCTTAATCCCATCGCCCGCCATGCCCTGGAGGCCGCGGCGGCGCACTGCGTCAGCCTGCAGGAAGCGGAAGTGACGGTCTCGCAGGTATTAATGCAGATGGTCGCCAGCCCCTTAAGCGACGTCAGGGTGATCCTTAATCATGCTGGCGTGGACACTGACGCATTGCGTGAGTCACTCGATCAACGTATTTCCGGCTATCAGTCGGTCACTCAGGCTTATCCCAGCTTCTCACCTTTGCTGGTGGAGTGGTTGCAGGACAGTTGGCTATTGGCGTCGGCCGAAATGGATCACAGCCAGCTGCGCGGCGGGGTGATGTTACTGACCTTACTGCTGAGCCCTATGCGTTATCTCACACCGGCGGCCAGCCGGTTGTTATCCCCGGTGAATCGCGAACTGTTGCGCCAGAACTTTGCTGATTGGACCGCCGATTCCGCAGAAGCCCCCCGGGTAGCGAAAGCGGGCGATAAAACCGCAACTGCCGCCGCCAATGGCGAAAGCCTGCTGGCGCGCTATGCCAGCAACATGACCGAACAGGCCCGTAAAGGGACGTTGGATCCGGTGCTGTGCCGCGATGAAGAAATCGACCTGATGATCGATATCCTGTGCCGCCGCCGCAAGAACAACCCGATCGTGGTGGGTGAGGCAGGCGTGGGTAAAAGCGCTCTGATCGAAGGCCTGGCGCTGCGTATCGTGGACGGCCAGGTGCCGGAAAAGCTGCGCAACAGCGAACTGATGACGCTGGATCTCGGCGCGTTGCAGGCCGGTGCGGCGGTAAAAGGCGAGTTCGAAAAGCGCTTCAAAGGGATCATGGCGGAAGTTGCCCAGTCGGCCACGCCGATCATCCTGTTTATTGATGAAGCCCATACGCTGATCGGCGCGGGTAATCAGCAGGGTGGCCTGGATATCTCTAACCTGCTGAAACCGGCGTTGGCGCGCGGTGAGCTGAAAACCATCGCCGCCACCACCTGGAGCGAATACAAAAAGTATTTTGAGAAGGATGCCGCGCTGTCGCGCCGTTTCCAACTGGTGAAGGTTTCTGAGCCGAGTGCCGAAGAGGCCACGGTGATCATGCGCGGCCTGCGCACCATCTATGAAAAGGCGCATGGCGTACTGATCGACGATGAGGCGTTACAGGCGTCGGCGGTGCTCAGCGATCGCTATCTCTCTGGCCGCCAACTGCCGGACAAGGCTATCGACGTGCTTGATACCGCCGCCGCGCGGGTGGCGATCAACCTGACTTCGGCACCGCGTCAGGTATCGGCACTGAAAACGCAGCTGCACCAGCAGGCGATGGAAATCCAGATGTTGGAGCGTGAACAGCGCCTCAACCTGAGCCAGCCGGATGAGCGTTTATCGGTGTTACAACAACAGCGCGCTGAGATCGAACAGCAACTGGCGGACCTGAATGCCAGTTGGCAAACCCAGCAGCAGTTGGTGCAGCAGATCATCGCCCTGCGGGCAGAGCTGCTGACGCAGGAAGAAAACGCGACGGAAGAACAGGTTATTAATCTGGCTGCGCTGGGTGCCGAGCTGGAACAACTGCAACAGCATCAGACCCTGGTTTCTCCACACGTGGATAAACATCAGATCGCGGCAGTGATCGCCGAGTGGACCGGCGTGCCGTTAAACCGCCTGTCGCAGAGTGAACTGTCGGTGGTCACCGAGCTGCCAACGTATCTTGGCGAGCAGATCAAAGGCCAGGAAACCGCGATCCACTGCCTGCATCAACATCTGCTGACCGCCAGGGCCGATTTGCGCCGTCCGGGTCGCCCAATGGGTGCTTTCCTGCTGGTGGGGCCAAGCGGCGTGGGTAAAACCGAGACCGTATTGCAGATCTCCGAGCTGTTGTACGGCGGGCGCCACTATCTCACCACCATCAACATGTCCGAGTTCCAGGAGAAACACACCGTTTCGCGCCTGATCGGCTCACCGCCAGGCTATGTGGGCTATGGCGAAGGTGGCGTGCTGACTGAAGCCATCCGCCAGAAACCCTATTCGGTGGTGCTGCTCGACGAAGTCGAAAAAGCCCATCCCGACGTGCTCAACCTGTTCTATCAGGCGTTCGACAAGGGTGAACTGGCCGACGGCGAAGGCCGCATCATCGACTGCAAGAACGTGGTGTTCTTCCTGACCTCCAACCTGGGCTATCAGACCATTGTCGATCACGCCGAACAGCCGGAACTGCTGGGCGAACTGCTTTATCCCGAGCTGGCGGCCTTCTTCAAACCGGCCCTGCTGGCGCGTATGGAAGTGGTGCCTTACCTGCCGCTGGGCAAGGACACGCTGCAAACCATCATCCACGGCAAGCTCAAACGCCTGGATAACCTGCTGCGCCAGCGCTTTAACGCCGAAGTGGTGATTGAGCCTGAGGTGATCGAAGAGATCCTGCTGCGCGCCACCCGTGCCGAGAACGGGGCGCGCATGCTGGAGTCGATTATCGACGGGGCGTTGCTGCCGCCGGTTTCCCTACTGCTATTGCAAAAAATGGCGGCAGGTACGGCAATCAGCCATATCCGCATTGCCACGGAGGGAAATGCGTTTACCGCACAGGTCGAGGAGGCGCTATGAGGCAACGGCTGAAATGCTTACTGGCGCTGCTGGAAAACGATTCGGTCGAGCATTTGGTCCATGGCTTTTTGACGCTGGATCACCACCGTCACGGGTTCGACGGCTTGATGGTGGCGATGTTCAACGCCAGTGAGGGGCAGTTGGAATGCCTCCGCCTGTCTGATGCCAACCGGCGCGCTACGGTGAAGCTGGAAGCCGATATCGAAGACACCAACCACCCCTTGGTGCGGGTGCTGCGTAATGGCGCGCCCGAAGTCTGGTACGCGCTCAATCGCGGGGTGCGCATCGAAGATGACGGCTTTCGCGGCTTTATTGAGGCGTTGCCCAACGGTTGCAGCATGTATGGCGTACCGCTGTTTGATTTTCAGGGGCGGGCCTGCGGGGTGATTGCGGTGTTTGCCGAGGATATCGATCGATTTGTGGACAGCCGGGGCATGTTCTCTATCTATTGCCAGATTTTTCAGCACCGCCTCAACAAGCTGCAAGAGGTGGAGCATCTGCGATCGCAACTGGTCCAGCTGCGATCGATGTTCAAGGTGCGTGAAAAACAGTTGGATGAGCTGATGGTCTCGCTGAGCACCTCCGACGTTTCCACCTCGCCAGAGCTATCACGCGATTACAGCAAGATAGATGACCTGTCTAGCGCGGTGGAGGCGTTTGAAGCCGCGGTACTGACGCAGCGCCAGCGTCTGTACGGCAATGACAAAAACCGCATCGCCGACAGCCTGGGGATCACGCCGCGCACCCTGGGTTACAAGTTGGCGAAATACAGGTGTTAGCTATGAATACGTGGTTATTGATCGGTTCGTTACTGCTTTCCGGCAGTAATTCAGCCACCGAGTGGCTAAGCGGCCTGTCGCTGTCGCAGCCTGAAGGAGATGCGCATCAGTTGGCGCTGCTGATGAACTGCCGCAGTGAAAGCTCGCCGCTGGTACGTCTGGACTGTTACGACAACGCGTTGTCAGCGGCCAGCGGCGACAACCCTGGTCAGGTACAGGCCGGGCCAGCCTGGCAGCGAGCCATGGCGCAGGAAAAAGGCCGCCGCGATCACTCGACGGCATTCCTGATAAGCGAAGGGCAGGGCAACAACCCGCAGGTGGTGCTGACCACGCCAGCGATTGGTGTGCCACCACCGCGGCCGGTGCTGATGCTGAGCTGCATCGACAACATTACCCGTTTGCAGATCGCCTTGGTCGGTCCGCAAAAAGACGGTGCGGTGACGCTAACGGCGGATAGCGATCGGTTTAACGTGCAGTGGTTCCTGCGTGAAAACGGCTATCTGCTGGAATCCAGCCGGGGCCTGGCCGGTATTGATGAGATCAAGCGGTTGATGTCGGCGCAGACGCTGACGATCGACGGTACCAACGGCGGGTTACCCCGTCTGACATTTAATATTTCGCAGTTAACGCCAGCGCTGAAACCGCTGCGTAACGCCTGCCACTGGTGAGGACTATGGATAGCACGTCACAACATCCCTGGCATGCATTATTGCTGACACCGCTGACGCCCGAGCAGACCGCCAAGGCGTTGGCCGATGACGATCCGCAATGGGAGCATATCGACAGCCAGATGGTCAAAGTGGGTTCGCTGACCCACAGCTCGCTGAATATTGATGACCTTCAGCAGCAGGCGATGGCTCTGCTGTCGCAAAAAAGCAAAGACTTCCGTTTGGTGGTGCACCTGCTGCGTACCTTGCAGCACGGCGGCGAACCGAGCGACCTGATGCTGGCGATCTCCTTGCTGACCGCCTACGTGCAGAACTTCTGGACCAGCGCCTGGCCGTTGAACCCGCTGCATAAGCGCCGCTTTGCCCAGCAGATCCTCAAGCGTTTTGACAGCGCCAGCGGCAGCTTTAGCCAACGGGCGACGGATGCCCAACGCCAGGATGTGCAAGGTTTGCTGGCACATCTGGCCCAGGTCTGGCACAGCGACGAACCGGCCCTGGCGAAAGAGGTGGATAGCCTGCGAACCAGCTATGCGCGGTTGCCTACTCGCACCGTTGAACCGGTGGTTGAGGAGGAAGAACGCCCTCAGTCTGGTGCGGCATCGACATCAGCATCAGCCTCTGCCAGCAGAACGATCAGCCCCAGCCTGAGCATTGATAGCTCCAGCGATAAAGCCTGGCGGCAAACGCTGCTGAAAATGGCGGATTTGCTGTGTGAACTACACCCCGAGGCTGCCATTGGTTTCCGCCTGCGTCGCCATGCCCTGTGGGGCAGTTTGACCGCGCCACCGATAGCGCAGGCCGATGGACGCACGCCGCTGGCAGCCGTTTCTGTCGATCGCATGGCCGATTATCTGGGGCGCGTGGCCACTGCGGATCTGGCCCTGTGGCAACAGGTAGAACAGAGCCTGGCGCTGGCCCCTTACTGGCTGGATGGCCACGCGCTTTCGGCACAGATCGCTATTCGGCTGGGATACGCAGGGGTTGCGCAGGCCATACGCGACGAACTGAGCGCCTTTATCGAGCGCATGCCGGCGTTAACCACCCTTTACTTTACCGATATGACGCCATTCCTCTCCCCTGAATCTGCCAGCTGGTTACAGCAGGATACGGGTGCCAAAGGGGGAGGTCACACTATTGAACAGGATGAAATTTGGCAATGCTATCAACAGCAAGGACTGGAAGCCGCGTTACAGATGATCGATCGGCAATCGCAGCAAGCCGAACCCAGGGACCGTTTTTACCTGCAATTGCTCAGCGCCCAGTTACTGGAAAAAGCGGGGATGACGGCGCTGGCACAGCAGCACTACCACAACCTGTTGCAGGTGGGGCAGCAAGTGCAGCTAAGCGAATGGGAACCGGCGTTGATCGCCTTGCTTACAGACAAGCAGCGGCAGCTCAAGCCGTGATGGCCAGGGAAGGGAACAGGAGCGTTAACGCATGAAATTGCCCTCATTTATTCATTTTGCCAGACCGGCCGTTCCGCGCATCAAAGCCTCGGTGCCGGTGGTGCTGGCGCTGTTGGCCTGTATCGGCTTGATTTGGGTCTGGATTTACGGGCCAGAATGGAAGCTGAAGGATTACCAACCGTTCGAACCTTTGCTTAGCCGCTGGTTGGTGACTGCATTGGTGGTGCTGCTGGCGGTGTGCTGGCTCACCTTCAAAATGGTGCGGCGTTTACAGCAGTTGGAAAAGCTGCAGCTGCAGGCCAAAACGCAGGTCGACGATCCGATCCTGGCCGATATCGAACAGCAGGACCAGTATCTGGGCGTCTGGAAGCAGCAGTTGCAACGGCGGCTGAATACCCCGGCTTATCTCTATCGCCTGCCTTGGTACATGGTGATTGGCACCCGCAACAGCGGCAAAAGCACCCTGATCAAAGAAGGCTACAAGCTGACCGAAATCGCCAGCCCGGAACTGACCAGCGTGGAAGACGCCGGTGAGTTGCGCGTGCGCTGCTGGCTGGGTGAACAGGCCGTACTGATCGATCCGGCAGGTGAACTGATCGAGCAGCCAACGCTGTCCATAGTGGGCAAAGCGGCGCTCAATAGCCGCCTATGGCAAAGCCTGCTGAACTGGCTGGTTGAACACCGTAAACGCCAGCCGCTGAACGGCCTGATCCTCACCGTCGATCTGCATCAGTTGCTGACGGCGAACAAGGCTCAGCGCGAAAACATGGTTGCCAGCCTCCATCAGCGTTTGCAGGATGTGCGCCAGGCGCTGCATAGCCAGCTGCCGCTGTACGTGGTGTTTACCAAACTGGACCTGCTGTACGGGTTTGAAGCGATGTACCAGACGCTGGATAAGGCGCAACGCGAAGCGGTGCTGGGGGTGACATTTAGCCTGAACGCCGCCGAGCCGGAGGTGTGGCGCAAAGAGTTGCAGCAGTTCTGGCAACAATGGATCGCCCAGTTGAACGGCGCGATGCCAGACATGATGCTCAACGGCGTTGATGCCGGGCAGCGTAGCCAGCTGTTCAGCTTTACCCGCCAGATGCAGGGCCTGCAAGAGTATGTGGTGCAACTGCTGGAGGGGATCCTCTACAGCGGCGATCATCAACAGCCGCTGCTGCGCGGTATCTACCTGACTTCTGCCCAACAGCGCGGACAGATGGATGACGTGTTTACCCAGTCTGCCGCCGTGCAGTATCACCTGTCGCCGCAGGCCTTCCCAACCTGGCCGGTCGCCGAAACGACCCCGTACTTCACCAAAGAGCTGTTTAATCAGGTGTTGCTGGCGGAACCGAATCTGGCGGGCGAAAACGGTCTGTGGCTGCGTAACTCCAGAAAACGCCTGATGGTGTTCTCCTGCGTGGGCGCCGCGGTGGCGTTGACGCTGTGGGGTTGCTGGCAATACTACTATCAGAGCAACTACCGTGCCGGACAAGAGGTTCTTGCCCAGGCCAAAACCTTCCTCTCCATCCCAACGCCTAAGGGGGACGATCGCTATGGCAACCTGCAGCTGCCGTTGCTGAACCCGATCCGTGACGCCACGCTGGCTTATGGCAACTACCATGAGCGCAACAGCCTGTTGGCGGACATGGGCCTGTATCAAGGCAACAACATCGGCCCTTATGTGGAAAGCACCTATCTGCAGCTGTTGCAGCAGCGCTTTGTTCCGGCGTTGATGAGTGGCCTGTTGGAGCAGTTGAATGCTGCGCCTCCAGGCAGCGAAGAGAAACTCGAGATCCTGCGTGTGATGCGCATGCTGGAAGACGGCAGTGGCCGCAACGTGGCGCTGGTGGAACAATTTATGGGCGACCGCTGGAGCCAGCAGTTTAACGGCCAGCGCGAAGTGCAACAGCAGTTGATGGGCCATCTGGACTATGCGCTCAAGCACACCGATTGGCGTGCCGCGCGGGAAAGTGGCGATCAGGTTGCCATCAAGAACTTTATCCCTTATCGCCAGCCGATCCAGCTGGCACAGCGCGAGTTGAGCAAGCTGTCGATTTATCAGCGGGTGTACCAGAACCTGCGCATCAAGGCACAGGAAGCACTGCCTCCGGCCCTGAACCTGCGCGATCAGATCGGTGCCAGCTTTGATGACATCTTTATCTCCAACAACGATCGCCTACTGGTGGTGCCGCAGTTCCTGACGCGCAACGGTTTGCAGAACTACTTCACCAAGCAGAATGACCAACTGGTGGATCTGACGGTGATGGACAGCTGGGTGCTGGATCTCAGCAAAAACGTCGAGTATAGCGAGGCGGATCGCAAAGAGATCCAGCGGCAGGTGACCGAGCAGTATATCGGTGACTATACCGCCACCTGGCGTGCGGCGATGAATAACCTGTCGGTCGGTGAGTTTGAAGATCTGCCGCAGGCGATCAGCGCCATCGAACAGGTGATCAGCGGTGAGCAGCCTTTCCGCCGTGCCTTGCAGACGCTGAGTGATAACACTCGGCTGCCTGCGGTGCCTGACGCGTTGCAGGGTAAAGAACGCCAGGAGCTGATGCAAAAATCCGATTATCAACTGCTGGGCCGCATCAATCGCGAGTTCGCGCCGGAAACTGCCGTGCTGGTGGAGAACGGTGACAAAGGCAGCGTGCTGCAAAGCGTCTACCAAAAGCTGACCGAACTGCACCGTTACCTGCTGGCGATCCAAAACTCACCGGCACCGGGTAAAGCGGCCATGAAGGCGGTACAGCTGCGCCTGGATCAAAACAGCAGCGACCCGATCTTCGAAGTTCAGCAGTTGGCGAAAAACCTGCCGGAACCGCTGAACCGTTGGGTCGGGGATTTGGCCGAGCAAGCCTGGCGCGTAGTGATGATGGAAGCCATCCAATCGTTGGAAGTCGAGTGGAACGAGACGGTGGTGAAGCAGTATCACACCTACCTGGCTGGCCGTTACCCGTTCGATCCTAAGTCGCAGCAGGACGTGCCGCTGAGCGAGTTTGAACGCTTCTTCGGCCCGAAAGGCACCCTGGACAGCTTCTACCAGCAGAACCTGAAGCCGTTCGTGGATAACAACCTGAGCAGCGGCAGCGACGGGCAACTGTTAATCCGCCCAGACGTGCTGCAACAGCTGGCTCAGGCGCAGAAGATCCGCGAAACCTTCTTCTCGGCACAAAACGGCCTGGGTACCCAGTTCGCCATCGAACCGGTGGTGCTGAGCGGCAACAAACGCCGCAGCGTGCTGAACCTGGATGGGCAGTTGCTGGATTACGCCCATGGCCGTAGCAACATGGTGCATCTGGTTTGGCCTAACTCCATGCGCGCCGGGGTAGAAAGCAAGGTAACGCTGGTTCCGGATGAAAACGGCAAGTCTCCACGCAGCATCACCTTCAGCGGCCCTTGGGCACAGCTGCGGCTGATCAACGCCGGTGAGTTGACCAACGTCGGCACCAACTCGTTCGATGTCCGCTTCAAGGTGGACGGCGGCGAGATGACCTACCGCATCCATGTGGATGAGTCCGACAACCCGTTCGCTGGCGGTCTGTTCAGCAAGTTCACTCTGCCAGACACGCTGTATTAATCGTTGTTATCCCGTCTCTCTGCCGCGCTTGGCAGAGAGACGCTTTAAGGATGAGTCCGCATGAGCGAAGCCTCAGAAAATATCATCATTCAAACCGGCGGCGATCCGCGCCATTGGCCGGAATTCAGCGCCATTCGTGAAGAGATCAACAAGATCAACCACCCGGCGCGGCCAGAGGTTAACTGGCGCCTGATTGAGTCGCTGGCGTTGACGCTGTTCCGCACCAACGGAGTGGATCTGCAAACCACGGTGTACTACGCCCTGGCGCGTACCCAAAGGCACGGGCTGGCCGGGTTTACCGAAAGCTGCGAGCTGTTGGCGGGCATGGTAGTCAGCCAATGGGAGCGATTGTGGCCAGAGCAGCCGCAGGCCCGCTCGGAAATACTGGAGTGGTTCAACGCCCGCGTCGGCAGCCAACTGCGCCAGCATGAGTTCGGCATTGACGACCTGCGCCTGGTATACCGCGCCGAGCGGGCGCTGCAACTGCTGTGCGACAAACTGCAGCAGGTTGAGCTCAAACGCGTGCCACGCATTGAAAACCTGCTGTACCTGATGCAGAACACCGCCAAACGGCTGGAAGCCGCCCATGAAGCGGCCAAACAGCCGCCAGCGCAACCGCTGAAGATGCCCTCGATGGTGTATCTCTCGGTGTCCGAGGCGGAGCCGATCCGCACCCTGTTCTCGGGGGCAAAAACGGCCGCGAATGAACCCCCTCCGGCCTACGAAGAACCCGCGCCACAGCCAATAGAACAACCGTTGCCCAATGTGGAAGTGCGTTTTGCACCGCCACCACCGGTCATCCCTAAAGCGGCCAAACGCGCTGCGACGGCTTGGGGCTTTGGCGGCGGTGTGCTGTGCAGCCTGGTGGTTGCCGGTGCGGCTTATCTGATGCAGGTCAAACCAATGCAGGAGCGGCTGGCGGGGCTGGCCGCCACCCCAGAAGGTTCGGTGCAGCTGTGGCTGGCGCAACCGAACCTGGACGGCTACGGCCAGCAACTGAACACTCTGGAGAACCTTTCTCCGTTGGCCGGGTTGCGTACCGCCGATGCCTCGGTGGCGCTGGCCAACCAGCTGTGGCCGACCGATCCGGAGCAGATCGCCCAAAGCCAGCGTTGGCAACGGCTGCTACAGGCGCGGCTCGGCAGCGAGCGGGCCGACAGCAGCTATTTCCAGGTGCAGCAGCGCTTGCAGGCGCTGTCGGACAAGTTGCTTGAACAAGAACAAATACGCGGCAGCCTGACGCTTTCCTATCTGAAAACGCAGGTTTATCAGATGCAAAATGAACTGAACCGTGAAACGCCGCTGGAAGAGTTGCTGCGGCAGTTGGCGGTTTCGGTCGAACAACAACAACCGGCTTCACCGGTGCTGCTCAAGCAGATAGACGAGCGCTGGAATGCACTGCTCAGTCGCTATCACCAACTCACGCAGCAGGCAGCATCTGCCCGCTAACCTCCAGGAAGGAAAAGATATGTTTGCTGATGACAAGAAAAGCGCCCCCAAGGGGGGCGTACAGCCGAAGAACATTGTGGCCACGGAGACGCCGTCAGTCAGTGGCGTTCAGGTGGTGGATATGGTGGGCGCCGCGGCTGGCGCTGTAGGCGGCAAGGCAGGCAAGGTGGTATCGCAGGCGGCGGATATTGCCAAAAAGGCCGGTTCGATAGCCTCATCCGTAGGCATCAATCCGAAGAACATTGTCAGTGGAGGGAGCGCAGCGGGCATAGCCTCATCCGCGGGCGTGAAGCCGATGAACATTGTCAGCAGTGGTGGTGCCGCGGGCATGGCCTCATCTGCGGGCGTGAAGCCGATGAACTTTGCCAGCGGCGGCAGCGCCACGGCGATGGCGTCCTCGGCTGCCAGTGCCCTGATGGGCGGCGCGGAACCGAGTGGGTTGCAGTTCACGCTCTCCACGGCGAACCTGCCTCCGCAGACCTTTGTGGTGGTGGATTTCAGCCTGACCGAGATGCTCTCCTCACCGTTCGTGCTGAACGTAGGCCTGGCCAGTGCCGATCCGGCCATCGACTTTGCCGTGGTGCTGGATGAAGATGCGACGCTGGTGATCAAGCGTGAAGGGGTAGTGCAACGCAGCATCACCGGCATGGTGGCGAGTTTTGAACAGGGTGATACCGGCCTGCATCAGACTCGTTACAGCATGGTGATCCGCCCGGCACTGTGGCGCACCACGCTGCGGCGCAACTCGCGCATCTTCCAGCAGCAGAGCATCGAAAGCATCATCACCACCTTGCTGAAAGAGAACGGCATCACCGATTTTGCCTTTGGCTTGCGTAACCCCCATCCGGCCCGTGAGTTCTGCGTGCAGTATCAGGAATCGGATTTTGACTTCATCCAGCGGCTGGCCGCCGAAGAGGGGATGTTCTACTACTTCGAATACCCCGAAGGCAAAAACATCGTGGTGTATACCGATGACGTAGGCACCCTGCCGCAGGGCGCGGTGCTGCCGTATAACCCAGGCGTAGCGTCTCAGGCGCTGGAGCTGTGCGTCACCACCTTCACCCGCAGCGCACAGGTGCGTACCGCCGTGGTGGAACTGAAGGATTACACCTTTAAAAACCCGCAGTGGTCGGCGGCCTTTAATGAGCAGGCCAGCGAGCTGCAAAACCAACGGCCAGACTACGAACACTTCGACTTCCCTGGACGTTTTAAAGACGAACAGCACGGCAAGGCCTTTACCCATTACCGCCTGGAAGCCCTGCGCAACGATGCCAATCTGGGGCAAGGGCAGAGTAATGACTTTACCCTGCAGCCAGGCCTGCTGTTTACGTTGACCAGCCACCCGCGTAGCGATTTGAACCACCAGTGGCAACTGCTGAGCATTCAGCACAGCGGCAGTCAGCCTCAGGCGCTGGAGCAGGAGTCTGGTGGGCAAGGCACCACGCTGAGCAACCAGTTCGTCTTCCTGCCGCACACCCAGACCTGGCGGCCGACGCCGATGCCGAAACCGAGCATGGACGGCCCACAGATCGCGATGGTGGTGGGGCCAGCCGGGGAAGAAATCTACTGTGATGAGTTCGGCCGTATCCGCCTGCAATTCCTGTGGGACCGCTACGGTAAAAGCAACGACAACAGCTCGTGCTGGATCCGCGTGACCCAGCCGTGGGCCGGGCAGGGCTGGGGGATGTTGGCCATCCCACGTATCGGCCAGGAAGTGGTGGTGGATTTCTTGCATGGCGATCCGGACCAACCGATCGTCACTGGGCGTACCTATCACGCCAACAATATCCCACCGGGATCGCTGCCTGCCAGCAAGACCCAGATGGCGTTCCGCTCCAAGACCCATAAGGGCGAGGGCTTCAACGAGTTGAGGTTCGAGGATGCCAAGGGGGGCGAGGGGCTGTTTATGCATGCCCAGAAGGATATGAGTACGACGGTGCTGAACGATAGGGCGACTCAGGTTATGCACGATCACACCGAAGCCATCGGTCACGATCAGGTTTTATCGGTGCGTAACGATCGCTTTAAAGAGATCCAAGGCAAGGAGGTCACGGCCATAAGCAAAGATCGCCAGATTGCGGTTGAGGGAGGCAGCCTGCTTGAGGTGAAAAAAAGCATCTTCATCTCCTCCACCAGCGAAGGCATCAAGATTTCTACGGCCGCTGCCAGCATTACGTTGGACCATGCGGGCAATATTGATATTCAAGGGACACATGTGCGGATCAACGGTAAGCGAATTGATCTGAACTAAGCGTGTATTAACAGGAAACAGAATGAACAACATCACTTACCGAATGAACGAAGGGAAAATTTCCATTCCGGAGAACTGGCGCGACGACTCTATGCAGGTGTTTGTGGTGCCTGATGATAGTGGGGTCAATCTGGTAATCAACCGCACACCGGTGCCGGTTGGATTGGACTGTGAGGCCTACTATGCCGAGACCCTGGAGCAGTTTCAGAACAGCCTTCCGGGTTTTAAAGAACTGGCACGTAATCAGATCCCTTTGGATGGTGCACAGGCTCAGACGCTGGAATACCGCTGGAAAAGCCCTGAAGGGGAAATGCATCAGTATGTGGTGATGCAGGTCCGGCAGGCGCTGCTGTTGACGTTTACCGTCACCTCGCCCAACGCTTTGGCCGAGAGCCAAAGAGACTATTTTCAGCAGATTATCCAGAGTTTTAGCGCCGAATAAGCGCTTTGGATAACAGGCAGGAGGCCTAACCCATGCAACAAGATATCATCCAGCGCATTGCCCGGGTAGGTGCAATGAATGCTGCTAGCGGGCCTGCACCTCTCACCTCGCAAGCGGGCCCTGCTGCGGCACGTCTTGGCGACCAGATTAAGCACAAGAGTTTTTTGGGGGCGCTACTTGGGGCCGTCACCGGAGCGTTGATCGGTGCTGCTATCTTCGCTGCCGCGGGTCTTTTGATCGCAGGTACTGGCGGGTTGGCAACTGTCGCTGTACTGGCACTAGGAACGGCAGGCACCATGGCGATGGGAGGGGTGATCAGCCGGGCTAGCGGAGCAGTGGCAGATTTTGTCGATAGTGTGGGCTCCATGGATGGCCCTATCTCCACTGCGTCATCCAATGTGTATATTGAAGGTAAACAAGCCGCCAGAGCCATCGTCGATATGGTGGCTTGCACCAAACACAGTTCACCCCCAAAAATTGCCCAGGGCAGTGAGAGCGTATTTATTAATGACCAACCCGCCGCACGGGTGGGGGATAAAGTTACCTGCGGTGCCACCATCAAGGAAGGGGCCAGCAGCGTTTATGTCGGCTCCGGGCAGGGTAGCTATCTGGAGATAGATGAAGAATTCTCGTGGTGGGAAAAGGCCATTCTGGTCGCAGTAGAATTCCTGGTTCCCCCCAGCCGGGGTATGCTGAAAGGCATTGGTAAACTGTTTACCAAAGCTGGCCGTGCTGCCGTTGTAAGCGGCGCTAAAATGGGCGCCAGGCAGGTGGCGAAGATCGCCTCTGGCAAAACTTTCCGCTGTGCTACTAATGCGTTTAAAGGAGGAAAGGGCCTAAAACGCTTTAGCGAGGCCGGGAAAAAGTTTGTTAAAGGCGACCCGATTGATGTCACCAATGGCAGCCTGGTTGAACAGCGCACCGATATTGAGCTGGGGCAAACCTTGCCGCTGTGGTTTACCCGTACTTGGGCCCCAGGCTGTGGGCACACCTACGCGCTTGGGCAGGGCTGGACTGACAGTTTCCATCAATATGTCGAGGTCAATGCGACTGAAGACGTGATTGAGGTCACCACGCAAGAAGGTAGTGCATTGTATTTTGCGCTGCCCAAAGGGCACCAGGTTAGCGTAAATCCCGATCATCCTGACTTCTCCTTACATCGCCATCCACAGGGATGGGAACTGGTCGACAGGCGAAGCCGGACCAGCCAGTGGTTTACTCTGGCTGTGAGGCAGCAAGGGCAAACACGTTACTTACTCACTCGCCAGAGTGATAATAACGGCAACGTTCTCACTCTTTCCCATGATAAGAACAACCGTTTACTGCAGGTTACCCACAGCGACGGCATTGAGTTAGAACTGCGCTGGCATGCCAGTGGTTATCTGGCGGAGATTATCCGTGTGGATGGCGGCTTGCAGGATAGCCTGGCCCGTTATCAGCAAAACGAAGAAGGTTTCCTGACCGAAGCTGACAGCCAGCAGTTCTATCATCTGTACTACAGCTACAATTCTCAGGGGCTAATGAGCCGCTGGCATGATAATGATCAAACCTGGGTAGATTATCAGTACGATGAGAAGGGCCGCTGCATTACCAGTATTGGAGCGGGGGGATATTACCCGGTTAGCTTCCAGTATCAGCCAGGGATCACTCTGGTCAGCGATAGCCAAGGACGCACCACACGCTATGAATATAACGAGCAACTTAAGGTCACGGCGATAGAGGATCCTCAGGGGAACCGTACAGGCTTCACCTACGATAACTTTGGCAACCTGATTGAGCAGACCTCACCGTCTGGCCGGGTTATCCGGCTGGAGTATCTGAAAGAAACCGGGTTGGTTAGTGCGTTTTACGATGCTGCCGGGGCCTGCTGGCGTTATAGCTACGACGATCTGGAACGCCTGACGGCGATGACCGATCCGCTGGAGCGTGTCTGGTGGCAGGAATACGATGAGCAGGGTAACCCGTCCCGCTTTATCGCACCAGATGGCACCACCACTACCCTGAGTCGCAATGCGTTTGGCTTGATCACACAAGTGGCCGATAGCGAGGGCAATCAGCAAACCGCGCGCTACGATGAGCGAAATCGCCTCTGCAGCCTGTTTGATGAAGAAAACCGCGGCCTACATCTACGCTACACCACACGAGATGATCTGCGAAGCCTTTCCCATGCAGGCGGTGCGCTGTGGCGCTATCGCTATGATAATCACCGTCGGTTGGCGGTTAGCGATCGTCCCAACAACAGCCTTGAGCAGTTCACCCACGATCGCCATGGCAACCTGACGCACTATCAGGATGCTAATGGGGTTGAGTGGCGGGTGGATTACGGCCCGTTCGATCTGCCGATGGCGCGCACGGACGGGGAAGGGCAACGCTGGCAATATCGTTACGATCCAGATCATTTACAACTCATTGAAGTGATTAATCCGCAAGGGGAGAGCTATCGCTATCAGCTCAACGCCAGTGGCCAAGTAGTGACTGAGCAGGATTATGCGGGTACCGAATGGCAGTATGTCTACGATAAAGACGGGCAGTGCGTAGAGAAACGTGATGCCTTGGGCCAAGCCACCCGTTTTCAGTACGATGCGGCAGGCCGGTTATGTTCTCTGCATACCCCAGAGGGGGAAACCCAGTACCAATATGATGTCCTTGGCCGTTTGTTGAGTGTGGTAGCGCCCGGTAGTGAACTGAGTTTTGAGTATGATCTACAGGGCCGGGTAGTGCGTGAAACGCAAAATAGCCGGGTGATCCGTCGGGAATACCCGGATCGGCAGACGCAAACACGCCACCTGGAGATGCCGGAAAACGAAGTGATGCAGCCAGCGTTGAGTACCACGCTGCGGACTAACCGAGTCGGCGAATGGTTATCCTTGCAACTGCCGCAGCAAACGGAAACACAGGCATTGCGGGTAACGCGAAACGACAATGGGCAGGATACAGAGCGTAAGGCTGGCGACGGCTTTATGCTGCGCAATCAGTATGACCTGATGGGGCAATTGGTCCATCAACGGGCAGGCCGGCAGACACGGATATTTACTCCGGAAGAGGTGCAGGATATTCCTCAGCCTGTTTTGGCGGGGTTGGATCGCAGCTACTGTTATGACAGTGCCCTGAACCTGGTGGCGGCCAATGACGACCTTGAGCGCTTAAGCTATGTGGTGAACGCTAACCGGCAGGTGGTCTCGGTGAGCGAGGGTAACCAGTTGCAGGAGCACTACAGCTACGATGCCAGTGGCTATCCGATGCAGCAAAGGGTGAACAATCCGCGGGCCCTGTTCTCGGTTTCGAATGAGGATGTTTACCTGCGGGGGCATAGGCTGAGTCAGGCGGGTGACAGTAGCTTTGAGTATGATGATGCGGGCAGGATGATTGCCCGATGGCAGCATAAAGGAGGCTATCGACCAGAGGAAACACGCTATAGCTGGGACAGCCGTAATCAGTTAATAGCATTGAAAAAGCCGCATGGTGAAGTGTGGCATTATCGTTATGATCCCTTTGGCCGCAGGACAGAGAAAGTTTGCGAACAGAGAGGGTTGCGAACACTTTATCTGTGGGATGGTGATAGCATCGCGGAGATAAGGGAGTATAAAAACGCGCAATTACAGCGCATTCGCCACTGGGTGTTTGATGGTTGGGAACTGTTGGCCCAGCAGGAATGGACCCGGCCGAACGTACTGCCGTTTGATGGTAGGGCCGTGGCTGACGAAAGCGAAGCGCGGGTTTATACTACCCTCTATGCGGTATGTGCCCCCAACGGTCAACCGTTGGCGCTCTTTAACACTGAAGGAAAAGCACAATGGCGTAAGCCTGCGGCATCGCTGTGGGGCATGGCGTTGAGCAAGGCCACGGTGAATGTGCAGTTGGATCCAGGGCTGAAGTTTGCCGGTCAGTTGTTAGATGAAGAGAGTGGGCTCTTTTATAACCGGTATCGTTACTATCTGGCCGAGGTGGGTTGTTATCTGACGCCGGACCCGTTGGGATTAGCTGGAGGGGAAAATACGTATAGTTATGTTAAGAACCCTATAGACTTGATCGATCCGTTTGGCCTTTCAACTTGCTCTGATGCTAGAAAATTAGCTGACAACTTAGGTCCGAAGCCGTTAGGAGGAGGGCAGCATGATGCTCACCATATTGTTATGTCGAATTCTACTGATCCTAAAATGAAAGACTTGAGAAAGTTGATGGATGATTTGAATATTGACATTAATGATAAAAGAAACGGTATTTGGCTACCAAATACTAAAAATGATAGGATAACGGATGCATTAACTACAGCCCATAAAGGTAATGGTGTCCATGGTAAAGCATATAAGCAATATGTTTATGATAAGTTGATAAATTCAAAGACGGATAAAGAGTTTTTAAGTGCTCTGAAAAATATCAAAACAGAATTATCGAATGGGAAAATATTCCCGTTGGCAAATGGAAAGATGCCAGTTTGATTTGAGAGGTGATACATGGATAAGATAATAGATGAAATGAATAAAAAGATTCATCAACTAAAAAAAGACTTGGAAAATCATGAGGCTCTAGAAAATAAAATAGCCTCATGTAGCTTTGATGTTAATATTGTCTCATGGTCTAAATCACGAGCTTATAGTTTAATTCCGTTTTACAGTGAGTTAACTGGCTATAAAACAGATAAAATGTTAACAAAAGAACCAAAAAACAAAAGCAATTCATATTGTTATTTTGGTTGGCCAGAGATAGATAAAATTGCGAGTTATAACTCTAGAGGGTTGATTGAATCTGAAGAGTATATCATAAGTTCTGGTAATCATAAAATCGGCATAGTGAAGGATTTTAGGGGTGACTTTAGAGTTTTGACTCAGTTGTTTTTTGATAGTAATGGTCGCTATTTAGAGTGTTATTCTGTAACTGATGATGATGAATATTTTGGATATCATTATATTTATAACGAGAATAACGTGTCAGAAATCATATCTGTAGTAAGTAATGGTTTAAAACCATGTGTTAAGCTTTATCTAGAGTATATGGATGATGGCAGTTTAAGTCGAATATACTTCAAGAATGACACAAAACTAGTTGATGTCTATAGTAGTAACTAATAATGTAATAAATTATATTTTTATTATTGGGGGTTCAATTTCGAACCTCTTTTTTTATGAGTGTATTTTGTTAAACTTTAATTGCCTTGCTGAAAAAAGTTAGCAATCAATTAATTGGCTAAATTGAAGAAGGTTTTCAATTTTGTGTTCTACTGTAGAAAAGATTCCTCTTGCAAATCCAAACCACGAATAGTACAGGTGTATATTTGCTATATGGAGGTCAGAGATCATCAATAGTTGCCCGGTAAGGCTGCTCTATACCCGCGACTTCAAGGTATTTTTTGTAATCGTACTCAGTCTGCATCTTCATAAGGGGCTCTCCTAGCTCTATTAATCTGTATTTACATTACGGTCTTATTTATAATAAATTTATGCAGATAAAACTATCAAGGTAGGGCGGTAGCATAGGCACTACGATATAAAGCCCTTGATTATTTACAGACGAAGTTGATACTACGACTTACCGGTGGGTTGCTACCTGACGTCGGACCCGATAGGGCTGGCGGGGGGGCTGAACCCGTATAGTTACGTGCATAACCCGCTGGGATGGATCGATCCGCTGGGGTTATCAACCTGTCCAAATCTTGGGAAGGCTGATGATGCTATTTTAGGGCCGCATGGGACACTAAAAAATGACACGCGTCCAGGACAGTCACACCACTTAAACCAAGATGCTGCGTTCCGTGATGTGATCCCGACGAATAGCGGTGCTGCTATTAAGTTAGAAGGTAACGCATTTACTCAACCAGGTACGCCACACTATGAAGCGCATAAGTCTCTCGAACAGTTCTGGAATCAATATAGGAAAGGTGGCGCTTTATATGGCAAAATGCCTACTAATCTCCAATATACTCAAGCTTTGAAACGTTCTTTAGAATCAGCAGGGCTATCTGCAAATCAAGTTAATCAAGCTGTTAGAAGCAGTATTCAGAATAGGGTTCAGCACGGTGCTCTTGGTGGTATGGATGTACCAAGATTACCAGGAAGAATAAATCAGGTGAAATAATGAACATTTCTAATGAAGCAAAAGAAAGGTTAAAAATAATTTCTTGGTTTAGCCAAGTAGGTAATTCTTTATCGAACGCTGATATTGTCCTTGTGAATTCAAATGATTTTTTACAATCAATAGAAAGTATTGAATGGGAAAATACTACATTAGAAGCAAGAAATGAGATAACTGGCGTTTTGGCTAAAAAACATTCAGTTGTTTATCAAGAGTGGAACACATTAGCTGATGATGCAAGAGATTTTGTTGAAAACATAATTATCCCATCAGTCCCACAAATTAATGATATAGACATGGAGTTATTATTTACTAACATGAAATGGGACTTGGTTAACTATCTGATGGAAGATGCTTATAAAAGTAAACTGAGAATTCCGTTATTTTTTAGCAGTCTTGTATCCATATATGAATTAGGGCACATACCCTGTGGTTGGGTAGGGAGTTGGCCTAAAGGTCAGTTAGTTGTATATTAATACTACTTCTATAGTAGCCGTAAAGTTCCTCTCTGGATCTTTACGGCTATTTTTATCTGTTGTTACGCCAATATATTACCCTGTTGCACCCGAATCACCACCTGACCAGGCATTACGCTGATCGCCAGCGGTTGCCCGGTCAGGCCACACTCCGCCAGCCAGTCCCCCGCCAGATAAAGCTCGCCGTTATCCCGTATCCAGTCCACGCCGATATGCGGGTGAGCGTTCTCCTCCAATAATAACCGCTCAATCTCTCTCTCATCAGAAATCAATGTTATTACCAGCCCGTCCTGGTACGGTTTTATCTTAAATACCGCACCCGCCACAAACCCCGCCTTGATAATATCCTCACCAGCGATAATCAGCTCAGGAATAATCCCGCCCGCGGTTGTCTGTATAACAGCGCATCCGTTCATACATTGCCCTCCGCCTGAATAATCAATCTTCCCTGTTCAATATTTACTGTAACCTGCTGGCCGGTTAAAAACCCCAGTTCTTCCAGCCAATAGCCCTTGATAAGCAGCTGTGGCGCGGGCTTCTTGATGCCTCGGTTGGGTGAATAGCCCACGGTGTAATGGCGTGTTGTCTTGGGTGCTTTATTTACAGTGGTGCCTGACTTAGAATCACGCTTAGCCATGATAACTACCTCGAATAGTTGTTGTGGTGAGCGGCGATAGTGGGCTGCAACCCGTTATCGCCGCGTTACTTGTCAGTTAGTTACGCGCCTGTGTAATCATGGCGCTTAACATCTCTGAAATTATCTGCTGTTTTTCCTGCGGCAAATTAGCAATCGCTTCTATCTGCTGCTGCCACTTCTGAGTCGGGATACTCTCGTGGAGGGAAGACTCCGTCGTTGCTCCAAACAATTCCTCTAGCGAAACCGAACAAATGTTTGCTACGTCTGGGAGTGAAGACACCTTGATGCGACGGCGGCCAGCCTCCCATGCTTGCACTGTCTGTTGGGAAACGCCCAACTGCTCAGCCAATTCGGTCTGAGTAATGGTACGTTCTTTGCGCAGGCTGGTAATGCGTTTGCCCAACGCAATGAAAAAATCACGTTCTTCGCTACTGATCGCCATAGTTACCTTGGTTCCTGAATGTCACAAGACAACCATAACATACCGAACATTTTACTACGATGTGATGTAAATACTACAATATGTAGTTTTATTGGGTCCAGTTGTTTTCATATGTAAATTGAGGTTCTTTGAAGCAAGAATAATGCGATGCATTTCGCAGATTGAGATAAGAGCGCTATACGCCTTGAAAAGAGATATTGATAGCAGGAACAAGGACAGTCTTGGGCTAGCCAGCTAAACGCGCCAGCCCGGCACACGATTAATCTCCCCCCTCAATGAGAAGACAGCTCATACTTCTTTATCTTGCGATACAGCGTCGCGATGCCAATCCCCAGCTTCTCCGCCACCACCTTCTTGTTCGCATGTTGGCTCAGCGCCTCCTCAATCATCAGCTTCTCCATACTCTCCAGCCCCGCCATATCGTGGTTTTCGCAACTCTCTGTGGCTTTATATGTAGATACGCTGGCGCGAGCCTCCAGATGTTGCCCACGGGTCAGATTGGGCGGCAGCAGATAGGTATCGATGATCTCACCGCTCGGCACTACGTTAACCAGATATTCCATCAAATTACTCAGTTCGCGCACGTTGCCTGGCCAGCGGTGTCGGCGTAGCAGCTCGAGTACCTCTGCCGAGATGCCGGGGTAGATAATGCCGATCCGCTTGGTGTGCAAACTGAGGAAATAGTGCACCAACAGTTCGATATCGCCTTCGCGCTCACGCAGCGGTGGCAGGGTGATGGGGATAACGTTCAGGCGGTAATAGAGGTCTTCACGGAACTTGCCTTCGGCAATGTACTGTTCCAGGTTCTGGTTGGTGGCGGAGATAATGCGGATATCGACCGGGATCGGCTTGCTGGAGCCGATCGGCAACACCTCACGGGATTCCACCGTGCGCAGCAATTTGGCCTGCAACATTAACGGCATATCACCGATCTCATCCAGGAATAACGTCCCCTGATTGGCCGCCTGGATCAGCCCCACCTTGCCATTGGCCGAAGCGCCGGTAAATGCCCCCTTCAGGTAACCGAACAGTTCACTCTCCAACAGCTGATCCGGAATGGCGGCGCAGTTAATGGCGATAAAGGGTTTATCGCTGCGGTTACTCAGCCGGTGGATCGCCCGCGCCACCACCTCTTTGCCGGTGCCGCTTTCGCCAACCACCAATACGCTGGAGGGGCTGGGGGCAATACGGGTGATTAAGCTCTTCAGCAGACGCATCGGTTTACTTTCCCCCGCCAGTTGCTCAATACGCGGGTCTTGCAGGCTCAGCGTTTCGTCAAATGAGGAGTGTGACTGATGGAAAGCCATTAAAAATAATTGATGATCTTGAACCTGATGCAGCTGGCCAATCATAATCTCCTGGTTATCGTCGAAGGAGAGAATATGTTGCAGATGTCCACTGGTGTAATTTTGCTGGAAGGTGAGGGCGCGAATAGTAAAGGTTTTGCCGATAATATTTTCCTGCGGCATATTGAGCTGTTTTAAGGCCATCATATTGGCAAACTTCACCTGGCTCTTTTCATTGAGTATTAACACCCCCTGATCCATATTTTCAATCAGGCTGAAAAGCACTTTATTTAAGCCACTGCTGCCGCCTTGCGTCTCCAATAAGTTAGAAACGAAAACGTTGGAAATATTGCGCACATAGCCCGAGAACTCTTGCAGGTTATCCCGCAACCTTTGCTGCTGTTCGAGGGTGAAGGCCACCAGGCTGATCACGCCGATGCAGGCATCCTGAAACAGGATAGGAATGCCGAGAAAGGCCTTTTCCTGGCACTCATCTTTGCTGGTGCAGCCTTCGCACACCGGGTCGTAACGGGAGTGGGTGACTATTTTTTCGTTTTTGGTATCAAGCACATATTTCAACAACCAGGAGTTGCTGCCGAGCTTGATGCCAAATTGTTTGCCATACGGGCCAGTGCCTGCCACGCGTACCAGGTTGGCATCGACAATCTCTACCTCCAGCAGCAACACGCTGGAGAGCATCTTGGTAAAGCGCAAAATTGTCGGTTGGATCTGCATAAGAGCCGACTGGGCAGTGGCCGGTGCTATCATCACGCGTCTCCCGTTATCGTCATTGAAAAAGAAACGATAATACACTACGGCCAGCTATAATTTGATAGTCATCAAGCTAATCCCATAGAGAATAGAGATTCTGCTGTTAGCATCACATTTTATTATCAAAATGATACTGCACGCTAATTCCTATCATTTTGGGTCGCGAGAAAGGCTGATAATTATAAATGGCAGATTCACGCTGCAGGGAATTATCCCTTGCCAGCAACACCCTGACTGTAAATTTCACGTTAACCGCCCCGAAAGTCCCGTTTTATGTGATCGCCATCATAATACTCCGCAGTTTTATGTTACGCAGCTTAACTTTCCCCTTGTTGGCACGCTTATTGATTGTCCTGTAGCCAGACGCTGAAAAAGCGTATTGGTTATTCCAAGGTTAGGCACTTGTTTTAACGGATCACCACTACACTCTCTATTTAGGGGCAAAGATGAGAACAGTTAACCAGTTAATTAAGGAAATAAGCGCGTTAAAGTCCAATTTACATCAAAAGGACTTTTTACTGACGTGGGAACAGAGCCGTGACGAGCTGGAACTGGTGCTCAAGCTGGCGGAATCGCTGAAAACCATGCGCTCAGAAAACATTGCCACCAAGATTTTCAACAGTGGCTTAGGCATCTCCATCTTCCGTGATAACTCCACGCGTACCCGTTTTTCTTATGCCTCGGCGCTCAACCTGCTGGGGTTGGCGCAGCAAGATCTGGATGAAGGTAAATCGCAGATCGCCCACGGGGAAACGGTGCGTGAAACGGCCAATATGATCTCCTTCTGCGCGGATGCCATCGGTATCCGTGACGACATGTATCTGGGGGCAGGCAACGCCTATATGCGTGAGGTGGGGGCCGCGCTGGATGAAGGATTTGAGAAGGGTGTGCTGCCACAGCGCCCAGCACTGGTCAACTTGCAGTGTGATATCGATCACCCCACCCAGGCCATGGCGGATCTGGCCTGGTTGCAGGAGCACTTCGGCAGCCTGGAAAACCTGAAAGGCAAGAAGATCGCCATGACCTGGGCCTATTCGCCCAGCTATGGCAAACCGCTGTCGGTGCCGCAGGGCATCATTGGTTTGATGACCCGTTTTGGCATGAAGGTGACGCTGGCCCATCCGGAAGGTTACGACCTGATCCCAGACGTGATCGAGGTGGCGAAGAACAACGCCGCTGCTTCTGGCGGCAGCTTCCAGCAGGTGACCTCGATGGCCGAAGCCTTCCAGGGCGCGGACATCGTTTATCCGAAATCCTGGGCGCCGTACAAGGTCATGGAGCAGCGTACCGATCTGTTGCGTGCCAACGATCACGCGGGCCTCAAGGCGCTGGAGCAACAGTGCCTGGCGCAAAACGCCTACTACAAAAACTGGCACTGCACCGAAGAGATGATGAAGCTGACCAAAGGCGGCGAAGCGCTCTATATGCACTGCCTGCCAGCGGACATCACCGATGTCTCCTGCAGTGAAGGGGAAGTCTGTGCCAGCGTATTCGAGAAGTACCGTATTGCCACCTATAAGGAAGCCAGCTGGAAGCCTTATATCATCGCGGCGATGATCATGGCGCGCAAATTCTCCAACCCGGGTCTGGTGTTGGATCAATTACTGAAAGAAGCAGAAAAACGCATTAAATAAATTTACCTGGTCAGGGATACCGGGCGGTGTCCCTGCGCGGTGAAAGTTAATGCGACCAGAAGAGGTAGCGGTTATGTCGGTTTTTTCATTGAAAGTGGCGATAGAGGATAACCGTTATTTTAACGGCGAAACCTCCCCTCTGTTCTCTAAGGCGCAAGCGCAGAAAGCGCGCGAGTTTCATAAAAAGATCGCGGGTTATCAGCCAACGCCGTTATGCGCGTTGGACGATCTCGCGCAGCTGTTTGGCGTGCGGAAAATCCTGGTCAAAGACGAGTCCAAACGCTTTGGTTTAAACGCCTTCAAGATGCTCGGCGGTGCGTACGCCATTGCTCAGCTGCTGTGTGAAAAGTACCAGATTGATATTAATGCGTTTTCTTTTGAAAAGTTCAAAGCCACGGCGACCGAGAAGATGACCTTCGCCACCACCACCGACGGCAACCATGGCAGGGGGGTTGCCTGGGCGGCGCAACAGCTAGGCCAGCATGCGGTGGTGTATATGCCTAAAGGCTCGGCGCAGGAGAGGGTGGATCACATTCTCAACCTGGGTGCCGAGTGCATCGTCACCGATATGAACTACGACGATACCGTGCGCCTGACCATGAAAACGGCCCAGGAACGCGGCTGGCAAGTGGTGCAGGACACCGCCTGGGAAGGCTATACCAAGATCCCAACCTGGATCATGCAGGGTTACGCCACGCTGGCAGACGAAGCGGCCGAACAGATGCGGCAGATGCAGATCGAGCGGCCAACCCATGTGCTGTTACAGGCCGGTGTCGGCGCGATGGCCGCGGGCGTGCTGGGCTATCTGGTAGACGTGTTTGGTGCGGATAAGCTGCATTCGGTGATTGTCGAACCCGAGCTGGCCGACTGTGTTTATCGCTCCGGGGTAAAAGGGGAAATCGTCAATGTGGGCGGCGATATGGCCACCATCATGGCCGGTCTGGCCTGTGGTGAACCTAACCCCTTGGGCTGGCCGTTGCTGCGTAACTGCGCCACGCAGTTTATTTCCTGCCAGGACAGCGTGGCGGCGTTAGGGATGCGAGTGTTGGGTAATCCGCTGGGTAACGATCCGCGCATTATCTCCGGCGAGTCCGGTGCCGTGGGGTTGGGCGTGTTGGCTGCGGTACATCACAGCCCGCAACGTGCGCAGCTGATGCAAAAACTCGGTCTGAATAGCCAGTCGGTAGTGCTGTTAATCAGCTCCGAAGGCGATACCGACGTGAAGCACTATCGCGAAGTGGTGTGGGAAGGGAAGCTTCCGGTTTAACCACCGCCGTCAGATTACTCAACCTCTCGCAGCAGCGAGGGGTTATAAAAAATTGGAGAAAGAACACAATGGCAAAGCAAATTCCTTTCGAATTGGTGTTAGAGAAAGCCTACCAATACAAAGATGAGATGACGCGCTTCCTGCGGGACATGATCGCCATCCCGAGTGAAAGCTGTGACGAAAAACGGGTGGTGCTGTGTATCAAGAAAGAGATGGAGAAGGTCGGGTTCGACAAGGTCGAGATTGACCCGATGGGCAACATCCTGGGCTATATCGGCCACGGCCCACACCTGATTGCGATGGACGCGCATATTGATACCGTCGGCATTGGCAACATCAAGAACTGGACCTTTGACCCGTATCAGGGCATGGAAAACGACGAGATCATCGGTGGCCGTGGCGCATCGGATCAGGAAGGCGGCATGGCTTCCATGGTTTACGCGGGCAAAATCATCAAGGATCTGGGGCTGGAAGATCAGTATACGCTGCTGGTGACCGGCACCGTGCAGGAAGAAGACTGCGACGGTCTGTGCTGGCAGTACATTATTGAGCAATCCAACATCCGCCCAGAGTTCGTGATCAGCACCGAACCGACCGACTGCCAGATCTACCGCGGCCAGCGTGGCCGTATGGAAATCCGCGTGGATGTGCAAGGCATCAGCTGCCACGGCTCGGCACCGGAGCGTGGTGACAACGCCATTTTCAAAATGGGCCCAATCCTCAACGAATTGCAACAGCTGTCCGGCAACTTGGGCAATGACGATTTCCTGGGTAAAGGCACGCTCACCGTTTCAGAGATTTTCTTCACCTCACCTAGCCGCTGTGCGGTAGCAGACAGCTGTGCGGTATCTATCGACCGCCGCCTGACCTGGGGCGAAACCTGGGAAGGGGCGTTGGACGAGATCCGTGCGTTACCAGCGGTACAGGCGGCCAAGGCAGTCGTGTCGATGTATGACTATAGCCGTCCGTCCTACACCGGTCTGGTGTACCCAACCGAATGCTACTTCCCAACCTGGAAGGTCGAAGAAGATCACATCACGGTGAAAACCCTGAGCAAGGCCTATCAGGGCCTGTTCAAGAAGCAGCCGGTGGTGGATAAGTGGACCTTCTCAACCAACGGGGTTTCCATCATGGGGCGCCACGGTATTCCGGTGATCGGTTTCGGTCCGGGCAAGGAGCCTGAAGCCCACGCGCCGAACGAGAAAACCTGGAAAGACCATCTGGTGACCTGCGCGGCTATGTATGCTGCGGTGCCTTTGGCTTATCTGGAAGAGTTGCAGAAATAAGCGTCCCCTCACCCCAACCCTCTCCCACAGGGAGAGGGAGCTGTCCGGAGTGTGTGGTTGGTCCGTACTGCTTCGGAAAGTGGGGGCTAGAGGAAAGGTATTACACATAGAAATCAGCGAACTCGATCAGTCCCCACAGGGAGAGGGAGCTGTCCGGAGTGTGTGGTTGGTCCGTACTGCTTCGGAAAGTGGGGGCTAGAGGAAAGGTATTACACATAGAAATCAGCGAACTCGATCAGTCCCCACAGGGAGAGGGAGCTGTCCGGAGTGTGTGGTTGGTCCGTACTGCTTCGGAAAGTGGGGGCTAGAGGAAAGGTATTACACATAGAAATCAGCGAACTCGATCGGTCCCTACAGGGAGAGGGAGCTGTCCGGAGCCTGTGGTTGGTCCGTGCAGCTTCGGAAAGTGGGGTACAAGAGGAAAGGTATTACACATAGAAATCAGCGAACTCGATCGGCCTCCACAGGGAGAGGGGGCTGGTGCAGAGTGATTTCAAATGTGCAAATTTCATCTGTAACGAGGGTGATGTAGTTGGCGAACCTCTGCTTCTCCAGGAAGAACGCTAAAACATCCGCGAATTCGATCGGTTCCCTCTCCCTGTGGGAGAGGGTTAGGGTGAGGGGTCCAAGTAACACCTTATCCAGCAAGCATCACACGGTTAAATACCCGGCACCCTCCGCCGGATTTTTTTATGGAGTGCCAGCAATGAAGCAGTTGATTAAGAACGGCATTCTGGTTGATAGCGACGGGCAGTATCCTCAGGATTTGTTGATTGAAAACGGGGTGATCTGCCAGCGTGACACAGCGATCGAAGCCGATAGCCATTGTGAGGTGATTGATGCTTCCGGCTGCTATGTCATGCCCGGCGGCATTGATGTCCATACCCACTTCAATATCGATGTCGGCATCGCCCGCAGCTGCGACGATTTTTTCAGCGGCACCCGCGCGGCGGCCTGTGGCGGCACTACCACCATTATCGATCATATGGGATTTGGCCCGGCGGGCAGCAATCTTCATCATCAGCTCAACGTCTACCACCAGTATGCGGCCAGCAATGCGGCGATCGATTACGGCTTTCACGGCGTGATCCAGCATATTGACGACGGCATTCTCGAAGAGATGGCCAGCATGGTGCATGACGAAGGGATCAGCAGCTTTAAGCTGTATCTGACCTATCTCTACAAGATCAATGATACCGACGTGCTGCGAGCCTTGAGGCAGTTGCGGCAGGTTGGGGCATTGACTACCGTTCACCCAGAAAACGATGCCGCGATTGCTCTGCGCCGCGCTGAGCTAGTGGCCGCAGGTAAAACAGCGCCGATCCATCACGCATTAAGCCGCCCGTTGGAATGTGAGGCTGAAGCAATTGGCCGGATGATCAATCTGGCCCATCTGGCAGACAACGCGCCGCTGTACATCGTCCATTTATCCAATGGGCTGGGGCTGGATTATTTGCGTCTGGCACGCCAACAGCGCCAACCGGTGTGGGTAGAAACCTGCCCGCAGTATCTGCTGCTCAACGAACAATGTTACCTGCGTGAAGATGGGGCGAAATACATCCTCAGCCCGCCGCTGCGTGACCAACGGGAATTGGATCGCCTATGGGTGGGCATTGCCGACGGTTCGATCGATACCGTCGCTACCGATCACTGTACTTTCCCTTACCACCAACGGCAGGCAATGGCGGCAGGGGACTTTACCCGCTGCCCGAACGGCCTGCCTGGGGTCGAGAATCGCATGATGCTGCTGTTCTCTCACGGAGTGATGAGCGGACGGATTTCCCCTTCACGCTTTGTGGCGCTCACCAGCAGCAACCCGGCGCGGTTGTTCGGCCTGTGGCCGCGTAAAGGCAATCTAAACCCCGGTGCAGATGCTGACGTGGTGATCTTTGATCCGCGCCAATCCACGGCTATCAGCCATGATCGGCTTCATGACAAGGCGGATTATTCCCCTTATGAAGGTTTTCAGTGCCAGGGCGTGCCGGTGCTGACGATGTGCCGGGGCGAGGTCGTAGCGCGTAATGGCGAATTTACCGGGCGGCAAGGGTACGGGCAGTTCTTGCGTCGTCGGCCTTTCAATGCCCAGATCGCGGCAAAAATGGGGTAACACCTCACTAAACAACAAGGATCAACATGAACAAGAAAATAGTGCTGGCATTGGGCGGTAACGCATTGGGTGAGGGCCTGGCGGAACAGATGCAGGCGGTCAAAACCACCGCGCGGGCGATTGTCGATTTAATCGAGCACGGTCACCAGGTAGTGGTCACCCACGGCAATGGCCCGCAGGTGGGCATGATCAACCTGGCGTTTGAGGCGGCGGCAAAAAGTGAAGCCCATACGCCGATGCTGCCGATGTCGGTGTGCGTCGCGTTGAGCCAGGGGTATATAGGTTACGATCTGCAAAACGCCCTGCGTGAAGAGTTGCTCGATCGCAATATCGTTAAACCGGTTGCCACTTTGATCACCCAGGTGATCGTTAACGGCAGCGATCCGGCGTTTCTCAATCCCACCAAGCCGATTGGTTCGTTCTTTACCAAGGCCGAAGCCAGCCAACTGACCAAGAACGGTTACAGCATGGTAGAAGATGCGGGCCGTGGCTACCGCCGGGTCGTTGCCTCGCCCAAGCCGATCGACATCGTCGAGAAAGAAACGGTACGCGCCATGATGGAGGCCGGGCAGGTGGTGATCACCGCGGGAGGCGGGGGTATTCCGGTGATCCGCGAAGGTAACCATCTGCGGGGAGCCAGCGCGGTGATCGACAAAGACTGGGCCAGTGCCAAACTGGCAGAGATGATCGATGCCGATATGCTGATCATCCTCACCGCAGTGGAAAAGGTAGCGATCAACTTTGGCAAACCGAATGAGCAATGGCTGGAGCAGTTGAGCATTGCCGATGCCCAGCGCTTTATCGAAGAAGGGCACTTTGCCAAAGGCTCAATGCTGCCGAAGGTAGAAGCGGCGGTGGCGTTTGCCGAATCCAAGCCAGGGCGTCAGGCGTTGATCACGGTATTGAGCAAGGCTCAGCAGGGCATTGAAGGCAAAACCGGCACGGTGATTAGCCATTAATCACAGACACCAGGCTCACTTGTAGGGGCGCTGGATGCTGCGCTCATTCGCGCCCCTTGTGAGTCAGCAGTCTCTATTGCGCCCAAGTTTCATCATGGCTTCAAGCACCGCCCCGGCGACGGCCCGCGCCTTATCTGACACCGTGGTGTAATCCGCCAACGTACCGCGTGGGTCGATATCACCGATTTTAGTACCGGTCTTAACCTCCAGCCCATCATGCAGCAAACCGCGCACCATACCGGAAAGCGGCGCAATCACCGGCACCTCGCCGCAGTGGGCCACCACATCCCCCTCCTGCACCAAATTCCCCAAAGCGACGCGACATTGCATAATGCCATCGGCGGGTGCACGGATCACCCGGCGGGTGGTGTGGCCAGCGATATTACCGGGAATGCCGGTATTGGGATGGGTGTAGCCTTGATAAATCACCCGGCCCAGCGCATGGCCGCGATTGGTTTCGATCACCGCATCGCAATCCTGCCCGGCGTTGAAACCAGGGCCAAGGGCCACGGTGATCGGGGCCATATTGCGATGGGTCCCCAGGTTTTGCTTGGCCAGGATGGCATCCACCAGAAAACGGGGTTTGAGCTGCTCAAGGCTACGGGTCTCTGGGTCAACCAGCAGCGGGATCTCGCCACGGTTGATGATATCGAAGGCTTCGTTGACGTCGTTGGCCAGACAGGCGGTGACGCCCTCCACGCAGGTTTTGCCGTCGAACATCGCCTGAGCAAATGCCACCGTCCGGCGAATGGCGGTCGGCTGGGCAATGTCCAGCATGATGACCTGAAAGCCGGCATGATACAGCCGCAGCGCCACGCCGGTGGCGATATCGCCTGCGCCACGGATCACCACCAGTTTGTCGCGCGTTAAGCGGATGTCATTTTTCATCAGCCCGCCAGCAGATTGGTTGCGCACTTGCAGCAGTTCAGCCAGCACGCTAATAGCGATTTCTTCCGGCGTTTCTGCGCCGATGTTGTAGCCGATTGGGGCATGGAGTTTGGCGAGCTTCTCATCATCTACGCCGCGCTGGCGCAATTGTTGGGTAAAGGTCTGCACCTTGCGGCGGCTGGCCAGCAATCCCAGATAGCGCAACGGCTGCTCGATCAGCACGTTGAGTGCCTCGCAATCCTGATTGTTGGTGGCGATGATCACAAAGTTGGCCGGATCAATATTCATCTTGTCGATGGCCTCTGAGAAGGTCTCGCCATGAACCAGGGTAGTGCCCACCGGAAATAGCGCCGGGTCGAGGCTGGCCGGGTAGATATCGGCAACGTGAATATCAAAGCCCAACGGCTTGGCGGCGCTGGCGATGGCGCGGTTGACGTGCCCGGCCCCGATCAATATCAGGCGCGGGCGTAGACCATGCACGTCGATATATACCGACATCGCGCCTCCGCAGTCCGAGCCTACCGCGTCCTGCCCGGTTCGTGCCATACGGCCATGAAACACCCTGGCCTTGCGCTCCGTAATAGCGGCAATTGCCTGTTCGATCACCAGGCGTTCGATCATGCCGCCACCGATGGTGCCAATACAGCCACCATCGGCCATCACCAGCATCTGTCCCGAATGGCGCGGTGTAGATCCACGGCTTTCGATAATCTGGGCGAGCGCAAAGGGCCGGTTTTGTTCTTCTAAACGTGCAGCTTCGGCGAAGATATTCATGATGACCTCGTCAATAACCTCAGAAATATTATCGTGTTAAGCGCCGTATCAGGTGGTGGATCGCCGGGGTCTCCTGCACTGCGCCAAACCAGATGGCGCTGAGCGCCAGCTCTGGCCGCAGCAGGGTTTGCCACCTGGCTGCCAGTTGATTATCACAATGAGAAACCTGATTGATCAGCCAGACCCGCCGCGCCTGAGAGGGCGTACCTTTGAACATCCCTTCAGGGTGCGAGATCAGAGTGTCGAATACCCGGTGATCCAGTATTTCACCGGCAGTGACCCCCGTCAGCGCGGAGAAAATCGCCCAACGGTGAATTTGCTGTGGGTCTGCGGGACGATCGATCACCTGGCCTCCGGTTAGCGCGATAACACAATCACTGCGGGAGGGGATGCAAGGTTCATGCCTTGCCGGGGCTTTCAGGGGTAACCCTCGGGAGCCGTCCGCCTCGGCCAGGATCACATCGAAGGATCCATGCTGTTTGATTGCGTCGATTTGCTCGGGGGTTAACCCGATAACCTTGTTATCCTGCGGCTGATAATGACTAAAGCAGGCGGTAATGGCCGGGGTGCTGCTGGCGGTGGGCGGTTGGCCTATCAATAGGTGGTGGTAGTCGGCAGCGTTGGGCAAGTACATCTTGGTGGTGGTAGTGAACAGCACGCGTTTGCCCTGGTGATAAAAGGCCTGCGCCAGCCAGTGCAGGGTACTGGTTTTCCCCCCGGCGCCAATCAGGGCGATCAGCAGCGGCTGGCCCCGATCGAGGCGGTGATATTCCTCACTGAATAATTCTCTGAAGCTGGGCGTCATAAATAGCCTATTTTGTGAGTCAGAAAACGGGGTAAATAACGGTGATTTAACCGATAACCAATATGCAGTTTTTTCAGGATAGAGTGCCGATTTAATCGCAAACAACCTTGATGTAATCGATATTTGGCAAACATTCATACTTTATCGATTGCGGTCTCGTTTTTAAGCGAAGTGCTATTTGGCCGTATCAAAGTGATAGCTGGCGATGTTTTTTTGATAATTGATTCTATTAGCGTAGCCTTGATGATTAAGCGACTACCTGCACTGATTGTTATTCTCAGTTGCGATAGTGAGCCCGTTCACAAATAAAATTAACAATTAGAACTACCTCACGAATTTAACTGCTGCCCAACCCCGTAGGGAGATTTGGCCTGATTGTTGCTGCGTTATGCCTATCCGCTGTGGAAAACCGTCCTCAGGTTTTTACAGACTCATCATTCAGGCATTTCGCCGCAAGGAGATAAAGCTATGGGAGATTTAATGCGTCCCGTTCCGTTCAAGGCGCTGTTAACCCGGATTTTTGATGAATATCATGAGAGCCGGTCTATTTTTGGTATTCCAGAAAAGCAGTTTTATCGCAAACATGACGATCGGCGGATTAACGTCTTCAATGAAAGTTGTGAAACGCCACTTGGCCCGGCCGCAGGCCCGCATACTCAGTTGGCGCAGAATATCATCGTTTCCTGGTTGACCGGCGGGCGCTTTATCGAATTGAAAACCGTGCAGATCCTCGATCGGTTGGAGCTGGAAAAGCCCTGTATCGATGCCGAAGACGAATGCTTCAACACCGAATGGTCAACCGAGTTCACGCTGCTCAAAGCCTATGATGAATATTTAAAAGCCTGGTTTGCCCTGCACCTGCTGGAAGAGATGTTTGATCCACGGGCCAAGGGGGAAAGTAAATCCTTCATTTTCAATATGAGCGTGGGTTATAACCTCGACGGGATTAAACAGCCGCCGATGCAGGACTTTATCCATAACATGATGGACTCTGCACAGCACCCGAAATATGCCGAGTATCAACATATTCTTGCCGCATGGGTTAAGGACGAGGGCTTTATTAGCCAGTTCGCCTTATCCGCCCAACGCGGGGCATTGGCACAGTTGCCAGAGCATATTCCAGCGCAACTGGTCAGCGGTATTACCCTTTCGACCATGCACGGTTGCCCGCCAGATGAAATTGAAGCCATCTGCCGCTATATGCTGGCAGAGAAACGGCTCAATACCTTTGTCAAATTAAACCCGACGCTGCTGGGTTATCCGCGTGTGCGTGCCATTCTGGATAGCTGCGGGTTTGATTATGTCGGGCTGAAAGAAGAGTCTTTCGAGCACGATCTCAAACTGGAGCAGGCGATCGCGATGTTGCACCGCCTGACCGACCTGGGGAAACAGCAGAAGTTGGGTTTCGGGGTCAAACTGACCAATACCCTGGGGGCGATCAACCATAAAGGCGCCTTGCCGGGCGAAGAGATGTATATGTCCGGGCGCGCGCTGTTCCCGCTTTCCATCAACGTGGCGGCGGTTCTCTCCCGCGAGTTCAACGGGGAGCTGCCGATTTCCTATTCCGGCGGAGCAAGCAAGTTTAACGTCCGCGAGATTTTTGACACCGGCATCCGGCCAATCACCATGGCCACCGACCTGCTCAAGCCCGGTGGCTATTTACGCCTGACGGAGTGCATGCAAGAGCTGGACGCTTCCGATAGCTGGCAGATGACGCGCATCGATGTCGATAAGCTGCAAGCGCTGGCAGACAAGGCCGTCAGCATGGAATACACCCAGAAACACTGGAAATCAACGGATCGCATCGACGCGGGTGGCCCATTACCGATGATTGACTGCTATGTGGCTCCTTGCGTCACCGCCTGCGCCATTAAACAGGATATCCCGGAATATATCCGGCTGCTGGGCGAACAGCGCTATGCCGATGCGCTGGAGCTGATTTATCAGCGTAACGCCTTGCCAGCCATTACCGGGCATATCTGCGATCACCAGTGCCAGTACAACTGCACCCGTCTTGATTACGACAGCGCGCTGAACATCCGCGAACTGAAAAAAGTGGCGTTGGAGAAGGGCTGGGATGAGTATCAGCGCCGCTGGCATAAACCGGCAGGCTCTGGCAGCAAACGTCCGGTCGCCATTTTGGGCGCTGGCCCGGCGGGTCTGTCCGCTGGGTATTTCCTGGCACGGGCCGGGTATCAGGTTACGTTATTTGAGCGCGAGGCCAATGCGGGCGGGGTGGTGAAAAACATCATTCCACAGTTCCGCATCCCGGCGGAGCTTATCGAGCACGATATCGACTTCGTGGCCGCCCACGGCGTGAAGATGGTTTATGGCTGCGATCCCGATCTGACCGTCGACAAACTGCAACAGCAGGGCTTTGACTACGTGTTTATCGGTATCGGCACCGATAAAAACAGCGGCGTGAAGCTGGCGGGCAATAACCGCAACGTCCACAAATCGTTGCCGTTCCTGCGCGATTTCAACCTCGGTAAGCCGATGAACCTGGGCAAACACGTGGCCGTGGTCGGTGCCGGTAACACGGCAATGGACTGTGCCAGGGCCGCGTTGAAGGTGCCTGGCGTGCAGGACGTCACCGTGCTGTACCGCCGCACGCTCAATGAGATGCCAGCCTACCGTGAAGAGTATCAGGAGGCGGTAGAGGACAACGTGCAGTTTATGTTCCTCACCAACCCGGAACACTTTGATGCCAACGGTACCTTGACGGCCAGAGTGATGGCGCTGGGAGAGCCGGACGAGAAGGGGCGCCGCCGCCCGGTCGCCACCGAACAGACCCTGACGCTGCAAATGGATACCTTGATCACCGCCATTGGCGAGCAGGCTGACGAGGAAGTGCTGCATAAGCTGGGCGTACCGCTGGATGACGCAGGCTATCCGCAGGTCAACACCGCCACCGGCGAAACTACCCGGCCTAACGTCTTCCTGATCGGCGACGTGCAGCGTGGCCCGTCATCCATTGTTGCTGCCATCGGTAGCGCCCGCAACGCTGCTGAAACGGTGCTGGCGCGGGAGAACGTCAAAACCCATCACGCCGACAAATACTGGTCGAACGTCGATCCGGCGGAAATCTATCGCCGCAAAGGCGCTATTTCGGTAGCGCTGGTGGATAAAACCGAGCGCGAAGCCTTCGTGGCCCAAGAGGCCCAGCGCTGTCTGGAATGTAACTACGTGTGCAGCAAATGCGTCGACGTTTGCCCGAACCGTGCCAACGTGTCGATTGCCATACCGGGCTTCCAGGATCGTTTCCAGACCCTGCATCTGGATGCCTACTGCAATGAATGCGGCAACTGCGCCCAGTTCTGCCCGTGGCAGGGTAAGCCTTACCAAGACAAAGTGACGATCTACAGCCTGCCGCAGGACTTTGCCAACAGCACCAATCCAGGGTTCCTGGTGGATGGGGCGCAGGTCAGCGTACGGCAGGACGGCAAGCTTTACCAACTGCAGATCGATAGCGACGGCCAGCTTGAGCAAGTGCCGCCGGAACTGGAGGAGATGTGCCGCATTATCAGCCATGTGCACACTCATCATCATTATCTCCTTGGCCAGGTGGAGGTGTAGTCATGCTGATATTAACCAATGCAACCGGCGTGCAGCTCGACCCCGCCAGCGTACAGCACGGTATCGATATCGCCATTGAAGGGGCGTTGATCAAAGAGGTGGGGCAAGGGTTGGCGGCCAAATATCCCCAGGCGGAAGTGCGCAATATGCACGGCAAATGGGTGATGCCAGGGATTGTGTGCGCCCACAACCATTTCTACTCCGGGTTATCACGCGGGATTATGGCCAACATCGCGCCCAGCCCGGACTTTATCTCCACGCTGAAGAACCTGTGGTGGCGGTTGGATCGGGCGCTGGATGAGGAATCGCTGTATTACAGCGGCCTGATCTGCTCGTTGGAAGCCATCAAGAGCGGCTGTACGGCGGTGATCGATCACCACGCCTCGCCCAACTTTATCGCCGGTTCGCTGAAAACCCTGCGCGCAGGCTTTATCGAGACCGGGCTGCGTGGCATGACCTGTTTTGAAACCACCGATCGCAACGGCGGGGAGCGCGAACTACGGGCTGGCGTGGAGGAGAATATTGCCTTTGCCCAGTTGATCGACGTCGCCAAAAAAGCCGGTAAGGAGCCTTACCTGGTGGAGGCGCATATTGGCGCTCACGCACCGTTCACGGTTTCTGATGCCGGGTTGGAGATGCTGCAAGCGGCGGTTAAAAGTACCGGCCGTGGTCTGCATATCCACGCCGCCGAGGACAGCTATGACGTATCCCATAGCCACGACAAATATGGCAAGGATCTGATCGAGCGCCTGGCGCAATACGACCTGATCGGGTCAAAAACGTTGGTCGCCCACGGTCTGTATCTGTCTGCAGCGGATATCGAGCTGATCAACCAGCAGGATGCCTTCCTGGTGCACAACGCCCGCTCCAATATGAACAACCACGTGGGCTATAACCATCAGCTAGCGCAGTACCGCAACCTGGCGCTCGGCACCGATGGCATCGGCTCAGACATGTTTGAAGAGCTGAAGTTTGCCTTCTTCAAACACCGTGATGCGGGTGGGCCGCTGTGGCCGGATAGCTTTGCCCGCTTCCTGGCCAACGGTAACCAACTGCTGGCGCGCAACTTTGGCGCCAACTTCGGCAGCCTGGCCGCCGGTTACAAAGCGGATCTGACCATCTGCGACTACTCGTCACCCACGCCGCTGGCGGCGCAAAATATCGGCGGACATCTGGCCTTCGGCATGGGGGCTGGCAGCGTCAACAGCGTAATGGTGGAAGGCCGTATGGTCTATCAGGATCGCCAGTTCCCGTTCGATGTGGAACCGATCTACGCCCAGGCGCGCAAGGTAGCGGCCAAGCTGTGGCAGCGTATGGATACCTTGAAGTAAACCGGTCGCCGCCCTGCGAACACCGGGGCGGCTGACATTGATGAGGGTGCAACATGATTGAGCAATTCTATCGGCCAGGATCGGTACAGCAGGCGCTAGAGCTAAAACGCCAGTACCAGCAGGATGCCGTCTATTTCGCTGGCGGCAGCAAACTAAACGCCACACCCACTAAAACACGGCAAAAGATTGCCATCGGGCTGTCGCAGCTGGGGCTGGATCAGGTGAGCTGGCAGCAGGGGGCATTGCATATCGGTGCCACCATTACCTTACAGCGTTTAATGGATACCCAGCTTATCCCGCAGGCCCTGCGTGAGGCGCTGGGTTTTGTCTATTCCCGCCATATTCGCAATCAGGCCACGCTGGGTGGTGAAGTCGTTTCGGCAACGAAAGATTCGGTGCTGCTGCCGGTGCTGCTGGCATTGAGTGCCCAGGTGGTGGTGGGCAGCGGCAAGACGATGGCGCTGGAAGACTATCCGCTGTGCGGCGGCAGTGAATTACTGCTGGCGGTGATACTGCCGGAGCCTTACCGTACCTGCGCTACCCGTAAAATTGCCCGTTCAGCGGCGGGGTTGCCGGTGGTGACTGCGGCGGTATCCCGCGATGCGCAGGCGAAAATTCGTATCGCCCTGAGCGGTGTGATGGCTCCTGGCCGCCTGCGAGATGCAGAGAACAGTGGTCTGAGTGGCCCGGCATTGGAGCAGGCAGTGGCGCAGATGATATCTCCGCCAGACGACATCTGTGGCAGCCGCGCCTATAAGCGCTATATCACCGGTGTGGTGGTGGCAGACCTGTTGGCGGCTTGCCAGGCATCAGGGGAGAAAGCATGATGAATATTCGCTTTACGCTTAACGGCATCCCGCAGGAGATGCAGTGCCAACCCGGCGAAAACGTCCAGCAACTGCTGTTTACGTTGGGAATGCATTCGGTCCGCAATAGCGATGACGGCTTCGGCTTTGCCGGTTCGGACGCGATCCTGCTCAACGGTGTGGTGGTCAACGCCTCGTTGCTGATCGCCGCCCAGTTGGATAATGGCGCGGTGACCACGGCCGAAGCGCTGGGGAGCTGGAACCAGCTCAGCCTGGTGCAACAGGCAATGGTGGACGTGGGGATCGTCCAGTCCGGCTATAACGATGCGGCGGCGGCGCTGATCCTGACGGATCTGTTGGCCCGCATTGAGGAACCAACGCGCGCGCAAATAGACGATGCGCTGTCAGGCTTGTTCAGCCGTGATGCCGGTTATCAGCAGTTCTATCAGGTCGTAGCGCTGGCGGTGGCTCGCCGTAACGATCCTGAATTCCAGTCGCTCGCGGCTCCCGAATTCCGCAGCGATCTGAACGTGGTCGGTAAGCTGTGTCCTAAGGTGGACGCGGCGAAAATGGTACAGGCCAAGCCTTGTTATGTGGAAGACCGCGTGGCCCGCAATGCCTGCATCATCAAGATGCTGCGCAGCCCGCATCCTCATGCCTTGATCACACATCTGGACGTCAGCAAAGCCGAAGCGTTGCCAGGGGTGGTGCATGTGATCACCTATCGCAATTGCCCGGATATCTATTACACCCCCGGTGGGCAGAGCGCGCCAGAACCTTCACCTCTAGATCGTCGGATGTTTGGCCAAAAGCTGCGCCACGTGGGTGACCGGGTGGCGGCGGTTGTGGCCGAGAGCGAAGAGATTGCGTTGGCCGCGCTGGCGTTGATCGATGTCGAATATCAAGTGCTTAAACCGGTGATGTCGATCGATGAGGCGATGGCGGAAGGGGCACCGCTGGTACACGACGAGCCGATTGTTTACGTCCACGGCGCACCGGAGGACCTGGCCGAGCAGAACCAGGGTAGCGCAGAGCGTGGCACCGAGCATGTGACGATCAATTTCCCGATTGGTGCCAAACCCCACAGCAATATTGCCGCCGCGGTACATGGACGCATTGGCAACGTGGATCAAGGTTTTGCCGAGGCGGATGTGGTGCTGGAGCGCACCTACGAATCCAAACAGGTGCAGCAGTGCCCGGCGGAAATGCACGTCTGTTACACCTACATGGACGGCGATCGGCTGGTGATCCACGCGTCAACCCAGGTGCCTTGGCACCTGCGCCGCCAGGTCGCCAGGATCGTCGGGCTCAAGCAGCATAAAGTGCACGTGATCAAAGAGCGGGTCGGCGGCGGTTTTGGCTCCAAGCAGGATATCCTGTTGGAAGAAGTGTGTGCCTGGGCAACCTGCGTGACCGGCCGTGCGGTTTATTTCCACTATACCCGCGAAGAAGAGTTCATCAGCAACACCTCACGCCACGTGGCCAAGGTGCGGGTGAAGATTGGCGCGAAAAAAGATGGCCGCCTGACGGCAATCGATATGAACTTCCTGGCCAATACCGGCCCTTATGGCAACCATGCGCTGACGGTGCCCAGCAACGGCCCGGCGCTGTCGCTGCCGCTTTATCCCTGCGATAACGTCAATTTCCAGGTGACCACCTATTACAGCAACATCTGCCCAAACGGGGCTTATCAGGGTTACGGTGCGCCAAAAGGCAACTTCGCCCTGACCATGATCCTGGCGGAAATGGCGGAAAAACTGCAGATGGATCCGCTGGAAATCATCGAGCGTAATCGGGTAGTTGAAGGGCAAGAGTTGAAAATCCTCGGGGCGATTGGCGAAGGAAAAATGCCGACTTCGGTGCCAAGTGCCGCCAGCTGTGCGCTGGAGCCGATTTTGCGCAAAGGGCGTGAGCTGATCCAGTGGAGCTCACCGAAAGTCAGTCAGGGAGACTGGCAGATTGGCCGTGGCGTGGCGATTATCATGCAAAAATCCGGTATTCCGGATATCGATCAGGCCAACTGCATGATCAAGCTGGAGTCGGATGGCACCTTTATCGTGCATTCCGGCGGGGCAGATATCGGTACCGGGCTGGATACGGTCGTGGGCAAACTGGCGGCGGAAGTGTTGTGCTGCCCGTTCGCAGACGTACATGTGATCTCCGGCGATACCGACCATGCCCTGTTTGATAAAGGGGCCTACGCCTCTTCCGGTACCTGCTTCTCCGGCAATGCGGCGAAGAATGCGGCGGAAAATCTCAGGAAGAAAATCCTGTTCCACGGCGCGCAGATGCTGGGTGAGCCAGAAAGCGACGTCACGCTGGTGGTTCCAGGCGTGGTGCGCGGTAAACAGGGCGAAGTGACGTTCGCCCAGATTGCCCATAAGGCAGAAACGGGCACCGGTTTTGGCACTCTCGTGGCCACCGCCAGCTATATCTCCTCTGACTTTGCCTTCCCGTTTGGCGCCAACTTTGCCGAAGTGGCGGTCAATGTGCGCAGCGGGGAGATCCGGTTGGACAAGTTTTATGCCTTGCTCGATTGCGGCACCCCGGTTAACCCGGAACTGGCGCTGGGGCAGATCTACGGGGCTTCAATGCGCGCCATCGGCCACAGCATGACGGAAGAGATTATCTATGACAGCCAAGGATCGCCGATCACCCGAGATCTGCAAAGCTATGGCGCACCGAAGATTGGCGATATCCCGCTGGATTTCCAGGCGTTCCTGGTGCCCAGCGACGATCGGGTGGGGCCATATGGGGCCAAGTCGATCTCCGAGATTGGCGTCAACGGAGCGGCCCCGGCCATCGCTATGGCGATCCACGATGCCTGTGGCGTTTGGCTGCGCGAATGGCATTTCACCCCTGAGAAGATTTTGAGGGGGTTAAATAAGCTGTCAGCGTAGACTCTGTAATAAGTCGTACCGGGATAGTGGCCAATTACGGTCATTATCCCGCTATACCTGCCGAGTTAAACCGGCGGCGGGTATAAACGATTCAATATATTAGCCAAAGGCTAATCTGTTATTGCCGCCATATATGAGCTCATCGCTCAGGCTAGCCCGTGGGATCAACATGGCGAAAGTGCAGGGCGTGGAGCTTATTGAATCAGATGATCAAATTTACTGGAATGGAGTAAAGAGATGTCTGATATGCCTACTTCAAATAACGACCTTATTTATCGGGTGGAAGATAAACCACCTTTCGACCAATGCATCGTGGGGGCAATCACCCATTTACTGGCTATTTTTGTGCCGATGGTGGCACCTGCACTGATCGTCGGCACCGCGCTGGGGTTGCCGCCGGACGTCACGGCCTATCTGGTATCGATGGCAATGATAGCCTCAGGGATTGGCACCTGGTTGCAGGTGAATCGCTATGGCCGCGTAGGCTCCGGATTATTGTCCATTCAATCGGTCAACTTTTCCTTTGTGACGGTGATGATCGCCTTGGGTAGCACGATGAAAGCCGATGGCCTGCATGTGGAAGCGATCATGTCCACGCTGCTGGGCATCTCTTTTGTTGGTGCATTCCTGGTGGTGGGCTCCTCGTTTATTTTGCCCTATCTGAAACGGGTGATCACGCCCACCGTGAGCGGCATTGTGGTGCTGATGATTGGCCTGAGCCTGATCAAGGTGGGCATTATCGATTTTGGCGGCGGTTATTCAGCGAAAAGCAGCGGCACCTTTGGCAACTACGAAAATATCGGTATCGGCCTGTTGGTGTTGCTGGTGGTGATCGGGTTTAACTGTTGCCAGAACGCATTATTACGCATGGGGGGCATCGCCATCGGCTTGATTGTCGGGTATGTCGTGGCCTTGTGCCTGGGCATGGTGGATTTCTCGGTGATGCAAAACCTGCCGGTAATGACCGTTCCCGTTCCCTTTAAATACGGTTTCTCTTTCGATCTGCATGCCTTCCTGGTAGCTGGCATCATCTATCTGCTCAGCGTGTTGGAGGCGGTCGGCAGTATCACCGCTACCGCAATAGTGTCCGAGCAGCCCATCAAGGGGGATGAATATACCGCACGCCTGAGCGGTGGAGTGCTGGCCGATGGGCTGGTCTCGGTGATTGCCGCCATGCTGGGCTCGTTGCCACTGACGACATTTTCCCAGAATAACGGCGTGATCCAGATGACCGGCGTCGCCTCGCGCCATATCGGCAAATATATCGCCGTGATCCTGGTGGTGCTGGGGCTGTTTCCCGTCATTGGCCGCTTCTTTACCACTATCCCCGCACCAGTGCTGGGGGGCGCCATGACACTGATGTTCTCGATGATCGCCATCGCCGGGATACGCATCATTATCTCTGACGGTTTAAACCGTCGCGAAACCATCATCGTTGCCACCTCGCTGGGGCTGGGCCTTGGCGTCTCTTACGATCCGGAAGTGTTTCGTATTTTGCCCGAGTCGATTTATGTACTGGTGGAAAACCCGATCTGTGCCGGAGGACTCACGGCTATTTTCCTCAATTTGCTGATACCGCAAAACCCGCGTGAAAAACCTGACGCCGAGGAGGCCGAGTTCGAGGTGGTTACAGCGGAAAAAAACACCGATTGAGATTGCTGACAAAGGTTACTTAGGGGCGCTGTATGCGGCGCCCGCCTGGCAACATCCGTTTTATGGCGACAAGGAATTTCAGTATGGAGCGAGAACAATCAATCAAGGCCGTGCGGGGCAGTTTTCTCGATATCACCCGCACCGTACAGCATCCGGAAGAAATCGAGGGCCATCTGCGCTTTATTAAAGACGGGCTACTGATCATTCGTGATGGGCGAGTGGAGTGGTTTGGCGACTGGGAAGAGGGGCACCACCAGATCCCCGACAGCATCCGGGTACGCGACTACAGCGGTAAAATGATCGTGCCAGGGTTTGTCGACACCCATATTCACTATCCGCAGTGTGAAATGGTAGGAGCCTATGGCGAACAACTGCTGGACTGGCTGAACAAGCACACCTTCCCGGCGGAGAAGCGCTATAACGATCTGGAATACGCCCGCGAGATGTCGGCGTTTTTCATCAAGCAGCTGCTGCGTAATGGCACCACCACCGCGCTGGTGTTCGGCACCGTGCATCCCGAATCGGTAGAGGCGCTGTTTGAGTCGGCGCGCCATATCAATATGCGGATGATCGCCGGTAAGGTGATGATGGATCGCAACGCGCCCGATTACCTACTGGATACTCCAGAAAGCAGCTATAGCCAAACCAAGGCGCTGATTGAGCGCTGGCATAACAATGGCCGCCTGTTATACGCCATCACCCCGCGTTTTGCGCCAACCTCCTCACCGGCACAACTGGAGATGGTGCAACGCCTGCGCCAGGAATACCCGGATGTTTACCTGCATACCCACCTGTCGGAAAACAAGGATGAAGTGGCTTGGGTGAAAGCCTTGTTCCCAGAGCGCAAAAGTTATCTCGATGTTTACCATCACTACGGCATGACCGGCAGAAAAAGCGTATTTGCCCACTGTGTGCATCTGGAAGACGCCGAGTGGGATTGTCTGCACCAAACCCAATCCTCCATCGCCTTTTGCCCGACCTCCAACCTGTATCTCGGCAGCGGCCTGTTTAATTTGCCCAACGCCTGGCGGAAAAAGGTGCGGGTGGGAATGGGCACCGACATCGGCGCGGGCACCACCTTCAACATGCTGCAAACGTTGAACGAGGCATACAAAATCATGCAGCTGCAGGGCTACCGGCTCTCAGCGTATGAGGCGTTTTATCTGGCGACGTTGGGCGGGGCCGATGCCCTGGGGCTGGCGGACACCATTGGTAACTTCAACCTGGGGAAAGAGGCAGACTTTGTGGTGCTGGAGCCGACGGCCACGCCGCTGCAACAGTTGCGCTACGACAACTCAAAAACCTTGATGGATAAGCTGTTTGTCATGATGACGCTAGGGGATGACCGGTCGATCTATCGCACCTATGTCGATGGCCGGCTGGTGTATGAACGTACTTAAAACCACCGCACTGCAATTTGCCAGGATTGGCGTTACCCCCAGCGAGTGCCGTAACGTCAAGCCCGCAGGGTAGGTGAGTGTAAACTTTCAGAGGCCATTGATATGTCTAATAATTTATCGCAGGCGACGACAGAAAAAGCGGCCAGCTCGCTAGACAGCTATTTCAAGATTAGCGAGCGGGGTAGCAGCGTACGGCAGGAAGTATTGGCAGGGTTGACCACCTTTTTGGCGATGGTCTATTCGGTGATCGTGGTGCCCGGCATGTTGGGCAAGGCGGGCTTCCCTCCTGCGGCGGTGTTTGTCGCTACCTGCCTGGTTGCCGGTGTGGGGTCACTGGTGATGGGCCTGTGGGCTAACTTGCCGATGGCTATTGGCTGCGCCATCTCATTGACGGCGTTTACCGCTTTCAGCCTGGTGCTTGGCCAGCATATCAGCATCCCCGTTGCCCTGGGGGCGATCTTCCTGATGGGGCTGATATTCACCGCCATTTCGGTAACCGGGGTGCGCTCATGGATCCTGCGTAACCTACCGATGGGCATCGCGCATGGCACCGGGATTGGTATCGGCCTGTTCCTGCTGCTGATCGCTGCCAACGGCGTCGGCATGGTGATCAAGAACCCGCTGGACGGCTTGCCAGTGGCGCTGGGGTCGTTTGTGTCTTTCCCGGTGATGATGTCGCTGCTCGGCCTGGCGATGATCCTCGGGCTGGAGAAATTACGTGTGCCGGGCGGGATCTTATTGGTGATCATCGGTATTTCCGTTATCGGTCTAATTTTTGACCCTAATGTGAAATATCAGGGGCTGTTTGCGTTGCCCAGCCTCACCGGGCCGGACGGTAGCTCGCTGATTTTCAGCCTGGATATCAAAGGGGCGTTGAATCCGGCGATACTGCCCAGCGTATTGGCATTAGTAATGACTGCTGTTTTTGACGCCACGGGCACCATCCGGGCGGTCGCCGGGCAGGCTAACCTGCTGGACAAGGATGGGCAGATTATCAACGGTGGCCGGGCATTAACCGCCGACTCCATGAGCAGCATGTTCTCTGCGTTGGTTGGGGCCTCACCGGCTGCGGTGTATATCGAGTCTGCTGCGGGAACGGCTGCTGGCGGTAAAACCGGCATGACGGCGGCGGTGGTGGGCGTACTGTTCTTGCTGATCCTGTTCTTGTCACCGCTGTCTTATCTGGTCCCCGGCTATGCGACGGCACCGGCGCTGATGTATGTGGGCCTGCTGATGCTGAGCAACGTGGCCAAGCTGGACTTTGACGACTTTGTCGATGCCATGTCTGGCCTGGTGTGCGCGGTATTTATCGTGCTGACCTGTAACATTGTCACCGGCATTATGCTAGGCTTCAGCACGCTGGTGATTGGCCGCGTGTTCTCTAACGAGTGGCGCAAGCTGAATATTGGTACGGTGATAATCGCAGTGGCGCTAGTGGCATTCTATGCTGGCGGCTGGGCGATTTGATGGGGTAACCGAGCAGATTGCTGACCAACTTGCACTCGATGCTAAAGGTAGGGGCGCTGCATGCTGCGCCCACTATCAGCGTTCAACCTCGTTTTGCGAGTTGACTCCAGAGGTTGCACGTAGGTAATTTTAACCACGTTCAGCTTGTAGTAGGTTTTGCTCATGTTTTGTCCAGGATGACCGACATGAAAAAGCCTACCCCCACTCCACATGATGCGGTTTTTAAGCAGTTCCTCACCCATCCCGCCACCGCCCGCGACTTTCTGGAAATGCATTTGCCGCCAGATTTGCGGCAAAGTTGCGATCTGAATACGTTAAAGCTAGAGCCAGGTAGTTTTATCGAGCGCGACCTGCGTGCTTATTACTCCGATGTGCTTTACTCGCTGAAAACCGGTAAGGATGACGGCTATGTCTATGCTCTGATTGAGCACCAAAGTTCGCCCGACAAGCATATGGCATTCCGTTTGGTACGTTATGCCATTGCCGCAATGCAACGCCATCTTCAGGCGGGTCACGATCGGCTACCATTAGTTATTCCGATGCTCTTTTACCACGGGCAGATCACACCTTACCCGTATTCGATGAGTTGGCTTGAGGAGTTCAGTGACCCAGAATTGGCTAGGCAACTTTACGCGGGACATTTTCCTTTAGTTGACGTTACCGTCATTCCCGACGATGAGATCATGCAACACCGCCGTATGGCCATTCTGGAGCTGTTACAAAAACATGTGCGCCATCGCGATCTGTTCGAACTACAGGAACGACTGGTCACATTATTGTTGGCCGGATACACTACTAAAGAACAACTGATATCGTTGATTAACTATATGCTGCAGATGGGGAGTACGACCAAACCGGAGAGACTGCTCCGTGAATTGGCCAGACGCGCGCCGCAGCATGAGGAGGAATTGATGACTATTGCAGAATATCTCGAGCAGAAAGGTTTCGATAAAGGTATAGAGAAAGGTATAGAGAAAGGTATTGAGGAAGGGCGAAAGGAAGGGCGAGAAGCCATCTTGAAGATAGCGCTCTCCATGCTGGCTAAGGGCTTCGATCACGCTATGGTCATACAGCTGACCGGTCTTTCAGAAGAAGAGCTGGCGCAAATCCGCCACTAGCGTTTACCAGCGTTTCTCAACGCGGTATCTCCTCATCCAGCTGCTGCGCCTGCTCCACTGCCTTGACGATCGAGGTATAGCCGGTGCAGCGGCATAAATTACCAGCCAGGCCGCGGCGGATCTCCTGCTCGGTAAGGCGGTGGCCGCGAAAACGTTCCACCATCGAGGTACTGGTCATCACCAGTCCCGGCGTACAAAAACCACACTGCACCGCCCCCACATTCACATAAGCCTGCTGTACGGCAGACAGTTTGCCCTGTTTCACCTCGCCCTCGGTGGTGCGGATGGTTTTGCCATCGGCCCAGAGCGCCAGATAAATACAGGTGTCCGTAGCGACATCGTCGATCAGTACGGTACAGGCACCACACTCGCCCACGCTGCACCCTTGTTTGACGCTGTTAAGCCCTTGCTGGCGCAGTAACTCCATCAGCGACAGGCGGGGATCGACCTCGAACTGATAGGGGCGGCCATTGATGGTGCAATTGATCAACATGATAACTCTCCTCCAGCACGTTGGGCCGCCTGGGCCAGCACGCGCTCTGCCAGCGTACGGATGATTTGCATACGGAACTCTTTACTGGCACGCCAGGATGAACGTGGCAGCACGTCACGTATGACCGCCTCACGCACGGCGGCGAGCGTTTGCGCATTGAATGGCTGACCCAGAGCTGCGGCCTCGGCATTTGGGGCACGGATTGGTGTTGGGGCCGCTACGCCAAAGGCGATTTTCACCGCGCTAAAGTGGCCATTTTCAATTTTGCAGGCCGCCGCGCAGCCGATGGTGGCAATATCCATCGCACCACGCATGGCGTATTTGTAATAGCTGGCACCAAAGTGCTGATAGTGCTGTGGCCTAAACAGCAACGCTACGGCGACCTCATTTTGCCCTAACGCGACTTTGCCTGGACCGGTGTGGAAACCTTGGATCGGCGTGCGGCGTAGCCCTGTGGGGGTAGCGATTTCCAGCTCGGCTTCCATCACCACACAGGGTGAGGCGGAATCGGCACTGGTGGCACCGTTGCAGATATTCCCGCCCAGCGTGGCCATATTCCGCACCTGTGGCCCGGCAATCGTCGCGGCTGCCTCTGCCAGGATCGGGATATGGCGTTGCACCAACGGTGAATCGATAATCTGGCTAAAGGTGGTGCCACTGCCGATGCGCAGCGTGCCATCCGGCAGCAGCTCGATACCGTTCAGCTCGTTCAGGCCGTGAATATCCACCAGATGGCGATATTTGCCGTTCATATGATGGAGCTGGATCAGCACGTCGGTACCTCCAGCAATCAACCGGGCCTGCGGATCGGCGGCTAATTGCCGCACGGCATCGTCTATGCAGGTCGCCCGATAATAGTGCGCAATATCGTACATAACTTTCTCCAGTTACTCGATCAGGCCCGCTTGCGAAAAATAGCGATAGAGCGTTTTGGGCGTTAGTGGTAACTCATCTATCTTCACGCCGGTTGCCATCCAGATGGCGTTGCGGATCGCCGGGGCGGGAGAGATCAGCGGCGGCTCACCCAGCGCCTTGTGCCCATAGGCAGATTGCGGCTCATAGGTTTCGACAAACGCACAGTCCAACTCTGGCAGATCGAGAATGGTAGGGAACTTGTAATCCAGTAGATTGTTATTGCGCACGATGCCGCTTTGCTCGTCGATGATCATCTCTTCGAACAGCGTCCAGCCGATGCCCATCCCCATGCCGCCATGCACCTGGCCCTCGGCCAGCAGTGGGTTAAGGATCTGGCCGGAATCGTGCAGGTTAATGATCTTGTTGATGATGATCTTACACAGCTCAATATCGACGGTGAGGTCAACAAAGGTACAGCCAAAGGCGGGCGGATTGCTGCGGGTTTTGCAGGACACCTCGGCCATAATCTGCCCACCGACCTCCTGATCGTAATGGGCGCTCATGGAAACTTCTTGCACCGAGCACAACACTTTTTCCGGCATCTCCTTTAGCACCACCTCGCCGTTGATCACATCCAACGCCCATTCGGGTTGGCTGCACATAAAGGCTGCATGGGTCAGGATCTTGGCGCGCAACTCTGTAGCGGCCTGGCGGATGGCAGGGGCTGCAACATAGCTTTGCCGCGAGGCGAAGGCACCGGGATCGTAGGCGGTAATATCGGTGTCTTGGGTGGAGATAACGTAGAGGGAAGAGAAGGGCACGCCGATGGTTTGCGCCGCCATTTGTGCAAACACGGTATCCGATCCCTGGCCAATTTCCGTCGCGCCGACTTGCAGATGGACGGTGCCATCCTGGTTCAGTAACAGCCGGGCGCTGGCAATCTCGACGCCAACTGGATAGGTATTGGACGCATAGCTCAGGCAAGCCACGCCAACGCCGCGGCGGATGGGGCCACTTTGGTTCAGGCAGGCGGCACGACGGGCATCCCACTCAAACAGTTCCCGGCCTTTTTGCAGGCACTCGATAATCCCGGCGCTCTTGATCTCCTTGTGATTGAGCGGATTGACATCCCCCTGGCGGGCGACGTTTTTGTGCCGCAGTTCCAGCGGATCCATCCCCAGTTGGGCGGCGGCTTCGTCAATCATGCATTCCAGGGCAAAGGTCACCTGAGGTGCACCGTAGCCGCGCATGGCACCGGCGTTCGGCAGGTTGGAATAAAAGGTGGTGGCTTGGTAGCCGAAGGCGATACGCGGATACAAATAGGCGATTTTATTGGCCCCGGCGGAGGCAATGGAGTGGCCGTGAGATGCATACCCTCCGGTATTGGAGAGCACATCCAGGCTATAGGTTTGCAGGATACCGTCGCGGTTAATGCCCATCTTACCGCTGATGGAGAACGAGTGACGGGTACGAGATGCCAAAAAGCACTCTTCGCGGCTCAGTTCAACCTTGACCGGCACGCCGCCGAGTTTCCAGGTCAGGAATGCGGCCATCGGCTCTTCCAAGACGTCCTGCTTATTGCCGAACCCACCCCCGATATAGGGCTTGATCACCCGGATGGACGACCATGGCCGATCTAGCGCCTGGCCTACCACACGGCGTACCAGATGGGGAATTTGGGTGCTTGAGACGATCACGATGCGATCCATCTCGTCCATGTAAGCGTAGGAAATCACCCCTTCCAGATGACAATGTTGCACTACCTGTGTGCTGTAGTTGCCTTCGATCACGACCTCTGACGCAGCCAATGCCGCCACGGGATCGCCGCCGCTGAGCTGGTGCTGTTTCAGCAGATTGCTTTTGCCACCGTGTAACAGCGGCGCATCGGCTGCCAGCGCGGTTTTTGCTGTGGTCATCGCTGGCAGTTCCTGATATTCCACTTCAACCAGCATGGCGGCTTTCTCTGCCGTTAACGCGTCGCAGGCGACAACGATCGCCACGCCATCGCCGTGATGGCGTACATGCTGGGTCAGCAACTGTTTATCCGCTACGTCACGCTTATTGGCATCCAGCGACCAGGCGTGGCCGGCAGTCGGAAAACCATGCTGCGGCACATCCTGATAAGTGAATATGGCTTCCACCCCTGGCAGTTGCAGGGCTTTGCTGGTGTCGATACGCGTAACCAGACCATGGGCAATCGGGCTACGAACATATTTGGCATGACGCATACCCGGCATGGTCATATCGTCGGTATAACGTGCCCGGCCGGTGACTTTGGCTTGCGCATCGACGCGTTCGGGCGAGGTTCCTACAGGCATCCTGCTCTCCTCGGTGAGAGAAAAAGTCGCGATAGCCAACAGCAGCAACTTACAGGCCATAATGGCTTGAGAAATCAGCCGGATGTGGGATTTGTGAAGTGAATCTGGTTTATGGCGTAAGGGGAGAGTATTTGGTGGTCTAAGAGGGGGAGGCCGCACCAAGGTCGGTATGGCAAAGACGCTGTGCGATGATAATTTATCATATTGATAAGCATAAGATTATCAAGTTGATACTAGCTATATCAGTTTGGGGCCAATCTTGTCGTGGTTTTGATGGTTAAATCGCAGTCATACCGCACCTTGCGTTGTATGCCAGTACGGTAGCGAGTTGCTACCGTCGCTCACCTCCACCGTCAGCATTAATTCTCCGCGCCGCAGTTGAATACGCAGACCACCGTTGTCCCGGCAGACATGCATATCGGTTATTGGTTACCGATCGTCAAAATCTCCTACGTCAATAAGCGCCGCCTGTGGCTGATGGCTGCGCAATGTCAGATAACTTAGATGGGGCGCTGCCGGGTTGACCGATGCATAGCCTTGCCACAGCATCGTCATGTAGCCACAACGGTATTGAAGGGGTTGGCCGAGTTCAGCCAGCCCCAAATCACCTACAGCTTCACAATCTGCACCAGATTGGTGTGTTGCGGGTTGCCCTTGGCCAGCGGGGAAGGACGATGGTGGGTCAGAATATTCACGCTGCCGCCGTGATCGACCTTATCGCCAAACATATCCGCCGCCAGCCAGGCACCTTGGCCCATTGCCGTGACGCCGGGCATAATGCGTGGCGTTACCTTCGCCTGGATCTGCGTTTCGCCCCGGCCGTTAAAGACCTTCACCCGATCGCCGTTGTTGATGCCGCGCGCCTGCGCATCCAGCGTGTTGATCCACACCTCCTGCGGGCAAGCCTGCTGCAACACGTCAATGTTACCGTAGCTGGAGTGGGTTCTGGCCTTGTAGTGATAACCAAACAATTGCAGCGGATATTGGCTGCTCAGCGGATCTTCCCAACCTTCAAAGCCGGCGGCATAGACAGGTAACGGGTGGATCACATCTTCTGGCGCCAACTCCCAGGTAGCAGCGATTTCCGCCAGACGTTCGGAATAAATTTCAATCTTGCCCGATGGCGTTTTCAGCGGGTTGGCCTGCGGATCTTCTCTGAACTCCTTGAAGGCCACCACGTGCTCTTCCGGGCATTTGCGCTTATAAATACCGGCGGTTTTCATCTCTTGATAGCTTGGCATCTCCGGGTTGCGCTCGCGGGTTTTCTCGCACAGGTATTCAATCCACTGCTGTTGGTTGCGTCCCTCGGTGAAGGTCGCTTCGGCCTGTGGCCCAACCCGTTTGGCCACCTCGGAAAGGATCTCGTAAATCGGGCGGCGTTCAAACTTGCGCGTGGTGGCGGGCTGGCCCAGGATCACGTAGCCCATATTGCCTGCGGACTCATGAGAGATCAGGTCTTCCTGCTCGGTTGGCATCAGATCGGGCAGCAGGATGTCGCAGTATTTGGCCGACGACGTCATAAAGTGTTCGATGCCGACGATCATTTCACACTTGCTGTCGTCTTGCAGGATCTGGTGGGTACGGCTGATATCGCCATGCTGGTTGATCAGCGTATTACTGGCGTAGCACCAGATAAACTTGATCGGCACGTCCAGCTTGTCTTTGCCACGGATGCCGTCACGCTTGGCGGTCATTTCCGGGCCGCGCAGGATGGCGTCGGTCCAGGTAAACACTGAAATCTTGGTTTGTACCGGGTTGGTCAGCATGTCGAACCATTCGACGCCCAGATCGAAGCTGCCTTCGCGGCAGCCGGTATTACCGCCGTTGATACCGACGTTACCGGTCAGGATCGGTAACATGGCAATGGCCCTGGCGGTTTGTTCACCGTTGGCGTGACGCTGTGGCCCCCAGCCCTGGCAGATATAGGCCGGTTTGGTCATGCCGATTTCGCGCGCCAGTTGGATAATGGTGTTGGCCGGTATCCCGGTGATACGAGCCGCCCACTCTGGCGTTTTGGCGATACCATCGTCACCCTGGCCGAGGATATAGGCTTTGTAATGGCCGTTTTTTGGCGCGCTGCTGGGTAGGGTGGTTTCATCATAGCCTACGCAGTATTTATCCAGGAACGGCTGGTCCACCAGGTTTTCGCTGATCAACACGTGTGCGATGCCCGCAACCAACGCAGCATCGGTGCCTGGGCGGATCGGCACCCATTGATCTTCACGGCCACCGGCGGTATCGGTATAGCGCGGATCGATGACAATCATCTTGGCGTTAGAGAGTGCTCTGGCTTGCTCGAGATAGTAGGTCACACCGCCACCGCTCATGCGGGTTTCCGCCGGGTTATTGCCAAACAGCACCACCAGCTTGCTGTTGGCGATATCATCCGGGCTGTTGCCCTGCTGTGCACCGTACAGATAGGGCATGGCGGCGGTGATCTGCGCGGTGCTGTAGCTGCCATAGCGGCTGAGGAAGCCGCCACAGGAGTTCATCAGGCGATAAGGCACGTTGGAGTTGGTGATATTGCCGCCGTCGACCCCGGTACCGTACAGCACGTGCACCGCTTCATTACCGTATTGCGCCAGGGTGTGCTTCAACTGGCCGCTGATGGTATCCAGCGCTTCTTCCCAACTGATGCGTTTGAACTTGCCTTCACCGCGTTTACCGACGCGTTTCATTGGGTATTTCAGCCGGTCCGGATGGTTCATACGGCGGCGGATAGAGCGCCCGCGCAGGCAGGCCCGCACCTGATGGTTGCCATATTGGTCGTTGCCGGTGTTGTCGGTTTCCACCCAGTAAACTTCGTCATCCCGCACGTGCAGGCGCAGCGCACAGCGGCTGCCGCAGTTTACGGTGCAAGAACTCCAGACCACCTTGTCTTCCGGCTGTTGGGCATTTGGCAACGGCTCGGCGGCAGCGGTTTTACGGAAGGGCAGCACCAGCCCCGAAGTGGCGGCCAGTAAACAGCCGGTAGCCGAGCCGGTTTTGATTAGCTTACGGCGGCTGAACGGGTGATGAAGCAGGTCCGGGTTGTGGTTATCGTTCATGATAGTGCTCCCTGTGCTGGCCTATTTCGCTGCCGATAACGCCTGATGTCTGGTTTGCTATTAACCCATGATGTCTCTTGGCAAGACGTTTTAAGCCAGGCAACCGTGGTGTGATATATTAAAAGTGCTAACCTGTAGCGAATAAAGCCGTCTACATTAATGAAGTTGCATTGGTAATATTAGCTATGCAAAGTTATCTCTCAGCTTGATAATTAGATTACCTCTTAATAAGTATACTCGTGCGCGGGGCAGATGAAGTTTGCTTGAGGTCAAGTTTTAGCTTTTCGCAAGCGAATAAAACGGGTGGGTTGCTTTTTTTTTCAAAACAGCAAGCGCTATGTTCAGTCCAAGGACTCAATCTTTAGCATATTTGGTTGGCAGGATTAGGCGAGGTTGGTGATTTAAATCCAGCGTCGATACAATATTGTTATGGCCTCGTGCAACATAAGCCCCCCGGCACGCGCGAGTCAGAGGGATTAGCAAAGTCATTCATTGACTAATTCACGATGGATTGCATGATGACCAATCCCCGCCGGCCGTCGCAGTAGTAGGAAAAACCCGGTAAAAGGTCGACATCCCGCAACACCGTTACCAAGCTAGGCCCCGCTGATGATTCTGCAATAAAATTATAAACTAAAACGGCATATTACGTGTTTTCCTGCTCCGGCCTTTCCTATACTCATCACGCTTGATTGTGTCGTAAAACTTATGCTGAAGCAGGGGGGATATTAATTGTTACAAAACGACGCATGTGAATACATTATTATTCTTGTTGTTTGCTTGGCGACTTATTTAGCGGGATTAGGATTTTTAATTTAAAAGGTAATGAGAGTTATTGTTATTTAAATACGTGCGCGAATAAATCCAGCCAGATAAATATGCAAGAAAAATATTTTTTGCTGAAGCGATTTTTCTCATGTTACGCAAATATTAACTGTTACCTCAGCAAAGGTTGATAAAGATCAACTCAGGGTAGCCAGAAAATAACAATATATTAACCACCCGCATACTGTGTTTACGGGCTTGCATGTCGGTCATCAACAGGGGATAGATAATAATGATAAGGGAAAATCAAGCATTTTTCCGGGATGGCGTGAATCGCCGCGATTTTATGAAGTTATGTGCGGCACTGGCCGCCACCATGGGGCTCAGCACCAAAGCCGCCGCCGAAATAGCCGACTCGGTAGGTTCGCCACAGCGGCCACCGGTTATCTGGATCGGGGCTCAGGAATGTACCGGCTGTACGGAGTCCTTGTTACGGGCCACTCACCCAACGATCGAGAACCTGTTGCTTGACGTGGTTTCCATGGAATACCACGAAGTCCTCTCTGCTGCATTCGGTGAACAGGCGGAAGAAAACAAGCACCGCGCGATTGAGCAATACAAAGGGAAATACGTGCTGGTGGTCGACGGCTCCATTCCGATGAAGGATGGCGGCGTCTACTGCATGGTGGCCGGTAAGCCAATTGTTGAGCATATCCGTAATGCGGCAGAACATGCCGCTGCGGTGATCGCCATCGGCTCCTGTGCTGCCTGGGGCGGCGTCGCGGCCAGCGGGCCTAACCCGACCGGCGCAGTCAGCCTGCAGGAGATTTTACCCGGCAAAACCGTGATCAACATCCCCGGCTGCCCGCCCAACCCGCACAACTTCCTGGCGACGGTGGCCCATATCATCACCTACCAACGGCCACCGGCGCTGGATGCGAAAAATCGCCCCGAGTTCGCCTATGCCCGCCTGATCCACGAAAACTGCGAGCGTCGTCCGCACTTTGACGCCGGGCGTTTCGCCAAACAGTTTGGTGATGACGGCCATCGGCAGGGCTGGTGCCTGTATCACCTTGGCTGCAAGGGGCCAGAAACCTACGGCAACTGCTCAACGCTGGAGTTCTGCGACGTGGGCGGTGGCATCTGGCCGGTCGGGATCGGTCACCCTTGTTACGGCTGCAACGAACAGGGTATCGGCTTTACCAAAGGGATCGCCCAGTTGGCCAGCGTCGAAAATCCTACCCCCCGCAACGCCAAACCCGAGGTGCTCAGTCCGGAAGGGGGCCACGTCAGCCCAACGGCGATGGGATTGCTTGGCGGCGTGGTCGGCCTGGTTGCCGGTGTCAGCCTGATGGCGGTGAAAGAGCTGGGGCGGCAGCAGAAAACGCAGCGTAAAGACGACGAGCAGCCGCCAAGCAAGGAGTAAGCCGTGAATCGACGTAACTTTCTAAAACTGACCTGCGGTGGCGCGATGCTGGCAGGGGTTGCCCCTGCGGCGCAGGCCGGGCCGGAGAACAAGCCGCCCATCCCCAACTCGCTGGGCATGCTGTATGACTCGACCTTGTGTGTGGGTTGCCAGGCCTGTGTCAGCAAATGCCAACGTATCAACCATACCGATGAACCGCATGGCGAAACCTATGCCTACGCGGGTACCGAAGCGACCTGGTCGAACAACGACAAGCTCAGCCCTTACACCAATAACATTATTCAGGTGTGGACCAGCGGAGACGGCAAGCACAAAGATCAGGTGGACAACGGCTACGCCTATATCAAAAAGCAGTGCATGCACTGTGTCGATCCCAACTGCGTTTCTGTCTGCCCGGTTCAGGCGCTGCATAAAGATGCCAAAACCGGCATCGTGCATTACAACCCGGATGTCTGTACCGGCTGCCGCTACTGCATGGTGGGCTGCCCGTTCAACGTGCCGAAATACGACTACGACAACCCGTTCGGCAAGATCCATAAATGCGAACTCTGTAACCAGAAAGGCGTGGCCCGGCTGGATCAGGGCGGGCTGCCAGGCTGTGTCGAGGTTTGCCCAACCGGGGCGGTGATCTTTGGCACCCGCGAGCAGTTAATGGCCGAAGCCAAGCAGCGTCTGGCCAGCAAGCCCGGTGAGAATTACCGTTACCCGCGCCAAACCCTACAGGGCAACGACCATTACGAACATCCGCTGCCGCATTACCAACCGCATCTGTATGGCGAGCATGAGGGCGGCGGAACGCAGGTGCTAGTGCTGACCGGTGTGCCTTTCGAGGATCTCGGTTTGCCAGCGCTAGAGGAGTTGTCAACCGGTGCGCGTTCCGAGCATATCCAGCACACGCTGTACAAAGGCATGGTGTTGCCGTTTGCCGCTCTGGCCGGGATCACCTTCCTGGTGCAGCGCAACCAGCGAAACGAGCGTCAGGACAAGAAGGACGATAAACATGACGACGCATAAAACGCAGCCACTCGGCGGGCGGCTGGTGAGCTGGCCGGTGATGATGCTGGCACCTTTTGTGGTGCTGTGCCTGTTGCTGATCCTCAAACGTCTGGTGTTGGGGTTGGGCGATGTTTCCGATCTGAACGGCGGCTACCCCTGGGGGATCTGGATCGCGTTCGATCTGCTGGTGGGCACCGGTTTGGCCTGCGGCGGCTGGGCGTTGGCCTGGGCGGTGTATGTGTTCAACCGGGGGGAATATCACCCGCTGGTGCGGCCTGCGCTGTTGGCCAGCCTGTTCGGCTATTCGCTGGGCGGGCTGTCGATCACCATCGATGTCGGCCGTTACTGGAACCTGCCTTACTTTTATATTCCCGGTCATTTCAACACCTCGTCGGTGCTGTTTGAAACCGCGGTCTGTATGACGATCTACGTGGGTATTGTGGCGCTGGAGTTCGCCCCTGCGCTGCTGGAGCGGTTGGGCTGGAAGGTGTCGCTCAAACGGCTCAACAAGGTGATGTTCCTGGTGATCGCCCTTGGCGCATTGCTGCCAACCATGCACCAGTCCTCCATGGGGTCGCTGATGATTGCTGCGGGGATCAAAATCCACCCGCTGTGGCAAAGCTACGAAATGCTGCCGCTGTTCTCGCTGTTGACGGCGGGGATCCTGGGCTTCTCGATAGTGATATTTGAAGGCTCGCTGGTGCAGGCCGGGCTGCGGGGGAAAGGGCCGGAGGAAACGCCGCTGTTTGCCCGCATGACCTACATCATCGATGGGTTCTTACTGCTGTTTATTGTGCTGCGCTTTGGGGAACTGATCTGGCGCGGCAAAACGGACTATCTGTGGCATCTCGATCGCTTTGCCATCTCGTTCTGGGTGGAAACGCTGTTGATGCTGGTGCCACTGGTGATGTTCCGCTGGAAACGTAACCGCCGCAACTCACGCCTGCTGTTTCTCGGCGCGCTGAGCATGGTCTGCGGGGCGTCGTTCTGGCGACTGAATTACGCGTTGCTGGCCTACGACCCTGGCAATGGCTACCACTATTTCCCTACGGCCAGCGAACTGCTGATCTCCATCGGCTTTGTGGCAATTGAAGTTTGTGCGTACATCCTGTTGATCCGGTTGTTACCGGTGCTGCCTGCGCATCAACACAAGAATGAAAACAACCAGTTAGAGGTAGAGCATGAGCCAACGCATCACCATTGATCCCGTCACCCGTATTGAGGGCCACCTGCGCATCGACTGTGAAATCGAAGACGGCAAGGTGGTTAAAGCCTGGTCCTCAGGCACCATGTGGCGCGGAATGGAAGAGATCCTGCAAGGTAACGACCCGCGTGACGCGTGGATGATCGTCCAACGGATCTGCGGCGTGTGCACCACCATTCACGCGTTAGCCTCCGTGCGGACGGTGGAAAATGCGCTGGGGATGGAGATCCCGGTCAATGCCCAGTACATCCGCAATATCATTGCCGCCGCTCACAGCATTCACGACCATATCGTGCATTTCTATCAGCTCTCGGCGCTGGACTGGGTGGACGTGACCTCTGCGCTGAAGGCCGATCCGCAGAAGGCTGCCGATTTGCTCAGTGGCCTATCTAGCTGGCCGTTGAACAGCGCTGCCGAGTTCACCCGGGTGCAGCAGAAGATCAAGGATCTGGTCGCCAGCGGCCAGCTCGGCATCTTTGCCAATGGCTACTGGGGGCACCCGGCCATGGCGTTACCGCCGGAGATTAACCTGATCGCCGTTGCCCACTATCTGCAGGCGCTGGAATGCCAGCGTGATGCCAACCGCGTGGTAGCAATACTGGGCGGTAAAACGCCGCACATTCAGAACCTGGCGGTGGGCGGGGTGGCGAACCCGATCAACCTCGATGCGCCTAGCGTGCTGAACCTCGAGCGCCTGATGTACCTGAAAACCTTTATCGATCGCCTGGGCGACTTTATCGAGCAGGTTTATCTGGTGGACAGCGCGGTGATCGCGGCGCATTACCCTGAGTGGCTAACCCTCGGCAAAGGCTCAGACTGCTATCTCTGCGTGCCGGAGCTGCCGATCGATCGTAAAGGCGACCAGTTCCTGATGCCGGGTGGCTATCTGGAGAACGGCAAGTTCCGTCCGATCGCCAACCAGCGCGATGAGTATCTGATCAAGGGGATTCAGGAGAGCGGTAAACACGCCTGGTATCAGGACGATGAACCACTGGCACCGTGGGAAGGGCTGACCCGGCCTAACTACACCGGCTGGCAGGAAGATGGCAAATACTCCTGGGTAAAAGCGCCAACCTTCTACGGCAAAGCGGTAGAGATGGGGCCGTTGGCGTGGCTGATGTGTACCCTGCAAGCCGAGCATCCACCAACCCAGAAATATTTTGCCAAGGTCAACAGTCACTACCAGGCCCTGACCGGCAAAGCGCTAACCGCCGATCAACTGCCGTCGACCCTGGGCCGCATTGTAGGGCGTACGGTGCATGCCTGCGTGCTGCATGAAACCCTGGGCCAGCAGTGGCAGGCGTTGGTGAGCAATATCGGCAGCGGCGACCATGAAACCTTTATCCCACCGAATATTCCATTGACCGGTGAGATCCGGGGCGTGGGCTTTATCGAAGCTCCGCGCGGTGCATTGTCGCACTGGGTGGTGATCAAGGACGGCAAGATCGCCAACTATCAGGCGGTAGTGCCCTCAACCTGGAACGCCGGACCCCGCAACTTTAACGATGAGCCCGGTCCTTACGAACGTTCGCTGGTTGGCACGCCGGTGGCCGATCCGAGCAAACCGCTGGAGGTGGTGCGGACTATCCACTCGTTCGACCCTTGCATGTCCTGTGCGGTACATATTGTAGACACCACCGGCAATGAAGTGACCAGGGTCAAGGTGTTGTAATGAGAATCTTGGTATTAGGCATAGGTAATTTGTTGTTGGGTGATGAAGCGGTGGGCGTGCGCATCGTCGAAGCGCTTGAGCAGCGCTATCGCTTACCTGCCCATGTTGAAGTGCTGGACGGCGGCACCTCGGGGATGGAACTGATGGAAATGATGGCCGATCGCGATCATCTGATTGTGGCGGATGCGGTGTTGACCGGTGCCAAACCCGGCAGCGTCGCCGTGCTGTATGACGAAGAGATCCCGGCGCTGTTTACCCGTAAGGTTTCGCCCCATCAACTGGGGCTTTCCGATGTGCTGATGGCGCTGCGGCTGACGGATGAGTTTCCGCGTCGGCTCACCCTGGTGGGCGTGGTGCCAGAGTCGCTGGAGCCCGGAATTGGTCTGAGCGCCGTGGTCAGCCAGGCGATTGAGCCAGCGTTGGTCCAGGTGTTGCTCTCGCTGCAAGAGAGCGGCGTGGTGGCGGAGCCAAAAGAGGTGGCGAATGCAGACTGTGACTAACGGTTTTCAGCTCAACCCCAGCGCGCTGTTGGAAACCGCCTTTCAGGCGATCGCCGACGGTGAGATACAGGATTTGCCGTTTTTCCAACCGCAAATCCCGGTGCGTGCCTGTGGTTTTCAACTGTTTGAACAGCAGTGGGTTGGCACCATTCTCACGCCGTGGATGCTTAGCCTGCTGGTGTTGCCCGGACCAGAACAGGTTTGGCAACCCTATGCGGTAGGGGACAAGCTGGCGCTGAATCTGCCTTGCGGCAGCGTGAGGTTTATCGTCGGTGAGATTGCGGGCTGCGGGCAATACCTGGCCTGTTCACTGATGTCTCCGTTGGATCGCCATCTGGGGGCCGAGCAGGCGCTGGCGTTGGCACAACAGAGCGCGCGGATGGCGCTTTCGCTACCGGTGGTGGATGGCAACATCCCCAGTAATCCTGGGCGCAGGGCGCTATTTGGTCTGTCACAGAGAACGGCGTAGATGCATGAAATCAGCCTGTGCCTGAGCACGATGGAATTGATAGAGCAGCAGGCTCGGCAGCACGGAGCTAAACGGGTGACGGCGGTGTGGCTGGAAATTGGGGCGCTCTCCTGTATTGAAGAGCACGCGCTGCGTTTCAGTTTCGCCTCGGCATCCCGCCATACGCTGGCAGAGGGGTGCCAGCTATTGCTGGACTACCAGCCGGCCCGCGCCTGGTGCTGGAGTTGCAGCATGAGCGTGCAGATTGAACAACATGATGAAGGTTGCCCTCAGTGCGGCGGCCACCAACTGCGCGTTGAGAGCGGTGACAGCCTGCGGTTAAAGCAGCTGGAAGTGGAATAATTTTGAGGAGTGAATAACGATGTGTACGACTTGCGGTTGCGCCAGTGGCGAAAAAACCATCGAAGGTGATGAACATCATCACCATGACGACCACCATCATCACGACCATCATGATGCTCACCACCATCATCCTGATCATCATCACCATCACCACCACGACGGGGAACATCAAGCACCGGCAGGCGTGGTGATCCATCATCACCATCACTATTACCACCAGGGCGATGTGCATCACCATTACGCAGGTGTCGCTGCGGCGGAACGCTTTACGCCAGAGGTGCAACCACATTCGCAAGACCTGCACTATGGACACGGCGAGGCGGGCAGCCATGCACCGGGTATCGGGCAGCGCCGTCTGGTGCAGATTGAACAGGACGTACTGAGCAAGAACAACCATCTGGCGGCCCACAACCGCGAACACTTTTCCGCGCAGCATATTCTGGTGCTGAACCTGGTTTCCAGCCCCGGGTCGGGCAAAACGACCTTGCTGACGGCCACGCTGGAACGTTTGGCGGGCAAATTGCCCTGCGCGGTGATTGAGGGCGACCAGCAAACCAGTAACGATGCCGAGCGTATTCGCGCCACGGGCGTACCGGCCATTCAGGTTAATACTGGCAAGGGCTGTCATCTGGACGCGCAAATGGTACACGACGCGGCACACCGCCTGGATTTGCAGGATCACAGCCTGCTGTTTATCGAGAACGTCGGCAACCTGGTCTGCCCGGCCAGCTTCGATCTGGGCGAACGGCATAAGGTCGCAGTGCTGTCGGTGACGGAAGGGGAAGACAAGCCGCTGAAGTATCCTCATATGTTTGCTGCCGCAACGCTGATGATTATCAACAAGATCGATTTGCTGCCTTACGTTAATTTCTCTGTAGAGAAATGCATCGAGTTTGCCCGCCAGGTTAATCCGTCCATCCAGGTGATCGCACTGTCGGCGACTAGCGGCGAGGGGATGGATCTCTGGCTGAACTGGCTGGGGGAACAATAATGTGCCTCGGTGTGCCCGGCAAGGTGACCGCAGTGGGGGAGGATATCCACCAACTGGCCTGGGCCGACGTGTGCGGCGTGGCGGTCAGGATCAATATCGCGCTGGTCTGTGAAGGCTCACCGCAGGATCTGATCGGCCAGTGGGTGCTGGTGCACGTCGGCTTTGCCATGAGCCTGCTCGATGAACAGGAAGCGCTGGAAACGCTGGCAGCATTGCAGCATATGCGCGCCGTCGGGCTGGCACGGGATGACGAGGATGCCAATGCGCTACGTTGATGAATTCCGCGATCCGGCGTTATGCCAGGCGCTGTTACGGCGCATCGAAACGCTGATGTTAGCCATTCCCCAGTCGCAGCGCTTGCCGCTACAGGTGATGGAAGTCTGCGGTGGCCACACTCATGCGATCTTCAAGTTCGGTCTTGACCAACTGTTGCCGGACAGCCTGGAGTTTGTCCACGGCCCCGGTTGCCCGGTTTGCGTATTGCCGATGGGGCGCATTGATAGCTGCCTGGAGATTGCCGCCCATCCGGAGGTGATTTTTTGCACCTACGGTGATGCGATGCGGGTTCCTGGCCGCAATGGGTCGTTGCTAGATGCCCGCCGCCGTGGTGCCGATATCCGGGTGGTGTACTCGCCGCTGGATGCGCTACAGCTGGCGGCGGATAACCCACAGCGCGAAGTGGTGTTTTTTGGCCTGGGCTTTGAAACCACCATGCCCGCCAGCGCCTTGACCTTGCAGCAAGCCCGCCAGCGTCAGCTGCGCAATTTCACCCTGTTTTGCCAACATATCACTCTGATCCCCACCTTACGCAGCCTGTTGCAGCAGCCCGATGTGCGCATCGATGGCTTCCTGGCACCGGGCCACGTCAGCATGGTGATCGGCAACGCGCCCTATCAGTTCATTGCTGCGGATTATCATAAGCCGCTGGTGGTGACCGGCTTTGAGCCGTTAGACATTCTGCAGGGTTTGGTGATGCTGCTGGAACAGCTGCGTGATGGCCGCCGTGCGGTAGAAAATCAATACCGGCGCATCGTACCGGAACAGGGCAATCTTCTGGCCCAGCGGGCGATGGCAGAGGTGTTTGGCCTGAAAGACAGTAGCGAATGGCGCGGGCTGGGTGAGATTGCCCATTCTGGCGTGCAGATCAAACCGGAGTATGCGGATTTTGATGCAGAGCTGCGGTTTAAACCGCAGGCGCAGCGGGTAGCGGACGATCCGCGTTCTCGCTGTGGTGAAGTGTTGACCGGGCGCTGCAAACCGGATGCCTGCCCGCTGTTTGGCAAGCAATGTACGCCAGAGAACGCCTTTGGTGCCTTGATGGTGTCCTCGGAAGGGGCCTGCTCGGCTTACTATCAGTATCGCAGGGAGACCGCATAATGCGTGAAGAGAACAACGGGCGAGAAATTACTCTGGCCCATGGTAGCGGTGGCCGCGCCATGCAATCCCTGATTGAAGAACTCATGCTGCCCGCCTTTGCCAATCCGGCATTAAATACCCGGGAAGATCAGGCACGAATTTCACTGGATGAGCTTGCCACCTCGGGCGATCGTCTGGCCGTATCGACCGACAGTTATGTTATCGACCCCATTTTCTTCCCCGGTGGTGATATCGGCAAACTGGCGGTCTGCGGCACCGCTAACGACGTGGCCGTCAGTGGTGCCCAGCCGCGTTATCTGAGCTGCGCCATGATCCTGGAGGAAGGGTTGCCGTATGCCACGCTGGAACGCATCGTCCAGTCGATGGCCAGCACGGCGCAGCAGGCCGGGATCCAGATTGTGACCGGCGATACCAAAGTGGTGCCCCGTGGCGCGGCAGACAAAATCTTTATTAATACTACCGGTTTGGGAACCATCCCGGCTGGCGTCAATTGGGGGGCTGCGAACATCCGCCTTGGGGACAGCATTATTGTCAGCGGCACCTTGGGCGATCATGGCGCAACCATCCTGAACCTGCGTGAAGGGCTGGGCCTGGAGAGTGAATTAAGCAGCGATTGCGCGCTGCTGGCTCCGCTGATTGCTCCTTTGTTACCGATTGCCGGGGTGCGTGCTTTACGTGACGCGACTCGTGGCGGCGTAACGGCGGTGCTGCATGAGTTTGCGGCCGCTAGCGGTTGTGGCATGGCGATTTCCGAGGCGGCACTGCCGTTGAAACCGGCGGTGCGGGGGATTTGCGAACTGCTGGGGCTGGATGCGCTCAACTTTGCCAACGAAGGCAAGCTGGTGTTGGTGGTGGCGCCCGAGGCTGAGGCGGAAGTATTGGCTGCTCTGCATCGGCATCCGCTGGGGCGCGATGCGGCGGTGATTGGCCATACCATCGAGCGCCAGCAGGTGAGCCTCTCCGGGCTGTTCGGGGTTTCCCGCCGGCTGGATCTGCCGCTGGATGAGCCTTTGCCACGGATCTGCTAGGTGTTTGGCCGTGGGGACTGACCCCTCACCCTAACCCTCTCCCACAGGGAGAGGGGACCGACCGAGTTTGCTTCAGTTGCAGAGAGTCACCTGATCATGGCTGAGGACAACAGGTCGGGCGCGGTACTCAACCACGGCACCGAATCAGCTCCCTCTCCTTGGGGAGAGGGTTGGGGTGAGGGAGATACAGATTGATCGCTGGACTAACAGGAGAGTCGAGACAACATGGCAGATTTTGAGCCGGAGAATATCGCCAGCAGCAACGGCCTTCGCCTGCGGATCAAGGGCAAGGTGCAAGGGGTCGGATTTCGGCCCTACGTTTGGCTGCTGGCGCGGCGCTTTAACCTGTGCGGCGAGGTCAGCAATGACGGCGCCGGGGTGATTGTCCAGCTATGGCAATCGCCAGCCATAACGGAATTTTTGCGGGTATTGCCGCAAGAGTGCCCACCCTTGGCGCGGATTGACAGCGTCACTTCAGCCCCTTTTAATTGGCCGCAACAGCCAGCGAGTTTCACCATTGCCAGCAGCGGCGCGGGGCAAGTGGATACCCATATCGTGGCAGATGCGGCCACCTGCGATGCCTGCCTGGCAGAGCTGAACATGCCGCATAACCGGCGCTATCACTATCCGTTTATCAACTGCACCCACTGCGGCCCACGATTTACCATTATCCGCCGGATGCCCTACGATCGGCCCAATACCTCGATGCAGCCTTTTCCGCTGTGCCCGCAGTGCCTGGCGGAGTATCAGGATCCTGCCGACCGTCGTTTTCATGCACAGCCTACCGCCTGCCCGGAGTGTGGCCCGCACCTGTGGCTCAGTGATGCCACAGGCCAAATCACCGCCAGCGCCGATGACGCACTGCAACTGGCCGCTGAGGCGCTGATTGCCGGGCAGATCGTCGCGGTGAAGGGGATCGGCGGTTTTCATCTTGCCTGTGATGCTACCAATTCTGCTGCGGTACAGCGCCTGCGCGCGCGCAAACATCGCCCTGCCAAGCCCCTGGCGGTGATGATGCCGGATACTCACTGGCTGCAACAATGTGCTCAGGTCGCGGAGCCGACGGCACTGTTAAAGCTGTTGCGTAGCCCACCAGCCCCGATAGTGCTGGTAATGGCTCACCCGCAAAGTCCCTTGTGCGGGGAGATTGCGCCGGGGCTCAATGAGGTAGGGGTGATGTTACCGGCAAATCCGCTGCAACATCTGCTGTTGCAACAGGTCGCGCGGCCACTGGTGATGACCTCCGGCAATCCGGCAGGCAAACCTCCCGCACTGAGCAACCAACAGGCACTGGATGAACTCGCTGGGGTGGCTGACGTCTGGCTGCTGCATAACCGTGAGATCGTCCAGCGAGCCGATGACTCTCTAGTTCGCTTGACCGGGCAGGGGAGCGAGATGTTGCGCCGGGCACGTGGCTATGTCCCCGATGCGATGCCCTTACCCCCTGGCTTTACCACCCAACCGGCCATTCTGGCACTGGGAGCCGACAGCAAGAATACCTTCTGCCTGCTGTGGGATGACCGGGCGGTGGTCAGCCAGCATCTAGGCTCGCTAGGAGATGAAACCAACCGGCAACAGCAACAACGATTGCTGACGCTTTTTGGCGAAATCTACGGTGTGGTGCCGCAGGCGGTCGCCATCGATGCTCACCCCGGCTATCTCAGCCACCAGCAGGGCCAGGCGTTGGCCAATGAGCGGGCGATCCCTTGTGTCACCACGCTGCATCATCATGCCCATCTGGTTGCCTGCCTGGCGGAACATGGCTGGCCGCGCGACGGCGGTAAGGTGATTGGTCTGGCGTTGGATGGGCTGGGATATGGTCTTGGCGGGCAACTGTGGGGCGGTGAATGCCTGCTGGTGGATTATCAGCATTGTGAGTATTTAGGCGGGTTGCCCGCAGTGGCATTGCCGGGGGGCGATGTGGCCGCTCGCCAGCCGTGGCGCAACCTGTTGGCCCAGTTACAGCGTTTTGTCCCCGATTGGCAGACGTTGCCAGAGGCCGCCGCAATCCCTCAACCGCAGGCGACGATCTTACTGCGGGCGGTAGAACGGCAAATCAACTCGCCGTTGGCCTCTTCCGCCGGGCGCTTGTTTGATGCGGTGGCAGCAGCATTGCAGATCGTGCCGCCACAAATTTCCTGGGAGGGAGAGGCTGCCTGCCAGTTGGAGGCCTTGGCATGGCAAAGCCCGCCTCATCAGCCGCCGGTTTCGCTGCCGCTGCTTGGCAATCAGCTGGAACTGGCCACCTTCTGGCAGCAATGGCTGGCCTATAAAGCTCCCCCGGCGCAGCGTGCTTATGCGTTCCATGTTGCCTTGGCCCAGGGTTTTGCCGCACTGGCTCGCCACGCGACAAAGCAATACGGCATCAATACTGTCGTGCTGTCCGGTGGAGTGATGCATAACGCGCTGCTGCGGCAACTATTGATCCAGCAGTTATACGGATTACAAGTCTTGCTGCCATCCCGTTTACCAGCTGGCGATGGCGGTCTGGCTTTGGGGCAGGCGCTGATTGCCGCCAACCGACTTTTAAGGCAGGTATAAGGATGATTTTATAACGTAATTAACTGTTTTTATGAGTAAAACCACCACCTTCATTCACTGGAAAATTTAGGTATTCATTATGCGTATTAATGTCAAAGCTGTGGCTGTATCCCTACTGGCGCTGTTCCCCATGCTGGCCTTTGCTCATGTGGGCCATGACGGCGGCGCGCATCACGTATTAAGCTTTACCGAAGGCTTTATCCATCCGCTGACCGGGATGGATCATCTGGTCGCCATGGTTCTGGTGGGTATCTGGAGCGCCATGAATACCAAGCAGTGGTGGCTGGCGCCGCTGGCATTTGCTGGTTTGCTGCTGACCGGCGCGTTGGTTGGCATGGCGGGCGTCACCGTACCTGGCACTGAATTTATCGTTGCCGCCTCGCTGCTGGGCATAGGTGTGATGGTTGCCTTACAGCTGAAACTGTCGGCGATAACGGGCGCGTTGATTATTGGCGCTTTTGCCATTTTCCACGGCCTGGCCCACGGTGCGGAGCTTTCCCATTCGGTGGCGGCGCTTTCCGGTATGGTGATGGCAACGGCGCTGCTGCACGTGGCGGGGTTGGGTATCGGCTATCTGATGGCATCTTCGTCTACGCACAGTGGCTGGGCGCGGGTGATTGGCGGCGGCTCATCGCTGCTGGGGCTCGGCCTGCTCAGCGGTGTGATCTGAGTCTATCAATCTATTAACCCTAGTTTGCTGGCAGTGACTTTGCGATAGCTGCCAGCAGTCTCCCCTGTTGATCTCAAAAAATAACAAGCGGCTGGATTTGTGCCAATTTTATCGTTAGATTCCCTGCTAGCTATGTGCGCTTGATACTGTGCTGTCGCACAACTTTTAACCACATGAGTTAATTAAAAAATTACAGGGAATATTGCTATGAACAGGGTGATAGGTGTACTGGCGTTATGCCTGGTTTCTTTTTCTTCTCTGGCCGATTGCCAGCCCCTCCTAGCCGATCTGGCTAAACCCTTCGCCGCCAAAGTGAGCATGAATACCGAGCTGTCCACCTGTAAGGTGTGGCCCTATGCCCCGGATAAAACCATTGCGGTACTGATGCTGGAACCTAAGGAAGAGGCCCAACCCGATTTTACCGACTTTGACGTCGCCGTTTTGGTGGTTGATAGCCAGACCGGCAAGGTGCTGGCTAGCAAATATCATCCCAAGGCGATTATGGATGATGCCATCTACACCAGTAGCGTGACCATCGACACCGCGCGCTATCAATTATCTCCGGCGATACGCGCCTTCGGGGTGCGTTTTATCCACCGTGGCTCCTCCTCGGTCAATCCCCTTAGCATCGAACGCCTTAACCTCTATACCCTGCAGGATCGGCAAGTCAATCTGGTGCTCAACAATCTCACCATGAATGAATATAGCGGTGAGTGGGATGGCCAGTGTGCCGGGGATTTTGCCACGACCCATCGCGCATTGGCGCTTGGCAAGAACGCACACAACGGCTTCCAGGATCTGCAACTACAGACGATGGCGACGCATAAGGAAGCCAGCAAAAAAGGGGAGGACTGTGTGGAAAGCAACAGCATCGTTGCCAAGACTCGCGTCGAGCTCAAGTTCGATGGTAAAACCTATCCCGTAGAGCAGGATAAGTTGCTCGAACATCGTTTTTAATCCGTGCCTGGTCGTTAGTAGCCTTGACTGATCCTCACCCTGAAGGACGAGGATCCCCACGTTAACGAGCCGAACCTAAGCCGCGTGCTGCGACGGGCTTTCCGTGGGCAAAAAATTCCTTCGCCTCAGTTCTCCACCAGCACCTGTTGCAGCGCGGCTATCAGCCTGCGGTTGGCCGCTTCGCTCTTGATCGCCACCCGATAATAGTCGGCGGAAAGGCCAGGGTAGTTGGCACAGTGGCGGATCAAGATGCGGTGCTGCAACAACGCCTGCTGCAGATCGTAGCCGGGGCGCAGGCAGCGTAGGAAAATATAGTTCGCTGCCCCTGGCCAGATACGCAAGTGCGGCAAGGCTGTCAGCGCGTCAAACAACCAAGCACGCTGCTCTGTCAGCCATTGGTGGGTTTGCTGGATGTAATCGAGATCGTCCAGGATCACTTCGCCGGCCAGTGCCGCATAGGCATTGATGGTCCAGGGTTCGCGTTGCTGTTTCATCTGTTGCAGGCCAGCGCGATCGCTGCTGACCAGATAGCCGAGCCGCAGCCCGGGAATGGCGAAGAATTTGGTTAATGAACGCAGAATGTAGAGGCGTGAATAGTCCGCCATTTGTGGGATCAGCCCCGGCGCATCTGGCAGAAAGTCGATAAAGGCTTCATCAACGATCAACGCAATATTGTGCTGGCGACAACAGGCGACAATGGCCTGCAATAGCGCGGGGTCTGGCATCAGCCCGGTCGGATTGTTGGGGGTAGCCAGGAACAGGCAGTCCGGTTGGCGCTCGGCCAGCACCTGTAGCAACTGCTCATCGGGCTGAAATCCACCGGCTTCATCCAGCGGGTAGTCCTCGATCTGGCAGTCAATCCGCTGCAATGCCCGGCGGTATTCGGCAAACCCAGGCGTTAGGAGCAGCGCCGTGCGGGGGCGTAGCCGGTTCACGATGGCGTAAATCAGCTCGGTGGCCCCGTTGCCTGCCATGATATTTTCCGCCGGGCAGTGATGAACCCCTGCCAATGCTGCATGCAGACGCCGGTATTCAACGTCGGGATAGCATTCGGCGCTGGTCAGATGCTCGATAATCGCCGCCTTCAGGCTGGCGGGCATGCCCAATGGATTGATATTGGCGCTGAAATCAATAATCTCGGCCGGATCCAGGCCGCTTTTCAACGCCATTTCCAGTACGTTACCACCATGTTCACTCACGGTTTTGCTATTCCCCCTGTCAAGTTTGCGTGCAGGATAACACAGGGTAATCGCCGTTGATCCGGCGTAAACCAAACCTGTCGCTCTGGTGAATGCCAGATCTTGGCGTGTATTCGCGATATCAACAGGTTATTATGGCATGGCGATTGTCGAGGCTATCGAGATGATAACTAAGCGATAAATTGAAGCGTTGCGTTTATTGAAGCGAAAACGTGGTAATTAACCGAATTATTGCCAACTGGATAACCCACATCCTGAACGATAACAGGTTGTGGTTGGGAAGGGGGTGTAACTCCCCCGCAGCCCCCGCTGCTGTGATGCCGACGAGTCCACTGCGCCACTGATCTGAGGATTGGGAAGGGAGTGGATAAGGATGACGCTAAGCCAGAAGACCGACCAGTTGGTCACACATTCAACACCTTCGGTGGGAAGGGGGTTGTCATGAGATACGTGCAGCTATGTTGCACCGCTTGGTCGTATCCTGTTGACACTCAAATCCCGCCCGAGAGGTCGGGATTTTTTTATGTCATTAACCCACCATCAAGTTTTCTCGATCGTGGCTATAAGGTGCGTGCCATGACGCTGCTAGCCTGGTTCGTGGCCTTTCTGCTCGACAGCCTGTTAGGCGACCCGCCGCACTGGCCGCATCCGGTGCGCTGGATCGGCAACCTGATCACGGTGCATCAACGCGCGATCCGCCGGATTTGCCATAGCGAGAGGGCGCTAAAACTTGGTGGCGGGCTGTTGTGGCTGGGCGTAGTTGGGTTGGTTTGGCTGGTCAGTTGGGGCTTTTTAACGCTGATGCAGCATATTCACCCGTGGTTGGGCTGGTTGGCGGAAGTCTGGCTGATTTATACCCTGCTCGCCGGGCGCTGCCTGGAACAGTCGGCCATGGAGGTTCACCGGGCACTGCAAAGTGCCGATCTTGAGGAGAGCCGCCGCAAGCTGTCGTGGATTGTCGGGCGGGATACCTCACAGTTGGAAGAGCCGCAAATTACCCGGGCAGTGGTGGAGACGGTGGCGGAAAACAGCGTGGATGGCGTAATTGCGCCGCTATTCTTCCTGTTGCTCGGCGGAGCACCGCTGGCGATGGCGTATAAAGCGGTTAACACCCTCGATTCGATGGTGGGCTATAAAACGCCTAAATACCGCGCTATCGGCTATGTGTCGGCGCGGATGGATGACTTCGCCAACTGGTTACCAGCCCGGCTTAGTTGGCTACTGCTGAGCTGTGCGGCCCGGCTGCACGGATTGGACTATCGCCAGGCGTTACGTATCGGCTGGCGCGATCGCTATCAGCATACCAGCCCCAACTGCGCTTGGTCGGAAGCTACCGTGGCTGGAGCGCTGGGAGTGCGGCTTGGCGGTTCTAACATCTACTTTGGTCAGCGGGTCGAAAAGCCGTGGATCGGTGAGGCTCGGCGGGAGATCGAGCTGGCAGATATTCCCCGCAGCACGCGTCTGATGATGACGGCCTCGCTATTGGCTCTGCTGCTGTTTGCCGCGTTGCGTCTACTATGGCTTGGCGCTTGAAATAATAATGGTTTGCGCGGCTTGGCCAGCGCGACGTGGAGAATAAATGATGAAACGGTGTGTGATGGTGCAGGGAACCGCATCCGATGTGGGTAAAAGCGTGCTGGTGGCCGGGCTGTGCCGGATCTTTATGCAGGATGGCTATCGCTGTGCGCCGTTTAAATCGCAGAATATGGCGCTCAACTCTGGCATTACCGCCCGTGGCGAAGAGATGGGCCGGGCGCAGATCTTTCAGGCCGAAGCCGCCGGTATCGCACCCGATGTGCGGATGAACCCGGTCCTGCTGAAACCGACCAGCGATTGTCAGGCGCAGGTGGTGCTGATGGGCAAAGTGGCCTGCAATATGGACGCGGTCAGCTATCACGAGTACAAGCCGCAGTTGCAGCAACAAATCAGCGAGGTGTATCACAGCCTGGCCAGCGGCTACGAAATCATGGTGCTGGAGGGGGCGGGTAGCCCGGCGGAAATCAACCTGCGCGACCGTGACATCGTCAATATGGGCATGGCGGCGATCGCCGATGCGCCAGTACTGTTGGTGGCCGATATCGATCGCGGCGGGGTATTTGCCGCCATTTATGGCACGTTGGCACTGCTAGAACCGGAAGAAAAAGCTCGGGTGAAAGGGGTGATCATCAATAAATTCCGTGGTGATATTGCCTTACTCTACTCGGGGCTGGAGCAGATTGAGGCGCTGACCGGTGTGCCGGTGCTGGGCGTGATGCCCTGGTTGCATATCGATCTGGAAGATGAGGATGGTGTGGCGTTGCAAAATGGCAAATACGCCCCGACAGGCAGTAGTCATGAGCTGGACATTGCGGTGGTGCAACTGCCCTATATGTCCAACTTTACCGATTTTAATGCCTTGGCGGCCCAGCCGGACGTAGAGCTGCGCTATGTTTCGCACCCGGCGGCGCTGGCCGGTGCCGATCTGATTATCCTGCCGGGTAGCAAAAACACCCTGGGGGATTTGCAGTGGCTACAACGGAGCGGGTTGGCGGCGGCGTTACAGGAGCAGCACCGGGCCGGAGTGCAGATCGTGGGTATTTGCGGCGGCTACCAGATGCTCGGTAAGCACATTATTGATGGCGTGGAGTCCGGTGTGGAACAGATGGCGGGTTTGGGCTTGTTGGATGTCACCACCCGCTTCGCACCGCAAAAAGTCACTACGCAGGTGAAAGCACAATGTGAGCCTGGGTTGCCCGGCCTCTGGTCTGGCTGTGGCGAGCAGGATGTCGTTGGTTATGAAATCCATATGGGCACCACCCAGCTTGGCTCAGAGGCTACCCCTTTCTCCCGCCTTTCCCTACGCAATGGGCAGCCGGACACCGCCTTCGACGGTGCAGTGAACCCCACCGGTAACGTGCTGGGTAGCTATATTCATGGCTTATTCGACAGCGCGCCTTTTTGCCGGGCGCTGCTAAACCAATTGCGCCAGCGTAAAGGGCTAGCGGTTTACGACGGTCCGGCTTTCGATTATGCCGATTACAAGCAGCAACAGTTTGATCTGTTGGCCGATAAGATGCGGGAACATATTGATATGGATAAGATTTACCGCTTGATGACAGAACACCAGCAAACGGTGGCCCAATGATCCTGATCACTGGTGGAGCACGCAGCGGCAAAAGTTCGCTGGCTGAAAGGTTAGCGAGTGGTGTCAGTGACCGGGTGTTGTATATCGCCACCTCGGTGGTCACCGATGAGGAAATGGCTGAACGGGTCAAGCTACATCGCCAGGCCCGGCCCGCTCATTGGCGTACCTGGGAGGGGAGCCAGCAACTGGCCAGTGTGATCGACCAACAGGCGGTGGCGGGAGATGCGGTGATCCTGGAGTGTATTACCACGCTGATCGCCAACCTGATGTTTGACCTGACCGGGGAGACGCCGGTGGAAAGCATCGACTTTGCCGTGGTTGAAACGGCAATCCAACGGCAGATCGATGATCTGCTGGCCGCCTGCGCCCGCAGCCCGGCGGCGATCTATCTGGTCACCAATGAACTGGGGATGGGCATCGTGCCGGAAAACCGTTTGGCACGACACTTCCGTGATATTGCCGGGCGTGTTAACCAGCGTTTGGCCGCCGCCGCCGAGTCGGTGCTATTGGTGATTTCTGGTATTGAGGTCAAGATCAAATGAGTCTGCGACTATTTTGGGCCACCCTGCAATTGATGACGCGTATCCCGCTGCCCACCAGTTGGACACAGGGATTGGCGATGGATAATTACCAGCGCGGCATCGTCGGCTTCCCTTTGATTGGCCTGATCGTGGGTGCAATCGGTGGGGCCGTCTTTACCCTGTTGGCCCCCTGGTGTGGGGTGCCGCTGGCGGCGTTGAGCTACGTGCTGGCGTTGGCTCTGGTTACCGGTGCCTTCCACCTCGACGGATTGGCCGATACCTGTGATGGTGTTTTCTCGGCCCGTACTCGGGAAAAAATGCTGGAGATCATGCGCGACAGTCGCTTAGGTACCAATGGTGGGTTGGCACTGATCTTTATCGTCGTGGCCAAGGTGTTGGTGATCAGCGAACTGGCATTGCGCGGAGTACCGATGTTGGCCACGTTGGCGGCAGCGGGAGTGGCCTGCCGGAGCCTGGTGGTATTGATGATGTATCGCCAGCCTTATGCCCGTGAAGGTAACGGGCTGGGAAACCTTTACATTGGCAAGATCAGCGGGGGGCAAACGCTGTTCACTCTGGCGCTAGGGGCCGCTTTGGTCGCCTTGTTAGGGCATGGGCAGGGGCTGTTTGCGCTTGGCTGTGCGCTGATCGCCGTGCTGTTGCTGCGAGCCTATCTGCGCCGCCGTCTGGGCGGGCAAACGGGCGACACTCTGGGGGCGGCGATAGAAATTGCCGAGCTGATCTTCTTACTGGCACTGCTGTGAGTGGGCGTTATGCGGCTATTTTTGGTACGACACGGGCAAACGGCGGCGAATCGACAGGGCGTATTTTGTGGCATGACCGATTTACCGTTGACCGAGCAAGGTGAACAGCAGGCCAGGCAGATCGCACAATGGCTGGCCGAGGTGCCTTTTACCCAGGCGATCAGCAGTGAGTTACTACGTGCCCGGCATACCGCCGAGATTGTGATTGGGCAGCGTGAACTGGCGATCCAACCTGACGGAGGCTTTAACGAAATGAATTTTGGTGACTGGGAAATGTGCCATCACCAGGATTTGCAGCAGCAGGATAGCGCTGCCTGGGCCGACTGGGTGGCGGATTGGCAGCGAGCCTGCCCGCCAGCGGGGGAGTCCTTTCCACTGTTTTCCCAGAGGATTAGCCTGCAGGCCCAACGTCTGCTGGACGAACAGGGCGATGGCGATCGTCTGCTGGTGGCGCACCAAGGCTCCCTGAGCCTGTTGCTGGCAGGGTTACTAAAGCTGCCTGCCTCCGGGATGTGGCACTTCCCGTTTACCCAGGGAGCCTACAGCGTGGTGGAACTCAACCAGGGATTTGTCACGCTAAAGGTATTTAACAGCCAGGCTCATTGGCAGCCTGCAAGTAGAGAATAAAGTATGCAAACATTGTCATCGTTAATCGACCTGATTAAGCCGTTGGACGCGGCCGCCATGCAACAGGCAGCGGCAAAGATTGATGGCCTGCTTAAGCCACCGGGCAGCCTTGGCCGCCTGGAACAGTTGGCAACCCAACTGGCCGGGATGCGCGGTTTTAGCGGGATGGCCGCCAGCCGCAAGCAAATCATCGTCATGATGGCCGATCACGGCGTTTATGCCGAAGGGGTAGCGGTGTCACCGCGTGAAGTAACGGTGATCCAGGCGCTGAATATGGTGAAAGGCAATACCGGCGTCTGCGTATTGGCGGCCAATGCCGGTGCCGAGGTGAAGCTGGTGGATGTTGGCATCGACAGCGAACCCTTGCCGGGCCTGATCGACATGAAAGTTGGGCGCGGCAGCGGCAACATTGCGCGTGGTGCGGCAATGACGCGCCAGCAGGCGGAGGAGTTGCTGTTGGCCACGGCTCAATTGACGCTGGAACAGGCGGCGCTTGGGGTGAAGCTGTTTGGCGTTGGTGAGTTGGGGATGGCGAATACTACGCCAGCCGCTGCGTTAGTTAGCGTCTTTACCGGCCGCGATCCGCAGGAAGTAGTCGGCATTGGGGCCAATTTCCCCAGCGATCGTTTGCACCACAAGGTGGACGTGGTGCGTCGGGCGATTGAGGTAAATCAGCCGGATACCCAAGACGCGTTGGACGTGTTGGCGAAGCTGGGTGGATACGATCTGGTGGGAATGGCTGGCGTGATGCTGGGGGCTGCGGCCGCCGGTTTGCCGGTGATCCTCGATGGTTTTCTCTCATATTCTTCCGCGCTGGCGGTTTGCGGCATTGCGCCTCAGGCTCGGGATTACCTGTTGCCGTCCCATTTCTCTGCGGAGAAGGGCGCGGCTGCCGCACTCGAGCACCTGCAATTGGCACCTTATCTGCATCTGGATATGCGGCTGGGGGAGGGCAGCGGTGCCGCCATTGCCATGCATATCGTGGATGCGGCCTGCGTGATGTTTAATCAGATGGGATCGTTGGCGGACAGTAATATCGTTATTCCCGGTAACGCGACCTGAACGGCTGAATACCACCACCAAGATTTTATCTTGTAGGGGCGCCGCCCGCTTAGCTAGGGTCGAACATATGCTCGACCCTGTTAATGCGACAAATTAAGCAGTTTGCAGGTTGGTTGCACGGCCAAACAGGCGTTTGAACAACCAGTAAATCACGCTGGCTGCCAGCAGTGAGTTAATGGTTGGCACGCCCCATTCCGTCACCAGGCCGATCACGCTACCGACAATGCTGGCGATAATCGCTGCCCAGCCGATGAGTGGCGTTTCTTGCGGCAGTTGGCCGAGCTGGCGGCTGGCGTCCAGCGCATCGCGGTGGCTGCGCAGCACGAAATAATCCACCAGCATGACGCCGAGGATCGGTGGGAATACCACGCCCAGCACGGTCAGGAAATCCACAAACCGATCCAGGATCCCCAGAACCGAAAGCAGCGTGCCCAACAGACCGATAATCACCGTGGTCGCGGTATATTTGAGCTTTTTACCGGTGATCCCTTCAACCGCATTCACCACGCCCAAGGACGACGAATAGAGGTTCAGATCGTTGACGCGCAGGGTAGAGAACACCACCACCAGCAAACCGATACCGCCCGCACTCTGGGCCATGATCGTCACCACGTCTGCGGTGCCGAGCGTTTTGGCAATAAAAATCGCCAGACCGTTAACCACGAATTCACCGGCAATAATGGTCAGCAGCGTAATGCCAAACACGTGGCGTTTGTTTTTGGAGTAACGGGTCAGGTCTGGAGTCATCAGGCTGGCGACAATGGCGCCGCCAACCACGATGGTGATGCCCGCGCTGATGGTTAACGCGTCTCCCATCGGTGCCAGCAGAATGGCCTCATGCAGTTTCTGCCCGGAGAGGACGTTATAGGAAATAAAGAACACCAGCAGGATAAACAGCGGCACAGCAATACGAGCTGTGATGCGCAGCGCTTTAAAACCAAAAGCGACCAGCACCGTCAAAAACAGGCCGGAGAGTGAGGCCGACAGCGGGAAGCCCAGGCGATCGCCCAAGGCGAAGTTAAGCGATTTGGCAAAGATGGCGTTCTGAATGCCAAACCAGCCCAACAGGCTGACGGCCACTACCAGGCCGATAAGCACCGAGCCTATGCGGCCAAAACCACACCAGCGAGCCAGCAGGCTACCGGAGATACCTTCTCTCATCCCGGCCAAGCCCAGCCCGAACGTCACGACCCCAAAGATCAGGCTGCCAATCGAGATGGCGATAAAGGCATCGGTCAGGGTCATTGAGTTACCCAACACGGCACCCAGCATAAACTGGTCCAAGGCCGTTAGCATACCCATATGCACGATGGCGACGCTGAGGAAGGAGACCCTCTTATCCTGCGGTACCCGGCTCAGTGGGTAGTCTTCAATTTTAATCACGATAATCTCTCGTTAACGTTTAAATAAATTGGATGCCTTTTTCAATCAGGCGTACTGGAATGTAGCTGTCCAAGTTCACCTGTTTGCAATACTCTTCGAACTGCTGGAGCGTATGCACATCGGCTTTTTGGTAGATGTTGTAGATTCTATTTTCTATGGTTTTATTGCTGACGTCATATAACCTGGCAATCTCTTTGTTGGTGTAGCGTTGCAGCATTAAAAATATGATGTCCAGCTCCGACTGGGTAAAAATCTGGATGCTGACTTCGGTGGTTAATATGCTGGGCTTTTGCTGGTTGATATATTTTAGCGGTGAAAAACTGTCCAGCGGACGGGCGTTCCACATGGTGCCAACCAGCTCTTCCTTGTCATTATAAATAGGCAGTTTTTCGCTGACAAAGGGGACCAGGCTGTCGCTGCCGTACCAGAAGTGCGTCTCGATAACGGCTACGCGATCGCGCGTTCCTTCGGTTTTCCTGTCGTGTTCTTGCAAGTCGGGGGCAAACTCTGCCCAATCGGCGGGGAACTCGGCATCAAGCTTGCCCGCAATATCGAAATTGAGAGGTGTGTTGGTATAAAGATAGGCCGCCTTGTTCATATAAATATGGCGTGAAGATAAATCTTTAATGCCCCAAGGCTCATTTAAATGTTCCATCATGGTGATGAGACCTTTTAAATATAATTCATTGCTCTGCCAAAATGAATCCATTTGAACCCCTCATACTTCAGCGCTATCAGATGTTTTTCGCTAAATAGATGCGAGTATGGCGGTGCGCATAACCCGCTAAGTTGCCATACGGTTGGTACCCCAGTTTTTCGTAAAACGCCTGCGCCTGAAAACTGAAGGTATCGACATAGGCCATATGGCAACCGCGCTTGACGGCTTCCTGCTCTGCCCGCAGCATCAGGTCACGGCCGTAGCCTTTTTTGCGATACTCGTCACCTACCCACAGGTACTGGACTTCTAATCCACCCCACCAGGTTCTGGCAACCAGCCCGGCTACGATTTGCCCACGCTCGTCGGTGACGGTCAGGAATAACGGATGAATATCTACTGCATCATACTGATGGTTGTGCGCCCAGAGGCTGTCAATCACGAACTCTTCGTCCTGCGGATTTGGAGTGTCCGTTACGTTAATCTTCATGGCCAATCTTTCCTTTTCATGCTAATAATTCAAATGTTCATTAAGGTGTCTGTATTGATTAGCTTTTGTTAACATTTATTGTCAGTGATTACAAGGGTGTTTTTCACCTGTTTTCCTGGTGGCAAAAAATGGGTATGTTGTTGGCAAGAGAAGGGAATAATTGACCTTTCTCAACAGTATACCGAATAGAAAATATTGTGCTTCACCAGGGACACGCCCTTAAGGGCAGAGGGTAGTGACAAGAGCAAGCCAACTTGCCAACAGCACTATGCCTCACTGAACATGTAGTAAGATTTACCATCACTTCACAGTAATGCATTGCGGCAAAGTAGTGGATTAAACTCCGCTACTTTGCCGCAAAATCCGCGCCGTTATCGTATAATTACCTGTCAAGTACCGCGTTTCGTGGTGCCTCCTCGCTTCAAGTGGCTCCACTGAGGTATTATGGCTGAGCGGCCCATTTCGCGGCCAGCTTGCAACAGGTGAGAAAGTATTGATGGCATTATGAAAACACTTAAGCCACGCCGCCCTCATGGGAGGTGGATCTATTACATTCTGCACGAAGATATTCTGTGGCCCTGCCCAGTCAAATGGGAGTGGGAAGAGAATTTCGAGGCATGGTTGCCTTTTTACTACTCGCCCACTCTGGAGTTTGTGGCAGGCGATCCGGCGAAAGCCATCAAGGTGACGAGACCCCAAACGCCCGGCTTGCAGCCGAAACGCCTGGAGTACGTTTGATTCGGGTATACCCGATGATTATTCAACCATTCTCTGAATGCCGATACTCGCCAAGTCATGCTATCAGGGCTGAAACAATCCATTCCCAATGCACAACCGCTTTTCTGGCGGAGCTCAATTGAGTAAATCGTGAACGGTACGGCGCACGTAGTGGGTCATTTGTGCCAGGTCTTCGGGTGCAACCGGGCCCCCGCCAGCCAAGACGACCTGCTGCTCGATCTGAGTGATCTCTTGCTCAACTCGGTTGGCGATTTGCACCTTGACGATCTTGTCTACCGATGACAGCAGAACCTTCAATACCACTTTCAGCGCAATGTTTTCGCAGAATGAATCGTAGGAGTGAGCTGTTGGCGGCGCTTCTACCGCCGGTGGCGGCATGCGTGGGGCCATAGCCTTGAAACTGTCTACATTTTCAATAATAAGATCCATGTCTCTTATTAGTTCATCAAAATCTTTAGACACTGACTTATTTCCCTTTGCAGTACGCAAAAAATAGAACGCCTGGCTTTGGTAGGTGGACAGGCGGACACAGCTTGGGTCGACCGGACGTTCAACGGATGAGCGGTAGGTTGAGCGGCATTTTAACCCTGCTCGGGTTCCGCAAACAAGATAGGGATGATTGATGTTTCTCCCTTCTATGTATAACTGCCAGTGATGATTTTTCGCTGACCATACAAAGTGTATTACCGCACGTAGCTCTGATAACCGGGGGAGATGATAAAAAATGCGAAGGGTATTCAGATAAACGCTTAGACCGCAACCCGACAGGCGCCGCACAGGCTAAACTTGAGGGGCAGACATTCACACAGGGAGGAGATATGGAACCCGAACGTGGCATTAAGCGAGTGATACTTTCTGACGGTGCTATCAAACATGTGGTGGTGGAAGACGCTATGGGCAACGAGCGCACCCTGGCTGCCGTAGATTACCTCTCTGAGGGGATGCAGCCGCCGTTGGAAACGCTGCCGGAAGTCCCGGCCCAGGAAGAGTAAAAAGCTCCAGGAGGATGGGTTGTCAACCCTCGGCACCGGGCGGCGATTGCTGCTGCCAATCCGCCACGATATTGCCCATTGCCAGCCTTTTCCCCATACTGGCAGAAATTGTGTATTTTATTGCACCCAGCAGGAAGGGCAAGTCAGTGTCAACGGTCAAGAAAAACTCTACTCCCTCGCTGTTTCTGAAAATCAAACCCCAGGAAGCCGTGCTGGTCCTTATCACCATGCTCTGGGGCGGCACCTTTTTGGCCGTGCATCAGGCGATGCTGGTCAGCGGGCCATTCTTTTTTGTCGGGCTACGTTTTGGCACCGCGACGTTGGCGCTGGTGCTGTTTTCTCTACGTTCGCTGCGGGGGATGACCTGGTACGAAATCAAGGCCGGGGTGTTTATCGGCACCTCAATCATGTTCGGCTATGGGCTGCAAACCATGGGGCTGCAAACCATCACCAGCAGCCAGTCGGCGTTTATTACTGCCATGTACGTGCCGATTGTGCCGTTATTGCAGTGGTTGGTCCTTGGGCGTATGCCGGGGATCATGTCCTGGATTGGCATTCTGCTGGCCTTCGTCGGCCTGATGCTGTTGAGCGGGCCAAGCAGTTCCAGCCTGGCATTCAGCGGCGGTGAATTCCTCACGTTGGTCAGTGCGCTGGCGATCGCCATAGAGGTGATTTTAATCGGTGCTTTTGCGGGCAAGGTCAACGTGCGGCGGGTGACCATTGTGCAGCTGGCTACCGCGTCGTTGTTATCGTTTTTGATGATGGCTCCTACCGGGGAGTCGGTTCCGGTGTTTTCCACCTATCTGCTTTATAGCGCGGTAGGGCTGGGGATAGCCAGTGCGGTGATCCAACTGACGATGAACTGGGCACAACGCAGCGTTTCACCTACCCGTGCCACGGTTATTTATGCTGGTGAACCGGTATGGGCTGGGATAGTCGGCCGTATCGCCGGTGAGCGTTTGCCAGGGTTGGCGTTGATTGGCGCAGGGTTGATTGTGTTGGGGGTGATTGTCAGTGAGTTGCGTATTCGGCGAAAACCAAAGCCTGCGGAGTTAACGTAGAGGCGCTGCATGCTGCGCCTGTAAAAACGCCGCGTGAGAACGCGGCGTTGCAATAACCAAGGTCAGGCCGCCTTCTTACGGCGCACAAACTGATAACCGATCCCCAGAATGATAAACCACAGCGGCGTGACGACCAGCGCCTGGCGTGTGTCCTCGCGCAGCGTCAGCAGCACCAGCACGAATGCGAAGAACGCCATGCATACCCAGCACATCAACTTACCGGCAGGCATCTTGTAGATCGATTTCTGGTGCAGAGCCGGACGTTGCTTACGGTAGACCAGATACGAGCACAGAATGATGGTCCAGACGAACATGAACAGAATAGCCGACACGGTGGTGACCAGCGTGAATACGGTCATGACGTTCGGGATAAGATAGATCAACACCACGCCGCCCAGCAGACAGATACAGGAGAAGGTCAGGCCGTTTGCCGGTACCGCACGTTTGGACAGGTTGGCAAAGGATTTAGGCGCATCGCCTTCCTGCGCCAGGCCAAATAGCATACGGCTGGTGGAGAACACGCCGCTGTTGGCGGAAGAGGCGGCAGAGGTCAACACTACGAAGTTGATCACGCTGGCTGCGGCTGGCAGACCAATCAGGACGAACAGCTCGACAAACGGGCTCTTATCGGCCACCACAGAGTTCCAAGGCGTTACCGACATGATCACGATCAGCGCGAAGACGTAGAACATGATGATGCGGATCGGAATGGAGTTGATGGCGCGTGGCAGCACTTTTTCCGGATCTTTGGTTTCGGCGGCGGTGGTTCCCACCAGCTCGATACCCACAAAGGCAAACACCGCAATCTGGAAGCCGGCAAAGAAGCCGCTAATGCCTTTCGGGAACATGCCGCCGTCATTCCATAAGTGGGAGAAGGAGGCCACGCTGCCGGTTGGTGATTCGAAGTGCATCGCCACCATGACCAGACCAGCGATGATCAGGCCCACTATCGCGACGATTTTGATCATCGCAAACCAGAACTCCATCTCACCGAACATTTTCACCGTTGCCAGGTTCAGGCTGAGCAGCAGCAACACGCACAGTAAAGAGGCGATCCATTGGGAGAGATCGGGGAACCAGAACTGCGCGTAGGCGGTAATGGCCACCACGTCGGCAATGCCGGTCACTACCCAACAGAACCAGTAAGTCCAACCGGTGAAGAACCCTGCCCAGGGGCCGAGCAGATCGGCGGCAAAGTCGCTGAAAGATTTGTACTGCAGATTGGAGAGCAGCAGCTCGCCCATCGCGCGCATCACGAAAAACAGCATAAAGCCGATGATCATGTACACGAAGATGATGGAAGGCCCGGCCAGGCTGATGGTCTTACCGGAACCCATAAACAAACCTGTACCAATGGCACCGCCGATAGCGATCAGCTGGATATGTCGGTTTGAGAGGTTTCGCCTTAGGTGATCTTCTGATCCGGGCGTGGCGTCCACTGCTATTTTAGAATGATCTACCATCTTATGCTGTCCTGTTTTTACCTGTCATGTGTGGAATGGCGAGCTCTGAAGTGGCTCTTTTTTATCTGTATTCGCCGGTTTTTCCGACAAAAGTTAAGGTAACTCAATATCACCACCTTTGTGCAACATATTTACAACATAATGGGGTGGGATAAAAGCCGATTATTCTTTACTCAGGGGAGGCAAATCGGACGTCTAGGGGGCGGAAGATTACTCTTTACTGCGGTAAATGAACAGTGCCGGTAGTGGTTATCTCATTGATTAAACAGGGGCTTATAAAATTCGCATGAGAAAAACTAATGATAAAAGGCGATTAAACTAATCCAGATGCCTGCCGGTGCTTGAGGGGCGTTAATAGCGGGCGTTGCGCGGGGAGCAGTTGAGTTCTAATCAGTTTATTGCTGCAGCTGGCGCGGCTTGGCAGATGATCGCCGAGCGTGCAGCGTACATTTGGTTAGTTTTGCGGTTCAAGTCACAAAAGTATAAATCATTGGTTGAGTCACTGTGGCCAAAAGGTCGAGAAGCCACCAGCTACACCTGCTGATCACAAAAGCATCATAAATAGGTACAAGCTCTCATTGGCCAGCGGTAAGCTGTGTTCATCACGGTAATACAGAGAGGGGATTGAATATGTACAAGACCATTTTAGTACCGGTAGATCTTGCAGAAGACGTATTGACTGAACATGCGCTCGAACACGTGGAGTATCTGGCCAAGATGTCTGGGGCCAAGGTGCATTTCTTCCATGCCTTGCCGGATGCTTCGGCGTTTGTGACCGCCTATTCGTTTGGCATCAAAGAGTTTGAAAATCAGGCTGAAGTGAAGGCGGTGGAGGGGTTGAAGAAACTCATGGCGAAGATCGACCTGCCGTTGGAGCGTCTGTCTTATACCATCAGCTTCGGTTCGCCACGTGACGAGGTGTTACAACTTGCCGAGGAAATCTCAGCCGATCTGATCGTGATTGGCTCTCGCCGTCCTAGTGTCAAAACTTACCTGCTCGGCTCGAATGCGGCCGCCATTGTCCGCCACGCCAAGATCTCGGTGATGGTAGTCCGATAATTCACTGGTTAGCCTTCATCAAACCCGGCCCGCGCCTTGCGGGCCAATTACCCCCCAAAGAAAACGGCGCTTGCCAGTATGCACGTGCAGATACTGCGCGAAAGGTAAGTTAATTCCTAATCTATAGGGCTATTTATTCGCGTCGTGAACAATAATGGGGTAATAAAAATCCCACAATATTATTAATGATTAAATGGGACTAATCCTATTGTTGTTTTTTCAACTAATGATTAATGCGCTATAGTGAATGTTGGTTAAGTTAATGATAGAAAATATTCTGTTACGAAACTTATCATTCAACCGTTCAGGAGGGGCGCTAATTACATCGCCAAGCCGTTATCAGACCCCAAACGGGGGCCTGATAGCGCACGGATTATTGGCGGTAGGCGTGCTTGATCTGCTGAATACTGTTCTTGAAGATTTCAGCCTGATCCGGGTCATCCACCTGAGCGGCAAAGCGTTCCAGATTGATGATCACTTTACCGGCATCAGCCTGGCCAATGGCCTTTAATATCAACGTCAAAGTCGCTTTTAGGCAGGCAACTTCGGTGGCCAGCGCTTGTGGGTCTGCAGACGTAGTGAAGTCAACGTTGCTCATTTTATCTCCTGAATTTTAAGGCGTAAGCCTGAAGTGAAATGTGAAAATGTGGTTTGATGCACAACAACCGGCTGCCGACTCACCCAGGCAGACCCCGTGCCTCATTTAGGGCGCGGAGTATATCACAGCATTGGCAGTTCGTATCGCGTGTGGCCGCGTGGCGGGGGCACGATGCCGGTGGGGGCTGGTTGGCAGGGCATTTTTTCCGTTAGTGGTGTAATTCCTTTGCGTACTCATTTATAGTTAGCGACGGGATGTGCGCTTTCAGATAACGTGGATTTTATAAAGTAATACTGGCTTAATTCGACGTGATGAATAACTATTTCATCTGCAAGCTATTGACATTTAGGACGGTTATTTTCTCTTGAAATGTCACCTTTTTCCCCATCTACAACGGTTATGTATTCTGAATAAGGGTTTACCTACAGCGGTTTGTACGTGATTAAAAATGGCGTAATTTTGTTATTTTTTTGTAATTCATATAGTTACGGGTGATAATTGGCAGGGTGGTTATTATCTGGTTTTGTGAAAACAGCGATTAATTTTCCCGCCAGAAGGCGTAAAATGGCGTATCATGGTGGTAATGTATTGAGCCTAATAGGCTTGATGGTTTTTTATCCGTTAACCAGTGCTTTAATCGTAACAAAGGTGGTACAGGGGTCGACAAACCTGGCCATAGTTAACCGAGAGTAAGTATTAATCTGTATTCATTCTTTGCTGAAAACCAAGTAATATCTGTTTAGATGACAGAGGCTGATTGATTGCGTTACTCCCTTATTTTGGAGAATTTTCCTTGATTAGCGTTCTTCTTGTTGATGACCACGAACTGGTGCGCGCAGGGATACGACGCATTCTTGAAGATATCAAAGGCATTAAAGTTGTTGGCGAAGCACAATGCGGTGAAGATGCCGTAAAATGGTGCCGCGGCAACACTGTCGATATCGTTTTGATGGATATGAATATGCCGGGTATTGGGGGGCTGGAAGCCACCCGTAAGATTGTGCGTTACACGCCCGATATCAAAGTCATCATGTTGACTATTCATACTGAGAATCCGTTGCCTGCCAAGGTGATGCAGGCGGGCGCAGCTGGCTATCTGAGCAAAGGCGCAGCACCGCAAGAGGTGATTAATGCGATCCGTTCGGTACATGCCGGCCAGCGCTACATCGCTTCGGACATCGCCCAGCAAATGGCATTAAGCCAGTTGGAGCCGCAGGCGGAAAACCCGTTCAGTACCTTGTCTGAGCGTGAATTACAAATTATGTTGATGATCACTAAAGGGAAGAAAGTGAATGAGATTTCAGAACAGCTGAATCTCAGCCCTAAAACAGTGAATAGTTATCGTTATCGTATGTTCACCAAGCTGAATATCAGCGGGGATGTTGAATTGACCCATCTGGCGATCAGACACGGGCTGTTCAACGCGGAGACCTTGTTAAGCAGTGAATGATCGTTTTGATGCACCGGCATTTCTTAAAACCGTAACCAGTCAGCCTGGCGTATATCGCATGTATGACCTGACGGGGACGGTGATCTATGTGGGTAAAGCCAAGGACCTGAAAAAACGTCTCGCGAGCTATTTTCGCACTCAGGTCAGTAGCCGCAAGACGGAAACGCTGGTCAAAAATATCGCGCAAATTGACGTTACCGTTACCCATACGGAAACCGAGGCGCTACTGTTGGAACATAATTATATCAAGCTGTATCAGCCCCGATATAACGTTCTGTTGCGTGACGATAAATCCTATCCGCTGATTTTTTTGAGTGCCGATAGCCACCCACGGCTGACGGTACACCGTGGTGCCAAGCATGCCAAAGGTGAATACTTTGGCCCGTTCCCCAATTCTTACGCCGTGCGTGAAACGCTGGCGCTGCTGCAAAAACTGTTCCCCGTGCGTCAATGCGATAACAGCGTCTACCGCAATCGCTCCCGTCCTTGCCTGCAGTATCAGATTGGCCGTTGTCTGGGGCCATGCGTCGCCGGTTTGGTGAGTGAGGAAGATTACCGTCAGCAAGTAGACTATGTGCGCCTGTTTTTGTCCGGTAAGGATCAGCAGGTCTTGCACCAGTTGATTGCGCGGATGGAAAACGCCAGCAAACTGCTCAATTTTGAAGAAGCTGCGCGCATCCGCGATCAGATCCAGGCGGTACGGCGAGTAACGGAAAAGCAGTTTGTCTCAGGAGACAGCGACGATCTGGACGTGATCGGCGTGGCTTTCGATGCAGGTATGGCCTGCGTACACGTGCTGTTTATTCGCCAGGGTAAAGTATTAGGCAGCCGCAGCTACTTCCCGAAAGTGCCGGGTGGTACAGAATTGAGTGAAGTGGTGCAGACCTTTGTGGGCCAGTTCTATTTACAAGGCAGCCAGGCGCGCACTTTGCCAGCCGAGATCCTGCTGGACTTTACGTTACCGGAAAAAGATCTGCTGGCTAGCTCGCTAAGCGAACTGGCTGGCCGCAAGATCCAGATCCAGAGCAAGCCGCGTGGCGACCGTGCCCGCTACTTGAAGCTGGCACGTACCAATGCCTCGACGGCGCTGGTCACCAAGCTTTCTCAGCAATCGACTATCCATCAGCGGCTGGCGGAACTGGCGAAAACGCTGAACCTGACCGAAATAAACCGGATGGAGTGTTTCGATATCAGCCACACCATGGGCGAGCAGACCGTGGCTTCCTGCGTGGTGTTCGATAGCAATGGTCCACTGCGCTCGGAGTATCGGCGCTACAATATTACCGGCATCACGCCGGGTGATGACTATGCCGCGATGGCGCAAGTGCTGAAACGGCGCTATGGTAAAGCTCTGGAAGAGAGCAAGATCCCGGACGTCATCTTTATTGATGGCGGGAAAGGGCAACTGGGTATGGCGATTGACGTGTTCAATTCGCTCAACGTGACCTGGGACAAGAACAAACCATTGTTGATCGGTATTGCCAAAGGCAGCGATCGCAAAGCCGGGCTGGAGACGTTGTTCTTCGTCCCTGAGGGGGAGGGGATTTCGCTACCTTCGGACTCGCCGGCACTGCACGTGATCCAGCATATTCGTGATGACTCACACAACCATGCGATCACCGGCCATCGCCAGAAACGGGCGAAAGTCAAAAACACCAGCGCCCTTGAACTGATTGACGGCGTTGGGCCAAAACGGCGTCAGGTGCTGTTGAAGTATATGGGTGGACTTCAACCATTATTGAACGCCAGCGTTGAGGAAATTGCAAAAGTGCCGGGTATTTCACAAGCATTGGCAGAAAAGATCTACAATGCATTGAAACACTGAGGGCAATGTAGCAACATACTCTTAATTTCCACTCCAGCCAGATAGTTACCAGCATTATGCAATTGAATATACCGACTTGGCTTACCCTGTTCCGCGTAGTTTTGATCCCATTCTTCGTCCTGGCGTTTTACCTGCCGTTCGTCTGGGCTCCGATGCTCTGTGCGGTCATTTTCGTGTTTGCTGCTGTAACCGACTGGTTTGACGGCTTTTTAGCCCGTCGCTGGAAGCAGACAACCCGCTTTGGTGCGTTCCTCGACCCGGTTGCCGATAAGGTGATGGTGGCGGTGGCCCTGGTGCTGGTAGCGGAGCATTATCACACCTGGTGGATCACTCTGCCTGCGGCAACCATGATTGCCCGCGAGATCATTATCTCGTCGTTGCGCGAATGGATGGCGGAAATCGGCAAGCGCAGCAGCGTGGCGGTTTCGTGGATTGGCAAGGTGAAAACCATGGCGCAGATGATGTCATTGGTTGGCCTGTTGTGGCGGCCAGAGCCTACGGTGGAGTATCTGTCGTTCGGCTTGCTGTACATCGCGGCCGTGCTGACCTTCTGGTCAATGTTCCAATATTTGAACGCGGCACGCCGCGATTTGCTGGAACCTTGATCGAAGCGATGTAAAAATCGGCAAACGAACCCGGTGAGATAACAATTTTATTGACTCACCACGCCAGATAAGTAGAATGCATCGCATCAGACGGCAGCGGTGAGTTGCCAAAAGATTTAAAAAAATCAGCAAGTTCTGATTAATGCGGGAATAGCTCAGTTGGTAGAGCACGACCTTGCCAAGGTCGGGGTCGCGAGTTCGAGTCTCGTTTCCCGCTCCAAATTTAGTAAAGCTGGTGATTGCGAGCTTTAGCCTGCAAAGGCAAAACAGAATTAAGGCGCGTTAACAAAGCGGTTATGTAGCGGATTGCAAATCCGTCTAGTCCGGTTCGACTCCGGAACGCGCCTCCAATTTTCCCGAGCCCGGGTGGTGAAATCGGTAGACACAAGGGATTTAAAATCCCTCGGCTTATGGCTGTGCGGGTTCAAGTCCCGCCCCGGGTACCAGGAAAATAAACTAAGAATAATCAAAGCAATATGTAGTAATGTCGTACCGCCGAGAGGCGGTTTTTTTGTGCCTGAAATCACCCTTTGCCATATCATTTCACCCTATTCTGGCCGCCGAACACCGTCACAACCGCAATTTTCCGATCATACCGTGCCGTTTGCCTCACGTTCTTGTGGCCAGATACTGCTTGCTGGTCGTACAGGCTTCCGCTCAGAGCAGAGATGCCTTTTACTTTCAAATCGTGGAACGTGAAATCGAAACTCAGGCTTAGGTGTTTCTCCGATGCTGCCTTGTTAGGCTTCATCCAATGTGCGTTAAAGCTGTCCCGGGTGTATCTGGATCCTGACGGTTGGTGAAGAACGAATACGCTTAGCTACAGTCTGGCGCTTCAGGCCTCATTACAAATTTGCGCCGGACAGATAGGCACGATGAATATTTGGCGTGCAGAATTACCCCACGAAAGTAGACTTCGCTGATTGCCTATTCGAAATCTGAAGGGCGCCGCGTTTTGCAACCAGGTTGAATTTATAAAAAGTTGCTATAACCATTGAGTCCAAGACTAACTTTGTCTATGCAGCTTACCCAGGGAAAATTTATGGCAGAGGACGCAATGCTCATGCAAAGAGTTCGATTATATTTACATCTGGTGAATTGTTTAACGAGGTTGGGGATATTATCGCGACGGCCACTGCAACGTTCAAGGTGTTTCCTTTTGAGGTTCCGGATTGGACATGGCAGTAAATGTCATGACATGAAGAAGGATATTAACCTAATTATATTCATTTTGGCCGCCTCTGGGCGGTTTTGATTGACCATTACAGAGCAGCTTTGCGAGGCTGCTGCGTAATGCGCAAGCAAAGCTATCCGCAACCGATACATATGTAAGCTGATGGGTGAAATGAATACGTGGTGAATGTGCAGGGGCCAGAATGTGAATATTGTCATCCTGTCACTTGCCGGAGGTCAGCACCGACCACCACAGCCTTATAGAAAAGCTCCTGCTCAGTCGCCGGGGCTTTTTTGCTCCCGAAACACGCTATCTGGTTAAAAATAGTACAACTGATACCCTCTATTTGGCGTTAATCACTCCTTTGCTGCCTGCATCATTATCCACCCAGACATCTTGCCCCTTGAGGCGACGATCTCCTTGAATGGTATAAGTGATGGTGCCACTTCTGAACACCAGCGCGCCATCAGATTTTTTTGCCTTGACCTGCTTGCCGTTCACCAATACACGATCCTTACCATCGATACTGATTGTCGCTACCGTGGCACCTGTCTCTGGAAAGGTGGCAACCCACTCACCGGCATATGGGCTGGCACTGGTGTCAGCAGTGGGGGCGGCTCCAAAGCCGGCCTTGGCATTCTCGGCCTTGGTTTTGTGAATGTCACAGCCTTGAGCCTCGGTCACTTGGGTACAGCCAGAACGCTCCAACTGCTGGGCAAATTTTGCGTTGATGGCGTGGGCCGGGGCGATGCCAAGTAGCGTCATTGTCAGCATAACAGCTGCATTTTTTGACATTGTAGTTCCTCCAAAATGAGCCGATCTATTGCCACGGAAACGGACCGGATATTTCGGTGGCTGAGGGGTATATCTAAATCTAGCACTCAATAGCCCTTAACGCGATTCAACAAGCAACGAAGCATTTTCTCATTCGGTGGTCGAATACAAACGGAGCGCTATGGCTTCTCTATCGTCGATTTATAAATTGAATGGATTCAGCCCGATTTTGTTGCCAGCGGCAACTGGTATGCTACAAGACTCGGCTATTCACTCAGGAGATGACGATGGAATTTGAAATTGAGATTATTAACCCGGCGAAACATCCAGAGCTAGCGGCCCAGCAGGTGGTTATCGAGTTGATCCGCGCAGGGAAAATTGACAACGCCTTTAATGGTGCCAAAGCGTTAAACACTTACCAAAACCTGGTGGAAAAGTATAAGGCATTAGCTGCAGAGCCCGGTGCTGTTCAGGCTAAGGACAACCCTACAGCGCTCCCCGCCTCGGAGGTTAAGATGGCTACATTGCCAAGTAAACCTGCAGTGGTTGCGGCCAAAGCAAAAAACAATGTCGACAAGGCCCCCGTAGCGGCAAAATCGAGGGCCAAGACATCGGCTCCAGCGGTTAAAGAGTCAACCGTTGCTGCAGAAGTCGTTGCCAAGCCAAAGAAAGCCAAACCAAACCCGACTACAGCCAAGAAAAAATAATCCTTCTATGCGTGGAGGCGCCCGTTTCCGCGCAGTTTATTTCAGGTTGAAGTTTGTCTGCTCAGGCGTGACTCGTGATCAAACGGCTATTTCGTCGAGACTATGCTGATGCCTTCGGCCGGTAGCGGCAGCGCCGTTTTATAGCGTACCTGCTTGAGGGCAAAGCTGGAGCGGATGTTGGCTACGCCCGGTATCTTGGTCAGATGATCCAGAATGAAACGCTCAAGCGCGCGGATATCGGGCACCAATACCCGCAGCAGATAATCGGCATCGCCCGTCATCAGGTAACACTCCATCACTTCTGGGCGCTGATCAATGGCCTGTTCAAAGTTGCTGAGTGCACCTTCAACCTGCTTTTCCAAACTCACCTGAATAAATACGTTCACATGGAGCCCAAGCACAGCCGGTTCCAGCAAGGTCACTTGTCCCCTGATGATGCCCAACTCCTCCATGGCTTTTACACGGTTGAAGCAGGGGGTTGGGGATAGATTGACCGAACGGGCAAGCTCCGCATTGGTGATCCTCGAGTTAGTTTGCATCGAGTTCAGAATGGCAACGTCTGTGCGATCAAGCTTCTTCATATGAGAAAATTTACCCTTAAAATGTGATTTATGAGGTTAAAATGACTCATAAAAACCGATTTGAAAAACATAATAAGAGAAAGTTTCCCCGGTTATCCAGATAAAATTAGCATATTGCATGAATGGATGAGAAACCGCTGTGGATACTGAGGGTAATTACTTAACCGGCTCGCCCAGCGTGCCGAGCTATGCGCCTGATAGCGTGAAAATCAAAGGCGTCCTACTGCTGGTTGGGGCCATTGTGATTTGGGGGGCGAACTGGCCGGTGATGAAGGCTGGGCTTTCACATATGACGCCGATTTGGCTTTCTACCACCCGATTTGTCAGTGGTGCGCTGTGCCTGTTTGCTCTACAGATATTGACCAAAAAGTTGCGATTCCCGCCCCGCAAGGATTGGCCGTTAGTGGTGAGCGTCGGGCTGCTGCAAATGCTGACATTTACCGTGCTCGGTGCCTTTGCCATGACCGAAGTGCCTGCAGGCAGATCCGCTATCCTGGCTTACACCACGCCGCTCTGGGTCACGCCTATCGCTGTGTTATTTTTCCGGCAGTCGCTTTCGCGTCGGCAACTGATGGGATCGTTGCTGGGTGGTGTAGGGGTCATTGTACTGTTCAACCCGTTCACGTTTAACTGGGGCGATAAGGTTCTGATTGTGGCTAACCTGATGTTGCTGACGGCCTCCTTTGCCTGGGCGATGTGCATTTTGCACTTGCGTTATCATAAAGGAGTGTGCAGCGCGTATGAGCTTGCTCCCTGGCAGATGCTGCTGGCAAGCGTACCGTTGGCGTTGATGGCTCGGGTATGCGAAGGGCCATATACCGGCGATGGTTCGACATCGTTAATCGAAATACTGCTGTTTATGGGCCCGCTGGCGACCGCGTTCTGCTTTGTTGCGGTGAATGCCGCCAGCATGTGGCTGTCGAGCACCAGCATGTCAACGGCGATGCTCGGGGTGCCGGTGATAGGCTTACTGATGTCCGTTGTCTTTCTGGGGGAGCAATTGACTCTCACGCTGGGTATTGGCCTGCTGGTCATTATGGCGGGTATTTTTATCGTGACGGTAAAACCATCGACAAATGGCATTAAGACTTCCTAGCGAATCTGCTACGGGTTCATAACCTGGCTAAGTTGAACGAGGCCGCTGACAACATCTTGACCGGCTTCATGCAGCGCCCATTGAGACTAATAAAAAGGCCAGAGTCGTTACGCTAACGAGCTCTGGCCTGTTTGTTCACCGGGGAGAATTAATCCAGTTTTGGATGCTGGTCGATCAGCGTTTGCTTTTTCTTCTCCAAATCGGCGATTTGCTGGCTGATATCTTCGACTTTCTGCTCGATATTATCGTAAGTTTCCTGCAGCAGCTCTTTGGCTTCTGAGCGGTCAGAGGCGGCTGGAGCAGCACCGCGCAGCGGCTTGTTGGCCGTTTCTTTCATATACAGACCGGTAACCAGACCAATCGCTGCCACCACCATCAGATAATAGGCTGGCATATACAGGTTACCGGTGGTTTCGACCAGCCAGGCGGCCAGCGTTGGTGTGACACCCGCAACCAGTACCGAGATATTGAATGAAATCGCCAGCGCGCTGTAACGGATGTGGGTAGGGAACATCGCAGGCAGAATGGAGGCCATTACCCCGATAAAGGAATTGAGCAACACGGCCAGTATCAACAGACCAACAAAAATCAGGCCAATAACGTTACTGTTGATCAAGATAAAGCTAGGGATGGCCAGCACCAGCAGACCGAGGCTACCGCCAATGATGAAGGGTCTACGGCCAATGCGGTCGCTGGTCATGCCGACCAGTGGCTGGACGAACAACATACCTAGCATGATGGCAATGATAATCAGCACGCCGTGGTCTTCGGAATAGTGCAGGTTATGCGACAGGTAGCTTGGCATGTAGGTCAGCAGCATGTAGTAGGTCACGTTGGTTGAGATCACGATACCTACGCACACCAGCAGGCTTCTCCAGTGCTTGGTAGCGATCTCTTTGAACGAGGTTTTCGGCGGGTTCTCAATGGCCGCACGATCGTTCTGTTCCATTTTGTCCATATGCTGCTGGAACGCTGGCGTTTCTTCCAAGGCGTGGCGCAAATACAGGCCAATTATCCCCAGCGGTGCTGCCAGGAAGAACGGAATACGCCAGCCCCAGTCGAGGAAGTTGGCCTCACCCACGATGCTGGAGATAAGTACCACCACACCTGCCCCTAATACGAAGCCGGCGATGGAGCCAAAGTCGAGCCAACTGCCCATAAATCCGCGTTTACGGTCCGGTGAATACTCGGCCACAAAGATGGCTGCGCCAGAATACTCCCCACCGACGGAGAAGCCCTGTGCCAGTTTGGCCAGCAACAGCAGGATAGGGGCCCAGATGCCAATCGAGGCGTGGGACGGGATCAGGCCGATACAGAAGGTACTGATCGCCATAATAATGATGGTAACGGATAACACTTTCTGGCGGCCGAATTTATCGCCCATGGCACCGAAGAAGACACCGCCCAAAGGACGTACCAGGAAAGGAACCGAGAAGGTGGCCAGAGCGGCAATCATTTGCACGCCAGGCGAGGCGCCAGGGAAGAACACCTGGCCAAGTGCGTAGGCGACAAAGCCGTAAACACCGAAGTCAAACCATTCCATGGCGTTGCCTAACGCGGCGGCGGTAATGGCTTTTTTTAACTTGCTGTCATCAATAATAGTGATGTCATTAATCTGTAGTGGTTTATGCTTTTTTTTTCTTAGCTTCATAAATCATCCCATGCAAAATTGATCGTCGGCGAGTTCGTCGGCCCGCTCATTTTTATTGGTCAAGATATCAGTCAGGCTAATGTTACCTCTGTTTTGTAGATCGTCCTCGTGGTTTTTTTCTGAGAGTCTCATCACAATAATTAGGGTTTTAAACAAAAAAAGTCATCCTTAGGATTAGTTTTTCTTGTCATATAGCTTAGCGTTATCTGGGATTTGAATCAAATCGAGTAAAAAATGTTATGTTTTTCAGTGGCTTTTACGGCAGGATTATCTGAGGGATGGGCCAATTTTCATCAATAAAGGGTGCTAAAAAGTGTTCAGCATGTCCCCGAACACCTGTCTGCGATGTCCCCGAACAGTACAGGAATGATACAGAGTTAAGGCCCCCTCACGAATGCAAAATCAGGGGGCGGTGCTGCTAGCAGTTCGTCCGGTTAAGGCTTGCCGTCATAGCCATCCCAGTAAGTGGCGATAGCATTTTCGAGCAGGATCTCACGCTGTTTTTTCGGCGAGTCAGCCGTATAGGATTGATTAAACATCGTCGCCTTTTGCTCCGACTCAGGTAAAAAATCAGGGCTGCGGAACCCATTCACCCTTTGCTGTGCCTGTTCGCGGGTCAGTCCATCCTGGCGATCTTTTTTTCCTGCCTGGTAAAACTGCTCAAAGAATGGGATGGCGGCTTTCGTCGATTTTGAGATATCGGTGCGCGTATCAGGGCCGAAATGCGCCTCTGCTAACTGGAAGGTGGCATGGCGAGCGTGTCTTTCAACGCTACTTTGTGAGGCGGAGCAGGCGCAAAGCAACAGCGCGGCAAGCAACGGGATAGAACGATAACGTTTTGATGGCATGTGATGTTCCTTGTTATAGGTTTTGAAGGTTCCAGAGGATGTCCCGCTATTCTATCCCAGTAGCAACATATTGAAACCCATCATGTTAGCGCAACCCTTGCTACACTTATTACAGGCAGCGTTGCCTGGTGAGTGGAGGTGGATATGTCCGATACCGAACTGCTTCAAGTGCTTTTGCAGCGTATAGAGGCATTGGAAGCCCGTGAACAGGCACTCACTGCGGCCTCCAATGCCTACCAGGCAATCATCACCACCCTATTGGGCAATATGGATAAAACAGCGTGCGACAAGGTGATTTCGATGATCGATCAGGCACATGAAATCGCCTATGTACGCGCTGCGCATCGCTGTGACGAACCGCAGAAACGTAAAATCAAGCAGGCGGATGATGTTGCACAGCGTATGTTTATGGTCGCGCAGGGGCAGGGAAGGGCATCACAGTCACGCTGATCCTATAACAGTTTGCGGCGAATAATGCAGGAATTGATCTACCTCAATAAACTGTCATTGTGATAGCTTGGGCTGAGATTGGTGATAGTCACGATGCGCTGAGGCATTAAGGTATAGCGATGGATACGATTAAGAACATCCTGGTTACAGAGATAGAACAGATTAACCGGCGGGAAGGGCGTGACGGCAAGCCGCGTTTCAACAGCGAGTTTGCGCGTACCCACCGTTGGCTGTGTTTTGCCATGTTCGCTGGCTATTTTGCGGTGATCGCGGTGATGTATCCGGTGCCCTATATGGGGCTGTATTCGTTCCTGGGTTTTACTGCCTTTGTGCTGTTTATGTTTGCCATGCTGCTGATTGAAATCAAACCGGTTTACCGCTTTGAGGACATCGGCGTACTGGATCTGCGAGTTTGTTACAATGGGGAATGGTACTTTACGCGCGCACTGTCGCCGCAGGCTATTCAGGCACTGTTGAACGAACCTACGGTAAGCTCGGTGTTGAAAACCCGTATGCAGGAAATCATCGCCAACAAGGGCGAGATTGATTTCTATGACGTTTATGATCTGGCCTATGCCAAAAGGTTAGCTACCCCGTCAGCGCCGCAGGCCGCGCTGAGCTGAATAGGTTGCACCGGTGCCGAGGTTGGCTATAATAGTTGTTGGCATGAGACTATTCTTAGGAAATAGCGATGAGTGATGATATTTTTGATTTTGACATTGATGATGAATTAGCCAAAGCAGAAAGAAATGCGGCGCAGAAGGCCAGGGAAGTTCCTGAAATTCTTGAGGATGAAGAAGACTGCGAAGGCTGCAAAATCTGATTGAATTGCCAAAAAAACCGCTGCGGCGGTTTTTTTATGCCCACCCGCCAGACATTGCCTCAATCCAGCACAAAACCCCAGATCAATAGCCCAGCCACGGTAACGAGGCATAGTGCAGACACAGTCAGCAGCACTTTTCCCAGTAAATCTTTCTCTTGTTGTTTTTGCATCAGGTTACATCATCCAAGTAGTATTCGATGGACCAAATCGGCGATACCCAAATCCAGTAAGGCAACGCTAAAAGCGATGACGGTCAAGGCTGAAAAGAACTTCGCTTTGCTGCTCAAGATCTTATCCGACGGTTGATGTGCCGCAAACGGCCCACCTCAGCGTCGAGGTGGGCATTAATGACTGTCATTAAGAGTTATCCGGGCCGGATTAGTTCCCGCAACGGCATGGTTAATGGCGTTCAACGGGTTAATCGGTAACGATCTTGACGCCTATTTTGCTGATTTGATTAGCATCCATCTCTGCGATAGTCCAGGTTAAACCATCCCATTCCACCTGATCCCCCACCACGGCTTCTCCCCCGATTAACCGGGTGACGAACTGGCCGAGCGTTTGCTGATCGTCCACGCCCTCTTGCAGATTCAGGCCGTAAACCTGAGAAATATCACTCAGGCGCGCATCGGATTGCAGAATGAAATCACCGAAGAACCGCTCATCCAGCGTAACCGTAGGTGCCTGGCTGAACAGTTTTCCCAACGCAGGCAAATCGTGTTCATGGCCAATAACGCACAGGGTATCTCCTGCCAGCAAGCGGGTGCTGCCACTCGGGTGTAACAGTTCTTTGCCACGGAACAGCGCGGCAATGTGCGTTCCCGGCGGCATCTTGAGTTCCCGCAGCGCTGCGCCGACGCACCAGTTTTCAGCGCTTAGCTGATAGACAAACTGCTCCCATTGGTTTTCCTGGTGAACATCCAGCCCCACGCGGGAGATGGGGGCTAATGCTGGTGGCACCACCACCTTGGCCTTTTTGGCGGCAAAGGACAGCGAAGTACCCTGCAACAGCAGTGAAACCAACACCACAAAGAACGCGACGTTAAAGAACAGATTGGCATTGGGTAGCCCGGCCATCATCGGGAATACCGCCAGGATCACCGGCACCGCGCCGCGCAACCCCACCCAGGAGATAAACATCCGTTCTCGCAGGTTGAAGTTGCGAAACGGCAGCAGGCCGATAAACACCGAAATCGGGCGGGCAAACAGGATCATCCACAGCGAGAGCAGCAGGGCAGGGATGGCGATAGGCAACAGGTCGTGCGGGTTAAGCAACAGCCCTAGCACCAGGAACATGCCGATTTGGCTCAGCCAGGCCAGGCCGTCGAAGGTTTGCACAATGCCATGGTAGTTACGGATTGGACGGTTACCCAGCAGCAGGCCGCACAGATAGACCGCCAGTATGCCGCTGCCATCCAGAGCGGTAGTCAGGGCAAAGATCAAGATGCCACCGCTCACCGCCAGCAGCGGATACAACCCTTCCGCCAACTTGATGTTATTGATCAGCGTTATCAGCAACCACCCGCCGCCCAGGCCGAGTACGATACCCATACCGAATTGCTGCAAGAGATGGACGATGAACATCCAGCTTAACGAGGTTTCGCCAGCGGAAATCATGGCAATCAGGGTGATGGTTAAAAATACCGCCATCGGGTCGTTACTGCCGGACTCAATTTCCAGCGTCGCGCTGACACGCTCGTTCAGCCCTTTGCCACCCAACAGTGAAAACACCGCTGCCGCATCGGTCGATCCAATAATGGCACCGATCAGCAGCCCCTGGATCAAATCGAGGTTAAACAGCCAGGCGGCGGCCAGGCCCGTCAGACCGGCGGTGATCAGTACGCCGATGGTAGCCAGTGACAATGCTGGCCACAGCGCGACACGAAAGGAGCTGACGCGAGTACGCATACCGCCGTCGAGCAGGATCACGGCCAGAGCCAGGTTACTGACCAGATAAGCGACGGGATAGTTATCGAAGGCGATGCCTCCAGGGCCGTCAACACCGGCCAGCATGCCTATCGCCAGGAAGATCACCAGAATGGGAATACCCAGGCGTGAAGAGAAAGAACTGAGCAGAATACTTGCTCCCACCAACACGGCACCGATGATGAACAAGCTATTGATCGTGCTGGCATCCAAAATAATGTTCTCCTGCGAGTTGAGCTGAAAGGGGGGGCGCCAAAGCAAAGACACCGCATCATAATAGCCTGTTTGTCCTGTGCAACGCCAAGGCTGATTGCCAAAAAAACGGTGTCATTATGGCTACTTGCCGCAAATTTTGATGAAAAGAGAGGTGAAAGGTGGGTATTGCGGTTTTTGTGCCTATTTATCAGCTCATTGAGGACGGTAGGAAACAGGTTATTGATGAAAAACCATTAACCCCCCAGCAGGAGGCTTAATGGTTAGCAGGCGGGAGGTTAGTGATCGAGTGATTGCAGAGCACGCTTGATTAATTCGGCTGCCAGTTTCCTTTCGGCCTCAGAGATCCCGTCCAGGTTGAGGCTGGAAAGCTCGGTTACCAATACGCTGCGATCTTTGCCACTGATAGAAGAATCCAGTGCGGACAGCAGTCTACCCAAGATTTTCAGTAGTGTGGCGTTTTCTGCTACGGCTTCGGTTGCCGCGGTCGGTTTATCGGTCATTAAAAATCCTCTCTGTCGTGACGGAAGGGAAATGTTACCGGCGCACGCGATGGTGATGCGCCATCCCTTAGGGTTCGTGAGCCCAATCGCTACCGTAAGGCAGGGATGTGGATTTTTTCTTATGCACTGTAGTTATAACAACTCACCACAATATGCTCCAGCACAACTTTGCATCAACGGGTCGTGATAGGTTGAGCACTATGTGCCTGACCACCGATCAATTATAGCTAAGCGGGCGCAGCATGCGGCCTCCTTGAGAGGGCCACATTATGTTTGCAGGGCGCTGCAAGCAACGCCCTTACACAGGAGGTTAGGCTTTACCAGAGAACAGGAAGCGTAACAGCGGGATGCGCTTGTGCAATTCATATAACAGGAAGGCGCAAGCAAAGACGAACACCAGACCCAGCAGGAAACCCAGCAGATTATTATCGATCAGCGGAGTCACGAAGGCGCCGTATATCAGCGTCAGCGGATGGTGAACCAGATAGATAAACAGCGAAGCGTTGACCAGATAGGTAATGCGGGGCGAATGGAAATCGAGCAGCGCATGGCCAAATGCGAACACCACGTTGGCCATCAGGACCCCGAGCACGGCTTTGATCATGATCTCCAGTTCAAACCCGAAGCTGCTGTGCGCCAGCAGTTTCTGGTTGAGCATGTAGGCTACCAACAGCAGCAGTGAGCCCAGTACGGCTGGCCACGAGGGTTTGAGGAACACCGCTTTCAGCCAGGAGTACTTAAACGCATAGGCACCCACAATGAAGAACGGCAGGTAGAAAAGGGTTTCCATCACCACGAAGTTGAACAGACCGTTAGACAGTAAATGCGGGGCGGTGATTAAAATAATGCGATGAAACACGCCGTATATAAAGGCATACAATAAAAACCACAATGAGATATTGCTGAGAGTGGTCATTTTATTTATTGGCCGCGGTGCCATCGGCGTTTTTATCGCCTTAATTTTTTTAAACAGATAAAAACAGGCGCAGGTCAATAAGCACAAGGTTAATAAAAACCACAGATGGGAGACCAACTCCCAAACCACCACGTTTATTTTTTGATAAGGGGTAAAATCATCCCAACCGGTTAATTTATCGGTGTAGTTCTTGAGTAAAAAAAACTGTGGCAGGGTAATCAATGGGATAGAGCTCAACAGCGGAATAGCAACCCGCTCCAGGCGTACCTTCAACCAGCGGTGGCTGTCATAGCGTTCGTACAGCATGTAGGAGAAGTAGCCGGAGATAATGAAGAACACCTGCATGCGAAAGGCGTGAATAAAGTCGTTCAGCACCGTCAGCGAAAACGACGGGGCCGCGCTGTTCACCGCCCACGAGTGGCTGGAGTAAATCAGAGAAAGATGAAAAGGAATGCCCAGCAGCATCAAATAGGCCCGGATCGAATCCAGGAAAAACTCGCGCTGGTTAGTGCTGTCAGTCATAGGTTACCGCTGGTGGTTGCATCAGGGGAGTGTAAACCCGCTTAATAAGTCGGCAATGGGGTAATCGCAAACTCAAACCCTACTATAGCGACCGACATTTTTCCATAGCGTCTTGGAGCACGGCTTGCTACGCTGCACAACTGCTTAAACTCTAGGCCGTAAACATCAGCACACGTTTATCATGTTGTCGGCGAGCAGAATAATCCATTAATATGGATTTTGAATATTTTGAGCACACGAATAGGGGGGGATGTGCTAGTAAATCTATTATCAAAAAAACCACGCGCCACGAGCGTACGTTGGTTAGGCGCTACCGTTTTATGCACGTTGTTGAGTTCGCAGGCATGGGCTTTTTCTATCGACGATGTGGCCAAACAGGCACAGGATCTGGCAGGAAAAGGCTTTGAAGCCCCGAAGAGCAACCTTCCTTCTCAGTTTCGCGATATGAAGTTCGCGGACTATCAGCAGATCCAGTTCAATCACGATAAAGCCGTGTGGAGTAAGCTGAAAACCCCTTTCAAGCTTGAGTTCTACCATCAAGGGATGTACTTCGACACGCCGGTTACCATCAACGAGGTCACGGCCACCAGTGTCAAAGAGATCAAATACAGCCCGGACTATTTCAACTTTGGCCCCGTCAAGCACGATCCCGACTCGGTGAAGAAGCTCGGTTTCGCCGGGTTTAAAGTGCTCTATCCGGTCAACAGTGCGGATAAGAACGACGAAATCATGAGTATGCTGGGCGCCAGCTATTTCCGCGTAGTGGGTAAAGGGCAGGTTTATGGGCTTTCTGCCCGTGGGCTGGCGATTGATACCGCCTTGCCATCTGGCGAAGAGTTCCCGCGTTTCCGCGAGTTCTGGATCGAACGTCCTAAGCAGGGCGACAAACATCTGGTGATTTATGCCTTGCTGGATTCTCCACGTGCTACCGGCGCTTATCGTTTTGTGGTTTACCCCGGCCGCGATACCACGGTCGATGTCCAGTCCAAAGTGTTCCTGCGCGACAAAGTGGGCAAGTTGGGTATGGCACCGTTGACCAGCATGTTCCTGTTCGGGCCGAGCAATCCTTCGCCAACGCTGAATTACCGCCCGGCGCTGCATGACTCCAACGGTCTGTCTATCCATGCCGGTAACGGCGAGTGGATCTGGCGTCCGCTGAACAATCCTAAGCACCTGTCCGTCAGCACTTACAGCATCGAAAACCCGAAAGGTTTTGGTCTGCTGCAGCGTGGCCGTGATTTCCGTGATTACCAGGACCTGGACGATCGTTACGATCTGCGTCCAAGCGCCTGGGTTGAGCCGCGCGGCGATTGGGGCAAAGGCAAGGTTGAGCTGGTAGAGATCCCAACTGCGGATGAAACCAACGATAACATCGTGGCGTTCTGGACGCCGGACGTGTTGCCTGATGCAAAAACGCCGTTGGCCTTGAACTACCGCCTGTACTTCACCCGCGACGAAGAGAAGCTGCATTCACAGGATATCGGCTACGTGGGTAAAACCATGCGTTCAACCGGTGATGTGAAGCAGTCAAACCTGATCCGTGAGCCGGACGGCAGCGTGGCGTTCCTGGTTGACTTCGTCGGCCCGGCACTGAAAGCGCTGGATGCCGATACGCCGGTGGCTTCTCAGATCAGCATTGGTGACAACGGCGAAATGGTGGAAAACAGCGTTCGCTATAATCCGGTCACCAAAGGCTGGCGTTTGACGGTGCGTCTGAAAGTGAAAGACGAGAAACAGCCGGTAGAAATGCGTGCTGCGTTGGTCAACGGTGACAAGACCTTGACGGAAACCTGGAGCTATCAGCTACCTGCCAATGAATAAGTCTACTGAAACTGCCCAGGAATATCTTGCGGCAATGCCCCTGACCGATGAGCGGTCAGGGGTGCTCAAACAACAAGTAATGGCAGGCGATACCCCGGCACTGGAGGCTTTACATCGTCAGATGGGAGCCTCTGATGCCAATGTTGCGTCTCTGTCTGCAGATGACATCGCCCTGGCCTCGGTCAAGGCGCGTATAAGCCAGGCTTGGCCGGATGCCGTCGATGACGACGATTTTGATTGTGACCCGGAAGGGCGCACCATCCTGAAAGCCACGCCGCCGGTAAAACGGACCACCATGTTCCCTGAAGCCTGGCGCACCAACCCGGTGGGGCGTTTCTGGGATACTCTGCTGGGCCGTAAGACGCACAATCGTCATGCCAGCAAAGAAGAAGCCGAGGCGGAAAACCGCTGGCGTATTGTCGGTTCAATGCGCCGTTACGTGCTGTTGATCCTGATGTTGGTGCAAACCGGCATCGCCACCTGGTACATGAAAACCATCCTGCCTTATCAGGGCTGGGCACTGATCGATCCTATCGCCATGTTCGATCAGGATTTGATGCAGTCGATGTTGCAAATATTACCTTATCTTTTGCAGACCGGTATTCTGATCCTGTTTGCCATTCTGTTCTGCTGGGTCTCTGCCGGTTTCTGGACGGCGTTGATGGGGTTCCTGCAACTGCTGATTGGCAAAGATAAATACAGCATTTCTTCGACTATCAAAGGTGATGAGCCCATCGATCCAGCGCACCGTACCGCGTTGATCATGCCGATCTGTAACGAAGATGTCGAACGGGTATTTGCCGGGTTACGGGCAACCTATGAGTCGGTGAAGGCGACGGGGCAGCTCGAGCATTTCGATATCTATGTGCTTAGCGACAGTTACGATCCCGATATCTGCGTCGCTGAACAGAAGGCCTGGATGGAGTTGTGCCGCGATGTTGAGGGTCATGGACGTATCTTCTACCGCCGTCGCCGCCGTCGTGTGAAACGTAAAAGCGGCAACATCGACGACTTCTGCCGTCGTTGGGGCGGTGAGTACAGCTACATGGTGATCCTGGATGCGGACAGCGTGATGAGCGGCGAGTGCCTCACCGGCCTGGTGCGTTTGATGGAAGCTAACCCGAACGCCGGTATCATTCAGTCTGCGCCAAAAGCCTCGGGTATGGATACGTTGTATGCCCGTGTGCAGCAGTTCGCCACGCGCCTTTATGGTCCGCTGTTCACCGCTGGTCTGCACTTCTGGCAGTTGGGCGAATCCCATTACTGGGGTCATAACGCCATCATCCGGGTGAAACCCTTTATCGAGCACTGTGCTTTGGCGCCGTTGCCGGGTGAGGGCTCGTTTGCCGGTTCCATCCTCTCCCATGACTTTGTGGAAGCCGCATTGATGCGTCGTGCTGGCTGGGGCGTGTGGATTGCCTACGATCTGCCGGGCAGTTATGAAGAGTTACCGCCTAACCTGTTGGACGAGCTGAAACGCGACCGCCGCTGGTGTCATGGCAACCTGATGAACTTCCGCCTGTTCCTGGTAAAAGGCATGCACCCGGTTCACCGCGCAGTGTTCCTAACAGGCGTGATGTCCTACCTGTCGGCACCGTTGTGGTTTATGTTCCTGGCGCTGTCCACCGCGTTGCAGATAGTGCATACGCTGGTGGAACCGCAATACTTCCTGCAACCCCGGCAGTTGTTCCCGGTGTGGCCACAGTGGAAGCCAGAGTTGGCGATTGCGCTGTTCTCTACCACCATGGTACTGCTGTTTTTACCGAAGTTGTTGAGTATCGTGCTGGTCTGGGCAAAAGGCTCGAAACAGTACGGTGGGCCGATCCGGCTGCTGATCTCCATGCTGATGGAAGTGATGTTCTCAGTGCTGTTGGCGCCGGTGCGTATGCTGTTCCATACCGTGTTTGTGGTCAGCGCGTTCCTGGGCTGGGAAGTGGTGTGGAACTCGCCGCAGCGTGATGATGATGACACCCCTTGGGGCGAAGCCTTCAAGCGTCACGGTTCGCAAATGCTGCTGGGGCTGGTTTGGGGCGGCGGCATGGCATTGCTGGATCTGAACTTCCTGTGGTGGCTGTCACCGATCGTCTTCTCGCTGATCCTGTCACCGTTTGTTTCGGCGCTGTCGAGTCGCGCTACGCTCGGCCTCAAGAGCAAGCGAGCCAAGCTGTTCTTGATCCCGGAAGAGTACGATCCGCCGCGTGAACTGGTTGCCACAGACACCTATCTGCAACTTAATCGCCAGCGTGCCTTGCGCAACGGCTTTATGCATGCGGCGGTGGACCCGTCCTACAACGCCTTGGCTGCCGCGCTGGCAACGGCTCGTCACCATCTGCGTACCATTATCGATCGGGCGCGGGAAGAGCGGGTGAACGAGGCGTTGGAAGTCGGGCCAGAGAAGTTGGCGAAAGCCAAACGCCTTGAGCTGTTAAGCGATCCTGTGGCGTTGTCACGCCTGCATCAGCGTATTTGGCTGCTGCCGCAGGGCGAGGCCTGGCGCGAACATTATCGGCAATTACCGCATAATGAACTGGCTCACCCCGTCGGCCAACGCTAACGGTTAGTATTAATTAAAGGGGAATGCGCACTGCGTGTTCCCCTTTTTCGTTTCAATCTCAATAAAGCTTGGATGTTGAAAATGGCTTCACTAGTCCGTCTGGCACTGTTGGCCGCTATGGTGACGGCATTATCTGGCTGCGGTAGCATTATCAGCCGCACGGTACCTGGTGCAGGCCACGGGCACCAATATTATCCAGGGGTGCAATGGGATTTGCGTGATACTCCCTGGCGCAGTGTTATGGTGATTGATGTACCGCTCTCGCTGGTGGTGGATACCTTTATGCTGCCGTTTGATGCTCAGCACGGGCCTTACGAATAGGTCTTAGCCTCTGGTTGCGAAGACCACCAACTGATAGCTTTGGTTATTGCAATCGAAAGTGGTCAACGCCGTCATTCCCAGGCCAGTGACATGGGCGGCCAGTGAGTGCGGGTTATCCTCATTAATAAACAGCGCGCCAACGTCAAAATCCTGCTGAGTTCGCGCTTTCACCGCTGCAAACAACTGGCGTAGCACGCCTTTTCCCCGCCAATCGGCACTCAGGCATACCGGGCCGTACAGAAACACCCGTTGTTGATCCAATGCCTGGTTTTGAAACCGCTGTGTGGCCAACGTGTGCAGCATGGCATCCACGACCGGCGGTCGGGGTTGGGCGTTGGTTGGCATCAGGCAGACAAAACCAGCCAACTGTTCTTGTTCGATAGCGATCAAAATACCCAGGCCGCTGTTGATACTTGCCAGCTGTTTTTCGTTCATCTGCGAGACGATAAAGCCCTGTTGTCGCTGCTGGGGGCTAAGTTGCTCAGGAGTATTTTGTGCCTGTAGAGCCAGAATTGCGGGATAATCACTGGGAACCGCTTGCCTGATGAGCATGATACCTGCCTGTGTCAAGGGGGAGAATGTAGCAGCATGCAATGCGTAGCCAGGGCCGTCAAGGCGAGGGTGGGCAAACCAGGCGCCCACCCAACTGGCTCAACGTTCATCCCATTCGTCGGCAGCGCTCTGGCCTTCTTCGGTATCCAGCGGCGGATCGAGCTGAAAATCCCCTTCCTCCCACTCATGCAGCGTATTTTCGTTGATCCACTCGGCGCGGATCTCAATCTCGTCGTAGTCACCGTCAAAAATGGCCTGGGCGGCAGCGCCGCTGCGCATCGTCATGCATTCGACAGACTCGCCTTCTTCTTCGAAAAACTCGGCCTGCCACATCGTGTCACCATCCAACATGATGTATTTTTGCAGGTTAAACTGTTGAGGTACCGGCGGCTCATCATCGCCGCCTTCCGCCGTTTCGATAAACTCTTCGCGAGCGGCTTCGATAGCTTCTTCCAGCGTGGCATACAGGCTCATGCTCATCTCCTTTTTCAATCATCTTGGGGGACACCAGCATTAATTGTTGTCGCATCGCCGCAGGATGCAAATTTTTTGTTGTCCGTTTTGCGACGATGGTTGTCCATCAGCCGGGAGACGTGCGGCTACGGGCAGGAAATAATGGCTACACCCTTTGGTCTGTAGGAGAATCAGAATGTTAGCCAACCCAGCAAGCAAGTACCGGCCATTCCCGGCCATCGATTTACCCAATCGTCAGTGGCCGGGGCGCACCCAGCAGCAGGCACCGCGCTGGTGTTCCAGCGATCTGCGTGACGGCAATCAGGCGTTGGCCGAGCCGATGGATAACGCTCGCAAGCTACAGTTCTATCAACTGTTACTGGCCTGCGGGTTCAAGGAAATCGAGGTGGCTTTTCCTTCCGCATCGCAAACCGATTTTGACTTTGTGCGTCACCTGATCGAGCAACGGCTGATCCCGGATGACGTCTCAATCCAGGTGCTGACGCAGTCGCGAGACGATCTGATCGATCGCACGATGGAGTCGTTACAAGGGGCTCCACGTGCCATAGTGCATCTGTATAACGCCACCGCCCCGATGTTTCGCGATATCGTTTTCAAGCAGGACAAGGCCGCTACCGTGGCGCTGGCGGTGAATGGCGCACGCCGTATTCGCCAATGGTGCGATCGACATCCGGAAACCGACTGGTGCTTCGAGTACTCTCCAGAGACTTTCTGCTTTACCGAGCTGGAGTTTGCCCTGCAAATCTGTGAGGCGGTAGCGGACGTGTGGCAACCTGAACGCCTGCGGCCCATGATTATCAACCTGCCGGCCACCGTGGAGATGAGTACCCCGAACATTTATGCCGACCAGATCGAATGGTTCTGTCGCCACTTCAGCCAGCGGAAGCAGGTGACCATCAGCGTGCATCCGCATAACGATCGCGGTACCGGTGTTGCTTGCGCCGAGTTGGCCATGCTGGCGGGGGCTGACCGAGTGGAAGGCTGCCTGTTTGGCAACGGCGAACGCACGGGCAATGTCGATCTGGTGACGTTAGCGCTCAATTTGTACACCCAGGGCATCGCGCCAGGGTTGGACTTCAGCCGGTTGAAGGAAGTGGTTGAAGTGGTGGAGCAGTGCAACCAGTTACCGGTACATCCGCGCCATCCTTATGCCGGTGAGTTGGTGTTTACCGCGTTCTCGGGTTCGCATCAGGACGCCATCAAGAAAGGCTTTGCCGCCCAACAGCAGCGTGAAGATGGGTTATGGCAAGTGCCTTATCTGCCGCTCGATCCGGCGGACGTGGGGTGCAGCTATGAGGCGGTGATCCGCGTTAACAGCCAGTCTGGCAAAAGCGGTGCCGCGTGGTTGCTGGAGCAGAATCATGGATTGCGTTTGCCACGTGGCTTGCAGATCGATTTCAGCAAAGTGGTGCAACAGGCCACGGATGAAAGCGGCAAGGAAATGACGGTGGCGGAGATCTGGCGGCTGTTCCGCAACAGCTACGGATTGGTGGAACAGCCGCGTTTGCAACTGCTTAGCTATCAAACGCAAAGCCAGGGTGGGGCGGCTTACAGCTTTACGGCGCAGGTAGCTCTGGCAGGAGAACCAATGCAGCTGCAAGGTAGCGGGAACGGGCTGCTGTCCAGCGCGGTAGATGCGCTCTGCCAACGCTTTGGCCTGGTGCTGGCTATCGACGACTACCATGAACATACCCTGGGCCATCAGAGCCATAGCCGGGCAGTAACCTATATCCGTTGTACGCCAGCAAAAGGGGAGGCAATTTACGGCGTTGGGATTGACGCCGACTCGGCCAGCGCCTCGCTCCAGGCTCTGTTCAACGTGGCTGGCCGCTGTTTGCCGTGATCGCTGGCTGAGCCTGGGCAAAATAGGTGCTGGGGGAAACGCCAAGCAGGCGGCGGAACATGGCGCTAAACGCGCTGGGGCTGTCATAGCCCAGATCCAAAGCCACCTCCAGCACCGATCTTCCGGCGGCCAGGGCGTTGAGCGCCGCCAGCAGGCGGGCACGACGCACCCAGTCGCTAAAGCGTAGGCCAGTCTCACGTTGGAAGCGACGGGACAGAGTACGGCCACTGACGTTGATGTGCTGCGCCGCCAGCTCCAATTCCCAAGGCTGCGCCAAAGATTGCTGAATGTGCTGGCACAGGGCCAATAAGACGCCATCGCGTGGCTCGGGAAGGTGTAGGGGCAGGATCGGCAGCATACGTAACTCATCGAGGATCAGTTCCATAATACGTTCTTCTCGTCCGCCGGGCCGGTAGCCGGGCTGAATATCCATCGCGCTGATAATCAGTTCACGCAATAAGGGAGAAATCTGCACAACCTGGCACTGAGCAGGTAAATCGGCACGGGCCAGGGGATCGACGAACAGCGTACGTGCCGCCACGCTCCCGCTAAAACGCAGGTTATGTTCCACTTTGGCCGGTAACCAGACGCCACGACCTGGCGGAACCACCCAACTGCCTACGTGCGTATTCACCTGTACCACGCCGCTAAGGCCATGGATCAGTTGGGCGCAGTTGTGGCAGTGATCCGGTTCGCTATCACCATCCTGATAGTCCTTTGAAAATGGCACGATAGACTGATTCTCTGGGAGAAAATCGACGTTAAACAGCATTGTTTCTCCTCTGGATCCTGATGACGTGTCTGTTGCAGCATGCCATGTCTTGCCGCTACCGCAAAGCGCATTTCCTGTACGCCGTTTTGCCATGAAACGGCTTAGGCTAGCTGTTTGCCAACGGGAGGAGATATGGATCTTGCCAACGCGGTATTACGGATTGCCCGGCCCACCGACCATTTGGCCGCGATTGCCAACATGTATTGCCAGGGCCTGGGGTTTGAACAACTGGGTGAGTTTGCAGATCACCAGGGGTTCGATGGCATTATGCTTGGCCATCCGCACCATGCCTATCATTTGGAGTTCACTCATCACCGCGGTGTGCTGGTTGGGCGCGCACCAACGCAGGACAACCTGTTGGTATTTTATGTGCCGGAGGTTGCAAGTTGGCAGAGAGGGTGCGATCGGATGCTAGCCAGTGGTTTTGAACGCGTGCAGGCATACAACCCTTATTGGGATGTGCATGGGCAAACGTTTGAAGATTTGGATGGTTATCGCGTGGTGTTGCAAGCACGTGCCTGGCGGGCATAAAAAAGCCAGCGCTTTGCGCTGGCTAAAGGCTGATTACTTAGTGTCTATCAGGCATGCGTGACCGGTTTGTCACTGCTTTTGCCCTGGGTATTTTCCAGCATGCGGCGGATCGGGACGATCAGCAGGATAAGCACGGCGGCACAGATCACCAGCGCAATAGAGCAGCGGGCGAACAGGGTTGGCAGCATGTCCAACTGATCCGCTTTCACGTGGCCACCGATCAAGCCCGCGGCAAGGTTGCCCAGCGCGCTGGCACAGAACCACAGGCCCATCATCTGGCCACGCATTCTATCCGGTGCCAGAAGCGTCATGGTCGCCAGGCCAATCGGGCTCAGGCAAAGCTCACCCAGCGTCAGCATCAGGATACTGCCCACCAGCCACATCGGTGACACACCAGCGCCGCCATTGCCCAACACCTGTTGCGCGGCCAGCATCATCAGGCCAAAGCCTGCGGCGGCAAACAGAATACCGATCACGAATTTGGTGATGCTGCTCAGGCGGATTTTGTTACGAGCCAGAGCCGGCCAGGCCCAACTGAAGATTGGCGCCAACAGGATAATGAACAATGCGTTAATCGATTGGAACCATACCGCCGGGATCTCGAAGTCGCCGATCATGCGGTTGGTGTAATCGTTAGCGAACAGGTTGAACGAGGTCGGTTTCTGTTCGAAGGCCGACCAGAAGAAGGCGGCAGAAATCAGCAGGATAAAACAGACCAGCAGACGCGCACGCTCTTTGCGGCTCAGGCCAGCAAAGAAGAACAGATAGATAAAGTACAGCGTGACCGAAGCGGCGATGACGTAAACCAGCATACTGGCAACGGCGACCGGGTTAATCACGATGATGCCTTGGGAGATCATAATCACGATTGCGGCAACGCCCACGGCTAGCGCAATCAGCCAGCCACCCACGCCATTTTTCTTGGCAATCGGGCTATTCCAGGTTGAGTCCAGGCCTACTTCGCTGTCATAGCGCTTCATGGCCGGTACGGCAAACACCCGGAAGATCACTAAAGCTACCAACATCCCGATACCACCGATGCCGAAGCCCCAGTGCCAACCGTGTGAACGGATCAGCCAGCCGGAAATCAGCGGGGCAATAAAGGAGCCCATGTTGATGCCCATGTAGAACAGCGAGAAGCCACCGTCACGGCGCGCATCGCCTTTCTTGTACAGGGTTCCAACCATCACCGAGATACAGGTTTTGAACAGGCCGGAACCGAGCACGATAAACATCAGGCCGACGAAGAACAGGTCGTTGCCCATAATAGCGGACAGGGCAATCGACAGGTGGCCCAGAGCGATCAGGATTGAACCATACCAAACGGCTTTTTGCTGGCCTAGCCAGTTATCGGCTAGCCAGCCACCCGGCAGTGCCGCCAGGTACATACTGCCAGCAAAGATACCGACGATCGCCGAGGCGTTTTCGCGCGCCAACCCCATCCCGCCGTCATAAACCGTAGCGGCCATAAACAGGATCAGTAACGGACGAATGCCATAAAACGAGAAGCGCTCCCACATCTCAGTGAAGAACAGGGAGCCGAGAGGATATGGATGGCCGAGGAACGTCCGGCTTTCTTTCTGATTAACAGAGGATTGCATAAAGTCTTCCCAATATAATGTGCTGCGCGCTGGCAGCCGATACTGTGGTATGTCTGTGTCTGTAAGTGAGGAAATCCCGCTGAGGCGGATTACCTGACAAAACCTCAGCCGCAGTGCCTATTAAGCTTGAAAACCCTGCAGGCTATTTTATTCACTTGGTCAGAATGTTACTTCTGGCGTGATATTATTTAACCATTTGATAACTGAATGGTGGTTTTGTCTAGTACCTGTATCCCATTTTTTAGACGAAAAGTCGACAAACATCTACTTTATTGGTTTTTATGTTGGCTGTGGTGTTATTTCCATTGACAGGTGGTTTATTGCTCTGTTTGTGGTTTTTGTGTCTAAAAACAAGGTGTTAATAATATTATTCTTAGAGGTTGGGGCCGGGTTACAGCGGGAGGGTAACAATAATAAAAGTAAGGGAAATGGGGCTTGCGTAATATTTATCACAACAACTGGCGATAAATAGCGCTATTACTCTTCTTGTAACGTGTCTTCACGCATTCTCGCTGGCCGCCGTTGCAGACACCACCAGGAATAGAACGCGTTAAATAGCACCACCAGCGCCGTCATGCAGAATACCGCGCGGAATCCGTAGCTGGCAGAGACGGCTGCGCCGAGCAGTGGGCCGCTAACGTTGCCGATATCCCGGAAAGATTGGTTATAGCTGAATATTCGCCCGGCAACCTGATTGGTACAGTTGTAGATCAGTAAGGTTTGTACCGCAGGCAGCAGTGCGCCATCGGCAGCGCCGAGCAGGAAGCGCAATACGCCGAGTTGCCAGGGGGTCTGGACAAAGGCCATAGGGATCAGCAACAGCACGGAAATCACCAGCATAAACACCAGGATCCGCTCCGGGCCGATCCTGTCGCCCAACTTGCCCAGCCGTGGCGCACTCATCAAGGCGGCAACGCCGGGTACCGAGGCGATCAAACCACTGACAAACGCCAGGTTGCTGATGTTGCCCGCCAGTTCACGCACGTAAAGTGTGAGGATTGGGGCAATCGAACCCGTGGCTATCTGGATGATCATAGTGGTGACAAACAGGCTGAGGATCAGCTTGGGGCTTTTGAGCGAGGCAAAGACTTGGCGCGCATGCAGCATGTCTTTTTTCTGCACCGGGGTGAACTGTTCCCGCACGCAGAACAGCGTCAGCAGGAAGCAGATAAACAGCACCGTGGCGGTGATGAAGAACACGGGGCGCAGGCCATATTGGTCAGCCAGCAAACCGCCAATCAATGGGCCAATCAGGGCACCACTGACGCCGCCGGTCGATAGGGTGCCCAGTGCCCAGCCGCTGCGATGGCGCGGCACCTGGGTAGCAATCAGCGCATTGGCGTTGGGAATAAAGCCGCCGAGCAGCCCTAGCACCGCGCGCAGTGCCAGAAACTGCCAGATGTTTTGCGCCATGCCCATCAGCACCATTACAATGCCCATTCCTAGCGCAGAACGCAGCAACATCAGCTTACGCCCACGGCGATCGGCCAGGCTGCCCCAGAACGGTGAGGCAATGGCGGAGAACAGGAAGGTGATACTGAACACCAATCCGGACCACATATTCAGCGACTGATGGCCGGTAACGCCAAGAGCTTCAACGTACAGCGGCAGGAACGGCATGATCAGGCTAAAGGCCGCACCGGTCAGAAAGCAGCCTAGCCAGGTGATGAACAGGTTACGTTGCCAATTGATAGGTTCTGTTGCCGGGGCCATAGGTTTCCGTGCGGGATAGGGGAGCCTGGCGATCGTGCAAGGCAAAAAAAAGTTAGCTTGGTAAGTATGCGCTTAATAACGCAGGTTATCAATTGAGCAACCGTGTGATTTTGAGTAAAAATGAAATAAAGTTTTAAAACGGGGAATGACAATTATTCCCGCGCAGAAGAACGCGGGAACGGGGGCTCAGGCGCCGACCAAGGCTTCGAATCCGGCGCTGGTGGTAGTGAGGGCGACGTTTGTCACCTCATAATTGGCCACGGCGATGAAGGGATCTTCCGCCAGGATGGCATCCAACGTGGAACGTTCCATATCTTTTACCAGGATCACGCCGCCGGTACGCGGATTCTTTCGGCCAGAGGCAATAAAGCTGCCAGCTTGAAAATAACGCTTCAACCAGGCGATATGCCCTTCAAGATGGCTTTCTACTTCTTCAATCGGGCGGTGGTAGGTCAGACTGACGATATACATAGAAGCTCCTGTTGCTGGAAAAGTGACAATATCATGTGGGCCATCCTGGCCCGTGGTGATTAATAGAGAGAAGGCTCACCTTCTGGGCGGGTCTTGAAGCGGCGGTGCAGCCACATATATTGATCCGGTGCCATCAGGATCTCTTTTTCTACCACTTTGTTCATAAAGGCCGCAGCCTCGACTTCGTTATCCAGCGGGAAATTTTCCACTGCTGGCTGCATGATGAGTTCGTACCCTTTCCCTTCTGGCAGGCGGCGTGGCGTAAAGGGAATGATCGCCGGTTTCCCCATGCGTATCAACACATAGCTGCCGGTGGTGGTCGCTGCTTTTTCCACTGCAAACAGCGGGGCAAACACGCTGCTGCGCGGGCCGTAGTCATGATCCGGTGCGTACCAGATGATCTCACCCTGTTTCAGGGCGCGGATCATCCCTTTGACGTCTTTACGATCCAGCATGGATTTGTTCGAGCGCATACGGCCCCAGGTCTGTAGCCAGTCCATCAGCTTGTTGTCGTGTGGACGGTAGACGCCGATCCCCGGATTGTGGATGCCAAAGATACGAGCACCCAACTCCAGCGTCAGGAAGTGCAGGCCGATCAGCAGCACCCCTTGATGATTGTCCCGTGCCTTTTGAATGTGTTCCAGGCCGCTGACGCTGAACCAGCGCTCGATACGCCAGTTGGGCCAAAACCAGGCCATGCCGGTTTCAAACAGCCCCATCCCCACGGATTCGAAGTTCTTGGCGATCAACGCATCACGTTCGGCTCTCGGCATATCCGGAAAGCACAGCTCCAGATTACGCTCAGTTATCGCTCGCCGGCGTTTGAGGAAACGCATTGAAAAGCGACCTAATCCGGTCCCCAAACGATAAATGATTGGGTAGGGCAGCAGGACCAGCAGGTAGAGTAAGGCGATGCCAAACCAGGTAAGCCAGTAGCGTGGATGCAGTAAAGATCGATTGAAAGAAGGAACTTGCGTCATAGGTTCTCAGCTTAGAAGCAGTCATTTAACAGTAATAACAGATAAAATGCATAGGCACGTCGAGTTGCCATAAGTCTTGTTGTGGGTCGCCATCAGAATTTTTTGCTGGCCACGGGTTGCTTGAACGACTCGGTCTATGCAATGGTTTTCTGCCGTTTATAGTAGCGTATTGTGACATTTTTCTTATGTAACAGGAAAACTCACCGCATTAAAACACCCTTTTTAGGCCTAAATCAGGTGCGGTTGTTGGTTTTTTGGTCAAATGAAGTAAGAATCGGCCTATAAGTCAGGCAGTGTTTTATCCGTTTATTGATTCAGGAGGTAACTATGTTGACATCATGGTTAAGCGCTGGGCTATTGGTGATCGGTGGGATACTTGGCTGTCTTGGTGCCTATATGCAGTACAACCCTTTGCTAGCCGTAGCGGGGGGCGGACTGCTGGCTGGGGCGGTTATTTCTGGGGCAACGGAATGGTCAAGCGGGCGCTAGACACCCGCTTGAGGCCGTTTTAATGGTCTTTGAACAATCCTTTCACCCGGTGTGGTTCTGAGCGCCAATACTGCGGCGGAGCCTGCACTTGGGCCCCCAGTTTGGCGGCTGCGTGCCACGGCCAGCGTGGGTTATAGAGAATACCGCGCGCTAGCGCGACCATATCGGCCTGACCGGTGGCGACGATCGCTTCTGCCTGCTCCGGTTCGGTGATCAACCCCACGGCGATGGTTGGTATCCCTACTTTATGTTTGATGGTTTCGGCAAAGGGGACCTGGTAGTTCGGCCCCACCGGGATTTTTTGCTGCGGCGACAGGCCGCCGCTGGAAATATGAATGTAATCGCAGCCCAATTCCTTTAAAGCGCTGGTCAGCTCAACGGACTGCTGTTCGTTCCAGCCGCCTTCAACCCAGTCACTGGCGGAGATCCGCACGCCAAGCGCTTTGTTGGCGGGGAACACCGCCCGCACCTCGCTGAAAATTTCCAGCAACAATCGCATCCGATTTTGCAGACATCCGCCGTATTGATCGGTGCGCTGATTGGCCAGTGGCGAAAGGAACTGGTGCAACAGGTAACCATGTGCCCCGTGCAGTTCGATCAGATCGAAGCCGAGACGGTCGGCACGCCGTGCCGCTGCAACAAATTGCGCCTTCAACTGCTCAATTTGCTCCAGGCTCATGGCCTGTGGAGCCTCATCCAGAGGGTTAAAGGGCTGGGCAGAGGCAGAGAGCGTTTGCCAACCGCCCTCACTCCTGGCCAACTGGGCTCCACCTTGCCAGGGAAGAGCGCAGGAAGCTTTGCGGCCAGCGTGTCCCAGTTGGATCCCCAAAGGCATGGTGGCGTGTTTTTTCACCGCCTGTACCACGTCGGCAAGTGCCTGTTCGGTAGCGTCGTCCCACAGGCCCAGATCCCCCGGAGAAATACGTCCTTCTGGTGATACCGCAGTGGCTTCCACAATCAGCAAACCCGCCCCGGAAAGAGACAGATGGCCAAGGTGCATCGTATGCCATTCGGTGGCTTTACCGTTGTCGGCAGAGTACTGGCACATGGGGGCGATAATGATACGGTTAGGCAACCGCAGTAGCCCCAGGGTGATCGGAGTAAACAGCTGGCTCATAATTTCCTCATGGTCCGTCAGAATTCGTTGCTACAACTTGCACTAGGCTTATCGGTATTTGCCAATAACGTCAAGCTTTGTGCGGAAATCATTGCCGCCGGGTTAATGCTGTGTTGCAGCCTATTTTCGGGTATGATGTGCGCCGCGCGCGGGCTAACGGCCCGTGGGCACTCAATCAGTCACCTCCCGAAAGACAGGAAAGTACACCATGCCAGTGTTACATAACCGAATTTCTAATGAGGAACTGAAGGCGCGTATGCTGGCCGAAACCGAGCCACGCACCACAGTTTCTTTTTATAAATATTTCACCATTGACGACCCCAAAGCATTTCGCGATAGCCTGTATATTCAGTTCGATAAGCTGAAGGTGTTTGGCCGTATCTACGTGGCTAAAGAGGGCATCAATGCGCAGATCAGCGTGCCGCAGAGTCACTTTGACGCGTTCAAAACCGTGTTGTTTGCTTCGCACCCGGCTCTGGACCAGGTGCGCCTGAATATTGCGCTGGAAGACGATGGCAAATCCTTCTGGGTACTGCGTCTGAAAGTGCGTGAACGTATTGTGGCCGATGGGATTGAAGATGAGACCTTCAACCCTGCCAATGTGGGTGAGTATCTGCAGGCCGATCGCGTTAACCAGATGATCGACGATCCGAATACGGTGTTCGTCGATATGCGCAACCACTATGAGTACGAGGTCGGGCACTTTGAGAAGGCGATCGAAGTGCCTTCCGACACGTTCCGCGATCAGCTACCGATGGCGGTGGAGATGCTACAGGAGCAGAAAGACAAAAATATTGTCATGTACTGTACCGGTGGGATCCGTTGTGAGAAAGCCAGCGCCTATATGCTGCATAATGGCTTCAAAAACGTCTATCACGTGGAAGGCGGTATTATCGAGTATGCCCGCCAGGCGAAGGCGAAGGGGTTGCCACTGAAGTTCATCGGCAAGAACTTTGTGTTTGACGAGCGCATGGGGGAACGTATCTCAGAGGACGTGATCGCCAACTGCCATCAGTGCGGTGCGCCATGTGATACTCACACCAACTGCCTGAACGACGGCTGCCATCTGCTGTTTATCCAGTGCCCAAGCTGTGCCGAGAAGTTTGCTGGCTGCTGCAGCGAGACCTGCCGTGAAGAGCTGAAATTACCGCGTGAAGAACAGCGAGCCCGCCGGGCTGGCCGCGAGAATGGCGTAAAAATCTTCAATAAGTCCAAAGGGCTGTTGCAAACCACCATGCATATCCCAGAACCGAAAGAGTAGGGTGTTGCGCGTAGGAGAGAGACAAGGGCGCTGAAATTCAGCGCCCTAGTTGTATAAAGAATGTATTACTTCTCGCGAACGCCTTCGACCGAGATGATCAGCTCAACTTCCTGGGAAGCCGGGCCGAGGTCGGTGGTGATGCCGAAGTCTTTTAGCTTGATTTTACCGTTGGCTTCGAAACCGGCGCGGTAACCGCCCCAAGGATCTTTACCTTCGCCGACCAGTTTGGCTGCCAGCGTAACCGGCTTGGTCACGCCGTTCAACGTCAGGTTACCGACTACGGCATAACCTTCACCGTCTTTTTTCACTTCGGTAGAGGTAAAGGTAGCCTGCTTGTTCTTTTCGACGTTCAAGAAATCTGCGCTGCGCAGGTGCTTGTCACGCTCGGCGTGGTTGGTGTCTACGCTTGCTGTGTTAATGGTTACGTTGACTTTATCGTTAGCCGGGTCTTTTTCATCGAAGGTGAAGCCACCGTCAAAATCTTTGAAAGAGCCATAAATCCAGCTGTAGCCCAGGTGCTGGATGCGGAATTCGATAAAGGCGTGCTGGCCTTGTTTGTCGATTTTATAGTTGGCAGCCAGAGCGGAACCGGCGTTTAACAGCAGGGCACCCGCGGCCAAGCCTAATACGGTTTTCTTCAACATAGCAATATCTCCATAAATCCAAAGGGTTAATCGGTGCTGCGTCCCAGCATCCGTTTCAAAGTCACATCACCATCAATAAAGTGATGTTTAAGCGCGGCCAGGGCGTGCAGTACTGAAAGCACGACGACGGCCCAAGCCAGATAAAGGTGGATAGTCCCGGCGGTGTCGGCCTGCTGTGGCAAACCGGTCACGCTGGCCGGTACGTCAAACCAGCCAAATACGCTGATTGCCTGACCATCGGCGGTCGAGATCAGGTAGCCGCTGATCAGGATGGCGAACAGCACGGTATAAAGTGCGATATGGGCGAGCACGGCACTGATATGCGTAAGACGGCTATAACTTGCCAGGGGCTTGGGCGGCGGCGAGATAAAACGCCAAACCACTCGTACCACCATGACGATAAATAGCAGCGTGCCAATACTTTTGTGGATCTCCGGCGCCTGGTGATACCAAACGTCGTAGTAGCCCAGCGTCACCATCCATAATCCGAGGGCGAACATGCCGTAAACGGTCAGCGCCACCAGCCAGTGGATCAGTACAGAAACGTGACCAAAGCGGTCGGCGGTATTTTTCCAGAGCATCAGTTTTCCTTACAAAACTCATTTACCGACAGCAATACTTAAACTTTAAGAAACATAAATCAATAATAAATTTAACTAAGTAACATCATAAAAATATTAATCAGTAGATTTGTTTGAGTTGTGGCAAGTTGGTCAAAGGAATCGTTGGAGAGGGTGTTTTTTTGGCGATGTTGGGGAAATGCTGGCCAATTGAAATCTATCGACTTTATTCTTCATTGTCAGCTTTTGTCATTTTTCGTAAATACCACCAAAAACCTTGGCAAATAATTGAATAACGACTAGCGACGATTATTTGTTCACTCTGTCGACCAAGATTAATTTAATTCCTTCAGCAACTTGAGGATGATATGCCTGCGACAGCAAGGAATAATTTGCTAACATGTATTTATCAATGGCCTGGCGGGCCTGTATCACACAAGGAACTTTCATGGGCATTCCCGAGTTTAATGACCGCAAGCTACGTTTGATCATGATGCTGGCCATGCTGGTGGTGATCCTGGCTGGCATAAAGGCGGCGGCAGATATTGTGGTGCCATTCCTGCTGGCGGTGTTCTTGGCCATCGTGTTAAACCCGCTGGTGCTGCTACTGGAACGCTTTCGGGTGCCCAGAGCGCTGGGGGTGACGCTGTTGGTGATTGCCATTGTCCTGCTGTTGCTGACCTTGATCGGTATGCTGGGTGCTTCATTAAATGAGTTTGCTCGCTCCTTGCCGCAGTATCGGGGCATGATGCTGGAGAAGTTGAGTGAACTGCAATACCAGGCGCAACGCTTCAATCTGGATATTACCTTCTCGGCAGATGCGGTGGTCAAATATGTCGATCCTGGCGCCACCATGAACCTGGTGACCCGCCTGCTAGGGCAACTTTCCGGCGCGATGACCAGCATCTTCCTGTTATTGATGACGGTGGTCTTTATGCTGTTTGAGGTAAAGGTCTTGCCCTTTAAGCTGCAGCAGGCGCTGGATAATCCCACCGAAGGGATGGCCACTATCCGCAGGGCCTTGCAAGGGGTCACGCACTATCTGGTGATCAAGACCGCCATCAGCCTGGCCACAGGTCTGATCGTCTGGGGCTTTTTGAGCTGGGTTGGCGTTCGTTTTGCCTTTATCTGGGGCATGATGGCGTTCATGTTCAACTATGTGCCCAATATTGGTTCGATCATTGCCGCTATTCCGCCGCTGATCCAGGCTTTGCTGTTTAACGGCTTTGCCGATGCGGCCGTGGTGGCTGCGGGTTATATCCTGATCAACCTGATCATCGGTAATATGCTGGAACCGCGGATCATGGGCCGTGGGCTGGGGCTTTCTACGTTGGTGGTGTTTCTTTCCCTGATCTTCTGGGGCTGGCTGATGGGGCCCGTGGGGATGTTGCTTTCGGTCCCCTTGACCATTATCGCGCGCATCACGTTGGAAACTATGGACGGAGGACGCAAGGTGGCCATGCTCCTCGGCGATGGGCGCCAGATAAACGAAATCACGCCGAAATAAGGCTTAAACGGCGGCCCGCAGCTCTAACGAAGCCGAACCCACCGGCTTAAAGGTGGTGGGTTCTGGCGGATAGAAATAACGCAGTATGTTATACAGTGAATAAAATTCAAGCCGGTTACGCACGTTGATTTTCTCGGTGATATGGCGTTTATGCACGTACACCGTATGGGCGCTGATCTGTAATTTTTTGGCGATGCGATAATTCGGCATTTCGGACATCCAATAGCGCATTACCGTCAATTCTTGCGGGCTGAAAAGCGAATGAGCCTCTTCATCCTTCATTAGCTCACTTGGGCTTTTACTTAGCGTTTTTAGCGCAATGGGTAGCACGGTTTTGTTGAATAAAAAAGTATTGCTGGCAATACGCAGCGGGCTTTCACTGTAGGGATAAGGAGCATCCAGATAAATATATACCGTTGCACGCCAGGCCGCCGTGATAAACGCTGAAAGCAGTTGATTGTCTGTTGTGCAGCGGCAGTAGTTGGACAGATTCACCAAAATATGGCTGGGTTTGAAACTGGCCAGTAGAGGAAGCGCGGTGTCGATGTCTGGGCAGCAGTTTACTGACGCAAACACGTTGTCAGTAAAGTGGTTGGCGATCCCAATACGAGTGAAACAGCATTCGTCCACAACGAGTAGTTTCATAGTGACGTCCTTGTTGAAGATACAAAACGGCTAGAGCCTAATTATGTAAAATAGGCCTTACCCGGTTGTGGGATCAATTCGGAAATCCAGTGGCTATAGGAAGATATTTCCGTCCATAGCTTATTTTTCATTAATATCAGTAGGTTGGTGTATTCATATCGCTGGGGTTTTCCCCTGCCGCTTGCCAGAGCGGGGCGAACAGGGGATTGAACGGTCAGAAACGCCGCAGGCTGAAGGGTGTGATATCCAGGGATGAAGGCTTATCTTGCGCAAACAGCGCGGCTATCTCACCCAGTACGCTGGCAAACTTAAAGCCGTGGCCGCTCAGGCCGGTGATCACCATCAGGCGTTGGCAGCTAGGCAGGGTGTCGATAATAAAGTCTTCATCCGGGCTCATATCATAGCTACAGGCTTCACCGTGCAGACAGACGCCAAGCCCTGGCAGGAAGTGGCGCAGAAAGCCGAATACTTCGGTACCGTCGCTGGCCAGGGAGCCGAACGGCTTGCGCTGATCCGCTGTCTCCATCGGTTGTCCACCATCATGTTTACCGACCTTTAAGCCGTCATTCTCAGAGGGGAAACCGTAGTAGTGGCAGCCGTCTTGCGCTTCAACGGTGAAAGCCGGAAAGCGGTTGTTTTCGCTGTAACGACCATCTGCCTGATACCACGAAAACACCTTACGCACCGGTGAAACAGGAAGCTGTGGTAACAGATTTTTGACCCAGGTTCCCGCGCAGACCACGGCTTTACGCCCTTGGTAGCGCCCCTCTGAAGTCACGACCTCAACCCCCTGATCGATTGGCTCGATGGCGGTTACCGGACAATTAAACAGTTGGGCGCAGCCCGCTTCTCTGGCCAATCTGACGTAGCTGGCAACAATCAGTTCCGAGCGCAGTATTCCTGCATCTGGTTCGAACAGGCCGACATAACCCGTTGGCGCGGTGAACTCTTGCCAGCGTTGTTGGATCTGTTCGGCGCTCAGTAACTCGTTATGGAGGTTGAAGTTTTTGGCACTGCGCTGTGCCGTGGTGACAAATTCACTGTCTTGTGGCCCCAGGGTGAGCACGCCACAGGGATGAAACAGCTTGTCGCCGCTTTTCTGCTCTAATCCATTCCACAGTGCCTGGGCACGCAGCAGAAAAGGCACATATTTTTCGCCCTCGCCGTAAGCATGGCGGATGATACGGGTATCGCCGTGGTGGCTGCCCTGACGATGCGGGGGGAAAGCGCTGTCGATCATTAAGACCTTAAGGCCTGCGGCTGTCGCATAATAGCCTGCAGCAGCCCCAACCGAGCCACTACCCACGATGATCAAGTCATATTCCACGTGCCATGTCCTTTCTTTGATGTGTCGCTGATGGCAGATATGATAAGAGTTTGGCGGCGGTAATGCACCATGAACCGATGCGGGTCGATACAAAAGAAAAGGCGCCGGTTAATTGCCGACGCCTTAGCGGTTGAGGGTGAATGGGTTAATGTTTTCTGCGATCAAGGTCTAAATAATCCGTAGATTCTATCTTGGCGATGCCAGCCTCTAAAATATTGATTAATTGGCGGGCAACGTCTGTGGTTAGCCAAAGAGTCCGATCCACTTGCGCTTCTTCGGCTGTTTGGTCTAGTGAAGACAGGTAATGAAGGCGAATCATCATGGCATCATAAACATCGACGGTACTGATATCCCAGCCAACAAGCGGATGTGTCTGTATTACTTCATCATTTCTGTCCATAAAGACCCCTTATCAAGTAGTGACTAGCTGGAGTTACTAACGAGGATCAATGTGTCTCACCTTCATGGTGAGCTTTTACAGTATACGCATTCAGGATCTGGCGTGGGGTGTTTTCCTGCGGTTTATTGCAAATAAATATTTTTTGCGTAATTAATCGGCTAGCGGAGTGGATAGCTGGGGGTTTTAGGTAAAGGGTTGGGGCAGCTGCATGCTGCGCCCGTGCTTAAGTCATCTAACAATATTACTCTTCGGCGGCAGGAGGAAGTTTCACGTGCGCATGACTTTCCAATTCGGCTGCCAAATGGGCGAAATGCTTTTGCATTTCAGGATCGCGGTTCTGATTTTGTGCTTCCAGTTTAAGGTTGTGGATCAGCAACTGGTTGGCTTTGTCATTCAAGCCAAAAGACAAATAAGAGAAAGCGACCTCGAGTACGCTCAGTCGCCGTTTTTGATCGGCGATCAGGGCCAGCAACTCGCCAAAGGTCATCGCTTCTTCGGGCTTGTCTTTATCAGGAACCATTGTTTATACCTTTGTTGCACCATAAGTTGTCTAATCATTACAGACCACAAGTGCTGTTTCTTCCAGGCAAAACGACGATACGGCAGAAACAAAAAAGCCGGAGAGCGACCCCCGGCAACAACGACATTGCAGAATTATTCTGCACTGAACCAATCGTCGGCACTTTCCCAGGTTTCCTGGAGTATCTCCTCGATCAGGTCTTTATCTGTTTTGGCACCGCCCATGACGGAAAGGCCATTGGCACCGGCATAACGGATCTGGACGGTAGTGTCAGGAAACTGGCGATTGACCCGTTTAGTGAATTCGCCGGTCAGGGCTTCGATAGCCCCCGGCGGCAGTGGTTTGGTTTTATCTATAGTGACTTCAACACGCATAATTGCCCCCGGAACTGTCTACTGGATATTTATACAGTCAACTGGCGCCGGAGGCAAGAGCAGAAATAAAATATTTAGCAGTCTGTCACTGACCAGTTGATGGTCTCACCGGCCAGGAAGGGCACCACGGCTTCATTACCCAACGTGATCTCCTCTGGCTGGGCCACCGGCAGGCGTTGCAGCGTGATAAAGTCCTGGTTAACCGGCAAGCCGTAGAAGCGGGGGCCATTCAGCGAGCTGAAGGCTTCCAGGTGCTCCAGGGCGCCTAATTGTTCAAATACGGTGGCATAGGCGGGCATCGCGTTCGGGGCGTTAAATACCCCTGCGCAGCCACAGCTGGTCTCTTTACGGTGTTTGGCATGAGGTGCCGAGTCGGTGCCGAGGAAGAAGCGGTCACAACCGCTGGCAACGGCGCTGCGTAACGCTTCCTGATGGATGTTACGCTTGAGGATTGGCAGGCAGAACAGGTGTGGCCGGATCCCGCCTACCAGCATGTGGTTGCGGTTAAACATCAGGTGCTGTGGCGTAATGGTGGCACCAAGGAAACGATTGCCTTCCTGCACGTACTGAGCGGCTTCCCGGGTAGTGATATGCTCGAATACGATTTTTAATTCCGGGAACTGGCGGCGTACCGGCTCCATCACCTGTTCGATAAAGCGAGCCTCGCGATCGAAGATATCCACGCTGGCATCGGTGACTTCACCATGGATCAGCAGCGGCATACCCATCTTCTGCATCTGCTCAAGCAGGGGATAAATCCCGGTCACATCGCTCACGCCGTGGCTGGAATTGGTGGTGGCATTGGCTGGATAGAGCTTGGCAGCGGTGAACACCCCTTGCTCAAACCCGTTGACCAGCTCCGCCGCAGCGAGGGAATCCGTCAAGTAGCAGGTCATCAACGGCGTGAAGTTATGTTCTGCGGGGAGCGCAGCCAGAATACGTTCACGATAGCTACGTGCCGCGGCAACGGTGGTGATCGGTGGGGCCAGGTTCGGCATCACAATCGCCCGGCCAAACACCTGACTGGTATAGGGCAGAACCGTTTTCAGCATGTCGTCGTCACGCAAATGGATATGCCAGTCGTCAGGGCGGCGGATTTTCAGGGCTTGGGGTTGTGCGGTCATGGTGCAGAGCTCCGGCGGTCAAAAAATCTTAATAAAAGCGAATAAACGGGGGTTATTCACGCCGGGGTGAAAGGATAAGCGGAAAACGGTTTGGATGCATCTGTTAGTTAATGACAAGTTGAAATCAGTTGGCTTAGGCGAACAGAGCAACTTGGGCATTGGGCGTTAACAAACTGAAAAGAAGGGCATGAGTGTTCAGTAGTAAGAAAAAACCCGCCATCTAGGCGGGTTTTTTTATGGCAGGGATTAACTTAGTCGTTAACCGGCTGCGGTTTGGTCGCTGGAGCAGTGGCCTGATTCGCCGCTGCATGGCCGCCAGCAGAACCTTTTCCGTCAAAGTTGAAGGAAGGGCGCTGCCACTCGCTGGTCTTCGCGGCTTCCTGCTGATAATCCGGCGCAGGCGCTTTGGTCATCGGGGCGGTAGCGATATGCTTGTAGAGTGCCGGTTGTGGTTGTGCAACCACTGGGGCCGCTTGCACTGGAGCTGGAGCAGCCTCTGGCTGTGCTGACACGACTTCCGGCTCTGCGGTTACAGTAGCCTCTGCAGGGGCGGCCACAACGGCTTCCACTACAGTTTCTTCCACTACAGGCTCTTGCACTGCGGGCTCAGCGATAACGGGTTCAGCTTGTACCGTGGCATCTGCAACCGTCTCATCCTCAGTTGTTTCACTGACAACGGTTTCAACCGGTGCAGTTTCTACCGGGGCTTCAACTACCGGTGCTGCCACCGATTCAGCCACTGCCGGAGCGGTTTCAACGACGCTTGGCGCTTCGTTGACTACAGGCTGAACAGGAGCGGCTTCAACAGCCACCGGTGCAGCAGCAACGGCTACGGTTTCTACCGCCACTGGCGCTTGAGCTTCTTCGTGTTCAACGTAGACGGCTGCTTGTGCCACAGGATAGCTGACCCAAACCTTGCCTGAAGCCATCTCTGGTGAGGCAAACGCCCCGGCCAACGGCATTGGCGACTGGTTCGGATAACGTTCGTCACGATAGCGACGACGACGCTGACCACTGACGCGCAGATGGCGTGGAGAACGACGAGAGCGACGTGGCATGCCGTTTTCACCGTTTCCACGGTTGTCAGCTTGCGCGTCATCTTCAGACTGGGCCGCAATGGTCTGTGGCAACAGTTTAACGTTTTCAGCCACTACCGGAGCCTGGCTTTCTTCTACCTTGGCAACTGGCGCTTTAGGCGCTAACAGCTCTTCAGCGGCGCGATGCAGTTCTTCTTCCGCCGACAGGACGCGAACTTTCTGCGTGAGTGGACGGCGTTGACGACGCTGCGTTGGCTGCTGATGACGGTCTTCATCTTCGTCATTGCTATGGCTGGCAACAACGACTTCCGCAGTTTCTGGCACTTTGACGTCTTGTGGAGCTTGGCGTTTTTCTTCCTGACGACGGCGTTGACGCTCGGCACGCTGTTCACGGCGCTGTTGCTGATCTTCGCGCTGTGCCTTGGCCGCTTCTTCAGTCTGCACTTCGGTGTTGGCAGCCGCTGGTGCAGTCTGTTGTTGTGCGTTACGGCGGTTGTTGCGGCGCTGATCGTCACGGCTTTCACGCGGTTCGCGCGGTTCGCGATTTTCGCGTGGTTCACGATCACCACGTTCACGGTTGTCACGCCCTTCGCCACGTTCTTTACGCTCGCCACGTTCACCTTTACGGCCAGAGCCTTGGCGGCGTTGACCACGACGATCCTGACGGCGGTTGTCGCTGTCTTCCGTTTTCTCAGCTACGACCGGTTTAGCTTCAACCACCGGCGTTTCTTCACCGGCGAACAGTGACTTCAAGCCACCGAACAGACGGCTCAACAGGCCAGGTTTGGCCTCAGCAGCGGGGGGTGATGCAACTGCCGGTTTGGCGGCAACGGCAGGCTTGCTAACCACAGGCTCTTCTTCCTGCGGTGGAGCATCCTGTGACAGGGAGAAGGAAGCCAGAGCCGGCTGCTCGCGTTTGCGCTCGACTGGCGCATCATCCTGCGGCTGGGCCATTTCTTCTTCATGCAGCTTCGGCAGCAGGTAGCTCAGGGTTGGTGTTTCTTCACCCTTGCGTACGCGCAGCACGGAGTAATGCGGAGTTTGCATCTGATCGTTTGGCACGATGATCGCTTTCACGCCACCCTGGCGCTTCTCGATCGCGCTGACAGAATCACGTTTTTCGTTCAGCAGGTAGGAAGCAACCTGAACTGGTACGATGGCGTGAACTTCTTTGGTGTTCTCTTTCAGCGCTTCTTCTTCGATCAGGCGAAGAATAGACAGCGCCAGCGATTCGTTATCACGGATGGTGCCGGTACCGGTACAGCGCGGGCACACGTGGTGGCTGGACTCACCCAGTGACGGGCTGAGGCGCTGACGGGACATTTCCAGCAGGCCGAAGCGAGAGATACGGCCAATCTGAATGCGGGCACGATCCTGGCGGACGGCATCGCGCAGACGGTTTTCCACTTCACGCTGGTGACGAACCGGGGTCATATCGATAAAGTCGATAACGATCAGGCCACCCAGGTCGCGCAGGCGCAATTGGCGAGCAATTTCATCTGCGGCTTCCAGGTTGGTATTGAATGCGGTCTCTTCGATGTCGCCACCGCGGGTTGCACGCGCGGAGTTGATATCGATAGCGGTCAAGGCTTCGGTGGTGTCGATCACGATGGAACCACCGGAAGGTAGACGCACTTCACGTTGGAACGCGGACTCGATCTGTGATTCGATTTGGTAATGGCTGAACAGCGGGATTTCGCCACTGTACAATTTAATCTTGCTGCTGAAGTCCGGGCGGCCCAGGGCAGCGATGTGCTCTTTGGCCAGATCGAGTACCTTCGGGTTGTCGATCAGGATTTCGCCGATGTCCGGACGCAGGTAATCGCGGAATGCTCGCACGATAACGTTGCTTTCCTGGTGGATCAGGAAAGGAGCAGGGCGGCCTTCGGCGGCTTTTTTAATCGCTTCCCAGTGCTTGAGGCGGAATGACAGGTCCCATTGCAGAGCGTCGGCAGATTTGCCAACGCCAGCGGTGCGGACAATCAGACCCATGCCGTCTGGCAATTGCAGCGAGGAGAGCGCTTCTTTCAGTTCGGTACGGTCGTCACCTTCGATGCGGCGGGAAATACCACCGGCACGCGGATTGTTCGGCATCAGAACCAGATAGCTACCGGCCAGGCTGATGAAGGTGGTCAAGGCGGCGCCTTTATTACCCCGTTCTTCTTTATCAACCTGAACGATGACTTCCTGGCCTTCACGCAGCACATCTTTGATGTTTGGGCGACCATGGGAAGAGTAATTGCTTGGGAAGTATTCGCGAGCGATTTCTTTTAGCGGAAGGAAACCATGTCGTTCAGCGCCGTAATCAACGAACGCGGCCTCGAGACTAGGTTCAATTCGAGTGATTTTGCCTTTGTAAATATTCGCTTTTTTCTGCTCATGGCCAGGGCTTTCAATATCCAGATCGTACAGCCGCTGTCCATCTACAAGGGCAACACGCAACTCTTCCTGCTGAGTTGCGTTAATCAACATTCTTTTCATCTTAACTTACTCGTTTTTTTTACATTATCGACAAAGCTGCGGGCAAAATAACCTCATGGCCAGGTTAAAACCGAAAACCCCGTGTCTTCTCGCAAAGCCGTCAACCTCACGGTTGTCGCCTGCATAGGGGCGCATTATCTCGGTAAGCCTGTATTTCTTTGTGAAACACAGCGCTTTTGACTCAGGGAATAGCCTCTGATGTATGTTGACAGATCTGATTCCATTTGCCGGCCAAGCTGCAACCCGCAGCCCGCTAATTGTTTGATTTCACATTACGTCTTACGCCATTGCTGCGTTTTTGTGCAACCAGACAAACTGTATAATTCCGCAATTCTCCTCGTTTCAAGGGGATCGGCACGGAAAGTTACAGCATTATTCCATTGCAAGTACCTTTATAGCAAGGTGACTTTGCGCTAACTGTGGCGGAAACCGCAAACGATCAACCTGGCTTGCTGCCTTATTGTTCGCTGGCGTTTCTTTCACAGTCTGAGAGACAGTTAAGCACATAAAAAGAGGTGGCGCTATTGACGCGCTCTATTTAGAATCCCGCCCCATGAAAACGAACATTCCCGCAGTACAATTAGTGACGATTTCTGACGATGAAGCCGGTCAGAGAATCGACAATTTTTTGCTTGCCCGCCTGAAAGGCGTGCCGAAGAGCATGATTTATCGCATCGTGCGCAAAGGCGAGGTGCGGGTCAATAAAGGCCGCATCAAGGCTGAATATAAACTGGCGGCGGGCGACGTGGTGCGCATTCCTCCGGTTCGGGTCGCCGAGCGTGAAGATGCGCCGGTTTCCGCCAAGCTGGATAAAGTTGCTGCCCTGGCGGATTGCATCCTTTATGAGGACGATCACCTGTTGCTGCTCAACAAACCTTCGGGAACGGCGGTGCATGGCGGCAGTGGCCTGAGTTTTGGCGTGATCGAAGGATTGCGGGCATTACGTCCGGAAGCACGTTTTCTGGAGCTGGTGCACCGTCTGGATCGCGACACCTCCGGCGTGTTGATGGTGGCCAAGAAGCGTTCGGCGCTGCGTTCGCTGCACGAGCAGTTGCGCCTCAAGGGGATGCAGAAGGATTATCTGGCGTTGGTGCGCGGCGAGTGGCAGTCGCACTGCAAAGCGGTGCAGGCACCGTTGCTGAAGAATATTTTGCAGAGCGGGGAGCGCATTGTCCGCGTCAACAGCGAAGGCAAACCTTCGGAGACCCGCTTCAAGATCGAAGAGCGCTTTGAACATGCCACGCTGGTGAAGGCCAGCCCGATCACCGGGCGTACCCACCAGATTCGTGTGCATACCTTGCATGCTGGGCATCCGATCGCCTTTGATGACCGTTATGGTGACCGGGAGTTCGATCGCCAATTGGCGGGCACCGGCCTGAAACGCCTGTTCCTGCATGCGGCAGCGCTGCGCTTTGAACATCCTGCCACCGGCGAAACGATGCGCATCGAAGCGCCGATGGATGACGAACTGCGTCATTGCCTGCAGGTATTGCGCCAACGGACCGCCGCAGCCAAAAAATAAGTTTATACCAGCGGGTTGACCCCTTCAGCCCGCAACATTTCCAACAATGCGATCAGCGGCAGGCCAATCAACGCATTCGGATCGCGGCCCTCCAACTTATCAAACAGCGCAATCCCCAAACCTTCACTCTTGAAGCTGCCTGCGCAGTTGAGCGGCTGTTCCAGGCGCACATAGGTTTCGATTTCCACTTCGCTCAAGGCACGGAAATGAACGTGGAAAGGTTCACACATCACCTGTAGGCGTTGGCTACGGCTATTATAGAGCGCCAAACCGGTATAGAAGGTCACCTGCTGGCCGCTGGCCTCACGTAGCTGCTGGCGGGCGTTCTCTTCGCTATGGGGCTTACCGGTGATTTCTCCGGCGATCACGCAGACCTGATCGGAACCGATAATCAGATAATCAGGGTAGGCCATAGCCAGCGCCTGAGCCTTGGCCGCCGCCAGGCGCAGCACTAAAGCCTCGGCACTTTCACCGGGCAGCGGTGTTTCATCGGTTTGCGGTGCTGCACAAATAAAGGGCAGGTGCAGCTTTTCCAACAGTTGCTGGCGATAGATCGAGGTTGAGGCAAGTAAGAGTCTTTGCATAATTTTTTCCACAAACCGTAGCGTAAATATGTCGCTCATCTTAAACTGTCGGCCGCTCTGGAAGCGAATATTGGTGAAAGGTGCCGTTTTAGGGCCTTTTTCTTTGACTCTATGACGTTACAAAGTTAATATGCGCGCCCTATGCAAAAGGTAAAATTACCCTTGACCATTGATGCGGTACGTACCGCTCAGAAACGCCTGGACTATGTTGGTTCCTACGCGCCTGAGCTGGTTACACGTGTTGCCGACTCCGTGGTCAGTGTGGACAGTGATGTCGAAGTGCAGTTGTCGTTTGATATTGATAACCAGCGCCTCGCGGTGATAACAGGGCATGCGGACGTCGCGGTAACGCTGATGTGCCAACGCTGTGGTGTCCCGTTTGCACACCAGGTCCACACAACATATTGTTTTAGCCCGGTCGTCAATGATGAGCAGGCTGAGGCATTACCGGAAGCGTACGAACCGATCGAAGTTGACGAGTTTGGCGAAGTCGATCTGTTGGCAATGATTGAAGATGAAATTATTCTTTCACTGCCTGTCGTTCCGGTACATGAATCTGAACACTGTGAAGTGTCCGAAGCGGACATGGTGTTTGGCAAACTGCCTCCTGAGGCGGAGAAACCAAATCCATTTGCCGTATTAGCCAGTTTAAAGCGTAAGTAATCGAGGAGTAAGGTCCATGGCCGTACAACAAAATAAACCAACCCGTTCCAAACGTGGCATGCGTCGTTCACACGATGCCCTGACCACCACCACCTTGTCTGTAGATGCGACTTCCGGTGAAACTCATCGTCGTCACCACATCACTGCCGACGGTTTCTACCGCGGTCGCAAGGTTATCGGCTAAGTCAGCGATACTTTGACTCGTCTAACCCTGGCGTTAGATGCAATGGGCGGGGATTTCGGTCCCTGCGTCACAGTGCCTGCTTCATTGCAGGCACTGGCCTCTAATTTACAGCTTCATCTCCTGTTAGTCGGCGATCCCGACGTCATCTCCCCGTTACTTGCCAAAGCCGATCCGTCTGTCCTGGAACGCTTGCAAGTCGTACCTGCCGAATCGGTTATTGCCGGTGACGCGAAGCCTTCACAAGCGATCCGGGCCAGCCGAGGTACCTCTATGCGCATTGCGCTGGAGTTGATTAAAAGCGGTGAGGCGCAGGCTTGTGTCAGTGCAGGGAATACCGGGGCGTTGATGGGGCTGGCCAAGCTGCTGATCAAACCGTTGGACGGCATTGAACGCCCGGCGTTGATGACTGTGATACCTAACCAACAGCGCGGTAAAACCGTGGTGCTGGATCTGGGGGCCAACGTAGAATGCGACAGCACGATGCTGGTGCAGTTCGCGGTCATGGGAGCAGTGATGGCGGAAGAGGTATTGGGTATCGCGCAGCCACGTGTGGCACTGCTCAATATCGGCGAAGAAGAAACCAAAGGACTGGATAATATCCGCGAAGCCTCCGCCGTACTTAAAAAAACGCAGGCAATCAACTATATTGGTTATCTGGAAGGCAACGACCTGCTCACCGGTAAAACCGATGTGATGGTCTGCGACGGCTTTGTCGGCAACGTCACTCTGAAAACCATGGAGGGTGTGATAAGACTGTTCTTGTCGCTACTCAAGTCATCCTCCGATGGGGGAAAACAGGCGTGGTGGTTAAAATTGTTGGGTCGTTGGTTACAAAAAAGGGTGGCAAGGCGTTTTGGTCATCTGAACCCCGACCAGTATAATGGTGCATGTCTGTTAGGATTGCGGGGAACCGTGATCAAGAGCCACGGCGCTGCAAACCAAAACGCGTTTGCGGTGGCAATCGAACAGGCTGTACAGGCGGTGCAGCGGCAAGTTCCGGACAGGATTGCTGCGCGCCTTGAAGCTGTATTACCCAAGAGTGACTGATCGTTCATGTATACAAAGATTCTCGGTACGGGGAGTTACTTACCCGCACAAGTGCGCACCAACGCTGACTTAGAAAAAATGGTGGATACGTCTGACGAGTGGATCGTGACTCGCACCGGTATTCGTGAACGTCGTATCGCTGCCCCGGATGAAACCGTGGCAACCATGAGCTTCCATGCCGCGTCTCACGCGCTGGAAATGGCGAGTGTGGCTAAAGAAGATATCGGCCTGATCGTGGTGGCGACCACCACCTCAAGCCATGCGTTCCCAAGTTCTGCCTGCCAGGTACAGCAGATGCTGGGTATTCAGGACTGCGCGGCGTTTGACATCGCGGCGGCCTGTGCTGGCTTTACCTACGCCTTGAGCGTGGCCGATCAGTACGTCAAGAACGGCGCGGTAAAACATGCGCTGGTGATCGGCTCAGATGTGCTGTCGCGCACGCTCGATCCTGAAGATCGCGGCACGATCATCCTGTTTGGCGACGGTGCTGGCGCGGTAGTGCTGGGGGCTTCTGAGGACCAGGGCATTATCTCTACCCATCTGCATGCCGATGGTCGCTATGGCAATCTGCTGGCTCTGCCGAATAAAGATCGTCAGAACCCGGATCATCCTGCTTACGTCACCATGGCGGGTAATGAAGTGTTTAAAGTGGCAGTCACCGAACTGGCACATATCGTTGATGAAACGCTGAAGGCTAACGATCTTGACCGCAGTGAACTGGATTGGCTGGTTCCGCATCAGGCCAACCTGCGCATCATCAGCGCAACGGCAAAAAAACTGGGTATGGGGATGGAGAAAGTGGTAGTGACGCTCGATCGTCACGGAAACACTTCTGCCGCCTCGGTACCTGCGGCGCTCGACGAAGCCGTACGCGACGGGCGCATCCAGCGTGGTCAGCTGGTGTTGCTGGAAGCATTCGGCGGTGGCTTTACCTGGGGCTCGGCGCTGGTTCGCTTTTGATTCAACAGGAATAAAAAAATGACGCAAACTGCTTTTGTTTTTCCAGGCCAGGGTTCTCAAACCGTTGGCATGTTGGCCGATTTGGCCGCACAGTTTCCCATTGTGGAACAAACTTTTAGCGACGCTTCTGCGGCTTTGGGTTACGATCTGTGGCAGTTGGTGCAGACTGGCCCGGCAGAAGAGCTGAATAAAACCTGGCAGACACAGCCAGCGTTGTTGGCGGCCTCCGTTGCCATCTTCCGTGTCTGGCAGCAGCAGGGCGGTAATATGCCGGTGATGATGGCTGGCCACAGCCTGGGTGAATACTCGGCGCTGGTGTGTGCCGGTGTGCTGGATTTTGCTGCGGCTATCCGTTTGGTCGAGTTGCGCGGCAAGCTGATGCAGGAAGCGGTACCGGAAGGTACCGGTGCCATGTACGCCATCATCGGTCTGGATAATGCCTCGATTGCCAAAGCCTGTGATGAGTCTGCTCAAGGCCAGGTAGTTTCACCGGTGAACTTCAACTCTCCGGGGCAGGTCGTTATCGCGGGTAACAAAGAAGCGGTTGAGCGTGCAGGCGCAGCTTGCAAGGCGGCCGGTGCCAAACGTGCACTGCCGTTGCCGGTGAGCGTGCCTTCGCACTGCGCACTGATGAAACCGGCTGCCGATAAGCTGGCTGTAGCGCTGCAAGACATCACCTTCAACGCGCCGCTGGTTCCGGTAGTCAATAACGTTGATGTACGCGCAGAGACCGCGCCAGAAGCTATCCGCAGTGCGTTGGTTCGCCAGCTGTACAGCCCGGTGCGCTGGACGGAAAGCGTAGAATTTATGGCGGCAGAGGGTGTGACTCTGCTGTTGGAAGTGGGCCCAGGCAAAGTGCTGACCGGCCTGACCAAACGCATTGTCGACACCTTGACGGCGGCAGCGGTTAACGATACTGCCAGCCTGTCTGCGGCGTTGGAACAGTAAAAGAGGATAACCATGAGCTTCGAAGGGAAAATTGTCCTGGTCACCGGCGCAAGCCGCGGTATTGGCCGGGCTATTGCAGAGTTGTTTGTTGCACGTGGCGCCAAGGTTATCGGCACCGCTACCAGCGAGAGCGGTGCTGAAGCCATCAGCAGCTATCTGGGTGAGAACGGCAAAGGCTATATGCTGAACGTGGTTGATGCGCAATCTATCGACAACGTTTTGACCTCGATTCGCGCAGAATTTGGCGAAATCGACATTTTAGTGAATAATGCCGGGATTACGCGTGATAACCTGCTGATGCGAATGAAGGATGATGAGTGGCAGGATATCCTGGACACCAATCTGACTTCCGTATTCCGTCTGTCAAAAGCGGTAATGCGAGCTATGATGAAAAAGCGGTTTGGCCGTATCATCTCTATCGGTTCCGTTGTTGGCACCATGGGGAATGCAGGGCAGGCTAACTACGCGGCGGCTAAAGCCGGTCTGATTGGTTTTAGTAAGTCTTTGGCACGTGAGATCGCTTCACGTGGCATTACGGTCAACGTCGTGGCTCCTGGCTTTATTGAGACGGACATGACACGGGCGTTGACAGAAGATCAACGCGCAGGCATTTTGACTCAGGTTCCGGCTAGCCGGCTTGGGGAAGCTAAAGAAATCGCCAGCGCTGTTGCATTTTTAGCCTCTGACGAGGCCAGCTACATCACCGGTGAAACGTTACATGTCAATGGCGGCATGTATATGATTTAAAAAATGCGAAAACTATTTGCGTTATTTGAGGTAAAAACCGCAAAATAGCGTAAAATCGTGGTTTGACCAGCCGGGATTTAGTTGCATCTTTTTCAACATTTTATACACTACGAAAACCATCGCGAAAGCGAGTTTTGATAGGAAATTTAAGAGTATGAGCACTATCGAAGAACGCGTTAAGAAAATCATTGTTGAGCAACTGGGTGTTAAGCAGGAAGAAGTATTGAACAACGCTTCTTTCGTTGAAGACCTGGGCGCTGATTCTCTTGACACCGTTGAGCTGGTAATGGCTCTGGAAGAAGAATTCGACACCGAAATTCCAGACGAAGAAGCTGAGAAAATCACTACTGTGCAAGCAGCTATTGATTTCATCAACGCTAGCCAGCAGTAAGCGAACATATCTAGGCGGTCACTCGACCGCCTAAGTTTTTTCTATCCCTAGCGTCATATTTTCCCTCCTTGGAGGACAAACGTGTCTAAGCGTCGAGTAGTTGTGACCGGACTGGGCATGTTGTCTCCTGTCGGCAATACGGTAGAGTCCACATGGAATGCTCTTCTTGCCGGTCAGAGTGGCATCAGCCTGATCGACCATTTCGATACTACTGCCTATGCAACGCGCTTTGCTGGCTTGGTAAAGAATTTTAACTGTGAAGATTTCATCTCGCGCAAAGATGCGCGCAAGATGGATGCCTTCATTCAATACGGCATCGTCGCCGGCATGCAAGCCATGCAGGATGCGGGGCTGGATATCAACGAGGCGAACGCCAATCGTATTGGTGCCGCTATCGGCTCTGGTATCGGCGGCCTGGGGTTGATTGAAGAGAACCATAGCTCACTGGTTAACGGTGGCCCACGGAAAATCAGTCCGTTTTTTGTGCCTTCGACCATTGTGAACATGATTGCCGGTCACCTGACCATTATGTACGGCATGCGTGGCCCAAGTATTTCCATCGCTACTGCCTGTACCTCAGGTGTCCATAACATTGGCCATGCCGCACGTATCATCGCTTACAATGATGCCGATGTGATGCTGGCCGGTGGCGCAGAAAAAGCCAGTACCCCTCTGGGTGTCGGCGGCTTTGGGGCGGCTCGTGCGCTCTCAACCCGCAATGACAACCCACAGGCCGCAAGCCGCCCCTGGGATAAAGACCGTGATGGTTTTGTCCTGGGCGATGGTGCGGGGATGATGGTGCTGGAAGAGTACGAACACGCAAAACAACGCGGTGCGAAAATTTACGCCGAAATTGTCGGGTTTGGTATGAGCAGCGATGCCTACCACATGACATCACCACCGGAAAACGGTGCTGGTGCCGCCTTGGCGATGGAAAACGCACTGCGTGATGCAGGTGTGACAACGTCACAGATTGGTTATATCAACGCGCATGGCACCTCGACGCCGGCCGGTGATAAGGCAGAAACCCAAGCGGTGAAATCCGTATTTGGCAGCGATGCCAACCGGGTGATGGTCAGCTCCACCAAATCGATGACCGGCCACCTGCTGGGTGCCGCTGGGGCGATTGAGTCGATCTTTACCGTATTGGCTCTGCGCGATCAGGCGGTTCCACCTACCATCAATCTGGATAATCCGGATGAGGGTTGCGATCTGGATTTCGTACCACACGAAGCGCGCCAGACCAAAGATATGGAGTTCACGCTGTGTAACTCCTTCGGCTTCGGTGGCACTAATGGTTCGCTGATTTTCCGTCGCGTATAATTATTGCCAACTTAAGTTGATAAAGGCCCGGTGCATTTTGACCGGGCTTTTTTTATGGCTCCAGGCCGTTTATCGTAGTATGCGCCTGTTATGCTGTAGTGATAACACAGTGAGGAAACGCATGTACTGGATCAATGGACAACAACATGACGCCCTGGCAGCCAGCGATCGCGGTTTGCAGTTTGGCGACGGCTGCTTTACCACCGCCAGAGTAGTGGATGGCAACATCGATCTTTTCCCTTGGCATCTTGAGCGCATGCAGCAGGCGGCACAGAAGTTGCTGCTGCCTGCAGTGGACTGGGCGGCATTTGAACTTGAGATGCGCCATGCGGCAGGCTCTCTGTCCCTTGGCGTGGTCAAAGCGATACTGACCAGAGGCAGCGGCGGACGAGGTTACAGCCCGCGCGGCTGCGCTGCTCCTACACGGATCGTTTCACGCAGCACCTATCCCGCTCATTACCTGTCATGGCGTGAGGAAGGGATCAGCCTGACGCTCAGCCCGGTAGCGCTAGGGCGTAATCCATTGCTGGCTGGCCTGAAACACCTTAACCGCCTGGAGCAGGTGTTGATCCGCGCACATCTTGACCAGGCCGATGCCGATGAGGCGCTGGTGCTTGACACTGCGGGTATGCTGGTGGAATGCTGTGCGGCTAATTTGTTCTGGCGTAAAGGAAAAAGCGTCTTTACGCCAAATCTGGATCAGGCCGGTGTCGCCGGTGTGATGCGCCGCCGCGTGATTGAACTTCTGGCGGGCAGCGAGTATCTACTGCATTACGTCAGTGAACCGCTGGAGACGCTGGCCGATGCGGAGGAAGTGCTGATATGCAACGCGCTGATGCCGTTGCTGCCGGTGAATAGGGCACAATCATGGCGCTACCCTTCGCGCCAACTGTATGATTTTTTGCGACCACACTGTTAATGATGGCTGATCGATGAAGAGAAAAAAGCTCAAGATTGTTGTACTGCTGCTGCTCCTGGCGTTGGCTTCGCTGTATTGGGGGCATCAGCGGATTGAACGCTTTGCCGAGACTCCGCTGGCGATTGGGCAGGAAACCTACTTCAAACTGCCCGCAGGCACTGGCCGTGTGGCGCTGGAAGGGCTGCTGGTACGCGACAAGCTGATCCACAATGGCCGTTGGTTCCCGTGGTTACTGCGCCTGGAGCCGGAACTGGCCGAATTCAAGGCGGGTACCTACCGTTTAATCCCGGGGATGACGGTGCGCCAGATGCTGAAACTGTTGGCGAGCGGCAAAGAAGCCCAGTTCAGCGCGCGCTTTATCGAGGGGTTGCGTCTGAAAGATTGGCTGCAGGTGCTGCAAGAGTCCAAATACGTCAAACATACCCTGGCAGGTAAAAGCGAGGCGGAAATCGCCAAGGCACTGGGGCTGCCGGAAGGTGGCGTGCTGGAAGGCCGTTTGTATCCAGATACCTATCTCTATACGGCGGGAACCACCGATCAGGCATTGTTAAAGCGCTCGCAGTTGCGGATGTACAAGGCATTGCAGGACGTTTGGCATGCGCGAGACACCAGCTTGCCATACAAAACGCCGGAAGAGTTGCTGACGATGGCTTCGATCGTTGAGAAGGAGACGGCTGTAGCGGAGGAACGCACCAAGGTCGCTTCGGTGTTTATCAATCGCCTGCGTTTGGGCATGCGTTTGCAAACCGATCCTACGGTGATCTACGGCATGGGCGACAGTTACACCGGTAACATCACCCGTAAGGATCTGGAGACGGCAACGCCCTATAACACCTATGTGATCAGTGGCCTGCCGCCAACGCCGATCGCCATGCCGAGCCGTGCTTCACTGGAAGCCGCTGCCAATCCGGCTAAAACCGATTATTTGTACTTTGTTGCCGACGGCAAGGGTGGCCATACGTTCACCACCAACCTGGCAAGCCATAATGCTGCGGTGCGTGTCTATCGGCAGGTACAAAAGGAAAAGAATGAAAAGTAACTTTGTAGTGATTGAAGGCTTGGAAGGTGCGGGTAAAACCACCGCGCGCAATACCGTGGTCAACGTGCTTAACGAGCAGGGTATTAATGACATTGTATTTACCCGTGAACCGGGTGGTACGCCACTGGCGGAGAAGCTGCGCGAGCTGTTTAAATGCGGCGCAGACGGCGATTTGCCGACCATCAAGGCGGAACTGCTGATGATATATGCCGCGCGGGTGCAACTGGTGGAAACCGTTATCCAACCGGCGTTGGCGCGGGGAGCCTGGGTAGTGGGCGATCGTCACGACCTTTCCGCGCAAGCCTATCAGGGCGGGGGCCGGGGAATCGATCCACACTTGATGAGTTCGCTGCGTGATACGGTATTGGGTGACTTCCGCCCCGACCTGACCCTTTATCTCGACTTGCCTCCGTCGGTAGGCCTGCAAAGGGCGCGTGCGCGCGGAGAGTTAGACCGTATTGAGCAAGAAGCGCTGCCGTTCTTTGAACGTACCCGCGCGCGCTATCTTGAACTGGCGGCGCAGGATGCGAGCATCGTTACCATAGATGCGGCACAAACGCTGGAACAGGTCACCGCCGATATTCGCCAGGTGGTTGTACAGTGGCTGCAACAGCAGGAAGGGGCGTAATGAACTGGTACCCGTGGCTTAACGCTCCCTATCGTCATTTGGTGGGGCAGTATGCGGCTGGGCGTGGCCATCACGCATTACTGCTGCATGCGGCGGTGGGCAACGGCGATGCTGAGCTACTCTATGCCCTTAGCCGTTGGCTGATCTGCCAAAAGCGCAATGGTGAAAAGAGCTGCGGTGAGTGTCACAGCTGCCGGTTGATGCTGGCAGGCAACCACCCGGACTACCACGTATTGGCCCCGGAAAAGGGCAAGAGTAGCTTGGGTATCGAACCTATCCGCCAGGTGATTGAGGTCCTCTATTCCCATGCCCAGCAGGGGGGAGCCAAGGTGGTGTGGCTATCGCAGGCAGAACTGTTGACCGAGGCCGCCGCCAACGCCTTGCTGAAAACCCTGGAAGAACCTCCGGCCAATACCTACTTCCTGCTAGGTTGCCGTGAGCCCTCACGCCTGCTGGCGACACTGCGTAGCCGCTGTTTCTACTGGCATCTGGCCAGCCCGGATGAACAGCTGAGTCTGCAATGGCTTAACCGCCAGGGCGCGGGCAATTCGGTCGATCGCCTGACCGCATTACGCTTGCATGACGGTGCTCCACTCGCAGCCGAACAGTTGCTGCAACCGAATCGCTGGCAACAGCGGGCCGCACTGTGCAACGCCTTGAACACCGCTCTGCCGCAGTGCGATATGTTGGCCCTGTTGCCGGCACTGAACCATGACGACGTGGCGGACCGGCTACACTGGCTATGCGCGTTGCTGATGGACGCGATGAAATACCAGCAGGGTGCCGCGAGCTATGCTCTGAACCAGGATCAATTGCCACTGGTCCAGCAATTGGCCAGCCGTTTGAGCAGCGTTTCGCTCCAGCAAATCATGCAGCAGTGGCTTAACTGCCGCCATCAGTTACTCAGCGTGGTCGGCGTTAATCGCGAGCTGTTGCTGACAGAACAGTTACTCGGTTGGGAGCAGATGCTCGGCGCTACCGGCTACTCACCCCCTCATTCGTTGTAAAAGAGTTAATTATCATGTTATTAGTAGATTCTCACTGCCACCTCGACAGCCTGGACTTCGCCACCTTGCACCACAGCGTGGACGATGCTCTGGTCAAAGCCAAAGCGCAGGATGTGGGCTTTGTACTGGCGGTTGCCACCACGCTGCCGGGTTACCAGGCGATGACCCAACTGATCGGTCAACGTAACGATGTCGCCTTCTCCTGCGGCGTTCATCCGTTGAATCTGGAGGGGGGCTACGATTATGCCGAACTGCGCAGTCTGGCTGCGGCAGAGCAGGTGGTTGCCCTGGGGGAAACCGGGCTGGATTACTTCTATCAGCAAGACAATATCCCGTTACAGCAAGAGTCGTTCCGCCAACATATTCGTATTGGCCGGGATCTCAACAAGCCGGTGATTGTGCATACGCGTGACGCGCGTGACGATACCTTGGCCATTCTGCGTGAAGAGAACGCACAGGATTGCGGCGGCGTGCTGCATTGCTTCACCGAAGATTTGCCAACGGCGAAAGCCTTGCTCGATCTGGGCTTCTATATCTCGTTTTCCGGCATTGTCACTTTCCGTAACGCCGAGCCGCTGCGCGAGGTGGCCCGCTATGTGCCATTAGATCGTATGCTGGTGGAAACCGACTCGCCATACCTGGCGCCGGTGCCTCATCGCGGCAAAGAAAACCAACCCGCCTATGTGCGTGACGTCGCAGAATACCTGGCCGTATTGAAGGGCGTCAGTCTAGAAAACCTGGCGCAAGCGACCACCGCCAACTTTTCACGTTTGTTTCACATCGAACTCTGAACCTTCGTCTAGGCTTAGCAAACCGCTGGCGATAATCTAATTCTTTTTAAGCTCGTAATTAATCCTCGAAACGGGTAATGTTCCCACCCGTTTCAGGGGATCGGTCGGGCAAATTTTCATCTTTCTTCACAAAAAGTAGACGATTTTTGAAAAATGGCCGGTCAGATTCATCGAAACGTGACTGCCATCAAACATTGTTCAGGGTATTTATTTTACTCTGCGTAAAAATTAAAGGGGTGCTCAGACACCCTGAAAATGCAGGGGTTTTCTCTCCCCCCTCTGCAACGCGAAAATTCGCGAGAAGTAGCAAAGCACTATTACTCAGGAGCACACTCAACTATGTTCAAGAACGCATTTGCCAACCTGCAAAAAGTAGGTAAATCGCTGATGCTGCCGGTTTCCGTATTGCCAATCGCAGGTATTCTGCTGGGCGTCGGTTCCGCCAACTTTAGCTGGCTACCGCTGGTAGTCTCTCACGTGATGGCGGAAGCCGGCGGTTCCGTATTCGCCAATATGCCGTTGATCTTCGCTATCGGTGTTGCCCTGGGCTTCACTAACAACGACGGCGTTTCTGCATTGGCCGCGGTAGTGGCTTACGGCATCATGGTGAAAACCATGGCCGTGGTTGCGCCGCTGGTGCTGCATTTGCCAGCCGAAGAGATTGCGGCCAAACACCTGGCGGATACCGGTGTGCTCGGGGGGATTATCTCCGGTGCCATTGCTGCCTACATGTTTAACCGCTTCTTCCGCATTCAGTTGCCAGAATACCTGGGCTTCTTTGCCGGTAAGCGTTTTGTGCCGATCATCTCTGGTCTGGCCGCTATCATTCTGGGTGTGATCCTCTCCTTCATCTGGCCACCAATCGGTACGGCTATTCAGACCTTCTCCGAATGGGCGGCTTATCAGAACCCTGTGGTGGCATTCGGTATCTACGGTTTTGTTGAGCGTGCGCTGGTACCCTTTGGCCTGCACCACATCTGGAACGTTCCGTTCCAAATGCAGATTGGTGAATATACCAATGCGGCCGGTCAAGTGTTCCACGGCGACATTCCACGTTACATGGCGGGTGACCCAACTGCGGGTATGCTGTCTGGTGGCTTCCTGTTCAAAATGTATGGTCTGCCTGCTGCTGCGATTGCCATCTGGCACTCAGCCAAGCCGGAAAACCGTGCCAAAGTCGGCGGTATCATGATCTCCGCTGCGCTGACCTCGTTCCTGACCGGTATTACCGAGCCGATCGAGTTCTCCTTCATGTTCGTTGCGCCGATCCTGTACGTAATCCATGCGATCCTGGCCGGTCTGGCGTTCCCAATCTGTATTCTGTTGGGTATGCGTGACGGTACCAGCTTCTCACACGGCCTGATCGACTTCATCGTACTGAGCGGCAACAGCAGCAAAATCTGGCTGTTCCCAATCGTTGGTGTCATCTACGGTCTGGTGTACTACACCATCTTCCGCGTGCTGATTGCCAAACTGGATCTGAAAACCCCTGGCCGTGAAGACAATGCTTCCGAGCAGGTGGCTCAGGGCGGTTCTGAAATGTCTGCTGCGCTGGTTCAGGCATTCGGCGGTAAAGAAAACATCACCAACCTGGATGCCTGTATTACCCGTCTGCGCGTTAGCGTGGCCGACGTATCCAAGGTCGACCAGGCTGGTCTGAAGAAACTGGGTGCTGCCGGTGTAGTTGTGGCTGGCTCAGGCGTTCAGGCGATCTTTGGTACCAAATCCGACAACCTGAAAACCGATATGGATGAATACATCCGTAACAACTGATTCAGGTAGGGGAGTTAATGGGGAGGCTTAGGCCTCCCTTTTTTTGTGTTATTTATTCTGATTTATAAGGATATTTTATTTTGTGTGTCCACAATGTGACCCTAAAGGGAGTTGTGGCCATCCCGATGAAATCATCACGGATAACGGTTTCGTGATAACGGATAGGCGCTGTGGCCATAACGGATAGCCGCGATCCTTTCCCGATCCAACTGTGAAATTTTTGCAAAGTTGAACCGCTGCCCATAATACCCGCCAGACCGCGCCGCGTCTGACTTTTCCCCACAGCTTGCCAATTGTGACAACGTCGAAAATTCTCCCGGCGATCCTCGCGTAAAGTAACGCGATCCTTTTTAAACCAGACAGTTAGCCAGCCAGGGCTGGACGGCGCCCGCGCCAGATTTTGCAAAATAGTGAAAAACATTTCACAGCGTGCAATTGACCAGGACAGCCAACAACCCAGCAACGGCGCGGGCTGGCGGTAGGGTTTGCACCAAAATTCTTTTGCAAAATTTTTAGTAAGCAAAACGTGCAGGCGGGTGCGGTGTAGCGCCGATTTCGTCGCGCAAGCTTTCCGTCACGTCATGCGCTAGGGCTGTGGGCGGGCTGTGATAAGGCGATAGGTTACGCGGTGATGCGTGGGCGTGGTGGCGCAGGCGCGCCCCGCTGAGGGCGCTACAGGATCGTTTTAAGGGGGCAGGTTTGGGCGGGGTTATCCGCCCTGGGTGGGGTCAGTCGATGTAGGGGGCGTAACGGGTTTTCAGGGTGGTGGCCGTGGTGCCGGTACCGGCGATCGCATCGGCGTTGGTGGGGGTGCCGGTGTTCGAATGGCTGTGGCCAGCGGTATGCTGGGCCAGGTCGTGGATCACGTCGAGAGTCTCCAGGAGCAGGCTAAGGACGTTGGTTTCATCGGTACCCATGCGCACACTGCTGGCTATCAGCTCCAGGCTGGCGGACGCGCTTCGGCGAAGTCCGGCAATCTTTTCGGTCAGTTGGCCGCCGATGGTGATGTCGACGCCCTGGTCTATTTTCTCGGTGAAGCTCTTTGCCTTGACCAGCAATTGCCCCGACGTCCCCAGGCTGTAGTCGCCTTGGGACAGTTGGACGACCGCACCGGCCAACAGCTTGGCGGTACCGATCACTGTGGTGCTGTCGCTGGCCTGGATGGTGGTTGCCCGCTGGGTCAGTGTTCGGGTTTCTTCGTCGGCGGTGATCGTGCGGGTGGCGCTGTTCTCGGTGATTCCCTGGTCAGTCTTACGCTCCCAGGTGCCCGCCTGGGTCACGCGTTGAGACACTTCTGCCCGTTGCTGCTGGAGTTGCTCCCCTGGCTTGATGCTGGGCAGGCTGTTGCCCTGGGGCAGTACCTGGCGGATAAAGGGCTTGTCCGGGCGGCCATCGGTGAAAGCCAGCTCAACCAGCGTTCCGGCAGGGGGATAGTGCATCAGGCCGGATTCATCACCGGCCATCGGTACCGGCAGGGATACCGCCGGATAAACCGGGGTCTCTGCGTTCGGTGTGCCGTTCTCGTCAAGCAATTGCACGTCTACCGCAAAGCGCGGGCGGAAAGGGTCGGCAATATCGCCCAGGCTGGCGCCTTCTGCCGGGGCTTCTACGCGGGCCAGTTTAGGCAGGTGAAGACCGGCGGCCAGCTCCGGGTGGGCTTTTTCAATCTGGCGCTCAAAGGGGGTTTTCTGCTTGGGTTTACCGCTGGCGGTAAGTGGTGTCCAGGTCAGCGTGATGTCGTCGTCCTTCAGCGCAACGCGGGTTATCCGCTGGTTGTCAGCCAGCACACCAGGACGGATTGACGGTATAGCGGGCAAGGTGATGCTGTTACCGGCCCCGGCGGCCTTGGTGTATTCGTTCGGGATAGAGATCGGCAGGTTAGCAAAGCGTGAATCCGACCATTGTCCGAGCCAGACCGTACCGTCGGGCAATTGCTGCCAGATGTAATCGTCGATCTCAAAGGCGCGGCCCAGGTTGGATAGCAGTTGCCAGCCGGTGCCGCTGTGGACGAAATGCGGGATTTCGCGGTCGGTGTAGGCTTTTCCTTCCGGTAGGATGAAGGTCAGCCCGGAGTCTGCCGCCAGCTTATCGGTGACCTGGCGTAACGTGGGGTGTTGCATGGATATCGGCCAGCTTCTTTCGAATACGCCGACCAGCTCCCGCACCAACATGCGACGAAACCCATTTTCGGCGGCTTGGTCGCGCTCCACGTACCCGGTAAACCAGCGTAATGTCTGCTCGTTATAGCCGACGTCCACGCGGATCAGTTTGCCGGTGTTGTCCTGGTCGGTTCCCGCCGTGATAAACCCGCGACCGCACGCGCTCAGGTCGATAACCAGCTCACAACTGGCCACCGGCACAGTCTGGGCGTCAATCTGCAATGTGATGATCGGTTTCATGATGAGGGTGCCAGTTTATCGTCGATTTTCTTCAGGAACCGCTCGAACGTGGTCAGTTCCCGGTTGCCTTCTTCATCACCGGCCCCTGGTGTGGCGCTGGTGCCGTTCGCGTTCTGGGTTCGGTTCTTCACGCTGGAGGCGGTACGGGCTGCGGCCTTTTCGGCGACGCTGTCACGCTCTTTAAGGGTGAAGTTGACGAGCCAGGCCATTTTGCCGGTCTGCTCTGCCGCGTCAATATTGCCGCTGAATACCCCTTCGCGGAAGTTGACCGCCTGGGCGGTCTTGTTCGCAACGCGGTAGCGTTTCATGGCGCCGTTGCTTTGCGCTTTCGCCAGGGTAAATAACCGGGCTAACACTTCCGATTTTTTGAACGGGATATAGCCGGAAACGCGTAATTCCATCGCCTTGATGCCCTGTTCCGACGATGCCGTCCCGGATGCCTGCCCGGATTGGTCTTTGTCAGGGATTTGCATTTGCGGCGTGACAAGCAGCTCTTGCAGCGGGATAGCTTCGCCGTCGAGCGCCAGCATGATGATCTGTGTCATGTCGTTATCATCCTATTCAGGCCGCCAAGGTCGCCAGCAAACAAGGTCGCCATGGTGTAGATCGCATCCTGTACCGGTACCCCGTTGATAATGTCGGCGGCGATATTCGACGGCTCACCATGTGCCTGGTAAACCCACAATTCGACGCTTTTGCCCTGGAGTTCTGCCAAGGCATTCCCGGCGGCCTGGCTGGCCTGGTCACGCAGCGCGGCCAAAGAAGAAAGCCCGCTTTCCAGGCTGGCCAACGATGTCCCCTGGCTGGCTTCGGCGGCGGCCTTGGCTAACCGCTGGGCATTCAGTGCCGTGCGGCAGGTACTCACGGACAGCGGCACGCTATCGGGCAGGCCGCCGGAGGCTTGACCAGGCAACTGCATTTTTGTGATATCCAGGTTGACCGCTGCGGCACTTTTGCGGGCGGTCTGCAAAAATACCGGCAGCGGGAACACGGTCGCCATGGTGTCCAAGGCTTGCTTAAAATCGGGCAAGGTGTAGCTGGCCAACAGGAAGACGGTCACGTCCTGGTCGCCACCCGCACCGCGCAATTTTCCGGCCAGGTGGTCGACGGCATTCTGGGGGCTAAGATATGCTCCCGACTCGGTGACCTGGTTTGCGCCATATGTCCAGGGATGCACAGCCAGCAGCGAACACGTCACGGCTTGCAGATCTTCGGGAAATCCCAATCGGGCCAGCTTCCACATTATGGCGCCTCCGGCCAGGTGATATCGGGGGCGGTACTGGTATCAATACGGGATAACATCACCCTGTACGTTTGCAGTTCCGCTAACCGAGCTTCCTCTTCTGGAGTGGCCAACTGAAGGGCAATAGCATCGGTGAGCACTTCGATTTGCGCACTGACCGTCTTCATCAGCTCCGCTTTCTGGTGATTGGCTTTGTTTTGGTCTGACTGGGCTGATTTTGTGATGTTACCGTCGTGATAAATCCAGTCGCCCGAAATCGTGCAACCTACTGGGATTTCATCAATATCAACGACCGTTAACCCCGAAGGGAAAAGGGCGGAGACATCTTCGGTAATGCTATAAATAACCCCTGTAACCGGATCGATCGCCAACTTAAACGCCTTTTTGAATTTGCTTTGTGAGGCATACCAATCACGGCCTTTATCATCCTGCAAATACAAAGCGTTTTCCCCAAAGGGCGGGTTGGTTGGTATGTATTGAGTAAAGTTATTCATTCTCATCAGGCCACCCCCATGGTGATCCAGTTGCCATTTATCAAATATTGCAGCGGGGCGGCATAGCCATAGCCATCAGCCGCGCCAAAGTCACCAAGACCGGTAACCACATAGCCAGATGGGGCCATGACAGTACCGTCATAGCCGCCAAAATAGACGTTTGCACCCAGGCGCAACTGTTTAACAAAGGTTGCGTTGACATAGTCCTTTGTGGCGCGGGTGTCGATATTGTTGTTTACGCTGGTGAAACGGTCATTTAGCCAGTTCGACAGGAATCCGCCCCAGGTACTGCCCTCTATGTTGCCGTCAGGGTGGAATGTTGTCCCTGTCGACATTTGGAGCGCTGGCCAGTCACCACCAAGTAACAGGCCATTGGCGATAGATACCCGTCCCGACTCCAAATTGACAGTAAACGGGCGCAAGGCGTTGAAGTTACCCTGTTGGTCATTGGGATTGGTCAGCATCAAATACAGGGCGGAGCCATCATTGCGCCAGAACGTCCCATAACGTCCGCTCACTATCCGGTAGGTGTCCGAAAACGTTGAGGTGAGCGGCCCGGCCATGATGTCGCCTGATTGGTTTACATAGCGTCCATCTGTTTCACTTTTGCTATAGACGTCGAGATTTTCGCGGCTGGTTGCCTTGTTTTTGACGTCGCCCAGGTTTTGGTCTTTGCGCAAAAACAGCCGATTGGCTTCTTGTTCTCCCTGTGACCCTTTCGGACGCAGGTCGGTGACACTGCCGTCCGCTTCAATACGGGCAATGGCGGTCACATAGTGGGGAAAGCGCTGCGGGTCGATGTAGTCGACCAGGTTTTCGGCAGCGGTCAGCACAACATGCGCCGACCAGGCGCTGGTTGTGGCCCCTTGCCAGCTCACATCGGCCCAGATAAATGTCGGTTTTGTGGTTACAGTGATTGGGTAATATCCGGTTAGCTCTGCGCGTATTCCCCCGACATATCCCCGGCCTGCCATAGCCGAATAGCTATTCCCTTCGCGGATCACCAGGAAACCATTATCAAAGAAACTCCCCTGGCCGTATGTCTCCAGATTCGCCAGACGCAACTGGTCGTCCTGGCCGAAGATACGGGCGGAGAAGTCGATTTGCCAGGTGGCAGCGGTGACCGTGATGTGCGATGCCGCTGCCGCGCCGTTGAATTCCATCACCAAGGTGCGGGACAGGGTGTTGCCCTGGAATGGGCCGTTAGTGGCGATCTTCTTCTGGGTGCGGGTATGCACAATCATGCAAAGCGTGTCACTTTCCGCATCCAGCAGGCCGATCCAGTTGTAATCGAAGTCCCCGACCTTGGTGTCCAGCACGACGGAATAGGCCACCGCGTCGTTATTTATTGTGCCGTACTGGGCAACCGGTGCGCGGTGCATGACCTGGTCTTCTGGCGGTAACGGTTCGTCCCTGTCCATCTCTCCGTCAGGGTCTTGCCCTGGCACATAAGCAAAAATGAACGTGTCCGGCCTGGCGGGCAGGTTGTTGGCCGTGCGCTCTGCACACCATTGCTCAAACTGCCGTGTAATGATTGCTGACATACTTTACCCCTCGTTACACCGTCAGGAAGAAACCATCATCGGTGAGTAAATAGACGGTATCTTCCGTCATGATTCTTATGTTCTTATCCAGGGTCGCGACACAGACCTGGTGATCGTTGTCGAACTCGCCAGCGTGAATCGCTGTTGCTGCGGTGTTGACCACCTGGAACTGGTACCTTCGGCAGGTGCGCCCGTATTGCCTAATGATTTCCTGTATCAGTGCCGAATTACTGGCTAGCTGGCTATCGTTCATCCGAATGATGATCACGTCCCAGTCGATGCCGGGTTGCCGTTCAAGCTGGATAATCTCGCCAACGCCCAGGCGCTGGAAAATTCGGTAAAAACCGATAAGGCTACCGCTGTCTTGAGCGTTCAGAAACGCAAAGTTCACCCGCTTGCGGTACAGCCATAACGGTTCCCCATCAAAGCGCGTGATATCGCGCTGATAGGCGATCAGGTTGAGCATGGACAGGGTGCAGGTTAGCGGGTCGGTTTGCGCCAACGGCCAGCTAATCCACCCTTTGACCTTCAGCCAGAAGCGGGTCGCGGCGGCGGCCAGTTTTTTAACTTCGCCAAGGTTCATCCATGACGGCAGGGTGATCGTCAGTTTTGGTTGCTCATCCACTGGTCAACTCCACGCTCAACACGTCCAGACGAGGCACGCTCAGACCGCTGATAATGTCCGGCACTGAAAAGGTCACAGACTCCAATTCAGGAAATAACAGGTGTAACTCTTCGCCCAGGCGCGAAAAACTAAACCGACTGTGTGGCCAGGTGCGGGTGACCGCGTAGTCGGCGTTATCCCTAAAGGCACTGCGTACCACGTCGATGATTTTCCGCTTCAGCTCGGCCTGTTCGTCGTCGTCGAGGTTTAGCGTGCTGAAGTACCAGGCACGGACGGTCAGGTCGTGGTGGGTTTCCGGTATAGGGAAGCACTGCATATCATCGCCGTGGCCGTGGTAGCCCTGATTGTTGATATGGTCGTTGACCTTCTCGACAAACGCGTCGGACGGCACGCCCGTATCCAACAGCAAAAAGGCGTTGGCGGTACCCGGCCCACGTGGGGCGTCATGTTCAAAGAAGATGCGGTCAGTGCTCAATCCGGCCACGGTGGCGATCATGCTGCGGTATACCGCGTCAACGTGGTAACTCCCCACCAGGTTAAACTGGTTGCGGCTGCGGTCGCGCAAGTCGTCGTCCGACTCCAGATCGGCACCGGGGGAAGTCAGCCAGTTGTCGGCGTTCTCGACCGATGCTATCCCGCTGATTTCTTTTGGCAGAATGCGGTAATAGCCAGGCGCCAGGTTAAAGGCGGTACCAGGCGCGGTCGCGGTGACGGCGATAGCCTGCGAATTTACCCCCGCCGGTATCACCGTATCGGCGTTGACGGCCACCGCGTAAACCGTGTTATTGATGCGTTCGGTCTGGATAAGGGTTCCTGCCGGGATGGTGATCGCGACGCTCATGTCCCCTTTGAAAAAGGTAATCAATCCGGCGGTATAGGTAGCCTCTTTGCGTGAGAGGTTGAGCGCCCAGGCAAACAGGTCGACAAAGGGGCCGCTGGCCGTCGCCAGGTACATGTTAGGCATGACCGTCGCGACCAGGATATTTTTAAGCCACATCACCGGCGCACTGACGATCGCCGATATCAACCGCCAGAATGGGGACATTTTGGACGTGTTGGTGATGAGTCCTTCTTCTTTGACGATCGCGTCAAATTCTGCCCGGACTTGGTCTTCTGTAACCGGCATTCCGCCTTCGCGGAGGGAGGCTTCAAAGTCAATATTCGGTTTAGTCGCCATACAATATCCCTGCATCAATCGGGCCAAAATCATAGGTTTCGGCCAGGATGGTTAACCGCGTGCGGGTTTCTTCATTGATAAAAATCGTCCCAGGGACAAGCCGTTCGTCGTCTTCCACCAGGATGGTCATGCGCATGATGATGTCAGCCCGTAGGGTGGGGCTGCGTTCAGCAACCAACAGACCAGGCAAGCCGGACTCCATCAGCGCGTGCTTGATGTCCTGGGCGATACTGACCCGATTGCTGCACAGCTCCGGCTCATTGCCTGCGTTCAGCGTGATATCCCGGTCAGTTATCAGGAGGTCGATATACATGTCATCAGTCATAGAGTTCCTGATATTCCTGAAGTTGTTGCGGTGACAACGGGGTCGCGACGTTGAATTCCACCCGGTTAATGTTCTGGTTATTCTCGACCCGTCGGCTGTTATTGTTCGCCTGGCCTAACTGGCGACCGATGCCCCCTGGCCCGACCGATTGCGCCTGGCCGCCCGTCAGTACCGGCGCGGAAACGGGGCTGACCTGCGGCGTACCCAGAGCGGACGGCGGCATGACGGGGGATGTCTCTTTGAGGTCGATATTGACGCCGGGAAGGTAGTTCAGCTTGTCAACGATCCAGTTGTAGGTCTCACTGAATGCGCTTTTCAGGTAGTCCCACAGCCCGCTGAATACGCCGGTGATGGCATCGGCGAAACCTTCGAAGGCCGCCAGCGGCGACAGCCCGGCAAAGAAGTTGACGACCCTTTCCCAGCCCTGGGTGATGCTGTCCCACACGCCGGAGAAATACGCGGTCACGCTATCCCATACGCCGACAATCTGTTCCCACAAGGCCGTGAGGTCTTTGCCAATCTCGCCGAATGCCCAGCTCCAATACAAATATTGGTCATAGATAGCCCAGGCCAAAATGGCCAGGGCGGCGATAATCAGCATGATCGGGCTGGTAAGCAGGGCGAAGAGGCCGGTTAACATAGTGATCACCGCCCCGACAGCGGCCAGTGACAGCAAGCCCAGAACGATATAGCCGATCCAGCGTGAGATATTCGGGAACATTTCCGCCCACTTGGCGAACTTTTCCCCGATGGCGGCCACTTTGGCCAGGACGGGATTAAGCACGGGTAACAGCGTGCGCCCGATAATGATGTTTAACGCGTTCCAGATGGCAATAAGACGTTGCCATGGGTCGGCCATTTTCTCGGCCATTTCGATGGCGTTCTTCATCCCCTGGGCGTTGCCCATGGCGTCCATGTTTTTGCGCAGATCGCCCACGTTGCCGTAAAGGCGTTTGATCACGTTGGCCCCTTCCCCGAAGGCTTTATCCAGCTCGCCCTGGGCCTTGAGATTGCCTTCGATGGTCTTGCCATAGCGGGCTTGCAGTTTTTCCAGAATGGCTGGCATGGACAGCATTTTGCCGCCTGCATCGGTAAAGCTCATGCCCAGCGTTTTGGCGCCTGCTTGGGCGCTTTTCAAAAACTGTTCGTAAGCGCCCGCGCCTTCGCTGCCCATGGTGCGATTTAATTCGCCCAGGACGGCAAACTGTTCCTCCATCCCCAGACCGTAGTTGCTGCCTTCGCCTTTGCTGCCGACCAGCATGTCCTGGATGGTGGCCATGTCCATGCCGAAGGTCTTCACCATGTAGGCGCTTTGCCCGGCCAGCTTCTCGGCAAATTGGACTTTGCCCATCTTGTCGGCATGGTTTTTAAATTGGTTGTACATGGCGCCCATAAAACCGCCCGCCTCTTCGGCGCTGGTTTTGGTGGCGGCGGCCAGGGTATTGGCGGCCATGACATAGCGGGGGAGTTCGACGTCGGTCAGACCGGCAATGCTGCCTTTGATGGCCGATGCCGATGTCACGAACTCAACGGCAGATTTGCCGTATCGGGTGCTAAAGCGCAGGGCATCGCCAGACAGCTTGTTCAGGACTTTGCCGTCAACGCCGCGCAAGGAGAGTTCATCCAGGGCGTGTTGCATTTCATAGGCTGGCCCAAGCATGGCCTTGATGGACTGGGTGACGCCCCAAATGGCGGCGGCACCGATACCGATCCGTTGAAAATTGGCCTGCGACTTTGCCGCAAAGTTACCGACCGCCGACTGGGCCTGCTTAAGCGGGCGGGTCATTTTGTCGATAAGGCTCAGGGTAAAGTCGAGCTGTTTCATGTTTCGCCTTTGAACGTTTTGGCAATGCCGTTGTTAACGGCGATGCTCATAAATTGCCAGTGCCGGTTGTCTAGCCAGATGGCGCGGGCCAGGCTCTCGTTATCGTCCGATTCCTGCGGCAAATAATGGCGCCGCAAGGCGAAGAATTGCTCCAGCTCGTTGGACTCGATCGCCTTGACCCGCTCCGTCAGTTTTTTACCTGGATGTCCAGTTCAGGGGTAAAGCGTTCGTTGACCTTGGCGGCGATCTGCATACCGGCGCTGGGCTGTTTGAGAAATGCTTCCAGCGCCTCTTTCGATTCGGTGGCAACGATGCGGCGCAGGTAGTTGGTGGCCGGGGCGACCTTGTTGTCCATGCTGGTTTCGTTGACCATCTTGTTATAGGCCGTGGTGGTCGGTTCAAAGACCAGCTCTACGCCTGCCACTTCTAGAATGATTTTGACTTGTTCGCTCATGGTAGTTTCCCGTTCTCTCGTTGTTCCATCTCTGCAACCAGCGCGTTGTGCCTGGCAGCGCATAGGGGGTAAAGCCGCTGGAATTCGTCCAGCACGACGGCGAAGGCTTCGCCGGTATTGTCAGTCAGCCGGGGCATGACCGTCGGGCAGCGGGCGCGGAGGTTGGCCTGATAAGGCACGTTCGGCGCGGTCGCTGGCATCGTTGAACACCCGGACATACTCATCAGAAGCGCACACGTTGCGAAAAATAGGTTTAACCGTTTCAATACGGATTTCCCGTTCAGTACGTATTCCATCAGCACGTAAGGTCTCCAGCGTGGTTTCCAACTGTTTGGCCGATGCCCCGGCCATTTGCTCGGTATAGCGTCGCGCCTGTTCGGCCCCGGCATTCGCGGCCCGCTCAATCACCAGTTGCTGGCTGTCCTGGTTCCAGCCCGCCGTCGTCCAGCCGCACCCGAAGGCGGCGGCCAGGATCGCAATCAGGGCGAACGGTGACAGGTTCATCTAGCGGACTCCGTTATGTTCCAGGCTAAAGTGGTTACCGTCAGGTCGGGAAAAACGCCCGCCCCAGGCACCGCCCAGCGATTCCCAGTACAGGCCCAGCTCTTTGTAAGCCGCGCTGTCGGTCTGATAAATCCCGTTTTTGAACAGGTTCAGGTCGACGGCCAGGCGCTGGGTGTGCAGGCTGTTGGCGATGCCCTTGCCGGATTTCGCGTTCAGGGCGGCCTGTTCCGGCGTGCGGTATGCTTCGCCAAAGGTCAGGCGGTAGCCCTTTTCATCAGCCCACAGAATCAACTGGGCGATCAGCTTGGTAAACAGTTGCTGTTTTTCACTTAGCGTCATGATTGTCACCTTTCACGATTTTGCTGCCGCGATGGCGCAACCAACGCTCGACAGCCTGATAACCGGCAATCCCCAGGGCGCAGCCGATGCCATTAATGGCCACCGGCGACAGCTCAGGAAATTGCACTAATGCCACCCCGGCCACCATCGACACGACAGACCCCAGGATCACGCGACCGAAAAACAGGCGCGGTGTGATGGGGTCGGTGCTCACCAACACCTGGCCAATGGCGATAACGGCCCCGATGATCGCTAGGATGAGGACTTTCCTTTCATGGTCGTGCATCTTCTGCCCCCTTATCCCAGCAGGTCGCGGGTATCATCAGCGGACAGGTACGGAATACCGTTGATGCGGACAAAGTCCGGCGACGTCACCAAATACTTGATTTTGTGACTGGTTGTGCCAGTGCCGGAAGTGTCGATCGCCAACAGGTTGGACACGTTCAGCTTGCAGCCGAAGGCCTCGACCTTCAGTTCTTCGCTACCGGCCTTCGCGTAGAACAGGAAGTCCTGAAGCTCAATCCCGCGCCAGGAGCCTGCCGCCTGGGCTTTAACCTGGATCAGCTTCAGGTTTTGCGTATCGACTTCGATTTCCCCTTCGGCAGCGACCGACCCGTCGGTGTACCCGTCAGGGATACCGCGCGTCGTGGCCACCTCGGTGTTATCGGTGATATCCAAAGAGATGTTTTTCACCTGGACGGCCACGCCGCCCATGTCGATGTCGAACGTCTGCCCCGAAATGCGTTTAGTGCTCATTGGCGGTTACTCCGTGTCCAGGCTGGTGTCCAGCAAGATGTTGACGGTGATCGCTTTCGGGCTTTCATACGGGCGGACTGTCAGATAGACGCTGACCGATTTGTTATCCATCCAGGTGATCACCACGTCGCCGTCGCGGGGGCTTTTCACCTCGCCCGGAAACGCAACGTTGTTGATTTGGCTACTGCGTGACATTTCGCGCAGCACACGACCGAAAAAGGTCTGGTTGGCGGCAATGCTGCCTGGCGTACTGTTCAGGCTGCGATCGCCGATTTTGGTGATGGCTTGCAGTCGCACGCGGCGGGCCGCTTTGTCCACGGTGCGCACGTACTCGATCACCTGATAGTCGCCGCCCTCAACATCCAGCGTCAGCCCGTCGGCCCAGTACATGCCGTCAAAGTCCGGGTACCACATCGGCACAGAAAAACGGTTACTGTTCAGGGTCTGCAATTCCGCCAGGGTAATTTCGACCCCGTTTTTATCGACCGGACGTTCGGTGCTGCCGATGTCCAGCAGGGGGCCGGTTTTCACGCGGGCAGGGCTGTCGGCAATGGTGACGGCGCGACTGCACAGGCGACCAGCCAGGACGCCAGGTTCATTCCCCCACAGACGCGGCACCAGTTGCACGCCAAACGCGGCGATCCCTTCTTGAAGTGTTGCCATGCGGGCGGTATAGGTCACCCAGGTTTCGGTCGGCAAAATGCCCTGTACGCCCAGGATAAACCACGTCCAGCGACCGAAGCGGGCGATCAAGGTGGCGCGTAACGTGTTGGCGGCGTCGATGTCGGCTTTGGTTTCGACATCCGTCAGCAACACCACACCTTCGACAGAGGCCACGGCTTGCGCAGCGTTGACGGCGGCGACCCAGTCGGCGGTGGTGGCGTCGTCTGCCAATACCTGGACATAACCAAAGGTGTTTTGCCCGGCATTGGTGAACGCGGCTTTCACGTTGGCTTTTAACACGCTGTCGTCTTCCCCTAACAGGGCGTCAAAGTCGGACTGGCTGTTGACGGACAGCAGGTTGCCGACATTGGTGTCGCCGGTACCGATAAACAGCAAGACGCGTTCCACCTCGTTGGTGCTGCCCTGGTACTGGTTGAGCTGGTTAATGGTGACATTCGGCCAGGTCATTGTTGTTTCCCCTTGATGTCTTGTGCCTTCACGCCACGCCAAATCCGATTGCTTGCAGTTGGCGGGCCAGAATGCGGTTAAATTCTTCATCATTCACGCCCAGGAACACGCGGGCGGGAATGTCAATTTTCCATGTCTGCTTGGACGGCTTGCCGCTGAGTTTTCTAATCATCAGCCCGGCCTGGGCCATGGTCATCTTGGCCATGATTTCTTGTGCCGATGCCTTGGCATACCGTTTGCCCCGCCAGACCTGATAACCCAACTTGCGCAGTTTCCTGGCTTGCCGGGGGTTGGCCGGTTTGTCCTGGTCACGGGCCCGTGGGGCGGTGCTGGCGCTCCCCTGGACGCTGGCGCCATTCTGGTGAACGGCACCAATTAACCCGGCGGATACGGGTTTCCCTGCGTTTTGGTACTTGCCGCCCTGGAGGTAAATCCGCACGGCCTTGATTTCCGGCATTTCCTTGACGTGCAGCAGTTTCGGCAACTGGCGCAGCATCTTCTTTTTTCCCCGCTTGCGCTTTTCCCAGGGCTGGCCGTCCGGGTCGGTCTGGTTGCGGGCGTTACGTTTTGCCGCTGTGATAATGCCCAGCTTGGCAATCCGCCATAACAGGCGCTGTTGCTTCTTCGGCGGCAGGTCGACCGCGTCCAATGCGGCCTTCAGCGCGGCCAATTGCGCCTTGTTCAGCTCTCCCTGGATCATGTGCTTTGGTTATCCACCGACGCCCCGACCGCGTCGGCGCCGTAAATCGTGGCCTGTTCGGCTACCAGGACAACCGGGTCACCCAAACGCCAGCGCGTGCCGTCATGCGGTATTGGCCCATCGTTGTCTTCAATAATCCCCAGTGCATCAACCAGCGGCACGGTAACGCTGACGATCGCGGTTTGTTCGTCGATCATGACGGCGTCGACATCAGGGTCAAGCAGGCCAATGTCTTCCCGCAAGGCTCCGGCAAAGTCACCCAGCCAGACCAACACCAGGGTATAAAGCAACTGCGGATCACACATCCGGTAGGGCCAACTGTCCCAGCGCAGTTCGCCGGTGTAGGTGGTGTAACCTATGCGGCGCTGGCCCATCCCCATGTCTTTGTTGCTGACCACGATTTTCTGGTCGTCCATGTAGCTGTCGAAATCCCGTACCCGCTCCGGTAAATTGTCCTTGAGGAACTGGGTCAACGAGGTTAACTGGCTCATATCAGGCTAACCCCGACGCGGAGTTTCCCTTTGATGTTGCGCAGTACCAACGACGACTCGGCAATCAGCGATTCGCGGGTCTCGGTACTTTCCTGGCCAGGGTGCGTTTCACGGCGACCAATGCTGGCGAACTCGCCCAGCAAGTCAGCTTTAGCGCGGGCATACACGGCTTTTTTGTACTGGGCAGTTAACTGGTTTTCCCCTTCAATCGTGGCCCCTGGTACTGCCAGCGCGTCCTGATAACCTTTGGCCTGTTGTTGGGCCACATACCCGGCCAGGCTGGCGTTAACCTCACCCACGGCTCCTAGGATGGCCTGGGCAGCGGTGGCGCCATCCATGTGCGGCGGGATGGCACGTTGCCGCTGAAACTCGCCCAGGTTCAAGTCTGGCCAGAACGGTTCGGCACTGTTGGCGATCGTGATGTCCTGATATTCCAGGCTTTTGCCACTGAATCCTAAGCTCATAAATCACCTGTGAGAGAAGCGGGCTGACCGGTATCCCAGGCCATCAAAACCTTGCGAGTTTAATGCCTCCTCCGCGCCCGCCCCGGCTTGCCGGTAGTCGTTATTTGTCCTGGAGCGCCCGCACGCGGGCCGCGATTTTAGTGCGCAGCGTCCTCACACCGACCGGCGGGTGATAGGCGTGGGCCTGGGCTAGCAACGCGTCGGCTTTCTCCAGGACAGCAATGTCGTCGATCGCCGTGGGTTGCACCTTGCCGTCTTGGTCTTTTAGCAACAGCAAGGCGGCGAACTTGTACCATTTGGCGTTGATTTCTTCGTGCAGCCGCCACGTTTCGCGAATGTTGGCAAAGGTGCGGCTGAAGTACGGCTCCACGCTGTTTCCTGCGTCGGCTTCAGCGGTTGCCCAGGCCAGCATGGTGTCGGCTACAAAGGTCGCCAATGACGAGCGGAAATTTTCCGGGGTGGTCTGGCCTTGTTCGATGGCGATATCGGCCCATTCAAGGGCCAGGTCATAGTCGCCAACGTCAAACAGCCAGATCACGACATAGACAAACGTCGGGTTGCTGTACTTGATGCCGTCGTCAAGGTACTGCTCGACGGTCGGCATCCACTTCGGCAGCAGGACAGAACGTTTCATCTCCACCTTGTCGGCGACGTTCGGCAACGCGTGCAGGCGGGCGATGTCCATTTCCAGGCTGCGGAGCTGCACATTCAGGCCATCCGGGCTGCTTGATAAGGCGCGACCTTCCGCCAGGGCTTTTTCGGCCATGATGCGTGCGGTGTGGCGCTGGCAGGGTGAAAGTGCCATGTTCTGTCCTCGCTAACGGTTAAAGGTTATGGCTGCGGCTCGTCGGAGATCGTGACGGCGTTTTCATCAAAGGCGGCGTACAGCTCGTCATACTCGACGGCATAGCCTTCGTTACGCAGGTATTTATTTTCGAACGCCTTGCGGTCGTCTACCCATTCCGATTTGCGCTGGCGTGTGCCGCGCTGGGTGTAAATGTGCAGGTTCGACAGCGTGGTCACGATCATGCGCTTGCCCGGCATGAACGGCGGTACAAAGGCACGGCGCCCGGCAATGGACTTGCTCAGGAGCTGCGCGGCGTTCTTCTCTGTCGGTTTGTCGGCAGCTTGATACAGGCGGAATTCTTCAGCCGCGACCAGGTCGGCACCACACAACACGATAAGGCTCGGCTCTTGGCGGAAGGTCTCGCCGATCTTGGTGTTGATAAGGTCGGAGGCCATCGCGTCCAGCGACTTGTAATCGCCGTTTTCGCCCAGGACAATCGGGTCGGTCACGATTTGGTTAGGGGTGCGCTCTTTGACGATGGTGTGCCAGCCCCGGTTGACGTCTTCGCCGTTCGGGTTGGCCTCCGGGTCAGTATCAACTGCGATGCTGGTACCGTTAAACCCAACGCGGATCATGTCCAGGGCAAAGGAATTGTTGCTGAATTCGGTCACACGCTGGAAAAACTCATTCTCGGAACCGGCGTTCGCCCACACGGACAGCAGGGCAAAGGTCAGTTGCGCACAAGAATCGGTCTCGACCAGCTTGTATTCGTTGCCGTCAACGCCCACACGCTTGGTAAAACGGCCATCCTTTTTACGCCCGGTGAACAGGCCCGGATTGCCGACGGCCACGACCTGTCCCTGGAGCTGGTCGACGTCCATCACGGTGATCATCTGAAGGAATTCGACGCTATGCAGCAGCGCATCGCGCAGCGTGGTTTCTTTCGGGTCGGTCAGTGAAAAGTATCGCGACGTGTCCGCGACGTTATACGACGCCGCCAGACCGGCCACGTACTGATTAATAAGCGCGTAGGCGCGTTGATTCAGTTGCATTTCTGCGTCCCCTGAAGTCGGTTAAAAGTGACCGTTAAACGAAATCAAACGGCTTTTCTGTTTTGCCTGGCGTCTTGCTCGGCAGCGGCGTAGCGCGTCCAGACAGTTGCGTCATGCGGTCGTTCAACGCGGCCAACTGGTCTTTAATGACGCTGAAGTCCTGTTGCTGGGCCGGTGCAGCCGGTTGGCGGCGTCCCTGGCGGCGTGCCATGCGTTTTGCTGCCGGGGTCTTGGTGGAGAACGTCAGCCACAACTGGGCCAGCTTGGCTTTCTTGGCGGTGAACTCTTCTTGCTTCACCGCGTCGTCCGGGTTGTCGGCGACGTCTTCAGCGGCGGCGGCCACTTCGTCGGCCACTTCGGCAATCTCGACCGCCAGGTCAGCTACCGCGTCGGCAGCTTCTTCCGGGGTGTCGGCGGTATCGCCGGTCGCTTTGGCTTCCAGCGCAGCAAGGCGGTTGGTCAGCGCTTCAATGAGGGCTTTTAACTCATCCATTTTTCCTGTTTCCTCTTCGGATGGGAGATCGGCATCGTCTTCGGGGGTGAAGGTTTTACCGTGGGTAAATAAGCGGCTAATGAATGACGACTTTTTACCGCTGGGGTTTTCGGCTCGCTTGGATAATTTACCCAGGCTAAAGGCTTCCACATTTCCGCGATTGGCTTCGACGGTTTCACCATCAAATACAAAGGAAAGTTTTTCCGTTCCCAAACTTGCCGGGATATCGGTAACGGCTAGGCCCATTAAATAATTGGCATATTGGCCGCCAAATTCCGGCACAATTTCCACGGAGGTAAATAACTTTTGCCCCATGCGGTTAGCCTCAATCAAAAACTGATTGGGGATTAATTTTGCATAAAGCTTAACCTTGCCGTCGATCTCTTCATATTTCAATGAATCAACCTCACCTAAATTACAGGTGTATTGGCGGTTGGTGATGTCGTCTTCATGTTGCGGCCATAACAGCGCGGTATAGGTCTCGCGGCTGTAGTTGTTAGCACAATCAACCAACCATTGCGGGTCAATGGGGCGACCATCAATGGACGTGCCAGAGGTGCAGATGCAACGCCAGTCAGATATTAATTGCGGCATAACAGACCTTTATTATTCAGTGAAGGATAATTGATTGTTCAGTGGTTTGCAGTATTGCGGATATTTTATTAAGCCGCACCGACTTTATTTCGGATGTATTCGGATATAAGCCATTAACCGAATGAGTCCGAATTTTAATTGTGATTCCTGCCGGTTTGGCACTGCATAATATAGTCATGGCTAAATATTCAGAAGATTTAAAAGGCGTTGCACGTTCACTTTTTATTAAAAGGTGGACGCCGCAAGAAATTCGCCAAGAGCTTAATCTGCCGTCCGTGCGGATCATCTACTACTGGGCGAAGAAATTCGGCTGGGCGGATATGCTCGGCCTGGAAAGTATCGAAGAATGTATCAGCCGACGCATTCAGGCGCTGACCCCTCGCGACAATAAGAGCGAAGGGGAGATCAAGGAGCTGGACTTCTTAATCGAAAAACACGTCAAGCTGTTAGCCCAGCGTAACAAGCACGCCGAAAAAATGGCGGCGGCCAACGCTGCGGGGCAGCCGGAGGGTGGCGGCGTTGCCGTTGAGGGCGACCAGGCACCGAAAAAGCGCAAGTACCGCAAAAATGATATTTCCAAACTGACCGCCGACGACTTCAACCGGTTTGCTGAAGACAGCTTATTCACCTACCAGAAAACGTTGCGAGACAATAAACATCAGTCTATCCGCAACCTGCTGAAGTCCCGCCAGATTGGTGCGACCTGGTATTTTGCTTTTGAAGCCTTTGAAGACGCGGTGTTGACCGGGGATAACCAGATTTTCCTGTCGGCATCGAAACGCCAGGCCGAAGTGTTCCGCTCTTACATCGTCAAGTTTGCCCAGGAGCTGTTCGACATCACGCTGACCGGCAAAGATATCAGCTTGAGCAACGGCGCCGATCTGCTTTTCCTGTCGACCAACAAGAACACCGCGCAGTCCCATAGCGGCCATCTGTACTGTGACGAATATTTCTGGGTACCTAACTTCCATGTCCTGAATGAAGTGGCCAGCGCCATGGCCACACATGACCGCTGGCGCACGACTTACTTTTCCACCCCTAGCGCGAAAACGCACCAGGCTTATCCGTTCTGGACAGGTGACGAATGGAAGCGCGGCAGCAAGAAGCGCAGCGCGGTTAAGTTCCCGGACTTCGACGCCATGCGCGACGGTGGTCGGCTTTGCCCGGATGGTCAATGGCGCTTTGTGGTCACGATGGAAGATGCGATCGCGGGCGGCCTGGGGAAACTCGTCAGCATTGAGCGGCTTCGCAACAAGTACAACCCCGACACCTTCAACATGCTTTACATGTGCGTGTTCGTTGATTCCGGGGATAGCGTCTTCAAATTTGAACAGCTTCAGCGCTGCGGCGTTGACCCCGACGCCTGGCTGGATCACCAGCCGGACGCCGACCGGCCATTCGGCAATCGCGAAGTATGGGGCGGGTTTGACCCGGCCCGTACTGGCGACACCTCCACCTTTGTGATCATCGCGCCACCGCTGTTTGAGGGGGAGCGCTTCCGCGTTCTGGCCACCTTCTACTGGCAGGGGATGAACTTCAACTACCAGGCGAAGCAAATCAAGGCACTGAAACAACGCTACAACATGACTTACATCGGTATCGATATCACCGGCTCCGGTCGCGGTGTGTTCGAACTGGTGCAGCATTTTGCCATGCGTGAAGCAACGCCTATCCATTACAGCGTCGAGAGCAAAAACCGCCTGGTGCTGAAGATGATCGACGTGGTGGGCGGTGACCGCATCGAGTGGGACAAAGACCAGACCGAAATCGCGGCCAGCTTCCTGGCCATTCGCCGCACCACCACCGCCAGCGGTAACGCGCTGACCTTTGTTGCCGACCGTACCGCCGAAACCGGCCACGCGGACGTCTTCTTCGCTATCTCGCACGCCGTAGCCAACGAGCCAATCGACTACGAGCACAAACGCAAATCAACCTGGGCATTCGGAAAGGCAGCATGAAAAAGAAAAAACGCCAGCATAGCCGCCGTAACGGCAAACAGTTTTCGACTCAGATGCCTGCTGTCGGCGGTGGCCAGTCGGTATTTTTTGGCCCGCCTGAAATGGTGCTGACCAGCGGTACCGATTATCAAGATATCTGGTACGACAATACCTTTGATTTTTGGCGCCAGCCTATCGATCGCCTGGCGCTGGCGAACCTGGTCAACAGCAACGGCCAACACGGTGGTGTTATCTTCGCCAGGCGCAACATGCTGGCGGCGGATTACCTCGGTGGGGGTTTGAGCCATGAGGAACTGAAGGCGACGGCGTTCGACTTTACTACCTTTGGCGACGCGGGTTTGTTGAAGGTGCGTAACTGGTTAGGCGGGGTGATCGACCTTCTGCCGTTGCCGTCGCTGTACTTACGTGTGCGCAAGGACGACTCGTTCGCCGTGTTGCAACAGGGCGAACCCCTGGTTTATCCGGCGGAGGACGTGATTTTTATCAAGCAGTACGATCCCCAGCAACAGGTCTATGGCTTGCCAGACTATATCGGCGGCATCAACAGCGCCTTGCTCAACAGTGAGGCGACGCTGTTCCGCCGCCGTTATTACCACAACGGCGCCCACATGGGGGGCATCCTCTACACGACCGACGCCAATCTGTCCGATGAGGTGGAGGACGAAATCAAGAAAAAGGTGGAGGAAAGCAAGGGGATCGGCAACTTCCGTAACCTCTATATCAACATTCCGAAAGGCGACCCCGAAGGCGTGAAGTTTATCCCGGTGGGGGATATCAGCGCGAAAGACGAATTCGCCAACGTGAAGAACATCTCCGCCCAGGACATTTTGAACGCCCACCGTTTCCCGGCTGGCCTGGCTGGCATTATTCCCGAAAATGCGGCCGGATTGGGCGACCCGATAAAAGCGCGGGATACCTATCGCAAAGACGAAGTGATCCCTCTTCAACAGATGTTTATGAATGCGGTTAACACTGACCCGGAAGTCCCGGAGCATTTACACCTGAGATTTAATATTGAGACACCACAAGGGGCTGAATGATGGCGCTGAATACTAATGGGAAGAAAATTTCTTCCCTTACCCGGACAGATAAATTAAACGACGCTGATGTACTGCCGTTTTCTTCATTTCTTGAAAGTGGGTTTGAGACGAAAGCAGCAACGTTATCAGGCTTACGCAGTTTGTTATATTTTGACCATGCCGTCGTAAATCTGGCCGAAGGCTTAGAAAAAACAGTTAGTGGTCAGTATTTCCACGTATGGCGTACAGCCGAAAAGTTATGGGTTGATGAATATTTAAACGTCGATGGTATAGCAGAGGCGTCACTGAATGAAAACGGTGAACAAAAAAGTTACCCAACACCTAATGCGGTTATTGACGCTATCCGTAACGCAGGTTTTGAACCGGTAGACTCATTTGAAGATGGTTTTGAGCTAAAAACTATCGGTCAGGCGCTACGCTGGAAAGCGAATAATATGTTTTATTCATGGCGCGGCCCACATCCTAAAAATGTTCCGGCTAACTCCACACCGGAAACTACAGGCGGGTTCGGGGAAAATGCCTGGGTAGATGTCAGTGATTTAACATTTCGTGGGCAAGTTACAGCGCCTGACGGTTTAAAATTAATCGGTGTTTGTCCCGATGTTGATACATTAAAAAAAATGACCCCAGTAGCAATAGGTCAACGGATTAAATTACGGGCTTATCATGCTAGACCTTGGTTTGCTGGCCATAATTCTATTTGTTCGGATCTGTTGGGGGGAGGCACCCTTGAGGCGGTATCTTCAGAGGGGTTAACTGCTGATGATGGAGAGCTTTTTTCAACACCAAACCCGGCGTTAATGTGGCGGCGTGTTCAATTTGGCTCGCTTACGCTTGAACAACTTGGAGCAAAGGGTTTGCCGACTGATGGTGTCGTCCCTGGCGATGATTCCTGGCCTGCTTTTTATCGTGCTTACAATATCATGGTGAGAAATAAATATAAGCCTATACGTTTCAAACTATCTATGCGTTCGTATTTTGTTAGTAAACCTATTATTGTCACAAGCTGGATGACATTAGAAACAGAAAACCCTGAAATCGGCGTTTTCATCACGTATGGATTACAGAGATTAACCAAGGACGATTTGCCTGATGCTGTAAATGTTGGCGGGCAAATCGAAGAGTTCGACAAAATAACCGCACAGTTTATTTTTCACCATGAATATAAGAGTTATACGCGCCGCGCCCAACTTGTTGGCATTGACATTACAAATATAAACAACCAGCCATCTGATTATAATGTATATCACACACATAGTAATCGGTGTCTGTTCCAGAACTGTCGTTTTATCGGTGGGGTTGTTGGTGAGTTTTCACGCGATAGCTACTCATGCAAGTTTGATAATGTGATATTTCAGGGACATTCGACTGGGCTAATAGGTTCAAACCATATTCCACGCGGCGGTTATAATGAGCCTGTTTCTGGCAGTGGAACATCAAATGAGTATAGCCGAGTTGGTTTCTCTGGCTTTGCTGTTTCAATTGAACACGTAAATGGTAGTTATTCTAAGTTCAGTACCTGTTATTCAGAGTCAGGTACACTATCATGTTTTCGTTTTCACCGTTGTCATGGGTATGTGATGGATTCCTATGGTGCTGAAAACGTTTCCGGTGTGGGTTTGGATGATAGGTTTGGTTATTTAAATGGCAGTTCTGTTACTATAACTGGTTTTGACTCTGCGCATAATAATGTACTTGGCGATAACGCCGCATTTGTTGCTGTCAATGGCTCGCAATTGTCGCTTATTAATCCAAATCTTCTAAATATTAATTCCGTTACGAATAAAAAAATAGTTTATGGTGATTCATCATCACTCATATTTATTCGCGGTCAGCGTGTAATGCCTGGAATGACAATAGGTGTCGTTGATAACGGACAAATAGATGTGTTCTACACAGCAACCAACCAAGCGAAGGTTAGCGGTTCAACAACTACTGGTAGTGCAACCTACTCGACACGCAACCTACATTACCAAGTCAGTGGCGGCTGCGTGTCATTTCAGTGTGAGGTGGCGTGGACTGGACATACGGGTACTGGCACAATGCTATTGACCGGGTTGCCGTATTCAAATATTGGGCCTACAACACTCTTATCGTGTATTTCCCCTGGTTTGAACGTGGGTAGTATGATTGCAGGCTTACTTAATTATAAATCAAATACCATTCGAATTGTTCACGTTAACCAAGTTGGCGGGGCTGTCGATGGGGTCGGCTTGCCGGTTGACGGCTCTATCATTATATCCGGTACATACAAGCCGGAATGGCGTTAATATTTTGCGTGATTAAGCTATAATCATGATTATTTCTGTAATCTTTGGGGTGAAGATTATGCGTGTCATGAAGGTTAATTGCACTGAGTGCGGGTCGCCAGCGATCATAAGCAAAACTAACCGTAAAGATCCCAAGCTGGCAGACCTTTACTGCCAGTGTCGGGATGTCGAGTGCGGACACACGTTTGTTATGAACCTGACGTTTTCGCACACTATCAGCCCCAGCGCCCGGACGGGTAACAGTTTGGTACGATCGCTACTGAGTTTGCTTAGGCCCGATGAAAAGCAGATGGCGCTTGATTTGCTCCAGGGCAACGCGATTTAACAGCAACCCGCGAAAGCGGGTTTTTTTACGCCCCTTTTTTACGCTGCCGTAACCTTTCCACCCGCGCTAACAATGCGGCGTCCTGTGGCTCCGGTGGACGTGCAACCACATACAACACGCCATCCCGGCCAGCCCGGTACCGCTGGCCGTCAATATCCACTGTCTGGCCCATCACCAAGCGCCGCAAGGCGGCCCGGCTGATATCAATCCCCAGGGTGAAGGCGTAGTCGTCCAATTGGCCGATCAATTCGTCCTGGTCTGGAGACAGGGCGGCCTCGCCTGGTGTCGATCGCCGGTTGGCTGGTGTTTCCCCTGGAGGCTTCTTCTGGCCATCCCGTAGCCGTTTGAACATTTCCCGGCGTTGCCTGAAGCCTAATTGCTCAAAGTCGATACGTTCAAACGTATCAGGCGTGGCAATTTCGCCCCCTTCGCTGGGTGAATTTTGCTCAAGGGGACAGTTATTGCCACGAGTCCAAGGGGCGGAAGGGCCGCCCCGCAGGTCAACGGCAACCCCCACGCGGTCGTCGCCGTTGGCGTCGAGCGCGCTGTTAGTGGTGTTGCTGTCGGTTTTGCGCACCATCTGCCAGGTGCTGGTGTGGGTACAGATACGGGAATCATCCCCCAGGCGCGGCGCGTATACGCCATAGATGCGCACACCGTGGTCACCGTAGGCGCTTGGTTTGTCTGACTCGGTGTACGCCGTGCGGACAACGTGAAACTTGCGAGGGATCAGCACGCCGCCCTGTTTAAGGATGTAGGTCGCGAAGCAACCGGCATCGGCAGCGGATAGCACATCGTCGACCGCCTTGTCCTTGATGCGCGGGGTCTTGCGACCGGTCACGCCCTTGCGGGACATCTGGCCAGCCAACAGACGCAACTCGCGGTAAGCCTGGCGGGAAGGTATGCCAAAGAAGCGGAATTGCTGCACGCGGTGCAGCGATGCCCATGCGGTGACGTTCTCCACGGTGTCTTTGAGGGACTTCCCGGTCTCTTTGCTGATGATGTCTTTCAGCCCGCGACCGTCGATATTTTTACTGATGTATTTCGCCAGGTAACTGGTCGGCGTGCCTTTCTTCTTGGTGATCAGATCGGCGAAAAACCGGGGCTTGATGTTCTTGCCCAGGCCCGGCCCCAGCTCGGCACGGTCTTCACGGATGGCGAAATCCCGCATGATTTTGGTGATGGCTTTACGGTCACGCTTGCGCATGAAGCAAAGCAAATGCCAGTGGACGGTGCCGTCGTGGTGCGGCTCGGCCACGCGCACGCCATACCACCGCAAGTCCCGGCGGTGCAGTGCCTTACGGATACCGGCAAACAGATTGACCAGGTAGTCGCTGGTTTCGCGGGGCGTGGTGTGGTTCCACTTCGGGTTAGGCTGACCGTTCACCTTGTTTGCGTGGTACTTGGACGGGCAAGTGATGGTATAGAAAACGGCGCAGTCGCCGCGCAGTTCGGCGATATTCTCCAGCCCCTTGGCCCCGGCCATCATCTCGTTGCGGCGGTGCTTGGGATTGCTGTTGCTGGCGTTGACGACGTCTTCCATGGGAATGACATCGCCTTCGGTGTTGACCAGGTCATGCGCCTTGAAGAACTCCAGCGCCTTGCGGCGTTGTTCGCGCTTATGCACCAGGGCGTCATGGCTGACATAGACCGACGCGTATTTGTGTACCAGGCTGACGGCGCGGAGCTGGGCTTCCCGCCATTCACACCGCAGGCGCCATAACTTGCGATACCACCAATTGGCGCACCGCATCCTGGCCAAGGCGCCGGGGATCAAATCGTAGGGGATGTCTGCCCGGCGGGTACCGGTATGCAGCAACGCATAATAACCCGGAGGCTGGACGCATAGGCGGGCGGCCTCGTTGGCGACCACGCGGTAAAGCTCCAATATGTCAGCCAGGGGAATGTTGTCGGTATCGACGACGATCGCTTCGTACTGTTCAACGAACAGCATATCCATATGGGTGGCGACCTTGACGGCCAGCCCCTTAACGTCGTCCTGGTAGAGTTCCGGCAAGACCAGTAAAGCGTCCAGCCCTTCGTGGTGGGCCATGTAACGAAAGCCGATGGTTTGTTGCCGGTCGCGTACTACGTCCAACCGTGCCAATTCGCTTTTGACGATTTCACATAAAAACGCATTGGCCCGATCGTCGCCTTTCTCCCGACGCAAGTAGTCGACCCGCTGTTGTACCGGCTGTCGGATAAATTTTGGTTGCGCGTTCAGGTCAGCCTGGGCGGCCAGGGCAGGGTTATGTCGCTGCCGTTCCTTCGCCAGCTTGGCTTTGCTCAACCGTTTTTCCTGGTTGAAGTTCTGCATTTCCGGGTCGCGTTCTTCAGTGTTGAAGTATTTGCGCCAGGTGGCCTCGGTCAGCGCGTCCTGTTGCTCAACCAGGTAGCGGTTGTCTTCTGCATACAACGCAAGAAAACCGGCCAGGGAATGCGGGGCCGGTTCGGTTTGTGGGGTTTCATCCAGACGTGGGTTTACCGCTGGGCGTGGCTCATTCCAGGCGAAGGGGAGATCACTCGCGACAACGCCGCCACCCGGATAGGGCAGCGGCGGGGATGGCTGGCGACGGCCTCTGTGGGACTTACTCATTTTTCGGCGCCGCGTTAGTAAAAGTAATTTTTTAGTGATGGATAGGGTATTTCCAGTTTTTCAGCTATCAGATTCAGTTTCATTCCTGTGTCGTGCAGCTGGCGGGCGAGATCAATATCGGCTTCTGAATACTTTCGGCTGTGGTGCGTATCACCACTTTTTTTCAGGCCAATTCCAATGATGGTCGCTCGTGCTCTAACGGATCTTTCCGTTCTGCCGAGTAAGCAACCAATTTGTTGAGCGCTTAAGGTGCTGGCACTTTCTTTCAAAGCCTTGTCTTCTGTTTCATTCCAGCGTTTCATTACTTCACCTCTGGCTTGCCTGATAGGTCTATCTTTTGCATCCAACCAGCGTTGACATCCTCTTTACGCTCCCCTTGGTGCTTGAATGCCTCTTCACACTTCTGGCCGATGCGCTCTACTTCAGCGGCTAGGCTTGCCAGGGTGCGGGCGGTAGAGTCTCGGACGCTGATGTGAATAAGCGCGTTAACCAGTTGGCTGATGGTCTGGCAGTAGGCGAAAGGCTCCAGGCGTTCTTCGCCTGCACCCTTGCCGGTCTTGCCGACCTTGCGGTGATTGATGATGAATTGATACTGGTCGCTGGTAATGACGAAACGATCGTCAACTTTGATACGGATGGTCATAGCGCACCGCCTTGGCTTCCCTTCAGGAACTCGTCGGCGATGGTGTTGGCGGATTTGACCAGGTCTTCGTAGTCTTCCCAGGCGCCGGAATTCAGCCCTGAAATAATCAAGGCGTTTAACGCCTGAATAGCGATCGTTTGGCGGAGGTCGATAGGCTGGGCATCTTTATTATGGACAAACAAAACACGATAGCAGCTACCATGTTTAAAATAGCGCTTTCTGAATGCACCGTTATCATCACCTAGGATTTTATCGCGGGCATGAAATCCTACTGGGTCAATGGCAATTGCCTTGATTAAATCAGCCACGCGCAAGAATTCAGATTCCTGGAACGGTGTCCAATTGGGATAAGCTTCATTGCAGGCGTTAATAACAGATAGCCAGCCCGCCTTATATTCTTCCAGGTGGGCAGTGCGTTTCTTATTGGCTTCTAATTCTTCAATGGCCTCATTGACCATGCCCGCCAAGAACTTACCTTGCTCCCTGGACAGGACATTGTCGGTAGGGCAAACGGCTCGAATAAAACCCATAACGACGTGCAGGTTTTCGATAACTGATGATTTACGATTAGCGATAATTGTAGCCATGGTGTACCCCTTCAGGTTGGTTAGTCGTAGTTACGTTCTTCTGGACGTTCTGCCGGGCGGCAGCGACGCCAGCAGTGGAGAGCGAGCGCGGCATAGACAACAGCCACGACGATAGTGAGGAGTGTTAAAAGTGCTGTTGTCATTTCCGTTACTCCGTATTCAGGCAATACGAATCCCGGCGCAATATAAAAAGCGCCAGGGAATCCCGTATTTCCATATTGAAATAAATGCCGGGAACTGCTCATGCCCGGCGCATGTTTCCGTTGTGGTTATATTTCGCCTGTTGCTGTCCACTCTTGTAAGGACACAGACGCAATCAACTACATGGAACCTTCTTCTATTTGAAAGGACACCCAGGGGATGCGCTTACAGATAGGGCAGCGCCCCGAAGGGCGCAATTAAGCGAATATACCCATAAGGCGGGCGAACCAGCGCGGCTTGCGTGCCTGGCCAGACATAAACGGCAGGCGCATACCAGGGATAAACTGCACGGCGCTGGCGCGTGGTTGGAAGTGACGACCGTCCGGGGTCTCAATCCATCCGCGCTGGTGTTTGCGGTGGGTGATCTGCTGGCCATTGGTTAGCATTGAAGCCAATGATGGACACTGTGTAATTACCATTTGATTGCTTCCTCAATCAGTTCTTCAGGGAAAAAGGCAGGATGTTTTCCGTAGCGCTTCCAGTACTCGGCGGCTTCCCTGATTGCTACCGCTTCAGTGCTGGCTGAGTAGGCAGCGGCCCCGGCTAGATCTAGAAGCCTTTCTGCCGCCCAGAAGACTTCGGCAGAAGTGTCAGCCGGGACTCGCGTACTACTGGTTTGTCGAATGTCATACATGCGTAGCACACGGTTAGCGGCAGCGAAGAATGGTGCAATCATGGCCATGTCTCCTTAACCCATTCGTTCTACGAATTTTTCCGCATTGCGTTTAGCACGCAGATAGATGGCGTAAAGGTTTACGCGACGCTTTCCGCCAGGCCTGTCCTGGAGAATTGGCAGTGATCCGACATCGGCCTGGGTGCGAACGGTTTGCGGGTTTTTGCCAATTCGCTGTGCATAGTCAGAGATTGATTCTTCCAGCAGGTCACCAAACGGATAATCGGCAGGGAGCTGGTTATCTCTCACTCCTATCACCTTTTTTTGTCGGTTTTTGCTCATAGTGATACCCTTTAAGATCACGCAATTTAACATCGTTTAGGGTGCTTGTAAGCACCTTAAAATTGATTATGGGGTACTCATGAGCACCTTGTCAATGTCGGTTGGCGAAAAAATTAGGGCAATAAGAGAAGCAGAAAGCCTAACTAGAGAAGAATTCGGGGTTTTACTTGATATCCCTATTGGCACATTAAAGCGGTATGAAACGAATCGCATAGGTAGTGTTGGTGGTGATGTTCTAATGAAAATCGCACAACACCCCCAGTTCACTAAATACACTATGTGGCTAATGACTGGGAATATCGCACCGGAGGTTGATCAAATCTCTCCGGCTCTCTCCCCTGATGGGCAAAACAGCATATCCAGCCCCCAAAACGGGCAAAAGGCTGGGTAACTGCTTTGAAAATCATGCAGCGCTGGACTACTGGCGGGATCTGTTCCGAGAGGAGCCTATGGGATGAGTATTAAATCACTCGGTGCAGAAGGTTACATGGTTGACGTTCGCCCCCAGGGGCGCGACGGGAAACGCGTACGCAAAAAATTCAAGACGAAATCCGAAGCGCAACAGTATGAACGCTGGGTTATTGCGACACAGAACAGTAAAGACTGGGTAGAAAAACCAGCCGACCAACGGCCATTGACGGAATTGATCGACCTTTGGTTTAAGCATCACGGCCAAAACCTGAAAGATGCCGTCAAGACAAACCACAAATTGAAAGTGATGGCGGCCAAAATGGGGAACCCCAAAGCCAGCCAGATTACACGGGCCTCATTTTCTGACTATCGCGTGCTGCGGTTGGCTGAAGGCAAAAAGGCCAAGACCATTAATCTCGACCAGGAAAAGTTGGGTAGCGTGTTCTCCGTTCTCATCGACCTGGGCCATTACTATGGTGAGCACCCGCTCAAAGAGATGAAGAAAATTAAGTTGCCGGATCAGGAAATGGGGTTCTTAACCCATGATGAAATCCGGCTGTTGCTCGACCGCCTGGAAGGTGATCACCTGAAGGCGGTTAAGTTGTGCCTGGCAACTGGGGCGCGGTGGGGCGAGGTGGTAAAGCTCCGGCGGGAAGAGGTGATCGGTAATAAGGTGACTTACCTCAACACGAAGAACAGCAAAAACAGAACAGTCCCGATCTCAACTGAGTTTTGCCAGCAGATCACGGATGGTATCAAGTCCGGCCCCTTGTTTGCCAAGCTGAATTATCCGTATTTGAGAACGTGCATTAAAGAGGTTGCCCCCGGCCTGCCAGCAGGACAAGCAGTTCACGTTTTGCGCCATACCTTTGCCAGCCACTTTATGATGAACGGCGGCAATATCCTGGCGTTGCAACGGATTTTGGGGCATTCAAGTATTTTACAAACAATGGTGTACGCGCACTTTGCCCCTGATTATTTAGAAGACGCAGTACGATTTAACCCCCTTGGCAACTTGGAGACAGCCACTGATGACAAATGAAATTGAGATTCCAGAAGAAGGCCTATACGTTTCCTCTAACCCGTCCGGTGAACGTTTCGTCGTTACCGAAGTGACTGTGGTTGAAGATGATGAAGACGAGGAAGGGGATGAAACTTACTTCCTTGTCACGATCGTTGATGAAGGCGATGAAGACGATATGTCAGCAATAGGTCAAGAGCTTGACCCGGATGAGTGGAGGCAGTTTGTTAAGGCGCACAAACTGACCTTTGCTGGCTAATGGTTTTTGTGAGGTTTAATCCTTGAGCCAATGGGGCTTAGTCATGTCGTCTTCAGTTAGCCAGACACGGCCCCGTAGTTGGTGCATTTCTTCGCGTGTTGCAGGTGTGAATTTTGCACACCATGCGCCACCACGCAACACACAAAAAGCACCGGTAATCATCTTGTAAGCAATTATTAATCTTACATAAAAAGGAGTTTTCATGCCGGAAATGAATAATTTCATAGATATCCCGTTTCGCGTTGATGGTTGGAATTCAACCCCGTTACTAAAAGATCTTAACGATGCTGGTTTTGAAACGCAATTAACGATGCGTCATTTCAAGGCAGGCGGGGCTGATTTCTTTGAGCTTGCACTTGAGCTAGCCCCATACGCATTTGCTGCTTTGTCTGCTGTCTTGGTGGCTTACGTTAAAAAAGGGAGAAAGGTCAATATCAATTATAAGGACGGTGAGGTAATTGGCCTTCAGACTACCAACTGTAGTGTTGAAGAAGTCACTAAATTGCTTCAGGTAGTCGAGTCAATAAAACAGGTTGACGTGTCGAACGATTGATCCACAAATTGACCCAAACGCCCACGCTATAGCCGTTTTCAGCACGCAGTTACAGGTATCTAAATCATTGATAAATCTGTAACTGATTGTTTTTATTACCCTCGGAATGGCGGCTTAGGCCTCCCTTTTTTTATGGGTTGATTAACAACATGGGGAGGGGCGCTCATGGATCTCAGCTCAAACAACCAACAGGCGGGGCAAGCCCCGCCGTTGGGTTGCCTTACCTTGCGGATTCGTAAGCCATCATGGCCGCAACCTCCGTTTCTCCGCTACGAATGCGGATCTCACAGAGTCTTTTCCTGGTCATCCAAGTAAACACCAGTACGGTGATACAGAGAATAACCAGGGACATTACTACTAATTTTTGCGGCATGATAGCCTCCTTGTCCTTGCCTTTCGGTGGGTATGAGGCTACCTTTATGGTGTTTGGGCATAAGAGTGGCCTCGGGTTGATTTATATCGATTCGGGGCTTTTCTCTTTCTATCCCTTGCTCATGCTCAGGACAAAAAGATCCAGAGCACCCACGCGAATTTTACCCCTAATCCCGCCGGGTAATAAATCAGCGCTTTGTTACATAGAACAAGTAAGCTGAACCGGCTCAGTGCTCATCCTTGTTATTTATTGGTTTTTTACCCGTTTCTTGCGGTGACGAATCTCTATATAACTCATTGGTTTTTTGCACCTGTTTTTCTTACCTATGCTATGGCGGCTGCGGGCTCTTTTGTGTGGGATGGCTTAACAAGATAGGGAGGGGCGCTCATGGATCTCAGCTCAAACAACCAACAGGCGGGGCAAGCCCCGCCGTAGGGTTGCCTTACCTTACGGATTCGTAAGCCATCATGGCCGCAACCTCCGTTTCTCCGCTACGAATGCGGATCTCACAGAGTCTTTTCCTGGTCATCCAGGTAAACACCAGTACGGTGATACAGAGAATAACCAGGGCCATTACTACTAATTTTTGCGGCATGATAGCCTCCTTGTCCTTGCCTTTCGGTGGGTAAGAGGCTACCTTTATGTTGTTGGAGCATAAGAGTGGCCTCGGGTTGATTTACATCGATTCGGGGCTTTTCTCTTTCTATCCCTTGCTCATGCTCAGGACAAAAAGATCCAGAGCACCCACGCGAATTTTACCCCTAATCCCGCCGGGTAATAAATCAGCGCTTTGTTACATAGAACAAGTAAGCTGAACCGGCTCAGTGCTCATCCTTGTTATTTATTGGTTTTTTGTCCGTTTCTTGCGGTGACGAATCTCTATATAACTCATTGGTTTTTTTGCATCTGTTTTTCTTACCTATGCTATGGCGGCTGCGGGCTCTTTTGTGTGGGATGGCTTAACAAGATAGGGAGGGGTGCTCATGGATCTCAGCTCAAACAACCAACAGGCGGGGCAAGCCCCGCCGTTAGGTTGCCTTACCTTACGGATTCGTAAGCCATCATGGCCGCAACCTCCGTTTCTCCGCTACGAATGCGGATCTCACAGAGTCTTTTCCTGGTCATCCAGGTAAACACCAGTACGGTGATACAGAGAATAACCAAGGCCATTACTACTAATTTTTGCGGCATGATAGCCTCCTTGTCCTTGCCTTTCGGCGGGTAAGAGGCTACCTTTATGGTGTTCATGCATAAGAGTGGCCTCGGGTTGATTTACATCGATTCGGGGCTTTTCTCTTTCTATCCCTTGCTCATGCTCAGGACAAAAAGATCCAGAGCACCCGCGCGAATTTTACCCCTAATCCCGCCGGGTAATAAATCAGCGCTTTGGTACATAGAACAAGTAAGCTGAACGGGCTCAGTGTACACCCTGCTTAATTTGTTGGTTTTTTCCCTGTTTATTGCGATGCTGATGGCTGTCCATCGATGCTGCAAGAGAGGGAAAAATGCCCAACCCATCCGTGCTCAAACCATCAACGTTGATCGGCAATCAAATCGAACTACGACCCTTGCAGCCAGAGCACCGTGAGGCAATGCTGAGCGCCGCTGCTGATGGCGAACTGTGGAACCTGAAGGTTACCGCAGTGCCGAGTGCCAGTACGATCGACAGTTATATCGCCACTGCCGTGGCCGGCCGTGATGCCGGTTCCATGCTGCCGTTTGTCATTGTTCAGCGGGATAGCGGACGCATTATCGGCAGCACCCGTTTCTGGAAAATCGACCGGGGTAATCGCAAAATGGAAATCGGCCACACCTGGCTGAGCCAATCGGTGCAGCGCACCGGCGTGAATACCGAAGCGAAATACCTGCTGCTCAACTATGCCTTTGAGGTTTTACAGGCGGTACGGGTGCAGTTCACCACCGACGAACTGAACGACAGGTCACGCGCGGCAATTCTGCGCATTGGTGCCAAGCAGGAGGGGATTGTACGCCATGAGCGCATCATGCCCGACGGGCGTAAACGTAACTCGGTCAGGTTCAGCATCATCGATGATGAATGGTGTGGCGTGAAAGCCAGGTTAGACGTTTTGCTGAAGCGCTAAACGTGTGGAACAAACAGTGGCATGATCTCATTGGGCGCAGATGCAGCGCCCCTACAACAGCCTTTCAACTCCGCGCTAAATTCCCCACGCCACCGTCGATCAGCAGTTCACTGCCCACCATGTAGCTGGATTCGTCAGACGCGAGGAATACGGCGGCTTTGGCCAATTCCAGCGCGGTCCCCATGCGGCCAATCGGCACCAGCGCGTGGATCTCTTCGCGCAACGCCTGTTCAGCCTGTGCGGCTAAACCCAGCTTGCCCAGTGCCGGAGTTGCCGTTGGGCCAGGGCTGAGGCCGTTGACGCGAATTCCGCGCGGATGCAACTCGGCTGAAAGTGAACGCGCCAAAGACAAAATCCCGGCTTTACTGGCGGCATAGACGCAGCTTTGCGCCAGGCCAATATGCGCGCTGACGGAACCACACAGGATCACCGAGGCAGGGTTGCCCAACAATGGCAACAGAGCCTGGATCAAAAACAGTGGGCCTTTGAGATTGGTGTTCATCAGTTGGTCATAGCGCTGTTCATCCCATTCCTGCAACGGCAGGTGGGTGACATCACCGGCGTTGATATACAGGATATCCAAACGAGGCCAGCTTTTGGCCAACTGTGCAGCCAAAATCGGTTGTTGGCCGATATCCCCAGCGTCATTGTGCAACAGCACGACATCCCCTAGCGTTTCGCCAGCTGCTGTTAACCCGCCAGCGCTGCGCCCAGTGATCGCCACGGTGGCGCCTTCGGCAATAAACTGCCGGGCCGTCTCCAGCCCTATGCCGCTGGTTCCCCCGGTAATCAACGCGTATTTACCTGCTAATCGTGACATAACCCTTCCTCTCGTTGGTCAGTTACGCCATTATTGGTCTGTCAGTACCTTTTGCATAGTAGGTACCATTTGGATACTAAAGGACAAGGTGGGATGCAATGGCGTCAACAGTGAAAGGGCAGGTTGAAAAAAATTATGCGTTACCGCCTGCGGGGGAGCCGTGCCCGATGGTGAGCTTCGTCAATTTGGTTTCGGGCAAATGGGCCATCCCAATCCTGTATCGCCTGATGGTGATCGATAGCCCGATACGCTTTAGCGAATTACAGCGCGCGGTGGCGCCAATTGCGCAAAAAGAGCTGACGCGTCAGCTCCGCCAGTTTGAACAATGCGGTCTTGTCACTCGCCAGGTGTTTCCAGAGGTGCCACCACGGGTGGAGTACCAGATAACGCCGCTGGGTAAAACGTTGCGCCCCACGCTAGACTCGTTGGCCGATTGGATGCGTGACCATGCGCCTCAGTTGATCGGTAGCCAATAACCGCCGGTAAAGTCGTAAGGTTGAGTGATTCTCCATCATTCGATACGGAAAGTGCGCAATCGGGTTGATAGCAGTAGAATTTGTCACGATACTGCGTAAACCAATATTTTCGCTGAACAAGGAGTTCCAGATGGCCGAAGAAACGATTTTCAGTAAAATTATTCGCCGTGAAATCCCTGCCGATGTGGTCTACCAGGACGAACTGGTTACCGCATTTCGTGATATTTCCCCACAGGCACCGACCCATATCCTGATCGTGCCGAACGTGCTCATTCCAACGGTGAACGATGTGACCGTGGAACACGAGGCCGCATTAGGCCGTATGATCACCGTGGCGGCCAAAATTGCCGAGCAGGAAGGGATTGCCGAAGACGGTTACCGCTTGCTCATCAATTGCAATCGTCACGGCGGGCAGGAGGTCTATCATATTCATATGCATTTAGTGGGTGGGCGCGCTCTGGGCCCGTTGTTGTCACGTTAACCGAGGAAGACCATGCGCTATATTCACACGACGCGTTACTTGATGGCGCTGGTGCTCCCCGCCGCGATACTGATGGGCTGTAGCAGCCCGAAGGGCATCTCGGTCAATGAACGGCAAACGGTGGTGATGGATTCACCGGTACTGACGGCAGGTATTCTGGCGGATAACCCGTCTATTGCCGACGCGTCTGGCCGTCTGCGGGCCAGTTCGGTGCTCAGTAACACCCAGACGACGCCGGTGACCCTCCACTATCGTTTCTACTGGTATGACAAACAGGGGCTGGACATCCTGCCTTTTGAACAGCCGCGCACGGTCACCGTCGCTGCCAATTCAGACGCCGAGATTTATTCGTTGAATGGCAACCTTGATGCCAAGCGTGTACGTCTGTATTTATACTTATAAGTTTTGGGTTACGTTGGAGAAGGTAATGAAAAAGTTCCTATGGGTGGCGCTGGCCGCGTTGGTGTTAACCGGTTGTCCATCACGCCCGCCAGAGCCTACGGCACCGGTGACGGTAGAGCCACAGCCGCAACCAGAGCCTCAGCCTGAACCGTTGCCACCAACCACCGAGCCGGTGCCACAGCCGCCGAAGATCCAGCAGCTTGACTGGCTGGGCAGCGTGCAGCCGTTGGTCAATCAGATGCTGAAGGCCGATGGCGTCACGCCTGGCAGCGTATTGCTGTTGGACAGCGTGAAAAACAATACCAATGGCTCATTGAGCATCGGCAACGCTACCTCGGCGCTGCACCAGGCTTTGGCATCCAACAAGACCTTTGCCGTCGTGCCGGAAGCGCAGTTGGCGAGCGCCAAACAGACGCTGGGCCTGTCGGCGGAAGATAGCCTCGGGTCGCGCAGCAAGGCGATTGGCTTGGCACGCATCGTCAACGCGCAATACGTGTTGTATAGCGCCGTCAGTGGCGATGTGAAGTCACCGTCGATGGAAATGCAGCTGATGCTGGTGCAAACCGGTGAGATCGTCTGGTCAGGCAATGGCGACGTCAAATACTGAATCCCAGCTGCGGCGACTCTTGAGTAACAGACTGCCGGCGGTAAATACCGCCGGTTGTCATTTTAGCCTGGTACAAGGGTTGAGCGGCGAGAGCTGGCGGATCGACAGTGGCGATCTGCAACTGCTGGCCCGTCCGCAGACGCCGGAAAAGCGCATGCTCGGCGTTAACCGTCGGCGTGAGGGGCAAGTGCTGAAGCGCGCTGGATTGGGCATAGGTCCAAAGGTGTGGTTACAGAACTCTGAGTGGCTGATCGTCGAATGGCTTGCCGGTGAGAGCGTTGATGAAACGGCGTTTGCTTCCATGCTGGCCAACGGGGAGTTGGCAGCGCTGACCGCTCGGCTGCATAACCGAGGGTTGAGTGGTTACCGGCTGGATCTGCAACAGCAATTTACCCGCTATTGGCAGCAAATTGATCGCCGGCGGATCACTCCTGGTTGGCTGCGTTGGCAGCGCTATTTCATCAACGGCACCATGCCGCGCCCGTTGCAGTTGGCAACGCTGCACATGGATATTCATGCCGGCAATCTGCTGCGACAGACCGGGCAGCTCAGGCTGATCGACTGGGAGTATGCCGCCGATGGCGATATCGGCCTGGAGCTGGCGGCGATGTTTCGCTTCAATCAATTTTCCCCGGCTGTGCAACAACGCTTTTTGGAGCAATATCAACCCCACGGCTATGCCGATTTGCCGCAGTTGGCCTCACAGGTCCAGCGTTGGTTGCCGTGGGTGGATTATCTGATACTGATGTGGTGTGAAGTGCGCTGGCAGCAGTGTCAGGATGCGGAATTTTTGCGTTGGGGCGCAGCGTTATACCGGCGTTTTTGTTTATCATCGTCAAACTAATCATGAATACTGATGTGAGGTGGCCGTGGGCCCAGTAATGCTAGATGTCGTCGGCTATGAGCTGGACGCAGAAGAACGCGAGATTTTAAAACACCCGCTGGTAGGGGGCCTGATCCTGTTTACCCGCAACTTTGCCGATCCGCAGCAGTTGCGTGAGCTGGTTCGCCAGATCCGCGCGGCCTCGCATTCGCGACTGGTGGTGGCGGTTGATCAGGAAGGCGGGCGTGTGCAGCGCTTTCGCGAAGGTTTTACCCGCTTACCGGCGGCGCAGTCCTTTGCGGCGCTCAACGATGCTCAGGAAGGCGGGCGTCTGGCTCAGGAAGCTGGCTGGCTGATGGCCTCGGAAATGATTGCCCAGGATATCGATATCAGCTTTGCCCCGGTATTGGACATCGGCCACGCCAGTGCGGCAATTGGCGAACGTTCTTTCCATAGCGATCCGCAGCAGGCGTTAGTGATGGCCGAACGCTTTATCCAGGGGATGCACAGCGCCGGGATGAAAACCACCGGCAAGCATTTCCCAGGGCATGGCGCAGTCACGGCGGACTCGCATAAAGAAACTCCGCGCGATCCGCGGCCATTAGCCCAAATCCGCGAACATGATATGACTATTTTCCGCGATCTGATCCAACGCGGATTGCTGGATGCCATCATGCCAGCCCATGTTATCTATACTGAAGCAGACCCGCGCCCGGCCAGCGGCTCGCCTTACTGGCTGCAGCAAATCTTGCGTCAGGAGCTAGGCTTTGAGGGCGTGATCTTCTCTGACGATCTGTCGATGGAAGGGGCGGCGATCATGGGCAGCTATGCCGAGCGTGGCCAGGCGGCGCTGGATGCCGGTTGCGATATGATCCTGGTTTGTAATAATCGGGCAGGGGCGGTCAGCGTGTTAGATAACCTGTCCCCGGTCAAAGTAGAGAAATTGCAGCGGTTATATCATCGCGGTCAGTTCACCCGTCAGGAACTGCGCGATTCCGACCGTTGGCAAAAAGCGCATCATGCGCTGAGTCAATTGCATGAACGCTGGGAAGAGCATAAGCAACGCTCAGCGGGGTGAACGGCCAGGGCGCCGCATGAAGGCGGCGTTAATAATGGGGGCTGCCAGCGGCCCCCAGCTTGTTGCGAGGAACCACATGATTATCTATTTGCATGGCTTCGATTCCACCAGTCCCGGCAATCATGAAAAGATTATGCAGTTACAGTTCATCGATCCGGACGTGCGCTTTATCAGCTACAGCACTTTGCATCCGCGCCATGATATGCAGCATTTATTGAAAGAGGTGGACAAGGCGGTTCAGCAGGAAGGGGATGTCCATCCTCTGATCTGCGGCGTGGGTCTTGGGGGCTTTTGGGCCGAACGTATCGGTTTCTTGTGCGGTATCCGTCAGGTGATCTTCAACCCGAACCTGTATCCGGAAGAACATATGCACGGCAAGATCGACCGGCCGGAAGAGTATCGCGATATCGCCACCAAATGCGTGGATGATTTCCGTGAGAAGAACCGCGATCGCTGCCTGGTGGTGCTTTCTCGTCAGGACGAAGTGTTGGACAGCCAGCGTAGTGCCGAGTTGCTGCACAAGTATTATGAAATCGTCTGGGATGAACAGCAGAGTCACAAGTTTAAAAACATCTCGCCACACCTTCAGCGCATCAAGGCATTCAAGACGCTGGCGTAACAGTTTTATAACGCATGACCAAGCCGTAGCTGCTGCTCCCTAAGGGCGGCAATTGCGGCTTTTTTGTTTTTATCGAGCCCGTTTTCGCCGGTGGGTAGCAAAGTGCAAAACTGTGATCTCACCCTAACTATTTGAATCACAATCCTCAAAAAAGCCCTTCGTCCAGCCTTTAACCAAAAAACTTTGACGTACATCAATTTTGGTATGACCAAATAACCTCTCGTGTTATTCTGGCCCCAGATTGCAGGTTTAACTTAAGCGAACCCTATGTATTCTAAGGATATTATTTATTTACCCTTAGGCAACAATTGGTTCACATTCAGGGGGTCATTTTGACAACGCCAAAGAAGAAAATCGTTATTGTCGGCGGTGGTGCCGGTGGTCTGGAGCTGGCAACCAGCCTGGGCCATAAACTGGGTCGTAAGCATAAAGCGGAGATCACGCTAGTGGATCGCAACCACAGCCATCTGTGGAAGCCGTTGCTGCATGAAGTGGCTACCGGCTCTCTGGATGACGGTGTGGATGCGTTGAACTACCTGGCGCATGCGCGTAACCACTTCTTCAACTTCCAACTGGGTTCACTGGTCAACATTGACCGTGAAAATAAAACGTTGCAGTTGACGCAGATCTGCGATGAGCAGGGCTGCCAGCTGGTTCCCGCCCGCGAGTTGAGCTACGACATCCTGGTGATGGCGCTCGGCAGCACCTCGAACGACTTTGGCACCCCAGGAGTAAGAGATAACTGCATCTTCCTGGATAACCCGAATCAGGCGCACCGTTTCCATAACGAGATGTTGAACCTGTTCCTCAAGTTCTCTGCCAATCCAGAAGAGAAGGAGAGCGTGAATATCGCCATCGTGGGCGGTGGGGCTACCGGCGTTGAGCTGTCTGCAGAACTGCATAACGCGGTCAAACAGCTGCACAGCTACGGCTTTGAAGGGCTGGATAACAGCGCCTTGAAGGTTACCCTGGTTGAAGCCGGTGAGCGTATTCTGCCAGCGCTGCCGCCGCGTATTTCCGCAGCGGCGCACCAGGAACTGAACAAGCTTGGCGTACGGGTATTAACCAATACTATGGTGACCAGCGCCGATGAGCATGGCTTGAACACCAAAGGCGGCGAATTTATCAATGCCGATCTGATGGTGTGGGCAGCGGGCATCAAGGCACCGGACTTTATGAAAGAGATTGCCGGGCTGGAAACCAACCGCATCAATCAACTGGTGGTTGAGCCAACGCTGCAAACTACCCGCGATGCCAACATCTTTGCTATTGGTGACTGCGCGTCCTGCCCACGTGAAGGCGGCGGTTTTGTGCCACCACGGGCACAGTCTGCCCACCAGATGGCATCACGTTGCTATAGCAATATCCTGGCGATGATGCACGATCAGCCGATGAAGCCTTACGTTTATAAGGATCACGGTTCACTGGTCTCGCTTTCCCGCTTCAGCACCGTAGGTAGCCTGATGGGCAACCTGATGCGTGGTTCGATGATGGTCGAAGGACGTATCGCCCGCGTGGTGTATATTTCGCTGTACCGTATGCACCAGGTAGCGCTGCACGGCTATACCAAAACCGGCCTGATGATGCTGGTGGGTGGTATCAACCGCGTGATCCGTCCGCGCTTGAAGATGCACTGATGTTTTAATCCGCTAGTTCGGTTGATGAAAACCCACGTAGGCTTGCCGCGTGGGTTTTTTAATGCAATGAGAAAGGGGACAGGCAGGGATAGGATTCTTCTCAATTCATTGGTTTTGGCCCGTTTTCAGGGTGTTTTGCTCATTGAGTCTTATTGCGAGGGTGAACTTCCTTGTGCAGACTTTAGGGAGTTTACAGACGGCGCGTCACGCACGCCGTAAACCGGGGGAATCGCCTGTGATCGCTGCGAGCTCGCCCGGTGCATAATGCGTGGTAACACATTCAGGAGGATTTCCTGTGAACAAATCAATGTTAGCCGGTGTTGGGATTGGTATTGCAGCCGCTCTGGGAATTGCTGCCGTAGCTGGTCTGGACGTATTCACTCCCGGCCCACAATATGCGCAGGTTCTCGCCGCAACACCGATCAAAGAAACCATCAAAACCCCTCGGCAGGAGTGCCGGAACGTCACGGTGACCCATCGTGCGCCGGTCCAGGATGAAAACCGCATCGCTGGCTCCGTGCTGGGCGCGGTTGCTGGGGGGGTGATTGGTCACCAGTTTGGCGGTGGCCGTGGCCGTGATGTTGCGACCGTAGTAGGTGCGTTGGGGGGGGGCTATGCCGGTCACCAGGTGCAGGGGGCCTTGCAAGACAACGACACTACCACCAGCACGCAGCAGCGCTGCAAAACGGTGTATGACAAATCGCAGAAAACGCTGGGCTATGACGTGACTTACAAGATTGGCGACCAGCAGGGCAAAATCCGCATGGATCACGATCCAGGCACCCAGATCCCGCTGGATAGAAGTGGCCAGTTGGTGCTGACCAAGGTCTGATCTTCGGAGTTTACCCTCGGCCCAACCCTCTCCACAGGGCTGAGGAGTAATCCCCACTAATTTTTTGTTAGTGGCTGTAGAGAATTAGAACGAGTGTTTTACGAGCAATTTGTTCCATTTTTTCGCAAATTAGCAGTGAGATAATTACGAATAATCTCTTCTCGTCTGCATAAGGCTGTTTTTTACCCCGTTCTTGGGTGAAAAAACAGCCTGTTTCTCGTCTCAATTTTTTTGGGGCTCCCTCAACCTATAGGGAGAGGGAGCCGTTCTGCCGTCGTTAATCGTTGATTAAGCCTTCAACGGTGCAGGTGTCCGGATACGGTCAGAACGCTAAAAGTCGGTATCAACAATTACTAATCCCGTTCAAGGTCGGCATGATAGTCAGTGATGAATGCGGGAGTTATAGCCGGAAAGTACTGAAGGATAAGTATCTGACGAGCAGAATATTTACTAAACGTATTGAACGTAATAACCTAACGTTGCGAAACCATATAAAGTGCATGGATCATAAAACAATCTGCTTCTCATGGTCGATTGAGTTGCATGAAAAGGTCATCGGGGCCTTTATCGAAAAGTACATGTTCTACTTATTGGAGTCATTACCCGCGTTAGTGACTTTTCTCAGCTTATCGGCCAGTAGTACTGTAGCAAAACGGCACTCAGATATATCCCAATACCATACGAACCGTGTGCTATCAGACTACGCTGGCGCGCTATATTAGGTTGCGGTGTCCTGGATGCTGCCAAGCCAAAACCAAATCCAGGTTGCATAATAAAGAAAGGGGCTATGACGCTGATAATGCCCATAATGAGTGCTGTCAAAAAGGTGGGGTTCTCAAGCCAGTCATGTCCCATAATACAAATAAATATCAAGGAAAAGACGACGCCAATTGCGTAGTGTGCCGTCCACCCCAGAGCCTTTTCTCCGCTTACTGGTGTTGTCTGCATGATGGTATGGTGAAAAAACTTGCCATTTGGCATGTGTCCTAACCAGCGCCCGACAAACTGATAGTTGAGCGAAGGGATATTAAAAAAGCGTCTTTGCAGTAATGCCCAGAGGTCCATTACCAAGGTTGCCCCGATACCAATCAGTACTGCACGTAATAATATATCCATTTAATGGTCCTTTTTTATACTCCTCGGGAGTGAAAAGCCTAACATGTTCTGTAACACAACCTCGATCGAAAGGTAGCAGCAGTAAACTGGTGGGCTCCTGCAACCTTTGATATACTGTCTTTCAATTATTATATTGAATGATGAGGTAGCAAAAACAATATGTCAACACTCAATGGCGAGAGTCAACGTCAAGTTTTTAACGAATTTGCAGAGGTGACACGTTCCTTGGGGAGCTCACATCGTCTGCTACTGCTTGAGCATATCGCACAGGGAGAAAGATCGGTTGAAAGGCTAGCAGAACTGGCTGGTCTTACGATAGCCAATGCTTCTCAGCATCTTCAACATCTCAAACGCGCGGGGTTTGTGCAATCACGCCGGGAAGGGAAAAACGTCTACTACCGTTTGGGTAATGGGCCAGTCCAGAATATCTTGACGGCGATTCGGCAATATGTGGAATACCGACATAGCGAGATCAGGTCATTCGTGTCTGATATTTTCAGCCAGCGTGAACGGCTGGAATCGATTTCTCGCGAAGAGCTTCTGCATCGCTTGAATGAGGGGGATATTACTCTGCTGGATGTGCGTCCCCCCGAAGAGTTTGCCTCTGGCCATCTGCCAGGAGCGGTCAATATTCCGGCCGAAGAACTAGAGGGGCGCCTATCTGAACTGCTAAAAGGACAGGAGGTGGTGGCGTATTGCCGCGGGCCTTACTGCGTCCTCTCTCTCAACGCTATGAAAATCCTGCAAACTAATGGGTTTCTTGCTCGTTGTCTAGAGGATGGGTTTCCGGAGTGGAAGGCCGCCGGACTGGAAGTGCAAATTAACCGGTAAGCCCTCGTCTTCACGGTTTACTGGTATAACCTATCACGGAAACACCACTGGATCCTGATACTCAACATTATGGTTCCAGTGGTATTTCGATTATTACGGCTAATTGATATTTTTCATTAAAATTAGTGCGCCTATCGCTGCGAGTAAATAGACGCCTCCTGCAGTGCCAAAGGCCCATGCATAGCCATTAACTGCGTTTGCCTGGGTTGCTGCTACCGCCATTAACGCAGCCAGCCCCATAGTTGGACCTAACTCCATCGATGTGTTCATTACGCCGCCCGCAAGGCCCGCTTCGTGTAGGGATACATTTGCCGTTGAAAGTACCGCACTGCCGGAAAAGGTCAAAGAAGCTCCGGCGGGGAGGATAAATAAGCCAGGAAGCAGGCCAAGCACATAGTGGGTTTGCTCATTGAGCTGAGCCAATAAAAACAGCCCCGCAGCACCGAGCAGTAGCCCGACAATTGTGATTTGCAAGGCGCCGAAGCGCATAATGAGCGCCCCGGAGGCACGATTCATAATTAGGAGTCCAACGGTATAAGGTATAAACGCCATAGAGGTTGCAAAAGATGACCAACCGCGAAATTGCTGCAGATACAGGGAAAGTAGAAAGGTAATCAAGCCCATACCCGCAGCGGCCAGTAGAATACCAATCAGGCCAGTCGTGCGCATTGGGGTGAGGATAAAACCAGGGGGTAGCAGAGGACAGCTAACATGTCGCTCGACGAGCAAGAATGTGAAAATGAGCAGCAGGCCAGCGGCAACAGGCAGATAGACTGGCGCTGTCAGCCAAGAATATTCGCCACTCATGATCAGGCCAAAGCTAAACAGCGAAATGCCACTAGTCGCCAATAGAGCACCGCTCAAATCTAGACCAGGAGTGTCGTTATCACGTAGGGGTAGCGGCTTCATCATTCTGCGTACCAAAAGTAGACCAGACAAGCTAACAACAACCGGAACAATAAACATCCACCGCCAAGATAGCCAAGTGGTGACGATGCCTGATGAAAGAAAACCAACGGCTCCTCCCAGAACCGATACTCCGCCCCAAGTTGCCATTGCATGGTTGAACTGAGCAGCCTCGCGGTAGAGTTGGCGCAATAAGGCCATCAGGGCTGGTGCCGTAAGCGCGGCACCGATCCCTTGCAAAAAGCGAATTGCTACTAGAATCCAATAGGAGAAGGCCAACATGCCGCTCAGTGATGCAAGGCCGAAGATAAGCACCCCCAAAGTAAACATTTTTCTTCCACTGTAACGATCAGTTAGTCGCCCGCCAAACAACAACAGGCCGCTAAAGGGCAACCCATAGGCAGCACTCACCAGCACCAGTTCTGCTTGAACCAACTGGAATTCAGCGCCAATCGCAGGCAATGGGACTCCAATCATGACAATTGTAAAAATTAACGTTGCCTGAATGGTGGCGAGAATAGCAAACACTAAAGCGTTATTTTCCTCTACGGCTAATAGTGGAGCCACATCTTCAGGAAGGGCCGAATCGCGTTTGTCGGTCACAAAATCATTACTCATTTCACCACCCTACTTGTCATCTGTTAGTTAAGTTTGCTTTCTCTGATAATCAATTAGAAATTCTAATGCATTAAACACATCATTCAATTGATTAATTGAATGATGTGTGAATTTAACTGATGTTGTCAAGATAAAAACAAAAAACAGCCTAAATTTATATTAATTTTTCATTACTTTATTGATGGCCATTACTGGTTGCCCATCATGAGTATTTAGCTACATTTAATTTAATTTATATAAAATCAGTATGTTATTGGTTGTTGGTTGTGTTTATTATGATATAGAATTGTTACTTATTATGATGGTTATGCTTGACGTCATAAAACATAGTAATGTAGTATTTTATCAATCAATTGATGGCTTGATTGATTGGCGCAATGAAAGCATTCACGCTATTTATGTTATTGGCTTGGGGATCTCATCTATCCGATGTTTGCTGTTACAACGGTATTTTTGGGGGAGATTTTATTCCTAACTTTAAGTGATTGGTATTATTGAATATTTTGATGGATGCGTAACGCTCTCATGCTATTTTTATTGAATAATTTCAGAGGGTTTTTATATGCGAGTCATGCAGGAATCGGCCAAGAGAATTGGCTTAAAACTTTCAGGCAAAGAAAATGACCTCATCACCCATCAGGTTGAGCATTCCGTTGAAAAAAATGTCATTAAAATAAATGAGTTGCTCAATGGTAAACTACCTGTAGATGATTCAACAACCTTTGATAAAACAGTGGAAAGAAAAGAAGATGAGTCATTTTCGCTAACCGATATTCAATACGCTTATTTGATTGGTCGCAATGCAGGTATACCTCTGGGTGGTATTGCAACGCATTACTATTTTGAGGTCGAAATTTTCAACCCTGATCTTCAGCGGCTCAATGCAGCCTTGAACCATACGCTTTCCCTGCATGCCATGCTACGCGCCGAACTGATTGATAGTGGCCGCCAACGAATTTCTGCGGTCCTTGAACATTATGATCAACCTGTTTGGCATGAAAAATATGATAATGCGTTACAGCGCATGGTGGGCCATCCATCTTTGCCCTCGGTAGATGAGGTGGTGAAGTTATTAACTGCGCGGCTTATATAAAACACTACAATGTCGAAATCCATAAGCGGTGGTATTGTCGTGCCACTCCCCCAGGTGCAGCTCGCTGCAACGAAGCGCGGTGAGCATCAATAAACGCATTGCCAATGCCATCAAGGACGTTGAACGAGCTAGATCATGTCTTATCCGCTAAGGCGGAGAAGACATGATCTAAGGATTAGGGGCATTGGCCTCAAGCTGCCAAAGTATGCTCTCTGAACGCCGCCAGCAGCTCGCCGATAAACTTCAGTCGTTCGGCCCGGTCAGTGAGATCCAGCATAAACTTCAGCTTGGTTGGCCCATCCAGGCGGTAAACCTGCGGTTTGCTTTGCAGCAAGCCAATCAGATAACCCGGATCGACCCGGTTCTTCTCGCCAAACTCGATAAAGCCCCCGCGCTCGTTGCCTTCGATACGCTTGATCCCCAGTATCTGCGCCTGTTGACGCATCGCCGCGCTTTGCAGCAGGTTACGCGCTGCATCCGGCAGCAGGCCAAAGCGATCGATCAGCTCAACCTTCAGTTCCTCCAGTTCACCCTCATTTTTAGCGCTGGCAATGCGTTTATAGAAGGACAAACGGGTATTCACGTCTGGGATAAAGTCATCGGGCAGCAGCGCTGGCATGCGCAGTTCCACTTCCGTCTGATTGCTGGTGAGATCTTCCAGCGAAGGCTCACGCCCGTTCTTCAGGGCGTCGACGGCGCTTTCCAACAGCTCCATATACAGCGAGAAGCCCACGGTGGTCATCTGGCCGCTTTGGTCTTCCCCCAGCAGTTCCCCAGCACCACGGATTTCCAAATCGTGGGTGGCGAGCGCGAACCCGGCCCCCAAATCTTCCAGCGAGGCAATCGCTTCCAACCGCTTGTGCGCGTCGGTGCTCATGACCTTCGGATTTGGCGTTAACAGATAAGCATAGGCCTGATGGTGCGAACGCCCGACGCGGCCACGCAGCTGATGTAGCTGCGCCAGGCCAAAGCGGTCTGCCCGTTCGATAATGATGGTATTGGCGCTGGGGATGTCGATGCCGGTTTCAATAATGGTGGTACAGACCAGCACGTTGAAGCGCTGGTGGTGGAAATCGTTCATCACCCGTTCCAGATCGCGTTCCCGCATCTGGCCGTGGCCAATGGCAATCCGTGCTTCCGGCACCAGTTCTGCCAGGCGTTCGGCGGCCTTATCGATATTCTCGACGTCGTTATACAGGTAATATACCTGGCCGCCGCGCAGTACCTCACGCAGGATGGCCTCGCGCACCACCAGGCTATCGTACTCGCGGACAAAGGTTTTCACTGCCAGACGGCGGGCCGGTGGAGTAGCAATGATCGACAGATCGCGCATGCCGCTCATGGCCATATTCAGGGTGCGTGGGATTGGCGTGGCGGTTAACGTCAGAATATCTACGTCTGCACGCATTGCCTTGATGCGCTCTTTGTGACGTACCCCAAAGCGGTGTTCTTCATCAACTACCAACAGCCCCAGATCTTTCCAGCGCAGATCGCTCTGCAACAGCTTATGGGTGCCAATGAGGATATCGACCTTGCCCTCGGCCGCCTCTTCCAGGATCTGCTGCTGCTCTTTGGCGCTGCGAAAACGCGACATCATTTCGATGCGGATGGGCCAGGTGGCAAAGCGATCGCGGAAGTTGTCGAAGTGCTGCTGCGCCAGCAGGGTTGTCGGCACCAGTACCGCGACCTGCTTACCGTTTTCGACGGCCAGGAAGGCGGCACGCATCGCGACTTCGGTTTTACCAAAGCCAACGTCGCCGCAGACCAGACGATCCATCGCCAGTGGCTGGCACATATCGCTCAGCACCGCGTTGATGGCCTGTTCCTGATCTGGCGTGGTCTCAAACGGGAAGGTCTGGCAGAACAGTTGATACTGCTCACGATTATGTTTGAACGCAAAACCGCTCTTGGCGGCACGTTGGGCATAGATGTCCAACAGCTCGGCGGCCACGTCACGCACGCGTTCGGCGGCTTTCTGCCTGGCTCGCGACCAGACATCCCCGCCAAGCCGGTGCAGCGGGGCGTTCTCGTCGGCTCCTCCGGCATAGCGGCTGATCAGGTGCAGGGAAGAGACCGGCACGTACAGCTTGTCTTCACCGGCGTAGGAGAGGATCAGATATTCCGCTTTGATGCCTCCAGCTTCCAGCGTGGTCAGGCCAACGTAGCGGCCAACGCCGTGTTCCAGATGCACCACTGGCTGCCCTGGGTGCAGCTCTGCCAGGTTGCGGATCAGGGTATCGGTATTGATGGTGCGGCGATTATCCTGCCGACGGCGGCTGACGCGTTCACCGAGCAGATCGCTTTCACAGATCAACGCCCGGTCACGCAGCGTATCCAGGAAGCCACGCTCGGAGGCTCCGACCATCATGTAACGGCCCGATGCTTCGACCTCATCCAGATGATGGATCAGGCTGGTACTCAGCTTGATGCGACCAAGCAGATCTTGCAGGGTTTCGCGGCGGCCTTCACTCTCTACCGAGAAGACCACGCCACCGGTGAAGCTTTCAATAAAGCGTCGCAGATTATCCAGTGGGGCCTTCTGCTGGGCCTGGACGGCGAGATCCGGCAGGGTTTGATAGCCCAGGTTGGTGCAACCGGCTTTGGCAGGCAGCTCCTCGGTTTTCAACGCCATTCGCGGCCAGGCTTTCAGCTCGGCAAATAGCGCATCGACACGCAGCCATAGGGTATCCGGGGCCAGCAGCGGCCGCATCGGATCGATCCGCCGGTTCTCATAGCGTTGATTGACATCGAGCCAGAAACGCTCGGCTGCTCCCTCCAGGTTGCCGGTGTTGACGAGCAGCGTATTGGCTGGCAGATAGCTGAACAGCGAGGGCAGAGGCTGGCTGAAGAACAGCGGTTGCCAGTATTCGATACCGGCAGGCCAGGTGCCTTTACTTACTTGCTGATAAATATGTTCGGCGTCGCGACGTACTTCAAACTGTTCACGCCACTGGCTGCGGAACAGCTCAATGGCGGCCTTATCGGTCGGGAACTCGTGCGCTGGCAGCAGGTTGATGGCGTCCACTTCGCTCAACGTGCGTTGGTTATCCACATCAAAGGTGCGCAGGCTGTCGATCTCGTCGTCGAAAAAGTCGATGCGATAAGGCTCTTCGCTACCCATGGGATACAGGTCAAGCAGCGCTCCGCGCGTAGCAAATTCGCCATGTTCCATCACTTGGTCGACGCTGCGATAACCGGCCTGTTCCAACTGTGCCCGCAGCAGATCCCGCGATAATCGTTGGCCCTTTTTCATCACCAACGCATGACCATGCAGGAACTCATGCGGGCAGACGCGTTGCATCAGCGTATTCACCGGCAGAATGATGATGCCGCGTGCCATGGTCGGCAGATGATACAGGCTGGAAAGCCGCGCCGAGATGATTTCCTGGTGGGGCGAGAAGCTGTCGTATGGCAGCGTTTCCCAGTCCGAAAGGGTAGTCACCATCTGGTCGGTAAACTGCTGGATTTCGTCACGCAGCCGCAACGCATTTTGCATATCCGGGGCGATGAGCATCACCGGGCCGGGATGGCGTTCGGCGATTTCGGCGCATTCAACGGCACAGGCAGAACCGGTGAGCTGCCCTAGCTGGCGTAAATCGCCCGCGCGGTCAGGAAGAGAGTAACGGTAGGAGGATGCGGAGCTGCGGCTTTTATCAGAAATGCTCATTCAGTTATCTTTAATCAATGAATTGAATAACAGTTTTTGTGGTGTTCACCGTGGCACTTGACGCGTGAATACCACAAAATCCTGTTTACCTGGCGTTTGGCTAAAGCTGACTCGTTCTCCCTCACCCCAACCCTCTCCCCAAGGAGAGGGAGCTGGAACGGTGTTGCGGTTAGGTAACGGAGTATGGCTAAGGCACATTCGGTTCCCTCTCCCTTTGGGAGAGGGGGCTATAAAGTGGTTCAAGCCCATCACCTTTTACCTTGGTTATACTAGCCCAGCGGCGTATAAACTGACACCGGTAAAAGCGCGAGCAAGCTTCCTGTTGGCGGTAATTTAATCAATTCTGCGCCATGGCGAGGTACTGGCCGATTTTATCGACGTCCACGTTGCCACCGCTGACGATCACCCCGACTTTTTTGCCCCGCAAATCGATGACGTGATTCATCGCTGCAGCGGCAGCCAGGCAGCCGGTCGGTTCAACCACCATCTTCATCCGCTCCATAAAGAAACGCATTTGCTGGCACAGCTGTTGGTCGGTCACCGTCAGAATATCTTCCACATAGTGTTGAATGATCGGGAAGGTGAGATTGCCTACCTGCTGGGTCTGTGCGCCGTCGGCAATGGTTTTTGGTACCGGGATCCACACTTTTTCACCACTGCGGAATGCCTGTTGCACATCGTTGCCCGCCTCGGGTTCGACGCCAAATACCCGGCAGCCGGGCGACCAGTGATGTGCCGCAATGGCGCATCCAGAGAGCAGCCCGCCGCCACCGGTACAAACCAGCAAAATATCCAGCGGGCCAACTTCTTCGATCAACTCCTTAGCTGCGGTGCCTTGGCCTGCCATCACCTGCGGATAATCGTAAGGTGGGATCACCGTTAAGCCCTTTTCCGCCGCTAACCGTTGGGTGATGGCTTCCCGGTCTTCGGTTTGCCGCTGATAGATCACCACGTTAGCTCCATAGCCGCGTGTTGCCGCCAGCTTGGCCGCGGGGGCGTCATGCGGCATCACGATAGTGACGTTCACTCCAAGCTCACGGGCTGCCAACGCCATGGCCTGCGCATGGTTGCCGGATGAGAAGGCGATCACTCCGGCCTGGCGCTGAGCCGGAGTCAATTGGCTGATGGCGTTAAAGGCACCACGGAATTTAAAGGCCCCAATGCGCTGGAAATTCTCGCATTTGAAAAAGAGTTGGGCACCGGCGATCTCATCCGCCTGGCGGGAAGTCATTACTGGTGTGCGGATCGCGTGGTTTTGCAGGATTTCGGCCGCTTTGGCAATATCGGCGGCGGTGATGCAGTGGGACGTAACGGTCATGACTACCTCATGTGGTTGGCATTGATTCGTTCAGTCTATTAATTTGCCCGTTGTAAACGGATTGTCAAACGGTTAAGCGGCTGTCAGTCGAAACAACCGTGCCATCAGGAAGGTCAAAATCCGGCATTTTCTGTAAACCCGTGCAAACATGATGAATAAAACCGGCCGGGTGGTTCCATAAACCCGGTAGAGCCTTTATTATCCTTGATCACTTTGCTTAAGCTACGGCAACAAAACGGATTTCATGTATCAACCTGTCGCGTTATTTATTGGCCTGCGTTATATGCGTGGGCGAGCCTCAGACCGCTTTGGGCGGTTTGTTTCCTGGCTATCCACCATTGGCATTACGCTGGGGGTGATGGCGCTGGTGACGGTGCTTTCAGTGATGAATGGCTTCGAGAAAGATCTCGAAAACAACATCCTGGGGCTCATGCCGCAGGCGCTGATCACCAGCAAGCAGGGTTCAATCAACCCTGAACAGCTGCCAGCCTCTGCCGTGCAAAACCTGCATGGTGTCACCCGAGTCACTCCGCTGACTACCGGCGATGTGGTGCTGCAAAGCGCTCGCAGCGTGGCCGTTGGCGTCATGTTGGGGGTTGACCCGCAGCAGCCCGATCCGCTGACGCCTTATCTGGTCAACGTTAAACAGCAACAGCTGCAACCGGGCGAGTACAACCTGATTATCGGTGAACAGCTTGCCGGGCAGTTGGGCGTCAAGCGTGGCGATCAGCTGCGTCTGATGGTACCGAGCGCGAGCCAGTTTACCCCGATGGGCCGCATCCCAAGCCAACGTCTGTTCACCGTGATTGGCACTTTCCATGCCAATAGTGAAGTGGACGGCTATCAGCTGCTGGCGAACCAGCAAGATGCTTCACGTCTGATGCGCTACCCGGCGGGCAATATCACCGGCTGGCGTTTGTTCCTGCAACAGCCGTTGACGGTGGACACCCTTAGCCAGCAAACGCTGCCGGAAGGCACCCAGTGGAAAGACTGGCGCGAACGCAAGGGCGAGCTGTTCCAGGCGGTGCGCATGGAGAAAAACATGATGGGGCTGCTGCTTAGCCTGATCGTGGCGGTGGCGGCATTCAATATCATTACCTCGCTGGGCCTGTTGGTGATGGAGAAGCAGGGCGAAGTGGCCATTCTGCAAACCCTGGGCCTGACGCGGCGGCAGATCATGTCGGTCTTTATGGTGCAGGGGGCCAGCGCCGGGATTATCGGTTCGTTGCTGGGCACGCTTTTAGGCGTTCTGCTTGCCACCAATCTGAACAACCTGATGCCAATCCTTGGCGCGTTGATCGACGGGGCTTCTCTGCCGGTGGCGGTTGACCCTCTCCAGGTGACGATCATTGCCGTAGTGGCGATGGCGGTCTCGCTGTTATCCACGCTTTACCCTTCATGGCGCGCTGCCGCCGTACAACCCGCTGAGGCTTTACGTTATGAGTAACCATCCTTTATTGCAGTGTGAGCGCCTGTGTAAAACCTATCAGGAAGGCAACCTGCATACCGACGTGCTGCGCAATGTCAGTTTTGCCATGCAACCGGGCGAGATGATGGCGATCGTCGGTAGCTCGGGTTCCGGTAAAAGTACTTTGCTGCATCTGCTGGGGGGGCTGGATTCGCCCACTTCGGGTGAGGTGATTTACAAAGGGCAGTCGTTGAACAAGCTTTCTTCCACTGCCAAAGCCGAACTGCGCAACCGCCAGCTCGGCTTTATCTATCAGTTCCATCATCTGCTGCCAGATTTCACCGCGCTGGAAAACGCCGCGATGCCGCTGCTGATCGGTGGCACGAAACCGGCGCTGGCGAAGGAAAAGGCGCTGGAGATGCTGGCGGCCGTGGGCCTGGAAAAACGTAGCAAACACCGCCCGTCCGAGCTTTCCGGCGGTGAACGTCAGCGCGTGGCGATTGCCCGTGCGTTGGTGAATAATCCTTCACTGGTGTTGGCAGATGAGCCGACCGGCAACCTGGATAAGCGCACCGCAGACAGCATCTTCGATTTACTGGGCGAATTGAACGTACGCCAGGGAACCGCATTTTTGGTGGTCACCCACGATCTGCAACTCGCTAAACGCCTGAGCCGCCAGTTGGAAATGGCAGATGGCCATCTACAGGCACAATTGACCCTGATGGGGGCCGAGTAATGAGCGCTTCGCCACTTTCATTGCTGATGGCGCTGCGCTTCAGCCGTGGCCGGCGGCGCGGCGGCATGGTTTCGTTGATCTCGGTGATCTCCACCATCGGCATCGCGCTGGGCGTGGCGGTGCTGATCGTCGGGCTAAGCGCGATGAACGGCTTCGAACGTGAACTGCAGAACCGTATTCTGGCGGTGGTGCCGCACGGAGAGATCGAACCGGTCAAGCAACCGTTCACCGGCTGGCCGGAGATCCTGCAACGGGTCGAAAAGGTACCGGGCATTTTGGCTGCGGCACCCTATATCAACTTTACCGGGCTGATGGAGAATGGTGCTCAGCTACGCGCCGTGCAGGTAAAAGGGGTCGATCCTGCGCAGGAAAAACAGCTTAGCGCGCTGCCAAGTTATGTGCAGGGCGATGCCTGGGCCAATTTCAAAAGCGGTGAGCAGCAGGTGATCCTGGGCAAAGGGGTCGCCGACGCTCTGGGCGTGAAGCAGGGCTCTTACGTCACGGTGATGATCCCCAATAGCGATCCTGAGATGAAACTGTTGCAGCCGAAGCGTATTCGCCTGCATGTCACCGGTATTCTGCAACTTAGCGGTCAGCTCGATCACAGCTTGGCCATGGTGCCGTTGGCGGATGCCCAGCACTATCTGGATATGGGTGACAGTGTCACCGGGATTGCCATCAAGGTCAACGACGTGTTCGCCGCTAACAAGCTGGTGCGTGACGCCGGGGAAGTCGCCGATGCCACCGTCTATATCAAGAGCTGGATTGGCACCTACGGATTTATGTATCGCGATATTCAAATGATCCGCGCCATCATGTATTTGGCGATGGTGCTGGTGATCGGCGTGGCCTGTTTCAACATCGTTTCCACCCTGGTGATGGCGGTGAAGGACAAGAGTGGCGACATTGCCGTGCTGCGTACGCTCGGGGCTAAAGACGGCTTTATCCGCGCCATCTTTGTCTGGTATGGCTTGTTGGCCGGGCTGGTAGGTAGCCTTAGCGGGGTAGTGGTTGGCGTGATTGCCTCGCTACAGTTGACCAATATCATGAAAGGCATCGAAAAGCTGATGGGCCACTCTTTCCTGTCTGGCGACATCTACTTTATCGATTTCCTGCCGTCCGAGCTGCACTGGCTGGATGTCGCTATCGTACTGGGTACGGCAATCGTGCTTAGCCTGCTGGCCAGTTGGTATCCGGCCAGACGTGCCAGCCGCATCGATCCGGCCCGCGTATTGAGCGGGCAGTAATAAAAACCTGGGGCCGGTAGCGGGCCCCATTTTTTTACCCTGAGGGCGAGTTATGTACTACGGTTTCGACATGGGCGGCACCAAGATTGAACTTGGGGTGTTCGACGCCAACCTGCAGCGTATCTGGCAAAAGCGGGTGCCGACGCCGCGTGACGACTACCGGCAACTGCTGGCGGTATTACGCGATCTCACCCATGAGGCCGATGCCGTTTGTGGTACGCAGGGGCTGGTGGGCATAGGCATTCCTGGGCTGCCAAATGAAGATGGCACCTTGTTTACCGCCAACGTCCCGGCCGCGATGGGGCAGCCGCTGCCGCGCGATCTGAGCGCGTTGATTGGCCGTGAGGTCAAGGTCGATAACGACGCCAACTGCTTCACGCTCTCGGAAGCTTGGGACGAAGAGTTTCGCCATTACCCAACGGTGCTGGGCATCATCTTGGGTACCGGAGTTGGCGGTGGCTTGATCGTTAATGGTAAAGTGGTCTCTGGGCGTAACTTTATCACTGGAGAGTTTGGCCACTTCCGTTTGCCGGTGGATGCGCTGGAGGTGCTCGGGCGTGATATTCCTCGCGTTCCCTGTGGCTGCGGCCATGACGGTTGCATCGAGAATTACATCTCGGGCCGCGGATTTGAGTGGATGTATGCGCATTTTTATCAACAACGGTTGCCAGCGCAGCAAATCATTGCGCATTATCAGGCCGGTGAGCCACAGGCCGTGGCGCACGTAGAACGATTTCTGGATGTCCTGGCCATTTGCCTGGGCAACCTGCTGACCATCATCGACCCCCACCTGGTGGTGATTGGCGGCGGCTTATCGAATTTTGCCGCAATTTATCAGGCGTTGCCCCAGCGTTTGCCCGCCCATTTGTTACGGGTAGCCAAACTGCCACGCATCGAGAAGGCTCGCTATGGCGATGCTGGCGGTGTTCGTGGGGCAGCGTTCCTCAATTTGGTGGAAAGTCATAAATAAGGAGAGTTCATGCACACTCGCCATCGGTTGTGTCAGTTTCGCAAGAGTAAGCATGTGCGGCATCAGCGTTTTCGCTCGCGGATATTCCAACGCGATACCATGGCGGCGGCAGAGCTGAAAAAGCCGTTTGTCGTGGTGCTGACGGGAGCAGGGATCTCTGCCGAGTCTGGCATCCGTACTTTCCGCGCTGCCGATGGGCTGTGGGAAGAGCACAAGGTGGAAGATGTCGCCACCCTGGACGGTTATCAGCGCGATCCGGCCTTGGTGCAGGAGTTTTATAATGCGCGCCGCCGGCAGCTGCAGCAGTCGGATATCGGCCCTAATGCGGCTCATCGTGCGCTGGCCGACTTGGAAGAGTGGCTGGGGGAGGAGAACTTCCTGCTGGTTACGCAGAATATCGACAACCTGCACGAGCGTGCCGGTAGCAAGCAGGTGCTGCATATGCATGGCGAGCTGCTGAAAGTACGCTGCACCAGTTCTGGGCAGGTGGTGGAGTGGTTGGGAGACCTGAGCGTGGATGAACGCTGCCACTGCTGCCAGTTCCCTGCGCCTCTGCGGCCTCACGTGGTGTGGTTTGGTGAAATGCCGTTGGGGATGGATGAGATTTACGCCGCGTTGGCCAAGGCCGATTTCTTTATCGCGATTGGCACCTCTGGCAATGTTTACCCGGCGGCAGGCTTTGTTCACGAGGCACGGTTGGGCGGGGCTTATACCATGGAGCTGAATCTGGAGCCGAGCCTGGTGGAAAGCCAGTTCGAAGAGAAGCATTACGGCCCGGCCAGCGAGGTGGTGCCACGCTTTGTGCACAAGTTCCTGATGGGCAAGGTCGAGCGGGCGGATAAGCCTTAATCGAGCGTCGGGTTAAAAGGTGTGGGGAAATTCAATATGTTCTCCACACCTTAATCTAGGTCAGCGTCCAGCTTTTAGCTGCTGGAAGTAGGTCTCATACAGCGTACTGGTATCACCCACATCGTTTTGCCACTCACCGTTCTCAATCACCGCATCATCCGGATACAGCGACTTGTCGTTGGCGATCTCTTTAGGTAGCAGCTTTCTCGCGGCCAGATTGGGGGTAGGGTAACCGATGGTTTCCGCCACCTGCACCGCGATCTCTGGGCGCAGCAGGAAGTCGATCAGCTTCAATGCACCCTCGACGTTCTTGGCGTTAGCCGGAATGGCCAGGCTATCCATCCAGAAAATGCCGCCTTCTTTCGGCCAGACGATCTCCAATGGAGTACCGGCCTGGCGCGCGACATAGGCCGAACCGTTCCATACCATGCCCAGATCGACTTCGCCTTCCATATACGGATTACCCGGATTATCGGAGTTGAACGCCAGCACGTTTGGCATCAGTTTCTTGAGCTCGTTATAGGCAGCCTCGATCTGTTTGGGATCGGTGGTATTGCCTGAATATCCCAGTTTGCGTAGCGCGACCTGGAACACTTCACGTGCATCATCGGTGAGCAGCACGCGGCCTTTGTATTCCGGTTTCCACAGATCGGCCCAGGCGGTTATGGTGTTGGCATCAATGGCATCCGTATTGACGCCAATGGCGGTGGCGCCCCAGATATAGGGAATGGAGTAATCGTTGTTGGGATCGAACGGCTTGTGCAACAGGTTGGGATCGAGATCGTTAAAGTGGCTGAGTTTGCTTTTGTCGATCTTTTGCAGCATCCCTTCCTTGCTCATCTTGGCGATGAAATAGGTGGAGGGTACCACCAGATCGTACGCGCCATCCTGGTAGGTTTTCAGCTTGGCATACATGCTTTCGTTGGATTCATAGGTGGAGTAAATCACCTTGATACCGGTTTCTTTGGTGAACTGTTCCAGCAGACCCGGCGGGACATACTCGGTCCAGTTGTAGAAATAGAGCGTTTTGCCGTCGTCCGCGGCGTTTGCTGAGCCAAGGCTCAGTGCCATCATCCCGGCTGCGAGCAGATGTGACCACTTTTTCATGGTGCGGATCCTTTAGCAGTGCATGTTTTTACAGTATAGCGTGATGCGCCATACCCCAGAGAGCGGCCATTATAAGTGGCGTACCCAACGGGGTAAAGACGCTTATCCCATTGGCAAATCAGTGTTTTTGCCGATCGCGCAGCAGCAGTTGGCTGGTGAGCACAAGCGCTAGCGATAACACCAGCAGAATGGTCGCCAGGGCGTTCACTTCAGGAGATACGCCGACCTTGACCATCGAATAGATCTTCAAGGGCAAAATCTCGTAGCTCGGCCCGGTCACGAACGAAGAGACCACGACATCATCCATCGACAGCGTGAAGCTTAGCAACCAACTGGCGGCGACAGCGGGCATCGCCAGCGGCAGGATGATTTTGCGCAGGATCACCATTTCGCTGGCACCCAGATCGCGTGCGGCTTCCAGCATCTTGACGTCAAAGCCCTTCAGACGCGCATAGACGGTGACCACTACAAAGGGCAGGCAGAAGGTGATATGCGAAAATAACAGCGACCAGAAGCCCAACGAGACGCCTAGCAGCATAAACAGCACCAGCAGCGAGATGGCCATGACGATATCCGGCGACATCATCACCACAAACAGCATGCCACCGACGAAGGGTTTCCCACGAAAACGATAGCGATACAATGCCACCGCCGCCAAAGAGCCGATCATGGTAGCAAAGCTGGCGGACAGCACCGCCATGGTCAGTGAATGCCCAGCGGCCTGCAACAGGCTGTCGTTGTTCATCAACATGCTGTACCAGTGGGTGGTAAAACCTCGCCAGTTGATGCCAAAGCGCGAGGTGTTGAACGAGTTAACGATCAGGATCACGATGGGAATATAGAGATAGGCGTAAATCAGGCTCATAAAGCCACCGCGCAACAGGCGTCCGATCATTCCAGCTCCCCCTTTTTGTTCAGCAGCTTGGCGGCCCGGTAATAGATCCACAGCATCAGCCCCATCACCAGCGTCAGGCAAATGCTGGTGGCGGCCCCAAACGGCCAGTCACGGATATTCAGGAACTGGCTTTTGATGACGTTACCGATCAGCAGGTTTTTGGCTCCGCCCATCAGGTCGGCCACGTAGAACAGCCCCATGGCGGGCAGCAGCACCAATAGGCAACCGGCGATAATGCCTGGCATGGTCAGCGGAATGATGATGCGGATAAAGGTTTGCAGCTTGCTGGCACCGAGATCGCGGGCTGCCTCCAGACAGGATTTATCCAGCTTTTCCAGGCTGGAGTAGAGCGGCATCACCATAAACGGCAGCAAGATGTAGACCAGCCCCAGCACCACGGCGCCAGAGGTATACATGATGCGTAACGGCGTATCGATGATCCCGGCCCACATCAGGAACTCGTTCAGATAGCCGCGGGTGCTGAGAAAAAGCTTCAGGCCATAGATACGGATCAGCGAGTTGGTCCAGAAGGGCACAATCAGCAGGAACAGCAGCAGCGGGCGCACCCTTTGCGGCAGGCGAGCCAGAATAAAGGCAAAAGGATAACCCAGCAGCAGGCAGCACAAGGTGGCGATCGCCGCCATGTTCAGCGAGTGCAGCATCACCTGGCCGTACAGGGGATCAAACAGCCGGGTATAATTATCCAGAGTGAACACCATCTGCACCAGATTGGCATCGTCACGGGTGAGGAAACTGGTACCGATGATCATCAGGTTCGGTAGAAAAACAAACAGCACCAGCCAGCCGACGGTGCCGATAATCACCAGGTTTTGCAGCAAATTACGCGATTTCTTCATCGGCCAGCACTACCTCCCAGCTTGCAACCCAGGTTATCGCCATCTTCTGGTTTAACGAGTGGTCAAAGTCAGGGTCGTCTTCATTGAAGAACTCGCTGACCATCACCATCTTACCGTTTTCCAGTTCAACCACCGATTCCAGCGTCATGCCTTTATAGTTGCGTTCGCGCACGTAGCCGATCAGGCCATCTATCTGCTCGCTGTCGTTCACCTCTTCGACGCGCAGATCTTCCGGGCGCAGCAGAACCTTCAGGGATTGCCCTGGCTCGACCGGGAGATCGGCGTAGATATCACATTCGCGGCCTTCCACACGAGCGCGCACCCGCTGCGGATCGATACGATGTAGCACTACCGCGTCAAAGATATTGATCTCACCGATAAAGCTGGCGACAAACAGGTTCTTGGGTTCCTCGTAGATTTCCCGTGGAGTGCCGTCCTGTTCTATTCGCCCGTCGCGCATCACCACAATCCGATCTGACATGGTCAGCGCCTCTTCCTGATCGTGCGTGACGAACACAAAGGTGATGCCCAATTGGCGCTGTAGCGCCTTCAACTCGTTCTGCATCTGCTTGCGCAGCTTGTAGTCCAGTGCCGAAAGCGACTCGTCGAGCAGTAACAGTTTAGGTTTATTCACCACGGCCCGGGCAATCGCGACCCGTTGCTGTTGCCCACCAGAAAGCTGATGCGGGCGGCGCTGAGCGAACTCGTCCAATTGCACCATGCGCAGGGCTTCCTCCACGCGCGGCGTTAGCTCCGCCTCTGGGGTTTTCTGCATGCGCAGGCCAAAGGCGACATTTTCAAACACGGTCATATGGGGGAACAGGGCATAGCTTTGAAACACGGTGTTAACGTGCCGATGCTCGGCCGGAATAGCGGTGATATCTTGCCCGTCGAGCACGATCTGCCCGTGGTCGGCATTTTCCAACCCGGCAATCAACCGCAGCACGGTAGTTTTCCCGCAGCCGGAAGGGCCAAGCAGGGTCAGGAATTCACCATCGTTAATCTTTAGGTTGAGATCGCGGATGATCTCTTTGCCGTCAAAGCTTTTACTCAGGGCGTTCAGTGTAACCAAAGAGGATTGTTCAGTCATTTTAGTGTCTCTATCCCGTACGGTGGTGCAGATAGAACCGCCGCTGGAAAAGACTGCGCGAGCTTACGGGAGTGACCCGTCAGGTACTGAAGCTCAAAGCCAGCGGCGCCGATCAAAAATTTAAGAGGGCGCATGATAGACGCTGAATCCGGTAATTGAAAGCCAAACCGCCTATAAGTCATGCCCGTTGGCCGATTTTTGCGTCGGTAGTTACCCTATTAAACCATCACTTGCTTTAATGATTTGTGTTAAATCTGATTATTAATGACCTGTCTCAATATTTGATCCGGATCGGTTCCGCATAATGAAACGCGAAATTCTGAGGGCGGAACCATGGATAAACTACTAGATCGCTTTTTTAACTACGTCTCATTTGACACACAGGCTAAAGCGAACGTCAAACATGTGCCTAGTACCGAAGGGCAACTGAAGCTGGCGCGTGCGTTGCAACAGGAAATGATTGGGCTGGGGTTTGAACGGGTATCGCTAAGCGAACATGGCTGCGTGATGGGCACGCTGCCTGGCAATGTGAGCTGGCCAGTGCCGGCCATTGGCTTTATTTCTCACCTTGATACCTCACCCGATTTTTCGGGTAAGCATGTGACACCGCAGATAGTGGAAAACTATCGCGGCGGTGACATTGCCTTGGGCATCGGTGATGAAGTGTTATCGCCGGTGATGTTCCCGATCTTGCATCAGATGCTGGGGCAAACGCTGATCACCACCGACGGCAAAACGCTGTTGGGGGCCGACGATAAAGCCGGGATTGCCGAGATCTTGACCGCGATGGTGCGGCTAAAGCAGCAAAAAATTCCTCACGGCGATATCCGCGTGGCGTTCACGCCGGATGAAGAGGTGGGCAAAGGGGCGCATTTCTTTGATGTTGCTGCGTTCGATGCCGAGTGGGCCTACACCGTCGATGGTGGTGGGGTGGGCGAACTGGAGTGTGAAAACTTCAATGCAGCAGCGGTGACGGTCAAAATCGTCGGCAATAACGTCCATCCAGGCAGTGCCAAAGGGGTGATGGTGAACGCGCTGTCGCTGGCAACCCGTTTCCAACAGGAGCTACCGGCCGAGGAAACACCGGAGCATACCGAGGGGTATCAGGGTTTTTACCATCTCAACAGCATCAAGGGGAACGTTGAACGTGCCGAGATGCACTACATCTTGCGGGATTTTGAGCGTGAAGGCTTTGAGGCTCGCAAGCGCAAGATGATTGAAGTCGCGCAAAAGGTTGGTCGTGGGTTACCACGGGATTGCTACATTGAGGTGGCGATCGAAGATAATTACTACAACATGCGTGAGCAGGTGGCCGAGCATCCTCATGTGATCGAGCTGGCACAGCAGGCGATGCGGGACTGCGATATTGAGCCGGTGATGAAGCCGATCCGCGGTGGTACCGATGGTGCGCAGCTATCCTTCAAGGGGCTGCCTTGTCCAAACCTGTTTACCGGTGGCTATAACTTCCATGGCAAGCATGAGTTTATTACGCTGGAAGGGATGGAGCAGGCGGTTGCGGTGATCATGCGCATTGCCACTCTGAGTGCCGAGCGCGCTAAATGGTAGTTTTTTGCGTTAATAGATTGAGTGAGGGGCCAGTTTGCCCCTCACTCATTATGATTAGTCGTTAAAATACCAGTAACCGCTGTTAATCAACGCCGTCAGCAGGGCCAGGAACGATGGGTCGTCCACCGCGTCGCCCAGCAAGGCGGCATCAACGCTGGCGTGCTGGCACAGGGCATCGGCGGCTTGCAGATGTTCGGTGTCGATTAGCTCACCGTTGACAAAGCATTGGTCGCCAACGCGCAGCACGCGCAACCCACCCAAACGTTGTAATGGCTCACCCTGTTGCAGCAGCTCATAGATTTCACCGGCCTGATAAGGCGGCTCTGGCGGCGCGATGTCCAGCTCGTGACGCGACTGCGAAATAAACTCGCCAAACCAGTTCTGGAAGTGCTCCGGCTGCTGCACCAGCTCCAGGATCATCCCACGCAGTGCATCGACCTCATGGGGGAGAACCATCGCCGGGTGATCGCGCAGCGCGATATCCGGATCGGTGTAACGCTTGCTGCCCAACTCGCGCGCTAGCACGTAGTCTGCATAGCCACTCACCATTTCACGGCCATTCGGCGCACGGAAACCGACGGAATAGTTGAGCGAATTTTCCAGCGAGTAGCCTTCATGAGGGAATCCCGGTGGGATATACAGAATATCGCCAGGCTCCATCTCTTCGTCAATGATGGCGTCAAACGGCTCAACCTGTAACAGGTCAGGGTGCGGGCAGTGCTGCTTCATCGGTACTTTTTCGCCCACGCGCCAACGGCGGCGGCCAGTACCCTGGATGATGAACACGTCGTATTGATCGAGATGCGGGCCAACGCCGCCGCCCGGTACCGAGAACGAAATCATCAGATCGTCCATGCGCCAGTCTGGCAGCTTACGGAACGGTTGCATCAGGGCACTGGAAGGCTGATGCCAGTGATCAACGGCCTGCACCAGCAATGACCAGTTGTTCTCGCCCAGATGGTCGAAACTTTCAAACGGGCCGTGGCCAACCTGCCAGCGACCTTCCTGATGGCTCACCAGGCGGCTGTCCACCTCGTTTTCCATAGCCAACCCGGCCAGCTCATCCGGGGAAATCGGATCGATAAAGTTGTTAAAACCACGCTTGATAATTACCGGACGCTTTTGCCAATAGCGTTGCAAAAAGTCGTTCCAGTCGAGATCTAATTGGTAATCCATGTTCTATTCCAGGATAGAGTGAGCCTGCAGGGATTATAACGGAAGTTAGGCCCCGTGGATCGGGGCCTGAGCGAGAGAATTTAATCGTGATGGTGGGAGTCGTGCTGGCGGGAGAAGGTGACCTCCATCCGTGCTCCACCCAGCGGGCTGTCGCTGATGGTAATTTGTCCGTCATATTGCTCGATGATCTCGGCGGCGACCGACAGGCCAATCCCCTGGCCGGGGCGCAGAGTATCGACGCGTTGGCCGCGTTGGAAGATCAGCTCACGCTTGCTTTCGGGGATGCCGGGGCCGTCGTCATCAATGACGATCGTCAGGTATTTGTCCGAGTGCAGCGAGGTGATCTCCACAAACTCCAGGCAATATTTACAGGCGTTCTCCAGCACGTTGCCCATCACCTCCATAAAGTCGTTTTTCTCGCCCATAAAGGTGACTTCTGGTGAGATATCGAGGGTGATGACTACCCCTTTACGCTGATAGACCTTGTTCAGTGCCACGCTCAGGCTGTCGAGCAGGGCAGAAACCGAATGGATCTCGCGGGTCAGCACGGTTTGACCAGAGTTGATGCTGGCCCGATGCAGGTAATAACCAATCTGTTGCGAGATACGGCTAATCTGCTCGAGCATGATCGGCTCGACCTCTTCGATGGTGGTCTGCTTGCTGGAACGCAGCGAGCGCAGGGTGGTCTGCAATACCGCCAGCGGGGTTTTCAGGCTGTGGGTGAGATCGGACAGCGTAGTACGGTATTTGGTGTAGCGCTGGCGCTCGTTGCGCACCAGGATATTCAGGTTCCGTACCAAGCCACGTAGTTCACTGGGGGGATTTTCATCCAGTTGCTCGCGCTCGCCGTTTTCCAATTCACCCACCTGGGTTATCAGCGCCTTGATCGGCCGCAAACTCCAATACGCAGCTAGCCAGAGAAGAGGTACGACCAGTAGTAGATTGGCCAGCAGTACGTAGCTGAACCATTCCCACACCACGTCCGAGCGTTGCAGCTCCTGCGGAATGCTGTCGACCACCACGATGCTCAAGGCGGGCAGGCGTGGGGTGGCGGCATAGGTATTGACGGCCACCGAGTGGGTTAACGCCTCATGGTCGGTATCGTCATAGTCTTTCAGCTGATCCTGGGCTTTGGGATTGTCGCCCAGCACTTCGCTACTGATGCGGGTGTCCGTGTCTATCTCATAGAAACCGGACTCTTCCAGCCACTCTTTCTGGATCCGTTTTTCCAGCTCCGGTACCGAGCGCTGGCTCCACAACAGGTTGCCTTTTTCGTCGTAGATAAACACCAGCGTTGGGGAGTTGAGATCGAGATCGGGCGGGATGGCAATGGTCAACTTCTGGTCTTTCCACTGCGCCAGGCTGAAGAACAGGTTGCTCTCACCGCGCAGCAGGCGGAAGGCGGTTTTATCAAAGCTGACGATATAGCCGACGACCGCAACCAGCCCGTAGGACAGCGACAGCGCCAGGATCACCCCGGCGGTGGCCATCAGAAAGCGGGCGCGCAGTGAGAAGGGCTTTTTATCTCTGTTGAACATTATGCTCACTTGGCATCGAAACGGTAGCCCTGACCACGTACGGTGGTGATCACTTCCTGTGGGTATTCGGCCTGTAGTTTTTTACGCAGGCGGCCCATTAATACGTCGATGGTGTGGCTTTCGCGCAGTTCGGCATCCGGGTAGAGTTGCAACATCAATGAATCTTTACTGACCACTTTACCCGCGTTACGGATCAACGTTTCGATAATGGTGTACTCAAAGGCCGTCAGTTTGATTTGCTGTTCGTTGACGCTCAGCTCACGGCGTGAGAGGTCGATCTGGAACGGTGGCAGTACGATCACCTGTGAAGCCAGGCCGCTATTGCGGCGCATCAAGGCCTGCATGCGGGCAATCACTTCTTCCAGGTGGAAGGGCTTGGTGACGTAATCATCGGCACCGGCTTCCAGCACCGCCACCTTATCCTGCCAGCTTTCACGGGCGGTCAGTACCAGGATCGGCAACTTCATCTGGTTGGCACGCCAACGGCGGATCAGGCTCAGGCCATCTTCACCCGGCAACCCGAGATCGACAATGGCGATATCAGGCGCATGTTCCTGCAGAAAATAGTCAGCTTCTTTGGCATCTTCTGCGGCATCAACCTGATGCCCCATTTCACGCATTTGCACACTAAGATGGTGGCGCAATAGGCCATTGTCTTCAACAACCAGTACTCGCATGGTACAGACTCCTGTTGTTTAGGCGGGTGCAACTCCAGGCACCCACACTGAAAAGGTTACACGCTGTTGGCCACGTTGTGGTAACGCGCATTAGCTGACCATTCCCTGATCGTTTAATTCTGTCATCCATTGATTATCGGCAATGGCTGATAAACGCAGGATAAACAGCGCAGTGCCAAAGGTAAACAAAACTTAAACAAAGCTGACTGCCTGAAGTGTGAGCAGGATCGCTGCAAAGGATTAAAGGTATCATTAAGGTATTATATAGGTATCGTGATGATACTAATACCAGGAACCCTACACCGCTTTCCCGAGCCGATGCCGGGAAGGTAGCCAGCAAGGATACATAATAATGAAACGTCCTCATCTGAAGCTGTCTGTCATGATGTTTATCGAGTGGTTTATCTGGGGAGCGTGGTTTGTTCCCCTATGGCAATACCTCAACAAGCTGGGTTTTACGCCGGGTGAAATTGCCTGGTCGTACAGCAGTACGGCGATTGCGGCAATCCTCTCGCCGGTGCTGGTTGGTGTTATTGCCGATCGCTACTTCGCCGCGCAAAAAGTCTTGGGTTGGTTGCATCTGGCTGGCGGGGTGCTGATGTTTATCATCGCCTGGCAAACCACCTTTGCCACCTTCTTCCCGCTGCTGGTGATTTATGCCATCACCTATATGCCGACCGTGGCGCTGACCAACAGCATCGCCTTTGCCAACATTACCGATACCGAAAAAGAGTTCCCGCGCATCCGAGTACTGGGCACCTTGGGTTGGATTGCCTCCGGTCTGGTGGTGGGCTTTATGCTGCCGCCGCTGCTGGGGTTAGGCAATATTTCCGATAGCAACCTGCCGTTAATCATTACCGGTGTGGCCTCGATCGCGCTCGGTTTGTACAGCTTTGTGCTGCCCAATACGCCAGCCAAAGGCTCTGGCCCGGTGGATATCAAGGCGTTGCTGGGCCTGAACGCGCTTGGCCTGCTGAAGGACCGATCATTTGCTACCTTCGCCCTGTGCTCGTTTCTGTTCTGTATGCCGTTGGCGTTTTACTACCAGTTTGCCAATGGCTATCTGACGCAGGTTGGGCTGCCAAATGCCACCGGCTGGATGACGCTGGGGCAGGTTTCGGAAATCTTCGCCATGCTGGCGCTACCGTTGCTGCTCAAGCGTTACGGCATCAAAAAGGTGCTGCTGCTGGGATTTGTGACCGCAGCAATCCGCTATGTATTCTTTATCTACGGCGGCACCGCCGACGTCTGGGCCTACAGCATGCTGTTCCTGGGCATTTTGCTGCACGGCGTCAGCTACGATTTCTATTTCGTGACCGGCTATATCTACGTCGACAAAAAAGCGCCGCCGCATATGCGTACCGCCGCTCAAGGCCTGATCACCCTGATTTGCCAAGGGTTGGGCAGCTTTATCGGTAACTGGCTCGGGGGCCGTGCAATGACCACTTTCGCCCTCGAACAGCCGCGAGACGGTATGACGTTTGACTGGTTCGCCGTGTGGGGCGTTGGTGCGGTGATGGTGGTGGGCGTCATGCTGCTGTTCCTGCTGTTCTTCCGTGAACGCAGCGACAACATCACCCCGATTGACGTAGCACGGTCTTAATTCGTTGCGCCGGGCGTGTTGCCCGGCAAGGTAAAAATTCAGGAGAAAAAGATGAAGCAGTTAACCCAGGAACAACGCGTGGTGGGCGCACTTTATGGCCAAATGCTGGGCGACGCGCTCGGCATGCCTTCCGAGCTGTGGCCGCGTGAGCGGGTTAAGCGCCACTTTGGCTGGATCGACCGCTTCCTCGACGGCCCGGCAGAGAACAGCGCCGCCTGCTATTTCACGGCAGCGCAGTATACCGATGATACCTCGATGGCTCTGGCGCTTGCCGACGCGTTGATCGAGGCCGATGGTGAAGTGGTTCCGGAGTTGATTGCCCGCAACGTGATCCGCTGGGTCGATAGTTTTGACGCCTTCAACAAAAACATCCTTGGTCCGAGTTCCAAACTGGCACTGGGGGAGCAGAAGAAGGGCACGCCGATTAGCGATTTGGAAAACAACGGTGTGACCAACGGCGCGGCGATGCGGGTTTCCCCGTTGGGTTGTGTGCTGCCTTCTGCGCCGTTGGAGCAGTTTTGCCAGCAGGTTTGGCTGGCCTCCAGCCCGACGCATAAATCCGATATCGCGGTTGCCGGTGCGGTGGTGATTGCCTGGGCAGTTGCCAAGGCGGTCGAAGGGGCCAGTTGGGCAGAGATCCGTCTGGCATTGCCGGGAGTGGCAGATTACGCTCAGCGCCGCCAGAGCACCACCTTCAGCGCTTCTTTAGCGGCGCGTATCGAACTGGCCTTCCAGGTAGTCGAACAGGCTGGCGGTACCGAACAGGCCTCAGAACGGGTTTACCAACTGGTTGGCGCAGGGGTCAGCACCATAGAATCCGTGCCGGCCGCGTTGGCGATGGTTGAACTGGCGCAAACCGATCCTACCCGCTGTGCGATCCTGTGCGCCAACCTGGGCGGTGATACCGACACCATTGGCGCGATGGCAACGGCGATCTGCGGTGCCCTGAACGGTATCGACGCGTTTGACATGGCTATGTTGGCAGAATTAAAGCGGGTAAATCCGCTGGATATCAACCACTACGCGCAGGCCTTTCTCCGTTTCCGCCAGCGCTGGCAGGAGGGCTCATGAGTAACGAAAGACGCGAGTTATTACAGACGCTAACCCAGGGCGGCTGGCATCAGCAGTGCCCGGTGACGGTGATTGGCGCAGCGGTGATGGATATGGTGGTGAGCGCCGATGCTTTGCCAGTGCGCGGTGGCGACGTGTCGGCCCAGATGCAGGGGCTGCATTTAGGGGGCTGCGCGCTGAATATCGCCGTGGCTCTGCGCCAGTTGGGCATTACCAGCCGCAATCTGCTGCCGGTGGGAGAAGGCGTGTGGGCAGAGCGTTTGCGTAGCGAGATGGCGCAGCGCGGCGTGAGTTCCGATCTGCAAGTGGGTGGTGAGGATAACGGCTGGTGTTTGGCGCTGGTCGAGCCGGACGGAGAGCGTACCTTTATCTCTATCGATGGCATTGAGAACCAGTGGCAGCCTGAGTGGTTGGCAGACGCGACGCCACAAATCGGGCTGGTTTACCTTTCCGGTTATCAACTGGGTGCCCGGCAGGGCCACGTGCTGGTGGATTGGCTGTTACGCCTGCCCGAACAGGTGCGGGTGGTGCTGGATATTGGCCCGCGCATTGACGTGATGGCGCAGAGCCTGTTGCAACGCCTGATCCGCCCTGGGGTGATCCTGACGCTAAACCAGCGTGAAGCTCAGCACCTTGGCATGCAGGAAGATATTGCCGGTTTTTGCCAGCGGTTATGGTCAACCACCGGGCAACTGGTGGTTGTGCGCTGCGGCGGGGAAGGCGGATATTACTTTGCCGGGCCGGACGATCAAGGCTGGATCGCCGCTCGTCAGGTCAAAGTGGTAGACAGCATTGGTGCTGGCGATAGCCACAGCGCCGGTTTGCTAGCCGGGCTGGCACTGGGCCTGACTGCCCGCCAAAGCATGATGCTAGCCAATAGCATCGCCGGTTACGTGGTATCGCAGGCCGGTGGGGATTGTGCGCCAACCCTGGCCCAGCTCCTGGCCAGCGAGGAACTCAATCCTCGCTGATAAATTCGTACATGTCGCTGCGGCAGAAGCTTTCGCTGTATTCGATCGGTTTTTTCCGGTTGTCGAACAGCGTTTGCTTGATGATCAGCAGCGGCATAGGTTCTTTCAACTGCAGCGCTTGCAGGGTTTCACCGTCGCTCATGGCGGCGCTGACCTGGCTACGCAGCGATCCCAACTCCACGTTGTTCAAACGGAAGTAGTCATACAGAGAAACGCCAATATCATCAACGTTGGCTATCGCCTCCGCCACCACATAAGACACCGCCACCGACATGGGGCGCTGATCGATAAAGTGAATACGTTTGAGTTTGTACACCGGCGTATGCTCGGCTAGCGACAGTTTCTCGGCCAGTGCGCTATCCGCCGGGATTTGCTCACGGCTGATCCACATGGTGTCCGGTTTACGGCCTTGCAGCATCACTTCGCGTGAAAAGCCTTTCACATCCGCCAGCGAATAGGCCAGTTTAGGTTGAGCCACGGTATTTTGAATGAAGGTGCCATAGCCCCGCGAGCGGCCGATAATGCCGTCCTGCTCCAGGCAGGCAAGGGCTTTGCGTACCGTAATGCGCGAGATCCCCAGCCGTTCGGTGAAATGGCGCTCACTGGGCAGAAAATCCCCCTGGCTCAATACGCCAAGCTCAATGGCCTGCCGTACCGATTCGTTAAAGCGCAGGTAGAGCGGCATAGCGCCAGCGCTGGTCAGATCGTGTTGCAGTTTGTCCAGCAGGCGCTGGTTGGGATCCGTGCTCATAGTCGACCGAAATCCTGTAGCCTCAATGCGATAGCTTATTTAAGGTGATTTCGCCGGGCGGTGCAACCGTGCACGGTGAGATCGGTGGAAATGGTTGGGCCTGGCAGACCAGGCCCGTTGTGGTATTTACTACTGAGAAGGTTTGGTGGCGCTGCTCTCCCGTATTTCTTTGACCTGATCGGCGGTGACTGGAGCGGCGTTATTCCCCCAACTTGTGCGTACAAAAGTGGCTATCTGGGCCACCTGCTGGTCGCTCAGACGCCAGCCAAAGTCCGGCATGGTTAGCCCGGTAGGGGCGTCTAAAGTCATCGGCGTACGTGAACCATGCAGAATGATGCTGATCACCGAAGCCGGGTCTTCCGCCAGCAACGCCGGATTATGGGCCAACTGTGGGAAGGTATTGCGATAGCCCTGGCCATCGCTGCGGTGGCAGGCGGCGCAGTTGTCCAGATAAGCCTGCCCGCCTGGGTTGCCTTGGTCGGTGCTGTAGAGTGCCAGCGGCTGGTTGGCCGTTGGCGTTTTCTGCTCATCCCCCGCAGGTAGCGATTTCAGATAGGCGGCGATCGCCTGCAAATCCTCGTCGCTCAGGTGCTGAGTGCTGTCTTGTACCACGTCTACCATGGAGCCAAAGGCGGCAAATCTGTCGCTGTGGCCGGTTTTCAGGAAACGAGTCAGATCTGCCGCGTTCCAACTACCCAACCCGCTGATTGCATCGCCACGCAGGCTGGCGGCGTGCCAACCCTCCAGCGTCCCGCCGCTCAGATAGGCGTTATCCGTTTGGTTCAGCGCCTTCTCCTGGAAGCCAATGCCGCGTGGCGTATGGCAACTGCCGCAGTGGCCCAATCCTTGTACCAGATAGGCCCCACGGTTCCATTGTGCGCTTTGGTTAGCGTCTGGCTGATAGGCGCCATCCTCGCGGAATATGCCGTCCCACATCGCCAACGGCCAGCGCATATTCAGCGGCCATGGGATATCGCTAGCCTTGTTCTGCTGCACCACCGGCGTTACCCGTTGGGTGAAGTAGAGATACAGATCGCGTATATCCTCATCATTGATTTTGGCGAAAGAGGGATAGGGCATGGCCGGGTAGAGCCGAGTGCCATCGCGCCTAATGCCTTTACGCAGGGCGTCGGCAAACTCCTGTAGATCGTAGGCACCGATCCCGGTGGTTTTGTCTGGGGTGATATTGGTGGAATAGATCGCGCCAACCGGGGTGGTCATCTTCAGCCCACCGGCGAATGCCATGCCACCTGGCGCGGTATGGCAGGCGGCACAGTCACCGGCGCGGGCCAGATATTCGCCATGAGCGATTTGCCCGACCTGGTGGGTATCCTCGGCGGCCAGAGCGCTGGCGCTTAATACCAGCAAGGCCAGCAGCGAGGGGGTTAATCCTTTCATCGTCTTCTCCTTGCGTATCAGGCCTGAACCAACGGGCCGGGGTTGTTCAGATACTGATTACGGATCGCTTCTGCTGAATAATAGGCCAGCGCACCGACGATTCCGGTGGGGTTATAAGCCAGGTTCTGCGGGAAGGCGCAGGCGCCGGTGACAAACACGTTGGGCACGTCCCAGCATTGCAGATACTTGTTCACCACGCTGGTTTTTGGGTTGTCGCCGGTGATTGCCCCGCCGGTAGTGTGGGTGGATTGATACGGGCGCACGTCATAGTGCGAACCGCTGCCCATCACCGAAATCGCCATCTGCTTCGGCTCCATGGCTTTGGCGATGTTCGCCATCTTGCTGGTAATGTGCTGGGTCATCTTGATCTCGTTAGCCTTCCAGTCGAAGGTCATGCGCAGCAGCGGTAGCCCATAGGCATCCCGATAGGTGGGATCGAGATCGAGATAGCAGTCGCGATAGGGCATCACTGAGCCTTCAGAGCCAATGCTCATCGAGTGCTGATAATTATCTTTGATACCTTGTTTCCAGCCACTGCCCCAGGTGGGGGTCCCCGGCGGTAACGACATCTGTTGGATCGGGCGGCCACCGGTGCGGGTGGCGGAAATATAGGCGCCGCCGATAAAGCCTAGCGCGCCGTGATCGAAGTTTTCCGAGTTGAGATCGTCGATCACCGTGCCCGCGGCTCCGGCTCCGATAAACGGGTTGAAGTGGGTGTCCTTATCGTAAAACAGCGAAATGCCGCTGTTCATCTGATAGGCGTAGTTCTTGCCGACAACTCCTTCGCCGGTGACGGGATCATAAGGTTTACCGATGCCGGAGAGCAACAACAGACGCACGTTATGCAGTTGGAAGGCGCTGAGGATCACCAGATCCGCCGGTTGTTCAATCTGTTGGCCCTGGGCATCGACATAGGTGACACCGGTGGCCTTTTTGCCACTGCTGTCCAAATTGACCTTGATGACCTGCGACTGAGTGCGCAATTCAAAGTTTTTCCGCTTCATCAACACCGGCAGAATGGTGGTCTGTGGTGAGGCCTTGGAGTACATAAAGCAGCCGAAGCGCTCACAGTAACCGCAGTAGTTACAGGGGCCGAGTTGCACGCCGTAGGGATTGGTATAAGGCTCCGAGCAGTTGGCTGCTGGAATGCTGAACGGGTGATAGCCGAGCGACTCGGCCGCCTTGCCAAACAGCGAACCGGAATAGAGCTGCTTGAGGGGTGCAGTGGGATATTCGCTAGTGCGTGGCCCTTCGAACGGGTTGCCGCCTTTGATGATGTTGCCTTGCAGGTTACCGGCCTTGCCTGCGGTGCCACAGACCTTCTCGAACTTATCGAAGTAAGGCTCCAGCTCGGTGTAACTGAGAGGGTAATCCTGCAACAACATGCCTTCGGGCACCCATTTGTCGCCATACTTTTCCGTCACCGTCGTACGCATTTTCAGATCGGCGGGCAGGGCGCGCCAGTGCATGCCGTTCCAGTGGACGCCTGCACCGCCAACGCCGTTGCCGGGCAAAAAGGATCCAAGCTGACGATAAGGCACGGCGAAATCCGCTGGCGTGTGGCGCACGGTTACGGTCTCGTGCGCCATCTCCTGCTCCAGTTTCAGACGGATGCCATAGGTCAATTCGTCGGCAATCCGTGGATAGGCAAAATCAGGGTAAGTATCGCGCTGCTCACCGCGCTCCAGTGCCAATACGCTCAGGCCGGTTTCGGTCAGTTCCATGCCCATGATGGCACCGGTCCAGCCAAATCCGACAATCACCACGTCTACCGGTGGCTTTTTTATCGTGCTCATTTATGCATTCCTTTTGCTGGAGATACTTACCGGGCCAAGGGGATAGGCCTGATTAGGATGATCGACCCAGTCGGTGTAATCCGCCCGCGCACCAGGGAAACCGATCAGTTTCCATGAGGCCATCGACTGGTTACCGCCGTGCTGCGGATCGGCCAGATAACCCTCTTTGGTGTTTTGCAGCAGTTGGCTGAAAAAGGCTTGACCGGGCAGGGCTTCGGAATCCAGCTCACCTTTCTCCAGCGCCGTCAGGATTTGTTCTTGCTGGCTATGTTCCAAGTCTGCAAAGGCTTTCTGGTACTGCTGCTGGCAGTGCGCATTGAGGCCTCGAATGCCAATACGGTAGGTATCACGCGGCGTCAGTTTGGACTGATAACCCAGTTCGGGGGCCGAAGGGACAAACGGCGGGTGCATATACCACAGGCCACCGTGGCCATAAGGCGTTTCCATCTGCTTATCGATAAAAATCGGCACGCCTTCTTCGACGGCACCGGGGCCATTGCTATCGCTGGGGATCAGTCGATCACAAGCCGCCAGCAGGAAGCGCCATTCCTCGTTATTGAAATAAGCGGGAACATAGTGAGAGGAGACACCCGCCGCCGAGGCTGGTGAGGGCGTCATCATCAAAACGCTGGTGCCTCCAGCGGCTGCCAGCGGTATTAGTGCTAGCGTTTTCTTTAGAAAGTTCCGCCGAGGCGGTTCTGGAGAGTGCTGTCGAGACATAATTCCACCTTGAATATGTTTCACAGAAATGCCCGCGTGGCCGCAGTCTTGGGCCGTAAAAACGGGCAGAGGGAGTTGCTATTCCATGACCAATAATAATTAGCGAGCTACTGGTATGGTGATTCAAGTTTAAGTCTTGGCAGCTAAAACAAACAATAAAGCATCTGTTTCAAAACATTTTCTTCACATTATTTTTGATTTAGATCATTTCATTAACAATTTGCCTTGACTAAAGCACCTAACGGGCGGTTGGTGATTGGTCTAGTCGCTGGGGTTAATTGGTCTGTATGCTGCGATCTGGCATCGGTATATGCTGTTGCGGAGAACCTACTTTTGCTGCAACCAGACGGAATACTTTTATGGCGATAAATCAATATGGTCAGCCGGTGGGCGAACCCTTGGTGCAATGGCATGCCTTGCCACGGCCGCAGGAGGTGACGCTGACGGGCAAATTTTGCCACCTTGCGATGTTGGACGCCGAGCGGGACTTTGCCGCGCTATTTGCGGCTTACCAGCTTGCGCCAGATGGACGTGACTGGACTTACCTGATGAGGGAGCGGCCTGAAAGCCCGCAGGAGATGCGTGCGCATCTGGAAAAACTGCAGGCCAACCCGACGCTGGTGAATCTGGTGGTGTTCGATTCAGCCACCGATCTGCCCGTTGGCACGGTGGCCTTTATGCGGATTGAAGAGGCCAGCGGCGTGTTGGAAATTGGCCACGTCTGTTGGTCACCGCTGATGAAGCAGCGCTCCAGCGCCACCGAGGCGATTTACCTGATGTTGCGACACACCTTTGACGAGTTGGGCTATCGCCGTTGTGAATGGAAATGCGATAGCCTGAATGCGCCGTCCAGGCAGGCGGCACTTCGCTTTGGTTTCCACTACGAAGGGCGTTTTATGCAGGCATTGGTCATCAAGGGCCGCAACCGGGATACCGACTGGTTCGCCATGATCGACCAAAACTGGCCCCAGATGCGTAGTGCGTTCGAAGGTTGGCTGGCTGACGAAAATTTTGGCTCCGATGGCCAGCAGATACAGCGTTTGCAGGCGTTTATGCCTTGATATGTAGGGGGCGAACATGTGCATGTTCGCCCCTATGTAGCTTACTGTTCGCTCAGCGCCGCTTTATTTCTTACCTGTTTAGCCTCGAAGCGTGAAATCCACCACCAGGCCAGTGCCGAGAATACCGCGGTCATACAGACGTTGATAAAGAAGGCTTTCATCAGATCGACCCCCGGCGGGAATGCCGACGCCGTCATGCTGACCACAAAGATGGTGATCAGCACCGAAACCACGCTCATGCCAAACTTGCGCGATCCCATGCGGAACTCGCGCGGCGTATCGTCATGCTTCCAGCGGAACACGAAGTAGGCCACCATGATAAAGATCGGCGGCAGCATCGCCGTACCCGCCGTCAGGTTGATCGCGGTGTTCATCATCTGCTGTACCGATTCGGAACCAAAGCCGTTAACCACCAACATCACGAACACGAAGGCAAATTGCCACCATGCAGCACGAACCGGAACGCCATGCTTGTTCAGTTCGGTGGTTTTCTGGCCGTAAACGCCTTTCGGGATCTCAGAGAAGTGGATCTTCACCGGCGCAGAGGTCCACATCATCATCGAACCAAAAATGGCGATGAACAGTACGATGCCCACCAGGCGGCCTACCAGCGTTTCTGAAATGCCGAAGTACTTGGCCATCCCGGTGAAGATTTCCACCATGCCGCCCGCGTAGGTCAGGTTTTCACGCGCGACAAACACGTTAACCAGCAGGGAACCGACGGCATACATCCCGCCGATAACCGCACCGGCAATGATAATCACCTTGATAAACGACTTTTGGCCCCCTTTGACGTCATTGAGGTAGGCCGCTGCCGTTTCCGCACCGCCAGCCGCCTGGAAGATCCAGCACATGATACCCAACGTTGCCCAGTTCACCGTCGGCGTCATCGCCTCCAGCGTGATCGGTTGCGCCGGGACGTGATCGCCGCTCAGCGCCATCAGCGCGCCCAGCACGTAAATCGCAAACAGGGCAAACACCCCATAGGCGACGACTTCGGCAATCTTGCCCAACCAACTGGCACCCTTGGTGGAAATATGGGTGGTGGCGGCAAACAGTACGATCGAGATGATCGATACCATCACCGGTGAAAAGGCGTATTCGCGGCCCATAATGGCGTACGACGCATAGGCAATCACGTTAGGCAGCAATGATACAAACCAGAACAGGTTGACGAACCAATACAGGAACGACCCCATATAGGCTGCTCGGGTGCCCAGAGGCTGTTTTAGCCAATCGTACATTCCCGACTCTGAGTTCTTATTGGCGGACACAAACTCCGCGATAATAAACACAAAGGGAATGAAGTAGACCAGGGTTGCAAACAAAAATACCGGGGCTGAACTCAAGCCCAGTTCAATGTTGTTGTTGACGATATTGCGTACGTTGAACACCGCCGCAAAGGTCATCGACAACAGGGCAAACTTGCCAATCGTGCCACGTAAAGAATCGGACATAGCGTCCTCCGATGAACGACATCAATGATGAACTCAATCTGGATTGAGCGGGAGTGATTTCCCGCCCGCTTCGTTTCATAGTCAGCAGGATCACTTGTTCAACATGTAGCCATCCTCAATGGTGACCCGCAGCACCACTTTTCTTACCCGGTTATCGCCGTGGAAGCGGTAGGCTTCCTGGTTGTCAAAAATCGCCAGTTGCCCGGCACGTAATTCACAGGTTTGCCCGGTGCCTTGCAGATATTCGCGGTCGGTTTCATCGCGGTAGGCCTCAACGGGGGAAAGGGTGGATTTTTTCGCGAACTCTACCGTTTCGCCGCCCTCGAGGTAGTAATGGATGGTGAAATAACGACGATTGCCTTCAAAGGTCGAGCGATTGCGGGTGACGCCGTCTTCAATCATATAAACCAGCGTATCGCCGATGGAGTGCATCACGCCGTCTTTGATATTGGCAATGTTGTCAATGGCTTCCACACAACGGTTCCATTTACGGCCGTCACGGTAAACCACTTTGAATTGCTCCAGGTTGTCTAATACGTGCATGGATCAGGCCTCGTTGGTGGTTGGAGTGAAGAAGTCGTTGGCAAAGTCATGGTTGGCCAGCGCCTGGGCGCTGACGTCACCGGCTTGCAGTGGCATCAGGGTCAGGCCATAGCGGAAGGGCGCCATGTAAACTCGGTAGGAATCGAGGACTTCGCTGCCCCAGGAGTTGGAACCCAGGCCCATCACCTGGTGGTCAAGGTTGAGGGTGATATAACCGCTCGGTTGCAGCTCATTGGTGTGCTGCGCCTGATGCAGGTTCTGGCTGGTGTACTCCCAGGCGCTGAAGTTGATCGGTTGCTGCGGTTTGACCAGCAGGCCGGTACCGTGGCGATTGGTGAGCGCGGCCCAGCGCACATGCTGGCGGTTACCGTTGTTTTGTGGGAACGGATAGTGTTCAAACATCTCGGCCACCGTAGTCTGGTAGATATCGATCAGGTTGGCCTGCTGGCTGTCCTGATAGTTTTCTTCCGGGCCGCGACCATAGTAGTTCACCCGGTCAAAGCCGCCGTTAATGCCGACATCCAGCCCGATGGCCGGGATCACGTACGAGTAATCGCCATAACGCTCGCCGCTGAGTTCCATGTTGAGCTGGCCTTCGGCATTGATTTGGTAGCGGTAGCAGCAGCGCATGCCGAAGTCGAAGACCGGCGGGGCGATGATGCTGGTGACGGTGATTTCAACGCGGCCATCGGCCTGAACGACGTCCAATGTACGGAAGTGCTCTTGCATGATTTGCAGATGAGCGGGTTCCCACAGGCCCTGATACTCCTGTTTATGGTTATCGATCATCGGTTTGAAGAAGCTTAACGTCGGAGCAGAGGCGATGATTTCTTCCCCATTGCTCATCCAGGAGGTCAGCTTGCCGTTCACCTTGGAGAAGGTCAGCGTAAAGTCCTGGCCGCTGATGCTGTACGCCAGGCGGCTTTCCGCTACTCGCAGTGGCAGGGCGTTGAGGTTGGTATAGGTTTCTGCCTGCGCCGTGTTCTCTTTGAGCTGGAACTGGTACACCGCGATGTCGTGATTGGCCGGGCTGTATAGAGTGCTGGAGTTCTTGCGCACGGTGAAGTTCACAAAGGCTTCGCGCTCATCCAGCTCAGGCAGCTCAAGGCGGAACTCCCGTGAAGAGTTGGCCGCCAGATCTTTCAGCCGCAGGGACCGAGTTGCCAGCGTTTCCCCTTCTGCGCGGATCTCGGCGGTGAGGGTGTAGTCATCCAGATTGGTAAACCACAGCTTGTTTTCAACCAGGAAGGTGCCAAGGCGAGCCTCAAGCGCACGGATTTTCACCGGCGCGATAACCTGCTTGTATTCCTTCAGACCCGGCCCAGGCGTTTGATCCGGGAAGATCAACCCGTCCATGCAGAAGTTGTAGTTGTTCGGATAGTCGCCGAAGTCGCCACCGTATTTGTAAAACGCCTGGCCTTGCTCATCGTGCGCCAGGATGCCGTGATCGCACCACTCCCAAACGTAGTGGCCCTGAATATGATCGTGCTGGTAAAACACGTTCTGATATTCCGTCAGGCCGCCGGGGCCATTGCCCATGGCGTGCGCGTATTCACAGATGATGCGTGGTTTGGCGTGCGGGTGTTCACCAAACTCGTTCATCAACGGCGCGCGGGTATACATGGTGGAGATGATATCCACCACCTCGGCGTCGCGGTCTTCTTCGTAGTGCACTAGGCGGGTATCGTCGATGGCCTTGGTGGCGTGATACATCGCATGGATGTTGCAACCGTAGCCGGACTCATTGCCCAACGACCACATCACGATCGACGGATGGTTCTTCTGCGCGTGAACGTGGCGCACAATGCGATCGACGAATACCGCTTCCCAGGCCGGATCGTTGGTGATGCGGCTCAGGTCGCCCACGTTGGCAAAGCCGTGGGTTTCGACGTCGGTTTCGGCCATGACGAACAGCCCGTAAATGTCGCACAGTTCATAAAAACGCGGGTCGTTAGGGTAATGGGCGGTACGTACCGAGTTGATATTGTGCTGTTTCATCAGGATCAGATCTTTTTCGACGCGATCCATGCCTACCGCACGGCCTTTCAGATGGTCGTTATCATGGCGGTTGACGCCGTGCAGCATCACATACTGGTTATTGATGTAGAACAGTCCATCACGCACCTTGATATCACGGAACCCGACGCGTTGAGGTATCACTTCCAGCACGGTGCCGTTTTGGTCTTTAAGCGTGATAAACAGCTGATAGAGGTAAGGGTTTTCCGCTGACCACTGGATTGGATTTGCCAGATTGATAGCAAAATGGGTCTGGGTTTGTGCGCCGAGACTCTGCTGTACCAGCAGGTTATCGTTATCAAACAGGGCATATTCAATCACGTAGTCCGCTAGCGGTGTCCCCGATAGGTTTTCGATCTCCAGTTCGCAAGACAGGGTCGCGCTTTGGTAGTCGGCGGCAAAATCGGTGCGAACGGTCAGATCCTGCACGTGAACCGGCTCTTTCCCCACCAGATAGACATCGCGGAAGATGCCAGCTGTCCACCACATATCCTGATCTTCAATGTAGGTCGAGTCCGCCCACTGCATGACGCGCACGGCCAGCAGGTTTTCCCCTGAGTGCACGTAACCGGAGATATCAAATTCGGCGGTCAGGCGGCTGCCCTTGCTGAAGCCCACATATTGGCCGTTAACGTACACTTCAAAATAGGTCTCAACCCCATCAAATTTGATGATGGTCTGCTTCCCGTTCCACTGTTCGCTCAGCGTAAAGCTACGTTGGTAAGCACCGGTTGGGTTGTCTGTGGGGACGAAAGGCACATCGATCGGGAAGGGGAAGCCTTCGTCGGTATACTGCAGAATGCCATGGCCTTCCATTTGCCACATGTTGGGCACCGTGATCTGGCCCCAGTCAGTCATCCTTTGTGAATAAAAATCTTCGGGCACCAGCAACGGATTGGTGAAGTAGTTAAAGCTCCATTGGCCGCTGAGCGCTATAAAGTGGCTGCTGAGGGCGCGCTGAAAGGTTTGGGCACGCTTGAGTGAGTCATATGAGAAGAAGTAGGCGCGGGGCGCCATTCGGTTCTCATGCAGGTGTTGAAAGTTTTCCCAATTATTCACGTCATCTCTCCTGGTCTGAATGCTGTAGGCCGCAGTCTTGGCATGGAATGCGTCAATGCTTGGAATGATTTTAGTAAAACATTTACTAAAATATAGCCGATAATTTGTTTTGCTTTAACTCGATCACGCTTTATGTCCATGGCGCTGGTGGATCTGTGATCGGGTTAAAGAAATGGCTGATTGGTGTGGTAGGCGGAGAGAAGTGGCATAAATTGGTGGGTTTTGAGGTAAAAAAGCCCGTAATTATTAGTGTTTTTTACTAATAACAGGGCGTTTGGATGCGGGATTGGTGCTTTAACGGGCGCAGCATGCGGCGCCCCAACATGGTGAGACTTGAGCGATCAGTTACTTGGTGGTTTCACGCAGCTTTAACTTGCTGGGCACGTAGACCTGCAGCGGCAGGGCGCGGCCATCACGGAACTTCTCCAGCAGCAGGTTGACCCCTTGGATCCCCATCATTTCCGAGTGGATACGCACGGTAGAAAGCGGTGGGAAGGTAAAACGCGCGGTCGGGATATCGTTCACGCTGATCAGGGCGATGTCCTGTGGGATTTTCAACCCCAACTCATGAATGCTGCGCAGCACCCCAATGGCAATGGAGTCTGAGGCGACAAACAGCGCGGTAGGATAATCCGTGGTAGCCAGCATTTTTTTCGCCAACTCATAACCAGAGGCGCTAGAGAAGTCACCACGGTAGATATCTTGCTCACGGACCACGCCTTTCAGCCGCCCATATTCTACAAAGGCCGCTTCGCGGATATCCGCTTTATTCGGCTCATCGGCTCCGCCGATAAAACCGATGCGTTTGGCCCCGTGCTCAATAAAGAAGTCGATGATCTCTTTGCTGATCCTTGCCAGATCGATATCCACCGAGTCGTATTCGGAACCGGGCTCGTTAAAATCAATAAAGCAGATGTTGTCGGTTAACGCCGCTGCCTTACGCAGGGTCTCAGGCGTGGGTTTGCTGACGATCAGCACGCCGGTGATCTTCTTCAGGTCCGGTAGCTGGTTATTTTTATAGCAGTTAGTGAGTTCAATCCCCAGCCTCTCGCACTGGGTTTCGATGCCGTGGCGAATGGAAAGGTAATAAGGATCGTTGATTTCCATCTCTTGCTTATAGCTGTATAGCGCCAGCACGTGGTGCTGTACCACCGCGTTAGTCAGATGCTTTTTGGCACTGCTGGTCTTGTATTCCAGCTTTTCGGCAATTTCCAGAATGCGATGCTTGGTCTCTTCTTTGACGTTGAGCGTGGGATCGTCATTCAAAACCCGGGAGACCGTCGCTAATGAAACTCCTGCTTCGGCCGCGATATCTTTCAGCGTTGCCATATCTATCCTTATCTCACAGCCTGAACGGCAAACTTCGTTATCTGGCATTGTAAGTGATGTCGGCGAACTTTCATCAGTTTTTAGTAAAAAATAAGGGTTGTGTGATTTACGGGTTCAGTCTTTAAGGGCCGAAGGCCTGAAATCAATACCTTCAGGTCGTACTGTCAATAATACCTGGTTGGATAGCTTTTTAAACTGCTATGATTGATACTCATTAGCTTGATTTCTTTGCATTAATCGACGCGAGAAACCGTATGAAGCCTAAATCTGTCACGCTGAATGACGTCGCCGAGTATTCTGGAGTGTCGTACCAAACCGTGTCGCGGGTATTAAATCGTGCTGAACACGTTTCGGATAAAACCCGCGCGAAGGTTGAGCAGGCCATGGCTGCGCTGAATTACGTACCAAACCGTGTCGCGCAGCAACTTGCAGGCAAACAGAGTTTTACGCTGGGGCTGGCGACTACAGAACTAGCTCTGCACGCACCTTCTCAAATCGCGTCGGCAATTAAAACGCAGGCAAACCAGATGGGATTTAACGTGGTGATTTCCATGGTGGAAGATCTTAGCGTTCATGCCTGTCGCACTGCGATAAATGAGCTGTTGTCGCAAAGGGTAGATGGATTGCTGATTAATGTTTCGCTCTGCGCTGAAGATGCTCACGCAATTGAACAAGTTTGTAGCGAGGTGCCTACGCTGTTTTTGGACGTCGACCCTGATTCTGATGTCTCCAGCATTCTGTTTGATCCCTATCAGGGGGCTCGACAAGGGGTAGAACATGTCGTTGCTCTTGGGCATCGTGATATAGCACTGATTACCGGGCCGCTGGTCTCGATTTCGGCGCGTTTGCGCTATCAGGGGTGGCTGACGACCTTAGCAGAGCATCAGCTGAAACCTTGTTCGGTGCTCCATGGCGATTGGAGTGCGGCTTCTGGTTATCAGCTTGCCGGGCAGATCCTGAGCTTGCCAAAACACCCTACGGCGATATTGGTTGCTAACGATCAAATGGCGTTAGGGGTGCTGCGCGCGCTGCAGGAGTATGGGTTGCACATTCCAGCGCAAATGTCGGTAGTGGGGTACGATGATACTGAAGACAGTGCTTATTATTACCCACCGCTGACCACCATTAAGCAGGACTTTCGGATGTTGGGGCAGGAAAGCGTTAAACGCCTGGTTCAGTGTCTGGAAGATCGACATGTGCCTCATGCCGGTTCTTTGCGTCTGACGACTAGTCTGGTGCAAAGGCATACAACGGCGGCTATAAATCAGGATAAGGTATCGCTGCACACTTTATCTCAGGAGTTGCTGCGTATCGCACGTCAAATCTCCGCGCTTGAGGGCAAATAGCCGCTAACGTCAGGGATCGGTTGCGATCCCTGAGCTTAATTTGTGACCGACCTCGCTTTCCCAAGTATATTTGCTTTACACCCCTACGCGCATTGTTCATTTTATTGTTAATTGTGAGCGTATAACATTTAGAGGGGAAGCATGAACTCATCTCAAACAGGGAAATCACTCAGCGCTGTTTTATCTCGTCGAGACTGGGAAAATCCTGCCTGTACGCAATACCGTCGCCTACCCGCGCATCCGCCATTTCAAAGTTGGCGCAATGAGCAAGATGCAAGAGAAGATAGGGCTTCAGCGCAGTCTGCCTCGTTAAATGGCACCTGGAAGTTTAGCTATTTTAGTCAGCCAGAAAGGGTGCCGGAGACCTGGCTACAGAGCGACCTGGACAACGCTGATGAAATACAGGTGCCGTCAAACTGGCAATTGGCTGGCTACGATGCACCGATTTACACCAACGTTACCTATCCGATCCCGGTTAATCCGCCTTTCGTCCCGGCAGAAAACCCCACAGGATGTTATTCGCTCACATTTAATGTCGATGAGGGGTGGTTAGCACAGGGACAAACCCGAATTATTTTCGACGGTGTCAATTCTGCGTTTTATCTGTGGTGCAATGGTCAGTGGGTTGGCTATTCACAAGACAGCCGTTTACCTGCCGAATTCGATCTCAGCGACGTTTTGGTTGCAGGGGAAAACCGGCTGGCGGTGATGGTATTACGCTGGTGCGACGGCAGTTATCTGGAAGATCAGGATATGTGGCGCATGAGCGGGATTTTCCGCGATGTTAGCCTATTGCATAAACCCGCCACTCACCTGAGCGATATCTCTATCACTACGCCATTAAGTGACAGTTTCCGCCGAGGGGAAGTGGTAGTAGAGGTGCGAGCTCATCAGCCACAACAACACCAGGTGCAGGTGCAACTGTGGCGTGAAGATGCCCTGATCGGCGAAAAAACTCAGGCCTTCGGCAGCGAGATAATCGATGAGCGCGGCGCCTATGATGAGCGTACGACTCTGCGCCTGCCGGTGGAACAACCCGCCTTGTGGAGTGCAGAGGCCCCGGCACTGTATCGCGCAGTGGTCAAATTGCTCTCCCCATCAGGTGAATTGGTGGAGGCTGAAGCCTATGATGTGGGTTTCCGCCAGGTTGAAATCAGCAACGGCTTACTGAAGCTTAACGGACAACCGCTATTGATACGTGGCACCAACCGCCATGAGCACCATCCTGAGCAGGGGCAGGTCATGGATGAAGCCACTATGCGTCAGGATATCCTGCTGATGAAGCAGCATAATTTTAATGCCGTGCGCTGTTCCCATTATCCGAACCACCCGCTGTGGTACAAGCTGTGCGATCGCTACGGCCTGTACGTCGTGGATGAGGCGAACATTGAAACGCATGGCATGCAGCCTATGAACCGGCTGTCGAACGATCCGCTCTGGCTGCCTGCCATGAGCGAGCGTGTTACGCGCATGGTACAACGCGATCGCAACCATGCCTGCATCATCATCTGGTCTCTGGGCAACGAGTCCGGCCACGGCAGCAACCATGATGCGCTTTATCGCTGGGTGAAAAGCCAGGATCCTACTCGTCCAGTGCAGTATGAAGGCGGCGGTGCCAATTCGGCGGCAACGGATATTGTGTGCCCCATGTATGCCCGTGTCGATCAGGATCAGCCTTTCCCAGCAGTACCCAAATGGTCGATCAAGAAGTGGATCGGTATGCCCGATGAAAACCGCCCACTGATCCTGTGTGAATATGCTCATGCGATGGGCAACAGCTTTGGTGGCTTTGATCGCTACTGGCAAGCTTTTCGTAACCATCCGCGACTCCAGGGGGGCTTTGTTTGGGACTGGGTCGATCAGGCACTGAATCGCACAGATGACAGCGGCCAAACCTATTGGGCCTACGGCGGCGACTTCGGTGATACGCCTAACGACCGCCAATTTTGTCTGAACGGGCTGGTATTCCCCGATCGCAGCCCGCACCCGGCACTGTTTGAAGCGCAGCGTGCCCAGCAGTTTTTCCAGTTCCAACTGCTCGAACAGCAGCCGTTAACGATTGAAGTGAACAGTGAGTATTTATTCCGTACCAGCGATAACGAGCGGCTTTATTGGAATGTAGCCTTGGACGGGAAAGCTATTGCACAGGGAGAGGCTGAACTGTCATTAGCGGCGCAGGGGACACAGAAAATCGTATTGGGTGATATTCCCGAACTGAAAGAGAGCGGTGAACTGTGGTTGAACGTGGAGGTTCGCCAAATCAAGGCAACAGCATGGTCTGAAGAGCATCATCGTTGTGCCTGGGACCAGTGGCGTTTACCTCGACCATTAACCTTACCAATGGATCACAATGACTTTCAGGCGCAGTCACCTCGGTTAAACGAGCATAATGACGCTTTCAGCATTGAGTGGGGTACACAGCGCTGGCAGTTCAATCGGCAAACCGGTTTGCTTGAGCAGTGGTGGCAGGATGAAAACGCCGCTCTGTTGACGCCGTTACGCGACAACTTTACCCGAGCACCGCTTGATAATGACATTGGTGTGAGCGATGCCGCTCACATCGATCCTAATGCATGGGTAGAACGTTGGAAGAGAGCGGGTATGTACGCGCTAGAAACGCGCTTACTGCAATGTGAAGCCGATTCGATTTCACAAGGCGTGCAGATCCGCACGGCCCATGCTTATGCTTACCAAAACAGCATCATGTTCATCAGCCGCAAGACCTATTTGATCGACTGCCAGGGTAAACTGCAGATTGATGTCAATGTTGATGTAGCCTACGGAATTCCAGCACCGGCGCGGATTGGCTTGAGCTGCCAGTTGGCGGAGGTTGCCGAACACGCAACGTGGCTGGGGTTAGGCCCACACGAAAACTACCCTGACCGCCAGCTTTCCGCTCAGCTTGGGCGGTGGACGTTACCGCTTTCTGAGCTACAGACGCCATACATTTTCCCTACGGAGAATGGATTGCGTTGCAATACTCGCCAACTGAAATTTGGTCGTTGGCGGTGGCAGGGGGATTTTCACTTTGGCCTGAGCCAATATAGTCAGCAACAATTAGCGGATACCTCGCATAACCATTTGTTGCGCCCGGAGCAGGGGGTTTGGGTCAATATAGATGGTTTCCACATGGGGGTCGGCGGCGATGATTCATGGAGCCCGAGTGTGAGCCCGGATTTTATCCTGGATGCTGAGCACTATAACTATAAGCTGGTTTGGCAGTACGGTGAATAATACTTATTTATCATGGGATGGATTCTTGGTCGCACTTGTTTACTCCAGTCACAGGATTATCTATGTGACTGGGGTAGTGGGTTTAGCACCTCACTACAACCCAACTTTTTATAATACAGAAAAACATCCATCATCCTACCTGATGAATATATAAATAATATCGCGTACCTGAGTATGGACTCAAACGCGCTTGGGTTTTGCACAAGGAGTTCGCATGTACTATTTAAAAAATACCAACTTCTGGATGTTTGGGCTGTTTTTCTTCTTCTATTTCTTCATCATGGGGGCCTACTTCCCATTCTTCCCTATCTGGTTGCATGACATCAATCAGATCAGTAAAAGCGATACCGGCATTATCTTTGCCAGCATATCCTTCTTCTCATTACTGTTTCAGCCGATATTTGGCCTGCTGTCAGATAAACTGGGGTTAAGAAAACACTTGCTGTGGATAATCACGGGGATGCTGATATTATTCGCACCGTTCTTTATCTATGTTTTCGGCCCGCTATTACGCACTAATATTGTCTTGGGTTCCATTGCTGGCGGGATTTACCTTGGTTTTATTTATAACGGGGGTGCGCCAGCCATTGAGGCGTATATTGAGAAGGTAAGCCGCCGCAGCTCGTTTGAATTTGGCCGAGCACGCTTATTTGGCTGTGTGGGCTGGGCTTTGTGTGCCTCGGTGGTCGGCATTATGTTCACCATCAACAACGAGTTTGTATTCTGGCTCGGTTCTGGCTGTGCCGTGATACTGGCGATCCTGTTGCTTATCGCTAAACCTGAGGCAGGCAGTACCGCCCAGGTTGCTGACAAATTGGGGGCTAACAGTAAGCCGTTTAATTTGCGCTTGGCGTTCGAATTACTGAAAGACTCTAAACTTTGGTTTTTAGCCCTGTATGTGGTGGGCGTTTCCTGTACCTATGATGTGTTTGATCAGCAATTCGCCAACTTCTTCACCTCGTTCTTCTCATCAAGCGAACAAGGTACGCGTGTTTTTGGTTATGTCACCACCATGGGAGAGTTACTGAATGCGTCAATCATGTTCTTTGCCCCGCTCATTGTTAACCGCATCGGTGGGAAGAATGCGCTGTTGCTCGCGGGGCTCATCATGTCGATACGTATTATCGGCTCTTCATTTGCGTCTACACCGGTAGAAGTGGTTATTCTGAAAACCTTGCATATGTTTGAAATTCCGTTCCTGATCGTTGGCTGTTTTAAATATATCACTTCGGTATTTGAGGTGCGCTTCTCTGCCACTATTTATCTGGTTTGTTTCTGTTTCTTTAAACAATTAGCGATTATGTTCATGTCGGTCTTTGCCGGGAATATGTATGAAAAAGTCGGCTTCCACGGAACCTACCTTATTCTGGGGCTTATTGCGCTATCGTTTACTCTGATATCAGTCTTCACTTTGTCGGGACGTGGGCCGCTGTCAGCGTTTAAACCTGAACCAGAAGCCGTAAGGAATATGGCATAGTCAACGACAAGGATAATACGATGATGACGCAACGGGAAAAGTTAGCCAGTGGGTGTTTATACACTGATATGGATGAAGGTATGGCAGAAGAGCGCCTGCGCGGAAAAGAATTGGTTTATGACTTTAATCATACGCGGCCTTCAGAGCAAAAAAAACGTGAAGCGCTGATCCGTCAACTGATGGGGAGCGTCGGCAAGAACGTTTGGATTGAGCCGCCACTGCATGTTGCTTATGGTAGCCAGATCGCTATTGGTGAAAACTTTTACGCCAACTTTAATCTGGTTGTGGTGGATGACGGTAAGGTGCTGATTGGCGACAACGTGATGATTGCGCCGAATGTCACGATATCTACCACGGGGCACCCGGTGGATCCTGCGGTGCGTATTACCGGCCAGCAGTTTTCTTTGCCCGTCACCATTGAAGATAATGTCTGGATTGGTAGTGGGGTCATCATTAACCCTGGTATTACCATCGGTCGTAACAGCGTTATTGGTGCAGGGAGCGTGGTGACCAAGGATATGCCTGCAGACGTGGTCGCTGCGGGCGTTCCCTGCCGTGTACTAAGACCCATCGGTGAGCACGATCGAGTTTTCTTCCATAAAGGGCGGCGTTTCACAGATAGCTCACTATAAACGGCAGGGCTTGTTATTTCATAGGGGGGCAGATTCAGCTCGGTTAAAGTTAACCCGCCCTTGGGCGGGTAACTAAAGAGCCTCTAAAGCTGCCAGGGAAGGCGCTTACTTCAGCTCGTCAACCATGGTGGTGGCGCGGCCAATGTAGTTAGCTGGCGTCATGGCTTTCAGGCGGGTTTTCTCGTCTTCCGGCAGTTCCAGGCTATCGATAAAGGTTTGCATACCGGCTGCATCTACGCGCTTGCCACGGGTCAGCTCTTTCAGCTTCTCGTACGGCTTTTCGATACCGTAACGGCGCATCACGGTCTGGATCGGCTCGGCCAGCACTTCCCAGTTGTGATCCAGTTCGTCCAGCAGGTGTGCGCGGTTCACTTCCAGCTTGCTGATGCCTTTCATGGTGGCCTGATAGGCAATCAGCGCATAGCCCAGGCCCACGCCCAGGTTACGCAGCACGGTGGAGTCCGTCAGGTCACGCTGCCAGCGGGAAACCGGCAGTTTGCTAGCCAGATGGCCCAGTACCGCGTTAGCCAGGCCCAGGTTGCCTTCGGAGTTCTCGAAGTCGATCGGGTTAACCTTGTGCGGCATGGTGGAAGAACCGATCTCACCGGCAATGGTTTTTTGCTTGAAGTGATTCAGGGCGATGTAACCCCAGATATCACGGTCGAAGTCGATCAGGATGGTGTTGAAACGTGCCACGCAGTCGAACAACTCGGCGATATAGTCATGCGGCTCGATCTGCGTGGTGTACGGGTTCCAGGTCACTCCCAGTGAGGTGACAAACTCTTCGCTGAAACGGTGCCAGTCCACTTCCGGATAGGCGACGATGTGGGCATTGTAGTTACCTACTGCGCCGTTGATTTTACCGAGGATCTCAACGCGCTCTAACTGGCGATATTGACGCTCCATCCGGTAGGCCACGTTGGCAAACTCTTTACCTACGGTAGACGGGGTAGCGGGTTGGCCATGGGTACGTGACAGCAGCGGAATATCACGATATTCCAGCGCCAGCCCTTTGATGGATTCGATGATTTTGCGCCAGTGTGGCAACACCACATCCTGACGCGCAGTGTGTAGCATCAACGCATGGGACAGGTTGTTGATGTCTTCAGAAGTACAGGCGAAGTGGATAAACTCAGACACGGCGTGCAGAGCAGGTACTGATTCCACTTTTTCTTTCAGGAAGTATTCCACCGCTTTAACGTCGTGGTTGGTGGTGCGCTCGATGGTCTTGATGCGCTGGGCGTCTTCTTCACTGAATTCTGCGACGATCTTATCAAGGTAAGCGTTTGCGTCGGCGTCAAAAGCGGGAACTTCTTTGATCTCTGCGCAAGCGGCCAGTTTTTGCAGCCAACGTACTTCAACCTGCACGCGGAATTTCAGCAAGCCATACTCGCTGAAAATGGTGCGCAGTGCGCTGACTTTATCACCGTAGCGTCCATCAATGGGGGAAACGGCGGTCAGTGAGGATAATTCCATCGGTAGCAACTCCTGGGAAGTTTAACAATGAGCAACGATATTTTGCGCCTGCTTGAGCAGACGATTACGGGAAAACATTAACTGCAGGCGGCTACCGCCAACCTGCTGCCACAGCACGGCGGCACGGATACCGGCGAGCAGGGTGGCACGAACCTTGGCCTGCACCTGCGGATTTTGCAGGATGGCGGGTGAACCTGTTACCTGGATGCGCGGCCCCAATGGTGCCACAACATCGACATAGATACCGGCCAGGGCGCTGATGATGGTATCTGAACCCAGTTCATAATGCGCCAACTGACGCTCCAACTGGCTCAACCGCTCGCCGAGCGTATTCATCGCCGTTTTGTTGGCGTTCAGCTTGCGCTCCAGCACCATCAGGCTGATGGTGTAGCGGGTCAGCTCGGCGGCCGGGCCTTTGTTATTGGCGTTGAGTACGCCAATCAAGGTTTCCAGCCCCATCTTCAGGTTACGCTCTTCGCCGCCGAACACCGCCAGTGTAGAAGGGGGATCCATCTGCAACAGGCTGTTGAGCGAGGTATGGAAGGCTTCGCTATCCATTTGCCCTTCGTGCGCCAACTGCTGTACCAGACGGGCCGCTTGGCTAATCCCGGCCATGGCCAGCGTGATGTCGTAATAATTCTTCGCCACGGTTACTCCTGTATACGCTGTTCAATAATGCCGCCGCCCAGGCAGATATCGCCCTGATAAAACACGGCGGACTGGCCTGGGGTGACGGCTGCGACCGGCTCGTCGAAGCGAACTTCGATGCGCTCGGCGTCTAGCGGCGTCACGGTGCAGGGAATATCCTGCTGGCGATAACGGGTTTTAACCGTACAGCGCAGAGGTTGTGTCAACGGCAGGCGATCGACCCAATGCAACTGCTGGGCGATCAGGCCGATAGACATCAGGCGCGGATGTTCGTGGCCTTGGGCGACCACCAGAATATTGTTGGCGACGTCTTTATCCACTACGTACCACGGATCTTCGCTGCTGTCTTTCATACCGCCTATGCCCAAGCCTTTGCGTTGGCCGAGGGTGTGGTACATCAAGCCCTGGTGCTCGCCGATGGTTTGGCCGTCGACGCTAACAATCGGGCCAGGTTGTGCTGGCAGATAGCGGCCCAGGAAGTCGCGGAATTTACGTTCGCCGATAAAGCAGATGCCGGTAGAGTCTTTTTTCTTGGCGGTAACCAGTTCCAGTTGCTCCGCAATGCGGCGGACCTCTGGCTTTTCCAACTCACCGACCGGGAACAGGCTTTGCGCGACCTGCTCGTGGCTCAGGGTATACAGGAAATAGCTCTGGTCTTTGTTACCGTCGACGCCGCGCAGCAGGCGGCTTTTGCCGTCCACGTCCTGGCGGCGGACATAGTGACCGGTAGCGATAAAATCCGCCCCCAGATCTTCAGCCGCAAACTCCAGGAACGCTTTGAATTTGATTTCTTTATTGCACAGGATATCCGGGTTAGGGGTACGGCCCGCCTTGTACTCTTCAAGGAACAGCTCGAACACGTTGTCCCAGTACTCCGCCGCGAAGTTCACCGTATGCAGCTCGATGCCCAGCTTGTCGCAGACGGCTTGTGCATCGGCCAAATCGGTGGCGGCCGAGCAGTATTCCTCGTCGTCGTCTTCTTCCCAGTTCTTCATGAACAACCCAGCGACCTGATAGCCCTGTTGTTGTAACAGATAGGCGGTAACGGAAGAGTCGACGCCGCCGGACATTCCGACGATCACTTTTTTCTGGCTGTTGTCTGACATGGGGATCTCACGAACTTGAACACGTACTGTGCGATAAAAAACAAGCGCAGGATTTTACCACGTTGGCCGCCTGCGCGCACGGCCCTTATTTGCCGTTAAAGCGGCCAGTTAAAGCTGGCAACCAGCGACAACGGGTAGCGTTCCGGCTGCTGATAACAACGGATCGTCTCAGCCACCAGCGGTGAACGCAGGTTTTCAGCCTCCAGGATCTGCTCGGCGGTCAGCCACAGGCAGCAGTCTATATCATCGTCTTGCGGCTCGGTGGGCAGCGGCTGCTCCAGCTCAATCACAAAGCAGAAGCGCAGAAACGGCGTGCGGTCTGGCGCGATCCACTGATGCATCCGCAGAAAAGACTGCGGCTTGGCACGGATGCCGGTTTCTTCCCATAGTTCGCGCTCGGCGGCCTGGACCAGCGTTTCATCCGCTTCGAGATGGCCTGCCGGTTGATTCCACAGGGCTTTACCGTTGATGGTTTCTTCGACCACCAAAAACTTACCGGCGGCATGAACCACGCAGGCAACGGTGACGTGCGGCTTAAACATGGCGGTTCCTTATAGTGAATCGACGGTCTGCCATTCCCCAGGTTGCAAGCCCCCCAGAGAAAGATTGCCCATACTGTAACGAATCAGGCGCAGGGTAGGGAAGCCGATATGTGCCGTCATGCGACGCACCTGGCGGTTTCGGCCCTCGTAGAGCGTGATTTTCAGCCAACTGGTGGGGATGGTCTTGCGTTCGCGGATCGGTGGATTGCGCGGCCATAGCCATTCTGGCTCTTCAACCCGTTCCGCTCCGGCGGGCAGGGTTGGCCCATCGTTCAGCGTCACGCCAAGGCGCAATGCGGCCAGATCGCTCTCCTGGGGTTCGCCTTCCACCTGCACATAATAAATCTTACCGGTGCGTTTGCCGGGCTGGGTTAGCTGTGCCTGTAGCTTGCCGTCGTTGGTCAGCACCAGTAAGCCTTCGCTGTCGCGATCGAGCCTTCCTGCGGCATAAACATCGCTGAAAGGAATGAATTTTTTCAGAGTGACGCGGCCTGCTTCGTCGGTAAACTGTGGTAACACATCAAAGGGTTTGTTGAAGATGACCACTCGCCGCGGCGCCTGGGATTTCTGGCGTGCTGCTGGTTTACTGCGGCTGAATCGTTTAACTTGGTGATTTTTAACAGAGAATTTAGTCATGGTCTTTGAGATTTCGAATGATAAGCGCATTATAGCCTAATCCGTTTCGGATTGGCGCGAGCTGAATATTCAAGTAGTATTGACACGCATCTTACAAAGCATTAACAAAAATTGCGCTTGAAGACAGAAAGGAGAGGTTGATGGAAAGCAAAGTAGTTGTTCCGGCAGAAGGTAAAAAGATTACGGTTGATGCCCAGGGTAAACTGGTTGTTCCGCATAACCCTATCATCCCGTTCATCGAAGGTGACGGTATTGGCGTTGACGTGACTCCTGCCATGATCCACGTGGTGGATGCAGCGGTTAAAAAGGCCTACCACGGCGAACGTAAAATCTCCTGGATGGAAATCTATACCGGTGAAAAATCCACCCACGTTTACGGGAAAGACGTGTGGCTGCCGGAAGAAACACTGGAACTTATTCGTGACTACCGCGTAGCGATCAAAGGCCCACTGACTACGCCAGTGGGTGGCGGTATTCGTTCTCTGAACGTGGCACTACGCCAGCAGCTCGATCTGTACGTGTGTCTGCGCCCGGTGCGTTATTACCAGGGCACACCAAGCCCGGTTAAGCAGCCAGAGCTGACCGATATGGTGATCTTCCGTGAAAACGCCGAAGACATCTACGCCGGTATTGAATGGAAAGCGGGTTCTGCAGAAGCGGACAAAGTGATCAAATTCCTGCGCGATGAAATGGGCGTGAAGAAGATCCGTTTCCCAGAGCAGTGCGGTATTGGCGTTAAGCCTTGTTCCGAAGAAGGCACCAAGCGCCTGGTTCGTGCGGCTATCGAATATGCTATCACCAACGATCGTGATTCAGTGACGCTGGTTCACAAAGGCAACATCATGAAGTTCACCGAAGGTGCCTTCAAGGATTGGGGCTACGAACTGGCACGTGAAGAGTTCGGTGGTGAATTGATCGACGGCGGCCCATGGCTGAAAATCAAGAACCCGAACACCGGTAAAGAGATCGTGGTTAAAGACGTGATCGCCGACGCCTTCCTGCAGCAAATCCTGCTGCGCCCGGCAGAATACGACGTGATCGCCTGTATGAACCTGAACGGTGACTACATCTCCGACGCCCTGGCCGCTCAGGTTGGTGGTATCGGTATCGCCCCTGGTGCCAACATCGGTTCCGATTGTGCGCTGTTTGAAGCCACCCACGGTACTGCGCCTAAGTATGCTGGCCAGGACAAAGTGAACCCAGGTTCCATCATCCTGTCCGCTGAGATGATGCTGCGTCATATGGGCTGGTTCGAAGCTGCTGACCTGATCGTTAAGGGCATGGAAGGCGCTATCGCTGCCAAGACCGTGACTTACGATTTCGAACGTCTGATGGAAGGCGCTAAGCTGCTGAAATGTTCAGAGTTTGGCGACGCCATCGTTAAACACATGTAATTGTGATTTAGCGTTAAATGATAACGGGAGCTTATGGCTCCCGTCTGTTTTTCCCCCTCCAAAAATTCTTCTGCAAAACCCCTGCAAAACTCTTCTGCAAAACTGTACGAAATGTGAGCTCTTTTCGCTATCAATTATTTCTAGTAAAAACGTGATTGCATTAATACTAAACACATAAGTAGTGTGATAGTTTTACGGAATCATTAGAACAGGGAATATAAAGATGGCGAAAGCAATTGAATCAGTGCTCAGTAAAGCGCAAATTGAGTCATTAAAAATTAACGATTTTATCTTCCATATCATCCAGACTGATGGAGATGATGAAAAAACTATTTTTTTGGATTCAGTAAAACTTGCTAAAGCTCAAGAGGAATTTTTTCTAAGCAGACTTAAAGAGTGCGCAAAAGGTAGCCAATTTTTATTTGTTGATGATGTTGATAGCTTGGCAAGCAAATGTGATAATTTAACGAAAGATGCTACCAAGTTTGTAGAAATTTCACGTGATATAACACGTAGTTTTGCTAAGTTACATGTGGGATCGTCTTCAGATGGCCTCTTTGTTGTATCTGTAGTGTCGTATCTCAGTAGCCCCAATGATTATAAAAAACTTCTATTTCTCGTTAAACTCGATAAAAGTGCGACGCTAACGTACTCGTATGTTGAGGAGGATGGAAAGAGAATTGCTGTGATCAATGAGGTTCCCAATGCTCTTAGTGAGAGTAAGCAGTCAGTGCAAAAAAGCGCCTTGATTGATCTGTCAGGTACCCATAAATGGAATGTGCTAGCCTATGATCGGGTTAGCCCCACGTTAACTGATTATTTTAGATCTTTCCTCGGCGTTACTGAGAGGCAAACAGCTTCAGTGCTTACGAAGGAAGCCCATAGAGCAGTTAGGGCTTGGGCTCGGCAAGTGCCTGCTGAGTTGCTCCCTGAAGGTGAAGATGCCAACACTATGATTGGCCGCTCCTTTAGTTTCTTCACTGCGCATGAACATTTTGATACTGAAGCATTTATCGCTGCTGTTGTAAGACATGATGATGCTAAAATTAATGAAACTCTATCAAATGAGCTGTATGAAAAGTTGGCTAGCGCGGGCGTTGCTGGCCAACGGTTCGCATCAAAACCTGAGTCAATAAGTAGAAGAGAGAAAAAACAAATCTACGAGACATCAGAAGGTGTAATAATTACATTTGAAGGTGATGCGGCAGCTGCCGGCATACAGCGCCGGAAGTTGGACAATGGGAAGGAAATAATTACCATTGAAACTAATAGGGTGGAAACGAAGGTGAAATAGCATGAATAGCATTGTAGGTATGATCAAACAAATCAACGAACTAGTTCAACATTCCAATGTTGTAACAGAAGAAAGCTATCGCTTAACTTTGAAGGGGGAGAGCGTTACAGACAAAATCGCTCAGTTATGTGAGGAGCTTGGGCGGCTTAGTACTGAGCTTGGAATGTCCTGTCCCACTATGACGGTCAATGGTTCATCTGTAGATCCAGATGAAGTTTTGGATTTCGTCGGTGTATTGGATAGTTCTTGGTCAATATTGATTAGTAAAAACCTACTTGCCGAAAAGTTGAAAATTGAGGGTGAGCTTGATTCAAAGAATATTTTATTTATGTCTGAGCAACGAGCTTTAGAATGGGTTAAGGAAATAGACCCCTTCGCAGCTCCAATTAGTGATCTAGAACCACGTTTCAACGAAAAAACTTTTATTTGGGTATTTGGGCTTGATCAGCCTTTTGGTGGGAATTGTATAAGTGTAATTCCAGTTAAAGACTATAAAAAAGAAGAAGGCCAAGAGGATACTCCTACACTACCCAACTCAACTCAGGTTTCTGAATTGGTGAAGGTTTCTTCTGATGTTCTTTTGAAAATAAGACCAAATACCTACCTGATGACTTGGGGAGACATACAAAGCACGTTGGCAAAAGCTTTTATTGCATTGAGTGTAAGAAACCTTATTGCATGTATGGCATTCGAATTAAAGAAATTTGATGATTACTATGCTGTTTCATTCAAAGGTACAAAATTAGTTACTAAAGTTTTAGATAAGTTAATTGATGTGGACTGCGTTGAGCTTCAAAAGAGACTTGTTAAGACTGTAGTTTGGACTTATAAAGAACGAGCGGAAACTCGCTTGCAATTAATTATGGATGTGCTTTCATTAAATATTGAGATAGAGCAATCCGTCTTTAAAGGGGTTTTTGTCAACATTGATGAAGCATTGCAACAAGCGCAGGATAGCTATGCATTTGTAATCCTTGATAGAAAAGATGCATATCATAAAGAAATGAGAGAGTTATTAAAAGATATGCGCTCTCAGGCTGACATGTATGCTTCAAAAGTTAGAGATTTAATATCTAATATAACGAGGGATATTCTAGGCATCCTTGCCTTTGTTGGTTTTTCATTTTTGAGTAAGTTTGATAAAAAAAATTTACTGGAGTTACTTGATAGCCATGAACTCGCCATTCTAGTGAAGTTTCTAGCGGGATATTTGCTCTTGTCTTGTGTTCTTCAAATATCCGCGCATTGGAGGGATTCTGTTTTAAGCTCAAGAGAGAGCGAGCGTTGGCTTAAGGTTCTTCAGCGTTACACATCTAGGGAAGAGAATGGCGCTAACTTTCTCAAACCTATAAATACCAGAAAAACCACTCTTTATATTTCATTTGGTATCATGGTATTAGTTTATGCAGCTTTGTTTTTTGCAACTTGGAATCTGCCATCCCTGGCAAAATTTTTATTGTTTTGATTTTTAGACTACAGCTTAAATATTCACAACCCTCCATTCCTTCCCTCGATCATCATTGTAACGGTCGGTTTGACGTTGGGATTTATGCCCCAACAAATCCTTGGTATTCACTTTTTGTTCCCTGTACAGACGTTCCGCAAGCGAGCGGATTTCGTGAAAACTGGGTGGGGTGCCCTTATCCCAAACCAAGCCAGACAGATCCCGTATTTTTTTGAAGCTGCTACTTATTGTATTGGCCGTGACCATTCCACCACGGCGAGCCATCGCCGTATTGTGTGTGTAGTGAACCAGATGCGGGCTGACGATATTATCGCGGCATTGCGCGATCACCTGCCCCAGCGTCATGCCAATGGCGGTGCAGTGGAGAGATAGCGGGATCGCCACCTTCGCGCCGGTTTTTATCTGCTCAACGTGCAAATGATCATCCCAGATGTCGGAAAACTGCATCTTGCTGATGTCACCCTCACGCTGCCCAGTAACGAGGGCCAGCAGCATTGCGTTTTTCATGTACTCAAATGGTGGCGCGATCACTGCTAGCATTGCGTTGAACTCCTCTAGGATCATCCGTTCCCGATCTATCCTGTTATATGGGTTCTTTGTGGCTTCTGCAGGGTTGTAGCCTGGCGGGACTTCGCCAGCGTGCTGAGCCTCCTTGAATACATCGATCAGTGTCGTGCGTACTACCTGAGCCATTCTTGAATGGCCCCGATTTTTGTAATCGTCCAGAATGTCAGCAATATCTCGTGTATCAACTTCCCGGATCGGTTTTGTTGCCAATGCTGCCCGCATTGCTTTGACTGGGGCAAGCTTCTGCTTAACGGTATTTTTTGTGATTTCGTTTGCCTGCATCCTCTCTTCTTGGATTTTAAGGTAACGATCGAGCCACGTTGAAACGCTTATACTGCCGCCAACGGCGCGGCTCAACTTGTCACGAACGGCGAGTGTGTTACGCAGCAACTGCTCGGATAACCTGGTGTTGGCGTCTTTTGCTATTGCTGCTGCCTCTTCTTCGTTATCACCTAACCCATGAAATTTTTTAGTAATAGGGTGTTTGTAACGCCAGTACACTTTTTTTGTTCTGGCGTCCGTATAGCAGGAAAGACCAGGAACATCGACGTTGTATTTACGTGGTCTTGCCATCAGATAAAATCCTCAATAGGCGGGGGTCGTCGCTTTTTTTTATCTCTGGCTGGCAGACTAACCCGGTAAATCTTGCCCCTTTCTCTACGCGCCAATAGCGCCCAGCTTTTTGAGGAGGCGGGTATATCATTTTATTTTTTGCATACAAAAGAAGCGTTGAATAACTAGGGCAATTTTCTTTCCCAAACTCATCTATTGCCCACTCCATTAATATTTGAGTGCGTGCCATTGGTTATGCTCCTACACACAACCGACCACGATATTAATCGTGGTCAGGGTTGTGTTTTGATTTTCAAAAATCAATTTTCAGATCTATATACTTCGCTGCAAAACAATACGGCGTGTGGCCGACGAAACTGGATTGCTTCTTTCACCTGCTCGCATTCAGCTTTGATCGAGTACACCCGCTCGGATACTGGCAGCGCGTCGCATGCATCCTGGCCGCATGGGCTGACCAGCAGGACAAAGCCAATGAGCGTCAGCATGCCGCCTCCTGCGACGGCGACAGGTCATCGATCGCCTGTTGATAGCGCTGAACCTCATCAGCGCTAAGAAAGCGCTCGGAGCGATGCAACAGTGCTCCCAGTTCGGCGCGCTCCTGGTTCGTTGTGCCGCCGTTCTTGCCAGCCGTATCGATCGACGCACCCAGGGCTGCAATCGCGTTCAGACGGTGGTGCTGCCTCACGATTTTGTTTTTCAGCTCGGTGTAGAGAGTGATCCCCAACTGTGCTTTCAATTCTTCAACCGATGCGCGAAGGTCAGTTGCCTGTGCCGGGGTAGTTATCTTGTCGATGCTGCCGCGAATGTCATTAGCAATCTTTTCAGGTGCTGAATTTTCAGTAATAGGCTCTGGTGCCTTATCTGCCGCCCCAATCAACTGTCCGGCGGTTACGCGTGTATCCGGAGTGACGTCTTTTTCTTTCTGCCAAACCATTTCTTGCCCGCGTTCGAGCATTTCCATCATCTCGGAGTTGTTCGGCAGGCGGCGGCAGAGGCGGTGCATCACCGATTTTCGCGCCATTGACTCATACCAGTCGACCCATGGCCCTTTGTCGCTGTTTTTGCTGGCTGCGCGGACCTTTTCAATATCATCCAAATTCATCACTTCAAATTGCAGCTCGCCGGATTTCATCTTGGCATAGGCGAACGCGCCGACAAGTTCGCCGCGATCCAGTAGGTTCGGCTCGTAAAAAATGTGCTCACCGTTTTCGTCCATCCAGACGCGGAATTGATCGTTCTTGTACCAGGCTCGTGTGGCGATCACTGAGACTTCGCCGGACTGGCGAGCCCGTTTCATCACGCCGTCGATCATCGGCAGGTACTGCGCTTTAGGTATCCATTGGCCGTTAGCGTTTTTCGTCTTGTACACGATTAGCGCGGCTTCACGGTTATCAGGGATCAAGCCGTCTTTTGCACAAGATGAAAGGGCATTAATAACGCTTTGGCGGTCGGCACCCAATAAATCGCTATTGTTGGCTAGTGCCACCGCCGCGGCGGTGGTGAATTTTTCAAAGCTGACATGGCTCGGCAAAATTTCCTTGGCCGGTGCTAGCTCTGCTGCTAAATCTTTCTGAATCAATGCGAGTTGGTTGGTCATTGGCATGCTCCTTAAGCTACGCGCAGCGCTTCAAGGCGGCGGCGGTCAAAATCGTTCAGGTCGTCCACAATTTCTTCAGTGATCGGCGCTGGCCATATGTTGGTGTCGTACGCTTGTTTGATGTCGCGCAACACCTCTTTGTACTCAAGGCGGCCAAGTTCTAGCAGGTCGGGTGATGCTTCAACGATCGCCACCCAGTTGTAGCCCTCGTCCTTGTTCACGAAAATCCAAAAGAACTGATCGAAAGCCGCGACATCGGAATACATCGCTGCGCTAAGGTGGTAGTCGCGTTCAATGATTTCTCTGTGCAGCCTCGCTCTAACGGCTCCCTGCTTGACACTCCACATGCTGATAGTCTTAAGGTCAAACCCAATGCGGACGCCATCAAGGTCAATTTCAAGGTCAGGGCGCACGCGGATCTCCATACCGGTATCCTCGTCATACCCGAAATAGCTGGCTTCAACGGTGCGCTGAGAGTGTTGCAGCATTGGCCCGGATGATGGATGGTTGAATAAGGCGTGTTGAATGGCCTTGGCCTCCTGCATTTGCTGCTGGGTCACGAGTACGCGATCGTCGTCAGTGTTGCGCCACTGCTCGATTAGTTCGTCGGCAAAAACAGCGTTCGGTAAAATTGTCTTAATGCGGGCGGCCATATCCTCTTTGCTGCCGCTGACCGCTAGCGGGGAAGGAATGGCCAGTTCAAGTTTTACGAATTCAGGATCGATGATTGCCAATTGTTCAAGCAATGCTTCGCGGCCGCCGCTTGTTTTCAGTGGAGTCCGCAGCGTGGCGTTGTATTCCTTGATGCAAGCTTTCATCGCTGTTGCAGTTGGCTTTTGATCCTCCCCAATCCGCTGAAACTCGGCCGGTAGCAGGGTATAGAACTGCCCGATTTCGTCAGCATTTCCGCCCAAGGCATAAGGTGTCTGCAGCGTGGCGTTATGTGCATCAATGATCGAGCGCAGCGTGTCAGAATCTGTCATTTTTGGCAGACTGGCATTGTGCTTATCGATAAATTCGCGCATCGATGCGGTGGTGGTAAACGCACCTTTGGGGATAATTGGTTCGATGCTGAATTCTTGTTCCAGCTTTTCAGGCTCCAGCGCCATGGTGTGCACCAGGTTGCCCAAGTCGAGAACTTTTGAGTGCACTTTCTTGATGGTTTTTGCGACGTGACGAGCGTTGAAATACATCAATGAAACGCGGGCATCTTTCAGCATAGTGCTGCTGATACCGTTAGCAGCGTGGTAAACGTCGTTCGGGATATCGTGGTACCGGCCAGGTTCGAAATATGCTGGTGCCGTGGCGACAGGTACTTCCTGTGCGGCTGGCGCGCATTCGCCTGACAAATCTGCTGGTTTGGTTGACGAATCCAGGAATTCCCGAACATCCTTGGTTGTCAGATCCTCATTTTCCCGCAAATCGGTTGATGCTGCGTTATCAACGTTGGCCAGTGGTGATGTCGCGAACAATTCAGATACATCAAACTTGCCGCTGCCCATGGCGTGCAATTCGCCAGCAGGCTGCTGCTGGGCGACTTCCGTTTTTTCTCCCCCATTTGAGGCATCATGGCGCGCCAGTTCAGCGTTTTTATGCTGACCAGCGACGTCTGCCTGTTCCAACGTTTGGCGCGCTTCTTTCAGACAGAACTCAACGCGTTCATCGATAAGTTGGCAGCGTTCTTCTTTATCGTCGGCCCAACCCTCAAGCACATCGCAGGTGAGGTGATAAATATCGTCCTTGGCCAACTGCTTGAAAGGATCGCAGGGCTCTATTTCTTTTGTTAACAGCCTGGCAAGGTATACGTGGTTAAGATCGCCCACGTTTACCATCAACTCTTTGACATCATCCACGCTCATCACTGACGTTTTGCCGTCAAGGGCTGTCATGATTTCACGCCGCAGCCACGCGCTGCGAGTTGTTGGGTCAAGATCCTTAGCGGCGTCCACCTCTTCTTTTTCGCCATCATTTGAGGCATTACTTGCTGTCAGTTCGCCCGCCAGCGACGCGCTGCCAGCACTTGTTGCTGCGCCTGCCAGCGTTTCATTCGCAAGCTGTTCATCAACCAGTGAGTCTGCCTCGCCCTGCGGCAGCGATTGGGTTTGAGCATGGTTTTTTACCTTCGCTGTTTTGGCGTCAATCTCGATCAGGTTCGCATTGATATAGTCGCGTAGTGGGCCAGGTGTTAGGTGGAGGGTTTCCGGCGCATTGCGGATAAGCGTACCAACGGCCTCACGGGAAAAGTCCAGAATGCCGGGGGTTTCGGACAACTGTCCATACCATGCTAATGGGGACTTTTCTTTGCGCGTTTTCATCTCTTTTACTGCATTAACAATGCCGATTGGCGGCCTGCTGATATCAAAATCGGATGGGTAGTGCGCAAGGTAGGTGACTGTTTCAAGTTCGCTAAAGGACGCTATTGGCGTGCCGTAGACTGGATTCTTGCCTGTGCCGGCCAGTGCGCCGGACGACGTGCGCGGCAATTCTACTTGTGAGTTATTTGCGGCGCTGGGCGACGTCTGCCACTTGGAAATGACAGACTGGCGATCATCTACTTTCGCATTCAGGTATTCGGTTGCGAACTGACTAAGTTTACCCAGTTCTGGCGCTTTATCGAATGGTGGCCAGATAGTCTTTATGGCTGCAATGGCCACTATCGGCATGTCCGGGTAAACGTAATCGAACCCCTTAAGATTGGAGAGGGCCATGATGACGTTTTGCGGGTAACGCTGCGAGTCATCCATCATAAGCCTGGTTGCTGCTTTCAACTGCTCCCCTGTCATTTTCATGCAGTCACGGCCAAACAGCCATGCGGCGGCAATCACAGTATGCTTGTCGAGGTCTATTGCGGAAAATGTGGTTTCTTCCTTGGCTGGCGGCTCAGGTGTTTTTGCCGGTGTATCCGTGTCGGCCTTGAGCATGTAGGGGTAAAGCTTAGGGATCGCGACAGAAGGATCAACTTTGTCGCGCGGAAAACAAGTACGCCCAGAATCTCCTTCAAGTGCCCAAGATAACCAGAATGACTCACTGAATGCGCCATCTACTGGCAGACCGTCAACAACAGGGAAGTTAATGCGTAGTGGGGTAAAATAATCGGCTTTGGAATACCCAGCTTCCATAAAAAGATAATCACGCTTCGTTTCGGCATGGTCGTCTGACTTTGCTTCGAAATGAACATAGAGATGAGGCTTACCTGACTTTTGTTTTGCCCGGTATAGATAGGCGGCAACATTTTGCATTATGCAGTTCTCCTGAATTTAGGTAGAATGCAGTCGATCATTGACTGCGATAGTGGTCATTGGTTTATGCTCCGGTTGCTGGGGGTGGTTCCCCGGTAACCCGTCGCCGGGACGTTAAACCGGCACTGGCCCGCCTTGGCGGGCCTTTTACTTCTAATTGCAGTAACTGAGGCTGCAATGCGGGCAGTCGAGAACATGCGTAGTGCCAGCGGCTTCAACTGAGATGCCCGTTTTGTACCCATGTGAAACTTTTTGCCGGTAAATATTATTTGTGCAGCGATTGCAAATGCCGTCACGAGGTGCAAATAAAGGTAGGCGATTTTCAGCGCAATACTTCTTTTGTGCATCGATTGCAGCAGATGGTGAAAACATCATAATTGGTCACCATTGGTAACTGTGAATCCCTGTTCCTCTAACCATTCCTGGATATACTCTTCACCAATTGCTTCAAGCAATTCGTCTTTGTCGTATTCACCGACAATGGCTTTCGCATCAACAGCCTCTGTTAATTCAGCGGAGTTAAGTTCTACTTCTAAATTTGAGCGAAATCCGGTTTTTTCAATTGAGCCAATGCTTTCTACTTTTATGGTAATGTCGATAGCCATATATCTACTCTCCATTGATCATCAGGTTGATATTGAAATACGCCCTGCGAATTTACGCCCCCAGATAGGAAACGCAGGACGTATTTCAATAGCTTCAAAAAGCCCCGCCAACGACGGCGGGGGAAGACCACACACAGCAATCAGTGAATGGATACCACGTTGATGCTTACAGAACGGGCGACCTCTTTAGGCGTAATGAGGTTGATTTCTACCGAAAGGGGAATGCGTTCAAAGCGGCGGATAACGGCTTCGATCGCACATACCTCACAATGCTCATAGCCAATATCTTTGCCATTGTGGGTGATGGCGAAAGGTTGCTGGTTTTGATGTTCGTTATCAGGTAGTGCGATGTAACCAGCAGTTTCGCTGTTTGAAACTACTTTGGCGATGTTATTGCTGACCTGCTCTAATTTAAAAATAACAGTCTTGCTCATTGGTCATACTCCGGTTTTAGGTAATGGGGATCCATGGCTTAATTAATAAGCTGAATTAAAAATAATTAGGTTGCCGGTTACGTTTCCGGCGTCGTATTACCTACATCTGCGCGCGGGAATATACGACCGTTCCCTGGTGTTGCACTTTCAGTGGGTGCCAGCCGGTTCGAAATATGGCGGAATACTGCGAGATTCAAACGGCGACTTGATCGCCCGAAGGTTGCCGGTAGGCTCGAACCGATACACTTGGCAATGGATATCGTAATGTGCCACCCATGCAGCGCCGGTGCGCTTGTTGCGGTAGTTGGTTGCTTTACCACTGTGTGGAACGGTAGTGCTGATCATTGGCTACCCCTCTGCTGATTGGTTGAACATTGGTTTATGCTCGCCAGTCTTTCCTGGCTGTCAGAACGTTTTCACCTGCTGCTGATTTCACTTCTACAGTCGCCGCAGCGGCTGCCTGATGGAACAAGTAAACAATATCTTTACTATTTGATCAAGTAAATTTTTATGTGAGGTTTTTTGGTTGTAAAAAAACCGCCTCGGGAGGGCGGTTGGAGTGTGGCCGAAAATGTTAAAGGCCAGAGGGTTTATGTCAGCCCTCTGGCCTTCGGTACGTCTCAGATTATTTTATCGGGGATTTGTGGGGCTTTTCTTGCCTGCCTCGATACTACTCAACACCCTTGATCCTTTTGCGAGCGTACTTTTCTACATACTCATCCAATTCTTTCAGTCGAGCGCCAAAAACGGCGATCATATTTCTTTGTTCAGGTTCTGGGAGCTGGCGATAGAGCCTAAGCAACTCCATCTCATCAGCACCGAGTCCGCTCTTTTTTTCGACACTCTCACCATATAACCATGCAACAGAAACGCCTGCCGCTTCAGCAATAGCAAGAGCAGATTTTTTGCTAATTGTACCTGTCCTAAACCAACCGCTTACTGCTTGCTTACTAACCCCGGCAATGCGCGCCATATCAGCTTTGGATATGCCTTTTTGGTTTATCTCAGTGAGTCTGCTTATCAGGTCAGGTTGTTCTGTGTTCGTAGTCATAGGCTCTATTGTAAATCATTGCTTTACATCTGCAATGATTGACTTGCTTGATCATTTGGTAAATAAATGCTTTACTTCCACCGTAACTAATACGGAGGTCGTAATGACTGGTATCAACAACGCAATCCGCAAACACGGAAACGCAAATACGTTAGGCAAGGCATTAGGCGTAAGCCGAATGGCTGTTTGCCTGTGGAAAAAAAATGGTGTGCCTTCCGACAGGGTGCTTTCCATTTTCCAAGTAACAGGCGTAACTCCCCATGAGTTGCGTCCGGATCTTTATCCAAACCCAACCGATGGAATACCTGTCCAACCACAGGAAGACTGGCCGATTGTTGAGGGTTAACCATGTCATTTGCAAATGCTATCAGGGCGAGTGGCCAGCGCCTGAGTTCAGAAAATCAATCTTCCATGCGCCGCCGTGCCAGCGTCAAACCCGAGGCGGTGCGGCTGGCCGTCGAGGATTGGCAGAGCACGCTGCCGGGCCGGGCACAGGAAACTATCGCAAAGTTGATCACCGATGAATGGTTTCGACGTGACGGTAAATGCCTCCAATTGGGGAATTCTGACCGTAACAACAGACAGAACATTTTCCGCTGGTTGGACAACCCGCACCGTACTGAGAAGTACGCCGGTTACGTCCTGCAGCTGGCGCCGGTAATTGCCGACGTGATGCCGATAGAGATAGCCAGAAAATACGGATTGAAGCAGGGGAAAACCAAGCTTGAACTGGTGGCCGACGCCATCAAAGAATGCGCGGATGCCAAACAAGCGGCATTACTCGGCGCACCGTTGCGTGAGCTGGAGAAAGAAATCCGCGAGGGCATTGAATCGCTGGTAAGGCTGGCACCGCCGGATCGGTGGGCTGCAGTTATGGCCAGCGCTGCCGCAGTATTCAGCGGCTGTTTTTAACGATCGGAGCATAAACCAATGGCTAATTTTTCAAGAGAACAAGTTGAAGCGCAGATCCGCGATCAACTGGTAAGTAATGGATTTTCTGTTGAAGTCGCGCGTTCTGCCGCAGTCCACGGCGCCAATCATTACCTGGCATACCCAAATGCGACCATCGCTAGCAGCCTTGCGGTCGCAAAGACGTACGCAAAGCCGCTAAAGCGGGTGAAGGGCAAGCCAGACCGTCCGCATGTACCAGGGCGTCGCATGGGGCGTCGGTGAAAGCAGTGCAGCAGCATCAGCAAAAACAAAGGTAGTTCAGATGGCTAATTCATGGTTGCGGCTCTGGCACGACATGCCGAATGACCCCAAATGGCGAACTATAGCCAGATTGTCGGGGCAGCCTGTGGCACTAGTACAGGCGACATATTTGCACCTGTTAGTCAGCGCATCACAGAGTGTCACGCGAGGTCACGCAGATGTCACGCACGAAGATTTAGCAAGTGCGCTCGACGTGACCGAGCGTGACATTGGGCAGATTTTAGAAGCTATGCAAGGCAGAGTTTTGGACGGGAAAGATCTCACTGGTTGGAAGAAACGGCAGGTTAAACGTGAAGACTCTGGCAACCCTGAAACCGGCGCCAAGTCTGCCGCAGAACGTAAAAATGCTCAGCGTGAACGGCAGCGACTAGCCAAGGAGAAAGAAGCCCGTCACAACGCGTCACGCAATGTCACACCAGATAAAGATAAAGATAAAGATAAAGATCTAAAAGATAAAACCCCACACAACGCGCATGCGTGTGAGGGAGAGATTTTACCTGATGATCGACCGTTCCCCATGTTTCAAAACTGGCGACCGGCAATAACCCAATGGCCGGAAGTGCCACCGGATATTTTCGCCGCTGCTTTGGCTGACTTTGTCGTGTTCTGGCAAGCCGAACGTAGCGAACTGCAGCAATCGCAATGGGAGCAAAAATTTGAGCGTTCTCTCGCTCAGTTCTTGCAGCAAAACACCATCAAGCAATCACGAGGTTCAAATGCAAATGTACAAACCACCGACCCATTACAACAAGTCCGGGCCGCCCGGAATGCCGAACGTGCCAGATGTGGCTTGGAGCCTTTGGGAGACAATGGCGAAGATTTATTCCCAACGGTGGCTCCGGAAGAACGGCACCACACCCTCGACGGCCTGGGTCCAAATGATTTCAAAGCTCTCGAATAGCCAACTAAGTGCAGCAACAGCGCGCTGTATCGAGCGTTGCAACGCAGGTCACCATTGGCCGCCTGACCTTGCCGAGTTCGTGGCAATCGTCGGTGAGACAACGCCAAGCATTTTGGGCTTCAGTGCTGCTGACGTTGTGGATGAATACTGGCGATGGCGCAACGGGGCTTGGCGGTACAACAGTTCCGAGGATTTCAATTGGAAAAGCGACGTGTTGTACCACATTTGCATTGAAATGCGTCGCCAGGGTGTAGGCCGAAAACTTTCTGAGGTCGAGCTGAAAAACTTGGCTGTTCGCCAGTTGGAAAAATGGGCCAAGAAAGTTGAGCAGGGGTATTCAATTCCCCCCGTTCGCCGGGCTGAAATAAAAGGGCCACCGCCCCCAGGTTATTCCCAACAGGCCGATCCCGATGGCCGATACCGTCAGCGCGGGGATGAAATGTTGGCCAGGATACGTTCAAGCGTCAAAGACAAGAAATAAGCCGGAGCATAAACCAATGACCAAAAAAACCAGAATTACAACTAGGCAATTCGTCGATCTGATCTTGGGCAAGGAACTGAGTACCAGCGAAATATACGAGCTGGCACACCATGCTTATCCCGATGGTGACCTCACTCGCATGTCAATCCTCACTCGACTGAGGAATATGGTTCGATCTCCCCACGCTGAAATTGTTGTCAAAAGCCAGGGGAATAAGGCGCGTTACACACTGATCAGTGCCAGCGAAAGTTTTATTACGCGAGGGGAGGTAAATTATCGTTCTAATTCTCAAAACACCACCAGTGATAAAAGGCTCTGGCACTTCAACCCAGTTGAACTGCGGTTCTGCCATTTGCACAAAATGTTCGATCAGGCGCTGGCCGCTGTGCGGGGTAACGCATGATGGAAACGATCATTGATGCACTGAAAGCGATGGGTAAAGCCTCGTCCATCGAAATCGCTGCGCGGTTGGGTATGGAACGACAGGAAGTTATTGATCAGCTCTGGGAACTCAAAGAGGCCGAGGTGGTAAAGAAAGATGGCAATTGTTGGGAGCTGGTGACCGGAAATGCCTCAGGACATGTGGGGAAAACCGAAACTAAGCCAGTAAGCATCAAAGCTGAGGACCTGATCAATATCATCGCAGAAAAGGGACCAATGACGGCCGAGGAGCTCGCTGCCGTTGCGGGTGTTACGGCACGTCGCGTTGCATCTTCCCTGGCAATGGCCACCAGTCGCGGGAAGGTTGTGCGCAAGTCAGCCAGCGGTAAATTCCGTTACATGATGCCCGGCGCTGAAGTGACGCCTGCAAGGGCTGAACCTGAAAAAATTGCAGCACCGGCGCCCGCGGTTAAAACGGTGGATGTTCCAACGCTGAAAGCTGTTTTCCGCGCAGCGCCAGTTGCACCCCGAACGCCAGCAGTTGAATCAAATACCGAGACGCTGGTTATTCCAACGATCACCCATCTGCGCGAACGCATTAAGCAACAGAAAGCCGGTGCACGGCGTGATGAGCAATTACTCAAACACCTGAACCGGGTTCATCGTTTGTTGGAGGTAACCAATGGCTGAGTTTTGGGAACTGATAAAAGAACCTGGCGGCGCTATTTGGGCTATCACAGCCATCGTTATCGCATGGGTCTTATGCATCATTTTTGATTGCTTTGAAGGCGACGATATCCAGACAAAGGATCAAGGTCATGACTAATTCACCAACACGTTTTGAACCTGATGTCGGCTTCGTTACTGGCTCGCCAGAAATGTACGTAAATACGGCTGGTAGCTACATAAAGTTTGAAGATTACGAGCAGCTCAAGCGGCAACTTGATGCTGTTGTTGCAATAAACGCAAATCACGTTCAAACGCTGGCAGGCATCAGAAAAATGGACCCGGCGACCGAAGGCGAACGTATGCAGCAATGGGCCAGCGATGCACTATCAGGTTACACCGATCCTGTAGAGGCGACGGTAAAGAGCCTCATGGACGATAACCTGGCACTAACTGCAGAGAATGCGGCGACGAAAGCCATCATCGACTCCGTTACTAACTTGGATAACGAGCCCCAGTATCACCCTGAAAGTATGGGGTGTGGCTTAGAAGACCGCGGTATCACTGATCGCTACGATGCCATGCAATACGGCTGGGAGCAGGCAATGGAACGTATCTACGGCGAGGTAATCCCGTGTGCTGAGGAATTGAGCTTTCCCGCCACCTATGCCGCACTGACCCGCATCGAGGCTATAGGCGTTGAGAAGCTCGCCGATGCCTGGGACGCCGAAACAGCAAAAATCATGGAAGGGCCATTCTTCTACGGCCAAATAGAGCGGAGAGAGGCGTTTTCAAAATATGTTCGCGGGTATCTGGTCGAGCTGAGGGAGGGCCGGATATGAGCAAGCGCCGTTATGACAATCGCAAAGCCCGCATTGAAAAGAAATTCAGCACAGAGGCAATGCGTCTGCTGATAGCTCTCATGCCTCGCCAATACCCCGCTGACGCTTTCGAATTGGAGTGGGGCTATAGCAATGACGAATGGACAGTGACCACCGTGGATTATTGGGGTGAGGCTGATAGCTACGATGCGTTTTACTTGCTGCATCGTTCACTGATAGACCAAACCACAGATTGGGCAGGGATGGGGAATGCACTTGATGCGGCGGGTTGGGTGGGCGATGAAAGAGAGAAAGTTGATGAATCTCCATTCTACTCACCGTGGCGGCTGGGCGGGGAAATAACCCGCTCTGTCATCATTCGGCATTGTCGACAGTTGGTAAAAGCTGGCGTGTCTTGGGAGTACAGGTGATGAGCGAACTCAATTTTGACCCATCCGACCCGGACAAAATGAAGCTTCCTGTGGGCAAAACTTGTGGGGACTGTGCGCACATACGCCGTTGCAAAGCGATTTTCGGCCACGTCGAAACGGACACGTATTGCGATTGGTCGCCATCGCACGCGGTATTCAGCGAGGCCTATCATGAAGAGTGAGATCAAAAAATGGATGTTACGAAATCCCTGGAAAATGATATGCATCGCCAGCGGCACGTTTTGGATATTGCTGATCACAATGGTGGCGGTGCTATGGACGAAATAATTCTGAAAAACGCCATTAATCGGATCATCGAACTTGAAACCATGCTGCTGATCCCGGTTGAAAATACAGTTTGGCCTAAAGAGGTCGAGATGGTGATCACCCAAATCGACAGCGCGGAAAACTTGCCGGAGTGCCATCAAAAACGGCTACGGCACCATATCAATCGCATGTGGTTAGAAGGGATCCCTATGCCCACTGTTACTTCCGTTGCCAAAGTGCTGGCCGATACCTTGGGGCAATACCAATGAGAGAAATTATTGTTGATAACTTTGCCGGTGGTGGTGGTGCGTCAACGGGTATCGAGTTGGCCACCGGCCGCAGCGTTGATATTGCGATTAATCACGACCCGCATGCGATCGCTATGCATGAAACCAATCATCCGGACACGTTGCATTACTGTGAATCCGTGTTCGATATCGATCCGGTGGTTGCCACAGCTGGCAAGCCTGTGTGCTTGGCGTGGTTTAGCCCCGACTGCAGGCATTTTTCGAAAGCGAAGGGCGGAGCACCGGTTAAAAAAGAAATCAGGGGGCTGGCCTGGATCAAAATCAGATGGATCTTGAAGGTTCGCCCGCGGGTTACCGCAATGGAGAACGTGGAGGAATTTAAAACGTGGGGGCCGCTCGTGACAGACCAGAACGGCAATGACTACCCATGCCCAGATCGTGTTGGGGAAACTTTTCTCGGGTTTATAGCAATGCTAACCACCGGCATTGATGCAGAACACCCTGCGTTAGCTGAGTGCTGCGAAATTTTGGGTATAGCTGAGGGCAGCGACGATCACCGTCGTCTGATAGCTGGACTGGGCTATGCGGTTGAGTACCGTGAGTTGAGAGCTTGTGACTATGGCGCTCCAACTATCCGTAAGCGCTTTTTCATGATGGCCCGCTGTGATGGTAATCCAATAGTTTGGCCCGAACCCACCCACGGGGATCCGAAATCTAAAGAGGTTAAGAGCGGAAAACTCAAACCCTGGCGTACGGCTGCCGAAATTATCGATTGGTCACTTCCAACCAAAAGCATTTTTGGCAGAAAGAAGGATCTGGCAGATAACACTCTGCGCCGCATCGTTAAAGGCTTGCAACGGTTCGTTATAAATAATCCAGATCCCTACATTGTTCAAATTGGGCAAACCGGTTTTGGTGGTGATGGGCGGCAGTACGCAGCAGGGCAACCGCTGACCACGATCACAAGCAAAGCAGAACACCTTTTGATCGAGCCGTATGTCGTGAAAAGCAATCACACATCGAACAAAACCAAATACCATTGCTTCCGGGGGCAATCTGGCAGGCTTCCGCTGCAGACGATAACGCAAACCCACGGCTTTGGGGTTGCCGCCCCGGTGGTAGTACGCCAGTTCGGAAACAGTACCGGCCAACCGGTTGATACTCCGGTGGGAACGGTCATGCCTGGTGGTGGCGGGAAAACCCAAATAGCTGCGGCTGTTCTTGTCGGTACCGGTGGCAACGAAGGGCAAATGCAGCCTAAGCCAGTTAGAAAACCATACCAGACGATCACCAGAGTTTCGCGCATGAACATGGTCAGTGCTGTTCTCGTTGGTGCTGGCGGACCGAAATACTCGGGCAAACCGAGAGCTGTTGACGTACCGACGATCACCATCCCAGCAACTGCACATACCGCGCTGGCATCTGTTCATTTAATGGTTAACACCACAGGGCATCCGGGCGGAAAAGCTGACGAACCACTGCGTACAGTAACCACTGGTGGGCACCATGCTTTAGTCGCTACCAACATAGTGAAGCACTACGGCGGCAACTATACCGGCGCAGGCCTGGGTGTGGATGAACCATTGCATACGATTACCCAAGTTGACCACCACGGGCTTTGTACATCGCATTTGGTACACCTGCGCGGCACGTGCAAAGACGGCAGGCAAATTACAGATCCGGTACCGACGATAACCGCCAGTGGCCAGCATAACGGGCACGTCCAAGCTTTCCTGACCAAATACTATGGCACAGCGACAGCTGTCGACGTTGCGGCACCAGTGCATTCGGTCACCACAAAAGACCGTATGGCGATCAATGAAGCGCACTGCGGCCAGGAACCACTGACGGATGAACAGCGTTATGGGGCGTGGTGGTGCGCCCGGTTACTGGAGAAATTCAGCGACGAGCCAGACGAAAGCCACTTATTTCCCGCAGAACGCCCCAACTACATACGCGTCGGCGATTACATCATCGTTGATATCTGCATGCGGATGCTGGCGCCGAGAGAATTGTATCGAGCGCAGGGGTTCCCTGACTGGTACATCATCGAACGCGATTATCGTGGGAAAAAATACTCGAAAGAGGCGCAAGTGGCCAGGTGCGGCAACGCGGTGCCGCCGCCTTTCGCCGAAGCGCTGGTTCGGGCCAACTTACCGGAAATGTGTATTGCCATAGAGGAGCAGGCAGCATGATCGAACATCAACAGCAACCAACCTTCAACACATGCATGTCAGCTTGCATTGCAATGGTCGCGTCACGGCCGGTGGATGAAGTTGTCGAGCTTTGGCATGAAAAATTCCATGCAAAAACAGACTGGCTTGACGATGCATTGGATCACTACGGCATACCTTATTTTTACGGGCATCCTAAGCAAGGAACACTTCGCAATGGATTCGTTTATTTTCTCTCTGTCGCATCCCTGAATATTGTTGGCGGCTTACATCAGGTTATCGCCATCTTGGTTGAAGGGGATAAACCCGTTTTTCTCGATCCTGTAATGGGCAGGCCGGGGAGCAAATATTACGTTTTCGGTGAGCCCAAAACAGACAGTGAGGCATCAATCATTTCATGGACTGTCGATCTGGCAGTTCCTTTAGCCAGGGAGCAAAAAGCATGAGTGATAAATTGACGGATTGCGCAATAGAGGCAATCGGGCGACTTGAAAGCCTAGCTGATAACGATATTGACTCTGACTATTTCGCTGTTGTCAGTAATAGCGAAAACGGCCAGGAGGTCACGGAAGAGTATGTGATTACCAACGTGGCCGCTGAAACGGCGGTACTCATTAAGAAGCTGTTGGCAGCGCTAAAGCTGGAGCAAGAGCAATCAGCATACTACGAGCGGCACATGTGGGATTTCCACGGCTTGGCCGAATCTGAAAGCAAACGTGCCGATGCAGCAGAACAGCGACAACAGAAACCTATCACGTTGCCGGATCGTTATTCCGTCGATTGCGGCGTGGTTTGTGACCCCTGCGGGGAGTGGTTATCACTTGATGACGTGGTCAAGGTTCTTGTCGATGCAAGGGTAGAAGTGCGTTCCCCATGCCCACGTTGCAATCGGCTGCTTGATTTAACGAGTAGACCAGACGGCGCACATTATTGTCACCATAAGGGGGAGTAATGATTAGCGCAATAAAACCAGATGGCCCATTCGTTTTAATGACGTTCGAGGGTGATGATATTCTTTATGATGAACGCGGTATCGTGATGATGAACGGAAAACCGAAATGGGTTGGCGTTGGACGTCTGTATTTTGAGTGCGACCTTGGCGAATACAAAGCTAAATACTGGACGAAAGATATCAAAAATGCTCATACGTTCAGCACAATAGATGAGGCGACGACGCAGCTTTGCAAGATGAAGAATCCGCACTTAATCAAAGTACGCAAGTTATCGCCAGGAGCTAAGGTCAAGGGGGAATAATGCAAAGAGAAAACCGCTATATCGTCATTAAAGAGGCTGACGCAAAAAATATCCTTGGCCCTCTTAACTACAAGCTCCTGCATACGATTGCTGACAGCATAGAGCGCGGCCGATCAATTAAGGGAAAAGCGCCGTTGGAATGCGTAGTTGTTGAGTCAGATTGGCCGGAATATGAGCCTCTTTGGAAAGCGATAGAAGCCCGTGTTGATGGGGTGAAAGGCATACGTCAGCAACACGCTGAATGGTCGAATGCCACGTTCGGGAATGTTGGGCCTGTCGGTCCGTTAAAGCACCTTGCGAAAGAGGCATGCGAAGCAGCTGCTGCGCCTGACGATCTCTTAGATTGGGCTGATATGCAATTCTTGCTGTGGGATGCCCAACGCCGTGCCGGTATCACAGATGAGCAGATGATTGAAGCGATGGAGAGAAAGCTGCCAATCCTTAAAGCACGGAAGTGGCCGGAGCCGAAAGACTGCGAACCTCGATTTCATATCAAGATCGAGAGTTAGTGATGCTATGGGAGAAGTAATGTTCAAGGACTGCATCAGTCGAAAGTCAAGATAAAAAAAAGGGGGGCAACCCCCTTTTCATTACTCATACTCATCAATTTCAGCGCGAAGTTTTTTCAATAGTGGGCTTATTAGTGCCCGGCGCAGGTCACTCCCGAGCGCAGTTAGCATTAAATCAGCGTCAGCCACAGATAACCTCTGATTGCTTCGGTCATTGAGTAACCGCTTTACACGCTCATAATCTATACCTGTAGCTCCGGCCAACCATTTTCTACTATACTTCTGTTTTATAAGTAATTTCCTGATGGTGTTCTTAAGTTCCAGCTCAATCTCTTGCATAATATAACCATTAATTATCAATGGTCTGCATTATCCATGTTATTTGCGGCTACTTTCCCGCAGGGTCACTCAATGACCCACCACTTTTAGTGGTATTGATAATAATAGTTGACTGGTGCAAATTAATCTAAAGCCGCAACATATCCACACAAAATAAAGCGGTTAAGATTAAAATTTTTTTCACCAGGGATTTTAATGTATTGCCGCCGCATAGGAATGCACAGTCAATACTCCATTAATATTTCTGGGTGATTTGTATGTTAAAAAAATTGGAAGTTGCATTTTTTCTAATCTCCCATAATTTAGGGAGATGTAACCCGTGAATGGTCATTTTTTATATGAACTTCCAGTTGAGCTACCATTTTTAGGGCGATCAATTATTTATACGGAAGAGGGGAAGATAAAGGCAGTAATGCCACTTCAACCTGATCAGGTTGTCGTTGATATGGATATGATGGTAATGATACTGAGGATGGCTGGTTACATCGTCAAACGAAAGTAATGTATAATAGCCCATCAGCCTGAACAGCTGATCACCTGCTGCGCTACTGGAGAGCAACCAATGGCGCAGTTACTACAGTTAGTAAAATCCGCACCAACTATCCTGACCCCGGCAACGATCGAGGCCAGCGATTTTTTGCAACGTGTAAAGCTTGGAGAATGGATCCAGGCCGAGTTCCGTCGTGTCCGTAACTATCAATTTCACAAGCGTTTTTTCAAACTCCTGCAGTTTGGATTTGATTACTGGACACCAACCGGCGGCACATTGACGCTGCCCGAACGGCAACTCATTGATGGGTTTGTCGAATATCTCATTGATATGTCCGGCCAGCATGGAGCAATCATCAGCTCAGTTGCTGATGACTACCTGTTTAATGTAGGAAAGTTGCGCGCCAAAGAAATTGCGGTGATCAAGTCCTTTGAGCCCTACCGAGCATGGGCCACGGTTGAAGCTGGCTATTACGATGAGGTGATCCTGCCCAATGGACTACGCCAACGGGTACCTAAATCGATCTCGTTTTCCAAAATGGATGAAGACACATTCCAAGGCCTGTATAAGTCCGTTTTCAACGTTCTATGGAATTTCATCCTGTCACGGAGTTTCCGCAGTAGGCAAGAAGCTGAGAACGTGGCTTTGCAGTTGCTGGAGTTCGAATAATGGCCAATCTTAAAAAGGAGGCCAAAGGACGTGACTGCCAGATCCGCATTCCTGGCGTCTGTAATTTTAATCCTTACACCACCGTGCTTGCACATTACCGCATGGCCGGAAGCTGCGGCACCGGCATAAAACCCGATGATGCGCAGGGTGCCTGGGCCTGTAGCAACTGTCACGATGCGATCGATGGCCGCATTAAAACCGAATATGACCGTGAAACCCTGCGCCTGTACCACGCCGAGGGCGTATTTCGCACGCAAGCAATTCTGAGAAAGGAAGGAAAATTATGAATCTCGAGTCGGTAGTAAAATATTTCTCACCGAAATCTCCAATGCTGGGGTACTCGGTTCCTGCGACGGCTTCGGATTCTTTGACGATCAGTGACGTAATGGGGGCTTTGGGAATGTGTCAGGCTCAGGCGGAATTGGGCTTGTCGGCGTTCTTGGGTAAGGTGGGCATTAGTGATGCTGACAAGGTTAAGGCGGTAGTGTTGCTTGCCAAGCACAGTATGGCGCGCTCTGACAGCGTTGCAGCAATTCGCAAACTCCCGGGCGAAACCAAAGCCCGAGTGATCCTTACCCTGGCGGCATTCGCATTCTTGGATTTCTCCCGGAGCGCTGCCAGCGAGGTACCATGCGACGCATGTGATAGTGGCTTTATCGAAGAGCGGAAATTTGTCATGAACAAGCTGGCGAAGGCCCACGACACTGTCGACAGCTTTGCGCGAGGAGATTTGCCAGCGTCGATTACGCAGTTGGAAGGTCGGGAAATGCGGGTGAAGCATACTTTCTATGAAACCACGCGCAAGGTGTGCCCAAAATGCAACGGCAGAACAGTGATAAAATCCGGCTGCAATGACTGCCGCGGTCGTGGTGTAGCCATCGACAAAGATGAGTCAGAGCGCCAAGGCGTACCGGTGAAGAAACCCTGCAAACGCTGCTCAGGGCGCGGCTATGAAAGAATCCCTTCGACTCAGGCTTATAGGGCGATCGCTTGTATCACTGAAAGTATTTCGTTAGATACATGGAAAAAATCGGTGAAGCCATTTTATGACGAGATGATCACCCAGTTGGATATTGAAGAGGAGAGAGCCAATATGGCGTTAAGGGCAACGACAGGTTGACAAAATAGTGAGTGATTTTATTGCGGGCTATTTACATTTCCCGAAAGTGTGGTAATTTCTCTCTAACGATGGGTTTTTTCTGCCTGACGTTGAGAAACCCGCCCTGTGTGGGTTTTTGCATTTATGGAGACAGCCAATATCGAACAACTCACATTTAGACCCGCCAGCGAAAGACCAACCGAGGACCTTGACGGGGAGAACGTGTTAATTCTCAACCCCTGTGATGGCTGGCATGAGGGGCATATTCGGGCTTGGGAGGAAGACGCTGAGGTTTATCACGTCGGTATTTACACTTTCATGATGGATGAAATGGTCCCGCATGATTTCTACGTCGCCTTGGCCTTACTACCAGACAGCATTGTGTTGAGCGAGAAATTCGAAGCGGAGAAACACCGAAGATTGTAAAGATTTTTTGATGGGTCTTGTGTGATTATCCTGACTGCATTAGTATCCTGGCCTCGGCCCTTTAGCTCAGTTGGTTAGAGCAGTCGGCTCATAACTGATTGGTCGCTGGTTCAAGTCCAGCAAGGGCCACCAAAGCGGTCATCGTATAATGGCTATTACCTCAGCCTTCCAAGCTGATGACGCGGGTTCGACTCCCGCTGACCGCTCCAGAACAATCGAATGAGCACTTGCTGGCTTGTAAAAGGAATGATGTCGGGTCATCTTAGCGGTGAGTGCTCAACCGCTTATTCTGGCGCAACAGAGGGGCGCATTTATGTTTTGACACGCACAGTCGATCCCTTTGTCGGGTTTGTGAATGTGCCCCTCGATGTGAAGTGACAGCCGGGAAAGACTGGCACCCATTCAAGCCCTGGCCTAACCGCTGGGGCTTTTTGCTAATTGAACCAAACCATATTGAAAAACAAAAATGCTGACAAAATCGCCAGAGTGGAAACTAAAAGTAGTAATGGGAGCCATTCACGCATGATTTTTCCTAGTGCTATCTATCACATTGTTAAAGATAAAAAAATGCCCTAAGCAACTAGGGTTGTTCAGGGCTAGGCGTTCAGAAAGGCATGTTGTTATTGTTGGTTGGCATGCCACCAACTTCAGGATGGGCATCTATAATTACACTGCTGCCGATTTGAATGCAAAAAAACACCACCCTCCGTCTAGGGTGGTGGGCGTCAATATGACCAACACTAGGGAATCGGCACCACGTCAGATGGAGTATCTGTTTCATCATGGCAGTGGTAAGTATAATTAATGATTTCATAAATAAAAGCAATATATTACGCATGGTTAAATAGGTAAAAATCAACAAAACATAGGGCTGCGCTAATGCGTGGCCTTTTCTTTGACCGGATCACTGCTTGAGGAAATGCACATGCAGAACGAACCGTATTTCTACAATCTTGGCGTGACGCCGGAACAGCTTGAAGATTGGCTCGGTCAGCAAAAATTGCACCTGAGCCATTACAATCGTTTGATTTCAGAAAGAGCCGCCTTGATCAAGCGACTCACGGAAGTGGACAACGATTGAGGGCAATACGCACCTACATTGAAGCCAGAAAAGTTGAGTTTTCCTTGGGAGCCCAATCCTCTTCTGGAAGCTCTTCAAAAATAAAGGCTGCTTCTGGAAGGTTAGCTGCATTGAGTAAATGCTTTGCTTCTTCTGGCACTCTACTGAGCCTCAACTCATCCTGGATCACAAACAAGCAGTCTTCAAGGGAAAGTGATCTTATATCAGCGAGTTTCCATTTTGTTTTTGTGAGAATAAGGTGATGTAGAGCATCCTTGCCATCTAGAGGTTGAAATATCGTTGCGTACTGCAGGCGGTGTTTGTAGAGGATCATCTCTAATACGAACAGTTGCGCAGTTCGGTTTCTGGCTCGATTGCCCTCAAGGTTACCATTGTTAAAATCTAAAAGGCTAACGCCATGGTTATGACAAACCCTTGATTTGATGGCATGCCATAAATTGTGAATCGAGCTCATTAAGTTTCCCTTTTAGTTGATTTAAGCACTACCAAGATACCACCACTGCCTGAGATAAAAAATAACCAGGCTCGCAAGGCTCACTCAGGTGGGCTTTTTTTATTTCTTACGCCGGAGCACTGGTAATGGACAATCACAACCTGCCGCCGGGCTTTATCGAGGCGTTTCTTATGTGGATAAAACTTAACGCCCCTGCGGTATACGGCTCTTTTGCCGCGTTCGGCATGGCGACGCTATTAACGCTGCGCGATGGTAAATCGTGGCTTGACGCGCTTTATGCTGGCCTTATCTGTTTGTTAATAACGCTAGGCGTTATCAATTCCCTCGAGCTGTTTGGTATGAGTCAGGATAACGCACTGATCGTCGGTGTGGTCATTGGTGGCATGGGGGTAGAGAGATGCATCTCTATCCTCCGCATATTTGCCAGCATGAAGACCAATACACCGCTGGATGAAAAGGACAGGAAAAATGACCAGTAACTCTAAATTGTCAGAGCATTTCAGCAGTAACGAATTTGCATGCCGTTGCGGCTGCGGTGCGAACCAGGTATCGGCAGAACTGATCAAGGTTCTGGAAGACGCCCGCACACACTTTGCTGTGCCCATCACCATCGTCAGTGGTCGTCGTTGCCCGGCACATAATGCAAAAGTTGGCGGGGCAAAGTCCAGCCAGCATCTGTTGGGTACCGCCGCCGACATTCAGGTAAAAGGCATTCAGCCAGCCGCAGTGGCCGCGTATTTTGAAGGTAAGTATCCGGGCCGCTACGGTGTGGGGCGCTATGCCACGTTTACCCATATTGACGTTCGCACCAGCCCGTCACGTTGGAAGCAATGATGGATAAGTTCGGAACGATAGGTGTGTTGCTGTTGGCTATCTGTCTGGGCTGGTATGCATCCTTGTTATCAGACGATTTGGAAGCAGCTGAAAAGGACAACAAAGCGCTGGTAGCCATGGTGGAAGGTCGCGATGAAACGATCAGGGCGCTAAAAGGTGCCGCTGACGCTGACCGGCGCGCTAACGAGGAACAACTTAAGACTGAGCGGCAGAAGAGGGCCAAGGCCGATGCTGAAAACAGAACGTTACGCGAGGCTCTGGAACATAGCGACTTTGGCAATCAGCCTTTGCCTGATGATGTTATCGACATCTTGCGGGGTAAGGATGCCACCCGCACCAGCCCCTAAGCTGATCTACGTGTACCCGCCAGAAGTGCTATTACAACAATGCGAACAGACACCGTTCACCGGCTCGACGTTTGGTGATGCTGTCATAGCGTTGCAAGTGAGCCAAACTCAGCTTGATGTGTGCTCATCAAGGATTAGGGGATTGATTAAGTGGCACCGGAGTAGTGTAGGCAGTAGTGGATAGTTTTTTATGACTCTTTAAATGAGTTGTATCTTTCTTCTATTTGGAGGAGATTAAGAATTCGATACTAAAGAGAGGCATTCGACATGATTTACGACTTTGACAGTCATTACATATCAGATCACAAAGACGGGCGATTTGTTCGTTATGATGTCATTAAAAAACATGATGATGCATACTTAGTTAAAGTGTTTGATGAACAGCAAAAAGGAATAGCTGAGCCTAAGGTTATTATCCAGGTCGATGAGTTTGAATTAAATAGAAGTACATATATGCATGAGTATGGAGTTGGGGATATGAGGTCTGTAAAAGTAAATATGCCACCAACATTTGATGGTTATTTGCGTATCAAATGCCAAGATCATAGAAATAAATTGGATTAATAAGGTTGCCATTAGCTATTTTCATGTAACCAATAGCCTCGGCATAGTCCGGGGTTTTTATTTTCAGGTTGTTAATGAGCTAATTGTAGGTTGAGCATGTTATGCAGCAACTGAACATCGCGGTTAATTTAAATAATATATTTGCTTATAAATTCTAGGGCGTTTTTTTCTGATCTGTAAATAAAATAGAGTGCTCTATGTGCTCATTACAATTTTGTACGGGTTTGATAATGACATTCCAGTAACACGAGTCCGGTACGGCTATGTTAGCTGGAAATTCTGAATAATATCCCCCATAAAAGAAAACTGCCGTGCCCATGAGATATTTTCCATATTGGTCATCAGACATCAACATAATGATTGAAGGGTGTGAACAATGTACGACTACAACACTACCCGCTGCAAGGTATGAACGATCATGACGGGATGAATTATTTAATAGCATCTTAAGTTAACTCGATATTTTACGTTTTGGAAGTAAAAAAAGCCCCTCCTGATAAGGGGCAAGTGTTACATAGGGATATGAAGTACTAGTGGGAAAACAGCGCAAACTTATAACTCGGATTGAGTATATGGATTTAGCTTTGCATGTAAATAAAAATATTTGTGTAAAAATGAACAATAATGGTGAATTTAAATTGATTATTTGTATTAAAAAGCGTCTGCTCGGGCACTGATTAAGGCACGAAAAATCTCCGGTAGCTCCTGCCTGGTCACCCTGACCGTTATCTGCTGGTGGTTTTTATTTTGTTCTGAATTTTTGCGTTGGCCACAAAGAAAATTAGCACAAACGATCTGTATTCGTAGATGGTTGTTGGCGGATTTCCCGAGTGGGTAATCCAGAAGTCAGCAGAAAATTCTAAAGGAAGGTGGGCGGCCACCGGTAGTTAGAGCTACCGGCGGCCATTCATACCCACAAGATCGTCATGATGAGTACGAACCAAGACCCACTTGCTCTCGAGAGCAGGGTCATCTTATTGGATCCTCTGAAATGACCACAGTAAAAAATCAGCAAAAACTTGCAATCGTTTATAAATCACTCAATTCGATGATGGCTTATGCGAGAAACGCGAGAACTCACTCGACGGAGCAGGTAGAAAAAATAATCGGGAGCATTAAAAAGTACGGATGGACTAATCCGATCTTGATCGATGAGTATGGGGAGGTGATCGCCGGCCACGGTAGATTACTGGCTGCGGAAAAAATCGGTTTTGACCAGGTACCCACGATCACGCTATTTGGCCTGACGGATGCAGAGAAAAAAGCTTACCGCCTGGCGGATAACAAATTACCTCTTGATGCCGGTTGGGATATCGACCTGCTGACTATGGAATTGAGTGATCTGCTGACGGAAGGATTCGACCTTACCCTGACCGGATTCAGCGCAGAAGAGATCGACAACATGCTGAACGTCGATTTCTCACCGGGTGATGAAAGCGACCAAGGAAAGCTCGACCAACTGGAAGAAAAGCTGTGTCCACACTGCGGGGGTGTCTTATGACTGCTCTCATCGTGGATTGGGCAACCCACAAAGCAGCTGCACATGCTTGCCTGAATTGGCATTACGCAAAAGCTGTACCGGTCGGAAAGTTGGTAAAGGTCGGCGCATGGGAAGATGGCCAGTTTATTGGTGTGGTGATATTTAGCCGCGGCGCCAACAATCACATCGGCCAACCCTACAGCCTGAAGCAAGACCAAGTATGCGAATTGACACGCGTAGCCCTGAGGGAACACCAATCGCCAGTAAGCCAGATTTTGGCAAAGGCGATTAAATTCCTGGCTGCGGTTTGTCCGGGCCTGCGGCTGATCGTCTCCTACGCGGACAAAGACCAAAATCACCACGGTGGCATCTACCAGGCGACCAACTGGATTTATGAAGGTCTGGTCGGTGCAGGAACGCTGGGTGCATTCATCGTCAAAGGTAAAAAAGTCCATCCGCGCAGCGTGGCGGCAAAGGGCGTGAAACAGAGTATTGATGCCGTTCGTCAGCACCTGGATCACAACGCGCAAGAATTTAAGACGTCAGGGAAACACAAATACCTGATGCCCCTCGACAAGAAAATGAAAAAAATCCTCATCGTTCGCCATAAGCCATATCCCAAGAGGGTGTAGCTATGGATAAGCCGACGCTCGACAAAATCGAGGCATTGGCCGGGCGTGGATTGTCGGAGCAGCAAATAGCCGACGCATTGGATATCGACATTGAAAAGACGCGGACAGACATGAAGGCGATCGCCACTTACCGGCAGGCAATACGCAGGGGGAAGGCCAAGGGGATTGCAGACTTGTCGAACGCACTTTACATCAAGGCCAAGAAAGGCGACACGCGAGCCATGATTTTCTTGTTGGAGCATTTAAAACCGAAGTGAGTAAGCCGCATGAGCAAATTGGATGGGGGCGAACTGAAACGTGATTATTGTGCTGGTCTGCTCTCAATTCAAGATGTGGCAAAAAAGCACGGTATAGCGAAAACCACGTTAATCGACATGGCGAAGAAGTACGGATGGGAACGTAAAAAAAAACCGTCCAAAACTCCGACCAAAAAAACCGACCAAAACAAAAATGGTCGGACGGTCGAACCAAAGGCTTCACGGTCGGAAAAGCGGATGAGGTCGGATCAAGAAAATAGCGACACGGATTTATCGATAGACCCTGATGATTATGGAATAACGCTGCAACAGGCATGGTTTGCCCACTGGTTCGTTATCACCAAAAGCAGAGTCGAAGCATACAGACGTGCTGGGTATCGATGCGAAGGAAAGAACGCTTACTTTGGTGCATCGCAGGTATACAGAAATATTAAGGTTGCCAAAGCAATTCGCGACCTTGAGGCAAAAGCTTCGAAACGGTATCAGGCTGATCTCGATGAACTGGTTGATCAACTGGTTTCCATCATCAATGCCGACCCAAGAGAGCTATCTCATTTCCGCCGAGTTAACTGTCGTCACTGTTGGGGAGAGAACTTTTTTTACCAATGGATCGATATTAATGAGTACGACACTGCTGATGCTAAGGCAACGGCAGAAAACAAACCTAAACCTCAATATGGCGGTGTGGGGTTTGTTGAGAACGCGGATCCTAACCCTGATTGCCCACGCTGCAACGGCGAGGGCGTTGGGGAAACTTTCTTTGCTGATGTGCGGGATCTTCAAGGCCATGCGCTTCAGTATTTTGCTGGGGTAAAGGAAAGCAAATTCGGCATTGAGATCCTTACAGAAGATAAAAAAGCGGCACGTGCGCAACTGCTGCAACTCCTGACATTCCGACGCACAGAGAAACTTCATCAACTGGAAATTGAAAGACGGCAGTTGGAGATTGATCAACTGCGTAAGGAACTGAATCAGGCCGGCAAACGCGAAGGCCTTGAGGGCGATTATCAACTACAGGCATTAACTCCTGATGAACCTACGCCGGACAATCCAATCCTTTGACGGTCCCGTACAGTTAACGCCAAAGCAGGCAAATATTTATGTTTGGGGCTGGCAACCAAAGGCTCGTTTTCGTGATGCAGTTTGTGGTCGTCGATTTGGTAAAACCTTTCTTGGCAAGGCAGAAATGCGCCGAGCAGCCCGATTGGCCGATCGTTGGAACGTCAGCGTTGAGGATGAAATCTGGTATTGCGCACCGACATTAAAGCAAGCCAAGCGCGTTTTCTGGCGCAGATTAAAGCAGGCTATACCGCCGCATTGGCGAGCATCAAAGCCAAACGAAACGGAATTATCGATCACTCTCAACAGCGGTCACATTATCCGCTGCGTGGGATTGAATAATTACGATGACCTGCGTGGTTCCGGCCTTTTTTTCGTGCTGATAGACGAATGGGCCGACTGTCCGTATGAAGCGTGGGAAGAAGTTATTCGCCCGATGCTCTCGACATGCAAATACACGGTTGATGGTGTGGAGTACGTGGGTGGGCATGCATTGCGTATTGGAACGCCGAAAGGGTTTAACCATTGTTACGACACGTATTGCGCAGGGCAGGATGGTAGAGAGCCGGATCATCGCAGTTGGCTTTATACGTCGGTTGACGGTGGCAACGTACCGCCAGAAGAAATCGAGACAGCTAGACGCACGATGGATCCCCGGACATTTCGCCAAGAGTATTTGGCATCGTTCGAGAATTACCAAGGCGTTGTTTATTACTGCTTTGACCGGAAGGAGAACCACACTGACGACACCATCCAGCCTGGTGATGAGTTGCATATAGGGATGGACTTCAACGTCGGAAAAATGGCGGCAGTGGTTTACGTAATGCGTGAGGGCTTGCCGCACGCCGTTGATGAGTTAATGAATAAATTTGATACGAGGGCAATGATTGAGGAAATAACGAAACATTTTCTCGGCCACAAAATCCTCATTTATCCAGATGCCTCCGGCAAAAATCGTGGTTCAAGTAATGCCAGTGAGTCCGATATATCGCTGCTAAAAGACGCTGGATTCACGGTTAAGGCCAAGGACTCAAACCCGGCAGTTAAAGATCGTGTTAACTCCGTGAATGCCATGCTGTGCAACACATATGGCGATCGTCGGATGAAAGTGAATACGAAAAAATGCCCTAAGTTTACTCAGTGCCTAGAGCGTCAGGTTTATGCGGATAGCGGTGAACCAGATAAAAAAGGTGGGTTTGACCACGGTAACGACGCTGGTGGCTATCCGATCTTCTATCTCTTCGCCCTGAAAATTAAAGAAGCATTCAGCACTAACATGGGATCCACTTTAGGATGAGTAAAAATAATGACATAACGTTTACTCGGCCAGAGTACGACGAGGCTTTACCTACGTGGAAGCGAAACCGGGACGTGTGTAGCGGCCCGGATGCAGTTAAAGCCGCAGGCCATGAGCATCTGCCAAAGTTAAACCCGCTGGATATATCCGAAGCCAATGAGCAGCGCAACGCCAGCTATCTGGCACGTGCGGTTTTCTATGCAATCGCTGCAAATACTAAGCAGGGATTACAGGGGATGGCATTTCGCCGGGATCCGACGCTTTCCCTTCCCGAAAGTAACAAATTGGAATACCTGAAAACGAATGCTGACGGAGCCGGGACCAGCATTTACCAGCAGTCGCAGCAAAGCCTTGAATCAGTCCTTGAGGTGGCCCGTGACGGGCTTTATGTCGATTACGCAGAGGAAGGGAAGCAAGCCATTATCTTGCGTTACCTGACCGAAAATATAATCAACTGGCGAACAAAGCGTATCAATGGACGCAACAAGTTAATCCTCGTGGTATTGCGTGAATGCGTTGAAGAAGAGGACGGTTACGGCTTCAAGGATGTGATCCAATATCGTGAACTGGCGATGGAGGGGGACAAGTTCATGGTGCGTGTATGGCGGCCTTCGGGTGATGGTAAGTCGCAAAAATATGTTGCGGGTGAACCTTATTATCCGAAGCCATTCGGAGCTGATCATTGGGACGAAATACCATTCATTTTCCTCGGCGCACAGGATAACAACCCGGATATAGACAAATCCCCGCTAGAGGCGCTGATCTCCATTAACCTGGGCCATTACCGCAACAGTGCAGACTATGAGGATAGCGTGCATTTTTGTGGCCAGATCCAGCCGTGGATTAGTGGTTTATCCGAAGACTGGCGCGACTGGCTGGAAAAAAACGGCGTTAAGTTTGGATCCCGAAACCCTATGCTGTTACCGGCTGATGGGGCGATGGGGATGGCGCAAGGCCAGCCAAACATGATTGCCAAAGAGGCGATGGACGACAAAAAAGCCTACATGATTGCACTCGGCGCTCGGCTTATTGAGCAAAATGGTGCAATCAAGACGGCAACGCAGGCAAGCGGCGAGCAGGCGTCCGGCACCTCCATTCTGGGCATCTGCTGCAGTAACGTTTCCGAGGCATATACCGTGGCGGTGATGTGGTGCGCACGTTATCTGGGTATCAACGAGTTTGATGCTATCAGTTATGCGGTAACCAAGGAGTTCCTGCCGAAAGGGGCAGACGCCAATGTCCTTAATGCCATTGTGGCAGCGTGGCAAAGCGGAGCTGTTCCGACGCTCGACATGATCCGCTCACTGCAAAAAATGGACATCATCGATCCAGCGGCAGACCCGGCGACTATTTTGGATGTCCTGAGCACTTCCGGGCCTAACTTTGTGGGTGGAGCCAATGGCGACGGTCAATCAGCGGCTTAGTGATGAGGCGGTGGCGCACACAATTTTTGTAAGCCGGTACTCGACCGGCACAGCAAAAAGAATGGTGACGGTATTAAACCAGGCTGACGCTGACTTATCCGCCCGGTTGATTGTTGCCCTGGAGGATTTGGATCCTACCAGTTTCACCGTTCGCCGCTTGGAAACGCTGCTTGGCGGCGTGCGCGATATCAACCAGCAGGCTCATCAGCAGCTCTATCATTCACTCAGTGACGAGTTGAGCGATTTTATAGGGCATGAGGTTGGCTACCAGTTGAGCCTATTCGATTCGCTGCTGCCTGGGGCGGTTAAGCAGCGCTGGCCACTCATGACGATCACACCCCAGCAAGCCTATGCAGCAGCTACCGCACTGCCATTTCAGGGCCGGTTGTTGAGTGAATGGGCCGGAAAGCTTGAAGGCGACCGTATGCAGCGTATCAGCAATGCGGTTAGCCAGGGCTATTTGCAGGGAGAAACGACAGACCAGATATACCGGCGCATACGTGGCACGAAGGCGCGGAATTATCAGGATGGCGTTTTGCAAACAGGCCGAGCCAACGCAACAAGCGTCATAAAGACTGCGGTCAATCACATGTCAGCAGTAGCCCGCACTGAATTTGCTCAGGCAAACGCCGACATAGTTGATTGCAAGCAGTGGCTAAGCACGTTGGACAACAAAACCACGCCTGCCTGCATTATTCGTGATCGCCTGCGGTACACGATGGAAAACAAACCTATCGGGCATAAGGTGCCTTATGGGGCAGGACCTGGCCGCATTCATTTTTGCTGCCGTTCTACCGAAACGTTGGTGGTCAAGTCATGGCAAGACCTAGGGATCGATGCCAATGACATGCTGGAAGGCACTCGGGCCAGTATGGATGGGCAAGTGCCGGCAGACACGAATTATCGCGATTGGCTCCAGAGACAATCCTATCAGCGGCAAGTGCAGGTATTGGGCGAGGCCCGCGCACGGCTGATGCGAGATGGTGGCATGAAGACTTCTGAATTCTTCACCGATAAAGGGGAGTGGCTCACACTCGCGCAACTGCGAGAGATTGACGGGCAGGCATTTAGCCAGGCCGGAATGTAAAAATTAGATTTTCAACGAGCCCGCCATAGCGCGGGTTTTTTATTGGGCAAAGCCCGGCAATAAATCCCAAGGGGAAAGCATGTTATTCCGAAATATTGCACGTAAATATTATGCGGCAGCAGGTGAAGGCGGGGAAGGTGGCGGCGGCAGTGCTGGGGTCGAGATCACCCCGGAAATCCAAGCCATTATTGATTCCCGCATTAACGAGTCTGTTTCGGGCCTGAAAACCAAAAACAGCGAGTTGCTCGGCAAGCTCAAAGAGCAAGGCGACAACTTGAAGCGTTTTGATGGCATCGATCCCGACGCTGTGCGTGGCATTCTCAAGCGTTTTTCCGATGGCGAAGAGGCAGAACTGATCGCCGCAGGGAAAATTGATGAGGTGCTGGAGAAGCGTACCGAACGAATGCGTGGTGATTCGGATAAGAAAATCAAAGCTGCCGTAGATCGCGCTGAAAAAGCCGAGGCGCTAGCGAACAAATTCACTAAGCGAGTGCTGGGTGATGTGATCCGTTCGGCGGCATTAAAAACTGGTGTTCTGGCCACTGCGGCGGACGACATCATTTTACGCTCCCAGGGAGTTTTCACACTTAACGAAGACGGCGAGGCCGTTGCAATCGACAAGGACGGCAACCCGGTTATGGGGAAGGACGGTAAAACGCCGCTATCACCTGCCGAGTGGGCCGAATCCCTCAAAGACACAGCCCCTCATCTTTGGCCAGCAGCCGAAGGTTCGGGCGCGGGTGGGCATAAGCCTGGTGGCGGATCACTGAAGCGCTCTCAGATGTCTTCCAAGCAAAAATCGGATTACATCCGCGCTCATGGCCAGCAGGCATTTTTAAGACTTCCAAAAGAATAAGGATCACCGAACATGGCAGCAACTGTTAACACCGACCTGATCATTTATAACGATCTGGCTCAAACTGCATACCTGGAGCGCCGTCAGGATAATTTGGATGTATTCAATGCTTCATCAAATGGGGCGATCGTTCTGGATAACGCGCTGATCGAAGGTGACTTCAAGAAGCGTGCTTTTTATAACCTGTCGGGCAGCATCGAACATCGTGACGTGAATTCTAACGACCCGGTAGATAGCAAAAAAATTGGTGCCGGAGAGTCCGTGGGTGTTAAGGCACCATGGAAATATGGCCCTTACGAAACCACTGAGGAAGCATTTAAACGCCGTGGCCGCGACGTTTCTGAGTTTTCGGAAATCGTGGGTATTGATGTTGCTGATGCCACCTTGGAAGGTTTTGTAAAATATGCAATTAAGGCGCTCACAGCGGCTATTGGTGCCAATGACGAAATGGTTGTCAGTGCCAATATTGCGACCGATGGCAAAAAGACGCTCACCAAAGGAATGCGCAAATATGGCGATAAGTTTGGCCGTATCAGCCTGTTCGTTATGCACTCTGCCAGCTATTTCGACATTGTCGATGAAGCTATCGCCAACAAAATTTATGAAGAAGCGGGCGTGGTGGTGTATGGCGGATTGCCTGGCACATTGGGTAAGCCTGTGCTGGTTACGGATACAGCGCCAATCGACGTTATTCTGGGGCTTCTGCCAAATGCTATTGCGATCACTGAATCGCAAGCGCCGGGGTTCCGTTCTTTCGATGTGAACAATAAAGAAAACCTTGCAATTGGTTACCGCGCTGAAGGTACGGTAAATATTGATATGCTCGGCTATAGCTGGGATGAGTCAAAGGGCGGCGCAAATCCGGATCTAACCAAGATTGGGACACCGACAAACTGGAAAAAACACGCTACCAGCAACAAGGTAACGGCCGGTGTGATGATCAAGCTTACCGACTCCGCTCCGGCGGCCAAGGCTAAGTAATCCAAGGGGCTTAGGCCCCTAATTTTTTGGAGGCACTATGTTGTCTACCAATCCGAAAGCGCCGGAATTCAACAGCTACGCATCGGTGGCAGATCTTGAAGCATTTGTTGTTGGTCGGGGCATTACGCCCCCAGAAAGCCCCGAGCCGTTGCTGATCAAGGCAATGGATTTTCTGAGTGGCATAAATTGGCAGGGGCGAAGGGCTAAAGCCGTTCAGCCGTTGGCATGGCCGCGTTCTGGTGTGATATTCGATGGCTTTAGTTATCCGAATGACGTGATCCCTCCACAGGTCGTTACAGCGCAATGCATGCTGGCAATTGAGGCTCAAGAGGGGGATCTGTTGGCTGCCGGCAGATCGGCTTCAATAAAGTCTGAGCGTGTCGAAGGAGCGATCACCACTGTTTTTGCTATTGCTGATGGTGAAACTTTCAAGCAGACCTATCCGGCGGTAATGGCGGTATTAAACGGCTTTGTTGTCGGTGGTGGGTTTGCCATTAACGCGATCGCAACGAGATCTTGATTCGGGGGAAAGGATGGCTATCGATTATCTGGGCGCCCAGAAAAGGGCAACTCACACATTGACCGAGAACGGATCTGAATACCCGCATACCCGCGGCGGTACAGTCAGCCGCATAGCTGGTAAGGAAGTGAGGGAGCCGGAGGTTAACGGCACGGTAATCGGTGTAAAAACCGAGTACAAACCGAACGAGATCGACGGCACTTTGATTCAGGGCGGTGATGTGCAACTAGTGGCCACACATGAAACGGAAATCCGTATAGATGACCAGATCGAGGTTGACGGTAAAAAATATCGGGTAGTGCATCCTCATCCGATAAAGCCTGGTTCCATCCTGATTTGTTACCGGGCACAACTGAGGGCGTAATATGTCCGAAAATGATGCCTTTATGCAGACGATAACGGCGTTTGTCGATAAGGCAAAGGCCAATCAAGCGCAGGTGGTGCGTGCGACCAGTATCCGGATACTGGCGCAACTTGTGCAGATGTCGCCTGTTGGCAATCCTGAGTTATGGGAAGTGAATAACACGGCGGTAGCTTACAACCAGGCTGTTTTTGATCACAATGAGGCCCTGCGACAAGACTCTGCCAACCTCACCCCCACCGGGAAATTGAAAAAGCGCGCTCGGGTTTCTGACAGTATGGGGATCCGGGCGCCACCAGGTTATAGCGGGGGCCGGTTTCGCGGCAATTGGCAGGTGTCTTTTGATTCGCCGGCTGATGGTGAAACAGGTCGGATCGATAAATCAGGCGGTGCGACGCTGGCTGCGGGAAACCTGGTGATAGAGCAATTCCGCATTGGCATGCAGGCCATTTATTTCGTGAATAACGTCCCTTATGCCTATCCACTGGAATTTGGACATTCCACCCAAGCGCCAGGCGGCATGGTCCGTATCACTGCCGCAGACTTCCAGCGGCATTTCAGCGCCGCCGTATCGGAGATTGAACCGTGAGCCACACCCGCATAGCTGCGTTGCTTGAGTCCTGTCTGGGCGAATGGGCTGACGCGCATGATATTCCTGTTGCCTGGGAAAACACCCCAATGGATCCGCCCGATGGCCTGTATCTGCAAGCCTACGCCATGCCCGCAACCACAACAGCAATCGACCTTGCGGAAAAGCTGCATGTTTTGCCGGGTGTTTGGCAAATCAACGTTGTTGTGCCTGCTGGTGATGGCATCGGCCCTGCAAGGGACTTGGCCGACCAGATCTCCGCATTGTTCCCTTTGGGGATGATGCTGACTGAAGGTGGCTTAACCTGCTACATCAGCACGCCGCCCACGGTTTACCGCGGCATAACAACGGATACGCGCTACACAATCCCCGTCAGCATGAATTACCGAGCTGACATCATCACTCACTGACCGCTTCGGCGGTTTTTTTATGTCCTGAATTGGAGAATCCTATGGGATTTGCATTGCCTAACGGCGCCACGGTATTTGTGGGGTCCAAAATGGCCGCCGCGTTGCCTGCAACAGCAGTCAGCAACGCAAAGGGGGCTGTGTTTACTGTTACTGGCAGCACACTGGCTGTTGACGACATTGTTTTAATCAAATCCGGCTGGGGATTGGTTGATAATCTGGTTGCTAAGGTGACCATTGCGACCGCAACGGCAATTACGATTGGTTCCCTCGACACGTCAGATACAAACTTTTTCCCTGCTGGTGCGGGCGTAGGGTCATTAATGAAAATCACTGATTGGATGCAGATCCCGCAAATTACTGAAGTGGGTGCCTCCGGTGGTGATCAGCAATATGTTCAGGTGCAATTTCTGGAGGATGATCGCCAGCGTAACCTTGCCACGTTCCGTGCCGCAAAAAACCAGACATTTACCTTTGCGCATGATTCATCGCTGGCGATTTATAACGTTCTACTTGCTGGTGATCGCTCCGGCGATACGTTGCCATTTTACATGTATGTGCCTAAAGCCAAAGAGAAACGTTATTGGTCTGGTGTGGCATCGTTCGATCCGCAACCGGCCACAGCGGTAAACCAGGTAGAAACCGTCCAGGTATCTATCGCTGTGCAATCCCGCACCATGACGTTCTACAAAGACAAATAATTCACTGGGGCGGCAGCTGCGCCCTACTAATCAAAGGTGTCGACATGAAATTTACTCTTATCCCTAACCCTACTTTTAAAATTGATGTGACCATTCCCCGTGCCGGGGCCGAGGATGGCGTTCTGACATTCACGTTCAAGCATAAAACTCGTGCCGATCTGGAAGCGTTGGAAAAAAACTTGCGTGAAGAGTCCGAGAAGCTTGGCGAAACGGGCAAGCACACCAATGCACCGATGGTAGATTTTGTCTGCGAAATTGCCATTGGCTGGGCGTTGCCGGAAAAATTCACGAAAGAAAACGTTATGGTACTGCTGGAAAACTACCCGCGGGCCTTTGACTCGATCGCGTTGGCATATACCCGCGAACTGATGGCGTTGCGTGAAAAAAACTAACAGCGGTTGCCTCGGCATTCTATACGCCTGAACCCTCACCGGAAGAACTGGCCGCGTTCGGGTTGACTCTGGACGATATAGATTCTGACCCAGTGGAAATCCTGCCCGATGTGTGGCCGTCTTTTGAAGTGTTCCGCGCTATGGCCACACAGTGGCGCACGGGCATGAGTGGCGTCACTGGTTTGGATTACAACTGCTTGCCCTGGGTCATGAAGCTGCACGGCGTAGAGGATGAGGCAACCGCATTAACTGATATCAGGGTGATGGAAGCGTCTGCGCTGACCATCATTCACAAAAAATGAGGCCGAAAGGCAGGAGTTAAAAATGGAATTCAATGTAAATTTTCCTCAGGCTAAAGGGCTTAGATTTAGCGATGTGGCGCATGAAAATGGATCTGCAATTAGGAAGCTCAGCGCCAAGGCTGTATCTCAGATTGGAGGTGATATATATGCTTTAGTTGAGGGTAAGGTAATTTTAACAATCAATTACGTTGAAGATTATGACGAATCATCAACGTTTGCTGAGTATGAGCAGCGGGCGATAGCACACTCGAAAAAAATCATTAAACAATTGCAATGCGGCGTACAATAAGCACGCCGCAGTTTGTTACTTAAGTAGATTGGCTACGCGCTTCCCAAGGTGCACTAGCGTTGATGATGAACCATATTTACTGAGTAAAACGGTTTAATTTTTCCTTTGTTTCCTCAGCATTTGCCGATTCTTCAATAAGGAATGCGATAATTGCAGTTACAGCATCCACTCCACCTTGAGCCTTATCATCAAGCGGCTGTAATTCTCTAGGAATTCCAGGTCCCATACGTTGCATATTTTTACCTCATCCAGAGTTAATCAGCTATCCCTCTGATTTAGACGCCCATGCTCCTACATGGGCGAGCTGAACACTCAAGATAACCTTTAGTTTTCGCCAACAACACCCTGATATTTGATCATGCTGGCCTTGTGCTGGCTTTTTTGCATGGAGATACAGCATGTCAGACATTGCATCACTTTCCCTGCGCGTCGATACCGGCGATTTGCAGCGGGGTAACCAAGAGCTGGATAAATTCCAGCAGAAAGCTACCGGAGCGGCCGGTGCCGCCGATGGTTTCAATGCTTCCGGGAAGAATACGGCGAAGGTATCGAAGGAGATCGCGCAAGAGATTGAAGATACCCATCGCCGTGTTGCTGAATATGCTGCAGCGTTGAATAAGTCGCAGACGGAAGCAAAAAACCATTCGCAGGCGACAGCGCAGCAACGGCAAGAATTGCGCGATTTACTGACGCAAATTAACCCGGTTACAGCGGCGTTCGAACGACTCGATAACATGGAAAGCCAGTTATCGAAATTCAACGCAAAAGGGATTATTGATCCTGAGTCATTTGCCGAGGCTTCCCGTACCATCCAGCAGACCCGCATTCAATTGGAACGTGCGGCCACAGCCCGAACGGAGGAAGGAAAAGCCGCTGCCGCAGCTGCGCAACAGGAACGAGCCGCCACCGCAGCCAAAGAGGCATTTTTATCAAAACTCCAAGCACAGAGCGCACTTTATAAGGCATCGGCCTCTGATGCCGCTGCATACAGAGCAGCGCAGTTAGGTATAAGCCAGGAGGCCGCACCGCTGATTGCTGCAATGCGCCAGCAAGAGGAGGCGGTAAGACGCGAGGCCGATCAGAAACGGGCCGCAGCGATCGCTTCCAGGGGCTTGAAGGAAGCCCTGAAAGAGCAGGAGGCCGCAGAGCGGTCAGCCGCAGCGGAAACCAAGCGTGCTGAGTCCACACGTAAATCATTCATCGATTCGCTGCAGGACCAGGTAAACGCTATTGGTAAAACGCGTACCCAGTTGCTGGAGCTGAAAGCGGCAAAGCTGGGGGTGTCGGCTGAGTCAGCACCGCTTATTGCCAAACTGCGTGAGCAAGATAATCAGTGGAAGATTGGCACGATCTCCGCCACTCGGTACAGACAAGCGTTGAGGATGTTGCCTGCTCAATTCACCGATATTTTCACATCTATTGCAGGTGGAATGCCGCTGTGGCTGGTTCTGTTTCAACAGGGCGGCCAGATCAGTGACTCGTTCGGTGGGCTGGGTGGGATCTTACGCTACATAAAGGAGGAGATCCTTGGCTTGAAAGAGGCAACTGACGAATCATCAGGGTCGCTTTCAGAAAATGCCAATGCGTTGGCCGAAAATGCTGAACATGCGAAGGGGCTTGCCGGAATACTATCGCCAACAAGTCTTGCCATTACAGGGCTGGTTGGTGTGGCTGGCCTACTTGTCACCGCATGGCACAAAGGCTCGCAAGAAGCCGTGGAGTATAACAAGCAGCTTATACTGACAGGCGGATATGCTGGAAAAACAGCCTCTCAGTTGCAGGATTTGGCTCGCTCACTGTCACAAAATGGACTGACACAACGTGCATTCGCGAGTTCGATTGCGAAAGTGGTCGGTAGCGGGGAATTCTCTTCTGGTGCGATCAGCATGGTCTCGCGGGTTGCCGCAGAAATTGAAGACGCTACCGGGCAATCAATTGATACAACGATCCAGCATTTCAAGCGCCTACAGGACGAGCCAGTAAAGGCCGTAATGGAGTTGGATCGAACCCTCCATTTTCTTACTGCCACCCAACTTGAGCAAATGATTTCCCTCGAAAAACAGGGACGCACCGCCGATTTAGCAAAAATCGCGATGGAATCTTACGCATCTTCAATGAGCAGTCGGTCTATCGGGGTTAAAAATAATCTCGGCACACTGGAAACAGCATGGGAGTATGTGAAGGATGCAGCCTCTGGTGCATGGGATGCCATGCTTGATGTTGGGAGAGAAAGGAGTCTTAGCAGCAAGGTTGAGGGGGTAAGAAAACAACTTGAGGTTGCACGTAAGAATCTTGAGCGCCTGGAGGCTACACCGGCTGTAAACACTACTGGCTATGGCTACGGTCGGCAAAATGATTCGTTTTCGTCTAGAGAACAGAGCCAGGCGCTGGTAAATCAAAGGACTCTGGTTGGCAACCTGACCAAAGAATACGAGAAACTTCAAAAGTCGCTGACTGATGAGGGGCTTGCTGCCGGGCGGGCAAAGCAGGAGCGAGACGAGCAAGAGCGGCTCAAAAACAGGATAAAAATTGGCGAAAAATACAATCAGCAATACGCTAGTAAGGCTACACAAAGAAAAGAGGAATTAGCCAAACTTGATGCAGATCGATGGGCTTTAACGGATGCCCAATATAAAGAATATCGGGCAGAAATATTAAGGAAGCACAAAGACCCTGTGATTCCTAAAGGACCAAAGTATCAACCGCCAGCAGGAGATAGTGCCGATGAGTCAGCGCAAGCCGATCTCTTGGCGCTTCAATCCCAGTTGGATGTATTGCGTCAGCATACCGGCTTAAACGATAAAATCAGCCAACAGCGAAAGGATCTTTGGAAGGCCCAAGCCGATTTTACTGTTTTGGAGCAGGCGGCAAAAGATCGCAAATTAAAGGTTCAAGAAAAATCACTTCTCAATAGTAAAGACAGCATTCTGGCACATAAGGAAAGACTGGCGGTTCTCGGTGATGAAGTCGTACAGCAGGAACGGCTCAACAAATTGCTGGATGCTGCTCAAAAGTTTGATCGGCAGCAGCAGGCAAAACGTGCTGAGATCGCCTTTCTTGCAACGGGGGCTACAGCCAGGGATTCCCAAAGACAATCCGAAAGGGACCGGCTCACCACTGAATATGCGGATAACCCGGGTGCACAAAAGCAGGTATTGTCATCCCTTGATGAAACTTATGCGGAGCGGGATAGGTTAGAACAAGACTGGAAAGCTGGTGCGCTCAATGGGCTGAATGAGTATCTGGAGAAAGCCACTGATGTTTATAGCTCGGTGTCAAACGTGGCTATGAGTGCGTTGAGTGGCATCTCCAATATGATGACTGACTTGGTCACCACCGGCAAAGCATCATTTCGCGACTTCACGACGTCAATCCTCAAGATGATCATTGATATCATCAACAAGCTATTGGTGGCATACGCGGTCAAGAGCATGTTAGGAGAAAGCGAGGGTGGTGGTTCGATTACTTCAGCTTTAGGGAAAATTTTCAGCTTTGATACGGGCGGTTATACCGGTGATGGTGGGAAGTACGAGCCAGCCGGTGTCGTGCATCGTGGTGAGTTTGTCATGACCAAAGAAGCCACGGATCGCATTGGTGTTGATAATTTGTATGCCATGATGCGCGGTTATGCCAACGGCGGGTTGGTCGGAAATACGGTTTCTGGTTCTGCGCCGATGCATGGGCTACGCAGTTCCGAAGGTTCTCAGCTAACAATCAATGCTCCTGTAACCATCAATCAGCAAGGGCAGCAGCAAAGCCAATCAGGGAATGGTGATGCCGTGGCTAAGGCCTATCAGCAGGTGATCGACGTATCCGTTAGGGAGGGGATCGCGAGGGAGTTGAGGCCGGGAGGACAGATTTGGTATGCACAGAATTCAAGGTAATCATCAGAAAATGTGATGTCTTGATATGCCTGATGACTGTAAGTGGTGATAGGATGTTGCCACTTGTAATTTACGGAGAAGTCGGTGTGGAGATTCTGATAATTGCGGCCTTTCTTGGTCTAATACCTGCTTTTATTGCACAAAGCAAGGGTAGGTCATTCGGGGCGTGGTGGTTGTATGGTTTCTTGCTGTTCATTGTCGCTTTAATCCACTCTCTTTGCCTTAGTGGCAGCAAGCAGGATATTGAAAATATACAACTAAACCAAGGGATGGTACGGTGTCCACTTTGTGCTGAGTTAATTAGAGCTGAAGCAATCAAATGTAAACATTGTGGGAGTGACGTTAGTGCTCTTAGCGCAGGCAGGGTTGTTGGAAGTGCGAAAGTGCTTGTTGCCAGTGATTTTGTTACTGAAGACCAGGACGGTGATGTTGTTCTTAATTATGATGGCATTAAAGCTTTTGCGAACCAACTACATAATGAAATGCCGAAAAACTCAGCTCTTTCGGTAATGGTGACACACGAGCCAGTGATTCGCCGACTTAGAGATAGTCTCCCGGAAAACCTCAGGAAAAACTTTGAAGCAGAACTTGAGGGAATGCTCCGAATCCTTAAAAAACAATGAAGCGTGATAATTGGATATTGCTACTTTTTTTAAAAGGAATAATCAAATGAAAGCACTGGGGTTTTTCGTGATAATGGTTGCGTTGGCAGGTTGTGCTACTGTACAAGAATTACTGGAAGGGGAACCTGTATCAACTGGGCAGTCACAAAAAACGGCACAGGTCATGTCTGCGTGCGTTGCGGAGAAATGGAACCAGACTTATTATAATGCAACATCAGTTCCATTAGCTGATGGTTTTTCCATCCAAATACTGAGCAGCAGTGGTGCAGGTGCTGATGCTGTTCTTGATGTAAGAGAGCATGCAGGAAAAACTAATTACGTCTTATTTGAGCGTATGCCATCTATGACCAGCAATAAAATTGAAAGGGCTGTCATTGACTGTAAATAGATAACTGGATTGATTTTATTCAGCCACCTATTTCGGGTGGCTTTTTAATTTGTGGACGTCAGCTAACCCGTTTAACTGCGGGTTTTTAATGCCCGACATTTCTGTGGGCATTGCACCGGATTTTATGCACGGAGAAAACATGGCAATCGACACATTCACCTGGCGCATTCAGGGGCAGCCAGAGGGCAGCTATGCCCAGCGGGTGAGAACGGCACAGTTCGGTGATGGCTATAAGCAGGTAGCCGGTAATGGCCTCAACATTGAAACCCAGACCTGGCCGCTGTCATTCACCGGCCAAAAAGCTCAGATGCTCCCGCTGTTAGAGTTCGTCCGGTCCCACACCACTAAATCATTCTTCTGGACACCACCCTACGGGGTAAAGGGCCTATATCGCGTGGTTGCTGACTCCATCAAGGCGACTCCGGTTGGCGGCCCTGTTATGACGGTATCTGCGACATTTGAACAAGCGTTCGCGCCATAAGGAGACCATGTGGCAATCACAAATGACGTGCAAAAACTGGAACCCGGTAACCGGATCCGGTTAATCGAAGTCGACGGTACAAAGTTCGGTGCCGATATCCTGCGCTTTCACAACGAAACCATACCTCATACTCCAACGGAGATCGCCGCGTCTGGTGGCGATGAAGCCAAGTTAAAGCCAAAAAGCGTTTGGTGGCAGGGGAAAGAATACGGCGCATTTCCGTATGAGTTAAAGGGGCTAGAATCATCCAGCGATGGGGCCAGTGCAACACCGAAATTGGCGGTGTCAAATATCGACAGCCTGATCACCGCGCTGTGTTTGCGTTTTGACGATATGCTTCAGGCCAAGGTAACCATCCACGATACTTTCGCACATTACCTCGATGCCAAAAACTTTGCCGGTGGAAACCCCAAAGCAGACCCAGCCCAAGAATTTAAGCAGGTTTTCTACATCGACAGCAAAAGCGCGGAAGACAACGAGGTTATTGAGTTTACGCTGTCCGATCCAATGTCATTGCAAGGGCGGCAGATCCCAACGCGGCAAATTACGGCACTTTGCACTTGGTGTATGCGTGGGCTTTATAAAACCGGTGACGGATGCGCCTATGCGGGGCAAAACGGCTGGTTTGATAAGAAAGGGAATCCTACTGCAGATCCTTCGCAAGATGAGTGTGGGGGGCTGCTGACGGATTGCAAAAAACGCTTTGGCGAAAATAACGAACTTGATTTCGGTGGCTTCCCAGGCTCTGCGTTGGTTCGGAGGTAACCATGCGACAAAAAACTATCGATGCAATCTTGGCTCATGCTGAGAGTTGCCACCCGGCTGAATGCTGCGGCGTCATCGCCCAGAAAGGGCGCGTAGAGCGTTATTTTCCCTGTGCCAATCTTTCCCCCAAGCCTACAGAACATTTTGAGTTGGCCCCGTTGGACTATGCGGAAGCCGAAGAGTGGGGAACCGTAGCAGCTATCGTACATAGCCACACTGGCGATGGGGCCACGACGCAGCCCAGCGAACTGGACATGCTGCAGTGTGACGTTACGGAATTGCCGTGGGTGATCGCTTCGTGGCCTGAGGGTGATATCAGGACGATTAACCCACGCGGTGATCGCCCGTTGGAAGGTCGTCAGTTCGTATTTGGGCATGCCGATTGCTGGTCGTTGATTATGGATTATTACCGGCAACAGCACGGCATTACTCTGCCTAATTACAGTGTGGAGCGCCACTGGTGGGATGAAGGTGAAAACCTGTATATGGACAACTGGTATGAATGCGGCTTTCGGGAGTTCTACGGGTCACCACAACCGGGCGATATGGTCATTATGCAGATCTCGGCTTCGGTACCCAATCACGCGGGGATCCTGTTGGAAGGCAACATGCTACTGCACCATCCTTATGGGCAACTGAGCCAGCGGATCCCATACGGCGGTTATTTTCAGGAAAGAATGATAAAAATCCTGCGCTTTAAGGACTTTTTCAAATGAGTGACATTCCAATCAGAACAATCAGGCTTGGCGGCATTCTCGGAAAGAAATTCGTCAAGGAATTTACTTATCGTGCCAGAGATATACCTCACGCGATCAGGGCGCTTAAGGGGCAGTTTCCCGGTTTCGAACGTTTTATGAACGAGGCTCAAATCCAGGGGCTGACTTTTGCTGTTTTTGTCGGCCGTAAGAATGTCAGTGAAGAAGAGATCGACATGACTAAGGGCAATGGCGATATACGGATTATCCCGGTCATTATTGGTAGTAAGCGTGGTGGTGTTTTTCAAACTGTCCTTGGTGCCGCCCTTATCGCAGCTTCTTTTATCCCGTTTTTGGCTCCGATATCTCCCTATCTTCGGATGGCCGGTGCATCGATGATGTTTGGTGGAGTAGTGCAAATGTTATCACCGCAGCCAGGTGGCTTGTCGGTCGGTCAGAACGCTGAGAACAAACCTTCATACGCGTTTGGTGGCCCGGTTAACTCGACGACCCAGGGCAATCCAGTTGGTGTCCTATACGGCAGTCGAGAAATCGGCGGTGCAGTGATATCGGCGGGGATCTACGCAGAAGATCAGCAGTAAAAATATCAGTGTTCAATCAGGCTCGCTCAGGCGAGCTTTTTTTATGGGCGAAACTATGACAGACGTGATCCAAGGTCGCAAAGGTGGCGGTGGCAGTAGCCATACCCCGACAGAGTCCCCGGACAGCATCCAGTCGATAGCGAGGGCGAAGATTTTACTGGCGCTGGGTGAGGGGGAATTTGCTGGCGGGTTGGATGGGCAAAATATTTTCCTCGATGGCACCCCGGTTTTTTCGCCAGATGGAACCCTGAACTATCCCGGCTTTGAGTGGGATTTCCGTCCGGGCACCCAGATGCAGAATTATATTCAGGGAATGCCAGGTGCTGAATACGAAGCTAGTGTTGGTGTCGATCTGAAAGCTACGCAGCCTTGGGTGAGAGCGATAAATAATACTCAGTTATCTGCTGTCAGAGTTCGCCTTGGCTGGCAGACGCTGGTAAGGCAAGAGGATAACGGGGATCGCGTGGGTACTCGGGTTGATTATGCGATCGATCTCTCTACTGATGGCGGCGCATATCAGACCGTTTTAAACAGTGTGATAAACGACAAAACTACGTCACTTTTTGAGCGTAGTCACCGTGTGAATCTGCCGGCAGCAACAACAGGCTGGCAAATCCGCCTGCGCAGGATTACCCCTGACTCAACATCCAGCAATGTCGTGGATCTTACGCGTGTGATGGCGATCACTGAAGTGATCGATGCCAAGCTTCGTTATCCCAACACGGCGTTGTTATTCGTTTCGTTCGATGCGAAACAGTTCCCAAACATTCCGCAGATCAGTTGTAAGCCGAAAGGGCGGGTTATTCGCGTTCCGACAACATATGACCCGGAAAGCCGGACATACAGCGGCACATGGGACGGCAGTTTTAAATGGGCCTACTCCAACAATCCAGCATGGGTATTCTACGATATTTTGCTGAATAAGCGGTTTGGCCTTGGTGATCGCTTGGATGCAACCCAAGTTGATGAGGTAGAACTGTATCGTATAGCACAATACTGTGATCAACGTGTACCCGATGGGCGTGGCGGCTCCGGTACAGAACCACGATTTGTGTGTGACGTTTATATTCAGGCTCAGAATGAAGCTTTTACCGTACTGCGCGATCTGGCTTCGATTTTTCGTGGCATGACGTATTGGGCCAATAACCAAGTTTGCGTGTTGGCTGATATGCCGAGGGATATGGATTTTACATACACTCGAGCAAACGTCATTGATGGAAAATTTCACTACCAAGGCGGCAGTTATCGAAACCGCTATTCAAGCGCGATGGTGAGTTGGTCAAACCCTGACAATCATTATCAAGATGAAGTCGAAGCGGTTATGGAAAATGCACTGGTTGAGCGTTACGGCATCAATCAGACGGAAATTTCCGCCATAGGTTGCACGCGGCAAACGGAGGCAAACAGGCGCGGGCGCTGGGCGCTACTCACGAATAGCAACGACCGCACAATATCGTTCTCAACTGGGCTGGATGGTTACATTCCATTGCCTGGGCGCATCATTGGCGTTGCAGATCAGATGTTGGCTGGGCGTGTATTAGGCGGCCGCATATCGGCAGTTAATGGCCGGGTGATTAAATTGGATCGGGTTGCCGATGTATCGCCGGGTGATCGGCTGATTATCAATTTACCGAACGGCAGCTCCCAGGCACGCACTGTTTCCGTCGTCAGTGGTACCAACGTCACGGTCAGCACTGCTTATAACCCAAATCCAGAACCGGAGGCCGTGTGGTCTGTCGATGCTGGCGATCTGGCAGTCCAACAGTATCGGGTTTCAAACGTTACTGATAATGATGACGGCACGTTTACCATTTCTGCTGTTTGGCATAGTCCGGGCAAATACGATGCGATCGATACTGGTGCCCGACTGGATGAGCGGCCGATATCAGTGATCCCGCCTGGTGTGCAAGCGCCTCCAACCAATATACAGGTCAGCAGTTTTACGCAGATTAACCAAGGGATTGCAATCACTACGATGCGAGCCAACTGGGATGCTGTTGATAATGCTGTGGCGTATGAAGCCGAATGGCGGCGAGACGATAGCAACTGGGTTTCTATGGCGCGCACATCGGCCCTGGGATTCGAAGTGCAGAATATTTTTGCCGGGCGATATCTGGTGCGGGTCCGGGCCATAAATGCCAGTGATGTTTCCTCTATCTGGGGAACATCAAAGGAAACTCGGCTAAATGGCAAGGAAGGGAAACCACCTAAGCCAGTAGGGTTCGCAGCAACGCCCTTATTGTGGGGAATAGGGCTTTCATGGAATTTTCCTGCCGGAGCCGGGGACACACTGAAAACCGAAATTCAATATGCTGATAATGCCGCAGGCAATAACGCCATGTTGCTTTCAGATGTGCCTTACCCGCAACGTAGCTATACGCAGAGCGGATTACAGGCGGGGCAAGAGTTCTGGTATCGTGCGCGGCTCGTCGATCGCACTGGCAATCAGGGTGACTGGATTGATTGGGTGCGCGGGCAGTCTAACGGCGATGCTGATGACTATCTTCATGTGATTGGCGATGGTTTTATGTCGTCTGCTGATGGTGATCGGCTTTCTGGCCAGATCGATACCAACATCGACGCCATCCTGCAGAACGCCCTGGCCAATAACGCGACGGTTGACCATCAGTGGGCGCAATACGGCGAAGTACGAGCCGATATTCTGGTTGTAAAAACCACGATAGCCGAGGTTGATAAAGCGTTTGCTGAAATGTCCACGCAAGTGCAGGCGCAGATCGGTGACGTTACCGCGGCTTTGGAAGACAAGCTAACAGCTACTGTTGATGCTACTGGCGCAACAGCGGTGCATACGTTGAAAGCCGGTGTGCGTATTAATGGCGTGTATTACAGCGCCGGGATGTCTATTGCGGTATTGGCGCAAGCTGGCCAGCCAGTAGTAACTCGCATCGGATTTAACGCCAATCAGTTCGTACTGATGAGCGGTAGCGGGGATAAACAATATTCGCCTTTTGCTGTGGTTAATGGGCAGGTATTTATCAGTGATGCCTTTATTCAGAATGGTTCTATTACCTCAGCAAAAATAAAAAACGCCTCAATCGGTGGCGCTCAAATTACGGATTATCTCCAGTCAGATAATTACTCTCCGGGGGGCGTTGGTATGAAACTGGGGTTCAGGGATGGATATGTTGAAATCAATGGTTCAGTGCCTGGTCTTGGAAGGACTGTTGTCAATAACGATGGTGTGGCAGTTTACGACGGTGCAGGGCAAATAAGAACAAAGCTCGGGAGGATATATTGAGCCGATACGGACTTGTAGTTTATCCCAAAGACGGTGGTGCGGGTGTTGATATCAGCAACGGTTCTAAAGCCTGCGCCTATCGTGGCTTTTTTAACCCAGAGTTTGACCAAAACGGAGAAACATGGTCATACCCCGACCTCTCGCCTGGAGCCTCATTATTTATTGTCCCAAGAAGAACGGTTGCCATTATTCAAACAGGCGCGGCTCCCAGAGTAATATCATGCAGTGGTGTACAAATATCGGGAGGTACAGTGCATGCCTGGTTTGATGGATTTAATTCCAGGCAGGACAAAGGCAGGCGACCCATCGAGTTTGATGCCTTTCAGGTATCAGGCGCTGGAGGTGTACCTCGCTATGGACTCCAGCTTATCGACGCGACAGACTACAGTGAATTTAACGATCTGGCTGTTGCGGGGAAATGCGTCTGGCGTGGTGTTGTTACCGTGCGCGGTGCCTGGGCAATCCCCGATATTCCTGATCGTGCCAATGCGATTGTTTTTGCTTACTGGGATCGTGGTGATCGCGCTGTGGATTTTGACCGTGAAAGCATGACTGTGAATGTCTATAGAGAGGCAGGTAGAGATATCATCAGCGACGGCAGTGCAGATTGCCAGATGTGGATATGCATCTTTTCGAACGGCTCTTATCCGGTTCCTCCGCGTTACGGGTTGGCAATCTGGAATGCCGCAGGGCAATGCACATTCTCCTCTGATAATGCTCCCATGCTCTATCGCGGTAATTCATTAAACACGCAGCGCATACCGGGTAACTATGCATACCCCCTCATGGCGACAGCAAAGCCGCTGGTCCCACTCTGCCGCCTTGGTATTCATGATGGTATGAATCTATCGAATAACTATCTTGATTATCGCCATGCTGGAATGCGAATGGCTGGCGGTGGCGTTACTGCCTGGCGCACGAGATACATCAACAGTTACGACCATAGCAAAATCAATATTCAGTATCGGCTGACAACAATCAATCTGCCCGTACTGGACGCCGCAGATTATTTTAGTCTTTAAATAAGGGGCAGGCTATGCCAGCAGGAACTATCACGCTCACGACCAACTCGGCGATCGTTAAAGGCGCGGGTACGGCGTTCATAACAGAACTGAAGCCCGGCGATTTTGTTGTAGCGGTTGTCGGTGGTGTTACGTATACGCTGCCGGTGAAAACCGTCGATAACGCGATACAGGTGACGCTAATCCGCGTCTACGATGGCCCTACGCAAGCCGGAGCAGCATGGTCAGCCGTGCCGCGTGAAACACAGAACTCAATCACCGCACAGCTCGTCGCTGAAGCATCAAGAGCGATACGCGGGCTAAACTATGACAAGGACAATTGGCAGCAGGTATTCAGCGGCACGGGTAATGTAACGGTCAAGTTGCCCGATGGCAGCACGTTCACCGGGCCAGCATGGCGAGGTTACGCAGGACAATTATCTATTCTAAGAAATGATATTAATACAGTAGCGGAGACAACCGCAGGTAAGTTAGCAAAAGATAAAAATCTATCTGACTTAAGCGATAAAGTCGCCGCTCGTACTAGCCTTGGCCTGGGAACAGCAGCAACGGCTAACGTAGGTGCCAATAGTAATCAAATCATGTTAAATGGCGCATGGGGGCTGGGGGGGAGCTATAAAGGATTTAAAACCATTAATAGCAATAATGTTAATTACCTACTTAATGAACTTGGCGAGCGTGGCCTTACAGCCTTTAGAAACAATGCGCCAATAAATGACAACGGTGACGGATGGTATACTCCTGCTTGGGGACCGTCGATATGGTGCCGAACAGAAGACGTTTATGCTGCGTTTAACATGGCATCAACAGCAAACCATCTATCAGTATCATGTGGCAACCTTCGCGAAGGCTGGGTAATGCACAAAGTCATTTGGCATAGTTTTAATACAGTTGTTGATGGTAATGGATTTATTAAGAAAGCCTCGCCAATAACGAGTATTTATCGGGATGGCACCTGCAAAAACAATATGGAGTCGGAAGGGGTTACCTGCAAGCGGCTTGATGTAGGCATTTATCACGTTGATGGGTGTTTGGGTTTTTATAACGATAATGGTTGGAAATTCGAAGTACCCAAGGACGAAAACGGCAGTGCATTATTGTGGGTGGACTATGAAGTGAAAAAGGACGGCTCAATTATATTCAAGACGTACCACAGGACAAATGATTGTCCCATTTCTGCGTTGCAGAATAACATTGACGGTTACGCCAATGGTGACAGCATCGACATCCCTGAAGGTAAGTTTTTAATGGTTCGCCTAAACGTTCCAAACAGTCAATTCGCCGAATATGTTCCGGATGATTCAATCCCCATACCAGAGTCAGCACTAACTGACTAAAAAGTCAGGCTAGTCAATGGATATCCCAGGCTGTCGCTGGATTGATCTGCGTGTCGAGATGCCGCCGTAGATGAGCTGTATTCGGAGTTTTCACAGGGTGAAACGCCAGTCCCTATCTAAGAACCCAGGAAGTGAAAACTAGGCTAGGGTAAATACCGGTTTGCAATTTCTGAGTTATCGACTAGGTTTACTGGCGCAGTCTGGTTATGATTTAAATCAAAGGAATTGTTATGACTAATAAAGGCTTAATTATTTCCATGTTTGCTCTGGGTCTACCTTCTTTCGCTTCGATTGCTGCCGATGCTACAACTATGGAACATGAAGACGCAGCGGTTAAGCATAAAACCGCCGCGAAGCACCACAAGAAGGCTGCTAAGCATCATAAAGAAGGAAAGCACGAAGAAGCCAAGAAAGAATCAGCTTCAGCAATGGAACGCTCTAAAGTTGCTCATGAAAAAACCATGGCTGCTGATGCAGAAAGTGCCAAGAAGTAAATTTTAATAGTGCTGCCCCTGTATCATTTTGGCAATGCGTGCTGAATTTTCAATAACGATACTGGGGCAGTATTCTGTACTCGATAGCTATCTGTCAGTTCCGCAAGCGGTTATGTGTAGTTCGGCCATAATATGAATTGTCAACGCCATACTAGGAACGTTAAGACAAAAAAGGATACCGCTGAAACGAGCAGGATAATTGTGAATAACGCATCTTTGTCGAGTCCTTTTTTCACGCTAAAGCTCTTTGATAGGATTAATTTAGCAAATATAGCTGCTACACATTAATTTGCAATTTTCACGACTGAAACCAGTCATCAGCACTTTCCCACGTCTCCTGCAGTATTTCCTCGATCGCCTCTCTATCTGCCGGTGTCGCCCTGCCAACTGATAGCCCATCCATGCCAGCCATCCGAACGGTGGCCACAGCATCAGGAAACTTACGCTGTAGGCGCTTGTTCAGTTCAATGGCCAGAGCAGACGCAGCACATGCTGGCAGTTTCTTTTTCTTATCGATAGTCACTTCAATATGCAGCATGATTTAGCCCTCCACGATTTAACTGTTTATTTGTACAGCTAAATTATTCTTTGTTCAATATGGATTTTTGCAAAGCGGAAAATTTTTCGAGTAGGAAGGTTTTAAAGAATAGGTTCCAGGTGAAACGCCTGTACCTATCGAAAAAATCAAGGAGTGATTTACAACGCCGGGAAAAATTCCGGCAAACTATCCAGCCAGATATCACCATGCTAATCTGGGTGAAAAATAACCGGAGGTATCTATGGAACTGGATGAGGAAAGATGCGGGATGATAGTCGCAGAAATCGGGGCGGTGGTTGTTGAACTGGTCCATGCTGGACAGCTTGTCGACAGAATGGCTATCGTTAATGCTTTGGAATCGAAACGTAGGGCTGTAGGGAACAGACTTCATAAAGGGGTATGCCGAGATGCTGCGGCACTTGTTAGAAATAACGGTGACCGGTCATAATAAAATGCGATCAATGCATAAATTTCTTTCTGCAAAACTCAACTCAAACCAGCACCAATCAAGGCTCACTAAGGCCGATTTTTACCGACGTGAATTGGAATGTACGATATAATAATCAATGGGTTATGATTACCCAGCTATATGCTGCTGCGTCATATGGGCTGGTTCGAAGCTGCCGACCTGATCGTGAAGGGCATGGAAGGCGCAATTGCTGCCAAGACCGTGACTTACGACTTCGAACGCCTGATGGAAGGCGCTAAACTGCTGAAATGTTCAGAGTTTGGCGACGCTATCGTTAAACACATGTAAGCGTGTTTTAGCGTTTGATGATAACGGGAGCCTAATGGTTCCCGTTTTTTATTATTCAATATGCAACGGTTATCAAAAAGTTATCAAAACTCGGCCATTTTGGTGCTTTCGAGAATTAATATTTAAAGGTTGAGCTGAGTCTAAAATTCCCTGCGAAACTGACGATAAACTACTTACAAATGCACTTTTCGTCATGAGAAAAGAATCCTACAAGGGGTATTAATGAGCTTTTTCTGGGTGAACATTGGTAGTAGCTATAAAGAAGTTAAAGATCAAAATTTCCTCTGGGCTCCGCAATATGGCATGAACAAGAATGGGCAAAAGTTCAGCAATGCTTCGTGGGAAGCAGTAAAGGGCGTAAAAGCCGGAGACGTCATTTTCTGTAATAAGGATAGAGAGATAGTCTATGTGGCCACCGCCACGGCCGATGCAAAACCTGCACCGCGCCCCCTTAGTCGTTCCTTTGATAAATGGGAACGTGAGGGCACTCGAGTAGACGTAGAGTTGATCGTTTTGGAGCACTCGATCGATGTTTCGCAGTTTAGCGAGATATTTATGAGTTCATATAATGAGTCGAGTCGTCCATCAGTCTTTGCCGAGAATGGTTCGTGCACACAAACGTATATGTGCGAGATCCCCGAAGTCGCAGCAAAAATGATAGCAAGCTTCATTAGTGAAAATGTCTCAATAGACTTCAATAAAGAGACAGCTAAGGTAAAAGAAGCAACCGGAAGCACCAAAGAAACCATCATTCAGGCTCGTGTTGGTCACGGTCCCTACCGAGATAAATTATTTAAGAAGTGGGGCGGAAAATGCGCGGTCACAGGCATTGCGCTTGAGTCAATGCTAACCGCGTCCCATATTGTTTCGTGGTCTATCTCAAATGACAAAGAGAAAGTTGACCCTTACAACGGATTCCCCCTTATTCCTAACCTGGACAGATTGTTCGATCGGGGCATGATCAGCTTTGATGATAATGGGCACTTATTGCACAAGAAAGAATTTGCAGGTCTGCTTCGTGATTTAAAAATTCCGTTGAACTCAAAAATTGATGGGCTGTTTGAGGAGAATAAAAAATACTTAAAACGGCATCGCGTGACTTTTGGGTTTGAGAAAGAGTAAAAGCTTGAGGGATAAAAATGTCTAATATTGTGGAGTTAGTATCAGTTTTAGCTTGGCCACTGGTTTTTGTATGGTTTGTACATAAATATGGTAATGATGTTAAGGAGTTAATTCTCAGATTATCTAAGGTAAAACTTGGAAATGCTGAAGCTGAATTTACTTTGGGATTAAAAGCCGCTGAGGACTTAGCGAATGAGTCTCCCTTGGTTGAAGCATCAACAATTTTAACAGAGGAAGATATTGAGTTTTCTAAACGGATGGCACAATTGGAACGAATTGCTGATGTGTCGCCCAGAGCTGCGATTATGGAGTCATGGTTACTAATTGAAGAAGCGGCAGGTAAGGCTGGATTTATCCAGGGCGCATCTGTTCCGCTAATAAATCCTGGATTGTTTATTGACTGGTTAGTGAGAGAAGGAAAACTTGAGAAGTCCACAGCTATTTTGGTGGATAAGATGCGGAAGCTACGAAATGAAGCGGCTCACTTGGGAGATTTTGAACTCACAAAAGATGAAGCTGAACGATATCTAAAAATAGCCGTTCAAATCTCTCTACTTTTTATCGAGCCAGAATGATCTGTCGTGTTAAAAAGTGGTAATGGAAACTATCCGAATGGTAGTTGCCTAAGTGGTAAATCTGTTAAGTCTATTTTCGCTCATAGCAACCTTGTTAGCGCGTCCTGCAGGGCCGGGAGGCGCCGGATGCTGACATTGGCCACATTTAAAGGAACTCAAAAAGATGCACCAATTCCATGAGCTTGCATATAGATGTACTCATTTTTCGTTAAGGATGATAAACGAGGCTTATGAAAAAACAATGATTGATCTGTCGGAAACTGGCTCAACGCCCCCCGTCAAAAATCTCCAGGCGCTAAATCTACAAAGGATGATTCATGCAGTAGGAATGTTTTCAATTTTTGAAGCGCACTTGCAACGAGGGCTTGGTTGTCAAAATGGTTTCAAAGAGGCTGAGCGGATACTAGAACAGGCAGGTCAGCATGAGTTAAAAGAAGATTTTCATAATTATTACTTTGCAATCAATGCTCTAAAACATGGGGACGGAGTGAGTTACAAGAGTCTTGTCAGTAAAATTAGTACACTTACCTTCGTGGTGGACACTCCAACCACACCGACCTTTGAGGAAGGTGATGTATCCGGTATTCTTGGGCTTGTAAGGGTCGATGATACTTTTATTGAGAATTGTCTAGAGCTAATTGAAAAAGTCTCTGAGTGTATTGGAACACACCGGCCTGACTTCACAGTTTAATAGTGATTGGATAGTGTTGCTTCGACCCGTTGAACTCACAGCTCAAACCCGACTGTCAGATAAGATAAGCGTTCTATCCACGGAAACTGTCAGTTCAGGTCTGAGTTAATACACCTAAAGCTAGCAGCTGACTTTGATCCAATCCTTGCCCCTATCATCATGATAGCGGTCCGTCTGAGATTGTGTTTTGTGTCCCAGGAGTATCTGTGTGTTTACGCCCTGGGACTTATACAGCCTTTCGGCGAGCGAACGCTGTTCATGAAATGTAGCTGGTGTACCGTTACCCCAGTCAATATCAGTTTTATCTCTGGCCTTGCTAAAGTTGGTTGTCATCGTATTACCGGAAACTTTGGCGCCACGCTTGGCCATTGATGTCGAACGGAAGTAATGTACTAGATATGGACTTACAGCATAATCTCGGCAGCGCGAGATAACCTCACGCAAGGATATGTTCAAAGCATCGCATCGAAGAGAAAGCGGTATTGCTAACTTGGAGCCTGTTTTCTCTTGCGAAACATGCAAGTGATCATCCCAAATATCACTGAATTTCATTTCTGAGATATCACCCAGGCGCTGTCCTGTGACTATGGCCAATAGCATCGCATTGCCCATGTATCGATGCTGCTGATCTGCAATATCGAAAATTTTCTGCCACTCTTCTAAGTTCAAGCGCTGGCGTGTAATTTTCCTCCGTGGCTGCTTAGTGGCTTCTGCAGGGTTATAACCTGGTGGGACCTCACCTGCATGTTGAGCTTCTTTGAACACGTCGATCAAAACAGAGCGAACAACCTGAGCCATACGGGCCTGCCCAATAGCTTTGTACTCATCAAGGATCGCCGCAATATCCCGGGCATCAACAGCAGGTAGGGGTGACCTGCCCCCAGGATTAGATACAACCTTCAGTTAGTAATGTCGGTTGGTTTTTCTTCATATTTCCTGTTTCGCCAGTCCGTTGCGAATTCAGCTGGTGTCTGGTAATCCAGCGATGAATGGGGACGGCTCTCGTTATAATCCTGCCGCCAGTCATTAATCGTTTTCCGGGCATGAATAATATCCCTGAACCAGTGTTCATTCAGACACTCATCGCGAAAGCGTCCGTTAAAACTCTCAATAAATCCGTTCTGCGTTGGCTTACCTGGCTGGATAAGCCGTAGTTCCACACCATGCTCAAAGGCCCATTGATCGAGCGCGCGACAGGTAAATTCCGGGCCCTGATCGGTTCTTATTGTCGTCGGATAGCCCCGAAACAACGCGATGCTGTCCAGAATATGCGTGACCTGAACGCCTGAAATACCGAAAGCAGCGGTGATCGTCAGACACTCCTTCGTGAAATCATCCACACAGGTCAGGCACTTTATCCTGCGACCGTTGGCCAGTGCGTCCATAACGAAATCCATCGACCATGTAAGGTTCGGCGCATCCGGGCGCAGAAGCGGAAACCGTTCGGTCGCCAGCCCTTTACGGCGTCGTCTGCGTTTTACGCTCAGTCCATTAAGGTGGTAAATACGGTATACCCGCTTGTGATTGACGTGAAGGCCCTCCCTACGCAGCAACTGCCAGATGCGCCGATAACCAAAACGTCTGCGTTCAAGCGCCAGCTCAGTAATACGCCCTGATAAATGTGCATCAGCAGCCGGACGCTGAGCATCATAACGGCAGGTCGACAAGGACAAACCTGTAAGCCTGCAGGTACGACGTTGCGACAGACCGGTCGCATCACACATCAACACCACGGCTTCCCGCTTCTGGTCTGTCGTCAGTACTTTCGCCCCAGAGCCACCTGAAGCGCCTCCTTATCCAGCATGGCTTCGGCAAGCAGCTTCTTGAGCCTGGCGTTCTCTTCCTCAAGCGACTTCAGGCGCTTAACCTCGGGCACCTCCATACCGCCATACTTCTTACGCCAGGTGTAAAAGGTGGCGTCGGAAATGGCGTGCTTACGGCAGAGCTCACGGGCAGAAACCCCGGCTTCAGCCTCGCGGAGGATACTGATGATCTGTTCGTCGGAAAAACGCTTCTTCATGGGCATGTCCTCATGTGGTTTATGAAGACATTACTAACATTGCCGTGTATTAATCAACTGGGAGCAGGTCATAAATCTTATTTCAATAATGAATGGTTGCAGATCGCTAGCGGCTATATCCACCCTTGAAAAATGTTAACTATTGCGAGCGTAGTCGGTGAAATACGCCCCAAGAAGTACACGAGGTATGAATAGATTAAATAATTTTGCCTGTCACTGGCACAACGCAAACGAATTTCAATTATTACGTAAAATGCGATTATAGCCATGCACATTTGGTGCTATTATTTTCAACAATGGGTTCTATTATAGAAATTAAAAACTTGTTAGCTGTACTATTCTTAACAACTATTGCTTTTAGCTCGGCAACGATGGCCAAAGGTAATGGAAGAATGACAGTGTCAGGTAGTATTATTAAGACATAAACATCCTGCTCTTTAGCTCCCGAGTCTCTTGACCAGACAATCGCATTAGGGCAGGTGGCCGATGCTGCACTGCTTGAAAACAATGGCTCTGGTAAGTCGACTGTACAATGATTCAATATTAAATTGGAAAATTGTGAAGCTTCTGCAGGTAATAGCGTAACCGTTACTTTTGTTGGAATGGAAGGAAAGGATGGTCGTCTTGGCATTACAGGTACTGCTAGCGGTGCCAGTGTTGCATTGACCGATGGTTCAGGAAATGTGCTTGAGCTGGGAAAACCCAGCAAAAACTTTTCGCTCCAGAATGGTAATAACACCCTTCCTTTTACCGTTTACCTTCAGGGAGATGGTGTGCCGGAAAATATTCAAGCGGGTGATTATCAGGCTATGGCTGGTTTCATGCTGAAATTCCAATAACTAAAAATTCACTATTGAGTATCGGGAGCCTATGGCTCCCTTTTGTTTTCCCTCAAAAACAGATCAGCAGCCAAACGCCGATGAAGTTTAACTTTGCGGCAGAGCAGTAAGTAACTTACGGGTAAGCGAAGCTATCCGTGTATCGCTTCCAAAATCCATTTTATTGGTTTTTTGTTATATATCAATTTGTTGCATGGTTTTCTTATATGGGATTGCAGTGCTGTTAGAACAATAAAGAAATCCGGTCTTTCATATAAGAACGTTGTTTAATCTATTGATTTTAATGGTAATAAATGTTTTGCCCTGCATTTTATACTACTTCACTAAGAATATTCTGTTCTTGGCGATAATATTTATCCCAACAGCAAGGCAGTATGCAACACCGAACGAATGATTCGTGATGGGGTAAGGGATAAAGGTTCGCTGAAAAGGCTTTCAACACGGAACTACCATTCATTGATATCTTGTGAATGTATTTCCATTTGATTTTATTGCACCAGTTATTGTCCTGCATTTTCAATGCTGTGTTATTGCCGATATGTACTCGTCATATTTATAGAGTTATGTATTGCATAAATATACCCACATTTTGTGGGTAACCTATTAGTTTAATGACGTAAGGTCACTAGGAATAAACATGAAAAACTTAACAATCGTAGCTTCCCTGGTTGCAGTATTGGGTTCTGTGGGGCTGGCTCAGGCCGCTTCTACCGGTACCATCACCTTCAACGGTGAACTGACCGCCAACACCTGTGATGTCGTAGTCGATGGTCAGACGGCAGACGCCACCGTCGTACTGCCAACCGTTGGCACCAGCCAGTTGAACGGCGCGACCCAAACCGCCGGTGAAACGGGTTTCGTGATGGCACTGAATAACTGTTCAGGCACACTGCAGACTGCCTCAGCCTTCTTTGAAGCGGGGGCTTCGGTAGATTCCGTGACCGGGCGCCTGAAAAACCTGACTGGCACGGCTTCCAACGTCAGTCTGCAACTGTTGGACGCATCCAGCACGTCTCGGGCAGTGATCGAGGCTGGTAACGCGAATCAGGTGACCAACACCACTTATCAAGATGTTGCCAGCGGTAGCGCTACTCTGCCTTATGCAGTGCGTTATTATGCTGAAGGAGCCACTACTGCTGGCACGGTGATCAGCAATGTAGTCTATTCTATTCAGTATCAATAATCAGTTTTAGAAGGGGGGAGTCATCCCCCTTTATTTCCCGTTGGGTTAGGAGTTTTTTATGAAACTTTTTCCTCTAAATACTGCGCGTCAGGTTGGCACTTTTGCAGCGATTGCTCTTTTCAGTAGCAGCAGCCTGGCCAGTGTGGTACTCAGCGGCACACGTGTGATTTATCCGTCGGATGCTAAAGAAGTCAGCGTCAAAATCAATAATGTCGGTCCCTCGCCGGTACTGCTGCAGAGCTGGATAGATAATGGCGATGCCAATGCCAAACCTGCGGCTATCAAAGTTCCCTTTGTACTGACTCCGCCGATGAACCGGGTTGAGCAGGGTAAGGGCCAGACACTACGTATCAGCTATGCTGGCGGAAGCTTGCCAATGGATAAGGAATCGGTGTTCTGGCTGAATGTGCTGGAAGTTCCGGCCAAGAGCGAAGCCAAAACGAACGAAAACCGTCTGCAAATGGCTTTCCGTACCCGGATCAAGCTGTTCTATCGTCCGGCGGGCCTGCAAGGCAATGCCAATGATGCTTCTAAAGCGGTAACTTGGAACACGCAAGGCGGCAAAGTACAGGCAACCAATCCCACGCCGTTTTATGTCAACTTTGTGAACCTGTCAGTCAACGGCAAAAAACTCGATAACGCCATGGTGGCACCGCGCTCAAGCATGGTGTTGAATCTGGCTGGCAATGGGGGCAACAAAATCAGTGGGAGTGTTGTTAATGACTATGGTGCGGTCAACCCCTTCGATGCTGTAATAAAGTAACATAATAATATCTATCACTATTTTTATATTTAAGTCTTAATGATAGACCCGGTATCAAGCTCTTGAGGGGGCGGGATGTCAAAATTTTTGCGCTACGCTATTCGTGAGCCGTTCGCCTCTTTGGCGGTAGCGGCGTTATCGATTTTTGTGGCGGGAAGTGTCAACGCAGCAACTGAAAACGCACCGCAAACCAGTGCCAAGAGCCTGGAGTTCGACTCGTCTTTTTTGAACGTTGATGACGTACAGTCGGTCGATCTCAGCCGTTTCGCTGAAGGCGCCTCAGGGTTGCCCGGAATTTACAAAACCGCGCTGTATGTTAACGATCAACTGATCAGTAATACCGATATTGAATTCAAGTCTCGGGCCGATAAGTCGGTCTATCCCTGCCTGACTAGCGACATTATTAGAAATATTGCGTTCAACTACGAAAAACTGCCCGCCGACTTTTTAAAACAGCAGTCTAGCGGCGCCCTATGTATGGATCTGCAAAATAAGCTTCCTGAAGCCCAGGTGAATTTCGACAGTAATGAACAACGCCTGGATATCATTATCCCTCATATTTATATGCTCAATATTGCCCGGGGCACAGTGAGCCCGGAATTATGGGACAGCGGTATCCCGGCGTTCCTGCTTGGTTACAACGTTAATGGTTACACCAGCGAATCGCACGGCAACACCTTTAACTCGCTGTTCGCCGGGGTGAACGCCGGGCTGAACGTGGGGGCTTGGTATTTGCGTCACAACGGCTCTTATAGCCAGATGAGTGACGGGCCCAGCCAATACAGCAGTATTAATACCTATTTACAGCGCGACATTCCGCTACTGAAAGGGCGAATGTTGCTGGGGGAATCGAATACTACCGGGCAATTGTTTGATACCTTGCCTTTTACCGGGGCTCAACTGGCCAGCGACGAGCGGATGTTACCGGAATCCCTGCGTGGCTATGCGCCGGAAATCCGGGGGATCGCCCGCACCAATGCTCGGGTGACCGTGACTCAGGGGGGCCAGGTTTTATATGAAACCACAGTGACGCCGGGGGAGTTCCTGATTAATGACCTTTACCCGACCGGTTACGGTGGCGATCTTGTGGTTACCGTGCGTGAGTCCGATGGCACCGAACAGACTTTCAGTGTGCCTTATGCTTCGGTGGCACAACTGCTGCGCCCGGGGTCATCGCGCTATTCCGTCACTGCGGGTCAATTGCGTAGCGAAAACCTGCGTGATGAACCGACTCTATTCCAGAGTACTTATCAATATGGCCTGACCAATGCCATTACCGGCTATGGTGGCTTGCAAATCAGCCAGGATTACTATGCGGTGCAGGTAGGGGCGGCATTGGGGATCCCGATAGGGGCTCTGGCCTTTGACATCACTCAGGCCGGCACGAAACTGGGTGATAGCACCGATGCGAACGGGCGGAGCCAGCCAGGCGGCACCCTAAGCGGGCAGCGTTACCAACTGAGCTACAGCAAGCTTATCAGCGAAACCAACAGCAACCTTTCGGCGGTCTTCCATCGCTCTTCTTCCCAAAACTACCTGGATTTTCTGACCGCCGCGCAAACCCGTGATGCGGCAGAGCAGGGGAATTTTCTGGACTCCATATCACGAGTCAAAAACCGCCTGACGCTAACCGCCGGGCAAGGCTTGCCGGATAACTGGGGGCAACTGTATGTCAGTGGCTCAGTGCAGGATTACTGGAATCAGGATGGCAGCGATATACAGTATCAGGTGGGGTATAACAACCGCTATAAGAGCCTGTCATACGGCATCAGTGCCAACCGCAGTCACTCAAGCATCGGGCAGATGCAAACCAACTACCTGCTAAGCTTTAGCTTGCCACTGGGCCGGAATGACGAACTCCACACGCCACAGCTGAGAATGGACTTGTCTCATGACAGCAGTGGGCGTTATGGCCAGCAGGCCACGGTATCTGGTACCTCCGGCGTGGAGAATCAGTTCAGTTATGGCATAACCGCGATGAACGCCAACCAGGGGATGGGGACCAGCGGTTCGGTGAATGGCAACTACCGCAGCCGCGTCAGCGCACTGAGTGGAACCTACAGCACCGGGAAAGGCTACCAGAGCGGCTCTGCCGGTATGACAGGGACGGTGATCGCCCACGCAGGAGGGATCACCTTTACTCCCTACACCTCAGACACCTTTGCCCTGGTAGAGGCCAAGGGAGCAGAAGGGGCCAGCGTGTCGTCGTATCCTGGGGTGAACGTTAACTCCCGCGGCTATGCGATGGTGCCTTACCTGAATCCCTACCAGATGAACGAAATCAGTATTGATCCGAAAGGCACCGCAGCGGATGTTGAGTTGGATAACACCAGCCAGAAAGTTGCACCGTATTCCGGGGCGGTGGTGAAATTGAAATACAACACTAAACAAGGGACGGCGATTCTGGTGAATGCGACCTATCAGGGGGAACCGGTACCGTTCGGCGCCGATATCTTTGATAGTAAAGGCAACAATGTGGGTTCAGTGGGGCAAGGTGGGCAAATGTATGCTCGTGTAGCGGAAGACAAAGGAGAGCTGATTGTGAAATGGGGCGCCGGTAGTGAAATGCAATGTACTGTGGGGTATATGCTGATGCCGCAGGCAAAAAACAGTCCCGTTTCGGCGATCCAGGTCTTCGATTCAGTTTGCCAATAGGGCTAAATAGTTTAATGGCCAGAATACTTAAAAATCAGCCCCCGGTGACGCCGAAAATAAACAGAATACACATTTTGGGTGCCTCTGGAGTGGGGACGACATCGATCGCAAGACGATTGGATGAACGAATTGATTGCCAACATTTTGATTCCGATGATTTCTATTGGCGCAACACATCGTCGCCCTATACCGTGGTGTATGAAACTCAAGAAAGACAACGGCGCCTGTCAACTGCATTGGCATCCCACAGACAGTGGATACTGAGTGGCTCGCTATGTGGCTGGGGCGACATGTTTATCCCATTCTTTGAGCTTGTGGTCTACGTATACGTAGAAAATGAAACTCGTCTTGAACGTATCCGCCACAGAGAGTCAATGAGATTCGGGGATGCCATTTTACCCGGCGGTGATCAATATGAGCGCTACAGGGAGTTTGTTGAATGGGCTGCAGCGTATGAGACATCAATTGACGTCAGTAGAAATGCTGTCCGGCATCAGCAATGGCTGGAAAAAGTAAACTGCCCCATTGTTATGGTCATCAACCACAGAACAGTTGACGATGCGGTGAATGACATTATGGCTCATATGCGGATGGGAAACTGATGGTAGTTTAGAAGCAGTGCTTTTATTCCAACCGAGTTGAGCGTCAGAGGCTGGGAGTTCATACTCACGGTGTAAGCCACACTGGAAATCTCGGGATAAATTCCTAAATGAAGAGGGTGGGCATTACCCACTCACTATACATGGATATAATGGCCGTGTTTGCCATATCCATTCAAACAACGTTCCGAAGTCCCATGTGGTCTTTGCCGCTATCGAGCCCATTGATAGCGGTTTTTTTGCAGCCACTCCCGCCTATCTCAGCCGACGCAGTTCGTTCCTGGCACTCTCAATTTTCGCGTTTACGGAAATAATGTCCACAGTGGGGGCAGATCAGCGTGACGTTTTTTTTCACCTTGCTGCGATTTTGCGGCGAACTTTTTGCGCATTCAGGGCAGGTGACATCAACGGGGGCGTCACCGAATAGCTTAAAAGCATCAAAGAAAGACATCTTTTTCACCGGGTAGAGGTAGGAGGAGTTCAGTGTACCTTTATCGCTCGGTGATAGCTCCACATAGATTGGTAAACCACTGGTAGAGACGAAGCTAGCCGCACGCTAAAAAGGGAGTAACAAGTGGGATGACGGGTCAGGGGGAAGAAAAAAGCCCCGCAAAAAATGAGGGGCAAACACAACAACACCAGGGAAATCATTGATGATTAATCTGCTATTACTATATGTTTTTTGAGACGAGAGTTCATCAATAAATTGCTGCATTATTGCAACATTATAGTTAATTAATTTGTATGCATTTGGCTTTATTCATACGTTTTGTGAATTTGTTCGTTATTTGTGAGCAATAAGTCCGCATGCTGGTTATTTTTTGTTGAATTGATGCCTTTTGGGGTGATTTCTTGCTCCATTACTCCCTCTCAAACAGAATGTGACTTGAATCACATTGGGCTGATCCCCTATATTCCCCACCCATAGCGATGTTGTCGTATTGCGATGCAGCGGCGCAGAGAGTTTTACATTTATCCGGAGTTGTTGATGGAGTTAACTACGCTTTTGCTTTACGTGATTGCCGTCAGTGCGGTGATGGTAACCCCTGGCCCTTCCATGCTGTTGGCGCTAAACAATGGTGCAATCCACGGTATGCGTATTGCCAGTTACGGTTTTCTGGGGGCGGTATTGGCCGATCTGTTGCTGATCGGCGCTGTCGGTTGCGGACTAGGGGCGTTGTTGCAGGCCTCTGAGCAGTTGTTTGCCGTAGTGAAATGGGGTGGTGCGTTATATCTGGTCTACTTGGCCTGGGTGCTGTGGCGAGCGCCGGTAAAAGCTTTGGCGGTAAGCGCTAGCGCCGCCGCGGCGACCGGGAAAACGGCATTCCTGCGTTCCCTGATGGTCGGTTTGTCCAACCCTAAGGGCCTGCTGTTTTTCTCGGCCTTTCTGCCGCAGTTTATTCAGCCAGAAAAGCCGATCGCCATGCAATACCTGATCCTGGCATTGGTCAGCGCGATGATCGACTGCGTGATGATGACGATCTATGCCTACGGTGGCCGCCATGCGATGCGTAAATTCTCGGCGAACGTGATGCGCTGGGTAAACCGTAGCTGTGCTGGCATGCTTGGCGTATTGGCCGTAGGTGTTGCGCTTTATCGGCGTAGCGATGTGAGCTAGAGCCTATCGGTTAAATCAGCGGGCGCAGCATACTGCGCCGCTACTTGGCGAGAATGTCTAGAGTTTCAGGGAGCTTACCAGCTCCCTTTTTAATAGGTGACTGCCTGTGTTAGCAAAAGAGGACAGCTTAGGCATATGACCTACTGACGGATCTGCAGTTAACTCGCAGCCCGGATTGCTCCACGTCATAGCGGTATAGTTCGCATCTGATTGGTAGTAGTGCTGGTAGATATGAAATATATGCACCACGGTAGTCACCGTTAATATAATCACCAGCGCAATTAAAACGTAAGTGATTTTAATTTTGCTCAGAAAATTCTTTTTCTCTTTACGAGGTAATTCAGGCTCGCCCTGATTAATTGCGATCTCTTCAATGGCGACATCACTGGCTATTCTTAACCCTACTTTTGGTATGGTTTCTATGATGTTTTTATCAATACCCATGCTCTTGATGATCCGCCGTAGCGTGCTAAGGCATTGGTTGAGATTATTATTGCTGGCCTGTAGACCGTAATCATCCCACACTTTTTGCAGAAGCACTTCTCTCTCAACAATTTCTCCTTTATTTTTAATAAGAAAGGAGAAAAGTCGAGCTGCAGACGAGGAAATAGTGACGATTTCTTCCTGAAGTTCCTGATGATAAAAACCGACGCTATTCGGGCAGAAAAGGACATCTCCTTCGATGAGATATTGAGGCTTTGTCATGCTGATTCACTCCATGTCAGACAGTGTAATTAACTTAATTAACGTTAATCCTAAGTCTTATAATATTGTTTTTTTGTCGGTAGAGCAACAAAGAAGCAATATAAAATATAGTGTAACCAGCAAATTTCAGTTTAAAATCCGCTCTATTTCGTAACAGCAGTTATTAATATTAAGTAAATGGCCTGTAAAATATTAACCGGTATTTAATAAAAATTAAGATCGCTAACTTACTGATAATTTTGCTAAACAAAGGTTCTAACTAGTCCGACCTCTAAGAATCAGCCTAGTTAGAAAAATGTATCAATTTAAGTAACAGATTTGTGCGGAGGCAGCGATGAATTAAACCCCAATTCGATCGCGCAGAGTGTAGTAGGCAGCACCAATGGCGGTGAAAGGGATTTGCAGGTTACGGCCGCCAAAGAACGGCAGGTGCGGCAGTTTGGCAAAGGCGTCAAAACGTTCGGCATCGCCACGCATCAGCTCTGCTATCAGCTTGCCCGCCAGATGGGTGCAGGTCACGCCGTGCCCGCTGTAGCCTTGCATGTAGTAGACATTGTTTTCCAACCGACCAAACTGCGGCATGCGTGATAGCGTCAGCAAGAAATTGCCGGTCCAGCGGTAATCAATGCGTACGCCTTTCAGTTGCGGGAAAGTTTTCAGCAGCTTGGGGCGGATCAGGTTGTCGATATCATCCGGATCCCGGGCGCCATAGACCACACCACCGCCGTACAGCAGCCGGTTATCACCGGTTAAACGGTAATAATCCAGTAGGTAATTGCAATCTTCCACGCAATAGTTTTGTGGGATCAGTGAGGCTGCCACTTCTGGAGCCAAGGGCTCGGTGGTGACCACTTGAGTCCCGCACGGCATACTACGTTTGGCCAGCCTTGGCTCCAGTTTATCGCCTAGATAGGCGTTCCCGGCCACGATCACGTAACGAGCGGTGACTTGGCCGTTGGCGGTGCTGACCACTGCTGGCTCTCCGTGACGGATATTGGTGACTGCGGATTGTTCGAATATCCGTCCTCCTTGCAGGCGAATGGCCTCGGCCTCGCCCAATGCCAGGTTGAGTGGATGAATATGGCCGCCGCTGTGATCGAGTAACGCGCCAACATAGCGATCGCTGCTGACCTCCCGGCGGATACGGTCGGCATCCAGCAGTTCAAGTTGCGTATTGCCGTAACGCTCCCAGTGCTGCTTTTGTTCGATCAGCGCGTGGTACTGCTTATTGTTAAGCGCGGCGAAGATCCCGCCGGGGCGATAGTCACAGTCAATGGCATAGCGCTTGATACGGCTGCGGATAATCTCTGCACCTTCAAACATCATGCTACCCAGCAGCTTGGCGCTTTCTGCACCGTAACGGCTTTCGATCACGTCGATGTCGCGGCTGTAGGAGTTGACCAGTTGGCCACCGTTGCGGCCGCTAGCACCAAAGCCGATACGGGCAGACTCCAGCACTACCACGTTATAACCGGCTTCGACCAGAAACAGCGCCGATGACAGGCCAGTGTAGCCCCCCCCCACGATACAGACGTCACAGTCGATCGATTCATTCAACTGCGGATAAGGCTGATGGTCATTGGCCGTTGCCGCATAGTAGCTTTTTACGTGTTCAGTCATCATCAATTCCTTATTCCAGTGAAATCCAGGTGGTTTTCAGTTCGGTAAATTTATCCAGCGCATGCAGCGATTTATCGCGGCCGTTACCGCTTTGCTTGTAGCCGCCGAACGGTACGGTCATATCGCCGTCGTTGTAGTTGTTGACGAACACGGTGCCCGCTTTCAACTGGCGGGCCATGCGGTGTGCCCGTGACAGATCGCGGGTCCAGACGGCCGCACCCAACCCATATTCGCTATCGTTGGCTAATGCGAGTGCCTGTTGCTCACCGTTGAAGGTCGTGACGGCCAAGACAGGGCCAAAAATCTCGTCCCGCGCGACGTGCATCGCGTTATCCACTTGAGTGAGAATAGTAGGGCCGAGATAGCCGTGATGATCGCCTTGCGGATGAGCTCGCCCATCAAGGAACAGCGAGGCTCCCTGGCTCAAACCCTGTTCGATATAGCCGGTGACTTTTTCACAGTGCTGTTGGTCGATCAGCGTACCCATCAGCGTTTGCGGATCGAGCGGATTGCCCGGTGCGAAGGCCGCGGCATGCCGCTGCAATGCCTGTAAAAAGGCCTGCTGAATACTTTCCTCTACCAGCAGGCGCGTACCGGCAATGCACACCTGGCCCTGGTTATAAAAGATCCCGGCCGCCGCGCCTTGCGCCGCCTTATCCAGGTCCGGGCAGTCGGCGAAGATAATGTTGGCGCTCTTGCCACCGGCCTCCAGCCACACGCGCTTCATGTTGGATTCACCGGCGTACTTCATCAACTGCTTGGCCACCTGGGTGGAGCCGGTAAAGGTGAGAGCGTCAACGTCGTTATGCAGTGCCAACGCCTTGCCCGCATCGTGGCCGAAACCAGGAATAATGTTCAGGACGCCATCGGGTAATCCTGCCTGCTGTGCCAAAGCGCCTAGATAAACCGCGGTGAGCGGTGATTTTTCCGAGGGTTTAAGCACTACGCTGTTACCAGCCGCCAGCGCCGGGCCTAACTTCCAGCAGGCTAACAGCAGCGGAAAGTTCCACGGCACGATGGCACCCACCACGCCGATGGGCTCCCGCTGGATGAGGGCGAGCGCATCATGGCCGGTTGGGGCAATTTCGCCATACACCTTGTCGATGGCTTCGGCATACCAGCGGATACAGCGGATCGCCCCTGGGATATCGTCGCGCAGGCTGTGGCGGATGGGCTTGCCGGTATCCAGCGTTTCCAGCAGTGCCAGTTCTTCGCTGTGTTGCTCCATCAAGCTGGCGAGTTTGAACAACGTTGCCTTGCGTTTGGCAGGGGAGGCTTGCGACCAGTCGCCGCGTTCAAACACCTCGCGAGCCGCCTTGACGGCCAAATCGATATCAATGTGGCTGCCACGGGCCATCTGTACCAGTTCACGAGCCCCGGCAGGATCCTGAATGCTAAAGGTTTCCCCTTCTGCCGCCGGGAGGTAGCGGCCATTGATAAACAGCCGGTTTTCAATCTTCAGGGCCTGTGCCCGTTGTTGCCAATATTCCAGGTGGTGGAAGTCCATACCTTGCTCCGTTAATCAGAATGTCGTCGGCGTATGTGCGCTGATAATTCGGCAAATGCGCGCCGAGGTGTTGCTGAAACTATGGGGGATCGCGGTGTTGATGGCGTAGCTCTGGCCTGCCCGTAGGTGAAAGCTTTGCCCGTTGACCTGCAGCATCACTTCGCCTTCCAGCAGGGTGCCAATCTCTTCCCCCTGATGTTTGAGCCGTTCACCGGTGGTGGTGCCCGGATCGTAGGTTTCGATCATCATTGCCAGGGTGCGGTTGGGATCGCCGTTGTGGATCAGCTTCATCGAAACCCCCTGGCTGCCGATTTCGATCAGATGGTCATGGTCGATCACGATCTGCGGCTCATTCGGCTGTTCCGGTTCGGTAAAGAAAGCTGATAGCGACAGCCCATATACAGTCAGCAGCTTTTGCAGCGTACTGATGGCCGGGCTGACCTTGTCCTGTTCAATGGTGCTGATGGCGCTGTGCGTCAAGCCAGACAGTTCGGCTACCCGGCGCTGTGATAGCCCTAACTGCTGGCGGATCTGCGACAAGCGTTTCCCCGGAGCCAAGCTGACGTCGCTCATAGGCGTTTTTCCTTCTGATAGTGCTGACAGGCGTTAATAAATCCTTCGAACAGCAGACGGGACAGGGCGTATTCATCGCTGTTCCATTCAGGATGCCACTGCACCCCTAAGGCAAAGGGCTGATCGCGAATGCTGAGGGCTTCCACCAGGCCGTCGGCGGCATAGGCTTCAACACGCACGCTTGGGCCGAGGGTTTTGGCTCCTTGGCCGTGCAGGGAATTCACCCAGAATCGGTGGCAATCCGGCAGCAGCTGCGCCAGCAATCCTCCGTCTTGCACGGTAACTTCATGAGCCGGGGCATATTGCTGCTCCAGCGGCAGATCGTGATCTTCACGGTGCTCGAGTAGCTCGGGTTGTTCATATAAACGACGGTGTAGCGTACCTTGCGTCGCGACCACCAGCTCTTGCATACCGCGGCAAATGGCGAAAAGGGGGATGCGCCTGCTCAGTGCCTGGCCGATCAGCGCCAGGCTCAATTCATCGCGCCCAGGATCGGCGTCAGGCTCATCGCCGTTTTCACCATAAAGGTGCGGCTGCACATTACTGGGGCTACCCGGCAGCAGGATGCCGTCGAGGTGGGGCAGCAACTCTGCCAGCATTTCCGGCTCTGCCAGCGCGTGCGGCAGGGCGATCGGTAATCCTCCGGCAGCTAACACTGCATTTAGGTACTTTTCTTGCAAGGTCTGGGTGAGGTGCTGGTTTAACCTATACCTGCACATCACGACGCCGACGATTGGTCTGTTAAATATATTGCCCATGCTATCCCCTACAGGTTGTTCGAAATTATGACCGATAAGCCGTTTAATCGCCTTTTTTGTTCAATATTCACTAAATCTAGCAGTCGAATGGCCAATATTCAAACCAAAATTAACACTTGCAAAACATTTTTGTTGCATCTATGTTTCATTGGTGGACATTATATTGAGCAAGATGGTCAAAACATCGAAGCCAGTAAGTGTGAGAACCACAGACCAAACACAACGGCGGGTGAAACATGCAAACCAACATCGTAGAAGTCGAAAACTTTGTGCAACACAATGAAGAAAGGCGAAGTAGCACGTTCCAGCGCGAAGTGAAGAAGTATCTGGAACGTTATCCGTTAACCCAGCATATCGACGTGCTGCTGACCGATCTCAACGGCAGCTTCCGTGGCAAGCGCATCCCGGTAAGCGGGCTGGGTAAACTGGAGAAGGGCTGTTACTTCCCGGCCTCGGTGTTCGCGATGGATATTCTTGGCAACGTGGTGGAAGAAGCGGGGTTGGGGCAGGAATTGGGTGAGCCGGACCATATTTGTGTGCCGGTAGCCGGAACCCTGACGCCATCGGCGGCCGATCCGCAATATCTGGGCCAGGTACTGCTCACCATGCTGGATGAAGATGGTACTCCCTTTGACGTTGAACCGCGCAATGTGCTGAACCGAGTGTGGCAGCGTTTGCGTCAGCGCGGGTTATTCCCCGTAGTAGCGGTAGAGTTGGAGTTCTATCTCATCGATCGCCAGCGCGATCCGGAAGGTTATTTGCAACCCCCTTGCGCCCCAGGCACCCAGGAGCGTAACACCCAGAGCCAGGTTTATTCGGTGGACAACCTCAACCACTTTGCCGACGTGCTGAGCGAGATCGACGAACTTGCCCGCCTGCAAGGGCTCCCGGCCGACGGCGCGGTAGCGGAAGCGTCACCGGGCCAGTTTGAGGTTAACCTGCATCACACCAATGATGTGTTACAGGCCTGTGACCATGCCCTGGCATTAAAGCGGCTGATACGCATGGTGGCAGAGAAGCACCATATGCATGCAACCTTTATGGCCAAGCCTTACGAGGAACATGCGGGCAGCGGTATGCATGTGCATATCAGCATGCTGGACAAGCAAGGTAACAACGTTTTTGCCGATGCGGATGGTGAAGACTCCGCGTTGTTGAAGCAGGCGCTGGCTGGCATGATCGCCTTGATGCCTGCCTCTATGGCGCTGCTGGCTCCTAACGTTAATGCTTACCGCCGCTTCCAGGCGGGGATGTACGTTCCTACCCAGGCATCCTGGGGCCATAACAACCGCACCGTAGCGCTACGTATTCCCTGTGGCGATCGCGACAGCCACCGTGTGGAGTATCGCGTGGCGGGTGCCGATGCCAACCCTTATCTGGTGATGGCAACCATTCTGGCCGGGATTGTCTACGGCCTCGACACTCAGTTACCGCTGCTTGAGCCAGTCACCGGCAACGGGCTGGAGCAAGAGGGGCTACCTTTCCCGATCCGCCAGAGCGATGCGCTGTATGAGTTCGAACACCAGCCGGTGCTCAATGCGCTGCTGGGCGAACGTTTCAGCCACGTCTATCTGGCCTGTAAGACCGATGAGCTGCAGCAGTTTGAGCGGCTGATCACCGAAACCGAAATCGAGTGGATGCTGAAAAACGCCTGACGTCCTCAGCCCGATCCTACCGCGCGCCGGCGCATTCCCGCGGGCTACCTGTGGCCTGGCGAAGCCGTGCGCGACGGTGATGACTTCTTCCAACTTGGCGTACAGGACGCCGGTGAGGAATAACCCAATGACGATAAGTGCCATCGACGATAATGGCGCGGGCAAACCGCAACTGCGCAAGACATTGAAACTGTGGCAAGTGGTGATGATGGGCCTGGCCTATCTGACGCCAATGACGGTGTTTGACACCTTCGGTATCGTTTCTGGCGTGACAGACGGGCACGTTCCGGCGTCCTACCTGTTGGCATTGGCCGGGGTGCTGTTTACCGCCATCAGCTATGGCAAGCTGGTGCGCCAGTTCCCGACTTCGGGCTCGGCTTACACCTACGCGCAAAAGGCTATCAACCCGCACGTGGGGTTCCTAGTTGGCTGGTCATCGCTGCTGGATTACCTGTTTTTGCCGATGATCAATACGCTATTGGCCAAAATTTATCTTACGGCCCTGTTCCCAGAGGTTCCGCCATGGGTCTGGGTGGTGGGGTTTGTGATCCTGATCACCGCCATCAATCTGAAAAGCGTCAGCCTGGTGGCAAACTTCAACACCCTGTTTGTGGTGGCGCAGGTGGCGATTATCGTGGTGTTTATCTTCCTGGTGGTACGAGGTTTGCACAATGGCGAAGGGGTTGGCCAGGTGTGGAGTCTGCAACCCTTTATCAGTGAAAACGCCCATTTATTGCCGATTATTACCGGCGCCACCATCCTGTGCTTTTCGTTTCTGGGTTTTGACGCCGTCACTACGCTGTGTGAAGAAACGCCCGATGCCGCCCGTGTGATCCCGCGCGCTATCTTCCTTACTGCACTCTATGGTGGGGTGATCTTCATCACCGTGTCGTTCTTTATTCAGCTGTTCTTCCCGACGCTGGAGCGTTTCAAACAGCCTGATGCGGCACTGCCGGAAATCGCGCTGTATGTGGGCGGCAAGCTGTTCCAGTCGATCTTCCTGTGCATCACCTTTATCAACACCCTGGCTTCTGGCCTGGCTTCCCATGCCAGCGTGTCCAGGCTGCTGTATGTGATGGGGCGCGACAATGTGTTCCCGGAAAAATTCTTCGGTTACGTGCATCCTAAATGGCGCACGCCAGCGCTTAACGTGCTGCTGGTTGGTCTGGTGGCATTATCGGCATTATCCTTCGACTTGGTGACGGCGACCGCCCTGATCAACTTTGGCGCGCTGGTGGCCTTTACCTTCGTCAACCTTTCGGTGATCAGCCACTTCTATATTCGACAAGGGCGCAACAAGAGCTGGAAAGACCGCTTCCATTACCTGATCCTGCCGCTGGTGGGTGCGTTGACGGTAGGGATCTTGTGGCTGAACCTGGAAAAAAGCTCCCTGACCATGGGGCTGCTGTGGGCGGCGCTCGGGTTTGGCTATCTAGCCTATCTTACCCGTCGTTTCCGCCAGCCGCCGCCGCAGTTGGAGCGCCAACCTCAGCAGTAAAGGCATGGGCGCAGCGTTGCGCCCTTTCTTTTTCCCTGGTAGGGCAGTAGAGTAAAAAATCGTATAAAAATAACCAATTGGATCCTACGCTAATGCCTCCGTTGTCTGCTTCCCATAAAGCTACCTTGCTCGGCCTGCTGGCCATTGTGTTATGGAGCAGCGTGGTTGGCCTGATCCGCAGCGTCAGCGAAGGGTTGGGGGCGGTCGGCGGGGCGGCGATGATCTATAGCGTGGGCACGCTGTTTCTGCTGGGAGTGATGGGCATTCCCAAGCTGCGCGAGTTCCGCCGTTCCTATCTGATCCTCGGCAGTCTGCTGTTTGTGCTGTATGAGATTTGCCTCTCGCTGTCGCTGGGCTATGCCAACAACCGTATGCAGGCCATTGAGCTGGGGATGATCAACTACCTTTGGCCCTGTTTTACCGTGTTGATGGCCATTCTGTTCAATGGGCAAAAGGCCAAATGGTGGGTGGTGCCTGGTTTGTTGCTTTCCCTGTTCGGGATTGGCTGGATCATGAGTGGCAGCGGCGGTTGGTCACCGGCACAAATGCTGGCCAACGTGCGCAGTAATCCGTTGAGTTACGGGCTGGCATTCAGCGGTGCGGTGATTTGGGCCATCTATTGCAACGTGACCAAGAGGATTGCCCAGGGCAAAAACGCGGTAGTGCTGTTTATCTCGCTGACCGCGCTGGCGCTGTGGCTGATTTATCCTTTCAGTAATGAAAACGGCATGCACTTTAGCCTGCCGGTTGTGGTGGCGTTGCTGTGCGTGGGGACGGCGATGGGGGCTGGCTATGCTGCTTGGAACGTCGGGATCCTGCATGGCAATATGACGCTGCTGGCGACCGTATCTTACTTTACCCCGGTATTGTCATCGGTGTTTGCCGCCGTGGTACTCAGCACCGCGCTGACCCTCAACTTCTGGCAAGGGGTGATGATGGTCACGCTAGGATCGCTGATTTGCTGGCGGGCCACCCGCGCCGACTGAGGCCTATTTTTTACCTGCGCAGGCGGCAGAATAATGAATTTCGAGCTAATCTCAAGGTAAGTGTTCTGCCAGAAGGAACGGGAAAATGAGAAAAGATATTCAATTTATTCAGCAGCCAGCGCTTAATGGTCACAGTTTCAGCACTGGTGATATCGTTCGCCTGACCACTGCTAACCTACCGCATGAATACCAGTTGGATGTGATGATCCTGCGCCGTGACGATAAGCTGATCCACGGCTCGGTAGTCGTGGCCTCGCCGAAAGTCGATATCCCGGTCAGCCAATGGGAAATTGCCACGGGGGATGAGGTGGTATTCCGGCAAGAGAACATTGCCAAGGCCGTACCCGGAGCCCGTTGAAAAAACCAACCTGTTCGCCCTATAAAGGGGGGCCGTATCCTGCGCCCGCCTGCCACTAAGCCGACATAAGCGTCGGCTTTTTTACGCGCTTTTTAACCCCCAGGTTAAAATTTGGTGTTGTACAGCAAGACACCAAAAATCGTCATTTGAAACTTATCGACATGATGAAAATCACATCAAAAATGTTTTGTACTGCAATTTATTTTAAAAAATGAGAACGCAATCGATTACGCGATGGTAAAATGCCTGACTGGATCACAGATTATTACAGTGAGAGCTTTCTATAATGCGCACGGCTAACGGCAATAGGTAACCGTTCGTTTACAGCAGGCGTCGCCAGACACATATCATTCCAACGGGCAGGGAATGGCCCACTCAGCATGTGGTAATAAAATGAAGAAAATAGCTCTCGCAGCAGGTGTGCTTCTTTCCGCGTCTTTCAGCCCCGTTTCCATGGCGGCAGAAAGCAAAGACAGCCAGTATCTTTCAGACTGGTGGCATCAGAGTGTCAACGTAGTAGGCAGCTACCATACCCGCTTCGGGCCGCAGCTGAACAATGACGTGTATCTGGAGTATGAAGCCTTTGCCAAGAAAGACTGGCTGGATTTCTATGGCTACGTGGACGTGCCAAAGTTCTTCGGCACCGGTAACACGCCAAACCGTGGTATCTGGGATAAAGGCTCACCGCTGTTTATGGAGATCGAGCCGCGCTTCTCCATCGACAAACTGACCGGCACCAACCTGGGCTTTGGGCCGTTCAAAGAGTGGTATTTTGCCAACAACTACATTTACGACATGGGGCGTAACAACGCCTCCCGTCAAAGCACCTGGTATATGGGGCTAGGCACCGATATCGATACCGGTCTGCCGATGAGCCTGTCGATGAACATTTATGCCAAATACCAATGGCAGAACTATGGTGCATCCAACGAGAACAGCTGGGACGGCTATCGCTTCAAGGTGAAATATTTTGTGCCGTTGACCGAAATGTGGGGCGGTAACCTGAGCTATATCGGTTTCACCAACTTTGACTTTGATTCCGATCTGGGCAGCGACAACTTCGTGGTGGATGGCCGTCAGGCACGTACCAGCAACTCTATCGCCTCCAGCCACATTTTGGCGCTAAACTACGATCACTGGCATTACTCCTTCGTGGCACGTTACTTCCATAACGGTGGTCAATGGAATGATGGGGTAGACATCGGTACGCCGCAGGGGCCAATCAAGTCTACCGGCTGGGGTTACTACCTGGTTGCCGGTTATAACTTCTGATTTTGCGTGGTATCAGAAACAGGAAACCCCGCGTTGGCGGGGTTTTTTTTCATCATTATGGCTAACTTTCCGCGGGTAAATGTTTAACCGGCATAACCAATTTACCCTTGATAACGTAGCACTCATTGTCGATCCACTTGAGGATTTGCTCACGGCTGACACCTTCAAATTGCGCATAGCGATAAATATCACCATTGAAGTGCAGCTGGATGTACTCCATCAACGTCATGTGCATGGTTATAACTCCTAAACGCCCAGAAATAGCGGTTTCGCCACGCTGAGTGGTTGAGCTTTTCAAGACCTAAAGGTAAATTATTCGCAACAAAACAGCAACAAAAAAGACTAAAAAGTGGCGTTATAGTAGTGAAAAGTAGTAAAAGAAATCCCGCACGGGACGGCGGGAAATTGAGTAGTATCATTTATCGATGACATAAGATGGGTTTTGAGGTGCAACGAAAAAGAGCAGGTTTACTCATTTCTGTGGCCGACTAAAATTACTGGATGGCTTATTTTGTCGCAAGAAAAATCTACGGCATTTGCTCGGATATCATGAGTAGTTTTGCGCGTGAACAATTTTTTGCCTGATAGCCACGATCTGTTTTTTAATAATTGGTGTGAATGATATGTCGGGCTGATAGGCGGGCGCAGCATGCAGCGCCCCGTCATGGCACGGCGAACCTTTACGCTCGGGCGCAAATGTTCTTTTTGAACGTGAGTACACGGCTGCGGCTGGCGATCAGATCGACCTGGTAACCGCGGAAATACAGACAAAACCGATTCAGGTTGGGCCCATCGTTGCTTTCAACCAATATCCTCCCATCCCCCAGCGAACTTAGGGTGCCGGTTTGCACCGCCGGGCCGACCCCGATGTGGATCTGGTTGCCGCAAATTTCAAACGCGGTGCGGTATTGTGGATGATACCAGTGCCCTTGAACCTGCTTGAGACAAACCGTTTCGCTAGCGACCGGCAGAAAGCGGCGTGCAACGTGGCCAACTTCACCTTCTATGGCTTCACCTGTCCACTTAAGGTGCATTGGCTGATGGGCCGAGAGCGATACTGCATAACCGTCTTCACTTTGATACAGCGGTTCGTTGGAGCCCAGATAGGCCACGTTGCCCCCTTTAACTTCCAACCAATAGGGTTCCGCCCGGGTGGCGTAGATGCCATCTGGGATCGCCGTGCTACGTTGGGGCAGCGGTTCGTTCAACAGCGCCGCCATCACCTGTAAAATGATGGCAAAGCTGTCACAATCTTCACGGTTGGCGACCAGCAGGGCACCTGCTTGCCGGTCAGGCGCTAGCAGAAAATAGGTCTTATAACCGGCATGAGAACCGCCATGGCCGAGCAATATCTGGCTGCCAAGCGGCGTTTGCGCCAGCCCTAGTCCGTAACGGCTGACTTGGCCCTGGCTGAGCCGACGCGGGGCACTTAGCTGCGTCAGGACCCCTTTGCCAGGGCCGTTATTGGCCAGCAGGCATTGCAACCAGCGGGTGAGGGCGTTGGCGCTCCCTGTCAGGCTGCCAGAGGCGGAGAGATGCAAGCCGGCGCTGGTCTGTTGCCAACCATTGGCCGTATGCCAATAGCCGGGAGCTAGCCCAGACACCACATCAAACCAGCTTTCGGGTGCTTGTAGCTGTACGTCCAGAGGGCGGGCCAGATGCTGCTGAACCAGATCATCAAAAGCGTACCCTTTAGTCTTCAGCGCCGCTTCTACCAGGCGGTAGCCGGTATTGGTGTAGGTGATCTCACTGCCTAGCGGATAGTTGAGCCGGGTTAAACCATGGATAAACTCCATTACTGGCTGGGCCTCACTGACGGTGTTGACCGAGACGCCAAGCAGCCCCAGCGTTTGCCGAATATCGGGTAGCCCGCTGGTCATGTCCAAAGCCTGGCCTACCGTCACCTCCGCCAATTGTCCCTGCAATTCGGGCAGTAGACTGCCAAGGCGATCGTCAAGCTGCAGAGCGTTATCGGTGGCATTAAGCGCCAGCGCGGCAAAAATATGTTTGGTGATGGAGGCATAGCGCACCACGGTATCAGCAGTGAAAGGATCGCGGCGTGCCAGATCGGCCAGCCCAGCACACACCACTGCCTGGGTGTTATCAGTGTCAAACAGGGTGATAGCCCCACCGGGTTGGCCTGCGGTTTGCCAGCCTGCCAACAGTTGAGCGGCGGTTGCCTGTGCGGCGCGCCAGTGCGGGGTGTCAGACATAGTTTCCTCCTGAGATAACGAACGCCACACATCACCGTGGCCGACTACACACGAGTGTCTACCACAGCCACGATAGAGACGTGGATGGCGGGTAAGGCAAGGGTGGTCTTTCAATCCCTGATCTCTGGCCTGCAACGGGTGGGCATGGGATGAAAGAGGCCCAATTGTGGCGCAAGGCAAAAGTCACGGGCCGCTGTTTTGTGCGCTGTTCAGACCAGTGGGTCACCTTTCCATCAAAATTGGGATGCAGTGCTCAAATCGTCATGGAAGGGTATGAAAGACAGGAGGGGATATCGGTGAGGGCAAGGTTGACCCCGGCGCGATAGCGGCACCGGAGTTGTGGCGGATTAGCGTTGTTGCTCGCCCCAGGCCAGCATGCTTTCTATCATCTGCTGCAACAGGCGTTGTAAAGGTGCGGCACGGGCGGCATCAAACTCAAATGTCTGCTCGGACATATAGTTCACCTGCGCCAGCTCCAGCTGCACCGCGTGCTGGTTTTCCTGCGGTTGACCATAGGCACGGGTAATGTAGCCCCCTTTAAAGCGCCCGTTGAGCACGTGGCTGAACTGTTGTTGTTGCTGACAACAGGTGACCAGCCTGTCACTCAGTGAGGAAGGGCAGCTTTCACCCCCGTTGGTGCCCAGGTTGAGATCGGGTAGCTTGCCGTCGAACAGGCGCGGTATCACGGAGGCGATCGAGTGGGCGTCAAACAGTAAGGCGTAACCGTGTTGGGCTTTTAGCCGTGTCAGCTCATTCTGTAGTTGCTGATGGTAGGGCTGCCAGATGTTCTGCAGGTATCCGGCCCGTTCTTCGTCCGAAGGGGCTGCGTCCGGCAGAAAACTGGGGCGGCCATCGAACAACACATCCGGAAACAGACCGGTGGTGGCGGTGGTGTAGAGCGGTTTGTCATCTGCCGGCCGGTTGAGGTCAATCACCAGGCGCGAATAGTTACCCACCAGGATGCTGGCACCCATGGCACGGGCAAAATCGTACAGCCGTGGAATATGCCAGTCGGTGTCTTGCAGGGGGCGGGCCTCATCGGTGAGCCCTTTCTCAACCGCTGGCGTCAAGCGGGTGCCAGCATGGGGAATACTGATCAACAGCGGCAGTTGGCCGCTCTGGAACTCGAAAGGATCGCAAATCATTAACGGACTTCTCCTCGGAAAATCACCGTGCAGGGCAGTTGGCCGCCCAACCAGTAAGCCAGCTCTGCCGGGCGTGCCAGCGGCCAGTGAACAAAATCGGCCACTTTGCCCACTTCCAGCGAGCCGTGGGTTTCCTGCAGGCCCAAAGCCTTGGCGGCATGCAGCGTGACGCCTGCCAGCGCTTCTTCCGGCGTTAGGCGGAACAGGGTGCAGGCCATATTAATCATCAGACGCAGCGATAGTGCGGGTGAGGTGCCAGGGTTGGCATCACTGGCAATGGCCATCTTGACGCCGTGTTTGCGGAACAGCTCAACCGGTGGGCACTGCGTTTCTCGTAACAAGTAGTAGGCCCCCGGTAACAGTACCGCCACGGTTCCGGCCGCTGCCATCGCCATTGCATCTTGTTCGGTGGCATATTCCAGGTGATCGGCGGAAAGGGCATGATGCCGTGCCGCCAATGTGCTGCCACCCAGAGCCGAAAGCTGCTCCGCGTGCAGTTTCACCGGCAGGCCAGCTTGTTCTGCGGCTGCGAAAACCCTCTCAACCTGCTCAGGGGAGAAGGCCAGATGTTCGCAAAACGCGTCTACTGCATCTGCCAGACCTGCTGCTGCGGCTTCAGGGATGATGGTATTGCACACCAGATCGATATAGTCGTCGCTGCGTCCGGCATATTCCGGTGGCAGGGCATGAGCGGCCAGGCAGGTGGTTTTCACTTCGACAGGTAATATTTCTGCCAGACGACGTGCGACACGTAGCATTTTCAACTCGCTTGCCAGCGTTAAGCCGTAGCCGGATTTGATTTCTACGCAGGTGACACCCTCTGCCAGCAATGGCCGCAGGCGGAACAAGGCTTGTTCCAGCAACAACTCTTCTTGTGCATCGCGCGTGGCCTTGACCGTGGAGATAATCCCACCGCCCTGAGCGGCAATCTCTGCGTAGCTCACCCCGTTCAAACGTTGTTCAAACTCACCACTGCGGTTGCCGCCAAACACCAGGTGCGTGTGGCAATCCACCAGGCCGGGGGTGATGATGCCACCGTCAAGCTTCACCGTTTTGGTCGCGGCCAAGGCTGGCATGGCGGCCTGTTCACCCATCCAGACAATCTTGCCTGCGCGTACGGCGATCGCCCCGTTGCTGATGATGTGATACTTGCCGTCACGCATGGTGACGATATCGGCCCCGTGCCACAGGCTGTCGCAGTGGATCTCAGACGTCATGGTGTTCCCGCTCCCACATGGTTGTATATACAATTAAAAACAACCTAGCGCATTCGCCGGGCTGCGACAAGAGAGGGGATAAATATTTGTTACCGAGATGTGATGAAACGCGAAAAAGGCAGGGTCTAGCGGTACCGGAAACGGCACTAGGGGCGCTGCACATAAACTGCGCCCCCTGGGTAGCACGCTCTGTCCAACTTAAACCTGATTGATAAAACGGCCAAACAGCTGATAGCGGCTGCCTGGATAGAGCAGGCGGGCAGAGGTCACCACCATTTTGCCAGACCAGGTGCGACGATGGATCAGCAGGCCCGGCTCGTGGTCTTCCAATTGCAGCAGTTCGCGCTCTTGCTTGGTTGGCACCACGGCTTCGACAATATGTTCACCTGCGGTCAGCGGAGCGGACTGGGTCAGGTAAATATAGGGCGTGACCCGATCAAAATCCTGCTTCATATAATCTGGGGCTGCCAGCGGGTTGACGCAGCGATCTTCCACCTGCACCGGCACGTCATTTTCATAATGCACAATCTGCGAGTAGAACAGCTGCTGGCCCGGCGGGATCCCCAATGCCGTCGCCTCCTCTGCGCTGGCCGGGCGGGCGGTCAGCTGCAAAATTTTACTGCTGTGGCGGTGCCCTCGGGCGGCGATCTCATCGGCGATATTATGTACTTCCAGCAACGCGGTGTGTGCCTTGGCCTCGGCCACGAAGGTGCCAACGCCCTGCATGCGGATCAAAAAGCCCTCGCTGGTCAATTCACGCAAGGCCCGGTTGATGGTCATGCGGCTGACGCCCAGCTCGCTGACCAGTTCACTTTCCGAGGGAACGCGTTGGTGCGGCTGCCAGTGGCCCGCACGGATTTGGCTTACGATGGCCTGTTTGACCCGTTGATAGATCGGGGCGGGGGTTTCGCTCATTGCTGCAGCCAGCTGCAACACGGTCTGTTGATCTACCACGACGTTAACCTCGTCAAATAAAAAAATAATAACACCAGTTTACTGTTGATGTTGAAGATATGTATATGTATATACAAGTAAGCGTCCGTTCACCAGATGAATGAAACTGGTTTACAAATTTTTTACCTGCGCGGCGTGACAGTCGTGCGTTCTTAGCCGTTACACCTACTTTGGAATACTGCTATGCCTGCTTATTTTGCCTCTCGCGCACTGCTTCCGACCGGTTGGGCCCATAACGTACGGCTTGAAGTCGATGCTCACGGCCAATTGGCCCAAGTGACCCCCAATACTGACTCAGACGGCTGCCTGCGTCTGCACGGCGACGTGGTGCCGGGCATGCCGAACCTGCACTCTCATGCCTTCCAGCGCGCGATGGCGGGGCTGGCGGAAGTCGCGGGCAACCCACAAGACAGCTTCTGGACCTGGCGCGATCTGATGTATCGCCTGGTTCAGCGCTTAACCCCGGAGCAGGTTGGGGTTATCGCCCGTCAACTGTATATCGAAATGCTCAAGGGCGGCTACACCCAGGTTGCCGAGTTCCATTATCTGCATCACACACCGGAAGGAAAAGCCTACGCCGACCGGGGCGAGATGACAGGTCGCCTCAGTGAGGCAGCGCTTCAGGCAGGCATTGGCATGACACTATTGCCGGTGCTTTACAGCTACGCCGGGTTTGGTGCTCAGCCTGCGCAAGCGGGGCAACGGCGCTTTATTCAGAGTGCGGAGAGCTACCTCGAACAGCAACAGGTGATAGCCCGCCAACTGGCAGGCCAGCCATTGCAGAATCAGGGGTTATGTTTCCATTCGCTGAGGGCGGTTGAACTGGGGCAGATGCAGCAGATCCTGGCGGCCTCTGACCAGGCCTTGCCGGTACATATTCATATCGCCGAGCAGCAAAAAGAGGTCAACGACTGCCTGGCCTGGAGCGGTCAACGCCCGGTGGCCTGGCTGTATGAACATTTGCCGGTGGATAGCCGCTGGTGTCTGGTGCATGCCACTCATCTGGATCGTGTGGAGCTTGAGCAACTGGCTCACAGCAAAGCTGTGGCCGGATTATGTCCGACCACCGAGGCGAATCTAGGAGACGGCATTTTCCCAGGCGACATTTATTTGCACCACCAGGGGCGCTGGGGGATCGGTTCGGACAGCCATGTTTCCCTAAACGTGGTAGAAGAGTTACGCTGGTTTGAGTATGGGCAGCGGCTGCGCGATCAGCGCCGTAACCGCCTGACCACGCCAGAGCAACCCGCTGTGGCAGACGTGCTTTATCAACAGGCATTACGGGGCGGTGCTCAGGCCTGTGGTACGGCAATTGGCAAGCTGGCGGTAGGCTATCGTGCGGACTGGTTGGTGCTGGATGGTGAGGACCCGTATCTGGCATCTGCGCCTGATGCCTCTATCCTCAACCGCTGGTTGTTTGCCGGGGGCAAAGAGCAGATCCGCGACGTATTTGTTGCAGGCCGGCAGGTGATTGAGCAGGGGCGTCACGCGTTGCAACAACAAAGCAGCGCTGAGTTCCTACAGGTGCTGAAAACGTTCCAACAGGAGGCGTGATGAAACTGAACCGTTTCGATTTTGCCGAGCTGCCGGTGAGCCCTTGGGTTAATGGCGGCGGAGAAACTCGCGAAATTACCTGCCAACCGCCGGGCAACACCGAATTCGGCTGGCGTGCCAGCATTGCTACCATCGCGCAGAATGGGCCTTTCTCGGCCTTTAACGGCATTGACCGGTCCATCACTTTGCTGGAAGGCGATGGCGTACATTTGTTCAGCGAAGGCCTGATCGATCACCGGTTGCAGCGCATCGGTGAGCCGTTTGCTTTCTCTGGGGATGTGTCGCTAGAGGCCAGATTATTGGGCGGCAGCAGCCAGGACTTCAACATCATGACGCGGCGTGGTCACTACCAGGCGCAGGTGCAACGCATTGCTGAAACCATCGGGCTATCGCTACAGCATGCCGGTGTGTTGTATGTGCTGCGAGGGCAATGGCAGTTGCCAGACGGCAAGTTGCTGGCCGCACGACAGGGTTGCTGGTGGCTACCAGGGGATGGCCCGCTAAGGCTGGTGGCTCAGGGCAATGATGCGCGGGCCTTATGGGCCGATATCGTGCCTGCCACGCTGTTATAGGGAGCTGTAGGCCGAGCCTGCGCATTCTTTGTCACCAATCTGGACTATTCCGATTACTCTGCCAGGGCTGACGTGAGAATATAACACCAAGAGAGGCCGGGCTTGCATACCTTGGGCTCTTACAGGATCGCCAACCATTTCGGTTGGCGATTCACTTTCCCTCTTTCAGCATGTTGATCGCTGCACCGATCAGGATGCGCTGCTCGATATCGTGGCTTTCCGCCAGATGCTGCGCCAACTGCCTGGACAGGCTCTCCACCGACAATTCCTCGCCTCGATGACGCAACTGAATCACGCTGTCGCCAATCAATCGGGCAACCTCATCCCATACTGGTTTGATCTCCTGTTCCGAGAACTTCATCGCTAACCTCGGCTGGGTGATTTTTGCTCAATGTAGCAGTTGCCAACCGGCTACGCCAGCCGTCAGGCCATAGAGAAAATAAAACCGGAAGTATAAAGATCATCCCATCAGTGTTTCTTCTGGTTTTTATATTCAATACTGGATTGGTCAAATCAACGAGAGGGGCGCAACCATGAAACTGGTCGAACAATTAGCGGCTTATTATCAACTTAGCCGAGATGCCGAAGTGAAAAACCGCTGGTGCCGTTGGTGGCTACCACAGGGGGAGGCCCGCATCGCCTATTTGCGTGAGCTGTTGGAGCCAGTGGCCAAAGCGCCTCCTACCCGAGCGGGAGAGGCGGTTAACAAAATGCAGGATTAGCCGAAGACGATAGCTGCCCAGCGCAATAGCAGCAGGGCCAGACAGATCAGCACCAGGATCACAAACATTTTCCAGTGTTTGGTACGCATACGCTTGGTTGGCAATTCGGGGTTCCTTATTTTTCTTTAGACGCAGAGATACCAACTACCCAGAGCGATGAGGATGATGGCTATAACTGTGATGATTTTCAGTAAATCACTGAAGGTGTCATCGGGATCTTGCTCTGCCTGGTTCATTTTATTGCCCTGGCAGGTTGGCTGCCATTGAGGACATGTTGATCCACAGTATGAATGCTGCACTGCGATACGCACAGAACTTTACCGTAAAGTCAGGTAAAAAGCAGGGGCTGCGAGCCGGTGCGGCAACGTGATGGATGCAGACGTGAGGGAATACGGTGTAATATTGCCTGAGCACCTGTGACTCAATCAATAAAGGTAAAGCAATGGCCATTCCTGAAAAGTATGAAAATGTAGAACGTTGGGCGTTTGGTGATACCGAACAGCAGGCGGATGAGTTGGTGAAGCTGGTGCTGGATGGCGTCAAAACCGCCACCTGTTCCAATCTGGATGGCGAAGGTATTCCGCAGCCTGGCGATGTCTTTGTGGTGGTGGACGGCAAGAATGAGCCGGTGTGCGCCATTGAGCTGACGAAGGTGGATATGAGCACCTATGAGCAAGTGGATGCTGCTCATGCTCTGGCTGAGGGGGAAGGCGATCGCTCGCTGGATTACTGGCGCAAAGAGCACAAACGCTTCTTCGAAGAGTATGAACTGTTCTCACCGGATATGACGCTGGTGTTGATGCATTTCAAGGTTATCGAAAAATTCTGAGTGATGTCTCAGCCTGAAGTGCCCTACGAGTGCCAATGGGCGACGCCAGAGCTGGCTGCCGATCTGATTGCCGGGCGTGCCACGTTGGCGGATGATGCCAACTGGGTGCTGAGCGGGGCGGCCAGCCAGGCGGAATATGTCGAGTGGGCCAACCACGTGTGCGGCATGGCCTGTCTGAAAATGGTGCTGACGCACCGGGATGGCACGGCGCCGCCCTTGCTGGAGCTGGCACGCCGCAGCATGCCTTACGGGGCCTATGTGCGCGACGGCGAACGGATCAAGGGGCTGATTTATGCGCCCTTTGTGGTGTTTGTGCGTGAACAGTTTGCGCTAACGGCAGAGGTGCGAGTCAATCTCGATGAACGTCAGTTGCCGCAGTTGCTGGAGCAACACCGCTATTTTATCGCCTCGGTGCATCCGAGTATCCGGCAGCCAGCGGCACAGCCGCCAGCGCGGGGTGGGCATCTAGTGTTGGTGTTCGCTGCAGATCGGCATAGCGTTACCTTTCATAATCCTTCCGGTGATAGCCTTGCCAGTCGCCAGAAGGTGACAATGTCACTGGCAGATTTTGGCCGCTTCTTTGCCGGGCGCGGTATCGCCATCGTATAAAACAACGTGCCGTGCCCAATGGGAACACGGCGTGTCCTTTCTCCTGAACCTCTCTACTCCAGCCGCATCACCCAGGCATCCGCATGTCGATCGTAATGCTGTTTGTACAGCAGCGACTGTTGGCCATCCAGCATAGCCGGAATACTGGTGTGCTCGTCCCAACCGTCTAGCTGCATGCACAGGTCGGGGTCCGATTTGCAGGGGATCGCCAGGGTGCTTTTCCCTTCGGCGTGTTCAGATGCTGGCGTTAAATGCGCGTCATCAACCTCGAAGCTGCCTATTTTCACGACGGTTTTGTCCATTGGAACTCCTTGCTGAAACTAGTGGTATGAGGTGTGACCAGTTGTGACCACCCAATAAGCATAGACAAACAGGCGAAAAAGTCACAAAAAAAGTAGCCATTGGTCCGCGGGACGCTGCCGTGGCACTAGACCCAACCATCAATGCTTACTTAATAGTCACGATAAATATTAACGTTACTCACTATCGCACTCCTTAACCATTTTAAAGTCGAGGTATAGCGCGCCTTGTTGGAATAAAGTTTGTTAATAACATGGAAAATGGTTTTTTATTCTTATTTCATTCAAAGCAGATAAATTCCGCTTAAGCTAAATTTATTAATCTATATTTAACCACGATAGCCTGTTTCATCAGGTTGTTACCGTCAGGGTTCCCTTGCAAAAAAACAGAACCCGGCTTGAGCGTCGTCCTTTGGCAGTTTTTGGCAGTGCGTGAGTCCACCAGAGAATTTCCATACGCAACCTGGTTGCATGAATACACATCGGTGTAAGTTGTTATTGGGAGTTATCATGGGCGAAAAAAAACGTTTATTACTGGCCTTGTTGGCTGCTGCAACCTTGACGTTGGCTTCTGGTGTGCAGGCGGCGGGGACCTTGACAGGGCAAGTCGGTATTCAGTTGACGATCGGTAGCGGCTGTACCGTGGGTAATGGCGGCGCGACTGGCGGCACCAACCAATGGGGGACCTTGAACTTTGGCAGTTACTCCGATCTGACCAGCGTAATCAACGGTACGGTGTTTGGTGCCAATGGCTCCAGCGCGGTCACCATCACCTGCAGCAACGGCCTTAGCCCGACGCTGTCGCTCAATGGCGGTCTGGCGGCAACGGGCGGGCTGCGCGCCATGAGTTCCGGCGGCGACACCATTCCTTATCGCCTCTATTCTGATAGTGCACGTACCACGGAAATCGCCATTAATACACCGATTGCTTTAACGACGGGCACCACGGCGCAAAACATCCCGATTTATGGCCGCGTATTACCTGGCGACCAACTCAGTACCACACCAACCGCAGGGACTTACAACGATACCGTAGTCGCCACGCTTTCCTGGTAAGGCTGTTATTCCGTCGGGGGCGAATCAGCCCCTGGCTGGTTTTCTATACGGGAAGGAATGAGCATGGGGATCAGGGTATTGCTGCTGTTGCCAGCGATCTTGTCGCAGTCTTTGCTGCTCAACATTTCCTTAGGCCAGGCGGCGACGATCGGTATTGCGGCTACGTTGCTGCCCGCCTGTGAAGCGGGAACAACGACGTCTGGCAATACCAGCTTTGGCACGATGAATTTCGGCAATTTTGCCGCTGTGAACACTGTGATCAACGCGACCAGCGCCCAGTTGGCCGGCTCAATCCGTGTCAAATGCGTCAGTGGTCTGAGTTATAAAATCTTGCTGGATGGGGGCAGCAGCGGCGTGGTTACGAATCGCAAAATGGTAAATACCACCAATAGCTCGGCTAGCGTGTTGTACAACCTTTACACCAACCAACCTGGTGGAACGATTTGGGATAACACCACCGGGTTGAGTGACACTGGCAACGGAGCCGATCAATGGCACACCGTCTATGGCCGTGTTCCCGCGCAAACCACACCGGCAGCCGGTATTTATCTGGATACGGTGAATGTCACCGTGTCCTGGTAGCGGGGGCATTGATGCGCAATGTCTCCTTGCTCATGCTGCCGTTGATGATGTGCGGTGCGCTACGTGCTGCCACGCCAACTACCACCACCTTTACCGTGACGGCAACCCTGACCAACGGCTGTGCTTTTGGCAGCTCGTTTTCCAGCCCCACATCCAACCTCGGCACCATCAATTTTGGCACCATGACGACCCTTGCCAGTAATGTTGATACCGTGAGCACCGCCGGTGCCGGTTCGGTGGTAGTGACCTGTACGCCGGGAGCGACCGTCAGCATAGCCATGGATTACGGCATCCACGGGGGCAGCGCTACCCGGCGTTTTATGCAAAACAGCGCCAATAGCGACACGCTGGGTTATCAGCTGTTTCGCGATGCCAACCGTAGTCAGGTCTGGGGCAATGGCGCATTGGTGATGTCTATCCCCAGTTTTCCCAGCACCACACAAACTTACCCGGTTTATGCCCGGTTATACGCCGTGACCACACTGCCTTCGGCAGGCACTTATACCGATACGGTCACCGTAACATTAACTTATTGAATCATCAGGATATGAGCCATGTCTACCTTGTTTACCCGTATTATCAGCGCTGTAGTATTGAGTTACACCCTGTGTGCTTCAATCACGGCACAAGCCGCCAGCTCGGTGCTGGTCTGGCCGGTGTATCAAATCATTGAGTCCGATCAGAACGGTTCCGCCTTATGGCTGGAAAATCGCGGGGCAGAACCCGTTTCTCTACAGGTGCGGGTGCTGGCGTGGAAACAGGAAAATTTTAACGAGCGCTATGCCGATCAGAATAACGTGGTCGCCAGCCCACCTTTTGCCACCGTACCACCGGGGCAACGCCAACTGATCAGGCTGATCCGCAATACGCCGGTACCGGCCAATACTGAGCAGGCCTACCGCATCATCGTTGATGAAATCCCGTCGCCGATCAACGGCGCTGCCGGGGGGCAAAGTAAGGCGGTGGTCGGGCTGCAGTTACAGATGCGCTATCTGCTGCCGCTGTTTATGGATGGTGGCGGCTTATGGACCAACGAACGTAGCGATATCAAACGTGATGCCGCCACGGCGACGCGCCCAGTATTGCAATGGCACACGGTCAATGACGGCGGGAAAACCTATTTGCAGGTGCGTAATAGCGGCATTGTGCATGCGCGGCTGAGTAATGTGTTCTGGTCAGAGAAAGGCAACCAACAGCAGGGCGTGAAAACCATGATCGCGGGTTTTATGGGCTACGTCTTGCCTGGGCAGTCGATGCGCTGGCCGGTTCCTGCCGGGGTTAGCCCTGGTGCGCAACTCAATGCGCAAATTGCCGATAACACCAAACCCATCGTCATTCCACGCGGCGAATAGCGGCAGGAAGCGCGACTAATGCCGATCCGAGCCATTACTCGTTCCGGTCATCAGTATCCGCTGAATCGCCGGGGCGGTCTGTGCCTGCTTTGCCTGAGTACCTTCTGCGTTCAGGCGCAGGAATACTCATCATTGCCCGATGCCCCGCGTGCGACACCGGTGATCACCAATGCGATGTTCTACCTGACCCTGGTCGTCAATGGCCAGAGCGACGGGCAGGTGGTTCCTGTGACCTATCGGGACAATGCGTATTACGTGGAGGCCGGCGTGCTGGCAAAGAACCACGTGCAGACCAAGGGTCAGCAAGGGTTGATTAAGGTCGAGGAGTTGCCTGGGGTGAAGGTGAAATATGATTCTGCCGCCCAGCAGCTGATTTTTCAGGTACCGGATGCCTGGCTGCCAAAACAGGACGTCGGCGGCGGCGAGCTGATGAATTACACGATGGCCCAAAGCAGCACCGGTCTGTTGCTAAACTACGACTCCTATTATACCGACCCCCACGAAGGCTCCAGATCGGTTGCCACCTGGATGGAGCAGCGTTTGTTTAGCAACCTGGGGTTTATCAGTAACACTGGGACCTATCGCTACAATATCGACACCGCATCGGGCGAGGGCGGCAGTGCCGTACAAGACCGCTATCTGCGCTACGATACGTTCTGGCGTTATAGCGATGAACAAGATCTGATCAGCTACCAGCTGGGGGATTTTGTCAGCAACTCGCTAACCTGGAGTAATTCGGCCCGCATGGGGGGATTACGCATCAGCCGCAATTTTGCCCTGCGCCCGGATCTGGTGACCTATCCGCTGCTGCAATACAGCGGTACCGCAGCTGTCCCCAGCACCGTGGATTTATTTCTCAACGGCTTTAAGGCCAGCAGCAATAATCTGAACTCCGGGCCGTTTACCCTCACCAATGTGCCTTACATCAACGGGGCTGGTGAAGCGACGATCGTCACCACCGATGCGGTCGGGCGCCAGGTATCGACCACGGTGCCGTTTTATGTTTCCAACACCCTGTTGCGTAAAAACCTGAGCGACTTTGATGTGTCACTCGGCGCGGTGCGCCAGGATTATGGCATCTCCAACGGCGATTATTCCGACGCGGCTTTCAGCGGGATTTACCGCTACGGGCTGAGTAATTATCTGACGCTTTCCGGGCACAGCGAGGCCACGCAAGGGCTGGCACTCGGCGGGTTGGGGGCCGATATCGCGGTGGGAACATGGGGTACGCTCAGCCTGTCTGCCAGCCAGAGCAAGGCTAATCATCCGCCGGTGGCGACCGGTGACGTGGTGAACGACCAGATTGTCCGGCCGAATACGCCAGGTATGCCCGACCCCAATCAGAATATAGACAATCCGCTGGGCACTAACGTGACGGACAAAAAAGACGGTAGCCAGTACACACTGGGCTACTCCTATAATTCGACGCTATTTAGCTTTTCGGCACAACGTGCTTCGCGCACCGTGGGTTATCAGGATCTCACGTCTTACACCAGCAATACCCGCCTGAGCCGCCAATCCGATCAGGCCACCTTCAGCGCTTCGCCGTTTGGCTCGAGTAATGGCACCTTGGGCTTGGGCTATTACGACGTGCAGGCCTATGACAACTCGCATACCCGCCTGGTGAACTTCTCTTACAGCCGTGCCCTGTGGGGCCAGAGCAGCATGTTTGTCTCACTCAATAAAACGTTGGGGGATAACGGTTACAGTGCGCAGCTGCAATTCATTATTCCACTGGGTAGTGATGTCAGCCTCAATGCAGGGTTAGCACGTAACAATAATGGGCATTATCAGCATCAGGTAGGGGCCAGCAAGGCGGCTCCCACGGATGGCGGCATGGGCTGGAACCTGGCTTACAGCGGTGGTGGCGATGCCTATCAACAGGCCGATGCCACCTGGAAAACCCGCTATGCCACGCTGCAAGGCGGCATCCTCGGCCCACAAGGAGAATATACCCACTGGGCAGACCTGAGCGGCTCAGTGGTGTTCATGGCTAACTCCTGGTTCCTGTCGGACAAGATCAACGACGCGTTTATCGTGGTGGATACCGATAATTATGCCGGGGTTTCGGTGCTGTATGAGAATCAGAAGATGGGCACCACCGACAGCAATGGGCACCTGTTGATCCCGTCGATCAGTTCGTACTATCCGGCCAAGGTCGAGATCGACACGCTGCCGTTACCGGCGGACGTGGTGGCTAACCAGGTCAACAATCGCATTGCCGTTAAGCAAGGCAGCGGGATGGTGGTGAAATTCCCGGTACAAAAAGTCCTCTCCGCCAATATCACGTTGCATGACACCGCCGGGCAACCGCTGAAATTGGGCACGTTGGTCACGGAACAAACCACGCAACAAACCACCGTTGTCGGCTATGACGGGCTGGTGTACTTCTCACATTTACAATCCCACGGCCAGTTAAGTATTCAGCAGGACGACCGCTCAATGTGCCGTGTGGATTTCGACCTGAACCCCAATTATCACAGCATTGAACAGGTCGGGCCGCTGGTCTGCCAAGGCAGTGCCGAAGAGAAAAAATCATGATTATGTTATTACGATGGATGCGAGCCGGATTGGCATTGCTGCTGTTAGTGGGGGTTATGCCATTCGGTTGGGCGGGCTGCACCGCCCCTGCAACCGCGGGCAGCCTGGGCACACAAAATTCCTTTGACGTCAGCACGACTCCGTTAACCACCTCTGTCAGTAGCGGGCTGAAATGTACCGGCTCGCTGCTTAATATTGGCGGTACTAACACCATTAAGGCCACCATCGGTGCGACTTTACATCCAGTTGGCAACCAGCCGCGTTTATACAGTGCGGCAACCGGCCAGTATCTGCCATACAGTCTGTGCAAGGATGGTGGCTGTAGCACCCTGTATAATCAGGGCAGCGTCATTACCTGGACCAGTACTACTGCACTGGATTTACTAGGCCTGTTTACCGGGCCAAACAGCACGCTGCCGATTTTTATCCGGCCACAAATGAACTCTAATCTGGCTGCTGGCACTTATACGGATACCATTCCGATCGCTTGGGACTGGAGCATCTGCTCGATTGCGCTTGGCCCCATTTGTGTCGCGGACACCGGGAGTATAACGTCCGGCGCCAATATCAGCCTGTCGCTGGTTGTCACCAATTTTTGCTATATCGACAGCGCGCCAAATGTCGGGTTCGGTAGCGCGGCGTTGCCGTCTGGCCTCACTACGGTCGTGTCCAATACCATCAGCGTACGTTGCACCCTCAACGCCAGCTACTCGGTCAACCTGACCAGCAGCGTCGCCAGTTCGGGGCAATATCGGCAAATGGCGTCTACGGTAAACGGCACCACCAGCTATATTCAGTATCAGCTGTTCAAGGGGGATAGCACCGTTTGGACCGCCGCCACCAATAGCAACGCGACGGGCACGGGCACCTCGCAATCCTTTCCCTATACCGCCTCGGTTAACCTGTCGCAAAACAACCAGCCAGCGGGGAGCTATAGTGACACCGTCACGGTTACCGTCGCCTATTAGACGTTATTGATGGAAATCCAGTACTCCGTCGCGCACCAGTTCGCGGGGCAGGCTGTTTTTAATCCGGCTGCCGATCAGTTTGGCCAGCCCTAGCGGCTGATGCTGATAAGTAACGATACACTCATTGCTCTGTGGGGGTTGCGCGGGATAGAGATCGCGGCCATGGAACCATTCCTGTGCCAGTGCTGCATCGAGCTCAAAAGTCTGTGGGTTGTCACTGGCCGCCAAGGCGATCACCGCCTCATGCTGCCAGCGGAACCCTTTTGGGAAGCGTTCCGCCAACTTTACGCCAATGCGGGAAAAACGCACTTTGCTGACCAAAGGCTCCAGCGCGGCTGGAAACAGCCAGATTTCTTTATCCCGCGCCCATAATTTACTGGTTTCATCCCAGACCAAACCCGAGGCTGCGGCAGCCTGCGCCACCAGTGCGGACTCCTGGGCCGAAAGTGGGGCGAAAGGGAACTTGCCCAGCTTATAGCTCGGTTTGGCCAATGCCGGAACGCTGTGATTTTTGCGTAGCCGGGCGACGAAGAAGCCTTCACTGTCATAAATCTGTGGGAATACGTGCAGGAAGCCTTCTGGAGTGAGGGCCAGTTGCGCTTGTGGGAACAGGTCACCCAGCGGCTCAATGCTGACGGCGTCGCCATAGGTTGCCAACAGTTGATGTATCACCTGTTGATTTTCCTGGGCATTCAGCGTGCAGGTGGAGTAAACCATCACGCCGCCGGGGGCCAGGGCGTGGAAGGCGCTGTCGATCAGTTCCCACTGGGTTTGCGCGATGCTGGCTACGCTTTCTGGCGACCAGTTGCTCATGGCATCCGGATCTTTACGCACCACGCCCTCACCAGAGCAGGGCGCATCCAGCAGGATGGCATCAAAGCTTTCCGGTAAGGCTGCGCCAAACACCCGGCCGTCAAAATGGGTCAGCGCCGTATTTTTGACGCCGCAGCGGCTGATGTTGGCATGCAACACCTTGACTCGGCTGGCCGAATATTCATTGGCGACAATGCCGCCCTGATTGCCCATCAACGCGGCGATCTGGGTGGTTTTGGAACCCGGCGCTGCGGCGACATCCAGCACTCGGCGCGTGGTTTCACGCTCGGCAAACAGGGCGCTCACCGGCAGCATGGAACTGGCTTCCTGAATGTAGAACAGGCCGCTTAGATGCTCCGCAGCGCTGCCCAGCCGTAATGCATCGTCATCGCGCTCGATCCAAAAGCCTTCGGGGCACCAGGGGATGGGTTCCAGCCGCCAGTCGTAGTCTTTGACCAGCACCAGAAAGTCCGCAACGCTGATTTTCAGCGTGTTGACCCGCAGGCTACGCCGCAAGGGTTGCTGGCAAATAGCGATGAAGTCATCCATGGATAAATGGTCAGGCATGATGGCGCGAGTTGCGTCGAGAAAAGCAGGAGGCAAAAAAGCAGGGGCAGGTTTAGCCACAGGGAGCTCTCAGGGCGGAAAAAAATCGAAGGGGCTAGTTTACCATAAACTGCCTGCCTGAGAATACCGACAAGTTTCGATCAATGGGATGGATGGCAAAGCAGTAATGGTATGGATTATCTTGGGGGGAGCGGCAGGGCTCAGAACATTGAACCCTGCCGAGAACTATCAGTTGTCCCTAGGGATAGCGGTGCCCCATTCGCGCCAATCTTTCGGCTCTTCTGCATTCAGCAGGAAGTGTTTGTTCGGCGTGGCTTTAGGGGCCAGCGGAATGCTAGGTGGGGTGGCAAAGGCAATACCGCCGCGAATAAACTGCTGGAAAGTACCGCTCTTGATCACGCCGCCCGTCAGGCCAAACTGCAGGTTATAGCCAGAGGCCAGCCAGAAGACGCTGTTGTTACGCACCAGATGCTGGTATTTCTTGCTGACTCGCAGCGAGACGTGCACGCGATCTGACATCGCCCCCAGATAGAAACCGGTCACGGTACCCACTTCAATGCCACGGAACAGGATCGGCGTGCCGATTTGCAGCGAACCTGTCTCGGCGGCGTCCAGGATCACGCTCAGGCCATCCAGGTAGCGGGAGTCGGTAATGCTGGCTTCCTGCAGTTCAAAAGTGCGCATTGATCCGCCGTGGCCGGGTTCCACGTTGATATAGGGCTGCAACAGGGAGTCAAGATTATTGACTCCAGCGGCAGAAATCTCCGGAGAAACGATGGCGAAACGGCTGCCGAGACGGGCAAAGGTTTTCACATACTCTGGGTACAATACTGCTTTTGCCAACACCTCGTTACGCTCCGGTGCCAGTTTCAGTGATTCAAGCTGGCCGATATCAATGCCCAGATAGCGTATTGGCATGCCAGGGGATAGTTTGCTGGCATCATAGGTGCGTAACGTGATCTGGCTACCCACGGCGCGAGCGGCGGTTTCTGAGGCGTACAGCACGCGTTTGGCCCCTTTATCCAGCGTTACGCCCTGCAGGTTATCAAAGCTGATAGCGCCTTTCAGCGCGCGGTTGAGCGGGGAAGCCTGCACTGTCAGGCCGCTGCCGTTCAATTGCACCTTGGCACCGCCTTCCGCCCAGAAAATGCTTTCGCTGGTTAACAGCTTGCGGTATTCCGGGCTGATATAAACCTCAACGTCAAACTCGTTGGCCTTGGGCCGTACGTTGACAATCTCCCCCACCTGGAACTTGCGGTATAACACCACCGAGCCGGCTTGCACATCTGGCAGGCTGGTGGCGGTAAGCGTCAAGGTGGGCAGTGGGCTGTTGCCGACGATGCCCTCGGCGGCTTTTTCCACGTTGCTGTACAGCGGATACTGAGCGTCCGGCTCGCCTTTACCTCCGGGGATCAGGCGTACGCCACCGTCTAGCCACTCCTGAGCGCTGGCACCTAACACTTGCACGCCGTCCAGCCCGAATTTGACATCCACCCGGCTGTTGACCACGAATTTACTGTCTTTATGCAGCAAGCTGCGGTGCTGAGCTTCGATCGCTGCCGTAAAGGTCACACCGCCGTCGGTCAGGGTACGGGTCAGGATTTGCCCGACCTTGATACCGTGCACGATTAATGGCTGCCCAACGTCGATGCCGTAGCTTTGCGGTGCATTCAAGGTGACCGTCACCACGCCAGGCTGTTGCAGCAGCGTTTTACTGCTGTCCAACACGGTAAAGTGCTGCTGGGGTTCGCCTTCACCCGGCACCAATTCCAGGGTGTTGCCGGTTAACAACTGACTCAGCTTGGCGTCGTTAAGGCTGACTTTTGGGCTACGCATCTCAATGCGCGTGCCGCTGCGCATCAGATCGACTACCGAAGGATCGATGGTGAGTTCGCCGGTGACCTTGCTATCCTGTTGCAGGGCCAGGCGAGTCAGCGTGCCAACCTGCAATCCTTGATACATCAGCGGCGTACGGCCCTCGCTCAGGCTATTGCCGTCGGGCAGGTCCAGTGAGATGTTAACCCCACGCTGGCTACGGGCCAGATCCGGATACAGCGTATAGTTTTGATCGGCCTTGGCCTGCTTGCCGTCTAGCGGGGAGTCAAAGGCTATCGCACCGTTTACCAGCGCGGCCAGGCTCTCCATCTGCACGCTGGCGCCGGACAGGCTGAAATCGCCTTTAAAACCGGAAACGTTCCAGAAACGGGTGTTGTCCTTCACCAGATTGGCAAAGCGGCGGTCGATCAGCACGTCGATGATCACGCCCTTGTTACCCGGCGAAATAGTGTAGTCATACACTTTACCGACCGGGATCTTGCGATAATAGACCAGCGAGCCAGTGTTCAGGGAACCGAGGTCGTCTGCTTGCAGGTGGATCATCAGCTCGCCGGTATTCAGGCGGTATTTCGGCTGCGTATCCAGCGCGGTGAAGTGGGTTTGCGGTTTGCCACGGCCCGGCATCATGCCGATGTAGTTACCACCGACCAGTGCATCCAGGCCGGACACCCCAGCCAACGAGGCTTTGGGCGTGACCAGCCAGAATTGTGTGCCTTCCCGCAGTGAGTCTTCCAGATCGCTCTTGATGCTGGCTTCAACCACGATACTCCGCAGATCCTTGCTCAGCGAAATGCTTTGCACGGTGCCCACGTCCACACCCTGGTAACGTACCGGCGTACGGCCAGCGACAATACCCGCCGCAGACTGGAAGTCTATGGTGACACTATTGCCGCTCTCCTGGTAATTGGTATAGACCAGCCACCCGGCAATCAGCAGGGCGATAAACGGCAGTAACCAGAATGGCGAGATTCGGCGCTTGTTTTTGACCCGCGCCTCAGTCGGCGTATTCGGCGTTTCCTGTTGCATGTGCATCCCAAATCAATCGGCTGTCCAGCCACTGTACGGCAAGGATAGTTAAAATAACCGCAGACCCAAAGTAAAAAGCTGCTGGCCCCATAGTAAAAGAAAATAGTTGGTCGCGATTGATCAGCGACATCATCAACGAGATCACGAACAGATCGAGCATCGACCAGCGGCCAACCCAGGTGACCAGCCGGAGCAGCCGAATACGGGTTTTGAGGCTGTGCGACGTTTTGAAATGAATGCTGAACAGCAGCACCAGCAGTACGATCACCTTGGTAAAGGGAACCAGGACGCTGGCGATAAATACGATGGCGGCGATTGGCATGTTGCCCGAGTTGGCCAGCGAAACGACGCCGCTGAAAATGGTATCTTCCATACGCGCGCCGTTGGCGTAGACCACCGAGATCGGCAGCAGGTTGGCGGGGATCAGCAGCACGATGGCGGCAATCAGCGCGGCCCAGGTTTTTTGCAGGCTGTAAGGTTGGCGATGACACATCGGCACATGACAGCGGGGGCAGCGGCCACGCTCATCCTGAAAACCGGTAAAATGGCAGGCGAGGCAGACGTGTAATGCCTCTGGTTTGCCCTCTGGCTGTTCCTGCGGATAGTAGCGTTCCCACATCTGCTCCAGGTTCATGTGGATCAGCGTCAGCAGGCTGAGCAGGGTCAATGCCAGATAGGCAATCAGGGCGCTGCCGGGTTCAATATCTGCATATTCCTTGACCTTGATCGCCGCGACCACCATACCGATCAGGTAAATATCGAGCATGATCCACTCTTTCAGGCGTTCCAGCATCAGCAGCACTGGCCGCAGGTTCATGCCGAGCGCATGGCCAAACCACAGGTACAGCAATGACAGAGATAGCGTCAACGGCGCGCCGATGGTGCAGAAGGCGACCATGCTGGCGGTAAACGGATCCCCCTGGCTGCTCATTTGCCAGATGCCTTCCAACAGGCTAGCGTTAATCTTCGTGCCGAGCAGGCGGATGCTGATCAACGGCTCGCTAAAGGCAAAGGGCATCAGTAACAGCATGGTGACGGCTACCGCGGTCAGGCGGGTCATTGACCAGTCGCGGCCATTCACCACTTTGGCGTTGCAACGTGGGCAGTAGGCGGCCTGATTGCGGGTTAACGGCGGCAACGTGAACAGCAAATCGCATTCACAACAGCGTTGGTGGCGAGCCTTGGAGAGCGGGCCGGTAATGGCGAGTATCTTCATCATGAATGCTGTTTGGCGACCTGAGGTCTACTTAGCGTAGCTTGAAAACCAACCCGTCAATGCTATCAACCGGTAAAAAGGGATTAGCATCGCAGGTTACAAATGATTTTTAGACGGCAAACATACCCTGTTGTACCGTGTTTTGTGAAGCAACAGATGATTAACCTTGTGGCTATACGCATTTAATGCTTATTTTATACGGGTTAAGTCGAAGCTATTTTGAGTATTTGAACGGTTAATCATGACTAAAGAATCATTCTACGCGGAATTAAAACGCGATTTGAGCGCATTGCTGGATGGGGAAGATAATTTTATTGCCGCCTTGTCTAACGCCAGTGCGCTACTCAATGAGCGTCTTGATGACGTGAACTGGGTCGGTTTTTACCTGATGGAAGGCCATCAACTGGTGCTAGGTCCGTTCCAAGGCAAGATTGCCTGCGTGCGGATCCCGTTGGGTAAGGGCGTGTGCGGTACGGCAGCGGCGCAGAACCAGGTGCAGCGCGTTGGCGATGTTCATGCATTTCCTGGACATATCGCCTGCGATGCCGCCAGCAACGCGGAAATTGTGTTGCCGTTAGACGTCAGTGGTCAGGTCATCGGTGTTCTGGATATCGACAGCACAGTTTATCAACGCTTCGATGAACAGGACGAAATCGGCCTGAAAGCAGTGGTGGCGGGGCTTTGCGCACGGCTGGCACAGAGCAATTTTGCGAAATATGTCACTGTAGCGGCAAGTTGATCTACGGTTAACGTGGCATTTAGCGATGGCGTCATTATAATGACGCCTGTTCATGCCTGCGGCTTGTTGGCAACCCGTTGTAATCAGGAAATTTCATGGAAAATCAACACAAGTTGAACACAGTTAAAGAAGTCATTGCTTTTCTTGCCGAGCGTTTCCCGCTCTGCTTTAGCGCCGAAGGCGAAGCACGCCCGCTGAAAATCGGTATTTTTCAGGATCTGGTAGAACGTGTACAAGGGGAAGAGAACCTCAGCAAAACGCAGCTGCGTTCAGCTTTGCGCCTGTATACCTCAAGCTGGCGTTACCTGTACGGTGTCAAAGTTGGCGCCCAGCGTGTAGACCTGGACGGTAACCCGTGCGGAGAGCTGGAACAGCAGCATGTCGATCATGCTCGCCAGCAGCTTGAAGAAGCCAAAGCGCGTGTTCAGGCACAGCGTGCCGAACAGAATGCCAAAAAACGTGAAGCTGCTGGTGAGTCTGCCACTGCCGAGCCTCGTCGTCCGCGTCCTGCCGGCAAAAAGCCAGCCGTACGTCGTGAAGGCGGAGCCGCAGCAGAGAATCGCAAGCCGCGCCCACAACAAGCACGCCCACAGCAAGCTCGTGAACCTCGTGTAGCCAAAGAGGCCAGCCAGCCGCGTCATGTGCCAGTCACAGACATCTCAAAACTGCAAATTGGCCAGGAAATCAAAGTCAGAGCAGGTCAGAGCGCGATGGACGCAACCGTACTCGAAATCGCCAAAGATGGCGTTCGTGTACAGCTCTCCTCCGGTCTGGCGATGATTGTGCGCGCAGAACACTTGCAGTTCTGATACGGAGGCCAACCAAGGCATGAACAAATTTGTCAGATTAACCGCAGTTGTGGCTTTGCTGTGGGCGGGTGTCAGTTACGGAGCGGATACAGCCAACATCCGCATCGATCAACTGCCCAAGCTTGAGCAGGAAGCTGAACATGCAACCGTGAGTGAGCGCGTAACCTCGCGCTTCACTCGCTCTCATTATCGCCAGTTTGCTCTGGATGCGGATTTTTCAGGCAAGATCTTCGATCGCTACCTGAATATGCTGGACTACAGCCACAATGTGCTGCTGGCCTCTGACGTCGCGCAATTTGCCGACAAACGCAGCACGCTGGGTGAAGAGCTGAAATCCGGCAAACTGGTTACGCCTTATGCGCTGTTCAATCTGGCGCAAAAACGCCGCTTTGAGCGCTATCAGTATGCGCTATCGTTGCTCGACAAGCCGATGAACTTCACCGGCAACGACACCATTGACGTCGATCGCAGCAAAGCGCCGTGGCCGAAAGACAAGGCAGAATTGGACCGCCTGTGGGATGCCAAGGTCAAATACGATCAGTTGAACCTGAAGCTGACCGGCAAAACGGATAAAGAGATCCGTGACACACTGACCAAGCGTTATCAGTTTGCGATCAAACGCCTGACGCAAAGCAACAGCGAAGACGTGTTCTCGCTGATCATGACCGCGTTTGCCCACGAAATCGATCCGCACACCAACTACCTGTCTCCACGCAATACCGAACAGTTCAATACCGAGATGAGTCTCTCGCTTGAAGGGATTGGTGCCGTGTTGCAGATGGATGATGATTACACCGTGATCAACTCCATGGTGGCAGGCGGCCCGGCAGCCAAGAGCAAGGCGATCGCCGTGGGCGACCGTATTGTCGGCGTTGGCCAGGCAGGCAAACCGATGGTGGACGTGATCGGCTGGCGTCTTGACGACGTCGTCTCGCAGATCAAAGGGCCGAAGGGCAGCAAGGTTCGCCTGGAGATCCTGCCGGCAGGTAAAGGCACCAAAACCCGGATAGTTACGCTGACTCGTGAGCGTATACGCCTGGAAGATCGCGCAGTTAAAATGACTATCAAGACCGTCGGCAAGCAGAAGGTCGCAGTGATGGACATCCCTGGCTTCTACGTCGGCCTGACCGATGACGTCAAAGTCCAGCTGCAAAAGATGGCCAAGCAGAACGTCGACAGTCTGATTATCGATCTGCGTGGCAACGGCGGTGGGGCATTGACCGAGGCGGTATCGCTTTCTGGTCTGTTTATCCCAAGTGGCCCGGTTGTTCAGGTACGTGATAACAACGGCAAGATCCGCGAAGATGCGGATAACGACGGCGTAGTCTACTACAAAGGCCCGCTGGTGGTGCTGGTTGACCGCTTCAGCGCCTCCGCTTCCGAGATTTTTGCTGCGGCAATGCAAGACTATGGTCGTGCGCTGATCGTGGGCGAGCCTACCTTTGGTAAAGGCACGGTGCAGCAGTACCGTTCACTGAACCGGATTTACGATCAGATGCTGCGTCCTGAATGGCCTGCACTGGGTTCTGTCCAGTACACCATCCAGAAGTTCTATCGCGTTGACGGTGGCAGTACCCAGCGTAAAGGCGTTACGCCAGATATTCTGATGCCAACGGGGATCGATCCGGCAGAAACCGGCGAGAGCTTCGAAGATAACGCCATGCCGTGGGATAGCATTAATGCAGCTGCCTACACCAAAACCGGTGATTTGAAGCCGTTTGAACCGCAACTGCTGAAAGACCATGCGCAGCGTATCGCCAAGGATCCCGAGTTCCAATACATCGCGCAGGATATTGCCCATTACAAGGCGTTGAAAGACAAGCGCAACATCGTTTCTCTCAATCTGGCTACCCGTGAGAAAGAGAACCATGACGATGATGCTACGCGCCTGAAGCGTATTAATGAGCGTCTGGAGCGTGAGGGTAAGAAACCGCTGAAGTCCCTGGAAGACCTGCCAAAGGACTACAAGGAACCGGATCCGTATCTGGATGAAACGGTCAAGATCGCACTGGATCTGGCCAATAACGAAAAGCAGCAGCCATCGCAACAGACGGCCGCCGCCAAGTAAGTTATTTGCGGGTTTAACGCTATCGAGCGCACCTTCGGGTGCGCTTTTTTTTTTGCCATACCCGCACTAAAATTTCTGTTGAGGTCTCCACTCTGGGCTCAGAAATCGTTTACACTTTGTAAAACCCTTGTTTCTTCGTGACTTTGTAAAGTTACGTATTTTTAGTGGCTTAATGGCCTGCCAATCTTGAAATTGTGACCAATGCCCATAAGATCTGGGTATCTGAGGTCGCGTTTTGTTAACAAATAACGAGGAAGTAAACATTCTATGATGCGTATAGCTTTGTTCCTGCTCACCAACCTGGCGGTGATGTTGGTTTTCGGGCTGGTGCTTAGCCTGACAGGGATCCAATCCAGTAGCGTTCAGGGCCTGATGATCATGGCCGGTCTGTTCGGTTTTGGCGGTGCGTTTGTTTCACTGCTGATGTCCAAATGGATGGCGCTACGCTCCGTCGGTGGGGAAGTGATTGAGCAGCCGCGTAACGAAACCGAACGCTGGCTGTTGGACACGGTGCGCCGCCAATCGCAGCAGGCGGGTATCGCCATGCCGCAGGTGGCCATCTACCAGGCACCGGACATCAACGCCTTTGCGACCGGCGCTCGCCGCGATGCATCGCTGGTGGCGGTCAGTACCGGCCTGTTGCAAAGCATGAGCCGTGATGAGGCGGAAGCGGTGATCGCCCACGAAATCAGCCACGTTGCCAATGGCGACATGGTGACCATGACGCTGATCCAAGGGGTGGTGAACACCTTCGTGATCTTCGTGTCGCGCCTGATTGCCCAGGTGGCCGCCGGTTTCCTAGGCAACCGTGATGGGGAAGGCGAAGGTAACGGCAACCCGATGATTTACTTCGGTGTTTCGATGGTGTTGGAGCTGGTATTTGGTATTCTGGCCAGCATTATCACCATGTGGTTCTCACGTCATCGTGAATTCCACGCCGATGCGGGTTCAGCCAAACTGGTCGGCCGCGAGAAGATGATCGCTGCGCTGCAACGTTTGAAAACCAGCTATGAACCGCAGGAAGCGGGCACCCTGATGGCTTTCTGCATCAACGGCAAATCCAAGTCGTTCAGCGAGCTGTTTATGTCACACCCGCCGTTGGACAAGCGTATTGAAGCGCTGCGTTCCGGCCAGTATCTGAAATAACGTTGTATCAAACGAAAACCCCGGCTCGCCGGGGTTTTTGCTATTCAAGCGGGCGCCGCAGATAACACGCATGCTGCGTCCGATAAGCTATTTGCCAGGTTCAGCGAGATTCGCACGGGGTTGAGTGATACGCAGGCAACTCACTACGGCAGCGACGCTGGCGAAGATCCCCGCCAACACCAACGAAGCGTGTGTGCCGCTGGTGGGGAACAGGTTGAACATCAGAGCCACCAGCGCCGCGCCAGAGGTTTGCCCCAATAATCGCGCTGTGCCCAGCATGCCACTGGCTCCGCCGCTGCGGTGGCGTGGGGCGGCAGAAATAATGGTGTGGTTGTTGGGCGATTGGAATAACCCAAAGCCCGCACCGCACAGCACCATGCGCCAGATGATATCCAGATCCGTCGGGTTATGTGGCAACAGTGCCAGCAGGAACAAGCCGAGCGCGAAGGTCGCCAAACCAATCCCTCCCAGTAACCCCACATGAACACGCTCCACCAGGCGGCCTGCAATCGGCGCCATCACGATAATGGCCAACGGCCAGGGAGTTAACAGCAAACCCGTCGCCACCTCGTCACGGCCCAGAGAGGCCTGCAGGAAGAAGGGTAACGACACCATGGCCAGCATCTGGGCGGCAAAAGAGCAAATCGAGGTGCCCATCGACAGTGCAAAAATAGGGATGCGCAGCAGATCCACCGGCAGTAAAGGGGATGTCTGCCGCAACTGACGGCGCACAAAGAAGTAACCAATCACCAGCAACGCCGCGATTTCAGCGGCAATCAGCAGCAGGCTTTGGCCTTGGGCAAAACCGCTGATGGCGGTGATCAGCAGGCCAAACGTCAGGGCATTCATCACCGCGCTGGTAGGGTCAAAGCGCTGATTGCTGCTTTTCTGGCTGTTGGCCGGCAAAAATTTCATCCCTAGCATCAGTGCGACGATGCCGATCGGCAGGTTGATGGCAAAGAGCCACTGCCAGGAGGCCACCGATAAAATGGCGGCGGCGACCGTAGGCCCGGCGGCGGAGGAGAAGGCTACGATCAACGAGTTTATGCCGATGCCTCGGCCAAGAAAGCGTTGCGGATAAATAATGCGGATCAGGGCGGTATTGACGCTCATAATCGCCGCGGCACCAAACCCCTGCAGCACGCGGGCAATCGTCAAGGTGAATAGCGAATCGGACAGGGCGCAGAATAACGAGGTAATGCTGAATACCAGCAGACCAGCCTGATAGATGCGGCGATAGCCAATCAGATCGCCCAAGGAAGCCAGCGATAGCAGCGAGATGGTGATCGCCAACTGATAGGCATTGACCACCCAGATCGAGCTGGCCGGGCTGGCGTTAAGATCGCGGGCGATGGTCGGCAAGGCCACGTTGGCGATCGCTCCGTCAAGCACTGAAACGGTAATGCCTAGCGCAATGGCCAGGATTGCTCCGTAGCGTTGCGGGACAGGTAAGCCGTCGGAATTTGCAAGCGTTGTCATGGAGGTAGTTATTAAACAGGGGGAATATTACAATGCTAATCATATTTCCCGCCGAATGCACCCGCCGTTTCTGTGCTAAATGTAAAAGTAGTGGGATGTCTGCCGCTAATCCCATCAATAATGGCGAATATTGCGCAACTTCCATTGCATGGGGTGAAATGTTCCGATTATACTGAAACTCTTGTTCAAATTTCCTAAAACAAAAATAGTTAAGTTAAGGTATTAACCATGGCTAACGCAGATCTAGACAAACAACCGGATTCCGTTTCATCAGTGCTGAAAGTGTTTGGCATCCTGCAGGCACTGGGTGATGAGCGCGAGATCGGCATTACCGAGCTTTCACAGCGGGTAATGATGTCCAAAAGTACCGTTTACCGTTTCCTGCAAACCATGAAGTCGCTGGGCTATGTCTCACAGGAAGGGGAGTCGGAGAAATATTCGCTGACCCTCAAGCTGTTTGAACTGGGTGCCAAATCGCTGCAAAACGTCGATTTGATCCGCAGTGCAGACATCCAGATGCGTGAACTGTCTAACCAGACGCGTGAGACCATCCACCTGGGGGCGCTGGATGAAGACAGCATCGTCTATATCCACAAAATCGACTCCATGTATAACCTGCGTATGTATTCACGCATCGGTCGCCGTAACCCGCTGCACAGCACCGCGATTGGTAAAGTCTTGCTAGCCTGGCGCGATCGCGGCGAAGTGGAAGAAATCCTGTCCCATGTCGAGTTTACCCGCAGCACTCCGCACACCATCGCCAGCGCTGCTGAGTTACTGCCGCTATTGGATAAGGTACGTGAGCAGGGGTTTGGCGAAGATATCGAAGAACAGGAAGAAGGCTTGCGCTGCATCGCGGTGCCCGTGTTTGACCGTTTTGGCGTGGTGATCGCGGGCTTGAGCATCTCCTTCCCGACCATCCGCTTCTCTGAAGAAGGCAAAGAGGGCTACGTGGCGCAGTTACATACCGCCGCTCGTCTGATTTCAGCGCAAATGGGTTATCACGACTATCCGTTTTAAGCTTGCCGTAGTTGTAGGGGGCTGAGCATAGCTTCGCCCCTACGCTTTCTCGCCCAGCCTTCGAAATCTCTCCTCGGTTTATAAAATCCAACTACTCTGCTATCCGCCTATCTTGCACTCTTTGAACAAGTGACGTGGAACACCGGCAATGGCTGGACGAATGGCATCACGGCCCTTGGCCGTAGCGACACTGCTAAAGTGTTTTGAGATAGTCCTCAAATAATTTACCGCTCTCTGCCCTAAACTGCTGACCAGTGCTCACCGCCGAAGTTATGTTGTCGACCCTCAGATTACGAAAACCTGAGCGATTTTCGCACCAGATAGTCAGTAGCCACACAGCATCGAATATTGTCAGGCCGAGCGGGCGTGCGATTCGGTTGCTCTCTCTTCCTTGTAAGTCAATATAATGAATATTCAGTTGAAGTCTTTTACGAATAGCAAGACGGAGAAAAGCTAAGTGTTTGGCTGCCTTCTCGCTTACTTCTGTGCGCCGAGAAGCCGCTCTAAAAGGGAGTTGCTTGTAGGTGTCTATCTTTTTGACATCGATCACAGCGCTGATCTTCGCTGAAACTCTTTTTGCCGCTGCTGAAAGCATGTCATCTCCCCGAGCCCCTATCAGCCGTATTCCCAGCATAATAGCGTCCAGCTCATCAGGGTCAAAGTTAAGCGGCGGAAGGAAATAATCTTTTTCAAGCACGTAACCTAGTCCTGATTCACCGCGAATAGGGGCGCCTATGGCCTGCAGAGTTGCCATATCCCTGTAGATTGTTCTCACAGAAACATTCAAAGATTGTGCTAACACCTCAGCGGATACTGGATGTACACGACCGCGAAGATGGTCAAGTAAAGCGAACAGTCGGATAGTTTTCATTAGTCGATATTACACGCCCCTGACAGAAACTGTCAGGGGCGTGTAATACGATTCAGACTTCATATCACATGATAACGGAGTTACTAATGACTGCACCCTATTACGAAATAGTCACCTATCGGGTTGAAAACTTGACACAAGCCGATTCAGCAAGAACATCGGCACAGCAGCTTTTAAAGGGTTTTCCTGGCTTTATCGACTGGATTGCATTTACAGGAATTGATAGCTCTAGCGAACGTGTCGATTTCGTTGTTTGGAGTGGTGCTGAAGAAGCACTGGCCGCAGCAAAGGCTGTCGAGAGCCAGCCTGAATTCTCATCTTTTCGAGCCTCTGTCAGTTGTTTGCACCAGATGGGGCACTATACCGCTCAAGAGAATCTGCCATCATCACTGAAAGTAGGGTGTGGCATCGAAATCGGGAGATTTCGTCTGAAGCCGGGTATTCACGAGAGTGAAATGCATAAAGTTTATAACCAAATGGTAGGAAATTATCTTGCGTTTCAAACTGGGTGGAAAAGCCAGCATCTGGTCAGCCTGGGCAATGGGGTATTTGTCGATCTTGTATTCGCCGATAGTCAACTAAGAGCAAAGTCAATTTGTGCATCCTGGCAGGGACAAGCTGTATGTGATGCCTTTCTGGAAATCATTGAGCCGGAGAGTATGGAGTTTGGTTCGTTATGCTAAATGTGTGAGGGGGAGGGCAAAAGGCTCAAATCTGCATTAACGTATGTCATCAACCCTCCGTTTCGCAAGGCTAAATAAACTGAACCGGCGCCTGGGTGGGCGCCGGTTCAGTTGCAAATCAGTCTAGGGTTACCGGTGAGCCAGTTCCGCTTCGTCTTCGCTGTCCATAATGGCTTTGTCGGTCTGCTTCATCAGTTGGCTGGTGACGGTACCTGCGGTCATCGAACCACTAACGTTCAGCGCGGTACGGCCCATGTCGATCAACGGCTCAACCGAAATCAGCAGGGCGACCAGGGTCACCGGCAGGCCCATCGCTGGCAGTACAATCAGCGCAGCAAAGGTCGCGCCGCCGCCCACACCGGCAACACCGGCTGAACTGACGGTAACAATGCCAACCAGCGTCGCGATCCACAGTGGGTCCAGAGGGTTGATGCCTACGGTTGGCGCAACCATCACCGCCAGCATTGCCGGATAGAGACCCGCACAACCGTTCTGACCAATAGTGGCACCAAATGAAGCCGAGAAGCTGGCAATCGACTCCGGCACACCCAGACGGCGAGTCTGTGCTTCGACGTTCAGCGGGATGCTGGCAGCGCTGGAACGGCTGGTGAAGGCAAAGGTCAGCACCGGCCACGCTTTGCGGAAGAATTTCAGCGGATTAACGCCGGTGAAGCTCAGCAGCAGGCCGTGAACCACGAACATGATCGCCAGACCAAGGTAAGAGGCAACCACAAAGCTGCCCAGCTTGATAATGTCGTGGATATTGGAGCCTGCAACGACCTTGGTCATCAACGCCAGTACGCCGTAAGGCGTCAGCTTCATCACCAGACGGACCAGTTTCATCACCCAGGCTTGCAGGGTATCGATAGCTACCAGCACGCGCTGGCCCTTCGGTTGGTCATCTTTAAGCAGTTGCAGCGAAGCCACACCCAAGAAGGCAGCGAAAATCACCACGCTGATGATTGACGTTGGGTTAGCCCCGGTCAGATCGGCAAACGGGTTTTTCGGCACGAATGACAGGATCAGTTGCGGTACGCTCAGATCGGCCACTTTACCCGCGTAGTTGGTTTCGATCGCCGACAAACGAGCCGTTTCTTGTGTGCCCTGGACCAGACCTTCTGCGGTCAGTCCGAACAGGTTGGTGACCAATACGCCCACCAGTGCGGCGATCAGCGTGGTAAACAGTAGGGTACCAATGGTCAGGAAGCTGATTTTGCCCAGCGAGGAAGCGTTGTGCAACTTGGCTACCGCGCTCAGGATAGAGGCGAAAACCAGTGGCATCACGATCATTTGCAGCAGCTGTACATAGCCGTTACCGACGATGTTAAACCAGCCGATAGACGCTTTCAGTACCGGGTTGTCCGCGCCGTAAACCAGTTGCAGTGCCAAACCGAACACCACACCAAGTACCAGGCCGACCAGCACTTTTTTAGCCAGGCTCCATTGCTTATGGCGGGTTTGCGCCAACAGCAAAAGGAGGGCGGCAAAAACCAGCACGTTTAATACGAGCGGTAGATTCATCCCCAATGTCTCCAATCTTGTTTTTTTATAATTAAAGGTGCCAAGCACCGATGTAATGCGATGTAAATATCGTAACAGTTTGCGATGAAGCGCACTTATATCTAAAAAGAATTTAATATAACTTTTGGCTTGAAATCGTCGATGTAATAAGCGGAAAGGCGGGAAAATAGACGGTTTTTTGTGATCACAGCCGGATATTTTTTATTTGCTCAAAATACGACTGCACGGGAAAGGTGTAATCCCCTTGCCAGTAGATGGCGAAAGCCACCAAAACTATACACAGTACCCGCTCCAGCTGGTTGCCTTTTTGTGAGTTCAATATTGGCAGGCAGAAACGCCAGCGGCAGGGCCAAAGCAACGGCACGCCGGCAGGGGTGAGCATATCGGCCAGCAGGTGGCTGAAATAACCGATAATCATGGCGTGCAGCACGTCTGCGGGGATGGGCCAACCGCGCGGAACTTCTAGCTGAAATAGCCACATGCCGCCGACGATCGCCAACAGGCTATGGGTGAAACCGCGGTGACCAAAGGCGCGAGATATCGGGATGGCTATCCAGCGCAGGCGCTGGCCCAGGATGGATTTAGGGTGATCGATATCGGGTAGCAGTGACGTCAGTAGCGCGGCGGGAATGATGTGCCACCAATCGCCAGCGGCGAGCACGGGTGTCACCTCCGCTTTCTTGGCAAAGATCGCGCAGGCAACAGAGAATATGAGATGTCCTTCCGCGGTCATGTTGCTATATTCCGGCCACTAAACTGTTAATTTATCCAGTATATGGGAATTTTTACAGTTACGGAAGCGGTTACCCTGTAACGAGTTGTTAATTTAACGCCGTTTTACAAAGGGTTGAAACGGTGTTTATGACGGACGAGGTATACAGGAAGACTGGTAATGTAGGGGCGCTGCAAATGCTGCGCCCGCTCAAATTCGGAGGAAGGATATGTTCGCAGTGGAGATCAGCGAGCGAGCCAGCCACCGTCTACCGCGAGCGTGTAGCCATTAACGTAGTCGGACGCTGCCGAGGCAAGGAAGACGGTCGGGCCCATCAAGTCATCCGGCGTTCCCCAGCGCCCTGCCGGGATGCGCTCGAGGATCTGCTGGTTGCGGTCTTCATCGGTACGTAGTTGCTGGGTGTTGTTGGTGGCCATATAGCCCGGTGCAATGGCGTTAACGTTAATCTGGTACTGTGCCCATTCATTGGCCAATAGCCGGGTGAGGCCGAGTACCGCGCTTTTCGACGCGGTGTAAGACGGTACGCGAATGCCGCCCTGGAAAGAAAGCATCGAAGCAATATTGATAATTTTACCGCCGCTGCCCTGGCTGATGAACTGTTTGGCCACCGCCTGTGCCATAAAGAACAGGGTCTTGATATTGACGTCCATCACCTCATCCCAGTCTTGTTCACTGAAATTCAGGGCATCTTCACGGCGGATAATTCCTGCGTTGTTCACCAGGATATCGATTCTGCCAAACGCCTCAACGGCGGTGGCTAGCAGAGAAGGGATGGCGTCGATATTGCCGAGATCGGCGTTCAAATTCAGGAATCGACGCCCAGTCTGGGTAACTTTGCTCATGGTCTCAACGGGCTGACTGCGGTTCACGCCGATAATGTCGCAACCGGCCTGCGCCAACCCAATCGCAATGCCTTGCCCCAGGCCGGTATTACAGCCGGTGATCAGCGCCACTTTGCCCGTTAAGTCGAAGGAATTCAGAATCATAGCGTTGCTCTCTTGCCGTGAGGGAAGAAAGCACCGGGCTTTCGATGGCAACTGCGTGGCAGTGACAGTGTCACCTAATGGCCCGGTGTTTTCTTTATGCGACTAGCATAATTTGAATGGTGTCTTAATTCAATAAAAATGAAATGGTGTTTTATTTATTTTTCGAGTGCAGGGGGAGGGAAAAGGGCACCGGTGGGGCCGATGCCGTCAAGATCAGGCCAGATGGGCGGCAGTTAACTGCTCTAGGCTTTGCAACTTAAGGTCGGCCAAGGCCCAACGCGGATCCTGGCTGTATTCGTGCGCAGGGATCACGATCGATTTCATACGCGCTGCTTTGGTGGCAATCATACCGTTGAAGGAGTCTTCCAGAGTAATGCAGTGCTGTGGATCGCTGCCCAGGCGTTCGGCGGCGATCAGATAGACTTCCGGGTGCGGTTTGCTGTACGGCAGGTATTCGGCTGAAACCAACTGATCGAAATAGCTCTCCAGATCGAACATCTTCAGCACCTGCTGCTGCATATGTAGCGGAGAGGCGGAGGCCAGCCCAATATTTAAATCCAGGCTACGGCACAGTTCCAGCGCTTGTTGCACCCCAGGCAGCAACGGGCGCTTTTCCCGTACCAACTCGATGGCCCGCTCGATAATGCGGCCAGCCACTTCCTCCTGAGAAGGCCCTTGCCACGGCATGGCCTGGAACCACATTCGTACCACCAGATCGATGCGTAAACCCAGCGTATCCGGTAGGTTGTGACGATCGGACAGATCCAGGCCCAATGAGCTGAAAATATCCATTTCTGCCTGTAACCACAGGGGTTCAGAGTCGATCAGTAGACCGTCCATATCAAAAATTGCGGTTGCTATGCGTTGCGAATAAGCCATTAACAATTAACTCCTGCAGCACCAGTAAAAGAAAATGTTTTCGCCACTCTATCATTTTTGTTCAGGCGCCTGCACCCTTCGGGCCCGGGGTGTTTTCCCAAAGTACAGGATCTCTCTGGAACTGGGGGGAAGATAAAGAAAACGGTGGGCGAGTTTCATTAACTACAGGTAGACTTAGCGCAACAACGATTGCGTCGCTTACAAGGGGAACACATGACGTATCAACAGGCTGGGCGCGTTGCCATACTGAAACGCATTTTCGGATGGGTCGTTTTCATCCCGGCGTTACTGTCAACGCTGGTTTCACTGCTGGGTTTTGTTTATCAACACAGTGAGAAGTCCAGAGGGATCAACGCCGTGATGCTGGATTTTGTCCACGTCATGGTCGACATGGTGCGCTTCAATACGCCATTCCTGAATATTTTCTGGTACAACTCACCGGTACCGGACGTGGATAAGAGCCTGTTTAGCGGCGCTAATCTGATGTTTATCATTATCTATTTCCTGATTTTTGTCGGCCTGGCATTGCAGACTTCCGGTGCGCGCATGTCGCGTCAGGTGAAGTTTATCCGTGAAGGATTGGAAGATCAGATGATCCTGGAACAGGCCAAGGGCAGCGAAGGGCACACGCGTGAGCAATTGGAAGAGCGGGTGACGTTGCCACACCACACCATTTTGCTGCAATACTTCCCGCTGTATATCTTGCCGGTGGTGATCGCCGTGGTGGCTTATTTTGTGCTCAAGCTGCTAGGGCAAATGGCCGGAGTGGCGTAGATCTGCAAAGAACGGGCGCCCTATGTGAACTGACCCCAAGAAGTTGGACGGTTTAAAATTAAGCAACCATCAAAGCCTGCGTTCTGTACTCCACAGGGCTCAGGCCTTTGAGCTTCTGTTTGATACGATGGTTATTGTAGTAATCTATGTACATGTCTATCTCTTCAGACAGCTGTTCCACACTCTCAAAGCGTTGTAAATAATACAGTTCAGCTTTCAGATGGCCAAAGAAGTTTTCCATTACCGCATTATCCAGGCAGTTACCCTTGCGAGACATGCTCTGTTCTATCCCATTTTCCTGCAACTGATGCTGATAAGCCGCCATCTGATAGTGCCAACCTTGGTCACTGTGCAGCAACGGCTTTTCTTCCGTTTTTAGCGTACTGAGCGCCTTATCCAGCATCGTTTTTACCAGACTGAACACAGGTTTACGGGACATCTCATAGGCAATGATTTCACCGTTAAACAAGTCGAGTACCGGCGATAAATACAGCTTTTTATCCGCCACCCGGAACTCCGTGATATCGGTCACCCACTTTTGGTTAGGCTCCAGAGCGGTAAAATCGCGCTGCAAGGTATTCGGGGACACTTTACCGACATGTCCCTTGTACGAACGGTATTTTTTACGGCGAACGGGCGATTTCAATTGCAGCTCAACCATCAGTTTTTGCACGGTTTTATGATTTAGCACAGCCCCCATCTTTCGAAGAACACTGGTCACCCGGCGATAGCCGTAACGGCCTTTATGCTCGTTAAAAACAGCCATTATTTGCTGCTTGGCTTCACCATACTTATCCGGTGCTTGATGGCTTTTACAACAATAGTAATACGTACTGCGCGGCAGTTTTCCGGCCCACAGCAAAACCTCCAAACGGTGTTCTGACCTCAATGCTCTGATTATTTTTGCCCTTTTCGACGAGTCTGGGCTTCCTTCTGTTGCATCAAGGCTCTCAACTTTTTTATGTAATCATTCTGCGCACGTAAAAACTCGATTTCCTCCCGCATCTCTTCGGGGGTCAACTCATCAGGCGATTTATCGGCATGGGGGGTTTTGGGATGCTGACGCATTTGGCGACTACGCTTATTCAGGTTAAGGGCTTCAGCCCCATTCTCCCGATAGAGTTTAATCCAGCGTTCCACAGTAAGGTAAGAAGGAATATTGAATTTAGCGGCGACTGTCGCTAAAGAGAGCGGATTTGAAAGCGCGAATTCGACAACAGAGAGCCTGAAGTCAGGTGTGTAATGTTGCTTGCGTCCTAACCGCAGCCCCTGTTCCCCATGATGCTGATAAGCGGCAATCCATCTGCGTAGTTGGACATGGGCAATAGAAAACTTCTTAGCGGTCTGTTTTTGACCGCCGAGTCCGGCAAGATAGTACCGGACAACGTCAAGTTTGAACTGAAGTGAATACTTCATCAGAACTGTACCTCCAAATGTCAGATGTTTGTCCAACATTTGGGGTTCAGTTCATATGCGGCGCCCATTACATTACAGCGTCTCTGGATGGAGCAGCTTGTCGATGGCCCGCTGCGCCATGACCAGATGTTGGCCGCCAAACAGGTTGCTGCGGTTGAGCAGGTAATAAAGCTGATACAGCGGCTGGCGTTCGATAAACCCGGCCTCCAGTGGCCACACGCTCTGATAGCCGTCATAAATCTGGGCGGGCAATTCAGGATAAAGCGGCAGCATCGCCAAATCACACTCTCTGTCGCCCCAGTAGCAGGCTGGATCGAACAGTAAAGGCCCATCCGCGGCCTGAGCACAGTTGGCTGGCCACAGATCGCCGTGCAGCAGGGAAGGCTGTGGCTGATGGTGTTGCAACCGCAGATACACCACGTCAATAATTTCGTCGATATCTCCGAAGGTCATGCCCTTTTCCGCCGCCAGCTGTAGCTGCCAGCCGATGCGTTGCTCGGCAAAAAATTCCGCCCAGCGGCGTTGCCAGGCATTGGGCTGCGGTGTGGTGGAAAGGTCGTTATCGAAGTCGAGGCCGAACTGCGGTTGTTCGCTCCACTGGTGCAGGCGGGCCAGTTGTTGCCCGAGGCAGTGCGCCCCGTGCGCATCCAGCGGCTTAAGGGGTTGATACTCCAATAGCAGGAAACTGTAATCGCGATCGCTGCCAACCCCATACACTTCGGGGACGCGCACGGTCTTACTGCGAGCCAGCAAGGCCAGTTGATCGGCCTCCGCAGTAAATATCGGCAGCATTTCGCGGGTATCACATTTAACAAACACCTCGCTGTCACCGTAACTCACGCGCCACGCCGGGTGGATTTCTCCCCCGGGCAGTTCAGTCCTTTCGCGGATTTCTGCGCTGCCAAGATGTTCACTCAACAGACGGCTAACGGCTTGCCACATAGTAATCCCCTTCTGTGTTGCCTGCGATTTCATTAGGTTAGCGTCTTTCCTGCTGCGAAAACACGATGTGGCGCACAGCTGCGCCATCTATTGACGAAAAAATCATCGCCGCGTGTCTGGTCAAAGTATATACGCTATTGATTAATTTAAGTACGCTTATGCTGAATGCTGCTTGGTTCAGGCTAACTTGCCGAGTTCCTTGTTACACGGGAAACGTCATAGTAGGGATTTTCCCCTCACCCCAACCCTCTCCCACAGGGCGAGGGAGCTGGTGCGGAGCCGCGGGTAGGGGCAGCAGTCAGTCTGTGGCACGTTTTGTTCTCTTTCCCACAGGGAGCGGGTGGCGTAAAAACCTTTATCGGTGTTCGATATTACTAGACCACAACAGTGGCACATTCTGTTCCCTCTCCTGGGGGAGAGGGTTAGGGTGAGGGCGGCTTAATGGTTTTTAACTACGGTGATTTCGTTGCGTTGCACGGGTTTGAAGTGGCTATAGAGCAGGGCGATGACAAACAGCAGCGCCTGTACGATCACGATGCACGGCCCGGTTGCGCCGTCGATATGAAAGCTGATCAGTGTACCCAGCACACAGGAAAAAACCGAAGCGATGGTGGCAACAATCAACATCCGGTTGAAACTGCGGCACAGCGTGAACGCAATAATCCCCGGTGCGATCAGCATCGCAATCACCAGGATCACCCCCACCGCCTGTAGCGAGGCCACAATGGTTAACGCCAGCAGGCACAGTAAGCCGTAGTGCAGTAACTTCACCGGCAGGCCGATAACGCGCGCATGATTGGGATCGAAACAGTAGAGCATGAAGTCCTGGCGCTTGAGCAGCACGATTGCCAGCGTGATCCCGGCGATCCACAACGTTTGCCGTAGCTCACCGTCGGTGATCCCCAGCATATTGCCGAACAGGATATGGCTGAGGTGTTGATCGGTATCGATGCGGGCAAACAGCACCAGCCCAAAGGCAAACATGCCGGAGAATACGATCCCCATCACCGTGTCTTCTTTTACCCGGCTGTGCTCTTTCAGATAACCCGTCGCGACCGCGCAGAAAATGCCGGAAAGAAATGCGCCAATCACCAGCGGAATACCGAACACAAAGGCCAGCACAATGCCGGGGAGCACGGCGTGAGAAATGGCATCACCCATCAGTGACCAGCCTTTCAATACCAGATAGCAAGACAACACGGCGCAGACGACACCGGTGACGATAGCCGCGATGATGGCGCGTTGCATAAAGGGATAGGCGAACGGCTCAGAGAGCCATTGCAACAGGAGTTCCATCAGTTGCCCTCCGGAGAGTTGCCACGATTTACGCGACGTTTTGAGGCTAACAGCCCGTGCTTCGGTGCGAACAGGAAGGCCGCCAGGAACACTAGCGTTTGCAGCGTGACGATCACGCCGCCGGTTGCCCCATCGACGAAGAAGCTGAGGTAGGCACCCAAGCCGCTGGTCAAGGCACCGATCGCGATGGCGATAATCACCAGCCGGCCAAAACGGTCGGTCAGCAGATAGGCGGTAGCACCGGGAGTGATCACCATGGCGATCACCAGGATGGCGCCGACGGTTTGCAGCGCGGCCACGGTGCAGGCGCTAAGCAGGGTAAAGAACAGGATCTTCAATTTTAGTGGCGAAAGCCCGATCGATACCGCGTGGTTTTCATCGAAAAATACCGCCAGCAGGTCTTTCCACACCAGGCATAAGATCAGTAACGAAACGCCGATAATAATCTCCACCTGCAACACGTCTTCATCTGCGATGCCGAGAATGTTGCCGAAGATGATCGACTGCACGTTCACCGAGGTAGGATTGAGCGAAATGATCAACAGGCCGACGGCGAAAAAGGTGGAGAAAATAAAACCGATAATCGCATCTTCACGCAGGCGGGTAACGTGGCGTACCAACGTCATCGCCAGCGCGGCCAGCATGCCGGTGAAAAACGCACCGGCTGCATAGGGCAGGCCGAGGGCATAGGCACCGGCCACCCCAGGCACCACGGAGTGGGAAAGCGCATCCCCCATCAACGACCAGCCTTTCAGCATCAGATACGCTGACAGAAAAGCGCAGGCCGCACCGACGATGGCGCTGACCCACATCGCCTTGACCATGTAGTTGTAGTTAAACGGTTGCAGCAGGATCTCGAGCATCAGGGGTTATTCTCCTTTTGCTGACTTTGCGCCGGAGGATCGCTTTTGGTATGGCCATAAAACACCGCAGGGCGCTCGTCATCGGTGATTACCGTCACGGTGCGGGGATCGTTGTCATCGTGCAGATCGGGCCCGGAGAGATTGATATGGCGCAACACGCCACCGAACGCCAGTTCCAGATTGCTTTGCGTGAACGTGGTCTCGAGCGGGCCGGCGGCAAGCACGGTACGGTTAATCAGGATCACTCGATCGCAAAACTCCGGTACGCTGCCGAGGTTGTGGGTCGATACCAGGATCAGGTGCCCCTCATCGCGCAGCGAACGTAACAGATCGATAATGGCGTTCTCGGTTTTGACATCTACGCCGGTAAAAGGCTCATCAAGCAGCAGCACCGTTCCCTGCTGAGCCAGGGCACGGGCCAGGAATACGCGCTTTTTCTGCCCGCCGGAAAGCTCGCCGATCTGTCGGCTACGTAATTCAGTCAGGCCAACGCGTTCCAGCGCCTTATCGACCCGCAGCCGGTCTTCCTTGGTAGGAATGCGCAAGAAGTTCATTTTGCCGTAGCGGCCCATCATCACCACGTCTTCCACCAGCACCGGGAAGTTCCAGTCAACCTCCTCGGTTTGCGGCACGTAGGCGATAATGTTTTTCTTCAGCGCGGCGACAACCGGCTGCCCGCTCAGCGTCACCTGGCCAGATGTCGGTTTTACCAGGCCCATGATGCTTTTGAAGAGGGTCGATTTCCCGCTGCCGTTAACCCCTACCAGCGCACAGATCGAACCACCGCTAAGGGTAAAACTGGCGTTATGGATCGCCGTATGGCCGTTGTTATAGGTGACCGATACGTCATCCACGCTAAGTTCGGGGCGGATAAAGGTCTCTGCACTCATTGATTGAATCCTTTGGCGATGGTCTGCACGGTGGCATTGAGCAGATCGATATAGGTGGGCACCGGCCCGTCGGCGGCAGACAGCGAATCGACGTACAGCACGCCGCCGTATTGCGCGCCGGTTTCTTTGGCCACCTGCTTGGCAGGCTTATCCGAAATGGTGCTTTCGCTGAACACCACCGGAATGTGGTTGGCCCGCACGGTATCAATCACCCGGCGCACCTGCTGCGGTGAGCCCTGTTCGTCGGCATTGATTGGCCACAGGTAGACTTCTTGCAACTGATAGTCTTTGGCCAGATAGCTAAAGGCGCCTTCGCTGGTTACCAGCCAGCGCTGGGCTGCCGGAATACGCGACAAACGCTCGCGTAGCGGGGCATCCAGCGCCGCGATTTTTTCAGCGTAGGCTTTGGCATTGCGGTTATAGGTTTCGGCGTTATCAGGATCGTGCTGCACCAGCGCTTTGCGGATGTTCTCGATGTAGATCAGCGCATTGCTTGGCGACATCCAGGCATGGGGGTTTGGATTACCGTTATACGGGCCTTCGTGGATCGGCAGCGGGGTGATCCCTTCGGTTACCACGGCGGCGGGCACCTGTTTGATATTTTCGAAGAAGCGTTGGAACCAGCGCTCCAGGTTCATCCCGTTCCATAAAATCAGATCGGCGTGCTGTGCCTTAACGATATCCCGCGGCGTGGGCTGATAGTCGTGGATTTCCGCCCCAGGCTTGGTGATGGACTCCACTACGGCAGCGTCGCCCGCCACGTTCTGGGCGATATCCTGGATAATGGTGAAGGTGGTCACCACGCGCAGCTTTTCCTTTGCCGAAGCCGGTTGGCTCACAGCAACAACGCTAAGGCATATGCAGAGCAGGGCAAGGGGTCGAAAGTGGGACAAGCTAAAACGACGACGAGTAAATACGTTGTTTTTCATTGGCATGATGACGTCTCCTTATTCAAATGAAAATGATTATCAATATCAATTGAGCGGAAGTCAAGCATCACCAAGCTTTGCCAAGGGGTTATGTTGTTGTTAATGAAATAGTACCGCCGTGTGAGTTATAACATTTTATGTATCGGGATGTAACCGCTTAAAGTAATCACTGCCAGTGACTATTTCCACTTCGGGTTTTGCCCCCAATGCCACCTCGCCCAAGCCTTGTGCCAACTGTTTGACATCTTCTTGATTTAATGGCGTTGTTAGCGAAAAACTGTTGATCCCCAGCTCATGGGGAATGCCGTTGCTGTCGCTGAGCATGGTGGAAAAACCGGCCAGCGTCATTTGTCCGGTTAATTTGGCTAAATCGGTTAAGCTCTGTTCCGGATAGGTGAAAGTCACCACAAATCCTATGGACGAAGATTGACTCATAAATCACCTCTTGGTATATGGATAGCCTGAGAATAGACCAAAAAAGTTATGCAGGTATCCTTACCCGTTGTATATGCTACGCAACTCATTGAAAGGAGTGAGGGATTCTGTGAAAACAAAAATAGGTTGCCTGATGGCAATCGTACTATTAGCCGGTTGTGCGAAAGATCCGCAAACAACCGGCAACCAGGCAGGCAGTGGCACTTCGGGCGGTTGGCTAAAAAACCCACCGCAAACACCAAGCAACCGTACCGGGACACCGGTCGCTTATAACGATTATATCCGTCAGGCTGCCAGCAACTATGGCGTCGACGAAACGCTGATTAAGGCGATCATTCAGGTGGAGTCCGGGTTTAACCCGAACGTGGTCAGCACCTCGAATGCCGTGGGGCTCATGCAGCTGAAAGCCTCAACCGCTGGACGCGATGCTTACCGTATGAAGGGAAAGAACGGGCAGCCAAGTTCACGTGAGTTGAAGGATCCGGCGGTCAATATTGATCTGGGAACAGCCTATATCAATATTCTTCAAAGCCAGCAGCTAGCCGGGATCACCAATCCACAAACGTTACGCTATGCCACCATCGTTTCCTATGTGAACGGGGCAGGCGCGATGTTACGGACCTTCTCATCGGATAAACGTGTGGCGGTAAACCGCATCAATCAGATGAGCCCGGACGAGTTTTATCAGCATATCCAGAAGAAACACCCGGCACCGCAAGCGCCGCGTTACTTGTGGAAGGTTACCACTGCTTATCAAGCGATGGCTGACTAGCCTCAGATTGCCTACAGCCGGCCCCAATAAAGGGCCGGTTTTGCTATTTCTTGCCGGTAAAAATGTGCTCTGCATCCCATTTCCGTTGTTCTCCCGCCTTTTGAACTAAAAAACCGCACAAATTGTTAATTTTACATTAACAAAGAAAACTTTACGCTCAATCAAATAGTTACCGGTAACATTGCTGCCAAAGCTCACATTCTGACCTTCAAAAAATAAACAATTACGTAACAATATATGTTTAAACTCCGTATGGAACGCGAGGTTGAGGTTAAATAGTTGTGATTTTTTTTGGAAGGAATGTGCTATGTCGAACGATAAAACCAACAACTCCCGGCGTGATTTCTTGCTGAAGTCGATGACGCTGATCCCCGCAGCCGTTCTCGGTGGCAGCGGTGTGAGTGCCCTGACGGCGCCCACACCCGTGCTTGCCGCTAGCGACACCCCCAAGCAGGCTGACTATCAACCAACCTTCTTTACCCCCGAAGAGTGGGCCTTTGTCCAGGCGGCGGTCGCGCGTTTGATCCCTGCGGACGAGCGCGGCCCGGGCGCTTTGGAAGCAGGCGTGCCGGAGTTTATCGATCGGCAGATGAATACGCCTTATGCCACCGGCTCAATCTGGTACATGCAAGGGCCGTTCAATCCCGATGTTGCACCGGAAATGGGTTATCAACTGCCGTTGGTGCCGAAACAGATTTATAACCTGGGTATCAGCGACGCGGATGCCTACAGCAAGAAAACGACAGGTAAAGTATTCGCCGAGCTGGATGGCGCACAACAGGATGCGCTGTTGCAGAAGTTTGAATCCGGTGAGGCCGAGTTTGCGCAACTGCCTGCCAAGCTGTTCTTCTCTTACCTATTGCAAAACACCCGTGAAGGTTTTTTCAGCGATCCAATCCATGGCGGTAACAAAGAAATGGTGGGATGGAAGCTGATTAATTTTCCGGGCGCGCGCGCCGACTTTATGGACTGGGTTGAGCGAGGGGAACGTTATCCCTTCCCACCGGTATCGATTCGTGGGGAGAGGGGGTAATTATGGCAACGGTAATGAAGAAGCAGGCTGTGGTGATCGTCGGTTTTGGTTGGGTTGGTGCCATTATGGCCAAGGAGTTGACCGAGGCCGGGCTAAACGTGGTGGCGCTTGAGCGTGGCCCGATGCGCGATACCTACCCAGACGGCTCCTACCCGCAGGTGATCGATGAACTAACCTATAATATCCGCCGCAAGTTGTTCCAGGACCTTTCAAAAAGTACGGTGACTATCCGTCACAACACCAGCCAAACCGCAGTACCTTATCGCCAGTTGGCGGCTTTTCTGCCGGGCACTGGCGTTGGCGGAGCTGGCCTGCACTGGTCTGGCGTGCATTTCCGTATCGATCCTATCGAGCTGCGTATGCGCAGCCATTATGAAGAGCGCTACGGTAAAAGCTTTATTCCAAAAGACATGACGATCCAGGATTTTGGGGTGAGCTACGACGAGCTGGAGCCGTTCTTTGATAAGGCCGAGAAGGTATTCGGTACCTCCGGCACAGCCTGGTCAGTGAAGGGGCAGTTGGTGGGTAAAGACAAAGGCGGAAACCCCTTTGCACCAGACCGTTCCGACCATTTCCCACTGCCAGCGCAGAAGAACACCTTCTCCGCGCAGCTGTTTGAAAAGGCGGCGCGTGAGGTGGGTTATCACCCTTACAATCTGCCCTCTGCCAATACGTCAGATTCCTACACCAACCCCTATGGCGCGCAGATGGGTCCTTGCAACTTCTGCGGTTACTGCAGCGGTTATGCCTGCTACATGTATTCCAAGGCGTCGCCAAACGTCAATATCTTGCCAGCACTGCGGATGGAGAAGCGCTTTGAGCTGCGCACCAACGCTAACGTGCTGAAAGTTAACCTGACAGCTGACAAAAGCCGGGCGACCGGGGTGAACTATATCGATGCCCAGGGGCGTGAGATTGAACAACCTGCCGATCTGGTGATCCTCGGGGCCTTCCAGTTCCACAATGTGCATCTGATGCTGCTCTCCGGTATTGGCAAACCTTACGATCCACAGACCGGTGAAGGGGTGGTTGGGCGTAATTTTGCCTACCAGAACATGACTACCATCAAGGCGTTCTTTGATAAGGACGTCCATACCAACCCGTTTATTGGCGCGGGCGGTAACGGCGTCGGCGTGGATGATTTCAACGCGGATAACTTTGACCACGGCAAGGAGGGCTTTGTCGGTGGCTCACCGTTCTGGGTCAACCAGGCGGGTACCAAACCGATCTCCGGCCTGCCAACGCCTCCTGGTACTCCAGCCTGGGGCAGCAAGTGGAAAGCCGCGGTGGCGGATGCCTATACGCACCATGTCTCTATGGATGCGCATGGCGCGCACCAGTCCTATCGTAGCAACTATCTCGATCTCGATCCGACCTACAAGAACGTCTTTGGCCAACCGCTGCTACGCATGACCTTCGACTGGCAGGAAAACGACATCAAGATGGCGCAGTTTATGTTCAACAAGATGGCCCCGATCGCCAAGGCGATGAACCCGAAACTGATTTCCGGCAGCCCGAAAAACGCCAACAGCCATTTCGATACCACCAGCTACCAAACTACGCACATGAACGGCGGAGCGGTGATGGGAGAAGATCCCAAGACCAGCGCGGTAAACCGTTACCTGCAAAGCTGGGACGTGCATAACGTGTTCTCGATAGGCGCATCGGCCTTCCCGCAGGGGCTGGGCTACAACCCGACCGGCACCGTTGCCGCGTTGGCCTACTGGTCTGCCCGTGCCATTCGCGAGCAGTATCTGAAAAACCCAGGCCCATTGGTGCAGGCATGAGGATGCGAGTGATGAAAGCTTTGGTTCCCGCACTGGTTCTCAGTGCACTGAGTTTTTCCGTTTTGGCGCAGGACGCGGCGGTCAGCAGCGAATTGCTCAAACGTGGTGAATATCTAGCACGTGCCGGTGACTGTGTGGCCTGCCACACCAATGGTAAAAACGGTGTGCCCTTTGCTGGTGGTTTGGCGATGGAAACGCCGATTGGCACTATCTATTCCACCAACATCACCCCGGACAAAACCACCGGCATTGGCGATTACAGTTTTGCAGATTTCGACAATGCGGTACGCAAAGGCGTCGCCAAGAGCGGCAGCACCCTGTACCCGGCGATGCCTTATCCTTCGTTTGCGCTGGTGAAAGAGGAGGATATGCGTGCCATGTATGCCTATTTCATGCACGGCGTGCAACCCGTCAAACAAGCGAACCAAGACTCCGATATTCCCTGGCCGCTGTCCATGCGTTGGCCACTGCACATCTGGCGTTCGATGTTTGCACCAACACCGGCTGATTTTGCGGCCAACGCCAACGCCGATCCGGTTATCGAACGTGGCCGCTATCTGGTCGAAGGGCTTGGGCACTGCGGGGCATGCCATACGCCGCGCAGCCTGACCATGCAAGAGAAGGCGTTGAGCAACACGGAAGGGGATGACTACCTGTCTGGCAGTAACGCGCCGATTGACGGTTGGGTAGCATCCAGCCTGCGTGGCGATAATAAAGATGGCTTAGGCACCTGGAGCGAGAGCGAACTGACCGAGTTCCTGAAAACCGGCCGCAACGATAAGTCGGTGGTATTTGGGGGCATGAGCGACGTGGTCGAACATAGCTTGCAATATCTCAGCGATGAGGATTTGACCGCGATCGCCCGCTATCTGAAAACCTTGCCGCCGAAAGACGGTAAACAGCAGGCCGCTCCGGTTGAAGACAGCGTCGCCAAAGATTTGTGGCGTGGTAACGACAGCAAGCCCGGAGCCGCGCTGTACGTCGATAACTGTGCCGCTTGCCACCGTACAGATGGTGTTGGTTACAAGCGTGCCTTCCCGGCACTGAAGGGCAACCCGGTGGTGCAGACCGAAGACGCGACCTCGCTGATCCACATTGTGCTGGTCGGCAATACCACGCCAGCAGTGAAGGGGGCGGTTTCCAACCTCACCATGCCACCGTTTGGCTGGCGGTTGAACGACCAGCAGGTAGCGGACGTGGTGAACTTTATTCGCTCCAGCTGGGGTAATAACGCCAAAGCCATCAGTACTTCCGATGTAGCTGACGTGCGTAAGGATCGTTCAATTATCCGCGATGAGAAGGCGATGGGCAGTTCTACTGTCCCAGAGCCAGCGCCTGTGGGTGCCAAGTAATCCTCACAAGGGCCTCGTTCGAGGCCCTTTATTTATCTCAATTATCCTTAAATAAGTTAGAGTTGTTAATCATTTCATGGTGTGTGATTTTTAATCACCTTTAACAGCCCATTCCTGGGTCTTTAAACTATTTGACCTGAGTTTTTTACCTTTCTGCGAGATATTGCACTTCATATTTGTTCTATGTCACTGTTATTGATTGGGTTGTTCTGATTTTATTTGTTGGTGAATAAAAATTTCATTAATGTTATTAATGTTAATCGCAGGGGAGCGTTGAAACTAAAGGGAGGCTATAGGCGTGATGGTAATAGTTTTATTAATGGTGGTGTACATTTCCATCGCTTTTGAGGTTGATAGGCGTAAGCGTATCTGTATTAGTCTTGGTCGAAAATATACCTACAGAAAGCGCATCAAGTTCAAAAGGAAATGTGCGAGGTTAATCGATACGCTGCTTTTCCGAACATGATGCGTTGCGGTTTGCCATCTTTGGCAAAAAAGCAGATTTCATCAGGTGAGATGCCCTGGAAAAGTGGGGCATTTTAGATGGATGACCAAGTAGCCACAGCTATTTGGCACCGTCAATGCCTGTTAACAGTCTGCACCGTTATCCATCTCGTCAACATGTCGATCTACATCCCGTGAGCAGACCCACGCTTTTGTGATCCTGACGATACAAAGTGTCAAATCCACTGTATGCATTCAAGGGCGGCTTTAGTATGGTCTTGGTTTGAGCATTCGCCAAAGGACATTGCCATGGAAAAAATCGACCTGCATATGCATTCCAACTACAGCGATGATGCAGACTTCCCGGTTGAGACGCTGATTGCACGCTGCCTGGCCAACGGTATCAGTACGTTGGCGGTGACCGACCATAATAATGCCAATTCGGTGCCGGAAGCCAAGGCGCTGGCATCGTCCAGCCTCAATGTCCTGTCTGGTATCGAGATCGACTGCACCTTCGCTGGGCGCAACTTCCACCTGTTGGGCTACGGGTTTACCCCCAGCAATGACTTTGTCGAAATCTATAACAATTTCAGCAGCATTCAACGGGAACTGACGCCGCTGAAGTTTGCCAAGCTGCGTGGGTTGAAATTCCATCTGGATGAGCAACGCCTGGAGCAGGTATGCGGTGGCGCTATCCCGCAGGAAGAGCAGATGGGTGAGGTGATACTCGACGATCCACGTAATGATGGGCATCCATTGCTGATGCCTTATCGACCCGGGGGGGAAAGGGCCGATATGCCACTAATCAACTTCTACTGGGACTTCTTTGGACCAGGGAAGGTGTGCTATATGCCGGTCACCTATCCCGCCATGAACCGCATGGTGGAGGTGATCCGCCATAATGGGGGAATACCGATCCTGGCGCATATCGGTGCCAACGTTAAGCAGGACCATACTCAAGTCATCGATGACATGCTGAAGATTGGTGTGATGGGGGTCGAGGTGTTCTCAAGCTATCATTCACCGGAGTTGGCCAGCCAGCTGTATGAGTTTGCCCTGAGCCGCTCGGCGTTTGTTACCTGTGGCAGCGACTTCCATGGGCGTAACAAGCCAAAAATAGAAGTAGGGCAATGTAGTTACGGCCCGCAGCATATTGGCGAAATACGCCGGTTTGTCGCCGCCGCCAGCGCCTAAGCTTTGTTTCATTCCCTATGGCTCGTGGGCGGCATAGGCTGCTCACGAAGCGCGCAGTTAACCGCCGAAATATAGACCATTCCAGAGATTTTCTTTATCCTTTGCCGTCCTTTTATCAGGTAGGTGAATTTCTCTCGCCATTAATATCCTGTTTTATATAAACATTCTACGGAGAAGGGAGTTTCCGTCGGGCGCAATCGTTGGCGCTGTAGATTAAGGTAAGCTGTCTCATGAGTACGATTTCTCCAGATCATGGCAGGTTGGCCATTGCTCAACCTGCCAAATGGAACAAGACCGACACCGTCTGGATGTTCGGGCTTTATGCCACGGCCGTGGGTGCCGGCACCCTGTTTCTGCCGATCAATGCCGGTCTGAATGGCCCATTGGTGCTGCTATTGATGGCACTGTTCGCTTTCCCTCTGACTTATTTACCCCATTTGGCATTAACCCGTTTTGTCCTTTCCGGCTCCAGCCGCGATGGCAACATTCAGGACGTGGTGGTCGAACATTTCGGCGTGTTAGCCGGCAAGATCATTATGGTGCTGTACCTGATGGCGTTTTTCCCCATCGTGCTGGTCTACAGTATTTCCATCACCAACGCGTTGGACAGCTTTCTGACCCATCAATTTCACTTTGCCCCGGTACCCCGCATCTGGCTGAGTTTGGCGGTGGTGGTGGTGCTCAATTTGGTACTGCTGCGTGGAAAGGATACGATCGTGGCCGCGATGGGCGTTCTGGTATTCCCATTGCTGGTGTTTCTGATGGGGATTTCGCTGTATCTGGTACCCACCTGGCAGACCGAGAACTTTGTCAGTGGTTTGGCCAACACCCAATTTGACAGCCCCGACCTCTGGCATTCGTTGTGGTTGGCGGTCCCGGTAATGGTATTTTCCTTTAGCCATGCGCCGATCATTTCGTCGTTCGCTTCCACCCAGAAAAGCTTATATGGTGACAACGCTGAGCGCCGTTGTGCGCGGATTATGCGTTACAGCTACCTGCTGATTTGCGTCACCGTGCTGTTCTTCGTGTTCAGCTGCGTGCTGAGTCTTTCGCACCAGGAGATGGAGCAGGCGAAAGCACAGAACATCACGGTGTTGACCACCCTGGCCAACAAATTTTCCAACCCGCTGATTGCCTATCTTGGGCCGGTGATGGCGATGTTGGCGATGGCAAAATCCTATCTTGGCACTTCATTAGGCGTTACCGAAGGGGCAACCAGTCTGATCGATGGGCTAACACGCGCCGTTGGCAAGCCACTCACTGCAGTCACAACCCATCGTATTTCCGGTGTGGTGCTGTTCTTGCTGACCTGGGCGGCCACCGTTTGGAATCCGAGCGCCTTGCATATCATTGAAACCATCAGCGGTCCGCTGATTGCGGTGATCCTGTTTATTCTGCCGATGTATGCGGTGCGCGCGGTTCCGGCTATGCGCCGTTATCGAGCATTGAGCAATGTCTTTGTGCTGGTGATGGGGCTGATTGCGCTTTCCGCTTTGGTTTACGGTTTGGCATAGGGAGCAAGTTGGCCCCGCAACAGCGGGGCCGGTAGGGTTAGGTCATTGGTACGTAGGTAGAAATCAGCTCCAACACGCCGTTGATAATAAACTGCACGCCCATACACACCAGCAGGAAGCCCATCAGGCGGGAAATGGCCTCAATACCGCTTTCACCAACCAGTTTCATGATCGCCGTGGAACTGCGTAAACAGATCCACAAAATGATCGCTATCGACAGGAAAATGGCCACCGGTGCGGCCAGCAGCACCCAGTGGGCAAAGCCCAGGGTATTTTCGTGGACGCTGGATGAGGTACTGATGATCATGGCGATAGTACCCGGCCCGGCGGTGCTTGGCATGGCCAGCGGGACAAACGCGATATTGGCCGAGGTTTTCTTGTGCAGCTCTCTGCTTTTGGTTTCTACCTCCGGTGTTTCATCGGCACTTTGCTGTGGGAACAGCATGCGAAAACCGATAAAGGCGACAATCAACCCTCCGGCGATCCGCAACCCGGGGATGGAAATTCCAAAAGTGCTCATCACTAGCTGACCGGCATAGAACGCGACCGTCATGATGCAGAACACGTAGACCGAAGCCATCAGCGACTGATGGTTGCGTTCTTCGTTGGTCATATTTCCCGACAGACCGAGCAGCAACGCCACGGTGGTTAGCGGGTTGGCCAGTGGCAACAGTAGGGCCAGCCCAACCCCGATGGCCTGAAACAACTGCAGAATACTCGACATATAACAAACCCCAGCAAAAGAATGAAATGGGGGCGCAGTCACTACGCCCAAATAAGTACTGTGGCTATCCGTGTCAGACTAGACGCTCAATTTTTCTGTTCCTCCATACCAACCTATAAAACGTTGTTTGCAATGCCAGCATTGTCAAATAGGCGATAGGGAATGCCATCCATACCCCCTCCAAGCCAAAGTGATTGCTGAGCAGGTAGGCCGCTGGCAACTGTACGGCCACGATGCAGAGAATGGATATTGTCACCGGTACCAACACCACGCCACTGGCGCGCATGATGCCGCCGACAATCGCCTGGAAACCAAATACCAGCATGCTCCACAGCATGATATGCAATAAATGCTCCGCTTCTGCCAATACTACCTGGCTGGTCAGGAACAGACCCAACAGCCAATGCGACAGCAGGTAGACCAGAATAATCAACGAACCGGTCAACCAGAGGTTGATATACAACCCGGTACGCAAGATGGGGGCAATGCGTTCGGTTTTGCCAGCGCCGATGGCCTGAGCACCCAAAATAGAGGCGGTGATGGCAATCGACAGGGCCGGGAATTGCACATAGTTAACGATCTGTGTCACGGCGCCGTAGGCTGCCGTGGCATCCGAACCGTGGCGGTTGACCAGCGTCAGGATGATCAATTCAGAGATAGAAATTACCACCATTTGTAAACCGGTGGGCAGGCCAATACGTAATACTTTGCGTAGCACCACCGTATCCAGCTTGAGCGCGGCCAGCATGGCCCGATCGGGGGCCAGCACGTGTTTTTTGCGGCGCAGGCGCAATGTCAGATACACCATCGCCACTGCGTTACCGACCATACCTGCCAGAGCCGCGCTCTGTATGCCCATGGGGGCAAAACCCAGCCAGCCACGGATCAGGGCCGGGGTGAGCAGCAAGCCGACGATGGTAGACAGCAGTAGGGCCAAGAGTGGGGAGATCGTGTCACTGACGCCGCGCAGCAACTGGGTGAACAACACAAATACCAGCAGCAAGGGCATAATCAGCATCATGATGCGGGCGTAAGAAACCGCCTCTTCCAGCACGTCCGCTGGCGTGCCTAGGGCTTGTAGCGCCTGCCGGGCGAACAGACTGCCAAATACTGCCGCCAGTAAGCCAAGCGTCACGCCCAGCATCAAGGCCGTACCGGCAATGGTTTTGACTTTTTCTGGTTCATTCGCGCCCCATGCCTGCCCAATCAGCACCGAGGCACCGGCACCAACGCCAATCACCAGTGAGATAAAGAAGAACACCACCGGGAACATGCCAGAGATGGCGGCCAGTGCAGGGGTGCCGAGCATCTGGCCGATATAGATGCCGTTTAGCGTGCCTGAAAATCCTTGCAGGAAGTTGGACAGCACCATAGGCACCAAAAAGATCAGATAGATGCGCCAAAGCGGTGGCTGCTTGTGCTGCGGACGGGTTTGCATTTAATCGTTTTTCCTGCGCCTGAAAGACGTATAAAGAGCTCTAGTGATACTGAAACTCATATGTAGGGGCGCCGCATGCTGCGCCCGCCGGGTTATTATCACCGGGGGAAGGCATCGCGAGTCATCCAGGCCAGATGTGCCTGGATATCGGCAGGCCAGTGCACAATGCGTTCGGCAAACAGCTTGCCATCGTGGCCAAACAGTGCACGCGTGGCTTCTTCATAGCCTGGTAAAGAACCGGCGATGGCGCTCATAAATCGATAGCTGTTCTCTTTGATACGGCGTTCATTATCCTGCTCGACCGAGGTGCGCCGGGCTTCATCAACCAGACGACGTAGTGCCGCAGAGGCTCCACCACGCTGTTGTGCCAGCCATTCCCAGTGACGGGGAAGAAGCGTCACTTCGCGGGCTACCACGCCGAGCTTGGGCCTCCCAACCGAGGGCTGAGCTGCCGGTTCGCCATCAAGCTCAGTGACATCGCCATCAGGCTGGGGCCAAACGTAGCCTGCTGGCCAAGGGTAATCCACTTGGGAGCCGGTAGCATCATCAAACACTAACAGCCCCCCGGCAGTGAGATCCAGCGCAGCCAGTGCTTGTGCAACTTCGGCATAAGACCCGGTGGCTACCCGTTGATGCTGCAAAAATGCGGTGCAGCTTGGCGTATTGATGGTTTTCATGTTTTATATCCGGGTTAAATTATTTTACCCGGGTAATTTGACCGAGTCATCGTGGTAAGTCAAGCCCAGATCGATTCTGCTGCAGAGTAAACTGCGCTTTATTTATCCTCTACAGTTTTAATGTTACTATTCGCAAGGCTGTGAACAGCCACTGGAGGTTCGCGTGTGACTAACGGACCAAGTTGTGCGTCAATCTGGCAATTGTGGGCGAGATATGACGCATAACTGACTCAACACTAACCAAAATATCTGTACTGCATGTGATCTGTCGTGTGGGTCACCACTGTAGATAAGGAATTATGAATGCCTGTTATTACTCTTCCTGACGGAAGTCAGCGTCAATACGACCATGCCGTTTCCCCGATGGATGTTGCCCGTGATATCGGCCCTGGCCTTGCCAAAGCCTGTATTGCTGGCCGCGTTAACGGTGAACTGGTCGATGCCAACGATGCTATCGAAGCCGATGCACAACTGGCCATCATTACCATCAAAGATGCCGAAGGCCTGGAAATCATGCGCCACTCCTGTGCGCACCTGCTGGGTCATGCGATCAAACAGCTGTGGCCAGACACCAAAATGGCCATTGGCCCGGTGATCGACAACGGTTTCTACTATGATGTTGACCTCGACCATACTCTGACGCAGGAAGATCTGGATCTGCTGGAGAAGCGGATGCATGAATTGGCCGACAAAGATTATGACGTCATCAAGAAAACAGTGAGCTGGCAGGAAGCCCGCGACACCTTCGCAGCCCGTGGCGAAAGCTACAAGGTGGCGATTCTGGATGAAAATATCAGCCATGACGATCGCCCAGGCCTGTATCATCACGAAGAATACGTGGATATGTGCCGTGGCCCGCACGTGCCGAATATGCGTTTCTGCCACCATTTCAAACTGCAGAAAACCTCCGGTGCCTACTGGCGTGGCGACAGCAAAAACAAAATGCTGCAACGTATCTACGGCACTGCCTGGGCAGACAAGAAGCAGCTGAATGCCTACCTGCAACGCCTGGAAGAAGCGGCCAAGCGTGACCACCGCAAGATCGGCAAGCAGCTCGACCTGTATCATATGCAGGAAGAAGCCCCTGGCATGGTGTTCTGGCATAACGACGGCTGGACCATCTTCCGCGAATTGGAAGCCTTTGTGCGCATGAAGCTCAAAGAGCACCAGTATCAGGAAGTGAAAGGGCCGTTCATGATGGACCGCGTGCTGTGGGAAAAAACCGGCCACTGGGAAAACTACAAAGACGCCATGTTCACCACGTCTTCAGAGAACCGTGAATATTGCATCAAGCCGATGAACTGCCCGGGCCACGTGCAGATCTTCAACCAGGGCCTGAAGTCTTACCGTGATCTGCCGCTGCGTATGGGCGAGTTCGGTAGCTGCCACCGTAACGAGCCATCAGGTTCGCTGCATGGCCTGATGCGTGTGCGTGGCTTCACCCAGGACGATGCCCATATCTTCTGTACCGAAGATCAGGTACGTTCCGAAGTGAACGACTGCATCAAAATGGTCTACGATATGTACGGTGTCTTTGGCTTCGAAAAGATTGTGGTGAAACTGTCCACCCGTCCAGAGAAGCGCATTGGGACTGACGAAATGTGGACTCGAGCCGAAAACGATCTGGCCGCTGCGCTGACTGAAAACGGGATTCCGTTTGAATATCAGCCGGGTGAGGGCGCTTTCTACGGACCAAAAATTGAATTTACCTTGCATGATTGTTTGGATCGCGCATGGCAATGTGGTACCGTGCAACTCGATTTCTTCTTACCGGGCCGTTTAGGCGCGTCGTATGTTGGCGAAAACAACGAACGCGTGGTCCCGGTAATGATACACCGTGCTATTCTTGGCTCCATGGAGCGCTTCATTGGTATCCTTACCGAAGAATATGCCGGTTTCTACCCAACCTGGATTGCTCCAGTGCAGGTAGTGGTGATGAATATCACCGACAGCCAGTCTGATTACGTCCAGCAATTGACCAAAAAACTGCAAGATGCAGGCATTCGGGCAAAAGCGGACTTGAGAAACGAGAAGATTGGCTTTAAAATTCGCGAACATACTTTACGACGGGTTCCATACATGTTGGTGTGCGGTGATAAAGAGGTCGAATCAGGCAAAGTTGCCGTTCGTACCCGCCGTGGCAAAGACCTGGGGAGCCTGGACGTACAAGAAGTCGTAGACAAGCTGCTACATGAGATACGCAGCCGAAGTCTTCATCAACTGGAGGAATAAAGTATTAAAGGCGGAAAACGAGTTCAACCGGCGCGTCCAAATCGCATTAACAAAGAAATTCGCGCGCAAGAAGTTCGCCTAACCGGCGTCGATGGCGAGCAGATTGGTATTGTCAGTCTGAATGAAGCTCTTGAAAAAGCTGAGGAAGCGGGTGTTGATTTAGTAGAGATCAGCCCAAATGCCGAACCGCCAGTTTGCCGGATCATGGATTACGGCAAATTCCTCTACGAGAAGAGCAAGTCGACCAAAGAACAGAAGAAGAAGCAAAAAGTTATCCAGGTTAAGGAAATCAAATTCCGTCCTGGCACCGATGATGGCGACTATCAGGTCAAACTACGCAACCTGATTCGCTTTCTGGAAGACGGCGATAAAGCCAAGATCACCCTGCGTTTCCGTGGGCGTGAAATGGCGCACCAGCAGATCGGTATGGAAGTGCTTAACCGCGTCCGTAAAGACCTGTGTGAAGATATTGATCTGGCAGTGGTCGAATCCTTCCCAACAAGGATCGAAGGCCGTCAGATGATTATGGTGCTCGCACCCAAGAAGAAACAGTAAGGCTTCCAAGTAATCGAACCCACGCCGTGCAAGCGTGCGTGGGTTTTATTCGCCTCACTGATTCGTTGTTTAACAATGCGAAGTGGATTTAATTAACATGCCAAAGATTAAAACTGTACGTGGTGCAGCCAAGCGCTTCAAAAAGACCGGCAGCGGTGGTTTTAAGCGCAAACATGCTAACCTGCGTCATATTCTGACCAAAAAAGCAACCAAGCGTAAACGTCATCTGCGTCCGAAAGGCATGGTGTCTAAAAACGATCTGGTCCTGGTTACTGCGTGCCTGCCGTACGCATAAGCCATATTTTTTGAATCTAGAATAAGACTTTAGGAGAGAGCATATGGCTCGCGTAAAACGTGGTGTAATTGCACGCGCACGTCACAAGAAAATACTGAAACAAGCGAAAGGTTACTACGGTGCCCGTTCGCGCGTTTATCGTGTTGCCTTCCAGGCAGTAATCAAAGCAGGTCAGTATGCTTACCGTGACCGTCGTCAACGTAAGCGTCAGTTCCGTCAGCTGTGGATTGCACGTATCAACGCAGCTGCTCGTCAGAACGGCTTGTCTTACAGCAAATTCATTAACGGCTTGAAAAAAGCTTCTATTGAAATTGACCGTAAGATCCTGGCTGACATCGCAGTATTCGACAAAGTGGCCTTTGGCGCACTGGTTGAAAAAGCGAAAGCAGCACTGGCGTAAGCTGGTTGAAAAGAGGGAGCTTGCTCCCTCTTTTACTGTTTGTTCCCAATACGGATATTGACTTTTATCGGCTGGCGCTATCACACTGGTTGCCAATCCATCGACAAGGTACTACCAACATGCACGCTGTTATTTTCCGCTTCTTTTTTTACTTTAGCGCCTGACTTCAGGAGGCTTTGCGCGTAAGAAAAGAAACGGAAAGTAGCGCCCAAGCCTCCCAAGTGGAGGCTTTTTTGTTTTTGGCCACCTTCAGCGCCTTTCAGGCCCACGGCAATTGCCTGGCTACGGCTTGAAATTCTTTGAAGATCAACCAAAGGCGTGTTGGAATAATAGATAACAATTACTTAGGGCCACAAGGCCAGAGGAAGAGGAAAGCAATGTCACATCTCGCAGAGCTGGTTGCCAACGCCAAGGCAGCCGTAGAAGATGCCCAAGATGTTGCCGCGTTGGATTTGGTACGCGTCGAATATTTTGGCAAGAAAGGTCATTTTACCTTACAGATGCAGTCCCTGCGTGAAGTGCCAGCGGAAGATCGCCCGGCAGCCGGGGCGGTGATCAACCAGGCAAAACAGGAAGTTCAGGATGCGCTGAACGCGCGTAAGAACGCATTGGAGTCTGCGGTGCTGAACGCTCGCCTGGCGGCGGAGACCATCGACGTCTCGCTGCCGGGGCGTCGCCTGGAGAACGGTGGCCTGCACCCGGTTACTCGCACCATCGATCGTATCGAAACCTTCTTTGGCGAACTGGGCTTCTCGGTAGAGACCGGCCCGGAAATCGAAGACGATTATCATAACTTCGACGCGCTGAATATCCCAGGGCATCACCCAGCCCGTGCAGATCACGATACCTTCTGGTTTGACGCGACGCGCCTGCTGCGTACCCAAACCTCTGGCGTGCAGATCCGCACCATGAAGAACCAGCAGCCACCGATCCGTATCATCGCGCCGGGCCGTGTGTATCGTAACGACTACGATCAGACGCATACCCCGATGTTCCACCAGATGGAAGGGCTGATCGTCGACAAGGACATCAGCTTCACCAACCTGAAAGGGACGCTGCACGATTTCCTGAACAACTTCTTTGAAGAAGATCTGCAGGTTCGTTTCCGTCCTTCCTATTTCCCGTTCACCGAACCTTCTGCCGAAGTGGATGTCATGGGCAAAAACGGCAAGTGGCTGGAAGTGTTGGGTTGCGGCATGGTGCACCCGAACGTACTGCGCAACGTGGGCATCGATCCGGAAATCTATTCCGGTTTTGCCTTCGGTATGGGTATGGAGCGTCTGACGATGCTGCGTTACGGCGTCACCGACCTGCGTGCGTTCTTCGAAAACGATCTGCGTTTCCTCAAACAGTTTAAGTAAGGCGGGAATATCACATGAAATTCAGTGAACTCTGGTTGCGCGAGTGGGTAAACCCGGCCATCAGCAGCGAAGCATTATCCGATCAAATCACCATGGCCGGCCTGGAAGTAGACGGCGTTGAGCCGGTGGCTGGCGTGTTCAACGGCGTGGTCGTGGGCCATGTGGTGGAGTGCGGTCAACACCCGAACGCCGACAAACTGCGCGTAACCAAAGTCGACGTGGGCGGTGAGCGCCTGTTAGATATCGTTTGTGGTGCGCCAAACTGCCGTGCTGGCCTGAAAGTAGCCGTTGCTACCGTCGGTGCCGTGTTGCCAGGTGACTTTAAAATCAAGGCTGCCAAGCTGCGTGGCGAGCCTTCTGAAGGCATGCTGTGTTCGTTCTCCGAACTGGCGATTTCAGACGATCATGACGGCATCATTGAGCTGCCGGCAGATGCGCCGATCGGCACCGATATCCGTGACTATCTGCAACTGAACGATAGCGCGATCGAAATCAGCGTCACGCCGAACCGTGCCGATTGCCTGGGCATCATTGGCGTCGCGCGCGACGTTGCCGTGCTGAACCAACTGCCGCTGAGCGAGCCGGATATGAGCCCGGTAGCTGCCACTATCACCGATACTCTGCCAATCCGTGTAGAAGCCCCTCAGGCGTGCCCACGTTACCTTGGCCGCGTAGTGAAAGGCATCAACGTGAAGGCACCTTCACCGCTGTGGATGCGCGAGAAGCTGCGCCGCGCCGGTATTCGCTCGATTGATGCCGTGGTTGATGTGACCAACTACGTGCTGATGGAGCTGGGCCAGCCAATGCACGCCTTTGACCTCAATCGCATTGAGGGCGGTATCGTGGTGCGTATGGCTCACGAAGGTGAAACCCTGCGTCTGCTGGATGGCAACGAAGCCAAACTGCAGGCAGATACCCTGGTGATTGCCGATCAGCAAAAAGCGCTGGCCATGGGCGGCATCTTTGGCGGTGAGCACTCTGGCGTGAATGATGAAACCCAGGATGTGCTGCTGGAGTGTGCTTTCTTCAGCCCACTGTCGATTACTGGCCGTGCTCGCCGCCATGGCCTGCATACTGATGCTTCACATCGTTACGAGCGTGGCGTAGATCCGGCACTGCAACATAAAGCGATGGAGCGTGCCACACGCCTGCTGATCGACATTTGCGGAGGGCAGGCTGGCCCAATCATTGACGTTAGCGATGAGAGCACCTTACCGAAGCGTGCCACCATTGCGCTGCGCCGTGAAAAGCTGGACCGTCTGATTGGCCACGTGGTGCCAAGCGAGCAGGTGAGCGATATTCTGCGTCGTCTGGGTTGCCTGGTTACCGAGCAGGGCGACAACTGGCTTGCGGTGGCACCAAGCTGGCGTTTCGATATGGAGATCGAAGAAGATTTGGTGGAAGAGGTGGCCCGTGTCTATGGCTACAACAACATCCCGGATGTGCCAGTGCGCGCCGATCTGGTGATGACCAAACACCGCGAATCCGATCTGACCCTCAAGCGCGTGAAGACCATGTTGGTCGATCATGGCTATCAGGAAGCAATTACTTACAGTTTTGTCGACCCGAAAGTGCAAGCGTTGCTGCACCCAGGTGAAGAAGCCCTGATCCTGCCAAGCCCTATCTCGGTAGAGATGTCTGCAATGCGTCTGTCACTGTGGACTGGCCTGCTTTCGGCGGTGGTATACAACCAGAATCGCCAGCAAACTCGGGTGCGCCTGTTTGAGAGCGGGCTGCGCTTTGTGCCTGATACTGCGGCAAATCTGGGTATCCGTCAGGATGTCATGCTGGCTGGCGTGATTGCCGGGCATACCCATGATGAGCATTGGGATCTGGCAAGAAAGCCGGTGGACTTCTATGATTTGAAAGGGGATCTGGAATCGGTATTGGAACTGACCGGTAAATTATCCGAAATTCAGTTCAAGGCAGAGTCCAATCCCGCCCTGCATCCTGGGCAAAGTGCGGCCATTTATTTACACGGCGAACGTGTCGGTTTCATCGGTGTGGTTCACCCAGAACTTGAACGTAAACTGGATCTTAACGGCCGTACTGTGGTATTTGAATTGGAGTGGAACAAGCTCGCAAGCCGCGCCGTGCCTCAGGCCCGTGAGGTTTCTCGCTTCCCTGCAAACCGCCGCGATATCGCCGTTGTAGTGGCTGAAAACGTCGCCGCAGAAGATATTTTGGCAGAGTGTAAGAAAGTTGGCGCAAATCAGGTAGTTGGCGTAAACTTGTTTGATGTGTACCGTGGCAAGGGCGTAGCTGAGGGTTATAAGAGCCTGGCTATCAGTCTGGTGTTGCAGGATACCGCCCGTACACTGGAAGAAGAGGAGATTGCCGCTACCGTTGCAAAATGTGTAGAGGCTCTAAAACAGCGATTCCAAGCATCCTTGAGGGATTGAACCTATGGCGCTTACTAAAGCTGAAATGTCAGAACACCTGTTTGAGAAGCTAGGGCTTAGCAAACGGGATGCCAAAGACCTGGTAGAACTGTTCTTTGAAGAGGTCCGTCGAGCTTTGGAGAACGGAGAACAGGTCAAGCTGTCTGGTTTTGGCAATTTTGATTTGCGAGACAAGAACCAACGTCCGGGACGCAACCCGAAAACCGGTGAGGACATTCCGATTACGGCGCGCCGCGTGGTCACTTTCCGTCCGGGACAGAAACTGAAAAGCCGGGTGGAGAACGCCAGCCCGAAAGAGTAGGTTACACAACGCCAAAAAGGCCGCGCAAGCGGCCTTTTTCTTTGGGCGGTTTACCAACCTCAATTGGTCAGCGCTGCATGCTGTTCCCATCTATTACCATCATCACCTCGATGATCGGCATTGCCAGCCGCTGCTTTCCCCACCATTCGTTCACTCAGTTCTTCCCCTAAACGCCCGAACCTCCTACTATTTGCTGCAAGACGTTATTTTCAGGCCGCTATCGGCCAGTAGGGAAGTTGTGTAGTTATGCCGAGCAGTCAGACCTTCACTTTGTTACAACAGCATCAACACCGCCGTGATAAACGCTATTTGGCCTGGCTGACGCTGGGCGTCGTACTGGCATTTTCCTTCAGCCTGAGCGCCGGGGATCTGTGGATCTGGCCTGCGCAGTGGTTGGGGGAGCCTGCACAGCTGTTTGTCTGGCAATTGCGCCTGCCACGAGCGCTGGCGGTGATGCTGGTGGGGGCAAGCCTGGCGGTGGCCGGGGCGGCGATGCAGGCTCTGTTTGAGAACCCGTTGGCGGAGCCTGGACTGCTTGGCGTATCCAACGGTGCCGGAGTGGCGCTGGTGCTGACGGTGCTGTTTGGCAACGGCCTGCTGCCGGTGGCGCTGATGAGCATGAACGCCATCGCAGGTGCCCTGGTGATGACCTTCCTGTTGCTGATTTTTGCCCGCCGTCGCCGCTTGAGCAACGCACGTTTGCTGCTGGTGGGGGTAGCGCTGGGGATTGTGTGCAGCGCGATTATGACCTGGGCCGTGTATTTCAGTTCGAGCCTCGACCTGCGGCAACTGATGTACTGGATGATGGGCGGTTTCGGCGGGGTGGATTGGCGGCAGAAATGGCTGTTGTTAGCCCTGTTGCCGGCGCTGCTGTGGCTATGTGCGCAAGGCAAGGTGCTGAACTTGATGGCGCTTGGCGAAATGCAGGCGCGGCAGTTGGGTCTTTCCCTGCACGTATGGCGTAATCTGCTGGTGCTGGCCATCGGCTGGCTGGTGGGCACCAGCGTGGCCTTGGCGGGTGTGATTGGCTTTATCGGCCTGGTGATCCCGCATATTTTGCGCCTCAGCGGTTTGACCAACCAACGTTATCTGTTACCTGGCTGCGCGCTGGCGGGCGCGGGCGTGCTGTTAGTGGCTGACGTGGTGGCGCGGATTGCGCTGTTTTCGGCAGAATTACCCATCGGCGTGGTTACTGCAACGCTGGGAGCGCCTCTTTTTATCTGGTTACTGGCCCGGACAAAAAGCGTAAGGTAAACCGGCTGCCGGTAATGACCGGCGGCGTTTTTCTGTCTCACCTGCAAATAAAACCAAAGGAAAACATCTGATGAGCAACCCCATTTATGCCATTCCCCTGCAAACCATTGAGAACCAATCTACCACGCTGAACGCCTATGCCGGAAAAGTACTGCTGGTGGTCAACGTAGCGTCGGAATGCGGCCTGACCAAGCAATATGAAGGTCTGGAAAAGCTTTATGAAACCTGGCGTGAGCAGGGTTTTGCGGTGTTGGGCTTCCCTTCCAATGAGTTTCTTGGCCAGGAACCGGGCAGTAATGAGGAGATCCTGGCGTTCTGCCGTGGCACCTTTGGCGTCCAGTTCCCGATGTTTGCCAAAATTGAAGTCAATGGTGAGGGCCGTCATCCGCTGTATCGGGAACTGATTGCCGCACAGCCACAGGCCGTCGCACCAGAAGGCAGTGGTTTCCTGGAGCGGATGAGCAGCAAGGGCCGTGCGCCGAAGCAGACCGGCGATATCCTGTGGAACTTTGAGAAATTCTTGATTGGCCGCGACGGTCAGGTGATCCAACGCTTCTCGCCGGATATGACGCCAGAAGATCCACAGGTGTCCGAGGCCATCAAACAGGCTTTGGCCAAGTAAAGGAGCGATCAGAACCATGCTGCAGCTCAGTGAGGTAGGGGTAGAAGGGCGATTGATGCCGTTTTCTGGGCAGATCGCCGCTGGGTTGCAGGTGCACCTGATCGGCCCAAACGGCGCGGGTAAGAGTACGCTGTTGGCCAGATTGGCGGGTATGCTGCCAGGGTTTGGCGAAGTTTGGCTGTCTGGGCGTTTGCTGGAAGCGTATACGGGGAATGAACTGGCAAAACACCGGGCTTATCTGTGCCAGCAGCAGCCTCCGGTTGCGCTGATGCCGGTATTTCAATATCTCGCCTTACATCAGCCCGCCGGGGCGGACGAAGGTGACCTGGAAAAAGCCATCCTGTATTTGGCACGTAGCCTAAAGCTGGCGGATAAATTATCCCGCATGTTGACTCAACTCTCTGGGGGGGAATGGCAACGGGTGCGGCTGGCCGCAGTATTGTTACAGGTTTGGCCAACGGTTAACCCGCTAAGCCAATTACTGCTGCTGGATGAACCGACCAACAGCCTGGATGTGGCGCAAAAGGTGGCGCTCGATCGCCTGTTGCGCGAATTTTGCCAAAGTGGCCGCAGCGCCTTGGTTTGCGCTCACGATCTCAATCATACCTTGCAACAGGCCGATCGGGTCTGGTTGCTGCAAGCCGGAAGGTTGGTCGCCGAGGGGGGGACCCACGAGGTCATGGCGCCGGGGTTATTATCCAAGGTTTATGACGTGGATTTTCATTTGCAGGCGGTAGGAGAGCAGCGCTGGATTATGACCAAAACGGCCTAGCGATGTTTAGCTGCTATTTTAATCGGTTAATTAGAAGTTAAACGGAAAGTAAACGTGCTCGATATAATTCCCCTGCATGGGGACAAATTCTCTGGTTAAGCTCACAAAATAAGATGGAAAATCCACGATTACCTGCTACGCTGATCGGGTTGAAAAAAAATAAGTAAAAAAATATAACTGCATAACTCAATGATTATGCAACTAATTATAAGTTCCTTGATGAAGAAGTTTTACAGAAGGTTTCCTGATAATAATTTCTCCCTTAAGGTTTAGTTAAGCTTGCCCAAGTACATTGGCAGTTAATCCACCAGTGATCATTCTTTGCGACGTTTACTATTCGTTAAATGTAAAAGTCTTACAGTAGTTTAAAGAAAATCGAGACGTTTGGGGTTTAATTATGGATCAATTCCTGCCTTTTTCACGCCCGGCCATTGGGGATGAAGAAATTGCGGCGGTAGAAAAGGTGTTGCGTTCTGGCTGGATCACCACCGGGCCGCAAAATCAGCAGTTGGAAAGCGAGTTTTGCCGAACTTTCGGCTGCAAGCATGCGGTTGCCGTCTGCTCTGCAACGGCGGGAATGCACATCACTCTGATGGCTCTGGATATCGGGCCAGGGGATGAAGTCATTACCCCTTCACAAACCTGGGTTTCCACCCTCAACATGATCGAATTGCTTGGCGCTACGCCGGTGATGATCGATGTTGACCGGGACACTTTGATGGTCAGTGCAGCCGATGTTGAGGCGGCCATCACCCCACGTACCAAAGCGATTATTCCCGTTCACTATGCGGGCGCACCATTACCGATGGATGAACTGCGCGCAGTGGCTGAACGCCACAACCTCCCCCTGATTGAAGATGCGGCTCACGCCGTAGGCACCCGTTTCGATGGTGAATGGGTGGGCGCGCGGGGTACTGCCATTTTCTCTTTCCACGCCATCAAAAACCTGACCTGTGCTGAAGGCGGCCTGATCGCGACCGATGACGATGAACTGGCCGATCGCGTCCGCTGCCTGAAGTTCCACGGCCTGGGCGTTGACGCTTTTGACCGCCAACTGCAGGGGCGTAAGCCGCAGGCAGAAGTGGTTGAACCTGGCTACAAATACAACCTGTCAGATATTCATGCGGCGATTGCTGTGGTGCAGCTGGCGCGTTTGCCAGAGTTGAACGCCCGGCGCAAGGTGCTGGCGGAACGTTACCTGGCCGCGCTGCAAGATTCGCCTTTCCAGCCGTTGGGGTTACCAGATTATCCGCACGATCACGCCTGGCACCTGTTTATGGTGCGTGTTGATGAACAACGTTGCGGCATTGGGCGCGATCAACTGATGGAACGGCTGAAAGAAGTTGGGGTTGGCACCGGTCTGCATTTCCGCGCCGCCCATACGCAAAAATTCTACCGCGAACGTTACCCACAGCTGTCACTGCCCAATACCGAATGGAACTCGGCACGCCTGTGCACTTTACCGCTGTTCCCAGATATGACCGAAGCCGATGTCGATCGCGTGGTCAATGCCTTGTCTTCCGTATTGGAGTCTTCCCGTGTCTCGCGCTGAACCTATTAGCAAAGTTTCGGTGGTGATCCCGGTGTACAACGAGCAGGAGAGTTTACCTGCCTTGTTGGAGCGCACCACCGCCGCCTGTAAACAACTATTGCAACCTTATGAAATTATTCTGATTGATGATGGCAGCAGCGACAACTCTGCCGCCATGCTGACCGCTGCGGCGGAACAGCCTGATAGTTGCATTATTGCCGTGCTGCTGAACCGTAACTACGGCCAGCATTCCGCCATCATGGCGGGCTTCAATCAGGTCAGTGGCGATCTGGTGATCACCCTGGATGCCGATTTGCAAAACCCGCCGGAGGAAATTCCCCGTCTGGTCAGCGTCGCGGAAGAGGGTTATGACGTGGTGGGGACCGTGCGTGCCAACCGTCAGGACTCCTGGTTCCGCAAGACGGCTTCCCGCATGATCAATATGATGATCCAGCGCGCGACCGGTAAATCCATGGGCGACTATGGATGCATGCTGCGTGCCTATCGCCGCCATATCATTGAGGCGATGCTGCACTGCCATGAGCGCAGTACTTTTATTCCGATCCTGGCCAACACCTTTGCTCGCCGTACCACGGAGATCGAGGTGCGTCACGCTGAGCGCGAGTTCGGTGACTCCAAATATAGCCTGATGAAGCTGATCAACCTGATGTATGACCTGATCACCTGCCTGACTACCACGCCGTTGCGTCTGCTCAGCGTGGTAGGTAGCGTGATTGCGCTGTCAGGCTTCGTGCTGGCGGTGTTGCTGATCGTGCTGCGCTTGGTCCTGGGGCCGGAATGGGCGGCAGGCGGAGTGTTCACGCTGTTTGCGGTGTTATTCACCTTTATCGGTGCACAGTTTGTCGGTATGGGATTGTTAGGGGAGTACATCGGCCGGATTTATAACGACGTCCGCGCTCGTCCCCGCTATTTTGTCCAGAAAGTGGTCGGTGCCAAACCAACCCAAAATAATCAGGAAGAAGAATGATGAAAGCTATTGTATTTGCTTACCATGATATCGGCTGCGCAGGTTTGAAAGCGCTGACAGAAGCGGGCTATGACGTACAGGCCGTATTTACCCATACCGATGATCCAGGTGAAAACAACTTCTTCTCTTCCGTTGCTCGCCAGGGTGCTGAACTGGAGCTGCCGGTGTATGCGCCGGAAGATGTCAATCATCCGCTGTGGGTTGAGCGTATCCGTGAACTACAGCCGGATATCATTTTCTCTTTCTACTACCGCAATATGTTGAGCGATGAGATCCTTTCTCTGGCTCCTAAAGGCGGTTTTAACCTACATGGTTCACTGTTGCCACGCTACCGTGGTCGCGCGCCGATCAACTGGGCGCTGGTGAACGGCGAAACCGAGACCGGTGCTACGCTGCACAAGATGGTCAAACGTCCGGATGCCGGTGATATCGTAGGTCAGCATAAAGTGGCGATTTCCGAGCAGGACACCGCGCTGACGCTGCACAAAAAAGTGTTGGAAGCGGCGCAGATTGTCTTGAAAGAGCAGTTGCCGAAACTGAAAAACGGTACGGCCAGCCTGACGGTGCAAAACGAAGCGGAGGCCAGCTATTTTGGCCGCCGTACCGCTGCCGACGGTGAGATCCAATGGCACAAGTCTGCTCATGAAATCAACAACCTGGTACGTGCTGTCACCGAACCTTATCCGGGCGCATTCAGCTATCTGGGCCAGCGCAAAGTGATCGTTTGGCGCGCTCGCGTGCTGGACACCGCGCATGATAAGCAGCCTGGCACGGTGCTGAGCACCACCCCATTGGTGATTGCCTGTGGTGAAGGCGCGCTGGAAATCGTGGCTGGCCAGAGCGAATCTGGTTTGTATGTACAAGGCAGCCGTCTGGCAGCGGAAATGGGCATGGTGAGCGACGTACGTCTGGCTGCCAAGCCAAACTCTGTGATGAAGCGCCGTACCCGCGTGCTGATCCTGGGCGTGAACGGTTTTATCGGCAACCATCTCACTGAACGCCTGTTGCGCGAAGATCGTTATGATATCTATGGCCTGGATATCGGTTCTGATGCCATCAGCCGTTTCCTGGATAACCCACGCTTCCACTTTGTGGAAGGGGATATCAGCATTCATTCCGAGTGGATCGAATATCACATCAAGAAGTGCGACGTGGTTCTGCCGCTGGTGGCGATCGCCACACCGATCGAATACACCCGTAATCCGCTGCGCGTGTTCGAGTTGGATTTCGAAGAAAACCTGAAAATCGTTCGCGACTGTGTGAAATACAACAAACGCATCATCTTCCCGTCCACTTCAGAAGTTTATGGCATGTGCGACGATAAAGAGTTTGATGAGGACACCTCGCGTCTGATCGTCGGGCCAATCAATAAACAGCGCTGGATCTATTCGGTTTCCAAACAGCTGTTGGATCGGGTGATCTGGGCTTATGGGGCCAAAGAAGGCCTGAAGTTCACGCTGTTCCGTCCGTTTAACTGGATGGGGCCACGCCTGGATAACCTGGATGCGGCGCGTATCGGCTCATCGCGCGCGATCACCCAGTTGATCCTGAACCTGGTTGAAGGCTCACCGATCAAGCTGGTGGACGGTGGGGCGCAGAAACGTTGCTTTACCGATATCAACGACGGTATTGAAGCGCTGTACCGCATTATTGAAAACCGCGACGGCCAATGCGATGGTCAGATCGTCAACATCGGCAACCCAACCAACGAAGCCAGTATTCGTGAGCTGGCGGAAATGCTGCTGGCCAGCTTCAATGAGCATCCGCTGCGCGGCAATTTCCCGCCGTTTGCCGGTTTCAAGGACGTGGAAAGCAGTAGCTACTACGGCAAAGGGTATCAGGACGTTGAACACCGTACGCCAAGCATCAAGAATGCTCGCCGCCTGCTCGGCTGGCAGCCGACGATCGCTATGCAGCAAACCGTTGCCGAGACGCTGGACTACTTCCTGCGTACCACGGTAAAGGAAGGTGATGGTGCATGAGGAAGGTCGGCCTGCGAGTTGATGTAGACACCTTTAGCGGTACCCGTGAAGGGGTACCGCGCCTGCTGGAACTGTTTGCCAAATACGATATTCAGGCCAGCTTTTTCTTCAGCGTCGGGCCGGACAACATGGGGCGCCACTTGTGGCGCCTGCTTCGCCCCCAATTCCTGTTGAAAATGCTACGTTCCAAGGCCGCTTCCCTGTATGGCTGGGATATCCTGCTGGCGGGAACTGCGTGGCCTGGGCGGAATATTTCCCGATCTTTGGGGCCGTTGATGAAGCGCACGTTGGAAGTGGGCCACGAAGTGGGGTTGCATGCCTGGGATCATCAAGGGTGGCAGGCCAAGGTGGGGCAGTGGTCCAAACCCGAGTTGACACGTCAGGTTCAGTTGGGTGTTGATGCACTGGCCAATGCGATCGGCCAACCTGTCCGATTTTCGGCGGTGGCGGGGTGGCGTGCCGATCAGCGCATCGTGGAGGTGAAGCAAGGTTTTGGTTTCGAGTACAACAGTGATTGCCGCGGCACCCATCCTTTCCGTCCGCTATTAGAGAACGGCCAGCCGGGCACGGTGCAAATCCCCGTTACGCTCCCCACCTTTGATGAGGTGATTGGCCGTGAAACCAGCATGGCGGATTTCAATGATTATATTCTGCGAGCGATAGAAAACGATCGTGGGGTGCCAGTGTACACCATACATACCGAGGTGGAAGGTATGTCGCAGTCGGCCATGTTCGAACAGCTGTTACAGCGTGCAAAACAGCAAGGCATCGAGTTCTGCCCGCTGAGCGCATTGCTGCCCCAAGACGTGTCATCACTGCCGCTAGGCCGCATTATACGCGCACCATTTCCTGGCCGAGAAGGCTGGTTGGGTTATCAAACCGAAGTTGGGGGAGAAAAGGTTTCATGAAAGCGTTGAAAGGATCCTGGGCCATCGTATTGGCCATTTTTTTTGCCCTGGTGTATCTGCTGCCGGTGAATGGGCGGCTGCTGTGGCAGCCGGATGAAACCCGCTACGCCGAAATCAGCCGTGAAATGCTGGCACGCGGAGATTGGATAGTGCCTAATCTGCTCGGCCTGCGCTATTTTGAAAAGCCGGTCGCCGGTTACTGGTTTAACAACATTAGCCAGTGGTTGTTCGGCGATAGCAACTTTGCCGTGCGCTTTGGCTCGATATTCAGCACTGGCCTGACCGCCTTGCTGGTCTTTGCTCTGGCCTGGCTGATGTGGAAAAATGCGCGTCGTGCCTACCTGGCGGTGCTGATTTTCCTGTCAATGGTGCTGGTTTTCAGTATCGGTACTTATAGCGTGCTCGATCCGATGATCTCGCTGTGGCTGACGGCAGCCATGGTCAGCTATTACCTGACGCTGAAAGCCACCACAGCCAAAGGTAAGCTGGGTGGCTATGTGTTGCTCGGGCTGGCCTGTGGCATGGGTTTTATGACCAAAGGCTTTCTGGCGCTGGCAGTGCCGGTGATTGCCGTTATCCCCATTGTTATTCAGCAGCGTAAGGTCAAAGATCTGTTCTGCTATGGGCCAGTGGCGATCGTGGTGGCGGTACTGCTCAGCCTGCCGTGGGCGCTGGCAGTGGCCCAACGAGAGCCGGATTATTGGAACTACTTCTTCTGGGTGGAGCATATTCAGCGCTTTGCCGAAGAGAATGCCCAGCATAAGGCACCTTTCTGGTATTACATCCCGATCCTGATCGCTGCGGTACTGCCGTGGTTGGGGTTGTTGCCAGGTTCCCTGCTAAAGGGATGGCGTGAGCGTGTGCAGCGCCCGGAGCTGTTTTTCCTGTTGAGCTGGGTGGTGATGCCGCTGATCTTCTTCAGCATCGCCAAAGGCAAGCTGCCGACCTATATTCTGCCTTGCATGGCGCCGTTGGCACTGCTGATGGCGGCTTACGCCGAGGATTGCGCGGGGCAGTTACGTACTCGCGTCTTTAAGGTGAATGCCCTACTGAATGGCCTGTTTGGTCTGATTGGCATTATCGCGTTGTTGCTCATCGGCTCCGGTGTGTTACATAAAGTGCATCTGTTTACCGCCGATGAGTGGCCAAAAATCGTGCTCGGCCTGATTGCCTTTGGTGGTTGGCTGTTGTTTGCCGTGATTTCCGCTCGTGATAACGCAAAACGCTGGACCTGGGCGGCCGCTTGCCCGCTGCTGCTTTGTCTGTTGATCGGTTACGCTATTCCGCAACAGGTGATCGACTCCAAGCAGCCGCAAAACTTCATTCGTGAGAATATAGCTACGCTCAGCCAGAGCCAGTTTGTGCTGGCCGATCGTGTGGGTATCGCCGCAGGCCTGGCCTGGGAACTGAAACGCAGCGATGTGCTGATGTACGGTGAAAAAGGCGAGCTGAGTTATGGCTTGGCGTATCCCGATGCACGTGGCCACTATATCGGCGAAGAAGATTTTGCTGGCTGGTTGGCTCAGGCTCGCAAACAGGGGGATGTGTCACTGGTAATGCAACTCTCCCGTGGTGAGCACGTGCCGACAGATTTGCCACCGCCAGACAGCGTGGTCGAGATGCACCGCATGGCATTGGTATGGTATAAGCAGCAACCATGATGGGGTATTTGTTGGTGATCCTGGTTAGCCTGTTCACCTGTGCGGGGCAGCTGTGTCAGAAACAGGCTGCCCTTACCTGGCAACAGGCTGGCGATCGGCGGCGGGCTTTAACGCTGCGCTGGTTGGCGCTGGCGGTGCTGCTATTGGGGCTGGGCATGTTGGTGTGGCTAAATGTGTTGCAGCGCCTGCCGCTCAGCCTGGCCTATCCGATGCTGAGCCTCAATTTTGTCCTGGTGACGCTGGCGGCACGCTGGTTGTTTAACGAGCCGACTACGGTGCGTCACTGGTGCGGCGTGGCGTCGATCATGCTGGGGATCCTGCTGATGAGTCTGCAATCATGAAAGGTTATCTTTGGGGGGCGGGCAGCGTTCTGTTAGTGACGCTGGCCCAGTTGCTGATGAAGTGGGGCATGGGGCAAATCCCGTTGTTGTCGTTTGCCGATGTTACCTGGCCGTTACTCAGCCAGTACGGAATGGCCTTGATAGCGGTGGCCGTTGGCATCTTCGGCTATGCATTATCAATGCTGTGCTGGTTCTTCGCGCTACATTATCTGCCACTGAACCGGGCTTATCCGCTATTGAGCGTCAGCTACGCGCTGGTTTACCTGGCGGCGGTGATCCTGCCCTGGTTTAATGAATCGGCCACTTTGCTCAAAACGCTGGGGACGCTCTTTATTCTGTTCGGCGTCTGGTTGATTAACAGCCATCGGGCGGCAAAAAATCGTTAATAGCGGAAAAAACGCTGTTGATTCGAATATCTCATGGACAAAACTTGCCTTTTTATTATCTTGAGCGATAAATTAATGCCAAACAGCATTCTCCTTACCTGGGGTGGCGTGGTGAAATATCGCAGGCGGTTGATCCGCTTCGGTGTTCAAGTGAAAGGTAAAATGCGATGCGTGTGTGGTTTCTATTAGCCAGTTTAATTCTCGCCGGTTGCAGCAGCCATGCGCCACCGCCGAGTGGCCGTTTGTCCGATTCCATCGTGGTGGTAGCGCAATTGAACGAGCAACTGCGTCAATGGTATGGCACCCCGTATCGCTACGGTGGGCTAGATCGCGGCGGTGTTGACTGTTCCGGCTTTGTCTATCGCACCTTCAGCGATCGTTTTGATATGCAATTACCGCGATCCACGGCGCAGCAAACCGGGCTGGGGACCAAAGTCTCGCGCGACGAGCTGATGCCGGGCGATTTGGTGTTCTTTAAAACCGGCAGCGGAGAGAATGGCCTGCATGTGGGGATCTACGATACCAACGACGAGTTTATTCATGCTTCTACCAGCAAAGGCGTGACGCGTTCCTCACTCAACAACGTTTACTGGCGCAAGGTGTACTGGCAGGCGCGCCGGATTTAACGCCCCAAACCCGCTATCTGGTGTATTATGGCAGCACTGCATGATGAGGTGACTGCCATGAATTCCTTACGTTTATTGATTTCCGATTCCTACGATCCCTGGTTTAATCTGGCGGTAGAAGAGTGCATCTTCCGCGAAATGACCACGCAAAAAATCCTCTTCCTGTGGCGTAATGCCGAAACCGTGGTGATCGGCCAGTCGCAGAACCCGTGGAAAGAGTGCAATACCCGGCGGATGGAGCAGGATGGCATTCGTCTGGCACGGCGCAGCAGCGGCGGCGGGGCAGTGTTTCACGATTTGGGCAATACCTGCTTTACCTTTATGGCCGGTAAGCCCGGTTATGATAAAACCGTCTCTACCGGCATTATTCTGGCGGCGCTGAAACAGCTGGGTGTTGATGCTTCGGCTTCCGGACGTAACGATTTGGTGGTCGAAACGGCCGACGGAGTGCGCAAGATCTCCGGCTCAGCCTACCGCGAAACTCAGGATCGCGGTTTTCATCACGGTACGCTGCTGTTGAATGCCGATCTCAATCGCCTGGCAGACTATCTCAATCCCGATCCGAAAAAATTGCAGGCGAAAGGCATCACTTCCGTGCGTTCCAGGGTCGCCAACCTGGCCGAGTTTGTGCCAGAAATCGACCATCAGCAGGTTTGTGACGCCGTCATTCAGGCTTTCTTCGCCCATTATGGTGAAACGGCACAGCCGGAAGTGATCTCCCCGGATGTCTTCCCAGACCTGCCTGATTTTGCCCAGCAATTTGCCAAGCAGAGCAGTTGGGAATGGAATTTTGGCAAAGCGCCAGCGTTTAGCCACTTGCTGAATGAGCGCTTTACCTGGGGTGGGGTGGATATCTTCTTTGACGTGGAGAAGGGCGCGATTGTACGCGCGCAGATCTTCACCGACAGCCTTAACCCTGCGCCATTACAGACTTTGGCCGAAAAGCTGGTGGGCTGTGCCTATCGCAGCGAGGCGTTGGCAGACTGTTGTGCACAGCTGGTAGCGCAATATCCGCAGCAGGAGAACGAGCTTAGTGAGTTGCGGCGTTGGCTGTTGGAAACCATCAAGTAGTGCTGTGTGGCAAATAAATTAGGAATTTTATTAATAAAATCAGGTGGTCGCCGCATCACCTGATCGTTGAACATCAAAAATGAATTCACACCTTGCATAAGGCTATTAATTTGTAACGATAGCTGCCGCAAAGTAAATTAACGCATCTGACTGCCTGCACAAAAAAACATCGCTAAAACTATCAATTACTTGGCAATGCCTGGCTAATCGCATTACTATTTCTGAACTATCTCCCAGGGATTGATCGGTATAACTTATTGTTATAGGATGTTTTGCACGCCATTAAGCCTCTGGCATTAAAATGAATATTCAATCTGACGTTGATTTTATTAGTCAGTATGTCTTCCTGCCGATTTACGCCATGACGGGAAGATTACTGGCGGTGGAACTTCTCACCCGTTTTACTGGCTCGGGCGATAACCTGGCGATGCCTACGGAGATCGGCCTGCGGTTATTAACCCCGGAACAAAGGATTGAGTTATTCAACGACCAGTTAATGCTGGCCGAAAAGCAGGCCTCGTGGTTTGTTGCCAACAAGGTGCTGTTGACCATTAATATCGAAGAAACGGTTGTCGATTGGCTGCTTGGCAGCGCAGAGCGTCGTCAACGCGTTCAGCAGTTGCCGTTTATTGCCTTTGAAATCAATGAGAGTTTCCCCAACCTTTCCGCGGGGAAAGACAACGGGAAAATCCGCTTGTTAAGTGCTTACTTTTCGCTGTGGCTCGATGGCTTCGGTTCGGGCAAAGCGACGTTGACCGCCTTGTACGATGGTTTATTTGATGTTGTGAAGATCGACAAACGTTTTTATTGGCAATTGTTTACCCAACAGGGATATGACCTGGTTATCGATTCACTGCTTAAGAATATCAATCAACTTTGTAAGGGAGTTATTGTTTGCGGCATTGAGAAACATGAGTATTTCAATAAACTGACCAACACCGGTGTTTTAGGGCTACAGGGATTTTTATGGCCTGCCATCAGTGTGGATAATCTGCGGTCTCTACGCAGGATTGCTGAAGAGTTCGATAATAATAACTGATTTTTGCTTACACACCGGGGTAAATAGTGGACTGGATGATTTTTACCGTGATCCCAGTACTGATAATTATTGTCGCTTTATCATTGATAAAGCACTTTAGCCATGCGCGTAGTAGGTCATTAAAAGACTCACGTCGCCGGCGCTAAATAACCAAGCTAACAGGGCTCACCACCGCTTTTTAGTCTACCACGCCCCTGCTGCTTTCCGGCCAGGGGCGATTCCCTTGTAAATCCTCCGTGTTAATCCGCTCCTCCAGGCTCTACACTAAGCGTTACGGAGGGCCTATGCCGCAATTTGAAAACGCTTATTACCAACAGCTGCCTGGTTTTTATACCGCACTGCAGCCGACGCCGCTCAAAGCGGCCCGTTTGCTGTATTACAGCCAGCCGCTGGCTGAGGAACTGGGGTTGGACGCTAGCTGGTTTACTCCAGAGAAAACGCCAATCTGGGCAGGTGAAACCCTGTTACCCGGCATGCAGCCTTTGGCGCAGGTTTACAGCGGCCATCAGTTTGGTTCCTGGGCGGGGCAGTTGGGAGATGGCCGGGGGATCCTGCTGGGTGAACAGCGGCTCGCGGACGGCCGCAGTATGGACTGGCATCTGAAAGGCGCTGGGTTAACGCCGTATTCCCGCATGGGCGATGGGCGGGCGGTGCTGCGCTCGGTGATCCGTGAATTCCTGGCCTCCGAGGCGCTATACCATTTGGGGATCCCGACGACGCGGGCCCTGACAATTGTCACCAGCGAGCATCCGGTGTTCCGTGAACAACCGGAGCGCGGGGCAATGCTGCTGCGAGTGGCGGAAAGCCATGTCCGCTTTGGTCATTTCGAACATTTCTATTACCGCAAACAGTCGGAACAGGTCAGGCAACTGGCGGACTTCGTTATTGCGCGCCATTGGTCGCAATGGGTTGATGAACAAGATCGCTATCTGCTGTGGTTTACCGATGTGGTGGAACGTACCGCACGTATGATTGCTCACTGGCAGTGCGTGGGGTTTGCCCACGGGGTGATGAATACCGACAATATGTCGATCCTCGGCCTGACGATGGATTATGGGCCTTATGGGTTCCTTGATGACTACCAGCCAGACTATATCTGCAATCACTCCGATCATCAGGGCCGTTATGCGTTCGATAACCAGCCAGCCGTGGGGCTATGGAATCTGCATCGATTGGCGCAAACGCTGTCCGGTTTGCTGAGTGCCGAGCAGTTACAGCAGGCGCTGGCCGCCTATGAACCGGCGCTGATGCAGGCTTATGGCGAGCAAATGCGTGCCAAACTGGGCTTCTTCACCCAGTCAAAACAGGATAACGATCTGCTGACCGGCTTATTGAGTCTGATGGCACAAGAAGGGCGTGACTACACTCGAACCTTCCGTCTATTGAGCGATGTTGAGCAGCAACAGTCGCAAACGCCAATGCGCGATGAATTTATCGATCGAAAGGCGTTTGACGGCTGGTATCAACAATATCGCCAGCGCTTACAGCTTGAACAGGTGAGTGATGCCGAGCGCCAGCAAGCGATGAAGCTGGCGAATCCTAAACTGATTTTGCGTAATTATCTGGCGCAGCAGGCCATCGAAGCGGCAGAGCAGGACGATGTCACTAAGCTGGCACGTTTGCACCAGGCGTTGCTGCAACCTTTTGCCGATGATGCCCAGTATGACGATCTGGCGGCCTTGCCACCGGATTGGGGCAAGCATCTGGAAATTTCCTGTTCGAGCTAAATGCAGCAAGCCCTCCATGGCTTACCGTTACTGACGTAAAAACACCTGCGGCAGTGCGGTCTCTGGGTGGGCGGCGACACCGAGATCTGCCTGATACCAACGCGTCAGGATATCCGTCTGTAATACCTGCTGCGGGGTACCGGAAGCGACCAGGCGGCCCTGATGCAACAGCAGAATGCGATCGGCGTACAGCGCGGCCAGATTAAGATCGTGCAATACGCAACAGACCGCCAACGGCTGCTGACGCGTCAGGGAGCGGAGCAGGCGTAAGGTATGTTGTTGATGATACAGATCGAGCGCCGAGGTGGGTTCGTCAAGGAATAACCAGGATGGTGCGGGTTGTGGCTGCCACAACTGCACCAATACTCTGGCCAGTTGCACCCGCTGCTGTTCCCCGCCGGAAAGCTGGCGGTAATCACGGTGGGCCAGGCTGGTGCAATCGGTCTGCTCCATCACCTGTTGGATCGCCCGTTTGGCATCGCGCCCGCTATGCGGAGAGCGTCCCATGGCCACCACTTCTTCTACGGTAAACGGAAAGGCCAGCTCGCTGTGTTGACGCATTACCGCCCGGACCTTGGCCAACTGCTGCGGTTGCCACTGCTCAAGCGGTTTACCTTGCAGACGGCACTCGCCACATTCAGCGGCCAGATAACCGGTAAGTAAGCGAAGCAGGGTCGACTTCCCCGCGCCGTTGGGGCCAATAATCGCCACCATCTCACCGCTGGCGATGCTTAGGGAGACATCGGTGATCAGCCGGCGATCCCCCAGGTTGTAACGCAACTGCCGTGCTGTCAGCATTGATGAATCATCCATCGGAGCGCTCCCGCTGGCGCATCACCAGCCACAGAAAATAGGGACCACCGATCAGGCTGGTCATCAGGCCTACCGGCATTTCTGCCGGGGCGACCAGCGTACGTGCCAGGGTATCGCTCACCAGCAGCAGGCAGGCACCGCCGAGTGCAGAGGCTGGTAACAACCAGCGGTGATCGCCCCCAAGCCGCATGCGCACCAGGTGGGGGACCACCAGGCCAATAAAGCCGATCACGCCACTCATCGCTACGGCGGCCCCAATCAGCAGGGCGCTGAGTAATAGCAACTGCAGCTTGGCGCGTTGCACATTGACCCCAAGGTAATGTGCCTCTTCATCGCCCAGCTGTAGCAGATTCAAACGACGAGCCTGTAACAGCGTCAGCAATGCGGCAGGCAGGATCAGCGAAGCGGATACCACCAGGGTGGGCCACTGTGACTGGCTAAGGCTGCCCATCATCCACAGCGAAAATTGACGTAATTGCTGGTCGCTACTGAGGTACGACAGCACGCCAATCGCTGCCATGCACAGCGCATTGATGGCGATACCGGCCAGCAACAGCCGCGACAGGCTGCCGTGTCCGCTGCGGCTGATGCCGTAAATCAGTATTGAAACCAGCAGGCTGCCAAGAAACGCCGCCAGCATATGGCTATACAGAGCGATGAGCGGGGGCAGGGCCAGCGGCATGACGATCACCAGGGCGACGAACAGTGCGCCGCCGCTGCTGATCCCCAACAGGCTGGGATCGGCCAAGGGGTTGCGGAACAATCCCTGCATCACCGCCCCGGAAACCGCCAACGCGCAGCCGATCACTACGGCCAATAGCACGCGTGGCAGGCGAATATTCAGCCAGATATGCCAGGAGGCATCGCTGAAAGGAGCTTGCCACAGGGTGCGAAATGACAGTGTCAACGCCCCAAGGTTAGCGGCCCCAAGCGCCAGGATCGTCAGCAGGATCAGCAGGCTGACGATCGCCAGGCGGGGTGAGGTTCGGCAACGCATTACTTTTGCTCCGCCGCTTTACGCAACAGGCCCAGCGCCTGCGGCGTTTCCAGACCAAAACCGAGCAGTGCCATATCATCAACGATCAGCACGCGGCGATTTTTCCCCGCCGGTGTCAGAGCCATGCCGGGCAACAGCCACAGGTTTTCCTGGCCACCGATGGAGCGAACGCCATCGGTAGTCACCAACAGCAAGTCTGGTTCGCTGGCAATCACGCCCTCTTGCGAGAGCGGGCGGTATCGGCTGAAACCTTGCATCGCGTTTTTCAACCCAGCGGCTCTGATAATGGCATCTGCCGCGGTTTGCTGGCCCGCGGCCATGGGGGTGATACCTCCGTGACTCATCACGAACAGCACTTTCACCGGTAGCGGCGTATTGGCTATCGCTGCCAACTGTTGCTGATAGCGTTCGGCCAACTGCTTGCCTTGGCTACTGCGATTGATGGCATCGGCTATCACGCTGATTTTTTCGGGCACCGCCTGCACGGTGGTATCCCCAGGGATACGCACCACCTTTACGCCACTGTCTTCCAATTGCCTGAGTACCAACGCTGGCTCTGCCAACTCGGTAGTCAGGATCAGGGTGGGTTTCAGCGCCAGAATACCTTCGGCATTCAGCTGGCGCATATAGCCTACGTCGGGCAATTTCTGCACCGCAGCAGGGTGCAAACTGGTACTGTCTCGTGCCACAACTTCATCGCCCGCGCCCAGCGCGAAGGCAATTTCGGTCACGTCACCACCTATCGAAACAATCCTCTCGGCCGCCACGGCGGCTAATGGAAACGCCAGGGCGATGCACAGCGCCAGGCGACGGGGCAATGAAGCTATCATGCGGCGACTTCCTTCGGTTCAAGTGCAGCAACCTGCTCACGCCACTGGAGCTGCTCCGGTTGGCCTTCGGTACGCTGCCCGTAAAGTTGCGCGATCTGGGTGCCATCGGCAGCAAACAGCTCCAGGCTGGTGACCACGCCATCTTTGGTTGGTTTGCGGGTGATCCAGCTTTCGGCGATCGCCCCTTCAATCAGGTGCAGGGTAAAGTGGCGATTGAAGATGTTGACCCAGCCGTCCTGCGGCATCAGGCGCTCAATCTGGCCGGTAAAGATTTGCACACAGCCCCGGTTGCCGACGAAGATCATGATTTCGTTCTGCGCAGACTTGGCGGCTTCCAGGAGCGCCGTCAGCGCGCTGTTGTCCACACGATAGGCCAGATCGTTACCCACGGCGCGGAAGGCCTGTTGGCGGGTCAGATTATTGCGGCTCAGCAGTTGGAAGAACTGGTGGACGTCGGTCATGGCTCGCCAGTCGGCATCGATTTTGGCAGCATCTGGTGCGCTGTTGCTCTCTTTAATTTCGGCCGCTTGCAGCTCCAGTGTCGGGTTTTCCGCACTTCGATGGCGCTCGACCAGGGCGAACCAGGCGGCGAGATCGGTTTCGTCTGTGGTGTAGACCTTATGCAGCGCGTCGCCTTGATGATCAAAGAACTGAATGCTGTGGCGCACGCCACGCTTGTTGGTTTCACTCAGGGCAAAAACGCTGGCCCAGTGGTTGAGGAACAGGCGCAGATCCAGCTCGCGCGGATTGAGGATCAGCCCGGCATGGCCATTGAGGTGCTGATTCTGATAACGCCCAACCTGCTCGTGTACCGCATAGCTGTTACGCGTGATGGATTTGGTGACGCCAACCTGTTCCAGTTCGGTCAGCAGCGTACGGGCATCGGCCTGCAGGCGACGAGCATCGTGGCCGACGCGGGCGTGGGTCAGTTCGCCTTCGCTGATACCCAACAGCTCGGCCAGATCGCGGGCATATTTACCTGGGTGATCAATTTTCGCCTGTTCATAACGTTGGTATAGGGTCTCGCTCATTAATTTGATTCCTGTGTTAGTGGGTGAGGAGCGGGCAAAAACGGTCTGCCCGCTGTGGTTCAAAGGGTTACCACTGATAGCTGACCAGCAGTTTGGCGTTACGACCATCCTGCGGAATGCCCTGTGGTGAGTAATATTCTTTATCGAAGGCGTTCCCCAGTACCACGGTAGTGGTGACGCCCTGCAGGTCTTCGCGGCCTTTATAGCTTAGGTAGAAATCGTTCACGCCATAACCGGCTTGCTTGGTGTAGCCGGTAGCCACGTGGTGGGCACTCTGGGCAAAGGTTCCAACCCAGCCGGTGGATAAACCGGTCTCGGCAATAGGAATATCCAACACGCTGGTGACCGTATCCGGGTTGATACTGGAGAGCCAGTCACCCGTCGTTTCATCTTTACCACGTGTGCGGTTGTAGGCTAGATCCAAACCGAACCACTGGGTTTTATAGTTCAGCGAGGCATCCCATCCCCAAATTTTGGCGCGATCGATATTGGTTGAGAAGGTAGTACAGCTGATGCAGTACATACCGCGTGGGCCACGGCCTAACTCCATGGTGACACCGGTAGTAATATAATCTCTGGCTTTGGTATCGAAGTAGCTGGCCTTGAATTGCAGGCTGTCATCGGCCATTAACAGATCGTCAAAGCGCAAGCCGAAGCCGTATTCCTGCGTGGCGTTGGTTTCCGGCTTCAGATTCGGGTTAGGCACCCAATAGTTGGTGATGGTGGTCGGGCCCATCGGGATCGAGAAGTGCTTGGAGTCGTTGTACATCTCGCCCATGGTTGGTGCGCGGAACGCCTGAGCATAGGAGGCGAACATCATCAGCCAATCGGTAGGGGTAACGCTCATCGCACCACGGGATGACCACTTGTTGGCATTGACGTCGTCATAACCGTCGCTTGAGCCTTTGTAGTTGTCATAACGCGTCCCGGCCAGGAAAGAGACGGGCAGGTCACGCAGAGTGATCTCATCCTGCAACCAGCCGGAAGCGAAGTTGATTTTGGCCTGCGGGAAGCTCTCTGTTGCCCCCCCCGGCGTCTGTTCCTGTCGGTAGGCTTCGCTACCATAGGTAAACAGGTGCGAAGCGAAGCTGTCAGCAAACAGGCGGGTACGGTTTTCCAGCTTGCCACCTTTGGTAGTTTGTTTGCGAGCTTCATCCGTGCTGCCGTCGGTATGCGCATTGATCTCTACTTCGGAGTAATAGAGCTTGGCATCGGCATCCAGCCAATCTTGGCCTGTGGGCTTTAGCTTATAGCCGAGCTGTGCGTCACGCTGAATTGTAGAACGGTCAGTTAACACATTGCTGCTGGAAACATCAGGCGTTTGCGGGTTCTTAGGTTCTTGCGCCCGGTTGTTGTAATAACGCAGATTACCGCTCAGGGACTGGTTGTCATCGATGGCCCAGGTGCCTTTGGCCAGAACGTTGCTGATGGTCTCGTCGTTCGGTGCATTAAAGCCATCGCCCTGGCGAATATCACCGATATCGCGGGTGCCGAAAGAGATCAGACCATCGAGATCGTCAGTTTTACCGTAAGCGCTGGCGCCCATGCCCAGGCTATGATCGCCGGTAGCCGCTGTGCCGAACACGCGGTAGCCGGTGTTATGGCCGGGCAACAGCAGATCGGCGGCATCCACCGTTTCATAGGAGATAACCCCACCTAATGCGCCACTGCCGTACAACAGTGCCGATGGGCCACGCACTACTTCAATCCGTTTTACCAAGCCAGGATCCAGGAAGGTGCCATTGATATGGCCGGTATCGGTTCCCTGACGAATACCATCAACCAGGATCAACACGCCACGGCGATCGTAACCCCGCATCATAATGTCTTGCCCATTGCTCCGGCCAGTACCGGTTACGGTAACCCCAGGCACATGACGCAGCATATCGCCGGCGGTGGTGGCGGTTTGGCTCTGAGGGCTGTTGCCGTCGATCACCGTCACCATCATCGGCGCTTCAAAACTGCTGCGCTGATTACCGGTGGCGACCACGGTCATGGTCTCATCTTTGTTTTTTTCTTGTGCCTTGGTGGCAGCGGAAACACTGGTGTCGGTCTGGGCAAAAACCACCGTAGGCAAAGCGCAGGCAATGGCCAGGCTTAATGCGGATAAACGCAGCCGGGAGGCAAAAATGGCAGGCATGTGGCAACTCTCCGTATGTTTTAAACATATCAATAGATTTGCTGGCTGCCTGGATCGCAAGATCGGGGTGGCTGGCGTTAAAAGGAACTAAGACGTTATTTGGTTAAGATCAATTTTCCCGCTTTGGTTTGGCGAAGTTGATAGCGTTGCCCTTGATGGATGATCACCGCCAGCCCATCGGTGCCCAGCAGCTCGGCACTGTCGAAGCAGGGCGGTAAAGCGGCAGGAGCACTGCCGTCAGGAGTCACCAAAGCGTTGTTGGACTGTTGGCAATTATTGAGATTGTCCATAAATTCAACCGGTAAATGGTAATTAATATCAAATTGATAATCATTATCATGTGAACGAAAGGTTACATCAAGGGAAATTTTCTTACCGATGGAACCTTTTTGTCGTCATGCTTACCGGGGCTGGATTGATTGCGACCAATTTGCTGATAAAACGGCTATTTCAACAAAGTTTCGATACGGCTGAACAGGCGCTCAGGTTTGGTGATGGGGGCAAAGCGTGTGATGCGCTCGCCATCGGCGGTGAGCAGGAATTTGGTGAAGTTCCACTTGATACGTTGGCTACCTAACAGACCGGGAGCACGGCGTTTTAACTCGCTGAACAGGGGATGCGCCTGCGCGCCATTGACGTCGATCTTGCTGAACAGCGGAAAGCTGACGCCATAGTTGAGGGTGCAGAAGTTGGCAATCTCCAGCGGATTGCCCGGCTCTTGTCCGCCAAACTGATTGCAGGGGAAGCCCAGCACCATCAACCCGCGTGAGCGATAATACTGCCATAGCTTTTCCAAGCCCGCATACTGCGGGGTAAAGCCACACTTGCTGGCGGTATTGACCACCAGGTAGGCTCGCGCCGGGAAGTCGGCCAGCGTTTTATGTTCCCCTTGCAGGGTGATACAGGGAATGGACAGCAGTGAATGGTTCACGGAAGAGGGCTCCAGATCGGTTTAGTTCAGATGTTTGGCAAGTATAGCGGAATGACGTAAGAATACTTCGTAGAATATGGCATCAATAACCTGATTTAGGTGATGAAGATCCGGTAATGCAGTGTTTAAGATCCCCACTTACTCGTTGGAAAACAATAATTAAATTAAAGCCAGCATCATATGCAAATGCCATTTTATATATAAAATGTTTAATTGAGTGAGTAATCATAGGTGTTCAGCTTTTATTTTACAGGCATTGACGCTTGGGTTTTTGAATGTGTAATGTTATTTTTTTGTGGTATCTACGTAAATAGGGAAAGTATGAGCTAATTGTTACATAGGGAGATGATGTGAATGTGTTAATTGTTATTTTTCTAATATTATCAGTGTGTTGTCACTTCTTTGTGGGGTTGGGAGTATTTCCAGACGTTAAGAGGAATACAATGGCACTTGCCTCTTTGATGCTTTTGTTTGCAGGGGTATCTAGTGGCTATAAGATTTTCACTGCAAATTTTTGCATTATTCTCATGCTATTGGCTTGTGTAATACGGTGGGTTAAAGGAAAGAAACGTCTAAAAGAAATAGATAACATAGGTATGTTGTACGTAACGCTTTCTTTCATCCCTTTTTTGGTTTTTATGATTGAGTGGATGAATTATTGAGTTTTCAATCCCATCACGAAAGTGATACTGCGTGAACGGATAAATGAGAGCCAGCATGCCAAAATCATGCTGGCTAAAATAATCAGAAACGGGTATCTACCGCGTCGGCCAGCATAGCCAGCAACTGCTCGCTGTCCGACCAGCTCAGGCAAGGGTCGGTAATGGATTGGCCGTAGGTTAGCGATTGGCCAGCCACGATTTTTTGCGTGCCTTCCACCAGGAAGCTTTCAGCCATCACGCCAGCGACGGCCACTGAGCCTGCGCGGATCTGTTGGCAGACGTTTTCCGCCACTTCCAACTGGCGGCGATGCAATTTCTGGCAGTTGCCGTGGCTGAAGTCGATCACCAGCTGTTCAGGTAAATCGAACTCGCGCAGGCTATCACAGGCGGCTACCACATCGGTCGCGTGATAGTTTGGCGTCTTGCCGCCGCGCATGATGATATGGCCATAAGGATTACCGCTGGTCTGGTAAATGGTCATCTGGCCGGTTTTGTCTGGCGACAGGAACATATGACCGGCGCGCGCGGCACGGATGGCATCAATGGCGATGCGGGTATTGCCGTCGGTGCCATTTTTGAAACCGACCGGGCAAGAGAGCGCCGAAGCCATTTCACGGTGGATCTGGCTTTCGGTGGTGCGAGCGCCAATCGCGCCCCAGCTGATCAGGTCGGCAATATACTGGCCGATCACCATATCCAGAAACTCGGTCGCCGTTGGCAGGCCAAGCTGGTTTACTGACAATAGCAGCTTGCGCGCCATCTCAATACCACGGTTGACCTGATAGCTGCCGTCCAGATCGGGATCGGAAATCAAGCCTTTCCAGCCCACTACGGTGCGCGGTTTTTCAAAATAGGTGCGCATCACGATTTCCAGGCGATCCTGATAGCGCTCGCGCAGTACGTTAAGACGGGTGGCATAGTCCATTGCCGCATCCAGATCGTGAATGGAGCAGGGGCCAATCACTACCAACAGGCGCTTATCTTCGCCGGTGAGGATTTTTTCAATACGTTTACGTGACGCTGTCACGTTATCGGCTACCGATGCTGAGATCGGCAACTTTTCTGCCAACGCCTGAGGCGTGACCAAGCTGTCGATGCGCGCGGTCCGCAGTTCATCTGTTTTGTGCATGATTGTCTCTAAAACTGTTCTTCGCGACGGCAGGAATACCGGGAAGTGATGGCGATCACAATAACGCAAAAACGGCTGATTTCAACCGTAGAGATTGTGATCGGCTGTTTAAAACCGGTAAAAAAGCACAAAAGAGGGGGGATGGACGACTATCCGGCCAGCCCCTACTATCAGAACATTCGCCGGCTCATACCGAGGATATCGAGGATCTTGGTGGAGATCTCCTCCACCGAATAGTTGGTGGTATTGAGGTAGCGGATCTGGTTTTTGCGAAACAGTGCTTCCACTTCGGCAACTTCCATCCTGCATTGGCGCGGGGAAGAGTAGCGGCTGTTTTCGCGGCGTTCTTCGCGGATCGCCGTTAACCGCTCTGGGTTAATGGTCAACCCAAATAATTTATGTTGAAACGGCTTTAGCGCGGCAGGTAGCTGCAAATTGTCCATATCATCGGCCGTAAACGGATAGTTGGCCGCGCGGATACCAAATTGCATCGCCAGATAAAGGCTGGTGGGGGTTTTACCGCAGCGGGATACGCCGAGCAGGATCACCTGAGCCTGATCGAGATTGCGCAGCGATATGCCGTCATCATGGGCCAGGGTGTATTCAATGGCCGCGATCCGGGCGTCATACTTGCCCAGATTGTTTTCCGTCAGCCCGTGGGTGCGATTAGGGACCGGCGTTGGATCCACCGCTAATTCCCCCTGCAGCGGGCCAACCAGGGCTTGCACGATATCCTGGCAGAATCCTTCACTTTGGGTGATCACCTGGCGAACCTCCGGCGAGATAATCGAATAGAACACCAGTGGGCGCACACCGGTTTGTTGGTAAATATCATTGATCTGCTGGCATACGCCCCGCGCACGCGCTTCGGTTTCCACAAAGGGCAGAGTGAAAGTGGTGGCCTTGACGGGAAACTGTGACAGCACCGCATGCCCCAATACTTCGGCGGTAATGGCCGTGCCATCCGAGATATAAAAAACGCTTCTTTCCACCTATAACTCCTTAATGCCTGAAACGACGGATAGCAACATCATGGTCTGCATACCCACATACGGTAAAGAGGAGGACAGAAATTTTGTGACGCTGGGGATCATTCGTGGTAATTGAATATATTTAATAAAACTATATTTCATTTTTAATAAAATGAATGATGCTATTTTAACTACCTGCTCCGACGCAAATTGGTGCTATTTTCGTCAAATCAATCACTAAAATTACGGGTATTTAAGCAAAAGTTTAAATAATACATAATTTGTTGAATTGTAAGCTTTTAGCCAGTTAGGGAACGATCCCTAATAAAATTGTGCTCGCTGGAATTCTCTTAATTGCTATTTTCTTCATTGGCTTGATCGATTCACCTGTCTATTGTCTATGGATCATTGTGCTAGTGTGGGTGGGTGCCGTTTTTGCGGTACCCGTCAAAAATCCGTCAATACCCTACTGATAGCAATAAGGATTGTCTCGATGTCTAACAATGGCCCAGACTTGCGTAATGTGCTTTGGTACAACCAGCTTGGCATGCACGACGTTGACCGTGTCGGTGGCAAAAATGCCTCCCTCGGTGAAATGATCACCAATCTCTCCGATTTGGGCGTGGCCGTACCCAACGGTTTCGCCACCACCGCCCAGGCATTTAACGATTTTCTTGAGCAAAGTGGGGTTAACCAGCGCATTTATCAGTTGCTGGATCAGACTGACGTGGACGATATTGCTCAACTGTCCAAGGCCGGTGCGCAAATTCGCCAATGGGTGATCGATACGCCTTTCCACGCGGAATTTGAACGTGAAATTACCCTGGCGTACCAACAACTGTCCGAGGGCGAAAGCGAAGCCTCCTTTGCCGTGCGTTCTTCCGCCACGGCCGAAGATATGCCAGACGCCTCGTTTGCTGGCCAGCAGGAAACCTTCCTCAACGTGCAGGGCATTGATGCGGTGATGGTGGCGATCAAACACGTCTTCGCCTCTCTGTTTAACGACCGGGCCATCTCTTACCGTGTGCATCAGGGTTACGATCACCGTGGCGTGGCGCTTTCCGCCGGTGTGCAGCGCATGGTGCGCTCCGACCTGGCTTCATCTGGGGTCATGTTTACCATTGATACCGAGTCCGGCTTTGATCAGGTGGTATTTATTACCTCGGCGTTCGGCCTGGGGGAAATGGTGGTGCAAGGGGCGGTCAATCCGGATGAGTTTTATGTCCATAAACCGACGCTGCTGAAGGGCAAACCGGCCATTGTGCGCCGCAACCTTGGCTCGAAAAAAATCCGCATGGTGTACGCACCTTCACAGGATCACGGCAAACAGGTCCGTATCGAAGATGTGCCAGAAGAGCAACGCAATCGTTTCTCTTTGACCGATGATGAAGTCCAGGCACTGGCGCATCAGGCGTTGTTGATCGAAAAACACTATGGCCGCCCGATGGATATCGAGTGGGCCAAAGACGGCCACACTGGCAAGCTGCTGATAGTCCAGGCGCGGCCAGAAACCGTGCGCTCCAATGAGCAGGTGATGGAACGCTACCAACTGAACGGTAACAGCACCGTGCTGGTAGAAGGGCGAGCCATTGGCCATCGTATTGGGGCAGGCCCGGTGAAGGTCATCCACAATATCAGCGAAATGGATCGCATCGAGCCGGGCGACGTGTTGGTCACCGATATGACCGACCCGGATTGGGAACCGATCATGAAGAAGGCGGCAGCGATCGTAACCAACCGTGGTGGGCGTACCTGCCATGCAGCGATCATTGCCCGTGAACTGGGGATCCCTGCCGTTGTAGGCTGTGGCCACGCAACGGACCTGCTGAAAGAAGGGCAGAAAGTCACCGTCTCCTGCGCCGAAGGCGACACCGGCTTTGTCTACAGCGACATGCTGGAATTCAGCGTGCAAAGCTCGGAAGTCACTGAACTGCCGGAACTTCCGTTGAAGATTATGATGAACGTCGGAAACCCTGACCGTGCGTTCGACTTCGCTCGCTTGCCAAATGAAGGCGTAGGGCTGGCCCGGTTGGAGTTTATTATCAACCGCATGATCGGCGTACACCCGCGTGCCCTGTTGGAGTTCGACCAGCAAACCCCAGAGCTGCAGGCAGAAATCAAGACGCTGATGTTGGGCTATGACGATCCGGTCGAGTTCTATGTCGGTCGTTTGACCGAAGGGATCGCCACGTTGGGCGCGGCATTCTGGCCGAAGCGCGTGATCGTGCGCCTTTCCGATTTTAAATCTAACGAATACGCCAACCTGGTCGGCGGCGAGAAATATGAGCCGCACGAAGAAAACCCGATGTTAGGTTTCCGTGGTGCGGGTCGTTACGTGGCTGACAGCTTCCGAGACTGCTTCGCCATGGAATGTGCCGCAATGAAGCGGGTACGTAATGAGATGGGGCTGACCAACGTTGAGGTAATGGTGCCGTTTGTGCGTACCGTGGCTCAGGCGGAAGCCGTGGTGGCAGAGCTGGGGCGTCAAGGGTTGAAGCGCGGCGAGAACGGGCTGAAAGTGATCATGATGTGTGAGATCCCTTCCAACGCCTTGCTGGCCGATCAGTTCCTTGAGCACTTTGATGGCTTCTCTATCGGTTCCAACGATATGACGCAGCTTACGCTGGGGCTGGATCGCGATTCCGGAGTGGTCTCTGAGCTGTTTGACGAGCGCAATGAGGCGGTCAAGGCGCTGCTTTCCATGGCGATCCAGGCGGCCAAGCGTCATGGCAAATATGTCGGCATCTGTGGACAAGGCCCGTCAGACCATGCGGACTTTGCCGAGTGGCTGATGGATCAGGGGATTGATAGCCTGTCGCTTAACCCGGATACCGTGGTGCAGACCTGGGTTAATTTGTCACAAAGAAAGTAAACCTGAATAACAACGTCTATTGAAAACATAAAACCGCCGGTTAAACCTGGCGGTTTTTTTATATTGGCGGGTTATTTTGCACAAAAAAAAGCCCATCAAAAGACGGGCAAAGACTACACACAGCAATTCAGTGATTCGGAGTAACTCTGTTAGATGACTTGGCTGGCAAACAATGCATGGAAAGCAATGCTTTTCAGCAAGATAGAGTTTCATACTAGGCAGTTATCTGGCGCGCGTCATTAAGAATCGTCCCAATCAAACAGCCTGGATTGTACGATTTCATTGCAAGAACAGGTATTTGATTGGTATCTATTTTGCACCAGGTGAGTCAGCAGAATAATTATCGGGAACGATGCGGTGGGGAATGGGAATATTTGGATTTATCGCCTGCCCAATGAATGAGCAGGCGATGTAGGGATCACAACTGTTCTAAATCTTTGGCGACTTCTTCCAGATCGGCGGTGGGCTCTGGAGCTTCGTTCACCCAGGCGCTAACCAACCGATAAGAGACCGCCAACACGACTGGGCCGATAAACAGACCAATCATCCCGAAGGCCAGCAGGCCACCGATAACGCCTGACAGGATCAGAATCAACGGCAGGTCGGCACCCATGCGGATTAGCGCCGGGCGCAGGAAGTTATCCAGAGTTCCGACCACACAGCTCCACACCAATAGCACGGTGCCCCAGGTGGTATCACCGGTCCAGTAAAGCCAGATAATGGCCGGGACCAAGACCAGCAATGGCCCCAGTTGAGCGAGGCAAAAGACGAACATCACTACGGTCAGCAAGGTGGCCGCCGGAATGCCGGAAACGGCCAGCCCAATACCGCCCAGGATCGACTGCACCAATGCGGTCACCACCACGCCTAATGCGACTGCACGGATCGCTTGCCCGGCCAGTAACACGGCCGCGTCGCCCCTAGTGGAAGCAAGGCGTACGGCAAAATGGCGGATCGCCATGCCAACCTGCTCACCGCGGGCGTACAGCAAGGCGCTGAACAGTAACATTAGCGAACAGTGGATCAGGAAACGGCCAATATGTGCTGCCTGGGTGACAAACCAGGTGGCGGTCTGGCCAAAGTAAGGTTGAATTTTGGCCACCAGAGCGTTACCACCGGTGTTCACCAACAGATGATAGCTGTTATAGACTTTGTGCCCGATCACTGGAATGGAACGCAGCCACTCCAGCTGTGGAACGTGGAGCTGGCCCGGCGAGTTCACCCAGGCTACGATTGGCGCGCTGTTGTCCACCACGCTGCTGATCAATAGGGCAATAGGCAGCACAAACAGTAAGAGCAGCAGGATGGTCATCACCAGCACGGCTAGCGACCGGCGGCCCCAAAGTAGGCTCTGTAGTTTAATCAATACCGGCCAGGTGGCGATCACCACCATCGATGCCCAGGCAAATCCCAGAATAAAGGGTTGAATGACCCAAAAACTGGCGACGATCATAATGGCGATAAACAGCACACCAAAAATTATCGTCGGTAAATCGTAGCGGCGTTGCGGTTGTGTCATGAATGCGTTTTCATCCTAGTGAGTTAATTCCTTGGTACCCTTTTATCATGGAGCATTTTTGGCAACTTTCACAGTCAGCAGCACATTTTGCCGTGGAACGTCATCAGCGGTACCGCCTTTCACTATTAAGCGCAGTGGAATAACCGCCAGATTTTCTTCTGCCGAAAGCGCAGCCATCGGTTGCGCTATCATTTTCCCCGCCAAATAATGCCAAATTCAGGATGTACAAGCGGCAAAACACCCGCCATTATGAGGTAGATAGCGATGATGCAGGGGCGGGTAACGGCCCTTGCCGTTATCGTGATAATAAAAGACAGGGGAGGGTCAGTTCCGGGCCCGGTTAAGCAATGAAGAGCAGACAGAGTCAAACAAGCGAATGATCCCACAAATTTCTCAGGCATCCGGCCTCGTTCAACGGGTGCTGGACTTTTTGGCCGCGTTAAAACAGAGCGGATTCAACGGCGATACCGCCACTAGCTATGCCGATCGGTTGACGATGGCGACGGATAACAGCATTTACCAGCTGTTGCCCGATGCGGTGGTGTTTCCTCGCTCAACCGCCGATGTGGCGCTTATCGCCCGGCTGGCCGACGAGGAGCGCTTCAAGGCGCTCACCTTCAGCCCGCGCGGTGGTGGCACCGGCACCAATGGGCAGGCACTTAACACCGGCATTGTGGTTGATATGTCGCGCTACATGAACCGCATTCTGGACATCAACGTCGAGCAAGGTTGGGTGCGGGTAGAGGCCGGAGTGATTAAAGACCAGCTTAACCAGTATCTGCGGCCGTTCGGCTATTTCTTCTCGCCGGAGCTTTCTACCAGCAACCGCGCCACCCTAGGTGGCATGATCAATACCGACGCGTCTGGCCAGGGCTCGCTGGTGTACGGCAAAACCTCAGACCACGTGCTGGGGCTGCGGGCGGTGTTGCTGGGGGGCGAAATGATCGACACTCGCGCCATGCCAACGCCGCTGGCGGAAACGATTGCCCAGGAAGATACGCCAGAGGGGCGGATCTACCACACCGTGCTGAACCGTTGTCGCGAGCAACGCGCACTGATCCTGGAAAAATTCCCCAAGCTTAACCGCTTCCTCACCGGCTACGATCTGCGCCACGTGCTGAGCGACGATCTGCAAACCTTCGATCTGACCCGCATTCTTACCGGTGCCGAAGGGACCTTGGCCTTTATCACCGAAGCGCGGCTGGATATCACACCGCTGCCGAAGGTGCGGCGGCTGGTAAACGTCAAATATGACTCTTTCGATTCGGCCCTGCGCAATGCGCCCTTTATGGTGGAAGCCAAGGCGCTGTCGGTGGAAACCATCGACTCTAAAGTGCTGAATCTGGCCCGCGAAGATATCGTCTGGCACTCGGTCAGCGAACTGATCACCAACGTGCCCGATAAAGAGATGCTCGGGTTGAACATCGTTGAGTTTGCCGGTGACGATAAGGAACTGATCGACGGCCAGATGGAAGCGTTGTGCGAGCGTCTGGACGATCTGATCTCCGAGCAACAGGCTGGGGTGATCGGCTATCAGATTTGCGGCGATTTGACCGGCATTGAGCGTATCTACAATATGCGCAAAAAAGCGGTTGGGTTGCTGGGTAACGCCAAAGGGCAGGCCAAACCCATCCCGTTTGCCGAAGATACCTGCGTGCCGCCGCAGCATCTGGCCGACTATATCACCGAGTTCCGCCAACTGTTGGATAGCCATAACCTGAGCTACGGTATGTTCGGCCACGTTGATGCTGGTGTGCTGCATGTGCGCCCGGCCTTAGATATGTGCGATCCCCAGCAAGAAGTGCTGATGAAGCAAATATCTGACCAGGTGGTGGCGTTAACCGCCAAGTATGGCGGCCTGTTGTGGGGAGAACACGGGAAGGGCTTCCGGGCGGAGTATAGCCCGGCGTTCTTCGGCGAGGAGCTCTATGAAGAACTGCGCCGCATCAAGGCCGCGTTTGACCCGCTCAATCGCCTCAATCCGGGGAAAATCTGCCCGCCGCTGGGCGTAGATGCCGTTATGATGAAAGTCGATGCGGTGAAACGTGGCACGTTGGATCGCCGCATCCCCATCGATGTCCGCACTTCGTTCCGTGGCGCGATGGAGTGTAACGGCAACGGACTGTGCTTTAACTTTGATGTCCACAGCCCGATGTGCCCATCGATGAAGATCACCGCGAATCGGATCCACTCGCCGAAAGGCCGAGCGGCCCTGGTTCGCGAATGGTTACGCTTATTGGCAGAGCAGGGCGTGGACCCCGTCGCACTGGAAAAGCAGTTGCCGCAGCAGCGCCTCAGCTTCCGCACGCTGGTTGAGAAAACCCGTAATAGCTGGCATGCAGGCAAGGGCGAATATGACTTCTCCCATGAAGTCAAAGAAGCGATGTCTGGCTGCCTGGCCTGTAAAGCCTGTTCGACCCAGTGCCCGATCAAGATCGACGTGCCGGGCTTCCGTTCGCGCTTCCTGCAGCTTTATCACACCCGTTATCTGCGCCCAATGCGTGACTACGTGGTCGCTGGCGTTGAGAGCTATACCCCGTTGATGGCCAAAGCGCCAAAGGTGTTCAACTTCTTCTTCAAGCAGCCATGGGTGCGCGAACTGAGCCGCAGCAGCATCGGTATGGTGGATTTACCGCTGCTATCGAGCCCAACGTTACGCCAACAACTGTCGGGCCATAGCGCGTTCAGCATGACGCTTGAACAGTTGGAAGCATTGAGCGAAAGCCAGCGCGAACAGCATGTGCTGGTGGTGCAGGATCCGTTTACCAGCTATTACGATGCCCAGGTTGTGGCAGACTTTGTACGGTTGGTGGAAAAGCTGGGCTACAAGCCGGTGCTGTTGCCATTCTCACCGAACGGCAAGGCACAGCATATCAAAGGGTTCCTGACACGCTTTGCCAAAACGGCGCGCAAGACAGCGGACTTTCTTAACCGGGTAGCCAAACTGGGGATGCCGATGGTGGGTGTCGATCCGGCGTTGGTGCTGTGTTATCGCGACGAGTATCAAGAAATTCTCGGGGCCGAGCGGGGTAATTTCCAGGTGCAACTGGTTCATGAGTGGTTGCAACAGTTGCTGGCAGAACGAGCAGAACAGCCTGCGACCGGTGAAGCCTGGTATCTGTTTGGCCACTGTACCGAAACTACCGCATTACCGGCGAGTACCCAGCAGTGGGCAGCCATCTTTGCCCGTTTTGGTGCCAAGTTGGAAAACGTCAGCGTGGGTTGCTGTGGCATGGCGGGCACTTACGGTCACGAAGCCAAGAATCTGCAAAATTCCCTGGGGATTTATGAGCTATCATGGCATCAGGCGCTACAGCGTTTGCCAAGGCAACGCTGTCTGGCGACCGGTTATTCTTGCCGCAGCCAGGTAAAACGCATTGAAGGCAATGGCGTGCGGCATCCATTACAGGCACTTCTGGAGATGATTGCGTGAAGCTGTGGAAACGTGAAACAACGCTGGAACAACTCAACCAAAGCGGTGAAGGATGCATGGTGGCCCATGTGGGCATTCAGTTTACCCGCTTGGAAGATGACTATTTAGAGGCGGTGATGCCCGTCGATCACCGCACTACCCAGCCGTTTGGCCTGTTACACGGTGGGGCTTCGGTAGTGCTGGCCGAGTCGATGGGCTCAATGGCGGGGTATCTGTGCACCGAAGGGGAACAAAAGGTGGTGGGGTTAGAGATTAACGCCAACCACCTGCGCGCGGTATTTAAAGGGCAGGTGCGCGGGGTTTGTCGTGCGTTGCACGCCGGCCGCCGTAATCAGGTCTGGCAGATTGAGATCTTCGACGATCGCGATCGCCTCTGCTGTACCTCACGGCTGACCACGGCAGTATTGGAGTAACACCAACCCCGCAGGTTTTCGCCTGCGGGGTAAACGTTACAGCTGGAACGGCACCCGTTTCACAAAATCCTTCTGAAAAGCGGTAGCCTTGTCCCAGCCGCCTTCCATCGAATATTTCTGGCAAATCAGCGTTAGCGTATGCCGGGCAAAATGATAGCACTGCACGCGGAACAGCTGACAACGCTGTGGGTTGTTGATCTCGACAATCAGCCGGTTATGCAGTTTGCTCAGCGCATGCAGGTAGCTCTCGTCATCGCCATTTTCCAGGCATAAATTCGCCATGCCAAGGCTGACACCGTTGTAACGCTTCAGATGATTGATGTTGCATTCAGGCCGCTGTAGCGCCGCTTCCGCCATATAGAAATCCACCGTGGCATCACGGATGTTGAACTTGTATTCATCAATTTTGCTCAGCAGCCACGCATTCATCGAGATAGCCATAGGTCCACGCCCAATTAAAGCTTAATGATAATCATTATCATATTTGTAGCTGTGGCGATGATCAATGCTCCCCGCAGATTTTTTTCTGTAGTCGGTCTTTTGACCGCCACGGGCTAAAAACACGCGAGCGACTAGACTTAAAGCAGGTAAAGGCATTTTTCAGACAGACAAAATGTAGAAATAGGTATTTTCTATGAATGTTTAAAACAGACGACTTATCCGGCGCTATAACCTTGTCGGAACAGCGGGATAAGCCGTACGAGATATGATGAATTGCTATCAATTCAGAGGGATAAAAATTATCCCCATATCTATTTTGCTTGGATACGCCATCGATTTATCGTGTTGACGAGCGTAAATCCGGGCGTTTGGTAAATACCCCCGCAAAACAAAAGGTTGAAGTGATAATCATTATCACTAACATGGGCGGTAAGCCAGATCGGCTGTAGTAAACACGAATGTGAGGTAGGCCATATGCATACGGAAGATGTTGGTACTTTTTCTTTGGCAGACAACGTCTGGCAAGGCATTTCGCTGAGCGACAGCGCGGTGAAGCAGATAATCAGACTCATGCAGCAGGATGCTCAGGTGAAAGGGCTGCAACTCGGCGTCAAACAATCCGGCTGTGCGGGCTTTGCCTACGTACTGGATTTGACCCGCGAACCGGCCAGCGACGATCTGTTGTTCGAACGTGACGGGGCCAAGCTGTTCGTGCCGCTCAAAGCGATGCCGTTTATCGATGGCACCACGGTAGATTTTGTTCGGGAAGGGCTGAATCAGATGTTCAAATTTAATAACCCTAAAGCTCAGAACGCCTGCGGGTGCGGTGAGAGCTTTGGCGTTTAAGCGATGCAATCAACATGACACGAAGCAACGTAGAAACAGCGAAAGATGTACCGGCTTGGGTCAGCGAAGGTCGCTATAAGGAAGGATTCTTTACCCAACTGGCCACCGATGAGTTGGCCAAAGGTATCAACGAAGAGGTGGTACGCGCCATCTCTGCCAAGCGTAACGAACCCGAGTGGATGCTGGAATTCCGCCTGGAGGCTTACCGTGCCTGGCTGCAAATGGAAGAGCCACACTGGCTGAAAGCCAACTATGACAAGCTTAACTATCAGGATTACAGCTACTATTCAGCGCCGTCCTGCGGTAGCTGTGATGACTCCTGCGGTTCTCAGCCTGGGGCGGAGCAGCAGCCTGGTGCCAGTTCGGAGAACGGCTACCTGACCAGCGAGGTTGAACTGGCGTTTAATCAGTTGGGTGTACCTGTGCGTGAAGGTAGTGAAGTGGCGGTAGATGCCATTTTCGACTCGGTTTCTGTCGCGACCACCTACCGTGAAAAGCTGGCAGAGAGTGGGGTGATCTTCTGCTCGTTCGGTGAGGCCATTCACGACCATCCAGACTTGGTACGTAAATATCTGGGCCGAGTGGTGCCACATAACGACAACTTTTTTGCCGCACTTAACGCAGCAGTGGCTTCTGACGGCACCTTCGTCTACGTGCCGAAGGGCGTACGCTGCCCAATGGAGCTTTCCACCTATTTCCGTATTAACGCCGCGAAAACCGGCCAGTTTGAACGCACCATCCTGATTGCCGATGAAGGCAGCTATGTCAGCTACATCGAAGGCTGCTCCGCGCCGGTACGCGACAGCTATCAGCTGCACGCGGCGGTGGTTGAAGTGATCCTGCATAAAGACGCCGAAGTGAAGTATTCCACGGTGCAAAACTGGTTCTCCGGCGGCGGCGAAAGCAAGGGCGGTATTCTCAACTTCGTCACCAAGCGGGCGCTGTGTGAAGGCTCAGGGTCCAAAATGTCCTGGACACAGTCTGAAACCGGCTCGGCAATCACCTGGAAATACCCAAGCGTGATCTTGCAGGGCGACAACTCGATCGGTGAGTTTTTCTCGGTGGCGCTGACCAGCGGCTACCAACAGGCGGATACCGGCACCAAGATGATCCACATTGGTAAAAACACCAAGTCGACCATTATTGCCAAAGGGATCTCCGCCGGACACAGCCAAAATACCTATCGTGGGCTGGTGAAAATCCTGCCTGGGGCGGAAAACGCCCGTAACTTTACCCAGTGCGATTCAATGCTGATCGGGCCCAACAGCGGGGCACATACCTTCCCCTATGTGGAAACTCGCAACAACAGCGCCCAGCTTGAGCATGAGGCTACCACCTCGAAAATCGGTGACGACCAACTGTTCTACTGCCTGCAACGGGGCATCAGCGAAGATAATGCCATCTCGATGATCGTCAATGGTTTCTGCAAGGACGTGTTCTCCGAGCTGCCGCTGGAGTTTGCCGTAGAGGCACAGAAGTTACTGGCTATCAGCCTGGAACACAGCGTCGGTTAAGCACCCGTATTTATAGCGCAGCAGCGCGATCAGAGGACACAGCATGTTAAGTATCAAGAATTTGCACGTCAGCGCCGAAGGTAATGAGATCCTCAAGGGGCTGAGCCTGGACATCAAACCGGGCGAAGTGCACGCCATTATGGGACCCAACGGTTCTGGCAAAAGCACGCTTTCCGCCACGTTGGCTGGCCGAGAAGAGTATGAGGTCACCGCAGGGGAAGTGACGTTTAAAGGCAAAGATCTGCTGGAGCTGGCTCCTGAGGATCGGGCCGGTGAGGGCGTATTCCTGGCGTTCCAGTATCCGGTAGAGATCCCTGGCGTCAGCAACCATTTCTTCCTGCAGACCTCGGTGAATGCGGTGCGTAATTACCGTGGCCAAGAGGCGCTGGATCGCTTCGATTTCGCCGACTTTATCGAACAGAAGATCGAGTTGCTGAATATGCCAGCGGATTTGTTGACCCGTTCGGTCAACGTCGGTTTTTCCGGCGGTGAGAAGAAGCGCAACGACATCCTGCAAATGGCGGCGCTGGAGCCGGAGCTGTGCATTCTGGATGAAACGGATTCCGGGTTGGATATCGATGCCCTGAAGATCGTCGCCAACGGCGTCAATTCGCTGCGTGACGGCAAGCGCGCCTTTATTATTGTCACCCACTATCAGCGCATTCTTGATTACATCAAGCCGGATTACGTTCACGTGCTTTCCCAGGGGCGCATCGTGAAGTCCGGTGACTTCTCATTGGTGAAACAGTTGGAGGAGCAGGGCTATGGCTGGCTTTCCGACCAACAGTAATTCACGGGCACTACAGCAGATGTACAGCCTGTTCGAAGCCCGCGGCGGCGAGCAGTCTGCGCATGCGTTAGCCCATTGGCAGCAGGTTTTGCGCCAAGGCTGGCCGACTCGCAAGCAGGAAAACTGGAAATATACCCCGCTGGAAGGCTTGTTGGAGCAGCAGTTTCTGGAGCCTGTGGACAACGTGTTCAGCGCGGAGCAGCGAGACAAACTGGCGTTGAAGATCGATGCGTATCGCCTGGTGTTTGTCGATGGGCGCTTATGTCCGCAATTGAGCGATGAGGATCTTGGTGACTACCAGTTGAACAGGGTGACCTATGATGCGCCAATAACGCTGCCAGAACCGATCCAGCCAGAAATTTTTCTGCATTTGACCGAAAGCCTGGCGCAGGAAACCAGTGTGATTAGCCTGGCGGCAGGCAAAGCTCCGGCTAAACCGCTCTATCTGTTGCATCTCAGCACTGGTCGCGAGCAGCCCGGAGAAGTGAATACGCTGCATCACCGGCACCACCTGGAGATTGCAAGTGGTGCACGAGCTTCGGTCATCGAACACTATGCCAGCGTCAGCGCTGCGGCCCACTTCACCGGTGCGCGCCTGACCGTGACGGTGGGTGATAATGCCGAGCTGCATCATTGCAAACTGGCGTTTGAGAGCCAGGCCAGTTATCACTTTGCCCATAACGACCTGCTGGTTGGCCGCGATGCGCGGGTTAAAAGCGACAGCTTCCTGTTGGGAGCGGGGCTGACACGCCACCACACCAGTGCACAGTTAAACGGTGAGGGGAGCAATCTGGTCATCAACAGCCTGGTGCTGCCGGTAGGTAAAGAGGTGTGCGACACCCGTACCTATCTGGAACACAACAAAGGCTACTGTGAAAGCCGCCAACTGCACAAAACGGTGGTCAGCGATCGGGCCAAGGCGGTATTTAACGGCATGATCAAGGTCGCGCAGCACGCGATCAAAACCGACGGCCAGATGAACAACCACAATCTGTTGTTGGGCAAGGTGGCGGAGGTAGATACCAAACCGCAGTTGGAAATCTACGCCGATGATGTCAAATGCAGCCACGGTGCCACCGTGGGCCGGATCGATGAAGAGCAGCTGTTCTATCTGCAATCGCGCGGTATTGATAAGCACGCGGCGCAGCAGATGATCATCTTTGCCTTTGCCGCTGAACTGACGGAGGGCATTGCCGACCCGGTCATTCGGGAGTTGGTGCTGGCGCGTATCGCCGATCGTTTACCCCAGGAGGCGGCATGAGTTATCCCCTGGAACGGGTACGTAGTGATTTTCCCCTGCTGGCTCGGGAGGTCAATGGGCAACCGTTGGCTTATCTGGACAGTGCTGCCAGCGCGCAGAAACCGCAGAGCGTGATTGACCGCGAACTGGATTTCTACCGTCACGGTTATGCCGCGGTTCACCGCGGCATTCATACGTTGAGCGCCGAAGCTACCCAGCAGATGGAGGGCGTGCGTGAGCAAGTGGCGCGCTTTATCAATGCGGGCTCGGCGGAAGAAATCGTGTTCGTCAAAGGCACCACTGAAGGCATCAATCTGGTGGCTAACAGCTTTGGCCACCATCTGCTGACGGCGGGCGACAGCATCATCATCACCGAGATGGAGCACCACGCCAACATTGTGCCGTGGCAAATGCTGGCGCAGGAGCGTGGCATTACGTTGCGTATCTGGCCATTGCAGCCAGACGGCACCCTGGATCTGGCGCAATTGCCGGGTCTGATCGATGCCTCCACCAAGCTGTTGGCGATTACCCAGGTATCGAACGTGTTGGGAACCGTCAACCCACTGCATGAGATCGTTCCCGTGGCCAAAGCTGCTGGGCTGAAGGTGCTGGTGGACGGGGCTCAGGCGGTGATGCATCAGCGTATCGATGTCCAGGCGCTTGACTGCGATTTCTATGTGTTCTCTGGCCACAAGCTCTACGGGCCTAGCGGTATCGGCATTCTGTATGGCAAGCAGTCGTTGCTGGAACAGATGCCACCATGGGAAGGCGGCGGCGCGATGATCCAACGTGTCAGCCTGACGCAAGGCACTACCTTTGCAGCGCCGCCATGGCGGTTTGAGGCCGGTTCACCTAATACGGCGGGTATGATGGGGCTGGGGGCTGCCATCGACTATGTCGAGGCTCTGGGGCTGGAAAATATCCACGATCACGAGCAATCTCTAATGCGCTACGCATTGGATGGACTGCAGCAGGTGCCAACGCTGAAGATTTATGGCCCTGCGCAGCGTGCCGGCGTGATTGCCTTTAACCTGGGTGAACATCATGCCTACGACGTGGGCAGTTTCCTGGATCAATACGGCATTGCGATCCGCACTGGGCACCACTGCGCCATGCCGCTGATGGAGTTCTACCAGGTACCAAGTATGTGCCGTGCCTCGCTGGCGTTGTACAATACCCGCGAGGAAGTGGATCGGCTGGTCGCCGGTTTGCAGCGCATCCACAGCTTGTTAGGCTAATCATTAAAGGGAACCCCATGGCGCATTTGCCAGACAAAGATAAATTGGTGCGTAATTTTTCCCGCTGCCTGAACTGGGAGGAGAAGTACCTGTATGTGATCGAACTGGGTAGCCAGTTGCCACCGCTGGATGAAAGCGAGCGGCAGGCGGCCAACCTGATTTCCGGCTGTCAAAGCCAGGTCTGGATCGTGATGAGCAACAACGCGCAAGGGCAGGTTGAGTTTCATGGCGATAGCGATGCTGCTATCGTCAAGGGGCTGCTGGCGGTGGTGTTTATTGTTTATCATGAGCTTACGCCGCAGCAAATCCTCGATCTGGATATACGCCCATTCTTCAGCGAACTGGCCTTGAGCCAGCATCTGACGCCTTCTCGTTCTCAAGGTTTGGAGGCGATGATCCGCGCTATTCGCGGTAAAGCGGCACAGCTCGCCTAACCGGATATCCCAAGGCTTATTGATGGCACGCTATGTCAATGAGCCTTTACAAATCCAGCCAAACCCCGCCTTTTTTCTACAAATCATAAGTATTTCAGCCGCTTACCCGTTGACGAGTCATTGACAATTCCTGCGTTTGATTACGTTATAACATGTTGATTTTTTGCAATTTATTGCCTTTAAATCGGATCTTGCTAATATCGAACGAGCATTTATCTTATTTACCTGCTGGCCAGCGATCGCTAGCCTTGCAATGAACCGTAATAACAATAGGGATCAGAATGAAACGTGCGTTGACTCTAATGGGCGTGCTATTCGCCACTGTACTGACCGGCACCCAGGCCGCCAGTGCGAACGAATACCCATTGCCGCCGCCAGGCAGCCGTCTGATTGGTGAGAATACGATTTACAACGTGCCAAACGATGGCCGTTCGCTGGAAGCCATTGCGGCTGACTACAAGATTGGGCTATTGGGCATGCTGGAAGCCAACCCGGGTACCGATCCCTATCTGCCTAAACCGGGATCGGCGCTGACGATCCCGACACAGATGCTGCTGCCGGATACCCCACGTGAAGGCATTGTGGTCAATCTGGCGGAACTGCGCTTGTACTATTACCCGAAAGGGGAAGATAAGGTGATCGTCTACCCGATCGGTATTGGCCAGACCGGTATGAATACGCCGCTGAAGGTGACCTCGGTCAGCCAGAAGATCCCGAATCCAACCTGGACGCCCACTGCCAACATCCGCAAGCGCTACCAGTCACAGGGCGTGACTTTGCCTGCGGTAATACCAGCCGGGCCAGAGAATCCGATGGGGTTGTTTGCCATGCGTCTGGCCATGGGGCACGGTGAATACCTGATCCACGGCACCAATGCCAACTTTGGTATCGGGATGCGTGTGAGCTCAGGCTGTATCCGCCTGCGCCCGGACGATATCGAAGCGCTGTTCAACCAGGTGCCACAGGGCACCAGAGTGCAAATCGTCAATGAACCGCTGAAAGTCTCCGTTGAGCCAGACGGCAAACGCTATGTAGAAGTGCATCAGCCATTGTCCAGAGTGGCCAGTGACGATCCGCAGACCATGCCAATCGCGCTTTCTAAAAATCAGAAAGCCTTTGCTGCCGATCCACAGACCGATAAGGCAATGCTCGACAGCGCCATCGTACGGCGTTCTGGCATGCCAGTGCTAGTCAGTGTAGGGCAAGACCCTTCCGAGGTCACTACACCGCCTACAGCACTTCCTGGTGAGGGTGCTGATACCTCTGGCGAGTCTGGTGCACCGATTAGCTCAGTGAACTAAACCTTGATGGTACGAAAGTATTAGGGTCCGGCATTGAGCCTGGCCCTTTTTTTGTGCCTAAGGTATTGGATGGGGTGATGTGCAGGGGAATTTATAGGCAAAAAAAAACGGTGCACAATGTGCACCGTTTTCAATAACCGAAGCAAACTTACTTTTTGTAAGCGTGTGCTTGGTTGTCCAGACGCTGGTTAGCGCGCGCTGCGTCGTCTTTAGCTGCTTGAACGTCAGAACGGATTGCGTTCACGTCGTTGCTCAGCTGATCAACTTTAGCGTTCAGAGTCTGAACGTCAGAAGACAGTTGATCGATTTTAGCGTTGCTTGAGCAACCAGCCAGCATAGTAGAAGCCAGGATTACCGCGCCCAGTACCAGTTTAGTACGATTCATTATAACACCCTCTAGATTGAGTTAATCTCCATGTAGCGTTACAAGTATTACACAAACTTTTTTCGAAAGAGAATAAATTTTTTGTATTAGGGCCCTTTATTTTGATCGTTCGCTCAAACTTGCATCTTCTTTTGCAAAATAGTTAAAAAATCGAAGGAAAACAGCCTGATTCTATGGGACAACTCTCAAATGAAATTGGCGAAATAAACTGCTTTAATGGTTGCGTTTTTCTGAAAGTGCGTTATTGCCGATAAAAAAAACGCCGCTAAGCGGCGTTTGGGTCACAGACTGGTTGTCACGTTTATTATTACAGCACGTGAACCGAGGCAGTATTGGTTGTGCCGCTTGGTACCAGAGCACCAGAAACCATCACCACGACGTCGCCTTTCTGTGCCAGGCCGCTGGCCAAAGCAACTTCTTTACCAATGCGGTAGAAGTCGTCGGTAGAAGCGATTTCTTTGACCATCTGAGTGGTGATACCTTTGCTCAGGATCAGCTGACGGGCAGTGACTTCGTTGGTCGTCAGCGCCAGGATCACGGCGTTAGGGAAGTACTTACGCACGGATTTGGCTGATTTGCCGCCGCTGGTGGCAACCACGATCAGTGGCGCGTCCAGTTTTTCGGCAGTTTCTACCGCACCGCGGCACACCGCTTCGGTGATACGCAGTTTACGGTTGTCGTTCAGGGTGTCGATACGGCTAGGCATCACGCGATCGGTACGTTCGCAGATGGTTGCCATGATGGTAACGGCTTCCAGCGGGTATTTACCCTTGGCGCTTTCACCAGACAGCATCACCGCATCGGTACCGTCCAGGATAGCGTTGGCAACGTCACCGGCTTCTGCACGGGTAGGGCGCGGGTTCTTGATCATTGAATCAAGCATCTGGGTCGCGGTGATAACCACTTTGCGTGCACGGTTACACTTCTCGATCATCATCTTCTGCGCGAAGATCACTTCTTCAACCGGGATTTCAACACCCAGATCGCCACGAGCTACCATGATGCCGTCAGACGCTTCGAGGATCTCGTCGAAGTTGTTCAGGCCTTCCTGGTTTTCGATCTTGGAGATGATCTGAATGTTTTCGCCGCCGTGAGCTTTCAGGTGCTCACGGATTTCCAGCACGTCGGAACGCTTACGGATAAAGGAAGCCGCAACGAAGTCTACGCCTTGCTCACAACCGAAGATCAGGTCACGTTTGTCTTTTTCGGCCAGCGCTGGCAGCTGAATGGATACGCCCGGCAGGTTAACGCCTTTGTTTTCGCCCAGATCGCCGCTGTTCAGTACCTTACAAACCACTTCGCTTTCGGTAACCGCAGTCACTTCCATACCGATCAGGCCATCATCCACCAGTACGGTGTTGCCAATTTTCAGGTCGGCAGCAAAGCCAGGGTAGGTCACCGCAACGCGTTCGTTGTTGCCGATAACGCTCTGGTCGGTGGTGAAGGTGAAGGTCTGGCCAGCAACCAGGGCTGCATCAACGCCGCCTTCCAGCTTCATGGTACGGATTTCCGGGCCTTTGGTATCGAGCAGGATACCGGCGTTTTTACCGGTTTTGGCAATCACCGCACGCATGTTCTTGATGCGGTTACCGTGTTCTTCATAATCGCCGTGGGAGAAGTTAAGGCGCATTACGTTCATGCCCGCGTTCAGCAGGCTGGTCAGCATTTCTTCCGACTCGGTTTTCGGGCCGATAGTACAAACAATTTTGGTCTTTTTCATGACGATTTTTTCTGCAAGTTGTGATGGATTATAAAACTAACGGTACCGGTGGCTAGGCCATCGGTAAGGGATTTGGGCTGTGCCTGGCAATGCAAAACATAGTTAAGGATAGGTGACCTTGGTCGAAATGGGGTGGAAAAATTCGGCCGATGCCCAGGTGCGGGTAGGCTGCGCAAAAAGCGAGGATGAGAATTTTTTGTAATTGCGTTTTCGCAGATCAAGGGCTGAAACCATTCAACTGAAAGACGTTGCGCATTATAAGGCTATGCGGCTGGAAACAAAACAAAAAACCGCAGTCGTTGGCAGTTTTGTACATAAAGTCAGCAAATGTGGCGCAAATAAGCCGCCTGCTAACGGGTTTGTTGCGCAATTAGCATTACTGTAACGGATTATGTTTTCGAAAAAAATAAAGTGACGGCGATCGCGTTTTCAAACATTTTTCTGGATTTCCAGCAGGACTCCGTCATCCAGACAGAAACAGCCAAAAACGGTAGTGGCAGGGATCGCCAACGTTTCCTGGGCCATCAGAGTATGCACGTCACTGCCGACGGTGAATTCGAAGATCCCAGAAATGACGCGGATGTGTTGGGGGTAGGGGCGTTTTTGCAGTTGGTCAAAGGTGCCTGCGGCAAACTTGACTTCCCAGGCGGTGCTCCCATCGCTCATTAGCCCTTGGCGGCGGGCGAGGCCATTGTCGAGTTGTTCGAACGGCAGCTGTGATTTAAAAACCGACATCAAAATTACCTCCATCAGGATACTGTGCTGATGATACGCGACGGGCTGACGCTCTGTCCGGTATTACTGTTAAATTGGGTTACCGTTAGGCGAGAGATAATACTGGGAAGCGAAACAAGAAGTGGTGCGTCCGAATGGACTCGAACCATCGACCCCCACCATGTCAAGGTGGTGCTCTAACCAACTGAGCTACGGACGCACTGTGCTACTTTCAGGAATTTGGTGCGTCTGAATGGACTCGAACCATCGACCCCCACCATGTCAAGGTGGTGCTCTAACCAACTGAGCTACAGACGCATCTTTTTCCTCTCTGTCATGGCTGACAGCGGGGACGAATATTAACGAGCAACCTGGCCGCTGGCAAGGGGAAAAACGCAATTTTATTTGGTATTTCACGCGATTGCTGAGCTTATGTGCAGTAAGGCGGTTTTTTCTGCAATGGCTGGCGAGGAACTCGCCGGTTTGCCTGTGACAAACCGGCGAACGCTATTAACGTGTGGAACGCTGCAAAATCAACGCCGGGGGTTGGCGTTGTAACCAGCGCATCCGAAATACCATCATGATGGCGGCGAAGGTCAGGCCGATAATAAAGCCGAACCAGAATCCGCTCGGCCCCATCGCCGGCACGATGTAGTCCGTCAGCGCCAGCAGATAGCCGCTGGGCAATCCGAGAACCCAATAGGCCACAAAGGTGATGTAGAAGATCGCCCGGGTATCTTTATAGCCTCGCAGAATACCGCTACCGATCACCTGGATAGAGTCGGATATCTGGTAAATCGCCGCCAGCAGCATCAGATGGGAGGCCATGGTCACGACCGCAGGATTATCGTTATACAGCAGGGCGATAGATTCGCGGAAGGCAGCGGTGAACAACGCCGAGCAACTGGCCATGGCGATGCCGACGGCAATCGCCGCATAGGCGGCAATCCGAGCGCCCTCTACCGAGCCTTCGCCCAGACGGTGCCCAACGCGAATGGTGGCCCCAACTCCGAGCGACAGCGGCAGTACAAACATCAGTGAGCTGAAGTTCAGGGCAATCTGGTGCCCGGCCACCGCGACGATGCCTAGCGGTGAAACCAATAATGCCACCACGGCAAACAGCGTCACCTCAAAGAACAAGGCCAGGGCAACCGGTAGACCAATGCCGATCAGGCGTTTTAACGCCTGCCAGTCCGGGCCACGGCGTGCGCCTTCCTCCAGCTTGATATCCCGCAGCGAGGATGCACGTTTGGTATACCAGCGCATCATCAGGAACATCATCCAATACACGCTGGCGGTGGCGACACCACAACCGACGCCGCCCATTTCCGGCATGCCAAACTTGCCGAAAATCAATATGTAGTTGATCGGGATGTTGATCAACAGACCCAAAAACCCTATTACCATGCCGGGCTTGGTTTTGGATAAGCCTTCACACTGTCCACGGACGACCTGGAAGAACAAATAGCCGGGAGCTCCCCACATAATGGCATGCAGGAAACCAACGGCCTTTTCAGCCAGCAGCGGATCGATGTTGTGCATCATGTCGATCACCAACTGGCTGTTATAAATCACGGAGATAATGAGGAGTGAAACCCCCGATGCCAGCCAAAAGCCCTGACGCACCTGATACGCGATACGATCGCGGCGGCCCGCGCCGTTGAGCTGGGCGATAACTGGGGTCAAGGCCAGCAGTAAACCGTGGCCGAACAGAATGGTCGGCAGCCAGATAGAGGTCCCGACGGCAACGGCGGCCATATCCGTGGCGCTATAAGAGCCAGCCATGATGGTATCGACCACGCCCATTGCGGTTTGGGATATTTGCGCGATGATGACCGGAATTGCGAGGGCCAATAAACTACGCGCCTCAATAAAGTACTTCTGCACGTATACACCTTTCTAATTATTTATGGGAAGGGGTGTCGCTGCATCAGCAACAACTAAAAACTGCGGAATATGCCGAAAAGATTGTACCTGCTAGTCGGGGTTAAGCAAAGGTTGTAAAGAAATAGTTATACGCGTCGTCTTTCAAGCTGTAGCTTGAAATCCAAGAGTCTCTATTCGTCGCCTTGAAACTACAGCGCAGTTAGCTGAGGACGCTAATCCCAGGATATAAACTAGGCAAGCACTGCTTTTTTGCCGCTGTGCGTTTGGTTTTCTGCCATAACTGGGGCAAACTGCTTACAGCGCGTTGAACATAGTCATAAAGAAGAGGCCAACATGTTTACCGGTATCGTACAAGGCACCGCCCCGCTGGTTGCCATTGATGAAAAACCCAACTTCCGTACCCACGTTGTTGAAATGCCTGATGAGCTGTTACCAGGGCTGGAGTTGGGGGCCTCGGTAGCCCACAACGGCTGCTGTCTGACCGTCACGGAGATTGCAGGCAATCGCGTCAGCTTTGATTTGATCAAAGAGACTCTGCGGTTGACCAATCTTGGCGATCTTAAACTGGGTGATGTGGTCAATCTGGAAAGAGCCGCCAAGTTTAACGATGAAATCGGTGGGCACCTGATGTCCGGGCATATTATCTGTACCGCGGAAGTCACCAAGATTTATACCTCGGAAAATAATCGTCAGATCTGGCTGCGCATGCCGAATATCGATTTGATGAAATATGTGCTACATAAAGGGTTCATCGGCATCGATGGCATCAGCCTGACCATAGGCGAGGTGGTCAATAACCGTTTCTGTGTGCATTTGATCCCGGAAACCCTTGAGCGCACCACGCTGGGTAAAAAGCGCTTGGGCGATAAGGTCAATATCGAAATCGATCCGCAAACTCAAGCGGTGGTGGATACCGTCGAGCGTGTGCTAGCTAATCGTGAGGCTGCGTTAGCTGTCACCAAGCCGTCTGTACCCAAAGTCTGATAACCCTGCACCAATAACCACACATAGGAGCCAAACGTGAAGTTTTACGGGAAAACGATGATGCTAGCGGCGCTGTTGGCGCTGACCGCCTGTTCAAGCTCCCCGGAACAGGCGAACTCACAGTCTGCCGAGGCCGAAGATGATACCTGTGGTGCATCGCAGTATCAGAATTATGTGGGTAAACCGCTGTCTGCGTTGGACGGGGTCAATATTCCCCAGCAGGTACGGACTATTCCTTATAACTCTATGGTAACCATGGACTTCAATCTAAAACGCTTGAACTTCCTGGGTGACAGTGAAGACAAAATCATTCGCGTTTATTGCGGTTAATAACCCTTTACCCCAACCCTGTGGGTTGGGGTAAAGGATTTTAGCGGGGAACTCGCAGGCCGCCTTCAACGCCTTTAGGGCTGAATACCACCTGCCAAAGTTGAATATCGCGAGCGCGAAACGCTCCTGCGCAGGCATTAAGGTAATAACTGAACATCCTTTCAAAACGTTCGGAATAGCGCGAAGCCAGCTGTGGCCAGCTCTGTTTGAAACGTTCATACCAGGCCATCAGGGTGCGATCGTAATCTGCGCCGATATTATGCCAATCTTCCATGACGAAGCGGCCTTCGCTGGCCTGGGCAATATGTTTCACCGACGGCAGGCAACCGTTGGGGAAGATATATTTATTGATCCACGGATCAACGTTCATATCGGTCTCGTTGGAACCAATGGTATGCAACAGGAAAATGCCATCGGGTTTTAAATTACGTTCCACCACCTCGAAATAGGTTCGGTAGTTTTTCGGCCCAACGTGTTCGAACATGCCGACCGAGACGATGCGGTCAAACTGCTGGTAGAGATCGCGGTAATCCTGCAGCAGAATTTCCACGTCCAGCCCGGCACAGCGCTCTTGCGCCATTTTCTGCTGTTCGGCGGAGATGGTGACGCCCACCATGGAAACGCCGTAGTGCTTGGCCGCATAAGCAGACAGACCGCCCCAGCCACAGCCGATATCCAATACCCGCATACCGGGCTGCAGGTGCAGTTTTTCGCAAATCAACCGTAACTTGGCCTCTTGTGCTTCTTCCAACGTCGTGGCCTGTTGCCAATAGCCGCAGGAATATTGCATATAGGGATCCAGCATCTGGGTAAACAAATCGTTACCCAGGTCGTAATGCTCTTTGCCAACAATCCAGGCACGTTTTTGGGATTGCAGGTTGGTCAGGCGGGCGGCGGCAATACGCAAGATATCCTTCAGGTGGTGGGGCAGTTTCTTTTCCAGGCCAGCTGCGATAACCCGCTGAAAAAATATGTCCAGCCGCTCGCACTCCCACCAACCGTCCATATAGCTTTCGCCCAGCCCCAGAGAGCCGTCTTGCAGTACGCGTTTAAAGAAATTGGGATTATTGATCTGAATATCGAAAGGGCGTGAACCATTGATTTCAATGCCGGCCATGCTAAGCATTTCATGAGCGATACGATACCAATGGTTGTCCTGGATGCTCAGATCTTCTATACACGATGAACTCATAGCTTCTCCATCACCTTCTTCTGACTTATGATCCTGCAGAATTTAGCGTAGACAATTTCTACAGGGACATACGTATACCTACGGTAAAAATTCACCGTGGTGTCTGAAATCCGACTTGAACAGAGGAAATTTAAGAGACTCCCTGCGTCAAAGGACGCGGGTAAATTCAACCTTAAATAAAGTGTGATGCCATCCACGTACGCAGCAGTTGCTGCAATAAGAACTTAGTATAACTGTTATTCTAAAAGGTCGTTTTTGAGTATAGGCTTGCCGAGGCGTAGACTCAACTGCAAATCGCGCTCGGCAAGAATTTTCATTAAGTGACTATTTACAGAGACAATTATGACACGGAGTCGGCACGCTTCTGCTGTGTCATCTGAGTTTCATCCGTTCCTTTCCCACGCTGGATCAGATAACCCAAGGCTGCCAAAAATACGGTAGCCACCATTACGGTAGCCGTGGCTAACAGCGGTTGGGCGATAAATGCCGAAACCAACAGGCTGGCGATAAAACATAATCCCAACTGCAGCGTGTTTTGCAGCGCAGCAGCTTTGCCACTGTTGTTGGGGAAGGGCATCAACGCATTGGCTACTAAAATAGGATAGCTGGCACCGTTTACTAACGCCATAAAGCAGAACGGGATCAGCAGAGTGGTCAACGTTGGCTCACTTAGCGTGGCGATCAGATACAACGCCACCATGCTGACACCGTAAGCTAACAGCAACCACGGCAGCAAGGTTTTGCCAGAGATGCGATTTAAGGCGCTACGGCAGCTATAACCCCCCAATAAGAAAGCCAGCGTTTGCGGCACATAGCTCAGACCAATATCGTTGGGGCTATACCCCATATCGCCGAGGATAAAGGGTGAACCCGTCAGCCAGGCGAAGAAGCCAGCAGAACAGGCAGCAAAAACCATCACGTTGCCGCTGAACACCGGGGATTTCAAGATCTGCATAAAACCAAGGCTGGGCTTTTTATCGGCGGAAGGGACCAGTCTGCTCCGGTCTTTCAGCAGCAAGGTGGGGATCAGCAGCAGGGCGGTGATCCCCAGCAGCACGGCGAAAATGGCCCGCCATCCCATATGGTTAAGCAACCAGGCACCCAGCAGTGGGGCCAGCGCCGGAGAGAGGGCGACCAGCGGCATAATGGAGGCGAAAACGCGGTTGGCTTTGCCATCGCGGTAGCGATCGACCACGATCGCCTGCCAGGTGACGGCGGCGGAACAGACGCCAATGGCTTGAATGAAGCGCAGTGACCACAGTTGTGCCACGTTCTCGACCCAAAGCATACCGAGACAGCCGATTGCGAACAGCGCCAGGCCAATCAATAACACGGGCTTACGGCCAATACGGTCGGACAGCGGCCCCCACAGCAACTGGGCAAAGGCAAAGCCTGCCAGGAAGATACTCAGGCTGGCGCTGATCGCCCCAGCGGAGATTTGCAGATCCTGCTGCATTGCGCCAAAGGCAGGCAGGTACATATCGGTAGCCAGATAGCCCAACATACTCAGGCCGGCCAGGTAGAACATAAATCCAAAATTTCGCATTGCTATTTCTCGTTAAAATTATGTTGTCGCAGGTTTTGAAGCGCCGGCAAGTGTATACGGCTGGATCTCTGCTTGTGAAACGGTAATATTTGCAAGGTGCTGTTAAAAAATTTGAAGGCAAACATATGTGGTCTGAATATTCACTCGATGTGGTAGATGCGGTAGCGCGGACCGGCAGTTTCAGCGCGGCGGCACAGGAGTTGCACCGCGTTCCTTCTGCTGTGAGCTATACGGTGCGTCAACTGGAGCAATGGCTGGCAGTGCCTTTGTTTGAACGCCGTCACCGCGATGTGGAACTCACGCCAGCGGGGGCGCTGTTTATTAAGGAGGCGCGAGTTGTTATCAAAAAAATGCTCGATACCCGACGGCAGTGTCAGCAGGTGGCCAACGGTTGGCGCGGGCAACTGCGGATTGCGGTCGATCTGATCGTCAAACCCCAGCGCAGCCGCCAGCTGGTGCTGGATTTTTATCGCCATTTCCCCGACGTGGAACTGATGGTACAGCCGGAAGTCTTCAACGGCGTGTGGGATGCGCTGGTCGATGGCCGCGCTGAGATGGCTATTGGTGCAACACGGGCGGTACCGGTAGGCGGCGGTTTTGCCTTTCGCGATATGGGCTTTATGAATTGGCTCTGCGTAGTCCATGCTAAACATCCGCTGGCCGCCTTGCAAGGAAAGCTGCGAGACGATCAGCTACGACCTTATCCCTCGTTGCTGTTGGAAGATACTTCGCGCAATTTACCCAAGCGTGTGACCTGGTCGTTGGACAACCAGCGGCGGTTGACCGTGCCGGACTGGGTTTCGGCGGTAGATTGTTTGCGTGCCGGGCTGTGTGTGGGCATGGTACCCGCGCATCGGGTATTGCCGTTGGTACAAAGTGGCGAACTGGTGGTATTACCACTGCATGAGCCTTTCCCGCCTAGCGCCTGCTGCTTGACCTGGCAGCAAAACGCCCAGTCTCCGGCCATGGCCTGGCTGTTGGACTATCTGGGCGACAGCGAAACGCTCAATCAGGAATGGCTCAGTGAAGAGGAGTCGGGTGCTTAATCGGGCGCAGTATTGCAGCGCCCCAACAGGAGTTAACGGCGGTAATCGACAAAAGGACCATCGGCAACTGAGCGGCGCTCGATGAGTTTTGGATGCACTTCAATCACCTGCGATTCTTCACGCTTGCTGATAATGCGATCCAACAGCATGGTAAAGGCCATCTCGCCCAGGCGCTCTTTCGGCTGGTGAATGGTGGTCAGCGCCGGGGTGAAGTAGCGGGCATTACGCACGTTGTCGTAGCCAATCACCGAGATATCCTGCGGTACACGCAACCCCAGCTCATCGGCGGCGCAGATCGCCCCCATGGCCATAATATCGCCGCCACAGAAAACGGCGGTTGGACGATGCTTTTGCGACAGGATCTGATGCATGGCTTTGTAGCCAGATTCAGGCTCGAAATCCCCCTGCACGATCCATTCTTCGCGCACTTCGATGTTGGCTTCCTTCATGGCTTTCAGAAAGCCCTGGTGGCGACCTCCACCGGTATTACGCGCCAGTTGACCAGGAATGGCACCGATGTCACGGTGGCCACGTTCGATCAGGTAGCGGCCTGCCAGGTAGCCGCCCTCGAAGGCATTGTCGATAATGGTATCGGTGAAGTCTCCGCGCGCGGTACCCCAATCCATCACCACCATGGGAATGTTACGGTAATCTTCCAGCATGCCCAGTAGCTGATCTGGATATTCTGAGCACATCACCAGCAAGCCATCGACGCGTTTTTGCGCCAGCATTGCCAAATAGGCTTGCTGTTTATCCAGATTATTGTGCGAGTTACACAAGATCAGGGTATAGCCTTTGCTGTAGCAGCTGTTTTCCACCGCTTCGATCACTTCGGCAAAATAGGGGGCCTCGCTCGAGGTGGCGAGCAAACCGATCGATTTGGTGTGGTTGACCTTGAGGCTGCGGGCCACGGCGCTAGGTGAATAGTGAAGCTCTTTGATGGCGGCCCAAACGGCCGTTTTGGTATCTTCGGCGACGAAACGCGTTTTATTGATAACGTGCGAAACGGTAGTGGTAGAAACGCCAGCGCGTTTGGCCACATCTTTAATCGTTGCCATGTAAAAAATGACTCCTAAACCCACATGTTACAGCATGTAAGTATGATGTTAATCGTTTGCCTGCGTAGATCCTTCCCCAGATAAGCGAAAACTGAGTTTTTAGTGCTGAAGTCGTAAATCGCTTGAACAGGGAGGGGCAGTTTATCGGTACGCAGTTGTGAACTGCGGATTTTGTCGCATATTGAAGAAAAGTGGAAGAGCTAATCGGTAATTATCAGCGGGGAAATCATAACAAGATTTTAATCACGAACTGTGGGAAAATGATTTGACGTATAAACTGTGTGGCTTATGCTCTGGAAAAGCCAATCTGAGAGGGAGTTGTATATGGATACCAATTTGAAGATGTCATTACTCACCACCGTGGGTGCTTTGGCAATGATTATTGCTTTCAGTTTTATTGCCGCATTGAACTGATCCGCAGCAGAAAAACAAAGGCGCAGCTTGATGCCGCGCCTTATTATTAGCTAGTTACCCGCCGTTAAGCCAGGTTTTCTGCCACGAACGCCCAGTTCACCAACGCCCAGAAGTTTTCCAGGTACTTTGGCCGCGCATTGCGGTAGTCGATATAGTAAGCATGCTCCCACACGTCAACGGTCAATAGCGGAACGTCTGCGCCGGTCAGCGGGGTTGCCGCATTTGAAGTGCTGACGATCGCCAGACTACCGTCCGCTTTTTTCACCAGCCAGGTCCAGCCCGCGCCGAAGTTTTTCACGGCGGCATCGGTGAACTGCTCTTTAAAGGCGGCGAAGGAGCCGAATGACTTATTGATGGCCTCTGCCACTGCGCCCGTTGGCTCGCCACCACCTTGCGGTGATAAGCAGTGCCAATAGAAGGTGTGGTTCCAGACCTGAGCGGCGTTGTTGAACACGCCGCCGGTGGAGGTCTTGACGATCTCGACCAGGGATTTGCCTTCGAACTCGCTACCTTTCACCAGATTGTTCAGGTTAACCACGTAGGTGTTATGGTGCTTGCCATAGTGGTATTCCAGCGTTTCTGCGGAAATGTGCGGTTCGAGAGCGTTTTTCTCGTATGGTAATGCAGGTAATTCAAACGACATTGCTTTCTCCTTTTATAGACAATACGCCTCTCCGACGCTGCAGGCCTAAGGGGCCGAGGGCGGAAAAACGCAATTGCACCACTTTTGTTATGGTTATTAATCTTAACAACTTTCCGAGCGAAAAGAACATCCAAAGTGTGCCAAGTGACTGATTGTTTAAAGTTGCAGCGGGTGATAGAGAGCACGGCCGAGCAGTTAGCTCAGCCGTGAAAGGTTAACGGATGGTGGTAGGGGTCACTACGCGGCGGGCACCAATGTAATGGTTTTGCCAATAGTCGTTATCTAACTGACTGATGCGAATTTCTTCACCGGTACGCGGTGACTGGATGAACTTACCGTTACCAAGATAGACGCCAACGTGATCGGCGGTGCCACGGTTGTTGATGCGGAAGAACACCAGATCGCCTTTCTCAAGCTCATTACGCTTGATCGGCGCTGCATCACGCAGGTGGTACATTTCGTTGGCGGTACGCGGCATTTTAATTTTCACCACGTCTTTGTACGCGTAATAAATCAGCCCGCTGCAGTCGAAGCCTGTACCAGGTGAAGACCCACCCCAGCGGTAGGGCTTACCCATTTGCCCCATCAGCTTGGCCATGGCGGTCTGCTTGGCGTGCTGATAACGTTTTTTGTGAGCGGCGGAAAGTTTCAACGGCTTTTCGCGGCCAGCCAATTTTGCCGTAGCTTTGCCTTCTTCACGATGGCGACCATAACCTTTTTTATAGCCTTTTTTAGGCGGAGTTACTTTTAGCTTGGCCGTTTTGGTTGCCTGGCTTTTGGTTTTAACGCTGGTGGTTTTTTTTGCGGTCTTTATCGTTGCTGGTTTGGTTTTTAGCGTTTTCGGAGGGGTGGCTGCCTTCACTTTTTTATTGGCTTTCTCCGCTTTCTTTTTCTTGCGGTCGTCTGGCCGGGCTTCATTAACGTGACTCTTGCGCTGCTCGGCAGAAACACGTGCCTGTGGCGCAGCGTGCGCCAAATTGAAGAAGAGCTGCGTAAATAGCAGCACAAAAAGTGTAATAATTAACCGCATATCGACGTTACCAACCTTGGCTCCGAAACAGAAATCGAATGAGTCACAGTATTCCCGAAATTCACCCTATAAAACAGCGTGGATCTCATAAATACTAATCCATATTGTGAGAAAACGTTAATGGCATTTTTATTGTTGCAAAATCAAACGCCTGGCGCCTAAAAAAGCGACAGAGATCATGTGGTTGGCTTATTGCTCGCCGGCATTGCGCAGGGCAAAGATAATAGTGAAACGTCCCGATTAAAAATGTTATTCTGGGGCTATGTTTTAACCGGTTCGGTGTGTCCGCCGCTTTTGCTAAGGCAATCAGAGAATGTCCCTGCAAAAGATGGCGTTTTCTTGGCACCGGTCCTGCCGCTACAATAGCTAGTGTGATGCATGTTGTAGCCATGATGTGGCTTGAGGAAGCAATAATGACGACGATTGAAAAAATTCAGCAGCAAATTTCTGCCAACCCGATCCTGCTGTATATGAAAGGCTCACCGAAATTGCCAAGCTGCGGTTTCTCTGCTCAGGCCGTGCAGGCGCTTTCAGCCTGTGGCGAACGTTTTGCCTATGTTGATATTCTGCAAAACCCGGACATCCGCGCTGAGCTGCCAAAGTACGCCAACTGGCCAACCTTCCCGCAGCTGTGGGTCGATGGTGAACTGGTTGGCGGCTGCGATATCATCATCGAGATGTACCAGCGTGGTGAACTGCAGCCGTTGATCAAAGAAACGGCCGAAAAGTATAAAGATCAGGAAGACCAGCAGCCTTAATGGCGCAGGGTTTTACCCAATAAAATCGGGCGGCACCTTTAACAGTGCCGCCCGATTTTTTATGTCTGTCAGTTTGCCAGCAAGCTATTGCGATTCAACGTTGGCAATCGGCCAGCCACCGAGACGTTTCCAGCGGTTGACCAGTTCACAGAACAGTTGGGCGGTTTGCTGGGTATCATACAGGGCTGAGTGTGCCTGGCTGCTATCAAACGGCATACCGGCGGCGATACAGGCTTTGGCCAGCACCGTCTGCCCTAATACCAGCCCACTAAGCGCAGCGGTATCAAAGGTGGCAAATGGGTGGAACGGGTTGCGTTTCAGGCTGGCGCGCTCGGCGGCGGCCATCAGGAAACTGTGATCAAAGTTGGCATTATGCGCCACGATGATCGCCCGGTTACAGCCCTGATCCTTAATGCCTTTACGCACGGCTTTAAAAATCGCATGCAGCGCATCATATTCACTCACTGCACCACGCAGTGGGTTATGTGGATCGATACCGTTGAAGGCCAGCGCTTCCGGTTGCAGGTTCGCCCCTTCAAACGGTTCTACGTGAAAATGCAGCGTTTCATCTTGCTGTAACCAACCATTTTCATCCATTTTCAGCGTGACGGCGGCAATCTCTAGCAGCGCATCGGTCTGAGCATGAAACCCGGCGGTTTCCACATCAATAACAACGGGATAAAACCCACGGAAACGGCCACTCAGGGCGTTAAGATCACTTTTTTCGGCCATCAGTTTCTTATCTTTAGCGAATTCAGCGCGCATTATGACAAATTTCTTGTCTTGGTGCAGCGGAGATAGAAAGCAGGGCGCATGGCGCGCCCTGGAGAAACCTCAGTTACCGAGGCCGTGACCTGCATGCTTGTTCTCGATCAGTTCGATCTTGTAGCCGTCTGGATCTTCGACGAAGGCAATTACGGTGGTACCGCCCTTGACTGGACCGGCTTCGCGTGTGACTTTGCCACCGACCTGTCGGATGTTGTCGCAGGTGGCGGCTACATCATCGACGCCCAGAGCCAGATGACCAAAGGCGGAACCCATGTCGTAGCTGTCGACGCCCCAGTTATAGGTCAGTTCGATAACCGAGCCTTCGCTTTCATCGCTATAACCCACGAAGGCCAGCGAGTATTTGTACTCGGTGTTTTCGCTGGTACGCAGTAAGCGCATGCCTAATACCTTGGTATAGAAGTCGATGGAGCGTTGCAGATCGCCGACACGGAGCATGGTATGGAGTAAGCGCATAATTTCCTCTGATTGGATATGCCGCGGCTGACGGCAGGTGACTTGAACAGCGTCAGACAGTATAGCCTTGTCGCATAAGGCAATTCAACGCGTGCGGTTGGTGATAGGGTAGGTTACGTTGTCACAAACAAAAATAGCTGCGGATAATAGTGCAGCAGGCGGGAGCCATACAGAATGCCGACACGCCGTGGATCCTTCCATGGAGGCTCGTATCGCGCGTCGATGCGCTCAACGGTCGGCTAACCTGTATGACCCCACCTGTCAGAGGCTTAGTGTATTGCGGTATTTAGCGCCCCTGTTTAGCTGAGCGTTACAGTGTCGGATAATCGGTATAACCCTCGGCACCGCCGCCGTAGAAGAAATCGGCACGCTGCTCGTTGAGTGGAGCCTGCTGTTTAAAGCGTTCCACCAGATCTGGGTTGGCAATATAGCTGCGGCCAAAGGCGACGGCATCAATAAAGCCTTGGGCGATCAGCTCTTCCGCTTTCTCCGCCGTATACGCACCCGCGCCAATAATCACGCCTTGGAAGTGCGCTCTTACTGCATCGCGGAACGCGGTTGAGTAAGGCTTGCCACCGGCCCAATCCGGCTCGGAAATATGCAGGTAGGCGATACCGCGCTTGTTCAGCTCTTCGATCAGATACAGCGCCGCTTCTTCCTGATCTTCGCCGTTGTCCAGGCCATTGAACGGGCCCAACGGTGAGATACGGATACCAACGCGATCGGCTCCGATTTCAGCAATGCTCGCATCGACCACTTCCAGCGTCAGACGGGTACGGTTTTCAATGCTGCCACCGTATTGGTCAGTACGTTGGTTGGACGCCGGAGACATAAACTGGTGCAGCAGGTAACCGTGCGCGGCATGCAATTCAATATAGTCAAAACCGGCTTCACGCGAGTTGGCCGCAGCCTGGCGGAAATCGTTGACGATCCCCGGGATTTCGTTGGTTTCCAAAGCACGTGGGGTAGAGGTTGGCACACGGACCCAGGCACCGGTTTCATCACGCACCGTGGTGCGGGTTTCGGCATTGATCGCTGAAGGTGCGACGGGAGCCTGCTGGCCAGGCTGCAAGCTTGAGTGGGAGATGCGGCCTACGTGCCAAAGTTGCACAGCGATATGACCCTGTTTGTCATGTACCGCCTGGGTGATTTTTTTCCACGCGGCGATTTGTTCTGGGGTATGCAGACCGGGAGCTCCGGCATAACCTTTCGCCTGGAAAGAAATCTGGGTGGCCTCGGTGATCAGCAGGCCAGCGCTGGCACGCTGAGCATAATATTCCGCCATCAACGGCGTAGGGATGTCACCTGGCTCGATGCTGCGCAGACGAGTCAGCGGGGCCATGAACACTCGGTTGGGTAAGGTGGTGTGGCCAACTTTGAGCGGAGAGAACAATTTTTCAATCTTCATAGTGCATCCTATAGTATTAGACCAGTCGACTAGTGATGGTAAACAGTATCGCTACAATGTCTTTCGGGTAAAAAAGGGAGTTTATGGCTGCGCTGGGCGCAACAGCAATTCGATACTTTCCAGCGCACAGGTCAGTGGGGCAACAGAGTGGCGGATTTTAGCCCGCAACGATGCGCCCAACCACAGCGAATACAGCGTTTCCGCCGTGGCCGCCGGGCTCATAGTGATAGCCAGTGAACCTTCACGGATACCACGTTCGATCGCGTCTTGCAGATGACCAATCACGCGGCTGGTGCCAGCTTCCAACGCATGGCGCATAGGTTCAGAAAGATCGCTGACCTCTGCGGAGAGTTTCACTGCCAGGCAAGCGTTATGGCACTCACTGCGGCAGTGGAAGCTGATGGCCTGGGCATAATAACTTAATAACTGATTACGCGCGTCGCTGCGAGAGTCGGCAAAAAGCGCCTGCATTTGAGCGTCATAATGGGCAAAATAGCGTTGCAACATCGCTTCGCCGAAGGCTTCCTTCGAGCGAAAATAGTGATAGAACGACCCTTTGGGCACGCCAGCGGTAGCGAGCAGCTCACTGAGGCCCATGCCGGTAAAACCAAGGCGCAGGCTGAGCGTTTCGCCGGTAGCGAGCAGATGTTCTCGGGTTTCCCCGTTGCAATTCGTCTGTTTTGTCATAATGAAAATGAGAATAATAGACCGATTGGTCTAGGTCAAGTCGCAGATAAAAAAAACCGGGAAAAAATCCCCGGCTCTGACGGTAAAAACGTCGACCAACTTACATTCTATCGAGTTGCTGCACAAGACCTCATGCCGGTGTGCAGCATGCTGCGTCAGTCTAGCTGCGGCAGCGCTGCAGAATATCCAGGTTGGGCTGATATTGCTGTGTCTGCACATTCAACATGCCCAACAGGGTGTGGAACAGATTATCCTGTGAAACCTTGTCGTTATCCGCCAAGGATTGCAGGCATTGGCGGTTAATGCCGAAATTGCGTTCATAATCGGCCGACATCCACATCAGGAAAGGCACGTGGGTCTGCTGAGAAGGCGCGAACATATAAGGCGTACCGTGCAGATACATGCCATTCTCCCCGAGCGATTCACCGTGATCGGAAAGATAGACCATCGCCGTATTGAATTTGCCGCTGTATTGCTGCAACAGCTTGATGGTGCTGTCCAGCATGGCGTCGGTGTACAGTAGCGAATTGTCGTAGGTATTCACCAGTTGCTCGTGGGTACAGTCCTGGATCTGGTTGCTGTCACAGGTGGGTGAGAACTGGCGTAATTCGGGCGTACTGCGGCGGTAGTAGGCCGGGCCGTGGCTTCCCATCTGATGCAGTACGATCACACCGTCCCCTTTCAGGCCGTTGATATAATCGTCCAGTTTATGCAGCAGCACGTTATCCATGCAGACATCGCCGTCGCAATACTGCGAAAGCTTCAGCTTGGTCATGTCGATATGTGGGATGCGATCGCAGGCCCCCTTACAACCGCCGTCATTTTCGCGCCACAGCAGGTTCACTCCGGCATGAGCCATCACGTCCAGCATGCCTTCCTGGTGTGCGGCCAAGGTGGCGTCGTAGTCGCCGCGTGGCATGTTGGAGAACATGCAGGGCACGGAGATAGCCGTTTCGGTACCGCAGGAGCTGGCATTCTTGAAATAAACCACATGGTCCTGCTTCAAGCGGGGATTGGTCTCCCGTGAGTAACCACCTAGCGAAAAATTCTCTGCCCGCGCGGTTTCACCGACCACCAGTATCACCAGGGTTTTCTTGGTCTGGCTGCTAATGACTGGGCCTAAATGAGCATCTTCACCAATCTTGACCAGCGGCAGATTTTGGTGGAAATAGCGGTGTTGAGCGTACTTGATGGTGCCAGACACAAAATTGCTTGGGGTGAGCATTTTCACCACGCTTTTATTGTTGCGGATCAGCGAGGCGTAATCTTTATAGAATAACGCTGCAACCAACAGGATCACCACCACGGAAAGCATCACATTGGCCGCGCGCAGGCCAATCATGTACCACCAAGGGCGGGTTTTATTGATGCGGACAAAGCACACGAAAACGGCAGGCAAAATGCCCAGCAACAGCAGCCATAGCCCCATACGAGGGGTGAGCAATGCCGTCGCTTCCTGAGGGTTGGTCTCGAAGGCGTTCTGCATCATATTGCCATCAATCACCACGCCGTAGCTGAACATAAAATAGTTGGCCGCCGCGCTGCCGAGCAGTAACAGAATAACCAGGGGTTTACGCAGGAACGGAATGGTTAATACGCTGAAGATAATATTCAGGGCACAGAAAATAACCACTGGCATAGTCGCCGCAAAAATGACGCTATGTACGCTATCAAAGGTGATATATGACCAGGCCTGGTGAATAAATAGCAGGTTCTGGAAAACCGTGAAGAATAGGGCGCAAGCCAGGATAAAACCCAAGCTGTTGCATTGTAATGATGGACGTAAGCGCATTGCCAAATCTGGATCCTGCCATGAGGTAATGCGCCGAAATTTATCAGATGAAACTTAAGATAACCTTAGACGTAGTGAGTGGCAGGACAGCGGCTGCAACGATTACAGCCGCTGGCGGACGATTAATAGGCAGCGGTAAACTGTGCCTTGATGAACTGCGGTTTTTCCACTTCGTCGATAATGGCAACCGCGAGGTCTTCTACCGAAATACTGGCCGGCGCGTCACCCTTCATCAACAATTGTGTCGTGCCCAAACGGAACTGACCGGTACGCTTGCCGGGTTCCAGCAACGCGGCAGGAGAAAGGTAGGTCCAATCCAACTGGGTTTCTTTTTTCAACGCATTACGTAAATCTCGTACCGCCTGGGCCCCTGGACGAATATTTTCCGGGAACTGCGGAGTATCAACCAGCTCAACTCCCGGAGCGACTTCCAGGCTACCGGCACCGCCAACGTACAGCAGGCGTTTAACCGCGGATTGTTTTACCGCCGCCAGGATTTGTTGGGCACCTTTAGCGGTTTTCTCATACAGGTCCGTTTCTGCCCAACCTGGGTTATAGGCGCTGATCACGACATCATGGCCAGCTAACTGTTGTGCCAGCCACGGGCCGTCGGCCACGTCACCCAGGGCGACGGTGAGATTGGCATTATCCGGCAGATCTTTTTTCTGACGGGCGATGGCGGTCACTTGCAGGCCGCGGGCCAAAGCTTCATCCACTACGCGGCGGCCAACAAAACCGGTTGCTCCAATAATGGCGACTTTCATGAGGTCTCTCCTGTGAAATATTTTTTAGTGGGTTGCCGTACCACTCAGTGGCGGCGCAGTAGAAATACTATAAGCCTTAACAATGCGGCTGATTAGTGCCATATTTATGCTTTCTTGATTAAGTAAAACTTCATAATCATGGATAAACTGAATCGAATGGCGGTATTTGCCACCGTGGTAGCCGAGGGATCTTTTGTTGCGGCGGCCCGTCGGCTAGAGATGACGCCTTCAGCGGTCAGCCAGCATATGAGGTCGTTAGAAAAGTCGCTCGGGATGCCGTTATTGCACCGCTCGACTCGCCGCTTGGCACTGACCGATGCGGGGGAAGCCTTTTATCCCGGTTGCGAAGCCATGTTGCAGGAAGCACAGCGCGCGGAGCAGCGGCTGGCGGAACTGCGGGATACGCTGGTGGGCGAACTACGTATTGCCACCACCGTCGGGATCGGTAGCGGCCCCTTGGCTGAGGCTCTGGCTCCCTTGCTGCTGGCGCACCCAAAGCTGACGCTGCGCATTCTGGCAGACGACCAGGTGGTGGATATGATCGAGCAGCGGGTAGATATCTCGCTGCGCGTAAATCTGCAACTGGCAGATACCAACCTGATTGCTCACCCGCTGACCGCCTGGCCCATGGTGCTCTGCGCCGCGCCGCGTTATCTTAGCCAGCATGGCGTGCCGGAAACGCCCCAGGAGCTGGTGCAACACCGCTGGATCACCGGTAGCGGTCATGGGCTGCATCTCGATTTACATCACCATGCGGGCGAAACATTCAAACTACGCCTGGCGGCGGGGCAGGTTGTCAGCGGTAGTATGAACGTGATCCGGGCCTTTACCCGCAATGGTCTGGGGATTTCCGGTCAACCGCTGTATGAAATTGGTGATGAACTGCGCAGGGGGGAATTAATCGCCCTGTTACCGCAGTGGAGGCCAGCGCCATATCGGCTGCATGCGTTAACTCTGGAGCGGGTTCTACCGGAGAAAACGCGCCAGGCGTTGCACTATTTGCGAGAATATTTTCGCCGTCATGGGGAAAAGCCACTTGCCAATGGCCCCGATGACGTCTTCAATTAGCATGACAACGCAGGAGGACGTGTGGCGCAGCAACTCGAGTTCTTTGACATCCCAAGCCCGTGTCGTGGCATTTGCCAGGCCGATGAGCGCGGCTATTGTCGTGGTTGCCTGCGCAGCCGCGAGGAGCGCTTTGGCTGGATGCAAATGAACGATGTCCAGAAAAAGGACGTTCTGCGCCTGTGTCGCCAGCGTTACCTGCGCTCACTGCGTACCGGCAAGCATCCGGAAGAGCTCCCGCCTGAGCAGCCCTCACTGTTTTAACTTTAATGCTGATTTTCTCGATCTGCCGCACGTAAAGGCCACTTTTGCGTTTCCTACGTCTTGGACGCTTGTGTATGCTGGCGTTAACTATTGTCATGAGGTTTAACAATGCTGAATCGTACTAAGCTGGCACCCCTTGGGCCAGAGTTCTCACGCATGATTTGCGGCTACTGGCGTTTGATGGAGTGGGGCATGTCTCCGCAGCAGTTGCTGACGTTTATCAAGCAACACGTTGAGCTGGGGGTGACCACGGCGGACCACGCGGATATTTATGGTGGCTATGCCTGCGAGCAGGCCTTTGGCGAGGCTATCAAGCTACAGCCCTCGGTGCGCCAGGGGATGGAGCTGGTGTCGAAGTGCGGCATCGCGACCACCGCCAAGCCGGGTAACCCTATCGGGCATTACATCACCGATCGCGAGCATATCGTGCATAGCGCAGAGCAGTCATTATCGCACCTGCATACGGACTACCTGGATTTATTGTTGATCCATCGCCCCGATCCGTTGATGGAAGCCGATGAGGTAGCAGAAGCCTTTGTGGCGCTGCATAAAAGCGGCAAGGTGCGCCATTTCGGCGTTTCGAACTTTACGCCAGCACAGTTTTCCTTATTGCAGTCGCGTCTGCCGTTCTCGCTGGTGACTAACCAGGTCGAAATTTCCCCGATCTATCAGCCTGCGATCCTCGACGGCACCTTGGATCAATGCCAGCAGTTGCGTATCAAACCGATGGCCTGGTCATGTCTGGGTGGCGGGCGGTTGTTCAGCGATGCTGAGTTCCAGCCGTTACGCGATGAACTGCAAACGGTGGCGCAAGAGATTGGTGCCGAAACCATTGAGCAGGTGGTGTATGCCTGGGTGATGCGTCTGCCTTCGGCACCGCTGCCAATTATCGGCTCCGGCAAGATCGAGCGCGTACGTTCGGCCCTGAAGGCGCAAGAGCTGACCTTGAGCCGCCAGCAGTGGTTCCGCATTCGTAAAGCGGCACTGGGTTACGACGTACCTTAAGTTGAGCGGGTAAGGCTGGCATCGTGCCAGCCTTATCCGATGTCCTTTGCCGCTACTTCACTTGCACCCCTTGGCTAAATATTATCAGTAAGCTTGCAGCCCAAAACATTAAGAATGCCAGTATCTTTATGTTAATGACACTTGCCGACGCAGGGGGGCAGAAAACCAAGGAATACGGGAGCAAGGTCACAAAATATTATAATCGGCTCAGTGGCTGCGCTGATTAACGACGGTTTCCCCTGTAGCAAGGTTTAATCGGTATATACTCCCTAAGGACTATAACTATCGCATGGAGATTGAGTGATGAAACGTTATTGGTGTGCGGCATTGGGTTTGATGGCCTGTGGCGTTGCGCAGGCGGCAACGGTTGATGTCGAAATGAATCTGGTGACCGGCCAGGGAATTGGTCAGGACATTGGTAAAATCACAATTAGCGAAACGCCTTACGGCCTGTTGTTCACCCCGCAACTGAAAGCCTTGCCTGCCGGTGTGCACGGTTTTCACGTTCATGAGAAAGGCAGCTGTGAGCCGGGTATGAAAGAGGGCAAGGCGGTAGCCGCACTGGCTGCGGGGGGCCACTTTGATCCTGAGAAAACCGGCAAGCATCTCGGGCCTTATGATGCCAACGGGCATTTAGGCGATTTGCCAGCAATCTATGTCACGGCGGACGGCATGGCTGACACTCAGGTGCTGGCTCCGCGCTTGAAGAAAATCAGCGAAATCGAAGGCAAGGCGCTGATGGTACACGCCGGGGGGGATAACCACTCCGATCAACCCAAACCGCTGGGTGGTGGTGGCGATCGTTTCGCCTGTGGCGTAATCAAATAAATCAGCTGCCCGCGTCAGCCTGGCGTGGGCGCTGTTATCGCTTCCGGTGGAATGATCGCCTGCTGTAACTGCTGCAGTGAGCAGTACAGCCGCCAAATCAAGCCCGCCAAATCACGTGCTGCCTGTTCAGGATGTTGGGCAAGTGTGTTACTCATACGCTGCAACTCCTGCAAGGTGGCGTCCAACGACGCATGCTGCACTCCTTTCTCAGTCATGACTCCCTTCAAACAATGAATACAGACGTCACGTACGGCGGCCAGCGGATCTGATCGGGTTTGCCAATCACGCAGTTGCCAGACCACGTGGCTGCAGTTCAGCAGCACTACTCCCCAACGTAATAGCCAGGTGTGGGCCTCCTGATCCAGGCTTTGATTCAGTTGACTGATGCGGTGATAGATACGCGACTCAAACTGGCTTTCGCTTTGCTGCGGTTTCTTACTCAACTGATCGATAAAATCACGGCGTAATGCGCGGATAATCCGTCGGCTTTTACGTTTGTCCGAACTGGGCCGCAGGATTTGGAACGCCAGCCCTGCCAACAGCACACCGGCAATCTTGGCGAGACTGTCATTGATATAGCCTTGATAATCGTAGCTCGGCGGGTTGGTCACGGCGAGAAACGATCCCATAAACACGATCAACTGACCCCAGAGTGGGGCATAGGGGGGATTTTGCAGTTTCATCATCTGCATCGTGACCAGGGTCGGGAACAGGAAGGCGCAAAACACCCAGAAGTCGTCGATCTGGGTCATCAGGCCAAACTTCATCACAAAGCAGAAGGCAAACAGCAGGGAAACGGCCTTCAGTAAGGTGGTGATGGATTTGATCGGCGAAGGGGTAGAAGAATAGAGCACGCAACTGATGGCGATCAGCGTCAGCGCAGAGCTACCTGCGTCCCACTGGGTCGTGATCCAATAAGCGCAACCGATCAGGATACACAAGAAGGTGCGTAGCCCGTTGTAGGCGGCCTCAACGCTGTCTGTATGGCGCGCTAGTGAGGTAACCCGCGGTGGTTCGATATCGCTGACCTGGGTAGCGCTTTCCAGCCGTTGCAACCAACGGGTACAGCGCAGATAGAGCCAGCAAAAGTGGCGCAGGCGCAGGAAGAAGGCCCGATGGCGATAATCTGTCGGATCCTGAGGGGCGATGGTGACCAGAATATGCGCCAGCCGATATTTGTCCGTGGTGGGAACGCGTAATTCATTCAACAACTGCTCTAACACCGCCGCCAGATTCTCCGGGCGGTCTGGCCAGTTTAACAACATGCGGCGCAGGCTGGAGATAACGCTGGTGATGCGCAATTGCTGGTGCAGCATGTAATTGAGGATATTGTTTTGCCGACGCAGCCGGTAATGGCTCCAGAAGGCCTGAATACGCAGCAGGTTCATGGTCAGGATCTGTCCGATAACGCCCTCGTGGGAGGTACGCATCCGCAGGCTGATTTCCGGTTGCCACAGCATGGCGGCGTGTTCCAGCAGGCGTAAGTGCATGCGGCGTAGCGATACCAGCAGAGTTGCGCCATCCGAGGTGCTTGGCAGGATCATCATCATCAGGCCGCCGCACAGGATACCGGTGATCACCTCACAGACGCGTGCCTGGGTGATATCAAAAATTTGCTGGGTGTCGGTAATATTAACCGTGCCAAACACGATGATAGCGGCGGTATAGCCCGCCAGGGCAAAGGCGTAGGAGACATTGTTCTGGTAGTGGTTGGAAATGTAGGTACACAGCCCCAACCAACTGGCAATCGACAGGGTGAACAACCAGGGATCGTTCAGACAACCGGCAATCAGCAGTGACGCCATGGCACCAAGCAGGCTGCCAAAAATGCGGCCAATGCTCTTGCTGATCACGCCGCCAACCGTCGGGAAACTGACGACGGCGGCGGAGGTCAGCGCCCAATAGGGTTCATCCAGCTGTAAAACGAAGGCGACCCACAGCGCCAGGCACATTGCCAGGGTGTTGCGTAACGCATAGCGCCACTGCCCTGCGGTGGCTTTACCCCAGGGCGAACGCTTCCATTCAAGAAAGGGCAGGTTCACACATTAGTCCTGCTGATGAATTGAAATGGTGCAGGTGGTACCGGCTACCAGAGTCAGGTCGGCCGGAATATCGATCAGCTTGATACGTACCGGCACCCGTTGTGCCAGGCGCACCCAAGGCACGTTGGGTTTCACATCCATCAACAAATCACTGCTGCTGTCAGCGCTTTGGTCGTAAATGGCCCGGCCAATGCTTTCGACCACCCCTTGCAGCCGAATATTGCCGTTATACAACACGATATCCGCTTTGCGGCCCTCCCTGATATGCCTGAGCTTGGTCTCTTCGAAATAACCGAGCACATAGAACGAATGGGTGTCTACCAGCGCCACCAACGGCGTTCCTGCGGTGGCGTAGTTGCCGACTCGGGCCTGTAAGTTGGTAATGTAACCGTCGGTTGGGGCATAGATCCGCGTCTTACTGAGGTTCCATTTGGCCTGTTCCAGATTGGCCTGAGCCGCCTTATACGAGGCTTTCATGGAGGCGGCAGCCAGGTTTGACTCATCCAGATCTTCAGAGGAGATGACGTTACGGGGCAGGCTACGGCGACGGGACGCTTCGTGATCGGCCTTGGCCATATCGGCCTGTGCTTTGGCCAGCGCCGCCTCGGCATTGTCCAACGCAATTTGGTAAGGCACTGGGTCAATGCTGAAAATCAGGCTGCCCGCAGTAACGAACTGGTTATCATGAACCAGTATCTTCTCCAATCTGCCAGAGACTTCCGGGGTAATGTTGACGAGCTCAGCCCGCACTTTACCGTCGCGTGTCCAAGGGGATTGCATGTAGTAATTCCATAACCACCAGCCGGCACAAAGCGCGATGGCGCAAACAATAACCGTCGAAAAATACTTTAATGTCTTATGCTTCATGAGCTACCAACTCGCTAGGAGCCACAGGGAACCGCTGACGGTAATGACGAAAATGGATAGATCCATCAGCATAGGGTGCCAGATATCACCGGAGTACATCCAGTCGCGTAGCAAATGATGCACCAGCAGCCAGAAGACTAATCCGAGTAAGAAAGCTTTAAAGAGAGGAGGGAAATAAAGCGATGCACCCAGCACCAGATCGGGCAGTGGTGACGCAGTGTGGAGCCAGGTCGTATTCACGTTAGCAATCCCGATGAGTGAATATGAAGGATGTTTGCATAGAGGATAACCAATTACCGAGAGAAATGTGTCTATTTTTGCGATTTGGATTATATACATTTGTGTTTTTAATGTTAATTAACCAAAATGGGCTACACTTTTGGGAGTAATGTTAGCATGCTAACTATAAGGAGGGGGAAGTGGAATCAACGTTAGGTTCAGATTTAGCACGATTAGTTCGTGTTTGGCGTGCGCTGATCGATCATCGGCTAAAGCCGTTGGAGCTTACACAAACGCATTGGGTGACATTGCACAATATCAATCGATTACCGCCTGAACAGTCGCAAATCCAATTGGCAAAAGCGATCGGTATTGAGCAGCCTTCCTTGGTACGTACCTTGGATCAGCTGGAAGAAAAAGGGTTGATCACCCGTCACACCTGCGCTAACGATCGACGTGCCAAGCGCATCAAATTGACCGAGGCGGCAGAGCCGATTATTCGTGAAGTGGATAGTGTGATCACGTCGACCAGAGGCGAAATACTCAGCGGTATCTCGGCAGAAGAAGTGAGACTTTTAGTTGGTCTGATTAGCAAGCTGGAACAGAACATCATCGAACTGCAAGAAAAACAATAAATCCAGCGCCTTTTTATTATGCTTAGTCACAGCAACAAACAGAAACCGGAGGCCCAGGGGCCTCCGGTTTTGCATTCAGGCAAGGACGTTACAGTGGAGAAACGGTAACGGTACTGCCATTTTGCGCCATACGAACGCGCTGACCTGGGCTGAATTTAGTTGACCCGGCTTTCTGTACCACCACGATATTTTCTTTGTTATCGGTTTTGATTTCCAGCTCCCAGGCGTTGCTACGGCTAGCAGCGCTACCGACGCTATCGCCTACCACACCACCGGCTACGGCACCCGCTGCGGTTGCCAGGCTACGGCCAGTACCGCCACCAATAGTATTACCCAGGAATCCACCCAGGACTGCGCCGCCGATAGTGCCAAGCATGCTTGAGCCTTCACCGCCCTGAATTTGCACCGGGCGTACGGATACCAAGGTCCCAAAGGTCACGGTTTGTACCTGTTTGGCCTGAGAGGCGGAATAGACATCACCGGACGCGGTTTGGTTTGCACAGCCCGCCAGTGTGACGGAGGCGAGAGCGACAACAAGAAGACGCTTGATCATATAAAGCTCCTGCAGTTGGTAATCCAGATCTGGGAGATAGACCCAAACCAAGTTCTATAAATATTACAGCAATGATGGTTGAATCGGTTTGATATCACCCATGTGTTGCCTTCTGTATACAGCTTAGCTTTTCTCTGTTCAACCAATAATAAACGGTGGTTTAACTTTGTGACAGAACTGAAAACAAATAACCGACGCTTTATCCTCCCTTGAGTTGCTTATTATGTAACCAGCGCTCGACATAAAATAAACAACTTCGCTCACAGCCTGTAAAAAAGACATCATAATTCATGGCGTTAATCGCACAATTCTGGTCTATTTAAAGGGTGAAAACGGTTGCAACCTGGAAAGGGTAAAGGATAGTGCTGATGAAGTCAGGCCGCTATATTGGTGTTATGTCCGGCACCAGTCTGGATGGGATCGACGTGGTGCTTGCCGCGATCGATGAACGTATGGTGGCGCAACAGGCAAGCTATAGCCACCCAATGCCGATCCAACTGAAAAAAGATATTCTGGGGATGTGTCAAGGGCAGCAGACGACGCTTTCTGCCGTAGGACGGTTGGATGCCCAGTTGGGCACGCTGTTCGGTGAAGCGGTGCTGGGGTTGTTAAAACAGACCGGTATTCCGGCCCATGAAATCACCGCCATTGGCTGTCATGGCCAAACGGTGTGGCATGAACCGGAGGGTGAGACACGCTTTTCGATGCAGCTAGGGGACAATAACCGGGTGGCGGCATTGACTAATATCACTACCGTGGGGGATTTTCGCCGCCGTGATATGGCCTATGGTGGCCAAGGGGCGCCCTTGGTTCCGGCGTTTCATCAGGCTTTGTTAGCTCACCCAACCGAGCGCCGCATGGTGCTGAATATTGGCGGCATCGCTAATTTGTCACTGCTACTGCCCGGCGCACCGGTGCGCGGTTTTGATACCGGGCCGGGGAATATGCTGCTGGATGCGTGGGTATGGCGCCACCGCTCGAAACCTTTTGATAAAGATGGCCTTTGGGCGATGGAAGGGCGCGTTTGCTTACCGCTATTGCAGCAGATGTTGGCCGATCCTTATTTCGCCTTACCGGCACCGAAAAGTACCGGTCGTGAATATTTCAATATCAGCTGGCTGGAAAAACAGCTGGCGACGTTGCCGGGGTTAGCACCGGTGGATGTGATGAGCACGCTAGTGGAGCTGACCGCCACCACCATTAGCGAGCAGGTGATGCTGGCTGGGGGCTGTGAGCGGCTGCTGGTCTGCGGTGGTGGTGCCCGTAATCCACTGCTGATGTCGCGAATGTCCGCTTTACTGCCGGGGACCGAGGTGGCTACCACCGATCACTTTGGCGTCAGTGGGGATGACATGGAGGCGTTGGCCTTCGCCTGGCTGGCATTCCGGACCATTTCCGGTCTGCCGGGAAATCTGCCTTCGGTTACCGGTGCCAGTTGTGAAACGCTGCTGGGTGGGATTTATCCGGTTTTGCCGTTGGGCCACCGCTAGCTCTGTTAGGATAAAGAAAGGGTTAATATCTTAAGGAGCACCTGATGAAAAAAATAGTGATGGTTGCCGGGGTTCTCGCGTTGGCGGGTTGCAGCTACGTGGTTCCACAAAAGAGCGAAACGCTGCATTATCAATGCGGAACGACACCGCTCACCGTGGAGCTCAATGGTGAAGAGAGCACGGTCAGCTTCCTGATGGACGGCGAACAGCTGAAGCTGAAACAGGTGGTGGCGGCGTCCGGTGCCAAATACAGCGACGGTAAATACACCTTCTGGTCGAAAGGGCCAAACGCCTTTGTCGAGCGCAATGATAAAGTGATCATGAGCGACTGCGTGCTGGCTCAATAAACCTACCTTGTAGCAGCAGAATGATTGAGATCCTGCTGCTACAGGCGCAGAATATGACAACGAATTTACCGCTTGGTTGCTAATCCAGATGACTGATAATAATGAGTTTGATGTGGCGGATCTGCGCCGTGAATATACCCGTGGCGGGCTGCGCCGTAACGATCTGACCGCCAACCCCCTGGATTTGTTCGAACGCTGGCTCAAACAGGCCTGTGAGGCGCGTCTGGCGGATCCTACCGCCATGTGCGTCGCTACCGTGGACGAGCAGGGACAGCCTTTCCAACGTATCGTGTTGCTCAAGCACTTCGATGACCAGGGTCTGGTGTTTTATACCAACCTGGGCAGCCGCAAAGCGCAGCAGCTGGCGCAAAACCCGCATATCAGCCTGCTGTTCCCGTGGCATATGCTGGATCGCCAGGTGATCTTCCTCGGCAAGGCCGAGCGGCTATCGACGCTGGAAGTGATGAAGTATTTCAACAGTCGGCCCAAAGACAGCCAGATAGGCGCTTGGGTATCGCAACAGTCAACGCGCATTTCTGCCCGTGGCATCCTCGAAAGCAAGTTCCTCGAACTGAAGCAAAAGTTCCAGCAAGGAGAAGTGCCATTGCCCAGTTTCTGGGGCGGTTTCCGCGTCAGATTCGACTCCGTTGAATTCTGGCAAGGGGGCGCGCACCGCTTGCATGACCGTTTCCTGTATCAACGCGAGGGAAATGACTGGAAAATTGACCGACTGGCACCCTGATAGACGGAAAATCCCCCTTAAGCGCTGGCACTGATGCCGCTGGCGCTTTATTCTATGAGCTACCCCGAATTTTGTGATTTTCGCCAATGGGCGAAGGCCGTGTACCGGCAAAGGTGCATTCGTTTATACATGGAGAAATTGATGGCTAGCATCAACCTGATTCAACAACTGCAAGAGCGGGGCCTGGTGGCTCAAGTGACGGACGAGGAAGCGTTAGCAGAGCGACTGGCGCAAGGGCCAATTGCACTGTATTGCGGCTTCGATCCGACCGCTGACAGCTTGCATTTGGGCCATCTGGTGCCTCTGCTGTGCCTGAAGCGTTTCCAACTGGCCGGCCATACGCCGGTAGCGTTGGTAGGTGGCGCGACCGGTATGATCGGCGACCCAAGCTTTAAAGCCGCCGAACGCAAACTCAACACCACGGAAACGGTCAACGAATGGGTCGAGAAAATCCGCAAGCAGGTTTCTCCGTTCCTCGATTTCGACTGTGGCAGCAACAGCGCCATTGCGGCCAACAACTACGATTGGTTTGGCGGCATGAACGTGCTGACCTTCCTGCGTGACATCGGTAAACACTTCTCAGTAAACCAGATGATCAACAAGGAAGCGGTCAAGCAGCGCCTGAACCGTGATGACTCCGGGATCTCCTTCACCGAGTTTTCCTACAACCTGCTGCAGGGGTTCGATTTCTCCGAGCTGTATAACCGCCATCAGGTGGAGCTGCAGATCGGTGGTTCCGACCAGTGGGGCAACATCACCTCGGGTATCGACCTGACTCGCCGTATGCACCAGAAACAGGTGTTCGGCCTGACGGTGCCATTGATCACCAAGTCAGACGGTACCAAGTTTGGCAAAACCGAAGGCGGCGCAGTATGGCTGGCTCCGGAAAAAACCAGTCCGTACAAATTCTACCAGTTCTGGATCAACACCGCGGATGCGGACGTTTATCGCTTCCTGAAGTTCTTCACCTTCCTGAGCATTGAAGAGATTAATGCGCTGGAAGAAGAAGACAAGAACAGCGGCAAAGCACCGCGCGCCCAGTATGTGCTGGCAGAAGAAGTGACCGGTATGGTGCATGGCGCTGAGGGGTTGGCCGCGGCGAAACGTATCACCCAGAGCCTGTTCTCTGGTGCTCTGCACGAAATGACCGAGGCGGACTTTGCGCAGTTGGCTCAGGATGGCATGCCAACCATCAAGCTGGAGAATGATGCGGATCTGCAACAGGCGTTGGTGAATGCAGAGCTGGTTCCTTCTCGCGGGCAGGCTCGCACCATGATCGGTTCCAACGCGGTGACCATCAACGGTGAGAAGCAGTCCAACCCTGAATATCTGTTTACCGACAGCGATCGCCTGTTTGGCCGTTACACGCTGCTGCGTCGTGGCAAAAAGCATTACTGCCTGGTTGACTGGAAATAATCTGTTTTGATACTGACAAGGGGCCCAATGTGGCCCCTTTCTTTTATTCAGGCTTTATAGACCTTCGGCACTCAACGTGGCTGCCACTGCCGGGCGAGCCGCTACGCGATCGAAATAAGCCGTCAGGTGTGCGTGCTTCGTGAGATCAAACTGTAACGCCCTCGCCCAACGCAACACGGTGAACAGATACGCGTCCGCCACGCTGAAACGCTGGCCCAACAGGTAATGCTGCTTCTCCAGCACTGAATCCAGGTAGCTGAACTGGCTAGCCAGCTTATCGCGGGCAATCGCTTTGTATTCGTCCGGCGTCTTCGGGTTAAACAGCGGGCTGAAGCCTTTGTGCAACTCGGTAGCCACGTAGTTCAGCCATTCGATCGCATGATAGCGAGAAAGCGTGCCAGCGGCCGGGATCAGGTTACGATCCGGTACGCGATCCGCCAGGTATTGCACAATCGCCACGCCCTCGGTCAGCAGGCTGCCATCGTCAAGTACCAACGCCGGGACTTGCCCCTTCGGGTTGATCGCCAGATAGTCGGCACCACTTTCGGTTTTCTTGTGAGCTAAATCGACTTTCTCTGCGGTGAAATCCAACCCGGCCTCACGTAATACGATGTGAGGGGACAGGGAACAGGCGCCAGCTTTATAGAACAATTTCATCGAAAACTCCTTGATGGTGATGAAGGACAGGCAGGTTTAACTTCCCATCCTAGTCCTAGGCCGGAAAAATTACAGCGGTTTTGCGAACAATATTTTATTACTCCGCCAGGGCGAGAGGTTGCAACTGCGCCAGTAAATCGGCGATTTGCTGCTGCAACGCCTGTGGTGCGGTTTGCATTGGGGAACGAAGCTCGTTTTTTATCAGCCCCTGCTGCGACAGTGCCGCTTTAACCGGGCCTGGGTTCGGGTAGCTGAACATCTGCTGGATCATCGGCAGCAGGGTATAGAAATTGCTGCGTGCGGCGGCCAGATCCCCTTGCGCGACTTGTTCCACCAGAGCAACAAAGCGTTCCGGGTGCAGGTGTGCCGCAGCGGAAATTGCGCCACTGCCTCCCAGACATAGCGTGGTCAGGATCAGATGGTCTTCGCCGGTCAGCACGTCGATCTCGCCGTCGTGGATCAGCGCCATGGTGGCCTCAGGGCAGCCGCCACAATCTTTGATCGCCTTGATTTGCGGGTGACGGGCGAGTTGCCGCAGCGTTGCCAGCTCAAAGGTTGCTCCGGTGCGATAAGGCACATTATACAAAATCACCGGCACGCGAGAGGCATCGGCAAGGCGGGTAAAATACTCCACCAGGCCCGCCTGCGAAGGGCGAATATAGTATGGCGCGGGGATCAGCACACCGGCGATATCGCGCTGGTTGATGGCCTGCTGCATCTGCAAGGTGCTAGCCATGTTATTACCGGAAAGGCCCATGATCACCTGGCGGGCTGGCACCACTTCGAGAACGGCATCCAGCACCGCCAACTGTTCTTCTTTGCTCAGGGCCGCGGCTTCGCCAGTCGAACCGCAGACCACCACGCCAGCGACGCCTTTGGCGATCAGATGCTGAGCCAGCCTTTTGACTGCCGGGAAATCAACGTCGTCATGATTGAATGGGGTAACCAGTGCTACCCAAATACCGGAAAATGAAGCCATGTAAAACTCCTGCTGCGTGACCGACTAGGAGTCAGATGAAAAAACCAGAGAGGGTATCGCGTTGCACACCATCCAGTCAGCTCATCTGACGGGACAGCGCGCCCCGGTCAAATGAGCGGCTGTTTCTTCGAAGTAAACGCCAAAGCTTCACCCACGGTCAACGCGGTTTGCTGCGGTGTGGCCTGTTGGATGAAAGGGGACATGGCGATCTCATAACCTGTGAATGTCCCCCGATAGTGGACAGGTCACGGTTAACTGTCAATGGATAACCGGATGATAATAGGGATATTAATAATGGCAGGGCGTAGATGAATCTGGCTTATCAAACAGAGACCCCGCCGAAACGGGGTCTGTGATCAACGATGTGGGCGCGTGCTGATGGAGGCAGTCCAACTGAAGGTGGCACCTGTTGGCTGTGCCCGGTTGGCTTTGCGTTCTGCGCGGGTCGCTTTGGCAATCTTTTCACGTGCGGCCATAATGCGATCGATGGCTTCGTCTTTAATTTTATTATGTTCGGAGTTGGTTAACTGGCGCTCGAGGTTTTTGCTTGCTCTGTCCAGATCGGTCTTTACTTCACGTTGTTCGCTTTCTGTCATCTCTTTCAGCGTTAGTCTCTTCATTTTGGCAACCTGTGTTGTGAAGTTGACTTTCAGTGTACAGCATTTATGGCAAAGATATTGCTCTGTAGTTATCAAACTTCTTCCAGCAGTTCGCTGAGAAAGCGGCGCATGCGTTGCGTGCGTAATGCCGCCATCCTTCGGCCTGCCTCAGTCTGAAACCCTTCCTGTAGTTTGAACAGCTTGGTTTCGAAGTGATCCAGAGTGAATCGCTTGTCATCATACTGGCGCTGTTGCGCCAGCGGGTCGGCGGCATCGTATAGGGCGCTACGCATGCGGCCACCGATGTAGAAACAGCGGGCAACGCCGATCATGCCAATCGCATCCAGTCTGTCGGCATCCTGCAGGATTTTGGCCTCCAGCGTTTGTGGGGGAATAGCGGCAGAAAAGCTGTGGGCTTCGATCGCGTGCGCAGTTTTGCTGATATCGCCAACAGACCAACCAAGGCTTGCCAGCGCGATGCTGGCTTTTTCTGCCGCCATGCGTGAGGCCAGGTGGCGCTGAGGAGAGTTTTTCTCTACCGCAACGCAGTCATGCAGCAACACGGCGGCACACAGAATTTGCTGGTCTCCTCCTTCATCCTGACTGATTTGGCGGCTATTTTTCCAAACGCGGTGCAGGTGGGCCACATCATGCGAGCCATCATCGCCCTCTAGCGTCAGCGGCAGTAACTCTTGGGCTAATGCCTGAAACGGAGAGAAGGGTTGTAGCAGCTCTGGGGAGACAGTTGGAGAATGCACAAATCGATCCTTATCAATAGGCTGGAAGTGAGGAGGGATTACTCGTTGAGAGAGTTGCCGTATTTGTCGTCGTACTCACGCCGATAGCCGCGCGCTTTATTGCGATCGCGGATCCACAGATAGCCGCAAACCAGTGCCACCAGGGTTGAAAATGAAACATTACGCATATCCCGGTCATAATAAAACACCAACAATGCATCCAGCGCCGCCACCAGGAAAATCCACTTATACATGTGCGATTGCCGCCGCGTTGCGGCGTTAAGGCGTTTCAACTGTCTGGCTTCGTGCAAAACCGGCTTTTGCTGCATAGTCACTCATCATCAATCAGTCCAGTTGCTAAATTAGCAGATTATTCCCGACAGCGTCATAGCGGATAAGGGCTGTCATGTCACTTTCTGCATCGGTTTAAAAATCATGCGTTGACGGATTGAAATCGGCTAAAAACATGATAGGTTATTTATTCACTATTTCCGGTTTTATATTCAGTGGGTGGCGATGATTGTCAGAACCTGGCACGGCTGCGTGCCACTACAACATCGGCAAGGATTTGCCGATCATTTGCATGTCACAGGCGTCAAGCATGCTAAAGCGATTGCGGGCAACCGTGGGGCTTTTGTCAGACAAGAGGTGCAGGGAAACTATGCGCATTTCTTTCTGGCAACTTATTGGACCTCGCTGGAGGCCATCAAATGTTTTGCCGGTGAAGCCTATCAAGTTGCGGTCACTTATCCGGATGATGAAGCCTTCGCGCTGATCTCCGATCCTTACGTGTTTCACCATCAGGTGGATGAAATCGTCGAGCTTTAACCTCGGATTCAACGTTATGCAGGGGATTACGATGAACAGCAAAACAGTACGCCCAGAAGAGATCGTGCAACAGCAGCTTGATGCCTACAATGCCCGTGATATAGACGCCTTTATGGCCTGCTGGGCAGACGATGCGCTGTATTATCAGCATCCGGATACGCTGCTTGCCCGTGGTAAAGGTGAAATTCGTGAGCGTCATCTTGCCCGCTTCCAAGAGCCAAGCCTTTACGGTGAGCGTATCAAACGTATGGTGGTTGAGAATTTGGTCATAGACCAAGAGGTAGTCACGCGCAATTTTCCGCAGGGGCGCGGGAAGATGGATGTTATTGCCATCTATGAGATTGAGCAAGGGAAGATCGCCAAGGCCTGGTTCAAGATTGGGCCTTGTGAACTGGATGAGGGCGCGTTATAGCGCCCCTGATTTACAGTGCCAAAATGGCTTCGATCTCGACGTTCAAATCGGGCGAAAACAGGGCGCTGACGGCAACCAGAGAACTGGCAGGGAGTGCACCGTCCAGATAGTCGAACAGGACGTCACGAATGGCGGCCAAGTCGGCTATTTCGGTCAGAAAAACGGTGATCTTGATCAGTGATTTAAGATTGGTGCCCTCACTGGCAGCCACGGCCGCAAGTTGTTCCAGTATGGCGCGAGCCTGGTCTTGTACCGCTTGCCCCTGGGCTTCGGTGGCAAAGGCGGTCAGGCCAGAGACGTACAGCGTATCGGCGTGGCGTACCGCGTGCACATAGGGCCCACCCGGCTTAGGTAATTTTGCATAGTTGGTGCGTTTTAATGACATGATGACCCCACGAGATGACCAAGAGCACGCACTCATCAGCGCGTGCAGCCGAAAGTTTTGCAGGATGCTGCCTGGTAATACTATCATCCCAGGCAGTCGTTCACGCAATAAGGGTGCATAAGGGTGATCCACCAGGCATTTATTCCTTATCTGCAACGTTGGCAACTTGAGCCAGACGGGCCAGCGTTTGAAACCCACAGCAGCCTGTTGATGCCGGTACGCTATCAAATGATGCCCGCAATGTTGAAAATTGCCCGCGAACAGGAAGAAAAATTTGGCGGCCTGCTGATGTGCTGGTGGCGTGGAGAAGGTGCTGCGCGGGTGCTGGCCTGGCATGATGACGGCATTTTGCTGGAAAGGGCTATGGGGCCTTTGTCATTGGCACAACTGGTACGCAACGGTGAAGACCAACGGGCAACCGCTATTCTGTGCCAGGTCATTGCCCAATTGCATGCGCCGCGAGATGAGCCTTATCCCGAACTGATCCCCTTGCATCAATGGTTTAACGCCTTATGGCCCGCAGCACAGGCTCATGGTGGTATGTTGCGTCTGAGTGCTACCGCTGCGGCAGAACTGTTGACCAGCCCAAGGGATCAAGGGGTGTTGCATGGGGATATTCACCATGACAACGTGCTGGATTTTGCCGAACGCGGCTGGCTAGTGATCGATCCCAAGCGTCTGTATGGCGAGCGTGGATTTGATTACGCCAATATCTTCTGCAATCCCAATTACGGTGTCGCCACCGATCCCGATATCTTCCATCGTCGCGTTGACCAGGTTTGCTCCTTGGCTGGTTTGGAACGTTACCGTCTGCTGCAGTGGATCCTGGCCTGGGCGGGGCTTTCCGCGGCCTGGTTTTTGGAAGATGGTGAGCCAGCGGATATCGATTTTCGTGTGGCAGAACTGGCAGCGCGTGCCTTGGGTATCGCGCTGCCGCAGGGTGATAGCGGATTTATCCTGCCAATCGTTGAGAGCCAATAGCGGGATTCAAGGCATTTTGCGCCGTGGTAATGAGAAAATAGCGTAAGCCAGTACACCGCCAATCAGTCCCCAGAAGGCAGCCCCCACGTTTAACAACGTCAGCCCGGAAGCGGTGATCAGAAAAGTGATCACCGCAGCGTCCCGCTGTTTATCATCCTGGAGCGCGCGTTGCAAACTACCGGCAATGGTGCCTAATAACGCCAGCCCGGCGATAGTATGGATCAAGGTTACCGGCAGCGCGCTGAACAGCATGCCAATGGTACCGCCGAACACCCCAGCTAACAGATAAAAGCCGCCAGCGGCCACGGCAGCCATATAACGGCGCTTGGGATCGGGATGTACGTCCGGCCCCATGCAGATGGCGGCGGTGATGGCGGCAATACACACCGTGAAGCCGCCAAAGGGGGCCAGCACCAGAGCCGTCAGGGCAGTCCAACTAATTAAGGGGGAAGTGGGAACGTCATATCCGCCGGCCTTGAGAGTGGCGATGCCTGGCGCGTTCTGCGAGGCCATCGTCACGACAAAGAAAGGAATACCTATACCCAGCAACGTCGACAGCGTGAAGTGCGGAGCGATAAATTCCGGCTTGGCGAAGGACAGCGTTTGTTGGGTGAAATGAATGTTACCCTGTAACGCCGCGATGATCAGCCCGGCCAGCAACGTCAGAACGATCCCGTAACGCGGCAGATAGCGGCGGGTGAACAGATACACCAGGCACATGCCGGCGCTGAGTGAAAAATTGATCTGCAAGGAAGCAAAGGCATCCAACCCGAAGCGGAGTAATATTCCGGCCAGCATCGCTGCCGATATGGTCTGCGGGATATGATTCATCAACCTGGCAAACAGGCCGGTGACACCACACAGCAGGATCAGCCCGCTGGCAAAAATAAATACCCCGATGGCCTCATTGAGCGGGGTTCCAGGCAAGCTGGTGACCAGTAACGCGGCACCAGGCGTCGACCAGGCGGTGAGGATTGGCGTACGGTAATAGAGTGAGAGCCCCAACGAAGTGATACCCATACCTAGACCAAGCATGCTCAGCCAGCCGCCAATTTGTATCGGGCTAGCCCCTGCGGCAGCAGCGGCCTGAAAGATAATCGCTGCAGAACTGGTATAGCCGACCAGCACGGCGACAAAACCGGCAACGATGGCAGAAAAGGAGATATCACGTAATGAGAGTGCAGGACGCATAACCGCTCCCGAGTCAGTGTGCGTTATAACGTACGAATTGACGGAGCATAGCATCGTGCGTTATAGCGCACAAGGGGCTATAATCGCCGCAGGTTTATCAGGAGAACCGCTATGCAGGATCTTGCCAGCCATTTGGCGCAAACGCTGAAGTCATTACGTACGCAACGCGGTTGGAGCCTTAATCAGGCTGCCGAAAATACGGGCGTCAGCAAGGCTATGCTGGGGCAGATCGAACGGGGTGAGTCCAGCCCAACGGTGGCGACCTTATGGAAAATTGCTACCGGGTTTAACGTGGCTTTCTCTGCCTTTCTGGAAACGGCGCCGCTGCAACCGGCGGCTATGCTGCATCGTTATGGCGAGTTGCCAATCTTCAATCAAGACAATGCCGACATGCGTGTGGTGCCGCTGTTCCCATTCGACCGCCAACTGGGTTTTGATATGTTTGTGATCGACTTGGCTCCTGGCGCGCTCAGTGAATCCTCGGCTCATGAGCCGGGCGTGATTGAACATGTCATTGTCATTAGTGGCCAACTGGAACTGGCGATTAATGGCGAGTGGTACAGCCTTGCCAGCGGCGAAGCCATGCGTTTCCAGGCGGATTGCCCACATGCGTATCATAATGCCAGCGTAGAGCCGGTACGCATTCACGACTTGATCCATTACCCACGGATTTAATCGTAGCCGTGAATTTTGATGTGCAAAAAAGGGTGCTCACGGAACGTCTCCCAGCAAGTTACGGACGGGGCGCACCCCATCCGTGGGATCGCCTTACCGCTGTTTCAGGCAAGACAGAATGGCGGCAATTTCCGTTGTTCCTTGCCTGACACGTAACTCACACAGCGAATCACGTGTTATCCAGGTGAATGCGATCAGCGTCACACAGATAACGATCAGGCATAAAACCAGCAGTTTTTGCGGCATTCTTAACCTCCTTGTCCCTTGATTTTGGGATTTTAAGAGGCTAACCTCACCTTGCTTAGGAGTGAGATCGGCCTCGGATTGATGTAAATCGGTCCGGGGCTTTTCTCTTTCCATCCTTTACCAAATGCTCCAGACGGAAAGATCCAGAGCACCCACCTGCAGTCTACTTAATACCCATGCTGTTGAATGCACTCGATTGTTCAGATAGCGAAGCGTTTCGCAATTTTTCTGTGCACCATAAAAAAACGCCGAAGCTAGGCTCCGGCGTTTTTGAGGTCAGGTTACAGCAGAGATTAGAGAGCTGCAGCTTTCGCTTTGGCTGCCGTATCTTCTGCGGTATCCAGCGTCATGCGGTACAGCTTCGGTGCGGTCAGCATCATCAGCACGGCGATCACCGCCGTGGCGATACCAATCTGCATAAACACGTGGCTATAGATAGCCAAAGAAGCATGCGCATCGTTAATGTCGCTTGGGACGGCGGTCAGACCCGCGACCTTACCGGCGATCAGCGCGGCGGCGGCGGTGGTCAGGAACCAGGAGCCCATGATAAAGCCCATCAGGCGCTGTGGCACCAACTGAGCCACCATAGCCAGGCCCAGACCAGAGATCATCAGCTCACCGATACTCTGCAGCGCATAGCTCAAGATTAGCCAGTTAACGGACACGATGCCCTGGTCGTTGGCGAAGCTTGCGCCCCACGGCAGCACCAGGAACGCCCCGGAGCACAGGATCATGCCGAAGGCAAACTTGTGCGGCATCGGCAGACGATCGCCCATCTTGTTATACAGCGCAGCGAGAATAGGGCTGGCCATCATGATCCAGAACGGGTTCAGTGCCTGATACTGCTCCGGTTCAAACGCGATCCCCAGAATATTGTGCTCAACGTTGTGGATAGCAAAGAAGTTCAGTGAGGTTGGCATCTGGCTGTACAACACGAAGAACACCACCGCTTCGAGCATCAGCAGGAAGGCCACGATCATTTTACGACGTGCTGCGCCGTGCAAGGCGAAGGTTTCCTTGGCGAACACGATGACGATACCCACAGAGATGATAGCCAGTGCCCAGCGCGCGATAATCTGGTTGTGCAGCAACCAGCTGGAAACCGCGATCAGTGCTACCACACCAACGATCACCATCAGCAGTTTTTTGACCTGCAGGGGCTTAAAGTCAGGTTTTGAACCGTATTGTTTAACCCAGCCGTGGCACATCATAAAGTTGACCAGGGTGATCAACATCCCCACCACGCTCAGTGAGAAGGCGACGCTCCAGCCATATTTGGCCGCAAGCCACGGGGTTGCCAGCATGGAGAAGAATGAACCGATGTTGACGGACATATAGTACATGGTAAATGCACCGTCCAAACGCGGATCGTCTTTCTCATAGCAGGTAGACAGCAGGGAAGAAGGGTTGGCTTTAAACAGACCGCTACCCACGGCGATGGTGGCCATCCCCAGATAAACCCAGAAGATATCATGACCAGAATAGGCCACCATGGCGTAACCGGCGGCCAGCACGATGGCCCCCAAGACGATCACACGCTTGGAGCCGAGAACTTTATCCCCCAGCCAGCCACCAATGGCCACGAAACCGTACACCAGCGCACTGAATGAGGAGAACAGCGTAATCGAGTCGGCTTCACTCAGGCCAAGCATCTTGACCAAATAGACTGCCATGATGCCTTGCAGACCGTAGTAGCCGAAACGTTCCCAGAGTTCAATCGAGAAGATCAGGTAGAAGGCCTTAGGTTGCTTAAACGCGTTAAGGCTAATGTTGTCCGAAGAATTGTTGTTTGCAGTTGACACTGGTACCTCTGGTTTTTTCACTACCCGTATTTTCAGGACGGGAAATAGCAGAATGTGATGCAGGGCTGCACACTTCTGCATTGTTATAGGATGAATGCCGGCGGTTAATGTTCACTATCTTTGTCAACGTGGCAAGCTTTTTGACATGTTCTGTTACATATAACATAGACAACGCTATGCAACTATGTTGCAAATGTTATGCAGTATTAACGTTTGCCATTTTTAAATTTGCCGAGTTTTTGTTTTGATTAAAAGCTATCCTGAATTAATTTAGTTATATCTTCTGCTATTTAAGTCATATCCAGTCCATACCAATGCTCATGATTGATTAGGCCTTGGTTTGTTGTGCATAAATTGGGTTATGCAAAATTTCTGAAAATGGACAGATCGGTAGTGAGGTTTGTAAATGAGATGTGATCGTCAAGACGTGAGGTTAACCACAATTTTTGACTAATTTTACGGTTGAAAATATCTGAAACAGCGAGTTTGTAGGGTAATCCCGGGTTCCACCAAGGTTAATGCTGCCCGACGTCACATTTTTGATAAAAAACCGGAGGGAAGAGTCGCGGACACGGATCGCCGTGCCCGGTACTCTCAATCAAGCGGATAGACCTTCTCTTTAAACTCGCACAGGTCTTCGATAATGCATGAACCGCAGCGCGGTTTACGGGCGATACAGGTATAGCGACCATGCAGGATAAACCAGTGATGGCAGTCGACTTTAAACTCGGCGGGAACCACTTTCAGCAGCTTTTCCTCTACCTGCTCCACGTTTTTCCCTGGGGCGAAGTGGGTGCGGTTACAGACGCGGAAGATATGGGTATCAACGGCAATGGTCGGCCAACCGAAGGCCGTGTTCAACACTACATTGGCCGTTTTACGCCCCACGCCGGGCAGGGCTTCGAGTGCTGCGCGATCTTCCGGCACTTCACCGTCATGCTTTTCCAACAGAATACGGCAGGTTTTGATCACGTTCTCGGCTTTGCTGTTAAACAGGCCGATGGTTTTGATGTATTCTTTGACGCCGTCTACCCCTAACGCCAGCAAGGCCGCTGGCGTGTTGGCAACCGGGTAGAGCTTGGCCGTGGCCTTGTTAACGCTGACGTCGGTTGCCTGAGCGGAGAGCAGCACGGAAATCAACAGCTCAAAAGGTGTGGTATACACCAGCTCGGTGGTCGGATGCGGGTCGTTATCCCGCAAGCGGGTCAGGATCTCCAGGCGTTTCTCTTTATTCATAGCGCTTTCTCTGCGTGTCCCTGTTCCATGTTAGCTTCAACTGCCAAGGCCTTGGCTTTACGCGCCTTCATTTTTTCATCAATCAGATATTTGGTTGCCAGCATCAAGCCCAGACCGATAAAGGCACCTGGTGGCAGCATGGCCAGCAGGAAAGGGGTGTCGAAATGGACAATCTCAATGCGCAACACCTTGGCCCAACTGCCTAGCAGCAGGTCAGCGCCATCAAATAGCGTACCGTTACCAATCAGCTCGCGTAGCGAGCCCAGCACAAACATGGCACTGGTGGCACCAAGGCCGATAGCCATACCGTCGATCAATGCCAGTCCTACCGGTTTTCGCGCCGCTACTGCTTCAGCCCGGCCCACCACGATGCAGTTGGTGACGATCAGCGGGATAAAAATCCCTAACGACTGATACAGGCCGAAAGCGTAGGCGTTGATCAGCATCTGCACGATACTCACTGCGGCGGCAATGATCATCACATAAATCGGAATGCGGACCTCGCTCGGGATCCAACGGCGCAGGGCGGAGATGGAACCGTTGGTAATGGTCAGCACCAGCGTGGTAGCCAGTCCAAGCCCCAAGGCGTTGGTGGCAGTTGACGTTACCGCCAGCAGCGGACACAGCCCCAATAATTGCACTAACGCAGAGTTGTTTTTCCACAACCCCTGTACGATTAACTCTTTGGCTTCACTCATTCGCTGGCTCCGCAGGCAGGCAAAGTATCCAGTTTAGGCGGCAGCGTCTCCATAAACAACGCTGTACGACGCACGGCGTTGACCACCGCTCGCGGGGTGATGGTGGCCCCAGTGAACTGATCAAACATGCCGCCGTCTTTCTTCACTGCCCAACGTTTATCATCCGGGCCGTCGATCTTTTTACCGCTGAAGAAGGTGATCCAGTCGGTGATACGTAATTCGATTTTGTCGCCCAGCCCAGGCGTTTCGTGATGTTCTATCACGCGGCTTCCCAATACCGTGCCGTTAAAATCGGCCCCGACCAGCAGTTGGATCGCCCCAGAATAACCGTCTGGCGCGGTCGTTTCCAACGCGGCTGCCACCAGTTGACCATTTTTGCGGGCCAGATACAGATGGTGCGGCGCGCCATTGCCTAAAGCCGGATCGCTGACTAGCAGGCATTCGCTCTGCATATCATTGTCATAATGTTCCGGCGGGACGACCTGGTCCAGCAACGCTTTTTGTTGCAACGCCGCCTGATGTGCAATGGTGGTTTTGGTTAACTGGTACACCACGGCGGTCAGGCCGGTGGTGACCGCGGCAAACACGGCCAGTGTGGTGCCATGCTTTCTCATGGAATTAAGCATAATGACTCCTCAACGGTGGCCATACACGCGTGGCTGCGTGTAGTGATCGATCAACGGTACGGTAATGTTGGCCAGCAGTACGGCAAAGGCTACCCCGTCGGGATAACCGCCATACACGCGGATCAGCCAGACCAGCAAGCCAACCAGGCCGCCGTATATCAGCCGACCTTTGGGCGTAGTAGAGGCACTGACCGGGTCGGTGGCAATAAAGAAAGCCCCGAGCATAGTGGCCCCGGAAAACAGATGGATCAACGGGGAAGCCTGATGGGCCGGATCCAACGTCCAGGCCAATCCTGAGCACAAGGCAATGACGGCCAACATGCTGAACGGGATTTGCCAGTGGATCAGCTTACGGCCCAGCATAAACAGGCCGCCGAGCAGGAAGCCCAGGTTAATCCACTGCCAGCCGATACCGGCCAGGGTGCCACCGAACAGCGGTTGCTGGAGCACTTGCTCGACCGAGTGGCCGCTGCGTAGGCCGGTTTTAAAACCGTCTAATGGCGTGGCCTGGCTGATGCCATCGACGCCCATCTGCAATTCGTGCAGAGTGGCCCCCTGGGCAGTGTGGCCGCTGAAAATAGCTAGCAGGGTATCTGGCAGGGTCAGGGCGGTTGCGCGCAGCTCTTCCGGCGGTAACCAACTGGTCATCTGTACCGGGAAGGAGATTAACAGCACCACGTAACCCACCATGGCCGGATTGAAAGGGTTTTGCCCAAGTCCGCCGTATAGCTGTTTGGCGATCACAATGGCGAAAAAGGTGCCGATAACGATCATCCACCAGGGAGCTAGAGGTGGCAGGCTAATGCCCAGCAACAGCGCAGTGAGCAGGGCGGAATTATCTGCCAGCCGAGCCTTGACTGGCTGTTTACGTAGCGCAAGAATGGCGGCCTCGGACCCGAGGGCGGTCACCATGGCCAGCGCGGTCTGAATAAGGTTGCCATAGCCAAAGAACCATAGCTGTGCTGCCATGCCGGGAATGCAGGCCAGCATCACCCAAAGCATGATGCGGCTGGTGCTTTGCTGGTTATGGGTAAACGGAGAGCTGGCGATGTGTAAGCCCTTGGGGGCTGCCTGTTGTACCGGCCTGAACTTCATAGAATAACTACCATTTCTTTGCCATGTTAATCAGTGCATTCACGGTGCGGGCACCGGGGGAAATTACAGCGCTGCATTCTACCTCAATCATATGCCGGGTAATACGTGCTAATCATAAGGATATTCAGCTTTTGCGGTGAGAAAAAGCCAGGCTGGGTGTAAAACGTGCAGTATGGGTTGTCATACTGATGATCGAGCTGCTATTTTTGGACTGCTTGGCGCACGGAATAACAACTTTCATATAATTAACGTAGGTTACTATCCTGAGCATTTTTGAAGTAGCGAACAATTAATAATGACTAATGAAGATATTTTATTTATTGAAGAACTGATTGAATGGGTCGAAATTCATCTGGAGACTCGGCCAAATCTGGATGAAGTTGCGCGTATCTCCGGCTACTCCAAGTGGCACCTGCAGCGCAAGTTCAAGCGAATCACCGGTATCCAGCTCGCCACCTATATTCGCTCACGCATTCTTACCCGTGCGGCGGTCGCGCTGCGTATCAGCAACCGTACGATTATCGATATCTCCGATGAGTTGGGCTTTGATTCACAGCAGACCTTTACCCGGATGTTTAAGCAACGTTTTGGCATTACGCCAAACCGCTACCGTACCATGGAAAAATGGGACGTGAAGAGCCTGATGCCGCGCTTCGACTTCGAAGCCGTGTATGAGGCAGGTTTTTATCCGGAGATACAACGGCTGACGTTACCTGATACGCACCTGGTCGGTTTTACGCGTGAGATGGAATTTGATACTGCCCAAGAGATGGCTATTTCTTCCTGTATCGCCATGAAGGGGGAAATCTTTAATGACTTCTTCAAAGGGCTGAATATGGAGTGCCACAAGGTTTACAGCATCCATTCTGCCAATGAGCGTGGCGAAGGCGAGTGTTCAGTCACGCATACTATGGCGGTGGAGCCGGAATTCAAGAAGGACATCCTTTCTGGCCACAAGATTGAAGATATTCGCTTGCCAGCGCGCGAGTACATCGCGATTACCCATCAGGGGACGGCCAAAGAGTGCGTGAAATTTATCTCTTACCTGATCTCGCACGTGATGCCAGGGCTGCGCAATGAAGTACGCGGAAGTGTTGAGATGGAGATAATCGAAGCTAAAGCGTGGAATCAGGATGCCAAACTGCGGCAGATCGATGTCAATTACACCTACCTGATTTCTATCGATTAAGTGGGGCCTTACGTTCGGCAAGACTCCCATACCGCTTACTCTTTATCTACCGTAGCTAGCTGTTGTGCGGCCTTTTTAGCTTTGACTCGGGCCAATGCTGCGGCAACGGCAGCCTTGCGTTGATCCTCCGGTTCAGCCGTTGGGATAGGTTCCTCGTCAACTAGTGGTTGAGAACGCTCAGCTTGCTGCGCCGCTTTTTTGGCTTTGACTCGGGCCAGCGCGGCAGCAACGGCAGCCTTGCGTGGATCCTCCGGCTCAGCCGTAGGGATAGGTTCCTCGTCTACTTGCGGTGGTGAAAGCTCGGCTTGCTGCGCCGCCTTTTTCGCCTTCACGCGGGCTAATGCTGCCGCTACTGCAGCCTTACGAGGATCCTCTGAAGCTACCGTTTCCGCCACGCTCTCTGCGTCTTGTGCCTGCGCCGCTTTCTTGGCTTTGACTCGAGCCAACGCCGCAGCCACGGCCGCTTTACGCGGGTCCTCCTCTTGCACCGCTGTCGCCGCAGGCATTTCGCTTGCTCGCTCGAGCTTGCGCTCTCTGGCCTGTGCCTTACGCGCTTCGCGGGCAGCTATGGCAGCGCTGTTATCCGGCTCCTGGCCACTGATAGCAATGCCAGCAGCCTCACTGTTTTTGCTGCGCACGCGAGCCAAAGCCGCCTGGACGGCATCTTGATCGCTGTCGGTCAGTTTCACCGCGGCCTTTTTATGACGCTCTTCGCGCGCCAGCTTCTCACGTTCTAAACGGGCCAGCTTGGCTTCATAACGTGCCTTGGCTTCGGCGGTACGTGCCGCTTCCTGATCCAACGCGTTAATCTCAGCCTTCTCTTGGCGATAATATTGCACCAGCGGAATATTGCTGGGGCAGACGTAGGCACAGGCACCACATTCGATACAGTCGAACAGGTTGTGCTTACGCGCCTTCTCGTGCTCTTCGCCACGGCTGAACCAGTAAAGCTGCTGCGGCAACAGCCCGGCAGGGCAGGCATCAACGCACAGGCCACAGCGGATACAGGACTGCTCTGGTTCTTGTACGGCCATTTCGTCAACCGTTGGGGCCAGTAAGCAGTTGCTGATTTTGACGATCGGCACGTCTAACGTTGGCAACGTAAAGCCCATCAGCGGGCCGCCCATTACCACCATCTGTTGGGATTGAGGTTGATAGCCGCCAAAGGCCAGCAGGTGTTGCACCGGCGTGCCGAGGCGCGCCCAGACGTTGCCTGGTCGGCTCATGGCCTCACCGGTTAAGGTGACGACACGTTCAATCAACGGCTCGCCATCGACAATCGCCCGCTTGATGGCAAAGGCGGTGCCCACGTTCTGCATCAGCACGCCGATGGTGGACGAACGCTTGCCGTGAGGCACTTCTTTGCCCGTCAGAATTTTGGTTAACTGCTTGGCTCCGCCCGAAGGATATTTGGTGGGGATCACCCGCAGGGCGATGCCATCCTGCCCGCGCAAAGCGGCTTTCAGCGCGGCGATGGCTTCCGGCTTGTTATCTTCGATGCCGATCAACGTCACTTTGGGTTGTAACAGGTGGCGCAGGATCTGGGTGCCTTCGATAATCTGAGCGGCCTGTTCCTGCATCAGCCGGTCGTCGGCGGTGATATAGGGCTCGCATTCGGCAGCGTTGAGGATCAGGGTTTCCACCTCTTCACGGCCACCTTGCAGCTTACTGGCCGTTGGGAAACCCGCACCCCCCAGTCCGGCAATCCCGGCCTGATGAATACGTTGGATCAGCTCTGCCGCATCCAGTTGGCGGTAATCGGCGACCGGCGTCAGTTCGCACCAGCGATCTTCACCGTCGGGATCGATAATCACGCACAGTTCCGCCAGCCCTGAAGGATGAGCGGTAACGTGAGGTTCAATGGCGCGGATGGTGCCCGAGGTTGGTGCATGTACCGGCAAGGAGCGGCCACGGCCAAAGGTCAGTGGTTGGCCTTTCAGTACGTGGTCACCGGCTTTGACGCACAGCTCACCTTCTGGGCCCAGATGCTGTTGCAAGGGGACGATAAAAATGTCGGGCAGGGGAGCCACGCGCAGTGGCACACCGCTGGACTGGGTCTTCATTTCGGGTGGATGAATGCCACCGTCAAAATCCCAAATCCGATCTTTTTTCAAAGCGGCGAACAGATTAAACATGTTGCTCCACGGGGATCACTTGCACCGGAATGGTTTGCATATCCCACTTCCAGCTGGCGGTCGTGGTGGCGACCGGTTTCATTTCAATACAATCGGTTGGGCAGGGCGCAACACACAGATCACAGCCGGTACAGAGATCGGTAATGACCGTGTGCATGGCGCGGGTGGCACCCACGATGGCGTCCACCGGGCAGGCCTGAATGCACTTGGTGCAGCCGATGCAGTTGGCTTCGTCAATAAAGGCGACCTTACGCACCGGCTCTGCCACGGCGGCACCGCCGTCCAGCGGCTGTGGCTCGACGTTGAGTAATTCGGCCAGCTTGAGCATCACCTGCTCGCCACCCGGGGCACATTTGTTGATCATCTCGCCATTGGCAACCGCTTCGGCATAGGGGCGGCAGCCGGGATAACCGCATTGGCCACATTGGCTCTGCGGCAGAATTTCGTCGATCTGTTCGGCAACCGGATCTTCTTCCACTTCAAAGCGGCGTGCGGCAAAACCCAGCACCAGGCCAAACAGCAATCCCAAGGCGCTTAATGCCGCCACCGCAATCCACAACGCAGTCATTAGAATCTCACCAGCCCGGTAAAGCCCATAAAGGCCAGAGACATCAGGCCAGCGGTGATCAAGGCGATAGAGGAACCACGAAACGGCGCGGGCACATCGGCGACCGCCAGGCGTTCACGGATGGCGGCAAACAGCACCATCACCAATGAGAAGCCTGCGGCGGCACTAAAGCCATAAACCGCAGACTGCAGGAAGTTGTAGCCAAGGTTGACGTTGAGCAACGCCACGCCTAATACAGCGCAGTTGGTGGTGATCAGCGGCAGGAAAATCCCCAGCAGGCGATATAGAGCCGGGCTGGTTTTACGCACCACCATTTCGGTGAATTGCACCACGACGGCGATCACCAGAATAAAGGACAGCGTGCGCAGATAAACCAGATCCAACGGGATCAGGATAAAGCTGTTGATTAGCCAGGCGCAGACCGAGGCCAGCGTCATCACGAATGTGGTAGCCATGCCCATGCCGATGGCACTTTCCAGTTTCTTGGAAACGCCCATAAAGGGGCACAGGCCCAGGAATTTCACCAGGACAAAGTTGTTCACCAGTACGGTGCCAACAAACAAGAGCAGGTATTCGGTCATTGCAATGCCTAAAAAAATAAAAGCCGCCTATTATCGGTAATCGGCGGCGTAACGACAACATACTAATCGCAAGGGTATTGCGCTTTTTTGCCTGTTTTGTTGAAAATTTACACAGCAGGGCGATCAAATCGTGCCTTGCCGTGGTTACTTCTCGGTGAAGGTGCCTTTCACGCGCTGGGAACGCTTAAAATAGGGCACCAGCAGGGCGGCCATCACCAACGGCCATAGCAGGCTACGCACGGCAAGTTCATCGGGCACGGGGGCAAAGGCGAACGCCTTGATCGCCAATAGCACGGTGATCAGCAGCCAGACCAGGAACAGCTTTGGAAAACGTTGTGAACGCTGGCAGAACAGCCACAGCAGGTACAGCGTAAAGCACCACATTACCAGCGTGGTGAGCACCGATAAATACCACTGCGTGGAGAAAGCCTGAGCATTGGTGCTCAGATACTCGCGTGATTCCGGCATAAAAATGGCCATACCGTACAGGGCCAACATCAGGCTGGCGCTGAGCAGGGTAACGATCAGATAGGCCATCGGGGCTAGCAGCCAACCGCCGATGCGCGAATATTCAGCTTGGGTCATACGAGATCCTGAGTGGTATTCCAACGAAGTAAGCGGCATAGCTTACTCAAATATGTGCCAATGCGCGAGGAGAAGGCGATTTCGTTGGCCTAACCTATAAAAATGTTAGTCAGGTTGGGTCGCTGCAGGTAATGGTGCAACAGGTGAGAGTCATACAGAACGCCGACACGCCGTGAATCCATCCCTGGAGGCTCGTATCGCGCATCCCTGCGCTCAACGGTCGGCTAACCTGCAATGACTCCCACCTGCCTCAAGCTCGGGTGTTGCGGTATTATGTCCAGTAACAATGGGAATGTGATTAACGTTCCGCACCGTTGCTGGCGATCAGCTTCTGGTACCAGAAGAAGCTTTTCTTACGCTGGCGTGCCAGATCCTTGTTGTGGTCAACGTAGATAAAGCCGTACTGTTTCTGGAAACCGTTGAGCCAGCTCAGCAGATCGATAAACGACCATGGATAATAACCGCGTACGTCGGCCCCCTGTTTGATAGCGTCTTCAATGGCACCAATGTGCTGGCGCAGATAGTCGATGCGATCGTCATCCACCACTTCACCGTCGATAATCGGATCTTTGGCTCCCAGACCGTTCTCGGTGATGTAGATAGGGATATCGCCGTAACGCGCCTTGATATTCATGATGCCTTCGGTGAGGCCCTGCGGATAAATTTCCCAGTCCCAATCGGTATACACGCCGTTCGGGTTGCGGACGAACTTGAACAGCCCCTTAAAGCCGAATTCGTTACCCTGCTGGTGGCCGCTGCCTTTCTCACCGGTGGTGTTGATGGTCAGATGTGACTCTTGATTATTGGCCGCGATGGTTTCACGTTTGTAATAGTTCAGGCCAATAAAGTCACAGATATTGTCACGCAGCAGTTGCTCATCACCAGGGGCGAATTGCGGCACGCCCCACAGCGCCTGAGTCTGTTCTAGCAGTTCAGCCGGATATTCCCCTTTCAGTACTGGATCGTACAGCCAGTGGGTAAAGATCCCTTCGGCCAACTGATAGGCCGCCAGATCTTCCGCTGACTGGCTGAGCGGGGTATGGGTTTGCAACACGTTGACGAAGCCGATTTGGCCGGCAATGCCGCTGGTACGGAATGCGGCTACCGCTTTAGCGTGGGCTACAAAGACGTGGTGACAGGCCTGGATCGCACGTGCCGGGTTCTGTACGCCCGGTGGGTGGCCGCCGGTGATGTAACCGAAGCCGATAAAGCACACGGTTTCATTGAAGGTAGACCACAGTTTGACGCGATCGCCGTAACGTTGGTAACACAGGCGGGCATACTCTTCAAAAGCCTCCGCAGTGCTGCGTGCTTCCCAACCGCCTTCATCTTGCAATGCCTGCGGCAGATCCCAGTGGTACAGGGTGATCATCGGTTCAATGTTGTGTTCCAACAGGGCATCAATCAGATCGCTGTAGAATTTGACCCCGGCCTCATTGATGGTGCCCCGGCCCTGTGGCAGCAGGCGCGGCCAGGAGATTGAGAACCGGTAGCTCTGCATCCCCATTTCGGCCATCAGCGCCACGTCCTCACGGAAGCGGTGATAGTGATCGACGGCAACGTCGCCGTTAGTGCCTTGGTAAGTGGTACCCGGCAGGTGGGAGAAGGTATCCCAGATGGATGGGCCTTTGCCGTCGGCATCGTGTGCGCCTTCAACCTGATACGCCGCGCTAGCCGCGCCCCAGAGGAACGCTTTCGGGAAAGCAGACATAACTATTCTCGCTATACGTTAAATATTGAGTCTAGTTTAGGTCGAGTTGAAATGAGTTTGCAACCGGTTTCTGAAACCGGTTGCAGTTTTTGCGGGAGCGTTTAGCGACGGTTGATTTGGTAGTAGGTTTCATTCCAGCGGATTTCGTTCTTGAACGCTGGTAGGGTGGTGTCGTTGTCGATCAGCAGGAATTCGATGTTGTGCATCTCGGCATACAGGCGCAGGTAGTCGGCGTTTAGTGACTGTGAGAACACCGTGTGGTGCGCACCACCTGCCAGGATCCAGGCTTCTGCGGCCGTAGCCAGGGAAGGCTGAGCGCGCCAGATCGCCCGGGCCACCGGCAGCTTAGGTAATGGTTTAGGCTGCTCAATAGTATCAACCTGATTGACCAGCAGGCGGAAACGATCGCCCATATCGATCAGGCTGGCATTCACCGCCGGGCCTGCCGGGGTAGAGAAGATCAGGCGGGCCGGGTCGGCCTTGCCACCGATGCCAAGATATTGAATATCCAGCAGTGGCTTCTGTTCTTTGGCAATGGAAGGGCAGACTTCCAGCATATGGGACCCCACCACCAAATCGTTGCCCGGCTGGAAGTTGTAGGTGTAATCCTCCATAAACGAGGTGCCGCCATTTAAGCCGCTGCCCATCACTTTCATAATGCGCAGCAGGGCCGCGGTTTTCCAGTCGCCCTCACCGGCAAAGCCGTAGCCTTGCTGCATCAGGCGCTGTACCGCTAAACCTGGCAACTGCTTCATGCCGTGCAGCGTTTCAAAGTTGGTAGTGAAGGCGTGGAACTTGCCCTGTTCGAGGAAACGTTTCATGCCCAGTTCGATGGCGGCTGCATCAATCAGGTTCTGCCGTTTGGCCCCGTTAACTTTTGCTACGTCGCTCAGCTCATAGCTGGCTTCGTACTCTTCGATCAGAGCATCGATATCGCCCTTGCTCACTTCATCGATCACGTTGACCAAATCGCCGATGCCATAAGCATCCACGGAATAACCAAACTGGATCTGCGCGGCCACTTTATCGCCATCGGTCACGGCGACCTGGCGCATGTTGTCACCAAAACGCGCCACTTTCAGCTGTTGGCTTTCCTGTTTGGCGCAGGCAACACGCATCCATTGAGCGATTCGCTCCTGGGCATTTTTGTCTTGCCAGTGGCCTGCAATCACGCTGTGCTGCTGGCGCATACGGGCACCGATAAACCCGAACTCGCGGCCTCCGTGGGCGGTCTGGTTCAGGTTCATAAAGTCCATATCCATGCTGTCCCACGGAACCTCAGCATTAAATTGGGTATGGAATTGGAGCAGCGGTTTATCGAGGATAGACAGGCCGGCAATCCACATTTTGGCCGGTGAGAAAGTGTGCAGCCAGGTGATGATGCCGATGCAGTCCTGGTGATAGTTGGCATCACGGCAGACGGTGGTGATTTCGTCCGGCGTGGTGACCAGCGGTTTCAGCACCATCTTCACCGGTAAACCTGCGTCGCGGTTCAGGCTGTTCACGACCTGTTCGGCATTTTCCATCACCTGTTGCAGGGTTTTGGGGCCATAAAGATGCTGGCTGCCGATCACGAACCACACTTCACGTTGCTTAAAGATGTTCATCAAAAACTCCTGGAACTAGAGGTTTTATTGAGCCGAGGGATCTGCCACGGCGTATTAATTTTTGGTGATTGCGGCAAAGCGCGGCTCTGCGGCCTGGCACCACTGTTGATAGCGTTCATAAAGTTGTTGGTAGCGCACGACGTTTGCGGGATCGGGCTGCAAAGTACGTTCAATACTGCAAGCCATATGCTGCTGAGCTTGCGGAACGTCGCTGAAATGCCCGGCGGCTACGGCGGCGAAGATGGCTGCACCCAACGCGCAGCACTGGTCGGAGGCGACAATCTGTAGCGGACGATCCATCACATCGGCGCAAACCTGCATAATCACCGGTGACTTGCGGGCAATACCGCCCAAAGCCAGCACGTTATCGACGGGAATGTCCTGCTGTTCGAAGCACTCCATGATGGCGCGGGCGCCAAATGCCGTTGCGGCGATAAAGCCACCAAACAGCGTGGGCGCATCGGTGCCGAGATTGAGATCGGTGATCACTCCTTTCAGGCGCTGGTTGGCGTAGGGGGTGCGGCGGCCATTGAACCAGTCCAATACCACTGGCAGATGGTCAAGAGACGGGTTTTTGGCCCAGGCGGCGGTCAGGGCGGCCAGCATGTCATGCTCGATTTGTTGCAGCTGTGTCTGGAGTTGCGGTTGCGTCTTGGCGGCTTCACGCAGTGGCCAGCTCAGCAGGCGGCTGAACCAGGCGTACATATCGCCAAAAGCGGATTGCCCGGCCTCCATCCCGATGGTTTGCGGCACCACGCTGCCGTCCACCTGGCCGCAGATGCCGCTGATGGCGCGATCGCCCACGCGCTCACGATCGGCGATCAGAATGTCGCAGGTCGACGTGCCAATCACCTTCACCAGCGTATAAGGCTGCGCTCCGGCTCCCACTGCCCCCATATGACAGTCAAAGGCGCCACCGGACAGCACCACGCTTTCTGATAGCCCAAGCCGTGTGGCCCACTCTTTGCTCAGCGTCCCTACCGGCAAATCGGCAGTGTAGGAACCGTTGAACAGTGGATAGGGCAAATCTTCCACCAGCATCGGATCCAAGGCCGCAAAGAAGGCTTTCGGTGGCAAACCGTCCCAATCCGGATGCCACAGCGTTTTATGCCCAACGCTGCAACGTCCGCGCTTTAACCGATCCGGTGCAGTAGTGCCAGAAAGCAGTGCCGGTACCCAGTCGCATAGCTCAACCCAAGAGGCGGCTGCGTGGCGTACCGCCTCGTCCTGGCGTGAAACGTGCAAGATTTTGGCCCAGAACCACTCAGAGGAATAAACGCCGCCGATATAGCGCGAATAATCGGGGAAATCACCACGGCGACAAAGCTGGTTAATTTCCTCCGCCTCCTCGATGGCGGTGTGGTCTTTCCACAACACAAACATGGCGTTGGGATTGCTGGCAAACTCTGGCCGCAACGCCAACACGTCGCCATATTCATCAATCGGGGCGGGAGTGGAGCCGGTGGAATCAACCCCAATCCCGACCACGCTCTGCCGCTGTTCCTGGCTCATGCGCTGCACTACGGCGACGATGGCTTGCTCCATGGCTTCGATATAGTCGAGTGGATGGTGGCGGAACTGGTTCTGCGCGGCATTACAGAAATCACCACGCTGCCAGCGAGGGTAGTAGACCACCTCGGTATCCAGTTCATTACCGTTTTGACAGTCGACAGCCAGCACCCGCACTGAATCGCTGCCGAAGTCTAATCCCAGGGCAATAGCACCTGCCGTCATGATGCGGACTCCTTACTTGTTAGGTTGAGGTTAACGATAGGAGCGGGACGGGGAGGCAGGTGAGGAAGCATTGGCTGGAAGTATGCACTTTTCTGCTTGCTACAGTGATTTTGTGATGGGGGTCAAAAGTTATCACTTGGTTAAATTTGCTAAATGTATGCACATATCTGCTGTTATCTCGGGATGTGATAGCGCTCTACATTTAACTAACAAATACCGGCTAAAACTGTTTGCGTCTTACCTGAGTCGACGGCAATAAGCGAGATGCAAGGCCATTGCCGTGACAGGATCTCATAATGATAACGTTTTCACGGCGGCCCGATTTTTCTGCCGATGGAAGCAAAACAGCGGAGAGTACCATGCATAAATTCACTAAGGCGTTGGCAGTGATCGGTCTGACGGCGGTTATGTCACATTCAGCTATCGCAGAGACCATGAAACTGGGTTTTTTGGTTAAACAGCCAGAAGAGCCCTGGTTCCAGACCGAATGGAAATTTGCCGACAAGGCGGGTAAAGACCTGGGGTTTGAAGTGATCAAGATTGCCGTGCCGGACGGCGAGAAAACCCTCAATGCCATCGACAGCCTGGCGGCCAGCGGGGCCAAGGGATTTGTTATCTGCACCCCAGACCCAAAACTCGGCTCGGCGATTGTCGCCAAGGCACGCAGCTACGACCTGAAAGTGATCGCGGTTGACGACCAGTTTGTTAATGCCAAAGGCAAGCCGATGGAGAGTGTGCCGTTAGTGATGATGGCGGCCACCAAGATAGGTGAGCGCCAAGGTGCCGAGCTGTGGAAAGAGATGAACAAGCGTGGCTGGAAAGTGGCAGAGACCGGCGTAATGGCGATCACCTCCGATGAACTGGACACGGCACGCCGCCGTACCGGTGGCTCGATGGATGCATTGAAAACCGCGGGTTTCCCAGAACAGCAAATCTACAAGGTACCGACCAAATCCAACGATATCCCAGGGGCGTTTGATGCCGCCAACTCGATGCTGGTGCAGCATCCGGAAGTGAAAAACTGGCTGATCGTCGGGATGAACGACAACACCGTACTGGGCGGCGTGCGTGCCACCGAAGGTCAGGGCTTTAAAGCGCCTAACGTGATCGGCATTGGTATCAACGGCGTCGACGCGGTAAGCGAGCTTTCCAAGAAACAGGCAACCGGCTTCTACGGTTCACTGCTGCCAAGCCCGGATATTCATGGCTACAAGAGCATTCAGATGCTGCATGACTGGGTAGAGAAAGGCGTGGAACCAGAGAAATTCACCGAAGTGACCGACGTGGTGCTGATCACCCGCGACAACTTCCAGGTGGAACTGCAGAAAAAAGGCCTGATGTAAGGAGCGTGCCGCCTGTACCAAGCGGGCGGCCATTTATCGCACAGCATTGAGGAAAGCACTATGACTGCCGTCACGCCCTATCTGGCTTTTAAAGGCATCGGTAAAAGCTTCCCTGGCGTCAAAGCGCTGGATGATATCAGTTTCAGCTGTCAGGCCGGGCAGATCCACGCCCTGATGGGGGAAAACGGTGCCGGGAAATCGACGCTGCTGAAAATCCTCAGCGGCAATTACGCCCCAAGCAAAGGGGAGATCCACCTCCAGGGGCGAGCCGTACAGTTTGCCAATACCACCGACGCGCTGAACGCCGGGGTGGCGATTATCTACCAGGAACTGCATCTGGTGCCGGAAATGACCGTGGCAGAGAACATTTACCTTGGCCAGTTGCCGACCAAACATGGCCTGGTGGATCGTAAACTGCTGCGTTATGAGTCCCGCTTACAGCTGGAACACCTCGGTTTGGACATCGATCCGGATACTCCGTTGAAGTACCTGTCGATTGGTCAATGGCAGATGGTGGAGATTGCCAAGGCTCTGGCGCGTAACGCCAAAGTGATTGCGTTTGATGAGCCGACCAGTTCGTTGTCGGCACGTGAAATTGAGCAGCTGTTCCGGGTGATCCGCGAGCTGCGGGCTGAAGGGCGAGTGATCCTGTATGTCTCACACCGGATGGAGGAAATCTTTGCGCTGAGTGACGCCATCACCGTGTTTAAGGATGGCCGCTATGTACGTACCTTCGACGATATGCAGCAGGTCAACAATGAAGTGCTGGTGCAGGCGATGGTGGGTCGCGATCTTGGCGATGTTTATGGCTACCAGCCACGCGAGTTGGGAGAAGTGCGGTTGCAGCTTACCGATCTGCAGGCCGTCGGGGTGAAAACGCCTATCAGCCTCAACGTACGCGCTGGCGAAATTGTTGGCCTGTTTGGTCTGGTGGGTGCAGGGCGCAGCGAATTGATGAAAGGGATTTTTGGCGCTACGCGGGTCACTGCGGGCCAATTGATGCTCGATGGCAAGCGGCTTGATGTCCGTTCACCGATCGATGCTATCCGTGCAGGCGTAATGCTGTGCCCGGAAGATCGTAAGGCCGACGGCATCATTCCGGTGCACTCGGTGCGCGACAATATCAACATCAGCGCACGCCGCAAAAGCATCAAGGCGGGCTGCCTGATTGATAACGCCTGGGAAACCAGCAATGCCGATCACCACATCCGCGCGCTGAATATCAAAACCCCCACTGCCGAACAGCTGATCATGAACCTCTCCGGTGGCAATCAACAGAAGGCGATCCTGGGCCGCTGGCTGTCGGAAGAGATGAAGGTGATCCTGCTGGATGAGCCGACACGCGGTATCGACGTTGGCGCAAAACACGAAATCTACCACGTGATTTATCAGCTGGCGCAGCAGGGCATTGCGGTGCTGTTCGCCTCCAGCGATTTGCCCGAAGTGCTGGGGCTGGCGGATCGCATCATAGTGATGCGTGAAGGGGCGATCTCTGGCGAGTTGACCCATAGCGAGGCCACTGAGGAAAAAGCCCTCAGCCTGGCGATGTTACGTACCCCCGATATTGCTGCGGCGATAGCCTGATTGTGAAGGAGCAAGAGATGTCGAGCATGACAACCAATTCTGTGAAAAACCGCGGTGGCCTTGGGTTGGCGCGTATCTGGGACAGCTATGGCATGCTGGTGGTATTCGCCGTGCTGTTTGTCGCCTGCGTGGCGTTCGTGCCGAATTTTGGCAGTTTTATCAATATGAAAGGCCTGGGGCTGGCGATCTCTATGTCCGGGATGGTGGCGTGTGGCATGCTGTTTTGTCTGGCCTCAGGTGATTTTGACCTGTCGGTGGCGTCGGTTATCGCCTGTGCGGGTGTCACCGCGGCGGTGGTGATCAACATGACCGAGAGCCTGTGGATCGGCGTGGCTGCCGGTTTGCTGTTAGGTGTGCTCTCTGGGCTGATCAATGGTTTTGTGATCGCCCGGCTGAAGATTAACGCGCTGATCACCACGTTGGCCACCATGCAGATCTTCCGCGGCTTGGCCTATATCATTTCCGATGGGAAAGCGGTGGGGATCGAAGATGAGCGGTTCTTTGCGCTCGGCTATGCCAACTGGTGGGGGCTGCCTGCACCGATTTGGATCACTATCGGCTGTCTTATCCTGTTTGGTTTCCTGCTCAATAAAACCACCTTTGGCCGTAATACCCTGGCTATCGGTGGCAACGAGGAGGCGGCTCGTCTGGCCGGGGTGCCGGTAGTGCGTACCAAGATCATCATCTTTGTGCTTTCCGGACTGGTATCTGCCGCTGCGGGCATTATTCTGGCTTCGCGTATGACCAGCGGCCAGCCGATGACCTCCATCGGTTATGAGCTGATCGTGATCTCCGCCTGCGTGCTGGGGGGCGTTTCGCTCAAAGGCGGCATCGGCAAAATTTCCTACGTTATCGCCGGGATCCTGATCCTGGGTACGGTGGAGAACGCCATGAACCTGCTGAACATCTCGCCGTTCTCGCAGTATGTGGTGCGCGGCGTGATCCTGCTGGCCGCGGTGATTTTTGACCGCTACAAGCAACAAGCGAAGAGCAGGGCGTGAAGACCCATCACAATTTTGTGATTGCTATGAGCAGCATTTTGCCGAATGGGTAAACTTGCTATAGGTGGATAGTGTTTTGTCGTTTATTCAGCAATCTCTATTTTCCCCTCACCCCAACCCTCTCCCCAAAGGAGAGGGAGCTGCACGGAGCGCGTGGTTGGCCCGTGCAGCTTCGGTAAGTAGGTAGTAAGAGGAAAGGCAGGTATTACACAGAAAAATCAACGAACTCGATCGGTTCCCTCTCCCTGTGGGAGAGGGTTAGGGTGAGGGAAGCAGACCACTCATCTTGCCAAGTTTTGGGATAAAGAAACGACACATTCGGAGGCCAGATGTATCATCGCATGGTTCAGGAACCCCAACCGAACCCGTTGTTGCCGGGTTACACCTTTAACGCCTACCTGGTTGCCGGGCTGACGCCGATTATGGCAGACGGGCCGCTGGATTTCTTTATCGACCGCCCCGGCGGCATGAAGGGCTACATCCTCAATCTGACCATTAAAGGCCAGGGCAAGGTGTTTGACGGTGAGGAAACGTTTTACTGTAACCCCGGCGATCTCCTGCTGTTTCCGCCCAAGGCGGCGCATAACTATGGCCGATCACCGGATAGTGACTGCTGGTATCACCGTTGGGTGTATTTCCGCCCGCGGGCCTATTGGGCCGACTGGCTGGAATGGCACAGCAAGGCGCATCAGGTGGGGCGTCTGACGTTGCCCAACAACCCGTTGCTGACCGAATTTGACCGTCTGTTTGCCAACATTGAGCAGACCCAACGCTCCGGCCGCCGTTTTGCCGAAGAAATTGGCATGAACCTGCTGGAACGGCTGTTGCTGCGCGCGATGGAGGAGGATCCCCTCAGCCCACAGAAGATTATGGACCCACGGGTGATTGAGGCTTGCCAGTTCATTACCGGCAATCTGGCAGGGGAGCTGCGTATCGATGAAGTGGCCCGCCACGTTTGTCTTTCGCCATCGCGGCTGGCACATCTGTTCCGTGACCAGGTCGGGATAAATATCTTGCGCTGGCGTGAAGATCAGCGAGTGATCCGCGCCAAATTGCTGCTGCAAACTACCCAGGAATCGATTGCCACCATTGGCCGGGTGGTTGGCTATGACGATCAACTCTATTTTTCCCGGGTGTTTCGTAAGCGAGTTGGCGTCAGCCCCAGCGATTTTCGCCGCCGTAGCCTGGAGATCAACTACCCGGTGAACCATTCCCGGGATCGGCCACTGATTGCCGCATCCCGTTAATCGGCCAACGGATACGATCGTTGTTGGGGGCGCCGCGTGCAGCGCCCGCTTTGTTGTATTGCCCGTGTATTATCGATTTGCATTTAGCTCTTGTTCCAGCCCGCATGATGGTGTCAAATCGCATCAATCCCTACTTCATTTTTCTAGCGGCAACACTCAGGGGTGGCTTTCTTGCCCCAACTTACACGGACGTAGCATTTCATCTGCCTGGAATTGATGCGTATATCGCCCTGTATGAGGAAACAAGATGTCTGAAACAATCCGCGTTGGCCTGGTGGGCTATGGTTACGCCAGCAAGACCTTTCATGCTCCGCTGATCGCAGGAACCCCTGGCATGGCGTTGGCTGCCGTTTCCAGCAGCGACGCCGGTAAAGTCCACGCTGACTGGCCGATGATGACGGTGGTCAGCGACCCGCAGGCGCTGTTTAACGATCCCTCGATTGACCTGATTGTCATTCCAACCCCGAACGATACCCATTTCCCGCTGGCGCAACAGGCGATGGCGGCGGGCAAGCATGTGGTGGTCGATAAACCGTTTACCGTGACACTGTCACAGGCGCAGCAGCTACAACAGCAGGCAGAGCAGAGTGGACAACTGCTTTCAGTGTTTCACAACCGCCGCTGGGACAGCGATTTCCTGACCTTAAAAGCCTTGCTGAAAGACGGCGCTTTAGGGGAAGTAGTCTATTTTGAATCCCATTTCGATCGTTTCCGCCCGGAAGTCCGCCAGCGCTGGCGTGAGCAAGGTGGGGCTGGCAGCGGTATTTGGTACGATCTGGGGCCGCATCTGATCGACCAGGCGTTGCAGCTATTTGGCAAGCCACAAACGCTGTTTGTCGATCTCGGCGAGCTACGCCCGGGTTCACAATCGGTAGATTACTTCCATGCGGTGCTTAATTACGGCCATCGGCGTGTGGTGCTGCATGGCACGGTACTGGCAGCGGCAGAAACCGCCCGTTACATTGTGCACGGTACACAGGGCAGCTTTATCAAGTATGGTCTGGATCCCCAGGAAGACCGCCTGAAAGCCGGTGAGCGTTTGCCGCAGGCCGACTGGGGTTACGACATGCGCGACGGAGTGGTGACGTTGTCACGTGACGGTATGCTGGCGGAACAGCCGCTGTTGACCATTCCGGGCAATTACCCGGCCTATTACGCCGCCATTCGCGACGCAATTTCCGGTGCCGGTGCCAACCCGGTTCCAGCCAGCGAGGCGATACAGGTCATGGAAATGATCGAGCTGGGCATTGAGTCGGCCAAACAGCAAAAAGCGCTACCGGTCAGCTAATATCAATAATAACAGTAGGGTTCAGAGCGCTTCTGAACCCTTTTTACGTATTAAATAGCAAGGAATTTTGCAGGATGTCCTGGTTACAACGTCTACGTATCGACAAGTTTTTACTGGTACTGCTGATGGTGGTGCTGTTGGCCTCATTGCTACCCTGTGAAGGGATTTGGCAGACTTTCTTCGAACATTTAACTACCGCCGCGATAGCCTTGTTGTTCTTCATGCACGGGGCGAAACTCTCCCGTGAGGCGATCGTTGCCGGCATGAGCCACTGGAAGCTGCACCTGGTGGTGTTTCTCAGTACCTTTGCGCTCTTCCCCTTGTTAGGGTTGTCGATGAACCTGCTGGTGCCGGGCTTGATGACGCCTACCGTTTATCTGGGTTTCCTCTATCTGTGTGCTTTGCCTGCCACGGTTCAATCGGCAATCGCCTTCACCTCCGCAGCAGGAGGGAACGTGGCGGCGGCGATCTGCAGCGCTTCGGCATCCAGCATTCTTGGGGTATTCCTGTCTCCGCTGCTGGTGGGGGCATTGATGCATACGCAAGGAGGCAATACTGACGTACTGCATGCCATTGGCTCGATTATTCTGCAACTGATGGTGCCGTTTGTTATTGGCCATCTGGCGCGCCCGCTGATTGGCAAATGGATCGATCGCCATCGTAAACTGATTAACCTCACCGACCGTTCCTCGATCCTGCTGGTGGTCTATACCGCGTTCAGCGCGGCGGTGGTTGAGGGGATTTGGCACACCATTGACGGCTGGTCGCTGCTGACGATCCTGGTGATGTCGCTGGTGCTGTTGGCGGTGGTACTGGTTATCAACACCTATGCCGCACGTTGGCTGGGCTTTGATACCGCCGATGAGATCACTATCGTGTTTTGTGGTTCGAAAAAGAGCCTGGCCAACGGCATTCCGATGGCCAACGTGCTATTTCCTGCTGCCGCCGTTGGGGCGATGGTATTACCGTTGATGATTTTCCATCAGGTACAGTTGATGGTATGTGCGGTGCTGGCACAGCGCTATGCGCGTAAAACAGCCCAGCAGCGTGAAGTGGCCGTAACTAAATAACAAGGACGTAGCATGAGCAAGGTAGTCGAGATTTTGCAATATCGTTTACAAGCGGGTAGCGGCGAGCGTTTTCACCACATCATGCAGCATGACAGTGTTCCGCTGCATAGGGCCGCAGGGATCACTGTGCTGGAGTACGGTGTCTCGCTACACGATCCCGATGCCTATTACCTGCTGCGGCAGTTTGACGGCATGGCGGAAATGGAACAGGTATTGCAGGCCTTCTACCGCAGCCAAGCTTGGTTGGAGGGGCCACGAACGGAAATTGTGGCCCTGATCGAGGAGAGCCACCGGGTGGTGCTGCCGTATCAGCCCTGACATGCCGTGGGTTGTGGGCTTAACGGAATTGAATTGTCCGGTCGGGGATTTGGCACTGGTGGATATCGGGATCGGTGCCGTCCCCAACTGGCAAACGGATTTCAGACTTTGGATAAATCTCTTATTTTCTCTGCATGAGCTTTGCGGTATCTGCAAAGCCATTATCTGATTTAATGGTATTCCACTATTGTCACCAGTAAATAAAATAAAAACGGGTTATTTACTATTTGGGTGATAAAATGAAAAATAAAACCAATATATTAATCACAGGGGCAACTGGATTTGTCGGGGCCTACTTGCTTCATGATTTACTTGCCGATGTTTCCGTTGGTAAGATATATATATTATGTCGAAATATTCAGCCGAATAATGAAAGGCAGAGACTGATTGATGCATACCATAAGTTCTCAATTGATAGCTTGGATGTACTGGTCTATACCAAAAACATCCATATGATAGAAGGAGATATCACGCAACCATCTCTTGGTATCAACAAAGTGCATTATAAAGAACCCTGCAAAGAAGTTGATGTTATCTATCATATTGCTGCTCGTGTCAATCACATAAGATCTTATGAAGCCCTCAAGAGTGCCAATGTTGATAGCCTCGCTGATATTATTTCGATGGCGCGGACAGGAAAAAAAAAGATAGTCAACTTTGTATCAACATTGGGTTCTGCAGCTAAAAAAGACACACAGGGTTTTTATGTTGAGGAACTTCCTGATCGCACACCTTGGCATTCAGATATGGGGTATTTATTGTCAAAGTGGGAAGCTGAAAAGTTACTTTCTTGCTTCCAGAATGAAGGGGGCAAAGCCAACCTATTCCGCCTTGGTTACATCTCCGGCCACAGCAAAACTGGTGCTGCGCTATTTGCTAATAATCAATTTATGTTGTTTGTAAAAAGTTGTATTCAATTAGGATATGCACCTGAACTTGCACGAACAATTAATTTTACCCCAATCGACTATACGGCAGCCTTAATGAGCCAGCTAAAATATAGATGTCAGGGTGGAGAAGTGTTAAATCTTTTTAATTACAATGGGCTAATTCATTGGAATGGTATTGTAAACTGGCTGAATGCCAGAGGGTACAATATTAAAATCATACCTTTTTATGAATGGCAGAGTAAGCTGCTAGCGGATAATGATGAAAATGCATTGTACAAGTTCCTACCTCTTTATGGTTCTGAAGGCGCACACGACAAAATATTACGATTTGGCCGGGAAATTGAAAGGTTCCGCTACAAAGAAGTCAAGGAGGCCACCGAATCAGCCAGATATGTGTTGCCTTCACTGAAGTATGAACTTCTTGATCGTTATCTCGGTTACTTACAGGAACAAAAATTCTTGCCTGTTCCCCCAGGGAGGTAGGGCTCATTTTAATTCTACTGAAGCAGTTAATGATAATGGTGAATTTACTATGATAGATACAAGGGTTTACTTTTCGTTAGCCTGTTTGTGTGCTCTGTCTGTGGCGAATATTTATTATAACCAACCGTTACTGGCGTTATTTTCCAGGGAATTCAGCGCAGATGCCAAGACGGTAGGCTCAATTGCGATGGTTGTTCAGTTATCTTACGCTGCAGGATTGGTCTTTTTTGTCCCCTTGGGCGATCGCGTTGTGCGGCGGAGACTGCTGGGTATTTTACTGGGGATTAATGCCGCTGCCTCACTGTTCGCTGCTATGGCTCAAGATATTGCACAACTACTGATAAGTCATATCGCCATTGGTATGACCGCAGTAGGTGCACAAATAATTATTCCAATGGCGACTTTGTTGGCGCCCCCAGAACAGCGGGGGCGGGCTGTCGGAATAGTGATGAGTGGACTGATGGCTGGAGTGCTGTTTGCTCGTATCCTTTCAGGCGTTATTGGCGAGCACTGGGGATGGCGTGCTATGTACATCATAGCAGCGGCCATCAATGCGATAATGATCGCGATAATCTATCGCTTTCTGCCTCATAACTGCCCATCAAAAAATCCGATGCCTTACCGGCAGTTAATCGTATCGCTCTTAACCTATTTCCGGCAAGAGAGCGAGTTACGCAAAGCCTGTCTGTCTGGAGCCTTACTGTTTGGCTCTTTCAGTGCACTATGGGGGGCTTTGGCTTTGCTTCTGTCTCGTCCTCCTTATCATTTCGGTAGTGATATTGTTGGAGCTTTCGGTTTTGCTGGAATCGCAGGGATCCTGATGACACCGATCATCGGTAATTTGGCGGACAGATACACGCCACAGACGATTGTTTTTTTAGGCAGCCTCTGCGCTATAGTCGGTTTTTTACTGTTGGCAATGTCAGGACACTATTTGACCGCACTCATCATCAGCGTCATTTTTCTAGATGTTGGGGGACGTGCAGGCCTGGTTGGCAATCAGTTACGCGCTCTGGCATTGTCAGAAGCTGCCCGCAGTCGGCTCAATACTGTTTTTATGTTTTGCTATTTTCTCGGCGGAGCCTTTGGCACAAGTATAGGCGCAGAGCTAAGCCTGCGATTTGGATGGTTTGGCATTGCGTTGCTTGGCGTTATCACTTCCCTGATCGTCATGTTCTTAAACTTCACAGGTATGTTGTCTTTGTTCCGTCGACCGTCTCCCCCTTCTTCATAACATGAGGATTATTTCTAAGGTTTCCCCAATTCGTTGGCCAGGTGTTTATGTAGTGCCTGAAGAAACGCTGTCAACCTAGGGGAAATTTTTGGTTCGGCACGTAAGAGGTGGATTTCCTGAGTCTGCCGCTGAGGATCATCAAAGACTTTCACGAGTCGTCCTGCGTTGATATCAGTACCGACCACCCAGTTAGGAAGGAATGCAATACCTAATCCATGGACAGCCGAATTGCGCAGTGCATCAAAATCATTGCAGCGTAGATAGATATGATGCTTCCTCTCGGGATCCTGATAGATCACTCTCCGCCAACATATCGAATAGGGATCCTGAAATTTATCTAGCAGATGATGCCCTTCAAGTTCATCAAGCCCGCTTGGATGACCATGGTTTTGCAGATAAAACGGGCTTGCACATGCTATCCAATACTGGTCTGCAATATGCGTGGCATACAGAGCGCTGTCTTTTAGGGGGCCAATTCTGATGACGGCATCAAGCCGTTCGATCGATGGATTGGTCAACCGTTCAGTTAAATCCAGCGCAAGATCAATATCAGGGAAATTTTTCTTGAACTCAGCTAGCCATGGGAATATATGAAGTTTGGCGAAGGTAGGCAAACAGCTAACACGTAAAATTCCTTTCAGCCCTGTATTCATTGAGCCAATTTCACTATACATATCACTGAGAGCATCAAGAATTTTTATTGATCGAAGATATAAGGCCTCTCCGGCATCGGTAAGCATTAGACCACGGGGCGAACGGATAAATAACTTTATCCCCATTACATCTTCAAGCCTGTTTATTTTGCGCATGATCGAGGATGGGTTCACCCCGTGCCTGCGTGCAACAGAAGAAAATGAACCATTTCTGGCAATATCAATAAATAGCGATAAGTTTTCCGTATATCTGTACAAATCCATATGCGCACCATTTATAACTTTAGTTTCTGACGTCTATACTGTTGAGGATAAATGACGAGTTCAAAAATCAACCATAGCACATTTTATTCTGGGGCTATAGTCTGATACTTATGGAGCGAAAACTCATGATTACTGAGTTTTGCGTTTTGAGATGGAAATATCCAGAACGGCCAAGACAAGATCCTGAGAGCAGACCCAACGGCCAGTGCCGCTGAGCCTGCAGCAAGGGATCAGCCAAGCACTTTCGCGCGTAGCGCCTGTTTTTCCTGCTCGCTGAGGAAGGCCATCTTCAGGCCGTTTTCCTGGGCGGTGCGGATTTCTTGCGGCGTTAATCCGGCCTGCGGCGCCGCTACGCGGTATTCGTGTTCAATCTCAATGCCTTGCACAGCTGGATCGTCGGTATTGAGGGAAGCTACCACGCCATGGCGCAGGAAGGTGGCCAGCGGATGTTGTGCCAACGAAGCTACGGTGCTGGTTTGAATATTTGAAGTCAGGCACGACTCAATGCCGATCCCATGCTGCGCCAGATAATCCATCAGTGCTGGATCCTCCACCGCTTTAACCCCGTGCCCAATGCGCTCTGCACCCAACTCACGGATCGCCTGCCAGATGCTTTCTGGACCAGCGGCTTCACCGGCATGAACGGTAATGCGCAGGCCAGCGTCACGTGCACGGTTGAAATGGCTAAGGAACAGGCTGCCAGGGAAGCCTAGCTCATCGCCAGCTAGATCCAACGCGGTGATGCCGTCGCGATGGGTCAGTAGGGCGTCTAGCTCTTGCAGGCAGGCCGCTTCGCCGAAGGTACGGCTCATGATGCCAATCAGGCGTACGTCAATATCGCGGTCGCGGCAACCAGAGCGAATGCCGTCAATCACCGCTTCCACCACGCCAGCCACCGGTAACTGGTGCTTCATCGCCATGTAGTAGGGGGAGAAACGCAGCTCGGCGTAGTGCAACCCGGCATTTGCCGCATCTTCCACGTTTTCATAAGCCACGCGACGGCAGGCATCCAGATCGCCCAGCACCGCGACTCCCCAGTCAAGCTTTTGCAAAAAGCTCATCAGGTCGGGTTCGGTATGGGTGATTTGCACATGGGGAAGCAGGGCAGCCAGCTCGTTGGCTGGCAGGGCTAGGTTGAACTGGCGGCCGAGTTCAAGAATGGTTTGCGCGCGGATGTTACCGTCCAGATGACGGTGAATATCAGTAAGGGGCAAGCGGGAGTCAATCATGGCGGCACTCATTATTTTTGAATAGGTGAAGTGCAGAACAGTATAAAAACAAACGAATGAAAATAGCTATTGAGTTGCATAAAAAAGTGATAATTGTCACATTAAATCGCAAGATCGCCGTTCAGGATAAAGCGACGATGGACTCCCCCATGCGTTTTATATTTAGCCACGGTTCTTTATGGCTTGCGCTCAGGTCTTTTCCAGATCCACAGGCGCAGGGCCACGAAATGCCCGGCGCCATTCGCTTGGGCTGACGCTGAATCTCGCCTTAAAACTCTGGCGGAAAGAAATCGGCGACTGAAACCCCGCCATGTCCGACACACTTTCAATGCTGTCGTCCGTGGTTTCCAGCAATTCCTGGCTTCTTTGCAGACGCTCTGCGTTAAGCCATTCTCCCAGCGTGGTTCCGGTTGCCTTGAAAAAATGACGGGTCAACGTTCGCCGGCTCATGCTGACAAACCCGGCCAGTGAGTCGAGATCGTGCGGCTTGTCCAGATTGCGACGCAGGTAGTCCATCAACTCGTTCATTTTGCTGTCACGCGTCGATACCGGTATGGGGCGTTCAATAAACTGAGCCTGACCGCCTTCCCGGTAGGGAGGAACAACCATTCTTCGTGCCACCCGGTTGGCAACCGCAGTTCCGTAATGGTCACGGATAATATTCAGGCAGCAGTCAATGCCGGCGGCGGTGCCGGCAGAGGTAATAAGACGTTCATCACTGGTATACAGCGAGTTGCTGTCCAGATGCACGGCGGGAAATCTTTCAATAAAGTCCTGTTCGTACTCCCAGTGCGTTGCGGCGCGGTGCCGATCAAGCAAACCGGAATAGGCCAGCACGTAAGCGCCGAGACAAAGGCCCACCACTTCTGCGCCGCGCTGCCATGCGCTTATGAGCTTATCCAGCAGCGCCTGCGAGGGTCTTTCTTCAGGATGATGCCAGTAGGGCACGATAACAATGTCTGCGACATCAAGCCGCTCAAGGCCATGCTCCACATTGATGGACAGGCCAATATCAGACAGAACGATGCCCGGTTGTTCAGCACAGATTTCGACGCTGAATAAATCCGGCTGCGGCATCGACTGTCCGAAAATAATACAGGGCACTGAAAAGTGAAACGGGCTAAATCCGGCCGTGGCGATCACGGCGACCGTCAGTGTAGACATAACGTTAACCTTACCGTAAATGACAACCGCCGGATCACCGACGGCTAACATGCTGATTTTGACTGACCAAAGGATTCGTAATGGCATCCTTCCCTCAATCAGACGGCGTGATTGATCAGAACGCCATTGTTTCACCGTCTACAGGAATAAGCACTCGATCATCAATGCTGTGTTCAAGGGTGAACTCTTTTAACTCCGCGCGCGTAAGAAGGCAATGGTTAATCGATTCCATATGAGACGCCACGATGGTGGCAGTCGGCAACATCTGTAGCGTGCGCAGCGTGTCCTCTTTGCCCATGATAATCGGGCCGTAAAGGTCGTTGACAGCATAGCCGGTGTTTAGCACCACAATCTCCGGCTTGAAGCGTTGCAGGCTTCTTACATAAGGTTTAACCCAGACGGTATCACCCGCGATATAAAGTGTTTTTTCATCATGATGAGTGAAGACCAGCCCGCATGCATCACCCAGTAAATCACCCCATTGGGCATCTGCGTACAATTCGTTACTGCCGTGCTGGCCGTCCGTTTTATAAATAGTCAGACCGTCAACGAAATGATTTTCATCTTGCAGCACGCGAATGTTGCGAAAGCCCTGGGAACGGATCAGCGCCGCGTCGTTCTCATCCTGCGTGTAGATAAGCATGTCTTTGGGTACAGCCTGCTGTGCCGCCTCATCCCAGTGATCGGTGTGGGTGTGGGTCAGGATAACGGCATCAACAGCCAGTAAATGCTCTACGGCCACAGGCAAAGCAACCATGGGATTACGCAGGTGCGGGCGAGCATTCCCGGCAAAGCCATCCCAGGCTTCCTTTTCTGCCAGCATCGGGTCGATAAGAAATTTTTTACCGGAATATTCCAGCACGAGCGTAGCATTGCGGATTTGCGTTAATTTCATCGATTGCTCCAGTCATTCATCAGATATTGAGGCTAATCCATCGTGTTTGCGGTTGTCCGACAGGATGGATGCGAGTGGGCTTACTATAAAATGGGGCAGGGATAAGCCGTGACATGCTCTCGGGTCATTAGTCGATGAAATCAGGTCAATCGCAATGGTTCTGGTTTAAACGGGTAGCCTGACAATGCTGAGGGGCGTTGACGCTCAATGAAAAACCAGGGGCATTACGCCCCTGGCGATATGACTATTTGGCGTCCAGGACAAATTGCAACGCGGCGATCAGCTTATCCATCCCGGCCTCAACCTTGCTGCGCGGGCAGCCGACGTTCAGGCGCAGGAAACCACGGCCCTCTTCGCCATAGGTAAAGCCTGGCATGATGGCGACTTTCTCTCGTTCGATCAGCACCTGCTGCAATTCGCGGTCGTCAATGCCTAACGGGCGTATATCAATCCATGCCAGATAGGTGGCCTGCGGTGGCTGCCAGTTTAGCTGCGGTAACGCCTGCTTGAGCCGTTCGGCCACGTAGGTCAGGTTATCTTGCAGATAGTCGCGCAGGGCGTCTAGCCAAGGCTCGCCGTGGCGGTAGGCGGCAATATGGGCTACAACTGCCAGCACCGCAGGGGAGGATAATCCATCGCGGCTTTTTAGTGCCTGAACGTAGCTATCCCGCGCACTATCATCGCTGATAATGCCATAGGCCCCGGTGAGCGCCGGAATGTTGAAGGTTTTAGAGCCGGAAGTCAGCAACGCCCACGGGGTGGTGGCCACTTGGCTCCATGGAGTGTGACGATGTTCTCCCCAAACCATATCCATATGGATCTCATCGCTGATCACCTTCACGTCATGGCGTTCGCACAGCTCTGCCATCTGCTCCAGTTCATGCTGTGTCCACACCTTACCAGTGGGGTTTTGCGGGCTGCACAGCAGCAGGATCTTGGTTTGTGGACGGGCCAGCAGGGCTTCCAGATGGGCCATATCGCATTGCCAATCGTTATCCACTTTGTGCAGCGGGCAAGGTAACACCTGACGCTGATTACCCAAGATCACCTTATAGAACGCATCATAGGCTGGTGTATGGGTGACCACATATTCCCCCGGAGCCGACCAGATACGCACCAGCTGCGCCACCATGTAAATCACCGAGGGGCCATAGACCGCCTTGGTCGTATCGATGGGCGCATTGAAGCGTTGTTGATACCAATGCCGCACCGCGCCAAGAAAGTCTTCATGCTGCCAGCGGCTGTAGCCCAACACGCCGTGTTGCAGACGCTGTTGCAGAGCTTCAAGAATGCAGGGGGCGGTGGCGAAATCCATATCGGAGATGGTGAAAGGCAGCAGATCTGCGGTGCCAAAACGGTCGGCGATGTAGTCCCACTGGGTGCACCAGGTACCGTGACGATCTACCGGGGTAGAAAAATCAAACATGTGAAACTCCGAACAAGGGCGCAGCAGGCTGCGCCCGGGGGGGAAGGTTATGCGTTGGCCATCAGTGATTCTAACTCATCTTTCACCGATTGCACCTGCGGGCCAATCACCACTTGCAGGTTATGGTCATTAAGGTGTACCACGCCGATAGCCCGGTTGGCTTTCAGCACCGCATCATCCACCTTGCTCATATCGTTAACTGACATACGCAGGCGGGTAATGCAGTTATCCAGCGAAACGATATTCTCTTTACCGCCCAACGCCGCCAGGATAGCAGGCACGTTATAGCCGGATTTACCCACGGCACCGACAGGGGCGCTCTGTGTAGCGGTGGTTTCCGCCTCACGGCCCGGCGTTTTAATGTTCCAGCGCTGGATGGCGAAGCGGAAGATCGCATAGTAGGCAACAAACCAGATGGCGGCCACCAACGGCACCAGATACCACTTGGTTGCGGTGCCGTGCAGGATACCGAACACCACGAAGTCGATAATGTTGCCGTCGGTGTTACCGATAGTGACGCCCAGCAAGGCCATCACGGTGAAGCCCAGACCGGTCAGAATAGCGTGGATCAGATACAGGAACGGAGCCACAAACAGGAACAGGAACTCGATCGGTTCGGTGGTACCACCGACCACACAAGCCACTACACCGGAAATCAGCAGCCCTTTGATCTTGTGACGGTTCTCCGGTTTGGCACAGTGGTACATGGCTAACGCCGCACCCGGCAGGCCACCGAGGAAGGCAGGCATTTTACCCTGGGACAGGAAGCGGGTAGCGCTTTCGGCAAAGCCGTGGGTGGTTGGACAAGAGAGCTGTGCCTGGAAGATGGTCAAGGCACCGCTGACTTCACGGCCACAAACGTCCAGCGTACCGCCCGCTTCGGTAAAGCGGATCAGCGCTACCAGAATATGGTGCAGCCCGAAGGGCAGCAGCAGACGCTCGCCGGAGCCGAAAATCATCGGCCCAAACATGTCAGCGCCGTTAATCATACGGCCCAACCCGTTAATACCTGCAGCGAACCAAGGCCAGATCAGCGGGATAATCAGGCCGCACAGGCCCAGTACCACAGTGGTGACGATTGGGACGAAGCGAGTACCCCCGAAGAACGCCAGCGCATCCGGCAGGCGGATGGTGTTGAAACGCTCGTGCAGCAGATAAACGATGATCCCGACGATCACCGCACCTAGGATACCGGTATCGATAGACTGAATGCCCAGAATGTTCTGGATGTTATTGGCTTTCAGCACCAGCGGATCGACGGTAGGCAGCACGCCTGACGTAGTCAGGTAGAAGTTGGTCGCCAGGTTCAGCACGGCAAAGCCGACAAAACCAGAGAAGGCGGCCACGCCTTTGTTCTCACGCGCCATGCCCAAAGGAATGGCAATGGCGAACATCACCGGCAGGAAGCTGAAGGCAAAGGAGCCGATCTTGCTCATCCAGGTGAACAGCAGTTGGAAAGCCGGATGACCAATGAAAGGCAGCAACGTGATCACGTCACGGCTGCTTAGTGAGCTACCGATCCCCAGCATGATGCCGCAGAATGAAAGCAGTGCGACGGGCAGCATAAATGTCTTGCCCAGGCTTTGGAAAAACTCCCAAAGCGTAATTTTTTGTTTTTTAGACGCTGGCATAACCGACGACTCCTGGCGAAAAAGCATGCAATGTTGTGTGTACCTGATTAGGTAAAAATAAGATAAAACGTTTTACCTAGTAAAAATGCGTCCCTAATCACAATTATGAACGGTCCTTTGCGGTGACAATACTTATGTGGGTAAATCGTTTTACTGCATTGAGAGATTCGGTATACCATTTGTTATCAGGGTGAAACTCGCCCTGATAGGGCATTGCAGAGGTTATAACCATCAAAAAGATCACTATCACTGACGTCGCACAGTTGGCAGGCGTATCCGTGACCACCGTTTCCCTGGTGCTGAGCGGTAAAGGGCGTATTTCTCCCACCACCATGAGCCGTGTGAATCAGGCGATCGAGCAGCTTGGCTATGTTCGCAACCGTCAGGCCGCGACGCTGCGGGGTGGCGAATCGGGGGTGGTAGGGCTGATCCTGCGTGATATCTGTGAGCCGTTTTATGCCGAGATGACCGCCGGGGTGAGTGAGGTTCTGGAAGCCAATGGCAAAGTGCTGTTTCTGACCCAAAGCGGGCGCGAAGGCAAAGGGCTGATGCGCTGTTTTGATATGCTTCTGGAGCACGGCGTCGACGGCATGGTACTGGCGGGTGGGGTACGAACAGCGAAAGGGCTGAAAGAGAAAGCCGAAGCTCAGGGGGTGCCGCTGGTGTGTGCCGCGCGTTCCAATGGGCTGGAAGGTGTAGACGTGGTGCGGCCAGATAATATGCAGGCCGCGAAAATGGCCACCGAATTTTTGATCAAACGGGGCCATAGCCAGATCGCCTACCTTGGTGGACAAAGCGATTCACTCACCCGCGCCGAACGCCTGGGGGGATTCTGTGCCACCTTGGTGCAATACGGCCTGCCATTCCGCTCAGAGTGGATCGTCGAATGCGATTGTCATCAACGGGCAGCGGCTGAAGCTGCCGAAAACCTGTTGCGTCAGTATCCCAATATCAGTGCGTTGGTGTGCCATAAGGCCTCGGTGGCGTTGGGTGCCTATTTTGGTATCGTGCGCAGTGGCCGTAGTATTGGTTCGGAAGGGATGGACAGTTTCTATGGTCAACAGGTGGCGCTGATCGGTTTTGGCGATGTGCCGGAGGCCGAACTGACCGAACCCCCGCTGACCTTTATCTCCAGCTCGGCTCGTGAGGTTGGACGCAGTGCTGCCCTGCGGCTGTTGCAACGTATTGGCGATGATTCATTGGCCCCGCAGAATGTGATCCTGTCCCCAGAGCTGATCAAGCGCGGATCGGCCTGATCCGCCGCTATATCTCCAATCTTGCCGTTGTCCCAGTCTTGTAAATTCTCAGGTGTTTCTAAATAGGCTTGCTCTGATGCCGATTAAATTAAAGCGAAATTTTTGATATAACCGACGCGGTATGAGATTTAATTTGGGAGCGGCTATGAACAAATATGGGATATTTGGTTTCTGCATGGTGAGCTTCCTGGTCGTTTTTTCACTGATTCGGTTATCTGAATTTGAACTTTCCGATGATGGTCACCAACGAACTATCAGCTTTGAGCATCATCAGGACATTCTGGAAGGCACATTAATCCTCCCTTCTGGGAAGATATCGCCACCGCTTGTCCTGCTGGTTCATGGCGATGGCGCTCAAGACCGCTGGTCTGAAGGCGGCTATATTCCGTTGGTGAATTTCCTGGTTGCCCAAGGAGTAGCGGTTTATTCATGGGATAAATCCGGCGTTGGGGCCAGCAGTGGTAACTGGCTGGCACAAACCCTGTCAGATCGTGCAGAAGAAGCAGCATCTGCTCTGAGAAAACTGAAACAGGAACCGGAGTTTAACCACAGCGATATAGGTTTTCTTGGCTTTTCTCAGGCGGGTTGGGTTGTGCCAAAGGCCAGCCAACAGGTAAAAACCGACTTTGTCATTCTGGTGGGGGCGGCGATAAATTGGCGAGCTCAGGGGATTTATTATACCGGGCAACGTCTGCAATCTGAGGGCCTGTCAGCTGAAAATATCGTGAAGGCGAAAGAACGTGAAGCCGCCGCTTTTGACAGGCAGTTTACGCAGGAGGCAGCCGCATCTCCCTGTATTTCTCGTTGTACCCGGCAGGACTTTGAGCGTCGAAACTCACAGGCCGATGCAAGGAAAGATATTTCAGCGATGCAAACGCCGGTAATGATCCTGATGGGGGCGGACGATCGGAATGTCGATCCGCACGAAACGATCGCTGTCTGGAGCGAAGCGCTACCGGCCAAAACACCTCGCTGTATCAGACGGGTCGCTGATGCTACCCACGGGCTTTTACGGAGCGAATGGTTTGACTACCAGCTATCCTCTCAGTGGCCTTGGTGGAAGCAGGGCGGATTTCTGCTGGCCGGACAACAGGCTTACTCGCCAGGTTCCCTAAGTGCTATTTCTGCCTGGATACTTAATCAGCAATGTCATGAGTGAACCGCATTCTGATGCCACGCTGAAAGCAAAAAGTGAAAGATCCCTCCCAGGTCTTCAATGACCCAGTAGCTCAAGCGCGGATCGGCCTGATCTGCTGCTCGCGTTTTTCCCGCATAAAATCGATAAAGACGCGCAGCTTGAGCGGCATATGCCGGCCTGCCGGAAAGTAGATAAAGAAGCCGGGCGCGACGTGGCTAAAATCCCGCAGAACCTCTCGCAGTTGCCCGCTCTGCAACTCTTTGTGTACGGCGGCCCGAAAGCGTTGGGTGAGCCCTAATCCCGCTATCGCCGCGTCTTTAAGCAGCTGGTTTTCATTGAAGATCGGCCGCCCGTTGACCTCCAGCGTCAAATGCTCAGTGCCGTTGCTGAAATACCAGGGTTCCAGTTTGCCACTGCCGGGAAAGCGGTAGCGCATGCAGTCATGCTGCTGCAACTCCTGTGGCGTTTTGGGCTGGCCGTGTTGTGCCAAATAACCTGGAGAAGCCACGACCACATGTTGTTGGCCGTGGTCGATAGGGACGGCCACCATATCTTTTTGCAACATCCGCTGCATGCGGATGCCCGCATCAAAATTATCCAGCACCAGATCGGCAAAACGATCGTCGGTAAACAGCTCCAGCTTAAGTTCAGGATAGCGCGCATGGAACTCCGGCAGATAGGGCATGACCAGCATCGACGCGGCCAACTGCGGCAAGGTAATTCGTAATAAGCCGCTTGGCTCACCACGTTGGCTGCTGACATTCTCTGCCGCGATCTCAATCTGGCCCATAGCGGGGGCGATTCTTTCATAAAATGCCAGCCCTTCATCGCTTAACCTGACTGAACGGCTGGTGCGATTGAACAGGCGTACTCCCAAGTGGGCCTCTAGCGCGCGGATATTTTGTGACACCGCAGGCGGTGTGACGCCTAGATGATTGGCCGCCTGGGTAAAGCTGCCCAATTTGGCAACGGCGTCGAAAAACGGCAGTAATTGCAGCAGTGAGCTCATCTATTGATAATCCCAGCTTAATAATTCATTAAATTTTAGCCTATTTTATTTAATGATCAACACCGTAGACTGGCCTGATTACCTAAAGAGGATCACAGTTATGGCTCAGGCATTGACACAACGGATAGAGGCAGTCAATCAGCAGGCGATCGCCGAAGGGCGGATCGTGGGTAGCGTGGTGCTGGTGGCTCAGCATGGGGCGGTGATTTACGCCGGTGCCAGCGGCTATGCCGATCGCGAACAGCGGCAACCCATGCAGAGAAACAGCCAATTCCGGCTATCTTCGGTCTCAAAACCTTACATCGCGCTGGCGGCGCTGCGCATGGTAGAACAGCAACTACTGAGTCTGGATGATGCCGTTAGCCGTTGGCTACCGTGGTTTACCCCGGCGTTGCCCGATGGACGGCGGCCAGCGATCACCATACGTCACCTGTTAACCCATACTGCCGGGCTGGATTACCGTTTCAAGCAACCAGCGGGCGGGATCTACCAGCGGTTAGGGATCCACGACGGCATGGAGAGGTCCTCGTTAACGCTGGAGCAAAATCTGCGGCGGTTGGCGCAGGCTCCGTTGCAGGCTGAACCCGGGAGCGAATTCAGCTACTCACTGGCAATTGACGTATTGGGTGCGGTGTTGGAGCAGGTAGCGGATATGCCTTTGCCGCAGCTGTTCGAGCGCTGGGTTGGCCAACCGCTAGGGCTGGGGAATACCGGTTTTTATACGTTGAGCGCGGATAAGCTGGCTCCTGCCTATTACAATGCTGAACCGCAACCGGCAGCGATGTATGACGGCTTTCTACTGAGGCTTCCTGAGGAGTTTGGTTTTGACGTGGAGTTTGCGCCTTCGCGAGCGCTTGACCGCCATGCTTATCCTTCGGCTGGCGCGGGAATGGTTGGCGACGCTGACGATGTGCTGCGCCTGGTGGAGACGCTGCGTAATGGTAGCAATGGAGTTTTGCAGCCAGAAACCGCCGCATTGATGCGACAACCCCATGTAGGAGCGCAGGCAGAAATTCAGGGGCCGGGTTGGGGCTTTGGTTTTGGTGGCGCGGTGCTGGTGGATGCCGCATTGGCAGCCACGCCGCAGAATAATGGCACTATGCAGTGGGGCGGCGTATATGGGCACAGCTGGTTTTACGACCCGGTCGCGCAGTTGAGCGTGGTAGCGCTGACCAACACCGCAATTGAGGGTATGGGCGGTTTATATCCCATGCAGATCCGCGATGCGGTTTATGGATAAAAATAAAGGGCCAGATATCGTCTGGCCCTCGAGGGTTTTTATTGCCCTTGCAGAGTTGGCTGCTCAGGTGCCGGAGCGGCATCCTGCTGATCGGGTTCTGGTGCACTGTCTTCTTCTGGTGCGGAAGCGCCGCCCAGCATCCCGAACATACCCACGAACTCCGGCAGCGACATTTTGGTGCCGTTCAGCTCAATCTGGTTATCGGCATATTTGAAGCTGCTGCCAATCACGTTATCTTTCAGCGTGGTGATCTTGAACATCTCGCCCATTGCCGCCAGGCTTTTCACCTGCTGCTCGGCCTGCTGCTGTGCTTGTTGTGCACTGGCACCTTGCAGCTGTGCCGCTTGAGCCATGGTTTCCTGCGCCATAGCGACCGGAATAGTCAACTGCGCGTCGATTTTCTTGACCGAACGGGCAAGCTGTTGGTCCGGTGATTCGGCCGCAGCGCCAGCCTGTGCGGGATCCAGCAGATCGAGGTTAAGGGTAAAGGCACTTTCACCCTTGGCATTTTTCCAGCTCAGCGGTGCGATGCTGATGGTTGGGTTGCCTTTCAGCAACAGCGGCAGGTTTTGCACCAGCATCTCAGCCGTTTGCTGCTGGTAGGCTTCTGGCGACAGCGTTTCTGCCTGTTGCAGCAAGGCCATGGCCTGCTGGTTGTAACGATCGGCAAACTCTTTCAGCCCTTTACCGTCCAGGTTGTCGATTTTCAGCAGCAGCTTACCCGCGCCAAAATCGGTGCCCTGAATTTTCAACGCTGCCATGGTGTAGTCCAACTGACCTGCGAGGCTGTTGCCTTTCTCGCCGAACTGGCTGGCCAGGTTGAAGCCTTCCATCGTCATGGCGTCTTTACCGTCGATAGCCATGGTCAGTTGCTTCATGCCCAGCGCTTGCTCACCCAGGCTCAGACCGTATTGGCCCAGATGCGTGTTGCTTTTGAGCGTCAGCCCTTGCATGGTCATCTGCTCGTTTTGGCCAGACTGATTCGGGCCACTGATCACCAGGCTGTCACTGCTGGCATCCAGGACAGCGGTTTGCATATCCTTGCCGATATCCGCGTCAATTTTGGCACCGCTGAATTTCAGTGAGGACTTGTCTTTCTGGTATTCCACCGGGATCACATCGATGGAACTGGCGACATCGCCGCTGTAGGCAATGCGTGAATCGGCGCTGAACAGCGACTTGCCTTTGGTGATTTCAAACAGGGTTTTGACTTTTGGCGTGTTTTCCAGCTCGGTATGTACCGAGGCCATGCTTGGGATCAGGTTGAATTTTTTCAACTGGGCCAGCGGGAATGGGCCGTGATCGACGGTTTCAATGAAGGCCACTTCTTCGCCGGACTTCAGCAGGGCATCGTCGGTGGTGATGCTACCATCGGCACGCAGCACAAAACGGGCTTGGCTGCTGAAAATCCCGCGTTGGTAGTTTTCATAGCTCATCTTGACCCCGGCCTTAGGCAGGATGGTCTTCAACTGGCTATTGGCGGTGTCTACCATTTCCCCCATCCGTTGCTCGATAAGCTTGCCGGTGTACCAAGAGGCTCCAGTCCATGCTGCGCCGAGCACCACAATGACGCTGACAGCGACTAACGATTTTTTCATAGTTCTGTTATTCCTTTGTAAAGCCGGTAGAGGGCAGGGCGACCAATTGGGCCTGCGAAAAAACGCCCGTAGGCGTTTTTATTGTGTAGGTAAACTAATCATCTTAGCAACTTATTTACCTATATTTTACCGTCAATTAGGGCAACTGATTATAAACGCGGGCGATACGGCCACTCCCGGTGACGTTAACCGGGGATTCAAAGGCGGCAATAAAGCAGGATTCACCTGGCTGCAAGATGACCTGTTGGCCCTGTTTCTCCAGCGTTGCTTCACCTTCTACACAGAACACGATCGCCGCGCTGTTTTGCGCCAGTGGTTGCGGTATGGCATCGAGATCGTGTAACGAGAAGGCAAAGTCCTCAACGGGGATCGGGAAGAACAGTTCTTTGCCACGTTGCTCTGGCTGAGTCAGCAGGCCAGATGCCGGTTGTGGGCGGAACTGCAGGTTGGCCAGCAGTTCAGGAATATCGATGAATTTTGGCGTCAAGCCCGCGCGCAGCACGTTATCCGAGTTTGCCATCACTTCCAGCGCGACGCCGTTCAGATAGGCATGTGGGGTCTCGGCATACAGGAACATGGCTTCCCCCGGTGCCAGTTTGACTACGTTCAACAGCAGCGGAGAGAACAGGCCGCTGTCGTCGGCATAGAAACGAGCGATAAAGCGAATGGTGTCCCAAGGCTCACCCTGCTGGTTGTTCAAGGCGGCTTTCAGCACGCCAAGCGCCAGCGTTTTTTGCTCACCGCTCATTCCCAGCAGGCTGGCAAACAGGGTCGACAGGTGGGCGGTATCTGGCTGTTGCAGGAAGGCGGCGATATCGTGATGTGCGCCGGAAAGCGGGTGTAATAATGCAACGATATCATCCAGTTCGCGGAAGCCATTCATCGCCAGGAACGGTGTCAGGGCAAACACCAGTTCCGGCTTGTGATTCGGGTCTTTATAGTTGCGTTCTGCGGCGTCAAACGGAATACCGGCGGCATTTTCTTTGGCAAAACCTACCTCTGCGGCACTCTTGCTTGGATGGACCTGAATGGAGAGCGGCTGGTCGGCACACAGCACCTTAAACAGGAACGGCAGTTCACCAAAGCGTTGTGCCACTTCGGCACCCAGCTGTTTAGGCTGGTCGGTATCAATCACTTCACGCAAAGAACGCAGGTTTCCTGCCTGATCGGTGACCTGTGAGCTGCTTTTAGGGTGGGCACCCATCCACAGTTCGGCCATTGGCTTGCCTGTCGGGTTGGCAATGCCATATAGCTTGGTTAACGCATCAACGCTGCCCCAGGCGTAGTTTTGGATGGCATTAGTCATTTTTTGCATGATCGTATCCCTGCTTTCTCAAGAAAATTGCGCTAAGTAAACAATGTGGCGCAGGCGCATGCAAGCCAAGATGGCTAAAAATGCTGTTTGCGCAGGACGTTAATGCGAATAGTTATTATCTGGCTATACTGAGGAGGCTCGCCAACGGGCTATCACTCGTTGGCATTTCCCCTTCATTTTAGGAATTGTGCTAAGGAGACCGTGATGGCAGGCGTTCGGATTGAAAAAGACTCAATGGGCCCCATCGAAGTACCCGCCGACCAACTGTGGGGCGCGCAGACTCAGCGTTCGTTGGAACATTTCCGTATCTCGTCAGAAAAAATGCCCCCGGCGCTGATCCATGCGTTGGCGATGACCAAGCGTGCGGCAGCCAGCGTCAATATGGATCTGGGGTTGCTGCCAGCAGAGCGGGGCAAGGCGATTATCCAGGCTGCCGATGAAGTGCTGGCGGACAAGCACCCCAATGAATTCCCATTGTCGATCTGGCAAACCGGTTCCGGCACCCAGACCAACATGAATATGAACGAAGTGCTGGCCAACCGTGCCAGCGAATTACTGGGGGGCGAACGCGGTGATGCGCGGCGGGTCCATCCCAACGACGACGTCAATAAAAGCCAGAGCTCCAACGACGTTTTCCCTACTGCAATGCATGTAGCGGCAGTGATCGCGGTGCGCGAGCATCTGATCCCTGAGTTGAAAGCGCTGCACCGCACGCTGCATGCCAAGGCAGAAGCTTTCCACGATATCGTCAAAATCGGCCGCACCCATCTACAAGATGCTACGCCGCTGACGCTGGGTCAGGAAATCTCCGGCTGGGCGGCGATGTTGGAATATAACCTCAAACATATCGAAGCCAGCATCCCGCATCTTAGTGAGTTGGCCTTGGGCGGTACGGCTGTGGGGACCGGGCTGAACACTCATCCCGAATACGCTGTGCGGGTGGCGAAGGCTTTGGCAGAACTGACCGGGCAGCCTTTTGTCACCGCGCCGAACAAGTTCGAAGCCTTGGCAACCTGCGATGCGCTGGTGCATGGCCACGGTGCCTTGAAGGGCTTGGCCGCCTCGTTGATGAAGATCGCCAACGATGTGCGCTGGCTGGCCTCTGGCCCACGTTGTGGCATCGGTGAGATCGCAATTCCTGAAAATGAACCGGGCAGCTCGATCATGCCGGGGAAGGTCAACCCCACGCAGTGTGAAGCGATGACCATGCTCTGTGCGCAGGTGATGGGCAACGACGTGGCGGTGAACATTGGCGGCGCGTCCGGTAACTTTGAGCTGAACGTATTCCGCCCGCTGGTTATTCACAACTATCTGCAATCTATCCGTTTGCTGGCAGACGGCATGAGCGGCTTCAATGAGCACTGTGCGGTGGGGATTGAACCGAACCGCGAACGCATCGGCCAGTTGCTTAACGAGTCGCTGATGTTGGTTACCGCCTTGAATACCCATATTGGTTATGACAAGGCGGCAGAAATCGCCAAACAGGCCCACAAGGAAGGATTAACCCTGAAAGCCTCGGCGCTGAAGTTGGGCTATTTGACCGAACAGCAGTTTGACGAGTGGGTACGGCCAGAGGAGATGGTCGGCAGCATGAGGAAATAAGGCCAAAGGCCAGGCGCGGTGATAGCGCCTGGCAGCGCGGCTCACCCCTTCAGCAATGAAGCCAACGCCAGTGGATCCGCACGCTGGGTATAATCCGGGTTAACTTCTGCATAAATGATGTCACCGCCAGGCGCGATAACGAAGCGGGCAGGCATCGGCAATGTCCATCCACTTTCGTCGTTAAGCTTGGTCAGGTCGATACCCAAGCTGTTGGTGTAAAGCTCGACAAGATCATTCGCCAACGCGAAACGTAAACCAAACTGTGCTGCCAGGCTATTGCCGCTATCCGTCAGCAAAGGAAACGTTAAGCCATGCGCTTGCTGCATTTGCTGGCCGTTAACCGGCAACTGTGGCGAGATGGCCACCAGGTTGGCACCGTCACGCAACTCAGGCAGAACTGCTTGCAGTGCCTGGAGATCCATATTGCAGTATGGGCACCATCCTCCCCGATAGAAACTGACGACCAGCGGCCCTTGAGCCAGCAATTGCCGGGAAGAGACTGGGTTACCCTGGGTATCCGGCAAAGTAAACTCAGGGGCGCGATCTCCAACCGACAAGGCGTTGTTGGCCATTTCTGTACTGATAAGCTCGTCGATACCCTGACGTAAGAGTTCATGGTCCGAGGGCGCAAGCTTGAAGGGCAGTTGGCCTGCTTCAAAAGCGGCTTTGAACGCGTCGAGCTGATCCTGAAGTTTCATGTTGTTCCTTAAAATAGCGAATGGACAGCAACCAGTTTGCCTATTGTCGTTGTATGGGGGTAGAGTGCGGTGATCACTAATGGTTATTCCAGTGGGGAATGGCAGGATGGATAAGCTAGGCGACTACGCCACCTATATCAGCGTGTTTGAGGCAGGATCGTTTTCCGTTGCGGCCCGGCGGCTTAACGTGGGTCAACCGGCGGTATCCAAAGCGATTGTCCGGTTGGAACAACAGCTGAATACGCGCTTGCTCCTTCGCTCTACTCACGGTTTACGGCCGACGGAAGCGGGACAACAGCTCTATCTGCGGGCCAAGCACATCTTGCATGAGGTTGCGGAAACCGAATCGGCCGTGTCAGGCGTGGCCGAGGTGTTGACTGGTCGGCTGCGGGTCGCTTCGTCTGCGGTGTTTTCCCGTATGATTGAACTGCCGGACTTGAGCCGGTTTCTACACGAAAACCCGGAATTGGCAATGGATCTGCTGCTTGATGAAGGCGAGTTGGGGCTGATCGCCGAGGGGATCGATATCGCTTTGCGTATTGGTGATTTAGCTGACTCCGGCTTTACCGCCCGCAAATTGGGCTCAGCAACGCAACGAGTCATCGGGGCACCGGCGTATTTTGCCAGAGCAGGGATGCCCCATATGCCACGGGAGTTGCTACAGCATGATATGGTGATCCATCACCGTGCGGGTGGCGCTGAGGAGTGGCTGTTCACCCATGAACAACAGCAGCAACAGGTCCGATTGCAGGGCCGGGTACGCGTGAGTGCAACCGAATGCTTACGTGAAATGGTGGTGGCTGGCTTTGGTGCGACGGTAGCCTGTGAAGGGCTGTTTCGTAGTGAATTACGTGAGGGCAAGGTGGTTGCCGTCTTGCCGCAATGGCAGTTACCACCGTTGGCGCTGTGGGCGGTGTTTCCCAGTGGGCACTTCATCTCGGCCAAGGCCCGTGCCTTTGCCGACTTTATTCAACAACTGCTGCAACGAGAGTAACCCATGTCCCGCACTCAACGCCTGCTCGATCTGATGCAGATCCTGCGCCGCCATCGTTACCCGGTCGCTGGGCATTCCCTGGCCGAAGAGCTGGGGATCAGCATGCGCACTTTATACCGCGATATCGCCACCTTGCAGCAGCAGGGGGCAGATATTGTTGGCGAAGTCGGGATCGGTTATGTATTACGGCCGGGATTTATGCTGCCGCCGCTGATGTTCTCGCAAACTGAGATCGAAGCGCTGGTTCTGGGTATGCGCTGGGTAGAACGCCGGGGTGACAGCCAGCTTGCCGGGGCGGCGACCAATGCGTTGGCAAAAATTGCCGCCGTGTTGCCTGCGGAACTGCGTGAAGAGCTGGATGCCAATACGCTGCTAATCGGCCCGGTGCCTACTGCCTATGTGGCCGATGAAACGTTGGTGACGATCCGTGAAGCCATCCGTTTGGAGCGTAAAATAAAGGTGGAGTATCGGGATTATGCCGGTAATGGCAGCGAGCGTATCTTGTGGCCATTTGCCATGGGCTACTTTGAACAGGTACAGATCCTGATGGCCTGGTGTGAATTGCGTGGCTCGATACGCCATTTCCGCCTTGATCGTATTGGCCGCTTGATGCCGCTAGAACTGCGTTACCCGCGCGGCCGCCGGGCACTGATGAAGCAGTGGCGGGAAAGCGAGGGCATTGCACAATGATCCTGCTGCCATAAACTGACAGTAGGGGGCACTAGAGTGACGTTATCAGGAGCCAGCCGGTTCCCACTCAGAGGATAACGTGATGACTACCCCAAGCATGACCATGATTTATGTCGATAACCCAGAAAAAAGCGCCGAATTTTATCGCCAGCTGTTGGGAACTGAACCTGTCGAGCAGTCTCCCACCTTTGCCTTGTTTATCTTGAATAACGGTTTCAAGCTGGGCATGTGGTCAAAACATACCGTTGAACCTGCGCCAGCGGCGACCGGTGGCGGTACAGAAATCTGCTTTATGTGTGAACAACCGCAACAGGTCGATGCGCTCTATCAACAATGGCGGGATAAAGGATTAACTATCGTGCAATCTCCGGTCGAGCTGGACTTCGGCTACACCTTTGTTGCGGCCGATCTTGATGGCCATCGGCTGCGTGTTTACCAGCTTAACGACGAGTAATTCTTCCACTGCTTGATTCGCCATACGGGGCACACATGCTGTGCCCGTTCAACCAAATACCGCGATAAACTGATTTTACGCCCGTTAATTATCCCTCAACATCGGTATACAGATGCAGGCGTTTCACTAGCAAGCGCAGAGGCTTAGCCTCCGGCTTATATTTGTGTTTTACCGCCGTCACGTCGTAATTGAGCAGTTCACCGATCTTCGGCACCTGTGCGCCCATCTCTGGTTGGCACAGGGCAATCAGCGGCAGCGGGCAGGGGTGCTGTACCTGTTTTTGCTGCGGTTGATACCATACGCGCGCGATTGGCTGCACCTTTACCGGCCGTTTGATTTTCAGCGTGGCGTTCTGCGGCAGGCGGCTGACGTCGTCAATTTCTCGGCCCACCAACTCGGCCCACTGTTCGCGGTTGTAGGGCGGAACGGCGCGCCCGGCTTTCTGGCTTTTCTCTAATTGCGCCAGGATATCGTCGCGCTTCACCTTCTTGATGATGTGCTTGTTGGCCCAGCCAAAACGCACCGAGTCCGGGTTGGTGAGCAGGGTAATGGAGCGATAGGCGCTAAGGGTGATCAAACCGTGCAGGTGGGTGTGCACAAACTCAAAACGTTGCTCAGGTGCCAGGCCAGACTCGACGGTAATGATCTGTTCTAACTCCGCCTTCAGGCGGTTGATCCGGGCGATCTGCTGTTGTAGTGCCAGATACTCGGCTCTTTCGGTCTCAAGGCAAATGACACCGGGCAATCTTACCGCCGCCTTGCTGCTGATATGTTGGCGGTTGTGGTGGATAAACAGCCGTTGGTAGTGTTCCAGTGCGAGGTCACGGGCAGCCTGGCCCACATGCTGCTGCACGCTGATCTGTTCGATGGCGCTATGCTCCTTACCTTTCTCGATTTCTGGCAGGCTGAATACCCTTGCGGCCAGCAATCGCAACGGTTGGATCTGCTGGTGGAGTTGCGCCAATGCCTGTTCCAGCTCGCTAAAACGCGCATTCATTCTGCCGATCAGGCTGTACTTATCCATCATTACCTCGCATTTTAGTTACAACATACATTGTAGAGCAGTGTAACCAGAGTGGCAACTTCAGCCGCATCATCGTCATTAGCAATGAGTGAACTTGGCTGAACAGGGAGCTAAGGTGGACCCTTCCCTGAGCGGAAAGGGTCTGGAGGTTAGATACGCGCGGCTTCCGGCAATTTCTTCAGGTAATGGCCAACCAGCAGGGCCAGCAACAGCATCAAGCTGATAAAGGCGACTACGCCGCCCCAGCCAAAGTTATGCCAGAACACGCCGCCCAGCGTACCGGCAACGCTGGAACCCACGTAATAACAAAACAGATAGAGCGAAGAAGCCTGGCCTTTGGCCCGGCGTGCGCGGCGGCCAATCCAACTGCTGGCAACCGAGTGGGCGGCAAAGAAACCGGCAGTGAACAGCATCATGCCAATAAAGATCACTGTGACAGGGGCCAGGGCGGTGATCAGTATCCCGATCAGCATAATGATAATGGACGCCAGCAGCACCGGGCCGCGGCCAAATCTGGAGGTCAGGGCACCCGCTTTGGGTGAACTGTAAGAACCGGTGAGATACACCACCGACAACAGGCCCACAATTGCCTGGCTAAGATGATAAGGATCGCTCAGCAGGCGGTAGCCAATGTAGTTGAACATTGTCACAAAGCTACCCATCAGCAGGAACCCTTCGGCAAACAGCAGCGGCAGCCCCTTATCGTGCCAATGCAGCTTAAAGTTAATCAGCAACGTCCTTGGCCGCAATGAACTGGCGCGGAAGTGTTTGGACGCGGGCAGAATGCGCCAGAACATACAAGCCGCCGCCAGGGCGAACACCCCAATCACCGCCAGCGAGATCCGCCAGGAGAAGAAATCGGTGAGCACCCCGGTCACCAGGCGCCCACTCATCCCACCGATCGAGTTACCGCTGATATAGAGGCCCATAGAAAAGGCCACGAAGCTCGGGTGGATCTCTTCGCTCAGATAGGTCATACCGACTGCCGCAACCCCGCTCAGCGAAAGCCCAATCAACGCCCTCATCACCAAGATGCCGTGCCAACTGGTCATGAAGGCACAAATCAGCGTACAGATTGCCGCCAACAGCAGGGCCACCACCATCACCGACTTGCGGCCGATCGCATCTGACAGCGGGCCGGTAAACATCAGGCCGATGGCCAACATCCCAGTGGAGAAGGAAAGAGAAAGGCTGCTCTCCGCTGGGGAGATACCAAAATCCTGCGAAAGCACCGGCAAGATCGGTTGCACACAGTACAGCAACGCAAAGGTAGCCAGCCCGGCAGAGAACAGCGCCAAGGTCACACGCATAAACTGAGGTGTACCGCGTTCGATGTAGGGGAGTTTATTCAGCGTGGTGCGTTTGGTTGTTGGGGCACTGTCAGGCGCAGGCAGCGTTTTTGGCATACTGGCCGCAGAACGCGAAGCGGTTGTCACAGCGGTTCCTTACCGGGTTAGGGAGATAAAAAATACGTCTTGAGTCACAAAATCATAGGGAGCGGCCAGTTTTTTGTCTAATATATTAATCATCCTAATTAAGATGTTTAAAGTATGAATATCGAGCTCAGACATTTGCGTTACTTTGTGGCCGTCGCTGAAGAACTGCATTTTGGCCGGGCGGCGGAGCGGCTACGGATCTCCCAGCCGCCCCTTAGCCAACAGATCCAGGCACTGGAGGATATGGTGGGCGCGCGTTTGCTGGCACGCAATAACCGTAATGTCAGCCTGACTCAGGCGGGGGAGATGTTCTTGAAAGAAGCCTATCAGGTGCTTGCCCAGGTCAACCGGGCAGCAGAGAAGGCGGCGCGCCTGGAGCGTGGTGAACTGGGTGAACTGACGATTGGTTTTACCTCTTCGGCTCCGTTTATCAGCGTGGTTTCCCGTAGCTTGCGAGCCTTTCGCCAGTTATCACCGGATGTACATATCAAAATGCGTGAGGTGAACACCAAGCAACAGCTTGAACCGCTGCTCAACGGTGACCTTGATCTGGGCGTGATGCGCAATACCCGCTTGCCGGATGCGCTGCAGCATCAGTTGTTATTACGCGAGCCCTTGCTTGCCGTAGTGCCGAATGGCCACCCGTTAACCCTAAAGGCATCAGGCACGCTGCGTTTCAGCGATTTGGCCCAGGAACCCTTCGTGTTCTTTTCCCGCGAAGTGGGCACCGCGCTGTATGACGAAATTCTGGCTTTACTGGCCAATGCCGGGATCGCCCCTTACATCACGCAAGAAGTGGGGGAAGCGATGACTATTATCGGTCTGGTCGCGGCCGGGTTGGGGATTTCCATTTTGCCGATGTCATTTGGCAGAGTGAAGATCGATGGGGTGACCTATCTCCCCTTAGCCGAGCCGGAGGCGATGACTGAGGTCTGGTTGGTGCATCATCGCAGCAGGCCGTTAACGGCAGCGGCCAAGGCGTTAATGGCGCTGATGCTCGAACCCAAAGCTGGGTAAATAAGAGGCGTTTTTGGCGGAAAGCTCGGTGAATTTGTGCTGTTAATCACATAACGAATCAAATAGTTGACGCTGTATTCCAAAAGCCCCACCATAGCCCCTAATCTTTATTTAGAAGCGCGAAAAATAGCAGGAGCGGGTGTGTGATTGCGGATGGGCAGCCTGGGCATATTGATCAGATCAAGCAAACCAATGCAGGGGCAGTTTACCGGCTGATAGATCGGCTGGGACCGATTTCGCGCATCGAATTATCCAAGCGGGCACAGCTGGCACCTGCCAGTATCACCAAGATAGTGCGTGAGCTGCTCGAAGCGCATCTGGTTAAAGAAACCGAATATCAGGAAGTGGGCAGCCGTGGCCGACCGGCCGTTGGCCTGGTGCTGGACACCGAAGCCTGGCATTACCTCTCTGCACGTATCAGCCGTGGCACCATTACCCTGGCGCTGCGCGATCTCAGTAGCAAGATGGTGGTTGAAGAACTGCTGCCGTTAAAAGCCGAACATCCCGAACCGTTATTACAGCGTATCGTTAGTGAAGTCGATCAGTTCTTTATCCGTCACCAAAGCAAACTGGAACGTTTAACCGCCATCGCCATCACACTGCCCGGCATGATTGATACCGCCGCGGGTATTGTTCACCGCATGCCGTTTTATGACGTCAACGAAATGGCATTGGGGCCAGCGCTAGAGGCACTGACGGGCCTGCCGGTTTATGTTCAGCATGATATCTGCGCCTGGACGATGGCAGAGGCGCTGTATGGCGCATCCCGTGGCAGCCACAACGTCATTCAGGTCGTCATCGATCATAACGTTGGTGCAGGGGTGATCACTAACGGACGCGTACTGCATGCGGGTAGCAGCAGCGTGGTGGAGATAGGTCACACACAGGTCGATCCGTACGGTAAACGCTGCTATTGCGGCAACCATGGTTGCCTGGAAACGGTCGCCAGTATTGAAAACATGCTGGAAATTGTCCAGCAACGTTTGGGAGGCTCGATGTCTTCCATGCTGCATGGCGCACCATTGACCGTGGAATCGCTATGCGATGCGGCAATGGCTGGCGATCAGTTAGCCAAAGATATTATTCTTGGCGTCGGGCACAGCGTCGGGCGCATTGTGGCGATCATGGTCAACCTGTTCAATCCGGAAAAAATCCTGGTAGGTTCACCGTTGAACCGGGCCGCTGAAATTCTGCATCCGGCGATTGCTTCCTGCATTCGTCAGCAATCCTTGCCTGCGTACAGCGAGCATGTTCAAGTTGAATCCACCCAGTTCTTCAACCAAGGCACCATGCCGGGAGCCGCACTGGTGAAAGAAGCCATGTATAACGGTTCTTTGTTGGTGAAGTTGCTACAAGGTTGATTTAGCCTGTGGCATTAACTACCCGGGAATTGAACCCAAAAACTACGCTTCCACTGTCTCGTTGGCAGGGCTACGCTTTCGACCGATCCTAAGTGCTTCAAGGACCAACGAGAATGCTGGAGAAGGCTGTTTGCGACTGGGATAATACAGATAGTAGCCGGGGAAGGGCTTGCACCATTGCTCCAGCACACGCACCAGATTACCTTCTTTAATATGTGATCCAAACTCTTCTTCTGGCAAAAAAGCAATCCCGTGTCCTGCAAGCGCCGCAGCAACAATATGTTCAGAGGTATTGAAAATGAGCTGTCCGCTGACGCGAACATTAAGATCCCCCTCATCCTGATCGAAATCCCAGATATACAACCCCCCAGACCTGACCATACGTTGATTTATGCACCTGTGCTGCGTCAACTCATGGGGGGTGTTGGGGATAGGATAACGTGAAAAATAGCCCGGAGATGCCACTGCGGCCATACGTAATTTGGGCCCGATGGGTACCGCTATCATGTCTTTATCAATGGTGTCACCCAGTCGAACGCCCGCATCAAACCGATCTGCCACGATATCGCGAAAACCATGGTTTGCGTCGAACTCGATATTAATATCCGGGTACTCATGCAACAGCGGGGTCAGCTTTGGCAGCAGGGTACTGTGTAAAACATTTGGCCCGCAGGTGATACGGACCGTACCTGCAGGCTTATCGCGCAGCGCGGTCAGCATATCCAGTTCGGCTTCAATCTCATCGATGCGATTACCAATAGCCAGTAGCAACCGCTCTCCGGCGGAAGTCGGCGATACGCTACGGGTGGTACGGGTCAGCAGGCGAATTTGCATACGATCTTCAAGTGCAGAAATCGCCTGGCTGAGTGCAGGCTGCGTTACACCCAGCTGTGCTGCGGCACGGGTAAAGCTGCTTTCACGTGCGACCGTGACAAAATAGAGCAGGTCGTTCAGGTTGCGTTTCATCAGGTATGGCCCGTCTCATTAATAAGCTACAGTTATAAACCTATTAAGCATTCATTAGCTAGTAATGATGCACCCTGAGTGTAAAATTTCCAGCAAGAGATTATTAAGCGATGGCGGATAAACGCTGTTGCTCTTTCCATTTTTACTTTCCTGACGTTATTCCTGCGAATAGCGTTCGGCCGCGGTTTACCTGAAAACTGCCGGGGGTTATTCGGAGTCAGCAATTTATGCCCATCTTGTCGAACGATCTATCACCTCATAAAGAACGCGCATACTGGAGCGGAGTATTTGCCATGACGTTGTGTGTCTTTGCGCTTATTGCTTCGGAGTTTATGCCTGTCAGCCTGCTGACGCCCATATCGGGAGAGCTAGGGATCAGTGAGGGGCTGGTTGGGCAGGGGATCGCTATTTCCGGCGTATTTGCGGTATTGACGAGTCTCTCCATTTCTACACTGGCCGGAGGTCTCGATCGCAAGACATTACTGTTGAGCATGACTGCGTTGATGGCGTTCTCCGGAGCCATTCTCGCGTTAGCACCCAGTTACCTGATTTACATGGTTGGCCGTGCCCTGATTGGTATTGCTATTGGTGGGTTCTGGTCCTTATCAGCCGCTACTGCTCTTCGCCTGGTTCCGCAACACCAGGTTCCAAGTGCGCTGGCCATCTTTAACGGGGGTAACGCCTTGGCAACCGTTATAGCCGCACCACTTGGCAGTTATCTGGGCTCGATTATCGGTTGGCGAGGCGCATTCTTTTGCCTTGTTCCGGTTGGAGTGATTGTTTTTATCTGGCAGTGGTTCAGCCTGCCTGCAATGAAGGCTGATAAAAGCGATAAGCGTAACGGTACTGTTTTTCGTCTTTTGGCTAACCCGCTTGTGGCGATGGGGCTTGCGGCCTGCGGATTATTCTTTATGGGCCAATTTGCTTTGTTTACTTATCTACGTCCGTTTCTTGAGAGGGTAACGCAGGTAGATATCACTACGTTGTCGCTTATTTTACTGGCAATAGGAGTTGCTGGTTTTATCGGAACCCTGGTGATTAGCGCATTTTTGGCATCAGGTTTTTACCCCACACTCATTGCCATCCCTTTGCTAATGGCCGCTATTGCCGGAGCACTGATCGCTTTTGGTCAGAGTATTTGGATTGTTGCAACACTGCTTGGTTTATGGGGCTTAATCGCCACTGCTGCACCCACCGGTTGGTGGACGTGGATCGCTAGAACACTGCCGGAAGATGCGGAGGCTGGCGGTGGCCTGATGGTTGCCATAGTGCAACTGTCCATCGCATTAGGCTCCACAATCGGCGGGTTAGCATTTGACCACAGCGGTTATCAAAGCACCTTCACCATCAGCGGCATTTTGTTAGTGATAGCGGCCGCCCTGGCGTTATTGACGTCACGTAAAGATATCCACCAAACTCAATGAGGAGTTCTCTGATGAGAAAATTTACCATGCTGTTAGGGCTGTTAATCAGTTCATTTGCGGCAGTTGGCGCCGATATGTCTAACGGAGCCGATAATTTTTACCAAAGCGATAAAGTCACCCAGCAAAAGGTGACCTTCAAAAACCAGTATCAGATGAATGTGGTCGGCAATCTGTTTATACCGAAAGGGATGGATCAGAATTCACAAAACCCGGCGATTGTCATTGGCCATCCGATGGGGGCGGTAAAAGAACAAAGCTCAAATCTGTATGCCCAGAAACTGGCCGAGCAAGGGTTTGTGACGTTGGCAATTGATCTTTCCTTCTGGGGAGAAAGTGAAGGAAAACCCGGCCATCTTATTTCTCCGGAAATTTATGCGGATGATTTCAGTGCCGCGGTCGATTATCTGAATACTCAACCTTACGTTAATCCGGAGAAAATTGGCGTGCTGGGTATTTGCGGTAGCGGGAGCTTCGTTATCAGTGCTGCCAAAATTGACCCGAGAATGAAGGCCGTGGCCACGGTGAGTATGTATGACATGGGGGCGGCTTTCCGCCATGGTCTTCATCATTCCGTTACGCCTGAACAGCGTAAAGCATTCATTAAATCTGCAATAGAACAACGAGCTGTTGAGTTTAATGGCGGAGACATTGCTTATATCCCAGGTACCGTTAACCAGCTTGATGATTCAACGCCAGCAATTCAACGAGAATTCTTCGATTTCTATCGCACACCGCGAGGAAGTTATACACCACAGGGTGAGAAAGAAGAGCTGACAACCAAACCTATGTTGAGCAGCATTGGGAAGTTCATGAACTTCTATCCGTTCAACGATATTGAAACGATCTCGCCACGCGCGATGCTGTTCATCACTGGCGATCGGGCGCATTCTAAAGAATTTAGTGAAGATGCTTACAAACGTGCCGGACAGCCGAAAGAGTTGTACATCGTGCCGGGGGCAGGCCATGTCGATCTTTATGACCGTAGCGACATGATCCCATTTGCCAAGCTGACGTCGTTCTTTAAAGCTAATCTCAAATAATGTCAAAAGCCGCATCCTGACGGGTGTGGCTAATTTTTTTGGGTTTATCGCATGAAATATCAGAACACATTAATACCGGGTCTGCTGCTGGCTTGTACTTTGGCAGGCCATGCCGACATGATCATTAACCCGCCCCTTAAGGAGAGCCCGATGATGGTTAAAATGAATATTGATGACCAACAATTTGAGGTCAAACTTCACGACAATCCAGCGGCTAAAGCATTTGTTAATTCTTTACCATTGCAACTTGGTATGGAAGAGTTGAATGGGAATGAGATATTTGCCGAACTTCCCCATAAGTTGCCTTCAAGCCCTGTACGGCCTGGGACTATTCAGGCAGGCGATCTCATGTTGTACGGTACGCAAACGTTGGTGTTGTTCTATGAGTCATTTGAATCATCCTACCGCTATACCCCCATCGGGAAAGTTATTCACCCAGAAAAACTCCCCACCAGTGTGGACAAAAAGAAAATAGGGGTTAGGTTCAACGACCATTAAAACCACGGTAGTTAGCTCCCTGGATCATGCCGATACGAGGCACTCGGCGCCACAAAAACCTGGGTACGTTTTCGTTCCTTTGACCTTGATACCCCTTATCAGAGTTTCTTATTATTTACCGCCAAAAGATTGAGCTACCTCAAGCCCCCGTTGAGTTGCATCCCCTAGACTTTTCCCGTAGGACGACTCTCGTCGTGATTTACGGCGGTTTTTTAGGTTAACGAGGCATTTCAAGGCAATCTATTCATGTTAAAGCGTTTATTTGTTACAGGCACGGATACCGACGTAGGTAAGACAGTGGTTTCCCGCGGTTTATTGCAGGCTTTCGCCGCGCAAGGTCGCTCAGTGGCGGGTTATAAGCCCATTGCGGCGCGCTGCCATGAAACCGGTGAAGGCATCCGCAATAGAGACGCTTTAGTTTTACAGGCCTCTTCCTCACTGCCGCTGTCCTATGATGAAATCAATCCGATCACCTGTCTGGATGAGGTGTTTCATGCCCATGCAACCCAGGATATTGATTACGGACTGATGAGCCGTGGTTTGCACCATCTCGCCGCCAAGGCCGATACGGTAGTGGTGGAGGGCAGCGGCGGCTGGCGGGTATTGATGAACGATCTCCGTCCTTATGCCGAGTGGGTGGTACAGGAACAACTGCCGGTTATCCTGGTGGTCGGGATCAAACTGGGCTGTGTCAGTCATGCGCTATTAACTGCACAGGCAATTATTAACGATGGCTTACCATTGCTGGGCTGGGTGGCTAATCGTATCAACCCTGGTTTAGCTCACTATGCAGAAACTATCGATGCGATGCAGCAGCGTATTCCGGCTCCATTGCTGGGTGAGATCCCGTATCTGCCGCGCGCAGAACAACGTGAGCTGGCACAATATCTGGACGTTTCGCAGCTGGTTGACCGTTACGCGTTGTGATAAACCGACTGTGGGCGTAGCCCGCGAGCAATGGTAGTGGCGATAACGCAAGCCAACAGAATGCCTGGCAGCAGGGTATATTCCCCGGTCATCTCAAACACCATTAATGCTGCCATAATGGGCGCATGAGTGGTGGCAGCCAGCAATGTCGCCATACCGGTCAGTGCCAGCAGAATGGGCACTGCAGTACCCAACTCTGGCCATAGGCCAAACATCTGGCCCACTACCGAGCCCAATGCGGCCCCCACGAATAATGTCGGCGTGAACACGCCCCCAGGTGCACCTGATCCACTACTGGCCAACAGGGCTAACAGTTTGCAAATCAGGATCGCACTGACCAGCAGCATCCCTGGTGGTGCCGAGAGCAACGATTGCACCACGCTATAACCATTTCCCCAGACTTCGGGATACAACAAGGAAAGCAACCCGACGATCAGCCCGCCAAGCGCCAACTGTAATGGCGGTATGAGATTGAGCGAGCGAAATGCCCGCCCGCTGGCCGCCATCGCCCACAGAAACAACGGGCCACAAACTCCTGCCAGTATGCCCACCAAGGCCATTAACAGATACTGCACCGGCCAGGGAGCAGCAAGCGGCTCCACGATATAGAGCGGAGCCTGGCCACCGTTCAGCAGATTGGTCATCAGTAGCGCGCTCACGGCGGCGATCACTACCGGGCCAAGCGAGGCCAGCATCAGCGAACCAAACAGGATCTCCGCGATAAACAGGCTACCCGCCAACGGGGCATGATAGGCGCTAGCCATCCCGGCTGCGGCAGCGCAAGCCACCCACAATTTCCATTCTTTCGCTGGGGTAAAGCGCTGGGCAAATACCGACCCCACCAACGCCCCCAGCAGGATCATCGCCCCCTCGCGGCCAATGGTGCTACCGCTGGAAACCACCAACAGTGAGGCTAGGCATTTTATCAGGCTGGCGTTAACGGCTAGCCGTCCGTCACCGGCTTCAATCGCTTCCATATAATCCGTTGGCGCGATGGGTCTTTGATGTTGGTAACGCTGGTAGATCCACAACAAAAAGCCAGCGGCTAATCCACCCAATGCTGGCGTCAACGCTCTGCGCCATCCGGGCAGTGCAGCGGCAGCGGCCACCAAACTGCCTTCCTCGTGATCCAGCAACAACCATTCAAGCCCGTACATGGCGCGGTGAAATAACCACACGGCCAGCGCAGCACAAATGCCGAGCAGGATGGCAATAAACAGATGGCGCAGCAGGGCGCGATAGTGGTGCAGAGGGACCAATTGATTCATGTGTCGGCAGTGATGAAGAATAAGAGGTTCAGGTGGGCATTGTGCTTGTCTACCCACCTGAAAACCAGAGAATCTTTATCAGAAACCTGGCGTTGTGGCTACAGTATCAACCGCCCGGAGGCGTGGCAGGCTGATATTTACCGCTCATGCCTTCCAGCAGCGCGACCAGATCGTTGATATCGCTGTCTGGTAGGGTAACGCCGACCTGATAGGTCAGCATATCCTTGACCGCCTGGTGCAGCGAAGTCACGCTGCCGTCGTGGAAGTAAGGGGCGGTTTGAGCGATGTTTCGTAACGTTGGGGTTTTGAAACGGTGGCGATCGTTATCATTTTTAGTGACATTGTAACGCCCAAGGTCGGCCTCGGTGGGGTTGCCGCGAGCGGCAAAGTAATCCGCTTTCAGCCCCATGACCTCATAGGACTGGCCCCCAAGGTTGACCCCGGTATGGCAGGTGCCACATTTGTTTTGCTGGAACAGTTGATAGCCGTGTTTTTGCTGCGCCGTCAGGGCGTCATTATCGCCTTTCAGGTAACGGTCAAACGGGCTATCTGGCGTGATCAGCGTCTTTTCGAACTCGGCAATGGCGTCGGTAATGTTATCGCCGGTGAAGCCGTTAGCATAGACGCGCTGGAAGTCGGCCTTCAGCAAGACGTCCTGATCCAGTTTAGCGATGATTTCATCCCAGGACTCGGAGGCCATCTCGATCGGGTTCATCGGTGGGCCACCGGCCTGAGCCTGTAAATCTGCCGCTCGGCCATCCCAGAACTGCGCCATATTGAAGGCCGCATTAAACACCGTCGGGGCGTTGATTGGCCCGACCTGATCGCCAACCCCCAACGATGAGACGCGCCCATCCACGCCACCTTCGCCCAGCTTATGGCAGTGGGCACATGAGATGCTGTTATCTTTCGACAGGCGCGGGTCGTGGAACAGTCGAAAGCCCAGCGCCACTTTCTGCGGATCGGTAGGTAGCGAGGCTGGCACCGGCTGTAAAGCGGCACCGCGCAGTTCGGCTGGCGTCTCTGGCAAAGTGTAGAACTGTTCGCGCTGTTGACGGACCCAGCTCAGTAGTTCATTACGATCGCCGTCGCTGACGTTTCCGCCCCAGTGGACCAGCTTATACATTGACGGTGGCATCTCCTGGTTTTGCAGTACGGCTTCCAGCTTAGCCAGATCGACTTCAGGCACCGCAGTTTTTTGTTGCAGAGCGGAGCGGGTAGCATCGAGGTTGAAATGCTGATTTCCACTAAGGATATCCTGCGCCATAATTTGTTTGGCGATCGGTAACTCGGCATAGAAGGGAAGCTGAGCCGAGTTGGAGTGACAATAGTCGCAGCCATTGCGGGTTAGCAGGGTATCGATTTGATTGCCAGCAACGGCGGGGTTACGCTGTTGATCGTAATGATAGACATAACCGACGGTCCCCAAATAGCCGATGACGGCGGTAACGGCACAGCCCAGAATAATTTTTTTAATCATGTTCTCGCTCCAATGAGTTGATTTCCAAATAGCCCTACATATTAAGAGGTAATGGTGAGGGTAAAATCAGATTGTCACGGCCCGGGGCGGTTAGCAACTTGATTAAAATCAATCACTATCATTGGTATGCACTATCGTTCAGATAGGTTTTAACGATAAAGCAGGTGTGGCTTGGCTTACAGGCTGCCCCTAAGAAATACCTTATTATTCAATGGGGTGCTTATTTTTTGTGTGACGCTGTAACAATACGTTCAATAGCTGCTTCGTTGCGGGATTTTTATTCACAACATCCCCTGACAAACTACAGCGTCCCCCGGCTGTTATACTGCGGGTAAAATAAAAGACATAGGGACACAGGGTAAACTGATGACCACTAACACTTCTTCGAGCACTGCCCAAGTGGCTCATCGGCCGTTGATCCTGCTTGCCTGCATGCTGGCGATGTTCATGTCTGCCATCGAAGCGACCATTGTTGCCACCGCGATGCCGACGATTATTGGCGATCTGGGTGGTTTTTCGTTGTTGGGCTGGGTGTTTTCGGTCTATTTGCTGGCACAGGCCATTACCATCCCGATCTACGGGCGTCTGGCAGATTTATACGGTCGGAAACCGATCTTTTTCTTTGGCGCCACGCTGTTCCTGTTGGGGTCGGTCCTGTGCGGTTTCTCATCGAATATGTATTGGCTGATTGCCTTCCGCCTGCTGCAAGGACTGGGCGCCGGGGCGATCATGCCGATCGCCACCACCGTGATCGGTGATATTTACAGCGCCACCGAACGGCCAAAAGTGATGGGGTATCTTTCTAGCGTCTGGGGTGTTTCGGCTATTCTTGGCCCGTTACTGGGGGCATTTATCGTGCAACACACGACTTGGGCTTTGGTATTTTGGGTCAACCTGCCCATTGGCCTGCTGGCGATGTATTTCCTGGGGCGCTACCTGCCTGACCTCAAACAGGGGCGCAAACATGCGCTGGATCTGGCGGGAACGGCCTGGCTGACGATCTTTGTCGCTGCATTGCTGCTTTCACTCTTGCAGGCGGAAATGCTGGGATGGTGGGTCATACCGTTGCTGGCGTTGGCGTTAGTGGCGCTCAACCGGTTAATTCGTCAGGAGCGCCGTGCTCCTGAACCGTTGTTCCCATTGGCCCTGTGGCAAAACCGCGTGATTGTGGCTGGCAATATTGGCGGCGTGGTGATCGGTGCTGCCATGATGGGCATCAGCGCCTTCTTGCCAACCTTTATCCAGGGCGTGAAGGGCGGAACCCCGCTGGAAGCCGGAACCACGTTGGCCTTGATGTCGATTGGCTGGCCGCTGGCCAGTATGCTGAGCGGGCGTTTGATGCTGCTGACTTCTTATCGCACTACAGCTCTGCTTGGTGCGCTGCTGTTGGCGGCCGGTGGCTTTATCCTGCTGCTGTTACAGCCTTCGGGTGGGTTACTGTGGGGGCGGGTTGCGGCGTTTATCATCGGTGTCGGTATGGGGTTGTGCAATACCACCTTCCTGGTTTCAGTACAGAATGCGGCACATTATAGTATTCGCGGTATCGCAACTGCCTGCACGGTATTCACCAGGATGGTCGGATCGGCCATCGGCACCGCCATTCTGGGGGCCACGTTGAATATCAACCTGCATTTGCGTCTGCCACAAACGGTTGATCCGGTGCAGCAGTTAATGGAGCCAGAGGTTCGCAACACCATGCGGCCAGAGGCGCTGGCGGATCTCATTGGGCATGTTGCCGCCTCAATGCATTGGGTATTCCTGGTCTCGGCGTTGATATCGCTGTTTGCCTTGGGCGCGGCTATGCTGATCCCGGCGCGTCATCGGCCGCAGGGCGAAGGTGAAGAGGTTAAACAGGCTTAATAAAGAGGAGGGGCGCAGTAACAAACCGCGCCCTGAAGGCGGTTACTGCGGGGCTTGGGTATCCTGGCTGGTGCCAGTTTGCGCCGCGTCGCCGCTGTCGTCGCCGTTAATCAGGCGGGTATAGACGATTTTCTGCGTGTCTTGGCCACAATGGCCGACCACCTGTCCACCGGCAAGGTTCGCCTGATCGTTAGGCACGATCTCCAGCTTGAAGCCGGATTCCGGTACGCCGTTATTGACAATCTTCTGGGCAATATCCGCCTTTATGCTCTCACATGAGGCAAAAGCGGCCAGCGGCGCGGTGGCTAACAGCAGTACACCTACTACAAGCGCTTTTTTCATCATTGGATCCTTATTTGAGACGAATGTTCTTTGTCAGGATAGCAGCATCAGGTTGAATAGTTTACCCTTACTCGCTATTACTGCGTGACTGGACGCCCAGTGGTGCGATCCAGACACTTACGGGTTGACGGTTCCCAATAGGCATTGACGTTGTAGCTGTTATCACAACGATCTTCGTCATCAATAGCACGGTCAACCTTGTCAAACTCCTTCTCGACACGGGTGTTCACCTTGCTGCGCAGCGATTTGGTTTCGTTCCACTGCTCTTTGCTTTGGCGAGCCTGTTCATTGCTCATGGCTGCGCCGCCGCTGCCATCAACCGTGACGCAGGTGCTGCCTTGGGTGCAAGTGGCTGCCAAGGCAGGAGCTTGCCAGGCACCGGCCAGCAATAACATGGCAACCGGTAACATCAGGCGCGGAAGGGAGAGTAATTTCATCGTTTCATCCTTATAAATGAGTGTTGCATCCACCAGCAACACTGGCTATAGCATGGGTTAAATATATCACCGTGCTGTTATATTGCGCCAGCGCATCGCCTTGTTCGTTTAATTTACTGAGAGAATAGCGGTAATGCTAAAAACCACTTTACTGTTTTTTGCCACGGCATTGGCCGAAATCATTGGCTGTTTCTTGCCGTATCTGTGGCTAAAGAAAAACGCCAGCGCCTGGCTGTTGCTGCCTGCGGCCCTTAGCCTGATGCTGTTTGTCTGGTTGTTGACACTCCATCCTGCGGCCAGTGGGCGAGTCTATGCCGCCTATGGTGGCGTTTATGTGGCAACGGCGCTGCTTTGGCTACGGGTGGTAGATGGCGTGAAGTTGTCGACTATGGATTGGCTGGGGGCTGGGGTGGCTCTGCTAGGGATGCTGATTATCATTGCTGGCTGGCGAACTGCGTGAGTTGAGATGGCAGGGCTGGTTGCCCTGCCACAGAGAAAAACCATTAACCGCGATGAATGCTCAGCCCGGCAAAGGACTGGCTGACCGGCATCATTTCCAAGGTATTGATATTGACGCGGGCAGGCAGCGTTGCTACCCAGAATACCGCTTCAGCAACATCATCCGGCGTCAGGGCATCTACCCCTTGATAGGTTTTATCTACCTTGCCGTCATCCCCTTTGAAACGCACGTTGGAGAACTCGGTGCCGCCAACCATGCCTGGCTCAATATCGGTAACGCGGATATGGGTGCCGTGCAGATCGGCGCGCAGACCCAGGCTGAACTGTTTAACGAAGGCCTTGGTAGCGCCGTAAACGTTACCACCGGCATAAGGCCAGTTGGCGGCGGTGGAGCCGATGTTGATCACGTGGCCAACGTTGCGTTCCACCATGGCTGGCAGCAGCGCACGGGTCATATTGACCAACCCTTTGGTGTTGGTATCGATCATGGTTTCCCAATCGTCCGCATTGGCTTTGTGTGCAGGTTCCAGGCCTAACGCCAGACCGGCGTTATTCACCAGCACGTCGACGTTGCGCAGCGCTGCGGGTAACTCTTCGATGGCTTGCTGGATCGCCGCACGGTTGCGGACATCCAAACGCACGATATGCAGTGCCTCACCTAATTCTGCCTGCAGCGCCTCCAGGCGCTCCACACGACGGCCAGTGGCAATCACCTGATGGCCTTCACCGATAAACTTGCGGGCAATAGCTTCACCAAAACCGGAGGTAGCGCCCGTGACAAAAATAATCATGCTGCTGTTCCTTAACTGTTTTTAGCCTGCATCCACTCTAACGCGGTTGCGTTAACCCTGCAATTTTAACCGGTGATGGCCGGCACGTGGTAAACCACACAGTCGTATTTGATATTATCGCGGCGGCCTTGCACGGTGCCACCCAGCGATTCGGCAATGCGGCGGCTTGGCGTGTTCTGCTCGGCGACCGGGTAGATAAAGTACGGTGGCTGGTAGCGTGCGCTGGCCCAGGTAGCCATGGCGTGCACGATTTCGCGCCCATAACCCAAACCATGCAAACTTTCTTTCACCCAGATACCCAGTTCAGGCGTCTGGTTGTGCAGATTATGCACGCCGCCCAAGCCAACGAATTGCTTGCTGTCACGCAGCCGTGCCACAAAGATGACTTCTTCACCTTCGCGGATCAACGGCAGCCAGCCTTCCCAGACGTTGGCAAACGCCTCGGGAGACTCTTCTGGTTCAAAGGTTAAAAAACGCGTTAGCGTAGGGGTGATCGCCTGGTAAACATCGTCGGCGTCTGCTGCGGTAAAAGGGGCAATCAACAACCGATCGGTGTTCACACGGCACTGAGTAAGGTCACTGTGCATCATTATTATTACCTCGCTTTTCAGGCCTAAAACGGCAAAAATCCGCTCCCGTTAAAACGGGGCGGATCATCGATATTACGTTGATTAGCGGCAGATGCGACTTATTTTTTTACCCGGTGAGGGGCAAGGAGCAAAAGGTCGGCCGCAGAGAGACGATCCGGCGCGGTTGAGGCCTGGTGCCAGTAGGGATAAATCAGCGGCGGGCGGCTCACTTCTTCCAAGCGCTGCAGCTCTTCTTCGTTGAGGATCAGGTTGGCGGCGTGCAGGTTATCTTTGAGCTGTTCCGCATTACGGGCACCGATGACCACCGAGGTTATCGTTGGGCGGGCCAACAGCCAGGCCAGCGCGATTTGTGCCGCAGAGATACCACGGGAGTGGGCGATATCCACCAGCACTTCGACAATATCAAACAGCGCATCTTGATCACGCACCGGCGGCTCACCCCAGTTGGCCAGATGGCGCGTGCCTTCCGGTGTGGGTTGATTACGGCGGTATTTGCCCGAGAGCAGGCCACCGGCCAGAGGGCTCCAGACCAGCACACCAAGCCCCTGATCCTGAGCAACAGGCAGCAGTTCATATTCCGCTTCGCGCGCCTGCAGACTGTAATGGATCTGTTGGCTGACCGGGCGGACCAATCCCAACCGCTCGGCACTGCCTAGGTGTTTCATCAGGTGCCAACCGGAGAAGTTGGACAAGCCGGTGTAGCGCACCTTGCCGCTGCTCACCAGATCCTCCAGCGCCCGCAGCGTTTCCTCTACCGGGGTGATGCCGTCCCACTCGTGTAGCTGATAGAGATCGAGATAGTCGGTATTCAGGCGTCTCAGGCTGGCTTCGCAGGCGCGGATCAGGTGGTGGCGTGACAGCCCGGCATCGTTCGGGCCGCTGCCCATGGGGAAACGGGCCTTGCTGGCGACCAGCACTTCGTGGCGTTTACTGCCCAATGCCTGGCCGAGGATCTCCTCCGATTTGCCTGCTGAATAGACGTCGGCGGTATCGAACAGGTTGATCCCCGCATCAATACACATGGCGATTTGATTACGCGCCTCGTTAACGTCTGTCGCGCCGGTTTTGGCGAACTTGCCTTGTCCTCCAAAGGTCATGGTGCCTAAACTTAGAGCCGAAACTTTCAGGCCGGACCGGCCAAGTTGACGGTATTGCATCGTTTAACTCCTTACTTTGGTTGCCATAGATTTTTCAGACGTAGGGGAGCTTTTCCTCTGGCGGATTTCATTGCCCGCCTCTGCGCCCAGCGTAAAGCTATCCAGCACCGCCACCAGGGCGATCACGCCAATCACGATAAAGGCCAGTTGGAAGTCTGCCAGCGGCACTGCGCCCTGTTGCTGCGGCATCAGCATCTCCGCCAGCCGCAGCGCCAACGCGCCGATGGCGATACCCAATCCGCTGCCCATCTGCTGGGCCATATTGAACAGCGTGTTAGCACCGCTCATGCGCGGTTGCGGCACTTCGGAAAACGCCAGCGTATTCAGCGCGGTGAACTGCATTGAACGCGTCAAGCCACTGACAAACAGCAGCGTCAGGATCAGCCAGGTGGGGGTCTGCGGGGTTAGCAACGCGCAGGCAAAAATGGTGGCGGCATTGAGCAAGCCGTTGACCACCAGCGTGGTACGAAAGCGGAACCGGTAGAGGATGGGTGAGGTGAACGGTTTCATCACCAGGTTACCGGCAAACACCGCCAGTACCAGCAACCCCGCATCGAAGGCATTCAACCCAAAGCCGATTTGGAACAGTAAGGGCAGCAAGAATGGCACTGCACCGATGGCGATGCGAAACAGAGTGCCGCCCTTAATAGTGACGGCGTAACTTTTTATCCGCATGGCCCAGAGGTCCATCAAGGGATAGGCGTGGTGTTTGGCGTGACGTATCGCCAGGCTTCCCAGCGCCAGGCTGGCAGCCAGACATAACAGAGGCACCAACCAGGAAAGTTGCGGACTGTTGATCAGATCCAACCCAAACATCAGCCCAAAGCAGGCGACTCCGGTGAGTGCAAAACCTAGCCCATCAAAGGGAACGCCTTTCTGCGCGGGTTCATGAGGGATCAAACGCCAGGCGAAGAACAGGGCTAACAGGCCAAGCGGCACGTTGAGGATAAAAATCCAGTGCCAGGAAGCGTAGGTGGTGATAAAACCGCCAACCGGAGGCCCCAGGACCGGAGCGGCTAACCCCGGCCAGGTGATAGTGGCAATGGCGTTGATCAGATCGGGTTTGGCGGTATTGCGCAGCACTACCAGGCGGCCAACCGGCACCATCAGCGCACCGCCAAAGCCTTGCAGGATACGAGCCGCGGTAAACTGCGGCAAGGTGGTACTGAGGGCGCATAGCACCGAGGCCAGGGTAAAAATAACGATGGCGGCGGTGAAAATATTGCGGGCACCAAAGCGGTTGGCGATCCAGCCGCTGGCGGGGATAAATACCGTCAGGGTAAGAATATAGGCCGAAACCCCGATGTTCATATCTACCGGCTGTACGCCAAAGGCCGCCGCCATTTGCGGCATCGCGGTAACAATCACCGTACCGTCCAGGTTTTCCATAAAAAATGCCCCGGCAACCAGCAGGGGAAGCGCGCTAGCGCGCGAGAACCAACTCATGGACGGCTCCGGCTGGAGTACGGTAAATAGGCGGACATAACAGGAATCCCGTTTCAAAAATCACCACGTCGGATTTTTGAGCATAACGCATCATAGGGAGGTTAAAAAGAAGTTAATGTAGTGATTATTAGCGGGCACAGCAAGTGTGCCCGTCCAGATGCATAGTGAGTCCGCCAGCGTGCGGTAATTACCAGGATAAATGGATGATACCGTCGATAAACTCGGCTTTAAAACTACTCAGGTCAGCCACGGTAGCCTTGATTTGCGGGGAGGAAATCGGCACACCGTCACCGATGACGATCACTTGCCCTCCGGCGGCAATGGCGGAGTTCACGCCAGAAATCGCATCTTCAAAAATCACGCATTTCTGCACCGGCAGGCCAAATCCGGCTGCCGCCATCAGATAAGGTTCTGGATGGGGTTTGCCGTACACGATATCTTCCGAAGTGATCATCATGTGCGGGTGTGGGATGCCTGCGCTGATCATGCTTTGCATCGACACTTTCTTGGCGCCGGAGGTAACAATTGCCCAGCATTGCGGCGGCAACTGGCGCACCAGCTCAACGGCACCGGTAATGGCACCCACCTGGCTGAGAGCCTCGATGGCGAGCGTTTTGACTTCATCAACGCACTGTGGGTTGTCAAAGTAAGGGGAGACGAGCCGCAGCGTTTCCTCGATGGTGCGCCCGTGAATATTGGCCAGGACATAGTCCACATCCAGATGATGCCGGGTTGCCCATTCAGCCCACAATGTCTCAATACAGGCTCCTGAGTCCACCAGGGTGCCGTCCAGGTCAAACAGTACTGCCTTGCAAGCGATAGCGTTCATAAATCCCTTATGATTTAAAGCCTCGGTTTCCCAATAACAACAGAGTGGCGCTAAGGTCTTGTTGACGGAAATCAAGTGATGGCCTGAACCACCGCCGGAAAGTGAAAAAATGCGGCCCAGGTTGTGCCTTACCGAATCGCGCGCGCGCGGGGCATTTCGCGTCTTAGCCTGGAAACGGGGACACAACCGGGATTTGCCGCCTGTCATCAGCTTTACCGCAATCATGGTTTTGTGGATTGCGAACCGTTCGCAGAGTATCAGCCTGATCCAAACAGCAGATTTATGACGCTTGTTTTGTAGTTGAAGCAGGGACGGAACGGATGTATTTCATTTTATGTCTTTATTAAAGAAATGATTGGCAATGTTTTGAAATCGTTTTATTACACTCATGGAGTGAGTAGCATAAGCTTATATAAAGTCAACGTGAGCTATTCACTTTATTAATTGGTGTATCGGTAATGAATTATCAAAATTCCAACCTGTTGCATCAATTATGTTTTTTATCCTGACATAACTCTCCTTTATCCATTACGCCAGTTTAACCCGGTCTTAGACACTCATGCACAGTCAAAAAACAACCAGTCGACCTTGCATTCAAGGCATGGCGGTATAAATTAATATCATTACCGCCATCAAAACGGTAATAGACCCACGAGCTAATCATGCTCGTAACAGCAGTGGCTATAGCACGACATAATAATAGAGGATAATCACGATGAAACTTCGAGTACTCTCTCTGATGGTGCCTGCTTTGCTGATGGTTGGCAGCGCAGGCGCCGCTGAAATCTACAACAAAGACGGAAATAAACTGGATTTGTACGGTTTAGTCGATGGCCTGCACTATTTCTCTGATAACAATAGCGTTGATGGCGACCAGTCCTACATGCGTATGGGGCTGCGTGGTGAAACGCAGATTAACGATCGGCTCACCGGCTATGGCACGTGGGAATACCAGGTCAACGTCAATACCCCGGAAAGCGAAAACAATGCCTTCACCCGTTATGGTTTTGCAGGGCTGAAGGCCGTTGATTATGGCTCATTCGACTATGGCCGTAACAATGGTGTCTTGTATGACGTGGCGGCTTATACCGACATGCAGCCGGAATTTGACGGTTCCACCTATGGTGCCGACCAGTTCATGTTCCAACGCTCAAACGGTCTGGCAACCTATCGTAACAACGACTTCTTTGGCCTGGTTGATGGCCTGCATTTTGCTGTGCAATACCAGGGTAAAAACGGCAGTGCGGAAGAAACTAATAATGGTCGCGACGTTCTGGGTCAGAATGGTGATGGCTATGGTATGTCGGTGAATTATGATATTGGCTATGGCATTAGTGCCGCGGGTGCCTTCTTTAATTCCAAACGTACCAGCGAGCAAAATGGCGGTGGCGCATATAGCGGCATCATGGGGCGTGGTGACCATGCGGAAGGTTATTCTGGCGGCCTGAAATATGACGACAGCAGTACCTATGTAGCCGTCATGTTTACCCAGTCCTATAATGCAGCGCGCTTCGGTAGCTCAAACAGTGAGGCTTATGGCTACGCCAATAAAGCGCAAAGTTTTGAGGCTTATGCACACTATCTGTTTGATTTTGGCCTGCGCCCATTTGTAGGTTATAACCAAACCAACGGCAAGAATCTGGGGCAAGCGGCCAACGGCAATACCTACGGCAGTGAAAACCTGGTCAAGTTTGTTGACTTGGGTACGACCTATTACCTCAACAAAAACATGTCCACCTATGTGGATTATAAAATCAACCTGTTGGATGAAAACGACTTCACCAAATCGGCCGGTATCAATACCGACGACGTGGTTGCTGTCGGCCTGGTTTATCAGTTCTGATGACAGCGAAATAAGTCAGCTAACGCGGCCTTCTGGCCGCGTTTTTTCTTTATTCTTTCCCCTGCTAGCCTGTTTAGCCATTTCCAGTTTTTTTTGCTCAAACGACCATCTGAGCCTAAGCTAGGCTATGTTGCTGAATTTGCAGCTTCTATCCAAGTGGACGCAGCGTCCCTGGATTAAGACATGGAGGAGTTTCAATTTGATGCGTTTATCAACCCTGGTACTGGCGACCGGCGTTGCGTTAAGCATGCCCGCGCTGGCAGAAACCCATACCCAGACAAAGGAGGCGAAAGTGGCCGGAGAAGTTAAACAGGATAAGCAGGGAGAAAACCCGTTCTTTGCCGCCAGTCAGTTGCCATTCCAGGCCCCTCGTTTTGATGTCATCAGCGAAAGCGATTATGCCCCGGCCATTGCCGCCGGTATCCAGCAGAAACTGGCAGAAGTCGAAAAGATCGCCAATAACCCGGCGGAGCCTACGTTTGACAATACCTTCGTGGCGCTGGAAAAAAGTGGCGCACTGCTGACGCGCACCATGAACGTGTTCGGTGCGATGACCTCCGCCAACACCAGCGACACACTGCAAAAGCTGGATGAAGAAACCTCACCGAAGCTGGCGGCGTTAGACGATGCCATCATGCTCAACAGCAAACTGTTTGCGCGCATCAAGGCGATTTACGATCGGCGTGATAGCCTCAACTTGGACCCCGAGTCCTTGCGGCTGGTAGAGGTTACCTACAAGAACTATGTGCTGGCCGGGGCCAATCTTTCTGAAGCGGATAAAACCCAACTTAAAGCGTTGAACCAGGAAGCGGCGACGCTGAGTACTCAGTTCACCAATAAATTACTGGCTGCCAGCAAAAACGGCGCGTTGGCGATAGGTGATAAAAACCTGCTGGCCGGGCTTTCAGAGGGCGAGTTGGCGGCAGCAGCGCAGGCGGCCAGTGAACGCAAGCTGGATAAGCAATGGCTGTTGGTATTGCAGAACACCACGCAACAGCCTGATTTGCAAAACCTGCAAGATCGCGATACTCGCCAAAAGTTGTTCAAAGCTTCGATCAACCGCGCAGAAAAAAATGACGCCAACGATACCCGTCAAACCCTGGCGCGGTTAGCTAAAGTGCGTGCCGAGCAGGCCAAACTGCTGGGCTTCCCGAACTATGCCGCCTGGAAGTTGCAAAATCAGATGGCGAAAACCCCGGATGCGGCGTTGGCGTTTATGCGTAATATCGTGCCTGCCGCTACGGCCCGGGCAGAGCGTGAGGCCAAAGACATTCAGGCAGTGATCGATCGGCAAAACGGCGGTTTTCAGCTGGCCGCCTGGGATTGGCAGTTCTATGCCGAGCAGGTGCGTAAAGAGAAGTACGATCTGGATGAATCACAGATCAAGCCTTACTTTGAGATGAACAACGTGCTGCATAACGGCGTATTCTATGCCGCCAATTTGCTGTACGGCATCAGCTTTAAAGAACGTAAAGATATCCCGGTTTATCATCCTGACGTGCGGGTATACGAGGTATTTGATAAAGACGGCCAGTCTCTGGCGCTGTTCTACACCGATTTCTTTAAGCGTGACAACAAGGGCGGCGGCGCCTGGATGAGCAACTTCGTTGAGCAGTCCAAACTCAACGGCACCAAGCCGGTGATTTACAACGTCTCCAACTTCACCAAACCCGCATCGGGCCAACCAGCGTTGCTGTCCTATGATGACGTGATAACCATGTTCCACGAGTTTGGCCATGCGCTGCACGGCATGTTTGCCGATCAGCAATATCCAAGCCTGTCCGGTACCAACACTGCCCGCGATTTTGTCGAGTTCCCGTCGCAGTTTAACGAGCACTGGGCCAGCGATCCGCAGGTATTTGCCCACTTTGCCAAGCACTACCAAACGGGTGAAGCGATGCCGCAGGCGTTGGTCGATAAAATCAACAAGGCCGACAAGTTCAACAAGGGTTACGCCATGACCGAACTGTTGGCCGCCGCGCTGCTGGATATGCATTGGCATATGCTCGGCGCCGATCAGCCGCAGCAGGACGTGGACAAGTTCGAGGCCGCATCGCTGCGCCAGGACAAGATCGACCTCAGCTATGTGCCACCACGCTATCGCTCCAGCTATTTCCAGCATATCTGGGGCAACGGCTATGCGGCCGGTTATTACGCCTATCTGTGGACGGAGATGTTGGCAGATGACGCCTTCCAATGGTTCAGCGATAACGGCGGACTAACGGCAGAAAATGGCCAGCGTTTCCGTGAGCAGGTGTTGTCACAGGGCAACAGCCAGGATTTGGAAAAGCTGTACGTTAAATGGCGTGGGCAGGAGCCGAGTATTGAACCGATGCTGATCAACCGCGGGCTGAAGGATAAGTAACTACGTTTAACGCTCTCCGAGGGCAGGTGACTGCTCTCGGATGGCTATAATCGATGCCATGAAAGAGAATTGTGTGAGGCCGATCGTTTTTCTGTGTAATCGAAATTAACCGTAGTGAGATTAATCCTTGTAATTAACAGGGTTACCAACACGTGTTGGTTTAAATAACCGCGAAATCCATCCTATTGTTTTAATGAGTTTATCTTCAGCATAAAATTCCCCCCTGGTATAAAAACCATAAGGAAAGGTGTTTAACGCCTGGGTTAATATGATTAACGTCACAGATTAATCGCTGAAAACGGTGCGGCGACAAGTTACGATCATAATCTCAACTCCGATAGTTGCCGCTTTACTGTTGTCGGGTTCCGATTTAAAACAAACACCTGTTCAAAAACAAACAAGTGTTAATTATGACCAACCGGGAAAAACAGATACTGCAACTCCTTCGGCGGGACCCGTTGATTCAACAACACGAAATCGCCGATATTCTGGGTATTAGCCGTTCTGGTGTGGCAGGCCACATCATGAATTTGATGAATAAAGGTTATATTAAAGGTAAAGGCTATATTCTCTCCGAACATCGTTATGTGGTCACCGTTGGCTCGGTAAACATGGACGTTTGTGGTTATGCCAATACGCAGTTGGTTTATGAAGACTCCAATCCAGGGAAAATAAAATGTACCCCAGGCGGGGTTGGGCGAAATATATCACAGAACATTGCGTTATTAGGGGCCGAATGCCACCTGGTTTCCGTGGTTGGTGACGATTTCTACGGCACGACGCTATTGGAACAGGCAAAACTGGCGGGCGTCAACGTGGATAATTGCCACCGACTGCATGGTGAGAATACCTCGACCTACGTTTCGTTGCTGGATGGCAGTGGTGAAATGCTGGTCGCTATCAACGATATGCGCATCCTGGAAAAATTGACCCCGGCGCTGTTATCCCATTCCAAAGAGTTAATTCAGCACTGTGGCGTATTGGTGCTGGACTGCAACCTGACGGAAGACGCGCTGGCCTGGTTATTTACCAATGCCGGTAATGTGCCGGTATTTGTCGATACGGTTTCCGCTTTTAAAGCGCCAAAAATCAAAAACTGGCTATCGCATATCCATACGTTGAAGCCGAATCGGATTGAGGCGGAAATCCTCAGCGGGATGAAAATAGCCCAGACTAGCGACGCACCGGCGGTGGCCCAATGGTTCCACCAGCAAGGAGTTCAGCGTTTGGCGCTGAGTATGGGGAGCCACGGCGTTTATTTCAGCGAAGTAGATGGCCAGCACGGTTGGTCGGCACCGCTGCCGACTCAGGTAGTCAACGTCACCGGAGCCGGGGATGCCATGATGGCGGGGCTGGTGAGTTGCTGGCTGGAGGATTTCCCACTCGATCACAGTATCCGTTTTGCCCAGGGCTGTTCGGCAATGACCCTGGCCTCTGAGTTCACCAATAACCCGAATCTGTCGCAAGGCAGCGTTCAAAAACTTTTGGAATTACAATCATGCAAAATAGCCTAATCACCCATCAATATCTGGATATCGCTCCTGAAGTGGCGCTTGCTCTGGCCGAAAATCGGCCGGTGGTGGCGTTGGAATCGACGATTATTTCCCACGGCATGCCTTACCCGCAGAACGTTGAAACCGCCTTGCAGGTAGAAGAAAAGATCCGTGCCAACGGGGCGGTGCCAGCGACCATTGCGGTGATCAATGGGCGCATGAAGGCGGGGCTATCCCATGATGAGATAGAAACGCTGGGCCGCGAAGGGCACCGGGTCGCCAAAGTGAGCCGCCGCGACTTGCCGTTTGTGATTGCCAGCGGCAAAAACGGCGCAACCACCGTGGCTTCTACCATGATCATTGCCGAACTGGCCGGGATCAGCGTATTTGCCACCGGCGGGATTGGCGGTGTGCACCGTGGCGCGCAGCAGACGTTTGATATTTCTGCCGATTTACAGGAATTGGCACAAACCAACGTGGCGGTGATTTGCGCCGGTGCCAAATCAATTCTGGATCTCGGTTTAACCACCGAATATCTGGAAACCCACGGCGTGCCTTTGGTGGGGTACGGCACCGATAGCCTGCCCGCATTTTTCAGTCGTACCAGCCCTTACTCCGTTAGCGTACGCCTGGATACGCCGCAGGAAATCGCCCGGGCAATGGCCGCCAAGTGGGCGGCTGGCTTGCAGGGCGGAATGGTGATTGCCAACCCAATCCCAGAGCAGTACGCCATGCCTGAAGAAAAGATCAACCAGGCCATTGAGCAGGCGGTTCAGGAATCGGTGGAACAGGGGGTGTCCGGCAAGGAGAGTACACCATTCCTGCTGGCCAGAGTCGCTGAATTGACCGGCGGCGACAGCCTGCAGGCCAATATTCAGCTGGTGTTTAATAATGCTGAGCTGGCGGCCAAGATCGCGGGTCATTATCAGCTAAATTGCGCTTAACGCTTAAATTAGCACTCTACGTTTGTCCTTGATAAATCACTTCTGCCTCGGCAGGCGGCAGGCTATTGCCGTTTGCCGAGTAAAGAAGGAAGTAAACAAAATAGAAGGGGGCCTTATGGAGTTGTTGCGCAGTCTGGCAGGTATGTCGATCCTGTTATTCATTGGCTTTGTGTTTTCAGTCAATAAAAGAAAAATAAGCTTGCGTACGGTCGGTGCGGCATTGTTACTTCAGGTATTGCTTGGCGCTATTATGTTGTATGTCCCTGCAGGCAAATGGTTAATTAACACCATTGCCAGCGGCGTCAATCGCGTGATTTCGTACAGCGATGCGGGGAGCGCATTTATTTTTGGCGGCCTGGTAGGGCCGAAAATGAATGAGCTTTTCGATGGGGCAGGTTTTGTGTTCGCTTTTCACGTGCTACCTGCCATCATCTTTATCACCTCATTGATTTCTATTTTATATTATCTTGGAGTAATGAGATGGGTGATCAATATTCTTGGCTATGTCTTTCAGCGCCTTATGAATATCAGCAAGGTGGAGTCCTTTGCCGCCGTTACCACCATTTTTCTGGGGCAAAATGAGCTGCCTGCGGTATTGAAGCCGTTTGTTAAAAACATGAACCGCAATGAACTGTTCACGGTGATCTGTAGCGGTATGGCCTCGATTGCCGGTTCGATGCTGGTTGGTTATGCCGGTTTGGGCGTCCCCATTGAGTATCTGTTGGCAGCTTCCCTGATGGCTATCCCGGGGGGGATCCTGTTTGCCCGTTTGCTCAGCCCGGCGACGGAGCCTTCCCGTGTTGAGTTCAGCGAAATGTCATTCAGTGATAAACGGCCAGCCAGCATTATCGAAGCAGCAGCCAACGGCGCGATGTTGGGGCTGAAGATTGCGGTGGGTGTTGCCACGGTCGTGATGGCCTTCGTTGCGCTGATCGCGTTGATCAACGGCATCATCGGCGGCGTGGGCGGCCTGTTTGGCGTTGAAAGCGTCAGCCTGCAAAGTCTGCTGGGCTATCTGTTTGCTCCGTTAGCCTACATCATGGGCGTGAGCTGGGAACATGCCGATCTGGCTGGGGGGCTGATTGGCCAGAAGCTGGCGATTAACGAGTTTGTCGCCTATCTCAGCTTCTCTCCTTACCTGAAAGAAAGCGCAATGCTGCTCGATCCAAAAACCATCGCGGTGATTTCGTTTGCACTGTGCGGTTTTGCCAATTTTGGTTCGATTGCCGTGGTAGTGGGGGCATTCAGTGCGGTGGTACCGGAAAGGGCCTCGGAAATTGCCCAGTTAGGGTTCCGGGCCCTGTTGGCGGCGACGCTGTCCAACCTGATGAGCGCCACCATTGCCGGGCTGTTTATCGGGTTAGGGGGGATTTGAAGAACTGGGGTAATTGCAGGCTAATCCGTCCTCAATTGCCCCTCACCCCAACCTTCTCCCGTAGGGCGAGGGAGCTGCCCGGCTTTTTTGATGAGGTTGTTCTGCTTCGGAAAGTAGGGAATAAAAAACAGAAAGGCCTGTGGCGTAAAAAACCTTAATCGGTATTCGATATTGCTAGACCACAACATAAGACAATTAACGTTTTAGGTATTACTCAAGACAATCAACGCACTCGATCGGTTCCCTCTCCCTTTGGGAGAGGGTTAGGGTGAGGGGTATCACTACTCCAGCAGCCCACGTTGGCGCAGCGTGAATCGGGTCGCCTCGTTCAGGTCGTAGCTGGCCAGTTCTTCCTTCCGCACCCAGGCATATTCTTCAAACTCATCGTTAAGCGTGATGGTGCGGTTGGCCGCGTGGCAGTCAAAAATCAGGTAAATCATATAGATCTGCTCTTTGCTGCCGTCTGCATAGGTTTTCACCCGCACGTCGTCACGAAACGTCCAGGGTTGAATGCGGTCCAGCACCAGATCGCTACCCAATTCTTCACTGACTTCACGACGCAACGCCTGCTCGATGGTTTCTCCTGGCTCGGTACCACCGCCGGATAGCGCCCACTGGCCGGGGAAAACCCCTTTATGGGCCGCCATTTTGCATAGCAGATAGGCGTTATCGTTTTCAATTAACGGGCAAACAATTATACGTTGACGCATCGTAACTCCATGTTTCAAGGGCATCATATTGGTGCAACGCATTATACGCCAGTCAGCAGGTGGGGGTTGTTAATTCTCATGAGTGGGAACGGGGGATGAGAACCGCGATCCTCATCCCGCTGGCTTACAGTTTGGCCCGGTACTCGTCTTCCAACCGGCTCATTGAGGCCCAGAACGGGCTTGGTGTCCGCTCCAGCAGGCGATCGGCCAGCAGATCCAGATGGGTATGCCAGCCGCTGGCGACGCTGAGCAGGGTCTCGCGGTTGGCCAGGCGGCGATGGGTAAGGGTCAACAGCACCTTATCCTCTTGCTCGGTCAGTTCAATAGTGACTTCAGAAGGGCGGGCTTCCCCTGTTTCTGCCCAGGTAAAGCTCACCAGGCGTGGTGGCAGAATGCAGGTGATATGACCCATCTGGGCAATTTTACCAGCACAGGATTTGTATTTTGCCGGCGGTTTTTCATCCACACCGGCCAAATCGGCATTGCAGAACAGCAGCTCGATCTTGGCCCCGACCTGCATGGGCATCTCACCGGCGGCCAGCCAGCTGGCACGTTTATCCGATTCGATCAGGTAGGCCCAGACGCGTTTGAGCGGGCCGGGCAGCAGCCGCTGGATCCGCAGCGTACCGGTTTCAATAATCATACCGTAGTCGTTCATGGGTTCACTCCGTCGGAGGATGCGAGTCGGCCTGCAGCAGCGCTTGTTCTAGCGCGTCCAGCCGCTCATTCCAGAAATGTTCGTAGGTTTGCAGCCACTGCATGGCCTGCACCATTGGCTCGGGAGCGAGCCGGCAGATATGGTTTCTTCCCTGCACGGTGCGTTGCACCAGCCCGGCAAGCTCCAGCGCTTTGATATGCTTGGAAGCTCCGGCAAACGACATCTCGAACGGCGCCGCCAGTTCACCGATGCTGTGTTCGCCTTCGGCCAATGTGCGCAGAATGGCGCGCCTTGTCGGGTCGGCCAGTGCGTGGAAAATGGCGTCCAGCGGTGAGGAAGATAATTTAACCATATGGTTAAATATAGAACGTCAGCGTCAATACTCAACTGGTTCGTTGAATATTTTTTAATCTTGTCACATTAAAAGTGTGGGTATGACTTTACGCCGGGGGACGATCGAGCATAGTAAGGGCGACTTTCACCGCTTTTTCCAGCCGGGCACGGCTCACACCATCCCGAGCCTGAACGGACAAGCCATGCAGGAACGCCGCAAAATAATCGCCAAGGCTTTCTGTATCGGTGTTGGCGGGCAGTTCACCAGCCTGAATCGCAGCCTGTAATCTGTCGATAATGCCTTGGGTGCGTTGTTGGCGATGCTCCATCAACCAGCGCATGACGCCCTGATTATCTTCACTGACGCTGACCGCAGATGAAACCACCATGCATCCTTGGGGAAATTCACCGTGGCTGTAGAGGGCAACGGCGTCGAGCAGCATCTGTTTGATGGCTTCACGCACACTGGCCTTTTCTTCGAAAGCGCGCTCGGCAAAGCCGCCTTCGTGGGCTTCGTAGTGTGCTATCGCTTCACGAAACAGTAGCTCTTTCGAACCAAAGGCCTTGTAGATCCGTGCCGAAGCAATGCCCAGTTCGGCCACCAGGTCGGACATCGAGGTGCCTTCAAATCCCTGCCGCCAAAACAGGTTCCGTGCTTGTAATAGGGCCTGTTCACGATCGAACTCTCTGGGTCTGCCTGCCATCGTCATCTTCTCCGGTGATTTATCCGCGGGCTACAGGATCGCTTAAATGGCGGATAACGCCAACGAATTTCAAAATCCTCTTGCCGATGATTGGATTTAAGTCTATTGTTTGTCAATCGACAAACAATAGGAAAGACGATGAAAACGATAAAAGGCCCCAGCCTGCACCTAGCCCAATTTAGTGATGCTGCTCCCCCGTTCAACAGCCTGCCAGCGATTGCCGCCTGGGCAAAAGAGACCGGCTTTAAAGCTTTGCAGATCCCCGCGTGGGATAGCCGTTTGTTTGATGTGAAAACGGCGGCGGAAAGTCAAAGCTATTGCGATGACATCACCGGCATGCTGGCGCAGCACGGCCTGGTGATCAGCGAATTGACCACGCATATTTTTGGCCAACTGATGGCAGTGCATCCAGCTTATGATGCGCTATGCGATAGCTTTGTACCGGAGGGGCTGCGTGGCGATCCGCTAGGGCGAACGCTTTGGGCCAAAGAAAACCTGCTGTTGGCGGCAAAAGCATCGGCCCGCTTAGGCCTGACTGAAATGGGCACCTTCTCCGGTTCGTTGGCTTGGCCCTACCTGTTTCCATTTCCGCAACGGCCAGCAGGGCTGATTGAAACGGCCTTCGATGAGCTGGCCAAACGGTGGTTACCGGTGCTCGACGCCTGTGATGAGCAGGGCATCAACCTGTGTTATGAGATCCACCCCAGCGAAGATCTGCATGATGGCATTACCTTTGAAATGTTCCATCAGCGCGTTGCGGCTCATCCACGCTGCCAAATGCTGTTCGATCCCAGCCATTTCGTGCTGCAACAGCTCAACTATCTGGAATTTATCGATATCTATAAAGATCACATCCATATGTTTCACGTTAAGGATGCAGAATTCAATCCAAGTGGTCGGCAGGGGATTTACGGCGGCTATCAATCCTGGGCGGATCGTGCAGGGCGATTCCGTTCATTAGGGGATGGGCAGGTGGACTTTAAAGGCATCTTCTCCAAACTGACGCAGTACGATTATGCCGGCTGGGCCACGCTCGAATGGGAATGCTGCCTGAAGCATCCACAAACCGGGGCCGAAGAAGGCGCCGCGTTTATCCGCAATCATATTATTCCGGTCACGAATAAAGTGTTCGATGACTTTGCCGGTGCGCCGGTCAACCAACAACAAATCAACGCCTTGCTGGGCATTCGCTAACCTCTGGAGCACCTTATGACTATGCTGACTCACGGGCCATTATCCAATGGGCTCGAGGCCGAACACGTCTATATTAAAATCAACGGCCAGCGTATTCACTGCGCCATCGCCGGAAGTGGGCAACCGGTGCTGCTGATCCCTGGCTGGCCACAAACCTGGTACACCTGGCGTTATGTCATGCAGGCGCTTGCCAATGCGGGCTTTCAGGCTATTGCTGTAGATCCTCCTGGTATAGGAGACTCGGACAAACCTCTTGGAGCCTATGACACCGGCAGCGTTGCCGAAAAACTCCATCAGGTCATGATGCAGCTGGGGCATCAGCGCTATGCGGTGATCGGCCATGATATTGGCATGTGGTTGGGTTATGCGTTGGCCAGCGATTACCCTCAGGCGGTTAGCAGGCTGGTGCTGACCGAAGCGGTGATCCCCGGTTTGGCAGAAGCACCGCCGATCTTTGTTCCTGCCGAGGACAACATCTTCCTGTGGCATTTTATGTTTAACCAGTTAACCGACCTGCCCGAAGCCCTGACCACTGGCCGAGAGGCTGAGTATCTGGGGTACATTTTCAACCGCTGGTCTTACCGGCGCGATCGAGTCGCTGCAGATACCTACATCGCGGCTTACTCGGTGCCTGGTAGCTTGCGGGCCGGTTTTGATTATTATCGGGCCATTCCTGAGACCATTCGACAAAACCAACAGCGGGCTAAAACGCCTCTAACGATGCCGGTGATGACGATTGGCGCAGAACATGCAACACGCGATGCCCCCTTCCTTACCTTGGAGGGCAAGGCTCGTCAACTCCAAGGGGAAGTGGTGCCTGGCTGTGGGCATTTCATTACCGAGGAGTGCCACGAGGAATTTATCGCCCTGATCCTGCCTTTTTTACAGAAGGGTAAAGTCCATGCCGCTGGATAAGCAGATCGCGCTATTTTTGCAGCAACAGGCCGATGCGCCCGCACCATCCTCACTGGAAGAGCTACGTGCGCAAACGGCAGTTGGGTTACAGCGCTTGCAGGGGGCCCCCCAGCCCGTCAAAAAAATAATGGCGTTCCACCTCCCGGTTGGCGGCGGGCAAACTATTAGCGTGCGCGGTTATATTCCCCTAAATGCGCCAGAGGATAGGCCGCTTCCGGCGATGGTGTTCGCTCACGGTGGCGGATGGTGTCTGGGCTCGCTTGACGTTTACGATGGACCTTGCCGCGCGCTGGCCAATGCCACTGGGCGAGTGATCCTGTCTGTCGACTATCGCCTGGCACCGGAATATCCTTTCCCGACGCCGTTGTATGACGTTTATCAGGCGCTATGTTGGGCCTCGGAACAAGCAGCGCAAATCGGCATTGACCCTCTGCAAATTGCGCTTGGCGGGGATAGTGCGGGGGGCAACCTGGCGGCTGCGGCAGCTCTGATGACCAGGGATCGTTCAGGGCCAGCCGTAGAACATCAATACCTGCTTTACCCTGCATTGGATAGCGAGATGGCCATGCCCAGCTTTGCCGCATATGGTGAAGGTTTCTACCTGACGCGGGAGATCATGGGGTGGTGCTGGGCCAATTACCTAGGGCAGGATACCGACGCTCGCGAGCCTTACGCTTCTCCTTGGTATGCGTCAACGCTGGCGGGCTTACCACCAGCGACGATCCTGGTGTGCGAATACGATCCGCTGCGGGATGAAGGTGAGCGCTATGCACAGCGATTGCAACAAGCCGGCGTTAAGGTGAATTGCCAGCGTTTACCTGGGATGGTGCACGCTTGTATGCATATGACCGGCTTAACCCCGGCTGCCCAGGGTTTATTTACTGTGCTGGAGAAATTGCCTTAGTTCTTGCTGACCGCCAGGGAAGGCGGGACAACGTGGTATTAAAATGATAAACCTAGTGTTGCCGAGTCATTATCAGCCCGGCGTATGCCAACCTTAAAACGTAACAGGAGCCAGGGAAGTGCAAGGTGTGCCAGAACAGTTTCCGTTTGAGAAAGATCGCGCCCAGTTTCGGCATTTGCCGCAGTTGCCGGGCGTGGAGCTTTATCAGGCCCATATCGATCGCTATGCGTTTGAGCCACACGCCCATGATGCGTTTGGCATCGGCACGGTGGAAGCCGGAGCGGAGCGCTTTCGCTACCGTGGGGCACAGCATTTAGCCGCTCCGGGTGCCTTGGTGCTGATGAATCCGGACGAGCTGCATACCGGTGAAGCGGAAACGGCAGGCGGTTGGAACTATCGGATGATCTATCTGGAGCCTGCGGCGCTGGAGCGGATTTCCGGTGAGAAGGGCTGTTGGTTCAACGACGTGATCCACCATGATGCAGTGGCGGCCAAGCGGCTTTCGCAAACGCTGGCGGCGTTATGGCAAACCCGGGACACGTTGGCGCTCGATAGTTTACTGCTGTCCGTCGTTGATATTTTGCGCCCTCATGCTCGTATTGCTCAGCCGCAGCAGAATGAAGCCGCTCACCGTATGGTGATAGTAAAGGAGTATCTGCGGGATAACTTTGCTTTACCTATTACGTTGAGCGATCTGGCGGCGCTGGTCTCGCTCAGCCCGTATCATTTCCAACGTAAATTCAAAGCGCAATTCCATGTCACCCCACATCAGATGCTGATGGCGATCCGGCTCGAAAAGGCCAAGCAGATGCTCGGGCGGGGAATGCCGGCGGCCCAGGTGGCCGTAGCTGTGGGGTTAAGCGATCAGGCACATCTTACCAAAGCGCTGGTTAATCGTTACGGTGTCACGCCTGCGCGCTACCAAAAGCAGGTGCTGCGTTAACTTCTGCCGCGAAAACGGGCGTAAAACAGCAACCTGGTACAATATTCTGCCTCCACGTCCCTTTATCCTGACACCACTTGAGAACTGCTTTTGATGATGGAGTCACTATGTTTGCCGGTGTGATATTTGCCCTGATTGCCGGGCTGATGTGGGGCCTGATCTTTATTGGCCCGGTATTGGTGCCGGACTATCCAGCCGCATTGCAGTCCACCGGACGCTATTTAGCCTTTGGATTGGTTGTGTTACCGCTGGCCTGGCTGGATCGTCGCCGTCTGCGTCAGTTGCTGGCTAAAGATTGGCTAGAGGCGTTAAAACTGACCGCAATCGGCAATCTACTGTATTACCTATGCCTGGCCAGTGCGATCCAACGTACCGGCGCGCCGGTATCGACCATGATTATCGGCACGCTACCGGTGGTGATATCGGTCGCTGCCAATCTGTTTTATGGCCATCACGACGGCCGTCTCTCCTGGCGAAGATTGACTCCGGCCTTGCTGGTGATTGCCCTCGGGCTGGTGCTGGTCAACGTTGCGGAACTGCAGGGGAATAGCGAGCCTATTGATGTCTGGCGTTATACTAGCGGCTTGGGATTAGCACTGTTAGCGGTGGCGTGTTGGACCTGGTTCCCTCTGCGTAACGCGCGTTGGTTACGTGATAACCCAGATAAACGACCCACGACCTGGGCCACGGCGCAGGGGATTGTGACCTTACCTTTGGCGTTGGTGGGCTATTTGCTGGTTTGCGGACAATTGGCGCTGACACAGCCGCAGTTCGTGCTGCCGTTTGGCCCCCGGCCACAGGTGTTTATCCCGTTGATGATTGCTATTGGCGTCTTGTGTTCTTGGTTAGGTACGTTGTGTTGGAACGAAGCGAGCCAGCGTTTACCGACGGTGCTGCTTGGGCCGCTGATCGTGTTCGAGATCCTGGCAGGATTGGCCTATACCTTTATGCTGCGCCATAGCTGGCCACCACTGCTGACGCTATGCGGTATTGCCTGCCTGACGGTTGGGGTGATTTACGCCATGCGCATCAAGCTGGAGCCGATGGTGGTTGCGTTAGAGGAGACACGTTAAAGGCTTAGGGGCGCCGTATGCTGCGCTCGTCGAAATATGAGGCTACGGGTTTCCCCGTAGCCGTTATCATTTAACGTTTGCTGTGGTGGATAATCTCTTCGGCCACATTGCGTGGAGCTTCTGCGTAGTGGCTGAACTCCATGGTGTAGGTGGCACGGCCTTGCGACATGGAGCGCAGGGTGGTGGAATAACCGAACATCTCAGACAGCGGCACCTTGGCATGGATCTCTTTGCCTCCGCCACCAGGGATATCCTCCATCCCTTGCACCATTCCGCGTCGTGATGACAGATCGCCCATCACGTTACCCGCGTAATCCTCCGGCGTTTCCACTTCTACCGCCATGATCGGCTCGAGGATCACCGGGCTGGCCAGGCGACAGGCCTCCTTAAACCCAAAGATAGCCGCCATACGGAATGCCTGCTCGGAGGAGTCCACATCGTGGTAGGAACCAAAGGTCAGATGTACTTTGACATCGACCATCTGATAACCCGCCAGCACGCCATTATTCAGCGCCTCCAGAAGGCCTTTTTTTACCGCCGGAATATATTCACCGGGGATCACGCCGCCTTTGATCTCATCAAAGAACTCAAAGCCTTTACCGGGCTCATTGGGTTCCACCGTCAACACCACGTGGCCATATTGGCCTTTACCGCCGGACTGACGCACAAATTTGCCTTCTACGTCGGTCACTTTCTGGCGGATGGTTTCGCGGTAAGAGACCTGCGGTTTGCCGGTGTTGGTTTCAACGCCAAACTCGCGCCGCATCCGGTCGACTATGATCTCAAGGTGCAATTCACCCATGCCATAGATAATGGTCTGGCCGGAGTCTTCATCGGTGCGTACGCGAAGCGAAGGATCTTCCGAAGTCAGGCGTTGCAGTGCAATCCCCATTTTCTCCTGGTCGACCTTGGTTTTTGGCTCGATGGCCTGCGCGATAACCGGCTCTGGAAACACCATGCGTTCCAACGTGATAATGGCATTGGGGTCGCATAGCGTATCGCCGGTGGTCACATCCTTCAGGCCCACACAGGCGGCAATATCCCCAGCGTGCAGCTCATCAACTTCTTTACGATCGTTGGCGTGCATTTGCACGATACGGCCAATACGCTCTTTTTTGCCTTTTACCGGGTTATAGACGCTATCGCCTTTGGCCACGATGCCGGAATAGACGCGCACGAAGGTCAACTGGCCAACGAACGGGTCGGTCATCAGCTTGAATGCCAGCGCCGAGAATTTTTCATTATCATCGGCCTTACGGGTGATAATGTTATCGCGTTCGTCATGGCCTTCCATCGGCGGTACATCCAGCGGAGAGGGCATAAGTTCGATCACCGCGTCCAGCATGCGCTGGATCCCCTTGTTGCGGAATGCCGAACCGCACAGCATTGGCTGGATCTCACCGGCAACGGTGCGGGCGCGCAACCCCTGAACGATTTCCTCATTGGTTAATTCGACCTGATTGAGGTATTTGTCCATCAGCGCTTCGGAGCCTTCCGCCGCAGCTTCAATCATCTTGTCGCGCCACTCTTGGGCCTGCTCGAGCATCTCTGCTGGGATCGCCTCGAAGCGGTAGGTCATACCCTGAGTCGCTTCATCCCAAAAGATGGCCTGCATGCGGATCAAATCCACGACGCCAGCAAAATGGTCTTCTGCACCGATGGGGATCACGACCGGCACCGGATTGGCCTTCAGGCGCTCGATCATCATATTGCGCACGCGGAAAAAGTCCGCGCCCGTGCGGTCCATTTTGTTGACGAAGGCCAACCGTGGCACCTTGTACTTATTAGCCTGACGCCACACGGTTTCAGATTGCGGTTGCACGCCGCCGACCGAGTCATACACCATCACGGCACCGTCCAGCACGCGCATCGAACGTTCCACCTCAATGGTGAAATCGACGTGCCCGGGGGTATCGATGATATTGATCCGGTGCTGAGGATAATTATGCTCCATGCCGTTCCAGAAGCAGGTAGTGGCGGCGGAAGTAATGGTGATCCCGCGCTCCTGTTCCTGCGCCATCCAGTCCATGGTAGCGGCGCCGTCGTGGACTTCGCCCAGCTTGTGACTGACCCCGGTGTAAAACAGAATCCGCTCGGTCGTCGTGGTTTTGCCGGCATCAATGTGCGCCGAGATGCCGATATTGCGGTAGCGTTCGATGGGGGTAGTGCGTGCCATAATCAACCTTTCTTAGCCTTGTGGCGTACGGCTTTAACAGTTTACGTAAAATGATATCCCTTAATGGGTTATCAGCCAGGCCATGATCAACCATGTTCTACGGCCTCAGAGTAATCGTAGCTGATGGTATTGACTTTATTAACCTATGACTGTGATAGGTCGTTTAAAAATCAAATACTACAGGTCACAAGGTTGTTCTGCGGATGGCACTTGCCAGGGTGTGAAAGGGGGCAAACTGAACGGTCACACAAGAAATTTCCAGCAAGCCATATAAATAACGTTCAGGATGCCTAAAAAACAATCTGACTTGCTTGTTGCTATCAATTTTTCTGTAGAGGAATTGATATTTATGTGAAGTAGATCGAGACATCCCACAAACTTCATGGTTAAATTCCGAATTCGCTCAAATAGCACATTATTTTATTGCAGAGCGAATTTTATTGACTCATGGATTAAGAGATTAACATGCAAAAAAAATATTTATCAGTACTTCTGGCTGGCGCAATGGCGTTGTCTTTCGGCGTTCAGGCTGCAGGTGAAAGCACCATTTCTTTAGGTTACGCTCAGAGCCACGTGAAGGTTGATGGCGACAACCTGAATGAGAACCCAAAGGGTTTTAACCTCAAGTATCGCTATGAAATTGATAACAATTTAGGTTTTATCACTTCATTCACCTACACCACGCAGTCGTATGATTTCTATTATGGCAGTAACAAAGTGGGCGATGGTGATTTAAAATATTACTCACTGACTGCAGGCCCAGCTTATCGCTTTAATGACTATATCAGCGCCTACGGCTTAATCGGTTTTGGCCACGGCAAGGCGACATCCAATATCTCTATGCGGGGTTACTCTTCTAACACCGACGAAAGCAAGACCAGCGTTGCTTACGGTGCTGGCTTACAGTTTAACGTAACCCCTAATATTGCTCTTGATGCTCATTACGAGTATTCAAAACTGGGTGATTTTAAAGTCGGTACCTGGACCGTTGGTGCTGGCTATCGTTTCTGATAGAAATGCCCTAAAGGGTTTTGAGGGGGCAGTGCTACGCCATTACTGTCGGTAAAAATGGTCTGGCCTTCTCGAAACCTCGGAGCCGCCGCTACCCGCGTCGGTTCCGGTTTTATCCTCCTTCAAATGCGTTCTTTTTCAATGACCCTTTCTTGCCGCTTGGTATAAGGTTCCCTCGATACTCCTTCCATGATCTGTTGGCAGGCGGTTTAATGTATCGACGTTAAAATCCAGAATAACCGTTTGCTGAAAGGACTCGTCATGTCTGCGTTTCGTGTTCTGTTTTTGCTGGCCGTGGTGCTCCAACTGCCAGCCTATGCCAAGCCTTTGGTCAAACCAACCGGCACTGCACCAGGTTCCATTCAATGGCAACCCTGCAACAGCATCGCCTTTCAGCACTGGTTCAGCGATGGCCCGCCTCCGGCCGGGTTACAATGTGGCTATGTCGACGCGCCACTGAGTGACCAGAATGCAGCACAAACCGTTCGGCTGGCTCTCACGAGGTTACCTGCGGTAGGCCCAAAAAAAGGCAGTGTGGTGATCATCGCGGATGGACCTGGCTCGCCAGGGCTCAATCCAAAAATTGCCGAGCAGGGTCCCGCCTGGCGGTTGCAAAAATCTTACGACATCATTGGCTATGATCCGCGCGGCGTGGGGCAATCGACACCCAAAATTTCTTGCCAACCAACAGCCAGTGAGGAAACACCGTCACCCGATGAAAACGATATTCCTGGTGCAGAGCAACAGGCACGGGATAGGGTGGCGGCCTGCATCAAGCAGACTGGAGCAGACGTGGTGCAACATATAGGCACCCACGAAGCTGTTAACGATCTTGATACCGTTCGCCGGGCGTTGGGTGAACCCGCGTTGACCGCCGTGGCGTATTCTTACGGTACCAAGGTCGCGGAGTTGTATGCCGAGCGCTTCCCCAAGAAAACCCGCGCGTTGGTGCTCGATGGCGTAGTGAACCTGAAAGAAGATGACTTTAACCAACGCATCAATCAGGAGCGAGGTTTTCAGCAAAGCTTCCTGCGTTTTGCCGATGACTGCGAGAAAAGCGGCTCATGCCCATTAACCAGCGAACCCAACTTGGCGATCCAGCGGTACCACAGGATGCTGCGCAAATTGCACGATGCTCCTTTCGTTACTCCGTCGGGTTATGAAATCTCTGCCGATGATGTGATCACTCTGACGCGTAACCTGTTGCCCTGGCGGGAGCGTTGGCCCGAACTGGCCACGGCCTTGCGTAAAATTGATGAGGGCAAAGCCGATGATACGGTGACTGATCTTATCGACGAAAGCTATACCCCAGACGCTGATGATGCGCGAATGGTGATCACCTGTGCAGATATGGCGAAGCCTGATACCGACCAGCAACTATTACGCCGGCAGCGCCAACAAATCAATACAGCAGCCTCGTTTCCCAATTACTTACCGCTGCATGAGTATCCACTCGAGACCTGTGATTTCTGGCCATATCCTGGCCATCTGGAACAACCCCATGCTCCAGTACTTTCTACCGCTCTCCCGCCGTTGTTGTTCGTTACCCAGCGCTATGACCCGGTTACGCCATATCGTAATGCCCGTGAAATGGCTTCGAGTTTTAAAAGCCCGCTGATTACCCGCGAAGGGGATGGCCATACGCTGGCGTTGACGGGCGTAGACAGCTGTGTGGATGATGCAGTAATAGATTATCTGTTGAGTCCAAAAAAGCCACGACGGGATAAAACCTGCCGTTGAGCGTGGGTTCTTTGGGTAATGATATGTGCCTCCACGAGGCTGACAGAAACACGACTCAGTAGCGTTCTAAAACTACATTCTGGGAGGGAAATACTAAGTTATGTCAGTAGGGGCAGGACTGCGATTTTTACTAAGGTTATTCTGCCCCCTGATGAAGTAAAGGATCAGGCTGAATGTCTGGTAGGGATACAGATTTTCCCGTTAATGATGTGCGCATCCCGGCGGATCCACTCATTAACTTTGTAGACACTGGTTCTGTGCAATTGTGCGAATGTCTTAATATCGCCGTCATGCTTTCTATATATAAACTCTCTGACACTGGTCAATGTACAGTTCTCCATGAAGTGTGGCTTCCTAGGTGAAGGGTATCTGGATATCTATTATTAGGTTGGTACTGTTATAGGATAGAGCGTAACATAAAGTTTTAAATACGTGAATTAAACTTTGCTGTTATATACGATATTTTATCGATCTGTTTTTTAATTAGATACGCTTAGGTGATGAATAAATACATGCTCAGAATGACATAATAAATAAAATAAAAATTTATTTAAAATCAATTGGTTGTCGTTTTCCATTGTGATCGAGCATTGCGATCTTAGATGGCTGCATACTGAAATCTATTAATAATTTACATGGGTTTGTCGATAAAAAATATTTTTCCAACCTGCTTTATTGCAATAAATAATGCACAACAACAAAATCAAGAATAATCCTAATATATTAAGTGGGATTATTCTTGGATAACAGTGAGCTTTCTGAGTTTATTCCTAGTTAAAAGCAGGTAGAGGGGAGGCCTTACGATTTATCTGAATTTTTCCATCAAGATGTCGTTGATGATCAACCCCATCGTGATTTGTTAACACTCCATGAGTCTGGATAAAAGACTCATGGATGGCGCGACCAGCAGATGACCGAACTCAATTTGGTTCATACGCTAGTCGCGCGCATAGTTGGGTTAAATCAACCCAAGTTTGCCATTAATCTCCGCGATCTCGCGCCGCCATTGCTGCTGCAACTGCGGCTTTTGATGTTTGGGTTTACGCGTTAAATCCTCCTCAAGTTTGTGTTCCAGAGTAACCAGAGTCGCCAGCAGGTGATCTTCATTGGTCGATATCGCAGGTTCAGCGACCAGCTCGTGTTCAGGGGATATCACCAGCTCAGCATTACCGACACCACCCAGGGTGGTATAGATGGATGAAAGATCGTGCCATTCTCTCAGTTGGCGATCGTCTATCAGCCAGTAGCGATTACAGCTTTGCTCCATCAGCGTCCGATCATGGGTGACCAGCAGCACGGCTCCCGCAAACTGTTGCAACGTTGCGGCCAGCTCTTCTTTACCTTCCATATCCAGATGGTTGGTTGGTTCGTCGAGCAGCAACAGTGAGTAGTTGGCCAGAGTAAGCGCAACAAACAGTAACCGCGAACGCTCGCCACCGCTCAGCGTAGACACTTTCTGTTGATGGCGCAGGTAAGGGAAACCGGCACCGATCAGCGCCATCTTCCGTTGATCTTCGGTCAGGGACGCGAAGTGGCACAGAGCATCGCTTAACGAGTCCTCATCGTTGAGCTGTTGCAGACTCTGGTCGTAATAACCTATACGCACGCGAGGGTGAAAAATCGCCCCTTGGCAGCTTGCTTGCTGGTATTGCTGCCAAAGGAAGTGAAGTAATGAAGACTTACCACAGCCATTACGGCCTACTAACGCGATGCGATCGCCACTTTTTACCTGGAGATGATCCAGACTGAACAGCACCGGCGCGGTGGGAGCAGGGCGAATGGCTAATTGCTCCAACGCCAGCAGTCGATCGGCAGGCAGTGCTTCACCACTGAGCCGGAGCCGCCACTGGTTGCCTGCGCTCAAGGTGGTTTGCTTGTCTTTTAATCGAACCACCTGTTTTTCCATCTGCTTGGCTTTACGCGAGAGATCTTCGTTGTCATACACCTGGCCCCAGACAGCCAGGCGTTTGGCACTTTTCTCTACGCGATCAATTTCCTTTTGTTCAGCCTGATGGCGGTGCTCATCAGCCAAGTCCTGCTCTTGGAGGGCGATGCGCGCCTGCGAACAAGGCAAACGGAAATACTGCAGCGTTTTGTCACGCAGGATCCAAGTACAGTTGGTTACGCTGTCCAGTAACCGGCCGTCGTGGGAAACCAGCACGAAGCTACCGTTCCAGCCATTGAGGAATTGCTCCAGCCACAGCAGCGTCGGCAGATCCAGATGGTTGCTGGGTTCATCCAGTAGCAGCAAATCAGGTTGGCGGATCAGCGCCCGGGCTAATAACAAGCGGGTATGCTGGCCACCGCTCAGGGTGCCGGCCGTCAGATCCCATGCTGTTCGGTCGAATCCCAGTTCAGCGAGTAACACTTCTCCTTGCCAACGTTCAGGCTGGTGTTGCCCATCAGCCAGGCCTGTGAGCACTGCCTCCAACAGAGTGCAGTGATACAAGGCTTCGGGCAGGTGTTGTTCAACCCGAGCCATCAGGCAATGGTGTGATGGGGTGACAGTACCCGCGCTGGTAGGCAGATCGCCACTGAGAATTTTAAGCAGGGTGCTTTTGCCACAGCCGTTATGGCCAATTAAACCGATGCGGTCGCCCTTTTTCAGGCTAAAGGAAACCTCAGCCAGCAGCGGGCCGAAAGCGGTATCAATACCAACAGATTGTGCAGAAAGTAAAGTCGTCATGGTGCTTACTCAAGGTTACAGGCATGCAGATGCCTATCGTCAAAAAATTGCCGACGATAACCCGGTAAGCCGGAGGGAAGAACTTTGATGTGAGTAAACTTCGCTCAAGCTTAGGTTATCGGAGCACGATACCGGTAATGCTTGAGCAGCGACGATCGCCAAGGTGATGTGAAAGTATAAACAATTCACAAGACAGCATTGGGGACCTCCTTTTCATAATTATAGGTTGATAGGTGAATGGATTATAAAGGGGATTGGTGGTTTCTGCTACTGGCCTACCTGTTAGTTTGAGACGACTAACAGATCTCCACCGGCTCAGTAGGTAGGGCGCTGCATGCTGCGCCCGCTTGGTGAAACAATGGGTTGGGTTACGTTTTGGGCCGATCACTCATCTTCTGCGTAGATTTCTGGGTCCTGAATATGTTCCAGCACGTCCCCAGGCTGGCAATCAAGATAGCGGCAGATAGCATCCAGCGTAGCAAAACGTATCCCTTTCACCTTGCCTTGCTTTAACAGCGAGAGGTTTTGTTCGGTGATGCCGGCTGCGGCGGCCAGGTCTTTGGATTTGACTTTGCGTGTGGCTAACAACACGTCTAGCCGGACGATGATCGACATAATGGGTTAACCTCATACGAACTGTTGATTTTCATAATGCAACTTGCTGGCCTGTTTCAGGATTTGTGCAATGACGGCAATACAGGCCGCGAGAAACAGGGCAACAATATTCCCTGTATCGATCCCTAATGTCACCATCCGTTGGCCAACAGGCTCATGCATAGTTATCCAATAGCTGAGAACGGGCTGGCACAATAACTCCAAAATCGTCCAAAGGGCGACATATTGACCCATTTTCCCCAAATGGTGCGCCGCTGTACCTGAAAAATAGGCACGTTGAGCATAGGTTTGGAACAGCTTGCGTAAATGATACAACCCGAGTGCCAGTGCCAGCAGCGGCACGCTCGAAAAGATAATGCCACCGGCAATTTGCCACCAGGGGAAGAGGTATAAATCAACACCCAAGGCGCTGATTAAATCGTTTGAGATGGAACCATGAAATCCGTAGCCATCATTAGCAGCGAGGCTTGGGAATAACCAATAGGAAGCATTAAACAGCAACATGGCGAGTAACAAGCACAATGTGATGGTGGCCATACGTTGGCTGAAGCGGGTAAGGCGATCTAATGTCATAAAAACCTCAAGTCGTTGAATGGAAATCGCAGTGACTTTAATCCATTAGTTATCGTAAAACAATAATAAATTATCGAAATGCGATCATGTAATGATTTTTATGTTCATAAAACGACCGTCTGGCGGTTTCTTTTTGAGCTGTAAACGGTTATGGAGAGGGCGCTATAGGGGGGTAAATAAGGGCAAGTGAGGCGTTAGCTAAAATTTCTACTAACCTTCTAGGATTAATGCGCTTTTTCACTGAATAGCTTGTTATTATACTCATCGCTTATTGTTGATCAGGCGCAGTGATATTCATCATTTCGCCTGTTGCGTTTATCGCCAACCCCATGCTGAGCATTCACCGTTATGATCAAGTCATTACAGATTTTCCTGTTCACCTTTTTGTTATTCGGCTTACCGCTGGCCCCGTTAGCCAATGCAGCGCAGCAGAATGCGGCTGCGGTTGAACTCAGCCCGCAGGAAATAGCGGCCTCACTGAAAAGTTATCAAAAACAGCTGGATACGATTAAACAGCAGGTCTCAAAGGCGGGTTCTGATGGTCAGTTGAACAAACTGTTTGACGCCACGCAGGTCTTGGCCACGGACGCAGAAAAGCTGACTACCGATCTTCAACCCATGCAGGTGAAGTTACAGGCACAGTTGGACGTGCTTGGCCCGCAGCCTGAACCTGGAGTAATGACCGAAACCGCCAGTGTGGTGCAACAACGCAATACGCTCAATAATGCCAAAAAACAGTTGGACGATGCCGTAAAACGCTCGCAAGCCATCAGAACGGGGGCGCTCGACTTAGGGCAACAAATTACCGATCTGCGCCGCGTGGCCTTCAAATCCCAGTTGGCGTTGAATACCGGCAGTATTCTTAGTTCGCAATTCTGGTTACCAGAGTCTTCTTCACAGGTTGAGGATTTAGCTCGTCTTAATGACTTTAAGCAGCAACTGGAGCAAACCCTGGAAGCCAGTTGGCAAGACGAATGGCGCTACGGGACGATAGCTCTACTGATCCTGGCTGCGGCTTGCTGGTCTCTCGGGCGTTATTTCGTGGAGCAGTTTTTTGCCTGGGTGTGTATCCGCTATTTACCCGACGGCCGCTTGCGCCGCAGTTTTATGGCATTAATGACCGTGCTGATCACGCTGTTTGCCACCACGCTGGCGCTAAATCTGCTGATTTCTGCGTTTGCTCGTGTTCAGCCGCTGACGTCTCAGGTTCAGGATTTCGCTGATGGTTTTATGCAGTTGGGGATTTTCTGCGCGCTGATCGCGGGATTAGGCAGGGCGTATCTTTCGCTGAGCCGCCCATCATGGCGTCTGGCGCAGATGGATGACGCCATTGCGAGCGGCATGCGTTTCCTGTCGCCGTTATTGGCCGGATTGGCCATGGCTTTTGGCACCGTGGAACTGGTTAATAACGTGATTGGTGCCAGTCTTGGCAGCACGGTGCTAGGTAATGGTCTGGCTACCGCATTGATGGCATTAATCTTGTTCGCAATACCGCTTCGGGCACGCCGTATCCGCTATAAGCTAGAGCAGCAGGGGATGCATCTGGAAAAACGCTCGGTGATTGCCGGGATAGTCCATATCGTTATTGTGGTATCGGCAAGCGTGATCCTGTTATCACTGTTGATTGGCTATGTGGCTTTCGCTCGCTTCCTGACCTATCAGTTGATTTGGGGGGCACTGGTACTGATGGCGTTCTATTTCCTGGTGATCTTTGCTACCGATTTCTGTACGGCCATCTTTTCCCCCCAAACTGCCAGCGGGCGGGCACTGAAAAAATCGCTCCACTTTAAAGATCGTCATCTTGAGCAACTGACCGTCATCTTCACGGCGTTGTCCAAATGTTCTTTGATATTGTTGATGATTGTTGCCCTGATCAATGGCTCTTTTGGCACCACCACGCCCAACTCCTTGTTGCAAAAGATTGTTGCCATCCTGAGCGGCGAAGGCCTGAAGCGGCTGAATATCGTGCCAAGCAACCTGCTCAATGCGGTGGTTTGCCTGGCGATCGGTATCTATGTTCTGCGGGTCACGCAACGTTGGTTAAGCCATGAGCTGCTGCCAAAAACCATCAGTGATATCGGTATCCGCGCCTCGCTGGTTACCTTGTTCAGCAACGTCGGCTATGTGCTGCTGATCCTGATCACGCTGGCGACGTTGGGTATCCAGTGGAATAACCTGGCCTGGATCGTGAGTGCGCTATCGGTAGGTATCGGTTTTGGCCTGCAGGAAATCGTGAAGAACTTTATCTCTGGCCTGATCCTGTTAACTGAGCGCCCGGTTAAGGTCGGGGATATGATCGGTATCGGCGGGGTTGAAGGGGATGTACGGCGCATCAATGTACGCGCCACCGAGATCCAACTGAGCGATCGCTCGACCATGATAGTGCCTAACTCTCAGCTAATCTCGCAGAACGTGCGTAACGCCACCATGGGGAATGCTCAAGGGGTGGTCACCGTCGCGCTGACTTTCCCCACCGATATCGATCCCGAGCAGGTACGCAACGTGTTGTTGAGTGCCTACCATGAACACGAATCCATTCTGGAAACGCCAGCCCCATACGTTCGCTTCAGCCAGCTCGGCCCAGACGGGATTATCCTCAGCGTGACCGGTTACGTTGCCAGCCCACGCATGGTCGGCTCTACCAAGAGCGATCTGCTGTTCAATATTTTGAAGCTCCTGCGTGCCCATAATGTCAACCTGTCCAGTCCGCAAGAGGTGGTGTTTATGAAACACCGAGAAAAAAGTCTGGTTGATGAAGAAGAACATTCATCCTGATGAAGGAACGCGGATGAGTAACTCAATGGCCGATAACATCATCGGCATCTATCAACGGCATGCCGGGGCGTTTGAGCAGAAGCGGTCCACCACGCTGTTCGAGCAACCCTGGCTGGAGCGCTTCCTGAGCCTGTTACCCAACAACGGACGGATCCTGGATATTGGCTGCGGCAACGGCATGCCGATCGCCGACTATTTTATCCGCCAGGGCTTTCAGGTAACGGGTTTGGACAGTTCGCAGCCGATGATCGACCGTTGCCTCCAACGCTTCCCGGAACAGCGCTGGGCTGTGGCCGATATGAGAACCCTGTCGCTAGCAGACAAATTTGATGGGCTAATTGCCTGGGACAGTTTTTTCCATCTGACGCGTGAAGATCAGCGCCAGATGTTTAACATTTTCCGGCAACATGCCAATAGCCAGGCCGCATTGATGTTCACCAGCGGTACCAGCGATGGTGAAGCGATAGGGACATTTGAAGGCGAAGCCCTTTATCATTCCAGCCTGGCACCGAAGGAATACCGGCAGTTATTGCAAGAGCAGGGATTCCAGGTGGTCAGTATGGTGGCCGAAGATCCCGACTGTGGTGGGCGAACCGTCTGGCTGGCGCAACTTGGCGAATGATCCCTGCATCACATTCAGCTACAGTCCACTATAAATAGGCCATCGGCCAAGTCATGGTGTTGAAATGATGAAAGTTATGAAAATCGTGAGAGTAATAGAAAAATACGTACCACCAACGTTTATCCTGGCGTTGATGGTTGCGCATAATGGGTACTTGGTACTCAGCCCGATCCTGTGGCATGGGCTGCAACATTCTCAAGATTTTGTGGAAAATTTCAGTTCCTGGCAACAGGCGCTGGGCTTTCTTGATGCGATGGATATTCCCCGCTTTATGATTGGCACCGTGCTGTTCTTTATGGCGGGTATGTTGCTGTTAAGGACGCGTATTGCCTGGTTTTTCTCGTTACTGCTGCTCAGCTGCATCGTCATCGTTGATATCGCTATCTATAAGCAAATCACAGTGTTGGCAGGGTATTCACTGGTTACCCTATTGGGAATGATCATCTACTGGCGCCGTTTCGACCAACGTAAGCTGGCGAGTACCAGTTTTTTTGCCGTCACCAGCATAGCCTCATTGATTGTCTACAGCATGTTAGGAACGCTGTACATTGGCGATCAATTCACCCCCGCGGTCACCGACTTACCTACGGCGTTTTATTTTGCCGTGGTCTGCATGTCTACTGTTGGCTTTGGCGATATCATTCCGCATACCACTGCTGCGCGAATGTTCACTCTCACGGTGATTATCTTTGGCATTACGGTTTTTGCCGCTTCTCTGGCCTCGGTTGCTGGCGTGCTAATCAGTCAAAATCTTCAACGTATTATCAAAGGGCGGTTCTCTCACATGGTTCGCAAAAATCACTATATTATTGTTGGTACCTCTTCATTGGCACAAAATGTCTATCAGGGATTGATTGAAAGCGGCGGTAACGTGACCATTGTTTGCGAGCCAGGCAATAAGCAACATTACCCTGACCATGCGGATGTGGTTGAAGGCGATCCTTCCGCCGTTGCGACGCTGGCATTAGCCGGGGCAGAAAAGGCGAAATACATTGTTGCCTTGACCGAGAGCGATGCGGTTAACGCTTTCATCATATTGGCAGCCAAAGAGGTGGGTGCGGCAGACACCAAAACCATCACGTTGGTCAACGAAAGCCAGAATATGAACAAGATCAAACGCGTCAAACCCGATGCCGTACTCTCACTGCAACTGTTAGGTAGTGAGTTGCTGGTGCGATCGCTCAATGGTGAGGTGGTTAATCACGATCTCAATATTGATGCGTTTTTCAGCAACGGTGAGGGTGATAACAAGGGCAGGTAACCGGGTTGTCCCCGCACCGCCGAAACGGTGCGGGGACGGTTTTTTAGCGATCAAATCCCCATTCAGACCATTTGCTTTTGATTTTCTCCTGCAGCGGCAGCGGATAATTGGTGGCAAAGCTCAATACCTGCTCCAACGGCTGGTTAACCTGCTGCTGGATCTGCAGGCAACTGTAGGCCACCAAGCCGCCGCGCCCGCGTAGTTTGGTGGCTACATCCAGGTAAATCTGTAACCCGGTACCGTCGGAGTCATATTGCGGATAGTGAAACACGCCTTGCACCGGGTTATTGCGTGTGGCCAATGCCCAGGTCACTTTGTTGCTGTCATCAGGAGGAATATCTTCGCCTACGATGATCAGCTTGGCGGTGGTTTTACCAATATGGTTGGTCCAGAACACCTCAGCAATCTTGTCGATAAAGGCTTTGACCGTCATGCCGGTGATTTTATGCCAGTCGTCACGTACCCGGATCACCAGCCAGTGGGAAGAGGCCTCCAGCGGGCTGAAACAGTCGATGATCGGCAGACCGGACTTTTCAAAATACACTCTGGCGGTGGCGGATAAACAGAAGCAGCCGAGCATCAGCGTAGAGTCGATCGGAACACCCGGAATGCAGATCGGCAAGATAGCCTCATCGCGGAAGGTGACACAGGTGATTTTCGCCAGTGGTTTCAGGCTGGACTGGTTGGAAAGGTAGCCGGGGAACTCGCCAAACGGGCCTTCAGCCACGGATTTATCAGCGCTGACATAGCCTTCGATGATGATTTCACATTCGGCAGGTACCAACACATCGCAAGTTTCCGCTTTCACCATCTCGATGCCGTGGCCAAGGAACGCCGAAGCATAGTTGTACTCATCATGCCAGGCAGGCGGCGCCGCAGAAAGCAGCATGGTGACCGCCGGGGGTACCCCAAGGGCAATCACAAACGGACAGTCTTTCCCCTGGGCCGTCCACATATTGTAGATCATGCCGTTATGCTGGAAAGGCAGCCACAGGCCGACAATATTGTTCTTCGAATAATGCGGACCATTACCGTGCGCTACGCCGACCGAACTGGCATGAGGCGGTTTTGGCGTTGGGTTATTCTGCGGCCGTGAACCGGCGATCATCGCCCGGCTGAAGGACCAATTGGTCCAGGCGTCCTTATCTACCGTGTAGGCGTCCTCCGGTACATGTTCACCCGGTGGAGTACGCACCATGATGGCTCCGGCTGTCTGGAAATAGCGGCCACCGTCGCCGTCGTGCAGGATAGGGGCCGGGATTTTGGTCATATCCACCTGATCGCCCACCCATTTGTTTTGCTTGCACGGGGCAGTAGCCGGATCGACCATCACTGGCGGATGTGGCTCCTGACCGATGGCATCCAGAAAAGCATCCTGGATCTCCAGCAACTGGGCATCGTCCGGCAAACCGAGCATCAGCGCCAGACGCTGCCAGCGTTTACCCGGCACGCGGCTGACCGTCGGGCCCATTTCTGCTGCCCGAAAACCGGGTGCGCCCTTCACCTTGCTAAACAGCGGCATCGGGCTTTCCGTTTCGCAGGCGTGGCGCAGAATGGCACCGATCTCCAGATACCAATCCACCTCGTCGGGGATCGCCACCACCTCTCCCTTGCTGGCCAACAGTTCCAGATAGGCGCGGTAGGATTTGGGGACTTTCTGCACATCAATTTTCAGTTTACGTCGCTTCATTGATTTTGATCCTGATGTGGGCCACTGAGTTCATCGGCCAGGGCGAAAGACTGGGCTACGCCGGTCAGCGTTGGGTTCCATGAGCCAGGGCGGGGGAACAACATGCTGCCCAGCCCATATACGTTTGGGTAACGGTGCATCTGACCGTTGAGGGAGGTGACCGAGGTGGCCGGATCATCCCCCATCCATAAGGTGCCAGCTTCATGCACCAACCCCTGATTGCGAATATTGTCTGGCGGTGAAGGTTCCCAGGTGAAGCTGCCGTCCGGGTTATTGTGCTGGTACTCCAGAGGGGCATCTCCGGCAAGAGCGTACATCACGTCATAGGTGGTTTTATCCATCGCATCCCAGAACTGACGGTCGGTTTCCTTCATCTGGATATACACCTCGGCCTCGCCCAGCGGGTTGGTCGTGACGTAATTCCACGAGTTTGCCGAGCGTTCCCCGAGGAATTCCCCCATCGAATGCAGCATGATCACCACGTAGTCAGGATCCTGATAGGTGGCAACGGCTTCTGGTGAAGAAGCATCTGGCAGAATGCGATACAGCACGTCGTAGCTTTCTGCGGGTTGCGGGTTATGGACCACGCTGATGTGGGTGTGCATCAGGCGGTTGGTGGTTTTATCGATGCCGGGCAGGTAATAGGCCACGGTTTGCAACTGGTTGGTCAATGCCGGCAGGCTGCTGGCGGGGATACGGGCGGCCAGCCAGGAACGGATATGACCACACAGGTTTTTCCCCACCAGTTTATCGTCAGGGAAAGACTTGGTGAGGATAAACCCGGCTTCCAGCGTGTTGCAGGCCAAAATCACTTTGGCGTTGCCGACGCTTAGTGACCCTTCTTTAGTGATGACTTCAGTGACAACGTCACCTTTTGTAATCAATTTTTCCACTTCGGCATTAACCACTACCTTGAGTGAGGCGTAAGCCTGCACATCATTCACCAGTACCGAAATGGGCGAGAACTTGGCCCAATCCTCTGGTGCCACTCCCTGGCCAGTTGCCATGGCCGAGTCCAAAGCGCTCGGGCTTGGCTGCGGCTTGGCTCCGCTGATATTGGCCAACTGCGAGAACAGGCGCTCACCCATAAAGCGATTCAGTGACTGGTTGCGATTGCCGGGGATGTCCAGGGAGTAGCGCCTCCCCATAAATTCGCCGGTGGGATACCACTGATTATCCAGACGTTCGATCGCCTGTGGTGGCCAGTCCGGCATTTCGCTGCTATCGGGTTGCGGTGTCCAGGCGTTCCAAAACAGCGCGCGGCCGCCGACATAAGGGATCTGCGGCATAAAGTTGAGGCTGAGTTTCATATCGGCAGAGCCATGGTAGGTCCATGGCCGGATACCCACGCTGGTGTTGAGTTTGATGTAGGCCGGTGGAATGTTCTGAATATGGTCGGGGATCAGGTAATCGCCTTTCTCCAGCACCAGAATGCGGGCCTGGGGATTATGTTGCAGCACCCGGTGGGTAAAGCTGGTGCCATAGGCACCGCCACCAATCACGATATAGTCAAAAGACTGCCCCTTGATCTGGGCAAAGCGGGAAAAGTAGATATTGTCGACTTCACTCATAGTTGGCTCCCGGAACGTGACATGCGAAAAATCATCCCCGCCCCGAACCGGCGGCGGGGCAAACGGCTATGGGTAATAGGCGCGGCTTTGAATGGCCGCCGGGGCTGAGTTGAGGGTTTGTACCGCCACCGGGGCGCAACCACCGATCAACTGCTCCAGATCTTTACGCATGGGGTGGCTGCTGGTCCCCAGCACCAGTTTTACTGCCTCAGCGTGGCCGCTGTTGAGGAAATAGGTATTCATCGCCTGCAGGATGTTCCAGCGGCAACCGATCAGTTTGTTGTCGTGAACGCCATATTCGGTAATCGGCGAGATGTTGCCCGGGATCGACTTGATGCCCAAGGTGTTGACGATGCAGGTGAAGATTGCGGTGTTGGCATCCTTGGGGTCGTCCACCCGGAAGCCCCAGGTTTCTACCCACTCGGGTTGATAGACCGCAGAGTTGGTCCGCACCGGATTTTGCGAGGCCAAATTGACCTTGAAAGTGGTCTGGAATTTAGGCTCGCCAAACAGCTGCTCACCGGCGGCGATGGCGATGGGGGCATCGCAAGGCACCCAGACGCGATGATTGCCGTACAGCTTGGTTTGATCGCCGTCCTGGATAAACTCCTGATAGCCAATCGGGGCCAATTGGTCTTTACGGTGCTCAGGATAGGCGACAATGTTGAGCTCCAGCTCCTGGGTGATCGCCGCACCGCTGCTGCCCCATTGCTCCGGCGGGGTATTGAGGCCAGAGGCAAACTGTCCGGCATACAATTGGAAGTTAAAGCTCACCATCGCCTTGTCGCCAAACCGCGCCGGGCTAAGCCCGGTTCCCTGCAAATAAGGTTCCACACGGCTCAATGGCACCAGATAATACACGCCAACGTTGGTCAGTGAGGCGTAGTAGAACGGCATGGTGAACGGCGACGGGATGCTGGGTAAATCATTTTGCTGATTAGACATGTGCGTGGTTCCTACTGTTGTTGGGATTGAGGTTTGGCCGAGTGTGGGCAAGCCGCCGGTACCGGATAAGGCGCGGCCTTCAGCGCCGAAAGAATGTTCAGTGGGTTGAAGTACTGACGCATCAGGGTGATTTGATGCTGTTCATTGAATTGATAACGGATCGCCCAGTCGTAGCGATAGGGCACGCGGCCGCATTTGGTCGTGCCTTGTTCGCCTCCGTAGGACATGGCCTGATCGCCGCTGAAGAAGGATTTCTCGACGCCCGCGCTGCCAAAATTCACCGTTGCACCAAGCAGCGTCCAAAAACGGGTAAACCCCTCGTGGCCGTAAAACACGCCCAGATAGGGGCATTCGCTGGGGCCGGAGATATCCCAGATCACCTCGTCACTCATGCAGGAGAGAGCCAACTGCAGGTTACCGGTGGAATAGGCTTGCTGCAGTTGATCCAGAGTGGCCTCATTGCTGGCAGTGGCATCTGCACTGTCGGTTAAGGTTACGGCTGCGGTGGCCGGAGCAGCCATCAACACCTGTTTACCCAGCGGCTGGTGGTTAGCCACGGTGTACTCAAACGTGGGGGCGCAGTGAAATAACTCCTTGCCGGGGAACGGGTTGGCGGTTATGGCGCGGAAATCATCCCGCAGCGCACACATCGCCACCACGGCGGCCATCAACTTGTCTGGGGCACCGGTAAATGCAGTTTGCAGATCGCCGAGTAACTGACAATAACGCTGGTTAAACCGGATGATGGCGTCACGAACTTCACCGGGTGGATAATCACTGACCTTGGCATTGCTGTCGATCAGCACGCTTTTGTTCCACGGCACCGGGAAAGGGGCGCCGGTAGGGCCACTGGCCACGGTATCGCCTTTTTGATACAGCCGTTCATTGTAGATCTGGCTAAAACGGAAATAGTGGGCCAGCTCATCTTCATCCACGACCCAGATATCGTTTTCTGTACCTTCGCCCTGATCGGTGATCAGTTTCATGGCGGCAATCGCGGTCTTCAGATCGCTTACTTTCAGTACGTTGCCCCCGCCGCCGTAGTAGAAAACATCCGGCGGGATCTGGCGCTGCGGATCGCCGCAGAAAATCGCCCGTTCTCCATGGGTTTCCACCGCTGCCCGCAGCCGCGATTCGATGTAAAGATAAAACTCACCGATGGTCATATCGCTGGGGACTTCATTGGCGATGGCGCGCGGGCGGACATCTTTCGGATGCTCGATCACCATGCCCTGGAAGATGCCGTTTTTGGAGAAGCCGTACAGATTCACTTCAATATCATCAATATCGTAAGGCAGCCGCGCTGGATAGCTGGGCAGGAAATCGGGCGAATCGACTGCGGGTGTCCCGCCGATGGCGTTGAGCAGGTTGGCCGTCAGGGTGAAGTGCAGCATTTCCTCCACCACCACCGAACGCAGGGTTTCGATGATGCGCCAATCAACGTCGTCATCCAGGGTATAGAGCATCGTCAGATAGGGGGGAATGGTCGCATGCTCCAACTGCATGGCGTTTTGCAGCAGATTGCGCAGTTCGGTCAGATCCTGCGCCAGGCTTTTTTCGTCGGCAAACTGTACATAGCCGAGTTGGGCAAACGAGGTTTCAGCAAGCTGGAAGGTCTTGGCTTTTGCGGTCATGTTCATATCAATGTTTCCGTCCGAGTATATGGTCGGCAGTGGCGAAGGTCAGGGCCGTCATGGTGAGCGTGGGATTTGAGGTGCCCAGCGTTGGCATGCTGCCGCAGCCAATAACGTAAAGGTTGGGGTGATCCCAGCTTTGCTGGTGCCGGTTGACTACCGAATTCTCTGGCCGCGTTCCCATCCGGTGGGTGCCTGCAATATGGCCAACGCCCGCCCAGATGTAACCGTTACCTTGCCAGGTGAAATAACCGGGGTTGTCCGACGGGTAGTGGGTAAAATCCTTGATGCCCAGTTGGCTGAACAGGCTGCTGGCCACTTCGCGGCCAAACGCCATGCCGCCTTGGCTATAGTCGTCCACGTTGTAGTGGATCACTGGCCGGTAATTACCGAGCGGATCACGCCAGCGATCGTCGATGGTGACGCGATTGGCGGCATCCGGCAGCTGTTCGGTCATCATGTCCAGGCGGATTTGCCGGGGCAGTACCTGCCCAAGCTGCTGGCGTAACGCCTTGCCATACAATCGCTCGTCATCCACCATATCCAGCGTGCTGTCCACCGGTTCGTTGCGTGGCCAGCTCCAGCCCCAGTTGCCGATCTCCAGCACAAAGGCGGCGCGGTCGCGGCGGAATTCGCCACCCCGGTAGTTCACCAACGTTGACGTCAAACCCGGCCCACGAAATGCGCCTATCGCTTCCGGCGCTAACCCCCAAGACAAGATGGCGGGGTGATCCATCAGGTTACGCCCCAGCTCTCCGCTGGACTGACAGGCCTGTGATGCCTGTAATAACACGGCATTTTCGATGGCGTTGGCGGCCAGAATAAACAGCTCGCTGTGTAAGGTGATCGGCTCAAAGTCATGGCTGCTGTCGTTCTTCCACACCTTGCAGTCCAACGCGCTGATTTTCCCCGTCTCTGGCGCGATATGCAGACGAGAGGCAACCGCCTGGATCAGCAAATCGGCATCCGTTTCCACCAGGGTTTTTAACGCGTTGTAACGAGCCTGGATCGGGCAGATCGGAATACAGCTGGAGTTGCCCATGCAGCGGCGACCCACGGCCGGATTTCCCACCGCACCACGCGGGGTATAACCTGCATTGGGCACGCTGTTTCTGCCTTGCGGAATAGAGCGGATCTGGGCTTTGTCTGCCGTACCGGGTAATTCGGCCTGGGCCAATCCGGCGATCATCCAGCGATCCAGATAGCTCTGGGGGATCTTTTGCATCGGGTACTGATAGCCCTGCGCAAAATGGATGCCGTGGTATTGCTGATCCTGCACATCGGCGGAAACGCCAATTTCGAGTTCAGCGCGTTGATAATACGGCAGTAACTCTTCATAGCTCAGCGGCCAGTCCACGCCACGACCAAACAGCGTGGCCATGGCAAAATCCTCCGGCAGCATCCGTGGACAGCTGCCAAACCAGTGCAGCGAAGTGCCACCCAGCCGGCGGGTATAGTTACTTTCAAAGGGATAGGGCCCCATCTGCACGAAATACCCTTTGTGCGAAGGCTTACCGGGCGTGATGGGTTCAACGTCAGTCACTTCCGGCTGTGGTGCGTTAGGGGAATCTGGATAGGGTGCGTTAGGCGTTTTTGCCACGGCCTGCATAAAGGTTTGCACATGATCCAGGTGCTGGCCAAAGCTGTCGTTGCCCGTCCCGGCTTCGACGATCAGCACCCGGCGGCCAGCGCGGGTCAACTGCTTGGCCATGATACAACCGGCAAATCCTGAACCTACGATCACCGCATCATAGGGTTGGGCGGTGGCTTGCTGCCAATCAATCTGCCGCATGATGCCCCCCGTTCAGATCCTGCAGGATGTTGTGTGCAGCCCAACAGGTGAGCGCCGACATGGTTAACGTCGGGTTTGAGGTACCCATGTTGATCATGTTGCCGCAGCCCACCAGATAGAGGTTGGGGTGCTCCCAGGTGCGCTGGTCCTTATTCACCACTGAGCTTTCTGGTGAACCGCCCATGCAGTGGGTTCCGGCAAAGTGCCCGGCACCGTTAAAGGTGAGGGTTCTGCCGTCAGGGCAGACGAAGGCTCCAGCATCCTCTTTTGAATAGGACGAGTAGTTTTTGATATCGGCCTGATCGAAGATTTTCATCGACATATCGTAGGCGCTGGCGAAACCGGCTCGGGTATAGGGCGATAAATCGTAGTGAATGACCGGGCGGTAGTTACCCATTATGTCTAGATAATTCGGATCGATGGTGACGCGGTTATCGTACTCCGGCAGCTGTTCCACCAGGATGCCGAAGCGGAATTGACGTGAAACCTGGTCTTTGAGCCTTTGACGTAACTCTTTACCGTGCAGTTGCTCGTCGTCTACCAGAGTGATCACATCTTTCGACGGCGCCTGAGCTGGCCACAGCCAACCGTCGTTGCCCATTTCGAACCGATACGGTGCGTGGTGTTTACGGAAGCTGCCACCGCGCAGATCCTCGATGCCGGAGGTCGCTAATGGGCCACGTAGCGGCCACAATGGCGTTTTCTTGGTTAGGCCCCATGTCAACAGCTCCGGGTGATCCATCAGATGGCGGCCAACCAGATCGTTGCCTTTACAGGCACCGGAGGCCAGTAATAGCACCGCGTTGGCGACAGCGTGGGCGGCGAGCACATAGCGTTTGCCCTTCACCGTATGCAGGCTGTAGGAGTCATCGCCAGGATATCGATAGTGTTTGAACTGAACGCTGTTGATCGCCTTGCTGTGTGGGTCGATATCCAATTGGAACGCCACGCTCTGCAACACGATATCGAGCATTTCGTGGTTGGCGGTGTTCAGCGTTTTCAGTGCATTATATTTGGCCTGAATAGGGCAGATAGGCACGCAACTGGAGTTACCCATGCAACGGTGGCCCACTTTGTCGTTACCCACGGCACCTTTTGGGGTATAGCCCCGGCCCTGATCGTAATCACTATTGGGAACGCTATTGCGTGAAGCGGGCGTTCCGCGCACTTTCAGGGTGTAAGACTTACCGTCATCTTCCACCTGCATGCCATCGATACGGCTGGCCAGTTGCTTGTCGCTCCAGCTCGCGGGCAGGCCGTGCATTGGATAAACATAGCCAGGTGGGAAGGTGACGCCCAGGTAAGACTGTTCTTCTACATTGGCGGAAACCCCAAGCTCCAGCTCCGCCTTACGGTACCACGGCTCCAGCTCTTGATAATCGATCGGCCAATCGATACCCACGCCATACAGCGACTTCAGGCGAAAATCCTCTGGTAGCATGCGCAGCGAGGTGCCGAGCCAGTGCAGGGTGGTGCCACCGAGATAACGGGTGTAGGTCGAACTGAATGGCAGCGGCCCCCGCTGGACAAAGTAACCTTTATCGCTTGGCGTCTTGCTGACTTCGGTTTCCAGCGGTTCCGGGGCATTAGGATTGCTTGGGTAGGGTGCATTGGGGATTTTGATGGTGGCGGTATAAAAGGTGTTGAGGTAGTCCAGATAGCCTTGATAGTCCGTCCCCAATCCGGTACCGGCTTCGACGATCAGGCAGCGTTTTCCCGCTTGCGTCAGGGTTTTGGCAACGATGGCGCCAGAGATCCCACCCCCTACGATCACCACGTCGTACTCGGTTGTCTCTGCTTGTTCAGGAGTGATGATATTCATAGTTTCACCACTGTGGAGGTGGTGACTGGCGGTTCAGACCAGGCACCAAAGCCTTGTTGTTTGGCACCCTGTGGATGGGCATGGATCGCATCCCACACCAAGCCCTGTTGATAGCTGTTAGCACTGGGGATCTGGGTATCATTCGGGTTGTCTGGCGAATACCACTGGCCTAGGTACCACAGTTTGATAATGCTACTCACCAACGTTGACAACTTTTCAGAACCCAGCAGTTGGGTTTCTACAAAGTAAGAGTGCTGTGCAGCATCTGCCGGGAGATCGCCGTACGTTGCCAACAACGTGGCAAAATGTTCTGCCGCGTGCGTTTGTACCCAGTCAAAATAAAAGGCTGCCTGACCCGTACCGAGTAACTCAAAGCGGTCGAAACCGGTTAATAAACGGGAAAGATCGATAAATTGCTGTAGTGCCGCATCGGATGCAAGTTGTTCATCGCTCATAAGGTGCTGCCTGTATGGGTTTTTATTATGGTGGCCTTAATACTGCCACCGGGAAAAATCAATAAAACAGGTTGCATTAGTCATTTTGTTTATTGCTATGGATTAATAGGGCGTATTAATCCCTGAGCCTCCAGTAACGTGGATGTTCATGATTTTTGTTTTTTAGATGCACTAAAAATAACGCTATTGTAAAAACAATAACGGTAATTTGATGCATGTTAACCTTTTGAATTTAAATGAATAGCCTGTGCTGCGCGCAAGCAAGATCGCCGCTGGTGGCGAACAGTTACGTGAGGCTCACAAAGTTTACTTCCCGGGCTAATGATATTAGCGGTGAATTGCTATGCTAAATAAAATGAAATACACAGAGCGGGCCAGCATTGCGCAGGCGCGTGGTATCTCATTAAAATAAAAGCTCGTTCCGAATGTTACGGGTTAAAATACGTGGTTAAGTTTTTTATTTCACTTAATCCACCACATTCTTCAGAGTGTAATAAATATGGTATGAGAGGCCATATTCCGCAAGCTTAAGCATTAATAAAGTATTTAATGATATATAATCCCCACGAGGGCGATATGTTTAGCTACCAAAAAACCAATGTCAGCATAAAATGCCAATTATTAACATTTGATCCCTATAGATAGAAAGATAATTCTTCTCAAGCTTACTATAACGCCGCGATCTAAGGAGGCGGGCATGCAGGTGGCGTCGGTTTTTATGAAAGTTTATTTAATGTGTTAGATCAAGGTTTACTACGAATTTCGTTGTAAAAATGCAACTTAGGATTAGATTGATTGCGATTATCATTAACTCTCAATAGGTGCAACATGGTGAATTGGTTTAATCGTGTCATGGATCGTCCGGATCTGGGCAAACTGATACTGCGCTTGGCGTTCAGCATTATGATGATATTCCATGGGTGGCATAAACTGATCGGCGGCATCGATTATATCCAGGGATTGCTGACTCAACATGGGTTGCCAGGATTTATCGGTTACGGCGTTTTCGTCGGTGAGCTAGTAGCTCCACTGTTGATTATTTTGGGGATTTTTACCCGCCCGGCGGCGTTGGTGTTTTCATTTACCATGCTGGCGGCTTACCTGCTGATCGATCCCGGCAAGGCGCTGATGCTGACCAAGGTAGGGGCCTGGGGAGCAGAAGATATGGCGGTGTATTTCTTTGCCGGGCTGGCCATCGCCTTCCTTGGCAGCGGTCGCTATTCGGTAATGAAGGATCCGAACTGGCGCTGAGGTAGGCTAGCCGGTATCGCTAGGGCTCACTCCGTGGCATTCCAGTGCTGAATGCCACTTCAATATTTCTCAACATTAATACTTAGCTTTTCAGCGCGAACACAATTCGCCAACTGGTATAGCTCCAGTGAAAGCCCGATTGCTCTCTCTGTAAGAACCCGTGTGAGATAGGCCGATGATACGCATTGGCATCGATTTCGTGATGTTTACGTTTAACATGCTGGTGTCCACTGGCTTCTTCAAATTGGTCAATTTTTGACAGTTTGTCGTAGAGAGTTTAGTCTGGTTCCGGATACAACCCTTAATAAAACATGGAGTAATGTCATGGAAGAGGCTGACAAAGAGGCTCGCAGGATATGAGCAGAGGAATGAACTACCAGGGAATATCGGTCATTTGCCAGGGCGATACCACCACCACAGGGGGGCGGGTACTGGAGGGGGTTCTGGGAAATCGTTACACGTGTGATGGTATTCCCGTCGCGCTGAAAGGGCATAAGGTTTCGTGTCCGGCTTGCGGGAAAATCGGGGTTATTGCCGAAGGGGAAGTAAACTTAAGTTTTTATGGTGTACCAACGGCACTTGACGGCCATCGTGTGGCTTGTGGTTGCCCGGCTGGTAGCCATCGTCTTGTTGCGAGCAGTCAACCGCTCTCGGTTGCCCCATCTATCTCTCCGCGCTCAATGCCGATGAATAGCGGACCGGCAGCGGCGCCAGCGCAGTATGCTCAAAGCGCTAAGAAACAGGCAGCAGAGCCAGAGCAGCACGCACAGGCGGCCAAAAAGGAAAGGCAGAAGCGGGAAATTACCCTGACCATCGGGGTGTTTTTCGACGGCACCGGCAATAATGCGGATAATACCGCAGCCAGCCTTGATGCCTGCTCCGGAGAGCATTTTGGGATGAACAATGCCGATGCTCAGTCAGCTTATTTCCAATGCGTTCAACTAAAAAGCGGACACAGCGGCTTCGCAGCAGGAAGTCATCTCGGCTATTACACCAATGTTCACTGGCTCAATGCACTTTACTCTACCAACCTTCCCGTTGATAGTGAGCAGGGACAGAACGCAATTTATATCGAGGGGATTGGTACGGAAAGCGGGGAAGGCGACAGTGCGTACGGGATGGGTACCGGCCGGGGTAACTCCGGTGTGGTGAGTAAAACCGACAAGGCAGTGAGGGCTCTGGTTGCCGCCATCACAGACTATTTAACCAATCCATCCGGAACCGATATCGGCATCGTTAGGGAATTACAGTTTGATATTTTCGGTTTCAGCCGGGGAGCGGCGGCGGCACGGCATTTTGCCAACCGGGTATTCAGTCAGGATCAGGCTATTATCGCTGCCATCAAGTCCGGTCTGGGAAGTATTGAGTTCTCAGGCACTCCCGGCGGTAAAACCCGTTTTCTGGGGATATTTGATACGGTGGCTGGCATCGGTACGCCGGTCAACGGGTTCAATCCGCACAGCGCCGATACGGGCGAGGTGAATATAGTGCTGCGTCCGGGGGTAGCCGAGAAGGTGTTTCATATCACCGCACAGCACGAATGCCGATTTAACTTTGCGTTGAACAGCGTGAAACCTGCATGGCCGGAACTGGCTTTGCCCGGTGCACACTCTGACATTGGTGGCGGTTATAACCCTGATGAGTACGAAGCCTATTTCATCACCCGTCCGCAGTTTGAAACCGTACCCTTTTCCACACATGATACGAAAACGCGTGTTTATCAACAGGCCTGTGAGCAGCTCAGTGCGATGGATACCTGGTCAGCGATTGGCCCTTTGTTGCAGGCATTGGAGATTAGCATCGATACCTGGCACGACGAGCGGATGCCAGCCGATCGCTACGGCATGCCGCAAAAACGCAGCGGGGCGGCAGCGGTCATTGAGCGCCCGACGCGCAACGACTGGTCGAAGGTGGTGTTGAGGGTGATGCTGGATGCGGCACAGGATGCAGGCGTGGTATTTGATCCTATTGATGACAGTGTTCCAGACTTTTCATTACCACTAGAACTAAACTACCTGTGCGAAAAAGCGATTGTGATGGGCCGCGCGGTACGGAATGGGGCATCGGCTCCCGGATTCATCAGTCAGGAAATCGAAATGCTGGCAGAGAAATATATCCATTGTTCAGCCAACTGGAACAGCGTGGTCAGAGACGGTGAGGGAATGATCGCTGGGGCAGTCAAACCGGCGAAGCTGGTGACCTTTACCAACCGTCCGGACGAACGCTGGCAACGAACGGTTTACGATATGGATGGAAATAAAATATGAAAATAACCCGGCTGGCGGGGCTTATTCCGGTACTGGTGCTGATGGCGTGCCACGGTGCGGGCCAGTCCGAGCCTCCTGTCAAAAACGATGTGCCCACTGAGTGGAAATTTAATTTCTTCACGCCTCAGGCGCTGCCTGCAATGGTGACTTTTGTCGCTATCCTTGATGCTGGCGGTACGGATTATAGGTTTAATACTCTCGACAGTACGAAAGCGCTGTATGGTGTTGTCGGCGAGTGGAATGACCGTGCACGCGCGCTCAACGGGCACTGGAATCACGTTAAGCAGCCCCCAAGGCATATTCTTTTTTGCTGGGACTCGGTGATAGATAAAAAGGTGTATGAAACTCGATTGACCTTGTCTGACGATGTTGTGGATAAAATGCGCAAACCCAGCGTGTATAAGGATTATCAGGGTAATATCGGGTATTACGACAATATACAAATTGGTCTGGCTCCGGGAGGTAAGGTTGCAGTCTGGCTACGAGGTATCGGTAATCAGCCTAATTATCGCGTGACGCCATCAGTCTTAATGACTGTGTCCGGGGATAAATTAGAGCTTTGCAAAGGGATAACTAGACACCCCAATGGGTATAAATATTACGGAGATACTCCCGAATTTATCAAAGGGAAAACCTATCCCTACGGCAATTGGTAGCAGGCATTGTTACTAATCCGTCTGGCGGGACTTCTTCCGATACGTCTGCTGACGGCGTGACACGGTAGACATACATTTTTGTGAAATCTACACGGGTTAGTGTAGCCATTCATTTCAGATTTCACGTAGCGCGATCAATAAAGCAGGGGGTTTTGGTCTGTTGATGAGGTAAATATGATCAACAGGTCGGTCTTATGTATCGGATTGGCCATAGTGTTAACGTGAAGATTTCTAAACGAAATCCTGCCCGATCACCATATTGGCAGTTTGGTGATGATACAAAGAACAAGGAAATCTCATGGCGCGCGATCGAGAAGATTTTGAGGCTCTAATTGGCCTAGCAGAGAAAGCTATGTTTTGGCTGGCTTGGCTTGTTGATAGAAAGCTTATCTTTGCGTCTCGTGATGATGGGATGCTGGTAGGCTTGGAAAGGATCGAGACAGTTGGGCATTCGAACAACCAAACAACGTGAATTTTTGACCAGGGCCAATGAAGACCAATGATAGTACCAGATAGCCAGATTCCGCGTATCGTTACTTTGGTGCGCATAATGTATATTATGTTAAATTGCATTGGCAATTACGCACCGGGTTATCCCGCTATGTTTATCTCACCTCACCTTCACGCTTTGTCTGCTTGGTTTTCTAGAAGTTGGTTCATGGGTGGCGATTATTCGAGTTGATACACAGTTGGCTTCAATCCTCGATCTGTGTTCCTTGATGAAAACGCATCTGCCAATGGCCTCCGCGCTCTTGTGACGATTGCAACCAGATCGAAGAACGCTCGGCACGGCGAACTATGCTGCCATCCACATCACGTTGAAAACTTTTATACCTCAACAATACGGCACCATCGGCAATCTTCACCAGTTTGAACTCTTCGGCAAAAATCTGTGGCTGGCCGCTTTCCAACTTTAGCGCCGCAATGGTTTGCTGCCTGTCATAGTGCAGCCCGGAACAGCCGATCTCTTCAAAATCGTCATGCAGCAATTCTCCGACGAGATTAGCATCGTTACGCGTTGCCGACTGATGGAGTTGAACCTCTAGTGGGTGGATTACTGACAAAAGCTGTGCAATATCGTTCAAAACGCCCTTCTTTTTTGATCGCGCTACGTGAAATCTGAGAAATAATGGCTGTCATTACCCAACAGATTTCACCAGAGGAAGCATTATGACTGCGCCGAATTGACTAGCAACTCGACGCAGATTCGGCTACTAAGGATTACGCGTTGAGCAATTTTTCAGCCGTCTCTTTCACGCTGGCCAGCAGGATTTTTACGTCCTCCAGACAAACCGTTGGGTTCAGCAGCGTTAGCTTCAGACATGTTACCCCATCTGCTTCTGTTACCCCAACGTTGGCACTACCTGATGCCAACAGAACATCGCCGATACGCTGGTTTAACTGCGCGATAAACGCACGATCGTCGCTTTTCGGGCAGAAACGGAACAGTACGCTTGCCAACTGTGGCTGCATAACCAGTTCCAGATGCGGTTGTGCAGAGACATACTCAGCCACTTTCTGTGACAACGTAACGCCATTATCAATGATTTCGGCGTACTGCTTTTTACCCAACGCTTCAAGGCCCATCCACAGTTTCAGGGCATCAAAACGACGTGTGGTTTGCAGTGATTTTGACACCAGGTTCGGTACGCCCTGTTCTTCGTCAAAATCAGAGTTCAGGTACGCCGCCTGATAACGCATCAGCTCGTAATGGCGTGCGTCTTTCAGCAGGAATGCCCCACAGCTGATGGTCTGGAAGAACTGCTTGTGGAAATCCAGTGTCACGGAATCTGCGGATTCCAGGCCATTCAGGTAGTGGCGATACTTCTCAGAAAGCAGCAGCGCTCCACCCCATGCGGCATCAACGTGAACCCAGATATTTTCCTGCGCGGCCAGCGCGGTGATTTCCTCTAACGGATCAATCGCACCCGCATCGGTCGTACCGGCGGTGGCCACAATCGCCAGCACCTGCTCACCGTTGGTTTTCGCCTGCGCCAGTTTGGTTTTCAGGTCAGCGATATCCATACGCGAGAACGCATCGGTTTTCACCTGAGTGACTGACTGGTAACCCAGCCCCATCAACGCCATGTTTTTTTGCACGGAGAAGTGTGCGCTTTCGGAGCAGAACACTTTGATTTTGCTCAGATCGCCCGTTAAACCATGCTGCTGAACGGAGTGCCCCTGACGCGCGAAGAAAGCATCACGCGCCAGCATCAGCCCCATAAGGTTACTCTGGGTACCGCCACTGGTGAACACGCCGGCATCACCGGCGCTGTATCCTATCTGCTCACGCAGCCACTCGATGAGTTTGATCTCAATGATGGTGGCTGACGGGCTTTGATCCCAGGAGTCCATGCTCTGGTTAGTAGCATTGATCAGCACCTCTGCAGCCTGGCTTATCACCAGGCTCGGGCAGTGCAGATGCGCTACACATTGTGCGTGATGTACAGAGAGGCTGTCCTTGAGGAAATACTCAACTGCGCGCTCAATGGCGGCCTGGTTACCCAGGCCCTGAGAGGTAAAGTTCAACTGAATGCGCTCGCGCAGCTGGTCGACGGTTTTCCCCTGATACATTTCTGGCTGCTTTAACCATTCGATAACGGCTTTGCTGCTTTGCTCAATGGCATCCTGGTAGGCGGCGATACTTTGCGCCGAACCGGACAGAATTGGGTTGTTATCAGACACGATAGTTAACTCCGATTAAACCGGCTCCATGCCAGTGGCCAGCAAGGCGTTTTCAAATTTATCGAGGAAAATTTCCAGCTCAGCGTCGGTGATCAGCAGTGATGGCAACAGGCGCAGTACGCAACCATGACGGCCGCCTCGCTCCAGAATCAGACCGGATTCGAAGCATTTTTTCTGCAGCAATGCCGAAAGCTCGCCATCCGCCGGATAGCATCCCATGTGATCCTGTGCTTCGTTAGGCTTCACGATTTCAATGCCGATCATCAGGCCTAGGCCGCGTACATGGCCGATAGCCGGGTAACGTTTTTGCAGTTCGGCCAGTTTGCCTTTCAGCCACTCGCCCTGGGCGGCAACTTTATCCGCAATGGCGTTGTCTTTAAGGTGCTTAAGCGTGGTCAGACCGGTGGCCATTGCCAACTGGTTACCGCGGAATGTTCCGGTATGGTGGCCTGGCGCCCATGCGTCAAACTGTTTTTTGATGCCCAGTACGGCCAACGGCAGACCGCCACCGACAGCTTTAGACATAACGATGATGTCTGGCTCGATACCTGCGTGTTCAAACGCGAACAGCTTACCGGTGCGTGCGAAACCAGCCTGGACTTCGTCGATGATCAGCAGAATGCCATGGTCCTGCGTAACTTTACGGATGCGCTGCAGCCACTCGGCTGGAGCCGGGTTCACACCGCCCTCGCCTTGAACCGCTTCGAGGATCACCGCCGCTGGTTTGCGTACGCCGCTTTCCACGTCGTTGATCAAGTTATCGAAGTAGTACGTCAGCGCTTTAACACCTGCTTCGCCACCGATGCCCAGCGGGCAGCGATACTGATTCGGATAAGGCATAAACTGCACTTCCGGCATCATGTTGCTGACGGCTTCTTTTGGTGACAGGTTACCTGTTACGGAGAGCGCACCGTGCGTCATACCGTGGTAGCCGCCGGAGAAACTGATGATGCTTGAACGGCCGGTTACTTTTTTAGCCAGTTTGAGCGCGGCTTCAACCGCATCAGCGCCAGACGGACCGGTGAATTGCAGGCAATACTCTTTGCCCTGGCCCGGTAATAAAGAGAGTAAATAGGAGGAAAATTCGTCTTTCAGAGGTGTGGTAAGGTCCAGCGTATGTAACGGTAAGCCGCTGCTGATGACACTTTGAATGCTTTGAAGCACGTCAGGATGATTATGACCCAGCGCCAGAGTCCCGGCGCCTGCAAGACAATCAAGATATTGATTATTTTCAACATCAGTAATCCAAACGCCCTGCGCTTTGGCAATTGCCAATGGCAGTTTCCGTGGATAGCTTCTGACGTTAGACTCAAACTCGGCCTGTCTCGCTAAAAAGGTATCATTGCTTTGTGGTAATGAACTAGCACTTAAAGTATCAATACGGACTTTATCCGTCATCATATCACTCCCACAACCTCGGGTATTATTAACGCCGGGTTGAATAAAAGGTTAAGGGGATTGCCTGTAAAAACGCGGCCAATATATAGCATTTTAATGGTGTACTCAATCATTTGTTTCAACATGCAATTAACCCTTTAAAGTCAAATCATAACAATAAGTTACCTTTCGCTGCGCATTAATTTTTGTTACCAATATCGCACAAAACGTTACGAATGCCCGGATTAGATACAACGTCATGAAAACCATCGTTTTGCTATGGTTTTATTCTTTTGTTACACGATTTTACCGTTAAGAATGTTAGGTGTTGGCCTGTAAGGCGTTCTTTTTCACTGATTTATTGCGAAATAAAATAAAAATGTCGATCCATTAAGATAAATCACTTACTATGGCGCGCTTATTTTACTCTCCGTAAATAAAGAATTAATGCGCATCACACCGGTAACGCGTAAGAGGCAATACACGTTATCGACAACAGGAGGCTTTCCTGGGTTGTCATCAGAAATGTTCGCGGGCGGACATTTCGTAAGGCGAAGCGTGCTTCCCTTATGCCGAGAATGAAAATTTTCTTGCCATTTTTTATGGCGCCCTGATATGAGATTGTTATGACACGCATTTATCCACAATTCGTCGTTGCCAAGTTTGGCGGTACCAGCGTTGCTGACTTTGACGCGATGAATCGCAGTGCCGGCATTGTTCTTGCTGATGACCACGTCCGCCTGGTCGTTTTGTCTGCCTCCGCAGGGGTCACAAATCTATTGGTCGAACTTTCTGAAGGGCTGGAAAGTCGTGATCGTATGGATAAAATTGATACCCTTCGCACTATCCAGTACAACATTATTTCCCGCCTGAAAGCGCCGCTGGTCATCAGCAAAGAAATCGATCAGCTCCTTGAAAATATTGCCCGCCTTGCCGAGACGGCATTGACAATGCCTTCCACGGCGCTGAGTGATGAACTGGTCAGCCATGGCGAGTTGATGTCGAGCCTGTTATTTGCTGAAGTGCTTCGTGAACGTGCAGCGCAAGCAGAATGGTTTGATGCCCGTAAAGTCATTCGAACCAACAACCTTTACGGTTGCGCCGAACCCAATATCAACCTGGTCGAGGATCAGGCAGAAGCCCATCTGCGGCCGCGTATTGAGCAGGCGATTGTTATCACCCAGGGTTTTATCGGCAGTGATGATGCCGGGCATACCACAACCCTGGGCCGGGGCGGCAGCGACTACACCGCCTCCCTGCTTGGGGAAGCATTGCAGGCCGCACGTGTCGATATCTGGACTGATGTGGCCGGGATCTACACCACCGATCCGCGCATTGTGGCGCAGGCCCGGCGTATTGACCATATCTCCTTTTCCGAAGCCAGCGACATGGCTGCTTTTGGTGCGAAAGTGCTCCACCCGGCGACCCTGTTACCCGCGATGCGGAAAAATATCCCGGTCTTTGTAGGGTCCAGCAAAAATACCGCTGCCGGTGGAACGCTGGTTCGCCGTGAGACAGAGAATCCGCCACTTTATCGTGCGATTGCCATTCGCCGTAAACAGACGTTGTTGAGATTGCACGACCTGCATACGCAACCTGCATACAGATTCTTTGCCGAAATGTTCGCGATTCTGGCAGAACATCGGGTTGATGTGGACCTGGTTACCACCTCCGAGAGCTGTATAGCGCTAGCCCTGAATTCCACGGGATCCACTTCGGGAGAAGATCACACCCTGACCACCGCGTTGCTTACAGCACTCTCTTCTCATTGCCGAGTTGAGATTGAAACCGGGCTGGCCTTGGTCACGCTGATTGGCAATCAACTCCATCGTGGCGCGGGCGTTTGCCGGGATACATTTGTGGATCTGGATGAGTATGCGGTGCGCATGATTTTCCATGGCGCATCGAATGATAATCTTTGCTTCATGCTACCAAGCGAAGTCGCTGACAGCGCGGTTGTAGCGCTACACCGTAGGTTATTTGAGTAAGTTAAATGGGGCGTTTACGCGCCCCTGAAGCTCGCCTATTTGGGCTCCTATGACGCCATAAATATCCGTACAAAGCGCTCAACCGGCCATTCCTTGATGTCGGATACCTGCCCATCCCCGATCTCTATAAGCCGGAGCTGACCTGCATCATTTTCAATCATATCGATGGAGAAAAATGGAGCATCGACGAGCTGCGCGATTTCAATAACCACCTCTGGAATAATTCCGTCAGCAGAGAAAACCTTGCCATTCAATGAAAAATATCTGCGCTCACTCTCGGGGACAAAATTTTCAAAACGTCTAAGGCTGACTCCCCCTTCAATCTTCCCTCGGAAGTGCTCAATGGATTTCAACACTTCGCGGATCTCATCGGCATTTGCGGCAACAGAGCCTCTGGAAGTTGTCAGTGATTTAACATAATCCTTAACGAAGTAACACGGCCACTTAAGCCGATCGGTCAGCATATCGAAATCAGCATCTGCACTGACCAATACGGTTTCCGGCGTATACTTTTGGCAAATTTCGTACCAGCCGGTGATGTAATGACACCGAATATAATCATCAAATGATTCAAGCATTTGCCCGCCGCTCAGCGAAACGGCTCTATGGAGTTGTTGATACTCTTCCGGGCTCAGCATCCATCCACGCCATATCACGGGGACATCTGGCTCAAAGCTGTGAGAGAACTTGTACTTTCCCATCGAGGCGTGTTCAGAGGACAGCAGCACACAGGTTAATCCGTTCTGTCTGGCACAGTTAAACTCCTGCTCAAAAGTTTCATCAGCCTTGGAGGGGTTAAAGTAATCACTGGGATAAATCAGCTGCATTTAAATTCACCCTATTTCCTTTTATTTTACGTACCGCAGGAGCATATATTACAACAACTCGACCAGCTCAAACTATTCTGTTACCAGCTCCATTGTGTCGGAGTAACTCCCTTCTCTTTGGAAGAACTCTTTGTGCCCTTGCTTCCAATACCTGAGGCTTAGATCTTCCTCGCCTTCTTTTTTCGCAAGTTCGTCTGTCACATCACAGAAACGAAGAGACGTGATTTTTGCCAAGGTGACCGCATAGACGGTCACCTTCCCTTTCCTGCTTATTTCGCGCTTTGCCGCCGAAAGCGTACAAGCCAAGCCGCCAGCAAAATGGCCGTTATCGCGATGCCTGTGGCAACGAAACCGATGTTTTCCAATCCCCATTGAGGGATCACCAGGCCACCGATAATGGCGCCAAGGCCCGTACCGGCATTGGCAGCAGAAACGTTCAACGTTCCGGCTAGCGCCTGAGCGTGTGAAGCGGACTTCATCACCCGAACCTGACAGATTGGAAACAGCGCTGTATAGGCGATCCCCCAAAGCGCAAGTGCCAACCATAACAGAATGAGCGAGTCTGCCGCTGGTACGCTGGCCATCATGCCTATGCCCAGCAATAACGAGAATATGGCGGTAGCGCCCAGTGGGTTGCGGTCTACAAAGCGCCCGCCCAGCCAGTTACCGACCAGGCCGATAGCACCGAAGCCCATGAGCCACCAACCGACTTGCGCCGGAGCCACACCGGCGATGCGCTCCAGCATGTCGGCTAGATAAGTGTAAGCCGTAAACATTGCGGTGAACACAACGACCGATAACACAACGTTACCGACAAAATACGGGTCTTTGAGAATGCGTGTCTGTTCTGCCAGCCTTAGCCGTTCGGGGCGTGCCAGGGTCGGCATGAAGATCGCCAGGGCCAATGTCATAACCAGCGACAGCCCGGCCAGTATCCAGAAGGTGCCACGCCAGCCGATAAGGTCTGACGCTAGCGTTCCCAGTGGAATACCAAACAGTAAGGCGGCTGAGATCCCCAGATACATCTGCGATACTGCGCGACCGGCACGATGCGGCCCGGCAATCTGTCCGGCCGTCTCGCTGGCCGTCCCCCAGAACACGGGCAGCACCAGCGCGGGAATGAACCTGGCAATCGCAAGCACCCAAACGTTCGGAGCGATTGCGGCCAGAGCGTTTGAGAGGCTAAAGATCATCAGAATACAGATAAACAGGCGCTTACGTTCAATGTGTGACAACAGCGCAGTCAGCACAGGGCCGAACAGCATCACCGTGAAAGCGAACAAGGTAACGAATTGGCCAGCAGCGGAAATTGAAATATCCAAGTCGCGTGCCAATGCTGGCAATAGTCCGACGATCAGGTATTCGGTCGTGACGATGACGAAAGCCGCCACCGCAAGAATGACGATGGAAAGACGGCTACGGCTCGCCGAAATGGCGGTGCCCGGTACGGTAATCGAAGACATCAAAAAGGCTCCTGCATGGGGATTTGCTGTTGCCCTTAGTATATTTAAGAAATATATTCTCATTATTGATATATTTTACCGACATTATTGAATTTAATTCCTTAGTAAGTGAGGGCAGCATGATCCCATCGGAGCGGCTTAAGGGCATCGAAACCTTCGTGGCGACGGCCGATGCAGGCAGTTTCACGGCAGCGGCAGAGCAATTGCACCTGACCAGCTCTGCCGTCAGCAAAAGTGTGGCGCGCCTTGAAGATCGGCTCGGGACCCGGCTTTTCGAACGCACCACCCGCCGTTTGGCTCTGACGGATGCAGGGGCAGCGTTCTACCGCACTTGCGTACGAGTGCTGGCCGATTTGGAAGAAGCTGAAGCCGTGCTCGCCGCACAGCACAGCGAACCGATGGGTCGTCTGCGGCTAGATGCTCCGGCGACATTTGGCCGCCTTCGGGTTTGGCCGCTACTGCTCCAGTTCTCACAGCAGCACCCGCACTTACGCCCGCATGTCTCTTTGACCGATCGCTTCGTTGATTTGCTTGAAGAAGCTATTGACGTGGCGGTGCGTATCGGTGGCCCGGATCATTGGCCTACCTCAGTTGGCCATCGCTACCTGGGCTGTGAACGCCTCATTTTCTGCGCCTCTCCCGATTACCTGGCCCGCAACGGGACACCGACATCGCCCGCCGAACTGTCTCGCCATGATGCCGTGCTCTATGGTAAGGCCGATGGAACCACGGGCCCGTGGTTGATCGCGCATGATGCTGGAATGATTGAGCGGCGCACAATGGAGGGCCGCATTATCGTCGGAAATGGCGAAGCTCAGGTTGCCGCCGTTAAGGCTGGGTGCGGTATCGCACAGTTGGCAACATGGCTGGTCTGCGATGAAATTGCACGTGGTGAATTGGTGCAAATCCTACCGGAACTGACGACTGACGGTCTGCCGCTCAATCTGGTGTGGCCTATTGGGCGGCAACTGCAGCCAAAAGTGGATGCCATGCTGGAGCTGCTTGCTGCCGAATTGCGGATCGACTAGCAATGCCAAGCCCTTCACGTTCACCACGCCGTGGTGAATTGCCGGTTTCCTTGCATGCGAACAAACAGCATTCCACCAGCGAACATAGTCACAATCTGCGAGGCCACCAGCACGGAAAAGCCTGAAGAGACGGTGCCAAACGACATCATCACCAGCCCCATCAGTAAGGGAATAAATGCCGAAAAGATATTCCCCACGCCGTTGATCAGCCCGTAGGCAGAGCCAACGCTTTCTGCTTTGGCATGGTGTTGGATCAGGGTGGGAATTGCCGCACCTTGCGCCCCCCAACAAGCGTTAGCCGATAGCAGGAACACGGCCAGCCAGCCACTTTGTGAGCTCAGCATCACGCCTAACATGCAGATAGCCGTTGCTGCCCCGCCAAAGGCAAAAATCAATGGCATCTGCTGTGGCCGAACGCGATCCAGGATCACCCCGCCAATATACTTGGAGAAGATACTGATAATAAAGGGTAGCGATGCTAGCCAACCCATTTGCTTGATGGAAAAGCCACGCTCATTGGTCAGGTAAGCGGGCAGCCAGGAACTGGAACCCCAAAGATAACTGAGCGTAGCTATCTCAACCAGCATGATCCAGCCGAGCATGGGCGTTTTCCAAGCCAGAATGAAGATATGGCAGACACGTTGCATCATGGATTCACTGATGCGCTGCACCACTCCGGTTGTTCTAGGATGGATAAACACACGCACCAAAAGCAAGCCGACCAGGAGATTGATTAACGCCAGAACGTGAAAAGAAAGGGCCCAACCGAGATGACTCATCAGGAAAGTCACCAGCGGAAAACCTATCACCAAACCTAAAGACACGCCTAATGCAGAGACCGCATTGGGCTTTCCCCGCTCATTGGCGGCGAAATGGTCACTGATGTACATGGTTTTCAGCGAGAAAAGTGGCCCTTCACTGACACCGAGGAAGGCCCGCACGACCAGTAAAATGATGAACGATCCGACCAACGGAGAAGCCGCGGTAAAGAGCGCCCAGAGAACCACACTGAGGGTCAAGCCTTTACGATAACCGAATAGCGTTTCCAGAAACGGCGTCAACAACATGGCTGAAAGGCCATAACCTAGCAGAAAGGCGGTCATCAATGTGCCTTGATAGGCGCGATTGTCTACCAGGCCAAAGTGATTGAGAAACTCGGGGTTAACCAGCATGACGGAGATATTTACCCGGTCAGCATAGGCGATCACTATGAGGAGCAATGTCGCGATGACTCCCCACCAGCGTTGTTGTCTCATGCCCTGCTCCTTGAAGAAATGTGTCAACTAAATATCCGGTAACGCCGCTTGCTCGTTAACCGTCCCCACAATTTACCGCCGAATTGATTGTTTCAACATTGTTAACATATTGTTGTGCGTATATCTACACTACAGCGGCAAGAGAGGAATGGGAGCACATCGGCCCATCGGTAAACGATGAGCCTGCTAGGGATTACTGACACAACGCCACAATCTCTTTATATAACGTCAGCGGTAATGTCACACCGAACTGCTCACTGTGCTGACGCGCCTTAAAACGCCGCTCCCCAGGAATACGGGATCCTTGCTCTGCCATATCATTAAAAAGCCCTTCCGCTCTGGCGAAATGCTCTTCCTTCTCCGCCCCCAGAAAACGCTCAGGATCCATGGCAATGATCAGCTCTCCGCCATAAGGTGAAGAGCCTGTTGATTGGTCGTAAGCTAACGATTCTTTACTGGTCATATCACCAATCAACGGCCCGGCAATCAGCTCCACCATCGCTGCCAATGCTGAGCCCTTATGGCCACCAAACGTCAACATTGCGCCTTGCAGTACGCTGGCGGCATCAGTGGACGGTTTGCCGTGACTATCGATTCCCCAACCTTCTGGCAGCGGTTTATTCGCTAGGCGATGCAGCTCAATCTCACCGCGTGCAGCTGCGCTGGTCGCCATATCAAACACAAACGGGGCTTGTCCCTGGCGTGGCCAACCAAAGGCGATCGGGTTGGTACCAAACAAGGGCTGGCTCCCCCCGGCGGGCGTTACCCAAGCATGGCTTGGGGTGCAAGCCAACGCTACTAATCCCTGTTCGGTAAGCGGCTCGATCTCCGCCCACAGCGCAGAGAAGTGGACGCAATGATTGATCGCCAATGCGGCAATACCACAGTGACGAACTTTGGTGATAAAGGCAGGCAGCGCCGCTTGATAGGCCACCAACGAGAACGCACCCTGCGCGTCTACGCGTAAAATCGCCGGAGCGCTGTCGGTGAACGTCGGTTCGGCATCAGCCATCACTTTGCCGGCATGCAGCGACCGGACACAGCCCAGTACACGATACAAACCATGGGAATGGCAGCCATCGCGTTCACCGGCGGTGACGTTCTTTGCCACCGCATCGGCATGCTTGGTGCTGAAACCATTACTGTGCAAGGCTCGATACGCCAGTTGATAGGCCTCTGACAACGTAAGATTGACGGTGTTGGTCATGATCGTTTCCTCCTTTAGCATTACTCTTCCTCGTCCCCGACAAAATTTGCCTGAGGTAAACAGGTGTAAGCTCCCCAGTAATAAATCAGCAGCGCGATGGCCGCTACCAGCAGGGTGTCCCATGGGTGGCCAATAGCATTGATGCCGCCAAAACTGCCGAGATAGGAAGCCACGATGATCAAGGCGTAGAAAGCGATCAGCCACAGCGAGGACCAAATCTGCTGCTTCAGGCTGACGGCGTGAGTCGGCACTTTGTTTTTAAACAGAATATAGACAAAGAACATCAGAATTTGCAGGCCAAGCAGCCAGGAGACGGTGTTCCAGCCTGACCAGTAAACGATCAATGCCGAAATGATGAATGACACCGGTCCTAACACGCTAAATCCCCAGACAAAGAACGGCCGCGGCAAATTCGGTGCATTACGGCGTAGCCCGGCGGCGGTAACCGGGGCAATGGCATAGCTAAGTACCAGTGCGGCGGAGACCACTCCGATCAGCTTTTCCCAGGAAGGGAACGGCAACGTCCAGAAGATAGCCAGCCCGAAAGTCAGCCAAAGTGCAGGACGCGGGATCCCCGACTCACCATCGACGCGGGTAAAAATTTTGAAGAAAGTCCCTGCCCGCGCCCAACCATACACAACTCGCGGCGTGGCATTCATATAGATATTGCCCGTGCCGCTCGGTGAAACGATCGCGTCACTCACCACCAGAAAAGCCAACCACCCCATCCCCAGCGTAACGGCAATATCGCGGTACGGCAGCGAAAAGTGCTTGCTGATATCCTGCCAGCCACCGCTCAGCATTTCGCTTGGAATACTGCCGAGGAAAGCCAGTTGCAGCAGCACATAGATAATGGTGGAAAGCACCACCGACAGGATCAGCGCGATCGGGATGGTACGCTGCGGCTTTTGGACTTCGCTGGCCACCGAAATAATTGGCGTCAGCCCCAGATAGGCGAAGATGATCCCACCGGCGGAAATCGCCGCTTCCACCCCGGCGGAACCAAAGGGCGCAAAGCCTTGGCTGTGCAGGTTTTCAGGCTTGAAGAAGGTGAACAGTACCACGATCACCAGCACCGGCACGATGAACTTGAGTATGCTGATCAGGTTGTTGGATTTGGCAAACGTCTTCACGCTGTAGTAATTCAGCGTAAAGAACAAACACAGCAAGATAAATTGCGTCAGCCAACCGATCAACGTGGGATCGCCCGAGCCTGGCTGGCTGAGAGCGGGGAACCAGGCTGCTGCATATTGCCGGGCGGCGACGACCTCGATCGAGATCAGGCTGGAGAACGCAATCAGTGTGATGAACCCCAACAGATACCCCATCAGCTCCCCATGGGAAAACACCGGGTAACGAATGATGCCACCGGCACGGGGAAGCGCGGCACCCAGCTCGCAATAAACAATGCCCAGCAGCAGTACAGCGAGCCCACCGATCAGCCACGAATAGATCCCCGCAGGGCCCGCGATGGCAGCAACATGGCTGGCGGCGAACAGCCAGCCGGAACCAAAAATCGCGCCCAGGCCGATAAACGTCAGATCGGTTAACGTCAGCTGCTTTTTAAATTTTCCCTGTATGGTCATAGCATTACCTTTCGAATTATTTCATTGCCGCAGGTGAATGGAGGGCTGCGCGGGTGTATTCACCGTTGACCAGGCGCAACAGGTTCAGAGGATTGCTGTCTTGCAGCGCGGGGGGCAATAACGCTGCCGGGTAGTTTTGCAGGCAGACCGGGCGCAAAAACCGCTCGATAGCCAGCGTACCAACCGATGTGCCACGGGGATCGCTGGTCGCCGGATACGGGCCGCCGTGCACCATGGCTTCGCAGACTTCCACGCCGGTCGGATAACCGTTAAACAGGACACGCCCCGCTTTGTGGATTAGTAATTGTGCCAATTCACTCGCCTCACCAAGATCTTCCTGTTCAGCCAGTAGCGTGGCGGTGAGTTGCCCTTGCAGGCTTTCCAGTGCGGCAAGCAGTTGCGCCCGGTCCGCGACTTCAACCACGATCGCCACGGGGCCAAAGACTTCTTCCTGCAACAGCGGATCGGCGTTAAGTAACAAACCACTGTCGGCCTGATAGAGCTGGGCTACCGCCAGATGGGGGGGGGCTGCCCTGCTTCCGGCCAGATGCCGTAGCTGAGGATGGTGATCCCATCTCTGCAAGCCCCCCAGATAATGATCCCGCGTACCGGCATTCAGCATGGTTTGTGGCGGGCAAGCATTAACCTGTGCTTGTAAATCGGCGATCAGCTGGCTGAAGGCGGGGCTGCGCTGGCCGATAATCAGCCCCGGCTTGGTGCAGAATTGGCCGCAACCGAGCGTGAAAGAGGCAACCAACTCTTGCGCAATTTTTTCACCACGCTGAGCCAATGCCTGTGGCAAGACCACCACCGGGTTGATGCTCGACATTTCGGCAAACACCGGGATGGGGTGTGGACGTTGCATCGCCAAATCAAATAATGCCCGGCCACCTTGCAACGAGCCGGTGAACCCTACCGCCTGGATCGCAGGATGTTGCACCAAATCGGCACCGATGCTGCTGCCGAACACCATATTGAAGACACCGGCAGGCATCTGCTGTTTTTGCACCGCACGTTCAATAGCCTGCGCGGTCAATTCCGCCGTGATCATATGGCCACTATGTGCCTTGAACACCACCGGGCAACCGGCGGCCAGCGCGGCAGCGGTATCACCCCCGGCGGTAGAGAACGCCAGCGGGAAATTACTGGCACCAAACACCGCCACAGGACCGATGGCGACGCGATACTGGCGTAAATCAGGCCTTGGCAGCGGTGTACGCTCTGGTAATGCGCAATCAATTCTCGCCCCGTGCACGCGGCCGCTGCGTAGCAGTTCGGCAAACAGTCGCATCTGCCCGCTGGTTCTAGCGCGCTCACCAATCAGACGAGGGATAGGCAGCGCGGTCTCTTGTGTGGCAAAGGCAAAAAACTCCTCCCCTAACGCGTCCAATTCATCGGCTATGGCGGCGAAAAAATCTGCTCGCTGCTCGGCGCTGGTTTGGCTATAGGCGCTAAAGGCTCGGGCAGCGGCCTGCGCTGCGGCATCAACCTCTGCAATGCTGGCCTGATGGAAGCGATAACCTGTTGGCTGATTATTATCGGCCCGCAGGCTGATGAGTTCGGCGTTACCGCTAGCTATCCGCTGCCCGCCAATAAACTGTTTGCCGCTAAGGGCGTATGTGTTGTGAGTTGGCATTGGTTTCCCCTGTTCGATTACCTGTTATTGCCCGGCTAAATGCCGGGCCTCCATGAGAGATCACAGGCCGACATCTGGCAGCGTCGGACGGTTGGACAGAGCGGTTTTGATAATCGTCGTCACCTCTTGCAGCGTTTCTCCCTGCAGTGCCAAACGCGGTGGGCGGGTCACCGCGCTGCCACGGCCGACCAGTTCTTCACAGAGCTTGATGCACTGCACCAGGTCTGGACGGGCATCCAGATGCAGCAACGGCATAAACCAGCTATACAGGGCCAGTGCTTCTTCGAAACGCTTTTGCTTCGCCAGCCGGAACAAGGTTTCCCCTTCGCGTGGGAATGCGTTGGACATGCCGGATATCCACCCTTCTGCTCCTACGGCGAGGCTTTCCAGGACCACGTCGTCCAACCCGGCGAACAACACGAAACGATCGCCAACCGCATTGCGTAAATCGATAAAGCGGCGGGTATCGCCAGATGAGTCTTTGAAACAGACGATGTTGTCGCAGTCGACTAACGTAGTGAGAATGTCAGGTGTGACATCGTTTTTATAAATCGGCGGGTTGTTGTAGACCATGATCGGCAGATCGGTGGCGGTGGCCACGCTGCGGAAGTGTGCTGCAGTTTCGTGCGGTTTGGATGAATAAACCAGCGCAGGCATCACCATCACGCCGTCGATACCGGCTTTTTCCGCTTCGCGCGCCATATTCTGTGCAAAGGCGGTGGTGAATTCGGCAATCCCGGCGATCACCGGTATTTTGCCTTGTGCGGCGTCTTTCGCCACCTCGATCACCGCCAGTTTCTCCTGCATCGTCAGCGAGGTGTTTTCACCCACGGTGCCGCAGACGACCAGGCCAGAGACACCGTCTTTGACCAGGTTTTTGATCACCGCATGGGTAGCATCAAGATCCAGAGAAAAATCGCTGCGAAATTGCGTACTGACTGCCGGAAATACCCCACTCCAGTTAATCGCTTTATTGCTCATCGTATGGGTCCCTTTTGCTTGAAATGTTAATTGCCGGTTAATTTATAGTGAAATTCAATAACAGATTGACCGGTATTCTCGGCAGCGGCTTGACGGTTTTCACCGAATGCGAGGACGAAATTGGCATAATGAGGGGGAATTGCGCGCAGCGAAGCCTGTGACGCAGTTGCATCATAAAATTCATAATTTCAGCTAATTAGGGAACTAATGTGGCCCGAAAATCGCGGGGGCTAGCACCGGTCATGGCCTTGAACTGGCGGCTGAAAGCGCTGTGATCGGTATAACCGCATTGCAAAGCGATCTCGGTAATTGGCATATCGCCGGCCAGCAGTTCTGTGGCTTTCTCTAACCGGACTTTGTGGATCATCTGGCGAGGTGTCAGGTGGAAAATACGTTTACAGTAGCGCTCGATTTGCGCCACGGAAAGGCCGGTCAGCGCCCTCAACTCTTCCATCGCGATCGGCCTGCCGTAATGCTGACGGATATAAACATCCAACGCCGCCAATCGCTGATAGGCCGGGTGGTTAGCCTTTGCTTCCTGCAAATCATGTGAGATCCCGGCCATGCCGATAATCTTGCCCTGCTGGTCATACAGCGCCAGCTTTTGCGTCAGGCACCAGCCCGTTTCACGGCCGCTGTATAGGTGCATTTCAAGCTGATCCTGGATCTGTACCCCTTGGTGTAACACCCGCAGATCTTGCTCGGTATAGCCTGAACCCAACTGGGTTGGGAAAACGTCTGCCGAGGTTTTGCCCAATAGCGGCGTCACCGTTTTAAAACCACAGCGTTTGGCCAAGGTGAGATTGGCCAACAGATAGCGGGCCTGCGCATCCTTGATAAAAAACACCACATTGGGAATGGCATTAAGCAGCGGCGCAATCAATGCCAGCGAGTTCAATACGCTATGTAACGAATGGGGACGCTGTTGCACCAACCCATCACAGAACTGAGTGAGGTGTTCGACAGCAAAGCACTCTTGTGGTTGCTGCTCAGCAATGCAGGGAGTGAGCAGAGGAGCCTGAAAGCTTGAGGTTAATCGCATAGCAATACCCTTTTCAGCAAGTGGCCATAATTGGCTGTTTTTAACTCACCTGGATCAGTATTAACTTTTCTGTAACTTATCAAGCGCGTTGTTTCCAATATGCGGATCACCGCAAACTTTTGGCAGGTTTCAGGCTATCTAATCAAATTTTGGCGCTGAAAAATAATTAATATTCTGATAAATAAATACTTTTTATTACCCTCTGAATGATGGGTTCGCTCAGGCAATTTAGCACTGTGCTGATTTCGGCATGGCCTTTGCCGAAACAGGTCAAGCCGCAAGGGTAGCTTTCGGTCAGTCTTAGGTGGTTAGTAACAATTAATTAACCTTGAGAGGCTCCGATGATACCTGCATCCCCCTTCATCACCTTACGAGCGATCGATTCCCATACCGGCGGTGAACCCACCCGGCTGATTATCGACGGTTTTCCCGACCTGGGCAGTGGCAGCATGGCCGAGCGAAAGGCGCTTTTCGCACAACGCTATGATGACTGGCGCAGCGCCATCATTCTGGAACCCCGGGGCAACGATGTCTTGGTGGGAGCGTTACTGTGCTCGCCCTGCTCACCGCAAGCCGCGGCCGGGGTGATATTTTTCAATAATGCCGGATATCTGGGCATGTGCGGCCACGGCACGATTGGATTAATCACTTCCCTGGCTTACCTGGGGCGCATTAGCGCTGGCGAACATCTGATCGAAACCCCTGTTGGGACGGTGAACGCCACGCTACACGCCGATGGCAGCGTAACCATTGAGAATGTCCCCGCCTATCGTTACCGCCAGCAGGTAGCCGTGACCGTTGACGGCTATGGCGAGGTAACCGGCGATATCGCCTGGGGGGGCAACTGGTTCTTTCTCATCAGCGATCATCATTTGGCGATCGACACCCACAATCTGGAAGCGCTAACGGCCTTTAGCTGGGCGGTACGGCAGGCGCTCGAAAACGCGGGGATCTACGGTGAAGACGGAGGGATCATCGATCATATTGAGCTTTTTTCCGCCGATGAACGTGCCGATAGCCGCAATTTCGTGTTGTGCCCAGGCAAGGCCTACGATCGCTCGCCGTGCGGCACCGGGACCAGCGCCAAACTCGCCTGCCTGGCGGCAGACGGTAAATTACAGCCAGGTGAAGTATGGCGGCAGGCCAGCGTGATCGGCAGTGAATTCAGCGGATATTACCAGCCTGGTGAAGGCAACCGCGTGACGCCGTTTATTCGCGGGGAGGCTTTTATCTGCGCCGATAGCCAACTGTTGCTGGATGAGCGTGACGCTTTCGCCTGGGGGATACGTTAATGGCAACCGCCGATGTGATTGTCATTGGCGCAGGCATTATCGGTGCTGCCTGCGCGTGGCAGTTAGCACAACAAGGGTTACGAGTGTTACTGATTGACGATCGCCGCCCTGGCGCCACCGCTGCGGGCATGGGCCATTTGGTTTGCATGGATGACAACCCCGCAGAGCTGGCGCTGAGTGCCTACTCCCTACATTTGTGGCGCAGCGTGCTGGACCGTATGCCGGATAACTGTGCCTGGCGCGGCTGCGGTACGCTGTGGTTGGCGGAAAAACCGCAAGAAATGGCGATTGCCGAAGTGAAGCAGCAGCGGATGGCAGCACTTGGGGTCAACAGTGAACTCATGGACTCACAACAAGTCGCACAGCTTGAACCTATGTTGCGTAGCGGCTTGGCCGGAGGATTGCGCGTGCCGGGGGATGGCATTATTTATGCCCCTAATGCTGCGCGCTGGTTGATTGAAGATGCGGGGGATGCAGTACGGCGGGTTTACGGTGAAGTGGTCGCGTTGGAACAACAGGCGGTGATACTGGCCAACGGGGAGCGACTGAGCGCACCGGTGATAGCGTTAGCCTGCGGATTACACGCCGACAAGCTGTTGCCAGCCCCGCTGCTCAGAGCGAAAAAAGGCCAACTGGCGATCACCGATCGATACCCGCAACGGGTTAGGCACCAATTGGTTGAGTTGGGCTATGGGGCTAGTGCGCATGCCTCTGATGGGACCTCGGTGGCCTTTAACGTTCAGGCTCGCCCAACCGGCCAACTGCTGATCGGTTCCTCACGCCAGTTTGATTCGCTCGATCCGGCAATCGACATGCCGTTGCTCGCCACCATGCTCAAGCGTGCCGCAGAGTTCCTGCCCGCATTGGCAACCATGAGCCTCATCCGCTGCTGGGCGGGGGTTCGGGCAGCATCGGCGGATGGTTTACCCCTGTTAGGACCCCACCCGGCTTATCCATGGCTGTGGTTGGCTCTGGGCCATGAAGGGCTGGGCGTCACCACGGCAATGGGCAGCGCCGCCTTGATCGTCGCACAAATCCAACAGCAGCGCACAGCAATAGATGACTCCCCTTATCGAGCCGCGCGAATGTTCACTTCAAACGAGGCCCACCAATGAAACTGATCACCTTAACCATTGCCGGGCAACCTTATCAGGTACAGGAAGGTATCACCGTGGCCGCCGCACTCAGCTTAAGTGGACAAGATCATTGCCGGATCTCCGTCAGCCAGCAGCCACGCGCGCCCTTTTGTGGCATGGGCGTGTGCCAGGAATGCCGAGTGATCATCAATGGCGTACAGCAGTTGGCCTGCCAAACCTTGTGCCAACCCGAGATGAGTATCGAAAGGAACGGAGAGAAATGAACAACCTGCAATGCGAAGTGTTGATTATTGGTGCTGGCCCTGCCGGATTGGCAGCAGCGCTGGCCGTAGGCGAAAGCCGGCAACGCATAGTCATGCTTGATGATAACCCTCGGCCTGGTGGGCAAATCTGGCGTGATGGGCCAGCGGTCACCTTACCCGCGATCGCCCTACGCTATCGGCAAGCCGTTGAGGCGTTGGATAACGTCACCCTGCTCAGTGCGACAAAAGTCGTGGCGCAAAGCGGACCACAGCAACTGCTGTATGAAAATGCCCAGGGTTGCGGGACGATCAACTATCAGCGCTTAATCTTATGCTGCGGTGCGCGCGAGCTGTTATTGCCCTTCCCTGGCTGGACACTACCGGGCGTAACAGGGGCTGGCGGCTTACAGGCGCAGCTCAAAAATGGCTTATCGCTGCAAGGCGAACGGATCGTCATTGCTGGCAGCGGACCGTTGCTACTCGCGGTTGCCGATAGCGTCACCAAAGCGGGCGGTAAGGTCATACTGCTGGCCGAACAAGCCCCGATGAAACGCCTGGCGAGATTCGCCAGCGGGTTGTGGCATTGGCCAGTGAAAGTACGGCAGTCATTCCGCTTGATTAACCGCCGCTATCGTCCCAATAGCTACGTAGTGGAAGCGCTAGGCGAGCAGCGGCTGACCGCAGTTCGCGTCCAACAAGGGGAGCAGGTTCGTACGATCGCCTGCGATCGACTTGCCTGTGGATTCGGGCTGGTGGCGAATATCGAATTAGCCATGCTATTGGGGTGCAGAATAGAGAATGCGGCCATTGCCGTTGATGCATTGCAACAAACCAGCGTGGCCAACCTGTATGCTGCGGGTGAATGTACCGGTGTGGGGGGAAGTGAACTGGCTTTGGCGGAAGGCGCGATTGCCGGGTATGCCGCCAGCGGTAATAGCGTACGTGCTCAGGCACTACTGGCAAAACGGAATGTATGGCAGCACTTTGCCGCCGCAGTCAGCCAAACCTTTGTACTAAACCCAACGCTGAAAACCCTCGGCGCAGCCGACACCTTCCTGTGCCGCTGTGAGGATGTAGCGCTGGGGGAGATTGATGCCAAAACGGGTTGGGCAGCGACCAAACTGCATAGCCGCTGCGGTATGGGTGCTTGCCAGGGGAAAATTTGCGCCACGGCGGCCCGACATCTGTTTGACTGGCCCCTACCGCAACCAAGAGTGCCTTTGACCCCGGCACGGCTTGAGACACTGGCTTTACTGGCCCCTCACCCCAACCCTCTCCCTGTACAGACCGGGGACATCATGAACACTTGTTCGGGGACATGGTAGACACTTACAACATAGGTATGAGTACTTCTGAGTGGAGTTGCTTATGCCGTGGGATGAGAGATCTGCCATGTCATTACGTACCGAGTTTGTGCTTTTCGCCTCGCAAGAAGGCGCTAATATCCGTGCGCTATGCCGTCAGTTCGGCATAGCGCCTGCTACCGCATACAAGTGGTTACATCGCTGGCAGTCTGATGGGCGCGCCGGTCTGAACGAACGTTCTCGAGTGCCACACCATTCTCCTTCCAGAACACCCGATATCGTTGTCCAATACCTCCGCGCTGCACACCAGGCCCATCCGATGTGGGGCGCACGCAAGCTCAAGCGGTGGCTCGAGATGCAGGGGCATACGTTACCGGCCGCCAGCACCGTGCATAACCTCATGCGCCACCATGACCTGCTACCGGGCGGTCCGTCACCAGCGCCCACCGTCGGACGCTTTGAACATGACGCCCCGAACCGACTCTGGCAGATGGACTTTAAAGGCCACTTCCCCTTCGCCGAAGGGCGTTGTCATCCGCTGACCTTGCTGGATGACCATTCGCGCTTCTCGCTCTGTCTGGCGCACTGCCCAGACGAACGACGAGTCACCGTGCAGTCTCAGTTGATAGCGGTGTTCGAACGTTATGGCTTGCCGGAGAGAATGACCATGGATAACGGGGCACCCTGGGGCGACACGACGGGCAGTTGGACCGCGCTGGAACTGTGGCTGATGCGTCAGGGTATCCGGGTGGGTCACTCTCGGCCTTATCATCCTCAGACTCAGGGTAAGCTGGAGCGCTTCCACCGCAGCCTGAAGGCAGAGCTCCTGCAGGGACGGTGGTTTACCCATGCCGCGCAGTTGCAGGAGGTGTTCGACGCCTGGCGAGATACCTACAACCTGGAACGCCCACACGAAGCGCTGTCAATGGCGGTACCGGCGTCCCATTATCAGCCTTCATCGCGACAGTACAATGGCAATCCGGCGGCAGCCGAGTATGACGAGGGGGTCTTGGTCAGGAAAGTGGATATCAGTGGAAAACTGAGCCTGAAAGGGATGAGCCTGAAAGTGGGCAAGGCCTTTATCGGTGAATATGTCGGGCTGAAGGCAAGTGAGAGAGAGGGCTACTACGAGGTATGGTGGTACAGCACGAAAGTGGGGATGATCGACCTGAGAAATAGGTCGATCATCATGGGTAAAGGATGTTAAAAAGTGTTCACCATGTCCTTGAACACCTGTCTACCATGTCCCCGGTCTGTACACTCCCACAGGGAGAGGGAGCTGGTACAGTGTCGTTTTCTGGTGTAAAGGTGATCTGCGATAGAGTTGATACAGAAGAGGAGTTTACTAAATAAATTGTGGCACTCCCAAAGGGCGAGCTCCGGGCGTTGTATCAGCCTGGAGCACAGCTCTTTGCATCAAAAATGCAGACTTCAGAAACGCGGCCTGTTATTTATAGCCAGCTGGTGTTTTTCCAACCTTTTTTTGCCATGCAGGCAGTAAATGCGGCTTTCCGGCTATTTATATTCACGTCCAAGGGGTAGCTTTCAACGCCTAATTTATTTTCATATTTATAACCACTACTGTTACAGCCATCGTCATCTTTATTGCATTTCAATGAAACCTGCTTTTCAACGCTTCTGGTAGCGACCTCATTTTTAACCGGGTACTGAGCTAATGACTCAGTTTCGCAAAGGTTATTCGCCTCTTGCAGGGTCATTGTTGGCGTACCTAACGGTTCCCATGTGGCAGCACAGCCTGAAAGAATAATGGCGGGAAAAACAGCAAATAGGCGTTTGTTCATAAAAGATTCTTTAGTTAAATTGAAGGAGTAATTTGTTAGCAGAGGACGCTTGTAAACATAACTTACTGAGATCGAGATCTTTATCGGACAAGTTAGTCACTACAACGGTAAAATCCTTGGGATAGAAGACATCATAGTGTAACGGATTTAAACGGCAGATTAACGGCCATACTCCAATCCAACTCCTCGAGAGGAAACGATGCAGCAGGCCACGACAATAGGCCGGTATTCGATCAATCTGCCCTACCGGTATTGACTAAAATTCGAATAATAAGAGAATGATAAGATTGTGTTGGGGCTATCCCAATGAGTAATCAATAGAAGCCGGAGCGAATCATCGCCTGTTCTCATAGCTTTACCAAAGTTAAACAGCTAATCGTACTTCTTGCCGGCGTGCTTTCACTGGCCAGTTGCACCTCCGAACCTGCGAAATCCTTAGTCACTCCGTTGCCTTCGGTGGCAAAACAGCCACTACCGGGTAAATCACAGCAAAGCCAGGAACCCGTGCGCGGCATCTGGCTGGCAACCGTTTCCCGCTTAGACTGGCCGCCAGTGACATCCGTCAATGTCGACAGCCCTGCAATCCGCATTCGCCAACAGCAAGAAGCATTGAAAGGCAAGCTGGATAAACTGCAGACGCTGGGTATCAACACCGTTTTTTTTCAGGTTAAACCTGATGGCACTGCGCTCTGGGCATCAAAAATTTTGCCATGGTCAGATGTGCTGACGGGGAATATTGGCGACAACCCAGGCTATGATCCGCTGCAGTTTATGCTGGATGAGGCACACAAGCGTGGCATGAAAGTCCATGCCTGGTTTAACCCCTACCGGGTATCCGTCAACACCAAGCCAGTAACCATTGATAAACTGAACCGCACATTGTCGCAGCAGCCAGCCAGCGTCTATGTGCTACACCCCGACTGGATCCGCATCGCAGGCGACCGATTTGTGCTCGATCCAGGTATCCCGGAGGTGCGGGACTGGATCACCAGCATCGTGGCGGAGGTGGTTGCCAACTATGATATTGACGGCGTGCAATTTGATGATTATTTCTATGCGGAGTCCCCTGGATCCGTGCTCAACGACAGCCAGACCTTCAAAAAGTATGGGCAACATTTTGGATCCAAAGCGGACTGGCGGCGAGACAATACTAAGCAATTGGTTGGGCAAGTTTCTCGGACTATCAAGAAGTTGAAGCCCGACGTTGAATTTGGTGTCAGCCCTTCTGGCGTATGGCGTAACCACTCACACGATGCGGCAGGTTCCAATACGCGAGGGGCTGCAGCCTATGATGAATCTTATGCCGACACCCGCAGTTGGGTACAGCTTGGTTTACTGGATTACATTGCCCCACAGCTGTATTGGCCCTTCGCGCGTGATGCGGCCCGTTATGATGTGCTCGCCAAATGGTGGGCGAATGTGGTGGCCTCCACCAATACGCGTCTTTATATCGGCGTTGCACTGTATAAAGTTGGGATCCCCTCAAAGAACGAGCCAGATTGGATGGTCAACGGTGGCGTGCAGGAGTTACAAAAGCAGCTGGATTTGAACGAGTCCGTATCGCAAATTAAAGGCACGATCCTGTTCAGAGAGAACTATCTCAATCAGCCACAGACCCAGCAGGCAGTCAATTACCTGAAAAGTCGCTGGGGCAGTTGAGAGATTTAGGGGGCAATATGCCCCCTGCTAAAAATTACTTCTGCAACGCATCAAGAATGCGGTAAGCCGCCTCAACCCGCACAGGATTAGGATAATTTTTGTTAGCCAGCATCACGATGCCGAGATCCTGTTGAGGAATGAAGGCTACATAGCTGCCAAATCCACCGGTTGAGCCGGTTTTATGTACCCAAGAGGCGCTTGATAGTGGCGCTGGCGGAGTGACTTTTGTGACGCTCAGCGCTGCCAGTGCGTTTTTATTATCGCTACCCTCGACCACGGTTTTCTCTTTAACCGGCCAGTTCAGCATTTCCCAACCCAGACCTTGATACATATCACCGGCATGCCAGTAGCGCGACTGGGCAAGCGTAATCCCCTTCTGCAGCGAGGCATCCTTCACTTTGGCAGGCGCCATGTTAGCCTGAACCCAGCTTGCCATATCCTGTATCGACGATTTCACGCCGTAGGCTTCGGCATCAAACATGCCCGGAGAAACGCGAACCGCTTTCCCATCGCGATAGCCCCAGGCATAGTGCTTATCTTCCTGCTGCGGCACGTTTATCCAGGTTTGCGATAGCTTCAACGGTTGGAACACGCGTTTGGTCATCGCCTGTTCAAAACTCATGCCTGATGGTTTGACCATCAGTGCGCCAAACAGGCCAATACTGGCGTTCGAGTAAAGGCGCTTGGTGCCCGGAGCCCACTGCGGTTGCCAGGTTTGATAATAATTCTGCAGCGATGCTTCATCGGTAACATTTTCCGGTATCTGCAGCGGTAAGCCACCGGCGGTATAGGTTGCCAGGTGCAGCAAGCTGATCCCCTGCCATTGCTTGCCAGACAGTGCTGGCCAGTACTTGCTCGCCGGATCGCTTAGGTTGATTTCACCGCGAGCAATGGCATCACCGCCCAGCACTCCTGTGAACGTTTTACTGACCGAACCCAGCTCGAATAAGGTCTGCTGCGTGACTGGCTTTTTGCCCGCAACGTCTGCCAATCCCCAGGTGAAGTAGTAAGGCTGCCCCTGATAAATCACCGCCACGGCCATGCCGGGAATGCCCTGCTCTTGCATCAATGGCGCAACGGTGCGATTAACAATGTCGGCTATCTGTTTTTCCGTTTGCGGTGCTGCAAACAATGAACCTGAGGTGGCGAGTAACAGCACACAGGATAGGGATTTCTTCAACATTGCTATTTTTCCATCATTGAGGGCTAAAGGTTCTATCAGACGCGCTTAGTTTGTAGAACTTGATGATCGGCGGCAAACGGTAAAATTTAGCATCTGTTAAAAGTTTTTCTATTGGCTTGGGTGATAACCCTTGGCGTTAAATCAATCTTAATGAGTGCCAACGTATCACAAAACCCAACCATTTTAAGGTATTAGCAATTGATGTGCGTCATTTAATAGCGCTATCATCAAGCCTTATACCTAGCGGATGACGTCAAATGCTCAGAAAAGATGATGTGAAACCTCGCGCCTACAAACAGGTGGATGTATTTACCACTTCGCCATTGCAGGGGAATCCCTTGGCGGTGATCCTGGAAGCAGAGGGCTTGAATGAAATGCAGATGCTTTCGTTAGCTCGCTGGACCAACCTTTCGGAAACGACGTTTGTTTTCAAACCGACTAATTCGCTAGCCGATTATCAGGTGCGCATTTTTACCCCCGAAAAAGAGCTACCCTTTGCCGGGCATCCGACTTTGGGTACGGCCCATGCATTATTGGAGGCTGGGCTGGTGACCAAACAGCCGGGGGTGGTGATGCAAGAATGCGGGGTTGGTCTGGTTGCGGTCAATATCTTAGCTGAAGGAACGCTGGCGTTTGCTGCGCCGGCGGTAACGCTTCGAACGCTGACTGCAGCAGAAAGGGAAATGCTAATGGCCGCTTTTCAACCTGCGGTTATCGAAGCCGATACGGTGCCGGTCATTGCCGACATGGGTATTCGCTGGCTTATGGTACGTCTGCCAAGCGCTCAATCCTGCCTGACGATGACGCCGGATCATGCCACGATTAAGAAGCTGCAAACCGATCATGAGGTTGATGGTGTGGTGATTTATGGTGCCTATTCATCGGGTGAGCCAGCAGACTATGAAATGCGAGCGTTTCTGGTTGAAGGGGGTAAGTTGGTAGAGGACCCAGTGACTGGCAGTGCCAATGCATGCCTGGCCCGTTTGTTGAAGGAGAATAATTTCCCCGACGGTGGTTCAACGGCGCAGGGGTATCAGGTTCGACAAGGCACCCAACTACATCGCGATGGCCGGGTTAGCGTTCGTTTTATTGACGGTGAGCCTTGGATTGGTGGGCAGAGCTGCACGCTGATTAATGGTCAGTTGCACATTTAGCTGTGGCGATAATTTACGGAGTATCGACATCGTGACCGGGTGCCCTTTCCCGGTTTTAATGATTGCTCATGAATAATCACAACAGCTTAAGTAAATGTGTCGCGATCCCCCATCGCAGAGAGACGCATTTATCCCCAACCAGGTCTAAAACAGAGTAACTCGCGTTCGGTTGAGCATAACTGGAGAAATTGTCGATTCTTCCCTCTTTGAGCAAGGCCAGCACTCCCTGGCTGACTTGGCCATGAGATACAATACATATTGTCTGGTGTGGAGCCACCACTTGTTGGTGGTGCAAAAAATTGATAACTCGCTGAGCGGCCTGCGTCAGCGACTCACCGCCAGGGGGACAAAACTGCGCATCTCGCCCAAATAGCAACTCTGCTTCATTGGGATGGTCATATTGTATTTGTTCCCGTGTCATCCCTTCATAATGACCGAATGCCTGCTCTTTCAGCGCGGGGTCCGCAACCAACGGGCAGAGAAAACGGTCCGCTAGTTCCTGACCCATATGCCAGGCACGACCAAGAGGAGATGCGTAGACACAGTCTGTAGGGTAAGCGGCGTCTGTTAACGCTGCCAGTAAAGCTGATGTCTCAAGCACACCTCGTTTAGTCACCGGACTGTCCATATGCCCCTGGATAATGCCGCGCTGATTCCATTGCGTTTGCGCATGTCGTACAAGTATCACTTTCATCAAAAATTACCGTTGCTCAATCAGGCTAAAGGCCAGATTCGCCAGCCTGCTGAAAATTCGTTATTATCCACATCCACTCTCTATCCGGAAGCATGATGTCTACGATTTTCGATACTTTTATTGCCCCACCGTGCCATGACGAGATAGAGATCCTCTATCAGGACGATCACCTGGTGCTCATCAATAAGCCCGCCGGGCTGCTCAGCCTCTCGGGGAAGAATCCGCAAAATCTCGATTCGGTGCATCATCGGTTGGTACAGATATTCCCCGGCTGCACCCTGATTCACCGCCTTGATTTCGGTACTTCCGGGCTGATGGTGGTTGCACGCAATAAGACTATCAACGCAGCCCTCTGCCAGCAATTCAGCCAGCGCACCGTGACCAAAGTTTACAGCGCACTGCTCTGCGGACACCTGAACGACAACAACGGGGTGATAGATGCTGCGATTGCCAAAGACCCGGCGCTGTTCCCACTGATGTCGATTTGCTCAATCCACGGCAAGCCCGCCCGCTCCCGCTATCGTGTCGTTGAACGCTTAAATCACGAGTTGGAAGACGGGACGTTACTGCCTTTGACGCGTGTAGAGCTAACCCCGGAGACCGGGCGCACCCATCAATTGCGTATTCACTGCCAGCAGTTGGGACACCCTATTTTGGGCTGCGATCTGTATGGCGGTCTCCTAATACCTGGCACCGAACGGACGCCGCGGCTGATGCTGCATGCCAGTGAGCTGCATTTTGTTCATCCTATTAGCGAAGCGTTGATCAAAGCCAGTAATGCCTGCCCGTTTTGAAAGTGAAAGTATCTATAACGAGCCGAACAACTCCTCTTCCAGGCCTTCAGACAATTCTAAAGGGTAGGCAGTTTTTTCTTTCTAGCTTCCATTATTTAAACAGCAATGAAGAAAGCCCTATAAATACTACTAAGCTCATAATCACCTGAACCAAGACGACAAAAAATGCAAGAGCTCCTAACACTGTGGTTTTTCTACGAAGGATAAACGTAATACCGGATAGTACAGCGCTGAACAGAACGGCTTTAAGTATATAAGTTAGTGGTACCATTGCTGCGTAGCCTGTATGTAAACCGGCCATACCAATAAGTCCGATAAACAAGCCACCGCAAAAACCCCATCCCCAGAACGTCATTGGCAAACTTAGCTGCCCTGTTACTAGCTTTTTCAACATAATTACATCCCTTTTATCATGTTAGTATGTAAACTCTTTGTTTTTTTCAAAGTCCACTTCTGGAGCTGGCTAGCCCCAAAGGGCGGAACAACGATGCATCTTTATCTACATGGAGCAGGTCAGAATCTAAAGCGATAAAACATAACATTCGGGTGGGAAAGATCTTTCTATCATTCTAGGTCCATGAGCGCCAGCCGAAGGTGATGTTCAATGAAGTCCGCCTTAAATGCGCTATAGCGATGAGGATCGTTTTCACTTGCTAGCGCCGCAACCCGCTTTATCTCGGCATACTGTTCTGCTGCTTTCTTGTTCTTTATCAAGTAATCACGGAATGCCTGATGTTTTACAATTTGCGCATCGCCTAAAGCGAAAGCATGGACTTGGTGACTACGGTGATCCCCGCTTTTGGTGAAATACCTGCGATTTGGGATACCATTTTCACCACGCGCAGTATATCCGGCTCGTTCCATTGCAGCGTTTAAGTTATCCAACTCATCCAGGCTAACAACCTCCAGCAATATGTCTATGACTGGTTTTGCTGCCAAACCCGGTACCGACGTGCTTCCAATGTGATGAATCCGCAATGCCACCGTACCAAGTGTGAGTTGCAACAGAGAGCTTTCGGCTTCAAAGAGGTCGGGCCAGTGATCATCGTAAGCAACAATAGTTACTTTTCGCATATGTACCCCTTCTCGAGATCCTGACCAACCATCATTCTGTGCCCCTCGGGAGTCCCTACGGTAAATTCACGCATGCCATGCGGTTTATCAACGGGGGGAGCCAATATGATTGCCCCCTTGCTGACAAATTCGTCATAAAGTGTCTGGGCATCATCGACATACAGATAAGCAAAATAGTTGTGATCGCCGGTTTCCGCGGGTGACATAGCATCCGGCGAATGACCTAACATGATACGCACGCATCCCCTGGTGGCGAGTTGCCACCCCATCCCCTCCGGCCATGCCAAGTCAAATCCCAGGACATCGCTAAAATACGCAGAGCTTGTTTTGAGATCGCGAACTGCAATCACAAAAGAACTGGACTGAAAGCTGGCAGCAGGTTTAGTCATCATGTAGTTCCACTTCAAGATGTTGTAGACCAGAGCGTAGCACAGGTTAGAGGATCTGCTTTGCCTGATAGGCTAGGAATCACCCTCCCCACTCTGGTACATTTGATGCCTTCACGCGGGGTGCTTTTCTACCAAACAACGGGATTCAGAATGTCAGAGAGTAAGCAAATTCATATAGCTGCGGCCGTCATCACCGATCGGGCTGGCCGGATCCTTCTGGTCAGAAAACGCAACACGGAGTGGTTTATGCAACCGGGTGGAAAAATTGAATCCGGCGAGCGGCCAGAGGTGGCACTTGCACGTGAACTGGAAGAGGAACTGAATGCCTCCTTCAATCCTGATGAGATGATCCCACTTGGGCGCTTTACGGATCTCGCAGCAAATGAGCCTGGGCACATGCTGATTGCTGACATGTTCAGAATCAGCACCGAAGAGACCCACTTTCTACCCGCTGCAGAAATCGAAGAAGTGATATGGTTTGAACCTTCTAGCAACCAGCAGGTGCAACTGGCCCCGTTTACCAAAAATCATATTCTTTCTATGCTGGAACGTTAACGGGTCATTGGTAGTATCGATCCCCTTCACCATAACAACACATTAGAAAAGGATAATTTCTTGCATTCGATTACCCTGCCATTCTCCACCGAGCGCCTGCGGCTACGCCGCTTTACCCCTGACGATCTCCACGCCTATGCGGCTTACCATCGCCTGCCTGAAGTCTACCGCTACTTGTATGCTCCACCGCCGGAGCAGGCGCAAATGGAAAAGCGATTGGCAAAGGCCGTAGCCTCACGTTTCAGTGAAGACGGTGACACTTTTTATTGTGCCGTCACATTGAAAGATAGCGGCGAACTCATTGGTGAAGTGTTACTGAAACTGGCCAGCAGCGCGGCACTGCAAGGAGAAATCGGTTATATCTTCAATCCGGTTTATGCCGGTAAAGGCTATGCGGCAGAAGCGGTACGTTCGGTGCTGGAACGCGGCTTCACTGAAGTGGGTTTCCACCGCATTTTTGCCCGACTTGATGCAGCCAATCGCGGCTCTATCGGCGTGGTCGAACGCTTGGGTATGCGCAAAGAAGCACATTTACGACAGAACGATCGCTTTGATGGTCAATGGGGCGATGAACTGATTTATGCATTGCTGAAGCAAGAATGGCCACAAAACTGATGCCGAGGGGTTACGGCGGATTCGCTGATATCTAGGAGTAGGCCCTTTTATATGAGGAAACTTCCTGAAAGCTATCGGCCTACCCGTTTAACGACTCGATCGTCTGGTGCTTATTAATAACTGCTCAGCCTCCCGGGGAAAATATAACGGGCCGTGACCTGCCCCCATGATTACTCCGTGAGGCTTTCTTTTCTTAGGCGACTGGTTCCTATTTCTTCGCCAACCAGGGAGACGTCGTGCTCCAGAAAATGATATCTGCACCGAGATAGTCTTCTGCGAATTGCACAAACTCATCCTTGCTAAATGGCTTGCCCGTATTGGGGTTCCTATAGGTCAAGGTCGGCTCTTGCACCGCCATGGCAACGAGTACCAGCTTATTTTTGTATTTGTTGAAGAATGGATAGGAGTTCTTCATTTGCGCCTTGCGGTTGGGAACAATATCTGGGCCGCCAAGCCCAATGTTATTGGCACTTGCGAACTCAAACAGTCGCCCCATGTAATTGTGGTCGTTATTCCATTCGCACGGCCAGAAATTAACATATTGCACCACATGTGACTTGGTGAACACCTTGCGCGCAAAGGTGAGATTTTCCATTTCGCCTGCGAAATAGTTATCACAGGTAAATCCCTTGGGTAGCTTTTTCTCATCAAGATCAATGGCTGTTTCGGGTAAGTTCACACCATAGACTCGGCCATCGAAACGCTCTGCAAGCGCTGCCAACAGAGCCTGATAACGTTGGCGCACAGCGGGATCCCACTGCTGCGCCACCCAACCCGAGCCAATCGGCTTTCCTTCGCCAGGATTGTCAAATTGTGGCGATATCCCACCACCGTACCTGGCATCATTCATCAGATAATCAGGAACGTATCGGGCATTCTGTTCGAAAAACCGATCCTGGATCTGGATGAAAAGTTTTTTCTTGGCCCCTTTAAGACGAGCAAGATCCTGCTCAATCTGCGAAAAGTTGTACTTGTTCTTCTCAGGTTCGAGTGAGCGCCAATTGTAAACGATCTGCGCACCGCCAATGTCGCTACGCGCCATAATGACTGACGCCGCTTCAAGATCGCCTGAGCTGGTATAGACAAAGTTTTCTGGCATTTTAGCTAATACAGGCAGTGTCGCAGTAAGCAATGTTAGTGCGACAGTGAGCCTAATGCGTATGGTCAAGAGGTTATCCCTTTTTAATGGTTTGGTTTGCCGTGTGATGCCTGGCCCTTGGCACAGAGCACGAGTGTGCATACATGCAAAGCCTGTCGCTGAAAACTACCTGAAACTCCATTGTGCGCTAACGACAAAGATTGAGGGAAGAATAATACCACTTTCCACCCCAAAGTAGCTGGTAAAGTTGTATTGAACCGCATGATAGATATAGGGAGAGAACCCCACGCCGGTAGTATCCTTGAACTTTTTATATGAGCCGTCATTACCACATTGACTGAAAGCATCAAAAAAGAACTCACCAACATATCCGTAAACACCCTTAAAAACCCATCCAGAGTCATTAGACATCCAGTCTCTTCGCAGACCCAGTGCGATACAGCGGTCATTGAAACTGTTTTTCATTGTGCCAACCAAAATACTATATTTTGAATCCTCAGAAAACTTTCGTTCTACGGAGAAAAATTTGTTATCAAAGTTCTCCGTGTATTGCCCCTCATTGTTTATCGTATGATACACAAAGGAGCCGGTGTTAATAGAGTATAAATTTATTTCACCTGCGACACATGCGGGCACCACTGTTAACAAACATACCATAGCCACTGACTTATTAAGCATTTAAATGACCTCTTTAAATATGAGTGGTGTTGTTTGAGAGCCCTCTTCTCCTGAAAGATACGGTGCAGTGACTCTGTACGTTTTTCTCTCAGTAACGGTTAGCGCAAGTAGCGCTACAGCAGACAAAGGGGCTGCAATGACCAGCAGGCACACGGCAATCAAACGGGGGAACGAAGGTTTTGCCATACCAAGCTTCTTCCATCACGGATACATCTATTAACAGTAGTACATTCTTTATGGCGGACAAGGATGAACAAAGTGGTGAAATTCGCCTCCCAGCCCCCGGTAGAGAACTCGCTCGGAGAATGCATCCCCCCCATCTATTCACCACATCCCCGATCGGATAGTATTTCCCCACTGAAGGAATAATCAAAAGCAGCGATCCATGGACATCTCAGACTTAGGCCAAGCCCGCAGTAATACCGTCAGTAAGCTCCTCAATGCGCCAGATTTTGCGGCCTTGCTGATTGAACACGGTTGGGCGGCATTCCCAGATCGTTTTTTAAAAGCCGTCGCTAATGCGCAAGATACCGCCACTCAGGTTCTGCTAGATGTGCTGCCCGCCTTGTCGCTGGATGTGAAAATTCAGGTGGCGCAGCAAAGCAAACAGCCGTTTATCGTGCCTTGCATGGTATGGCCAGAGTTGGTCTGGCGTTGGCAACCATGGCAGTATGCCAGCGAGGCATTGGCATGGGAGGCGTTGAATTCCCACTATCCAACGCTGGTAGAGGGGCTTGCCAGCCAATCAATGGCTTCAAGAGCAGACCATGACCGCGCTGCGGACAAAGTGTACTCAGACTATTTTTTGGACCCCGTTGGCCCTATCCTTGATAAGTCGGCAGCCAACCCGGCATGGCCAGCATGCTGGGCAAATATTGCTATTCATCATCCGGATGAGGCCGTGCGTGAAAATATGATTTTCCGGCTGGTCAATCCCTCTAAAGCCCTGTTGCAGTCACTGACCAAAGATCCTTCTCATTTGGTCAGGTGCCGGCTGGTTTCTCGCTATCATGAAGATGAAGCGTTGATGATGGAGCTACTGGACGACGTCAATGTATGGGTCAGAGGTGAACTGGCGGAACGTGCCATATCCAGCCATATATTGGCCCAGCTTAGTCAATCGATGGATCTGTTTGTCCTGAGCAGGCTGGCTCATAACCGGCAGTTTTTCCTTAATCCAAATCCGAGCACAGGCGCCCGACTCGTATGGCAAAAGCTGGCGCAGCATCCCTACGTGTTTACCGAGGAGTGCTTTGCCGGTATGGCAGCACTGACGGAAGATGACATGATAGATTGGCCAATCTTTTCTCGTTGGGTGGAACAACTCGCGGTTAGGTGTCCTCAAGTACGCGATAAAACGCCGCCGTTCCGCACCTTTGGCTATGCTGAATTTCCGGCTTCTGATACCAATTTGTACGACACTGCCAGCAGTCTGTTTCAGTTTAACCGTTCGCTGGCACTCAACCCTTTGACTCCAGTAGCGATCCTCCGCTTATTCAGCCAGTGCCAATTTGAGCCGTTGAGGCAAGAGGTAGCCCAGAATCCAGTCTTGCCTGCATGCTAATACGCCTGATGATAAAGTGGTGAAGTTCGCCGAAGAAGCGCAAGTCGCAAGACTGCTGACAACACCCAACAGGCTAAAAACGTAGGGGCGCTGCATGCTGCGCCCGCTTAGCAAACCAAGGATATCGAATGTCGAAGTTAATTTATTATGTTGCAGCATCTATGGATGGCTACATTGCCACCCAGGATCATGAGCTTGACTGGCTGACTAATTTTATTTTAGGCGATGATGCTACACCCTATGATGACTTCTACCAGAGTATTGGCGCAGTGATTATGGGAGGAAAAACATACAGCTGGATAATGGAGAATGCCCATGGCGACTGGCCTTATCAAGATGTTTCGGCGTTCATTTTGACAAGTCAGGATCTGGCAATACCGCAAGGCACAGGCATAAGTAAAGTTTGTGGCAATGCTAATGATATTGCCAGGCATGCAAAACTGGCGGCAAAAGGTAAGGATGTTTGGGTCGTTGGAGGGGGTAAGTCCGCTGCATTTTTCGCCGATGCTGGTGAATTGGACCAATTACATATCACAACCATTCCCGTATTTCTGGGTGAAGGGATCAAGATCCTACCAGTCAACCGTAACGTGGTTGTGACACCAGTGACCAACAGGTTTTTACAAAGTGGTGCGTTAGAAAGCGTGTTAACTATAAGAAAGTAGTGCCGATTAGACGCCGTGGAATGTGATCGGCGGATAAAACGCAGGCTATGTACGTCCTAAGAGCTGTAATGGCGGTAGCCCGCATCCGACCGTATGGCCTAGGGGAGCAAACCGGTCTGTTCGTAGTAGCGGATCATTTTGGCTGAAACGCCGGAGGACTTGGCTGCTTGACCGATATTCATCGTTCACTCCTTCATAGGGCTACAGTTAGCGTTATTGTCACTGGTCTCCCTCACCCCAGCCCTCTCCCCAAGGAGAGGGAGCTGATTCGGAGCTGCGGTCAGGTGTGGAGATCAACTTACACAGCCTCGAAGCTCCGGAGCTAAGGTAAACACTTGAATCCATTTGTAGCACGGTCGGTCCCCTCTCCCTGTGGGAGAGGGTTAGGGTGAGGGGCATCACCATGGCCCGACATCGGTCATTTACTTGCGGTAACGGGGATAATCTCCGCCCCGCTTTCCGCCGTCCCGCTAGAAGCCTCAACCGTCATCGGAGCCTGGAAGCGCTTAAGCCGCAGCGCGTTGCCGAGAACAAAGACGCTGGAGAGCGCCATCGCCGCCGCCGCGAAGATCGGCGAAAGCAAAGTGCCGTTCCATGGATAAAGCGCACCTGCCGCCACCGGGATCAGCACCGCGTTATAGGCAAAGGCCCAGAACAGGTTCTGTTTGATGTTGCGGATCGTCGCCTGGCTGAGTGCGATAGCGTTCGGCACCCCGCGCAGGTCGCCAGACATCAACACTACGTCGGCCGCCTCGATAGCTACATCGGTACCGGTGCCGATGGCTAGCCCTACGTCCGCTTCCGCCAACGCTGGGGCGTCGTTGATACCGTCCCCCACAAAGGCTACTCGCGCCCCGTTGGCCCGGAACTTTTTCAGCGCAGCAACCTTGCCGTCGGGCAATACCTCTGCCGCAACTTCATCAATACCGAGCTGTTTGGCGATCGCCGCCGCCGTTGCCGCATTGTCGCCGGTGATCATCGCCACTTTGAGGCCCAGCGCGTGCAGCGCCTTAATAGCCTCTGGCGTGGTTTCCTTGATCGGATCGGCAACCGCAATAATCGCCGCCAGACGACCGTCGATAGCGGCATAGAGCGGGCTCTTACCCTGTTCACCCAGGCGCTGGGCGGCAGACTTGAAGCTCGCCACATCAAGGCCAAGCTGCGTCATGAACCGATCCGCACCGACGGAGACCACCCTGCCATCAACCTTGGCCGTTACGCCAAAGCCCGGCACGGCGTCGAAGCCTTCAACGGGGGCCAGCGTGATGCCTTGCTGTTTGGCGGCCAGCACAATCGCTTCGGCGATCGGGTGCTCAGAGCGGGTTTCAACCGCCGCCACCAGAGCCAGCGCTTCGCTGTACTCAAAACCCTTGGCGGGAACGAGATCGGTGAGTTCTGGGCGTCCTTTGGTCAAGGTGCCAGTCTTGTCGAGAGCAATAACGCTCACATCACGCAGCGCCTGCAAGGCTTCCCCCTTGCGGAACAACACGCCAAGTTCAGCGGCGCGCCCGGTACCGACCATAATTGACGTCGGCGTAGCCAGCCCCATGGCGCACGGGCAAGCGATAATCAGCACCGCAACCGCATTCACCAACGCAAAGGTCAGCGCCGGATCCGGGCCGAAGATCAGCCAGACCAGGAACGTCAGCGCGGCGGCAGCCATCACTGCCGGTACAAACCACATGGTCACCTTATCGACCAGCGCCTGGATCGGTAGCTTGGAGCCCTGCGCTTCCTCAACCAGGCGGATGATCTGCGCCAGCACGGTATTGGCCCCAACCTTGGTGACGCGGAAGCTGAAAGCGCCGGTCTTGTTGATGGTGCCACCGACAACGGCAGCGCCTACGCCCTTCGATACGGGTAACGGCTCGCCGGTGATCATGCTCTCATCCACATAAGATGCCCCCTCGACGACCTCGCCATCGACAGGGATCTTCTCCCCTGGACGAACGAACACCACGTCACCTGTGGTCACCTGATCGAGCGGGATCTCAACGGTATCGCCGTTACGTTCAACGCGCGCGGTCTTTGCCTGAAGCCCGACCAGCCGTTTGATGGCCTGGCGCGAGCCTCCAACGTGCGCCCAAGCAGGATCAAGGTCACGATGACCGCGGCGGCTACGAAGTAAACGTTAGCGGTTCCCTTAGGCAGCACCTCGGGAATGAAAGTCGCCACCACCGAATAGCCGTACGCCGCTGCCGTACCCACCGACACCAGCGAGTTCATATCGGGAGCACCACGCAACAACGCCGGGATACCCTTGCGGAAAAAGCGCAGGCCCGGGCCGAACAGCACCAGGGTGGCGAGTACAAACTGTATATACCAGCTCGTCTGTTCACCTAAAACGCCTTGCACCCAATGGTGCATCGGGGGAATAAGGTGCGAGCCCATCTCAAGGATAAAGACCGGCAAAGTGAGAATGCCCGCAATCAGCAAAGAGCGGCGTAAGCCGCGCGCTTCATTCTCGCGGCGTTCGGTATCCTGATCGTTCACATTCGGCGTTTCGGCAGACAAACGATGTGCCTTGTAACCCGCCTGCACAACCGCCGCTTCAAGGTCAGCGGTGGAGATAACCCCGGCGAGGTGCCGTACCCGCGCACGCTCGGTCGCCAGGTTGACGCTGGCAGAGAGGACGCCTGGAAGTTGTGTCAATGCCTTCTCAACTCTTCCGACGCAGGATGCGCAGGTCATCTCTTCGATCGCCAGTTCCGTAGTCTCTTCACGGACGGCGTAACCGGCGCTCTCGATAGCACTAACGGTCGCTTGTAGATCGGCCACGCCGCTAAAGGTGACATCTGCCCGCTCGGTGGCAAGATTGACCGTAGCTGTTTGCACGCCAGGAACGGCTTTTAAAGCGCGTTCGACACGGCCAACGCACGATGCACAGGTCATTCCTTCGACCGGCAGGCTCAGACGAGCCGCTTGATTGGAACCTGATGGGACGAAAACGGAAGCCATGGTTCTACTCCTGGGAAGTTTCGGTAACAAAAAGCTTAAACCTTCCCACCAGGGGAAGGTCAAGGTCTGTTAGCAATCAGTTCCGTGGGGGAGTGAGCAGGGTTATCGCTTTGACCTACATCTGATTATTTAGCCGCTAAATGAGATTGAGGCGATAATATAAGCGAAATAGAAAGCCCCATTAATAAATAGCATCCACACTTTCAGATTTTTGTTTCTGGCGTTGATCCACAGCCAAAATGCCGATGAAAGCGTAATAAACACCCCGATCAGCACTTCATGCCGGGGTTGCCATGGCGTCAATAATATCCCGATGGCGGGTAATATGGTGCCTTGGAAAACCATTGCGCCGGTAATATTGCCTAATGCCAGAGTATCCTTCCCTTTGCGTATCCAGAGAATGCTGTTCACCTTCTCTGGCAATTCGGTAGCTATAGGAATGATAATCAATGACAGTAACAACACAGAGATGCCAAGCTTTTCCGATACTGCGGCAACGCCGTCTATAAAACCTAAAGCCCCCGCCACCAATACGCCCAAACCAATTAAAGTTTGCAGGATGATGGTGAATAGCGTGGTGGGCAATCCCACTCGGGATAAGAACATGACGTTATCTGCTGCGGTTCCATTGCCTTCAGCCACTAATTTTTTCGACGCGTGTAAGGTTTTTACCATGTAGGTGACATAAAGCAAGACCAACAACACGCTGACGCCCATCCTGGCGACTTTCATCTCTACAGGAATGAACAAGGCGATCGCGGCTAACACAAAAGCCAGCAGGAAGAAATGCGTATCCCGTATAAACCCGCTGGGCTCTGGGACGATTGCCCCGTTAATACCCCGCCGTCTTACCACAGCCAGCGCCATCAAAAAGACCGACAGCGTAGACAGCATCAGCGGCGCGCCCAATATCGCCCCTACGCCAATCTCTTCGTTAACATTAGCCGCTGACGTGCCGGCAACCAGGGCCAAAATGGGCACCATGGTTTCAGGTAAGGCGGTGCCAATGGCGGCAAAAAGCGAACCGGTTACCCCTTCAGAGATCTTCAACCTTTCGCCAAGGTGCTCCAGGGCATTGGTGAAAATTTCGGAGGCAATCAATATGACGACTAAAGATATTGCGAGTTGGAAAAATGACAGCGTCATCCTTTAGCCCTCAATTCGCCAGGCTTTTGGGTGAGGTTAGTTGAGGGTAAAGCAGCAAAAAGAGACATAATGGAAATACCGACTGGACGTAGCAAACCATGGTGTAATATTCCTCGTCCAATCCAAAAGAAATATTACCCCTATGGTCTCGCCAATCTGATCGACGGATGTGCCACAGCAAGTTGCTGAGTATGTTGACACATCCTCCTTCATGATGAAGGAAGGCTACTCCCCAAATGAGTGGGGCAAGCTTAGTCGAACTGTCATGGCGCTGTCAAAGTCAATTACTCTACCGGTCTTTCACCAGGCGCAGCATTTGATAAATCGTCATCAACCGCTGGACTAATTGCGTGTGGTTATTGGAGCGAATACGCTCGGGTAACTCGTTTAACCCTGCAGACAGCTGCACCAGGCCATAGCCATTTAGCGCCTTGGCCAGGATTTCCACCCGCTCAATCCCGCGCCCTCCTTGATGCCGGATCCCCTGCTGTAGCCACTGAGCCAGCAACGTTTCGGTGTCTGCCAACGCTTGCTGCATGCCTGAGCGCTGTTGCAGATCGGCCTGGCGCTCCATCGGGAAAGGCTCAGCCTCATCGGCACACAGCGAGAAAATCTGGGTGTCACTGGCGACGGCTAACGGCTCGATAATCAGTTTGCCTGACGCGATCTTCACCCTGCCTGAAATCAACCGCGGCGAAGTTGCTGGCGTGAGCATTGCCCTGGCCAATACCTCGATAGCTTGAGGGGCAGCACTATCGTAATTTAGTGACACCGTCACCAAATTATCATTACCAGCCTCTCCGCTTAAGAGTTCAAGCTGCAAGCACTGCAAGGCCGGGTCCCAGCACCAGTCGAGCACCTCGCTAACCGGTAAAATATGCAGCTGTTCGATCGGCTGTCTCGGGCGTACAAAATCCGGCAATGCCTGCTGGAGATGACGCTTCAGCGCTGCCGCATCAGGCTGCCTGAGCGGTTCCCCCAGCAGCTCCCACGCACGGGCAGAGAGCGGCAATACGCTGGTATATTGCTTACCGCTGGCAATGTCCAACGCTCCGTTTGCCCGGCGTTTGGCGGCATTGGTGATCACCTGGCAGGCCGCCAGTTTTTTTACCGGGTGGCCGGCAATCCTGCGGCTGCCTATCGGCGTCGCCACGCCTTGTGGATCGCTATTTCTAGGCCACTGGCGTTCGATCACCATCAGCGCTTGGGAGTCCGGGTCGGTGTAGATCAGATCCACCCCTTCCTGCTGCTCGTCGGCCCAATAACGTGCACCGAGTGACACCAGTTTCAGATGTTCCAGTTGGATCTCACCTTTGACGCCCAGACCAAGAATTTCAGCCGCTGGAAGGCGTGGTAAGCTCTGCTGCTGCGCCTGTTGGTCCATGCACCTGGCCGCGACTAGCCGGGCGGAAAGCCCGCTGATGCGCTGCAAGAATTCGACCGGATGATAGCGGCTTGAACGATTATGCTGATCGGCCATCCCTTGCTGAATATCTGCCAGGCTTTCGCTTACCCAGCGCCACTGAAGCTGCTGGGCATGGCGACTCACTTCCGCCATCAGCGGTTTGATGGCCCTCTCTGGCTGGCTGCTGCCGTCCGACCACAGTTTGAGCAGCAATTTATCCAACGACGTTTGTAATAGCACCGCCTCTGGCTGGTCAAATAAGGCGTTTGCCTGCGCCTGTTCACCGTCAGGCAAGCGGATTTGCAGCGTTAACTGCTCAAAGTCTGGCTGGCTGATCTCGGCCTGTTCAAAACCCCAGACCGCCATCACAATATGTTCGCAAATCGTCTCCTGAATACAGTCACAGCGTGCATGGGCCAGGCTGCTACGGGAGAAAAACCGCACGTCACACATCGGTAAACGCGCTGACGGAGTGGCTTGCGCCCCGCTACCTTTGCTCAACTGCACTACGACGCTGCCTTGGATCAACTTTTTCGCCCGGCTAATGACCGAGAGCGGGACATCACTAAGCTGTTCACTAAATCTGGCCGGTGACCAAGCTGGTACAGGTTCTTGCGGCTGAACATCGTCAGCTTCTGGGGACAACCCGCTAGCATGTAACGCCTGATAGGCCAGGACCAGCATGACCCGATGGCGGCACATGCTGCTGGCCGGGCAGCTACAGGCCGCATCCCGCAAGGTTTTTCCTGGCGGAAAAGTGACTTGGTTGCCGTCGCCGAACCTGGCCTCAATACAGCCGTCGTCACGCTCTGTCAGTTCAGGCAGTTTTCCTTCTGCGACCTCTTTCTGCGCGCGCTTGACGAAGCCCGCGTTGCTTAACGCCATCAGGGCTTCCGGCGTGAGTTCGAGTAAATCGGAACGTTGAGTCATCCTTGTACCTTTTCTGCCAGCCAGGCCGCCAGTTCGCCGGGCGTCATGGCGCCAATTTGTGCGCCGACCGCGACCAGCCGGTTAGCCATATCACGATCGTATTGTGGATTGGCCTGATGATCCAACGCCGCCAGCCCCAGTACTTTGGCTCCGGTCTGAATGCAGGTACGCACCCGCCGGACCAGCTCACTTTCGCTGCCGCCCTCAAAGAAATCGCTCAGCAATACCACGATCGTGCGTTGGGGATTGGTGATGCAGGACTGGGCATAACCCACCGCCTTGGCGATATTGGTGCCGCCACCGAGTTGCACCTTCATCAGCAGTTCAACCGGATCGCTGACGTCTGCGGTCAAGTCCACCACGGCAGTATCAAAAGCGACCAACCGCGTTTGCATGCCCGGTAAATTCCACAGGCAGGCTGCCATCACTGCGGCATGGATCACTGAATCCACCATCGAGCCACTCTGGTCGACCAGCAGGATGATGTCCCAACGTTCACTATGGCGTTTAACGCGGCTCATAAACGCCGGGGTTTCGATAAACAGCTTGCCGTGCTGCGGGCTCCAGCGGTGCAGGTTTTCGGCAACGGTGCGTTTAAAATCAAAGTTACGCGCCACCTTGACCTGCGAGGGACGGCGCCGGTCGCGGCTACCGGAAAATGACTGGTGCACGTCACGCGCCAGGCGTTCCATGATCCGCCGTACCACTTCCGCCACCAATCGGCGTGCGGCGGCCAACACCTGCGGGTTCATCAAGTGTTTGGTATGTAACACCGCTTTTAGTAACGCTTCCGAGGGTTCAATACGTTCCAGCACGTCAAGATTGGTGACCACATCGTCAATGCCGTAGCGCTCAACCGCGTCCACCTCCAGCCGTTCGATCACTTCTTTCGGGAACAGCTGATGAATTTCATTAATCCACTCAGGCGTAGTCAGGTTGGACTTACCCAGGCTGGCTCCGCGCTCACCGCGGGCCAAACGTTCCGGATCCCGGCCATACAGCCATTCCAGGGCGCTATCAACTGAGCGATAGTGATCGTCTAATTCACCCAGCGAGGCTTCGGCGGCTTCGCCTAACAGCAAGCGCCAACGCTGTAACTCTGGGGTTAATTGATTTGCCATTACACCAGCCCCCATTGGCCAAGGATTTCCAGTGCCCGCTTTTCGGCCTGTTGCATTGCAGCAATCTCTTGCGGCGTTGCGGCAGTAATTTCGCGATTTAAGGACGAAACCGGCAAATGCACCGCCTGATGCAGCTCAAGTATCTGGCGGGCAAACTCACCGCGCTCCCTTGGTGGCAGCCAGGCAAATGCACCGCGCATCGCGGGTAAGGCCAGCAGGAAGTCTTCGTCGTCCAGTGCGGTAACCAACTGGTTCAGGCCGTCAACAAAGGTTAAATCCTGGGTCAACTGGTGGCGTGCCAACGCAATCAATCCGCTGAGCGCATCGCCCATTTTATTGGCTGCCAAGGTGGCCAGCAGCGCTAGCGGCTGTGCCATCACCGATGCGGTATCAGGCTGGGTGTCGTTCAGGCTGAGCAACGCACCCAATGCCGCACCACGGCTTAGCGGATCGGCATCGGTAGACGCGGCTTTTCTTTGCCAAACGGTGAGCGCGCGTTCGGCTTCCAGCACGGGAAATAACGTATTGCGGTCGGCATCAGGCAGCGCGAGCAGATCCCGCGTCACCAAGCGGATCGCCTGAAATGCCGCAATGTGCCGATGACTGTCGGCGGGGTTCACGCTGCCATAGCTTTCACATAGCCATAGTGCGCGGTCGAAGGTTATCTGGATCACCGTCAACAAGATCGCTGATCCTTGCATACCTACGCTTTCACCGTGGCGATACAGCGTGTGGGCCGCTTCCAGCGCGAAACCGAGGTCCTCAAAGCTCCCTTCCTGACTCACCGCCGCAGTAAGCTGTTCTACTATTCGGCTGCTGAAATCCGCCAGCCCGGCCAACGCCGCCTGATTCAGTAATTTAACCAGCGCCACCACTATCCCCTGGCTACCGTGCAACTCCAGCAAGGCTTCTTCCAGCTTGGCCAGTGCCGCATCGGACAGCGTAGCGCCGTAGGAGGCCGCCTCAATCAGCGCAGCAACCTGCTCAAGCGGTGCTCGAAGCTGCCAGTGTTCGCTCATTTCCCCCGACATGGCTTGCCCAACGCCCTTCAGGCAGTGAATGCCCGGGATCGCCAATAGCAATAACTGATGTAAGGCTCTGCTACGCTGGCGATCCTCAGGTTTAAGCAGGTCGAGTTTGACCTCTGAGGGGATCGTAATCGCCAACCGTTCTAGCTCGAGCTCCAGCGAAATCAACAACGGTGGGCGTGGCGTATTGGCCGCCAATTTACCGTGAGACTCTCCGGCCAATACCGCCATCATTTGTACCAGAATGGGCTCGGTTCCTGGCCGTAAAGGGCCGCGATAGGTCCACGGCAGCGGGACATCCATCGCCTCTTTCACCAGCGAACCGGCCATGGCATCCAGCCAGTCATTGCGTAACGGCAACTGATGGCCGCGCAGCCGCGCAAGTGCCTGAACCCGTAGATAAACTGCGCCCATATCAGCGGTCGATGCCGGAAGGTTAAGCTTGCGCAACCGCTCTAGTATGCGCTGGAAAGCGTATAGTCCTGCCTGCTCCAAGCCAAATTCCCACACCCACTGCTGAAACGCCGGTGACGGCATGCCCGAGGCATAGCCGGTGAAAGCATCCAGCCGCTTATAGCTGTAGGGCACCAAATAAGAGCCGGTGGTGTATTGAGTGTCGCCTTGCCAATCGTCAAAACATTGGCTTATAGCGGGCAGTTCAGGCTCATGTTCTTCACTGGGGAGGTTTTGCCACAGCTTCATCAAGGCGGGTGCGTGATAGCCGCCACACACCACTAACACGGCCCCGTCCCGTTGATCCATGGCCCAGCGGATCCAACGGGCCATCATGGCTTCACGATCCTGGTTCCCCTGCGAACCGGGAACCTCTCCGCGTAACCGTTTGAAATAGTGGCTTAGACGTTGCTCCAACTCCTGCACATCGCACTGATCTTCAAATAACCGATCCCAAAGCGCATCGCGCCCCTGAATGCCCAGCTCTTGGCTCAGTGCCTGTTCAAAATCCTCTGCCCGTTGCTGTTGTTCGGCATCGGCTAAATCGGCGTAGCGGTTAGCAATATCGGCAAACGCAACATGCCAGGCCGGCAGATCCATAAAGCGTATTTCCGCCTTGATCGCCCGCGCTTGTTGCAGCGCCTGCCACTCTGGAGAATGCTCGGCAAACGGTGACCAGGAACCTCTGCGCACGCCCTGCCCAGGCTGTTGCGGCACGCCATAGCTATAGATAGCCAGCGGCAGCTTATGAGGCAAAAACAGCTCATCAAGCCGGGAGTTGAAGTCCATCGGCCCTTCTATCAGCACGTAGCGCGGTTTCAGGGCGCTAATTCTCGCCGCTACCAGCCGGGCACAGGCCGGGCTGTGGTGGCGGATGCCAATGATTTCCGGTGATTTATTCATTACGCAGCGCCTTTAAGGCAAACGGTGTCTGGCTTGGTAATAGGCTCGCCAGTGGTTGCCGGGCTTTTTCGCGACCTTCTGCTCAAAATAGCGCCTGAGTTTTGCCCGATCGTCCGCATTGTCTTTAACCACCGTCCCGGCGATACATTCCACCAGATCGGCAGGCTCACCGCTGCGCTGTTCAAGAAACCATGCCCGCACCCCAACCGCATGGGCTACGTTCACCGCCTCGGCGGTCGACATCACGGCAGTTAACCGATCCATGGCGCTGTCGCCACCGCCTTTACCCGCTGATTTCTCACCGCCACGCAGATCGCGGAAGGTGGTGACCAGCAGCTCCAACACCTCGACGGGGACGGTATGAGGAATGGCGCTCTTTTCCAACAGCCGGTTGGACGCCGTAGCCACCAAATCCAGTTCCTGTTGGAAATCCATGATCGGAAATACGGTCTCAAAATCAAAGCGGCGCTTCAGGGCGGCACTCATTTCGTTCACGCCGCGGTCACGGGTGTTGGCGGTACCGATAATGTTGAATCCTTCCTGCGCATACAGCAGGTTATGGTCATCATTCAGCTCGGGGATGGTCATCACGCGATCGGACAACATGCCCAGCAGGCAGTCCTGCACTTCCAACGGCGCACGAGTGATCTCTTCAAAACGTACGATTTTGCCGTCGCGCATGCCTTGATAAAGCGGTGCCGGAACCAGCGCTTTCAGTGAGGGCCCTTCGTTAATCAGCATGGCGTAGTTCCATGAATACTTGATCTGATCTTCAGTAATCGATGCCCCGCCCTGGATCGTCAGGCTGGAAGTGCCAGAAATGGCGGTCGCCAGCAGTTCGGACAGCATGGATTTGGCGGTGCCCGGCTCACCGACCAACATCAGGCCGCGGCCAGTCGCCAGCGTCACCAGCATCCGCTCAATCGAGGCCACGTCGGCGACAATTTTGCGCTCAATGCCCAACTTTTCGTCACCCAGAATAAAGCGCCGGGCGGCATTCAGGCTCAGTGCCCAGCCCGGCGGGCGCGGTTGGTTATCCAACTCTGCCAACAGGGCAAGTTGTTCCGCGTATTGAGTTTCCGCTGGTGGCCGCTGCATTTTTTGTTGTTCAGACATAGGGATGGATTCTCTTGGTAGGCGGTACGATCCCGACATACGTCGGGATCAAGGCAAGCTTAGGCGCGCAGGGCTTCCATATCGCGGATCAGTTCGCTGATGACGATGTCATCCACAATAGTGAATGGTTTGCGTTCTTCGGTTCGCTGCCAGTAATACTGACCGTCATCGATCACCACCGTCTCCAGCGTCTGTTCAGGATATTCATCGACCATGCCCACGATAATGCAGGGTTCAAACGACAGGCTAAACCCTAACCGGCGATCGATGGGTTTGATAAAGTCCATGATTGCGCCGCCGTCTTGGGCATCGCCACGGCGCCAGCCTTTGTTAGCCAGCCCAAGAATACGGCCGGTGAATAGCGCCAGCGTCAAACCGAGCAAGGCCATTCCAACGAAATCAAAGCTCCTCTGTTTTGTTACCTGCTGCGGATCGGTTTGCGGGAGATAGCGATAAACGCAAAATAGCGCAACGCCCCCCAGCGGCAGGTTGATCAGGAAAATTGACTGCCAGCCGAACCCGGCAATCAAAACGCCACCCAGCGTAGGGCCAAGCGCGGTCCCCACTGCGGACAAGGTGCCAAGCAACCCCATCGCCCGTCCGACCTTATCCTTGCTGATGGTTTCACCAACTAGCGCCAAGGTGATGGCCATCATCACTGCTCCCCCTACCCCTTGCGCAACGCGGGCCGCAATCAGCCACCAGATGGTCGGAGCGACAGCACAACCCAGCGAGGCGAGCATAAACAGGCCCAGTCCGGCCAGTAACAACTTGCGACGGCTGATGATATCCCCCAACCGCCCGACGCCCACAATTAGCGTGGTGATCGCCAGCAGATAGGCGATCACCACCCACTGCACATCTTGAAACGAAGCGCCGAACACCTGCGCTAATGTGGGTAGGCTGACGTTGGTGATGCTGCTGCCTAGCGAGGAAAGCAGCGTTGGCAAGGCCAGGCTGATTAGCCCGCCACGCAGGGCTGAGGGTGAAAGAGATAGGACGTTTGGTGCGTCGGTTTTCATGGTGGTTGGGCTCCTGAATAAATTTTCAGTCAGCCTAGGGCAAACCATGACATGGCGGAAGACGCAGGGTATGCAGTTTATAAGTGCACTAAACGCCATGTGTAAGAGCGTGCGTCCTACGATAGAACATGTTCGATTTAGCAATACCTGTGAGCATTCTCACAACTCCGTGACAAAGCCGGGGGCGAGCAAAAAATAGGAACTGTATAAACAACCGCTGGCAAGCCACTCTTGGCGCTCTCGGTATACTCAAGGCGAATCAACCTGAGTGAGTAAGTAAAATGAAAACAACAGAAATCGTCTCAGACAGTTATGTGAAGGTCGGCGTACGGGAAAAGATGGGCTATGGCTTCGGCGATCTGGCCTCTAACCTGTCGTTTGGCTTTGTCTCCCTGTTCTTACTGTTTTTTTATACCAATATTTACGGCATCAGCGCGGTACAGGCGAGCCTGATCTTTGTGATCGCCCGTGTACTGGATGCGATTTTTAATATTTTTGTCGGTTACTTTATTGATAAAACCCAAACCCGGCACGGCAAGCTGCGCCCTTACCTGCTGTACGGCGCGGTGCCCTTGGGGATCTTGACGGTCCTGTGTTTCAGCACCTTCGACAGTGACTATAAATTTTATTACGCGCTGATCACCTACACCCTCTATTGCCTGGCCTACACGGCGGTCAACACGCCCTATTCGGCCATGACCAATATGCTGACTCAGCACGAAGGCTCGCGGGCTTCGCTGTCGGTTTACCGCTTTGTGTTGGCCATCGTGGGTTACTTGATTGTCTCGACCACTGCCGACATGCTGATTTCACAGTTTACCGATCAGAAGATGGGCTATGTGTTTGCCGTCAGCTGCTTTAGCCTGTTGGCCACCTTTTTCTTCCTGGCCTGCTTTGGCATGACCAAAGAGCGGGTGAAAAGCTTGCCAGATCAACAGGCTCCCACGCTTAAAGAGATGATCACCGCCGTTTCCGGCAACCTGCCGTTAATCCATCTTTCCCTGTTCACGGTGTTTTTCTATATCGCCTATACGGTATGGATGGCCATTGCGATCTACTTCATCAAATACACCCTGGGGGATGAAAGCTTTACCGCCAAATTCTTCATCATCCAATCTGCGGCCTATGTGGTGGGGACGGTGATTTCAGAAAAAATCATCAGCCTGATGGGCAAAAAGAAAATGGTCCAGTTGGGGCTACTGATCGGGATTGTCGGCTTGCTGTTCCAATACTTCCTGGCAGGAGATAACGCCTACCTGATTATGACCGGCGTGTGCCTGTACAGCATTACTCTGGGGATGGGCTTTGTCGCGATGTGGTCGATGATTGCCGATACCGTGGAGTATGCCGAATGGAAACACGGCGTACGTACCGAAGGGGCAATTTATGGCTTCTTTAATTTCATCACCAAAATTGCCATGGCGATTGGCGGCGGTTGTGCTGGCTTGATGCTCGATTACTTTGACTACTCGTCCGAGCATATCAGCGCCAACGCGCTCAACGGCATCAATATGATGATGACGCTGTTCCCTGGCCTGATGTTTGCCCTGGGGATGCTGTTTATCTTCTTCTACAAGCTGGATGAGCACACCTACCGAAATATCATTAAAGACATCGAATTGCGCAAAGCTAGCGCGCAGTAACCAGCAGGTATCCCTATGAAAAAAGATTTCCACGCCATCATTGCCGCCATGACTGCCGAAGAGAAAGTGGCGCTGCTCAGCGGTAGCGGCTTGTGGCGCACGGCCAGTTTCCCGCAGCATGGCATTAGCGACATTGTGATGACGGATGGCACCTACGGCGTCCGTTACAGCACCAGCCAGATCGAACAAGGGGAAAATTGGCATATTAGCGATTTTCTCGCCGTGATTGGGCAAAGCGCAGGCGAGGTAGAGCAGGAAGAACAAAAAGGTGGCTCTGAGGCGCTGTTCAGCAAATCCAAACCGGCTACCTGCTTCCCGAATGGTTCTACTCTGGCCTGTAGCTGGGACGTGGACCTGGTGTACCAAATGGGCGAGGCGTTGGCCAAAGAGTGCCAGGAGATGGGCGTCGGTATTTTGCTTGGCCCGGGTATCAATATTCGCCGCACGCCTTTGGCAGGCCGTGGCTATGAATATTACTCGGAAGATCCGGTGGTCAGCGGTGACGTGGCCGCAGCTCTGATCAACGGACTGCAGGACGGTGGCGTGGGTGCCAGCCTGAAGCACTTTGCCGCCAACAACTCAGAATACCGCCGTACCGAAATGGATTCGGTGGTGGAAGAACGGGCGCTGCGGGAGATTTACCTCTCGGGATTCAAGCGGGCAATCGACAAATCCAACCCCTGGACGGTGATGTCGTCCTATAACCGGCTCAATGGCGTGCAAACCTCGCAACACCACTGGTTGCTGACCGAGGTACTGCGCAATGAGTGGCGTTATGATGGGCTGGTGATGTCCGACTGGTACGGCATCAAAGACCGTCCGGCTTCTTTGCTGGCGGGTAACGATTTGGCCATGCCGGAAACCCAGCGTGATAAACAGGAGCTGTTGCAGGCGATCGAACGCGGAGAGATCTCTACAGAGGTTCTCGATACTGCCTGCTTGCGGATGTTAACGCTGATCAACAAGGTGCAGCGCCACCGCAAACCGGGCACCAAGGCCGATTTCCCGCAACATCATCGCTTGGCACAACAGTTGGCTGCCGAATCGATGGTGTTATTGAAAAACGAAGGGAATATCCTGCCGCTGCTAGCCAGCAAGAAAACCACCATCGCCGTATTGGGTAAACCGGCGCAGGAGCCGGTGATCCAGGGCTCGGGCTGTGCTACCACCGTGCCTTACATGCTCGATCGTCCGCTGGATGAAATTTTCGAGGTGGCTGGTAACGACTTCCAGATCGATTATGCCATCGGCACACCCGATGATAATCACGTCGACCCGCAAGCGCAGGCACATGCGGTTGAGCTAGCCAGCAAGGCGGACGTTGCCGTGGTGTTCGTCAGCACTGCCATTGGCGAAGATGGCGAAAACGGCGATCGCCGGGATCTGAATATCTTGCCTAGCCATGAAGCGCTGATCCGTGCGGTAGCCAAACGGCAGCCTAATGTGGTGGTCGTGTTGGCTAACAGCGATGCGGTGGTGATGCCTTGGCTATCAGACTGCAAAGCCCTGCTGGAGACCTTCTTTGCGGGCCAGGGCATGGGCCGTGCGGTGGCGGATATTCTATTTGGCCGGGCCAACCCCTGTGGCAAGCTGACGGTTACGGTGCCTAACACTCTGGAAGAAACTCCGGCCTGGCTCGATTACCCAGGTGAAAACCTGCGCCATCACTACAGCGAAGGGCTGTATGTCGGATATCGCTACTACGACCGACGTAAGCTGACGCCGCAGTTCCCATTCGGTTTTGGCCTGAGCTATAGCCAGTTTAGCTATGCCAAGCTGGCGACTTCGGTCACGGAACTTGAGGAGGGGCAGCCCTTAACCGTCAGCGTTGAGGTGACCAACCGTGGCGATCGGGCCGGTAAAGAGATCGTACAGCTTTACCTGACTGCACCGCAGGGAGATCTGGCACGTGAAGTCCTGGCGTTGAAAGCCTTTGCCAAAGTGCACCTTGAGGCGGGTGAAAGCAAAATGGTGACTATGACGCTCGAATGGCCGGACTTTGCCTGTTTCCATCCAGGCATGGCCGCTTGGGTGGTCGATCCTGGCGAGTACCAGCTTCACGTAGCGCGTTCTTCGCGGGATATTGCACTGAGCACGGTGGTCAAGCTGTGCGCCAAGCCCTATTATTTACCGCTAAAGGTGGATAATTCGTTGCAACAGCTGATCGCTACCCCGCCGGCTTTTGACCGCGTGGTGAAGTTATTGGTCAGCAAAAACGGCATGCCGGAGGCGCTGATGCGCGAAAAGCTCATCGCGATTGCTCCGGATCTGTTCTGCGGCCTGTTTATCGCCCTGACGGAGTTCCTGGCTATTGCTATTACTCAGCAGGAGTTGGAGGCTGTATTAGCGGAGCCTGCTGGGAGCCATTGAGCCGCCAGTCCCTCACCCCAACCCTCTCCCACAGGGAGAGGGAGCTGGTACGGTGATGTAATTTGGTTAAGAGCGATAGGTATGAGGTGTTGGTTCGATGCAAAGGTTGAACACAGGGATCACACGGTGGCACGGGCTGTCCCCTCTCCTTGGGGAGAGGGTTAGGGTGAGGGAGAAAGATCCCACCCCCGTATTTTCATCACCAGCCTCTGGGGATAAATAAGCCGATGTTTCCTTTCTCTGTCACCCGGCAACCCAAGCCGCAATCCCATCCGCAGGCGCAAGCAGCGATCCATGAGGGCAGCGGCTATGAACTGATCTCGTTTGACGCCGAAAAGCTCAACGTTTTCGCCGCCGAGGTTTACTACTGCGAACCCCATTGGCACTCTGCCCCTGAGCTGATCTGCATCTTGTCCGGCGAGTTTTCCGTGACCCTAGGCCATGCCACCTCGGTAGCCAGTGCGGGCAGCATGTTGTATATCAACCCGGATGAAATTCATTCTCTTGAAGCTCGCGCCCCAAACAGCCAACTGCTGACCATCCAGTTTTCCCCCCATCTGTTTGATGAAACCCATCCGGCCCCGCTGATATTTAATCAGGGCGACCGCGCAACAGAGCGGCAAATTAGCAATGCCGTGATCGCCCTGCTCGATAACCTGGTCACCGCACCCCCCTCGTTTACCCGCATTGCCCTGGTTTATCATCTGTTGGGCACGCTTGCCGCCGCAGCGCCAAACCAGGCAGATCAACAGCAGGTTGGCGTCAGGAAAAAAGACCAACAGTTGGTCAAATACGGTATTGAGTTTATCAACCAGCATTTTGACGATGAGCTCAACCTGGCCACCATTGCCGAGCACGCTGGCGTCAGCTACCACCACTTTTCCCGTATCTTCAAAAAGATCAGCGGCTACAATTTTAAAGAATATCTGACCATGATCAGAATTAATAAGGCCAAACTGCTGCTGAAAGACACCAATATCCCGATCACCGACATCAGCTACACCTGCGGTTTCAGCGGCCATAAACAGCTGATTTTTGCCTTTAACAAATATTGCCGCATGACGCCAACCGAGTTCCGAAAAAGCTACCTTACCGCCATCAATTCGGCGGCAGAGCTGCAGATCATGACCGATTTCCGCTGTCTGCCACTGGATCGGCAGATCGTTGCACGTTTACAAAGCTTCAACGCTGACCCGCAATAATTAAAATAATCATTGCCCTATGCCGCCCATGGCTATACTTACCGCAGTAGCTACCGCAGGTATCGCCGTTGCCTGAACTCTCCTGTCTTAACTGTCTGTGGAGCCGTGCCCATGAGCAAATCAGCTAAAACTCCCCGCCCTGTTAAAGCCCCAAGCTATCTGGATGCTCTACTGCCGATAGTGACGTTGATTTTGCTGGTCGGATCTTCCGTTGCTCTGTTTGGACTTGAAGCCGTCAACGGTCCTTTGCAGGTGGCCATCATCCTAAGCACCATGATCACCGCTATGGTCATCCTGAAGAATGGCCATAGCTGGGAGGAGGTTTCCGAGTCTGGCCGCAAAGGCATTGCCACCATCTCGGGGGCCATTTTTATCCTGTTTTCCGTTGGGGCGCTGATTGGCACCTGGAACATGTCCGGCACCATTCCTACCATGGTGTATTACGGCATTATCATGATCACCCCCAACTGGTTCTACCCGATAGCCTTTTTGGTCTGCGTTGGCGTCTCTTTAAGTATTGGCAGCTCCTGGACCACGGCGGGCACCTTGGGAGTCGGGTTGGTTGGGCTGGCCAATATGCTGGGGATATCACCAGAAATTACTGCTGGTGCCGTAATTTCCGGGGCTTACGTGGGTGACAAGATCTCGCCGCTGTCTGAAAGTACCGTATTGGCCGCTCAACTCAACGGCGTCGAATTGTATAAACATATTCGCGCCCAGCTTTGGACCACCATTCCGGCGGCGGTCATTGCCCTGATCGGTTTTATTCTGTTAGGGCTAAATCAGCACAGTGCCTTTGATGCCACCATCACCAACAACGAACTGACCCGTTTTAACGAACTATTCCACATCACCCCGTGGAACCTGTTGCCGCTGGTTTTCCTGTTGGCATTATCGGTAGCCAAGGTGCCCGCCCCGTTAGCCATCATGTGCTCGGCCTTGATGGCGGGGATCATGACGTCCTTTATGCAACCGCAGGTGATCGAACGCTTTATTGTCGAACCCGGTCTTGCCAGCCCGCTGTTGGCCATCAAGGCGGCCTGGCTGGCGATGGCGACCGGCTTCCAGGAGAACTCAGGTATAGAACAGATTGATGCCCTGCTGTCACGCGGCGGTATGGACAGCATGTTGTTTACGATCTGGCTGATTATCGGCGCGGTGACGTTTGGTATTATGGTGGATGACTTCGGCCTGCTGAACAAACTGGTTACGCCGCTGCTGCTGCGGGCCAAAACCGTGGGCAAGCTGTTTACCTCGGTGGTTGCTACCGCGATTGGGCTGAATATTGCCGCGGGCGATCAGTATATTGCGCTGCTGCTACCTACCCGGCTGTACCGTGCCGAATTTGCCAAGCGGGGGCTGGCGCCTGAGAACCTGTCACGCATCGTTTCGGATGCCGGGATTGTCACCTCACCGCTGATCCCCTGGAACTCCTGCGGCGCTTATATGGCTGCGGTACTGGGTGTCTCGACCATGGCCTACATGCCGTTTGCCATCTTTAATATTGCCGCACCGCTGATCACTCTGGCACTAGGCATCACCGGCTTTAATATTCGCCATATCCCGGTGGCTGCCCCGTCAGAAGGAGATAATCCGAGCCGTAAAGCGGTTGAGTAACAACAACCGTGAAACCAATACCGAGGCCACAAAAACCAGGACCAGTAAGGTAAATTTAAGCGTGGCGTCATTAAAGTCATACAGCGTAGTAATGAAATAGAACACGCTGTAGTGAACGATATAGACGCCCACCATCGCTGGGCTGATAAACTCCACGACGCGGGTAAGCAATCGGCTCTTGATGGCGATATTATCAAACAGGATAAACAGCGCCAGGCTCATGCCCAACAGGTGCAAGTGCTCCAATACAAACCAGCCGGCGACGCTGATCTGGGTATGGGTTGATAGGTAAAGTTCGTAGAAATACATGGAGATACCGATGGGGATCACCAGCAGCCTGGCGGCCCACTGCACGCTGGGTTTTTTGGTGAACCTGCGACCCGGTGCTTCCCCCAGCACATGGCCAATAATGTAGTAGCCGCCCCAGACCCAAATAAACGAATAACTGGAGATAAACAGCGGGTCATCTTGGGTATCCAACGGGCTGAAAATGTCCAACAGGGCAATAACGGCAACCAGCCCGGCAAACACGGCCGCAGTGATTTTCAAATGTTTAATACCCTTAAGGATGATGGGGTAAATTAAATAGATGACCCCCATGTTGAGTAATATGCCATTTTGTAGAATATATCCCTGATGAATGTATTGGGTTTTGATCAAGGATGAAACAATGTTCCAGAAAATCATGATCAGGATAATGGATTTTATTTTCACCATGATTTCTTGCCTGGTGAGTTTCTCCACCTCATCCATATAACCGATAATGATAAAAAACAACGGCTTGGCGATAATAGATACAAAGTACAATATGCCCATGGTATTCGCATGGAGGAAACACTCGAAGGCACACATTTGGCTGGTCGAGAAGAAGGTGACGGCGGCAAAACAACTTAAACTCTTTAATGCCTGCTGGCTGACATTGTTGATCATGGTTTTCCATCCATCACCGGGTTGACGTGACACACCCTACTGTTTTTTATAAAAATAATCTTAGTACATTAACACTCACTGCACAACGCGCATCTTTAACCATGATCCGAATGACTACTCATATCATAGGAGTTTTCCTAGAATCCGATAGACAGGTTTTGATATATTAACTATTTTTATACAACCTGCATTTTTATGCTTGAAACACATTGAGCCCCCAAGCCAGTAACAACCCGTTACTTTTTATTATGTTATTGATTTTATTTAAAAAAATGACAAATATAATTATATCTGCAAGTTACAACCCGCCAAAATAAAGCATTATCATCAATTTCATTAGCTTTAAATGATTGTTAATCAAGAATATTCTCATGATTGGTTTTTTATTCCGCCAGGCGACAGCATTTCACCTGCAATCGGAATCAACAGTGCTGATGTTGAAGAAAAAAGTTATTTGCGACAGGAAAATTTGCCGGTTATGACTATGATTTAATCGTAAGTCGGTTGGTAACGTTATCCTTTAATTACGCAATACTTTATTTGACTTGGTGTCAGTAAGGAAAACCATGACGAGCTCATCAACGAATAAACTGTCCCTATGGTCACTCACCGCACTGGTAGTGGGCTCCATGATAGGGGCCGGTATATTTTCTTTACCGGCTACCTTTGGACGCGCTACGGGAGGGTTTGGTGCCATTATCGCCTGGTGTATTGCGGGCGGCGGGATGTTAATGCTGGCCTTTGTGTTTCAAACGCTGGCGCAACGTAAACCCGATCTCGATTCCGGCGTGTTTATCTATGCCAAAGCCGGATTCGGTGATTATCTAGGATTTGCCTCTGCACTTGGCTTCTGGGCCGGGACCTGTATTGGTAACGTCTCTTACTTTGTGCTGATCAAATCTACCCTGGGGGCCTTCTTCCCGATATTTGGCGACGGCAATACTATTCCCGCGGTGTTGTTTGCCTCGGTCATTCTTTGGGGATTCCACATTCTGGTACTGCGCGGGGTTAAAAGCGCTGCGGCGATCAACACCATTGCCACCATCGCCAAAATCCTGCCGATCCTCATCTTTATCATTGTGCTGATCTTTGCCTTCAAAAGTGAAGTGTTTGCACTCAACTTCTGGGGAACACCAGAGACCGCAGCCTCTGCAGCCTCTTTGGCAAGCGTGGGCGATCTCTCTCACCTTAACGACTACGGCTATGTAGGTCATGCCGCCGCCGCCATCGTCCCGACCGCGGAACCCGAATCCCTGTTCAGCCAGGTGCGCAGCACCATGTTGGTAACGGTATTCGTCTTCCTCGGGATTGAAGGTGCCAGCGTCTATTCCCGCTATGCCAAAGAACGCAGCCACGTGGGGATTGCCACGGTGTTGGGGTTCATCGGGGTGCTGTGCCTGTTGGTGCTGATCACCATGCTGTCTTACGGCGTGCTGCTCCGTCCCGATCTGGCGGCGTTGCGCCAACCTTCGATGGCGGGCGTGTTGGAAGCTATCGTTGGGCGCTGGGGGGCGATCTTCATCAGCGTGGGCCTGATTGTTTCGGTACTGGGCGCTTATCTCTCCTGGTCTTTGCTGGCGGCAGAAGTGCTGTTTTCCGCCGCGAAAAGCAAGAGTATGCCGAAAGTGTTCGCTACCGAAAACAGCAATGCGGTGCCCTCTTCTGCCGTCTGGCTGACCAACATCACCATTCAAGTGTTCTTAATCCTGACGCTGTTTAGTGATTACGCCTTCCAACTGGCGCTCGAACTGACCAGTTCCCTGACGCTGATCCCGTACCTGCTGGTGGGTGCCTATGGGCTGAAGCTGGCCATGACCGGCGAAACCTACGAAACCGACAAACGCGATCATAAAAAGGATCTGATCTTCGCGTTGATCGCCACCTTCTACGCACTGCTGATGCTGTACGCCGGTGGTATGAAGTATCTGCTGCTCTCCGCCATCATCTATGGCCCAGGCACGCTGCTATACATTATGGCCAAACGTGAACAGCACGCCAAAGTGTTCACCCCGGCCGAGATGGGGCTCTTTGTAATCGTTATGGTCGCCGCCGTTGCTGCAATCTACAGCATTGCCACTGGCGTTATCACAATCTGATCGAGGCAAGTCATTATGTCGACTAAAAAAAAGACGCAGTCCAAGTTTGGTGTTCATTCAGAAGTAGGGAAATTACATAAAGTCATGGTCTGCGCCCCTGGCAAGGCGCATAACCGGCTAACGCCGAGTAATTGTGATGAGCTGTTGTTTGATGACGTGCTGTGGGTTGAGCGCGCCAAGCGTGACCATTTTGACTTCATGACCAAGATGCGTGAACACGGCGTGGACGTGGTGGAAATGCACAACCTGTTGGCTGAAACCCTGGCGCTGCCCGAAGCCAGAAAGTGGATCCTGGATCAGCAGATTGTGCCTAATGAAGTGTCACTGGGGATCTTGAATGAAACCCGCAGCTTCCTTGATGGCCTGGCACCACGGGCGTTGGCGGAGGTGCTGATCGGTGGCCTTTCCACTACCGAGCTGGCCAAAGAAGGCTATGCCGACCACGAAGAGCTGAAACTGATCCGCGAAGCGGTAGGCATTACCGAATACTTGCTGCCACCGCTGCCGAATACCTTATATACCCGTGATACCACCTGCTGGATCTACGGCGGCGTGACCTTGAACCCGCTGTATTGGCCTGCCCGTCACGAAGAAACCATTCTGACCACGGCGATCTACAAGTTCCACCCAGACTTTGGCGAAGCCAATGTTAACGTCTGGTGGGGGGACCCAACGGTGCACCACGGTACCGCCACGCTCGAAGGTGGGGACGTGATGCCGATCGGCAACAAAACGGTGCTGATTGGGATGAGTGAGCGTACTTCGCATCAGGCGATCACCCAGCTGGCCGCCGCGCTGTTTGCCAACAAACATTCCGGCGTTGAACGAGTGATGATTGCCGCCATGCCGAAACTGCGTGCCGCCATGCACCTGGATACGGTCTTTACCTTCTGCGACCGCGATGTAGTGACGCTCTACCCGGCTATCGTCAATCAGATCAAAACCTTCTCGCTGCGCCCGGATTCTGGCCCAACCGGCATGAAGCTGAGCCGCGATAAAGGCACCTTTGTTGAAGCCATTGCCGGAGCACTGAACCTGAAAAAACTGCGGGTGGTGGAAACCGAAGGCAACGACTACGACACCGAACGCCAACAGTGGGACAGCGGCAACAACATGGTGGCGCTCTCTCCTGGGGTGGTGCTGGCTTACGATCGTAATACCAAAACCAATACCCAGCTACGCAAAGAAGGGGTTGAGGTCATTGAGATTGTCGGTAGTGAGCTGGGCCGTGGCCGTGGCGGCGGCCACTGTATGACCTGCCCGATTATCCGCGATGCCATTGATTATTAATCGCCAGGCGTGATCGGAAAAGGCCGGATTTTCCGGCCTTTTTTATGCTGAAAAAATCACTGCGCATCTACGCGGTGAATATCCCCGATTCAAAGTCCTGCGGTGACAATTTTGGCGGCCGCAGCCAACACGTCTTTACGGGCTTCGGCATTCTGCTGTGGCTGCGTGAAATAGGTCACCAACACCAACGGTGCGTGGTTCGCTGGCCAAATCACGGCGATATCGTTAGTGGTACCGTAATCACCGCTGCCGGTTTTATCACCAACCACCCATGTAGTTGGCAGACCTGCGCGAATGCTGGCTCCGCCGGTAGTATTCCCCTTCATCCATTCAACCAGTTGAGCACGCTGTGGTTCACCTAGCGCTTTGCCCAAGGTCAGGTTTTGCAGGCTTTTTGCCATCGCCTGCGGCGAGGTGGTGTCACGCTTATCACCCGGGATGGCGGTATTTAAAGTGGGCTCGGTACGGTCGAGACGGAAGGTTTTATCGCCGATAGTACGCGCAAATTCTGTCACTTTTGCCGGGCCGCCAAGATGCTCAAGGATCTTGTTCATCGCCGTGTTGTCACTGTACTGGATAGTGGCGGCGCTGAACTCGGCCAGGGTCATCCCGGTATCCAGGTGTTTTTCGGCGATCGGGTTGTAGTTGACCAGATCGGATTGTTTGATCTCCATCCGCTTAGCCAAAAGATTTTTATCCGTCTCGCTCTGTTTTAACAACGCCGACACTGCCATCACCTTGCTGGTGCTGCACATGGGAAAACGTTCATCCCCACGATACAGGATCTGCGAATTATCGGCGGTATCGATCAGCGCCACGCCCAGGCGGCCACCGGAGTTTTTCTCCAGTTCAGATAGTTGCTGCTGAATATTGGCCTTGGCATTAGCGGGTTGCGCCCATAACGGTGCGCTACCGAACAGCAACGGCATAACCGTAGCGACCATCAGGGTGGTTTGACGTAATGTATTTCTAACCATGTTTTGCCTCACATAAAATGGATTAACGCAGCGGAGTTCTTTTCAGATGGCGGGAAATATCCTCTGTTAGGCCGTTATTGACAAGCGACAAGAATTTTCTCTAGCATAAAGAAAATCTTTTGGATAATACCCATGCGCTCTAATCTTCCCCTGAATGCCCTACGTGCTTTTGAGGCCTCTGCCAGACATTTGAGTTTCACACGGGCAGCGCTGGAGCTCTATGTTACCCAGGCCGCCGTTAGCCAACAGGTGCGGCTGCTTGAAGAACGCCTGGGCATGGTGCTGTTTAAACGCTTACCCCGTGGTTTAGAAATGACGGAGGAATCACGGGCGCTGTTTGCCGTGTTAACCGACGCCTTTGGTCATATTGAAAAAGCCTTCCGGCAGTTTGAAGGGGGACAATTCCAGGAGGTGCTCACCGTGGCCGCCGTTGGCACCTTTGCCGTGGGCTGGCTGTTGCCGCGTCTTGATCGGTTCAGGCAAGAGCATCCTTTTGTCGAACTGCGGCTGCGCACCAACAATAACGTCGTCAATCTGGCCGCCGAAGGGCTGGATTTCGCCATCCGTTTTGGTACCGGTTTGTGGCCATCAACCCATAACGAAATGCTGTTTGATGCTCCGTTGACCGTGTTGTGTACCCCCGCTACGGCTAAGCGGATCGTTACCCCTGCCGATCTGCTGCAGGAGGATTTGCTGCGTTCTTACCGTGCTGAAGAGTGGGAAAACTGGTTTGCCGCCGCTGGTCTGCAGGCGGTAAGAGTGAATGGCGCCATCTTTGATTCATCCCGTCTGATGATAGAGAGCGCCATCCATTCCGGTGGTGTGGCGTTAGCCCCAGCGAAAATGTTTGCCCGGGAGCTCGCCACCGCGCAGCTGGTGCGCCCGTTTGCTACCGAAATCAACATGGGCAGTTATTGGTTAACCCATTTAAAATCGAAGGCAATGACCCCGGCGATGGAAATATTTAGCGAATGGTTACTGAAGGAAGCGGCAGAAGATAATACGTAGGGGCGCAGCATGGTGCGCCCCTCGAGTTTGCAGACTTATTGCAGCTCCTCACGGATCAGTTTGGCCGCGCTTTGCAACAGCTTATAGGCCTCATAGCGGTTAGCGTGCAACGGGTGGAAATCCGCATTCGGTTGATATTGGCTATCCAACTCGGAAAACTGCGCCATCGCCTGCTCCACCGAGGCGGCAACCTTCCCCGCCACAGCACCCAGGATAGCCGACCCCAGCAATACCGGTTCTTCCGCCTTGGTCGTCAGCACGGCGCAACCACAGCTATCCGCCAGCAACTGCCGCACCAACGGATGACGGCCAGCCCCGCCGCTGATCACGATCTGCTCAACGGTGACGCCCATCTGAGACTGGGCATCGAGGATTTGCCTGAGTCCATAGCCAATCCCGCAAATGCCAGCAACATACAGGGCCACCAGATTATCGAGATTGCTTTCCATACCCAACCCGGCAACCACGGCACGGGAATGGGGATCGGCAAAGGGGGCGCGGTTGCCAAGGAACTCGGGAACCACATGCAGGCCATTGGCGAGTTTTGCCGCTTCCGACGCAGAAACCATTTTGGCCAGTGCCAAATCGGCCAGCAAGGTTGGCAGTGAAATACCCAATGCCTTAGCCTGCTCCGTTGCCTCTGGTGCCGCGGGGTGGAACGAAACCAACTGCTTGATCGCCGCCCCCGCCGCGCTCTGCCCACCTTCATTCAACCAATATCCCGGCACCATTGCAGAGTAATATGGCCCCCAAACGCCTGGAACAAAGGCCGGGTTTTGCGTAGTGGTCATCGTGCATGACGACGTGCCAAACACGTAAGCCAGGTTATTGGTGACGCCACCGCCGACACCGACGGTACCAATCCCGCCAGCATGGGCATCAATCAAGCCCACGGCGACGGGCGTGCCCACTACTAATCCCATTTCTTTGGCGGCTTCTGTCGTCAAGCCTTCGCCACAAGTCGTACCGGGCTCTTGGATGCGATCCCCAATACGGCGGAACGCTTCGTCTGCCAACTCTTCAAGGCCGATGGTACGGAAATAGTCCGGATCCCAACGTTTCTCATGGGCCAGATAGGTCCATTTGCAGGTCACCGTACAGACGGAGCGAGCCAAGTCCCCAGTGGCACGCCAGGTCAGGAAATCGGCCAGATCGAAGAACTGCCAGGCGCTATCGTAGACCGTACGACGGTTCTCCTTCAGCCAAAGCAGCTTGGGCGTCTCCATTTCTGGGGAGATTTTACCGCCAACGTAGTTGAGCACCGGATGTCCGGTGGCGTTGATCCGCTCGGCCTGCTCCGTGGCCCGATGGTCCATCCACACAATAATGTTGCGGTCGGGATCTTCAGATGGCCCTACTGCCAGGGGGTTGCCGTCTGCATCGAGTACCACCAGGGAACAGGTGGCATCAAAGCCGATGCCTGCCACATTGTCTGGGGCAATACCGGATGCGGCAACCGCCTGCTTGATGCTGGCACACACCGCTTGCCATATCTCACGGCTGGATTGTTCAACATAATTTTCCGGACCGCGGAACAGGGTGATCTCTTGGCTGGCATGCGCCAACATGGTACCCGAGAGATCAAAAACCCCTGCCCGTGCGCTGCCAGAACCCACATCGACACCAATAACGACCTGCTGTTGATTGTTCATCATTTTCACCTATCAGAGATCGACGCTATTTGGCAGGATCACCAGATCACGTACGGTGACATGCTTCGAGCGCGTTACCATAAACAATACCGCTTCGGCCACTTCCCTTGGCTGCATCAGGCTGCCGTTGGCCAGAGCCTCTTCCATCTTGGCTTTTGGCCAATCGTCCAGCAGCGCGGTAACCACCGGCCCCGGCAACACGGCGCCAACCCGCACACCATATTGGGCCACCTGTCGGCGTGTGGAGTGCACAAATGCCTGAACGGCAAATTTTGAGGCGGTATAAATCGGTTCCCAGATCACCGGGACGACCCCGGCGATCGAACTGGTAAACAGAATATCGCCAGACTTTTGCTCGATCAGATGCGGCAGCACTGCCTGCACAGAACGGAACGCGGCGTTAATATTGAGATTAAGCACGCGATCCCAAACGTCCGGATCCCCTTCTGCCACCGGGCCGCCAATATAGGCGCCGGCATTGGCGTGAAAAATATCGAGTCGCCCGGCCGCCGCTAAAATACCGGGCAGCATGCCGGAAACCTGCTGCGGGTTGAGCAAATCGATGACCAGTGGATACGCGTTTTCGCCAAGTTCATCGGTCAGGCGTTGCAGCTTTTCCTGGTCACGGTCGATCAGCACCACTTTAGCCCCGGCCTGCAGGAAAATACGCGCGCACTCCAGGCCAATACCCGAGGCCGCGCCGGTTATCGCCGCGACCTTACCTTTGAGGGAGAAATTCAATTGGGTGAAATCTGTCATGGTTGGGTTCCTTTATTAAACAAGAGATCAAATTTTCACGACGAAGTCACCGCGTGTGAGTTCATCGAGTTAAGAAATTTGGCTGTCAATATTGCCCCTCACCCTAACCCTCTCCCAAAGGGAGAGGGAACCGAGCGTGCCACGGATTAGCTATCGAGCCTAACCTCAGCACCGAATTCGCAAGGGCTAAAACGTACCCCTTTTCCTGACCCAGCCTGATATTTGCAAGTGTTGGAAACGCACCACAGCCGCTGACCTCAACGCCGTACCGCCCACTCTCCCTGTGGGAACCGAACGTGCCACGGATTTGCTCCCGTGCCTGATTTCAGCACCGAACTCGCAAGAGCTATAACGTACCAAGAGCTATAACGTACCTTTTCCTTACCCGGCTTTATCTTTGCAAGGGTTGGAAACGCACCACCGCCGTTGACCTCAACGCCGTACCGCCCACTCTCCCTGTGGGAACCGAACGTGCCACGGATTATCTATCGAGCCTAACTTCAGCACCTAAATCGCAAGGGCTAAAACGTACCCCTTTTCCTGACCCAGCCTGATATTTGCAAGGGTTGGAAACGCACTTCCGCACCTGACCTTAACGCCGTTCCAGCCCCCTCTCCCTGTGGGAGAGGGTTGGGGTGAGGGGACGTTTACGCACCGTGTCATACTCTTTGCTCACGACGCTCAATCGATTGAGCATAATTGCTACTTTTTATTTTTACTGTCAAGATATAGAAAATTGGGGAGCGAAATTTGTGACTGGGTTCAAAGCAAAAAAAACGACGATTTACGATCTGGCCGAACTAGCCGGAGCCTCCTCAAGTGCGGTCAGCGCCGTGCTCAATGGCAGTTGGAAAAAGCGCCGCATTGGCGCCCAACTGGCAGATAAAATCCTGCGCCTGGCCGAAGAACAAGGCTATACCGTCAATCAGCAGGCCAGCCTGCTGCGCCGCCGCAAATCAACCATGATCGGCATGATCGTCCCCAAGTATGACAACCGTTATTTCGGTTCGATCGTCGAGCTATTCGAATCGATGGCTCGTGAACGCGGCCTGTTCCCGGTGATTACCTGCACCAGCCGCGATCCTGAACTGGAAATCGAAGCGGCGCGCACCATGCTTTCCTATCAGGTTGACTGGATCATCTCCACCGGTGCCACCGCCCCCGACAATATCACCGAGGTCTGCGCTGCTTCCGGTATTTCAACGCTGAATCTCGATCTGCCAGGCACCCTCGCCCCTTCGGTGATCACCGATAACTATGCCGGGGCTAAAGAGCTGACGTTACGAATTCTGGCCAACTGTGAAAAACGGCTAGGCTACCTCAAGCCGCTGATCTTCGTAGGGGGGCGCGGGGTTGACCATAACACTACGGAACGCCTGCGCGGCTTCAGAGATGCCCACCGGCAGTTAGGCGTTGAGGTCATCGAAGAGAACCTGTTGGCCTGCGGCTATTCCCCAGACAAGGCCGAACTGGCGATGAAGACCTTTATGGCTCAAGGCGGCGATCTGCAAACCGGGCTATTCGTCAACTCGACGATCTCGCTTGAAGGCGTGATGCGCTGGTTGGTGGCGTCTGGCTATCGCGGTGATAAGCAGCCGGTGATGGGCTGCTTTGACTGGGACCCTTTCGTACTGTTATTAGGCCATGACATCGTGATGGTGAAGCAGGACGTCAACAAGATGTTGCAGGCGGCATTTGCGCTGATCGATGCCAACTCCCAAGAAAAGCAACTGATTGAAATACCGCCGATCTTCCCAGAGATGATTTGAGGTAACTGCAGTCCACAGCAAAATGCACGGTAAGGGAGTCGGGATTAATAATCTTTTTTTCTGAATATAACAGGCGATGTAAGCAGGCAATCAGAAGTAAACCATTGTCCCCAAACATTATGATTAACGGATTTCTGATAACTCGGGTTCCAGCAAAAGACTCATATCAAAACCCGTTATCCGAAAACCAACCTCTTTATATAACTTTAAAGCCCTTTGATTATCCGGGGACACTCTTAGTTCTACCTCATACACGCCCTGGCCAGTCAGCTCATTCAGAAACGCACGGATAAAATCCCTGCCCATCCCCTTACCCTGAAACTCTGGGATAAGCATTATATCTGACAAAAAAACTGAGTTATCCTCCAAGCTGAACCACAGATATCCCACAGCCTGAGCGTCATGTTCATAAGTTCTAAAATGGTTATTTTGAGTATTGATACCCGCCGGCAAGGCTGTTTTAAATGATTTCGACGCTTCTTCCTGGGCTTTTTTACGGCTGTACCGATGATTTGTCATCAGGTCTTCAATATAGTCATTTAAAGAGAGGTCCGCCCAGAGGTCAAACTCGTCGCAATGCATGGGCCTATAAATTGATTTGGGGATTTTTGACTGTTTTGTTTTCAATCTACTGTCTCACACTTAATAGTAACGTAACGCATGCTGAGTACTACCCTATCGAATTAGCCATCGATTCAACATAAGTCTGGTGCGGCGAATAACTTGCCGATTAACTCCGCATACACTTGGATTTCTTGATCCGGTACATGGTGGAGTCCCCTTCTGCCAGCAAGGTTTCCAGGCTATGGGGCGTGGCGGGATCAAACTCGACGATGCCATAGGAGAACGCCAGTTGGTAAGGGGTGATCTGCGAGGCATTATGTTCATCCACGTAGCGTTGCAGGGCTAAAATTCCCTGTTCGGCTTCGCTTTTGCTACGGCTGCCCATCAGCGCGACAAACTCGTCACCGCCCAAACGGGCTATCACGTCAAAATAGCCAAACACCCGTTTCATCAGCTCGGAAAAATAGATTAACGCCCGGTCACCTTCCCCATGGCCGAAAGTGTCGTTAATCAATTTGAATTTATCGAGGTCGATAAATATCAGGCTGGCCTTAACCCCTTTCATCTGACAATGTTGCAGCATGTGACCTGCCAGGGAGATAAAGCCACGGCGATTGGATATTTGCGTCAGTTCGTCAGAAGTTGATGCCTGAAAGGCACGTAGCTCATCTTCGACCATCGAGGCCAGATCGCGCAGCGCCACCGCATCTTCGGCATCAAACTGCCGGGGTTTATCGTCGATCAGGCACAGGGTCCCCATCTTCAGATCGCCGGAGTAGCTCAGTGGACAACCGGCGTAGAAACGGATGTGTGGCGAGTCTTTGACCAGAGGATTATCCGCAAAGCGATCGTCCTGCAGCGTATCGGGAATGAACAAAATATCGTTACCCAGAATGGCGTGACCACACAACGAAATATCTCTTGGCGTTTCCGTAGCCGCTCCCAGCCCACAGTTGGACTTGAACCATTGGCGGTTTTCGTCTACCAGACTCACCAAGGCAATGGGGACACCGAACAGCCGGCGGGCCATGCGTGTCACCCGATCGAAGCGCTCTTCTGGCAGAGTGTCCAACAGATGCAGGGAACGCAGAGCCTTCAATCGCTGTACTTCATTCGCAGGTATCTCTGGCGTTTTCATCGCTACATCCACTCCAATTAAACTCAAGGTCTTTCTCGGGAAAGCAAGACAGCTAGTTGCAGGATAATATCGTTCGCCACCGCTGGCAATCCGATGCACAAAACAGATGCCACTTTGCCCCTGTTTTCAGACGTTTGATTAGGCTATCGCCACCTAAACTAGCCGTTTAGGCTTAAAAGCAAGGCATCCGGTGTGGCAAAACCCTTTTTACGCAGTGGCAATCTAGATGACGTTCTTACATTGGGCGAAAATGGACAACCTGTTTATGCGTTGGCGTCGCAGTTGCGTGAGGCGTTGCGCCTTCAGCAACAGTCAGCCGTAGCGGATTGCCTGGCGATCCCGATCCCCAACGCGCAAGGCGATCGCATTGACTGGTATGCGCCCATTGCTGGGCGGGCGATCTCTTGGCTGGCGGCTGATGACGACGCCCGAGCGGCTGCCTTGCCGCTGCTGGAACATTTCCAGACCACCGCAGAAGCCATCAGTCTACGCGCTCGCCACAGCGGTAAAGCCAACTTGCAAATGTTTGCGACGCTGCTCAGCAAGGCCATGCAGTTCCCGGATCAGAACGCCGTTTTCCTGGTGGATGGCAAACCGGTGATCACCTTCTGGGGCTGCGTGAAAGCCGATGGCAAGATCAGCAACGCGCCTTTGGATTGCCTGCGCCCGAAAGATCGCCCTGCGCCCCCCATCGCCCCGCCAATTATTGAACCCATTGCTGAGCCCATTGCTGAACCGCAGCCGCCAGCACCTCTGCCAACCACGGCGGATGACAAGCCTCACCATGCCTGGTGGCTGCTGCTACTGCCTGCTGTTTTCATTCTGGCCGCCGCGATTTGGTTGTTGCTCCCTAAACCAACCCCTCAGCCAGCCATAAAAACGGTTGAGCCAGCCAAGGTACAACCCAAGCCGGTTGTTACTGCGGCCGCTCTACAGTTGCCATTAGGCTATGCGGAGGTGCTTCCTCCGCCGGTCCTCACGCCGGTAGTGGTCGATAAACTGGCGCTGACGTTACCCTCCGAAGCGGTAAAGGTCGGTTCTACCGCTTTCCTCAACGGCAAATGGCGCGTCACCTTGGCGATCAAGGATCCGCTGACCGGCAAACCGCCGAGCCTGCTATATCAGTTTAGCCGTGGCAAGGGCACCGCCAGGATCGTACAGGGTGACAAAGTCACCTGCCGGGTCGAGGTCAACGCCGGTCTGATGCAGTCCGGCAATCTGGTGATCAACAGCCGTACCAAGGCCCGTTGCAGCGACGGTTCCCGTTATCAAATGCCGGAACTGGTGTGTAAGCAAGGTGAAGCTGGCGCCGCCGCAGAATGCAGCGGGCGTTATGGCAACAACGAAACGGTATTCCCTATGACGATCAAGCGCGAGAGTAAATAATGTTGGCGACCCCCATCGCATATCCGCAGCGCGTTACGCTGATACCCAACAGCGGGATCCAATTTCTGGACTTCTCCCTTACGCCGGTGTTGGACGCCGAGCGACCGGGCAAATTTGTCCGTCAGACTGCCAACGGCCCACTGCTGCGGCTGAACTATCATCAGGCCAAGGATCGCTATTTCCTGCCGGTGGCCCCCGGCGAACCGGCCGAAATGGTACGTCCGGAATTCAGCTTTCCTCTGGAACAATCATTGCGGCTGCTAGATCGCGTTTGGTTACCGCTGCCGTTCTTGCGCTTCAACCCGCCAAACAGTTTTCTCAGCGGGCCGGACAACTGGGCGCGTATGCAAATCAGACGGTTGGAGCAGCCGGACCGGCAAGGCCATACGCTGCGCATCACGTTGGCATTTGACACGCAAACCTATCCTGCAGGGCATGAAAACCAACAGTTGGCTCCCAATCAGCAGGACATCGCTACTGGGCTGAGCTTTGCGCTAGCACACCATAGTCAGGATCTGGGTGATTTCCTGGATGCCACCTGGGTTGACGGCTGGCTACGTGAGGTCTTTACCCAACAGGCCATCGCCCTGGAGCAGCGCCCGGAACGTAATATCAACGCTTCGCTGCGTGAATTTGAATATCAGGCGCACTACCTGAACCTGCTGGAGCTGCTGGCCAGCCAGCTAAACGTACCTAATATCACTCTAGGTAGCGATGTGCAGCAACCCGCCGTGAATGTGGATTTGATCCTCGATGTCGGCAACTCTCATACCTGCGGCATCCTGGTAGAAGATCACCCGGCGGAACGCAACGGCTTGAAACACAGCTATGAACTGCAACTGCGCGATCTCAGCGAACCGCATTATCTACACCAAGGCCTGTTTTCCAGCCGCACGGAGTTCGCCCCCGCCAACTTTGGCAAGGCGAATTACTCGTTTGAAAGTGGCCGCGACGATGCGTTTCTCTGGCCTTCCCTGACCCGAGTCGGCCATGAAGCCTGCCGCTTGGCTCAGCAGCGGCAAGGCGATACGGCATCAACCGGCCTGTCCAGCCCACGGCGCTATCTGTGGGATGAGGAGAGTTACGGCCCTGGCTGGCGCTTCAACCGTACGGCAGAGCAAAGCCTACAGGAACCGCCTGCTATCGCGACACCATTGGCTCTGTTGATCAATGACCAAGGCCAGCCGTTATCCAGCCTGCCACCGGAAGAACGCCTGCCGGTTTTCACCCCAAACTACAGCCGCAGTTCGCTGATGGCCTTGATGTTGAGCGAACTGTTGGCCCAGGCGCTGATGCAGATCAACAGCGTGGCCCAGCGGCTCTCTTTGCGTGACGGCGCAGCACCTCGCCGTTTGCGTAATATCATACTGACCCTGCCTTCCGCCATGCCGGTACCGGAACGTGAAATCTTCCGTCAGCGGATGCATGAGGCGATCGCGCTAGTGTGGCAAGGCATGGGTTGGCATTCGGCAGATGAAGACTTGAACGGCATAGCCAGTTCGGTGCCGGTCCCCGCCGTGCAGATGGAGTGGGATGAGGCCACCTGCGGCCAGATGGTCTATCTGTATAACGAAATCCAGGTCAATTTCGCGGGTCAGGCTGAGGCGTTCTTTAGCGCCATGGCACGTCCGGACTCCGCTGAACCGGGGAAAACGCTGCGTATTGCTTCGGTGGATATCGGCGGCGGCACCACCGATTTGGCGATCACCCAGTACCGTCTGGAAGAGACGGCTGGCAATAACGTCAAGGTGACCCCGCATCTGTTATTCCGCGAAGGGTTCAAGGTGGCGGGCGATGACATTCTGCTGGAAGTGATCCGCCTGTATCTGCTGCCCGCCCTACAGGCCGAGTTCAAACGCATCGGCGTGGCGGAACCGGCAGCCCTGATGGCCGAACTGTTTGGCCAGAACGAGAGCCCAGTGCTACAGCAACAAGTGACACTGCAACTTTTCATCCCGCTCGCTCAAGCGATCCTGGAACGTTATGAAAGCTTCACCCCGGTGCAGACTCGCAGCGAGATCGACGCCGTGCTGGGCGAACTGTTAACGCAAAGGCCTACCGATAACGTATTGAAATATATCAATGCTGCGGTACAACGCGGTTTACCGGCAGAGGCGGAACTTTTCGATGTTTTGCAGACGCCGCTCATTCTACGGCTGAGCCACTTGCATGGTGAATTCCTGGCACCGCGCATGGCGCTTACCCGCAATCTGCGGTTGTTGACCGAGGTGATCGCCCTGCACAACTGCGATGTGCTGCTGCTCACTGGCCGCCCTTCCCGTTTCCCCGGCATTCAGGCCCTGTTCCGACAGCTACAGCCGGTGCCGATCAACCGCATCGTTTCGCTGGATGGTTATCACACCAGCGGCTGGTATCCTTTCAGCCAGCAAGGGCGGATCGATAATCCCAAATCCACTGCGGCGGTCGGTGCCATGCTGTGCCTGTTAGCGCTGGAATTGCGTTTACCAGGCGTTTACTTCAAGGCGGCCGATTTCCGCCCTTATTCAACCGTGCGTTATCTGGGCCGCCTGGATGCGGATAACCGCTTGCCTGCCAATCAGGTTTTCTATGCCGAGCTCGATCTGGATACCCCGGATGGCGGTTTGGACAGCAACGTCAGCTTTGCCCTCAACGGTGCGTTGTACCTGGGATTCCGCCAGTTAGATAACGAGCACTGGCCCGCCGCCCCGCTGTTTACCCTGACGATTATCGATCCGCAACTGGCGCGTAACCTGGCTGGCGATAACCTGTTACGGGTTAAAATTGCTCCGCAGCCGGACTTTCCCGCTCGCTGGAGCATCACTAGCGCCGAACTGGAAGACGGTAGCCCGGTGCCCACCGAACATCTGCAACTCAAATTGAATACGCTGATCGACAGTGCCACCGGGGCTACCCACTATTGGATCGACAGCGGGAGCGTTTTTGCATGAAGTCAGCCATTTCCCCAATCTCCCCGCTTAGCCAGCGCTGGCCGTTATTAAATCAAGGTATCGCTCAGGCGCTGGCCTGGGCGGATAATACCCGCCTGCAGACGCCCCGTTTCGCACTGGAAGCGCCTACCTTGATGCTTAATCTACGCCGTTGCCGCATCCGGCTTCAACGGCTGGCGGTTGCTGCTACTCAACGCGGAGCACTGGGCTTTTATGGCCGTTCGCAAGCGGCAAAACATCATCTTATCGCCTCGCTAGCTACGGCCGAGCCAGACTGCCTGGCGACTACCTTCGCCGGTAAAACGCTGGATTACCTGACGCATATTCGTCCGGGACACTCCGCCGTAGGGATAGCGATCCGCTTTAGCCACGCCGTACCTCAACAAGATCCTGATTATCCGGTGCAGCTTCAGTTGCTGACGTCGGTAGAGTTAGTGTGGATGTTGGCGCGTAGCAGCCATACGCAACAGACAATAGAAAAAACAGAGGTCGAAGAGCTCATCACCTCTTTGACAAAACGTTGCCAACCTCAGGCAGTGCCAGGTATCGGTGCCGATGATATCGTTACCCTCTGGGATAGCTTGCGCAGCGACGACCCACAGTTACAACATCGTTGGGACAGCGAATACTGGCCAAACGCCTTGGCTATCGCTCCCTATCTGTCCGTTGACGACCGGGCGCAGCTGTTTGCTCCGCTATGGGGGAAAGAACCGGCATTAACCGCATGTTATCGCCGTCTGGCTTACCGCTTGGATCAACTGGAGGGCGCAGCAAGCGTACGGGCTCCGCTCAGCCTGCTGACGGATGAAAATCAGCAGCCCAGCTATGGCATCCTGATGCCAGCAAGCCTGGAAGAGACCGATGACAAGGTTCAGCTCAAACTCGATAACGGCGTGATGACGATGCCCTTGGCAGACCTCAGGTTATTGACCGCAGAGTTGTTGATCCCTTTACAGAGCCACCCGGCCCATAGCGGCTTTGCGTCAACCGATTATCTGGATCTACCTGCCTATAGAGCAGACGACGAGAGTCTGCAGCAGGCCAAGAGCCTCACGCTGCTGCAACGTTATAGCGACCAACAGGCCATGCAAGCCTTGATCGTCTGCCATGCTGCGGCCTGCCGTGAAGAAGCCACAATGGTCGGCCAGGCGCTGGATCATTGGGTACAACAACATCAGGAAGCCGATAGCCGTGGCCATCCCGATTTGATCTGGGCATTTACCCCGTGCGATCGGCGTTCGTCGGCCCATTTTGACCAAGCCGTCCAACGGTACGTTGGCCAACCCGGCGAGGTTTGGGGAACGCTACTGGCGATGAATGAAGATGAAGTCCGGCGTATGACCGACTACCTGCTCACGTCGGTGAATGTCGCAGCCCGCCATAACCGCCTGCAACAACGTTTCGATCGTCATGAGCAAGAGTTACGGCATAACCTGCTTGGCCGCTGGTTCAACGTGGCAACCGAGGATAAAGCGCCCCTCGCCAAGGCTACGGTAAAAGCGTTGCAGGGCCGCACCACGCTGCATGGCGAACTGCTGGAGCACCTGTTGCCAGACCGCAACGCCCTACTGCCTCTCTTTTGCCAGCAGCAGCAAGATCGCCCACATAACGACGATCCTTTGGCGATCGAGCTAGATCTGTTTGACGAGCAACCTACAGCGGCATCTCCGCTAGAGTCTGGTGCTAACGTGGTTTTGCAGGTGCAACAGCTATGGATCACCCAACTGCGTAATCTGGCCGATCATCGTGCGTTAATCGACCTGCTGGCCGTTGAAACAGCTACCTTGACCACGCTGGCCGATGAGTTGATCACCGCCAGTTTCCGGCTGGGTATCTGGCAACGCTTAGGGAATGCCTTGGCCGAACCGGGACTCGTGGGCCACAGCAGGGAAAATCACGTCGAGCGGCAAATCGCCTGTACCTTGACGATACTGGGAGATTTTGTTGCCTGGCTTGGCTTCCAGCTGCGTCCGCAGGCGCAACGGCCAGAAAGCCGCATTAACCGCGGCCATAAGATCTTTACCAAACCCAGCCAGAGCGCCGAGCTACGCATGACCGCATTACCTGTCGAGCCGATCAATAACACGGCGCTGTATATATACGATTGGCTGGTGGGGTTATATCAATTAATCACTGAGAATGCGGGCCACGGCGGTGGGCAAGCGCTGAGTGAACAACAGCGTGAACGCTTGGGAAAAATTCTTCAGGGAATGGGTTAGTTCAGCAACCTCTCTCCCTTCGGGGAGAGAGGCAATTCAATTAAAAACGGTCGATCTGCACAATCTCATCAACCGGCAACTTACCAATGCGCGGATAAGGTTGGCCGATGCCCTTGCCAATCGCCACCATCAGCGCAATCTGGTAGTGCTCTGGCTTATTGATGATTTTGCCCACGGCGTCAAAATCAAAGCCGTCCATTGGGCAAGAGTCATAACCCTGAGCCTTGGCTGCCAGCATCAACGTCTGAGCAAACAGGCCGCTGCTGCGCATCACTTCATCACGCTGTACCTGAGCCTTACCACGGTAATATTGGTCGACAGCAGGCAACATAAACTGTTGCACCGGTTCCGCCGCTTCACGCCAGATGTTTTTCACCTGGGATTCCCAACTGGACAGATCGCCACACAGCACAACCAGCATCGAGGCATCAGTCACCTGCGCCTGGCCCCAGGCCACCTCGCGGATATGCTCTCGCTGGGCACGATCTTCGATCAACAACGGGCGCCAATGCTGCAGGTTGAAAGCACTAGGGGTGTTTTGCAGGGCAATATTGAGCAGCGCCTTCTTCTCATCCAGCGTCATTACATGCTGGGTATCGAACTGTTTGGTCGCGCGGCGTTGCTCAATAGCGTCAAGTGTATGCATTACTTCATGTCCTTTGATTAAGTTAACCCGCTTATTGTCGCTTTTTCGCAGCCTCTGTCCACCGGGATTTGTGCTCCGTTTGGCTCAGGGCATCCCCTGCCGCCGTCAAGTAAAATAGCAACGTCTTTTTTCACATTTTTTACCTCCCCCCATCAGGCATAGATAAAAGCGTCAATAACATACGTTTTTATAATGAAACAATGGGCTGATATTTTAATTTTGAATAACAGAAACTACTACGCATGCATTTTTATAGACAACCCCAGTTGTTTATAGTTAATCTGTATTACTGATGACAAGGGTGGGTCCCACTGTGCTAATCTTGGCAATATTGTTAAAAAAGCATACTTAGTGTACACTTTTTCAAGCTTGGGTTTCCGCCCTAATAAAGGGAGTGACTCAGATGGACAAAGAGAAAGAAACACGGACTTTTTTCGGTCATCAATCCCCGGCCATGGCTGAATTGTCAGAACAAATTAGCCATAGTTTGAGTGAAAGCCCATTAGCGCCTGAAGAAAAAATGGCGCTAATAATGAAACGATGTATTTCGTTGTTTGGCATAATGAAAACCGACTCCGCTGAAATGAAAGTCTCAGATGGGCGTACCTATTGGTAACAGAACCCAGACAGGTCATGAAGACCAAGCACAAGTATTAGAGTTAGATCATAGTATCACGCGTGAGCAGAACGTACAGCATCATCCTATTCACTTTATTAAACCTATTGATAAGTCCTCGCCCCTGTTAGCGATGGCAATTTCTGACAATGAGCTTATAGAAGCGATATTTTATTTTTACAGAATAAATACGACAGGACAGTTAGAGCTTTACTACGAAATTAAACTGACGGAAGCCAGCATTGTCGATATTACATGTATCTATCCGCATTCCATAAATGATAATGATATGATGCCGCATGAGAAGATCGTCCTTAAATATAAATCCATTTCCTGGAATCACCGGATGGCCGGTACGTCTGGTTATAGCATTTGGGATGATAGGGTCTTTTAAGCGTTAACGGCATAAACCGTGTCTATAACATAATCGTATAGGCTGTATGATAAGACAGGGGGCAGTGAATCTCTTATTGATACAGCCATTTTCCCGCTTTTGCGGATTCTATGAACATATTGACCGTGAGTGGTTTGTATACTCTTCGTTGTAGCTTCTTCCACCACAACCATACAGGCCATTCCGGTTCAAAGTATTCATCCAAATCAAAGTTATCATGCGATATCTTGTAACGTGTGAACAGGTCAACGAGCATTTCCTCTAACTCTTCCTGAACAAAATTAAAGTGCTCTTGAAAAGTCCATTCTTTAAGGACGGGCTTTTTATGCAGACTATATTTTTCAGTGAGGTATGTTAGGATTTCGTTTTCATCGACCATTAGAAAGGCGTCCATTCAATACGGTGTTCAGGTCGTGCAATCAGATTGTATTTATTCCGTGTTTCTTTAGCTATGATGCTAAAAACGATCATCGCCTGTGCGTAACCCACATAGGGGGCATATCGCCCTACGGCTGTCCCGATCTTGCTGGTCATACGGGTTTTCATAAAACCGACAGGCGTTTCTACTTGTCCAGCAAAACGCATATCTTTAAAGATCCTTCGAGAGGCTATAGAGGCTATGCTTGTCCCCCAGGTTGATTTCCCTAACCCTTTTTGTTTTGGTATCAGAGGCCAGCCAATGATGATCATCGCCGCGCTTTCTATGGTAAGCCCTTCATGCTTGGCAAACTCTTCTACAAAAATTATCCAAAACAATTCTTGAGCGGTGACATTGTCTATTCCGTGATAGTAATACGTGCCATTGAGTTCTTCGGTAGTATCCATTCTACCCATTCTCCACATCAAGTAATGGTTATCATCATACCACTTTCAACAATGAGTTTAAAACTGGTGCGCACTGGCATTCTGCTGGCGTTCCCAACGCATCAACAAGCGGTTGCTTACCTTAGGCAGCGGGTTGATTGTGGTCGCTGAAGTGCTGTTGCGCGTTGGCTTCTTCAATATCCAATAACCGCAGACTTCCCTAGTCACATGGGGGGCGCCAGAAGCCCCCCATGAATTACTTCATCGTTTTGGCATCGTTATTGGCATATACCTGATGGCGTTTGTGCATTTCCAGCGCGTCATTGTAGTTGTTATACAAGGTCTGATAGCGTTCCGCACAGTAAACAACCAGCAACGGCAACAATGCACAAAGGTATAGCGGGATAAATTGCGGAGTGATCTTCAATGCCGCAAACACCAGGCAGATCGCAATAGCCCACAGCTGCGAAGCCAGCAGCCAGAGCAGACCACGCTGCCAACGCGTCAGCTTGCCGGTGAACGCCCAGGGAGCAGCAGGCACAGAGTGGGCGTCCAGCGTGCCATTGAGTAACTCCCCAAACAGCACATAACGTCGTGTCCGGCTGGCAAACGCCAGCATAAACAGCGTCACCGCCCCCACCAGGATCATAAACGCGACGATAAAAGCAGGATCGGCATAGCCGGGAACCAGGCTAAATGCGGGCTTACGGGCAATCGGCAAGACCAGGGCGAAATTGGTTAGCAGATTCAATAGCAAATCTTCGGCCACCAATCTTGACAAGCGGCGCTGCCGAGGGCGATAGCTTTCGGGCTCACTGTAGGACTTCAAGGCCAGCAGGATATTGAACGGCGCTGATTTGCCTAACTGAACCACCATCAAGGCTGGCAGCACCAAGACACCAAGCAGCACAATCAAGGGATAATGCCAGTCTGGGCCGCACAGCCATATCAGTCCGCTCAGTGCCGCCGCCAGGCACAGTATGACCAAAGAAGCCCAGCCAGGCTGGTACAGCAATTTCGCCATCCCTGCTGTTTTACGCTCTTTATACTGGCCCGCGACCGCTTGCGGGTTTTTAAACACCCTCAAGGTAAATACGCTATACGCCCAGTAACCTTGACCATCGCGCATCATGCTCCAGACAATCGACAGACAGATCGCCCCCAATCCGGCAATCATCTCCGGCAGAGTAATGTCAATGACGTTGCGGATCAATGACGAGGTCAGAATAGCGGAGACCAACACCACGGGGATCACGGCTCCTCGCATGTATCTTTGGCTGAAAGTAGTCAATATTGGCATCATATCGCCCTTATCCCGCATGCTTAACGCTGCTGCCAACGATATGGTAATAGTGTTGGATATGGTAATCCTCGACAGCCCCGTAGTGCTCCGCCAACAGGTGGCTGAGGATTTTCTTGTTGCTGATCTCCAGGTAGCGTCGATGTCCCATCTGGGCCCACCGATCCATACTTTCACGCCAGCGCACGGTATGGATAAGGTGCAACGCCAGGTTTTCCTTGATCTGCGCCACGCTATATTCCGCCTTGCCACTGCTGTTCATGATCAGCGGGCAAACCGGCGCAGAAAATGGCAGGTCGGCCAATGCCTGGCGCATCTGTGCCACTCCATCATGCATCAACGGTGTATGCCAGGCGCCATTGACGCCCAACTTGATAGTATTTACCCCATGGCGCGCCAGATGATTAACCAGGGTTTTAACTGCGGTCAGTTCCCCTCCTACCACTTGCTGTTGATGCCCGTTGTCACAGCACACGTTGAGTACGGTTCCCAACCCAAGATTGTCGATCTGCTCGCGCAGCGCATCATGGCTGTAGGGTTTGACCACATACATCGCCCCTTTGCGCTGTTCGGCCAGGTTTTGCATGATGGTCGCGCGCAGCGTGATCGCGCGGAACAGCGTTTCCAGATCCATTACCCCGGCGGCATACAGCGCGGTATATTCACCTGCGCTATGCCCGGCATAACCGCTTTCCAACACGGGAGTCCGTTCGCGTAACAACGTCAGCATGGCGGCGTTAACGGTGGTGACGGCCAACTGCTGATAAAGGGTTTTGGTCAGGCGTGTCATCGGCCCTTTCTGGCACAGTTTGCGTACATCCAGCCCGGAAACATCGCTGGCACAATCCCACACCGCCCTGGTGCCCGGTGAAACATCACAGACATCGCTGCCCATGCCGATCGCCGGGGATCCTTGTCCTGGGAAAATCATCATCCAACCGTCCGCGACGTGAGTTGCGGCCGGTGTATTACCAATTGATTCGCATACCTGCATAGATATTTCCTTTTTCTCCGAAGGTGCCAAACTCACTCTCTTTACTGCCGAAGCTGGCGGCAACGCCGGTGTAAGCCTCAATGTTGTTTTTGAGCGGCGTGCTCAGGTGCAGATTCAGCACGTTGCTGCCATCCACCAGGTTGACCATGCCGGAGACCGACCAGTCGATACTGCCGACCTGCTCTTTATTGGTGCGCGTATAGAGGGTGAGGTAGTGTTTGCCGAGCAGGTCGCCGCCCCGCCCAACGTTATCGGTTTCTGCCGCCATCATGCGGGAGTACTGCTGATAGGCGTTACGGATATCCGCCATGAACGATGTCGGTAGCGGTGGCAATGACTGCCCGTAACCCCCATTAACGAAGCGAATGGTGTCGACGTTGTCCTGCCACTCACTGCGGCTGTAGCCCTGGCTCTGACCATAATATTCCGCGCCGTATTCGCTTTGGTCGCCAGTGGTGTAACGCAGGCCAACGCCGATATCCGCTTGCACACCATTGGCGCGCATTTTGAACGGCTCCTGCACATTGGCAAGTTGGCGCATGGCACGTGCGCAAGCCATGTCCAGATGACGCCAGGTCTGCCCATGGGAAATCGCCCCCTCAACGCTGAGGATCAGCATATCCGTCAGGTTGCCACTAGTACCTAACGCCACGGTTTTCCGCTCGCCAGCCAGTAGTGAAAAAGTCGGGTTGAACGCCTTCAGCCCGGTCGCGGTGTAACTGGCATAGTATCTGTCGGTACTGTTGGTACGCAGGATCGCGTCCCATTCCGAAGCGGCTTCCTGACGCTGGTTGTTGCGCTTGAGGCGCGGAAAGGCCGCTAACGTGAAGGTCCCTTCATTGCGGTACCATGAGCTGCTGATGCCATACGCCCCTTCATCGTAGAAGTTGCGCCCGCGCTCCCCCAGGCCAAACACTCGTACGCTACGCATATTGCTGCTGATATTGCGCAGCAGGTCGAGCGGCGCAACCGAGAACAGATAACCACTGGTTTTACGTACCTTACCGGCATCGATGTACCCACTGTCGCTGACCGCCCAACTGGCAGTAGCCTCGTTGAGTATGCCCAGCCCCTGGCGGCGCTGATCCTCCAGAACTCCCGGCTGACGTGCCTGGATAGCGTACTCACCGCTGGCCTGCGCCTTGACGCTGAGGGTTTCGGTCAACGTGCAGCGCGCCACGCCGGAAAGGTACAGATTGGCTATAGCGTTGTTACGAAATGCCGGGGCGTCAAACTGCCATAATGAGTCCGAGGAATGGGACGATATCCCCTCCATGCCCGCGTAACCGCGCTGGATAAGACAGTCAACCGCCCAACCGCTGCTACTATAGGCACCCACCAGCAGCAGAACCCCGCTCATCGGGGATCGCCTGCTCGCCATCAACCGTTCAACCTCAGCAGATACTCTTTCTGAAAGTTGCTTTCCGGCAACGATTCCAACCGGATGTCGCTGTAACGCATGGTGGTGTAGTTATCCTTGCGCAGCGCGTCTTCCACCACGATGGTAGTTGGCCGCATCTGGCCCAACACCTGCTGATAATCGCGATAGTACGAACGCTTGATCGGCACACCGTCGGCGGAAAGGAAATCGGCCCGGCTAGGGAAACCAGTGTCTTTTTCCACCCAGTAACCGATCGCTGGATAAGTGACATAGGGCCAACGGCGCTGTAACGAAAGTTTGTAGCAGATCGTCTGGCCACAGGCCTCTTCACCCACCAACCGGGAGATATAGGAGTAATCAAAGTCTGCGGCAACCACGTCACCGTTAGAGATCTGCCCCACCAGGCGTTGCTGGCGGGAAATGGGGATCGGCCGCCGCAGGTCTGGTGCGTAATACCACATTTTGTCCAGATCGGAGAGCAAGGCTTTACCTTTGTCACGTACCGGGGAGATAAAGCGCACCAGCGCACGCGCATCCCCTTTCTCTACCTGCTCCGAAGGCTTATAGAAGCGCATGGAAATATCCAGCACCTGCTGGTTCTCCGTGACATCACGCCCTCCCTTATGTTCCAGCAATGTCAGCGTATAGCGGAAAGGCCGGTCGGGTGCCCTCACTCTATCGGCACGACGGATAATCTCACGGGCCTGCAGATCCTCCTGGATCAGGCTATTCAGTTGATGACGATCCAACGGATCTGCCGCCTGAGCCATAACCGACAGACCCAGTAAAATCAGGCATCCAGCTAATTGATATTTCATGGGAACGCTCCTTGTTTATGGGGCTATATATCCAGCATCATGCCAAGATCGGCAATCAGGGTGCTGCCACGTATCGCACTCGACTGGTCAGAGACCAGAAACGCGGTAATGTTGGCCACCTCTTCCGGCTCCACCTTCCAGCGGCGCGGTGCGTTATTCCAACGTTCGAACATTGCTGACCACAGTTCGTCCAGGTACGGCAACATATCGGTATTCACCACCCCGGCGCAGATGCCGTTGACCCGGATATTGCGGTCATACAGTTCCACCTCCAGGTAGCTCACCAGATTTTCCAGTGCCGATTTAGCGATGCCGAGCGGGTATTTTTCCAATACGCGCTGGCTGCCTAGACTGGAAATCACGCAGATCGTACCGCCCTGAGGCATCATCGGTACCACTTCCTGTACGCAGGCGGTGTTGCCGATCAGGTTGGTATTGAGCAACAGCTTCCAGTCGCTGCGCGTCATGTCCATAAAGGCTTTGAACGGCGCGGCGGCGGCATTCAGCACCAGATGATCGATACGTTCGATCCCCTGCTGTCTGAGCTTTTTCACCATTTCACTGATATCGCGCGGTTCGGCGATATCCGCTTTGGCCAAGGTCACCTTCACGCGGGTTTCTGCGGCGACAAAGCGTTGCAGATTGGCCGCACTTTTCCCCTGATCCTTGCGGTAGTTGAGGATCAGGTCATAGCCCTCTTGCGCCAGTTTTTCGGCGATCGCCATACCAATGCCACGGCCTGCGCCGGTAATGAGTACGGTTTGTCCCTTTGACATGTCTCTTCTCTCCCTGAGGGTTTAAACAAAGCGGAATGCTTGCGCTATAACCAGTTTCGATGCCCGGCGTGCCGGGATAATGGACGCTATCAATGCGGTCACCAGCGGCAACGCACAGGAGAACCAGAACAGATTGAAGTCCTGATCCCACAGCACAAAGGCCAGATAGCCCTGGGTATAACCAGGCGAAGGCGGCATCGGTATGCCGTTGATATTGATCAGTGCAGCGATAAGCATGCCGAAGCTGACGCTCAGCGCCGAGCCAATAATGCCAATGATGATCCCTTCCAGCACAAACAGGCGGCCAATATAGGATTGGTTTAGGCCCAGTGCGCGCAGCGTGGCGATTTCGCGCGTACGCTCAATGACATTCATCATCAAGGTGTTGCCGATCATGAACACCACGATGACGCTGACGATGGATTTGATAAACAGGAAGATCCCTTCAAACAGGTTCACCACCTGATGATAGAAAATGGCCAACTCATCCCAGGAACGCGCTTCCAGCTTGAGCTGATGCTGGTCAATGAGCTGGTTGATCCGCGCTAACACTTCTTCTGTTTGGTTGGTGTCCTGCAGCATGATGATGATTTTACTGACATCCTGGGTCTGCAACAGACGCTGGGCCGTTTGCAGCGGCATCTTGATCGCCGTATCGTCGTATTCTTTGATGCCGGACTGGAAGACGCCGCGCACCTGAGAAGACATGGCGTTTTGCCCACCTTGCGGGTTGACCACCAACATATCGACCCAGTCGCCATAGCCCGCCGACAAGGCATTAGCGATACCAGAACCCAGGGTGATGTCCTGCTGCTCAACCCGCGACAGGTCGCTACCAGAAATGATTTTATCCAGCGAGCCCAATACCAACGAGGTTAGAGGTTCGATCCCCACACCGGTAAAGAAGGTGGAAGCTCCCTTGTCATACTGGGAAATGATGCCGGTAAACGCCAGTTGCCCGGTAATGGTGGCGATCTTCGGTGCAATCACCGGATCGGCCTGCAGGAGCTCCTTCAGCTCATCGTAGTTATCGATGGTGTACTGCAGCGAATTGTTGGCCCCGCTGCTGAGGTAGCCTTGCTGATAAAGTTGAATATGCCCCAGGTTGGTACGGATGGTTTGTTCACGCAGCGCCCAGAACGAGTAATCGACAAACCCGCCAAAGATAAATACCGCCACCCCTCCCAGAGTGATCGCCAGTAGCGTCACCCCGGAACGACGGCGCTGGCGAAACAGATTGAGGAAGGTATAACGGATATCGGTAGGTTTACGGATCGCCGTCACGATCACCACCAACAAAGCGTAAATGATAATTATGTTGGCAACCCAGAACAGGATATTCATCATAGCGGCACCTCCGTCAGCGGCTGGATGATGGCGTTCAGTTCAGCAGGCGTCCATTCAGGTACCGTACTTTGCTCGGACAGACGTTTCCCCTCTGCGCCCTGCTGTGCCAACGCCGCCCAGGCCGCCTTGGCATCGGCCACACGTTGGCAACTGGCCAGCGCATGGGCGGACATCAGCGTGATCATCGGTTTTAAATCAGCGGGCACCGCCGGGTTCTGCTGCAAATAATCCAGGTCTTTCAAGGCCACGACGCAACGGCCATGGCTGGCTGGAACAAATGCATCCATCCGCACACGCAGAAAGCGCATCTGCCAGTCGCTCTCTTCGCTTTCTGCCGCTTCATCTATGTAGAAAAAACCCAGTTTTGAGGTTTCTGCCGCACGCATATAATTCTTCTTGGCCAGAAAATCCGTGGCCATAAACAGTTGTGCGTAGCCATAAAACATTTTGGCAATGTGGCGATCCGGGTACTGTTGATACAAAGCTTGCAATTGGCTGGCCGCACGGGTCAACGTACTCATTGGCGCTTGGGAATTAACCGCCAGGATCGCCTGTAAGTTGGGGTTGTCCTGCGCTTCCTGCAAACCAGTGGCCTGCGACAGCCCACTGACCAACACCAATAAAGTGACAGCGTAACGCTTAAGCGATAACAACATCATTTTCCAACTCCCCATCCCTGATTTCCAACACCCGTTTGGCCCGATCGCGCAGCGTCAATGAATGGGTGGAAATAATAAACGTGGTTTTCAGTTCCTGATTCATGGTAAGCAGCAGATCGACGATCTCCTGCCCGGTACGAGTATCCAGATTGCCCGTGGGTTCATCGGCAACGATCAAGCGTGGGCGTTTCACTAGCGCACGGGCGATCGCCACGCGCTGCTGCTGCCCGCCGGAAAGCTCGCCGGGCGTGCGTTTGTAGTGCGCCGCCAACCCCACTTTTTCGATCATGTCCATCACCTGGTCCTGCGCAACGCGGCGACTGAAGCCGTTAAGCATCAGTGGGTAATAAACGTTATCGAACACGCTCAGTACCGGCAGCAGGTTAAAGAACTGGAATACGAAGCCGATAGCATCAGCACGCAGGCGAGCGGTTTGTTGGTCATTGAGCGTGGAAAGATCGTTACCCAGCAAATAGACATGGCCACTGGTGGGATAATCGATACCGCCCATCAGATTGAGCAACGTGCTTTTACCACTGCCGGACGGCCCACATAACGCGATAAACTCGCCGTCATGGATTTCGGTGGTAATCGATCCCAGCGCCACAATGGCACCCGGCCCTTTACCAAAGCGTTTGCCTGCCTGTTGCATCGACACCACAGGCAGAGGTTGTGCACTATGTAGGGTGGTCATGATGTTCCCCGATGATTTGACAGTAAGTGACAGGCTTGTGGTATCCAGTTCTCCAGCAACCAGGCTCCTCCCTCACCGTCGAGCACACTCAACAAGCTGTGCCCGGTGATATTGCTTTGCAGTAGGTACTGCCAGGCCAACGCCGGATTCATGCAGCCGCTGTCGCCGTAGAGTTCACTGAGCGAGACGCAAGCCAGATCGGCAGGCAACTGTTCAAACGCTTGCCGTTGCACGGCGCGAAATGACAGTGCCGGTGGTGTTACGCCCAACACGGCCTGGGTATCCCTAGCCAGATAACGCTTACAGTGGTCGGCCAACTGCAGTGCGCGCCGCTGGGTAGACCCCGACAAGGCTTGATAATCACTCAAATGCAGAGCAACGCCCTGGCCTGGTTGTTTCTTGAGGATCAGGCAACCGACACGCTCAACGCTGAACTGACTGTTGGCGGGGATCGGCCCCCGTTTGCTGGATGAAGGAAAGTGTTCGGCCTCAGAGAAAACCAATACCGGGAAGCTGCGGAATTGGCCACAGATGATGACGTTATCGGCCATATTACTGTTCAGGCAGTCCTGCGCCATCCGCAACGTACTCAGCAAGCCGTTACGCTCACCGCGCAATTTGCAGGTGAAATCCTTGATGCCGTAATCCCGCACGATACCTTTGGGCAGAATATCGACGCTCAACGAGTCTCGCCAGCTGTTGACCCCTTCAAATACCGATGCTTCCCCCCAGGAATCACAATAAATCAACGCATTACGGTCATTGCGCAGGCGAAACTCCCCCTTGCTCCCCAACTGTGCCACCGCCTGAGCGCAGGCCGCACTCATGTCGTTCAGCCAGCCACGATAATTGGCTTTACGCAGCGCCTCTTCAGGCAGCATTTCACTGTCAATGCCGAAACGACGGAACAACCACTGGTCGCTGCCCGCTTTGGCATTGGCTTGTTTATGCAACCAGGCTTCCCACACGTTGTACCAGCTAGGAAAAAACCGGTGCATTGGCGTGCAGGGTTCCAGCAGGGAAAACCCCACCAGATTGATGGCCGCCGCCGGTATCACTTGTTTAACCGTGTTCATCAGCATCCTCTCTGTTAGCGGAGATCACCATGGCGATGGCCGAACCATCGAGCCCGATGCCAGACTTGAGGATGTGCTGCCGTTTCAGTGCCAACGGTGGGCTATCGGCATGAACATAAATTTGCAGACTGTCGTTAATCGGGTAACGCGTGGTCAACGCCAGCAGACGACGTTGTTGTAGCGCATCCGCCGCCAGCATCAGGTCCAGCAAACCACAGCAGCTCTCCATGTAACCGACCTGCCCCTTGTAACTGACTACCGGAACACCGCCTTTCCCCCAGACTTTTTGCAGCGCCATAGCTTCTGCCTTGTCGCTGGCAATCACCCCATTGGCATGAGGGAAAACGCAGGCAATATCTTGCGCGGTGAGCCCGGCTTCCAGTAGTGCCCGCTCAAACGTCTGGGCAATAGTGCGGAAATCCGCCGTGAAGGAACTGCTGCCCCTGGCACCGCTGCTCTGGCAAAACACTGAGCTACGCAAATTGACAGGCGAAGTAAAGTTGCGTTGACGAGCGTGTTGCTCGCTTTCAACGATCAGCGCCACGACACCGTTGGTGGGTAGAATGCAGCTGTTATGGCTGCTAAACGGTTGTGAACCCTCTTCCCCCAGCATGTCCTGGCCACCCAGGAAGACAATGTCCTGCGTCAACGTTTCAAACCAGCCAATGACCAGCACCAAATCAACCTCATTGGCAGCAATGGCCGAGTGGGCCAAATGGACCGAGGCTAAAGAAGAGTTGCTGGCGCAATAAAGCGAAACCGGTGGCCAACTGAGCTGATAGCTCTGCGTCAGTTGCCACGCCAGCCGATCCTGACCGTAACTCTTGGCATGCAGCCGTTTGATTTTTGGGAATAACCGCAGTTCTTCCTGGTCGTTGCGATCCTGATACCCCATAAAATCAGCAATGTCTGGCCGTTCACCATGGCCTACCAGATAAACCCGAACCCGCTTGCCCTGCAATTGATCCGTTGTCATCCCAGCTCCGGCAAGCGCCTGATTGATAACCGACTGCAGGCGGGTCAACATCGTACCGGCCGGCAGAGGGTCAGCAACATGGTGCGGGTTGCAACTCAAACGCAGATCCTGCCATTCGCTTTCGGTGGCGAACCAGGGCTGTGTGCTGGCCAACCTGCTTTCGCTCAGCCCCTTGATCAGCGCCGGAAAATCCGGCGCATAAGCACTGGTGACGCCCCAACCACTCAGGACGGCATTCTGGATCACGCCATACTCCTCAGCACCACGGCATAGTGATTACCGCCTTCCGTTGCACCCAGCACCAGAGCGTTACGGACGGTTTTCTTCAGCGGTTGGGTGACAAAGGCGATATCCTCCGCACAGAAGTTTTCGGTGTAAGGGATCGGCAGGATTTCACCCCGCTTCATAATCTCCGTGACCACCGCGATATTGAGGATACCGACGCAGGACTCCACCAGACCAAACCAGGCGTTGTAGTTAACAAACGGCAGGTTACGGCGAGCGTCTCCGAAGGCGCTTCGGATCGCCCCAATCTCAACGGCATCACGGGCGGCGGTACCATCACTGGTGCCACAGATCAGATCCACCTCTTCCGGTGCCATATCTGCTTCGTGCAATGCCTGACGAATGGCCACCGCCATGGACTCGATGCGGGCTGGCATATCATCCTTGGCAAAGTAACAGCCATCGCTGGATTTGCCATAGCCGACAATCTCGGCGTGAATGTGGGCCCCACGATCCTGTGCATGTTGTAAATCTTCAATCAGCAGCATGCCCGCACCTTCACCTGGGATATAGCCTGTGCCGTCCTTGCTGTAGATCTGGAAATCAGCCGGGTCGCGTGTCAGCAGCAGATCGCTGTTCAGTGCCTGCAGGCAGATGACGAAGGTGTTCATATTTTCATCCGCCCCCCCTACAATCATCTGCGTTTGCAGATCCTGGCGGACCAACTCGTAGCCGTAAGTCAAAGCACCCAATCCGGCATTGATACCTGTGGCCAGCGAGGTGTTATAGCCCTTGATCCCTTCGGAAATGGAACAGAACGTCGAAATGGCATTCATCAGCGCACCTGGAAACTCGGAGGTCCGCACTTTGGTTGGGTCTGGGAACAGGCTTTGCAGATAACGATCCACCGTCGAATGCGGCCCTTTGGACATGCCAAGGATCATGCCAATCGTCTGGCCATCCCGTTTGATCTTACGCCCGGCGTCGTTCATGGCTTGGGTAAGAGCCAGTAACGCAAAGGTACTGATGGTATTGGCTTTACGCGGATCAAAGCGGCGTAGTGTCTTACGGGCATCCAACCCTTGCACCTGATGCACCCCGCCCGGTTTGTTCAGCTCGTATTCCACATCCTGTGCGCCGAAGTGGTTACTCATGTAGTTAGCCACACCCTGGTTTTTCAGCATGACATTGAGTAATTCACGAAATCCATGGCGCGTATCGTCATCGAGCTCCGGTGAGAAAAGTTGTGACAGTGGCTCCTGCGCCCACATTTTTTCCAGCATGGTTTGCAAGGTGTGGCCCACGGAGCTGACCGCCCCCATGCCGGTGATCGCAACGCGTTTGGGTTGATAATGCGTTACCGGACTCTGCTCTGGCTTGACGCTGGCAATCACACAGCAGTTGTTACCGCCAAAGGCATAGTTGTTCTTCATGAACATCTTGACTTCGGCTTCCTGGAACTCGTTGGGCACGTAGTTGAGATCGCAGTTTGCGCGCGGCGTAGTGAAGTTGAGCGTTGGCAGGATCTTGTTTTCCGGCAAGGTCAGGAAGCAGGCGGTCAGCTCAATAATCCCGGCGGCGCCGATGTTGTGTCCCACATAAGCCTTGGTTGAACTCACCGGAATAGCCATGATATTCGGGAAGACCTTCTTCATGGCCAGCGTTTCGCAGCGATCGTTAGCGTCCGTGCCGGTACCGTGGGCGTTGATATAATCAATATCCTGCGGCCCGATCTCGGCATTCTGCATCGCATGGCGCATCACCTGTACCGCCCCTTCGGCCCGTGGGTCTGGGGCTGTCTCGTGATAGGCATCGCAAGAGGTGGCGTAAGAGACCATCTCACCATAGATCGTCGCGCCACGAGCGACGGCATGTTCGTATTCCTCCAGCAACAAAGCGCCAGCACCTTCGCCAACCGACATCCCTGGGGCACCGGAGAACGGGCTGGACGGCGTACGTTTCATGGCATGGAGCGCGTAAAATCCGGCAAAGGTCGGCAGATAGACAGGCTCGGTGCCAACTACCAGCACCGTGGCATTCTTGCCGTTCTGGATCAGGTCATAACCTATCCCCATCGCATTGGTACTGGCCGTACAGGCGGTAGCGACCAGTTCAAAGCCCCCTTTCAATCCCAGCAGTGAAGAGACAATGGCGCTACAGGAAGAAAAACTGCCGGAGATCATGGCCTTCTTCAACGAGAAGCGCTCCGTCTGGCGTTCGATCAATGGCATAAAGGGCTCGGTACCGGCAGAGGAAACGCCGATGATCAGCCCGGTTTTATCCCGTAGTTCTCCGCGTGGTAACTGCCCTTGCTGCAAAGCCTCATGGCCAACCTTATAGGCCCACAATGAAGCATTATCCAATGAGGCAACGGTATCAGCAGGGAGATCGGGCCAACTCAGAGGCTGTAATACCTCGGAGGCGTTCGCATCCTCGAACCATTCCAGGTACTTTTTGCTGGGCTTGATCCCGCAGGTTTTATTCAGCAGTGCCTGTTTGAACTCGGCAGCGTTAGTGGCAATGGAAGAGAGGTGACCCATACCGGTGATCACCACTCGTTTACGCGTGACTGTCATAGTGTCTTCCGTGTCAGCAAACCAGAAATCAAATGTGAGTGCGCCATGCTGCCATGGCGCAAAATAACGTGATGTTTTAGGGGGTGTTCGGCTTACTCGTTCTCTTCCCTCAGCTTTTGCCATTCAAGCTGTTGCAGTAGATTGCGTGGGCGCGAGCTGTCGACATAACTGTGTTCAGAAGGATTAATCAGGAAGCTGTAGTTACGCGCGAAAGGCACCGCCGACGTAGTCACCGCCACCGGGCCATTAGCCGTTACTACGTGATAGCCATCAATGTCTGCCCAAGCCCAGGCATCGGTCAGGAACAAACGGCCCACACAGGCTTGCAGGTCTGCCGAGTAATCGCAGACGATCACTTCACCGATGCAGTTACCGTCAAACATCACTTTGTCGCCACGCTGCGGGATGGCGTCCGGTTTCCCTGCAATGCTCATCCCCACGATGCGGTGGCTGCAGCCCTGCTCTACGCGTTCGCTCAAACTCGCCAGGCCGGTGAAGGCTTCTTTGTCGTAACGCACTGCCCACTGCATTTGCAAAGCAATCGGGCAGCCAGTATATGAATTGAACATGCCAGGTTCCCAGCAAGGGTTTTCCAGGCGTACTTTCCGCTGGTAGTTCAGCCCGCCGGTACGCATGTCGTACCTTTCGCCAGCCTCCAGCATCTGGGTCCAAACATCGGCCAGCAGATCCTGTGGCCCCATCAGTTTGTAAGAGTACTCGCCGTGTTTGCCGCTGCGCAGCAGGATCAGATCGTCCTCAACGTGCATGTGTTCCTGGTATGGCAGGCCAATCACGTCCATCCCATAAACTTCGGCCAACAGCTCCCAGGCATATGGCCCTTCGAAGTGCAACATGCCCCACTCTGGCGTCAGCGATTCGATCGAGTCGATATCCTCAAACTCGTCTTCATTGCCTGCCAGCTTGGCACGCAGCATCTCGCACAGCGTTTCACCGCTGACCCACTCCGACAGCAACAGAAAACGTTCGTCATCACAGGCGATATACAGGTCGGTAATGATATTGCCTGCTTCATCGAGGATCAGGCTGTACATGGCTTGCTCATCCCGGATCGATGAAACATCGCCGGAAACCAGCTGGTTGAGCAACGACCAGGCGCTGTCACCGTTGATGGCCGCGATGCCAAAATGGGAGTAGTCGGACAGCAGAATGTGTTGACGTACCGCCTTGTGTTCCTCCTCCGCAGCAAAATAACTCAGGGGAATAGCAACGCCGTTACGCTCCCCCATTTCCGCCCCATTCTGCTGATGAATGTCAGTGAGTTTGGTCATTCCTTGTCCGCTCCTGTTGCTGATCCGTTGGTGGTTTCCCCCTGCTTGGCGATAACAAACGAAGTCAGGGTGTTGACGCTACGCATGTAGGAAGGATCGTCACCTTCTGTCACACGGATGCCGAAAATTTCATCCAGCAACACGACGACCTCGGTGGCATCCACCGAATCCAGCTTCAATCCGCTACCAAACAGCGGTGTGTCATCGTCAATCTGATTGACTCTCTGATAGAGGTTCAGGCGTTCTATTAGCCCCGTTTTGATTTTCTCCAGCACAGACTTGCGCTGTTCAATCCTTTCAATAAGCGCGATGTTGCTCATAGCGGCATTACTCCCTGTTAGTTAAACGTACATACCTTTGCCTTCAGCCAGAATGCGATCGGTACGAAAATTGACGATCCGCCCGACGCACGCCACATTCCGGCCAACCCGCGCCTCCACTTCGTAGTGGTGGAACCCGTTCATATCGGCGAACGCCAGGCGGCTTTTGACTTCAATGGTGTCGCCCGGCGCGACCATGCTTTTGTACTTGACGTCCTGAGAGGCCAGCACGCCTAACACGCGCGCCCGCTCGGCTATCACTCGTGCCGTGCCCTCTGGCGTCTGCAACGCCCGTGATACCTCATCAAATTTCTTCAACGGTTGCTGGGTTTCACGCTCATGCAACTGGCAGAAATCGTTCAGCAAACTCAGATATTCACTAGACTGGCCGAAGATCTCGGCGATCATCACGCCAGGCATTACCGGGTTGTCTGGAAAATGCCCCGGAATATAGGATTCATTAAAGGTGACGTGCTTGATCACGGTAATCGAGCCCCTTTCTCCCGGTGAAAAGTCCACTATGCGGTCAACCATAAATATCGGTGCACGCCAGGACCCCATTTTCAGCAGCAGATTGGGCTGGACTAAGCTCTTGTTATAATTAGCCATATAACATTCCTGTCGGTTAACGCATCACCAGGCCGCCATCGGCCACCAAAGTCTGACCAACGATATAGCTGGATGCGTCTGAACTTAAGAAAGCCACCACGTTGGCGATCTCGTCGACACGACCAAGACGTTTCAACGGAATAGCGGACATGACGTTGCGCACGATCTGGCGCGGCACTTTTTTCACCATTCTGGATTCAATCATCCCCGGTGCCACGGCATTGACGCGGATCCCCTTCGAGGCCATTTCGCTGGCCAAGGTGCGGGTAAGGCCAATAATGCCGGCCTTGGCAGCGCTATAATTGCTCTGGCCAAAGCTGGAGGTGATACCGGATATCGAAGATATATTCACCACCGTTGAATTGCGGGCATGGCGCAATAATGGCAACAGCCGTTTGGTCATAGTGAAGGTGCCGTACAGATTGACCTTGATAACCTGATCAAACTCTTCATACGTCAGCGCGGAAAATACGTTGTCTTTGTAGATCCCGGCATTATTAATCAGCACATGTACCTCATGAGCCTGTTTCTCGAGCTCATCGGCCAGTCTGGAAGCCTCACTAACATCGGCAACATTGCACTTCAGGATATGCAGATTATCACCTTGCGGATGAGAGATTTTTAATTTTTCCAGACCGCTATTGTCATGATGGTAAATAGCGAAAACCTTAGCCTGTTGCTCAAGATATTTCTCGCAAATAGCTAAGCCAATATCACCACTCGCGCCGGTGACAACCACATTTTTACCCCCGATATCGGGATAGTGAAACATAGATATTCCCTTATTTTATAATTAACCCAATGCCGCTGCGGCAATGGCATGTGACTGACAGTGAGAAATGCTCAGCGTGGCATGAGTCAATTTTTTTTCCTGCATCAATCTCGCAAATTCACCGCTAAAGAAATAATAAGGGCAGCCCAACTCATCGTGTCTGATTTCGATGTTGTGGAACAGGATCCCCAGGCGGAACCCGGTACCAAGAGCCTTCACGGCAGCTTCTTTGGCTGCCCAGAAGCCAGCCAGTCGTTCGACATTGTCGGCCAAATCCCCCAGTACCTGCTGCTCTGCCGGGGTTAACAAACGCTGTGCCAGCCTATTGCCACTTCGCATTAATGCGGTGTTTACCCGTGCGATCTCAATAATATCCACACCAAGATTCATCCTTTCTGACTCCCATCGTCAAATCCATTGAAGCAGCTTCGTGTGAAAGTGACATAATACGCAGATACAATATGGCAATGATGTCAGAACCTATAACACAATAAAATTGCAATAGGGAATTGTCTGCATTGCTTAAAGAGAATGTTATCGCGAAATGTTTAAAACAATCAATAAAGCCTCAGTAAAAAATATCATCAACAAATAAAATAGAGCATTATTCTAATTGTGAAGCATAAATACAGAATAAAAACCCATAACGCCATTCTAGCTGGTCATATATGTCATTTTTTTATTAATTAAACGGGATTTATTTTTGCAAGAACAATCCCACCGATTAGGATTATTCAAAATAACAACAGATTTAATTCAGGTTAATTCGAGAAATAACCTGAATCAAAGTATTTTACTTTTCATCCTATTTAAAAAATGGCCATTATTAAACTTTCATTCCCGCTGATTTATCTGAATGATCGATAAGTGTGAAGAGTTTTGCATCGTGTCCTGCATTGCGTTGACGCATAATTTTCAAACAGAAAGCGTTTTCAACCATAATGCACCGCTAAAATTCAAACTCCGTCCCCAAAAGAGCCATGATCAAACGAACATCACCTTTGGCAAACCAGGGCTTTGGGAGGCGCAACCTTCCTTTCCGCTTCGCTACTCATTTTTTAATCAATAATCTCTTCGGCTTAGCAGGCCAGTCTGTTACTCTGCCCGACAGTGCTGGGGCCATGGTTCACCAGCAGAATCGGCCAGACTATGAAAACAGCCTAATCAGACTTATCCATGTTAGTTTCGTAGTTTAATAAGTTGAACTGACCATACTCTGCGGTGCAGAATACGCGCAGATGAAATGGAGGTTCGAATGTACCAGATGGGAAATGTCATTAACCAGCAGATGGCGGCGATCTCGCCCCAGGTGCTGACGGTGTTGGAACAAAAGCTGGTAACGGCTAAAGAAAAGATCGCGCTGTGCCTTAACGGTATGGGTGCCCTGATCCTGCAAAAGACCCGCGACTACCTGCATCGCAATGACAACTCCCAACGTTTCCGCCAGTTAGTCGGGCGCACTCCCCCCTTCGAATTGCGCTTTCTGGATGAAGCACTGGGTAAATTCAGCCCTGCATTGCTGACGATGGTGCTTGGCCACAAAGTGAAGCGCCTCACCCAGCTGTTTGTGAGCTTTTATGTGCTGGAAAAACAGGTCGCCGAGCGGCTGTTTTCCGTGGCCTCCGCGGTGGTATTTGGCCTGTTGGGCGAATATCTTCGCCAACGTTCTCTACAATCACCGTCGTTAAAAGGCTGGCTCGAGTGGCAGTTGCCGCAGATTGCCGCAGCCCAACCAACGGCGGTGCTCAACCAGTTGCCTGCGCTTATCCCAGCCGATCCGGCCGTTTCCCGCACCGGGTCGCTGGCGCCCCCCAAACGCCGTATCTGGCCGTGGCTAACGCTGGCGCTGCTATTGGTATCGCTGCTGTTCTCACTGCGTGGTTTTAGCGTGTTACAACCCATGCAGGCCAGCGGCCAGAGCGATGTGACCTACCGCCGGTTGGCCGATGGCAAGCAGCTTCTGTTGTCGCAGCGTAGCGTCGAGAACCTGCTGATCACCTATATTGAGAGCAATGCCCCCACTAGCGAAAAACGTTGGTTTACGCTGGATCGCCTGCAGTTTGACACCAACCGCACCGAGTTAACCCCTGCATCACAAGAACAGCTGAGGAACATCGTCGATATTCTGCGTGCTTATCCAGATGTGGAGATCCAACTGGGGGGCTATACCGATAAGTCGGCCAATGAACAGATGGACCGGCGTTTATCGCAAGATCGTGCCGATGCGGTACGCATGGCGTTGGTCAAAATGGGGATTGGGGAAAGCCGTATCAGCGCAGAAGGTTACGGCTCGGCTTACCCCTTGGTGCCTAACGATAGCGAAGCCAATCGTGTCAAAAACCGCAGAATCGATCTGCGGGTAGTTGAGAAGTAATGGCCACTCAGCCCTTGGCTACTGCCACCACCTTCAACGGCTGAGCATCTGGCAAGATATTCATATGCTCCAGCACCTGGGCCATAATCTTGCCAAATACCGGCCCCGCCACCGAGCCACCAAAGTGTTTGCCTGCCTTGGGGTTATTGACCATGACCACCAGGGCCACCTGCGGATCGCTGGCCGGTGCCACGCCTGCGGTGTAGTTGATATAGCCACCATCGTACTTGCCGTTTGGCCCCATCTTCTCAGCAGTACCCGTCTTGATCGCCAAGCGATAGCCAGGCACTGCGGCACTGAGGCCGCTGCCCCCAGGTAACGCATCGCTCTCCATCATGTGCACCACGGTTTTTACCACCTCTGCAGGCATGACTTGCTGCCCCATGACCGGCGGCGTGACTTTAGTGATGGAAAGCGGACGATAAACACCGAATGAACCAATGGTGGCATATTCGCGCACCATCTGCAGCGGAGTGACGCGCAAACCGTAACCAAAGGAGAAGGTCGCTCGTTCAATATCAGCCCAGCGCGCGCGGTGAGCGGGCAAATAGCCGCTACTTTCGTTACCAATCCCCAAATCGGTTGGCCGCCCAAGGCCAAAACTGCGATAAACGGCAGGCAATACCGTGGCAGGCAGAGCCAACGCAATATGCGAAACCGCAATATCGCTGGATTTTTGCAGCACGCCGGTAATGGTCAATTTCGACCAATGGCCTACGTCTTTGATCAGATGGCCGTTCACCGTATAAGGCGTAGTATCCAGCACGGTATCTGGCCGGATCAGCTTGTGATCCAATCCCACCATCACCACTACCGGTTTAACCGTCGAGCCAGGTTCAAAACTGTCGCTGCTGCAGACATTATGTATGTCTTTCACCGGCGTATTGGCGTAGTTGTTGGGGTTGAAGGAGGGATAGCTGGCCATGCCGAGGATCTCACCGGTATTCACCTTCACCAGCACCGCACAGCCGGAATCGGCCTGGTTGGCGATCACCCCATCGCGGATCTGGGAAAACAGCACGTACTGAATAAATTTGTCGATGCTTAACGTCACGTTCGGTGGCGGCACTGGATCTACGCTTTTGATCACGCCGATGACCGCACCGCTGCCGTCTTTCTGATAGACACGCAGGCCGTTTTTACCCTGCAACAACGGGTTGAAACCCAGCTCAATCCCTTCCAGCCCCTGATTATCCTGCCCCACAATGCCAATCAGCCCGGCGGCGTCTTGCCCCATGGGATAGAAACGGCTGAAGTCCTGCTCGGTGCTAACGCCGGTCAGGTGCAGTTTGCTGATATAGGCCGCATTGTCATCCTCCACCTTGCGTGCCAGATAGACAAAGCGCTTACGGGCGTTGGCCTGGATCAGGTGCTGAACATCAGCAAGCGGCATTTGCAACACGTTAGCCAAACTCTGCCAGCGCTCGGTGCTGGTATCGGTTTGGGTATCGAGGATATGTTTGGGATCCAACACGATGTCTTTGGAAGAGACGCTGACCGCCAGCGCCGCATCGTTACGGTCGGTGATCATCGCTCGGTTGGTGGGCACCACCTGGGTACGAATGGAACGCTGGTCAGCCTGATCGGCCAACTGTTGGTGTTCCAACAGCTGTAAATAGCCGACCCGGAACATCAAGAGAAAAAAGCAGACCAAAATGCCCGCACAAATCCAGCCAAAACGCGCCGTCGAGTAGTTTTTACCGTTTTTCTTGGTTGGAGGAGCCACTGTTAAGCCTACGTTTTTAAACTGATTATTTATCCGCTAAGTCTAACCTGAGTCAGGTTGCCAGAAGGTTGCAGTTTGTAAGAAAGTAAAAACAAACGCGTTTAATGTTGCACATCGTCACTGTCTCCCAACTGCTTCTGGGTAGCGTCGTTTTGCCCCGGCGCTGGCGCATTGGCCGGGTCGAAAATATGGTCCAGGATTGCCCTGGCCGTTGGCCCTGCAACGACACCATCCCCACCCCCGTTTTCCAGAATTAGTGCCATCGCCACCCGCGGGTTTTTATACGGCGCAAACAGGGTGTAGAAAATATGGTCACGCAGGCGTACCGGGATCATTTTGGCATTGTAAGTCTGGTTTTCTTTCAGGCTGAAAACCTGTGAGGTCCCCGATTTGGCCGCTATCTGGTAGGGCGCGGTATGGAACAGCTTATACCCGGTGCCGTTAGGCAGGTTCGCCATGCCATACATACCGTTGCGCACAATTCCCCAATACGGCGATTTGGCCTCGCCAATCTGCGCGGCCTGCTCTGGTGGCCGGTAGCGTTCGACTTCCCGGCCCCGTCTCATCGAATACAACAGATGCGGCGTTTTCACCCTGCCGCTGTTGATCAGCGTGGTCAGCGCTTTCACCATCTGGATCGGCGTAGCGATCCAATACCCCTGGCCAATACCCACCGAGACGGTATCACCTTGGTACCAGCCTTTCTTGTGTACCCGTTGCTTCCATTCCCTGCTCGGCAGCACGCCGCGATATTCCTCGTTCAGATCGATTCCCGTCGGTTGGCCATAGCCAAACTGGCTGAGCCACTGGTGGATCCGGTCGATCCCCATCTCATAGGCGACCTGATAGAAGAAGGTGTCGGCCGACTCCTCGATCGCCTTGGTGACGTTCAGCAGGCCGTGCCCGGTTTTCAACCAGTCGCGATAGCGGCGCTGCGTTCCCGGCAAGGTCCAGGTGGGTGCGCCAAAGAAAGTGGTGGTTGGGGTAATGACACCGGCAAACAGTGCCGATACCGCCATATAAGGTTTTACCGTTGATGCAGGCGGGTATAACCCCTGCGTCACGCGGTTAATCAGCGGTAAATCCGGGTTGCTGAGTAGCGACTTATAAGCCTGATAGCCAATACCTTTGACGAACGGGTTGGGATCGTAGCTAGGGCTGGAGACCATCGCCAGAATACCTCCGTCACGCGGATCGGCAACCACCACCGCCGCCCGTTGCCCTTTGAGCAAGCCTTCAATGTACTGTTGCAGGTGCAGATCCAGCGTCAGATAGATATCTTTGCCCGCCTGGGGTGGCTGTTCCTTCAGCAGGCGAACGATACGCCCGTGGTTATCCACCTCCACTTCCTGATAGCCGGTGGTGCCGTGTAACTCTTTCTCGTAATAGGCTTCCAGCCCCTGTTTGCCAATATTGTGGTCGGCCGCATAGTTTTGCGCCAGGCCCTGCTGCTCCAGCTTTTTAACGTCGTTATCGTTAATGCGGGAGACATACCCCACCACATGAGCCAACTGTGCCCCGTAAGGATATTGCCGCTGCTGGTAGGTCTCGATGGTCACTCCGTCAAAGCGATACTGGTTTACCGCAAAACGAGCCACCTCGGTTTCGCTAAGCCCGGTCTTCAGCGTAACTGGCTTATAGCGGCTATTGTGATGCATATCGTCACGGAAGGCGGCGATATCATCCGGCGTCAAATCTACAATGGGCGTCAGGTTTTGCAACAGCGTTGCCATATCGGCAATCTTGCTGGGGGTCACTTCAATCTGATACAGCTGTATATTGCGCACCAACGGGATGCCGTTGCGATCGAAGATCAGGCCACGATGGGGGGCAATGGGCAGCATCTTGATGTCGTTTTGATTGGAGCGCGTTTGGTAAAACGCATGCTGTTTGATCTGCAACTGATACAGGTTGAAAACCAGCAAGCCAAAACAGGCGACGACCAGCACCATCGCCACGCAGGCACGGCGAATGAACAACGTTTCTTCGGCGGGATGGTCACGGAATGGATCTTGCAATTGGGCCATGCGCAGAGTCTTACCTGTTTGACTGGGCGAAAAGCCGGCAAGCATAGCGTTAATAATCCGGGGGCTACATTAAAAGGTTGCTAATGAGTTGGCATAAATGTTTCAACATATTGGAATGTTGCCAGGATTTGTCAGACAGGCCATAACGACTATTGAGACGCCAATTATTCCAATGCTACAATGTGACGCAGATCACACCAACAACCTAAACCACCGTCTATCCAATGCGCATTCTGCCCCAAGGTCTGATACCTGGAGTTGGCTGCGGCATGTGTAGCAAAGGATCACCTTCGATGAGTACCATAGCCACTGGCTTTATTATGATGCGCTGGGAATTACTGAGCGCAGTGATGATGTTTCTGGCCAGCCAACTGAATGTGGTGTGCCGCAAGGCCAGCCGTAACGGCATGGCGTTTGTGTTCAGCAGCCTCGGGTTGTTCACTAGCTGCTGGTTTGTGATGGGGCTGATGGGCATGTCCTTCAACCTGGCTGGCATTATGCAATTCTGGGCGTCATTCAAAGACGTTTTCATCGATGTCATGAGCCAGAACCCAACCGCCTTCCCTCTGCCATAACCGTTTTTCCAGTCTAGACGGGCGCAGCTATCGCGCCCCGGCAAAGTTAGTGGCGCATCCAGGGCGTTAAGGTCACGCCGACCAGCAAACCTTCCGGGCTTAACAAACGGGTGACGCTCTGGCCCCACGGCTCCAGACGGTTGGCTACCAGCAGTTTATAGCCCTGATCCAGCAGCGTTTGGGTAGCCTTCGCCATATCTGCCACGTCAAACTCCATCCACGCCTGTGGCACCGGCAAATCTTGTGGCCATTGATCCTGGCCAAAGCAAGATTGAGCCGCCTGCGCCAGTGGCCACAGCGCAAAGTGCTTCACGCCCGCCAAGGCATCGTGCTCGGTCAGCAGATAGTCCTCATTCCCTTCCATTGGCTTTAGCGGCAACCCCAGCGCTTGCTGATAAAACGCGGCACTTTGGCTGGTGTTTTGGGTGATCGGGCCAAAACCCGCGACAAAAAGTACCTCAACACCACAAAATGGTTGTTCCATATCCTTTCTCCTCAGGGATTAACGGCTTTGCTGCCGCAGCCGTATCGGCGTATAGCCATAGAATGCCTTGAAACGGTGGCTGAAATGGCTGGCCGAGCTAAAGCCGCAGTCCAGCGCAATCTGGGTTAGCGGCATCAGCGTGTTGCGCAGTAATTTCTCCGCCTGCCGCAAACGCACCTGCATCACATATTGATGCGGCGCCTGCCCGGTGCTGTGTTTAAACATGCGGGCAAAATGAAACTCGCTTAATTCCGCCTGAGCGGCCAAGTCTGCCAGCACCAAGGATTGATCGAGATGGTGATAGATAAACTCCTGCACCCGCTTCAGCACGGCCGGTGCCAGCCCACCACGCACGCTGGGCAGCCGCCATTGGAACTGGGTGTAGCGCTGAAGCATATGCGACATCAACAGCGTAGAGGCGCTGCTCAGTGCCAGTTGGTTGGCGCTATCTTGCCAATTGTGATTAAGTAAAAACTGGCGATACAGCAGCGTGATTTGCGGATCTTCCGCAAACGACAGCGGCTCTACGTTGATGGACGCCGGGCTGCGATCCCAGGTCTGCTCCACCAAATGGCGCAAATGCTGGTCGGTACAGTACAGATGCACAAAAGAGAGATTGCTGCGGACATCCCAGGTGGATTCGTAATGACGCGGCATGATGCAAAAACGATCCGGGCCGCCGCCGTTCTGCCACCCCCCTGGTACCTTCTGATAGCACTCATAACCATCCGCCACGTACAGGCTGAGGGTGTGGTGATCGGCACTTTCCTGGGTGATACGGTCGTTGCAGTTGGACCAGGCCGCAAGTTGCACGCCAGATCCCAGTTGCACGCTATTGTGCAACCGGGCTTTATGTTGGTGCAGTGTTTCAAATGCCAGGTATGCCATAGCTGCCCTATTCCTGTGATCCAAGCCGTTTCAGTTTAAAGAGTGCTGGCGCGGGATACCAGTTGTCACCGGGCGCTTTTAACAAAAAAAGCGCAAGAATATGCAATTGGCCGCAAAAGGCTGAAAGCGTTACGGCGCAAAAAGATGAATACTCCCGTCATCATTCACAGGAGAATTTATGAATACGCTGTTGTATCTTGCCGTGGTGCTGATTTGGGGCACCACCTGGATTGCGATTACCCTGCAACAAGGCACGGTGGCGATCCCCGTTTCGATCGGTTACCGCTTCCTGCTGGCTGCCGCCGTGATGTGGCTGGCCATGCTGGCGCTACGCCGTCTGCGGGCCATTAGCCTGCGGGACCACCTGTTCTGCATGTTGCAGGGCTGCTGTGTGTTTGGCTTTAACTTTTACTGTTTCTACCTGGCCGCAGCCTATATCAGCAGCGGGCTGGAATCGGTGATTTTCTCGATGGCGGTGTTGTTCAACGCGGTTAACAGCATGATTTTCTTCCGCCAACGCCCCGGCCCCAACCTGCTTCCTGCGGCGCTGTTAGGCATGATCGGCATCGTGGCGCTGTTTTGGCAAGATCTGATGGCGACCCAGATGGCGCCAGAATTGCTTAAGGGGATCGGCTTGAGCGCCCTGGGCACCTATGGTTTTTCGCTGGGGAACATGCTCAGCACACGCCATCAACGCCGTGGACTGGATATCCTTTCCACCAACACTTACGCCATGAGCTACGGCGCACTGCTGATGTTTGCCATCGCACTGGCACAGGGCGCTTCATTGCAGCTCGAATTCACCACTCGCTATCTGGGTTCGCTGTTCTATCTGGCGATTTTTGGCACGGTGATCGCCTTTGCCGCCTATTTCACCCTGTTAGGCCGCATCGGCTCAGGGGCCGCCGCCTATAGCACCTTGCTGTTCCCGTTGGTGGCGCTGACGATCTCCACTCTGTATGAGGGTTACCAGTGGCATCTGAATGCGGTGATCGGCCTGTGTCTGATCCTGCTGGGCAACCTGGTGATGTTTTCCAAGCCGGGGAGGTTCAATCTATATCGATGGAAACGTGGAGTTCAGTGACCGTATTAAATATAAGTGTAGGGATACCGTTGCCCACTTAAGATAATCCATGAATTAACACAAAAATCATTGAGGTGTGAGGTAAACCACCTCAATGATTGCCCCACTATCACGAAAGATTACAGCCCATTGCAGTAGGATTCGTATTGACCTTGTTTACTCATACATATTAATGGCTTATTAGCTTCCTGCACCTGAAACCAAATTAACTTCATCAAAGCTTAAGACTTTCATTTAAAAACTCCTGTTGCTTGATAATAAATAAACATCACGATTGCTATGCCAGTAGAAATAGCCAAGGACTGAAATAACGGAGACGCGTTAAAGCTTCTCGCAATAGAACCTATGGCAACCCCAAGAAAAACACAAAAAAAGACAAATAGAATGTTTTTCATTACCCCCCCTAAAATGTAAGTAATGAACCTATTTTTAAAATCATACTATTGATTTCAATGAATATTATAGAATAAGAGAGATTGTTCAGGCATTGTGAAAATGTCTGAAGGTGCTAACACCTACTCATTTCTCAAATGAGGTCATCACAGAATAACCTTCAGAAATTGATAATAACTATCATTCTAAGTTATTTTATCAAGGTCAAGTTGTTTTTATTCGACAGTATATGCCTATTAATCATTCCTATAATGAAAACCGTTAAAACGATATGGTAATTTTATTAACAACAATCAAAGTAAGTAGCAGGAAATAAATCGATAGCCATGGTCTAAAGTAATACGGAGGAATCACAATTATTGTTGATACCTCCCCGCCTATACTTGGGTCTGTTTTACGATAAAAGGAGTGACGAAAATCCGGCACCGCATCGTCATTTATGTCGAAAAACTGTCGAAACATCATCACCCCCCTGCAACCTACTGTTATAAAAAATATTTCCTGGTTGGCATGTTTTATGTATTGCCATAGGCGGAGCATAAACCTTGCCATCCCCGAAAGCTTTTTAGCTGCGCTCAAAAGTTACAGGGGTAATCCGGGAGTTCACCATGAAAAAAATCACCACTGTCTGCCCTTACTGTGGCGCAGGCTGCAAACTAAAACTGGTAGTAGAAAATGGCAAAATCCTGCGTGCCGAAGCGGCAGACGGGGTAACCAATCAGGGGGAACTTTGCCTGAAAGGCTACTACGGCTGGGACTTCCTCAATGATACCAAACTGCTGACTCCGCGCCTTAATCAGCCGCTGATCCGCCGTGTGAAAGGTGGCAAATTTGAGGCTGTCAGTTGGGAGGAGGCTATTCGCTACACGGCACAGCGTCTCAAAGAGATCAAGCAGCAATATGGTGCGCGTGCCATCATGCATACCGGTTCATCGCGCGGGACGGGTAATGAAACCAACTATGTCATGCAGAAATTCGCCCGGGCGGTGATCGGTAATAATAATGTCGACTGTTGTGCCCGCGTTTGCCATGGCCCCTCCGTTGCAGGTTTGCAAGCGACTCTGGGTAACGGCGCGATGAGTAACTCTATCGGCGATATCGAAAACTCCAAGTGCCTGCTGATCATCGGCTACAACTGTGCAGACTCGCACCCTATCGTGGCTCGCCGAGTGTTGAAGGCCAAAGAGAAAGGTGCACAGATTATCGTATGCGACCCACGCCGCATCGAAACGGCGCGTATTGCCGATCTGCATTTACCAATCAACAACGGCTGTAATATGGCGCTGGTGAATGCCTTCGCTCACGTTTTGATTGAAGAAAACCTGTATGACCGCGATTACGTTGCCAACTATACCGAAGGTTTCGACGCCTATCGCCAGCAAGTGGCAGACTATTCTCCAGAAGCGGTGGAGCACCTGACAGGGGTCACTGCCCAGCAGATCCGCCAGGCAATGCGTATCTACGCCAGTGCCCCTTCCGCCACCATTATGTGGGGCATGGGCGTAACACAGTTTGGTCAGGCTGTCGACGTGGTGAAAGGCATTGCCAGCCTGGCACTGCTCACGGGTAATTTGGGGCGCGCCAACGTGGGGGTTGGGCCGGTTCGTGGACAAAATAACGTTCAGGGAGCCTGCGATATGGGGGTTCTGCCAAACGAATTCCCTGGTTATCAGGCCGTGACCGACGCCGCAGTACGAGCCAAATTTGCCGCGGCCTGGGGGATTGACGCCGCACAGATGGACGCCGAAGTAGGCTACCGTATCACCGAAATACCGCATCTGGCCCTTGAAGGTAAAGTCAAAGCCTACTACATCATGGGGGAAGACCCATTACAGACCGAGGCCGATCTGAGCCTGGTCCGTCGTGGGTTCGACGCGCTGGACTTTATCGTGGTGCAGGATATCTTTATGACCAAAACGGCCGAACAGGCCGATGTGATCTTGCCTGCCACCTCATGGGGGGAGCATGGCGGAGTGTTCTCCTGTGCCGACCGTGGTTTCCAACGTTTTGAGAAAGCTATCGAGCCGCAGTATAACGTCAAACGTGACTGGGAAATTATCAGCCTGTTGGCGACTGAAATGGGTTACCCAATGCACTACGAAGATAACCAACAGATCTGGGACGAGATGCGCGAGCTGTGCCCACTGTTTTACGGAGCCACTTACGAAAAAATGGGTGAACTCGGCCATGTGCAGTGGCCTTGTACCACCTTGGACAGCCAGGGGACACCTTACCTGTATCAGGGGAACCAATTCACGACCCCTTCCGGCAAAGGTCAATTGTTTGCTACAGCCTGGCGCGCTCCCGCAGAAATCCCTGATGAAAACTACCCTCTCGTGTTGTGTACCGTGCGCGAGGTCGGCCACTACTCATGCCGCTCAATGACCGGCAACTGTAAGGCACTACAAACGCTGGCGGATGAGCCTGGTTTTGTGCAGATCCATCCGCAAGACGCCGCTGAGCTGGGCATTGCCGACCAGCAACTGGTTTGGGTGGCCTCCCGCCGCGGCAAGGTGATTTCCCGAGCCAACTATAGCGAGAGGATTAATTTGGGCGCGGTTTATATGACCTACCAGTGGTGGATTGGCGCCTGTAATGAACTGACCCAGGATAACCTGGATCCGATCTCGAAAACGCCGGAAACCAAATACTGTGCGGTGAAGCTGGAAGCCATTGCCGATCAGCAATGGGCAGAAAACTATGCTCAGCAGAGTTACTGCACCATGAAGGCCCGCCTGCGCAGCGCCGTGGATGACTTGTTATTGCCGTTAGAAGCTTAGGTTAATTATCGGATTAACGCGGAAATCATTGAGGTGTGGTGTACAACCCCACCTCATTATTTACTTGGCCGTCATTGACCTTGTTGACTCATGCAAATTAATGGCTTATCAGGTCGACCAATCCATATTTCACGCACCAGAAAGCGATTTTAGTACCGCGCCCTTAGTGACTCCGGTGACTGAATTTCTGCGCTGATATTGTCACTTCATTCCGGTTGGACAAGTATCCGCGACGTTGTTAAGCCCTTCGGTTTGACGCTCGAAGCGGATCTTGTTGGCGGACGCGTCATGGTTAATGGTCAGCACATAGATACCGTCAAAATCATTCCCCGACCATTTGGTAACCTGTTGTGGGTTACCTCCCTCGGCGGTGATGATATTTTTTACCACCTGCACCAGATTGTGATGTTCCCAAGAGACATACACCACGGCATTGCGGAAACGATCGTCCAGCAGAGCCGCCTGCAAATCAGCAATGTCATCGGCGTGATACTGGATATTCACCGGCAGTGAGAGCCGAATGGCCGTTGGGGTGATGGTGGTCAATGCCCGCATGGAGCTGCCCAGCTTATTTTTCTTGGGGCCAGCGGCATAAATGGCCTCAGGCTTACCGAAGCGGGAAATCAAGACCTCCGGCAGTGCCAAGGCGCGGTTAAAACCTTTGCAGGTCAACTGACCACTGTTGTTGTCTGGCTTCTCACCGTGGCGAACGAAAACCAGGGTTTGCTCACTCCAGGCGGCCCCTGCCACGCTGGATAACAGTAACGCCAATATGCCGTTTTTAAACGCTTGCTTCATGGTTCTTTTCACCCATATTTGCCCTTAAGAACGCCGCCAGGTAAGACCACGTGCTTGCAGGCCATTGTCGTGACTAATTAAAAAAGCCACCTGCCAAAACGGGTGGCTTGAGATTAATGAGCAAGGACGCAGCATGCGGCCCCTTTTAGAAAGTTAAGGCGTCACCCAATCACTAATCCCAGAACCGCACCGCCCGCCAGGATCCATAATGGATGAATACGTTTATTCATACTCAGCAGCGTCGCTAACACAATTAATATCGCCAATCGCCAGCTGGTCGCTGAAGCCTGGGCAATCAGCACGCCGCTCGCGGCAACCAATCCGACAGTGACCGGCACCAGCCCAACCTGCACGATACGCCGCCAGGGTTTATCTTTAAAACGCCGCCATGCGCCCATCACCAGGATGGTGACAATGGACGACGGCCCAAACTTGGCTACGGAGGAAACCAGCAGCCCGGCCCAGCCCGCGACGTGCCAACCAATCAGCGGCACGATCATCATATTTGGCCCCGGTGCCGCCTGTGCCATGGCGAACAGCGCGCTAAATTCCTGGGCGCTCATCCATTGATGCACCTCCACCACCTGGCGCTGCATTTCCGGCAGGATGCTAAAGCCGCCGCCAAACGCCATCAGCGAAAGCTCGGTAAAAATGATCGCCAGCGAGATTAACACCGCCATCATGAAGGTTTCCTCCACGCCAGCAGAATACTTAGCGGTGCCAGCACCAGCATGGTGGGCAGCAATGGCAAACGTAGCCAGGCAATCGCCACCAAAGCAATGGCGACAATCGCTAACGGCAACCATTTTCCCCACAGTGGCAGCAGCATTTTCAATGCGGTAGAGAGCAGTAAGCCCGCCGCAGCTGCGGCTAAACCGGCAAACACGTGCTGCACATGAGCATCGTCTTGGTAGCGGGCATAAATCACGCCTAGACCAACCACAATTGCCGTTGGGGCGCAGATCAGCCCGAGCAAGGCCGATAGCGCACCACGCAATCCGCGAAACTCCATCCCCACCGCCACCGACAAGTTTATGACGTTGCCACCCGGCAGGAACTGGCACAGTCCCAGCAGTTCGGTGAACTGTTCAGCGGTTAACCAGCGGCGTTGTTCCACCAACATACTGCGCGCCAGCGGCAGCACCCCGCCAAAGCCGATCAGGCCCAGCATCAGAAAGCCGGTAAACAGTTGAGTATTGCTCGGCGGCTCGGCGATCTCCTGGCCCTGTAGCACATTAGGATCTGACATGGCGTTTCCCACATTATCTCAGTTGTTATCTGGCATAATGCACGCGGCCAAGCCATGATGTCTAATGCATTTCAGAGCCATTATCGCTACGGTGTAGGCGCCGTAGAACAAGCTTAATCGTCCCGATCGACAATCCGCGTCAGGTGGATGACCAAGTACAGCAGCTCGTCGTTGGACATCTCCATTTCCAGCAGATTTTTCACATAGTCACGGATCACCAGTGCACAACGATAGGCATCTGGGTACTCTTTCGTCGCCTGCGAGAACAGGAAATCGTCTTTCGACTTCACCTGTTTGTTATCGATCATGCGTTGAATGAAAAACTGCATATGCAGCAGGAAACGCGAGTAATTGAGCGAGTCTGTGGCGATATCGATGCGGAAATGGTATTTGATGATGTTGAAGATATCCTTCAGCATCTTCACCGCCAGCAGCGTGTGCTCCATGCTCTGCACGTCGGTTTGGCCATTGACCAGATGAAAGGCAATGTTCCCCGCCTCTGCCTCCGGCAACAGGATATCCAAGCGCTCGTTGATCTGCGCCAGCGCCTGTAATGCTACGGCAAACTCCTGCGGATAAAAGCGTTTTACCTCATGCAACAGCCGGTTCTGTATGACGATGCCTTTACGGCAGCGCTCAATCGCAAAACTGAGATGGTCCACCAGGGTGAAAAAGATCTGTTCGTTGACCCGGCCGCCAAGCTGGCTGTTGGCCAGCCTGAGGATCATCTGCACCAGTTCAATATGCTGCTCCGGCGTGGCTTCTATCAGGCGCAGATGGTCGTGGCCGGTTTGACCATTCTGCACCACATAGACTTTTTCTATGCTGGCCGCAGCCAGCACATCTCCCACTTTGCTGTTAAACCCGATGCCCTTGCCCATCACGATAACTTCGCGGTTATCGCTGTCGGTGGACAGCACCAGGCTGTTATTGAGCACCTTGATGACTTTCATCATTAAACTGTGTTATCCACGTTGTTGGCCGTTCGAGGCAATCAGGCGCTGATACCAGGCGAAACTGTGCTTCTTGATACGCCGCAGATCGCGCAGATCCTGTTCACCACGGTTGACATAGATAAAACCGTAGCGCTTGGCGTAGCCCTGATGCGTGCTGACCAGATCGATCGCCGCCCACGGGCAGTAACCCAGCAGATCGACACCATCGTTAATCGCCAATTGCATCTGTTCGATATGCGCACGCATAAAATCGATGCGGTAATCATCATTGATGATATCCCCAGACAATAGCTGGTCCGGCGCGCCGATGCCATTTTCAGTAATTAAAATCGGCAGATGATAACGTTCATAAACCTTGCGCAGCGTCAGCCGCAGGCCCACGGGGTCGATCACCCAACCATAGGGCGTTTTGTCGACATACGGGTTTTCCGCTGCCCGATATACGCCCGGTTCACCCAGCATGATTTGCTGATCCCCCGCGCGAGCCGTAATATCCGAGGCATCACCACGGCTGGCTGCGATAGTGGCAGTGGAATAGTAGTTAATCGCCACATAATCCGGCCGCCCTTGCAGCAGTAGCTCCGCATCTCCGTCTTCAATCACAGGGGCAAGGCCACGATCCTGCAAATATCGCCAGGCCAACGCATTGTATCGGCCATGTACCGCGACATCCAGAAAGCTCCAGCAGCGCAGCGTTTCCCAGTTGTGGGCGGCGATGGCATCCAACGGGCGGCAGGTTTCCTGATACATGGAAGTGGTATTGATCGCCGGGCCGATTTTCCCCTTGGGGCAACGCTGATGGCACAAAGCCATGACCCGCGCCTGCGCCACCAGCATATGGTGGCTCTGTTGATAAAGCACTACCTTGGAAGGCAACTCGCCGCCCTTCGGCACACCGATGGCTCCAGGGTGCAGGATCATGGTGTTCTGCTCGTTGATGGTCAGCCAATATTTGACCTTATCGCCAAAGGCAGTGAACAGCACGTCCGCATACTTGACAAAGGCATCGATGGTCTGCCGATTGCTCCAACCGCCCTGTTGTTCCAGCACATAGGGCAGATCGAAATGGTAGAGTGTGACCACCGGTTCAATGCCGTGCTTGAGCAGTTCATCGATCAGGTCACGATAAAACGCCAGGCCAGGCTGATTCACCTCACCCGTGCCGTTGGGCAAAATGCGCGTCCAGGCTACGGAGAAACGGTACGCCTTCAGCCCTAATTCGGCGAACAGCTTAACGTCCTCACGAAAACGGTGGTAATGGTCGCTGGCCACCTTAAAATCCGCCGTCTCGGCGGGATGATCGAGCATATCAACAATGGAAGGACTTTTGCCGTCCTCGTCCCATGCCCCCTCAACCTGATAAGCCGAGGTTGAGGCCCCCCACAGGAAGCCTGGTGGAAAATCGTTCAGCTGTTGGTAAATCATACTTTTTGCTCCTGAATAGTCAGCGCGACAATTTGCTCACCAAAGTTCACCGGGCCAGGCTGCCGACAGCTCAGGTGCGGATACTGCTCACTGTTGACCACCAGCACCGGGGTGATGATGTCGTAACCCAGCGCGGTAATCGCAGCAATATCAAAGCGTACCAGCTCATCACCGGTTTTCACCCGATCGCCCACCTGCAGTTGAGAGCTGAAATGCTCACCGTTGAGATTGACGGTATCGATGCCGATATGCATCAGCACTTCCATGCCGTTATCGGCCTTAATGCCTACGGCATGCTTCGAAGGCAGGAAGGTCACGATTTCCCCGTCCACGGGCGCGCGCAACACACCTTGTTCAGGCACAATCGCCACACCCTTGCCAAGTAACCCTTGTGAGAATACGTCGTCATTCACCTGTTCCAATGCCACCAGTTGGCCTGCCAACGGGCTGTGTAGCAACGCGTCATCAACAGACGGTGCGCTGTCTGTCACCGTTGCCTCTTCTTCATCAACCGGATCTTCAAAGCCCAGGATCCAGGTCAAGGCAAAGGTCACGACGATAGCGATGACGCAGGTGATGAGGGCGTGCACGATATTCATCGGGTTTTCGCCGATAAAGGCCGGCAATGCCGCCAATCCCGGCGAAACAAAGGCATAGCGCACCAAACCGCTGACACCCGCGTAGACACCGGCACAGCCACCGCCAATCATGGCCGCGATCAGCGGTTTACGCAGTTTCAGCGTGACGCCGTACAGTGAAGGCTCGGTGATCCCCAACAGCGCGGTGAAACCGGCGGATGAGGCCAACTGACGCAGATTTTTGTTCTTGGTGCGGAACGCTACGCACAGGGTTGCCGCGCCCTGGGCGATGTTGGAAGCCAACATACCGGGGCCATTAATCATCTCAAAGCCGTTTTTACTCAACTGGCCGGTAGCAATAGGCGTCATTGCCCACGCCGTGCCGGTGATCACCAGGAACGGTTGCAGCCCGCCCATTAACATCGGGATCAGCCAACTGGCCTTGCCATCGATGATCGCCGCGCCGCTGGCTACCAGATCGTTGAGGAAAATACCGAACGGCCCCACCGCCACCAAGGCTAGCGGCGTGGTCACCAGCAGGATGATCATCGGTTTGGTGAAGAATTTAATCATGGTCGGCGAGACTTTTTCGGCAAAGCGCTCGATATAGGACATCAGCCACACCGTGAAGATGATTGGCAGCACTGAACCGGCATAATCGGCCAACCGCACCGGGATGCCAATAAAATCGATTGGCGAACCGGCAGCCAGCATCTGGGCAAGATTGGGGTGCAGCAAGGCTCCCGCGATGGTCATGGCCAGAATAGGATTACACTCAAACTTGATTGAGGCGCCGTAGGCCAGCAGCACCGGCAGGAAAAAGAAGGCGGCATCGGCGATGGTATCCAGCAGATGGTAAGTTGGGCTGGCCGCGCTGATCGCCCCAGTTAACTTGAGGATCGCCAGCAGCGCCTTGATCATCCCCGCGCCGGTAATAGCCGGGATCACCGGCGTAAAGGTGGTCGAAATCACGCTGATAATCTGCGTAAAGACACCGCCCTTGGCCTTGTTTTTCGGCTGTCCGTCAGGTTTGCCCAACGGTTGGCCAATCGCTTTTTGCAACGCGCGGAAAGTCTGCTGCACGTTGTTGCCCACCACAATCTGGAACTGGCCACCGCGCTCGACTACGCTGATCACGCCGGGCAAAGCTTCAATCGCCTTCGCATCTACCCGACTGTCGTCGTTAAACTCCATCCGCAGGCGGGTGGCGCAATGCGTCAGCTTACTGACGTTACCCTTCCCCCCAACCAGTGCCAATATGTCCAAGCCTAACTTGTTATAATCCATAGGTTTTCCCCGGCAAAAAAAGCAAAAAAAAAGACCAAAATGAAAATGCTCCCCTTCAGCAGAAGAAGTGCATTTCTATTTTGGTCTTGCCTGCTTGCGCAGTAACACGCCATCATAAAAATGATTGAGTAGCTTATTAGGCTACGGCGCAAGTAATACCGCGGACGCGATCGCCAGGCAACCGGCAACGGCAAGCTTTGTGATTCGCATCACGATTAGCCGCAGGAAAACTCGCATGCGATCCAACGAAAAATCATCAAACTCTCCCGCGACATACTGTAGCCATGCCCTTCAATAGGTTAAACTTCCCTACCTCGGCGAGTTACCTCTGCCGACCGTTGCGCTTGAATAACAATGAACCAAGGAAGTCTACATGCAACAAGGCTCTAAACTGCGGCCACCACCCATTGATGTGATCACCATTCAGTCGCAGGTGGTCTACGGTAGCGTGGGGAATGGCATTGCCTACCGCACGTTGTTGAAGAAGAACCTGGAGGTGTTGCAGGTACCGAGCGTGTTGTTTGGTTGCCCGCCCTATTACGGCGCGCCGCACGGGGGAGCGATCTCCAGCGAATGGTTCAGCGGTTTTCTGGAAGATCTGATCGCCCGTCAAGTCGTGTGCCGCGCGCGGGCCATCATTATCGGTTACCTGGGTGACGTGGCGCAGTGCCAGATTCTGGCCGACTGGCTGCCACGGGTGATTGCCCTCAATCCAGGTATCAAGATCTATATTGATCCGGTGATGGGAGACTATGGCGAAGGGGTTTACGTCGATAAACGTCTGGTTGAAAGCTATCGCTCGCCATACCTCAATCTGGCCCATGGCCTGACGCCAAACGGATTCGAACTGGAGCAGCTGTGCGGCATGGCGCTGAGCACGCGTGAGCAAACCGAACAGGCTGCGCGGGCGCTACTCAAAGGTAATATGCAGTGGGTGCTGGTTACCAGTGCACCTGGCGTGGCAAACGGCGATCAAGAAGTTGGTCTGTTGCTGGTCACTGCCGACGAGGCGCAAAGCTTCACCCATGCCAAAATCGATTCGCCGGTGAAGGGCACGGGTGACATGTTCACCGCGCTGTTAATTGCTCATTTGCTGCAGGGGGAACCTTTCAGCAAGGCAGTGCCGACGGCGATCCATGAGGTGTGTGCGGTATTGGAAGATGCGGCGCGTCACGGTTGGCAGGAGATCGGCCACCTGCGGGCGTTGAAATAACGGCAGACGGCGCAGGTAGCCCCTGCGCCATGGCCACTCAACGCTTTTTCTTCTTGTTGAAATCCAACTCAAAAGCAAACACCGCGCTTTGAATTTTGCGTTCGGTCAGCATTCCCATCTTGAGAAAACGGCAGGACAGGCGCATGAAATGCTGCGTTTGGTCTTCATCAATATCGTGATCTTGATTCACGGCAATCAGTTCCATATTCACCTTGAACTTGCCGTAATCTCCCAAATCCAACTGAGCCTTATTGAACACCAGCCCCGGCTGCATATAGTCGGGTACCGCGCCATCAATACGCAAACCAACGCCACCCGGCGAAAGATCGTGGATACGCAGTTGGTAAGGGGTGCCATCGCTGTGTTCACCGTTACAGAAGAATTCACGCCAATAAGGCGTGGTGATACGTAACTGGCGGCGGCGCTGGATATAAACCAGTTGTTTCGGCAGGCACGCCTCGTAAACCGGCATGGCGTTATGCTCGGTCAGTTGCGCCTGGTCAACGGAGAATTCGATTTTTGCATCATGGTTTTCAATCACAATGCTGAATTTCCCACCGGAGAGCTGCTCTGGAGCATCGCAATCAAAGACGATGTTATCAGCGCCAACGCTTAATAATTGGCCAATGAATTCGTGTTGTTGATTAACGACACGCAGCGGCGTTCTTTGCTTATAGATGTCGCGCAAGATTGCCAGAACTTCAAAACGCTCCTGCTTGATAAACCGTCCGTTATCAATATGTTCCACCCGTCACTCCCAGCATTGTCCATCGACGCTAACGCTTTCCTTACGCAATCATCACCGCCATCAATACTAAAGTCAAATTTCCCAGCGTTGCCATAATAATGGCAATAGTCGGCCAAAACGAGCCGCCCATGCTGCCTGGCCTGCACTATCCCCGATGAGATCTTGGCGGATCTCGATGCCAACATAGGGTAATTCATGGCGTTCCGCATGTACCGGCAGCGTGTAGTCGGTCGCATCAGTCATCGCATAAGGCTCGTTGATACCAACCTGTAAATCCCCTTCTGCACGCAGCAACTCCGCCAACAGCAGGGCAAATTGTGGATGGCGGTTAAACAGCAGCCCAACCTGCCACGGCCGCGCATCGCCTTTAAACACCGGCGTAAAGCTGTGCATAGCGATCACCGCGCTGGGTTGGTTATTGGCGCGGCGAGCGGCCAGCGTGTGATTGATGGCCTGGTGGTAAGGCTGAAAAATTTCCTGTTCGCGGGCGCCCGCTTCGGCCGCGCTGATCCCTTGGTTGCCAGGAATTGGCGTAACTTCCGATAACGGTGGGATAGAACTGGCAATCCCCGGCATACGGTTACAGTCGATCACCAAACGTGAGTAGTGCTGATGGATCAGTGTCGCATCCAACTGCTGAGCCAGCAGACGGGAAACCGCCAGCGCACCGATATCCCAGCCGATATGCCGATCGATATCGCCGCTGGCCAGACCAAGATCGCCCAAACGTTTTGGGATGGCCTGCCCCGCGTGATCGCACAGCAGTAAGAAAGGAGAAGTCGCCTGTGGCAGCTCAACGCTCACGGCCGCAGGCTCATCGGCAGACAACAAGGTTGGGGTATAGGGGTGATACATTGGGCACTCCGGCGTAAGAAAGCGCTAATTCTAGGCGATCCTCTCACCGGCTACCAATATCCCATGGGAGAATTTGGCACGGCCGCACTTTCGGTCAAAGCGGAGCCGGTGTCATGACCCATTGATTTTATGAATGGGCGCGCCCTCCCTCACGTTGTTAGCCGATCTAAAGATGAGCGGCAATATAGCGCTGATAGCGGGCAGGCTTCAGCCGCGTCAGATCGACCAACACTAAACCATCGATACAGTGGTTAAACGCCGGATCGGTACCGAAGTCGATAAACTGCACGCCACCGGGCTCACACAGCTCGGTGTATTGCTTGTATAAAGTCGGGATCGAACAGCCGAGGTTGCTCAACAGGCTTTTCAGCAGCAGCAAGTCTTGCTGATAATCATCACCGGCAAACTGGGCCAATATCTGTGGTAAAGAGGCCGGATAAGGCTGCCGTGACTGGGCCATGGCATGGTCTGGAGCGAAATAGAGGCGATAGAAGGCAATTAACAAATCGCGGGCGGCAACCGGCATGCCTCCTGAAATGGATACCGGGCCGAACAGATAGCGATACTGGGGATATTTGGCGAGATAGGCACCAATACCGAGCCACAGGTAATCCAGACCGCGCTTCCCCCAATAGGCGGGTTGAATAAAGCTGCGGCCCAACTCAATCCCCTGTTCAAGGATCGGTGTCATATCGCGATCGTAATGGAACAGGCTGTTGCTGTAGATGCCTTCCAGTCCTTTGCTGGCCAACTGCGGTGCCGTGGGGATAAAGCGGTAGGCACCGACAATCTCCAGTTCCTCCTCATCCCATAGCACCAGGTGATAATAGTCGTCGTCATAGCTGTCCAAATCGCGCCGCCGCCCCGAGCCTTCCCCCACGGCACGGAAAGCGATCTCACGCAGGCGGCCAAGCTCCCGCAGGATCGGTGTTCTGGCCTCCCCCTGACGGCGATAAAGGAAAATGGTTTTGCCATCCGGCGTAACACCCAGTCGCTCGCAGGCCGCCAACGCTTTTTTCAGCTCGAGGCGATCTTCCGCCAAGGCGATGGCCGATTCGCTGGTAAACAGCCCTGGCTTTCCTTGACCCAACCGATAGACATGGCGACGGAAACGCTCGGCGAGATCGCGTGCTTGAGTATGGCCATCATGCCAATGGGCAAACGGAATGCGCCCGCCGATGCGGATTTTGATCCGTCCGCCCTGCTGTTTGAACATCTCTCGCACCAATAACAAGGTGGATAACGGGCGATAAATCAGCGAGGTCAAATAGAACAGGCCGCTGTTTCTGGCGCTGATATGGATCGGTACGATCGGCGCCCGCGCCTTGGCGGCCAGCCGCAGAAATCCGGTATGCCAGTGACCATCGCGTATTCCTTTGGGACTCATACGGGACACTTCCCCCGCTGGAAACAAGATCAGCACGCCCTGATTATCCAATTGGGCCTGCATGGCTGAGATTTGCTGGCGGTTGGTCCGGTTGCCCAGGTTATCAACCGGTACAAACAGATGACGTAAAGGTTCGATACAGCTCAGCAACTGGTTGGCCACTACCTTGACGTCTGGCCGTACCGCCGCCACCGTCCGCAACAGCACCAAGCCATCCAGCGAACCAATGGGATGGTTGGCAACCAACACCACCGGGCCTTGGCTGGGGATGTTTTCCAGATCCCCATCCACCAGTTCGCAGCTCAAATTAAAGTAGTCCACCACCTGCTCGATCAGATCCAACCCTTTCAGGTGAGGATAGTCGGCGGCAAACTGACTGAATTCTTTTTCACGCAGTAAGGTTCTTAGCAGGCTACGCTGCCAGGCAGGGGGAGAATGCTGTGGGAAGACATCTTGCAGCAGGCTATCCAAAGTAAACATCGGGTCATCTCCTGGCCTAGTCGCTGCAAACTTAAGCCAGCGTCATGACCTGAACATGACCGTTTGATGACGGAAAGATGAAATCAGGCGTCAGGGGCGAGAATGCTCGCCCCTCTATTCTCTGGTTTACAGAGCGGCCTCTATACGGGCGTTGACCTGTTCCCGCAGCCGCAGTAGCACAGAGGCTTGATGAGGGTAACGTTTGAAGGTGATGCGCATCCCCAGCTCTTGATCGATCAACTGCTCCACCGTGGCGCGATCGGTCAGGCTCTCCAACAACTGCAAGGCCCGCAGATCCTGCAACCCCTGATGGAATACCCGCAAACGCAGCGACTCTATCGGCATGAAATTCGGCCCAGGGTAAACCACAAAAGGATCGCCAGAGGGGAAGGCGTTGCCGCTGTCGGTAACCGCATAGGGATTCAGTTTCTCCCGGGAATGGCTGCTGTTATAGAAGTTGTAGCCCCAGTGGAGGAAACCGCTGATGTTATAGAGGTAAAGCTGGATACCCAGAATGCGGTTGCGGGCCGAAGGCTGGGCAAAGAAGCGGTTGGCTACCTCGGTTCTTTGCACGCAGCAGTAATAGGCCCACAGCTGCGGGATTTGATGCTCGAGGAATGGCTCGATATGATCGGTGGCGACTACCGGAGTTTCTACCAACCCACGCTGATAGAAGTCAAAGTCGGAGAGTGCATCGAAGGTACGGAACCCCTCTAGCAACGGCTGCAGCGAATCGCTGGCACGTTGGTAGGCGGCGATATTTTCCAGTTTAGGTTCATCCGAGATGTGGAACCACACCTGCCGTTGCAGAGCCCGTGCCCGGAACCAGCCGGTTAACGCTGGCATCAATGCCTGCAGAAACTGCTGATATTCGCTGCCGTGGGCATCGGTATGCCAACCAAACAGCGGCTGCATTTCCCCCGCGACCTCAACCATAATTTTTGGCGCATGCGCTGCGCCCCATTGGGTAAACAGGTGGGCAATTTCGAAGTGTTCGATCCCCTCCTCCTGCGCCAGCGCTACCCACTGCGCCAATCGTTCAAAATCAAATTGGTAACCTGCAACGGTGCGTTTCACCCCAACCAGCTGCACGGTGGTGCGTTCGCCGCCGATGGCGGTATCCAGCGGCGGCGTAAAGATCGGCGTTAGCAGCATATTCACGCCATTTGCCACCGCGTTGCGGACCAAGTTACGCACCGCCTGCCAGTATTGCGGGCTGAACACTGCAATCTGATAATAGTCCGCCAAACAGTCGGTATGTAACCATTCGGTATGCAGCAGCCTCTGCTTTGGCAACGCGGCAGGCACCACATGCAGCATCATACTGGCTGCGGCCAACTCTTCCCCCGTCTCTTGATCAAACAGCCGCAGCGTTAGCGGATAGTCGCCACCGGCAATACCCTGTGCTGGCGGCGTAAAGGTCAGCCACAGGCTAGCGTAATAACGGCAGGCGGCAAAAAAACGCCGATCCTGGATGGGCATCAGCGGGTCGGGAAATAGGCCAGGCTCGGTCGTCAGATAGTTCTCATCGGCCTCGGCATAACAGGGAAAATGGCTGGGCACCGACTGCACATGGCGCACGCTGATATCATCGGCCAATTGCCCCTCAAGTTGATAACGTAATTCCCGGCGGGTTTCATTATCCTCGCGGTACAGACAATACACGCCTTGCCATGAGAGGGTTTCATTATTCAGGCAGCTGAATTGGTTTTGCTGTTCTACCTGCGGTGCGGCTTGACGATGAAATACCTTCTCCAGGCAATGGGTAAATAGTAGCGTGAGACGCATAATAGCTGCCCTGTATTATTTTACGGTGGGATTGAATTAATTTCAGGCTAGCGCGTTTTTTCACCACAGGCAATATAGGCCAACGAAAAAAGCTAGCGAATGCCCTCTCGCCCGGCAAAAAATTAATTTTTTTGTTTATTTGCATCACAAAAATGAAAGATGCCGCGGCCTGCACAATAAAAACGTTTTTAATCCCCATTATGGTGCAAGGGTTATCAGTTAATCCTATGACCCCAGCAAGCCATAACTGCCGCCCGACAACGGATTTTCGCCGTTCGACATTAACAATTCATCAACAAAAAAGCCTTTCGGTTGGTGGCTTTGACCTTTCGTTGTTAACAACAATGAAAGATACGCGCCCCATTTTTGGGCAAAAGGGCTGCATTGACACATTGAAAGTTAAGGGATAGAAAGAAATCACGTTCACCAAAAAATGTATTCGCCAACACCGAGGGTAAAGCAATGTCACCTAGAAAAAACGCCGGACGTTTTCTGTTGCATTCCGCTGTTGCAGCCGCTTTATTGTTGCCGACCATGTTATATGCCGCCGACCAGATAACATTGCGTTATGCGGTTTGGGATCGAAACCAATTACCTGCCGAACAGGAAATTGCCAAGCGATTTGAGAAGGCAAACCCGAATGTCAAAGTGGAAATAGAATTAACGCCCGCCGCACAATACTTTGTTAAATTAGACTCCGCCGCTGCCGGCGGTGTCGCACCGGATATATTCTGGATTAACATGCCCTATTTTGTGCAATATGCCAAAAACGGCATTATGCAACCGCTGGGCGATTATTTAAAAGACGGCACGGTCAATCTGGATAATATCGTTGCCAGCTCCGTTAAGGCTTATCAATACGACGGCCAGCAGATGGCCATCCCGCGCGACGTCGACTCCATCGCCGTGTGGTACAACAAAAAACTGTTCGATCAGGCTGGCGTCAGCTATCCCACCAGCGACTGGACCTGGGATGACATGAAGAAGAAGGCCGCCGAATTGCAAACCGGCCTGAAGGGCAGCGCCTTCCCGCTGGTGATGGATCTCAGCATCGACGGCCAGGACAGCTATATGAACCTGCTGTTCCAGAAAGGCAATCATATCGTGCCAAAAGATGGCCAACCGACCGATATCGCCAACGACAACGCCATCTGGGTCTACCAGCAGCTACAAGGGATGATGAAAGACGGCCTGATGCCGACCGCCCAGCAGATGAGCGAAGTGAAGACCGAGAACATTTTCCAGTCCAACCGCGCCGCCATGGTGTATGCCGGTTCCTGGCTGGCCGCACCGTTCGCCAACAATCCGCTGATCAACGACCATATCGGCGTGGTGATGATGCCGAAGATCGAGCGCCAGTCTGGCGTGGCTCACAGCCTGGCCTATGCCATGTCCGCCAAGAGTAACCACAAGCCAGAAGCCTGGAAGTACATCGAGTTTATGAGCAGCGAAGCCTCGCAGGCCACTTTGGCGAAAGTGGTGATCCCGGCCAACAAGGTCGCGGCTAAAGCCTGGGTGGAGGAAGTCAAAAAGGTTGACGTCAGCCCGTACATCCAAACGCTGGAAGTGACCGAGGCCTATCCAACCGCAGGCACCAACACGCCGAAGTGGCAAAACATGTGGATCGGCAGCCTGAAGAAAATCTTTATGGGCGCGGATGCCCGTACGGAAATGGATAAATCGATCAAGAAGATCGAACGCATCATGGAGCAGTAATTCCCCCCGCTGCGACCTACCTACCCGAGGGTAGGTCGCAGCGGAAACACTGAGCAGTCAAAGGTGAGGAATGGCGACATGTCGCTGGCAGAAACGGCTACGGCCAACATAAAACAGGCAAAGAGCAAACCTCGTGCCGCATTAAGCCGCCTGGAGCGGGCCGAACGCTTCTGGGGCTGGGTGATGATCCTGCCGCTGGTGATCGGCCTGACGGTATTTTACTTCATCCCGTTTTTACAGAACATTTTTTACAGCTTTACCGACCTCAACCAGTTTATGAGCTGGACGACCATCAGCTTTGACAACTACATCAACCTGTTTGAGGACGATGACTTCTATACCGCCGCCTTCAACACCCTGTTTTATGTGGTGGTGTGCGTGCCGGTGATCCTGCTGCTGTCGTTGCTGCTGGCGATTGGGCTCAACCAGAATATTCGTGGCAAAGCGTTGTTGCGCACCCTGCTGTTTCTACCGGCGGTGACCATGCCTGCCGCAGTGGCAATGGTGTGGCAGTGGTTGTTCAACAAGGATTTTGGCCTGATTAACCAGGGGCTAAACCTGTTGCATATTACGCCGGTCGCCTGGCTCTCCGATCCGGACGTGGTACGCATCAGCGTGTCCATCATCATTATCTGGTCGTCGCTGGCGCTGAAAATCATCATCCTGCTGGCCGGTTTGCAAAGCATCCCCCGTCAGCTGTATGAAGCCGCCGATATCGACGGTATCAGCACCCTGCGCCGTTTCTTCTTTATCACGCTGCCGATGATGGTGCCGACGCTGTTCTTTGTATCGGTGATGAGCTTTATCGAGATCCTGCAAATCTTCGACGTGGTGTTCCTGATGTTCGACCGCGCCCTGGTGGAAGGTGACGTGATGACCATCACCAACCTGTTCTACAAATACGCCTTCTATCTGCAAGAGAAAGGTTACGCCTCTGCCATTACCGTGGTGCTGTTCGCCGTGACGCTGGTGATCACACTGGTGCAGATGGCGATCGGCAAACGCCTGAGAGTGAGCTGAGGAGCCATTGATGACGATAAGCAAACGAGCCCTGGTCTATCTGTTTATGACGCTGGCGGCGCTGGCCTCGGTGGTACCCTTTATCTGGATGCTGGTGACTTCGCTGAAAACCCAGGCCGAAAGCATTCAGATCCCGCTGACCCTGCTGCCGGAAAATCCGAGCTTGCAGGCCTACGGCAAGATCATGCGCGAGATCCCTTTCGCGGATTTTTATATCAACTCGCTGCTGGCCACCTTCTCCACCGTGACGCTGCAAATGGTGATCGCCACCATGGCCGCGTATGGCTTCTCCCGCCTGCACTTTCGTGGCCGTGACGCGGTGTTTCTGGTGTGCATCTCGATCCTGATGGTGCCGGGCCAGGCATTTCTAATCCCGCAGTTCCTGGTAGTGCAGAAAATGGGGCTGGTCAACAGCATTACCGGCCTGGTGCTGCCGGGGATCTTCAGCATTTACGCCACCTTCCTGCTGCGGCAGTTCTTCCTGGCAGTCCCTAAGGAGATGGAGGAAGCGGCGCTGATCGACGGCTACAGCTACTTCGCCATCTTCTGGCGCATCATGCTGCCGCTGATCCGCCCCGGCATCATCGCCTGCATCATCATTAACGGCTTGTGGAGCTGGAATAACCTGATGTGGCCATTGATCGTCAACACCACCACCGAAAAATTGACGCTGCCGGTGGGGTTGGCTTCGCTGTCCAGCCGTGCCGGAGTGGAATACCCGCTGCTGATGGCCGGTGCCTTGATGGCGGTGATCCCGATGCTGATGCTGTTCATTCTTTTCCAACGTTATTTCATCCAGGGCATCGCCAGCGCTGGCGTTAAAGGCTAACCGCGAACAATAAGGTAAACAGACATGGCCGGTATTCAATTAAACAGTGTGAAAAAGGTCTATCCCAACGGTTTCCGGGCGTTGCATGGCGTGGATCTGGATATCAAGGACGGTGAGTTTATGGTGTTTGTCGGCCCGTCCGGCTGTGCCAAATCCACCCTGCTGCGCATGATCGCCGGGCTGGAAAGCGTCAGCGAAGGCCAAATCATGATCCACGACCGCTGCGTTAACGACACCATGCCCAAAGATCGCGGCATCGCCATGGTGTTTCAGAACTATGCGCTCTATCCGCATATGACCGTCTACAAGAACATGGCCTTTGGGCTGATTGGAAAAGAGAGCAAGGCTGAAATCGACCGGCGGGTGCAGGATGCTGCCGAGAAGCTGGAAATCACCAACCTGCTGCATCGCAAACCCGGCCAGCTCTCCGGTGGCCAGTGCCAGCGCGTGGCGGTTGGGCGTGCCATCGTACGTAAACCCAAGGTGTTTCTGTTCGACGAGCCGCTCTCCAACCTGGATGCCAAACTGCGCGTTTCCATGCGCGTGCAGCTCATCGAACTGCACAACCGACTGAAACAGGAAGGCGCCGCCGCCACCATGGTGTATGTGACGCACGATCAGGTCGAGGCGATGACCATGGGCGACCGCATCTGCGTGATGAATCGGGGCACCATCATGCAGGTAGACAAGCCGATCAACCTGTATCACCACCCCGCCAACCGCTTTGTCGCCGAGTTTATCGGCAGCCCGTCGATGAACCTGCACGATCTGGACTTGCTGCGTAATGCTCAGGGAACACAGCTGCGTATCGACGATCGCTATCTGCTGACCCTGCCGCCCGCGCTGGAAAAACAGTTGGAAGACTATCCGCACCAGCGAGTTTGCCTGGGTATTCGCCCTGAAGCGCTGCGCCTGTGCGCTGCCGGTACCCAAAACTGTTTCCCGGCCCGTATCGCCACCATTGAACGCATGGGCAACGAAGAGTTGCTGCACTGTGAACTGGCCGGATTACGCTTCGTGCTGCGGATTGCGTCTCAGCCAGACTGGGAACCGAGCATCGGCGAACAGATCCATTTGACGTTTGATTTGGCCCGCGCCCACCTGTTCGATCAGGCCAGCGGTGACAACCTGAATAATAACGCTACCCAGTCACTGGGATAATTTGGGAGTACTTTGCAATGTCTAATGACTTTACTGGCCGTCCGGTACGCGTGTTGGTGATTGGTGCCGGTGCTCGTGGGGAGATTTACTCTCGCTATGCATTGGCTCACCCAGAACTGATGCAGGTGGTGGCGGTCGCTGAACCGCGCGATACCTATCGCCAGCAGTTTGTAGCCCAGCACGGCATCTCGCCCGAAAACGTCTTTACCGACTGGCAGCAGGCCGTGGCGGCAGGCAAACTGGCCGATGCGGTGATGATTTGCACCCAAGATACCCTGCATCTGGCACCGGCCCTGGCCTTCGCCAAACAGGGTTATCACATGCTGCTGGAGAAACCGCTGTCACCTGATGCCAGTGAGTGCCGCACCATCGTTGAAGAAGTGGAGCGCCAGGGGATCATCTTCTCCGTCGGGCACGTGCTGCGCTATACCCGCTATACCCAGAAACTCAAGCAACTGCTGCGCGATAAGGTCATTGGCGACATCGTTAGCCTGCAACATCTGGAGCCGGTGGGCTATTGGCATCAGGCTCACTCTTTCGTGCGTGGCAACTGGCGCAACGACCAGCAGGCAGCCTTTATGCTGCTGCAAAAATCCTGTCACGATATTGACTGGATCCGTTACGTGATGGATACGCCTTGCGAGCAGGTCAGCTCATTCGGTGGATTACGCCACTTCCGCCAGGAAAACCAGCCTCAGGGCGCAGCGGATAACTGCCTGGACTGCGGCGTTGAGGCCGAATGCCCCTATTCCGCCAAACGCATCTACCTTGGCGAAAACCACAAGGCAACGCCGGGCTTCCTGCGGGTGCTGACGCCAGAAGTCGATCAGGAACATCTGGTCGCCGCGCTGCGCAACGGCCCTTATGGTCGCTGTGTCTACCGCTGTGATAACAACGTGGTGGATCATCAGGTGGTGAATATGCAGTTTAGCGGTGGCCGCACCGCCGCCTTTACCATGACCGCCTTTACCAAAATGGAAGATCGCAAAACGCGCATTTTTGGCAGCCAGGGATGCCTGGAGGGCGATGGCCGCTACATCCGCATCACCTCCTTCCTTGACGACCGCGAAACGCTGTATGACGTGGACGAGGCCGAAGACCTGCACACCATGTCTGGCCACGGCGGCGGCGATTATTATCTGATGCAGCACTTTATCGCTGCCGTGCGCGCCAACGATCCTTCGCAGGTGCTGTCTGGCCCGCAGGAAACGTTGCAGAGCCACCTGATGGTCTTTGCCGCCGAACGCGCCCGCCGGGAAAACGCCGTCATCACCTTGGGTGAGGAGTAAAGCCGTGGCTACTCATGCTATGCGTTACGGTTTTGATATTGGCGGCACAAAAATCGAAATGGCCGCCTATGATGCCCAGTTGAATCAGGTGCTGTGCCAGCGTGTCAGTACACCCACCGGCGACTATCGCGAGTTTCTCGCCTGTATCGCGCAACTGGTCAGCCAGGCCGATCGCAGCCTGCACACCCAAGGCAGCATCGGCATTGGCTTGCCGGGGATCACCGACCCACGCAGCCGCAAGCAGTTGGCGGTAAACGTGCCCTGCCTGACGGGCCACTGCCTGGCGGACGATCTCACTCAAGAGCTGTCGCGACCGGTAGAGATTGAAAACGATTGCCGCTGTTTTGCACTTTCGGAGGCCAGCACGCCCCAGACCGAACGGTTGGAAGTGGTGTTTGGTGCCATCATCGGTACCGGCGCTGGCGGTGGGCTGGTGATGAACAAACGGCTCCACAAGGGCCGCAATGGGCTGGCTGGGGAATGGGGGCATACACCCATCTCGGCCCAGTTGGCTCAGCGTTACGATCTGCCGCTGTTTGTCTGCAACTGCGGCCTGACCGGCTGCTTTGAGCGTTATGTCTCCGGCAGAGGTCTGCTGGCCCTGAGCCAACACTTTGGCCATAGCGCCGCCAACGTCCCGGCCCTGATCACCAGTTACCGTCAGGGCGATCCGTTAGCGCAACACCTGATGGGGATCTACATCGATATCCTGGCCAGCGCGTTGGCCAGCCTGCAACTGTTGCTGGATGTGGACGCTTTCGTGTTAGGGGGCGGGCTTTCTAACGTAAGTGAACTCTATGCACAGTTGCCCGCCGCCATGTGCCGCTGGCTACTGCCAGGGACAGAACCGGCGATGGTTTATCCCCCGGTGTATGGCGACGGCAGTGGCGTACGCGGTGCGGCACTGTTGCGCCAAAGCTGGCAATAAAAAATATAAGGAAAGCTCACCCGCATTATTCATCGTGGGTAGCTTTCATCCACGGCGGAATTAATTGGCGCGGCAAAAGGGATATTAGCCGAATAAATAAGGCATTACCGGTTTTCAGTTTATTTCCATGCGGCTTTCGATTGATGACCAACCGAAAGATGCGGCAATAATAACCGGTTGAAATATAAGATTATATTTAAATTTTTCGATTGCGTTGCGCGGTTTCGTTTGCTGTAATTTGCAACGAAAGACTGAAAATACGCCTGTAACGATTGCTGTGGCCCCTATGCCACGGCCAGGGTTTGCTACGGGTAAATCAGGAGTCAGCTATTCATGATCAATACCGTTAAACGGCGAGAATTAATTATCGACCAGTTGTGTCGTGAAGGCACGGTGCGCGTGGAACAGTTGAGCAGCCAATTTGCCGTCTCTACCGTCACCATTCGCAGCGATCTGCGCCATCTGGAAAAAAGTGGCTGTGCGGTACGGGCCTACGGCGGCGCGATGCTCAATAAACAGTTCGCCTTCGATCGCCCGCTCCAGGACAAGGGGCGCATCAACCGCGATGTGAAATTCGCCATTGCCTGTGCCGCCACCGCATTGGTGAACGACGGTGACGCGATCATTCTCGACTCGGGTTCCACCACTAGCCAGATGGCCACCCAGTTGGCCGGCAAGAAAGACCTGGTGGTGATGACCAACGCCTTGAATATCGCCTTCGAATTGGCCAGTAACGAACAGGTGGATTTGATGGTGGTCGGCGGCAGCGTGCGGCGCAAGTCCTGGTCGCTGTATGGCCCCGCTGCCGAGCAGCACATCCGCCAATATCGCTTTGATAAATTTTTCCTCGGCGTTGACGGCTTTGATTTGGTGGGCGGTATCACCACGCCAGATCCTGGTGAGGCCCAGCTTAACCGCGCCATGTGCGAAGTGGCCCGCGAAGTGATTGCGGTGGTTGACGCCAGTAAGTTTGGCCGCAGCAGCTTCTGCATGATCCGCGAGATCGGCCAGATCCACCGATTGGTGACCGACAGCCGCATTCCAGCCAATTACCTGCATGCGCTGCAAAACCTGGGGATCCAGGTGATTATCGCCGACCACTAAATAGGCATCAACAGGCATTTATCAGGTATAAACCGATTTTTTTTAAGGAGTTACCATCATGACAGGTTATTTTTCTTACGATGCGGACTGGCTGGAGCAACATCATGCGCTGCATACCGCCCGTGAGATTTGGCAGCAACCGGACCTTTGGGCGGCCTTGCACCAGCAGTTGGTCGCCCAACAGGAGCAATGCTCCGCTTTCCTGACGCCTCTGCTGCAAAACCCGCGCCTGCAGATTGTGCTGTGCGGTGCTGGCAGTTCAGCCTTTGCCGGACGGGCCTTGGCCCCATGGCTGAGGGAAAAAACCGGCCGGGATGTTGCGGCCTATGGCACCACCGATATCGTCGCCAATCCGCAGCAGTTTCTCGACCCATCACGCCCGACGCTGCTGGTCTCTTTCGCCCGTTCCGGCAATAGCCCGGAAAGCGTCGCCTCGGTAGCGCTGGCAGATCAACTGCTCCCCCAGTGCTATCACCTGATGCTGGTGTGCAACCCGGATAGCCAGTTGGCCAACTATGCCCACGGCCGTAAAAACGTCTGTGCCCTGGTGATGCCACAGGGTTCAAACGACCAGAGCTTTGCCATGACCTCCAGCTTCAGCTGCATGATGCTGAGCACCGCGCTGCTGTTAGGCCCCTATTCCCTGGACGCCGCCAAGCAACCACTGGCACAGATGATCGAGCGCTGTAGAGAACTGCGTGAATCGCTGCAATCCCAAGTAAAAACCCTGGCCAGCAGCGGCTTTAGCCGTTACATCGTGCTCGGCAGTAGCTGTTTCACCGGCCTGGCGGAGGAAGCCTCGCTGAAAATGTTGGAACTGACCGCCGGGCAGATCGTCACCCGCTATGACTCGCCGCTAGGCCTGCGTCACGGCCCTAAATTTATGGTCGATCCACAGACGTTGGTACTGCTGATGCTCTCCAGCAACCGCTATACCGAGCGTTATGAGCAGGATCTGTGGGACGAACTCCAGCGTGACGGTTTGGCCAGGCAAATGGTTGGCCTGGGTAACTCGCCAACGGAGAAAACGGGCCAGTCCGATTTGCATCATGCCGACGACGATATCTGGCTGTTGTTCCCCTATCTGCTGTTTGCCCAAATGCTGGCGTTTGAAACCTCGCTGGCGCGCGGCCTGACGCCGGATAACCCCTGCCCAACCGGGGAAGTCAACCGCGTGGTAAAAGGCGTGACCATTTATCCCTACTCTGCTACCGAGCTGTGAGGAGCCGTTATGTACCTGATATCCAACCGTGAAATGCTGTTGAAAGCGCAAAGGCTGGGCTATGCCGTGCCAGCGTTCAACGTACACAATCTTGAAACGGTGCAGGTAGTGGCAGAAACCGCCGCTGAACTGCAATCCCCGGTGATCATGGCCGGGACCCCGGGCACCTTTAGCTATGCGGGTACCGACTATCTGGTGGGAATTTGCCGCTCGGCAGCCCAGCGCCATGACCTGCCGCTGGCGTTGCATCTAGACCATCACGAAGAACTCGAAGATATCGCCACCAAGGTCAGAGCCGGGATCCGCTCGGTGATGATCGATGGCTCGCACCTGCCTTTTGAGCAGAACATCGCGCTGGTTGCGCAGGCCGTCGCGTTATGCCATCGCTATGGGGCTAGCGTAGAGGCGGAACTAGGCCGCCTGGGTGGCCAGGAGGACGATCTGATTGTCGATGCCGCAGACGGTTTTTATACCGACCCAAAAGCCGCCCGCGAGTTTGTCGCGGCTACCGGGATCGACTCCCTCGCCGTCGCCATCGGTTCGGCTCATGGGCTGTACCACGGGGAGCCCAAGCTGGATTTTGACCGTCTGGCGCTGATCCGCGAACAGCTGGATATCCCGTTGGTGCTGCACGGTGCCTCCGGTATCCCGGAAGCGATGGTCAAGCGAGCCATCTCGCTGGGGGTGTGTAAGGTCAACGTGGCAACCGAACTCAAAATCGCCTTTGCCGATGCGGTGAAGAGCTATTTCTCGCAACATCCCGAAGCCAACGATCCGCGCAAATACATCGTTCCGGGTAAATTGGCGATGAAAGAAGTGGTAGCAGAAAAGATCCGTATCTGTGGCAGCGCAGGGATGCTGTAACTCCAAAGCGTTAGATTAAGGGCCGCAGAATAACGATGAATATGCGGCCTTAACATTAATATCGCTATTTAAAGTCACACCCGTTATTATAAGCAGCATCAAAAAGTAATAATCCTCACATCGCCCCTAAATTCCCCCCACTATGATCTAAATCATGGTTTTACTGCCTGGCCATCCCTACTATTAAATTCAATTAACGAACGATTGCTGTTATTATTATTTACTCAATACATTATAGTCACGTTGGAAATTAAATCACCAGACAATGGAAGTTTGTTTTTTAGACAATAATCGACTTTTTTGTTAATGGATGGTTTTACTTTATGCTAATAGGAATAGCTTATGAAATCTATTATTACGGCTTTGGCCATGCTGGCAGCATTACCCCTTTCAGCTCATTCAAAACAAGAGGTTAGCCACAACGCCATCTCAGGGAGCATCCAGTTTTCCGGCAAAATCAGCGCCCCAACCTGCGAGATTTCGCGCAATGATGGTCAATACATATCCAGTTGCTATCGTGAAACCGCCTTCAACACCAATGAATTTATCCAAATGCCATTGGATAATATGGGTTCGGAATTAATGGGCAAACCCATTCGTGAATCGGTGTTTAATGACCCTTCTCTACAACGAATTACGTTAATTTACAATTAATCCTAATCGACGGAATTATGTCATACAATTAGTCATCGAAAATGACTTTGTGGTTTTACTAACATTTTGGCGTTTCACCTCTCGGGGTATACCTACTTGGGTGTACCCTGTTTTTCCCTATAGCCCCCGCCCCATCAGCATGTCCGAAATCCGCCATCACATCCGGCTCTTTCATGTAATAATCGCCCTATCAAACGCAAGGAGTGAACAACATGCTGACCTTTTTTATTGATCGTATGCCGACGCCGGTCGGTGAACTGGTGTTGATCGGCGATGAGCAAGGACGGATGCGCGCGCTGGACTGGACCGATCACGAGGCACGCCTGATGAAGCTGCTCAACAGCCATTATCGAGCCTCTCCCTTCGTGATACAGGAGCAAGCCAACCCCGGCGGCCTGACGGAAGTGATGCAGCGCTATTTTGCTGGCGAGTTGGCAGCCATCGACACTGTGCCGGTGATGACTGCGGGCACCGAGTTCCAACGCACCGTTTGGCAGCAACTCCGGAAAATTCCCTGTGGGGAGATCATCACCTACGGGGAGTTGGCCAAGCGCATTGGCAGGCCAACCGCATCACGCGCAGTTGGCATGGCTAACGGCACTAACCCAATCAGTATCGTAGTGCCCTGCCACCGAGTGATCGGCTCTCAGGGAGCGCTGACCGGTTACGCCGGAGGGGTCCAGCGCAAACAATGGCTGCTGAAACATGAAGGTTTCCTGCCCCAGGATCTGATTTAATCGGCCAGCAGCGCCAACGCGCTTTCCTCATCCGTCACCAGGCCGTTGATCCAGCGGCCTAGTAAGGCCGCACGAATGGCCTGATGTTTTTCCGTACCACCTGCCAGAGCAATCACCGGTTTTTCCGGCCGTTGGTGCAGATTAACGCTGGTTAGCCGCCGATCGAGTTCGCTAGCCACCCGCTGGCCCTGCGGATCGATAAAATGGCCGAGCATTTCTGCCACTGCGTTAGACTCACAAAGACGATCGACATCTTCTGCGGTGATAAACCCATCCTTGTGCAGTGGGCAGTGGTATTCGATGGTGCCAATGCCAATAAAGGTCACATCGGCCTGGCTGGCCTTGTCGTTCACCGTGCGATAAATGCGGTGGTTGCACCACAGGGCGCGATCCTGTTCGCTATCCGCAAACAGCGGTGCGGGCAGGATAAAGTAGCGGCCCTGGGTTTTCTCTGCCATCCACAGCGGTACGTCATAGCGGGTACAGGAGCCATCAGCCGCGATCGCCCCGATCAGCGAAACGCAGCTATGCTGTGGCCGCTCCAATTCCGGCAGCTCATCGATCGCCGCCTTCAGGCTGCGGCCTGAACCCACCCCAATGTTCAATGGCTGTTCACTACGCAAAAACTGCGCCATCACTTCAGCCCCGGCTACCGCCACTGCGCGGTTTATCCCGGCACTCTCCATTCCCTGACTTGGCACCACCTGGCACAGCGTTAAGCCATAGCGTGCGCTAAGACGGGCCGATAATTCCATGCAGCGCCCTACCGGGTGGGAAATGTTGACGCTGATCAGACCGCTGTCGATCGCCAATGCCACCAGCCGCTGCGCAACCTGGCGCGATACGCCCAACGCCTCGGCAATTTCATTCTGAGTCTGTCCGGCCACGTAATACATCCAGGCGGCGCGCGCCGCCTGATCCAGCTTCTTATCGTGTTTGACCATGTTGTTTCACCCGCTACCCCTGATGGCGTCATTTTACCGGCATTCCACCTGCCCGCAGAGGCCGATTTGCACATTTGTGAGCTAAAGCCCATTTAAAGGGCAAAAGTTTATTTAATCTATCGCCATCAATGGAGCAAATGCCCAATACAAGGGCGGATGCCCTAAAATAACCTTTAGTGGAGAACGTTATGAGCAAACCAGTGAACTCTTCCCAGGCCATTTGGCTGCATATTGGCGCCGGATCTTTCCATCGTGCTCATCAGGCCTGGTATCTACATCGCCTGATTGCAGCGGGCGATAGCCGCTGGTCGATTGCGCTTGCCAACATTCGCGATGACGCCACGCCGTTACTGGATACGCTGGCTGAGCAACAAGGCCAATACGTGCTGGAAACCGTCACCCCACAGGGCGTTCGCCAGTACGAAACCATTACCTCCATCAGCAAGGTCATTCCCTGGGATAACGAACTGGCTGCGTTGACAGCGCAAGGGGCCAAACCAGAAACCCGAGTCATTTCCTTCACCGTTACCGAAGGTGGCTATTATCTGGATAACCAGTTTAATCTGGATCGCGCTAACGCCGATATTCAGGCCGATCTGCTGGGCGCCTGCCGCACTATTTACGGCACCATGGCACAGCTCTTGGCACGCAGAAAGCAGCTTAATGGTGACCCTGTCACGTTATTGAACTGCGATAACCTGCGCCATAACGGTGAACGCTTCCGTCACGGCCTGATGCAGTTCCTGCAACTGCGTAAAGAACCAGAGCTGATCGCCTGGATCGATAGCCACACCCGCTGCCCCAACACCATGGTTGACCGCATCACACCACGGCCAGCGCCGGAGGTTGCCGAGCGCGTTGCCGAAGCCACCGGCTTCCAGGATCGTGCGCCTGTAATGGGGGAAGCCTTTATCCAATGGGTGATCGAAGATGATTTCATCAACGGGCGGCCAGCGTTGGAGAACGTCGGCGTCGAAATGGTTGAATCCGTGCTGCCCTATGAAGAAGCCAAGATCCGCATCCTCAACGCCAGCCATAGCTGCATTGCCTGGGCTGGTACGCTGATTGGCCAAAGCTTTATTCATGAAAGCACCGGCACCCCGGCCATCCACCAGTTGGCTTATGATTATGTGACCCAGGACGTGATCCCTTCCCTGACGCCGAGCCCGCTCGACTTGGCCGCCTACCGTGACGTGGTTCTGGAACGCTTTAGCAACCCCTATATTCGCGATACCAACCAGCGCGTCGCCGCCGACGGTTTTTCCAAAATCCCCGGTTTCATTACCCCAACGCTGCAAGAGTGTTATCAGCGCGGCCAGGAGCCGAAAGCCACGGCCATGCTGCCTGCCCTGTTCTTTGTCTTTATGCAGCGCTGGCACCAAGGCCAACTGCCTTATGAATATCAGGACGGTATTCTGGACGCCGCCGCTGTCCACCAGATGTTCGCAGCGGCCGATCCGGTAGCGCTATTTGCCTCAGATGAGAAATTGTTCAGCACCTTGGCCCACAGCCGTGCCTTTAGCCAACTGCTGCGCCAATCCATCGATCGGGTTAATCACTGGCTGGCGCAATAAAGGGAGCGAACCATGTATCTAGGACTCGATTTAGGCACCTCAGAAATCAAAGCCGTGGTGATTGATGACAACGGCACCCTGATCGCCAGCGCCGGTGAGCCGCTGGAAGTACAACGTCCGCATCCCCACTGGGCAGAGCAGGACCCGGCCGATTGGTGGCGAGCAACGCAGGCGGTAGTGAGCCGTTTGCGCGCCAAAATTCCGCAACAGTGGCCGCAGATCCGCTCGCTGGGGCTTTCCGGTCAGATGCACGGAGCGGTGCTGCTCAACCGTGATAATCAGGTTTTGCGCCCGGCGATTTTATGGAATGACACTCGCAGCGCCGAACAATGCAAGCAGTTGACGCAGAACGCACCGGAGTTGCATGACATTGCCGGTAACCTGGCGATGCCGGGATTCACCGCGCCCAAGCTGTTATGGGTTGCCAGGCATGAACCGGAAATCTTCTCGCAAATATCCACCGTGCTGCTGCCCAAGGACTTCCTGCGCTGGATGATGAGTGGCGACAAGGTTTCGGATATGTCGGACGCGGCTGGCACGCTGTGGCTCGACGTGGGCAAGCGGGATTGGTCAGATTCCTTGCTCGCTGCCTGTGGCCTCAACCGCGATCAGATGCCGCGTCTGGTAGAAGGCAGCGAAGTCTCCGGCCAGTTGAAAGGCGATATTGCGCGCTCCTGGGGCCTTGCTGACAATATTATCATTGCCGGTGGCGGTGGAGATAACGCAGCCAGCGCGGTGGGCATTGGCGCGGTTAATCCAGGCGATGCATTTATCTCGCTGGGGACCTCCGGCGTGCTGTTCGCCGTGAACGATCGCTTCCGCCCCAATCCACAATCCGCCGTCCATGCGTTTTGCCATGCCTTGCCTGAGCGCTGGCATCAGATGAGCGTGATGCTTACCGCCGCCAGTGCCCTGCGCTGGTTCTGCCAACTGGTGGGCAGCAATGAACCCACGCTGTTGGCCGAAATCGCCCAGATGAACCTGGCGGAACAGCGCCTGGCCCCGGTATTTTTACCCTACCTGTCCGGTGAACGGACGCCACACAACGATCCGCTGGCGACCGGCGCGTTCCACGGTCTGACACACAGCCATCAGCGTGCATCAATGGGCTATGCGGTGCTGGAAGGCGTGGCATTCGGTATGGCGGACGGCCTGGACGTTCTTTCGCAAGCCGGAACTCGGCTGGAACAATGTTCACTGATTGGCGGTGGCGCTCGCAGCGAACATTGGGCGCAACTGATGGCCGACGTGCTCGATCTGCCGGTGGTCACCCATCTTGGCGGTGAAGCCGGCGGCGCTTTGGGCGCGGCGCGGTTGGGATGGCTGGCAGCAGGTGGAACGGTGGAGCAGGTTTGCCACAAACCCGCCATCGATCGGCGCTTCCTGCCGGACGGCGAACGCCAACCTCTGCTCGCGGAACGTCTGGCCACCTACCGTCAGCTCTATCAACAACAAATGGCCCTGCGCCGGGCATGATCCCGGCGCGGTAAAAAATAATAAGACTGTACCCTTACACCTATCCTGGAGTTTGTTATGCCACAAACACATAAACACTGGTTCGGCCTGCCGATGAACCTGTTCTGGGGCTACATCGCCATTGCCATTTTCATGAGCGGCGACGGCTTTGAGATGGCCTTTCTGTCTAAACACATCACCGATATGGGGTTCACACCGGCACAGTCGGCGCTGGTGTTTACCGTGTATGGTCTGGCAGCGGCGCTGGCGGCCTGGAGCTCCGGCGTGGTGGCCGAAATCATCACGCCACAAAAAGCCATGCGCATCGGCTTTATCCTGTGGCTGGTAATGCACGTGCTGTTTATGCTGTTTGGCCTGGGGATGCGTAACTACCCGTTGATGTTGCTGTTTTACGGCATTCGTGGCCTGGCCTATCCGCTGTTTATCTATTCGTTTGTGATGTTGGTGGTACAGAACGTCCCTAAACAGCAGCTCTCTTCCGCGATGGGCTGGTTCTGGGCAATGTACTCGATCGGCATCGGCTGTGTCGGCAGCTATCTGCCCAGCTTTACCATTCCGTTGATGGGCGAAACCGGCACTCTGTGGTTTGCCATTGTCTGGGTGGCTGCCGGTGGCTTGATGGCGATGTTCCTGCTGCGCAACGTGGGTGAAGCCAGCCCCAAGGCCGACCTTTCACCGCAGGAGAAACTCAAAGAGCTTTCCCGCGCGGTGACTATCCTGTTCACCAACCGCAATATCTTCCTCTCCTGCCTGATCCGCATCATCAACACGCTGTCGTTGTTTGGCTTTGCGGTGATTATGCCGATGCTGTACGTAGGCCGGCTGGGCTTTAGCATGTCCGAGTGGCTGCAAATTTGGGCGGTGTTCTTCTTTGTCACCATCTTCACCAACATTATGTGGGGCATTCTGGGGGAGAAAATCGGTTGGCTGCGCCAGGTGCGCTGGTTTGGCTGCATCGGTTGCGCCATCTCCAGCCTGGCGTTTTACTACCTGCCGGTGCATTTTGGCCATAACTTCTGGATCGCGCTGGTGCCCGCAGTCATGCTTGGGATCACCGTTGCGGCCTTCGTCCCTATGACCGCAGTGTTCCCGGTACTGGAACCCAACCACAAAGGTGCAGCTATATCGATCTATAACCTTTCCGCTGGCCTGAGCAACTTCGCGGCCCCGGCCATCGCTTCTATAGTGCTGCCCTTCTTTGATATCGAAGGCGTAGTGTGGGTGTATACCGGTTTGTATCTGGTGGCAGCGGTGTTGACGCTGATCGTCAAAGTCGACCAGCCAGGACATAACAACGTCCCGCGCTATGTTCCGGCTAATGATGCTTTGGCTAAAAATAGCGCCTGACTTTAAAGCTGGGCGCAGCATGCTGCGCCCGTTCGCTCCTGCACAGTACGGTCATCACTGGCGGGCTCATTCACCGCACGGATTTGTGTAGAAATATTTACTCGTTAACCTACGTTACCATCACGGATGAAAGCTATCTGCCCACCTATGCCCCTACAATCGATAAGACTAATCGCAGAAAGCCGATGATAATGCGAGATTTATTCGTTTTTCATATGGTTTTAGTCAATATCAGCCAGCCTTTCCCGAAGTCAATAAATCACTAAACATCAGTATGCTACGGAATGATGAGCAATAGTCCTGTTTAAAAATCACACAAAATGTCGCCATTGTTGTTCTTGCTGTACTTATCACCTGCCGCAAAAGATGTTAAAATTGACTCATATCAATTATTGCGTGAGCTTAATCTATGATCCCGGAAAAACGCGTGATTCGTCGTATCCAGTCTGGTGGTTGTGCGATCCATTGCCAAGACTGTAGCATCAGCCAATTGTGTATTCCTTTTACGCTGAATACGCATGAGCTGGACCAACTCGACAACATCATCGAGAGGAAAAAGCCGATCCAGAAAGGCCAAACGCTGTTTAAAGCCGGTGACGAACTGAAATCACTGTACGCCATCCGCTCCGGGACCATCAAAAGCTACACCATCACCGAACAGGGTGACGAACAAATTACCGGCTTCCACCTGGCGGGCGATCTGGTGGGCTTTGACGCCATCGGTGGCCTGAAGCACCCAAGCTTCGCTCAGGCGCTGGAAACCTCCATGGTCTGTGAAATCCCGTTTGAAACGCTGGACGATCTCTCGGGCAAAATGCCTAATCTGCGCCAGCAAATCATGCGTTTGATGAGCGGTGAGATCAAAGGCGACCAGGATATGATCCTGCTGCTGTCAAAGAAGAACGCCGAAGAGCGCCTGGCCGCTTTCGTCTATAACCTGTCGCACCGCTTTGCCGAACGTGGCTTCTCACCGCGTGAGTTCCGTTTGACCATGACCCGTGGCGATATCGGCAACTATCTGGGCCTGACGGTGGAAACCATCAGCCGCCTGTTGGGGCGTTTCCAGAAAAGCGAAATCCTCAGCGTGAAAGGCAAATACATCACCATCGAAAACGCAGACGCCTTGTCACAACTGGCGGGTGCCGCACGCATCAACGTCTCCGTAAGCGCCTGATCCCCTACTGGGCCAATAATTCGCTGAAATTGTTGGCCCAGCCCCCCCTCTGCCGCTGTTCTGTTTTTCAATGTTGGGTTACTCTGTATGTGAACAGACTGTTGATCTACAGCTGTAAGGAGGCCCTATGGCGAAGTATCAGAATCTACTGGTGGCTATTGACCCCAATCAGGACGATCAACCGGCGCTGCGCCGGGCAGTTTACCTGATCAAGCGGAACGGCGGGCGGATTAAGGCCTTTCTTCCTATCTATGATTTCTCTTACGAAATGACCACCCTGCTTTCCCCTGACGAAAGAACGGCGATGCGGCAAGGGGTGATTAGCCAACGGGCGGCGTGGATTAAAGAGCAATGCCGCTTCTATCTTGAAGACGGTGTCCCCATTGAAATCAAAGTGGTGTGGCACAATCGTCCCTATGAGGCGATCATTCAGGAAGTGCTGAGCGGCAAGCACGATTTACTGTTGAAAATGGCCCATCAGCACGACAGGCTGGAATCCGTGATTTTCACCCCGACGGACTGGCATCTGCTGCGCAAATGCCCTTGCCCGGTGTGGATGGTGAAAGACCAACCCTGGCCTGAAGGGGGTAAAGCGTTGGTGGCGGTCAACCTCTCCAGCGAAGAGCCTTATCATGACCCACTCAATATCCGGCTGGTGCAAGAAACGCTCGAACTGGCGCAAAACGTCGATCAAACCGAAGTACACCTGGTGGGTGCCTACCCGGTTACTCCGATCAATATAGCCATCGAACTGCCCGATTTTGACCCCAGCATCTATAACGATGCAATCCGCGGGCAGCACCTGATCGCCATGAAGGCGTTAAGGCAAAAATTCCACATCAACGAAGAGTTCACCCACGTGGAGAAAGGCCTGCCGGAGGAGGTGATCCCGGATTTGGCCGAGCATTTGCAAGCGGGCGTGGTGGTGTTAGGTAGCTTGGGCCGCACCGGTATTTCTGCTGCGTTTATCGGCAATACCGCGGAACAGGTGATCGACCATCTGAAATGTGACCTGCTGGTGCTCAAGCCGGATGACTTCGACTGCCCGATCGTGATGGATGAAGACGACGAGCACGACGATGAGGATTGATTTCGGTGCCTTATAAAACAAACAGGGCCCAATTGGGCCCTGTTTGACATTCTGGGGTAGGAAATTAAAGCTCTACCACATCGAAACGCACGTCAGGATTAACGTCCGCGTCATAATCCACTTCTTCCAGACCAAAGCCGAACAGGCGCAGGAACTCCTGCTTGTAGCCGGTGTAATCGGTCAGTTCACTCAGGTTTTCCGAAGTGATTGACGGCCACAGATCGCGGCAGGCCTGCTGCACATCATCACGCAGTTCCCAGTCATCCATACGGATACGGGCATGATCGTCCAGCGGCATCTCTTCGCCGTACAGACGGGTGTGCATCAAACGGGAAACCTGTTCCATGCAGCCTTCGTGAATGCCCTTCTCTTTCATGATCTTGAAGGCCATGGAGATATACAGCGGCATTACCGGAATGGCCGAAGAAGCTTGAGTGACCACGGACTTCAGCACGGCAACGTGAGCGGTGCCGCCCTTGGCAGCCAGATCGCCACGGATAGCGGTAGCTGCGCGATCCAAATCTTCTTTGGCGCGGCCCAGCGTACCGTGCCAGTAGATTGGCCAGGTCAGGTCGGTACCGATATACGAGTAAGCAACGGACTTGGCACCTTCGGCCAGCACGCCCGCTTCTTCCAACGCCGACATCCACAGTTCCCAATCCTGACCGCCCATCACGGTGATGGTGTTCTGGATCTCTTCTTCGCTCGCCGGTTCAACCGTAGCGGTGATGATTTGGTCTTTGTTGGTGTCGATAGCGGTGGTGGTATAAACCTCACCGATTGGCTTCAGTGCGGAACGCACTACTTCGCCGGTATCTGGCATTTTACGCACCGGCGAAGCCAGTGAGTAAACCACCAAATCAATTTGGCCCAGGTCAGCTTTGATCAGCTCAATCACCTTGGCACGGCATTCGTTGGAGAAGGCATCGCCATTAACGCTTTTCGCGTACAGGCCAGCTTCTTTAGCGGCTTTATCGAAAGCGGCCGAGTTGTACCAGCCAGCGGTGGCGGTTTTGCTTTCGCTGCCCGCTTTCTCGAAGAATACGCCAATGGTGGCAGCGTCGCTGCCAAAGGCGGTGGCAATACGGGAAGCCAGACCATAACCGGTAGATGCACCGATCACCAGCACACGTTTAGGGCCATTGGCAATCTTGCCTTGTGCCTTGGTGTAGGCAATCTGACGACGAACATTGGCTTCACAACCGACCGGATGAGTGGTGGTGCAGATAAAGCCGCGAACCTTAGGTTTGATAATCATATGGGTCTAGGATCCGTTAAAGGGATGAAATCGGGACATAAGATAACTCATTGTGTCCCTTTTTTGTGATCTGATGTGTTAGATTGCACAAATGTTGCGCAAATCTTGTTAAATTAAGCACAAATTCCGTCAGGGATCTGCCTTGTTTAGCAAAATCACTCCTGCGTCACAAACCCCAATTCCTGAGAGATGCGCCGCGTGGTCTCCAGCAGCGGTTTCATCAACGACTCTACGCCAACCTGTTGCAGCTTGGCCGTAGGCAGCGAAACCGAAACGGAATAAGGCACCCGTTGCTGAATATCGAACACCGGGGCAGCAATACAGGACACGCCCAGCTCGTTTTCTTCGCGATCCATCGCCACGCCCTGCTTGCGGATATCCGCCAACTCCTCATACATCTTCGGCAATTCGGTAATGGTATTACGCGTCAGTACCTGGATCTCCTGCTGATGGGTTTGCCAATAGTGATCCGGATAGTCGCTCTTGCCATAGGCCATAAAAATTTTACCCATCGCCGAACAGTACAGCGGCATATGCTGGCCGATATAGGCACGGGTACGCATCATGCCGGTGGTCGGTTCCAACTTGTAGATCAGGATCACATGATCGTCTTCCCGGCTGGAGAAGTTGACCGTTTCCCCCACTTCCAGGTTCAACTGCTCCAAATGCGGCGCAGCCACGTGGATGATGTTCAATGAGGAAAGCGCCTTTTGACCAATAGAAATAAATTTGGTGGTCAGGCGGTAACTGCCTGGGGAAGGCGCCTGCGTGACATAGCCACTGGTATGCAGCCCTTGTAACAGGCGGTGCACGGTGCTTTTGTTCATCTCGGCCAGCTCGGACAGGTGCGCCAGCGGGCAACCATTAGGGAAATTGCTCAATATTTCAATCAGCTGCAAACCACGAAACAGGCTTTGGCTGCCCAGGGGTTTGTCTTTTTTGTCATCTTTTTCGTCAACAGCTTTCAGGCTCATAGCGAAGTCTCTCCATTGTTGAGCCGCCAGCCGTTGCCACGGCGTAAGAAGCGGACCTACTGGGGGAGAATGTTACTCCAAGGGCCGCATCAGGTGAAGTTGGAACGCCGTATCATTTTCAGTAGTGAGGTTAAAACCCGCAACATTCCGGCAACCTTATAAGTGAGTTGTGCGTCACAAATTGACAAAATTAAAAATAATCCATTGTTTATTAAGGAGAATTAAAACCGTCCCGGCTTTGCTTTAGCTCGACGTTAGGCATATCATTTTTGAAATCTGATTTCGCATATTGAAATTTAAGGTTGATTAAAACAGCAGGACTTCATTTATTGGCATCGCGCTGATGGCGCGAACCGACACAGGGGCGCATCACATGACTCAAGGCAATGCGGATCAACCCATTCTTACGCTCAGCCATATCGTCAAGCGTTTTGGCGGCAACATCGCGGTTAACGACGTCAGCCTGCAGGTGATGCCCGGCGAAGTGCTGGCGCTGCTAGGGGAAAACGGCGCGGGTAAATCCACGTTGATCAAAGTCCTGGCTGGAGTGTATCCCCGCGATGGCGGCGATATCCACTTTCAAGGTAACAGCATTGCCTCGGCGGCGGCGATTAAAAGTGATAGCCGCCAGCCGATTGCCTTTATCCATCAGGATCTGGGCCTGATTGAATGGATGACGGTAGCGGAGAACATGGCGCTGGTGATGGGGTTTCCCCGCCGTTTCGGGCTGATCGACTGGCGAGCCATTCGCCGCCGTGCGCTGGAAGCCTTGCAGGATGTGGGGATTGCCCTGGACCCAGACGCACGTGTATTTGAGCTTTCCCGCACGGAAAAGTCATTGCTGGCCATTGCCAGGGCGGTGGCGGTGAATGCCGAACTGCTGGTGCTGGATGAACCTACCGCTTCCCTACCCGCCAACGACGTACGCCACCTGTTTGCGGTGATCAACCGGCTGCGTGCCAAAAAGGTCGGCATGATTTACGTCACCCATCGCCTGGATGAAGTGATTGAAATTGCCGATCGGGTTTGCGTGATGCGTGACGGGCGCTACGTTGCCGGGGGCAATACCGCCGATTATTCCCTGCGCGATCTGGTGCAGATGATCGTGGGTGAAGCGATGGCGGAAGATCAGCGTGAACCGCTGCCGCAGCACCAGCCGCCGGTATTGCAACTGCATAACATCACCGTCGGGGATATCGGCCCGGTCAGCTTTGAATTGCAGCCGGGTGAAATGCTCGCTCTTGCCGGGCTACGCGGCGCTGGCCAGGAGGAGATTGGCCGCCTGCTGTTTGGCCTGCGCCAACGGGACAGCGGAGAAATCCAGTTTCGCGATAAACCTTACTCAGCCACCACGCCGCAGCAGGCTATGGCCTGTGGAGTGTCGCTTGTCGCTGGCGATCGCACCGGCGAAAGCCTGGTGATGTCGATGAGCGTACGGGAAAACCTGTTTATCAACCCCTGCGCCAGCGGCCATAAGCTGTTCTCGCGCTATAGCCGCCGAGCCGAAATCGGTGCCAGTTGGTGGAAGGTGCAGCTGTTCGACGTGCGGCCAAAGGACGTCAATATCGATATCAGCGCCCTGTCCGGCGGCAATCAGCAAAAAGTGGTGATGGCCCGCTGGATGCATCTTGCGGCACCGTTGCTGATCCTGGAAGACCCTACTGCCGGGGTTGACGTGGGCGCCCGCGCCGAAATCTATCATCTGTTAAATAAATCCCTGGCAGCCGGCGTGGCGGTATTGGTGATCTCCAACGATTTTGAAGAGATCGCGCATATCTGTAACCGCGCCCTGGTGTTTAACCGGGGGAAAGTGGTGGGCGAATTGAAGAACCAACAAGTCTCGTTCGCCAATTTATTGGAGCTGGCCTCTGCCAGCGCTGGGGAAGCCGTTGTGGAGGAATACCATGTCGAATAAAACGTCCGTCAAATCAACGGCGCTGGAACAGCGCGTCAGCCTGGGACAGGACGGCGTTGGCCCATGGCTGATGCAAATCATTACCCGTTATGGCCTGCTGCTGCTGTGTATTGCGTTGGTGATCGTCTTCTCGCTCACCACGCCGTCGTTCGCCTCGATGCTGACGGTACAGGCGATCCTCTCCAGCAAGGCCAAGATCGCCCTGCTGGCGCTGGCGGCCACCATTCCGATGATCGTCGGCAAGATCGACCTGAACGTCGGTTTCGGTATCGTACTGTGGCACATTCTGGCGATCACCTTACAGGTGGAATATGGCTTCTCCTGGCAGATGGCGGTGCTGACCGTGCTGGTCATTTCCGCGCTGTACGGCCTGCTTAACGGCATCCTGGTAGCGCTGGCGGATATCGACAGCTTCGTGGCCACCCTGGGTTCAGGCACCGTGCTGTATGCGCTGGCGCTATGGCACTCCGGCGGGCGGCAGATTGTCGGCGACCTACCCGACGCCTTTATCGCCCTGCATCACACCGAAATCGCCGGGATCCCGATTGTGGCCTTCTACGTGCTGATCGTCGCCGTCATCCTGTGGCTGATCACCGAACATACCCCGCTGGGCCGGTGCATGTATGCGGTAGGCGGCAATCCGGCTGCGGCGCGGCTCAACGGTATTTCGGTCAATCGCTTCACCATTGGCGCCTTTATCGCCTCGAGCGTGCTCACCGGTTTTAGCGGCGTGCTGATCGCTGCTGAACAGGGGGTGGGCCAGGCCAGCGTCGGGATGGATTACCTGTTACCCGCCTTGGTGGGGGCATTTCTCGGCAGTACCACCATTCGTCCAGGCCGAGTGAACGTCTGGGGCACCGTGGTCGGCATTGCCATTCTGGCGATCGGCATCGCGGGGATCCAGCAGTTTGGTGGGGAGTTCTGGGTCGAACCGCTGTTCAACGGCGCGACGCTGCTGCTGTCCATCACGCTGGCGGGCTATGCCCAACGCCGTCGGTTACTCAATCAGAAAGCAGTACAACGCAGTCAGGCGGCATCTGCCGACAACAACAACCAAAATGCGATCAATCCTTAATCAGGAGCACAGCCATGAAACATTGTTGGATTTTGCCCGGGATCACCACTCTGCTGTTGGCCACCTCACCGGCCTGGGCAGATGCCTATCTCGATCAGGCCACGGCGGCGGTAGCCAAAGCCACTGCCAGCAGTACACAATGGGATGGCCCTACCAGCGGGCCGCAGCTGCAGGCGAACAAGAAAATCATCTTTATTGCCTCTGACATGAAGAACGGCGGCGTGCAAGGAGTGCAACAAGGGCTGAGCGAAGCAGCCAAGGTGGCGGGCTGGCAGTTGGAAACGCTGGACGGCGGTGGTTCGGTGAAAGACCAACTGTCGTCGCTGAATCAGGCCATTGCCCAAAAGCCGGACGGGATCGTGATCGGCGGCTGGAACCCCAACGTGGCTAAAATCCCGCTGAAAAAGGCGGTGGCTCAGGGGATCGTTCTGACGGCCTGGCACGCGGTGCCGGAGCCCGGCCCCATCGCCAAATACGATGTGTTTTATAACGTCACTTCCGATTCCAATGAGGTAGCACGCATCGCCGCACAGTACGCGGTCGTGAAATCCGGTGGGCAGGCCAGCGTGCTGATCTTTACCGATTCGCTGTACCAAATCGCGCTGGACAAGGCCAACGTGATGAAAGAAGAAGTGGCCAAATGCAGCGGCTGTAAACTGGTGGAATTTATCGACACCCCGCTGGCAGATACCGCCAGCCGCATGCCAGCCATGACCTTCAGCCTGTTGCAGAAATACGGTGACAAGTTCCAGTACGCGCTGGCAATCAACGATTTGTATTTCGATTTTATGGCTCCGGCGCTGAAAACTGCCGGTAAAGGCGGCAGCAATGCGCCGTTTAATATCTCGGCCGGTGACGGCTCTATTTCTGCCTATCAACGCATTCGTTCCGGTGACAGCCAGTCGGCCACCGTGCCCGAGCCGCTGAAACTGCACGGCTGGCAGTTGCTGGATGAGTTTAACCGTGCCTTCGCCAAGCAGGCACCTTCCGGTTACGTGACTCCGGCCCATCTGGTCACCCGCGAGAATATCGCCAATGACGGTGGCCCAAATAACATGTATGACCCACAAAATGACTATCAGGGGCATTACAAAACGATTTGGGGTGTGAAGTAATCAGGAGGCTGAGATGATCGAACAACGACTGGAACGTTTGTGTTCCCCCGCCGTTTGGGCCGAAGGCCCGGTATGGCTACCACAGCAGGATGCGGTGGTATTCAGCGATGTGAAAGGCAACCGCATGTTCCGCTGGGCCCGCAATGGCGAGCTCAGCGTATGGCGAGCGGCATCCAACTATGCCAACGGTAACGCCCGTGATGCCGAGGGGCGTGTCATCAGCTGTGAACATGGGCGACGGGGTATCAGCCGCACCGAGCACGACGGCAGTGTCCAACTGCTGGTCGACCGGGTGGATGGTAAGCGCTTCAACTCACCAAACGACATCGTGGTGCGCTCCGACGGCACATTATGGTTTACCGATCCGCCGTACGGCATCATCGGCGATGAAGAGGGCTACAAGTCCGAAAGCCAGGTGATCGGCTGCTATCTGTATTGCTTCGATCCCCGTGATGGCTCGCTGAACATTGCCGCCAGCGATCTGCAGCGGCCCAACGGCCTGGCCTTCTCTCCGGATGAAAGCCTGCTGTACGTGGCGGATATGTCGATTATTGACTTCCCTACTCTTGGACGTCGCGAACTGCGGGTGTATCAGGTGGAAGGACGGGAGTTGAAGGCTGGCAGGCATTTTGCCCAGGTCGCACCGGGGATCCCGGACGGCTTCTGCCTGGATAGCGCCGGTAATCTGTTTTGCAGCTGTGCCGATGGCGTGATTATCTTTAATCCTCAAGGGGAACAAATTGGCAAAATCCCGGTGCCGGAGTGCGTTTCCAACTGTACCTTCGGCGGGCCGGAAGGCAATGAGCTCTACATTACCGCCACCACATCGCTGTACCGCATTGTCCTGAATACCCACGGGTAATCATGGGCTGGTCATCACGCAGGGGGAGTTCGCCTCTCCCTGCTTTGTCACGTCTGTAGCACGTCAGCACCCTCAAACTGTGTTGCCGATCACATAATCACCAGGTTAATTTAACTGACTGTTTTTCAATAAAAATTTACTTCACTCCGGCTTTGACTTCATCCCGACAGGGGTATAGCATTTATTTGAAATGCAATTTCGCATATTGAAATTAAAAGAACACAAAACACGCAGTTCACTATAAGGGAGAAGCAGTATGAGAGTGAGCTATACCGAGTTAAAACAGCAATTCAAACGCGTGTTGCTGGCACGGGGAGTGGCGGAAACCACGGCAGATGAGTGTGCTACTCTGTTTGCGGATACCACCGAAAGCGGCGTCTATTCCCACGGGGTCAACCGCTTCCCACGTTTCATTCAGCAGTTGGACGCAGGTGATATCGTGCCTGACGCCGAACCGAGCAAGCTACTGTCGTTAGGCGCCATCGAACAGTGGGATGCCCATCAGGGCATTGGCAACCTCACCGCCCGCAAGATGATGGATCGTGCCATGCTATTGGCGGATCAACACGGAATTGGCCTGGTGGCGTTGCGTAATGCCAACCACTGGATGCGTGGCGGAGGTTACGGTTGGCAAGCTGCAGAACAAGGCTATATCGGCATTTGCTGGACTAACTCGATCGCCGTCATGCCGCCTTGGGGGGCTAAAGAGTGCCGTATCGGCACTAACCCGTTGATCGTCGCCGTGCCAAGTAACCCGATCACCATGGTAGATATGTCGATGTCGATGTTCTCCTACGGCGCGCTGGAAATGAATCGCCTGGCGGGCAAAAAACTGGCGGTAGACGGCGGATTCGATAACGACGGCAACCTGACGCGCGATCCGGCCACCATTGAGGAAAATCGGCGTATCTTGCCAATGGGCTATTGGAAGGGGTCTGCGCTGTCGATAGTGCTGGATATGATCGCTACCCTGCTCTCTGGCGGTTCATCAGTTGCAGAAGTTACCGAAGATAACCGTGATGAATACGGCATTTCGCAGGTGTTTATCGCCATTGAGATCGACCGCCTGATCGACGGCAAAACCCGTGATGAAAAGCTGCAGCGCATAATGGATTACGTTACCAGCGCCGAGCGTGATAACCCAGAAGTCGCCATTCGCTTGCCAGGCCACCGCTTCCCGCACGTCCGCGCCGAAAATCAACGCGAAGGCATCCCGGTAGATGACCGCGTCTGGGCCCGCATTCAGGCACTTTAAGGAGCTGTTTATGATCTTCGGCCATATTGCCCATACGACAGCAGAACACTACCCCCCGGCGATTGCCAAAGCCGTGGCCTATTTGCAGAACACCGACTTTACCATTCTGTCTGCCGGGCGTTATGAGGATCCGCAAACCGGTTATGTAGTGCAGGTGCTGGATCTTCACACGCAACATAAAGATGAGTTGCGCCCTGAAGTACACCGTAAAAATATCGACGTGCAGTTCCTGGTAAGCGGCACTGAATTAATAGGCGTTGCAGCAGACAGAGGAAATAACGTTATTCATCAGGAATTATTAGCGCAGCGTGACATTATTTTCTATCAGGACGTAGAAGACGAATCCTGGTTAACCATGCAGCCCGGTAATTTTGCGGTATTTTATCCGCAGGATGTCCATCGCCCTGCCTGTATTAATCAAACGTCCTGCGATATCAGAAAGGTGGTAGTGAAAATACCGATAACATTACTTTCCAGCACGATGAATTAAAGACTATCTCATAACGTGAATTTAGCCGTTTCATTGATTGCGATAATATCAGGTGAAAAATATGGAAAACACAACGCCGGGCTTTATTATTGGTGCTTATCCTTGCGCCCCTTCATTTCATCAGCTCGAACGTGAGAAGGAAGTTCAATTCTGGGACCGGCTGACTGAACTGCCGCTGATCCGTGGGCTGGAGCAGCCTTGCCTGGACGAACTGCATCCTTATGGTGACGATTTCTTGCTTAAGCAGATCCCCAGCCACTGGCAACTGGTGCTTACAGCAGTAATGGGGACCATGCAACGACGCGGCAGCGGGCGGGATTTTGGCCTCGCCGCCCGTAATGAGGAGGAGCGCCAGGCAGCGGTGGATTATATCCGTTCAATACATGACAAAGTTAAGCGCACCAACGATCGCGCCGGTCGCCAACAGGTGGTAGCCCTGGAGCTTCAATCGGCCCCCAACCGGCAGGAAAAAGACAGTGCCGCGGCGCGGCAGGCCTTCATTGCCTCGTTGGAAGACATTGCCGGTTGGCACTGGGAATGCGATTTGGTGATTGAGCACTGCGATGCGCTGACCGGGCCCATGCCACACAAAGGTTTCCTGACGCTGGAAGATGAGATCATCGCGGCACAGGCGATTAACCGCCACTTTGGCGATACGCTAACCCTGGCCATCAACTGGGGCCGCTCTGCTATTGAGGGGCATAATGACCTCCTGCCTTTACAACAGGTGAAACAGTGTCAACAGGCAGGGTTATTAAGCGCCCTGATGTTCTCCGGCACCGCCAGCCACGGTGCTTATGGCGAATGGGAGGATACGCATGCGCCCTTTGCCCCATTCGATGGGAGCCATTATGTTTGCCATGAATCATTAATGACGCTGGACAGTGCTCGGCAATTATTTAATCAGGCTCCGCTGGCAGAATTAAACTATGCAGGTATCAAATTACTGTCCACCTCGGCACAAGAGAGTGTCGAACAAAGGATCGCTATTATCAAGGATGGTATCAACGCCCTGGCGTTAAGCAGTGGCCTAATCACAACACCAATAAGATAGAACATCAAATAATACCTATGAAACGGTAAACAATAATACGGATTTATTCCGAGCACCCTACTTATGCGAAGGTATCAATAACATGAATACTGCTTCTGTTGCTGTTAGCCAAAGTCAGGCCATACCCAAATTACGCTGGCTGAGAATTGTGCCGCCTATTCTGATTACCTGCATTATTTCTTATATGGACCGCGTTAATATCGCCTTCGCCATGCCTGGCGGCATGGACGCCGAATTGGGGATCACCGCCTCCATGGCCGGCTTGGCGGGCGGCATCTTCTTCATCGGTTATCTGTTCCTGCAAGTGCCCGGCGGCAAGCTGGCGGTTAACGGTAACGGCAAAAAGTTTATTGGCTGGTCGCTGCTGGCCTGGGCGGTGATCTCGGTGCTGACCGGTTTGGTGACCAATCAATACCAACTGCTGTTCCTGCGCTTTGCCCTGGGTGTTTCAGAAGGCGGTATGCTACCGGTAGTGCTGACCATGATCAGCAACTGGTTCCCGGACAAGGAACGTGGCCGCGCCAATGCCATCGTGATCATGTTCGTGCCGATCGCCGGTATCCTCACCGCCCCGCTATCCGGCTGGATCATCACCGCCTGGGACTGGCGCATGCTGTTCCTGGTAGAAGGTGGTCTATCACTGGTGGTGATGGCGTTATGGTGTTTCACCATCAGCAACCGCCCACAGGAAGCCAAGTGGATCTCACAGGCTGAAAAAGACTACCTGATCAAAACCCTGCATGACGAACAGTTGCTGATCAAAGGCAAAACGGTGCGCAATGCTTCGCTGCGGCGCGTGCTGGGCGACCGGATCATGTGGCAACTGATCCTGGTTAACTTCTTCTACCAAACCGGGATCTACGGCTACACCCTGTGGCTGCCCACCATTCTGAAGGGCCTGACCAACGGCAATATGGAACAGGTGGGCTGGCTTGCCGTGCTGCCCTACATTGGCGCCATTTTCGGCATGCTGATCGTTTCCACCTTGTCCGATCGCACCGGTAAACGCAAAGTGTTCGTTGCCCTGCCGCTGGCCTGCTTTGCTATTTGCATGGCGCTTTCCGTACTGCTGAAAGATCACATCTGGTGGTCTTATGCCGCGTTAGTCGGTTGCGGCGTGTTTATTCAGGCGGCCGCAGGCGTGTTCTGGACTATTCCCCCCAAATTATTCAACGCTGAAGTGGCCGGTGGCGCACGCGGTGTGATCAATGCCTTGGGCAATCTTGGCGGTTTCTGCGGCCCCTATATGGTCGGCGTGCTGATCACTCTGTTCAACAAGGACGTTGGTGTTTATAGCCTGGCAGCCTCACTGGCGATCGCCGCAATGCTGGCGCTGATGTTGCCAAACAGGTGCGACCAGGTCGCCGGGAGCGAGCAATGAAATACTGGCTCGGGCTCGATTGCGGCGGCACCTTTATCAAGGCCGGATTGTATAACGCCGAAGGTAAAGAACTGGGCATTGCTCGCCGTAATTTGGCGATCGTCGCCCCACAGCCTGGCTGGGCGGAACGGGATATGCCCGCACTATGGCAAACCGCCGCCAGCGTGATCCGCGAGGTGTTGGAACATAACGATGTCGCCGCGGCAGCCGTTCACGGGCTGGGGATTTCGGCCCAGGGCAAAGGCGTGTTCCTGTTGGATAAACAGGGAAAACCGCTGGGTAACGCCATTCTGTCTTCCGATCAGCGGGCACTGGCACAGGTGATGGCCTGGCAACAAGCGGGCATGCCGCAAGCGCTGTACGAGCAGACTCGCCAGACGCTATGGACCGGCCATCCGGTTTCGTTGCTGCGCTGGATCAAGCAGCATCAACCCGAGCGCTACGTCCAGATCGGCAGCGTGCTGATGGCACATGATTATCTGCGCTATTGCCTGACGGGTGAACTGGCCGGTGAAGAAACCAATATCTCCGAATCCAACCTGTATCAGATGGAGCGCGGCTGTTATGACCCGGCACTGGCACAGTTGCTTGGCATCGACGAGATCGTGACAGCCCTACGGCCAATTGTCGGTTCTGCCGAGGTCGCCGGGCGCGTTAGTGCTGAAGCCGCAGCACTCACCGGCTTGCCAATCGGCACCCCGGTGGTGGGCGGTTTGTTTGACGTGGTATCCACCGCACTCTGTGCCGGGTTGCAGGATGAAACCCGACTCAACGCGGTGATGGGCACCTGGTCGGTCACCAGTGGGATAACCGCAACGATCGCTTCCGACTCCGGCTATCCGTTCGTTTATGGCCGCCACGCTGAGCAAGGCAAATACATCGTCCACGAAGCCAGCCCTACCTCCGCTGCCAATCTGGAGTGGTTTTGCCAGCAATGGGGCTTGCACGACTACGCGCAACTCAACCGCTGGGTGGCAGACCTGCCCAAGGCTGGCAGCCAGTTGCTGTTTGCCCCCTTCCTTTATGGTTCCAACGCCGGGCTGGGATTGAGTGCCAGCTTCTACGGCATCCAGGCCTTCCATCAGCGCGAACATCTGGTCCAGGCGATTTTCGAGGGCGTGGTGTTCTGCCATATGACCCACCTGAACCGTATGCGGCAACGTTTCCCCCAGACCAAGGCACTGCGCGTCACCGGGGGGCCAGCTAAATCGGCCCCCTGGATGCAAATGTTTGCCGACGTCAGCGGCTTACCGGTCGAGCTGCCGCAGGTGGAAGAAACCGGCTGTCTGGGCGCGGCGATGGCCGCCATGGTGGGAACCGGCGCTTTTAGCGACTTTGCCGCCGCGCAGCGGGCATTGGCTCCACGCATCGAAACCGTTCTGCCAGATCCCACCGTCCAGCATGCTTACCACCGTAAGTACCAACGTTATCAGGCGCTGGTTGCCACGCTACAAACGTTGCAACACGGCAATTTCAAGGAGGCTGTATGACCATCAAACCGCGCCTGCAACTGGCGCTCGATCACACCCGGCTGGATGCCGCTCTGCAAACGGTCGACCATCTGCATCCGTACGTCGACATCATCGAGGCAGGCACCATTTTATGCATCAGCGCCGGGATCCAGGCAGTGGGCGCCCTGCGTGAACGTTGCCCGCAACATACGCTGGTCGCCGATCTGAAGGTGGCCGATGCCGGAGCAACTCTGGCCGAACAGGCTTTTTCGCAGGGCGCCGACTGGATGACCGTGATATGTGCAGCTCCCCTAGCCACCATGGCTAGCGCGCTGGAGGTGGCCGAGCGCTACCGGGGCGAAATCCAGATCGAACTGTTTGGCCGCTGGACGCTGGAAGATGCCAAAGCCTGGCGCGATCTGGGTATCAAACAGGCGATTTACCATCGTGGCCGCGATGCTCAGGCCAGCGGGCAAACCTGGGGTCAACAGGATCTGGACACCATGAAGGCGCTGTCCGATCTGGGGATTGAGCTTTCGGTTACCGGCGGGATCGTCCCGGCCGATTTGCCGCTGTTTAAAGACATCGCCGTGACGGCGTTTATTGCCGGGCGTGCGCTGGCCGAGGCTGCCGATCCGGTGGTGGCCGCACGTCAGTTTCATACCGCCATTGATGACATTTGGAGATCTTGATATGCGCCAGCATCCGTTGGGAATTTACGAAAAAGCGCTGCCGAAACACCTGAGCTGGCCAGAGCGGCTGGCATTGGCCAAGGCCTGCGGCTTTGATTTTGTCGAGATGTCGATCGATGAAAGTGATGAACGGCTGGCACGTCTGAGCTGGAGCAAAGAGCAGCGTCTTTCGCTGGTCAGCGCCATGTTGGAAACCGGCATCAGCATTCCCTCGATGTGCCTTTCTGGCCATCGCCGTTTCCCGTTCGGCAGCCATGACGAGGCCACGCGGCAGCAGGCTTATCTGATCATGGAACAGGCGATCCAACTGGCCAAAGACGTTGGCATTCGCACCATTCAGTTGGCGGGTTATGACGTGTATTACGAGCAGCGGGATGAAGGAACCCTCGCCCGCTTTACCGAGGGTATGCAATGGGCGGTGGAACGTGCCGCTGCCGCACAGGTGATGCTGGCGGTCGAAATTATGGATACCGAATTCATGAGTTCCATCAGCAAGTGGAAAAGCTGGGACTCCCTACTGGCTTCCCCTTGGTTCACGGTATATCCAGACGTTGGCAACCTTAGCGCCTGGGGTAACGACGTCGCGCAAGAATTGCAGCTCGGCATTGACCGCATCGCTGCCATTCACCTCAAAGACACCTTCCCGGTCACTGAGACGTCACCGGGTCAGTTCCGCGATGTGCCATTCGGTGAAGGCTGTGTGGATTTTGTCGCCCTGTTCCGTACGCTGAAGCAGCTCAACTATCGCGGCGCTTTCCTGATTGAGATGTGGACCGAAAAAGCCGACGAACCGGTTGCCGAGATCGTGCAAGCCCGCCGTTGGATTGAACAACAAATGCAGCAAGGAGGAATGACATGCTAACTCTGCCACAGCTCAAACAGCAGGTTTTGGAGGCCAACCTCGACCTCCCGCGCCACAAGCTGGTGACCTTTACCTGGGGTAACGTCAGCGCCGTTGATCGTGAACGCGGATTGGTGGTGATCAAGCCTTCCGGCGTGGAATATGCGCATATGCAGGTGGAGGATATGGTGGTAGTCAATCTGGCCGATGGACAACGAGTTGAGGGTAACAAGAAGCCTTCTTCAGATACCGCTACCCATTTGGCGCTGTACCGCGAGTTTGCTGACATCGGCGGCATCGTGCATACCCATTCACGCCATGCCACTATCTGGGCACAGGCCGGGTTGGATATCCCTGCCTGGGGGACCACTCATGCCGACTATTTCTACGGCGCGATCCCTTGCACCCGGTTGATGACCGCAGACGAGATCGAGCACGATTATGAACTGGATACCGGCAAGGTGATTATTGAAACCTTCCGCCAGCGCGGCATCAGCCCAAGCGCCATTCCGGCGGTGCTGGTCAATGCCCATGGGCCGTTTGCCTGGGGTAAGGATGCGCATGACGCAGTGCACAACGCGGTCGTACTGGAAGAAATTGCTTATATGGGGATTTTTTCGCGGCAGTTGACGCCGGGGATTGGCAACATGCAGCAGGTGCTGTTGGATAAGCATTACCTGCGCAAGCACGGCAAGAACGCCTATTACGGCCAATAGCATCCCCTCACCCCAACCCTCTCCCACAGGGAGAGGGAGCTGTTAGCCCCTGCGCTTTTGGAAGTAAAGAGGTCATCTCAGCAAACTCGATCGCTCCTCCTTCAAAGTGAATGACTACCATTTCAAACACACTCGATCGGTCCTCATTCAAAGTGGGTTAATACCATTTCAAACACACTCGATCGGTCCTCATTCAAAGTGGGTTACTACCATTTCAAACACACTCGATCGGTCCTCATTCAAAGTGAGTTACTACCATTTCAAACACACTCGATCGGTCCTCATTCAAAGTGAGTTACTACACTTTCAGCCCAACTCGATCGGTCCCCTTGTATGTTTAAGGTACTTTAATTACCCGCCCAAAGGCGGGTAGACTTTAACCGAGTTGTACCTGACGCTACAGCCCGATTCCCCTCTGGGACAACAAGCCCGTGGGAGAGCTTATGGCGTGGCGTCAGTTTTCCTGTTAACCCGAACAGCTGCCAGGGCGGCATCAGCCAGCCCGTATCTTACAAGGCCGGGAGACTTGAAATGACTGAACATGCAACCGTCGGTATCGACATTGCCAAAGACACTTTTGACGTATACATCGACCCAACTCGTCAGCTTCTGCATCTGGATAACACACCGGAAGGCCATCAGCAGTTGCTGAGTTCGCTCTCTGCCATCACCGTCAAGCTTGTCGTGATGGAGGCGACAGGCCGATATCACTCGTTGCTGGCCGCCACGCTTGAGTTGGCTGGGTTACCCGTGGCCGTGGTCAATCCACGCCAGGTAAAAAACTTCGCTCGTGCGCTAGGGACCCTGTACAAAACCGACCCGAATGATGCGCGTATCATCTGCGAGTTTGGCCGGAGAATGGAGCCCGAAGCCCGCCCCACACCGGATGAACAGACGCAGCGTCTGGCCGGGATGGTGACCCGCCGTCGCCAACTGGTCGATAACAGGACCATGGAGATAAACCGCTATAAAAGCTGCGATGACGTGGTGGTCTCAGCGGGCATCAAGCGGCATATCGACTGGCTGACCGCTGAAATCCGGGATGCAGATGACGATATCGACAGGCAAATAAAAGTGATGCCTCTGTGGCGGGAAAAGGCGACGTTGTTGGAGGAAGTCAAAGGTATCGGGCCGACAACGATGGCGGTGCTTCTTGCGATGTTGCCGGAGCTGGGGAGGCTGAATCGGCACAAAATAAGCGCGTTGGTTGGCGTGTGTCCCTATGCCCATGACAGTGGAAAAATGAAAGGGAAGCGAAGTATCTGGGGAGGGCGAAGCGCGGTGCGTTCAGCGCTATACATGGCGACCTTGTCAGCGGTGCGGTACAACCCGACAATCCGGGAGTTTTACGAGCGCCTGACAGGGCGTGGAAAACCGTTCAAGGTGGCGGTGACCGCCTGCGTGAGAAAGCTGCTAACCATCCTGAATGCGATGCTGCGGGATAATAAAAAATGGGTGACAAATTAATCATCACCCGTTGATTTTAAACACAGCTGCTCTCCCTGTGGGAGAGGGTTAGGGTGAGGGGTCAGTTCGATAAAAAATGCCAGCCACTGAGAAGTGGCTGGCATTGTGTTTTTCCTACAGTGATATTACAGCGCGCGCAGGATCGCTTCCACGCTGGCCTTGGCATCGCCAAACAGCATCTGGGTGTTCTCTTTAAAGAACAGCGGGTTCTGCACACCGGCATAGCCGGTATTCATCGAGCGTTTGAACGCGATAACGTTTTGCGCTTTCCACACTTCCAGCACCGGCATACCAGCAATTGGGCTGCGCGGATCTTCCAACGCCGCCGGGTTCACCGTGTCGTTGGCACCAATGACCAGGACGGTATCGGTGTCCGGGAAGTCATCGTTGATCTCGTCCATTTCCAGCACCACATCGTACGGCACACGGGCTTCCGCCAGCAGCACGTTCATGTGGCCCGGTAAACGACCCGCCACCGGATGAATACCAAAGCGCACCTTGATGCCACGCGCGCGCAGCTTCTCGGTGATTTCCGCAACCGGATACTGTGCCTGCGCCACCGCCATGCCGTAGCCTGGGGTGATGATCACCGAGGTGGAGTTACGCAGCTGTTCGGCCACTTCTTCCGCCGTGGTTTCGCGGTATTCGCCCATTTCTTCTGCGTCGCCGGTTGAGGAACCATCGGTACCAAAACCACCGGCAATCACGCTGATAAACGAGCGGTTCATCGCTTTACACATGATGTACGACAGGATCGCACCGGAAGAACCGACCAGCGCACCGGTTACGATCAGCAGATCGTTGCTCAGCATAAAGCCTGCCGCCGCTGCTGCCCAACCGGAGTAGGAGTTCAGCATCGACACTACCACCGGCATGTCTGCCCCACCGATTGACGCCACCAGATGCCAGCCGAAGCCAAGAGCAATCACGGTCATGATCAGCAGTGCGAACACTTCCCAACCAACGCTGTTGGTACGCACGAACAGCACCATCAGCAGGAAGGAAACCACCAGAGCAGCCAGGTTCAGCTTGTGACGATTAGGCAGCATCAGCGGCTTGGAAGAGATGATGCCGCGCAGTTTGCCAAAGGCCACGATAGAACCGGTAAAGGTCACCGCACCGATGAAGATGCCGAGGAACACTTCGGTAAGATGGATATTTTCCATCACCGGTTCCATGGCCACCGTACCGTGATCCAGGTAGCTGTTGAAGCCGACCAGCACCGCAGCCAGACCCACAAAGCTGTGCAGCACCGCCACCAGCTCTGGCATTTCGGTCATTTCGACCTTCTTGGCCAGATACACGCCAATGGAACCACCGATGATCATCGCGATAATGATCCAGCCCACGTTACCGGAATCCGGCCCGAGGATGGTGGCGATCAACGCGATCGCCATCCCGGCCACGCCGAACAGGTTACCCTGCTTGGACGTTTCATGGCGCGAAAGACCGGCCAGGCTGAAAATAAACAGAATAGCGGCAACAATGTATGCAGCTGTAACTAATCCACCAGACATTTTTGCTACCCCTTAGTTTTTGCGGAACATCTTCAGCATGCGCTGAGTGACGGTGAATCCACCAAAAATGTTGATGCTGGCGATCAGTACCGCGACAAAGGAGAGGAAACTCACCCAGCCGCCATGACCAATCTGCAACAACGCACCGACCACGATAATCCCTGAGATCGCGTTAGTGACCGACATCAACGGGGTATGCAATGCATGGCTGACGTTCCAGACCACGTAGTAACCTACCACGCAGGCCAGCGCAAACACGGTAAAGTGAGACAGGAATTCTTTCGGTGCCGAATTGGCAAACCAACCGAACAGGATGATCGCCAGTGCGATCAGACCGTATTTCACTATTGGTGAGGTTGGTTTCTTTTCAACTTTCTCGATTGGCGCGGCGGCAGCCTGCTTAGGCTGGGCGGAGACCTGGATCGGCGGTGCTGGCCAGGTAACTTCGCCATCGCGAACTACGGTCACGCCGCGGATCACGGTGTCTTCGAAATCGATATTGATTTCGCCGTTTTTCTCTTTCGACAACAGCTTCAGCAGGTTCACCAGGTTGGTGCCGTATAGCTGTGAGGACTGCGTCGGCAAGCGGCTTGGCAGATCGGTATAACCGATAATCTTCACGCCGTTTTCGGTAACGGTCACCTGATCGGCCACGGTCAGCTCACAGTTGCCACCGGTTTGCGCGGCCAGATCGACAATCACGCTGCCCGGCTTCATGGAAGCCACCATCTCTTTGGTAATAAGCTTTGGTGCCGGGCGGCCAGGGATCAGCGCCGTGGTCACGATAATGTCTACTTCCTCTGCCTGAGCGGCAAACAGCGCCATTTCCGCTTTGATAAAGGCTTCAGACATCACTTTGGCATAGCCATCGCCGCTGCCTGCTTCTTCCTCAAAGTCCAGCTCGAGGAATTCTGCGCCCATACTCTGCACTTGCTCTTTCACTTCCGGGCGGGTGTCGAAGGCGCGAACGATCGCCCCCAGGCTACCAGCCGCACCGATAGCGGCCAAGCCAGCAACCCCAGCACCAATGATCATCACTTTGGCCGGGGGAACTTTACCGGCGGCGGTGATCTGGCCGGTGAAGAAACGCCCGAATTCGTGCGCCGCCTCAACGATAGCGCGATAACCGGCGATATTGGCCATTGAGCTCAGAGCATCCATGGACTGTGCACGTGAAATACGTGGTACGGAATCCATGGCCATAGCGGTCACGTTGCGGGCCGCCAGCTTCGCCATCAATTCTGGGTTTTGTGCCGGCCAGATAAAGCTGACTAACGTACTGCCTTCACGCATTAACGCAATTTCTTCCTCAAGAGGTGCGTTAACCTTCAGGATCAGATCCGATTGCCACACATCGGCTGTATCGGTAATTGTCGCCCCTGCGGCTTGATAAGCTGCATCTTCAAAGCTTGCCAGTTTTCCCGCCGCGCTTTCGATCGCGACGGTAAAGCCCAGTTTCAGCAGTTGTTCTACCGTTTTCGGCGTTGCTGCAACTCGGGCTTCATTGGCCAACCGTTCTCTTGGTACACCAATACGCATAATGTTCCCTTCTCACCTGTTCTGATGATGTTTATTATCGTGTTACCCATAGCGATAGCACCGGCTGGCAAGTTTTTTATCAGCCTTGCCTGTCAGCAAATTAAGGTGCCACCTATAACCTACTGAAAATGTGATCGATGATCCATAATTGCTTACGTTTACCCGTCAGTTTTTACATAAAAATGCAGCTAAGGCTATGACAAATCTCAAATCTGGATGCAAAAACTGCCCGGAAGGCCCTTTTCAACGCACTATTGTGCAGAACCCGCCCTAAGCCATTTCCTGTCAGCCGGGGACAGCGAGCATAAAAGTTATAAAATTGTGAATAATTAACATTAATGAGATTAAACGCTTTATTATTGAAACTTATAACCTGTTGGCTCAACGTGGCTCATCTAGTGTGGCTCGGCTTTGTCGCATCGCATCACATAAAATGCTGAGACACCTGCCAAGGTTACATGGCATAATCTGCGGCTGAATTACACCTAAACTGTTCAGCACGTTATAAACGTTACTGCGCTTGGCGAAAGGATTTTTTATGAAGCTGAAGACCACGATCATCGCATCAGCCTTGTTATCACTTACTGCGCTGTCTGTGCATGCCGCGCAAGAGTTAACTCCTGAGAAAGCAGCGGCCATCAAGCCGTTTGATCGCATCACCATTACCGGCCGTTTTATTGCCATCAACGAAGCTGCCGATGCCGTATCCCGCCGTGCAGATAAAATGGGGGCCGATGCCTTCTATATCCAGGACATCAACAACAGCAACAATGGCGGCAACTGGCGCGTCACCGCAGACGTCTATCATAAAGATGCCCCAGAAGTCAGCAAAGAGACCAAATACCGCGTGATTAACGGCGTGAAAGAACTGCCGAAAGACGAAGCCTTCCTGCTTGAGCCTTACGATACCGTCACCGTCAGCGGCTTCTACCGCAGCCAGCCAGACATCAACGACGCCATCTCCAAAGCCGCACAGAAGAAAGGCGCTGCCTCGTTCTTTATCGTGCGTCAGGTGGATGCCAACCAGGGCGGCAACCAGTTCATCACCGCTTACATCTATAAAGCCGATGCGCCGAAGCGTGTGGTGCAGAGCCCGGATGCCGTACCTGCCGATTCTGAAGCCGGTAAAGCCATGTTGGCTGCTGGTGGTGCAGAAGCCGCCAAGGTCGAGATCCCTGGCGTTGCCTCTTCCGGCTCACCAGCCCGCGACGTTGGCCGCTTCTTCGAAACTCAGACCTCTACCGGCCAGCGTTACACTGTAACCTTGCCGAACGGCACAAAAATTCAGGAAGTGAATAACGTCACCGCCGCGCAGATGGTGCCGTTTGATTCCGTGACCTTTACCGGCCACTTCAACAGCATGACCGACGTCTCTACCGAAGTGGCGAAACGTGCCGCAGAGAAAGGCGCCAAGTACTACCATGTGACGCGCCAGTGGCAGAACAAGAGCGGCGGCAACCTGACCGTCAGCGCCGATCTGTTCAAATAATCCCCGCTGTCACCTTGATCGAAGGGCTGCCACCGTGCAGCCTTTTTTTATGCCGCTGCTGAATAAGTTTTTATCCATTGCGCATAACCAATCATTGCATCTGCAAGCATCTCCCCTTAGAATTTGCGCCAATTTTTAGCTCTATTACCTGCCCTTGCGGTAATTGCCATGACGTTATGGCTGGCCTGCACGGAACGCATAGTTGTTTATTCTGTCTCGGGATCCATCATTGGAAAGAAAACTTGGTCTTACCGCGTTAACCGCCTTGGTGCTCAGCTCAATGCTGGGCGCAGGCGTCTTTAGCCTGCCGCAGAATATGGCCGAGGTTGCCAGCCCGGCGGCCTTGCTGATTGGTTGGGCCATCACCGGCGTCGGCATTCTGTTCCTGGCGTTTGCCATGTTGTTACTGACCCGCCTGCGCCCCGACCTGGATGGTGGCATCTTCACCTACGCCAAAGAAGGCTTTGGCGAACTGGTGGGCTTCTGCTCTGCGTGGGGTTACTGGCTGTGTGCGGTGATCGCCAACGTTTCTTATCTGGTGATCGTGTTTGCTGCACTAAGCCTGTTTACAGACCGCAGCGGCACGGTGATCCTGGGCGATGGCAACACCTGGCAGGCGTTGATCGCCGAATCCTTGTTGCTGTGGATCGTCCACGCCTTGGTATTGCGCGGCGTGCAAACGGCGGCCAGTATCAATCTGGTGGCCACCCTCGCCAAGTTGCTGCCGCTCGGCCTGTTTGCCGTGCTGGCCGCTATTGCGTTCCGCATGGATACCTTCACCTTGGACTTCCACGGCGTTGCCCTTGGTACGCCAGTTTGGCAGCAGGTTAAAGACACCATGCTGATCACCCTGTGGGTGTTTATCGGTGTTGAAGGAGCCGTAGTGGTTTCCGCCCGCGCCAAGCAGAAAAAGGACGTTGGCCGCGCCACCATGCTGGCCGTGATTTCCGCTTTGGCGGTGTATCTGGTGATCACCCTGCTGTCGCTCGGCGTGGTGCCACGCAGTGAGCTGGCTGAAATGCGTAACCCATCAATGGCGGTGCTGATGGTTGACCTGATCGGCCCTTGGGGTGATGTGATCATCGCCACTGGCCTGATCGTTTCGGTGTGCGGGGCTTACCTCAGCTGGACTATCATGGCGGCCGAAGTGCCTCTGCTTGCCGCTCAACACGGCGCATTCCCTAAAATTTTCCGCAAGCAAAACCAGAACCACGCTCCGTCAGCCTCCTTGTGGTTGACCAATGGTGCAGTGCAAATTGCGCTGGTGATTATCTGGCTGACCGGCAGCAACTACAATTCGCTGCTGACCATCGCTTCCGAGATGATCCTGGTGCCTTATTTCCTGGTGGGAGCCTTCCTGTTCAAGGTAGCCCGTCAGCGGCAGGATAAGCGGCTGATTTTCGCCGCGAGCGGTGCCTGCCTGTATGGGCTGTGGCTACTCTATGCTTCAGGCCTTATGCACCTGTTGATGTCGGTGCTGCTGTATGCACCTGGCTTGCTGGTGTTTATGTATGCCCGCAGTGGACATCAGGAAGTGAAATTGCTCAACCGACTAGAGAAAGGCACCGTTATGCTGCTGTTGGCTGCAACCCTCCCGGCCGGATGGTTTATGTTGCATTGATCGACTCCATTAACCGGGTGACCTCACCCGGTTAATTGCCAGGCACCGGTTGGGCGTTAATGGTGATCCTCTCACCCACCTGCGTCACTAGCACTGATTCGCCGCACTTTTTCTCAATGGCGTCCAACTGCTCCGCCGCCAGCGGATACGGCAGTTGAATATCAAACACCACCAAACGCTGCTGCCGAGCCAGATCGATCAGGCGAATAATATTGACCTCATCGCTGACCTGCGTCGAAACCACCTGTAATGCCAACTCTTTCAACTGATCCTGACGCGAGCGTGAGTCTGCCACGCGCGATTTCACGACCATGCCAAAAATGGGCATCACACCATAGATTGCATCTATAAAGCGCCACTGCTTCTTGCAGGAAGCAGATAAAAAATGGGTGTAGTCAAAACAGACTCTCTCACTGCGCGCGACGAATGCAAGATGATCGTTGTTCATCTTCGTTACCCTTCTGGTGGCCAGTGCTGAAATGTTATCGATGGCAAGCGTTATCCGCTTTCTGACGTATAATGGCATAATTACCTTAATATTTGCCAGTTTGCTCAGGAGCTTTACTCGATGGTCTCTCACAACTCGGCCCCTGTGCTGATCACCGGCGGTGCCCGCAGAATTGGGCTGGCTCTGGCCAAGTCGTTCTTACAACGGGGCGTTCCGGTCATTATTGCCTATCGCAGTGAATACCCGGCGTTAGCCGAACTCCAAGACCTTGGTGCGATCTGCCTGCAGGGTGACTTCTCTGCCCACGAAGGGATCTATCGTTTTGCCGATCAGGTGAAACAGGTCGCCCCAAAGCTGCGTGCCGTGATCCATAACGCCAGTGCCTGGTTGGCAGAATCGGCCGATACTCCGCCGGAACAGGTGATGGCTTCGATGCTCCAGATCCACGTTTACACGCCCTACCTGCTAAACCAACTGCTGGAACCCTGCCTGCTTGGCCAAGGGCAAGCCGGTGCCGATATCATCCACCTGACGGATTATGTGGTGGAGAAAGGCAGCGACAAGCACATTGCCTATGCCGCCAGTAAGGCCGCGCTGGATAATATGACCCGTTCCTTTGCCCGCAAGCTGGCCCCCGAAGTCAAAGTGAATGCGATCGCCCCGGCGCTGATCATGTTCAACACTGGTGATGATGAAACCTATCGTCAGCAGGCACTGACCAAATCCCTGATGCAGATCGCCCCAGGGGAAAGCGAAGTGGTCAATCTGGTGGATTATCTGATGGGCAGCCGCTACGTTACCGGGCGCACTCACGGTGTGGATGGCGGACGACCGCTGCGCTGAATAATGGGCATGGCGCAACACCGAGCAGCGCGCTATGCTGGATGCCGTTTTTCCTATAAAACCACCCTATTATGACTAAAATTGTTTTTGTAGAAGACGATCCTGAGGTTGGCAAACTGATTGCCGCCTATCTGGGCAAACATGACATCGACGTCATCATCGAACCCCGTGGCGATACGGCACAGGCCTGTATTGAGCGGGAACAACCAGACCTGGTGCTGTTGGATATCATGCTGCCCGGCAAGGACGGCATGACGCTGTGCCGCGATCTGCGCCCGGTTTATCCCGGCCCGATCGTGTTGCTCACCTCGCTGGACAGCGATATGAATCACATCCTGTCATTGGAAATGGGTGCGCATGACTACATCCTGAAAACCACGCCGCCTGCGGTGCTGCTGGCACGCCTGCGTTTACACCTGCGCCAACACGGTGGCAACCAGCCAAAAGAAGAGCAAACGCAGAACATCACCCAACATAATGCCGTGCATTTTGGTTTGTTGTGCATCGATCCGGTCAACCGCCAGGTGACGCTGGGGGAAGAAATCGTCACCCTCTCCACTTCAGATTTCGATCTGCTGTGGGAACTGGCCACCCATGCCGGGCAAATCATGGCCCGTGAAGCGTTGCTGCAAAACCTGCGCGGTGTCAGCTACGACGGTATGGATCGCAGCATCGATGTGGCCATTTCACGCCTGCGCCGCAAACTGTATGACAATGCCCTGGAGCCGTTTCGCATCAAGACCGTGCGCAACAAGGGCTATCTGTTTGCCCCCAACGCCTGGGCATCGGTGCAACAATGAGAAAACTGTTCGTGCAGTTCTTTTTACTGCTGTTCGTCTGCTTTCTGGTAATGGCGATGCTGGTTGGCCTGGTTTACAAGGTCACCGCCGAACGCGCCGGGCGCCAATCGATGGACGACCTGATGAAGAGTTCGCTGTATCTGATGCGCAGCGAACTGCGGGAGATCCCGCTAAAAGACTGGAACAAAACCATCGCCACCCTGGATCTAAACTTATCGTTCAAACTGCATATCGAGCCGCTCGGTAAGCAGAACCTGAATGAAGATCTCACCAAGCGTCTGCACATGGGAGAGATTATTGCACTGGACGATCGCTACACCTTTATGCAGCGCATTCCCCGTAGCCACTACGTGCTGGTCGTTGGCCCCATCCCTTATCTGTTTTATCTGCACCAGATGCGCATCCTGGATTTGGTGCTGCTGATTTTTATCGGCTTGTCGCTGGCCCTGCCGGTGTTCCTGTGGATGCGCCCGCATTGGCAGGACTTGCTGAAACTGGAAAATGCCGCCCAACGCCTGGGGGCCGGGCATCTCGATGAGCGTACACACTTTGTACCCACCTCGAGCCTTTACCGGCTTGGCGTTGCCTTTAATCAGATGGCCGATAACGTCAACACGCTGATTGTCAGTAAAAAACAGCTGATTGACGGTATTGCCCATGAGCTACGGACTCCGCTGGTACGCCTGCGCTACCGATTGGCCATGAGCGATAACCTGACCGACGGCGAGCAGCAGGCATTGAATCGGGATATCGGCCAGCTAGAATCCCTGATCGACGAGCTATTGACCTATGCGCGTCTGGATCGGCCTCAGGTCGCGCTAAATATCGAGCCTATCGATTTGCCCGGCTGGCTACAGGATAAGGTGGCCGATATCCAGTTGATCCACCCAGAGCGCGACATTGAGCTGAACATCCCGCATGTCGGTGACTTTGGCGGTGTCGATCTGCGGCTGATGGAGCGCGTGTTGGACAACTTGGTCAACAATGGCCTGCGCTATAGCGAACGGCGTTTACGCGTCGGCCTGTGGTTTGACGGTGACGCCGCATGCTTGCAGGTGGAAGACGATGGCCCAGGAATTCCGCCAGAAGAGCGCGAACGGGTATTCGAGCCCTTCGTCCGCCTCGATCCCAGCCGCGATCGCGCTACCGGCGGCTGCGGGCTTGGGTTGGCGATCGTGCATTCCATCGCCGTGGCTTATCAAGGCCAGGTCTTTGTGGAGGCCAGCTCTTTGGGCGGCGCCAGTTTCCGCTTCTGCTGGCCGATTAAACCCCCTTTAGATACCAAAACAGAGCCGGCATGACGATCCGGCCCCGTTGGCTCAACGGATCCACTATGGAGTTGAACAAATGACATCTGCATCATCCACTACGGCCTACGGCCAACTTCGCGCCCTATTCACCCGCCTTTCGCGTTTTGACCATCTCTCGGCCATCAGCGGCTGGGATATGCAAACCATGATGCCGCCGGGGGGCAACAAGGCGCGTTCCGAAGCCCTGGCGGAATTGAGCGTGTTGAAGCATCAAATCCTGACGGCACAGAAAACGGGTGAACTGCTCGACCGCGCGCAACAAGAAGCGCTAGATGAATTTGACCGTGCCAACCTGCTCGAAATGCGCCGCCAGTATGACAATGCCGTGCTGGTGCCAGAAGCGCTGGTCGAAGCCAAATCCCTTGCCGGTGCGCGCTGCGAACATGCCTGGCGAGCACAACGCCCGGCCAACGACTGGGAAGGTTTTAGCGATAACCTACGCCAGGTGGTCAAGCTAAGCCGTGAAGAGGCGCAGATCCGCGCACAGGCAGCGGGCGTCAGCCGTTATGATGCGTTGCTCAATCTGTATGAGCCTGGCATGCGCAGCAGCGATCTGGACCGTATCTTTGGCGATCTGAAAACCTGGTTGCCCGACCTATTGCAAAAGGTGGTCGCCAAACAGCAACAGGAGACTTGCCTGATCCCGCAAGGTCCGTTCGATGTCGACACCCAGCGTAAGCTGAGCCTGAGCGTGATGAAACTGCTCGGCTTTGACTTCGACGGCGGCCGCGTTGACGTTAGTGCTCATCCGTTCTGCGGCGGCGTGCCGGAGGACGTGCGTATCACCACACGCTACAACGAGAAAGAGTTCCTTACCGCGCTACTTGGCATCGTGCATGAAACCGGCCACGCCCGTTATGAACAAAACCTGCCCCGTGAGTGGCTGGGCCAGCCAGTAGCGCAAGCTCGGTCGACAGCGATCCACGAATCACAAAGCCTGTTCTTTGAAATGCAGCTGGCTCGCGGTAGTGACTTCCTGAAAGTCCTGCGGCCGCTGATCGTCAATCAGTTTGGTGAACAAGCGGCCCTGGAAGAGAGCAACTTTATTCGCCTTAATCAGCGGGTGAAGCCGGGTCTAATCCGCGTCGATGCCGACGAGGTCAGCTACCCTGCCCATGTGATATTACGCTATGAAATCGAGCGCGCATTGATTGAGGGCGAGATCGAGGTAGAGGACATTCCAGCGCTGTGGAATGAGAAGATGCACAGCTACCTTGGCCTGGATACCGTGGGCGATTATCGCAACGGCTGTATGCAGGACATCCACTGGACGGACGGTGCCTTTGGTTACTTCCCAACTTACACCTTGGGTGCCATGTATGCGGCCCAACTGTTCGACAGTGCACGTAGCGCAATGCCCAAGCTGAGCGAAGATATTGCTGCCGGTAATTTAACCGAGCTATTCCATTGGTTACAGCAAAATATCTGGCGTCACGCCAGCCGTTACCCTACCGATACGTTGATCACCAACGCCACGGGTAAGACGTTAGACCCAAGCTATTTCCGCCGGCATCTGGAAAGCCGTTACCTGTAATCTCCGCCCCCTCCGTACGTTAAGGTGTTGCTGGTATAACTTAACGTACGGATTTGCAAAATAGAGTCCACATGACCTTAACCATCAGTGTGTTACTTGAAAATCGCCTGGCTGCCGGAGCGGATAAAGCGTTAATCGCCAAAGCAGGGTTGAGCCTGTTAGTGCAGGATGAATCGGACAGCGTGCTTTTTGATACCGGGCCGGACGGCAGTTTTTTACAGAATGCTGCACAAATGGGGATTAACCTCGACAGCCTGACCGCTGCCGTGCTCTCTCATGGCCATTACGATCACAGTGGTGGCGTACCTTGGTTGCCCGATAACAGCAGAATAATTTGCCATCCCGGCGTGCAAGACGTGCGCTATGCCGCCGTTAATCTTCTGGGCCGGATAAAGAAAATCAAACGGTTATCGCCGGAAGTGGATTACTCGCGCCACGCCATGGAGCTGACCAGAACCCCAGTGCAAATAAGTGAGCGGTTCCTTTGGTCCGGTGAAATCGAGGTGCCTGCCCCCAAAGCCTACGGCATTATTGAAAATGCCCAACAATCCCCTGATTACATCGCCGATGAAGGTGTGCTGATTTATAAATCCGATCGAGGCCTGATAATCATCACTGGCTGCGGACACCGGGGAATAATCAATATTGTGCGGCACTGCCAGAAGATCACCGGTATCGATAAGATCCACGCGCTGATTGGCGGCTTTCACCTGAGATATGCCTCGCCTCTGCGATTATTGCAGGTACAGCGTTTTCTCAAACAAATCAAACCTGAGAAAGTGATGGGCTGCCATTGCACTGGCTCTTGGGGGCAGCTGTGGTTACCTAATACGATTAGCCCGGCGACGGGGGATAGGATTTCGTTGTTGTAAATCTTCCGGGGCATTGCGCCCCGACACACCTGCCGTAATAGCGTCCCGCCTTATTCTTACCTGTTAGGCTTAATGATGCCACATAGTGCACACCCTATCCTCGAGCGCAGGTGTTGCAGGCTCGTGGTTTTTACGACTACTTATGTATGTTGTAACTAATGATACCAAGCATAATTACGCTATACAGTATTGACGGAAAGGACGGCCGTCATGCGATAGAATTTTAGCGCAATTTCAATTGGCTCAATCCACATTTTCTTATAGATAAATCATTCGGTCCACGGTTCGTAACGTTGTTTCCCTATGTGCTATTATCACTCTGGTGATATTCAACCTCTTTATTGCCACATTTACGAAACGTTCGCTTTCGCTATCGAGAGAACTCGTTGCTTCATCCATGAATAAAATCCCCGGTTTCCGGTATAGTGCACGCGCAATGAATATACGTTGTTTCTGCCCGCCGGAAAGCCCCTCACCGAGCTCACCTATCAACGTTTCGTAACCCATGGGCATTTTCATTATCACATCGTGGATATAGCTAGCCTTGGTGCACTCCACCATCCAAGCTTCGTCCATCTCTTCGGCAAATCCGCATATATTTTCCCGTATTGAACCAGAGAACAATCTATCGTCCTGCATCACGCAAGCGATTATCTTGTGGTAATTGTTTATACCTAATTGGCCAATATCGGTGCCATCAACCATGACCCGACCTGAACTGGGCTCAAACAACCCGCACAATACTTTCATCAGTGTCGTTTTCCCAGCTCCAGAAGCGCCGACGATGGCCACGCTTTCCCCAGGAGCAATGGCGATGGTCAGATCGCTGAATACTGGCGCAGATTGGCTGTCGTAGCAATAATTGAGATCATGCGTTTCCAGAGCCACCGGACGCATGGCCGCGACAATGTGGCGATCAGGTTTTTGGTGTTCACGTTCGTTTAGTGCGATGTCAGCAATACGCTCATTGTGCAGGCTCATCATTCTTAACTGCAGTAGAAAATTCGTCAGTGAGGCGACCCGATCGGAGAATTGTGCTCGAAATGCCCCAAACGCCACGAACATGCCCAAAGTCATTTGATTGTCGATCACTAGGCTGGTACCCAACCATAAAACTACCACCTGATCGCAAGCCGTAACAAAGGTATTGATACCTCCAAATAACAGGTCCATTTTGGTTAACTTGATACTCGAATTGATGGCGTCAATTTTCAGGTTAAGCCAGTGCATACTCCGCCGCTCGTCCATGCCCTGCATTTTGATCGTAGCTATTCCGTACAGCGTCTCCATAAAATATGAGCTGGCTCTGGCCCCCCGGATCAACGTTTCCTCCGATAACTGCCGGTAATATCCGTAGGTGAGCAGACGGATGATTACATACACTGCAGTGAACACCAGTACGATGCCGCTCAAATATCCCCCATATATCACCATCATCACCAGTACACCGACAACCATGATGCTGTCCATGATCGCTCCGACGACACTTGTGGTAAAAGTCGCGCGTAGCGTATCTAAGGAACTGAAACGAGACTGGATATCTCCCAGTTTGCGCCGCTCAAAATAACCGAGCGGCAGTTTCAGCAGGTGGTTAAATAGACCTGATTGCCATTGCACATTGATGAGCGTTCCCATCACCAGCGATGACCAAGCGCGAATCATGCCTACAGTCGCACGCAGCAGGATAAAAAACATCAATCCAACGCAAATGAGAATTAATAGTCCGAGATCACCTGCCGGGATCGCATGATCCATCACCAGTTGAGTCCCTATTGGCATCACCAGACTGATGGTTTCGATAACGATCGACATGCAAAAAATTTTGGTTAGCGCGCGTTTTATCCCATAGATGCTGCCAATCAACGTTCTCAGGCTCACGCGATTTTTCATCGTTGTTGCGGTAAATTCGCTTCCTGGCCAAAGTTCAAGTACTACCCCAGTAAAAAATTGAGATATTTCCGAAACACCAACCACTCTGCGGCCACAAGCGGGATCATGTAGTACAAAACGGTTACGTTTCACTTTGACCAACACGACAAAGTGATTGAAGTCCCAATGGAGAATACAAGGGGTTTTCAGAACACTAATTTGCGCTAAATCCAGCGATAGTGCACGTGAAACCATTCCCAACTGCGTGGCGATCTGTTTGATACCAGCTAATGTGGTACCCCGAGAAGACAGGTTGAATTGCTGACGTAGTGATATCAGATCAATATTCTTGCCGAAGTGCCCGCAGACCATCGCCAGACAGGCCAGCCCGCACTCCGAGGATTCGGTCTGGTGAACGAAGGGAACGCGCTGACGCAAGCGCATGTCGAGTTGGTTGACGAGGGATTTAAATCTGTCGTTATTCATTTACCGGTCCTATGGCGCTGTACTTCATATCGTAGAGCGGCGAAAGCATCCATTGATAAATTTTTCTTTTTTCTAGAAATAATGTGCTCTGCGCTTTCATACCATTTTCCAAAGAAAACGATTTTCCATCATAAACGATGGCTTGTTTCTCTGGTTTCACGATCACCTTATAATAAGGAATAGATGCGCCTTGCAGATTTTTAGGTGCCCCTTGGTAAGTCATCATTTCCTGCGGTGAGGCCGGCGTTTTGGATAAGGTCGTCACCACAGCTGAAAATTGACCAAACTTTTCGGCAGGAAAAGCCTCATAGCGCACGTTGACCTTATCACCTACAGCAATATAAGGGACTGCGTCATTTGGTACCCAGATAATCAGATAATAATTTTTTATATTTTTGGGGATAACCTGTAGCAGGCTATCGCCAGCACTCACCATTTGCCCTATGGTGACACTCATAGAGTCAATCCTTCCGTCAGACAGTGCACGGACAATAATTTCCCCACTTACATCCGTATTCACCAACTCTTTTTGTAACTCGTACCTTTGCAACTCCATTTGATAAATACGGTTATCGAACTCGGCTGCCTGAGTTTGAATTTGACTTTCCAGACTGGTTATCTGCAAGGCATTTTGTTCATTTTGTCCGCTCAGGTTAAGTAAATTATTTTGCTGTTGGTAATACAATGCTACCTGATTGGTCAACTGATCTTTATTGATAAGTCCTTTTGACTGATAGCTACGATATTTATCCATGTTTTCTTTCATTATTTTCACTCCTTCCTCTGCACGTTTTATTATATCCGATGAGCGTTTGAAGGCATCGCTGAAGTGCGAGCGTTGTTTCTCTAAGGTGTTCAATGTGGTTTTTTTGTTATCTACCAGTCGCGAGATGATGTTATCCACGCGAACCAATTGATTTTCAATACCCCTACGTTGATTCTCACTGACGACCCCGCTAAGCGTGCTTTTACTGACGTCGAGTTGATAAATTGGGTCGCCTTTTTTAATTATTTGTCCTTCGAGGACAAACTGTTTAACCACAACCCCCTGCACCCCAGAATAAATATTAACCACCCGTGGCCAAGTGGAAATCTCCCCACTGACGTTCACGCGGCGGGTATAACTGCCTACAATAACGAATGCAAAAAAAGTCACGATAAAAAAAGTGCAACTCAGTATATTTAGCCACAGAGGAATGCCCGGGAGTAAAACTGCACGCCCTCGCCACTTCTTTTTCCTATTTTCTACAGCATCCTTACGAAACAAAATTAACTCCCTTCATCTGCTACTCTTCCACCACTCCGCACAACCCACTGTCTAACTCTTTAGCCACCGATAATTGTTCAGATCTGTGCTATTACCACTTTTGGCGGATACGCCCAAAGCACCGAGTATCGGGCTATAGGGTCATGATTTTTTTCCTGCGATTCAACCAGCGTACCCTCCCTTGTCCCCACGGTCTGACTTGGATGAAACGCTCAATAGCCTTACGCCCAAAACCGGGTTTGCAGCAGAAATCAAGGATCCAGATATTGTCACCTTCATTCCATTCGGAAGGGTGCAGGTGAAACTTTGTTTCATGAAGCATTCGTGCTTCAGTATCTAACGCCAAATATGCCCAGGTGACATATGCCAGCGGTTGGCCGCGTGTATCGAAGAGGAATTTGATCTGCTTATGCTGGATGGCGAACTCTGTCCAGAGTTGAATACTCAAAACTGGATAGAGACAGTAATTACGGTTTTGAAGCATACAGCTTATGGCAAAACCAATTTGCTCATAGGCAGACCACTCTTCTCGACCATCGGAGGTTTCTCTTATGTATAATGTCATGCATTTTCGTCTCTTTTTGATTCGTAACAGGTTGGTTTAACAGTTCCCGAACACTGCTTTGGCGAACACCAGCATCCTCTCTGCCTTTGCGGATAACGCCTGTCGCAGAAGTTGCTCGTCATCTCTATGATCTTCAAGCAGGTCAGCAATCTCCTTGAGCATCCGCACTTTTCCCAAACATCTTCTGGGTTGTAGTCTTTGCCGCGCTTGCCACTCCATATCTTTAAGAATAGCTGATGCATTGAGCCCTAGCGCATGGCAGGTTTCAACCAACCAATGATTGGCTTCGGTTAAGGCTCGTAGTGTTTCCCTAAAGCGACCGTCATGCTCCAGATCATCGGAGTCAGCGACAGATTGACCCTGGCTGCGACGGATCAACGTCACCACCATCCGTTCTAACGGCGACTCACTTTTCTCGTCGTTGACCGGGCAGTACAATAGTTCGTGACGGCTGCCAAGCAAAGCCATGAAACTATTGACCAATAACTCCAGCGTTTTAGGCATGGCTTGTAAAGATAAAAGATTAATGGGGATCCCTAATAGTGATAGATAACCGCGGCAGCATGCATCCTTAAATTCTTGCCTGAAACAATCCTCCAACTGCTGCTGCGCAAACAATGCGAAAGCAGAATCAAACATGTATTTGCCGAGATACAGGCTAAGATCCGACAAACCCTGTTGTAGGATCCCTGGCTCTTTCATCAACTGAGTAAGCTTAAGCCGGTATTCGAAATCATCGCGATGATCACTGGGGAATAAACAGGTGAGCCCGTTGAAGTCCAATAGCCTGCCATCCATTGCGATGTTGGACGGTGATGTGGTCAACATCAGGAATCGCGTACGACAAAACGCCATTTGACGCGCTTCGCGCCGAGCTAATTCACATAATCCTTCGAGGCAGTGATGTTGTGGATCTTGTACGGCCTCCTTACTGAAACCTGCCTTTGGTATCGGCAAACAGGCCGGTAACAGGCGAAGTACAGATCTGACACGTTGAGCATCATGTATCAGTTGCGCTGCATATTGGGCCTGTGGTCGGAAATAAGGTGCTCGTTCGAAATGTGCTGGGCGAACTACTGGTTCACGTACCAGTAGCGCACGACGGGCGCGCCCTCTAGAGCGCTCAAATTCAATATCGATGTACTTGTCAGTGAGTAATATGGCCTGTGTGCGAACTGCACCATAAGGTGATGCTTGTGCCAGCACTTCGCCCCATAACGCTTCATAAATTGCCTGGCTGGCGCTGAGAGCGCCATTCGAGTGATGCCAGTCCGAACCTTGTCCAACCAAAGGGTTAGCACCGATCCCCTTGACTTGGTAGCGGCCTTCAAAACCACATCGAGCCCCCCCACCATTGCGCTGAATGCCGCTCCCGCCATAGCGTTCCGCCTGGAATACCTTGGTGGTGGCTGAGCTGACGGGATCGATCAGATAACTGCAAGCGCTGCGCAACACTTCACCATCGTCAAGATTCGCAGTGATCCAGATTAAAGAAGACGGGACCTGATGGGCTGTGAACGACACCAGGTTTTCTGTAAGATCCGCAAGTGTAGGGTAATAGCTCATTTGACTATATGCTCCACTATTATTTTCGGTTTGAATCGTGCTGACTTACCGACGAACTTTGCGCGAATCGCGCAAATACTGCATCCAGATGCGCGGCGATTTCACGCAGTGCTTCGGCTCTGGCCATACCAGGATGGTCGCAATTAATGTTGATGTTATGTATCTGTCCTTGTACATAAGGTCGCCATGCCTCCAGATCCAACCAATCCTCTTCTCGTGGTGCGGCGGCAGTGAAAAACAGCACATCTCCGCGATAATTATCATGCCTAGAACCGCCAATCAGACGACGACTGTTGATGATGACGTCGATAAGCCGATCGAGCGTGTTATCGTCAAGACTAGCCAGAGCATTGCCGTTTTTTCGCAGTAATCCGATCGTTTGTGAACGTTCCAGCACCTCACCTTTCGGCACAATCAACGAAGGCAACTCCCGGTCAAAGGGTAACGCAATACCCGCGATGAAGAGCAAAGCTGCCAAGGCCATACTTTCTTCTTCTCTAGCATTTAACTCTTCAAAAGCGAAGCGCCGCCACAAGTCGCTTGGATAAGCGTCCATCATCGCCAACAACTCAACTTTCTGGTTCTGCTGTTCAAGTCGAACGGCCACACTGTGGGCTATCATGCCGCCAACCGACCAACCGATCAGCCAATAAGGTCCCTCAGGCTGATGGGCGCGTATTCGGTTGGCGTATTCGTTGGCTATATCATCCGCCGATTGAGTGATGTCGCTGCTCGGAGTCAAGCCTTGCGCTTGCAAGCCGACGATTTCGCAAGGTGTCTTCAGAAAACGCGCCAGACCGCTATAACACCAGGCGATGCCGCCAGCCGGGTGGATACAGAACAAAGTCGGTAACCTAGTTCGAAAAGCATAGGGGACAGGTCTCAGCAACAGAGTCGTATCGAGCATATTCAACTCGTTGCGCTGCCCATCCCTTGCTAGTGAGCGCGCGGTGGGATGAGCAAAAATATTGGCTATAGTTATCTGCCAACCTAGGCTGGCTTTTATTCTTGCCGCAGCATCGACGGCGCTCAATGAGTTGCCTCCAAGCTCGAAGAAGTTCGCTTCGGGAGCCACTGCATGTAACTGTAAGGCATCAGCAAAAAATTCACAGAGCCGCTGCTCGATCAGACTTGATGGCACACTGCCTTCCTCTTGATGGAAAATTGGCGGTGCCGGCAATGCTTTCCGATCCAGCTTACCGTTACGATTTAGGGGGAGTTCAGCGAGAAACAACCAGCGCTGCGGTAGCATATATACGGGAAGGTATTCTCGGCAAAGAGCCAGTAATCCGTTTTCGTCCGGTTCAGAACCATTAGCCACAATATAGGCGATAATACAACCTTCATACATGTTGGCGCAGGCCTGATGAACTTGCGGATGTTTGCCGAGCACCGCAGCAATTTCCTCCAGCTCGATTCGCTGCCCATGTATTTTTATCTGATGATCCATACGCCCAAGATAATCAATCTCGCCATCCAGACGCCAGCGAGCAAGATCGCCAGTTCGGTAGAGGCGCTTGCCATCAGCCATGGTGATAAAACGTTCAGAGGTCAGGGTGGGTTGGCCAGCATAACCGTCTGCGAGGCAAATCCCCTCAATGTGCAATTCACCTTCGATGCAGATCGGCGTAGCGCTACCGTATTTATTCAGCACGTGGATACATGTATTCCAGATTGGGCGGCCAATCGGCACGCTACGCTCTTCTCCACCCAGATCTAGAGCGTGGTAAGTAACATCAATGGCGGCTTCAGTTGGGCCGTAAAGATTATGCAACGGTACTGTTAGTAAACCGCGATAGCGCTTTACCAACTCCGGAGACAAAACTTCACCACTCGCGAATACCCTACGTAGCGGCAATGGCCCTGGGCAACGCTCCACAGCATCAAGAAAGAGCGCCAGCATCGAGGGGACAAAATGCAAAGTAGTAATTTCATGTCGGTTGATACAGTCCAGCAGATAAGCCGGATCGGTATGCCCACCCGGTCGCGCCATAACCAATGTTGCGCCACTGATTAGGGGCCAGAAGAATTCCCAAACCGATACATCGAAGGTTGCAGGCGTTTTCTGTAACACGCGGTCCATCGGCTGTAAGCGATACTCGGCCTGCATCCACTGAAGGCGATTGGCCAACGCCAGATGACCGACCATTACCCCTTTTGGTTCACCACTGGAACCAGAGGTGAACAGAATATAAGCCAACTTGGTGTCACATTGCTTTGTACATATCGGTAATGCAATCTCCCCTTGATGTTCCGCGAGGCAACTCAGTGATTCAATATCCAGCACAGGATGCTCGACTGGCAGCCTATTTCGGTTAGAAAGATGGGATATAGTTAAAGAAGCGCCCGCTTGTTCAAGCATCTTTTGTAACCGAAGTGAGGGAAGCTCCAGAGACAACGGTAAAATAACGGCACCGGCGCGAAGGATCGCCAATAGAACCACTTCCAATGTTACGCTGCGTTCCAGAGCGACACCGATTACCTTGCCATGCGCGCCTTGCAGTTGGTGGCTGATAACGTGCGCGAACCGCCGCGAGCGCAATTCCAGTTCGGAGTATGTTAATTTGCAGGATTCGTCGATCACGGCAAACTGCTGTGGTGCGGCTTTAACCTGCTCGTCGAACAAGGCAAGAATATTGTGTCTGGGCAACGTATGAGTGGTGTCGTTCCACTGTGCGATCGACGCCAATTCAGTTGGCATCGCCAGTGGTAGTTCCTGTATTGGTATCGTGGGAGTCTCAACTACTCGCGCGATCCAGTGCAAAAGTCGCTGTGCGTGCAGTTGCAACTCCGCCTGACTATATCGCGCAGCGTTGGCGATCAAACGAAGGCGACAAGGTCGCAGATCCCCCCCTAGCTCCAAATGGATATTGAGATCCCGTACCGGACCAGTGGCGATATGTTTGACGGTCGTCTGCAAGTCTGCAAAATCGAGCGTGTCGGAACAGGGCAATATATTCAGTTCAATTCCATAAAGAGGTAACGTATCGCCAACTCTGCCAATGACCCTGCCAATCCATTCGCCACGATAGCGCTGATGTTTTAGTAAATTACGTCTGTTTTTTGCTACCACCTTGCAAACATCCAAAAAGCTGGCGTTCTGAGGCAATTCCAGAAGTAGCGGCAGGATATTGCTACGTGTTATCGCAGCCTTCGCGCCAAAAGCATCCAATCGTCCCATGCAAGGCAGTCCGAAAAGCAGTCTCTGAGCGCCAGCAAGGCACGATGAAAAATAGCTGGCAAACACGCCGAGCAACACATCGGACAGTGCTATTCTGCTCTGTTGATAAAAAGTATTCAGGGCCAAAGACAGTTTGGCATCAATGGCAACTTCGGACTCCAGAGTACCTGCCGCCATATCTTGCGTTGGTGCTCCCAGGAAGGTCGGTGTTGGCATTTGCGCACAGTGGTACGTCCAGTATTGATGATCATCTTCAAATTGCGCGCTCTCCCTATATGCTAAATCGTCCATACACAATGTAGTAAGTTCAGCATAGTGGTTCGGTGCAGCAGTTGTTCCTTGTAACAGTGCATGATAATGCTCACCTGCTCGACGATGCAGTAAAGTATAAGTGTAAGCATCGAAGGCTATATGGTGTATGCGGGAAAACCATATTGCCTCGTGTTTACCCAGTAGAAACAGGTGATGTTTATGGTGATGCAAGCAATCGGGACCCGACTCTTGACGGATTATTTGTTGTATTGAATGCTGCGCAATAGCCTCAGGTTCATCTTGAAGACTGAGATCGCGAAATATTACGCACACGTTGGAAGTTCGTGGGCCGAAAGATGGCTTACCATCCACATCAATGAAGCTATGGTTGAGTACCTCAAATTCCAGCAAGGCCTGTTCGATAGCCTGTCGCAATTTAGTTTGATCAATCTCGCCGCGCAGGTGCAGGGCCTGCCCTGTCGCATAGAGCGTTGAGCAATGACTGGCTTGAGATGCATACCATATTCCCTGTTGTGCATCAGTCAGGGGACTGTTTTCGGCAGAAATAAAATCCATTTTATATATACACCTATCGTTAATTGAGGAGACTATCAACTTTACATAGAACTTTCATACTTTCTCAGATTGGTCGGGACGGCATAGCTGTTTAGCGAAACATTATTAGCATTTTCATTACATGGAGACACTACTAAGACATGCTGGGGATAGCATGTTCCCCAAGTGCAAAGCAATAGATAAAAGCCTAGCAGAAGCTAAATTCAAGTACGCTCTATCGCTACAAGGTGTATCTATCGCCCCTCAAAAGAGCAAGCAAAAGTGTTAAAGAGGAATCATGAACCCTTTGTGGAAGCAGTTATTGCCCTCTCCCTTAATTAGCCATAAATCTGACCTGAACAAGGTAATTCATTTAAAAACATGCTGAAAAACCATTGAGATAGATACAAAGATTCAGTGGTAGTTACGCTTGCCAGAAGACTATGTAATCAAAAAAGAAAAGCGGACACCCCCGGTTTTTACATATACTTAATTCATAGTAACTCCTATTGCGTACCCACTATAGTGCGATTCTTATTGAATCTTTACTCTAAAAACTGCCACAGCAACCACAACAAGTCAAACGTTAATGAATCTCATTAATAATTAAAATATAACACATTGAAAAAAAAAGAAATATACAACACCTTTAATTAACCGGCATTGCTGTAAAAGTAACTACACGAAAATATTTGCATATATTAATATTGAGCGCATTAACTATATTAAATTGAATGACACGACAATTACATATTGATATGTAAAATTTAATGTGCTTTTTTTTGATATTGAACCAATTAATTACCATATGAAACTAATTCCATCAGATACTAATAATACCGAATGGTATTTATCGAGAGAGTATGAGTGAGCAGCAATATTACAGCGATTCGGTGCTGGTTGATGAAGCACATAATTTAAACGTATATAATTCCTCCGGAATTAACTATAGCTTTGTAATCAAAGATATAGCCATCCATAACGGATGGCTATCATTGCGTCTACAGACTGATCTTTACTGCAACCGGAAGGTTAACTACCACTATTGGCACTTGATGTAGCCCCTCCACCGAAGCCACCACCAACCCCCCCACCCATGCCCCCAAGGGAGCCACCAACAACTAAAAGGTTAGGATTATAGCTAGGATTGAAGGATCCAAGTCCTTCAGTAACTCCAGGTGCAGTTTGATAGCCATTTTGCATGCCATTGTATATTTCGCCGCCAGCGTATGCTCCGGCCAAACCCGCGTAAGGGTTCCCACCTGATAACCATGTACCGGCAGCACCTCCAACTAATTGGGCTACATCTTTTCCATCAGCCCCGCAAACTGCGAACAACTCTATATCTCTAATTTCTCTCATCTTCTACTTCCTCCATTTTTTGAAAAAAAACGAATACAAAGCCCACAAAAAAACAACCAAATAGTACAGTTAAAAGATTAATAATATTATTTGAATTAAGATTATTACCTAGAAAGTTCCCTCCTGAGAAAATAAGGAATACATATGTTGAGATTCGCATCCAGTTATTAATGAAGCGGTGAGTGAAATTTTTTATCTTCATAAAATCTCCCTTTTCGCATAAAACAAAAAAGTTAAATTTACATCAAGGTTTTTTGTTTATATTAAAAGAAACCACATTAGCCATACTGGACCTAAAATTTATCACACAATATCTCGAGCCTGCTCATTTCCCAAGACTTGACGCGTTACGTCAGTTAATACCTGGAGCAACAAAGTTTCAGCGACATCCCATGAAACATGCTCTATGGCTGAAACTAGTTGGATCGCTTCCTTGAGAACAAACTGTTTGACTTCATCGACCTTCCTCTGCTCCAAAAACGTATGCAGTAAGATGTCACCAAACACAACACTTCTCAAATCTTCGAGTGTCTTGCATGACATCAGACGATCGAATCCGTGATCATAGTCATATGGGCCAGTACAAAAAAAGGCCGTCCCCATTGCAGTCCTCTTAATGGCTATTAATTGTAGCCTCTCCATAATTATTCCTCATATAAAGAGTGTCCAATTTTCAGTCGCCGATTGCAGGTCAGGCCTCAGCATTTTCCATCAGCACCTTATTAACATACCAGCTTTCACCACAAAATTAAGCCCTCTGGCTTTGTATTAAATAGACCAAGGCCAAAAACTGGACGCCCTCACCCACTGATCATTTCTTATACAGTAAAACATTGATGGGATTATGTAAATTATTTTTTTACAATATTTTCATGCCACTCAACTTACTGATTTTTATTAAATTAAACCTTAAATTACTCTCGTTTTAATCTACTCAGCATGAGCGGGCACGCGATATGTCTCGCCTGGAAAAAACGGATGGGAACCTGAAACTGCAACATAAATCGGAATTATCTTTTTCATTTCGGAATACCTATCTCCCTTTAATACTGCTCCATACTCACTAAGCTCAACTTACTTATACTGTTATCCCAAAGCGCATAACAGCAGTTGCTATCGAAAGGATGATGTAGCTACTACCGTTAAGCACATCGACGCACGAATTCACAGCGTATCAGCGTTCAACATCATCCCCACTAATGGCTAAGTTATAAGAAGCAATTACGGCTACGACTACTACGATCGCACTTCGACTTTACACCTAGCTTAGCCCCTCCTCCCTGACCGATCACATATACTAGCGATAACCTCCCCTAATCGCTCGTACATTAGGTTACACGCCGAAACCAATCACTCACGGAAAGTATTCTTCTGTTTGCATAAGATTGTTTCAACGGCCCCGCAGTGGGGTTACAAACCAACAGATAGTTGAGGATCTACCGATGAAAAAAGTATTAGCTCTGGTTGTTGCCGCTGCAATGGGCTTGTCATCTCTCGCTTTCGCCGCTGAGGCCGCCGCTCCTGCTGCTGCACCCGCCGCCACTACCCAAGCCGCACCAGCGAAAACCACCCACGTGAAAAAACATCACGCCAAGAAAACGACCGAGCAAAAAGCTCAGGCAGCCAAGAAGCATCACAATGCCAACGGTAAAAAAGCCCCGGCCCAGAAAGCTCAAGCAGCTAAAAAACATCACAAAAAATCCAGCAACAAAGCAGCAACTCCGGCAGCCTGATAGTCAACCGGCGTGAGGCACCCCTCACCTGTTTTGATAAGAGTTGTCAACACCCGGTTCGCCGGGTGTTTTTTCATCGGGGGTTGTCTATGCTGCGTCGCTATCGGTTCGAAATCATCCTTGGCACCCTGATCGTTTGCGGGCTCATCGCCAGCTTTTTTTATCTGTAATCTCCGATTTTTCTCAGGAAATTATCGGAAAATCAATCACCGACCATCTACACCGCGGCTAAATCAGTCTATAGTTAGCATTCAGTGTGTCTATGGATGATCCGAATTTGTCAGGCAAGAAACCTATGCGCATCTCTGTTTTACTGTTGTTGTGCTCATTTCCTTTGGCTTTATCCCATTCTGCGCATGCTGATAGCCCTTCCGAGGCGTCTGCGGCCGATCAAACCCGTCTGTTTTTTGGCAAAGATAACCGTATTAAAGTCACCGAAACCAGCGGTTGGCCGTGGCAGGCTATTGGCCAGGTAGAAACCGCCAGTGGTAACCTGTGTACCGCTACGCTGATCTCTCCCCATCTGGCGCTAACCGCAGGCCACTGCGTACTGGCCCCTCCTGGCAATCTTGATAAGGCCGTGGCGCTGCGCTTTATTTCCGGTAGCAAAGGCTGGCAATACCAGACGGAAAATATAGAAACGCTGGTCGATAAGTCATTAGGTAAAAAGCTGAAGGCGGATGGCGACGGCTGGATCGTGCCACCAGCGGCGGCAGCGTATGATTTTGCGTTGATCAGGCTAAAAGATAACAAACCGCTGGCGATTAAACCGTTGCCATTATGGCAAGGTGACGGAAAAGCGTTAACGCAAACCTTAAAGTTGGCAAAGCGCCTGGTCACCCAGGCCGGTTATCCAGAAGATCATCTGGACGATCTGTACAGCCATCAAAATTGTAAAGTCACCGGTTGGGCACAACAAGGCGTGTTATCACACCAGTGCGACACCTTACCCGGTGACAGCGGCTCCCCATTGATATTAAAGACCGCCGAAGGCTGGCGACTTATCGCTATCCAGAGCTCTGCACCCGCAGCACAAGACCGCTACCGGGCCGATAACCGCGCACTGTCAGTTACCGGCATTCGCGATGCTTTGGATCTCTTAGCCGCCGGTAAGTAACTCCTCCGAACAGCGCAGGCCACCATTATCCCACCGGAGGGTAATGGTGGCGGGCAAACTGTGCTGCAATACCCTATCAACGTTTGGCCCATCGGTTCGCTGATAAAAGGTGCCGGCCTGCTCCAGTGATGAACCACCACGCATTTTACGCTCGATCAGCCGTGCCCGCAGTTGCTGTGCTGGTGCCTGAATAAATAGCGTTAAGTCGCTGTGACGGGCCAGATCGCGCCAACCTGGCTCATCAAGCAACAACCAGTTACCTTCTACGATCGTTACCGGTGCAGTCACCTCGATAGCGTTGGGTACCGGATCGTGCAACACGCGATCGTAAGTAGGCCACAATACACGTGGTTGATCGAGTGAAGCCAACGCCAACTCAAGCTGCTGACGATCAAAGGTTTCTGGCATTCCCTTCTTGCTGCGCAACCCTTGTGCATCAAGCCAGGAGTTAGGACGGTGAAAGCCATCCATCGGCAGAGTTTGCAAGGCCGGTAATTCATCATGCTGTGCCGATAAATGCTGCCAGAAGGCCGTCAGCGTCGATTTACCGCTGCCAGGAGGTGCCGCCAGGAAAACCACCAGGCGCGCCCCCTTTTGCTGCTGCTTTTGGGCCAACAGGCGCAGTAAAGGTAAGTGCACCTGTTCGACCTCCTCATCGTTAAAAAAGGCATCGATCGTCAGCCCATTAACTGTTAGCGCTATTTTCATTGGTCAGTTCCTTTAACAGCGAAGTCACCGCCAGCGTTAATCCGGTTTTAATCATGTTGCCGTAGCGCTCGTTATTAAAAACCTCAAAGCTGGAAAACTTCATCTTTCTTATCGCACTGAAAAGTTGTTCGTTTTCCGTAATGGCATTCAGGTTGGAAATAAAATCAAAGGTCATTTCATCATGAAAGCTCAGCGAGCTATTTTCCGCCTGCACATGCTGGCTAAATTGTGAAAGACAGATGATATCGGCATAAACGGTTTTTTTGATTTTCCCCAGTGCATACAATAAGCGCAGGGAGACATCCATATTGTCCAAAGGGCCGGATTTTGCCAGCAATGGCTTTACCGCATATTCGAGTATGTCGGGATCGTTATTGACAAACACCTGTGGCAAATAGGTTTTGACAGCAGAAAATAAAATCTCATTTGCCTTCTGTAACCAATTGAGCAATTGTTCCTGCTCGTCCAGTCGTTCAATTATTTCATCTTCTGTCAGCGTTTTCATTCGTCCTGCGATACCATCAATGCAAGTGTAACGTATGAATTCTATTACACGACCCGTCGGTACCATTAATCATAAGGGTTTCTGTGCTCAAGTACCCCTCTTTTTGTTTTATTCCGCCGATAATGTCACCTTTGGTTATCCCGGTTGCCGAAAAAATCACCTCATCACTGGCGATCAGGGCATTGAGCGGCAAAATGGTGTTAATCTCAATTCCCATATTGCTGCAGCGCCGCCGTTCTTCCTGCGCCAATAATCTGTGCTCTGGCGTATCGCCTTTCGCCTGGCAGAAATCGATCAGCTCGGCTTGCATATCTCCGCCCAGCAGACGCACCGCACAGGCCGATATGACCCCTTCCGGCGCGCCACCCAAGGTATACATGATGTCGGCTTCACCACCTGGTAGGCAGGTCATCAGGCTGGCGGCCACGTCACCGTCAGGAATGGCAAAAATCTTCACCCCCAGCGCCTGCGCCTGTTGGCGGATCAGTTCATGGCGCGGTTTATCCAGCGTGATCATGCGCAGTTGATGCAATGGCTTACCCAATGCCTGCGCTACTTGCCGCAGATTTTGCTCCAGAGGCAACCGCAAATCGATAGCCCCTTTAGCTCCTGGCCCCACCACCATCTTGCGCATATACATGTCTGGGGCATGCAACAAAGCATTGTGTGGGGCAAAGGCGATCACGGCCAGCGCATTATATTGGCCCATGGCCACCATCCGCGTGCCTTCGATAGGATCAACAGCAATGTCCACGGCCGGGCCATTCCCGCTCCCCAACCGCTCACCGATATACAGCATGGGAGCCTGATCGATTTCGCCTTCACCGATCACAATCTGCCCCTGCATGGCCATACCACTCAGTTGCTGACGCATGGCCGCGACGGCCACCCCATCAATTTGATTTTTATCACCACAGCCCAGCAGCGGCCAGGCAGCCAATGCAGCCTGTTGAGTGGTGCGTACAATGTCATAAGCCAGCGATTTCATCGGCAGTTATACCCCTGTTTCCACACCAAAATGTTGCAGCAGGAAACGCTCAGCCTGTTCGTTCCAAACGCCGTGGCTTTCAGCCACCAGTTCCGCCAAGCGGGCATAGAATGGGTCTGTTTTCCCGAGTTCTGGGAAGTCGGCAATTGCGGTTAACGGCATGGTGGCAAAGTTATAGATCAGCTTTTTCCCGCCGGGGATCGAAGGTAGATTGATGATGGTTTCCGGCACGGCATCCAGCCCACCTATATGGGTGATCATCACCGAAGGATTAATGCGGCCTTCAGCGGTCAGTTGCAGCGCCTCCAACATATCTCCCGTCGAGCCCCCCGAAGTGCCCACGACATGTGTGGATGCATAATGCACGTTGTAAAAGTTAAACGGCACTTTGAATTCACTGTCGGTTGGGCCCGCAAAGAAATTCAGGCAACCGTCTTCAGCCAGCAGATCATCCCCCAGCACCAGCACATCGGCCACCGCAGCATAAACGAAGACATCGTCAAAGCCGTGGCCCTGCGTCAGGTCACGTAAGGCAGCCACCGGGTCGGTAACCTTGCTGCTGTTGAAATACACCAGTTCAACGCCTTTTTCACGCGCTACGCTTTCCGGCAATAGCAATCTGGCCCGCGCCAAACGCGCCTCGTCGATATCCACGACCACTACCCGCGCAGGGCGGATGTTACCGTTGATGGCATAATCGATCGCACCAATGCCCATCGGCCCGGCACTGGCCAATAACGCCACGTTGCCGCCGGGTTTGATCCCCATGCGATGCTCATAGACATATTGCGTCGTATGGTAATTGGCATGGTAGGCACCTATGATGCAGCACATCGGCTCTGCCAAAGAGGCCGCCGCAAAATAGCTGCCTTCATACGGTAATACACAACCTAGCTCCACAGCCTGCTGTGGAATAATCATATAGGTGGCATTGCCGCCGAAAAACTCGTAGCTATAACCCGCCGAATAACCACTCGGCAATCCCATCGCCGGTTGCAGCACAAAACGTTGCCCAGCCCGGTAGCGTTGCTGTAGGTTTTTGCCCACCTGCTCAATGATCCCGGCACATTCATGGCCAGTGATCGCAGGGTGTTCGGCAACGTCATCAGGTACCCGCTTGTGGTTAGCCCCCAATTTGGCGGCCTTCCAGGTAGACAGGCACACACTGTCGGAAATGACCTTAACCAACAGTTCATCATCACCTAGAGGCGGTAATTCAAACTCACGCAGGCGAACGTCGTTTTGGCCATAAATAGCGGCGGCTTGGGTTTTCATACGGCTTCCTTTTCTGAGTGTGTGGCAACCAGTTGTTCCAACAAACGATCGAGATTGCTGTCACCGAGATAATTGCTGATCAATACTTTGGGTTTATCGCTCACCCGTTCGGCTCGCCCTTCCAGGCTAGAGTGCGTCACGATCAGGTCGGCTTCCGGCGGAATATTTTCAATGGCGTAGTGCTTCACGCTGATCGGCACCCCGGCTTTCTCCAAACGTTTACGGAAGGTGGTTGCCCCCATCGCGCTGGAACCCATGCCTGCATCACAAACAAATGCGATGTGACGGATCGGTTGTGTTTGCCCTTTGCCCGCAGCTTTCAAGGCTTTCACCTGCCGCTGTGAGTCATCAAAACTATCTTCGGTCACCTGCTTTTTCTCGGTTTTCAGGATCAGTGCGGCAATCAGGAACGAAACCAGCGTCCCGGCGGCGACGCCTGCCAAGGTACCAGCAAAGCCACCACGCGGCGTCAGAGCCAGATAGGCAAAGATTGAACCCGGGCTTGGCCCGGCAACCAAACCAGCACCCATCAGATCAAACACGTAGATCCCCGCCATCCCGCCAGCAATCATGGCAATGATCATCAGCGGCTTCATCAGCACATACGGGAAGTAGAGTTCGTGAATACCCCCGAGGAAATGGATAATCATCGCGCCCGGTGCCGACTTTTTGCTCATACCCTGGCCAAATAGCGAAAACGCCAGCAGGATACCAAGCCCTGGCCCTGGGTTAGAGGCCACCATAAAGAACACCGAGCGGCCGTTCACCGCCGTATCCTGCATACCCAGCGGGTAATACACCCCCTGGTCGATGGCGTTATTCAGGAATAACACCTTCGCCGGTTCGTTGATAATCGACAACAGCGGCAGGTATCCAGTGGCTACCAGAGATTCAATGCCAGCACGTACCAAATGGTTAGCCTGCTGTACCGCTGGGCCAATCACCTCGTAGGCAAACAGGCACAAGAACATGCCGACAATCCCCAGTGAGAAGTTATTGACCACCATCTCAAAGCCAGCGGGGATACGCTTATCCAGCTTGGTGTCGATATATTTGATGATCACCCCGCCCAGCGGCCCCATCACCATCGCGCCGATGAACATAGGAATATCTGCCCCCACAATCACGCCGATGGTGCCAATCCCCCCCATCACCGCGCCACGTTTTTCCGCGATCAGGTAGCCACCGGTGGAGCCGATCATCAGCGGTAGCAAATAGGTGATCATCGGACCGACCAGTTGCCCAAAGTGGGCGTTAGGCATCCAGCCGGTGGGAATAAACAGTGCCGTAATAAATCCCCACGCAATAAATGCGCCGATATTAGGGATTACCATAGCCGTCAGGAACCCGCCAAAAGCTTGCACTCTGGCTCGCATTGTTTTATTGGCCATTATAATGATCCTTGAGTGTATAAAATCAGAAGCGCAGAATGATTTCTTTTATTTCTGATACCTTGGTTGCCTGAGTAAGCTGTTCAATTGCCTGGTCATCACAGAACATTTCACTCAATAACTGGATGGCATTGATATGGCTGTCGGCATCTTTTGCCGCCAGGCCGATTAACACTTTCACCTGCGGATTGTCATCATTGAAATAAACCCCCTGCGGCAATACCGTTAGGGTTAATGCCGTGCCCAAAGCCCCTTCTTCCGGACGTGCATGGGGCATAGCCACTTCCGGTGTAAGAATATAATAGGCGCCATTATTTTGCGTACTGTGCTTTATTGCCGCCACATAACGTGGCTCAACGATATTATTTTCCAGCAGACAGCACATCGATAAATCAATAGCCTGCTGCCAGTCGCAATTTTGCTGGTGAACGGTAAATGCATTTTCCGGGAAGTAATCTATCAATCCATTCATGTGTTTTTCCTATCGTTATTCCAAGAGGATTGGGAATTGCTTTGCAGCTTATGGAGTAATAATGGGAAACGCAATCCGATGCCATTTCGTGATTGAAATCACTTTTAATTTGAAATACATTGCAATTGAAGATCTGGTTCACAAAAAATTGATTGAAATTTTCAAATTATAGATTTGTCAATAGTTAAAATGTGACCACTATTGCATTTAACTAATTTTATAAAAATAGAAATATTGTGACATTAATCACCATTGCAGTATTGCCAATCAAGAAAAATAGCAGGAATTACTCCATACTTCGTATCCCACCCGCCATAAACCGCTTTGGCGTGGTGCCGGTATACTGGCGGAAAAAGGCGATAAATGCGCTGTCGCTAGAGAAGGCCAACCGCTGTGCAACCGCGCTTACGGAAGGCAATTGCGCCAGTAACTCAATGGCGTGCATCAAACGCCATTGCTGGCACCACTGCTGATAGCTCAGCCCGGTTTCCCGCTGGAAGATTCGCGTTAACGTTTTAGGATGGAGATTGATCGCCTTGGCTAATACCACCAGCCCAGGGAGCTGATCGACGCCGTTTAAGCTATCAATCCAGGCCGCTATGCGCGGTTCGCTCGGCAGTATCAAGCTGGTATTTTCCTGCTCCGCCACCCTCAGTTCATTGCGCAAGACTCGCAACAGATCTTCCGCCTGGGGATGCTGCTGCGCGTAGTCAAACGGCCAATGTGCGATGCGTTCTATCACCGCGGCCAGTAACGGATTGGCGGCTAACACCGCACTGTGCGGCATTGCCAGCATCGCGGCATCCGTAAAATAGAGCGAACGGTAAGCCACCTGCCCGCGCAGTTGCACGCGATGCCTCACGCCGCTCGGTATCCAGATAATGCGCGTTGGCGGCAGGATCAGCCAGCGTTCGGCTAACGTCACCGTCATACAGCCACGTGGGGCATAGAGGATCTGGGCCCGTTGATGCTGATGTACGCCAGAATCATGTTCCGCCAGTTCGGCACTAATTCCCACCACCGGAGCGAAGTAACTATCCGGATCAAAAACCTGATGTTGCAGGATCAGTGCCATGCCGCAGTCCCATTTTCATTGTTTTTTGTCCTGATGATTGTAATCGAACAATCGCCATCTCCCTATACTGCTGTCACTTATTTGGGAGAATGCTATGTCCGTCAAAAATCTGCCTCTGCCACTGATCATCGTGATGATCATGGCACCACAAATCCTGGAAACGCTCTATAGCCCGGCGTTAACCGCTATCCGCTTTGATTACCATATCGATGCCACGCAGGCCGGCCACACGCTGTCGGTCTATTTTTTCGCCTTCGCTTTCGGCGTGGCGTTTTGGGGAACGATCAGCGACAAATATGGCCGTAGAGCCGCCATGCTCGCCGGTTTGCTGCTGTATACGGCAGGAGCCTTGCTGGCGTTGCTGAGCAACGCTTTCACGTTGCTCATCGTCTCGCGCGCCGTTATCGCCTTTGGTGCCGCCGTTGGTTCTGTGGTGACGCAGACTATGCTGCGCGATGTCTATCAGGGGCAGGCATTAGGCAAGATGTTTGCGATAATTGGTATGGCATTGTCGATAAGCCCGGTGTTGGGGATGTTTAGCGGCGGAATGCTGGTGTTTTGGGGCGGTCGCATGGCCATTTTCTCCGCGCAAGCAGGATTGGCGCTGTTGTTGCTGATCTGGTGTTGGCGAGCGCTGCCAGAAACCCGCCAGCAAACCGCCGGTATCGCTTTACTCTCCTGTTTACAGGAGATGCTGCGCGATAGGCAAATCTGGTGCTCGGCGTTGCTGGTTGCCAGTTTCAACATCATGGCGTTCAGCTACTTCAGTCTGGCCCCGTTTATTTTTGAGACCTTGGGGCTGACCAGCGAACAGTTTGGTTATTCGGGGATTGTTTTGGCCTTTGGCAGCCTGTGCGGCGCAGCGGCAAACCGCTATCTTCTGCAAAAAGGATTATGCGCTTACCGGCAGATCCAAATGGCCAGTCTGTTAGCCCTATTGGCCGCAGTGGGTGCGTGGTATTGGCAGGCAAGTCTGATGATCCTGCTGCCCTGCATGGCGGTGACCGTTGCCTTTGGCTTGGCCATTCCCAATATTCTCAGCCTGGCGCTGAAGCATTACCGCAACCGGCTGGGTGCTGCCGGAGCGGTATTGGGATTACTCTATTATCTGCTGATCGCTGGCGGCCTGGCACTGGCCGCCATGGGTCAGCACCTGCCGTTAACGCTGCTGGGATGTAGCCTGTTAAGCCTCGCCTGTTCAGCAAGGCTTAAAGGTTACGCAGAGAGCTGATCGATGGTCTGCAAGATACGCTTCTCAGAAATCGGGTAAGGCGTACCCAACTGCTGAGCGAACAGGCTGACGCGCAGCTCCTCAATCATCCAGCGTACTGCCTTCACCTCTTCATCCTGCTGGCGTTTTGGCGGCAGCTTGTTCAGCCACTGCTGCCAAGCCTGTTGAACCTGTTCCACCCGGATCATCTGAGCGCGATCGCGGTGCGGATCGATCGCCAGCTTCTCCAGGCGGCGCTCAATCGCTTGCAGATAACGCAAGGTGTCCGGTAGGCGGCTCCAACCGTTATTGGTGACAAAACCACGGTAAACCAGGCCATTGAGCTGGGCCTTGATATCGGACAGCGCCAACGCCAACGAGATATCAACGCGCCCTTTCAGACGCTTGTTGATGTTGAAGACCGTCGTCAGGATCTGTTCCACCTGTTTGGCCACGCCCACCACGGTTTCGTTCAGCTCGGCCCGCACCAACTCTTGCAGCCGGGCAAAGTTTTCTTCCGCCCACACCGGCCCGCCGTGTTCGGCAATCAGCTTGTCGATGCCGCAGGAGATACAGTCGTCGATCAGATCCAGCACTTTGCCATACGGGTTGAAATACAGCCCAAGCTTGGCCTTGTTCGGCAACTTCTCATGCAGATATTTGATCGGCGACGGGATGTTCAACAGCAACAAACGGCGCGTACCTTGCCACATGGCCTGCTGCTGCTCCTGTTCGCTATCAAACAGACGGATGGCTACGCTGTCTTTTTCGTCCACCAGCGCCGGGTAAGCCTTGACCGAGTAACCGCCACGCTTCTGCTCATAAAACTCAGGCAGTTTGCCAAAGCTCCAGATATGCAGATTGCTCTGCTCCAGGCCATCATCAGCCACGGCCGACAGCGTCTCTTGCACCTTGTCTTTGAGCTGGGCCCTCAGCGCGGCCAGATCTTTACCTTCGCGCAGGGTTTTGTGTTTCTCACCCACCACGCGGAAGGTCATTTTCAGATGATCGGGTACCTGATCCCACTGCCAATCCTCACGTGACACTGTCACACCAGTCATACGGCGTAGCTCGCGTTCCAACGAATCCAGCAACGGCATCTCCAATGGCGTTGCCCGGCCAAGGAAAGCTTCAGCGTAGTTCGGCGCTGGCACAAAATTGCGCCGTACCGGCTTGGGTAAGGATTTGATCAGTGCGATCACCAGTTCACGGCGGATACCGGGGATTTGCCACTCAAAACCGGCCTCTTCCACCTGATTGAGGATCGGTAACGGGATGTGCACGGTAACGCCATCGGCGTCAGTACCCGGCTCAAACTGGTAGGTCAGGCGCAACTTGAGGTTGCCCTGATACCAGTAGTTCGGATAATCCAGCGCGCTGACCTTATTGGCTCCATCCTTGATCAACATCTCTTTTTCAAAGTTGAGCAGCTCAGGGTTCTGCTTCCCGGCGGCTTTCCACCACTGGTCAAAATGACGCCCGGACACCACATCGCTCGGAATGCGCTGATCGTAGAAACTGAACAGCGTTTCGTCATCCACCAGAATGTCGCGGCGGCGCGATTTGTGTTCCAGCTCTTCCACTTCGGCACGCAGCTTCAGGTTGGCGGCGAAGAACGGGTGCCGCGTTTGCCAGTCACCTTCCACCAGCGCATGGCGGATAAACAGTTCACGGCACAGCAGCGGATCGATGGTGCTGTAATTTACCGGGCGAGCTGCGACGATCGGCAGACCAAACAGCGTGACCTTTTCACTGGCCATCACCGCGCCCTGGGATTTGGACCAGTGCGGTTCGCTGTAATGATGCTTGACCAGGTGCTGAGCCATCGGCTCAATCCATTCTGGCTCGATACGCGCGGCAATACGGCCCCACAGGCGGCTGGTTTCCACCAGTTCTGCCACCATCGTCCACTTAGGCGGCTTCTTGAACAGCCCGGAGCCCGGGAAGATGGAGAAACGGGCGTTGCGCGCACCGGTAAACTCTTGCTTATCCGCATCCTTCTGGCCAATGTGCGAAAGCAGGCCGCTCAGCAGCGCGGTATGCACGCTGCGGTAGTCCGAAGGCACGCTGTTGACCGGCAAGCCTAACTCTTTCACCACCTGGCGCAATTGGGTGTAGATATCCTGCCATTCACGCACCCGCAGATAGTTAAGGAAATCGTTGCGGCACAGGCGGCGGAACTGGCTGGAAGAGTTTGCCTTCTGCTGTTCCTTGAGATAATCCCACAGGTTGACGAACGCCATAAAATCGGAGTCTTTGTCGGCGAAGCGGCGGTGTTTTTCATCGGAGGCCTGTTGCTTATCCATCGGCCGCTCGCGCGGATCCTGGATCGACAACGCCGAGGTGATGATCATCATCTCGCGCACGCTACCACTCTTCTGGGCTTCCAACACCATTCGCGCCAAACGTGGGTCGATCGGCAACTGCGCCAACTGACGGCCCTGTGGGGTCAGTTGATAGTGGCCGTTTTCTGCGGTTTTGATCGCCCCCAACTCTTCCAACAGACGCACGCCGTCCTGGATATTGCGATTATCCGGCGCTTCGACAAACGGGAAGACGGCAATATCGCCCAACCCCAGCGAGGTCATCTGCAATATGACCGAGGCCAGGTTAGTTCGCAGAATTTCCGGATCGGTAAACGCCGGGCGCGACAGGAAATCCTGCTCCGAGAACAGGCGGATACAGATACCGTCCGAAACACGCCCACAGCGGCCCTTACGCTGGTTAGCAGAAGCCTGCGACACCGGTTCGATAGGCAAGCGCTGCACTTTGGTACGGAAGCTGTAGCGGCTGATGCGCGCCGTACCTGGGTCGATAACGTACTTGATGCCCGGCACGGTCAGCGAGGTTTCTGCCACGTTGGTCGCCAGCACGATGCGGCGGCCATGGTGCGACTGGAACACCCGATTCTGTTCACTGTTGGACAGGCGGGCATACAGCGGCAGCACCTCGGTATGCGGCAGGTTGAGCTTGGTCAGCGCATCGGCGGTGTCACGGATTTCACGTTCACCGCTCATAAAGATCAGGATATCACCAGGTCCTTCACGCCCCAATTCGTCCACCGCGTCGAAGATAGCCTGAAGCTGATCGCGTTCAGTATCGTCGGCGTCGTCCACCACTGGCCGGTAACGTACCTCGACCGGATAGGTACGGCCAGAAACCTCAATGATCGGCGCATTGTTGAAGTGGCGAGAAAAGCGCTGCGGATCGATGGTGGCCGAGGTAATGATCACCTTCAAATCCGGGCGTTTTGGCAACAGCTCCCGCAGGTAACCCAAGATGAAATCGATGTTCAGGCTGCGCTCGTGCGCCTCATCGATGATCAGGGTATCGTACTGCATCAGCAGGCGATCCTGCTGGATTTCGGCCAGCAAGATCCCGTCGGTCATCAGTTTGACCAGGGTATTTTCACCCACCTGATCGTTGAAGCGCACCTTGTAACCGACGCTGCCACCCAGCGGGGTTTCCAGCTCATCGGCAATGCGGTTGGCAACGGTGCGTGCAGCCAGGCGGCGCGGTTGCGTGTGGCCAATCAGGCCTTTGACGCCACGCCCTAACTCCAGGCAGATTTTCGGTAGCTGTGTAGTCTTCCCTGAGCCGGTTTCACCCGCCACGATCACCACTTGATGATCGCGGATGGCGGCAAGAATGTCCTGCTTCTTCTGGCTGACCGGCAGGCTTTCAGGGTAAGTGATTTTCGGGCACGAGGCCGCGCGGGAGCGCACCTTCAGCATGGCTTGCTCGATATCACCCGCTATTTCTGCGGCAACCGCCTGTTGAGCTTCAGGGCTTTTGACTTTGCGCGCACCTTGCAACCGGCGTTGCAGGCGCTGCTGATCACGGAGCATCAAGTCACCCAGTTGGGATGACAATGCCGCGAGCGTAGATTTCACGTTCGGTGTTCCTTGTTTCTTCGCAGCTACTGCTTAACGTCAGGGACTAGGTTTGATGTTATAGCTGACGTGTCGGTGCCAATAACTGCGTTTATTAAATTAGGTTTATCGATTTTTTGACTTAGCGCAGCAGGATACCACAATGGCATTTCTCCCCATAATCCATCCATTTAACCTGGGTTTTCTTGTTCAATAAAATCGAACGTAGATCTCGAAATATTCCGCTATCCCTGTTGGAACAATATGAATAGAGTGTACCTCATGCAACGGGCGACCAGCCCTGATGTCACAGTCAACACGAAAGGAATTATCGATGAGCAACGTATTGGTTCTAAAATCCAGCATCCTGGCAACTTATTCTCAGTCTAACCAATTGGCTGATTTCTTCGTTGAGCAGTGGGCCAATGCTCACAGCAACGATACCATCACCGTGCGTGACCTGGCTGCACAGCCAATCCCGGTGCTGGATGGCGAACTGGTTGGCGCAATGCGTCCTTCAGATGCCCCGCTGACTCCACGCCAGAAAGAAGCTCTGGCCCTGTCAGACGAACTGATTGCCGAGCTGCAAGCCAACGATACTATCGTTATCGCCGCTCCGATGTACAACTTCAACATCCCAACTCAGTTGAAGAATTATTTTGACCTGATTGCCCGTGCCGGAGTGACCTTCCGTTACACCGAGAACGGCCCGGAAGGCCTGGTAAAAAACAAACGTGCCATCATTCTGACCAGCCGTGGCGGCATCCATAAAGGCACCCCAACCGACCTGGTAGAACCTTACCTGCGTCTGTTCCTGGGCTTTATCGGTATTACCGAGGTTGAGTTCGTCTTTGCCGAAGGGATTGCCTACGGTCCAGACGTTGCGACCAAAGCCCAGGCCGATGCCAAAGCGTTACTGGCCGAAGTGATCGCCGCTTAATTAGCGATGCCAGGGCGCAGAGATTGCGCTCTGGTAAGTCACACACCTGCAAAATCCGTTTTACCCTCATAACAATAAGTCGTTTAAATTCCGTTGCGCGCCTAGAGGCGCGCTTTTTTTATTTCTGCAACCACTGGCCGTTAATGCCACGGACATATTCCCCTGCTGGCGCTCGTGTCACCAGCTTCTGCCCGGCCATCCGCGCAACTTCATCGATGGCGATATGATTGCTGGCGGCCACCTGCTGATATTTCTCGGCGCGTCCGGCATTGATTTTTTTCACCAACGCCTGAGTCTCCGCGTCCTGCTTCACCGGAGCGATATAACCACTGAGCGTTTCACCAACCCGCCCCTGCTGTTTGGCTTCATCCAGCGTCAACGCCTGAGCCATCCCACTGAATAACCAACCGGCGGCAATCAACCACAGATAACGTTTTTTCATGCTGGCTCCTAGAACAGACCGCTTTGGTCTTTCAGCAGGTTCTCAACGTCCTTATCCACTTTGATACGGATCTCATGTTCAATTTTGACGTTCATATTGATGGTGATGGGATCTTTAGGCGTCGCCACCTCAATGCGCGGTACGCAACCGCTCAGCAAGGATGCGCCCAACACGGCGGCCAGCAATGGCCCTGTCGCGTTCTTCATTGTTGTTCCTCGGGTTTAGAGAGCGTCTGCTCCAGCCACTCTTGTAAATTGTCGCCGAAGCGCAGGCTGCGCCACAGCTGAAACACGTTTTCCTGATGGCTATAGTTAAGGATAACCTCACGCTTGGCATTTTTCTGCGGATTTACGCCATCGATATGCGCCTTTAGCGTCAATTCGCCCAGGTTATCGAGATCGACCCGCGCCTTTGAGCGGTTGATTTCCATGTAGCGTAGCCAGTCGATGGCGGCACCGGTGGCCAGGTTATTGCTGCCAATGGCATCGGCCATATCTTTATCCAGCCGCAGCGTCATGACCCCCGCATTGGCGATCCAGCCATTTTGCACCAGCCATTTGGGGTGGTTCAGGTAGAGCGGCAACTCGCCGTTGATGCGGCCAGACATGGCGAACTGCTTCGGTTTGAGCGCGGTAAACAGTGCGCTGAGGTCGATTTCTTCCAGTTTGAGCACCGCCGCATCATGCTGCGGCATCCGTAATGCCGAAAGGCTGATATGACCGTTCAGCATATCCACACCGATGTTGCTCAACGTCAACGGATACGCTTCGCTGTAGGGATAGGTACCTTGCAGATCGGCGGTAATATTCTGCATCTCAAACAGCGTCTTTATGGATTTGATGCGCAGCATGATCGGCCGTTTGGCCCCAAGCTGCCACAGGTGGTTCTTAAACCGATAGGGCAAGACAAAGTCCAGCCCGCTCAATTCGCCATCTTGCAGCCACATGCCGCCATTGCGCACCACCCAGTGGCCACCGGCTTCAAACCCCTGCACTCGCGCAGCAGAAAATGCCGACTGTGCATAGAACTCGCCTGCCCGCAGTTTGATGTTCAGATCGGGTGAAATCAGCGGTTGGAATACCGTTAACGACTGTTTTGGCCACCAGCCTTCACCCCGCAGGCGTTCACCATCCCAGCGGCCCCGCAACTTGATTGGCCCAATCTGCTCGGCCTGCAAAGCGCCTTGCCATTGGAAACTGTCTGGCCCCGTACCTTGCAACTGCAAATCCAGTACCGAAGGCGGCAAATAACGGCCTGCACCAAAACTGGTTTTGTCAGCCACCAGTTGCACACCGCCGGTAAGGCTCGGTGCTTTGCTATCCCGCTGCCACTGGATCGGCTGGCTGAGCGTCATGCGCGGCGTCGCGACTGTGACCATGCCGTATTTCAACCGATCAAAACCGGTGGAAAGACGATCCAGGGTGATGCTGGTGTCCTGCCAACGCCCACTGCCTGCAACATCCCAGGCGGCCTGTAGCGGGGGTAACTTGCCGTTACCCCAAGAGCGCCATTGCCACTGACCATGGTCTGGCCAGAAATCTTGTGCCTGACCGTCCAAATGCAGCTTGAAACGGCCCCAGTAACTTTCGCTGGCGATGATAATCGCCTGCAAACGGCCACTGATCCCAAGAGCGGTGACTTTTACTCCAGCCAGCGGCAGCCGAGCCTCATCCAGTTTTATGTCCGGTGCCGGGCGGCCCCAGGCGCGCAGTAAAGACCCCGGCTGTAGCACCAGCGTTGGGTTAAGGACCGAGCCGCTGATAATGCCGGGGATTGACGCCGTAAGCGAGAGATTGGCCAGGTTTGCCTGCCCGGTAAGCTGGAATCCCAGATCGCTGTTGGTCAGGCTCAGGCTACCCGGCCCCAACGTCAGCACCGCGTTACCCTTGCCGTTGTGCCCGGCAGTGATCACGTTCAAACGTGCGGTAATTTGGGTTTCGTCAAACCCCTGGCTCCAGTCATGCAACGCCACATTCAAACCACCGCTGAGTGGTTGCTCCAGATAAGGCCAGCGCCATTCGCCTTTTTCGATGCTGATCTGTTTTGGCGTTAGTGCCCAAGGGAGCGTCGCCAACGGTTGGTCGCTGCCCTTTTCCGTCAGGGTCAATACGCCCTGCTGCTGTTGCCAGTGCAAATCCAGCAGCAAGGGTTTTTCCAGATAGGCGGTTTGTATCTCACCTTGCAACGCCCCTTGGATCGGCAAACTGTCCATATCCAGCGGTACGGTGACTTTGCCTGTCAGTTGAACAGGAACCGTGCTGTTGGGTGGCGTGATGCTAAGCTTGCTTAACGTCAGTTGCTGATGTTCATCCAACTGCGCCTCGGCGGTGACGTTCTTACCTTGATAATGCAACCGTTGGCCAGTGGCCGCAGACGACAGTTGCAATTTACCGGCGTAGGCTTGCCATGGGGTGAGCGTGAGAAGATTGATATTCAGGTCAAACGGCGGCAGCATCGCTTGCAATCGGTCTAGCGCCAATGGCGTGCTGTCACCCTCGGAGGGGGGCAATTTTGACAGGCAGGCGGTATCCACGTCCGCTCGTTCACCCTTTAAATGCCAACTTCCCATTTGGTAGGCGAGTTGCAGTTCACTGACATTGGCGATGGCGCAGCCTTGGGCGCTAAATTTTAGCCCATCAAGATGCAAAGCCCCCTGCTGCCAACGCAAGGGCCCTTGCAAAACCAGCTGGCTACCCTGCGGTAACCAAGGCGCTATCGCACGCGGCAACCAACGAGGCAGGGTTTGCCACAGCGCGATGATCAACAGGATGATGCCCGTTACGATCGCTACAAATACTTTTAATCTCTTGGTCATTAAGCGCAGGTTTAGTTCCTGATAAACATCGATTAGCCAGGCGCAATGATGACACGGATCCCCTGGCAGGTGAAGGTGAACCCATCTCATCATTTATAGAGCAGGTTTCGCAATTTTGATATTTACCCAGTGAATACAGAAAATGGCTAATACACTGATTATCAGCATAAAACCCTAAAAGGCCTGCGCCGCCACAGGTCGCTAAACCATTGTCGTATTTGGCAAAATATGTTAATTTGATCACATAATCACGCGGGAGAAACCACGATGAAAATGGCGATTTACAGCACCAAACAGTATGACCGTAAGTATCTTGAATTGGTAAATCAGCAGTTTGGTTATGAGCTGGAGTTTTTCGACTTTCTGCTAAGCAAGAAAACCGCCAAAACGGCTATCGGCTGTAAGGCCGTATGCATCTTCGTCAATGACGACGGTAGCCGGGAAGTGCTGGAAGAGCTGGCCGCGCTTGGGGTCGAGATCCTCGCCCTGCGTTGCGCCGGGTTCAATAACGTCGATCTGGATGCGGCGAAAGAGCTGGGTATCAAGGTGGTGCGCGTTCCAGCTTATTCACCTGAAGCCGTAGCCGAACACGCCGTGGGCATGATGATGTGCCTGAACCGCCGCATTCATCGTGCTTATCAGCGCACCCGCGATGCCAACTTCTCGCTGGAAGGGCTGATCGGCTTCAATATGCATAACCGCACCGCAGGCGTGATTGGCACCGGTAAGATCGGCGTAGCCACCATGCGTATTCTGAAAGGCTTTGGCATGAAGCTCTTGGCCTACGATCCCTACCCAAGCGCGCAGGCGTTAGAACTGGGTGCCGAATATGTCGATCTTAAAACGCTGTATGCCCAGGCGGACGTGATCACCCTGCACTGCCCGTTGACGCCGGAAAACCATCACCTGCTGAATGCGGACGCGTTCTCCATGATGAAGGACGGCGTGATGGTGATTAACACCAGCCGCGGTGCCTTGATCGACTCTTCCGCCGCTATCGATGCCCTCAAACAGCAGAAGATTGGTGCGCTGGGGATGGACGTATACGAGAACGAACGCGACCTGTTCTTTGAAGACAAATCCAACGACGTGATCCAGGACGACGTTTTCCGCCGCCTGTCCGCCTGCCATAACGTGCTGTTTACCGGGCACCAGGCGTTCCTGACGGAAGAGGCGTTGACCAGTATCTCGCAAACCACGTTGAAAAATATTGAACAGCTTGCGCGGGGTGAAGCCTGCCCTAATCAGCTTAATGCCTAATACTTTGGGGCGCGCTTAGCGCCCCTGATCCTTCAGACCAAACCTGAACAGGTTCACAATAATGAAAAAACTGATCCCTTTAGCAATGGCCTGTGCGCTATTGGCTGGCTGTGGTTCCGCGCAAACCAAACAACAAACCGTAGTAGAAAGCGATCTGCTGCATCACAACTTTGTGTTGCAAAGCGTGGATGGTGTAGCGGTTGAGGCGAAACAAGGCAGCGGCCCGAGCATCGAGTTCGGCGAGAAAATGAATATTTCCGGATCTATGTGCAACCGTTTCTTCGGCCAGGGCCAGTTAGAAAACGGCGTGCTGACGGTGAAAAACCTCGCTACGACCCGCATGATGTGCGCGGATCCGCAACGTAACCAATGGGATCAAACCATAGGCACACTGCTGGCTAACGGTGCAAAAGTCTCGCTCAACGGCCAACAGCTGACCCTGAGCGGCAGCGATCACCAACTGGTATATACCCTGAAAGACTGGGTCAATTAATTTTCCCCCTCACCCCAACCCTCTCCCTGTACAGACCGGGGACATCATGAACACTTGTTCGGGGACATGGTAGACACTTACAACATAGGTATGAGTACTTCTGAGTGGAGTTGCTTATGCCGTGGGATGAGAGATCTGCCATGTCATTACGTACCGAGTTTGTGCTTTTCGCCTCGCAAGAAGGCGCTAATATCCGTGCGCTATGCCGTCAGTTCGGCATAGCGCCTGCTACCGCATACAAGTGGTTACATCGCTGGCAGTCTGATGGGAGGGCCGGTCTGAACGAACGTTCTCGAGTGCCACACCATTCTCCTTCCAGAACACCCGATATCGTTGTCCAATACCTCCGCGCTGCACACCAGGCCCATCCGATGTGGGGCGCACGCAAGCTCAAGCGGTGGCTCGAGATGCAGGGGCATACGTTACCGGCCGCCAGCACCGTGCATAACCTCATGCGCCACCATGACCTGCTACCGGGCGGTCCGTCACCAGCGCCCACCGTCGGACGCTTTGAACATGACGCCCCGAACCGACTCTGGCAGATGGACTTTAAAGGCCACTTCCCCTTCGCCGAAGGGCGTTGTCATCCGCTGACCTTGCTGGATGACCATTCGCGCTTCTCGCTCTGTCTGGCGCACTGCCCAGACGAACGACGAGTCACCGTGCAGTCTCAGTTGATAGCGGTGTTCGAACGTTATGGCTTGCCGGAGAGAATGACCATGGATAACGGGGCACCCTGGGGCGACACGACGGGCAGTTGGACCGCGCTGGAACTGTGGCTGATGCGTCAGGGTATCCGGGTGGGTCACTCTCGGCCTTATCATCCTCAGACTCAGGGTAAGCTGGAGCGCTTCCACCGCAGCCTGAAGGCAGAGCTCCTGCAGGGACGGTGGTTTACCCATGCCGCGCAGTTGCAGGAGGTGTTCGACGCCTGGCGAGATACCTACAACCTGGAACGCCCACACGAAGCGCTGTCAATGGCGGTACCGGCGTCCCATTATCAGCCTTCATCGCGACAGTACAATGGCAATCCGGCGGCAGCCGAGTATGACGAGGGGGTCTTGGTCAGGAAAGTGGATATCAGTGGAAAACTGAGCCTGAAAGGGATGAGCCTGAAAGTGGGCAAGGCCTTTATCGGTGAATATGTCGGGCTGAAGGCAAGTGAGAGAGAGGGCTACTACGAGGTATGGTGGTACAGCACGAAAGTGGGGATGATCGACCTGAGAAATAGGTCGATCATCATGGGTAAAGGATGTTAAAAAGTGTTCACCATGTCCTTGAACACCTGTCTACCATGTCCCCGGTCTGTACACTCCCAAAGGGAGAGGGAGCTGGCACGGTGATGAAGGTAACAACGGTTGCCAATCTGTCGCACGCTACGTCCGGGATAAATTGGACTTACCGGGAACAGGCTCCACGGCCCAGCGCCGACTCTTCGCACTGTTTGCCGTTCGGCATCTGACACATTCTGAGCGTATCGCCGTTGAGCGAATGGGCAATGGTGGTTACCCCGCCCACGCTGGCACAGCTTTCGCTGGTAGGTATCGCACCAATATTGGCACTGGTGGCGATCTGCTGTGGTTCTTGGTCGTTATTGCTGCTGCAGGCAGCCAAAGAGAGTATGGCGCCGGCAAGCAGCCATTTTGCTGTGATCATTATTCATACCCCTGAACCGAAACGATGCTGTGTAATTTTGCCATTGCTGATAACCCGAGCCACTGGAACGATGGGCCCGTTTGGTTATCTTTGATGTCCACCCGTTGAGCTTCAAGTTGCCGCCTGCTCATCATCAAGCGGCAACCGGAAAGACAACTTTAGTAATCTAGCTTGTTAGCTTAATAATAGAAATATGATTAGCCATTAATTTGGCTTTTTTTTGACCTGAAAGCATTTCACTCCCGATCAGTGCCCTGCCGACTTGGACAGCAGATTAATCACCAACACCCCGGCAATAATCAGCCCCATACCAACCACCGCAGGCAAATCCAGCTTTTGCTGGTAAATAAACACCGCGGCAATCGACACCAGCACGATCCCCAATCCCGACCAGATGGCATAGACAATCCCTAGCGGCATGGTTTTTACCACCATCGAAAGCCCCCAAAATGCTACCGCGTAACCCAACACGACAAACACCGATGGCCACAAGCGGGTAAACCCTTCAGAGGCTTTCAGCAAGGTGGTGGCAATCACTTCGGCGATAATCGCCATGGCTAAATAGATAAATGCGGTCATTTTCAACTTCTTCTTTCTGTTTCACGTCACATCAATAATAGGACGCGGAGATTAAATTAGCGTTACATCGCGGCAACGCTTTACCATTACGCTGCAAATAGTAATTATTTTTTAACGAAATATCACCTTACATCCAGATTTTGTGCGCCACACAAATGCGATAAAGCACAAATAACCCCCTCTGTTAGACTTTACTGATGATTATAAGAAGCTGACTTTTGCAGCTTTGTGAGCACAGAAAGGTACTGCAGATGATTACTACAGATGGTAATAACGCTGTCGCTTCCGTGGCTTATCGCACCAGTGAAGTGATTGCCATTTACCCAATTACCCCGAGTTCGACCATGGCGGAACAAACCGCTGCCTGGTCCAGTGACGGCAGGAAAAACATTTGGGGCGACGTCCCCAACGTGGTGGAAATGCAGTCCGAAGGCGGAGCCATTGCTACCGTGCACGGTGCGTTGCAAACCGGCGCACTTTCCACCTCCTTCACCTCGTCCCAGGGATTGCTGTTGATGATCCCTTCGCTGTATAAGCTGGCCGGGGAGCTGACGCCCTTTGTCCTGCACGTTGCCGCTCGCACCGTCGCCACTCATGCATTATCCATCTTTGGCGATCACTCCGACGTGATGGCCGTACGCCAGACCGGTTGCGCCATGCTGTGCGCCAGCAACGTGCAAGAAGCGCAGGATTTCGCGTTGATCGCCCAGACGGCCACGCTAAACAGCCGCCTGCCGTTCATCCATTTCTTCGATGGTTTCCGCACCTCGCACGAAATCAACAAGATCGCCCCGCTGAGCGACGAAACGCTACAGCAGATGATGCCACAGGACGCCATCGACGCCCACCGCAGCCGGGCTCTCTCACCGGATCATCCCGTCATACGCGGCACGTCAGCCAACCCGGATACCTACTTCCAATCGCGGGAAGCGACCAATCCGTGGTACGACAATACTTACCAGCATGTGCAGCAGGCGATGGACAAGTTTGCGGCCATCACCGGCCGCAGCTATCAGCCGTTTGAGTATTACGGCCACCCGCAGGCCGAACGCGTGGTGATCCTGATGGGGTCCGCCATCGGTACCTGTGAAGAAGCGATCGACCACCTGCTGACGCGCGGTGAAAAAGTGGGCGTTCTTAAAGTTCGGCTTTACCGTCCTTTCTCCGCCAAACATCTGCTCGCCGTACTGCCGGAAAGCGCACAAAAAATTGCGGTACTTGACCGCACCAAAGAACCGGGTGCTCTGGCCGAGCCTTTATACCTGGATGTAATGACCGCGCTGGCAGAAGCCTTTAGCCGTGGCGAACGCGCCAGCATGCCGATGGTGATTGGCGGGCGCTATGGGCTGTCTTCCAAGGAGTTTGGCCCAGACTGCGCGTTGGCCATTTTCCGCGAGTTGATGCTGGATAAGCCCCGCCCCCGTTTTACCGTGGGTATTTTCGACGATATTACCGGTCTGTCACTACCGCTCCACGAAGAAACGCTCCCTCAGCGGGCCTCGCTGGAGGCGCTGTTCTATGGTTTGGGCAGCGATGGCTCGGTTTCTGCCACCAAGAACAACATCAAAATTATCGGCAACAGCACGCCGATGTTTGCCCAAGGCTACTTTGTCTACGACTCGAAAAAGGCCGGCGGCCTGACCGTGTCACACCTGCGGGTTAGCGATAAGCCGATCAATTCGGCGTATCTTATCGACCGCGCCGACTTTGTCGGTTGCCACCAATGGCAGTTTATCGACAAGTATCAAATGGTGGAGCGGCTAAAACCTGGCGGTATTTTCCTGCTTAATACCCCTTATAGCGCGGATGAAGTCTGGTCGCGCCTGCCGCAGGAGGTCCAGGCGATCCTGCATCAGCGCCAGGCAAAGCTTTACATCATCAACGCGGCCAAGCTGGCGCGCGAATGTCATTTGGGTGCCCGCATCAATACCGTGATGCAGATGGCCTTCTTCCATCTGACAAAGATCCTACCGGGTGAAGTGGCGTTGCAGGAGCTACAGGGAGCGATTGCCCGCAGCTACAGCAACAAGGGCCAAGAGGTGGTCGAACGTAACTGGCAGGCCTTGGGCGCCACGCTGAGTGAGCTGACGGAAATCCCGCTGCGCCCACTCGACAGCAACAGCCCGATACGCCCACCGGTGGTTTCCGACGCCGCACCGTATTTTGTCAAAACCGTTACCGCCGTGATGCTAGCCGGGCTGGGCGATACCCTGCCGGTTTCTGCATTCCCACCGGACGGCACCTGGCCTGTGGGCACCACGCAGTGGGAAAAACGCAATATCGCCGAAGAAGTGCCGATCTGGCAGCCGGACCTGTGTACCCAGTGTAACCACTGCGTCGCCGCCTGCCCGCATTCTGCCATTCGCGCCAAAGTGGTTCCACCAGAAGCCATGGAGTATGCCCCTGCCACGCTACAATCGCTGGATGTAAAATCCCGTGATATGCGCGGCCAGAAATACGTATTGCAGGTCGCCCCTGAAGATTGCACCGGCTGTAACCTGTGCGTAGAGGTTTGCCCGGCGAAAGATCGCCAGAACCCGGAAATCAAGGCGATCAATATGGCTTCCCGCCTCGATCATCTGGCAGAGGAAAAAGCTCATTATGACTTCTTCCTGCAACTGCCGGAGATCGACGCGTCGCAACTGGAACGCATCGATATCCGCACCTCGCAGCTGATCTCTCCGCTGTTTGAATATTCGGGTGCCTGTTCCGGCTGTGGCGAAACGCCGTATATCAAGCTGCTGACCCAGCTGTATGGCGACCGGTTGCTGATTGCCAACGCCACCGGCTGTTCTTCTATCTATGGCGGTAACCTGCCCACCACGCCTTACACCACCAACGCCGATGGCCGTGGCCCAGCCTGGGCAAACTCGCTATTTGAGGATAATGCCGAATTTGGTCTGGGCTTCCGCCTGACGGTGGATCAGCACCGCCGCCGCGTATTGCGCCTGCTCGATACCTTGGCACCGCAATTACCTGCCCAGTTGGTGGCCTCATTGCAGGCAGACGAGATCGCCACCGGCCCGCGCCGCCAGCAGATCGCCGAATTACGTAGCCTGTTGGCTAACGTGGCAGGTAACGACGCCCGTCAGCTAGCTACCGATGCCGACTATCTGGTGGATAAGTCTATCTGGCTGATCGGCGGTGACGGCTGGGCCTACGATATCGGCTTCGGCGGTCTGGATCATGTGCTGAGCCTGACGGAAAACGTCAACGTGTTAGTGCTGGATACGCAGTGCTACTCCAATACCGGCGGCCAACAATCCAAGGCCACTCCGCTGGGGGCCGTGACCAAGTTTGGTGAACACGGCAAGCGCAAGGCTCGTAAGGATCTTGGCGTCAGCATGATGATGTACGGCCATGTGTATGTTGCGCAGATCTCGTTGGGGGCGCAACTTAACCAGACGGTGAAAGCGATTCAGGAAGCGGAAGCCTATCCTGGCCCTTCCCTGATCATCGCCTACAGCCCTTGTGAGGAACACGGTTACGATCTGGCTCTGAGCCACGACCAGATGCGGCAGCTAACTGCGACCGGTTTCTGGCCGCTGTATCGCTTCGATCCACGTCGTACTGCGGAAGGCAAAGCCGCGTTGGCGCTGGACTCCCGGCCACCGAACAGTGAGCTGACGACGACATTGAACAAGGAACAGCGTTTCCGCCGCCTCAACACGCAGCAGCCTGAGGTTGCCGCCGCGCTGTATGAGGCAGCAGAAAAAGAGCTGAAGGAGAAATATGATTTCCTAAGCCTGTTGGCTGGGAAGTCGGAGAAGGCAGGTTCGGAGTAATTCTGTTGAGGGCGCGGTTTCGCGCCCTTTTTTGCTCTGGTTCGCCATGAAGAAGCGCTGCATGCTACGCCCATACAAACGATCGTGGCCACCTGAACACTTACGAGCTGTTTTTTAATATCAGTGAGCAAGTGTATTCGCACTCCAAGAGCCAGAAAAAGCGCTTTGCGGTTGCCCTGATGTAATCACACTGTTTTTGACGTGGAATGTCGAAGTGCCTTGGGAACATAACATGTAAATAACCATACTCCTCATCAAAGCAATCAACGAAATCGCTTCGGACCCCATCCCAATAGTTAACAATTCGACTTAACATTGGGCTATCAAAATCATACCAGCGATCGAACGTGTCGATTAACGTGCCCCAAACGACGTTTTCATCCTCAGACCAGGCCAAAATCTTAAAGCATCGTCGAAAATAGTAGACCGTGGCCTCCAAGCTATCTGGATAGGGCTTACCGATATCTTTGAGGTATGCAGCAAAATAAGTTTGTACCTCTTCCCTGACTAACTCCTTGTCCAGCCCTAGCGAAGCCAATATCAGCAAATTGCTAGAAGGATCACCAGCCAATACCCTCTGTTCAGCCCAGTCAGTGAAGTCACGTAAGTTTTGAATGGTAAAATCAGGTCTCGTCTTTGCGAGGAGATCCTTTAAATCTGTTGCGATGCTAACCACAGTCTATCCCTGAATGGCTATGAGCCTTGACCTGACATTACCACAGCTCAAACGAATAATGACCAAATCCTCCCAGAGAATGCTAAACTTGCCCGCTAAAAGTGTCATACCGCCGTAGCGCACCCAAATGAGAACGAGCACGATTTAAATGTCAGAAAATCAAACAATTAGCCAAAAAGCTCAGTACAACCTGAACAAACTGCAAAAACGCCTGCGCCGCAACGTGGGTGAAGCCATCGCCGCCTACAACATGATTGAGGAAGGCGATCGCATCATGGTTTGCCTGTCCGGCGGGAAAGACAGCTATACCATGCTGGAAATCCTGCGTAATCTGCAAAAAAGCGCTCCGGTGAACTTCTCATTGGTCGCGGTGAATCTCGATCAGAAACAGCCCGGCTTCCCCGAGCACATCCTGCCAGCCTATCTGGAAAGCCTGGGGGTGGAATATAAGATCGTTGAAGAAAACACCTACAGCATCGTGAAGGATAAGATCCCGGAAGGCAAAACCACCTGCTCCCTGTGTTCACGCCTGCGCCGCGGTATCCTTTACCGTACCGCCACCGAGCTGGGTGCCACCAAGATTGCCCTTGGCCACCACCGTGACGATATCCTGCAAACGCTGTTCCTCAACATGTTCTACGGCGGCAAGCTGAAAGGTATGCCACCCAAGTTGATGAGCGACGATGGTAAACACGTGGTGATCCGCCCGCTGGCCTATTGCCGCGAGAAAGACATCGAGCGTTTCTCGGTAGCGAAAGAATTCCCGATTATCCCGTGCAACCTGTGTGGTTCACAGCCAAACCTGCAACGCCAGGTGATTGGCGATATGCTGCGCGATTGGGACAAACGCTACCCAGGCCGCATCGAAACCATGTTCAGCGCCATGCAGAACGTGGTGCCTTCGCATCTGTGCGATACCGAACTGTTTGACTTCAAAGGTATTCACCACGGCAGCGAAGTCGTCGATGGTGGCGATTTGGCGTTTGACCGTGAAGATATTCCGCTGCAGCCGGTGGGTTGGCAGCCGGAAGACTCGGATGACAACGGCTCGCCCACGTTTGAACGCCTGAACGTGCTGGAAATCAAATAGTCCCTCTCTCCGCCTGTGCCCGCAGGCGGAGGTTTTTTCTCCGCTTAATGTTAGATCCTGTTCACAATTCACGCATAAAGTGCCTGACAGTGCGGTTTTTACCTTATACTGTTTATTTATACAGTCAAAGGAGACCAACGATGAATATCACCCCCTGCCTTTCCCACGTCTCGCTGGGAACCAACAATTTCGATGCCGCTGCACAGTTTTACGACCGGGTTCTCGGGGCGTTAGGCTGCCGACGCGTGCTGGAACACCCTGGCGCTATCGGCTATGGCCGTGACTATCCTGAATTTTGGTTGCAACTGCCGATAGATGGCAAACCCGCAGGCACCGCGAACGGCGTACATGTTGGCTTCTTTGCCACCAGCAAGCAGCAGGTTGATGAGTTTTATCAGCAGGCGGTCGCCGCTGGGGCACAAGAAGACGGTGCACCGGGGTCACGGCCACATTACGGTGCCGCCTATTACGGCTGTTTCGTCCGCGATCTGGATGGCCACAAGATAGAGGCCAGCTTCTGGGACGAAAGCGCGGCTTAGCCTAATCGAGGCGACGTGTTGTTAATTGGGCGATCTTGGACGGCATGTCGCTAACTGGGCGCAGCATGCAGCGCCCCTACGGAGTGAGCCGGTTGTTTGGGATTCGCCAAAGGGAAAAAAACATAAAAAAATGCCGGTGATTAAACCGGCATCGTATTGAATTAAATGTGCTATGCAATAATTCTAAAAATAAGTAAATAAAACAATTATGGAGCGCAACGCCCATCGCTTGACGTTGCATTCACCTGCGGGAGTAAGAATGCCGTAGTTCGCGTAAGCAAATGTTGATACTGCTCAACTTTACTCGCGTTTTCGCCACTATTTGTCGTTACAACCAGCGGCTACGCCTCAGCCACCAGGCAACGCCCCCGACCAATGCCACTAACATAAAGCAGAAAGAGGCAAACGCCAGCGGGCTACCGCTGCCTGGGATCCCCCCCAGGTTGACTCCGAACAGCCCGGTCAGGAAAGTGGTTGGCAGGAAGACCATCGCCATCAGCGACATGGTGTAAGTACGGCGGTTCATGGCATCGGCCATCACGGTAGTGATCTCATCAGACAGGATCGCCGTACGGGCGATACTGCCATCCAGATCATCTAATCCGCGCCCCAGGCGATCGGCAATGTCCTGCATGCGGCGGCGCTCATCGTCATTCATCCACGGTAGGCGGTCACTTGCTAAACGCGAGAAAACATCGCGCTGTGGCGCCATGTAGCGGCGAAGCACAATCAACTGTTTGCGGATCAGCGCCAATTGCCCACGCTCAGGGATTTGCTGCTCTAATAGTGCATCTTCCAGATCGATGATCTTGTCATGCAGATCTTCGATGAATTCACTGGTGTGATCGGTGAGAGCATCAGCGATTTCTACCAGCCAGTTACCGCTATTAATCGGCCCCTGGCCATTGCGCAATTCATTGACCACCTCATCGATCGAGTAGACCTTACGATGGCGGGTGGAGATAATCATCTTATCGTTGATATAAACGCGGAACGTCACCAGTTGGTCAGGCCGCGAGTCCGTGTTGAAATTGATGCCACGCAGCGTGATCAGCGTCCCGTCGCCCAACCGGGTGACGCGTGGTCGGGTGCTTTCCCCCGCCAGCGCTTGTCTTACCAGATCCGGCAGCAGAGGCGTGTTGGCAAGCCACTCGGCGCTGGCCGGGTGGGCGTAGTCCAGATGCAGCCAGCACGGCTCCTCGCTGGTGATCTTATCGTCATTCTCAATTGGCGTGGTGCCACCCTTGCCGTCGAGTTGATAGGCATAGACCGCGTCGGGCACCTGCAGTTCGCGCCCCTCAATGACATCCATTCAAAACCCTCATTATTTTGCCGTTGATACAGAGTCTAGCGTTATTGCCTTAGGGATCAAAGTGGCAACGCCATAACGGGATCTTAAAGTAAAAAGCCCCCGCGTTGGCGAGGGCTTGGGCAGGCGTCAGGACTCTGAACATCAATGTTTCAGAATATACATTTCCTGGCTGTAGGCGACATCTTCTGGGTTAGTGATTGGATAACCTTTCACCCAAGGTTTGATCAGACGCCCGTTGGTATATTGATAGATCGGGGCGATGGGGGCCTCGGCCGCAATCATCTGCTCGGCCTTGTTATAATCCGCGGTTAACGCCGTTGGATTAGTCTCGCGACTGGCATCGGCCAACAGACGGTCGTATTGCGGGCTGTTAAATTTGGCGATATTCCCGCTGTGTGAAGAGGTCAGCAGCGACAGGAAGGTCGAGGCCTCGTTGTAATCCCCCACCCAGGAGGCACGAACCACGTCGAAATTGCCGGTGTTACGGCTGTCGATATAGGTTTTCCACTCCTGATTTTGCAGTTTAACGTCAACACCCAAGGTTTGCTTCCACATTGACGCCACGGCAATGGCAATCTTTTGGTGGCTCTCTGAGGTGTTATACAGCAGGGTCAATTTCAGGGGATGGTTCGGGCCATAACCTGCCGCCTGCATCAGCGCCTTGGCTTGCTCGTTCAACTCTTCCTGCGACTGTTGCTGCAGCAGGCTGGTTTCCGGCTTAAAGCCCGCAGTGACATCAGGGGTGAAGTGGTAGGCCGGTTTCTCGCCGGTGCCCAGCACTTTTTCGGCGATGATTTTACGATCGATAGCGTAAGACAAGGCTTTGCGCACCCGTACGTCATTGGTTGGCGCACGTTGGGTATTGAACGCGTAGTAATAAGTGCCGAGTTGATCCGGCGTGTAAACCTGGTCTGGGATATCCTTCAACAGCTTCTGGTACATGTTTTTCGGGAAGGATTCGGTAATATCGATATCACCAGCCTGATAACGCTTAGTGGCGTTAGATTCCTGGTTGATCGGTACAAAGGTCACCTTGGTCAACACCGTGTGTTTATGATCCCAATAATGGTTGTTCGGCACCAGTACCAGTTTCTCGTTAACCACTCGCTCTTGCAGTTTGAATGCGCCGTTGCCTACCAGATTACCCACTTTGGTCCAATCGTTGCCGTATTGCTCAACCACGGCTTTAGGGACTGGGAACAGGCTGAAGTTCGCCGTCAGGCTGACAAAATAGGGCACAGGCTTGTTCAACTGCACTTTTAGCGTATGGTCATCCACTGCCACCACGCCAAGCTTATCGATGGGGAGCTTACCGGCGATAATCTCTTCGGCATTCTGGATCCCGGCTAGCTGAGCAAACCAGGCAAACGGCGACAGGCTTTTCGGATCGACCAGCCGTTGCCAGCTATAAACGAAGTCTTTCGCCGTGACAGGGTCACCGTTGGACCAGCGGGCATCTTTGCGCAGCGTGAAGATATAGGTCTGGTTATCCGAGGTCTGCCAGCGGGTGGCGACACCGGGGATCACTTTGCCATGCGCGTCCTGATTCACCAGCCCTTCAAACAGATCGCGTGCCACCTGCGCTTCTGGCAGGCCCACGGCTTTAATCGGATCGAGCGACGCCGGCTCATCTTTGATGTGCCGCACGATCTCCTGTTTCTCCGCCAGAGCGGTACCTGGGGGAACCTGAGCTGCCATCGCGCCACTAATACCCGCGCTGATGGTGACCGCGCAAAGCGTTAAACGAAAACTCGCCAGAATTTTTCTTCTCGTCATGTTAGATATGCCCCAGTTAACCCCATGAATTTTTTATCATATAGCACAAAGATGCCCGCCACCTATAGCCTGGCGTAACAAGAATGTAAAAAGTGGATGTTTGATCCAAAAAAAAGCCCGCAGCCATTATCGGCAATGCGGGCTGATTGCTTAGGCAGGATCAGTCGTAAAGATGAATACTGGCGATCTTATAGCTGAACTCTTCCCCTTCTTCTTCATCGAAGATGGTGAAATAGCCTTTCTCTACCAAAGGGTTGAGATGGATATCGGTTTTTTGCAACTGGCGTGATTCGGCGTCGTCAAAACCATAATCGAGGAAAAACTCCCCTTTCTGATGATCCACGTGCAAGGTGAACGGATAGTTGGACTCGTCACCACGCCCATCGTCATTTTTCACTACGCCAAACCATTCACCCTGGCGGATCTGGTTTTCTGCATCCACGCCGCACAGTAGGGTGATGGTATCTTTTTCATTTTCGCTGTAACGCGCGACTATTCTGGCAACTGGCATGTTAAATCCTCTTTATCGTTAGCACTTGCCGATAGTATAACAATAGACATCACTTTATTCGCTTAACAGACTGGGAAAGATAAGCGAAAGCGTAATACACTCAATAACATCGCATTTCTTTCTGACTTTGGCTTAAAGGGAAACCCCATGACCCAACACAGACCGCGCAGTGAGCGTGGCCAGCTGGCAGTTGCAGGTGAAACTTACGGTAAATCGATGTTAGGCGCCCCACTGCTGTATTTCCCGGCGGCCAGAAGCGGCCCGGATACCGGGTTGGTGATTGCAGGCACCCACGGGGACGAGACTGCCGCTGTGGTGACGTTATCCTGCGCATTGCGCAGTATCGCCCCCGCCCAACTGCGCCATCATGTGATCCTGGCGGTCAATCCGGATGGTTGCCAGCTTGGGCTGCGCTCCAATGCCAACGGCGTCGATCTGAACCGTAATTTCCCGTCGGCCAACTGGCGCTCAGGCGATACGGTCTACCGTTGGAACAGCGCGGCGGAGGCTCGTGACGTGCGACTCTCCACCGGCGGCAGGCCAGGTTCCGAACCGGAAACCCAGGGATTATGCCATCTGATCCATCGCCTGAAGCCACGCTGGGTGGTGTCCTTCCATGAGCCATTGGCCTGTATAGAAGATCCGGAAAGCTCCGCGCTGGGCGTTTGGCTGGCGCATAAGTTTGCCCTGCCACTGGTGACCAGCGTTGGCTATGAAACCCCGGGTTCATTCGGCAGTTGGTGCGCAGACTTGTCCTTGCCCTGCATCACCGCCGAGTTCCCGCCGATCTCAGCCGACGCCGCTAGTGAAGACTACCTTGCCGCCATGGTCGAGTTGCTGACCTATGCTGACTAGCGTGAAAGCTCAATAGCACCGCACTCAAAGGCCAAACCGGGCACTACGTCTTTTGCCAGCCAGGTTGGGCCATCGAGATCCACAAAACGGGCGCCAGGCACCAACGGCAACGCCGCCGTAATGGCTCTTGAGGTGCAGAGCATACAGCCAAGCATGATCTCGAAGCCCTGAGCGCGCGCCTGTGCGGCAAGCTGTAATCCTTCGGTCAGCCCACCGGTTTTATCCAGCTTGATATTGACCATCTGATAACGCCCCACCAACCGAGGCAGATCGCCGCTGGTATGGCAGCTCTCGTCGGCGCAAATCGGTAATGGATGGATGAAGTTTTCCAGGGCGCTGTCGTCGCTGGCCGGTAAGGGTTGCTCCAGCATCGCCACGCCTAAATCCGCCAGCAGTTGGCAACGCGATGCCAAACCTTCCGCCTGCCAGGATTCATTGGCATCGACGATCAACGTCATCTGCGGCACCGCCGTGCGGATCGCCACCAGCCTTTCGCTGATCAGGTGATCGTCGAGCTTGATTTTCAGCAGCGTCGCGCCCTGTTGTTCCAGCTCTTTAGCGGCAAACGCCATCGCTTCCGGCGAGCCAATGCTGAGCGTTTGCGCCATCACTACTCGTTCCGGCGCGGTAACTCCGCTCAATTGCCACAGATCTTTGCCCGCAAGGCGGCATTCCAAATCCCATAATGCCGAATCGACCGCGTTACGAGCCGCCCCTGCGGGCATCAGGCGCTGCAACTCCTGCCGGGTTACCCCTTGTGCGATGGCCGTGGACACTTCGGCCAGCTGCTCCATCACTGAGGTTTCGCTCTCGCCATAGCGCGGATAAGGGGTGCATTCACCGACACCGCACATCCCCTGCTGTTCAATCTCTACCACCACGACTTTGGCTTCGGTCCGGCTACCGCGTGCGATCACAAAGGCGGTGTGCAATGGCCAGGCTTCAGGGTAAAAACGCATGCTTCTCATAACGGCTCCCGAGCGAAAAAACCACATAAAGTCAGTCCACTATACCTGCAGTTGATAAACTTTATCTATCCAAGGTGCGATTGTTGCCTTAAACTGCTTCGAGATTGTGAACCCGGTGTTAATCGGCTTCACATCTTTGTATAAACATCGTTGAAAGGAACCGAGCAATGACTCAGACCGTACATTTTCAAGGCAACCCTGTCACTGTAGCAGGCAAACTGCCACAGCAGGGCGAGCAGGCAAAAAGCTTTACCCTGGTTGCCAAAGACCTGTCAGACGTTGCCCTGAGCAGCTTCGTGGGTAAACGCAAAGTCCTGAACATCTTCCCAAGCATTGATACCGGCGTCTGTGCCGCATCGGTGCGTAAATTCAACCAGTTGGCGAGTGGCCTGGATAACACCATGGTCCTGTGTATCTCTTCCGACCTGCCGTTCGCCCAGTCACGCTTCTGTGGTGCTGAAGGCCTGAACAACGTGGTTACTCTGTCTACCCTGCGCGGCGGTGATTTCAAGCAGGCGTATGGTGTAGAGATTGCCGAAGGCCCGTTGGCCGGTCTGACCGCACGCGCCGTGGTGGTGCTGGATGGCCAGGACAACGTGCTGTATAGCGAGCTGGTAAACGAAATTACCACCGAGCCAGATTATGATGCCGCGCTTGCCGCGCTGAAATAAGCCTGCAAATACCAAAAAGCCCGGTTTTTAAACCGGGCTTTTTTATACCTGAAATAAAGTAGCGCTATTCTTCGCTGTCGTCGGTCAGCTTGCGATTGCTCAGCCCGTACTCCCGCAGCTTATTGGCAATTGCCGTATGCGAGACGCCCAAGCGCTTGGCCAGTTTGCGGGTGCTGGGATAAGTGCGATACAGACGAGTCAGCACCGAGCGTTCAAAACGCTTGCTGATATCATCCAGCGAGCCTTCCATCACTTCATCCCCTAACGCTATCTCCACCTCAAAATCCGGCAGAATGATATCTTGCGGGCGCAGCTCGTAGCCGTCCGTTTGGGTCAAGGCGCGATAGATAGCGTTCTTCAGCTGTCGCACGTTGCCCGGCCAGCCGTACTTGCAGAGGAAGCTACTGAGATCGTTGGCCAGTTTCGGCCTGGCGACCCCTTGTTCATCGGCAAAACGCGCCACAAACAGCTCGGTGAGCGGCATGATATCCTGCGGGCGTTCGCGCAGCGGTGGGATGGTGATGGTCAGCACGTTCAAGCGGTAATAGAGATCTTCACGGAATTCACCGCGCTGCACCAGTTCGGTCAGGTTTTTCTGCGTGGCACAAATCACCCGGACATCCACATGCACCTCATGCTCTTCCCCTACTCGACGGAAAGTACCGTCGTTGAGGAAACGCAACAGTTTGGTTTGCATCCGCGGCGACATCTCGCCAATCTCATCGAGCAGCACTGAGCCACCGTTGGCCTGCTCAAAGAACCCCTTCTTACCTTCCAACGCATTCGGATAAGCGCCCGGCGCATGGCCAAACAGTTCGCTCTCCACCACATCGTCAGGCAAGGCGGCACAGTTCAGCGCCAGGAACGGCTGTTTACCACGTGGGCTGCGCAGGTGGCAGGCCCGCGCCAAAATATCTTTCCCCGTGCCGGTATCGCCCACAATCAGCAATGGGGCATCCAGCATGGCCAACTTGCGCGCCTGCTCCAGCACGTGGCGCATCTTCGGGCTGACGGCGACAATATGGTCAAACTCAGTATCGTCATTAACCGACAGGTTCTGCAGTTGGCGGCCCATGCGGGCGGTGGATTTGAGCATGACCACGGCGCCCACAGGGGAATTTTGCTGTTGCTCATCTTCCAGATAGATCGGGGTGATATCCATCAGGAAATCCTGGCTGCGGATCACCACCCGCTCGGAATGCGGCTTAGTATCTTCACTCTCCAGCCAGCGGCTGAAGTTGTAGCCGCCAATCAGCTGGCTCGCCGTTTGATTGCGGATCTTGTCTTCGCTGAAGTTGAACAGCGTCTGGGCCGCCGGGTTAGTCAGCTCCACCTTGCCTTTCATATCGATGGAAAACACCGGTTCCGGCATCGACTCCAGCAACGCACGTAACGCACGGTGTTCACGTTCAGAAGGCATAAAGTTAACGGTGCGCACATCGGTCACACCGCTGATGCGCCGGATCTCCGCCATCAGCGCGCGGAAGGTATCAAAATCCAGCTGGGAAAAATTGAGGTAAATACGGCCGATAGGATCTATTTCGATGCCGCGCAGGTCGATACTGCGCGATACCAAAAGATCGAGTAATTCTCGAGTGAGACCGAGACGGTCTTCGCAAAATACTTCCAAACGCATCAGTATTGGCCTTATCTCTGCAGGTGCGGGGATGTCTGGTGATGATGATAACCTCTCCCCCCGGAAGGAAGAAGCGATCTGTCAGCAAAAGTTGACAGAGCTCCAGTTTATCACTGCTATTAGCGGTTTTAAACGCCAGCCAATAACACCATCGGCGTAATTTTAGCTTATTTCTAGAGAGTTATTATATTCTGCATTATTTTGGCAGCGGATTATCACGCGATTACAGGCGGATGTTCTTTCGTCAATCTGTGGTTACAAACTAAAAAAAGCGACCTCACTGGTTACAAATGATAGTAATTCTCGTCTGACTATTTTATAGTTGCACAGAGTAACTATTAACGGGAAATTGACCATGCTTAGAAAGCATACACTGGCAGCATTCTGCTGCACCACGCTGTTGTTGAGCGCCCCAACCCAGGCGCTGGACCTATCCTACAAGGCGCCGGAACCCAGCATTAAAGACGCCCCCGCCCCCAAGGCGACACCAGGGCCCGCAGAAAAAACTGCCAAGGCACCAATGGTTTGGTCAGAATCAAAAGATGAAACCGGCTTCAGTGCCAATCTTGAATGCGACCATCCCAGCTGCAGCCGCCCACGCGACAAATCGTATTCTAGGCTTAATGGCCCGGTGAAAAAAACCGATCGCCTGCGCCAGTCCGATCCCTACTCCACCAATCAGGATCCTGATTACAGCGTGAACATGGGCTATAAATGGTAATGATGCTTTAAGCGTCCTGATAGAAGACCTGTTCAGCCGCATGATCGTGGGTGTCCAAGTAACCTTGCTTACCCAAAAGAGCAACCCCTCTCGCTCATTGAGAGGGTTGCAGGGGGAGGTCATTAATTGAGCGGCGTCTGGCTGGTTTCCTTGATGTACAGGAAGGCAAACAGCGATAAAACACAGCCAGCAATCACGTAAAACGCCGGAGCCGTAGTATTGCCGGTTAGCTTGATTAGATAGGAAGCCGCCGATAGTGAGAAACCACCAAAGATCCCCACGGCAACGCTATACACCAACGATAACCCGGTGGTTCTTACCCGTCTTGGGAATATTTCCGGCAAAATGGTGATGGAAGGCGAAGCACCGATAATATTGATAATGCTCAGCACAATCATCACCGCAAACAGCATTTCAACACTGGGGTGAGTGCTGAGTAAATAAAAGGCCGGATAAATCAGTACAACAATCGCTATTCTCGCCCACGCAATCAACCGAACTCTGCCGACCTTATCTGACCACATCCCGGCCAGCGGGCCACCAATCAACGTAATCAAACCGGCGACGGCACCAATCAACATGCTATAGCTGGTATCCAGCTTTAATATGCTGATGGCGTAGTTGGGAATATAAAACATGATGATCATATGCGGAATGGTTCCCCCCATCGTCAGCAAAATTCCCGCCAAGGTTTCTTTATAGTAGGTAGTTATCACTTCCAGCAGGGGGATTTTGCTGACGCTTTCGCTGGCCGTTGGTAAGGTGTGAGTGGCGGTTTCTTCCAGCTTAAAGCGAATATACAGCCCCACCGGAACAATCACGATGCCAAACAGAAACGGAATACGCCAACCCCAGGCTTCCACACTCGCCTCTGGCATACAATTGACCAGGATCACCAACGTCATGGCGGCAAATACGTTGCCCGCACCTTGGCTCGCGACCTGCCATCCCCCGTAAAACCCGCGATTATGGGGTTTAGCATACTCCACCAGCAGGGTGGTTGATGCGCCTAACTCACCGCCTGCGGAGAAGCCTTGCATCAGCCTGGCCAGGGTAATAATGATCGGGGCCGCAGTCCCGATGCTCTCATATGACGGGGTGATACCAATCGTCAGGGTACTGAGCCCCATCAGCAGGAACGTCAGCGTCATGGCGGGCTTGCGCCCTTTTTTATCGGCATAATGGCCGATGACCAGCGCCCCCAACGGCCTGGCAAGATAACCCATCCCAAAGATCAGGAAGGTCATCGTCATGCTCACCAAAGGATCTGTCGCGGGGAAATAAGCTTTTGCAATGTAGGTCGCAAAAAATGCGTACAGCACCAAATCAAAAAACTCTAAGCCATTGCCTAACGTGGTAGCCACAATGGCCCTTGCCGGGGACTTTCTTTCCTTGACGCTATCCATGGCCTGTCCTTTTATGTAGGAACGCCACATGCGGCGTCCGTCCAGATAATCGATGTTATGCCAGGATCAAACATGTTCGACCCCGACAAATTCAGCAGCATTAGCAAGTTATTAAAGGCCGAGGTTTATTCCTTCAGGAATTCCTGCGTCAACGCAGACCAATAGGCGATCCCTCTGAGTATAATTTCATCATTAAAATCATAGCCGGGGTTATGTACCATGCAGCTGTTTTCACCCTTGCCGTTACCTAATAGTAAATAACTGCCAGGGCACTGGTTCAGCATAAAGGCAAAGTCTTCGCTGCCCATCAACGGTTCTGGAATATCAATTACCTGCTGAGGATGGCTTTCACCCATTAAATTTTGCGCCACCTGCTTGGCAAAACGGGTCATCTCCGGTTGGTTAACCAACACGGGATAGGTGTGATCATAGTCAATATCGATCCTGGCACCGTATGAGGCCGCCTGGGCCGCCACTAACGTCTTGATGCGCTCTTCCAACAGCTCCCTGACTTGCGGATCCAACGCGCGTACACTGAGTTTTAATACCGCAGAGTCGGCGATGACATTACTGGCCATGCCTGACTGGAATGAACCTACGGTGATCACGCCCGGCTCTTGCGCCCCCAAATTACGCGCGACGATCGTCTGCAATGCCATCACAATGCTAGCTCCGACGACCACGGCATCAACGGTGCCTTTCGGCATCGCTCCATGGCCCCCTTTGCCGTGAATGGTGATGGTGACCGTATCACTGGAAGCCATAAACGCCCCCTCACCAAAGACAAACTGCCCCTGCGGGAAGCCCGGCATGTTGTGCATGGCAAAAACGGCGTCACAGGGGAAGCGTTTAAACAGGCCATCGTCGATCATCTTCTGGGCACCTGCCAACCCCTCTTCTGCAGGTTGAAAAATGAGATGCAAGGTGCCATCGAAACAGGCGTGATCGGCCAGATAATGTGCCGCACCAAGCAACATCGCGGTGTGGCCGTCATGCCCACAGGCATGCATGATGCCTTCGTGCTGACTGCTGTAAGGGAGTTGCGTATTTTCCAGGATCGGCAAGGCATCCATATCTGCCCGAATACCTAACGTGCGGGGGCTGTTACCTCTTTTCAGCGTCCCAACCAGGCCGGTGATACCGAGCCCACGTGTCACCTGATACCCCCACGCCTCAAGCTTTCCCGCCACCAGATCGGCGGTTTGTCGTTCCTCAAATCCCAGTTCAGGGTATTGATGAATATGTCGACGGAGGGTTTGGCTTTCATCGGCATAGGGTTGGAAGGTCTCTAAATTCGGCTCACGGTGCGGCATGTTCATTACCTCCTGTCCTTGGGATTGATGTCTTGGTGCTGAAGCAGCAAGTGAATACGGCGGGATTACCCGCTGGCGTAGTCAGATATTCAGATTAATTGTTAGTCAAATATACCGTCTTCTTTGCCGCGGTCCGTGGGATTTTTCGTGACCAAGACCGCAAAACAAACACTTGATTAACTTATCATTAACAATTAATGGGTGTTGCAGCGGTGTACAAAAAGAAGGGAGTTTTGGACGGTGCGGCCACCAGGCTGCGTCTGATTGACGCAGCCTGGTGGAGTCAGACCTTGCTTTGACCTTTTTTCATGGTGTCTTTCAGTTGGTTAATCAATTGACCACGGAAATCACCCAGTTTTGGCTTATCGCCTTCTAACCAGGGTAACGGGCGGCACAGTTCCATCGCCTTGATGCCCAATCGCGCCGTCAACAGACCTGCCCCAATCCCCTGCGCTGCCCGCGCAGACAACCGCGCCGCAATATCCTGCGACATCCAGTCCATGCCCACTTCCCGCACCAGTTCAGAAGCACCAGCAAAGGCGATATTCAGCAACACCAGACGGAACAGACGAATACGGCTGAAATAGCCCAGTTCGATGCCATACAGGGCCGCAATGCGGTTAATCAGGCGGATATTGCGCCAGGCGATAAAGGCCATGTCCACCAAGGCCAAAGGGCTGACGGCGATCATCAGCGTCGACTCTGCCGCCGAACGGCTGATTTCGCGCCGCGCCTGATTATCTAACACCGGCTGCACCAGCTTGGCATACAGCGCAACCACTTCGCGGTCGTTCTGGGTTTCATGTAATGAAGCCTGCCAGCGTTGCAATGCGGGGTGCCCTTGATCCAACCCGGCCTGACGCGCCAGCTTTTCACAAAACTCGCGCCCTCTCCCCAGGCCGTGACTGTGCAGCAGTTCCCGAGCTTCGTCACGCTCTTCTGCCCGTTGGCGTAGGCGGTATAGCCTGCGCCATTCCCCGACCACCGAACCGATACCGGCGAAGACGATCAACCCACCGGCGATCCCACCACCCAGCGCAATCCAATCCTGCTGCACCCAGGAGGTATGCACCCACTGGACACCTTGAGCTACTACGCTGACGCCAAACAGCATCAACCCGGCGTTAACCATTTTGCGCCACAGGCTGCGCTTGGGTTTCAACGCGGCGTTAACAATGCCTTCCGCGCGCCCTTCCTCCTCTTCCAGCTCCATCTCTGGCGCTGCCGGATAGAATTTCTCGGCTTGCTGTTCGTCAAATTCCAAGCCTGCGCGCAACACCGGTTCCTGTGGCGGCTGCAACGGCTCGGCAAAATCGATACGCGGTTTTAACGGCTCGCTCATCGTAATTTATCTCCCAATAAAAACTCCATCACCGCGTCCAGACGGATATGCGGCAGCGGGCTGTCAACGCTCATCATACGTGGGCGGAACTGGTCAAAATGGAACCCTTGTTGCTGCCAGAACGCCGGGCCAGGCAGGCGCGCAGGCACTTCGCCGGGGAAGACCGTCAGCGGTGCACCATCGTCCAGGCGGTGGCCTTTCAATGCCGGGATCGGCTGCCCATGATGATCGACAATGCCGCTTTCGGTCGCCTGTACCGAAGCCAGGCCGACGCAGTCCATGCTGATGCCTTCAAACGCGGCATTCTGCCAGGCCTCCTGCACCAGTTGCTGTAACAGCGAAACCAGATTGGCGTGCTGATCGGCGGTGATATGATCCGCCTTGGTGGCCGCAAACATCAGTTTGTCGATGGTCGGCGAAAACAGGCGGCGGAACAGTGTACGCTTGCCGTAGTGGAAGCTTTGCATCAACTGGGTCAGCGCCAAACGCATATCATTAAACGCCTGCGGCCCGCTGTTGAGCGGTTGCAGGCAGTCCACCAGCACGATCTGGCGATCGAAACGCACAAAGTGCTCTTTATAAAACGCCTTGACGATCGACTGGCAGTAATAGTTAAAACGGGCGCGCAACATGCCCGCATTGGTATGTTTGTCCGCCTGTGCCAGGCGCGATTCCCCTGCCGCATCGACGTTCGGCCACGGGAAGAACTGCAGCGCAGGCGCTCCGGCCATATCGCCAGGCAGCACAAAGCGCCCAGGTTGGATAAAGTGCAGCCCTTCAGCCTTACAGCGCAGCAGGTAGTCGGTATAAGCCTGGGCGATTGCCGCCAGCTTGTTTTCATCCGCCGGGGCCAACGGATCGAGATCTTTGCACAAGGCCAGCCAAGGCTCGGCCCAGCGCGCGCGGTCGCCCTGCAACAACCCAGCCATCTGACGTGACCAGGCCAGGTAGTCCTGTTCCAGCATCGGCAAATCCAGCAGCCATTCGCCCGGATAGTCGACGATCTCCAGATACAGCGTGGAGGTTTCTTTAAAATGGCGCAGTAGTGAATCATTGGAGCGATAGCGCAGCGCCAGGCGGATTTCGCTGACGCCACGGGTTGGCGTTGGCCAACTTGGCGGATTGCCATACAGCTGCGCCAGGCCTTCATCGTAGGTGAAACGTTGGATACCGAGGTCGCGTTGAGGAATGCGTTTCACCCCCAACAGCCTTTCTTCCCGCACAGGGGAAAACAGCGGCATACGTGCGCCGCTGTGAACATGGAGTAATTGATTGACCAATCCGGTGATAAACGCCGTCTTACCACTGCGGCTCAAGCCGGTGACTGCCAGCCGCAGATGACGATCCATCCCGCGATTGACCAGCGAAGTTAACTCATTTTGCAGTCGTTTCATTGTTCTCCTTGGCATAGCGCCCGAACGCCTTGTTCAGCCCTTTGCGAACCAGCGGTTCCAGCAACAGGGCCAACACGTAACGCAGCGGTTTGCGGCTGACGGTTTTCAGCAACCACGCGGTTGCCCCCGCCGGGCCATAACTCATTAGCGCTATGATGATGACTTTCGACAAGGTCTTCAACAATGCACCTACTCCCCATTTTGGTGAAGCAGTTTTTGGGGCATTAATCGCATAGGTTTTGCTCATGGTTGCTGCCCTCTGGCAAATGTTGGGGAAAAAGTCGGTGCAATGACTGACCTGCGGCGTACGCAGGCCCGTGCATCGTTAAGAGTGGTTACAGTTGGCGAAAGCGGCTCTGCACGCCAAAGGTGTCAGACGTGACGTAGCGTTCGACCTTGCGCAACTGCTGCTCCCCACTACTCAATTCGTATTCCAGCTTATCAAGCAACTGGCGCGGTGTGGCCTGATGTTCATCCTGATAACGGCTGGCTGGAGCCTCCTCAAGCACGAAGACCAAGGCGATATAGGCGACCACCGTAATGAAAAACAGCCCGAAGAACAGCGACAGCACGGCAATCACCCGGATCAAACGCACGGGCACGTCAAAATAGTGAGCAAGGCCAGCGCAAACGCCCTTCAGCATGCCTTCTTCAGGCACACGGTACAGTTTTTTACTGCCTAACGTGTTGCCCTTGTATGAACCGCTGTCGTCGTTGTAGTAAGAACGATCGCGACGATCGCCAAACTTTCCTCTGTCCTGGTCTCTACGCATTACGACTGCCTCCAATTCGGGTGTTCCGCATCAAGAATGTCTTCCAACGCCTGAATACGATCGCGCATGCGTGAGGCCTGCTCCGCCAGTTGCGTCAGACGTTGCATCTCCTGATGACTCAGTTGAACGCCGCTCTGTTGCCGGTTGCTGTAATGCAACCAAAGCCAAATCGGTGCGACAAACAACACAAAGATTGTCAACGGGATGGCAAGTAATAGAGCACTCATCTCAATTCCTTCTTGTTTGGCCGTAGTGTGGCGGCCACGCTGGGTGGCCGCTTAAGCATTATTCCGGGCGGTTCATCTTGGCTTTCATTGCCGCCAGTTGCTCACTGATGGCATCATCCGCCTGCAGTTCGGCAAACTCCTGATGCAGGCTTTTCTTTTTGCCAATGCTGACGCTTTCCGCTTCGGCTTCCATATGGTCGATACGGCGCTCAAACTGTTCAAAACGCGCCATCGCCTCATCCAGTTTACCGCTGTCCAGTTGGCGACGCACATCCCGTGAAGAAGAAGCCGCCTGATGGCGCAGCGTTAATGCCTGCTGGCGTGCGCGGGTTTCGGTCAGCTTGTTTTCCAGCTCGCCAATTTCACTCTTCATGCGGGCCAGCGTCTCTTCTACGGTAGCCACTTCCTGGCTCAGTGTAGCAAGCAGATCGGCCACTTTCTGTTTTTCGATCAGCGCCGCACGGGCCAGATCTTCTTTATCTTTACGCAGCGCCAGTTCGGCTTTGTCCTGCCAGTCATTGATCTGGTTTTCACCCTGCTCAATGCGGCGCAGCAGCTGTTTTTTCTCCGCCAGGGCACGCGCTGAGGTGGAGCGCACTTCAACCAGCGTGTCTTCCATTTCCTGGATCATCAAACGCACCAGCTTTTGCGGGTCTTCTGCTTTATCGAGCAGAGTATTGATGTTGGCGTTCACGATGTCGGCAAAACGAGAAAAGATACCCATAATTTACTTCCTCTTGGTTCTGAAGGCGTCTGAAGCGCCGAGTTAAGTTATACAACTTGCCCAAAGAGTTAATCAAGAAGCGTGCCAACTTTTATTTCATTGAAATACAAAGATTATTTGTTTTTGACTCTCGCTGCGCTTGCTGTAGAGTGAGTGTTTTCACCAAACATTGGCGAATTTCATCATGAGCGAACCGTTAGAAAACCTGTTGGGCGAGGCCAACGCCTTTGTCGAGGTGCTGGAGCAAGTTTCACAGTTAGCCAAGCTCAACAAACCGGTGCTGGTGATCGGTGAGCGCGGCACAGGTAAAGAGCTGATCGCCCACCGGTTACACTATCTTTCCAATCGTTGGCAAGGGCCATTTATCTCCCTCAACTGTGCGGCGTTGAATGAAAATCTGCTGGACTCGGAGCTGTTTGGCCATGAGGCTGGCGCGTTTACCGGCGCACAAAAACGTCATCTTGGCCGTTTTGAACGTGCCGATGGCGGCACCCTGTTTCTGGATGAATTGGCAACCGCGCCAATGCTGGTGCAAGAAAAGCTGCTGCGGGTGATTGAATACGGCCATCTGGAGCGCGTGGGTGGCAGCCAACCGCTGCGGGTGGATGTCCGGCTGGTGTGCGCCACCAATGATGATTTGCCCGCACTGGCCGCCGCCGGTAAATTCCGTGCCGATCTGCTGGACCGCCTGGCGTTCGACGTGGTGCAACTGCCGCCGCTGCGCCAACGCCAGCAAGACATCATGCTGTTGGCCGAGCATTTCGCCATTCAGATGTGCCGCGAGCTGTCACTGCCGTTGTTCCCCGGCTTCAGTGAACATGCACGGGAGACGCTGCTCGGCTACTCCTGGCCGGGTAACGTGCGTGAGCTGAAAAACGTGGTGGAACGCTCCGTTTACCGCCATGGTTCAGGCCAGGATGAGCTGGATGAGATCATCATTAACCCCTTTGCCAAGCGTTCAGAGCCGCTTGATGATGAGGCAACCACGCCGACCAGGGATTTACCTGCATTGCCGCTGGATTTTAAAAGCTGGCAACATCAGCAAGAGAAAACCCTGCTGGAAATGGCATTGAAACAGGGCCGTTTCAATCAGCGCAAAGCCGCCGATTTACTGGGGCTGACCTATCACCAGCTACGCGGCATGTTGAAAAAGCATGCGCTGCTGCAAGGTAGCGACCCTGGGGGAAGTTAAACCGACTGGGCGATCAATTCGCGTAACCATTGATGGGCGGGATCGCGATGCGAACGCTCATCCCACAGCATTGCCAACTCATAGCCTGGGATCTCCACTGGTGGCTCGGCAATCTGTACTTCAGGGCTGTCGCGTACCAGGCGTTCGGGCAGCATCGCCACCAGATCCGTCTTGGCGATCACCGATTTCACAAACAGAAAATGCGGGACGGAAAGCACCACCCGGCGCGAAAGCCCAACCTGATCCAGCGTGTGATCCGTGATGCCGCTAAATCCCCCGCCGTTTGGCGAAACCACTACGTGCTCCAGTTGGCTAAATTGCGCCAGCGTGGGGCGAGCCATCAACGCAGGATGACCGAAGCGGCCCACCAACACATACTTCTCCTTGAATAACACGCGTTGACGCATCCCCGCCGGTGCACTGTCCGGAGTGTGAAAGGCCAGATCGATCTCCCCCAACTCCGCCTGCCGGGCAATCCTGGTCGGTGCCAGTTCCAACACCGCCAATCGGCTGTTGGGGGCAGTCTGACGAAGCCGTGCCAATGCGGGTAACAGTACCGTAGATTCGCCATAATCGGATGCGGCAACGCGCCAGGTGATATTCGCGCTGGCCGCCTCAAAAGGACTGATGGGTGAAACGGTGTGTTCGAGCACTTCCAACGCTTGCCGCAAAGGTTCACGTAATGCCTCCGCTCTGGCCGTTGGCCGCATTCCTCTTGGGCCAGGTAGCAGCAGCGGATCGTCGAAAAACGCTCTCAGTTTGGCCAGATGAGCACTTACCGAAGGTTGCGACAGCGACAACCGCTGCGCCGCGCGCGTAACATTCAATTCCATCAGCAACACATCCAACGTCACCAATAGATTGAGATCCAGTCTGCCGAAATTACTCATACAAATACCTGTCATCATCTAAATCAATTTTAACTATACCTGGCGCTAACCTACTCTGTTGCTCTCTTTACAGCAATGGAACTTAATGATGAATATTCTGCTGGTCTACGCTCACCCAGAAGCTCAATCGCTTAATGGCTCACTAAAAAACTTTGCGGTCAAACATCTGCAGGACGCTGGGCATCAGGTACAGGTTTCCGATCTGTACGCCATGAAATGGAAAGCTTCTTTGGATGGCGAAGACCGTACGGATCGGGATAGCGCTGCCCGGTTTAATCCGGCGATGGATTCCCGGATCGCTCTGGAGCAAGGAACGCAAAGCGCAGATATTGCGTTGGAACAGGAGAAGTTACTCTGGGCGGATACAGTGATCCTCCAGTTTCCGCTGTGGTGGTTCTCCATGCCAGCCATCCTCAAGGGTTGGGTAGAACGCGTGTATGCCTATGGCTTCGCGTACGGCGTTGGCGAGCATTCCGATACGCATTGGGGAGATCGTTATGGCGAAGGTACGCTGGCAGGGAAACGGGCTATGCTGCTGGTCACTGCGGGCGGTTGGGAGTCTCATTACAGCCCACGCGGTATCAACGGCCCGATAGCGGATATTCTGTTCCCGATTCATCATGGCATTCTGTATTACCCCGGCTTTGACGTGCTGCCACCGTTTGTGGCGTACCGTACCGATCGCTTCGACGAGGCGAAATTTCCTGAGCTTTGTGCGGCACTGGGGGAACGACTGGATACGCTGGCAAGCACCGAGCCTTTGCCATTCCGTAAACAAAACTTTGGCGATTATGCGATCCCACAGTTAACGCTGCGAGAAGACATTGCCCCTGGCCGCTCCGGTTTTGCCGTTCACCTGAAATAGAGGCAAAAAAAAAGCCAGCACCCGAGCTGGCTAAGTAAACACTGGAAGCAATGTGAGCAATGTCGTGCCTTCCACAAAGGGCCACAAGGTGTGGCCTTCCGTGAACCACCAAATGATGATAATAGTTCTCAGTATCATCTGTAAAGCACTTTGTTGAGAATTTTTCTCATTACCACACTAAGCTTGGGTAATTATCCACCAGCACGGATTTCGGACGGAGGCCGACACGCCAGAAAACAGCGGCAAGCTTAACCAAACCGCCGAAATTTCAGCCATTTTGCTCAAGGAATTGGGCTGTTGGTCAGAGTGCGATACACTAACGTTATTGCTTAATAACCCATGAAGCGTCTATGCGTGGTTTACCTCTTTGGATAATGTCGCTCGGCTGCCTGGCAACGTCTGCCCTGGCCGCGACACCGGCTGTGCCCAGCGCAGCACCACCGCCAGCAGACATCCGCCAGAGCGGCTTTGTCTATTGCGTCAGCGGCATTCTGAACACTTTCAATCCGCAGATGGCCAGCAGCGGTCTGACGGTCGATACCCTGGCCGCCCAGCTTTACGATCGGCTGCTGGACGTCGACCCCTACACTTACCGCCTGATCCCGGAATTGGCAGAAAGCTGGGAAGTGCTGGACAACGGCGCTACCTACCGCTTCCACCTGCGCCGGGATGTGCCTTTCCAGACCACCGCCTGGTTCCAGCCCACCCGCAAAATGAACGCCGACGATGTGGTATTCAGTTTTCAGCGGGTGTTTGATCAGAAGCATCCGTTCCACAATGTCAACGGCGGTGAATACCCATACTTCGACAGTTTGCAGTTTGCCGACTCCGTGCAAAGCGTGAAAAAGCTGGACCCATACACCGTCGAGTTCCGCTTGCAGGCGCCGGATGCGTCCTTCCTGTGGCATCTGGCGACCCATTATGCACCGGTGCTATCGGCAGAATATGCCGACAACCTGACGCTGGATGGCACCCAGGAAATGATCGATCGTGAACCGGTCGGCACCGGCCCATTCTTGTTGAACGAATACCGTTCCGGGCAATATATTCGTCTGGCACGTAATGACGTTTACTGGAAAGGGAAACCGCGCATGCCGCAGGTGGTGATCGACATGGGGGCCGGGGGTACGGGCCGCCTGTCTAAATTGCTGACCGGCGAGTGCGATGTGCTGGCCTACCCCGCCGCCAGCCAGCTTTCGATCCTGCGCGACGATCCGCGTTTACGCCTGACGCTGCGCCCTGGGATGAATATCGCCTATCTGGCCTTCAACACCCGCAAGCCACCGCTGGATGACCTGAAGGTGCGCCAGGCCATTGCGTTGGCCATTAATAACCAGCGCCTGATGCAATCGATCTATTACGGCACGGCAGAGACCGCCGCCTCGATCCTGCCACGCGCCTCCTGGGCCTATGATAATGATGCCCACGTCACCGAATACGATCCGGCCAAGGCACGAGAAATGCTGCGTGAAGCCGGTGTGGGGCCATTGGATCTGAAGCTCTGGGTGCCTACCGCATCGCAATCCTATAACCCCAGCCCGTTGAAAACGGCGGAACTGCTACAGGCGGATTTGGCTCAGGTCGGCATTAATGTCACCATCGTACCGGTAGAAGGCCGCTTCCAGGAAGCCCGGCTGATGGAAATGAACCACGATCTGACGCTCACCGGCTGGTCAACCGACAGTAACGATCCGGACAGCTTCTTCCGTCCGCTGCTGAGCTGTGCGGCAATCCGTTCGCAAACCAACTATGCTCACTGGTGTGATCCCGCTTTTGATGAACAGTTGCAGGACGCCTTGTTGTCACAGCAGTTATCACAGCGTATCGAGCATTATCAGCAGGCGCAGAAGATCCTCGAACAGCAGTTGCCGGTATTGCCGCTGGCCTCCTCTTTGCGTTTGCAGGCCTACCGTTATGATATTAAAGGACTGGTGTTGAGCCCGTTCGGCAACTCATCATTTGCCGGGGTATACCGTGAACCGGCGGAGGCCGCGAAAAAGTGATTATCTTTACCTTACGCCGCATCCTGTTGCTGCTGATCACGCTGTTCTTCCTGACGCTGGTCAGCTTCAGCCTGAGCTACTTTACCCCGCGCGCGCCGTTAAACGGTGCCGCCTTGCTGGATGCCTACCAGTTCTATTTCGTCAGCCTGCTGCACTGGGACTTTGGCGTTTCCAGCATCAATGGCCAGGCGATCAGCGAACAGCTGCGCGAAGTGTTCCCGGCCACCATGGAACTGTGCATTTTAGCCTTTACGCTGGCCCTGTTTATCGGCATTCCGCTGGGCATTATTGCCGGTGTGATGCGCGGCAAGTGGCAGGATACCGCCATCAGTACCTTTGCCCTGCTGGGCTTTTCCATTCCGGTGTTCTGGCTGGCACTGCTGCTGATGCTCTATTTTTCACTGCATCTTGGCTGGCTGCCAGTGTCGGGCCGTTTCGATCTGCTGTATCAGGTCAAGCAGGTCACGGGTCTGGCGCTGGTTGACGCCTGGCTGTCTGACTCGCCTTATCGCAATGAGATGATTGCCAGTGCACTGCGCCATATGGTGCTGCCGATTGCCGCTCTGGCGGTGGCCCCAATCACCGAGGTGATCCGTTTGATGCGCATCAGCACCGACGATGTCCTCAGCCAGAACTACATCAAGGCTGCCGCAACCCGTGGCCTGTCACGCTTTACCATTATCCGCCGTCACGTGTTGCACAACGCGTTACCGCCGATTATCCCAAAACTCGGTCTGCAATTTTCGACCATGCTCACGCTGGCCATGATCACCGAGGTGGTGTTCAGTTGGCCAGGGCTGGGGCGCTGGCTGATTAACGCCATCCGCCAACAGGACTACGCGGCCATTTCCGCAGGTGTGATGGTGATCGGCACGCTGGTGATCACCATTAACGTGCTGGCCGACATTCTGGGCGCGGCGACCAACCCGCTGAAACATAAGGAATGGTATGCCCTTCGATAACGTATACCGCGAAAAGAAAATGCCTAGCCCGCTGCTCTATACCTGGCGGATTTTCTACGGCGACACTTTGGCGATGATTGGTTTTTATGGGGTGCTCGGCCTGCTGTTTCTCTCCCTGTTCGGCAGCCTGCTGGCACCTTATGCGCTCGATCAGCAGTTCCTGGGATATCAGTTGCTACCGCCGTCCTGGTCACGCTACGGTAATGTGTCGTTCTTCCTGGGCACCGACGATCTGGGCCGCGATATCCTCAGCCGCTTGCTGACCGGCGCCGCCGCCACCTATGGTTCGGCACTGATTGTTACCATTGCCGCCGCCATCTGTGGCGTGATCCTGGGCGTGTTTGCGGGGGTCACCCGTGGCCTGCTGTCTGCGATGCTCAACCATATTCTCGATACCCTGCTCTCCATCCCGTCACTGCTGCTGGCGATTATCGTGGTGGCCTTCCTCGGGCCGAAGCTGGAGCACGCCATGCTTGCCGTTTGGCTCGCACTGTTGCCAAGGATGGTGCGTACCATCTACAGCGCAGTGCACGATGAGCTGGAAAAAGAGTACGTGGTCGCAGCCCGTCTGGATGGGGCTTCGACGATGCAGATCCTGTGGTACGCCGTGGTGCCGAACATTGCCGCCGTACTGATCACCGAATTCACCCGCGCGTTGTCGATGGCCATTCTCGACATCGCGGCGTTGGGCTTCCTCGATCTGGGGGCGCAGTTGCCTTCCCCGGAATGGGGAGCCATGTTAGGCGACTCGTTGGAGTTGGTGTATGTCGCACCTTGGACCGTGATGCTGCCCGGTGCCGCTATTCTGATCAGCGTATTGCTGGTCAACCTGTTGGGCGACGGAATACGCCGCGCGATCAATGCGGGAGTGGAATAATGCCGTTACTCGATATCCGCAATCTGACGATTGAATTTATGACCGCCGAAGGGCCGGTGAAGGCCGTCGATCGCGTCAGCATGACGCTGACCGAAGGTGAAGTGCGCGGCCTGGTAGGCGAATCCGGCTCAGGAAAAAGCCTGATTGCCAAAGCCATCTGCGGCGTGACCAAAGATAACTGGCGCGTTACCGCCGACCGCTTCCGCTTTGACGACATCGACCTGTTGCAGCTCAGCCCGCGCGAACGGCGCAAACTGGTGGGCCACAACGTTTCGATGATCTTCCAGGAGCCGCAATCCTGTCTTGACCCTTCCGAAAGTATTGGCCGCCAGTTGGCCCAGGCCATTCCCGGCTGGACTTACAAGGGCCGTTGGTGGCAGCGCTTTAACTGGCGCAAACGGCGGGCGATCGAGCTGTTGCACCGCGTCGGTATCAAGGATCACCTCGATATCATGGGCAGCTTCCCTTACGAACTCACCGAAGGGGAATGCCAGAAAGTGATGATCGCCATTGCGTTGGCCAATCAGCCAAGATTGCTGATTGCCGATGAGCCAACCAACGCCATGGAACCCACCACGCAGGCGCAGATCTTCCGCCTGCTGGCGCGTCTGAATCAAAACAACAACACAACCATCCTGCTGATCAGCCACGATTTGCAGATGATGAGCAAATGGGCTGACAGGGTTAACGTGCTGTACTGCGGCCAGACGGTGGAGAGTGCGCAATGTGAAGACTTGCTTGCCGCTCCTCATCATCCTTATACCCAGGCGCTGATCCGCGCCATGCCGGACTTTGGCCGTTCACTGCCACATAAGAGCCGTCTGAATACGCTGCCGGGAGCGATCCCCTCATTGGAGCATCTGCCGATCGGTTGCCGCCTGGGGCCACGCTGCCCGTATGCGCAAAAGCAATGTATTGAAACCCCACGCCTGCGCCCGGTGAAGAATCATCTGTTCGCCTGCCACTTCCCGCTGAACATGGAGGAGCAATAACATGGAAACGCTGTTGGAAGTGCGCAACCTGACCAAAACCTACCGCTATCGTACCGGGCTGTTCCGCCGCCAGCATGTGGAAGCGGTCAAGTCAGTCAGTTTTACCCTGCGTGAAGGCCAGACGCTGGCGATCATCGGTGAGAACGGCTCGGGTAAGTCAACTCTGGCGAAGATGCTTTCCGGCATGGTGGAACCCTCTTCGGGTGAAGTGCTGATCGACGACCATGCGTTGGCCTATGGCGATTATCGCTACCGCAGCCAGCGCATTCGTATGATTTTCCAGGATCCGAGCACCTCACTCAACCCACGCCAGCGCATCGGTCAGTTGCTTGATGCACCGCTACGTTTGAACACCGATCTGGAAGCCGCAGAACGCGAGGTGCGGATCAACCAGACCCTGCGCCAGGTAGGGATGCTGCCGGACCACGCTTATTATTATCCGCACATGCTCGCCTCCGGGCAGAAACAGCGCGTGGCGCTGGCGCGGGCGTTGATCCTGCAACCCAAGGTGATTGTTGCCGACGAGGCGTTGGCCTCGCTGGATATGTCGATGCGTTCGCAGATCATCAACCTGATGCTGGAGCTCCAGGAAAAGCACGGTATCGCCTATATTTATGTGACGCAGCATCTGGGGATGATGAAGCATATCAGCGACCAGGTGATGGTAATGCATGAAGGGGAAATCGTGGAGCGTGGCAGCACCGCCGAAGTGCTGGCCGCACCGCTGCACGACCTCACCAAGCGGCTGATTGCCAGCCACTTTGGCGAAGCGCTCACTGCCGATGCCTGGCGACGTGACGGCGGCAGGTTTTAATTCCGCTAACACTCGATATCTTACTGTGCCGCAATTAGTTGCCAAAATCCGTGATAATTACCCATAACTGGCGCTAATCTAGCGCCATTACAACCATGGCACGGCGTAGTTATGCCGTGCCATGGTGCAAATCTTGAGCAAGGTTACATCATCTCAGTAAACGTTCAATTACCAGCCATCTTGTATGCTGCGGTAGTTGGAGCCTTGGGGATGCCATCTTGCTACTCATCGATCCGACCGCTAACTATTTTATTCCTTTACGTTATTAATTAGCACTTAACATTATTTTATCTCGCCAAACGAATCGGTGAGGATATCCGCTACGTTGAGCCATGCAAACAACAGGATATCGCGCTGATGAACAATGCTCGCCACCAACGCCTCTCACAACTGATGCTCATCTTCGCCGCCGGCTTCGCTATTTATGGTCATGGTCTATGCAGCCATGACTGACGCCTGCTCCGTGGTTTTTTACCCTGCCACCGTTGCCAACCGCAGCGGTGGCTTGTTGTATTGAAGAAGGATTTTATCCGATGGACCATCGCCTAACCCCTTTCCAGTGGTACCACGAAACCCAGCGTAGTTCAGGCGACAGTTCGCCACTCGAGCCTGCCGCTGCAAGCTTGCGGGAGCGTTTTTTGTTAGGCCTGGGTACGTTTACCGACGAGGGATTGAACGCCGCCCTCAGCCATCGCATTGACGTTTTTACTGCGTCTTCGGCCTGCTATTCAGTGCTGTTCCCCGAGCAAGTTATCGCTTCGCGAGAAGTGACATTGTCACCTTACGATCGTCTGTCGACGGCCCTGACGGTGGCGCAGGTCACCGGCGTACAATCGCTTTGTAGCCATTACGCCGCTCGCCTCGCCCCTCTGGACAGCCCGGATGCTACGCGGGAAAGCAATGTCCGCCTGGCACAAATCACCCAATACGCCCGCCAACTCGCCAGCCAGCCGACCCTGATTTGCTCCAAGGCTATACAACAGCTCGGCGAAGTTGGCCTGAGCACGCAAGATACTGTGACCTTTTCGCAAATCATCGGTTTCATTAGCTATCAAGCACGGGTGGTCGCCGGTATTGCAGCACTTGCAGGCAGACCCGCCGTGGTGTTACCCGGTTTTCCCCAAATCGAAGATGCCGCTCCGGCAGGATTTTCCTGTACGGAACGGTCATGGCAAGCTCGCCTGCCGGAGATCGTCGTCGAGCAGGCCCAGGCTCGGCAGCTCGACATTCTGGACCAAAGCCACCCGGACGCCCGCAGCGAGTCTTATTACCTGCTGTTGGCTCACGACGCGCCTGCCCTACATGAGCGCAATGCGGTATTTAACAGTATTAATCACCCAGTTAACGGACTATCTGCACGCCTGAAGGCTTTGGTTGCTCTGGTGACATCACGCATTAATGGCAGCCATTACTGTGCCGGCACGCTAGCCCATAACATTGCCGATCGGGAGTTGGCACTGGCATTAGTGGCTGGGATTGATAACGCGCTTGAGGTGGCCGACGATCCGGTGACCGCTGCCGTGATCGGCGTGACAGCCGATCTGACGCGAACACCTGAGAAATTCACGGCACAAAACGTGCAGCCGTTGCTTAACAGCGGATTGGATCGGTCGCAGGCATTGGACGTAATTTTAACCGGCGCGCTGTACGCCTGGGAAAACAGGCTGCGTTACAGTCTTGGCGATGCAGTAGAAGTCGAGCTAGCGCAATAACCACGCCTGAGCCGCATCAAAAAAGTGCTGTGCCAGCGGCGTGGCCCTTGCAGGTTCGGCGATCACCAAGGCGGCATGACGTGACATCGGCGCAATGGCAACGCTGCGCCGTTGCAGCTGCGGCATCATTTCCATCTGCAAATTTCCGCTGGGGAATAACCCGCATCCCAAACCGACAAAAATCCCCTGTAGCAGTTGGAAGATCGAGGTGGTTTCCATCCGGGTATGCAACGTTAAGCCCTCCTCACGAAACTGCTGATCCAGGTAACGACGGAAGTAACGCGTTGGCTCAGCCAGGCATAATGGCAGCGCTGCCACGGTTGCCAGCGTTAGTGGACTTTCCCCCACCAGCTCGGGAAAATGCTGCGGATGAAACACCAGGTCAATGCCGCTGTCGGCCAAAGATTGGGACTGGAAATGCAGTTCCTTGAGCGTTGGTAGCTCAAAGAAACCGATGCCGATATCCACCGTATGCGCGGTCAGCGCTTCCAGCAGTTGATCGGCGCTCAATACCGCTACGCGATAGTCCAACTGCGGGTAACGCTCGCTGACCGCCTTCAACATTTGCGCTAACGAAATGCTGCACTGCGGCACGGTGCCGATGCGCAACGTGCCGTTCAACCCGTGTTTCAGCGACTCTACTTCCAGCTTCAGCCCCTGATAAACGGAAACAATTTCCCGCGCCCAAGCCAAGACCCGCTCACCTTCGGCGGTGAAGCCCTCAAAGTTGTTGCCACGGTTGATCAACGAGACACCCAGCTCTTTTTCCAGATTTTTCAGCCGCATGGATAAGGTCGGCTGGCTGACAAAGCTGGCCTCTGCGGCGCGGCCGAAGTGGCGTTCCCGCTCAAGATTACACAGGTAGATCAGTTGCTTAATATCCATGTATTGGCCCGGAAAATGATTTCTGCGTGAAGTATATCATTTGCTACGGCTTTGCTGGCAGCGGCGATAAGTGCCGTCTATCCCATCATTGCTCTATTCGATTAGACGCCAAGCCCTCACGCCCCTAGACTTGCCACATAAATACTCAAAATGCTTAAAAAGGCATTTACCTTTTAGCTACATTAATCACCTGCGAAGAAAATCATGAAATTTAAACCGTCAATCAAGCCTTATCGCGGCGCGGCGGGCGGCTGGGGCTCATTGGAAGCCACCACCCGCTATGTGTTCGACAGCAAACAGGCGCTGAAAAATCTGCGCAACCTGATGCGCGTTAACAAAGCGCGCGGTTTCGATTGCCCCGGCTGTGCCTGGGGCGATGACAACCACAGCACCTTCAGCTTCTGCGAGAACGGGGCCAAGGCGGTCAGTTGGGAAGCGACACGCAATGCGGTAGAACCAGCATTCTTTGCAACCCACAGCGTCAGCACCCTGCGCGAGCAGAGCGACTACTTCCTGGAGTATCAAGGCCGGTTGACGCATCCAATGCGCTACGACGTCAAGACCGATCGCTATCAGCCCATCACCTGGCCGGATGCCTTCAAACTTATCGCCAGCCATATCCAGGCAATGGATAATCCCAACCAGATTGAGCTATACACCTCAGGCCGCGCCAGCAATGAAGCCTCCTACCTTTATCAGCTGTTTGGCCGGATGCTCGGCACCAGCAACTTCCCAGACTGTTCCAATATGTGCCACGAAGCCAGTGGCGTAGGCCTCAAGCAGAGCATTGGCGTCGGCAAAGGCACCATCCGTATGGATGACTTCGAGCAAGCCGACGCGATTTTTGTATTTGGCCAAAACCCCGGCACCAACCATCCCCGCATGCTGCACAGCCTGAAACACGCAGCCAGCCGGGGGGCACGCATCGTCAGTTTCAATACCCTGCGCGAACGCGGGCTGGAAAGGTTTGCCGACCCGCAAAACCCGATCCAGATGCTGACGCCCAAATCCTCCCCCATCAGTTCGGCCTACTTCCAGCCCAACCTGGGTGGCGATATGGCGGCAGTGCGCGGCATGGTGAAGGCACTACTGGAAACCCATCGCCAGCGGATTGCCGCCAATAAACCAGGACTGTTCGACCAGCCGTTTATCGATCGGCATTGCGTGGGCATCGAAGATTATCTGGCTCAGGTGGATGCCACCTCATGGCAACAGATCACCACGCAATCCGGGTTGAGTGAAACCCAGCTACGTCATGCGGCGGCGATTTACCAAGGCGCAGAGCGTGTTATCTGCACTTGGGCGATGGGCGTGACGCAGCATAAGCACTCCGTACCGACGGTGCGCGAGATCACCAACCTGCAATTGCTGTTCGGCCAGTTGGGCAAGCCAGGCGCGGGCCTATGTCCGGTACGCGGCCACAGCAACGTGCAAGGCAACCGCACCATGGGCATCGATGAGAAAGCCCCCAAGGCGCTGTTGGATAGTTTGGAGCAGCATTTTGGCTTTAGCCCACGCCGCGAGATCGGTCACAATACGGTCGAGGCCATTGAAGCGATGCTACGTGGTGAGGTCAAGGTGCTGATTGCGCTTGGAGGTAACCTTGCAGCAGCGGCACCGGATACCGAGCGTACCGCCCAAGCCCTACGCCGTTGTGACTTGACGGTGCATATCAGCACCAAGCTGAACCGCAGCCATCTGATCACAGGTAAAGATGCGCTGATCCTGCCGACGCTGGGGCGTACCGAGTTGGATATGCAGGCCAGCGGCCCGCAATACATCACGGTGGAAGATTCCTTCAGTATGGTGCACGCCTCCGAAGGCATCGGCAAACCGCTGGCAGACACCCAGCGTTCTGAAACCGCGATTGTTTGCGGCATTGCCGACGCGGTACTTGGCAACCAACAGCTGGACTGGCTGGAGCTGGCCGACGATTATTCACTGATCCGCCAGCATATTCAGGCCACCATTCCCGGCTTTGACGATTTTAACCAGCGCTGTGAGCAACCAGGAGGGTTCTATCTGGGCAACGCCGCTGCCGAATTGCGCTTTGCAACTCAGAGCGGCAAAGCTGAGTTCAGTGCCGCTCCACTACCCGATACGTTGTTCCCGCAAATCGGGGCAGAAAAAGCGCCGTTCGTGCTGCAAACCCTGCGTTCACACGATCAGTACAACACCACCATCTATGGACTGGACGATCGCTATCGCGGTGTTTACGGCCAGCGCGAAGTGCTGTTTATTCATCCCGAAGATTTAGCCGATCTTGGTCTGCAGGATGGGGAGTTGGTGGAAATCGAAACCTTGTGGAACGATGGCGTAACCAGAAAGGTCAGCGGCTTCAAGCTGGTTAGCTACGATATCCCACGCGGTAATCTGGCAGCCTACTATCCCGAAACCAACCCGCTGGTGCCGCTGGCCAGTTTTGGTGATGGCACCGGCACGCCGACCTCCAAATCGGTTCCCGTCGCCATCCGCCGCTGCGCTCAAGCACCTACGTTGCGTATCGTTTAGTTCGAACGGACGTGGCATGTCGCGTCCCTGGAGCAGTATTGCGTTAATAATCGCGAGCCTTCGTCGGAAAAGCGTGACGTTTGGCTTGCCCGCAAGGAGTGATTCGCGTAAAACTGTCAGCCGCAAATCTTGCCACTCACAACCCATTCACTGGACGATATGTTTCAAGATAACCCGCTGCTGGCGCAGCTTAAACAGCAACTTCACTCTCAAACCCCGCGTGTTGAAGGCGTAGTAAAAGGGACTGAGAAAGGTTTTGGCTTTTTAGAAGTCGACGGGCAGAAAAGTTACTTTATTCCGCCGCCGTACATGAAAAAAGTCATGCATGGGGATCGTATCGTCGCCACCCTGCATACCGAAAAAGAGCGCGAAATCGCTGAACCGGAAACCCTGGTTGAGCCTTTCCTGTCGCGCTTTGTTGGCCGGGTGCAGAAAAAAGACGATCGCCTGTCGATTATCCCCGATCATCCGTTGCTGAAAGACGCGATCCCATGCCGTCCGGCGCGTGAAGTCACCCATAACTTCCAGGCCGGTGACTGGGCCGTCGCAGAAATGCGCCGTCATCCACTGAAAGGCGATCGCACTTTCAATGCCGATCTGACTCAGTTCATCACCGACGGTGAAGATCACTTCGCGCCGTGGTGGGTCACGCTGGCTCGTCATAATCTTGAAAAAGAAGCGCCAGACATGGTCGCGATCTCCGAACAAGAGACCGCTCTGATCCGTGAGGACCTGACCGCGCTGGACTTCGTCACCATCGATAGCGCCAGCACCGAAGATATGGACGATGCGCTGCACGTGCAAGACAACGGTGACGGCTCGCTGCTGTTGACCATCGCCATTGCCGATCCTACCGCCTACGTCGAGCAAGGCAGCAATCTGGATGAAATCGCCCGCAAGCGCGCGTTCACCAACTACCTGCCGGGCTTCAATATTCCGATGTTGCCGCGCGATCTATCCGACAACCTGTGCTCGCTGCGCCCGAATGAGCGCCGTTCGGTGCTGGCTTGCCGCGTGACTATCGCCGCAGACGGTGCGCTGGGCAACGATATCCATTTCTTCGCCGCTGAAATCGAGTCCAAAGCCAAACTGGTTTATGACGAGGTTTCTGACTGGCTGGATGGCGTCGCAGGCTGGCAACCACCGAGCGAGAGCATCGCACAGCAGATCACCTTGCTTAAACAGGTTTGCGATGCACGCAGCGCCTGGCGCCATCAGCATGCCCTGGTATTCAAGGATCGCCCGGACTACCGCTTTGTCCTAGGCGAGAAAGGCGAAGTGCTGGACATCGTGACCGAACAGCGCCGCACCGCCAACCGTATTGTTGAAGAGTGCATGATCGCCGCCAACGTCTGTGCCGCCCTGGTGCTGCGCGATCGTCTGGGCTTTGGCATCTATAACGTGCATAACGGCTTTGATCCGGCCCTGGTTGAGCAAGCGGTCGCCGTATTGCAGGCCAACGGCGTTGAAGCCGATGCCGAGAAGCTGCTGACCCTGGAAGGATTCTGCGAACTGCGCCGTCACCTCGACTCGCAGCCAACCCAGTTCCTGGACAGCCGCATCCGCCGCTTCCAGACCTTTGCCGAGATCAGCACCACGCCTGGCCCGCACTTCGGTCTGGGGCTGGAGGCGTACGCCACCTGGACCTCTCCGATCCGTAAGTATGGCGATATGGTCAACCATCGTCTGCTGAAAGCTATTATCAGCGAGCAGGCAGCGGAAAAACCGCAGGACGACGTCACCGTGCAACTGGCCGAGCGTCGCCGTTTGAACCGCATGGCAGAGCGCGACGTTGGTGACTGGTTGTATGCCCGTTTCCTCAAGGATAAGGCCGGAACCGATGAACGTTTCAACGCCGAGATCATCGACGTAACGCGTGGTGGCCTGCGCGTACGCCTGTTGGACAACGGCGCGATGGCCTTTATCCCTGCCCCGTTTATCCACGCGGTTCGCGACGAGATGGTGTGTAGCCAAGAGACCGGCACCGTGCAGGTGAAGGGCGAAGTGGTTTATCGCCAGAGCGATAGTCTGCAGGTGAACATTGCCGAAGTGCGTATGGAAACCCGCAGCGTAATTGCCAGACCGGTGGCCTAACGTTATCCGTGTTCGATCAAGGCGATACTTCGGTATCGCCTTTTTTTATGCCTGCAACAACCTATTCTGTCCCCGTATGGCACGCTTCTTTCAGCAAACTCCAACTGAGTTCACATTTCTGATCCGACCAGCCACCGTCCGCGTTCAAACCTCCTACGTTTAATGAGTCGTTAACGTTTTGACGGACTCACAAACTAAAAAAATCACCTTTCTACCTCTGCACAACAAGGAGTTGCGGAACATGAAAAACGTCAAGTCAGCCATAATCTGGCTCGCGGTGGCGCTGGTCGGTGCCTTCGCTTTCGGCATGCTTGCCTTGAGCCGTGGGGAACACGTCAACGCTGTCTGGCTGGTGGTGGCTTCCGTCGCCTGCTACAGCATTGCCTACCGCTTCTATAGCCGGTTTATTGCCAAGAACGTCTTTGAACTCGATGACCGTCGGTTAACGCCAGCGGAACGCCATAACGATGGCCTGGACTATGTACCCACCAACAAATGGGTGCTGTTTGGTCACCACTTTGCCGCGATTGCCGGTGCTGGCCCGCTGGTTGGGCCGATCCTGGCTGCGCAGATGGGCTTCCTGCCTGGTACCATCTGGATATTGGTTGGGGTGATGTTGGCTGGGGCGGTGCAAGATTTCCTGATCCTGTTTATCTCCACCCGCCGCGACGGACGCTCGCTGGGGGAAATGGCCAAGCAGGAGTTAGGCGCCTTTGCCGGTGTGGTAACCATGCTGGGCGCACTTGGGGTGATGATCATCATCCTCTCGGCGCTGGCGTTGGTGGTCGTTAAAGCGCTGGCAGACAGCCCTTGGGGTCTGTTCACCATTGCTGCCACCATCCCGATTGCGCTGTTTATGGGCGTTTACATGCGCTTTATCCGCCCAGGCAAGATTGCCGAGGTTTCGCTGATCGGCTTTGTGCTGATGATGATGGCGATCATCTACGGTGGCAACATCGCCATGCATCCATACTGGGGGCCGTTCTTTACCCTGCACGGCACCACCCTGACCTGGGTGCTGGTGATTTATGGTTTTGTCGCTTCGGTGCTGCCGGTGTGGTTGTTGCTTGCTCCGCGTGACTATCTTTCTACCTTCCTGAAAATCGGTGTGATCGTGGGGCTGGCGGTGGGCATTGTGTTCGCGATGCCGGAAATGAGAATGCCGGCGGTGTCACGCTTTATCGATGGCAGCGGCCCGGTGTTTGCCGGTTCACTGTTCCCGTTCCTGTTTATTACCATTGCCTGTGGCGCAATCTCCGGGTTCCACGCCCTGGTCTCCAGTGGCACCACACCGAAGCTGGTTGAGCGTGAGAGCCATATCCGCTTTATTGGCTACGGCGGCATGCTGATGGAGTCCTTCGTGGCCATCATGGCGCTGATTTGCGCTTCGGTGATCGACCCAGGCGTCTACTTCGCCATGAACTCACCGGCGGCGCTGATCGGCACCACGGTGGAAAGTGCTTCACAGGCAATTAACAGCTGGGGCTTTATGGTCACCCCGGAAACGCTGACGCAGATTGCCCATGATGTGGGCGAGAAGTCGGTGCTGTCCAGAGCCGGTGGCGCGCCAACCTTTGCCGTTGGCATGGCTCATATCATCAGCGAGGTGTTTAACAGCCGGGCGATGATGGCCTTCTGGTATCACTTTGCCATCCTGTTTGAAGCCCTGTTTATCCTCACTGCGGTGGATGCGGGCACCCGCGCCTGTCGCTTTATGGTGCAGGATCTGGTTGGCGTAGCCATTCCACGGCTGGCGAACAACCGCTCCTGGTTCGGCAACCTGGCTGGCACCACCGTGGCCGTGGCCGGTTGGGGCTTCTTTGTTTATCAGGGCGTCGTGGATCCGTTAGGTGGGATCAATACGCTGTGGCCGCTGTTCGGCATTGGTAACCAGATGCTGGCTTCAATGGCGCTGATCCTGGGCACCGTAGTGCTGTTCAAGATGAAGAAACAGCGTTACGCCTGGGTGACCATTTTGCCGACCATCTGGCTGTTTATCACCTCAATGACGGCGGGCTGGCAAAAGATTTTCCATGAAAAACCAAGCATCGGCTTCCTGGCGCAGGCGAAGAAATTCTCTGCCGGGATTGAATCGAACACGGTTATCGCCCCGGCCAAATCCATTGCGGATATGCAGACCATCGTGTTTGCCAATCAGATTAACGCCGCGTTGTGCGCCTTCTTTATGCTGGTTGCGGTGACGATGCTGGTTTCGGCCTTCTTCGTGGTGCGCCGCGCGTTGGGTTCCAAAACGCCTACGGTACGTGAAAGCACGATTGTACTGCGTGAGGAAACCGGGCGTGTCTAACTGAACGGCCAGGCTACGGGATGAGCCAGTTGAAACAGTCTCATCGAATGCCTACAAGGGCGGCCAGGTGCCGCCCTTTTCAATGCACTTTAGCTTATCAGCGTCGTGCCGAAAGCCCCCTGCCAATCCTGTTCAAACTTCTCTACCGCCGCCTGAACCGCCGGAGTGGAAATAAACTGTTCTGCCACATCCACCGGTAAAGTGATCGACTGGCAACCTGCCAACAGACACTCCAACGCCTGACGTGGCGTTTTGAAGCTGGCCGCCAACACCTTGGCGTGAGGAGCATGCAGCGACAACAGCTGTTGTAACTCGTGCACCATTTCAACGCCGTCGCCACCCTGTGCGTCCAGACGGTTAACGTAAGGTGCCACATACTCTGCCCCGGCCAACGCCGCCAGCAGCCCCTGACCAGCGCCGTAAACGGCGGTACCCAAGGTGGGGATCGACATGGATTTCAGCTTCTTGATTGCCGCCAGCCCTTCTGCGGTGGTGGGGATCTTGACTACCAGGCCCGGCACCCGTTGACTCAGCAGGACGGCTTCGGCAACCATACGTTCTGCGTCGTTGGCCATCACCTGGGCAAACAGCTTGCCGGTACCGCCTAACGCATCACGCAAGGCAGGCAGAACCTCCCAGATCGGCTTGCCTTCTTTGGCAACGATGCTTGGGTTGGTGGTCACACCGTGCAGCGGCAAGACGCGCGCCAAACGTTTCACTGCGCTGACGTCGGCAGTATCGAGATACAGTTCCATAACCTTCTCCTGATTCTTTTGTGGGCAGATTCAAACTCTGAACATAATAAGCGAAAAAAGCCGCCATCATTTGATTAAAATCAAATCAACTTTCATTCGAAACCTATTTAATTTACGTAAGAAGATTTTAGACTTCACAGGTGACGAATGCTTTTCAATCTACAGCGCTACTCAACACATGACGGCCCTGGCATCCGCAGCGTGGTGTTCCTTAAGGGCTGCTCACTTGGCTGCCGCTGGTGCCAGAACCCGGAAAGCCGTTCGCGCCAGCAAGAGCTGCTGTTTGATGAGCGCCTGTGTCTGGCGACCTGTACCCTGTGCAGTGAGAGTTGCCCGCACGCTATCACCCGCGTTGACGACAACACCCTAACCCTGCAACGTTCGTTACTGACTGCCGCCGATTATGACGCATTAAACGGCTGTTGCCCAACTGGCGCGCTGAGCGTCTGCGGCACGGCGCTCGACCTTGATGCGGTGATGACCGAAGTGATGCGCGATAAACCTTACTATCTGCGTACCGGCGGTGGCCTGACGCTATCCGGTGGCGAGCCGTTTATGCAGCCAGAGGTTGCGGCTGAACTGCTCAAACGCGGGCGTGAGGCCGGTATCCATACCGCCGTAGAATCTTGCCTGCATACGCCTTGGTCCTATATCGAGCCATCTCTGCCCTGGCTAGACCTGATGCTGGCCGATCTGAAACACGTCGACCAAGTTCGCTTCAAGCAATGGACCGAAGGCTCCGCCAAACGCGTTATGGATAACTTCCGCCGCTTAGCTGCCGCTGGCACTCAGATCACCGTGCGAGTGCCGTTAATCCCCGAATTTAACGCCGATCGCGACTCAATCCGCGCCATTACCGACTTTGCCGCCGATGAAATCGGCGTCAAAGAGATCCATTTTTTACCGTACCACACGCTGGGGATGAATAAATACCATCTGCTCGGCGCGCCTTATTACGCTTCCCGTACCCCACTTGACGACCCCGAACTGCTGGCCTATGCCGAAGATTACGCCAGCGCCAAAGGTCTGACCGCCATTTTGCGAGGATAACACCATGACAACGCTGGATCTGACTACCCTGACCGAACGCACGCTAGCGCACAAGAACGCGCTGATCCATATCGTCAAGCCACCGGTCTGTACCGAACGCGCACAGCACTATACCGAAACGTACCAGCAGCATCAGGATAAGCCGCTGCCGGTAAGGCGTGCCATGGCGTTGGCCAACCATCTGGCCAAACGGAGCATCTGGATCAAGAATGATGAGCTGATTATCGGTAACCAGGCTAGCCAGTTACGTGCCGCGCCGATCTTCCCGGAATACACCGTCAGTTGGATCGAAAGCGAAATTGACGAGTTGGCCGATCGCCCCGGCGCTGGCTTCTCCGTCAGCGAACAGGATAAAAAGGTATTACACACCCTGTGCCCATGGTGGCGTGGTCAGACCGTGCAAGATCGCTGCTACGGCATGTTCACCGATGAGCAAAAAGCCCTGCTGGCTACCGGTATCATCAAGGCGGAAGGCAACATGACGTCTGGCGATGCGCACCTGGCGGTCAACTTCCCGCTGTTGCTGGAAAAAGGTCTGGATGGCCTGCGTGAGAAAGTGTCTGAGCGCCGTGAACGCCTGCACCTGACCGACTGGGACGACCTGCATAAGGAACAGTTCCTCAAGGCCATCGACATCTCGCTGGACGCTCTCAGCGAGCACATCCTGCGCTTTGCCCAGTTGGCCCGTGAAATGGCCCAGGCAGAGCAACGCATCTGGCGGCGTGAAGAGCTATTGACCATGGCAGCCAACTGCGAACTGATCGCCCATCAACCGCCACAGACCTTCTGGCAGGCGCTGCAACTGTGTTACTTCATTCAGCTGTTCCTGCAGATCGAATCCAACGGCCACTCGGTATCCTTCGGCCGCCTAGACCAATATCTGTATCCTTGGTATCGCCGTGACGTGGAGTTGGAGCAAAGCCTGCCGCGCGAAAAAGCCATAGAGATGCTGCACAGCTGCTGGTTGAAACTGCTGGAAGTGAACAAGATCCGTTCCGGCTCGCACTCCAAAGCCTCCGCCGGTAGCCCGCTGTATCAGAACGTCACCATCGGCGGCCAGAAACTGGTCAATGGCCAGCCTTGTGACGCGGTCAACCCGCTCTCTTACACCATTCTGGAATCCTGTGGCCGTCTGCGTTCAACGCAGCCTAACCTCAGCGTGCGCTATCACGCCGGGATCAGTAATGATTTCCTCGACGCCTGCGTGCAGGTGATCCGCTGCGGCTTCGGCATGCCGGCGTTTAACAACGATGAGATCGTGATCCCCGAGTTTATCAAGCTGGGCGTCGAACCACAGGACGCCTATGATTACGCCGCGATCGGTTGCATCGAGACCGCCGTTGGCGGCAAATGGGGCTACCGCTGTACCGGGATGAGCTTTATCAACTTTGCCCGCGTGATGTTGGCAGCTCTGGAGCAAGGGCGCGACGCCACCTCCGGCAAGATTTTCCTGCCGCAGGAGCTGGGGCTGTCTCAGGGTAACTTTAGCCAGTTTGACCAAGTGCTGGATGCCTGGGATACGCAGATCCGCTATTACACCCGCAAATCGATTGAGATTGAGTGTGTAGTCGATACCGTGCTGGAAGAAAATGCCCACGACATTGTGTGCTCGGCTCTGGTGGATGATTGCATCGAGCGCGGCAAGAGTGTCAAACAAGGCGGTGCGAAATATGACTGGGTATCCGGTCTGCAGGTCGGGATCGCCAACCTGGGTAACAGCCTGGAAGCGGTACGCAAGCTGGTGTTCGATCAGGGGATTATTGGTCAGCAACAGCTGGCTCAGGCTCTTGCTAACGATTTTGCTGGCCTGGACGGCGAACAGCTGCGCCAACGCTTGATCAATGCGGCGCCAAAGTACGGCAACGACGTGGATGATGTCGATCAGTTGCTGGTACGTGCCTATCAGACCTATATCGACGAGCTGAAGCAGTATCACAACACCCGCTTTGGCCGTGGCCCGATCGGAGGTACCTACTATGCGGGCACCTCCTCCATTTCGGCCAACGTTCCGTTTGGTGCTGCCACCATGGCTACGCCAGACGGCCGTAAAGCGCATACGCCATTGGCGGAAGGGGCTAGCCCGGCTTCCGGCACCGACCATCTAGGCCCAACGGCAGTGTTCAACTCGCTGAGCAAACTGCCTACCGAATCGATTCTGGGTGGCGTGTTGCTGAACCAGAAGCTGAACCCGTCCACGCTGGAGAACCCGCGTGACCGAGAAAAATTGATGCTGATGTTGCGCACTTTCTTCGAGGCTTACCATGGCTGGCACGTGCAGTATAATATCGTGTCGCGGGAAACGCTGTTGGCCGCGAAGCAACATCCTGACCAATATCGTGATTTAGTGGTACGCGTAGCTGGATATTCTGCCTTCTTTACCGCATTATCCCCAGATGCGCAGGATGACATTATCGCGCGTACCGAACATACTCTTTAATCAGTGAATCGTTGCGGTCACCCTTTGGTGGCCGCCTATCAGGCCGCTATGAATTCAAGACAACAAACCATTTTGCAGTTGGTGAATGACCGCAGGCGCATCAGCGTTGGCGAACTGGCGCGCGCCTCTGGCGTTTCTGAGGTGACGATCCGTCAGGATCTCAATCTGTTAGAAAAACGCAGCTATCTGAAACGCGTTCACGGTTCTGCCGTTGCGCTGGAAAGCGACGACGTTGATGCCCGCATGATGTCCAACTTCACGCTTAAGCAGAAGCTGGCACAATATGCTGCATCGCTGGTCAACGATGGCGAAACCATCTTTATCGAGAGCGGTAGTGCCAACGCCTTACTGGCCCGCTATCTGGCCGAGCGCAAGCGCGTCACGCTGATCACCGTCAGCCATTACATCGCCCATCTGCTGAAAGAGACCGACTGCGATGTGATCGTTCTCGGCGGCATGTTCCAGAAGAAGAGTGAAACCGTGGTCGGCCCGTTAACCCGCATGTGTATCCAGCAGGTGCACTTCAGCAAGGCGTTTATCGGGGTGGATGGCTATCACGCGGAGACCGGCTTCACCGGCCGCGATATGATGCGTGCCGACGTGGTCAATGCGGTATTAGCCAAAGGCGTAGAGAACATAGTGCTGACCGACTCGTCAAAATTCGGCCAGATCCAACCTAATCCATTGGAACCCATGAGCCAGATTGGGCGGGTGATCACCGACTCGCGTATCGCCAACGACTACCAGCAGTTGCTTAAACGCCAGGGTATCAAGTTGGATCTGGTTAACGAATAACGGCTGCGGGGCCGTTCGGCCCCGTGGTGAGATTACTGCCCGTAATAGGCATGTGCTCCGTGCTTGCGCAGATAGTGCTTGTCCAACAGGCTCTGCTGCATATTGCCCAGCCCCGGTGCTAACTGACGCGAGAAGATCCCCATATAGGCCAACTCTTCCAACACCACGGCATTATGCACCGCGCCGTCAGCATCTTTGCCCCAGGCAAATGGACCGTGGGAATGTACCAGTACTGCCGGTATCTGAGCGGCATCCAACCCACGCTCTTTGAAGGTTTCGACGATCACCTGCCCGGTCTCCCACTCATAACGGCCGTTGATCTCTTCGTCGCGCATTAGCCTAGTACAGGGAATATCACCATAGAAGTAGTCCGCATGTGTCGTTCCCCACGCGGGGATGGCTAATCCGGCCTGTGCCCAAATGGTGGCATGGCGCGAGTGGGTATGAACGATCCCACCCGCTGCAGCAAAGTTCAGGTACAGCACCCGGTGGGTATCCGTATCGGAAGAAGGCTTTTTACTCCCCTCCACCACCTTGCCGCTCTCCAGTTCCACCACCACCATATCCTCACGGGTCATGGCATCATACTCAACGCCGGAAGGTTTGATCACCATCAGCCCCTGCTGGCGGTCTACGGCGCTGACATTGCCCCAGGTAAAGGTCACCAGATGATGGCGCGGAAGTTGAAGGTTGGCTTCCAGCACCTGTTGTTTTAGTTCGTTGAGCATGATCTTGTCCTTGTGGCTTGGTCTGCGACTATTGTCAGCAGGTGGGCAACAAGCCGGTATGGGATAGATCGCTAAAGACCACGTAGATTTCTGCTGGATACACCAAGATGTGTGGCGGCGGATTCGGAATAATCGCCTGCCGACCTAGGCTAAATTAAGACTATTTCCCTATTTATCCCTCGTCAGAGATTTATACTGAAACAAGGCGAAAAAACCGCCCTGATTTTTTATTTGCCCTGTCTTGTGCAATAAATGCCATTTTTTATTTCAAGGTCGTCTGGAAGACAGTCTCAGGCCAGTTTGCTGATTACTGCCTATACTAAAGCTGTGCTATGCCAGTAAAGTAGTTCCATATAGCCGATGCTAAGGAGAATTCATTATGATCATTAATCAACGTTTGGCCACTGCCGCAGTGGTGATCACCCTGGCTCTGTCGCTGAGTGCCTGTTCGAATATGTCTAAACGTGACCGCAACACGGCGATTGGTGCAGGTGCAGGTGCGGTAGGCGGTGCGGTGCTGACTAACGGCAGCGCGTTGGGGACCGTCGGCGGTGCCGCTGTTGGTGGCATCATCGGTCACCAGGTGAGTAAATAAGCCACGGCTTGCTGATACCTCTGCCGATAGGCTGACAAAAGCGTTCACGCTTTGACGTCTAATTGAAAAAAACTTTCAGGTCTATTTTTACGTTTATCATTTCGATGAATGCAGCCGCAGTGACACACTGCGGCATATTTCATTTAGCTGCTCAACCGCCAGCCAGCTTAACCTTCATGCCCTTGGCTTCCAGCAGTTGCTTTAGCAGGTCACGTTTGTCGCCCTGGATTTCGATCACACCATCCTTCACCGAGCCACCACAACCGCATTTCTTTTTCAGTTCGGCAGCCAGTTTATCCAGTGCCGCATCATCCAGATCGACACCGGTGATCAGGCAAACCCCCTTGCCTTTTCTGCCGCTGGTCTGGCGTTGAATACGCACGATGCCATCGCCTTTGACACGCTCTGGCTTGGCTTCTTCCTGCTTGATACGCCCGCTGTCGGTAGAGTACACCAGGCGGCTGTTATCATCATTCATGCTGGGTTCCTTAAACCAGTGAGGCTCGAATAGCGCTGAGCGCTGCCGCGGGATCGGCGGATTGCGTAATCGGACGGCCGATCACCATATAATCAACTCCGGCGGCCAGAGCCTGCACCGGTGTCATCACGCGGCGTTGATCGCCTGCGGCACTGCCTTCAGGGCGAATACCAGGAGTAACCAGTTGGAACTGGTCGCCACAAGCAGCTTTCAGGCGTGAAGCTTCCTGCGCAGAACAGACCACACCGTCCAGGCCACAGTCGCGCGTCAGGCGAGCCAGTCTTTCCGCCTGCTCTGCCGGGCTGAGTTCGATACCAATGGCGCGCAGATCTTCCGCCTCCATGCTGGTGAGCACGGTGACGGCAATCAATAGCGGTGCATCCGCGCCATAAGGCAGCAGCGCCTCTTTGGCTGCGTTCATCATGCGAGCACCACCGCTGGCATGTACGTTCACCATCCATACGCCCAACTCCGCCGCAGCGGCTACGGCATGCGCCGTGGTGTTAGGAATATCGTGGAATTTCAAATCGAGGAACACCTCAAATCCGCGCTGATGCAGATCGCGCACGATCTCAGGCCCGAACAGGGTGAACATCTCTTTACCCACTTTTAGCCGGCAATCTTGCGGATCGATACGGTCGGCAAAGGCTAATGCGGCGGAACGGTCGGCGTAATCCAATGCCACGATGATGGGCGATGATTTTAAGTCATTGTTATTTGAGTTATTTTCAGACTTCATAGCTTCTACCTTGTGTGAAATGGACGTGATGAGTGAGCCGCCAGCAAAACTGACCGCCGCATTCTACATGCCAGACAGCGGAAATCCCAGTCACGCAACCCGTTGCCGTTACGTAATGTTAACACAGCGTTGGTCATCGACTGTCAATAACGCCTTGCGCCCTTAACCCAGGGTGAGTAAAACGCGGTAAAGAAGCGTAAATTCTTAATCAAATAATTTGATTAACATGCTCAAGCCTATCCGATTTCATCCGTTTATAAATGCTATATCATTCAACACATCGAAAGCGGAAACACTTTCACCCTCAAAACCAAATTGGAGATACTCATGAAAGGCATCAAATATTTTGCAGCAGCTACCGTTCTGGTCCTAACCTCATTTGCCAGCGTTGCCGCTGAACCAGTCAGCCAGCAACAGGCACAGAGCCTGACTGAAGTTGGCGTAGTATCTGCCGGTGGTGTTACCACGCTGAGCAGCCTGGAAGCCAAGCTGGCGGCTAAAGCCAAAGCCCAAGGCGCTAGCAGCTATCGCATTGTCGCCGCCGGTGGTAACAACATGCTGCATGGCAACGCGATCATCTATAAATAAGTTCGAGTCACCCTCTAGATTATCTGAACGGGCGCTGCATAAGGCGCCCATCCCCTTCGACACCACAGCCCACCTGTTTTTATTCTGGTACCAACTTGCGACAGACATTCAGTACCAATTGCCGCAACCAACGATGAGCCGGATCCGCCTCGGCACGTGGGTGCCACAGCTGCGATATCGTAATCAGTCTGGTCGTAACCGGCAGTTCAAAAGCCCAGAGTGTCGCTACGCCCCCATCAATATTGGTCACTGGTTGATTGATAAGGAATGAGGCAGGCACCAACGCCACCAGATCGGACTCCTGAGCGACGGCCAAGGCTGCCGGGAAACTCGGTACCACGGCGGCAATGTTGCGCCGCAAACCTAGTTCAGCCAATGCTTCGTCTACCGGCCCGTAGGTACGCTCACGCCGGGAAGCGACAACATGGCCCAACGCGGCATACTGGCTGGCCTTCACCTCTGGTTCCCGCGCCAGCGGATGCCCCGCTCTTACCACACCAACGAAGCGATCCCTAAACAGCGCCTGCACGCGTATTTCCGGCCCCATGGTCCCCAAAACACCAATCTCAAGATCAACCAGACCTTCACGCAGAGGCTTTGAGGTTTTCTCTGGCTTGGGCGAAAAACGCAGGCGCACCAAAGGCGCAGCCTTGGCGGCTGCCGCAATCAGTGAAGCTCCAAATGCCTCCACAAACCCCTCATTGGCACGAATGTTAAAGGTGCGTTCCAGCGTGGCCAGGTTCAATTCTGTGGCGGATGGGCGCAGCACCGAACGCGCCGCAAATACGGCATTTTGCGTACGTTCCCGCAGCTCCTCGGCATAAGGCGTTAGCACCATGTGGCGGCCGGCACGCACCAACAAGGGATCTTCGGTAACGGTGCGTAGCCGGGTGAGCGTGCGGCTCATGGCAGAAGCGCTTAAACCAAGACGACGCGCAGCACCAGCCACGCTGACTTCAGCGAGCAGCGCATCAAGGGCGATAAGTAAATTGAGATCGGGTTCAGTCATGGCTCATAGTATCTCGGCCAAAAAAATGAGGAAAGCGTAGCGCATTGGTGTAGCCCATTTATGTTACAAAATTATTAAATTTTTATTACACACTGGACAGATCTGCACGGCTGACTTAGCTTGATGGTAACCTCCCGCGTAAAAGGCAGCAAAATGAGCGAGATATCGACACTAACCATCAAGATCCCTCTGGCACTGAAAGAGCAAATCAAGGCGATTGCCTTGGAGAACCAGCTTTCATTGAGTGCAGAGGTTTGCCAACGGCTGGAACATAGCTTCGAAGTCCCTGCCAAAGCCAGTAAGAAAGCGGCTCCGCTGCATCATGACGATATCGATAATCAGGGCACCGAAGAGGAGATTGAACAACCTCTTAGCCAGAAAGAGCTGAAGAAGCTGCGTCAACTGCTGAAAGGCGGCGCGAAAAGCGGCAAGAAAAAGTAACCCGGACAATCTTGGCGGGCGCCGCATGTGCAGCGCCCCTAGCTAACAAGCTGTTTTATTGCCCGTCCAGCCCGCGTATCGGTTTAACCGAAGACCAGGCCCGGCACGAAGGACAATGCCAGTAAAGTGAATGGGCGGTAAAACCGCATTTGTGGCAGCGATAGCGCGGTTTGGTACGGATCTGCTCGCCTACCATATCCCGTAGCAACAGCAGGCTTTCTTTGGCGCGACCGTCTTCTGCATCAGCCAGATGATAATCCATCAGGCGATAAAACACGCGCATGGTCGGATGGCGCTGCAGCTGGCGATTGATGTACACCTGTACCACATCGCTCCCTTCCCGTTGCTCGATCACTTCCGCCAGCATCAATTCTGCCGTGGCTCCGGTATTCTCCGCCACACAACGTTTGAGAAAGTCCGCCCAGTCTTGCTCTTGTTGAGGCAAATGCTGGTAGCACTCCTGCAGCATAGGTAACGCTTCGCTGACCAGCTCTTTATCTTGATCCAATACGCGCGTCAGGGTTTCTACCGCCTTGGCATACTCCTCTTGCGCCATGAAGATACGCCCAACCATGATCGACACACGGGCGCACTGTTTATCCGCCGAGGCCGCGCGCTTGAGCAGGCCCATCGCCTTGTCCAGATCGTCACTGCCCATCGCCTGCAGGGCCAGCTCACAATAAAAATGCGCGATCTCGACGCGTTGCTTTTCCTTACCCAGCTTGACCAACTTCTCTGCCACTTCGATGGCTTTCTGCCAGTCGCTGGTGGCCTGGTGGATCACCAGTAATTGCTGCAGCGCGGAAACTCGGAAGTCTTCTTCATTGATCAACTGGCTGAACATGTCCTCGGCGCGGTCATACAACCCGGCGGCCATATAGTCACGCCCCAGTTGCTGTATCGCCAGCAGACGCTGTTCGAAGGTTAAAGAAGCGCTTTCCATCAAGGCCTGATGGATGCGGATGGCGCGATCGACTTCACCACGAGAGCGGAACAGATTGCCCAACGTAAGGTGAGCTTCAACGGTATTGCTGTCCTCTTTCAACATGTCGAGAAACAGATCGACCGCTTTATCCTGCTGGTTGGAAAGCAGGAAGTTAACCCCAGCCACGTATTCACGCGACAGGCGGTTGGCTTCCTGTTGTTTATCCTGCTGAGCACTTCTGCGCCCCATGTACCAACCGTACGCGGCAGCTACAGGCAGCAACAGAAACAGCAGCTCTAACATAACAGATTATTCCTTGCTGACTGCGGGCAACGATGCCGGCTCGACAGGTGCTTCGAGCTGCAGTTCCAGCCTTTTGATTTTCCGCTCTGCACGCCCAAGAGCGATGCGTGTGCGCAGATAAAATAACCCACAAATAATCCAACCCAGCACAAAGCCAGCACCAAACAGGGTGGCCAACAGGGTTGATACCGGATATTCGCCCTGAGCAACCAAATAGTTAAACGTCACCACCTGGTCGTTATGCGCGCCCAGCGTGACTGAAGCCACGAAAATCACCAGAACCAGTAAAAAAATCAGTAAATATTTCACATTCTTTCCCGCAATGCCGAGTGAATCGGATGAACTCTACCCTCAAGGCCACAAACCGGAACCCAATACAGGGTTTGCCGCCCACGGGTAATTGCCGCTAAGTGGCGTCCCTATGACTTAAGTTAGCATTTCCCGTCGTAGCAGGGAAACCCTGGCAGACGATAAAACCGCAGATCTGCTGGGATATTCAGCAACAAATGCAGCGCCTGAGCAAATTAATGAGAAAGCTTCTCAAAATCACGAGTTTGATAAGATATGGGGGCGAAAGGACAGATTGCAATGCAGGGTAAAAACCCGAGTTGATGCGGCCCCGGGTTGGAGCCGCCATTAGTGACAACGTCACACTACGCTTTCATCACCTCTCCTGCGAAATTACTGCTCGCCTTCCCGCTCGCCGATTTCCTGCTGCTCCTGCGGTGGAATGGTGAGTGGCCCAAACCAACGCTGAGTCAACCAACTGGCCAGGGTAACCAGCAACCAGCTAATGACAATCGCCATCGCCAGATCCCGCGGCCAATGCATGCCGAGCATCAGGCGGCTCGCCATCACGCCAAATGCCCAAATCATCAACACCGCTACGGTTTTATAATGCCGCCGCGGCCACAACAGCCCAACCCCCAGCAATGCCCACATAGCGGCAAACATCGTGTGCCCTGAAGGGAACGAGAAGCCGGTTTCAAACTGCCAGTGTTTACTCAACCATTCAGGTACCAGCGCCTGGTCCAGCAACTGCTCTTTGACCAGCGCGCTACGCTGCTTCCTGTCCAGCGAGTAGAAGTATTTTTCGTCAATCTGATGGGTCGACTCCAGCCATACGACAAACGGCCGCGGTGCCTGTACCTGCTCTTTGATGGAAGATTTGATCGCCTGCCCAATCCCGATTGCCGCAGACAACAGGATGAACAGCCCTACCGCCGCTTTCAGCCGAAAGCGTAGACACCACAGAAACCAGGCCGACAGGATCAGGCTGGTGAGAATACCCCAGGGCGCAGTGACGGTTTCCGTTACCCAGAACAGCGCTTTTAACAGACCGTCATTACCGCCGGGTTGCCAGTGCCAGCCAAACAACCAGACCGCCAGCGGCAACAACATCAGCACAATCGCTCCACCCGCCGTGCGTTTTGCTATCTTTAACATCCCATTATCCTTCCACTGTGGTTAACCCGCAGTGTAACAATCTTGATAACTCAGCAAAACAAGAGAAATTAGATAGATAACTGACCTATTGTAGCAATAGGGGCGGTAAAACGCCGTATGCTGCTTTGCTGAGCACCGTTCGTCCACAAGTTATGGCAAAATAGCCGGTAATGAATGAAAAAGCGATCGTCGCCGTCTGTTTTAATGCTGGTCAGTCCCCTGTTCCAGTCGTAGGATGCACGCAGCGATTTGACAGGTAGTGTTTTTGGAGAGTGACATGCAGCTTAAACGTGTGGCGGAAGCCAAACTGCCAACACCATGGGGTGATTTTCTGATGGTGGGGTTCGAAGAACTGGCCACCGGGCACGATCATCTGGCACTGGTTTTCGGCGATATTACCGGCGAAACACCGGTCCTCTCACGGGTTCATTCCGAATGTCTGACCGGTGATGCGCTGTTCAGCCTGCGCTGTGACTGCGGTTTTCAACTGGAAGCCGCGTTGGAACAGATCGCCGAGGAAGGCCGTGGCATTCTGCTGTATCACCGCCAGGAAGGCCGTAATATCGGTCTGTTGAACAAGATACGCGCCTATGCTTTGCAGGATAAAGGAGCGGACACGGTGGAAGCCAACCATCAGCTAGGCTTTGCCGCCGATGAGCGAGACTTCACCCTGTGCGCCGATATGTTCAAACTGCTGGGGGTGGATGCGGTGCGCCTACTGACCAATAACCCGAAGAAGGTCGAGATCCTGAGCGAAGCGGGCATTAATATCTCCGAGCGCGTGCCGTTGATCGTCGGCCGTAACCCGAAGAACGAACGTTATCTGGCCACCAAGGCCGCTAAAATGGGCCACTTGCTGGACAAAAAATAACAACAAGGGCGCCTTTTGGCGCCCTTGTTCTCTCTACAGCATTTTACGGATAACGTAGTGCAGGATGCCGTCGTTCTGGTAATAAGTCAGCTCATTGCCGGTATCAATACGGCAACGGGTATTCACCACCACCTGCCGACCATCGGCATAGGTGATATTGACCGGTACCGTCTGGCCGGGTTGCAACGCCTGCAAACCACTCACGTCGATCAGTTCCTCCCCCGTCAAACCCAGCGTTTTGCGCGTTATACCCTGCGGAAATTCCAACGGCAAGATGCCCATACCGATCAGGTTGGAACGGTGGATGCGCTCAAAGGATTCCGCGATCACCACTCGCACCCCCAATAAACGCGGGCCTTTGGCTGCCCAGTCGCGGCTGGAGCCGGAGCCATACTCTTTACCCGCAATCACCGCCAGTGGTACCTGCTCCTGCTGATACTGCATGGCGGCATCATAGATCGCCATCTGATTCTGCGAAGGTAGATGGCGGGTATAACCGCCCTCCACGCCCGGAACCATTTCGTTACGGATACGGATGTTGGCGAAAGTGCCCCGCATCATTACTTCATGGTTACCGCGGCGCGAACCGTAAGAGTTGAACTCTTTCACCTCGACACCACGTTCGCTCAGGTAGCGTCCCGCCGGGCTGTCACGCTTGATGTTGCCCGCAGGCGAGATATGGTCAGTGGTCACCGAGTCTGCCAGGATTGCCAGAATACGCGCGCCGTGAATGTCCTGCACCGGATCCGGTTGCGCCTTCATGGTACTGAAAAATGGCGGATGGCGAATATAGGTAGAGTCGGCTTGCCATTCGTAGGTCGCGGAACCGGTCACCTGGATCGCTTGCCAACTGGCATCGCCATCAAACACTGCACCATATTCCTTATGGAACATTTCGGTGCTGACTTCGGCCACGGCCTGGGCAATCTCCTGGCTGGTAGGCCAGATATCCTTCAGATAGACCGGTTTCCCGTCGCGACCTACGCCCAACGCATCTTTGGTCAGGTCAACCTTCATGTTACCTGCCAGCGCATAGGCAACCACCAGTGGCGGCGAAGCCAGCCAGTTGGTTTTTACCAGCGGATGGATGCGCCCTTCAAAGTTACGGTTACCGGACAGCACGGCCCCTACGGTGAGATCCCCTTCCTTGATCGCCTGCTCAATCGGCTCGGGCAACGGGCCAGAGTTACCAATACAGGTCGTACAACCATAGCCAACCAGGTTAAAGCCCAATTGTTCCAGGTACGGCGTCAGTTTGGCGCGGTCGAAGTATTCGGTCACCACTTTGGAACCCGGTGCCAGTGAGGTTTTCACCCAAGGCTTGGTCTTCAAACCCTTTTCAACGGCCTTTTTGGCCAACAGGCCAGCGGCCATCATCACGCTCGGGTTGGAGGTGTTGGTACAGGAGGTAATGGCTGCGATCACCACCGCGCCAGCATTTAGCTCCAGGCTTTTGCCACCCAGCGTGAAGCTTTTCACTTCCTGCTTATCTTTCTGACCGCCAATTTCCAGCTCGGTCGCGGCGGTGAATGCTGTTGGCACCTGCGGTAGCGCGACGCGATCCTGCGGGCGTTTTGGCCCTGCCAGGCTTGCCTCAACCGTCGACATATCCAGCGACAGCGTGCTGGTAAACACCGGTTCATCGCCTGGATTGCGCCACATCCCCTGAGCCTTGGCATAGGCTTCCACCAATGCGATCTGCTCAGCGCTACGACCACTTAACTGCAGGTAGCTCAGCGTCACGTCATCCACCGGGAAGAAGCCACAGGTTGCCCCAAACTCTGGCGACATGTTGGCAATGGTTGCCCGGTCCGCCAGCGGTAAATCGGCCAGCCCATCACCATAAAACTCAACAAACTTGCCGACGACGCCATGCTTACGCAGCATTTGGGTGACCGTCAGCACCAGGTCGGTGGCCGTAATCCCTTCAGGTAACTTACCGCTGAGTTTAAAGCCCACCACATCCGGGATCAGCATCGAGACCGGCTGGCCCAACATGGCAGCTTCGGCCTCAATACCGCCAACGCCCCAACCGAGGATACCAAGGCCGTTAATCATGGTGGTGTGGGAGTCGGTCCCCACCAGGGTATCGGGGTAAGCAATGCGTTGGCCATTCTCTTCGGTATGCCAAACGGTTTGCCCCAGATACTCCAGGTTCACCTGATGGCAGATGCCGGTGCCGGGTGGCACCACGCGGAAGCGGTTGAAGGCCTTTTGCCCCCAACGCAGGAAGGTGTAGCGTTCGTGGTTGCGCTCCATTTCGATACGCACGTTTTCGCCAAAGGCGTCATCGTCGCCAAACTCATCGACAGTGACCGAGTGGTCAATAACCAGATCGACCGGTGATAGCGGATTCACCTGATCGACTTTCCCGCCCAGGCGCAGAACGGCCTCACGCATTGCCGCCAAATCCACCACGGCAGGCACGCCGGTGAAGTCCTGCATCAGCACCCGCGCCGGGCGATAAGCAATTTCGCGATCGGCATGGCCGGTTTGCAACCAGCCTACGATCGCCTTCAGATCGTCAACCTGTACCGTATCACCATCCACATGGCGCAACAGGTTTTCCAGTAACACTTTCATCGATTTCGGCAGCCGGTCAATATCCCCTAACTGTCTGGCCGCCAGTGGCAAACTGTAATAGTGATACTCACTACCCAGTGCTACCAGCTTATCCATACTCGTTTTACGAAGATCGGACGACATAGCTCCTCCATTTTTTATTATGTCAAACCAGGGTGATTTCTGAGGTGTTATTTAAAGATAACACAAACGCCATGTAACGTTTTGATAACAACACGTATTGATCATAACGATAGGCAAGAGCAATCAAAGGCGGGAAGCTACTGGTAGGTCAATGAGTTAGCAGGTATCAGACAATGGAAAACCGCCCTTCGGCGGTTTAAATGGTGTAATGCGGCTCAAGTTAACGGCCTATTTGGTCGGCAGTTTGATGTCCTTGAACATGGCTTCGATCTCGTCATTGGTGCGTAAAGCCACGGCGGTATCGACCACGTCGCGCGTCAGATGCGGAGCGAAACGCTGGATAAAATCGTACATATAGCTGCGCAGGAAGGTACTGCGACGGAAACCGATCTTGGTGGTGCTATAGGTAAAGATATCGCGGGCATCCACCATCACCAAATCCGGATCCTGCACCGGATCGACCGCCATGCTGGCGATCACGCCAACACCCAGCCCCAGGCGTACATAAGTCTTGATCACGTCTGCATCGGTAGCGGTAAACACGATGCGCGGCGTCAACCCCGCCCGGTTAAACGCGGTATCCAGCTCTGAGCGCCCGGTAAAGCCGAAGGTATAGGTAACGATAGGATACTCGGCCAGCTCTTCAATGGTGATGTGGCTCTTTCCCGCTAAAGGATGATCGGGCTTCACTACTACCGCCCGGTTCCAGTGGTAGCACGGCAGCATGATTAAATCGTCATACAGATGCAATGCTTCGGTAGCGATGGCAAAGTCTGCCGAGCCTTTGGAAACCGCTTCGGCAATCTGCGTTGGCGAGCCCTGGTGCATATGCAGCGATACGCGCGGGTAACGCTCGATAAAGCCTTTGATCACATTGGGCAAGGCGTAGCGTGCCTGGGTATGGGTGGTTGCCACATACAGCGAACCTTTGTCAGGGTAAGTATGTTCCCCGGCAACGGCCTTGATGGCCTCCACTTTGGACAGCACTTCGCGAGCAATACGGATAATTTCCTGGCCAGCAGGCGTCACCTGGGTAAGGTGCTTGCCGCTACGGGCGAAAATCTGGATGCCGAGCTCATCCTCCAGCATCCTCACCTGCTTGCTAATACCCGGTTGCGAGGTATAGAGACCCTCAGCCGTGGAAGAGACGTTGAGGTTATGATTCACCACTTCTACGATGTAACGAAGCTGCTGCAATTTCATATTTGAATACCATCCTAGGTTAAAACACTGCGGCTTGCCGCAGCCAGGTATCTCGGTGTTGCCCGGTATGCTTAATTCTCACAAGCCTTAAACACAGTGATTTCGCCCAGATGCTGATGAAAACGCCGTTGCTAATAAGCTTTAATCATAAAAAACGTTTTTATATAACCATTATATCATGTCGCGCTACCAAGTATAGAGCCGCTTCACAAGATGATAACGATCTTTTCGCATGATTATCAACGCCGAGCCTTGCCGATAAAAATAAGAAAAAGCAGAGAAGAATAGATCCGCCAGCCGATTTACGCCAATAAAAAACCAGCTCAGTGAGCTGGTTTTTTGCTGTTGCCTTGCGTACGGGTTACTTCTTGCCTTCAACCCATTTGCCATCAACGAAGAATGCGGACCAGCCGGTGGCCTTACCGTCTTTCTCTGATGAGACATACTGTTGCTTGGTTTTACGGCTGAAGCGCACCATCGTCTTGTTGCCTTCCGGATCGGCCACCGGCGCATCGGCCAGATAGCGCAATTTCTCCGGCAAACGATCTTTGAAGCGCAGCAACTCTTCCACTAACGGCGCACGGGTTTCGCGCGATTTAGGGAAGGTGTTGGCCGCCAGGAACACGCCTGCCGCCCCATCACGCAACACAAAGTAGGCGTCCGATTTCTCGCACGGCAACTCTGGCAGCGGGACCGGATCCTCTTTCGGCGGCGCAACTTCACCGCTGCGCAGGATCTTACGGGTGTTCTTGCAGTTTTCGTTGGTGCAGCCCATGTACTTGCCAAAGCGCCCCATTTTCAGGTGCATTTCGGAACCACATTTTTCACACTCAACGATCGGACCGTCGTAACCTTTCAGGCGGAATTCGCCTTGCTCGATTTCGTAGCCGTCACAGGCCGGGTTGTTACCACACACGTGCAGCTTGCGCTGGTTGTCGATCAGGTAGCTGTCCATCGCGGTGCCGCACTTCTGGCAACGCTTACGGGCACGCAGGGCGTTGGTTTCTGCATCATCCCCTTCCAGGATGTTCAGCACTTCCGCTTCCGGCACCAGATTGATGGTGGTTTTACAGCGCTCTTTCGGCGTCAACGCATAACCGGAGCAACCAAGGAACACGCCGGTACTGGCGGTGCGGATACCCATTTTGCGGCCACAGGTCGGACAGTCAATGCTGGTCATCACCATCTGGTTCGGGCGCATACCGCCCTCTTCAGGGTCTTTCTCGGCGGTTTCCAACTGCTCACTGAATTCGGCAAAGAATTCGTCCAGCACCGCTTTCCATTCCGCCTGGTTGTTGGCGACCTGGTCCAGGCCATTTTCCATGCGCGCGGTGAAGTCGTAATTCATCAGCTCACGGAAGTTTTCTTCCAGGCGGTCGGTGACGATCTCACCCATTTTTTCCGCGTAGAACCGGCGGCTCTCTACCCTCACATAGCCACGATCCTGAATGGTCGAGATGATCGAGGCGTAAGTAGATGGACGGCCAATCCCGCGTTTTTCCAATTCTTTAACCAGTGAAGCTTCACTGTAACGCGCCGGTGGCTTGGTAAAGTGCTGGCTCGGGATCAGCTTTTGCAGATCCAGCTCGCTGCCCACTTCCACAAACGGCAAGGTGCGATCTTCATCGCCCTTACGCAGCGCAGGCATCACCTTGGTCCAGCCATCGAAACGCAGCGTACGACCTTTGGCACGCAGCAGGAAGTCGTCCGCTTTCACCGTCAGCGTGGTGGAGTCGTATTGCGCTGGTGTCATCTGACAGGCGACAAACTGACGCCAGATCAGCTGATACAGTTTCTGCGCATCCGCTTCCATATCTTTCAGCTGTTCAGCCAATACGCTGACATCGGAAGGACGGATCGCTTCGTGCGCTTCCTGGGAGTTTTCTTTGCTGCTGTATTGGTTAGGCGCCTTCGGCAGGTACTTGTCGCCGAAGTTGTCACCGATATAACCACGCACCATGTTGACCGCGTCCTGGCTCAGGTTGGTGGAGTCGGTACGCATATAGGTGATATGACCGGCTTCATACAGACGCTGCGCCATCATCATGGTTTTCTTCACGCCGAAGCTCAGGCGGGTACTGGCAGCCTGTTGCAGCGTGGAGGTGATGAACGGTGCACCCGGTTTGCTGCTGGTTGGCTTGTCTTCACGATCCAGCACCGTATAACGGGCTTTTTCCAGCAGGTTAAGCGCGGCATGAGTCTGCTCACGGTTAACCGGTTTGAACGGCTTATCGTGGGCGTGGGTGACTTCCATCTGCAGCGCGATTTCGCCTTTCGCCAGCAGATCGGCATGCAGTTCCCAGTACTCTTCGGGTACGAACGCCTTGATGTCGCGTTCACGCTCCACCACCAGCCGAACCGCAACGGACTGCACCCGGCCAGCGGACAGGCCACGAGCAATTTTTTTCCACAGCAGTGGCGACACCATGTAGCCCACCACGCGGTCCATAAAGCGACGCGCCTGCTGTGCGTTGACACGATCGATATTCAGCTCGCCTGGCGCTTGGAACGCCTGCTGGATCGCGTTTTTGGTGATTTCGTTAAACACCACGCGGCTAAAGCGCTTGTCGTCCCCACCGATCACTTCCCGCAGGTGCCAGGCGATGGCTTCCCCTTCGCGGTCAAGGTCGGTTGCGAGGTAAATGTGGTCAGCATTTTCGGCTAACGACTTTAACTCGGCGACCACTTTTTCCTTACCGGGCAAAATCTCATATTGCGCTTCCCACCCGTGGTAAGGATCGACGCCCATGCGATTGACCAGCGCGGTCTTTTCATCTTTCTTGACTTTCTTTTTGGCTTTGTCTTTGGTTTTGTCTTCGGTTGACTCAGCGCTCTTTTTGCTAGCTGAGCCACTGGTCGGCAAATCACGGATATGACCGACGCTGGACTTCACCACGTAGTCATTACCTAAATATTTATTAATAGTTTTGGCTTTTGCCGGGGACTCAACTATTACGAGAGCTTTGCCCATAATTACCTTTACCTGAATTTAATACTTCTAAAAAGAAGCCATTTGTCTCGCCGTACCGCGGCAATTCGTATCTCTTATTTATATTGCGGTACTCTGGCAAGAGATCAACCTGTTTTTTTCTAATGGTTGCCTAACTGGTCAACCTGAACGCATTTCACCAGCCTAACCTGTTCACGCCAAACCCCAGAAGCCAGGCCAGCTATGACCTGCGTTGAGCGTAAACAAATCCTTCCACCGGAAGCCGCAAAATCCCACACTCTACCTGATAACAAACGCGACGCAACTTAATTAGCGCGGAAAACCTCATTTCGCCACGGACGGTCAAATCACTGGCTGTCCAGACGGCAATTAAACCTTAGCTGGTTTGCGGATAAACGCGAACCCGCGCTAGAATACGTTCAGAATTTTCGCTAGCAGGAGAAATAAATGCGTAACAACACTCAACCCATCGAACGAGCAGATCTGCTTACTGAAGCAAATAACATCATCCGCCAACATGAAGATTATATGCACGGCATGGTGGCCACCGACGTTGAGCAGAAAGGCAGCGTGTTGGTTTTCCGCGGCGAGTTCTTTTTAGATCCCGAGGGTCTGCCAACGGCAAAAACCACCGCCGTATTTAATATGTTTAAGCACCTGGCTCATGTGCTTTCCGAGAAATACCATCTGGTGGGTTAACCATTAAAAACGGGGCCATCAGGCCCCGTGCATTCACCGATTTACCGGCTTACAACAGCGGTTTCTCACCGCGCTGCCACCAGCGCAACAGCAGACGATCGACACTCTCTGCCGCACTGCCGGTAAAGCGATCGATCAGGCGTTTTCGGCGGGCATAGCGTACCCCCACCACTTCATGGTTTTCCATCTCGGCAATCAGCAGATCGTCACTGGTGCCGACCGCGTCAACCAGCCCTTTATCTTTTGCCTGAGTGCCATACCAATGCTCACCGGTCGCGACCTCTTCGATAGCCAATGAAGGGCGTTGCTGATGAACAAACTGTTTGAACAACTCGTGGGTTTCGTTGAGATCTTCACGGAACTTTTCCCGCCCTTGTTCGGTATTCTCACCAAACAGGGTCAAGGTGCGTTTGAACTGGCCCGCGGTGTGCAATTCCACATCGATATTGCTCTTTTGCAGCAAGCGATGGAAGTTGGGGATCTGCGCAACCACGCCGATCGAACCAATGATGGCGAACGGTGCTGCCACAATGCGGTCGGCCACACAGGCCATCATGTAACCGCCGCTAGCCGCGACCTTATCCACCGCCACCGTCAGGCGGATACCCCCCTTGCGCAGACGCTCCAGTTGCGACGCTGCCAGACCATAGCCGTGCACCACCCCACCAGGGCTCTCCAAACGCAGCAACACCTCGTCCTTAGCCGTAGCTACTGCCAACACGGCAGAGATCTCTTCACGCAGTGAGCTGACCTCATGGGCATCCATGCTGCCCTTGAAGTCCAGTACATACAGGCAAGGTTTGACGGCCTCTACCGCACCGGCCTTGGCACGCTGTTTTTTCAGCTTGTCGTCGGCCTTGTTCTGCTTTTTGAACTGCTTGCTCCAGGCCTTCTGCTCTGCCGCCCCCATGCGGGCAAGGCGCATTTCCCGCTGCATTTCACGATATTGCTCACCCAGGTCGGTAAGCTGTAGTTCCCCTTTCTGCTGGCTCTTGCGCTGCCCGAGGCTCACCGCCAGCAACGCCAGCGCGGCAATAGCAATCACCACCGTGGCAACTTTGGCCAGGAAAAGGCCATAAACAGATATAAACTCCACAGATACCGCCTTTATTTACAGTTTGTTAGTTGAGCGGGCGCAGCATGCAGCGCCCCTACGTACTTTTTAGCAAATGGCACCACGGCTGTCGCGCCTAAATGAAAATTCAGATTGATGAGCATGCGGCACACCTCTGTGCTATGGGGTTGCCCGCAGCGGTAACCAAGCCGCTATTGTACCGTTTTTGTTACAAAAGAATGCCGTTTCTGTAGGTTACTCATTGAAAATGCGATCCATTTCAGGCATATAACAGACATTATTCATTAAATTACTGACAAAAATTCGCAGCGGATCGCCATTGTGGTTGAGCAACCCTGCTCCTGCCAGCGATCCGCAATCCACCCAAGCTCCCAGCCATAGCGCGGGAGCCGCCAAACAGGCGCGAGGAATTATTGTGCATTACCAACCTAAGCAGGATCTGCTCGAACAACGCATTATTCTGGTCACCGGGGCGGGCGACGGCATTGGCCGTGAAGCGGCGCTGACTTACGCTCGTTACGGCGCACAGCTAGTGCTGCTTGGCCGCACGGAAAGCAAACTGCAGGGCGTCCAGGCCGAAATTGCCGCCATCTCCAGCGCCCCGACGCATATCGTAACGCTGGATTTGTTACACACCACGCCAGAGCAGTGCCAAACCCTGGCGGAAGACTTGGCCACCAAGGTGCCACGTCTGGACGGCGTATTGCAAAACGCTGGTCTGTTGGGCGACATCGCCCCAATGGCCGAGCTTTCGATGACCATGTGGAACGAAGTGATGCAGGTCAACGTGAATGCCACCTTCATGCTTACCCAGGCGCTGCTGCCGTTGCTGCTGAAATCCAATGCGGGATCGTTGGTGTTCACCAGCTCCAGCGTCGGCCGCACCGGCCGTGCTGGCTGGGGGGCCTATGCCGTTTCCAAGTTTGCTACCGAAGGGATGATGCAGGTATTGGCCGATGAGTATAAAAACCGAAACTTGCGGGTAAATTGCATCAATCCTGGCGGAACTCGCACCAAAATGCGCGCATCTGCATTCCCACAGGAAGATAAAAACAAGCTGAAAACACCGGCCGATATCATGCCGCTCTATCTGTATTTGATGGGCGATGACAGCCGCCGTAAAACCGGCATGAGCTTCGATGCTCAACCCAACCGTAAACCCGGCGCTGCCGAATAAGGAAGCATTTAACATGGCTGAAGATCGTCACCAACAACGCCAGCAACGGCTGAAAGAACAGGTGGATGCCCGCATTGCCGCCGCGCAGGAAACCCGCGGTCTGTTGCTGGTCTTTACCGGCAATGGCAAAGGCAAGACCACCGCTGCATTTGGCACCGTCACTCGTGCCGTCGGCCACGGGATGAAGGCCGGAGTGATCCAGTTTATCAAAGGCCAGTGGCCCAACGGCGAGAAAAACCTGCTGCAACAGCACGGCGTGGAATTTCAGGTCATGGCAACCGGCTTTACCTGGGAAACCCAGGATCGGGAAAGCGATACCGCCGCCTGCCAGGCCGTCTGGCAACACGGTAAGCGGATGCTGGCCGACAGCAGCCTGGATCTAGTGCTGATGGACGAGTTGACCTATATGGTCACCTACGGCTATTTAGAGCTGTCAGAGGTGCTGGAAGCCCTTGAGCAGCGTCCTGCACACCAGACGGTGATTATCACCGGGCGTGGCTGTCATCGCGATTTGCTGGAGCTGGCGGATACCGTGACGGAGATGCGGCCGGTGAAGCACGCGTTTGAAGCGGGGATCAAGGCTCAGCAGGGTATTGACTGGTAACTGAATAACCCGTGGCCAAGCCAGAAGGCAAGGCCACGGTGATAAATTTAGCTACGCTTGGAAGGCTTGGCCGGTTTACCCGGTTTGCTGCTGCCTGGTGCACCACGACGGCTGCCGGGAGCGACCTGGCTGTGACGTTTTACCGCACGGCGGATCTGGTTGGCCTTCACACGGCGACGATCGCGTTCTACCGGCAGTTTGCTGACGGTTTCCGGCTGCAGTTCCACCAGCTCACGCAGATAGTTGATCGCCTTCAGATCCAGCTCGGTATAGCCGCCACGAGGCAGGCCTTTTGGCAGATCGATATCGCCGTAACGCACGCGGATCAAGCGGCTTACCTGCACGCCAACGGCTTCCCACAGGCGACGCACCTCACGGTTACGGCCTTCGGTCAGCGTGACGTTGTACCACTGGTTGATCCCTTCGCCACCCTGGAAGGTGATGGTGCGGAATGCCGCCGGGCCATCTTCCAGTTGGACACCTTTGCTCAGTTGCTTGAGCTTTTCGTCGTCGATCTGGCCGAACACGCGCACGGCGTATTCGCGTTCAACTTCGCGGCTTGGGTGCATCAGGCGGTTAGCCAGTTCACCGTCAGTGGTAAACAGCAGCAAGCCTGAGGTATTCACGTCCAAACGCCCTACCGCTACCCAGCGAGAACCACGCAGTTTTGGTAGGCGATCGAAGACCGTTGGGCGACCTTCTGGATCGCTACGGGTACAGAGTTCACCTTCCGGCTTGTAATAAGCCAGCACGCGGCAAACCGCTTCTTCGGATTCTTTGATCGAGACAACATGACCGTCCAGGCGAATTTTCATCCCGGCGACCACTTCAACGCGGTCGCCCAGTTTGGCGATCTTGCCGTCGACGCTGATGCGACCTGCCTCAATCATGGTTTCTATTTCACGACGCGAGCCATGGCCAGCATTCGCTAATACTTTCTGTAACTTTTCGCTCATTGAGCAACCTCTAATGTCGCCTTCACAGGCGTCGGGGGGACTTTGCCGCCACTCTCAGCAAGGAGAGACGGCCGCAAAGATTAGCACTTGGTCAAAACCAACCGCTTATTATACAGGCTTTATCCCTCCTTGGCACTGACTTCGTCCGGCAGTTTAGCGGAAAGGCGCTGGATCGCCCGCACCTTCACGGATCACTTCTGGGGAGGATTCTGTCAGGTCGATAACCGTGGTTGGCTGCTGGCCCAGGAAACCGCCGTGGATCACCAGATCCACCTGCTTGCCAAGGTGTTCGCTGATCTCTTCCGGATCGGATTCGGCAAAGTCATTGCCTGGCAGCATTAGCGTGGTCGACATCATTGGCTCATTGAGCACTTCCAGCAATGCCAGAGCGATCGGGTTGGATGGCACGCGCAAACCGATGGTTTTACGCTTGTCATTCATCAGGCGACGAGGCACTTCTTTGGTCGCTTTCAGGATGAAGGTGTAATTGCCAGGCGTATTGTTCTTGATCAGGCGAAACGACGAATTGTCCACATAGGCATAGGTCGACAGCTCGGACAAATCGCGGCACATCAGCGTGAAGTTGTGGTTACCGTCCAACTGGCGAATGCGGCAGATACGCTCCAACGCCGTCTTCTCTTCAAGTTTGCAGCCCAGCGCGTAGCCAGAGTCTGTTGGATAGACGATCACGCCACCCTTGCGCAGCACCTCTACGGCCTGATTGACCAGGCGCGGCTGCGGGTTGTCCGGGTGAATATAAAATAGCTGGCTCATCTCTAACTCCTGAAAATGATGCACGCGCAAAACAACGCCCGCGTTAAATCAATCGACTAAGTTCTGTTGGGGCTGTGGCCAATCACGCCAAACCGGTTCAACACCGCCGGGTAACCACAGTTTGCGCCCCAACTCAATCCACGAACAGGGCTGATGGAAATCCGAACCCTGAGACGCCAATAATTGGTAGTCCTGCGCATATTTAGCCAACACCGTACGCTCATGGGGGGCTTGTTGACACTGCGCCACCTCCATCGCATCACCGCCGTGTTCGGCAAAATAGGCCAACAGACGTTTCAGCCATTTTGCCGTCAGATCGTAACGGCCCGGATGCGCCATCACCGCTTGGCCACCGGATTGATGAATGACATCAATGGCTTGTTCTATTGTACACCACTGTGGCGGAACATAGCCGATTTTCCCTTTGGCGAGATACTTCTTGAACACCTGCGCCATGTTACCAGCTATGCCCTGCTGCACCAGAAAACGGGCAAAATGCCCTCTGGTAACCGCCCCATCCCCCGCCAGCAGTTGCGCTCCGGCATAGGCATCGGGAATGCGCGCTTTTGCTAACCGAACGCCGATTTCTTGCGCCCGCAGATTACGGCGCTCGGTCTGTTCGACCAGCAGCTGTAACAGCGCCGGATGGGTGATATCGAGCCCCAGCCCAACAATGTGGATCTCATGGTTTTCCCACAGCGTAGAAATCTCCACGCCGTTAACCAACTGCAAGGGCAAGGCAAGATCGGCTATCGCGGCCGCGGCCTCTGCCAATCCGTTGGTGGTGTCGTGATCGGTAATAGCCAGCACGCCAACGCGCATCTCAACGGCTCGCTGCACCAGTTGAGTCGGCGTTAAGTAACCGTCCGAAGCGGTGGTGTGGCTGTGGAGATCGTACAGGGTAAAAGCGGAGGATTGTGGGCTGCTGTCTGTCAAAAGGGATATCCTGCGATGGCTTGGCTTTCTATCATACCCGTTATGGTTGGCCGGACGGAAATCTATTCTGCCGATGGCGCTCCCGCCAGATTAACGATTCCACGCTGGCCGCTAACATATTGTGCAAAAAGAGAGTTGACATTGCCCCTTCGTTCCAGTTAACTAGTACACAAGTTCACGGCAATAACCGTGTTGGATGAAAATACAGAGAGCAACATGATGACTAAGCACACTTCTCTTCTTCGCTGGTGGCGTACTTCCCAATCAAGGGTCGAGTAATCACGCATACCTGTCATCTGACACTGCAGATTCCCTAGGCCCGCTCATTACAGCGGGCTTTTTTATGGACAAGATTTGACTGGAACTACCGAAGATGAACATCAAACCACAGCTCAAACTCCTCACGGCACAGGCCGGTTACCGCAGCGATCCGACGGCGATTTTTCATCAGCTGTGCGGCGCGCGCCCTGCCACCCTGTTGCTGGACTCGGCGGAAATCAACAGCAAGCAAAACCTGAAAAGCCTGCTGATTGTCGACAGTGCCCTGCGCATTACCGCCTTGGGCCGTAAGGTCAGCCTTCAGGCGTTGACCGCTAACGGTGCAGCCCTGCTGCCACTGTTGGATGAAACCTTGCCTGCCGACGTTCAAATCCAGGCTCGGCCTAATGGCCGTGAGCTAACCTTCCCAGCAATTGATACGGTACAAGACGAAGATGCACGCCTGCGTTCACTGTCGGTGTTTGATGCATTGCGCACGATGCTGACGCTGGTCGACGCCCCAGCCGATGAGCGTGAAGCTATGCTGCTCGGTGGCCTGTTTGCCTATGACCTGGTGGCCGGGTTTGAAGACCTGCCAGAGCTGCGCCAAGACCAACGCTGCCCGGACTTCTGTTTCTACCTGGCGGAAACGCTGCTGGTGCTGGATCACCAGCGCGGTGTGGCCCGTTTGCAAGCCAGCGTATTTACCGGTGACCACGCTGAAACTCTGCGTTTGCAGCAGCGTCTCCAACAGCTTCAGGTGCAATTGCAACAAACTCCGATCGCCATTCCTCATCAAAAACTGGAAGACATGCAGCTAAGCTGCAATCAGAGCGATGAAGAGTACGGCGCGGTGGTCAGCCAGTTGCAGCAGGCGATCCGTCACGGTGAGATTTTCCAGGTAGTGCCTTCTCGTCGCTTCTCCCTGCCTTGCCCTAACCCGCTGGCGGCTTACCAGACGCTGAAGGAAAACAATCCAAGCCCTTACATGTTCTTTATGCAGGACGACGAGTTCACGCTGTTCGGTGCCTCACCGGAAAGCGCGCTGAAATATGAAGCTACCAGCCGCCAAATCGAAATTTACCCGATCGCCGGTACTCGTCCTCGCGGACGCCGCGCCGACGGTTCGCTGGATCTGGATCTCGACAGCCGTATCGAACTGGAAATGCGTACCGACCATAAAGAGCTGGCGGAACACCTGATGCTGGTCGATCTGGCCCGCAACGATCTGGCCCGTATTTGTGAGGCTGGCAGCCGCTACGTTGCCGACCTGACCAAAGTAGACCGTTACTCATTCGTGATGCACCTGGTTTCCCGCGTGGTCGGCAAGCTGCGTGGCGATCTCGACGTGCTGCATGCCTATCAGGCCTGTATGAATATGGGCACGCTGAGCGGCGCCCCGAAAGTACGCGCCATGCAGCTGATTGCCGCCTCTGAAGGCACCCGTCGTGGCAGCTACGGCGGTGCCGTGGGCTACTTTACCGCTCACGGCGATCTCGATACCTGTATTGTCATTCGTTCCGCGTATGTTGAGGACGGTATTGCCACCGTGCAGGCCGGTGCCGGTGTGGTGCTGGACTCCGTTCCGCAGGCAGAAGCCGATGAAACCCGTAACAAGGCACGTGCCGTGCTGCGTGCCATCGCCAGCGCGCACCAGGCCAAGGAGATTTTCTAATGGCCGATATCTTACTGCTCGACAACGTCGACTCCTTTACTTACAACCTGGTCGATCAACTGCGTGCCAGCGGTCATCAGGTAGTCATTTACCGTAACCAGATTGCCGCCGAGATCATCATCGCGCGCCTGCAACAGATGGAGCAGCCTATTTTAATGCTGTCCCCAGGCCCTGGTACTCCAGCCGACGCTGGTTGTATGCCAGAGCTGTTGCAACGCCTGCGCGGCCAGATGCCAATCATCGGGATCTGTCTCGGCCATCAGGCGATTGTGGAAGCCTATGGCGGCCACGTTGGCCAGGCCGGTGAGATTTTGCACGGCAAGGCTTCTTCCATTACTCACGATAACCAGGGGATGTTTGCCGGTATGGCCAACCCGCTGCCGGTCGCCCGCTATCATTCGCTGGTCGGCAGCAATATCCCTGAAGGGCTGACCGTCAATGCTCGCTTCGGCGACATGGTGATGTCAGTGCGTCACGATGAACACCGCGTATGTGGTTTCCAATTCCATCCAGAATCCATTCTGACCACCCAAGGCGCGCGTTTGCTTGAGCAGACGTTGGCCTGGGCGTTGGCGAAATAATCAAGGGGAACCGACTATGCAACCTATTCTTGAAAAACTGTATCGCTCGGAGTCGATGAGCCAGGAAGAAAGCCAGCAGTTATTCAGCGCTATCGTGCGTGGTGAGCTGGAACCTAGCCAACTGGCGGCGGCATTGATCAGCATGAAGATCCGCGGTGAGCACCCAGAAGAAATCGCCGGAGCTGCCAAGGCGCTCTTGGCCGATGCTCTACCGTTCCCACGCCCGGACTATGCCTTCGCGGATATCGTCGGCACCGGCGGTGACGGCACCAACAGCATCAATATCTCCACGGCCAGCGCTTTTGTCGCCGCAGCCTGTGGGGTCAAGGTGGCCAAGCACGGCAACCGCAGCGTCTCCAGCCGTTCCGGTTCATCCGATCTGTTGGCCGCCTTCGGGATCCGTCTGGATCTGCCTGCGGAAGAATCCCGCAAGGCTTTGGATGAACTGGGCGTATGTTTCCTGTTTGCGCCGCAGTATCACACCGGTTTTCGCCATGCGATGCCGGTACGCCAACAGTTGAAGACCCGCACGGTGTTCAACGTACTCGGGCCGTTGATTAACCCGGCTCGTCCACCGTTGGCGTTGATTGGGGTCTACAGCCCGGAGCTGGTGCTGCCAATCGCCCAAACCCTGCGCGTATTGGGTTATCAGCGCGCCGCCGTCGTGCACGGTGGCGGTATGGATGAAGTGGCGATCCACACCACCACTCACGTCGCCGAGCTGAATGACGGCGAAATTGAAAGTTATCAGCTGACACCTAAATCTTTTGGGTTGGACAGCTACCCGCTGGGCTCCCTGCTGGGAGGGTCGCCGGAAGAAAACCGTGACATTCTGGCAAGGTTGTTACAAGGTAAAGGTGAGCCAGCGCACGCCGCGGCGGTCGCCGCCAACGTCGCACTGTTGCTGAAACTATTCGGACAGGAAGACCTGCGCCAGAACGCGCAGCAGGCATTGGAAATGATCCACAGTGGGCAGGCTTACCAGCGTGTCACTGCTTTGGCAGCAAGAGGATAAATGATGCAGGAAACCGTGCTCAACAAGATTGTTCGTGACAAGGCGCAGTGGGTCGCGGCACGTAAGCAACAACAGCCATTAGCCAGCTTTCAAAACGAAATCGTGCCAAGCGAGCGTAGCTTTTATCATGCGCTACAAGGCGCCAGAACGGCATTTATTCTCGAATGCAAAAAAGCCTCTCCTTCCAAGGGGCTGATCCGCGAGAATTTTGACCCGATGGAAATCGCCTCGGTGTATAAGGACTTCGCCTCGGCGATCTCGGTGCTGACCGATGAGCAATACTTCCAGGGCAGCTTCGATTTTCTGCCGCTGGTGAGTAAAACCGTGACCCAGCCGGTGCTGTGTAAGGACTTTATGATCGACCCTTACCAAATCTATCTGGCACGTCACTACCAGGCCGACGCCATTCTGTTGATGCTGTCAGTGCTCGATGACGAACAGTATCGCCAACTTGCTGCGGTGGCACACAGCCTGAATATGGGCGTGCTGACCGAGGTGATAAGCGAAGAAGAATTACAGCGTGCGGTACAGCTGGAAGCCAAAGTGATTGGCATCAACAACCGCGATCTGCGCGATCTGTCTATCGATCTGGATCGCACCCGCACCCTGGCTCCAAAAGTGCCACATGGCGTGACGGTGATCAGCGAGTCCGGCATCAACAACTATCGCCAGATCCGTGAACTCAGCCGCTATGCCAACGGTTTTCTGATCGGTAGCGCATTGATGTCGGAGGCCAACCTGCGCAGCGCGGTACGCCGCGTGATCCTCGGTGACAACAAAGTCTGTGGCCTGACCCGGCCGCAAGATGCCGCCGCCGCTTATCAGGCAGGTGCCAACTACGGCGGTCTGATCTTCGTTGGCCGTTCCCCACGTAACGTGGACATTGCCCGCGCCAGGGAAGTGATCGCCGGAGCGCCGTTGAAATACGTGGGTGTTTTCTGTGATGCGCCCATCGCTACGGTAGCGCAAACTGCTGAGCGCCTTGGTCTGTATGCGGTGCAACTGCACGGAGCGGAAGACCAAGCTTATATTAACGCCCTGCGCGCCGAGCTGCCTGCCACCTGTCAGATCTGGAAAGCCTTGAGCGTAAAAGACAGCCTGCCTGCTCGGGATCTGCAACAGGTCGATCGTTACCTGCTGGATAACGGCGCTGGCGGTACCGGAGTTCGCTTTGACTGGTCGGTGTTGCAGGGCCAAACGCTGGACAACGTGATGCTGGCTGGCGGCCTGAGTGCAGACAACTGCCTAGATGCGGCCCAACTGGGCTGTGCGGGCCTCGATTTCAACTCTGGCGTAGAGAGCCAACCCGGCATCAAAGATGCCGAGCGTCTCGCGGCGGTGTTCCAGACCCTGCGCGCCTACTGATTGCGAACCTCATTTAACGGATAATAACGGGAAAAATAATGACGCTGCTTAACCCTTACTTCGGCGAATTTGGCGGTCAGTACGTGCCGCAAATTTTGATGCCAGCCCTGAAACAACTGGAAGAAGCCTTCGTCAGCGCCCAGCGTGACCCTGAGTTCCAGGCAGAGTTTATCGATCTGCTAAAAAACTATGCGGGCCGCCCAACGGCACTGACGCTGTGCAAAAACCTGACTGCCGGTAGCAAAACCAAACTCTACCTAAAGCGTGAAGATCTGCTGCACGGCGGTGCCCATAAGACCAACCAGGTATTGGGCCAGGCGCTGCTTGCCAAACGCATGGGCAAAACCGAGATCATCGCGGAAACCGGCGCTGGCCAACACGGTGTGGCCTCTGCGCTGGCGTGCGCCCTGCTCGGTCTGAAATGCCGTATCTACATGGGTGCCAAGGACATTGAACGCCAGTCACCTAACGTATTCCGTATGCGCCTGATGGGGGCTGAAGTGATCCCGGTGCACAGCGGTTCTTCCACGCTGAAAGATGCCTGTAACGAAGCGCTGCGCGACTGGTCTGGCTCTTACGATAAGGCCCACTACATGCTGGGCACTGCCGCAGGCCCACACCCGTTCCCGACCATAGTGCGTGAATTCCAACGCATGATCGGTGAAGAAACCAAAGCTCAGGTGCTGGAGCGTGAAGGCCGTCTGCCGGATGCCGTATTGGCCTGCGTTGGCGGTGGTTCCAACGCCATCGGCATGTTTGCCGACTTTATCGATGATGACAGCGTTGGCCTGATCGGCGTTGAACCCGCTGGCCTGGGGATCGAAACCGGCCAGCATGGTGCGCCGCTGAAACATGGCAAGGTGGGGATTTACTTCGGGATGAAATCGCCGATGATGCAAACCTCTGAAGGCCAGATCGAGGAGTCTTACTCGATTTCCGCCGGTTTGGACTTCCCTTCCGTTGGCCCGCAACACGCCTATCTGAACAGCATCGGCCGCGCAGAATACGTGTCGATCACCGATGATGAAGCGCTGGAGGCTTTCAAAGCGCTTTCCCGCCACGAAGGAATTATCCCGGCGTTGGAGTCTTCCCATGCCCTCGCACACGCGCTGAAAATGATCCGTGAAGAGCCGCAGAAAGAACAGATCCTGGTGGTTAACCTGTCCGGCCGCGGCGACAAAGACATATTTACCGTTCACGACATTCTGAAAGCACGGGGAGAAATCTGATGGAACGTTATCAGCAACTGTTCAAACGGTTGGAAAATAATAAAGAAGGCGCCTTCGTGCCGTTTGTCACCCTCGGCGACCCAAACCCGACGCTATCGTTACAGATTATCGATACGCTGGTGGAGAACGGTGCAGATGCCTTGGAGTTGGGGATCCCCTTCTCGGATCCGTTGGCCGATGGCCCAACCATTCAAAGTGCAGCACTGCGTGCTTTCGCTTCTGGCGTTACGCCAACGCACTGTTTTGAAATGCTGACGGCAATCCGCCAGAAGCACCCTGATATTCCGATTGGCCTGCTGATGTACGCCAACCTGGTGTTCCACGGCGGCATTGACGCATTTTATCAGCGCTGTGCGCAGGCCGGTGTAGATTCGGTGTTGATCGCGGACGTACCTTTCGAGGAGTCCGCACCTTTCCGCGCGGCAGCAACTCGCCACGGCATCGCGCCAATCTATATCTGCCCACCAAATGCGGATGAGGATTTACTGCGTGAAATCTCGTCCCACGGCCGGGGTTACACTTACCTGCTGTCACGCGCAGGAGTAACCGGGACGGAAAGCCGGGCGCAGTTACCGCTGCACCACCTGGTCAATAAGCTGCGCGAGTATCATGCGGCACCGCCGCTGCAAGGCTTTGGCATCTCTGAACCCTCACAGGTCAAGGATGCGTTGCAAGCCGGGGCCGCCGGGGCAATCTCCGGTTCGGCAATTGTTAAGATCATCGAACAGAATCAGGCACAACCGGCAGAAATGCTGGCCAAGCTGGGCAAGTTTGTACGTGAAATGAAAGCCGCTACCCGCGTTTAATCTCCCGCTCTCAATCACCGGATACTACGAAAGTATCCGGTGATAACACATTGTTTAGCCTCATTCTTGCCAAAGATATTTTTGCAAACAATTTGAACAAACCAGCAACCTGCCCCACAATCATATTTGCCGCTAAATATTCAGTGGCTCAGTGCATACGATTTCGTTAGCTGATTGAAATCAGCGTTTAATTTCAACAATAACATTTGCAAGGAGAGTCATTTATGAAGCTATTTAAAACCCTTTCGGCGCTGTGCATGGCAGCTATTTTGGCGATGGCAGTTTCTGCCTGTGCTCCAACGGCAAAATCAGAAGGGACTGGCGGCTATATTGACGATACGGTCATCACTACCAAGGTGAAGTCAGCACTGCTGGCGGATAAAACCATCAAATCCACCGAGATTAGCGTCGAGACCTTTAAAGGCAAGGTTCAGTTAAGCGGTTTCGTCAGCTCTAGCGCCGATGCCAATCGCGCCGTTCAGGTGACTCGCGGCGTGGCAGGGGTTAAATCTGTCGAAAATGATATGCGCATTAAATAACTGAAGAGGGAGGCGCTGAACAGCGCCTCCTTTACTGCTGGCTTAGAAGCGGTAGCCTGCACCAAACATAAAGACAAATGGGTCCAGACGAGTGTCAATACTCTGATGTTGATCGCCAGCGTCGAAGCGTACCTTGGTTTCGATATTCATCCACCAAAGCGACATGTTCAACATCCAGTGCTCATCCAGGTTGTAATCCAGACCCGCCTGCCCGGCTACGCCCCAGGAATTTTTCAGATCCAGGTTGCTTAAACCCGCATCCTTGCCGTTGTCGTTGAATTTCTCGTCGAAGAACATGGTGTAGTTCACACCGATGCCCAGGTATGGACGCAGCTTGTCTTGCTTGTCGCCAAAGTAGTACTGCGCCATCAGCGTTGGTGGCAGTTGACGAACGGTTGCAATATCCCCGTTGACCGCTGGGCCACCCAGAGAAACTTTATGGCGGAACGGCGTTGCAGCCAGTAACTCGACGCCGATATTGTCCGTCACCATATAGCCAAAAGTCAGACCCAATTGGGTGTTGTTATTGGCGTTGAACGATCCTTGGCCTAAAACGTTGTCCGAACCTGCATTAGGACGAACTGTTGCAGTCCCTGCACGGAACAGGAAATCACCCGCTTGATGCGCGCTTGCTACCATAGGAGCCATCAGAGCCCCTAACACCACCAGAGTTGTCTTTTTCATTATCCATTCCATTTGTGTGGTTTACAGTCCCGATGAATATACCTATTAACAGGTATTTATGATCCCATCGAGATCACATCTTAAGTGTAAAAATTTAAAATCCCACCAAAAACAAAGCCACCTAAGGTGTTAATAAATCGATAATTGATCTGAATCAATAAACGCCTTTTGTTGCAAATATGATGCATGTTTGAATTTCTGTTACCGAAAAAAGTTGCTAAAAAAAATGCCACTGCGTAATTTCATTATTCCTGTTGGTTTTGGTTGGGCCGGTAAGGAGTCGGTGGCAATCAAGATGAGCGAAATTCAAAATCCCTGCACCAGCTGCGGCGCCTGCTGCGGTTATTTTCGAGTATCATTCTATTGGGCCGAAGCGGAAGATGGCGGCGGCGTGGTACCTATATCCTTAACTGAACCCTTGAGCCCCTTTCTGCGCTGTATGCAAGGGACCAACAGCAAGTCACCACGCTGCACCTCGCTGGTAGGTGAGATTGGTCAGGCGGTGTCCTGTTCGATCTACCCCAATCGCCCCAGCCCCTGCCGCGAATTCGATCAATCCGGGGAAAACGGCCTACGCAATGAAGCCTGCGATCGGGCCCGTGAGCGCTACGGCCTGCCGCCCTTGCCGGTTCCCCTGCCATTATCATTGTCAGAGACCATAATCGCCCAAGAAATCAGCACAGTGCCATTCGCGGGGTGCCACAGCGGCGCGGAACAGGGTACAATCGCCCACTGATTTAACTACGTTCCCGACGCCAAGGAGTCTGCATGCCAAGCATGCCAATTACGGCCAACACGTTGTACCGTGACAGTTTTAACTTTTTCCGTAATCAGGTTGCCAGCATTGTGCTGTTGGCACTGCTGACCGCATTCATTTCTGTGCTGCTTAATCAGGCATTTAGCCCCGATATTGAGCAGTTGAAGATCCTGACCGCGACGGAAAGTGATCTGGCCTCCAACGCCGGTGCCGGCATGGGGATCCAGGAAATCATTCAGCAAATGACGCCTGAACAGCAGATGGTGCTGTTGAAAGTGTCCGCCGCCGCGACGATTTCCGCTTTAGTGGGTAACGTGCTGCTGGTGGGGGGCATGTTGACGCTGATCCGCCTGGTTTCTGAAGGCCAGCGTACCAGTGCGCTACGGGCTATCGGGATATCTGCCCCGCTATTGCCGCGTTTACTGCTGCTGCTGTTTGTCTGCACCTTGCTGACCCAGCTTGGCCTGACGCTGTTTGTCGTGCCCGGTGTGATCATGGCGATCTCGTTCTCGTTGGCCCCGGTGATTTCCGTAGCCGATGGGAAAGGCATGTTTGCCTCACTGAAACTGAGCTGCAAGCTGGCCTTTGCTAACGCGCGAGTGATCGTACCGGCGATGATGCTGTGGTTGGCGGCCAAACTACTGGTGCTGTTTATGGTCAGCCACTTGTCGGTGTTGACGCCACACGTTGCCAGCATCGTTCTGACTGCATTAAGCAACCTGGTTTCTGCCTTACTGCTGATTTATCTGTTCCGGCTGTATATGCTGCTGCGGGACACAGCGCCCACTTCTGGCGTGTCCTTAGATAAAAGATAAACAGGGTCGGTTGACGTTTAAGGGCACGCTTTTAGCGTGCCCTTTTTATTTACTGTGCCGTGCCCGGTTCGGCCTGTTCCTTACTTTGTATCAGCTTGAGTGCCAGATAAAGGTCGGGCACCAGGATCAAATCCTTATCACGCCCCACCTGATTGATACGGAACCAGCGCGTTAACTCGGTGCGCCGTCCGGCCAACACCAGCTTAACGTTACGCTGTAACAAGTCACGCTTTAACTCGTCAATGGCCGCCAGCACGCTGATATCCGCATGGGTAAAACTGGCCACCGCATCCACTACCACCCAACGTGGTTGGAACGGCGTACTGTCGACCAGATTGAGGATGCGCCGTTTGAAGTAAGCCACGTTAAAATAGGTCAGCGGGGAGTTAAAGCGGTACATCATCACGCCCTGCACCGCCTTCACCCCGTTGTTGTTGCCCATTGAGTGGATCATGCCTTCCTCATTGACCCCCAGCAGTTGCTCCGTGGGGCGGAACACGGTGCGCAGAAACTGCATCAGGCCAAGCAATACCGCTAAGCCAATGCCGCTGATCACCCCCACCAGCAGCACGCTGACGAAGGTGAAGGCTGCCAGCCTGAACGCCTGGGCATTGCGCTTGCGCAGGATCCAGATGCCGCGAATGTCGATCAACGACCAGGCAGCGTACATCAGCACCACGCCTAATCCGGCTACCGGAATAAATTGCAGCGGAGAAGTCAGGAACAGCAGCACAATGCCGATGACGATGGCGGCAATAATTGATACCAGTTGGCTCTTGCCGCCGTTGGCATCGTTTACCGCCGTACGCGAATCGGCCCCGCTGATGGCAAACCCTTGCGACAGCGCAGAAACAATGTTGACCAGCCCCAGCGCACGGAACTCCGCATCGGCATTGACCTCGTAGCCATTTTTCGCCGCAAAGCTGCGCGCCGTTAGCATCATGCTGACAAAGCTGACCACCGCCAGGTTGAGCGCCGGTATCACCATGTCACGCAGTAAGCCCGGCTGAAAATCCGGCCACTGGACGATAGGCAGCATGCCGCTGAAGCCCCCTACGGTAATAATACCGTGCTGCTGCAAATTAGCCGCCCAGGTGATGAAGGCGACCAGCACGATGGCAAACAACGGCGCAGGCCAGTTAGGCCGCAATTTTTTAACCCCCACCAGCATTGTCAGCGTAAGCAATGAAATGCCCATCGTCGGCCAATCGCTATGCAGAATGTTACCGGGCAAGGCATAAATACGTTCAATCAGCTGCGCCGGTGGCGTACCGAACCCCAGCACTTTGCCGATCTGATCGACAATGATGGTCACCGCTACGCCATTCAGCAATCCGCTGAGGATCGGGCGCGAAAGCAGGTCTGCCAAGGCCCCGAGCCGGAAGCGGCTAGCCAGCAGACACCAAGCCCCCGTCATGGCGGTCATCATGATGGTGAGCTGCCAGTGCAGCTCCATACTTCCTGCGGCCAGCGGAGTCACCACGGCGGCGATCACCGCACAGGTGGCCGCATCCGGCCCAACAATCAGCTGCCGCGACGAGCCAAAAATGGCATAGGCGATCATCGGTAAAATACAGGAGTAAAGCCCGACCACCGGGCTGACACCGGCCAATTCGGCATAGGCGATCGCCACCGGTAAAGCTACCGCTGCGACCGATAACCCCGCACGAATATCCGGCTTCAACCAACTGCGTTCATATCCTAACAAATGCGTCAAACCGGGCGTCCACGCCCGCAGAGACTTCCACTGCATAGCTATTTTCCAGGGTAAATTATGCGGCTATTATTATGCTTAATATGCGTGGTACACCCAGCGCTTGCAAATAACCGAGGGTAACAATCGTAAGTTTATGCAAATTCTGGCGTTTACAGCAGCAATCTACCGGACGAACACCGATAATCTGCCCTTTAGTGCGATACACAGAGCGCGCCAAATCCGGTATAGTCGCCCGATGAACCTATGATGGATTGATTTATGAAGCAGTTTCTTGATTTTTTACCCCTGATTGTCTTTTTTGCCTTTTATAAGCTTTACGATATCTACGTCGCCTCGGGTGCCTTGATCGTCGCCACCGCCCTGGCATTGGTCTTTACCTGGCTGAAATATCGCAAGGTTGAGAAGATGACGCTGATCACCTTTGCCATGGTCGCCGTATTCGGCACCTTGACTCTGGTGTTTCACAACGACCTGTTTATCAAATGGAAGGTCACGGTCATCTACACCCTGTTCGCCCTGGCGCTGCTGATCAGCCAGCTGATCCTGAAAAAGCCGCTGATCCAACGCATGCTGGGTAAAGAGCTGACCCTGCCGGACAGCGTCTGGAACCACCTTAACATTGCCTGGGCCCTGTTCTTCCTGGCCTGCGGCTTGGCCAATATCTATGTGGCATTCTGGATGCCGCAGGACGTTTGGGTTAACTTCAAGGTATTCGGCCTGACCGTGCTGACGCTGGTCTTCACCCTGTTGAGCGGTATCTATATTTACCGTCATATGCCAGAAGAGCAGAAGAAATAATGACCGAACAACGACCTTTGCCTAGCGGTGAGCTGGTGCTGCGCACGCTGGCCATGCCGGCAGATACCAATGCCAACGGCGATATCTTTGGCGGCTGGCTGATGTCGCAAATGGACATCGGCGGCGCGATCCTGGCCAAAGAGATTGCCGAAGGGCGCGTGGTTACCGTGCGGGTAGACGGCATGACCTTTCTCAAGCCGGTCGCTGTGGGTGACGTGGTGTGCTGCTATGCTAACTGTATCCGCAGTGGCCGCAGCTCCATTACCATCAATGTGGAAGTTTGGGTCAAGAAGGTGTCTTCTGCCCCGATCGGCCAGCGCTACCGTGCCACGGAAGCGGTCTTTACCTATGTAGCGGTAGATGATGGCGGCAGCCCTCGTGCCCTGCCAGACGGTAAGATGAACTTCCGCGTTGGTGAGTAAGCCTACGTCAGATAGCAAAAAGGTCGCAAATGCGACCTTTTTTATTGCTTACTCAACCGTCGAACCTTCCATTTTGAAGACGATGGTCTTCGTCAGGTTCTGCGCGGCTTTGGCTTCATAACGCCATTTACGCATTGCCTGCTTCACTTCACGTTCGAACATATTACGTGGTTCCGCAGACAGAATACGCACGTTTGTGACCCGCCCGTCGCTATCGACATCGAACTGAACCTTGACATTGCCTTCAATCTGCAATGCCCGGGCGCGCGGTGGATACATCGGCTTGCCGATACTCAGAGCTTTCGGCCCCAACTCACGGGAAGTTCCCGGCGCAGGTGCTGATGGTGCCTGTTTAGCCGGTGCCTTGTCGATCGGCTTGGCTTCGGATTGATTGTCGAACGGCGAAGGTTCACGCGGTTCGGTCTTCTTCACTTCACGCTTGACCGGCTTCTCTACCTTCGGCTTAGGTTTTGGCTTCGGCTTGGGTTTCTCCGGCTCCGGTTTAGGGATGGCTACCGGTACCGGCGGTGGCGGCTCTGGCTCCGGGATTGGTTCTGGCTCAGACTCAGGTTCTACCTGTGGCTCCGGTTCCGCCGCAGCCGGCGGTGGCGGTTCTGCCAGCGCGGTCATATTCACCATCATTACGCTGATAGGGGCATCTTCCTGCTTCGGCAGCTCCAACACTTCGTTGACGGAAGCGTAGAGCAAGGCGGCCACCAGGGCACTGTGCAAACCAACGGAGAGGACAATTGGCACGGAAATTCGGCGAATAAGGAACATTTTGTTTAGCGGCATAATGATTCTGTTTCCTCTGGTGCGCCAAGTTTAAATGCAAATAGCAATCATATTCAATAACGAAAGACAAACTATCGCTTTAATCGGCATCATTAGGCGCTAAAACCAGCAAACTCATAGGGATATTAACGTTTAATTAGCCTTTTATTGAGCTTTCATACGGATTGTTAACCAATGTGTTCCCTCACTCGTCAATCGCAGCACACGCAGCTATCCTCAACACGGTAATGAATTTTTATCTGGATTGGCATTCCCTTGTCACAGGTTTTGCGCTACTTTGTGATTACCGTTGTATGGCAATGATTTTAAAGGTGAAATATGCTTTATCTGATCTACGCACAAGACGTACCTGGCACGCTGGAACAGCGAATGGCGGTTCGCCCCGCCCATCTGGCTCGCCTGCAGGCACTGCGTGATGAAGGCCGGTTGGTGGTCGCTGGCCCTAACCCGGCTATCGATAGCAACGATCCAGGCCAGGCTGGATTTACCGGTTCTACTGTGATCGCCGAGTTCCCTTCGCTGGAGGCGGCAAAATCCTGGGCAGCACAAGACCCGTACGTGGACGCTGGAGTATACGGCGAAGTCACGGTGAAACCCTTCAAGCAGGTATTTTAAAATTAGATTATATCGTTATTTATCAATGCATTGATTTTATATTTAATCGATTACTTAAAATAAAACGCGCTTTTATGTACACATTATAAAAGCGCGTTCCTGACTCAAGGGAGCTGACTAAATATCTGGAATCCAGTTGACGTATAAACCCTACCAACTACTTTCGAAACTGATACGTTAGTATCGAAAACTATATCACCGTCACCCCAGATATCAGTACCAACGATCGGCGTGCCAGGGTAAGGGGTTACACCGTCGATGTTCGATTTAACGATATCTTTAGTCCCCAGCATGCGATTTTTAGCATTTGCAGGGTCGTGCAGAACGTTCGTTAGATCGCTATCAATGATGTAGTTTGTCCCTTTATATATCGCAGGAGTCTGTGAGGGGTTAACCCGTATCCCATAGTTAAGGCGCTCAAGGAAACCTTCAAACCCAGATGTACGCACGGATACTTTCGTACGGCGGATCGGGGTGCTCTCTCCAGGGTTGGCGATATATTGCAGATGCCCCATGTCTCCAGCCCCCATCTGGGTCGGGTTAATACCAATAAAATCAACAGTGATACCATCAGCCCAGCCGATGCTAACCCCATCATGGTAGCGATCAGCATTGATTACATAGCGTGACGAGTACATATTGCGTAGCCCCAACACCGGGGTGTAACCGAGCCACGCGGCGTGTTTACAGCGCCTGGTTGTTACATTGGCATCAACACCTGTTGCACCAACAACATGCAACCCAACATAGTCGCCAGTGTATAGCGCGGTAGTTTTCGCGAAGCCTCTCACGAATACATCATTCGCGCCGTTAATGAGGACCACATCAGCGCGATTCCTTCCGATATCTGTAAGCTCTACATCAACGTTATCGAAGTGAACGTTTTTAACGCAGAACTCGCCAAAATCTCCAGTGGCCTGCTTCCCGGCTATCGTCAGACCCTGGCTACCCGCGCAAAGCGCACGATAGGATTTTACGGTGATGTTGTAGCACTTCTGGAAGTAGTAATTCGGCTCAATGTCTAAGCCACCTGGTTGGTAGACACCGCCAACCATCCCGCCGTGGCGCAATGAAACCATGGTCGTAATGTTCAGACCGTTTACCGAGATGACGGAGATTGCGTTCCGGCCGTCGAACGTTTCGTTAATCGACTCGATAAAATCAATGTTCACATTCTCAGGGATCGCCGATTCAACGTTGCCGTTGGACTGAGTGATGTAAAGCCCATCGCCGCGAGTGTTTTTGAACCGCAATTTCGGCATGCTGATATTTTTACCGCCGAACATCCCTATCGAGTGGATCTGTTCGTTATCACGCTTTGTTGCTGAGTTACCGTCAACTTTGAGCGACAATTCAGCGTTTGAAAGCCCATTCAGATAAATGCAGTAGTCAGCACCCGTAACGATGTTCTCCGGCTTGTTTTGCTGGGTTCCACCGTTACCGTAGAATTTAAGCCACCCGGCACCGTCAATGATTATCCCATTATGCCGAGAATCGATAACGACGCCGTGCGCTGAAAACACAAACCCTGCATCGATAACAAGCTTAATTTTATTCAGTGCTGCGGAATTTATAGCACGCTGAATGATGGCTGTTTCATCAGTGTCATTGCCCCGTGCGCCAAATTGTGTGACAAGGATAGAGTTCTCTACTGAGCGCTTCCAGCCGGTAGACGCATTAACTCGAATAAACATGCCGCCGTCATCCGCTGTGACACTATCTTGCACAGCCTCGAAAAAGCCACCCCCCAGTCCTGACCCCACAACATACTCAATCACTTCGATTTTCTGCTTTGCATCCACCGGGACTATAGTGCGTAAAGTGGCAATATCAGGGCATCGTCCGACAAACTTAAGCCCGTCAGGAGCACCAAAGTTACCGTAAATCTCTTCGCGTAAACGCCAGTAAGCCTGGTCTGGGTCATACTTCAGGATGTTGGGAAAATAGAACTGCTGAACATTATAGGCGTCGTACACAGCCATAGCGTGGTTTTCGACAGTCAAAAACTTGGCAATCTGTCCACCGTAAACCGGATACCCGCCGGTGTTGATGTTAATAGGCTGCGCAATTGGCACCAGCTCTTCATTCTCTCCGTCTAGGTAAACCTGAATTTGGTTTTCCGGGATTGTTGGATCGGTATCGGTTTTACCGATATAAATTTTCCCGTTGGCAGCAGCTTTAAACGACCGCGCGAGGGTGAACAGTTGTGACGGCATCGAAACAACAACGTTAGCGACGATAGGATCGGCCATTTAGTTTTCTCCAGGCGTGCAGAAACCCCACAAGGCGTGGCTTGCGGTGGTGTGTATTAAGGTTTTTTCAGACCACAGTGGTCTTATTGTTTATAAAAACAGTAGATCATATGATGCCGATCCACCCATTGGTGAGGTATCAACCGTGACTAGAGAAGACCCGCAATTCAATTTGCGCCTACCCAAAGAGCTGAAAGATAAGGTTAAGCAGCGTGCGGCACTGAATGGCCGCTCTCTCAATGCCGAACTGGTGCAGATCGTGCGTGATGCCCTTGCGCAGCCGTCGCCAGTATCAGGCTACCGGAGCGATGCAGAACAGATAGCCGATCAGCAGGCTGAAACCGTCAAGAAGATGGTTTTCGAAACGCTCGTGCAGATGTATGCTGATAAAAAATAATCAGTAAGGACTCTGGGATGAAATTCGTTATTGGTACTTTGCTGTTAGCAGCATTTTCTGTAAGCGCAGATATGCGTGAACTTCAAACAGGAAACGATCTTCTTTATAATATTCAGCAAGGCAAAAAGGGGGATGACTTCTCCGCCACTTACATTAGGGGTTATTCGCGAGGCGTTACTGATTCCTTGATGCTTATCGGGTCACTATGCCCGCCAGATGGGGTTGACATGGTTCAATACACTGACATAGTTGAAAAATACATCATAAACAACCCAGAATCCAGGAGCGAAGCATCTGTTCTTTTAACATTCTTGGCGGTCGGCAAGGCTTTCCCGTGTAAAAAGAAAAGCTAAAAAATAGGGGGTTGAGATGAGTTACTTTCTTTTAATGCTGCTTGCTACAACAGCGATAGTAATCGCTATTTATGGCGTGTGCAGAATTGTAGTTAAGAGTGAAAAATCTATTAGATGGCTAAGGGGTATCGTGGCGTTCATATGGGTAATGGCAATGTGGCCAGTTGTTAAACAAGTTTTAGCCCTCCCTGGCTGATTACTATTTTTCTTCTGGCGTACCGCCGAGCCAATTCAGCAAGCCCACTTTCGCTATAGCTTGTTTTGTTGGGTCGTCGAGTGTTGCAGCCCAGCGTTGGTACTCTCTGCTATGAGTTAAAGCCTTCTGAACCCCCTCTCGTGCAGCTGCCAATCTGATGGAGTCTCCGGACGCCATTAGTCGAGCTGCATTCCTGAACTTGCTGGAGGCAATCAGCTGGTCCGCAGCTACCGTTCGAGCCGTTTTCTTCCCGGCTAGCGTTGAAGCGATAACGGATGCCGCCCCAGCCCCTGGTAATCCTACTGATGAGCTGACGCCTTCCGCTGCTGCCACTTTTTTCCCAACGTTATACACCTTGGAAATCATGCCACCGTCCTTGTCGAACTGGTCGAGAAGCGACTGAATTCTACCGGTCGATATCTCGCTGGACTTGGCCACACGAATGCCATTAGCGACTGCATAAATGTCGTCCAGGCGCTTGGCGGCATCAGCGGGTAGATGTTTTGTCACCGCTGTAAGCGCTCCGCTTCTTTTAGCCCCTGAGTACCAGTCTACAAATCCAGGAATGTTGAGTTGCTGCTCTTTTCTTGAACCCAACGTAAAGGCATCATTCAGCGCAGACGCTACAACCTCCTGCCGCATGTGTGGTGGAGTTGCTGCAATCAGCGTGTTGAACTGCTTAACATTACCTTTTCGTAGCCCCTGAATGGCTGGTGAGAGTCGAGATGTGAACGTGCCGCCTAGATCCTTACCCAAGGCAGTGACCATGTGGTCTTCAAGCTGTTTGCGCTGTGATACCAGTCCTTTCGCTACATCCCATTTGTCGCCCATCCCATGTGCTGCCGCAACAACCTTCTGATCATCAGTTATCGCGCCATACAGCTGTTTCAGTTCGGCTGATGTCTGGTCTTTGAATGGCCCCTCGTTTTTACTGATTGCAGCGCCGATCTGTTTACGGGTGTTATCGAGCAGGGCATAGGTTGGAGTGCTGCCTTTTTTACCAAGCTTGGAGAAAATCATCTTCTCAGCCGGTGAGAGGTTCTCAACGCCACCCAGATCTTTGGCCTTACTCTTCAACATTGATATGGTGTTTGTGGCAACAGATGGCGCCCTAGCCGGTATTTTGCTGCTAATTTCCCCGTAGATGGCATCGGATTTCTTGGTTAGATCGTCAATGGCTTTTATGGACTCTGTTTTAAACTTATCTGAGAGCCCAACTTTGTTTGACGTTCCGCCCGCAACTTCAATGAGGTCATCAGCTTTTTGAGCTAAGCTGTTTATCGCAACATGCTCCTGCGCCGCGAGTTGGCTTGCCGGCACTGACTTTAGCCCCTGCTCTATGGCCCGGTATGTTGGGTTTTTAGAGAAGTGGGAAGGAAGCAACTGCTCTTCCATCCCTAGGCGCTTAGCTGCATCAATGGTGCTTTGACTTGGCCTTACCTCTTCGGCGGCTCGATACGCCTGTGGAGTTACACTTGCAGATTCGCCGCCCGCGCCTTGCACAATAACATTACGGGACAACAGCGAAGCGTCGGAAGACTCTGCTATGGTTCTGGCTGTAGCGCCCATGTCGGAAGATTGTGCCCCCTGAGTCACTACGTTTCGCAAGTTTCCCCCTGCGGCCTCTACCCCACGATTCCCGATGGCTTTCGCCGCCGCGCCAATTCCTTTCGCCGCCAGGTTAACACCACCACCGGCTACGACACCGATACCTAGATCCTGGGCAACACCGCCGATGGTTCCATCTTCACCGCTGTTTGCCGCCAGTGCGCCAGTCGCGTTCTCTGCAAGCAACCGCGAGGCCCCTTGCGTAACTCTGCCTGCCAGCGTCGGAGCCGCAGCACCAAAGCGAGATGCTGATACAGGAGTCAAGTAAGGCAGCGCTTCGGCGAAAATCTTACCTTCGGTTGACTGCGGCGTTAAAGAATTTGGTTGCAAACCAAAATCAGAAGCAAGACCCTGCGTAGTAATTCTTGGGGATGGCGTAAATGCACCATCACCCAAGCCTAACTGCTTTTCAGCCCACGCGCCTGCGCTGGTAAGAGCGTCGGAAATCTCAGCTGGAATGTTTGCGACATTCACACCCGCCTGGAGCATTGCCTTTCCTGTTTCCGCGAGCCCCGAGCCTATTTTCTGTGTTTCGGTTTGATCTTGCGGAGCCGGTGTTTCAACTGCTGGAGCGTTCGCAGCAAGAAACTGCTGTCGCTTTTGTTCCCATGAATTTGCAGTTGGTTGTCCATTGGAGGCATTACTAAATTGCTGTCGCTTAGCAGTCCATGATGAAGTATCCCCGATAGCATTAATAGTAGAATCAACACCTGATAAATCTGGCGGTTTTAGCTCATTGTTAGTTGGGCGCTTAACGGCTTGAGCATACTGCACTGCTTCGCTATTCCCAGGGATAACCCCAGCATCGGAAAACTTTTGCACATAATTAGCAGTCTCGATCGGTATATTAGTCCTCCCATCACGAACAGCCCCCATCCTGCCATTACCTGCGTTATAGCCAGCCAACGCCATACCTATATCACCATCAAACTTTTTAAATCCTTTATTTAGATGATTGGCAGCAATCGACAACTGTTTTTCAAATGACAATGATGCGGGATCTACCCCCTTCATCCCTGCGTCAACCATAGCCGAGGGCATAAGCTGAGCGTAACCGCGTGCGCCCTTAGTTGATGTTGCATCCTGTTTACCGCTAGACTCTATACCGACAAGGGCCGCCATGGTGCCCTGTGGAAAACCATATTTAGTATCCAATGAGGTAGCATAATCTGTCTGACTATCAGTTAACTTCGCCATCACTTAGCACCATTTAATTGAGACTTATAGTATTCCTCCGGCAGATATCCATGCGCTCGGATATACTCCTCAACCAAGGATGGGTCCGAAAGAAGCATTTGTGTATCTGTAGACTCGTCTTGCGATCGCGTTACGGGGATGCCTAGGCTGCTAATCTGTCGCTTTTGCATTTGAACGATAGTATTTTGCGCCTTGTCCAATTCCTTTAAAAATGCAGCATTACTGGTCGCTTTCTTCATGTTATTGCTTGATTGCATTAATGCTGAGCGCTCGCCTTCTGTAGGGTTCCCTCCGAACGTACCGCGCAAGGCTGGTAGAACAACCTTTAAATTATATTCGTCGGTTTTTGACGCCAGCGTCCGAGTGTCATCAGCCCAGTTTGGTGCCCATCCGATAGTCCCGCCCTGAGCACGGCTAACAGCTGTCGGATGCTGATTAACCAAAGCACCAAGTTCGGTCCCCACTGTTGCAGCTCTACCAAAGTCGGCCACGCTACCCGCTACTGAGTTAATTTTCTCGTTTCTTGCCTGCCCAAGCGCGTCTAGTTTTTGTTGAAGATTAGCCCTGGCTGTATCGTTCTGGGCCTTCCCCAGCGTAGCCTTAAGCTTAAGTTCTTCCGCTGCCAGATCGTTCCCTGTTTGAGCCTTGTATCGATCAATAGCAATTCGCTCATCACCCTGCCTTACGCTTTGTTGGGCTGAGAATGCTGAGGTGTTTGCATTCTGCTGAGAAATACCACGTGCTGCCGCCTTATCCTTAACATCAAACTGTTTTTCTGCTGGCATCGTAGATAATCTGACAGCCTGCACTAGACCATCAAACCCTTGCGGGTCGTCGATAGCCATTTGCATGGCTTCCTGTGGAGTGGAGCCGATACTTTGCAGGGTTTCAGGGTGCTTGCTAAGTGCCTGGGCCAATGCCTGAGGGGTGCCAATCTGACGAGCAATAGCTAAATCATTAGCCATTCCATTAACAGCCTGTTGGTGCTGTGAGTCTCTTAACCCAAGGCCGTTCTTGATCGTCTCCATCTGCCCTGGATATTTAGCGACAAGCGCGTCAAGCTGCTTCGGATCACCGGATGAGTAAGCCGTCTGCCAGTCCTTCTGGAACTGCTGCAACGCTGCTTGCTGCTGTTGGGCTTGTTCGGCTGCTGCTCTTTGTTGCTGTACCTGCTGATACGCCCCTGCGGTTTGCAGCCCCTGTAAGAAGCCATTACCGCCGCTATAATCGATAGGGTCTACCATTTTTCACCTCAGAATAAGCCAGCTAAGAAGCCAATGCCCTGCGTGAGCATGTTCCCGTTAGCGAGAGCATTCCCGGCTTTGGCCGCCCCAATTTGTGACTGGTTTTGCGTAAAGTTATTGACGTACTGCCCCGCTGCAGCGTTCGAAGCGCCTCCCGCGGTCAAACCGACGTTTGTGAGCCCCAACAGTTGGTTAAACATGTTCTGCTGTTCGTCGGTCTTCATGCTTAGGTAGTTCTGCCCGAGCTGTGGGGCGATAAACGCCAAGCCGTTAGACGTAGCTGTGCTACCTAACCCGCCAGTAGCCTCGGCGCTGGCCAGTTGCTGATACCGTGCCTGGTTAGCCATTTGGGCGTATTCAGGGCTTTTGTAATACTCGCCCAGCAATGCATTGCGGTCGATCGGTTGCCCTGCTAATCCGGTTAGGCCTTGAAGCGCGCCCTTTCCCGCAGAAAGGAAATCCGCCATGGTCCCTTTCTGGTCTTGATAAATGCGCCAGGCATTATCATTGGCCGAGTTGGCAGCATTGGTTTGTGCTTCAGCAGCCTGGTTAGCGCCGGTGATGCTGCCGACAATGCTGCCGATACCTTTTGCGATCCCGCCCATTTAGCACCTCTTAATCATCAGAATGACGTCACCCGAAGTGCCGTCGGTAAATTCCACTCGCTCTGTGCGCTCATGCTCAAACCCGAACTTGCGCGCCAGGTTGCAAACATGCCGACACTCAGCCAGGATCGGAGCGTGAACCTCACGAGGGCCGATCAGCGCCAGTACATCCGCAACAGCCTCCCGGCAACGGTGGCGCTCGCCCTTCTTCATCGCCATATGCATATCGACGTGGTCGCCAAAATCCAGCAGGACAAACACACCGACGCCGTTCCAGAGCAGATAATCGGCCTCAATTTCTGGCCACGACGGAACGCCCCACAGCCGCATAAGGCGTGAGCCTGTTATTTTGTCTATGGGGGTCATTTACTGCTCCGCGATCATCTTGATTGTGGTTGCCGTGAAGGCCGAGCCGTTGGACTGGATGGTCATCGTGCTGCCGTTTGTTGCGAGGAAGCCGCCCTGGTCAACACTGAAGAATGTCGCCATTAACACATTGTCATTCGTCGTAGCAGCATTTCGGCTGACAACGAGAGTGTCAGGAACCGCACCGGAGAATGTCAGCTGCATTGACCGGTTTGTCGTCCCGCCGGTCCAGGTACCTATAATCGACAGCTTAAAGTTGACCGTTTTGTTTTCGTTAAAAACGACCATCTTGTTGGCTACGGTATCGAAGAACGGCGCGAAGGTGCCCGAGGCGGGTGTTAAAGCCTTCAGCAACGTGACCAGGTTAGTCGCCGTGGTTGGGATGTTGAGCGTTAACCCGGTGAACGTAAGCTCTGACTTCTTGCGCGTGGTTTTGTATTCCAGCGCGGTTAAACGCGTGCCATGGGCTGTCACCTGCGTTTGCAGCGCAGTTACGTTGGTTTGCAGGGTGACAATGTTCCCCTCTGCCGTGGTAACACGCGTTGTCAGTGTGGCGACGTTGGTCTGCAGCCCTGTGATGTTGCTTTCAGCTGTGACCATCCGCACCGTCAGACCGGAAATGTTGGTCGTGTTCTGCGTGATCCGCGTTTCGTGGTCTGCTAACTCGGCTTCGTGCTCGGCCAGTTCCGCTTCGGCGGCCGTGATCCGCGTTTCGTGATCTACCAGCTCCGCTTCCGCCGCAGTGATGCGTTCCTCGTGGTTGACGAGGGTGGCTTCCGCGGCAGTGATACGCTGCTCATGGTTGATCAGCGTCGCCTCTGCGGCTTCGATGCGAGTTTCGTGGTCAGCCAGCACCAGGTCCTGTTCGTCGTTCTTGACCTGAGCATCCCAGGCACCTTGACCGGCCTCGTTGGCTTTGCCCGCCACTTTGCCTAAGTCGGTGCCCTGGTTCACAACATAATCACGGTACACAGGGGTGAACGTTTGAGGAACCAAGGTCGCGTCGATACGCGTCGCCTGTATTTCGACAGGCACGTTGAGGTTGTCATCCGCCATTATTCAACCCTCACCGAGCAGTCGCTCAATGTGACTGGCGACCGGGTGATCACCCGCACTTTAAAACCGATGTTCTTGCGCACACGTCCGACTCGCCGCCAAAGAACGCGCTTGTCATAAACAAATGGCTCGTTGGAGTCGATCATCTGCTCACGGCCATAGTTAGAGCCATCGGCAGTGGCAGAGATAAACAGCCTTTCAGCGAACTGGCTGACGCCGGTGGTGGCCTCGAGCGTGAAATCGAAGATCCGGGAGTTGTCAGCCTTGAACATCGGGGTGTAGAGAAGGTGTTCGGCTTGCCGATCGTATTGCGCTGAAGAGTCGAATTTCAGCACACCGGTTACGGGCTCGGTTTTGTCGCCAACGCTGATCTGGTTACCTTCGAACATGAAGTCGATAGCGCGGTGGACATCATCCGCCAAACCAGTTTTCAAAATGCACCACTGAGGCCCGTTCTGCGATGCCGAAGCGTCATAGCACATCACGTGCCTCGGTAAATGCACGATCAGCAGTTCATGCGAATCAAACCGGACTGTTTCAAGCACACCAGCGGCCAGTTCATCCGCGGTATAACTGCGCAAAACCTTTTCCACCGTTGCCGTGGCGATAGGTTCTGTCCGCCCGCCGTTTATCACATAGATGGACGGAGCCCCTGTAGCCTGGTGGCTGATGAATGCAAAAGAGTCCATAAACACGGTTTTGCAGTAGGTGCCCGCAATACCCTTTTGCACCATGTACGATGGCTGTGCGACATAAAGAGCCGCCTTTGCATCAGAGGTACCGGTTAGGGCAAAATACTCAATCGTGGCGCTACCGAACATGACAACGAAATCGCGCCACACCCCGCAGCCAATGATGCCGTCAGGTTGAGATTCTGCACGGTAGAACGGACGGAATTGATCAGGGTGCGATTCATCATCAAGATCCGTTACACCAAAAAGCTGCGAACCGTCCTTCACCCACACATAACGCCCGCGGGCCCTGCAAATGTCTCTGACGCTACCGATGTCATATTGGGTGTAAGTGACATCCCCGATCTGCTCTGGCCAGTTCTGTAGTGTCTTGTTTGTGCCATCGTAGCGATACAGCGTCATGACGCCGTTAGCGGCCACCGCCTGGCTGGTATCACTGTGGGCCATGCTCACGCGAGAAGTGCCCGCCACGTCTCCACGTTCGCCACTGGCGTTATACAACTTGCCGCCCAGTGCTCGGTAGACCGCATTCTGCACGGTGTTGTACTGCGCACCGCGGGAAATGCCCGCAACATCTGAACGCTTTGCAACTCCGGGGAAAGACCGCAAATACCCGGCAGCATTCAGCACCTCTTTAGGTACTGCGAGCATGTTGACGGGCAGCAGATCCACATAATCCGTATTGCGGTAATCTTTCCCGATACCCTTAATCAGGGGAAGTTGAGTCGTCGGCATCTTCCTCTACTCCTCTGCGATGAAAGTAATTCATGTTATTAAGGGTCGGAATACGGTTACCGGAGCCGACAGGCATGCGGTTTGGATAACCCACTCCCTGCTTAGCCTTCTTGGCCTTGGCGGCCGCTGAAACCTTGACGAGCAACTCTTTGCCGTAACGTGCGGTGTTGACCACTTTGATGGGGGGCTCAACCTCGTAATCTGGCGCAATACGCACTGCCAGATTGTGGGTCACCGCGCTGAGTGAACTGGTTTTCATCCCATGGAGGTCACCAGGATCAACTGGGGTGTCGTCTGGCGTAAAAACGTACCCGGCGTCGATACCATTACCATTCTGGAACCACTCGGCCATCATCATTTCGAGATCATTCACCCCGTCTTCAACAGACTGGGGTTCGACGTCTGTCAGCGTGGCGTTTGAAGCGATGCCAATTTTCCGCAAAGCGGCAAGTACCAGATCGCCTTTGGTCGTGATGTTCATTGGTCACCGCCTACCCGGGTTATACGAAGTCTTCAGCGCTTGCCTGGGCAGTCTTCTTACCGCCGCGAGGTTTGGTCGCTTTAGGCTCTGGTTCTGGCTCTGGCTCTGGCTCTGGCTCTGGTTCTGGTTCTGGCTCTGGCTCTGGCTCTGGCTCTGGCTCTGGCTCTGGCTCTGGCTCTGGCTCTGGCTCTGGCTCTGCAAGCTTTTCAAACAACTGCGAAGGATGATCAAGCCAACCGTCCGCCAGGTGCTCGTCCAGCTCTTCAGGCTCTACGACCTTAGTTTCAACCTTCAAGCCCCACACCAGCGTTTCGCCACCGTGTCTGTAAATCATCTGTCCCATGAATCACCTCAATAGAAAAAGGGACCGAAGCCCCTTTTCAGTTGGTTAAGCGGTCTGATTAGACAGACCGACGCCGATCGCTTCTGGACGCACCGCACACGCTGCATACCACAGCGCAACACGGCACTTGCCCGTCAGGGTTGAGATATCGCCCTGCGTTGCGAAAATACCGTTGATACCCACACCCGGGATGTTGAACGACTGGGTTTTCATGCCTGCGAACAGCTCGTGCGTAACTGGCAGCGGTTGTGATACCAGGCGGATAGAATCATCTGCCCAGAACACGTTGGCTGTCGCCGTTTTGACGTTCAGGATGTTGACCGCCATCAGGTTAGCCAAAGAGGTGTTAACGTTGGCGTACGCTCGTTCTTCAGCCAGCAGCGTGGTGTCATCCAGTGCAACAGGCTTAGGTGAGATCGTCACGTTCGCACCGTTGACCGCAACGACGGTAAAGGTGGCGTCTTGCGTCAGCACGTTCTTGGCCATTTGAGACAAGAATTTAATGCCAGCGAAAGAAATCTTATCGCCACGTTTCAGCCCTGTGCCCGCACTCAACTTTACCACTGCGATGCGGTTATCGATGTTTTCCGGGTTGCCGTCGGCATCGGTGGTGCCAGCTTCTGGCTTGAACTTCTGCGCACCAGCTACGGTCAGCCCTGTGGCAGTAGATGCCGCCAGCGTTGGCAGTTTCGGGGAACGCATGATGTCATCAAAACCTGCAACCTGACGCTGAATGGTACCGTTCTTGTAAGCCTCTTCAGGGATCCGGCCGAACATATCGCGGTTAATAAGGTCATGACCAGCGCGCTTATAGTCGTTCGGGTTGAAGAAGTAGGACAGGCCTGCACTACGGTTGAGTTCGCGGGAGAACATCAACGCTTCAGCATCCGCCACAAAATCCCAACCACTACCGGCAGTGGTACCGATCGGCTGAGGGTTGGTGACAACCAACGAGCCCATATCGACAGCCTGCTGCGCGATCGCTGATTCCACGTTGTTGGCAAGCTTCAGGGCAGAAGCTTTGATACGGTTGCGGTAGGCGCGCTCATCACGCAGATCATCCGCACGCAGTTGGAAAAAGTCGTTATCAGGAACGCCCATGTTGCACTTCACGGCCAGTTCCAACACGCCAGTTTCTTTGCCAGTCAGATCCCAACCGGATTGCGTCGGGGCTTCCTGCTCTACGGGCATCCAAACGGTGTTACCAGAACGCTGCATCGATGCACCTGGCGGGGTGTACTTATTCACCTTCTGCGCCATCGGCGTCATGTTCTCAACGGTTTCGATGATTTCATCGATGGCGAAGGTGACCAGTTGGCCTTCTTTAAGAGTCATTATCGAGATTCCTTAAGCTTTTGTTTTAACTTGCGGTAAGTGTCCACATCGCCTTTTAGCGATGCCGCTTCCATCTGCTTTTGAAGCGCGCTGAGGTTTGCGGCGGCTGCGTGGCCCTGGAGGGGCTCATCTGCTGCCGGGGCGTTGGAAAGCTGCTTACCACGCGGTTTGAGAGTTAAACTGTCTGCCAATCGAGTGAGTTCGATCAGTGCAGACTGACTGTCGAGGGCCAAAATTCGGCGGGCTTTCTCTGGGTTCGCTCCCAGGTGATACATCACTGCCGCCGACTTCTCAGGGAATAGGCGCATGATCTGCATATCGACACCCGGAGGGACGACACTGCGGAACACTTCCTCTTTTTCCTGGTAATCAGGCAGGTTCAATTTATCCGCGGCGTCATAGTGCTTACGCGCAGCCTCAACAGCCTGTTGTGATTGTTGGGTGAACTCCTGAGTTTTAAGGCTCTGCGCCGCTACTGCATTGCTGCGGGCGTCCAGAGATTTCATCTGCCAATCAGACTGGGCAGCGTTGAAAGCAGCCAGGGCAACCGAACTATCAAACCCGTACTTGGCCAAGGCCTCGTCGGATAGGAAGTCGTTATACTCTGGCTGCTTTGGTAACTCGGGAGTAACCCGCAGGTTTTCAGGAACCTCGCCGCGCTGCACTGCGGCCATTTGCTGCTCCAGTTCGCGCTGGCGTTTACGCTCTACACGACGGGCAGCAAACTGTTTATTGGTTTCATGATCCTGCTTGGGTTTCTCATCGTCCTTCAGGACAATATCGAAGCCTTCATCCTGGCCTGAGCCGTCGTTGGCATTCTCGACAGGTAACTCGACAGCAGATGCCGCTGCTTGTGAGCCGGACAGGTCTAATTCTTCAGTTGCCTGAATTTCGGTGGTTTCGCTCATGGTGTTTAACTCTCTCACATGGTTCGAGGGATCTCGGCGGTATTGCCGGTGGGGATGTTTTGTTGTTGCTTGGAGGCAACCTCGCTCAGCAGTTTGATGGCATCCATCACGGCCTTGTCGTCTATGTTGCGAGCCTGAGCAAGCTTCCAGACGGTGTTGGCTTGGGATTCCATTGCATCCTGTTGTGCGGTAAATGCTTTAATCTGGTTTTGAACGGTGTCGTTCTGGGCTCTAGCCTGGATCTGAATGGTCTCGTTCTGCGCCTTCTGCACTTCGGCCTGTGCTGCAACCATCTGCGCCTGCGCGATAAGATTGTTCGGATCCTGCTGATTCTGTTGCTGCTGTTGGGCTTCCTGCAGCGCCTGTTCTTCCTCTGGCGTTTCAGGTTTCTTCAGGCCCATCAGCACCAGCTGTTTGTTGGCGTATTCGCGCATCATCTCGACGCCTTTGCCATCGAGCAGCGTGAAGTATTGAAGCAGGAGCATTTTCCACTCAGGGGCTTCTACGGGGATGTCCCCGAGCAACTCCTTAATCTCTGCCCTGTTCTGCGCCTTCATCGACTGGAAGGATGGCCCCACGTCGGTATAGGTTTCATACCGGCCGCGAATGTCGTTGAGAGTGACCACCTGGCCGTTTTGGTAGTCCACCACCTGGGATAGCAATTCGACTTCTTTCTCGCTGCCATCGGGCATGGTGAGCATCACCGTGCGCGGCACGTCGTAGATGTCGTTGACCATCGCGGCGTAGATCTCACCATCGCGGCGCATGGCCGTGGCAAGGTTGTCTTGAAACACATAGGTTTCCAGGTCAGCGCGCATGTTCAGCTGATTGACGGTGTCAAAAGCCACCTGGTTGCCGTTGACAGCATCAGCGCTTACGCCCAGGTTGGACACCTGATTAACTGCATCGGTGGCCGCCTGGAGCATAAGCACGTTAGCCTGTGCCATCTCGGGGTTTTCCATGTACGCAATAGGCTGCGCGGGCAGATCGCCGTTGTTCTCGTCGGTACGGTTCATCAGGTAGTAAGGGTAATCATCTACCCCGCTATACATGTGCTCGTACCCGGCGATCTGTTCTGGCCAGAAGAATGGCTTCTTCGTTGGCGATTTGGCGACAGTGTCGGCGCCGGCAGAAAGAATGAAGTTGCGAAGGCGCTGCGCATCTTTGCAAAGCCGCACCACGCCTTCGTAAACCTCTTTATCCCCCGCAAAGCCCCACTCGCCGTACACAGGCACGATTGGCAGGTGCTCGCCCGCGATTAGTTCACGGTCTTTCAGGATGGCTGAGGATGTGATAATCGACTTATAGACGCGGCGGCGCTTTACCTTGCGCTCTGCAACCTTCTGCATTCCACGTTCGGCCAGGTCGTCGATCACGTCTTTGATATCGCGCTTGAAGTAGCTCACCGGTTCGCCTGTCAGGGGATCCTGATAGATAAACACGGTCTCTTTCTTCTCTTCGACCTCGTAATATTCACCGATGTACACCACGTCTTTGGTCAGCCAAGGAAATATCCAATTGGCGTCAGGACTTTGGAAGTCGGGAATAACATCAGGGTCGAAGCCGTTATCCTCTGCAAACTTCTCCCACCCGCCAATGCTTAAGGCACTGATCAGGGTGACGTGCCACGCATCGCTCTTGTCCATCTGCTTGGCGTTGCTGTCCCATACCACATGGGAGTTGGATTCGTGGATCGGCACCCGGCGGATAATCTGGTTATTGCTGGTTGGGTCCTGGTCTTCGTGCTCGGTTACTAAGCGCCAATGGCCCACACCAGCCTCGATTTGTTCGCGCACGGCCACGTTGACGGCGATCTTGGCTGAGTTGTGCCGCATGTCGGTGCGGTACATCCCCATAAGGGTGTCTGCCGCATCCGGATCAGCGCCATCTTTAGGCCGGTAAAGCACGTCGATCGGGTTTTGGCGCATTTCTGCAACCAGCTTGCGCACTATCGGGCGGACAACATCAAACTGCCCGCGATACTGCAATGTTGTGTAATTTGATAGCCAGTCATCCCACTGCGACACTCGCGAAAAATACAGGTCGTTGGTCGCTTCGGTTCTGGCTTCGTCGCTAGACATCCAATCCCTGTCAAACGTGCACAGGATTGTTTGCAGCCTGTCCTGCTGCTTGTCGTTGTCAGCCATCATCTACCTCGTGGGACGTGAAATAGGCCGTATTGGCGCTGGGATTTTCTTCTCTTTAGGCTTTCTGATATCGCGCATGGTTTTCGCAAAACGGCGCATCATGTAGCCGTATCTAGCAGCGGAAAGAATGTCGTCGTTCAGCTTGACGATCTGGCCGTTGTCATCGCGGTGATAGAGGCGGAACTCATCGAAGAATGGCTCGCAGGTGTTGAACACCTTCCATTTGCCCTCTTCCATCCGGTCGCGCATTTCCTGCAGGCCGGCTTCGACCGATACCCCGCCATCTGTCCAGGTAGCATGGTCTTTCAGCATGGCGAAACCAGCCTCGGCGTATTGCACCTTAAGCTGCTTGCCGCCGCCTTTTTCGTGCTGTAGACCATCAGGAGGCCACGCCACAGGAATGCCTTTGTTCCAGGTCTTGACCGCGCTCCAGGCTTCCACCGCCTTCTTCTCGCTCTTCTTCCAAACCCTAGCGACGTAGATGATGTCTGCGTCTTTATCCCACCACAGCTGGACATGTGCCTGCGGGTGGTCCCAACCGAAGTCCATGCCGTTGATGACATAGAAGTGATCTGGACACTCGAATGGCTGACACTTGATAGTTTCTTCGGGGATCTGGAATATGCGACCGCTGCCCATGGTCGGGATGCCCTTCGCTCGGGCGTCGCGTTCGTGCTCTGGGTATGAAGCGATGATCCGCTCGCGTTCCTCATCCGAATAATGCTTAGCGTCGGCAATCGTCATGGTGACGACTTTTTGCGACTTGCTCGGATTCTTCAGGAACTTGATAACAACGTTTGACATCCCCATCAGTGGGGTAAACGTCAGCAGGGAGAACTGACCGTATTTGTTTGTACGGGTCAGCCCTTCCGAATAGATGCTGTAGGGTGGTTCTTCGTCGAACCAGACACCGTGAATTGTGTCACCTTGCCAGCGCGCACGGCCCTGCGAATAGGGTTTGAAATAGCAGATTGACATGCCATCTTCGACGCCGTTCGCCGAGTGGTGGCGGACAAGCAGATGGTCAACCAGGTTCGGGAAGAATGGAGATTTCTTCCAGCTGATAATGTCTTCTTTCGGGATCAGGCCGTAGCCTGGCTCGTCATTCTCTTCGATACGGCCGCAGAGAATACGCTGAGTGGTCTTTGTTACCGTTTCGTTGGTCTCACCACCAACCCAGAAGACCACTGGCTCATTGAAGCGTCGCCCCTGCCAATCACCCTCATACGCGCCATCTTCGGGGTAACCTGCGGTGCCCGGGTAGCGCCCTGTCAGGTGGAACGATACCTCGGCCCCGCCAGTGAAGGATTTACCCAACTGGTTACCGGCCATGAAGGTGCGCTCGGTGTACTCGCTGCCAGCGTCCAGAAACTCGCGTTGCTTATCGTAAGGGGAGTAAAAGAACAGGGAGTGAGTGCGGCGATACTCGTCTTCCTCTTCCAACAAGTTGAGCAGTTCGGCCTGCTCCTCGTCGGTCAGGTCGTCAAGATTTATCGCTGCTTCTACCACGGGCAAGTAACTCCTGAATACGCGAACGGCGAGAATCCCGATCGGCTTTCACCGGGGTGACATCTTCCGTTTCCACTTTGTCTTTGAAGGCCTGCACGCTGATGTGTTTGCCAATCAGCTCAAGGTTGCGGACTTTGTCAGGCCATTTGATCTTCTTGAGGAAGCCAACCATTTCGCGGTCTTCGCCTCGGCCTTCGAACATTTCCGACAGGTCAAAGCCGCTGAGGTAGCGACGCCACACTGGCGGCCACTCGGCGATCGGTTTGATGCTGCCATCGGGATTAAAGATGTCTGCCGCGTCCATCTGGTCGATCTCAACCAGACGCAACAGCACGTAATTGGCATCAACGCCAAGCTGCGCGAGTCGTTCGCGCTTCAGTTCGTCAATGCGTGCGAGGACTTCCGGTTCAGTCATCAAGCGCGGACCGATGTTGCAGGCAGAGCGTTGGCTATACCCTGCCCGCTCTGCTGCCGGTGCTGCTTTCAGATCGATGATGTATTCGCGGCAAAAGAGCTCTTTCCGTGGGTTGAGTTTCTTTGCCATGTTTCACCTGGGGTTTACGCGGTAACACCTGCTGCTTTGGTGGCGGCCAGTGATGCGTTTACTTTGGCGGCCAGCGTGGCTACATCGTTTTTGATGGCGGTGATCGCCGCGTTGGTAGAAGTAAGAGAGGCCGCGGTTGCGTCCGTCGTCGCTGCGGTTGCAGCTGGGATTACCGCTACCGTATTGCCACCTGAGGTGCCACCAGACGAATCGGTAAGCGCAGTGATCGCCGACTGCTGGAGAACGCCACCACGGTCTGTTGTCGTTGGCGTCTTGTTGCCCGCCATTGCGGTGGTCGCTGTGGTGCCGATAGTCGGGGCAAAGGTAGACGGTTTGCCACTGATATCTGCCCAGGCGGTTCCTGTACCCTGCTGTGTGTACACGGCTTCGAAAGCTGTCTTCGCCATGTAGAACAGCGGCGCACCTGCGCGTTGCACCAGGTAACCGCCAACTACAGGCGACCATTGGCGCATGAAGGTGTCAGTCACAGATACGACGGTAAATCCGCCTGTTGGGGTGATATCGCCATAACCATTGGTCAACTGGCGAATAGTGGAGATTGCAACAGCGTTGACGATTTCGTTATTGCCAGTGAAGGCAGGCCATGGGTTAGACATTCAGCACCTCATTTAACTTGGAACAGATCCTGCGCTTCTTCGGCCAGGCGGATCGCCTTCTCGGTACGCGCTACAACGCCAGTTTCGCTCTGGACGCGAGCGTAGGCATCTTTGAACAGCTCATAACGCAGCTTGTCGCCAGCGATGAAGGTGATCGCCTTCTCTGCGGCCGCTGTGTCGCTGAGCACCAGTTTGAAAATATCCAGGTTCATTGCCTGTAGTTCAGTCATTTCGGTAATTTCCACGCGGGGGCCTCCTGTGTGGTACGACATAATCCATGTCAGAACGGCGTCCCTGATTGATAAGACGGCCACAGGGCCGCGCCGGTGTCATTATCGAAGCCACTCAGCGAATGGCTTCTGTAATGCTCTTAACTTTCACTAAGCTTTTGTTTCAGCAGATAGCCTTCCAACTGCCAGATCTTGTTGCGCGCATTCTCGCGTGCAATCTGCTTGCCGATCACTGGGTCGAAGTTTTCAGGGCTGGCGCAGGCGCTCTCACCGGTTACCGTGAAGCCATTGCGCAGCACCAGGACACAGAAGGTAAGCAGTTCCAGCTGTGGAGTGGTCTCAGCGGGATAGCGCTCGGCAGTTGGAGCGTGTACACCTGCCACGCCGTCCGCAGCGGTGAAGTAGTGCTCGCTGACGATGACGCTTTCAATGTGCTGCGGGGTAATGCGCGGTGCTGTTTTGCCAGCAGCCTGAATTGCTTGTTCGATGGCCTGTTCGGTCATTGGTTGATCCTCGTAGGGGTTAAGCACACGTTGCGGATGTAGTCCTGCAAACCAGCTATCTGGCTGCGTGCTATTTCGATTCGCTCTCTGAGACGGAAATAATCCCGTTGAGCGGCGTCTGTAAGTCTGGGGCTGGTGCCATCAGCCACGCTGGCGGTGGTGCCGGTTGGGCACGTGGCGGTAACGCGCAGCTTGCGAGTGCCAGCGGCAACATCACGCTGCAGATCAGCGATCTGATTCTTCGCATCGTTCAATTCCCTGGTGCGATTCTCATCGATGGCGGCCACTGCACGTTGTGTGCTGTTCTGCCATTCGATCTGGCCGGTCAACTGACCGTTGGCTTTCTGCAAATCGTCACGCTCATGGCGCAGCCCCTGGTTGCTGATAGCGAAATACGCAAGTAGGCTGAGCACCACGGCGACAATCGCAATGGCCGCTTTGTTCATTGCGGCCCCCAGGTGCAAACCTCATGCTCAATGGCTCTGCGGTTCATCAAGCCTTTCCATTGCTTACCCCCGGCGTAAGTCCACCGGTGGAGCTCAGCACAAGCGCCCTTCTGGTCACCTGCGTTAATTTTCTTCAGCATCGTTGAGTTGCGGAACGCAGTCACACCAACGTTGTAGGCAAATGAGTAGATCGCCGCGCGCTGCGTGTTACTGATGTCCGAACGGATATAGGGATCGACGCCAGCGGCTACCGCCCGCAGATCGGCATTCAGCAAAGCATCGCACTCTTTGTCTGTGTAGCGCCTGCCGGGTGTGATGTCTCCGCCGGTGTGGCCATCGCATACAGTCAAGACACCGACGACATCACGGTAGGGAACATACTCACGGCCTTCTAACCCATCTTTCCCGCCCAGCATCAGCCCCGCAATTACAAGGGCACCGCTGGCCATATAGGGCGATAGCTTTCTCAGCAATCCTTCGCGCATGTTAAATCTCCTTCGGGGCCTTGACGCCCAGTTCGGCAATAACTTGCACGGTGGCTGATGGGTTGATTGGGTTTGTCTTATCGCTGATTTCTTGCAGTATTCTGGTCCGCTTCATTTGCTCTCGCCGATTCAGCCGATAAGTCAGGATACCGAGCGCAATACTGAACGCCACGCCGATAATAAATCCCCAATCTTGCAGTGATAAGCTGGCAAAGAAGGCGGCAAGACCAGCACTGCTGTATGTCGCGTTGCTGTATCTGTCGTCCATCTTCATAATCTCCACCTCCCGACGGCCGGGGTGTGCGCTGTTGTAAAATCGGTTAGCCGCATCGCCGTAGTCACTCGGCGATAGAATGTGTTTGCAGTGGTTGACTGTTTTGGCGATGGGCTAAATGCAAAAAGCCCCAGCGATTAAGCCAGGGCCATGAGTGTTATTTTCAATGCGGAGCGCCACCCGTCAAGGTACCGACCACACCCCCTACGGTGTTCGGGGTACGTTGATTAAGTGGATGGCGCTTCGCATTGAAAATTGGGGATTCTGAGGACTTTTTAACATAATGGCCGTTTTGCGCACCGACGGATCGGCACTCGCTGTGCAATCACGTCCAACGCTGCGTTTCCTGCAATCTTCTGGCCGATGTGGTGCAAATCGGACTGCATAAACCATGCATAAAACAGGGTGTGTTTTGCATAGCCGTTTTATTGGCTGGAACGGCTATTTGTGGCGGTTTTGCTGTTGTGGTGGCCGGTGCTGATCTCCGGCGTTGGACGGTGGCACGTATTCCAATTCTCACTGATTAAACAGCCGCACCTGCGCATCAGCCTGCGCATTCACCACAACAGAAAGAGCACTCTGATGCGTTACCATCACAACTACCGTTCTGGGACCGGTGGCTGCTGAATGCCCTGTCCGTTGTGGCCTCTAGAAACAGCAAAGCCCCGCGATTAGCGAGGCCTTGTGAATGAGGTCAGTGCAAATACAACTCTTGCACGCTACAGGTATAGCATAGGTTTCTGGCTAGCCACAACTATTTTTATCTCGGCCACCTCCGGATCCATATCGAGCGGCACATCAAGCGCAGCCAAACAGCCCTCGACAAAGTTGGTCGCCGATTGCAGGTGGCGTTCAACAGCAGCCCGAGGAAGGCCCACAGCGGCCGCTATGTCACGCTGAGAACTGCGGGCTATGTAGCGTAGGCCTAACATCAAGATCTCTTCCTCCTGGCGTACAGCCTTCAGCCTGGCGATGCAGCCGTCGATCATCAGCCCATCGTCATCGCTACATGACTGGCCACCACCGACAGGAACCTGTGCAGGTGTCACAGACATGGAAGGCCAATCGACCGATGTGCATTTTTCTTCACTGACCGCCCAGCGGCCCCATCGTTCAAGTACAAGTTGCATATTTCTGCGCATTCGTCGCGACCTCATCAAACATAATCTTTTTTGCAATTCAGCCCGCCGGGGTGTGCCGGTTATCTGTGGCACGCGCTGCGGACTGCTCTTTGTTATTCGTAACCTGCAAAAAATTACAGGTTCAGTGCCTAGACAACCTCAGCCAACCTAGACAACCAACTTCCTTACCTTTCCTCTGAACGACTTATATATATATATGGGGTTTCTAGTAATAAGGTTGTCTAGGTTGTCTAGGTTGTCTTTAATTCAAATATTCAATAAGTTAAAACCAGACAACCTACTGTTTGAGGTTGTCAGCAGGTTGTCTTATCTGCCAAAAACACACGTTGCTGCTTGCCTTCCACCGACATGCGAGCCTTTTTGTAGCCGCAATTTTGCAAAACATTACTGATTCGCATTTCTTCGCGCTTCCCAATGCTCCTAGGGTCGAGGCCGATTGCATCGCGCAGAACGTCCGCTGCACGTAAAAAATCGCGGGTTCGTGGGATTTCATCAGTCATCATGTCGGGGGCGTCAAGCCAGCTCTCGACGATTTCGAGCCATGCATCCTTGATAGTGTGCTGCTCATGCTCCGCTACGCCGAGTGTCTCCGCATCGTGGAACTGGACGCCACCAAGGCGTTTAAACACCTCTCTGGCCTCCGCCCACAGCTGTAAAACATCCTTTTTTAGCTGATCTACCTGCACTTGACCGACGCGCAGCGGCAACCACCGCCGGTTACCGGTGTCGTCAGCAAGGAATTCGTCCTGATTGGTGGTACCGATGAACACCAGGCGGCGCGGGAACTGGGTAGCAAACTCCCGATACTTGGGGATCCAGTTCTCGTGCGTACGGGTGATAAAGGCCTTGATGGATTCCAGCTCTTTGGTGTGCAGACCACGTAACTCGCCTATCTCGGCCACGAGGCGACCACGCATCTTGCGCGCCAGGTCATCGTCTTTCTCTGCGAACGATATCTCGGTGAAGAAGGACGGATCGGGCGACAGCGCAGCCACCCCGGTGGACTTACCACAGCCCTGCGGGCCGACGAGAATAGGCACCATGTCCGCTTTGCAGCCAGGGGTCAGCACCCTGCCGGCCAGCGCTGTCCAGGTGTAAAGGGACACCGCACGGCAGTATGCCGAAGGCTCAACGCCAAAGTAATGTTGGAAGAAGGTATCGACGCGCGGCACCCCGTCCCACTTGAGCGACTCCAGCCAGGTAACGGCGCTATCGAACGGCTGCTCGTCGGCGGCCAGCATCACCACGTCGCGGATCAGCTCCTTGCCCACCGCCTCAAAACTGCGGCGCTCCAGGGTAATGCGCAAACGTGAGTAATCCGCATCGCCAAAGGCCTGCCACTGATCGCTGTTATCAGGGGCGAACATGATCTCGTCGCGGAACTGGTCGAAGCGTATCTGCACGCCACAGAAGTCAGCACGCATCACCGCCTTGGCAGCGTTGTCGATAGTGGCCTTGATCATCCCCGTCTTTTCGTTGCGGACGAACGCAGGCAGCGGTGGCTTTTCGGCAGGCTCGAGCGGTACCACGTCGAAGTCGTTATCCCGTACGCCGATGGCATTCAGGTAATCACCATCATTGCGGTGGGCGCAGCTGGCGTGCAGACAACGGAAATGGCCTTGTTCAAAACCACCGGTCCCAGCCGGGAAGTAAGCTGTTGCGGTGTTGTCGTTGCTCACACTGCTGTGGCCATCTTCGAACGGGCAACGTATGTAACGCTCGCCAGCGCTGCCCCACTCCAGTGTCCAGTCGTGAGCATCCAGATAATCAGCCGTCTCGTCTGTGGCGCCCGCATCGCGGCCAGAACGGTCGCGCGTGCGCCCTTCCTTCTCGATGATGCTTTCTGCTATAGCAAAGCGCTGCTCGAGCAGTTGCCACAGCATGTTGAAGTCGTCAGTGGTCAGCGTTGGGATGTCGTCAGGCAGACCGCCTTCCCATTCGTACCGTGCACCGCTCGGATGGGTACCGAGGGCAACGAACTGCTGACCGTTGGCCAGGAACTCGATATTGCCGTGGGCAGTGCGCAGGATGCGTTTGGAGTGTTGGCCATCCAGCTGGAACGCCAGCAGGAATTTAGGGCTGTTGCTGCGCATACGCTTTGGCAGTGAGCCAATAACGCTGGTGACAGCGGCCAGCACATCGTTGGCCAGGTCCTGATCGGACACGTCTACATCCAGGGCGCGGACAGTACGCGTCTGCAGCAGGATGCCGTAATCAGGTTCTTTCGACCATCGGGCCACCTCGCCATCGGTACCGGTGTGCGATGTCCAGTCTTTGATACCAGCGACCTGGCGCATGCCGTTGTAATGGCTCGGCGTCTTGCCTGTAGTCTTCAGTTTGCTGGTCGGTGAGATCGGCGCATCAGGGCGCGATACCACCGGCAGCAGATCAGGGGTCAGGCCAAGCACAAACGAAAAATGAAGCCAATCGTCAGGCGCAGCGCCCCAATTTTGTTGTTTGGGCATGGGCTACGCCTTTTCTTCGAGCGATTTTTCTTTCACTTTGTTATGGAGATCACGAAGTGCCTGAGCTACTGAAACTCGAGGATCGGCAAGTTTGCCCGTTAGGATTCGGCTTATAGAAGCTTGGCTGATGCCAGTCTCACGACGGATATCTAGTTGCGTGAGGCCTAACTCGACAAGTGATTGCACTATTTCTTTGGGTGTAAGGGGTTGCATGGGTGATTTCCTCACTGCTTTTGAATTCAACTATGGATTTAACTCTAATTCAGATTTGAATTCAATGCCAGTGTAGAATATTCACTATAGAATAATCGGCCATAACTTAAACGAGCTAAAGGTATAGCCATGCACCACACAACAGATCAGGCCATTTCCAACATCAACCACCTCATGCAAAAGAACGGTATTGCTACGGTCGCAGACTTGGCAAAACTCATACGCATCCCTCAGCCAACGTTCCACAGGTTGATGTCAGGAGAAAACCAAGACCCTAAATACACCCTGCTCAAGCGTGTTGCCGATCACTTCAAAATTACGGTTTCTGATTTGGTGGAAAAGGATTTGCGCGTGGCAGCAACAAACAACGGTAACGTCGTCGGTCAGGCCGAAGATGTGGCATTTACCAAGATCCCTGTAATGGGGAGCGCCCAGCTAGGCAGCCAAGGACATTGGGTATCGCTCGATAACGGCGATGGATTTGTCAACTGGCCATCAGCAGATCCCGAAGCCTTTGCACTCCGCTGCACGGGCGATTCAATGAAGCCCCGCATTAAAGATGGCGAGTATGTTGTCATCGAGCCTAACCACGGGTATCTACCAGGCGATGAAGTCCTCTTGGTAACCAAAGACGAGCAAGTGATGATCAAGACCTTCCTCTATGAACGTGACGGCGCGGTGCTGGTCATGTCCGTAAACGAGGAACACCCTCCCCTTAGATTCCCTATCAACGATGTCGAACGCATTCAGTATGTGGCCGGTATAGCAAAGCCTTCATTACACGGAACGTACTGACATTTAAAGGGCTAAAGATTGCCGCCAAGTTTAGGCGGTAATTTTTTGCATGTTCAAATTCAAAATTGAATTGACAAGGTATTCATGTTTGGTTATAAATCCATTATTGAATTTTACGGAATTCAAAACAGAAAGTTAAACGCCCCTTGGTGAGCGATGCAATCACCGAACAGCCACCTTCAGAGGGTGACCGACTGGACCCGCTCTTTCTCAACCAAGAGGAAAAGATCATGTAACCGATAACGCAGTGAACTTACCGCTGCCCTTGCCTAGCGCGAGGGTTTCGGCAAGACCACTAAAGGAGTAACACGCAATGTCTCTAGACCACGGTTTGTTAAACCTACCGCTGAATAAGCGCGGTGGCGGTGACTTTCACAAAGAACTCGACGCCTATCTCGCAGACCAGAAAGCGATGAGGGCTGAGGCGCACAAGGCTAATACATTGAGCTTCAACGAACGCAAGGCCGCAGCACTGGAAGCCTTTAAGCAGATCAGCGACGAGCTTGTTGAACAGCACGCAAAACGCTTAGGCATTCGGGCGGCATCCCTTCGTAAGAATGTCCGTGAGGATTGCAGCGTTAACCCCAATAGGGCAATGGCAGCCATCAAGGCACTAACAGCCTAAACCAACTCATGCAGTAGGTCCTTATGTACAACGTTGTGAGTTTATCGGGCGGTCGCACGTCGGGCTACCTTGCGGACTCGATGCGCCAGAAGGACCCGAACACCAAATTCATTTTCATGGACACGGGCGCCGAACATCCGGCCACCTATCAGTTTATCCGCGACATCGTAGAGCACTGGGGCATTGACCTGGTGTGTCTGCGGGTCGTCATTAACCCCGAACTGGGCAAGGCCAACGGCTACCGGGTGATAAGCCTAGATGAAATCGGCCCCGACCTGACGCCGTGGCGCGACATGCTGAAGAAGTACGGCACACCGTATGTCAGTGGCGAGTTCTGCACCGACCGCATGAAGCTAGGGCCGTTCACTAAATACTGTGACGACCACTACGGCCGCAAGAACTATCAAGCCTGGATCGGCATCCGCGCCGACGAGCCTGCCCGCTTATGGGGTGGCAAGTTACACAAGGCCATGCTCAAAGCCGGGATGCACCCGATGCAAACACAGGAAGCCTACACGCAGGCCGCCTGCGCAATGCGCTTTGTCTCAAAGGAATGGGCAGAGATCGCCCTCTCCCAAGATTTCGACGTTCCTGTGGCTCTGCTGGAAAGCTGCGTGGCCAAGGTAGAGAGCAACGTCAACAAAGGCCTCAACTACCTTTCCGAGATTTCGTATGTAGGGAAATTTGAGGTTCTGGATTGGTGGCGGCAACAGCCTTTCGACCTGCAGATCGCCGAGCACTTGGGGAACTGCGTATTTTGCGTGAAGAAGTCCATTCAGAAGATTGCCTTGGCCGCCAAAGACGAGCCGGAGTTAGCCGCCCAGTTCTGGGAACTTCTAACCTCCGACGAGGTGCGCAAGATGCCAAACCGCTGCGGCACTGACCTGGTGATGTACCGGCAGAAGACCAGCCTTGCCGATGTCATCCAGATGTTCAGCTGCGACAGCCGCGACGAGCTGGCCGCCCGTATGCCGAGCCAACGTAACCAATAACTTTCGCAGGAGTTAACCCCATGAAAGTAAGTCGCCGCAGACTAGTACAAATCACCTTCACACTGTATTTGGCAACCCTAGGAATCGCTTGGTACCTGGGTTTCACCATGAGCTAAACCCTCGCTCCATTCCTTGCTTGTACCACTTGCCCCAGTCCACTGGGGCCTTTTTCTATCGGGGAGCGCATGCGGCCAACCGCTATGCCTCGCCCGCTGGCGGCGCGTGCGCTCCCCGATAGTAAAAGGAGTAACCCCTAATGAACTCTCTTAAGCAGATGCAACACCGGTATCGCCTTACCGGTGCGGATTTCCACACCTCGAAAACACACGGCCTGATGTTCCCGCTGGGTTTGCTGTGCGTTGCCTTTTTTGTCCTTTATATAGCGAGATAACAGAATGCAGATCACAACGTTCAAAGGCTTCAAGACGGACCTCACTTGCCGCGGCTTCCAGTTCGAAATTGGCAAAACCTACGAGCACCAGGGAAAAGTAGAGGCCTGCGCCGCTGGCTTCCATTCCTGTGAGTACCCGCTCGACTGCTTCAGCTATTACCCACCTGCTGAAAGCCGCTACGCCGAGACAGTGGCCGAGGGTGAGGTCAGCCGCGAGGATGGTGGCGACAGCAAAATCGCCAGCGCCAAAATCACAATCTCGGCTGAAATTTCCGTGCACCAGCTGGTGACCCGCGCCATTGAGTGGATTTGGAGCCGAGTGGATAAGACACTCGAGCAGACGAACACCGGCAACCGCTCCGCTGCCAGCAACACCGGCGACTACTCCGCTGCCAGCAACACCGGCGACTACTCCGCTGCCAGCAACACCGGCGACTACTCCGCTGCCAGCAACACCGGCGACTACTCCGCTGCCAGCAACACCGGCGACTACTCCGCTGCCAGCAACACCGGCGACTACTCCGCTGCCAGCAACACCGGCGACTACTCCGCTGCCAGCAACACCGGCAACCGCTCCGCTGCCAGCAACACCGGCTACCAGTCCGCTGCCAGCAACACCGGCAACCGCTCCGCTGCCAGCAACACCGGCAACCGCTCCGCTGCCAGCAACACCGGCGACTACTCCGCTGCCAGCAACACCGGCGACTACTCCGCTGCCAGCAACACCGGCAACCGCTCCGCTGCCAGCAACACCGGCAACCGCTCCGCTGCCAGCAACACCGGCGACTACTCCGCTGCCAGCAACACCGGCGACTACTCCGCTGCCAGCAACACCGGCAACCGCTCCGCTGCCAGCAACACCGGCTACCAGTCCGCTGCCAGCAACACCGGCAACCGCTCCGCTGCCAGCAACACCGGCAACCGCTCCGCTGCCAGCAACACCGGCTACCAGTCCGCTGCCGAAGTTAGCGGATCTGAATCGGTGGCGGCGGCCTTCGGTATCGAGGGGAAAGCCAGAGCATCCGCAAACAGCGCGATCGTTCTTTGTTACCGCGATGAAGAAGGAAAGCTGCTCCACATACGTGCCAGTAAGGTCGGCGAGAACGATATCAAGCCAGACACCTGGTACACCCTGAACGCAAACGGCCAGTTCGTAGAAATTGAGGAATAACACATGAGCCTGGAATCAAATCTTGAATTAAACAACAAACTGGTCGCCGAGCAGAACACACTGCTCACCCAATTACTGGCGGCCATGACCAGCGGCAAAGCCTTCTCTGCCGACACCCCGCACCAACCAAAGGCCGAAGGCTCAACCGTTGGCAAAGCGGCAACTGGTGAAACCAAAACCCGTAAGGGGCCGTTCTATATCCGCCTGGAGGATGGCCCGCCGTGCATTGTTGATAGCGAATCCACGTTGGCAGCGCATATCGAAAAGGGCTACACCGAAATCACCAAGGTGGAATACTTGCAACTGCAGGAAGAGGCCCACAAAGCCACCACCAAGCCGATCACCCTCGAAGAACTGCCGCTGCCGAACGCCATCGCGCTGGCCGTGCTGGAAGGCGAAGCAGGTCGCACACCAACCTTTGAACAGCTTGCCGCCGCAGAACATGTTGCGAATACCGCAACCGGTAAAGAACGCAACGAGCAGGTAGACGCGCTGACAATGGCGCTGACAATGGCGCTGAAAGGCGTTGACCTGGCGGCCAAGCTGCACGGCGCTGGCGTGTTCGAACTGGCGTTGCAGATGGTAGAGCACTGGGATGCGCTGCCAGGCATCACCGAGCGCCGCGAATACGCCACCCTGCTGTTGAACACCCCTGTCGATAAGCGCGCCAAGGTCAAACCGAAGGCTCCTAAGAAGGCCGAAGAGAAATCTACCGTCGTCGAAGGCACCATCGATGTGGCTGCGCTGCATGCTAAAGGAAAGCAGTTAATCCTTCAGAAGATCGCCGCGAAAGCACCCGCCGACCTGCGCAAAACCCTCGACCTGTTTGGCCTGAAAAAACTGACCGAATGCCCCGACGATAAACTGCCGGATGTTGTGGCAGCGCTGGAGCAGTTGGCCGAATCACTGGAGGCGTAGCAATGCCTGATCAACACGCAAGGCTCTCTCCATCGGGAGCTGAAAAGTGGATGAACTGCAGCGGTAGCCTGGCGCTCGAAGCCGGGCTGGTCGATGAGGGCTCAGAATTCGCCCTCGAAGGCACCGCCGCCCACGCCCTGGCGGAATGTGTTCTTCGCAACCGCCTTAACCCTTACCTGACCGAAACGCACAAGGATAACGGTACCGAAATGGTGGGCGGCCAGCGGGCTGCCGACTACATTGGCACCTACCCCCTTTCGCATCTGTCAGCAACTGACCCAGGCCCGCAGGTCACCGAAGATATGGCCGAAGGCGTCCAGCGGTATGTTGATACCGTTTGGGCTCTGGCCGAAGGCAACGATCTGCTGGTTGAGCAGCGCGTTGATTTCTCCGATGTCGTTGGCGTTCCTGACCAGTTCGGTACCGCTGACGCCGTCATCATCGCAGGCACCGAGTTGCAGGTTCACGACCTGAAGTTTGGGCGCGGCGTGAAGGTGGATGCGGAGAACAACAAGCAGTTGCAACTGTATGCCCTCGGCGCGCTGGAGCAGTTCGGCGCGTTGCAGGACTTCGACACCGTCAGCGTTTTCATCCATCAGCCACGCCTCAACCACGAATCTGAGTGGGCAGTCAGTGTTGACGATCTGCGAGCGTTCGGTGAGCAAGCGCGTGAAGCAGCTGCCGCAGCAATTACCGTTGCGGCCATTGCTGAATGTGAAGGCGTCGACACCCTGCCGGCCGATGTGTTTAACCCTGGTGAGAAGCAATGCCGGTGGTGTAAAGCCAAAGGCTTCTGCAAGGCGGCCGAGCAATACCACCTGAACACTGTCGCCGATGATTTTGTCGATCTTGACCGACCAATCGCACCGCAAATCTCAGGCGCGAGAGAGCGGATCGCCGTCTGCGATAACTCCCACCTGGCCGAAGTCTACAGCCAGCTCGACTTTATCGAGGACTGGTGTAAAGCGGTGCGCGCCAGAGCCAGTAGCGAACTGAACGCAGGTCATCCGGTCCCTGGGTTCAAGTTAGTGGAAGGCAAGTTAGGCAACCGGGCGTGGAAGGACGAAGAGGGAGCCAAAGCGCTTCTGAAAGACCAGTTCCGCTACAAAAACGAGGAGGTTTTCGACTTCAAGCTGATCAGCCCAACCAAGGCAGAAAAGCTTATCAAGAAAGCCAGCCCTCGCCGCTGGCCGAAGGTAGAAGCCCTCATCACCCGCGCAGATGGCAAACCCGCCGTCGCTCCAGAATCCGATCCGCGCCCCGCGCTGATCATCAATCACGAAAACGACTTTGACGACGTAGATGCCGCCGAGGCAGCTGCTGAATTTATCTAAGAGGTGACCCTATGAAAGTGAAATTAAACAACGTCCGTCTGGCTTTCCCTGCTCTGTTCGAACCTAAAGCCGTTAACGGTGAGGGTGACCCACGTTTCTCCGCAGCATTCATCTTCGAGCCTAACCACCCAGCGGTCGCTGAACTGGAAAAGGCCATCGAGGCGGTGGCCAAGGAAAAATGGGGAGCGAAAGCCGATGCGGTAATGAAGACGCTGCGCTCTACTCTGAAAATTTGCCTTCACGATGGTGATGAAAAGGCCGAATACGAAGGCTACCCCGGTAACAAATTCGTGTCCGCCTCCAACAAAGCGCGCCCGCGTGTGGTTGACCGTGACAACTCGGTGCTGGTACAGGCCGACGGCCGCCCTTATGCCGGTTGCTACGTTAACGCAGTGATTGACGTCTGGGCGCAGGACAACAACTTCGGCAAACGCATCAACGCTTCCCTGGGCGGCGTCCAGTTCCTACGCGATGGCGATGCGTTTGCAGGTGGCGGCGTGGCCTCCGAAGAAGACTTCGACGACATCAGCGAAGGCACCACCGCAGAAGATTTCGTTTAACCCACTCCCCTGGCCGCGCGTCGGGGGCGGAGTTCTCCACATGCGACTGTATTTTTCGGTATTGCTGATCCTGGCAATCTTCACAGCTGTTTACGGCTACGTGGTACCTGCCTTGATATCAGCAAGTTTTACCCCCGCTGTGCTGTTTGGCTTTTTGCTGGGGTCAGCATTCCCGGTTGTCATTATCTATCTGGCCTATCGGCTTTTATATCTGCCCATCACAAGGAAATTGAAGCGATGAAGAAAATCATTATGGCGTGCGTCTTGGCACTGTCTGCGATTGCATTAACCGGTTGCGAACGCGCCACGGTCCCCGCTGGTTACGTTGGTGTAAAGGTTGATTTATACGGCGACACCAAGGGTGTTCAGCAGCAAGAGGTTGGCGTCGGTAAATATTGGCTGACGTGGAACGAAGAGATTTACCAGTTTCCGACCTTCAACCAGCTGCACGTTTATGAGCAGCCTTTCAACTTCCAGACCAAAGACTCGATGAGTGTTTCGGCCAAAGTAGGCGTGGAGTATTACGTCGACCAATCTAAAGTGTCGAAGGTGTTCCAAACCTATCGCAAAGGGGTTGAAGAGATCACCAGCGTAAACATCCGGCAGAACATTGCAGATGCGCTGATCAAAGACTCTGGCGCAATGGACATCGGCACCCTGGCTGGCGAAGGCCGCACCACGCTATTGGATAACGTGACCAAGGCCGTAAAAACCAAGCTGGATCCGATCGGCATTGTGATAGTGAAACTCAGTTGGACCGATGACCTAAAGTATCCGCAACAGGTTACCGACTCCATCAACGCCAAGATCGAAGCCACGCAGAAAACCCTGCTGCGTGAGAACGAGATCGCCCAGACCAAGGCTGAAGCGCAGAAAACCATAGAGGCCGCGCGTGGGGAGGCTGACTCCAACGTTCTGCGCGCCAAGGCAGAAGCCGAAGCCATCACCGTGAAAGCCAAAGCAGAGGCCGATGCAATCTCGCTACGTGCCGAAGCCCTTCGCAAAAACCCCGAAGTGCTGCAACTGGAAGCCATTGGCAAATGGAACGGCACACTGCCGCAGTACATGACCAGCGGCGCAGGCACTCCTTTCATCCAAGTTAAGTAACCCCCTCACCCGGCCTAGCGCCGGGTGCTTTGGAGAGTGGGCGATCGCCTGCTGCCCAAAGCACTAATATGAGGCCCCTACCCAATGCAAAAACTCTGGCTCGACCTCGAAATCTTCTGCGAGACCCCTATCAAGAACGGCACCCACGCCTACGCTGAAGGCGTCGAGATAATGCTGTTTGCCTGGGCGATTGACGACGGCTCTGTAAGCGTTCACGACTTCACCGAAGACCAGAACCTTCCAGCTCTGCTGCTCACTGCCCTCGGCGATGAGAACGTGCTGATTTACGCGCATAACAGTCACTTTGACCGTACTATGCTGCGCCATGCGCTACAGCGCCAACTACCTGGGATTGTTGCAGGGGGTGTTGAGCGCTGGCGTGACACGATGGTTAAGGCGCTGGCGCACGGGCTCCCAGGGGCGCTGGGCTCCCTGTGTGAAGTACTGAAAGTCGATACCGACCAGGCAAAAGACAAGGCCGGTAAGCAACTGATCCAGCTTTTCTGCAAACCACGGCCAAAGAACAGCAAGCTGCGCCGCGCAACCCGCAAAACACACCCGGCTGAATGGCAACGGTTTGTTGAATACGCCGGGTTAGATATCCATGCCATGCGGGCTGTCGATGCATTACTGCCGGAGTGGAACTATAAAGGCGATGAATTGGCCCTTTGGCACCGGGATCAGCGTATCAACGATCGCGGTGTTTGCATGGACATCGACCTGGCCGAAGCCGCGATCATTGCTGTAGGTGACGAACAAAAGCTATTGGCAAAACGTACGCAGGACATGACCGATGGCGAAGTGCAAGCGGCAACGCAGCGCGACGCCATGCTAAAGCACATCCTCGCAGCCTTTGGCGTGGATCTGCCAGACATGCAAAAAAGCACACTCGAGCGACGCATCAGCGATCCTGACCTGCCCGAACCACTTCGCGAACTGCTGACCATCCGCCTGGCATCCTGCACAACCAGCACCAGCAAGTACAAGGCGCTGATGAAGGGTGTCAGTAGCGACGGCCGCCTGCGGGGAACATTGCAGTTCTGCGGCGCTAGCAGGACGGGCCGCTGGGCCGGGCGCTTATTCCAACCGCAAAACCTGCCTCGTCCTACGATGAAGCAGGAACAAATCGACCAAGGTATCGAGGCGCTTAAACTTGGCGTTGCCGATCTCCTGTTCGATATCATGGAGCTAACCAGCTCCGCGCTGCGTGGTTGCATCAAAGCGCCCGAGGGCAAAAAGCTGGTTGTCAGTGACCTGTCGAACATTGAAGGCCGGTTCCTCGTCTGGCTCGCCGGTGAGGAATGGAAGCTGCAGGCGTTCCGCAATTACGACACGTTCATTCTCGACGCTGACGGTAATCGGATCCTAGAGGAAGACGGCAAAGACTTCAAACGCGAGGGCCACGACCTCTACAAGCTGGCCTACGCCCGCGCTTTCAACATGTCGCCTGAAGATGTCGATAAGGCCATGCGCCAGATCGGCAAGGTGATGGAGCTGGGCCTCGGTTTTGGCGGTGGTGTCGCGGCCTTCGTGACGTTCGCCCTGGTCTACGGGTTGGATTTAGAAGATCTGGCCGATGCCGCGCTGCCTAACATCCCGATCGCCATTCAGCACGAGGCACAAAGTTGGTGGCGTGCATCAGTTCGGCAGCGGAAAACCTACGGCCTGTCCGAGCGTGTGTTTATCTGCTGCGATTCGTTAAAGCGGCTGTGGCGCAACGCGCACCCCGAAACAGTGTCGTTCTGGTCTGACATAGAAAACGCTGTCCGCCGGGCGATCATGCAACCGGGTAAGCAGTTCAACTGTCGCCGTCTGAAAGTGCGCAAGGATGGTTCCTGGTTGCGAATTGCGTTGCCATCCGGGCGCGTTGTCTGCTACCCGGGCGCGGCCATCGTTGACGGCAAGATCACCTACATGGGTGTTAACCCGTATTCGCGTAAATGGCAGCGACTCAAAACCTACGGAGGGAAACTGGCGGAAAACGTTACCCAGGCGGGCGCCCGTGATGTGCTGGCCGGTAATATGCCCCGCGTAGAGAACGCCGGTTATGACATCGTTCTCACAGTGCACGATGAGGTGATCACCGAAGCGCCAGACACCCCCAACTATTCCCACGAGGCTCTGAGCACCCTGCTCGCGACTAACCCCGCATGGGCCGATGGCCTACCGCTCAACGCTGGCGGGTTCGAGGCTTATCACTATCGTAAGGACTAAAAGCTATGCAACGCTGCGAAAAATGCAACGGCTACGCAGGTGAACCGAAAAAAATTAAGGTTGGCGAAAAATGTGACTTCACCATAAAAACCTTTAGCTCGCGAAGTACACGCCTATCTGTCCGCACGGGGAGATTGCACAGAGTCTACGGGGATGGCGAGTATTTAGTGATTTACCGCAAAGCTCTCTATCACACTGACAGCATTTCTCACCCAGAAGATCCTTCACCTATATCTCTAGCCATGTTTGGCCTGTGCAGTTGCGGGGGGTAAATGTGACCTACATCCGCGAAAGTACCGTTGAAAACAACCTGGTGAAGAAAGTTAAGGCCGCTGGCGGCACCGCATACAAATTCACGTCACCAGGGCGTAAAGCGGTTCCTGATCGCCTTGTGTTACTCCCCGGTGGTCGAGTAGTTTTTGTTGAATGCAAAGCTCCTGGCGAACTACCCCGCGCTGATCAGGTGCGTGAACACAACCGGCTGCGCGCTCTGGGCTTCAAAGTGGTGGTGTTGGATAGTAAGGATCTGGAGGGAATATTGTGAAGAGTTTAAACCTGTTGAACTGGTCGCGGCGTGCCATCTGGTGCGCCGTTTTTGCATTCTGCGCCAGCTTCTGGCTAGGCGCATTTGGGCTGACGCTGATCGCGATTGCAGAGTGGGCCAACAAATAGCGGCCGTCACTTGCTTTCTAAGGAACAAAGCTCTGATATACGAATCTTTAGCGACGCTGCCAGTTGGATACCCTCTTCCACTGTTGCCATCAGTTGAGCTGGGCCCAGTTTATCGGCCCCTTTAAGGTGCACATTTACTATGTGCGAAGTCATAACTTTATTTCTCTGCTCTAAAAGTGCATTAAAGTTATCGCTAAGTTTTTTATCCCTGAACATAGCTATTGAGGAAAGAACGGCGGCAGCCTGTTGCCGATGGCTTAAATCATCCTCGAGCTCTTCCCCCTCTTTTAACTCGTAGTACTTAGCATGTATCTGTTGGAAGTTATAAACCTCCTTGTCAATAAATCCTAGGATGTCTTTAATGAAATAGCTGTTAACAAACAGTAGCCTAGCCCTGTTTGCTTCTAATTTCGTTGTATATCTATGCGCCAAGTACTGAGTAAGACAGGTACCCACAATGCCTAAAACCAGACCTGAAACCGTACCCACTAACTGCGACTCCCACCAAGCTTGCGTAGCCTTACCACAATACAGAGATAGCATCCCATCACCCTTAAATATTTATAATTAAGGGGCGCAAATATGACACCAATCCGTAAAGTTTTCACCCCCCGCCCTTACCAAAATCTCATTATTGACCATTCACTGCAGATCCCCCGCTCTAACGTCTGGGCGGGTATGGGTATGGGCAAGACGGTGGGCACGCTCAGCAGCCTAGAGGCGCTGTTCTGCGCCGGTGAAGAGACACAACCGGTGCTGGTGCTGGCCCCCCTACGCGTGGCGCGTTCCACCTGGCCGGATGAAGCCGACAAATGGGGCCATCTACGCAATATCGAAATGCAGCCTATCGTCGGCACAGTCAAAGAGCGGTTGGCCGCATTGCAGAACGGCAACGCGAGCGTGTACACGACCAATTACGACAACCTGGTGTGGTTGGTTGAGCAACTCGGCGACCGCTGGCCCTTCGGCACTGTGATAGCTGACGAAAGTACTCGGTTGAAGTCATTCCGGTTACGCCAAGGCGGTAAGCGCGCTGCGGCACTGGCAAAGGTGGCGCACAAGCACATACACCGCTGGGTAAATCTTACCGGTACGCCAGCGCCGAACGGCCTTATCGATCTCTGGGGGCAAGCCTGGTTCGTTGACCGTGGAGATCGGCTGGGGCGCACGTTCGGTGCGTTTACTTCGCGCTGGTTCAACAGCATTCAGTTCCCTGGTCAACAATGGTCAAAGCTGGAGCCGTGGCCGCACGCACAAGAACAGATGCAGACGGCGTTGGCCGACGTGACAATCTCCCTGGACGCTGCCGACTGGTTCGACATTGAAAAGCCTATCCACAACGTGATCCGCGTTGACCTGCCGCCCAAGGCTCGCCAGCAGTATGACGGCATGGAAAAGGAAATGTTCCTGGAGCTGGACGGCAACGATATCGAAGCGCTGAACGCGGCGGCCAAAACAGTGAAGTGTTTGCAGATCGCCAGCGGTGCTATCTACACAGATGATGTAGGGAATTGGCAGGAAATACACGACGGGAAGCTACAGGCGCTCGACAGCATTCTGAACGAATCCGGCGGTATGCCGGTGCTGGTTGCTTACCACTTCAAAAGCGACCTGGCCAGACTGTTGAAGGCGTTCCCGAAAGGCCGCCACCTTGACCAGGACCCGCAGACAATACGCGACTGGAACGCGGGCAAGATCCCGGTGTTGTTCGCCCACCCCGCCAGTGCAGGCCACGGCCTGAATCTACAGGATGGTGGCAACATTTTGGTGTTCTTCTCCCATTGGTGGGATCTGGAGCAGTACCAGCAAATTATTGAGCGCATCGGCCCAACCCGGCAAATACAAGCGGGCCACAACCGGCCGGTGTGGATACACCACATAATCGCTACCGACACGATCGACGAGATGGTGATGGAACGGCGGGAATCTAAACGTGAAGTGCAGGACATCCTGCTCGAGGCAATGAAGAAGAGAGGCATGTGATGGGCGAGAATCCAATTATCTTTACGCGGGACGTTCTGGCCCGCTATAAAATATCAGAGAAAACGTTATGGAAGTGGCGTGACCCAGAGAAAATGCCAAAGGGGTTTAAGCTGCCCTTTCCGGCGCCCACCATCCCTGGTGTACCAAACCGATGGCGTCTTTCCGTTGTGATGGATTGGGAAGAAGCCAGCAGCCAAAAATAAGTTACATTGTCACCTTCTTAACGTAGTCCTCCCACACAGACAGCCATTTGCGCTGATCGTCCATATAATCATGCAGATTGTAATGCGCCATGACACCCGCCATAGCGTGGCCGAGTATTTTCTCGACCACGTGCGGCGGGCAACCCTGCTCCGATAGTTTAGTCGCCAGGGTTCGGCGCAAATCGTGCATGCTCCACCGTTCCATCCCCGCCCCTTCAAAAATCGACTTGGCATAGTTAGCCGCAACCTGGTTACTCACTGGTCTATCAAACTCTTTGCCAGGTGTGGTGCGTTGGGAGGTTGCGACATATCGCGTGTTTACCTTCTCTTTGTGCTCGAGCAACAGCGCTTTTGCCGCTGCCGGTAGCGCACGCCGAACAGCCACACCAGTTTTGTATTCCTCTTTCGGCACTGTCCAGGTGTTGTCCTCAAAATCAAACCACTCCCACTTAGCACACCTGATCTCTGCCGTTCTGCACCCTGTCAGCATCATAAATCTGATCATCAGCCGGGGTTCGTCCGTCATGTGGTCGTCCAGCCAACTCCAAACCTGTTTCATTTCTCGGTCTGATAAGTAGCGTTTACGACGCGATGGGGCAATCCCGACGTCTTTAGGTTCCAGGCCTTCCAGCGGGTTGGCTTCGATGTACCCACGGTTTACGCAGAACTTGAAGGCGCGTTTACACAACGAGGTCATGTAGTTGGCCATTACACTGCTCTCTATCCCGTCCAGTACTTCAAGCCAGTGCATGCGGCCGGTGGCCTCGATCCGGAGATTGCCCAGTTTGGGCTGAACGTGCTTTGCATACACCAACTGGTAATAATCGATTTTTACGGAGTTGTTAGCCTTACAGTATTTCTCAATCCAGTAATCAAACGCGTTATCCACAGTTGGTGAGTCGCTTCGGGAGAGCCGTTCCAGCTTCACTTTTTCGCGGGGGTCATAGCCTTCGGTGAGCCAACTGCGCATCACCTGGCGTCGCTCACGCGCTTGGGCTATTGTCATCTGCGGGTATTCACCCACAGTGATCTGCACCGGCTTAGATAACCACCGGTACCGGTAGAAGAACGTAACTTTGCCCGCCTGGCTGATCCGCGCATTAAGCCCATGCGCATCGGCAATTACTTCAATAGTGTCTCTTTTCTTGCCCAAAGCCTTTCTAAGTTTGGTGTCGGTTAGCATAGGGGACCCGCCGCGATATTATGTACACATCAGTGTACACAAAATTCGGGCCTTGAGGATAAAACAAGGGTAAAGAATTGGGTGCTTAAGGAGTTTAAAAGTCCGCTCATGCCTTACACAACAAGGCATAAAGGGTAATGATAGGATAATAGGAGGGAATGCAGGTAAAACAGATGTTTAGCCCTTCAAGCAGGTATTTTAAGCAAAAAAAAGCCAGCACGGAGGTGGCTGGCTAAAAGTGGGTTCTTCGAGGGAATATCTTTATTCGCTAAACATACTCGCCGAGCGAGGTGACCGCCATCTATCACTGCAATAGGTCAACCATTGCGAGCCGTATCGTTAAGAACCCACTTTTGCAGATCGGTAAACATCGCTTCCCATTCCTGCTGAGTGATATCCATAAAGCCGAAGAAGCGCAGCATGAAGGCTCCCTCGGTGGCCAGGAAGGCCAATCGCGCCTTTCTCCCCGCCTCGGTAGTCAGATCCAAACCTGCTATGCGGCTGCGATACCATTCTCGCGTACTGTCCAGGTGTTCTGGCGTCTGAATTAACGTCGCCATCAACCCGGCCGCCTTGGCGCTGGAAGCCTGATCGGAACTGCGGGTAGCCTGCATATGCGCCTGGACAATGGTTAATGGGTCCGGATCGCTGCCCGCAATATCGTCAAAAACCTGCTCATAAACCTTACCCCAACGGTCAAACATCGCATCGATGAGCGCATCTTTGCTACCAAAGCAATATTGCACTCCCCCCTTGGAGATCCCCATGGCTTTAGCCACCGAATCGATGGTCAACCCTGCCGCACCTTGGGTCGCCACAATCTCTTCTGCGGTATCCAGCACCTTGTCACGATCGATACTCCGTTGACGCCCCATTGAGAAAGCCCCTTTTCAATACGTACGTATGGATTTATATTATAGCAGTATACCACCGGTACTACCGGGTGGTTACCGTAAGGTGACGCAGCCGCGTCATCGGTTTACTAGGATACTCTTTATGCACGCCCAAAACCGCTGGCTGATCCTGGCAATGATCTCCAGTGCGCTATTTTTAATCATTACCGATATGACGGTGCTTTACACCGCGTTGCCGCGCCTGACCCAGGCATTGGATGCCACAGCCTCACAAAAGCTGTGGATCGTTAACGCCTACCCGTTGGTGGTTGCTGGCCTGCTGCCCGGCGCTGGCATGTTAAGCGACCGTCTTGGCCACAAGAAAATGTTTATCGCCGGTTTGCCGGTCTTTGCCTTGGCCTCACTGTGCGCCGCGTTCTCCCCCAGTGCCGAGCTGCTCATTGCGTCACGGGCTTTCCTGGCCATCGGGGCTGCGATGATGATGCCAGCCACGCTATCCATTGTGCGCCACGTCTTTACCGATGAGCGTGAACGTGCGCTGGCGATTGGCATCTGGGCCGCCGTGGCCTCCGGCGCCGCCGCACTTGGCCCGGTGGTAGGCGGCGTTCTGCTGTCCTATTTCTGGTGGGGCTCGGTATTTCTGATCAACGTGCCGGTGGTGATGCTGGTTCTGCCGCTGGCGGTCTATCTGATCCCTCGTTGCGGTGGAGACAGTCAACGCCCCTGCGACTTTATCAGTTCGCTACAGATCATGTTCGGCCTGGTGGCGTCGATCTATGCGCTGAAAGAGCTGAGCAAACCCGCGTTCTCCCTGAGTGACTTCGCCATTGCGGCGGCGCTCGGTACGCTGTTCCTGACGCTGTTTGTCCGCCGTCAGCAGCGGTCGCAATACCCCATGATCGATTTCTCACTGTTCCGCAATCGGCTGTTTGCCAGCGGTGTCGGTGTGGCGATCGTTTCAATGATCGCGCTGATAGGGGTCGAGCTGGTGTTAAGCCAGCGGTTACAGTTGGTGCTAGGCATGACGCCGCTGCTGGCCGCGTTGTTTATTTTACCCATTCCGGTAGCCTCGGCTCTGGCTGGCCCGTTGGCTGGGGCCTTGCTACCGCGTTATGGCGAGCGCTCCATGTTGGTTGGCGGCTTTATTCTCACCGCCTTAGGCATTGCGGGTGTCGCGCTGTGGTATCAAGGCAACGTCATTATGCAGTTGGTCTGCCTGTTTGTGGTGGGCTTTGGCCTCGGCGGTGCCATCACAGCCGCCTCAACGGCCATTATGCTCAACGCCCCGGAAGACAAGGCGGGCATGGTCGCCGCCATTGAAGACGTCTCGTGGGAGTTGGGTGGCGTGTTAGGCGTCACGCTGCTGGGCGGGTTGATGACGGCGGTCTATAGTCACAGCCTGATATTGCCTGCCAATCTTCCTGCAGGCGATCTCGCATATGACAGCATTGATGAGGCGCTACGGTTAGCCGGAAATATGGGCGCAGACAGCGCAGAAAGGCTGATCCAGCTGGCTAGAGGCGCCTTTGATCAGGCCTTTATTGCCGTGCTGATCGCCGCCGCATTGCTCACCAGCCTGAGCGCCGGTGTGCTAAAATTTGCTTTGCGCAAAAGGGCGCAGGTGTAATTTAATCGATGAGGTTAAGTGGGCGCAGCATGCAGCGCCCCTACCCGATTAGCCAATTGATGAATGTAAGCAGCTTGAAAGATGACGGGTAAATTGGTTTGAACGATTGAATTGATGCTTAGTAGCAACTTTAACCTTATGATAGATGCGGTTAACCTGTTTTGTATGGATATCAATCTAGATAATCGAAACAAATAATCAGGAGAAGATTATTATGGCAACGGCAAAGAAAGCGACCAAGACTCATATCGGCCTGGACACCAAACAATCAGCAAAACTCTCTGAAGCACTGAACGCCCTACTGGCTAACTACCAGGTGCTGTACATGAACGTGCGCGGCTACCATTGGAATATTTCCGGCCCGCACTTCTTTGAACTGCACGTCAAGTTTGAAGAAACCTACAATGACCTGCTGACCAAGGTGGATGAACTGGCAGAGCGTATTCTGACTCTGGGTTCACAGCCTCGCCACGCCTTCAGTGACTATCTGAAAACGGCGGATATCAAGGAAGACACCAATGTCACCGACGATAAAGGCACCCTGCGCGGCTTGCTGGAAGGTTACGCCATTTTGTTGCAACAGCAGCGCGAACTGCTGACGCTGGCCGCAGAGGCCGGTGACGAGGGTACCTCTTCGCTGATGAGCGATTACATCAAAGAGCAGGAAAAACAGGTGTGGATGTTGAACGCCTATCTGGGTAAATAACCCAGGTCCAGCCAATAGCAGAACAGCCCATAACGGGCTGTTCTTGTTTTACCACTCGTAAGCCACAACGAACAATAAGGCTCTGCGGTGTTGATCGTCCAAACGACGGCGAACACGAATGATATGCCGATTACTGCACGACTGGCGCTCTAACCAACGGTGCCTGCGCCGCTGGCTCTGCCGTAACATCCTCCAGCGGCCCACTTCATTTCTACTGCGTCTCATTTTACGTTACCCATCAATGCCAACCGCGGGCATTATATCCCTTTCAACGTACGATCCAAGTCGCCCTTTCACCACATTAGCTCTATCAGAGACGACAAAAAGTACGGTTTTTATTTTCAGCAAGTTCCTTTGGTCAATCATTTTTATGTAACTTAACTACCGAGAAAAGGTTTCACCTTTGTTGTTCTGTGCGTACACTCATTATTGGTGGCTTACCAACGGAAATTTTTGCCTTTATGACAACCTTTTATACCGTAATTAGTTGGCTTTTGGTGTTTGGCTACTGGCTGCTTATCGCCGGGGTCACATTGCGTATTCTGATGAAACGACGCACCGTGCCTTCGGCCATGGCCTGGCTGCTGGTGATCTATATTCTGCCCTTGGTCGGTATCGTCGCTTATTTATCCTTTGGCGAACTGCACCTGGGCAAGCGCCGCGCAGAGAGAGCCAAAGCCATGTGGCCCTCAACCGCTCGCTGGCTGAATGAGCTTAAAGGAAGCAGCCGGATTTTTGCTACCGAGTACAGTGAAGTGGCCCGCCCGCTGTTCCAGCTTTGCCACCACCGCCAAGGGATTGATGGCGTCAAAGGCAACCAGCTACAGTTGCTGACGACCACCGATTCAACGATGAATGCCCTGGTGCGGGATATCGAACTGGCACGCCATAATATCGAGATGGTGTTTTACATCTGGCAGCCAGGTGGGCTGGTCGATCAGGTCGCCGAATCATTGATGGCCGCCGCACGCCGTGGCGTACATTGCCGTTTGATGCTGGACTCGGCTGGCAGCGTACAGTTCTTCCGCAGCCCTTATCCCAGCATGATGCGTAACGCCGGTATTGAGGTGGTTGAGTCACTCAAGGTGAACCTGTTCCGCGTATTCCTGCGGCGTATGGACCTGAGGCAACATCGCAAAGTGGTGCTGATCGACAATTACATCGCCTACACCGGCAGTATGAATATGGTCGATCCACGCTTCTTCAAGCAAGATGCCGGGGTTGGTCAATGGATCGACCTGATGGCACGCATGGAAGGCCCGGTGGCAACCACGATGGGTATCGTTTACGCCTGTGACTGGGAGATTGAGACCGGCAAACGCATTTTGCCACCGCCACCAGACGTGAATATCATGCCGTTTGAGCAGGAAAGCGGCCACACCATCCAGGTTATTGCCTCTGGCCCGGGATTCCCGGAAGAGATGATCCATCAGGCGCTGTTGACGGCGGTCTATTCCGCGCGTGAGCAGTTGATCATGACCACTCCCTACCTGGTACCAAGCGACGATCTGCTGCATGCCATCTGCACGGCTGCGCTGCGTGGCGTTGACGTCAGCATTATCGTTCCACGCGACAACGATTCAATGATGGTGCGCTGGGCCAGCCGTGCCTTCTTCTCAGAGCTGCTGGAAGCGGGCGTGAAGATTTATCAGTTTGAAGGCGGGCTGTTGCACACCAAGAGCGTGTTGGTCGATGGCCAGCTCAGCCTGGTCGGCACGGTCAATCTGGATATGCGCAGCCTGTGGCTGAACTTTGAGATCACCCTGGTGATTGACGACAGCGGCTTTGGTGCCGATCTGGCCTGTGTGCAAGATGATTACATCGCCCGCTCGCAGCTGCTGGATGCCGAGCAATGGTTGAAGCGCCCGTACTGGCACCGTCTGGTCGAACGCCTGTTTTACTTTTTCAGCCCGTTGCTGTAAAAGCGGCAACGAGCATGGTTTAATAGCCTCAAATCATTTGTTATCAGGATTTTTATATGGACTTGAATAATCGCCTTACCGAAGATGAAACGCTGGAACAAGCCTACGACATCTTCCTTGAGCTGGCAGGCGACAATCTGGATCCCGCGGATATTCTGCTGTTCAATTTACAGTTTGAAGAGCGCGGCGGTGCCGAGCTGTACGATCCGGCAGAAGACTGGCAGGAACACGTGGATTACGATCTGAATCCGGACTTCTTTGCCGAGGTGGTGATCGGCCTGGCGGACAGCGATGGCGAGCCTATCAACGATGTCTTTGCCCGCGTGCTGATCTGCCGCGAGAAAGATAACAAGCTGTGCCACATTTTGTGGAAAGAATAAGCCGGTGAACGGTACAAAAAAACCTGCCAAATGGCAGGTTTTTTATTATTAATCAATACATTACAACGGATCGACTTTCAAGCACGATACCGCATGACGGAAGCTGCCTTCCAGCAATGGGCGAGTTTTAGCGCACTCCGGCCCGGCAATCGGACAACGGGTGCGGAACACACAGCCCGAAGGCGGATTGATCGGTGATGGCAGTTCCCCTTCCAGCAGTTGGATCTGCTTTTCCTTCTCCTTGTCAGGATCCGGCACCGGAACCGCCGACATCAGTGCCTTGGTGTAAGGATGCTGCGGGTTATGATAGACCTCATCATAGGTTCCCAACTCCACCGCATGGCCCAGATACATCACCAGCACCCGATCGGAAATGTGTTTAACCACCGCCAGATCGTGGGCGATAAAGATTAGCGATAACCCCATCTCACGCTGCAACTGCTGCAGCAGATTCACCACCTGTGCCTGGATAGACACGTCCAGGGCGGAGACCGGCTCATCACAAATCACCAGTTTCGGCTCTAGGATCAAGGCGCGGGCGATGCCAATACGCTGGCACTGCCCGCCGGAGAATTCATGCGGATAACGGTTGATCAGGTTCGGCAGCAGGCCCACCTTCAACATCATCGCTTTGACCTTATCCTTCACTTCCTGACGCGGCATTTTCGGATTATAGGTACGCAGCGGTTCGGCGATGATCTCACCGATGGTCATACGCGGGTTCAGCGAGGCCAACGGATCCTGGAAAATCATCTGAATATCGCTGCGCGTCTTGCGCCAGTCGGCATCGCTCATGCCCAGCAGATCTTTGCCCAACCAGGCAACGCGGCCACTGGTCGCCTTCACCAGGCCGATAATTGCCCGTGCGAAGGTGGATTTACCGCAGCCTGACTCCCCTACCACCCCTAGCGTTTCGCCTTCAAACAGGCGCACGGTGACACCGTCAACCGCCTTCAGGGTTTTCGGTGCCTGCCAGAACCACTGCTTGTCATCATGAATATCGAAGTGAACTTTCAGGTCTGCGACTTCCAGCAGCACTCTTTTATCGGTTGCGGTCATACCAACGCCTCCACCGGCTTGAAACAGGCGCGCAGGCGCCCCTCACCAAACTGCTCCAATGGCGGAGCACTCGCGCACTGCTCCATCGCATGCGGACAACGCGGCTGGAACGGACAGCCTTTCGGCAAACGCAGCAGGTTCGGCGGATTACCGGGGATGGTCATCAACGCTTCACCTTCAGCATCCAGACGCGGCACCGCGTTAAGCAGCCCGATAGAATATGGGTGGCTCGGATGATAAAACACATCGCGGGCGCTACCGTATTCCATGGTGCGGCCAGCATACATCACCAAAACCTTGTTACAGATCCCGGCAACCACGCCCAAATCATGGGTGATCATGATGATCGCCGTATTGAACTCACGCTTCAGTTCGTTAAGCAGCGTCATGATCTGTGCCTGCACGGTAACGTCCAGCGCGGTGGTTGGCTCATCGGCAATCAGCAGTTTTGGCCGACACAGTAACGCCATGGCGATCATCACGCGCTGGCGCATCCCGCCGGAGAACTCATGCGGATACATCCGCATACGCTTACGGGCTTCCGGCATTTTGACCGCATCCAGCATGCGTACCGATTCTTCAAACGCCTCGCTTTTGCTCATTTTTTTATGCAGCATCAGCACTTCCATCAGCTGCTCACCAACCCGCATATAAGGGTTCAATGAAGTCATCGGGTCCTGGAAGATCATCGAGATCTCTTCGGCCCGCAGCTTGTTGAGCTGGCTTTCTGGCAGGTTGAGAATTTCACGGCCGTTGAATTTTGCCGAGCCACCGATGCGGCCATTGCTGGCCAGCAGGCCCATCAACGCAAATGCCGTCTGTGACTTGCCGGAACCCGACTCCCCGACGATGCCCAGGGTTTCACCCGCGCGCAGATCGAAATTGAGATCGTTCACCGCGGTAACATCGCCGTCTGGCGTACCGAACGTCACACGCAGATCTTTGACGTCCAGCAGCAGTCCGTCTTGTGGTTGAGAATTAATGCTCATGGTTGCACTCCTTAACGATCTTTCGGGTCGAGGGCATCACGCAGGCCATCGCCGATAAAGTTGAAACAAAACAGAGTGATAACCAGGAAACAGGCTGGGAACAGCAGCAACCACGGTGATACTTCCATTGAGTTGGCGCCATCGCTCAACAATGCGCCCCAACTGCTCAACGGCTCCTGAGTACCTAGCCCCAGGAAGCTGAGGAAGGATTCAAACAGGATCATGCTCGGCACCAGCAGCGAGGCGTATACCACCACCACGCCCAGTACATTTGGCACGATATGCCGCAGGACGATATTGCGAGTCGATACGCCGCACACCAGCGCTGCTTCGATAAACTCTTTACGTTTCAGGCTGAGCGTCTGCCCGCGCACAATACGCGCCATATCCAGCCACGACACCATGCCGATCGCCACAAAGATCAGCAGGATGTTTTGCCCAAAGAAGGTCACCAGCAGGATCACAAAGAACATAAACGGGAAGGAGTTCAGGATCTCCAGCAAACGCATCATCACCGAGTCGGTCTTGCCGCCCAGATAGCCAGAAAGTGAACCGTACAAGGTGCCCAATACCACGGCCACCAGCGCCGCAGCAACCCCCACCATCAGCGAGATACGCCCACCAATGGCCACGCGCACCAGCAGGTCACGCCCTGAGGAATCGGTACCGAAATAGTGCCCGGACTCCAGGTTAGGCGCGGCAGACATCATGGCCCAATCGGTGTCATCATAAGCAAACTGCGACAGCCAGGGGGCACAGATCACAAACAGGGTGATCAGCGCTAACACAAACAGGCTGGTCACCGCCGCACGGTTGTGCATAAAGCGGCGGCGAGCGTCCTGCCAAAGACTGCGCCCTTCAACTTCCAGCTGTTCGCTGAAGTTTTCCAGAGCTTCGCTGTTCTTTTTCGTCAACATCTTGCGTGCTCCAGCTTAGTAACGGATTTTCGGATCGATCACGGCATATAGCACGTCGACGATCGCGTTAAACAGGATGGTCAAGCCGCCGACCAGAATGGTCAGGCTCAACACCAGCGAATAGTCACGGTTCAATGCACCGTTAACGAACAGTTGACCAATTCCTGGCAGGCCGTAAATAGTCTCAATCACCATCGAACCGGTGATAATCCCAACAAACGCTGGCCCCATATACGACAGCACCGGCAGCAGCGCGGGTTTTAATGCGTGACGCAGAATGATGCGGCGCATCGGCAAACCTTTGGCACGGGCGGTACGGATAAAGTTGGAGTGCAGCACCTCAATCATCGAGCCACGGGTGATACGCGCGATGCTGGCGATATAGGCCAAAGACAGCGCCACCATCGGCAGGATCATGAACTTCAGCGCCCCACCGTTCCAGCCTCCACCGGGCAACCACTTCAAGGTAATGGCGAAAATCAGCACCAGTAAAGGGGCCACGACAAAGCTGGGGATCACCACACCGGTCATGGCGAACCCCATCACCGTATAGTCCCACTTGGTATTCTGATTCAACGCGGCAATAACCCCAGCGCTCACCCCCAGCACCACCGCCAGAACAAAAGCGGCAAAACCCAGTTTGGCTGAAACGGGAAACGAAGCCTTGACCAGGTCATTAACCGAATAATCTTTGTATTTGAATGAAGGGCCAAAATCGCCCTGCGACAGCTGCACCAAATAGTGTCCGTATTGTTTCCAGATCGGATCGTTAAGGTGATATTTGGCTTCAATGTTGGCCAACACTTCGGGTGGCAGCGCACGCTCACCGGTAAACGGGCTGCCGGGTGCGAGGCGCATCATAAAGAAAGAGATGGTAATAAGTATAAATAGTGTCGGGATCGCCTCTAACAGGCGACGAAAGATAAATTTAAGCATTGCCCTAGCCCTGTGCTTCAGCCTGATAACGGCTTATTGTCTTGAAATGGGCCGGCGACCTGTGCCGCCAGCCCTTGCCGCATCAATGTTTGATGATGTACAGGTTTTTGTCGTAAACGTTATCCAGTGGATCTTTGCCTGAGTAACCACCCACGTAAGGTTTCACCAGGCGAGCATTCACATAGTAATAAAGCGGAACGATGGCAGAGTCTTTATCCAGCTGAACTTCGGCTTTCTGATACAGATCGGCACGCTCTTCTTTGGTTTTCGCCGTCAAGACGTTGCCCATCAGCTTGTCGAATTCTGCGCTCTTATAGTGCGGGGTGTTACTGCTGCTGTCGGACAGCATCATGTTCAGGAAGGAGCTTGGTTCGTTGTAGTCCGCACACCAGCCAGCACGTGACACGTCATAGGTGCCCTGATGGCGTGTATCCAGGAAGGTTTTCCACTCCTGGTTCACCAACTTCACGTCCACGCCCAGGTTTTTCTTCCAGATAGACGCAGCGGCAATGGCCAGTTTCTTGTGCAGATCGGAGGTGTTGTACAACAGTGAGAAGGTCAGCGGTTTACCAGGGCCATAACCGGCTTCGGCCAGCAGCTTCTTGGCTTCTTCGTTACGCTTTTCCTGCGTCCAGCCAAACCATTCTGGCGGGGTCAACTTGGCACCATCGGTGTAAGGAGGAGTAAAGCTGTAAGCTGGCAGGTCGCCCTGGTTCTTCACCTTGTTGACGATGATATCGCGATCCATCCCCAGCTTCAGCGCTTCACGTACGCGAGCATCGGTGAACGGGGCTTTCTGGTTGTTGATTTCGTAGTAATAAGTACACAGGTAAGGATCGACGTGCACTTCGTTCGGGATCTCTTTCTTCAGCTTCTGGAACAGTTCGATCGGCATGTTGTTATAGGTCATGTCGATTTCGCCGGTGCGATAGCGGTTGACGTCGGTGACTTCTGACGCGATCGGCAAGAAGGTGACTTTATTAATGACGGTTTTGGCGTTATCCCAGTATTGCGGGTTACGTTCCAGCACGATACGTTCGTTAACTACCCAGTCTTTCAGCTTGTACGCGCCGTTGCTGACGTAGTTCTGTGGCAAGGTCCACTTCTCACCAAACTTCTCTACCGCTTCTTTATTCACCGGCTTCATGGCGTAGTGCGGAGTCATTTCTACCAGATACGGCACCGGCTCGGTCAGCGTTACCTGGAAGGTATGATCGTCGATGGCCTTGACGCCCAACGTCGATTTGTCTTTCTTACCCGCGATGATGTCATCCACGTTTTCTACATGAGCATATTGCAGATAGCTGGCATAAGGTGAGGCGGTTTTCGGGTCAACCAAACGCTGCCAGCTATACACGAAATCTTGTGCCGTTACCGGCTCACCGTTCGACCATTTGGCGTCTTTACGCAGGTGGAAGGTCCACACTTTAAAATCTTTGTTATCCCAGCTTTCTGCGACACCCGGCACCACTGAACCGTCCAGGCTGTTATTTGCCAGACCTTCAATCAGATCGCGAGTGACGTTGTTTTCAGGCACGCCTTCGATCTTGTGCGGGTCAAGGGATTGTACTTCGGAACCGTTGTTCTTGACGATTTCCTGCTTGTCTGCCAGCTGAACGCCCGCTGGCACATCGGCCGCAAAAGCAGTTCCTGCCACCGTCAAGCCTAGCGCCGCAATAATGCCTGCTGCCAGCAGGGACTTCTTCGTGATGTTGGTCATGTGGTTAAACTCCAGTTTTTATTATCACAACTCCGTCGTGGGAGCTGCGTTGCCCGTTAACCGGGGGTTGCTTTGGCTGGACGTCGTGGAACGAAACGACGCTGCCTTTCCTGTGTATTACCGGCTGCTATCACCGCCGGTAACACCCTTCATTACTGTTTGATGATGTAAAAGTTTTTCAGATCGATATAGTCTTGCGGATCTTTGCCGGTGAAACCGCCAACCGTAGGTTTGACCAGCCGCGCACTGACCCGATAATAAACCGGGACCAACGCAGAATCTTTGTCCAGCAAGGTCTCCGCCTGCTGATAAATCGCCCCTCGTGCAGCGGCGTCCGGTGCTTGCAGGGTGCTGGCCATCAGCGCATCGAACGCCGGGCTTTTATAGAAGAAGGTGTTATTGCTGCTGTTGGAAAGCAGCATATTCAGAAACGCGCTCGGTTCATTGTAATCGCCGCACCAGGTGGCACGAGCCACATCAAACTGCCCTTCATGGCGGCTCTGCAGCGAGGTTTTCCATTCCTGATTTTGCAATGTGACCTGTGCGCCGAGGTTCTTCTTCCACATTGAGGCAGCAGCGATGGCCTGCTGTTTATTTTGATCGGAGGTGTTGTACAACAAGGTAAACTTGAGCGGTTTCTCAGCGGTGAACCCGGCCTGCGCCAGCAGTTTCTTCGCTTCTTCGTTGCGTTTTTCCTGCGTCCACCCAGCCCATTCTGGCTGGCTGAAGTTGCCCCCCTCGGTAAAGGTTGGCGTAAAGCTGTAGGCCGGGATTTGGCCCTGGCCCATGATCTTGTTGGCAATAATGTCGCGATCCAGCGTCAACTTGACTGCCGCACGTACGCGCTCGTCGGTAAACGGCGCACGCTGATTGTTGATCTCGTAATAGAAGGTGCACAGGTAAGGGTTAACGTGCAACTGTTCCGGGATCTCACGCTTCATTTTGGCATACAGATTCGGCGGGATGGCACTATTGGTAATATCGATTTCACCGCTGCGGTAGCGGTTAATATCGCTGACTTCTGAAGACAACGGCAGGAACGTGGCCTGCTCGATTACCGTCTTGCTGTTATTCCAGTAGCTCGGGCTGCGTTCGAGCATGATGTGTTCATTGACGACCCACTCGGATAAGCGATATGCCCCGTTGCCCACGTAGTTTTGTGGCAGTGTCCACTTATCGCCAAATTTCTCAACCACGGACTGTTTCACCGGTTTCATTGAGGTATGGGACAGCATGCTGACAAAATAGGGCACCGGCTCGCTGAGCGTCACCCTCAACGTTTTATCATCAATGGCGCTTACGCCAAGCGATTCAGGCGGTTTTTTACCGGCAAGAATAGCGTCAATATTCTCAATTCGGGCGTATTGCAGATAGCTGGCATAAGGGGAACCGGTCTTGGGATCCGCCAGCCGCTGCCAGCTGTATACGAAATCCTGTGCGGTCACCGGAGAGCCATCACTCCATACCGCCCCTGGACGCAGGTGGAAGGTCCACGTCTGGTAATCGGTATTTTCCCAGTTTTCCGCCACTGCAGGGGCCAGATGACCATTGGCATCGGTGCTGACCAACCCTTCAAGCAGGTTGAGGATAATATTGCTTTCAGGCGTTCCTTCGACCTTATGCGGATCCAATGAAGCGACTTCTGAACCGTTGTTGATCACCATGCGCTGCAGTGGTGCCAATTGCACCCCGGCCGGAACCTCAACGGCCTGCAGGTTTTGGCTGGCGCTCATCCCCAACACGGCGGCGATGATAACGGCCAACGGTTGATGCTTCGTGGTTTGCGGCATACTACAGGCTCCTTTTCACGGCTAAGCAATAATTGTGAAATAGTTATCAAGCGGGCTAAATATACGGATACCAGCAAAAATCATTCCTACTTGGCGCGCCAAAGATAAGATTTTTCTTTCCAACGAGTTGCTCGGAAATTAGCAGAAGCAAAAATTCATAGCTAATAATTTTTACAGAAATGTTAAGCATTTCTCTTTTATTATCCCATGGCCCTACAGACACCTAGCCTTCCTACCTGCCCGAAAACCGATTAACACCATGATTTTACTGGATAAGTAACAGCTTCATTTTTAACCTTTTCTTCACGGATGAAAAAAACCACTCAAAAGAAACATTCAGTTAACAAAAATGCCGTTCAGAGAATAAACACCTGCCTATCCGTGGTTAATCACTAATAACACCTGTGTGAAACGGAGACAAGCCCTACAGAATGATGTGATTAAATTAACAACAATTTTACCCATAGGGAGACAAAAACCCCGTCACGCGGTTTTTAAAAGTGGAGAAAATAACATCTTGGTGCTTTATCAACCGATAAAGTGAGATTTGTGCCACAGGGTGGGGCAATAGAATAAAAAGCAGGCAGCTGATGCACTTTAATAATGCATCAGCTGGGATAATTTGAAAAATTAAAAATAACTTAAGCCGCAAACAGGATTATCCGCGGCTTTATTAAGGTTATAACAACCCAGGAAAAATGGCTTTGATGCCGGTGACAATAAATTCGATCCCCAGCGCCATCAACAATAACCCCATGATACGGGTAATGACGTTGATGCCGGTTTGCCCCAGCAGACGCACCAGCAGCGGAGCTGCCCGGAACAATAGCCAACAACAGAAAGCGAACAAGGCGATCGCCACGGTAAAACCTAACAGGTTCTGCCAGCTGTGGTAACGAGAGCTCCAGACAATGGTGGAACTGATAGCACCCGGCCCGGCCATCAGCGGCAGAGCCAAGGGAACAACCCCGATGCTTTCACGGATCGCGCTCTCTGACTTTTCCTGCTTGTTCTGTTTGTCTTCACCCAGCTTGCCGCTGATCATCGACATGGCGATGGTCACCACCAGAATGCCACCAGCAATACGGAAAGAATCGATGGAGATACCAAACATACGCAATATACCCTCGCCCAGGAACAGCGAGGTCCACAAAATAATCGCCACCGACAGGTTAGCCGTCAGGTTGGTTTTGTTACGCCCGACCTCGGCCTGATAGCTGGTCATACTGATAAACACCGGCAGAATACCTACCGGGTTGACCAGCGCAAACAGGCCGACAAAGAACTTGATGTAGCCGGAAAAATCCAACAGAGATTGGCCCACGAAAAACTCCGCATAAATAGCTGTATAAAGAGACACTGCCGATGCGCGCTAATGTAATGGAATTGCGCCAGCTAATCCATCCACTCGACCAGCATTTTTCCCTACCCCAACAGAATGTTACAAAACAATTCGCTATTGTTAATGCTTTGTGTGTTGCATGCTGTTATCAAGTATCATCGCGTCATCGTCAAGCACCTTGTTGATAATTACTCTCAACAAACACCAGCTGAAAGGTGTCAGCTTGCGATTTTTATGATGTACATCACGAAATATCTACTCAGGAATAGTTAAGCTCTTAGTCGTAGTCAAAAGGGAGTACGAGGTATGGATACCGATTTCCGTCTCGCTTGCCTACTACCAACTTGCACTTGGTAAAGCTCTTTAAGTAAATCAGCAGTATGGGTCGCTAACTGCGGGAAAAGTCTCATGATCTAACAGACGCCTTCCTGACAGATGTCTATACTAGTTCCTCGAACGGCTTATTTACTGAAAGAGTTTAACATTTATCAGGAGAGCATCATGGCTGTAACGAATGTCGCTGAATTGAACGAGCTAGTTGCACGTGTCAAAAAAGCCCAGCGCGAGTATGCCAACTTCTCACAAGAGCAAGTTGATAAGATCTTCCGCGCCGCTGCCCTCGCCGCCGCAGATGCCCGTATTCCTCTGGCTAAAATGGCCGTTGAAGAATCAGGCATGGGTATCGTTGAAGACAAAGTCATCAAAAACCACTTCGCTTCCGAATACATCTATAACGCCTATAAAGACGAAAAAACCTGCGGGATCCTCTCCGAAGACGACACTTTCGGTACCATCACCATTGCAGAGCCAATTGGCCTGATTTGCGGTATCGTGCCAACCACCAACCCAACTTCTACCGCGATCTTCAAAGCGCTGATCAGCCTGAAAACCCGTAACGGCATTATCTTCTCTCCGCACCCACGTGCCAAGAACGCCACCAACAAAGCCGCTGATATCGTGTTGCAGGCTGCCATTGCTGCTGGCGCGCCGAAAGACATCGTCGGTTGGATCGACCAGCCAACGGTGGAACTGTCCAATCAGCTGATGCATCACCCAGACATCAACCTGATCCTGGCAACCGGTGGCCCAGGCATGGTTAAAGCCGCTTACAGCTCTGGTAAACCCGCTATCGGTGTTGGTGCCGGTAACACTCCAGTTGTCGTCGATGAAACTGCCGACATCAAACGCGTTGTTGCTTCTATCCTGATGTCAAAAACCTTCGACAGCGGTGTGATCTGTGCGTCTGAACAGTCCGTGATTGTGGTGGATTCCGCATACGATGCAGTGCGCGCACGCTTCGCTTCCCACGGCGGCTACATGCTGCAGGGCAAAGAGCTGAAAGCCGTTCAGGACATCATCCTGAAAAACGGTGGCCTCAACGCCGCTATCGTTGGCCAGTCTGCACCAAAAATCGCTGAAATGGCCGGTATCAAAGTGCCAGCCAACACCAAAATCCTGATTGGTGAAGTGAAACTGGTTGACGAATCTGAGCCGTTTGCTCACGAAAAACTGTCACCTACCCTGGCGATGTACCGGGCCAAGGACTTTGAAGACGCCGTCAGCAAAGCCGAGAAACTGGTCGCCATGGGCGGTATCGGTCACACCTCTTGTCTGTACACCGATCAAGACAACCAGACTGCACGCGTGGAATATTTTGGCGACAAAATGAAAACCGCACGTATTCTGATCAACACCCCGGCTTCTCAGGGGGGTATCGGTGACCTGTACAACTTTAAACTCGCTCCGTCACTGACGTTGGGCTGCGGTTCCTGGGGGGGTAACTCCATCTCTGAAAACGTCGGTCCAAAACATTTGATCAACAAGAAAACTGTAGCGAAGCGAGCAGAAAACATGTTGTGGCACAAACTTCCGAAATCAATCTACTTCCGCCGTGGCTCACTGCCAATCGCGCTGGAAGAAGTGGCTACCGACGGGGCAAAACGTGCCTTCATCGTTACCGACCGCTACCTGTTCAATAACGGCTATGCCGATCAGATCACCAAGGTTCTGAAATCGCACGGTATTGAAACTGAAGTGTTCTTTGAGGTTGAAGCTGACCCAACGCTGAGCATCGTACGTAAAGGTGCCGAGCAGATGAACTCCTTCAAACCAGACGTGATCATCGCGCTGGGTGGTGGTTCACCAATGGACGCCGCGAAAATCATGTGGGTGCTGTACGAACATCCTGAAACCCACTTCGAAGATCTGGCGCTGCGCTTTATGGACATCCGTAAGCGTATCTACAAGTTCCCGAAAATGGGCGTGAAAGCGAAAATGATCGCCGTCACAACCACTTCAGGTACCGGTTCAGAAGTCACGCCGTTTGCGGTAGTAACCGATGACGCCACCGGCCAGAAATACCCACTGGCTGACTATGCTCTGACCCCGGACATGGCGATTGTCGATGCCAACCTGGTGATGAACATGCCTAAATCCCTGTGCGCCTTCGGCGGGCTGGATGCGGTCACTCACGCCCTGGAAGCCTACGTTTCCGTACTGGCTAACGAATATTCCGACGGCCAGGCGCTGCAAGCGCTGAAACTGCTGAAAGAATATCTGCCAGCCAGCTATCACGAAGGGGCGAAAAACCCGGTTGCTCGTGAGCGTGTACACAACGCCGCTACCATCGCCGGTATCGCGTTTGCCAACGCCTTCCTGGGTGTCTGTCACTCAATGGCCCACAAACTGGGTTCTGAGTTCCACATCCCGCACGGCCTGGCTAACGCCATGTTGATCTCTAACGTTATTCGTTATAACGCCAACGACAACCCGACCAAGCAGACCGCCTTCAGCCAGTATGACCGCCCTCAGGCTCGTCGTCGCTACGCGGAAATCGCAGACCACCTCGGCCTGAGCGCTGCCGGTGACCGTACCGCGCAGAAGATCGAAAAACTGCTGAAATGGCTGGACGAAATCAAGGCAGAGCTGGGTATTCCAACCTCGATCCGCGAAGCTGGCGTACAGGAAGCCGACTTCCTGGCCAAGGTCGACAAACTGTCTGAAGATGCGTTTGATGACCAATGTACCGGTGCTAACCCACGTTATCCGCTGATTGCCGAACTCAAGCAAATCTTGATGGATACCTTCTACGGTCGCGAATTCAGCGAAGCGACTGAAGAAGAGGCGGTAGTTGCGGCACCAGTTGCAGCCAAAGCGGAAAAAAAGTCCAAGAAATAACCGTTCTCTGAATGGTCAAAACCCGCCGAAAGGCGGGTTTTTTTATGCGTGAGACAAATTGTTCCCAATGAGCACCACACGATTTTGACAACGATACTACCCTACCCCACAGGTCGGCATTCAAAAACGCCGCATAGGCCTTCTGCGGCGCTTCTGGCGCAATATCACTCTGGGGTCTTGATCGCTTCCTTGTAGTGTTTGCGGCATACCGAAACATAGCTTTCGTTACCCCCGATCACCACCTGCTCCCCCATATGCATCGCCTTGCCATCGTCCCCCAGGCGTAGCACCATATTGGCCTTACGCCCGCAATGACAAATGGTCTTCAGTTCGACCAGTTTATCGGCCCAGGCAAGCAGATGATGGCTGCCAACAAACAGTTCCCCAAGAAAATCCGTACGTAAGCCATAACACAGCACAGGAATATCCAGTTGGTCGACCACCTCGCAAAGTTCTTCAACCTGCTCTTTGGTCAGAAACTGGCTCTCATCCACCAGCACGCAATGCACGGGCTGCTGCTGATGTTCCTGATTAATCATGGCATACAGCTGGGTGGCGTTATTATAAAGCTGTGCCTGCGACGACAACCCAATCCGCGAACTCACTTTGCCCACGCCGAAGCGGTGGTCGATTTCCGCGGTGAACACCAGCGTGCGCATACCACGTTCTTGATAATTATATGAAGATTGTAACAGTGCCGTCGATTTCCCCGCGTTCATAGCGGAATAATAAAAATAAAGCTGAGCCATGTGGCCGCGACTCCAATGGTTTAAAATATATACCCTAAGACTTTCTGGTTGTAGCTGAGCCCCCCGCTGACTCATCATCTGGTCTAGCTGGCGCGCTTCACTGCGCCCTTGCCAATAAGGGAGAATATATTCGCCCCCGGTTGATGAGTCTCTGTTGCGGTTAACAACGCTGCGGCCTGAAAGACGACGGGTATATACTGTCGGAAGGTGCAGGTTGACAGTGTAGCATAGACCCTGGTCAGACTCAGCAAGCGGGCTGACATTATCTTGACCTAAGAAAATAGCCATAAGCCAAGTTTCATGTGAAACATTTTACACGCGCAACGGACACTTTTACATCTATTTACAGATTACTGTGGTTTATCAAGCACAATTAATTTTTGTTAATGATTAACTAAATTCATTAATGCTCAAACGGATATGTCCTGCCAGCGAGCAAACAGCCTGCCCAGTCCCTCCCGCCAACAATGCAATTAAATGTGTTTTGAGCGATGACTACCCGGTTAATTGGAACGCTTAACAACTTACTCTCTCCTGTCAGGCTGTTTACCGCTATACCCCCATTCTTTACAGTACTAGTCCTTTTGGGGAAGTGATTATGGACACAAATCCTTCCCGATACTGTTATAGAGCATAATTATGACGAGCGGACCAAAATGACTTTAAGCTCGGCGATTATGCCATCCGGTTGGACAATTTGGCATAAAAACCAGGGGGGATTAAAGCCTGATCCCCCTATGTTATTAGTCGGACAGTTCTCAATATCGGTTTTTTAAAGATAAATTTAGTCACTCTTTCAATTTGGCTATTGCAGAAAAGAAAGGAGCACTCTATTATTATCGTCACGCCCCCCCACCAATATAATTTGAGAGCTAGAACAATGAGCGAAGCATTGAAGATTTTGAACAACATCCGTACTCTACGTGCACAGGCAAGAGAATGCAGCCTGGAAACACTGGAAGAGATGCTGGAGAAGCTGGAAGTTGTTGTTAACGAACGCCGCGAAGAAGACAGCCAGGCTCAAGCAGAAATTGAAGAGCGCACTCGTAAACTGCAACAATACCGCGAAATGCTGATTGCAGACGGTATTGATCCAAACGAACTGCTGCAAACTATGGCTGCTACCAAAGCCGCTGGTAAAGCAAAGCGTGCTGCACGCCCAGCTAAATACCAGTATAAAGACGAAAACGGCGAAATGAAAACCTGGACTGGCCAGGGCCGTACTCCAGCCGTGATTAAAAAAGCTATCGAAGAGCAAGGCAAATCTCTGGACGATTTCCTGCTGTAATAGCATTTTAGTTACCTTCAAAAGGCTCCCTATGGGAGCCTTTTTGCTTTGCAGCCACGGTAATCCCCCTGACCTTCACACGCGTTATTCCGGTTGACTAGCAAAATTCTCATGTACAGGAAAAGAAAAAGGGGCCAAAGCCCCTTTATTCTACCCTTCTATCGTTCGGTTACTGAACGTTATAAAACGCCCGATACCAATCAACAAACCGTTTAACCCCTTCATCAACGCTAGTCTCAGGTTTAAACGCGATAGTCTGGTACAGCTCCTCGGTATCCGCGCTGGTATCCAAAACGTCACCAGGCTGCATCGGCAGCATATTTTTGCGCGCCGTGATACCTAACGCAGCCTCCAGGGCATGAATATATTCCATTAACTTAATAGGGCTACTATTGCCGATATTATAGACATGGTAAGGCGCAGAACTGCTGGCTGGAGACCCTTGTTCCACCGTCCAATTGGCATTGGGTTGAGGAACAATGGCCTGCAAGCGCACTACCGCCTCGGCAATATCATCAATGTAAGTAAAATCACGATGCATCTCACCGTGGTTATATACATCAATGCTCTCACCGGCCAATATCGCCTTGGTGAATTTAAACAGCGCCATGTCAGGACGCCCCCAAGGGCCATATACGGTGAAAAAGCGCAGGCCAGTGGTTGGCAGACCATATAAATGCGAATAGCTGTGCGACATAAGCTCATTGGCTTTTTTCGTCGCAGCATACAGGGATATTGGGTGATCGACAGAGTCATCCGTCGAAAACGGTAGCTTGCGATTCAGGCCATAAACCGAACTGGAGGACGCGTACAGCAAATGCCCAACCTTATTATGCCGACACCCTTCAAGAATGTTCAAATGGCCAATCAGGTTGGAATCCGCATAAGCCAAGGGGTGATCCAGCGAATAACGCACCCCGGCCTGGGCGCCGAGGTGAATGACCCGCTCAAACTGATGTTCAGCGAACAGCTCGGCAATTCCATTGCGATCGGCCAAATCCAGTTTGATAAACTGAAATGCTGGCTGATTAGCCAGCATGTCGAGCCGTGCCTGTTTCAGGCTGACAGCGTAATAATCATTCAGGTTGTCGATACCGACAACCTGATGCCCCATGGCTAGCAGGCGCTCCGTTACGTGATAACCAACAAACCCTGCAGTACCTGTTACCAGGAATTTCATGCTCACCTCTTAGATGACCGGCTTAATCGATGCGCCGCGACCAATACCATAATAAGTAAAGCCGCGAGCTTGCAGACGTTCTGGATCATACAGGTTACGGCCATCAAAAATGACAGGCTGCTTCAAGGCTGACTTAATCGCATCAAAATCCGGAGCACGGAAATTCTGCCATTCGGTACAGATCACCAACGCATCGGCTCCCTGTAACGCCGCCTCCTTGGTACCCATCAGTTTCAGATCGGCACGTTGCCCATAGATACGCTGCGCTTCAGCCATGGCTTCCGGGTCATAGGCTTGCACGCTGGCGCCTAACTCCCACAAGGTTTCCATCAGCACGCGGCTGGAAGCTTCACGCATATCGTCAGTATTAGGTTTAAACGCCAGGCCCCACAGCGCGAAGGTTTTCCCTTTTATATCATCAGCAAAATGATGCTTGATGAACTGGGTCAGCTTATATTTCTGCTGGTTGTTCACCTGCTCTACCGCCTGCAACAATTTCGGTTGATAACCGATGTGCTCTGCGGTGCGAATTAACGCCTGAACGTCTTTCGGGAAGCAGGAGCCGCCGTAGCCACAGCCTGGATAAATGAAGTGATAGCCAATACGTGAATCCGAACCGATCCCCTGACGCACTTTTTCAATGTCCGCACCCAGCATCTCTGCCAGATTGGAGATTTCGTTCATAAAGCTGATTTTGGTCGCCAGCATGCAGTTGGCGGCATATTTGGTCAGTTCTGCGCTACGGATATCCATCAGGATCATGCGGTCGTGATTACGGTTGAACGGCTCATACAGCTCACGCAACGGCTCAATGACGTCTTTGTTGTCGGTGCCCAGCACGATACGCTCAGGGCGCATACAATCGGCAACAGCTGCCCCTTCCTTGAGGAACTCTGGGTTGGAGACGACATCAAACGCCAAGTCGCTGCCGCGCTTGCGCAGCGTTTCGGTCATCACTTCACGAACTTTATCAGCGGTACCTACCGGTACGGTTGACTTATCGATCACCACTTTGCGGTCTGTCATATGTTCGGCGATGGTGCGTGCCACGGCGGTGACATATTTCAGATCGGCAGAACCATCTTCGTCCGGTGGCGTTCCCACGGCGATAAACTGGATAGCGCCATGAGCAACACCGGCTTTTGCATCGGTAGTGAAATGTAGACGACCGGCTTCATAGTTTTGCTGTACCAACGAGGTCAGGCCCGGTTCAAAGATCGGAATATTGCCTTGTTTGAGGTTTTCGACCTTCTGTTCATCGATGTCGATACACATGACATCATGACCCACGTCAGCCAACACGGCTGCCTGTACCAGGCCAACATAGCCAATACCGAAAACGGTTACTTTCATCGGGAAGTCCTAATTTTCAAATTTAACAAAAAGTTATCAAGCTACTTCTGTTTGTCCGCCGCCCTAGGCCGCAGCCAAACCAACAATTCTTTACCCGTGTTGGGTGGTCTTTTCGTCTCGACACGCTATAGGTCAAAGAGCTCACCAACGAGCTTATCACCCGCAAATGGCTACTGAAGTCCTGACGATCTTTCTAAGTAGCTCTCTTTTCGCTCTCAAATTGCGCACTTACTCCGCCATACGAAAAACCCGCAAAGTATACCAGCTTAAATCCGCTGAGTATTACCCCAAGCTCAAATAGCAATAAATTAAGACAACTACCTATGGAAACGACGTTAATGGAGAATAGGCAGAGGCAATTGCTGGAGTTCCATTGATGATTTATTCAGCACTCAGCATCAGACGTAACCGACCGCCGCTCCCCCAGACTTGGCACTGCCAGGCATCACAGCGTTGGCTTATTTGATTCATGTAAGTGGTGCCAAGCGTGCCCAAGGGGACGCCATTACTTAATTGAATCAGGTTATCCCCTGTATTTACATTGGCATGCAAACCGGCAGAGGCCAGCACCAGATTCTTATATTCGGCATGATAATAGCCCACCAACAGCGGAAATTGGCCTTCCAACTTGCCTTGGCGCAATAATTGGTTAACTTGTTTTAACAATGCAGACATTTGCGGCAGGCGATGCTGTTGATTGGCTAAATGATCTTGTAGTAAGCCGTTGAATAAAGCACGCAACAGCAAGGCAGCCATCACGCCATTATCTCCCGCACGGGTGACATCCAGGCAATAAAACGCCAGGTCTTTATCCGATAGCGCCGCGATATCCAGCACCAACCCCGGATTTTCGCTGGTGGTTAATTGCCGATAATTAATACGGCAACCGGCAATAGACTGCTGCACGGGTGGCTGTAACTGCTTGAGTAATCTCACGGCCTCGGAGGGGTTTTGGCTTAATGCCTGCCAATCCTGAAACAGCTCAGCCTCTTCGATCGCCTGCGAAGTAAACATATTAGGATAGAGGCAAGCCAGTACCGCTTCGCGCAGCCGATTGAGATCGCTCAACGGTTTCAGCAGCACATCCTGAACGCCGAGCCGCAGCACCTTGGCGATATCCGCCATTTTATCGGTCGCCGAGATCACCAATACCGGGATCTTTATCCCTTGCAAGCGCAGATGCTCAACAAACTCGATGCCGTCCATTTCCGGCATGGCGAGATCGCACAGGATGAGATCGGGAGCGAACTCTTCAACCGCACTCAACGCCACAAGGCCATTGGCCGCCTCGCTGGTTTGTGCTCCCAAGGATGCAAGATAACCTACAAGCACAGAACGGAAAACCTGTTCGTCCTCAACGATTAAGATGCGCTTGCTTATCAGTGGTAATGCCATCGACCCAGCCTCTTCCCTTTTGATGTTGTAATAGTGGCTCATAATGAGCACTTGTGCCTGTCGAAAACACGCCCAATAGCATCATTCCACCCTAACAAATGGTAATCATTTATTTTTTATCAATGGTGCCAAAACATCTATCTGTTTTTCGACTGCCAAGCGGCCCGCCTCTATCGCCTCGCTGGCGCGATGGAAATCCAGGGTAGATATCTGTGGGCAATACGGCTGGATCAGTACGTCCGGCGGGTCACTGGCCATACGGGTTCGCTTCACTCGATTCTCCAGCATCTGAATCGAGGTGCTCATGATTTCCATCGCCGTGGGGGTGAAGGTGGTTTTCTTCAACATCATTTTATTCATGCGTTCCCGCAGGCGGTCGCGCCAGTTATTGGCATCGCTAATGCTTGTTTCACTCTGCTCGCCAGCATCATTGCGTACCGAAAACAGATCCTGCTGCATCAGGTGCGCGTCATGTTGCAAATCCACGGCAATCACGATGTCTGCCCCCATCGCCCTAGCCAATGAAATAGGAACCGGGTTGACCAAGGCACCATCCACCAACCAATATCCGTCAAACCAGACCGGTGCCAACAAACCCGGCATGCTGCAGGAGGCACGAATGGCCTGGTGGATATCCCCTTTGGTCATCCACAGCTCACGGCCGGTACTGAGGTTGGTGGTCACCGCACCGAATTTCAATGAGCAGTCGGTAAAGTCGTTAATTTTCAGTATTTGGCCAACGACGTTAAACACGCGTTCGCCGCGTAATAAACCACCGCGCTGCCAGGACAGATCCATCAGTCTGATTACGTCCCAGTAGCTGAATGATCGTACCCACTTCTCCATCGCTGGCAACCGATGGCTGGCAAACGCCGCCCCAACCAGTGCTCCCACGGAACATCCTGCAACAATATCGGCTTCGATACCCAGCTTACGCAGTGCGTTAATCACGCCGATATGCGCCCACCCCTTGGCGGCACCGGCCCCTAATGCCAACCCGATTTTAACTTTCCGCATGCTTTGCCTATCCTTTGCTCGGTGAATTCACTCAACCCAATCGCAGGGTACATTGTCATCAACGAATGATGTTAGGTAACATATGCGTTAAATTGATTTTAGCCGCGGCTATACATCGTGCGAGCTAACTACTGAGAGGCGTTATTTTGACTGAGCTATGCCCCTGCGGCAGCGGGCAGGACTACAGCGCTTGCTGTGCGCCCTATATAACAGGTACTCAATACGCTATGTCGCCGGGCATATTAATGCGTTCGAGATATTCCGCCTATGTAAAACGGGATGTGGATTATCTAATTGCGACCTGGCACCCAGACTGCAACCCCGAAGAGTGGCGCAGCGCCATCAGCAGCAGCTTTGGCGATACCGAATGGCTTGGGCTGACGGTGGTAGCGGAAACCGCTGGCAATAGCGCCGATGAAGGGTTCGTGGAATTCATCGCCCGTTCGCGCGATGGAGAAAGCGAGAGTGCCATGCATGAGCGTTCCCGCTTCCTTCGCCTTGAACAACGCTGGTACTATATCGACGGAACCAAACCTCAACCGGGCAGAAATGCCGTTTGCCCCTGCGGTTCAGGCAAAAAATATAAAAAGTGCTGCGGGCAATAAGCCTGCGGGTTCAGAATCAGACGGAATCGACACACTCATGCCACAGCAAAACGTACAAAGAAAAATTTTACGCACCATCTGCCCCGATGCCAAAGGGCTGATCGCCAAGATCACCAACATTTGTTACAAGCACGAATTGAACATTGTGCAGAACAATGAGTTTGTCGATCACCTCACCGGTCGCTTCTTTATGCGTACCGAGCTGGAAGGGATCTTCAATGATACGACGCTGTTGGCCGATCTGGACGGCGCGTTACCAGAGGGTTCGGAGCGCGAACTGCACAGCGCAGGCCGCCGCCGTATTGTGGTGCTGGTCACCAAAGAAGCCCACTGCCTGGGCGATCTGCTGATGAAAAGCGCCTATGGCGGCCTGGACGTTGAGATTGCCGCCGTCATTGGCAACCACACCACGTTGCAGACGCTGGTTGAACGCTTTGACATTCCGTTCCATCTGGTCAGCCACGAAGGGCTGACGCGTGAGCAACATGATCAACAGATGATCGCGCAGATCGACCAATATCAGCCTGATTACGTAGTCTTGGCCAAGTATATGCGCGTGCTGACCCCGGCTTTTGTTCAGCATTACCCAAACCAGGTGATCAATATTCACCATTCGTTCCTGCCAGCCTTTATCGGTGCACGCCCTTATCACCAGGCTTATGAGCGTGGCGTGAAGATCATCGGGGCAACGGCGCACTATGTGAACGACAGCCTGGATGAAGGCCCAATCATTATGCAGGACGTTATTCATGTCGATCACACCTATTCGGCAGAAGATATGATGCGTGCCGGGCGTGACGTGGAGAAAAACGTGCTTAGCCGCGCACTGTATCGTGTACTGGCTCAACGCGTGTTCGTCTACGGTAACCGCACGGTGATCCTGTAATTGGTTAACAAAGCGGTGTCTTTCGTTCACGGAAGCACCGCTGAGAATAAAAAAGCGACAAACAATTCATTTTCTGCATTTCAATGCTTTACACAAGCGCTTCATTTGATATGATGCGCCCCGCTTACCGAGACAGACGTTTCGCAAGCAAAGGAAAGAGTTTCAGTTCTACCAGAAAGGGTTTGCCAACTTTCTGTTAAAAATTAGCAACCATGAATATCATGGTGGGGTTCCCGAGCGGCCAAAGGGAGCAGACTGTAAATCTGCCGTCACAGACTTCGAAGGTTCGAATCCTTCCCCCACCACCATTATTTTATGGCAATGAGCAAACAGAGAAATCTGAAGCCTCATGAATCACTCAAAGTAAAGTTGTTTCAGTAGTGCCAGAGAGAATTTGCCAACTTTCTGTTCAAAATTAGCAACCATGAATACCATGGTGGGGTTCCCGAGCGGCCAAAGGGAGCAGACTGTAAATCTGCCGTCACAGACTTCGAAGGTTCGAATCCTTCCCCCACCACCATCTCTTTATATACCTCCCCAGTTTTAAATCATCATCTCATTACCATACAGCCCTGAGCAGGGAAGGATGAGAAGCTTCGACCAAGGTTCGAGTCCACGCAGTGGACAACGCGCTTGCGCGGTCATCCTCCCCACCACCATCCTTGTATACCCCTCACAGACTAAATATTTCCGTCAAATCATCATGCACCACCGAACCAAATAGCTGCTCCTTATTATGCTACAGGTGGAAGTCATGCAGAACGCCGACACGCCGTAAACCCGTCCCTGGGGGCTCGCAATCGCGCATCCATGCGCTCAACGGTCGGCTAACCTGCAATGACTCCCTCCTGTCTCAAGCTTGGGTGTCGCGGTATAAAGCACTCTTACTCAGACAACTAGTTTCGACTGTAAGAAGCCATCCTTCCCACCACCATCGCAATACCAATTCCCCTTGAACTAAACCCTACAATTCGCTATACCACTGGCTTCGTTAAAAGCAGCAAGGGAAAGTCATGCGTAACAACATTTGTATCTTTTGTGGTGCCAGCGAGGGTAATAATCCAGCCTATGTCGAACATGCCCGCCAATTAGGTCATCTGCTTGCCACCCAAGGGCGGCGTCTGGTGTATGGCGGTGGTAAAAAAGGGTTAATGGGTGTGGTAGCGGACGCGGTGCTAGAGGCCGGTGGCGAAGCAATAGGCATCATTCCCCAGCGATTGGTCGAGGCCGAAACGGCACACCGTGGCCTGACCGAATTGGAAATCGTCCCTGACATGCACACCCGTAAAGCGCGGATGGCTGAACTGGCCGACGGCTTTATTGCCCTGCCTGGCGGTATCGGTACGCTGGAAGAGCTGTTCGAAATCTGGACCTGGGGGCAAATCGGTTACCACAGCAAGCCGGTCGGGCTGCTGGATGTTAACGGTTTTTACCACCCGCTAAGCCAGTTTTTACAGCACGTCGCCGATCAAGGCTTTATGCGACATGATTATCTCAAGACCCTGCATATCAGCGATTCTCCGGCAGCCTTAATCCAGCAGTTTGATGACTATCAACCGCAGAATTACGACCGCTGGGCGAAATAATCCCTGGCCACCAGCGGCATACCGCCGCTGGTCCGCGTTACATTTTCGGCCAAACTCTGCTACTATCTGAACACATTTTTTCGGATAAAAACGGCAGCGCTCATGAAGTTTGTTTCTTTTAATATCAATGGACTGCGTGCACGTCCGCATCAGTTGGCAGCAATTATCGAGCAGCATCAGCCGGATGTGATCGGCCTGCAGGAAACCAAAGTCCACGACGATATGTTCCCGCTGGAAGAAGTCAGCCAACACGGCTATCACGTGTTCTATCATGGGCAGAAAGGCCATTACGGCGTGGCGTTGCTGACTAAAGATGAACCTCTTGCCGTACGCCGCGGTTTTCCTACTGATGAAGAAGATGCGCAGCGTCGTATCATCATGGCCGACCTGGCAACGCCACAAGGCACATTGACGGTGATTAATGGTTACTTCCCGCAAGGAGAAAGCCGCGACCACCCGATCAAATTCCCAGCCAAAACCCGCTTTTATCAAGACCTGCAAAATTATCTGCAACAACTGCCGGCAGAGTCGCAGGTATTGATCATGGGCGATATGAACATCAGTCCAACCGATCTGGACATCGGTATTGGTGAAGAGAGCCGCAAACGTTGGTTGCGCACCGGCAAATGCTCCTTCCTGCCGGAAGAGCGTGAGTGGATGGGCCGCCTGCTGGACTGGGGTCTGGTAGATACCTACCGGCATGCCAACCCTGAGCGTAACGATGAGTTCTCGTGGTTTGACTATCGTTCGCGAGGTTTCGATGAAAACCGTGGTCTGCGTATCGATCTACTGTTGGCTAACACCTCATTGGCTGCGCGCTGTACCGCCACCGGCATTGATTATCAGATCCGTGGTATGGAAAAACCCTCAGACCATGCTCCTGTCTGGGCCGAGTTTGCACTGTAATCCCCCTGCCCCGATGCACGTCGGGGCGATATAGAATCCAAGCTATGAAAATCATTGATGTCGTTGCCGCCATTATCGAACAAGACGGCAAGATCCTGCTCGCTCAACGCGATAGCAGCAGCGATCAGGCTGGCCTATGGGAGTTTCCCGGCGGTAAGGTCGAAATGGCTGAGAGCCAGCCCCAGGCGCTCGCCCGTGAACTGAGGGAAGAGTTGGGCATTATCGCCAAAGTGGGGAGTTTTGTGGCCAGCAATCAGTGGCCGCAAAAGGAGAGGATTATTCGGCTACATGCTTGGCAGGTTGTTTCCTTTAGCGGGGAATTACAGCTACATTGCCATAGCGCATTTGCTTGGGTTACTCCCGAACAGGCCAGAAACTACCCGCTAGCCCCCGCCGATATTCCCTTGTTGGAAAGCTATATCCGCTTACTATCCGACTAGGGGCAGCCAGTGCCCCTACACACTCTGCAATCACCGCTTGAGGCGGATCCAGATTAACGGATTGGTGCCCGTGACGTTAGGGTCGCGTGCGCACTGCATCATCTCGTCACCCACTTTCAGCAGCGCACCTTCAGAATAGTTTTGATTCTGATAAATGCAGCAACGGTTGCAGGGCGGCGGCGTTGTCGTGGTACGTGCGGTACCCCATATTTCTGGAGACACCGGTACGACGACATCGACGTTACCGCGATTGGCCAATACGCCGGTGGAAAACAATGCCAAACAACCGATCAACAAGGATATGCGGCTCATTCACTTTTCTCCCGTGCCTTTCCGGCACTTTTTTTACGCTTTTTCGCCCCGGCTGACGGTGCAGGCGACAAGCCACGAAACGCTATACTGGCCCGGCTCTGCTTAGCCTGATAGATCAGCTGTTGCAGCGTGCCTTCCAGCGGTTGCATAAAGTCCTGATAACGGCAGGATTTTTCGCTGATTTGCGTCAACGTAGACTCCCACTGCGCCGTCATATCAGGGCGTGCCGCCAGGTCTGGCAATGAATGGATCAGTGCCCGCCCGGTTTCGCTGGAGTGAATATAGCGCCCTTTCTTGTAGAGGAACGCCCGCTTGAAGAGCAGCTCGATAATGCCTGCGCGCGTTGCCTCTGTCCCTAAACCATCGGTCGCTCGCAGGATTTTCTTTAGCGCTTTATCCTGCACAAAACGCGCAATCCCGGTCATGGCCGACAACAGGCTGGCATCCGTAAAAGGCCGTGGCGGTTGAGTCTGGCGTTCTACCACTTCGCCACGCTCGCACAGTAATTCATCGTCTTTGGCGACAACAGGCAGCGGTGCACCTTCGTTTTCCTCATCACGCTCTTTACTGCCCAGCAAGGTGCGCCAGCCCGCTTCGGCCAGGAAACGTGCCTTGGCGATAAACTTGCCGCCAGCGATATCCAGCTCGATGACGCACTTGCGGAACATCGCATCCGGGCAAAACTGCATCAGATACTGCCGGGCCACCAAACTGTAAACGTTTTGTTCATCCTGGCTCAGGCTGGCCTTGCTGGCACGCGCCGTGGGAATAATCGCGTGGTGCGCATCAACCTTTTTATCGTCCCAACAGCGGTTACGGCGTTCACTATCGATTATTTCCTGTGGATAGAGATCCGGCTGATGTACGCTGATGGCGTTCAACACGGCATGACGCCCTGCAAAGTGTTCCTCTGGCAGATAACGGCAGTCAGAACGCGGGTAAGTGATCAGCTTGTGGGTTTCATACAGCCGTTGGCAAACGTCCAACACCTGCTGGGCGCTGAGGTTAAAGCGTTTCGACGCTTCAATCTGCAGCGTTGAAAGGGAAAACGGCAGCGGAGCGGTATCTGATTCCCGTTTATCATTATACGAGGTGACCAGCGCCGGTGCGCCTTCGATGCGTTTAACCACGTGTTCGGCCAACGGCCGGTGCAGTAAACGCCCCTCCTCATCCTGATAAGGCTCACAAGATTCACTCGGCTGCCACAGGGCGACAAAGCGTTCTTCCTTCGGCGTGACGATATGCGCTTTCACCTCAAAGAAGTCTTTCGAAACGAAGTTTTCGATCTCTTCATCGCGACGCACCACCAGCCCCAGTACCGGCGTCTGTACCCGCCCAACCGACAGCACGCCGTCGTAGCCCGCGTTACGCCCTAGCAGCGTATAAGCCCGGGTCATGTTGATGCCGTAAAGCCAGTCGGCACGCGCACGCGCCAACGCGGAAACGCACAGCGGGATAAAGTCACGGTTATCACGCAGACGCTGTACTGCACGCTCCACCGCCTGTGGGTTGAGATCGTTGATCAGGCAACGCCGCACGTTCTGGCGCTTCTCCTGAGTCAATGCCAGATAATCCAGCACCTCATCCACCAGCAACTGCCCTTCCCGATCCGGGTCACCCGCGTGGATCACTTCGTCGGCTTCTGCCAGCAGCTTTTTGATCGCGTTCAGCTGCTTGCTGACCGAAGGGCGCGGCTGCAACAACCACTTCTGCGGGATTATCGGTAAGTCGGCCAACGACCAGCGCGCGTAACGGCTGTCGTAAGCATCCGGCTGGGCCTGTTCTAACAGGTGCCCAACGCACCAGGTCACCACATCGTTGCTGCCACAGGCAATAAAGCCGTCACCCCGACGATGGGGCTTGGGTAAGACATCAGCAATGGCGCGGGCCAAACTCGGTTTTTCGGCTATAAACAGTCGCATTATTCACCGTTATTCTGGCTATACGTCATCAGGAACTCTCTGACTTGCGCGTAATTACCGCGAAAGATCACACGTTGGGTTTTCTTCTCTAATTGGTAGCGATACATCGGATCGTAATAGTGTTGCAGCAGCGGCACCAGCCATTGTTGATGCGCTTCGCTTTGGCCTGTGAGCCGTTGTACCTGCAGCGCCGATTCGAGACGCAGCGTCAACTGCTGGAACAGTTCCAGTCCCAGGCGGCGGCGGATGGCAAACAGGCCATGGTGCAAATATTCATCATATTGCCGCCAGCCGTCTTGCTCGCCATAGGCTTGCTCAAAGGCAATGCGCATCCGGTCGATATACTCATCTTGCAGGCGTGCCACTCTCACATCAAACGGATCGTCAATCACCACCAGGGCAGCCTGTTGCATACCATTGAACAGCCCTAATGGGAGATTATTCGAACCGATGATCCGGCTTTCATCCTCCAGCACCCAATGGCGGCAGCCACCGTGCTGTTTCTTCAACATGCACGTAGCCAGCTGATTCTCAAAATTGATTTGGGTGGGCTGTTTCACCAGAGTACGGCCAAAAGACGAACCGCGATGATGAGCGATCCCTTCCAGATCGATACCGGCCGCCAATTCATTAATCAGCAGCGTCTTGCCACAACCGGTGTTACCGCCAACGATCAGCATAGGCAACGCAGCGGCGGCCTCAAGCGCACCGAGCAAAAAATTGCGCAGCGCCTTATAACCGCCTACCACGCGTGGATAGTCAACACCAGCCTCTCTCAGCCACTGTTGCACCAATTGCGAGCGTAGACCACCGCGGAAACAGTAGATATAACCTTCTGGCTGCCGGGCACACTGTTCGATCCAGGCCTGCGTGCGCTGCTCACGCAGTTTACCATTGACCAGGCTGTGCCCAAGAGCGATCGCAGCTTGTTGACCATGCTGCTTGTAGCAGGTGCCCACCGCCTGACGTTCACTGTCGCTCATCAACGGCAGATTAACTGAACAGGGGAATGCCCCCTGCGTAAACTCTATCGGCGCGCGCACGTCAATCAGCGGCACATCCTGTAGAAAAAGGCGCTGGTAGTCTTGCGTATCCTGTCGAGTCTGCACCGTTGACACTAGACAACCTCGATCAGTGGTTTACCCGCCTGTGCGGCCTGCAATTCACCAATCGCGTTCAGCGTGATGCCATGACGGGCCGCTATCGCCTGCACTTCGGCTTCGGCTTCCGGCAATACTGCCAGCAGCAAACCGCCGGAGGTTTGCGGATCGCACAGCAATTGACGTTGCAGATCGCTCATGGCGCCAACCAGGTGACCATAGCTTTCAAAGTTACGTCCGGTACCGCCCGGTACGCAGCCTTCGCTGATATAACGTTCAACATCCGGCAGTTTCGGCACGCATTCGAACCATACGGTTGCCTGCAGATCGGAGCCCTGGCACATCTCGCTAAGGTGGCCAAGCAGGCCAAAGCCGGTAACATCGGTCATCGCCGTTACGCCTGCCACTTCGGCAAAGTCTGCCCCAGGCTTGTTCAACTGGCACATGACCTCAGTAGCCAAGCCTTGGTGTTCGGCCAGCAGTTTGCTTTTCTTCTCTGCGGTGGTCAGCACGCCAATGCCCAGCGGTTTGGTCAGGAATAGCTTGGTGCCTGCCTGCGCCGCACTGTTTTTCTTCACCAGCTCGGTTTTGACGATGCCGGTTACCGCCAAGCCAAAAATCGGCTCTGGGGCATCAATAGAATGGCCACCCGCCAATGCAATCCCCGCCTGCTGGCAAGCATAGCGGCCACCGTCGATCACCTGTTGGGCAACCTCTGCGGGCAGCTTGGCAATCGGCCAGCCAAGAATAGCGATGGCCATGATCGGTTTACCGCCCATCGCATACACGTCGCTGATGGCGTTGGCTGCCGCAATACGGCCAAAATCAAACGGATCGTCGACGATCGGCATAAAGAAATCAGTGGTGCTGATAATGCCCACGCCGTTACCGATGTCATACACTGCGGCATCATCACGCGTTTCATTACCCACCAGCAGATGGGGATCGATAAACTTTTCCTGCTCGCTGTGCAGTATCGTTTCAAGCACTTTGGGTGAGATTTTACAGCCGCAGCCAGCGCCGTGGCTGTACTGGGTCAAACGAATGGCCGGCGATGTCATAGTCCACTCCCTCTGGGTAACAAACGAACGTAAGGATATCACAATGGGATATAGGGTAGCGCTTGCCGAGGGGATTGATAAGAGCAGGTTGGCATTATGCGTGCGACCTGCTCAGAAACAGTACAAAACTGCGGGTTATCGCGCATTCTCGGCGAGCTCCCGCATGGCGGATCAGAAGTAGCGGACGAAAGGCGTACTGTCCGGAGCGACCACTTTAGTGGCACCTTTTAACTGCGGCGTGCCTAGATAGAGGAAACCGACGATCTCGTCCTGCTCGCGGCAGGCGAAGGCTTCGCGCACCAACGGATGCTCTGTCCAGGCACCGCTGCGCCAGATGCCATTAAAGCCCTGCGCCAAAGCCGCCATTTGCATCGCCTGCACCGCGCAACCGGCAGAGACAACCTGCTCCCAGCGCGGCACTTTCGGATTTTCACTGCAATGAGCAACCACCGTGATAATCAATGGCGCACGAAAAGGTGCCTGTTTGGCCTTTTCTACCGCACTCTCATCCAGTTCATCTTGTCTGGCGGCGGCTTGCAGCAATTCACTGAAACGTTGCAGACCCTGATCCTCGATCAGGATAAAACGCCACGGCTGTAACGTACCGTGATCCGGCGCGCGCAGCCCGGCGTTGATGATATTCTGACGCACTTCACCTGCGGGTGCCGGTGCGGTCAGGCATGACGCAGAACGGCGATTGAGTAAAAGATCCAGAGCATCCATCATTAACTCCTGATAACAATTTTCGTTTAAATCACGTTAACATAGCTCTACATAGAGTTACAGCCTCTGTAATACTGTCTATACCCGTTGCCACTCAGGCTGCAGGGGGATAAATGGCAGATGATTTAAAGCTGACATTTCTTCGGCCGCTCATTAGGATAGCGGAACATTCTAGACTCTTGTTGGAGAGCACATGCGCACATTGGGGCGAATTATTGCTGGTATTTTCAGATGGACATGGCGTCTGCTGAATTTCGTCAGGGAACTTATCCTGAACTTGTTCCTGATTTTCTTGATCCTGGTCGGGGTCGGTATTTATCTTTCACTCCAAGGCAATTCTTCGGCAGTAACACCGCATGGCGCACTGCTGGTCGATCTCAGCGGCGTGGTGGTCGATCAACCTTCGGTAAACAACCGGGTTCGTCAGTGGGGACGCGAACTGTTGGGCGCCTCCAGCAACCGTCTGCAGGAAAACTCACTGTTTGACGTGGTGGATACCATTCGCAAGGCCAAAGAGGATAAAAACATCACCGGTATGGTGTTGCAGCTGAATGATTTTGCCGGGGCGGATCAGCCTTCCCTGCAATACATCGGCAAGGCACTGCGTGAGTTCCGCGACAGTGGTAAACCGATCTTTGCCATCGGCGACAGTTATAACCAAACGCAATACTATCTGGCCAGCTACGCCAACAAGATCTACCTGTCACCACAGGGTGCCGTCGATCTGCATGGTTTCGCCACCAACAACCTTTATTACAAATCCCTGTTGGAGAAGCTGAAGGTCACCACCAATATTTTCCGCGTGGGCACCTATAAATCGGCCGTAGAACCGCTGATCCGTGATGATATGTCACCGGCTGCGCGGGAAGCCGATAGCCGCTGGGTTGGCGGGCTGTGGCAAAACTATCTGGATACGGTGGCGGCTAACCGTCAACTTACGCCAGATCAGTTGTTCCCAGGCGCAGCAGATATTCTCAGTGGTTTAAAGGCGACGGGTGGCGACACCGCGCAGTTCGCCCTGAACAGCAAACTGGTCGATGAGCTGGCCTCTCGCACTGCGATAGAAACACAGTTGGTGAAAACCTTCGGTTGGGACAAGCAGAGCAATGATTTCAATGCGGTCAGCATCTACGATTACCAGCCGCAGCCGTCACCGGTTCAGGGCGGTGAGATCGCCGTCATCTTTGTCAATGGCGCGATCATGGATGGCCCGCAGACGCCAGGATCGGTCGGTGGCGACACCACGGCCTCACAACTGCGTCAGGCGCGTCTGGATCCGAAAATCAAAGCCGTTATCCTACGCGTCAATAGCCCTGGCGGTAGCGTCAGCGCTTCAGAAGTGATCCGTTCCGAGTTGGCAGCGGTTCGCGCCGCAGGTAAACCCGTAGTGGTTTCCATGGGTGGAATGGCCGCGTCTGGCGGTTACTGGGTGTCGACCCCGGCAGATTACATCATTGCCAGCCCGAGCACCCTCACCGGCTCCATCGGTATCTTCGGTGTGATCAACACCTATGAGAACACCTTGGACAGCGTTGGGGTACATACCGACGGCGTCGCGACGTCACCACTGGCCGACCTGGCCGTGACCAAAGCACTGCCGCCAGAATTCTCACAGATGATGCAGTTGAACATCGAGAACGGTTATAAAAACTTCATCGACCTGGTGGCAACCGCCCGGAAGATGACGCCAGAGCAGGTCGATCAAATTGCTCAAGGTCACGTCTGGATCGGTAGCGACGCCAAGAAAAATGGCCTGATCGACCAACTGGGCGACTTTGACGACGCCGTGAAGAAAGCGGCAGAGCTGGCCAAGCTGCCACAGTGGCAACTCAACTGGTTTATCGATGCCCCTAGTATGACGGATATGCTGCTCAGCCAGTTTGGCGTTTCTATCCACGCCATGCTGCCTGAGGCGATCCAGTCAATGCTGCCAGCCCCGTTGGCATCGGTGGCGCTGGCGGTGAAAGAACAGCCTGGCCTGTTTAATAACCTGAACGATCCGCAGCATCGTTATGCCATATGCCTGACTTGCGGAGAGGTCCGTTAACAAATAAATCTCTAGCCCGGCATCCGCCGGGCTTTTTTTCTCCTGCTATCTCCCTATAATTCAGCCTATCTGACAGCCACAAGATCGAAGCCATGCAAAAGAAATCCATTTACGTCGCCTATACCGGCGGCACTATCGGTATGCAGCGTTCCGAACAGGGATACATCCCGGTTTCCGGCCACCTACAGCGCCAGTTGGCACTGATGCCCGAGTTCCATCGCCCAGAGATGCCGGATTTCACCATTCATGAATATGCCCCGTTGATCGACTCTTCGGATATGACCCCCGAAGACTGGCAGCATATCGCCGACGACATCAAACAGAATTACTCTCGCTATGACGGCTTTGTTATTCTGCACGGCACCGACACCATGGCGTTTACCGCTTCAGCCCTGTCTTTCATGCTGGAGAACCTGGATAAGCCGGTGATCGTCACCGGGTCGCAAATCCCGCTGGCAGAATTGCGCTCCGACGGCCAAACCAATCTGTTGAATGCCCTCTATCTGGCCGCCAATCACCCGGTGAACGAGGTCAGCCTGTTTTTCAACAACAAGCTGTTTCGTGGCAACCGCACCACCAAGGCACATGCCGACGGCTTTGATGCTTTTGCCTCCCCCAATCTACCTCCCTTGCTGGAAGCAGGTATCCACATACGTCGCCAGACCGGCATCGCCTCTCCGGTGTGCAACGGAGAATTGATCGTGCATAGCATCACGCCACAGCCCATCGGCGTGGTGACGATTTATCCGGGAATTTCCGGTGCCGTGGTGCGTAACTTCCTGCTGCAACCGGTCAAAGCCTTGATCCTGCGCTCTTACGGCGTCGGTAACGCGCCCCAAAAGGCCGAACTGGTGGATGAATTGCGTGATGCCTCCGAGCGTGGCATCGTAGTGGTCAACCTGACACAATGTATCTCTGGCCGGGTCAATATGGAGGGCTATGCGACCGGTAATGCCCTGGCTCATGCCGGCGTCATCAGCGGTTTTGATATGACGGTGGAAGCCGCGCTGACCAAGCTGCATTACCTGTTGAGCCAGCCGTTAACCTCAGAAGAGATCCGCAGCCTGATGCAACAAGACCTGCGTGGCGAATTAAGCGCTGCGGGCTAATCCGAAGTGGGAACTCTGATGAAAACTGCTCTGTTGCTGATTGATTTACAAAACGACTTTTGCCCCGGCGGCGCCTTAGGCGTGGCAGAAGGTGATGCCACCATTGACGTCGCCAATCAGGCTATCGCAGCCAGCCTGGCCCGTAACGAAACGGTGATTGCCAGCCAGGACTGGCACCCGGCGGATCATCGCAGTTTTGCGATTAACTCCAACGCGCAGATTGGTACGCTTGGAGAACTGGAAGGCCTGCCTCAGGTTTGGTGGCCGGAGCACTGCGTTCAGGGTACCCCTGGCGCAGAACTTCATCCTCAGCTTGATAAGCAACCCATCGCAGCGATATTCCGTAAGGGCGAGAACCCGGATATCGATAGCTATAGTGCTTTCTTTGATAATGGCCACCGGGCACAAACGGCGCTCGATGGCTGGCTGAAGGAACGAGGCATCACTCATCTCGCCGTGATGGGGCTGGCCACCGATTATTGCGTCAAGTTCAGCGTGTTAGATGCCTTGCGTTTAGGTTATCAGACCCAGGTCATCATCGATGGCTGCCGCGGTGTCAATTTAAGCCCCGATGACAGCGAGCAGGCGTTGGCAGAAATGCAGTCGGCTGGCGCACAGTTAGTTACACTGTCACAGTTTACTCAACGCTAACGGTTTTTGGGGCTGCTTGACCTCAGCGCCCCATATCCTCTGCCAACCGCTTTATTTTCGACGCTGCTCACATTCTCACCATTCTTCTGCGCGCTCACCTTGTCCCCTCCCGTCTCTTTTGCTGTTATGGCTTCTGATGCATAGGCATCAATAAGTTATACGCATCCGGGGCCTACCGAGCCCGGCTTTATTGATACCGCCCCAGGCGGTTCAGGTCGGCCTTGCTGACCAAAGGAGACAACATGGCTTTAACCCGTAAACTGCTACCCTTGCTGGTAGCGGTGCAACTCGGTGTGGCTGGCGTGGGCATGGCTCACGCGGCACCTTATCTCTCTGTCGGCTACTTCAACGGCGGTGGCGACGTAACCGCCGGGCCGGGCGGTGATATCAACCAGCTTGACGTCAGCCAGATCACCCACCTCAACTACTCTTTTGGCCTGATTTATAACGCTGAAAAAGAGGAAACCAACCCGGCACTGAAAGATCCCTCCCGCCTACACCAAATCTATCTCTCCCCTAAAGTCGAAGCAGACTTAAAGCTATTACCCGAATTGCGCCTGCAAAATCCGGCGCTGAAGGTTTTGCTGTCCGTTGGCGGATGGGGAGCTCGTGGGTTCTCCGGCGCGGCAGCCACACCGGAAAGCCGGGCGGTGTTTATTCGTTCGGTGCAGGAGGTGATTGCCAAGTATCAGCTAGATGGTATCGATCTGGATTGGGAATACCCGGTTAACGGTGCCTGGGGATTGGTGGAAAGCCAGCCCACTGACAGAGCCAATTTCACCTCCCTACTGAGCGAACTGCATCAGGCGTTGGGTAAAGAAAAACTGCTGACCATCGCCGTCGGGGCTAACGTCAAAAGTCCGCAGGAATGGGTAGACGTTAAGGCTATCGCGCCCTATCTGAACTACATCAATCTGATGACCTACGACATGGCGTACGGTACCCAGTATTTCAACTCCAATCTCTATGACTCCAAACAATGGCCAACCGTGGCCGCCGCCGACAAGTACAGCGCCGACTTTGTGGTCAACAACTATCTGGCCGCCGGGCTGAAGCCAACCCAGCTCAATCTGGGGATCGGTTTCTATGGCCGGGTACCTAAACGCGCCACCGAGCCGGGTATTGATTGGGATGTGGCAGATGCGGCCAAGCATCCCGTCACCCAGCCCTATTTCACCACACGTGAAAAAGACGTCTTCAAGTCGCTGGGCGTGGATTTGGATAAAGACAGTTACATCAAGTACAACGATATTGTGAACAAGATGCTGAAAGACCCACAACGGCGCTTCACCGCGCATTGGGATAGCGAGGCCAAGGTGCCCTATCTGATGATGAAGTCATCCGCAGGCAAACCACTGTTCGCGATAAGCTATGAAAACCCGCGCTCGGTAGCCATCAAGGCCGAGTACATCAAGAGCAAAGGATTGGGAGGGGCGATGTTCTGGGAGTATGGCGCGGACGATAACAACCGCCTGGCCCACCAGTTAGCCGAAAGCTTAGGCTTGGGCCAGCAGAAGCAGTAAAACCTTCAGGGCGATGGCAACATCGCCCTGCCAGCAACAGATTACTGCGGCTTCAGCTTGGCCAACGGCTCGGCCATAAACTGCTGCTTCAGCTCCTGTTTGCTTTTCATCACGATTTGCCCGTCGGTGCCAATGCTCATGTGTTGCGGGTCTGCATTGTTCATCGACTGCCACAGCATCACCGCCTGCAAGCTGTGTTCTTTCTGCTCTGGCGTCAGTGCCACACCATCAGGCCATTTGCCCAGTTCCACAGCCAGCACCAGCCGCTGGTAGATTTCCGGCGTCATGGCCGCAATCAGATCTTTTACTTCCATCAGAGCATGTCCTCACCCGGGAATGAATAATTAGCTGAATCGATTTTGTTGGTTTAGTTACAGCTTAACCTGCCGTCTGCTCGCCATTCTCGTCGTCGGTGAAATTCAGTGACGCGGAGTTGACACAGTAGCGTTCGCCAGTCGGCTGCGGACCATCGGGGAATACGTGCCCCAAATGCGCGTCGCAGTTACCACAGCGGATCTCGACTCGATGCATATTATGTGAATTATCATCAAGATAACGAATAGCATCGTCCGAAACGGGCTGATAGAAGCTGGGCCAGCCGCAGCCCGAATCAAACTTGCTGGCGGAGAAGAACAGCGGCGCGTTACAGCACAGGCAGTGGTACACGCCCTCACGCTGGTTATGCAGTAATTTACCGCTATAGGGGGCTTCGGTGCCACGCTCTTGCGTCACATAACGTTGGATTTCATTCAGTTCCGTGAGCGGTGTCTTAGGGGTTGTCTCTTTAGCCATTTGTGCTATTCCCGCAATGTGGATAATGTCAACGAAAACAATGAGTAATAATAACAAAAAATTAACAACGCTGCAGGCCTTTTTAGCCTAAACTGTACGGCATAAAGGTTACGCTGCCACCATATGTGACTTCGATCACATATCTTGCACGTACTGACTTTATACTTGGCGGTTTGCCCCCATATCGATGGAAGGACAAACGTAAATGGAATGTGCGATTTGTGTGCAAAACCGGGCCTCTGGTTTGACTTGCAGCAAGAATTGACACGATTCCGCTTGACGCTCGGTAAGGTTTTTGTAATTTTACAACCAACCTTTTATTCACTAACAAATAGCTGGTGGAATATATGACTATCAAAGTAGGTATCAACGGTTTTGGCCGTATCGGTCGCATTGTTTTCCGTGCTGCTCAGGAACGTTCTGACATCGAAATCGTTGCAATCAACGACCTGTTAGACGCAGAGTACATGGCTTACATGCTGAAGTATGACTCTACTCACGGCCGTTTCGACGGTACTGTAGAAGTTAAAGACGGCCACCTGGTTGTTAACGGCAAAACCATCCGTTGTACCTCAGAAAGAGATCCGGCTAACCTGAAGTGGAACGAAGTCAACGTTGACGTCGTTGCTGAAGCAACTGGCCTGTTCCTGACTGACGAAACTGCACGTAAACACATCGCTGCAGGTGCTAAGAAAGTTGTTCTGACTGGCCCATCTAAAGATGACACCCCTATGTTCGTTATGGGCGTGAACCACAAGTCTTACGCTGGCCAAGAAATCGTTTCCAACGCTTCTTGTACCACCAACTGCCTGGCACCACTGGCTAAAGTAATCAACGACAAGTTCGGCATCGTTGAAGCTCTGATGACCACCGTGCATGCGACTACCGCAACTCAGAAAACCGTTGATGGCCCGTCTCACAAAGACTGGCGCGGCGGCCGCGGCGCATCCCAGAACATCATCCCTTCTTCTACCGGTGCTGCTAAAGCTGTAGGTAAAGTCATCCCAGAACTGAACGGCAAACTGACCGGTATGGCGTTCCGCGTTCCTACTCCGAACGTGTCTGTGGTTGACCTGACTGCCCGTCTGGCAAAACCAGCTTCTTACAAAGAAATCTGTGCTGCTATCAAAGCCGCTTCAGAAGGCGAGCTGAAAGGCGTGCTGGGCTATACCGAAGACGAAGTGGTTTCTACCGATTTCAACGGCGAGAAACTGACTTCTGTATTCGATGCTAAAGCCGGTATCGCGCTGAGCGACACCTTTGTGAAACTGGTTTCTTGGTACGATAACGAAACTGGCTACTCAAACAAAGTACTGGACCTGATCGCTCACATCTCCAAGTAATGGCTTGATGCGCAGTTGATTATCAAGGGCGACACTAGTGTCGCCCTTTTTATTTGTTTTTGCGGCGAAAAGAAGGCAACAACATGAACGAAAAAATCTTCACCCTACCCGTTAGCGAACAAATCACCCCTTTTATCAGCCAACGCCAACTGGACGAACTGCCCGTGGTGGTGGTTTCTCACCCGAAAGTCCGTGCGGCCATTACTCTGCAAGGGGCTCACCTGCTGGCCTGGCAGCCAAGCGGTGATAAACCGGTGCTTTGGCTGAGCAACAATACGCCATTCAAAAACGGCGTGGCGATCCGCGGCGGCGTACCGATCTGCTGGCCTTGGTTTGGCCCGGCAGGTAGCCCATCCCACGGCTTTGCCCGTAATCAGCCGTGGCAGTTTACCGCGCACGATGAAGATGAAAACGGCGTGATCCTGACCTTCACGCTGCAAGATAACGAACAAACCCGCAAATTGTGGCCACATGCTTTCACCCTGATCGCCCGCTTCAAGCTGGGTGAAGAGTGCGAGATGGAGCTGGAATCACACGGTGACTACCAGGCTACCGCCGCTCTGCACAGCTATTTCCAGATCGGCGACATCGACAAGGTGAAAGTTGCCGGTTTGGGCGAGCATTACATCGATAAGGTGGCGAAGGGGATCGAGGCACGTCAGGTTGGCGAGCTGGAGTTTACCGGGCAAACCGATCGCGTTTACACGCAGGCCACGCCTTGCAGTCTGATCAAAGACCCGGTATTGCAACGGACCATCGAGGTCAATCATCACTATATGAGTGATGTGATCGCCTGGAACCCAGGCGTCGAGCTTTCCTGCAGCATGGCCGACATGCCAAACGACGGTTACAAAACCATGGTGTGTGTGGAAACCGGGCGCGTAAGCAAGCCGCTGATCGCCTCTGGGGAGCAACCTGCCCGCTTGGCGATGAAAATCCGCAGCATTAAAAATAGCTGATCAAACTGGGGCGAATCATTTCGCCCCTCTTCTCTTCATCCACCGCTCTACAGATGTGCAAAAGGAGCGTTTCCGCCCCTTTTCGATGCACCTAATGCACCATGATAGTGCAACCAGCCATTAGAAGGTGTAAGTCACACCCGTCCACAACATGCCGGTATAAGATTTATCAACCATTGGGCTGTCTTTAACTTCGCTGTCCAGGCGCGTATAACGCCCCGTGAAGAAGGCATTCCAGTTGGCGTTGATATTATAGTTGGTGCTCAATTCGACGTATGGCGACCAGCTATCGCTCGGCTTATAGGTGTTGAAGGTACTACGGCGGGACTCATCACCATTGATGCCATAGTAATATTGGTTCTGGTTTGAGCTGTTCCAGTTTACCCCGATGCCAGGAGCAAAGCTCCAGGAGTCCACCTGGAACTTATAGAGATAGGCAATATCGCCCACCAGGCCGTTACTGTTGTCCAGCATATCGCCAGAGAAAGCCGTACGGATCGATCCCCACTCGGCCCTGTGTGTAAAGGCCACACCGGCCATCATGGTGCTACGGCGCTTGTCCAACTGCTTCATGCGGTCGTCGTCACTGTCGCCTGGCTTATAGTGCAACGGTGAGTAATAGGCGATCAGGCTCAGCTGATTTTGCTGATCTTTCCACAGGTTGTAACCGGCCAACAGCGTATGGAAGTAAAAATCATCGCCATCGTAATTGATAATAGGAACGGGATAGACACGATCCTGATAACCACGATAAGGATCTGGGCTAACCAGCGCTGAAGCACCGAGTGACCAGCTTCCTGCCTGAGCACTGTGCGCACAAACCATTGCGGAAGCGATAATTGCTAGCGTTTTGAGTTTAGATATCTTCACTGGCTTTTTCCATAGATAACAAGATGTAATTAACGACTATAGTTTATGTGAAAACCGACCAGCCTGCCGGATCTTTACAATAGAAAACAACCAAGATCGAATAACTTAGAACCCAAAGATGAATTATTGATGGCAAAAAGATGACGTTTTTTGCCGCAACCCGCGCCAGACAAGGCATTTGCCGCCCCTCGCCCTAACTGAGTCATTGAAATGACTTAAAAAAGACCCTTTCTCTTGCAGGAAATTTTCCAGTATGCAACTAAGCTTAAAATCAGAAGGTGAATTTAGGCTGAGCCCAGTGGCAATACAGCGCAACTCGCGAGAATAAGCGCACCAAGTTGGCATACGGGTTGCTGTACTCAGTCATAGCTTCACGCTTTCGGGAGCCAGAATACCAACACCAGCTCCTTTTTTAACCTGTGCTAATAACGAAAGGACGGGCATCGCCATGAACATATTTGACCACTATCGCCAGCGCTACGAAGCTGCCAAGGACGAAGAGTTCACACTGCAGGAATTTCTTTCCATCTGCCGGCAAGATCGCAGTGCCTATGCCAATGCGGCAGAACGTCTACTCATGGCTATCGGTGAACCAGTGATGGTCGATACCGCGCTTGAGTCGCGTATGTCTCGCCTGTTCTCCAACCGCGTGATCGCACGCTATCCGGCATTCGAGGAGTTCTACGGCATGGAAGAAGCTATCGAACAGATAGTTTCTTACCTGAAACACGCTGCCCAGGGCCTCGAAGAGAAGAAACAAATCCTTTATCTGTTGGGCCCGGTGGGTGGCGGTAAATCCTCACTGGCAGAACGGCTGAAAGCCTTGATGCAGCGTGTACCGATTTACACCCTGAGCGCCAACGGCGAGCGCAGCCCGGTCAATGACCATCCGCTGTGCCTGTTCAACCCGCAGGAGGATGCCACTATTCTGGAAAAAGAATACAACATCCCGACGCGCTATCTTGGCACCATTATGTCGCCGTGGGCCGCTAAACGCCTGCATGAGTTCGGCGGGGACATCACCAAATTCAAAGTGGTGAAGGTTCGTCCTTCAATACTTGAACAAATTGCCATCGCCAAAACCGAACCGGGCGATGAGAACAACCAGGATATTTCTGCGTTGGTCGGTAAAGTGGATATCCGTAAGTTGGAAAATCACGCGCAGAACGATCCGGATGCCTATGGCTACTCCGGCGCACTGTGCCGCGCCAACCAAGGGATCATGGAGTTTGTGGAGATGTTCAAAGCGCCGATCAAGGTGCTACATCCTCTGTTGACCGCCACCCAGGAAGGTAACTACAACGGTACCGAGGGGATCTCTGCCCTGCCGTTCAGCGGGATTATCCTGGCGCACTCTAACGAATCGGAATGGGTGACCTTCCGCAACAACAAAAATAACGAGGCCTTCCTCGACCGTGTTTACATCGTCAAGGTGCCTTACTGCCTGCGGGTGTCGGAAGAGATTAAAATCTACGACAAACTGCTCGATAACAGCGAACTGACCCACGCGCCTTGCGCCCCTGGCACGTTGGAAACGCTGGCTCGCTTTACCGTACTGTCGCGTATGAAAGAGCCAGACAACTCCAGCATCTATTCGAAGATGCGTGTCTACGATGGTGAAAGCCTGAAAGACACCGATCCGAAGGCCAAGTCGTATCAGGAGTATCGTGACTATGCCGGGGTGGATGAAGGTATGAACGGCCTTTCGACCCGTTTCGCCTTCAAAATTCTGTCTCGGGTGTTCAACTTTGACCATGCCGAAGTCGCGGCTAACCCGGTACACCTGTTCTATATCCTGGAACAGCAGATCGAGCGTGAGCAGTTCCCGCAGGATCTGGCAGAGAAATACCTGGAGCACCTGAAAGGCTACCTGATCCCGAAATACGCCGAGTTTATCGGCAAAGAGATCCAGACCGCCTATCTGGAATCCTACTCCGAATACGGTCAGAACATTTTTGACCGCTACGTGACCTATGCAGACTTCTGGATCCAGGATCAGGAGTACCGTGATCCAGATACCGGCCAGCTGTTTGACCGTGAGTCCTTGAACGCTGAACTGGAGAAAATCGAGAAGCCAGCGGGTATCAGCAACCCGAAAGATTTCCGCAACGAAATCGTCAACTTTGTCCTGCGTGCCCGTGCCAATAACAGCGGCCGGAACCCGAACTGGACCAGTTACGAGAAGCTGCGTACGGTTATCGAGAAGAAAATGTTCTCGAACACCGAAGAGCTGCTGCCAGTCATTTCCTTTAATGCTAAAACCTCAACGGATGAGCAGAAAAAACACGATGACTTCGTCGACCGGATGATGGAGAAAGGCTACACCCGCAAGCAGGTTCGTCTACTGTGCGAATGGTATCTGCGGGTGAGAAAATCTTCATAAACCGACGACCGCTGACGTCATAGATAGCCTATACCTGAGGATTTCGGGTTGTAGCCTAACGGCTACAGCCTGAAACACCCAAGGTAGAGAAAGTTGGCAACGTTGTTTGGGGGATGTATGGCGTATTTCATTGACCGACGGCTGAATGGCAAAAACAAGAGCATGGTGAACCGCCAGCGCTTCTTGCGTCGCTATAAGTCGCAAATCAAACAGTCGATTGCCGAAGCCATCAACAAGCGTTCGGTTACCGACGTGGACAGCGGGGAATCGGTATCGATCCCCGGTGGCGATATCAACGAGCCAATGTTCCATCAAGGGCGCGGCGGTAAACGCCATCGCGTTCATCCCGGTAACGATCACTTCGTACAAAATGACCGCGTTGAACGCCCACAAGGCGGCGGCGGTGGTGGTGGCGGCCAGGGCAATGCCAGCCAGGATGGGGATGGCCAGGATGAATTTGTCTTCCAGATCTCCAAAGATGAGTATCTCGACCTGTTGTTCGAGGATCTGGCGCTGCCCAACCTGAAGAAAAATCAGTACAAACAGCTGACCGAATACAAAACCCACCGTGCAGGCTACACCGCCAACGGCGTACCGGCCAATATCAGCGTGGTGCGTTCGCTGCAAAACTCGCTGGCGCGTCGAACCGCCATGACCGCCGGTAAGCGACGTGCTCTGCATGAGCTTGAAGACAGCCTTGCCCAGTTGGAAAACACCGAACCGGTGCAACTGCTGGAAGAAGAGCGCATGCGTAAGGAGATTGCCGAGTTGCGCAAAAAAATCGACAGCGTGCCGTTTATCGACACCTTCGACCTGCGCTACAAGAACTACGAACGTCGGCCTGAACCCTCCAGCCAGGCGGTCATGTTCTGCCTGATGGACGTATCAGGCTCGATGGATCAGGCAACCAAAGACATGGCCAAACGCTTTTATATTCTGCTGTATCTGTTCCTCAGCCGAACCTATAAGAACGTTGAGGTGGTCTATATTCGTCACCATACCCAGGCTAAAGAAGTGGATGAGCAGGAGTTCTTCTACTCACAGGAAACCGGCGGCACCATCGTTTCCAGCGCCCTCAAGCTGATGAACGAAGTGGTCGAGGAGCGTTACGATCCTGCACAGTGGAATATCTATGCCGCTCAGGCTTCGGACGGGGATAACTGGGCTGATGATTCGCCACTGTGCCATGAACTGTTGGCAAAAAACATTCTGCCGATGGTGCGTTACTACAGCTATATCGAAATTACCCGCCGTGCTCACCAGACGCTGTGGCGTGAATATGAACATCTGCAGGCGACGTTTGAAAACTTTGCCATGCAGCATATCCGCGAGCCGGATGATATCTATCCGGTATTCAGGGAACTGTTTCATAAGCAAACGGCGTGATCTAATAGAAAACGGCCAGCAACGAAAGTTAGCTGGCCGTTTTAACTCATAGGAATGCTGCATCCTCGCCAACCAGCCGCAACCGCTATAAACTCAACAACACCGCCATTTGATCAACGCTTCGATCCGTGAGGCGCAGATATCAAGCTCACTCTGGCTCACTTGTAAGGCCATAACGACATCCCCGAAAGTCTCTCCGGTAAACGGTGTCTTCTCACACTGCTGTAGCAATACCGCTGGCGGATATACGTAGATCAGTTGCGGAGCCGGTGGCACCGGTTTTGGTCGCTCCGCGCAGGATATCGAGAGCATCAGCAGGCAACCGCTGATGACCGCAGTCGTTATCCTCCAACGCTTTGCGTAACGTTCTATTTTCAGCATCGGCCTTTACTCTCTTTTGCTGTTCAATCTTGAGCTGTTGTTCGGTAGCACGACGATCGGCATCCGCGGCACCTTTCAGCGCCTGAATGGTTTCATCCCTGCCGATTAATGCGAAGCCCAACGCCTCGTTATCTTTTTGAGACTGATCGATGTCCCTATTCAAATCTTCGATGCGTTGACGCATGCTGAACAACAGGGCTGCAAGCAAGCAGACCAGTAATAGTTGCCAATGACCTTTGGAAAACTGAATTAACCCCGCCAGGCTCATGACAGCAACACCTCGCGATCGGTAACACCTTGTCTATTTGTCTGCATTTGAATTCCTCCGTTGAAGCCAAAACACGGCTTTAGATAAGCAGTATCTCAAAGCAGAAGGATGAGGTGTATTCGCGAGGGTTGTACTAGCCATGCCACAACTAATCGTTAGGACTCAAATGGCAAAAATCTCACCGAGGCGAGATTTTTGGTGATTCACAAAATGGTTCAGGCAGCCATAAGGTGACGATGTTTCGAAGTCACAACAAATACCTAAAATCGTGGATATCGGGGAACAGGCCCACCGTCCTAAGATGGCGGTTGCAGATAAACCAGATCTCATCGCGATCGTTCGAGAGGATGAAATAAGCATCGGCGGTTTCCGAAGGATTATACACCCCCAATGCACGATAGGCCGTATACAGGCTGAATCCGCTATCCAACGGATAAGGCTTGGGTGCATTTTCCATCTGCACCACTCTCAAGTACAACCCTTGCTCGATCCATATCATAAAGTCACCTGTAACGATGGTTGATAACTTTAGTATGGTCGTAAATGGGATTATCGTCGCCTTCAGCGAAAAACCATCGGCAAGAATATCAATCAGATCACAGTGAAGTTAACTGGCCGCTGTACAGTACCGGACCGGTTGGAAGCCCTGTAGGTGAGCCACCCGCTGGCTCCAGGCTGATGGCAATGGTCATGCCTTGCGCCAGCGTCATCGAGTTCAAGGCCAGCTCGGTCGGCTTCTCTGCAGCAACCAACCCTAAGGAACGCGGCTTTTCACCCGGCGAGATTGCCCACAGTTGCAGGCTATTGGCTACGGCTAACGTTTTCGGGTTAAGCGGGGTCAGTCTCAGATGGCGTTTGCCACTGTCCATGCTGACAATCCATTGCCCACTGCCCTGCTGACCCGCATTGAGCACCACTGCCGGAGCAAAATCCTGCGGCTGAGTGATAAAACGCGGCACCAGCAACAACGCGGCCAAACCGGCAGCCAGCGCCCAGCCAAGGTAGTCCCAGCGTTTACGTCGTTGCACGACCTCAATGGGCAAACCAAGTTTGATCTTTTTCCACACGCGTTCCGGTGGCAATACTGGGGTCAATGCCAGATCCAACGGAGCCAGCAGCGTTTGCCAACGTGCCACCAAGGCGGCCAGCGTCGGCTCCCGCTGGATACGCTGTTCAAAGTTCAACCGCGCAGGCCCGCGCAACGTGCCCAAGGCATATTCTGCGGCTAACGCCGAGTCATACTCACCTTTGCTTTTCATAGGCCCACACAGTTTTTCAAATGATCCAGTGCCCGGCGGATCCAGCTTTTGATCGTGCCAAGCGGTTGTTGCAGATGTGCCGAAACCTCGCCATGAGACATGCCTTGGTAGTAAGCCAACACAATGCTCTGACGTTGTTCAACGTTCAGATGATTCAGGCACTCGGCCAGCTTTCCAGCCTCCTCACCCAGCAGCAACTGACTAGCGGGTTCTTCCGTGCCCGCCCCCAGGTCATCCAGCCACTCCTCTTCCGTTTGCCCCGCCCGGCCTCCAGCACTGCGCAACCAATCAATAGCCTTGTTGCGCACAATGTGCGTCAGCCAGGTCAAGGGGGAACTGAGATTGGGGTCATAGCTGGCAGCGCGATTCCACACGCTGATAAAGCTTTCGTGCAGCACCTCTTCGGCCCAGGATTGACGGCGCAGTAAACGCAGAGCAACGGCAAACAAGCGCGGCGAGGTCTGCCGATAAAGTTGTTCAAATGCGTTGCGGTCGCCAAGCGCAACGGCCTGCATCAATTCGACATGCTGTTCGGGAAGTGCTTTGGTCATGTCCTGTCCTATCAAGGTGCGGGCAGCCTTTTGGCAGCCTGCACCTAGTATAGACGGGATTTATTTTGGCAACAGAACGCTATCGATAACGTTGATCACGCCATTTTTCTGATAGACATCATAGGTGCTGATGTTGGCAATATGACCTTGGCCATCTTTGAGCTGAATATTGTGGGGGCCATTATTCATAATCCACAGCGGTTGGCCATTGACCGTTTTCAGCTCGGCCGTGCCGTGCCCTTCCTTGATTTTCTTCTCCAGCTGTTTCATATCATAGCGGCCGGCAACCACATGGTAGGTCAACACGCCGGTCAGCGCCGCCTTATTCTCAGGTTTGAGCAAGGTATCGACCGTCCCGGCAGGCAGTTTGGCAAAGGCTTCATTAGTCGGAGCAAACACCGTAAACGGACCTGCGCCTTGCAGAGTGTCAACCAGGCCAGCCGCCTTCACCGCAGCAACCAGCGTGGTGTGATCTTTGGAGTTGAGGGCATTCTCGACAATATTTTTGCTGGGGTACATGGCGGCACCACCTACCATTACCGTATCGGACATCATGGCAGCCATTGAGACGCTACTGAACAACAGTGATGAACACAGGGCAGTACAAAGAAGCTTTTTCATGGTCATATCCTCGAAGAGTGATGTGGGAAGATGTCCTCACATAGCCATATACGTAGTGAACGAGAATATTGGATGCAGTAATCTGAAAATATTTTTCGAGCGGGGAAACTGGATGTAAAAAACCCCGGCGTAAACGCCAGGGTTAAAAGTAGTGCCGGTCGCTTTCCCGGCTGTCATGATGCGGCGCAAGCGTCCATCGAACACTCCAGCATTGCACAGCCTAAGCACGGCTTTTTCACAACAGAAAAGCAAACTTTGGTGAAATTGGCTTTTCTGTCTACCCTCATGGCTAGGAGGATATATTCAATCCCGGCACCAGGCCGGGATTGATGTGGTAGTGTCGATATCGCTTGTCTGCTCCGGTCTACACCATCATCGCTATTGCAAGTTTCAACCACACTACCGAGTCACATTACATTGCTGTAACGTTGACTGCTGATGGGCCTTTGGCACCATTTTCGATGCTGAATTCAACCTGCTGGCCTTCATCAAGCGTCTTGTAATCATTACCCTGGATTGCAGAGAAGTGTACGAACACGTCTTTGCTGCCATCAGCAGGAGAAATGAAACCAAAACCTTTACCAGCGTCAAACCATTTTACTAAACCAGTCATTTTATTAGACATAGATACTTCCTTCATTGTTTTTTTAGGCCGCCATAATGGCGAATGAGGTCTGCAATTCAGTGGAAACTTATGGGGGCACTAGAAGGAAATTCGCGGAAGAAGAGGTATCTGTCGGATATCGCTAATACTGAGAACTACTTTACTAAAACTGCTTTCATAAGGTCTGTACTTCAAACCGATGACGCTATTTACTCATAACCCAGAGTTATTAGCAAGGGCTATTTATAATTAATTTCGATAAGGCGCTCTTTCAGCCGTGCGACAAGACACTCCCTCCACCCTTTTACACCGCATTAACACATTGATTACTTGCGGGGAGCCGCCTAAAATGAGCGGAAAAAATTACCGGGATGGTTTTCATGTTATCGCTGTGGGAAGTCACGCAATACGTTTATTTTATTGGCCTGTTGGTTTCGATGATTGTCACTTTTCTGGTCAGCCGCGATACCCTCCCCATCCGCCTGCTCAGTGCGCTGATTATCGGCCTGACCTGGCCACTCAGCCTGCCCGTGGTGCTGTTGTTTTCGCTGTTTTAGCGCCTCATCCCGCTCACGTTCAGCGGGATGAGTACGGTTTAACCGTTAAAAGTCATACCCCACGGTAGCGATAACTGAACGCCCCGCTCCCCAATAGCAGTAGCCAGTACCATAGCAACCAGCAACATATTCCCTGTCCGTCAGGTTATTGGCGTTCAGCTGCACGTAAGCCCCTTTCAACGACGGTTTTACGCTGTCCAGATCCATGCGCACCGAAGCATCCAGCAGCGTGACCGAAGGAATACGCAGAGTATTCTCATTATCCGCCCACTGTTTGCCAATATAACGCACGCCAGCCCCCAGATTGATACCCAGCCCAGCCTTGTACTGCCCCCATAAAGAAGCCATCTGATTAGGCGCCAGGTATGGCGTATTGCCATCGTTACCGTCAACGGCGTCTTTGAATTTCACTTTGTTGTAGCTGTAACCGGCAATGATATTCAGGCGCTCGCTCACCTGACTACGGGCCTCCAGTTCAATCCCTTGCGAATGTACCTTACCGGCAGGCACATAGTAGCTGTCCTTCACCACGCGGTTGGCTACGTCATTCTGCGTCAGATCGTAGAGGGCAATGCTGTAGATCGAGCTGCTACCAGGAGGCTGATACTTCAGCCCGGCCTCATATTGCTCGCTGGTGGTCGGTTTGAGCAGATGCCCCTCTTTATCGGCCAGGACCGCTGGTGTCACCGCGGAGCTGTAACTCATATACGGCGAGAAACCGCTGTCAAAGTGGTACAGCAAAGAGGCTCGGCCCGTAAAGTGGTCGTCAGTACGGGCATCGGTAGAATCGGTATTCAGCACGGTATTCTTGGTTTCCAAACGGTCAACGCGCCCGGAAAGATTGAGATACCAGTTATAGAGGCTGACTTCGTCCTGCAGATAGACGCCGGTCTGCTCATAACGCCGTTTAGAATCGGTATGGCTGAGAATAGTGATATCTGGCCCGCCGGAAACGCCGGTGAACGGGTTCAACGGCGTGGCCGAACCAGACTCTTCCCACTGGTTATTGGTAAAACGTTGATAATCCAGCCCCAGCATCACCTTGTGTTCCAACGCACCCGTCGCGAACTCCGCCGCCAGTTGGTTATCCACGGCATAAGCATCCAACGACGTATTGGAGCCGCTGTACCAACGGTTCAACTCGCTGCGGTCGGCGTTCCAGCCAATCTGGTAAACCTGCTCCAGCTCAACGTTGGAGTGGGTGTAGCTGGCGTTTTGACGGAATGACCAGACGTCGTTAAAACTATGCGAGAAGTCATAACTGTAGATTTGCTGCCAACGTTTAAACACATTGCGGCTGCTTTCCCCGTCAAAAAATCCCCGGCCCAGCTTGTCCCCACTGGTGGTATATATGCTGCCGTCTGACGGTACCGCGCTGTGGTAGCCACCGGAAGGATCTTTTTGCAGATTGGCCTGCAACAATAATGAGGTATTTTCATCCGGTTGCCACAGCAACGAAGGCGAAATCGCATAGCGCTCTTCACGCTGATAGTCATACATGGTGTCACTGGTGCGGGTAATGCCGGTCAAACGGTATGCCCACCGATCGCTCAGTGCCCCCGTCGAATCAAATGCACCGCCTTTGGTATTGTTGTTACCCGCCATCACATTGAGGTGGTTTTCACTGGCAAACTGCGGCCGTTTGCTGGTCATCGCCACCAACCCACCAGGGATGCTTTGCCCATACATCACGGAGGACGGGCCCTTAATCACGTCAATACGTTCCAGGAACCAAGGGTCGACCTGCAAAGCGTTATAACTGCCGCCGTCGCTAAGCAGTCGTAGGCCGTTCAGGAAGGTGTTATTGACGTCGCCACCGTGGAAACCGCGCAGAGCGATAGTATCGTAACGCGTCGCGCCACCAGAGAAGTTAGTGAATACGCCTGGGGTATATTTCAGCGCATCGTTAACCGTCAAAGCCCCTTGGTCGCTCATCTGTTGGCGTGTTACTACGGAGACGGATTGCGCAGTGAGTATCAGGGGCCGATCCGTTTTAGTGGCCCCCTGGCTGGTGCTGGCCTCATAGCCATGCGTTGCCGTTTCCGCCGTATCGGCGGGTTTTGCCGTTACCACGAGGGTATCTTCAGCAAATGAGGTCAGTGGCAGGAAAATCGCTAACGAGCAGTAAAGATAAGAACGACTGGCAGGAAAAAACGCAGGCATACCTGTATTCCCCATGGGATCTATTGAAATTGCACCGAAAACGAACCGCGCTGGCAACGCTGGCCAGTTTGGCGAACAGAAGTCACGGTGCTCAGATGTTGTTAGATAACAAATACTAATAACAATGATAATTATTATCTTTACCATCAATGAATTCAAGTTGCAAGACACTCTGGTGCTGGGCGTTTCAGGCGGGTTTATTGCCTTATGATTGGTACGTCATATTGATAAAAACCTTTTTCTCAGCAGGTTATGCTCCTGAGCCGTTTAGTTTTCATTTAGCTTTTAAATGCTATAAATCTGGATAACTCAAGGAGAGTGCATGACTCAAACAGCAAATCCCATCTCAGCCCCCTCCAGAAGACTGAAAGTGGTCTATGGCTGGTATGTTTATACAGTGTATGCGTTACTGGTCTTTAATCTCTATCTGGCGGTATACAACACTTGCGTTCGCCACCCCTTTGAATCACCGTTAATCTCCATGGCTCATAGCCTGTTTATCGCTTTTGTGCTCAGCCAGATCCTGAAGAAACGAAGAGGGTTCAGTTGGGTATTGCTGATTTACTTTATGTCCATGCGCCTGTATTACGCCAATATCTTGCACACTGAGTTCTCCGCCGCCAGCCTGAGCCTGGTTTGGGTCGTCATGACAATGTTACTGGCTGGTACCCTAACCGTTAGGCAATTCAACGCTAACCAGGTGCAACAGGAATGGTTGGCGCGCTTTGGATGGCGCCAATGGGCCGTGTTAATCGGGATAACGGCGATATTGACGCTATTAGTCACCCGCGACTATCTGGGGTGACGGATGACGGTGGGATGTGAGGTTCAGAGATATCCACCATGCGGCAGAGTTTACTTAAGTTTTGCGCGTTTTCGCAGATTTTATCGGTAACGTAAACGCCAAAATAGCCTAATACCAGCAGATAGCCGATCATACATAGAATAAAAATAAGTGTTCTCAACGCTAGCTACCAACTCTGCAACATGACTAAAGTCATCATACCGTGATCAGACCGTTTTCGCCTATTTCAAAGTCACTGGATATTCTGCCAGACTGTATGCAGTACCATCACGAACTTGTTCAGCCTGGAGACCCCATGAACCATTTGATGCTAGATATTGAAACGCTGGATATTACCCCGAGCGCGGTGATCCTGGTGGTTGCCGGGGTGTTTTTTAACCCCAAGACCGGTGAGTTAGGAGCAGAATTTGAAGCGGCAGTGAACAGCCAGCAGGAACAACCGGGTCGGACAATCAACCTGGATACCGTGGCCTGGTGGGCAAAACAGTCAGACGAAGCTCGTAAACTGGCCTTCGGGGGCAGCGAAAGTCTCAAGCGGGTCTTGACCAACCTGAGCCGTTTTATTCATATGCACAGCACCGATACGGTGAAAGTCTGGGGCAATGGCAAAGAGTTTGACTGCTCGATCCTGGAACATGCCTACCACCAGTTGGCAATGCCCTGCCCCTGGAAGTTCTGGGATACCCAAGACGCCCGCACTATCATTACGCTGGCAGAGTTGCATGGTTTCAACCCCAAGAAACAGCGTCCGTTTGAAGGCACACCACACCGGGCGCTGGATGATGCCAAACACCAGGCGCGCTACGTTGCAGATACCATTTCAGCGCTTTATTACCGCCAGCCCGCGGCAAAATGATCGCGCCAGGTCAAATCAAGCGCAAACGGTTTCCTGTCTGTCATCAATACGTTATCGCTTCCCATTTGCGGTTGGGATCTCTACTCTAGTTCTCTTTGTCATTCGGATGTGCCATTTTTGTTATGCAAAAATTTCTCTTTCTCCTGCTTAGCCTGGTGTTGCTCGGCCCTCTGGGAATCGATCTCTATCTGCCCACCATTCCTGCCATTGCCCTGGGCCTTAACAGCAGCGAAGCCTTGATCCAATCCACCATTTCGCTGTTTATTCTGGTGTTGGGTCTTGGCCAGGTGATCGCCGGTCCGCTGGTGGATAATTACGGTCGTAAGCCTGTGGCTATCGCCGGGATCCTGATTTATATGGTGGGCGCAGCCATGGCTGCGCTGGCGACAACGGCAGATATCTTTGTCGCTTCACGCCTGATGCAAGGCGTGGCCGTTTGCTGTACCGCCGTTGTAGCATTCAGTGGCGTGCGCGATCGGATGAATGGCGATGACGCCGCACGCGCTTTCGGTTTTCTCAACGGCACGCTGAATATCATTCCTGCACTGGCCCCGCTGCTCGGTGGTTTGTTGGCAGAAGCCTTCGGCTGGCGCGCCCCATTCTGGTTCCTGGTCGGTTATGCCGCGGTGGTATTATTGCTGGTCATCTTCTTCCTGCCGGAAACCCGCCCCGCTACTACCGTTGCCGTCAAAGGGCTGCCGGTACGCCAGTATCTGCGCATTCTTGGCGATCGCCGTTTTATCTCCTTTGCAGTGGTCAACGCCGGGGCGATGGGGATGGCGCTAACTTATGTTTCATTGGCACCTAACGTGCTGATGGGCACCGCCGGGCTATCACCGCTGCAGTTCTCTTTGGTATTTGGTGCCAACGGTTTCTGGATCATGCTGGTCAGCTTTGTCGCCAACCGCATCATTCACAAGATTGGCCGCCCTTTCTGCCTGGCGACCGGCGGCATACTGATGGGGTTAGGCTGTCTCGCTTTAGTGTTGGGGGTGGCACTACTGGGTGAAGCTGCACAAAGCCATTGGTTGGCTTATATCCTGCCCGTGGCCTGCGCCTGTGCCGGATTGGCTTTTGTCATGGGGCCGTCAACCAGCTATGCGTTGGAGCCTTACTCTAACGAAGCGGGCGTGGCTTCAGCACTGGTAGGTTTTATTCAGATGGCCGGAGGGGCCGCGCTGGGCCTGATCGCGATGGCGTTGCCGCTGCAGCCGAAACTGTCGCTGGCGTTGGTGATGTTGGTAGGTTGCCTGCTGGCGCTACACGCACGGCAGCGCAGCAAGCAAATCAAAGGGCAGTTGAAAAAAATCGGCTGAGCTTATTTCTCAATAACAATAGGCACCCGTGCCGCCAAGGCTGTCAGCAGCTCGTAACCCAAGGTTCCGGCTGCGGCAGCCACATCATCGACCGGCAGTTTCCTCCCCCACAGTTCGACATCAGTACCAATGGTTGCATGCGGGCACGGTGTCAGATCCACCGTCATCATATCCATGGAAACCGAACCTACCGTATGCGTCAGAACACCGTCCACCCAGACCGGAGTGCCGGTGGGCGCATGGCGAGGGTAGCCGTCCGCATAACCACAGGCCACGACGCCGATACGCTGCGCCCCACCAGCGGCATAACGCCAGCCATACCCCACCCGATCTCCCGCTTGCAACTGTTGGATGCCAATGATTTTGCTGCTCAGCGTCATCGCCGGTTGCAAACCGGTATCGGCGATGTCCTGCCAGTGGCCGCTGGGTGATGCGCCATAAAGTATAACCCCCGGCCTCACCCATTCCGCCTGCGTCTGCGGGTGCCACAAGGTGGCCGCCGAGTTGGCCAGACAACGCGGCAGATCAATCGCAGCAGTGGCGCGGTCAATTACGGCCATCTGTTCCGTTACGCCTTCAGGACCGTCGGCGGTGGCAAAGTGGCTCATTAGCGTTATCGAACCAATATTGTGCAACTCCTTTGCAGTTAACCAAGCACTGTGCAACCGCTCCGGGGCAAACCCTAGGCGGTTCATCCCACTGTTCAACTTGAGATAAACATCCAAAGGGGCCTGTAAACGCGCTTCGGCAATCGCCTGTAGTTGCCAGTCGCTGTTCACCGCCGTGGTTAACCGGTAACGATCGATCAGCATAAGGTCTGAGGGCTGGAAAAAGCCCTCCAGCAACAGAATCGGCCCCTGCCAGCCAGATTCGCGTAGTAACACTGCCTCGTTCAGATCGAGCAAGGCAAAACCATCGCTATTCTCGGCCAGGCTGCGCCAGACGTGCTGCAAACCATGGCCATAAGCGTTGGCCTTAACCACGGCCCAGATTTTAGCCGAGGGTGCAAAACGACGAACTACCTGCAGGTTATTGGTCAACGCGGCCAAATGCAGCGTAGCGGTAATCGGGCGAGGCATGGGCTCTCCTATCAGATTGGGTTTCAGCGTGCCGGGTGCACGTCATTCAATGGAACAACAGGCCCCTGCCGAAAGTCTGCGCGGTAACGCGCCACCGCCAGATCGTCTGAAGCAATGGCCGGGGTAACCCCAGAGATCAAGTCGGCAAGCAACTGGCCGGAGCCGCAGGCCATCGTCCAACCCAAGGTGCCATGGCCGGTATTTAAATAGAGATTTTTCAGCGAGGTGCGCCCCACAATCGGCGTGCCATCTGGCGTCATCGGGCGCAGCCCCGTCCAGAATGTGGCCTCTTCAACTCGCCCACCGTTCGGGTACAGATCGCGTACCACCATTTCCAGCGTTTCACGCCGCTTCTGCTCCAACTGGGTATTGAAGCCAACAATCTCCGCCATACCGCCCACGCGGATGCGCTTATCGAAGCGAGTAATGGCAATTTTATAGGTTTCGTCCAGCACGGTAGAGAACGGCGCTGCCGCTTCATCGGTTATCGGGATGGTTAATGAGTAACCTTTCAACGGATAAACCGGAATGGACACCAGATCGCGCAGTAGTGCGGTAGAATAGGCACCGAACGCCACAACATAGCTATCGGCAGTCATGATTTCACCATCACACTGCACGCCGGTAATTTTATCTCCTTCCACCAGCAAGCGTTCAACGTTGCGGTTAAACAGGAAGTTGACTCCGGCCTGCTGCGCCAGCTTGGCCAACTGCTGGGTGAACAGTTGGCAGTCCCCGGTTTCATCATTCGGCAGCTGTAATCCGCCGGTAAGCTTGTGAGCAACCTGCGACAACGCCGGTTCGACCGTCGCCAACTGGCTGGCCTCCAGCAGTTTGTAAGGCACCCCGGCATCCTCCAGCACGGCAATGTCCTTGGCAGCGCTGTCAAACTGCTGCTGGGTGCGGAACAGTTGCAGCGTGCCGCCTTGACGGCCTTCGTACTGGATGCCGGTTTCCTGGCGCAGGGCTTTAATGCAGTCACGGCTGTATTCCGCCAGACGTACCATACGGCCTTTGTTAGTCATATAGTGGGCAGTATCGCAGTTTTTCAGCATCTGCCACATCCAGCGCAGTTGGAAACTGCTGCCGTCGAGGCGGACTGCCAACGGCGCGTGACGCTGGAACATCCATTTAATCGCCTTCAACGGTACCCCAGGAGCTGCCCAAGGTGCGGCGTAACCCGGAGATATTTGCCCGGCATTGGCCGCACTGGTTTCCAAGGCTGGCCCGGGTTGACGATCGATCACCGTCACCTCATGACCCGCTTTTGCCAAGTACCAGGCACTGGCAACCCCTACCACTCCGCTACCTAAAATAACCACTCTCATCGCTGACTCCAGCCCAAGGATCGATAAAGCACAATCTACCAATAACAGGAAATTAACTCAGTGGAAAAAACTACTCAACAAATCGTTTATTAATCGTGACAATATTCACAATTATTTTATCGTTGATGCGCCCGTCTTTGGCAATAGCGGACATAAAATAACGATAAGATACTGTTAAAGCGCATTTTGCCGATAAAACAGGCTATTCGGCCCCCAAACACATCAGCGAAAATCGCCAGTGGCACCGGGAATGACAACCAACCCAATTTGGAACATAAACCTGTTTAATTAAATATTACAGGTTAATAATTCCAACCATCACCATTGGGCATCAGTTTCCTCTGCCTCGCGGTTCGAATGCCTGGTTGAGTGCCACCACAGGCCGCAAAGCTGGTTTACGCGTAGCAACCGCAAGTGGTTATCAGTACTCAGCACGGATGATTTCAAACGATTTATTACGACTTGGACTATCATTGTTAAAGGGTCTGCCAAAAGAGCCGACGCCGTTCATAACGAGGGTGCGCTGATGACTACTTCGACACAGAAAAAGGTTAAGGAAGATAAACGTCTGAGCGATGGACCGGACTGGACATTCGACCTGTTGCAGGTGTATCTGGAACAGATCGACCGGGTTGCCAAACATTACCGGCTCGACACCTATCCGCATCAGATCGAGGTCATTACCTCCGAGCAGATGATGGATGCCTATTCCAGCGTCGGGATGCCGATCAACTATACCCACTGGTCATTCGGTAAAAAGTTCATCGAAACCGAGCAGCGCTATAAGCATGGCCAGCAGGGGTTGGCCTATGAGATCGTGATCAACTCCAACCCGTGTATTGCCTATCTGATGGAAGAAAACACCATCACCATGCAGGCACTGGTTATGGCTCATGCCTGCTATGGGCACAACTCGTTTTTCAAAAATAACTATCTATTCCGCAGTTGGACCGACGCCAGTTCGATTGTCGATTATCTGCTGTTTGCCCGCCATTACATCAGCGAGTGTGAGGAACGCTATGGCGTGGAAGAGGTAGAAAAGCTGTTGGACTCCTGCCATGCGCTGATGAATTACGGGGTCGATCGCTACAAACGGCCACAAAAAATCTCGCTGGTGGAAGAAAAAGCCCGCCAAAAGAGTCGTGAGGAGTATCTGCAAAGCCAGGTCAACTCGCTGTGGAAAACCTTGCCGCGAGTCGATCGCGAAGCCCTGCCGGAACAGGCCGTGCGTTTTCCGCGGGAGCCGCAGGAAAACATTCTCTACTTTATGGAGAAAAACGCCCCGTTGCTGGAATCCTGGCAGCGTGAAGTGCTGCGCATCGTGCGTAAGGTAAGCCAGTATTTCTACCCGCAAAAACAGACGCAGGTGATGAACGAGGGCTGGGCCACCTTCTGGCACTACAGCATCCTTAACCACCTGTACGACGAAGGGCGCGTGACGGATCGCTTTATGCTCGAGTTCTTGCACAGCCATACCAATGTGGTCTACCAGCCACCTTACAACAGCCAATACTACAGCGGCATCAACCCGTACGCGCTTGGCTTTGCCATGTTCCAGGACATCAAACGGATCTGCCAGTCGCCGACCGAGGAAGATCGCTACTGGTTCCCGGATTTCGCCGGCAAAGACTGGTTGGATACCCTGCACTTCGCCATGCGTGACTTCAAGGATGAGAGCTTTATCAGCCAGTTCCTGTCACCGAAGGTGATGCGTGATTTCCGCTTGTTTACCGTGCTGGATGACGATCGCAATAATTACCTGGAGATTTCAGCGATCCATAACGAAGCGGGCTACCGCGCGATACGCCAGGAGCTGTCGGCTCAGTACAACCTGAGTAACCACGAGCCCAATATTCAGGTCTGGAATGTGGATCTGCGTGGCGACCGTTCATTAACGCTGCGCTATATTCCGCAGGACCGGGCGCCATTGGATAAAAGCCGCCGTGAGGTGATGAAGCATCTGCATCGTCTGTGGGGATTCGACATTATTCTGGAGCAGCAAAACGAAGATGGCAGCGTTGAGTTGCTGGACCGCTGCCCACCAAGACCCAACGCGTTATAAGGCTGCAATATGACAAAGGGGCGCATGCAGCGCCCCTTCAACTAACTGATTACGGGTATGACGCGAATTAACGACGCGCTTCGGTCAGATCGCTTGGCATAGTGCCCTGCATACTCTGCCAAATAGCCCCGCTCTCTTTACCGTAATTACGCACGCAATCCATCACCTGATCGTACATCTTCTCATGACACAGGCTCGACAACTTGTTGTAGAAGGTCAGTGCGAGTTTGCGCGCTTCCGGGTTGGAGAAGTAATAACGGCCAACGCGGGTATACAGCCCTTTCAAACCATTGAGTATCAGGCCGTAAATCGGGTTGCCCGAGGCAAAGGCCAAGCCACGGAAAATTTCATAGTCGAGCTGGTTGAAAGCATCCGCCTGATCGTCAACCAGCGCCGCTTTCGCCAACACTTCCTGCGCCTGCTCCGGGTGGTTACGCACCGCCGCACGGATAAAGATCGAGGCAATATTGGTCCGCACCGACAGCAGATTATCGATCAGCTGCGGTACGCTGTTGTGATCGAGCCGGGCCAGGGTTTCCAGAATATTAAGGCCGGAAGTTTCCCAAAAATTGTTCACTTTGGTCGGTTTGCCGTGCTGAATAGTCAACCAGCCATCACGGGCCAGTCGCTGCAGAACCTCACGTAATGTGGTGCGCGTGACGCCAATCAGTTCTGAAAGCTCACGTTCCGCGGGCAAAATAGAGCCGGGAGGGAAGCGGTTATTCCAAATACTTTCAATAATATACTCTTCCGCGAAACCGGCAGGACTCTGCGCCTTTATAACCATGTGTTTGATGTTCCGTAACGACGATAATCAGTAATTGTAATCGGCAGATCATACCAGATCGCCGGGGCATCACATAGCGCGAGCCAAAAACATTAAACGAAAGTGTGCATAAGCTGGCAAAAAGATGAAAAAAACCACTTCGCCGAAATTTCAGTCTATTAGGACTTCCTTATTTGCATCAGGCCCACTGCCGTTGTTAGGGTATGACGAGCCAACTCACTTTGAGGTTTCGCAAAAACAAGCATGGATATGACAATACGCTCGGCATTGGTAAAGAACTTTCTCGGGGCGTCCCCCGATTGGTACAAACTGGCCATCATCAGTTTTCTGGTGATCAATCCCTTGGTGTTTTTCCTGGTCAGCCCTTTCGTGGCGGGCTGGTTACTGGTTATCGAGTTCATCTTTACGCTGGCTATGGCGCTGAAATGCTACCCGTTACAGCCCGGTGGACTACTGGCCATTGAGGCAGTGTTGATCGGCATGACCAGCCCCGCACACGTCAGCGCGGAAATTGCCAGTAATCTTGAGGTGTTATTGCTGCTGGTGTTTATGGTGGCAGGCATCTACTTTATGAAGCAGTTGCTGCTGTTTGTATTTACCAAACTGCTCCTGAACATCCGCTCAAAGATGCTGCTATCGCTGTCCTTCTGCGTTGCCGCGGCACTGCTTTCTGCCTTCCTGGATGCCCTGACCGTGGTAGCGGTGGTGATTAGCGTCGGCACAGGTTTTTATTCTATCTACCATAACGTCGCCTCCAATCAGAAGACCGATATTAGTGACGATAGCCGCCTGGAAGATGCCGACCATAAACAGACGCTGGAACAGTTCCGTGGCTTTCTGCGCAGCCTGCTGATGCATGCCGGCGTGGGCACCGCTCTCGGGGGCGTGATGACCATGGTGGGCGAGCCGCAGAACCTGATCATCGCCAAAAGCGCCGGGTGGGGCTTTGGCGAATTTTTCCTGCGTATGACCCCCGTCACGCTGCCGGTGTTTATTTGCGGTCTGTTGGTTTGCCTGCTGGTTGAACGTTTTGCAGTTTTTGGCTACGGCACCAAACTGCCGGATCAGGTGCGTAGCGTACTGAAAGAGTTCGATCGCCAGGCAACGGCCAAGCGTAGCCGCCAGGAAAAAATGAAGTTGGTGATACAGGCGTTAATCGGCCTCTGGTTGGTGATTGCCTTGGCCTTCCACCTGGCGGAAGTGGGGCTGATTGGCCTCTCGGTGATCATTTTGGCGACCTCACTGTGCGGCGTAACCGATGAGCATGCGATCGGCAAGGCTTTCCAGGAAGCCCTGCCCTTTACCGCGCTGCTGACGGTGTTCTTCACCGTTGTGGCAGTGATCATTGAACAGCAGCTGTTTACTCCAGTGATCCACTATGTTCTACAGGCACCGCCGAGCTCACAGCTTTCCCTGTTTTATCTGTTCAACGGTCTGCTCTCTTCCGTTTCTGATAACGTTTTTGTCGGTACGGTTTACATTAACGAAGCTCAGGCAGCATTGGCGGAAGGAGCAATTTCTCTGCAACAGTTCGAACTGTTGGCGGTAGCGATTAATACCGGCACCAATCTGCCTTCGGTAGCTACGCCCAACGGGCAGGCTGCTTTCCTGTTCCTGCTGACCTCTGCTCTGGCACCGTTGGTACGTCTGTCTTATGGCCGCATGGTCTGGATGGCATTGCCTTACACGGTGGTGCTGACTCTGGTTGGCCTGCTGTGTGTGCAGCATACTCTGGCACCGGTAACGGACCTGTTTACCCAATGGCAATGGCTAATGCCGCTACCGCTTGACGCAACGGCCCCAATCGCTGCACATTAGCCGCCATAACCGTCCCCGCAAACGACGATATTTTTCACTGAATCGTCGTTAGATAGCTGGCAGCGGGGATGAATTGGTTTACACTGCCGGTTCAATTGCTTACTGCATGGAAGAATATAGATATGTTGCAATTCTTTAACCGCTGCTCGCAGGGGCGCGGTGCTTGGCTGTTGTTGGCTCTGACTGCATTGGTACTGGAGTTGGCCGCCCTCTATTTTCAGCACGTGATGCTGTTACAGCCTTGCGTAATGTGTATCTACGAACGCGTCGCGCTATTCGGGATTTTGGGAGCGTCGCTGCTTGGTGCATTGGCACCGAAGTCGCCGCTACGCTATGTGGCGATCCTGTTGTGGATATACAGCGCCTGGGAAGGCCTGCAGTTAGCCTGGAAACACACTATGATCCAACTGCATCCATCGCCGTTTAATACCTGTGATTTCTTTGTCAGCTTCCCTTCCTGGCTGCCACTAGACAAATGGGCGCCAGCGGTGTTCCACGCGTCCGGTGACTGCTCGGTGCGTCAGTGGCAGTTCCTGTCGTTGGAAATGCCACAATGGTTGGTGGGGATTTTTGCTGCCTATTTGCTGATCGGGATTGTGGTTCTGCTCAGCCAATTTGTCCGCCAACGTAAACGCGATCTGTTTGGCCGCTAACGCTAGAACATCGCAAAAACGGCGCCTAAGGGCGCCGTTTTTTGTTGCTAATGACACCCTATCACCAGGCTTACCGAGTAGGGCCGCTGCATGCTGCGGCCGTTTGGATAATCAATGGCATCGTGTGTGGTGGGTAAGCAACATCAAGTATGGGTAAAGTAATACACGAGCACGATCAGTACTCCGGCCACGGCAAACAGGCGTACCATCTTCATCATCACATTCTCATCATAGGCGGAGGTGCCGACAAGCTACCTAAGATTTTGTTTAAAAAGAAGCGTACACCAGGCGATTACGTCGTAATTTACATAACATTAAGTTTTGTTGCGATTCCCCGCTGATATACCGTCCAACCTTTAGTAATTCATCCCTTTCAAGCACAGATATATTGGCTACACTTAATCACTGATTGGCCGTTTTTCATTCACCGTATTAATACTTTAGGGCGGGTACTAATAAAATGATGACATATATAAGCCACTCCCCTCATCCACCCTGATTTATTTCCTCTCTCGTTTAACTTTTGTTTAACCTGACCGCCCGGTTAGCACACGATTTCGGCTATGCTCTACATGATAAAACGCCTACGTCTACCAGGGCAGCAGGCGCTCAAACACTGAACAGTCGCAGCCAAAAAGATAGACAGAGTATTTTGAGCAAGGGATCACTATGTTAGAAAATAAAATCAATCCGCAATCGGCCATCACGACGCTGCCCTATTTAGACTGGAATGCCACCTATTCTGCTACTTTGGATGCCGTAGCCGAGTTGGAAAGCGGCAAGGTACTCTATTTCCCTCATCTGGCCTTTAATCTGACCGACGCGGAAAAAACCTTACTCACTCCAGAGTTGGTCGATCCCAAACGCAAGAATATTAGCTATCAGCCTGAACAGCAAAAGCTGACAGGGGTTGCCCTTGAGGCCAAACGCGAAGCGGTACATAAATTAATGGCTCGGCACTATCAAGCCTGCCAGCATTTGATCAATTCCGTCCTGCCCGAATATCGGCACGCAGTGCAAATGCCCACCAATAGCCTGCGTCTGCACCCGATCTCTGCATGGACAGCCTCGACTTCATGGCGCAAGGACGACCGCCGCCTGCATGTCGATGCGTTCCCTTCGCGCCCCAATTATGGCAATCGTATTTTACGCATCTTCACCAATATCAACCCTCATGGTGAAAGCCGCCAGTGGCGCGTCGGGGAGCCGTTCCCTGAGCTGGCGCAACGTTTTCTGCCACGCCTGAAGCGTTATTCGCCCTTTGCCAGTTGGTTGCAGGATAAAGTGGGTATTACCAAAACGCGCCGTAGTCACTACGATCATCTGATGCTGCAAATGCATGATGCGATGAAGGCAGATAAAGACTATCAGGAAAGCGGCCCCCAGCAGGCGGTTGAATTCCCCCCAGGAAGCAGCTGGATCTGTTTTTCCGATCAAACTCCCCATGCCGCCATGGCCGGGCAGTATATGCTGGAACAGACCTTTATTTTACCGGTGAGCGCCATGAAAACCCCGCAGCATGCGCCGCTGAACGTCTTGCAAGCGTTGTTACACAAGCCATTGATATAGAAAGCCTGTCTTTTCAGCCGATCCGCGGGTTATTCGCTGGATCGGCCATAACTTCGATCTGTGTCACCCCATTTGGGCAGCAAATTTGGTATATTAATCACGCAGTAGTATGCACATCACCTACTCATTATGGAGGTTGTATGTACAAGACTATATTAGCGCCCATTGATTTGGCTGAAATCGAGTTAACACAGAAAGTCATTCCCACGATTAATTCACTGGCAAACATCGATTACCCGCATATCCATTTTTTCGCCGTCCTCTCCCCTATGCTCTCTTATTATGAATATGGGCTATCGCACCCCGAGCGGTTGCTGCCCAGCGATGATGAGCGGATACAGATTGCACTGGCGGAGTTAAAGAAAGCCGTTACTGCTTTTGATATTCCGGAAGGCCGAGTGCACTGTTCGGTAGAGATCGGCGCGCCACGGGATCGGATTTTGAATTTTGCCGATGAGATCAACGCCGATTTGATCGTTGTCGGTTCGCGAAGGCCTAGTATCACTACCTTCTTGCTTGGCACAACGGCGTCATCGGTCGTCAGATATGCCAAAACCTCGGTCCTGGTGGTGCGATAAGGCCGCAGACTACGTTCTAAAAAGCGCTAGTAATACGTAGCTGTACGTAATAGTGCTACAGGAGGGAGCCATGCAGAACGCCGACACGCCGTGAATCCATCCCTGGAGGCTCGTATCGCGCGTCCATGCGCTCAACGGTCGGCTAACCTGCATGGCTCCCTCCTGACTTAGCTTACGGTGTTGCGGTGACAAGCGTAATTATTTGGCCACAGTTTCTGGTTATAGCAGCCACTTACCTGGCCCAGCTAGGTTTGTTGAGGATATGGTCCTGCCAATCCACGACTTCGCTTTCACGCACCGCGATATGACGTACGGTAATACGCTCACCGTGCATTGCCGCTTTTGATCCGCTGACCAACGGGTGCCAGTCGAACAAGGGTTTACCTTCGCCGATCAGGCGATAGGCGCAGGTTGGCGGTAGCCAGTCGAACGTGGTGAGGTTTTCGCGCGTCAGCTTGATGCAGTCTTCTTCCAGCTCAAAGCGGCGCTCGTAGTTGCGGCACTGGCAGGATTTGATATTGAGCTGATCGCAGGCCACGTTGGTGAAGTAAATCTCATCGGTATCTTCATCGATCAGCTTGTTCAGACAGCATTGCCCACATCCGTCGCACAGCGATTCCCACTCTGCCTCAGACATTTCGTCCAGCGTCTTCTGTTGCCAAAAAGGGAGTTGTGACATATCGACTTCCGAAAATAGGTAAATGAACAAACCACCTGCAAGCAGGTTCAAGGGGGCACACTATATAGACACTCAGCGCAAAAGGAAACGTTTCCCCGGCTGCCCCTGCCTGCCGCAATGACATCCAACGTGGATAATAACAGTGTAAGTGACCAAAGAGGTTTCTGCCTGCAACACCCGGAAGGCCCGGCAGGCAGAAAAATAAAGCGGGATTAAATCACTCGGGTGCTGAGGGTCTTACCGTTAAGCGAGATTTTCAGCATATCGCCAGAAACCATTGGCCCGACCCCTTGAGGAGTCCCGGTCAGAATGATGTCGCCCGCACGCAGCGTGAAGAAACGGCTCATATAGGCGATCAGCGGCAAAATGGGATTGATCATATCGCGGGTATTGCCCTGCTGACGCAGTTCGTCATTGATCGACAAAGACAACTCGGCATTTTGCGGATCGCCAAATTCAGCCACCGGAATAAAACCGGAGATCGGGCAGGAGCCATCAAATGCCTTGGCTTTTTCCCAAGGTTGACCCGCCTTCTTGAACCCGGCCTGCAGATCGCGCAAGGTCAAGTCCAGCGCCACGCCATAGCCCGCAATGGCACGGGCCACGCGATCTTCATTAGCCTGCTTCAACGGGGTACCAATCAACACCGCCAACTCGACTTCATGATGAATCGACCCCAGCCCCTTGGGGATTGCTACCGGTTGACGAATATCACACAATGCCGTTTCAGGTTTGATAAACAACACCGGCTCAGGCGGAGTTGCACTCCCCATCTCCTTGATATGATCGCTGTAGTTGCTGCCCACGCAAACCACTTTGCTTACCGGGAAATCAAGCAACGCTCCTTGCCAGTCTCTATGTTGATACATACCGCCTCTCCAACCACAGTGTAGGGGCCAGATAACCTCAGCCCATGATACATACGGGGTGCCATTCCAGGCACCGGGTAGTTACCGACCTATTGACCGATACCGTCGGCCATCATTCCCACGCTGATCGCGAAATAATACGAACGATTCCAATGCATGAGAGTACGGAAGTTATCATAAACCAAGAATGCGCGTCCTTGCATATCATCTGGAGCGATCACCCAACTACGCAGGCCAGAGACTGGCAAGGGTGAACCCTCTGCTAACACCACCCCTTTGGCCGCCCACTTCTCTTCGCTATGCCCCTGGGAGTCTTTCAACCCTAGTTGTTCAGCGTTGAATTGCGCGGGCAGTTTGACTTCACGACCCCAACCAACCCCAGGTTGCCAGCCTTCGGTAGCCAGGTAGTTGGCGGTAGAGGCAAACACATCGTCGAGATTATTCCAGATATCGATTTTACCGTCGCCATCCCCATCTGCGGCATAGGTCAAAAACGAGGTTGGCATAAACTGGCTCTGCCCCATCGCTCCCGCCCAGGATCCCTTCAGGTTGCCCGCATCAACGTGGCCCTGGTCAATAATCTTTAAGGCCGCCATCAGCTGTTTGGTAAAGAACGCTTCGCGCCGGCCTTCAAACGCCAGCGTCGCCAGGGCAGAAACAACGTCTTCCTTACCCTGTATCTTGCCAAAGGCGCTTTCCATACCCCATAGCGCGACAATATATTGCTCCGGGACGCCATAGCGCGCAGTCACTCGCGCCAACCGTGGCTGATATTGCTGGAGCATCTCGCGGCCCCGCTGGATTTTCCAAGCAGGCAGCACCCGGCTGAGGTAATCATCCAGCGTGATTTTCTTTTCCAACTGATTGCGATCGGCATTAATCACCCTATCGACAAAATGCGCGTTGGCAAAGGCAGCCTCAACGGTAGCCGCAGGGATACCCTGCTTGATGGCCCGCCGCTTCAGTTGTTCCACATAGGCCGGGAACTCCGCGGGATCACGCCCGGTTTCGGCCAGCGTACTCCCGGCAGGCGGTGCAACAGGTGCAGACGCAGGAGCCGCCCCCACCTGTTTAACGCAGCCAGCCAAAAGGAGCAGCGTTAGCATCATCGACATCTTCTTCATGATTTTCCCTACCCGTGACGACCTGCCGCCAGATGCAGATGGTGCTTAAAAGCTGGCGTTAACACAGGGTTGAAAATCGACGCCCGGTTATTTGTTGGCGTCAGACAAATGAAGGTTTAATAGGTTTTCCACCGGCGGTGGGAACTGCAGATAAAACCCTTCCTGCTTTAGGGCTTCTTTCACCTTCTCGATATCCGCTGAAGCCAATTTCTTACGCCCGTCAAGCGACAGCATCATGGCATACTGCGGCGTGCCAAAACTTTTCATCAGATCTTCCGGCACCCGAGAGAAATCGTCTTTTTTTTCGACATAAAGATAAGTCTGATCGCGCTTGGCGCTTCTATAGATGACACAAAACATTTTTAAAACTCTATTTAATTGAGGCAGCGTCTTGCCTGGATATAACTCTGACTATAACATGCTTATAGTACTTCGGAATATCGCACCCCGAGTGGTATTCCGGGGATTTAAGTTGCTGAGACTGAGTCAGGATAGATGTCACAATCGCCAATTGAGCTAAAAGGCAGCAGTTTTACCCTATCGGTGGTTCATTTACATAATTGCGAACCCGAGGTAATACGCCAGGCACTGCAAGAAAAGGTGGAACAAGCGCCCGCTTTTCTCAAAAATGCCCCTGTTGTTATTAATGTTGCTACGCTTAACGGCGACGCAGACTGGAAAGAAATTCAACGGGCGGTCACTGCGGCTGGGCTGCGCGTGGTCGGCATCAGCGGTTGCAAAGATGAGCGGCAGAAGCGGTCCATCGCCCGCGCCGGTTTGCCACTGCTCAATGAAGGCAAAGGCCAGAAGGCGGCCCCGCAGGCTCCGGTGATTGCGCCGGTCCCTGATAATGCCCCAGCCAAAACGCGCATCATCAGTACTCCAGTCCGTTCAGGCCAACAGATTTACGCCCGTAACAGCGATTTGATCGTCACCAGCAGCGTCAGCGCCGGTGCAGAACTGATTGCCGACGGCAATATTCATATTTACGGTAGCATGCGTGGCCGCGCACTGGCTGGCGCCTCTGGCGATACCCAGTGTCAGATTTTTTGCACGCACCTGGGTGCTGAGCTAGTCTCTATCGCAGGGCAGTATTGGTTGAGCGATCAGATCCCGTCCGAGTACCTCGGGCAGGCAGCAAGGCTCAGCCTGTTGGATAATGCTTTAACCATACAACCTTTAAATTAAGCCCTTTTGACAAGGAATCCATTTCATGGCACGCATTATTGTTGTTACATCGGGTAAAGGGGGCGTTGGCAAGACCACATCAAGTGCGGCCATTGCGACCGGCTTGGCCCAGAAAGGCAAGAAAACCGTGGTGATCGACTTTGATATCGGTCTGCGTAATCTTGACCTCATCATGGGATGTGAACGCCGGGTCGTTTACGATTTCGTGAACGTTATCCAAGGTGACGCCACGCTGAACCAGGCGTTAATCAAAGACAAGCGCACCGACAACCTCTACATTCTGCCCGCTTCGCAAACCCGTGACAAAGACGCCCTGACCCGTGAAGGCGTGGAAAAAATACTCAGCGATCTCGACGAGATGGCCTTCGAATTTGTGGTTTGCGACTCACCTGCAGGGATCGAATCCGGTGCCTTGATGGCGCTGTACTTTGCCGATGAAGCCATCATCACCACCAACCCGGAAGTGTCTTCAGTACGTGACTCCGACCGTATCCTGGGCATTCTGGCTTCCAAATCGCGCCGTGCCGAGAGAGGGGAATCCCCGATCAAGGAACATCTGCTGCTAACCCGTTACAACCCAGGCCGCGTCAGCCGTGGCGACATGTTGAGCATGGAAGACGTGCTGGAAATCCTGCGTATCCCGCTGCTTGGCGTGATCCCGGAAGATCAGTCGGTATTACGTGCCTCTAACCAGGGTGAACCTGTTATTCTTGATAGTGAGTCCGATGCCGGTAAGGCCTATGACGATACCGTTCACCGCCTGTTAGGGGAAGAACGCCCGTTCCGCTTCATCGAAGAAGAGAAAAAGGGCTTCCTGAAACGCCTTTTTGGGGGATAAACCATGGCTCTGTTAGACTTCTTTCTGTCCCGCAAAAAATCGACAGCCAGTGTAGCCAAGGAACGGCTACAGATTATCGTCGCAGAACGTCGTCGTGGGGACAGCGAACCCCACTATCTGCCTGATTTAAAGCGCGATATTCTAGCGGTAATTTGTAAATACATTCAGATCGACCCCGAAATGCTGCACGTGCAATTCGAGCAGAAAGGGGACGATATTTCGGTACTTGAACTTAACGTGACGCTACCGGAATCGGAAGAAACACCTAAATGATTGCGATGCAATGAGTGCCCCCTGTATATTTTTATACAGGGGGCAACTGTATATTCGTCCAGTTATAAACGCGCGTGCAAAAATAAAAACTCCGCACTATTGAGACGACTCTCAGTTCTTTTTGACACCACTTTCTTTATGGTGAAGGCTGGCGATTAATATTTTCTTCGCCTTATTTTTAGCGAGATAAAACGGAACAGTTTGATTTAAACTGCCCCGCCCGATCTTTAACGATTAATAATCCTGTAGGATCGCCTGCAACGGCGCGGCCAATAGCTCACCACGCCAACCACTGATTAACTCAGGCTGTGACTCGCTCTCTTTCAATTTCCAGTGCCAATTCAGCAACTGGTTAATCTGCCGCCGCGAAGCCAGCAGTTCGACGCTAAGGCCACTCTGCTCACTTACCAACGTAATGGCAGCCTTAATCTCCTTGAACACTTTCTTATAGCCAGGATGATCGACCAGGTTACTCAACGGTGCCGGCAAGGCTGATTCTTCGAGAGCGTTAGCCTCCGCCACCAGCGCCACCAGGGTTTTACCATGATAGCGGATCTCCGGACCACTCAGCCCCAGCGCCTCCAGTTCACCCAGCGAACCCGGCATATAGCGCGCCACGGCCCATAGGTTCTCTTCACGCACGACAAAGTTCACCGCCAGATCGCGTTCACGCGCCTGACGTAAACGCCACTCGGCCAGTTTTTGCAGGCAAGCCAACTGACGCGGACGTAACTGCCAGGCATTGGTGATTTCGCGATAGGCCAATTCCGGCGCCAGCGCTTCACTGCGCCGTTGGCAGAGCAAACGGCACTCGTTATCGGCTGCAGCGGTCCAACCCGCCTCCTCGGTCTCCTGCACCAGTTGCTTGGCCATCGGCAACAGGTAGAACACATCAGCTGCGGCATAAACGCATTGGCGCTCGGTCAATGGCCGCGCCAACCAGTCGGTACGCGATTCACTCTTATCGAGATCGACCTTCATGTACTCCGTCACCAGCTTGGCAAAGCCACAGGACAGCGTATGGCCGCTGAAGGCCGCCAGGATTTGGGTATCGACCATCGGTGTCGGCAGCGTCTTGAAGGCGTTCAGAAACACCTCAAGATCTTCGCTACCAGCGTGCAGGAATTTCACGACGGCGGTATCGGCCAGCAGGTCGATAAAGGGTTGCCACTGCTTGATGGGGAGAGGATCGATCAGGGAAAGTTGTTCACCATCATATAACTGGATCAGGCCTAACTGCGGATAATAGGTACGCGTGCGGACGAACTCGGTATCCAGCGCCACCTGGGCGTAGTTTCTTGCCTGCTCGCAGACCTGCTGCAATCCGGCGTCGGTAGTGATCAACTGATAATTCAAAACATCATTCTCTTGGTCATTTTTAGGATTCAAACACAACAACGCCGGCTTATTCACCGGCGCTGTTGAAAAGGGGAGCAACGATTGGCCTAGGCGGCATCGTCAGCCTTGGGCTTTTTCTGTTCGTCACGCAGTTCCCGTCGTAAGATTTTGCCGACGTTCGACTTCGGCAACTCGTCACGGAACTCAACAATTTTTGGCACTTTATACCCTGTCAGGTGCCGACGGCAATGGGTTAGCAACTCTTCTTTGGTGAGTGTCTGATCTTTCTTCACCACACAAATCTTCACCGCTTCACCGGAAGCATCGCTGGGTACCCCAATGGCCGCACATTCCAGCACTTTAGGGTGCTGGCTAACGATCTCTTCGATCTCGTTCGGGTAGACGTTAAAACCAGAAACCAGGATCATATCTTTCTTACGGTCAACGATGCGGATAAAGCCCTCATCATCCACGGTAACCACATCCCCAGTCGCCAGCCAGCCATCGCGCAACACTTCGTCCGTCGCGTCAGGGCGTTGCCAATAGCCTAACATAACTTGCGGCCCTTTAACCCAAAGTTCACCGGGTTGACCGACCGGCACATCTTTGCCTTCATCATCCACCAGACGGATATCGGTAGATGGCACCGGCAGGCCAATGCTGCCGCTATAGTGTTTCAAATCATGCGGGTTGCCAGAGACTAGCGGAGAGCACTCCGTCAGCCCATAGCCTTCCAGCAAATGATGGCCGGTCAGCTTTTCCCACTTTTCCGCCACCGATTTCTGCACCGACATCCCTCCGCCAACGGAAAGCCGCAGCGTGGAGAAGTCCAGCTTCTGGAAATCTTCATTGTTCAATAACGCATTAAACAGGGTATTTACCCCGGTCATGGCGCTGAACGGGTATTTTGCCAGCTCCTTCACCAGCCCCGGAATATCACGTGGGTTGGTGATCAGCAGGCTACGGCCGCCCAACTCGATAAACAGTAGGCAGTTCACCGTCAACGCAAAGATGTGATACAGCGGCAAGGCGGTAACCACCAACTCCTGCCCTTCACGCAGTAACGGCACATAAGCCGCTTTGGCCTGTACCAGATTGGCCTGCATGTTGCGGTGGGTCAGCATCGCCCCTTTCGCCACGCCGGTAGTACCGCCGGTATACTGCAGGAAGGCCAGATCGGTATTGATAATATCTGGCTTCACGTATTGCAGGCGGCGGCCACGCTGCAACGCGCTGCGAAACGAGATGGCATCCGGCAGGTCGTATTTGGGCACCAGCCGCTTGATGTACTTCACCACAAAGTTGACCAACGTGCCTTTGGCTGCAGAAAGCTGGTCGCCCATGCGGGTCAGAATGACGTGTTTAACCTGGGTTTTGAACACCACCTTTTCCAAGGTGTGGGCGAAATTGGAAACGATGACAATCGCGCTGGCACCGCTGTCGTTCAGTTGATGTTCCAACTCACGAGGGGTATACAGCGGGTTGACGTTAACCACCACCATCCCCGCCCGCAAAATACCGAACAGAGCGATCGGGTATTGCAACAGGTTGGGCATCATCAGCGCCACACGGTCGCCCTTCTTCAGCCCCAACTCGTTTTGCAGGTAGGCGGCAAATGCTCGGCTGCGCTCTTCCAGCTTGCGGAAGGTCATCACCTCACCCATGTTGATAAAGGCGGGTTGATCCGCGTAACGGGCAACCGCATTCTCAAACATTTCGATCAGGGATGAGTATTGATCGGCATCGATTTCTGCCGGAACATCCGCCGGGTAACGTTTTAACCAGACCTTTTCCAAGCTATTACTCCTGAAATCATTACTAATTATCATCGTAGCCCCCAAAATTGCAGCCAAACTTTAACAATATTTTAACTCAGCGTACCAGTTTGGGTTTTAAACAATATTCAGGTTGCGATGTGCGTCACTAATTGCCGACGCAACCGCACAACAAAAAAAGTTAAGGCGGCCATTAAGCCGCCCTAAAGTATAAAAACTATCCTACTTGCCGAAGCCTCAGATCTGCGTCCTTACTCCGTAACGAAAGTTTGCACCTGCGCCGGACCTGGATTATACCAGCCATAACCCCCGCCCCAACCTGGGCCCCATGGGCCATTATGCCAGCCCCACGGCCCCATTGGCTGTGGCGGCATCACAATCTGCTGAGCGATGCGCCAACGCTTGAAACCGGTCGCATCCATGGTGACAAAGCGGTAAGGCGTCATGCCAATCTTACCATCCCGCAGGCCGGTAATCGGCCCAACCACGGTAACAAGTTGTCCTCTGAAGTCGACCGGATCGAGGAAGCCGTTAACCGAAGCCAGCAAACGGCCTTGCGAAGGCTCCCCCAATATCGGGCGAGCGCCAGAATCCAGCGGCACCGCCGCAATCTCCAGAATGGTACGCCCACGTTCATTAGCCACCGCAACTACGGTACCGCCGAAGCGAGCCTCCGCGCCGGTAAACTGTTTCGGTGCGTTTTGCACCACCGACAGTCGATCGACCGGCGTAGGGCTGGTGCCTTGGATGGCATCCGGAATGGTCACACAGCCAGAGAGCGCCAACACGCTGCTTGCGATTGCCAGCGTTAACAGCTTTTTACTCACAGTACGGGTTAAGATCATCGCAATCTCCTGAATTAGCTGTAACTTCGACAACGTTCATCAGTGCAAGTTGCAAGCGGAGCTGTTTCCTATCGGCGGCAACTTTAGATTAACTATAGGAAACTATTCGCGTCCCGGTAGCTTCTTCCAGGTGACTTCGTTACGCAAATAGGTCGGTTCAGCATTCTCCACGCTAACCGCCAGGCCTTGTTGCCAAGCCTGTAGAGCCAGAGGCAGCATATCTTCGGCCTGCGGCAACAGCATTTGCCCGTCGGTAACGTGCAGCGAGGAACCTGCAACCAAATCTGGATAGGTTTGCCAACCGGTCCCCACATGGGCCCAATCGCCTTGCAAATGTTGCGCTCGCTCCAGAGCCTGCTGTGGAGACAGCACCGCTTCCCCTGCGCTTTCCAGCCACTGGCCATCAGGCTGGCGTTCAAACTGGCCCCAATAGACTTCGCCCATACGGGCATCGATCGCCGCCAACACTCGTTGCGCGCCAGTCATGCGCCAGGCACCTTGCGCCATGGTTTGCAACGTGGAAATCCCGAGCATCGGCAGTTCGGCGCCGAGCGCCAACCCTTGGGCAATACCAATGCCGATACGCACGCCGGTAAAGCTCCCAGGGCCACGACCAAAGGCCAAGGCATCGAGTTGTGAAAGGGATAATCCGGTTTCGGCCAGCACCTGCTGCACCAGCGGCAAAATGCGCTGGGTATGCTCGCGTGGGCACAGTTCAAACAGGGCGTGAACTTCGCCTTGATTCCAGATAGCGACAGAACATGCTTCCGTCGCCGTATCGATCGCTAAAATTCGCGTGGACATGCCAAACCTCAGGCGGGAAATATCAGTGGTTTCATACAGGGCGCGCATTGTAGCACACCCCAGAAGTCGCGCCTATTCACCCTTGAGGAAGGCAATAGCCTGTGCCAGATCGCGGGTACGTGGCGTTGGTGGCAGGCTGTTGAGAAACACTTCACCATAAGGGCGCATCACCAGGCGGTTATCACAAATCACCAGCACGCCCCGATCGTCGGTATCGCGGATCAGACGGCCAACTCCCTGCTTGAGCGTAATCACAGCATCGGGCAGTTGCACATCATTGAACGGGTCACCGCCGCGTAAACGGCAATCTTCAATGCGCGCCTTCAGCAACGGATCGTCCGGCGAGGTAAACGGCAGCTTATCGATAATCACGCAAGAGAGCGCATCACCGCGTACGTCAACCCCTTCCCAGAAGCTGCTGGTTGCCACCAGTAACGCATTGCCCGCTTCGACAAATTGCGCCAACAGTTGACCCTTGCTGGTTTCCCCTTGCAACAGCACCGGCAGCGTCAAGGTGGCGCGGAACTCTTCGGCCAGCTCACGCATCATCTGATGCGAGGTGCACAGGAAGAAACAGCGGCCCTGGTTAGCCTCAATCATTGGCCGCAGCATTCGGGCCAACTGACGTGCGCCACCGGGTTGATTCGGCGAGGGCAAGAAACGTGGCACACAGAGCAACGCCTGATTGGCATAGTCAAACGGGCTGGGTAGCAGTAGGGTTTTGGCCTTATTCAGCCCCAAACGATCGGTAAAATGGCCCATTTGCTCATTCACCGACAGCGTTGCCGAGGTGAAAATCCAACTGCCCGGCTTTTCGTCCAGCATCTCGCGGAAGCGGTCTGATACCGTCAATGGTGTGAGCGCCAACACAAAACTGCGTGAGTTGCATTCATACCAATAGCTGAAGCCGGGTTCGTTGACCTCTTTGAGCCGCTTAAGGCGGGCGCGGAACTGCGTCGCACGCTCGAAGGCGGCATCCAGCAACGCCGAACGGCCAAGGGAAAGCTTGACCACGTCGTAACACAGCTCCAACGCATCATCGAGCAGCAGCAAGGCGCGCTGGACGTTAGGTTGAGTGAGCACCTCCCGAAGGTTACCGCGAAAACCCGGTTCTCCCAGCGCTAAACGGAAATCCTGCGTGCTCTGGCTGAGGCGATCGGCGCTCTTTTGCAACTGTGCGCTATCGCGCACCTCGGTACGGTAAGCAATGGTGATGTCTTTAGCCAGATCCATCAGTTGACGGCTGGTGAGCTGCTTGCCGAAGTATTGGCTGGCGATATCCGGGATCTGATGCGCTTCGTCGAAGATCATCACGTCCGCTTCCGGGATCAGTTCGGCAAAACCGCCCTCCTTGACCACCATATCCGCCAGAAACAGATGATGGTTAACCACCACCACGTCGGCATCCATTGCCCGGCGCCGTGCCTTGACCACGAAGCACTCTTTATACAGCGGGCAATCACTGCCCAGACAGTTATCGTTGGTGCTGGTCACCAGCGGCCAGACAAAGCTGTCTTCCGCCACATCGCTACAGGAGCTGATATCCCCTTCTTCCGTCAGGGTTGACCAGCTGCGCAGCCGCACCAAATCGATCAGCGTCTGGCCAGCCAAATCGCCACCGGCCATGGATTGCTGCTCCAGACGTTCCAGGCACAGATAGTTGGAACGCCCCTTGAGCAGCGCCAGCTTGCCTTTGTATTTTAATGCCTTGGCCACGGTGGGCAGATCGCGGGCGTAAAGCTGATCCTGCAAGGCTTTGGAGCCGGTGGAAATAATCACCTTGCGCTTTGAACGCAGCGCCGGTGCCAGATAGGCGTAGGTTTTACCGGTGCCGGTTCCTGCCTCGACGACCAGTTCCTGTTTGAAATTGATGGCTTCCGTTACCGCCTCTGCCATCAATCTTTGCGGTTCACGGGGCTTGAACCCTTTAATTGCCTGCGCCAATGCGCCTTCTGGTGCGAAATCGTCTGCCACGCTATCTCTCTGCCGGTTTCATTCAGCGGTGATTATGCCAAGCCTGCCACGCCGCTACCACCGACTTTATCCACACACACATCCATTGCTGGCTGTGATACGCTTATGACGTTGATGATAAGGAGATAATTGCATGAATATCGAACGAATTGATCCGGCACAGCGCTGGTCAGAAGCGGTGATCCACAATGACACCGTTTATTACACCAGCGTCCCGGAAAATCTGGACGATGACGCTACGGCGCAAACCGCCAACGCCTTGGCCGCTATCGATGTGCTGTTGGAGCGAGTGGGTTCGGACAAGAGCCGGATTTTAGACGCCACCATTTTCCTGGCCAACGGCGATGATTTTGCCGCCATGAATGCCGCCTGGGATGCCTGGGTAGTTGCAGGCAGCGCGCCGGTACGTTGTACCGTAGAAGCGCGTCTAATGAATCCTAAATACAAAGTTGAAATCAAGATCATCGCGGCGCTGTAAAACAAAAAACCGCAGGTCATACCCTTAATCCAAGAGTAGCTACCTGCGGTTTTTATTTGGCCGTTAAGCCAGTTTGATGATGACCATACCCGTCAATAACAGGGCCAGCCCCATCCAGCCTTTGGCATTGAGCCGTTGACCGAACAGGATCCAACCGGCAGCGATGGTGGCGGCAATACCGAAACCGCCCCACAGCGCATAAGCGACCGAAAGATCGATCCCCTTCACCGCCTGCGCCAGCGCGCTGAACGCCCCTAATACCGATACCAGGGACAGCAGCCCCAGCCAAACCCTGCTAAAACCATTAGACATCTTCAGAAAGATGTTGGCCACGATCTCCAGTACGATGGCCAAGGCCAGAAACCCAATGTGGTACAACTCAAGCTGTTGCATGGTTGTTACCTCGCGGGCTGACCTGTTTTCGTGGCTTGCGGGTGCCGGATTTCACCAGCAGGATCCCGGCAATCAACGCCACCAGACCCAGCACTTTCAGCGCCGAGATTGGCTCATCAAACAGCATCACGCTAAACAGGGTAATAAACAGGATGCCGATCCCTTCCCATAAGGCGTAAGCAACGCCCAAGGCCACGCGTTTTACCGCTAATGACAGCATGATGTAAGACAGGGTGATCATCACATACATGACGATGTGTCCGGTCATACCGCCGCTGACGCTAGCGTATTTCATGGACAGAGTGCCGATTATTTCGGCGGTAATGGCAAAGCCTAAAAAGATCCAATAAATCATAATTTTTCTCCCAAACGGCGAATCACGCACGCTAAGGCGTATTTATCCCAATCTATCTCATCAAACAGGCGCACGGCGGCGCTTGAGATATAGAAATCTCTGGGGATAAACCTACCCAAACGTATTAAAGAAGTTTGCCCGGCAACGCCAAAAGACGGGAAGTGAACCCAGTCATCAGCACCGGTAAAGGGAGAAAGACGCTATAGCTCGCTGCACCAGTGATGCTCACTGGCAAGAATGGCAGAAAGGAAAAGTTGGCAACAAGATGTTCTGAGAGGCATTCCATTAAGTTTCATCATAATTATTCTCTATCTTCAGCCGCACACCGTGCGATTTGCCCAATATCCTCATGAATGTAAAATTTTCAACTGCATTAGTTTTACCATAGCGAAAATCAGAAAGCAAACCGCCGTTTTCACATTTAGCGAAAAAAAATGAGTTATAAATAAGAGCCTTAATGTTTTTAAAAATTAAAAAAAGGCTCGAATTTATTCCTGAGCCTTGTGAGAATTTCGCTAGCCGGTAAGTGCGGCAAATTCAGGCGCCACGCGCCTTAGCGCAGGATATGTTTGATGCCTTCCAGCAGCAACGCGACCTCTTCGGCTCGGGTCTCTCCGCTGTGTGGATCGATGATGGAACTGTAAACGTGTGGCATCACCTTTGCGACTCCTGCGTCAAGGCAGGTTTCCAGTATTGGCAGGAAGTTTCGCGTATCGATCCCGCCGGTGGGTTCGATCATGGTCATGCCATTGCGCACGCAACTTTCCGCCAATGCGCGCAGTTCTGCCAGCGACGATAACCCCCCCATCGGGAAGAATTTGGCCGCATGACCACCCAGATCGAGGATCATACGCACAGCGCTGTCACAGCTCACCACGGCAGGCTCGCCCTGGCTGCTGTGAACTCCGGTGGAAATGATCACCTTCCCTGGCGTGCCGGTTGGCGAGATCAAGGCATTGATGCAGGTATTGCTGATGCCACGGGCCGCCAATGCACCCGCGGCAAAACCACAGCCTGTGAAGGTTTGGTTGACGTGTGCAGGCGCGGTGGCCGCCGCAATCATTGCCGCCTTATAAAACTGTGCCGCCGACCCTGCCCCCAAGCCAACGGAAATAGCCGGGATGTGCTCCATCCAGCGCTTCACCTCGGCCACACCCTGTTCGACGTTGGTGAACTGCGCCGAGATCACGCCAATAGCGGCATGTCCTTCAGCGGCATGGTGTACCTGTAATGCGTTAGGGATATCTTTGGCCAGCACGTTGATAGCCACTCGCCCCTGGTAAAAATCAAGCTGTTGCATGTTGCCCCCTGGCCTGTTGCACAATTTCCGTCAACCTCTCCACAATCAACGCAAAGTCGTCGTCGCGCAGCGCCCGTGGATCGAAGCTGAAGACGCCCTGATTCAGCCAGTAATGGCGGGTGTAAATCGCCACCTCGCCAGTGCGCAGTTGCTCTTCCACCTGATAGGCGGTTAATCCTAGCCTGGAGGTGTCTACGCTTACCCGCACCCGATAAATCGCTCGCCCGGCTTCATCCTGTTCGATCTCCGCCTGTAGGCCCGGCAGCGCGGAAATCTGCTGTGCCAATTCGCGCAATGCCGGTAATTGGCGGCTCCAGTCCGGTTGATGTTGCTGATAATGATCCAGCGCCATCACCAGCCCCACCATGTTCTCCTTGCCGATCTTCATCGCACGCGCAATGCCGTTATGCTGGGCCTTGCAACAGGCGACCCATTGCCGATCGCCAGTGACAAAACCGGAGGTCGGTGCGTCCAGCGCTTTGGCCCCGCTATACACCACCATGTTGGCCCCGGCTGCAACATAGGCCCGCAAATCTTCCTCTGCGGCCGCATCCACAATCAGCGGCAGCCCGGCATCACGGGCCACGGAGACAAAATCGCTCAGCGCAACCATGCCCTTTTGCACACAGTGATGCGACTTGACGTAAAACAGCGCCGCCGTCTGCGCCGTGATGGCCTTTGCCAGTTGCCAGCGGGCCGCCAGATTGCTTTGCCCCACCTCAACCACCTTACCGCCGCCCAGCCGGATAGCGGTGGTGATCGGCGCACCGTAGTCAATATTGTGGCCACGTAGCATGACGATTTCATTCGCCAAACCTTTACTACATGGCATCAGTGCCACCCGCTCCGGCTCCCCCCGGGTAATGGCTGCCGCGACCGCAATAGCCACCCCGGCGGAGGCGCAGGAGGTCACATAGCTGTCTTGCGCACCGGTATGCTGAGAGATCAGTTCGCCAACGCGATCCACCAGCGCATCAATTTCCACAAAGGCCGACGCCGCCTCGGCCGTGGCCGCCATCACTTCTTTCGGCACCGAAGAAACACCAAGGAGGGTCATCTTGCCGCTGGCGTTGATCACCCGTTTCAGCCCGAGCCGTTGATAAATATTCATCGCTGCTCCATTACAAAATGCCTAACAGGGAACACACCACGCTCAGTACCACTACCGAAAGCAGAATGGTGGTATAGCGCGGCCCTTTTTTGACCAGATAGAAGTAGATCGAGAACACCGCAGCCAGCGGCAACAGGCCGGGGGCGATGGAGTCCAGGATCTGTTGCACTACCACCTCGGAACCTTCCAACGCGCTGATTTTCAGCGGCGAGGTGATCTTGACGTAGCTGGCAGACAGCGCTCCCATCATGATCAGCCCGAGCACGTTGGCCCCGTAGATCAGCTCTTTTATCTTGCCCCCTTGCAGCAGCCCGATGATCGATTCCCGCCCTAGCGTGTAGCCTTTGTGGGCCAAGCCGTAGCTGATCGCCATGGTGATAACGGTATACAACACCACCGGCATGATGCCACCCATGGCGCTGCCGTTGGCCGCGAAGGGTATGAAGATGGCGATCAACAGCGGCATGATCGCCGCCCAGACCACCGAGTCACCAATTCCGGCCAGCGGCCCCATCAGGCCGGTTTTAATCCCGGTGATGGACGAATCGGAAATCGGCTCGCCACGGGTCTTCTGTTCTTCCATGGCGATGGCAACGCCCTGGATCACCGCACCAAAGGTCTGTTCACTGTTGAAGAAGTTCAGGTGGCGTTTCAGCGCCTCAACCTGCTCTTCTTTCTGCGGATAGAGCTTTTTAATAATCGGCGTCATTGAGGCGCAGAAAATCAGGCTCTGTAAACGTTCATAAGAGTTGGAGACTTCGGCTCCCAACCAGTAAATAAACCAGGCTTTGGTAATGTCCCGCTTGGTCAGCACGTTGGTTTGGCGTGCTCTTTCCACCAGCTCGTGTTGCATGATGTCGCTGCTCATGATCAGGCTCCCTCACCTTTGGCCATGTTTTTAACCAGGAATGCCGCGCAGGTACCGAAGATGGCCATCGCCATGATGTCGACCTTGAGATACAACACCGCGAAGAACCCGGCAATGAAGTAAGGCAGCAGGCTTTTCTTGCCGATAACCATGATGGTGATCGCAAAGCCCAGCGCAGGCAGGATGCCGCCCATGATTTCGAACGAGTGGGTCAGCCAATGTGGCATCAACGCCAGGAACTTCTCGACCACGCCCTGGCCGAAATAGTTGGCGGCAAACACCACCGGGAAGCGGATCACCAGCCCAAGCAGTGCCGGATACAGGAAGGCACAGCGCATGATCCCGCTGATATTGGCCTCTTCCGCGTGCTTATCGGCCATATGTACCCAAACGGCGTTCACGGTACGGCGTAACTGGTCAACGAACACGCCAATCACCCCAAACGGGATTGCCAACGCGATCGCCAGGTTAGGATCCATCCCCGCTTTCACGGCGATCGGCAGCGCGATACAGGCCGCCAGCGCCGGATCTGAAGGGACGTTCCCACCCGGCGTAGAGGTGACGCCCAGATACACCAACTGCATCCCGGCGCCGATAATCATCGCCGTTTTCATATCCCCCAGCAGGAAGCCGACGAATACCGCGATGGCGATGGGTTGCACCAACATCCCCGAGAGGGTGTAGCCCAAGCGCAGGCGGGCAAACCAGTAATACAGCCCCATACAAATGGCAATGGTCAAGTTATCCATGGTATTGCTCCTAATCGATCAGATGCCGAATATCAGAACTTCTTCAAAATATCTGCCAGTGCCTGCGGCTTGTCTTCCGGGATGGTCTGGAAGAACACCGTCACACCGCGTTGCTGTAAGTCACGCAGGATCGCCACATCTGCCTCATCCAGCGTAATGTTCTGGAATACCGCTTTACGGTTCGGCCCACCACCCAGGCCACCCACCTGGATATTTTTGACGTCAAACCCGTCGACCACCGCCTGTTGCACCGTAACCAGGTTCGGGAACAAGACCAATACGTTGCCCTCCCCCAGTTGATTCTCCCGCCAAGCCGCCGCAAAACTCTGGTTGCCATAGCAATCCACTTTCACATTCGGCGGAGCGGCCATCAGATAGATGCTTTTCATAAACGGATCGGCTTCCAGCTCATCACTCACTACCGCGATACGGTTGGCCTGCGACTGCCCAACCCACTTGGTAACGACCTGACCGTGGATCAAACGGCTGTCAATGCGGCATAAAACGATGTTGGCCATAATGATTATTCCCCTGATGTTATTGATTTAATTTGTTTAACTACGTCGAGGCAGCTGTTGCGCCCCAGTTCAACCAACTCGTCGAGATGGTTGAGAAAATTGCCCTGCTCACGTAAATCGATGGCAGCCAGCAGCAAGGTGGCATTCAGGCCGGAAATCACACCGATGGCGTAGTCACGGCTCAAGCGAGCCGCCACGTTGGAGGTAGTGCCGCCGATAAAGTCGGTGAGGATCAATGAACCCTCCGGCATGGTTTTCACCTGTTGTTCAACGCGTTTATGGAACTCCGCCAGCGTGTCGACCGGCATCAGCGCGATATCGAATATCCCGCTGGTTTCGCCAATCACCATGCGGACGCTTTCACGCAGTTGTTGGCCCCAGCCGCCGTGGGTCAGTAGTAAAATCTGTGGTAATGCAGCCAAAATGGCCTCCTGGCAATCTATTGAAAGTCATTGAAAATTTCCGTTCCCTAGAGATATAGCAATGCCTGTGCCAATTTTGTGGCACACCGGAGGGAGGTCAGTGGTGAGCGGGCCGTGAAGGCCCGCTATGGCAGGGTCTAGCGGTAGAGAAGCTCGTAGATATAAAAATATTCCGCATCGGACAGGCGGATAGAATAGGCACGTTCAATCGGCGAAAACGCGTCTTTGATGACAGAAAACGCCTGTTGGTCGATATCCTGCTGGGCATCCAGGGCAATCTGTAACGGTTTGTGGCTTAAAACGATACGCTCCACCATGCAACAGCAGTGGATCAGGAAGCGAAGTGTCACTTGCCTTGATGGCTGTAAATCCAGCGTGCGACAAATCTGATGCAACACCGCTTCGATCTCTTGCAGGATACGTTGAGGATTGAGCACGGAAATATGGTTGATGATGCTCTCCAGCGTCAGCGCGCTGATAAAACGCATTGAACAGCGCTCGACCTGCAACTGGCGTTCGGCGCTGCCAAGGTCCGGGTTCAACAGGCTGAGCACCAGTTCCGGCCCCTGTTCGGAGAACAGCTCTTCCAACGCGATAAACGGGATATCCGGCAAGCCGGGCTGGAAGGTCCCCACGATACCCACCAGACGTTCGTTACCGCCTATCGCATGACGCAATCGCTCCAGGCTGCGCACTTCGTTGTAATCCACCAATACCATGCGGGTGTCTTCCGCCATCAGCTCACCGAAGCTTTCCTCCAGCACTTTCTTGATCTTCACCGCCGTGCCCATCCCGGTAATACAGGAGATTGCCAACACCTTGCCGATCTCATCTTCACGCTGGTCGTAAAGCTGATGGGCAATCCCTTTGCTGGCCATCAGTTCCATCAAGGGGGCGAAATCACTGGTTTCATAGGTCAGATCCAGCCCAATCTCCAGCAACGCCCCCATGGTGATGTTCTGGATCAGCAGCACATCAATGTGGAACAGTTTGCTGACGGTGCTGGCAAAGTGCACCAACGAGCCGATATCCACAATCAGGATCAAGCGCTGATAGCGCTTTTCCCGCAGTGTGGCGATCAGTAATTCCAATGTGTCATGCACCGACTGCTCGAACGGCATATCGATGGCGGTAAACAGCTCACATTCCAGTACCCGATTGACATAGTGCGCCATGCTGCTGGCCGTGGTGGTGCCGTGGCCGATCAACATGGCACCGCAGTCAGGGCTAACCTCCTTGCGCTGGCGGAAACTGCGGCACTCCTTCAAAAACAGACACAGGTAGACGATTTCCGTCGATGGGCATTGGATATGGAAGATTTCATTGATTTTGCGGCATAGCTGGTTGGCGTTATCGTACTCATCCTTGCAGTAATCCAGGATCAGGCTAGAGGAGTACAGGTTGGGGATCAGGCCTTTCTGCACATAGGAAAGCAGCGCCAGCAGGTGTTTACGCAGATGACCGGCCATATTCTGTGGCAGTGGGAAACCCAACACCTGTTCAATGCAGCCAATCAACAACGTAATGCGTTGCTCGACCTGACCGCCATAATAGCGCTCCTCACTTTCCCCACCGTTGCGGCTGTACAGCCCATATTCAAAAATGGTGCGTAGCTTGTTCTTCAGGATCGACAGGGTTTCCTGCGGCGGCACGTTGCTATTGCGCAGGTTGACGTATTCGCGCGTCAGATAGGTGTAAAACAGATCGCTGTCCTGCTCGCTGCTCAAGGCGCTCAGATGCTGCTTAAGCTGCTCAAGAGGCTGTGAACTGATATCCAGATACTCCTGCTGACCAAATAGCGCATCAACCAGCAGGCGACTGCTTGCGCTAGCAGAGTGCGGGACATCCATCAGCCGCTTATCCAGCAACAGCCTCGGGCTACTGTGCCCCATACCGCTGGCCCAGGCCTGGGCACAGAGAAACTGGATATCGCTTTTAAGTTGGCCGATATTGCCGCTCAGCGGCTTCTCCAGCAGATAGAGCAGCAACCCCTTATCCAAACGGATAATGCGGCCAATCTTGCGGCTCTCGAGCTGTAAGAAACCGGTAATGATTTCTACCTGTTCCTCCAATGAGCGCTCCCGCAACGCCGGTATGGCAATCGATACCTGAATACGCCGCAGGAAAGTGCGTAGCAGTGTTGAGTCTGGGCTTTCGGTGGTAGCGCAGATCAGCCGTACGCTGATGGGTCGGGCTTTCTCGCTTGAACCCAGTGGCCGATATTCACCTTTATCCAGGATCGAAAACAGTTTCTCCTGCCCTTCGTAGGGCAAGCGGTGGACTTCATCGAGTAACAGAAAGCCACCGTCCGCCTGTTCGATCAGGCCACGTTTGCTTTCAATCGCGCCGGTAAACGCGCCCTGTTTGTGACCAAACAGATGGGATGAAAGCAGCTCCGGGTTATGGGCGTACTCGGCACAGTTGAAATACACCAACGGGATTTGGCGCTGGGGCTGTTGCACCATGGCGAATTGGTGCATCACCTCGGCAAAGAAGGTTTTCCCCACCCCGGAAGGCCCAGTAAGCAACACATGCAATCCACCGGGATAAAGCACCGCCGCCTTACCCTTCTCTACCGACAACCGCAGGCTGCGGTCATAGCCAATCACCGTATGAAAAGGATCATCACTGGCTGGCTGCGGCAAGGCTTTGGCGGGTAATAGCGCCAGTAAATCTTTGGCTTCCAGCCTGTCATCTGGCAAAGATTGCTCAATCAACTGCTCACAGACTGCCCGGTGCAAAAACAGCACCGGACGGGATTTAATCTTGATGACCAATCGCTCAGCGTGTAGCTCGTTAAGTTCTTTACTGACAGAGTTACGTGCCAATCCCAGGTTAAAAGCGATGGTTTCCGCGGCAAAACCGCCAGCGCTTTGTTCAAGCGTTTCCCGGTTAAGCGTAAGGGTAAGACGTTCCAGCTCCTGGCGAACCGCATCTTTACGTTTCATTTTAACCTGTTGTTATTATTAGTTATAAAGAAGAAATAGACGGTAATTGGCAAGCTGACGAGCCATCTCGCCACAGGTCATCCTAATACAGGGTTGTGGAAGACGGCCACCGCGAAATGGTGGTGTTGTGGCATTTACAGGCAATAAAGTTCAGATTTTTGTCCGAGCCTTCGGACAACTTCAGCAGCCTTAAAATGCGAAAAATTCAGGTCACACGCGCTTCCCTTGAGGGAACGTTATCACCATTACTCCTTTCATCAAGACCCCAATCGCTAGTAATTATAGATACCAGTTATAGTTATAAGTATTACCCCTCCCTTCAGCAATATATATCCCAGTATTGATTTTATGAGGAAGCCCAGGTTGCTGGATATTCCGTTTTCCAAACGGACCTTGGAAACAATAATGAGAATACCCTATTGACTTTTCAGATTAAGCGCTGTAACTTTTATACGTAAATGAGCATGATTATCATTCCCATACTCATTATCGAAAGATCTTTGTTTTACTATTGCAGAAACAGAAAACGCTTAAATACGTGATTGCAGTTATGACATCGAAAATTTATGGCTTTTCAATATGGCATTTTCTTTTGTATGTCACCTCTCACAAGAAAGGAGTCTACATGTGAACATTAACCAGGGATTGAACTGTCGTTTCCCCATGGTTCTGATGGCGATAAATCATATCTTTGATTGACGGCACGTAAGCACAATAACAAAGTGAACTTCGTCAATTTCATTAGCTGCCGAGTTGCAACAGTAACAGGTTACTAAGCGAAGTCCTCAGATGCTGGAAAAATGATAATAAGGAAATTAAAATGATCAGCCTCTCTGCACTTAATGAGTGTCTAGTTCCCTTTACGGCAAAAAAGATAGATACCCAACTCCTTTGGAGCAATGTTTTAGACGATGATGAATTGGCAGAACTGAAAACGGCAGCCAGTTATCTTATCAAAGATAATAAACAGCATTCTCTTTTCGATCCCTGCACCCCGCTTTTAGCAGATGAAAAATTATTTTATGCCGAACGCTATGGCGGAGGAGCTATCTCACGCAACGGCGGCGGTGCTCGCTGCGGTTTCGATGGCCGCTGGCAGGTTAAAGGCATCGGTGCCAATGCATTGGTCGGTAGAGGGTCCAAACAGGTCAATGGTGAACTAACGTTGACGGGGGCAGTGCTAGAAGCGCTATGGGGAAACTTAATGGCCAAGTTGCTTCCATATGGTGCTGTACCCAATAAAGCGATATTACTGGCTGACAATATCAGTGTTAAAAATGCGCCATCGGTGTCGTCAACGGTGCATGAACGTCGGGCTTTATTGGTGCGCGAACCCGTGATTCGCCCCGCCCATTTTTGCCGCGCTCCGTACTACCAACCCCATGCAGCAATGCTCTCGCAGCCAGCGGATGCTATCCGAGTGGAGAAATTGATCACGGTCGTTCCCTCTCTATTACCGCGCCCTTTGACGCTAGATGAAGAACAATGGCTTACGTTGCCGCAAGAAGAACGGGCCTTATATGGCCTTTGTGAACTGGCCCAACGTCTTGCTACCCAGATCGCCTATTGTCGCAGTCGTCATCTGGTGATGATGACATCGCCATCCAATTGCGATATGCAAGGTCGACTGCTCGATTTTCATGGCATGCGCAGCGTGTTTCCCGGTGAACGACAAGAGGCTGGCCGCAGCTATATTCAGCACAAAAAGCTGAACGAGGATGCGCCGTTACTGCTGCAAGGCGTACTGGATCTTGGCTTTTATCTGGCCAAGTACCGGTTCGGCCCAGAATTTCTTGCTGCAACACAACAGGGTATTAATGCTTCTTTCAACTTCACCTATGGGCAGACTTGTTTGCTAGAGAATCTCGCAATAGCGGGTTTTGATAAAACGTTTTTACAAACTTTGATACTTACCGATGACTTGATAGCGTTCGGCGTGCGCCTGCAAAACATATTTGACTTGTCCGCTGGCATCTTCACCCAGCGGCAAGGTCTGGGCCAGGGAAATACGCATCCGGCTATCACCCTGCTACACCAGTTGGTCGACGCTTCCGCAAACGGCGTTTCTACACAAAATTCTGCGACAGCGGAGGAGCGATTCTCGCAAACTTTCCATCTACTATGTGAGAAATATCTCCACGAATCGCGGTCAAAGGGCAAAAGCAGAACTGAACTGCATAAAGAGATGAAAGATACCGTCAGCAGGAGGCTGGGTTCTCGTGCCTTTATGAACCGTGAAACCATCTATCAGGAAATAGCAGGTTGGCACGGTGAAATAGATAAGATCACCGAACAATTGCAGACATACCAAATGCGCTTCGAGCGCCAGGCGATAAATGTGTTGCAATAATAAGTCTAAGGAGAGATTTAGTGAGCTTTGTCAAAGAAAACTGCCACGGTAGAAGTGAATTCAACCAATATGAAAACTTGGGTTTTGCCCTTAGTTGCATGCTAATGAATAGCAATTACAGTTTGTATCATGTCAAAACACTGCAACTATGGACTCAACAAGCCATCAATCAGAACCAGTTCAAGATCCTGTTCGATCATCTGGACAACCCTTTAGGATATATTACCTGGGCCTATTTTAGAGAAGACACATTGGCACGTTTCATCAGCGAACCCTCATTCATCCCCCATAGCTCCGAATGGAACGAAGGAGGTGCGCTATGCATTTTGGACTTTTGTTGCCAACCTGGTAGTGCCCGACTGTGCATGGACTATCTTGCAGGCATAGCACCGATAATAGATAACGACACCGTTTTTTGGCGTGCAAAAAGATCCGGAAAGCTGATGGTTGTGAAAAAAATAACAACGACAAAGTCGGGGGATGAGACATGATCAAAAATAAATTACTGGATCCGCAGGTTGGGTTTTATTACGGCAACAAGATCAGCAACGACAAGTCTATTTATAACATCGCTGAATATGTTGAAATAAGTCACCCGCTAGATATCGCGCGAATGAAGGACGCCATTGATTGGGTGTTCAGCCAAACGCCAACGCTTTATACAATGTTTGCAGAAGATAATGGGGTTCCTTATCAATGCACCACAGTGTGTAAAGCTGCGGTGGAGTTAGTGGACCTATCGCATCATGACGATAGCATGGCCGTTGCTCTTGCGCTAATGGAGGAAGATGCCGGGCAGTCATTTTTGTTGAATACACCACCACTATTCAGACAAAAAATCCTGTCGCTGGGTGAAAACCATTTTCTATGGTATTTCTGCAGTCATCATCTGCTGCTTGATGGCTATAGCGCCTATCTGCTGATTCATCAAGTCGCTGAAACCTACAGAAATTTGCCCTTGCAGCCACAGAGGTTATCCGAAACTCCAACACTCAATGAACTGCTCAAAGCAGAGTCCGAATACAAATTTTCAGCGGGCTATCAGGCGGACAAACAATTTTGGCATAAGACCTGTTCCCAGCTACCAGTCCCAACGACACTAGCACGTACCAACATGCCGTCGGGGCGGGTTATCCGTCACACAGAGTCTTTTCTGTGCTCGGCTAGTCTCTTCTCACTGCAAACCAACCAGCCTTCCTGGATGGCGAAGATCCTGGCTGCTGTGATGGTCCATCTGTATTTTTGCACTGGCGAAAGCGCACCGGTGATCGGCATCCCCATGATGGCGCGCAAGGGGCATCTTGCACGCCAAGCATTAACCTGCCAAACCAACGTACTCCCGCTGGCCATAGACATTAAAGAAACCGCTACCGGGCTACAGTTGGCGCATGAAGTAGAGCGCAAACTTAAACAGATCAAAAAACATCAGGCATTTCGCTATGAAGAGATAAAAAGCATGCGGGGCAACGCCAGCCACTTGCCGTTGTTCAATATAGTGGTCAATATCATTCCCTTCGAGGCATCGGCTTCGTTTTCTCCCACGCAGCGCAGCGTAGTACGCAACATACGCTCGGGAGGCGCTCAGGATCTGGTATTCAATTTACGTCCCGATATCAATAGCCAGACACTTCGCTTGGAAATCGACGCCGACTCGGGTCTTTATGATCGAGCTAGCCTGGCACGACACAGCCTGGCGGTACAAAAGCTGTGCTCATTGCTGCACAGCGAACAAGAAAACGCCTCTGTTCGACAACTAAGGCAGCATTTCCCACTTTCTTTGTACGGTAAAGAACACGATAGCGATGTCGTTGATGTCATGCAACGCATTGAACGCACGGCTACTCATGCACCACAGAACCTCGCTATTTGTACGCCGGAACATCCTTCAAAGTCTCTTAGGGAACTGTCTTACGCGCTTTTGCAGCAGCAAGTGAGCATCTGGTCCAATTTGCTGGCCCCTGTCCGCGCAACAAATACGGCTCTGTTGATCGACCTGCCCAAAGGGCCAGAGGCAGTGATCTTTATGCTGGCCTCACTGCAATTGAATATGCCGTTCGTTAATCTGAACTCGAACGCCGATGACGCAGAATATCGTCGTTTGCTAGAGCAATTTGACGATGCCATTTTGATAACCGAGCGCACGTTGAATCGCCATTCACTGCTCCGCGCCTCGTGCCACTGGCAAAGTTTGGCGCTGGCTGTACCAAAGGATTTCACGCATTGCGCCTTTTTCCATCGTCGGATGCCTGCCAACAATACCGAGTTTCCCGCCGGGATCGGCTATATCATGTTTACATCCGGCACCACCGGGGTACCCAAAGGTGTTATCTGCGGCAGATGGGCGCTTAACGTTTTCACCGCCGCTGCAATCGAACGCTACAACATTGAAGCGCACGATCGCGTCTTGCAATTTGCTCCTCTGCATTTTGACGCCAGCATAGAAGAAATTTTTATGACGTTAGCAGTTGGCGCCAGTCTGTATATAGCTCCCGACGCCTCGGCGCACAGTTTTCCTGACTTGTTAGAATTCTGCGCAACGCATCGCCTTAGCCTGTTGGATCTCCCCACCGCCTATTTTAACGAGTTACTGTTTGCACTCGGAGGAGAACTGCAATTGCCGGCATCGGTCAAAACAGTGATCGTCGGAGGGGAAAGCCTTTCGGCACGCGCCAAGGAGCTCTGGTTCTTACAGCCTCCCTGCGGTAGGCGGTTAATCAATACCTATGGCCCGACCGAGGCAACAGTGGTGGCTACAGCCGCAGAGGTCAAAAACGATGATGCCGCCATTACAATCGGCTCCCCGCTCAGCGGCGTATTCGTAGCGATCGTCGGCGAGAATCTCGCAACGGTTCCACTGGGGTGCAGCGGCGAACTGTTAATCGCCGGGGCTACTGTCTGCTTGGGGTACCTAAATCAGCCAGCACTGAGCGCGGAAAAATTCGTGACGATTGAGATGGGCGATCGACAAATACTCGCCTATCGCACCGGTGATATCGCCTGCTTGGATCAGGACCGGCAGTTATTATTCCTTGGGCGCAAAGTTCACGAAACAAAAATCGCAGGCAAGCGAGTCAACATGCGCGAAATAGAAGCTTGCATCGGCAGACTCCCAGGCGTTGTCGAAGTCGCCGTGTTGGCAAAAAGTGGGGACACTGGCGCGGTGCTTTACGCGCATTATCACAGCCCGCAACCGCTGGATGAGCTTGGCCGACGCACGCTGTTCGGGATGCTGCCCAACTCGCACATTCCCAAAAGCTTCATACACCATCAAACGCCACTGGTAAAACTACCTAACGGCAAGATCGATTATCGCACGCTTGAACGGCACTCCGTGGAATCAACGCTGAAAGATGAGTTGCACTCAACGACGTTCAACGCATTAGTCCAGGAAATTTGGCTGAGGACGTTGGGCAGTGAAGATGGCGATTTTTTCACTCTCGGCGGTGAGTCCTTGCAAGCGATAAAAATCATTAATGCACTTAACGCTTACTGTCAGTTCGATTTGAACCTGCGGGATATCTTTGAACACCCGAGCCTCGCAGAATTTTGCCAACATATTACACAGCTGGCACTCTTACGTTATGGGCTAAGTCAACACCATCTGGATATTCGCTGCGCCATCAGCCGCTGTCTATCCGTCAATGCGAACTCGTCGACAAGCCCCGTGCTGTTTTTCCAACAGCCCGAAGGCCTAGACGAACGCCGTTTGCTGGAGACCCTCCCCTCCGAACATAACGCGCGCATTCTCACGTCGCAGGAAGATGCTCATTGCTACACAGGTCAACTGCTGGCCGCCGCAGTATTTAACGTGCCGGAAGCACCTTTGCAATATGCAAGCTGGCTCAACACCCTACCTCTATTGTTGCACGCACTGGCGGGGAAAGTGCAAAAAATGATCTTTCTGTGTAACGCTTCAAGCAGTACCAAGATCACGCAAGATCTATTGAACGGATATCGGCACGAAAAGCTGCTGTTGCTGCGCAAAGCCGATCACAGTCTTAGGTTCATCGATGATGGCTTAATCGAACTGATCGCCCTTTCAGCACAGTTGGGATACTTTCCCCATATTCGATTTGATACCACCAATGAGAGGCTGCGAGGTTGCGTACTTAAGAGTCTCGGCATCGACGATAGAGAGAGTACCGATCACCAAACCGCTTTCGCTGCGGTACAACAAAGGAACCCTGGGGTACAACTTTGCGACTTGTCTTACTGGCTCAATTTAATTGCCGCGAACAGCAAGCAGCAGCCATGTCATGGACGCAGTGACAAGCAAGACGTACCCCCCTTAGGGAAGGAGTGAGTTTATGAGCGTAGCAGGCCTGATACATCTGATGGAAATGGCAAAAAAAGGTGCCAACTTCGGCAAGCTATCGCCACAGCATCTGGAAATCAGCAATATCACCGATACCGAAATCAATGCCGCGCAACCAGACATAGCAGCATTTCTTTCTACATGCACAGCGGCTAAATCCGCGCAGGATGAAGGGAAAAAACCGAACTATCTCGTCAACCGTTATGCGGGACAATACCTCTGGCTATACGAAAACTTCACGAAAAATAGCCCCATGTATAATATCCCGATAGCCAAGGAGATCATCGGAACCTTTGAGCCCGCACGCTTGATTTCCGCGTTGAAAAAAATGCTTAAACGTCATGCTGCGCTATGCGGTCGCTATCAGCTTGACGGTGAAAACATCGCCGTCGATATCGTTTCCCCCGATACGACCATTTTTGAACGTTGCCTGGAAGATATCAACACGCTTGATGAAGAGGCGCAGCAAAACAGCGTGATGTCCGCTCTGGAAGCACAATGCAGCGTTCCGTTCAATCTTGGCGCAGAACTCCCACTGCGTTGCCGTATCCTGAGAAAAAACGCGCAGCACCACTATCTGTTTTTGACCTTCCACCATTGCATAGTGGATGGCTGGACTGCCAACTTACTGGTTGACGAACTCAGCCGTGACTACTGTTCTGATGAAGAACATCGTCCTCAGTATGACGACAGCCATGCTTTTTTCCGCTTCCTTGAAGATCCTTTTCTAACCGTCGCAAACGTCAATGATAGCCTTGAGTTTTGGCTTGATGAGCTGCGCTATGCTCCTGAAAAACACACATTGGACTATGACATTGCCATTACTGCAACGGATAAAGCGCAAAACATCGTCAGAGAAACGCTGGCTGGCGATTTGCAGCAAGCCTTGACGCAACAGGCTAAACGCGCCGGTACGTCACTATTTGCATTGCTGCACACAGCCTTCGCTCTGCTCATCGCCAGGGAGTCGGCTTCGGAACGAGTGGTCATCGGCAGCCCGGTCGCCAACAGAAACGAACCGGCATTAAACTCTGCCGTTGGAAGTTTCGTTAACACTGTAGCTCACCAATTTCATATCAACACAGACGACAAATTCAGTACTTTATTGCAAAAAAGCGCCGATAAATTTGCCCGCACGTTTAAGCATCAGGGACTGCCTTTCTCCTATTTGGTTGAACAATTGAAACCTGCACGCGGCAAATTTCATCCCATTTTCCAGATCATGTTCGTTTGCCAACATCGCAAAAGCAACGAACTGATTTTTGGTTCAGCACAGGTTGATACGCTGCCGAGAAATTATGCCCCACCTAAATTTGATCTGGTGCTGGAAGTCATCTCCACCATGGACGGCATTCAATTTGAATGGCAATACAACGCCAAGCTGTTCGCACCTCAGCGCATCAAAGCATTGTCGCAGGCTTACGCGCTACTGCTGGAGCAAATTTCACACGATCCCATGCAAGCCGTCGGCCGTTACTCCCTAACGCCAACTGACGATATCGCGCAATTGCGCAAGCTTTCTACGGGCGTGGAGATGCCGGAGTTTCTTCACCAAAACCTATCACAGCAGCTGTGGCGCGCTGGTAACGAACATGCAGCCCTGCCAGCATTGATCGAAGGTGAGCGCGTGTGGAGCTACGATGAACTGCTTCATCATGCTAGTACAGTCGCATATTGGCTGGAAACTCACACTGTTCAGGAAGCACTGATCGCTATCGATCTCCCTCGTGGTGCGCTGCAAGCCATCGTGGCGCTCGGTATCCTTCTGTCAGGCCGCGCTTATTTGCCTCTCGCAGAGGGACTGCCGGACGCACGCGTCGCTGACGTTATCCGATTGTCGGGCTGCAATTGGGTTATCAATAACGCATCACATCGGCACTCTCGCTATCCGTTGGATACCCATTGTCAGGATCTGGATACGATATTTTCCACATTCCGCTTGCATGATGAATTTCATTTCACTCCAGGGAAAGCGCATGATCTCGCTTATGTCATTTACACCTCGGGGACAACAGGAACGCCGAAAGGCGTGGCAATCGAGCATGGTGCCGTCACCAACACCCTGTTAACTATGAACTGGCTGTTCCATGTTTCTCCTCGGGACAACATATTAGCCATCGCGGATTTGGCTTTCGACCTGTCGGTTTATGACCTATTCGGCAGTTGGTTAGCAGGTGCCACGGTCATCAGTTTGTCGGCGCAAGACGCCAAAGAACCAGCCTCATGGCTGTTTGCAATACGGCAAAACCAGATTAGCATCTGGAACTCTGTCCCCGCCATATTGCAAATGCTGATGCAATATTGTGAGCAGGAAAACATCGCTTCCTTGCCTGAATTGCGACAAATCTGGTTGAGCGGAGATCGCATTTCGCCACGGTTGATCGCACAAGCGCACAGACTATGCCCTAACGCGTGCATCACCAGCTTGGGCGGTGCGACTGAAGGGGCGATCTGGTCGATTTATCATCCTCTTACGCGAGATACACAATTCAGAAAAGCAATACCTTATGGTGTAGCTCTGCCCAACCAGAACATGTGGGTATTGGATGAAAATCATAAGCCGTGCGGCTATGGCGCAACGGGTGATATCTATATCGGTGGCACTGGGGTAGCACGCGAATATTGGCGCGATCGGCAAACCACCTCCGCCAGTTTTATTACGTGCTCAGAGCTCGGTGGCCGTCTGTACCGCACAGGCGATCGCGGTCGTTGGAATCGCTGCGGCTATATCGAATTTCTTGGCCGCGAAGACCAACAGGTTAAATTACAAGGATTCCGTGTCGAACTGGGCGATATCGAGTTCGTTATTAAAAACAACGCACTGGTTTCGGAAGCATGCGTAGTATGCTGCAACGATCCAGACAGTGGCATACGTCACCTAGAAGCTTATATAGTATTGACGCCAGAGGGAAAATCGAGTGCGCAAGCGGAAGTGCAACTGCGAGAACATGTGGCCTCCGCGCTACCTGCCTATATGGCGCCAACGCGATACCACGTCATCGAACACTTCCCACTCTCGCACAATGGAAAATTGGATCGTTCATTATTATCCTCGAACGACGTTCTCTTACAGGCCCAACCAGGCCCAATCTCTCCAACAATCGCGGCTGAGTTGCAGCATCTACAGATGCTACTGGCAGAAACGCTGGGTTGCGAGCCCAATCAGATAGATCCCCACGCTAGTTTCTTCCGCAATGGCGGCAGTTCGCTGTCCGGCATTACCTTCTTGGGGAAAATTAAACGAGCCTTGAACGTCGAGTTGACGCTTGCCGAAATTCTTAGCTACCAACAGCTAACGTCTCTTGCCGAACGCATTCATCAGAATAGCCCGTTAGCGCTGTCGGTACTGTCCGAGACAGTAAACCGTCCTTCACTACCTACGCTGTATTTGGTACATGGTGCTGGCGGACAAATTCACCAATACAGCAGATTGATACGGAAGTTGTCTCCTTATGCCAACGTCAGAACGATCGCCAGTCCGGGATTGGCGGGGCCAGGAGACAGCGTCTCCGTGACCATGCAGCAGTTGGCTGCCGAACATTTAGCTAGCATTCCACAAAGCGAACGTGCATCGGCAGTGATCGCAGGTTGGTCGTTGGGCGGTCAATTAGCCATCCATATGGCAGCCTTAGCCACACAGCAAGGCGAGTCATTTGCGCATGCTGTCGTCATCGACAGCAGTTTACCGTCGTCATCCCCGTCGAAGAAACGTCACTTTAGCGTCGCACAGTGTTATCTAAACCTTTTCGACTCTCTCGGTATAGCTCGTCGTTTATACCAGCCTGGAAAAACGCCACCTCAGAGCAATACTATCGACGAAGTCAGGGGGCACTTCGTTTTGAATCAGTCTGTCCTTGCTGAAAAAATTACGCTTGAGCATGCTGAAGCCTTTTGTTTGGCGATAAAAAAAGCGTTCGAACTGACTGATAGCGCAGGTGAACTACCGAAACTCAACATTCCGTTGACGTTATGGCTTAACCAAGAACGATTACGTAAACAACCCGACCTTTCACAGAGGTGGAGAGCACAATCATCTCATAATGTTAGTATCACCTGTTGCGCAGAAACGCATTACAGCATTCTTGACAGCACATTGCTTCATAATACGTTGAAATCTCTATTGCTCAATTTGTAATGTCTGATAGGAGAAATGCGATAGAGAACATACCAAATATTTTGCAGCTATTTTTATTTGACACATTTGGTTTTTAATATTATCAAATACTATCTTATAACAGGAGGTGTACCAAAAAATCAATCCTATCCGTGTCTGATTTCGCTTGGTTTTTACTTAATTAGAGAAAATCGAACATTCGATAAATCTAATCCTTATGTAAAAAACCAATTCAGTCAGAGCATTGCAACATGCGGGTTATGCACACCAACCCACGAAATAACACACTAAATAGAGAGAGATTAACATGAAAGAATTAGATAAGGAATTTCTTGAAAACGTTTCTGGTGGTTACAGCGGTATTCTTGCTGGAGCATCTGGTTTAGGCAATAACAGCCCGAGCACAAATGCTGGAACCATTATAGGCTCAAGAGTACCTAGTAATAATGGCTCTTCAAATAACAGCCATTTTAACCAGAACTGAACATTTAACCATTGAGAATGCCCTCCTTAAAGGAGGGCATTATGACAAATGAAAAAGCTAAGCGATAAAATAGCCACACTGCGAGAAAAATTTTTTTATAGCTATAAAATTAAACCTAATGAAATAAAAGGGAAACACAGTAATGAACTATTAATCCTATTAGACATACTTGAAACTGTTTACGTTGAAATTATATCTAAGTCATCGTACAACAGTAAAGAAGCCAACATAAACTCCATCGCCGAAACATTTAGCCATGCAGCTATCGCTTATGAGTCAGAGATCACCAGCAATATTTTGAAAAGTCTTATTTTTATCGATGAGTTACTTATTTCTATAGAAAATAATTTTCATGACATTCCTATGTACATCCTGAAAAAAAAGCTATTAGTCTTATACCAACTCGCTTTTAACTCAAATACACACAAAGAATTAAACAACAAATTAATTCACTTTATTTGGATTGGTGAAATATCAAAAATTCAACTCAAGCATGTTGAGTTATGGGCAAAGCGTAATAATGACTATCGTGTTATGTTATGGATGGATCCCAAAACACTCTTAGCAGGTGAGCTATTGAAAGCAAAAAAAGCAACATTGCGTCCCGATGAAACTTCAAAGGACGAAGCATTGCGAGCACAACGCCAATGTTGGTACTTTTCACAGGAGAGAAATATATTTAATGACGAAATAATAGCAGAATATCTTACTGATGTATCAGGTAAAAAATTCTCGAGTCGTTATATAAATAAAGCACGTAAGGAATTTATTAACATCAAGTCAAGCTATCGCAACATAAAAATAATGGATATTAACACCCTAATTAGTAAATATGAAAACAGAGGGAGACTTAAAATTTACAATTTTGAAATATTCTATAGAACTAATCTCGCCGCAGCATCGGATGTGATAAGACTACTGGTTCTATCAGAGTTCGGTGGAATTTACATTGATATCGATACGCTACCTAAAATAAACATTGATTTCCCACATACTGACAGATATTTAACTGATAATAACCTGCATGATCAACACAATGAAAAAATAGAGGCAATGAAAAACACAATGACATTTGAAAAATTTTGGGAGATAGAACATAAAGAAAGAAAAATGTTTGAGAGCAATGACTGCTTCGATAGCTCAGCATTGTTCAATGCCATGAAAAAGGATTTACGCAACACTGGAAATAACAGTATATTCTGCAGTTTGAAAGAAATAAGAATCCCTTTCGACATACCTCTACTCAGCAGACATAAAAAAAAGAACAATGTGTTTTTTAGTAACGTTATAGTCGCCAACAGTAATTCAGCAGCAATAGACCTCTCGCTAAAGATTATAAATGAAAATTATAGAAAAATATTTTTGTTGGTAGAAAGCAACATCCAGAATGACTTTATTTTCAATTATGCTCTTGATGGATACAAAAACAATTCGAGGCTAACGTTGAATATCTCAGGCCCTGGGGTTCTACTAAGAGCAATTTTCTTAACAATAATTGACACCTTAGAATTACCACAAGATATACCGGAGTCTGCATTATTAGGTTTTTTAAATACTCACTTATCCTTCACCGAACAGACGATGGAAACAGAGTCAGGCCTAGCTTCATCGTGGATGAAATAGAAAGCAGAGTCGAAAAATGACGACCCTGCTTGTTTAGGTTATTTACTATTTAATTTATCTAATCTTTTTTCACAATAATCATATGCGAAAAAAGCGACAACGAACTGTAAGACCATTAGAACTAAAAACATAAAACCTCCATTTCCTATTAATGGAATAGAAAAGATAACATTTTAAAGATGATAGTTCAATAAATAAACCACCGAAAACATGTTATTTAGATCACTTACATACGTTTAAATGCATTATAAATAATAGCCAAGTTCAGCCGTTATTGGCCAAGAAGCTCAATGCCTCACCCGCACCACTGTTTAGCATAAATGATACCGCTTGTATTATCAGGATTATGTGAAATTATTAATACATAGGGTTTCATAGCTTTACGCCACCTTAAATTAATATTTACACATAGAGATAAAAGTATTTGATCACACCATCTCTATTTTCACACTAACGTAATGACTCTATCCGCTGAGGCAATCGTCGAAGGGCGATGCGCGATGATAACGCGGGTAATATTCATTTTCGCAATAGCATCATTGATATGCAGCTCGTTTTTCAGATCCAAATGGCTAGTTGCCTCGTCCATAAACAATATACTTGGCCTGCGATAAAGTGCACGCGCGATCAACAATCGCTGCTTCTGTCCACCAGATAAACTGCCCCCCAACTCCCCAATTAACGTTTCGTATCCCATTGGCATATTTTGAATATCGTCATGCATATTGCATCGGCGGGCACAAGCCTCAATTCGCTGAAAATCCCACTCAGCATCAAATCCCGAAATATTTTCAGCAATCGAACCTGCCAGCAACTTGTCATCCTGCAACACGCAGGCAATACACTGGCGATAATTATTCACACCGATATTACTGATATCCAGACCGTCAACCAGAATCGCGCCTTCATCCGGCGTCAGCAATCCGCACATCAATTTCATCAACGTGGTCTTACCCACACCGGATGGACCGACGATCGCCACACTTTCACCCGCTGCTATGCTGAGGTTTAAGTCGGCAATAATAGGCTTGGTTTGACGATCGTATTGATAACGCAGATTTCGAATCTGAAGTTCCACCGCCTGGCCTTTGGCAAATAGCTGGCGAATTGGCATTTGCTGTTCCGGCGGCGATAATACGATATCCGCTATCCTTTCATTATGCAAACTTAGCATACGCAACTGGAGCATCATGTCGATCAGGCTGCTGGCACGGTCAGAAAATTGGCCTCGATAAGCGTTGAAAGCAACAAACATCCCGAGCGTCATTTGATTGTCGATCACTAACGCAGCCCCTAACCACAGAATGATCACCTGATCGCAGGTCGCAATAAACGCGCCAAGCCCGCCAAACATCATATTCAGCTTGGTTAACTTGATGCCAGCGTTAATCGTTTCCACATTCAGGTTTAACCAAAACTGTGCCCGAGTCTCGGATAATCCCAATGCTTTTAAGGTACCAATGCTATACAACGTCTCCATAAAGTGAGAACTTGCCCGCGCGCCCTTTACCAGTTGCTCTTCCGACAGTTGCCGATGATATTGGTATGTCGATAGCCGTAAGATGATGTATACCGCCGTGAAGCCGAGCACTACCCACACTAGCCAACCGCCATAAAGCAACATCATAATAAACACGCCTACTGACATGATGCCATCGATAATGCTGCTGACGATGCTGGTGGTAAAGGTGGTTCTGATTGTATCCAGCGAACCGAAGCGGGATTGAATATCACCCAGCTTGCGCTTTTCGAAAAAAGAAAGAGGCAGTTTCAGCAGATGATCGAAAACCCCCGCTTTCCACTGTACGTCTATCAGCGCCCCCATAACAATGGAAATCCACGTTCTCAGCATGGATACGCCAGTACGGAATAAAATGAAGCACAACAATCCTATGCATATCAAAGCCAAAAGGTCATGGTCACCAGCCAGGATGACATGATCCATAACCAACTGCGTGCCAACTGGCAGCAACAGGTTGATGGCTTCAATCACTATCGAAAGACAGAAGATCTTAAACAATGCCCCCTTGAGGCCGCGCACGTTGGCCATGAGCTTGCGAAAACGTAACCTGCTCTGCTGCTTGATTGGTTGAAATTCGCTGTCAGGCCACAGTTCGAGTGCTACCCCGGTGAAGTGCCGCGAGAGCTCATGCAATTCCATCACCTTACGCCCGAAAGCCGGATCGTGGATCACCGCTCGTCCGCGGCTGATACTGACCAGCACAACGAAGTGCTTCATATCCCAATGGAGGATACAGGGCATTTTCAACACCTTAAGTTCGTCGATGTTCAGTGACAGTGCGCGCGATTGTAACCTCAGTGCATTTGCTATATCGATCAATGAGGCCATCGTTGCCCCACGTGAAGAAAAGCCGTAGCGGTTGCGCAGATTGAACAGGTCGATTTGCAACCCGTGGTAATGACACACCATCGCCAAGCTAGCCAAACCGCATTCAGATGCCTCCGCTTGCAGGATCTGCGGCACCTTTCTACCAAGTGCCAAGTTCAATCTTCCAGTCAGCGTCGCGAAATAAGAATCAGTCATTTATCGGTCCCATCAGACTTTTTTTCATATCGTAAAAAGGCGAAAACATCCATTGATATAAGGGCCTTTTCTCCAGGAAAAGCGTCGACTGGGCATACATACCGTTAGTCAACTGCAGCACTTTGCCCTGATAACTGATGTGCATTTTTTCCAGCGCGATGATGGCTTTGTAATAAGATGCGGTCTGCGCGGCCGTTTGATGCACGGGGGAACTGCTGTAAGTGGACATTTCTTGAACGGAGGCAGGAACATAAGCAATGCTTTCGATCTTGCCGGGAAATTGTCCAAATTTTTCGTAGGGAAAGGCGTCATAGCGAATGTTGATGGCATCATTCGCAGAGACATAGGGTACGCTACTGTTCGGCAACCACAGCACTAACTGATAAATCGCATCGCTACGAGGGATAATCTGCACCAAACTATCGCCACTATTGACCATTTGTCCTGGCGTAACGCTTAGAGACTCGATACGACCATCGGTTGGTGCGTTAACTATCAACGCTCCGCTGGCATCTGCTTCAGCCAATTGACGCTGTAAATCATTACGCTGAAACTGGTACTGAGAAATCTGGTTATCAAAATCCGCTGCGCGCGTAACAATATCACTCTCCAGATTAGTGATTTGCAGTGATTCCTGGATATGCTGACTATACAAATTTTGGAACAGACTTTGTTGCTGATAAAATGAATAAGTCTGCCCGTTAAGCTGATCTTTGGTTATCAGGCCGCGTCGTTGATATTCCTTATATGAGCGCATGTTATCTTGAGCAAAGCCGACCCCTTCACGTGCGTTATTCAGCAACTGTTTGGATTGCGAATGGGCCGCTTGATACTGCTGCTTTTGCTGGTGTAGATTCTCCAACGTCATACGTTTATTGTCTTGTAGCTTCAAAATAATGCTATCGACATGCTGTACCTGGTTTTCCAGCGCCAAACGCGTATTGGCGCTGACTTTACCGGTATCCGTCACACGGCTGACATCTAGTTGATATAGGCGCTGACCCTTTTTGACCACATCGCCAATGCCGACAAATCGCTCTGCGATGAATCCCTGTTGTGGCGCAAACACGTTTACCGAGCGAGGAAAGGTAGTTATTTCTCCATACACATTGATGCGGCGGGTGTAGCTACCCAATATAAGGAAGGCAAGAAAAACAAGAAGAAAGAATAGTGATAAAACGCCGAAGCACCAAGCAGGCATACCCGTTATCAATAACGCTTTGCCAGCCCATTTGGCCCGTTGATGTTCTGTGACTTCCTGTCTGAATAAATCCCGCATAAAATCTATTTACCGGAAAAATATTTCAAGCCAATCCTGACCCGAAAAGATATACGTTAAGATACTGCCAGAAATGTACCCAGCGGGTTAGATATGCTGACTCATTTTGCAAACAGCATCGTAAGGATAACCATTATCATTATCATTATCATTATCATTATCATTATCATTATCATATATAGCGATCTGCCATAATTCAATCTTTTTCACGCCCCATAGCTTTAGGCCCGCTTCATCAGGGAATCCATTCAGTAAGTTGATAGCAACCACCGCAATATGTGAAGTTGTGGTATTTACAGGCAAAAAAAATGCCAATCACAGAGGATTGGCATCAGCAGGAGCGAACGCGGGTTTAGGCGGTAGCACCCTTGACGGCTTCACGCGCCAATTCGGTGATACGTGCATAGTCGCCGCTTTCCAGCGCATCCGCAGGCACTAACCAGGAACCACCGATGCACAGCACGCTTTTCAGTGCCAGATAGTCACGGTAATTGTTCGGCGTGATGCCTCCGGTTGGGCAGAAGCGCACCTGTGAGAACGGCCCGGCAATGGCTTGCAGCGCCTTGACGCCGCCATTGGCTTCCGCTGGGAAGAATTTAAACTCGCGCAGGCCATAATCCATCCCCAACATCAGCTCGGAAACGGTGCTGATACCCGGGATCAACGGAATGCTGCCTGCGGTAGCAGCTTTCAGCAGATCGGCGGTCAGGCCAGGGCTGATGGCAAACTGAGCGCCAGCCTCGGTCACTTCTTGCAGCTGTTGCGGATTGATCACCGTGCCCGCACCAATGATGGCATCAGGAACTTCTTTGGCGATCGCACGAATCGCGTCCATCGCACAGGCGGTACGCAGCGTCACTTCCAGCACGCGCACGCCACCTGCAACCAGTGCTTTAGCCAACGGCACAGCGTGTTCCAGTTTGTTAATCACAATCACCGGAACTACGGGGCCTGCCGTCAGGATCTGTTCTGCACTGGTTTTCCAGTTTTTCATCGTCATTCTCTCCATTACTTTCGGTTGGTGTATGGCACGCCCCTGCCACAGGGCTCCGCATCGCTGCAGATTCCGATCGCACCGCTAAAAGCCAGCAGACAGGCTGACGCCGGTCACCTAGGCTAATTCTGTTGACGTGTTACCAGCCCCTCACCCCAGCCCTCTCCCCAAGGAGAGGGAGCTGAACGGTGCTCTCAATAAGCCCCCTACCGCTCCAATAATAAATCGGTCTCAATCTACCTCTGGCCTCAGAAAGAATACCTAGGCAGCGGCGAGCTCGATCGGTTCCCTCTCCTTTTGGGAGAGGGTTAGGGTGAGGGAGAGGGAACAGGTTAATTGCTGCTTATTCGAATTCGTTCCACGAACGGCCATCGCGCGTGATCATCGCGACGGAAGCCACCGGCCCCCAAGTCCCAGACTGGTAGGGCTTAGGCGCTTCGTTGTCCGCTTTCCAGGCATCCATGATTGAGTCAACCCACTTCCAAGCCTCTTCTACTTCGTCACGGCGCACGAACAGCGCCTGGATGCCACGCATGGTTTCCAGCAGCAGACGCTCATAGGCATCGGCCACGTGTTCCTGGTTAAAGGTTTCCGAGAAGCTCAGATCCAACTTGGTGGTTTGCAAACGATGTTTGTGATCCAGCCCCGGCACCTTGTTCAGTACCTGGATTTCGATCCCTTCGTCCGGCTGCAGGCGAATGGTCAGCTTGTTCTGTGGCAGTTGTTGATAGGAGTCACGGAACAGGTTCAGCGGTGGGTTTTTAAAGTACACCACCACTTCTGAACATTTGGTCGGCAAACGCTTACCGGTACGCAGATAGAACGGCACCCCGGCCCATTGCCAGTTGTCGATATCGACGCGGATGGACACAAAAGTCTCGGTGTTGCTGCTCTTGTTTGCCCCTTCCTCTTCCAGGTAGCCCGGCACTTTTTTACCCTGCACAAAGCCTGCGGTGTACTGGCCGCGCACGGTGGTTTCCCGGACATTGGTCTGATCGATACGGCGTAGCGAGCGCAGCACTTTCACTTTCTCATCACGGATACGGTCAGTGGTCAGGTCCGCCGGTGGCGACATGGCGATCATGGTCAGGATCTGCAACAGGTGATTCTGGATCATGTCGCGCATCTGCCCGGCCTGATCGAAGTAACCCCAGCGCCCTTCAATACCCACCTCTTCCGCCACGGTGATCTGCACGTGATCGATAGTGCGGTTATCCCAGTTGGAAGCAAACAGGGAGTTGGCAAAGCGCAACGCCAGCAGGTTCAGTACAGTCTCTTTGCCCAGATAGTGGTCGATACGGTAAACCTGGGATTCGTTAAAGTACTCAGCAACCTGATCGTTGATCACCCGTGAGGATGCCAGGTCAGTACCAAGTGGCTTTTCCATCACCACGCGCGCCGGCTCTTTATTCAGCTTGGCCTCGCCCAGGCCCTTGCAGATGGCGCCAAAGGTGCTTGGCGGCATGGCGAAATAGTTGATGGTGGTACGATGTTTCTGGTCCAGCATCTTGCCCAATTCAGCGAAGTGCTTGCTGTCGTTGACGTCCAGATTACAGAAGTCCAGGCGTGCGCTCAGCGTGGCCCAAAGCTCATCGTCCAGTTTTTCTTTCATAAAGGTGCCCAGGGCTTCCTTGACCACCTTGGTATAAGCTTCTTTATCCCACTCGGCACGGCCTACCCCGATGATACGGGTATCCGGGTGGATGTGACCGGCTTTCTCTAACTGGTACAGGGAAGGCAGCAGTTTACGACGCGCCAGATCGCCTTTCGCGCCGAAAATAACCAGGTCACAGGCCTGGGCTGTAGAGGTTACCGCCATGTTCATCTCCTCGATGCAGGATATTTGTAATTTTCTTACATTACTAATGTACTCTCTTTCGCTACGGCCAGTAAACCCGGATCAAAAGCAGAAAAAAAGCCCCAGAAACTACGGCGTTATCCCTGGTGCAGCGCGAACGCTGTTGGCAACAGGGAAAACTGTAATTTTCTGTCTTTTTTGACACTCTTTTACCATTATGAAAGTTAGACACAGGTCATGTTCTGGTGAAAAAAGCCAGCTTATCCCTTGTCGACACTGCCAACGCTTACCAGCACGTAGTATATTTTCATTAAACCGGATTGATTTCTCCTTTGATTGAAATCGACATACCCGATGGATCACCCGTGAAAGCCGGTGTCCGGCAGGTATAAACCATGAGTGACTCCCGTTATATGAATACGCTGGAAAAAATCCAGAGCCATCTGGAGCTCCTGAGCAAATCGGAAAGGAAAGTCGCCGAGGTGATCCTGGCCTCCCCACAAACCGCTATTCACTCCAGCATCGCCCGGCTGGCCAAACTGGCCGATGTCAGTGAGCCGACCGTTAATCGCTTTTGCCGCCGCCTGGAAACCAAAGGGTTCCCCGACTTCAAACTGCATCTGGCACAAAGCCTGGCTAACGGTACGCCCTATGTAAACCGCAATGTCGAAGAAAACGACACCGTTGCCGCTTACACCAGTAAGATCTTTGAGTCGGTGATGGCCAGCCTGGATACAGTAAAGGCAAATCTCGACATTACCGCAATCAATCGTGCGGTTGATCTGCTTACCCAGGCAAAAAAAATCTCGTTCTTCGGGCTCGGGGCCTCTGCCGCCGTGGCGCATGATGCCATGAACAAATTTTTCCGCTTCAATATTCCGGTGGTCTATTTTGACGATATCGTCATGCAGCGCATGAGCTGCATGAACTCCGTCGAGGGGGATGTCGTGGTACTGATCTCCCATACCGGGCGCACCAAGAATCTGGTCGAGATGGCGCATCTGGCACGAGAGAATGACGCCACGGTCATCGCCATCACCTCGAAAGATACTCCACTGGCCCAGGCTGCGACCCTCCCCCTACTGCTGGACGTGCCGGAAGACACCGATGTTTATATGCCAATGGTGTCCCGAATTGCACAGTTAACCCTGATTGACGTGCTGGCCACCGGATTTACCTTGCGTCGAGGGGCTAAATTCAGAGATAACTTGAAGCGGGTCAAGGAAGCGTTGAAAGAATCGCGCTTTGATAAAGGGATCGTCCCCAACAGTTTCGACTGAAAACGGTTTTAAAAACCGCCGGTCAGATCACAAGTTGACCCGCGGGATTATAGTTGTACCCTGATAGCTCGTTCATACAGATAACCCTGATGAAAATTGGGTAGGCGAAAAGCGTCGGCTCCCTCATCCGGTTTCGTTATCTGACGTTCAGCAACACCAATACTTGCGTCACAAGTCAACGGAGTAATACATGACCAGACGGCTCAGAAGAACCAAAATCGTTACCACACTGGGTCCGGCTACCGACCGCGACAATAATCTGGAAAAGATTATTGCTGCTGGTGCGAACGTAGTTCGGCTTAACTTTTCCCACGGCAATGCAGAAGACCATCAGGCACGGGCAGATAAAGTGCGTGAGATTGCGGCCAAGCTGGGGCGTCATGTCGCTATCCTGGGCGATCTTCAAGGGCCAAAAATCCGCGTTTCCACCTTTAAGGAAGGCAAGATTTTCCTTAACATCGGCGATAAATTCCTGCTGGATGCCAACCTGACCAAGGGGGAAGGCGATAAAGAAAAAGTCGGTATCGACTATAAAGGCCTGCCTGCGGACGTGGTGCCTGGCGATGTCCTGTTGCTGGACGATGGCCGTGTACAGCTGAAAGTGCTGGAAGTTCAGGGCATGAAAGTGTTCACCGAAGTCACCGTAGGTGGCCCGCTGTCGAACAATAAAGGCATCAACAAACTGGGCGGTGGTCTCTCTGCCGAAGCCCTGACCGAGAAAGACAAAGCCGATATCCTGATCGCCGCCAAAATTGGCGTCGACTACCTGGCTGTCTCCTTCCCGCGCACCGGCGAAGACCTGAACTATGCTCGCCGCTTGGCACGTGACGCTGGCTGCAACGCCAAAATCGTGTCGAAAGTTGAACGTGCTGAAGCCGTATGCAGCGACGAAGCGATGGATGACATCATCCTGGCCTCCGACGTGGTCATGGTTGCCCGTGGCGATCTGGGCGTCGAAATCGGCGATCCGGAGCTGGTGGGCATCCAGAAGAAACTGATCCGTCGCGCCCGTACGCTGAACCGTGCGGTGATCACCGCCACGCAGATGATGGAATCGATGATCACCAACCCGATGCCGACCCGCGCCGAAGTGATGGACGTGGCGAACGCCGTGCTGGATGGTACCGATGCGGTCATGCTGTCTGCCGAAACCGCTGCGGGCCAGTATCCAGCCGAAACGGTAGCCGCCATGGCGCGTGTTTGCCTGGGTGCAGAAAAAATCCCAAGCATCAACGTGTCCAAGCACCGTCTGGACGTGCAGTTCGACAATATCGAAGAAGCCATCGCCATGTCGACCATGTATGCCGCTAACCACCTTAAAGGGGTTACCGCCATCATCGCCATGACCGAATCTGGCCGCACCGCGCTGATGATGTCACGTATCAGCTCCGGCTTGCCGATCTTCGCCATGTCTCGCCATGAGCACACGCTGAACCTGACGGCGCTGTATCGCGGTGTCACCCCGGTCTACTTTGGCAGCCACAGCGATGGCGTTGCCGCCGCTAATGACGCTATCGCCCGTCTGCGTGATAAAGGTTACCTGGTGTCTGGCGATCTGGTGCTGGTTACCCAAGGTGACGTCATGAGCACCGTGGGCACCACCAATACCAGCCGTATCCTGCGCGTAGACTGATTACCGCGCATTTAATGTTAAGGCCGGTCGGTTTACGCTGACTGGCTTTTTTATTGCTATTTGGGGAACCTCTTCATGCTACATCAACATCATCAGCAATATACTCGTGGCTCGCTGGATCTTGATGGGCGGCAATTGGCCAATCTGGAGAGTGAAGATCTCAGCGGCACCTCCCTGCAAAAAATCAGCCTGTACAATAATTGCCTGACCCGCTTCCCCGAGCAGATTTTTCACCATCGTGACCTGAAAGTGCTCAACATTTCCTGCAACCAGATTGCCGAACTGCCGACGGAAATCGGTTTGCTCCGCCAGTTGCAAATGTTCGATTTTGGTCACAACCAGGCAGCATCCATTCCCGCCGAAATCGGGGAATTGCGTGAATTAAAGTATCTGTATTTAAGTGATAACGGCTTCAGCCAGCTACCCGATTCACTTCGCCAGTTGCAGGCGTTGTGTTATCTGAATCTGACGGATAATCAGCTAGTGGAACTCCCCACGGCGCTGTGCGCCCTAGCGGCGCTACAAGAGTTGCGTCTCTACAATAACGCCATCACCGCATTACCCTCCGAGATCGGTTTGCTGGGCCAGTTGCGTGAATTACACCTGATGAAAAACCGTCTCACTACCCTGCCCAGCGAGATCGCTCAACTGTCAGAGTTACAGGTGATGGATTTGGAAAACAACGCCATTGCGTACTTACCCGATCAATTCTGCCAATTGCCCAAGTTAGCTACGCTCAATCTGCGTTTCAACCAATTATCCCAGCTGCCTGAAGACTTGGGTGCATTGAGTTCACTGGTTTCATTAGACTTGCGTGCCAACCGATTAAGTCAATTACCGACCAGCATGGCGCAAATGAAAAACCTACGGCGACTGGACCTGCGTTGGAATGACTTCGACCATTATCCAGCGGTGCTTGAACCGCTAATCCAGCAGGGCTGTATGGTTCATTGCTAATTGCCTGACTAAAATCTGCAACGGTGAACAGTGGGTTTTTCAGGCCGTTGCAGAGCATTGCGTAACGCTGCGCAGAGTTGGTATTTGGGAATAAAACAGACACGAGCCAGACGGGTGTGATGAATATACTACGCGTGGGTGCTCTGGATCTTTGTATCTGGAGCCAAAAGCCAAGGTGATGGATACAAAGAGAAAAGCCCCGAGTCGATAACATCAACCCGAGGCCAACTCTAACGCCAGACAACGTTAGGTTAGCTTCTTACCTGCCGAGAGGCAAGGAGAAGGAAACACAATGTTGAATAAAGGAAACATCGTCAAACTGGTCGTTATCTGTACCACCGTTATTTTGCTGGTATGGCTAACGCGCAGCAAACTTTGTGAGCTGCGTATTCGATCGGGCAACACGGAGGTTGCGGCCATTTTGGCCTACGAATCCGAACGGTAAGGCAACCCAACGGCGGGGGCCTGCTCCCGCCCGTTGGTTGTTGGCGTGTAGATCTAGGAGCACCCTTCTCCTACAAACCAAAAGGACAGGTTATAGCCCGTCGTTACAGTTTGCCAAAAGCTGCTGAAATTGTAGGAAACGAACAGGTTAGCGCGTAGGGGCGCCGCATACTGCGCTTATTTAGCAGAGTGTAACGCCCGGTAGAGAGTTGATAAGCGACATTAACGATATAAATCGTCCCGCGAGTAAGGTTCAATCTCACCTTCCTTGCGCGTTTTCAGCAGCTTCAAAATCCAGGTATATTGCTCTGGATTAGGGCCCACCAGGTTTTCCACTTCTTCGTTCATGCGGCGCGCAATGCGAACATCGTCGGCTTCGGCCAGATCATCCATCGGCTCACGGATATAAATGTCCAGCATGCTGGTTTTACCGTCATAAACCGGGAATAGCGGCACGATCGCCGCTTTGCAGACTTTCATCAAGCGGCCGACTGCAGGCAATGTGGCTTTATAGGTCGCAAAGAAATCCACGAATTCACTGTGCTCGGCACCGTGATCCTGGTCAGGCAGATAATAGCCCCAATAACCATGGCGCACCGAACTGATAAAAGGCTTGATGCCATCGTTGCGGGCATGCATACGGCCACCAAACTTGCGGCGCACGCTATTCCACAGATAGTCGACCAATGGGTTGCTCTGGTTATGGAACATCGCTGCCATGGGTTGCCCGCGCGCAGCCATCAGCATCGCTGGCACATCAACGGCCCAGCCGTGCGGCACCAGGAAAATCACGTTGCGGCCTTCCTCACGGATTTTATCCAGCACTTCTTCACCGTGCCAACGCACGCGCTTGAGTACTTTCTCCGGTTTGGTACAGGCCAGTTCCGCCATCAGGATCATCGATTGCGGCGCGGTAGCAAACATCTCATCGATAATATGCTCGCGTTGCTGTTCTGGCAGTTCCGGCATGCAATAAAGCAGATTGATACGGGCGCGGCGTCGTGCCCCTTTAGCAACCTTGCCAGCCAGTTTACCAATCGCACCCAGTAATGGGTCTCGCATTCGAGCAGGGACCAGAGAAATACCGGCCATCAGCCCGGTTCCCAACCAAACGCCCCAGTAGCGCGGATGATAGAAGGCTTTATCAAATTGTGGGATGAACTCTACGTTCGATTTCTTCTCGTTTTGCATGACCTGCTCTTTATTCAACGCACCTGCTCGGAAGATATAAACTATATACCTAGTTGCAGTCAGGCGGGTGAGTCAGGTTAAAACCAGCACCGTTCACTGACAAAATGCAGCTATCGTTATCTCGAGCAGGCATTAATAAAAAAACATCGGCCCGAAATCAGGCCGATGGGAAATCATAAGGGATAGCGATGGTTAATCCAGCTGCAGCTGTGGCACCACTTCCTTCACCTGTGCCAGGTAATCGCTGCGATCTTTCCCCATCAGCCCTTCCGAGCGAGGCAACTTAGCCGTCAATGGGTTAACCGCTTGCTGGTTAGTCCACATTTCATAATGCAAATGTGGGCCGGTAGAGCGGCCGGTGTTACCGGAAAGCGCAATGCGATCGCCACGTTTCACCTTCTGCCCTGGCTTGACCAACAGCTTTTTCAAGTGCATATAGCGCGTGGTATATTGGCGGCCATGACGGATCGCCACATAGTTACCTGCCGCGCCACTGCGTTTGGCGATCATCACTTCACCGTCACCCACCGCCAACACTGGCGTGCCGACCGGCATGGCGAAGTCGACGCCTTTATGCGGTGCAATGCGCCCGGTCACCGGATTTACGCGGCGTGGGTTAAAGTTGGAAGAAATACGGAACTGCTTCATGGTCGGGAAACGCATAAAGCCACGCGCCAACCCGGAACCCTGACGATCGTAGAACTTGCCGTCATCGGCGCGGATGGCGAAGTAGTCTTTGCCGCTGCTGCGCATACGCACGCCCAACAGTTGGCTTTGCTCGCTCTTGCCGTCAAACTCTTCGCGCGACATCAACACCGCGAACTGATCGCCTTTGCGCAGCTTGCGAAAATCAAGCTGCCATTGCAGGGCTTTGATCACCGCATTGATCTCGGCACGGCTCAGGCCAGCCGCCGAGGCGCTGCTGACAAAGCTGCCGTTCAGCTTGCCGGTCAGCACGCTGTTGCGCCATTCGCCCTTTTGAGTTTCCTTGGTTTCTTTAAAGGAATTGCCCACACGGTCATAGGTGCGGGTTTCACGGCGTGAAACTTCCCAGGTCAGGCGCTTGAGATCGCCATCTTCGGTAAGCGTCCAGGAGAGTTGCTGGCCGATTTTCAGGTTACGCAAATCGCGGTTCTGCGAAGCCAGCAGTGAGACATCCGACATTTCGATGCCGTACTGGGTCAGAATACTGCCTAGCGTGTCACCGGTAGAAACCACATATTCATGCACACCTTCCTCTCCGGCGACCTTCTGGTCCAGCTCATCCTCAGGGATGTCATCATCGGGGGTGGGTTGGTCGGCATCAATAGGTTCACTGGCTTCGGGCTGTAATGCCCTTAACTGGTTGGCTTCCAACTCGACGCTTTTAACGATAGGGTTATGTTCTGGGTGATAAACGGAAGGCCGCCAAACAGCGACGGCCAACGTAACGACTGTCAACGACCCTAGCATTACGCGATGGGGCCGAGGCAGGTTGTTATACGCCAGAGTGATAGTTCGGACTATCTTCTGCACTCAATAATATCCTCATAATCTTTACTTCAGGCAGCTCACGTACTGGTTGGACAGCGCTGTCAGGAAGTTCCCGTAGCTGTCTTTCCCCAGTGCGATGCCGGTGCCCAGCGGGTCCAGCGTTCCAGAACGCACATTGGTCCCCTTGGCAACGGCATTAATTACGGCCGGTCTGAATTGTGGCTCAGCAAAAACGCAGACTGCTTTCTGCTCAACCAACTGTGTTCGAATTTGGTGTAAACGCTGTGCGCCAGGTTGAATTTCGGGGTTAACGGTAAAATGGCCCAGTGGGCTCAAGCCGAAGTGTTTTTCAAAGTAGCCATAAGCGTCATGAAAAACAAAATATCCCTTACCTTGCACAGGCGTTAGCATCTTAACAAGATTTTTATCAGTTTGCGCTAGCTGATCCTCGAACTGGCGCAGGTTTGCGTCTAATTTGTCCTTCTTTTGCGGCATAAGTTCCAATAATCTGTCGTGAATCGCGATCGCGGTCACTTTTGCCACCTCTGGCGACAGCCAAACGTGCATATTATAGTCACCGTGATGATGGTCATGTCCATCGTCGCCATCCGCATGACTATGCGCTTCGTCTGCATGATCATGGTCATGATCGTCATCGCCTTTCATCAGCAACGGCTGTACCGCAGGCAGTTCACCGATCGCCAACTGCTTATTGGCGGGCAGCTGCGTCAGGGACTTGGTCAGAAAAGCCTCCATATCTGGTCCGACCCACAGTACCAGGTCGGCGCTACGCAGCCGCTGAATGTCCGACGGGCGTAAGGCGAAGTCATGAGGCGAGGCACCGTCCGGTAATAAAATCTCGGTAGGTGTTACACCATCAGCAATAGCGGATGCGATAAAGCCCAGCGGGCGGATAGAGGTCACTACGGCGGCCGTCGCATTGCCAGCCATTACCAAAGCCGTCGCCAGCAGAGTGCGTTGCAGCCATTTATTTTTCTGTACCATCATCAGTAATCCCGTCGTTTTCAGCAAAGAAGCGTGATATTATAACATTCGGTTAGTTCTGCAAAATGTAATCACGATATGTCTACACTGGCAACGCTAAAAAATATCTCTGTTTCTTTTGGTACCCGGCGGGTACTGACAAATATCTCTCTTAACCTGCAACCGGGTCGTATTCTGACGCTCCTCGGGCCTAACGGGGCCGGCAAGTCAACGCTGGTTCGCGTAGTGCTGGGCTTAATTGCCCCAACGGAAGGCACGCTGGAACGTCTGCCTGGGCTGCGCATTGGCTATGTGCCGCAAAAGCTGCATCTCGATGCCACCCTGCCCCTGACCGTCAACCGCTTTATGCGGCTCAAACCCGGGGTGAAAAAGGCCGATATCTTGCCCGCGCTCAAACGCGTGCATGCCGCACACCTGTTGGATCAGCCCATGCAAAAGCTGTCCGGCGGCGAAAACCAGCGGGTGTTGCTGGCACGAGCGCTGTTGAATCAACCGCAGTTGCTGGTGCTGGATGAGCCCACGCAAGGTGTGGACGTTAACGGCCAGTTGGCGTTATACGACCTGATCGACCAATTGCGCAAAGAGCTGGGCTGCGCGGTGCTAATGGTTTCCCATGACCTGCACCTGGTGATGGCCAAAACCGACGACGTCCTGTGCCTGAACCAACATATCTGCTGCTCTGGCACACCGGAAGTGGTGTCAATGCACCCGGAGTTTATCGCCATGTTCGGTAACCGGGGCGCTGAGCAGTTGGCGATCTATCGCCATCACCATAATCACCGTCACGACCTGCAAGGCAGAATTGTGCTGAAAAAAACCGGGGGCCGTGAGGCATGATTGAACTGTTATTGCCCGGCTGGCTGGCCGGTGTGCTGCTGGCTGCGGCGGCGGGCCCGTTGGGTTCCTTTGTGGTCTGGCGCCGAATGTCATACTTTGGCGATACGCTGGCACATGCATCGCTGCTTGGCGTTGCCTTCGGCTTATTGCTGGACGTCAACCCGTTTTACGCCGTGATTGCCGTCACGCTACTGTTAGCCCTGGTGCTGGTTTGGCTGGAGCGCCGCCCGCAGTTGTCGATCGATACGCTGCTCGGCATTATGGCGCATAGTGCGCTATCGCTGGGTTTAGTGGTGGTCGCACTGATGTCCAACGTGCGCGTAGATCTGATGGCTTATCTGTTTGGGGATTTGCTGTCGGTGACGATCGGCGATATCTGGATGATCGGTACTGGCGTGGTGATTGTGCTGTTGGTGCTCTGGTGGCAATGGCGCGATCTGCTGTCGATGACCATCAGCCCGGAGATGGCTCATGTCGACGGCGTTAACCTGCCACGCGCACGCACCATTTTAATGCTGGTCACCGCCTTGACCATCGGGCTGGCCATGAAATTTGTCGGTGCGCTGATTATTACGTCGCTACTGATTATCCCAGCCGCAACCGCACGGCGTTTTGCCCGCACTCCTGAACAAATGGCCGGTTATGCGGTATTGATAGGGATAATTGCGGTCACCGGCGGGCTAACCTTCTCGGCATTCTACGATACGCCAGCTGGGCCCTCGGTAGTGTTAAGCGCTGCGGTGCTGTTTGTACTGAGCCTGTCGAAAAAGCAGCAGGCTTGATCTCATTACGCCAGGGTCTCCCCTGGCGTAACTCCTGGATTGCTACTTCTCTTCCCGCTCGATACCAAAGTGCTTATAGGCATGATTGGTCGCCATTCGGCCACGCGGAGTACGCTGAATAAACCCTTGTTGGATCAGGAAGGGTTCGATCACGTCTTCTATCGTTTCACGCTCTTCACCGATTGCCGCCGCCAGGTTATCCAACCCCACCGGGCCACCGGTAAACTTGTCGATGATCGCCAGCAACAGCTTGCGGTCCATATAGTCGAAACCTTCCGCATCGACGTTCAGCATATCCAATGCCTGCATGGCCACTTCACCATTGATCACTCCGTTGGCACGGACTTCGGCAAAGTCGCGCACGCGGCGCAGCAGACGGTTGGCAATACGCGGCGTACCACGGGCGCGACGTGCCACTTCATGCGCCCCATCGGGAGACAGATCCAGCCCCAGGCAGTTGGCACTGCGGGAAACGATATGCTCCAGATCGGCCACCTGATAAAACTCCAGACGCTGCACGATGCCAAAGCGATCGCGTAATGGAGAGGTCAAGGAACCGGCCCGCGTGGTGGCTCCAACCAGGGTGAACGGTGGCAGGTCGAGCTTGATTGAGCGCGCCGCCGGACCTTCACCGATCATGATATCCAACTGATAGTCTTCCATCGCTGGATACAGGATCTCTTCCACTACCGGCGAAAGACGGTGGATTTCGTCGATAAACAGGACGTCATGGGGCTCCAGGTTGGTCAGCATTGCCGCCAGATCCCCAGCCTTTTCCAGCACCGGACCAGAAGTGGTACGCAGGTTAACGCCCATCTCATTAGCCACGATGTTGGCCAAGGTGGTTTTACCCAACCCAGGCGGCCCGAAGATCAACAGGTGGTCCAGTGCATCGCCGCGCTGTTTGGCAGCCTGAATAAAGATTTCCATCTGCTCACGCACGTGCGGCTGGCCAACGTACTCCGTCAGCAGCTTAGGGCGGATCGCACGATCCAGCACCTCTTCTTCATTGAACGGCTCGGCAGAGATCAGGCGGTCGGCTTCAATCATGGTCTACCCCTTTCCGGCCTACAGTGCGGCACGTAATGCTTCGCGGATTAATGCCTCGCAATCCGCACCCGGCTTGGCAACCTTGCTGACCATGCGGCTGGCTTCCTGCGGCTTATAGCCCAAGGCCACCAGTGCTGAGGCCGCTTCGGCTTCAATATCCATCTCCGCCGCTTTGGCCGCACTGGTCGGTAGAGGGATTTCGCTGCTGTTGTTGAACAGATCGCCGTTCAGGCCTTTGAAGCGGTCTTTCATTTCGACGACCAGACGCTCGGCGGTTTTCTTACCCACGCCTGGCAATTTGATCAACGTAGTGATCTCTTCACGTTCCACCGCGCTGACAAACTGCTGGGCAGACATGCCGGAGAGGATCGCTAGTGCCAGTTTTGGCCCCACGCCGTTCACTTTAATCAGCTCACGGAACAGCGCACGCTCTTGTTTATCATTGAACCCATACAGCAGCTGTGCATCTTCACGCACCACGAATTGGGTAAACACGATAGCCTCTTGCCCCAGTTCCGGCAGCTCGTAAAAGCAGGTCATCGGCATATGCACTTCATACCCGACGCCATTGGTTTCAAGTAACACCAGCGGTGGCTGCTTTTCCAGAATAATTCCTCTGAGACGACCTATCATTACCCCTCCTGAATGGATCCCTGTACGTGGCGCACTGCCACGCAGTATTGATACAGCTTATACCATAAAAAAGGCTGGATGAATATCCAGCCTCCGAACGATAACAAAATGGCCATGCCTCGGCGGGCCAGCATGCAGCCTCTACGTTACAGACCCCTAACGTAAACGCCCACGCGCCAGATTCAACCGCCCTTCACTCATACGCAGCACGTTCTGGCTGAGATGGCAGTGGGTAATGGCGATAGCCAACGCATCCGCGGCATCCGCCTGAGGATTGGCAGACAGCTTCAGCAGTGAGCGAACCATATGCTGCACCTGAGACTTTTCCGCCGCACCGGTACCGACCACCGTCTGTTTCACCTGGCGCGCCGCATACTCAAACACTTCCAGGTTTTGATTGACGGCGGCAACGATCGCCACGCCCCTCGCTTGCCCCAACTTCAGCGCCGAGTCCGGGTTCTTGGCCATAAACACCTGTTCGATGGCGAAGAAGTCCGGTTGAAACTGGGTGATGATTTCGCTCACGCCAGCATAAATCAGCTTCAGGCGCGTTGGCATATCATCCACCACGGTACGAATACAACCGCTGGCAACATAGGTCAGTTGGCGGCCCTGCTGGCGGATCAGGCCATAGCCGGTGACGCGCGAGCCGGGATCGATACCCAGTATGATCGCCATTGCTACCACCACCCTGCATTGATTGTTGCCTGGCGTTGCCGGTTGGCAACGCCATCATTCACCTGCATTACAGCGTTGCAGCGATCTCGTCGGAGATCTCACCGTTATGGTAAACCTCCTGCACGTCGTCACAGTCTTCCAGCATGTCGATCAAGCGCAGTAACTTAGGCGCCGTTTCAGCATCCATGTCCGCTTTGGTGGACGGGATCATGGAAACCTCCGCCGAGTCTGCCTCAAAGCCTGCCGCGGTCAACGCGTCTTTCACTTCACCCAGATTTTCCCAGGCGGTGAAGACGTCAATGGCACCGTCGTCATAGGTCTGGATATCTTCAGCACCCGCTTCCAATGCGGCTTCCATCACCGTGTCTTCATCCAGACCCGGTGCATAGGTGATCACGCCTTTTTTGGTGAACAGATAGGCCACGGAACCGTCGGTACCCAGGTTGCCACCACACTTGGTGAAGGCATGGCGCACTTCTGCCACGGTACGGTTACGGTTGTCACTCAGGCATTCGATCATTACCGCAGTGCCGCCAGGGCCGTAACCTTCATAGATGATGGTTTCCATATTGGTATCATCATCGCCGCCTACGCCACGGGCGATAGCACGGTTCAGGGTATCGCGCGTCATGTTGTTGGACAGCGCTTTATCAATAGCCGCACGCAGACGCGGGTTCGAACCCGGATCGCCGCCGCCCAATTTGGCGGCAGTCACCAGCTCACGGATAATTTTAGTGAAAATCTTACCGCGTTTGGAATCTTGTGCAGCTTTGCGGTGTTTGGTGTTGGCCCATTTACTATGACCTGCCATAAAAAATATCTCCAAAAAGAACTACTGGACAGAATGGATCACAAACTCTTCAATCGCCTGCTGATTACTCCAGGACTTGGTCAGTTTGACCGCCTCGGACGCCTCAAGCCATTGGTAAGCATGATGTTCGGTCAAGACCGGATCGCGCTCATCAGGTAACGCCAGACAGAACCAGTGCTCTTTATTACGCGTGGTTCCCGGCGCATAGCGGTGTCGCAAATGGACAAAGAGTTCAAATTCCACACAGCGCTGGCAATCGAACAACGGCAGACCCTCTGCTGCGATATCGATGCCAATCTCTTCCATGACTTCGCGCTGTGCGGCATGCGGCGGCGATTCGGCGTCTTCAAGGCTGCCGGTGACCGACTGCCAGAACTCCGTATCGTCACGCCGCTGTAACATCAGCACCCGGCCACTGGATTTTGCATAAATCACCACCAGAATAGACTCGGGCCGCTTGTAATTCATCACTCGCTCTCTTGTTCGGCTGAGGCTTTCTTCACTACGCTGATCGCCAGTTCCTGCAACGAAGCCGGGTTGGCGAAGCTTGGTGCATCGGTCATCAGACAGGCTGCCGCGGTGGTTTTCGGGAAAGCGATAACATCACGGATGTTCTCGGTACCGGTTACCAACATCACCAGACGATCCAGACCGAAGGCCAAACCGGCGTGCGGAGGAGTACCGTACTTCAGCGCATCCAGCAGGAAGCCAAACTTCTCACGTTGTTCTTGTTCGTTGATGCCAAGAATACCGAAGACGGTTTGCTGCATTTCACTGCGGTGAATACGCACGGAACCACCACCCACTTCATAGCCGTTCAGCACCATATCGTAGGCATTGGCGATAGCTGAGGTAGGATCTTTTTGCAGCTCTTCCGGGCTCATATCGCGCGGGGCGGTAAACGGATGGTGCATCGCCGCCAGGCCACCTTCGCCGTCCTCTTCGAACATTGGGAAATCGACCACCCACAGCGGTGCCCAGCTGTCGAGCTTGGTCAGGCCCAGATCGCGGCCGATTTTCAAGCGCAGCGCGCCCATGGCGTCGGTAACGATTTTAAAGCTGTCGGCACCGAAGAACAGAATGTCGCCGGTTTGCGCATTGGTGCGCGCCAGGATCGCTTCCAGCACTTCGGCACTGAGGAATTTGGCAATCGGGCTTTGCACGCCTTCCATACCCGCAGCACGATCGTTAACCTTCAGCCATGCCAAACCTTTGGCACCGTAGATATTCACGAAAGCGCCGTATTCGTCGATCTGCTTACGGGTCAGCTGCGCGCCACCCGGAACACAAATCGCGGCCACGCGGCCTTTGGCATCGTTCGCCGGGCCAGAAAACACTTTAAACTCAACGTCTTTAACCAGGTCGGCAACGTCCACCAGCTCCAGCGGGTTACGCAGGTCTGGCTTATCGGAACCGAAACGGCGCATCGCTTCGGCAAAGGTCATGATTGGGAATTTACCCAGATCGACGCCCTTCACGTCCAGCCACAGTTCATGCACCAGTTGCTCCATCACTTCACGCACCTGCTCGGCGCTCATGAAAGAGGTTTCCACGTCGATCTGGGTGAATTCCGGCTGGCGATCGGCGCGCAGGTCTTCGTCACGGAAACACTTGACGATCTGGTAGTAACGGTCGAAGCCAGACATCATCAGCAGCTGTTTGAACAACTGTGGGGACTGTGGCAACGCGTAGAATTTACCTTTATGTACGCGGCTTGGTACCAGATAGTCACGGGCACCTTCCGGCGTGGCTTTGGTCAGCATTGGGGTTTCGATATCCAGGAAACCGTGGCTGTCCATAAAGCGGCGCACAAAGCTGGTGATCTTGGCACGGGTTTTCAGGCGGTCGGCCATTTCCGGGCGACGCAGATCCAGGTAGCGATATTTCAGACGCGCTTCTTCGCTGTTGGTCTGATTCGAGTCTAACGGCAGCGGTTCAGAGCGGTTGATGATCTCAAGCTGATGAGCGAACACCTCAACTTCGCCAGTCGCCATATCCTTGTTGACCTGGCTTTCCGGGCGCGCACGCACGGTACCGACGATCTGGATGCAGAACTCGTTACGCAGTTCGAAGGCTTTGTCGAAGGCCACTTTCTGATCCGGATCGAAGAACACCTGCACGATGCCTTCGCGGTCACGCATATCAATAAAGATCAGGCCACCCAGATCGCGGCGGCGGTTGACCCAACCACACAAAGTGACTTCCTGGCCGACGTGGGCCAGATTCAACTGCCCGCAATATTCAGTACGCATACGCTATCCTTTTGACTTAAGCCGATTCGGCCGGAGGTTGGCAGCAGTTGCTGTTTCCGCACGGCTATTATCTGACGAATTGTTATTTATCACCCGGTTTGAAGTCTGTTGCATACCAGCCGGTGCCCTTTAACTGGAAACCGCTGGCAGAGATCAACTTGGTCAGTGCGGGCTGCCCACACGCCGGACATTGAGTCAACGGCGCGTCGGAAAATTTTTGTAGTTTCTCTAATCGATGTTGGCATGAGCCACATGCATATTCATAAATCGGCATAGATCGCTGGATTAAAGATTGGTGAAAAAAGGCGGTCATTATAAAGGAAATTCATGCGCCAGATAAGAGCGAACACGGCATTGTTGCAATGCTAAATCGCACCTAGCGGTAGCAAACAACACATCGGTTAACAAATTTCCCATTAACTGGCAGCAGTTTTATCACGTAGCCTATGTCTCCGTCGTCTTTCAAAAGCCGGTAGCACAACCTTAAATCCACTTTAACCCAGAGACGCTCCCAATGTTGAAACTTGATGCCCAAACCACCGCCCTGGTCCTGATCGATCTGCAAAACGGCATTCTACCTTACGCCGCTGGTCCGCACAGTGCCAGCCAAGTCGTCACCCATGCGGCCCATCTGGCAGGGCGTTTCCGCGCGCTGAATGCCCCCGTGTTTCTGGTGCGCGTCGGCTGGTCTGATTCCTTTGCCGAAGCGCTCAAGCAACCGGTAGATAAGCCTTCACCGTCTCCGGTCGGCGGGCTGCCAGCCTCCTGGTGGGAATTCCCCGAAGCGCTGGTGGTACAAGACAGCGATGTGCTGATCACCAAGCGTCAATGGGGAGCATTCTATGGCACCGACCTGGACCTGCAACTGCGCCGTCGGGGTATCAAATCGGTGGTATTGGGCGGTATCGCCACCAATATTGGCGTGGAGTCTACCGCGCGCGCGGCCTGGGAACATGGCTACGAGTTGGTGATCGCCGAAGACATGTGCAGCACCTACAGCGCCGAGATGCACCAATTCGCCTTCGATAATATCTTCCCGCGTATTGCCCGTGTGCGTAGCACCAGTGAGATCCTTGCTGCGCTGTAAAAGCTCATCTAGCTGTTGATAAAGAGTAACAGGTGGAAGTCATGCAGGACGCCGACACGCCGTAAATCCGTCCATGGAGGCTCGTATCGCGCATCCCTGCGCTCAACGGTCGGCTAACCTGCATTGACCTCCACCCGCCTCAAGCTCAGGTGTTGCGGTGGTGAACGCAGTTTTAGGCACTTGAAAGCAAGGCAGGATGACGCTACCGTTGTTGCCAAAATGTAAAACAGGGAAGATGAGCGTTTGATGTATATCGGACTACCGCAATGGCAACATCCAGCCTGGAACCGTATCGGCCTGCGCGATCTGGCAGACTACAGCCGCTACTTCAACTGCGTGGAAGGTAACACCACCTTCTATGCCCTGCCAAAGGCGGAAATTGTGCATCGCTGGCGCGATATGACCGGCGATGATTTCCGTTTTTGCTTTAAATTCCCGTCAGCGATCAGCCATAAAGCAGCACTGCGTGGCTGTGAGGCCGATATCAAGGCATTTTATGACTGCCTGCGCCCCCTCGAAGGGCGTATCGGACAACTGTGGCTGCAGTTGCCCGCCGCCTTTGCACCCGAGCATCTGGGTGTTCTGTGGGCATTTCTTGATGCCTTACCGCCGGAGTTCACCTACGGAGTCGAGGTCCGTCATCTGGAATTTTTCGCCAAGGGTGACGCAGAGCGCCAACTGAATCAGGGTTTGCACCAACGCGGCATTAACCGGACCATCCTCGATAGCCGCCCGCTGCACCATGCCAAACCGCACAGCCCAGCGATCCGCGATGCGCAGCAGAAAAAGCCCAAGCTGCCGGTACATGCAGTGATAACGGCTGACAACCCGTTGATCCGCTTTATCGGCGGTGACGTGCTGGCGGACAATCAGCGCTGGTTTGATTCATGGCAACAGAGGCTGCCTGACTGGGCGCAACAACATCAGCCTTATCTGTTTATTCACACGCCAGATAACAGCGATTCTCCTCAGCAGGCACAGAAAATCTGGCAAGGGCTACACGGCATAATTCCGAATTTAGCGATGCCTCCGGACTGGCCTGAGCAAGAAGCCTTGTTTTAACCTATTAATCTGATGGGTCCTATCGGATATTTCCTCGCGACAGCCGCGAGGATGGCAGTTATGATGCTCGTTGCCAGATTTGGTTACGAATGGAGTTAAGAATGGTAAGCGCGCTCTATGTGGTGCTTGGCGCATTGTTGTTGATCAAACTCTCTTTTGACGTGGTCAGGTTGAGAATGCAGTACCGGGTTGCCTACGGTGACGGTGGGTTCTACGAGCTGCAAACCGCGATCCGCGTACACGGTAACGCCGTGGAGTACATCCCGATCGCCGCCATCCTGTTGGTGATCATGGAGATGAACGGTGCTGAAGTCTGGATGGTGCATCTGTGTGGTTTGCTGCTGATGGCAGGCCGGCTGGTTCACTACTACGGTTTACGTAACCGTGAAGTCCGCTGGCGCCGTTCGGGTATGGCGGCTACCTATCTTTCTTTGATACTGATGGTGATAGCCAATATCGTTTATCTGCCGTGGGACATTATCTTTAGTTTACACTGATATCCCCTCTGTTCAGGCGGCCACGCCGCCTGCTTCTGCCTGCGCCGCTTTTCTGTTAGTATACGCCCCTTCGAATTCTGACCTGATTTGCCGCTATGCCAAACCGCGATACTCTTTTTTCCGCCCCGATCGCCAAACTGGGCGACTGGACCTTCGACGAGCGCGTTGCTGAAGTCTTCCCAGACATGATCCAGCGTTCCGTTCCGGGCTACTCCAATATCATTTCGATGATTGGCATGCTGGCCGAACGTTTTGTCCAGCCGCACAGCCGGGTGTATGACCTGGGGTGCTCGCTCGGCGCGGCCACGCTATCGATGCGCAGGAACATCAGCGTCGAAGGTTGTCAGATTATTGCGGTCGATAATTCCCCCGCGATGGTAGAGCGCTGCCGCCGCCATCTTGATGCTTTTCGCGCCGATACGCCCGTCGACGTCATTGAGGCGGACATTTTAGACATTACCATCGAAAATGCCTCGATGGTGGTGCTGAACTTCACCCTACAGTTTCTTGAACCGGCTGACCGGCTGCGCCTGCTCGAACAGGTTTATCGCGGGCTACGTCCGGGCGGTGCCTTGGTGCTGTCAGAGAAATTCAGCTTTGAGGATGCGGACGTCGGTGAACTGTTGTTCAACATGCACCATGATTTCAAACGCGCCAACGGCTACAGCGAATTGGAAATCAGCCAAAAGCGTAGCATGCTGGAAAACGTGATGCTGACCGACTCGGTCGAAGCGCATAAAGCGCGCCTTCGGCAAGCCGGTTTTGAACATGCAGAAGTCTGGTTCCAATGCTTCAACTTCGGCTCATTGATCGCCCTGAAATCAGGAGAAACCGCATGATCGAGTTTGGAGACTTCTACCAGCGCATCGCCAAAAGCCCGCTGAGCCACTGGCTGGATACGCTGCCGGCCCAAATCACCGCCTGGCAGCGCGAATCGCTGCATGGCAAGTTCAAGCAGTGGTTCAATTCGGTAGAGCACCTGCCTTCCCTGACGCCGACCCAGTTGGATTTATTGCATGGCGTACGTGCCGAGATGGAACAACCGCTGTCACCTGGCCAGCTCGAAGGCATTGAGAAAATGCTGCGTACGCTGATGCCGTGGCGTAAAGGGCCGTTCTCGCTTTACGGCATTGATATCGATACCGAATGGCATTCCGACTGGAAGTGGGATCGCGTGCTGCCGCATATTTCCCCGCTGGCTGGCCGTACCATCCTGGATGTGGGTTGCGGCAGCGGTTACCATCTGTGGCGCATGGTCGGTGCTGGAGCACATCTGGCGGTCGGTATCGATCCAATGCAGCTGTTCCTGTGCCAGTTCGAAGCGGTGCGAAAACTGCTGGGTGGCGATCAACGCGCCCATGTGTTGCCGCTGGGTATCGAACAACTGCCCGAGTTGGCCGCTTTCGACACCGTTTTCTCGATGGGCGTGCTCTATCACCGCCGTTCCCCGCTGGATCACCTGTATCAGTTGAAGAACCAGCTGGTTTCCGAGGGCGAGCTAGTGTTGGAAACGCTGGTCGTGCCAGGCGATCGCCATCAGGTATTGGTGCCGGGCGACCGCTACGCGCAGATGCGTAACGTCTACTTTATTCCGTCTGCCGAAGCGCTGAAGTGCTGGCTGGAAAAATGCGGATTTGTCGACGTCAGCATTGCCGATATCTGCCCAACCAGCACCGAAGAGCAGCGCCGCACCGACTGGATGACCAGCGAGTCACTGGCCGAGTTCCTCGATCCCCAGGATCCAACCAAAACGATTGAAGGTTACCCGGCACCGATCCGCGCCGTGCTGATCGCCAAAAAACCGTAAGCCTTAACCGACTCATTATGTAAGGGCGTAGCAATTCTACGCCCTTTTAGTTACCTTGTTATTTTCTCAAAGCCTCTAGCAGATCCTTTTCAAACACCCCGCTGGATGAACATTCGAAGGGCTTGACCTTATCGTTGCCATCGCCCGCCACCAGCCCCGCAACGCCATTGACTTGCACCATCACGTTAGTCCCTTCTCCGGCGCTAAAAATCTGCACCAGGATCCGGTAGGTAACATTCAGATTAGATGGCCCTGGCTGGTCTGAACAAGTCAGATACAGGCTGGCCAGTTCAGCGTCATTGCCCGTCGTGCCAACGATCCCCAGATGCGGGTCGACAACCTTGGCCTCTAGCCCTTTCTGCGCAAAAATTTCCTCAGTACGGGTTAACAGCTCATCCGGATTACGGTTGCCTATCAAGGTGGGCTTCGCACCAGCAGTCGACTCACCAGCGGCAGTTTCAGCCGCACTGCCGGGCTGGTTACCGGTTTTAGTTGGCCCATACACCGAGACGCAACCACTCAATGCCAATGCCAGCAAAATAATAAAATGTCTCATCACTCACCTGTAATACAGCGTTGCGCAGGCCGTTAACGACATAACAAGGCCGACAATCAGTAAATAACGCATCTCCCCCTCCTCCGTTAACGATAATAGGCCGCAACACAGCCCGATAATGAACAACAAACCAGCATTAACCACACAACATAAACTCTCATGTATCCTCCTGACCAAAAGCGGTTGAACTTGTTTAGTAACAGCACCATCAAACGGTATCGTCTACACATCAACGTGTCGCCTCCTGTCATGTGTGTCAGCGCTGGCAATACAATCGTGGGGAAATCCTATCGAGGCTCAGCGTTGAAGACTGAACGCTTTTAGTAGACTGGAAAAACTCAACAAATTCATAAGGGTGATTAATGCGAGGTGTTGACAGACTGTTGATGGCATTGCTGACCATAATGACCGGCATAGGGATTGCAGCCATATTCAATATCGGCGGCACCGTGCAAATACTCTCGGCCATTTGTCACTGGGTGGAGAGTCTGCGATAAGCGACAACAGCCGGTTACATTTTATCAACATTTAAACTTAAGGCAGTGGCTCATCGTTAACTAAAGTTAAAGTGTTGGTATCGCGCCAACACCAGAGAAGTATGAACCTGTTTGCCCTGAGCACCTCTACCCTGTTCAGGGCTTTTTTTGCGCACAAATGCAAAAAGCCCCGAATATTCGGGGCTTCAAACCAGGCTCACAACGTTGGGCCATTGCTAAACGCTCTCAGCATACGGCTCCCTACGATCTCATTCGACAGGAGTTAGCATGGCCAGCGCGTTCTTCATCGCCTCTACCGTTTCCCCGTCCACGCAGTAGTGGCTGAATTCGTCAAACTCATTGTCGGCACACATCGTGACACCCGCCTTGCGGTAACGCATGGTGGAAGGCACCGTATGCCCAGCCGAACTATGCAACTCCTGAATACCGATATCCACAAACTTATGCATATTGCTCAAACGGACACCGGCACCGGCCATGATCACCGGACCGTTGCTGGCATGCACCAAGTCGCGTAACAGCGGTAAGCCCAACTCGGCATTCTGCTGCTGCCCAGAGGTCAGAATGCGCGCCACGCCGAGCTGCGTCAGTTGTTCCAGCGCCACCATCGGGTTTTGACACATATCGAACGCGCGATGGAAGGTCACCGCCATATTACCGCTTAATTTCATCACCTCGCGCATCCGCGCAAGATCGATATGCCCTTCATCGTCCAACATGCCGATGACCACACCGGCAAAACCCATCTCGCGGATTTGCGCCACGTCGTTCTTCATAATCTCGAAATCGACGGCGCTGTAGCAGAAATCGCCCCCGCGCGGCCGCACTATTGGATGAACGGGTATCGTTACCCGCTCCCGAGCCAGCCGCAACGATCCAAAGCTCGGCGTCAACCCGCCCTCACTCTGACTGGCACACAATTCTATGCGGTCAGCGCCCGCATGCTCTGCTGTCATGGCACAGTCGACGCTATAGCAACAAACTTCCAGCTTCATTATTGTTACCCCCAGATAACGGTCAAAAATGCTACAGCAAACGTTTACCCGCCGCCCTACAGGCCACAGGATGACAATCTGATAAAAGTCTTAATGGCACAAGGTGCTAACTATGGCACTCAATTTTGATTAATGGATCGATCGCAGTCACAGTGGCGGCGTTAAGTCGGATAAATAACGCGAACGCATCATTTTTCTCCCTGACACCCCATTCGAAATCGGCAACAAACGACACGCTACGGTTTCACCCGTTCACTGGCCACGATGTCACGAATATGATGCGGATGGAATTTGATGGTGACATTGCCATCGCTGATCGCCAAGGTCGGATTGGCCAGGCGTTCGCCCTCACCTTTAGGTGAGCTCTGCTTGAGTTTGATGCCAGGTAGCAGCAAGGCTTCGTCAGGCAGATGTTCCAGGGCGCGGGCATACAGGGTAGCGGGATCGCCGCTTAACACCAGCTCTACATGTTCCCATCCTTCATGCGGATAGCGCTTCTCACCGGGGTATGGCAGCTCGATACAGTCAATCTGCCAAGGGCCAACCTTCAACGGCTCATGGAGATCAAACAGGCAAATCGGCCTGCCGTTAATCATCGTTTCCGAAAGTAGCGATCCGCATTGCAGTAACCCTTGCCGCCAACGATCGGCGGTGCTGTTCTGATGGCAACGCAGCGAGATATGGTCTGCGCTGAATGTTGCCAGCTCAAGATGGAGCCGTTGTGCAAACTGCTCCAGAGCCAGTTCAAAGCGAGGTAAATCCAGCGTCAGGTCGTTAAGTTCGGCGATCGATGACAAGGTAGTCATAAGTTTCTCAGGTTCTCCAGGATCTTTGGCAGGCCAATAATCTACACGTCGAATCGCCTGGAGGCTATGGATCAGAGAATAAAAACCTAGAGGATAAAGATAATGTTGCATTTGGTGCGCAACGACCTATTTAAGACCGAACTATCCTTCATGAGGAAAGAAACAATCAAGAATCTTCTTATATCGCACTCCATTAATTCGCATCAAAACCATTAAGAATGACTAATGTTTAATCGTTTTAGTTTCCACAAGGCCAATCGCTGACAATGAAACTGACACCTCAGCCAGAGTAAAATTTAACACTATGTTTTTATTCAAAAAAAATAATAATGATGCGAGAAATCCTAAACAGAGGCATTACAATTGATTAGGTGGCGTTAATAAGTTAGGTTAGGAGAGCATTTGATTTTGGATAAATAAACATGACCCTGTTAGGTATATCCCTTGTTTTAATAGTCATTGCTGGCTACGCGATTTATCGCCATTTCAAAACTCGCCAGAATAGTGTGTTACGTTCTGGCCGAGGCAATAAAAAGCGTTAAAGCGTCCATTAATCCGCTCCCATCAAACCAATGACAGCGGACGATTTGATTCACCTACTTACCTTTTTGGTCTTCACTTTTCCCTATCTTTCACCATGCCAGCCCGCGTCAACTACTGACGCGGTGCCGTCAATCGGGTACAATTGCAGGCTGTTTTGTGGTTGAGCGTCGCCTGCGATACGCGGCGTCGTCCCTGCTGGATTGCAAGTTGTGCGTCAAGGCGTTTTGCAAACCAATAGAGTAAAACCACCTTTTGATCCGGAGGGCGTACTGCACGGCCCTCGTTTGTCATTTAAGGTAACCCGGTGAATATTCAGGCTCTTCTATCAGATAAAGTCAGCCAGGCGCTGATTGCCGCAGGTGCGCCTGCCGATTGCGAAGCTCAGGTTCGTCAGTCCGCGAAAGCACAGTTTGGTGACTACCAAGCCAACGGCGTGATGTCCGTTGCCAAAACTCTTGGTATGCCGCCACGACAACTGGCAGAGAAAGTAGTCCAACTGCTTGACCTGGGTGACATCAGCAGCAAAGTGGAAATCGCCGGCCCAGGCTTTATCAATATCTTCCTGAACAGCGAATGGGTTGCCCGCCAGGCCGATGCCACCCTGGGCGCAGAGAAGCTGGGCATTGCCCCCGTTAAGCCGCAAACCATCGTGATCGACTATTCTGCGCCCAACGTGGCGAAAGAAATGCATGTAGGTCACCTGCGCTCCACCATTATTGGCGATGCCGCTGCCCGTACTCAGGAATTCCTGGGCCATAAAGTGATACGCGCCAACCATGTGGGCGACTGGGGTACCCAGTTCGGCATGCTGATCGCCTACCTGGAAAAGATGCAAAACGAGCATGCCAGCGATATGGGGCTGTCGGATCTGGAGCAATTTTACCGCGAAGCCAAGAAAAACTACGACGAAGACGAAGATTTCGCTCTGCGCGCCCGTGGTTACGTGGTCAAACTGCAAGGCGGCGACCAATACTGTCTGAAGATGTGGCGCAAGCTGGTGGATATCACCATGGCGCAGAACCAACTGACCTATAACCGTCTGAATGTCACCCTGACCGAAGATGACGTGATGGGCGAAAGCCTGTACAACGCCATGCTGCCGGGCATCGTTGCCGATCTCAAGGCGAAGGGGTTGGCGGTAGAAAGCGAAGGCGCTACCGTGGTGTTCCTGGACGAGTATAAAAATAAAGACGGCGATCCGATGGGTGTCATCATCCAGAAGAAAGATGGCGGTTACCTGTATACCACTACCGATATCGCCTGCGCCAAATACCGTTTCGAGACCCTGGGTGCCGATCGTGTTCTCTATTACATCGACTCGCGCCAGCATCAGCATCTGATGCAAGCCTGGACTATCGTGCGCAAAGCAGGTTACGTGCCAGACTCCGTCTCGCTGGAACACCACATGTTCGGCATGATGCTGGGTAAAGACGGCAAACCGTTCAAAACCCGTTCAGGCGGCACCATCAAACTTTCCGATTTGCTGGATGAAGCCGTTGAACGCGCCAGCAAACTGATTGCCGAGAAGAACCCGGACATGCCTGCCGATGAAATGCAGAACGTGGCTAATGCGGTCGGCATCGGTGCGGTGAAATATGCCGATCTGTCGAAAAGCCGCACCACGGACTACATCTTCGATTGGGATAACATGCTGACCTTCGAGGGCAACACTGCGCCGTATATGCAGTATGCCTATACCCGCGTTGCCTCGGTGTTCAAGCGTGCTGGCGTGGATGAAAGCAACCTGACGCTGCCGTTGGTGATGACCGAAGAGCGTGAAGTCGCGCTGGCAACTCGCCTGCTACAGTTCGAAGAAACCCTTACCGTGGTCGCCCGTGAAGGTACACCGCACGTGATGTGTACCTATCTGTACGATCTGGCGGGGCTGTTCTCTGGCTTCTACGAGCATTGCCAGATCCTCAACGCCGAAAGCGAAGAGGCACGTCAGAGCCGCCTGAAGTTGGCCCTGCTGACCGCCAAGACGTTGAAAACCGGCCTGGATACGCTCGGGATCGAAACCGTCGAACGCATGTAATCCATAAACGTAAACAAGGTCACGTTGGCGACCTCTGGTTGCTAACACCGTGCTTACCTGACGGTCGCCAAAACCTTGATCGAATAAAGCCAGTGCCACTAACAGACTGGCTTTCATTTTCAGAGAACTCTCGCTCATCAGGACCAATTTGAGTAATCACCCTGGATGCAATAGCCCCCGAACTGAGTTTGCGCAACTACTTCGACAGCCCGATTGGTGGTGAGCGTGGTAAAACTATCGGGCTAGTATGCAAAAAAATGGGGCATTAGTTCAATTTCATCTGTGATTTCTCTGCAAAGCCAAGTATGACACTTATTCATTGTCTATTTCCCTTAGGCGTTTAATGACGGGATTGACATTATTGTTCATATATTCCATTGTACTCAGATAAATAATGTTGTTTTTATTAAATCCATTGCGATAGAACTGGCTGCGTAATCCGGGTACGCAAACCAGTAATGCCGCATGTTGTTCTATCAGCTTCTCTATATCTGATTCAGTGTCATCTCTCTCAACGATCCAGTTGAGATTATTTTTATTTAGATATTCCTGCAAAACGGTAATATAGTTGTCTTCTTTATAATAGCCGAACAAACCACCACCAGCACCTTGGCTAGGAGAACGCCCCAATGTCGGGCTGGGTCTGTAAATAAAGTAAATTTTTTTATTTACCATCGTCATCCTCCTAATCAGTGTGTTTGTCCTGTTCAAGCAATCACCCATAGATGATATTTATTATCAATAAAGAACGATGAAATACATCCAGAAGCGCATTTTTGAGTCGGTAATGTGACTTGCGCCTCATTTTAAGGGGATTGCAAACTGGTATGGCAGGGAATGGGTTCTAGGTAAATGGCAGTCAGTCCGTTTTATTGCACGAACCTGATGAGATCAAAGTCCTGGCTTCATAGCCAGGACTTTGTCAGTAATCTGAGGATACTTCGGTGGCCTTTTCTTTTGAACAATTAACGGAAGAAGTCAGTCTACCCGCCGAGCGAAGTCTCTAGGACGGAAACCAAGTATCCCCAACACCGCAAAGTAGGCAACAATCCCCGCAGCCACCACGACCGAAAGACGCAGTAAGCGAGCCAGCATATTGCCCTGATCCCATTCCGGCATCAGCCACATCACACCAAGCAGTACCGCAGCCATCACCAGCACGGCGACTACCAGCTTGAACAGGAACATCGCCCAGCCGGGCTGCGGTTGGAAAATATCCTGCTTGCGCAGTTGCCAATACAACAGCGAAGCATTCAGACAGGCCCCCAGACCAATCGACAGCGAAAGCCCGGCATGCTTCAGTGGGCCAATAAATATCAGGTTCATCACCTGGGTCAGGATCAGCGTAATGATGGCAATCTTCACCGGGGTTTTGATGTCTTGGCGCGAGTAGAAACCCGGTGCCAGCACTTTCACCACGATCAGGCCCATCAAGCCAACCGAGTAGGCCACCAGCGCACGCTGGGTCATCGCCGCATCAAAGGCGGAGAACTTGCCGTACTGGAACAACGAGACGGTTAGCGGCTTGGCGAGGATGCCCAACGCGATGGCACTCGGTAAAGCCAGCACAAAGCACAGACGCAGGCCCCAGTCCATCAGGCGGTTATATTGATCATGGTTTCCGCTGGAGAAACTCTTCGCCAAGGACGGTAGCAGAATGGTTCCCAATGCCACGCCCAACACCCCGGACGGAAACTCCATCAGGCGGTCGGCATAATACATCCACGACACCGAACCGGAGACCAGGAACGAGGCGAAGATGGTGTTGATGATCAGCGAGATCTGGCTGACCGAAACCCCCAGTATCGCTGGCCCCATCTGGCGCATCACACGCCATACGCCCGCGTCATTCAGCTTCAGGCGTGGCAATACCAGCATGCCAATTTTCTTGAGGTGCGGTAATTGATACCCCAGTTGCAGCACGCCCCCCACTACTACCGCCCAGGCCAAAGCCAGCACCGGTGGATTGAAGTACGGCGCGGCAAACAGCGCAAAGCCAATCATGCTGACGTTCAACAGCGTTGGCGCAAAGGCCGGAATGGAGAAACGGTTCCAGGTATTGAGGATCGCCCCCACCAGCGAGGCCAGCGAAATCAACAGGATATAAGGGAAGGTGATACGCAACAGCGACGAGGTCAGGGCAAACTTATCCGGCGTATCGGTAAACCCCGGAGCCGTAATAAAGATCACCCAGGGCGCGGCCAGCATGCCAAGCACGGTCACTACCGCCAGCACCAGCGTCAACAGGCCGGAAACGTAGGCAACAAAGGTGCGCGTTGCCTCTTCACCCTGCTGGCTTTTGTATTCCGCCAGGATCGGCACAAACGCCTGGGAGAAAGCCCCTTCCGCAAAGATGCGGCGTAAAAGGTTTGGCAGCTTGAACGCCACAAAGAAAGCATCCGTAGCCATCCCTGCCCCAAAAACGCGTGCCACGATGGCATCACGCGCAAAGCCCAGCACCCGTGAAAACATGGTCATCGAGCTAACGGCTGCCAGTGATTTAAGTAGATTCATGTGGTTTTTCTGATGAGTACGACGGGTAAATATCAACGCCTGCATCGGCAGGCGTCAGTTGAGTGGCGTTAGTCTACGGCTCCACGCCGTTAATAGCTACCGCCATATGTTACATGGGGTTAACTGGCATCACGCAGCATTTTCTCGATCAATCGCTGGGCGTAAATGGCCTGTTCTCCAGCAGTTTCCGGAGCGGTCTGGTTGCTGATGGACTGAATAAAATGGTGAACTGCACCGGCAAAACCGCGTTGTTCCAGCGTGGTTTGCCAGCCTGGGGCTGGTTTCTCGAGCACGCCTTGCGGGTCTTCCCGCAGCCATTGTCGCATATCGTTCAGTTGATAGACCGCACCGTTGGTGACTGCCTGCACGCTCTCCCGTTGGCTGCCAGCACGCCGGTGCATACTGGTCGTAACGATGGTGTCACCGCAGGCAAAGTGGTGTTCCGCGTAAAGCATCTCGCCCGCTTCGTTTGCGCGCAACTGGCCACTCTGCAAGCTGGCGCTACCGCCGCCTAACCACAGCGCGGTATCCACCACGTGCAGATAATCATCCAGCAGGGTGAATCGCAGGTCATTTGGCCCGACGCTATCGGCGCGGTGTTTGTCCATGCGGATCGAGGCCGGTAGCTGCATTTGCTGTTTCAACTGGCGATACAGCGGCGCAAAACGGCGGTTGAAACCCACCATCAATGCTACGCCCTGCTTTGCGGCCAGTTCGATCAGCTGTTCGCCCTGCTCCAACGTTTCCGCCAGTGGTTTATCCACATAGACGTGTACGCCCTGCGCTAACAGTTCACCCACTACCTGAAAATGGCTGGCAGTGCTGCTGTGTACGAACACCGCATCACACTGTTGCGCCAGGCTATCAAGGCGAGAGAAATAGGGCATACGATAGCTGTCGCATACCGGCTGGGCTTTTTGCTGATTCGGTGAAAAGCCGCCAACAAGCTGCCAGTCCACCGCTTGAGAAAGAATGGGCAAGTAAGCCTTTTGCGCGATACCGCCTAAACCCACTACTCCGATACGTAGTTTACTCATGTGAACCCCGCGCCAGTAGCTGCTGCACCTGCTGTTTCAATTCGGCAACTTCGGCCTCCAAACGCACCACCCGTTCAGTCAATTCACCCGCATTGGCCTCCTCAGCTTCAGCCGGAGCCGCATCGATCTGGCCGCTGAACAGGTGCATAAACCGGCTCTCACGCTTGCCTGGCTCACGCGGCAAACGCACCACGAACGGCCCATCCTCACGGGTCGTCAACTGTTGCAACACTTCTTCCACTTCGCTGACGTCGTTGAATTCATGCATCCGGTTGGTGCGGGTGCGCAGTTCACCCGGCGTCTGCGCGCCGCGTAATAACAGGGTAGCAATCACCGCCACTTCGGCCGGTGACAGTTTCAGTTGGCCGAACTCGGAGTTGCAAAAACGCTGTTCATACTTCACTACCCGATTACCAAAACCACTTAAGGTACGCAGGAAGTGCCTTCTTAACAGTAAATCAAGCTGCTGCTGGACTTCGCTTTCCGACAGGTCCATCACCGGCTCGCGGTTGGTTTTTTGATTGCAGGCCAGCGTTATGGCATTGAGGGAAAGCGGATATTGGTCAGGAGTGGTCACCTGCTTTTCCATCATGCAGCCAATCACTCGGGCTTCTTTGGCATTTAATTCATATTTCATTGGTACGGCCTCAGCGTGGTGGTTGCCACTCTTTATTGGTCAATGCGGTGAGTACATGATCCTGCCACTGTCCGTCGATCAGCAGGTAATCCTTGGCATAGCCTTCGCGTTCAAAACCGAGCCGGGTCAGCAACGCTCCGCTGCGTTGGTTATGCGGCATATAGTTGGCCATGATGCGATGCATCCGCTGTTGGCGCTGCATATAACGGATGGCCGTTTGCAACGCTTCGTACATCAGCCCCTGCCCCTGCCACTTCTCACCCAGGGAGTACCCCAGGAAGCAGGCATGGAACGATCCACGCAGCACATTGCTGAAGTTGGCGACGCCGCACACATGGAGTTCTTCCGGATCGAGCAGGATAAAATAGTAGGCACTGCCCTGCTTTTGCATTTCCGTGATCATACCCAGGCGAGCTTGCCAGCCGGAAGGGTAACAGTGGCTATCATCGCGCACCGGCTCCCAGGGCTTCAGGAACGCCCGGTTTTCGGCATAGTATTCGGCCAGGCGATAGGCATCACGTTCGTGAACTAAACGGACAACCAGCCGGTCGGTGGTAAGGCGTATTTTCGGTGATGCAGAGCGATAGCCAAACATCATTTCCCCCGCGGTCTGAACGGTTCGATAAGAAGTATTGATTGGGTCAACGTCTACGGGCCCAGGCGTTATCTCGCATGACTCATGGCAGACTATCGGCGTAAAACCGCGTATTCCCCCGGTAATATAACCGTAGCCCGCCCGGCAGGTAAGCCCCTGAGCGCTCAGTAAATCGCCAGTTAGCCGTTTTGCCCAGTTTTAAGTGTAGTTTTGCCACTCAGGTAACGTATTGACGATTAAAAAATATTATCTATCTCCCCCCTATCAGCCATCATGTATTGGGTAGAGAATAACCGGGTAGTCTTTCTCTCCTTTTAACTGCTCGTGGTGAAGCATGTCTCTGGTATCGCAAGCTCGGAGCTTGGGTAAGTATTTTTTATTGTTCGATAACCTGTTGGTGGTTTTAGGCTTTTTCGTCGTCTTCCCACTTATTTCTATTCGCTTTGTCGATCAACTTGGCTGGGCGGCCGTGGTCGTGGGGCTGGCTCTGGGATTACGCCAGCTCATTCAGCAGGGATTGGGGATCTTTGGCGGGGCAATTGCCGACCGTTTTGGCGCCAAACCGATGATCGTCACCGGTATGCTGCTGCGCGCTGCGGGCTTTGCCACCATGGCGATGGCCGATCAACCCTGGATACTGTGGTTTTCCTGCGCGCTGTCCGCTATTGGCGGCACCCTGTTCGATCCGCCCCGTACCGCGCTGGTGATCAAGCTGACCCGCCCACATGAGCGCAGCCGTTTCTATTCGCTGCTGATGATGCAAGACAGCGCCGGTGCCGTGATCGGTGCGTTAATCGGCAGTTGGCTGCTGCAGTACGACTTCCATTTCGTCTGCTGGGTGGGCGCGGGTATTTTTGTGCTGGCCGCAGGTTGGAATGCCTGGCTGTTACCCAACTACCGGATCTCTACCATTCGGGCACCGATGAAAGAAGGCATGATGCGCGTACTGCGCGATCGCCGCTTCCTGACTTATGTGTTGACGTTGACCGGCTATTACATGTTATCGGTGCAGGTGATGTTGATGCTGCCAATCGTGGTCAACGAGATCGCCGGTTCGCCGTCGGCGGTCAAATGGATGTACGCCATCGAAGCTGCGCTATCGCTCTCATTGCTATACCCACTGGCCCGTTGGAGCGAAAAGCACTTCCGACTGGAACAACGCTTGATGGCCGGCTTGCTGCTGATGACCCTCAGCCTGCTGCCTGTCGGCTTTGCCACCAGCCTGCAAGCGGTGTTTACTCTGATCTGCTGCTTCTACCTGGGATCGATCATCGCCGAACCGGCACGTGAGACCCTGAGCGCCTCACTGGCCGATTCACGGGCACGCGGCAGCTATATGGGCTTTAGCCGCCTGGGGTTGGCACTCGGTGGCGCATTGGGTTATACCGGCGGTGGCTGGATGTATGACACCGGCAATGCGATGGGTATGCCGGAGTTGCCCTGGTTCCTGCTGGGGCTGGTGGGCTTTATCACGCTGTTTGCCTTGTACTGGCAATTTAATCCGCGTACCGCGGCCCCCGCAATCCTCCGTGGTGGCTGATTTTTGCCCGGGCGCATCCCTTGCGCCCAGTCTCTGGCGACCAACTCTGCCAAAGTTGCTATCCTGATAGTACAAAAAACGGCGCAGAAAGGCTTATGATGGAGCATCATCCCATAACAAGCTGCGCAGCGGCCCAGACTGGCTGCTAAACCCGACCACAGGAGCATGCATGAAACTGTTTATTTACGATCACTGCCCATTCTGCGTAAAGGCCCGCATGATTTTCGGCCTCAAGGATTTGCCGGTGCGTTTGGTGACCCTGCTAAGCGATGACGAAATCACCCCCACCAGCATGATCGGCAAGAAAATGGCGCCAATCCTGCAAAAAGACGACGGTAGCTATCTGCCCGAAAGCATGGATATCGTGCATTACGTCGATAACCTGGACGGTAAACCGCTACTGACGGGGAAAACCAATCCGGCCATCGCCGCGTGGTTGCAACACACTGCCACCTACGTCAACAAACTGCTGTTACCGCGCTTTGCCAATGCCGATTTCGAAGAGTTCGCCACTGACAACGCACGCCGCTATTTCAGCGACAAAAAACAGGCGGCCAGCGGTGATTTTGCCGTGTTACTGGCCGACAGCGCCGATCTGATCGCCCAGTTGGAACAGGATATGGCCACGCTTTCCCCGCTGATCCAGTCATCGGAAGCGGTCAACGGCACTCTCAGTGAAGATGATATCCATCTGTTCCCACTGTTACGCTCGCTATCGATCGTGGCCGGTGTCGCCCTGCCGGACAACGTGGAGGCTTACCGCAACCGCATGGCGCAGCGCGTTGATATTCCGTTGCTGTTCGATATGGAGCAATGATCCACAACGGCGATAAGGGAGTCACGCGCAGATGCTAAAAATGTTTTTTGTCACCGCTCGTGATCGCGCCAGGCTGCAAGAAATCTCATCCGTACTGATCCGCTACGGTTTGCAGGATGTCATCAGGCTGCTGGGGTTAGGCAAGATGCTGGGCGGCCTGAGCAGCGGCGGCGTGGAGGTCGATAATCAGACATTGCCAGAACGCCTGCGCGCGGCCCTGGAAGCGCTGGGGCCAACCTTCGTTAAATTCGGCCAGATCCTGGCCACCCGCACCGATCTGCTGGAACAGCGCTGGACCGACGAGCTGGAGCGTCTGCATAGCCAGGCGACAACCCTACCCTGGGAAAAGCTGGCTGCGCAGATCACCGCCGACCTGGGCAGCGACCCTCAGCAGGTCTTTGCCCAATTTGATCCGATCCCGCTAGCCGCCGCCTCCATGGCGCAAATATACCGCGCCCGCCTGCACAGTGGCGAGTCGGTGGTGGTAAAAGTGTTGCGCCCCGGATTAGCCAAAACCATTCATGCCGATCTGCGCCTGTTGGCCTATCTGGCAGAAACCGTGGAGCAACAAAGCCCGGCGCTGGCGCGTTATCGCCCGCACCAGATGGTGCAAACGCTGGCTACCGCGCTTAATCACGAGCTGGACTTGACGCATGAAGGTAATAATTGCGATCGGGTTGCGGAACACTTTGCCAAACAGCCCGACGTGGTGATCCCGAAAATTTATTGGCAGCACTCGTCAAAACGCCTGCTGGTACAACAATATCTACCCGGCATCGCGCCCGAAAATCCCCAACAATTAGCCGCCGCCGGGTTCGATGGCCCGTTGCTGGCACAGCGTGGCGCGCAGGCTTTTATGGCCATGGTGCTGGAACATCGGCTTTATCACGCCGATCCTCATCCCGGTAACGTAATGGCCCTGGGTGACAACCACGTAGGGTTTATCGATTTTGGCATGGTTGGCCAACTGTCGGAACGGCGGCGCAATCAGCTGCTGCTGTTGCTGCAGGCCATTGCGGAGCGCCAGAGCGACGGCATCGTCAATACGCTGATCGCCTGGTCTGACAGCCAGGAGCTGGATCTGATCGATCTGGAACAAGCTGCGCAAAACTTTCTCGATAAGCAGGCTTCGAGCACCCTGACGCTAGGCAAGGCACTCACCGACCTGTTGGTGATGGCCCGCGAGCACCAACTACCGTTGCCTCCCGATCTGGTGTTGTTATTCAAGGCGCTGATCACCGCGGATGGCGTTTTGCACCGCTTGGATCCCGCCTTTGATATCGTTGCCACCCTGAAACCGATGCTGCGCCAGGTGATGCTCCAGCGCTATACACCCGAAGCGCTGCGCCGTCGTGCTCTATTACTGGGTGGTGAGGCGCTGGATGCCGGAGAGGAACTTCCGCAGGCCATTCGTTTGCTGATGCGCCGTTTAAAGCAGGGCAAGATCGATGCCGAAATCAACGTCAAGAACCTCAACCAGCTCAGCAAGGCTCTGGAACGTGCGGCTGTCACGCTGGCCATTGCGATCGTCACGGCGGCATTCGCACTGGGGCTGGCTCCCTATCTAATGCGTTCCACCAGCCAGCTGTGGGGAATTCCTCTGTTCCCGGCGCTTGGCGGGTTAACCTGTCTGGGAGGCGTGGTGCTGTTGGTATGGCGGCTGCGGCGATAGGTAATTTCAGCCTTATCCGACCAGGTAAAAAACCCTTTGCGCCGCGTCATCTGTTATCCTGCAAGCTGAAATTTTTCTTTGCTGGCAGTCACCTTTGGTTTGCAACAGTCAAAGTCTGCCGCATTTTCGTTTTACGAGGTTTGAATGAAGAAGATCCTGATGGGCATGGCCGCCCTGGTCGTTGCCGGTACGCTTGTCGGCTGTAACCAGCTTACCCAATACAGCGTCAGCGAGCAGGAAGTGAATAATTACCTGCAAAAACACAACGACTACCAAAAGCAGATCGGCGTGCCGGGGTTGGTTGATGCCAATATCGTGTTAACCCAGTTGCAGAGCCAGATTGGCCGCACTGAACCTAACAAGGTGACACTGTCTGGTAATGCCAAGGTCAATATCACTTCGATCCTCGGGCCACAGGCCGCCGATTTGCAGCTAACGTTGAAGGCGCAACCGGTCTACGACCGCGAAAAGGGAGCGATCTTCCTCAAAGACATGGAGTTGGTCGATTACCAGGTACAGCCGGAGAAGATGGATACGGTAATGAAGGCTTTATCGCCTTACCTGAACCAGTCGTTGAAATCGTATTTCGATCAGAAACCGGTATATGTTCTCAATGCGGATAAGAGCAAAACGGAAGCCATGGCACTCAAACTGGCTAAAGGGTTGGAAGTGAAGCCCGGTCAGTTGGTGATCCCGTTTACCGACTAATCGTTGTTAGGGGCGCAGTGCTTGCTGCGCCCTCGCTCATTTACTCTTGTTCGTCCTTCCCTTCTTCATCCTGCTCATATTCTGCTAGCTCATCACACATAGCTGCGATGGCGTGGCGAGCGATCTCTGACAAAGTACGGTAAAAACCGCTGGTGGCATGTGCTTCAACCTTACCCAGGAAGCGGCCACACCAAGGCAGCAAGAACTCGTTAAACAGCGTGATTTGCGCCTGGACCTCATCTTCCTGCGACTGATCTTCCAGCCAGGAGGCGGCCAGCAGCAGCAAACCGAAATGATCGGCTGGCGCTTCGCCTAATGGCATCCCACGCTGCTGGAGAAATACCCGCACGTCCGCTTCGCTGGCACCTTCAACGTAGGACGAACGCAGTGGTGACACACTACATTCGCTGCCGACAAACAGAGCGTTAAAATCGGCGGCCAACTGCGGATCGGTACAATGCTGTTGCAAACGAGTCAGCAGTTCGTCCTGCTCGAGCGGCCAGTGCTGTTGCAGTTTGCCCTCTTTGATCAAGGTAAACAGCGGCTCCAACAACGGATCCTGTGGCTGGCGGTAAAACAGCGTGCCCAACACCCGGCAGACAACGGAAAACTCATTCATGATAACACCCTATAAAACCAAAATTTGCCGTGACGATGTCACAGATCGGCTAATTCCGCAATTGCCGGTCTGCCACGCTGCTCAAGAAAGCTCAGGATCCGGCGCGGTGACACATTTAAAATGCGCTCCTGCGGGAAATTCACTTCTTCAATGATACGTTCGCAGTGTTCAAAACCACCGAGAGCAAAAGCCACGTGCGAGTCTGAGCCTAATGCCAGCCAGCCGCCCGCGTCACGCACGGCGGCCGCTATCGCACGGCAGTTTGATTCACTGCCCTTGCGTGAATGAATAAACGAAGAGTTATTCAGTTCCAGGGCTACCTGATATTTGGCTGCCGCGGCGGCTATCGCCGGGATATCGACCGGATATTTGGGGTTGCCCGGATGGCTGATGATATGGACATCGCCCTGCGCCATGGCGGCAATCATCGCCTCAGTGTTGGCGGCCCGATCCTGCGGTGCAAATACCGGCTCATGGAACCCGGCAATAATCAGATCGATTTCGTTGAGCATGGGTCCGGTGCAGTCGATATCACCGGCCAGGTTTTTGATATTGGCTTCAATGCCGCGCAGAATGCCAATGCCATCCACCAGGCGTGGCCACACACGCATGTTCATAAAGTGCCAGTAGTGTGGTGCATCGGCCATATCCGGCCCGTGGTCAGTGATGGCGAACAGTTTGATGCCTTTTTGTTTCGCTTCGGCGATATAGTCGTGCAGGGTGCTATAGGCATGGGTACTGGCTACGGTATGCATATGTAAATCAACGGGGTACATTCTTTCTCCTTCTTAGGCCCTCGCCAGGGTCAGCGGATGGCGGGCCGATCCTTGTTCATGATAGCAGTTAACGCAGCTATCGACATGTTAGCGGGTTGTGAAAGCATCAATAGCCACGCTGAATATCAACCAGGCCTGAAGGCTGTTCACCCGCCTCAAGCCGCAGAAGGTTGGCGCTAACCTGATCCATCGCCTGTTCCGGTAGGGTAACAGCAGCAATATGCGGTGTAATCGTGACACGAGGATGACGCCAGAAGGCATGAGCGGACGGCAAAGGTTCGTTGACGAAGACGTCAAGCATGGCGGCCGTCAGTTGTCCTTGTGCCAACATCGCCAGCAGATCGTCTTCCACCAGATGGGCACCGCGCGCAATGTTGATCAGGTAAGCGCCCGGCACCAAACGGCTAAACAACTGGCGGTTGAGGATACCCGCCGTTTCAGGCGTATTAGGCAACAGGTTGATCAGCAAGCGCGTGCCATCAAGAAACGCTGCTAGCTGAGGTTGCCCGGCAAAACTCTGTACGTGCTCAATCTGCTTGGGGCTGCGGCTCCAGCAGCGGACGTTAAAACCGAACGCCACCAGCTTTTGCGCCACGCTTTTCCCCAACACCCCAGCGCCCAGAATGCCGATAGTGAAATCGCTCTGCTGATGAGGCTCAAGCGGCAACCAGTTCTGCTGCTGTTGCTGCAACTGATACTCATCAAAACGGCGAAAATAACGCAACACGCCGGCCAACGCGTATTCATCCATCTGCTGTGCCATGCCGGTATCCTCCAGCCGGATCACCGGCACTCCCGCCGGTAGGCTACCGGGATGCTGGCGCTCCTGTTCAAGGATGGCGTCTACGCCAGCCCCCAGAGCAAAGATCCCTTTCAGATCGCGGCGGTTGGCCAGCATCTCATAAGGTGGCCGCCATACCAGCGCGTAGTCCGCCGGACGATCGTCGCCCGGTCGCCATGCCCGGATATTCGCCTGTGGTAGGCGCTTCGCCATGCCTGCCAGCCACTCTTGCGCATCAAAAAACGGGTGATAGAAAATGATATTCACTGCCGGTTCCCTTGTTGGGTAGATTTTTAGCTATCCTTTCGCGCTTTGCCGCACGATGCAAGAATAAACTGACACTGGGAGGGCGGAATTATCGTGCGACAAATCAGCAGATTGCTGGAAGTTTGGCTAAACGCACACGGTAATGTCACAAGGCTATTGACGCTGGGATCAGATTCTCCTACATTAGCGCCCGTCGACAGCGTAAACGTTGCCGATGACAAAACGGTGAGGTGTCTGAGTGGCTGAAGGAGCACGCCTGGAAAGTGTGTATACGCGTAAGTGTATCGAGGGTTCGAACCCCTCCCTCACCGCCATATTTAAAGAAGAAGTCTGAGCTAACGTTCAGACTTTTTTTTTGCATATCCCCCAATCTGGGAGGGATGAGAAGCCTCGACAGGGTTCGACAAAATGGCCCGCACCGCTTGGACATTTTGGACGGCCGACCGGCCGCCCGCAGGGTGAGCTTGCGAATCAAGCCCTCCCTCACCGCCATATTAAATGTGAAAGCCTGAATTCACATTCAGGCTTTTTTATTGCATGTACCACACTCAGGGAGGGGTGAGAAGCCTCGACTGGTTCGAAAAAATGGCACGTCCTCAAATCAGCTTAGCTTCTCTAAGTTCACTTTTCAGGTAAGCATAATAGATAGGAGCGGCAACCACACCAGCCAGACCAAATGCCGCCTCAAAGACCAACATCGCCAGCAAGATCTCCCAAGAGTTAGCCCTGATTTTAGTGCCAACAATACGGGCATTGAGGAAATACTCAAACTTGTGGATGACGATCAGGTAGAGCAACGCAATCAGCGCCACTCCGAGTGAAACCGACAGGCCAGAGATGAAAACAATGGTGTTGGAGATCAGATTGCCGATCACCGGCAGCAGGCCAAAGATAAAGGTAAACACCACCAGCGTTTTCGCCAGCGGGATATGGATCCCGCACAGCGGTAGCACACCAAGGATAAAGATAGCCGAGAAGAAGGTATTGATTGCCGATATTTTAACCTGAGCAAACACAATATTGCGGAACGCCTGCGATAGCAGGGAAATCCTTTTCATCAGCTCACTTTTCAGTAATGGCCGCTCCTCGCTGCTATCAATGTTATACAGTGAGACGATGGCACCGAGCACCATCCCGATCAGCATGGTCACCAGGCCATGCAGTACGCTTTTACCCATAGTCTGCAGCAGCGCTATGTGCTGTTGCAGACGGCTCAGGATCTCGTTCTTCAGTTCTGCCACACTCAACGGCAGATAGCCCGGCATATATTTTGCCACCTCTTGCTGGACATCCTGCAGGATGAACGCAATACGGGTGTTGATGCCAGAGATGTTCTTCATATCCTGCATCAGATAGCCGACGATACTCCCCACAATGGTGATCAACAGGCCGACCACCAACGTGCTGATCACCGCCACCACCAGCCATCTGGCCCGATGGCCGCCGATCACCTTCTGAAAATGTGGCGTAAGGATATTCACGATTTCGTAAACCAGAAAACCCGCCATAAAGCAGGTAAGAAGATGCAACGGCAACAGCAGCAGGATCCCCCCCATCACAAAGATGAAACTGATTATCCTGGCCTGTTTGACATTCATTATCTGCATTGTTACTCGCTTGTCCTTGAGAGGATAGGATTTTTAAGTATCTGTTTTAGTATTATGTTTTATTTAACATGCCAAACAGAACACGACAACTTAAATCACCTGGCTTCAAGGCGGGAGCTCAGGGTTTCGCCCTAATAGCTCTCAGGCTCTGCGGGATGGCTATCCCCTAAAATATGCGGCGATTTCACAAATACCCCTTTCCACGGTATCGAGCCAGTATTGACCAGGAAATGCGCCTCGCCAGGATCACACTGCAACACATCCCCTTCACGCAGCATGTGCATCTCCCCTTCCAGATACAGGCACACTTCTCCACTAACAGTATAAAAGACTTCGCAAACCTCCTTGTGACGGTGATTTCTAAATGACTGCCCTGGCTGTAACACCACGACGCCCATATCGCACATCGGCCCACGGATCAGGTATTTGGGGCCATTGTCGCCGAAGCGATAGTCGTGATCCATTTCATTGGTCTTGATCATGATACCCTCCTTTAAAGGCCGGGAGCCTTCCACATTGAGGTCGTCAACCCGTGATCAACCAAACCAAGTTGATCCAGATACACCTCCAGCCATTTTTGACGTGCCTGTTGATAAACCTCACTGTTATCTGGGTTCGGGATATGTTCCCTATCCCAACGCACCAGGCTCTCCCCCGCATCTGCCAACGACGAATAGACCCCTACCCCCACACCAGCCGCAATAGCACATCCCAGCGCGGTAGCTTCCTTAACCACCGGGACTCGTACGGTCAGCCCGGTGACATCGGCCAGGATCTGGCTCCAGAGCGTGCCTTTTGAACCACCGCCCGCAAACACCAGCGAATCGGCTTTGACACCTGAAAACTCGGCGATTTGTTGTAGATTACAGGCCGACACGATGGCCGCGTTCTCTTCAAGGGCGCGGAACAACGTAGCTTTGTTGCACTTTTCCGGATCGATCGACAGGTTGATAAATGAGGGGGCGGCGTGATACCAGTTCTTAAAGCGCATGACATCGGAGAAGATGGGCATCACGCCATGAGCACCTGATGGTACCCGCCTGGCCATATCTTCCAGCAAGGCATAGGTATCCACGCCCAGACGTTCACCAATCAGCTTCTCCTCGGCGCAGAAGGCATCGCGGAACCAACGCATGGTCAGGCCGGTAAAAAAGCTGATGGATTCAGCCTGAGCCATTCCCGGGATCACATGCGGGTTAATGCGCACATTCATATTGGGATCGGTAACCGGCGCAGGAAGGTTCACCACCTGCTGCCAGAACGTTCCGCCCAATACGGCGGTCTGTGCTGGTCTGACAATGCCAAGACCCACGCATCCCAGTTGGACATCACCTCCCCCGACAATCACCGGTGTGCCTGCCCGCAGGCCTGAAAGTGCAGCAGCGTTGGCCGTCACCGACCCCAACGGCGTTCCCGTCTCTTTTACCGGTGAAAGGATGTCAGAGCGCAGGCCCGCCATTTCCAACAGGCCTTTTCTCCAGTCTCGAGTGACCAGATCAAGCAACCCGGTAGTCCCGGCATTTGATGGGTCGACCGCAAGTTCACCGCTGAGCATATAAGCCAGCCAGTCACTGATCATGGTAACCGCGGCTGCCTGGCGATAGATATCAGGGCGGTAATGCGCCAACCACAGCAGCCGGGGCATGGCGCTGAGTGCCAGTGTCTGCCCTGAACAACGGTAAACCTCATCTTCAAAAGTATGGTTGTGGATCTCTTTTAACTCGCTGACCTCACGCGTTGCCCGTGCATCTACGTTGGCACATGCCCAAATCGGCTGACCTTCTGCATCATAGATCACAATCCCTTCACGCATTGAACACGCAGCTACGGACGCAATCGCCTCCGGTGCAATGGCCGCCATCTTTAACGCCTGATGGATGCATTGGCAGGTGAGGTGCCAATTTTTGGCAAGATCGAATTCCATGGAGCCCGGTACATCAGGGACCGCCAAATGTTGCCATTCGGCTTGCCCTACTGAGACTTGATTGCCTTGCAAATCAAAAATTACCGCTCTGATGCTGCCGGTACCGGCATCCAGAGCCATCAGGTATTGGCCTGATGTGGCAGGAGTACAGAGTCGAGCCATGAGTTTGTCCTCGGCTGGTGTTTGAGACAGTCTGTTACATCGCTATTAACCTTTACTTTCCAATAAGTTTGAGCATTTCTGCCGCCGTGTCCTGATCGGTGACCAACGCGTTGATATAGCCGCCCTTCAATGCCGCCACGATCGCTTCGGCTTTTGCTACTCCCCCCGCAACCCCGACAACGGTAGGTATGGTGGCAAGCGCGCTCAAGCTCAGCCCTATCAATTCTTGATGAATTTGCATGTCGGGAATAATGTCGCCGCTGGCATCGAAAAAGTAGCCAAGAATATCGCCAACAGCGCCTTTGCGGCCAATCATCAGTTGCTCGCCTTCGGTGATATAGCCAGCGCGTAAAATGGTAGCGGCATCTTTTTGACTCACCGCACCGATCCCAACGACGGCGACATCGGCAGCCTGGGCCGCAAGCAGCACGTCCCTGACGCTATTTTCATCCCGCAGGGTACGGGCAATATCGGCAGAGGAAGCGCGCAATGGCGCTGGGATCATGCTGACGCTGCAGGCCGCATCCAACTGACCAATCCCGGTCATATAAGGCCCTACACCACCGGAAAGCGTAACCAGGCGAATTTGCTGCGAAGAAATGAAGCCGCTGAGCCTTTTCAAGGTGCTCATGGCAGCCTCACCAAATCCCGCCGCCAACATCTGTTGCGGCTGCAGCGATTCCATCAGCATGTGTGCCGCACCGATCCCCAACCTCGCGCTGTCATCAGCATCGGCCAAAGAGGGCAATACGCGAATGTTTTTCAGGTCAAAATGTTTTTTCAACGCATCTTCATACTGTAGGCAACCTTCAAAGCGGGAGTTAATCTGCACCCGAATGATCCCAGACTGATGCCCTTTCTCCAGCAAACGCGAAACTTTAAGCCGCGTTAGCCCAAGCCGGGTACTGATCTCACTTTGCGTCAGCCCATCGTGATAATAGAACCAGGCGATGCGGGCAACCTGCTCCTCCTCGCACATGCCATGTTCGGTAATCAATGCACTGTCATTTATCGTCATAAATCCGCTTCTCTTTGAACATTTTTAAATCTTGAACACAATTGTTCCGCTATCGCTCAACAATAGCTGTGAGTCATGCCACAAATATACACCAAATTTGAACATCGGTTTCTACAGAACACAATTATTCAAAAAACGTGATCGCAGTGATGGTTTTATCGCCAAACCATGACTAAGGTTATGAACAATTAGTTTTCTAAAAAATATTTATTCAACTCAGTCGCTCATCTTTGAGTGAACGGAGGCAAGATGCAAACCGGTGAATACCCAGACCCACCTCTGCTCTGTGTACAAAATATCAATAAGCACTATTCCGGTGTTGCGGTGCTGAAAGGCATCGACTTTACCTTGCACGCCGGGGAGGTACATGCCCTGCTCGGTGGCAATGGCGCAGGGAAGTCCACGCTGATGAAGATCATTGCTGGCGTAGTACCACCGGACGGCGGCGCTATCGAGATCAATGGCCAGCGTTGTGCCAGCCTGACCCCGGTAAAAGCGCATCAACTGGGGATCTATCTGGTGCCGCAGGAACCGCTGTTGTTCCCCAGCCTGTCGGTTAAAGAGAATATTCTGTTTGGTCTGCCTGCCAAGCGGGCTGCTGTTGAAAAAATGCAGCAATTACTCGAACTGTTGGGATGCAAGCTTGAGCCCAACAGTATGGCAGGGTCGCTGGATGTGGCTGACCGCCAGATTGTAGAGATCATGCGGGGATTAATGCGTGATTCCCAGATCCTGATCCTGGATGAACCCACGGCGTCGCTGACGCCTGCCGAAACGGACAGACTATTTGCCCGCCTGCATGAACTGCTTGGCAAAGGTGTCGGTATCGTCTTTATTTCCCATAAGCTGCCGGAAATCCGCCAGATTGCCGACCGCGTTAGCGTAATGCGTGACGGCAAAATCGCCCTGACGGGGAAAACCGCCTCGCTGACCACGGATGAGATTATTCAGGCAATCACCCCAGCCGCCCGTAATGTGGATCTCTCCGCTAGCCAGAAACTGTGGCTCGAACTGCCTGGCAATCGGCCAGCCAACCCTCAGGGCAAAGCCGTATTGCAGTTGAGGGAACTCACTGGAGAAGGCTTCCGGCAGGTGACACTCAACGTCCACGCCGGGGAAATCCTGGGTCTGGCTGGCCTGGTCGGTTCCGGGCGCACCGAGTTGGCTGAAACGCTGTATGGATTACGCCCAGCCAGTGCGGGCAGCATCCTGCTCAATGGTGAAGAGATCGCGCAACTGAGCACCCGCCAGCGGTTGCAGCGCGGGCTGATCTATTTACCGGAAGACCGGCAGTCTTCCGGGCTGTATCTGGATTCATCGTTATCCTGGAACGTCTGTGCCCTGACCCATAATAACGGCGGGTTCTGGGCCCATCCACAGCGTGATAACGCTACGCTTGAACGTTATCGCCGGGCACTGAATATCAAATTCAACCACCCAGAACAACCGGCCCGCACCCTGTCTGGCGGTAATCAACAAAAAATACTGATCGCCAAATGCCTGGAAGCATCGCCACAGTTGCTGATCGTTGATGAACCGACCCGTGGCGTCGACGTCGGTGCACGCAACGATATCTATCAGCTCATTCGGAGCATTGCCCAACAGCATGTCGCTATCCTGTTTATTTCATCCGATCTCGAAGAGATAGCCATGATGTCCGATCGCGTCTGCATCATGCACCAGGGCGAGGTGGCAAGCAGCGCTCTGTGTGGCAACGAGATTACTGTGGATACCATCATGCATATGGCCTTTGGCGAACAACACGTCGTATCTCCCTCCTCCTATCAACCTCATACCAACGGGGAGACCTCATGCTAAAGATAATACAAAACAACCGAGAGCTGACGGCGCTGCTGGCCATCATCGCTCTGTTTGCGCTACTGGGGAGCATTGATAGCAGCTATTTCAGTTTTCAGACGCTGACCATGATCTTCAGCAGTTCGCAAATCCTGATGTTGCTGGCCATCGGCGCGGCGCTGGTCATGCTGACCCGTAACATTGATGTCTCCGTCGGTTCCATCACCGGGATGTGTGCGGTGCTGCTTGGGATAACGCTCAATGCCGGGTACAGCTTGCCCGTCGCCTTTGGCGTCACGCTGCTACTCGGTTTGCTGGCGGGCTTTTTTAATGGCGTGCTGGTCGCCTGGTTTAAAATTCCTGCCATAGTCGCCACCCTGGGCACCCTTGGTCTTTATCGTGGCATCATGCTGCTATGGACCGGCGGTAAATGGATCGAAGGGTTGCCAAGCTCGCTCAAGCAGCTTTCTTCACCGGTGCTGCTGGGCATCTCACCGATTGGCTGGCTAACCTTACTGCTGGTGGCGTTAATGGCCTGGCTACTGTTGAAAACCTCATTCGGCCGCAGCTTCTATGCCACCGGTGACAACCTGCAGGGGGCTCGTCAACTCGGGATCCGCACCGAGGCCATCCGCATCATCGCTTTCTCACTGAATGGGCTAATGGCAGCGCTCGCCGGGATCGTGTTTGCCGCACAGATTGGCTTTATTCCAAATCAAACCGGCACCGGCCTGGAAATGAAGGCTATTGCCGCCTGCGTGCTGGGAGGCATCAGCCTGCTTGGTGGCTCTGGCACGGTGGTGGGGGCCATTTTGGGAGCCTATTTCCTGACGCAGATCGACAGCGTGCTGGTACTGTTGCGCATTCCTGCCTGGTGGAACGACTTTATCGCTGGCCTGGTTTTGTTGGGGGTTCTGGTGTTTGATGGCCGCCTGCGCTGTGCCCTGCAAAAGAATATCCGCCGCCAGAAGTATGCCAGGTTTATCGATCCTCCACCCTCGGCCCCCACATCCCCTCACACCACCCAACGCCCTGCCCAGGGAAAAAAACGGGAGATCGCATGATGGCACAATGGCGACGTTTCGGCTGGGAACTGGCGCTGGCCGCCCTGCTGCTGATTGAGATCCTGGCGTTCGGGGTCGTAAATCCACGCATGCTGGACATTAATGTCCTGCTGTTCAGCACCAGCGATTTTATCTGTATTGGCATTGTGGCACTGCCGTTAACCATGGTGATCGTCAGTGGCGGCATTGATATTTCATTTGGTTCCACCATTGGCCTGTGCGCCATTGCGCTAGGAGTGATGTTCCAGGCGGGCCTGCCCTTGCCGTTGGCAATAGCGATAACGCTGGCCCTGGGCGCCCTGTGCGGTTTGATCAACGCCGGCTTGATCATCTACACCGGTATCAATCCTCTAGTGATCACCCTCGGCACCATGTACCTGTTTGGCGGTAGCGCCCTGCTGCTTTCGGGCATCTCTGGTGCCACCGGCTATGAAGGCATCGGCGGATTCCCGATGGTCTTTACCGATTTCGCCAACCTGACCGTGTTCGGCCTACCAGTACCGCTGACCTTCTTTATGGTCTGTGTGCTGCTGTGCTGGCTGCTGATGCACCGGACACATGCAGGGCGCAACATCTTCCTGATTGGCCAAAGCCAGCGCGTGGCGCAATACAGTGCGATCCCGGTTAACCGAACGCTGTACGCACTCTATGCAATGACCGGCTTTGCTTCAGCCATCGCTGCGGTGCTGCTGGTTTCCTACTTTGGTTCGGCTCGTTCCGACCTCGGCGCCTCTTTCCTGATGCCAGCCATCACGGCGGTAGTACTTGGCGGGGCAAATATTTACGGCGGCTCAGGTTCCATTCTCGGTACCGCCGTAGCCGTCTTGCTGGTCGGTTATCTGCAACAAGGATTACAAATGGCTGGCGTGCCCAATCAGATCTCCAGCGCACTTTCCGGAGCGCTGCTGATTATTGTCGTCGTTGGCCGCTCCATCAGCCTGCATCGGCATCAAATCAGAGAGTGGATCCAACGGCGCAGCAGCATCCATCAGGTTTGAACGATGACATACATCTTCTGACAACGCGATATACGGAGAACAACATGAGCCTACAACGTATCAAAAAAATCGCGCTTTTAAGCGTACTCGGCATGGCTTCGCTAAGCATTGGCGTACAGGCAGCAGAGCGCATTGCCTTTATCCCCAAGCTGGTGGGCGTCGGCTTTTTCACCAGCGGCGGTAATGGAGCATTAGAGGCGGGGAAAGAGCTGGGCGTTGACGTAACCTACGATGGCCCAACCGAGCCCAGTGTTTCCGGCCAGGTTCAGTTGATCAATAACTTCGTTAACCAGGGCTATAACGCCATTATCGTCTCTGCCGTCTCCCCGGAAGGACTATGCCCGGCATTAAAACGAGCCATGCAGCGTGGCGTGAAGGTATTGACCTGGGACTCAGACACCAAGCCCGAATGCCGCTCTTATTACATCAATCAGGGTACGCCAGCCCAACTCGGAGGCATGTTGGTCGATATGGCAGCCAATCAGGTGAAGAAAGAAAAGGCCAAAGTCGCCTTCTTCTATTCCAGCCCGACGGTCACCGACCAAAACCAGTGGGTGAATGAAGCCAAACGTAAAATCGAGAAAGACCATCCGGGCTGGGAAGTGGTCACCACCCAGTTTGGTTACAACGATGCCACCAAGTCACTGCAAACCGCCGAAGGGATCCTGAAAGCCTACGGCGATCTGGACGCCATCATCGCCCCGGATGCCAATGCCCTGCCCGCAGCGGCCCAGGCGGCAGAAAACCTCAAGCGTGACAACGTGGCGATTGTGGGGTTCAGCACCCCAAACGTCATGCGCCCTTATATTCAGCGCGGCACGGTTAAAGAGTTCGGCCTGTGGGATGTGGTCGAACAAGGGAAAATTTCGGTTTACGTGGCCAACGCCCTGCTGAAAAACGGTGAATTGAAGGTTGGCGACAAGCTCGACATCCCTGGTGTGGGCCAGGTAGAGGTTTCGCCAAACAGCGTTCAAGGCTATGACTACCAGGCAAAAGGCAATGGCATCGTGCTGCTACCTGAGCGCGTGGTGTTCAATAAAGACAATATCGACAAATACAACTTCTAACCTATCGCCCCGATTATTTGGAGGGAGTAAGACAATGGCTGATTTAGATGACATCAAAGACGGTAAAGACTTCCATATTGACCGGCCGCAGCAAAATGCCCTGTTTAGTTTAAAAGGGTGTGGTGCGCTGGATTGGGGTATGCAGTCCCGCCTGGCACGCATTTTCAACCCCCGCACTAACCGAACCGTGATGCTGGCCTTTGACCACGGCTATTTCCAAGGCCCGACGACCGGGCTGGAGCGGATTGATATCAATATTGCACCGCTGTTTCAGCATGCAGACGTGTTGATGTGTACCAGGGGTATTCTGCGTAGCGTGATCCCGCCTGCCACTAACAAACCCATCGTCCTGCGCGCTTCAGGAGCAAACTCCATTCTGACCGAATTGAGCAATGAGGCGGTGGCTGTCGCCATGGACGACGCGGTCCGTCTTAATAGCTGTGCCGTCGCCGCGCAGGTTTACATCGGTACGGAACATGAACACCAGTCGATTAAAAACATCATCCAGCTGGTCGATGCAGGTCTTAAAGTCGGCATGCCCACCATGGCGGTGACCGGCGTAGGGAAAGATATGGCGCGCGATCAGCGCTATTTCTCACTGGCCACGCGTATTGCCGCCGAGATGGGGGCGCAAATCATCAAGACTTACTACGTGGATAAAGGGTTCGAACGCATTGTGGCTGGCTGTCCAGTCCCTATCGTCATCGCCGGTGGGAAAAAACTGCCAGAGCGCGAGGCGCTGGAGATGTGCTTCCAGGCCATCGATCAAGGGGCGTCCGGGGTCGATATGGGGCGGAATATTTTCCAGTCAGCAAGCCCGGTTGCCATGATCAAGGCGGTGCACGCCATCGTTCATCAGAACGAAACGGTAGAACACGCCTACGAACTCTTCCTCAGCGAAAAAGGCTGATACGGCTGAAATGCGGGCCGGTTTCCAGGCCCGCCCATTCAAGGAGGCTGATTATGCACGTTACCCTGGTCGAAATTAACGTTCATGACGACAAGGTTGAACGGTTTATCGAGGTGTTTCGGCAAAACCATCTGGGCGCGATCCAGGAAAAGGGCAACCTACGCTTCGATGTGTTACAGGACCCTGACATCCCTACGCGCTTTTATATTTACGAGGCTTACGCCGATGAGCAGGCCGTGGCTTTCCATAAAACGACCCCGCACTACCTGGCCTGTGTCAAAGAGCTGGAGTCTTTGATGACCGGCCCACGCAAAAAGACGGTCTTTATTGGTTTGATGCCCTCACCCACAGGGAAAGGGAGATGATAGCCCCTGCGCTGTTGGGGGAAGAGAGGTTATCTCAGCAACCTCTCTCTTACGGGCCGCGGCAGCAGCCCGTTGCCTGACCACCAGGTATCGAAGTCAACGGGACCTGGCGATAATAGCCAAGGTTTTTGCCCATCGCGGTTCCGAACGAGGCCTGCATCAGTTCGCCATCGGTGTTGATTTGTTTCCTTGCAGTGCTATTTCGGCAACCTGCAGATACTTGGCATCGATATACCGTTTGCACACCGACTTGAGGATCCCGAACGCAAAACCGGCGGCTGCGATGGGTGTGGATGTCGATGGGCTAGTAAAACCGGTTTTCCGGCCTTGATTTACGGCAAAGCGACCACGGCTTAACCACCTGAGCTAAAACCGTAAAAATATTCTTGACCGGTTAGCCGACTCTCCCTATAGTAGCGCCCCGTTGCACTGAGCAAGCGCAACGTACGGTGAGGTGTCTGAGTGGCTGAAGGAGCACGCCTGGAAAGTGTGTATACGCGAAAGTGTATCGAGGGTTCGAACCCCTCTCTCACCGCCATATTACAAGAGAAAGTCTGAACTAACGTTCAGACTTTTTTTTGCATGTACCCCAGTCAGAGAGGGGTGAGAAGCCTCGACAGGGTTCGACAAAATGGCTCGCAGCGCAGAGACATTTTGGACGGCCGACGGGCCGCCCGCAGGGTGAGCTTGCGAATCAAGCCCTCTCTCACCGCCATATTAAATGAGAAAGCCTGGACTAACGTTCAGGCTTTTTTATTGCATGTACCCCAATCAGAGAGGGGTGAGAAACCTCGACAGGGTTCGACAAAATGGCTCGCATCGCAGAGACATTTTGGACGGCCGACAGGCCGCCCGCAGGGTGAGCTTGCGAATCAAGCCCGACCTCACCGCCATATTCTAAAGAAAAAGTCTGAATTCACGCTCAGACTTTTTTGCATGTCCCCTTTCTTTTGGTAAAAGGCCAGTCTGAGTGGCGCGGCTTCAAGGTAGTGGTAAACGTCACAACGATAAAAACGGACAATTTATCGCCACACTCCGTTTAAACAAAAGTTAGAAAGTATTTGCTACAATACCCATAGCGTTATAATTTAGTTACTTTACTCAGGATACAGGTATCATCATGACTAATCAGCACACTGGCGGCGAATTGACTGAAGAACAAAAACAAGAAATTGACTTAATAGCGTTACAACGAGTCGAGGCAATGAATAGCGACGAATTCCTTTGCCAGCGCATTGACGAAAAAGTTCACGCGATGGAAGAACACCTCAAGGCTTATTTCAACAGGTGTTTTTCACTCCACTTAAACAACAAGCATAGCGAAAAGTAAAATCCTTTACGGGCCTGAGCTAAAACGCCCTATTCCAAGCCATTCACTAAACACGGTTTGTTGGTGAGAGGCTGATAAACATGGAAAATGGAGCTATCTAATTGGAAAGTATCAAAGAAATAATTATCTATTTCTCTCTAATGCTACAGGTTTTTTTAGAGTTTCTATCCGTTATTTGCGTTTTTGTCGGGTTGGTAAAGGCACTTTATACCACAATAACCAAAGTTAAAAGTCAGTCTATACTCTATTTAATCAGGGCGCGCTTTGGAACCTGGCTTGCTTTGGCGTTAGAGTTTCAATTAGCGGCTGATATCTTGGCAACGACAATCAACCCTAGCATGGAGGAGTTGATTAAACTGGTCATCATTGCCGTGATACGTACATTCCTTAATTACTTTTTATCTAAAGAGTTAGATTATGCCGAAAACAATGTTGCTGTCGAAGCTAAAACCGACGCAACAACGCTGGAAGGGAAAAAGTAAAGACGTTAAAAAAAGCACGGTTAACTCCTGGGCCAGGCTAAGACTTCTTAGCCGCCATAGGGCTAAACTTCCTCCCCAACTGGGATAACAACATCAACCGGCTGCTGACCACGCGGTTTTTACCCTCGCGTTTAGCGTCATACAGCGCTTCATCCGTCATTTCTATCGCTTTCTCCACCGACATACCGGCCAGATAGAGCGAGGTCCCGATGGAGATGGTCATGCGGATCGGATACCCGTTATCGGTAATAAAATCAAATCCTTCCACCCTGCTGCGAATACGTTCCGCCACGGCAGCAATCTGCTGCGGTTCATAGCTGGAAGTGATGACCATAAACTCCTCGCCACCGTAGCGCCCGACAAAGTCTTCATCGCGAACGCACTCTTGCAAAATGGCCCCTACGCTGGCTAACACACCGTCACCGGCCAAATGGCCATAGGTGTCATTGACCTGTTTGAAATTATCCAAATCCAGCAACATCAGGCCACAAGACTCTCGTTGAGCATGCTGCAGCATCATTTTGTAGTCCACACTGGCACGGTTGTTGATGTGGGTCAGACTGTCGGTCGTCGCCTTGTTGCGCATGGAGAAAAAGGCGTTGATATGGCGCTCTTTAAAGCTCAGGGCGTGGTAGCAAATCGCCAGGCAAAGCGCCGATGCAGCCTGATACAACAGAATATCCAGCCACAGTTCACGGAAGTTGACGAACAAGCCGACCACGGCAATACGGTAAAGCGCAATGATACCGATGGTAAGGTAAAACACCCGGTTCGATTTTTTCCGCCAGACCCCCGATAGCAACAGCGGCAAGATGATCGAACCGATAAACAGATTATCCAGCGTGAAGCCGCCGTTAAAGCCAAAGTTTACCAGATAGCACACTATCCCACTGACTGCACCTCCGAAAAACAGCACCAAAATCATCGGGATCATGGCAAAGCTGTAATAAATATTACCGGTGAGCAACAGCCGAGACTGATTCAGATACAACACCGCCAGCCCTGCCAGCACACCAAATAACACCCGTTTCCACACGGCGGACTGGAAGGAAAAAGGGGCATTTTTGCTAAGCGCAAAGTAGGCGACCGACAGCGTGGCATAGGTGATGCACGCGTCACTGTAAAAAGACGAGATCGACGCAATATATGTCATAACTATTCGGCATACTCCAGGATGCGGCAATGTAGTTTTTCGGGTTATTTTTGACAACGGCCCCCTGTAATACCGCTTCCGACAGCGCTCATCATACTAAAAATCACAATGACTAGGCGGGTATATGTTATTGCCAGGCAATCTATGTCCTATCCTCAATTCAGGATAGTCTGTTATCCATCACACCACGGGGAAAATCTGATGAATATCGATGATGAATTGCAAGCGCTGGTGACCCAAGAAACGGACCTTACCTTCCACCATTTCGACCATGCCACCGCGTGGGAGCTGGGTGTAGCGCTAAAAAATGCCGCAGAACAGCGCCAATTACCCATCGCTATCGAAATTCAGCTGAACGGACAAACGCTGTTTTATTACGCCATGCCAGGGGCAACGCCAGACATTGCCGACTGGGTGCGGCGCAAGCGCAACGTGGTCAACCATTTTCATAAAAGCTCTTATGCCGTGGGCTTACGCCTGCAACAGCGGCAGGTTACGCTGGAGGAAAGATATGGCCTTAGCGTACGTGACTATGCCGCCCACGGCGGCGCATTCCCTATCAACCTGCTCAATGTGGGTTGCGTCGGTTCCATCTCGCTTTCTGGCTCTCCGCAGCTCGAAGACCATCATCTGTTGGTCAGCACTCTTGCTCTGTTTCTCGGCTTATCCTTACCCGCAGTACACTAAGCGATAAAAGCTGCGCTTTTCCCCCATCCGCAGCGGACGATCTGCACAGGCTGGCGCTTGGCGCACATAGTTCGCTGAACAAATATAAATTAATCACAATCCAGATGCTTTGATACAAATCTAGGTATCGCCGGGCAGAAAGGGGTATGGTATCTACCAGCTATTCCGAGACGGACCTCCATGGCCCGCCATTCCGTTCTCTTTTATAGACTTGGTTTGCAACTTTGATGAAAACGCACGAAATCAACGGTATCCGCCCTTTCAGCGCCCTGATAGATGCCTGCTGGCGCGAGCCCTATTCCCTTCAACGTCTACTGAAAGATGCCATTGCCGGGGTTACCGTCGGCATCATTGCCATACCGCTGGCGATGGCGCTAGCCATTGCCAGCGGCGTTCCCCCACAGTATGGGCTGTATACCGCCGCCATTGCTGGCATCGTGATCGCCGTCAGCGGCGGTTCGCGCTACAGCGTTTCCGGCCCCACCGCGGCGTTTGTGGTGATCCTGTTCCCCGTTTCACAGCAGTTTGGGCTCTCTGGCTTATTGATTGCCACCATGCTGTCCGGCGTATTCCTGCTGATTATGGGGTTAGCGCGGCTTGGTCGCCTGATCGAGTACATTCCACTTTCGGTCACGCTTGGTTTTACCTCCGGGATTGCCATTACCATCGCCACCATGCAGGTGAAGGATTTCTTTGGCTTACAGCTGGCGGAAGTACCGGAAAACTACATCGGTAAGGTAAATGCGCTGTTGCATGCTTTACCCACCTTGGACTATGGCGATACGCTGATTGGCGTGGTCACTCTGGTAGTCCTGCTGCTCTGGCCAAAGCTGGGGCTGCGTATTCCCGGCCACCTGCCCGCCTTGTTGGCTGGCACCGCGGTGATGGCGATCCTGGCTCAGTTCGATCATCAGGTTGCGACCATTGGCTCTCGTTTCAGTTTCGAACTGGCCGACGGCAGCCAAGGCCAAGGTATCCCGCCGATCCTGCCGCAGTGGTTATTGCCCTGGCATCTGCCTGCTGGCGATGGTAAACCGACGGAACTAAGCTGGCAGCTGCTTTCCGCTCTATTACCGGCAGCCTTTTCCATGGCGATGCTTGGGGCGATCGAATCGCTGCTTTGCGCGGTAGTGTTGGATGGCATGACGGGCAAAAAGCACCACTCCAACGCCGAACTGATTGGCCAGGGCGCGGGTAACATCATCGCCCCGTTCTTCGGGGGGATCACCGCAACCGCCGCCATTGCCCGCTCGGCAGCCAACGTGCGTGCAGGGGCAACCTCACCGGTTTCGGCAATCATCCACTCGTTAATGGTGCTGCTGTCCTTGCTGATGCTGGCACCGTGGCTGTCCTACTTACCGCTGGCGGCGATGGCTTCGCTGTTGCTATTGGTTGCCTGGAACATGAGCGAGGCGCATAAAGTGGTTTATCTGCTGCGCCGGGCGCCGAAAGACGACATTTTGGTGATGCTGCTGTGTATGTCGCTAACGGTACTGTTTGATATGGTGATTGCCATTACCGTTGGCATCGTACTGGCCTCACTGCTGTTTATGCGCCGAATCGCACGCATGACCCGCCTAAGCGAGTTGAGCGCCGAAGATGGCCGGCTGGTGCTGCGCGTCAACGGTCCGCTGTTCTTCGCCGCTGCCGAACGCGTGTTCAACGATCTGCTGGTACGCGGTGAAAACTATCACACCATCGTACTGCAATGGGATGCCGTGCCGGTGCTGGATGCCGGGGGGCTCAACGCGTTGCAACGTTATATCGACGCCCTGCCCGCCGAAAAACAGCTGGTGATCACCGATATTCCATTCCAGCCGCTAAAAACCCTGGCTCGTGCTCGCATGAAGCCAATCGATGGCAAGCTGCATTTCTACCCCACCCTGCCAGAAGCGCTCACCGCGCTGAACGCCCACTAAAGCAAAAGGCCCGACAGCTTAATGTCGGGCCTTCAGATTGGCGGGCGCAGCATGCGCGCCCCCACTGAGCGATTTGTCAGCAGTCGTTAGTTGCTGGTATCCAGCTCAGCAAAGCTTTTCACCAGATCGTCGATGGCTTTCATCTGTACCAGGAACGGTTCCAGCTTATCCAACGGCAGCGCCGAAGGACCATCGCATTTGGCATTGCTTGGATCTGGGTGCGCCTCGATAAACAGGCCAGCCAAACCTACCGCCATACCGGCACGAGCCAGCTCGGCAACCTGCGCACGGCGGCCGCCTGAGGCCGCACCAAACGGATCGCGGGTTTGCAGGGCGTGGGTCACGTCGAAGATCACCGGATGGCCACCGGTCACGTTCTTCATCACGTTGATACCCAACATGTCGACCACCAGGTTGTCATAACCAAAGTTGCTGCCGCGATCGCACAGGATAACCTGATCGTTGCCGCCTTCTTTGAATTTATCGACGATATTGCCCATCTGGCCCGGGCTGACGAACTGCGGTTTCTTGACGTTGATCACCGCGCCGGTTTTCGCCATGGCTTCAACCAGGTCGGTCTGGCGTGCCAGGAAGGCGGGCAGCTGGATCACATCAACCACTTCAGAAACTGGCTGCGCCTGTGCGGCTTCGTGCACATCGGTGATAATTTTCACGCCGAAGGTGCTTTTGATTTCCTGGAAAATCTTCATCCCTTCTTCCAGGCCTGGGCCACGGTAAGAATGGATAGATGAACGGTTGGCTTTATCAAAAGAGGCTTTGAAAACGTAAGGGATGCCCAGTTTTTGCGTCACGGTGACATAATGTTCGCAGATGCGCATCGCCAAATCGCGTGATTCCAGTACGTTCATACCGCCGAACAGTACAAACGGCAGATCGTTCGCTACCTTGATGTCGCCAATGCTGACTACTTTCTGTTCCATGCTTGCACCTTATTGATTAATAAATCGGAATCAGTGAATTAATGCAGCGTGACCTGCTTGAGTTCGATGGAGTGGATTTGAATTTTTATCACTTCACTCACCGGGTCTTCAGGACACTGCTCGACAAAATAGTTAAGATCGGAAATGGCGATATGGTTGCATTCCAGCTGGGCATAAATCAAACCACGGTCGCGGATCTCGTAAGGGTCGTCCGGGTCAAAACTCAGCACAGCCTCGCTGGCTCGCAACGCAATTTCCATCTGCTTTTCATCCATCAGCGCGGCTTTCAGCGTATCGAGCATCTTACGCACCACCAGAATGTTTTCCGATTCGTCCAGATCGTCATCTTCCAGTTCAGCCCCCAGCCCCAGATTACCCTTGAGCCAAACCTGCAACTGATGTTCGTTAAGCGTTTCCCCGTTCAGCGGGTTGACCAGCCACATCTCCTCATCCAGCCAGTCAGCACGCATGATCAACTGAGTGGGGAAAATCACCGGCATCAGCGGCAGATCCAACTGGTGGGCAATATGCAGGAAAATGGTTCCCAGAGAGACTGGCGTACCTTGGCGGGCTTCCAACACCTTATCCAGCCAGATAGCGTCAGAGAGCCGATAAACACCGCTGGCACCGCCGAATCCCCAGGTTTTAAAGAATAACTCGATAAGCGCTTCCAACTGCTGATCCTGGTTGAGATCGTCCGGGATGATTGCGCGCGCTTCTTCACTCAACTGTTGTAACTTGCGCTCAACTTCCGCCACCGGAAAGTCCCGCCGAATGATCTTTGATACCAGGATCACCCCCTCACTGAGTGAGGAAGTGTTAAATTCAAAATCGGCAATGCTGCTCATAGGTATCCCATCAAGAACGGTATTTTGGTCGTGGCAAGTTTAACGATCAGATACAGACAGCCCAGTGCCAGAACGAATGCCAAGGTGCGGATATTCCAGCTTTGCGTCTTCTTGCCCAAGGCGACATAGCCCAACAGGATATAGATAATAACGCCAAACAACTTCTCGGTCAGCCACGAGTCCATGCCAAGCAGTGGGTAAAGTTTGAACATCACCACCAGGGCAATACCGGTGGCAAACAGCACCGTATCATTGATATGCGGCGTGATCTTTACCCAGCGCTTGTTGCTCATCGGCGATGCACGCCACTTCCAGAAGAAACGCAGTACAAACAACGTAATGCTGATGGCTACCGTTAATAAATGCAGATGTTTTAGCGCCATGTAAGCGGCCATAGTGGTTCCCTTGGTTTCTTATAGTGGTTTTTGGCCCAGAGTCACGCGATCGTTGCCGCCATAGTCGCGATGCGTTGCCACCGCGATAAATCCCGCAGCATTCAACAGCGTACGTACATTTTCACCCTGTTGCCAACCGTGCTCAAGCAACAGCCAACCCTGCGGCTCTAAATAATCTGCGGCCTGCTGCACGATCGCCGCCAGATCGGCCAGACCCTGCTCGGCGGCCACTAGCGCACTGCCAGGTTCAAAGCGGACATCGCCCTGCGCAAGGTGAGGATCGGCTTCATCAATATAGGGGGGGTTACTGGCGATCAGCGCAAACTTTTGCCCGGCCACCGGCGTAAACCAGCTCCCTTGCAAAAAGCGCGCATTGTTAATCGCCAGTTTTTGCGCGTTATGCTGCGCCAGCGCCACGGCTTCCGGTTGCAGATCGATGCCGGTAAGCTGGCAGTCTGGCCGTTCGCTGGCTAACGCCAGGGCAATCGCGCCGGTACCGGTACCAAGATCCAGAATGGCACACGGCGTTGCGGGCAGGCGCTCCAGAGCCAACTCCACCAAACATTCGGTATCCGGGCGCGGGATTAGCGTAGCGGGCGAAACCGAGAGCGGAAGCGACCAGAACTCACGCTCGCCAACCAGATACGCCACCGGTTCCCCGCGTTCACGGCGAGCCAGCAGCACCGTTAGCTTCTCAGCCTGCTCTGCCGTCAGCAGAGTTTCGCCAAATGCCAACAGGTAGGTTCTGGCCCGACCGGTTACGAAACCCAACAGGATCTCCGCATCACGTTTGGCGCTATCACTATGCGTCAGGCGTAAGGTCGCGGTTTTCAGCCAGGTTTGATAATCCATTACTCAGGCTCGGCAGAGAGTGCAGCCAACTGATCGGCCTGGTATTCCTGCACGATCGGCTGGATTAGCATATCCAGCTTGCCTTCCATCACCTCATCCAGACGATACAGCGTCAGGTTGATGCGGTGGTCGGTCACACGCCCCTGCGGGAAGTTATAGGTACGGTTACGATCGGAACGATCGCCGGTGCCCAGCAGGTTGCGGCGGGTAGAAGCCTCTGCCAACTGGCGTTTCGCCATCTCTGCCGCGCGGATACGTGCCCCAAGCACCGACATCGCCTTGGCTTTGTTCTTGTGCTGTGAACGTTCGTCCTGGCATTCAACCACAATGCCGGTTGGCAAGTGGGTAATACGGATCGCCGAATCGGTGGTGTTAACGTGCTGACCACCGGCCCCGGAAGAACGGAAGGTATCGATTTTCAGATCGCCCGCATTGATTTCTGGCAGCTCCGCCTCTGGCACCGCTGGCATCACCGCCACCGTGCAGGCAGAGGTATGAATACGACCCTGAGATTCGGTTTCCGGCACGCGTTGAACGCGGTGACCGCCAGATTCAAACTTCAGTTGACCGTAAACGCCGTCGCCAGACACTTTGGCGATGACCTCTTTGTAACCGCCGTGCTCGCCCACGTTTTCGCTCATGATCTCAACTCGCCAGCGGCGAGTTTCAGCGTAACGGCTATACATACGGAACAGATCGCCAGCAAAGATGGCCGCTTCGTCGCCACCGGTTCCGGCGCGCACTTCGAGGAAGCAGTCGCGCTCATCGTCCGGATCCTTGGGCAGCAGTAACACCTGCAGCTGTTGTTCCAGTTCTTCCGTCGCCGCTTTGGCCTGTTTCAGCTCTTCCTGCGCCATTTCACGCATTTCCGGATCGTCCAGCATCATTTCTGCCGTGGCGAGATCGTCCTGCACCTGACGCCATTCCAGAAAACAACGGCTGACGTCGGTCAACTGCGCATATTCGCGCGACAGGCCACGGAACCGATCCTGATCGGCAATGACACTGGCATCGCCGAGCAGCGCCTGAACTTCTTCATGGCGCTCTTGTAACGCTTCCAGTTTGGCAACAATAGAAGGCTTCATGCGTGGTTTTAAACCCTGTTAATAAAAGAGAACTAATGCTGATCCAGCCCGAGGCTGTCGCGTAAAATGTGCAACCGCTCCATGTCGCCGTCACCGGCGGCCTGCTGGAGGGATTTGGTAGGGGCATGAATAAGACGATTGGTTAATCTGTGGGCCAGCTCATGGATCACCTGCTCCACGTTAGCGCCTTGAGCAATCGCTGCCAGCGCTTTTGACTCCATTTCCGCACGGATTTGATCGGCCTGCGAACGGTAGTCTCTGATGGTATCTGTCGCGCCCTGTGAGCGCAGCCAGGTCATGAAATTGCTGCTTTCCTGCTGCACAATGGTCTCGGCCTGTACGGCCGCCGCCTGCCGTTGTGCCATATTGCTCTGAATAATGGCCTGCAGGTCATCCACGGTGTAGAGATAGGCGTTCGCCAGTTTGCCCACTTCCGGCTCTATATCGCGCGGAACGGCAATATCCACCAGCAACATCGGCTGGTTGCGGCGTGCCTTCAGGGCCCGCTCGACCATGCCCTTGCCGATGATGGGCAACGGGCTGGCGGTGGAGCTGATAATGATATCGGCATCTGCCAGACGTGCGTCAATCTCCGGCAATGAGATCACCTCTGCCCCCACCTCTTGCGCCAAGACCTGGGCGCGTTCACGGGTGCGGTTAGCGATGATCATATGCTGCACTTTATGCTCACGCAGATGGCGGGCAACCAGCTCGATCGTTTCCCCCGCGCCGACCAACAGCACATTCAGTTCGGCAAGAGATTCGAAGATTTGACGCGCCAACGCACAGGCGGCAAAGGCAACGGATACCGCGCTGGCACCGATTTCGGTTTCAGTGCGTACACGCTTGGCAACGGAGAAGGATTTCTGAAACAGGCGCTCCAGCTCACCGGAAAGTGACTGACCACGCTGGGATTCGGCAAAAGCTTTCTTTACCTGCCCGAGGATCTGGGGTTCACCCAGTACCAAAGAGTCTAACCCGCTGGCAACGCGCATCAGGTGGCTGACGGCCTCGTCGCCGTGATGCCAATACAGGCTTTTGCGCACGTCTTCCGCACGCAGATGGTGATAATCACATAACCAGGCTACCAGTTGTTCATGCAGATGATCCTGCTGCTCCACGCTGAGGTACAGCTCGGTGCGGTTACAGGTAGACAGCACAACGCCGCCCTGCACCAATGGCTGTTGCAGCAAGCTATTCAGCGCCTTGTCGATCGACTCTGGGGAGAAGGTCACCCGTTCTCGCAGAGAAACCGGAGCGGTTTTGTGATTAATACCTAACGCCAGAAGGGTCATTGCTTCGAGTAATACTTCTCTTGGTACGGGTTCTCGTTGTCCGGCATTCTACTTGATGCGCGACATCAATTAAAGTGACAACCGCATCTTCCGGCCAATCGCTGGTATTGGCGGGACAAATCAGTCAGCACGACAAAACTCGGTATGTTTCAAACTCATCAGAAACCTCAAGGGAAAAACGCTGAAATGCAGCGCTACCCCTTGCAAACGCCCCTTTCAGCCTGGCTGGCGACATCCTTCGTATTCCCACTGCTTAACATTACACATTACTGATAATCGCAATAAGTTACGGTTTCCATTGTTTTAATTGCAATTTTTTCGGCATGTTTCCATAATCCCGAAAAATGATTAGCTGACGAACTATTTACATAGAAACCGTTTCGGAATTTCACTTTTTGTTTCCGGAAAGTGAGCAAACCAGAAAGCCCCAGGCTGTGTTGGCCGATGGATGGGTTTTCGTATCTTGAGCAGCACGTAAGAAGGGACGTTCAATGAAATTACGTAGATTAAGCCAGGCGGTTACCGCAGGGCTGATAGCGGGTTGTAGCGCATTCGCAGCACATGCTGAAATCACCCTATTAAAGCAGGACCCGCAAGCGGGCGATCCCCTTAGTCGCCTCACCTTTACCGTTGGCGGCAGTATTCGTCCTCAGTTCAATATGATGACTGGCGATGGCGATAAAGGCTCTTATAAACGCAACGGTTTTGACGGCGGCACACGTTTTCGCTTCGCCACCGATTACTATCTGTTCGACGACATCAGTTGGATCAACTATTACGAGTTAGGCGTCAACATCCCGGCGCTGTTCAGTTGGGACAATCACTACGCCGAGGGTGCCAACAACACCTCGCGGCGCATGCTGTATACCGGTTTAAAAAGCAAAACCTGGGGCCAATTGACCTACGGTAAGCAAAACAGCGTTTATTACGACGTGGTCGGGGCCAAAACCGACATCTGGGATTACGACATGCTTGCCCAAGCGCCGGGCAACGGCATTAACGGCGATTATGACGGTTCCTATCGTTCACGCAGCATGCTGAAATATAAAAATACCTTTGGCGACGCTGACCTTTATGCCGCTTACCTATTCAACGACGATGAATACTTGCCAGGTAACGGCCTGCGCTACAAGCGCAAGGGCGGCGGTTCGCTGGGTGTGGATTATCACTTGACCAAAGACCTCACCTGGGGCACCGCCTGGAACTACACCAGCGCCGAGATGCGCAACCCCAATAATAACGACAACAAAGACTATAATCAGAACATCATCGGTACCGCATTGAGCTGGAAGCCGGATAACTGGACGCTCAGCTTCGGTGGCGGCTGGTATGACAACTACCTGACTACCAAGAAGAAGGATGTTAACAACTACTTCGCAGGGGATGCCTGGGGGATTGAATACTTCGCCGGTTATAGCTTCCCGGTTGGCGAATACGCGGTGAAATCCATCATGCCTTACTTTATGGGCGACCGCCTGCAGTACACCACTGGCCGCGATTACCAGCGTATTGATAATGGCTTGGGGATCTCCTTCCAGTTTGACTACGGTTTCCGCGCCGACGTCGAACACGTGCTGACGTCCAGCACCGATAATCTGGGCGATATGACGGTTGTTCGTTTGCGTTACGATTTCTGACCCACCAAAGCGCGCCATTATACGGCGCGCTTAGAGGATAGACTCGCTCTGAAGGGGCGTAGCATGCTACGCCCACAGATTTCCAACCCAAAAAGTTCCGCCATCGTTTACAATCCTCCCCACGCCAGACACCACCCTTGCCGCAAGGCTTTTGCGCCATTGTATTATTGACGTTACGCCACTCGCCCGTTAGCGTGGTGGCAGAAATGCTAACCCGCACTGCCCCGCAAGGACAAAAGGACAACAAAACGTTATGCCTATCCGCAAAGTTAGTTTGCTTCGCCTGATCCCATTAGCCAGCCTGGTGCTGACGGCCTGTACCCTCACCAAGCCTGGCCCGGCCACCAGCCCGACGTCTCCGCAGTGGCTCGCTCATGAGCAAGCGGTGCAACAGCTTGAGCAATATCAGACCCGGGGCGCTTTCGCTTACCTTACCGATCAGAAGAAAGTCTATGCTCGCTTCTTCTGGCAACAATACACGCCCGACCGCTACCGCCTGCTGCTGACCAATCCGCTTGGCAGCACCGAGCTTGAACTTAACGTGCAAAAAAGCGTAGTGCAGCTAACGGATAACCAGGGCAAACGCTATGTCAGCGACAACCCGGAAGAGATGATCCGCAAGCTGACCGGCATGCAGATCCCGCTGGATAACCTGCGCCAGTGGATGCTTGGCCTGCCAGGACAAGCCACCGACTTCAGCCTGGACTCCCAGTACCGCCTGAACAAGCTGACCTACAAACAGGGCGATCTGACCTGGGTTGTCACCTATCAGGACTACAACACCGATCTGAAAATCCCGTTACCGAGCCGCCTTGAGCTGCAACAGGGCGATCAACGCATCAAGCTGAAAATGGATAACTGGACGCTCAAGTGATGATCCACCAATGGCCTTCCCCGGCAAAGCTGAACCTGTTTCTCTATATCACCGGCCGTCGTGCAGACGGCTACCATCAGTTGCAAACGTTGTTCCAGTTTCTGGATTACGGCGATACGCTCACCATCGTTCCCCGCCAGGATGACCAGATCCAGCTGCTAACGCCCGTAGAAGGGGTGCCAGATGAGCAGAACCTGATTGTTCGGGCCGCTCGTCTGTTACAGCAACATTGCACTACCCATTCCATTGCCACCCTTCCCCGTGGGGCTGACATCAGCATCGACAAGCGTTTGCCGATGGGTGGCGGCCTTGGCGGCGGCTCTTCCAACGCGGCAACGGTACTGGTCGCGCTGAATGAACTTTGGCAATGTGGCCTGAGCGACGACCAGTTGGCCGATATGGGGCTAACCCTCGGTGCCGATGTCCCGGTTTTTGTGCGCGGCCATGCGGCATTTGCCGAAGGGATTGGTGAGCAGTTACAGCCGGCAAATCCGGTAGAAAAGTGGTATTTGGTCGCTCATCCCGGTGTCAGCATCCCCACTCCAGTGATTTTTGCCGATGCCGAATTAAAAAGAGACACCCCGGTTCGCCCCCTGAACGCCCTATTACAGGCACCTTACGCAAATGATTGCGAACCGATCGCAAGAAAACGTTTTCGCGAGGTTGAACAGCTTCTTTCATGGCTGTTACAATACGCGCCGTCACGCCTGACTGGCACAGGTGCTTGTGTGTTTGCAGAATTCGACTCCGAGCCCGCCGCTCTTCAGGTGTTAAATCAAGCCCCGGCCTGGTTGCGTGGATTTGTAGCGCGTGGCGTTAACGTCTCACCACTACATCGCATCCGTTCCGGGCAGTTTGAGCCGTAGCTCAACGTGTCGTTGCGCAGGGTCTTCTACCTGGCCCTGTCATCTCTGCGCTGCTCTGCAGTTCAAGTTAGTTTTACACACCCGTATGTATATTGCGTCGGCATCGCCAACTGCCCCTTGGCGAAGACCGTATGACAATATCTTCTCTGGACGCATGCTGAGGTTCTTCTCGTGCCTGATATGAAGCTTTTTGCTGGTAACGCCACCCCGGAACTAGCACAACGTATTGCCAACCGTTTGTACACCAGCCTTGGTGACGCCGCTGTAGGTCGTTTTAGCGACGGCGAAGTGAGCGTGCAAATCAACGAAAATGTACGCGGCGGTGATATTTTCATCATCCAGTCCACCTGTGCCCCCACCAACGACAACCTGATGGAACTGGTTGTTATGGTTGATGCCCTGCGTCGCGCCTCCGCAGGTCGTATTACTGCTGTAATTCCTTACTTCGGCTATGCCCGCCAGGATCGCCGCGTGCGTTCTGCGCGTGTGCCAATCACTGCCAAAGTTGTTGCCGACTTCCTCTCCAGCGTAGGGGTTGACCGCGTATTGACAGTCGATCTGCATGCCGAGCAGATCCAAGGTTTCTTCGATGTCCCGGTAGATAACGTATTCGGAAGCCCGATCCTGCTGGAAGACATGTTGCAACAGAACCTGGAAAACCCGATCGTGGTTTCCCCAGATATCGGTGGTGTCGTGCGCGCCCGCGCGATCGCCAAACTGCTTAACGATACCGACATGGCCATCATTGATAAACGTCGCCCTCGCGCAAACGTTTCTCAGGTGATGCATATTATCGGGGACGTGGCAGGCCGTGACTGCGTACTGGTCGATGACATGATCGATACCGGTGGTACCTTGTGTAAAGCAGCCGAAGCGTTGAAAGAACGCGGTGCCAAGCGCGTATTTGCCTACGCCACGCACCCGATCTTCTCCGGTAACGCCGTGGATAACATCAGGAACTCGGTGATTGATGAAGTGATCGTCTGTGACACTATTCCGCTGTCAGCAGAAATCAAGGCGTTGAAAAACGTGCGTACTCTGACCTTGTCCGGTATGTTGGCTGAAGCTATCCGCCGTATCAGCAATGAAGAGTCAATTTCCGCGATGTTCGAACATTAATCCCTTCTCTGGCGCGGTTCACCTCCACTGCGCCAGGTTGTTCGGGTGAACATCTCAGAAAACGAAAAACCCGTTGAAGCGTGAGCAACAACGGGTTTTTTACGGGATGTGGGACATAACCTTAAACCTTATACGGCCAAGCTCCCTTGCCTTTGTACGCCAGATCCCTGGTTGTGGTTAATCAATGCGAGGGGCGGCGCGGGTTGTCTTGGCAGCGTTTGTCAAAGTGTTTTACCCACCAATAACGATCTGCTACCCGCTCGCGCCCACCAATACGTGCACCGGCCAGCCATAACAAGGCGCCGATAAAGATACTCATGATGGCGCCGTGGGCAAAGAGCTGCGGCAAATTGAACTGTGATACTTCAGCCAGGATGGAGTATCCCACCCCGCCAACCATTACCACCATACCCATTCCCATTAAAACGTTGCCAATGACCTCAGCGTTTTTACGTTTCATATGCCACCTCCAGAGTGCCATGTGCCAATAGCGGGAAAATCCTAACTCGTTATCCCACTTTGATTAGTTAAGTATAGTCATTATTTCAGCATGGGTATTGCGTGACCGATCACAAATGGCAACTAAAGGCTGACAATTCTTTACTTTATGTTAAAAGTTAGCGAGATAACTGAATTATTTTACTAATGTATTATTCACTTTTCAGCTATTCACGGGGGCGACGCCAGATTTTTGTCATTCTGCACGCAGGCAGGTACACTAACGGCCTATAAATTTCGAGCTGTGCCGCTGTGAAACCTCAGGCGATTGCAACCTGGAAGGCAACGGGCACGCCCTTTCCATTTTTCTAGCATAGTGAATCTCTTGTGAGCAGTATCAAACTGATTGTTGGCCTGGCCAACCCGGGCGCTGAGTATGCCCAGACACGGCACAATGCCGGTGCATGGTATGTTGACCTACTGGCGCAACGCTACAACCAGCCGTTGAAGGAAGAGAGTAAGTTCTTCGGTTACACCGCACGCCTGAATTTGGCCGGTAACGACGTTCGGCTGTTGGTTCCTACTACCTTTATGAACCTGAGTGGTAAAGCCGTTGGCGCCTTGGCTACCTTCTACCGGATTCTGCCGGAGGAGATCCTGGTAGCCCACGACGAGTTGGATCTGCCACCGGGAGTGGCGAAACTCAAATTAGGTGGCAGCAACGGTGGTCACAATGGCCTGAAGGATATCCAGAGCAAGCTGGGCAATAACCCGAACTTTTATCGCTTGCGTATTGGCATCGGCCACCCAGGTGATAAAAACAAGGTGGTAGGCTTTGTGCTGGGTAAGCCGCCAGCAGCAGAGCAAACGCTGATTGATGATGCCATCGATGAGTCGCTACGTTGCACGGAGATCTTGCTGAAGGAAGGTATGACTAAAGCCATGAATCGTTTGCATGCATTTAAAGCGACTAGCTAAGCGGTTAGGCCAAGTAATGTGACTATCACTTGCTTGGCCTACTACTTATCGGGCAATAGCGGCACAGTTTGCGGGTACAGCATGGTTGCACGCTGTTTTGCACAACAACATCAACCACATCCGGCGTAGTTTTCTTTTTCAAATCCGCATTTCCACCAAAAAAAGGCCGCTCAATCAGGCTCTTCCTCCGCTCGTTCCTGAAATGAATAATAAAAGAAATAACTGAAAGTAATAATAAAATCGGTGCGGAAAGCACATCAATCCCATTCATGGAATAAATTCCTCCTTGAATTCAAATAGCACAGCAAATAATACGCGGATAATATCTTAAAAAAATACGCCCAACAATACTTATAGTTAAATTTATCGTTAACCCTCTCGGCATACCTCAATATAATTAAGATATTACTTAGGTATTAGAGGCAATATCTTACTTACTGTATAGGATAATTCTTTGAATTTAAGCAGATAAATCTTATATATTCAAAATCAGCATCAGTTATATATTAAATATATTAACTATTCAGGCTTAATACAAAGAAATATTCAAAAAATAAAAAACAACAATAAAAACATGACAATAGGATAATTGCTTATTGAAAAAAACGGTTATAAATCGACAGCGCGAACAAATAATAATCATATTTCATACGAGGTTCAGCTTAAAATTAATGGATTTCCCAGCCTATATAGATAGCCCACCATAAGACAAGTTACAACTTGAGGTTTAACGTTCTGTAACTCTTTACCCGCTGTAATCCGCCAGCTTTTATTATGATATGTTGCCAGGTCATACATTAGATGAGGAACAGCAAGCCTCAGAATAACCCTATGCAAAAAGTGCCTTTGTGGCTAAACATGCATTTAAAATAAAACATTAACTCACTTATATTACTAAATATCTGATAACAAATAGCCAGAATAATCTCCGCTATTAGCGTTCTATGTCCTTTTGCCAGATGTATTCAACCTGGATCTGTACCTTGCCTACAGAACACCTCTACCGACGTTGAATTGAGCCGACCCGGGCGTTAGCAGCCGTAAGGAACACCTCAGGTGATAGCGCCAGCAACGGGCAGATCGAGATAACTGCCCATTACGTGTATAATGGCGGGATAATTTCGTCCTTTATGCAGCAGGCTAATGTTAACCTGTTGATAGTCAAGATATTTAAGGTGATATAAACATGGGATTCAAATGCGGTATCGTCGGTCTGCCTAACGTTGGCAAATCCACCCTGTTCAATGCGTTGACCAAAGCGGGTATCGAAGCGGCCAACTTCCCGTTCTGCACCATTGAACCTAATACCGGCGTGGTACCGATGCCCGATGCACGTCTGGATCAACTGGCTGAGATCGTCAAACCACAACGCATTCTGCCCACCACCATGGAATTCGTTGATATCGCAGGGCTGGTAAAAGGGGCTTCCAAAGGCGAAGGCCTGGGTAACCAGTTCCTGACCAACATCCGTGAAACGGAAGCCATCGGCCACGTGGTGCGTTGCTTTGAAAATGACAACATCATTCACGTGAATAACAAAGTGGATCCGGCAGACGATATCGACGTCATCAACACCGAGTTGGCGCTGTCCGACCTTGATACCTGCGAACGCGCCATTCACCGTGTGCAGAAGAAAGCCAAAGGCGGCGATAAAGACGCAAAAGCCGAATTGGCCGCACTGGAAAAATGCCTGCCGCAGTTGGAAAACGCCGGTATGCTGCGTGCGCTGGATCTGACTGCTGAAGATAAAGCCGCGATCCGCTACCTGAGCTTCCTGACCCTGAAGCCAACCATGTACATTGCCAACGTTAACGAAGACGGTTTTGAGAACAACCCGTATCTGGATGTTGTACGCAAGATTGCTGCCGAAGAAGGTTCCGTGGTGGTAGCGGTTTGCGCCGCTGTCGAATCTGACATCGCAGAGCTGGAAGATGAAGACCGCGCTGAATTTATGGCTGAGTTGGGTCTGGAAGAACCAGGTCTGAACCGCGTGATCCGCGCAGGTTATGAATTGCTCAATCTGCAAACCTACTTCACTGCTGGCGTGAAGGAAGTGCGTGCCTGGACCATCCCAGTTGGCGCTACTGCTCCGCAAGCGGCCGGTAAAATCCATACCGACTTTGAAAAAGGCTTTATCCGTGCGCAGACCATCGCCTTTGAAGACTTTATCACCTACAAGGGTGAGCAAGGTGCCAAAGAGGCCGGCAAGATGCGTTCAGAAGGGAAAGACTACGTCGTTAAAGATGGCGATGTGATGAACTTCTTGTTTAACGTCTAAATGATGTCACTCATCTCAGTATGATCCATGAAGACTAAGTAAGACACTTAAAATCCACGCCTCGCGTGGATTTTTTTGTGATTTTCACTCTATCTACCATGTTGAGAGCAGGCATATCCACGCAGAACGCCCCCCGCTCATAGCCAAAAAACCATGCGCCATAACCACCTATCCTTGCGCTTCCCCAAGCGTTAACTAGACTGATTTAATGAAAACGACTTGCTCTCTACACGAGAAGTCATCACCTTCCCTGGCCCTCCCTTATAGGATAACGGTGCCATACCAACTATCGGGTAACTAGCGAAAAGAGAGCATGCCGTGAGTACCAACTATGAAGCGTTGTTCAATAGCAGTTACGATCGGATCACCGCCAAAGATCAGGGCGACCTGTTTTTCTCTCATTTCTACCAATTATTCGTTGAAAGCACGCAGGGGCTGAAAATTCAGCCCACACCCGAGCATCAGCAAGCGCAACAAAAAATTATCTACAAATCCTTTTTTTATATGCTTTCTGTTGCCACTAGCCATATCGTGGCCGACTATCTGGAGCACGTGGCGCGGGAACAGAGTTCCCAGGGTTTGAATCTGCCCGCGTCTGTTTTTGCCTATTGGCGGCGAGCCGTTTTGCAAACGGTACGCGATCTCGATCCGTTATGCGATGAAGAAGTCCTGACCGCATGGGCAATTTTTATGGCCCCAGGGTTGGAGTTTATGCGGCGGCAGGCAGAGTTGCACCATGATGCAGTGCAAGGCAATAAAAATGCACGCCAATAGCAGCTCTGTCCCAAATAGTAACTTTATTCTGGCGGCAGAAAACTCACGTATCGGCATCTGGGATTGGGAATGTACCCAGGATCTGTGGCAGGTTAACGATGCCTTGAAATTACTGCTAGGGGTTAATCGTGAGAATGGGGAGTTTTCCTCATCGCTTTGGCAACAGGTCATTCATCCTGATGACTTACCGCTGGTCCTACGTTGCCTTCATCAAGCCAACAAGGCGGTATTACCCGTTTTTGACTGTGAAGTGCGTGTCAAACACAGTAATGGTGACGAACACTGGGTACTGATCCAGGGGCAAATCATCAGTGTCAGTATCAAAGGGGAAGTGCAGCGAGTCATTGGGACTTTACAGGATATCACCGAGCGCAAGGAAGCAGAGGCCTCGTCCCAGCAGGCCGTTGCATTAGCCCACGCCGCGAACCAGGCCAAGAGTGAATTCCTGGCCAATATGAGCCATGAAATCCGCACGCCAATGAATGGGATCCTGGGCATGTCTCAATTGTGTCTCGAAACCAATCTGAATAAAGAACAACGTGATTACATCAATATGGTGTACTCCTCGGCTCGCGCCCTGTTGAAAATCATCGATGATATTCTCGACTTTTCGAAAATAGAGGCGGGGAAAGTCAGCCTGGAGTTTGAGGACTTTTCCCTGCGCCAGCTAATCCATGAAATTACCCGCCCTTTGATGCCCAAATTTTCCGAAAAGGGAATTGAGCTACTGGTAGACATTCATCCTGAGGTACCGACCATTCTGCATAGTGACGCCCTGCGTTTACGACAGATCGTGACCAATCTGATTGGTAATGCCCTCAAGTTTACCCATACCGGTGAAGTGGTTTTACAGATCGCCCCTTCACTCTCCACCCCGAAGATGCTGACATTCAGTATTATCGACACCGGGATCGGTATTGCCGAAGATAAACAGGCGGTTATTTTCGAATCTTTCAGTCAGGCAGACAGTTCAACCACCCGCAAATACGGCGGCACAGGGTTAGGATTAACCATTTCAGCCCGTCTGGTTGCCATGATGGGCGGCAAACTGCAGGTTTCCAGCCAGCCTGGCCACGGCAGCCACTTCTATTTTTCCTTACCTGTTACTCCCTCGTCAGCCCGTACGACAATAACGTTGCCGGCCCGGTTGAATGGGATGAGCGTATTAGTGGTGGATGATAACGAAACCAACCAAAGGTTGCTGTTTGACATGCTGCGCAACGTTGGTCTCAAGCCACAAACGGTCAACTCTGGCCAGGCCGCACTGGAGCTAATGGCCACTGGCCAGCGCTTTCCGCTGATCCTGCTGGATTCGCAAATGCCGGAAATGGATGGCATGGCACTAGCCCTGGAGATCAGGTCAACGCCGGAGCTTCGCCAAAGTAAATTGATCATGCTCAGTTCAATGGGAAATCGGATAGACACAGGCGTATTGCGTAAAGTGGGCGTTTCAAGCTTTTTAACCAAACCTATCGATGCCAACGAGTTACTAGAGGCCATCATAGCCAGCTTTATTCCGCAAGAAATGGCCAATCCTGAGCCCGTGCTGGAAGCACCAGTAAGGGTTACAGGGGTTGGGATACACATTCTGGTGGCGGAGGATAATCTTATTAATCAACAATTGGCGATCAACTTTATCCGTAAATTGGGTCATACCTGCGACGTAGTGGGCAACGGTAAATTGGCGTTGCAAAAGTTACAGCAGGATCAATACGACCTGGTTTTGATGGACCTGCAAATGCCCGAAATGGATGGGCTCGAAGCGGTACAACACCTTCGAGCTGGCGAACAACAGCAACCAGGCCAACACATACCAATCATTGCCATGACCGCACATGCGATGAAAGGCGATCGTGAAAGATGCCTGGCCCAAGGATTCGACGGCTATATCAGCAAACCCATTCTGTTGGATAATCTTGCCAGCGAGCTCGAACGGACCCTGAATGCGGCTCAACCACGCCCAGAAGACGAGATCTTCGATTATGCACAATCGCTGACGCAGTTAGGCGACGACCAAGCCTTATTTAACGAGTTGGTGGCGATCTTCCTGGGAGAACTCCCCTCCTTGACCAGTGCGCTACATGACGCCATAGAGAGACAAGATTTTGCAGCCATCCGGCGCAGCGCCCATCGGCTAAAAGGAGAGTGCCTGCACTTTGTTTGCCAGCCCCTGGAAAGCAGGTTAGGCAATATTGAGCAGGCTGCGGCAATAGCCGATTGGCCTGAAATCACGGCTCAATATCGCGGCGTGGATGAATTATGCCAGCGGTTGCGGACCTCCCTCGCAGCGGCAAAGGAAGCCTGATACCTCCGTCCTACGACAGGTTCTTAGTCAACGTCAACCTATTGCGGCCATTAGCCGTTTCATACTGCACCTGATCCATTATGGCTTGAATCAATATCAAGCCCATCCCGCCTTCCGGCCAACTGGTTTGATTGAGAGGGTCTGGAGCCAGGTCTGAAGGCTGTCGCCATTGCTGTAAAATGTTCTCTGGGATCGGCAAACCAGGATCCGAGAAAGTGAGTGTCAGGCGATGACCATCATTGACCAAGGTAATAACGATGCTCTGCGTATCATCATAATTCACCGCATGTCTGACAATATTGCTAAAGGCTTCACTGGAGGCCAAATCAAGCTGATAAACCAGCGCGGGATCCAGCGAAAACGGTGCAACAAAGTCATGCAGCTCGTTGCTCAGCTTCGCGAGGCTGTCCAATGATGCCGGTAAACACAGCGTAGTGTTGGCACTTGTCATATGACATTCCCTCAGCGCAAGGCCAGATTCAACCCAGCATAAGCTTCAATGCCGCAGCGCGATCGCTGCCGATGATGAAAATCCGATCCATCCGCGTGAGCTTGAACATATTCTGAATGTTGCTGTTCAAGGCGCAGAGCGCCAGATCGCCGCGGCCACTTAATGTCTTGAGAATAGAAACCAGTGCGCCGAGGCAGCTACTGTCGATAAACTCGACATGGCTGAAGTCCAGCAGGATGCTGTTTTTACCCTGCTGAATAAAAGACAATACTTCCTGCTTGAACACCGCGGCCACTGACGCATCAAGGCGACGGACCAGAGGAGCAATGATTTCTACGCCACTCTCAGACTGGATCTCAAAGTTCATAACGATTCCTTTTTCACAATGTCATAGTTGTTCTGGCCTGGTAAACGTTGCTACACCGATACGTTCCACAGCCATCAGCGAGATATCATCAGCAAAGGACTGCATCAGCCTTGCGTGCGGTTTTTGCAAAGGTTCATGGCAGCGCCAGGCGTTCAAGGCATTTTCCACCCTGGCAAACAGTTGGTTCTTAGCCAAATGCCGGTTTTCGCTTAGTAATGTCTGTAAGCGTTGGTCGCCGTAGAGTTCCTGACTGTGACTCTCACATTCAATGATGCCATCGCTGTAAAGATAGAGCCGATCCCCGATGTCGAGGTTAAAATCACTGTCCTGATATTCGGCTTCCTCAAACAGCCCCACGGGCATACCTCCGTCCCCAACGCAAACCCTATCTCCGTCTGCGCGGATGATAAACGGCGTCGGATGCCCAGCCTGGCAGAGAGTCCCCTTGCCGTTACGGGTATCAATGACACCATAAATCAGCGTGTAATAACTGGTGACCTGCTCATTATCCAGGCAAAAACGCTGATTCAACTCCCCTACTACGCGGTGCGGTGCCACAGGAGTCCTTTCCCCCTCTGCCGAGAGTTCCAATAACAAATGACTACTGATTCGGCCCGCCATAAACTCACGTAGAACCGCCAGTGACAACATGGCGGCGCTCACGCCATGCCCGGCAACGTCTACGCTAAAGAAAGCGATGTGGTACTCCCCCAGCGGGAAATAGTTTAATAGATCCCCCGACACATATGCCGAAGGTAAAAACATCCAGTCAAACTCGAACCCAGCCAATAACAGGTTATGGGCAGGCAGGAAACTATGCTGCAGCTTGGCTGCCACCTGCAGGTCCGACTCTATTTGTTGATAAGCATAAGTGAGCTTTTCATTACGCGCTGCCAGCGTGCTTTCGAGCGTCAACACGCGTTCTGCCGCGTGTAGCCTGGCACGAAGTTGGCTTTGATTCACCGGTTTCGATAAAAAGTCATCGGCACCCGATTCCATTCCCGTCACCAGATCGTCCAAAGACTGGCGGGCCGTGACTAGAATGACATAAACGTAATGGCCGAAATCGCCACTGCGGATAGCCTGGCACAGGGCGACTCCGTCCATCACGGGCATTTCCCAGTCGCTGATGACGATATGGATTGACCGTTGGTTCAACTTTTGCAATGCCTGCCGACCATCTTCAGCCTCACAGACGTTAAATCCCCATTTCGTCAAGGCTGCCGCCATCAGATGCCGATAGCTTTTTGAATCGTCTACAATCAGCACGCTCACTGGCTGTGTCTCCGAAGGCTGACCGAGGGTAAGCGGTTCCATACGTCATGATCCCATGTTCAACTCAGGTTGAAATCACCCTGACCGAGGCCAGATCTATTGCGATCCCCTTAACAAGGGATCCCCCAGATTTCGTTGGCATACCCCTTGATAGTGCGATCGCTTGAAAAGCCCCCCATGCCAGCAATGTTCAACAGCGTCCGCTGGTGCCACAACTGGGGTTGGGAAAAATCATGTAGTGCCTGATGCTGGGCCTGACGATAGCTGTCAAAATCCAGCAAATGGCAGTAGTGATCGCCCTCTGTCAGCATGCGGTAAATCGGCTTAAACAGCGACTTGTCCAGATTGAAGCGGCCTGATACCAAGGCATCGACGGCCTCTCTGATTGCCGGATCATCCTGGTAGACCTGATTATGGGACCCCGCCTGCCGATGGGTGTTGATTTCAGCCGCATCGGCACCAAACAGATAAAAATTATCGGCCCCCACCGCGTCACGGATTTCAATATTGGCGCCGTCCATGGTACCGATGGTCAACGCCCCGTTCATGGCAAACTTCATGTTACTGGTGCCTGACGCTTCGGTGCCAGCCGTTGAGATCTGTTCTGAAAGATCGGTGGCAGGAATAATATGTTCGGCCAACGAGACCTTATAATCCTCCAGGAACACCACGTTGAGCTGCCCTTTGGTTCGCGGATCGTGATTAACCGTCCTTGCCACTTCATTAATCAACTGAATAATCAGCTTGGCCATGGCATAGCCTGGCGCGGCCTTGCCAGAAAACAGGTGGACCTTCGGCTGAATCAGAACATGACCAGACTCAACAATCCCCAAATACAGGTGTATGACGTGCAGAATATTCAGCAATTGCCTTTTGTACTCATGGATACGCTTTACCTGGCTGTCAAACATGGCTGCCGGATCGAGCTTTATCCCCTGATGAGTGGCGATGAGCCGGCAAAGCGCCTGTTTATTATGCAGTTTAATGCTCTGGATTTCCTCCAGGGCTGCACTGTCTCTGGCCAGCTTTTTCAATCGTTGCAATTCATCAAGCTCGGTAACCCAACCGGCGCCTAACTGGCGGGACAAAAATTCGGCCAGGTTCGGGTTGGCTTGCTGGATCCAGCGCCTTGGCGTTACGCCGTTAGTTTGGTTGGTGAATTTTTCCGGGGTGATAAAATAAAAGTGCGGAACCAACTGCTGTTTAATCAGCTCGGAGTGCAATTTAGCCACCCCATTCACTTTATGACTGCCAACGATGGCCAGATTAGCCATACGGATTTTTTTCTCGGGCCCTTCTTCAAACAACGAAAGTGAGGCCAGCAACTCCGGTTTGTCTGGCCATTTCTGAGCTATATCGGCAAGGAACCGATGGTTGATTTCGTAGATAATCTGCAGGTGGCGTGGCAGCAACTTCTCAAACAGAGCAACAGGCCAGGTTTCTAACGCTTCCGGCATCAACGTGTGGTTGGTAAACGCGCAAGTTTTTTGCGTGATGCTCCAGGCCATTTCCCAATCCAGCCGGTATTCATCCACCAGCGTACGCATCATCTCGACGATGGTCAGAGCCGGATGGGTATCATTTAACTGGATGGCAACCGCATCGGGCAATGCTCTGATGTCGTCCGAGCGCTGAGCATATTCTTGCAGAATATCGCGTAAGGTGCAGGCAACCAGGAAATACTCTTGCGTCAGACGCAATTCCTTACCTGACGGGATCTCATCGGCTGGGTAAAGTATTTTCGAAATATTTTCTGACGCTATTTTCTGGCTTACCGCCCGCAGATAGTCACCGCGGTTAAATATATGAACGTCGAATGAATCAGAGGCGCTGGCACTGTATAACCGCAGTTTATTTACCGTATTACCCCCATAGCCGGTAACGAAGTAATCATGCGGTACACCCACGATGACCTTCCAGTCCATCCACATAGGATTGTAGTTGCCATCAATATCTTCACTCTCTTCGATATGACCACCGATAGGGATCAGCATCAGCTGTGAAGGGTGATCAATCAGCCAGGGAGAATGGGTGCTGTGCCAGTCATCCGGTTGTTCAACCTGCTTGCCATTCTGTATGGATTGTTTAAACAGACCATACTCATATTTGATACCATGGCCTGAAGCGGCAATATCCAACGTGGCCATCGAATCGATAAAACAGGCGGCCAGTCGACCTAATCCCCCATTACCCAGTGCGGCATCCGGCTCTTGATTGATAATCTCTTCAAAATCAAAGTCTAGCTCACTCACGGCCTGTTTAGCACTGGTTAGCAACCCCAGGTTCATCAAATTATTACGCAGCGACTGGCCGAGTAAAAACTCCATCGACAAATAGTAGAGTCGCTTAGGCCTTGCTTCCTCCTGACAACGTTTGGTATTGAAGAAGCTATCCAACTGGTAATCTCTCAGAGCCAGAGCCAGGGCATTAAAGATGTCTGTTGCGGTGGCATCTTTAAGCTCCAAACATAAATCGTATCTCAACTTACTAATCAAACTGTGCTTTATCTCTTCAACTCCAGGTATTTCAACACGTTTTTGCTTAGTCTTCATGTTAATCCCTATTAAAGCCTTCAACCCAATTGGTTAACTCGACGATGAGAAAGTGGATAGCGTTCAACATTGCTCTGCAAAGTGTAGACGGTTTTATGGCCGCTTGGGATAAAATCGCCAAGTATCAAATTTAAATAATTCAAGCGCCTATGCATTGATTACCCGGATATGAAAGTTACCCGAGTTGCGCCCTAAGGTTCTTTATATCTGCTTTGCTTGAAGAGACTGACGTTAACACCTGAAAGGATCATGGCGTCGTGGAATATAATACCGGCGCTGAAAACGTTGAAACCCACGCAATTGCGTGGGTTTTCATTTTCTAGTTGCACATCACAATGGCTAAATGCTGAGTAAAAACTACGGGGCTGGCGCCACGCTCTGGATTTCGCCGCTATAGCCGGTGCGGGAAATTGCCGTCAGCAATACCTGATTATCAAACCCCTCGGGCACAATCACCTCCACCTGGTGCGTTTTCAGTGAGGCTTTGGCCTTAATCACCCCATCAGTAGAGCGCAACGCTTTATTGATGGAGATAACGCAAAGCGAACAGGTCATAGCTTTGATATCAATAGTGACTTTCTGATTCTCCGCCCATAGCCGTGGCGCAATGAGCACCAGGGCCAACAGCAGAAAAATGCGCTTTTTCATTCCATCATTTCCCAAATCCAAGGTAATACGTAGGGGTAGGTCATCAACGCCAACATCAACGGTACTGATAGCCAGTAAAGCCAAATCAGTACCCGACGGCTGACGACGTTCACGCAAACCGGGCGTGGCGACAGATAAAGCCGCCAAAATCCTCGCAGCATCAATCCGATAGCCACAATAATCATGGGCCACTGCAACCAGGATAGCGCCGGGATCCCCGTGAGCCCGGCAGCCGAGATACCAAACACCAGATACAACAACGGCCCGAGGCAACAGAGTGTCGATGCTGCGGCGGCAAGCAGAGCCGCCAGCAGCGTCACTATGCTGCCCTTAACGCTGTTCGACAGAGACATAGTCATAGCTAAATTCGGCCGGATCGTAGAAGTTTAACGGGTCGCCATCTACTTCAGCATAGGGGTAACCAAAGTTATTGAGATCCCCCTGCTCTGCCTCTGGTGAAAGCGCGAAATCACGGGCGTAGTTAAAACCAACCCAGTTCATTTCCCAGTTGCCGAACAGGTAATCGTTGACGGCTTCAACGGCGGCATCGCCGTTTTCTTTTTTCTCTGCCAGACGCATTTTAGTAACGTCGGCCGGATCGGCCGGCAACCAGCCGAAACCTGCCAGCCAGAACATCGCCCGGCAATGCTGCCCGCCGCTGACTTTTGCCACGCCTTGCTCATCAGCGCTGCCAAATGCCTTCTTAGAATAGCTCCCCAACTTGCGGGATGCGCCCAAGCGAATACCAAACATCTCACGCGCCGGGATCCCGCTGGCACGGCACAACGCGACGAACACGGAGTTGATATCGGTACATTTCCCGCCCAGCTTGCCGGCCTTAAGGATTTGCCCCACATCACCGGTCCCGCAGCCAATCACCGCATCGTCGCGATGCATATGGGTTCTTACCCATTCATGAATTAGCCTCGCCTGCTGTAAAGGAGATTTCTCACTGCCTATAATCTTCAACGCCGTTTCTTTCACTAGCCCATCCACCGGAATATGTGGGGTTGCGTTAAGATAGGGTTGTATCTCTGCAGGGAACACCAGATCGGTTTGCGGGAGGTGCCATTCGGCCAGTTGGTTGCTCTTCAGCGGTTCCCAGTCCAAGGTTTCAATCAGCATTTCCACTTTCAGTTCCATCGGGCCTTTGGAATCCGGCCAGGAAGCAAACAACGTTTTGGCTGCGTAGGTATTATTTGCCGTGAGGTAGGCCTGCTGATAGTTCCCAGAAAAAGAAATGTGCTTCAGTTGCTGGAAGGGGGTGTCCAGGGGGACAGGGATCCACAGATTGGCCTTACCTTCTGAGCCTGCTGGCGCTTTCAATTGATACGTTTGTGTCATCACAAAACGTCTTCTGTTATCCACGCAGGTTGACGCCGGGATATCCGTTTTTCGCGACTCAGACCAGACCGGGCTTATCAGCCCAAAAGAAGATAATGCCGCCGCACCCTTGAGAAATTTACGCCTTTCCATCACCGTTCCTTTTTTTATTATCAGATAGCGCCAAAGCCTTGCCCACCGCCTTTGGGAGGGCAATAGTATGCACCCAGGCAGCACAAAACGACATACCGCTTACGCAAAAAGACATCTGGGAATATACGGTAAACGGCATGCGGGAAAGTGGAGACGTCTCAAGAAAAATACAATACGCTACGGAGCAAACGATCAAGTAGGAGGCGGGATTACTCCCACCGTCCTTACAACAACATTATACGATAAACCGATTCACTAATTGGGTCATCGCTGCCGCTTGGTTGTCCAGTACCTGACTGGCACTGGCCGCTTGGGAAACCAAAGCCGCATTTTGCTGGGTGACTTGTTCAAGCTGATTCAAAGCCAGATGAACCTGCCCCACCCCCAATGATTGTTCGTTGGCGGCCTGAGCGATATCGCTAACATATTGCTTCATCAGCCCAGAGTTATCTGCTGCCGCTTTTAGCGCGATCCCGGAAGCCGAAACCCGGGCGACGCCTTGCGCAATTTTTTCCATATTTTGATTAATCAGCTCTCGGATCTGGCTCGCCTCTTTAGCACAACGTTGAGAGAGGTTACGCACCTCACTCGCTACCACCGCAAATCCCCTTCCGGACTCGCCAGCTCGAGCGGCTTCTACCGCAGCATTGAGCGCCAATAAATTGGTCTGAAAAGAAATGTCGTCAATAGAAGCCACGATACGTGAAATCTGCTCGCTAGAATTACGGATCTCCGACATGCTCTGGCTGGCTTCATTCGCCACGCGATTCGCCTGCATGACATCGCGCTCCATCGCCAGCGTGAGTTGTTCAGCTTCGCGGGCGTTATCTGCAGTCTGGGAGATCGCCGTGGACATTTGTTCCATGCTGGCCGCAGTTTCAACGATAGATGCCGCCTGTTCATCAGTACGTTGCGCCAAATCCTGATTGCCAGCAGCAATATCACTGCTAGCATGGTGAAGGATCTCCGAGCCGGATTTAATCTCTTTAACAATATGCTGAATATTTTCAATGGATTGATTATAGGCATGATTCAGTGCTGACAACTCATCACTACCCGGCACGCTAAGGCGTTGGGTCAAATCCCCCTCCATTTCACCAATCGTTTTCAACGTTCCTTGCAGTTGCAGATGGATACTCCGCGCAACGACGATGGCTATCGCCAAGGCAACTGCCAGGGAAAGAAGGCTGATGCACAGGAAAGTCATCCATTCGCTACGTGCCGTGCGTGACAACTCTGCAGCATACTTTTGTAACGCGTCAGCGGTTTGATTCTCTAGTTGACGCAGCACTTCAATGCGCAAAGTCTGAGCCTTGAACCAATCAGTAGGATTAACCTTGAATCCACCGGTTGCGACTTTATCGAGCGCAATCTCACGAAACTTTAGGGCATCAGTTGCCGATGTAGAACGTAATGCGCCATCAAGCGCCGCCGCCTGCTCCGCGGTGCTGAAACGACGAGTCGCAGAAAGCCAGGCCTCTTGTTTTCCCACCACATCGCTCAACTGGCGGAATTGCCCATCACCAAAACGATCGCTAGAGAAAACGCTGGAGAGTAATGCCCGCTCTATTCCCGACTGTTCTTTCAGGTTAAGCAGGCTGTAATACGCTGACAATTCTTGGCCGATTTTGCCCGATGTCGTCAAATGCCCAATACCGCCGACAAAATCCAGCACTTGGGCGATGGTCTTAGTATAGAAACCAATGGCTTGTGGCGCCACGGTGTGTAAATTGCTGACATTATTACGCACCTCGCCAAGTAACTGGGTTTGGTCGTTAAATAACTGAATCGCGGATGTATCAATCCCTTCCAATGCGCTGCGATCGGTTTTAGATAACAGTTGGCTAAATTTCGCCATAGCCGCATCGGTCAGTTTACGTTGATCCGCTAGTTCAGCGCGAAACTGCCCACCGCCAGAGCCCAGGTAACCTGCGCTCATACCACGCTCTTTTTGCAGCTCATGCACGACATCCCCTGCACCACGCGCAATTGCCGTTAGCTGAACGATGACATCCATCTGACGTTCGATATTGATACGGGTTTTCATACCCGACCCGGCAAACCAGCATAAAGCCAGTAGCAGTGGAAACAGAGCAATGAAAAGCTTCATTCTCATCGATATACGGTAGATCCCTAACATCCGGTTTCGTCCTATTTAGGTGACAACATCAATAGAACAGCTATCGGCCTGCTTTAAGTACCCTTTAACCACAATGATAGAATTGTTATTATCCCATTGATAAATATCATTATTTTTATTAAAGCATGAGGACTGCCAATGCAACCTCCCTCCTTTGCTCTACCACTTCATCCTCACTTCACACAGCCCCGATAAAATGGCCAGATTCTAACTTCGAGGGATTGAACGTGATTTTTACCAAACGCCTGTGGGCTATCCTCTTTCTCACCATCGGCCTGATGACCGTGCTGGTCAGCCAAGCTCGCGAGCTACCTGCGGTGCAGGATGGTGACATCATTTTCCACACTTCCCGCTCGGCACAGAGCCTGGCGATACAGCAGACAACCGGCTCACGTTACAGCCACATGGGCATCATTGTGCTGCGAGATGGCAAGCCTTACGTATTCGAAGCGGTATCAACGGTGAAATATACCCCGCTGGCCGCCTGGATCGATCGGGGAGAGCAAAAGCATTTTGTCGTTAAACGCCTCAAGAACGCCAAGCAAATGATGACGCCGTCCGCACAGTTAAAAATACGCCAGCAGGTTAAAAGCTTTGCCGGGAAGCCCTACGACATGCAGTTTTCCTGGTCGGATGAGAAGCTATATTGTTCGGAATTGGTGTGGAAGATTTACGATCGCGCACTAGGGATACAAATCGGCAAGCTGCAAAAAGTACGTGAATTTAACTTTGGCTCTCCTGCCGTACAGCAAAAACTGAAAGAGCGCTACGGAACGCAAATCCCGTGGGAGGGGTCGGTTATTTCGCCGAAGGCGATGTTTGAATCACCGCTGCTGGTCACGGTGATCGCGAATTAATCTACGGTGACGTCCCCCATCCACATGGATAGGGGACTGTATGTGCTACATAGTGGCTCGGCATCTGACAACAGCCCCGGGCTAGCTTGCGTCCTGCACCCGCAACTCCACCTCATGCGCCTCGTCCGCCTGCGGGATCTCCAATTTGCTCAGCATCCGCGCCATCGCCTCAGCAGGTACGCTGTATTCCCGCTCGGCATTCTGCCGCTGCCATTGGGCGTAAGGCACTTCCAGGTAAACAATCTTCACCCTTGCGCCATAGGCGATAAACAACTCAACCAGTTGGCTACGCAACTGCCGGGTAATATTGGTGGCATTCCAGACAAAAGGGTCACCCCGCCGTAACAGCGTTTTAGCCTGCAACTTGGCCTGCTGCACGACCCAGCCAGTCGCGTTTTTGTCGGTTGGCGAAAGCCGATGCTGGCGGCGAATATTGTCCAGGCTGATAACCTCAAGCCCAGCGGCATGCTGCGCGATATAGCGATCTTTACCCATTCCCGGCAGCGCACAAAGTAACGTTACTTCGCTCTGAAATTGCTCGTAGGGAACAAAATCCACGCTAGCCTGCGGATGCGTCAAATAATGGTAACGCTGGTTATCGCTCGCAAAAGGACGCGCTTGCCCCCAGCATTGCTGTTCCTGACAGAACAGTTCGAACAGCTCGATATTATCCAGCAGGCCGTTTTGGTCTTCACACTCGCGGCCCAACACATCTGCCCGAGCCAACATCGCCAGCAACCGTGTATCTAACCGTAGGGCCGCTAATAACAGCGCCCGCTCCGGCGATGGTCGCCCCATGATCCACAACGGCAAACCATGAAAACGCACCAAGGCCGCAACCTGTTCACGCAGCTCAAACGGCGTAACGATATCCCGATAGAGGATCGAGCGCGTGGTCAGTTCACCGCGTTTAGCGTGGTTGGGTGAGGTCACCGAACCATCGTCTGCAACCCGCGTGGTGCTGCGCTTTTCTACATCGTGCAGCAATGCGGCAGCCCAAACCAGCTCCTGCTGTTGCTCTGGCAATGCCAAAAACTGCGCAGACTCGGTCAGTGCCGCCAGCACGAGCTGGGTATGGATTGCCACATCGCCTTCCGCATGATGGCGAGGATCTTGTGGCACCTGATGCATGTCGGCCACCCAGCGAAATTTATCCGCCAGCCTGCCCCACTGCTTGTCTTCACTTAAGCACCACATGGTTTATCCTCCTGCTGATACTCGTACGCCATACGCGCTCGTTGCCAATTCACTCTCCAATGGCGATCGGTTTTTACATGGTTTTTACGCACATACTTAAACACGTTATGGGAAAACTGAGCCACTGGGAATTCAACCGCATTGCGGGTGACAATCCCTTCCATGGTGCATGGCAAGCCGGTATGCACGTCATGCGGCGCAAAACTCCCTACTCCCCCCACCAGCGCCAGTATTGCCGAGCGGTATTCTTGTTCCGTCTGGCGCGGCACGTCCTGCACCACTTCTGGCACACAGGCAAAATCAAATAATGCCGCGTAAAACTGCACTTCTTGCCAACTCAGCCACATGTCTTTACAACGTACGGCGAATAGATAGAAGTCCTGTTGCAGGCCACGATATTCGATCGAATGCGTGGCATACAGGTTCTCGCCAAACAGTTCGATATCGCCCAGGTCATTTTTAATCAATTGCCAACGCTGGCGGATCTGGCGCGTCCAGGCAGAAACCGTCGGTGCCGCATGGGAGCGTGCAAATACGCCATACCGATTCAGGCAGTTATTCTCACCATCGAGCTTTTCCGTATGGATCAGCGAGGGGATTAGCCGTATGTCTTGCCAATAATGCTTATTGATCCGATCGTCACTGGTGGTTCCCGGTGAGAACGGATAATGGTATGTCCGACCATATTTATGTGTTTCCATTTCTTTTCTTCTTATAGCGTTACCGGCCTGCCCCATCAGGCCGATATTGATTAAGTGAGTGGCGTAAAGCTTTCGCCTTTAAACACCCGAACCGGTGAACCACGCACTATTTGATGGTGAAACATCCGTCGTTCAGCACGCTGTTCGTCCAGTTGCTGTTGCTCAAGCTGTTGCAAACGGTGAGCGATCAGCAAATACGCCAAACGTTTATTGGCATGTTGGCTGCGCTCGGTCTGCACTTTGACGCTAATGCCGCTAGCGATATGGGTGGCGCGAATAGCCGATTCCGTTTTATTTACGTGCTGCCCACCTGGCCCGGAGGACTTCAACGTCTCAAAGCGGATCTCGCTCTCTTTTGGCACCGCTGCCGGAGAGAAACGCGCTGCACCAATAAACCAGTTCTTTCTGGAGCGCCCAGTGCGCCAGGGGCTTTCGCAAATCCACTGCAATGTCCCGCACCACTTGGCGGCCAATGGCTCCGCCGCTTCGCCATTAAGCGTCAATAACACCGAACGCAACGTGCCCGGCAGGCGGCCCTCTTCCCGCTCAACCTCATGCAGTTCCACCTGCATGGCCTGAGCCTCTTTGTGAAACTGGCGCAGTGCCAGGCTCACCGCCAGGCAACATTCATCCGGCCCCTGGGCGGCAGATATCTGTAATAAGATCATCACTGCCCCCCGCTGGTTTTGTAGGTCAACACCGGCTGCATACGCGCCACCAACGTGACCAATCCGGCCTGCTGCAAGGCTCCCACTACGCTATCAATCGGCTTGTAGGCTTCTGGCGCTTCCTGATAAATCAGCTGGCGGTCGCGGCAAATCACCCGGCTGCCGAAGCGGGTTCTGGCCAACTGCTCGGTGCTGAAACGCGCTGATAAGCGATCTTTACACTCGGAACGCATCCATTTGCGCCCCGCGCCGTGCGCCAGTGAATACAAACTGCTGGCGGCAGGTAGCGGTTGGACGATATAGCTGTAATCGCCGCGCGAGCCGGGGATCACCACCAGACCTTCATCCGACGGCGTAGCCCCTTTACGATGCAGCCAACCAGACACGCCCTCGATAGTGGCCGCCTCCAGCAAGTTATGATGGATATCCAGCAGGCAATCGCCAGCAGCGCGTAACCGCTGCAATATCCGCTGGGCAATCCGTTGCCGGTTTAAGCCTGCAAAATCCAGTGCCTGTTGATGCTGTTGCAGATAATCGTTGGCCGCATCGGTATTTTCCAGCAGGCCATGGTGCCCATGAGCGCGTACATGCTGTTCCAGTATTAGCTGGCCCAAGCCACGCGAACCGCTGTGCACCAACAACATCAGCCGTTTTTTATCGAGACCGGCCTGCGGCTGATATATTTCGTCGATGCGTAACAGTTCAGCAAAATGATTACCGCCGCCAATGGTGCCCAATGCCCGAGAATAATCGCCAAGCGCGGGAGGAATATCCCCCAACTCTTCTTGCTCTAACGGGCCGTTAATATTGCCCAGCTTTTTTTCCAATTTATCCAGCGACTGTTTCATCGCCAGCAAATCTGTTTGCCATAGCGACATACCGCAACCGATATCATTACCGATTAACGCCGGGTAGAAGCGATGTTGTGAAAAGAAAGCGGCACCGACCGGGTAGCCACGGCCAGGATGCAAATCTGGCATCCCGACCACGCGCACCATATCTGGCAGCTTGGCGGTAATTTCTAATTGTTGGATTGCATTTCCTTCAATCCAGGTGTGTTCCGACGCGATCAATGAAACTCGCGGCGTAACGGAGGCAATAGTATTGCTCATAACCAATCCTGATTACTATTTTATCTCATTTTTTGGATTTGGCGGGCGGTAGCCCTAGCAATACCTGGAGAACAGGAAATTATGCCTGAGGATACGACCCGCAAAGGGTAAACAGTGCTTGATAATTCATGATGTACCTCCTTTGCAAAGTGAATGAATGGGAAAACGCGGCGATAGTACATATAAACTCCAGCGTTAGCAATGGTTGTTCGCGTCGGCCACCAAAATTTAATTCGGGGTGCCGAAAAGTTTGACCCAAGTCAACGTTGCATTTAATTGGCCGCTGGCTGGATAGACTCTGCTGACGATTGTCAGTATATAAATGCAAATGGTAATCATTTTCAGTTAAACTATGACAGGTCTGGATAGTTACGTTGCTAAGCATCCCTACCTCCATCAGTTCTGCCCCATTGAAGGAACTTGCTGTTGAAACATGACACTGAGCTGGATTTAACCCCGCATTTTGCACTGGCAGGCAATCAGCCGTTTAAAGATCGTCGAGCCATGATGCCGCTGCGCGGCGCGATCCCCGTAGAAAAACCGCTGCTGGCACCAACCTGGCAAACTGTTATCGGCCAGACCGCGCCCAGCCGCAAGCGGCTGGTGTATCTACACATTCCGTTTTGTGCCACCCACTGCACCTTCTGCGGCTTTTACCAAAACCGTTTCGAGGAGGACAGCTGCACCCGCTACACCAATGCGCTGCTACGCGAGATAGAAATGGAGGCAGACAGCCCTCTGCATCAGTCTGCGCCAATCCATGCCGTCTATTTTGGCGGTGGAACACCTTCGGCGCTTGCCGCACGGGATCTGGCACGTATTATCACCACACTACGCGAACGCCTGCCGTTGGCCCCAGACTGTGAAATCACCATCGAGGGCCGGGTGCTAAACTTTGACGATCAGCGGATAGACGCCTGTCTGGATGCCGGAGCCAATCGCTTTTCGATTGGTATTCAGTCGTTTAATAGCAAAATCCGTAAAAAAATGGCTCGTACCTCCGACGGCGCAAGCGCCATTGCGTTTATGGAAGGACTCGTTCGTCGCGACCGCGCTGCCGTGGTCTGCGATTTGCTATTCGGCTTACCTGGTCAGGATGCGAAAGTTTGGGGCGAAGATCTGGCGATTGCCCGCGATATCGGGCTGGACGGTGTCGATCTCTACGCCCTCAATCTGCTGCCCAATACGCTCCTGGGTAAGGCAGTGGAAACTGGCCGCACCTCGGTTCCCTCACCTACCGAGCGGCGAGATCTCTATTTGCAGGGCTGCGACTTCATGGACCAGGCGGGCTGGCGCTGTATCAGCAATAGCCACTGGGCGCGCACCACCCGAGAGCGCAATTTGTACAACCTACTGATTAAGCAGGGCGCAGACTGCCTGGCCTTTGGCTCCGGCGCGGGAGGCTCGGTCAACGGTTATTCCTGGATGATTGAGCGCAACCTCACTAGCTGGCACGACTCTATCGCCGCGGGTCGCAAACCGCTGATGATGATGATGCGTACCTCAGGTAACCGAAGCCAGTGGCGTCAGCCGCTACAGGCTGGCGTGGAAAACGCGCGCATCCCGCTGGATGAACTGACGCCTCATGCAGAGCAGTTGAAGCCGCTACTCGCACAGTGGCATCAGGCGGGGTTAACCCGCGACGCCTCAACCTGCCTGCGCCTGACCAACGAAGGGCGCTTCTGGGCAAGCAATATTCTGCAGTCTCTTGATGAGCTGCTCCAACAACTGGATCTGCCGCGTATTGCGGTAGCCACCCTCTAACAGGAGTGAACAATGAAACCATGGCTGATTTTTGGCGCTGGCGGTAAAGGGGTCGGCGCGCTGACTCTGGAACTTGCGCTGGCGGAACAGCGTCCGGTGGTTGCGGTGGTGCGTAATCCTGATGCCGCCGCTCGCCTGCGGGAGAAAGGCGTACAGGTTTATCTCGGTGACGCTTGTGATGCCATTGCGGTCACCCGCGCTTGCGAAGCTGCTGGTGCCAACGCAACAATCATCTCGTCAATGGGAGGAGCACAGGATTATCTGGCCCACCGGACAGTGATAGATACGGCGGAGAAATGCGGGATATCGCGCATGATCCTCGTCACCTCGTTGGGCTGTGGCGAAGGTTGGCCGTTTCTGTCACCACGTGCCAAAGCGGGGTTTGGCCAGGCGGTACGTGAAAAATCGCTGGCGGAAAGTTGGTTACAAACCAGCACGCTAGATCACGCCATCTTGCGCCCCGGCGGGCTGCTAAACGGCAATGCCACCGGCAAGGCGCAACGTTTTCAGGGGCAGGAAGTTCATGGCTTTGTGATGCGTGCGGATGTTGCTGCACATGTCCAGCAACTGGCAAGTGCCCCCGCACTCAATCAACAGGTCTATAGCCTGATTGAACCCGGTCTTAAACCTGCTTAATCCCCACGCGGCGCTGCCCTATCAGCGCCGCAATCACTCCGCCAAAGCACGTATCACCTTGATCAGCTCCGATTTACCTTCAAAGCCAATCCCTGGCAGCTCCGGTATAACAATATACCGAGGAAGCTGAACTGGCCCCTCACCCCAACCCTCTCCCACAGGGATAGGGAGCTGGTACAGCGCCATTTTCAGGTACAGAAGTCAGTCTTTAGGCAGATTGGTGATAAGGACGAATGTAGTAGCCAAGGGGAGCCATTTTCAGGTGCAAAGTTAGTCTTTAACCAAGCTGGTTTGAGGACGAATGTAGTAACCAATTTGTGGCACGTTCGGTCCCCTCTCCCTGTGGGAGAGGGCTAGGGTGAGGGGTAAAGTTATAAATTGCTAACGCGCTTATCCTTTGGATACTTCACCGTATAAGACAGGGTGAATTTCTCGGACTGATTCGCAGGTAAATCCACTGCCCACTGTACGTTGCCGGTGTCTTTATCGTAGCTGGCACCGTCGTACTTCAGCCCGTCGATAGTAATCGCCGAATCACGACTTAGCGGCATCTGTTCCATCACCACCAGCTTAATCGGCTCTTTACGGGTATTTTTCACGCTGGTGACAAAGGAGTACTGTTGGCTTACCGAATTGCCAAAAAACTCCGCCTTCGAGGTCAGCTGCTTGCCATTTTCGCGGTTAACGATAATCTTTTTGTCCCGACCCAATGACAGATCCAGCGTTTCTTTGGCCTCGGCGATATTGATATACCCCTGGCCGACAAATGAACCCTCGAAGAAAATACTGGACTTGCCCGGCAACAAATTAAGCGGTTCCCAGTCTTTTAACTGTACCTGCAAGAAGGCATCAGGTTCGATTTTCGGCACCACCACGTAGCGATAGTCGCCCTGAACGTCCACATCCTTGATGGTGACTGAATGCCCTTTGCCATCGGAGGCAATGTTATAAGGCAAGGAAATGCTAAAGCGGGTATTCACTCCGCCAGCATCGGTGACCACATAATCTGAGAGAGAACGTTTAGCTCTGCTGGCCATTGCGCCATCAAGCTCTTGGGCATCCGCGCCAGCGGCCATCTCAGCAACGGGAGCCGGTGCCGGTCTGGGTATCGACATTGCCATCTTGGAACTTGAGTAGTCCTGATAAAAATCGAGATACCAAGGTTGCAACTTCGGCGCCTGCGCCCCTTCGCTTGGGTTGCCGCTGGAAAGCGTCAGGTTGACCTTATCCCAGTTGATGCCGCTGTTCTGAAACACATTGGCCTTGTAGCTCAGCTTGACCGGCTGGGTAATGCTGTTGACCCGCACATCGTAAGTCGGCACCCAACCTGCATCTGGGATCACATAAGACAGCTTAACGTTGCTGGTCACGGCTTTCGCAGTGTAAAACTTCACCACCACCTGATTCACCGTTTGGCCAGTCTTCTGCTGGGCCTCGTCCAACTGGCTCTTCAGCTTTTCGATGCTTTTGTCAATCGCGGCGATCTTCTCTTTAAGCTCGATATCCGCCAGCAGCACTTCACTCATGCGGCGACTCACCAGTTCAAGCATCTGATTAACCTGCTCAACGGAAGCGCCCTCTTTCTCCGAACCCAGCGCCCGGTTACTTTCCAGCACCGCCAGCTGTGCCTGGATCACTTCCCGCTGTACGTTCAGTTTGCTTTGCTCACGCACCTCATCATCAATCTGCTTGGTTAATTGCTCCACTTCAGGCGACACATGTTCGGTGAGAAAATCGCGTTTTATGCTGAAAGATTGCACGACCACGCCGTTATCAGCATCAAGCATCAGGCTCTGTTCGTTCAGCCCGCTGGCAATATTGGTAAAGACGACTTCGCTTTCCCCCGCCGGTAGCGTCACTTTGCTGCTGTTGAATAACTCGGCACCGCGAATAAAGACCGTCACGTCGTTGAGCGTGACGTTTTGCGCCTGAGCCAGGCCGGTACAGGCCAACAGCACCGAGGCCGCCAACAGCGTGGTTTTAAATCCTGGGAAGAGGGTCATCGTCATTTATCCTTAACAAAGAGGTTCCGCGCAGAATATCGACGAATTATAGCATGCAGCCTGTTGGTAAGATTTCTGAAAGATCATCGCGTTCAAAGGTAAAGCAGCGATATTCGTTTCATTTAGCCACGTCGCGCGGATCATGAAAGAAAACCCATTCCACGCGGTTATCACGCAGAATGGGTTGTAGTGAGGTAAGGAATAATTTACCGCAGGTTCGGTGCAGAGCCACGGGCCGCGCGCTGTTGCTTTTCCAACTGCATGGCTTGCAGGTCTACTGGCCGGATCAGGGTTAACGCCGCCGTTGGACACACCTCGACACAGGCTGGCCCCGCTTCGCGCCCCTGACACAGATCGCATTTATTCGCCTGAGCCCGTTGGTACGCGACACCATTGCTGACATACCCCTGATTGACCACCACCTCCATCGCACCATAAGGGCAAGCCACCATGCAGCTCTTGCAGCCAATACAACGCGACTGGAGCACCTGTACGCTGCCATCCTGGTTATAGATGGCCTCGTTCGGGCAAGGGGCATTTTCACACTGGCGGCACAGCATCGGTACGCTGACGCTAAGGGTTTTCATCACCCGTAAGCGAGGATTGAAGTTTTCCGCCGTCATCGGCAACGGATTATCCCCCAGATGCGCCATCACGCAGGCTATCTCGCAGGTGCGGCAGCCAATGCACTGTTTCATATCTGCAATGACAAACTGATTCATACCGTCTCTCCTTGAGCCGCGTTAGAGCACATTGAGGTAATAACCGATGCTTTCCGCCGCCTTGCGCCCTTCGGCAATGGCGGTCACGATCAGATCGGCACCGCGCACGATGTCACCACCGGCGAAAATCTTGCGGTTACTGGTTTGGTACGGATAACCCGCCACCGTTGGCGCCACCACGCGCCCTTGCCTATCCAGCATGACGTTATGTTCTGCCAACCAGCCCATACGATGCGGGCTAAAGCCAAAGGCCATGATCACCGCATCCGCCGGTACGATATGTTCCGAACCCTCAACAGGGACCGCCTGCCGCCTACCCTGGCTGTCCGGAGCCCCCATTTCGGTTCGCCGCATCTGAATGCCGCTGACCTTACCTTCTTCATCGATCACGATGCTTAGCGGTTGCAGGTTGAACATGAATTCTGCGCCCTCTTCCCGCGCATTTTTCACTTCCTTTTTCGAACCCGGCATGCTCTTTTCATCACGCCGATAGGCACAAATCACCTGCTCAGCACCGTGACGTAATGAGGTACGGACGCAGTCCATAGCGGTATCACCGCCCCCCAGTACGATCACCCGCTTGCCCGCCATATTGACGTAAGGGCTTTGCGGGTTTTCGGCATAGCCCATCAGTTGTTGGGTATTGGCGATCAAGAATGGCAAGGCGTCATACACTCCCGGCGCACCTTCATTTTCCAGGCCGGAACGCATCGATTTATAGGTCCCCACGCCAAGGAACAGCGCGTCGTAATCATTGAGCAGGGTTTCCATCGAGACGTCTTTGCCAATCTCGGTATTCAAACGGAACTCCACGCCCATATCGCTGAAGATCTCACGCCTTCTGGCCATCACGTCCTTATTCAGCTTGAACGCCGGAATGCCGAAGGTCAGCAGCCCGCCAATTTCCGGATAGCGATCGAACACCACCGGCTTGATGCCATGACGCACCAGGATATCGGCACAGCCCAGCCCCGCCGGACCCGCGCCGATAATGGCAACGCGCTTGCCGCTGTCTTTCACCGCCGACATATCTGGCCGCCAGCCCATCTCAAAGGCCGTTTCGGTGATGTAGCGTTCAATGTTACCGATGGTGACGGCTCCCCCGTGCTCATTGAGCGTACAGGATTGCTCACACAGTCGGTCCTGTGGGCATACCCGGCCGCACACTTCCGGCAGGCTGCTGGTTTGGTGCGATAGCTCCGCCGCCTCCCAGATGCGCCCCTGGCTGGCCAGCTTGATCCACTGAGGGATCTGATTATGCAGCGGACAGGTCCAGGAGCAGATACTCTGCTTGCCGCAGCTCAGGCAGCGTTCGGCCTGTTGCTGGATCTGTTGCTCATTAAAGGGTTGGTAGATTTCGGCAAAGCTGGTTTTGCGCAACTCGAGCGGGATTTTGCTGGCTTCCAGGCGAGGTGCCCGAGGCTGTTGCAGCAGATTACGGATCGGAGTTGATTTTTTCTGGGCTTTCGCTTCCGGGCTCTGATTAGCCGCACTGCCAAACAGTTGGCTATGGTGATCGCGCGCCGCTGCACGTAGCCGCTTTTCTCGCTGCTGGTCCAGCAACGTTTGGTTGTTCACCAGGCTGAGTGCATGGGTTGGGCAGGCACGTACACAAGCAGGCTCATGGTTCAGCTCGCTACACAGGTCGCATTTCTGTGCCTCAACCTTCTGATAGCTGTCGGCCAGGCGATGATTGGCGGGCTGCACCGTTTCGGTCACCACCGTCATCATGCCAAACGGACAAGCGACCGCACAGGCTTTGCAGCCGATGCATTTCTCTTGGCTGACCTGGATGCTGGTATCACTTTGTTCAATGGCCCCGGTAGGACAAACATTGGCACAGGGCGCATCTTCGCAATGGTGGCAGAACACGGCCGTATTGCCATGGGTGCCCTGAATAACCTTGACTCTTGGGGTGAAATATTCGCGCTTGCTTGGGTATGCCCCGTGATGGTGTGCGGTCACGCAGGCGACCTCACAACTCCGGCAGCCAATGCAGGCTTCTGATTCCGCAACGATAAATTGATTCATAGGTATCCTTTCCGAACAGGCTGACTGAAAAAACACGCTTTCGTTGACGTTATCTCCTTATCTTGGCTGGCGTAGGCAGGTGTCAGTAAGGTTATAACCATGTAAATATAGTGGTTATATTTGATCGGTTTCCATGACATTTCGCATGAAAATGGCGTAATACGCCAATCCGCTCTAAACCAGGCAGGACAACAATTAGCGTAATCACACATTGTCGTATTGGATCACATTTATAAAACGCCACTGGTTGTTATTTCGCCACAAATACATTAATATTATTTATATATCTATGGATTTTTTGTTGTAATTGAGCGGAATATATTCATGTAATAAATGGGGGGAAGCGCATGCCAGGGATGAGCAAACAAGCCAGCGGGCTGAGGTTTACGTTAAGCGTTGGCAACCTGCCAGCAGACGCTTTTGTGGTGGTGGAATTTACTCTGCATGAACAATTCTCCAGCCCGTTCGCGCTAGAGCTTGAGGTGGCTAGCGCCAAGCCCAGCGTGGAGTTCCGTTCAATCCTGGATAATACCGCCACGCTGACGATTTGGCGTGAAACCGAGGTACAGCGAGTCGTTAATGGCATTGTCACCTCCATCGAACAAGGGGATGCCGGACTTCATCAAACGCGTTATCGATTTAGCATTCGTCCCTCGCTCTGGCGAGCCGGGTTGGGTCACCGTTCACGTATTTTCCAGCAACAAAACTTTCTGGAAATCCTGGAAACCCTGTTAAAAGAAAACAAGATCGTCGACTATGCCCACGCGTTGCGCTATCCCCATGCCGTACGTGAGTTTTGCGTCCAATATAATGAAAGCGATCTCGATTTTATTAACCGCCTGGCCGCAGAAGAGGGGATTTACTATTTCTTTGAGCACCAAAATGGCAAACATACGTTGGTGTTTTCCGATGATTGCGCCGCACTGCATGACGGGCCAACGCTCCCCTATCATCCCGACCAGTCATCTACCTCGTTGGATGAACCCTGCGTCACCACCTTTAAGCGCCGGGAAAGTTTACGCCTCGCCGAAGTGCTGTTGAAAGATTACACCTTTAAAGATCCCTTATGGTTGGCAGAGTTTGGCGATGACGCCCGCGATACTGAGCATCAGCCCGGCAAGTACTTTCATTACGATTTCCCAGGGCGTTTCAAAAGCACCGAGGTGGGTAAATCTTTTGCCCGCTGGCGCATCCAGGCGCTGCGTAACGATGCTCATCAGAGCGAAGGGGCAAGCAACTGCCCGGCGCTGCAACCCGGCGTACGCTTTACCTTGGAAAACCATCCTCTGGAGGCGCTCAATACGCGTTGGCAAATCACCCAGGCTAACCATTCAGGGCAGCAACCCCAAGCGCTTGAAAGTAACACAGGCGGGACGGGAACTATCGTAACCAGCCAGTTTGCGTTTATTCCCTACGATCAGACCTGGCGCCCCGCTTTACACCCCAAGCCACGGATTGATGGTGCACAAATCGCCATTGTCACGGGGCCAGCCACTGAAGAAATCTTTTGTGATGAGTTCGGTCGGGTAAAAGTCCGTTTTCTCTGGGATCGCTCGGGCAGAACCGACGACAGCAGTTCCTGTTGGATCCGGGTATCACACCCCTGGGCAGGGCCACGTTGGGGCATGTCGGCCGTGCCACGCGTTGGCCATGAGGTGATCGTCGAGTTTCTGAATGGCGATCCCGATCAACCCGTCATTATCGGCCGCACCTATCACGCCAGCAACCTGCCCCCGGGCAAGCTGCCGGGCACCAAAACCCAGATGTCGATCCGTTCGCAAACCCATAAAGGCGAAGGGTTTAACGAACTGCGTTTTGAAGATGAAAAAGGCCAGGAAGAGCTCTATCTGCATGCGCAAAAGAACATGACAACCGAAGTGCTGCATGACAGTTGCGCACGTATCGATCACGATGAGAACCAGCGGATAGGCAACGATCGCAGACAACAGGTTGTCCACAATGATTTTCTGCAGGTTAATGGCGAAAAGCGTGACCGGATAGAAAGCGATTATTCCCTGACCGTGAATAGCAATTTCCACATTAACGCCAGCAACGCCTTATTGACGGAGGTTGGGCAGGAAATTCACCTGAAGTCCGGCACTAAAATAGTGATTGAAACCGGCACGGAAATCACCTTAAAGGCCGGTTCCAGCTTTATAAAAATCGATCCCAGCGGCGTTACGATCGGCCCCACGCTCAATGTGGGCACCGGCAGCCCGGGCTCCGGCAGAGGATGGGGTGGCAGAATGCCCGATGTTATTCCTATCCCAGCCAGCGTCCCTGCCTTTGCGCTAAATCCTGCACAGGTTAGTGCGTTTAAACAACCGCGAGCATTTTGCGAAGAGTGTGAGCGATGTAAACAACAGGGTTGCGCGATTTAATCGGGACAGCTTGCCGGAGGCAACGAAGATATGGAGAGTCAACTACAGCAATGGCTGGCCAATTGCGCATCAGGACAACGGCTGTATGCGGTGTTGTCCACCGTTAGCGATGCGCAGCCATTGAAACACTACTATCAACTGGATGGCTCCCGCGTTGCAGAAGGGATTTATCACTATACGGCCTACAAAGATTGGCACCAAGTGATGCCCTATTTGGTGGAGCTGTCGGTTAAGAGCCCGTTTTTAGCGTGGGTGAGTGAAGCATCCTCAACGGACTGGGGATGGCTGGCAGTCAGTGAACAGCCGCGTCAGCGCATTCTCGACCATTTACGGGGCCTGACGCAGATTAATTTGCCAGATGGGAAGACGGTATTTTTCCGCTATTGGGACGCCCAGTTTCTACCGTTAATCCTGGCGGCCTCCACCGAGTCCCAGCAAAATCAGCTGATGGGGGTATTCAGCTCGCTTTGGGTCCGGCAACAGATGATTGAATTACCCGCCCAGGCAGCCCCAATTCTGACAGGGAAAGTGACGCTGGAAGAAGCGCAACTCGCCAAGTTAAAGCAGCAAAACCAGAACGAGCAGGTTAGCCAGCTACAGCGCTACTTTACCGATAAATATCCGAAGCGCACCCGCCTGTTGGGCGATGAACAGGTCCAGCGGTTCATTACCCTCATCACGGAAAAATGCCAAACTCACCGGCTGGAGCGTTTTAACGATCGTTGCCAATTCCTTGATTTAGCCTGCAGTTTAGGCAGCCATTTTGATACCGATCTCCAGCTTGAGCACATCGTCGCGCCCTATTTGACAACCGCAGCAGAGGAGCCAGGGCAGTTGGCCGTGTTAAATCAGCAGTTGGGGCTGGTTTTTGTACGAAGCATGGGCAAGCGGTTAGAGCTCTACCTGGCAGCGCTGGAAAGGCTAAAAACCCTGCAACTTACCCAGTTGCCCTATATGTATGAAGAACAGCACGTGGTGGATTATGTACGCTCACTTTACCCTGAGCGGGCGCAGTACGTTCCCATACATCAGATGTTCGGCCTATTAGCTCAAGATCAACATTGGTTTCAGGAGCATGGGGTCACCACGTTCCACGGGCAGGCGGTTATCCTGGCATTACAGTTCTTCCTCGGCCATAAAGTCTTTGATGACCCGCTCTACCCTTGGGTTAAGGTGCATTTTGCTGATAATCACGTTAGTCAGGAAGATCTACGGCTCGCTGAGTTGGTGGCCTACACTCAGCGACGCATCAGAAAGGAACTATTGATGTTACGTAAGCATTTGGAGGCAAGATAATGTGCGCATCAGATGGAATTATTTTTCCGGGTTTTGATTACAAATACAAGAATAACGACCCGAGTGACTATATTATCTTACCTAGCGTAAAAGAGCAGCAAGGTAAGATTACCGCCAATTGTTTAAAGACACTGGTGGTGTTTATTGGTGGCGCGATGGACGCAAGTTTTCAACCCTTGTTAAAGTTTGTTTTTGCTCCTTATGAGAAAAAAAATGGCAGAGATACCACGGATAACGGTGGTAAGGTTATCACCCTGCGCAAACAGGATGTGGCCTACTCCGAACATGGCGGTGGGAAAGTCGCGCCGCTAATGAAAGAATGGCATGCTGCCGGGCAGAAAATCGTGCTGGTAGGTCATAGTTGGGGTGGAGACCGGGCGATTTTATTGGCGAAGAAAAACCCCGATATTCCGATTGAACTATTGGTAACGCTTGATCCGGTATCCAGGAAGGGAAAAAGCCCCAAACCCGCCAATGTCAAACGCTGGGATAATATCTACATTGATTATTCGATTGCTGATGGGAGCTCCGCGAACCTAATCGCTCGAACGGGTGGCCCTTGGGAGAGCTGTCCAGGTGCTGATTATAATCAGGCACTAAATGTGTTACCTCGCATGTCCTATACCGGACATGCTAACGCCGAAGAAATGTTTAAGCTGGAGTCAAATAAAGTTGAAAAAATATAACCACATGCTTTTTTTATTACTTTTCACCTCTGGGTGCAAAAGTAACTACATCTCTTATTTATATATTGACAATCTAACCGAAATATCAACGGCTTATTGTGAAAGTAACAGATTATCTGGATGCGATAAATACCGCTTATGCATGAGTGAGCAATATGACACTGTTAAATCTAGAGCACCTTTAGACCTCGCCATGGGCAAGTCTATTATTGTTAGAGAAGTCTTAAATATCGGATCAGAAGATGTTTTCACTCACTTAATCCCAGAAAGCTACAGTCTTTTAGACCCCCAAAAGCCCGATCTTAATGATTTAGGCCTAAGCGTTGGCGTAAGCTATTTTATTTATGCTCATAACGCCTGCGCCAGCATCACCGGGGATAAAACTTATAACATCGATAGCTACATGCCACTGTTGAGGGAGAAGCTTGGTGTTAAGTAACAGCCTCAAGGGTTTCAGGAACAACGCCCGTGCGACAAAAGTGTTATCTTTGTCGCCGTTGATTCATAAAGCTTTATTTTTTAATAACGTATTGGTTTATTTAGCTACGAAACAAAAAATTTCACCTTAAATTCAACTCAATAGCCTTACTACGCCACCAATCAGATCCCCCCTGCTTCGTCTATAATTTAAAAAAGCTAAAAATTGGCATCCAAGGTGGACACTATGGCAGGAAAGATCACAGGTTTAAGAAGCCGCTATCCGCTACATATCCAGATTGCCGCGCTGTTTACCTTGCTGATTGTCTCCATCGGCAGCGTAATCGTGCTTTTTAGCCACAGCCAACTCAGCAAACTGACCGAGGCCAGCACCAACCGGCAGTATCAAAAAACCGGCGAAGCCATTGCTGCGGAGCTGGACTCCGTGACCCGCAGCATGAAAATGTCGGCGAAGATGTTGGCACGTATGCCAATAACAGAAGCCACCACCCTCGAGCAACGCATGGCATTTATCGGCCCGCTGATCGAGATACTCAAGCAAAATGATTATGCCAATGCGGTATACAGCGCTTACCCCAACGGCGATTTCTTTATACTACGCCGCCTCACCCCAGCCAACCGAGCTTTATTTACTGCGCCGGAAGATGCCGAATGGCTGGCGCAAAGCTACCGCTTTTTAGAGACCTCGCCCCAGGCTCAGAATATCTTTTTGGACGGTAAACAGCAGGTTATGGCGGTAAAAACCGTGCCGTATAATAATTATGATCCCCGGGAGCGTACCTGGTATCAGTTGGCAGTAAAAACTCAGCAACTGATTACCTCCCCGCTCTATACCTTCAAAGGCACCGGTGAGACCGGCTTCACCTACAGCATCCAGGCTCCAGATGGCCATGCCGTGATCGGTTTGGACGTTTCACTGGCTTCACTTTCGCTGTTTCTTCAACAAAGCCTACCGCCGGATAGCCAGGCGGCGATCATTAACTCTGCCAATGAAGCTATCGCCAGCCTGCCTGCACAGAACACCAAAAGCCAGGATGGACTCAACAGCATTGCGCACATCCCGGTACTGCAAGCGTTGCTAGATCCCCATCACGGCGCAAGCGGCCTATTTACGGCACAAGGGCAGAGCTGGTTTGGAGCCGTTGTGGAGCTTAAGGGGCAAAGCCAAGGCTACCAGTTGGTGATTGCCACGCCCTCGGCCTATCTGACCGCTGATGCCAACGCCATCCGCAACCGCTCGACCCTGATCGCCTTTGCGTTGCTGCTGCTCGGCCTGCCGCTGGTCTGGTATTTCTCCCTACGTATTTCCCGGCCGCTGATCCGCCTGCGCCAGGATGCCGACGCCATCAGCAATCTGCATTTTGATGAGCGGGCGGAGGAACGCTCGGTGATTGAAGAAGTGGACGACCTGCACAAAGCCATGTCCAAAATGAAGCTGACGCTCAAGCAGTTTATCTCGATGGGCAGCCTGTTATCCGCCAAGGATAATTTCCCGCAGCAGATGCAGGGCTTGCTCAATGAAACCAGCAAAATCGCGAACATGAGCGGCGGCATTATTTTCCTGTCAGACAAAACGCCCGGCTGCTTTTCACCCATAGCCTGCAACTGGGCTGGAAAAGAGGTGGCCAGTTCGGAGGTGGCATCGTTGCAGTTTGATCCACAACATTTCAGCGCGTTTTGGCAGATCCTGGAGGGTAAAACCGTTGCCGGAGTCTTTACCAACGAGAATATCCCCAGCCAACTGCACACCATCTTTGGTTCCCATTTGCCGCTGCACTATGTGGCTGTCCCGATGCAAACGCATGATCGGGAACTGATGGGGTTCTTACTGCTGCTTAATCCTGCCGAAGCTGGTCCGGAACATGGGCAAGCCAAAGTACAACTGATTAATGCTCTGGTGGGCAGCTTATCGGTAGCAATAGAGACGCAATATCTGCTGCAAGAGCAAAAGCATCTGATGGGAGCCTTTATTCAGTTAATCGCCGGAGCGATCGACGCCAAGAGCGCCTATACCGGCGGCCATTGCCAGCGCGTACCGGTCATTACCAAGATGCTGGCCAAGGCAGCGGTTGAGGCCAAACAAGGGCCGTTCGCCGATTTTACCCTTTCCGCCAATGAGTGGGAGGAACTGCACACCGCCTGCTGGCTGCACGACTGCGGGAAAATCACTACGCCGGAGGCCATAGTGGATAAAGCCACCAAGCTGGAGATGATTTACGACCGTATTCACGAGGTGCGGATGCGCTTTGAGGTGCTGAAGCGGGATAAAGAGGTTAGCTTCCTGCGCAAGCACGCTACGATCGCCGCTACCGAGCAGGAAGAACAATGGCTACGCGATGAGCTGCAGCAGTTGGATGAAGATTTCTATTTTATTGCCCAGTGTAATATCGGTGGCGAATTCCTGTCTGACAGCGCGCTCGCACGCATTCAACAAATCGCACAATATCAATGGACCCGCACTCTGGATGATACCGCAGGCGTGGCACGGGAAGAATTGGCGCGCAAAAACCGCCGCCCTGCCGTCCCCTTACCTACTCAGGAACCACTACTGGCGGATAAAGAAGAACATATCATCTACCGCGACGAGAAAAGCCATCTGCCTGAAAGCTATCACTTCAAACTCAAGGAGCCGACCTTACTCTATAACCACGGGGAGATTTACAATCTGGGTATCCGCAGAGGCACCCTGAGTGAGGAGGAGCGCTATAAAATCAACGAGCACATAATGCAGACTATCATCATGTTGGAAAAACTGCCGTTCCCACGCACCATGGCCAACGTGGCGGTAATTGCCGGTGGCCATCATGAACGCATGGATGGTAAAGGCTACCCTTACCAGTTAACCCACCAACAGATGAGCATTCCGGTGCGCATGATGGCGATCGCCGACGTGTTTGAAGCCCTGACGGCCGCCGATCGGCCTTATAAACCGGGCAAGCTGTTATCTGAGGCACTCAATATCTTGGTCAGCATGGCGAATGAAAATCATCTGGACCGCGAATTGATGATCCTGTTCCTGGAGTCTGGTATTTGGTATGACTACGCGCAGAGCTATTTGCAAGCCGATAAAATAGACACCGTCGATATCCCCGCACTGTTACGCAAACTTGAAATACCCGATTGCCAACCGACGAACTGATACCCAGCAGCTTCACGACATAGGGGCGCAGCGGCGCCCCCGCCGTCTAACATCTCGCTATTTTTTCTGCCGTTGCGCCTCAAACCACACGCCGCATTGGGAGAAGAGCAACGTATTACGATCTTTCACCAACACGTTATCACCGGGAACCCCTTCAGTCCCCTGATCGGTGATCCCCGGTACGGTGACATCCTGATGCTGAATGATGACTCGCTGCACCGAAGGCGTACTGATACCCAAAATCGGGAAATCGACGTACCAATTATCGCCCGAGTTATCTTCCACAAACTCTTGCGCCTCTACCGTGGTGGTGATCGCCCCCTGATTGATCAGTTGCTGTTCATGCCAGGTAAAGCCGTCTGCTTTATAGTTGATACTATTACCGACCAACTGCTGTGCCTGCTTTTCATCCCAGCAGCCCACGGTCTGGGTGGGAATGATCTTGGTCACGCTCCAGTTGCCGATTAACGCCGATGGGATCGGGGCTGGGGCGTTTTGTGCTGCCCAGGCTGTGGGCAACGACAGCACCAGCAGCGCAGCCAATGGCAAGATTCTTTTACTCAGGGCAAGGTATCGCATGGTACGGCTCCTTAGAGTGCTGCAAGTCTATCAATTACAGTGACCAATCTGTCTATGACTTTACCTAAGCCATTGGCCTTTCAGCAAGCGGTGTTAACGTGGAATTAGCGGCCACCAACGTTGTTCATCATCCCGCTGCTGCCACTGCGTCTCCCCGCTGAGTGCCAAACGCCGGTCTTGCAGATAACGATATTCGCGGCGAGCCGCTTCCAGCAGGCTGAAATCCAGCTCTGCCTGCACTATTCCCGGCTCGCGCCCCAGTCTGGCCACCTCACGCCCCAAGGGATCAACAACCAGGCTTTCGCCAGCAAACTGCATCCCACATCCATGCCCGGCGCGGTTGGCCATCGCCACAAACATCTGATTATCCTGAGCGCGAGCCAGCAAAGCGTTACGATGCACGTGACCATAGGGATCCATATTGCCATCGGTAACCAGCAACAGATCGCACCCCATCAGAGCCAACGCTCGTGATGCCTCTGGGAATTCGATGTCGTAGCAGATCAGTAAACCAATACGCCGCCCCCGCCACAGCCCGCAGACCAGGCGATCGCCCGCTTGCGCTTCGGCGCGTTCATTGGTCCATAAATGGCTTTTGCGATAATGCAGATAGATGCCCTGCTCCGGTGTGATCAGCACCGAGCTGTTGAACAGTTGCGTGCCATCCTGCTCAAGAAAACCCACGGCGACGGCAATCCCCGTACGCTGGCTTGCCGCCACCACTTGCGCGAGTTCCGGGCCTTGCAGTTGCAGCGCGTAGTCCGTATTACCGTCAGGATGGGTAAAGCCGGTAAGCTGCGTTTCTGGCAACACCAACAGGTCGGTTTGGCCGCTGCAACGTTCAATCTGCGCCAGCACGGCGGCCAGGTTATGGGCAATGTCCCCTTCACGGCAGGTAAATTGGGCCAAGGTTATCCGCATTGATTACTCCTTTTATGTCGAACAGTGTTTTTACCTGTTATCGCCACTGGCTGGCAAGCCACTGTTAACGGAGATCATCAATAAACGGCAGCATTATTCCTCCGGATGATAGCCATTGAAGTAAAGATTCAGCAGCACCGCCGCCACTGAAGAGAGCAAAATGCCGCTATGCAGCAACGGTTGCAGGCTCGCTGGCATCTGGGTAAAGAAATCAGCCGCTACGATCGGGATCATGCCAAGCCCCAGGCTGATGGCGACAATATAGGCGTTATAGCGGTTGGTATTGAAGTTGACCCTGGTCAGGATCTTGATGCCGGTAGACAGCACCATGCCAAACATCACGATACCCGCGCCCCCCAAGACAAACTGCGGGATCGAGGCCACCAGAATAGACATTTTGGGGATCAGACCGAACAGCACCAGGATCAAACCTGCCATTACGCACACCCAGCGGCTGGACACCTGAGTAACGCTGACCAAGCCAATATTCTGGGAGAATGAGGTATGCGGGAACGTATTGAAAACACCGCCGATAATGGTTCCCAGGCCATCAACCCGCAACCCACGGACCACATCTTGCTTGGTGGTTGGGCGACCGACAATTTCCCCCAGCGCCATAAACATGCCCATCGATTCAATAAATACGATCAGCATGACGATCGTCAGGGTGATAATCGAAGCCGGATCAAAGGTCGGCCAACCGAAGGCAAAGGGGCGCACGATGGCAAACCAGGCGGCATCATCCAGGCCAGAAAAGCTGACCTCTCCCATCAGCAGCGCCACCACAAAACCGAAGCCAATTCCCAACAGCACGGAAATATTTGAGATAAAGCCTTTGCTAAACCGGGTGATTAGCAAAATAAAAATCAGCACCAGCAGCGAGACGCCAATATAGGCCGGATTACCGTAGTTGGCATTACCCCTGCCCCCGGCGGCCCAATCTATCCCGACCCGCACAATGCTAAGGCCGATAGAGGTGATCACAATCCCCGTCACCAGGGTTGGGAACAGCGGCATCAAACGGCCTACCAACGGCACCAGCAACGTGGTGATAATTCCAGCCGCAATGGTGGCACCAAAGATACCGGTCAGGCCGATTTCGGGGTTGGCACCGATGGCCAACATCGGCGTGACGGCTGCGAAGGTGACGGACATGATGACGGGCAACCGAATACCCGCAAAGCGCCCCATCCCGATGCATTGCAATAGCGTCACCACGCCACAGCAAAACAGATCGGAGCTGATCAGATAAGCAATCTGCAGCTTATCCAACCCCAGGCTGCCGCCGATCATCAATGGGACGGCAACCGCCCCCGCATACATCACCAGAACATGCTGAAGCCCCAGGGTAAAAAGATGGGCAATGGGTAATATCTCTTCAACTTTATCAATCGGTTTTTCAGTCGTCTGCGCCTTTTCGCCGGGCAAAATAGTATTCAAGTTGGTCATGAAACCTCACTCCTGTACGGCCTTGATCAGGTTGTCATTCCTGATGGCTACGATTCGAGGGCACAGCCTGATAACCCCCCTGATAATGGATGTACGGCACGAGTTTGGGGCATGCATTTTGTGTGCAGAGTGAGCTGTTCTCAGGTGGTATTGTGCAGGGGAGTGTTTTAAATGCGAAAACCATCACAGATGAGGCTTAATTTATTTCGATTTAATTAACATTATATTAGATAAAAAATAACATTCCCCCCTCAGCGAAAATGGTGCAATTGATAAAATTACCAATATGATTCGTCTCAATTTGAGATCCCCACCTCTATACCCATCCGATAAACCGATAGCAGCGACATGTTGCAATTTTGGTTGGCAAAATCTGCCACCGGTTGCTAATTCCTTGATTGCCCGTCATTCCCGGGTTTCCACAGCCAACCAGAGGTGCGCTATCAAAAGTAACAAGCCGATAACCCACATAGAAATGGTCAATAATTAGCCTGTTTTTGGTTTATTTATGAGCAATAGCTGTGTATATTACCACCACTCAGAAGGAATGAGTCAGGCGATCCGGCCACTCCATTACAGGGATAGACGTTCAGTTGCTCTTTCAGAAATCTTTTATGCTTAAATTTTTTGCTGTATTTCTCACTTGCTCAGCATTTTGCATGAGCTTTTCCGCTTCAGCCAGTTCCGGCCACAATAATACTCAGGAGCTAAAAAAAATCCTGTCGCATTATGACCGATGGGAAGGAGTACGTTACAAATTCGGGGGTAACTCGCGCAAAGGCATCGACTGTTCAGCCTATATGCAGCGCGTATTTCAAGATGAATTTGCCGTCAGCTTGCCACGCAGCACCGGTGAACAAATGAAACTGGGCTCGCGCGTAGCCAAAAGCGAGTTAAACACAGGCGATCTGGTGTTTTTTAAAACCTCATCCCGTCAGCGCCACGTCGGCGTTTATATCGGGGAGGGTGAGTTTGTTCACGCCTCTACCAGTATGGGCGTCACCGTTTCCAGCCTGGATAACCAATACTGGAGCGCGCGTTACGAACTGGCCCGACGTATCAATGGCAGCGATGCATAAACCTGCCCACCTGGCCAAACCGCCGGTCACCACACCGGCGGCCAAGGCGAGGATCACAGCTTCTTGCGGTTACGGCGCATATCGATAGCCACAGCGGCCACGATGATCATGCCTTTGATAATGTCCTGAATGTAGGAATCCACACCGATAAAGGTAAAGCCACTTTTGATCAGGCCGAGGATCACCGCGCCGATCAGTGTGCCGGTAATGCGCCCCACTCCGCCCATCAGGCTACTGCCACCGATGACCGCAGCGGCAATGGCGTCCAACTCATAAGACACCCCCATGCTCGACTGCCCGCTACTGACTCGTGCCGCCAGCACCACGCCCGCTAATCCTGCCAACCCACCCGCAATGGTGTAGACCGTCACCAGGTATTTATTGACGTTGATCCCAGAGACCCTGGCCGAGGTCATATTGCCGCCGATGGCATACACGTATTTGCCATAACGGGTGTGCTTCAGGGCGATATGGAAAATCACCGCCACCACCAGGAAAATAATCACCGGCATGGCACCCTGGCCAATCGAGGTAAAACCGTCCGACAGAAAACTGACCGGGTTACCTTTGGTGTAATACTGCGCCAAACCACGGGCAGAAACCATCATCCCCAAGGTGGCGATAAACGGCGGAATACCGGTGCGAGTGATCAAGAACCCGTTGATAAATCCGCAAATAATACCCACCCCAATCCCGGCCCCGATGGGGATCGCGGCGGGCAGGTCCAGCAGGCCCGGATACATTGGCGAAATGCTTTCGGAGGTTTGCGCCAGGCTGGCCGCCACCACCGCCGTCAGGGCAATCAACGAGCCAGATGAGAGATCGATACCGGTGGTAATAATGACCTGAGTTACACCAACAGCAATGATGCCGATAATCGCCACCTGCAAAACGATCAACAGCAGGCGGTTCGGGTTAAGCAGGAATGACTGATCGCGCACGTACCAGCCCAGCATTTCAAAAATCAGCGCGATACCGATCATGACGATAAAGATGCCGGTATCTTTCGGCAACTTGCCGCTGAAATCGGCAAACGGCGAGACTTTGACTGGCTGAGTTTCCACTTTGACGTTATTCATTGTGTTTTACCTTTGCGTTATTCCGAGGCCAACGCCATGATTTTTTCCTGGTCTGCTTCATCTTTATCCAGGATCCCCGTAATGCGTCCGGCGTGCATCACCATGACGCGATCGCTCATGCCGAGTATTTCCGGCAGTTCAGACGAAACCAAAATAATGGCGACGCCGCGGTGCGCCAATTCGCTGATCAGGCGATAAATTTCTGCCTTGGCCCCCACGTCGATACCGCGCGTGGGTTCATCCAGGATCAGGACCTTCGGCTGCGCCAATAGCCAGCGAGCAATCAAGACCTTCTGCTGATTGCCGCCGCTGAGGTTATTGATAATCTGGTCCATCGTCGGGGTTTTAATATTGAGTTTGCTGATTTGCTCCATGCAGTCTTTGGCCATTTGCGTCTGGCTGACAAACCCGTTTTTGCTGGTATAGGCGGAAAGGTTGACGATACTCATGTTCTCCACCACCGACAGCACCAGAAACAGACCAGACTTTTTACGGTCTTCGGTCAGGAATGCCAGCCCTTGCTCGATGGCTTTGGAGGGGGAACCTATTTTTACCGGCAAGCCTTCAATATAAATCTCGCCCCCCTCAGCCGGATGCATGCCAAACAGGCTCTCCATCACTTCGCTGCGCCCAGCTCCCACCAGCCCAGCAACCCCGAGAATTTCCCCACGCTTAACCGCAAAGGAGATATCGTGGAACCAACCGCTGCGCCGCAACCCGGCCACACGCAACACCTCTTCACCGATATTGTTATTAAACTTGGGGAACATCTGGGTCAGCTCGCGCCCCACCATCATGGTGATCAGCGACTGTTTGGTCAGGTTTTCGGTTTTATCACTGGCGATCGAGGTGCCATCACGGAAAATGCTGACTTCGTCGGTGATGGCAAAGATCTCATCCATTTTGTGGCTGATATAGATAATGCCTTTGCCCTGCTGCTTCAGTTCACGAATGATCGCAAACAGATGCACCACTTCCCCTTCCGTTAATGCCGAGGTCGGCTCATCCATGATCAATACGTCGGCGTTATAAGACACCGCCTTGGCAATCTCGACCATCTGTTGGTTGGCGATGCTCAGCGTGCCCAGTTGGGTTTCCGGATCTAATTTAATCTTGAGATGCGCCAACAGTTCGCGGGTTTTACGGTTTAATTCCTCGTGGTTTACAAAACCCAGCTTGGCGGGCTCACGCCCCAGCCAGATATTTTCTGCCACCGTCATATGCGGCACCAGGTTCAGTTCCTGGTGGATCATGGAGATGCCCGAGTGCAAGGCCGCCTGCGTATCGTTAAACGTCACCGGCTGCCCTTTGACCTTGATGGTGCCGGCATCGGGCCGATAAATACCGATTAAGCACTTCATCAACGTCGATTTACCGGCACCGTTTTCCCCCATTAACGCATGCACGCTGCCCGGTTTGATCTTGAGCGACACGTTATCCAACGCCTTAACGCCCGGGAACTGCTTGCTGATGCCTTCCGCCTCCAGCACATAAGGATGCATACTGATAACCTCCGCCGTTATCCTGCCGATCGCTGTGAACGATGCCCCGTACCGTTGGGCAAAGGGCCGGTTGGTCATTACTTTTTATTCTTGTCGGCAAAGTCCTGGTAATTGGCTTTGGTGATCAGTTGGTAAGGGATCATGACGCTGCTTTCAACCTTCTCACCCTTGACCAGTTGAATGGCGGTTTGCACGGCGCCCTCCCCCTGACCTTTGGCATCCTGGAAGATGCTGAGGCTCAAATCTCCCTTCTTGATAAACTCCAGGGCATCTGGCGTACCGTCCACTCCCGCTACCAGCACACCGGTTTTCTTCGCCTGCTTCAGCGCCAGAATGGCACCGATCGCCATTTCATCGTTGTTGGAAGCGATGGCATCAATCTGCTGGCCGGAGAGGATCCAGTCGGTCGTCACATCAACCGCCTCTTTGCGGAAAAACTTGGCGGTTTGCTTATCGATGATATGAATATTCGGATACTGGGCCACCACTTCCTCAACGCCGCGAGTCCGATCACGGGTGGCTTCACTGGAAAGCTCGCCGAGCAGGATCATCACATTGCCCTTGCCGTTCATCAGCTTGGCCAGCTCTTCCATCTGCAGCTTGCCCGCCAGTTTGGAGTCTGAACCTACGTAGGCCATACCGGCTGGCAGTGTGGCCTCTGGCCGACGGTTGACGAACACCAGTGGAATATGGGCGTTCTCCGCCAGCTTGATCATTGGCTTGACGCCCTGGGTATCTACCGGGTTAAGGATGATAGCGTCGACCCCTTGGCTGACAAAGTTCTCTATCTGCTGGATCTGCTGCGCGATATCGCCTTTGGCATCTTCAAACTGGCCGCTGACGTTACCTTCCTGCTTCATTTTGTTTTGCATGGATTGGCGCAGGATGGTCAGGAAGTTGTCATCAAAGTAGGCCATCGACACGCCGATCTTGATATCTTTGGCTAACACCGAGGCTGGCAGCATGCACATCAGTAGCGAGGTGACGATCAATTTCTTCAGCTTCATGTTCTGTACCCTTTAATTGTTAGAATGAAGAGGCCTGTTGATTTGACGACTAATGAAAAATATTTTTTACATTCAAACAACAACCCGCTCGTTATTATCGTCTTAAAACCCTGTTCCGCGCGGTATCTCATCAGTTAATACTGGTTATGAGATGCTTAGGGATAATTAAAAATAATCATTAAAACAATGCATTGAAATGAACTCCTGATGTGACTGTTAAACATCCCACACAGATATCAAACGTTTATTTCAAAAATGAGACTAGTGAAATTTTTTAACCCAAACAAGCGAAACGTGTGTTTTGGAATGAGCAAATAACAAAAACATGACAGGGATCTAACAAATGGACGTAAAGTGACCGCTGCTCCCCCTCACCCCAGCCCTCTCCCATTGTAAAATCGGGGGATCCCATAAACAGCTGTTTAAGGGAGAGGGAGCGGGTACGGTGTTGTAGGTAAGAACGGAAGTCAGTCTGGAGGTATAAGGCAGAACGCCGTAGTCAACATTCGGTTCCCTCTCCCTTCTGGGAGAGAGTTAGAGTGATGGGGATGTTAGTTTTGTTCTGAGACCAGCACGGCCAGCGTATCCGGCTCCAGGGCGCGGAAGATGTGCGGCCGGTCGGCTGGGTAGCAAATATAATCCCCGGCATTCAGCTCGGCAGGCCCTTCCACCAGCCCGACCAAGGCACGCCCTTGGGTGATGACGATGTGTTCCACCGAGCCTAACGGGTGCGGATGAGAAAGACGGTCGGCTCCCGGCTGGGTCGTCAGCAGATAGATATCTCGCCGTGCGCCAGGCGGACAGGTTGCCAACAGCACCGCCGTATAGTTAGCCACTTCCGACACCACAGCCGCCCCTTCCCCACGCCGGATCACCTGCGTTTTACTCTGCTGCGGCTCCATCAAACGCGCAAAGGGGATATCCAGCGCAACGCAGAGTGCCCACAACGTTTCCAGGCTCGGATTACCATTCCCCGCTTCCAGTTGAGACAGCGTTGATTTGGCAATTCCTGCCCGGCGAGCAATTTCTGCCAACGAGAGGCCTGTACGCTGGCGTTCGCGCACCAGAGCTTCCGCAATGATATTGATGGGTTGTTTCATAGGCCGCGTAACTCACTTTATAACGAACGATCGTTCGACTTGTAAATCGAGATTGAAGTGTTCATTATAATAGAACAACCGTTCGTTTTGAGAAAGGCAGTGAGAAAAATAGTATGGCTAAAAACTTTTTCCCCTCGCTCGATAAGGGCGTGATCAAAGGGATCGCGCTGGTCTGCCTGGCGGACGGCATCGTGGGGATCTCCTATGGTTCGCTGGCGACCGGCCTGGGTTTCGAGCTCTGGGTCCCGCTGATGCTGTCGTTGCTGGTGTTGGCGGGCGCCTCTGAATTTCTGTTTATCGGCATCGTCGCCAGCGGTGGTAGCCCCTTCGCTGCGGCGGCAGCCGGGCTGCTGGTAAATGCACGCCACCTGCCGTTCGGTATGGCAGTGAAAGAGGTGATCGAGCGCAGCCGCTTTAAGTTATTGGGTTGCCATATCATGAATGATGAAAGCGTGGTGTTCGGCATTTCCCAACCGACGTTGGCCAAAAAACGGGCGGCCTACTGGCTCTGTGGGCTGGAGATTGCCGCCTGCTGGCCGTTGGGCGTGTTGATTGGCGGTACCATCGGCAGCTTTATTCCCGATATCAATGCCATCGGGCTGGACGCCGTGTTCCCCACCATTTTGCTGGCCTTGATTGTCGGTTCGCTGAAAAAACTGCGCACCTGTATTTCCGCCTGCTCCGGCACCCTGATTGCCCTGGCTAGCGTGCCCTTGGTACCGATTGGCATGCCAGTGCTGTTTTCACTGTTGGGTTTACTGATCAGAAAGCGAGAAAAATAATGGATAACCAAACACTCATCATCGGCATTCTGCTTCTGGCCAGCGGCACCTTTGCGTTTCGCTTTGCCGGTTTCCTGCTGGGCCGCAGCCTGAGCTTTTCTGATCGGGTTCAGGCCTTGCTCGCCGACTCTGCCACCACGTTGCTGCTCGCCGTAGCGGTGATCGCGACGCTGTTCGAAGGGCAACACTTTGCTGGTTATGCCCGTTTAGGCGGTGTGGCCGTGGGAGCATTATTAGCCTGGCGGAAAACGCCGTTAATCGTGGTGTTGCTGGCTGCGGCGGCAGTGACGGCACTGTTGCGGGTAGCCGGTGTGGCATAACTCACTGCTGGCCGGGTATGATAGCGGCCGGCAGGTATGCTGCCTCACCGTAGATAGGATAGAAATGGAGAAGCTCGCCACATTAGCCGTAGTTGGAATAGTGCTGCTTGCGCCCTGGACAGCGCTACAGGCCGTGACGCCAGTGGGCCCAGGTTTTACCCCTGACCGGCCTGCTTCGCTGTTTGACTGTCAGGCTCCGTTGATCAAGCTGTTAGCCAGCAGCAATCAGGCGCTGATCCGGGCGGAGAAAGTGCCAGCGAACAAGCTGGAAATCAATATTGAACCACGGGCCAACGGCATACAGGCCATTCAACTGTTCGACCGCCGCAAGTCAACCTCACCCGATTCGCCAGGGGCCGGACATCTTGGTTGGGTCATGTACGATCCGCAAACCGGCCAGCTACTGGATAACAGCGCCGACGAACAGCATCCGCTGCAACTCACCTTTAATCCACAGTACGGCAAACAATATCAGCAATGCCTACAGAAGGAGCAGCGCTGCGCGGCCATTTTGGACCAGATGAAATTAGGCCCAATCATTGCCGATTCCCCTAAATATGTGGTGCGTGGTAAAGGACGGGCTTATTTTCACGTTGCCCCCACCGAGCAGTGCGTCAATGAGTCTCAATTTGTGATCCCGGATGACAAAGTGCAAGTGGTGGGTTATGCCGCGCTTGAACCCGTCGAAGGCGAGAACAATGGCTATCTGTTAGTCGGTTATGGCAATGCCTCCGGCTGGATCAACGTTGACCGTCTGGCCCCGCTCGACGAGGTTTGCCACGATGCGCAGGCCAGCGCCGAATCCGCAATAAGCAAAACGGCCTCGCCTACGGCGAGGTTTCTGGTGAAGAACAAGAAACTCTATTTTTACGACTCGCCGGATAAGCTCTGCCAGGATGAGGGTGGGAAATTTGTCGTCAATGGCGATAGCGTGACCGCCATGCACGGGCAGGCTTATAAGGGATTTTTGTTTGTGAGTTATCTTCACCCCAAAACCGGCGATAAAACCACGGGCTGGGTGAAAGCTGATGGTTTGGCTGGGCAATAAATGCAGATCCGATATTGCCTTATCCGCTGATTTTCCAGACGGGCGCAGCATGTTGTCAGCAGACTAAAACCCACCGAGCGGTGGGTTAGAGATCGCTATTGATCAATCAGGCAGCCAGCTCAAATAAATAGAGCGTGTAGTCAACCTTGCTCGCCACATTACCCGGCGTTGCGCGGCCGGTACTGCAGAAGTTTGCGGCAAAGGAGGCATAAACCTCACCATCCATCACCGGGACAAACGCCGAACTGACCAGTTGAGAGTGACTCCCTGCCTGGACAATATCGCCTTGCTGGTTACGCAGTTGGATCTGCACGTTACCCGCTTCCGCCATATTAATCAGGCCGCCGGTGGCAGCATCAACCGTGGCACCCCCCTCAAAAAACACCAAGGCGTGAGTATATTGCTCCGGGATACCTGCAACGCGGATGTTAAATTGGTGTGGCATGGCCCTGTCGCCAGGATTTGCCAGCTGCACTTCGCTTACTGCACCAAGCTGCACGTAACCATTTTGCGTTTCGCTGCCGTTAACGCTGACGGTGAGGCCTGCATTGCGTGGCCGCTGTACAATAATGCCACCCTCTTCAATCCCCATGGTTTGGGCAACGATTTGTCCAGCAAAGTTGATGGTTCCATTGACGGTATTATTCATGATAAATATCCTTATCCTAATAAGAGAGCACAGTGAAACTGATGTTCCACCTGATTTAATTCGCAGTGTTTGTTCTGCTTAATTAAAGATTACCCACTTAATGATAAGGATTCCTTCTGTTACCGTTGTGCTGTCAATGGCAGGACGCTGATGCCGACGGATAAATCGCTGGGATTTTTGGTAGATATGATCTTTAACCGTGTGAGGGGCCGAACGCAGCAACTATCCTTCAAACTGGTGCCCCACAACGTTGAACACGAGCTGAAAGCCATCCTGAGTCGAGTTATGCAGCACCGGATCGATATAGTTGTAGAAAATGGCGGTTCCCGAGATAAAAGGCAAGACCCGCCCTTCGTCCGGGAAAGGATCAAACCTGTGAATACATTAACCACCACATTATGACGTAGTGGTCAGGGAAAAGCGCCGCTCAGTATACCCGAGCACGGGGCAAATCACTCAGCCTGGTGGTATAAGCCGGTGACAGCAGTTCACGCTTCATCGACCACACCTGCTGCGTTCCCTGACCAGCAAACCACAGCTTGGCCCGGCCCGAGTTATTGATGGAGTCCATCACCTTCATTAACTCTTCACTGCCATGCCGAGGCTGATATTCATCGAACATGTCGAGCTGTGCCACACCCTGGCTGAAAAAATCCTGCAGCATCACGCCACCCTTATCGAAGCGATGACCGGGTTGCCAAATGGCATCCAGACAGCGCATCGCGGCGGCAATAATATCGCGGGTGTCTTGCGTTGGCGTATTCAATTTTACGCTGGCCGAATTGCCGTAATAGGCCTCGTGAGTGGCGAACGGGCTGGTTTTGATCCAGGCGCTGACGTGCCGACAATACTGCCGTTCTGCCCTCAGCTTTTCTGCCGCTCGTGTGGCATATAAACAAATCGCCTGATGCATATGTTCATACTCGGTGATGCGCTCACCAAAGCTGCGGCTGCTGATAATCTGCTGCTTGGTTGGCGCAAACTCTTCCAGCTCAAGGCAAGGCTCACCACACAGTTCCCGTACCGTACGTTCGACCACCACACTGAAGCGTTTACGTATCATGGTGGTACTGGCATCAGCCAGTTGCAGCGCACTTTCTATGCCCATCGCGTTCAGCTTTTTTGCTATCCGCCGCCCAATGCCCCAGACTTCCTCTACCGGCACCTTATTCATCAGCTTACGCTGCCGCTCCAGGCTGGAAAGGTCGACCACGCCGTTGGTTTGTTTCACCCATCTTTTGGCGGCAAAATTTGCCAGCTTGGCCAGCGTTTTGGTTTGCGCAATCCCGACCCCGATCTTTAGCCTCGTCTCGCTCCGCACTTTGTCCCGGATCTGCCGCCCAAACAGCTCCAGATTGCCGCAATTAGGCACCGAGGAGAGATCGAGAAAGCTTTCATCGATAGAATAGATCTCAACGCGGGGGACCAACGCTTCCAATGCCGTCATCACCCGAGCTGACATATCGGCATACAGCTCGTAGTTACTGCTAAAAGCGACGCCTCCCGCCCGTTCCAACTGCTGCTTGACCTTGAAATACGGCCCGGTCATCGCCATCCCCAATTTTTTGGCCTCTTGGTTACGGGCCACCACGCAGCCATCATTGTTTGATAACACCACCACCGGGCGGCCACGCAGATCGGGCCGCCACAGCATTTCACAGCTGGCATAAAAGTTGTTCACATCGGCCAGCGCGTACATTACTTCAGCCTCGTAATAGTCGACACCACGACGCCGACGATATCTAAATCTTCAGCGCCATCATGTAGCGGGATTGGCTGGTAGTTGGGGTTCATCGGTTCGAGCTGCACGATTGGCCGCAGACATAACCGCTTTACCGTGAACTCCCCGCCAATGCTGGCGATCACGATATCGCCATGTTCGGCCCCAATGCTGCAATCGACCACCAGCATCGAGCCATCAGTAATGCCCGCCTCCAACATGCTTTCACCGGAGGCGTAGAGAAAATAAGTGGCATTCGGGTGGCTGATGCAATATTCGTTGAGATCGATCCTGGCATGGACGTAGTCCTGCGCCGGGCTTGGGAAGCCAGCAGGCACCCGATCGGAAAACAGTGGCAGGTACAATTTCTCTGGGGTTGGTGTTGGAACAAAGTGTTTCATCGGACATGTCTCTATACTGTGTTTTTATACAGTATAGATATGCCGAATGGTGGGAGGAAGAGAGATTTTCACCATGAATGATATGGCTATGATCGGTAAGGAAAGAAAGTTGGCCTCTCTGCCAATACTCATCATCGGCTAAGATAGGGGCCGCCGACATGTAACCATTGATTTATTGGGTAACTATCGTTGAAATAATTACCCAGAGCTGGCCAGTAGCTAGTCAAATACCCCATTGATGACAGAGGCAACAATAGCCGTGCTTAAGGCCACCAGGACTAAATCATTCCCGGCGATACGCCATTCATAGCCAGGATAAGATGGCAGTTGTCCCAGCATTGAAGCAGGCACCATTTTCTTGGCGATCCCTGGCGGCAATGGCTTGCCCCGTGCCAGGTTCTTGGCAATGCCGGGAGGTAAAGATTGATACCCGGTTAATCCATAGTTTACCGCCAGGGGCCGGACACGGTCATAATTGATATCCACGGTAACCAGATCATCATGACCGCTCTTGGCTTTTTTGCCTTTGTCTGAATGGTCTTTGCCTGAATTACCCTTCCCATGATTGTCGCCATGGTTAGCGGAATTACCATGCCCACCTCCATTACCATTACCATTACCATTCCCTGGATTGGCCATAACGGAGGCTGAGGAAGTGAACACGACCAACGCAAGTGCGAGGGCAGAACAGCGATGCTTGAGCATTTTAACTAACCTCAATGAGGGGGATACCCGATCAATCTAGCCCTCCCCTGACTACCGAGCAATATGGATTCATCTTAGAGTTGGTTTTATGCTAAGTTGATTCATGTGTTGCAGGGCTAACCAGGCGGGCTTTATGAAAATTATTGCAGGTACCCTTTTAGTCATCCTGCTGGCAGGATGCACTTCAGTCAGTGTTTCTGGCTCTGGCGGTAGTTCGGGGCGTTCAACGGCCACTATTGGTATCGGTTCTGGCGTCCGCCTTTGATGCAGGCACTCGCGCAGTCCTTCTGGCTGGTGCGAAGACGTTAACTCAGGTTTTTTCGTAGAGATCGATAATCTCGTACTCTCCGCCGATCACGGGTTTGCATAAAATTTTATAGCCATCGCTATCAAAGCCCGGCGCAGCAATCATTAACTCCCTCGCTTCATCCAGGCTATCTACTGCACCCAGCCATAACCAGTGGTGAATAATATGGTACTGCGCCATATCAGCCCCCTGCTCTCGCAAGGCGATCGGGCCACGCCACGGCCAGCACACCACTCGACTTTGCTCTAGTGCTGAAATCAGACGCTGCTGATGATCGGCCAAACTTTCTTTGCCACAACAAGCACCGGCGCAACGCTTCAGTGCCGAGCGAAAACATGGGCGACCCCGGCTCAACGGTTCAAGTCCTAACAGCCCATAGCAGAGTTGATGTTGGTCGGCGATAGACTGCAACGCCTGTAATGCTGCTCGCCGGTTGGCGAACAGCCCAAACAATCCGGCGTGCCGGGCAAAATCAACCTCTTTGGCATAAACCACCGTGGGTTTATCATCACTGAGTTGCAGTGCACACAGCTGCTTGTTGCGGCGCAGGCGTTTATTGAACAGCGGCTGCTGCTGTTTGATCAGTTGCGCTTCCAATAACAAGGCCCCAACTTCACCCGCCGTTCTGATAAAAGTGATACGCCTCGCCTGGCGCAGCATGGCCGCTTCGTCCGGGGTGCGCAAATGTGAAAGCACCCGGCTGCGAAGGTTCACGCTCTTACCGATGTAGAGCGGCATGGTCTCGCTTTCACCGTGGAACAGGTACACCCCAGGTAAAGGGGGCAAGCCTTCCAGCCATTGGCGTAGGTGTTCCGGGTATTGGTAGATAGCTTCTGCTTCAAACTCAAGCCTTGGTGCGGCAGAACGTCTGGTCAATCGTACTCTCCATACTGATTTTTTATACAGTATAGCGGTGTTGGGTGGGGGTTTGAAGGGGATTGTGGTCAATACAGCATCAATGATCGTCCCCCTCACCCTAGCCCTCTCCCTTTACAGATCAGGGACAGTACGTGCTACATGTTAATACAGTTCCAGCCCGCAGCTGAGGACTAGCTCCCTCTCCCTTTGGAAACGTTCATGTTGCCTAAGATGTGTTCGGGGTGAGGGGTGGCGGTTTTCGCGATGCAGTTAAAAACCCTTATAAATCATAAAAATAAAAAAAGACCGAGTACGATTCCTATACTCGGTCTAGGGAAAGGGCTCTTGGGAGAGAGCCGTGCGCTAAAAGTTGGCATTTATGCAAGGTTTGTTCAACCGTGCATTCTAAGAATAGTCCAAGGTGCCAGTTTTGCCAGCCCAGCGCACACAAGTGATAGTTACAAACAGAAATTAATTACGTACATCTCGTCACCACCCGTAAACTTTTGCATAAGTATCGGGTGGTTAGCTGATTAGTCAGCACACAATTTTTCTGCTCTTTCGCGGAAAGGTTGCACGCTCATTTTCTGGCCGGGGTGGTTTGCGTCATCCAGCAGGATCACATCCAGCGATTGAGCACGCTGTTGCCCCGCTTTCACCTGTGCTTCTGCTGCTTCATTGAGCGGATACTGCATCAGGGTGCTGTTGTTGAGCACGAACAAGGCAGCCCCTTTGCGACATTGCAGCGTGACTTCCTCTTTGGTGAACGCCCACTGTTTGCCGTACTCCAGCTTAGTGACGTTAACCAGTTTATCTGCCGCCAGCGCGCTCGACGCCGTTGCCAGCAGCGCAATACCAAGAATTACAGATTTCATGTTTTTGGCCTTAAGTTGCGATTTAAATCGATTTTCCCGCAGTTTGGGGGCATCCGGCAAGCCGCATTGTCATACCGGTGCATAGGTTGCAAATAAACTCACCAACAGCAGCACCGCTGCGCCCAACACCACCTCAAGCCAACAGGCGATCACCAACCCGCGCTGTGCCAGATTGGGGGAGGTGCGCATTGCGGGGACGATAACGTAACGGTTTGCCAATGCCACCATCACCATCAATGCCACCAGCCCGGCTTTAACTAACAACAAGCGTTGATAGGCGGAATCGAGATCGACTGGCCAGCGGCCAAGGATGATCAGGCTGTTGATTATACCCGTGACGATCACCAGCACCACGGCAACATGGCCCCAGCGGGAGAAACGGATCAGGGTGGCGATAGCATCACTACGCCACTGCGGTTGTGGCAAGTAGCGCAGGCAAAACAACAACGGTAATAGGCTGCCGAACCAGTAGCCTGCCGCTAACAGGTGCAAGGCGTGGTTAACGCGGTGTACAATCCCCAATATGCCCGCATGCATCGCCGCATGGCCGATAAACGCCATGTTGATCAGTAGCAGTGCCGAGCACAGCGCTAGCGCTTGCCCCCGCTTTGCCGCAGGCAACAGCAAGGCTAACAAGGCCAGCAGGGAAAAACCCAGATGCCAGCGCCAGGCCTCACCAAAGGTGGTGCCCAACACCGCCCACCATATGCTCAATTGCCAGGTATCCGCCCAGCCATCGCCCATCAATCCGGCCTGAATGGCCAGCATCAGCAAGGCGGTTAATGCGGAGATCCAGGTCGAGGCGAGCAGCAGCGGGCGCAAATCGCGGGTGATTATCGGGGAGAGGCGCTGTGGCGACAGGACGGCGGTGAACAGGCTGACGCCAAACATCAGCATCACCGCCGTAAAGTGCACAAAGCGACACAGCACAAACAGGGTCGCCAGAGTCATAGCTTAGTTAACGGTAAAGCTGTACTGACCTTTGGTTTTATGACCGTCAACGGAAACCACGTGCCAGCTGACCTGGTATTTCCCCGCAGCCAGTTCACTTTCAATCGGTACGTTAATCTGGGTGTTGTTGCTTGGATCCAGATCCAGCTTGCCGGTTTTAACCACGGCGTTATCTGGGCCGGTCACTTTCACACCGCTGAAGTTAGGCTCAATGCCTTCAGAGAAATTCAGCGTCAGCACTTTTGGCGCAGAGCTGACGGTGGCGTCTGCCGCCGGAGTCTGTACTTTCAGGTGGGCATGCGCCAACGCCTGCTGAGAAGACAAGCCGACAAACAGTACAAAAATGGTGGAAAGCAGGCGATAGGATGAACGAATTTTAGCGATCACGGAGGAGTCCTTTATCAATTATGTAGGTGATAAGGGCCAAGACCGGTTACGCGGAGCGATGTTTCCGCAGCCTCAACCCTCCACTGTGATTGCGCCACGGGTAAACAGCAGAAGGAGTGGGTAACTCACTGTTATAACTCTCTACCTCCCGGTAGCGTATCGCGTTAAATCATAACGACGGTGAATCGGCAAGTCGAGCACATCACTGATATTTTGCGATCTGGCAGCACGTATCGCTATAGCAGTTCGATAAACGCAGGGCAAAAAAAACCGCGTACGGTGAAAAGTACGCGGTTTTCAGATTGATGACAAAAGCGGGTTATCAGGCCTGGCCGTTACCGCTTACTGCCTCAGCACCCATTCTCTTCAGATCTTTATCAATGAAGAACAGTGCCTTGCCGCTGTTGCCTACCAGCGCCAACTTGTCCAGAACGGATTTGAACAGCTTCTCTTCTTCGTGCTGTTCGGCAACGTACCATTGCAGGAAGTTGAAGGTTGAGTAGTCTTGTGTGGTCATAGCCACGTGCGCCAGCTCATTGATTTGACGAGTGATCAGTTGCTCATGCTCGTAAGTCTGCTGGAAAACGTCCGCCAGTGATTCAAACTCTACCGGGGGTGCAGAAATGCTGCCAATCAGTGGCAATGCCCCGGTATCACTGAGGTAATCGAACAGACGCTGCATATGCTGCATCTCTTCGCGTGAATGTTCTTTGAGGAATGCGGCAGCCCCTTCGAAGCCTTTATCACTGCACCAGGCGCTCATTTGCAAATACAAATTGGCGGAATAGAATTCCAGATTCAGTTGCTCATTCAGTTTCGTGGTCATTGCTTGCGTTAGCATGAGGATCCCTATTATTTTTGCAGGTCATAAACTTAATTGATCGCATTATGCCTTGATTAACACAAAATAAAAACACTTGATTTACATTCATTTATTTAAATGAATATTTGCACATAAAATCAATTAGTTATGAAAAGCACCAAATTTAACATTAAATTATTATGATAATCATTTTCATCTTTATATTTGCAGGAAGACGAATCATTCTTATTTAACAAAATAAACCAACGTCATTAGGCTTAAACATTATATCACCCTGCTTTTTGTAATGACTCTATACTCAGAGTCTGAAGATACAGGGATATGTAGGCTTGAGAAACTTGCCAAGCGCGGCACGGTAGATTACCTTCTGCGCTGAGTTGCCGTTACACACAAGAAGGAGGATCCCATGGGTTACAATCTGGCAGAACTTTCCAAAGACGAAATGGACAAGGTGAACGTTGATCTGGCCGCGTCTGGAGTGGCATTCAAGGAACGCTACAATATGCCGGTGATCCCTGAGATGGTGGAACGTGAGCAGCCAAAGCATCTGCAGGACTACTTCCGCGAGCGTGTGATGCACTATCGCGTCGAATCACACAAATTCTCTCGCCTGCCTTACGAGCCTAAAATGAAGTAATGACCCCTCACCCTAACCCTCTCCCTGTACAGACCGGGGACATGGTAGACAGGTGTTCAAGGACATGGTGAACACTTTTTAACATCCTTTACCCATGATGATCGACCTATTTCTCAGGTCGATCGTCCCCACTTTCGTGCTGTACCACCATACCTCGTAGTAGCCCTCTCTCTCACTTTCCTTCAGTCCGACATATTCACCGATAAAGGCCTTGCCCACTTTCAGACCCATCCCTTTCAGGCTCAGTTTTCCACTGACATCCACTTTCCTGACCAAAACCCCCTCGTCATACTCGGCTGCCGCCGGATTGCCATTGTACTGTCGCGATGAAGGCTGATAACGGGACGCCGGTACCGCCATTGACAGGGCTTCGTGTGGACGCTCCAGGTTGTAGGTATTTCGCCAGGCGTCGAACACCTCCTGCAACTGCGCGGCATGGGTAAACCACCGTCCCTGCAGGAGCTCTGCCTTCAGGCTGCGGTGGAAGCGCTCCAGCTTACCCTGAGTCTGAGGATGATAAGGCCGAGAGTGACCCACTCGGATACCCTGACGCATCAGCCACAGTTCCAGCGCGGTCCAACTGCCCGTCGTGTCGCCCCAGGGGGCCCCATTATCCATGGTCATTCTCTCCGGCAAGCCATAACGTTCGAACACCGCTATCAACTGAGACTGCACGGTGACACGTCGTTCGTCCGGGCAGTGCGCCAGACAGAGCGAGAAGCGCGAATGGTCATCCAGCAAGGTCAGCGGATGACAACGCCCTTCGGCGAAGGGGAAGTGGCCTTTAAAGTCCATCTGCCAGAGTCGGTTCGGTGCGTCATGTTCAAAGCGTCCGACGGTGGGCGTCGGTGACGGACCGCCCGGTAGCAGGTCATGGCGGCGCATGAGGTTATGCACGGTGCTGGCGGCCGGTAACGTATGCCCCTGCATCTCGAGCCACCGCTTGAGCTTGCGCGCGCCCCACATCGGATGGGTCAGGTGCGCAGCGCGGAGATGTTGGACAACGGTGTCAGAGGTTCTGCTGGGGGAATGGTGTGGCACTCGAGAACGTTCGTTCAGACCGGCCCTCCCATCAGACTGCCAGCGATGTAACCACTTGTATGCGGTAGCAGGCGCTATGCCGAACTGGCGGCATAGCGCACGGATATTAGCGCCTTCTTGCGAGGCGAAAAGCACAAACTCGGTACGTAATGACATGGCAGATCTCTCATCCCACGGCATAAGCAACTCCACTCAGAAGTACTCATACCTATGTTGTAAGTGTCTACCATGTCCCCGAACAAGTGTTCATGATGTCCCCGGTCTGTACACTCCCACAGGGAGAGGGAACCGATCGAGTGTGTTTAAAATTTCTCGCGACTCACCTTGGATCAGGAGGCGATCGATTTTGCTAAAGTTACCGATTTACCTCCAAATGGGGGACCGATCGAGTGTGTTTACAATTTCTCGCGACTCACCTTGGGTCAGGAGGCGATCGATTTTGCTAAAGTTACCGATTTACCTCCAATAACGTCTCCCTCTCCCAGTGGGAAAGGGTTGTGCAAAACGGTCGGTAGCCAGCAGAGGAGGCGACCGATTTGCTAAAGTTACCGATTTACCTCCAAATGAGCAGGGACTAACAGCTCCCTCTCCCTATGGGAGAGGGTTGGGGTGAGGGGCCAGCAAAACGGTCGGTAGCCAGCATCAGCTGGTGCAAAATACCCGGTTCATCCGTGGAGTGCCCTGCCCCTTCGACAATATGCAGTTCAGCCTCAGGCCAAGCCTTGGCCAGATCCCAGGCGTTTTGCACCTGGCAGGCCATATCGTAACGGCCATGGACGATCACTGCAGGAATATGACGGATCAGCGGGACGTTGCTCAGCAGTTGGTCATCGCTGTCGAGAAAGCCCTGATGGCTAAAGTAGTGGTTCTCAATACGAGCAAAGGCCAGCGCGAAATCATCTTCGCCAAAGGAGGCGGAAGCACCGCTTGGCAATAGCGTTACCGTTTCCCCTTCCCACACGCTCCACAGTTTGGCAGCCTCAAGCTGCACTTGCAGATCCGGTGAAGTCAGGCGTTGACGGTAGGCAGTAATCACGTCCTTGCGTTCTTCCTCCGAAAGGATAGACAGCACCCGCTCCCATTTATCTGGGAAGAAGCGGGAAGCGCCGTCTTGATAATACCAACTCAGTTCCTGCTTACGCAGCGTGAAGATCCCCCGCAGCACCATCTCGCTGACGCGTTGCGGATGCGTTTGCGCATAGGCTAGCGCCAGCGTGGAACCCCAGGAGCCACCAAAGACCAGCCACTGGTCCACTCCGGCCATGACACGCAGTCTTTCGAGATCGTCGACCAGATGCCAGGTGGTGTTATTGTCCAGGCTGGCATGCGGTTTGGAACGGCCACAGCCGCGCTGATCGAACAACAAAACCTTATAGCGTTGCGGGTCGAACAGCTGGCGATGATAAGGTGCGCTACCACCGCCAGGCCCACCGTGGATAAAGACCGCAGGCTTACCGTTTGGATTGCCGCTCAGCTCCCAGTAGATCCGGTGCCCATCTCCAGTATCCAGCCAACCGCTGTCATAGGCGGATAATGGCGGGTACAAACCTCGTAATTGTTCCATGGCGCGTACGTCTCTCTGTGAGTGATACCTTCATCAAAGCCGAAGCCGCTCATCAGGTCAACGGTAAAACGCGAAAACCTCCACCTATACCAACATGTTAGTGCGCGTTTGCTTAAAATGAAGTCGACTTGCTTTTACGCATATGGGGTTCGCGCATTTCTTGTGCGGTTTTGGCTTCAATACTCAGCTCTGCCGTGGGGCGCAATAACAGGCGTGGCAGGCCAATAGGCTCACCCGTTTCAAGGCAATAACCGAAATCACCGGTTTCCAGGCGCTGCAGGGCGGCGGCCATTTTGGGCAGCAGGCGGGTTTCCCGATCCAATTGGCGGAACAGCAGGCGCAGATCTTCTTCGCGCGCGGCTTTATCCGCTTCGTCACCACTGATATCGCCGCTGTCGATATCACGTTTCAGCACGTCGATGTGCTGCCAGAGTTTTTGTTGCTCGTCCAATAGGCGTTGGCGGAAAAACGCCCGCTGCTCCGTATTCATGTAATCAGATTCTGGCATCGCCAGCAGTTGTTGCTCGCTTAATAATGTCATGACTGTCATGGCACACTCCGTGTACATAAGTTTGTTACATTATAACATTTTTAACACATAAAGGTTAATAATAAATAATCATTGGATAAACAAGGCGTTGACGTTTCCATACCCTTTGCTGCTTGCATATGATGGTCGCTAGGGGGTTAATGGTCCGGCAAGCCACCCAACCATAGGTTAACCAAGAGGCCATCATGAGTAAGGGAATGGACAGCAAGAAAAATGCGAAGAAGAAGCCGTTGAAAACCCCAGCCGAGAAAAAAGCGGAGAAACGTTCCAAAAAAGGACAGGCGTCTACATCTGGTGAGTAAATCAGTTTCTGACCGTAGTTAAACCCGCCGAGGCGGGTTTTTTGTTGCCTGCGAAAAGACAGGTTGGCATCGCAACCCCATATCGTTAAGCTAGGCAGTAGACTTTAGCTGGGAACATCATGATGTTACGTGTAATCGATACTGAAACCTGTGGGCTAGACGGCGGCGTAGTGGAAGTCGCTTCCGTTGACGTGATCGACGGGCAAATCACTAATCCGATGAGCGACCTGATCAGCCCAGACCGGCCTATCGGCCTGGACGCCATGGCCATTCACCACATCACCGAGCAGATGGTTGAGGGCAAGCCGCGTATCGCCGTCGCCATTGGGCGTTATCAGGGCAGCCAATATTATGTTGCGCACAACGCCGCCTTTGATCGTGCCATGCTGCCGGAAATGAACGGTGCCTGGATTTGCACCCTCAAGCTGGCACGTACGCTGTACCCAGACATTAAATATGGTAATCAATACCTGCGCTATGCGCTGAATCTGGATGTACAACTGCCGCAGGATACCGCGCTTTATCCACACCGCGCACTGTACGACTGCTACGTCACCGCCGCACTGCTGCAACGCATTGTGCAAGACTCCGGTTGGACGCCAGAACAGATGCTGGAAATCACCGAGCAGCCGGTATTGTTGAAAAAATTCAAGTTCGGCAAATATCGTGGGCAATCTATTGAGCAGGTTGCGCTGGACGATCCTGGCTATCTGCGTTGGATGCTGAAATCCATCGACGATCTCAGCCCGGATATGAAACACACGTTGAAATACTATCTGTTGGGTTAATCAGGCGGGCAGTCTCCTGCCCGCGATGATTTATTCCGCCAGCGCCAGAATAAACGCATATTCCAGCGCAATATCTTCGTAAGCCTTAAAGCGCCCAGACTTGCCGCCGTGGCCGGCATCCATATCGGTATACAGCAGCAGTTGGCGATCGTCGGTTTTCAACTCACGCAGTTTCGCTACCCACTTGGCAGGCTCCCAATATTGCACCTGCGAATCATGCAGCCCGGTGGTGACCAGCATATGCGGATAATCCTGCGCTTTCACCTGGTCGTAAGGGCTGTACTGCAAGATGTAATCGTAATACGCCTTGTCGTTTGGGTTGCCCCACTCGTCATATTCACCGGTGGTGAGCGGGATGGACTCATCCAACATGGTGGTGACGACGTCTACAAACGGCACCTGAGCCACTACGCCATTGAACAGCTCAGGAGCCTGGTTGACTACCGCGCCCATCAGCAAGCCACCGGCACTGCCCCCCATCGCGAACACCCGGTCAGCATCGCCATAGCCCTGCTCTACCAGCGCCTTGGTGACGTCGATAAAGTCGTTAAAGGTATTTTGCTTGTTGAACAGCTTGCCGTCTTCATACCAGAGCTGCCCCAGCTCGGCACCGCCGCGAATATGCGCCAGCGCGAAGACAAAACCGCGATCCAGCAGGCTGAGGCGGCTGGCACTGAATGCAGGATCCATGCTGCTGCCATAGGAGCCGTAGGCATAGACCATCAGCGGGTTCGTCCCATGTGCGAAGCGGTCAGCACGGTAAACCAAAGATACCGGTACCTCAACGCCGTCACGGGCTTTCACCCACACGCGCTCGCTACGGTAATCTTCCGCCGTGAAGTTTTTCACTTCCTGCTGCTTGAGCAACTCCCGCTCGCCGCTGTCCAGATTCAGCTCATACAGCGTAGTTGGCGTGGTCATGGAGGAATAGCCGTAACGCAGCAGCTCGGTTTCCGGGTCTGGATTGTAAGCCAGCCATGTGACATAGGTCGGATCGTCAAAAGCGATGCGCTTGTCTTCACCGCTCTGCCAGTGGATTTGGCGCAGCTGGGTCAGCCCGGCGATGCGCTCCTCCACCACCAGCCAGTCACGGAACAGGCTGAACCCTTCGAGCATGACATCGGTGCGCGGGGCAATCAGTTCCTGCCATTGGCTTTCCTCAGCCTGCTCGCTCTGATACAGGCCAAAGTTCTTGCCGTTTCTGTTAGAACGAATGTAGAAATGCTCACGGTAGTGATCGATGGCATATTCGTGATCTTTGCGGCGCGGCGCAAACATCTGCGGCTTGCTGTCTGCACTGTTCGCATCCAGCAGCAGGATCTCTGAGGTGGTGGTGCTGCTGAGGTGGATCAGAATAAAGCGCTCGGAGGTGGTTTTTTCCAGGCTGACGTAGAAAGTGTCATCCTGTTCCTCGTAGATCAGCACGTCCTGCTGCGGATCGCTACCCACCACGTGGCGATAGACCTGATACGGCAGCAATGTCTTGGCGTGTTTACGCACGTAGTAGACGGTGGCGGAGTCATTCGCCCACTCGAAGTTGCCAGAGGTGTTTTCCAGCACCTCATCGGCCCAGCTATCGTCGCGTAGGTCCTTGAAACGGATATCGTATTGGCGGCGTGACAGGAAATCCTCCGCCACGGCCAGGCGCTGGTTGTCCGGGCTGACATCCAACCCGCCCAGCGTATAGAATTCGTGCCCTTCCGCACGCTGGTTGCCATCGAGCAAGGTGTCCCAAAGCTCGGTAGCCGCTGCAGGCTGGCGCACATACAGCGCATATTCATTACCCGGCTCATAGCGGGTCTGATAGCGGAAACCACGCCTGACGTAAGGTACGGAATGTTCCTGCTGTGGGATGCGCGCGACCATCTCCTGATACAGAGTTTCACGCAGCGCCTGTTGCGGCTTTAGCTGAGCGTCGGTGTAGGCATTTTCGGCCCGCAAATACTCCAATACCTGAGGATCGGTACGTTCGTCATCGCGCAGCCAGTAGTAGTCATCCACACGCGTGTCGCCATGGATAGTGATGGGATAAGGACGTTTTTCTGCCTTGGGAGGTGTCATCATTGCTAAATCATCCGCTTACTTTGATTAAGGCAAGAATGACACGAATTTCACAAGGTTAACAAGCCGCGTAAGTAAATGGGCGCAGCATGCAGCGCCCCTACGCAGTGAACCGGTTAGGTTTGTCAGCATCTCATCGCAATGTGAGATGGCGTACCGCATCAGCGCTTGGTAAACGCGATGACAAACAGCTCATCCAGCCCTGGGTAGATATCCTGGATCACCTGCTTGAGTTCGCTGAGCGTCATATTCTCCTGCTGCGCATGTTCACGCGTTAGCTCATCCAGGCGCACCGGCGTTACCGACTTTACCTCGATATAACAGAAAAATACGCCGTCTTCGTTACGGCTGACGCGCAGCACCTCGTTCGGCTGGAAGTCAGCTTCGCTGGCATCCCGAATGGTGATGGTTTTGCGCCCGGCCAGAATATCTTGCTCAAAACGGCTGAAGAAGGTTATCTCACGGGACATGCTGGATCCTTGGTTATCATCATGTTGCTGTACCACTGCTTAGGCGGCCTGCTGCTCTTCTGACGCAGCGCCTTCTTCCGGAGCGGCGGCAGGTTTCTCACCTTTGGTTTTGGCTGGTTTTTTGGCGGCTTCTTGCGGGGCACCACCACGCAGGATCTGCGCCAGCACATCTTTGTGTTCCGCCAGGAAGAAGCTCAACCCTTCACGCTGTTCTTCTTCCAGCGAGACTGGCGCTTGCTGCAACCATTCACCGAGGCTATCGGCCAGATCCAACATTTTGTCGTAGGCATCGGCTTCTTTCTTGTTTGCGAAAGTCATTTTTTCCTCACCGTTTCTCACTACTACATATTTCACTTCAACAGCCATGAGCATCTTCCTCAAAGGTTATGATACTGTATTTTTATACAGTATAGAGTGATTTCGGGCAGGGCTGCAAGCGCCCTGCCGTTTATTATTTCAACAGCCGCACTTTGCAGCTCTTGCCTTTGATCTTACCTTGCTGAAGCTGTTGCAGTGCCTTACGGGCGCTGGCCTTACGGATAGCCACATAGGCATGCACCGGGAACATGTCGATCTTGCCGACTTCTGCCGCCGTTAGCCCGGCGTCACCGGTCAACGCCCCAAGAATATCGCCAGGGCGGATTTTTGCCTTGCGGCCACCGTCTATGCAAAGGGTGACCATTTCCGCTTCCAGCGGCGCGTTAGACGCCCCGCTCAGCTCAGACACCGGCGACCATTTTGCGCGCATGGACAGATACTCTTCGAGAGCATGAACACGCACCATTTCCTGCGGCGTACACAGGCTGATTGCCAACCCGCTCAGACCGGCACGACCAGTACGGCCAATACGGTGGACGTGAACCTCAGGGTCAAACGACAACTCGTAGTTGACCACCAGCTCCAATTCTTTGATATCCAAGCCACGCGCGGCCACGTCGGTCGCCACCAATACACGGCAACTACGGTTGGCAAAGCGAACCAGCACCTGGTCACGATCGCGTTGTTCAAGATCGCCATGCAGCGCCATGCAGCTGATATCACGGGCTTCCAGCGCTTCATACACGCTCTGGCAATCACGCTTGGTGTTACAGAACACCACGCAGGACGCGGGCTGATAATGGCGGATGGCGCTCACCAGCACCGCAGGGCGTTGATCGCGAGTGGTTTCATAGAAACGTTGTTCGATAGAGGCTTGCTCATCGCCATCTTCAACTTCCACATTCAGTGGCTGGCGTTGCACACGGGCGCTAATACGCTCAATGCCCGCCGGATAGGTGGCAGAAAATAGCAGGGTCTGGCGCTGTGGCGGCGTGTAGCTGATCACATCATCGATATCATCGGCAAAGCCCATGTCCAGCATGCGGTCGGCCTCATCCAGCACCAGCACGGTCATCTCGTCCAGCACCAGGGTTTTCTTGCGCAGATGCTCCTGCACACGGCCCGGCGTACCCACCACAATGTGCGGCGCATGCACCAGGGAGTCGAGCTGTGGCCCCACCGGTTGGCCACCACACAAAGTCAGTATCTTGATGTTCTGGGTAAAGCGGGCCAGGCGACGCAGCTCTTTGCTCACCTGATCGGCCAGCTCACGCGTCGGGCACAGAATAAGCGCCTGGGTGGCCACTTTGGCAACGTTGATTTTATCCAGCAGGCCGATGCCAAATGCCGCCGTTTTACCGCTACCGGTTTTCGCTTTGGCACGTACGTCCTGCCCGTTCAGGATGGCAGGCAGCGCTGCGGCCTGTACCGGCGTCATTTCGGCATACCCCAGTTCGTTGAGGTTGGCCAACTGTTCAGCTGGCAGCGGCAGGGAAGAAAAAGAAACTGTGCTCACGGCAATAACTCTTATATAGCAAGTGGAAAGGCGGCGCTGCGCTTGGCTGGCACCGGATCAGGCGCAGATGATAACAGAGTTGGTGGGGTTTCCGGATTTCGGCGTTAAAAAAAGCGGTTATTATGCACCGCTGGTCGTACGCAATCGTTTTCGTATATACTGCGCGCTCAGTGTCAGACCCGTGAATTCATTCAGATCCAGGTATCAGACTATGTTAACTATTGGAACCGCCCTGCGTCCTGCCGCCACCCGCGTTATGCTACTCGGCTCAGGCGAGCTGGGCAAAGAAGTGGCCATCGAATGCCAGCGTTTAGGCTTGGAAGTGATTGCCGTTGACCGTTATGCCGATGCCCCAGCCATGCATGTGGCACACCGCAGCCACGTCATCAATATGCTGGATGGCGCGGCGCTAAAAGCGTTGATCGAACAGGAACGCCCCGATTTTATCGTGCCGGAAATAGAGGCTATCGCCACCAGCATGCTGGTTGAGTTGGAGCAACAGGGCCATAATGTAGTCCCCTGCGCCGAAGCCACACGTCTAACCATGAACCGTGAAGGTATTCGCCGTCTGGCCGCTGAAACGCTGGAGCTGCCAACCTCCAGCTACCGCTTTGCCGATAACGAGCAAAGCTTCCGCCAAGCGGTGGCCGAAATTGGTTACCCTTGTATCGTCAAGCCGGTGATGAGCTCATCCGGAAAAGGGCAAAGCCTGATCCGTGAAGAGCAGCAACTGGGCGCAGCATGGGATTACGCACAGCTCGGTGGGCGCGCTGGCGGAGGCCGGGTCATTGTTGAAGGGCTGGTCAAATTTGATTTCGAGATCACTCTGCTGACCATCAACGCCGTCGATGGCGTACATTTCTGTGAGCCTATTGGCCACCGTCAGGAAGATGGGGATTACCGCGAGTCCTGGCAGCCGCAGCGGATGTCTGAGCTGGCATTAAGCCGTGCTCAGGGGATTGCCGCCAAGGTGGTTAACGCACTGGGTGGATTTGGCCTGTTCGGCGTGGAGCTGTTCGTCTGCGGTGATGAGGTGATTTTCAGCGAGGTCTCTCCACGCCCGCACGACACCGGCATGGTTACGCTGATTTCGCAGGATCTGTCCGAGTTTGCGCTGCACGTGCGCGCTTTCCTTGGGCTGCCGATTAACGCGATACGCCAGTTCGGGCCCGCCGCCTCTGCGGTGATCCTGCCGGAGCTAAGCAGCGACAACGTGCGCTTCAGCGGGTTGGAGACGGCACTGAATGGTTATAATCAGGTGCGGTTATTCGGTAAACCGAACATCGAGGGCAAACGCCGGATGGGCGTTGCACTGGCCGTTGCGCCAGAAGTAGAGCAAGCGGTAGAGCTGGCCAAACAGGCTGCTGCTGCGGTGACGGTGCAAGGGTAAACCGGTTGGGGGTTCGGGACGCCGACCCCCGCTAACGTCAGTAGTTTTCGTCGTCTTCGCTATCTTCGTCCAGATACTCGGTCGGTTCTTCCTGCTGCTGTTCTTCTTCTTCATCGTCGAACATCACGCTAACCTGATCGCCCTCATGTTTTTCGCGGATTTCTTGCGCCACAGTCGCGATGGCCTCTCCGCTGCTCATGCCCTGCCCCATCAGCAGATGGATACGTTCAGCAGCTTCCTGCTGTTCTTGGTGACTCAGTGACGGCATACCTGCAAGCATGTCTTTCTCCCCGGTAAAATAGGCATGAATTATACGCGCTAACGACGCAGATCCCTACACCTGTTATTCGCTGGCCCGCAAGGGGGTCGCGTTATCAATGCGCCACTGTTTTAAGCGATGCAGCCACAGCATCACATGCCAGGTCTGCTTGATACCTCGCATATTGTCGATCATCATCCGCTGAATGCCGCGCCGGTAGAAATCTTCAGCAATCTGTTGTTGTGCCTGCAATTCGGGCTCACGGCGAATACTATGGCAAATCCCCAGCGCTTCACGCGCGATTTGCCAGTGGAAGGCCGCACAAATCGGGACCTTGCTGCTGTAACGCTGATTCAGCGCCACCAGCATTTCGACGATTTTCATATAGTGACGCTGATACTCGACGTTTGCCTGCCCGGTACGCCGACGGTTGCTGATCGAGCGGTCGTGTACCCGTTGGCGATATAGCGGTTTGCTCAGGTATTTCACTCGTTGAGCATTGAACATTACCTCGGTGGTCCACGGGATATCCTGGTGGTGTAAACCAGGTTCGAAATAAAGTTGGTGCTGCTTGATAAAATCCAGGCGATACACGGCTAACCACACCACATGAATAAAGCGTCGTGATTTCAACGCCATTTCCAACCACTGCGCGCCAGAAATAACCGCCGTATCTTTCAAGCGCCCAACAGGAATAATGGGGTTCACATCACCATTATTTGCAAAATAGCGTTCTCCGTTACATTGCATCACGTCTAATTGATGTTCTTCGGCTAATGTAAGCAGCGTTGAATATATTTTTGGATGCAATAAGTCATCGGCATCGGGGAAGGCAACATATTTGCCACGGGCCACGGCCAGCCCAGCATTGCGGGCATTGGAAACCCCTGAATTGGGCTGGTCGATGACCTTGATATGCGGATGCTGCGCAGCGTAGCGGTGCGCGATCTCTCCTGATCCGTCGGTGGAACCATCGTTAACGATGATCACCTCCAACTGCTGCTCATCTTGCGCCAGCAATGAATTCAAGAAAGGAATAAATAGCTCCCCTACATTATGCAAAGGAACAATAACGCTTAATTTTAATGACATTGCCGCCTCACCTGCAGAATGATTTTCGGGTGAAAAAGATAATTTTGAATTTATTTTTACTTATTAGAGCATTCATCGCGGAAATTTATTCCGGTGAATATAGGCGAGATTTTTACATGTTATAATATGGCAGACGTGGCAAAAAATGCTCCATTTACGCTTGGTTTACTTTTCATCCGGCTAATCTGTAAGCAGCACCCTATAGCGTAATGTGGCAGAATGGCTGCCAACACCGCTGTTTACGTAAGTCAGGTTGATTGATCCTATGAATGTCACCGCCCCAAACCTTAAATCGTTACCCTATACGCGCGAAGCCGTATTAACGCTGTTCGCTCCATTGGCACAACGGCCTTGGGCTATGCTGCTGCATTCAGGCTTTGCCGAGCACCCGCATAACCGGTTTGACATTCTGGTGGCAGAACCGCGCACCACGCTGACGACTTGCGGTGCCAGCACCGAGATCCAGCAGGGAGAGACTCGCAGTCACTCACCGGAAGATCCCTTTGTGCTGTTGCAGCAACAGCTAGATGCTCTCAACCTGCATCCGCCACTGAACGGCGAACTGCCCTTTCAAGGGGGAGCGCTGGGGCTATTTGGCTATGATTTGGGGCGACGTATCGAAGCATTGCCGCAGTTGGCACAGGCCGATATCAAGCTGCCGGATATGGCGGTGGGTATTTATGACTGGGCCCTGATCGCCGATCATCATCAGCAAAAACTGACCCTGCTCAGCTATGGGGATGTAGAACAGCGCTGGCAATGGCTTAACCAGCAGCGGGTTGTGCCACAGCCCCCCTTCGCACTGACCGGCAACTGGCAGGCCAACATGACGCGCCAACAATATGGCGAAAAATTCCGGCGGATCCAGAGCTATCTGCGCAGTGGCGATTGCTATCAGATCAATTTGGCTCAGCGTTTTTCCGCCCCGTACCAAGGGGACGAATGGCAGGCATTCCAGCAGCTAAGCGCCAGCAACCGTGCACCGTTCTCCGCGTTCCTGCGCCTGCCCGCCAACGCGGTGTTGAGCGTTTCACCAGAACGTTTCCTGTGGTTGGCCGATCGGCAGATCCAGACCAGGCCCATCAAAGGCACACTACCCCGCCTTGCCGATGCCGCGCTGGATGCAGAACAGGCACAAAAGTTGGCCAATTCCCCCAAGGACCGGGCCGAAAATCTGATGATTGTCGATCTGCTGCGTAATGACATTGGCCGTGTGGCAGAGCCTGGCAGCGTCAAGGTGCCGGAACTGTTCGTGGTTGAGCCGTTCCCGGCGGTACATCATCTGGTCAGTACCATTACGGCCACCCTGCCCGCTAACCGCTCGGCTAGCGAGCTGTTGCGCGCCTGTTTTCCCGGCGGATCGATTACCGGCGCGCCCAAAGTGCGGGCAATGGAAATCATCGAAGAACTGGAGCCACAGCGCCGTAATGCCTATTGTGGCAGCATTGGCTATCTCAGCGTTTGCGGTACCATGGACACCAATATCACCATCCGCACCCTGATTGCCGAAAACGGGCGCATCAGCTGTTCTGCAGGTGGTGGCATCGTTGCAGATAGTCAGGAACAGGCGGAGTATCAGGAAACCTTTGATAAGGTAGGCCGTATCTTGCCACAGCTGGGGGAGTTTACCGTTTCGTGAGCCATCAGGACTATCCGGCCTCATTGGCCGATTTTATCAGCCGCTTTCAACTGCAACAGCCGCAGGCGATGCAGATCTCCCACAACTCGCGTCCAGCCGCCGTGCTGATCCCGATCGTTTGTCGGCCAGAACCGACCCTGTTGCTCACCCGCCGCGCCGATTCACTGCGTAAACACGCGGGTCAAGTGGCCTTCCCCGGCGGTAAAACCGATGCTGAAGACGGTTCTCCCATCGTTACCGCACTGCGTGAAGCGCAGGAAGAAGTGGCGATCCCGCCGCAGCGGGTGCACATCCTCGGCCAGTTGGCCCCGCTCGACAGCAGCACCGGTTTTCAGGTGACACCGGTGGTGGGCCTGATCCCGGCAGATGTGGCGTTTCATGCCAACGAAGATGAGGTCGCCGAGGTGTTCGAAATCCCGCTGCAAGAAGCGCTGCGGCTCTCACGCTATTATCCGCTGGACATTCATCGTGGCGGCCACGCACATCGAGTCTATCTTTCCTGGTATCAGAGCCAGTTCGTCTGGGGTCTGACGGCCGCGATTATTCGCCGCCTGGCACAGCAAGTCAGCCTTTGAATCGGGCATTTTTTGAGACATACATCACGTTAAAGCCGGGATTACCTATCGTTTTGAGTATAAAGCGATCGCTATCACTCCAGCAGTCTGTTTTATCAACTACCGTTACCGCTATCGATGTTTTAAAAAAACTGTAAACTCTCTCTTCAACCTTACGAAATACCTGTAAAATAGCCACGACCGGAATAAACCACTAATATTATAAGGATTACCCCGGTAGCGTTTTAAGGCGTTAACAGCAATACCAAGGATTACTTTATTTCATGCGAAAAGGGCCGCAAAACCCGTACGGCCCTTTTACACTATCGCCGTTCCCTGCGCGGTTTTTAACCGCAGCAGCCATAACAATATGCCTCTTTAAGGAGTTTTAGCGTGATTAGCGTTTTCGACATGTTTAAGATCGGCATCGGCCCGTCCAGCTCTCATACGGTTGGACCGATGAAAGCCGGCAAACAGTTTGTCGACGATCTGGTAAACGAAGGCTTGATGCCTTCCGTCACGCGTGTTGCCGTCGATGTTTACGGCTCACTCTCATTGACCGGTAAAGGTCACCATACCGATATCGCCATCATTCTCGGCCTGGCGGGCAATATGCCTGATACCGTCGATATCGATGGCATTCCAGGCTTTATTCGCGATGTTGAGCAACGTCAACGCCTGATGCTGGCCAACGGCCTGCACGAAGTCGATTTCCCCCGCGACGGCGGCATGGTATTCCGTAGCGACAATATGCCGCTGCACGAAAACGCCATGCAGATCCATGCCTTTGCTGGCGACAAGCAGATTTACAGCAAAACTTATTACTCCATCGGTGGCGGGTTTATCGTTGACGAAGAACATTTCGGCAAAGCCGAAAGTAATGAAATCTCGGTTCCCTATCCGTTCCACTCGGCAAGTGAAATGTTGGCCCACTGCAACGCCACCGGTCTGTCCCTCTCCGGGATGGTCATGCAAAACGAACTGGCACTGCATAGCAAGCAGGAGATCGAAGCCTATTTCGGTAACGTTTGGCAAACCATGCGCGCCTGTATCGATCGTGGTCTGAACACCGAAGGCGTACTGCCTGGTCCTCTGCGGGTTCCACGCCGCGCCTCCGCCCTGCGCCGCTTGTTGGTTTCCTCAGACAAACTGTCCAGCGACCCAATGAACGTGATCGACTGGGTCAACATGTTTGCGCTGGCGGTGAACGAAGAGAACGCCGCCGGTGGCCGCGTGGTGACCGCCCCAACCAACGGAGCCTGCGGGATCGTCCCTGCGGTGCTGGCTTACTACGATCATTTCATCGAGTCCGTCAGCCCGGAAACCTATGTCCGTTACTTTATGGCATCCGGTGCGATTGGCACGCTGTATAAAATGAACGCCTCAATTTCCGGTGCCGAAGTGGGCTGCCAGGGCGAAGTTGGTGTGGCCTGTTCAATGGCCGCTGCGGGCCTGGCCGAGTTGCTTGGCGGCAGCCCTGAGCAGGTTTGCATCGCCGCCGAAATCGGCATGGAGCATAACCTGGGCTTGACCTGCGATCCCGTTGCCGGTCAGGTACAGGTCCCTTGCATCGAGCGCAATGCCATTGCCTCGGTGAAGGCGATCAACTCGGCGCGTATGGCATTGCGCCGCACCAGCGAGCCGCGTGTGTCGCTGGATAAGGTGATCGAAACCATGTACGAAACCGGTAAAGACATGAACGCCAAGTATCGTGAGACCTCCCGTGGCGGTCTGGCGATCAAGGTTCAGTGTGACTGATTAAGTCTGTCCCCCCTCGTCATCACCGGCGAGGGGGAACGGCTGAAAAAGCCTGAACTGGCTACGCAACCGCGTGCTGCGCACACTCAGAGAATCAATAGATTAGCTGGGGAAAAACCTCGTTGCCCCGTACAAATTCAGCAATACTGCTAACCTGACCACTTCGCCCATCCGCCGGTTAACCCCAAAATTTCCCCTTTGATTGCACGAACCGAAATAATTTGTTGAGTTACCATCAATTTTCCATGCGAACAGGCTAGAATTAGCCAAGCATAGTATTACTGAATTGCGCCTGGAAGTGGCGTCAGGCAGCTAGACTGAACAAGGACTTACCGGATGTTGATGACCCAACTTGCCGCATCGAAATACCGCTATTACCGTTGGCTTCTCGCCGGCGCGGTTGGGTTGGCTATTTTGTTGATTTCGCTTTATACCCGCTACTATCAGGAAATCCGTAATACCGAGCAGAACCAGCGCGTCCTGGCCAGCCGAGTGATCACCAAACTCAATGCGTTGCTGCTGCCCGCAGAGCAACAGGCTCTCAGCACCATGTCGCTAATCGGGCAACCCTGCGATTCGGTGATGCCAACGTTACGCTTTCGTGCCGCACAGAATCAGGCGCTGCGCTCGTTGCTGCTAGTCAAGGATGGTACGATTTATTGCTCCAGCCTGTTTGGTCAGCGCCACTATGTGTTTACCTCCATTTTCCCGACCATGACCCAAGGCGGCATGCAACTGGCACTGCGCCCCTCCCTCATGGTGGCAAAAGGAACGCCAACGCTGGTGCTATGGACTCCGTTGCCCAACCAAAGTACCAGCGGAGTGTTGAACGTTTTCAATATCGATCTATTGTCCAATTTCCTGCTGGAACCACAAGAGCCTTACGCTCACCGCGTAGCCCTGAACGTGGGTGCCTACAGGCTGGAATATGGTCAACAGGAAATTACCCTGAGCGATGCCAATGCAGACGGCCTGCAATACACTGCAAAATCCGCCAAATATCCTTTTTCCATCTCCCTGTTTGGACCTGATGCCCGAACTCTGGCGCTGGCCGCACTACCCCGCCATATTCCTCTGGCGCTGATGCTGAGCCTGCTGGCGGCCTACGTGGTCTATCTGATCACCGCCAACCGCATGAGCCTGTCTTACCACATTGGCCACGCCATTTCGCATCGCGAATTTCGCGTTTATTGCCAGCCGATTATCAACAGCGATAATGGGCGCTGCGTCGGTGTTGAAACCTTGATGCGCTGGAAAAACAAACGACAAGGCTGGATTTCGCCAGACGTGTTTATTCCGCTGGCCGAACAGCACGCCCTGATCATTCCCCTCACGCGTTATCTGATGACCACGGTGGTAGAAAACCTCAACCTGTTCCCCCCCCGCCCCTCTTTCTATATCAGCATCAACGTCGCCGCTGAGCATTTCAATACCGTCAGCATTATCGATGACATCCGCCGGATTTGGCTGCCCGCCCATCCGATGCCTTCATTGATGCTGGAACTGACAGAGCGAACCGCTCTGTCAGAAATTCAGTATGAGCAGATTAAAACGCTCAAAGAGATGGGCATCATGCTGGCGATAGACGACTTCGGTACCGGCCACAGCTCGCTCAGTTACCTGAAAAAGCTCAGCCCGGACGTGTTGAAGATCGATCGTGGCTTTACCGCCGCCATTGGTACTGACGCAGTCAATGCCACCGTGACCGATACCATCATAACGTTGGCACAGCGCCTGAAATTAAAACTGGTGGCCGAAGGGGTTGAGACAGAGGAACAGGCTGAGTATCTACGTTCACAGGGAGTAAATGCCTTACAGGGATATTATTTTGCCAAGCCGATGCCGATCAACGTGTTCCCGCTGTGGCTGCAGCAGTATGAAACCCGCCAACGCGCGCTGCATAAAAAGCCGCAAACAAAAGAAAAGCGAGACGGCTGATACAATTCAACCGGCTCGCTATGTACGTTAGCCAATGGACCAGCAACGCGGCAAACTGTGGCCGGGAGATACCCCCGGCCTGAACACTTACTCGTCTTGTTCGTGCAGCGGTTTCACCTTGGTGATACTGACCAGCTCGATGCGATAATCCGAGATCTCAAGGATTTCAAAGCGCAGGTCGTGAAGTTCGACCACGTCGCCCACCGTTGGCATCTGGCCAGAATATGAGAGCAGGAAGCCCGCCAGCGAGGCGTAATCCTCGGTGGGGCTAACCAGATCGTCACAGTCCAACGCCTGCTCCAACGAGTGGAGATCCGCTCCGCCTTTCACCAGCCAACGGTCGCCATCCTCGATAATATCCGGCGTTTCATCTTCATCCGGGAACTCACCGGCAATCGCTTCCAGCACGTCTAACGGCGTGACCAGCCCCTGCACCACGCCAAACTCATTGGTCACCATCACCAGACGGCCCTTGGCCCGGCGCAATACCGCCAGCAGCTTGATCACGTCCATGGTTTCCGGCACCACAATCGGTGGAGTACGTGCGGCAAACTCGGCGATATCCACCCCCTGATCCAACGCGACCAGCAGATCCTTGGCTCGCACTACGCCGATAAACTCGTCCAGCTCATAGCGGCAAACCGGGAACAGGCTATGCGGGGTATCCAGCAACTGTTCGCGCACCTCGTCGCGGGAGCGTTCGCAATCTACCCACGAAATCTCGGTGCGCGGCGTCATGACGCTGCGCAAGGTACGGGAAGCCAACGTCAGCACGCCGCTGATCATATAGCGTTCCTCCTGCGCAAAGGTTTCTTTCACCTTATGCAGGCTGTCTTCATCCACCTGCTGCTGGGTACGCTGTTGCCCCATCAGGCGCATAATCGCTTCAGCCGTGCGTTCGCGCATCGGGCGACGAGACTCGTGCTTGATGAAGTTGCGCCGTGCAATCTGGTTAAACATCTCGATCAGGATCGAGAAACCAATCGCCGCATACAGATAGCCTTTCGGAATGTGTACGCCAAGGCCTTCGGCAATCAGGCTCAGGCCGATCATCAGCAGGAAGCTCAAACAGAGCACCACGATGGTCGGATGGGCGTTCACGAAGTTGGTCAAAGGTTTCGAGGCCAGCAACATCACCGCCATCGCAATCACTACTGCTGCCATCATGACCGGCAGATCGTTGACCATCCCCACCGCCGTGATCACCGCGTCGAGCGAGAACACCGCATCAAGGATGACAATCTGCACCACCACCGCCCAGAATTTGGCGTAGCCACGGTTGGCACCTTCCTGATGGGTGCTGCCCTCCAGCCGTTCATGCAGCTCCATCGTGGCTTTGAACAACAGGAATACCCCACCAAACAGCAGGATCAGGTCGCGGCCAGAGAAAGCGAACTCCCCCACGCTGAACAGCGGTTTGGTCAGCGTCACCATCCATGAAATCACCGACAGCAACCCAAGACGCATCACCAAGGCTAATGAAAGACCGATAATGCGCGCTTTATCACGCTGCTTGGGCGGTAGTTTGTCGGCCAGAATGGCGATGAATACCAGGTTGTCGATACCCAGCACGATTTCCAAGACCACCAGGGTCAATAACCCGGCCCAAATCGAGGGGTCCATTAATATTTCCATATCAGACTCCAGAAGAAAGACAGGTTGGCAGAGCTGTGCTCAGACGTAGGGAAGCAAACGCAGACGTGGCGTTGGCGATGACAGAGAGAAAACAGGATGGCACTAACAGGAAGCAGCCATAAGGCCGAGCGAACGTTGTGGCGCCAACAGGTGGCGGGTGAAACCTTGTAAAACAGTAACTTCGGTGACAGTCCATAGGGAGGGCTGAGGCCCTTCACTCCTTGGTTATGAAAGAAGAATGCACTCTAACAGGAAACTTTTCGCCAGAAAAGTGGCTTTGTTCAGTTTACGTCTCATTTTGTAACAGCTTTGCTGTTTAATTCCGCAAACCAACTATTCGGCTTAATCGATCCACTAATAGCAGAGCAATGTCACAAAATTTATTTTTTCACGCACTAAAATAAATGTCGTTAACAGGAATTAACGGCCACAGGTTTTTGAAACTGCGTGATAAATGTTAAGTGTGAGTTTCTTTTTTTCTACCATAATGTATTTGAACCAACGTATCTGAACCGCGGAAGTGACTGCCAGGATGGTGATGAGTCAAGACACGATCCGTGCCTTAAGTTCAACGAGGAGGTAGCGAGTGGCAATAGCTATTATCATCGGCACACACGGGACTGCAGCGGAACAACTGCTGAAAACAGCAGAAATGCTATTGGGTGAGCAAGCCAACGTCGCCTACATAGATTTCGTTCCCGGTGAAAATGCTGAAACGTTAATTGAGAAATATAATGGGAAAATCAGTGAACTCGATACCAGCGATGGCGTCCTGTTTCTGGTTGATACCTGGGGCGGCAGCCCGTTTAACGCGGCCAGCCGCATCGCAGTAGACAAACCACACTATGAGGTTATCACCGGGGTTAACATTCCCATGCTGGTGGAAACATTCATGGCCCGTGATGACAACCCAAGCTTTGACGAACTGGTCGCGCTGGCGTTGGAAACCGGCCGTGAAGGCGTGAAAGCGCTGAAGAAACCGGTGGAAGAGAGTGTTAAGCCCGTCGCGCCACAAAGTGCCCCTGCTCCAAAAGCCGCTGCGCCCCAAGCGCCTCTCGGCCCCAATGACCATATGAAAATCTGTCTGGCGCGTATCGACGATCGTCTGATCCACGGCCAGGTTGCTACCCGCTGGACCAAAGAGACCAACGTCAGCCGCATCATCGTAGTCAGTGATGAAGTAGCCGCCGACCACGTCCGTAAAACCTTGCTGACTCAGGTTGCTCCTCCAGGCGTTACCGCTCACGTTGTTGACGTGGCAAAGGCGATCCGCGTCTGGAACAACCCGAAATATGCGGGTGAGCGCGTAATGCTGCTGTTCACCAATCCAACCGACGTTTGGCGTCTGGTAGAGGAAGGGGTGGATATCAAATCGGTGAATATCGGTGGTATGGCGTTCCGCCAGGGCAAAACCCAGGTGAATAACGCGGTGTCCGTCGATGAGAAAGACATCGAGGCGTTTAAGAAGTTAAACGAACGCGGGATTGAACTTGAAGTCCGTAAGGTCTCTTCCGACAGTCAGCTAAAAATGATGGACCTGATTAACAAACTCAATTAACGGCAACGTCGTTAATTTTTTTACTCAGAGCTGTTTGGTCATATAGGAGAAGTGCAATGGAGATCACCACTCTTCAGATTGTACTGATATTTATCGTTGCCTGTATCGCCGGGATGGGTTCCGTCCTGGATGAGTTTCAATTCCACCGCCCGTTAGTGGCCTGTACGCTGATTGGCTTCGTTCTCGGTGACATCAAAACCGGTATCATCATCGGCGGTACGCTGGAAATGATCGCACTGGGTTGGATGAACATCGGGGCTGCGGTTGCGCCCGATGCGGCGTTAGCGTCGATTATTTCCACCATTCTGGTTATCGCCGGTGGGCAAAACATCGGTGCCGGTATTGCTCTGGCGATCCCACTGGCAGCAGCAGGTCAGGTACTGACCATTATCGTGCGTACCATCACCGTGGCCTTCCAGCATGCGGCGGACAAAGCGGCAGAACGGGGTAACCTGAACGGTATTACCGTGATCCACATCGCGGCCCTGTTGGTACAGGCAATGCGTGTCGCTATTCCTGCGGTGATCGTGGCGGTCTCTGTCGGCACAGCTGGCGTCCACGCCCTGCTTAACTCAATTCCGGAAGTGGTCACAGGCGGTCTGAACATCGCCGGTGGCATGATCGTGGTAGTCGGTTACGCGATGGTCATCAACATGATGCGAGCCGGTTATCTGATGCCATTCTTCTACCTGGGCTTTGTTACCGCAGCCTTCACCAACTTTAACCTGGTCGCACTCGGTGTGATCGGCGTGGTGATGGCGGTGCTCTACATCCAGCTCAGCCCTAAATACAACAAGTCTCAGGTGGTTCAGGCCAACCCTGCCGGTGCCAACGACCTCGATAACGAATTGGACTAGGAATAGGTGAAAGAAATGGTTGATACAACGACTCAAAAGAAACTGACACCTGCCGATATTCGAGGCGTATTCGTACGCTCCAACCTGTTCCAGGGTTCATGGAACTTCGAACGTATGCAGGCGCTAGGTTTTTGTTTCTCGATGGTGCCGGTGATCCGTCGCCTGTATCCGGACAACAACGACGAACGCAAGCAGGCAATCAAACGCCATCTTGAGTTCTTCAATACGCAACCGTTCGTCGCAGCGCCAATACTTGGCGTTACCATGGCGATGGAAGAACAGCGTGCCAACGGCGCACCGATCGACGATGCGGCCATCAACGGCATCAAAGTAGGTCTGATGGGGCCACTGGCCGGCGTCGGTGACCCGATATTCTGGGGTACCGTTCGCCCGGTATTTGCCGCATTGGGTGCCGGTATTGCCATGAGTGGCAGCCTGCTCGGCCCGCTGTTGTTCTTCGTACTGTTTAACCTGGTACGCCTGTTGGTTCGTTACTACGGTGTCGCTTACGGTTATCAAAAAGGGGTCGATATCGTTAGCGATATGGGCGGTGGTTTCCTGCAAAAACTGACGGAAGGGGCGTCCATCCTCGGCCTGTTTGTCATGGGGGCTCTGGTTAACAAGTGGACGCACGTGAATATCCCGCTGGTGGTGTCAAAAATTACCGACCAGACCGGGCAAACCCACGTCACCACGGTACAAACCATCCTTGATCAGTTGATGCCTGGCTTGGTACCGCTACTGCTGACCTTCGGCTGTATGTGGCTACTGCGCAAGAAGGTCAACGCGCTGTGGATCATTATCGGCTTCTTCGCCATCGGTATCTTCGGTTACTGGATTGGTCTGTTAGGTCTGTAATAGCAATTGATAGCCGGGGGGCAACCCCCGGTTTTTTTATTTATGGAGTGGTGAGATGTCGCTGACCGATAGCGTAATACTGATTTTTATTCTGCTGATGCTGGCGTATGCGCTGTATGACGAGTTCGGCATGAACCTTCTGAAAGGAAAAACGCTGTTAAAGGTGCAGCTCAAGCGGGGTAACCGCCTGGACTGCCTGATCTTCGTCGGTCTGATCGCCATCCTGATCTACCGCAACCTGGTCGAGCAGGGAGCGCCGATAACTACCTACCTGCTAATTTCCCTGGCGTTGATGGCGGTATATATCTCCTATATCCGCAAGCCCAAAATGTTGTTTAAAACTACGGGCTTCTTCTATGCAAATGCGTTTATTGACTATCGACGCATCAAAGCCATGAATTTATCCGAAGACGGCATTCTGGTTATCGACTTAGAACAGCGCCGGTTATTAATCCAGGTTACGCACTTGGATGACCTGGAAAAAATCTATCATTTTTTCCTTGAAAATAAATGAGTTAAATCCACCTCACCCCATCCTGATTAATTAACAGTGTTTTTGTGGATAATTAATCAGCATGGCTGGTATTTTTCCTGCTTATTTTTTCCACACCATTGATGCAACTATCGCCATTATTACTCTCACCAAGCCCGCTAATGAAAATAAGTCTCAATTTCACCCAATACCCCGGTGAAATTAAACGTTGTCCGCAGCAAAAATATTATGGTATGGTTGCGCCGTCATTGGGGAGTAGCCGGTTTCTGGGGGAGTTTTAACCAGAAACGCCCGTATCAACATACTCGTTTCGTCAGCGAAACGTGGTGCGGGCAGCCAGGTAGGTTGGCGAGACCATAGGCACGTAACTCCGTCGTATGGTTGGGGGTGGGTTACGTGTATATGGAGCCACCCGGCCGAGACTATTTCAATGAACCTTTCCGCAACTCTTATCCTGGCTTTTGGCATGTCTATGGACGCGTTTGCCGCGTCGATCGGCAAAGGTGCCACTCTGCATCAACCGCGTTTTCGCGAAGCTATCCGTACCGGTCTGATCTTTGGCATCATTGAAGCCATTACCCCGCTTATCGGCTGGGGTATCGGGCTGTTTGCCAGCCAATACATCATGGAATGGGACCACTGGGTCGCCTTTAGCCTGCTGTTTATCCTTGGCGCACGCATGATCGTTGAAGGGGTGAAAAACAAGCCGGAAGAAGAGAAAGTCAATCGTCATGGTTTCTGGGTGCTGGTTGCTACGGCCATCGCCACCAGTCTGGATGCGATGGCAATCGGTGTGGGTCTGGCATTCCTACAGGTTAATATCCTGCATACCGCGATGGCGATAGGTATGGCGACCATGATCATGGCGACGCTGGGGATGATGGTTGGCCGGTTTATCGGCCCGCTGCTGGGCAAGCGCGCAGAAATTCTTGGCGGCGTGGTGTTGATCGGGATTGGCTTTAATATCCTGCTGGAGCACTTGGGCTACCTGGCTTAATCCTTGGCAGAGAAGAAGACTCCCTCACCCTAACCCTCTCCCCAAGGAGAGGGAACCGACCGAGTTCGTTGATCTTTCTGCGTAATACCTCAACTTTCTTGCTTTTACACCCTGGTTTCCGAAGCTACATTGGCCAATTACCTACTCTGTTCAGTTCCCTCGTCCTGTGGGAGTGGGTTGGGGTGAGCGGCGACCCGACGGTACAAGCGGATGGCGAAATCCGTCTCGCAGGCAAAGGTAGCCATGTCGAGCAAACCTTGCTGCACCTCCGGCGAAGCGCGCCAGGCAAACGGCGTCATCTGCAACAGATTGGCAGCCTGCTCACCCGGCAGCGCCATCGGATAAGCCAGTGACTCGGCCAATTCACAGCTGAAGCCCTCAAGCTGCTCATCATGCTCCGCATGCAATTGAACCTCCTGATAAACCTGCTGTTTTAGCTGATAAAGGTGACGCGGCCCCGGTGACACTGTCACCACCACCCCACCCGGCTTGACGACCCGCGCCAACTCCTCGGCTTTACAGGGGGCATAGATACGTAACACAGCATCGAGCGACGCGTCAGCAAACGGCAGGCGATGGCTGGAAGCCACGCAGAAAGAGACCGCCGGGTAGCGTTTGGCTGCCGAGCGGATAGCCACCTTGGCAACATCCAGGCCATACACCGCTACGGTCCGCTCCTGAGACAAGCGTGCCGCCACGGCGGCCGTGTAATAGCCTTCACCACAACCAATATCCAGCAGTGCCTGTGGCTCAATAGGCAAAGTGCTGGCTAACAGTTCAGCCACCCGCTGTTGCAACGGCTGGTAGTAGCCGCCGTCAAGAAATGCGCGGCGGGCCTGCATCATCTCGGCACTGTCACCCGGCTGTTTAGAACGCTTGTGTTGCACCGGCATTAAGTTGACGTACCCTTCTTTGGCACGGTCGAATTGATGGTTATTTTCGCAACGCCACTGTTGGTTTGCGAAATCAAGCGGTTGGAAGCACAGGGGGCACTGATAAGACATGGATGAGATCCCAGAGAGAGATGGCGCGGGTAGTCTAAAGAAGGCTGGTGTACGATGCAAGGCGGATGCCCATCTGCCACTAGCCAAGTAATCCAAAAGCTGGCTACACTGGATATCTCCTCTCAGCCACAGGCAAAAACGTTCTATGACCGACTATTCCCCGCTGCTCAGCGGCGTTCCTGGCATCGCTCATGGCTTTGGCAATAAAGGTGCCCTGCTGCCAACGCCGTTACAGCCCTTTCGCAATACGCTGCCTGAGAAAAAACAAGTACACGGTACTCGCATAGTCGATATCCATCAGGCGGGCCAGCAATGCGGTGAGGCCGATGGCTTCTTTACCCGTGAGCCAGGGATCCTGATCAGCGTATTAACCGCAGACTGCCTGCCGGTGATTTTCAGCCGTAAAGACGGTAGCGCCATTGCTGCGGTACATGCGGGCTGGCGCGGCCTGCTGGATGGCATTCTGGAGCAGATGGCCAAACGTATCGGCCAGGATGACGATACCGCCAACTGGTTGGCCTCCATCGGCCCCGCTGCGGGCGCTTGCTGCTATCAGGTTAACCAGGAGTTGGTCGAACAGTTTCAGCAGGCGCTGCCCTTGCCAGCAGAGCTGATCAGCCCGACCCAACGCCATCTGGATCTGGCCGCCATCGCCGTAAACAAGCTCAAAGCCTTGGGCTTCGCCGCAGTCGATCACGCAGGCTCTTGCACCATCTGCACGCTCAACAGCGACCCACGGCAGCCCCAGCGCTTTAAATACACCAGCTATCGCCGCAACAGCCATCGCCGCGCACAAGATCCCAACCATCCGGGGATTAAAGGCCGCAACCAGTATTCCGGCATCATCATCACCAGGTGATATTCATCGACGCCAGATACGAAAAAACCCGCACTAAGGCGGGTTTTTTGTTCAGCTGAAGCTGATTAGATTGCAGTAACGTTTACTGCAGATGGGCCTTTCTGGCCATCTTGGATTTCGAACTCAACGTTCTGGCCTTCAGCCAGGGTTTTGAAACCGTTACCCTGGATTGCAGAGAAGTGTACGAACACGTCTTTGCTGCCGTCAGCTGGGGTGATGAAACCGAAACCTTTAGACTCGTTGAACCACTTAACTTGACCTTTGATCTTTGCCATCTTGAGTATTTCCTTTGGATTGTTTAAACCGCCCGTAGGCGTTACATAGACAAACTAGAGTCGTTACTGCTTGAGGCACTAAGATAAGGATCGGCAGAGAAGCGGTATTCAACGCTAACGTCTTTACTCAGAACTTCTTTACTGAAAATGCCACACATATACAGAACTGTACCTCGTTTTACCCAAGTGCGTTATCACATACTCTGGAATCGATGGCAAGCCATTTTTAATCACTCATGGACGTGTCGCACATATTTGAAACGGTCAGCCGCAAGAATAGCTTAAATAGGGCAAAAGAGGTTGAAGCCTTGGCTATTTTCTGCTTTGTAAAGACGCCGCGCTGTACTCCGCGTGGCGCCTCAGTTTTAACAATTCTTTCAACTCGACAGCGAGCGATTTAGACCACATATAAGCCGCAGACAGGCCAAAGAACGTAAAAAAATTTGAATCTTTATGGAATTTTATATGCAACTATTGAATATCGAAGGCCGGGGGCCAAACGGCCCACTGATCCGACCTTTGGGGAGCAAAGCCTGTCATAGCAGGATAGTTATGCTTTGGCCACCGCAACAGAACCGTTCACTCGGGCCAAAACGCTCACACAGGCCAGTGCATAATCATGCAGCGAGCCAAATTTTGCACCAAGAATGTGCAACTGGACGAAATAGCCACCCCACCCTGCGGGTTTATATCCGTAGCTAAGTTAGTAAGGATAAAAAAAATATTAAAAATACCACCTAGCCACTCAGCAGCTATTTCCGCCGAAGATTAACGAAATCGCCAAGGCATTTTTTTCACTACTCTTGGCGTGACGGTTTTATCCATTACCCGCCGTAAACCCCGCAAAGCCGCACCACGCCCAGCGCCACCCGATGCGGGGTACGCCGCAACCCCATGATACTCATTAGGAGTTAGGGCTAACCTCCAGATGTTCACCAATCTTCAGCGGATAAAAACTGTGCTGCTCGACCCCGGCTTCGCGTAGTGCCAGGCTGAGTTGCACAGGTGGTTCATCCAACGACTCGTCGGCCAATTCAAACACGCCCCAATGGATAGGGATCACTCTGGGTTCATTCAATTGCTGATACAGCCTCACCGACTGCTGTGGGTCCATATGCTGCTCTTGCATGAACCATCTTGGGGCGTAAGCACCAATGGGCAACGCCGCGATATCGAACGGCCCAAGGCGGGTGCCGATATCAACCAACCGTTCGCTGTAACCGCTGTCACCAGAGAAATAAAAACGCAGCGCCGGGTGATGGATCACCCAGCCACACCATAGAGAACGATTGCGATCCCACGGTGTACGCATGCTCCAGTGGCGTGCTGGCGTGGCGTAGAACGTCATCTCATCCAGCGTCAGGCTCTCCCACCAATCCAGTTCGACCACCCGTTTGGCCGGGTAATGGCTGAACCAGCGTTTGAGGCCCAGCGGGACGACAAAGGTGGCATTGCGAAAGCGTTTGGTCAGTTCCCTGATGGTTTGACGATCCAGATGGTCGTAGTGATTGTGGGAAATCAGCACCACATCTACCGCTGGCAGCTGTTTTACCGTTAGCGGGGGCGGCGTCTTGCGATGTGGGCCGTAGAAGCTCACAGGTGATGCCCTTGGCGACAGTACCGGATCGATCAGCACGTGGCGGCCCCCCAGGCGCAATAGCAGAGAAGCATGGCCCAACCACCATACACGGTCCTGATCGCCGCTCAGATCGGCGGCTTGCCACCAGTTGGCGATAAACTGCTCGTAGCCTGCCTGAGGAGGTTTGGGCAGGCCGAGCTTCTTGCGTTCGTCTTGCCAGCGCTTCAGATCCCCGGGCTGGTGTAACGACGGCTCCGGGTTGCAGAATCCCTGTGGCGTATGATGCGCTTTGCTGGCGTCGTAATATTTGTTGGTTATTTTCAACCCATTCTCTCCCTGTAGTACCATAGTGGTGCCGCAATCGTTACAAGATTGCCTACCCAATAGCTTATAGTATCGCAATGACAAACAACTGACCTTTTTGTGGATGTTGTTGTCATAGCCAGAGTAAGAAGGCCAAGGTCGCCAAGAACCTGTTAAGCCTTTCTTAAGAACCTTGTGATTTACTTACTAGGACATTCTGAAAAAGGAGGAGTTATGAGCCGGACTGCATCAGGCAAGTCACGCGTTCGTATGGGCCGCTATCGCCGAGCGCTGGCGACGCAAGGGCAATACTGGAAAATGTATCTGGCAATGAAGCTGCGCCGGCTACGCGTACCGTCACCGCTGCTGTTACTGGCAAGCACCCTGGCAGGCTTTTTTATGCTGGGCCTGCTGATGCTTAGCGTGGTGGTGATTGATGTTATCAGCACCCTGTTCCTGCTGTGCAGAAAGCTGCTGCGGCTGGGGCGCCACCCTCAGGGCAATGCCGTCGCCCGTTAACCGTTCGGAGGCGCTGAGGCGCCTCCAACGTGAATACTACCTCTTGTTACCAACTGCCTTTTTACGCCGGGTCAGCAAAAATCCAACCCACAACAACAGTACCCAAACCGGCATCAACAGTACGGAGATGCGGATCCCTGGGCTGAAGTACATGATCACCAGGATCAACGACAGGAACACCAGGCACAGATAGTTGCCAAACGGATACCATAGCGACCTAAAGCTGGTGATCACCCCTTGGCGATCTTTGGCTGCGCGGAATTTCAGGTGCGCCAGGCAAATCATCACCCAGTTAATCACCAACGTCGAGACTACCAGCGCCATCAGTAAGCCAAACGCCTCGCCGGGCATGACGTAGTTAATCAATACGCCTACCGAGGTGGCCAACGCCGATAACGCGATAGACAGCACCGGTACGCCACGTTTGTTAACCTTGGTCAGCGCCTTTGGCGCATTGCCTTGTGTCGCCAGGCCAAACAGCATCCGGCTATTGCAATACACGCCGCTGTTGTAGACCGACAGCGCTGCCGTCAGTACCACTATGTTGAGCATGGTCGCCACCAGGTTGCTGTTGAGCGCATGGAAGATCATCACAAACGGACTGCCCCCTTCCACAACCTTGCCCCACGGATAAAGTGACAATAACACCGTCAACGAGCCGATATAGAAAATCAGGATACGATACACCACCTGATTGGTGGCTTTAGGAATGCTACGGCGTGGATCGGCGGCTTCTGCTGCGGTAATACCCACCATTTCCAGTCCACCGAACGAGAACATGATCACCGCCATCGCCATCACCAGGCCGCTAATGCCGTGTGGCATAAAACCGCCCTGATCCCACAGGTTGCTGATGCTGGCTTCCGGGCCACCGTTGCCGCTGGCCAACAGGTAGGCACCAAATACGATCATCCCCAGGATCGCCGCCACCTTGATGATGGCAAACCAGAACTCGGTTTCCCCATACAGGCGTACGTTCACCAGATTGACCAGGTTAATCACGACGAAGAAAACGGCCGCCGATGCCCAGGTTGGGATTTCCGGCCACCAGTATTGAATATAAATCCCTACGGCGGTCAGTTCCGCCATACCGACCAGGATAAACATCGCCCAGTAGTTCCAACCGGATAAGAAACCGGCAAAGTCCCCCCAATATTTATAGGCAAAATGGCTAAAGGAACCGGCAACCGGCTCTTCCACTACCATCTCCCCCAGTTGGCGCATAATCAAAAAGGCAATAAAACCACCTATGGCATAGCCTAGCAGCACGGAAGGCCCGGCCATCTGAATGGTTTGTGCAATACCCAGGAACAGGCCGGTACCGATGGCACCTCCCAGGGCAATAAGTTGTATGTGTCTGTTTTTTAAACCGCGTTTTAGCGGGGTATCCTGAAGCTGACCGCCCATCTTATCCTCGTCCGGCTGAGTATCCAGGCAGCATTGCGCAAGATATCGCCAACCAATAAATAAACCTGCGGGCGTTTTAACACTTAACCTTTCAGGCATCAAGGATTAGCGCCCGGCGATCGTTAACCGGGCCAGAGGGTTGCAGGAGGTTTGCTACGCCAGCTAGCTTGGCATACCGCACAGTTTGCTGAGGTTACGTGCGCCGATCATCAGCGTCGCCACATAGGATTGACGGCGAGTGATGACCTCCACCGCCACGCGATCGTTTTGATACTTTATCAGGTAGGTTGAGGGCCAGCCCTGTCGGTGCAGCCCATAGCTTTTGGCATGACAATCGATCGCCGCATGGGCAATCACTAAATGAGAGAGAGTGGTATCACCTTTGATAATGCGCTTCATAAAACAGTCTCCGTCAGCGACAGGTCCATTGTCAGAATAAGGCGGTGTCTCATCATTACGGGTCATCTACATTATCGACTAACATTTGATTTATTGCGCTTGCTGACTCAATAAAAAACAGATCATTGCGGCACGCAACGGGCTGTGACTGCCAGCTTGCCACTCCCCTTGCTGGGTGATCATACTGGCTTGCCACTGTGGCTGGTCACTTTGTTCGGGGGCATTAAGGCTTATTTTGTTGGCGCAGATAATCGGCCAGGCATCGGAGGGGTTCTTGCAGTAATCTTTCCCTTTCACGCCGCCGTAAGGGTACCATTTGTCCGGATTTTCTCCGGTGATTAACGCAATGCTGCGGTTTACTTCGGCGTCGCTTTCTTCGTACCATCTAATCATTGCTGATATCCATCTTTCATAGAGTTGGCGCTACATTACGACGCCAATACGACAGATTTATGACAGCTCGTGTGCCGTAAACATTATTTTTACTAACGGATAAATTGATTATGTTGCTGGGTCTTAACCACCTGACGCTCGCGGTAAGTGAGGTAGAACGCAGTTTTCGCTTTTATGTTGAGGTGCTGGGGTTTATCCCTAAAGCCCGCTGGCATCAAGGTGCCTATCTTGTATTGGGTGAACTGTGGTTATGCCTGTCATTGGATGATGCCCGAAAAAATCAGCTGTTGGGCGACTATACACATTACGCGTTTAGCGTGGCACCGGAGAACTATGCGCTCATTGTGGAGCGTTTGCGCAAATCAGGCGTACAGGAGTGGAAGAGTAATCACAGTGAGGGCGAATCTTGCTATTTTCTCGATCCCGATCGGCACGCGCTGGAAATTCACTGTGGCGATCTGGCAAGCCGGTTGGCAGCCTGCCGGGAGAAACCCTATCAGGGGATGGTGTTTTACTGAAACGGAATGGTGAGAAGGCGATCCGGTTAAAACTGAAACTGAGATAACCGACGTGTCCTTAACCTTCTCACCAAATGAGGGACGCGATTAACGCTCTGGGATAAACCCTTTATAACTCAGTGCCGGGCTAAGGTCATCATCATAATCGTCAACCGATGCCTTGTCCCCGCGGGCGGTTTGCACCAACGTTTTTAACAGTGCCGTTTGCTGGCGCTGCTGCTCGGCGATTTCCTGCAACAGCTGGATCTGTTCGTTGGCGCGTACGCTGGCGCGATTCACGATGAACCAGACCCACAAGCCAAACAATGCAGCCAACACCACAACGACGATGGAAATCAGGCCGGACGGGCCAGAAGCTAAATCAAACATGAACAACCCTATCTACTCTACTGCCTCAACCAAGCCGACATAGTAACATTCTCACCAAGGCCAGGGGCAAGTTTGCGAAAAATTGTTATTTCGCCATGTTACCAGGGAACGATACGCGTGATTGAGCAAATGCCCAGTGCAAACTTCTCACCTTGATCGCAATAGCTATCCAGAGCCAGCAGATAGAAAAGCAAGCAGGCAAACAGCGTTGCCGCTATCACCAGCAGTTTTTTACGCCCCAAACCTTAGCAGCCTTATGATTATGTTGTTAACCTAATCATCGATGCTAGCATAGGCAACTTAAACGAAGTTTAACCGGCCGTTTAGATTTCTCAGCCATCTGGAACAAAAAATAACCCGGTTACTCGCGGTTAAATTTCATCTCAATCAGCGCAATCGCTTTTTCAATCGCCCGCTTGGTGATCGGATCGGCGCCGGCCGGGTGGCTGCTAAAATCGATACTCTTGAGCTGGCTGGCCATTTTGTCCCGTACTTCGGTCGGCGCGATCACGTCGATCACATCCAGGATCTGCTTGATAACCAGTTGGCAGGCAACCAGATCGGAAACCAGTTCTTGATCGTTGCTCAGTGCGCTAGACATAATTTTTCCTCTGTTGATTTAAACGCGGCAAAGAATACCACGCCGTTTTGCATTTTGCCGCAGGCGTTCCGCCCTGAATTTTCGGCAATAATACGCATGCCTTGCAAAAACCAGCGGCAGAATTGTGGCCTATACTAGGCTGTGCCTCACACTCAACAGGAGAGCAGTCATGGCAAATCATAATGTGAAATCTTGGGCGACAGTGCGTGAAACCTCGGTAGAAATTGCCGAAGCGATCTTTGAGTTGGCCGGTAATGACGAGGTTTTGGCGCAAAAAATTTGGGAGGAAGGCAGCGATGAAGTGTTACCGCTGGCGTTCGGTAAAACCGATGCCGACCAACTTTACTGGGGTGAAGAAACCATCGAGCGTAAAAACGTCTGAGGCCCCCTCACCCCAACCCTCTCCCACAGGGAGAGGGAGTTGTTTGCCCCCGCCCATTTGGAACTAAAGAGGTCATATCAGCAAACCCGATCACCCTTTAGTCCAAGGTGAGTCAGCCGATGCTCAACTTTCACCCAACTCGATCGGTCCCCTCTCCCTGTGGGAGAGGGAGTTGTTTGCCCCTGCCCATTTGGAACTAAAGAGATCATATCAGCAAACTCGATCACCCTTTAGTCCAAGGTGAGTCAGCCGATGCTCATGATGAATCACTGCACTTTCACCCCACTCGATCGGTCCCCTCTCCCTGTGGGAGAGGGCTAGGGTGAGGGGCATCACTCTGCGATAAAGCGCTCAAGACGATGGCGTAGCTGAGCGTTCTCCCTGCGCAACTGTTCAATCTCATCAAGCAGCGTCAGCGCCACCGCAATACCGGGCCAATCCAGAGCCAGTTCACGTTGCAGACGCTGAGCGCGATTAAACGCCGCCACCGCCCCATCATCAAACAGCCAATCATCCACCGTCAGATCGCGGGGCTGGATCACTCCCAACCCCACCACCTCGGCCAATTCACTTTCCGTTACGCCGGTATGCAGGCAAAACTCGGTAATGGTGAGGGTTATCTGTAGCTTGGCCATTATGCTTTACTCCATTGCGTACGAGGATCGAAGGCCTGATTCGCCTCGGCCAGTCGTTGCCAGAGTGCGGCGCTGTCTGCATCGGGTTTAGCCGGCATGACAATCTTGATCACCGCATACAAATTGCCGGTCTCTTTTTTGCTGACCAGCCCCTTCCCTTTGACGCGTAACCGCTGCCCGGTCTGGCTCCCCGCAGGGATGGTCAACAGGATATTGTCCGCCAGTGTAGGGACAGAAACCTTGGTTCCTAACGCAGCCTCCCAAGGAGCCAAGGGCAGAACGATTTCCAGATCGTGCCCGATCACCTCAAACAACGGATGAGGTGCCAGCTGAATGATCAGGTACAAATCGCCATTGGCTCCGCCAGCCATACCAGGCACGCCTTGGCCTTTCACGCGGATACGCTCCCCGTCTGCCACGCCCGCCGGGATTTTCACGTTCAGCGTTTTAGCGATCTCTTTCTCTGTCTGACCAAATGCGTTGTACACCGGCACCTTATAGCTCAGGGTGCGGGTTTGCTCAGTGAGGGTTTCCTCCAGGAACAGCGCCACGCCGATCTCAACATCCTGCCCACGGGCCGCACGCGGTTGGCCCTGCTGGCGGCCACGCGCACGTTGGCCAAACATCGAGGAGAAGATGTCGGAGAAATCCTCGGCACCACCATACTCTTCACGCCGGGTCTGGCGGCCGAAATTGGGCTCGTTACGATGCAGCCGCATTTGGTCATATTCGGCCCGGCGTTCGCTGTCTTTCAGCACTTCATAGGCTTCTGCGACTTCTTTAAAGCGCGTTTCGGCATCGGGCTCGGTACTGACATCGGGGTGATATTTGCGTGCCAGGCGGCGGTAGGCGGTTTTGATAGCCTTGATATCATCTGAGGGTTTAACCTCTAGAATGGCGTAGTAATCCTTGATTTCCATAATGCTATGGTCTCTTTACTGTGGCCGGAAAAGTGGATAGCGCGTTGATACGTGAGCAAGTTTAGGAGATAAGACTCATTGTAGCGCCATCAAGCAGTTAGTGCAGTATGCGCATCACTTCACGCGGTGATTTAGCGTTTCGAGCTGATTGGTTGCGGAACGTGCGGGAATTGCGGTGCTGACAAAGTGTTGATGACACGGCCCATATCTGAGCCGGTCAACAGGTAGTGAGTGAATTTCGAGTTAACATTGCAGGTTCCGGTTGCTAGCCAGTTTCACGGTTCTTCACCTCCCACGCCTTGCGTGTTATTGACCATCATCACTGGCATTGCCAGAAAAGCGGCGACGCCCACGATCACAAAAAGAGTAATAATCACTGTCATTAACATGCGATCACCCCATCAACGTGGCGTTGTTACGGCTGACTCTCTGTTTTGGTTAATTACATTGCTGGCCTGGACTACTTGGCATTTGCGGTAGCGGGCAATCTCAGATTAGCTGGTTTTTCCGAATGCTGGCAAGCCCTGTATTGAGGCTTTTTTCTGCAGGATGTTGGGTCGGCCCGTCGCTCGGCGGTTGCACGGACTGGACCGACCTCAGTTTATTGCCTCAGAACCAGGGGAATTGGCCCATGACGTTATGATAAAACAACATACGCCCGACAATCTCCCCCGACACCAATGCCATTCCGGCTATCACGGCCATCGATGGGGCCAAACGTGTACGCAGGCCAAGCACCGCGAACAGCACACCGCCCACCAACATGCTGCCAACCAGCTGCCACCAAAGCATGATCCCTTGAGCGCTGGCCCCGGCAATTTGGTAACGCCCCACCAGCGTGGCCAGCAGCATCAGGCAGCCCACCAGCAAACCGTAGCGAACCGTGCGCGGAACGGCCAGGCCGCAGCCATTCAAATAGATCCCCAAGGTAGCGAACCCCAGCAGTAACGCGGTACTCAGAAACGCCAATTGGGTCAGTGGCGTATGCCACAGCGGATGGCTGACCATCTGGTAGTAGATTTGTGCCGAGACCAGAATGGCGGCAATCCCCAATACCGAGGTCACCATTCCCAATGTGGTGATCAAGGCCGACTTCTGCGGCCGCAGCCAGCAAACTGCCAACATCAGGAACAGGCTGATATTCACCAGGATAAAGGCGATCACCTCACGGCTTAGCCAAGAGTGCGGCAGGCCCAGCACCGCGCGGTAAGCCCCAAACGGGCTCCCCAGGTGCAGCAGTGACAAGCTGGAGCCAACGACTTCCACCAGCCACAATCCCAGAACCAGATATTTCAGTTGCCCAACGGACATCTGGGAGGTTGGTCGCAACCGATAGAGCGTCAAGGCGATAATACCGCCAATGCCCCATTGGCAGAGCACGGTAAAAAACACCAACGGCAGTTCATATTCGTTCATGGTAGCACCCTATTATTTATCCGCTGGAATAATGACCACGTTCGGGCCGCTGATACGGTGATCGGGCATGTGATATCTATCCTCCAGTACCGCCCAATCCGTTGAGTGGATTTTCCTTAACTCCTCGATATCACCAAACTTCAAGACGCCCGCCGGGCAAGACGCCACGCAACGCGGCGGTAACCCTTCGTCCAAACGCTCGGCACACATATTGCACTTGCTGGTTTTACCTTCCTGCGGATCAAACACTGGGGCGTTGTACGGACAAGCCATAATGCACATGCGGCAGCCGATGCATTTCTCATGATCCTGCACCACAATACCGTCCGGGCGCTTATGGTAAGTATCCGCCGGGCATACCTTCATGCATTGCGGATCGTCACAATGATTGCAGGACATCGAAATAAACCCTTCAGAATTCGGGCCATCGGTTTCATACTCCCGCACCCGCCGCCAAAGCACGCCCGGTGGCGTCTGATTCTCTGACTTACAGGCCATGGAACAGGTTTTACAGCCGTAACAACGTTTAATATCAATCAGAAAGCCATATTGTTTGGTCATGGGTTATCCCTCCGCCCGTACATCAACCAGCGTACTGTTACAGCAATGCCCTGTACCCAACGCCTCTACGGCGTCATTGGTGACGTGGCTGCTACTGCCTCCCTGTTGTTCCCACCAGCCGTTATCCAAGGAAACCACTCCTCGCTTGATATGTGTCGTCACCACGGCTATAGCCCGATGCTCCCCTCGCTCATTAAATACGGTGGTCCAATCGCCATGTTTGATCCGGCGCTGCTGTGCATCCTGCGGATGGATCATCACGTTAGGCTTATTGCGCTGCACCTCAAGGATCCATTCGTTCATGCCGTGGCTTGAGTGAATGCTGCGGGCCAGCTTGCGTTGTACCGCCATCAACGGGTATTTAGCGGCCAATTCCGGCGAGCCTTGTGGCGATTCATTCACCCGCAGATAAGTAACGACCGGCGAAAATTCTTTCTTCTGCCACTCTTCAATAAAGAAGTGGGCTTTACGGGTCGGCGTGCGGAACACCCCATGTTCAAACGGGATCCAGTCACCGCTCACCGGCAGCACCGGTCCTTTTTTCAACTGTTCCAGGGTGATACCGGAACCTTGCAGGCACGCATTGATGTAATGCTCAATCGGCTGGTTAAACACGTCGCCAAAGCCAAAACGCTCAGCCAGACGCGCAAAGATCCAATAATCCGGCTTGGCTTCACCCGGTGGCTCGACCGCTTGCTCCATCAGTTGCACATAGTGGCTACGCACGCCCGCCATCAGGCTGACATCTTCAAAAATGGTCGTCACCGGCAGCACCAGATCAGCATACAGCGCGGTAGAACTCATCAGGTTATCGGCCACCACCACGAAGGGAACCTTTTCCAACGCCTTCCTGACCATGTTGGTGTTGGGTAGTTGGGTCATGACCCCCATGGTCATAATCCACCAGAATTTAATTGGGTAAGGCCGGTCATTGACCACCCACTCCCCCACCTTGGCAACCGGGATCGGGGTGATTTTCTTCACCGCAGGCGCTGGTGGAATGATCGGGCTGAATTTTGCCATTTGGCGTGCTCCGCCTGCGTCACAGACCCCCGCCCCTCGCTTGCCGATATTGCCAGTTAGCAGGGCCAGGTAGAATTGGCTGGCGGCCACGTAGGTACCAAATTCGGTGCGCTGAGCGCCTGACATATTTTGCACAATCATCGCAGGAGCGGTGGTGGCATAGTCGCGGGCCAAACGCAAAATGGTGTGGGCGGGAATGTCGGTTTCAGCCGCAACCCGGTCAAGCGTCCATGGTGCAGCCTGCTGATAAACGGTTTCGAATACGGTGCGATAGCCGCTGTCGGCTGGCAGTTGGTGCTGGAACAACGCCGGAGTGATCCCCGCCTTGTCATGCCTTACCAGGCTCTGGCTGGTGCAGTCATAAACCAGATAGCTTTCAGTGTCGTTGGCATCGGCACGCACCAATTGATCTTTGGCATCCACCAGATACACCGCGCCGGTATGCTGACGCAGGAAATCCGCGTCAATATGCTGCTCTTCAATAATGATCTTCATCATCCCGAGCGCTAAAGCCGTATCCGTACCTGGAACAATCGGGATCCATTCGTCTGCTTTGGCGGCGGTCTCGTTAAAACGTGGGTCGATAACCACGATGCGAGCGCCCTGCTCTTGCGCACGTAGATAATTTTTAAAATACGCCTGCATGGTCACCGCCGGGTTGTTACCCCAGCAGATAATCAAACGGCTGTCGGCAATGGTGTCGCGGGTATCGGCATAACGTAGCCCCACCATTGGCATCATCGCCGCCGTCACTGCCGAGCAGCAGAGCGAACCCGCCTGTTTCACCGAACCGCCCAGATAGTCGAAGAACGCCTTGCCCATATCGTTCTTTATCGAGTCCATGTTGCCAGCATGAGTGGACAACAGCAGCCCTTCGTTGCCCTGTTCCTTGATGGTGGTACGGATGTTTTTTTCGATTAAATCCAGTGCCTGTTGCCAGGTAATAGGCTCGAATTTACCCTCACCTTTTTTGCCTACCCGCAGCAGAGGCGTCGTGACTCGCTGCTGATGATAAACCCATTTGGTTCGGCTGATGCCCCGCAGGCAACATTTCACATTAAAACCTTCCGTCGCTTCAATCTTCATCAGTTTTTTCTGATAGACGTAAGCGGTCAGGTTGCAGTGCAGGCACTCCATCGCACAGGTTGAGCGGAAAGTTTGATAGTCCGTCAGTTTAAGGTGGATGTGCCGTAGGGGTTCTTTTTGTTCGGATGTTAAGGAGAAAGCGCAAGGCGAGATTGACGCCAGGCCAATAACGCCAAGTCCTTTTAGCAAAGTACGCCGTTTGAGCCGGAGTGAAGAAAGTTCGTTCATAGTTTTTATCTCGGTAATCACACGCCCTGGTGTTCACTATAAATAAACCGAGTTAACCCATAGTATATTGAAGCAGATCAATCCACCTCAAAATAGTTAGTCCTTGCGCGCTGAAAATGCTGCTGCTGCGGAAGCCAGGATCGGGTTAACTGGGGCATTCACCGCCTTAAACTGGTAAAGTGAGCGGATCGAAGTATTAGCAAGTCAAGGTAAGCAGAATGTCGGAAGTTCAAGGCGTAAATTCGGTCGATATTGCCGTGTCGGTATTAGAGAGTGTCACCGCACTGGGGGGAAACGCCCGCGCTTCGGATATCGCCAAACACAGCGGGCTTTCGAAAAGCCGGCTGCATAAATATCTGGTTTCACTGTGCCGTAGCCAGATGCTGTATCAAGAGCAGGAGACCAGCCGCTACTCGCTTGGCAGCAAGCTGTTGGCGCTCGCGGCGGCGGCAGGCAAACAGCAGACGTTGGCGACAATCATCAATAATGCGCTGTGTGAGCTGCGTGATGAGTTGAATTACTCCACCGGCTGGGCGGTGCGACAAGGAAGTAGCATCTTGCTGACGCGCTATAATCGCAGCCATAAAAATATCGATATCGACTACCTCGAAAACACCCTCATCCCTATGAATGCCAGTGCGGCGGGTTATGCCTATCAGGCGTTTGATGGCTCTATTACCCCCCTGCTTGAGGCTAAAGAGCTCGAAAAGATCCGTCTGCAGGGCTATGCGGTACGTTACAATGTTACCGAAGGCATCCCAGGGGCACGCGCGATTGCCTGCCCGATTTTCAGCCAGGATAACGTCCTGTTGGGGATGGCGATCACCATGGGGTTTATTCCAGACGACCCGGAAGAGATTGTTCGTCTGGCTGACCGCCTGATGGCAAAGGTCAAAACGATCCCGCTTTAACCGGCACGAAGGTGACAACCCGGAGCCTGTAAGGTACGCTAAGTGAGCCTGCCGTAAGCTCTGCGCTGCGGTTAAACGACAAAATCAATTGGGTAAAGTTATTGATACAAGAACATCATCTCGCACTAGTCTGCGCACTCAGTAAATGGGTCGAAACCCACCTGGGACGAGTGATCCACCTTGAAGAGTTGGCCGAGTATTCCGGCTATTCACTGTGGCATATGCAGAAGCTGTTCAAAGAAGCGACGGGGATCTCGCTGGGCAAATACATCCGCGAGCGCCGCCTTGCCGGAGCGGTGTACCAGTTGCGTAGCAGCGAGGCTTCCATTTTTGATATCGCCTTGGATTTTGGTTTCGGTTCCCAATCTCACTTCACCTACATGTTCAGAAAGCGTTTCAACATTACGCCCTATGACTTCCGCCAGGATTTGAGTGTCGATCTGCACATCGAGCCTCCGCTGCATATTATTCACCAGAAGATGGCGTGAGACGGCAGCGGGTTGCTTAAGTTATTACAAAAGAAACGGCCCCAGAAAGGAGCCGTTGGCTGAGTATGTCAGCTATGTCAGGATTGTTGATTAGTCATCCAGCGTTACTTTAGTGCTACCGCCACGAGTACAGCAATGCAAACCCAAAACACCGCCGTGGCGATCACAACATGGGATAATCTTGCACGGGAGAGTAATTGACTCATAAACACCTCGCTTACATCGGCAATAGAACTGACAGAGATTTCCGTACAGATTAGTCTTAGCTTAGCAGGGCCTGACTAGTTACGACAGCGTGCTCATTCGGGGTAAATAACAATATTTGATTAACATCACAAACACATTTAAGAAATACATTCACTTTAATAATTCATTGCGACTTAAATATAATTAAAGTGAATTTATTTAGATAAGTTAACCAATAAAGTCCGCAGACCATGCTGCCTGACTCTCATAAGGAAAGGCCATCAAAAAGTGTGTCATCTCCCTGCTACACCCGAGCTGTAGCGGCTTTGCCGGGGCAGAAAAAATGCCATCCAACTATCCATTGTCTATTTAATGGCCCACAACCGACGAATGATTCACCATAACCTTTATTAGTGGTTTAATCGCAGCTAGTACGTTAAGTCCCAAATAAACCAAGGCATATGGCAAAAATATTTCATCGTCGAATCAAGGATTGCGATAAACGCAGATCCAACTTCAGCCGCCTTTGATGTAACAACTTTTGGCATCGACCTCTTGATCGTTATGCCGCAGATCGGATAAATACGTGATGCCAAACAAGATCGACACGACAAGCAACACTGAGATCAATAAGGCAATGACCGCAATAAGCTTGGTTTCATCATGCGGATTATGTTCCATTTTATCTCCTAAAAACAGTAAGTAACTCCCACCCACTGTGTGATCGTCAACGTAAGAATGATCAATATGCAGCAACCGCCGTCAACGTTGTGCTGACCCGTTGCGCATTGTCCATGGTTTTCCTGGTGTTTTTTTGTCTAATGGGGCGTTCACACCCTCTACTCTCTTATCACCTAGCATAACGCCTTGATGCAAAAAAGGGATAACCCTAGGCTCAAGCAACAACCCAATTTACGCCAGAGATGGCTAAGATTTTTCTTGCATGCAGACGCTACCAATTTTCTGCAACAGGGTCAAGATTCTGAAGGTTAGTCACCAGCTTGTGGACTGGAAACATTCTTTGGGTTTATCGAATTGCGGGTGGGAAACTTATAGGGGTTAACATATGTATGAACATACGCATTGGTGAGGGATTGCTGCACAGCGCCCCAGATGGGGCGCCGGATTACGCCGTTCTAAGCTCGAGCGTCAATTACCCTGGCTTTCAGCATCATTGCGGGATGCGCAATACCTGGCCCGGATAGATTTTATCTGGATGGCTTAGCATTGGTTTGTTGGCTTCAAAGATCTTGTTGTACAGGTTGGCATTGCCATACATCTCTTTGGCAACGGCACTCAGGGTATCGCCCTTCTTGACGGTGTAAAAGCGGCTTTCCGCTTCTGGTTGCGCCACTGCCACATTATCTTCCACGCCGCTGATACCCGCCACGTTACCCACGGCTACCAGAATTTTTTCTTTCAGTTCCTGGCTGATACCGTTCCCGGTGACCACAGCCTTGCCATCAACGACCTGAACATCCACCTTGTCCGTATCTGGCAGGCCGCTGTTATCAAGGTGCGCTTTCAGCTTGGCGCTTTGATCTTCAGCGTTACCACTCACCGTATCCCACAGTTTTGCGCCAGCTTCTTTGACGAAGTTAAACAATCCCATATTCGCTCCCGTTAATGATTGGATAGTTAAGAAATTTTAAAACTTGTTAAGCTTAGCAGTACCGAGCGGAACTTCAATCCTCTAAGGGATGATTAAACGCTGCCATAATTCTGAAAATACCGTTTTTGTCTGGTCAATTATTATTTTTTTGTATTAATTAGCTAAATTCAGCCAAATTTTACCTACAATAGGGATTGGAACCTTAATGGGGGGACGCAATAGGTTATGTACGCATTGGTGATGTTCGTTTGCTATCTGGATGGTGGCTGTGCCGACATCGTTGTCGACGTGCTGCGTGATGAGCATCAATGCCTGGTAGCGATGAAAGAACAACGGTTACGTCATGCTGGGTGTTTTCCGATCGAGGACTTTATCGACGGCTTCTGGCTGCCTGCCAGCGAGTACGCTCCTTTCTGATCCCACGCGCCAAACTGAAAAAGGCAGAGCTTGCGCCCTGCCTTTTGAACCACGTTCCGACACAGGAATGAGGTTTGAATACGACTTAGAAACGGTAGGTCAAGCTGGCTGCCACGATGTTGTCAGTGTTCAGTTTCAGCTTGTTATCGTCATTCAACTGGTTGATTTTGTAATCAACGTAGGTGTACATGTTTTTGTTGAAGTAGTAAGTCGCGCCGATATCGATATATTTCACCAGATCGACATCGCCGATGTTCTCAATGTCTTTACCCTTGGATTGCAGGTAAGCCAGTGATGGACGCAGGCCATTTTCGAACTGGTATTGCGCGACCACTTCAAAGTTTTGCGTCTTGTTGGCAAAGCCAGCAACGCTGTTAACCGTGATCGGGGTCATGTTGCGGGTTTCAGCATACATGGCCGCCAGATACACCTGGTTGGCGTCATACTTCAGCGCGGTGGTCCAGGCCGTCGCGCTGTCGCCTTTACCGTATTGAACGGCCTTCTGATCTTTCGTACGGTTAGAATCAGAGAAAGCTACCGCAGCGCCAATGCCGCTACCGCCGATGTCCTGATAGTCCACAGACATACCATAGCCGTCACCGTTCTGCTTGTGGATGTTGCTGCGGTCATTCTCGTTCTTACCTTGGTACTGCAAGGCGATATTCAGACCATCGACCAGACCGAAGAAGCTGCGGTTACGGTAGGTAGCCAGACCGGTAGAACGGCCATTCATGAAGTTATCGGTGAAGGTATAGGTATCGCCGCCAAACTCCGGCAGCATATCGGTATAGGATTCGACATCGTAAACCACACCGTAGTTACGGCCATAGTCAAAGGAACCGTACTCGGCGAATTTCAGACCAGCGAAGCCCAGACGAGTTTTGGTGCCTTCGGTACCCGCTGACTCGGCGTGGTTAGCCTGGACGTTGTATTCCCATTGGCCATAACCGGTCAAATCGCTGTTAATCTGCGTTTCGCCTTTAAAACCAAAACGCACATAGGTCGCGTCGCCATCGGCAGATTTGTTATCGCTGAACAAGTGCTTGGCGTTAACACGGCCGTACAGGTCGAGTTTATTGCCATCTTTGTTGTAGATTTCGGCCGCATTGGCCATTGAGGCGGCGGTGGCAAGAACAACCGCCAGGGCTACTACACTGCGTTTCATCATTTATTTTCCTAGATTTTATTAAAAGCTGCCCGTCACGCCCAATTTATGCTTTGGGCTGTGATTTTTATCATTTTGTTTTTTATCTACGCCCCTTAATAAAGCGCCATGTGACATTAGCATCATGAATAAAAACTTAAAATAAAAAAGTTCATGAAATAGCGCGCATAAAGCATGTTTATTTGTAACTAAATATTACATCAAAACACTATTCTAATATAATGATTTAAATAGATATTTAATGCATAAGCCATAACGATCACATTTAAAAGCACCAAAACAGTGCAACCACGTTTCATTTTGTGTGATTTACCTACGATTTTGAATAACCACAAAATTAGCATGCTAATCAATAGCGTTACTTATTTCACACTTTTTACTTATATCAATCTGATTACCAGGAATGGTGCAAATAATTGTATCTTTACTCTGTTTTTTACTTATTGGGGTAAATCATCGAAAGTAAGGGCACGTAACAGGCAAAATACCCTATCAACTGATTAAATAAATTACGCTATTAATGTTTGAAAGGAAAAACGGCGCCACAGGTCACTGACCTGTGGCGTAATGAACGGGTGAGATTAAAACAGGGTGCTGCGCGGTACTTCTATCAACATCATGCCTGCACGTAACCCCAATGCCACCTTGGGATTGGGAAACAGGACCCACTCCTTTTCATGCTGCACCCGATAACTATCCCCCGGTTGCTCATACAATAAAGTGCCCTGCGGCAGAGCGGTAAAATTGGCAGTCTCATCGCTCAAATGAAGTTTGAAAGATTCACTGCGTTTAATCAGCGACCGATCGACACGGAACACCCTAATCGGAACCTCCTCCCGCAAAGGGAGAGATTGCCCGCAAACCAACGCCTGCAGTGCTTCATTGATAGCGGAAAACTGCTGCAGATCGTTGCTGCCAAAGGGACGCGCCTTGCCCAATTCGAGGGTACAGCTGGCCGCCTGCGCATGCTCGCTGGAAAAGTGGCTGAACGTGCCACCAGGCGCCTGGTGTATCACCAGTGCATCCAACTCGGCGGCGTCTAGTAACGCCAACATCTCGGGGCTGTAACTCTGTAGTTGATAGGGCAGGATACCAAAACGTGGCAACAGCGATCCGCGGATCGCCGTATGCAGATCGTAATGAAAACGAGTAGCCTGCTCTCCGGCAAAGAAGCGGGTGACCACTTGCTCTAACTGCTGCGCCCGCGCCGTTTCGCCAGAGGGCTCAAACTGCTGATAGCGCCCACCAAACATGCGATTCATATCGCTTGCCAGATAACGTTGATTGGTTCGCATCGCTGGTGGATTGCCCAACACCACCAGCAAGCGCACCGCCAATGGCCGCACACCTGCGAAGATTTCGTTCACTAACCGGTCGAGCAGTTCGATCGGGGCCGTTTCATTGCCGTGAATACCGGCTGAAAGCACCACGGCTTGCCGATAGCCTTGCAGTGGAGTGAGCTCCAATAGCCCTTCCCCCAACCACTTCCAGCTCAGTGCAGCGTTTTCACCCTGGGTGGTAGCTGGTGGAGTTCCTGCCAACGTCAGAGCCAATAAATTGTTCACTATTGCCTCCGGTTACTGTTGGAACGGGTAAACATTACCCAGCCCAAGGATAGAAGTCAGAGCATCCAGTGCCGCACGCCCTTCATGCAGCAGTTGCGGGTCTGCCAGATCCTCCTGTACCAAGCGATCGCGGTAATAGCGGTCTACCCAGTCGTTCAGGGTGGCGAAAAGCGTATCGTTCATCATCACCCGTGGGTTCACCGCCCCCAACTCGGCATCGTTCAGCGCCACGCGTAAACGCAGGCAAGCCGGGCCGCCGCCGTTGCGCATACTTTCGCGCAGGTCGAACACTTTGATCTCGTCGATTGGCCCACCGCTGGCCACCATCTCCGACAGATAATGCCAAACGCCCGGATGCTGGCGGGACTCTTCCGGCACTACGATCATCATCTTGCCATCGGCTTTGGTCAGGATCTGGCTGTTAAACAGGTAGGTCGCCACCGCATCCCCCACGCTGACACGGGAGGTTGGCACTTCTATCGCCACCAGCTCCGTCTCCAGCAAGGCCATCTTACGGCGGATTTGATCCAGCCCCTGCTGCTGATGCAGGAACGCCTGCTGATGATGGAACAGCACCTGCTGATTGCTGACGGCGATCACGTCGTTATGAAAAACGCCCTGGTCGATCACCGCCGGATTCTGTTGCAGAAATACCGTTTGTTGCTCGTGCAACTGATGCAGGCGGGAGATCGCCTCGCTGGCCTCGCGCGTCTGGCGAGCCGGGTAACGCGTGGGGGCACTTTCCCCGCCAAACTCCTGCTTGCCATACACAAAGACCTGCACCCCGCGTTTGGCATAGTCGCCCCCAAGGCGGTTATGGTTGGCAGCGCCCTCATCTCCAAACAGTGCCACCTGCGGTAAGGCATCGTGGTGAGCAAAGTATTGCTCATCATTGAAGATGGCACGCAGCACGCTGGAGGTGGTTTCGGCCTCAATCGCACGATGGAATTTGTTATTCAGATTGGCGGCGGTGAAATGCACTCTCCCATCCTGACTGTCTGGCGAAGGCGAAACCGTCGCGGCATTGGCCGTCCACATGGATGAGGCCGAACTAAGCGCCGAGAGCAGGCGCGGTGAGGTTCGCATCACCTGGGCCAGCACGCTCTCGTCACTACCGCTGAAGCCCAATTTGCGCAGCGTGGGGAGATGAGGCCGTTCCTGCGGTGGCAACACGCCCTGCTGGAAGCCCATATCCGCCAGCGCTTTCATTTTCAGCAGCCCCTGCTTTGCCGCCAGCTTGGGGTTCGACACGCTGTTGCGGTGCTGCGTCGATGCCTCATTGCCAAACGACAGCCCGGCATAGTGGTGTGTCAAGCCAACCAACCCATCGAAATTGACTTCATATCCGGACATTTTGCTCTCCTGTAAACTGCCGAACGATCAGTTAAATATCAGACCCGGTGACAGGCTGGTGGGTAGCGTCAGGCTGGCACTTTCCAGCGACGCCATCGGCCAGGCGCAGTAATCTGCCGCATAGAACGCACTTGGCCGATGGTTGCCGGAAGCCCCCACACCACCGAAAGGTGCTGCGCTAGAAGCCCCGGTCAGCGGCTTGTTCCAGTTGACAATACCGGCTCGCGCCTCCAGCAGCAGCCGTTCGAACTGCTCCCGCTGCGGGGACACCAGCCCGACAGACAGGCCATAGCGCGTGTTATTAGCCATGCGCAACGCCTGGTCGAAATGGTCGTAACGAATGATCGTAGTCAGCGGGCCAAAATATTCTTCGTCTGGCACGTCCTCCACGCCGGTCACATCGATAATCCCAGGGCTTAATAACGCACTACCGCTCTCCAGCGATTTCATGGTCAACAAGGCTTTGCCACCCAATGCCAACAGATGGTGCTGAGCTGCCAGCATGTTCTCTGCCGCAGAGGAGGAAATCACCCCGCCCATAAACGGCTGAGGTTCAGCATCCCAACGGCCAATGCGCAGTGTAGATGCCACCTGAACCAGGCGTGCAATAAAGGCATCACCCTGCGGCCCATTTTTCACCAAGATGCGGCGAGCACAGGTACAGCGCTGCCCGGCAGAAATAAACGCCGATTGAATGGCCAGATTCACCGCCGCGTCACAATCTTCAACCTGTTCGACGATTAGCGCGTTGTTGCCACCCATCTCCAACGCCAGGATCTTTTCTGGCTGACCGGCCAACTGGCGATGCAGGTGATAACCGGTGCCTGCGCTGCCGGTAAACAGCAGCCCATCAATATCAGCACAGCTTGCCAAGGCCTCACCGGTTTCACGCCCCCCCTGTACCAGATTGATCACCCCGTCCGGAAGCCCCGCCTGCAGCCATAGCTGTAACGTCACCTCCGCCGTTAACGGCGTCAATTCGCTAGGTTTGAACACCACGCAGTTGCCCGCCAACAGCGCCGGAACGATATGCCCATTCGGTAAGTGACCAGGGAAGTTATACGGGCCAAACACCGCCAATACGCCGTGCGGCCGATGGCGTAACACCGAGGCTCCGTCGGCCATCGCGGTTTCCGTCACCCCAGTTCGTGCCTGATAGGCCTGTAATGAAATGCCCACCTTGCCAATCATCGCCTGGACTTCGGTCAAGGTTTCCCAGCGGGGTTTGCTGGTTTCACGGCTGATGGTCTCGGCCAGATGCTGTTTATGCTCTTCCAGTAACGCCGCGAAGCGTTTTACCAACTGTTCGCGCTGCGCAAATGGCGTGCGAGCCCAGGCAGGAAAAGCCTCGCGTGCAGCTGCGCAGGCCGCAGCCACGTCGTCAATATTGGCCGCATTGGCTTGCCATAGCGGTAGGTTATCCAACGGATCGGTTTTGCTGAACTCAGCGCCTCGGCCAGCCAGCCAGACGCCATTAATTAACAATGCAGGATGCGACATTACACTTTCTCCTGAGCGATAAGCTTGATGACCCGTACCGGGCTCCCCTGCTCGACGCCCAGCGCCGCTGCCGTTTCGGCGTTGATACGCAGGCGATCATCATGCAGTTGGGCATGCACCAACAGGGCGCGATAATTCTGATAGTTGTCGTTGGCCACCAGGTAGGCTGGGGCTTCGTTGAATACCTGTGCCTCATCCAGCACCACCTTCACCAGTTTGCTGCGCTTGACCGCGCGGATCTCGTCGATCTCGGCTTCCAGCGTCGGGCCCCCGTCAAAGATATCGACGTAGCCCTGATAGCGCAGCCCTTCGGCTTCCAGCAGCTTGCGCGCTGGTGCGGTTTGCGGGTGAACCTCGCCGATCACCTTCTGCGCATCTTCGGCCAGAAAGTCGACATACAGCGGGTGTTTTGGCATCAGTTCAGCGATAAACGCCTTTTGCCCGGTGCCGCTGAGGTAGTCCGCCTTGGCGAACTCGATAGAAAAGAAGTGGCGGCCAACGCTTTCCCAGAAGGGGGAACGGCCATTTTCATCGGAATAACCGCGCATCTCCGCTATCACTTTGCGGGAGAATTGATTGCGAAATGCGGCCATAAACAGGAAGCGAACCTTTGACAGCAGCTTGCCATTCTCACCATGCCGATAGTCCGGATCGAGAAACAGCGTACAGAGTTCCGAATGACCGGTATGATCGTTGCTTAAAAACAGCGTTGGCACCGATTTATAGACATTAAGCTGTTTTGAGGCATGCACCTGGGTACCGACGCGGAAGCTATACCAGGGTTCGGTCAGCCCAACCGCGACTTCGATCGCACTGACGCCAACGACCTGTTGCCGTTCGGTATCCTCCATCACAAACAGATAGCAGCGATCGCTTTGGGGAAGTTCGCCTTGCCAGGTTTTTAACGCCCGCTCAATACGTGCCGACAGCGTCTCTTCATTCTGCGGCAAAGAGGTGAGGCCAATACCGGATTTACCGGCGAGCGTCAGCAGGTCAGCCAGGTCACGACGCTCTATGGGGCGGATAATCATCATAATGCGAACCTCGGAAGTCATCGGCTGCGCACCGGGCGCAGCCGCCTTGATTAGCTGCAAATCCGCGCCACAGCACGCGCGAATCGCGCCAGCCCCTCTTTCACATCCTGTTCCGGGATGATCAGCGAAGGCGTAAAGCGCACCACGTCCGGACCCGCGATCAGGGCTATCACCCCTTCCTCGTTAGCCAGTTGGGTGATCTGCTTGGCTCTACCGGCATATTCCGGGTTCAGAGCGCAACCAATTAACAGACCCGCCCCGCGGATTTCGCTAAAGATCGGATACTGTAGGTTGATTTCCGTCAGCCCGGCGATAAACCATTCGAGACGCTGCTTCACCCCATCGAGCACCTCCGGTGTGTTAATCAGCGAGAACACCACCCCAGCCACTGCCGCTGCCAGCGGATTGCCGCCGTAGGTGGTACCATGAGTGCCGACGCCCAGCGTTTTTGCCAGTTTGTCGGTGGTGATCATCGCACCGATCGGGAAACCGCCGCCCAACGCCTTGGCGGTGGTCAACACGTCCGGTACCACCCCGTAATTCATATAGGCATACAGCGAGCCAGTTCGGCCCACGCCGGTTTGCACCTCATCAAAGATCAGCAGTGCGCCGTGGCGATCGCACAGTTCACGCAACCCTTGCAGGAATTGCGCTTGTGCCGGTACCACACCGCCCTCGCCCTGAATCGGCTCAACGATCACCGCGCAGGTACGGTCGTTAATCACCTGAGCAGCGGCGGCCAGATCGTTAAACGGCGTGTGGGTAATACCGCCAGGCAGTGGCGCAAAATCCTGTGAGTATTTTGGTTGGCCCCCGGCAGAAACGGTAAACAGGGTGCGACCATGAAACGCGTTATTGAACGCGACGATCTGGTTCTTTTCTCTGTTACCACTATCCAGTGCATATTTTCGCGCTAGCTTCAGCGCGGCCTCGTTGGCTTCCGCACCGGAGTTGCAGAAAAATACCTTGTCGGCAAAGGTGGCATCAATCAGCTGTTTGGCCAGGCGCAACACCGGCTCGTTGGTATAACCGTTGCCCAGATGCCAAAGCTTGCCGGCCTGTTCGACCAGCGCGGCCAACACCTGCGGATGGGCGTGGCCCAGGGCGTTGACGGCAATGCCTCCGGCGAAATCAATATAGGATTTCCCCTGCTGATCCCAAACCTGTGAGCCTTCTCCCCGCACCAAAATAAAGTCCGCAGGGGCATAAACCGGGATCATCCAGTCGTCGAAAGACTGGCGGGTAACTGCGATTGGCTGTTCCATAATGACCTCATAACGTCAGCAAAGGCTGAATTTTGGCGGTAAGGACCGCTCTGGTGGCGCAAGGCCGGCGAAAAAGCAAATTAACCCTATTATCCGGTGTCTTTTCTGGCCGACGATAATGCTGCTCAGCGCCGCCTATTCAGATACAAACCTGTTACATAAAATCGGTTATTCACTATTAATGCCGCATTTAGCGCCCCGGAGCGGGGAATAAATGTTAATGAGTAGTTAAAATACAGCCCATTTGATAAATAGTGTAGAGCAGCTATCGTGCCAGAACGGGGTTTTTGACGGATTTACCAATTTTTTTCGTTAAAACAAGGAGTTATATTGCATAAATATTCAATAATTATGCATTTGTAATGATTAATGGCAAAAATAGGGCCTAAAATCATCAGCGACGGAGAAATCCTATTCAATCGCAAAATTCTTTCGCTTTTCTGATCCTGCTCGCAAAAATAATTGCGTGAGATGGCGGGATCGGCGCCCTTTTGCACCGCAATTGTGCAATGCGCCCTCATTTAGCGCAGCAAAATGCCCCTCACCCTAACCCTCTCCCACAGGGAGAGCAGCTGTGTTTAAAATCAACGGGTGATGATTAATTTGTCACCCATTTTTTATTATCCCGCAGCATCGCATTCAGGATGGTTAGCAGCTTTCTCACGCAGGCGGTCACCGCCACCTTGAACGGTTTTCCACGCCCTGTCAGGCGCTCGTAAAACTCCCGGATTGTCGGGTTGTACCGCACCGCTGACAAGGTCGCCATGTATAGCGCTGAACGCACCGCGCTTCGCCCTCCCCAGATACTTCGCTTCCCTTTCATTTTTCCACTGTCATGGGCATAGGGACACACGCCAACCAACGCGCTTATTTTGTGCCGATTCAGCCTCCCCAGCTCCGGCAACATCGCAAGAAGCACCGCCATCGTTGTCGGCCCGATACCTTTGACTTCCTCCAACAACGTCGCCTTTTCCCGCCACAGAGGCATCACTTTTATTTGCCTGTCGATATCGTCATCTGCATCCCGGATTTCAGCGGTCAGCCAGTCGATATGCCGCTTGATGCCCGCTGAGACCACCACGTCATCGCAGCTTTTATAGCGGTTTATCTCCATGGTCCTGTTATCGACCAGTTGGCGACGGCGGGTCACCATCCCGGCCAGACGCTGCGTCTGTTCATCCGGTGTGGGGCGGGCTTCGGGCTCCATTCTCCGGCCAAACTCGCAGATGATACGCGCATCATTCGGGTCGGTTTTGTACAGGGTCCCTAGCGCACGAGCGAAGTTTTTTACCTGGCGTGGATTGACCACGGCCACGGGTAACCCAGCCAACTCAAGCGTGGCGGCCAGCAACGAGTGATATCGGCCTGTCGCCTCCATCACGACAAGCTTGACGGTGATGGCAGAGAGCGAACTCAGCAACTGCTGATGGCCTTCCGGTGTGTTATCCAGATGCAGAAGCTGACGAGTTGGGTCGATGTATACGTCAAAAGTGTCTTTGGCAATGTCGATACCGACGGTTGCATGTTCAGTCATTTCAAGTCTCCCGGCCTTGTAAGATACGGGCTGGCTGATGCCGCCCTGGCAGCTGTTCGGGTTAACAGGAAAACTGACGCCACGCCATAAGCTCTCCCACGGGCTTGTTGTCCCAGAGGGGAATCGGGCTGTAGCGTCAGGTACAACTCGGTTAAAGTCTACCCGCCTTTGGGCGGGTAATTAAAGTACCTTAAACATACAAGGGGACAGTCCGTGCCACAATTTATCTGGGTGTTCGTCCTTTTGTTGGGGGCCGATCGAGTGGATTTGAAACTGTGGTGATTCACCTTTGCATGAGGAGATGCGTTTGCTGAGAGGAGCACTTTACTTCCAAATGAGCAGGAGCTATCAGCTCCCTCTCCCTATGGGAGAGGGTTGGGGTGAGGGCACACTCCCAGTCTTTGACTACACTGATAAGTTACCCCGTACTCAATGTTCCTCCTCAACCTTAAGGATCCCAACATGAGCAAGAAAACCTTTGATGCCACCCAGCCCGCAGCGGTCAAAGACGTAGCCGCCTTTCTGGCGGAGTTGAATGCCAGCGGCGGCAAACCGATGGAGCAGATGAAGCCGAAGGAGGCACGTAAGGTGTTGGAAGGCGCGCAACGCAGCGTCGAGGTGGTACAGCGTGAGGTCGAGATCGAAGAGAAAACCATTCACGTGGCCGGTCAGGACATCCTGCTGCACATCGTGCGCCCGCCACGAGTGAAAGGTAAATTGCCGGTATTCATGTTTTTCCACGGCGGTGGTTGGGTATTGGGTGACTTCCCGACTCACGAACGATTGGTGCGCGATCTGGTTTACAGTTCCGGAGCGGTCGCGGTGTTTGTCAATTACACACCGTCGCCAGAAGCCCAGTATCCCACCGCCATCGAGCAAGCCTACGCGGCGACGGAATGGGTGGCGGAATACGGAGAAAAGATCAACGTCGACGGTACACGGCTGGCGGTAGTAGGTAATAGCGTTGGCGGTAATATGGCGACGGTGGTCAGCCTGATGGCTAAAGAGCGAGGCACGCCGGCACTGCGCTGCCAAATCCTGCTGTGGCCGGTCACCCACGCCAGTTTTGATCGCGATTCCTCTCATCAGTTTGCTGAAGGCCATTTCCTGACGCGCAATATGATGAAGTGGTTTTGGGACAACTACACCACCGACAAGGCCCAGCGTAAGGAGATCTACGCCTCACCGCTCAATGCAAGCCTGGAACAGCTGCAAGGGCTGCCACCCGCGCTGATCCAGACCGCCGAACTGGACGTACTGCGGGATGAGGGGGAAGCCTATGCCCGCCTGCTGAACGCGGCTGGCGTCGAGGTGACCGCCACTCGCTACAATGGGCTGATCCACGATTACGGCCTGTTAAACCCACTCGCCCAGGTTCCGGCGGTGCATTCGGCTATTCATCAGGCCGGACGTGCATTGAAGCATTACCTGGCCTAATCCAGGCTACGGATCAGCCTGGCCAAGGTCTTGATGGCGGTTTCAAGCCTGTCGCTCCACTCAAAGGAGGCGTTCAGGCGGAAACAGTGGTTGAAACGATCGCCGGTGGTGAACATTCGCCCCGGCGCAATACTGATGCCCTCTGCCAGCGCACGCTGGTAGAGCTCCATGGATGACTGTGTCGCCTCCAGCTCCAGCCACAGGAAATAGCCTCCGTCCGGCTGGCTGACCTTCACCGTCGGCGGGAAGTGTTGGGCGATCGCCTGATGCATGGCACTTTGGCGCTGGGCCAATAAACGCCTCAGGCGACGCAGATGGGTATCATAACCGCCATGCAGCAGATAATCGGCAATCGCCATCTGGGTCGGCACGCTGGTTGAAACAGTGCTCATCAACTGCAAGCGCTGAATTTGCGGTGCATATCGCCCTGCGGCTACCCAACCCACGCGAAATCCCGGAGCCAGACATTTTGAGAACGACGAGCAGTGCAAAATCTGCCCGCCCTGATCCAACGCCTTGGCTGGCAAGGGGCGCTCGGCGCTGAAATAGAGCTCGCCGTACACATCGTCTTCCAACAACGAGATCTGATGCTCGCGCAGCATCGTCACCAGCCGTTGTTTATTCTCATCCGACATGCTCGACCCTTGCGGATTCTGGAAATGGGTCATCAGCCAGCAGGCCTTGATCGGATACTGCTCAATCGCCTGCTGTAACGAATCCAGATCGATTCCGTGCTGCGGGTGGGTAGCGATCGCCACCGCTTTCAGTTTCAGGCGTTCCAGCGCCTGCAACGCGCCGTAAAATGCCGGGGATTCAATCGCCACCGTGTCCCCCGGCTGCGTCACCGCTTGCAGGCTTAGGCTTAACGACTCCATCGCTCCGGCGGTGATCACAATCTCATCAGGGGAGACCTGCATCCCATTCAGCGCATAGCGTTGGGCAATATGGCGACGCAATGCCTCGTTGCCGGGCGGCAGATTGGCAAGGGAACTGTGAGGTGTGAATTTTCGGGCTACGCTGCTCAGCGCCCTGGCCAACTTGGGTTGCATAAACAGGGTGGCATCCGGGAAAGCCGAACCGAAGGGCACAATCTCTGGATCCTTACAGGCTTGTAGCACGTCAAAGATAAAGGCGTTGATATCCACCTGTTCGCTTACCAGCAGTTTCTCACCCCGAATGGGCTGTGGTAACGCCTGTGAACGGGCCGCCACATAGTAACCAGACTGCGGCCGCGCTACGATCCAGCCCTGGCTTTCCAGTAGCTGGTATGACTGCACCACCGTCATCAGGCTCAGCCCGGCACGTTTGCCACTTTCCCGCAGCGAGGGCAGTTTATCCCCGGCACGCCATACCCGGTTCTGGATCTGTTCGCGGATCTGCTGGGCAAGCTGTTCATATCTGGTCATACAATTCCAACTGTTATAGGAAAAAGTAAAATAACTGTCACTGTTATCGTTACTCTACTCCATGCTCTACTTAGCGCAAGTTTTAATAAGCAAGCTTTCGCTTTCCTAAGAGGCCGATTATGAACAAATCAAGGAGGCTCCATGTTCGGACTTGATGCATTGGAGCTGGCACGGATCCAGTTCGCCTTCACCGTTTCCTTCCACATTATCTTTCCGGCGATCACCATCGGCATGGCCAGCTATCTGGCGGTGCTCGAAGGCCTATGGCTGAAAACCGGCAATCAGGCTTACCGGGATTTGTACCATTTCTGGTCCAAAATCTTCGCCGTCAACTTCGGCATGGGCGTGGTTTCCGGCCTGGTGATGGCCTATCAGTTCGGCACCAACTGGAGCTTTTTCTCCGAATTTGCCGGCAGTATCACCGGCCCACTGCTGACCTATGAAGTGCTGACTGCCTTCTTCCTCGAAGCCGGATTCCTGGGCGTGATGCTGTTTGGCTGGAATCGTGTTGGCCCCGGCCTGCACTTCTTTGCCACCTGCATGGTAGCACTCGGCACGCTGATCTCCACCTTCTGGATCCTGGCCTCCAACAGCTGGATGCAGACCCCGCAGGGGCACGAGATCATCAACGGCGTGGTCGTGCCGGTTGACTGGTTCAAAGTGATCTTCAACCCGTCCTTCCCTTACCGCCTGCTGCATATGACCACCGCGGCATTCCTGTCATCGGCCTTCTTTATCGGTGCCTCGGCGGCCTGGCACCTGCTGCGTGGCCGTGATACGCCAGCCATGCGCAAGATGCTGTCAATGGCTATGTGGATGGCGCTGATCGTCGCCCCTATCCAGGCGGTGATCGGCGACGCACACGGCCTCAATACGCTGAAATATCAACCGGCCAAAATCGCCGCCATCGAAGGCCACTGGGAAAACCCGCCGGGAGAGGCCACTCCGCTGATCCTGTTCGGATGGCCGGATATGGAGCGTGAAGAAACCCGCTTTAAGGTGGAAATCCCTTACCTAGGCAGCCTGATCCTCACCCACAGCCTTACCGAGCAGGTTCCGGCGTTGAAATCCTTCGCACCAGAAGATCGCCCCAACTCCACCGTAGTGTTCTGGTCGTTCCGGATCATGGTGGCGCTGGGCATGCTGATGATCCTGGCTGGCGTGTGGAGCCTGTGGCTACGCTGGCGCGGCGGACTGTATCAGTCCAAACCCTTCCTGTACTTCATTCTGTGGATGGGGCCTTCGGGGCTGATCGCCTTGCTGGCGGGGTGGTTCACCACCGAGATTGGCCGCCAGCCATGGGTCGTCTACGGGCTGCAACGCACCGCCGATGCCGTCTCTGCCCATGGCGACATCCATATGAGCGTGAGCCTGTTGGCCTTTATCGCCGTCTACTGCTCGGTGTTTGGCGTCGGTTATTCCTACATGATGCGCCTGATCCGCAAAGGCCCGCAGGCCCATGAAGGTGACGAGCCAAGCGGCCACGGCACTCCGGCACGTCCGCTCTCAGCGGTACACGAAACTTTGGACGACAGGAGCTGAACATGGGTATCGATCTTCCGTTGATTTGGTTTGTGATCATCGTGTTTAGCACCATGATGTACGTGGTCATGGACGGCTTTGATCTGGGCATCGGCATTCTGTTCCCATGGGTGAAAGATAGCCACGATCGCGATGTGATGATGAATACCGTAGCACCGGTATGGGACGGCAACGAAACCTGGCTGGTGCTTGGCGGGGCTGCCCTGTTTGGCGCTTTCCCACTGGCGTATGCGGTGATCCTGGATGCGTTGGCCATTCCCCTCACGCTGATGCTGTTTGGCCTGATCTTCCGCGGCGTAGCCTTTGAGTTCCGCTTCAAGGCCAAACCGGAAAAACGCCATATCTGGGATAAGGCGTTTATCGGCGGTTCAATCCTGGCCACCTTCTGCCAGGGCGTGGTCGTAGGGGCGATTATCGACGGCTTCCCGGTGGAAGGCCGTGCCTATGTCGGTGGCCCCTTCGACTGGTTCACTCCGTTCGCCCTGTTCTGCGGTTTGGGCCTGGTAGTGACCTATGCGTTACTCGGCTGCACCTGGTTGGTGATGAAGACTGCCGGAAGCTTGCAGACCCGGATGCATCGTCTGACCACTCCCCTGCTGGTTAGCCTGCTGCTAATCCTGCTGGCCGTCAGCGTCTGGACGCCGATCGCTCACCCTGAAATTGCGACCCGCTGGTTCAGCCTGCCGAACCTGTTCTGGCTGCTGCCGGTGCCGCTGCTGGTGCTGCTCAGCGCCTGGGGGATCTGGCACGGCGTACGTCACGATGCCCACTATTCACCGTTCCTGCTGACGCTGCTGCTGGTGTTTCTGGGACTAAGCGGTCTGGGTATCAGCATCTGGCCGCTGCTGATCCCACCGACCATCACCCTGTGGCAAGCCGCTGCGCCGCTACAAAGCCTGGGCTTTATGCTGGTGGGCGCGCTGTTTATTATTCCGATTATTTTGGTCTACACCTTCTGGAGCTACTACGTGTTCCGCGGCAAGGTGAGCCATGAGGATGGGTATCACTGATGATGAATAAGACGATGAATGAGAACACCGCTACCATTCCCTGGTGGAAACGCGTCGGCTGGCTGGTGGTTATCTGGAGTGCCAGCGTCCTGGGGCTGTTTTTGGTCGCTTCGCTATTTCGCCTGCTGATGACCGCCGCCGGGATGAAGCCGGAATAGTTCCTACTGCTTCCCCATCGCCCCCAAAAAACGCTGTTGCATCCGCAACAGCGTTTTCAGATCCAGGCACTGATAATCCAGCCCGTGTTGGGCCGCAACCTCGGCAATGATTTTCGCCAAGGCAGGGTAATGCCGATGGCTCCAATGTGGGAACAGATGATGGGTCAGGTGCAGGTTGGCACCGCCCAGCCAGTAACCAACCCAGCGTGGCGTGGCCTGCCAGTCGAAGGTGGTGGCAAACAGATGTTGATACCAGCCATGCACCATCTTGCCCTGTTCGGGAGCCTGATAAAAATTGGCTTTGGCCCAATGGGTACCCACAATCAGCATCACAAACACCAACGACGACAGCATCTGGCTCAGCAGGTAAGTTAGCCAGATCGCGGTGGCGCTGACCTCAGGCGGCATCAGCCATAGCGGGATTGCCAACGCCAACGTGAAGTGTGCCAGCTTGCTCAGCAAGAAAACGCCCCAGCCTTTGCTCCCCTGCAACATCATCTTGGGCGTCATGCGCGTTTTGCCAGCCCGATCCAACCAGTCAAACAGCCAGATGTAATACGGGAAAGTCAGTGCCGCCACCATCGGCCAGTAGTATTGCTGCAAACGCATAAAGGTTTTGCGCTGCTGGAACGGCGTTTGCCGCAGCACGCCGTTAGGCTCAATATCCGGATCGTAACCTTCGATATTGTTGTAGGCATGGTGGAAGATAACGTGACGCACCCGCCAACAGTCCGCATCCAGCCCCAACGGGATGCTCACAATAAAGTTAAGCCAGTGGTTCAGCCGTGCCTGTTTGAAAAAGGCATTGTGTGAGGCGTCGTGCACCACGTTCACCGTCAACATCATGGCGGAGAAAATAAAACCGACGTAGCAGCCGAAATAGGCCCAGGCGTTTTGCTGTTGCAAACTGAGTGCATAAAAGCCCGCGCACACCAGGATCAGCAGCAACACCTTGGCGAACATCCCACGGTCGGCAAAGCGATGGTCGCCCCGCTCCGCCAGATAAGCCTGGCTGCCACGCATCAGCGCCAGATGAATGTCGCGGTTCTCCCTTTGGAACGCCAAGGGCCGCAGCGGCGTGGTGTCTGGCATCTTCATAGAGGCTGTTGCCCCATCGTACGTAGGAAGCGTTGCTGCTGTTGCAACAGCTCACGATAGCTGATGCAGCGATAATCCATGGCATAGCGTGGCGCGAGTTCAGCCAGAATGGCGGCTAGCGCTGGATAATGGCGGTGATTCCAGCCGGGGAACAGATGATGGGTGAGATGATAATTCAGCCCGCCGGTCAGATGATGCAACCACTTCGGCGAGGTTTCCCAGTCGCAGGCAGTGGCAAAGTTGTGCCGATACCAGCCCTGCGGCATTTGGCCTCCTTCTGGCACCGCGTAAAACTCAGCCTGCGCCCAGTGGGTACCCAGCAGTAAGAACACCACCAGCAGCGAGGCTAACATCTGGCTCAACAGATAGGCGATCAGCACCGTTTGCCAGCCAATGCCGTGTTGCTGGCAAACCACCAACGGGATCACCAGCACCACCACTATGTGACACAGTTTGCTGGCAATAAACACCGCCCAGCCCTTGCGTCCGGCCAGCACACCCTCGGCGGCCAACGGGGTTTTGCCCAACCGGTCTGACCAATCAAACACCAGCGCGATATAGGGCAGCGACAAGGCGGCAATCAGCGGCCAGTAAAGGTGCTGATAGCGCATGTGCGCTCGCCATTGCTGGAACGGCGTCTGGCGGAAAAAGCCGTTCTCTTCGGTGTCCAGATCGTAATGTTCGACGTTGGCATAAACATGGTGATAGCTGACGTGCCTTGTCCGCCAATAGTCCGGATCGACCCCCAGCGGGATCGTCACCAAACGCCCCGCCAGGCGATTCACCCAAGGAGTGCGGGCGAACGCGTTATGCGAAGCGTCATGATTGACGTTGACGTTCAGCAACATGCCCATCATGACAAAGGCAAAGTAGCACAGCATAAACGCCAGCCCCTGCTGCTGCATCAGACTAAGCAGGTAGAACCCCACACACAACAACAGTAGAACGATAGCTTTGGCCCAGCGGGTCACATCGGCAAAGCGGTGATCGTTACGACCGCTCAGATAAGCATGGGCCCGGCGTTTCAGTTCACGATGAAAGGCCTGTTCCCCATCGGCAGGGAAAGAGAGTGGCGGCAACGAATCAGCCATGCACTGCCTCCTTCTGGCGTCCCCAGCCAGCAGCAACGGCGCAGCCATGCACGGCAATGCCGCAGGTCATCATCCACCAGTAAGGTTGGTGCCAACCCAGCGCCAGCAGCAACAGCAGTGGAGCGGCCAACGCCACCAGTAACCAGACCTTTACGCCCCAGCTACGGCCTTCGGCAATCCCACCCAGCGCCACCGCACCTACCGCCAACAGCATAAACAGTACCGCCTGCTCGCCGGTCAGGCCGTTGTAGCCGTACCCGAAACGATACACGTAGCCCAGCACCAGGGCGAACAGCAGCAACGCACCACTCACCATACACCAGGCGGAACTGCGGAAACGGGCGCTATTGGCCGAGGGTTTGCAAGGCAGTTTGAAGTAACGTAAAAACGGCTGATTGCTGGCCCAGAACGGGTTAGCCGACGATTTCTCCCCGCGTACGCCATAGGCGAAAGGTTCGGTCGGCAGCGATGGGCCAAAGGTGCCAAACAGCTTGTCCCAGAAGATAAAGCTGCCGCCAAAATTACGGTTGGAATAGGCCAGATCGTTGACGTGATGCACCCGATGGTGCGCCGGAGTAACGAAGATTTTTTCCAGCCAGCCCAGTTTTGGGGTCAGCGCATTATGGTTAAACAACTGAATGCCGTAGTGCAGGATCGAAACGGTGATAAATACCGAAAGCGGCACACCGGCCAACGCCAGCAGCATAAAGAACGGGATCGACGTTAATGACGAATACCACGAGTTACGCACGCCCAACGACAGATTGAAGTGTTCGCCTTGGTGATGCACCACATGCACCGCCCACAGCAGGCGGAAACGGTGATGCAGACGGTGTAACCAGTAAAAACCAAAGTCCCACGCCAGCAGGGCAAACAGCCACACCAGCGCGACCGGCCAGCTATCTACCAGGCCCAGGCTGTAATGGGTCGCCACATAGCCATAGCAGAAGATCTCCAGCCCCCGGAACAGCCACAGCATGATATGCCCGGAGTTGAGGTTGAAGATCACATCGTGCCAATCAACGCTGCCCCGGTTGCGCTTTTGCAGCCACAGGGCTTCGCCCAGCACCACGCACAGCATAAATATTATCGGTATTACCAGATCGGTCATGGTCGTTCTCCCTGACGATAATCACTGACAATCCATCGAACATGCTGGCAGGCATAGCCTACGGCCATGGCCAACACCGCTCCACTGAGCAAATCCACCAACAGGTGACGGCGCAGTTGCAGAATAGAGAAGGCAATCGCCACTCCCCAAACCGACAACAGTACGCTGCGCCATTTTTTCCGGCTGTCCGCCACGGCCCACACGGCCAGGGCCGTCAAGGCTATATGCAAAGAAGGTAAACAGTTTTGTTTGGAATCAATCCCGATCAATGCCGCCAGCATGGTTGAGCTGAGTGAACTGCCCTGATCGACCGGGTAGTCCATCGTCGTCGGCCACAGCAGATAGATGGCCCCCGCAACAAGAGCGGCAAGCTGCATTGAGCTTCTAAGCCATTTGATCCGGCTCAGCGGACACAGCAGATAGCACAGCGGAACGATCAGGAAAAAAGACAGGTATAGCCAGATAGCATGCGGGCTGAAGGGAATGGCACGATCCAGCCAACTCGGCGTCAGCTGATAACCAGCGCCTTGCCATCGGTCAGTGCTGTTATAAATCAGGCCGACAAAGCCCCAACCCAGCAGCATTTGCCATAGGCGATAGATCACCTCTTTCATGGCACCTCCGGCAACCGTACGATACGTCGGCGTTTGGCATCGAACTGCGGCATGATGCTTTGCGCGGTCAGTTGCCATTCCAGTTGCTGCACCGCGATACCCTGCTGGGTAAACAGCGCAATCAGTTGCTGCTGGCAATGTACCAGTTCTTCCGGACTGCAGTCGGCCATCAGGTGCAGCCGCTGGCCAGACAACTGGGTCAGGCGATAATCCGCCACGGCGGGCAACGCGTTGGCAATCACCCGGCGGCACAAATCGGCAAAGACTCGCTGCGCCTCCCCCTGCAATCCTGGCAGCATCAGTTGATCGTCACAGCGTCCCTCAATCCGCTCCAACGCCATGCTGGCCTGGCCACACGGGCAAGGCTCTTTACGCCGAACCAAAATATCATCCAGCCGATAACGTACGATCGGCTGCGTACGGCGGGTAAAATCGGTGATCAGCGGGGTAAAGCGTTGCTCATCGATCCACTGTGGTTCCACGTGAATAAACTCTTCGTTCAGATGCAAGGTGCCGTGGCTACAGGTGGCAGCCAGAAAACCTTCGGTGGCCTGATAGACTTCGCCCACGTCGGCAAATACCCGCTTTAGCAGTTGGCGATCCTGCGGCTCCAGCACCTCAGCCACCGAGATCACCTTTTTCACCTGTAGTTGTAACTCGCCCCGTTCGACCGCATGAGCCAACGCGCACAATACCTGCGCAGGTGCGACCACGATGGTGGGTTGCTCCCGTTCAATCTGCGGTAAGTGCTCGGCAAAGGGTGCAAACAGATCGTAAAACGTCAGGCTCAACCAGCGGTTGTTGACGCTGTGATACAGATTGTTGTCCGCACGCAGAAACAGCGCGACACGCTCACCGGCAAATACCCCTTGCGGCAGCATTTTGGCCAGCATACCGCCAGCCCAGATCTGCTGCTCCTGCGGGCTGACCACAAATACGCCGCGCCTCCCGGAGGTGCCGGTCGATAGACCTACACTGTATTTGCCCACTTTTGGAGTGAAGTCGCGATCGGTTTCGCTGCGCCGGGCACAGGCCAACAGCGCCTCAAGTTGCAGCCCGGCGGTATTCATCCGATCAAAATGCGTCATCATGATCGCTTTGTCCATTTCTGGCCATTCGCTCACAGGTAACAGACAGTATGGCCGGAAATAGGGGCTATACGCCAATACCCGGCGGGCAAAGCGTTTTAACTGACGCGCCTGGTAAGCCTCCAGTTCTGCCCGTTCGGTGAAATGCAGCCTGCGCGCTCGCAGATAGTGCCACAGCGTCATCAGCGGGATCATAAATCCCCCTCATGGCACAACAGGATCTCCGCCGCGCCGCCGTGATGCAGCTGGTTGAGCGCTTCAAGGGTTTGGTAGTAGCTACGCGGGTTGTCCATGATCAGGTTCGCCAGCCGCGAAGGGCCACGCAGTTGCTGGTAGTTCAGCGGCGACCAGGCGGCATCGCTTGCCAGCAGCGTCCAGCCCGCGTCGGTTTGGACAAAGGCGCCAAGGTGGCCCGCAGCATGCCCTGGCAGAGGAACAATGAAGATTTGCCCATCGCTGCCCGGCAGCGCATATCCCTGCTGGAACGGTGCCAGTTCGGCTGGCAGACTCTGTAGCGGGAATGACTCCACAAACTGCAATGCGGATTCAAACTCCTCGGGGATCAACCCCGGTATAAACGCCCGCTTCAGGGCGGCAAAGCCACGCAGCTCTCGAGTTTGCTGCCAGCCCTCACCGGAACAAATCATGTTGAGGCTGCTGAAATCACGCAGGCCAGCGATATGGTCAGCATGAAAATGGGAAATAATCACCGCCTCAATATCACTCACACTGACACCCCGGCTCCGCAACTGCTCAAGCAGCGCCTGCTGTGGGCTGAAATAAACCGGGGTGATCTGGCTATACAATCGGAAAATACCGCTGGCGGTGTACTGTTGGAAATAGCTGGCATAACCGGTATCCCATAACCAGCGACGCTCTCCCACCTCCAACAGGTAGGCACGAGAGGGGAATTTGCAGCTACGCATTGGCGAGCCACGCAGCGCCATGCAGCCAAGGTGGGTACAATAGCCGATTTCAAAGGGGGTAATGTTAGCCATGCGCCGCCATCCCCTGCTGTTTCATCCATTGCCCTGTCAGCTCTATCCCCTGCTCCAGGCTATAACGTGGCCGGTAACCCAGCTCTTCAATCGCGCGGCTGTTATCCAGCGTCATATCAAAATAGGCGGCCGCCGCGCTGTAGCGCGTCAGCATCGGCTCTTTGCCGGTAAAATGGGCTATCAATTCCATGCCCCCTGCCACCGCCCACAACAGCCGGTAAGGCAATGCCTGCACCCGATATTGCCAGCCTAGCTGCTGGGCCAGCAGTTGGTGCAGCATATCCTCCAGCCGCTGCGGCTGTTGGTTGGTGATGTTATAAATGCCGCCAGAAGGCAAATTCGGCCGGTTGCTGGCCAGATCCATTGCATGCACTACGTTGAGCACAAAGGTCAGATCCAGATAGGCTTTACCGCCACCGGGCAGGCGCAGAGCACCTTTGTCACGCTGCATCTGGGCCAGGATCCTGGGTACTATCACTCGGTCATGTGGCCCAAACAGGCCACGAGGTCGCAGGATCAGGTACGTGGTTTGCGGATAGCGATGCAACAGCGCACCAATGCTCTGTTCGGCAGCATACTTACTGGCGGCGTAATGATTGGCAAACCGGCGGGCAGATTCACCCTCGGCAATGTTGTGATGATGTTTAAAGTCAAAATAGATCGCCGGGGTCGAGATATGAATAAAGCGCTTCACGCCACAGCGCCCGGCAGCTTTGGCGAGCTTTTCCGTGACGTAGGTGTTGGCCTGGAAAAACGCCCTGCGATCGCCCCACGGGGCAGATTTGGCGGCACAATGCCAGACAATGTCATACCCTTTCATCAGCTGTTCGCACTGTTCCGCCCCAGCACGGGTCAGGTCCAACGGGGTAAACTTTGCCCCCAGTGCCGCCAACTCACGGCCAACGGCTTCATCACGCCCGGTGGCATGCACCTGATGTCCGGTAGCCAGCAGCCACTCGGCCGCATTGCGCCCTAACCCACTGGTCGCTCCGGTTACCAAGACTTTCATGGCAGCAGAACCATGCCGCCCAGGGTCAGCCCAGCAGCGGTACCGATCAACATTACCGGCTGATTGGCATTCAGCCTGTCAGTGATCGCCGCCTCGTGCAACGCGGAAGGAATTGACGCCGCCACCTGGTTGCCCCGGTAACGATAGATATCCACCAACGCCTCTGGCGCTACATGCAGCCTTTTGCGCATATGTTCCAGCGAGAGATGGCTGGCCTGATGCGGCACCACGGTGGCGATTTGTGGCAAGGTGAGCCCCGCGGCGTTCAGCAAACGCTCAAGGTAGCCTTCAATCAGCGCCGAAGCCTGGCGGAACAGCTGCTTACCCTTCATATGGAACAGAAAATCGCTGTCGTTCATCCCGGCACGCGGGTTACGACGTGTGCCACCGGCGCGGATTTCACACAGATCACTGCCTTCCGGGTAGGTTTCCATCAGGTAGGACAAAATCCCGCTGCGCCCATCGCCTCGTTCCACAATGGCACAGGCGGCACCATCGCCAAAAATCAGTGAGGACTCTTCATCTTCCCAGTCGATACCGCGCGAGGCGATATCAGCAGAGACGATGGCAATACGCCGGTAAACGCCTGCGTTGAGTAGCCCAGCCGCCACCTGCAATGCGCTAATAAAGCTGACGCAGCTGGTATTGATATCAAAACCTGCGGTACCTGAGGGTAAGCCGGCGATTTTAAGAATATGCGCGGCACTAAAGGGCAATGCCTGTACGGCAATGGCCGAGGCCGAGATCAACAGATCGATGGAGTCACGCGCAATAGTATGGCGAGCCAGCGCGTCATCCAATGCGGCGACGGCCAGTTCAGCCTGGCTGGCCTGATTGCTGGCATGAAAGCGATGAATAATCCCCGAGCGTTTTTCTACATAGCCGTCGGGTTTGTTCAACTGCCGATCCAACGCCGAAGATTCGACGCAGCCGGGAGGCAAAGCCGCTCCTGTCGCAATGATTTTCAGCGGCAGCACGGGGTGGGACAGGTTATCAATGGTCATAGGTGTTCAGTCTGCTTATCCCTAACTCGTTTGGCTTAGCATCCAGCGTAATTAATCAAACTTTTTACGCTCTTTTGATCTAGCCCTTATTTAACATCAGCATAAGGAAAATCCTAACAGGAATTTTTACTGATTGATTCCGTTCGCTTAACTAACCTGGTAAACCATGCCGTTAACCTAATGGCACAGCCTAGATCAACGCCGAAAAGAGATCTATAAGAATAAGCTGTTTGGCCAAGTCCTGGGCGGCTAAGGCAGGCCAAAATCAATGACTGAATCAACGGTAAAAGGGTATTGATGCGGGGAAAACCGAACAGCGGCAACGTCCAAAGACCTTGCCGCTGGGTAACGCGGGGAATTAACGGCGGTTACGCACCAACTGGTAGCGGCGAGTCAGATATTCCACCGGCACGCTCCAGATATGCACCAGGCGGCAGAACGGGAATATCAGGAACAGAGTCATGCCGAGCACGATATGAATCTTGAATATCAGTGCAACCCCTTCCAGGTGTTGAGCTGCACCGCCATGGAAGGTCACCACCGCTTGCGCCCAGGCGACCAACTTCAGCATCTCGCTGCCGTCCATGTGTTGAGCAGAGAACGGAATGGTCAACAGCCCCAGGCACACCTGTACGACCAGCAACGTCAGGATCAGGATATCCCCTACGCTACTGGTGGCGCGGATACGTGGGTTGGTCAGACGGCGCTTTAATAACAGCACACCGCCCACCAACATCATCACGCCACAGGCCCCACCGGCAAACATCGCCATTTTCTGCTTCACGGCCATCGGCAGGAAAGACTCATACATCCAGTGCGGCGTCAGCATGCCGAGGAAATGCCCGGCAAAAATGCCCAGAATGCCAATATGGAACAGATTGGAGGCCAGCCGCATGCCCTTTTTATCCAGCATCTGGCTGGAGCCAGCACGCCAGGTGTATTGCCCGTAGTCGTAACGCAGCCAACTGCCGATCAGGAAGATCGCCCCGGCGATATACGGATAGATATCGAAGAAGAAAAGCGTCATAAAGTGCATGATTAGCGTCCTTTGGTTGCCGTGGTCATCGAGCCCACATCCAGATACTGTGGCGCCACCGCCCCAGCAAAGCGCCGCTGGTGAGTGGCTTGCTGCGCCGAAGCACAACCCTGCTCACCCAAAAACTTGATCTGTTCTTCTTCCCAGACGGCATCCAGTGCCTGTGGCGTGTCGTCACGTGTTTCACCGGCAACTTGCGGCTGCAGACTTTGGGCTGCAACGCCACTAGCAGACAACACCAGCAGCAGATCGAACAGCACCGCATACGGGCTTTGACGCTGCTGCAAGCGAGCACCCAGCAGGGCCAGAATGGGGGCGATATCCTGCAATCCGCCCTGAGCTTCCTCTTTGTTGCGGCTAGCCAGATACTCCAGATACAGCGGCAGGAAGTCCGGCAGTTCGCGGCTATCGATCTCCAGCCCGGCTTCGCGGTATTGCGCCATCAGATCGACCATAGCCTGGCCGCGATCGCGGGATTCACCGTGAACATGCTCAAACAACAACAGTGAAGTCGCACGGCCACGATCGAACAGCTCGCAATACTCCGCCTGAACGTCCAGCAACGGACGGGCACAGAAGCGGCGGATAAACAGAATCAACTGGGCGCTGTGATGCAAGTCCAGTTCACAGGCCGGTTCCAGGGCTTCCACCAGCTCTTGCTGATGGTCAAACAGTTCCTGCTCAGGATAATCCAGCAGGCGGGCAATAATTCGCAGAGCGATCATGAAGCATCCTCCTTGCGCGGGGTTTTCTGCGTCACGTCGATGGCATCGATGCGGCGGCTGTTAAACAGGTTGAACTTGCTGTCGCTGCCGTGGCAACCGTCGCCAAGGCTGAAGCCACAGCCTTTGCTTTCCGGGAAGGCTTCGCGCGCCAGTTCACGATGGCTGGAAGGCACGACGAAACGGTCTTCATAGTTAGCGATCGCCAGATAGCGATACATCTCTTGCGCCTGCGCCTCTGTCAGCCCCACCTGCTCCAGCGCGCTGGTATCCACCACGCCGTCCACGGTTTCTGCCCGCTTGTAGTGGCGCATCGCCAACATCCGTTTCAGCGCCAACAGCACCGGAGCGGTATCCCCGGCGGTCAACAAATTCGCCAGGTATTGCACCGGGATGCGCAGGCTTTCGACATCAGGCAACACGCCGCTATGGGCCAACTCACCGGCATCAGCAGCCGACTGGATCGGAGACAACGGCGGCACATACCACACCATCGGCAAGGTGCGATATTCCGGATGCAGCGGCAGCGCCAGCTTCCAGTCCATCGCCATCTTGTAAACCGGCGACTGCTGCGCAGCCTCAATCACCCCTTGCGGGATACCGTCTTTCAGCGCTTGCTCAATCACCGTCGGGTCGTGCGGATCGAGGAAGATATCCATTTGGCTCTGATACAGGTCTTTATCGTTCTCTGTAGCGGCCGCTTGTTCAATGCGGTCGGCATCGTACAGCAGCACGCCGAGATAGCGGATACGCCCCACGCAGGTTTCCGAACAGACGGTCGGCTGGCCAGCCTCAATCCTTGGGTAGCAGAAGATGCACTTCTCGGATTTGCCGCTTTTCCAGTTGAAGTAGATTTTCTTGTACGGACAGCCGGTCAGGCACATCCGCCAGCCGCGGCATTTATCCTGATCGATCAGCACAATGCCATCTTCGCCGCGTTTATAGATCGCACCGCTCGGACAAGTCGCCACACAGGCCGGGTTCAGGCAGTGCTCGCACAGCCGTGGCAGATACATCATGAAGGTGTTTTCGAACTGGCCGTACATCGCCTTCTGCATGTTGTCGAAGTTTTTGTCCTTGGCACGCTTGTCGAACTCACCGCCGAGGATCTCTTCCCAGTTTGGGCCACTTTCGATCTTGTTCATCCGTTGACCAGTGATCAGCGAGCGCGGACGGGCGATCGGCTGATGCTTGCCCTGCGGGGCAGTGTGCAGATTCTGGTAGTCGTAATCGAACGGCTCGTAATAATCGTCCAGCGCGGGAACATCCGGGTTGGCAAAGATCTTCGACAGCAGGCCAACGCGGTTACCCATGCGCGGCTCCAGCTTGCCGTTGATTTTGCGTATCCAGCCGCCCTTCCACTTATCCTGATCTTCCCAGGCGTTGGGATAGCCGATGCCCGGCTTGCTTTCCACGTTGTTGAACCAGGCATATTCCATGCCTTCGCGGCTGGTCCAGACGTTCTTACAGGTTACCGAACAGGTATGGCAACCGATGCACTTGTCCAGGTTGAGCACCATGCCAACTTGCGAACGAATTTTCATTTGGCTTTCTCCTGCTGGCTGCCCTGCGCGTAGTCGTTACCTTCGCCGTCTAACCAGTCGATATGGTCCATTTTGCGCACCACCACAAACTCATCGCGATTCGAGCCAACGGTGCCGTAGTAGTTAAAACCGTAGGCCAACTGCGCATAGCCGCCGATCATATGGGTCGGTTTCGGGCACACGCGGGTCACCGAGTTGTGGATCCCGCCGCGCTGGCTGGTAATTTCCGAGCCTGGAATGTTCACGATACGTTCCTGCGCGTGATACATCATGGTCATCCCCGACGGAATACGCTGGCTGACCACCGCACGAGCGGTGAGCGCGCCGTTGGCGTTGAAGGCCTCGATCCAGTCGTTATCTTCAATGCCCAAATCTTTGGCATCGTCCTCACTCAGCCAGACGATTGGCCCGCCGCGTGACAGGGTCAGCATCAACAGGTTGTCACTGTAGGTGGAGTGAATGCCCCACTTCTGGTGCGGCGTCAGGAAGTTCAGCGCCTTCTCTTTGTTGCCGTTCGGCTTTTTATTCAGCAACGGCTGCGCGGCACGAGTGTCGATCGGCGGACGATAAACCAGCAGGCTTTCCCCGAAGGCACGCATCCACTCGTGATCCTGATACAGCTGTTGGCGGCCACTCAGGGTGCGCCATGGGATCAGCTCATGCACGTTGGTGTAGCAGGCGTTGTAAGAAACGTGTTCGTCTTCCAGGCCAGACCAGGTTGGGCTGGAGATGATCTTGCGCGGCTGGGCCTGAATATCGCGGAAGCGGATTTTTTCGTCTTCCTTGTTCAGCGCCAGATGGGTGTGATCGCGCCCGGTAATGTTGCTCAGTGCCTGCCAGGCTTTCACCGCCACCTGCCCATTGGTTTCCGGTGCCAACGAGAGGATCACCTCCGCCGCATCGATAGCGCTTTCGATCTTAGGCCGCCCAACTGCCGGGCCTTCGGTCTTCACGTAGTTGAGCTTTTTCAGGAAGTCGACTTCGGTCTGGGTGTTCCAACTGATGCCCTTACCGCCATTGCCAAGCTTGTCCAGCAGCGGACCAAGTGAGGTAAAGCGCTCGTAGGTCGCGGGATAATCGCGTTCTACCACCATGATGTGTGGCGCGGTTTTGCCCGGGATCAGCTCGCACTCGCCTTTCTTCCAGTCTTTCACGCCGTAGGGCTGTGCCAGTTCGGCGGCGGAGTCATGCTGGATCGGCAGCGTGACGATGTCGGTCTCCTGGCCCAGGTGGCCAACGCACACCTCGGAGAAGGCTTTGGCGATACCCTTGTAGATCTCCCAGTCGCTCTTGGAATCCCAGGCAGGATCGACAGCCGCAGACAGCGGATGAATAAACGGATGCATATCCGAGGTATTCATATCGTCTTTCTCGTACCAGGTAGCGGTGGGCAACACGATGTCGGAATACAGGCAGGTGCTGGACATGCGGAAATCAAGCGTCACGACCAGATCCAACTTGCCTTCGCCGCCGTTATCCAACCACTCGACTTCCTGCGGTTTTACGCCGCCCTGTTGGCCCAGATCCTGGCCCTGGATGCCATTCTCGGTCCCCAGCAGGTATTTGAGCATGTATTCATGCCCCTTGCCGGAGGAGCCCAGCAGGTTGGAGCGCCAGACGAACAGGTTACGCGGGAAGTTCTGCGGATTGTCCGGCTGTTCGGCAGCAAAGCGGACGTTGCCCTGTTTCAGGCTCTCCACGGTGAAGTCCAGCGGCGTCTGACCGGCCGCTTTAGCCTGAGCGGCCAGATACAGCGGGTTAGTGTCCAGTTGCGGTGCCGATGGCAACCATCCCATGCGCTCGGCACGCACGTTCAGGTCGATCAGGCTGCCAGCAAACTGGCTCTTGTCCGCCATCGGTGACAACAGCTCTTCGGTGCCAACCGTCTCATAGCGCCATTGGCTGGAGTGGTTGTAGAAGAACGAGGTGCTGTTCATATGGCGCGCAGGCCGTTGCCAATCCAGACCAAAGGCCAGCGGCGTCCAACCGGTTTGTGGGCGCAGCTTTTCCTGGCCGACATAGTGCGCCCAGCCGCCGCCGCTTTGGCCAACGCAACCGCAGAAGATCAGCATGTTGATCAACCCGCGATAGGTCATGTCCATGTGATACCAGTGGTTGACACCGGCCCCAACGATAATCATCGAACGGCCGTGGGTTTTCTCGGCGTTCTCGGCAAACTCGCGCGCAATGCGGATGATGTTGTGGCGTGATACGCCGGTGATTTGTTCTGCCCAGGCTGGCGTATAGGCTTTGACTTCGTCATAACCGTTGGCGCAGTTGGCATCATTCAGACCACGATCCAGGCCGTAGTTAGCCAGCGTCAGGTCGTAGACGCTGGTCACCAGCGCCTGGCTGCCGTCCGCCAGTTGCAGGCGTTTTACCGGCAGCTTGTGTAGCAGGATGTCGTCCAGCGCCACGCTGTTGAAATGCTCACTCTCGGCACCGCCGAAGTATGGGAAGCCAACGTCAACTACCTCATCATGGCTGCCTAGCAGGCTGAGTTGCAGCACCACATCCTGCTGGGCTTTACCTTCACGCTGTTCCAGGTTCCATTTGCCCTTCTCACCCCAACGGAAGCCGATGGAGCCCTGCGGCGCCACCAGTTCACCGCTGGTCTGATCCAGCGCGACGGTTTTCCACTCGGGGTTGTTTTCCTGCCCAAGGCCATCCACCAGATCGGCGGCGCGCAGAAGGCGGCCAGCGGCGTAATAGCCCTCGGTGCGCGGTTCCAACATCACCAGCATCGGCATATCGGTGTAGCGGCGTACATAGTCGCGGAAATAGCCAACTTCACGATCCAGATGGAACTCTTTAAGCATCACGTGGCCCATCGCCAGCGCCATGGCGCTATCGGTACCCTGTTTCGGGTTCAGCCACTGGTCGCATAGCTTGGCTACTTCCGCGTAGTCTGGCGTCACCGCGACGGTTTTGGTGCCCTTGTAGCGAACCTCGGTGAAGAAGTGGGCATCCGGGGTGCGCGTTTGCGGCACGTTGGAGCCCCAGGCAATGATATACGAGGAGTTGTACCAGTCGGCGGATTCAGGCACGTCGGTCTGTTCGCCCCAGGTCATCGGCGAGGCCGGTGGCAAATCGCAGTACCAATCGTAGAAGCTCAAGCAGGTGCCGCCAATCAGCGATAGATAACGGGCACCGGCTGCGTAAGACACCATCGACATCGCCGGGATCGGCGAGAAGCCGATAATGCGGTCCGGGCCAAAGGTCTTGGCGGTATAGACGTTGGAGGCGGCGATCAGTTCATTGACCTCCTGCCAACTGGAACGAACAAAACCACCGCGGCCACGGGCCACTTTGTAGCTTTTGGCTTTTTCCGGGTCGGAAACGATCGAACCCCAGGCATCAACCGGATCGCTGTGTAAGGCTTTAGCCTCGCGCCATAGCTTGATTAGGCGTTTGCGCATCAGCGGATATTTCAGGCGGTTGGCGCTGTAGAGATACCAGGAATAGCTGGCACCACGTGGGCAGCCACGGGGCTCATGGTTGGGCAAATCAGGACGGGTGCGTGGATAATCGGTCTGCTGGGTTTCCCAGGTAACCAGGCCGTTTTTCACATAGATTTTCCAGCTACAGGAGCCGGTGCAGTTAACACCATGGGTGGATCGCACCACTTTGTCGTGCTGCCAACGGCTGCGGTAACCGTCTTCCCAATCGCGGTTGGTGTTCAGCGTTTGGCCATGACCGCCAGAGAAAGGTTCGGCCAGCTGCTTGAAGTAGCGGAACCGGTCTAGAAATTTGCTCATCCGGAGTTCTCCTGAAGGCTCATCACCCTACGAGTTTCAAGCCGCAGCTTGAAAGACGACGGGCATATTGTTGTAAGAAGTTGCCAAGTGACATTGCTCAATCTGCGGCCAAGGCTACTGATGCTCTGCCGGGCGTAACTTGATTGCGATCAAGGGAATCAGTGAGGAAAAACGTGGGGGACGTTGGAAATACCACTAAAGGATGATCGTTAGAATTAACGCTATCACATTGTAATAAAACAAGAATTATAGACCAGTAAAGAGACGCGCCTGGCGAACCCCCTGAAGCGGAAATTTGGGGGTAGAGGCGGTAAAAACGGAAATGTGAGCAAGATTAATGACAGAATGACCGGATAATCTTGTCTGAAACGGCTTCCAGGGACTCCCTGCTAGCGAGTCCGACATTCAACCCGCATTTCCTTTTCATTCCCCGCCAGATACACGCAGTTCAGCGCCTGGGGATTAACACCAGCAGAGGTGTCTAATGAAAAAGAGAGAAACATTCGAGGGCTGTTTAGCTGCTCATGCTGTATTGCAGGCCTGGTCCGACTGCCCAATGCATAGGATAAAAGTGAAACTGTCAACAGCGCAATAAACGCCGCCAGATACGTCAATACCCGGCCCCCTGGTATTAGCGTGTTTTGCCTGGGATCATCCAAAGCCATTTCGCTTAATATCGGATGCATGCAGGAATAATCTTCCGGCACCGTTGCATTTTCAATAATTTCATCGACCATATGATTTAATTTGCCCGCAGATAAATCACTATTAATAGTTTCAGCATTATTATTGCCAGGAATAATCTCCGTGGCGACGGCAGATTCTCCTGATGATATAAAGTTAAAAATTGCTTTATCGTCCACCTTATAACCAAGACGAGGAATGGTCCGGATGAGAGCATGCTCCGTGTCGCCAATTTTCTGGCGAATGGACTTAATCGTCTGATTGATTGTCGAGTCTGAGCAATAGGTGCCTTTCCAGATAGTCTCAATGATTTCTGAGCGGCTCACCAACTCAGGCGACCGGTTAACCAGCAGGGAAAGGATCTGCAGCTCTTTCCAACGTAGGCGTGAACGCTGCCTGGAGGGGAGCAAAACATCAAAATTTATGATTTTTATTTCCTGTTCAGCAGCCACTTTTCATTTTCCTTATGAGTTCACAGCGTCCCCATTTGTATAGACATATGAAAAAATGTTCAACAATTTAAATATAAACTCGGTGAAACAGACTGACTTTATATTTCACCTGTTTTTCATAACTTAGTGAAATCATGCAGCTCACTGAGAAAAAACCACCCCCTCCTGGTCCATGGCCAATTCAGACATAAAGCACTCTGCACAAAGGATTATGGGTTTTATTTTCTGATGAAACAGTGGGCATTAAGATTTTATCAATAGATAAACATGGGTTGCTCTTATCCTCACTCAACAAAAAAGCGATGTTAATATAGACCAATAAAACCGCCAAAAGCCGGTAATATTACACAGCGGAGTTTCGGCAAAATAGCGGTGACTTCACCGATTGGCAATCACTGAAACAACGGATGGGAATTGAGAGGGTAGACACTCCCCGGCAAGCGAGGAGTGTCTGATTACTGATAGGCAATGGTGCACAATGGGTAGGCGTCGCACATGTTCGACAGTAGGGCCGCCGCATATTGCCTTCGCTTAACTCAACTAGCGTGAAACCTTTTTACGGCCGTAAACCCCCCAGGTCACCACGACACACAGAATATAAAACACCAGGAAGATCTTCATCGCCCCAGCCGGTGAGCCAGTCAACGCCAGCGAAGTCCCAAACGCCTTGGGAATAAAGAACCCCCCTGCTGCACCAATCGCCGAGATAAAGCCCAACGCCGCAGCCGAATCGGTTACCGCCTCGCGCTGTGCCAACTCATCGCTTCCTCCTTCGGCTTTCACTCTGTCCACGGTGATTTTACGAAATATCACGGCGATCATCTGGAAGGTCGAGCCGCTGCCCAACCCGGCGGTGAGGAACAGCACCATAAACACGCCATAGAAGGCCATAAACGAGCCCTGATGATCGCTACCCGGCAAGGTCAGGAACAGCAAGGCGGCGAAAATAGCCATGACGATAAAGTTCAGCAGCGTCACACGAATACCGCCAAAGCGATCGGAAAGCGCCCCGCCCACGGGACGAGCCAGCGCCCCAAGGAACGGCCCGAAGAAGGCATAATGCAGGATCACCACGTCAGGAAACTGGGTTTTCGCCAGCATGGCAAAACCGGCAGAGAAACCAATAAAGGAACCAAAGGTCGCCAGATACAGCAGGCTCAAAACCCACAGGTGACCCCGTTTCAGTACCGGCAGCTGTTGGCGCAAAGAAGCCTTTGAGGCGGCCAAATCGTTCATACCGAACCAGGCCGCCAGCGTTGCCACCAGCAGGAAAGGCACCCAAATCCAGGCGGCGTTTTCCAACCACAGCTGGCTGCCGTCTGGCTGTGTCTGCCCAGTGCCGCCCAGGAAGCCGAACATGGCGAGCGAGATGGCTAACGGAGCCACCAGTTGCATTACGCTGACCCCCAGATTTCCCAGACCGCCGTTCAGCCCCAACGCGCCACCCTGCTTCGCCTTCGGGAAGAAGAAGCTGATGTTCGCCATGCTGGAAGCAAAGTTGGCCCCAGCAAAACCACACAACAGCGCGATAATGATAAATACGTTGAATGAGGTGGTCGGATCCTGCACCGCATAGCCCAACCACAGGCAAGGTACCAGCAGGAAACAGGTGCTGATGGCCGTCCAACGGCGGCCACCAAACATCGGGATCACGAAGGAATACGGCACGCGCAGGATCGCGCCGGAAACCGAAGGCAATGCGGTCAACAGAAACAGCTGATCGGTGGTGAAGTTAAAACCCACTTTGTTCAGATTAACCGCCACGGCGCTGAACAGCATCCAGACGCAGAAGGCGAGCAACAGGCAGGGTATGGAGATCCACAGGTTGCGGCGGGCAATGCGGTGCCCGCTCTGCTGCCAGAATTCGCTGTTCTCAGGTTGCCAGTCCTGAATAACCGCACCCGTTTTTTTTGCTAAAGGCGTTGCAGATTGCGACATAATAACCTCAGAAACACGGTGATAACTGCGCACACCCTAGTTGATCCCCTCAAGCGGTAAAGTTGATGCAAATCAATGAGCAAGCAGGTAACTCATGGCGGAAAAACCTCATACATCCCTTAGTGAGTAGCCAATCCAGTCCAGCTAATCTATTGGTATTCAGCAGGTTATACCACAGTAGAGCTAATGGTTTGGCTATGGGTCAGACCACCGGAAACTAAGGGGTACTTCGTTAGGGGTATGGGGTTACGCCGGGGGATGAGGAAAAATGGCTGCTATTGACGTAATTTGGCGGCCGGATTTTCGGGTATCTACTCTCTGGTTTCTGCTGCTCTCTAGGGGACGCGTATTCGATGAAACGCTTGCTGGCTCCGCTTTCCATCGTTAACCAGGTTGCCCTGCTAATGCTACTGCTGGGGGTGCTGGGTATCGCCGGAATGAGTATTTCCGCCTGGATGTCGCAAAGCATTCAGGGCAATGCTCATGCCATCAACAAGGCGGGCTCCCTACGGATGCAGAGCTACCGTCTGCTGTCTCAGGTCCCTCTGGATGCCCGCAGTGACCTCCTGATGCAGGGATTGGATCAGGATGAAACCAGCCGCGATTTGCAGCTGGCGTTGGAGCGCGAAGGGCTAACCCCACAGTTGCTGACGCTGCGTGACTATTGGCTAAACCAGCTGCAACCGCGGCTGCGCCAAGCACAACGCCCCGCCGATGCGGCTCCCCAAGTGGCCCATTTTGTCAGCCTGCTGGACAAGCTGGTTTCCGATATCGATCATCAAACCGAACGGCGCTTGTTGATGGTGACGCTGGTTCAGGGGGGATTTATCGCCCTGACGCTGTTGCTGCTGGTCGGCACCATCTGTTATCTACGCCGCCGTTTGCTGCACCCTTGGCGTCAATTGGTGGCACTGGCGCTGGCGGTTGGCCGCGGTGATTTCAGCCACCGCTTTGCCCAACGTGGACATCAGGACGAGATGTCTTCCCTAGGCGCCGCGCTGAACACCATGTCCGACGAGCTTGCCACCATCTATGCCAGGCTGGAGCAACGTGTCGCAGAGAAAACCGCCGACCTGCAACAGAAAAATCAGGTGCTGGGTTTTCTGTATCGCACCAGCCGCCAGTTGCACACCAGCGAGCCGATCTGTAGCCGCTTGACGCCGATCCTCAACCAGTTGCAAACCTTGACGCCGCTACACAGCATCCAGGTACGGCTGTATGAAAACAACAGTCAGGAACAGTTTCTACAATTAAGCGGTAACCAGCCATTGAGGCCGGAGTATTGCCATAATCCGGTCTGTAGCGCCTGCTTGAGCGAACATCAGCCGCATAGTCAGGGCCATCCTTCTCTTAGCTGGAGCCTGAGTGACCAACTGGGCAATTATGGCATCGTCGTCGCTCAACATGCACCAGAACAACGGCTAAGCGATGAGCAATGTCAGTTGATGAATACCCTGATAGAGCAGTTGACCAGCGTATTGGCGATAGAGCGTCAGGTTGACCACCAGCAGCAGTTGATGTTGATGGAAGAGCGGGCCGCGATTGCCCGCGAGTTACACGACTCCATCGCTCAGTCCCTCACCTGTTTGAAAATGCAGACCAGTTGCCTGCAAATGCAGGGAAGCGAACTCCCTCCGGCTAGCCTGGCGCTGGTGCAACAGATGCGTGAAGAGATCAGCACCGCCTATCGCCAGTTACGCGAGCTGTTAACCACCTTCCGCCTGCGCCTGACCGAACCTGGCCTGCTGGCGGCACTACAGTCTACGGTGCAAGAATTCAACCAGCGGCTGGGGATCACCATCGAACTGGATTATCAGTTAGGCCCACGTAGCGTACCGGCCTATCAGGCGATCCACCTGCTGCAGATCGCGCGTGAGGCATTGAGTAACATTCACCAACACGCGCAGGCCAGCCAGGTCGCGATTCGGGTGACCAACCTGCAGGGCGAAGTCACCCTGAGCGTCAGCGACAATGGCCGTGGTCTGCCAGATATCAGTGAACGGCCCGATCATTACGGCCTAATCATCATGCGCGATCGCGCCAAAAGCCTGCATGGCCAGTGCGAAATCTTGCCGTGCAGCGGCGGCGGCACCGAAGTCCGGGTGACGTTCCGCCCGGATAACTCCGCTATTGAATAAGGAAATACTATGACGACCGAAGAAGCTGCCACCATACTGCTGATTGACGATCACCCCATGCTGCGTAACGGCGTCAAGCAGTTGATTAGCATGGATCCGCGGCTGCAAGTCATCGCCGAAGCCAGCAATGGCGAACAAGGGGTGGAACTGGCGGAGACGCACGATCCCGACCTGATCCTGTTGGATCTGAATATGCCCGGACTGAACGGCCTGGCAACCCTGGATCGCCTACGCCAAACCGCCCTTTCCGGCCGCGTGGTGGTGTTTAGCGTCTCCAACCATGAAGACGATGTAGTGAGCGCGCTGAAACGCGGTGCAGATGGCTATCTATTGAAAGATATGGAACCAGAGGAACTGCTCAAGGCGCTGCATCAGGCGGCGGCAGGGCAAATGGTACTGAGCGAAGCATTGACTCCAGTGCTGGCGGCCAGCCTGAGGGAAAACCGCCCGGCGGTAGAACGCGACATCCAGCAGTTAACCCCGCGCGAGCGCGACATCCTCAAGCTGATCGCGCAGGGGCTGCCAAACAAGCTGATCGCCCGTAAACTGATGATCACCGAGAGTACCGTCAAGGTGCACGTGAAACACCTGCTGAAGAAGATGAAACTGAAGTCCCGCGTAGAAGCCGCCGTTTGGGTGTTGGGTAATAAGAAGGATTAGTTACCCTCTGGGTGCAACGGCCCGGTAACCGCCGGGATTGCCGGTGGCTGCAGGGTTTGCGGCGGTGGTAACCCAGGCTCCCCTTCAATAGACAAGCTCAGGGGAGCGGTAACCTGTAGCGTGATCCAGTTCGAGGTGGCTTTCTGCTGCTTTTCATCCTCAAGGGTGACGGACAGTTGGTAGTGATTACTGGCCCCTGGCGTCTCATCCCACGCGGGCACCGTCAAGGTCCACCCCTGCGGATCGTTGATATTCGCCGGTGGCGTCAGGCTGACTGCTTGAGTGTCCCCTTGCCAGTTGACCGCAGCGATCTTATTGGCCGCCTTGATTTCCAGCACCAGCGGCAGCGTTTCCCCTGGATTCAGGCTCCATGACGGCGTCGCCAGAAACACCTGCAACGTTTTGCTTTCACGGAACTCCAGCACCGGCACATTATTACGTTCAATGCTGTCATAGCGGCTACCGCGCAATGATTTGGCCTGTTCTACGTAGTACGGAGAAATCTGTTTGAGCAGCGGCACCCCAAGGCGGTAGGTCATGGCCAGCTCGACCTTGTCCTGGGTTTCGCCCACATTATCCAGTTTGTGCAAGGCTTTGACCGTGACCAACGGGACCGGCGTATAGTTGAGCCCCACCTGCATAGCGCTAGGATCGGTTTGTTTGTTGCCATTGCCTAGCAGATCGACACTGGCGCCGCGATACTGTTCAAAGCTGAGCGAGGCCCCAAGCTGGTGGTAAAACGGCAGATAACCTTGAGTGGTAATGTCGTAGCCACGCGCCGGACGGCCGAGAAAGACGGCATTATTTGCCTGTGGTGAAAATGATGATAGCGGGTGGTAATAGTTTGCCGATAAGCGTAGATAGTCACCCCAGGCTTCTGCACCGATGCTGCCGCGGTTGCGCTGATTCTGGAAATCACTGTCGAGTACGGAATTGTAGCCCAGCAGCCAATCCCCCACCACCCAGCGCTGCCCCAGACCAAAATTACCCTGTGAACCGTTAGCCTTTTGCAGATAACCCACCTGGCTGTAGGTCAACAAGCCATCCACGTCATAGAGCGGGCTGAACAACTGACCGCTGCTGCCGGTAAAATCCCCTTCAGGTGTGACCGCAAGCGACAGTTTAGCGGTGCCAAGTGGCGAAAGCAGCTCCTCGGTCTCCTGCTGTAAGACCGAGCTGGCCTGGTTGGTCAGGTAATCTTTGGTATCGGCGCGCGCCCGCTCGCTGGATATCTGATTAAGATTCTGCTCTGCCAGCTTTTTCGCCCGCGTAGCCCACTCTTTTTCTTTTTCGGCATCGTTGACGCCAGCGCTGCCCAGATCCGGCAGTTCTTGCGCCGGGGATGCTTGCGCCTTGACCTCACTGACCACAGCCGCAGGCTTTTCTACCGGGGTCACGGCCGCAGGCACTTTAGCCGCGATATCAGCCGCATTTGCCACCGCCGGTGGGGCAATAACCTGGGCCTCTGCAGGGGGTGCTACTGTCTGTGCTTCTGCTACCGCAGCCGGTGGCGGTACCGTCTGGGTTTCTGCTGCAGGCGCCGGTGGTACTACCGTCTGGGTTTCTACTGTTGCTGTCGGTGGCGCTTTAGCCAGATCGTCAATCACGCTCGTCCCAACCGAGGGTGCTTCCACCGTAACCTCAGCTTCACTTTTTACTGCAGCGGGTGCCTCAGCCTGGGCGTTAAACATTATCACCGGTAGAGCTAATAACCCGAGTAAGCGCGTGCTGGATAACAACTGTGACATCTTTTGCTGAATAACCTTGGTCATAACCACGTTTGCCCTTCGTCTTCCTTGCCGCATGGCAAACTTACCTCGTTGACACTACCGTTCCGGCAGGAAGAAAAAACCTGCCGCACAGCATAATGCAACCTGAAGCCATAGGGTAAGCGATCGGCAAAAAGAAGCCATCGGAAAAACCTGTAATCGGGGATCTCAACCAAGGGTATTACCAGCGATAAAAAAGACGTCCGAACAGCACATTCCACCATTGGGGCAAACGTGCTGCACGGACGCCTGTTGAAATTCGTCGCGGATAGTCAACGTTTCCGCGTTAAAGGTAAAGCAGCTTGTATGCCACTTTGCCAAGCTACAGATTTTAGAGTGTTATTGCCGTGCAATCTGTAATCCACCCCTCACTATTGCACAGTGATATGGCGCGCTTTGCACCATTCCAGCGCATTACAACTTCAGATCTGATAGTCGATAACCTGTTCCAACTGATCGGAGAACACTTTCTCTTTAATGTCCGTGAGCGACAAGGTGGGATTACATAGCTGGATAAACTGCCAGGTATAGTTACGTTGTAACTGACCGCGCTTCAGCCCCAACCAGACGGTATTAGGCTCAAACAAATGTTCGGCATTGAGGCTCACCAACCCACGATCGCGCTCTTTTTCAAACGACATATCCGCCAGAATGCCTACACCCAGCCCCAACTCAACATAGGTTTTGATGACGTCAGAATCCTGGGCGCTTAGCGCGATATCCGGCGTCAGCCCTGCGGCTTTGAATGCCGCATCCAGCCGTGAGCGCCCGGTGATCCCCTGGCGATAGGTAATCAACGGCAACGCACTGAGCATTTCCAACGTAACCAGCGGTTGGCGTGTCAATTCGTGGCCTTCCGGAACCAGGATTGCATGGTTCCAGCGGTAATAGGGAAAAGCAGCCAATGACTCTTCGCTCATCAGGCGTTCACTGGCGATGCCGATATCCGCTTCGCCGCAGGCCAGCATGGCGGCAATCTCCTCCGGGCTCCCCTGATTAAGCACCACGCGCACCTGCGGATACAGCGCCCGAAACTCCTTAATCACCCCCGGTAGGCTGTAGCGGGCCTGGGTATGGGTGGTGGCAATATGGAGTTGGCCCGCGTCTTTACTGCTGAACACATCGGCCAGACGGCGGATATTATTGGCATCATTGAGGATGCGTTCCGCGACCACCAACAGCTCTTTGCCCGGTTCGGTCATGCCTAATAACCGTTTGCCACGGCGGATAAATATCTCAATCCCCAGTTCCTCTTCCAGCTCGCGAATATGACGGCTAACCCCAGACTGTGAGGTAAATAACGCATTCGCGACGTCAGTCAGGTTGTAGTTGCAACGCGCTGACTCACGGATAATTTTTAATTGCTGAAAATTCATTCCGTCCTCTTCTCTCCCCAAAACCGTTAACAATATTGATACGGAGTCTGGGCAAACAGAACAAATAAGGAATAGTCTTTACTTATAGCTTTTAATGCTAAGTGCATTTTTTATCATTAAAAATTCACCACCGCTTTTCTTTAGATTTTAAATGGCTTTAAAATTAATGAGATAAATAACCACCTTGATATTGTGGCTAAATGATTTATGCAGCAAAAAGTTATTACCTAGAGGGATAAGATATATCAACGCGAAGGTTGTTGAAGCATTTGGGGGCGCGCAATACCACGCCCCGACGGTAACTGAAGGTTAGGCCGTGGCTTCGCCACCTATTGGCCCCGAGGTGTTCTGTTGCAGCCACTGGCGGACATAGCCGACCAGATCGCCGATGCAGTCATCCTTCATGCCGTGATTTTTCAGCTCGTTGTCCAAGGCAAACAGATACTGCGCATTGGTGCCCAACGGGCCGCTGGCGCTGGCGATCAGCGGAGCGATCACCTGATGGCTGGTATCCGCTTCAAATAGCGGATGCTGCGGGTTCATCACAAACACCAAGGCGGTGACGATGCTGCCGTCTTCCAGCGTCAGGTCACACCAGGTTGGCAGATAGCAACCGGTGATCATCTCACGCTTCCACAGGAGTTCCAGCTCTTCACGTAGCTTATCTTCCGGCAGGCGGAAGGCCAGACCGGTGGTTTGCCCCCCTTCCTGTAGAGCAAGCATGCGCCCTGGCTGATGCAGCGTGCCCCGTCCGGCGGTCAAACGCAGGCAAAATGCCCGATGCCAGCCTTGCAGCGTCGCCGGGCGCACCTCTTCGGATTCAAATACCGGGTTCCACATCAGTGAACCATAGCCGAAAACCCATACTGGGCTATTATCCGGCCGCCTGGAGAGTGTACATGTCAGTGAGGCCGAGCGCTGTTCCGGCGTCAGCAACAGCGACTCTTCGATCGTGCCGAATGCCGTTTTGCAGTCTGCTTTTTGCAGAAAATCTCGAGTTAACACCTAATACAACCTCCTGGGAATAGGATTGCCCTAAACCCTTCGCCACTGTGTATGCAATTTCTTTTTTGGGATTCGGGGCGTATTTATTTCCACCGCCCAGCAAAAATATATACCCTATGGATTTCAAGTTGCAGCTAGGCAACAAGCTTACTCATCCCCAGGAGCTTACTTTTGGGTAAGTGACTGGGGTGGGTAAGTGCAGATAACAACGCTGCAACTTGAAAGACGACGGGTATAAATGACCATATTCTTTTCTGACCCTTCAATCAAGTTTCCAGGCATATTTAATGTGAAAAAGTATTTGTACCCAGAAGCAATAATAATTATAGACGTAAAACTTTACTCTTCCCCTGCGTTTTGTTAACAGAGCTCAGCGTTTTAACCGTAAAAAAATACAATCCGGGCGGATCACGCCGCTTGGCCTGATGTGCCACGCCAATCAGCAAACAATTCTCATTATCAAATGGCATGATATACTGCCTGCAGAATGATAAAGGAGAACCCCGTGACAACCGAAACCCCTCGCAGCCGCGCACCCTATTTGATCGAAGTTGCCCGTTTACGCGACATCACGCCGCACCTGCGCCGTATCACCTTCAGCGCGCCAGACCTGCGTTTTTACCCTGCTGAAACCGCCGCCGCACATATCAAGGTGTTCTTACCGCTCGCAGGCCAAACCCAGCCAGACCTGCCCACGCTCACCGAGAAGGGCCCGGTGTGGGCCGCCGATGCAGTGCGCCCGCTAATTCGCACCTACTCTATTCGAGCCGTCCGCCCGCAACAGGGTGAGATTGATATTGAGTTTGCCCTGCACGACCACAGCGGGCCAGCGGTGAACTTTGCACGCCAGGCCAAGCCGGGGGATAAAATTGGTATCAGCAACCCTGGCGGCCCCAAACCAATGTTGCCAGCGGCCGACTTCTACTGCCTGGCTGGCGATCCTTCTTCATTACCGGCCATCGCCGCACTGCTGGAAAACTTGCCAGCACATAGCGAAGGCCACGCGTTTATCCGTGTCGATACCCCTGCGGACGTTATCGATCTGCAAAAACCTGCCGGTGTTGAACTAAGCTGGATCATTGGCGGCACGGAGAAAACGGCCGATCTCATCACGCAATTCTGCGCCTTGCCACTGTCGCAAAGCGGCACCCAGTACTGGCTGGCAGGTGAGGACCGCCTGGTGGTCGAACTGCGTCGTTACCTGCGCCGGGAGCGCCAATGTGAGCGTAATCAGCTTTATGCCGTACCTTACTGGCGTGAAGGGCTAAATGAAGAGGGTTACCACCAGAAAAGGCACGATATCATGGATAACATTGACTCCTGAACGCCATTATCTGCCTTATTTACCGTGAAAAATGCCAGTTAAAACCCTTTTATAGGCGTTTAACATAGAACACCTGGATTTTTACGTAAAAGTAAGTAAAAAAAACCGCATCGTATGCGGTTTTTTTGTTACTCTTATCACATAAAGCAAAGTTTTGCTTTCTAAAAACCAAACACAACATCACATTATTACTCGGCGTCATGCGCAGAGTGTATCCTATTATTATTAACAACTTTCTGGATACGCTGACCCTATCTGCAGGTGAACAGCGATGACGGGCCACGCAGTTTGAGAAGGAGATGTACCGTAATGAAGTCGCACAACGATCCTGGCCGATCCAAATCTCGCCACACAGAGTATTCCCTGATTTTCCCTATCGCCGCGTTGGTTGTGCTCAACCTGTGGAGCGGTACCAGCAGTTTCCCACTGATTGTGGCCATCAACATTATTGCCCTGGTCGGTATCCTCAGCAGTGCTTTCAGCGTGGTACGCCATGCAGACGTCCTGGCCCACCGCTTGGGTGAACCCTACGGCTCGCTGATCCTCAGCCTGTCGGTAGTGATCCTGGAAGTGAGCCTGATTTCGGCACTGATGGCAACCGGCGACGCGGCCCCGGCCCTGATGCGCGACACACTGTATTCAATCATCATGATTGTGACAGCCGGATTGGTTGGGGTTGCCCTGCTGCTCGGCGGGCGCAAGTTTGCTACCCAGTACGTTAACCTTGGCGGTATCAAACAATACCTGATGGCGATCCTCCCACTGGCGGTGATCGTGCTGGTGTTGCCAAGCGCCTTGCCTGGGGGCAACTTCAGCGTGGGCCAGTCACTGCTGGTTGCGGCCATCTCGGCGGCAATGTACGGCGTGTTCCTGCTGATCCAGACCAAAACCCACCAGAGCCTGTTTGTTTATGAACACGAAGATGACGATGGCGACCCGCACCACGGTAAACCCTCGTCGCACAGCAGCCTGTGGCATGCCGCCTGGTTGATCGTGCACCTGGTCGCGGTCATTGCCGTAACCAAATTCAACGCCAACCCGCTTGAAGGCTTGCTTACCAAGCTGAACGCACCAACCCAGTTCACCGGTTTCCTGGTTGCGTTGCTGATCCTGTCCCCGGAAGGGTTGGGTGCTCTGCGCGCGGTTTTGAACAATCAGGTGCAGCGCGCCATGAACCTGTTCTTCGGCTCGGTGCTGGCGACCATTTCACTGACGGTGCCAGCGGTAACGATTATTGCCACCCTGACTGGCCAGACGCTAATCTTCGGCCTGCAAGCACCGCATATGGTAGTGATGCTGACGGTGTTGATCTTGTGCCATATCTCGTTCTCTACCGGCAGAACCAACGTGTTAAACGGCACCGCGCACCTGGCGCTGTTTGCCGCTTATATGATGACGATATTTGCCTGATAGCGGGTGGTTACAAAACATCAACGGGGCGCATTATTTGCGCCCCGTTCTATTTATAGTGCAAAGAAAATCAGTGCTGCAATCCCGCCAAACAGCAGCCATTTGATAATGTAATAGCCCGTCTTGTTCCAGGCTTTTAATCGCTTGCCAACCTTACGCACGGCATAGATATATTTGAATAGCCGATTGACGCCGCCGGTACGATCGCCCTCTTCATTCGGTGCCGTCGCAGCACTCATCAAATTACGCCCCAACCAGTGATTCACCGCCTGCGCCCAACGGTAACGCATCGGCCGCTCGATGTCGCAAAATAGGATCAGGCGGTTTTCCCCGCTCTGGTTTTCGGCATAGTGCAGATAGGTTTCATCGAACATCACCCCTTCACCATCGCGCCAACTGTAGCGTTCGCCATCCACTTCGATAAAGCAGCGGTCGTCATTCGGGGTGATCAACCCCAGGTGATAACGCAACGAACCGGCATAAGGGTCGCGGTGGCGTGGCAAGCGGCTGCCATGGGGTAATTCGGCAAACATCGCGGCCTTCACCGAAGGCAGGCTACGCAACAGCGCAGTGGTTTGCGGGCATAACGCCATTGCCGAAGGATGGTTATCCTCATACCACTTCAGGTAAAAGCGCTTCCAGCCGGTTTTGAAGAAGGAGTTGAATCCGGCGTCGTTAAATTTATCCGACGCCTTGATTTGCTGGATCTCCATCAGTTGCTGCCCTTCTTCCCGAATGGTCTGCCAGTTGTCACGCAGGATAATGAGATCGGGGAACTGCTCCGGTTGCAGGTAAGGCGTGGTCGGCACCCGCGAGAACAGGTACATAAACACGTTCAGCGGAGCGGTAAAGGTGGAATGGTCGGAAAGCTGACGCCAAAAGGGATAGCGAACACGGCCACGATAATGAATGTAAATAACGCACAAAATCAATAAGATAAGAATGATATATTTCATGATAACTTCAGAGCCCCAAAATACGACCATCAGCATGCAAGCACAGCACACAACCCAACGATTCCCATAGCTCCGTTAAGATCGGTTTAACGGCCGCAAGACACCAATAATTAACGCTATTGAAACCAAAATTCTATACAAAAAACCGCAAAAATTTACACAAAGCTTAAACGAGAATGGGATTTACGCTAGGGAAAAATGGAGATCGACGTCTTGCTCTGGTCATCGAGACCGCCCCCACTCACAGGGTCGAGGGATCCCCAGAAAAATTGAGACGAGAAGCTGGCGATTCTTCCCCTTAAATTTCGGTTTATCTATTGTTAGCGCCGTTTTCTCAAACTCAAGCTACCAGATAAACCATCAATAAGACCTCGCCTCATCCCGTTTTCATTGTTTTTTAATCATCCTCCCCTTCATCAGGTAAATAAGGAAGATAATCATAATCAGGCCAGACATGGCATTAACAACCCACCACCCACGTTCATTAATCATAAACATACCAACAGAGAAAGAAGCAACGAGATTACATAAATACGTCATTGATGAATTTAGTCCCTGTACCTTATGCTTTACTTCCGGTAGCGAGCATCTATTAATTAAAAATGTGCCACCGCTGAACATAAAACTCCAGCCAATACCAACGGCAATCAGCGAAATCAAGTAACCCATTGACGCATCAAGACAGAGTGCAACTAAAACACCCACCAGAAATAACAAAGCCCCTAACGCAATTAAATTAAACGTGCTTAATTTACTCAAAATAAACGGCAATAGTAATGCCGGTGCATACATGGCAAAAAAATGCCACTGTAAAACAACAGCACTTTGATTTATATCAAAATGAGCGTGATGCATGGCTAACGGTGCAGAGTTCATTAATAATGTCATTACAGCGAAACCTAACGCACAACTTAGCGTCCCAATGATAAAATCATTAGACCTAATCGTATGACGATAGAGATTACTCCCTGTATCAGAGTCGCTTGAGCTCTTTCCTTTAACAACCACTTCTGATTTTGGCAAAATTATAAACATTTGCGTCAGCAGCGTTAATACAAATACGGAAGCTGATATTAAAAACGTTCCAAGAAAAACATGATTACTAAACTGGTATGCACCTTGAGTTGCAAGAAATGGCCCTAACACGCCCCCAAGTATGCCGCCACCAATGATAAACGAAGTGCATCGTTTTTTCATACTTTCACAGTCAAATACTTCAGCAGCCGCAAACCGGTAATATTGATTAAATACTGTCGCGCCGCCAATAATGAATGTAGAAAATACAAACAGCGCGAAGGAGTGATAAAAAATAGCCGCTATAGCTAATATACTCCCAGCCAACCCAATTAAACTACCAATAGCAAATGCGGTTCTTCTCCCATACCTACTCATTAAGAATGACGCATAGTAGACCATTAGCGCAGCCCCCAGAACAGTAGCAGTCACCGGTAGCGTTGTTAAATAGCTTACGGGCGACAGCATATTACCAGCCAATGTAGAGGTTAGCGTCAGCAACGAAATTATAGAACCAGTAAGCCCCTGCCCCAAAAAAAGTGCGGTCAATGTGATATATTCCTTATTCATAACAACCTCCTCCCGTTAGATTACTCATAAAATAACTTTGACCTTAACACAGACAAGTAAACCTCTTTAGTATCATTACTGTAAAAAAAGGTTGCCCTCTAAACCTTAGCCAATCAAAGGCACTTTCTTGTGATAGGTAAACTTTTTTCACACCAGCTAATTGCAAAATCTCAAACTTTGTCCTGAATGAAATCGTGCCATCTGAAATAACCGCACAAACATGCTAATCCAATCAGTCGATGTGAACTCGATATTTGTGTCTTTTTTTGCTCCGCATTTATTTTCATCGTCATTCCTTATCGGCTCGTTGCAACCTTATTATTAGACCTCTTCCCAACAAGAGTTACTGTAAAGCAATAGCTCACATGAAATTAACAATCAGTGCCTATAATTTAACCATTTTTGTGATTTTGATCAATTTTCGACCACCCAATAACAACAGAAAGCTTCGCGGATGCGAAACAACACCATGGGTACAGGTCGCTAAAAAAGAAGAACCCCACCTAAAAAAGTGGGGTTAGTTAGCAATCTGAAGGCCACCGAAGTGGCCTTTTGCAAGCTTTCAGACAAATTAATCGTAAGCATTAAGCGTGCGTTGGCACAAGGCAGAGCGCACACAGTCCTGTTTGTCGAAACGAATAATGCCGACCATCTCGTCCTCTTCGAAGCGCTCCAGCGCGTCGCTAAGGCCGGATTTCACACCGCGTGGCAAATCGCACTGGGTAATATCGCCGTTCACGATCACCGTGACGTTCTCACCCAGGCGGGTCAAAAACATCTTCATCTGGCTGGCGGTCACGTTCTGGGCCTCGTCCAGGATGACTACCGCATTTTCGAAGGTACGCCCGCGCATATAGGCGAAAGGCGCGATCTCTACCTTGCCAATTTCCGGGCGCAGGCAGTATTGCAAGAACGACGATCCTAAACGGCGTAGCAGAATGTCATACACCGGCCGGAAATAAGGGGCGAACTTCTCAGAGATATCCCCCGGCAAAAAGCCGAGATCTTCATCCGCCTGCAGAACCGGACGAGTGACGATAATCCGATCCACCTCTTTATGTATCAGGGCTTCAGCTGCCTTGGCTGCACTGATGAAGGTTTTACCGCAACCTGCCTCACCGGTGGCAAATATCAACAGCTTGTTTTCTATGGCTGATAAGTAATGACCTTGAGCTTCGGTTCTAGCCTCGATGGTAGAAGTATCCCGGCTGTCACGAGCCATGCCGATAGATTCCACACCACCCATTTGTACCAGCGAGGTCACGCTTTCTTCTTCACGCTGGCGATGACTACGAGCGTCACGACGAATGACGCGTTTGGCTTCACGACGTGCTTTGATCACTGCTTTCTGTCTTCCCATAGTGGCACCTTACAGTTTGTTTCACCTACCGCAGGGCAGCAAACACCGAGCGATTATGTTACACACGTATTAGGTTGTGGCCCCCTTTAAAGCCATAGAATGACGTAAACACCTAGCCGCCAAAAGGCGCGGCTCTTTTTCACAGAACAACGAGGTTGGTACAAAACAGGAGTGTGTGTCAGCCGGATTAATGTGAAAGGAAAGCCAAGAGTCGGTCAGAAATTGAGAGTCGTAGAGAGAGCCCTCGTTACAACGAGAAATCAGGGAAGGTATGTTATTTGTTGTTTGTAGCCCAACCAAGGACTTTACCATTAGCGATCCCCGCAGTGATATTTACAGCACTAAGCTGTGCACCGTGTGAAAACTACCGCCAGATGATTACAGTATAATGACATTCAACCGCGCCGCGTTGCTAAAATGTAAAAAAAATTAATATTTTTTGTTTTAACCCGCTGCAACACCACTATATCAAAGCGAAAACGACTTGGCATTAAATTATTTTATTGTTAAATATCAATGTATTGGTATTAATCCCGGTGAATGACATTTAGGTTTCCGGATTAAAAATTGAGCATATAAAAAAGCGCAACCTTTGCGCTGCGCTTCTCTGTTATGCTGAAAAACTTAGCTGTTCAAGCCTGCAGCAAGCCGCTGGCCAAATAATCGCCACTCGTCTTGACGCCCGGTAGCACAAAGAAATAGCCGCCACCGATAGGTTTAACGTATTCCTCCAGCGCTTCACCGTTCAAGCGTTTCTGCACCGTCAGGAAACCCTGCTCCAAGTCAGCCTGGTAACAGACGAACAGCAGGCCCATCTCCAGTTGCCCCGAATTGGAAACGCCCAACGAATAACTGTAGCCACGGCGCAGCATCAGGCTGCTCTGGGTTTGCGGTGTGCGCGGGTTGGCCAGCCGAATATGGGCATCCATGCGGATCAGCTTACCTTCCGGGTCTTTGGCATAGTCCGGTTCATCATGCTCGTGCTTCATCCCCAACGGCGCACCGCTGTGTTTTTCACGGCCAAAGATGGTTTGCTGCTCCTGCAACGGCGTCCGATCCCAAAATTCGACGTGGAAACGAATAATACGCGCGGCCTGATAGCTACCGCCAACAGCCCAGGCAGGTTCCCCCGCCTTATCACCGACCCACACCACCTGATCCATCAACGGCTTATCGCTGGTTTTTGGGTTGGCGGTGCCGTCTTTGAAGCCCAGCAGGTTAATCGGCGTCTCTTTGCCCCGGCTGCGGGCCGAGTGAGCCGAGATAAAACCTTCCCGCTTCCAGCGCACGCTGAGCAAGTCTGGCGAATGCTTGATGATATCGCGCAGCGCGTGGATCACCGTTTCATTGGTATTGGCACAGATTTGCAGCAGCAGGTCACCATGACACAGGGCAGCATCAAGTGAATCGTTGGGGAAACGCGTCATGGTTTGCAGGTGCAGCGGTTTCTGCGCCTGTAAGCCAAAGCGCTCATCAAACAGCGAGGTGCCAACGGAAACGGTGATGGTCAGATTATCGGGGTAGATCTCTGGCCCCATAATGCCCGAATCCAACGGTGGCAGCTTGGGATCGACCTCCGGAGCCTTACCGCCGCTGGTGAGGAAAGCGATACGGCTGGTCAACAGGCGAAATAGCCGTTCAAGATCCTGCTTGTTGGTCGCCAATACGTCGAAAGCCACCAGCATCATGGCCGCTTGCTGCGGCGTCAAAATACCGGCTTGGTGCTGGCCGTAGAACGGTTGTTTTTGCCAGCGTTCGTCCTGCGAGGTAGCCAGTGGCTCTTCTGCTGCCCGCGCCAGGGATGGCCCCGCCAACGCCAGAGCACCGCCCATCATGCCCAAACCCTGCAACAACCGCCTACGCGAAGGCGAAGCGGCCTGCTCATCTTGAGGAAACGGCCCGTTATGCGGGCCGGTCTTGTTGTTCATCATGCTCAGCCTTAATCCAGACCCAGCACGCCACGCAGCTGTGACAGGTCTTCTGCCAGCGTAGTGATCGGCCCTTTCATCGCATTGCGATCCGCGGTAGTCAGCTTCTCGTAAGACTCGTAACCCTCTGCGGTCTTGTATTTAGCCAGGATGGTGTCGACGGTTTTAAAGTTGGCGTCGATCTTGGCCAGCAGTGGCTGGTTGGCCTTTTCCAATAGCGGACGCAACAGGTTGACAATCTTCTGGGCGCCATCAACGTTGGCCTGGAAATCCCACAGGTCGGTACGGCTGTAGCGATCCTCTTCACCGCTGATCTTGCTGGCCGCCACTTCTTCAATCAGGCCAGCAGCGCCACCCACCACTTTACTTGGCGGGAAGGTCAGTTCACCGATGCGTTTTTGCAATTCCAGCGTGTCTTTATAGAGACCATCGGCATACTCATTCATGCCCTTGGTGGTGTTATCGGCAAACAGCGCTTTCTCCAGACGGTGGAAGCCGGTGAATTTCGGATCTTCGGCTTTTTTCTCATAGTCGTCTTCACGGGCGTCGATGCTGCCGTCCAGATCGGAGAACAGCTCGGCAATCGGTTCGATACGCTCGTAGTGCTGACGGGTTGGCGCATAAAGCTTGCGGGCCTGGGCCACATCACCGGCTTTGATCGCATCGGTGAACAGCTTGGTCTGCTTGACCAGCCCTTCAACTTCCTTGGTGACATAGACTTTATATTCGGCAATCGGGCCAACCAGATCCATCACATTCGGTTTGCCATCAGCTACCGCACCCGCAGCCGTGACGACAAGCTTGCCTTTCGGATTGCTCAGCAGCCCACAGGTCATGTCGTATTCACCCGGCTCGAGGTTTGCCGTCATTTTCTGGGTGAAACCTGGCGCGATATTTTCACGCTCTTCCACCACCATCACGCCTTTGAGGATTTCCCACTCCAGGTTCTTCTGGCTGGTGTTATGCACCACAAACTGGGTTTTACCGGCGGGCAGGGTCAACTGCATCGGCTCACACTGTTTGTCGTTAACGGTCACCAAAACTCGAGGGATATCCGCCGCCAGCGCGTTGAGGCTCAGCGCGAAAGCAGGAACGGCCAGTAATGCGGCATGCAATGCCTTGCGGCGAAATAACGGAGTAGACATACGGGATTCCCTAGTAAATTAGTGATGTGTCTTGCGTTGCGCCGGGATCGCAGAGGATTCCGTACGCTGCGGCAGGAAAAAGAAAATCAGAGCAGGGATCAGATACAGGAAATAGACCGCCACTTCGCTGACCGACGGCGCTTCCTGATAGCCGAACACTCCCTCTAACAGGGTGCCCAGCAGTGAATGCGTGGATAGCTGGTTGCTGAGGTCGAACGCGATGTCCTGGAAGTGGTTCCACAGTCCAGCCTCGTGGAAGGCACGGATCGCCCCGGCGGCCAGGCCCGCAGCCACGAACAGAATAAACAGGCTGGTCCATTTGAAGAACTTGGCCAGGTGCAGTTTGATACCGCCCCAATAGATCAGCATGCCCACCACGATGGCGCACGCCAGCCCGAGCATCGCACCGATAGGCGCGGCAATGCCCACATCCTGCTGAAACGCAGCCAACAGAAAGAACACCGACTCCAGCCCCTCACGGGCAACGGCAAAAAACACCATCGCCACCAACGCCCACCCTTGCCTTTTACTCGAGTTGAGGGCGTTATCGATCGCCTCTTCAAGATGCACCTTCACCGAGCGAGAAACGTTGCGCATCCAGAACACCATATAGGTCAGGATGCACACCGCCACCACCGCTACCAGCCCTTCGAACAGCTCTTGCTGTTTTTGCGGAAACTCGCCGGTGGTTTCATTGATGAAGATACCTAGCGCCAGGCACAGAGCAACGGCGACGATTACCCCAATCCATACCACACCAAGCCATTGACCGCGTTGAGTCCGCTTCAGATAGCTGGCGATCAAACTGACGATCAGCGCAGCCTCCAGCCCCTCACGGAACATGATAAGGAAAGGAACAAACATAGAATATTAACCCCTGAAAAGGCGTTTGTAGTCAGCCGCTGGCGCTGAGTAACCAGGCTGCGGCAATGTAAAGAAAAGTAAACCAGAACGATAGTGATTATCATTCTACTGAAAAGAAAAACAAGAGGCGGAAGTGTGATTTTTATTAATCAAATGTCGCTAGTTGTTACAGCTTGATGAGAGTCGTGAGGAGAAAAGCAGATCTCTCCCCGATTGCCGGGGAGAGATTAAGGCGGATTTAGACCGTTTTGAACTCGGCTTCTGCCAGATCAAAACGTTTGGTGATAGTTGCCGAAGGCTGGCGGCCCATCAGGCTAACCACCACGATGGCGATACAGCCAAACACAAAGCCTGGAATGATTTCATACAGATCCAGCCAGGCGTACTGCTTCCAGACGATCACGGTGATCGCCCCAACCAGCATACCGGCCAGTGCGCCGTTACGGGTCATACGCGACCACAGTACCGAGATCAGCACCACCGGGCCAAATGCGGCACCAAAACCGGCCCAGGCATAGCTTACCAGACCCAGCACGCGGTTCTCCGGGTTAGCCGCCAGGGCAATCGCCACCAGCGCTACCACCAGCACCATCGCACGCCCTACCCACACCAGCTCACGCTGGCTGGCTCCTTTGCGCAAGAAGGCTTTGTACAGGTCTTCGGTGATCGCACTCGAACAAACCAGCAGCTGACAGCTCAAGGTGCTCATTACCGCCGCCAGAATGGCCGACAGCAGGATCCCGGCAATCCATGGGTTAAACAGCAACATGGCCAGTTCGATAAACACCCGCTCGCCGTTTTGCGTCACATTGCCCGCTTGATCCGGGTTATTGGCAAAGTAAGCAATGCCGAAGAAGCCAACCGCAATGGTCCCCGCCAGGCAGAGGATCATCCAGGTCATACTGATGCGGCGAGCGCTACGGATGGTGCGGTGGGAGTCCGCCGCCATAAAGCGCGCCAGAATATGCGGCTGCCCAAAGTAGCCCAGACCCCAGCCCAGCAACGACAGGATCGCTACCAGATTCAGCCCTTTCATCATATCCAGATTGGCCGGGTTTTTAGCCGCGATCACCAACATCGAACTGTCGATGCCGCCCACGGCGAAGATCACAATCACCGGAGTGAGGATCAGCGCAAAAATCATCAGGCTGGCCTGCACGGTATCGGTCCAACTGACCGCCAGAAACCCGCCAATAAAGGTATACAGGATAGTGGCGGCCGCCCCGGCCCACAGCGCGGTGGCGTAGGTCATACCGAAGGTGCTTTCAAACAGGCGCGCACCGGCCACAATGCCGGAAGCACAATAGATGGTGAAGAACACCAGGATCACGATGGCGGAAATCACCCGCAGCAGTTTGCTGTTATCTTCAAAACGGCTGGTGAAATAATCCGGCAGCGTCAAGGCGTTGTTGTTGGCTTCGGTATGGACGCGTAACCGTCCTGCCACCAGCTTCCAGTTCAGGTAGGCACCGATGGTCAGCCCGATGGCGATCCAGCTCTCAGAAATCCCGGAGAGGAAAATCGCGCCCGGTAAGCCCATCAGCAGCCAGCCGCTCATATCGGATGCCCCGGCAGAGAGCGCGGTTACCACGCTGCCCAGGCTGCGGCCCCCCAGAATGTAGTCGTCAAAGTTGTTGGTGGCCCGATAGGCCAGCAGGCCGATCACCACCATCCCAAGGATGTAGACCACGAAGGTCACCAGCATAGGTGTGTTCATTATTTCAAACTCTCCACTTTTTATTCCCTTCTCCCTTTCAAGCCGCCGTATGTTAGCAGCCTCTTGAAAGTTATCGGGTATTTTTATGTCAGTAATTTCACCCGCCACGCGCCGGAACGGGGCGCATTGCGATGGTGGCGGATAAACAACGTTTATACCCATCATGGTCTGAACGCTGGCTATCCTAGTTGAGGCAGTCAACAACCAACAAGAGATTTAACAAAAAAGTCACACGAAACTCACGCCAGGTCACATTTATTCGCTGTCAAGGTTGCACTCGTCACAGCCAAAACGAGTTGCACCTCTTACTTAACCCTGATTGACACAGGGAAATAAGCTAGTCTCACACCACGCCCCTGACTTATCTGCCCATAATCCGTAGCGCTCAAGATGTTAAAAATCGATGGAAGTCACACTTCGCCACGGCGCATATTTAACAAGGTTGCACAAAGTTGCAACATGCAGGATATTGTCGGCATCAATAACCTTATTACACAATGGTTCGCCTCTTAATCTGGCAGATTGGGAGGGGGTCCAAACACAGGAGTTGGATTGGCATGGGCACTACCACAATGGGCGTGAAGCTCGATGAAGCAACCCGCGATCGCATCAAGAGCGCGGCGCAACGGATTGACCGCACGCCACACTGGTTAATCAAGCAGGCTATTTTCAATTATCTTGAACGTCTGGAGAGTGGTTCCGATCTGCCAGAAATCCCGACGCTGGCCGCTGCCGGCCAGGCAGAAGCGGATGACGTCACACCGCAGGTGCCTGAAGAGTCTCATCAACCCTTCCTTGAGTTTGCCGAACAGATCCTGCCGCAATCCGTCACTCGCGCAGCTATTACCGCTGCCTACCGCCGCCCGGAAACTGAAGCTGTGCCGATGCTGCTGGAACAAGCGCGTTTACCCGCCGATCTGGCACAGGCCACCCATAAACTGGCCTATGGCATTGCCGAAAAGCTGCGTAACCAGAAGAGTGCCAACGGCCGTGCCGGTATGGTGCAAGGGTTGCTGCAGGAGTTCTCACTCTCTTCTCAGGAAGGGGTGGCTCTGATGTGCCTGGCCGAAGCGCTGCTGCGTATTCCAGACAAGCCAACACGTGATGCGTTAATCCGCGACAAAATCAGCAACGGCAACTGGCACTCCCACCTTGGCCGCAGCCCTTCGCTGTTCGTCAACGCCGCAACCTGGGGCCTGCTGTTTACCGGCAAGCTGGTCTCTACCCATAATGAAGCCAATCTCTCCAGCGCCCTGAACCGCATCATCGGTAAGCGCGGCGAGCCGTTGATCCGCAAAGGGGTCGACATGGCGATGCGCCTGATGGGCGAGCAGTTTGTGACTGGTGAAACCATCGCCGAAGCGCTGGCCAACGCGCGCAAGCTGGAAGACAAAGGTTTCCGTTACTCTTACGACATGCTGGGTGAAGCCGCACTGACCGAAGCCGATGCCCAGGCTTACCTGGTTTCCTATCAGCAAGCCATCCACGCTATCGGCAAAGCCTCCAATGGCCGTGGCATCTATGAAGGCCCAGGCATCTCGATCAAACTTTCAGCGCTGCACCCACGTTACAGCCGCGCCCAGTACGATCGCGTGATGGAAGAGCTGTATCCACGCTTGCTGTCGCTGACGTTGCAGGCACGCCAATACGATATCGGCATCAATATCGACGCCGAAGAGGCCGATCGCCTGGAGATCTCCCTCGATCTGCTGGAAAAGCTGTGCTTTGAGCCACAGTTGGCCGGTTGGAACGGCATCGGCTTTGTTATTCAGGCTTACCAGAAGCGCTGCCCGTTTGCCATTGATGCGGTGATCGACATGGCCAGCCGCAGCCGTCGTCGCCTGATGATCCGCCTGGTTAAAGGCGCTTACTGGGACAGCGAAATCAAGCGCGCCCAGATGGATGGCCTGGAAGGCTACCCGGTGTATACCCGCAAAGTGTATACCGACGTTTCCTATCTGGCCTGCGCCCGCAAGCTGCTGGCGGTGCCGAACCTGATTTATCCGCAGTTTGCTACCCACAACGCCCACACGCTGAGCGCCATCTATCATCTGGCAGGCAATAACTACTATCCGGGCCAGTACGAATTCCAGTGTCTGCACGGCATGGGCGAACCGCTGTACGAACAGGTGGTAGGCAAAGTGGCCGACGGCAAGCTGAACCGCCCTTGCCGTATTTATGCGCCAGTCGGCACGCACGAAACGCTGCTGGCCTATCTGGTACGCCGTCTGTTGGAAAACGGGGCCAATACCTCATTCGTTAACCGTATCGCCGATGCCACCCTGCCGCTCGATGAACTGGTGGCCGATCCGGTCAGCGCGGTCGAGGCCATGGCGGCTAGCGAAGGCCGCATAGGTTTGCCACATCCGCGTATTCCGTTGCCGCGTGAGCTATATGGTGAAAAACGCGTTAACTCCAGCGGTCTGGATCTCGCCAACGAACAGCGGCTGGCTTCGCTGTCCAGCGCCCTGCTCACCAGCGCAAGCCAGCAATGGCGTGCTGAGCCGATGATCGATGCTCCGTTGGATCAAGGAGTTGAACAACCGGTGATCAACCCAGCCGAACCGGGTGATATTGTCGGCTATGTGCGTGAGGCCACCGAAGGTGAAGTCAGCCGTGCATTAGACTCTGCCGTCGCAGCCGGGCCGATCTGGTTTGCCACCCCACCTTCCGAACGTGCCGCCATTTTAGAACGCGCGGCAGAGCTGATGGAAAGCCAACTGCAAAGCCTGCTGGGGATCCTGGTGCGCGAAGCGGGTAAAACCTTCAATAACGCCATCTCAGAAGTCCGTGAGGCGGTAGATTTTCTGCATTACTATGCTGGCCAAGTGCGTGACGACTTCGCCAATGACAGCCATCGGCCGTTAGGCCCGGTAGTCTGCATCAGCCCGTGGAACTTCCCGCTGGCCATCTTCACCGGCCAGGTTGCCGCCGCCCTTGCTGCCGGTAACAGCGTGCTGGCAAAACCGGCGGAACAGACGCCGTTGGTCGCCGCTCAGGCGGTGCGTATCCTGCTTGAGGCTGGCATTCCTCAGGGCGTTCTGCAACTGTTGCCTGGCCAGGGTGAAACCGTAGGTTCCCTATTGGTCAATGATGCCCGCGTACGCGGCGTGATGTTCACCGGCTCTACCGACGTTGCGGGCATTCTGCAACGCAATATCGCAGGCCGTCTGGACCCTCAAGGCCGCCCAACCCCGTTGATTGCCGAAACCGGTGGTTTGAACGCGATGATCGTCGACTCTTCTGCCCTGACCGAACAGGTGGTGACCGACGTTGTGGCCTCTGCCTTCGACAGTGCCGGACAGCGTTGCTCTGCCCTGCGCATCCTGTGTGTGCAGGAAGACGTGGCAGAACACACCCTGAAAATGCTGCGCGGGGCGATGGCAGAATGCCGGATGGGTAATCCAGAACGCCTGTCTACTGACATTGGCCCGGTGATCGACGCCGAAGCCAAAACCGGCATTGAACGCCATATCCAGGCCATGCGGGCCAAAGGCCGCAAGGTTTATCAGGCGGCAAAAAGCCTGGGAGATGATGAGAAAGAGTGGGCTCGCGGCACCTTTGTGAAGCCAACGCTGATCGAACTGGAAAGCTTTGACGAGCTGCAAAAAGAGATCTTTGGCCCGGTGCTGCACGTCGTTCGCTTCCAGCGTGCCAATCTGGGCGCGTTGGTCGATCAGATCAATGCTTCAGGCTATGGTCTGACGCTGGGTATCCATACGCGTATCGATGAAACCATCGCCAGAGTCACCGATCATGCCAAGGTCGGTAACCTGTATGTCAACCGCAATATGGTGGGTGCAGTGGTAGGCGTGCAACCGTTTGGCGGCGAAGGCCTGTCTGGCACCGGGCCGAAAGCCGGTGGCCCGCTCTATCTGTACCGCCTGCTGGCCAGTCGTCCACAGGATGCCGTGCAGCGCACGCTGAATCGCCAGGATAACGAGCGTCCTCTGGAAGCCACCGTACGCCCTACGCTGCTTGTGCCGCATCAGGCCTTGGAACAATGGGCCGTGGCGGAGAACCATCGCGAGTTGGCCGTCCTGGCGCAACAATACGCCGAACTGGGCCAGGGTGGCACCGTACGTCCGCTGCCAGGCCCAACCGGGGAACGCAACACTTACGCCCTGCTGCCACGTGAACGCGTGCTGTGCCTGGCGGACAACAACGCCGATGCGCTGAACCAGTTGGCTGCCGTGCTGGCGGTTGGCAGCCAGGCGCTGTGGCCGGAGGCGGAATTGCAGCGTACGCTGTATCGCAGCTTGCCAGCCGCCGTACAGGCACGGATCGGTTTCACCAAGGATTGGGCGCAGGATAATGTCGAGTTTGATGCGGCCATCTATCACGGCGACGCCGATCAGCTGCGCACGCTGTGTGAGCAGATTGCTCAACGTAGCGGTGCTATTGTCTCGGTGCAGGGCTTTGCCCGCGGTGAAACCAATATCCTGTTGGAACGCCTGTTGATCGAACGTTCATTAAGCGTCAACACCGCCGCCGCCGGGGGTAACGCCAGCTTGATGACGATCGGTTAATCGCCACATTTCGAGTAACACCACCAACCCCGCATTGACGCGGGGTTTTTTATTGCCTGCATAAAAATCAGCCGATTTTCCCGATGTGCCCGGCTGCTACTTTGCCGAAGTCAGTCTCGATCAAACCTTCCAGGCCGCCAAAAGCGCTCTGGATGCCCACTTTGAATTATTGAGTGAAGAAAATCAGGTCATTCCGCGCCCACAGGCGGTGTCCTTCCATCTGGCTCAGGGCAACGACGCTCTCAACGGCGGCCAGTGGTTGCTGGTGGATATTAATATGGACAAGTTTGATGGCCGGGCTGAACGTATCAATATCACGTTGCCCCACAGGTTGCTCAACCGTATTGATGCGCTGGTGCAGCAGCATCCGGGCTATGGCAGCCGCAGCGCATTTCTCGCCGCCGCAGCGCGTAATGAGTTGTTAAAGGCAGGATAACGAGGTTAAGGGGGCATCGCCCCCTGACAAGATCACTGGTTGAGAAACTTATCCAGAAACTGCTTGGTGCGCTGATGCTGCGGGTTGGCGAACAACGCCTTCGCGGGCCCCTGCTCGACAATGCGGCCATGATCCATAAAAATGGCGCGATCGGCCACGTCACGGGCAAAGCTCATTTCGTGGGTGACGATCACCATGGTGCGTTTCTCTTCTGCCAAGGCGCGAATGGTATTGAGCACTTCGCCAACCAGTTCAGGATCCAGCGCAGAGGTCGGTTCATCAAACAAAATGACCTCGGGCTGCATCGCTAACGCCCTGGCAATGGCTACGCGCTGCTGCTGACCGCCGGACAAACGTTTAGGGTAGGCCTGCTCTTTACCGCTCAGCCCCACTTTTGCCAACAGGACACGCGCCAGTTTTTCAGCGCTGGCCTTGGCTTCTCCTTTAACAATCACCGGACCTTCGATGATGTTTTCCAGCACCGAACGGTGGGGAAACAGGTTGAAGCTCTGAAACACAAAGCCCACCTGCTGGCGCAGGGCCCGTACCTGATTTTTTTGTTTGCTCAGCGGGCGAGCGCTGTCGATCAAGATGTCACCGACACGGATAGTGCCAGAATCCGGCACCTCCAGCAGGTTGATGCTGCGTAGCAAGGTCGTCTTACCGGAACCACTCGGCCCGATAATCGCCACCACTTCACCCGCGTTCACCTCAAGATCGATGCCGTGTAATACGGTCTGCCCTTTGAACTTTTTAACCAACTGTCTGACTTCGATGGCGCTCATCGGCTACTCCTGATCCTGACGGTTAACGTGCGCTTCCAGACGGTTCTGCAACGCGGAAAGCAAGGTGGCCATCACCCAGTAGATCAGCGATGCCGCCAGATACATGGCGAACACTTCCAGCGTACGTGAAGTGATCAACTGCGCCTGACGGAACAGCTCCGGCACCTGAATGGTCGCCGCCAGCGAGGTATCTTTGACCAACCCGATAAAGCTGTTGCCCAGCGGAGGCAGCGCGGTGCGAGCCGCCTGCGGCAGGATCACCCGGCGCAGGGTCTGCCAGGGCGTCATGCCGATACTGGCCGCCGCTTCCCACTGCCCTTTATCGATCGAGGAGATCGCCGCACGCAGCGTTTCCGAGGTATAGGCTGCGGTGTTTAACGAAAGGCCGATTAATGCCGCCGGGAATGGATCCAACTCGATGCCAAACTGCGGTAAGCCGTAATAGATCATAAACAGCTGGGCGATCAGCGGCGTACCGCGAAACAGGGAAACGTAGATGCGTGACAGCCAGGAGATCGGCCATAACGGCGAAAGGCGCATCAGCGCCAACAAAAACCCGAGGATCAAACCGAGCGCCATGCCACCCAGACTGAGCTGGAGGGTCAACAGCGCACCCCGTAATAAAAATGGCGCTGAATCCAGCGCCAGTTGAATACTCTCTTGCATTATTTAGTTACGTCCGCGCCAAACCATTTTTCAGAGATCTTCGCCAACGTCCCGTCTTTCTGCATTTCGGCAATCGCCTGATCGATAGCGGCCAGCAGTTCCGGATTGTTTTTACGCACCGCTACGCCAGCTTCCTGGCGAGAGAATGCCGGGCCAGCGACGGCCAGCGTATCACCGGTTTTCTTCACCAGATCCAACGCCGCCAGACGGTCGACCAAAATGGCATCGATGCGGCCTACGCGCAGATCCTGATACTTGGTTGGGTCATCGTCGTAGGTACGCACATCAACACCCTGCACGTTGTCACGCAGCCACTGTTCGTAGTTGGTGCCCAGACCCACGCCGACCTTCTTGCCCTTCAGATCGTCGGCCTTGGTAATAATGCCTTCGTTGCCTTTCTTCACCAGCGCCTGGATACCGGAAACGGTGTATGGGGTAGAGAAATCGTACTTTTTCTTACGCTCATCGGAGATGGTGACCTGGTTGATCACCACGTCGATACGCTTGGACTCCAACGAGGCCAGCATGCCATCCCATTTGGTTGGATTGAGCTTGGCCTTCACCCCCAGATGTTCCGCCAGTGCATTAGCGAAGTCCACCTCAAAGCCGGTCAGTTTGCCGTCCTCCCCCTGGAAGCTGAACGGCGGATAGGTGCCTTCCAGCCCAACGATCAGCGTGCCGCGCTGCTTGACCTGATCGAGCAGGTTATCGGCCGCGTAGGTTTTCACGTTCAAGCCGGTGGTCAGCGCCACGGCCATCACACCCAGCAGCAGTTGACGACGAAATTTTGAAAAGACCATAGACACCCCATCTGTTGTTTATCTTTTTGATTTCATGATTTTAACAGTCATAAATACTTCATAAAGGAATATAACCTAATAACTATAGTTCTAAATGGAATAACAACTTTGCTCGGCATCAGACCTGCGGGTGATAAGCAAACAGCGCCGGTGCCCCACCGGTGTGCACAAACAGGATCGGACCTTCATCGCGAAAACGTTTCTGGCTGATGCCATCAATCAACCCCGCCATCGCCTTACCAGTATAGACCGGGTCCAGCAGCACACCTTCCTGCTGCGCCAACAGCTTCACCGCCGCCATACCTTCGTCATTCGGCATACCGTACTGCGGGGCAAAATAGTCATCCCACAAGGTTATGGGGGCCAGCTCGTCAATATTCAGCGAACAGGCGACCGCTTTTTGCAACTGTTCAACCTTCGGTAACTGATCGATCACCTTGCGGGAAACGGTCACGCCAATCAGTTCGCTCTCCGGCAGCAGTTGCTGTAGCCCCACCGCCAGACCGGCGTGAGTCCCGGCACTGCCGGATGCCACTACGATCGAACTGAAGTTGATGCCATGGCTTTGTGCTGCAATTTCCAGCGCACACTGCACATAGCCCAATGAGCCGAGCGCGTTGGAACCGCCTACGGGGATGACATAAGGACGGAAACCCTGGGCTTCCAAACGTGTGGCCAGATCGGCCAGTTGCATCTGCGGATCGTGCAAGGCATCGCACATCACCACTTCAACATTGAACAGATCGAGCAGCAGGCGATTACCGTTACTGAGGTAGTTTTCCGCTTTGGTGTCGATGGGGTTTTCCAACAGCGCTACGCATTGCAGGCCGAGCTTGGCCGCCACGGCGGCGGTCTGGCGAACGTGGTTGGATTGAATGGCACCGGCGGTAACCAGGGTATCGGCCCCTTGGCGTACCGCGTCGGCGGCTAAAAACTCCAGCTTTCTCAGCTTGTTGCCACCCATTGCCATCGGAGTGACATCGTCACGTTTGATGTAAATTTCGCGGCCAAGGTAGTCTGAAAGGCGGGATAACTTTTCGAGCGGCGTGGCAGAGCCAACCAAATCCAGGCGCGGGAATTGCGCCAGTTGCTGTTGCAGATCCACAACTTCCCCCAGGGAATAAAATAACGGTGTTTGAATGATAGATTTATCAGATGTGCTCTGAATAATCACTCTTTATTCGTGGGGATGGCTGCAGGGTAACCCGGCCAACCGACCGGGTCAGGTCAATCAATAACTTTTTTGCCAGGCCAGGTATTGGTCGTATTTGCGCAGCGCAATGCGGTAGTTATCGCTCGCCGCCGGTGGCAGATCGTCAATAATACGCTGATGGTTGAAGGCGCTGGCAAACTGATCGGCAGGATAGTTGTGTGCCACCAGCATTTCATCCAGGCGCCGCAGGCGCACGACATATTCACGGATGGTGCTGTGGTTCATCTCGGTCTGTTCAAACAGATACTGTTTAAACGCCATGATGTCGAAGTAACTGGGGTGACTATTACAGGAGATTTCACTACAAAACCGGCATAGCGCGGTCAACTCGCTTTGCACGTTTTGCCAGACCTGATCGTCAATCGGCTGATCCATCCGGGCGATGGCTTCCTTATTGATGATCTTGCCACGGAACACCAGTGCCATGCGGTCTAGCACCTTCTCGCACTGGGAACAATGGGTTTGGCTGTGTTTATAATCTTTCAGGTAGCGGCTGAGTGGCCGTTTCTTCAACTGTTTTCCTGGCATCTTTTGCAGTCCATTTATTGCGGCAGTAATCAGGTTGGTTAGGGAGGCAGGCTTGGGGGTTCAGTTGTCCTGAGCCAGACGTGCCCGCAGGCGTTTGATTGCCTGGCTATGCAACTGGCTGACTCGCGACTCACCCACATCGAGCACTGCGCCAATTTCCTTCAGATTCAACTCCTCCTGGTAATACAGCGTCAGCACCAGTTTTTCGCGTTCCGGCAGCGCCTCGATGGCATCGATCACCCGCTGGCGCAGATTGCCTTCCAACAGTTGATGCAACGGATTGGCAGCTTCATGACCTTCCAGCACCGGTTCGGCGCTGTCGCCATGCTCTTCCTGCCATTCGTCGTAGGAAAATAGCTGGCTATTATTGGTGTCCAACAGGATCTGGCGATACTCGTCCAGCGAGACATCCAACCCCTGTGCCACCTCCATTTCGCTGGCCGGGCGGCCGAGCCGCTGTTCCAACTGCTGCATCATGCGCGCCACTTCCCGAGCGTTGCGGCGTACGCTGCGCGGCACCCAGTCACGGCTACGCAACTCGTCGAGCATCGCACCGCGAATACGCTGCACGGCATAGGTCGTGAAGGCCGTTCCTTGCAGGGCATCGTAACGCTCAACGGCGTTCAACAGCCCGATTCCCCCTGCTTGCAGCAGATCGTCCAGTTCCACGCTGGCGGGCAGCCTAACCTGCAGGCGTAACGCCTCGTGGCGCACTAGCGGAACGTAGCGCAGCCAGAGAGAATTTTTGTCCATGACGCCTTCGGCGGTATACAGATCGCTCACTATGTCTAACCTGCGGATAACGGAGTCATGGCTATTATCCGTAGCAGGCGCAATACCAATCGTCTGAACAGCCGTACAAAACGGGCTTTATTTGTGCCATGTAAAAACCCTGATGGCAGCAAAAGACAAAAAACCCTGCCGAAGCAGGGTTTGGATGACAGGCTAATCGGAGAGAGTGATTAACGCAGCAGGGTCAGTACGTTCTGGGTAGACTGGTTAGCCTGGGCCAGAACAGAGGTGCCAGCCTGTTGCAGGATGTTGGCACGGCTCATGTTAGACACTTCGGTCGCGTAGTCGGCATCTTGAATACGAGACTGGGAAGCAGACAGGTTGTTCACGGTGCTGTTCAGGTTGTTGATAACAGAGTCGAAACGGTTCTGTACCGCACCCAGGGAAGAACGCAGGCCGTCAACCTGTGACAGAGCTTTGTCCAGGGTTGCCAGTGGGTCAGCAGTTTTTGGATCGGTAGACTGTTGCGCGCCTTTGGTTACTTTGCCAGATGCATCTACAGTAGCTGCATAGTAAGCGTCGTTACCGTTGTCATCCTTACCTTTAACCATATAACCTGATTTACCGGCTGGATCTGTATAGGTACGCAGTTCATCACTACCAGTTAAACCAGTAACGGCGGTGGTACCCACTTTAACTTGAGACTGTTCCTTGATACCAGCGGTTGGGTTAGTGGTCGCAGTGGTAGAATCCCAGGTCACTTTACCGTCAGCGGCAACGGTGGCATCGTAAATAGCACCATCGGTAGCTTTTACAAAGAAATCAGTGCCATTCGCAGTGTAAAGTTTGCCATCGCTGGTTTTTGTCGCTGCGTTACCATCAGCCTGAATAGCCGGTGGCCCCATTTTATCAACGGTGGTCAATGCTGCGCCGCCCACTTTGGCAGTATCGATTGGGTTTGCAACGCTGAATTTATCCAAGCCCAGAGTTTTAGCATTAATATCTTTCAGATCGATATCAATGGTTTCACCATCATTAGCGCCAACCTGAATAGTCAACTTCTGATCGCTGCTCAACACTTTCACGCCGTTGAAGTCGGTTTGCTCTGAAATACGGTTGATTTCGTTCAGACGCTGAGAGATTTCATCCTGGATTGACTGCAGGTCGCTGGATGAGTTAGAACCGTTCTGAGACTGCACGGTCAGACGACGGATGTTCTGCAGGTTGTCGTTGACTTCGTTCAGTGCGCCTTCAGTGGTCTGCGCCAGAGAGATACCGTCGTTAGCGTTACGGGAAGCCTGAGTCAGGCCCTTGATGTTAGCTGTGAAACGGTTAGAGATCGCCTGACCCGCAGCGTCATCCTTCGCGCTGTTGATACGCAGACCGGAAGACAGACGCTCGATAGCGGTCCCCAGAGAAGACTGAGATTTGTTCAGGTTGTTCTGCGCCATCAGCGACAGGCTGTTGGTATTAATTACTTGTGCCATAATTTGCTTTCCTTACGAATCAGTTGCGACGTTCGCATTCACAATTAAAGGGTTCGGACCTTGTTGGTCCACGGCGTCAACCACCGTCTCCTCAGGTATCGGCGCTCCCCCCACAACCTTTAGATTTTTTTTCCGTTTTTTTCACTTTTCGCCAATGGCGCGAATAACGCTGTTTTTCCCTCTTCTACTGCGCCATCGTTTTTTCTATTTATCCGTAAACTTTTTACATACTGAGCCGATAACGCATAGAGCGTAAAAGTCATTGACCATAGGAGAATCACGAATGGCATCGATTAGTTCATTAGGCATCGGCTCAGGGCTGGACCTCAACGGCTTGCTGGACAAGCTGACCAAGGCGGAACAACAACGTCTGACACCTTATACAACCCAGCAAACCAGCTATAACGCCAAGCTGACTGCCTACGGCACGTTGAAAAGCTCGCTGGAAAAATTCGATAACCTGAGCAAGGATTTGGCCAAGCCAGAATTCTTTAACAATACTACCGCCACCACTCACGATCAGTTTAACGTGACTACCACCGCCAAATCGGTCCCGGGTAATTACAGCGTCGAGGTGCTGCATCTGGCACAGCCGCAAACCTTGACGACAAAGGCCGATATTAACGATCAAGCGGAGAAACTGGGCACTAGCGGCGCCAGCGATCGTTCGATTTCGATCACCGCTGGCAACCCCCCTAAAGAGGTCAAAATCCCGCTAGGTGACGATCAAACCTCACTGCTGGAAATGCGCGATGCGATTAACGGCGCCAAAGCCGGGGTGAACGCCACCATCATGCGCGTGGGCGACAACGACTATCAGTTGGCCATCAGTTCCTCCACCACCGGCGAAAAAAATACGGTTAAGGTGCAGGTTAATAATGACGATAAACTGGGAGCGATCTTAAATTATGATCCTACCAGCACCAGCAACGCGATGAAGGAAACGGTCAAAGGCCAGGATGCCGAGTTGACCATTAACGGTACCACCATCAAGCGCAGCACCAACTCGATCGCCGACGCCCTGCAAGGGGTGACGCTGGATCTGAAAACCATCACCAAACCGGGCGAACCGCAGAACCTGGTGGTCACCGCCGATAAAAGCGGCACCTCGGACAAGGTCAAGGCTTGGGTTGATAGCTATAACTCGCTGTTGGATACCTTTAATTCCCTGACGAAATACACCCCAGTAAAGAGTGGTGAAGCACAGAACAACAAAAATGGGGCGCTGTTGGGTGACAACACGCTGCGCGGCATCCAATCCTCCATTAAGAGCGCGCTAAGCGCCGCACAGGACAACCCGGAGCTGAAGGGCTTGGGCAACCTGGGTATTACTACCAATACCAAAACCGGCAAACTGGAATTGGACAGCGAAAAGTTAAAAAAAGCGATCGATGAAAAACCCGATCAGGTGGCCAATTTCTTCGCTGGTGATGGTAAAGAGAGCGGTATGGCGACGGAAATCCACAATGAGATCCAAAACTATATCAAGGCCGGTGGCGTGATTGAGAACTCGACCAAGAGTATCAATACCAACCTCGACCGTTTGAATACCCAAATCACCCGCGTGACCGAAAGTATTCAAAGCTCCATCGATCGTTACAAACAGCAATTTGTTCAGTTGGATACCATGATGTCGAAACTGAATGGTACCAGTAATTATTTAACCCAACAGTTCACGTCTAAATAGGCGCGTTAACCAGGTAAAATAGCATGTACAACCGCAGCGGAACCCAGGCTTACGCCCAGGTTAGTGTAGAAAGTGGCGTGATGGGTGCCAGCCCGCACCAGCTCATCGTGATGCTATTCGACGGGGCGCTCAGCGCCCTGCTTCGTGCACGCATCCTGATGGATCAGGGGAATATCGCCGGCAAGGGGCTGGCGATCTCAAAAGCCATTAATATCATTGATAACGGGCTAAAAAATGGCCTCAATCATGAACAGGGAGGGGAGATCGCCGATAATCTCGCCGCCTTATATGACTATATGAAACGCCGTCTGATGCAGGCCAACCTGCACAATGATGTCGCGGCCCTTGACGAAGTCAGCGGGCTGCTGGAGAACATTGCCGACGCCTGGCGTCAAATTGGCCCCAATTATCAATCCGTTCAGGACGGCGTATAATGGAACACCACCAACAACTGCTATTGGCCTATCAAAAGATCCATAGCCTGAGCGAGCAAATGATCACACTGGCGCAGGCTGGCCAGTGGGATGCGCTGATTGAAATGGAGATCACCTACGTTCAGGCGGTAGAAAAAACCGCCCAACTGGCGGGTATCCCTGAGCCATCTTCGATCTTGCAGGATATTTTACGCGGTAAATTGCAGCAAATCCTCAAAAACGAAACCGAAGTGAAGCGACTGATGCAGCGACGCATGGACGAATTAACGGTTTTGATCGGGCAGTCTACCCGCCAGAGCGCGGTCAACAGCACCTACGGTCAATTCCATGACCGCGCTTTGCTGCTTGGTGAGCCGCAATCAAGATAAATCTTATGTTTAACCGCCTATCCTAAGTAATTAATAGGATAAAACACTATTATTATCCCGTTGCACCATAATATAAACGCATGAGATTTGAATAATTCGTATGGCAGGTAATGCATGAAAATGCAAACCGCTGGCACTATTGCCGATTTAATGGATAACACTTATCCCGACACGGACGTTTTCTGTTCAACAGGAAACTGATTCTTGACAAGTAAATTATCGAGTTGTGATCGGCAACAGGCGAAAAAATGTTGCTCCATCCTCCAGCAAAGCGTAAAGATATTCGTAGATAATAACGATGAAATGAATATTGATGGAACGCTTAATTAATTTTTGTCCCGGGATCGGTGCCTCAGCACACATCATTCAGCATACTGAACTGCGACTTCCGTCGCTCTATTTTGAGCAGACGCATCTGTTTTTGATCCAGCAAGGGCAAACACGTATACGGTGGAAGCAACGGGAGGTGGTAGCTCGCGCCGGAGAGCTGTTGATCGTAGAAGGTGGGCTAACCGCCGATGTGATTAATAGTCTTTCAGACAGCGGAGTATACAGCTGCCAACTGCTGATTTGCGATCCCTTGCTGTTTGATACGGTAGCCAATGCGCCTATCGCGCCGCCTACCCCTTTCACTGGCGTCACTACGCTGACGAAGCTGCCCTGCCCGTTCTTGCACAGTTTTGAAACCGCGGCGCTGGCACTGACGCTGCACGATCGTTTTCCCCAGATGATTATCCGCCATAAAATGTGCGAAATCCTACTGTGGCTGGCACACCTGGGGATCCGCTTTACTCACCAGGAAGCCAATAATCTGACCCAGCAGGTGCGCCGCTTGCTGGCAAGCGATCCGCAACGGATTTGGACCGCCGCCGAAGTGGCTGAAAATCTGATGATGAGCGAGGTGGTGCTGCGGCGCAAACTGTCGGCGGAGAATAGCGCCTTGCGCAACCTGATGATCGATGTACGTATGAGCCGCGCGCTGCTGTTATTGCAGGCCACAGACTGGCCGATCTCCGCCATTGCACAATATGTGAGCTATGAAAGTTCTTCTCGTTTTGCCGAACGCTTTCGTAAACGATTCGGCTTCGCGCCTACCGCCATCCGTGGGCACCAGCGAATTATGCAGCCCACCGCCGCGCAGCCTCCGGCATATCCATGGCTAAATACGGTAGAGGAATAGATGCTGGGTTTAACAACGGCAGGCTGAGGATGTGACTAAGGCCACCCTGAGTGGCCCGTACATCAGTTGAGTTTAACTAACACATAGGTCAATACGGCCAACACAATTAACATGACAATGCTGAAAAAACGCCATCTTACTTCACTTTTAGTGCTCATCACTTTTCCCGAATAAATACTATTAGCGCGATTATTTCCATAGAAAAAATAATATCCTTGTAAAGCTGTGGATCTTTCATCTTATTCACAAAGCATCAGCCTACTCCAAAGCACGGTCAAAAAAATAATAGCCACCGCACAACAGGAATTAGGTCTTTCAATAAAACAGAGATATTTCTTTAAGTTACACCGCTCACGGTTCTCTGGCATTGCTTGAATGAGACTCAATCTCTTCAGCGTAAGCGATTATTTTTTGCGTGGTTTACGAGCGACACCGTACGAATCCACTCAAAGATATAAGACAGTTCCTGGGCTCGATGAGGATATATCTACATTACACCCTCGCTAATTGACATTTAGGACAATAACTACAAATATTAGCTTAATTAACCAATTTCAAGGAGGATAAGATAATGGAGTATTTGGTAGCATCGCTGACTGTTTTATGCCTTTTTTCCTTTAAGAAACACGCCAAAGTCATTGATAGTAAAAAGATTGGTGTTGCCCATAAAAAACACCGACGACGCTCAAGACACCGGCTTGCCATGATTTATTGATTAGGCAAACGGGTCGAAAACCACTGAAAATCACATTAGGGAGGCTTACGCCAATACAGAATAGATTATCTGTTTGCGCTATAGCCACCCTTTATTTACCGCTACACCGCCATATTCATTACGTCTTGATAAGCCGCAACCAGTTTATTACGTACCTGCACACCCAGTTGCAAAGACACCGAAGACTTCTGCAGATCGACCATCACGTCGTTCAAACTGATACCCGGCACACCCAATTCAAAATCCTGTGCTTGCTGACGCGCAGTTTGCTGAGTCTCGCTGATCTTACCGAGAGCCGCCTTTAACTCATTGGCAAAACTGGCTTCCTGCACCGGATCGTTTTGTCGCAGCGCTCCGGCCTGAACCGCCGTGGCTTGCAACTGCTGCACCACTCCTTCAATACCCTGAATTGCCATCATGACCTCGTTACTTCATTCATACCCTATGGATTTCAAGCGCTGGCCTGAAAAACGGCGGGAAAACCGCGCCTTCATTCGCCTGCATGATCCCGATGCTGCACACCCTACCACAGTGCTTTCCGGTTAAAGCGGCTAATTAACTGCAAAAACACCGGTTTATCGGGCCATCAAAACTTGCCCCTAGAGCAAATAATGGCATGCCCAAAAATGGGGGCGCTTTTGTTAGGCCGTAAAGAACTGTGTATTCAGGGAGTCTGTTTTGTCATCACACAACAACGCTAGCCATACCTCGAACCCGCCAGAGTGGGTACCAGCATGAATGGTGAAAGCCGTGATAACGGCCTGCTGGCCCTATGGAATCGCTTGCGTGCCAACCCTAAAATTCCACTGCTGATCGCGGCCTCGGCGGCGATCGCCATCGTGGTTGCGCTGATGCTATGGGCCAAAAGCCCGGATTACCGCGTGCTGTACAGCAATCTCAACGATCGTGACGGCGGCGCTATCGTCACGCAACTCACGCAGATGAACATCCCCTATCGCTTTACCGAGAACGGCTCGGCGTTGATGATCCCGGCGGAGAAGGTGCATGAAACCCGCCTGCGTCTGGCGCAACAGGGGCTGCCTAAGGGAGGTGCCGTCGGCTTTGAACTGCTGGATCAGGAAAAATTCGGCATCAGCCAGTTCAGCGAACAGATCAACTACCAGCGCGCGCTGGAAGGCGAACTGTCACGCACTATCGAATCCCTGGGGCCGGTACAGAATGCCCGTGTGCATCTGGCACTGCCTAAGCCTTCGCTGTTTGTACGCGAACAAAAGAACCCCTCAGCTTCCGTGACGCTCACGCTGCAACCTGGCCGCACGTTAGACGACGGCCAGATCAATGCCGTGGTGTATATGGTATCCAGCAGCGTGGCCGGTTTGCCGCCGGGCAACGTCACGGTGGTCGATCAGGCTGGCCGCCTGCTGACCCAATCTGACGGCACCGGACGCGATCTCAATGCCGCACAGTTGAAGTACGCCAATGAGGTTGAGAACCGCTATCAGCGCCGTATTGAAGCTATTCTGGCACCGATTGTCGGCAGCGCGAACGTGCGTGCACAGGTAACGGCACAAATCGATTTCTCCACTCGCGAGCAAACCGACGAACAGTACCAGCCCAACCAACAGCCGGATAAATCTGCAATACGCTCCAGACAGCTCAGCCAGAGTGAACAGAACGGCGGGCAACAGATCGGCGGCGTACCGGGTGCCCTTTCCAACCAGCCAAGTGCAGCGCCGACTGCACCGATAGAAACACCAAAAACTACGGCGGCGGGCAATACAAATACCCCTGCCACGGCAAGCAATGCCAATAACAGCACGCGTACCGGGGCTAGCGGTAACGTAGCGCAAAACAGTCGCCGTGATGAAACCACCAACTACGAGGTGGATCGCACCATTCGTCATACCCAGCACAAGGCTGGAGCGGTGGAACGCCTGTCGGTCGCCGTGGTGCTCAACACCCTGGGTACCGATAAAGACGGTAAACCACAGCCGATGAGCAAAGAACAGCTGGCTCAGGTGGAGTCGCTGGTCCGTGAAGCGATGGGTTACTCCAGCAGCCGTGGCGATACGCTTAACGTGGTCAACACCCAGTTCAACGATGTAGAGCAGACCGGCGGCGAGTTGCCTTTCTGGCAGTCACAGTCGTTTATCGATCGGTTGTTCAACGCAGGCCGCTATTTGCTGGTGCTGCTGGTGGCCTGGATTTTGTGGCGCAAGCTGGTTCGTCCGCAGCTGCAAAGCCGTCAGGTGGCGCAACAAGCTGCAGTGGCCGCTGCCAATACGCCAGCCAGTCGCCCGGCTGAGGTGAACAAGCCAAGTCATGAAGAGCAGGCGCTGCACAAGAAATCACAGCAGCGCGTCAATGCTGAAGTCCAGGGCCAGCGGATCCGCGAACTGGCAGATAAAGATCCACGCGTGGTGGCCCTGGTGATCCGTCAATGGATGAGTAACGAACTATGAGTCTGACAGGTACCGAAAAGAGCGCCATCCTGCTGATGACGCTGGGTGAAGATCGCGCCGCCGAAGTCTTCAAGCACCTCTCGTCACGGGAAGTGCAGCAGTTGAGTGGCACCATGGCCAGTATGCGGCAGGTGTCCCACAAACAGTTGGGGGAGGTCCTCAGAGAGTTTGAAGACGATGCCGAACAGTATGCCGCGCTGAGCGTCAATGCCAGCGACTACCTGCGCTCGGTGCTGGTAAAAGCCTTGGGTGAAGAACGTGCCAGCAGCCTGCTGGAGGATATTCTCGAATCACGCGAAGACACCTCCGGCATGGAAACGCTCAACTTTATGGAGCCGCAGAGCGCGGCCGATCTGATCCGCGACGAACACCCGCAGATCATTGCCACCATCCTGGTTCACCTCAAGCGCGGCCAGGCGGCGGATATCCTGGCACAGTTCGAGGAGCGCCTGCGCAACGACGTGATGCTGCGTATCGCCACCTTCGGCGGTGTACAGCCAGACGCCCTGGCAGAGCTGACAGAAGTGCTGAACAATCTGCTGGACGGCCAGAACCTCAAGCGCAGCAAAATGGGGGGTGTCCGTACCGCCGCCGAGATTATCAACCTGATGAAAACCCAGCAGGAAGAGGCGGTTATTGGTGCCATGCGTGACTACGACGGCGAGCTGGCGCAGAAGATCATCGACGAAATGTTCCTGTTCGAAAACCTGGTCGAAGTGGACGATCGCAGCATCCAGCGCCTGTTGCAGGACGTGGAAAGCGAATCCCTGTTGATCGCCTTGAAAGGGGCCGAACAGCCGCTGCGCGAGAAGTTCCTCAAGAACATGTCGCAACGTGCCGCCGATATCCTACGCGACGATCTGGCCAACCGTGGCCCGGTGCGGATGTCGCAGGTGGAGAACGAACAGAAGGCTATCCTGTTGGTGGTACGCCGCCTGGCAGAAACCGGCGAAATGATCATCGGCGGTGGCGAGGACACCTATGTCTGATCGCCTCAACACCCTGCCCTGGCAGCCCTGGGCGCTTAGCGATCTGGCAGATCCCAAACCGGTGCTGGAACCGGAAAGCCCGCCTGAAGTGATCGTCATCCCGCAGGATGACAGCATCAACGAACAGCAACGGCTGGAGATGCTGCGTTTGCAGGCCCAACAGCAAGGTCAGCAACAAGGCTTTGCCGAGGGCCAGCAGAAAGGCTATGACGCCGGTTTCCAGGCCGGGCTGGAGGAAGGCCGTCAGCAAGGCATTCTGGCGGGCCAACAGCAGCAGCAACCGATCACCGAACATTGGCAGCAGTTGGTCACCGAGTTCCAGCACACGCTGGACGCGCTCGACAGCGTGATTGCCTCGCGCCTGATGCAGTTGGCCCTGACGGCGGCCAAACAGGTCATCGGCCAAGCGCCGGTGTGCGATGGCACCGCCCTGCTCGGCCAGATCCAACAGTTGATCCAGCAAGAACCGATGTTCAGCGGCAAACCTCAGTTGCGCGTACACCCGGATGATTACGAACGGGTAGAGCAGCAGCTTGGCATGACACTCAGCCTGCACGGCTGGCGGCTGCTGGCCGACGGACAGTTACATCCAGGCGGCTGCAAGGTCAGCGCAGAAGAAGGCGATCTGGATGCCAGCCTGGCCACCCGCTGGCATGAACTGTGCCGTCTGGCCGCACCGGGAGAGCTGTGATGACCGTTCGTCTCGGCCGTTGGCTGAACTCGCTGGACAGTCTGGAAAAACGCATTGCCCGTGCGCCCGCGGTGCGCCGCTATGGCCGTCTGACGCGAGCTACCGGGCTGGTACTGGAAGCCACCGGTTTGCAGTTACCGCTGGGGGCCACCTGCCTGATCGAACGCCATGACAGCGGTGTGGTGCAGGAGGTAGAAAGCGAGGTGGTCGGTTTTAACGGCCAACGGCTGTTTCTGATGCCGCTGGAAGAGGTCGACGGCATCGTGCCAGGCGCTCGGGTCTATGCTCGCGTCTCCCCCGAAGGACAAAGCGCCAGCAAACAGTTACCCCTTGGCCCGGCATTGCTTGGCCGAGTGCTCGATGGCGGTGCCAAACCGCTCGATGGCCTGCCAGCACCAGATACCGGCTACCGCGCGCCGCTGATCACCGCCCCGTTCAACCCGTTGCAGCGCACCCCGATCGAACAGGTACTCGACGTCGGTGTGCGCACCATCAACGGGCTGCTCACCGTGGGCCGCGGCCAGCGTATGGGGCTGTTCGCCGGTTCTGGCGTGGGTAAAAGCGTGCTGCTCGGCATGATGGCGCGTTACACCCAGGCCGACGTGATCGTCGTCGGACTGATCGGCGAACGTGGCCGCGAAGTGAAAGACTTTATCGAAAACATCCTCGGCACCGAGGGACGCGCCCGTTCGGTGGTAATCGCTGCACCGGCAGACGTTTCGCCGCTGCTACGCATGCAAGGCGCCGCCTATGCCACCCGTATCGCCGAGGATTTCCGCGATCGGGGCCAACACGTACTTCTGATTATGGATTCCCTGACCCGTTACGCCATGGCGCAACGTGAAATCGCCCTGGCAATCGGCGAACCCCCGGCTACCAAAGGCTATCCGCCTTCGGTATTCGCCAAACTACCCGCGCTGGTAGAGCGTGCCGGTAACGGCATCAGCGGCGGCGGTTCCATCACCGCGTTTTATACCGTGTTGACCGAAGGTGATGACCAGCAAGACCCGATTGCCGATTCGGCACGCGCCATCCTTGATGGCCATGTGGTGCTCTCCCGGCGCCTGGCGGAAGCGGGCCACTACCCTGCCATCGATATTGAAGCGTCGATCAGCCGTGCCATGACCTCGCTGATCGATGAGGAGCATTACCGGCGGGTACGTAACTTCAAACAGATGTTGGCCAGTTACCAACGTAACCGCGATCTGATCAGTGTAGGAGCCTACGCCGCAGGCAGCGATCCGCTGCTGGACAAGGCCATGACGCTGTATCCGCAGATGGAAGCCTATCTGCAACAGGGCATTTTCGAACGCAGCGGCTACGACGATGCCTGCCAACAGTTGCAGCAACTGATTGTTTAACCACGGAGCCTGAGCACCATGAAACCACAGTCACCGCTGATTATCCTGCGCGATCTGGCGCAGGATGCCGTAGAACAGGCCGCACAGCACCTCGGCCAGGCACGTCAGGCGCAACAGGCGGCGGAGCAACAGCTTGCCATGCTGCTCAACTACCAGGATGAGTATCGGCAAAAGCTGAACAACACCCTGTCTAGCGGCATGGGTTCCGCCAGTTGGCAAAACTACCAGCAGTTTATCGGCACGCTCGAGCAGGCCATCAGCCAGCATCGCCAGCAGTTGCTCCAGTGGAGCGAGAAGGTAGAACGGGCGGTCAAACAGTGGCAGGACAAACAGCAGCGGCTGAACGCTTTTGAAACGCTCAACACCCGTGCCCTCAGCGCCGAACTGATGCTGGAAAACAAGCGTGACCAAAAACTGATGGATGAGTTCGCTCAACGCAGTTCACAAAGGAATCTAAACCCATGAACCTCAACGTTCTTTCTGGTTTGCCCGCGACAGTTGATGGCACGGAGACTGGCCTTACCGCGCTGTCGTTGGATGATGCCGGACTGTCTGCCAGCTTTGCTCAACTGCTCGGCGAGCGCTTCATGCCCGAAGGTCAACTGAAAGGCAAGCCGAACGTGGCCCAGCTACTGGCCGAAGATCCACAAATCTCAACCCTCAGCCGCCAACAGCTTAACCAATTGCTGACCTCGCTCAGCGATCGTGGCCGTTTGCTGGCCGCTCCGCAGGAACTGGATACGGCAGACGATAGCCAAACCCGGTTAACCCAGCGCGATGACGAACAGCCGCTGCACCCTGTAGATACTTTGGATGCGGCCAGCTTGCAGGCTCTGTTTGCCATGCTGCCTGCCGCCGTAGTGCAACCGTTACCAGGAAATGGGGTCGCAACCGCCGCTGAGCCAAGCGGGGACGAAGCGCCGCTGACGGGAACCGCATCACTGTTAGCCACCCTGAGCGAAAAACCAGCGTTATCCACTGCTGGCCTGCCAGCGTCAAAATCGCAGCCGAACGCAGACGATAAATCCGCCTTGGCCGCCAAAACTGACGCGTCGTCAGTACTGTCTTCTCAGGCCGATAACAATCAGGATAGCGGTACCACTCCACTGAAACTGGCGGCTGAATCAGCGCAATCTTCTGCAACGCCACAGCACGCAGCCCCTGCGCCAGTTTCCAGCCCGGTGATCGCCAGCCAACCCGTCAGCGCGACGGTGAGCGCACCGGCAACGCCACAGTTGAACGCTCAACTCGGCAGCCAGGAATGGCAACAGGCACTGAGTCAACAGGTGCTGATGTTCCACCGCAACGGCCAGCAGAGCGCCGAGTTACGCCTACATCCGCAGGAACTGGGTGCCTTGCAAATCACGCTGAAGCTCGACGATAACCAGGCCCAGTTGCATATCGCCTCGGCACACGGCCAGGTTCGTGCGGCGGTGGAAGCCGCGCTGCCCCATCTACGCCATGCGCTGGCGGAAAGTGGTATCAACCTTGGCCAGAGCAGCGTTGGCGGTGAGTCACTGCCACAGCCGCAACAGTCACAGCAGCAGGCCTCTCACCAAGGCGGGCAGCCTTCTTACCGTGAACAACACGGCAGCGCGGAAACCGGCGTTGAAGCCCTGAGCGCCCCAGCAGCGCTGCAGGCGATGGCCCGCTCGGTCGACGGCGTTGATATTTTCGCCTGACGGCGTGCAAACGCTCAAGCTGGCACGCTTTTCCCCGCCTATTCTGGCTATTGCAGCCCAGAATAAGCGGGATAATGGAATTACATGTATTGCGTGCAGCTTGTCAGCACGCAGAGAACAGGATTTGACTTAGTAATGTCTCAGAACTCCCTTCCAACAGCAGCAACAAAAAAACGCCCAATACTGGTGATCCTGCTGGTACTGATCGCCTTAGGCGCATGTGGTGCCGCAGGCTACAGCTGGTGGTTGATGCAGCAGCATAAGAACGGTCAACCCGCCGCCGAGGAAAAAAAGCAGCCGCCTCCGGCCCCGGTGTTTATGCCATTGGATACCTTTACCGTCAATCTGGTGACGCCGGATAACAACCTGGACCGCGTGTTGTATATCGGCCTGACGCTGCGCCTGCCAGATGAAGAAACACGCCGCCGGTTGAACGATTTTCTGCCGGAAGTGCGTAGCCGTCTGCTAATGCTGCTTTCACGACAGGAAGCAAGCCAACTGGCCAACGAGCAAGGGAAACAGCAACTGGTGGCACAGATTAAAGACGTGCTCAGCCCACCGCTGGTGACGGGACAACCGAAGCAAGTGGTCAGCGATGTGCTGTTCACTGCCTTCATACTGCGGTAATAAACCATGGGCGACAATATTCTTTCACAGGCCGAGATCGACGCACTGCTCAATGGCGACAGCGCGGGGGATGAACCCGCCGCCGTCATCGGTCATGAAAGCGAGGTCAAACCTTACGATCCCACCACCCAACGGCGCGTGGTGCGTGAGCGCCTGCAAGCGCTGGAGATCATTAACGAGCGTTTTGCCCGTCAGTTTCGCATGGGGCTGTTTAACCTGTTGCGCCGTAGCCCGGATATTACCGTCGGGGCGATCAAGATCCAGCCATACCATGAGTTTGCCCGCAACCTGCCGGTGCCGACCAACCTGAACCTGGTCCACCTGAATCCATTGCGCGGCACGGCGCTGTTTGTGTTTGCCCCCAGCCTGGTGTTTATCGCCGTGGATAACCTGTTCGGTGGCGATGGCCGTTTTCCTACCAAGGTCGAGGGCCGGGAATTTACGCCAACCGAACAGCGGGTGATCAAACGCATGCTGCGCTTGGCGCTGGACGCCTATGGCGATGCCTGGAGCGCCATCTACAAGATCGATGTGGAATACGTACGTGCCGAAATGCAGGTCAAGTTCACCAATATCACCACCTCTCCCAACGATATCGTGGTAACCACGCCGTTCCAGGTGGAGATCGGGGCGCTGAGCGGTGAATTTAATATCTGTATTCCATTCGCCATGATCGAGCCACTGCGCGAGTTGCTGACTAACCCACCGGTGGAGAACTCCCGCCAGGAAGACAGCCAGTGGCGAGAAACGCTGGTGAAACAGGTTCAGCACTCCGAACTGGAGCTGATAGCCAACTTTGTCGATATCCCGATGCGCCTGTCGAAAGTGCTGAAACTCCAGCCGGGCGACGTGTTACCGATCGATAAACCGGAGCGCCTGATCGCCCATGTTGACGGCGTCCCGGTCTTGACCAGCCAATACGGCACCTTGAACGGGCAGTACGCCCTGCGTGTTGAACATTTGATTAACCCTATTTTGAATGCCCTGAGTGAGGAACGGCCCAATGAGTGATCCTAAACAACCGTCTGGCGAAGAGAAGGACTCCGTAGACGATCTGTGGGCTGATGCGTTTAACGAGCAACAGGCGACCGAAAAATCCGCCTCTACCGAGGGCGTATTCAAATCGCTGGAAGCTCAGGATGCGTTGGGTAGCCTGCAAGATATCGATCTGATCCTGGATATTCCGGTCAAGCTGACCGTGGAACTGGGCCGCACCAAGATGACCATCAAAGAGCTGCTGCGCCTGTCGCAAGGCTCGGTGGTGGCGTTGGATGGTCTGGCCGGTGAACCCTTGGATATCCTGATTAACGGCTATCTCATCGCCCAGGGCGAAGTGGTGGTGGTCGGCGACAAGTTCGGCGTACGCATCACCGATATCATCACGCCTTCCGAGCGCATGCGCCGCCTGAGCCGCTAATGAACCCCAACGCCAGCGTGCAGACACAAAGCACTCAGCAGCCCGCCGGTACGGCGCTGCCCACCGGCTCGGTATTGATGCAGGTCAGCAGCGCGCTCGGTGCTATTTTGCTGCTGATCCTGCTCGCTGGCTGGCTGTTTCGTCGGTTGGGCTTTGCCCCGCAGGCCCGTGGCAATCAAAAATTGCTCAACCTGCGTGCCAGCTGTCAGGTTGGCCAACGCGAACGGGTGGTGGTGGTTGAAGTGGATAACACCTGGCTGGTGCTGGGCGTTACGGCTCAGCAAATCACCCCGTTGCACACCCTGTCCGCGCCACCGACTCAGGAAGCAACCGATCACAAGTCACCGGCAGATTTCCGCCAACTGATGCAAAACGTCTTAAAACGCCCGGATAAATCGGCATGAATCCATTCTCCTACCGCCGGGCTTTTGGCCCGCTGCTGGCCGCAGGCCTGCTACTGCTCAGCCCTGCCGCTTTGGCACAGTTGCCGGGGCTGATTAGCCAACCTACGGCCAACGGCGGCCAAAGCTGGACGCTGCCGGTGCAGACGCTGGTACTGATCACCTCACTCAGCTTCCTGCCCGCGATGCTGCTGATGATGACCAGCTTTACCCGCATCATCATCGTGCTGGGGCTGCTGCGTAACGCCCTCGGCACCCCATCGGCACCGCCCAATCAGGTAATGCTGGGGCTGGCACTGTTTTTGACCTTCTTTATCATGTCACCGGTGTTCGACAAGGTATATCAGGATGCCTACCTGCCGTTCAGCCAGGACAAGATCAGCATGGAGGTAGCGATCGACAAAGGTTCGCAGCCGCTACGTGAGTTTATGCTGCGCCAGACGCGGGAAAGCGATCTCGCCCTGTACGCCAGGCTAGCTAACCTGCCCGCGTTGGAAGGTCCGGAGGCCGTCCCGATGCGTATTCTGTTGCCCGCCTATGTCACCAGTGAGCTGAAAACTGCCTTCCAGATTGGTTTTACCGTATTTATTCCGTTCCTGATCATCGACCTGGTGGTGGCCAGCGTGCTGATGGCGCTGGGGATGATGATGGTACCGCCCGCGACCATCTCGCTACCGTTCAAACTGATGTTGTTTGTGCTGGTGGATGGTTGGCAGTTGCTGTTGGGATCGCTGGCGCAGAGTTTTTACAGCTAGCAGACCCCCTCCCCTCTATTGGAGCAAAAAGATGACACCTGAATCGGTAATGGCGCTGGGTACGGAAGCGATGAAAGTGGCGCTGGCGCTGGCCGCCCCACTGCTGCTAGCCGCGCTGTTCAGCGGGCTGATCGTCAGCCTGTTGCAGGCCGCCACGCAGATTAACGAAATGACGCTGTCGTTCATTCCCAAAATTCTCTCCGTGGTCGCCACCCTGATCGTTGCCGGGCCGTGGATGCTCAATCTGCTATTGGACTACATGCGCATGCTGTTCAGCAACCTGCCGAACCTGATCGGCTAACCATGCTAACCTTTGACAGCGCCCAACTCAGCGTCTGGCTCAGCCAGTTCTTCTGGCCTCTGCTGCGCGTCCTGGCGCTGATTAGCACCGCCCCGCTGTTCAGCGAAAAGCAGATCTCCAAGCGGGTGAAAATTGGCTTGGGCGGTCTGATCGTATTGCTGATCGCCCCTACGCTGCCCACCAGCAATATCCCGCTGTTTTCTGTCACCGGCCTGTGGCTGGCCGTGCAGCAGATCCTGATCGGCGTGGCGATCGGTTTAACAATGCAGTTCGCCTTTGCAGCTGTGCGCCTGGCGGGTGAGGTGATCGGCATGCAGATGGGGCTGTCCTTTGCCACCTTCTTCGATCCCTCTGGCGGCCCCAATACGCCACTGCTGGCGCGCCTGCTGAACCTGCTGGCGATGTTATTATTCCTCAGCTTCGATGGTCACCTGTGGCTGATCTCGCTGCTGGCAGACAGCTTCCATACCCTGCCGATCCAGGCACGGCCGCTGAACGGCAACGGTTTCCTGGCGCTGACCCAGGCAGGAACGCTGATCTTCATTAACGGTATGATGCTGGCGCTGCCGCTGATCTGCCTGCTGCTGACGCTGAACCTGGCGCTTGGCCTGCTCAACCGCGTTACCCCGCAGCTTTCGGTGTTTGTGATCGGTTTCCCGGTTACGTTAACCATCGGCATGTTGACCCTTGGCATGATGATGCCGATGCTGGCCCCCTTCTGCGAACACCTGTTCGGTGAGTTTTTCGATCGGCTGGCGACGGTGATCGGCGGTATGTCCCCTTAATCCCGAGGTTACCTGCGAGACAAACTAGCAGGGAAAGATATTTTCCGAGATAAAAAGTTGAAAAAGCGAAATTAACCAGATTTAGCGGCGATTATTCTGCCGGGCTTGAATAATAAAATACCCCCCTTAGAATGGCCTCATTAAATAAATCCCACACCGTATAAAACTACGGACCAAAGCCATTATTTTTGGTTGGTGATTTATTAAAAAATGGATAACCAAGAAAATAAAACAACGGAGCCTTCGGGCTACGGTATTTTATTTTTCTCAACTGACTTATCTCAATACGGCCAGGAGCACGGAATGAAGACGAAAACCAACAGGAAAGCACGCAGAGCCTTGGGTATGGCGCATTGGGTAACCAACCGCGTTCAGATTACGCCGTCAGCCTGCGGCAAGATTTGGACCGTAGCCAAAAAGAAAAAATAATCTGTTTTTAATGCGCAGCGTTAAAAATAGTAAAATCACTTATCCAGCCTGAATATCCTGACGTTTCCCGCCGTTAAATCAGGCTGTGTAAAAACGGTGCTGCGCTCTATATCCACGTTATAGGGCGCAGTGCCCTACAAGCGTGAATAACTATTTCTTATCGGTTTATTTGGAATAATGACATACCCTGCATATCGCTAAAGGTCTTATACGATGCCTGCAAAGCCGCCTGTTGCATGTAGTAAGACGAGATCGCCTCCACCACATCCGCCTCAACCAACGCGGTCAGCTGATTTTTGTTAGCCGTATTGTTTTCGATGCCGATGCTGTCCAGCACCTCCAACTCCTGCAACTGAGTCCCCAGCACCGCATTGGTGCTCAGCACGTTGTTATAGCTGTTATCCAGGCCACGGGTTGCCTTATCGAGCGCCGCCGTCACCTGCTCACGGGTAGCCTCATCGGCCCCCTGCAGAGGGGTCTTCAACGCTTTCAACGCCATATCGATGCTCTCGAACACGTTCGCTTCGGAAGGACTGCCGTCCGGTTCCGGTTTGATATTGCTGGTCAGCGACATAAATATCGAGCTGCCGGTGTGGCCCACGGTCATGGTGCGGTTGGCGTCCACTTTCTGCTCAATGGCCGAGCTGCTGCCCTGGTAAACCACCTTGCCACCCTGCTCGACAAACGGGGCTTTATCATTGGCAAAGCCGGCAAAAATAAAACGGCCGTTACCGTCGGTGCTGTTGGCCTGGCTGAGTAGCTGATCTTTCAGCCCCTGCAACTGGGTGGCCAAAGAATCACGGTCATTGTCGCTGATTGTGCCGTCACCGGCATTGACGATCAGCGCTTTCATGTCCTTGATGCCATCGGCGGCGCTACGCAGCACGGTTTCTTCCATCGAGATGTTCTGACGGGCAAAGGTGCGCGCCAACGCGTACTGGCTGTTTTCTGACATCGACTGCGAGATCATCACCGCCTGTGACGCCGCTAACGGATCGTCCGAAGGGTAAAGCACGCGCTTGCCGCTGGAAAGCTGCTGCCCGGACTGCATCCACAGAGACTGATTATTGGTGACCCCCGACAGATTCTGCTGGTAGATCATGCTGGTGCTCATGCGCATGGGTTAGGTTCCTCACTAAGGGCATCCACAGCCGGCATACCGGCTGCGGTTAACGGTAAAATCAACGAATATTCAGTATGGCGTCAAACAACGAGCTGGCGGTCTGGATCACCTGCGCATTGGCCATGTAATACTGTTGGAAACGCAGCAGTTCGCCATACTCTTCGTCCAGGTTAACCCCGGAAATGGACTGCTGTTGGGTTTGCAATTGGGTCACAATATTGGTTTGTGCGGTGGCGTTGACTTTGGCGGTAGCGGTCTGGTTACCCACGCTGCTGACCAATCCGGCATAGGCGCCGCTCAAGGTTGCTTTACCCTCCACCACTTTGGCGGTTTGCAGATCGAGCAGTTTCTTGACGTTGTCGTTATCGCCCTTACCGCCATCTTCCGTTCCTGCGGCAGCAAACTTGGCCGAGTCGCTGATAGCGACCTTCAGGGTACCAGCCACATCGCTAACCGGTTTCACGGTAAAGCTGTCATTCTTTTTCGCGTTGCCCGTCACGCCGATCTGCAGGCCATCAAAGCTCAGCGTCGGTTTGCCATCCGCATCGGTGCCTGCGGTGGCAGGTACTTTGACGTTGTCGGACAGGCGCGTAACCTGCCAGTTGGCACCGTCAAACTCCATGCGGTAGTCACTGGCCTTGACCTTGCTGGTATCGGTAAAGGAGACCGACAGCGAGGCATTGCCGGTGTTGTTGGTATTGTTAACCGTACGCCCACCTGAGAAGCTGAAGAAATCTTCCCCTGGATCGCCGTTGATATCAAAGCCTTCGCGATGCTGCTGGTTAAAGCTATCGGCCAGCGCCAGGGCCAGTTGCCCCAACTGGTTACGTGCGCCATCCAGTGATTCACTGCGGAACTTCAGCACGCCGCTGACGCTACCGCTGCCAATCTGGCTTTCCGGAATTTCGCTGGCGCCATTGCCGCGATCGTAACCGAGCGTCAGGCGGGACGGGTCTTTGCTGGAAGGCATCGCCGTCACCTGATAGGAGGAGTTGCCCTGCACCAGCGTCAGGCCGTTGGCGAAGGTCACGGTATAGGCATCACCGTCCTGCTGGGTGACCTGAACGCCGACCACCTTGTTAAGCTCCGTCACCAACTGATCGCGCTGATCCAGCAAGGCGTTCGGCTCGCTGCCGCCGCTGCTGGCCCGCACCTGGGTGATTTCGTTATTCAGGCGGGCGATCTGCTGGCTGTAAGTATTGATCTGGTTGGCGCTGTCGCTCAGTTGCTGGTTGACGCCCGCATCCATATCGCGCAGATACTTGTCCGCATTGTTGAACTGATTCACCAGGCCGTTGGCCTTGCCTAACACGGTCTGACGGGCTGCGTCATCCCCGGCATTGCTGACGACGTTTTGCAGGTTTTTGAAGAAATCTTCCATCCCCGATGCCAGGGTGTTGGTTTTAGACGCCAGCAGGTTATCGATCTGGGAGACTTTTTCGAAGTAGCTGCTCTGAGCCGAAGCTTCGCTTTGCGCTCCGCGCAGCTGGGTCATGATGAACTGGTTATACTCGCGATTGACCGTAGTCACGGTGGCTCCGTTGCCGATAAATCCGTTCATGGTGCCCAGGCCGCCGTTTTGCGCCAGGATCGCGGTCTGGCGGTTATAGCCCGCCACGTTGTAGTTGGAAATGTTATTACTGACGGTGCTAAGCGCAACCTGCGCCGCATTCAGGCCACTCATCGCGGTATTGATTAAGCTGTTGGACATAGAGGTTCCTTATGCTGCGGTGCCAGCGGCCCACAGAGGTCAAAAATTGTGCCGGGCGTTGCCATCCAGCCTGCTTGGGTTATCGGCCACGATGGAGAAAACTTGAGGAAAATAGTAGTGACTCACCTTGGCTAAACAGGCACTCGAGTTTGTTGAGATTATCGATTTACTTCCAAAAGCACTGGGGCTATCAGCTCCCTCTCCCTGTGGGAAAGGAGGCATTCGAGTTTGTTGAAATCACCGATTTACTTCCAAAAGCGCTGGGGCTATCAACTCCCTCTCCCTGTGGGAGAGGGTTGGGGTGAGGAGCCACTAAAACAGATCCTGCAAATCGTGGGTATAGGCTTTGGTTACCTGTTCCCCAGCGCTTTTCATCTGCTGGATCATGCTGACCAGCTTTTTGGCATACAGCGGATCGGTAGCATAACCGGCCTTTTGCAGCGCATGCGCCGCCTGCTCGGGACTGCTGGCACTGGCAACGTTGGCGTAGCGCGGGTTGTTGGTCAGCAATTTGACGTAATCCCCAATCGCTTCCATATAGGAGCCATAGACGCGGAAGCGGGCCTTGACTTTCTTCGCCACCCCTTCCTCGAACTCGGTAGTGGTGATTTCCGTCACCGGGCCGTCCCAACTGCTACCGGCCTTGATACCAAACAGGTTGTAACTGCGTGAACCATCCGCCGCGGGGATCTCGCGTTGCCCCCAGCCAGACTCCAGCGCGGCCTGCGCCATGATCAGCTGGTGCGGAATACCGCTTTGCTGGCTGGCAACCCGTGCTGGAATAGACAGCTGCGCGACAAAGTTGCCATTGCTCAGCGGCAAGGGAGGCGCCGAAGGTATTTTTGGCACCGCCCGGCGTACCATCTGTTCCAATGCCTGACGCGGCAAGGTCTGCAACACTTCGTTGTCCAGCGCCATCGGCACCGTCCCTGCGGTTTCGCTTGGGCGGCTGTTTCCGGCGGAGAGCTGCTTGACCATCATGTCCGCCAGCCCCAAACCTTTCTGCGACATCTGTTGGGCGATCTGCTGATCGTACATCGAGGTATACAGCCGCGTCTGATCGCTGCTCAACACGCCGTCCTGCGGCAACGCCGCACGCATGCTTTTCAGCATCATCTGCACGAACATTCCTTCCACCTGCTGGGCAACCTGTTTGATATTGCCCTGCGGATCGGCGGCAACATCGCGCTTCAAGCCGTTCAGCGACTGGGTGTCATAGGCCGCACCCGACATGGCCATCAGATCGCTGCTCATCAGATAATTTCCAGTTTGGCACGCAGGCAGCCAGCGCTCTGCATTGCCTGCAAGATAGACATCAGGTCGATCGGCGTCGCCCCCAGCGCATTCAACGCGCGAACTACGTTATTGAGGTTGGCGCTAGCGTTCACTTTTTGCAGTGAACCGCCCTGCTGCTGCACGGAAATCTGGGTATTCGGCGTCACCACGGTCTGGCCACCGCCGAATGGCGTATCCGGCTGGCTGACGGTGTTTTGCCGATCGACCACCACAGACAGGTTCCCCTGTGCTACTGCGCAGGAATCCAGCACCACATCGCGGTTCATTACTACCGAGCCGGTACGGGAGTTGATGATCACTTTGGCATCCATTGCCCCAACGTTAATGCTGATATTCTGGATATCTGCCAGGAAGCGCACTTGCGAACTATTGCCGCGTGGCACCAGCACCTGCACGGTACGGGAATCGAGTGGAGAGGCTGTGCCGCCCCCGCGCTGGCGGTTGATAGCATCACTGATCTGTTGTGCCAGGGTGAAATCATCGTCGTTCAGTTGCAGGTTGATCACGCCATCCTGGCCGAAGGTGGTAGGCAATTCACGTTCGATGGAAGCGCCGTTGCTGATACGCCCACCGGCCAACTGATTGACCTGCACGCTGCTGCCCCCGGAGGACGCACCGGCCCCGCCGACCAACACGTTACCCTGTGCCAACGCATAAACCTGATTATCAACGCCTTTGAGCGGCGTCATCAGCAGTGTCCCGCCACGCAGGCTTTTGGCGTTACCCATTGAGGACACCACCACGTCGATGTTCTGCCCCGCACGGGAAAACGGCGGTAGCTTGGCGGTTACCATCACCGCCGCCACGTTTTTCAACTGCATGTTGGTGCCTGGCGGCACGGTGATCCCCAGTTGCGATAGCATGTTGCTCAGGCTCTGGGTGGTAAACGGGGTTTGCATGGTCTGATCGCCAGAGCCGTCCAACCCCACGACCAGGCCGTAGCCAATCAACGCGTTGTCACGTACACCCTGTACCGTCACCAGATCGCGGATGCGTTCCGCCGTCGCGGGCAGGCAAACCAGCATCATGGACAGTGTGAGAAGTAACTTTTTCAACATCGGTCAATCCTTAGAACGGTGAAACATTTAAGAAGAAGCGCTGTAGCCACCCCATGGTCTGCGCTTCATTGATATAGCCGTTACCGACGTATTCAATACGCGCATCCGCCACCTGGGTGGACGTGACCGAGTTATTGCCACTGATGGTGCGGGGGTTAACCACACCGGAAAAACGGATGAACTCGGTGCCCTGATTGATGGCAATTTGCTTTTCGCCCACCACGTGCAGGTTGCCGTTGGCCAAGACCTGATTGACCGTGACGGTAATGGTGCCGTTAAAGGTGTTGTTGGCGTTGGCCCCGCCCTTGCCGCCGAAGGTGCTGTCGCCGGAGATATCCATGTCGGCGCGCGCGTTACCGAGCAGCCCGTCGAGATAACGTGGTGAAGTGGCTACGCCAAATTTGCTGGCCCCATTGCGGCTGGCGTTGGCGGATGAACTCTTGCTGGCACTGACGTTTTCTTGCAGCACGATGGTCAGGGTGTCGCCGATATTACGCGGGCGACGATCTTCAAACAGCGGCTGATAGCCGTAGTTCATCGGCTGTACCGTCTGGAAAATCGAACCGTTCGGCACCGGAGCGCCTGCCGGAGCGGGCTGAGCCGTGGTAGCTCCGTCAACCAGGGGGGTATGCGGAATATAGGCACAGCCGCCGACTGTCAGCATCAGCAGCCCGGCCAGGACGCGTTTGCCTTGCTGCGGCACGCTGGCCGCTAAAAAGGTGGTTACCACGGGTATCGCCTTTGTTGCTCAGGATAAGGATTACGGGCGCAGCACGCTGCGCCCGTCGATTACAGTTGCGTCAGCTTTTGCAGCATCTGGTCAGACGTTGATACCGCTTTGCTGTTGATCTCATAGGCGCGCTGGGTCTGGATCATGTTGACCAACTCTTCCGCCACGTTGACGTTAGAGGTTTCAACATAACCCTGATACAACAGGCCTGCCCCGTTGAGGCCAGGGGTACTTTCGTTAGGCGCACCGGAGCTTTCGGTTTCCTGGTACAGGTTTTCCCCCATGCTTTCCAGGCCGCTATCGTTGATAAAGGTGGTCAACGTCAATTGCCCTACCTGCTGCGCCGCCGTCTGGCCCTGCTGGGTCACGCTGACGATGCCATCACGGCCCACGGTAATGCTCAGGGCGTTGGCCGGAATGGTGATCGCCGGTTGCACCTGAAAACCACTGGCGGTCACCAACTGGCCATTCTGATCGATCTGGAATGAACCATCGCGGGTATAGGCCTGGGTGCCATCCGGCAATACCACCTGGAAGAAGCCCTGCCCCTTGATCGCCACGTCTTTGCTGTTGTTGGTCTGCGACAGGTTGCCCTGGCTGTGGATGCGCTCGGTCGCCACCGGACGTACGCCGGTACCAATCTGCAAACCGGAAGGCAGCGTGGTTTGCTCGGAAGACTGAGCCCCGGGCTGACGCATGGTCTGGTACAGCAGATCTTCAAACACCGCACGTTGGCGTTTAAACCCGTTGGTACTGACGTTCGCCAGGTTATTGGCGATCACGTCCATGTTGGTCTGCTGCGCATCCAGACCGGTTTTGGCAATCCATAAGGATGGGATCATGATTTATTCCTCTGCACTCAGCTCATTGACAGCAATGAGTTGGCGCGCTGTGCGTTTTCATCCACGCTGTGGATGACCTTCATTTGCATTTCGAACCGGCGGGCGTTGGCGATCATATCCACCATCGTCTCCAGCGGTTTGACGTTGCTGCCCTCCAACACTCCCGGCATGATCCGCACATCGGGATCGTTCGGTAGTTGGTTGCCACGCTGCTGCTGAGCCTCGGCAGTCAGATGGAACAGGCCGTCGTCCCCGCGCACCACTTCCCGAGCATCGGCCTTCACCAGCTTCAGGCGGCCAATCTGGGAAATGGTGTTAGGCGGATCGCCCGGATTTAACGCCGAAATGGTGCCGTCCGCCGCCAGCGTCAGCTCTGCCTGCGGCGGGGCTTCGATCGGCCCGCCATCGCCCATCAGCGGCACGCCCTGCACCATCAACTGCCCGGTGGAGGAGATCTGGATGCTGCCGTTACGGCTGTAGGCTTCGGTGCCGTCCGGCAGCCTTAGTGCCAGAAACCCGTCCTGCTGCAATGCCACATCCAGTGGCCGCCCGGTGTAGTTCAGCGGCCCTTGGCTCATGTCTGCCCCAGGCGTCGACGCAGCCACCAGCGTGCGCGTCTGCATGCTTGGCCCATCAACCGGCACCGCACGCAGCGCCGAAAGCTGTGCGCGGAACCCAGGAGTGGAGGCGTTGGCCAGGTTGTTGGCCGTGACCGACTGCTGCTCCAGCGTCTGCCGGGCCCCCCCCATCGCGGTATAAATCGCGTGATCCATAAATCAATCCTATTAGCGCAGGCTGACCAGCGTTTGCAGGATCGAATCCTGGGTTTTGATGGTTTGCGCGTTTGACTGGTAGTTACGCTGCGCGACGATCATGTTCACCAGTTCCTGACTCAGATCGACGTTGGAAGACTCCAGCGCGCCGCTGGTCAGTGAACCGAAACCGCCACCGCCCGCCAGGCCCACGCGTGGCTGACCTGAAGCACCGGTCTCCTTCCAGACGTTATCGCCCTGTGCGGCCAGCCCTTCCGGGTTGGAGAAGTTGGTCAACACGATCTGCCCCAGCAGTTGGGTCTGCTGGTTGTTGTATACCCCGACCACGGTGCCATCTTTGTTGATCTGGAAACCTTGGTATTCCCCGGTGGCGTAGCCGTCCTGGGAAATCTTGCTGACAGAGTCACTGCCGACGTTCTGTTGCAGGCTACCGGCAAAGCTCAGGTTAAAGTTTTGCGCCAGCGCGCCGTCTTTAGCCGACATTGGCACGACCAGGTTGAATGGCGTGGCGCTTGGTGTGCCATCTGGCTTCAACGTGCCGGTCAGCGTACCGCTGTTGTCAAAGTTCAGGCTGCCCGCTTTGGCAGACGGAGCACCCGGCACGCTGCCGTCCTGAGTGTAAACGTCCCACTTGTTATCAGCCGTTTTTACAAAGTAGGCGTTGATGTTGTGTGCATTGCCCAGGGTGTCGTAGGTGGTAATGGTGTTGACGTAGTTAAACGAGTCGGTCTTGTTGGGATCGAACGGCGTCACCGCCGGTGGCTTATGGGTCGATTTCAGGTTGGCCACCATATTGCCGCTGGTGCTGGCTTTGGCGTTCATCATCCCTTCAGGAATGCTCAGCGGTACCGGATCGGCCCCCTGCTGGATGGTGGGCGGTGAGCCAGCCGCCGGGTAGCCGGTCAGGCTCAACCCTTGCATGTTGGTGATGTTGCGGTTGGCATCCATGATGAACTGCCCATTACGCGTATAGAAGATGCCGCCATCGGCGTCTTGCATACGGAAGAAGCCGTTCTGGCTGATGGCGATATCCATTGCCCGGTTGGTGTTGGTGGTAGTACCACCGTTGAAGTTCTGGGTGATCCCCGCCACTTTCACCCCTAGCCCGACCTGCGAGCCGGCAAACATATCGGCAAAGGATACGCTGCCGGATTTGAAGCCGTAGGTGGCGGAGTTGGCGATGTTGTTACCAATCACATCCAGGTTGGTTGCAGCCGCGTTTAAACCGCTGACCGCTTGAGAAAAAGCCATGTCGTTCTCCGAAATAGGTCATTTAAAAAGGTGTCTTCAGGATCGAGCGATCCATTGCCGACGTGGAAAATCACTGCGCTTAGTTTGACGAACCCAGTTTGGACAGGATCAGGCGCACGTCATCCAGCGTTGAAGTCCCCGCCACGCCCAGATCCAGTTTTGCCCCGTCCGTTCCGCGCGTGACGCCGTTAACCATGGCGAAACGCAGTGGCTGCGCCACCAACTGCTCACCACCGTTTTTGGCGTTGATCGCCACGGTGTAAGAGCCATCGGGCGCATTGGTGCCATCCTCCAGCGAACCGTCCCAGGAGAAGGAGTGCACACCGGCGGTCAGCCCGCCCAGATCGATGGTGCGTACCACTTTGCCGGTGGCATCGCTGATGGTCGCCGTGACCGCATCGGCGGTGCGTTCCAGCTCGATGCCAAACGGCGTGGTGCTGACCTTGCCAGCGTCATTCCCCACCAGGATCTCCTTGCCCGGCACCATCACGCCGTGGCCAATCAGCGAACTGGCCTGGATTGACTGGTTGCCGCTGATCTGGCCGGAGATCGACCCCAGCGTGGTGTTGAGCTTCTCGATCCCGCTGACCGTATTGATCTGGGCCAGTTGGGTAGTCAGTTCGTTGTTTTGCATCGGGTTGGTGGGGTCCTGGTTTTTCAACTGGGCCACCAACAGCGTGAGGAAGTTTTTGTTCAAGTCCTGGCTGGCGCTGTTACCATTCACGCCATTCTTGGCGTTGGCACCGGCGATGCTGTTGTCGAGTGATTCATTGGTGGTGGCGGCAATGGCCATAAATAAAAGCTCCGGTTACTGACCCAGCGTCAGGGTTTTCATCAACATGGACTTGGTGGTATTCAGCACTTCGACGTTGGCCTGATAGCTGCGCGAGGCCGAAATGGTGTTGACCATTTCCCCGACAACATCGACGTTGGGCATCCGCACATAGCCTTTGGCATCCGCCAGCGGGTTGCCCGGCTGAAACACCAAACGCTCCGGTGAGGGATCGTCAACCACCTGAGCGACACGCACACCACCGGTCGACTGGCCCGGAGCTGCTGCAACCTCAAACACCACCTGTTTGGCCCGATAAGGCTGGCCGTCCGGGCCGGTGGCGCTGTCGGCGTTGGCCATATTGCTGGCGCTGACGTTCAGACGTTGGGATTGTGCAGACAGGGCCGAGCCGGAAATATCAAAAATATTCAATAACGACATGGGAATTATCCTCCTTGCAGCACGGACATCATGCCTTTGATCTGGCCGTTCAACAGCGTCAGGTCTGTTTGATATTTCAGGCTGTTATCGGCAAAGTTGGTGCGTTCACGGTCCATATCCACCGTGTTGCCGTCCAGGGAAGGCTGATCCGGCACGCGGAACAGGAGATCCAGCGACGGTGGCTGCATATTCTGCGCCGGGATATGGCGTGCCGAGGTCAGATTCAGCGCCACGCCGCTGCCGTTGACGCGCCCCTGCGCCATGACCTTGTTCAGTTGGCTGGCGAAATCGATATCACGAGCCTGATAGCCCGGCGTATCTGCGTTGGCGATGTTGGCCGCCAGGATTTCCTGCCGCTGGGCGCGCAGGTTCAGCGCCTCCTGGCCAAAACGCAGAGCAGCGTCCAATTTGTCGAGCATGCTCCCTCCGCGAGGTTAGAATTTGGAGCCGACAGCATAAACGCCCTACCTGTCAGCCTATCGTGGGAATAAGGGCAAAATGCGTCGCTATTTGTCTGCTTAGCCTGCGCGCGTAACGGTTACACTTGTTCCCCTGTGGTCGCTGCGTCTGTGAGGCAAAATATGAAAAGGATCCTGCTGTTGGTCGGCTTGCTGATCGGTCTGAACGCGCACGCCGAGGGCCTGGACGGACAGGTGGAGAGCTTTATCAAGTCCCAATTTGCCACCAGTGCCAACGTGACCGACGTCAAAGTGTTGGTGCGCACGCCAGCAAGCCGTTGGCCGCAGTGTGAGTTGCCGCAGCTTTCGATGCCTCAGAATGCTCGCCGCTGGGGTAACATCAGCATCTCGGCCCGTTGTGGCCAGGAGCGGCGTTTCATTCAGGCACAGGTGCAGCTGATGGGGCATTATCTGGTGGCCGCACGGGGGATCAGTGCGGGCAGCAAACTCACTGCAGATGATATCAAGCTGAAAACCGGCCGATTAGACACCCTGCCGCCACGTACCCTGACCGATAACGCCAAGGCGATCGGTGCCGTCAGCCTGCGCAATATCAGCCCTGGGCAGCCGTTGAATACGGTCATGCTAAGACGGGCCTGGGCGGTCAAGGCCGGGCAAACGGTACAGGTGTTGGCGCAGGGTGATGGTTTTAATATCAGCGGTGCTGGGAAAGCGATGACCAACGCCGCCGCCGAAGACAGCGTGCGCGTACGCATGGTCTCCGGGCAGATTGTTAGCGGCATTGCCAATGTTGATGGCACAATTCGTATTACTTTATAAAAAAATAAAGCTTTGCCAATACTTGTCGATAACAAAGTCATAGCAGCACTTATCCGGCCACCAGGGCCACAGATTTGAACTCCCCGTTGCCTAGGCGACGGTGGTACAGATGGAGATTGAACATGAGTATCGATCGTACCCAACGGTTGCAACCCGTGCCCACGGTACAGCCGCGAGAAACACAATCAGACAACGCAGTTCAGGCGCGCAAAAAAGTCACGGCGGAAACCTCGGTCAGCGGTACCCAGGTTAAGCTGAGTGATGCACAGGCCCGCCTGATGCAGCCGGGCAGCCAAGATATCAATATGGAGCGAGTGGAAAGCATCAAGCAGGCGATCCGCAACGGCGAATTGAAGATGGATACCGGCAAGATTGCCGATGCCTTGTTACAAGACGTGCAAAGCGAATGGCAGTCCGGCGCCGATCGGGGTTAACACCAAGGGTGAGTCATTGATATGGAAAACCTGGCACAATTGCTGGATAAGCTGCTGGACACCTTGCAGGCGTTAGGCACGGTGCAGACGGAAGAGCACGCTTTACTGTGCTCGAAAACTTTGGCTGGCGTGGCTTTGCAGCGCGTGACAGATGCTAAAAGCCAACTGCTGGCGACGGTCAATTATCTGGACCAACAGCGGCTGGAGATGGAACGGCTGCAACACTGCCAAGCACCTTATGAGGGCCAACCGCAGTTGGCGTCCCGCTGGCAGCAAGTGCAACAGCAAAGCCTGCAACTGCGCGAACAGAATCACCATAACGGCATGCTGCTCAATCACCATATTGAGCACAATACGCAGGCGCTGGCGATTTTAAACAAGCAGAATAAATCGCTGTACGGCCCCGATGGTCAGTCCCGTGCGGGGAGCCTGCTGGGCCGTAAGATTGGGGTTTGAACACGATCAACCAACTAACACCGGCAATTTCCCACAGATGTTAGTGGTGAAGTTGTGCCAAATCGTCTGCGGAAAGGCCGGTTAATTTCATCACTACAGCACGGTCAAAGCCATCGGCCAGCATGGCACTCGCTATGTTCAAGACGGTTGCCCGTGCCTGCTCCATACCCTTCTCAATACCTTGTTCGATACCTTGCTCCATGCCTTTCTTGAAGCCTTTTTGCTCGAGATATTCTGCAATGGTCATCAATTCCTCCTCGTGCCGTGGCGTACGACGGGCCAACTCACGGATCAGCTTATCCGGTTCGGTCGTGTTCCCCACCTGCAACATGTAGTTCACCAACGAGATCAATTGCTCATTGGTAGTGTACCCAAACGATAATAATGTGACCAGTCGTTCCTTTATTTCGAATAGGTCACGCTGGCGCACGTGTTTTTGCAGCAGTTCCAAGGTAGCCATACGGCGGTGCTGCATGATGTCATCGTCCGGTATGACGGTGACGTCAACCAATGGGAAATGTCCAGCATAAAGCTGCCTGGCCAAATCAGGTTCACTGAATTCTTCCAGCCAGCTCATCGAATAGGGATAAGGCGTCACCTGGCCGTGATAAAACAGGGTTGGGATCACTAGGGGAAGTTGATCGTGACCCGTATCAAGGTGGCGTTGCATTGCAGCGATCGCATAACGTATTAAACGAAATGCCATATGCTTATCAGGGCTGCTTTGGTGTTCGATCAAAACGTATACATACGCGTCTCCCCTCTCAGTACGTAATGAGTAGAGCACGTCAGAGTAACTGGCTCGCAGATTGCTTTCGATAAAACTGCCGGATTCAAGTTTTAGCGTACTCAAATCGCAATATTGCAGCAAGACCGACGGCAGGTGTAACTCCAGAAAGTCTCTGGCCGTGTCTGGGTTAGTGAGGAACTTTTTAAATACCGCGTCATGCGAAACAGAGGTGGTTTTTTTCATGTTGGTCATCCTGGACTTAACATGAAAAAACCTACCACAGGCTTTTATTACTTCACATTACTGCCGCCTTAATGCTGGATCCGACTCGCAACTCATTGGTAATTCACAATCACCTGATTAGAAATCGCCCGCAGCGGAGGGTTTAACGCGCCGCGAGACTTCACGTAATAAATGAAGCGGAACTCGCTGTCTGCGGGAATACCGTTGAAAGCCTCACTGCGGCCACTGCCCGCGCCGAGCGGTAGGCAGCGTGACGAGGTGCAAAGCTGTACCTCTAATCCGGCAGGCGCACCTGCCAGCAACTGATAACGCCAGCTTACACTGGTCACCCGAGCCTCGGCCGCCGGTGGATTAGCTGGCCGCAGGCTGGGGGAGACATCACGCACGCTCCCCGTTTCCAGCGTGACGCCGCTGGCATCGGCAGCCCAAGACCCCGACACCGCTTGCGCAGCCAGCGGAGCGAACAACACCAACAAAGGAAGGAAAGCTTTCATCAGGCGGCTCCTATGGTTGAGGTCATGCGGATCTGACGCTCATCGTTGATTTCCAGGTTCGACAGCACCACCAGCTGCGGCAAAGTACGGCGCAGGAAGCGCGCCAGCAGGGCACGTAACGCGTGGTTTACCAGCAGCACCGGCGGTGCACTGAGCATTTCCTGACGTTGCAGCGCCTGCCTGGCCTGATCCAACAAGCGGTCCGCCAGCCCCGGCTCAAGACCTCCGCCCCCTTGCAGGGCCTGCAACAGCAGGCGCTCAAGCGGCGTATCCAGACCAATGACCTGGATCTCACCGTTACCCGGGAACCACTGCTGAGTGATAGCCCGCCCAAGCGCCACCCGCACCACGGAGGTCAGTTCGAAAGGATCGCTTTGCGTTGGCGCATGTTCCGCCAGCGTTTCTATAATGGTACGCATATCGCGAATCGACACCCGCTCAGCCAGCAGATTCTGTAGCACCTTGTGCAGCGTAGTCAGAGAAACTACGCCAGGGACAAAATCTTCCGTCAGCTTCGGCATTTCCTGCGAGACACGATCCAACAGTTGCTGGGTTTCCTGGCGACCAAACAGCTCGCTGGCAAACTGACCAAGCAAATGGTTGAGGTGAGTGGCAACAACGGTGCTGGCTTCCACCACCGTGAACCCCTGGATCTGCGCCTGTTCACGCAGTGCGCTATCGATCCACACTGCCTCCAGTCCGAAGGCCGGATCGACGGTTTTGTCACCGGCCAGCTCACCCACCGCATTGCCCGGATTTATCGCCAGCCAGCGCCCCGGATGTGCCTCACCGCTACCGATCTCCACCCCTTTCATCAGAATGCGGTAACTGGCCGCCGACAGTTCGAGGTTGTCGCGAATATGCACCACCGGTGGCAAATAGCCCGTATCCTGAGCGAATTTTTTACGGATGCCACGAATACGCCCCAGCAACTCGCCGTTTTGCTGAAAGTCCACCATAGGGATCAGGCGGTAACCGACTTCCATGCCCAACGGATCCTCCAGCTGTACATCAGACCAACTGGCCTCCACCGCCTGCGGATTTTCCTGCGGCAGCGGCGGTTCTTTGACTTTCGGCGCCTGCTGTTCACGCCCGCGCAGCCGCCAGGCCAACGCCAGCAGTGCCGCCGTAAACAGCAGGAACACCAGGTTTGGCATCCCCGGAACCATCCCCAACAGCCCCAACACCGCAGCACTCAACACCATCACGCGCGGATTGTTGAACAACTGGTTGACCATCTGCTCGCCAACGTCCTCATCGGTCGCTACGCGAGTGACGATCACACCGGCCGCCGTCGAGATCACCAACGCAGGGATCTGGGCAACCAGGCCATCACCGATGGTCAGCAAGGTATAGGTTTCAGCCGCGGTACCCAACTCCATGCCGTGCTGGATCACGCCGACCAACAGGCCGCCTACTACGTTAATCACCATGATCATCAAGCCTGCTACCGCGTCACCGCGCACAAACTTGCTGGCCCCGTCCATCGAACCGTAGAAATCCGCTTCCTGCGTCACTTCGGAACGGCGCTTTTTAGCCTCGTCTTCGCCGATCAGCCCGGCGTTCAGATCGGCATCGATCGCCATCTGTTTGCCCGGCATCCCATCAAGGACAAAACGGGCACCCACTTCGGCAATACGCCCGGCCCCTTTGGTGATCACCATAAAGTTGATCAGCACCAGGATGATAAACACCACGATACCGATGGCGAAGTTGCCCCCCACCAGGAAGTGACCGAACGCTTCAACCACCCGCCCCGCCGCCGCCGCACCGGTATGCCCCTCCATCAGGATGATCCTCGTGGAAGCGACGTTCAGCGATAGGCGTAACAGGGTTGAGAACAGCAGGATGGTTGGGAATGCGGCGAACTCCAGCGTCCGCTGGGTAAACATCGCCACCAACAGCACCATGATCGACAAGGCAATATTGAAGGTAAACAGCAGATCGAGGATAAATGCCGGTAATGGCAGCACCATCATCGACAGGATCATCAGGATCAGTATCGGGCCAGCTAGCACCTGCCACTGCGTATCTTTAAAATTACCCGGCAAACGAAGCAGGGAGGCCAAATTAGCCATCTGAGTTATTCTCTCCAGCAAAATCCAGTGCTTCCGGCACCGGTAAACGTTGAGGTTTTTTCGGGATCAGGCCACCTTCACGCTGCCAACGGCGCAGCTGGTAGACCCAGGCCAGGACCTCGGCCACCGCGGCATACAAGGTCGTGGGAATGTGTTGCCCAATCTCACTGTGACGGTATAGCGCCCGCGCCAGCGGCGGAGCTTCCAGGGTTGGAATACGGTGTTCGTTCGCCAATTCACGGATACGCAAGGCAATCTCCCCTGCCCCTTTGGCAAGGACTTTTGGCGCACTCATGTTCTTGTCGTTGTATTGCAATGCCACGGCGTAATGTGTCGGGTTGGTGACGATCACGTCGGCCTTCGGCACGTCGGACATCATGCGGCGGCGAGAGATGGCCCGCTGTTGCTGGCGAATACGCCCTTTGACATGGGGATCGCCTTCCTGCTGCTTATGTTCGTCGCGGATTTCCTGCTTGGTCATCTTCAATTTCTTGAAGTGGCTCCAGAGCTGATAAAACACGTCGAAGGCCACCATTGGCACCAACCCAAGGACGATCAACATACCGCAGAAAATCACGATCTGTAGCGCATTGCGCAGTGCATCCTGCGGCTGCTGCGTAACCAGATGCAGCATCGCCGCCCAGTTGTGCCACAGGTAAAGCCCTGCCACCCAACCCACTAGCGTCGCTTTGAGAATGGCCTTCAGCAACTCTGCCAGCACCTGGGTCGAGAACATCCGTTTTAATCCGGAGATAGGGTTCATGCGCTTGGCATCAAACTTAAGGCTGAAGCCCACGCCACCCAGTAGCATCGGGGCCGACAGCGCCACCAGCACCAATCCGGCCAGGATCGGCATCAGCGCCCACACCGCTTGACGCAGCAACATGGCAAACTGGCGCAGCATCTGCTTATCGTTGCTGACTATGTTGTGATCAAAATGCAGTCCTTCCGATAACATCCTCGCCAACTGTTGCGCCATATGGCCACCCGCGACCCACAAGATCGACAACCCCGCAATCAGCATCAGGATCGAGGTCAGCTCGCGCGAACGCGCAATCTGGCCCTCTTCACGCGCCTTTTCCAGCCGGTGGGGTGTGGGGGCCTCAGTTTTTTCCATATCACTGTCTTCGGCCAAGGCGAGGGTTCCCATTGCGTGCGAAGAATAGAATTGCCGCCAGCATGCCAAAAAAATGCGGATTTCATTGCGGGAACAACGGCGCAAAAGGCCGGTTATTTCGGGGATGGGCTAGCGAAAAGATTTAGGGCGCAGTGTGCGCCCTAATAAATGATCAAAAACCCAGGCTGTCGAGCAGATCGTCCACCTGGGCCTGATTGGCAATTACGCCAGCCCCGTTCTGATCCAGCTGCGGGCCATTGAGCAGGCTGTCGTTCGGCCTTTTCTCTTTGGCTGGCTGATCCGGGATGTTTTCCATCAGTACCATCAGCAGTTGCTTTTCAATCTCCTGCACCACGTCCATCATGCGCTTGATCACCTGGCCGGTGAGATCCTGGAAATCCTGCGCCATCATGATCTCCAGCAACTGGGCGTTGGTGAATGCGGTGTGTTCCGGCACCCGATCCAGATACTGACGGGTATCCGTCACCAGTGAACGGGCATCAGCCAGCTCGATGGGATTGGCAAACAACTCGTCCCAGCGCCCTTTTAGCATATTGGCCTGCGACTCCAACTCCGCCTGGCGGGGTTGTGCCGCTTCCACGCAGTTGAGCGCTCGTTCCGCCGCCTGCGCCGTCATGGTGACCACATAATCAAGACGGTCGCGTGCGTCCGGGATCGCTTCGGCAGCCTGAGCGATAGCCTGATCTAGCCCCAGCTCACGCATGCTGTCACGCAGCATGCGGGTCAGTTGACCGATACGGGAGATGATCTCACCCGCTGTCGCTGCATCGCTGGCAGGCATTGGAATATCTCTCATCGCCCTCTCCTTTTTTACATGCCCAGTTTTTCAAAGATCTTGTTGAGCTTCTCTTCCAGCGTCGCCGCCGTGAAGGGTTTCACCACGTAACCGCTGGCACCCGCCTGAGCGGCAGCAATAATGTTCTCTTTCTTGGCTTCCGCCGTCACCATCAATACCGGCATTGACGCCAGCGCGCCGTCAGCACGGATAGTTTGCAGCAGCTCGAGGCCATCCATGTTCGGCATATTCCAGTCTGATACCACGAAATCGAAGCTGCCGGCGCGCAGTTTGTTCAACGCATCCGCCCCGTCTTCCGCCTCTTCGACGTTGTTAAAACCCAGTTCTTTCAGCAAATTTCTGACGATGCGGCGCATGGTGGAAAAATCATCCACCACCAGAAATTTAAGGTTTTTGTCTGCCATTATTGCTCCTAAGGTTAATCGTTTTTGCCCCGAGGTTCGGGGCATAACATCAAATACGCAGCGCCTGACCACCCGCGATCTGCGCCAACATGCGTTGGCTCATGCGCTCCAATTCCACTACTTCATTGACTCCGCCGGTGGCAATAGCCTCACGTGGCATGCCAAACACCACACAGCTGGCTTCGTTCTGCGCCAGGGTGTACGCCCCGGCACGGTGCATTTCCAGCATGCCTGCCGCACCGTCATTCCCCATGCCGGTGAGGATCACCCCCACCGCATTGCGCCCGGCAAACTGGGCCACCGAGCGGAACAGCACATCGACCGAAGGACGATGCCGGTTCACCGGCGGGCCATCATGCAGCCGAACCTGATAGTTGGCGCCGCTGCGCGTCAGCTCCAGATGACGATCTCCCGGCGCGATATAGGCATGGCCCGGCAAGACGCGCTCGCCGTCTTCGGCTTCTTTCACCGTGATCTGGCACAGCTTGTTGAGCCGCTCGGCAAATGAACGGGTAAAACCGGGCGGCATATGCTGGGTGATCAATAACGCCGGGCTGGTAGCCGGTAACGGCTGCAAGACGTGGCGGATTGCCTCAGTCCCCCCGGTAGACGCCCCGATAGCGATCAGCTTCTCACTGCTCAACAACGGCGTATGGCTGAGGATCTCCGGAGCCGGTGCCGTTGAACGCTGTGGCAGACGCGCCTTGGCCGCCGTGCGGATTTTTTCGGCAATCAACTCGCTATAGGCCAGCATGCCTTCGCGGATCCCGAGTTGCGGCTTGGTGACAAAATCCACCGCGCCCAGTTCCAACGCCCGTAGGGTGATCTCCGATCCCTTTCCGGTCAGCGACGACACCATCACCACCGGCATCGGCCGCAGGCGCATCAGTTTCTCCAGAAAATCCAGCCCGTCCATACGCGGCATTTCGACGTCCAGCGTCAGCACCTGCGGGTTGAATTTCTTGATCAGATCGCGCGCCACCAGCGGATCGGGGGCGGTCGCCACCATCTCCATATCGGGATGGCTATTGACAATCTCGGTCATCAGCTGCCGCATCAGGGCAGAGTCGTCTACGCTTAATACGCTGATTTTATTCATTACCTCTCCTTGGTCAGGCCATACACGGTCTGCCCACGCAAGTAGAAATCCCGGCTGATCTGGCTGAAGTTTTCGGAATGGCCGGCAAACATCAGGCCCCCCGGTTTAAGCAGCGGCACAAAGCGCCGCAAAATGCGCTCTTGTGTTTCCTTGTCAAAATAGATCATCACGTTACGGCAAAATATCGCATCAAACTGCCCCGGCAACGCCCATTCAGGGGCCAGCAGATTGAGCGGCTGAAAATGCACCTGTGCCGCCAGTTCTGGCCGAACCCGTACCAGACCATGGTGAGGCCCGGTCCCTCGCAGGAAATAACGCTGCATCTGCGCCGGTGTCAGGGTGCGCAGATCTTCCTGGCGATACACCCCCGCTTCGGCCTTTTCCAATACCTGAGTATCGATATCGCTGGCCCACACCTGCGTTCCCGTCGCCCTCTGCCCTAGCGCCTCATTCAAGGTAATGGCAATCGAGTAAGGCTCCTCACCGGTCGAGGCGGCGGTACTCCACACGCTGTAGCCGTTGGGCCGCGAACGCGCATGTTCCGCCAGGATCGGGAAATGATGCGCCTCACGGAAAAACGCCGTCAGGTTGGTGGTCAGGGCGTTGATGAATGCCTGCCATTCAGCGCTGTTGCTATCGCTTTCCAACAACACCAGATAGCTACCAAAATCGGGTATTCCCAGCAGCCGCAGACGACGCACCAGACGGTTGTAAACCATCTCGCGTTTGTGCTCTGCCAGCACAATACCGGCACGCTGATAGATCAACTGGCTGATCCGTCGGAAATGCACATCCGACAGGGGCAGCCGTTGCACCATCTGTGTCAACAAAGACTGAGACTCTTTATTGGTGGGTGAAGAGGAACCACTCATAGCCCTTCACCCAATTGGTTGTTACTTGCCATACAATTCGACACTAGTTGCTTCCTTTGCCACTGATAAAACTCCGTTGTTAAGGCTGTCTGATAAGGTGATGTTGTCGTCCGCAAGGCGGAATACCGCTACCGCATCGGCCAGCGTAATCGCCTGCTCTTCCAATGCCGCCGCCGCAGAGGCCGCTTGTTCCACTAGCGCGGCGTTCTGTTGCGTCACCTGATCCATCTGGGTCACGGCCTGAGTGACCTGCTCGATACCGCGGCTTTGCTCATCGGAAGCCGAGGAGATCTCGCCCATAATGTCGGTAACGCGGGTCACCGAACGCACGATATCCTTCATCGTGGCACCGGAGTCTTCGACCAGCACCGACCCTTGCTTAACACGGCCAACCGACTCATCGATCAGCACTTTGATTTCTTTCGCTGCCTGAGCGCTACGCTGAGCCAGATTGCGCACCTCTGCGGCCACCACGGCAAAACCACGCCCTTGTTCCCCCGCCCGCGCAGCTTCAACCGCCGCGTTCAACGCCAGGATGTTGGTCTGGAAGGCAATACCGTCGATCACGCTGGTAATGGCACCAATTTTCTGCGAGCTGCTGGCAATATCGTGCATGGTGGTGACCACCTCGTCGGCCATTTCCCCGCCCTTGGCAGCGGTGGCTGAAGCATCGCGCGCCAGCTTTGAGGCCTGGCGGGCATTGTCGGCGTTCTGTTTCACCGTGGCGGTTAACTGCTCCATGCTGGCGGCTGATTCTTCCAGCGACGCGGCTTGCTGCTCGGTGCGGGAAGAGAGATCGTTATTGCCTTCCGAAATCTCCTGTAGCCCGATCAGGATCGACTCGGCGCCTTCGCGCACCGCGCCGACTGTGCCAATCAACGAGTTCTGCATGCGGTGCAGGCTGGCAAACAACATGCTGATCTCGTTGCGGCCATACACCTGGATCGGCGTGGCCAGGTTGCCGTCGGCGATACGGTCAAAGTGGCTGCGCATAATATTCAGCGGCTGAACCAACATATTGCGTAACCACCACATGGCGCTGGCGGTCACCAGGATCAGCATCAGCACTGCGCCGCACACCAGCCAACCGGCCAGCGTAAAGGAGCGCTGGTTGGCCGCATTGGCCTGGGCGATATTTTCGTTGACCAGTTGCAGGTACTGGACGAAGTCGGCTTCGAAAAGGTCCTGCATTTTCTGTGTAGGTTGATCCATAAAGCCCTGCAGGTTGCCGCCCTCCAGGAAGACAATCAGTTCGCGCAGCGCACCGCGTAGCCGCTCATAGCTGGCTTGGGTGGTTTCTGTCAGTTGCTGCTCCTGGTCGCTGTTACGCGAGACGGCCAGGAACTGATTAAAATAGAGATCGGCTTTCTGCAACGAACTGCGGGCGTTGCCCATCAGCGCATCGACCTGTTCTTGCGGTACTTTCAGCGCTGCACGGGTGCCGGCCCGGTTCAAGGTGTTACGTGCCTGTAGCAGCGAAACCCAGCTCAGGCTGAGGGCATCACGCTGCTGGCTACCCAGACTAATCAGATTAAGATTGTGGTTATCGGAGCGGGAAGCGGTATACGACAAGCCGGTGCTAATCAGTTGCATCAGACAAAAGGTCAGCAGTAATAAAAACAGACTGGTAGAGATACGGACTCGGTTAAACACGATAAACCTCCAGGTAGCCGCGGGTTAACACGACTTAGGACGGAAAAAAGGGCCACGATCTCGCAGGGAGAACGCAGCCCAATGCCGGTTAGAACGTTTCCCAGTTCTCCTGCGGATCGCTGGCGTTCATTTTTTTATGATTGATTACCGGGGTAACGACTTTACTGTTGGCGGATGACTTGAACTCGTTTTGGCCTTCCGCTTTCAGTCGGAATACCGCAACGGACTGGGTCAAGCGGCTGGCCTGCTCTTCCAGAGCTGCCGCCGCAGAGGCCGATTCTTCGACCAAAGAGGCGTTCTGTTGAGTGACGCGATCCATTTCGGCAACCGCCTGGCCAACCTGATCGATACCACGGCTTTGCTCGTCGGAGGCCGAAGCGATTTCACCCATGATGTCGGTGACGCGGGTGACGGCATTGACGATATCGCCCATGGTTTCACCGGCGCTTTCCACCAGCACCGAGCCCATATCGACGCGGCTAACCGAGTCTTCAATCAGGCCTTTGATCTCTTTGGCTGCCTGCGCGCTGCGGCTTGCCAGGTTACGTACCTCCCCGGCAACCACGGCAAAACCACGGCCCTGCTCACCGGCACGGGCAGCTTCAACTGCCGCATTCAACGCCAGGATATTGGTCTGGAAGGCGATGCCGTCGATCACGCTGGTAATGTCGGCAATTTTCTGCGAACTGCCCGCGATGTCGTGCATGGTTTGCACCACGTTGGCGACCACTTTGCCGCCTTTCTGCGCGGTTTCTGAGGCGCTCAACGCCAGTTGGCTGGCCTGACGGGCGTTTTCGGCGTTCTGTTTCACCGTCGCGGTCAACTGCTCCATGCTGGCGGCGGTTTCTTCCAGCGAGGCGGCCTGCTGTTCGGTACGGGAAGAGAGATCGTTGTTACCTGCGGCAATCTCGGAAGCACCGCTGTAGATGGCATCGGCCCCCTGACGCACGCCGCTGACGGTGTCAATCAGTTCGCCTTGCATGTGCCTAAGGCTGGCTGCCAGCACGCCCATTTCGTTGCGGCTGTTGACGTCGATTTGGTGAGTCAAATCGCCTGCGGCGATCAGTTTGATGTGCTCAATCATACGGTTGAGTGGGCGCACCAGAATATGGTGGATGCCGAACCAAACCATGGCGATCACCGCAACCACCAGTACCAGCACCACGACCAACGTCCAAACGGCGAATTCGAAAGAGCTGTCGCCATCTTCGACCGCGATCTGGTATAGCTTGTCGTTCTGAGTCAGGTAGCGGTTATAGAGCTGTTCAAATTCAGTCTGATAACGTTGAGTGGGCTGTTCGAAGAAGGCGTCCAGCTTGCCGTCACCCAACAGTGTGACCAGTTCCGACAACGCAGTGTGCAAAGTGGTATAGCGTTGCTTGAGTTCGTCTGCCGCTGCGGCATCCTGGCGAGCATCCAGAGGGATTTTTTCATAGGCAGTGTAGTGCTGTTCCGCCATGCTCAAGGTGTTTTTCGCCGAAACCAGCAGTTCATCAACGGTGGCACCGGTGCCCGCTTTATTGAGGTCCATCATGTAGCGGATCCCGGCACGATTGAGGGTATTGCGGGTTTGCAGCAGGTTTACCCAGCTTTCATTCAGTTCTGACTGCTGCTGTCGGATAGTTTGCAGTACGGTAAAATTCTCTTTGTTATCTTTCAGCGAAGTGAAAAACAGCCCACCGGAAACCAGCTGCAAGGCACCGAATAACACCAGCACCAGCAATAAGCTGGTGACCACCTTCATACGATTAAACATTTTTACCCTTCTTGGAAGCCCGCACAGACAAGTGCTGTGTACGTTAACTGTCTGGGTTATCGGCGTGGCAGAAGAGAACTTTAAGAAAAATCTGTAACTATTTTTTTGTATTGTGCGGAGGGTAAGATTTTAACTCGGTGAGGGGCCCGTTGAGCGCAGGGATGCGCGATACGAGCCCCCAGGGACGGATTTACGGCGTGTCGGCGTTCTGCATTATCCCCACCTGTTGAGCCGTGACAAACAGCTACTCAGCAATCAGGCGCTTTTCGCTACGTTGTCCACCAGCGACATCTCTTCACTGCTCAGCAGCTTTTCGATATCCACCAGGATCAGCATACGTTCACCGAGCGACCCCAGACCGGTGAGATATTCCGTCGCCAGCGTAACCGCGAACTCAGGGGCTGGGCGGATCTGATCCGTCGTTAACGACAGCACATCAGATACGCCATCCACCACGATACCCACCACCCGCTGGCCAAAGTTCAGCACGATCACCACGGTGTTTTCATCATAAGAGACGTCCTGCTGGGCAAACTTCACGCGCAGATCGATAATCGGCACGATCACCCCACGCAGATTGGTCACGCCCTTGATAAACGCCGGGGTGTTGGCGATGCGCGTTACCTGATCGTAACCGCGGATCTCCTGAACCTTGAGGATATCAATGCCATACTCTTCGTTACCCAAGGTAAAAATCAGGAACTCCTGACCTACCGTTTCGCCCGCCAGTTTGCTGACGGCTGCCAGTCCTGCCATTTCGATCACCTTTAAATCAGTCGGTTAATAATTATGCGGCAGCGTCCGTCAGACGCTTTTCCCGGTTCAGCGTTTGCAGCGCCGAAACATCTACAATCAGCGCCACGCTGCCATCCCCCAGAATGGTGGCAGCCGAAATGCCCGGCACCTTGCGGTAATTGCTTTCCAGATTTTTCACCACCACCTGGTGCTGACCGATCAACTGATCGACCAGCAGCGCATAGCGGCGGCCTGCACTTTGCAAAATCACCACGATGCCCTGAGTGGCTTCGGTTTTGGCACCGTCAACCTCAAACACCCGATACAGCTCGACCAGAGGCAGATATTCGCCGCGTACCTGAAGCACACGCTCCCCACCGGCCAGCGGATGCAAATCCTCGGCCTGCGGTTGCAATGACTCCATCACGGCATTCAATGGCAGAATGAACACTTCCTCATTCACCTTGACCGACATGCCGTCAAGAATGGCCAGCGTCAGCGGCAGTAAAATGCGGATTGAGGTGCCCTTCCCAGCCTGGAAATGGATTTCGACATGGCCCCCCATCTCCTGAATATTTCGCTTCACCACGTCCATGCCCACTCCGCGCCCGGAGACGTCTGTCACCTGCTCGGCGGTGGAGAAACCCGGGGCAAAGATCAGCATGCCGACCTCTTCATCGCTCATGTTGTCACTCACCGCTAGCCCCTGCGAAGCAGCCTTGGCGAGAATTTTCTGGCGATTGAGACCGGCACCGTCATCGGTGACCTCAATGCAGATATTGCCGCCCTGATGTTCGGCGGACAGGATCAGACTACCGACTTCGGCCTTACCGGCGGCCAGGCGCGCAGCAGGTTCTTCAATACCGTGATCCAGGCTGTTACGCACCAGGTGCGTCAACGGATCGATAATGCGTTCAATCAGGCTCTTGTCCAGTTCGGTAGAGCTGCCGCGTAGCGTCAACTCCACCTGCTTGTCCAGCTTGCTGGCCAGATCGCGCACCAGACGCGGGAAGCGGCTGAAAACGTACTCCATCGGCATCATGCGGATCGACATCACCGACTCTTGCAGGTCGCGAGCGTTACGCTCCAACTGGCTCATGCTGTTGAGCAGATCGCCGTGGTTGACCGGATCCAGGGAGCCGGAACGCTGGGCCAGCATCGACTGAGTGATCACCAATTCCCCCACCAGGTTGATCAGTTGATCGACCTTTTCTACCGCCACGCGAATACTGGTGGACTCGCTAGCCTTGGCTTTGGGCTTCGGCGCTTCAGCCACCGTGGCGGGCGCGGTAGGTGTGACAACGGCCACGGGTTCCGGCGTGCTGATCTTCTCCACGGCCTTCGGCGGCGTGGAAAAGGCAATCTGCTCCGGCTCCAGCACAAAGCACAGCACCGCGCTGATATCCTCCTCACTGGCAGAGGTCAGTAAAGTGACCTCCAGGCTGGTCTCGGTCTGCTGCGGGTTTTCCACCTCGCCGAGATTGCCCAACTCTTCCAGCATCAGCGGAATTTCATTCGGCTTCAGACCGCTCAGGCTGATCCGCATCCCGCCTTCAATTGCAGCCGGAGCAGCGGCATGAACCACCGGTGAGGTTACCGTTACCGCCGCCGCAGGAGCATCCTGCTGTTGCGCTTCCAAAGCCAACTGCCGCAACGCCTGACAAATATACTCAAAGCTCTCGCTATCAGGCTGTTGCGACGTTTTATAGGCGTCCAGTTGCTCCTGCATAATGTCTTTGGTTTCCAGAAACAGGTTGATAATTTCGGTGCTCAGGCTCATTTCCTGACGCCGGGCACCGTCCAGCAAATTCTCCAGCAGGTGGGTAGTTTCCTGCAGCACGCTAAAGCCGAAGGTAGCTGCCCCGCCCTTGATCGAATGGGCAGCGCGGAAAATCGCGTTCAGTGGTTCAATATCCGGGGCCAGCGGGTCCAGCTCCAACAGATGTTGCTCCATATCGGCCAGCAGCTCGTCTGCCTCATCAAAAAAGGTCTGATAAAAAGCGCTAATGTCCATGCTCACGGGGTCACCTCTGCTGTGAGTCGCTGTTAGTCGGTGAAGTGGCGGAAGGTGCCGCCGGAATAGCCGCTGTCGGCCCGGTGTCTGCGGCTTTCACCGCTGCCGGAGGTTGCTCTGGCGTGCCCTGCGTTGCCGGCAGTTCGGCGGTTGGAGCAGGCGGCGACGGCGGTAATTCCGGTGTCGCTATAGCCGGTGCCGTCGCCTGCGGAGCCAACTGCTTCAGGCCTTCTGGCTGATCGATTTCCGTAGCGCTGCTCTCCGCATTCTCGTGTTCTATCCCCTGCTGGGTTGCTTTGTTCAGCACCAGAATGGTGATCCGCCGGTTAACCGCATCATCACCGCCGTGCTGTTTCAGGTTCATGGTCGAGGCCATCCCAACCACCCGCAATACTTTGCCTTCGGCCAAACCACCGGCGATCAGTTCACGCCGCGAGGCATTGGCACGATCGGCGGACAGCTCCCAGTTGCTGTAATAGCGCTCACCGGTAGCATAAGGCAGATCGTCGGTATGGCCCGACAGGCTGATTTTGTTCGATAATCCATTGAGGATCGGCGCTATCCCGCGCAGGATATCGCGCATATAGCTTTCCACCTGTGCGCTGCCGGTCTTGAACATCGGCCGGTTCTGGCTATCGATAATTTGAATGCGCAATCCTTCGTCCATCATGTTGATCAGCAAATGCGGTCGCAGCGCTTTCAGGCGCGGGTCCGACTCAATCAGCTCATCGAGTTTCTCGCGCAGCTTGTTCAGGCGCAGCTCTTCTGCTCGCTTTTCCGGTGAATCCATCTGCTTTTTGACCAACCCTTGCTGCTGGGTTGGATCGTCCCCACCGCCCGGGATTGGGCTACTTTCCGAGCTGCTCTTGTCGCCGCTGGTCAGCGCCACCTTCAGTGGGGTACGAAAATATTCGGCTATCTGCGTCAACTCCTGCGGGCTGGCAATCGCCAGCAGCCACATCACCAGAAAAAACGCCATCATCGCCGTCATAAAATCGGCATAGGCAATTTTCCAGGAGCCGCCGTGATGACCGGCATGATGGGCTTTGCGTTTTCTGACCAGAATAACCGGGTGATTCTGTTTCATGCGTCCTGCTCTTCCGTCGCCTGCTGTGCCGGGGCTTTCACCTTACGCACATGCTCTTCCAACTCAATGAAGGAAGGGCGCTCCGTGGTGTACAACGTTTTACGGCCAAACTCGACCGCGATCTGTGGGGCATAACCATTCAAACTCGACAGCAAGGTGACCTTGATGCACTGCATCATCTTGGTGGTTTCAGCACTCTTCTGGCGCAGTAAAGTAGCCAGCGGGGAGATGAACCCATAGGCCAACAGAATGCCGAGGAAAGTGCCCACCATCGCATTGGCGATCAGTGCCCCCAATTCCGCCGCTGGCCGGTCAGCCGAAGCAAGTGCGTGCACTACCCCCATCACGGCAGCCACGATGCCGAAAGCCGGCAACGAATCGCCGACCATCGCCAGGCTCCCTGCGGGTACCTCGCTTTCCTGTTCGAAGGTTTCAATCTCTTCATCCATCAACGCTTCGATCTCAAAGGCGTTCATATTGCCGCTCACCATGAGTCGCAAATAGTCGGTAATAAATTCCACCAAGTGGTTATCGGCAAGAATGCGCGGATAATTAGAGAAAATTTCGCTTTCCTGCGGATTATCGATATCAAACTCAAGCGACAACATGCCTTGCTGGCGGGATTTAGCCATCAGCCGATACAGCAGCGCCATCAGATCCATATACAGTTCTTTGTTGTATTTTGAGCGGCGCATCAGCTTGGGAAGAGCGCGTAGCGTGGATTTGATCGCTTTACCGTTGTTGCCGACGATAAAGGCTCCCACACCAGCCCCCCCGATGATCAAAAATTCGGCAGGCTGATAGAGTGCGCCGAGGTGCCCCCCGACAATCATATAGCCGCCAAACACGGTTCCCAGAACCACGAGATAACCCAAAATAACTAGCACACGTATTCCTTAAATTCACAATATGGGTGGAAGGTGAGTCAGCGCGGGTGAAATTAGGCAACAGCGCGTGTCGCCCAGAGAGCCCGGAGTACCGAGCCCTTGAGTTTCACCAGTCTGTGTTGCTGTATAAGCCTGCAAGCAGGCTCAGACTGCGCGTTTAACCTGCTCTTCCAGCAGTTGTGGAATAATATCGGCCAGTTGCGGCGAAAGTTTACGTCTTTTTACTGCGCGGGATGGGGGTTGGCATAAACTGCAGACAAAACTGTTAAGCGGCTGGTGCGCATGGGTGATAAAAGCCCCACCACAGCAGCTGCAGGCGGATAGCTGCAACATACCGCTGTCGACAAAACGCACCAGCGTCCAGGCTCGTGTCAGCGCCAGCAACGGGGGTTCGCCTGGCTGCTGCGGACACTGTTCCAAATACAGTCGATAGGCTTTGACCACGGCTTCAACCCCGTGGCACTGACCGCATTTGAGCAGGAACTGATAGGCATTGAAAAACATCGACGAGTGGATGTTTTGCTCCCAGGTCATGAACCAGTCGGTCGAGAATGGCAGCATCCCTTTGGGCGGCGGACTGCCGCGTAATTCTTTATACAGTTTGATCAATCGCCCACGGCTAAGCTGCGTTTCGCTCTCCAACATCTGCAAGCGCGCGCCCAGCGTGATCAGTTCCATGGCGAGTTGAATGTCCTTGGCTTCCTGAACAATACTTTTCTCACTCATCATCAGGCTCTTTTCTTCGTCACACAACCGCCTTTACCCGATAGTTCTTGGAGTAAATGGCTCGATAGCAAAATGCCGGTGTGGATCTGTTGCAGATCGTCCACGCGGGATTCTTTCGTCAGGCGCTCGATAGTATTGTGATCGTTGAAACGGAAGTGGCAAACCAACTGATTAGTTTCTGCCAGTTTCACCATTTGTGGCAACGTGAGTTGCGACAGCGCATCCGCCATCGAGTTATCAATACCCAGACGGAACATTGCTGACGCTTTTTCATCGTTAATCAGACGCTGTGCCAGAAGCAAATATGACAAATTAATGTCATAAATATGTTTAAGTAGTTCAGACGTACCCATATTCCCATCCCGACAGACTATGTTTAAAAACATATGCTGGGTGATAAATTATCGCCCATGACCTGGGTTCATTCCCAAAGTTGGCAAACAAATCCCTGTACGCCAGCCGCGATAACTGCGCGACTATACACATTTCGGGTTGTTACTCAGTATTGGATATACATGCAAATACATGTATGGATATACAGCATCCTGCTTCAAAAGTGTGTTTTTCGTAAGACTATTTTTACAAAAATAATAAGATTAATCTTAATAACAGCGCAACTCTACCCCCGATCACTTAGCCCACACAACGTAAGCGACACGCTATTTTAAAAACAATGTGACACAGCTCACAAAAATAAAAAATATCAAGCTTGAAAAGACCAAAATCCGACCAATTATTAGCCACCAAGCTGTGCAATAAACACGCTAAAGTAAGAAAAGGTCTTAAAAACCAGCTTTTATAGCCTAAAAATACGCTTTTTTAGATCAATTCGAACAAAAGCTTAACTAAAGCCAAATCACAGAGAAAAAATCTGCCACCCCGCCACTAGCGTAGTTTAAAATTCTGATTGTCATTTAAAAGCAGTTCCTTACGAATAACATCACCCGCTAAAACCACCCCCGACTGAAAAGTAAGATTTAACTTGTGTCGCTGTTTCAATTTTCGACAGGGCGACTCCTGCGGTTAAAGGGGCAGTATTATGGGTTGAACAAGTTAGCAGAAGTAACAATGTGTTTCGTCGCGATAGGGGCAACCAGGGGTAAGTCAGAAAAGATAATGTCAACTAGCATTGGTCGATCAGGAAAGTAGCAAATTGATTTTTACTTAGCATTTTAATTATTACTCAAGCCTCTCCCCGAACGATGATATGGAAAATTCCTAACGCTGCCTAACGTCAACCTGAACAAGCATTAAATCAAGCTTGCTTTATTGTCCAGCCACTTTTCAGCACCAACTGAATTATGTTTTGGCCTTACGCTTCTTCACAAAAATTTTTGCACTCGCCCAATGATAATACATCGGGTATCCACCAGCCAAAACCACTGCCGTTATCATTTTCTTTGCCATGGGCAAAGAAACGCAGCGCTTTGCTGACAAACTCCCCCAGAGCCAATAAGGTAAGATTCCCCCTAATTGACAGTTTATCTGTCAAGATACATTGCCCAGATGCTCGGCACATATTATCATTCGATGGTGCCTCTCCCCCCTAACCGGGGTATTTTGGCTAAGCGTGTTCCATTTACTCACTTTTCTTTTATTTTGCCTGGCGACATCTCTTCATCTTGTGGCGATTTCTGCGAATATGTGAGATTTTTCTTTCCGCTTTAATACTATTAATAGGCTATGTTTTAACTATGACAAGTACCATCGATTACCTGATGACGTTTCGCAAATGTTCCAGCCTGGACAGTCTGGAAAAAGTCTACGACAAGCTGAATTACTCACTGACGGATGACAATGAAATGAGCAACATGTACCGTGCTGCGGATCATCGCCGTGCGGAACTGGTCTCTGGCAAACTGTTCGACCTGGGCAAAGTGCCAAAGTCACTCTGGGCACAGGTGCTTTAATCACCCAGACAGTGATGCGCGCATCTTTTTATCTTTTATGGCGGAATTTTTTCCTTGCCCTGGGGTTTGGCGTTGCGCGTGATACATACCACATTTCTTGCGCAGGCATTGCTCTACCCTTTAAGCACACATTCAGGCAGCGGGAGTAGAACATGGGATATCACAACGTTCTGGTTACGGTGGCCGTCGCAGCGGACAGCCACCGGCTGGTAGAGAAAGCCGTCTCGATCGTGCGTCCCTGCGATGGGAAAATCACGCTAGTCAGCATCATTGCCAATGCCGAGATTTTCCCCGCCCCCATGCTGGGTGACCTGCGTGCGCTGATGGAGGAAGAGACGCTGCTGTTTATGGAAGAACTGTGCCTACGGGCAAACTATCCCAATATCGCTACGCGGATCATCCACGGCGAGTTGGGCGACTGTCTGACCTACGCCAACCAGAAGCAACCCTTTGATCTGGTCATCTGTGGCAACCATAGCGATAGCATGATGAATAAAGTAGCCTGCTCCGCCGCGCGCTTTATCAATACCAGCAGCATTGACGTGCTGATCGTTCCGCTATAACGCACAGTTATCACCTCCCGTTGGCTATTCAGGTGGGCCTCTTTTTTCTTTTAACAAATTAAGTAAGTCGTAAGCAATACTGGCTCGCCAATGAAGCATCGTTTATTCTACAAATCGCCCTTAATATCATCATCAGTATCAATATATGAGATCGGAATTATCGCACTTCTATCAATATACCCAATATCAAATATCACTGTTACCTATGGTTGACAATCAGATTTCGACTGTTATTTTTCATCACAATATAAGAAAGTGGTCAACGAACATTCCGCCACCGCAGCTATTACGCAATATTTTTCAACAAGGTTCCCGCTACGCTTTTTACGTTATCGCATAAGTGCGCACATAACGCTATTTTCCACTGCGACAGATTCACTAGACTAGCCACTACCTGAACGCCTTTCGTTCAACACCGTCGCCAAGGAGTCATCGATGTCTCAGCAAGCGCATAACCGCCGTTTTGTTTTAGCTTCACGCCCACACGGGGAACCGCAGGCAGACAATTTCCGCCTGGAAACCAGCCCCATCCCACAGCCCGCCGCCGGGCAGTTGTTGCTGCGCACGGTTTACCTTTCATTAGATCCCTATATGCGTGGCCGTATGAGCGATGCGCCCTCTTATGCCCCCCCGGTACAGATAGGCGAAGTGATGGTCGGCGGCACCGTATCCCGCGTGCAGGCTTCACAACATCCAGACTTTAACGTTGGGGATTGGGTGCTAGGTTACGACGGATGGCAAAGCCATGCGCTGTCGGACGGCAGCGGCCTGCGTAATCTGGGGGCCAAACTGGATCACCCTTCCCGGTTGCTTGGCGTATTAGGTATGCCTGGTTTTACCGCCTATATGGGCCTGTTGGATATCGGTCAGCCACAGGCGGGCGAAACCTTGGTGGTCGCAGCAGCCAGCGGAGCCGTAGGTTCCGTGGTAGGTCAGATTGGCAAGCTGAAAGGATGCCGCGTGGTGGGTGTGGCGGGTGGCGCAGAGAAATGCCGCTATGTGGTGGAAGAACTGGGATTTGATGCCTGTTTCGATCACCGCTCGGCCGACTTTGCGGCCCAACTGGCAGCAGCCTGCCCCCAGGGCATCGATATCTACTATGAAAACGTCGGCGGCGCAGTATTCGATGCGGTTATTCCTTTGCTCAATACCAAGGCACGTATCCCCGTCTGTGGCATTATCGCCCACTACAGCGCGACCGAGTTACCGCCAGGCCCAGATCGCTTGCCGTTGTTACAAGGCCTGATCCTGCGCAAGCGCATCAAGATGCAGGGTTTTATCATCTTCGATGATTACGCAGAAAGCTTCGGCGAGTTTCTACAACAGATGGGGGAATGGGTCAGCCAGGGCAAGATCAAATTCCGCGAGGACGTAGTCGACGGGTTAGAAAATGCCCCTCAGGCCTTTTTCGGTCTGCTAAAAGGGAAAAACTTCGGCAAATTGATCATCCGCGTCGCCGAGGAGTGATCCTCTGTTCAGGGCGCTATGCGCCCTGATACTGCTTCACACCGAGACAAAGCAGTCAAGCGCCAATCTCGGTGCGTACGTCTAACAGTTCCGGGAAAAAGGTCAACTCTAACGCCTTCTTCAAGAAGCTGACGCCGCTGGAGCCGCCGGTTCCCGATTTAAAACCAATGATCCGCTCGACCGTTTTCATATGGCGAAAACGCCATAGATGGAAGCTTTCCTCAATATCCACCAGCTTCTCGGCCATTTCGTAGGCCGCCCAGTAGGTTTGCGGATTATCGTAAATCAGTTTAAACACCGGTAACAGCTCTGGATTGCGCTGGTAAGGCTGGGTCCAGTCTCGTTCAATGCACGCCTTAGGTACCGCAAGACCGTGGCGGGAAAGATAGCGGAGGAATTCGTCATACAGGCTCGGAGCTTCGAGGATCGCTTTCAACGCGGCATGCTTTGGCGCATCGTCGCTGAAGACGGCCAGCATGGCAGCATTTTTGTTACCCAACAAAAACTCGATCGAACGATATTGATGAGATTGGAAACCTGAAGAGTTACCCAGCACACCACGGAACTCCACATATTCCGACGGAGTCAGCGTTTCCAGCACCGCCCATTGCTCAAACAGCAAACGCTGGATCTGTTTTACTCTGGCCAGGATCTTGAAGCAGTGGCTGAGCTTATCCTGCTGCACCAGAGTCCTCGCCGCCTGCAGTTCATGCAGCATCAGTTTCATCCACAGTTCCGAGGTTTGATGTTGCACCACAAACAGCATCTCATCATGATGTTGCGGGTTGGAAAGTGGCTGCTGGCAATCCAGTAGTCGATCCAGGCACAGGTAATCACCATAGCTCATGCGCTTGGAAAAATCGGTAACGATGGCGCTTTCTAGTTCCCGCTGATTCATATTCTCTCTCCGTGTCGCTCACGCCTTTGGCAAACGTGACGCGCGTTGCTGGTTCGCAAGTGAAGAGAAGACAATAGTCCATTACGGCAACATTAACGTAACAATTAACGAGAGCTGCCTCGCAGATCCGGTGCTGACATCGGATTTAACGGGCGCTGCAGCGCCCCTACTCCGGATACTCAAAGCACATCCAGCAGCCATTTTTGCGCCGGGGTCAGTCGGCTGGCCGTTTCTTCCTTCAGCCAGCGGCGCTGGTCCTGCTGGGCGGTATCTGCACGGTCGATATAGAGTGCGTGTAATACCCGCCGCCGGGTGCCGATCCTGTTCTGAGTCCCTCCATGCCAGGTGTGCGCGTTATAGATCATCACGCTCCCGGCCGGGGCCGCAAAAACAACTTCATCAGGATGTGCTAAATCAGGATCGGCCAACACCTCTTCCGGCAGTTCCGGCCGCAGATGCGTTCCGGCGATGATCCGCGGCGCGCCATTTTCCGCACTAAGGTCGTCAATCGCCCATATCGCATTGACCAGGTGTACTTTGGGAAAATCAGGGCGCGGCTTTTTCCAGTCGGCATGCAAAGGCTGATGGCCGCCGCCGTGCAAGGCTTCGCGGGCATTGAGGCTAGAGACCTTGAACTCACCCTTGAAAATATAGCGGCAGGCAGACAGGATCAGCGGGTGCGACCACACCTTTTCCCACACCACACCTTTATTTACCATGTTGGCAATGCGCGTTGCCGTCGCTTCCTGATGGTGCTCAATGGCCAGGTTATCCCCTTCTTTCTCCACCAGCTCATCAATAAGATTGCGCATCGCCACCAGCCAGTCAGGATCGGCCACGTTGTGCACCACGGTATATCCTAACGTATCAAGCTCCTGCTTCATCTGTGCCGTTAACTCGATGCTGGCTCCTAAAGCCTCCAGGTATATCTCGGATTGACGTTGCATCATGATTTCTCCATTTACTTTTTGATAACATAACGGCAAATTTACTGGAAGCCTGGGCCAAAAACAGGGGGCTTTTACTACGAAATACTGGACACAGATGTACGCCAGCCCAAAATGTGACCTGGGTCATAAATGTGCAAAAGTCCCTTAAATGCCGGGAAATAGCATCTTAATTGCGCTGCCCACCTGGGTTTACCATCATTCTTAAATGCATCGTTAACCGCCGAAGCGCACTGGAGATCGCGATGTCTGAAACGCTAGTTACCCTGCTTGAACAGCTGATTGCCCATCAGAATGCGATCCAGGTCAGGTTTCCTGAACCCACTTTTCCCGCTCCGCCCTTGGCCTTCTGCGTGCCTTTTCCGCGGCTTGAGATAGTGCTAGATGGGGAAGTTGAAGATCAGTGTCTACCTTTGGCCAATAACACACTCTCCAGCTATCAGGTGCTTTATGTCCCTGCGGGCAAATGGAGTTTTCCGCAATGGACCCGGCCAGCCACCACGCTGAGTATCTTGTTCAGTAAGCAAAAGCTGGGTTTCAGCCTGCAAAGATGGGACGGGCAAGCGCTGTGTGAAACGCAAAAACAGCACGTTGCGCGGCGTGGGCCCAGAGTCGGCTCATACCTGCTACTGGCGATGAATGAGGTGTTGCTGCAACCTGATGCATTGACCTCGCAGCTGATCTTTACCGGATTGGTCAGCCACTGCCTGGAACAGCTCGCAGGCCAGGGGCAAACCGTCAGTAAAAGCCAGGAGCTGCTGCTGGCCATACAGGACTACCTCGATGACCACGCCGGGCTGCCGCTAACACGGGAAGGCGTTGCCAAACGATTTCATATTACCCCTAACTACCTGTCCCACCTGTTTCAAAAGTCTGGCCCTGTCGGTTTCAATGAGTACATCACCGCGGTGCGCCTCGAGCGGGCGAAAAATCTATTGCGTGGCTATGATCTGAAGATCAAAGAGATCGCGCATAGCTGTGGGTTCGACGACAGTAACTATTTTTGCCGGATATTCAAAAAGCATACCGATCGCTCCCCCTCTGAATATCGCAGACATTGCCGCAGCCTGTAGCAATATTGCTGATTGGCGTAGGGGGACGCATGATGCGCCCCCCTTTAAGAAACAGGCCGATTGAGGTTTATCACCAGGCATTACGCCCGGCAAAAATGTAGATTAGAACCACTTGCCAAAGCGGCGGATGTAGAAACGCTTCATCAATTGCGCCACCACACAGTAGCTGACCAGCGTGGCCACCAGCCAAGGGAAATACTCCCACGGCAGCGGTTGCAACCCGACCCATGCCCCGAGCGGCGAGAACGGAATATAGATACCGAGTGCCATAATAATCCCGGTGGTCAACAATACCGGCAGCGCCGCCGTACTCTGAATAAACGGGATCTTCTGGGTACGCAGCATATGCACTACCAGTGTCTGAGACAGCAACCCTTCAATAAACCAGCCGGACTGGAACAGCGCCTGATGTTCTACACTATTGGCGGCAAACACAAACCACATCAACGCATAGGTCGTGATGTCGAAAATCGACGACGTCGGTCCAATCCACAGCATAAAGCGACCAATATTCTTGGCATCCCACTTGCGGGGTTTACGCAGGAATTCTTTGTCCATCTTGTCCCACGGCAGGGAAAGCTGGGAGATATCGTACATCAGGTTCTGTAACAGCAAGTGGATCGCCAGCATCGGCAGGAACGGGATAAACGCACTGGCCACCAGCACCGAGAACACGTTGCCGAAGTTGGAGCTGGCGGTCATGTTCAGATACTTGATGATATTACCGAAGGTTTCACGCCCTTTGATCACCCCCTCTTCCAGCACCATCAGGTTCTTTTCCAACAGGATGATATCGGCGGATTCCTTGGCGATGTCGGTACCGGTATCGACAGAAATGCCCACGTCGGCATCGCGTAACGCCGGGGCGTCGTTAATACCATCCCCCAGGAAGCCCACGGTGTGGCCATTAGCCTGCAACATTTTCAGCACGCGTGATTTTTGCAGCGGCGTCAGCTTGGTGAATACCGTACGCTGCTCAACCTCACGCATCAGATGGGCATCGTCCATCTGTTCAATCTCCAGGCCGGAGAGCGGGGTTCCTGGTTCCAGGCCAACGTCACGGCAGATTTTACAGGTGATTACCGGGTTGTCGCCGGTCAGCACTTTCACCGCCACGCCATTTTCCTGCAGGGCGGCAATCGCTTCACGAGCGCTCTCTTTTGGCGGATCGAGGAAGGTCAACAGGCCTTCAATCACCAGATCGCGTTCGTCTACAATGCTTAGTGGCAGAGTGCAACCTTCCAGACCCAGATCTCGGGTTGCCAACACCAACACACGGAAACCATCTTCATTGTACTGGCAGGCCAACGCCTGCAAATCGGCACGGCGAGCCTCATCAAGCGCCAACACCTGCTGCCCGACACGGACGTGAGTGGCAATCTCCAGCATCTCTTCAACGGCACCTTTGCAAATCAGCAGTTGGCGCTGTTGTTCATCCTGTACCACGATCGACAAGCGACGACGTATAAAATCAAACGGCAGCTCATCAACCTTGCTGTAGCGCCCCAACGCCTCAACGCCTGGCTGGCCTTGGCCAAAACGGATCACTGCCTGATCCATCAGGTTTTTCATACCGCTCTGATGGAAGCTGTTCAACCAGGCTAAATGCAGCACGTGGTTATCCTTGCTGCCATTCACATCCAGATGGTGTTCCAGAATGATGCGATCCTGCGTCAGGGTGCCGGTTTTATCGGTACAGAGCACGTCCATCGCGCCAAAGTTCTGGATCGCATTCAGCCGTTTGACCACCACCTTGCGGCGCGCCATGGCAATTGCGCCTTTCGCCAGGTTGGAGCTGACGATCATCGGCAGCATTTCCGGCGTCAGCCCCACGGCGACCGCCAAGGCAAACAGGGCCGCTTCCGTCCAGTCTCCTTTGGTAAAACCGTTAATCAGCAAGACGATCGGCACCATCACCAACATAAAGCGGATCAACAGCCAGCTAACGCTGTTGACTCCACGGTCAAAGGCCGTTTGCGAACGGGTACCGACGATCGACTTCGCCAGGGAGCCAAAGTAGGTGCGGCCACCGGTCGCGACCACCACCGCCGTCGCCGTTCCGCTGGCCACGTTGGTGCCCATCAGGCAGATATTGGCCAACTCCAGCAGTTCGCTTTCGCTGGAGGCATCGATCTCGCTGGACTTTTGGCTCACTCCAGCCAAGGCATCGTATTTTTCGATCGGAATAGCTTCGCCGGTCAAAATGGCCTGGCTGATAAACAGATCGCGTGAGCTGAGCAAGCGGAGGTCCGCGGGTACCATGTCCCCGGCAGAGAGCTGAATAATATCGCCCGGAACCAACTCACGAATGGGAATTTCCACCGCTAATGCCTGGGTGCTAAAATTACTACGGCGTAACACCGTTGCCGTGGTACGTACCATCGATTTGAGTGATTCGGCCGCTTTATTGGTGCGGTATTCCTGCCAGAAGCGCAGCAACCCACTCAACGTAACCATAATCAGGATAATGATGACGCCGGTAAGATCGGTTTCTTCACCGTTTTGCATGGGCAACCAGTAATCGGTAAAGAAACTGATCCCTGCCAACACCATCAACACAAAGATAAACGGGTTGTTAAACGCGCTGACTAACTGCACCAGCGCATGCGGTGCCTTCTCATGGGCAACCTGATTGCTACCAAAATACTGCAAACGCTCCTGGGCATCTTCCTGAGTTAATCCAATGCGGTTACAGTTTAAATTAGCCAACGTTTGATCGAGGCTGTTCTTTGCCTCGAGAGCAATGGCATACGGCTCGCGCTGTTTATCACGGCGGCGGCTATTTTCTTTAATATGGGTCATGATGCTATTCTCTTTTTTTACTTTGCACACAGGGTTACCCCGCCCGTAATAACGGGTGAACATGCACAAAGTGGAATTTACTTTGTTGGCGTTGCTAAAGTAACGCTAATTTCCTTAACTACGCAGTAGTAATAAAGTATCTGGGGTGAGTTTGCATAACACCTCCTTATCACCCTATTGGTGAAGGTTATTTATCGTTAAACGGGTAATTCTGACGCCACGCGCCAATGCACGGCACTCACGCTGCGTTCTAAACTAATACGGCAGACAATGCCCTCAATCTCTTTTTGCGCGGCCGGATTAGCCACAATTTCCGCACAGACTTCCAACTGACCAGGAATGGCAATATCGGCGCTACGCAGCGATTGCAAACGTAATGCCACGCCGTTCAATGCCTGTAGGATGAGGGTACGAACCAGGATTTCATCCTGCTCCCCACAGGTGACCTGGACGCGATAACGCAGCTCCAGATCCACCGCCTGTTGCTGGGGTTGCAGATTAATACGCTGCGCTGCTTCACGCAGCAGGATATTGGCACACAGGATCACCAGGGTGGCGCAGACGGCTTCCCAATGCTGCCCCAGGCCACATAACACGCCGATGGCAGCAGAGCACCACAAGGTGGCCGCCGTGTTCAGGCCGCGGATATTCAGCCCTTCCCGCATAATTACACCGGCACCGAGAAAACCGATACCGGAAACGATCTGCGCCGCAATACGCCCCGCGCTGGAAGGTTCGGTGTCAAAAGAGCTCAGGATAAACACTGCGGCTCCGGTCGCAACCAAAGAATTGGTACGCAAACCCGCCATACGCTGACGCCATTGACGCTCGGCACCAATAACGGCACCCAGGCCCATTGCCAGGAATAAATTCAGGATAAAAGGAGTCATAGCCATGATCTTCCCCTTAATTAATCATTGAGGTTGAATCATGTGCTGTTAAGCACACGCGAAATCGCGCCGATAATTAATCAGCGGGTCAGCGTTTGAGTGCCTGGAGGGAAAAGGCCGTGGTGATGGTTAAATACCATAATCATATCCGAATCAATACGCCCAATGCGCAAGCGCCTCGGGGACAACAATCATGTTCGGGTTTGCACAGCTCGGAATAACTAGAGAGGGGTGCTGCCCGCCGTGTTCGGCAAGCAACAAATCACAGGAGATTGGTCAACTTGCCTTTATTATTTCGCTACTACTGCAACTGTCCAATTGGTTTTCTCCACGGTAATTTTGGCTGGAGTATAGTGACATGAGGTTGTGAAGTAAAGGTTATATTATTAAACGAAGACTAAACCGAATATTCCCCTTATTTAATGACTGTTATAGGAACAATAATATAAGAACGCTAATCGGGCGCCGCAATGCGGCCCCCTACGCTACGAGGCGCTGTTGTAACCAGTTCAGTAACGCTGCCACCTCAGGCGTTAAACCAGCGGCTTGCGGCCACACCAGATAGACATCGCTATCGTTCAAATGCAGCGCAGCCGACAATGGCACCAAGCGCCCTGCTGCAATCGCATCCTTCGCCAACACGGCCTTCACCAGCGCAATACCAAACCCCTGCTCGGCTGCGCGCAGCAGTAACCCTGCATCGTTGAACAGCGCCAACTGTTGTCCACCGCCAATTCTCCCTACGGCGCTAAACCAGCTATGCCAGGGTGTGACGTCATGCTCAAGCAAGGGGGTGTGTGGATCTCCAGCATCAAATGCCTCCTGCCATTGCCTAGCCAGCTCCGGGGCCGCTACCGGCAGCACTACTCCTGAGGCGATACGCTGAGCCTGAACGCCTGGCCATTGGCCATCACCAATGCGGATCGCGGCATCGAATCCTTTACGGCCGAGATCCTGAATCGCCAGCGAGGCGTCAATATCCAATCGGATCCCAGGGCAATCACGATGAAACTCCGCCAATCTGGGCAACAACCAGTAATGCGCAAAGGAAGGCAGTACGCTGATGCGCAACATCTGGCTTTCCGCTATCCGCCTGGCCCGGTCAACGCCCTGTTGCAAAGCGAGTAAAGCAGGCTCAGCTGCTGCCAGCAGTTCGCGCCCCGCAGCATTTAGCCGTACCCCACGCCCGGAGCGGTCAAAGAGTGGATAGCCAATAGCCTGTTCAAGCTGCTGAATTTGTTGGCTAACGGCTCCATGAGTCAGGCTGACGCGTTGCGCCGTGGCACGCAAATTCTCCAACCGGGCAGCGATCACAAAGGTTGGCAAAATATGCAGAGGAAGACGCTCAATCATTACTGGTTAGCCTTACTATCCAAAAGGGTCATTTTTTATCGATATTAGCACTAATCAGGATCGCCTATAGTGCAAACATATTCACCCCGAACCCAAGGCATGACCATGCACCCACGTTTGCAGCAGGATCTCGACGATTTACCCCGCATACTTGACCATACCAACCAATTGGCGCAGGGCTTCCTTGCCAGTTTAAACCAGCGCCCGGTATGCCCGCCGTTGGCCGAACAACAGTTGCAAACCGGTGACGATCGGCTGGCCGAAGAGGGTTGCGGGGCGCTAGTGGCATTAGAAGAGTTTTGGCAGCGCTATGAGGCTGGCCTTTCCGGCAGTGCCGGGCCGCGTTACTTTGGCTTTGTCACTGGCGGTAGCACGCCTGCGGCGCTGGCTGCCGACTGGTTGGTTAGCACTGCCGACCAGAATAGCCAACTGAGCCATGATACCGTGGCGGCCGCGATCGAGCTGGCAACGATTGAGCAATTGAAAACCCTGCTGCAACTGCCCGCCGACTTCAGCGGTAGCTTTGTCAGCGGTGCCACCATGGCCAACTTCACCGGGATTGCCATCGGCCGCCAGTGGCTAGGGCAGCAGCGTGGGATCGATGTGGCACAGTTTGGCTTGGCCGCCTTGGGGCCGATTCAGGTCCTTTCTGCCAATGCGCATGCCAGCAGCGTGAAAGCGCTCAGCATGCTCGGTATTGGGCGTGATGCTTTAAAGTCTATTGCCAGCCAGGCTGATTGCGAAGCTATTGATATCGACGCGCTGGAGCATCATCTTGCCGCCACGCCAGATATCCCAACGATAGTGCTCGCCAGCGCAGGTACGGTAAACACCGGCGTTTTCGACGATCTGCCCCGCCTGCTGGCACTGCGTGCACGCTATCCCTTCTGGCTGCATGTTGATGCCGCCTTTGGTGGGATCGCGGCCTGTTCTCCCCGCTTGGCCCATCTGCTGAACGGTTGGCACCAGGCGGACTCAATCACCGTAGATGCCCATAAATGGCTGAATGTCCCTTATGACAGCGCCATTCAATTTACCCGTCATCTGGCATTGCAGATGCAGGTTTTCCAGAATCACTCGTCCTATCTGGAGGCCCCCACGTTGCGCCCAGACAACTATTTGCACCTGACGCCCGAGAACTCGCGGCGTTTTCGCGCCCTGCCCTTGTGGATGGCATTGAAAGCTTACGGCAGCAGCGGTATGCGGGAGATCGTCGAGCGTAACGTGACGTTGGCGCGACGTTTAGGTAACGGATTGGCGACCAGTGAAGGCTTCCGCCTGCTGGCCCCAGTGGAACTGAATATCGTATGTTTTGCGCTGAAGGGCGTTACAGGCGATGCCACTGCCGCACGCAACAGATTCATCGATCGCCTGGATCGGCACGGCGTGGTGCGCTGCACGCCCACCAGCTATGCGGGCCAACCGGGTATTAGGGCAGCTCTGGTGAATTGGATGACTGAAGAGCAGGATATTACTTTGGCGCTGGCATCAATGCAGGCTTGTCGGGCTGAGGTCTGAAAGTGGCGAGGCTTTGCTTCTGCTGGCCGTCGGTTGTGATATTCAACGGCGATAGCCAGGCGGTAAACGCCTCGCGCAATACCGGCCATTCACCATCGATGATGGATAGCCAGTCCGTGTCGCGGTTGCGCCCCTTTCTGGTCATCGCCTGGCGAAAAGTCCCCTCAAAGGTGAAACCCATACGCAGTGCAGCCTCGCGAGAGGGGGCATTCAGACGATCGCATTTCCATTCGCAACGGCGAAAGCCCAAGTCGTCAAAGGCATGCTTGAGCATCAGAAAGATGGCTTCACTCCCCATCGCTCGCCGCTTCATCAAGGGTGACCAGTTGATCATCCCCAGCTCAACCACCCCGTTGGGTTGGTCGATGTTCAAGAAAGCACAGGTGCCGACCGCTTTACCGGTAGTCGCATCTATCACCGCCAAGGTGTTTCTACCCTGGGTTGCCAGCTGTTGCTGCAAGTACTGCTGGAAAACAGATGGCTCCGTGGGACGTTCACTAGACAGATAGGTCCAGTCGCGCCCGTCTTCCGCCAGTTGGTAGGCATGAAACAACTCATCGGCACGGCGCGCGATATCCATCGGCTGCAAGCAGCAGAAACGCCCTTGGAGATTCTGTTTTCCCGGTTCACCCGCAGGTTGCCAGCCCTCAAGCGCTGTACCTATGGGTTGCCCAAACTGATTGTGGTCCACCCGTCCTCCTGGTTGTGAGTTGAAATCGCCTCTAGCAGCATTTCGTTGCCTCTGCGCAGTAAGATACGTCAGGAAAATCGATATGTCGCGGATAAGGTTATTCACTGATGAATAATTAACAAATGAAATAATTTACCATTGTTATTTAATTAGCGACCCCATGGTTAGCAGAACTACTTATTTTGACTTGATTCCGATCATAAGCTCCTTCCTCAAGCGTATAAAAGTAACTAAGAATCGTTACCATTTAAGCCAATACATTGATACAATCAATTGAATAAGAATACTTAATGGCGTCAGGTGATGAAACAGAAGCAATACTATCAGTCAAAAAACCGCCAACGCTGGCGTCATTACGAGCCATAAGAGACCCTTAAGAATCATCTGATTAACGGAAAATAGTACCACGATGAAAATAGCTAACCTTAGCAACAAATTTAAGGCTGACTACCCGGCGCCTACTGATATTTCCAGCCGCAAAATCGCCACAGCATAATAAGTCGACTTAAGCTAAACTGATGCTTTTGGTAGATTTAAAAATATAATTCGAAAAGACGTTGAGTCATGCCGGTTTTATTGATAGAAAGTTGCATTCATAAGATGTGATTTTTTTATAACTTTTAGCCTTTTATCTTCAGGCTTTTCTTTTTATAACCGCGTGGAAACGGACTTAAGTGGGAGGCTCTATGCCAATAATCATTATGGATTCATGCAGTTACACTAGATTAGGATTAACCGACTACCTGACGTCGCACGGGATGAAAAAGCGTCATATTAGCGCCGTCAATCATATCGACGGCCTGCATGAGAAGTGCGCCAAACTTAAGCCTAATATGGTATTCCTGAATGAAGACTGCTTCATTCATGAAGCGGATGCGACAGAAAGAATAAAACGCGTGATATCTCTTAATCCCGATACTTTATTCTTTATTTTCATGGCCATCACCAACGTACATTTCGACGATTATTTATACGTCCGCAAGAACGTGATCATCTCGTCAAAATCGATTAAACCGCAAACCATGAGTCAGTTGCTTAACCACTACCTCGAAAGAAAGCTGGTTCGCCCGGAAAAAAACTCGCTGGATCAGACACCTGTCACACTAAGCCAAACCGAGTCAAACATGCTGCGCATGTGGATGTCCGGCCAAGGCACCATCCAGATCTCCGATCAAATGCAGATCAAGGTGAAAACCGTCTCTTCCCATAAGGGAAACATCAAAAGAAAGATCAAAACCCACAACAAGCAGATCATCTACCATGTTGTCCGCCTGACCGACACGCTTACCAGCGGCATTTTCGTCAACAGCCGTTGATAGCCATTACGACCAAATAAAGCGACAGCGGAACGCAGTGGTGTAGAGTTCGACAGAAAAACGCCCGTTTTCAGCGGCAATGCTGCCGCTACGGGTATTTGGACAGACTTTCAACACCGCATGACAGTGTGGCCAGGTTTAAGCCCGCCAGCCAGACCAGCGGCAAGCAGGTAAATGCAGGCAAAGATTTAATCCTGTTCAGCGCTGCGCAATTCTACAAAGGTGCCATCGCGGCTATCGATCTCATTGAAGAACCACACGCCCGCCGGATAATCTTCCAGTGACACCAGATACATCGTGCCTTCATTAAACACTTCAACTTCCAGCACTACCCCTTCACGACGAGGGCCACCGTCGGTCTTTACCGTCACCAGATCGTTAACTTTCATGCTCTACCTCGTTATTTATCCCGGATATCAGTCTATTACAGTTGACGAAAAGAACCCACCGTTGCGTAATGCACTCCGCCTCTGAGCCATCATGCGGCGACCACCCATTAAGCTTAGCAGAACTGAGACGGGGTCTTTCAGACCTCTGGAATAGCGCGTTAAACGTCTCTGCGCCCCACCGTGCTCATATCACAGACACAAAAAAACCCGCCTTGGCGGGTTTTTGTTAATCAGCGAGAGGCCGATTAGATAGCGGTAACGTTAGCCGCTGACGGACCTTTAGCACCGTTCTCGATAGAGAACTGTACGTTCTGGCCTTCAGCCAGGGTCTTGAAGCCTTGATCCTGAATTGCAGAGAAGTGTACGAACACGTCTTTGCTGCCGTCTGCAGGAGTGATGAAACCAAAACCTTTAGACTCGTTGAACCACTTCACTTGGCCTTTGATCATGTTAGACATGTTGAATTCCTTCAATAAAAAATTTAAGCCACCATGGGCATGAAATAGCCGGTCATCAGTTACTTATGGAGGCACTAGAAAGGAAATTCGTCAGTGAAGAGCTATCAAGGATAACGCTTTAAATTTGAACTACTTTACTCAAAATGTCGTGCATAAATAGGTCTGTACCACAGGCCGAGAATCATTAACTCATGTCGGGCGTATAATAGCAACTCTTTTTAGCTCGTGAGGCTGGAAAGGGAGACCAAACGCACAGAATTTGCTCCCACCTGGCGAAATTATCGGCGTTATCTTGCGGATTTCACTGACAATGGTGGTAACGCAGCGCCACAAAATTTACAAAACTTCGCCTCGGCTTCATGCCCACCGCGGTCGCATTGTGCACAATGGCGCTGTTCCCGATAGCGCTGCATCTCCTGCGACATGTAGGCGGTCAGGATCCCCGTAGGCACCGCAATAATCGAATACCCTACCAGGATCAGCACCGAAGCCAGCATCCGTCCTAATGGTGTGTGGGGCACAATATCACCGTAGCCCACGGTGGTTAACGTGACTACCGCCCAATACATCGATGCGCCAAGGCTGGTAAATCCACCACTGCCTCCCTCCACCGCGTACATCAAGCCACCAAATACGCACAGCATCACGCCGACAAAACCAAAGAACAGGGTCAGCTTATGGCGCGCCAGCTTGATACTGCGCCAGACAATGCTCATCTCACTCATGTAGCGCAACAGTTTCAACACCCGCAACACGCGCAGGATCCGCAATACACGCAGCAGAGCAATATACTCCACCGCCATATGCGGGAATATCCAGATGATATACATCGGCAACATCGTCAGCAGATCGACGATACCGAAAAAGCTGATGGCATAGCGCTCTTTACTCGGCGTGCACCAAAGCCGCAACAGATACTCCACCGTAAAAAGGGTGGTGAAAAAGACCTCCGCCAAAAACAGCTGATACAACACTTGGGCATTAGGAGTATACAGCGAGCTGCCGCCGGGTTCGATAAACAGCAACAGCACGCTGAGCAGCGCCGTGCTCACCCAAAATAGCTGCATCCTGCGCCCAGTGCGGGTTTGGTTGCTGAACAACAGCTGATAGCTACGCTGGCGCAGGGTCTGCTTTCGCACTTTGTTGGTCATAATCCATTGTCTGCTCAAAAGGTTTGCGCTCATACTAAATCTGAACCTCCTTGCCACCAAATTTAACCCATGACAGGATCATGAGAAAACGGGCGCCAAGCCGCAAAACGGCCCAGCGTCATATTTCCATCACAAAAATGTCACAATCCAGCCATATGATGGCTAGCGATTATCCGCTCCGGGTTAACACCAAGGATTTCGCCTATGAACACCTTAAAAGCCATTAATCACCAGCAGGCAGAGACGCTGATCCGTTCAGGATCGGCGAAAAAGATTGAGCTGGCCTATGACATTGACAGCGACGATTTTTTCCAGCTCGCCAGCCTGTGGTGCGATCAGGGTGCCAAGATTTCCAAAGGCAAAAAGCACTTTATCGTCTCGCTGAAAGGTTTTCGTATCCCACCAAACGACTGATCCACTGCCCCTCTGCGGCGGTATTTCTGCTTGTCTAGACAAAACCGCCCTTTCGCACACATGCCAACTCTGTTATCCCTATAAGATAATCCAGCCGGGAATACCCCGAATACGCAGATTGATCAAGGAGAACGGCATGTCAGCCAACGCACAACTACCTGAAAAAATGAAGGTCATCGAAATCAGCCAGCCGGGCGAACCAGAGGTTCTGGTGAGTGCGGAGCGCCCGTTACCGGTATTGGGCCAGGGTGAAATACTGGTGAAAGTCGCTGCCGCCGGCGTCAACCGCCCGGATGTTCTGCAGCGTCGTGGGCAATATGCGCCACCTCCGGGCGCCTCGGACATTCCAGGGTTGGAAATTGCTGGCACGGTGGTAGCCGTTGGCGTTGGGGTACAACGCTATGCCCCTGGTGATGCAGTATGTGCTCTGATCGCCGGTGGAGGCTATGCCGAATACTGCAAGGTGCATGAAAGCAATGCGCTGCCGGTCCCGAAAGGCCTCAGCATGATTGAAGCGGCCGCCATGCCGGAAACCTTCTTCACCGTTTGGGTCAACGTATTTCAACGTGGTCATCTTCGGGCCGGGGAAACCGTGCTGATCCACGGTGGCACGTCTGGCATTGGCACGGTTGCCACCCTGTTGGCCAAAGCGTTCTGCGCCTATGTCATCACTACCGTTGGTTCTGAAGAAAAGCGTGAGGCCAGCCTGGCATTAGGTGCCGACGTCGCCATCAACTACCGCACTGAAGATTTTGTCGAGCTGACCAAAACCGCCACCAACGGCAAAGGAGCCGATGTCATCGTCGATCTGATCGCGGGGGATTACGTGGAGAAGAACTACCGTGCCGCCGCAATGGACGGGCGTATCGTACAAATCGGCACGCAAAACGGCATAGTGAAGGAACTGAACCTGATGCCACTGCTGCTTAAGCGCCTGACCCATACCGGCTCAACGCTGCGGCCGCGCAGTGTGGAAGATAAAGCCCAGATCGCTGCCGAACTGGAGCTGAAAGTGTGGCCGTTGCTGGAACGCGGGGAGTTAAAGCCGCAGATTTTCCAGACTTTCCCGTTACAGCAAGCCGCACAGGCCCATGCCCTGATGGAGTCTAGTGCGCATATCGGTAAAATTATGCTGACGCTGTAATGGCAACCCTCCGGCCATAAACCGGAGGGCTAGGCTGTGTCCCTCAATTGACCGTGGTGCCGTCGCAGTCCCATATCAGCCGAACAGTTTACCTTTCAGCAAATCCATCCCGGCGCTCATCAGATCGCCGCCCTGTGGCTCCTGGCCATTGGGTGACAGTTTATCGGTGATCATCGGCAAATACTGGGCAATCAGAGCAGAAGCCTGTGCCGGATCGATCCCCAATTTGCCTGCCAGTTGTGCAATGGCATCGGTACTTAACGCCTGCTCAACGTGTTCACCGCTGATTGGCTGATTTTCACCCGTGCCGATCCAGGAGGCGACCACGTCCGCCAAATTTCCCTGGCGGAATTTGTCCAGGATAGCCGGCAGGCCACCTTGCTGTTCAACCCACTGCAAGATGGCGCTGTAATCCATTCCTTTGCCACCGCTCAATGCTCCGACTAACCCATCCAGTAATCCCATCGCTATCCCCTTCTCAAACGCTGTACGTTCATCGTATTTAAAAGAAAAAGGGCCGCCGCAGCGACCCCAGTTGATCGAACCCGGCTTAGCTTCTGATCTTTCTGTAGACAAAAAGCACCACCAGGGCACCGATAACAGCAACCACAAAGCTGCCTAGGTTAAAGCCATCAACCCGGCCCATACCGAAGAAGGTACTGATATAGCCGCCGACAACCGCACCCACCACACCCAGGATCACGGTCATGATGAAGCCGCCGCCGTCTTTACCCGGCATGATCCACTTGGCCAAAATACCGGCGATTAACCCAAAAACGATCCAGGAAATGATACCCATTTTTACTCTCCCTCATTAACCCGTTGCCCGAACTTGCTGGCAATGCCATTATCAAGACGTTGTCCGCCAGCGACCACCCGCTGACAGTATTTACGTCTCTGTACCTTACTACTATAGTCAAAAATCAGCGAGTTACCTACCTCTTGCAGTCTGAAAATCACTGCGTGTAATTTGTGCAATTTTCATCCAGCTGTCATATTGAGTGGCGATAATCAGCTATACTCAATGATGCTCAACCGAACTTCGACCGAGGATAGCGCCATGAGCAACCCCCCTTTCATGCTGTTTTTGGTTTTGGTTTATACCTTGGCCGCCGTGTGGGATGGTTCCGCTGCGCTGTTGTTTATGTGAAAGAAACAGGAGGAGCCATGCTGATTCAACCCTATCTGTTTTTTGCCGGTGACTGTGAGCAAGCGGTGAATTTTTATGCCCAGCAGCTAAACGGCAATATAGAAATCATGATGCGTTACAAAGATATCCCGGCAGAGGAGCAGCAAAATGGGCCGTCCAATGCCGACCCTGACTCGATTATGCATGCCAGGCTGGTGATCGGGGATAACGTCATTATGGCATCGGATGGATGCCCGGCCGACTCAAGCGGGCAGACACATAAAGGGTATTCACTGTCGATCCGCAGTGAGAGCGTCGAGCAAGGTGGCGAGGTATTTAACCGGCTAGCCCAAGGTGGCACCATCACCATGCCTTTCCAACCGACCTTCTGGGCCAAGGGCTTTGGCATGCTGACCGATAAGTTCGGTGTCAACTGGATGGTCAACGTCGAGTAATCGCACGGTGCAGTGCCTGGCTGTGAGGATAGGCACTGCCCAACGCTAACGATGCCAGCTAGCAGCCACCAGTGAGAACAAGACAAACAACACCAGCAACAATACCAGAGCCAACCGCCAGAAAGGTGCTTTGCGCCGCTGGTAGGCGATAATCATCAATCCGGCCAGCGCCAGAAGCGTAAACGGGTAATATACCGCCAGTATCAGTAAAACCTGCATCATAGCGTCAGATAATGCTGCCATGCGCCCCCCCCGATACCAATTTATGCTGAACATATCCCGGAAATATAACGGAACATGCAAGATGGAAATAGAAGGGTTAAGATTGTTCGCAATCCCCGTACCTAACTGATTCCATGACAGGAATGCTATGCTAGCACCCCAGCTCCCGCCCCAAAAACAACCATTATCCGGGAAAAACAAAAACTCGCCGTTACTCTATCAGGCTGGCGTGTTTGTGATTATCGTCGTGCTCACCTTAATCATGTTCAATGCCTGGCAAATCTGGAACGCTCATCAACGCAATCTGCAGATTGCCGAAAATGACTCGCAGAATCTGGCCAGATCGCTGGCGCAACATGCCGAAGATACCTTTGCGCAGGTAGACAGTAACCTGGTCGATCTTGGCGAACGCATTGAAACCGATGGCTTAGGCCAACCCCAGCGTTTACGCCTGCAAAAAATCATGCAGACTCAGGCCAGTAACTTTCCGCAACTGCATGGCAGTTTTATCTATGATGCTCAGGGCAACTGGATCCTGACGTCCAACGGTAAACCCCTCAGCCATGCCAATAATGCTGACCGGGCCTACTTTAAATACCACCTCACCCACAACAATAATATGATTTATATCGGCGAGGTGATCCGCAGTCGCTCGACCGGCGATTTGGTTATCCCGGTATCGCGCCGCCTGAACCTTGCGGACGGCAGCTTTGCCGGCGTGGTCATTTCGACGCTGTATGTCGATTATTTCCGCCAGTTTTACAACACCTTTGCCCTTAACAACGATGCCTCACTCAGCCTGATACTGGCTGACGGCTCCGTTTTGTACCGCCGCCCTTACAATGAGAATGCCATCGGGAAAAACATCTCCCACAGCATTTTCTTCCGCGAAGTTCTGCCGCATTCGTCCTTTGGCAACGTCACCATGCTCTCACAATTCGACAATGTTGAACGGATATATGGTTATTCGCGGGTGGAACGCTATCCACTGGTGATCACCGCCGGGCTGTCGAAAAAAGACGTTCTGGCCGACTGGCGCAACGATGCGTCACTTTTTGCACTCGGTGGAGGAGTCCTGCTGTCCATACTGTTGGCCCTGGGGTTGGTGCTGATACGTCAGATTAACCAGAGCGTACAGACCGAAGTCGAGCTGGTGCGCACCCGTGATCAACTGACGCTGATGAACCACACGCTGGAAGAACTGGCCTTGTTAGATGGCTTGACTGGCCTTGCCAACCGCCGCCAGTTTGATATCGCGCTAAAAAACGAAATGACGCGGGCGGCGCGTAACGATCGCAGCGTAGCCCTATTGATGCTGGATATTGATTATTTTAAACAGTTTAACGATATCTACGGCCACGTGGCTGGGGATCAGTGTTTGCAACAGTTGGGGCGCATGCTGAAAAGCATGGTCAACCGCCCTGGCGATCTGATGGCGCGTTACGGTGGTGAGGAGCTGGCGATTATTCTGCCGGATACCGATCTTCAAGGCGCAATCGCCTTTGCCGAACGGGTTCTGGAGGGCATCCGGCAGTTAAAGATCGCCCACACAGGCAGCCCCCTGGGGATGATCACCGCCAGCATCGGTGCCAGTGCTAAAGTCCCGCATCCGTATAACGATACGCCGCTGAGCTTGGTCAACCTGGCGGATAACGCCCTGTATACGGCGAAGAAAAGCGGTAAGAACCGGGTTTGCAGCCTCTAGGCTCAGGCTTGCTGCGCAACGATGGTTTCCCCCTGCTGTTGAGTGAGCTGGTAATGCGTTACGGCACAATGCTCGGCAATCAAATCCGCCAGTAACGGAGAATGGCTGGTCACCCACAGCTGACTGTAACGGCTGGCTTCAGCAATCAGTTGTGCCAACGCGGGCAACAGATCTGGGTGTAAACTGTTCTCCGGCTCGTTCAATGCCATAAAGGCCGGAGGTCTTGGGCTGAGCATAGCCACCGCCAGACACAGAAAGCGCAGCGTACCGTCGGAGAGTTCTGCCGCTTCAAGCGGCCGCAGGATCCCCTCTCGATGCATCAACAGTTCAAAACGCCCCTGCGGTGCCTGCACCTCAAACTCAGAATCAGGGAAAGCCCGCCGCAGAATGCCGCACAATAAATTACCATTGCCAATCTCGATGATGGTTCTGAATGCCGCCGCCAGATTACTACCATCGTGCGCCAGCACCGGGGCACGAATACCAACCTGTGGGACACGCAGCGGTGAACCCGGCCAAACCGCAAACTCATGGTAAAAACGCCATTGCCGCAGAATTTCCCTGGCCTGTGATAACTCGGGGTAGAGATGCGGATCGGACAACTGACCAAATACCGATTCTTCCGCATATAACACTCCGGCGTAAGCCGCCCTTTCCCCCTGAATATTGGTGAGAAATGCGGTTTGATTAACGCGTTCCAACAGACGCATCGAATTACGGCGCCGATGCCCACTCAGCCACAGCGACTCCTGCTTGACCAGTGGATCCAGCGTAAACAGGCTTGGCTCAGAACTATTATCGGGAGGGGGAAAGCCAAGCTGGATTTCATAATCAAAATCCTCCAGGGTGGCCGACAGGATCATCCGTTTGGGATCGCCGCGTTTATCGCCCAAGCGTGCTCCACCCGCCCACATCGCATTTTGAATGCCACCCTCTTCTGCCAAGGCGAGCGAAAGCCGCCCACTGGCTGCTTCATGGATTAATCGCACGGCTTTATACAGGTTGGATTTACCACATCCGTTTGGGCCACTGATCACATTTACACGGCCAAGAGTAAGCTGCACATTACGGATGGAACGAAAACCATTGAGGGTAAGCTGTTGAATAGTCATGTGTAGATCATTTCAGCAAATTATGGGGCATCTTAACATGATGCCCCCGACGATCCAGCCTTAGTGCACCTTGTTGAAATCCCCTTCCTGGCGCGCCACTAGCGTCAGAATGCTATACAGCGCCACGGCCTGCTGATGCTGGTTGAGCACTTGTACATCCCAGACCACCACGCCATGCGGACGATCCTCGGTGGTTTTTTGCGGCTTGCGGATTTTCTTTTTACAGGTCAACCGCACCTGAATGGTGTCGCCAATCTTCACCGGTTCGATAAAACGCAGGTTTTCCATGCCGTAGTTGGCAATCACCGGCCCGACGCCCGGATCGACAAACAGCCCGGCGGCGGCAGACACCACAAAGTAACCGTGGGCCACTCGCTCACCAAACAGTGATTCCGCCGCACCGATCTTGTCCATATGCGCGTAGAAATGATCGCCGCTCAGGCAGGCAAAGTTGACAAGATCGGCTTCGGTAATGGTACGGCGGGCAGTCAGCAAGCTTTCGCCAATCTGCAACTGCTCAAAGTATTTGCGGAACGGGTGTACCTGCTCCTCCACCACGTCGGCACCCCGAACCCATTCACGGCTGATGGCCGCCAGCATCGACGGGCTGCCCTGGATTGCCGTGCGCTGCATATAGTGTTTTACCGCCCGCAGCCCACCAAGCTCTTCCCCACCGCCTGCTCGCCCAGGCCCGCCGTGTACCAGCAAAGGCAATGGTGAGCCGTGGCCGGTCGATTCAGTAGCCGCGTGGCGATCCAGCACCAACATACGGCCGTGTGCGCAGGCGGTTGCTCGAATAAACTGTGACGCCAGCTCCGCATCAGCCGTCACCAACGATCCGGCCAGGCTACCTTGCCCCAGCAACGCCAACTCAATGGCCTGTTCGGTAGTTTGATAAGGCATCAGCGTCGCCACCGGGCCAAACGCCTCGGTGCCATGTACGGCCTGATGGCGGAACGGATCGGCGCAGTACAGCAGGGTGATCGGATAAAATGCGCCTGATTGCGCGCCATCGCCCACCACCTCCAATTTATCCAGCGTAGCGCCACAGAGTGGCTCACAGCCATTGCGCAGCAGGAATTCCACCTTTTGCTGCACGTCATCGCGCTGTTCCTGATTGACCAACGCCCCCATCCGCACTTGCTCCAACACTGGGTCGCCAATTTTTACGCCCGCCAGCCGCTGCAACAGCGCTTGCTGTACCTCGGCAATGCGGGCCGCCGGAACGATAATGCGCCGGATAGCAGTACACTTTTGCCCCGCCTTGCTGGTCATTTCGCGGCTGACCTCTTTGATAAACAGCGCAAACTCCGGCATCTCTGGCGTCACGTCCTCCCCTAACACGCAGCAGTTTAACGAGTCGGCTTCCATGGTAAAGGCGATGGATTTTTCCAGCAGGCGCGGGTGGGAACGTAGCTTCTGCCCGGTTTGCGCCGAGCCGGTAAAGGTCACCGCATCCTGATAATCGAGGTGATCGAACATATCGCCCACGCCGCCGCAGATCAGTTGCAAAGCTCCTTCCGGCACCAGCCCGCTGTCGATAATCAGCTTCACCATCGCCTGTGTTAGCTGTGCCGAAGCGGTGGCGGGTTTGATGATGGCCGGCATCCCCGCCAGCCAGGTAGGTGCCAGCTTCTCCAACATTCCCCAGCAAGGGAAGTTGAAGGCGTTGATATGCAGCGCAACGCCAGGGCGAGAGGTCAGCACATGGCGTGCGGCAAACTGCGATTGCTTGGAAAGTGGGATCAGTTCATCTTCCGGCCACAGCGTATCGTCCGGCAATTCGCGCCCTGCCAATCCCGCATAGGAGAACAGCGTGGCGATACCACCTTCGATATCAACCCAGCTGTCATTGCGCGTGGCGCCGGTTTGATAGGAGATCTGATACAGCGCTTTTTTATTAGCCAGCAGGTGTTTAGCCACCGCTTTCATCATCTGGGCGCGCTGCTGAAACGTCATCTTTGCCAGCGCCGTGCCGCCCAGCTTGCGGGCATAGCTCAGGCTGGCGGCCAACGGCAGCCCGTCGGAGCAGACCTGATACAAAGGCTCGCCGGTCACGGCATGCTGGATCTGGCGGGATTGCCCCTGGCCGTACACCCAAGCGCCAGAAAGGTAACTGGTTAACTGCTGCATTTGCTCCTCCGGAATTCATAAATAGACACCACCAAGATTAATGATGTATCACATATTTTCCACTCTGCGCCAGGTTAAAATTTAACAAAAGCAAAACAAAATCATCAAACCGGTGCGTTAACGCCAACTTGATCGATAACCCAGAAAAACAAATAATCATTAAAATCAACAAAATAACAAAATACATTGTGATAGCCATCGCAAAATCACAGTATTTGCATTTGATCTTGCCGTTATCAACTTGTAACTTTACGGTTAGTTAAAGTGATTCACATTTTTGGTTTTAATGTGAAAAACATGAATCACCAAGAGGCAAGTATGACAACTGACGCACAATTTCAGCAGCACTTTGACGACAAGATCGCCGCCGATATCTCCATCGAAGCCAAAGACTGGATGCCGGATGCCTATCGCCGCAACCTGATCCGGCAAATCGGCCAACATGCGCATTCCGAAGTGGTCGGCATGTTGCCTGAAGCCAATTGGCTGACCCGCGCCCCTTCCCTACGGCGCAAAGCGGTGTTACTGGCGAAAGTCCAGGATGAGGCCGGGCACGGTCTTTATCTGTACAGCGCGGCGGAAACCCTCGGCTGCACCCGCCAGGATATCTACCAAAAGATGCTCGCCGGTCAGATGAAGTACTCCTCGATCTTCAACTATCCAACGCTGAACTGGGCTGACATTGGCGTGATCGGCTGGCTGGTCGACGGTGCCGCCATCGTCAATCAGGTAGCTCTGTGCCGTGCCTCTTACGGCCCCTATGCCAGGGCGATGGTGAAAATCTGTAAAGAAGAGAGCTTCCACCAGCGTCAAGGCTATGAAGCCGTGATGGTGATGGCCCAGGGCAGCGAAGCGCAAAAGGCCATGTTACAGGACGCCATCAACCGCTTCTGGTGGCCAGCGCTGATGATGTTTGGCCCCAACGATAGCGATTCCCCCCACAGCGCACAGAGCATGGCCTGGAAAATCAAACGCCACAGCAATGACGAGCTGCGGCAGAAGTTTATCGACAACACCGTACCGCAACTGGAAGCCCTGGGCATGACCGCCCCCGATGCCGATTTGGCATGGGATGAAGCCAGCGGACATTACCGCTTTGGCGAGATCGACTGGGCAGAGCTGCACGACGTGATCCAGGGGCGTGGGCAGTGCAACCACGAACGCCTGCAAGCCAAGCGTAAAGCCTGGGACGAAGGCAGTTGGGTACGGGATGGTGCCATGGCACATGCCAGCAAACGCGCGGCAAATGCAGCTTAATCGAGGAGAGAAAAATGACTCACGCCGAATGGCCGTTGTATGAAGTGTTTATCCGCAGCAAGCAGGGTTTGGCCCATCGCCACGTGGGCAGCCTGCATGCTGCAGACGATCAGATGGCGCTGGAAAACGCCCGCGATGCCTACACCCGACGCAGTGAGGGCTGTTCGATCTGGGTGGTGCAATCCTGCCATCTGATCGCCTCTCAAGCGGAGGATCGGGCGGCATTCTTCGATCCTTCCGACGACAAAATCTACCGTCATCCCACGTTCTACACCATCCCCGACGGCATCAAGAACATGTAGAGGCAGGCCATGACGATGAGTAACGCAGCAACAATCAGCTATGCCCTGCGCTTGGGCGATACACCGCTCATTCTGGCACAGCGCCTGTGCGCTTGGTGTGGTCATGCTCCTGAGCTGGAGATCGACCTGGCACTGGCCAATATTGGCCTCGATCTGCTGGGCCAGGCGCGCAATTTTCTGGCCTATGCCGCCGAGCTTTCCGGCCCGCAGCACAGCGAAGACAGCCTGGCCTTCGGCCGCGACGAACGTGAATTCCACAACCTGCTGTTGGCAGAACAGCCCAACGGCGGCTTTAACGACACGCTGGTACGCCAGTTCTTGCTCGATACCTACCACGTGCTGCTGCACCGGGAATTGAGCCGCAGCAAAGACGGCCAACTGGCCGCCATCGCCGCCAAATCGCTGAAGGAAGCGGATTATCACCTGCGTTTCAGCCACGGCTGGATGATCCGCCTGGGTGACGGCAGTGAAATCAGCCACCAGAAGATCCAGCAGTCATTAAACGATCTGTGGCGCTTCACCGCCGAGCTGTTCCACGCCGACGAGATTGAGCTGCAATTGGCCGAACGGGGTATTGCCGTCGATCCACGCCAATTGCAGGCACCGTGGCAGGCGATGGTGAACGATACGCTGCAACAGGCCACGCTCGCGCTGCCCACCGAGCAGGCATTTCGCCACGGCGGCAAGCAAGGGCGGCACACTGAACACCTCGGCCCAATGTTGGCAGAGATGCAGTTTCTGCCACGCGCTTACCCGAACTGTAGCTGGTAGAAGCAATGATGAATATCACCCGACTGCAACCGGCCGAGATCCCGCAGATCTGGCACTGCTTACAGCAGATCAGCGATCCCGAACTGCCGGTACTGTCCATTACCGATCTGGGCATGGTACGTGACGTAGAGCGCGATGGTGCAGGCTGGCACATCACCTTTACCCCAACCTATTCCGGCTGCCCGGCGACCGAGTTCCTGCTCAACGCCATTGAACAGACGCTGAACGAGGCGGGTTTCAGCCCGGTGAAGATCACCATCAGCCTCAGCCCGGCCTGGACCACCGACTGGATGAATGCGGATGCTCGCCAGCGCCTGCGTGAATACGGCGTGGCACCACCGCAGGGGCAAACCTGTGAGAAGCCTTTAGCCGACGGCCCGGTGCAGTGCCCCCGTTGCGGCAGCGAGCACACGGAAAAGATCAGCGAGTTCGGTTCCACCGCCTGCAAAGCGCTTTACCGCTGCTGCGAATGTCGGGAACCGTTCGACTATTTCAAATGTATTTAGGAGTACTGAAAACCATGACGGTCTTTCATCGCCTGAATGTCGCAGCCATCGAGCGCGAAACCCCGGACGCCGTAGCCATCACGCTGCGCGTCCCGGATGAACTGAAATCCCATTACGGCTATACCCCCGGCCAGCACCTCACGCTCAAAGCGCGGGTCAATGGTGAAGAGCTGCGCCGCTGCTACTCCATCTGTAGCGCACCGCAGGATGGCGTATTGCAAATCGGCATCAAGGCGATCCATCAGGGGCGCTTCTCTTCGTTTATCAACCAAAGTTTGCAGGTGGGCGATGAGTTGGAAGTGATGCTGCCGCAAGGCCGTTTTGGTTACCAGCCGCAGGCACAAACCCAGGGCAACTATCTGGCGATCGCCGCCGGTTCTGGCATCACACCGATGCTGTCGATCATCAAGGCGACGTTGCAATTGGAACCCAACAGCCAGTTCACGCTGATCTACGGCAACCGTACCAGCCGCTCGGTGATGTTTAAAGAAGCCCTCTCGGATCTGAAAAACCGTTATCCACAGCGCTTCCAGCCGCTGTATCTCTTTAGCCAGGAAAATCTCGACAGCCCACTGCTCAGTGGCCGCATCGACCGTGACCACCTGACCGCGCTGGGTAACACGCTGGTGGACTTCAACGAGTTCGACCACGCCTTTATCTGCGGCCCGGAAGCGATGATGGACGACGCGCACACCGTGCTGGAGCTGGCCGGTATGCCTGCCGAGCGTATTCACAGCGAGCGTTTCAACACCAGCGGCATCGTCGCCCGGCCTGCCAATGCAGGTAGCCGCAACGCTACCCAGGTAGAGATCCGGCTCGACGGCCGCAGCCTCAAAATCGACGTCGGCAGCGAGGATGACAGCATTCTGGATGCCGCATTGCGCCAAGGAGCCGATTTGCCCTATGCCTGTAAAGGCGGCGTCTGCGCCACCTGCAAATGCAAGCTGAAGGCCGGTGAGGTGGATATGGCGATCAACTACAGCCTGGAGCCGGATCAGTTGGCGGCAGGTTATGTCTTGAGCTGCCAGTCCTGGCCACGCGGTGAAGGCGTGGTGCTGGACTTTGACGTTTAGGAGCCGACGATGGAAACCCCTTGGATCCTGCGCGAACAGCAGCAACGCGTGGTCACACTGACGCTGCACCGCCCCGATGCCCGCAACGCCTTGAGCACCGTCTGCCTGGAGCAGTTGGTTTATCAACTGGAACAGGCCGATAGCGATACCGACGTCGGTGCCGTGGTGATCGCCGGTGCCGCCCGGTTCTTCGCCGCCGGTGCCGATCTGCGCGAATTGCAGCAACAGGATGTCGCCGCCACCCAGCTCGATCACCGCCCTTTGCTATGGCAGCGCTTGGCCCAGTTCAGCAAACCCTTGCTGGCGGCGGTCAACGGTTACGCGCTCGGTGCTGGCTGTGAGCTGGCTCTGTCCTGCGACATTACGATTTGCGGCGAAAGCGCTCGCTTCGGCCTGCCGGAAATCACTTTAGGCCTGATACCCGGAGCCGGTGGTACTCAACGCCTGATCCGCAGCGTGGGCAAGTCCCGCGCCTATCAAATGGTGCTGACCGGTGAAGCCATAGACGCCCGCTGCGCACTGCAAGCCGGGCTGGTGAGCGAGGTTTGCGTCGACGCATTAACGCTGGAGCGTACTCAACAACTGGCCCAACGCATCAGCCAACAGGCGCCGCTGGCGCTGCGCGCGGCCAAACAGGCGCTAAAACAGGCGCAGGAAACTGGCCTCAGCCAAGGCTTGCAGATGGAACGCCAGCAGTTTGTCACCCTGGCCGCCACCGAAGATCGCCGGGAAGGCATTGCCGCCTTCTTCGAAAAACGTACACCGAACTATCAAGGGCGCTGATTTATGGAAAACGCATTCATTCTTAGCCACATCGAAGCCGGGGTGTTGACCATTACCCTGAACCGCCCCGACCGGCTCAACAGCTTTAACGATGAAATGCACCACCAGCTCAGCGAGGCGCTGACCGTAGCCGAACGCGATGACAGCGTGCGTTGCGTGCTGATCACCGGTGCCGGGCGTGGCTTCTGCGCCGGGCAGGATCTGAACGATCGTAACGTCAGTGTGGATCAGGCTCCTCCGGATCTTGGGCTGTCCGTAGAACGTTTTTACAACCCGCTGATCCGCCGCCTGAGCGCGCTACCCAAGCCGATCGTCTGCGCGGTTAACGGCGTTGCTGCCGGAGCGGGTGCCGCGCTGGCAATGGCCTGCGACATCGTGGTGGCCGCCGACAACGCCAACTTCATCCAATCCTTCTGCAAACTGGGCCTGGTGCCAGACTCCGGCGGCAGTTGGTATCTACCCCGCCTGGCCGGGCATGCGCGAGCCATGGGTATGGCGCTGCTGGGGGACAAAATCAGCGCTCAGCAGGCGCTGGAGTGGGGAATGATCTGGCAGGTCGTGGCTGCCGCCGAGCTGGCCGACCACACCCAGAGCATGGCCAAACAGCTTGCTACCCAACCTACCTACGGCCTGGGGCTGATTAAAAAAGCCATGTACAGCTCGGCCAGCAATACGCTCGACCAGCAGCTCGATTTAGAGCGCGATTTACAGCGCCTGGGTGGCCGTAGTGAAGACTATCGCGAAGGCGTCAGCGCCTTCTTCGCCAAACGTTCACCGAACTTCAGCGGGAAATAGCCATGAGAGAGAAGATGGCGATAAATACCCTAGCCACCTCCGCAACGGTGGCCGTGATTGGTGCTGGAACCATGGGGATCGGTATTGCCCAGGTAGCCGCTGCGGCAGGGCATCAGGTCAAGCTGTTCGATATCGCCCTGCCCGCCGCCTCCCGCGCGCTGGAACAGCTCGAGCAACGCCTACGCAAACGGGTCGAGGCAGGTAAAGCCGATGCCCACAGCACCGAAACCCTGCTGGGACATATTCAGTTGACTGGCTCGTTGAGCGATCTGGCCGACTGCAGCCTGGTGATCGAAGCGGTGGCGGAAAAGCTGGCGATCAAACAGAGCCTGTTTCGCGATCTGGAGGCGATATGCTCCACCGATACGCTGTTTGCCAGCAATACCTCTTCACTCTCTATTACCGCCATCGCTAGCGCGCTTCAGCACCCGCAGCGCATGGCGGGCCTGCACTTCTTCAACCCGGCTCCGCTAATGAAACTGGTGGAGATCGTCGGAGGGCTGGAAACCAGCCCGGAAACGCTGAGCTGCCTGCAAGTCTTGGCTCAGCATTGGGGTAAACACAGCGTCGTGTGCCGTTCTACGCCAGGCTTTATCGTCAACCGCGTAGCCCGACCTTTCTACGGCGAAACCCTGCGCGCGCTGGAAGAACAGATTGCCGATCCGGCCACCCTTGACGCCGTACTGCGTGATGCCGGTGGTTTCGCCATGGGACCATTGCAACTAACCGACCTTATCGGTCAAGACGTCAACTATGCCGTCACCGAGTCGGTCTATCACGCTTTCTATCAGGACAGCCGTTTTACTCCTTCGCTGGTGCAACAGGAACTGGTGGCTGCCGGGCATTTGGGCCGCAAGAGTGGCCGGGGTTTCTACCGCTATGGCAGTGAGCAGGCCGTACCGTCAGCAACTTTTGCTTCGGCGGTAACGGCTGACTTGCCTCATTCCGTCACGTTGCACGGCGACTGGTCGGCCATCGGTGAGTTTGCACAGTTGCTGACGGGAAATGCGGCGGCGATCAAACATTCTGGCCAGACCAGTCCGTTTGCCCGGGTCGATGAAGTTACATTTATGTTAACAAATGGTAAAACGGCAAGCCAAGTCGCCGAAGAAATCGGATCGCCCGTGGTTCTGTTCGACCTGTCCGTCAACTATCAGCACGCCCCCGTTATCGCCATCAGCAGCGCCGAGCAGAACGCGGTGCCGCACACGGCCAAGGTCATCCGCCTGCTGCAATCGCTGGGTAAACAGGTGATCCACCTGCCTGATTATCCGGGCCTGCTGGTGATGCGCACCGTCGCCATGCTGGCTAATGAAGCCCTGGACGTGGTGAATAAAGGCGTGGCCAATGCCGCCGATACCGACGATGCCATGCGGTTTGGCGTCAACTACCCGCAAGGTCCGTTGGCTTGGGGCAGCAAGCTCGGCTGGCAACAAATTCTCACCACGCTGGAAAACCTGCAACGTTATTACGCGGAACCCCGCTATCGCCCAATGCCGCTGCTGCGCCGTTATGCCTCCCATTATTCAGGAGCCAAATGCTGATGAATGCCAACACTCCCCGCGCGCTGGCCCAGCGTTGCGCCGAACAGATGTTTAGCCAAGATACCTGCGCACAGGCAATGGATATGCGCATCGATGCCGTGGATGCCGGCATGGCCAAAGTCAGCATGACCGTCGGCCCACAGATGCTCAATGGCCACCAGACCTGTCACGGTGGCCAACTGTTCAGCCTGGCAGATACCGCCTTTGCTTATGCCTGCAACAGTCAGGGGCTGGCGGCGGTCGCTTCTGGCTGCACCATCGATTTTATCCGCCCTGCACTGGCAGGCGATCGTCTAACCGCATGCGCGGAAGTGCGCCATCAGGGTAAAACCACCGGATTATACGACGTTGAGATCGTTAACCAACTGGGGAAAACCGTCGCCTGGTTCCGTGGCCGCGCCCATCGGTTGGGCCACAGCATTTTGGGAGAGCAGCCATGAACCAGGCCTTTATTTGCGACGGCGTCCGCACGCCGATTGGCCGTTACGGCGGCGCACTGGCAAACGTGCGGGCTGACGATTTAGCTGCCCTACCGCTGCGTGCTCTGCTAGAGCGCCACCCTAATGTGGATTGGTCGCGGGTGGATGACGTGATCCTCGGCTGCGCCAATCAGGCCGGGGAAGACAACCGTAATCTGGCCCGTATGGCGGCGCTGCTGGCCGGGCTGCCGCAAAACGTTTCCGGTACCACCATCAACCGGCTATGCGGCTCAGGGTTGGATGCGTTGGCGATGGCGGCCCGCAGCATCAAGGCCGGAGAGGCCAGCCTGGTCCTGGCCGGAGGAGCCGAATCCATGACCCGTGCCCCGCTGGTAATGGGTAAGGCAGACAGCGCGTTCAGCCGCCAGGCACAGCTGTTTGACACCACTATCGGCTGGCGGTTTGTTAACCCACTGATGCATGAAGCTTTCGGTACCGACTCCATGCCGGAAACCGCCGAAAACGTCGCGGCACAGTTTGGCATCAGCCGTGCCGATCAGGATGCCTTTGCCCTGCGCAGCCAGCAGCGCACCGCTCTGGCACAACAGCGGGGGATCCTGGCACAGGAAATTATCCCGATGAGCCTCAGCGGCAAAAAAGGGGCCATTACTCAGTTCAGCGAAGACGAACATCCGCGTGCAGAAACCACGTTGGAGCAGTTACAGAAACTGAAAACGCCGTTCCGTCAGCCGGGCTGTATCACGGCTGGCAATGCCTCTGGCGTCAACGACGGTGCGGCGGCGCTGATTGTCGCTTCCGAAGCCATGGCCTTGCAGCAAGGTCTGACGCCACGGGCACGCATTGTCGCCACCGCCACCTGCGGCGTGGAGCCACGATTGATGGGGATCGGCCCGCTGCCCGCGACCCGCAAAGTCCTGGAAATTGCCGGATTAAGCCTGGCTCAGATGGACGTCATTGAACTTAACGAAGCATTCGCCGCACAGGCGTTGGCGGTATTGCGCCAGCTTGGTCTGCCGGATGATGCCGAACGGGTCAATCCCAACGGGGGGGCCATCGCGCTTGGCCATCCATTGGGCATGAGCGGTGCTCGCCTGGCGCTGGCCGCCCTGTTTGAGCTGGAACGTCGCGCTGGCCGCTACGCACTGTGCACCATGTGCATTGGCGTCGGTCAGGGCATTGCCATGATTATTGAGCGTGTCTAACACCTGCGAGGCTAAAAAGATGACTACAAATCCACGGCCCATCGACGCGATTGAATTTGCTTCACGCGACGAAATCGAAGCATTACAACTGGAACGCCTGCAATGGACCCTGCACCATGCCTACAACAACGTACCTATGTATCAGCGCAAGTTCAATCAGGCCGGCGTTCACCCGAGCGATCTGAAGCAACTGAGCGATCTGGCGTTGTTCCCCTACACCACCAAGCAGGATCTGCGTGACAACTATCCTTTCGACACCTTTGCCGTGCCGATGGAACAGGTGGTACGCATTCATGCTTCATCTGGTACCACAGGCCGCCCGACGGTAGTCGGTTATACCCAGCGGGATATCGATAACTGGGCCGATATTGTCGCCCGCTGCCTGCGCTCTGCCGGAGCCACGGCCAAAGACAAAATCCACGTTGCCTACGGTTACGGCCTGTTTACCGGCGGGCTGGGTGCGCACTATGGCGCAGAACGCCTGGGTGCGACGGTGATCCCGATGTCCGGCGGCCAGACGGAGAAGCAGGTGCAGCTGATCCTGGATTTCAAACCCGACGTGATCATGGTGACTCCGTCCTACTGCCTGACGCTGATCGACGAGTTGGAACGCAAAATGGGCGGCGATGCACGCAACTGCTCCCTGCGTTTGGGCGTGTTTGGTGCAGAACCCTGGACAGAATCTCTACGCCATGAGATCGAGTCACGCATGGGGATCAAGGCGCTGGATATCTACGGCCTTTCCGAAGTGATGGGGCCAGGCGTGGCGATGGAGTGTGCCGAAAGCGGCGGCGGCCCGACCATCTGGGAAGACCACTTCCTGCCAGAGATCATCAACCCGGAGACGGGTGCGATACAGACTGACGGCGAGCATGGCGAACTGGTTTTCACCACGCTGACCAAAGAGGCGCTACCGGTGATCCGCTATCGTACGCGCGACCTCACCCACCTAATGCCAGGGGATGCCCGCAACATGCGCCGGATGGGCAAAATCACCGGCCGTTCCGACGATATGCTGATCATTCGCGGCGTGAACGTGTTCCCTTCACAGGTCGAAGAACAGATTATGCAGTTCGAGCATCTGTCGCCGCATTATCAACTGCAGGTGAGCCGTGCCGGGCATCTGGATACCTTGGCGGTACGGGTGGAACTGAAAGAGTCGGCGCTTACGCTCAGCCACCAGCAGCGTTGCGATATCTGCCACCAACTGCGTCACCATATCAAATCGATAGTCGGGGTCAGCACCGACGTCAGCATTGCCAACTGTGGCGATATTCCTCGCTCGGAAGGCAAGGCCCAGCGGGTGATCGATCTGCGACCAAGGTGATTTTTCCCCTCACCCTAACCCTTATGTCTTGATCTTCTCCGCCTTAGCGGAGAAGATCCCCGACTGATCATCGGGAGATAGCCGGTGAGCTCCCCCTAACCCTAGTGCCTATGAGCCCGTGGGAGAGATTGTGCCCCGGCTGTCTATTTCCCTGTCGCCTTGTAGACCGAACGGTATCCTGTGCCTATGAGCACCTACATATAAGGATGGTCCGGCGATAAATTTCAGACATGGTTATGGAGTGCCATAATGCGTAGAACCCCTGTCGGCGTTGATATCGCTAAACACAAATTTGATGTCGCCGTACTGCTGGACAATCAGAAGTATAAAACCAAAAAGTTTGCCAATACCCCTTCTGGATGCCGCGAGTTCGCAGCCTGGTTGAGCCGCTTTGGCGACTGTCATGTCTGTATGGAAGCCACCGGGAGCTACAGCACGGAACTGGCCACTTATCTGGCAGACAACAACTACCACGTCAGTCTGATGAACCCGGCGTGTATCCATTCCTTCGGCAATACAGAACTGGCCCGGAACAAAACGGACAAAAGCGATGCAGCGATGATAGCCCGCTACTGCGCACTGCATCAGCCTGCCCCGTGGTTCCCAGCCCCGTTGAGCGAGCGCCAGTTGACCGCGTTGGTCAGGCATCTTAAGAACCTGGAAGAGATGCGTCAGATGGAAGAAAATCGCCTGGAGGTGGCCGAAGCAGTCATCGTCCCTTCACTCAATGAGCACATCGCCACGTTGGATGAACTGATACGAGAAACGAAAAAGAAAATCAGTCAGCACATCGATGATAACCCTGACCTGAAACGGGACAGCGAGTTGCTAAAAAGTATCCCTGGAGTGGGAGAGATGCTGAGCTCCAGCCTGCTGGCCTTCGCAGGAAACCTGCGTCGGTTCACCAGCAGCAAGGCCCTGGTAGCGTACGCAGGACTGAATCCACAGCGATGTGAGTCGGGGATGTTTAAAGGGAAAAGCCGGTTATCGAAAGTGGGGCACGGTGAGCTGCGAAGTGCGTTATACATGCCCGCGGTAGTGGCAGGCCAATACAATGTTGTGGTTAAAGACTTAACAGAAAGGCTAAAGTTGCGTGGGAAGTCGGGCAAAGAAAGAGTGTGTGCGGCGATGCGAAAGTTGCTGCAACTGGCCTATGGTGTGGTGAAATCAGGAAAGACATTTAATGCGGAAATACCGCTTGCCGGATAGCCGACAAGACGGTATCTCTCCCAAAGGAGAGGGGACCGATCGAGTGCGCTTGAAATTAGAGTGACTCACCTTAGATAGGGGACCGATCGAGTGTGTTTGAAATTAGAGTGATTCACCTTGGATGAGATGAAGAGAAGCCCTAGTTTGCTGAGATTATCGTTTTACTTCCAAACGAGCAGGGGCTATCAGCTCCCTCTCCCTGTGTGGGAGGGACCGAACGAGTTTGCTGAGATTATCACTTTACTTCCAAACGAGCAGGGGCTATCAGCTCCCTCTCCCTGTGGGAGAGGGTTGGGGTGAGGGGCAAGCCTTTGTCGTTTATGCTAATGTCGTGTCTCAGCAAAGGCTTACCCAGGGAAAAATATGGAACATAAACTGGACGACTTTATCCGCCATGCGTTAAGTGCCCAACCGATCAGCGGCACCTCGCTGATCATCTCACTCTACGGTGATGCGCTGAGCCATCGCGGTGGTGAGGTGTGGCTGGGCAGCTTGAGCGCACTGCTGGAAGCCCTGGGCTTCGGCGATCGTTTCGTGCGTACCTCGGTATTTCGTTTGCAAAAAGAGGGTTGGCTGGACGTAGAGAAGATCGGGCGGCGCAGCTATTACCGCGTTACCGAACAGGGTATGCGCCAGTTTCGCCATGCCGAATCCAAAATCTACCTCAGCGAACAGCCACAGTGGGACGGCAAGTGGGAGCTACTGCTGTTGGAAAGTGCGGGAAAAACCGAGCGTGCACGGCTGAAAAAAGAGCTGGGCTGGCTGGGCTTTGGCCAGATCGCCAATAACCTGATGGCCGCCCCCACTCATGCGCAAACCGACGTCGCCGCCCTGCTCGGCGAGCTCAACGCCAGTGAACAGGTGATCTACTTCCGTGCCGACTATCCCTATAACCGTTCCGAACAGACGCTGCGCCAAATGGTCGCCAACTGCTGGTCGTTGAGCGAGGTAGCCGGTTACTACCATGAGTTTATCGTCTCCTTCCGCCCGTTGATGGCCCTGCTGCGCGAAGCCGATGAGCAGGTACTGACGCCCCTGCGATGCTTTCAGATTAAGCTATTATTAATCCACTTTTTCCGCCGCGTGGTGTTGAAAGATCCTCTGCTGCCAGATGCCCTGTTACCCGCTCAATGGGAGGGCCAAATCGCCCGCAACCTGTGCATCAATATCTATCAGCGAGTGGATCGCGCCGCGACGGAATATGTCAGCGCTTTGGCAGAAACCTCCATCGGCACCTTACCTGCACCCAGTGCCGGTTACTATCGCCGCTTTGGCGGACTGCCGCGCGATCCCACTACATTTTGAGGAGTTTGCGCTATGCCCGTGTATCAGATTGACGGCTTGACGCCGGTGGTCGATCCCAGCAGCTATGTTCACCCCACTGCGGTCCTGATTGGCGACGTGATTATCGGCAAAGGCGTCTACATCGGCCCCAATGCCAGCCTGCGCGGCGACTTTGGGCGCATTGTGGTCGAAGACGGTGCCAACGTGCAGGATAACTGCGTGATGCACGGCTTCCCGCTGCAGGACACGGTAGTGGAACAAGATGGGCATATCGGCCACAGCGCCATATTGCACGGCTGCCGCGTGCGCCGTAACGCGATGATTGGCATGAATGCCGTCATCATGGACGGTGCGGTCATTGGTGAGAACTCCATCGTCGGCGCGGGTTCCTTCGTCAAGGCCGCCGCGGAGATTGGCGCCAACCAACTGGTGATTGGCAGCCCGGCAAGGGTGATCCGCGAACTGACCGAACAGGAATTAGCCTGGAAACGCACTGGCACACTCCAGTATCAGGAGTTAGTCTTACGCTGCAAAAACAGCCTGAAAGAAGTGGCCCCTCTCTCTGAACCAGAGCCAGGCCGCCAACGTCTGAACTTCGGCGACCACATCATCCCCAAAAGCCAGCTTTAGTGCTTGGCCGGGCCGCAGCCCGGTCAACATTACTCCAAACTCTGTACCGGTGCTTCAGCTGCAACCGATGCCTGCCCTCGTCGACTGTAAAAATAGATGGCGACTAGCAGCGCGGTGAAGGGAATGCCAAACCACAGCGTCATTCTAAAGAAGTCCGTGAACAACGTGGTTATCATCAAGCCAGCCATCAGGAGCGCCCCCGCCAAGGTAAAGTAAGGATAACCCCACATGCGGAACTTGAGGTGCGTCTGCGTATGCTGGCGGCGGAAGAACAGGTGGGTAACAAAGATCATCAGCCAGGTGAAACAGGCACCGTACACCGAGATCGACATCATCACCGCGAACGATTGCTCTGGGGCGGCAATACTCAGCACGATAGAGACAATAATCCCCACGCAGGAGAGCGCCAACGCATTGACCGGAATCCCCCGTTTGCTAAGCCGCCCCAGCGCCGCCGGAGCCTGCCCGGCACGGGACAGTGAAAACATCATGCGGGTGGTGATATACAGCTGGCTGTTCATGGCAGACAGTGCAGCAATCAGTACCACAAAGTTAAAGATCCCGGCGGCGGCAGGCAGATGGATCACGTTCATCGCCACCAGGAACGGGCTTTCACCAGTGCCAGACTGCCGCCACGGTACGATGGCCAGCATCAGCGCTATCGACATCATATAGAAGATAAACAGCCGCAGAATGGTGCCTTTAAACGCGCTTTTCACGGCAACCACCGGGTTTTTCGCTTCCCCTGCGGCAACCGCGATCATCTCAATACTCAGATAGCTGAATATCGATACGATCACCGCAAACCACATGCCTTTCACCCCGAACGGGAAGAAGCCACCGTTGTCGGTGAAGTTACGGATGCCGAAGGTCGGGTTAGCGGAAAACGCCAGGATGCCGATGCCAATCATGATAAACGCTGAAATGGCCACCACCTTGACGGTAGAGAGGGCGTACTCCACCTGGCCAAAAGACTTGACCCCAACCACGTTGACGACGATCACCGCCGCCGAGAACAACAGCACCCACGGCCAGATCGGCGTACCTGGGAACCAGAACTGCATATACATGCCGATGGCGGTCACCTCGGTGCCCACCGCCAACACCACGCAAGACCAATAGGAATAGCGCACCAGAAAGCCAAACAGCGGGCTGAGATAGAACTCTGCATAATCGCCGAACGATCCTGGGGTTGGGTGCTCGGAGGTCATTTCCGCCAGGCATCCCATCAGCAGCAGCGCAATCACCCCGCCGATGAAATAGCTCAGCAATACGCTTGGCCCAGCCATCTGGATCGCGTAAGCACTCCCCAGAAACAGGCCGGTACCAATGGCCCCACCGATCGCCAGCATCGACATCTGCCCGGCGGTCAGGTGCTTTTTCAGCCCATCCTGCCGCTGGGCGATAGCGTCAAAACGTTTCGCATCTTTCATGGTTGCTCACCTTTTCTATGCGGTACGGGTAACGTCAAGGATGGCGGCGGTCACATAGTCCAGGTTTTGCTGGTTCAGGCCAGGCAGACACATCCTGCCGGGCGCCACCAGATAAATGGAATATTGCTGCCGCAGTTGACCGAGCTGGCGTTCATTCAACCCGGTGTAGCTGAACATGCCCTTTTGATCGCGAATGCGGGTGTAGTCCAGCGTGGTACCGCCCTGCTCCAGGCCAGCAGCCAGGCCAACGCGCATCTGTTTGATGCGTTGACGCATGGTGGTCAACTCACTGGCCCACTGTTGGTATAGCTGCGGGTCTGCCAGCAGGGTTTCCACAATCTGGCTACCGTGAGTCGGTGGGCAGGAATAACTACGGCGGATCAGCGTCTTCAATGCACCTTTTACGTTCGCCGCCGCCTCGGCCGTAGCGCAGCGCACCGATAGCCCCCCTAAACGCTGGCCATACAGCGCCACGTTCTTGGAAAAGGAGTTGCTGACCAGAAAATCCACGTCGGTTTTCAACATCGCCCGCAGCGCGAAGCAGTCTTCGTCCAGCCCATCGCCAAAGCCTTGATACGCGATGTCAAAGAAAGGCAGTAGCCGACGCTGTTGCACCACATCGATCACCCTTTGCCATTGCGCCGGGCTGAGATCGGTGCCGGTGGGGTTATGGCAGCACGGATGCAGCAATACCACTGCCCCCTCCGGCAAAGTGGAAAGCATGTCGAGCATGGCTTCCAAACGCAGTTGGCCAGACGCATCGTCAAAATACGGGTAGGTATTCACTTTCAAGCCAGCCCCTTCGAAGATCGCCCAGTGGTTGGCCCAGGTAGGATCGGAAACCCAGATTTCGCGGCGCGCCAGATAGTGATAAATAAAATCGGCACCCAGTTTCAGTGCGCCAGAGCCACCCACGCTTTGTACCGTAGCAATACGGTCCGCCGGTTCACCAAACAGCAGCGTCTGGATCTGGCGGGCAAACAGTGCAGAACCTTCGATTGGCGGGTAAGTATGTGGCCGCTGTTGTTCCAGTAAACGCTGTTCGGCAATATGTACGGCCTGCATCAAGGGAATATTACCCTGATGGTCGTAATACAGGCCTATACCCAAGTTAACCTTTTGCGGATTAGCATCCTGCATATAGGCTTCCATCAGTGACATAATAGGATCGGGCGTTGACGGGGTAATATGTGCGAACATAGATTATCCTTAACTCATTATGTAATGAATCAGCAGGTGAATATTATTTTATGAAGATTTAATTACGCTGTGGCGCTAACGGTGATTTCTATTTTCATTCCTGGCACCACCAATTTATCAACAATCACCGTTGAGCGGTTGGGATACGGATAATTAAAATACTGTTGATAGATTTTATCGAGCAGTTTAACGTCATTAACATCGGTAAGATAAACAATAACCTGTAATACATTATCGCTATGGCTATTGGCGGCCTTCAGCGTGGTGGCTAAATTATCAAACGTCAGCGTAATTTGTTTTTCCGGATCGCCGGTTTCAATAGTGCCATCCTGGCGGACCGGGCCATGGGCGGTGAATAACATCCCGCCGCCTTTGGTCGCCCAGGAAAAAGGTTGCCCGATCTCCGGCAGGCCGGTTTCAATGACTGTGCGCATCAAGATACTCTCCATCGGTAAGCAGGAAACGGTGCAGAGCGCCATCGGCGGCAAAGACCGCATCCAGCACGCTGTAATGATTAGCACCGGGGAGCGCATAACGGCTAACCGGCAGCCCCTGCGCCCGCAATGCGGAATAATAATAAAGCGATTGCCCAATCAGCTCCGGCAGTTCCGCCGCGCCGTAAAACAGCACCATGGGCTTCAAAGATAGCGGTATATTACGCGCCGGGCTCAAGGCCTCTATCTGCTGGGTGGTCAGCTTTAGCTGCTGGTTTACGTAGCTCGCCAGCAGCGGCTGTAACTCAAAAATGCCGCTGATGGGAAACACCGCCTGCACCCGCGGATGGTGTTGCCAATACGCTGCCAAATGTCCACCGGCAGAATGACCTGTGAGATAAACCGGTTTATCGCCACGCGGCTTCAGCCGCCGCTCGATGGCATCCAGCGCGCCCCCAATTTGCTGACAAATATCGGCCAAGTTAGCCGCTGGCGCCAGGGTATATTCCACCAGTACCACATCAAAACCTAATGACAATGGCATGCTTGCAATAAAAGCAAAATCCTGCTTATCACAAAACTGCCAATAGCCGCCGTGAATAAATATTATCGTGCCTTTATATTCTTCAGTTGAATAAAACCAGTCAAAAACTTCACGCGGCGCATCCCCATAAGCCATATTCAACTCATGGCGTTGCTGTTGGTAAACTCGCTGACTGCGTGATTGAAATGAGAGCAGGATCTCGTTTTCATCAGCCACCGTCGTTGCGTTATCGTAACTGCCCGCTAAAAGTTTCATATATTAAACTTTGTTTATTATTTAAGATGTGAGTTAACTATTAGCAACATGTTAAAATATTGTCAAGACAGCGCATGCGGCAATGCGTGTTCGGCGAGATAAATTTATTTTTTCCGGCAATAAGTTTCACTGGTTAAACATTTAGAGGTTATTTTAAAGTTTCATCCATGAAACTCGAAAATAAATTGAGGATAAAGGATAAGTGGGCGCAGCATGCCTCGCCCCTACGGGCGAGCCGGTTGTATTTGCGCAATTTGGCTGAGGTGCTGATAAGCGTAATCCCAAAAGGTACGCACCTTCAGCGGCATGTATTGCACATTATTCGCCACCAGTTGCACCGGCACTGGCATGGGCTCGTAGGCGGCCAGCAGCCGCACCAGCGTACCATTGGCCAGATCGTCCGCCACCTGATAAGACAGTAGCCTTGCGATCCCCTTGCCTGCCCGCACCGCCAACAGTTGAGTTTCCACCTCGTTCAACAACAAGCGCGGCGTCAAACGTACTCGCTCACCGTTTTCGTCAGGCCCAAAGCGCCATTCACCTGACGTCGGACGTAAAGTGCCGACAATAGTGTCATGATCGCTCAACTGCGCCGGTTCCAGCGGCTCCCCTCGTTGCGCCAGATAGGCTGGGCTAGCCACGGTGATGCGTGTCACCTCTCCAAGCTTACGCGCCACCTTGGAGGAATCCTGCAAATGCCCGATGCGCACCGCCACATCCAGCCCTTCATCGATCAGCTCCAGATTGCGGTCATTTAACTGCATGTCGATGTGGATTTGCGGATAACGTTCGAGAAAAGCCATCACCATCGGTGCCACATGCTTGCGCCCAAACTGTACCGGCGAAGTAATACGCAGCAGTCCGCTCAGTTGAGCCTCTGCGGTATCCATTACCGCACCTTGATAGTCATGCAACAGAGCACGCGCGCGTTCGGCTAAACGCAAACCGGCCTCCGTAGGTGCCAGACGCCGGGTAGTGCGTTCCACCAGCCGCGCCCCCAACCGCTGCTCCAAAGCAGCGATAGCTCGGGTTACCGCCGGAGCGGAACGGCGCAGCTTGCGGGCCGCACCGGCCAAACTCCCCTGCTGGATCACCGCCACAAAAATCGCCAACTCGTCCAAACGATCCATAGATTATTCCGCCAAGTGAAATTATCAATTGCCATCTTCCCGGATACCCATCATCTGGCGCAAGAGTATTCTGGTCAGCAAGACCATAAAGGAGACTCACCATGCAAACGTTGAAACTATACGGCACTCCGGCCTCTGGCCATTGCCACCGCGTCGAGTTGCTATTGCGGATGCTAGATCTGCCTTATGAGTATTGCGAAGCCCCGGCCTCGGTGCGCCGCAGCGAGGCGTTCCTGAGGCTTAATCCCGTTGGACAAATCCCGGTATTGCTGGCCGATGAGCAGGTATTGAGCGACAGCAACGCCATCATGGTGTACCTGGTCAAACGCTATGCGCCGGATAGCCACTGGTTGCCAGAAGATCCGTTGGCAGCAGCCCAAGTTCAAGCCTGGCTTTCCAAAGCGGCCGGAGAGGTGCGCTATGGCCCCGCATCTTGTCGGATGGTGGTGCAATTTTCTGCGCCAGAGAACTACCCGTCTGCACAAGCCATCGGCGCACGCTTTCTACCCCAGTTAGAGCAACATTTGGCAGAACGCGAGTTTTTGGCAACGTCTTTGCCAACGATTGCCGATCTGGCCTGTTACAGCTACGTGGCGGCCGCCCCAGAAGGTGGACTTTCCCTCAAGTCCTTCCCGGCAATCCAGCGTTGGCTAGATCGTATTGCCGCGCTACCCGGGTTCTTCCCCATGCCTGCGTTACCCCTGCCTGACCAGGCTGTAGGCCAATAACATGTCTCCCTCCATGTTTCATCCCGATGAGCAGTTGGCGCAGGATCTGGCCGGTTTTGATGCGGTGAGCGGGAATATCTATACCGCCATGCCCGATCAACATCGCGAGTTCTTCGCTCACCTGCCCTACCTGTTTGTTGCCACACTGGATGAGCGGCAGTGGCCGGTTGCTACGGTGTTCAGTGGGCCTGCCGGCTTTTTGCGCTCGCCAGATGAAACACATTTGCGGATCGTTTCGCCACGCCGGGCGGACGATCCCGCTCAGGCATCGCTCTATCCCGGGCAGCCTGTCGGCGCATTAGGGTTAGATTTCAGTAACCGCAGGCGCAACCGGGTCAACGGCATCATTAACCGCACGGATAAAAACCGCTTGGAGATTGTGGTGCAACAAAGCTTTGGCAACTGTCCGCAGTACATTCAACGGCGAGAGCTGTTCGCCGAGCCGAGCGTTGCCGCCCCCATTGAGCAGTTGAGTTCGTTAGACGATCAGGCCCGACAACTGATCCAACAGGCGGATACCTGCTTTGTGGCCAGCTATGCCCACGGTGATTCAGCGCAAGGTGGCGTAGATATCTCGCATCGCGGCGGTAAACCGGGGTTCATCCATCTGGCTGAAGAAACCCTGTGGATACCGGATTTTCGCGGTAACCGTTATATGAATACGCTAGGAAACCTGCTGGCACAGCCGAGGGCGGCGCTGTTGTTTATCGATTTTGCACGCGGGGACATTCTACATTTGCAAGGGGAAACCCAGATCTTATGGCAGGCGGAAAACGAAGCCGTCGAAGGAGCCGAGCGCTACTGGCGATTTGATATCACCAGTGCATGGCGTTTTCGCCAGGCACTGGGCTGGCGCGGCAGAAACGTTGAGTTCTCTCCGGCAACGTTACGCACGGGTATTTGGCAAAATCACGCAGAAAGCTAAACGGTCGCGCATGCTCGCCCTATCCCCATTCAGCGACATTGCCACGCTGTCATCAATCTGCACAGCAGGATCTATTTTTGCTAGCTAGCGCCATTTTAAATAAATCCACGCTGGGTTACAGTGAAAGTGGAGAAGCCCTCCAGTGTACAGTTTGACTCAAAGGAGCTTGAGTATGTTTCCAGAATACCGTGAGTTAATATCGCACCTGAAATCAAGCCATCCCCGCTTCCAGTCATTGTTTGATAAGCACAACCAACTCGACCACCAAATCTCCAGGTTAGAAGGGCCTGCAGGCAACGGCTACTCTGACGAGGTGGTTCGCTTGAAAAAAGAGAAGCTACATATCAAGGATGAGTTACACAAAATACTAAAGGCAGAGGAAGCCGCGGCCAAGTAGCGCATGCCGATCCCCGCGCTACTGCGGGGATCACCGCTTGAGCGCCATTAAACCCATTGGTATAAAATTGCTTATTTATCGTTTCCATTCCATTCTTCGGGACGTTGGTCACAGACAAAGTTAAGCGTAAGTGATTGAATAGTAGCGCAGAGCAAGGTTTTAATCCGCATAGCGGGTAGCCTTGAGACGGTTTGCAAGGCCGTCGCGTTCAGCCACTCCGGCAGCTCTGCGTGAAACGCTTGCTATAGTGCCCCCTTTTGCGGCATGTTGACATTATCAGCCCCAGCCGAATGTTCCAGTGACCCTTAGAGCAACGCAATGATTAAATGGCCGTGGAAAGCAAATCAAGCGCAGGCGGAAACGTTTGCCGACTGGCAGGAAGCCCTGTCCATTCCCCTGCTCTCACCTTTGGATGAGCAAGAGCAGCGGCGTTTGGTGGCGGTTGCCAGCCAGATTTTGCAAAATAAACGCATCGTGCCTTTACAAGGGTTGGAAGTGACATCCCTGATGCAGGCGCGTATTGCCCTGCTGTTTGCGTTGCCGGTGATGGAACTGGGGGCAGAATGCCTGGACGGTTTTAACGAAGTCCTGCTCTACCCAACCCCGTTCGTGGTGGAAGATGAATGGCAGGATGATATTGGTCTGGTGCATTCAGGGCCGGTGGTACAATCGGGCCAAAGCTGGGAACAGGGGCCTATCGTACTCAACTGGCTAGACGTGCAAGACTCCTTCGACCTTTCCGGCTTCAACCTGGTGATCCATGAAGCGGTGCACAAACTGGATATGCGTAATGGCGGCACCGCTACCGGCGTGCCCCCAATCCCGCTGCGCGATATCGCCGCCTGGGAATACGATTTACACGCCGCGATGGAAAACCTGCAGGATGAAATCGATATGGTGGGTGAAGAAGCAGCCAGCATGGATGCCTACGCCGCCAGCGATCCGGCAGAGTGCTTTGCCGTGCTGTCCGAGTACTTCTTCAGTGCCCCTGAACTGCTGGCCAACCGCTTTCCTGAGTTGTACGAGCATTTCTGCCGCTTCTACAAACAAAACCCACTGGCACGTTTGCAGCGTTGGTATGCGGACAGCGAGCCACAACGGGACTGAGTTTGCTCAGATGATGAGCTGTCGCACCCCCAGAATCAATTTTGCGTTGACACGATCTGCACGGCTGGATATGATGCGCCCCGTTCACACAATTCCTCTGTAGTTCAGTCGGTAGAACGGCGGACTGTTAATCCGTATGTCACTGGTTCGAGTCCAGTCAGAGGAGCCATATTTAGAAAAGCCCGCTTAGGCAACTAAGCGGGCTTTTTGCTTTTTCATTGGCCCCAAGAGCCCCCGCTACCGATCAATCTAGTCAGCCCCCTCACTTGACTTATTTTGTCTAATTTGTATTTTAAGGACATGCACACCTTTTTGATTATCGTCCCCGAAGGGGGCATGTTATTCGAGCCTACGGGCATTGCCGATATCCTGATGCAAGCCAACCGCTTGAGGCCGACGGATGCCGCGCATCCACCTTATCAGGTGTCGATTGCCACGACCCAGGCGCACCGCGTGATCCATGGGGGGTCGGGGCTAAATCTGCTGGCCGATCACCGTCTGACTGACCTTGATCCCACCCTGCCGCGTGACACCATTATGATCACCGGCAAAGGTATGAGCGTTGAGGAAAGCGATATCGTCGTCAATTGGCTGCGTCAGGCTGCGCCGTATGCACGGCGGATCGTATCGATTTGCGGCGGTGCGTGGCTATTGGCTCAGGCCGGTCTGCTTGATGGCCGCCGTGCCACCACGCACTGGCGGCTCCTGGAAGCGATGCAAGCTCAATTCCCCAGTGTCCACGTTGAGAAAGGCCCGATTTATCTTCAAGACGGCAACATCTGGACCTCCGCTGGCGTCAGTTCGGGCTTCGACCTCACGCTGGCTTTAGTGGAAGACGATCACAGCTTCACGTTAGCGCGCGATGTCGCCCAAGACTTGGTGATGTTCCTGCGCCGCCCCGGAGGACAGTCTCAGTTCAGCCGTTTTCTGCTCAGTCAAGCCAGCTCGCCTGGCCCAATTCGTGACCTGCAAACGTGGATACTGCAAAATCTGTCCGGCGATTTATCCGTTGAAAGGCTGGCGGAGCACGTGGCCATGAGCCCAAGGAATTTTACCCGCGTTTTCACCCGTGAAACCGGGATCAGCCCCGCCAAGTATGTGGAAGAAGTCCGCCTCGACGTAGCACGGCAACACCTGGAACAAAGCTCGGATAAGCTTGAACAAATCGCTACCGCCACGGGTTTTGGCAACAGCCTCAACCTGCGTCGCGTGTTTGAAAGAAATTTACAACTCACACCCTCAGATTATCGAGAGCGTTTTCACGCTCGCACTATGTCCTAAATTGATTGTTATTTGTCATTTACGCCAAATGATCCACGCACTATTTTGGAACCAGATAACTCACCTAGGAGCACATCATGGTCAAAGTAGGCATTAATGGGTTTGGTCGCATTGGCAGAAACGTACTGCGCGCCGCGCTGGGTCGCAATGACTTTCAGGTGGTGGCAATCAATGACCTGACCGACAGCAAAACCCTGGCTCATCTTCTGAAATACGACTCGCTGCAGGGCACCTTGGCCGCCAGTGTTGAAGCCTCCGAAGGACAGTTACTGGTGGATGGTAAAACCATTCACGTCTTCTCCGAACGCGATCCAGGCGCTATTGCGTGGAGCAGCGTGGGGGTTGATTTGGTTATCGAAGCCACCGGATTCTTCACCGACAAAGCCAAAGCCGAAGTGCACATCACCAAAGGCGGCGCAAAACGCGTGATTTTATCTGCACCCGGTAAAGACGATGACATCACGGTCGTGATGGGCGTCAATCATGAGAAATACGATCCCGCCTTGCATAAAGTGGTCAGCAACGGCAGTTGTACAACTAACGGTTTAGCACCAGCAGCGCTGGTTCTGCACCAAAGCTTCGGTATTGAACATGGTTTGATGAACACCACCCATGCCTATACCAACAGCCAGGCCCTGCACGATCAACCGGAAAAAGATCTGCGCGGAGCCCGTGCCGCCGCACTGTCTATCGTGCCTTATTCTAGCGGTGCGGCTAAAGCGCTCGGTAAAGTGATCCCGGAGTTGGACGGACGCCTGACCGGCTATTCACTGCGCGTACCTGTGCCCGTGGTGTCTATTGTTGATCTGACCGTCACGCTCAAACGTGATGTGACGGTAGAAGAAGTGAACGCGGCATTTCGCAAAGCGGCAACCTCAGGCCCCTTACAAGATATCTTGGGCTACAGCGATGAGCCTTTGGTATCGAGCGATTATCAGGGTGACCCACGTTCATCAATTATCGACGGGCTGTCTACGCTGGTCATCGGCGGCAATCTGGTGAAGATCCTCGCATGGTACGACAACGAATGGGCTTTCTCTCATCGTCTGGTTGATCTGGCTGTTTTGATGGACCAACGCGGTTTGTAATTTCGCTAAGCGGGCGCTCTGTGCAGCGCCCCTCATCGCCTCCCTTCTCTTCATCCCCTCCACAAACCAACCAATGAATTTTCGCGATTACCAGAAAAGCGCCAGCCATCGGCTAGACTTTAACTTGTCAGTGCAGTACTGCTAGATCGATACCTATAAAGAGAAAAATTGCGTCGTAAACAGAATAATATGGGTCATTACCCATCAAAGGAGCACGCTATGCGGATGTTTCTTGCAGTGGTCTGGACAGGGCTGTTATTGCTAACCACGCCAACTCATGCAGCAGAACCGGAACCCAGCACCGGGCGGGTCTCGGGCTGGTGGAACTCTTTAACCAGCGGTGTCGCACAAACCTGGGAGGACCCGCAATACCACGATCTTTATCTGCCGTTTATCAGTTGGCACGCCCGTTTTATGTACGACGAGACGGATCATTACAATGAGATGCCGTGGGGCGGCGGCTTTGGGATATCGCGCTATAACGAAGAAGGTGACTGGAGTGCCCTGTACGCGATGATGTTTAAAGACTCCCACAATGAGTGGCAGCCGATTGTCGGCTATGGCTGGGAAAAGGGCTGGTATCTGGATCAGAATCAAGATTTCCGCCTTGGGTTTGGTGTGACGGCGGGGATCACCGCACGTGAAGATTTCGGCAACTACATTCCATTGCCGATCGTGCTGCCACTGTTTTCCGCTGGCTATAAGCAGGCAACCGTTCAGTTCACCTATATCCCCGGTACCTACAACAACGGCAACGTGCTGTTTGCCTGGTTACGCTTTAGTTTTTAGTTCGGAGTCATCATATGAGCGGGCGCACATGATGCGCCCCTACTCCACGCAAGTGCAGCAGCAGATAGATTCATTCGGCCAACGCTTTACGCTATGCTGAGGTATCGCAAGAACCGAGGAAAAACAATGAATACCCCTGAAAAAAAGTCGCTGACTGCCCTGCAAGCCCTCGACCAACTCGAAGTACTGTATGACGCATCGGTCAACGCCTTGCGCGCTGCCATCAAACAATTTATCGCGGATGGCACCCTGCCAGAATCGCAGGCCCGTGCCTCGGGGCTGTTTTCCTACCCGGAGCTGCGAGTACGCTGGGATGGTGAACATCCCGACCATCCAAGAACTCGGGCCTATGGCCGGTTTACCCGGCCTGGCAGCTACACCACCACCATCACCCGGCCGCAGCTGTTCCGCCCTTATCTTGCCGAACAGTTGGCAATGCTGACCAGTGAATATGCCGCCGTGATCGAAGTGGTTCCTTCTCAACAGGAGATCCCCTTCCCTTATGTGATCGACGGCTCCGATCTGGCCTTGGACAGAACCATGAGTGCCGGGCTTACCAAGCATTTCCCCACTACCGAGCTGGCGCAGATTGGCGATGAAAATGCAGACGGCCTGTCCCCTTTTGCCAACCATTTTCCACTCTCCCATTTTGACGCGCTGCGGACCGATTTCTCACTGGCCCGTCTGCGGCACTACACCGGCACGCCGGTGGAACATTTTCAGCACTTTGTGTTGTTTACCAACTACACGCGCTATGTCGATGAGTTTATCCGCTGGGCGTGTAGCCAGATCGCCGATCCGGCCAGCCCCTATATCGCGCTTTCTTGCGCCGGTGGCCACTTTGTTACGCCAGAAACGCCAAATCCAGAGCAGACGGTGTCCGATCTAGCCTGGAAGAACCACCAAATGCCCGCCTATCACCTGATCGCCAACGATGGCCAGGGGATCACGCTGGTCAATATTGGTGTCGGCCCTTCCAATGCCAAAACCATCTGCGATCACCTGGCCGTGCTGCGTCCCCATGCCTGGCTGATGATTGGCCACTGCGGCGGCCTACGGGAAAGCCAGTCAATTGGCGATTACGTGTTAGCCCACGCCTACCTGCGTGACGATCATGTATTAGACTCGGTGCTGCCACCGGATATCCCAATTCCAAGCATCGCGGAAGTTCAGCGCGCGCTGTATGACGCCACCAAAACGGTAAGCGGTATGCCTGGGGAAGCGGTAAAACAGCGGTTACGTACCGGGACGGTGGTCACCACCGACGATCGTAACTGGGAGCTGCGCTATTCGGCTTCCGCACTGCGCTTTAACCTCAGCCGCGCCGTCGCCGTCGATATGGAAAGCGCCACCATCGCGGCGCAGGGTTATCGCTTCCGGGTGCCTTATGGCACTCTGCTGTGCGTGTCTGATAAACCGCTGCATGGCGAGATTAAACTGCCGGGCCAAGCCAACCGTTTCTACGAGGGTGCGATTTCGGAGCACTTGCAGATCGGGATTTGTGCCATCGACCTGTTGCGGGCTGAAGGTGAACATCTGCATTCACGCAAACTGCGCACCTTCAACGAGCCGCCGTTCCGCTAACCCAAAGGCTGGGCGCCGCACGCGGCGCCCCTACAGCGCCAAAGCCAGCATTCGCGTCGGCTGATGATGGCTGACGGTAATTTCCAGCAGGATCTCCTTCACCGCTCCCGCCACCGCAGTGAGCGGCTTTTGGCCGCAAACCACTAACGCCAGCGGTACCGAAAGCGCCGGAGCATTGAGGCGGATCATCCAGGCCTTGGCCGGGCCGATCGTCGCCCTGGCAATCGATTCTGGCAGGATCGTCGCCCCCATTCCGCTAGCGATAGCGGCGCAAAGCATGCTGTGTGATTCGATCTCACCAATCACATTCGGCGTGAGTTGGCGCAGCGCCAGAGCCTCATCGACCAGGTCACGCACCAAATCCCCCTCACGTGGCAAGAACAGATTAAACCTGCTCACCGCCGATAAATCGATGCTGTTGCCCGGATGAGGGATACTTCTTGCCGCGACCAGATACAAATCCTCTTTCGCCAACGCCGTAACGTTCAGGTTCGGTGGCATGTTCTGCCCGTACATCACCGCCATATCCAGAGCCTGCGTCGCCACCTGTTGGCTCAACGCGCTGCCGATATTCTCATTCAGGCTCAGCAAAATCCCAGGATGCCGATCGCGTACCGCTTGCAACAGCGGCAGCGCCAACTGCGAGGCCGCACTGCCTTGCACCAGGCCGACCGCCACCTGCCCAACCAGCGTTTCCCCACTGCTGATCACCGCTTGCTGGGCCTGCTCGCACTGCTGAAGGATGGTTTGCGCATGCGCATAAAGAATATTGCCGGCCTCCGTGGGCATCACTCCGCGCTTGGTACGGATCAGCAATTGCTGTTTCAGTTCCCCTTCCAGAGTGGCAACTTGCTGGCTCAGCGCAGGCTGCGCAATATGCAACACCTCTGCCGCCTGAGTCAGGCTGCCGATATCGACGATCTTTACGAAATACTTCAGGCGTCTGAAATTCATCGTGGCTCCTAGCTGCGGTTAACTGCATTCAATATCAACGACTGCAACTACAGCAAAAAACGGGCCAGGCAGAACAAGCAGTGCATTATCAGCCTAAGTGATTAAAAAATAATGAAAGGTAACGATATGGCGGGATTGGGTGAAAAGGTAAAGCCGGGTTCTGCACCACACTGGGGCATTGCCAGTCCCCAGCGTGGTTCAGCTAAAAAAAACCCGCCAATCGTCTGGCGGGTTAGTTATAGGGTTACGGAGCTTTTTGCTCGGAGGCCGGTATCACATCCAGGATGCGTACGTTATAGACCATGGTCGCGCCCGGTGGGATATCCGGTGCCATACCTTTCTCGCCATAGGCCAGTTCAGGTGGCACCACCAGCGTCATGTTACCGTGGTTCTTCAACTTACCTAGCGCTTCGCGGAACAGCGGTGGATACGCGCTCAGCGGCTGCGAAATTGAAGTGCCAGCCAGATCCATATCCTTGATCACTTTACCGTCGGTCAAGCTCTCTTTAACCACCACGGCAACGGTATCACCCTCACCAATCACGCTATCGCCAACATAATCGATGCGGTAATAGAAGCCTTGCTTAGACTGTACGACGCGTGGCTGCTTCTTGAACTTATCGATGTAGCTGCTGCCTTGTTTTTCGTTCTGCTGTTTGATCTTTTTATGCTGATTGCTCAGCTCCAACTCGCTTTCATACAAGGCTTTGGCAATCTGTTCTTTGGCCAGTTTGGTCTGGCCATTGATGACATCAGTGACACCTGCCAGCGCCAGTTGGCGGTTCACGTCTACACCCTGGGTCTTTTTGCTGTTGAGCAAATCCAGGATGTCATTACCCAACGCGGTACCGATCGCATAATCGCGTTTTTCCACCTGCGTTTTCGGCTCCGTGACCACGGACGTGCCAGCCGTTTGCTTTTTCTCGGCTGCAGTCAGCTTTTGCTGTAGCTGGGCAAGTTCCTGCACCTTCTGCTCATTGTCTTTGGTTTGTGCCGCCAACTGCTCTTGCAGCTTGGCACTCTCCTGCTGACTCGCCAGCTGCAACTCGGCGATCTGCTTCGCTTTCTGCTCGCTGTCTTTGGTCTGAGCCGCTAACTGCTCCCGCAACTTGGCGCTCTCCTGCTGACTCGCCTGCTGCAACTGGGCGATCTGCTGCGCTTTCTGCTCGCTGTCTTTAGTCTGAGCGGCCAACTGTTCCTGCAGCTTGGCACTCTCTTGCTGACCCGCCTGCTGCAACTTGGCGATTTGCTGCGCTTTCTGCTCGATGTCTTTAGCCTGAGAGGCTAATTGCTCTTGCAGCTTGACACTCTCCTGCTGACTCGCCTTCTGCAACTGGGCGATCTGCTGCGCTTTCTGCTCGCTGTCTTTAGTCTGAGCGGCCAACTGTTCCTGCAGCTTCGCACTCTCCTGCTGACTCGCCTTCTGCAACTGGGCGATCTGCTGCGCTTTCTGCTCGCTGTCTTTAGTCTGAGCCGCTAACTGCTCCTGCAGCTTAACGCTCTCCTGCTGACTCGCCTGCTGCAACTGAGCGATCTGCTGCGCTTTCTGCTCGCTGTCTTTAGTTTGTGCGGCCAACTGCTCTTGCAGCTTGGTGTTCGACTGCTGACTGGCCTGCTGCAACTGGGCAATCTGCTGCGCTTTCTGCTCACTGTCCTTGGTCTGAGCGGCTAACTGCTCCTGCAACTTCGCCAATTCCTGCTGGCTTTGCTGGAGTTGTTTAACCTGCTGAGCCTTCTGATCGTTGTCTTTGCCATACACCGTCAACTGTTCTTGCAGCTGCTTTATCTGCTGCGCCTTCTGTTCACTGTCTTTGGTCTGCACGGTCAGTTGATCTTGCAGTTTCGCCATCGTCAGCAGCTCTTGCTGCAATTTCTTCATTTGCTGAGCTTGTTGCACGAAATCTTTGTTATTAAGCGCCAATTGCTCCTGCAACTGCTTGGCCTGTAGCGCTTTTTGTTCGCTATCCTTGGCCTGGGCAGCCAGTTGAGTCTGCAACTTGGCCAACTCTTGCTGGCCTTGCTGGAGTTGCTTCACCTGCTGGGCTTTCTGCTCATTATCCTTACTGGAAGCCGCCAACTGTTCCTGCAGCTGTTTGACCTGCTGCACTTTCTGCTCGCTGTCCTTGGCTTGAGTAGCTAACTGAGCCTGCAGCTTGGCCAGCTCTTGCTGGTTTTGCTGCAGCTGTTTCAGCTGTTGCGCTTTCTCATCATTGGCTTTGGTTTGTGCAGCTAGTTGCTCTTGCAGCTTGCTACTGGTCTGTTGCAACTGTTTCACCTGCTCGGCTTTTTGCTCGCTGTCTTTGGTCTGGATGGCTAGCTGTGCCTGCAACTCTGCGACGGTTTGCTTATTTTGTTGCAGCTGCATCACTTGCTGCGCTTTCTGCTCATTATCTTTAGTTTGCGCGGTCAACTGCTCCTGCAACTTGGCGCTCGCCTGTTGCAACTGCTTCACCTGCTCAGCTTTCTGCTCGCTGTCTTTGGTCTGAGCGGCCAGCTGTTCTTGCAGTTTTGCCAACGACTGTTGGTTTTGCTGCAGTTGTTTCAACTGCTGGTTTTTTTCATCAAGGCCTTGGGTTTGCGCGGTCAGTTGCTCCTGCAACTTGGCACTAGCCTGTTGCAGCTGCTTCACCTGTTCGGCTTTCTGCTCGCTGTCTTTGGTCTGTGCGGCCAGTTGATCTTGCAGCTTCGCCATCGCTTGCTGGGTCTTCTGCTCATTCTCTTTGCTGCGCGCCGCCAACTGATCTTGCAACTGTGTTACCTGCAGGGCCTTTTGCTCACGCTCTTTGGTCTGGGCAGCCAACTGTTCCTGCAGCTTCGCCAACGCCTGCTGGTTTTGCTGTAGCTGTGTAGCCAGTTGGGCTTTTTCAGCGTTGACTTTGGCTTGTGCCGTCAACTGCTCCTGCAGCTTGGCGCTCGCCTGTTGCAGCTGCTTCACCTGTTCGGCTTTCTGCTCGCTGTCTTTGGTCTGTGCGGCCAGTTGATCTTGCAGCTTCGCCATCGCTTGCTGGGTCTTCTGCTCATTCTCTTTGCTGCGCGCCGCCAGTTGATCTTGCAGTTGTGTTACCTGCAGCGCCTTTTGCTCACGCTCTTTGGTCTGGGCAGCCAACTGTTCCTGCAGCTTCACCAACGCCTGCTGGTTTTGCTGCAGTTGTGCAGCCAACTGCGCTTTTTCATCGGTAGTTTTGGTTTGAGCCGCGATCTGTTGCTCTTGCAGCTTGGCGCTGGCCTGCTGCAACTGCTTAATTTGTTCGGCTTTCTGCTCACTGTCTTTGGTTTGAGCAGCCAACTGTTCTTGCAGCTTCGCCATCGCCTGTTGGGTCTTCTGCTCATTCTCTTTGCTGCGTGTCGTCAGCTGTTCTTGCAGCTGTTTGACCAGTTGGGCTTTGTATTCACTGTCTTTGGTCTGGGTGGCTAACTGCTCTTGGAGCTTCGCCAACGCCTGCTGGTTTTGCTGCAGCTGCTTGGCCTGCTGGGCTTTTTCATCGTTAGTTTTAGCATACGCCGTTAGCTGCTCTTGCAGCTTGACGCTCGCCTGTTGCAGCTGCTTCACCTGTTCGGCTTTCTGCTCGCTGTCTTTGGTCTGTGCGGCCAGTTGATCTTGCAGCTTCGCCATTGCTTGCTGGGTCTTCTGCTCATTCTCTTTGCTGCGCGCCGCCAGTTGTTCTCGCAGCTGTGTTACCTGCAAGGCTTTTTGTTCACTGTCTTTGGCCTGGGCAGCCAACTGTGCTTGCAGTTTCGCCACCTCCTGCTGATTTTGTTGCAGCTGCTTGGCCTGCTGGGCTTTTTCATCGTTAGTTTTAGCATACGCCGTTAGCTGCTCTTGCAACTTGGCACCAGCCTGTTGCAGCTGTTTCACCTGCTCGGCTTTCTGCTGGCTGTCTTTGGTTTGCGCAGCCAGTTGCTCCTGCAGCTTCGCCATTGCCTGCTGGGACTTCTGTTCATTCTCTTTGCTACGCGCTGACAGCTGATCCTGCAATTGGGCTATGGCCTGCTGGTTTTGCTGTAACGTTTGCTGCAGTTGTTTGATCTGTTGCGCTTTTTGTTCGTTATCTTTGGTTTGCGCTGCCAACTGTTGCTGCAATTGCGCACTGTTACGTTGTTCCTGCTGTTGCAGCTTCATTTGCTGCATCTGCCGCTCGCTTTCCTTGGCCTGTGCAGCAAGCTGCTGCTGCAGCCGCGCATTTTCCCGCTGGCTTTGCTCAATGGCCTGTTGCAGACGCGCCAACTCTGCAGAAGAGCCCGCTGACTGAGATTGCGTTTTACGCAACTGCTCGAGAGCCGCTTCCTGGCTGGTGACTTTGGCTTTCAGCTGATTGATGGTTGCCTGCAGCGTCTTCATTTCGCGAATACGCTCACTACCCCTCTCATCCGCCGACTTTGCCAGTTCGTTAGGTTTGCTGCTGGCAGGTTTACTACTTTTGGGTCTTGCAGGTTCTGCTGTATCCAGTTGTGAAGGCGTTAGAAACAGGAGCGCCGGAGCCTCATCCACCTGGCGTGTGATCGCGTCCAGTGAATTCAACGCATGGGCATCGGGAGTAACCGCCTCCTCAGCCCTTACTACTCCTAGCGGCAACGCCAACGTCAACAAGGCACCGCAATATATCCTGCGTTTCATTTCACGCTTTCCCCTCTCTGGATCAAGCCTTGCAGGACGTCACGTTCGATCTCGGCACATAGCTGATTGGTCTTGTATTTGTACAACGCATCAAGGGTATCTTTGGTTGTCGCATTGACATCGCCGCGTACCGCGCCATAAACCGAGGCATTGTTCACCAGACGGTTAAAGTTGGCCTGCTTGGCCGCGTAAGCCTTCGGATTGACCTGCTTGAGTGACGCCAACTCGCTTTGGCAAAGGCCAATTTTGCTGGTTTTGGTTTCTGCGGCAGCGGGTTCTGGCGGTGGGGACACGCTGATCTGTTGAGGGGGAGCTTGTACGGTGGTCGCTGGTGGGGTTTCTTGCCAACGGGTCTGTGCGGTTTTCTGGCATCCTGCCAGCAACAAACCACTGCACAGTATTACGCCTAAACAGAGGTTCTTTTGGGTGCTTATCATCGAAAATTCCTTTCAAAAAATTCCGTTACCGACAGGTCAACTCAGACCAGATCGGCTATATCCTGGATAAATAATACAAGCATTTTTCAGCAATGATATAGGGGTGGCTCTTCAGTAGCAAACATTCACTGGAACTATACTATGGCCGCTCATTGCCCCTACTCTTGCAACGTTCGCCATGGTCTATTAACTTAACGAATACTTAACCGGGCTTCATCGGTGACCTGCATAGCGCAATAAGGCGCCTGCAACTTGCCAGCGATTTAACCTGCCCACGACGTTTATGAAGTGCAAAATAATACTGGTATTTTTTATATCCAGCAACTCTGCAAGCGGGCCTGAACGCCGAGTTGCGTGGCAAAAACGGCGCTTGTCGCCAAGTAAGGACAAAGACACACTCCCGCATACAGCAGCATTCATTCTGATCTCTTGGTAAAAAAAGCGCCAAAAAATAAAACAAAATAGATTAAAAACAATGATATGCATGGAAACCTGACAATCTCCGCTGCTATCATCGCAACCCCCGTTTTTCCTAATGAAAATGACTATCCCCCACGATTAAAAATAGATATTTATATTATTAAAAACGCATTTTTTGGCGATTTACTCCACACGTGCCCGGATGTTTTTCCATAGCGACAGCGCAATCTAAAGATTTATCCGAGGCACTCTGATTGTTGTATTAAAAATACAGGACTTGATGATAATCCTTAAACTTATTTTTCCATCGATCACTAGGAATAATCCATGAAAATTACAGGAAATATCTTAGCGAACAAGCTCAATCCCTCACTCTATAATTAGGAATTTTCTTGGGTTTAGCCTTTAAAATATCAGCACCCCGAAAAACTCGGGATTAACTTACACAGTGTCCCCGCCCTGCAATGATAGCGGCCTGTCTGTCAGTGATAAAGTTTAACCTGCTGGAAAACAAGCCAATTTGCTCATAACCTCGACAAACGGAACATTTGTGCATTTTCATGCTTTACAAGCCCCATCGGCACCGCTATTATTCGCCCCGTTCACACGATTCCTCTGTAGTTCAGTCGGTAGAACGGCGGACTGTTAATCCGTATGTCACTGGTTCGAGTCCAGTCAGAGGAGCCATATTTAGAAAAGCCCGCTTAGGCAACTAAGCGGGCTTTTTGCTGTTTAACCACTGGGTGACTCAATCGTCATAAGGTTCGCCGAGTGTCAGCATCAACCGGTTGGCCCAAGCAAAGAAGGCCGTCGCCTGCACCAGGTCCAACAACTCCAGTTCGCCTAGCCCTTGTTCGCGTAACGCAACCAGCTGAGCCGCATTGGCCTGCGGTGGCGTGGCCGAAAGCGCTGCGGCAAAGTCTATTTGCGTACGCCAATCCTCACCCTGCCCCTCGCTCAAGATCCCTCCAGGCGCGACATCCAGCAGGCGCTGCACCTCTTCAGCCCTTTTGGATAACTGCACCGCTTTACGCGCATGCACCGAGGCACAGTAAATACAGCCATTCACCTTGCTGGCCACCGCCGCAGCCAACTCCCTATCCTGGCGGGCCAGGCCACCCACGGTGTAGAAAATGGCCCTATCGGTGATGGTTCGCTGTTCCAGCACCGCATGATCGCGCGCCAACAAACGGAAATAGTCAGAATCCGCGTGACCGAACTTGGTCAACAAGGCTTTTCCCGGTTCGTCAAACGCCTCCAAGGGTTTAGCCGCAATCCAGGGCTCCCATCCCAACTCCTGGCTGGTGAACGCAGGCGGTGCATGGCGGCCACTGGCTGTATGACTCGCGGTGCGCCAGTCGGAAGCTCGAACGGGAGCACGGCCACTGGTCGCTACCGGCAATCCTGCCAGCAAGCGGTAGCCGTACAGCAGACGGCTCTGGAAACTGACAAAGGCGATCAGCTGTGAAAGCGTGACGATGTCATCCAATGACCACCCCGCCTGTTGCAGAGCCTGTAAGTGTTTGGCTTCTGCCCCGGCAGGTTTGAAGGCCAGGCGTTCTGCGTGATCCAATGCGGCCTGCAAACGTGGGCCGTCTGCGGGCGGAGTCTGCTGCAGTTGAGCATAATGCCCCGCCAATTGCCGATCGCCGTGCCATTCACTGATACGTTGAGCCAACAGCAGGCGTTCCGCAATCCCAAAACCGCCCACATCCTGTGGCGCGAACAGCCTCTGATAGCTGGCCTCAATCCCGTCGGTTGCCGCCTGGCGTGTTGCTCTGGCCTGTGCCAAAGGAGAGTCTGGGGTGATTTCAGCCAGTCTGGTCAGATGATCCTGGGTTTCGGTCATACGTTTTCCTCTGCGTGATGTGAATAAGCCAACGTGGCAGGATTGCGCCGCTGCCAGCCTAATGCCGGTGCAACGTCGCGAGCTATCAGCTCAATGGAGCGCAAAATATAGGCGTGTGGCGGATCGATAGAGTGCACCTGAAACGCCAGATCGGTGACACGGGCCAGCGCGCTATCGCGTTGCAACGAGGCGATCACCTGCTCTGGCGTACCGAGATGCACGTCAAAAGCGCGGATCAGACCGTCGAGCGACTCATCCTGTACCTGATGCCCACTGGCGCGTAAGCGCTCCAATCCACGGCTAAGCCCCTGTGCAGCAAAATCCCGCGCACGGTTCTGATCTTCAGTCACAAAAGCGGTGCGCGATCCCATGATGCGGGGCTCTACCCCAGGCGGCAGCGCGGCGAGATAGGCATCAATAATCGGATTTTGCAGCTCATCGAGTGGCGTATCCGGTGCATCTGACGGCCTGGGTTGAGTGCGAGACAACATCAGCCCATCTCCAGCCTTACCAGCCCGGATCCCACCGTCAACCGAGAAGGTGGCTTGCCAGACGCGTTTTTTCAGTTGGGGAGCAGCCGGATAAAGACGGTTGGCGGAGTTGCCGAGCGCCTCACCACTCCAGGCGTCCAGCAGAATGCGTAAATTATCGTTAAACGCCGCATTACGCCGCTCGGCATCAATACCAAAAGCGCTAAACGAAGACGGGGTTCCCCCTGCCGCCAGCCCCACTTCCAGCCGGCCACCAGAGAGCAGATCCAACACCGCCGTATCTTCCGCCACGCGAACGGCAGACTCCATCGGCAAGGTGATCACTCCAGTCCCCAAACGAATATGCCGGGTATGCGCCGCAGCCTGAGCCAAAAAAACCAGGGGTGAAGGTAAGCCGCCCTCATCCTGATGAAAATGGTGCTGTGCTACCCAGGCGGTATCGAACCCGGCGCGTTCGGCATGGACAATCTGCTCGGTGGCCAGCCGGTAACGTTCCTGAGCACTGCCGTTATCCAGCAGGCGGGTAAAAAAGCCGAGACGTTTAGCGCTCATGAGGCATCCTTCAAAGTTTGGTACATCGCACGGCCAGGAATGGCCGCAATCAATTGGCGGGTATAGTCACTGCCGGGCCGGGCAAATACCTCGGCGGTAGTGCCTGCATCTACCTGTTGCCCACGGCACAGCACCGAGACGCTGTGCGAGATTTGCCGCACCGTAGCCAGATCGTGCGAGATAAACAGGTAGGTCAGCCCCAACTCTCGCTGTAGCTGCTCTAATAAGCGCAGGATTTGCGCCTGCACGGTGACGTCCAACGCCGAGGTAGCTTCATCCAATACCAGCACCCGAGGTTGCAATATCAGAGCACGAGCGATGGCAACCCGTTGGCGTTGGCCCCCTGAAAGCTCACGCGGTTTGCGCGTCAGAAGTTCAGCAGGCAGAGCGACTCGTTCGAACAATTCCCGCACCCGCCGGTAACGCTCTGCTTTGGCGACAGGCTCAAAGTTGAGCAACGGCTCTTCAATCGTCTGATACAGGGTTTGCGCCGGATCGAGCGAAGCAAAGGGGTTTTGATAGACCAGTTGAATACGTCGCCGAAACTGGCGCAGCGCCTCGCCCTTCAGCCGGGTAAAATCGACGCCGTCGATGATGATTTGCCCCGCATCCGGCCGCTGAAAACCCAGCAGGCAGCGGGCCAAAGTGGTTTTACCGGAGCCAGACTCGCCGACCAACGCATGAGTAGTGCCGCGCTGCACGCTGAACGACACCCGATCCAACGCCCGGAACGCCTGCCCGCCTCTGCCAGCAAAACGGAAATCCTTCACCAGCTCGTTGACGACGATCGCCGGTTCCGCCTTACGGACGATAATTGGCGGAGCAACGGAAGCCAGCGAAGGCACATCGGCAAACAAGCGGCGGGTATACTCATGCGTCGGTGCCTGCAACACCGCCGCCGTTTGCCCCTGCTCTTGCACTCTGCCCTGACGAAACACCAGTAGCCTATCGGCCCGTTCCGCCGCCACGCCCAAATCATGGGTGACAAACAGCACCGCCGTGCCAAACTCCTGACGCAGTTCGTCGATCAGATCGAGGATGCGTTTTTGCACCGTGACGTCCAGCGCGCTGGTCGGTTCATCGGCAATAATCAACGCGGGCCGTAACGCAATGGCGATGGCAATCAGCACCCGTTGTTTCATGCCGCCGGAAAGCTCATGCGGATATTGGCGCGCGCGCAATTCAGGATGAGTCAGCCCCACACGGGTGAGTAACTCCACTACCCGAAGCTGTACCAGCTTGCGTGGCAGACGCTGGTGAATATTGATGATCTCGGCAACCTGCTCACCGATGGTTTTAACCGGGTTCAGTGAACTGGCGGGATCTTGCGGGATCAGACTTATCTGCGCGCCACGCACTGCATCCAACTGGCGCGGTGTCCAGTGCGCAATATCGGTGCCATTAAGCCGGATGGCCCCCTGCTCCAGGCGGCCATTTTCCGCCAGCAGGCCGATTATCGACTGGGCCGTGGTGGTTTTACCCGATCCCGATTCCCCCACCAGGGCAACGACTTCCCCCGGCTGAATGGTAAAAGAAACGTTGTGCACCACCCGCTGGTTACTATAGGCGATAGAAACGTTATCCAGTTCCAGCAGTGGCGCGGGTGAAACGGTTGTCTGTGGGGTCATCGGCGCGCTCTCCCTAATGCATGGCTGATTCGGTTGGCCGCCAGCACCACGGCAACCACCATCAGGCCGGGGAAGGTCGTCAGCCACCAGGCCGTTGAGATGTAGTTACGCCCTTCGGCGATCAGCAAGCCCCACTCCGGCGTGGGCGGTGGCGTGCCGTACCCCAGGAAGCTCAGGGTGGCGATCGCCAGAATGGCATTGCCAAACTGTAGGGCAGAGAATGCAATCACCGAGGTCAGTGAATTAGGCAGAATATGGCGCCATAGCACCGCCCAAAAGTGTCCGCCGCTACCGTAAGCCGCCTCAACGTAGTCGCTGTGCCGCACCCGCAGCACCTCAGCACGGGCCAGACGCGCAAAGTTGGCCACCGACGAGATCCCCACCGCCAGCGCCGCATTCACCGTACCGAAACCCAGCAGGATGATTACGCTCAAGGAAAGCAGCAACCCAGGGATCGACAGCAAAACATCAACCAAACGCATAACAACATCATCGACGATGCCGCCCAAAGCCCCGGCAACCACGCCCAACGACGTCCCCACAACCAGCCCCAGCGCCACAGCAACCAACGCTGCGGATAAAGTGTGCGATGCGCCATACACGATCCGGGCGTAGAGATCGCGGCCCAGTGGGTCTGTGCCCAGCCAATGTTCACCACCCGGTGCCAGACGCTGTGCTCCGGCAATTCCTTCCGTGCCGCTGTACGCAGTAAAGATCTCAGGGGCGATCGCCCAAAGCACAGCGATCGCCAGCACGGCCCAGGCCAGCCCCAGGCTGAGCGGATAACGCCGCTGAGCGCGCCTGGCGGTGGGTAAACTACCTTCGGTTTCCCCGCCGGACAGATCGCGTTCCGGCATCACGGATTTTTCCAACGGAATACTGCTCATCGGGTCGCTCCTGCATAGGATTTCAATCTGGGATCGAGCAGCGGGAACAGCAGATCGACCAGCAGATTGAGGAAGACAAAGGCGGCGGCAGAGATCATCACTACCGCCTGTAACACCGCCACGTCCTGATTCACGACCGCCTGCTGCGTCAGTTGCCCCAGGCCACTGCGGCCAAATACGGTTTCTGTGATCAACGCCCCGGCGATCAGTTCGCCAAACAGAATGCCCGCAATGGTCAGCACTGGCAGCATCGCGTTACGCGCCACATGCCGCCACAGCACTCCGCTACGACTAGCCCCTTTGGCTCGCGCCACCGCCACAAACGGCTGGGTTTGCACGCTATCGATGCTGCGGATCAGGATCTGCGCCAACGGAGCAGAGATTGGGATTGCCAGGGTGGCGATCGGTAACACCAGCCCAACCCACTCCCCTGGATTGATGATCGGCACCAGTTTCAGCCGGAATGAAAAGATCTGGATCAACACGATGCCAAGCCAGAAGGTGGGAACCGATACAAACAGCGCAGGCAGCGATTGCAGCGCCGATTTCAGCCAGCCAAAACCGATCAGATTGGAGACAAAGGCAATGGCCAGCGCCAACAGCAAGGCCAGGGTGAAGCCCAGCACCGCTAATTGCAGGGTGGCGGGCAGATTGGCAGCCAGCAAAGCACTGACCGGCACGCCGTTCTGGATCGAATAGCCCAAATCACCGCGCAGGAAATTCCCCAACGTATGCAGATATTGCTGCCACAGGGGCACATCGGCACCGTAGGCGGCGCGCATGTCGGCGATCTGATCCGGGCTAAGCCCCATATCCGGGTTCTGGAATTTAATCAGGATCGCGTCGCCGGGCAGTACCTGCAGCAAGATAAACGACAGGGTAAATGCCGCCCACAGCACCAGCAACGCCTGTCCGGTTCGGCCACTCAGGTATTTCAGCATCTTTATCTCCTCGAATATGGCGTTAGCGTTTCTCTAACCACGCGCCATAGAAGCTTGGCCGACCCACGGCCTCAAAGTTGACGCCTTTCAGATAGGGAGCACCGGCAAAGACCTGCGGCTCTTCAAAGAACGGGATCACATAGGCCTGATCCAGCAGATACTTTTGAGCCTCACCGGCGATCTGCAAGCGCTTGGCCGGATCCACTTCAGAGGCGATCCCCAGCAGCAGTTGGTTCAGCGAATTGTCGATAAATTGACTGTTCTGGCTGGTGCCCCCCTGCTGCAACAGGCCATCACGATTGGTGGGATAAAACTGGCTTTTAATCACATCGGGATCGGCACGGCCCACTTCGACCACCGAAGCCGGGGTCTTTTGCGGATCGAGGTTATCTGCCACCCGGCTGCCAGCATCGCCTGCCAAGATATTCAGCCGAGCCCCCACCTTGCCCCATTGCTGCGAGACCAATTGCAGCACCGCCTTGTTTTGCGGCTGCGGAAGCGACTCGTACACCGTTAACAACAGCTTTTTACCGTCTTTCTGGCGCAGACCATCGCTGCCCTTTTGCCAACCAGCGTCATCTAGCAGGCGGTTGGCCTTCGCCAAATCGAAGGTCAATTTATCGGAGAGATCGACAAAACCGGCTGCCGAGGAGGCAATCACCGATTTGGCTTGTGGATAGTTGGCGGAGAACAGCGTATCGACGATCTGTTTGCTGTCGGTGGCATGCAGCAGCGCTTGCCGCACGCGGATATCGGCCACCAGCGGATTGTCTGGCCTGAAGGCAATGCTGTCGTTGACGCCCCGGGTTGGCGCGGCATAGATCGTAAAGCCCTGATCCTGGGTTTGCTTCTCATCGTAAGCCTGGATCTGGCGAATAAAGTCCGCCTGCCCGGCCTGCAACGCGCCAATTCGCACGCTGTCTTCCGGGGTGACGATCACCTTGATGGCATCCAGATTGGCCCGCCCTTGCTGAGGCAGCTTGGCGGGCCCCCAACTATAGTCTTGGCGTACGCTGAGATCGACCTCCCGCCCTAAGGTTTCACCGCTCACCACAAACGGGCCAGAGCCGATAATATGGCGCGCATCACCCAGTTCATCGTATTGGCGGTTCAGCGTGCTGAGCGACACCAGCCCGGAACCGATGGTCGCCGTACCTTGCAGGAAGCCTGGGGACGAGCGCTTGAAATAGAATTTGACCGTCAGCGGATCGATGACCTCACTGTGGTCATAGTTATTGATCACCTCGGAAACCGGCAAGCGCAGCGCTTTATTGCCCAAGCCGTAGGTATCAAAGTTCTTGGCTACCGCGTTGGCATCCAGCGGTGTCCCGTCGGAGAAGGTCACTCCAGGGCGCAGTTTGAAGGTATATTCCGTTTTATCGGGGTTGCTGGACCAGGACTCGGCGATCCAGGGTTCGATCTCCAGTGTCTTTGGGTTCTGGTAGGTCAGCTTGTCGGTGATCTGGTTAAGGATACCGCCGTTGGGGTAAAACCCACCTGAAGGGGGATACAGATTGGTATGGGCCTGCTGCTCCAGATAGATCAGCGTACCGCCCTGCACCGCCGCGATGGCCGGGCTCGCCGCAGCCGCAGCGCCTAATACCACCGCCAGTCCGCTGGTTAACGTCTTGAAAGGAAAATTAAACATGGGTGCCGTGCCTTCTTTATGTCGGTTTGTTATGGGGTAGATAACAAACCAAAACGGCACGGAGTTGAACGAACTAATTTAGCTAACTAATGATAGAAAACGCACAAGGCAGGTGGCTTGGCAATAAACCGATTTTGTTATAATGTATCATTTTCGTCTTGCAGGAGATAAAGCATGAAGGCACAGCTCTCTTTGTTATTCCTTAGCATGCTGGCTGGCAAGGCTACCGCCTTCCAACCTCGCCAACCCGAATTACCACCAGCAAAGGCTCCCAGCATTGAAAAGCAGCTGGTAAATCAGTTTTACGGTTTTCATTTCATGGCAATGCAGGCCGTGAATACCAGCACCTGTGCAGCCGTGCCGGTCATGGGCTGCCAGTGCGCCTTCTGTACGCAGTTACGCAATGCAGGGTCAGGAAAATAAAGAGGGTGCCCTTGGTTATGCTACCTGATACTGCACAATCAACTGCCCTTTCTTCATCTTGACGGCGGTAATTTGCACCTTGCCCAACTCCGCCAGCGAACGCACATGGGTGCCACCGCAGCCATAAGCAGGCAGATCGCCAAACCCAACCTGACGGACGCCTTGCTGTTCCTGCTGCCTGCGTGGCAAGTCGGCGGCGATCAAGTCCGTCAGCCGTTGTTGCAAATATTCTGGTTGCAGTTCCGTTGCCTGTGCACCCGGTGCAAAGGTAATACGCCCTTCCCCCGGCCAGTGGTGCGCTTTCACCGGCTGCCAGCCCCGGTTTTCCCCAAGCCAGCCAATCAGATGCCCGGCAGAATGCCAGCGGGTATGTAAGTGGCGTTGCTCCCCGTCGATTTCCAGCGTCACCGGACCACAAGGCAGGGGGGCGGCCAGATAATGGAGCAGTTGATCGCCCTGCGCAGCAACACGTAATACCGCTACACCGCCGATCGTGCCGCTATCGCTCGGCTGCCCGCCGCCCTGTGGGTGAAACAGCGTGGCATCCAACTGCACCGCATAGCTGCCATCCTCTTGCGCCGTGCAGGACAATACCTGAGCCTGGAGCTGCAAATCATCGTGATAATAATAAAGTCGTTCGGTCATGGGCTCTCTCCTGGTTAACGCCGTTATTATATTCGTGCCATAATCGGCTGATAATCCGTCTTCTTTACAATGGACCTTTGCGCCGTGAGCACAAATCTTTCCACCACACTGCTGGTTGAAATGGCCGTTTTTGTTCAGGTGGTGGAAAGCGGCAGCTTCTCCGCCGCCGCCCGCCAGTTAGGCAGCTCGCCTTCTGCCACCAGCCGCAGCGTTGCCAGGTTGGAACAAGCGCTGAACGTACGGCTGTTGCACCGCACCACCCGCAAACTGCGCCTGAGTGAGCAAGGCGAGGCCGTGTTTCAGCGCTGCCGCAGCATGCTGGATGCCGCCAACTCAGTGTTGACCATCAGCGACCAGAACAGCTCGGAGCCGGAAGGCACAATCAGCATCAGCGTACCGAAAGCCGTCGGGCACTTTGTCCTGCACCCTCACATGCCAGAGTTCTTACGGCGCTATCCGCAGGTGGATGTCCATCTGCGGCTGGAGGACCGTTATATGGATTTGATCGACGATCGGGTCGATCTGGCGCTGCGCATCACCGACCGACCGTCACCGGGCCTGATCGGCCGCCCGTTGATGACCATCGAACATTTGCTATGCGCCACTCCGCATTACCTGGCCCAACAGGGCACGCCGCGTCACCCACGAGACCTGACGGAGCATAGCTGTATTTATCTGGGGGAGACGCCCAGCGACGCACGTTGGCGTTTTCGCCGCAATGGCAAGACGGTTTCGGTCAATGTGCGGGGTCGCTATGCCGCCAACCACACCGGGGTTCGGTTGGATGCGGTGAAACAGCATATCGGTATCGGCAGCCTGCCTTACTTTACCGCCCACCAGGCGCTAGCCAGCGGTGAGATTGTGCAGGTGTTGCCAGAGTGGGATTTCCTCAGCAGCTATCATGGCGATCTGTGGCTGCTGTATGCCCCAACTCAGCATCTGCCCCCCAAGCTGCGAGTGTTTATCGATTATCTGGTGGCCAGTTTAGGCCAGGAACCCGCGTTAAAGCGCCTTGCGCAGGGTGATATTGATACGGTGTGACCCCACCAGGGAATGATAGCCCTCTTTCACCGGCATGATGCCGTGGAAACATAATCGCGACGGGCCACCCCAGACTACCACATCACCGTGGGCCAGCGGGATGCGCCGCGTTCTGTCGCTGCGATGCAGGCCACCAAACTGAAAAACGGCCGGTAGCCCAAGCGATACCGAAACGATCGGTGCCGTAAAATCATGCTCGTCTTTATCTTGATGCAGTGAAAGCTTACTGCCCGGATCGTAGCGGTTCATCAGGCAGGAGTCCGGGACGTAATGACCGAACCCGGCCTGCAAGGCCGCTTCATCGGCCAAAGCCAGCAAAATTGCCGGGATTTCTGGCCAACTTTTGCCAGTACCGGGATCGCGTTGCGAATAGCGGTAGCCATTGCTATCGCTGTTCCAGCCGTTGCCGCACCAGCTCATGGCCACCGACATGGTGAAGCCGCCCGGCGTGGTCATATGCCGCCAAGGCACCTGTGCCACCACGCCGTTGACCGCCGCCAGCAGTTCCGGCCCGTGATCGCGAACAAAGCCGTGCAATACCACCGCCCCCGGCGCGATTTCCTCACGCCAGGGCGGCGGCAGCGCATCTTCAAACAGATCGATTGTCATCGTCATTACCTGGATAAATACACAGGTGTAATTCTAACCGCTTGGCCGTTGTTGTCCAGTCCAGCGTAATCCATTGTTGTTAGAGCTAAATAGCCTTAGAGTAGCCGCAGGAAATTCCATTAATAATCAGGAACGCTGGTGATCAAAGGCATCATACTTTCCGTCGTCGCTTCCCTGCTGTTCGGCGTGATGTATTACTACACCTCAATGCTAACCCCACTCGACGGCGAGGAAATCTATGGCTGGCGCACCCTGCTGACGCTGCCGTTTCTGACGCTGTTTATGCTGTTTTCCGGCGACTGGGCGCGGGTGAAAGAGATGCTGCACTGGCTACGGCAGCATCCGCAACGCGTGCTGTTGTTGCTGCTCACCACTTCCCTGCTGGGCGTGCAACTGTGGCTATTCCTGTGGGCACCGCTGCACGGGATGGCGCTGGATGTCTCACTCGGCTATTTCCTGCTGCCGCTGACCATGGTGTTGGCAGGGCGAGTGTTTTTCCGCGATCGCCTGTCTGTGCTGCAAAAAATGGCGGCCCTATGCGCATTGGTCGGCGTGGGTAATGAGCTGATCCTGGTGGGCGGGGTTTCCTGGTCAACGCTGGTCGTCGCGCTAGGTTATCCGGTTTACTTTATTCTGCGTCGCCGCTTGGGCACCGATCATCTGGGCGGGTTGTGGTGTGAACTGACGCTGATGCTGCCAGTTGCCGCGCTGTTTGCCCTTGGTGGCTCAGAACCGCTGGCGGCACTGACGGCCAAACCGCTGCTGTATTTGCAGATCCCGCTGTTGGGCATTATCAGCGCTCTGGCGCTGGTGTGCTATATCCTTGCCAGCCGCCTGCTCCCCTTCAGCCTGTTTGGCCTGCTGAGCTATGTAGAACCGGTGTTGCTGGTGATCGTCGCGCTGCTATTGGGGGAAACCATTAACGCCAACCAATGGCTGACCTATATCCCGATCTGGCTGGCGGTCATGTTGCTGGTGCTGGAAGGTGCGCGCCATCTGCTACGACGCCGTAGGTATTAAAACGCTGATTTTAAAAACAAATAAACGTTGTTACGGCGTCACCTCGCGGCCAGAAACGTCCTTTAAACCGACGGCCTGCTTGGCATCGTGGCGTCAACGTTGTTAGCAACTCCAGCTCAAAGGTCTGCGCCTGCATATCCAACCCGACGATCCGCGCATCCATAAAATCAAAGTAGCAGCGTACCTGCGGGTAAAGCGCCTTGAACAGGCTTTCCTTGGCGGAAAACACCAGCGTCAACAGCAGGTTAAAAGGCTGTGGATGTTGGCGTAACCACTGGCATTCGTTCTCATTGACGATGCCGCTCCACAACTCTTCTGCTCGTACAGATGGCATCTGCGTTTCCACATCAATGCCCACGCCACCTGCCCCATCCTCATGCTGAGCGGCACACAGCGCCGTATCATTATTGTGGCTGATCGCCCCGGCAATTCCGGCGGGCCAGAGCGGTTCACGTTTCTCCCCGCGCAATAAAGTGAAATCCTGATGGCCCAACTCTGCCAGCACCCAGCGCGCCAGATAGCGCCCGGCAAGATATTCCGCCTTACGCTTGGCGACTGCGGGTGCGACATGTTCAGGGAAATCGATACCGGCGGCAGCAAACAGATCGTCGTGATAATCCGCGACAGAGAAGTGACACTGCGCGATCAGGCCAGCAAAACCGTCAACCGGTAATAATTCAGCATTGAGAATAAAAGAAGAGAGCACGTTTCATCCGTGACAAGGGTCCGTTGAGACAGTATATACCGCGCGGCAGGCCGGGGCGAAACGGTTCGCCCCGGCAGCACGGTTATTGCAAGACGTCCTTCATGGTTTTTTCAAAGTCGCTCCAGGCGCAGAAGCCGTCTTTATCTACCGGACAGCCTTCCAGCGCCAGGGTGACGCGCTGCGGCGGGGTGCTCAGCGTCAGCGGTTCGGCATTACGCAACTGTTCGGTGGATTGGTAGACATACTCAATCTTCAACAGATCGCGATCGCCCTCGCCATCATGCCAGCGTTGAAACACCAGCTTGCCGCCAATCGGGGTTTTCTCATACTGCTTCGGCAACGCATACGGCTTGAACTTCATCGCAGACAGCAAGGAAGCGATGTTGGAGTCATGCCCCACCAGCACGGTCAGCTTCGGTGAATCCGCCTTGCGCTCGCTAATCAGCGCCGAGTTGATGTAGGTCAGCAGCGGTTTGGCAACGTTCTGGGCGACGACCGACGAGGTGAACAGCGAATCCTGATAGCCATCTTTCAGCTTGGCCAACTGCTGCCACTGGTGCGGTGTCACAATCTTGCCCCAGGCCACCTCTTTCATCGGGAAGCCTTCGTAATACTGCAGCATAAAGGCATCCACCAGCGAGTTACCCACTTTCAGCGGGCCAGAAACGCCTGGCTCTTTCCCCGGTACCGCGCTCATTTTGTTCGGCTCAGTGGCCAGGTTGCACTGCTTGTCGATCTTGCAGGCGGGGGAGTCTTTGTAGTCGATGATCTGCTCGAGCTGTTTGTAGGAGGCGTCCAGCTTCAGCGATGCCAGCTCGGCATTCATGGCGCTCAACGCCTGCTGGTTAAAGGTTTCGCTGCTGTTGGTGATAATCGGGTTGAAGGTAGGATCCATCTCCCCCATTTTCTCCTGATGATGCACGCTGATGTCACAGCCTGGGAATGCGCCGTTGGTAAAGAACTGCGCGGTGGCTACCGTGCGTTGCAGGCTGTTGGCATACACGTAAACGCTGTCAGCGGCTGGGCAACCTTCCTGCGGCAAAATGCCCGCCTGCTTGAGCCACGCGTTGAAATAGTGGCCCATATACACTTCCAGCACGCCGCCCTTGGTGGTCAGCAAGCCACCTGGCGTATCCCACTGTGGCCAGGCTTTCGGCGTGGACTGGGCCAGCACGCTACCGTTGTTCGCCAGCGGAGCGCGCAGGTTATGGCGGCTCATCACCAGCACCTGCTCCAGTTGATAACCGTCGTTCTCAGCAAAGGCGGTGCCGCTGAACAGCAAAGGCAGGCAAAGTAATAACGTTTTTTTTCTCATCCGCAGAGGCTCCCTAAATATGATTATTTTGAATAGGTTAACGTTGGATTTGTATAATGACGGCGTTCGACATGAAAGTGTGTGACGGGCGTCACGGGGGAAGGGATTGCAACAGCGGCCATCCGTGGATGGCCGCCGATTAACTTAATACCACAGGCTAAGAATTGGCCAGCCGATCAACAGCAGCGCCGCGATATACACCACGCCGAGGATACCGCCAAGACGCCAGTAGTCTTTCGACTTCACATAGCCACAGCCGTAGATGATTACCCCTGGGCCAGTGGCATACGGGGTCAATACCCCCATGATACCGATAGACAGCACCAGCAGGATGGAAAGGTGTTCCATCGGCACGCCCGGCAAGCCTTTACCTACCGCCAGGATCATCGGCAACATGGTCGCGGTGTGGGCCGACAGGCTGGCAAACAGGTAGTGCGCGTAGTAGAACACCAGCACCAGCAGAATCACCGTCATTTTCGGTGAGAAACCGTCCAGATGGGTGCTCATGGTGGTGGCAAACCAGTCAATAAAGCCGGAACGGCTCAGGCCGCTGGCCATCACCACCAAGGTTGCCAGGTTAACCAGGGTATTCCAGGCGCTGGAGTATTTGGTGATGTCTTTCCAACTGACCACGTGCAGGGCAAGCATCAGCGATACCGCCAGCAAGCACACCGTGGTCGCATCCAAAATTTTACCGCCGAACACCCACAGACACAGGCTGAGTAACACCAGACCGATCAAGGTATATTCTTTGCGGGTCAGTTTACCCATTTCCCCCAGTGCCGTACTGGCCCAGCCAGCCACTTCGTTGCTGTGGGTTACACCTGGCTTATACAGGTAGTAGGAAATCAACGGAGCAACGATCAGCAGCAACAGCCCAACCGGCAGGAAGGCCAGGAACCATTGCATCCAGGTGATATTGATCCCGGCAATCTTGTTGACGAACTCGATGCCCAACACGTTAGGTGCCGCGCCGGTCACAAACATGGAGGAACTGATGCTGGTCCCCACCACCATCATCCACATCAGGTAACCACCAATGCGGCGTGAGGAAGGATCGTTAGGGAAGGAATCAAACAGTGGCGGCAGGTTCTTCACCACCGGGAATACGGTGCCACCGGTACGCGCGGTATTGGACGGGGTAAACGGCGCCAACATGATATCGATGATCACCACCGCGTAGCCTAGCGTCAGGGTGCGTTTGCCCATGAACTTCACCAGGAACAGCGCGATGCGGCGCCCTAACCCGGTGGCCTCGTAGCCCAGCGCGAAGATAAAGGCCCCAAACACCAGCCAGACGGTGGTACTGGAGAATCCGGCCAGCCCCCATTTGAGCGCCTCTTTACCGGCTTTAAAGCTGGGATTGGCCAGCTCTTCGGCACCAAACAGCACCCAGTTGGAACTGAGCACGCTGACGGTCACGGCAATAAAGCTGATCGCCGTGGCCGGGATCGGCTCCAGGATCATACCGACAATCATCGCCACAAAGATGGCAAAGTAACGCCAGGCTTGCGGTGGCATCCCCTCCGGCGTGGGTATCATTAACAGGACGGCAAGCACCACCAACGGGGCGATCGCTTTCCAGATTTTCTCTTTGGTTTCGGACATGGACACTTCTCCTGAAGGCTTCGTTATTTTTTTAAGCCCCCGCCTGCGGCAACTGCGCCAACAGCCAGGTGACTATCAATAAATCGGCACTACCGCCGGGGCTAAGATTGCGGGCGATGCACGCAACGTCGAACTGCCGCAAACGGGCAATTCCTTGCGCATCGCCAGCCCCTCCCTGTGCCAATAACTGGCTGGCATAGTGTTGTAACCAGCGCAGCCCTTTAATGCCGCCCCGCGAGGCGACGTTGGTATCATCGTTATGCGCCATCAGCCACAGCAGGCTGTCCAGCAGCGCGACCTGTTCTCCACAACCACTGGCGATCCTCTGGTGATACAGCGGTAACGCACCGCCGATCACCCGCTGAAAGCCGGATTCAGCCTCACCACGGGCACCGCTCAGGCCAAACTCGGCAAATAACCGTTGCCCTGCCGTCTGGCCCGCGTTGTTACGTTGCAGCTCCCGGCTAACCAACCCACGGCACATCTCGGCCACTTCGCCACACAGGCTTTGGGCGTCAATCTGCCGTTGTTGTTGCTGTAAGCGGCCAAAGGCGCAGCACAACAGCCCCAGCGAGAACACGCTGCCTTTATGGGTGTTGATGCCGCCGGTGGCGTGGAACATCTGTTCTTCACAGGCCATGCCCAATGGGCGCAGGCGTGCAAGCTGCTGCTCCGCGGGCAAAGCGGCGTCGGCCATACCCTGGCGGATAAAATAGGGCAGCCACCGGCCAATCGCCCTTGAGCTACGGTAGAAATGGCCAATATCCATGTCGCGATGCGCGCCGTTGTTGTGGCGATCGACCAACCCCGGTTTCGGCGTCAGGTTGACCTCCACCAACAGCGCCCGATAGGCGTCGCGAGCAAAGCGCTGGCTGTGCGAAAGATCTGTAACCGTCGGCTGCCAGTCAGGCTGGGAGTGCATCATTGAGCATCCTTTCCATTGCAGTGAGCAGTTGTTCGGTGCTGTGGCTCTGCTGGCGGGCGCAAATCTTGGCTGGCTGATTGCACAGCAGACAGCTGCGTTCAGGCAGACCAAGTTCACGCCGCGACAGGATCTTCCCTTGCGGGGTCAGTACATCGATATCCCACAGGCGGCCAATCGGCTGCTGGATTTCCAGTTGGATGGTGGCCTCTTTCACCGCGCGGGCATCGGCTTGCAGCGCCAGATAGCCCTCGCAGCCAGTGGGCAGTGCCAGGGTCTTCTGCTGCAAACAAAGCCAGCCTTGCTGGCGATACATCTGCTGCAAGGCCTGCCTGCCCAGATTGAACACGCGCCGCGTCATGGGGCTGTCTTTCACCGCCCCCGGCACCACGAGTGTGAGCACCACCAGCGTGGCGGTAGGATGGCGCGCCAGCCACGCCTGTTGCCGTGCCTGCCGGCATTCACGGCTGGAAAGCAGTTCGGGCAAACTTACGGCGCGGCTGGCGGCCAATTCGGGGGAGATGTAAGCCATGGCGTTACTCCGCGACCTGATGTACGACGTCAATCACCGAACCGTCGCGATAGCGCACCACGGCCACCACGTTGTCGGTAAAGGCGATCGGTTTCGGTTCGCCGGTCAGTACCAGCGCACGCTCACGCAGCCATTCGATGGTGACCACCTGCAGGCCAGCATCACGTAATCTCTGCGCCAGTTCTGGGCGAGCCGGGTTTACGGCAATACCGTGGTCGGTCACCAGAATGTCGATGCTGGAGCCCGGTGTAACGCAGGTGGTCACCTGCTCAACCAGCGTAGGAATGCGGCCACGCACCAACGGTGCGACAATAATCGCCAAGCGCGCCGCCGCTGCGGTATCACAGTGGCCACCGGAAGCGCCACGGATCACCCCGTCGGAGCCGGTCAGCACGTTAACGTTAAAGCCGGTGTCAATTTCCAGCGCGCTCAGCACCACCACGTCCAGACGATCAACCGACGCGCCCTTGGAGCTGAAGTTGGCGTACTGATTGGCGCTGATCTCGATATGGTTTGGGTTGCGAGCCAATGACATTGCTGCCGCACGGTCAAAGCTCTGCACGTCCAGCAGTTTGCCGATCAGGCCTTTCTCATGCAGATCCACCATGGTGGAGGTGATGCCGCCCAGCGCAAAACTGGCGCGAACGCCACGGGCACGCATCTTGTCTTCCAGGAAGCGGGTTACGGCCAACGAAGCGCCACCGGTGCCGGTCTGGAGGGAAAAGCCTTCGGTAAAGTAGCCGGAATCGACGATCACTTCGGCAGCACGGCGGGCAATCAGCAGCTCACGCGGGTTGGAGGTCATACGCGTGGCATCGGCCCCGATCTTGTCCGCATCCCCTACTCGCTCCAACTGCACGATCAGATCGACCTGATCCTGTGCCAGGCTGGCGGGATGATGCGGATAAGGCACGATCGCTTCGGTCAGCAGCACCACGCTACGGGCCGCTGCGGCATCCACCTTGGCATAGCCGAGCGAACCGCAGCAGGCATCGCCGGTATAACCGTTGGCATTGCCGAACTCATCGCAGGTAGGCACCCCGAGGAAGGCAACGTCGATCTGCAATTCACCCGACTCGACCAGGTTGACCCGGCCACCGTGCGAGTGAACCTGCACCGGCTCTTTCAGCAGGCCGCGCGAAATGGCATCTGCCAACGGCCCACGCAGGCCAGAGGTATAAATACGGCTTACCACCCCGTTGCGGATATGGCCGACCAGCGGCGCATGGCAATCGGTCAATGAACTGGAGGCCAGCGTCAGGTTGCGGAAGCCCATCTTCGCCAGCACATCCATCACCTGGTTGAGGGCCAGATCGCCGCCACGGAATGCGTGGTGGAAAGAGATGGTCATGCCGTCCTGCAGGCCGCTGCGGCGGATCGCCACTTCCAGCGACTCACAGCGTTTGATATCGCGCGGTTTACGCGCCTGCAGGTTGGCCTTGGAGGCTTCCTGATAAAGCCGCATCTCGGCGTGATTGTTCAAGGTCATCAGGCGTTGTTGGCGTTTCATCATGCTTCCTCGCTGTGGTTCGGTTCTTCACGCACGCCGGAAAGCGCTGCGCGTTGCAGTACCAGACGGGCCCGTTCAATCACCGGGCTATCGACCATCTTGCCGTTCAGCGAAACCACGCCGCGCCCCTCTTTTTCTGCCGCTTCTGCCGCATCGACCACTCGCTGGGCATGAGCCACTTCTTTGGCGGTTGGCGCATACAGGTTGTGCAATAGTTCGATCTGGCGTGGGTTAATCAGGGATTTACCGTCAAAACCCAGCTGTTTGATCAGCGCCGCTTCCTGTAGGAAACCCGCTTCATTGTTGGCATCGGAATAGACGGTATCGAACGCCTGGATCCCGGCCGAGCGGGCAGCCTGCAACAGTGAGCAACGGGCGAACAGCAGTTCAATGCCTTCCGGCGAGCGCTCGGTACGCAGATTGCGCACATAGTCTTCGGCACCCAGCGCAATCCCGATCAACCTTGGGGAAGCCTGCGCAATCGCCACCGCGTTGGTGATGCCCTGTGCGGACTCGATCGCCGCCAGCAGGCCAGTGCTGCCGACCGGGCGACCACAGGCACGTTCAATGGCGGCGATTTCACGCTCCATATCCACTACGTCCTGCGCGGTGTCGGTTTTTGGCAGACGGACGATATCCGCTCCGCCACGCACCACCGCTTGCAGATCCGCCAGGCCATAGGCCGAATCCAAGGCATTAACGCGCACAATGGTTTCTACTTCCTGATACAGCGGGTGTTGCAGCGCGTGATACACCAGGCGACGGGCCGCGTCTTTCTCACGCAGGATCACCGAGTCTTCCAGATCGAACATCAACGCATCGGCCTGATAGATAAAGGCGTTGCTGACCATGGCGGCATTCGCCCCCGGTACGAATAGCATGCTGCGGCGCATGCGGTGTTTATTCAGCGTTTTCACGGCGTTCCTCCCAAGGCAGCGTGGCGGTTTCGCTGGCACGCATCAGCGCGGTTTCCAGCCGTGCACGCAGCACACAGTCCAGTGCGCCTTTATCGTCGACAATCACCTGCACCGGCGGCACGTCGTACTGCTGCAAAACCTGCAACAGGGTGTGGCGGATGGCATCGCCGAACTGTTTTTCCACGCTGCTGGCAATCAGCAGATCGTGTTCCGGGCCCTCTGCTGGCGCGATACGTACCATGACATCGCTGGATTCCAGCGTGCCGGCCATTGCTTCTCGGATTATTTTCATTGTTCACCTGATTGTGCGGACTCAAATTCTTGCGGTACTGGCTTGGCCCGGCGCTGTGCCTGCAGATCCTGCAGGTAGTACAGCGTGTCTTTCGGCACCAAAGGCGCTGCGGCGTGGAAGTCTCCCGCGGCCAGCAGCTTGCGCACCCAGGAGGCAGAGATCGCCGTGCCCTGGTACTGCAAGCGCTCAATTTCCACCAGATCGATCGGTGGGCTAGGCAGCGCCGGAGTTTCCAGCCAATAACGCATGTCGCGGTTGTATTTCGCCGTTACGGCGCAGAACGGTTCGTTGCCGACAAATCGATGCGTGATGCCCAACGCGGGGGCCAGATACTGGCGGAAGATTTTCAGATCGATTTCGGTGTAACAGTCGTCGGCAACCCCCTGCTCTTTAATGAAGTAGCAAGGGAAAGTGGCACGGGAGATCACGTATTGAGACCCCTCATGCACCGTCAGATTGGTGATCCCCTCGGTGCCCTTCAGTACCAGATCGCGGCGATCTTCATACGGGAAGCGTGAGGTGTTTTCCTTCACCAGGAACAGATGCAGCCAGTCACATTGGGCGGCGGCTTCCCGTACCAGATATTGATGGCCACGCGTAAAGGGGTTGGCATTCATCACGATGCTGCCAATGGTGTCGCCCGGCTGGCGCTCGCTGGCCAGTTGCGCGGCGTAACGCTTCAGGCGGCACGGGCTGTTTTCCATCAGCACCACGATGCCCGGCACGCTGGCAATCGGATAAAAACCACACTGGCGAAACAGCGTCTCATTCTGCACTTTGGTGTAGATAAACAGCTGGGTGTGATGGCGCTCATAGGCCAGATTCACCAGTTCGGTCGCCAATGATAACGCCAGGCCTTCACCGCGCATTTGCGGGCTGATGGCCACGCATTTGATAATATTTTCGGCGATACCTCCGCAGGCAACCAATTGCTCGCCCTGGGTCACGGTGATAAAAACCTCGACCGTGGTATCAATATTCAGATCGTTACTACGCAAAAAAGCATTAATTGACGCTATATTTTTGTGATCCGATCTTTTCACCCGAGTAAATACGGTATCGCCCAGCATGTCAGTCTCTCTAAAATAACTTATCAATAACATTTGAAATACAAAACCCCATTACAGTTAACATTAAGGTGTAATAAAAACCTTAAAAACCATCGAGTTGAAATGGTCCATAACACGAACGGGGTATTTAATGGCGCCATGTTAAACACAAATAACGCCCTGATTATTGACCTATTTCACAATCTACCCGCAGTAAATAAGTTGTTTAATGGTTTTTATTTACTTAATTATTTTTATAGTTTTTATTAGCGACATAGTGTTTAATTAAATAACCATCTCGCTGAGATTTAATTAGCAACGTAATTAAGCAACGGGGAATTAACATGGAGTGGCTAAATATTCTGATTGTTGAGGATGAAACGCCGTTGGCAGAAATGCATGCGGAATTCATCAAGCAGAATGGCGGATGCCGGCAGATTTGGCTGGCGGGTACCCTGGCACAGGCACGCACGATGACCGAGCGTTTCAAACCCGATCTGATCCTGCTGGATAATTTCCTGCCAGACGGCCAAGGCATAGAACTACTGCGCGAACTGACGCTACAAGGCTACGGCGGTGGCATTGTGTTTATCACCGCCGCCAGCGATATGGACACCGTGGCCGAAGCGCTGCGCTATGGCGTGTTCGATTACCTGATCAAACCCCTGGCCTATGACCGCCTGGCGCAAACCCTGCAACGCTTTAGCCAACGGCGCGAAGCGCTGAAAGACAAGGCGCGGGTCAACCAACGCCGCATTGATGAAATGTTCAACACCTACGCCCGCGGTGGCGATCAGGCCGCGTTGCCCACCGGCATTGATGAGCTGACGCTGATAAAGATCCGCGATTTGTTCGAAGATCCGCAGGTGCGTCATACGGCAGAAAGCGTGGCACAACAAATTGGGCTGAGCCGCACCACCGCTCGGCGCTACCTGGAGTTTTTTAGCGCCAACGATCAATTAGTGGCGGAGATTATTTACGGCAAGGTGGGCAGACCCCAGCGGATCTATCGTTCAGCAAGCCATGGTTAAACAGGAGCGCCCAACATACAGTGATGTAGTGGGCTGCTTCTGAGGCTATCGAACCTGTTTGGTGAACTTGCACTATCACTACAACGGCTTGTTCTGCCTTAAGAAACGCAATGCCGGGACCTTCGCACCTTTGACAAAGATAAACGCCAGCAGTAGCGACCCCCACAGTGCCATGGTGATATAGCTACTGACGCCCATGATATTTAGCCCGCTCTCCAGCATTTGCAGCAGGAACAGCGCTAACACAATGCCGAAGACCCTACCAAATCCGCCGTCAGGATTTACCCCACCCAATACCGTCGCCAGGATAGTGATAAGTAACAGTGACTCGCCGTAGGAGGCTTTGGCCGAGTTGAGTTTCGACATCATCAGCAACGCCGCGACGGCGCACAGTAACGAGGAAATCACATAAACCCAAATCAGCGTGCGGCGGGTGTTAATCCCAGAGTAAAAGGTGGCTTTCTCGTTGGAGCCGGACAGGTATATCTGACGGCCCAGCGGGGTCTTGGCCAACATAAGCCAAAGCAGCAACGCCACCACGGCAAACAGGTAAAGCGGGACTGGAACCCCAAGAAAATAGCTGCGGTCCAATGCCAGTACATAGCTCGGAAAGTTAGAAATCGCCGAGCCTTTGGAGATCAGCACATTGATCCCTTTGAGCAAGGTCATGATGCCCAGTGTCGCCAAAATTGGGGATACCCGAACCACCGAGATAAGCACCCCATTGATGATCCCCACCACCAAGGCAACCGCCCCCCCCGCCAACAGCATCACTATCAATGAACTGAACGTTGGCTCAAGATGGGTACACACCCAGGCCATCACCAGCGCACTGGCGTTCGCAGTGGCAATAATGGATAAGTTGATGCCACCGGTCAGCATGGTGATCGCCATTGCCAGCGTCAATATCCCCACGACGGGGATCTGTGAGGCGATGGATTGGAAATTGGCCGCAGACCAGAATACCTGTGGGATCAGCACACTGAACACGCCCGCCACCAGCACCAGCAGTGCCACCAACCAGCGCTCGGTATGATCACGTTGAGTTGTTTTCGACATGGTTATATCCCTACCTTATGACGTTGGCCCCAGGCTGTCACACTGATACTGATGACTATCACCAGACCGATCACCACGCTATGCCAGTACGACGAAATACCCAGTAAATTCAGACCATTTTGCAATATTGCCAGCAAGATCACCCCGAGCAGAGTGCCGGTTAGGGTCCCCCGTCCACCGACAATACTGGTACCGCCCAGCACCACCGCCGCCAGCACGGTGAGTTCATAACCGAGCAACGAATCCGGTGCCACCGTCAAGACGGTATAGGACTGCACCACACCGGCGATACCGGATAAAAACCCCATATAGCCATAAACAAACAGTTGCAGCTTTACAATGCTGAACCCCATGCGGGATGCCGCTTCCTGATTACCGCCCAACGCATAAATTTGCCGGCCAATGCTGGTGCGTGTCATCACCAAAGCAGTGACAATAATCGTCGCCAGCAAGGTCAAAATGGGCAGCGAAAGGCCATAGTCATAGCCGTCAGCGGCGGTGAAGGAGAACAGCATTGGCCCATGTTCGAACCATTCCGGATAGGTATACAGCCAGACACCCCGGCTGAGATACAGCAGCAACCCGTAGAAGATATTCAGCGTGGAAATGGTAATAATGATGGACGGTACCCGCAGGCGATTAACCAAGAGCGCATTGATCAACCCCAGCAACAATCCGATGCCTCCTGCCAACGCGAAAGCCACCGGGAAATTACCGCCAAACTTCGCAATGAATGTCACCATGACATATTGCGAGATAATGGTCATCGCCGGGAATGAAATATCAATACCGCCAGAAATCAAGACGATAAAAAACCCGCACGCCAAAATGGTCAGCATGGCGTAGTTATTTATCAAGTCATAAATATTGGCGAGCGTCAAAAATTCTGGGCTGGTGAAAGCAAGATAAGTCGAAATAATCAATAGGGTAAAAGCCAACATAACTTCATGGCGTTTCAGATGCTCTTTATTAAATAATCCTGTTTTGCCTACATCAGGCTTATTGAGTGCATGGGGATTAGCCATTGACTACCTCCGCAATGGCAGCTTCGCTGCAGTTACTCGGCAAGAACTCCTGCACAAGCCGCCCAGACCGCATAACCAGAATACGGTGGCTATTAAAGTAAGCTTCATCAATCTCATCACAAACCATTAATACCGCAATCCCCCGCGCCGCCAATGCATTGATAATATTATAAATGCCTGCTTTGTTGGCGATGTCGACCCCAACGGTCGGCGAGTCGAGGATCAGTATTTGCGGGTCGGTTGCCAGCCATTTGGCGATGGCAATACGCTGGGCATTTCCACCGGATAACGTATTGACCGGCAGGTCGCTATTACCGATTTTGATCGACAGATGTTTCACCATGTCTTCGACCAGCGTGTCGACTCGCTCGGCCCGCATCAGGTGCAAGGCATTTTTAAGCCGGTGTAATACCGTGGCACTGATATTGTCGCGGATTGATTGCTCCATAATCAGCCCGGTGCTCATCCGGTCTTCCGAGACATAGCCCACACCGGCGGCAATGGCATCGCGGTTACTGGCGAACCGCATTGGCTTATCATTGATACGAATGCTGCCCGACTCGGGTTTGGTTAAACCAAATAGACTGAGGCACAGTTCTGTGCGGCCAGACCCGAGCAAACCAACCAGCGCGACAATTTCGCCAGGATGCAAAGCCAGTGAGATATCCTGATATTGATTGCCACGGGAAAGCGCTTCCACTGCCATCACGACAGGGCGTGCTTCGCTGTAAGGCGGTAGCACCTGAAAATCAAATTTCATATCCGTCATCAGCCAGGCAAGCCGCTGGTTGTCCACTTCAGCCGCAGGGTAGGTTCCAACCCACTGGCCATCTTTCAGCACGGTAATACGGTCTGAAATCTCCAGCACTTCGCTCAACCGGTGACTCACAAATACCACACAGATATTGCGTGATTTCAGCTCATGCACCACCCGTAGCAAGCCGTTGACTTCCTGCCGGGTCAGCGACGCGGTTGGCTCATCCATCACAATGAGGCGGGCATCTTGTGCCAGTGCACGACAGATAGCGACTAATTGTTTCTGGGCGATGGATAAATTCTCAACCAATTCGTCCAGATTAAGGTGGGCATCAATGCTGTTAATGACGCGTTCGGCGGTCTCACGCATCTGACGTTTATTCACCCACAGCTGATGGTGATAATGGTTCATGGCGATATTCTCAGCCACGGTCAGATTCGGGAATAAGGATAAATCCTGATAAATGACCTGGATCCCCAGGCGGACAGACTCAATAGGTGTCAGGGTTGAATAGGTTTTGCCATCAATAATAATGGCGGCATCTCTATCGGGTTGGTAAACACCGGAGATAATCTTGATCAGTGTTGATTTGCCACAACCGTTCTGCCCAGCGAGGCAATGTACCTCACCCGGTAACAGGGTCATAGCCACCTTATTCAGCGCCTTGACGCCATAAAAGGTTTTACTGATATTTTCCAGGGTAATAAATGGCTGCATACATCCTCTTACGCCAGGCGAGCAATGGTTGCAGAGCCGGACAAGGCATCCGGCTCTGCGGTCATGCGGGGGAATTAATACAGGGAATCCACGTTATCTTTGGTAACTCGCAGTACATTGTGGAACTGAATCAGGTGTTTTTCCTGATCAACTTCCGCTTTACCCACCCCAGGGATCTCCATGCCTGTTTCGATCTTCTCACCTTTAAGCACTTTGTCAGCAACGGCGGTCAGTGCATATCCAGCAGAACCTGGGTCATAAGTGACACCCATGGCGATATCACCACTTTTAATCAGCGAGGCTGCCTGAGAGGGGATCATCATGCCGAATACGTGGACATTGTTTTTCGCCCGCTTCTCTTTCACTGCACGGCCTGCACCAATTGGGCCTTGTGAACCGAAGGCCACAATCCCTTTCAGGTCGCTATGCGCTTTCATCAGATCCAGTGTGGTGCGGCGTGAGTCATCAATGCTCTCGGCGACGGGCATACGGCTGGTCACTTCAAACATTTCCGGATAATGCGCTTTCTGGTACTTAACAAACAAATCTGCCCACAGGTTATGCTGTGGCACGGTCAGGCTGCCGACATAAATGACATACCCACCCTTGCCGCCCATCGCTTTTGCCATTTCTTCCACGTTGTCGGCGGCAAATTTGGCGTTATCAATGATTTCAATATCCCAGTTAGCGCTAGGCTGCCCTGGTGATTCGTTGGTTAATACCACGATACCGGCGTCACGCGCTTTCTTGAAGACGGGCTCCAATACATCGGCATCGTTCGGCACGATACTGATGGCACTGACTTTCTTGGCGATTAAATCTTCAATAATTTTAACCTGTTGTGGAGCATCGGTACTGGATGGGCCGACTTGATAGGCTTTGATACCCAGGTCTTTACCGGCACGTTCCACACCTTCACCCATGCGGTTGAACCAGGGCATTCCCGCGATTTTCGAAATATTGACGACTTCCACTTCTTGCGCCAATGCACCGCCCGAGCCCACCAGCATGCTGAACAGGCTAGCCGCCAATAACGTTTTCACACTCAATTTTTTCATCTAACACTCCCGGATCTAATGTAGGTTGAGGCATAACCGCCAAGTAGCGAGGTAACTCATTGGTATTATTTATATTTTATTGTTAGTGACGATTTCCCGGGATGCCGATTTTACATCTGCACAACATTCCCGTAGAGGGACTCTACAGCCTCGATAGCGATTTCCCCCATATCTTTGAATGCTATTTATATGGACAAACCTGCAACCTTCCCGGTTTGCGACAGAGGTCATGATCCGCAGGGGAGAAACGAAGCGAATTGCGTAAAAATAACCGTCAGGAAGGCAATAACAGCGCTGGTGACAGGGATACTCTGGATCGATGCGGCAGGCCATTTTAATGCCAATCTGTTAACTCCCTTCCATTTTGCAGCGCAACAGTTGCCAGCCAGAGTTTTCCTGCGCATGATGCGGAAAATCTCACACTTTGTTACAGGCTTATGATTAACGTTGCGCTGATAGACGACCACGTGGTGGTTCGTTCCGGGTTTGCCCAGTTACTGTCGTTGGAAGAGGATATCCGTATCGTCGGCCAGTTCGACTCGGCGGCACAGGCATGGCCGCACTTGCTGCGCGATCCGATCGACGTAGCGGTGCTGGATATCGCCATGCCGGATGAAAGCGGCCTCAGCCTGCTCCAGCGTTTACGCCAACAGCGCCCCACCTTTCGCGCCATCATCCTCAGCATCTATGACACCAATGCCTTCGTGCAAAGCGCTATCGATGCCGGGGCCGGTGGTTATCTCACCAAACGCTGCGGCCCCCATGAACTGGTGCAGGCGGTTCGCGCCGTCAGCAGCGGTGGGCTTTACCTGTGCGCGGATGCCTTGCGAGCGCTGCGCCATACTCCGCAGCCACCGAAAGAATTGCAGGTACTCACCCCGCGCGAGAAAGAGATCTTCGATCTGCTGGTCAACGGCCTGAGTGTCAAAACCATCGCCCAACAGTTGACCTTAAGCCATAAGACCGTGCAGGTGCACCGCGCCAACATCCTCGGCAAACTGCATTGCGACACCACCGTGGAACTGGTGCATTTCGCGCTGCAACATCAACTGCTTGCCGGGAGTTAGCCGGTGCCGCCAATGGTGCGCCGCCTGGCGCTTTCGCTGTTTCTGGCGCTGTTTTTTGCCCTCAGTTGGCTAGCCCTGTGGACCATTAGCCTGCATCTGAGCCATGACGGCCAGCAGGCCGTGCTGCTGTTTCCCCAAGGGCTGCGGCTAGCGCTGCTGATCCTGCTGCCCCGGCGTTACTGGCCCACGCTGTTATTAGCGGAAGCCGCTACGCTGCTATGGCTGTATGACCAGCAATTGCTGAGCGATCGCTTGGTGCTATTGCTACCGTTGTTAAGCCTGCTACCAGCATGGGGCACTCAGCGGCTGTGGTATCGCTATCACCTGTATTGGCAACGGCTATCGCTATTGCTGGCGGCCATCGCGGCCAATGCGCTGCTGTGCGGGTTACTGGCGGGGGTCTGGCTGCCATCCAGTATCAGTCAAACCTTGCTGACCAGCTTTACCGGCGGCGTACTGCTGGTGCCTTTCGTCTATCTGATTTATACCTACCTGCGCCAGCAACTGGTGACGTCGATGCCCGTTCCGCGCCCCTCGACACCACAGCTACGCACCTCTCTTCTGCTGTGGTGTTCACTGTTTCTCACCATGGGGATTTGCGTGCAACTGGCGATCGCCCCGCAGATGGAGCGGCTGCTGCTGATCTTTATCTTTTTGCCCAACGTGTTTATGGCTTATCGCTTTGGCTGGCAAGGGGGCGTCCTGGCGGCGCTGTTTGGTAGCGTGATGATCACCCTCACCCGTCAGGCCGGTGGCGCGTTTCAGGGTCTGCAAGAGTTGGAGCTATTCCTTTCTACCCAGGCGCTGTTGGGGATTGGGCTGGGGATTGCCATCAGCCGTCAGCAGCAATTGGCGCAAAAGCTACAGCGCTATCGCCAACAGTTGGAGCAGGAATTAGCGGCCAAAAGACACCTGATGGAGCGGCTGATAGGTACCGAAGAAGAGGTGCGCAAGGCCATCGCTCGCGAGTTGCATGACGAGATCGGCCAGAATATTACCGCCATTCAGATCCAGGCAATGTTGGTGAACCGCAGCGCCACCGCCCCGGCCACCCGCCTGGCCGCGGAGCAGATCGATTCGCTATCGCAACGCATCCACCACACCACCCGCACCCTGCTACGGCAATTGCGCCCACCGGTGTTGGAAGAGATGGAGCTGGACAAAGCTCTGCATCACCTGGCCGATGAGTTTTCCTTTGCCGAACAGGGGATCAGCTTCCAGCTGGATTACCGCCTGCCAGCCACGCCAGATGATGAAACCCTGGTATTTACCCTCTACCGCGTGGCACAGGAGCTGCTCAATAACATCAGCAAACACGCCTGCGCCAGCCATGTGCATTTAAGCCTGACGCAAACCCACCAGACGATCACTCTGGAAGTCCGTGATGACGGCCAGGGTATGCCGTTGCAACCCACCAGCGGCTTTGGCCTGCGCGGTATCGAAGAGCGAGTGCGCGCATTGGGGGGCGATTGGCGGCTCCATCGGCGTAATGGCACGCGCATAATTGTTAACCTGCCCACAAAACTGAACAAAAACTCCGTCTGACTAGGACTAAGTCTTAGGTGCCTAAAACCTTGTCTCATCCAATCCTGTTTTCAACACCCTACACTGCTCTCACTGTCCGGAGGAACTCATGACATCGGCCACGTTAACCGCGGAACAAATCAGCGCTCGTTACCGCTACTGGCGACCACGCCTGATGTTTTCGATGATCGTCGGCTACGGCGCCTTTTATCTGACACGCAAGAGCGTCAGCTATGCCATGCCGGTGATGCAGCTCGAACTGGGGTTGGACAAAGGGGATATCGGCCTGCTGGGTACGCTGTTTTACCTGGCCTACGGCGGCTCGAAGTTTGTCTCCGGCATTGTCAGCGATCGCAGCCAGGCGCGCTGGTTTATGGGTGTCGGGCTGTTTATCACCGGCGTGCTGAACATCGTGTTCGCCTTTTGCCATTCGCTGACGGCGTTGCTGGTGGTCTGGACGTTAAACGGTTTCTTTCAGGGCTGGGGCTGGCCGCCTTGCGCCAAGATGCTCACCAGTTGGTATTCGCGCAACGAGCGAGGCTTCTGGTGGGGCACCTGGAATACTTCGATCAGCCTGGGCGGTGCGGCCGTGCCATTGCTGTCCGGATTTATGGCTTCACACTACGGTTGGCAGGCTGCGCTGTTGCTGCCGGGAGCCATCGGGATGCTGATTGGGCTGTGGCTGTGCTGGCAACTGTGCGGTAAACCGCAGCAGCAAGGATTACCCAGCGTAGGCCACTGGCGGCGCGATCAGCTGGAGCTGTGGCAAGAGCAGCAAAGCCCGGCGATGCCGATGCGGCGGATGTTGTTTGACACCATATTGCGCAACCCAACCATCTGGTTGCTCGGCGTGTCCTACATCCTGGTGTACCTGATACGCATTGCGCTGAACGATTGGGGCAACATCTGGCTGGCGGAGAGCCACGGCGTCAACCTGATGAAGGCCAACGCCACGTTGTCACTGTTTGAACTGGGTGGGCTGTTTGGCGCACTGTTTGCCGGATGGGGATCGGATCTGCTGTTTCGCGGCCTGCGAGCACCGATGATCCTGCTGTTCTCCATCGGACTCTTTGTGACGACGACCGCCCTATGGCTGGCCCCGCTGCACCATTACGGGCTGCTTTCGGCCTGCTTTTTCGGCCTCGGCTTTTTTGTGTTTGGGCCGCAGATGCTGATCGGGCTGGCCGCCACGGAGCACTGCCACAAGGACGCGGCCGGGACCGTGACCGGGTTTCTTGGCCTGTTCGCCTACCTGGGTGCCGCGCTGGCCGGTTGGCCGCTGGCGCAGGTATTGCAGCATTACGGCTGGTATGGCTTTTTTGCCCTGCTGGCGCTGGCAGCCACCTGCGTCGGCCTGCTGTTGATGCCGCTGCTGATGGCCGGGCAGATACGGCAACAATAGACGTAATTTTTATACGGTTAATGGATTGATCCTCGCACCCAATAGCAACACCGGATCAGCTCCCTCTCCCTGTGGGAGAGGGTTGGGGTGAGGGGAAAATGGTTTGCTTTACCCTACAAAGACAACAACAAAAAGGACAACACCATGAAATTGACACCTCTCAACACCCTGCTGGCCACCACGCTGGCGCTGACAGCCCTGGCCGGAACCGTGCAGGCCAAAGGCCGTCTGGTGATCTATTGCAGCGCCACCAACGCCATGTGCGAGGAAGAAGCCAAAGCCTTCGGGGAAAAATACGACGTCAAGACCAGCTTTATCCGCAACGGCTCTGGCAGCACCCTGGCCAAGGTAGACGCGGAGAAGAAAAACCCGCAGGCCGACGTCTGGTACGGGGGCACGCTGGATCCCCAATCGCAGGCCGGTGAAATGGACCTGCTGGAGGCTTACGCCTCGCCGAACCTGGAGCAAATCATGCCGCAGTTCCGCGATCCGGCCAAACGTAAAGGCAACTACTCCTCTGCGGTGTATATCGGCATTCTCGGTTTCGGCGTCAACACCGATCGCCTGAAAGAGAAAAACCTGCCTGAACCCAAGTGCTGGAAGGATCTGACCAACCCGATCTACAAAGGGGAAATCCAGATCGCCGATCCACAAAGTTCCGGCACGGCCTACACCGCGCTGGCCACCTTTGCGCAGTTGTGGGGCGAAGAGGCCGCCTTTGATTACCTGAAACAGCTGAACGGCAATATCTCGCAGTACACCAAGTCCGGCATCGCCCCGGCCCGCAACGCCGCGCGTGGTGAAACCACGATCGGCATTGGCTTCCTGCACGACTATTCGCTGGAAAAAGAAAAAGGCGCACCTCTGACGCTGGTTTCCCCATGCGAAGGTTCTGGCTATGAAATCGGCGGTATCAGCATCCTGAAAAACGCCCGCAATATGGAAAACGCCAAGCTGTTCGTGGACTGGGCGCTGTCAAAAGAGGCCCAGGAGCTTTCCTGGAAAAAGGGGCAGTCTTACCAGATCCTGACCAACACCACGGCAGAGACCTCCCCTAACTCGCTGAAGCTGGATCAACTGAAACTGATCGATTACGACATGGATACCTACGGCGCTTCCGACATGCGTAAAAAGCTGATCACCAAATGGGTTAACGACGTGAAGATGGGCCACTGATCCCATCCTGCATCTATCGGGCGTAGGCTCTACGCCCGCTTCATTTTCGTTTATTCCGGGGAATATCATGTCTGAAACCATCACCTTGCGCACGACGCAGGGGCGGGATCCCATTTTCTACTGGTTGCTGCTGGCGCTGGCAGGTTTCGCCCTACTGCCTTCCTACAGCCTGGACTACGGGCTGCTGGAGGCGACCAGCGAAGAGCTGCTGGCGGCCTACGGATGGTCACATGCAGGCTTGGCCATGCTGTGGTTTGCCGCCCCGTTGCTGCTGGCTGTACGCCCGCAGATTACCACTGGCCGCAAGCAACGCAACCGCCATCTGTTTGATGCTGGCTATGCTCTGGCCTGCGGGCTATTGGTATTTATCAGCGCCGCCGCGACCGGTACCGGGATGGGATTCGCTACCTTGCCGCTGCTGGTGGCAATCGGCGCAGTGATCACTCTTGCTCTCTCAAGGCTGGAATGGCTGGGTGGCGATCGCTTTGTACTCGGTTCGCTGGTGGCAGTGATCGCCCTGATCGTGCTGTTTATCATTTATCCCAGCATCGCCATCTTTATCCCGATGTTCACCGATGAGGCCGGTGCCTTCGCCCCGTTGGCGTTTATGCAAACGCTCGGGCAGGCGCATATCCTGCAGGTGATCTGGAACTCCTTCCTGCTCTCCGTCGCCGTCGGGATTGGCTGTACCTTCTTTGGCATGGTGCTGGCGATTTATACCACGCGTATCGCCCGCCGTTCGGCGGTGATTGGCCGTATCTTCTCGATCCTGCCAATCGTCACACCGCCGTTTGTGGTTGGTTTAGGCGTCACCCTGATGATGGGCCGCTCCGGCTACATCACCGAGCTGATGGTGACCTGGTTCGGCCTGACCAACACCAACTGGCTCTACGGCTTTACCGGGATCTGGTTGGCTCAGGTACTGGCCTTTACGCCCATGTCATTCATGATCCTCGATGGGGCTATCAAGACCATCCATCCGTCGCTGGAAGAGGCGTCCTACACGTTGCGCGCCAACCGCTTCCAGACTTTTACCCAGGTGTTTATGCCGCTGCTGAAACCGGCATTGGCCAACTCGTTCCTGATCGTCATTGTTCAATCGTTGGCGGACTTCAGTAACCCCTTGGTTCTCGGCGGCAACTTCGACGTATTGGCCACGCAGATCTACTTCTACATTACCGGTGCGCAGCTTGATTATCAGGCAGCTAGTACGCTAGGCGTGGTGCTGCTGATGTTCTCGCTGCTGGTGTTCTGCGTGCAATACATGTGGATCGGCAAGCGTTCCTACGTGACCATTTCCGGCAAATCCAACCACGGCGACGTTCAGCCGCTACCGGTGACGCTGGTGTGGGGCGTCTCGCTGATGCTGTATGTCTGGATCGCCTTCAACATCTTACTGTACGGCAGCATTTTCTACGGCAGCTTCACCGTTAACTGGGGCGTGGACTACACGCTGACGCTGGACAACTTCAGCAAACTGTTCGGCCAAGGCTTCAGCGACGGCGCGTGGCCTTCCCTGCTCGATACCTTGCTGTATGCCGGGATTGCCGCACCGATCACTGCCATCTTTGGCCTGCTGATTGCCTACATCGTGGTACGCCAGCAGTTCCAGGGTAAAAAAGTGATCGAGTTCAGCACTATGCTGTGCTTCGCGGTGCCAGGCACCGTGGCCGGTGTTTCCTACATTCTGGCGTTCAACAGCGCACCGGTTTATCTGACCGGAACGGCAGCCATCGTGATCATTTCGATGGTGATGCGCAACGTGCCGGTGGGGATCCGCGCGGGTATCGCCGGTTTGGGGCAGTTGGACAAGTCGCTGGATGAGGCCTCTCTCAGCCTGCGTGCCGGTTCGCTACGCACCATAGTGTATATCCTGCTGCCCTTGCTGCGCCCGGCGATCCTTTCGGCGTTGGTCTACAGCTTTGTCCGTGCCATGACCACCGTGAGCGCCATTGTTTTCCTGGTGACGCCAGATACGCGCGTCGCAACGTCCTACATCCTTAACCGGGTCGAGGACGGCGAGTATGGCGTAGCCATTGCCTACGGATCGATCCTGATCGTAGTGATGCTGGCGATTATTTTCCTGTTTGATGCCCTGGTTGGCGAAGCGCGGGTCGCGCGTTCCAAAGCCCGGAATGCGGCCTGATACCCGGCGGAGAAGGATGAACAACATGTCTGACATTCAAGATAAGAAACACTTTGTTGAACTGAAGAACGTCGCCAAGCGGTTTGGCAACAATACCGTGATTGAAAACCTGAGCCTGGCGATCCCACGTGGGGATATGGTGACGCTGCTTGGCCCTTCCGGCTGCGGTAAAACCACAGTCCTGCGCCTGGTCGCCGGGCTGGAGAAACCCAGTGGCGGGCAGATCTTTATCGACGGCGAGGACGTGACCGATCGCTCCATTCAGCAGCGGGATATCTGTATGGTGTTCCAGTCCTACGCGCTGTTCCCTCATATGTCGCTGGGGGATAACATCGGCTATGGCCTGAAAATGCTCGGAAGGCCCAAGGCAGAGATCCGCGATCGGGTACGTGAAGCCCTGATGCTGGTCGATCTGGAGGGTTTTGAAGAGCGCTATGTCGATCAGATCTCCGGCGGCCAGCAGCAACGCGTCGCCCTGGCACGTGCGCTGATCCTCAAACCCAAGGTGCTGCTGTTCGATGAACCGCTGAGTAACCTGGATGCCAACCTGCGCCGCAGCATGCGTGAAAAAATCCGCGAATTGCAGCAGCAGTTCAACATCACCTCACTCTATGTCACCCACGATCAGAGCGAAGCCTTTGCGGTTTCCGACACCGTGCTGGTGATGAACAAAGGGGAAATCATGCAGATTGGCGCACCGCAAACGCTGTACCGCTACCCGGCCTCGCGCTTTATGGCCGGATTTATGGGGGATGCCAACATCTTCCCGGCCAAGGTGACCAGCAGCGGCGTAGAGATCTTTGGCTACGCGGTGCCACGCCCACAAGGCTTTGCTGCTGGTTTGCAGCAATGTACCGTGGGCGTGCGCCCAGAAGCGATTACCCTCAGCCAACATGGGGAACCAAGTCAGCGTTGCACCATCAGCAAGGTGGCCTATATGGGGCCGCAGTATGAAGTGCTGGTGAACTGGCACGATCAGTCGCTGCTGCTGCAGGTAAACGCTACGCAGTTGCAGCCCGAACCGGGCGACAGCTATTTCCTGCAAATCCATCCGTTCGGCATGTTTGTCCTCGCCGACGAGTAAGCCTTAATTTACTCCCCGCTCGTGGTTCCGGGCGGGGATTTTTCGATGTCCATTCCCTACTCCCGTCTCGATATCACCGCATTTACGGCACTGATGTGATCTCGCTCTGTTTCTCGCCGCCGTCGGGCATTATCACTATCGGTTGAACTTAACGCGGGCATCTATGGGGTAAATCTGCCAAAAGCTCAACGGGTTGCGCATTCTGTAAGCAAACAAACGCAGAATGCGTAATCCCCTTTGACTTCCCCCCTGCACCCCGTTATGATTCCGCCCGTTCACACGATTCCTCTGTAGTTCAGTCGGTAGAACGGCGGACTGTTAATCCGTATGTCACTGGTTCGAGTCCAGTCAGAGGAGCCATATTTAGAGAAGCCCGCTTAAGGAAACTTAAGCGGGCTTTTTGCTTTTCAGTGACCCGTCCTGAATAGCGTTGACACGTTTTCGACTTAAATCCGGAGAACGTGATAATGGCCGAGTTTAAACGTACACAACGTGACTATCCTTTGTCTTTTAAAATTGCTGTTGTTGAGCAGGTTGATAAAGGCGAAATGACCTACAAACAGGCTCAACTGCGCTATGGTATTCGGGGACGTTCGACCGTTCTGACCTGGTTGCGCAAGCATGGCCATCTTAACTGGGCCCCAGATCTTCCCCATCTCTCCAGCCGGGAGTTGCCCATGAGCCAACCGCCTGCCCCTTTAACTCCTGAACAAAGGATCAGGGAACTTGAAGAACAGCTTGAGCTGGTCACCCAGATCGCACTGTGATTAAAAAATACGCTATCATCTTGTCTAGACAGTGAAAATACACAAAATAAAACCGTTCTGACGGGCCCGACCGGGTAATAGCTTTGTTCTGTTTATGGAATTCGAGCTTACTATTCCCGGCCCCTATCCCCCAGTCGTATTTATCGACCGAGAAAAACCATTTGTCATTGCATTCAAGTAAAACTCAGATGATTGTAGCCGCCTTCAATAACGGTCAACTCTTCTGCACTAAAAGTCTGCCGTTTTCGCTCACCCCGGTAATACCAACAGCAATGCACCAGTCCCTTATCAGACGTAGTTCCACTGACGACCATGATTGCAGGTCGTTTACGTAAGCGTACAAGCATCCCAGGCATAAACATTAACCGCCCCCTGCTAAAGCAGAGCTATTAGTCTGTCCCATCTTTAATACACTCATCATAATGAATTCGTTTGCCTGTTTGAGGGCAGAAAAGTCAGGTTTGACCTTGCCATAAACACGCATTCCTTCAAGCATTATGAAGAGGCTTTCAGCCATAATCTCGGCCTTGACATCCAGCCTGAATATGCCTTTTTCTTGGCCCTGCTTGATTATGATCAACAGGTTTTTCTTAATTCCACTGAACATATAGCTGACTTTTTCGTAGATATCCTTGTCGTCTGGGAGCAATTCACTCGCCGTAGCAATGGTAAAGCAACCCCGAGTACCATCTTCGCCGGTAGACAGTAAAGCACAGTAATTCAGCGTTTCTCTCAGTGCTTTTTCAGGATCCTGCTCACCTGCGCGTTTTTCCATTCTCCGCAAACCATCATCCATATACTGCGTTAACGCAGCCAGAAAAATGGACCTTTTATCCGGGTATAGCTTGTAGATGCTCGCGCTGGCCAAGCCCGATACCTGCATTAAGTCAGCCATTGATGTGGCGTGAAAACCTTTCATCCAAAACACGCTAAGCGCAGCATCAAGAAAATCCTGCGGGTGAAATTCTCGAGGTCTACCAAGATTTTTTTTCATATTTTCCACTATTTTTTCTTATCGTGATATAAGCCCACCATGAATTGTAGATTAATCAATCCACAAGTCAAGAGGTTAATGATTAATAAAAGAAAGTAATCATATAATTAAAATAACCGCATGTTTTTACTTGAATTTTACAATCATGATTGGAAAGATGTTTGATTTCACAAATCACTCTTATTCAATTTAACAACCAATCTATTCTTTTTTATTCCTTTTTGATACTTCCACAGCATAAAAACCACATGTAATTCTAGCTGTGATTAATTAATGTTTTCATATGGAGATCGCTATGAATAAGGAAAAAACACTGAAGTTAATCGAACTTAGTCACGAAGAAAAATCAGTAATTCTCGATAAAATAGCAGGGCTAACCTATTCGCCAGAAGGAAGTTCAGAATATATTAAAGCTATAAGAAAACTGATGTGGAGTATTCTGCCTGAACACTTAACTGATGCCCTAGAAGACCTCAAAAAGCCATTTCCAGAATATGCAGGTATTAAAGTTAAAAATCTTCCTGTTGATAGCGTTATTACTGGTAGCCCTCACAACAATGAAACAGGTAGACTATTCAAAAGTGGTTCTGTAACAGAGAATATTTTAGTTGGCATGGGCGCTATTTTAGGAGAACCCTACTCCATTGCTCATGAAGGATATGAATTGGTCAATAACCTGACCCCACATAAAGAAAAAGCGTCTGATTATACCGGATTAGGCTCCGCAGTCGAACTTGACTTTCATATTGAAAATGCAGCACAAGTTTATCAGGAGGAAGATGATACTTCCCCTTTCGTACTCATACTTCTAGGGGTGAGGGAAGATACACAAGCAAAACCATTAACTCGAATCTCTGATGCTCGCAAAGCGCTTAAGCAGCTTTCTGCAGATGATATTGCTGTATTACGAGAAAGATCTTTCATTATCAAAGTCCCTCATCGCTGGAGATCGGCCACGGTTACTCCCAGAGATAATACAGAGTTAGTCCCTGTCGTTTCTGGACCGATAAATGCGCCTAGGATAACCGTGGCATTTTACCCAGATATGGTTATACCCGTTAATAGCAGGGCTCAAGTAGCATTAGAGAAATTACATATCACTATCCGGAGTGTGGCTGAAGGCATTCATATTACTCCTGGTACAATGGTGATAATCAACAACAATTTCATGCTGCATTCTCGCGATCAATTCACAGCCAATTATGATGAAAATGGCCGAGCCTATCGCTGGGTTCAGCGTATTTTCGTCACTAAAAATTTATGGCCTTTCCGCAATTTTAGTTGCCAAGGCGAAAGGATTTACAACGCTAAATTGCTCACCGCAGATCAAAAATGTACTGATGAATAAGAGGCTGAAATGCAACTCGTCATTTTAGGTGCTAGAAATACTGGCACCAGCTTATATCTTGTGTCGCTGGCGATTCGCTATGGTTATAGCGTCACCGTGTTAACGGCTGAACATGATAATCTCAATGGCGCTTTTGAAAACGCCGTGCAGGTTATCTCATTGAATATTTCCACTGAGAACGTTATAAATTGGATTAAAAACAACCTGGTAGTATTTACCTCGGCATTACTGATAACAATTGCACACGACTTATATGCAACAGTTGCAGCTCAAGTTGCCGATTGGTTTGGTGTTCCCGGCCCTGATAAAAAAGCAGTAGCTTACTGTGTATCTAAAATTAACCAGAGCGAGACACTTAGCCGCCTAGGTTTTCAGCAAGCCTCTCCAACTCGAGTTTCTCTATCAGAACAGCTACCTGCATCCTTGATCGCGACCTTAAGTTATCCTGTGGTCATTAAACCGGTTGAAGGCTCGGCCAGCCAAGGGATCAGTCTATGCCGGACAACGAAAGAAGCTTTAGTCCACCTTGAACACCTCAGTGCTAAATACAGGGCTCAGCCAGAAATTATCCCTGGTGGCGCAGTACTGATTGAACACTTCGTTGCAGGGCAGGAGTATTGTGTTGAACTATTTGATGGAGTTTTTATTGGCACTATGAAAAAAAACAAGCGTGCAGGCTCACGCTTTATTGAACGGGGTTACAGCTCTGATATTGATTTGACAGAGTCTCAGATTGACAGACTCATCCTCATGACAGAGAAAATTACAGCCTCACTGAATCTGATGTGGGGCCCTATACATATAGACTGTATTATTAATGAAGAGCAGATATATATCATTGAAATTAACCCGCGCATTGCCGGAAGCTTTATTACCGCTATCATTCGAGATGCATGGATGTTTGATATCGCGGATGCACTATTAAAACGCTTGAGTGGGAAGCACGTTGAAATTTTTAGACGACGTGAGCCAAAAAAATTTGCTCAAGTAATGTTTTTTCTTGGTTGTGATCCTGAATCATGGCAAGTCCCTGTAGCAAGTCAACTGACGGACTCTAAAATCAAAGTGATATATGCACCGCAGTTCATTCCGGAAAGGGAGCGCCGAGCCTATGTTTATCTTGTGGTGGAGTGAGCAATGAAAGCACATCGACCTTCACTTCTTCAAGCTGCTCTTGTTACTTCACTTGGCTATATCGTGGTTCAGCTTGATGTCACTATCGTCAACGTTGCCCTACCGACCTTTGCCAGAATATTCCAAGCTGACATGTCTGGGCTACAGTGGATCCCAGATGCGTATGTCATCGTTTTTGCAGCCCTTCTGCTTGCAGCAGGCGGATTGAGCGATCGATTTGGCAGTCGGAGAATCAACCTCGTTGGAATGGTCATTTTCCTGTTTGCATCGCTAATTTGTGCTTCCGCTACCTCAATTGATATTATGATTGTTGGCCGTATCGGACAAGGGGTAGGTGCAGCCCTTATTCTTCCTTCATCACTCGCATTGCTCTCTGCAGTCAGCGAAGGCGATGCAGTACTCCGTACAAAAGCCATTGGATGGTGGAGTGCTATTGGTGGCATTATTAGTGCCGCAGGGCCTTTTATTGGAGGGCTTATACTAAAATATTCATCTTGGCACGCACTTTTTCTGATAAATATCCCGTTATGTCTTGCTGGTATAATTTTTACTCTTTATATTATCAAGGAACCCCCATGTCATCATCGCCAAAAAGTTGATACAAAAGGGATAGTGATTTTTATTATAGCTAGTTTTTCACTAGTGTTTTTACTTATCAATTTTGGAAAAAAATCCGTACATTCCCTTTCTGACCTTTCATTTATAATATTATTTTTCATTTCAGCGACACTGTTAATTCGGCACCTAAGAAATAATGAATATGCTTTTATACCGCCAACTTTACTGCGAACCCCCATTTTCTCAATGGGATTGCTTCTAGGCGCCACCATGAACTTTTCATTTTATGGTTCTATCTTTATATTAACCATTTATTTTCAGGTTTATCGCGAATTTTCACCCGTTATGACAGGGTTAGCTCTGCTGACTTTCACTATTATTGCTGTGGCCAATACTGCCAGCGGTTACTTGTCTGAACGCTTTGGCCCCCGCCTAACCATCATGACCGGACTAGTTACTGCCTCTGTGACCTACACTATTCTGGCTTTTCTTACGTATACCGATGCGAGTTATCTTGCTTTTGTATGTTTCCTATTTCTTATGCCGATAGGTGGCGGAATTGCCTTGCCCACGCTTATTTCGGCTTTCATTCATGCAGCACCTGCCGATAAGACGGCAACCGCCTCAGCAGCGATTAACTCCATGCGTCAAATCGGTGGTGCTATTGGCGTAGCGTTGCTTGGGCTTCTTGTCTCCGGCGTACATTTCCCAGTAAATGTCGGAGCTGCCACCGGCTTTCTTATTGCAGCCTTTACCATGCTGATAACAGTACTCCTTACCTATACAATGTTTTATGAGTCTGAAATCAAGAGGGTTTAAGATGAATATCAGTAATATTCTTATTGTCGATGGGGCTTCTACTTCTGCAAGTTATGCTCCTTTATTCCGAGCTTATGGCATTCCTTGCATCCATCTGTTTAGCGATCCTGTTATAGCCAGTCACTTTGGAGCAATGATCAATCAGCAAGATTACGTAGCATGTTTGACCCATCAGGGTGACATAACGCAAACCCTTGAGCGTCTATCCAAATGGCAAATCTCAGCTGTATTACATGGTTTGGACTCAGCGTTAGCAGTGGCAGGAGCCATCGCCAACGCGTTGAATCTGACATATGTCAATGAGCCGGAGTTAAATCTAGCTAGGCGGCACAAGTTTGAAATGATAGAAACCGTCAGAAAAGCAGGATTACGAGCCCCAGAACAGATATTATCAGATAACATACAAGTCATCTTAAATTGGGTCGAGAACAGAAATCAGTATCCTGTTATTATAAAGCCTGTTGAAAGCGCAGGAGTAAAAGGTGTCTTTAAATGTAGCTCTATTAAGGAAGTACACCGGTACTTTAATAAGGTAATGAACTCGTCTTCATACTATGAAGAGCCAAATACAACTGTTTTAATTCAAAGCTTCTTAGCTGGGAAGGAATATATTCTTGATAGCGTATCGTTAAATGGAAAACACTACTTAACCAGTATTTGGCTTGTCAAACGTGACAATGGGTCATCGCCGTTTCTTGATAATATGGAAACAGTTGATCACACCTTGCCGAAATACACTGTAATTCGGGAGTATGCAACAGCTGTTTTAAATGCTCTTGGCGTCCGTAATGGCCCTTCACATCTTGAGGTTATTCTGACTGAAAATGGCCCAGCACTAGTCGAGCTTAACTGTCGCTTACATGGGAGTCTTGACCTCCGTCTGACCACTTATGCATGTGGCCGTAATCATGTCCAGGATGTGGTCACCTCCCTCTTATCCCCTGATTACTTTATGACCTCATGCTCTCATCCCCTTTCATTTTATGGTCAGGCGATGCATGTATTACTTCGTTCTCCTTTGGCCGGCCGTAAATTGCGCAAAGATTATTGGTCGAGATTAGAAACGTTATCTTCTTTTGTCAGTTATAAATCCAATTTACCTACTGAAGGAATAACTCCCAAGACTAAAGATCTGAAGACAGCGATAGGTACTCTATCTCTTTTTAATCGGGACAGTAAACAACTAGCAACCGATCTCCTTTTAGTACGCCATGAAGAAAATACAGGGGCCATGTATAAACAAGACTAAAAAACAGCCAAATTAGGGAGGTAGTTAAGATAAAAAGGCATGCACTGCCTCTCTTTTTAATTATTCAACTAACACCATTCTAATCGCCCCAAAAAAGAGCAGAAAATTTATGCAATCTCAACCAGCGCATATCAGGTGGCTAACCAAGAGCCTCACACCCAGCCCCTCAAACCCGCCTCCAGATCACACCCTCAACATTTAACATGAAAAGTACAATTTTTTACCTGAATGTTACATTCCATTAAATTACCCTTCCCCCATACTCATCCCACGCCCACCCCTACCGAGGGAACCAACTGATGAAAACTAGCAACCCGATGCTGGAAAAATTACTGCCCATTCTGCCACTTATCGCTGCCAACGCCGCACAGGCGGAAAGCGAACGAAAAGTACCGGATGAGAATATCCGTTTGTTAAAAAGCATAGGTATGCACCGGGTATTCCAACCGAAAAAATTCGGTGGCCTGGAAATCTCCCTGCCAGAATTCACCGACTGTGTCGCCGCGCTGGCCGGAGCCTGTGGCGGAACGGCCTGGGCTTTCAGCCTGCTATGCACCCACAGCCATCAGATAGCGATGTTTTCCCCCAAACTACAACAAGAGATCTGGGGAGATAATCCAGACGCCACCGCCAGCAGCAGTATTGCCCCGTTTGGCCGCATTGAGGAAGCCGAAGGCGGTGTTTATCTGAGCGGTGAAATGGGCTGGAGCAGCGGTTGTGACCACGCCGAATGGGCGATTGTCGGCTTTCGCCGCAAAAACGCCGAAGGTGAGCTGCTCTACAGCTTTGGCGTGATCCCACGCAGCGATTACGAAATCCGTGATGACTGGTTTGCAGTTGGCATGCGCGGCAGCGGTTCCAAAACGCTGGTCATAAAAAATGCCTTCGTACCGAACCACCGCATTGAAGCCGCTCAAGATATGATGCATGGGCGCTCTGCAGGTTTCGGCCTCTACCCGGACAGTAATATCTTCTACTCGCCCTATCGCCCCTATTTCGCCTGCGGTTTTGCCGCCATCAGCCTTGGCGTTGCGGAGCGTATGCTGGTCGCCTTTAAAGAAAAAACCCAAAACCGCGTGCGAGCCTATACCGGAGCCAGCGTGGGGACGGCCACCCCGGCGCTGATGCGTCTGGCGGAGTCCACCCATCAGGTTGCTGCCGCCCGCGCCTTTTTGGAAAAAACCTGGCAAGAACATGCCGAACACGGCCGTAAGCACCAATATCCCTCTCATCAGACATTGACGTTCTGGCGTACCAACCAGGCCTACGCGGTCAAAATGTGCATCGAATCGGTTGATCGCTTGTTCAGCGCCGCAGGGGCAACCAGTTGGATGGAAAGCAATGAGATCCAGCGCCTGTTCCGCGACTCGCACATGACCGGGGCACACGCCTATACCGATTACGATGTCTGCGCACAGATATTAGGCCGCGAGTTGATGGGGTTAGAACCCGATCCGACGATGGTGTAACGAGCAGGAGTTCCTATTTAATGACACATCACACAGAACCAGCCCTGGATCCCCGCGCATTTCGCCGTGCGCTGGGTAATTTCGCCACCGGCGTGACGGTAGTGACTGCAGCAACCGCAGATGGCACCCGCGTGGGAGTGACGGCCAACAGCTTTAACTCGGTATCACTGGATCCGCCGTTGGTCTTGTGGAGCATTGATAAACGCTCCGGCAGCTACGCGATCTTTGAGCAAGCCAGCCACTTCGCCATTAACGTGCTGGCCGCCGATCAGATGGATATTTCCAATCGTTTCGCCCGCCCCAGCGAGGATAAATTTGCCGGGATTAAGGTGGAGGTCGGCGCGGGTGACGTGCCTTTGCTTACCGACTGTGCCGCGCGCTTTCAATGTGAGAAATATCAGCAGGTTGACGGCGGTGACCATTGGATCCTGATTGGCAAAGTGGTCGCGTTTGACGACCTGGGCCGCGCACCGCTGGTATATCATCAGGGATCCTATTCCATGGTGCTGCCTTACCCGCAGGTAACGGAGCGCGTTGCACAGAATGCAGTAGGCAGCGCCAGGCAGGAACGCTTGAATAACAACGTCTTCTACTTGCTCACCCAGGCTCTGCGCAGCTATCAAAGTAGCTACCAGCCCAAGCAGCTCTCCACCGGGTTGCGGGCCAGCGAGGCCAGAATGCTGCTAGTGTTGGACAGCGACGCCTGCCTTGATAAGGCCTGCCTGCTGGCAGAAATGGCGATGCCAACCAGAGAGATCGAAGAGGCGCAGGAGGCGTTGTACCGTAAAGGCCTGGTGTCCAGCACCGAGAATGGCCATCACTTGACCGAGGCAGGCGAACGCCAGGCCAGCGTGCTGAGAGATATTGCCGCCAAACAGCAAGAACAGGTCCTGTCTGCCTTCACGGCAGACGAGGTGGGCATTTTGAAGAAGCTGTTGCGCGGTATTATTGCCAGTAGTCAGTGAGTTAAATCGGTAAACCTCATGCGCATTGTCGGCAACGGCAATGCGCATGAAAACCTCACCACCGCATCCTACCTATTCATGCAGCCGTGAACCTATTCGCGCTACAGACATCCTCTGCCCTACCCAACCTAGTGCCGCACAGACGGCCATCACCAACGTCATGGCAAACGGCGTGTCATCCTGCAACCAGGAAACGGCCAGGCTTGCCAACGCCCCCATACCAAACTGCAACGAGATCGCCAGGGCACTAGCACTCCCAGCCTGTTGGCCACGCTGTTGCAACAATAGCGACAGGCTGTTGGTGCCGATAGCATTCACCAGCGACATAAACAGCACTACCAGGATCACCAGGATGGACAGGCTCTGCTGATGGAACACCAGTAGCAACAGCCCAAACACCACCTGGGCGCTGCTTTGTATCATCAACAGGCGCGGCAGGCTGTAGACCTTCAGCATCCGCACGTTCAGCAGCAGTACGGCGATCATGCCAATGACGTTGCAGCCAAACAGCAGCCCGTAATACTCAGCGGGCACCTGAAAGTAGCTGATGTAGACAAAGGGAGAACCGCTGATAAAGGCAAACATGCCCGCGAAGGAAAACGCCAGGGTAGCAATAATGCCCATCGCTTCCCTGTCCCGAACCAACAGGCAATAGTTATGAAACGCTTTCAGGATGCTGCCTGACTGCCCTGGCGGGGTCTTTAACGTCTCCGGCAGTATCAAAAATACCAATAACCCACTGATACAACCCACCACCGCCAACAGCATGAAGATGGCTTGCCAGTCGAAGATAGTCAGCAAAGCACCGCCTAACAACGGGGCCAGCAGCGGTGCAATCATGGTAACCAGCGTCATCAGCGATAACACTCGGGGCAGCTCATCCGAGGCATAAACATCCCTGGCAATGGCGCGCGCCATCACTACAGCGGCCCCGCTACCAAATGCCTGTAACGCCCGCAGTACCACCAGTTGCTCAACCTGAGTGACCTGCGTACAGAGCACGCTGGCAATCACAAACAGCAGCATGCCGCTCAGCAACAGCTTTCGCCTGCCTAGCCGATCGCTAAGTGGCCCGTACAGCAACATGCCGATGCAAAAACCGGCAAAGAATGCCCCCAATGAATGCTGCATCTGCCCCTGTGTGGCATGCAGTTGTTGCCCCATCGCAGGTAACGCAGGTAGATACATATCAATCGACAGTGGGCCAAAAGCCACCAGCGATCCCAGTAGCGGGATCAACCAACGTGGCGGCCGGTTAGTAAAGGCAGGTGGCATAGCGGCTCCTTTATCATCAATAACGCCTCAGCGGTTGTGGGCGTGAGTCTTGGTGATTATTCGTTAACATATTAACAATCATCTTATAAAATGGACACATTTAAGACAACATTTGTCTCTTTCCTGACGAGAAGGGATTTTATTAATACATTAAAGAAAACAGGGCTGGCGTTGAAACGCAGAGGGCTGAGAATGCTGGGAGGATGTATTTTTAGCGGGAACCCAGGGCTCCCGCAGAGGTTATGGTTGCCGGGTTGCCTTAGATCGCATTCAACTTCGCAATAGCTTCGCCCGGCAGTTTGAGTTGGGCTGCGGCAAGGTTCTCTTTCAGATGTGCCAAGGAGGATGTCCCTGGGATCAGCAGAATGTTGGGTGAACGCTGCAGCAACCAGGCTAGTGCCACTTGCATAGGCGAGGCTCCCACCTGCTGCGCAACTTCCGACAACGTCGTTGACTGCAACGGCGTGAATCCACCCAGCGGGAAGAACGGCACATAGGCAATGCCCTTGCCAGCCAGTTCGTCGATCAGTGCGTCGTCATCCCGATGTACCAGGTTGTAATTATTCTGTACGCAGACAATCTCACAAATCTTCTGCCCTTGCGCAACCTGAGCCGAGGTGACATTGCTCAGCCCGATATGGCGGACCAGCCCCTGCTGCTGTAGCTCGGCTAACACGGAGAGTGGCTCTTCAAGCGACCCCTCTGCCGGACCATGTGCATCAAACATGCAGCGCAGATTGACCACATCAAGCACATCCAACCCCAGATTACGCAGGTTGTCATGCACGGCCTGGGTCAACTCCGCCGGAGAAAATGCAGGCAACCATGCGCCTTGCTCATCCCTGCGCGCGCCGATCTTGGTGACAATGACCAGATCGTCGGCATAAGGATGCAGTGCCTGGCGAATAATTTGATTGGTGTAATGCGGGCCATAAAAATCGCTGGTATCGATATGGTTGACCCCGTTGGCAACCACTTCACGCAGAACTGCGATGGCCGTTTCAGGATCCTTCGGTGGGCCAAAAACACCTGGACCGGCGAGCTGCATGGCGCCATAGCCGAGCCGCTTGACGGTATGCGTGCCGAGCGCAAAGGTACCTGACAGATGAGTGCTGGACATAATCAAACTCCTAATAAGATGGCGCAAAGTTCAGACGCTGCTATTACCGACGATAGGCAAACAATATATACCCGTCGCCTGGCAAGCTACAGCGTTCAAACCGATGCACAACTGATTTAGGGTTGAATCATCGAGCCAGTTGATTAAATAACAAACCCATAGTGCGAACCATCTGGCAGCTCGATATCCAGACGCAGCTTGCCCCCTGCGGCCTCGATATAGCGTTTGAGCGAGGAGAGCTTCAGATCGCGGCCTGGTTTTTCCATGCCCGCCACGGTGGGTTGTTTGATGCCAAGTGCCTGCGCCATTTCAACCTGGGTTTTCTGCACCCGCTCACGTAGCTCGGCCAGGTGAATATTGAGCAGCGTATCCGCCGCAATGCGCTCAGCGCTGGCCACTACCTCGGGTTTTTCTTCCGCCAGGATTTGTTCGAGTGTTCTGCCCATGGCCTACTCCTTGTTCTCTGCTGTATTCAGAAATTGGGTAAATTCCCGATCGGCAATCGGGATCATCACCTCATAAAAACGCTTCTCATTACCGACCTTGCTACCAGCACAAAGCAAAATACCGCGACGGCGTGGATCAAAGGCAAAGAATGCCCGTATCGGTATGCCTCGGCTTTGCACGCGCAGTTCCTTCATGTTGCTGTAGCGCGATCCCTTTACCGTGTCGGCATAGGGTCTGGGCAACTGAGGACCTTTTTCACGTAGTACAATGAGTGACGCCAGCACAGAAGCTCTGTCAGTGTCATCCAACCGGCTGAACCACTCGTCAAACGTATCCGTTGTTTTAATCTTCCACACAGGTGCTCCTTGGCAATATAGGTCAAAAACTATATAGGTGTAAACCTATAAATTGCATTATGTCGGAGCTTGGAACGCGAGGCATTGGCCACAATGGTGAAGCTGGAAGCCGATCCCGGCATTTCGATGAAGGTGAAGCATGCTCGTTGATATTTTGCGTATCTGCTAGCAAAACATGGCGGCAAGATGGGAGGTAAAGAGAGGATAGGTCTTAGGGGGCCCTTGATTACCGGGCCCGGCAATCAAGGGAGCGTTGATTAAGCCCGATGGTGCTGCAAGCGTTCGTTACGATAGAAACTCAAGATACACCAGCCGAGGGCGATCAGGGCCAACGGCGCGCCGACGAAGCCAATGTTTGGCATTCCCAGATGCAGGCTGACCTGGTTGCCCAGCAACGCCCCGCCGCCGATCCCAAAGTTATACAAGCCGGAGAAGATCGCCATCGAGACATCGGTCGCATCCGGTGCCAGACTGAGCACCTTCGCCTGCATCGAAAGACCAATCGCCATGATGGCCATGCCCCAGACCACACACAGTAACGTCAAGGTCGTTTCATTACCGGAGGCGGGCAACAGCAATAACAGGCTGAGGGCCAGCAGACCAATTGCACCCATAAAGAAACCCGACGGGAAACGTTCGCTGTAGCGGCTGAATAGCAGGCTGCCGACAATGCCCGCAGCACCAAACAGTAACAGCATCAAGGTGGTAAAGTTGGCGGATAACTCGGCCACGGTCTGGATAAAGGGCTCGATGTAGCTGTAGGCAGTAAAGTGCGCCGTCACCACAATGATGGTCAACATATACAGGCTGACCAGCTCCGGGCGTTTGAACAACAGGGGAACGCTGGCCAGTGAACCGGAATGCTCGCTTTTCAGCACCGGCAGCAAGCGCCACAGCATCACCAACGCCAGGGTGGCGCACACGGCAATGCCAATAAACGTCATACGCCAACCGAGTAGCTGCCCCACCACTCGCCCTAACGGTAAACCCAACACCATCGCCAGCGCGGTTCCCCCCGCCAGCATACTCAACGCCTGTGCCTTTTTGCCTGCTGGGGCGACACGAATGGCCAATGACGCGGTGATCGACCAGAACACCGAATGCGCCAACGCCACACCGGCACGCGAGATCACCAGGATGGTAAAGTTCCACGCCACCGCGGTGAGCACATGGCTGGCAATAAACAGGATAAATACCCCGATCAGCAGCTTACGCCGCTCAATCTTGCTGGTCAGCAACATACAGACCAGCGACATAGTGGCAACGATCCAGGCATAAATCGTGATGATCAGCCCCACCTGCTCGGTTTGCATCCCAAAGCTTTGGGCAATATCACTCAATAACCCGACGGGGATAAATTCGGTGGTATTAAAGATAAATGCCGAAATGGCCAAGACGACCACGCGCATCCAGGCGGTCGAGCGGGAAGTGCTGATTTCATCCATTGTAGGTGTTCCGGAACAGGGGCTGGCAGTGGCGCCATTTTAACTAACCCGTAACCAAAATGCGACCTAGATCACGTTTTTGTGGCGCTGTTTTTTTCAACAGTAGGAGCGCCATTTGTGACGCCCCTACGATCGAGGATGTTCAATGCGCCCCTCATCGGGGCGGTTACCTTTATGCGCCTCCCAGATAAGCCTTCCTCACCTCCTGATTGCTCAGCAGTTCGGCACCGCTGCCGCTCAGGCGGATTTGCCCATTGACCATCACATAACCCCGATCGGACAGCTTCAGCGCATGGTTGGCGTTTTGCTCCACCAGGAAAATTGTCATGCCGCCGTTGGCCAGTTCGCGCAGAATGCTGAAGATCTGTTTGACGATGATCGGTGCCAGCCCCAGACTCGGCTCATCCAGCAACAGCAACTTTGGCCGGCTCATCAGCGCACGGGCTATCGCCAACATTTGCTGCTCACCGCCGGACATGGTCATCGCCCGCTGGTTACGCCGCTCTTTCAGGCGCGGAAACAGCTCATACATACGTTGCATATCTTCAGCGGCATAGCGGTTACCAAGGGTGATGGTGCCCATCAGCAGATTTTCTTCCACGCTCATGTCAGGGAAAATCCGCCGCCCTTCCGGAGCCTGGGCAATGCCGCTACTGGCCACAAAATGCGTCGACCGCTGGCTGATATCCGTCCCCTGAAACAGGATCTGTCCACCGCTGATGCGAGGTTGGCCAAAGATTGACATCAGCAAGGTGGATTTCCCCGCCCCGTTGGCCCCGATCAACGCTACGGTTTCCCCTTGCCTGACTTGCAGTGACACCTGTTGCAGCGCCTGGATCGGGCCGTAATGAACATCTACCTCGCGAAATTCCAGCATCACCTCGCTCATCCCGCCAGCTCCTCTTCGTCTGCGCCCAGATAGGCGGCGATCACGCTGTCATTGTGTTGGATCTCCTGCGGCGTCCCCTCGGCGATCACATTGCCGTGATCCAGTACGATCACCCGGTCGGAAATCTCCATCACCATGCCCATATCATGTTCGATCAGCAGCACCGTAATATCATGATGCTGGCGCAAAAAGCGGATGATCCGGCTCAGGGTGGCGGTTTCCACCGGGTTCAACCCGGCGGCGGGTTCGTCCAGGCAGATCATTTCCGGGGTGGTGCACATCGCGCGGGCGATCTCCAGCCGCCGCTGCTGGCCGTAGGACATCTCCCCCGCCAGCCGGTTGGCACAGTCCACCAACTCGACCACCTCCAGCCAGTAAAATGCTCGGTCCAGTGCTTCATTTTCTGCCCGGCGATAGGCAGGCGTATTGAGCACGCCAGCAATCAGGTTGCGGTTACTCAAACGGTGTTGCGCCACCAACAGGTTCTCCACCACCGACATCTCACGGAACAGGCGGATATTCTGGAAGGTGCGGGCCAATCCGGCACGGTTCACCAGATGTGTGCCACCAAACATTTTGTAGTACAGGCGCGACCCCAGCTGCGCGGGGTTAATCCAATCCCCTGCACGGAATTTCTGCCCGAGGATACGGATCACATCAATGGGACGTTTGTGAGTATTGAGCAGGATCGCCCCGCCACTGGCGCGATAAAAACCCGTCAGGCAGTTGAACACCGTGGTTTTCCCCGCGCCGTTCGGGCCGATCAACGCGGTGATCGACCCACGCTCCACTTCGAGATTTACATCGTTCAGCGCTTTGATGCCGCCGAAGTGCATCATCAAATGTTCAACGCGCAAAATGGCATCGCTCATGGTGCTACCCCCTTGCGTGGCGTAAAGCTGCTACGGCTGATACGCACCAGGCCGCGTGGCCGCCAGATCATCATCAACACCATCAGTACGCCAAACAGCAACACTCGATATTCGGCAAAGCTGCGCAGCAGTTCCGGGGCCACCGTCAGCACAAAGGCAGCCAGCACGACGCCGAAAGTCGATCCCATTCCCCCCAGCACCACGATCGCCAGGATCAGCGCCGATTCAAAGAAGGTAAACGACGTTGGATTGACGAACCCTTGATAGGTAGCAAAGAACACCCCGGCGATACCCGCGGTGGAAGCTCCCATCATAAACGCCGAGAGTTTGACCAGCACATGATTAAGCCCGAGCGAACGGCAAGCAATTTCATCTTCACGCAGTGCCTCCCACGCTCGCCCTATTGGCATATGCGTCAGGCGGTGTTTGACAAACAGCACCAGCAACACCACCAGACACAATACGGCGTAGATAAAGATAAACTTCAGGTTGGGGTTGTAGGTAATACCAAGAAACTCGTGGATCGGTACTCCCCCTTCCTTGGCCCGACGGCCAAATTCCAGGCCGAACAGGGTCGGAGCAGGAACCGAAACGCCGTTTGGCCCGCCGGTCAACGACACCCAGTTATTCAGCACCAGGCGGATGATCTCACCAAAGCCTAGCGTCACAATCGCCAGATAGTCACCGTGCATACGCAGCACTGGGAATCCCAGCAAGGCCCCGGCCAGCGCCGCCATCAACGCCCCCAGCGGCAACATCGCCCAAAAGCCCAGACCAAGATACTGATAGCCCAGTGCCAGGCCGTAGGCACCAATGGCATAAAACGCCACGTAACCCAGGTCGAGCAGCCCGGCCAGCCCCACCACAATGTTCAATCCTAGCCCTAACAACACATAAATCAGGCCGAGGATCGCCACGGTCAGCAGGTATTTGGTCGCCATAAACGGGAACAGCAATGCCAACACCACCAGTAACGGCAGGATCCAACGCAGGCTCGTTCTGGCTCCGACTGGCCGAACATAAACACCGTCATTGCCCCCTTCAAAACGCGCCGACACCCTGCGCCCCAACGGCGTTTGCAAAAACAGGCTGAGTAACAGCCGCCCCGCCATCACTACCGAGATAATCACCACCAGGCGGTGTGGCTCAAAGTTGAAACTGTAGCCGTCCAGCACAATACCGACGATCGGGCCAAACACAATCAGCGCGATCAGGCCCGCGAGAACGGCATCCAACAGGCTGCGTTTAATACTCAGCCCTTGATGAACTGTGGATTGAGACATAGTTTCCCTCACACCTTAGCGACCATTGGCCGCCCCAGCAGGCCCTGAGGGCGGAAAATCAGGATCACCACCAGCAGACCGAATGAAAACACATCCTTGTAATCCGAGTTCACCATGCCGGCGAACTGGGCCTCTGCCACCCCAAGCAGCAAGCCTCCGAGCATCGCGCCGGGCAATGAGCCAATGCCCCCCAGCACCGCTGCGGTGAAGGCTTTGACGCCGATAATAAAGCCCACGTAAAAATCGAAGGTGCCGTAGTTCATGGTGACCAGCACCCCGGCCAGCCCGGCCATCGCTGCGCCAATCACAAACACCAGCGAGATCACCCGATCGGTATTGATGCCGAGTATCGATGCCATCTTGCGATCCTGTTGGGTAGCCCGGCAGATACGCCCCAGGCGCGTGCGTTGGATAACGTAGGTAAGCACCGCCATACCCAATAGTGCCGCTATCAGAATAAATACCTTGGTGTAGGTAATCTGGATCACACCGCCATCAAAATTGAGCCGAAAAACACCGTCCAGCAGCGTGGGGATACCCTGCTGGCGCGGCCCCTGACTAATTTGCGCGTAGTTCTGCAAAATCAGCGACATACCAATGGCAGAAATCAGCGGAGCCAGACGCGTGGAGTTACGCAGCGGTTTATAAGCAATACGCTCAATCACCCAGCCATAAACGCCGGTAACCACGATGGTGAAAACCAGGGTGCCCAGGATCAACAGCGGGAAAGAGTGCAGACCAAAGAAAGAGAGCAGCGCCAGGCCAATCGCACACAGATAGGCAGAAATCATATACACCTCGCCGTGGGCGAAGTTGATCATGCCAATAATGCCGTACACCATGGTGTAGCCGATGGCGATCAAGCCATACACTGCGCCAAGGGTCAGGCCGTTAATCAGCTGTTGCAGGAAGAATACGTCCATAATAAGCAATCTCACCTGATGGGCGGGCCGCAAGTTCAGCACCACGCGGCCCAAAGGAGGTTAAGGAACGGATCCGCCGCAGGCTCGGATCCGTTGATCTTTACATCAGAGCTGGTGATATTTGCCTTTGTCATCCCATTGGTAGACCACGTAGTCTGATACCTTCAGGTCACCTTTTTTATCCCAGGCTTTTTTCCCCATCACGGTATCCACATCGTGAGATTTCAGCCACTCGCTGGCTTTGGCACTGTCTTTACCGCCGGTGGCATTGAACGCTGCAGCGATGGCCTGGATCGAGGCGTAGGAGTACAGCGTGTAACCTTCTGGCTCAAACCCACTCTCGCGGAACTTGGCAATCACCGCCTTCCCTTCTGGGATCTGACGCGGATCGTTACCGAAGGTCATCAGCACGCCAGTGGTGTACTGTGGCCCACCGGCCGCCGTTACCAGCTCCTCGGTAACAATACAGTCGCCGGAGAAGAATTTGGCTTTTACCCCTTGCTCACGCATTTGGCGCACCAGCGGACCTGCTTCTGGGTGGCAGCCGCCGAAGTACACCACGTCTGGATTAACCGAAGCGATTTTGGTCACCAGGGCGTTAAAGTCTTTCTCACCGCGCGACAGCCCTTCATACATCACTTCCTTCACGCCACGTTTGTTCATTTCTGCCTTGGCGGCATCTGCCAACCCCTGGCCATAGGTGTCCTTATCATGGATGACGGCAATCTTCTTCGCCTTCAGGGTATCCAGCATGTAATTGGTGGCGATAACCCCTTGCTGATCGTCGCGGCCACACATGCGGAACATGTTATTCATGCCACGTTCGGTGATTTGCGGGTTAGTGGAACCGGGTGTGATAGCAATGATCCCAGCCTCGTCATAGACCTCCGAAGCGGGCATGGTGGAAGACGAGCAGAAGTGCCCAACTACCGCAGCGACGTGATCCTGATCGACCAACCGGTTAGCTACCGAGACTGCCTGCTTAGGTTCACAAGCATCATCGCCTTGCACCAGCTTGATTTTTTCCCCTTTAATTCCCCCGGCCGCATTGATGTCTGCGGCAGCCTGCGAGGCCCCACGCCAGTATTGATCCCCATAGGTGGCATTTGGGCCGGAGAATGGCCCGGCAACGCCAATCACGATATCGGCATGTGCAGAAAAAGCCGTACTAAAACAACCAATAAGCAGAGCAGCAAGCGGGGTTTTTAGCAATCTCAATGACATTTTGCATTCCTCAGCACTGTTTTAGCGAAAGACCGTAGACCCGGCAGATTGCAGATTGCGGCCAATAACGGCGGCAGTTGCAGGACGACGGGTAAATGACGTGGAGCAGTCACTTTATGTGTAGTCGGGGAAAATAATTTGCGCGAGAGCGCAACCGATTTACCCGCGTTTATCCAAGCAAAAATCTAGCCATTGTGACGGCGCATACAAAAATAGAGCCGATTTGCTGGCGCTCTCAGCCGTAAAAATGAGGAGGCTCACTGGTTTTAGCGGGCAACGAGCGATAGAAAAGAACGCGGAGAATTTGCTGGCGCACCTTGCTGGTGCAACTGGAATGCATTTTGGATGAGCAGAAAACAAAAACGCTCCCTAAGAGAGCGTTTCTGGTACAACACCATGTATTCCCGGAACATCTGAATACGGGGTATGCGCGTTAGGCGCCAGTCACACGCTCGATCAAGGCATTGGTCAGGTCGGTGCTGATACGGTTACAGGTTTTGGCAATGCGGAACTGATAGGCAGCATCCATGATTTGATGGATTTCGGTGCTGACGTTGTCACGAATGCGCATGTAAAGCTTGGCCTGCGCCACGATATCGTTCAATTCCACGCTGCGGGTTTGATACAACCGCGGGCTAACCTGTTGCAGAGCATTCAGCTCTTTCATGCAGGGATACATGATGTCATCGGTACCCACAGAAGCCATCGGCTGAGCTGGCTGCGTAACAGTAGCGCTCGGCGTGACTGGGGCTGGCGCTGGGACACCGGCGGCGGTGGCAGGTTTGTTCTTCGCAGTCTGACACCCTGCCAGCAACACACACAATGCAGCTATGGCGATTGTTTTTTTCATTACTAAAAAACTCCGGGAAACAAAGGAACGGCGTGGTTTACCGCTATAAAAATGGCTTGGCGTAGCATAGAGTAATAAAGCAAGCATTGACAAGATCTGCGAGGGCCTCATTACTGCTATCAGCATAGAATGCCCGCCAGAGTAACATAGAAAAATCTTAAAAAAAATCACTTATCGCCAATTAGAACGACTTACCATTTTGATTTAAATCAACTTTTCTGGAAAAACCAAGCATCTGGCAGATGAAAAATAAAAAAACAATCTCGATCACAGTTTGGTAAAAGATAAGCAGATATTTTGGGTTTTCGCTAATGGCCCATTCAGATGGCATCAAGACCCTTCCTGATTAATTTATATTCGGTGAGTAGTGTTTTTGTGGGATCGCTTTATGACGGTGCTACTTAGCATTCTGTCATGCTCGTTAAGCTGCATGTTGAACGCGCTGATCTTTTCCTCATGGTTCCGCATTTTACGCGTTGTTAACCAAAGCAAAGTGCCGAAAAACGAGCCAATATGCTCAATCTGGCAGCAAACGCACTTTTCCCTCACTTTAGTGCTTTGACAAACCCAATACGCCTCGCTATTATTCGCCTCGTTCACACGATTCCTCTGTAGTTCAGTCGGTAGAACGGCGGACTGTTAATCCGTATGTCACTGGTTCGAGTCCAGTCAGAGGAGCCATATTTAGAGAAGCCCGCTTAGGAAACTAAGCGGGCTTTTTGCTTTTCAACGGTGTCTCAGCAGTTCGCCCTATTGCCTATACTTTCACATGCTCCCGCCGTAAATGGTAATCCACCTGATACTCGCTGGCATTTCTGAACATCACCGAGTAATTCACGAAATCGCCGCTGTCGCTGTATGACAGCGAGGTGATGCGCAAAATAGGTGTCTGTTCATCGACATTCAGCAGCTTCGCCATCTTTTTATCGGCCAGCACAGGCGTGAGGCTCTCATAATTGCCGCGCACGATGATGTGGCATTCATCTTCGATATAGCTGAATTTTGACCCCTCCAGGTGGGCAACGGACAAATTGCGATAGAGCTTCGCTGGCATATAGCTGTCTTCTACCATCAGTGGCTTGCCGTCGACCGAACGAACCCGGCGCGAGTAGTAGATCCGTTCATCAATCTTGATGCGCAGCTGGCTGGCGATAGCGGGTGGCGCGGGCATAATAGTAAACTCCAGCACGTCGCTTACCACCTCCTTACCCTGATTGCGCATTACCTCGATAAATCCGGTCAGGTTGGTGGTTTCATGATGCACATCTTTCTTCGCGACATACGTGCCGCTACCGTGGCGGCGCTCCACCAATCCCCACCCCACTAGCAAATCTATCGCTTTGCGAATAGTCATGCGGGAGACGCCAAACTCTTCTGCCAGGCGAACCTCCGCAGGCAATGGGCTGCCAATATGATAATCGGCGGAATTGAGCCGAATGCGTAGTCTGTCGGCTATGGATTTGTAGATCACTGATAGACCTCTCTGGAGTTCCGCGCTGCGCTTAAATAATCCACACCCTATAAATTAATAGGCTGTTTTTATTGAAGTTGCAAACAACCTCATCAAGTGAAAATTCCAAGCGAAATCGTCGTGTACAGTTTTATGACGAAAAGTAGACAACTTGGTGCAAACAAAAACCATGATTGCGATCACGAATCGGTGCGACGGACAAAGATAACCCCTCACGTACTCCCTACTCTGCTTCTCAGACCCGCGTTAAAGAATAAGGTCACTTCCCCTACAGGTTGTTACATGAGGATTTAACATGCTCAGTCAAATACAACGTTTTGGTGGCGCAATGTTTACCCCGGTCCTGCTATTCCCGTTTGCCGGGATTGTGGTCGGTATCGCCATTATGCTGCGTAACCCGATGTTTGTCGGCGAAGCGCTCACTGCACCCGATAACTTATTTGCGCAAATCGTCCACATTATTGAAGAAGGCGGCTGGACGGTATTTCGTAATATGCCACTGATTTTTGCCGTGGGTTTACCTATTGGCCTGGCAAAACAGGCTCAGGGCCGCGCCTGCCTGGCTGTGCTAGTCAGTTTCATGACCTGGAACTACTTCATTAACGCAATGGGAATGACCTGGGGCCAGTACTTTGGCGTTGATTTTAACGTCGACCCGGTGGCGGGAACCGGGCTCACGATGATTGCCGGCATCAAAACGCTCGATACCAGTATTATCGGTGCGATTGTGATTTCCGGATTGGTCACCGCTATCCATAACCGCTATTTCGATAAACAACTTCCCGTTTTCCTCGGTATTTTCCAAGGCAGCTCATTCGTGGTCATTGTTGCCTTCTTCGTCATGATCCCTTGCGCGTGGCTAACCCTGTTCGGCTGGCCAAAAGTACAGATGGGGATTGAATCACTGCAGGAATTCCTGCGCAGCGCTGGCTCGCTCGGCGTGTGGGTTTACACCTTCCTTGAGCGCATCCTGATCCCGACAGGGCTTCATCACTTCATCTACGGCCCATTTGTCTATGGTCCGGCAGTCGTGGAAGGAGGCATTCAGGTTTATTGGGCGCAGCATTTGCAGGAGTTCAGTCAGAGTACGCTGCCGCTGAAAACGCTGTTCCCAGAAGGCGGCTTTGCGCTGCACGGTAACTCGAAGGTGTTTGGCTGTCTGGGGATTGCGCTGGCTCTCTACGCCACCACGGCACCTGAAAATCGAGTGAAGGTGGCAGGCCTGCTGATCCCCGCCACGTTAACGGCGATGCTGGTCGGCATTACCGAACCACTGGAATTTACCTTCCTGTTTATCTCGCCGGTACTGTTTGTCGTTCACGCATTTCTGGCCGCTACCATGGCAACGGTCATGTATATGTGCGGCGTGGTGGGCAACATGGGCGGCGGTCTGCTTGACCAGTTCCTGCCGCAAAACTGGATCCCGATGTTCCACAACCATGCGTCAATGATGTTCATCCAGATTGGCATCGGCCTCGTCTTCACTGGCCTCTACTTCGTGGTGTTCCGCTTGCTGATCCTGCGCTTCAACCTGAAAACGCCGGGCCGGGAAGAGGCCGAAATCAAGCTCTACAGCAAGGCGGATTATCAAGCATCCCGCCAGCAAACTACGGCAGCGAAAGAAACCAAACAAGGCCAGGCTGTCGGTTTTCTCGAAGCTCTTGGCGGAGCAAGCAACATCCTGAGCGTTAACAACTGTGCGACCCGCCTGCGTATTACCCTGGTGGATATGTCGCTGACGCAAAGCGACGACATTTTTAAAGCGCTGGGCGCCCACGGTGTGGTGCGACGCGGCAACGCTATACAGGTGATTGTGGGGCTGAACGTCCCGCAGGTCCGTGACAAGATCGAAAACCTGATGAAAGACGCTTCTTCGAGCGAACTTAAATCCATGACGGAGGCAGTATCATGAATAAATTCTCTGTAGTTGTAGCTGGCGGTGGTAGCACCTTCACTCCAGGTATCGTACTGATGTTACTGGCAAACCAGCACCGTTTCCCGCTGCGCGCCTTGAAATTCTATGATAACGATGGTGCGCGCCAGGAAACCATTGCCGAGGCGTGCAAAATCATCCTGAAAGAACAGGCACCAGACATTGAATTCAGCTACACCACGGACCCCAAAGAGGCATTTACCGATGTGGATTTCGTGATGGCACACATCCGCGTGGGCAAATACCCGATGCGTGAAAAAGACGAAAAAATCCCTCTGCGCCACGGCGTGCTTGGCCAGGAAACCTGCGGTCCAGGTGGAATTGCTTACGGCATGCGCTCCATCGGTGGCGTGCTGGAAATTGCCGACTACATGGAACAATACTCGCCAAACGCCTGGATGCTGAACTATTCCAACCCGGCGGCGATTGTGGCAGAAGCAACCCGTCGTCTGCGCCCTACGGCGAAAATCCTCAATATCTGCGATATGCCCATCGGCATTGAAAGCCGTATGGCGCAAATTGCTGGCCTGAAAGACCGCAAAGAGATGCGCGTGCGTTACTACGGGCTGAACCACTTCGGCTGGTGGACGTCTATTGAGGATCTACAGGGCAACGACTTGATGCCTAAAATCCGTGAATACGTGGCTAAATTTGGCTACGTTCCGCCATCAGATGAACATGGTACGGAGGCTAGCTGGAATGACACCTTCGCCAAAGCGAAAGATGTCTGGGCGTTGGATCCAGAAACCTTCCCCAATACTTACCTGAAATACTATCTGTTCCCAGACTACGTAGTAGAGCATTCCAACCCAGAGCGTACCCGCGCTAACGAGGTCATGGATCACCGCGAGAAGCACGTTTTCGGCTCCTGCAATGCCATTATCCAGGCGGGTAAATCCTCGGCAGGCGAGTTGGAAATCGATGAGCATGCCTCCTACATCGTCGATCTGGCAACCGCCATCGCCTTCAACACCCAGGAGCGCATGCTGTTGATTGTGCCAAACAACGGCGCTATCAATAACTTCGATCCGGAAGCCATGGTCGAGATCCCCTGTTTGGTTGGCAAAAGTGGCCCGCAACCGCTGGTGGTTGGCAATATCCCGCAATTCCAGAAAGGGCTGATGAGCCAGCAGGTAGCGGTAGAAAAACTGGTGGTCGATGCCTGGGAACAGCGTTCTTATCAGAAACTGTGGCAAGCCATTACGCTATCCAAAACCGTGCCGAGCGCATCGGTTGCCAAAGCAATACTTGATGACTTGATTGAGGCGAACAAGGACTACTGGCCTGAGTTGAAGTAAGTAAGGATAGCGTTGCCAACGAGAACCACTTTCCCCTCCCCAAAGGGGGGATAGTTGGATTTCATTGCTCATGGTGATGTATTAAGTCATAGAAGCCCGGATGGTCCGGGCTTCCCATAAAGCAAAATCTGCAGCACAAAGCGTTTTACCAACGTAACACGTTGCCTGCATAGTCAATAAAGTGGTGCCCTCCTTTGCCGCGCCAGGCCAGAACCTGGCTCACAATCCCAGAGCAGCTTTGTTCGACAGTCAGCGTGGCATTGGTTCCGCCCATATCCGTTTGTACCCAGCCCGGATGCACCGACAGCAAAGTCACCTCCTGCAGGGCAGCGGTATCACGCAATCCGCGCGTTAACATATTCAGAGCAGCCTTGCTGGCGGCGTACAGCGGATAGGTCGCCGCTTCGTTCTCATTTAGACTGCCCAACTCCGATGTCATCAACGCCATCACGCCGGTTTGCGGTTTCACCAGCGGTATTAACGCTGCCGCACAGCGAACCGGGGAAAAGGTATTGGTCATAAACAGTTCAACGATCTCATCATCATTCGCCTGGGTAACGTCCTGATGGGCTGGCCCGTAAACACCTGCGTTGATAAAGATAAGATCGAATTGTTGTGACAACAGCCGTTCTTTCAGGGCAATCCTTTCATCATGATGATTGATATCTAATTTCAGCCATTGCGTGTCAGCCGGGCTATCGGCAGGCACCGCGCCGCGACAGGTTGCAACTACCTGCCAGCCCTGCATGGATAGCTGCCTGACAATGCCTAAACCTATTCCGCGTGATGCACCGATGATCAGTGCCGAGAATGGAGATGTCATGATTTTCTTCCTTATGTCGATAGCCGTCGGCTTACCACCCTTGAATTACTCTGGGTCCACGTGGGTCATTTTGCCCATCACAAAGGCTAAATTAGCCGCCGCGATCAGTGCCGCAGCATGGGCATCGGTACTCATCTGTTGCGCATAGAGCAGACCATTGGCAGCCTCGTTGGCTACGGTGATGGTCCCCACGCCGTTGCGATAAGACTCCAGCGCGGCGTCGTAGGTAATAAACGCGGTTTTTACCAGATTCAATGCTGCCTGGTTGGCTTCTAGCGCAGATTGTAACGTATCGGCCGCCACGATAATTTCACGAACCGCAGCCTCCTGCGTCTTTTGGAAAGTCTCGTTTGCCACGGCGGCACGTGATTCGGCCTCTTTCACGCGGGCAGCTCGTATTCCACCATCGTAAAGCGGTACGGTAACGCCCAACAGAATGCTAGAGGACGACGTTTGCTGGCCAATGGACGGCAATCCCTGAATGTCAAAACGCCCATCGCCACCCGCGACCGCGCTGGCAAGATAAACCTTAGGCAGAAAATCCGCCTCTGCCGCCTTGATACCGGCAGTAGCGGCCTGAGCAGCAGCATAAGTTGCCAATACGTCTGGCCGCTGAGAGAGCGCCAGCTTAATCATCTGCTGGGTTGGCGCACTGGCCGTCTGCGGCAAAGGTTTATCCTCGGCATAGCCCACTTTAATTTGCGATGAGGCAGAAATGCCCATGGATGCCAGCAAAGCCTGCCATGCGTCACGTTCTGTTCCCTGCGCAACAACGCGATTCAATTCAGATTGCGCGACCTGCTGGCGTGCCTGTGCAACTTCCACCGTTGTCGCAACGCCATTTTTGTTACGCGCCAAGGCAGCATCGAGGATTTTCTGGCTATTGCGCAGCGTCTCCTGCGCTATTTTTCGGCGTGACTGGGCCGCACCGTATTGGTAATAGCTGCGCGTAACCTCATAAATAATCTTTTGATGCATGCCGTTAAAGGCGACGTTGGCGGCATAGGAGGTGTGCTTGGCCGCCTGTTGCAAAGCGCTACGCTGGCCAAAATCGAAAATTAACCACTGCAACGCCAGTGCCGGCACTACCGCGCTGCCGGAGGTATCCAGATCGTGTTGGTCGCCAATGTCATAGGGCAACGGCGTTCGCGTTCTTTGGTAGCCGCCAATCACGCTGGCTGACATCATTGGCAAAAATGTCGCTTCAGCCATGCCGACACCCAGTGCAGCCTGCCGCGCCTGTTGCCAGGCGATGCGGGTATCCGGGTTTTGCATCTGGGCAATGTCTATCAGCTCAGGTAACTGATAGATCTGCTGCTGGTTGATCGCAGGCGGTGCAGGGAGTTCTGCTACCGCCGGGTTGGCCGGAACAGCAAATTCATGACTGCTGATGCCGTCAGGTGTCCAGGGAGAGGAAGGGCTAGCCGGAGCCAACGCCAGTTGGTCCGTGGCACAGCCTGCTAACAGACATAATCCCACTGCCGTGCTGAAAGTTCGTATTTTGAAAGTCTGAGTGCGCGGCTTCATCCAAGAAGTTCCTCAAGTCGCCTGATGCTTTGTTGGATCTCAAGTTCAACGGCGGGTGGCAAACCGTTGTTGCTGCCTGTTGGTACTGAGGGATTAATCACTCCACCGCTCGAGGAAAGCCGGCTAAGCCGTTCCACATCGGAGAAGGACTTATCAAAGGGCAAAAACAGCGCCGGACAGAGGTTTTCCATTTCGCCAAGGATCGCTTGCAGACGCCGGTATTCTTCGGGAGAGGGGCGTAGCGATCTTGGCTCAAAAGGAACCAGCCTTAGCGCCTCCCGTGCCGTAGTCAGTTCTTCTTCAACCTCTGCCGCCTGTCTTATCGCTGCCGGGCGCTCTGTTGGCGATAACGCGGCAAGATTGCTTAATCCCGTGACCAGGCTACGGATGCGAGTGCGGACAAAATCAGCAATGGCGACGGGCCACACGTAAGTGAATATCAAATACACCACCAGATTCCCCAGCAGGATCCCGAGTACCCTATCGAGCGCAACGCCCAAATCCGTACTCGGACTAAAGCCATGTAACACGGTCAGTAAGAATGCCAGTCCGATTTGTATGCCCGCATAAGCAATCCGCTCATTGCCGCTCGATACCCAGGCACTGAGCAGCAGCGCGCCGAATACCAACGCCATTAACTGGCCGATATCACTAAGCGACGGAACAATAAAAATCAGCGAAAGCACGCCCATCAATGCGCCTATCAGGCAACCAACAATGCGTAACGTCAGCTTGTGTACCGTCTCTCCCGCAGTGCCTAACGCAGCGACATAACAGGTGATCATGGCGGTATGAATATCTTGCCAGTCCAGTGCGGTATAGACGAGATAACAGATCACGCTGGCCGCCGTGGTCTTTAAGGCAAATTGCTGATGGACGGGATTGGTAAAGGCGTCTGCGGCTAAAAATGAGGCTTTGGGCGCACTGGTGTCTACCGCATTATCTGGCGTTGCAAGTTGCACCAGCGCGTGGGTGACTTCGTCATTTTCCCCACTCTGATTAAACGCTGGGGGTTCAATCCCCCGGCCCGCGGCAATAGCCTCGGCGGCGGAACTGCACCAGTCCGCCAAATTCGGGCGAGTTAACGCCGGTTCGGTTTTATTGAGGGCTGAAATGGCCAGCAGTAACCGATAGCTGCTGTTGACAGCGGCGGTTAACCAGGCAGCCTCTGCGGCAGGCCGCAGATGGAAAATGCGCACGAGCATAGCCCGCTGTTGATGTTCGCTCTGCCCTTCCCGCAACAGCTCCTCTACTTTATGCAGGCTGGGGGCATCCGGGTGGCGTAAAGCCTCACCGGCAACCGCTAAGCGCTCTGCCAGACTTGCGCGTAGCAGTTTCCAGGGTGGCCGCCCGATGAAAAGATTAAAGGCTACCAATAGCAGCATCGGGGATGCGGCCATCAGCCAGGCATACAGCACCGCGCGTACCGCTAACTCTCCATTCGGCGCGTCGCCAAGTAGCGACATGATGAAAGCGATCACCAGCGCAATAATGCTGCCTACCGGCCCGAGCTTGCTCGCCGAGCCTAGCCAGAGAAAGGCAAACGAGCTAAGCACCAGCACCGCCATGCGTAAAGGCGCAGATTCCAAGGTATAAGGCAGGATCAGCAAGATCAGCCCCACCACTATGGACACGAGCAGGGTCACCGCAATGGCCATCGCCATACTTTCGGCGGCGTCTGGTTTCATCACGAACAAAATCAGATAGCAGCTAATCGCTGATTCGGGGATACCGTACAGCATGGCCACCAGCGTCATCAGTGCGCAAAGCGCACCGACCCGCCAGGCCATCGCCAATCGGCCAGGGAAATAGGCCAAATCGCGTTTCACCTGGCGCAACATTCTGCCCAAGGGGCTGTCAGCAACCATGGTCGTCTCGTACTATTGCTACCGCGCTGGCACCAATTCGCATCAACTCCGCCGGCGGATCTTTAAGGGTTATCCGCACCGGGAAACGCTGTTCGACCCGCACCCAGTTCAGCGATTTTGGGACATAGGGCAGATTTCGTGGAATGTTAAACTGCTCCTCGGAGCTGATCCCCCAGCCAATCCCCTCCACTTTGCCCTGAATCGCACGCTGACGATCGGCCATAACATATACCGTGGCGCAATTCCCCGGTTTAATGTGCGCCAGCTCTGTTTCGCGAAAGTATGCCGAGGCGTGCCAGTGGTCGCTATTAATCAGCGTAAATACCGCCTGATCCGGCATCACAAATTCCCCCGCCGAAACATTCAGCCCCACTACCAGACCATTATGCGGCGCTCGTATCTGGGTATTTTCCAGTTCTTGTTCGGCAATGGCCAATGCGGCGCGGCGTGCGCTGAGCAGGGCCTCAGACTCCGCAGCGCTGCTGATTAATGCCTGCGAAGCGACGGTTTGCTTCAGCGCCTGTTTCAGGCTGATTTCCGCATCGTGTTTGGCTGTCTGGGCATCGTCCACCTGCTGGGCGGTGACATACCCCTTGCCCAGCAGTGGCTGAATGCGCGCCAGAGTCTGGGTGGCAAGCTTGAGGTTGGCTCGCGCCCGGTTTACCTGTTCATCGGTAATAGCCGCATTAGATTGTTCTGCGATCATCGTGCGGTGCTGAGTATCCCAGGCAGCTTGCGCCATCTGCAGTTCCGCCCGTGCCTGCTCGACCCGCAAACGATAAATCGTGGGATCGAGGGTGAACATCACCTCACCTCGTTGGACCCTGCCGTTTTCTGTCACATTAATGGACTGAATACGCCCAGGTACGGAGCTGCTGACGTTCACCACGCTAGCACCGATGACCGTATCCTGCGACGTGGGATTTAACGTGTTTTGACGCAGCGTCAGCCACCCTGAAATAGCGGCAGCAATAACGATAACCACCCCGATGACGATCGCTATCCGACGTTTATTGCCCGGTTGTTTTAACGTGTTCATTTTTAGCGCACTTAGAATAAAAGCGATGACATAAAGGCTACGGCGAGCGCCAGGCAGGTATAGACGAAGAGTCGCCACGGCAGAACTTCGTCAATTCCTGCAAAAATCAGCAGAACGCGCGCTCCTATCGCTACCACGAGGCCAATCCCAGCACAGGCTAGCCAGGCTGGGAAATAAGAGCCGAGCAAGGAAAATGCTGGCGCACCAAAGTCACGACACCCGATAAGGCTAAAGGTGCTGACCAGCAATAAGGCCAACGCTCCGTAACGCGTATGGCCTGTACGAAAAAACACAGGCCCCCGGCGTTGACGAAAAGAGTGTGCGCTTGCCATTTTATCTCCCAAAACCGCATTGCGGCGCTGTATTAAACCGCGCTGTTTACCAGCGTATTTTTATAAATTTGCCCATTTTTCATGATCATCTGAAATGCTTCCTCAGGCTGGGCCAGCAGTTGAATATCCGTTAGCGGATCGCCGTCGACAATGATCATATCGGCCAGGGCGCCTGCTTCTATCACCCCGAGCTTCTCGGGATAAGGGTTACGCGGGCCGGAGAGCGCGCAAAGTTCGGCATTGACGCTGGTAGCCATTTTAAGAATTTCGAGAGGCGTATACCAGCGGATCAGCTTGGCAAGCTGGGCGCCTTGACGTGTGGCAAGCCTGGCGTCGAACAGTGTGTCGGTACCCCAGGCGGTCTTGATGTGGTGCTTTTTCGCCAGTTGGTAGGCGTTATCGGTTCCAGCGGACATCACCAGTTGCTTGGCGCGTGAAGCCGGGTTCGCCATCGGTACGGCATCTTCATCGTCCAGGAAAGGTTGCAGACACCACCACAGATTCTGTTGCGCCATGAGCTCCACGGTTTGTTCATCCACCAACTGGCCGTGTTCGATGCATTTCACGCCGCCTTTGATTGCCATGGTGACAGCGCGGGCCGTATAGGCGTGAACGGTCACGTAGGTACCCCAATTTTCCGCGGCGGTCACCGCCGCCTGGATTTCGGGCACGGACCCCTCCGTTACGTCGATGCCGTCATAGAGTGAGGCTACACCGCCACCGGCCATAAATTTGATCTGGGATGCCCCCCTCATCAGCTGTTCCCTGGCGCGCAACAGCACCTGGTCGGCACCATCAGCAATGGCGGTTATCCCCACCCGCTCGATATAGCTCAGGGAGTCCGCGGGTGCACGTGGGACTTCGCTCAGCATGCGAAAATCACCGTGGCCGCCGGTCTGGGAAATGAACGCCCCGGACGGATAAATGCGCGGGCCAACCGTAATCTGCTCATCAATCGCACGTTTCAAACCAAACACCGGCCCGCCCATATCGCGTACCGTGGTGAAACCACGCAGCAGCGTTGCCTGTGCTTCGGCAATCGCCAGCGCCTGGATATAGTTAAAATCGGCCGTCATCGCCGTCATCATGGAAGGACGAGCCATGATGGCATGCCAGTGCGCATCAATCAGGCCGGGCATCAGTACGCCACCGTTGCCGTCTATAATCGTTGCTTCCGCTGGCGGGGGCGTATCAGCAGGTTCAATCGATTTGATTTTGTTGCCTTCAACGATAACCTGCATGCCCTCGCGCAGTTGGTCAGAAACCCCGTCAAAAATCCGTACGTTGATAAACACTTTCAACTGCGTAGCGCTGGCGGTCGCATTGGAATGTGTGGATTGTCCTGCGGGTATTGCTGCTGCGACCGTGGCTGTCGTTATCGGCGGCGCTTTCGCCGCCTGGCGGGTTAGCACCGTATTAATGCGTAAAAATGCCGGGCTGTGGCATAGGCATGCCTCAGAATGTTCGTGGGCAGGCAAGTCCATGGCGCTTTGCTGCATAACACATCACTCCTTATCAAATTAAACCGACTTCGCGGGTAACTGCAGGTTTTGTTTAGAGTAATTGTAGAACGTAATCCTCACAACGCTTTATTTTTCAATAATTTTATATCTTCATTAATAAAACATTATTTTGCAGTGGATAAAATCAGAATTACCTTGTCAATCGAGAGTAAAGTCTCATTAATTAATTTAACGTTATCACAACCATGACGTAACAACATTTAAATTACTGGCATAAAAATCCGAGTGAGAACACCCCAATGAATCGCCCCTCACTTTTTTGGGGGATATTGAGAAAACGACCAACAACACAACCCTCTTTATTACTGATTTTAAAAGAAAAACATTATATTTAAAATGATTTCCTGCCTTTTTCAGAAAATGTTCTAGAATTAACGCCAAGACGTAGTGGCGTTAGTAGAGCACAGGGGGCGGTTTTACGTGATCCTGCCGAGTATATTGGAATATAAAAATCAAGAGGGTTTTTATGAGTACAAACAACCAGGAAAATAACAGCAATGTTAATGATGATGTTTACTCCTCGATAGATTTGGCCATTTCGCTACCAAAATCTGGATTTCCAGACTCAGAGCGAAATCCTCGCCATGTATTCAGTGCCATTCGCGATGAATTAATGTTGGACGGTAACTCACGGCAAAACCTGGCGACATTCTGCCAAACCTGGGTTGACGAAGAAATTCGTGACCTGATGGATCTGTCTATCGACAAAAATATGATTGATAAAGACGAGTATCCACAAACAGCCGAAATTGAAGCCCGCTGCGTGCGCATGTTGGCCGACCTGTGGAAATCACCGTCGCCGGACACCACGCTGGGCTGCTCCACCATTGGCTCGTCAGAGGCCGCTATGTTGGGGGGGTTGGCGTTAAAATGGCAATGGCGCAAAAAGCGTGTCGCACAGGGCCTAACCACCGATAAGCCCAATATGATCTGCGGGCCGGTACAAATTTGCTGGCACAAATTCGCGCGTTATTTCGACGTGGAATTGCGAGAAATTCCACTGGAGGGCGATCGTCTGATCATGAGCCCGGAAGAGGTACTGAAACGAGTCGATGAAAATACCATAGGTGTGGTACCCACCCTCGGAGTGACCTTTACCTGCCAGTACGAGCCGGTAAAAGCGGTCAGCGACGCACTCGATAAGCTGCAAAAAGACACCGGACTGGATATTCCTATTCATGTCGACGGTGCCAGCGGCGGCTTTCTCGCCCCATTCTGTGCCCCCGATCTGGAATGGGATTTCCGCCTGCCACGCGTAAAATCCATCAATACTTCAGGCCATAAATTTGGGTTAGCCCCTCTGGGAGCGGGCTGGGTGGTGTGGCGTGAAGCGACAGACTTGCCCGAAGAGCTTATTTTCAACGTCAACTATCTTGGCGGCAATATGCCTACCTTTGCGCTCAACTTCTCGCGCCCTGGTGGACAGATCATCGCTCAATACTACAACTTCTTACGCCTTGGCCGCGAAGGCTACGCCAAAGTGCATAATGCCTGCTATGCCACGGCCCAGTATCTTGCTGACGAGATCGGTAAGCTCGGCCCGTTTGAAATCCTGTTTGATGGCGACAGCGCCAAAGGCATCCCGGCGCTGGCATGGAAACTGAAAGAAGGCGCCAACATCGGTGGCTACACGCTGTATGACCTCGCCGATAAATTACGTTCACGCGGTTGGCAGGTCCCGGCATACTCCATGCCAGCTAATCGGGAAGATCTGGTTATCCAGCGTATTCTTGTACGCCACGGGGTGAGTTTTGACCTGGGTAGTCTGTTGCTTGACGATCTGAAACGAGCGCTTGAGCATTTCGAAAATCATCCGGTCGTTAATCCACTTTCGGAAGATGAAGCGGCCGGTTTTAACCACGCCTGATCCGCAGTTGGTCTGTTAATGGAGTGGCATGCTCTTCGCCACTCCTGTTAACCATAAGAAATCAACTGGCAAGCATCTTCGCTTGTCCCAGGAGAATTGCCATGGCTACCTCTCAAATCATCGCTGCGCCAAAACAACTCACGCTGTTGGGCTTTTTTGCCATAACGGCATCAATGGTGATGGCGGTTTACGAATACCCAACGTTTGCGACCTCTGGTTTTTCACTGACCTTCTTCCTGATCCTTGGCGGCTTGCTGTGGTTCATTCCGGTAGGATTGTGTGCCGCTGAAATGGCAACGGTTGAGGGTTGGCAGGAGGGCGGCGTATTTACCTGGGTTTCTAAAACCCTGGGTGAGAAATGGGGGTTTGCCGCTATTTCGTTTGGCTATTTGCAAATCGCGATCGGCTTTATCCCGATGCTGTACTTCGTGCTAGGGGCTCTGTCCTATATTCTTAACTGGCCCGAGCTCAATAACGATCCGATAGTCAAGACCGTCGCCGCGCTGATTATTTTATGGGGCCTGGCCTTGACTCAGTTTGGCGGCACCAAAAATACCGCTCGCATCGCCAAGATTGGTTTTTTTGCCGGTATCCTGCTGCCAGCCGCCATTCTGGTGATCCTGGCCGTCACTTATCTGCGCTCTGGTGCTCCCATTGCGATTGAAATGAATGCCGAAACCTTCTGGCCGGACTTCACCAGCATGAGCACGTTAGTGGTGTTTGTGGCCTTCATCCTAAGCTATATGGGGGTCGAAGCATCGGCTACTCACGTCAATGAGATGAAAAACCCGGGCCGCGATTATCCGCTCGCCATGCTGCTGCTGATGTTTGCGGCGATTTGCCTGAGTTCAGTCGGCGGGCTGTCCATTGCCGCCGTGATCCCCCATGAGCAAATCAACCTCTCTGCGGGCGTGATGCAAACCTTCACGGTGCTGATCAATCATTTGGGGACGGGCTTTGAATGGGCTATCCGCGGTATCGCTGCGCTGTTGCTCCTGGGCGTGTTAGCTGAGATCGCGGCATGGATTGTCGGGCCTTCCCGTGGGATGTTAGTGACGGCACAACAAGGGATCCTGCCTGCCCGCTTTGCCAAAATGAACAAAAACGGCGTCCCGGTAGTGCTGGTCATTTCCCAGTTACTCATCACCTCGGTGGCACTGATTGTGCTGACCAATACCGGGGGCGGCAATAACATGTCGTTCCTGATTGCGCTGGCGCTGACGGTGGTAATTTATCTTTGCAGCTATTTCCTGTTATTCCTGGCTTATATCCAGCTGATCCGCAAACAGCCGAATAACAAACGCACCTTTAATATACCGGGAGGCAATGGGGTTAAAATTGCGGTGGCGGTCATCGGATTGCTGACCTCTCTGGTCGCCTTTGTCGTCTCCTTCTTCCCTCCTTCGGGGCTACCGGGTGGAGAAGCTAACGACGTCTATGCCGGTTTACTGGTCGTTTGCTTCCTGGTGGTGCTGGTCATCCCCTTCATTATTTATGCACTACATAATAAAGCTGCCGGAGCGAAAAATATCACTCTGGTGCCAATCAACACGGATAGCGCTCAGGAAGGGCATTTCTTCATCCATCCGAAGGCACGTAGCCCGCACCACATCATTGTTGATGGTAAAAAGCTTCACTGATCGTCGATTATCAGGTGGATGTGCGGCAACGCCATCCACCTCTTTACCCCCCGGTTAACCAGCCTTCAAACGACTCAACTCAGTGAGTTTGCCAGCGCTAAAGGCGTCATAGCCAACAGCGGATGGGTTTTCATCAGCTCAAATGACCAATCCACAAAGCTTCTCACCCGAACCGACAAATGCTTGCCGGTGGGGTAGATAATATGAATGGGTCGTGGAGCAAAGTGCCACTCGGGTAACACCGGCTGCAAGAGCCCACTCTTCACATAGCTTTCCACCGCGAAGGGTGCTCCGGAGCAGATGCCCGCCCCGGCAAGGCAAGCACTCATGGCCACATCGGGATCTTCGATCAGCAAACTGCTGTTGCCTACTACCGCGATGCTCTGGCTTGCCGATTGCAGATGCCAGGTAAGCTGCCTACCGCGCTGAATGCCAAAACCCCCAACCCATCGATGATGCTGAAGATCTTCAGGCTGCCTGATAGCTCGCGTTGAGCGGAGAAAATGAGGGGAAGCATAAAGGCCCATCTGCACATCGCAAACGTGCCTGGCCACCAGCGTCGAATCTTCCAGATTACCGCCGCGGATCGCGCAATCAATGCCTTCCTCAAACAAATTACTGATGCGATCGCTGCTGGCAAGCCGCACCACGATCTCTGGAAAACGTGCCTGAAAGTCATACAACTGAGGTGCGAGGATCCAACGCGCAATCGAGGCCAAAGCCTCTATACGGATCTTGCCGCTCGGCGTTGTCACCCCGCCGCTGAGCCCCCCTTCCAACTCATCAATTTCCGCGAGAATATGCTGGCAGCGCTCAAAATAGGCGCTGCCATCCTCCGTCAGGCTCAACGCCCGGGTCGTTCGATGCAACAGGCGCACGCTCAGGACGCGCTCAAGATCGCTAATCCGCTGGGAGATCCGCGCTTTGGGAAGCCCCATGGCGATAGCCGCGCGGGTGAAACTTCCGGTTTCAACCACTTTGACAAAAGTGGCCATGGCTGCAAGTTTGTCCATTTGTTCACAAATGTTGAACATAGTTAGCTTTTATAGTCTATTTATTAATTTTTGCTGTCAAATATCATGACGATCGCGCTCTCAACCCAGCTTGGAGTTTCCACATGATGCAATGCGATCCCACCACCGGCAGTTGTCTACTGCCTGACGAGTACTTTGATGCACAACGGCAACCCACTACGCCCAGCGATGTAGTCATTCGCTACGTCGGCGATCCGATGTGCTCCTGGTGCTGGGGCATTTCACCCGTGGTGAAGAAACTGGCGGAGTATTGCAATCAACATGGCCTGAGTTTTGTGATGACCATGGGTGGCTTGCGCGCTGGCGGCGGCGATCCTTGGAACTCGGCATTCAAAGCCTTCTTAAGGGAGGAGTGGCGCCACATCCAGAAAACAACCGGCCAACCTTTTGGTTTCAGTCTGCTGGAAGCAGAGCAATTCAACTACGATACCGAGCCGGCCTGCCGGGCGGTCGCAACAGCTACTCTGCTGTTGGTTGAGCGGGGTTTACCTTCCTCGGCAGCGTTGCCGTTTCTCGCAGCAAGCCAGTACAAATTCTATGTAGATGGGCAGGATCCTAAAACCGTGGCGTTTTATCGTGACATCTGTGACCAGGTTGGCCTGCCATTTGAAGAATTCAGCCAAACCTTTACGTCACAACAGGCCAGAGAGGCGGTTAGCCAGGACTTTGCGTTATGTCGCCAATGGGGCGTTCGCTCCTTCCCCACCCTATTGCTGGAACGTCAAGGTGAGATATCGCTGCTATCTTCGGGTTACGTTGACACCGAGACATTGCTTAACCGTCTCAACGCACAGTTACCCCCTGTTGCAGAGCACACCACGGAATAACCCTGTTTCTTATACAACCACCCGTCACGAAAAGGATCACGACATGAGTGTCATTTTACAGATTGATTTTAGTTTCCCAGCCGACCAGCTTGGTGCAACCCTGTCCAAAAATGCGCAATCGCTGGCCGAAAGCATCAATCAAGAGCCGGGTTTCATCTCCAAGATATGGACTGAGAATGAGCATACTGGCGAGGCGGGTGGAATATACTTTTTCGAAAACCGAGCGTTTGCCGAAAAATATGCCGAACACCACGTCAAACGGGCTGAGGCGATGGGGGCCAAAAATCTTCATCTGAAAATATTCGACATCAACCTTCCCCTGACCAAAATCAACCATGGCCAATATGAGTGATTATTGTCCTAAAAATTGAAGCACAAGGTGCCCCGTCAAAGGGAAGCCAATTTATTCGATAAAATTAATGTAATCATGGCATTAACGGAATAACTGTATGTGATCGCCCGCGACTTAACAAGTCGGTCAATTGATTTTTCACCAACAATTGCCACGAAAACGACAGCTTGAAGCGAAAAAAATCATTTGTTTTCGCTATTATTAGTCTTTCTCTGGCCAACTCTAAATACCAACACCAAACCCAATAGGATTGCGGCCATACCTAGCAAACTGAGTGCCGGTAATACGTTGCCTAAGAACAGATAATCCATGACAGCCGTAACAACAGGAACCAAATAGAAAAGGCTGGTCACGTTGACCATATTTCCACTGCGGATCAGTCGATACAACAAAAACTGTGCTCCAACGGAGATAACCAAACCCAGCCATAACAGTGGCAATAGGAACCCCACTCCCCAGTCGACCTCAAAGGGTTTAAATGGCACAAAGCAAAGGCAGAATACCAAGCTGACAAGATACTGAAGAGGCATCACTTCCTGGGGTGACTGCTGCACTGTTTTTTGTAATAGCGCCCCTGTCGTCATGCTGACTAGTGCCAACAGGGCAAAAGCCAATCCCAGGACCGACATCCTAGCAAAGCTTAGCCCTTCAAATACCACCAGAGTCAAGCCACACAGAGCCAATACCAAACCGCCTAGACGAGCTAACGAGAAATTCCGCTCGGTAAGCACCAATGTAAGGATGGGTTGTGCGCCTAGGATAGTGGCAAGTACGCCAGGGGTGACCCCATGCTCGAGAGCCAGAAAGTAGCAAATCGAATAACCGCCAATAAGCAACACTCCTGTCAGTGCTACTTTCCCACGAGTGCCCGACTTCGGCAGCAATCCTCCGCTAAAGCTGGCGATGACGACGAGCAGTGACAGCGCGAGAATAAAGCGCAAGGTAAGGATGGCGAACGCTGAGCTGTGGTCAAGCCCCCAGCGTGAGAAAATTGCTCCGCTGCCCCAAAGCAGAACAAAAAGCATGGTTGTGCCGTACGAGGCCCAGGCATTCTTGGTTAGCATCATATAATCTGCCTATATTGTTGTCTTTTCAGGTCCACCAGACAACCTCCCCCGTAGGTAATTGCCCCATAAAACAAGTAATCAACAGGCGTTGCCGTGCAGAAATACCGCTACCACCAAGTACAGCATGAACGAGATTACCATTTAGCAGTACGAGGTCACCTGCTTCCAAATCAATAGTTAGATGAGCATGTTCGTGCAAAAGCTCTACTGGATAAGGAAAACCACTATATTCAAGTCCTAGCTTTATTCGGGAATCATTATCTGGGGCGATATTCCAAACTTTGAGTTGGCCACCTTCACTTGGCATATCTGCGTAGAAGTTCATAGCCATTACATGCTCAACCCCCTGAATCTCAAAGCCATGTTGTGAAGGATCGCTCAATTGGGCCAAATCGTCATGCGGTAGTAGCAAATAATCTCCAGTATTGTTCCAGTAAACAGCCTTAGCATCCCCCGCAGGTCGTCCATCGTGGATTGCTGCTCGAACATTCATAGATTCCTTACGGAATCCTTCCCTCACTCGAGCAAGCGGATCCACACTGCCCTCGTAAATCGCATCTACCGGTTTCTTAAAGAAAGCGACTTGATCCAGATACTCTTGAGTCGTCTTTTCAATATGTGATGCGCCGACAAAGTATCCCTCAATCCCACCCTCACCTTCTCCATACCGTGGCGTGCGCGCTTTAGAACACCAAAAATTCTTTACTATTTGCGTCCTCTCTTCCACAGATAGAAACTGGCGTACTCGATACGCAGCCCACTGTCCGGATAGCACCTGATTAGCCCAAGTGAGATCCAAACGCTCAACAGATCCCTGAACCATGAAATTGCTATCAAATAGCCTTTCCCCCGTAATTGTCTCTCTATTCAAAGACATGATGACCTCCTTAATCGCCTTGGCGAAGATGACCCGTGTTCACTTTTTTGTGCAGCATCGTCCGCTGTCGATGCAAGAAACCCAAAATTGCAGGAACCGGGCTGATGACACGCTGATGCTCTGAGAGTTGCTTAGCATATTTCTGACGCGTTAAGGGTAAATATAGCCAGTGCGCTGTTGGCACAAGGTGATGCTCCTGATGATAACCATCGTTGAACGCGATAAAATTGTAAAACCGACCGTAATGACTTACCGAGTTGGCAAATGGGTCATCGGGATTTGCACCAAAATGTTCGTAGTAGTTCTGGATATTAACCAGCGCGAAAGACAGATAGAGTGCAGGAAAATAGCACAAGAGCACCCAATCCCATGCCACACATAACAATAGGAATAGCGCTAAGCACTGCACCACTCGGTCCCAGCGTAATTGCGCTATCTCACGCGATCTTGCTGATGGCGAGCGCGAATAGAAGAGGTCCATCTCAACGACACCCGCATGACTCCTCCAAAAGCAAACTGATTTGACCATTGCAACTAAACTGCTGAAAAAAGTGTAGAACGCTCCCCGAAATGCGTAATGTATTAGGCCCACGTGTTCACCGTTTACGCCATCGACGAACGTAGAAGAAGTATCTTGAGGCGGATGCCCGTTTTTACCACGATCATTATTGTATCGATGATGATTCCGTACATGCGTCAAATGGTAAGCTTGGACGGATTGCCCAATATTTATGGAGTTAAACATAGATACTGCGACATTTAATTTTGATGAAACAAACCAAGGGGTATGCGTAAAAAAATGTGAAATAATTATAATGTTATAAGTCGTCATAACCACAAGCAGCAGTACGTTAAAACCCCAAGCACTCCAAGAAAAAAAAGACCATCGCGAGGCTAGCCAGAACGTTAGCACCAATTGTGCCAGACTCAGGATAAACATCAGAATATCCCATTGAGAATATTTCCACAGTTTCATCGCTGGCCCTCCTACTATAGATAGGATTGGAGGTTGCCACGCCGGCGAACATCCAATGTTGCGCAATGAAAAGAACCACCGAAACTATTAAAACACCTGAAATTACATGGGATAGGCGTAAATCCCCAAGACTTCATTTTTCTAATCATCGGTTCATCCTGTGCTTCAACAATCACACGGTGCTCATCCAGCATAAGGATATTCATATTTATCCACTTACTGGTCATATATAGCGGATGCGAGTCTGGAACTATTGGTTCTGGTGCCAGTAACATATCCCAGTTTTTGAAGATGGAGGGTTTCTCTCGTACGCGCTCAGGATTTACCAGCAGCTTGCCTGGTGCCAGTGGAACCAGAGTTGCATCTATGTGCATCGGATGCTTGTCATCAAACTCCAAAACATGGACACGATATTCGCTACCAAGATGGCGTCTTAACCATTCAATGCCGAATGCATTAGTCACATTGCTCTTTTGGGCTATGATATCTCGGCCACAGCGAGCAAAATCCGCCGCGTCAAACGTAGGCTCGAATTCAGTGACCACTAGCGGTATTGTGCCAAACGAGGCATTTTTTTCCCAATCAGGATCAAACTGCTCATCCGTCAACTGCGGTTTCGGCCCGGCACTCCATCGAGCGCCGCTATTAAAGTACTCTTTGAGCAATGGTTTATATGCGGAAACCTCGAAGTAACGGGAGCGCCATGCAAGAGGACATTCGATAATATCGTTGCCTATCACCAACAATACGTCTCGAGGCATTGCACAATATAACCCGCTGCTAGACCAACCCGGTGCACCAAAAATCAATGTCTGATCTTGGGGAACTGGACGACGAACTGTGACGCCTTCTCCTGTAAGAATACTGACAAATTCCTCGAGTTCCTCACGGGCCTTATCGATAAGATTCACGGGAAATGAGCGACCGGCCATGCGCTGAAACAGTGAATGTTGTGCAGCGGGCAATACGGGCTCAAGAGCAACATGCCAAGGTGGGAAGCACGCACCATCTACAACACCGACAATAACCTCTTCCAATGGATCCCATTCGGTATACGAACTCACAGCGCAATATTGAGATAATAACGCAGATTGATTATCTTGAGGTTTAAAAACTGTATTCATATGTTCCTCCTTGATTTTATAATCACATCCCTTAGGATTCCTCCCGTGCCAGATGTATAGATATTTTATCTAAAAAAATTACATTTATTCAGACTATCAATTACTCTACTACACTAACTACAACACCGATTAAATGATGTCATCATGGACTAAGGATCGCAGATAAGGCACTCATTATCATTAATTAAATTATTGCCACATCAATAACATACAATAAATCACAATGCGTCTTAAACGTATCGAATTTTTAGTCTCAAATATGAAACACCTTAGACTGTAGCAATACCACATATGAATTTCATCAAATTAAAGAATGAATCACCTAAACACGAATCAAGACTAACGTCAGAATTAACAGCAATAAGCAACGAGTAAAGTTCGACGATATATTGAGAGAAATAGAAAATGACGCAAGCTCTTTTGTAATGTCAACTTACAGGAGGTTTTTCGTGGCTTCCATGATACAGGTCACAACACTCACACAAACTCCTACATTTTTATAACATCTATACGAGTGCAGATTTGTCACTTAAACGCGCTTTGGCCTTATTGCCTGCCCCACTATTTCACCAGCATAGTGTGCCACAGACCTTCTGCGATTTCCTGCTACGTTAACTCTTTCAGCGGGCGGGCTTTGTCTGAGGCGTTCTTTTCACCATAGTGTCCATAGCAGGAGGCGCAGCTATTTTTATAGATCACACCAGGAGTCTGGACCAATTCCGGGACGGAGCCTGGCAAACGCGCTATTAATAGTGTTCCGTGTTACTCGCTTATCAGTTAATTACTCTACCGTTTTAATGCTTGGTTATTGCCGAAATGGGCTGCTGGCTACCCTTACTTCGCTGCAGGCTTCAGCAATCCGTTGTTACTGGTAGAGCTACCAGGTTTTATCCAGGTGTGACTGAAAGTTATCGCTCCGCTGTGGATAGTTTGTGGCAGCCAGCGCTACAGAGCTGAGAAAATATTATCCGTCACAGAAAAACAGGATCCGACTTATAGTACACATTGACATGATAGCAATTCTTTTAATAGGCGTAATTCTTATTATTAATTTCGCATCAAGGACATAGGCTGATTAAGGTCAAACTATGGAGGTAAGGCATGACCAAACGGGCGTAGCATGATACTACACCCATTTAACCGCATATAGCGCTAGCGTTTTGCGGCTGCGAGGTACTTGGCCATCTCTTCCTCAGGCACCATACCGCCACCGGTTGCCCACACCAAATGCGTGGCATTAGCGATCCGTTGGGCGTCGATCTGGTGGTGGTCCAGATAATGTGGGTCGGCGCAGACTCGAGCTGGCCCCGCCATGCCAGCCAACGCAGAAGGCTCCAACTGAATGCTCTCTTCAGCGGCAAGCAAGCCAAGCAGGTCGTACATCTCCTGATCGCTCAGGGTGTAGAAACCATCCAGCAAGCGTTCCATGGCACGCCCGACAAACCCGGAAGCCCGGCCGACGGCCAAACCATCCGCCGCCGTGACGTTATCAATCCCCAGGTCCTGCACCGCAATGTGATCGTGCAACCCGGTGTGGATCCCCAGCAGCATGCAAGGTGAGTGCGTCGGCTCGGCAAAGATGCAGTGCACATGGTCGCCAAACGCCAGCTTCAGACCAAACGCCACTCCGCCAGGCCCGCCGCCTACGCCACAGGGCAAATAGACAAATAACGGATGGTCCTGATCAACCGGGATGTTCATCTGCGCAAACTGCTTTTTCAGGCGACCACCGGCCACCGCATAGCCGAGGAACAGGGTTTGCGAGTTCTCATCATCGATAAAGAAACAGCGCGGATCCGATTCTGCCTGCTTACGCCCTTGAGCCACCGCCACGCCGTAATCCTGCTCGTACTCCACCACGTTAACGCCGTGCTCACGCAGTTTGCGCTTTTTCCAGGCGCGGGCATCGGCAGACATATGCACGCTGACCCTGAACCCCAGCTTGGCGCTCATGATGCCAATCGACATCCCCAGGTTACCGGTTGAGCCCACGGCAATGCTGTACTGGTTGAAGAACTGGCGGAACTTGTCGCTAAACAGGATGCTGTAATCGTCGTCTACAGACAGCATGCCCGCCTCGATGGCCAGCTTTTCCGCATGGGTCAGCACTTCATAGATGCCGCCACGGGCCTTGATGGAGCCAGAAATCGGCAAATGGCTGTCCTTTTTCAACCACATCTTGCCCGCGATCGCCTGCTTATAACGCTGCTCCAACGCGCCCTGCATCGCCGGGATCGCCACTACCTCAGACTCGATAATGCCGTTCGTTTGCTGCGTTTCGGGGAAGGCCAGGCACAGATACGGAGCAAAGCGTTGCAAGCGCGCTTCGGCTTCGGCGACATCATTTTGCGTCAACCCGACATAGGGTAACCCTTCCTCCAGCGTGGTCGTATTGGGGTTGAACCAGGTAACCGCTTCCAAATCCATCAGCCGTTGCACCAAAGGAAATTTCACTACCAGGTTTTCAATGTCTAACGTATTCATAAAGAGTCTCTTTTGGTCTAGATGATATAAGAAAGCAGGAATGTGGTTCCCAGCGCAATCAGCGAAGCAATAAAGGTGGCCGAGGTATAATACTTAAACATCTCGCTGAGCGTCGCGCCGCAGTATTGTTTAACCAACCAGAACAGCGAGTCGGTGACAATGGTGCAACCGATGGCACCAGAGCCGATAGCCAACGCGATGATCTCCGGGCTGACGCCAGGGTAATGCGGCAGCACGGGAGCAACAATCGCCGTCGCCCCCATCATCGCCACGGTGGCCGACCCTACCGCCGCATGCAGGCAGATAGCCACCAGCCAGGCCAGCAAGATCGGATGCATGTCCATATTCGATAGGATCACGGCCAGCGTATCTGCCAGCCCACTGGCTTTTAATATGCCGTTGAATGCACCGCCGGCCCCGATAATCAGCAAGATGTTGGCGATGGAAGAGAAGCCGTTTTCGGTTTTGGTCAACAAGGTGCCCATGCCCATGTTGCGGCGAATCCCCAGCACGTAGTAGGCCACGAAGGCGGCGATAAACATGGCGGTGATCGGGTTGCCGATAAACTCCAGGAAGGTATACAGCGCACTGTCTTTGGCCATATAGAGTTCCGCTGCGGTTTTCACCAACATCAGAATGATCGGCAATAGCACGGTAAACAGTGTGGCACCCAACGAAGGCAAGTCCTGCTCGTTGCGTACCTCCACGGAGGAAAACTCGGCGGGTACGGGTTTGAACGGCAGACGCTTACCGACCAACTTGAGGAACAGTGGCCCACCGATCAGCGAGGCGGCCAACCCGACAATCAAACCATACACAATCACCGAGCCCACATCGGCACCCAGCTTGTTGGTGACAAACAACGCCGCCGGATGCGGAGGAACCACACAGTGCACGGCCATCAATGCGGTACACAGCGGGATCGCCAACTTCAGCAAGGAGGTATTGGTTTTTTTGGCAATCGAGAACGCCAGCGGGATCAGCAACACCACGCCCACTTCAACAAACAGCGTAATACCGCAGACCAACCCCACCAGCACCATGATCACGTCAGCCGACAGCCAACGGCACTTTTGCAAGGTGATGCCAATGCGTTCTGCCGCCCCGGACACTTCCATCATGTTGCCCAGAATGGTGCCTAAACCAATCACCGCCGCCAGGAAACCCAAGGTCCCGCCGATACCGCCTTCAATGGCATTGACCATTTCCAGCGGGTTCATGCCCATCAGGGCGCCCACATAAAAACTGGCCAGCAGCAGCGCCAGGAACGGGTGGATCTTGAATTTTACGATAGTGAGAATAATGATAACGATGCTGCTTAATAACGTAGCGACTACCCAGATCTGCGAGTCCATGTTCAGCGTCCTTCCAGGATAAATTTCACTCCTATTGGAAACTAACGCCCCAGCGCTGACAAACGATCAAAACGCCTCTTCACATGAGCCAGATTCAATCAATCAGGTGATTTCGGTCAACATTTGGTACTATTTCTGTCTTTGACTCACATTGCTTCATCTTTAAACCCCCAGCTTCGATATAATCTGGTTTATTTCACCGGTGATAACCATGTACGACGACAAGCACCAGCTCGCCCGCAACAGGCACCTGAATGGCTATCAGCTAGCCAAGCTGCATACGTTTGAGATTGCGGCGCGGCAAGGCTCCTTCGTGCTTGCCGCCGAAGAGTTGGCGATCACTCCCAGCGCCGTCAGCCATCGGATCAACAATCTGGAAGCCGAGTTGGGTTTCAAGCTATTCCAGCGCTTTCACCGCCGGATCGAACTCACCCCTGAGGGCGAGCGGCTGTTCTGGGTGTTGAAATCGTCACTCAGCTATCTCAATCAGGAGATACTGGAGATTAAAAGTCAGGAACTGTCTGGCACCCTGACTATCTACTCCCGCCCGTCGATTGCCCAATGCTGGCTGGTGCCCAAGCTGGCAGATTTCGATCGCCAATACCCGGCCATCAGCCTGAATATTCTCACCGGCAACGAAATGGTGAACTTCCACGGCGCTGGGATCGATCTGGCAATCTATTTTGATGACAAAACGCCGGAGAAACTCGATTGCCAGCATTTGATGGATGAGTCGATCGTGCCCGTTTGCAGCCCGGAGTACGCCGAGCGCCATGAGCTAGCGGGTAATCCCGCCAACCTGCGCCGCTGCACGTTATTGCACGATCGTCAGGCATGGAGTTACGACTCGGACATTGGGGAATGGAATACCTGGGCTAAACACTTTGACCTGGAGTTTGCTGAAGGCCAGCGCGGTATGGGGTTTGATCGTTCGGATCTGGCGGTGATCGCGGCCATGAACCACGTGGGAATTGCCATGGGCCGCAAGAAGTTGGTGAGTAAGCGCCTGGAGAATAACGAACTTATCGCGCCCTTCCCCGGCATGGAAATGCAATGCGCCCAGCGCTACTACATTTCCACGCTCTCGGACCGGCAATGGCCTAAAATCAACGCCTTTATCCAGTGGTTAAAGGCCATGGCCGACGAGTCTTAATTAGCCGCCTGCTGGCGCGCCCATGCCAGCGTCTGCGCTGCCAGCTTATCGCTGGCCAGGCCAAAGGCCTGCACGACGTTGTCCATCGATGTGCCGTGGATCGGCTCGCGCACCGCAAAACTACGGCTGGCCATCACTCGGCGATCGGAGGTGCGAACCAGGCGAGCATCAAAACGGATCACCACTTCGCCCCGATCTCCGTTATAGACCCCTTGGAAGGAGGACAAATCGCCGCCTAGCTCAAGATCTGCCTGTAAATTGTCATCGTCGCTGCTCACCGAGCGGAAATGGCCGTTAGTACGGAACTCCTGGATCAGGCGATTACGCAACAACAGCGGGGCCGGATCGCTCCAGCGTGAACCGCTAAAAGAGGTGATCTCCGCACCCTGAGGCTGCACAGCAATGCGCGTACCGTTCAAAAACTGGCTGGTATTGGGCTGCACGATACGTACCGAGCGTTCAGACGCCTGGCCCCCTGCCACGGCCACTGGCTGGGCTGGCAGCAAATACACCTGCTGTATCGGGCTTTCCGGCAAAATGGTGCAGGCGGCCAGCGGCATCACGGCCACCAGCACCAACAACCGAAGCATCTGGCGAAGTTTTAGCTTAATCATTTAGGGGTAAACTCCTTGGTACGTTCGCGGCCCCTGAGCAAGGCGGACGGGTTCTCTTCCAGGCGGCTCATGGCACCGCGTAAGGTCAATAAGGTTCTGCGTAATTCATCTACCGCCGGGCCAAGATCGTTGAATCCCTGGATGCCGCTATTCAGTGACTGCTGATTTTCACCAATCAGCTTGTTGAGCAGTGCAGTGGTTTTCTCAAGCGAAGCCATGGTATTTGCCGCATTGGTCACCAATTGCTTGCCCTGCCCGTCCAGCAACACGTTAGCATTGCGCACCAACCGATTGGTCTGCGCCAGCGTATCGTTGCTTTGCTTGGTCACCAGCGCCAGCTGCTGCAAGATGGTGCGGATATCTTCACGTTGCCCGGCTACGGTAGAGGTGATCTGTTCCAGATTATCCAGCGTATTCACCAAACGCTGCTGATTGTCCGGCGTCATGAGCTGATTCAAACGCACCAGCACCTGGTTGACATTGCTCATCACATCTTCGCCATTGGCGAGCAACTGGGTCAACGGTGATGGCGTGGCGACAATCACCGGGATTGCCCCATCCTCTCCTGTCAGCATCGGGCTGGTTTCGCTCCCACCGCTGAGCTGGATATTGGACGTACCGGTAATGCCAGCTATCGCCAGGCGAGCCTGAGTGTCCTCACGGATCGGTGCAGAGGCCGTGACCCGAATGCGCGCCCAGACTTTGGTCGGCACATTGGGATCCAATCGCAGCTGAGTGACTTCCCCCACACGGATCCCACTGTAATTGACCGTGCTGCCCTGTGACAGGCCACTGACGGCTTCATTAAACACGATATCGTACTGCTTGAACTGGCGATCGGTGCCGGACTTGGTTAGCCACAGGCTGAACAGCAGCACGGCAGTGAAAATAATGAGCGTAAATAAACCAATCAAGACATGATGCGCACGGGTTTCCATTTGTTATTGCCTCTCTGGGATATTCGTTACGGCCTGCTGTGCCGCCCGCCCACGCGGGCCGTGGAAATACTCTTGGATCCAGGCATCGTCAGTGGCGGCCACCACCTCCAGCGTATCCACCACCAGCACCTTCTTCTGCGAAAGTACCGCTACCCGGTCACAGATTGTATAAAGCGTATCGAGATCGTGGGTGACCAGAAACACCGTTAACCCCAAGGCATCGCGCAACGTGCGGATCAGGCTGTCAAAAGCGGCGGCACCGATGGGATCCAGCCCGGCCGTTGGCTCATCCAGAAATACGATTTCCGGATCCAACGCCAGCGATCGGGCCAACGCGGCACGCTTGACCATGCCGCCAGAAAGCGAGGCCGGATACTTGTTGCCGGCACTGGCAGGCAGCCCGGCCAGCGCCAGCTTCACCTGGGCCAGCTGCTCGGCATCACGGCGCGGTAAGCCTGCGTATTCAATCAGCGGCAGCGCCACGTTTTCCGTCACCGTCAGCGAGCTGAACAAGGCACCACGCTGAAACAGCACGCCAAACCGCCTTTCCAGCACAGAGCGGCGCGTACCAGAGAGCGCCATCAGATCCTCGCCAAAGACGTGGATCTGTCCAGCGGTTGGGCGGCGCAGACCAACGATACTACGCAACAGCACGGACTTGCCGGTGCCCGAACCACCGACCACGCCCAGGATTTCTCCTCGGCGCACGTCCAGATCGAGGTCCACATGCACGCATTGGGGGCCAAAACAGTTTCGCAATTTACGGATGCGAATAATGGCTTCAGGGGTCGTCTGGCTCACACGCCCATCTCCATGAAGAACAGTGCAGCGACCGCATCCAGCAGGATCACCACAAAGATTGAATGCACGACGCTGGCGGTGGTATGAGCCCCTACCGACTCGGCGCTACCGCTGACTTTAAACCCTTCCAAACAGCCGATAATGGCAATCAGGAACGCAAATACCGGCGCCTTGCTCATCCCCACCAGGAAGTTCTGAAAACCGCCGCTACTCTGCATGATGGTTAAAAACATGGTGGGTGAGATATCCAGCGTCAGGGCACAAACCACCATGCCGCCAAAGATGCCGCTAATCATGCCGATGAAGGTCAGCATCGGCAACGCCAGGAGCAGCGCCAACACGCGCGGCAGCACCAGCAGTTCAACCGGATTCAGGCCCATCGCCTGAATAGCGTCTATTTCCTCATTGGCCTTCATCAGCCCAAGCTCTGCGGTAAAGGCGCTGGCGGTACGGCCCGCCATCAAGATAGCCGTCAGCAGCACTGCGAACTCTCGCAGGAAGGAAAACACCACCAGTTGCACGGTAAAGATGCTGGCACCGAAGGTAGACAGGACGGTTGACCCCAGGAAAGCGATGACGGCCCCTACCAGGAAGGTCAGCAGCATAATGATCGGCACCGCGTTCAGGCCGACTTGCTGGAGATTGGCTACCAGTGAGGTGATCCGCCAGCGCGTAGGGCGTAACAGATTGGCAAACAGGGTTTGCAACGTCAGGCCGATAAACCCCAGCAGGGCAACCAGGTTGCGCCAGAAATTTTCCATCGACCGGCCGACGTTGGCCAGCAGTTCGATCGCCAGACCGGGCGGCTTTTCTGCCGGTGGTGGCGTAAATCCTTGCAAGGCACGGCCAACGGTTTCCAACAGCACGCGGCGTTCCACAGGAAGCGTGGGGGCTAACTGTTTGAGATCGGATATCCGTTGGTCACCCAGCAGATTGACCAGCAAGGTGGCACCTGCGGTATCCAGGCTGCCCAGTTGGCTGAGATCGAACACCACATCGGCCGGCAAGCGGGCTTGCAGTTGCCCAACGGAGGGTTCCAACAGGCGATAATGTGCCAACACCCAATCCCCAGATGCCAAGATACGGGGAGGATGGAGCGTCTCGTCCAGGTTGAGAAAGGTGCTGAGTTGCGGTTCTGCCATCGATGACAGCCTCTGCTGGCGAAGAAATTTATACCCGTCGTCCTTCAAGCGACATCGTGAAAGCGATTGGGCAAAGTCTATTTATAACATTAGCGTAGCGGCTTTAAGCAGATTTGCTATAGCACGGTAACATATCGTTATTCTTTATGGTCGTTCGGGGCGCTGCGCCCCTGAAAAGACGCAGGGCCGGGAGATCCCCAGCCCTGCTTGACGCGAATTACTTCACTTCGCCCATTGCTTTCAGCTTTTTGGACAGTTCGCGGCGTTCTTTCGACAGATCGGCATTTTTGATGATGTAATCATCAACGCGATCTTCATAGTCACCGCGCATGTTGGCGATGATGCCCTGAATGTCTTCAATGCTCATGCCCGGCTTGATGTACTCGCTCAGGTTGTCGAGCAGCAGCACACGCTTCTGGTTGTCACGAATTTTCTTTTCGTTGTCGACAATTTCACGCTGTAGCTTGTTTTTACGGCGGAACATACGCACAAACTCCAGAACGTCCTGGAAACTCGGCTTATTTGCATTATCCATCTTTATACCCTTGCTTTAGTAATACACAGATTCATTTGCTTACGGCCACAATGATACCAAGATACAGGGTTGTGGCCGTCAGACACAACTGTCATTGCCTTATCTTACCCACTTTAGCGCATTGACCCTATCCTGATGCACCTGCTTCATGATCTGATCCACTATTCCTGAGTATTGGCCGTACAGACCTTGAGCAGATCGCCCAACTCTTCCAACTGCTGCGCCAGTTCCATGCTCAGCCAGACATAGCCATAGATCGGGGCTTCGCTGAGTTGAGCGGCACTGGCCTCTTGCATTAATGCCTTCAGCTCTGCGGAGATATCGTTCAGTTCCCCGGCAATAACCTGTGCATGCAGGGGTTCACCATCTCGCATAATACTCGCCAGCGATTCGATCGCGCGCTGCGTCAACAGCTGTGAACTACGCAAGGTTTTGGCATTAAGCATAATAAAATGGGTTTCACGCGAGGCCCAGTAAGCATCGGCTAACAGCTCCAACGTGCAAACCAGATTGCGGCTCAGGGTTTGTACCGCCTCAAAGACCGGTTTGGCGATATGAGTCTCTTTGCTGGCGGGGGCGATCAGTGCGCGTAGTTTTACCACATCGCCCAGCAAGTTTTTGAGCCGGGGCTCCAGCCGGGGCCGCTCAATCATATTGGGTGAAAGGTAAGCGCCGTAGATCTTCCCTACCGTCTCCAGGCAATCCGCCATTTTCATTCGCCACAATACATAAGCCCGCTGCGGGTAGATGCTGGTAAACAGCAGCGCCAGCAACGAACCAAAAATCACATCGCCACTGCGCCACAGTGCGATAGAGATATCGCCAGCCCCGGCACCGATGACCACCGCCAGCGTAATGCCCACCAGCAACGCCATATAGGGCCGTTTGCCTAGCGTCAGATAACCACAGGCAAACATCACCACCCCGCACCAGGCCAGCATCAGCGGCAGTGAATACAGCTCCAGATATAGCGCAATCAGACCAGAGGCCGCACCAAACACCGTACCGGCAATACGCTCCAGCGCCCGTTGCAGCACGTTACCCCAAAAAGAGATCGGCCCCATCACGACGATCAGCGTGATCAACGGCCAGGTACCCTCCGGCACCGCCAGCAGACGGATCAGCAGAAAGGTCAGGATAAAAGCCAACCCGATCCGTACCCCGTGGACGATGCGGTAATTACGGTAGATCAGATGTTCAAAAGAAGAGATTTTTCTATCCAGACGCACGCTTGTACCCGCCAACCCTGCTGTAAAACCCTTATTTTAGTGGAACAATGCGGCTGAGGTACACACAAGCTGTTGAAAGATGTTTCCTGGTTAGGAATAGGTTTAGGTTGGCGCTAAAGATTTTAGCGGCGAAGGATTTACCTTTTTGCTAAAGAGTGAGATCATCGGCCCATGGAAACCAAAGAAATCAGGCGCAATAACCTGCGCGATCTGATGGCACGTTTCGCCCGGCAAGGCACCAACCAGAATGAGTTTGCTCTACTGGTGGGATCTTCTGCGCCAACGCTGAGCCAGATCACCGGTGAAAAATCCTCCCGCAACCTGGGCGACAACCTCGCCAGACGCATTGAGGCCAAACTCGGCTTGCCCAAAGGCTGGTTCGATGTGTTCCATGAGAAGGCGCTGGAACAGCCGTTTGCCAACGTGGCGGCCGAGTCTGATTTCCAACCGGCACGGCTCAAACCCGTGGTATGGGAAGATACCGAGCAGGACAAGGAAGAGTTTGTGGAGATCCCATTGCTGGATATCGATTTCTCCGCCGGTGACGGCTGCTACGAAATTGTCGATAGTGAAGAGTTTTCGCTGATCTTCCGCCGCTACTATCTGCACAAGATGGGGGTGCCGGTAAACGCGGCGCGCATTATCCGCATCTCCGGCTCCAGCATGGAACCCCGATTGCAGGATGGGGATGTGGTGGGAATCAATACCGCCGATACCCGCATCCGCGAAGGGAAAACCTATGCGATCCGCCACGGCAATCTGTTACGGGTCAAGATCCTGATTGAGCAGCCCGACGGTGGCGTGGTCATCCGCTCTCTGAATCGGGAAGAGTATCAGGATGAGCAGCTCAGCTATCCACAGCGCAAAGAGCAACTGGTAGTGCTGGGCCGGGTATTCTGGTCTTCCTCCTCCTGGTAAGATCCTGGAAGCGGGCGCAGCATGCGGCGCCCCTCCGTAACCGACCAATCAGCCTCTATTTAAAATCCACCGCCATTTGCTGCGGTATCGACAACCCACGCGTCGATTGCACACAGCGGCCAATATAATCGGTAAAGCGCGGCGGTTTAGGCATACCCAGCTTGAGGATTTTTTCGTTGCTAAAGCGCACGTTCAGCATGGCAAAGGAGCCGTACAGACGCATCGCTTTCAACATCAGGCGCTCATTGCACGGCCCGAAGATATCCTTCAACTGTTTGCGCATTTGCAACAGGGCTTCGTAGCTGACCTGTGCATAGCGATCGCCCACCGGTGGCTCCTCTAATGCGGCGGCGATGGCATAATCGATATCTGCAAAACTGACGCTGCTCTCCTCCCCCGCCGAAATATGGTAAACATCGTTATCCAAGCTCTCGCGGTTAAGCAGCATCACTAACGCATCGGCGCAATAGTCCACCGGGATCACATCGATACTATCTTGCAGCGAACACATAAACTTACGCAACATCAACGCCATACTGAATACCCAGAAAATACTGCTGGAGGGTTTGCAACCCAACTGCGTATGCCCCACCACGATCGAGGGCCGGGCGATCACCAGCGGCAGCTGTGGGCAGGTTTGCCGCATCAGTTGCTCGATAGTCGATTTGGAGCGGGTATATTCCACCAAGTGTTCGGCGGTTTCCTCAAACTCGGCGCTTTCTGCCACCAACGAACCCACCTGAGGTGAGCAAGACATTGCCGTGCCCACATGCAGAAAACGTTTTAATCCAACCACCTGAGCCATTCGCTGCGCAAATGCCAGAGTGCCTTCAACGTTAACCTTCCAAATAAGGGGGTTGTTACCAAATGACGCCACCGCGGCACAGTTAACGACATGGGTTACCTGGTTAATGCGGGCGTCAGACAAAAAGTATTCAGGTTCGCTTAAGTCACCCAGTAAAATATTCTCTACAGTGAGCTTATTCAGAAGGTTTTTATCTATATTGAACTTTTCCATATTAGTGAAAATACGGTTCAAGCCCTGCTCTTCTGTTTCCGCACGCACCAATAATAGATAGTTAACCTTCTGATTTTCTTTCAGTAACTTTTCAAGCACCGCACCACCGAGAAAGCCAGTCGCTCCAGTCAACAGTAACGTTTTCATCTTACATACCTACATTTGCATTGAATGAGGTGGAGTGTATGCCTATATTTATAAACCAGAAGTAAATAGAAATTAACTGATTACGTAACTACCCCTATTAATATTCTCTTAAGGAATATCCTGAAACACTCACAGACAATGAGTAACAGCTCAATGCCTCTTTCATTCCGTTTGTTTAATTAACATTTATGTTATCTCTGATTTAATTAACCAGATTAATCCCATACGCTTTTTAGGAGCTATCATGAGCTACAACCAAAAGGTCTGGCTGGCTGTATTAACGGTTTGCACGCTATTCTGGCTTGCCCTGATTAGCGGTCTGTATACCTATGCTAAATCATTGGATCATCAGCACGATCATGGCCAGCAAGAACAAGCGATGAGCATCAAGCCAGTAAAGCACCACCCCACTCTGGCACAGGCGCTATGAAGGTTCTGCCCTGAATGAGGTAGCGACAAATTCTCTTTAGCCAAATATTATGCGCTATCGAATAGGGAGAAAGACATGCCACGACCACTGGATGGCCTACCCCAGCAAGAACGTGAAAAGATCCAAACCGATTTGCTGGCACTCAGAATTATTTATAGCGAACGCTACGGCTACGCCGCCGAGTGGGAAAGCGCCGAAACGCACGTCCCCACGCATCTACGCGGCTACTTTCAGCAACGGTTGAACTTCTATCGTACTGCGCAGCGCCACTCAATTTAACGTTAAGCCTTAACCAATACTTGGCATCGGTGATCGCGCCGTTACAATAGGGCTATTCCCTACGCCAACAAGAGATGCGACTTTGAGCAGCAAGGCACCGGCCACATTCTACATCCACGACTACGAAACCTTCGGCAAAAGCCCGTCAATGGACCGTCCGGCGCAGTTTGCCGGGGTGCGTACCGATATGGATTTCAACATTATCGAAGAACCGCAGGTGTTTTACTGTGCGCCAGCCGATGACTACCTGCCTGACCCCGAAGCGGTGATGATCACCGGCATCACGCCTCAGCAGGCGCTGGCCAAAGGTGTTAACGAGGCCGAGTTTGCCCGCCGTATTCATGAAGCGTTCAGCGTCCCTGGCACCTGCATTCTGGGTTACAACAATATCCGCTTTGATGATGAAGTCAGCCGCAACATCTTTTACCGCAGCTTCTACGATCCTTACGCCTACAGCTGGCAAAACGGCAATTCCCGCTGGGATCTGCTGGATGTGATGCGGGCCTGCTACGCCCTGCGCCCGGAAGGCATCATCTGGCCAGAAAACGAAGATGGCTTTCCCAGCTTCCGTCTGGAACATCTGACGCGTGCCAACGGCGTTGAACACGAACACGCTCACGATGCGATGTCCGATGTGCATGCCACCATCGCCATGGCCAAGCTGGTCAAACAGGCGCAGCCAAGGCTGTTTGACTACCTGTTGCAGCACCGCAACAAGCACAAGCTCAATGCGCTGATCGACGTCGCGGAAATGACGCCGTTAATGCACGTTTCCGGCATGTTTGGCGCGGCACGGGGTAACACCAGTTGGGTTTCACCCCTGGCCTGGCACCCGGACAATAAAAATGCGGTGATTATGTGCGATCTGGCAGGGGATATTACCCCGCTGCTGGAACTGAATGCCGACGAGCTGCGAGAACGCCTCTACACCCGCCGCGATCAATTGGCGGCCGATCAGGCCCCGGTGCCGATCAAGCTGGTGCATATCAATAAATGCCCGGTGCTGGCTCCGGCCAAGACGTTGCTGCCAGAAAACGCAGACAGGCTAGGCATCGATCGTCAGGCGTGTCTGGATAATCTGAAGGTGCTGCGCCAACACCCGGAGATCCGTGAAAAAGTGGTGGCCCTATTTGCCGAAGCTGCTCCTTTCACCCCGAACGATGATGTGGATGCCAAACTGTACGACGGTTTCTTCAGCGATGCCGACAAAGCAGCGATGAGGATCATTCAGCAAACCAAACCGCAGAATTTACCCGCGCTGGATTTGACCTTCAGCGATGGCCGGATGAAAGAGCTGCTGTTCCGCTTCCGCGCCCGTAACTATCCCAATACGCTGGACGACGCAGAGCAGCGCCGTTGGTTGCAGCACCGCCAGGAGGTGCTCAGTGCCGAGCGGGTGCAAAGCTATATCTTGCAACTGGAGTCGCTGTACAACCTGCACGAAGGGGATAAAGAGAAGATGGCGCTGCTAAAAGCGCTGTTTGATTACGGTAAACAGTTGGTGGGGTAGCCTCAACACACCTTCTCACTGAGTGGCATTACATTTCTTCAAGCAAATAAAAAGGGTTCCAACATGTGGAACCCTTTTTGCTATCGCGAAGCAGAAGAATGGATTAAGCCACGTCTTCGCTTGCTTGTGGCACCGGCAGGCTGAAGCTACGGGTGACAAACGTCAGATACAGCAGACCAATCGCCGCCCAGACCAGACCCAGCGTCATGGAACTGACTTCCAGGTTGACCCACAATGCACCGACGGTTAACGCCCCCAACACCGGCAGGATCAGGTAGTTGAAGGTGTCTTTCAGCGTACGGTTACGTTTCTCGCGAATGTAGAACTGTGAGATCACCGACAGGTTAACGAAGGTGAACGCAATCAGTGCGCCAAAGTTGATCAGTGCCGTAGCCGTGACCAGATCGAACGAAACGGCAGACAGCGCAATCGCACCGACCAGCAGCACGTTCAGCGCCGGAGTACGCCATTTTGGATGCACATAACCGAAGAAACGCTCCGGGAATACGCCATCACGGCCCATGACGTACATCAGGCGGGAAACACCCGCGTGAGATGCCATACCGGAAGCCAGTACGGTTACGCATGAGAACACCAGGATCACCGACTGGAAGAACTTGCCAGCCACATACAGCATGATTTCCGGCTGTGACGCATCAGGATCTTTGAAGCGCGAGATATCCGGGAAGTACAGCTGCACGAAGTACGACACCACGATAAAGATCACGCCGCCGATCAAGGCCGTCAGGAAGATGGCTTTCGGGATCACGTTTTCTGCGTCTTTGGTTTCTTCGGATAACGAGCTGATGCCGTCAAAGCCGAGGAACGAGAAGCACAGAATGGTCGCACCGGTGATCATCGGCACCACGTGCGCGTTGTCAGACCAGAACGGACGGCTGCTCACCAGCGTACCGGCGCCTTCACCGTGGGAGATACCGTTAATGACCAGGCCCAGGAACACGATCATGATTGCCACCTGTACCACCACGATTATGGAGTTCAGGTTGGCCACCAGCTTGATGCCACGCAGGTTGAACGCCGTCATCAGCCCAACCAGGGCCGCAACGAAGATCCACGAAGGCACACCCGGGAAAATGGCTTCCAGGTAAATTTTTGCCAACAGGATGTTGATCATCGGCATGAACAGGTAGTCCAGCAGTGATGACCAACCCACCATAAAGCCGACGTGCGGGCTAATGGCTTTCTGGGCATAGGTATAGGCAGAACCGGCTGAAGGGAATTTCTTCACCAGTTTGCCGTAGCTCAGGGCGGTAAACAGGATCGCCAGCAGAGCAAAGGCGTACGCGGTCGCGACGTGACCGTCGGTCAGGCCGGAGACGATGCCGAAGGTGTCAAAGATGGTCATAGGCTGCAAATAGGCCAGACCCATCATGACGACCGGGACTAAAGTCAGTGTTTTACGCAGTTGGGCGCGTTGGCCGGCAGCGGGTGCGGCGTTGATGATGTTATCGGACATCGCGTAGCCCCCCCTTACCTTCAGTCTTGCGGATAATAGACACGCCAAGACTCAAGGTTGCGGGGAAACTTCGCAACGTGCGACTGAATTCTAAAAGGGGGATGAGGGAAGCTGGATAACTAGGCACAATAGCCTGTGTTGCTCCATAATCGCTGCGACCGCAACGGAAACCGGCGTGCACCGGTGCCAAGGTGAAAAATTGCCCCATCTTTCTTATCCTCATGAGTCACGACCATAAAGTTTTGGTTGATCGCGACGAACCTATTTATCTATCCGGCTCGATGTCCGGCCTCGCTTGATGTATGAAACGCACGTTGGTAGAACATAATGCAAAAAAAAATAACCGACGCGTTAAAACGTCGGCTATCTGCATTTCGCGTATTTTGCCATAAGATCGCAGAAAGACAAGATCCTGAAACCTTCTAATACAAATTCTTTTGCTTAATATCAGGAAAAACGCCCTTCATTGCCATCAGGGTACCTGATATCAGGCATTTTTCAGCATCCAGTCGATCTCGGTTTCCGTCACCAACCGTTCAAACTGCATCAGTTCCCCCATTTTGCAGGCGTGATAAACCTGTGAAAAGCGTTCGCCGAGGTAGTGCGTCAGTTCGTGCTGATGCTCGAATTCGTACAGGGCATCGCTTTGGCGGATCGGGAACGGTAGCCCCTCCTGTTCCAAACCGTTGCCGGTCACTGGCTCAGGCAGCGGTAATTCGGTGTCCAGCCCGTACAGCATCCCCGCCAGGATAGTCGCCACCACCAGATAAGGGTTGGCATCGGCACCGGCAACGCGGTACTCCACGCGGTGGTTCTGCGCATCGCCACAGGGAATACGTAACGCCACGGTACGGTTGTTATGCCCCCAGGACGCCTGGACCGGCACATACATCCCCGGCTGGAAACGGCGGAACGCATTCACGTTGGGCGCCAGCACCGCCATCGATGCGGGCATCAAGGCGATCATCCCGGCTAATGTCCGCTTAAGCAGCGCCGAGTCTTCGCCATCCGCTTCGGCAAACAGGTTTTTCCCCGCACTGTCTACCACGCTGAGATGGACGTGCATGCCACTTCCCGCGTAATCCTCATAAGGTTTTGCCATAAAGGTGGCATGCATATGGTGATGTTCGGCCACTTGGCGCACCAACCGCTTCAGCGCCAGCGCATGATCGCAGGCTTGCAGCACGTTGTCGGTATGATTCAGGTTCACCTCGAACTGGCCGGGGGAAGCTTCAGCCACCGCGCCATCCGCCGGTAGCCCTTGCATCTGTGCCAATGTGTCGATGTCGTTGAGCACCCCAGCAAAATGGTTGAGGTTATCCAGCGAATAGACCTGGCTCTGTACGTTACGTTCCTGGGTGCCTGGTGCGCACGGCGGCTGCAGATAACCTTCCGAGTCTCGCTGTCGATCGATGAGATAAAACTCCAGCTCTACCGCTACCACCGGGAACAGTCCGCGCTGGCGCAACGCCTGCCATATTCGGTTCAGTACATTGCGGGGTTCAACGTCAAAGGGAGTACCATCTTCATCCAGCATGGTCAGCAGCACCTGACCGATATGTTGCGGATCCGCCGCCGACGGCGTCAGCGTACCGGGCACGGGCATGCAGATCCGATCCGGCTCGCCCAGTTCCTGCCCCAACCCAGCCTCTTCCACCACGTTGCCCAAAATGTCCATAGCAAACACCGAAGCGGGGAAATAGCAGCCTTTTTCAACTTTTTTCAGCCCGGAGACGGGAATGCGTTTACCGCGGAAGGAACCATTGAGATCGGTGAGAAGGATATCGATATACTGCGTGGCAGGGTGGCGTTCCAAATAGTGAGCAACCTCACTTTGGAACGCGCTACTTCGCCTTTCTTCATTATGCTGTGCAAAATCTTCTACTACTGCGCTATTGGTTTGCATACATCACCTGCCGTTGTGCTCTTGGGAATGCCTTCGCATCCGCTTGCCGATTGACTTAACACATGGTCTGATTTCTCTGTAGAGTGCGCCACAGGCTGGCGCTCAAAATAACACCCATAATATGAAACATAGCTTTAACATAAATGGTTTGCAAATGTTACAATGGCGTTTGATTATTCGCCATGGACTGCTAAATTGATAAAATATTGACCGAAAAGGCGTTGTTTGCGCTTTGTTGGTACAGAATTTCTTCCGCCAGACCAGGGGGAAACATGGGCAATATATTTTCCAACGGCCGCCCAACAACCGATATCATGTGGTTTCGATATCACTTAGACAGGTACCCGGCTCCGGGTGTGATCCCAACCTGTCGCTCCTATCAGAAGGAACTACCGCTATGAGCGAAGTCAGCTTGGCACCAGGCAAGCGCCTGTCGCAGATCCGTCAGCACTTGGGTTTGTCACAGCGCAGGGTCGCCGAACTGTCCGGATTAACCCACAGCGCCATCAGCACCATTGAGCAGGACAAAGTCAGCCCTGCCATTAGTACGTTACAGAAACTGCTGAAGGTCTATGGGCTATCGCTGTCTGAATTTTTTGCTGAACCTGAACGGCCAGATGAACCCAAAGTGGTGATCGAGCCGGACGATCTGATCGAGATCGGCAGCCAGGGCGTTTCGATGAAGCTGGTGCATAACGGCAGCCCTACCCGCAGCCTGGCCATGATGCTGGAGACCTATCAACCGGGCACCACCACCGGTGAGAAGATCAAACATCAAGGCGAAGAGATCGGCACGCTGCTGGAAGGAGAGATCATGCTGACGGTCAATGGCCAGACCTATCTGCTGACCGCTGGCCAGAGCTATGCCATCAACACCGGCATGCCCCACAGCTTCAGCAATACCTCAACGCGCGTTTGCAAGATCGTCAGCGCGCATACCCCAACCACCTTCTGACAAGACCCGCCGGAGGAGTGATGATGGAACATGTTGCCAGCTATTATGCCGCCAGCTCCAACCCCCATGCTCCTTATCCCCAGTTGAACGAGGCTACCCGCTGCGATGTCTGCATCGTCGGTGGCGGTTTTAGCGGCCTCTCCAGCGCCCTGCACCTGACCGAGGCCGGTTACGACGTGGTGGTGCTGGAAGCCGCCCGCATCGGTTGGGGAGCCAGTGGGCGCAACGGTGGGCAGGTGGTGAACTCCTACAGCCGCGATATCGATGTGATCGAGGCTCGCTACGGCCAGCAAACTGCAGCCATGCTCGGCAGCATGATGTTTGAAGGGGCGGAGATCATTCGCCAGCGTATCGATCGCTACGCCATCGCCTGTGACTATCGCCCCGGAGCGGTTTCTGCCGCCTTAACCACCAAACAATTTAACGCGCTAACGGAAAAAATGGCGCATTGGCAGCGTTATGGCCACCAGCAACTGGAACTGCTGGACGGGGAAACCATGCGCCGCACCGTGGCCAGCGAACGCTATGTCGGCGGGCTGCTGGATCGCCAAGGTGGCCATTTGCATCCGTTAAATCTGGCGCTGGGTGAAGCCGAAGCGGTACGCCGCCACGGCGGGCGGCTGTTTGAACAATCGGCGGTCACCCATATCGATTATGGTCAGCCCGCCACACTACACACTGCTCTTGGCTCCGTCAGCGCCAGCTTGGTGATCCTGGCAGGCAACGCCTATCTGGGGGAAAAGCTGGAACCCCGCCTCGGCCGCCTGAGTATGCCCTGCGGCTCGCAAATCATCGCCACCGAGCCTTTATCTGCGGATATGGCTCTATCGCTGCTGCCCGATAATTACTGCGTTGAAGACTGCAACTATCTGCTGGATTACTTTCGCCTGACGGCAGACAACCGTTTGTTATACGGCGGTGGCGTGGTCTATGGCGCACAGGATCCAGCAGATATCGAAGCCAGGATCCGGCCCTTGATGCTCAAAACCTTCCCGCAGTTGAAGAAGGTGCGCATCGATTACCGCTGGACCGGCAATTTCCTGCTGACCCTGTCGCGCATGCCACAGTTTGGCCGCCTGGAAAATAACGTTTACTACCTGCAAGGCGACAGCGGCCACGGCGTGACCTTGACCCATCTGGCAGGCAAACTGATTGCCGAAGTGCTGCGCGGCGACGCGGAACGCTTTGACGCATTCGCTCAACTCCCCCATTTGCCGTTCTTCGGTGGCCGCCATTTACAGGTGCCATTTACCGCCCTAGGTGCCGCCTACTATGCCCTGCGCGATCGCTTAGGGTTCTGATCCCGCTTTTTATCTACGTTATGCCATTTTGCATGTTGCAAAAATGGCAATTCATGTTACAAAAGAGTTTCTTTAGCCGTCTATACATCCAAATGAATTTCACGTTGCCGCCACCACGCCGCGATTTGAAACACGAGGGGCGCAACGTCTTCAGCCAAACTATGCCGACCAATACCGCTTCACGCCTGGAGATGCGCAATATCTCCATCGCCTTTGCCGGGTTCAACGCTCTGCAAAACGTCGATTTTACGCTGCAAGGCGGTTCAACCCATGCGCTGGTGGGAGCCAACGGCGCGGGCAAATCCACGCTGATGGGCATTCTCTCCGGCGCGCATAACCATTACCAGGGTGAAATTTTTATCGACGGCCAAAAGGTCGATATTCATTCGCCGCTGCAGGCCCGCCAGCACGGGATCCAGGTGGTGCAGCAGGAGGTGGATGTAGCGCTGATCCCCACGCTGTCCGTCGCGGAAAACATCATGCTGGACTGGCTCAATCAGCCGGGCCATCTGCTGAACTGGCGGCAGTTGCATCGCCAGGCTGCCGCGCTGTTGCAGCAGCTTGGGCTGAATATCAACCCACGCCAACGCCTGGAAGCCTGTACGTTGGCGGAGAAACAGCAGGTGCTGCTGGCTCGGGCACTATCCCACCGCTGCCGTTTTCTGGTGCTTGATGAGCCGACGGCTCCACTGGACAGCAATGAGAGCGAACGCCTGTTCCGCATCGTGCGCCGCCTGCGCGCCGAAGGCATCGGCATCGTGTTTATTTCCCATCGTATCCACGAATTGAAAACCGTCTGTGATCATTTGACGGTCCTGCGCGACGGTCGCCATGCCGGTGAAAGCAGCATGCAGGGCCTGAGCGGTGAACAGATCGTCGAAAAAATGCTGGGCCATTCGCTGGACGATATCTTCCCGGCCCCGCGCCCACAGCACGGCTCGCGCCCGTTGCTGCGGGTAGAGGGATTGCACGATCGCCATAAACTGCGTGACGTTTCTTTAACCCTGCATCAAGGGGAGATCCTAGGCATTGCCGGGCTGGCGGGCGCAGGAAAAACCGAGCTTTGCAAAGCGTTGTTCGGCGCAACCCCCAGTAAATTGACGCAGGGAGAGCTGCGCGGCAAACCTTGGGCACCGCATTCACCGCATATTTCGGTAGAACAAGGCCTGGCGCTGGTGCCGGAAGAGCGCCGCAAGGAGGGCATTTTTATCCACGAAGCCGTCCCGATGAACCTGAGCGTCAGTGCCGATGACAGCTTCTCCCGCTGGAGCCTGTTCAGCCGCCGCCAGGAACTGCGCTGGGCCTTAGAGATAATGCAACGGCTTGGCGTACGGGCCTCCGGCCCACAGCAAAAGCTGGCCCGCCTGTCGGGCGGCAATCAGCAAAAAGTGGCGATCGGCAAATGGTTACGTGGCAACGCCGAGGTGCTGATCTTTGACGAACCCACCAAAGGCGTAGATATCAAGGCCAAACAGGATCTGTTCCGGCTGATCGACGGTTTGGCTCGTGACGGCAAAGGCATTATCTATGCTTCCGGCGAGTTTTCCGAGCTGGTGGGCCTGTGCGATCGCATCTGCGTATTATGGGATGGCCGCGTAGTGGCGGAGCTCAACGCCGCCGATATTGATGAAGAAACCCTGTTACTGTATTCCACCGGAGGAACTCCTGCGTGAGTAAAGCATTGTCCCTGAAAAGCGTTCTGCCCTGGCGCCACCAGCTGTTTGAGTTTTTGTATAAATGGGGGATGTTGCTCACCGTTGTCGCCTTGATCGCGCTGTTTGGCCTGGCTTCCGACAATTTCCTCGAAGCCAACAACATCATCAACATTCTGCGTTCGATCGCCATCGTGACGGTGATTGCCATTGGCGTGTCGATCTCACTCTCGGTGGGCGGCTTCGATCTCTCCGTCGGTTCTACGGCGTCGTTGGCTAATGCGTTAGTGATTTCGTTGTTTGCCTGGTACGGCTTCGGCACTACCGGTGCCATCGTGCTGACGCTGCTGCTGTGTACGCTGGTCGGCCTGTTCAATGCCTTTTTGATCGTGCTGCTAAAGATCCCCGATATGCTCGCCACGCTCGCCAGCCTGTTCGTTATCCAGGGCGTGGCCATGACCTACAGCTACGGCGGCTCCATCACCCAGAATATGGTGCTGCCGAACGGGGATATGGCCGAAGGCGTGATCCCAGAAGTGTTTTCCTCTCTGGGCCAGGTGCCGGTGATCGTGCTGATTATGCTGGCGGTGACGGTGATCATGCAGCTTTTCCTGTCGCTGACCAAGCATGGCCGCCGGATGTATGCCATCGGCGGTAACCCGGAGGCCGCCCGGCTTTCGGGTATCCGCACGGTACGTTACAGGGTTACCGCATACGTGCTTTCTTCGCTGCTGGCGGGCCTTGGCGGCATTTTGCTGGCGTCACGTATCGGTTCCTCACAGGTTAACGCCGGAGGCGGTTACCTGATGGATGCGTTAGCGGCGGCCTATATCGGTTTCTCCCTGGCGGGCTCCGGCAAACCTAATGCGCTGGGTACCCTGGTTGGCGCGATTATCCTGGGCGTATTGCAAAACGGCTTGGTGATGCTCTCCGTGCCCTACTACGCTATGGATATCATTAAAGGGCTGGTGCTGGCATTGGCACTGGCGATCACCTACATCCAAAAACGCTAATCCACCCGGCGCACCACCGCGCTGCGCCGGGCTATCCCCCCTTTTCCCCGGGTTTAAATATATTACCTAACAAATATACAAATGATAGTTGTTATCATTTGTATTTACATTCATGACGATTTCCTTACAATGGCCTGACGTTTTCCTCACGCAACGAAAATTCTCGCGGCAGCGTGAAAACATATTCTTTTAAATCAAACAACTAACAGGAAAACCTGTTGACCTCGGACGGGAATATTTAACCCATGGAAAAGCCAAGCTATAACACTTTAACCGCGTTAATCCTCGCATCACTCGCCAGCGGCAGCGCTCTGGCACAAACAGAAGATACCATGGTGGTCACCGCCTCCGGTTTCCAGCAAAGAATTCAAGACTCGCCGGCCACCATATCGGTGATCCCTCGCCAACAGTTGGAAACCCGCGCGTACCGCGACGTCACCGATGCGTTGAAAGACGTGCCGGGCGTGGTGGTAACCGGCGGTGCCAGCAGCAGCGACATCAGCATTCGTGGGATGTCCTCTAAATACACGCTGATCCTGATCGATGGTAAACGTGTCGATACCCGAGGCACCCGCCCTAACAGCGACAACGCCGGTATCGAGCAAGGTTGGCTGCCGCCATTGCAGGCTATTGAACGTATTGAAGTGGTACGCGGGCCAATGTCTTCTCTCTATGGCTCCGATGCCATGGGTGGGGTGATCAACATCATCACGCGCAAAACCTCCACCACTAAAGACTGGGTTGGCTCCCTGCAAGGCGATGCCACCATTCAGGAAGACCGGGATTCCGGTGATATCTACCAGACTAACGCCTACGCCTCTGGCCCGCTGATCGATGGGCTGCTTGGCCTGCGGGTGAATGGTCTGTTCTCCCATCGTGGGGAAGACCACTTTACCAATGGCTTTAACGAACAGCGTATGCGCAGCGGCACGGCGGTATTCAGCCTGACGCCGGATGAGAAAAACGATTTTGATTTCGAAATCGGTCGTTCCCTGCAGGATCGCAACAGCACACCGGGTAAGTCCGTCGCATTAGAAAACTGCCGCAAAGGCGTTTGTAAGCCGAACTCCTCCAGCGACAATCTGTATACCCGTAATAACTACTCGATCACCCATAACGGCTATTACGACTTTGGTAACAGCACCAGCTACGTTCAACGGGAAGAGACCAATAACCCCGGACGCAACATGAAGATGTACAACACCATCTTCAACACCCAGACCCAATTTGATCTTGGTTCCCACATGCTGAACCTCGGCGGGCAATACCGCTATGAGAAACTGAGTGACGGTGGCAACCAGTTGGAAGCGGCTGACGGTCTGGACCAACTGACCCGCTGGAGCTGGGCGCTGTTCGCCGAAGACGAATGGGCGCTGACCAACGATTTCAGCCTGACCACCGGGATCCGTATGGATCGCGATCAGAACTACGGTAGCCACTGGACACCGCGCATGTATGGCGTGTGGCACCTGACAGAAATGTGGACCGTGAAAGGCGGGGTTTCTGCGGGTTATCGCTCGCCAGACCTGCGCCAGTCCTCTGCCAACTGGGGCCAGATCACCGGCGGTGGCGTGAGCAACGGCATCATCGTGGGTAACCCGAATCTGAAGCCAGAAAAAAGCATCAGTGAAGAGGTCGGTATCCTGTGGGATAACCAGGAGGGGCTGAACGCAGGCATCACTCTGTACAACACCGATTTCAAAGACAAGATCACCGAAGTTCGCCGCTGTAACAGTTCAGAGGATCCGGCCTGTACCATCGGTAACACCACTTATGATTTCGTCAGCGACCGCGTCAACGTGGATAAAGCCAATATGCGCGGTATCGAAGTGACCACCGGTTGGCAGATCACCGAAGACTGGAAGCTGAGCACCAACTACACCTTTACCGAATCTGAACAAAAGAGCGGTGAGTTCCAGGGCAAGGCGCTGAACCAGATGCCGAAGCACATGATCAATGGCGTGCTGGATTGGCAAGCCACCGAGGATCTCGGCCTGTGGTCACGCGTTAACTTCCGCAGCGAAACCTCGGAATACCTGAGCCGCACCTCAATGGCGGTCAGCACGCCATCCTATACTTTTGTTGATGCCGGGGTGAGTTACCAGGCGCTGAAAAACCTGCAGCTTAGCGGCGGAGTTTACAACATTCTGGATAAAACCGTGGATTACGAGCACTACAACACCACGCTGGATGGCCGTCGTTATACCGTGGGCATGACTTACAACTTCTGATTGCCAAACAGAGTTTGTACCAAGGGGCTGCCATCGTGCGGCCCTTTTTTTGTTTGGTTTTTAGCTGGGGGGATTTTTGAGGGGGGGGAGAACGCGGCGGTAACCCGCCGCGTCTAGAACTAATCGCTTACTTATCAGGGTTCCATTTCGGGAATTCCATTTCGCTGTACTTCACCACTTTGGTGCCGCGCGTCAGCTTATAACCGAACCAGATAATCAGGAACAGTGGAATACCGATGTAGGTTGCCGTCACGCCGTACCAGTCGATACGGTCCGCCAGGAAGGCCTGATAGTTCTGCCCCAGCGTGATGATCAAGCACAGCACGAAGGCAAACATTGGCCCCAACGGGAAGAAACCGGATTGATACGGCAGATCGCTCAGGCTATTCCCTTGCATCACATAGCCGCGGCGGAAACGGTAGTGGCTGATGGCGATCCCCAACCAGGCGATAAAGCCGGTCATGCCCGAGGTATTAAGCAGCCACAGATAAACGGACTGATTACCAAACATCGAACTAAGGAAGCACAGCGCCGCTACAACGGTGGTGGCATACAGCGCATTACGCGGCACTCCACCTTTTGACAGCTTGGCGAAAATGCGTGGCGCCTTACCTTCCGAAGCCAGCGTGAACAGCATACGGGTTGAGGCATACATCCCGGAGTTACCCGCAGAGAGTACCGCCGTCAGGATCACCGCGTTCATCACCGCCGCCGCAGAGAGCAGGCCAGCATGTTCGAATACCAACGTGAACGGGCTGACGCTGATGTCTTTCACGTCATTGCGTAACAGGCTTGGGTCGGTATAAGGAATGATCAGGCTGATGATCAGGATCGCGAAGATATAGAACAACAGAATACGCCAGAACACCTGACGCACCGCGCGTGGAATGTTCTTGCCCGGATCTTCCGACTCGCCCGCCGCAATACCGATCAGCTCGGTGCCCTGGAACGAGAAGCCGACGATCATTGCCACACCAATCATGGCCGAGAAGCCACCGGCAAACGGCGCATCGCCGATCGTCCAGTTATGCCAACCGGCATTTTCACCGCCCTTCAAGATACCGAAGATCATCAGTACGCCAAGGACGATAAAGATAATTACCGTGCTCACCTTGATCAGCGAGAACCAGTATTCCGCTTCACCGAAGCCTTTGACCGAGATGTAGTTAAGCAAGAACATCAGGCCAAGGAACAGGGCGCTCCAGATCCAGCCTGGCGTGTCTGGGAACCAATAGTTCATCACCAACTGTGACGCTACCAGGTCGACCGCAATTGTCACCGCCCAGTTGTACCAGTAGTTCCAGCCCAGCGCAAAGCCGAAACCTTCTTCAACATACTTGGCACCATAGGTGGAAAACGATCCTGAAACCGGCATAAACGCCGCCAGCTCACCCAGGCTGGTCATCAGGAAATACACCATCAGACCAATCAATGCATAGGAGAGTAACGCGCCGCCTGGGCCTGCCTGGGAAACCGTTGCGCCAGAGGCAACAAACAGGCCGGTACCGATGGAACCGCCAATGGCAATCATGGTTAAATGCCGCGCTTTCAGCTCGCGGCGTAATCCGGGTGCTTTCTGCCCCGCTGTTTTTATATCCTGCTGAGCCATTCTTACCCTATCTGCTCGTCAAAAATGAGGGCCGGATTGTAACAAATACCCGCCAGCGAACTAGTAACATTGCCCTGATATAAGATAGCTTCATAATCCGCCGCCAATTATTAGCAGCGGCCCTAATGATGACTTTATGCGATCTTGTCCGGTTTTTGCCCAACGCAATAGCTCAAGAAACGCTGTAGCGCATTGGAAATGTGTTTTTGCCGATGATGGATCAGATACAACGTGCGCATCAATGGCGGTAGAGGAATGCTCAGTTCCACCAATACACCGCTAGCCAACTGTTCTTCCACTACGCGACGTGACAGGCAACTGATGCCGATACCGTGGCGCACCGCGTGTTTGATCGCTTCCGAGTTGCCCAACTCCATCACCAACTGGAAGTTTGGCAGGTGCGCCAACAGCAGATGGTCCAGTACTTCACGAGTGCCAGACCCCCGCTCCCGCAGGATCCAAGGGGCGCTGGCCAGCGTTGCCAGAGTCACCGGTTGCTGTAACAATGGGTTATCCGGCGCGGCAAACACCACCAGTTCATCTTCAAGCCACGGCTGGGTGACCAACTCAGGCATGTGGCACGGCCCTTCGATCAGCCCCAAATCGACTCGAAAATCGGCTACCGCAACAATCACCTCCTGACTATTGCCCACGTTCAGTTCCAACGCTGTAGCAGGAAAATCTTTGCGATAGTGGGCGATCATCTCTGGCAGCATATAGTTGCCGATGGTGCTGCTGGCGGCGATGCGTAACGCGCCGCTGTCATGCAGGAACAGTTGTTCAATTTCCCCAGCCTGCTCCAACAGAGCCAGCGCTTTGGGGTATAGCAAGCGGCCATGTTCGTTGATCACCAGGCGTTTACCCACGCGATCGAACAACAACACCTTCAGTTGCCCTTCCAGATCGGCCAGCGCCGCGCTGACTGCCGATTGTGATAAAGCCAATACCACTGAGGCCTGAGTGGTGGATCCGCTTTTCAGCACCTCGGTAAAAACTTCCAGTTGGCGCAAAGTGATATGCATAACAGCCTCGACATAAAGAGAATGGTCAGACAAAACCATTAAAATGAAAACACCAAAAATCAGTTACACGGCATTGGTAATGCTTACTGCCCTGCCTTATAAGGTTATCACGTTTACAGGATTAGGCTTGGCGGAGTAGCCGACCGTCCAGCCGATCAACCACTTATTCCGATAAGTTATAAATATATAATCAATTTCTCTTTTAGGTCACCTGCTTTTATCATTGCACTCAGGAATTTAGCAGAGGACAGAATAATCATGGCGAGTCACAGCACTCATACCTATCCCGAACAGCGTTTTCCGCTGTTTGGACTACCACGGTTGATACCAGGCTTACTGCTGACCGGCGCGCTGACCGCGTTTTCGGTCTGGGCGGGCGATGTTCCCTGGGTTGCCGGGTTGGGATTAGGCGCCCTGACGCTGGCGATCCTGTGCGGCATCCTGATCGGCAACACTCTTTATCCCTGGTTGCAGCCTAGCTGCCATAGCGGCGTACAGCTGGCCAAACAGCGGCTGCTACGCCTGGGGATCATTCTTTATGGCTTTCGTTTAACCTTCCAGCAAATTGCCGACGTGGGGGCCAGCGGGATCATTATCGATGCCCTGACCCTGAGCAGCACTTTCTTGCTGGCCTGCTGGTTGGGTAAAAAAGTGTTCGGCCTCGACAGCCAAACCACCATGCTGATCGGTGCCGGTAGCAGCATCTGCGGAGCCGCGGCCGTAATGGCCACCGAGCCGGTGCTGAAGGCAGACTCCAGTAAGGTTGCCGTCGCAGTCTCTACCGTAGTGGTGTTTGGTACGCTGGCGATCTTTGCCTATCCGTGGCTGTATCAACTCAATGAGCACTTCCAGTGGCTGCCGTTGACGCAGGAAACCTTCGGCATCTACGCTGGCTCGACAATCCATGAGGTGGCTCAGGTGGTTGCTGCTGGCCATGCCATCGGCCCAGATGCGGAAAACGCGGCGGTGATCTCCAAGATGATCCGCGTCATGATGTTAGCCCCGTTCCTGCTGTTGCTGTCTGGCTATATCAGCCGCCGGGCCGGTAACGGCAGCAAGAGTGAAAAATCGGCCATCACCATTCCGTGGTTTGCTGTGCTGTTTATCGCCGTTGCCGGGCTGAACTCGTTCAACCTGATCCCGGCTTCGCTGGTACAGCATCTGATCACCATCGACACCTGGATGCTGGCCATGGCAATGGCCGCTTTAGGGCTGACCACCCACATTAGTGCGGTACGTCAGGCGGGTGTGAAACCCATTCTGCTGGCAACGCTGCTGTTTGTCTGGCTGATCGTTGGCGGCGGTGCCATCAACCTGTTGGTGCAGCACCTGTTGTAATCCCCCCTCTTCAGGCCCGAGCTTTCGGGCCTGCTTGTTTTACCCCCACCATTCAATCCTTCGCTTATCAATGCCATAATGGCAGCGTTAACACAGGAGAATGAAAATGAAGTTTGTCGGTGCACACGTCAGCGCTTCTGGCGGCGTAGATCAGGCCGTGATCCGCGCACACGAATTAGAGGCGACCGCATTCGCCCTGTTCACTAAAAATCAGCGTCAATGGAAGGCTGCCCCGCTGCCTGCCGACGTGATAGACAAGTTTAAAAGTGCCTGCGCACAGTACGGCTACGGCCCAGGGCAAATCCTGCCGCATGACAGCTATCTGATTAACCTTGGCCATCCGGTAACGGAAGCGCTGGAGAAGTCCCGTGAGGCGTTTCTTGATGAGATGCAACGCTGTGAGCAACTGGGGCTGACGCTGCTGAACTTCCACCCGGGCAGCCACCTGATGCAGATAGATGAGGATAAGTGCCTGGCAAGGATCGCCGAGTCGATCAACATCGTGCTGGATAAAACCCACGGCGTCACCGCCGTGATCGAGAATACCGCCGGGCAAGGCAGCAATCTGGGGTTCAAATTTGAACATCTGGCGGCGATCATCGACGGTGTAGAAGACAAGAGCCGCGTCGGTGTCTGTATTGATACCTGTCATGCCTTCGCCGCCGGTTACGATCTGCGTACCGAAGAAGATTGCCAGAAGACGTTTAAAGAGCTGGGCGACGTGGTGGGCTTTAATTACCTGCGCGGTATGCATCTTAACGATGCCAAGAGCGAGTTTGGCAGCCGCGTTGACCGCCACCACAGCCTGGGTGAAGGCAATATTGGTAAGACCGTGTTCAGCTATATCATGCGCGACGAGCGCTTCGATAACATCCCGCTGATCCTGGAGACGGTGAACCCGGATATCTGGGCCGAGGAGATTGCATGGCTGAAGGCGCAGCAATAACCATCAACTTGCGCTTGTTCGACATACCCCCCAGCACTTTTGTGCTAGGGGGTATGAGGCAGGTGTTTAGAGAAAAAACAGATTATGTCCAGTCCAGATAGCCGTTTTCGTGGATCCAAACGATCCCTCCAGGGCATTTCTCTGTGAGAAACCAAAACCCATCGAACGCCCCGTCATCCATTTGCTCCTGGTTTTTGGGGAACGTTTTCTCAAAGTGATTCATCTGTTCCTCTACAGTTCCGGGTAAAAAGACCCCACGACTAGCTAACCTTATTTTCCCATCCTCCATTAATCGCCGAAGGAACCATAGGAAAATAGCTTTTTCTTCATCAAAGTTTAAGGTTATCTCTCCTGAAACACCTTCAGGATGAATGTTTTTCCAAAGGTTTCCAATTGATAAACCTTCTAAAGTGTCTTTTCGTTCCTCATACTGATTTTCTGTCAACATATATTTACCTATCGGAATTTCAATTCATATTTATTTGAAGCGATTCCCGCAGCATCTTTGATTCGTTCATTGCCAATGATATCAATCGTCCATCGAGCTTGTGTTTCCTCTGATGAGTTGGAGTAATTTCTAAGGTTAATCGTCATGTTACCTGATTTTGCGAAGTATACCTTGCCTCTGGGAGTCATCACCTCTTTTAAAGAACCCCCACCAATCAAAGATTGAGCAAAATCAAAAATCTCCCTTTCAGTAAGCGATTGAGAAGAAAAAACTTTAGTCTTTCCTTTTCTATCACTCCCTCCCTCACCGAGAACCTGTTTAAACTGTTTACCGAACACACTTAGTCTATTATTTGGCTGTTTCTTATCGAACAGCTTAACCAACTGGTCAATATTAGTTTTCTGAATTTCGCGCAGATAATCAGCAGTCTTAGTCGACAGATTAGCACCCGCCGTCGCCTCACTCTTGATGAAGTCTGCAACAGGCTGAGTATTGAGACTCTTGGTTTTATACAGTTCATCGGAGGTATTAACTAGCTGTTGTGCTAGTTTCTTTGCGCTACCCTCGGATTTTCCAAGTATCAGTGTGCTGCCAGTAGTTACTGCACCAGCCCCAATAATAGCCTCTGGAGCAACGAGATCTGCTGCATAAATTCCGGCCTGATTCAAACACAGTGCAGGGTTGGTTTTACAACCGGCAATAGCCAGACGCGCAGCCAATACAAGCTCAGGAGCCGCGCCAACCAGAGTGATGCCCCCAGTAGCAATCACCAAGCCACCGCCGCCAACAGCAGCGGCCATCACGGCAGCTTCTCGACGTGCCACCACACGTTTTGCCGCAGCAACATCTCCTTTATCAGCAGCCAAAATATCCATCTGATTATCCCAGGCATACTGCATGAGCATATGATCGGTCATGTTATAGCGATATACCGTTTGGGCACTGTCAGCTGCGCTAAAAGCACCTTCAGGTGTATGAGTGATGAGAGCCCCCGTCAACGCGCCAATAACACGGGCCGTTTGCTCTTTTGTTTCATTTCCGTTTAGCGCTTCATGCAACCGCCTTAACTGACGCTCTTTTTCATTGAGATTGGCTGGCTCAAACAATGAACTTTGCATGATAACCCCAGCCAACTCAGCCGCCATTGCCCCTGCGGCAGCGCCTTTACCGTCACCACGCCCAATCTCTGCCGCAACTCCGGCCACCACAGCATGGCTTAGTACCTTGCCAGGAACACCCAATACCTGCCCGTTTTCGCCAATCAGATTGGCCCCTTCAGCATTAAGTTGACCACCGATATTGCTCAGCAAAGCATTGGTTAAGTTATCCCTAAAACTCCCACCGTTAATTGCGGTATTCAGGCTCGAGCTGATAATCGACTGGCCCGCCACGCGCTGCGCCACCTTACTCCAATCACCATTGCTGAGATGGGGAAGCTTCACATCTTTGGGATTGAGTGGCTTGCCTGCTGCATCCTTATTCCATCCTGTTACACTATCAAAACCGTTCAGCGCGCCTCCAATTGCCATAGCGGTTGCAGTAGCCTTAACTGCGTCACTGTTACCCAACGCCTTCAACGTGTTCGACAGGTTGCCCTGATTCTCTACCAGCACAACGGCAGCCTGCGACGCTAGCGAAGACATTCCGGCGGTCACAACACCACTAGTCACGGCCCCACCGCCTACTGCTGTAGCCGTGCTGCTGGCAGCGGTTGCAACTAATGAGCTGCCTGCTGTCACTGTCGCCGCAGCAATGGCAATGACCGCCGCCACGGCCGGATTCAGTTTCTGGCTCTGATAGTCCCAACTGTCATAGGCGTCCTTCACTGCGTTCCATTGCACATCGTTGCGCTTGTTGAGATCTTTGATCCAGGCCATGCTCGGCGTATTCCCCAACGCATCAATAGCGCTTTGCAGTGCCTGCCCGTTCTTCACCTTCACATCGGTGCTGATACCATTGGCAGTATTGATCACCAATTTGCCACCAGCATGAATACTTGGTATTACCCATTTCCCCTCTGAATAGCCTTTATCAGCCTGTTTGATAAAGAATCCCTTAGACAGGGAAACCGTTTGTTCAAAAGCAGTGTCTTTGACAGCTCGGAAATTAATCGCTCCCAGAGTGCTGGTCAAACGAGCATTATTCCCAGCGGCTATTTTGCTCGCTTCATAAGTACTATCGTCTCGGCTCAGCAGATTGATATTGCCGCCAGCGATAAACTCGGTGACCTTATTGGTGACGTCATGACGTGTTTGCGTCACCTCTTTCTTGGTGATACATAGGCTCCATTTATTACATTTTTTCTTTTTGTCTTCGTAGTGATTCGACTCTTCCATGGCTTGCGCATACAGATAACCTCCTTGCGCCGCTATATCTAGAGTGCCAGTACGAACAGCCAACTCCCGATTACGTGCATCCTCCTGTGCCTTGCGTTGTTTTTCCGCATCATATTGACGTTGTTTTTCAGTCCGCGCAGCGTTCAGGCGGTTTTCAGCAACACTCTTTTCTCTTGCAGGCTGTTCCAAACGTTGCTGAGCCTGGTTGAACGTGTTTTGTGCCGTGTTAACCGCATTTTTGGCACTATTTACCGCATTCTGCCGGTCAATTAGGCGCTGGCGTATCTTGTCATATTCCGCCACAGTGGCTTCTTTTATCGCATTGGCAACTTTGACACCGTCAGGGGTGGGAGCCCAAGCCTCTCCCCATTGCAAGACATTATTGACAAAGGCCCTTCCGCCTTCCCGCAACAGCCGATCTAGATGATCTTTATTGTCAATGCGAGCCGATGCATCAAAATGAACGCCTCCACCACTGTAACTTGGCACCGCAACGAAACGGGCTGTTGACGAGGTTATGGGATGCGCGCCGACATCAAATAGTGACAACGTATCCGGATGTTGCTGCGCAGCGCCTAGTTCACGTTTACGAGCACCAAGCTGCCCCTCTGCCTGCGCTTTATTCTGTTGCGCCTCGTCAAATCTCTGACGGGATGCCTGAAACTGTCGCTCGGCCGCTGCCAATGCGGCATCCACACCGGATAGATTCGCCGCAGGCGCTACCGGGCCAGTTTGCCCTTTAGACTGTAACCGGGTCGCCTGGAACAAAATGCTGCCACGGGAAATTATCGTAAGCAGGCCACCAGCAATCAGTTCACTACCCTGCTGAATCAATTGTTCCGTGTAGCCACCGGAATGTACACGGTGAGTCTTGTTCTCCACCGCCTCGAAGCGAATATCGCCGCCAGAGGTCAGCGTCATATTGCCACCCGAGGTCAACTTAGCACCGTAAGCCAACAGTTGATTATTTGCCGCCGCCGTCAGGTTTTTTCCTGCATGAAGAGTGGTGATCAGTTGGCGATCGTTCTTGTTGTTATCATTAGCCGCATCAACGACGGAGTACCCCAGTGCAGACAACCATAGGTTTTGCCCCGCAAGCAGAGTGATATTACCATTGGCGGCTAACGTTGCCCCCTGGGTACCGAGATCGCGTGCTGTATTGATCAATAAATTACCACCAGCCTGTATCTGGCTACCCAGCTCAGGCGTACGTGAAGCGGGGAATAAAGCATTAAATTGTTTCCCCAATACACGGTAATTAAGATCGGCGTTATGACCAGCCAGTAAGGTGATATCCTTTCCGGCTTTAATATGGGTGCCGCGTAATGCCAGATAGCCGCCACTGTTGAGCAACACCGAGCCGGTAGAGTTCATTTGCCCGGCATTCAACATCTGGTTAAACTGCACCTGCCGGTTCTCAGCAGAAAGATGTTGTCCTACTCTCTCGTTATCCAACGCCTCATCATTTCTTTCGATCGAGATGCCAGCGCTGGCCGTCATGGCAATATTGTTGCTTTGTGGGGCCATATAGATGTTGCGTAAATAGATGCTTTTGCCCGCGTTCAACGTCAAATCGCCCGAGGCATTTAACTGGCTTAGCCAGCGAGAACCATCGCTGCCGAAATAACGTTGAGTCGGCGATGTGTGAACCTTGACGTTGCCGTTTCGGCTGGTCAGGGTAATGTTTTTCCCTTTCAGGTAGCCTTGGCGGGTATCCAACTCATTAACCGCCAAAACGGATAGACTATTACCCGCCGTCAGTTCTGCGCCGTCGGTATAAAATAGATCATCAGCAATAACAGTTAAATCGTCATGTGCACTAATTTTATCTGTGCTGATAATTTGATTGGCGTGCAACAGAATATTTTTCGCAGCTAACGTATCTGTTCGCCCTAATCCGATAACTTCATTGACACTCCCCTCCAGCGGTGACGATGTATAAAAATGTATTTTATCTTTAAAATCCGCCGTCAAATTATTACCCGCGGTAATTGATGAATTCTGACACCCCGTTATTTTCCACGTCAGAATCCCCTGCTGTTTGTTATATGGCGCCTTTTCATTAACATATAATAAATCCCAGTTTCCAGGTGGCGCATCTTCATCGCTGGCAAAACCGCCGACGCCAAAAGTGGTAGACGCCAATCGCCAATAAAGATCCTTTTGCCCCAACTGTTCCCCTTTAACTGAGAAGGTGTTCCCGGTCAGTATAAGATCTTTAGCGGCTTTAATCGTGGATTGGTCATTCCATAATGTAGTGACATTAATATAAGCATTACTGCCAGAACTGATCGTTGCAGGAGCTTGTGATTGGGTTATCACATATTCATCCCGTTTGACATTGACCTTATCGCTTTTTGAAAGATTGATTTCCCCGAACCAACTGCCAAAACCAAAGTCTTTCAATTCTGGTTCCAGCCGTACAATAGCATCTACACCGTTGCGTGTGTCGTAGTAACTACCCACGAAAGATTTATTAAACGCCTTGGAATTGCCAGGAATATTCCGCCACTCCGCGATCACCGAATTACGCACGTTATTGAGTCTGTCCGCCCGAATAACCAGATCGCCACTATTGGTCTGAATACGTGCAGAGCGGTTATCCACCAGTTTAGCCTTGTTGCCCTGCGCGTCTTTCTGTATCCACAGATTCTTGTTACTGTGCAGTGCAGCCTTGTCACCGACGTTGCTTACTGAGTCGGCAAAGATCCGCATATCACGATGCGCTGTCACATTGCCGCTATTACTTAATGCGGTCGCCGCCAGCGTCATATCGCGTTCAGCACGCACACTTGCATTAGCAGGAATAGCGACCTCACTAGCGCTGACGTTCAGATCCGTTTGCGCGTGCACGCTACCCAACACAATCTTTCCATTGGCGTTAAGTGTAATATCACGCTGCGAGCTGTTGATATTGTTAAGATTGACCCCAATACCAGTCTCGTTAGCAACCAAACGGATCCTGTTAGCATACATGCCACCCAATGCTTTGGTATCGACTGCTAACTGAGGCTTGGGCCCTTCGCCGTTGATCGGTTTGATGGTGCCATCCTTGATGCTGATTCGGTTAGCGCCTTGGATTAACGACAGATTTTGGGCGTTGATTTTACCGTTCAACTCGGTGGCGCGGCTGATGATGTCGACATAATCGGCCGAATTACCATCCAGCCCCTTGCCGCCGATAGTTATAGCGCCTTTTTTTACCTCTAACGCCTCTAATGCTCCCCGCAGGTCAAACTGTGGTTTACCTGTAGTCAAGGTGACGCCAGGGGTGTTAATAAAACCACAGCCATCACAACTGATACCATTAGGGTTGGCAATTATCACGTTAGCTTTATTGCCGAAAACTTCCAGCTTGCCCTGTAGCTCTGAGCGGCTACCACCAGTGACTTCGTTTACGATCAGATGGGCGGCATTGCCGTTTAAATTGCCATTGGCGCTTAACTCTCCCGCCAACTGCGACTTGCCAGCCTGAGTGGCGTTATTCAGCACAACGCCAGGCACACCGACGTTGAAGTCTTTGTAGCTATTGTGCGAAATGCCCGCCTCATTGGGTGTGGCAATATCTACGACCGGCACATTACCCTGCCGCACTTTAGTCTGATTATTTGTGGTATTGATCCCAGCACCAAATGCCGGATGCAATGGCTGTAGGGCGGTCAGATAAATCAGTAGGTAACTGGCTCCCCGAGCCAGCGGGTGATTGAGTTTATCCATATTCTGTCCCTCGAAAAGATATTGGTTTCAGGCCCTTTCCCGGCCTCGGTTGTGTTGACGCTATAACGTAACGGTGGCTTGCCAATAGGCCACCCAACGATCCGGTTGCAAGCTTTCCGGGTATCTTAACGGTTTGCCAAAAGTGAACGACTGGCCGAACCAGCGGCTGTTTATTACCGCCCCCACCGCCGCACCGGTGACATTTCCCCCGTCGATTCTCCCTGCCCGGCCTTGAACCCAACCTGAATCCATTGCACCGAAAAGGGTGAGATCTCCCGACCCCGGCTGCCAACTAAGCTCATTACGCCAATAAGCTCCGCGGTTACCGGTCAGGTATTGCTCTCTGAAGCCACGCACCGAATATTGCCCGCCAACGGAAATACGTTCACTGGAATACAGGTTGTCCGGGGTGGTTTGACCATAGGCTGAAGCTAGGTAGGACAAGGAAGAAACCAGAGGATGAAAATAGCTAGTGCTGAGACTGAATTTACGGAATTTGCTGCGCGGCAGGTCACGGTGTTGCGGATCGTCCGCCGTCGCTCCCAATATAGACAAACCGTGACTGATAGTGGGATTGAACGTCAGATAGCCCTGCCCTAAAACCGCACTGTAATTGCCGCCAAAGCTCAGTGAACTGATTGTTGGACTACTTACTGCCAATCGTTCCCCCGCCAACCGATTTTCCGTACGCCGCCGGGTCAGCCCTATATCTATGCCGAACTTACGCGTACCATCACGAAACAGCGTTCGGTTGGCGCTCAATCGATGAGTCTGGCTATCTCCCTGATAGCGGTAAGTCGCTTGGTTGAACGGTATTGCCTGAAAAAAATCACTCCAGGCATAGTGATAACCAACTTGCCAGTAGCCGTAAGGCAGACTCATGCTACCACTGAAGCTGCGACTACGGTGGTTATGGTTGAAATGGCTATTGCGCGCGACGGAAAATGCCCACTGGTCGGCAAGGTGTAAGGGATTATCCAGTGTCATCCCCACATTCATCTGGCCGGTGCCCGTGCTTTTTTGGCCGCTGTTATCGGCCCCTAAAGAGAGACTCAGCGGCAAGCGCTTGGAAACTCGCAGCAATACAACGTTTGAATATCCGGGACGTAAATCGGGTTGGATATCAATATTCACCTGCTGCGAAGGCAAGCGATTGAGCTGTTCCATGCCTTGCTCAATATCCCGCAGGTTTAATACTCTGCCGATCAGGCCCGCAAACGCCATTTTCAGCGCCTGCGTCTCTTTCCCATCAAGGGTTATGGAACCAATCCGCCCTTCGCTAACGCTGATGATCAGCACACCACTAGAAATATCCTGGGCTTTCAGGTAGGCCTGAGAGGTCACAAAACCACGTTGCAGATAAGCATTGGTCGTTTCACGTACCAATTGGTTGATATTGGCCAACGTCAGGCAGCGCCCTCGAAAGGGGAAGACAAGTTGTTCCTGCACTGACCATGAAAGGCTGCCAACTCCCTGTAAAATGATCTGGTGAACTTTTTGGCAGGCCTCCCCTGACAGATCTGGCGTCGGAGAAGGAAGTGTAGGCAACGAAACTTGGTTTTCTAATGCTTCACGCTGTTGCTGTGCCTGCTCCAACATCCCCCTTTGCCGTTGAATGATGCTATCGCGGTCAGCCGGGCTAAATTCTGCTGCCTGACTGTAATGAGTCATCCCACCGCAGGTGGATGCAATAAATACCAAAGATGAGACCGATCGCTTCCATGCAAACATTTTAATACATCCATTTACGTTTAGTTACTATCGTGATCGTTATTCAATCAATTAGAGTTAAATGTAAATGATTTTCATTTTCATCGCCATTCGGAAATGATCGCTTAATGAACAGTGAAGGCGATGGTATTGCCGATTTTTACGAGACAAATACTAATTATGCAGGAGAGAAACGGTGGGAAAAGGGAAGCTCTTGTTGCGGCAAATCCTCAGGTGGGTAGAACTGAATAGGCTGTGCTCCTAAGGAGCACAGCCTATTATCAAGTAACCGTTACGCCACCGTGGCTACCGGCGCTTCAGAACGTTTAAGGACCGCATAGGCCACGCCCGCCAGCAGGGTACCCGCCACAATCGCCAGCAGATACAGCAGCACCGGCGAGATAGCACCAGGGATCAACAGCACGAACAGACCACCGTGTGGTGCCATCAGTTTTGCACCGAAGGCCATCGACAGTGCACCTGTCAGGGCTCCACCTGCGATACAGCACGGCAGAACGCGCATCGGGTCACGGGCAGCAAACGGAATTGCCCCTTCAGTGATAAAGCACAGGCCCAACACCAACGCGGCCTTGCCCCCTTCCTGCTCGGACTTCTCGAACTTGCGACGAGCCAGAATGGTCGCCAGCCCCATCGCCAGCGGTGGCACCATACCTGCCGCCATAATCGCTGCCATAGGTGCGTAGACCGAAGAACTCAACAGCGCTACACCAAAGGCATAGGCCGCCTTGTTAACCGGACCACCCATATCGGTACACATCATTGCACCGAGGATTGCGCCCAGCAGTACCGCGTTGGCGGTGCCCAGCGATTGCAACCAGTTGGTCAGGCCAACCATGATTTTGGCAACGGGTGTGCCCACTACGTAAATCATGATCAAACCGGTGATCAGGCTGGCAACCAGCGGAATAATCAGGATCGGCTTGAGCGCTTCCATACTCGGTGGCAAACGCAACTTACCGCTGATGGCCTTGGCCACGTAACCCGCCAGGAAACCGGCAATGATACCGCCAAGGAAACCCGCACCGGTGCTAACTGCCAACATACCGCCGATCAGGCCCGGCGTCAGGCCAGGACGATCCGCAATGGAGAACGCGATGTAGCCCGCCAGAACCGGCACCATCAGCGCAAAGGCCGAACCACCACCGATCTGCATCAGCGCCGCAGCCAGCGTCCCTTTGACTTCAAACGCCTTGATACCAAACACGAACGACAGCGCAATACACAGACCGCCCGCCACCACCATCGGCAGCATGTAAGACACGCCGGTCAGCAGGTGGCGATAAGGCCCTGCGCTCTCTTTCTTCTTGCCTGAGCTCGCGGTACTGCCACTTTTTTGCGGTTGGAAAATCTCGGCTTCTACCTGTGCCTTATCCAGCTCCTGCGCGGTTTTCTTCAACGCCAAACCGGTCGAGGTGCGGTACATCGGCTTGCCGGCAAACTTGTCCAGATCCACTTCGATATCTGCCGCGACAATCACCAGATCGGCCGCCGCCACTTCTTCTGGGGTGATCGCATTCCCGGCACCGACGGAACCGCGGGTTTCAACCTTCACCCACCAGCCACGTTTCTTGGCTTCGCTCTCGATGGCTTCGGCCGCCATAAAGGTATGCGCAACGCCGGTCGGGCAAGCGGTAACGGCAACAATGCGTTTCGGACCGGCGGATTTTGCCGGTGCTACCGTCTGGGCCGGAGCCTGATACGGTTTGGCTTGCGCCTGTGCCGTGGCCAGGAAGGCTTCAGGCTCACGCACCGCGTGTTCCACATCTCCGATATAAACCTGTTTGCCGTTCAGCTCAGCGTCAGCAGGTGCAGCAACACCAGCCACTACCACCAGTTCGGCCTCGTTGGCCGTATTAACCAGCGTCAGGCCGGTTTTGGCCGCAGCGGCCTCAAGCATGCGTTTCGCCAGGTGGCTACGAGCCTGCCCGAGCGAACTGTCTATCATCAGCAGCGTTTTCATTCTGACTCCTGCGATTAATTAAAGGGTTTCAGATCGACGCGCGCCATCATCGCGGCCAACTGCGGGCGATCGGTGATGCCAACGTTGCTCTGGCTCACCGCCAGGGCAGCCACGGCAGTGGCCAAGCGCAAGGTATGCTCGCTGGATTCACGCATCAGCAGGCCGTAAATCAGGCCGCCGACCATGGAATCACCAGCCCCCACGGTGCTGACCACCTCACAGGCTGGCGGTTTGGCGATCCAGGCGCCGGAGGCGTTAACCCACAGCGCGCCTTCAGCACCCAGTGAGATCACCACGTGGGCAATGCCCTGTTCACGCAGGGCGTGAGCGGCTTCCACTACATCTTCCAACTTCGGCAGGGGTTTGCCTGCCCAGATTTCCAGTTCACGACGGTTAGGTTTTACCAACCACGGCGAGGCTTTCAGCCCAGCCACCAACGCTTCACGGCTGCTGTCAAAAATGATGCACGGACACTGCGCACGCAGGCGGGTCATCCACTCGGTGAAGGCTTCCGGAGCAACCCCGGCAGGCAAGCTACCGCTGACCGCTACCATGTCGAACTGGCCCAGCCAACTCAGGGAATCCACCACAAAGCGTTCCCAATCCTGGGGCGTCACTTCAAAACCGGAGAAGTTGAAATCGGTCACTTCACCGTCTTTTTCCGTCAGCTTAACGTTGATACGTGTACGCCCAGGGACCACCTGGAAACGGTTGGCAATGCCCAAATCGCTGAACAGCAGTTGGAAACCATCCTGGTTATCTTTACCAAGGAAACCGCCAACGGTGACGTCGATACCCAAGTCTTTCAGTACCTTGGCAACGTTGATCCCTTTACCTGCCGCATGGAGACCGGCGGTTCTTACCAGGTTAACCTCACCCCGTTCGATCTCCGGGCAAAAGCCCACCAGATCGTAAGCCGGATTCAGGGTTATGGTGGCTACTCTTCTGCTCATGCTGCACCCTCGCCAAGACCTTCACTGATGGCTTCGCCGATGGCTTTCAGCGCTGCTTCAGCATCGTCACCACTGGCGGTAAAGCGCAGGTGATGACCTTTTTTCACGCCCAGTGCCACAACCTTCATCAGGCTACGGCCGTTAGCCGGTTTACCGCTGCCGTCGAGATTAGTGACGGTAATTTCACTGGAGAACTGTTTGATTACGTTGACCAACGCAGTGCCTGGGCGGGCATGCAGGCCATGCTCGTTGCGCACCACGTATTCCGCACTCAGAACCGCGCTCTCTTCAGCAACTTCGCTGGTCAGTAACGCCAGCACGCCCACCGCATCGGCGTTCAGCAAGCGTTCAGCTTTTTGGTTCACTAACAGATCGCTTAAGTAGTTCAGCACCGTCAGCGGCTGTTGATCGGCGACGGCGACGGTCAGTAACAGCGCGACCTTTTCGCCCTCTTCATCAAACGCCTGTGCCGGGCGGCTGACGGTAGCGGCGCTGGTCAGGTTGCCTTCAGTGCTGTCACTCAACCAGATCCCCTGCCCCAGATTCAGCGGCTTGCGGGTGATCACATCGCTGACAAACTGGGCATTAACCGCACCGATTTTTTGCAGACGGCCCGCGTTCAACGCTTGCAGCGTCATCAGCGAATCAGCGGCCACATCAAGAGCAATCAATGAGGCATCAAACTTGAATTCAGCCGCCAGTTTCTCGCCCATCAGCAAACTGCGCAGTTCTTCAGCTGAAGTCGTTTTTGCCAGCTGTTCGGCGACGCTGTCATCACTGAGCACGTGCGTGAGCTGACGCAGTAGCGCCAGGTGTTCATCGGAACGCGCGGCAATACCGATCACCACATAGGCCGTCTGGCCTTCGCCCCACTCGATACCCTGTGGAAACTGGAATACCTGAACACCGGTGTTCAGCACCAGATCGCGGGTATCTGTAGTGCCATGTGGAATGGCGATGCCGTTGCCCAGATAAGTCGAGGTTTGCAGCTCGCGCTGCAGCATGCCGTCAACATAGGCGGCGCTGACGCATCCGGCGGAGGTAAGCGCTGCCGCTACCTGCCGGATGGCTTCCTGTTTGCCGCTAGCGGCAGCTCCCAGGTGAATATCTTGCTGTGACAACTGGAACATGGTTCTCCTCTCCTGCTGAATTGAATCGTTTCAGCCAAGTTAAGAAAAAGGAGCGTTACCCATCGCCTAACCAGGCCATCGATGACGCTGAAACGTTTCAATGAGTGTGTGAGCAGCTATCACCGAAAGCAAGTTTTCTCGATCTCCGCGTGATAGTTTTTTGACCTTACGCACACTTTTCTGGCTAAAACCCCCTTCCACGGGGGAAAATGGCATACTGTGCTGAAACAGTGCTGAAGGAAGATAACAACATGGTTGCCACCGGTATCGGGGTCATAATCGTTAACGCTCAAGGGCAAATCCTGCTGGGGAAACGCTGCAGCACCCATGCCCCTTTTTGGTCGATCCCTGGGGGGCATCTGGACGCGGGGGAAACCTTTGAACAGTGCGCCCAACGCGAAATCGCCGAAGAGACCGGGTTGCAGATAGCTCCGCCAACCTTTATTGGCGTCAGCAATAATCTGCAAACCTGGCGGGCAGAGGGAAAACATACGGTGTCGATCTGTATGCTGGTTCAGCATCCAGGAGGAGAAGCCGAGCTGAAAGAGCCGGAAAAATGTGCCGAATGGCGCTGGTGTTCCCCGCACGACCTGCCGGAACCCCATTTTGAAGCAAGCAGAACGGCGATCCACCTATGGCTGAGCCAGCAGGTATATCTGCCGATATTGTGACGTTATTCCCTTCAATTTATCCTCAGCTCATCTCAAGCAGATCCCTATATAACCCAGAATATAGCGCTACTTTATTGCTCAATCACTCTACTTTTCGCTGTAAATACCCCTAAGGTATTAGGTTTCTTTTGCGAAAATACCTATACTAATTCAGGTGTTTTTGACCTGGTGTCGAAACCTTTTTGGCAAGTTTTTCCTTGGTATTTCATAACTATAAGTGGGTTCAATATGAGCAAAAAACAAGCTGGCTTTGAAAAGCGACGCCGGTGGGGATGGCTATGGATTTTAGTGATCGGGATTATTCTCGGTGCCGCACTGCTGGCGGGGACCGCAACGGTCTTCCATAAAACCAGCGATACCGCCTTCTGTGTCTCCTGCCACACCATGCAACAACCTCTGGCCGAATATCAAGGCAGTGTCCACTTCCAGAACGCCAAGGGGATCCGCGCGGAATGTGCCGATTGCCACGTCCCTCATGAGCCACTCGATTACCTGTGGACCAAGATCCGTGCGGTGAAAGACATTTACGGCGAAATGACCGGCAAAATCGACACCCCGGAAAAATACGAAGCCCATAAGCTGGCCATGGCACAATCGGTCTGGAAAACGTTGAAAGAAAACGATTCAGCCACTTGTCGTTCTTGCCATAGCTTCGATGCCATGGATATCACCGCCCAGCGTCCTGAAGCCCGTATTCAGCACCCGGTAGCCATCAAGCAAGGTGAAACCTGTATCGACTGCCATAAGGGCGTAGCGCATATCCTGCCGGATATGAGCGGTGCCGCACAGGCCGGCGCTGCCGAACTGGCAAAAGCCGCGGCGGAAACCTCACCAACAGCAACCACGCTGTTTACCATCGCTACCGAACCGTTCTTCCTGAAAGCCGACGATACGCATAATGCCGGTAACCTGATGCCTTCAACCGAAGTTCACGTCGTGAAACAGGAAGGTGACAAGGTGCTGGTAGACGTTAGCGGCTGGCAACAGGATGGCGTCAGTGAAGTCTTCTACGCAGCACAAGGTAAACGCATCCTCAGCGTCCTGCTGGGCGAAGACGCGCGTAAACTGCTGAAAACCGGCAGCACCATGACCGATGACGAAACCGGCCTGGTCTGGCATCAGGTGTCTCTGCAGGTCTGGTTGCCACGTAAGCAACTGATCGACGATCAGCAGAAAATCTGGCGTTACACCGCCGATATGATGTCCGCCAACTGTACCGGCTGCCACGGCCTGACCGCCCTTGATCGCTTCAACGCCAACCAGTGGATCGGCGTGATTAAAGGTATGGCTCCTCGCACCTCGCTGTCGCAAGAACAACTGCGCGTTCTGACGCAGTACGTTCAGAAACATGCCAGCGATATGCAACCTGCCACACCGGCCAAAAGTTAAGGGAGAAGCGAAATGAGCAAGTACCAACAACAACCATTGGCCATGAGCCGCCGTCGTTTCCTGACCGGTGCCAGCGCCCTGGCCGCCGTGCCTCTGTTTGCGGGTCTGTGGCCTAAATCAGCATTGGCGGAAGCCATCAGCCAGGCATTGCCACAGTTCGTGGCCCTACGCCAAGCGCAGAAGGGCATCCTGACCGGGGCGCACTGGGGCGCATTTGAAGCCATCGTGCAAGACGGGAAAATGGTCGGCGTGTTGCCGGTCAAAGACGACCCTTACCCGAACGATCTGATCACCATGGCCCCCCACCAGGTCCATGCGGAAAACCGTATCAAGTATCCAATGGTACGTAAAAGCTGGTTGGAAGGCGGCCCTGGCAGCCGTACCGAGCTGCGCGGCAACGATGAATGGGTGCGCGTCAGTTGGGATAAGGCTATCGATCTGGTCGGTAACGAAATCATCCGTTTGCAAAAAGATCACGGCCCTCAGTCAATTTATGCCGGTTCTTACGGCTGGAAAAGCGTGGGCATGCTGCACAACAGCCGTACCCTGCTGCAACGCCTGATGAACCTGAGCGGCGGCTTCCTTGGCTATGCCGGTGACTATTCTACCGGTGCTGCACAGGTGATCATGTCACACGTGATGGGGTCAATGGAGGTTTACGAACAGCAAACTGCCTGGCCAAACGTCATCGACAACAGCCAACTGGTGATCCTGTGGGGCTGTAACCCTATGGTTACGCTGAAAAACAGCTGGAACGTGCCAGACCACGTCGGCCAGACCGGCTTTGAGGCGCTGAAGAAGAAAGGCACCCGCATCATCAGCATCGATCCGGTGCACAGTGACAGTGCCAAGTATGTCGGCGCACAGTGGATCGCTCCGCGTCCGTATACCGACAGCGCGATGCTGATCGGTATCGCCCACACCCTGTTGACCGAAAAGCTGCATAACCCGGACTTCCTGAAAACCTACACCGTGGGCTTCGACAAGTTCCAGGCCTATCTGCAGGGTGAAACCGACGGTACGCCAAAAACTGCCGAGTGGGCTGCCGATATCAGCGGCGTCGATGCCGAAGTGCTGCGCCAGTTGGCGCGCGATATGGCAAAACAGCGCACCATGATCATGGGCGGCTGGGGGATCCAGCGTCAGCATCACGGTGAGCAGCAGCACTGGTTGCTGGTGACCGTGGCGGCCATGCTTGGCCAGATCGGCCTGCCGGGCGGCGGCTTTGGCTTTAGCTATCACTACTCTTCCGGCGGTAGCCCAACGGCCAAAGGCGGCATCCTCTCCGGTATCTCTGCGGGGAATGCACCGAAAAACTCACCAACGCCGATCCCGGTGGCACGTATTGCCGAATGCCTGACCAACCCAGGCAAGACCATTCACTTCAATGGGACCGATGTCACCTACCCAGACGTGAAGATGGTATACGTGGCCGGTGGTAATACCTTCCACCAGCATCAGGATACCAACAATCTGGTCAAAGCCTGGCAGCGGCCGGAAACCATCGTGGTTAACGAACCGTACTGGACGGCCACCGCCAAGCATGCGGATATCGTGCTGCCTGCGACCACCAGCTATGAGCGTAACGATCTGGAGATGGGCGGCGACTACTCGCAGCTGTATGTCTTCCCGATGCATCAGTGCGTGCCGCCGCAGCATGAGTCACGCAACGACTTCGATATCTTCGCCGCTCTGGCCGCCAAGCTTGGCGTGCTGGATGCCTTTACCGAAGGCAAAGACGAAACTCAGTGGCTGAAAGGCATGTACGACGACATGAAGTTGCAGGCCCGCGCCGCCCGCGTTGCCCTGCCGCCGTTTGACATGTTCTGGGCGTCGAACAACTACATTCGTTTCCCGATCCCGCAGGAAAACAAACAGTGGGTACGTTTCGCCGATTACCGTGAAAACCCGCTGCTTAATCCATTGGGGACTCCATCCGGCAAGATTGAGATCTATTCCGATGCCATCTCGAAGATGGAGTATCTTGATTGCAAAGGTATTCCTACCTGGATGCCGCCGCATGAATGGTACCGTGGCCCAGAGGCAGCCAAATACCCACTGTCACTGAATACCGCGCACCCGACCAACCGCCTGCACTCACAGCTCGACAACACGCCGCTGCGTAAGAAGTATGCGGTGGCCGACCGTGAAGCGATCTTGATCCATCCAGAGGATGCCAAATCGCGCAACATCACTAACGGCGATTTGGTGCGGGCGTTTAACGACCGTGGGCAGATCCTGGTTGGTGCCATTGTCAGTGAAGACGTGCGCCCAGGTGCGGTGCGGATCAGCGAAGGTGCTTGGTACGATCCGGCCGATCCGTCAACGCCGGGGTCGATCTGTAAGAACGGCAACGTCAACTGCCTGACTTTCGATATTGGCTCATCCAACCTGGCACAGGGCAACTGCGGCCAGATGGCACAGCTGGAAATTGAGAAATATCAGGGCGAAGTGCTGAAGAATACCGCGCACGACGTTCCTGCTGGCGCATAACCGCTCGCCACCAGCGCAGGGTGATGGTGACATCGCCCTGCGCTTTTCCTGCCGACAGAGACAATGTATTTACCCTTTCCTTGATTGAAACCGGTTTTTGTTTTTTTTAAACGAGCGTATCATGCGCGCGTCTCCCTTCTCTTTGGCTAGTCATTCAGCTTATGCGTACTTCCACTGCGGCGACACGACGCTTGCCCGATTTAACTTCGTTGGCATTTCTGGTCGTGGCTTTTCTCACCGGGATTGCCGGTGCCCTACAGACGCCCACGCTGAGTCTGTTCCTCTCCACCGAAGTGAACGTACGGCCAACGATGGTCGGGCTGTTCTTTACCGGCAGCGCGGTGATCGGCATTTTGGTCAGCCAGTTTCTGGCCAGCCGCTCAGACAAGAGGGGCGATCGCAAATCACTGATCTTTCTCTGCTGTATGTTAGGTGCCTTGGCTTGTGCACTGTTCGCCTGGAACCGTAACTATTACCTGCTGCTGTTCGTCGGCGTGCTGCTGAGCAGCTTCGGCTCGACCGCCAACCCACAGATGTTTGCCCTGGCACGGGAACATGCCGAGCACACCGGCCGGGGAACGGTGATGTTCAGTTCTATCCTGCGCGCTCAGGTTTCGCTGGCCTGGGTGATTGGCCCGCCGATCGCCTTTGCGCTAGCCTTGGGGTTTGGTTTTAAGGTGATGTATCTGGCCGCCGCCGCCGCCTTTATTCTCTGCGGAGCGCTGGTATGGAAGATGTTGCCCTCCATGCCAAAAGTGCAGAGTACCAGCGGGGCGACGTTGGAAGCCCCCCGCCAGAACCGCCGCGATACGTTATTGCTGTTTGTGGCCTGCACCTTAATGTGGACGGCCAACAGCATGTATTTGATCAATATGCCGCTGTACATGGTGCGGGAGCTACAGTTACCGGAAAAACTGACGGGAATACTGATGGGTACCGCTGCCGGGCTGGAAATCCCGACCATGTTGCTCGCAGGCATGGTGGCCCAACGCTTTGGCAAGCGCTTCCTGATGCGCTGTGCGGTGATTGCCGGGATGCTGTTCTATGCCGGGCTACTATTTATTACCGGTACCTGGCAACTGATCGCCCTGCAACTGCTGAACGCGCTGTTTATAGGGGTGTTGGCGGGAATTGGTATGCTCTATTTCCAGGATTTGATGCCCGGCCAGGCCGGAGCGGCCACCACGCTGTTTACCAATACCACCCGCGTAGGATGGATTATTGCCGGTTCGATCGCCGGGGTCGTGGCTGAAATGTGGAGTTATCACGCGGTATTTTACTTTGCGTTGGCTATGGTACTGGGTGCCGTACTGTGTATGTGGCGGCTGAAGGACGTTCAAGGGGCGGTATCCGCCTCCAACTTGGCAAGATAGATCAGCGCCTCATCACGGCGGTCGTGGCACATCTCACGGCTGGCCTGCAGGCTGCCACAGACTTTGGGCCGCAGCGGCGAATGAAATATTCCACAGCGCAGTTGCGGGTCCAGATGGATGCAGCGGGTATTGGCCGGTTTGCCGTTGGGCATACCAGGGATCGGGCTGGAAATCGAAGGTGCGATACAGCAGGCACCACAGTCGGCACGGCAGTCCATCTGCGATCCTATGGGGGGCTGATTATGTGGTTGAGACAATAACAGAAGCCAAGGCTAAGTTATACTCATTCATAAATCTTACTAATAGTGCTAGAATCTAACCTTAATGGAGCATGGCAGCGCAGAACGAACAATGGATTGAGTAAATGGATGTGAATAATAAATACGTTAAAATATTACTGTCAACAACACTCTTAATTGTGTTTTCACTTGTGACATTATTAGTCTGCCAGTATGTTTTAGCGTTAGTATTCATGGAGGATGAAATAACCTTTTCCGCATCTGTTGTTATCGGTTTCCTTACCTGCCCACTACTATTATATGCAATGCTTAGCGGCATATACTTTTTTATTTTCAATAAGCGCCCAAAATATGACAAAGGAATTACTCGATATTTGGTTTATCTAATGTTTACCTCATTTGTTATCAGCTTACCCATTGCTTTATATGTTGATTATAAACTAAAGCATACCGGTTATTTAACATGTGACAGGATATCATGGCAGTCACCTACAACTTATGTCACGAACCTATCACTTTGCCAGTGAAACCTACAATAAGATAAGCATAGTCTTGTGAAAAACAGATACTGGAAAATATTAGGGGCATCAGCATTACTGGCAATATTCATATGTCTATCGCTATTGATTTACAGTTACGCTATTTCATTGATATTGATGGAGGATGAAATAACATTTTCAGCATCTGTATTCATCTGCTTTTTTGCAACGCCTTTGATACTCTATACTTTTTCTTGCTCTGTTTTTTTCTTTATTTTTGACAGACAACCTAAATATAACATAATAATCAGCAAGTATTTAATCATGATAGCGTTCACATCATTAATTTTTAGTTTTCCTGTATCTCTTTATGTGAACTACAAACTCATACATGTTGGCTATTTCACGTGCGATAAAATTTCCTGGATGTCACCAACGACTTATGTGAAAGATTTATCACTTTGTAGATGAGTGGCATTTCCCGCAATACCCGCCAATTAGACAAAGAAATACATCACAATACGTAAAGTGACGCCCCTCACCCTAACCCTCTCCCGCAGGGAGAGGGGACTGAATGTGCTACAACTTAACGTCAGTAACTGGCCTCGGCACCGCAATAACTCCATCTCGCTTAGGGAATATTTTAACGTGACACTGATAGACTTCGGCACCTGACTACAGCACAGTTCTAACCCTTCGTGAGTGCGAACAGACAGATTTCTGCACCTGACCACAACGCCATTGCAGCCCCGCCCTGTTAGAGAGGGCTGTATGAGCAAAAAAACCACCAAAATAACGCTCCTAACCGCTGAAGATTGCACCAATCCCTCCAAATATCCGCTTTACATGCACACATCGCGCACGTACCATTAAGCTAGTACAAAAGAACTCAAGGCCAACGGCCAACCAGGAGCAATAATGTCTGCGGACACCATCCAGAAGCTTTCCCGCCCTTCCGTACTCGGTGGCGCGATGATCATTGCCGGCACCGCCGTAGGTGCTGGTATGTTCTCCATTCCTATCGTAACTTCTGGCGTGTGGTTCAGCGGCTCCGTGGCGCTGCTGATTTATACCTGGTTCTGTATGCTGATCTCCGGGCTGATGATCCTGGAAGCCACCATGAATTATCCGGCGGGCGCCAGCTTCCACACCGTGGTCAAAGATCTGCTCGGCAAAGGCTGGAATACCCTTAACAGCCTGTCGATCACCTTCGTACTCTATATTCTGACCTATGCCTATATCTCGGCTGGCGGCTCGATCATCGCCCATACGCTGGAAGGCGTCTTCGGGGCCAACCAAACCCTGTCCGGATTGGTGTTTGCCATCGTTGTGGCCTTTATCGTCTGGTTATCCACCCGCGCCGTGGATCGTCTGAGCACCATTCTGATTGGCGGTATGGTGATCACCTTTGTGTTGTCCGTCGGTGATATGTTCACCCACGTGCAACCCGCCGTGTTGTTCAACCAGGGTGGTAGCGACGCCAACTACCTGCCCTATGCGCTGGCGGCATTGCCTTACCTGCTGACCTCGTTCGGCTACCACGGCAACGTGCCCGGCCTGGTGAAGTATTATCAGAAAGACAGCGGTGCCGTGGTGCGCAGCCTGGTATACGGTACCTTGCTGGCGCTGGCGATCTATATCCTGTGGCAGTATGTGATCCAGGGCAATATCGCCCGTGATGCCTTCAAACAGGTGATCGCCGAAGGGGGCAACATCGGCAGCCTGCTCAAGCAGATGGGTAACGTTTCCAGTAGCTATGCAGTAGGCCAACTGCTGAATGCCTTCTCGTATATGGCGCTGGCCAGTTCATTCCTGGGGGTGTCGCTGGGGCTGTTTGATTTTCTCGCCGACTTCTTCAAGTTCAAGGATAACCAGGCAGGCCGCACCAAATCGGCACTGGTGACCTTCGTGCCGCCAACGTTAGCCGCGTTACTGTTCCCGAACGGTTTCCTGTACGCCATCGGCTTTGCTGGCCTGGCCGCCACCATTTGGGCGGTGATCGTCCCTGCGATGATGGCACGCGCCAGCCGCCGCCGTTTCCCACAGGCGAGCTACCGTGCTCCCGGCGGTCAAGGCATGATCCTGTTCATCATCCTGTTTGGGGCGATTAACGCCGTGGCTCACGTGCTAACGCTATTAGATTTGCTGCCAGTGTTTAAATAAGCCTCAGGGCGGCTACGGCCGCCCTTTTTCCCCACTCTTTTTGCGCGCGGCACTTGCCTGAAAAGCACGGCGCGAGTAACTTGTCGCAACTTCCTAAATTCCATTTCGACAGGGTATTCCAATGGCAAGAGCGAACGAAATCAAGCGCGGTATGGCGATCAATTACAACGGCAAACTGCTGCTGGTAAAGGACATCGATGTCCAGAGCCCAAGCGCCCGTGGTGCCAGCACGCTGTATAAAATGCGCTTCTCCGACGTCCGTACCGGGCTGAAGGTAGAAGAGCGTTTTAAAGGTGATGATATTCTGGACACCATCAGCCTCTCCCGCCGCAAGGTAAACTTCTCCTATATTGACGGCGAAGAGTATGTGTTCATGGACGATGAAGACTACACCCCTTATATCTTCAAGAAAGATCAGATCGAAGATGAGCTGCTGTTCATCCCTGAAGCGGGTTTGCCGGGTATGCAGGTACTAACGCTGGATGGCCAGGTGCTGGCGTTGGAACTGCCGCAGACCGTGGATATGGAAATTGTTGAAACCGCTCCGGGCATCAAAGGAGCTTCTGCCAGTGCGCGTAACAAGCCGGCCACCATGGCGACCGGCTTGACCATTCTGGTACCCGAGTACCTGAGCAGCGGTGATAAAATCCGCATTCATATTGCAGAACGCCGCTATATGAGCCGCGCAGACTAGTCAACGGTAGGGGCGCAACCTGAGTGCGCCCTGCTTTTGCTAGAGTAACTCTGGGAAAAACCGCCGCTTTAACGCCAGCTCAACCCCACGAACCTCCGCCAAACCTTTCAACCGACCGATGGCCGAATAGCCCGGATTGGTTTTCTTCTTCAGATCGTCCAGCATCTGGTGACCATGGTCTGGTCGCATTGGGATAGGCCGCAGATCGCCCGCTTTATGACGGCGCTGTTCTTCTGCCAGAATAGCTTCAACCACCGCAACCATATCCACATCCCCTTGCAAGTGCGCCCCTTCGTGGAAGGTTTTAGGGTTTTGCTCGCGGCAAGTAGCACGCAGGTGGGTAAAGTGAATGCGATCGCCAAAGGTCTCAATCATCCGCACCAGATCGTTATCCGCACGCACGCCGTAAGAACCCGTACACATGGTGAAGCCGTTATAGATGCTATCTACCGTCTCTTTCAGCCACTGCATATCTTCGATGGTGGAAACAATACGCGGCAAGCCAAGGATGGGGCGCGGTGGATCATCGGGATGCACTGCCAACCTGACCCCCACCTCTTCCGCTACCGGCACGATAGCGCGCAGGAATACGGCCATATTTTCGCGCAGCTGCGCCTTATTGATATGATCGTACTCCGCCAGCCGAGCACGGAACTGATCGAGCGTGTATCCCTCTTCCGCCCCAGGCAATCCGGCAATGATATTTCCGGTCAGCTTGGCAATATCTGCCGCACTCATCGCCTTGAAATAGCTTTGTGCCTGGGCCAGCTCTTCATCAGTGTAATCTTTTTCTGCCCCACGGCGGCACAGGATATGCAAATCGAAGGCCGCAAAGGCGATCTGATCAAAGCGTAAAGCCTTGGAACCGTCCGGCAGTTGGTATTCCAGATCGGTACGCGTCCAGTCGAGGATCGGCATAAAGTTGTAGCACACGGTATCAATGCCACATTCCGCCAGATTGCGCAGCGATTGTTGATAGTTGGCGATATAACGTTGATAGTTGCCGCTGTGGGTTTTAATTTCCTCGTGCACCGGGATACTTTCCACCACCGACCACACCAGCCCTTTTTCCGCTAACAGAGCCTGCCGCGCCTTGATCTGTTCAACCGGCCACACTTCGCCATTAGGGATATGGTGTAACGCGGTCACTACGCCAGTCGCACCAGCCTGACGCACATCGTCCAGCGAAACCGGATCGTTCGGCCCATACCAACGCCATGTTTGTTCCATTGATTTATCCTTGTAAAAGTCGCTCTGTCATCGTTAAAGCGATATCGGTGGTGAGGTAGATCGCAAAATCAAATCAATCCTGTTATACCACATTGCAGTAGATATCATTCATCTTTAACCTTACTGATTAGCGGCATGCTGTCAAAACAGAAACGTCGATTGATTGATCCAACTCACGATCCTGGGATATTTTGGACCGACCAATTTTATTCACCTCTCTACCGCTCTACACTGGCGGTTGTTAACAGATACGCGAGAGCCGGGCATACACCTGCGGCTAACTGGTCTGATAGCTTTATACCAGCGATCAACCGCCCCTTGCTCTCGTCATGGAGCCATTAATGAAAACTATCGCCAACTCACCGTTACCCGCCAAGACACAACTGCCCCAGTACGATCGCCAGAGCCTGCGCAGCCGAATTGTCCACCTGGGCTTTGGGGCTTTTCACCGCGCTCACCAGGCATTGCTGACCGACAGAGTACTCAACCGTAACGGCGGCGATTGGGGGATTTGCGAGATCAGTCTGTTCGGCGGCGATAAGCTATTCCAGACCCTGCGCGACCAGGATCATCTTTACACCGTGTTGGAAAAGGGCGCGGCGGGCGATCAGGCCATCGTGGTGGGGGCCGTTCACGAAAGCGTACATCGCAAATTGGAAGGTATCGACGCCGTGCTGGAAAAGCTGGCCGAGCCACAGGTGGCGATCGTCTCCATGACCATTACGGAGAAAGGCTACTGTATCGAACCCGGTAGCGGCCAATTAGACCTGCAACACGACGCGATCAAAGCCGATTTGGCTAATCCGGCCCAACCCACCACGGTGCCGGGGATCCTGGTGGAAGCACTGCGCCGGCGTCGAGAACGTCATCTACCCGCCTTTAGCGTGCTGTCCTGCGACAACATTCCAGAGAATGGGCATGTGGTGCGCAATGCGGTGACTGGGCTAGCCAAAGCGCGCGATCCACAGCTGGCCGAGTGGATCGCGCAACACGTCACCTTCCCCAGCACCATGGTCGATCGCATCGTTCCAGCCGCTACGCCAGCAACGCTTGATGAAATCGCCGCCGCTCTGGGTGGCGTGCGTGATGAATGCGCTATTGCCTGTGAACCCTTCATTCAATGGGTGGTGGAAGATAATTTTGTCGCTGGCCGTCCACGCTGGGAGGATGCCGGTGTGCAACTGGTGGACGACGTTCTGCCGTTCGAGCAGATGAAACTGCGGATGCTCAACGGCAGCCACTCCTTCCTGGCCTACCTCGGCTATCTGGCGGGTTACCAATACATAGTTGACTGTATGGCGGATGAGAATTATCGCCGCGCCGCACACCATTTGATGTTGAACGAGCAGGCTCCGACGCTGCAGGTCACTGGCATCGATCTGGCCGCCTACGCGGAGCAGTTGATCGAACGTTACAGTAACCCGGCACTGCAACACCGTACCTGGCAGATCGCTATGGATGGCACGCAAAAGTTGCCTCAGCGCCTGCTGGAGTCCATCCGTTGGCATCGGCAATATGGCGGCAGCCATGCGGGGCTTGCGCTTGGCGTAGCGGGCTGGATGCGTTATGTCGGCGGGATTGATGACGCCGGGCAACCGATTGATATCCGCGACCCCATGCTGGCCACGTTGCAACAGGCCGTTAGCAGCTCACAGGACGGAGAACCCCGCGTGACCGCATTGCTGGCGTTGAAAAGCGTGTTTGGCGAGCAGTTGCCAGCAGATAGTACGTTTGTGGCGGAGGTAACCCGAGCCTATCTGTCATTGCGCGATCGAGGGGCACGCCAGACGGTAAAAGATTGGGTAACCACCCAGTTGAATTGATCCCTACCGGCCGCCATGCCAATCTACCAGGCATGACGGCCACTTGACTGAATGTGGATTAATGGTATTCCAGCGTCATTATTCCGAGTTTTTTCTGCTGATCCAACCACTTGATTTCGCTCTTGCCGAGATTCATTGGCAGCGCTTTGCTACCGCTCTGCAGGCTCGCTAACCGATGTTTGCTGGTGTAGTTTTGCCCGTCGCGATAGCATTGCGTTTGCGCCGTTGAGTCAGCGACTTCCACCGTGCAAGGGCCTTCGACAATGGCGCCATAGAAGTGGATCACGCCACCGGTAGCTGCATTAGCCACACCAGCTGCCAGCCATGAAAACAACATTCCTGCGATCAAAAATAACCGTAAGCTTTTCATGGTCACCTCACTTGTTATTAAGCCAATATAAACCTGAAAAAAAGTTCTTGGATTAAGCGCAAGTTAGAGAGGTTTTATCTATTTATCATCTAGTTAGATAACTACCCACCTCTCTGGCGGCGCATAATTTATTGCCGCGAAATACAGATTTCAAGCCGGAAAAGTCTTAATTTATTTTCTGACAACGGCCTGCTGTGCAGACGGCTTGCCGTGCACAATCCTGGTCAGTCGGTTGGGCAATGAAAGGTGTGGAGAAAACGAATCAAAATGCGGGATCTGGGGAAGTCATGCCGAGCCCCACTCGGCATGACTAGAGGACTTAACGATAAATCACTGTCATTATTGCGAGTTTTTTCTGCTGATCGACCCACCGCATTTCGGTGGTACCGATATTCAGCGGAAGTTCTTTACTGCTGGCATCAAAACTTGCCAGCCTTTGCGTGCCTGTGTAGTTTCGCCCGTTACGATAACATTGGGTATTCGCCGTTGAGTTGCTAACATCTACCGTACAAGGGCCTTCGACAATGGCACCCACAAAGTGGATAACGCCACCTGTGGAACCCGCATGACTTGCTGCCATCCATGAAAACAACGCTCCTGCGATCAAAATTAACCGTAAGCTATTCATGGCAACCTCACTTTTGTTAAGCCACTTTAAAGATAGGTTACTTTTTTAGGAATAATCGTAAGGATAGGCAGTTTTTTTAACGGTTAATCGTTGAATTAAGGCCGTGGAAACAATACGGTACGGTACAGTTGACTTTGTTAACGCCACGTTTTTATGGGAAAAATCCTATCGTTTTAGCGAAAAATAAGCGCACAAAAACAGGCGATTTTTATGCTTAAATTTGTGATCTTCCCCTCCTAGTTGGCCAAGAGCGATAAATAAGCAAATAATTGCCAACCTGCATACATTGAAAACATTACTAACGGGAATCTCCAAATGACAAAAACCAATCTGATCACCGGCTTTCTCGGTAGCGGCAAAACCACCACCATTCGACACCTGTTGGCCAATAAGCCGGAAAATGAGCGTTGGGCCGTGCTGGTCAACGAGTTTGGCGAGATTGGTATCGATGGCGCCCTGCTGGCCGACAGCGGTGCGGTATTGAAAGAGATCCCCGGAGGCTGCATGTGCTGCGTTAACGGGCTACCTATGCAGGTAGGATTGAATATGTTGCTGCAACAGGCCAAACCCGATCGGTTACTGATTGAACCCACTGGATTAGGTCACCCTAAGCAGATCCTGGCACTGTTGACCCAGGAAACCTATGGAGGGTGGATCGATTTGCTGGCAACGATCTGTGTGCTCGATCCCCGCCAACTCGGCGAATCTCGCTATAGCGAAAATGAAAATTTCCGCGATCAGCTGGCCGCAGCCGACGTCATCATCGCCAATAAAATGGATACCTGGCAGCCGCAAGATGCCCTGGCTCTGGAAACCTGGCAAACCCTGCATGGCCAGCAGCGGCCGGTCTTTACCATCGAGCAAGGGCGCATGGATATCAAGCTATTGGATCGGCCACGCACCAATTGCACAGAATTGCCGGACGCACAGCATCATCATAGCCACGCCAAGACCCAAGGATTGGCAGCGTTGCGTTTGCCCGAAAACTCCCGCTGGCGCCGCGCCCTTAATCAAGGCCAAGGATTCACCAGCTGCGGCTGGATTTTCGATGGGGAGACCGTCTTTGATACCGTCGGTATGATGGAATGGATCAGGCTAGCTCCGGTTGATCGGGCCAAGGCAGTGGTACGCATTGCCGAAGGCAGTTTGCTGATCAACCGCCAAGGGCAGGATCTCAGTATCGAGACGCGCCCCACCGCTCCGCTCGACAGCCGTATCGAATTGATCCACAGCGACGAGGCCAACTGGAATGCTTTGCAAGCGGCCTTGTTTAACATTCGTTTAAGTTAATGCTTTTAACGTTGGCATTATTTTTTTGATTTTTACAGGTTAGCCATGACACGCCGTAATTTACCCTTCATCCTCATGCTCAACGTCTTGGGCATCGTGCTATTTCTTTCCTGGTATTTACCCACGGATCACGGGTTCTGGTTCAAGATTGACTCAGCAATCTTTTTCTACTTCAACCAACATCTGGCCAGCGATGCCTGGTTTCTGAGAATGGTGGCGATCACCAACAATCGGATATTCGACGTCATTTCACTCATCGCCATGGGGCTGTTGTACCTTTACTTCTACCTCAAGCAGGATGCCTTTGGCCGCCGCCGTCTGATCGTTACCGGCGTCGTGATGTTGTTAACGGGAGTGGTGCTCAACCAGTTTGGCCACCTGCTGCCGGTCAAACACGCCAGCCCAACCCTGACTTTTGACAATATCAACCGGGTCAGCGAACTCACCGGCATCCCAACCAAAGACGCCTCCAGCGACAGCTTCCCTGGCGATCATGGCATGATGCTGATGATTTTCTCCTGCTTTATGCTGCGCTACTTTAACCGCACGGCATTTGCCATCGCGCTGCTGATCACCCTGGTCTTCTGCCTGCCACGCATCATGATCGGTGCACATTGGTTTACCGATATTGCTGTCGGTTCGCTGTCGGTGGTGATGGTCGGAACCAGTTGGTGGCTGATGACACCGGCCAGCGATGTTGTGATCCACTGGTTGAACTGCAAACTACCTGGTAAGTATCGCCCAACGCAGCCATAACTTTAGGTTATGATAGCCGGGAGGCCAGCGCCTCTCGGTTATTTACCTGTCGCATCTTGTTTACTCAACAACCACACCGTTAACATGCCTACCCCATTAATTAACCTCAATCCAACATAACCGCCAAACCGCGGTTTTTTATATGAAGATTTACATTATGTTACATCACAATTTCATATAAAGAATGTCGGAAAAAGGCTCGCAATCCTCACGTCATTCCGGTACTCTCGGATGCGTTTGTGCCTGGTTTAGCTTGGCTCATTAGTAAAAATCCGAAAACTGTGCGTTCCTGCACATTTCCGATGCTAACTGATTGTCCTTCCTGCCAGTGCCAACTAGTCTCGTTCCGTTTGGTATTTTTCAGATAACGACTTGCGTCGTTAAGGACTTCAAGGGAAAACAATTACAATGGTCAAATCTCAACCTTTTCTGAGATATTTTTTGCGGGTTTTACCTGCAATTGCGGCAGCCTTGGTGCTCTCCGCCTGTAGCTCAACAAACACTTCGAAGTTAGATAGTAAGCAAACTGAGATGCATGCAGTTAATGACAAAAACGGTCTTTTACTGCAAGCCTCTCAGGATGAATTCGAAGCGATGGTGCGTAACGTTGACGTCAAGTCAAAGATTATGGACCAGTATGCTGATTGGAAAGGCGTCCGCTACCGTTTAGGCGGTGAAAGCAAGCGCGGTATTGATTGCTCGGCGTTTGTGCAACGTACCTTCCGCGAACAGTTTGGTATGGATCTGCCCCGCTCAACCTATGAGCAAGAAGATATGGGCAAACAAATCCAACGCGCCAAACTGCGCCCAGGCGATTTAGTGCTGTTCCGCGCCGGTTCTACTGGCCGCCACGTCGGCATCTATCTGGGTAACGACAAATTCGTTCATGCCTCTACCAGCAGTGGTGTGACAATCTCTAGCCTTTCGGATAACTATTGGGATAAACGTTATCGTGAAGGCCGCCGGTTACTGGGTAAAAGCTCCAGCTAACGGCGTAGTATCTGAATCTGGTCCTGAAAGCCAAACAAACGAGACGAGAACGCTGCCCCAGGGCAGCGTTTTTTTTCACGGTCATGCTGGCGCCGAACAAACCCGCATCGCTATTTTCGCTTATCACTGTGCCATAAACCACGCAACGGTTGAAAAAATAGCCTATTATCGTCAAGTGACATGCCATTTCGTAACGCACTATTTACGCTGTGTCTAAACAAACAGCCTTGCTGCAAGCCAAACGAATAATGACGCAGGCAGGATCGGTGGGATATATTAATCACCAGCAATATAACAATAATATTTTTATGCTGCGCTCAGGGGGCGAGTAATGGGATTGAAGGGAGCATTTGCACGCCATGCATCCAACACACGACGTAGCCTGACTAAAAGCTGTATTGTCGCCGTCGTTTTCCTCATTGTTTTTACCTCTGTCACCTTATTTCTGATCGATCATCAGCGCTCGCAATATCAGCATAAAATCGAAACCCGTACGCAGAAATTTGCCGTTAATTACCTCGATCATCTGCAAGAAATGATGCAACAAATCATGCCGCTTACCGGTAAACCCTGCGAACAGGCTCAGTCCGATCTGACCTACCGTGCTGCATTTACCGCCGGCGTACGCACCTTTGTTCTGGTAAAAGACGGTTTTGCCTATTGCTCCTCGGCAACCGGTAACATGATGCTGCGGATGAGCCATATTTATTCCGATATCGACTGGCATAAGCCACTGGATATGGCATTACAACAAGGCACGCCGATGGTGCCTGGAAAACCGGCGATTGCCGTGTGGTTACGCCAACCAGGGCCAGGCAATACCGGCATATTAGCCACGCTGGATCTCACCCTGGCCCCCTATCTGCTGCTCAATTCACCCGATAGAGATACTCCCGGATTTGCCATAGTGATCGGGGGGCATGCGGTTACCACCTTCAGCTCGAATATGCTGCCGCTGGCGCAATTACCTAAAAGCCACGCCAACCAACTAGCCGTCCCGGGCTATCCACTGAGTATGATCTTCTATCACCAATCCCTGACGGCTAATGATATCCGTTTGACCGTGCTGGGTAGTCTGGTGCTCTCCCTGATGGTGGGCGCGCTGTATTACTATATGCAGATACTGCGCCAAAGCCCCGAACGGGCCCTGATGAGAGGCATCAAGCACAATGAGATCTTTGCTGAATATCAACCCGTGTTCCACTCTGCAACCAACACCATTGCCGGCCTTGAGGCATTGATCCGCTGGCAGCATCCCACCGAGGGGCGCATTCCACCCGATCTGTTTATCCCCTATGCTGAAAGCGAAGGGTTGATCGTAGCGCTGACCCGCCACCTGTTCCGTAGGATCGTGGCAGATATCCCGCAATTGGTACAAGCTCTGCCACGGGGCGCCAAACTGGGCATTAACCTCGCGCCTTCTCACCTTAATGCGCCTTCGTTCCATGACGATATCACCGAGCTACTGGCTAAGTTGCCAACCGACTATTTCACCGTGGTGTTTGAAATCACCGAGCGCGGCATGGTGGAAGAGCAAAATGCCTTGGAAGAGTTTGACTGGCTACATCGCCAAGGGGTTGAAATCGCCGTGGATGACTTTGGTACCGGCCACAGCGCCTTAATCTATCTACAACGCTTTACCCTGGATTACCTCAAAATCGACCGCGGTTTTGTCAATACCATTGGCCAGGATACGGCGACCGCTCCCGTCCTGGACGCAGTGATCTCGCTGTCTAAAAAGCTGAAAATGCTGACCGTGGCGGAAGGCGTTGAAACCGCCGAACAGGTGAGTTTTCTGCAAGAACGCGACGTTAATTTCATGCAGGGCTATTATTTCAGTAAGCCACTGGGTATTGAGGAGTTTGTGGCCTTTTGCCAGAATAAGGCCGTTTTTGATTATCAGGCCGCAGTTAATCCCTGATATTTAAACTTCTTTACTCAGAAAACCAGCCTGAAATGCTATGCTACCGGCTGGATTAATTGACTTATATCCGACGTATTTCAAGCCATGGCTTGAAAGGCAACGGGTATAGCTAGCAGGAGCTTACCGTAGAGATGTCCGTACGCATTTTTGCTGCCTTGGTGCTTTCGGCACTCAGTTTTAGCATGCAGGCCGAAACCCTTAATGAAAGCTACGCTTTCGCCACGCTCGGTGAACCGAAATATTCCACCGACTTTAGCCATTTTGACTACGTGAACCCTGCGGCCCCCAAGGGCGGCGACGTTAGGCTGGCAGCCATCGGCACCTACGATAACTTCAACCGTTTCGCCTCGCGCGGTGTACCTGGTGAAAGAACCGGGGAACTCTACGACACGCTGTTCACCAGCTCGGACGATGAGCCTTCCAGCTATTATCCGTTGATTGCGGAATCTGCCCGCTATCCGGCAGATATGCGTTGGATGGAGCTGGATATCAACCCACGCGCGCGCTTCCATGATGGCAGCCCGATCACCGCCGCCGACGTGGCCTTTACCTTCAACAAATTTATGACCGAAGGGGTGCCGCAATTCCGTTCGTCGTATAAAGGCGTCACCGTCAAGGCCATCTCCCGTCTGACTGTGCGCATAGAACTCCCCAAACCGGATAGAGATCAGCTACTCGGCCTCTTAAGCCTGCCGGTGATGCCAGAAAGCTTCTGGAAAGACCATAAACTGAATGAACCACTGACTGTTCCCCCACTAAGCAGTGGCCCTTATAAAATCAGCAGCTACCGATTGGGCCAATATATTACTTATGAGCGCGTACGTGACTATTGGGCCGCCAATCTGCCGGTGAATCGTGGGCGCTATAACTTCGACACGCTGCGTTACGACTATTACCTGGACGATAAGGTGGCGCTGGAAGCCTTTAAGGCCGGGGCTTACGATTTCCGCGTCGAAGGCTCGCCAAAAAGCTGGGCCACCCAGTATCAAGGCGGTAACTTCGCGCGCAACTTCATCATCAAACAGGATGAAACCAATCAGGCGGCGCAGAATGCCCGCTGGCTGGCATTCAATATCCAGCGCCCGATTTTCGCCGATCGCCGGGTGCGGGAAGCCATTACCCTGGCCTTCGACTTCGACTGGATGAACAAGGCGCTGTATTACGATGCCTATCAGCGCGCCAACAGCTATTTCCAGAATACCGAATACGCGGCCAGCGGCTACCCAGACGCTGCTGAGCTGGCCTGGCTGGCCCCGCTAAAAGGTAAAGTGCCAGCAGAAGTGTTTACCTCAATCTACCAGCCTCCAACATCCGACGGCAGCGGCAATGACAGGGCGAACCTGCTGAAAGCCACCGAGTTGCTTAAACAGGCCGGTTGGGAAGTGAAAAACCAGCAGTTGGTCAACAGCAAAACCGGTAAGCCCTTTACCTTTGAACTGATGTTGCCGAGTGGCAGCAATTTCCAATATGTACTGCCTTTCCAGCACAATCTGAAGCGGTTAGGAATCGATATGCAGATCCGTGAGATCGACATCAGTCAATTCACCCGCCGTATGCGCGAGCGTGATTTTGATATGATGCCGAGGGTCTACCCCGCTATGCCGTTCCCCAACTCCAACCTGCAGATCTACTGGGCCACTGAATATCTGAATTCCAGCTACAACAGCCCTGGCGTCAGCGATCCAGCCGTCGACGCCCTGATAGAACAGATCATGAAGCATCAAGGGGATGAAAAAGCGTTGCTGTCCCTTGGCCGTGCGCTGGATCGGGTGTTGACCTGGAACATGTATATGCTGCCGATGTGGTACTCCAATCACGACCGTTACGCCTATTGGGACAAATTCTCTTCGCCAGCGGTACGCCCGGCCTATTCGATCGGGTTCGACAACTGGTGGTTCGACGTCAACAAGGCGGCACGCTTGCCGGCGCAACGGCAATAAGGAGCCTCAGGTGGCCGCTTATCTGATACGCAGATTACTGCTGGTGATCCCCACGCTGTGGGCGATCATCACCATTAACTTTTTCATTGTGCAAATCGCCCCCGGTGGACCGGTCGATCAGGCCATTGCCTCTATTGAGATGGGGCAAACCAGCGGCTTTGGCGGCGGTGGCGCAGGTGAAGGCCTAGGGCATATGAAGGCCGGCGCGGGCAACGTGGCCGAAGGCCAATACCGTGGCTCACGCGGCCTGGATCCCGAAGTGATCGCCGAGATCACCAAGCGTTACGGTTTCGACAAGCCGCTGCACGAACGCTATTTCACCATGCTGTGGAACTATATGCGCCTCGATTTCGGCGAAAGCCTGTTCCGCGGGGCCTCGGTAATGCAGCTAATTGGCCAGAGTCTGCCAGTTTCCGCGACCCTGGGGCTATGGAGTACGCTGATCATTTATCTGGTGTCGATCCCGCTGGGGATACGCAAGGCCATCCACAACGGCAGCGCCTTTGACACCTGGAGCAGCACGCTGATTATCATCGGCTACGCCATTCCGGCATTCCTGTTCGCCATCCTGATGATCGTGCTATTCGCCGGTGGCAGCTATCTGGACTGGTTCCCACTGCGCGGGCTGGTTTCCAGCAATTTCGACACACTGCCGTGGTACGGTAAAATCACCGATTATCTGTGGCACATTACCCTGCCAGTGCTGGCTACGGTGATCGGTGGCTTTGCCGCCCTGACCATGCTGACTAAAAACTCGTTTCTTGATGAGATCCGCAAACAGTATGTGGTCACCGCCCGTGCCAAAGGGCTGGACGAGAAGAAGATCCTTTACCGCCACGTGTTCCGTAACGCCATGCTGCTGGTGATCGCCGGTTTCCCGGCCACCTTTATCAGCATGTTTTTCACCGGTTCGTTGTTGATCGAAGTGATGTTCTCGCTCAACGGCCTTGGGCTGTTGGGCTACGATGCCACCCTGCAACGCGACTATCCGGTGATGTTCGGAACGCTCTACATATTTACCCTGATCGGCTTGCTGTTGAATATCGTCAGCGATATCACCTATACCCTGGTCGATCCGCGCATTGATTTCGAGGGCCGTCAATGAGCCGCTTAAGCCCCATCAATCAGGCCCGCTGGGCACGTTTTCGCAGCAACCGCCGTGGTTACTGGTCGCTGTGGATTTTTCTGTCTGCCTTTGCACTGAGCCTGGCCGCCAACCTGATCGCCAACGACCGGCCGTTGCTGGTGCGCTATGAAGGCCGGCTGTATGTGCCTTTTATGGTCAACTACAGCGAAACGACCTTCGGCGGGGAACTGAATACCACTACCGATTTTCAGGATCCCTTTGTTATCAAGCAGATTGAGCAACACGGCTGGGCTATCTGGGCCCCGATCCGCTTTAGCTACAACACCATCAACTTTGCCACCAAAGTGCCCTTCCCGTCGCCGCCGTCACGCCAAAACCTGCTCGGCACCGACAGTAATGGCAGCGATGTGCTGGCCCGGGTGCTGTACGGTTTCCGTATCTCAATGCTGTTCGGGCTAGCGCTAACGCTGTGTTCCAGCGTGATTGGTATCTGTGCGGGAGCGACGCAGGGCTATTATGGCGGCCGATTCGATCTTTGGGGGCAACGGCTGATCGAGGTTTGGTCGGGGATGCCGACGCTGTTCCTGATCATCCTGCTGTCCAGCATCATCCAACCCAATTTCTGGTGGCTGTTAGGCATCACCATCCTGTTTGGCTGGATGAGCCTGGTGGGCGTAGTGCGTGCCGAATTCCTGCGTACCCGTAATTACGACTACATTCGTGCCGCCAGAGCGATGGGCGTGCCGGATCGCGTGATTATGTATCGTCATATGCTGCCTAACGCCATGGTGGCCACGCTGACCTTCCTGCCGTTTATTCTGTGTGGTTCGATCACCACCCTTACCTCTCTCGATTTCCTCGGCTTCGGCTTGCCGCTCGGTTCGCCTTCGTTGGGTGAGCTCCTTTTACAGGGCAAAAACAACCTGCAAGCTCCGTGGTTGGGCATTACCGCCTTCCTGGTGCTGGCGGTGCTGCTCTCACTGTTAATCTTTATCGGCGAAGCGGTGCGCGACGCCTTCGACCCAAGCAAGGCGCATTAATATGACCACTCCTCTGCTCGCTATTCAGGATCTCAGCATCGCCTTCCGCCAGGGAGGCAGCTTGAATCAGGTGGTCAACGGCGTCTCGTTACAGGTGGAACAAGGGGAAACGCTGGCGTTGGTGGGTGAATCAGGCTCAGGCAAAAGCGTCACCGCCCTCTCCGTGCTGCGGCTGCTACCTTCCCCGCCGGTGGTGTATCCCGGTGGGGATATTCTGTTTAACGGCAACTCACTGTTACATGCATCGGAAGCCGAACTGCGCAAAGTACGTGGCAACCAGATCTCAATGATATTCCAGGAGCCGATGGTGTCGCTCAACCCGCTGCACACCATCGAAAAGCAACTGGCCGAAGTGCTGATGCTCCACATGGGTATGCGCCGTGACAGCGCCCGTGCCGAAATCATTCAGTGCCTGGATCGGGTGGGAATACGTAACGCCAAAGCGCGCCTGAAGGACTATCCCCATCAACTCTCAGGCGGAGAACGTCAACGCGTGATGATCGCCATGGCGGTGTTGACCAAGCCCAAGCTGTTGATTGCCGATGAGCCGACCACCGCGCTAGACGTGACCATTCAAGCGCAGATCCTGATGCTGCTGAAAGAGTTAAAGCAGGAGCTGGGGATGGGATTGCTGTTCATCACCCACAACCTGAACATCGTGCGCCGGTTGGCGGATAACGTGGCGGTAATGCGCCAAGGGTTGTGCGTAGAACAAAATAGCCGCGATGGGCTGTTTAGTGCCCCACAACACGCCTATACCCGTCAGTTATTGGCTGCGGAAGACGTAGGCGAGCCTCTGCCACTACCTGCCAACGATAAGCCTATGCCACTGCTCAAAGTGGAACACCTGCAGGTCAGCTTCCCGATCAAACGTGGCCTGTTACGGCGTATCGTCGATCAGAACTACGCGCTGAAAGATCTGAGCTTCGAAATACAGCCTGGGGAAAGCGTGGGCCTGGTAGGCGAATCGGGTTCAGGTAAGAGCACGACTGGCCTGGCGCTGCTGCGCTTGTTGAGCTCCAAAGGTGCGATCTGGTTTGATGGCCAACCGCTGCATCAGTTCAATAACCAGCAGATGTTGCCTTACCGCAGCCGGATGCAGATCGTGTTCCAGGACCCCTATTCCGCGCTGAATCCACGCCTGAACGTGCTGCAAATCATCGCCGAAGGGCTGGAGATCCACCAGCAACTGACCGCAGAGCAACGCGAACAGCGGGTGATTGAGGCGTTGGAGGAAGTCGGATTGGATCCGGCCCTGCGCTATCGTTATCCCACGGAGTTTTCCGGTGGGCAGCGACAACGTATCGCCATCGCGCGTGCGCTGATCCTGCAGCCGCAGCTGTTGATCCTGGATGAACCGACGTCCTCACTGGATAAATCGGTGCAGGCACAGATCCTGACGCTGCTGAAGTCGCTTCAGCTCCGTCACCGGCTGGCCTATCTGTTTATCAGCCACGATTTGCAGGTGGTACGATCGTTGTGCCATCAGGTGATCGTACTGCGTCAGGGAGAAGTCGTGGAGCAGGGTAACTGCCAGACGATTTTCAACGCACCTGCTGCTGCCTATACACAGCAGTTATTGCAGTTGGTTGATTAGCGGCATCATTCAGAAGGGGTACTGCGCGCTGAGCTGCTCGGCAATCGCCGCACCGACGTTTTTCAAGCGGCACATGGCGGCACTTTCATCACATTGATGAACGAACAGGCAAGGCTCGCCTTCCCATTCAACAATGGAGCAGTTGACCTGGATCTCTTGCAGAGACAGGTTGAGCTGCTGCATGACCCGCCAGGCTTCGCGCCCGTCATGGCTGAGCAGCTTGAGGCCGATCAGATCGTTATCTTCGTCTATGCCGCTAAGCGGAATCGGTTCAACCTTGCTGCCGGTAAAACCTGATAGCCAACGATAACTTTGCGGCAAGCGATGCACTACCGAAAGCTGGAAACTGTCCACATGAAATCCCTAGTATGAAAAGATGAAACACTTTTTACATCACAGGATGACTTAGTTATAGCCGGGATCATCCGACTTTGCCGCCTACAAATGTTATTTTAAAGTAAAATTTGCAACAAACAATTAACCACATCCTGCGCTTGCTGATATCACTCAGTTTTTCTCCACCGTAGAAGGTTCTCTCACGGCGTTTTGCGACTCAGCTCGCATTTTTGCGTTATATGTAACCCTTTCCCGCCGCGATCTCAACATTTTTTTCTTGCAATGCGGTTACTTTACAATCGGTATAATTTTACATTGTGCAAACATCTCGCTCAAATACCCAAGGCAGGTTAAATCAATAATATTTTGATTTAAAACAATATTAGTCCGATTAGTCGCCAAAGAAATGCCCCATCAGCCAACGGGTTGCACCTCTGGCCACCAGGGAAAATAACGCCGTCATATTTAACAAAAAAACTACAGTTCGTTTGGCCGACGTTTAGTTAGCCTGCATATATTTAGCAACAAACTTAAACTTGCAAGCAGGCAGATTAGGGGCTAATTGCATTTGATCTCCCTCTCCCCAAGGAGAGGGAGCTGGTGCGGAGCTGTAATCAGGTGCAGGATTTAACCTATGGCACATCCGGCCCCGAGGGAGTCAGGTGTTGTGGTAGGGTTCAGGCGTAAAGTGGTGGCACATTCATTGGAAGAGCCAAGGTGATCTCAGTATCGATAAAATAGCTCGATCGGTCCCCTCTCCCTGTGGGAGAGGGCTAGGGTGAGGGGTAATCAGGCAGGATTATTGCGCGGACGGCTGGCATAAAAATAGAACAACACCGCAACGATGCTGCACAGAGCCATCGATGAAACCATCGGCCACGCGCTCTTACCTGGGGCCAAGGACAGTATTGCCCCAACCAGCGCGCCAATGCTGAAGCGCAACGTCCCGGCCAGTGAAGAAGCGGTTCCCGCCATATGGGGGAAATCGTCCAGGATCACTGCCATCGCGTTAGACGAGATCATGGCGATACAGCCGAGATAAACCGCCACCCCAAGCACCAAAGCCCAGAAACCCAGCCCGCTGGCGGTGACGGCCAGCAACCACACGCCCATCGTCAATTGCACAAACAGACCAAGACGGAACATTTTTACTGCCCCTAGGCGTCGCACGTTGCGGCTATTGATCAGGGTTGTCAGGAACAGAAACACGATGTTCAGCGCAAAGTAATAGCCAAAATGCTGCGGTGAAACGTTATTCAGCTCGATATAGACAAACGGCCCGGCGCTGAGGAAAGAAAACATCCCGGCAAACGAGAAAGCACTGGCCAGCATATAGCTCAACACGCGCTTGTGGCGGAACAACGAGCCGAAATTCCTCAGCGTGGTACGCAGATGGAATTTTTGCCGCCGCTCCTTGGGTAACGTCTCCTTGATAAAGAACGCCACCAGTACCGACCCCAACAACGCCGCAGCCCCCATGGTCCAGAAGATGGCATGCCAGCTGAACCATAGCAGCAGCACACCACCGATCATCGGAGCCAGCAATGGCGCAATGGTCATCACCAGGATCACGAACGACATCATGCGTGAGAACTCATCCTTGGTGAACATGTCACGCATCAGGGCGTTGATCACTACGCTTGCCGCCGCTGCGGCCAGGCCGTGCAGGAAACGCAGGTTGATCAGTTGCTCCACGGATTGGGCCATCGCACAGGCCCCACCGGCGATAGCAAAAATCAGCGTGCCCCACAGGATCACCGGCTTGCGACCAATGCTGTCGGACATCGGCCCATAGAACAGTTGGCCAACGGCAAAGCCCAGCATATAGGCGCTGAGCGTCATCTGCACCCGGCCAGACTCCACGCCAAACTCCTGGGCGATTATCGGCATGCTGGGCAAGTACATGTCGATCGCCAACGGCATCAGCATGGACAGCAGGCCCAGAATAAAGATCAAACCGAGGTGAGAGGTCCGGTTCTGTTGCACGTTCAACGACTCCTTGGTCGGTCGCAAAAATTAATCCAGCAGGTGCGGTGCGCCTACGCTGGCAATCTCTTCTTCGGTCAGCGGGCGATATTCCCCAGGTGCCAAATCGTCATCCAACACAATGGCGCCAATGCGCTCACGGTGTAATTCGATGACCCGGTTACCCACGGCTGCAAACATGCGCTTCACCTGATGGTAACGCCCTTCGCTGATAGTCAGGCGCACCAGGGTATCTTCGATTTTTTCCAACTTCGCTGGCTTGGTCAGATTTTTTTCGTTATGCAGCTGCACGCCTTGCTCGAACTGCTGAGCGGTATCGGCGGCCAACGGATGTTCCAACGTCACCAGATAGGTTTTCTCACACTCGTGGCGCGGTGAGGTGATACGGTGCGACCACTGGCCGTCATCGGTCATCAGCACCAGGCCGGTGGTATCAATATCCAGCCGCCCTGCCGCATGCAGCTTGTACGCAACGGGTTCATCCAGGAAATAGAGCACGGTTGGATGATCCGGATCGTCGGTTGAGCACACATACCCCTGTGGCTTATTGAGCATGAAGTAACGTGGCCCGTTCAGCTGTGACAACACGTTGCCATCAAACCGCACTTCCTGTTCCGGAGCCAGCTTGAGCGCCCCGCTCTTGACCACTTCACCGTCTACGGTGACACGTTTTGCACGGAGTTCACGCGCTACCAGCGCACGGCTGATACCCAACTGCTGAGATAAAAACTTGTCCAGTCGCATTGAATCTGCTTTGCCTGTCGTTGTTATGATCGCATTGATCTGGTTGCTAAATATGACGCCCCGCTGTCGCACCAGGTGCAGAAAACAGGTTCGAAGAGGATGTTCGCGTAGGGAAGCCGCTTAGTATAGCGACGGAAACGATGCCATAACAGGGGTAATTTCCATGCTTCTCGCACTGCGTAGCCGCAGAGGGCATAATAATAGAAATTTTTCCGCCGTCTGAGGAGCAAAATGTCACAATTTCAGTGGAATGTTACAGCCCACTTCAGCGAGCGATACTAACGCATGGCTTTTACCCTACGCCCCTATCAGTTGGAAGCGGTCGATGCCACCATCAAGCATTTCCGCCAACATCCTGAACCGGCCCTGATCGTACTGCCAACCGGCGCAGGCAAAAGCCTGGTGATCGCCGAGTTGGCAAAACGCGCCCGTGGCCGGGTGTTAGTCCTGGCTCACGTTAAAGAGCTGGTGGCGCAAAACCATAGTAAATACTGCGCTTACGGCCTGGAGGCCGACATCTTCGCCGCCGGGCTTCAGCAAAAAGAGAGCAGCGGCAAGGTGGTGTTTGGCAGCGTGCAATCGGTAGCACGTAATTTATCGCTGTTCGACGGTGCATTTTCCCTGCTGATCGTCGACGAATGCCACCGCATCAGCGACGATGACGACAGCCAATACCAACAGATTATTCAACACCTGCAAAAAACCAACCCACAGCTGCGCCTGCTTGGTCTGACGGCCACCCCTTACCGGCTGGGCAAAGGCTGGATCTATCAATATCACTACCACGGCATCACCCGTGGCGACGGCAACAGCCTGTTTCGCGACTGCATTTATGAACTGCCGTTGCGCTATATGATTAAACACGGCTTCCTGGTGCCGCCAGAACGGCTGGATATGCCGATCGTGCAATACGATTTCAGCCGCCTGGAGGCCAGAAGCAACGGCCTGTTCAGCGAAGCGGATCTTAACCGCGAGCTGAAACAGCAAAACCGCATTACGCCCCACATCATCAGCCAGATCGTTGAATACGCCGAAACCCGCAAAGGCGTGATGATTTTTGCCTCCACGGTGGAGCATGCCCGTGAAGTGCATGGCTTGTTGCCAAGCGGGGAGGCGGCGCTGGTCAGTGCAGAAACTCCCCCCGGCGAACGCGACGCACTAATCGAAGCCTTCAAGCAACAGCAGTTGCGCTACCTGGTCAACGTGGCGGTGCTGACGACGGGTTTCGATGCGCCTCATGTCGATCTGATCGCTATTTTGCGGCCCACCGAGTCTGTTAGCCTGTATCAGCAGATCGTCGGGCGCGGTTTACGGCTGTCCCCAGGCAAGACCGACTGCCTGATCCTGGACTACGCAGGCAATCCCCATGATTTGTTCACGCCGGAAGTCGGCGTCAGCAAACCCCACTCAGACAGCCAACCGGTGCAGGTCTTTTGCCCTGGCTGCGGTTTTGCCAACCTGTTTTGGGGTAAATGCACCGAGAACGGCGACATCATCGAGCACTATGGCCGTCGCTGTCAGGGCTGGCTGGAAGATGATGAGGGGCATCGCGAGCAGTGTGACTATCGCTTCCGTTTCAAATGCTGCCCGCACTGCGGCGCAGAGAACGACATTGCAGCACGCCGCTGCCATCAGTGCCAGGAAGTGCTGGTCGATCCGGATGATATGCTGAAGGCCGCATTGAAGCTGAAGGATGCGCTAGTCCTGCGCTGTGGCGGAATGGAACTGCAAAGCGGCAAGGACGACAAAGGGGAATGGCTGAAAGCCACCTATTATGACGAAGATGGCACCAGCACCAGCGAACGGTTCCGCCTGCAAACGCCCGCACAACGCAAGGCCTTCGAGATGCTGTTCCTGCGCCCGCACCAACGGGCACCAGGCGTCCCCTTCGGTTGGCAAAACGCAGCGGACATTCTGGCTCAGCAGGCGCTGTTGCGCCATCCAGACTTTGTCGTCGCACGTAAACGCGGCCAGTTCTGGCAAATACGTGAAAAAGTTTTTGATTATCAGGGCCGCTTTCGCCGTGCCAATGAGCTGTATTAGGCCCGAGCGGCAGGTTTTCATTGCCCAGCGAGCGGCTTTCCGTTAAAATGCCGCCCGCTTTACCTGGGTTCGCCCAGTGTGAAAGCAGGTTATCGAGCCTGTTACTGGGTCGCCTGTAGCAGGGTAAATTTTCTTTTAAGAGAAAAAACAATGTTCACTATCAACGTACAAGTACGTAAAGACCAGGGTAAGGGTGCGAGCCGCCGCCTGCGTGCAGCAAACAAATTCCCAGCTATCATCTATGGTGGCGAAGAAGCTGCGATTGCTATCGAACTAGACCATGATTCTGTCAAGAACATGGAAGTTAAACCAGAATTCTACAGCGAAGCCGTAGTTTTGGTTGTCGACGGTAAAGAAACCAAAGTTAAGGTTCAGGCTGTACAGCGTCACCCGTTCAAGCCAAAACTGGCTCACATCGACTTCGTTCGCGTTTAATCGCCACGTTATCGATTTTCGGGACGCCGAAGTGAAAAACGCCGCAATTGCGGCGTTTTTTATTGGCTATCATTCTGCGATGCTTACCTGCCGCCCGTGCGACGTTGCAACTGATCGCGCAGATTCGGTGGCGTACCTCTGATCGTCAGGGTATCGGTGGCCGCATCCCAGAAAATGCGCTCCCCCAGCAGCATCGCATCAAAGTTCAGGCTGATACCGCCGCCGCTGCCGGCAAATTTGGTCAATTGGCGTAACGTGCCGCGATCCGCCGGGAAGCTATCTTCCAGTTCGTAGCCCTGTTCGCTGGAAAACTGCAGGAAATCCTTCTCGCCCACCGGGGCTATCTCTTTCGACAGTTCCTGCAGCTCAATCTCTTCACCGGCCTGCAACTGCTCATTACAGTAGCTGTAAACCTGCTGACGCACCGTCTGGCGTTCGTGTTTGCCTAGTTGAGCATCGGCACAGTAATCATCCACCGCCTGTAACAAGCCACGGTTTTGCGCTTTGGTATCCAGCCCTTCCGACGCCGCCAGGAAATCCATAAAGAAATCGGAGACCTTGCGCCCTACCCGCCCTTTGAGGAATGTCAGGTAGCGAGTCGATTGCGGGTTGGTTTCCCATTCGGTCAGATCGATACGCGCCACAATGTCCGCGTGGTTGATATCCAGATAGTGGGTGGTGCGGATATCCAACTCTTCATTGACACGCGTACTGTTGCAACTGTTCAGCACCGTGATCAGCAAGTATTCCACCGCCAGATAGCGGTAATGAGCGAACAGCACCACGCCACCGTCGGCAAACGGATATTTGGCCAGTTCGTCGCGCAGACGGCCGGTGGCAGCACGGCTAAATGCGAGGAAATCGTCATCACCCTTACGGCAGTTACGCAACGCGTCCGCCAGTTCGCTCTGCTCGTTGAACAGGCCGTAAGCCTTACTCTTGGCGCTGTAAACGCGATGCAGCTCTGCCATCATCTCTTCCACCGCCGCATTGGTGGTAAGAAGGGAATCGCGCAACACCACTTCCAGCGTCTGCTCATCGCGTTTTACCAACTGGTGCAGTGCAATCTGCTCGATATCCAGACTCATGATCAATCCTCCTGTTCTTTGAGCGCGTATTCAAGCACTGACGAAGCCGAAAGACAACGGGCATGGCAATGCCTTAACGATCTTCACGCTATAAAAGAGCGGAAAATCACGGCCCCATACGGTAAGATATGGGACTTTGTCGAGCTTTGAGCACAATATTTATGCCACAATCATCTCGTTATAGTGACGAACACGTTGAACAACTGCTCTCTGAGCTGGTCAACGTTCTGGAAAAACACCATACTCCCACCGACCTCTCTTTGATGGTTCTGGGCAACATGGTAACCAATTTGATCAACACCAGTATTGCTCCCGCACAGCGGAAGACACTGGCCAGATCGTTTGCTGAAGCCCTGCAGGCTTCTATCCGTGAAGATAAAGCGCATTAATAATTACTTATGGTGACAAACCGTCAGCGTTATCGTGAAAAAGTCTCCCAGATGATTAGCTGGGGGCACTGGTTCGCCTTATTTAATATTCTGCTCAGTATCGGGTTGGGCAGCCGCTACCTGTTTGTTACCGACTGGCCGTCCTCATTGCTGGGGCGAGTCTATGCGTTGGTCAGCCTGATTGGGCAGTTCAGCTTTATTGTCTTTGCCGCCTACCTGCTGATCATCTTCCCGCTCACCTTTGTGGTGATGTCGCAGCGCCTGCTGCGATTTATTTCCGCGACGTTGGCCACCGCTGGGCTGACGTTGCTGCTGGTCGACAGCGAAGTCTTTACCCACTTCCACCTGCATCTTAATCCGGTGGTGTGGGAGTTGGTTATCAACCCGGACCAAAGTGAGCTGGCGCGAGACTGGCAGCTAGTGTTTATCTGCGTGCCGGTGATATTCCTGATCGAAATGCTGTTTGCGACCTGGAGCTGGCAGAAACTGCGCAGCCTGAACCGGCGCAACTTCGGCAAACCGCTGGCGGTGCTGTTCATCTGTTCGTTCTTTGCTTCGCACCTGATTTATATCTGGGCGGATGCCAATTTCTATCGGCCGATCACCATGCAACGCGCCAACTTACCACTCTCTTACCCAATGACCGCGCGTAAGTTCCTGGAAAAACACGGCCTGCTCGATCAGCAAGAATATGAGCGCCGCCTGATGCAACAGGGCAATCCAGAAGCGGCTGCCGTTGAATACCCGCTCAATAGTCTGAACTACAGCGATAAAGGCAGCGGCTACAACCTGCTGATGATCGTAGTGAACGGTGTGCGTACCCAGGATATGGCGCAAGACATGCCAGGCCTGAGCCGCTTTGCCCAGGAAAATATCCGCTTCAGCGACCATTACAGCTCCGGTAACCATGCGGACACCGGCCTGTTTGGCCTGTTCTACGGTATTTCGCCTACCTATCTGGATGGCATTCTGGCCGGGCGCAAACCGGCCGCGTTGATTAGCGCGCTGAGCGATCAAGGCTATCAGTTCGGCCTGTTCTCTTCAGACGGTTTCAACGCCACGCTTTACCGCCAGGCACTATTGACCGATTTCTCGCTCCCGCCGGAACCGTTCGTGCAGAGCGATGCTGCCACCACGCATCAGTGGCAGAGCTGGTTGGCCACACAGAGCGGAAATAGCCCCTGGTTCTCCTATATCAATTTCAGCGGTGCAAAGTTCCCAGAAGGCGACAATAAGCTCTCGCCGGAAGCCTTTACCCAGCTCTATCGTACTGGCGCGAAAGACGTCGATGCGCAGATCGAGCAGGTGCTGGCAACGCTGAAAGAAAAAGGCCTGTTGGATAAAACCGTGGTGGTGATCACCGCTGAGCACGGCATAGAATTCAACGATACCGGTAAAGGCAACTGGGGAGCAGGTAGCAGCTTTAATCGCAGCCAGTTGCAGGTTCCGTTGGTCATTCACTGGCCAGGCACCCCGGCACAAACCATCAATAAGCTGACCAATCATAACGATGTGATGCGCACGCTGATGCAACGTCTGCTGCATGTGAAAACACCGGCTAACGACTATTCGCAGGGCGAAGACCTGTTTGCCGCACAGCGTAAAAACAATTGGCTCGCCACCGGCGACGGCACCCAGTTGGTGATCACCACGCCAACGCAGACGCTGACATTGGATGGTAATGGCAACTACCGTGCCTACGATCAAGACGATAACGAGATCAAAGACGAGAAACCCCAGCTAGCCCTGCTGTTACAGGTGCTGACGGATGTAAAACGCTTTATCGCCAACTAACTGCTTAAATCTAGAGCAATCGGTGAGGTAGCTGCTTGAATTTACATCCGAAAACGGTAGTATAGGGTTCTGCGTCGGCATGTAGCGCAGCCTGGTAGCGCACCGTCATGGGGTGTCGGGGGTCGGAGGTTCGAATCCTCTCATGCCGACCAACTATTTATAGAAAAACCAACCGCTTAGGGTTGGTTTTTTTATTAACAAAATCTTCACATGGTAAAATGATGGTAAAATGGTGGTAAAATTGCCGACAAGCCATCGCCTTTCTGCACTTAGGTTCCTCCTCTTTTTAGCCGTTAGATCGCCGTCTTAATTGCAGCTCCACGCTATCAATAGTGCCGGGATTTCTCCCTGCGCTGCGATCATTCCTTGGGTTCTTCGGTCGGTGCTGGCGTTTCACACTGTGCAAGCTCCGAATACAGCTCATCCAGGGCGGCATCTCGACACGCAGATCAATCCAGCGACCACCTGGGATATCCATTGACCAGCCTGACTTTTTAGTCAGCTAATGCCGACTCTGGTATGGGGATTGAATCATCCGGAACATATTCGGCGAATTGACTGTTTGGAACGTTTAGGCGAACCATTAAAAACTTACCTTCAGGGATATCGATGCTGTCACCATTGGCGTAACCGTCAATGTTATTCTGCAACGCAGAAATGGGACAATCATTTGTCCTGTGGTACGTCTTGAATATAATTGAGCCATACTTTTTCACTTCATAGTCCACCCACAATAATGCACTGCCGTTTTCGTCCTTGGGTACTTCGAATTTCCAACCATTATCGTTATAAAAACCCAAACACCCATCAACGTGATAAATGCCTACATCAAGCCGCTTGCAGGTAACTCCCTCCGACTCCATATTGTTTTTGCAGGTGCCATCCCGATAAATACTCGTTATTGGCGAGGCTTTCTTAATAAATCCATTACCATCAACAACTGTATTAAAACTATGCCAAATGACTTTGTGCATTACCCAGCCTTCGCGAAGGTTGCCACATGATACTGATAGATGGTTTGCTGTTGATGCCATGTTAAACGCAGCATAAACGTCTTCTGTTCGGCACCATATCGACGGTCCCCAAGCAGGAGTATACCATCCGTCACCGTTGTCATTTATTGGCGCATTGTTTCTAAAGGCTGTAAGGCCACGCTCGCCAAGTTCATTAAGTAGGTAATTAACATTATTGCTATTAATGGTTTTAAATCCTTTATAACTCCCCCCCAGCCCCCATGCGCCATTTAACATGATTTGATTACTATTGGCACCTACGTTAGCCGTTGCTGCGGTTCCCAGGCCAAGGCTAGTACGAGCTGCTGCTTTATCGCTTAAGTCAGATAGATTTTTATCTTTTGCTAACTTACCTGCGGTTGTCTCCGCTACTGTATTAATATCATTTCTTAGAATAGATAATTGTCCTGCGTAACCTCGCCATGCTGGCCCGGTGAACGTGCTGCCATCGGGCAACTTGACCGTGACATTACCCGTGCCGCTGAATACCTGCTGCCAGTTGTCTTTGTCATAGTTCAGCCCGCGCAGCGCTCTTGATGCTTCAGCGACGAGCTGAGCGGTGATTGAGTTCTGTGTTTCACGCGGCACGGCTGACCATGCTGCTCCGGCTTGCGTAGGTCCATCGTAGACGCGGACTAGCGTCACCTGCGTCGCGTTATCGACGGTTTTCACCGGCAGCGTATACGTAATGCCACCGACAACCGCTACAACAAAATCACCGGGCTTCAGTTCTGTTATGAACGCCGTACCCGCGCCTTTAACGGTAGCCGAGTTGGTCGTGAGCGTGATAGTTCCTGCTGGCATAGCCTGCCCCTTATTTAAAGACTAAAATAATCTGCGGCGTCCAGTACGGGCAGATTGATTGTTGTCAGACGATACTGAATATTGATTTTGCTATGGTCGTAACTGTTGATGTATTTCGTGCGCCATGCAGTAACGCCACCGCCAGCCATTCGCATTCCAGCATGGCGATAATCAAGATAGTTATTCGATAGATTCATACCATCATGAATACCAAGGCGGCAGAGTGGGACCAGCGGCTTTGCTGTCGCCATGAGGGGGTATGCATAGTTACCCGGTATGCGCTGCGTGTTTAATGAATTACCACGATAAAGCATCGGTGCATTATCCGACGAGAAGGTGCACTGGCCAGCAGCATTCCAGATTGCCAATCCGTAACGCGGAGGAACCGGATAAGAGCCGTTTGAAAAGATGCATATCCACATCTGGCAATCAGCACTGCCGTCGCTGATGACATCTCTACCTGCTTCTCTATAGACATTCACAGTCATGCTTTCACGGTCAAAATCCACAGCGCGATCATCACGATCCCAGTAAGCAAATACAATCGCGTTGGCACGATCAGGAATGTCGGGGATTGCCCAGGCACCGCGCACGGTAACAACACCACGCCAGACGCATTTCCCCGCAACGCCCAGATCGTTAATTTCGCTGTAATCTGTTGCATCGATAAGCTGGAGTCCATAACGAGGTACACCTCCAGCTCCTGATACCTGAAAGGCATCAAACTCGATGGGACGCCTGCCTTTGTCCTGCCTGGAATTAAATCCATCAAACCAGGCATGCACTGTACCTCCCGATATTTGCACACCACTGCATGATATTACTCTGGGAACCGCGCCTGTTTGAATAATGGCAACCGTTCTTCTTGGGACAATAAATAATGAGGCTCCAGGCGAGAGGTCCGGGTATGACCATGTTTCTCCGTTTTGGTCAAACTCTGGGTTAAAAAAGCCACGATAGGCGCAGGCTTTAGAACCGTTACTGATATCTACACCCGCGCCACCATCTTTGGGATAAACTACAAGTCCGTATCGGCTCAATATATCCTCCCGAGCTTTGTTCTTATTTGCCCTGCACCGTCGTAAACTGCCACACCATCGTTATTGACAACAGTTCGTCCAAGCCCAGGTACTGAACCATTGATTTCAACATAACCATTCCTAAAGCCCAGCTTCATTCCAACGCTTCCGGGGGAGTAATTATCTGACTGGAGATAATCCGTAATTTGAGCACCACCGATTGATGCATGCTTAATTTTTGCAGAAGTAATTGATGCATCCTGAATAAATGCATCGCTGATAAACACCTGCCCGTTAACCACAGCAAAAGGCGAATATTGATTACTGCCACTACCACTCATCAGTACGAACTGATTGGCATTAAATCCAACGCGAGTTACTACTGGCTGGCCAGCTTGCGCCAATACCGCAATAGACATCCCGGCGCTGTAATACACGCCATTTATCTTTACACCGGCTTTCAGCGTATGCACCGCCGTTGCGCCAGCAACATCAACCGTCGCCGTCAGTTTATCTTCCAGAGCCGCGGTAACGTCCCCGATCTGCGCCTGCACCTGCGTCGACATTTCAGCAAATGCCTTATCAACCTCAGCAATCGTTGTTTTGACAACCAGGATATCGGCACGCACTTCGCCGTACTGCGCCCACTGGTGATCCACAGTGGCGTTATTGGCCAGTGCGTTCTGCAGGATTGCGTCGATATTCGTGTCGATCTGGCTGGTTAAGCGATCTCCATCAGCTGACGACATAAAGCCATCACCAATATTTTCAAGATAATCCCCTCCATTGGCGTTGGATTGCCCCCGCATCCACTCAATCCAGTCGCCCTGGTTTCCTGTGCGATCAACCAATCGCGCGCGATACCAGAATTCCTGACCCGCTTTCAGCCCTGATTGTTCATAACTGCGCTGCGGATAGGGTACGTCTGAAAGCAGCATGGCGTTATTGCCCGCGGGGTTATCAGCATATTGAATTTCCGTCTTAAGCGTATCTTCAGCACCCGAAGGAAATCCCCAACTGAGTGCTATCCCCCACAATAACGGCGATGCAGTAAACCCCACAGGCTTGGGTGGCTTCCCTTCCTTGCCGTTAAGCTGCGTTTCCATGGCATTTGCCCAGATACTCGAAATTTCAGCAGCGTTAATCGCGCGGACGCGGGATTGATAGCGGCCTGCGTAAATGCCAGCAACTTCGAAACCTAGCGTTGATGTACGGGGGCCGGGTATCCAGTTGCCATTATCACGCCGCCACTCCGATTCGTAAGCGATCGCCCCTTCGACCGAATCCCACGTAACGCGCAATGTGGTTACTGCCAGCCCTTGGCTTACCTTTGTAAAGCTGCCGATCTTAACGTTCTGCGGTGGAGCCTGAACACCTGGCGGAATGATAGAGATAGGCCTGTCCTCCAGGCGAGCACCGCTATCAATATGCGCGTATTTATCAGGCTCGTGCTGGCTTGCTGTTATTGAGTAAGTGTTGTCCCCGTTGTCGCTAATGCCAGTTACGCGGTATTGCTGAATAGCCAGATCATCCGCATCAACTGACCAAGCAGATTCAGCTGCAGGCGCTTCACTGTAGCTCACTGTGACTGTCACGACATTGCCGCTTACTGCTTGCACAGTTCGCGCTTGAGATACACCAGACGGCAAGTTAATGATCAGCCGATCGCCGGGTTTTGCCTCTGGCTTACGGTCGAGCGTTAAGCTTCTACCTGACACCGAACGAATGCGGCCACCGATTACCCTGCCGGCTAGCATCTGATCGGCAACTCCGATAATGTGGCCAGGCAAAGGGATTGCACCGTCCAGCCCCACGGAAAAGGAGATCACTCGGTCTTTGCTGTTTGTCAGCAGCGCCCAGCGCCCGCGCCGGTTAGCCTCGCTTTGGCGGGTGCATCCAATAGCAGTGAGCTCAGTCTGGTTTACCCCGTACCGTCGGACCAAGCCGTTATCCGATACAGCCTCTACAGCATCGGCATAATGATTATCCGGATCTGACCAGCTCACCATAGCGGTGGTATAGCGTGTGCGCTCACTCGATGCGGCGTAGGAAAACTTGCCTTTGATAACGTTAGCGCGGGTATAGATGTAATCAACATCACGAGGCATGTCAGCCAGAGCAACCAGTTGATTCTGGCCCCAGTAGGTCATACCCCGGAAGATTGCGGCCAGGTCAGTTAATACCGTCCAGGCCTCCTCTCTCGACTGAATATAGATATCACAGAGAAAGCGCGGTTCGGTTCCGTTGCCACCACGCCCATCAGGAACGGGCTGATCGCAATACTGAGCAATCCGGTAAAGCTCCTCCTCTTTAATCTGCGTTGAGTCAATCCGATCACCAAGCCCGTACAGGTCAGATAAAAGGATGTCGTAGAACACCCAGGCAGGGTTATTGCTGTGTGCCCACTTAAAACCACCGTACCAGGTACCCGTATAGGTGCGGGCAACCGGGTCGTAATTATCTGGTACACGGATGATGCTCATCTTCGGCTTGCAGCTGATTTTTGGGATGTTCGGAAACTGCTTGGAATCGAACTCAACAAACAGCAACGCCGTTTTGGGGTAACTTAATTTGGCATCAATGATTTCAGTAAGCGCCGAAACGTTCATTGCGTCAGTTACTCGAGCGCTGGCCGAGTCGGGGGTAATTCTACGGGCTCGAATTTGCCAGCCCGTAGACGCTTTGGGTAGGTTGATGCGGTGCGAGCGCTCATAAAGCGTCGTGGTTTTTCCATCGACAGCCGTCTTCAACATCTCCTTGTAAGCCCCGCCATCAGTCGCCAGATCAATCGCATACTCTACGCGTGTGCCGTTAACGTCGCCGTTATCCTCTTGGCGTATTAAGTTTGCCCAACCGAACCGGATACGCACGGCAGAAAGCTGCGTGTTGCTGATCGAGCGAACCCAGGGAGTGGCACTTTTCAGCGCAGTGTTTACCGTGGTTTCATTCTCTACAGCAGGAACACCCTGAATGTATTCCTGGTGCTGAGTACCAGAACGGAATTCCCAACTCACACCGCCGAAATTATCCGTCCCATCATCATTAGTGATCGGGGTACCATCAAGATAAATATTCTTTCCGTCTAACCCACCAGCCCACTCCCCATTGCCGAGCGCTAGCAATATTTTGGCGCGAGCAATGGACTGAATACTGTCAGGGGATTCCACAGGCGTGTGACCGCCGCCGCTGCCACCCTTGCGGCCTTTAATTAGCTTTGTCATATTTTTCCCATAACAAAAAACCGCAAAAGCGGCATTCAATTGAAGGTGATTTTTATTTAGTGATTACATCTGGTCTTCGGTATATATCCCCGCAGAGATAACCGCGCCACCGATTTCACGACAGCCATAACCCACGGCAACAGGATTACCCTGCGCGGTAGTGTTTACTGGACTGCCGAAGGCGTAGCTGGGTTTGTTGTCTGGGCTTTCTCGCATTCGCAAGCCGCCCGCCTGAGGGGATAGCATCTGGACAAGGCCGCCCAGCGCCATAGCCCCGCCAGCCATTGCTAAGCTGCTCGCTGTTGAAGCTGACATTAAAGCAGTTCCACCTATTACAGGATTCCATAAAGCGAGACCAACCAACGCTACACCAAGGATGGTCTGGAACAGTCCGGCGCGTTTACTGCCGATAATTACCGGAACAAGGTGAATATCCTCATTACCTTTCGTCATTTCCAACTCGGCTTCGGCAATGTTACGCTTCTGCTTGTTACCAACGAACACCGCAAAGGTTAAGCCGCGCTTGTGCGCTTCGGCCATGTACCGCTCAAACCCATCAAGTAAGCTTTTAGCCGCTGACATCATCTTGGGAACATTGTGGGCCTTATACTTAAAATTACGCCCAAACCGCTCAATCAATGGGCCATGAAAGACCATTTTACGTATAGGTACATCGATAAAAGCCATATCTTTGCTCTCCAATAAAAAAACCCGCTATTTTAGCGGGTTATTGCATTTTCACTTACAACTAATTACTGAGCGCTCATAATATTCCATATTTCTCTTTTTATAGAATTTAAACTCGCCACCGGAATTATCTTTAGTTGGCATTACGTCAATTAACATAACAACACCTCTTGTCATGTCGTTTATTTGAGCGGTATAACCATTTTCTAATGGCTGAGCGCTAATAGGTGCAATAGTGTTTTTTTCATTCCAATTATTTAAAACACACCCAATAAATACCTGTGGTGATTTACTTGAATCCCCAGATAAAAACGGATGTGTTGTCCTTAGGTCATTAGCTGTCGAAGAGCACCCAGACAAAGCCAGCAGCGCCGCCACAATCATTATTCTCTTCATCGCATCCTTCCTTAAGTCGAAAAAGGGAATGATAGCATTCACAGCAGATTTTTGTGACGTAGTACCTTCACAGTTCTCTCAAGCCACTGGCCTCCATAGGGAACGCGCTGACTCAGCATGCTGTACATATGATGCAACAGCATCCCATCGGCTAGCAGTATTCCGGCATGATTCGCCACTGGGGCAGAGATCTGCATGATGACCATATCACCCGGTTGGTGCGGGCCGCTGAACTCACGAAAGCCGCATTCGTGCCAGTTGTCCAAGTAGCGGTTTTCGGTACCGGATTCCCACCAGGGGTGATCCACTCTGTAATCATTAAGCTCGATGCCATGCTCCTGCCGGTAGTAGCTCATGATCAGCCCCCAGCAGTCAGTATGCCCCAGCACAAACTGGCGACCGATGAGAGGTAGATCACCACGCGGGTAGATAGTCCGTAAGTCTCCCTCTGGCCAGCTCACAATGTGCCAGGGTAATTCGGTAGCATCACACTGAACCTTGTCCAACTCGCTCGGCTGCGTGGTTGCATCAGGGTGACTGTGGACGATAGCGGTAACCGTACCCCACCCTTCGGCAACCAAGTAACCTGCTGGGTCTAAGTGAAAGTCCTCCGTAGGGTTTTCGGCGAGGTTATTACAAGGAAAGTAACGCTCTACGCGGGACTTTTGCGCCACCACACCGCAGCACTCTTTGGGATACTCCACCTCGGCATGGGCCATGATTGACGATAATGTTTTTTTCCGCATGCCTCACTCCTATTGTCGGATCAGCGCGGCGCCGGGGAAACCGCCGAACGGTACCGGGTTGTTCTCCCCGAATCGCTTCTGGCAATCACTCAACAGGCCGCCGCAACGGTCTAGGCTTGGGTCGCTGACCGGGTTCCCTTTCTCGTCAAAATACAGACTACCGGCGTAATCACACCCTTTACCGGTTCGGTACCATCCACGAGCGCACCAGGTACAAAGGCCGTGAATTTGCCGCGTAGGGATCCGCTGACCGCGTAGATCGGCAGGACTGGATAGCTCAAACTCGACCACCTCATCCGTTTCCGTCGCTTTGCGGTCGATGTAGAACACTTGTATTTTTTCCTGCACCGGGTCGGCGGTCGAATTACCGGCTGGAAAATTACGCGCATCAAGATAGTGAGCGAAGGTGTCGTGGATCGTCACTTTGGCTTGCGCCATGTCGTCAAATTTGAGGCAAAGCGCAGTGATCAGCCCGTTGATGTTGGCAACCGACAGTTTGGGCTGTGCGCTCTGCCCATCACCGGACATTTCCAACCCTTCAACCTGAACGGGCCAAGGGCCGTATTCTTTCCCCTGCCACCAGATCGATCTGGCTGGTAACTTTTTTTCGTCACCACCGGCTGCTGTCAGTTCTGCGGCGGTATAAGGCAGGGTGTCACTGTGGAATCGTAAAATATCGGCACCGAACAAAGTACCGTCAACTTCATAGAGCCGGACACGGTTACCCGGCTCAAGTTTTTGCACATCAGCATTGATTGCCATACTCTTTTATCCTTATGGGTTGAATGCCTCGGTGAATGTCGTAGTAAGGGAATAAACTCCAGCACCCAACGCCACCGGCTTATACCCACTTTCACAGCGATAAAGGCCGAGGACGCCGAGGGGCGGGAGCCACTGAAACGACTTAACGCCCTGATGCTCTTCAAGAAACCGGATCACCGGTAGAATTTTGTCGATTTTTCCGACAAAAGAGAGCTCCCATGATCGGGTGATCGGGTTGATGCCATCACCGGCCACCTGTGAATAACTATCAGCGAATTGCGCCTTGCGCAGTCGAAACTGCACATCGCCGGAGGCATTCACTCGAGCCGGAAAAGTAAAGGTTTTGATAGCCATAATTATCCCTTAATCGCCTTCCAGATCGGCATTCCTGGCATGAGGTTTCTGTTGATCACCTTTTGGCTTTCTTGCGCGGCAATGCTACCCATTTGCTTTCCAAAAGCGCCCCAGCCCTCTGTGGCTTGCGTGTCAGCATTCCCGTTACCGTCAATGTTAATCACAACGTTAACCAGCGGGGAACCGCCACCGAGCGTACCGGGGCTAAGAGGCTGACTGGCTGTTAGCGCCCGAACTCCCGACGAAACGCTAGGATTGGCAGGAGAAACCAACCCGCCATTAGCATAACCACGCATCATGCCGTAAAGATTCTCTACACCGATCCGTTCCGTGGCCTCTTTGGTCATCACGAACTCGCCTCGGTGCACCACACCAGCGGGTTCATATTTACCGCCAGCACCTGTGTAGCCGCCAAGGTCATACTCAGTCCAGCTCGTGCTCAATCCCATCGCGCCCGTTCCTGCCGATCCTGCTGCGCCACTAACCCCGGATGCCGCCCCACCAATGCCACCGGCAAGCCCACCGACTACGCCGGTGATCGTCTGCATGATGGAACTGGTAACCAGCGCTTGCGCGGCCATATCAATAAGGTTTTGAACGATGGATTGAGTCAGGGAAGCGAAGAGATTTGTTACCCCCTCCTTGAACGTTTGGGTGCCTGTCAGCAGACCGGTAAGCATGTTGCTTGCCCGTTCCGTGGTTGCCTGGAACATATCGACGGCCACCTTCTGCATATCGCCTTGACTGGCATACAGTTGCAGTGATGCCTGGTAACGCTGCTCCATCGCTTCACGATCCGCCGCAACAATCAGCTGATTGGCGCGGCTTTGCGACACTACACCCGCAGTGGCATAGCTCTCGATCAGCGCCTGCCGTTTAGCCAGTTGGTTTTCAAGATTCTGGATAGGATCGACATTACCGGCCAGCTCAGCGGTACCGGAAACCGCGTAACGCTGGGCGGCCTCGGCCTTCGCCTGCAGATAGGCGGTGTCGATATCCTGCTTGCGGCGGGCGATGTCCTCCGCCCCCTTGATTTCACCATCTGCAATCTGCCGCTGCAGTTGCTCGCTAGCCCTTTTCTGGGTTTCGGCTGCCTGGCGGTAAGGGTCGTTGGAAATTGCTGCGGAGCGATCCTCATTTTTCTGCTTAAGTTTCTCATACACGTCATTACGGGCAATCAGCTCTTTCTTTTGGGCTTCCGTCCACTTAGTACCCGCTTCCATTGATGCAGCAAAAAGACGGGCGGCCGCATCGCCATCTTTTAGCCGGACACCTTCAATCTGGATTTCCTTGTTCAAGCTGGCGATCTTCTGCTGGTAATCACCCGCGACACTGGCTCCTGCCTTGGTGGTCTTGTTGCGTTCTTTCTGCTGCTCCTGAAGGTTGTATTCAGCTACGGCATTGGCCTCGATAGCTGCTTTTTGATCCTTCATATCAGCAACGACATTGCCAGCGCCATCAACTTTCAGCGCCTCACCTTTGATGGCGTCCTGTACGGCTTTCAGTTTTGCCCGTTCGACGCCTTCAACTTTTAACAAGGCAAGACTTTCTTGCTGTTTTTTAATGAAGTCGTCATATTTCGCTGTATCAACAGGAGGGGTTACGCTGGCACCTGATTTTCCCTGTTCGGCGTTGAGCTCCTTAAGCACCTGGAGCGTTGACGCCAACCCCACCGCCGCAGCTTCTGACAGGTGGAAAGTTTCAACCAGCCCCTTTTTAAAAACATTAAACGATGCTTCGGACTCAGTGGTTACACGGTTCAGTTCACCTTGCAACTTGGCTTGATCTGCAATTGTTCTACCCAGTTTGGTCTGGGCATCGCTCAGGTCACGAGTGATTTTATCGTATTTTCTCTGAAGTTTAGCCGCATTGGTCGTATGCCCGTTACTTTCCCCCTGCGTAACGGAGAACTGCTTGACCAGTTTCAGCCGCTCAAGCAGCTCAGCCTTTGCATTTGCCTGAGCAGAGGTCAGATCGTCAATATTGTCTCTTTGTGCCTTGATGGAATCGCCCGCCTCAGCGAGAGCACCCTTCAGTTGCACCTGATTAAGCTCACGCATCTTCTCAACGACGGAACCCAGCGAATCCGCATAGGCAATGGCTGTCTGTTGAGCCTGTTCCTGCCTTTGGTTATAAACATACCAGGCAGCAGCGCCTGCCATAATTAATCCAGGGAAGCCGCCAACCAGGCCAAGCGCCCCTGACATTAATCGGCTACCCAAGCCTGTCACATTATTCAATGCGCCTTGTGCGGCAGTTCTGGCTGCAATACTGCGCGTAACGCCACGCTGCGTAGCCTCCAGCCGTCTTTCCGCTGCCGCCTGCCCATCCGTTCCCCGCGCAGCGGCCAACGCCTTTTGTGCGCGGTATTCAGCAGCCCTTGCTCTGGCTGTTGCGACCTGAGTGCCTCGCACCTGTGCAGAAGCCAGAGCGACTTCGCCACGGTATGCGGATACCATGCCCGCTGTGGCGCTCCCCACACTTGACACCATACCGCCGAAATAGCGCACAGCGCCAACAGACACCAGTGCACCAAGAGATAATGCGACGGTATCAATGTTTTTAGCTAATCCATCCAGGATGCCGGAAAGTGCTGCCGTGGTTCCTGTCGCCTGGTTCTGCCCGCCAATCCACTGCATAAATGCGTTGTTGATGCGGGTTGACGCCGCGCTAACGCTATTAGGCATCGTTTCATATTCTTTCCTCAATTGGCCAAGCTGACTGATCAAAGCAGGAACGATCTTCGGGTTTGTCAGTTCTCCAGCATCAGCAAGCCCTTTCAGATCTTTTTGCGCAACGCCAAGACCATCCGCCAGCGCTTTCATAATCCGCCCACCGGACTGCGCAACGGAGTTGAAATCCTGCCCGCGCAGAACACCGCGCCCCAACGCCTGTGATAATTGGGTGATTGTTGATTCGGTGTCCGCAGCAGAAGCCCCTGACACTTGCAAACCGGTAGACAACGCTTCAGTAAGAGACAAAATATCCTTGGTTGTGTACCCATATTCACGCAGCGAACTTGATGCTTTCGAAAAAAGACTGGCGTTAGATTCAAACGTTGAACCAGTATATTGGCTGATCCGCATCAGCTCGGTTTGTGCAATGCTGAAATCCTGCGCAGACGTCGTCGCAAGCTTTACCCGCGCATTCAGCGAGTTCCAGTTGTCAGCCATCGCGATCAGGTTGCCGGTAGCAAACGCCCCGGCGAAAGCCCCCGCCATCGCCAGAGCACTGCCGCGCACCGTGGCAAGTTGCCCGTTCAGATCGGCTAAAGCCCGTTGACTTTGTCGGGTCGCATTCGCCGCCTGGCGGTTCCCCTGCGTCATGGTTCGATGATAATCGGCCCCCATGCGTGAGGCGCGGGCGATCTCCGATTGGAACGAACTGGAGTTGGCCGATATTTTAATGATGAGCTCGCGCAAAGATGCCATATTTCACCTATAAAAAAACCCGCTACGTGAGCGGGTATTAATCAGCCAGATTTCCCAAAAATGCCTCAAGCCCTGACGTATCTTCTTCCGCGTCCTCCGCTTCCTCATCTTTATTCCAACACAGAAGTTGGCTGGAAATAGACAGAGGATCTTTCGCTCGCTGGGAGTTGAAAACGGCCGTGGCGATTTGCGCCGCGTGGTAATCATTGCGCTCGTCGCCAATCGGGCTTATCCGGTTAAAGGCCATCCACATACGCAATTCACTGACGCTGATTGACTGCTGCAGCTCGCCCAGTGTTTTACCCAGGCGTAAAGCCAGTTGCATCAAGAAGAAGGTTTCTGGCTCTCTGACTTTTTTTCAGCGTCTTCCTGCGAAGTTTGCAGGGCAAGCGCCTGCTTGAGCAGACGGGAATGCACCGGCCCGTAAAAACCCACCACCTCGTCCAGCTCTTTGCAGGTAAATACCGGCTTTTGATCTTCATCGAGCAGAACATCGATAAACATCACCGCGTCAGCGCGGATGTTACGTTGCGTCTGCTCTGTAATTGAAAGCTCGACCGCCTTTGCGCCCTCTTTGGACTCTGCAGGCTCCATAATCTCGCGCCACTGGCCCCAGCCCGCTGGCGAGGGTTCTCGCAGGATCACCTTCGCCCCATTCCACTCGGCGACCTCAACCAGCTTGGTGCGAAAACCCGCCATTGGTGCCGACGCCAGCGCCTTAAGGCTTAATTTCTTTGCTGCCATGGGTTAATGCTCCTATTTGTCCGTGACGGTCACGACACACGTAGCCGTTTTAGCGCCGTCCGTGGTCTTGACGGTGATGGTTGAACTGCCAGGGGTAAGACCGGTAATGACGCCCTTATTGGTTACCATGACGCTTTCGGGTGCCGATGATGCCCAAGTCATGCCGTTGTTAGTGGCTGACGCCGGGGCGATAGTTGGGGTCAGTGTGATGCTGGCACCAACAGCCACGGAGGCGGTGGATTTATCCAGCGTGACGCCAGTCACTGGAATGTTTACAGCGTAAATACGTACCGGTTTGCCGATAATGCGCAGCGTATATGAAGCGGATACGATGCCGGATGTGGCGGCACTCCAGCTGTTTTGACGCACCTCGGCAAGGTAGGCAAAGCCGTTGCCGGAAGGGAATACGATACGAATGGCACGGCGACTGTCATCGTCATACGCATCCATCAGAGAATCCTGGGCAGCATCGTAGCCGCTCCAGTTTTTACCAATGGTCATTTCAGACGGGGCTTTCAGGCCGTTTGTCATCTCCTGTTCTTCCGAGCACAGCGTGGTAACATCGATATCAGCCTTTTGGCCACCCGTGTAGCTGAGTTCCTTGGTGCTGCACGATGCGGCAAGCCAGGTGATCCCAACAGGATTAGCTTCGCTGACTTCACCAGCGGAAACGCTGATCAACGTGCCTTGTGTTTTTTCATACTTACTTGACATAAGTTTTCTCCAGACATAAAAAAACCGCTCGTAAGCGGTGGTGAAAGCGGGTTGGGTTATTGCCACACTCGGAATTCGAATGAGGCACGAAAAAGGCCGGTTTCGGGTTCGTGACCGCTAAATAGATGGACTTCGGCAGGTGACAGCACGGTTACCGCCGCCTCGGCCTGCTGACGTAGAGCTTTCGCCTCGTCAATGCTGCTGGCGTACACGTCGATCTGCACCATGTAGGCAGTTTCAGCGTTACCGCAGAACACATCACCCCGATTTTCATCAGGAACAGTGTAGACGATCCACGGTGGCTTTACCGCTGGCTGCCCCTCCGGCGTCAGTTTGACGACATAGGGATAAGCCTGCCCGCCCACCAGCGGTTTTAACAACGGGTTAAGATCGGCTTCGGTCATTTGGACAGTACCTTATCGATCGCCTCGTTGACCTTGGCAAACGCCGCCTCTGCCGCCGCCCCCTCTTTGGCATCGTATGCGGGTCGGATAAACGGTACAGGTGCCATCTTCACCGTCCCCAGCTCCACAAAGCGCCAGTAGAAAGCATTTTTCGGGTTGCTGGCCTTCATCGAGTTGTCGCTGTTGCCCGTTCGTGGATTGCGGCCCCGGATATGCACCCCGGCAACCGCCCCACCATCTTTTGCCCGCATGTTCACCGCAACGACGTTACGCGCCAGCTTGCCGGTTTTCTTCGGCGCCCGCGCTCGAACTTCATCACGGAGCACGTTTGCACCCGCCCGCGTAGCCTGACGCAACACATTGCGGTTCTCAGCTTTGCTTAACTGTTCCAAATCCTTCGAAATGTCGAGCAGACCGGAAAAATCCAGATTGCCGCTGATCATGGTTTCACCCCACTTTTACAGAGCAGCTCCAGTCGCGTCAGACGCGCATCCGGTAACGCTGCCACAATGTCATAGACCAACCCGCGAAAAAGCATGCGTGAAGAGCTGGAAACGTCATCACGAAAGCGTAGCCACACGCGAACGGTAGCCTCTGAATGTTCCGCACCTGATGCCAATAGTTCCCGTCCACTGATAGCCTTCACCTCGGCGGGGATCGGCTTTATGGATGCATCCACCCACACCGCCTTTTCACCGCCCGAGGGAAGCTCTACCGTTTCGAAGTTCTGGATCATGATGCGATGCCTAAAGCGCCCTGGCTCCATTACGGTTCTTCCTCGCTTTCGCTTTCTTCCACCTTCACGCCGCGCCAATTGCGGCACGACCACATCAGGTTTTCGGCGGCGGCGTTGGTGTATAGCTGTACTTCGCTTTGCCCGGTGCGATGCTCAAACAGATCAGCAAAAACCAGCAGCATTGCAGATACAACAGGGGAAGGAATATCACCCGCCTTTACCCAGCGCGGGTCATCGCACCATCGCAAACAGTAATCCAGTGCAGCCTGGGCATAACGGGTGATCACCGCGTCGCGATCATCGCTGTCAAACTCGATGTGCTGGCGTAACTCTTCAACCTGCACGACATCAGTGACTTTAATCGCCATAACATCAGGGCGGAATTACCCGCCCCCTCCGCGTTACTTGGTTGGTGCCGTGAAAGTGCCTTTGATCAGCGCCTGCGGGCGATAGTGCGCCAGCGCCAGGCGCTCTTCGCACAGGATGGTCAGCATGTTTTTCACGAAGTTGTCGCGGTCTTCACGGCTCACTTCCACGGTGGCATCCATGCGATCCCATACCTGAGAAGCCAGGTCAAAGCCGCCCACGGTGAAGGTGTTCTGAGCCTGTGCGCGGGTCGGTACCACTGGCAGCCCCCACATGATGTTGCTGGTGAACGCCTGCGGGCCGCCGAAGATATAACGACCTTCGTTATCTTTCAGCAAAGCGATGTTGTGCCAGTCTCGCGGGTTAAGAATGATGCCCGAGGCGCTGAATTCTGACTCTGTAACCTGGAAAATGGCGTGAGCAATCATGTCTGCCCGCGTATCCCCGGTGGCATTCAGCGCAGTGTCATAGTCTGTTGCCACGGCGTTAATACCCGTCAGGTTATCGCCGGTACCATCACCGTTCAGCAACTGATCTTCTTCCTTAAAGGCAAGACCAAACAACAGCCGGTTGTTGACGTAAGATTGCAGCATCGGGGCGTCATCCATCACCTGGCGGGATGCCTGGATCCAATGAGCGATAGTTTTCACGTTCGCCGTTTCTTTTGAGAACGTCAGATCAGACTCAGGCTTTTGGGCCTTTTCCTTCACGGATGCCGCGTTGTTGGTGAACAACTTTTCTCGTACGTATTCCAGCGAGTTGCTGGAAATGCGCCCTTGCGCCAGCAGATCACGGATAACCAGGCGGTGGAGTCCCGGCATGACAATACCCGGTACCTGCATCGGCTGGATCAGCGAACCGGCAGAGGCTGCATCACTCCCGAGCGATTTGTTGAAGGTTTTAGCCTCAAACGTGCCCGTGCTACCGTTCCATGACTTGGTGAGCTCTTCGGCGGCGCGTTCTGAGAAGTCTTTTTTAACTGACGGATCATCTGCACCACCGGCCCCTTTCTGCTCAAGGTCAAACAGGCGCTCGCCGGACTTCTTCAGTTCTTCCTGAACCTTGGCCAGATCGTCCTGTAATGATTTGGAAACACGGCCCGTTTCTTCGATCTCTTTTTTCTGAGCGTCGAAAAGTTGGGTCATGTTCTTCTGTGAGTCTTCGATGGCTTTCTGAATTTGCGCTAATTCGGACATATTATTTACCTAATGTTTGAGGGAATGAACTGATGCGCTCGATGAGAGCGGATATTTCTGTTTTGTTCTCGTCACTGTCGGACTCACTCCGAATAGCTGATTTGAACCGGGCAATAAGCCCCACGGCCTGTGATTTGCTTAAACCCACTGAATCCCTCAGCCAGTTCTCAACATCACGAATCGTTTCGATACCATCGATGCTTTTCATCGCTGATACTCCGGCCAGCTCGTTAGCCGGGAAGGTGCACACGCTGATTTCTCGCAGTGCGGAGATATTTTTGAAAATGCGCCCGCCATTAGCCGCCAGCGAGTAATCGTCTTTGGTTACTGAAAACCCGACCGACATACCCTCTACCGTGCCGTGCTGCATGGCGGCTTTGAGGTCACTCGCTCCGCTATGGCCGGGTGTTAGTTGCCCACGGACAAACAGCCCTTTGGTGTCTTCCTGCAAGGCATCCCATTTACCAACGGGTAATTCCCACGCCCGGTGATTGAAGAACATGGCAACCCTGCGGGTCTGTTTCTCCAAGGTGTTCTTGAACGCGCCGGACAGGATCACGTCGCCGTCTGAATCGACATTGCCAAAAACAGACGCGTAGCCTTCAAAAATCCCCTGCGTACCGTCGCCGGTAAATTTGATTTCCGTCTCTTCGAAAGAGAGGGTTTTCTTTATTTCGGTCATGGATCCCCCATAAAAACTAAACCCCGCTTTCGCGGGGCTGCTTGCCTAATTCGGTGAGAGGAACGTTTTGTGATTGCCGTGTGGCAACATCGCCCCCTGGTAACGGTGGGTAGTTATCCAGCCGTCGCATTTCGTTGATAGTACGCAGGCCAGAATCCCCCATGGCTTTCATGAAGGCAGCACGAGAAGTCGAATCACCACGCAGCAAGCCATCAAGGTTATGCTCGGCATGGTATTTACCCAGGTCAGATGGCTTGACTATCCAACGCTGAATGCACTGTTCCCAGCGGGTGATATAGGGTTGTAATGTATATTGCAGGAAACCCATATTCTGCTGCTCAATGCCGGTACCCCATGATGTCGATTTTTCAACATCACCCACAAGGTGAGGGGGGACGCCAAAGAATCGCGCCAGTTCGCTGACCTGAAACTTGCGTGAAGCCATGGTTTCGGCATCCTGGGGACTGACACCGATGTCATGCGCTTCAAAGTTGGCCTCAAGGATCCATAGGCGCTTTTTCACAGGGCCACCGGCAATCTCTTTGAAGTTTTCTTCCACCTGGTCGCGTTGCTCTTTGGACATCACGCGATCACCAACAGAGAGGATTTTCGGAGACTTGGCACCGTTGGCGTAAAAGTCACGCTGCTGGTCTTCCATCGCCACGGCAACCCCGCCCGATTTAGCCGCATGGGCGATCGGTGACAAGCCCACCAGCCCGTTAAAGCCGAAGCCTTTCAGGTGGAATATTTCGCTTTTCTTGAATTTGGCGTATTCGCTGTCGCGCCGGTACTTGTAGATAATCTGCTTACCTTCCAGCAGAACATCCATATTGGCTGACAATAACGGGATCAGGCTGATCACGTCCCCACTGCTGTTACGTTCGATAAGCGCATACGCATTACCGTAAAAACACAGCTGCATGGTCATAGCCTCGCGGAACTCCTGCGCGGTCATGTACTGATTGGGGGAAAAGCGCAGCAACCGAGCAAGGGGATTGTCCAGGCCGACCTTCATCCGGTTGTCACTTTTGTCTGTCTCGAATACGTCCAGCGGCAGGCATGAGGTCAGCGTAGAAATCAGGCTGACGCAACGCCAAACCGTAGAGATCTGCAAAATACGCTCGTCAGTGATAACGGAATCACCCAGCGTACCTCCCGCTGACACCGGGCCTGTTTGCGAACCCTGATCCGGCGTCACCAGGCGGCCACCGACGAACCACGACGCAGCGCGCGCCCACCAACCGTTATTCGTTCGCAGGTCGATACTGTAATTAGTTTTATCTGCCATCACATGCTCAACGGTTTTGATAAGAAGTCATCGAAGTCGCCACCAGGTGCTACGGCTTCGCCATTTGCTGCGCCCATCGCCATTGCGAGTGCCACCATTCCATCGATTCGCCCGGTCGCTTTCGACTTGTCGAGCTTTCTGTTTGAGGCGGCATCCATGATCACAACAGCATTACCGGCGCACATCGTCAGCACCGGGTGCATGCCATGCCTGACACGCCCGTTTAGCATTGCTGCTTCCAGCGTATCCAGAGCGGGGGCCATATCTTTGAACCCCTGCCCGAACGGTACCCACGGCAGCGCCAGGCCAATCAAATCAGCCTCTTTTTTCAGTAGGTCAATGCGCCAGCGGTCAAAGGCAATCGCGCCAATATCGAAATCACTGATGATTTCCGCAATGTCACGGATCACCACGGCATAATCGACAAACGATCCCGGCGTGGTTTTCAGAACGCCCTGTTTTGCCCACACGTCATAAGGCACACGGTCAGTTTTGGCCCTGTCACGCATGGTTTTTTCTGGTGTCCAGAAATAGGGGTAAATATTCCACCAGCCATCCGCTGACTGACCCGCAATAACGAATGCGGTTAAATCCTTGCTTGCTGACAAATCCAGCCCGGCATAGCACTGACCGGTAATCGCCCGCGGAGCTTCGCGGCATGATTCCCACACGTTGCGAGACATAAACGGCGATACGGTAGAAACACGCTGGTTCAGATTCAGATTTCGGAAAGTGTTCTCAAAGCTGGGCATGCGCCCGGCCATTTCCGCCATCCTCTCCATATCACGAAGAGATCGGAAAGTACCCAGCGCGGGATTTGCTGCGGCCCATGCTTCCCGGTCATCTAATTCGGCATCTTTCGGTGCCTCGTAGACGTGGGAAACAATGTGCGGATCCTTTGAATTCTCCGCATCATCCAGCCAGATACTGAACAAATCGGCATCGTTCGCCGCCTGCGTACTGATTGCGATAAGTAATGGAGCGTCGTGTGCACCCTGCGCCGTGACAATAGCATCAACAAAAGCCGATTGCGGCCCGACGATCTGCCCTACCTCATCGAGAATGGCAAGAAGAGGAGAAAGGCCGTGTGTCGTCTTTCCCTCTGCGGCCAATGCTTTGTATTTAACGTTACACGGCAGGCCCAACAGCTTTTTGCCGCTTGGGATGATATGAACAATGTCCTGCAATTCGGGGTTAAGCCCTATCATCTTTACGGCCAGATCAAATACAACCGCCGCCTGTTCCTGGCTCATTGCACCGCTGACGATCTGCGAGTTTTGCACCGCCTCCGGGCCTACCAGGTGCGCTAACAGTATTCCCGCAATCAAGCCAGTTTTGCCGTTCTTTCGCGCAATGCTGAGATAGGCTTTATCCGTTCCGTGGGGGTTATCGTAGATGGCCAGTAGAAATTTCTTCTGAAACTCGTCAAGCAACATCGGTTGCCCGATCAGCTTGCCCTCTGGCACGATGCAATAGCGCTCAATGAACGCTATCACGCGCTCACCTCGCGTCATGCTTTACTCCTAGCCGTGTTTTGGAAATGCGATCAGGTTGCCATCATCTGCCTGGTGTTTACCGGCTGTCCGGCGAGCATCCGCATCGTTTTTATTACGATTTTTCTGGTCACGGCTTTCACCGTTAGTGGCGTGGGAATGGATTTGCAGATCACGACGCTGCGCCAGAATGGTGCGCTGTAACTCGACAATCTGCTTTCGGTAATCTTTGATCAGCGGTTCGTTACGTTCCTCGCCGCGCTGCCGCTCCTCCTTCTTGAGAGCCTTGCGGAGGTCGATCGCGTACAGCTGATTATTTGCCAGTTCGGCTGCGGCCAGCAGGTCAGCCGGTGTCCAGCTGTCAAGGGCTTTCGATCTGATATTGTCATGCCAGAAAGGTTCGGCTTTTTTATCCAGGCCAGCATGTGCCGGTGGTGGAATGGTGTCCTCACTGGCATTTTTCATGGCCTGAACCGCCGCCGTCGAGCTGTCGGAGCGAGTTCGTTTTTGCACCATTGGGTTTACCTAAAACTAAAAAAATCGGGTTAGCGTTAAAATGAGGGGATGCGAGCGGTCATTTGGGGCATTTTTTTTGAAGTTTTTGCCCTCCCCCTCGATGCAGTTGATAATTATTATCATTTATATGATTGCAATTTGAATGATTTCACTTTGTTATCATTTCACTATCACCCATCTGAAGCTCGGCACCAATCATGCCAAAGGCCACCGTCGCCTCACCTCCTGGGTAGTCCGCAATGATTCCGCGAAGCTTTGCCTCAGCCTCTTTCACCTTCGCCTGGCTCTCTTCAGGCAATGAAGCAATCAGCCCTTTGAACATCAGTAATGTTTGTTGGTCAGTAGTCATCATTTGTTCCAGTGTGAGTTAGGGTCGAGCGGCAAGCCGCTGGCGTCACAACCTATTACCGCACCGCTCTTCTCCATGCGTTGCTTTGTTGCGCTGTGATGGGATGTGCATAACGTCTGCCAGTTCTTTTTATCCCAGAACAGCTTTTGTGCTTTCGCTATCGCTATGCGGTTACCAGACTTCAGCGCTTCTTTGAGGCGGTGCGGGGTGATATGGTCTACAACGTTACCGGCTACCGTTCGCCCCTGCTCGGCACACATAACACAAAGGGGATGTAGTTGTAGGAACCCGCGCCGAGCCTTGTCCCATTTGCTGCCGTATATGCGTGGCTCTTTCACGGCACCACCTTAGCGCCTCATGGATTCATGAAGGCAACCGCCTTGCTGTAATGCTTTGGTGATAGCCTTATTTATCTCCTCCCGAATGCGCTGCTCATCCAGGCAGGTAAGGAATAGTCTCGGACTTTCAATTCCCTGACGCAGGTCGGCAATGCGCTTCAGTTGCGCCTCAAGCTTATCGAGATTACCTTTATCAACGTCAACGCTGATGTTCATCTCTGCCTTGTGAACCTTGAATTGCTTTGCCTGTATCTTGTCGGCATCAGGGAAACCTCCGGATTCCGGTGCTCCATCAGTTAGCGCTAATTTAGGTTTACTCTGACCAGTTAATTCACTGGCAGACTGCGCGGTACCATCTTTACCAACATCTGCGGCCTTTTCTTCCCGCAGCTCAATCCCATAGATGCCCATGAAGATTTCAGTGATTTTTTTCACTTCTGATGAGCCTGCTGCCGACATTCCTGCGCTGCTCAATCTGGCCTTAATCACTTCTAGCGCAGCTGCTTGCCCTTCCGGTGGTAACAATTGAAAATTGGTTTTCATGCGTTATCCTCAAAAAAGAAAGCCCCGGACTATACCGAGGCTATTGGTTGTTTCTCGTGTTATCCCGCTGCCAATTAATCAGCCCATCAATCCGAGAGGCGCACACATCCAGTTCGTTCTGCGCCACCTGCAATGCAATGACAGCATCCCCAAACGTGGTACCGGTGAACGGCGTTTTCTCGCAGACCTGCGTATATACAGCTGGGGGGTACACGTAGATCAACCGCGGGGCCGGTGCTGGCTTAACCCTCTCTGCGCAGGATACGGAGAGCATCATCAGGCAAGCGCTGGTTATTGCAGCCGCTATGCTCCAGCGCTTTGCGTAACGTTCTGTTTTCAGCATCGGCCTTTGCCCTCTTCTGCTGTTCGATCAGCAACTGTTGCTCAGTAGCGCGCCGGTCAGCGTCAGCGGCATCTTTTAGCGCACTGATCGTTTCATCGCGACTCTCCACCATGGCTACCAGCGTTTTATTGTCCTTTTCCGCTGCTTCCAAATCGTCTGAGAGTAAGGATGCATACCAGCCCAGACAGATAGCCAACAGCAACACACCTATCGTTCCGAACTTGTCCATCATTGCTTCCAACGCGCCGAGCCGGTGCGAACGTCAATATGGGTAAACGTGGTATAGCGCCCCACACCGTAGCGGCCCGGATATTTACTTTCAAAATACGCGGCCACTGCGGCTGGCTGAACGCCTTTTACCTGAATGTCGGCGGCGGTACCCAGCAGATGCTGGCTGGACTTTGCCCCGCCAACTTTTGCATTATGTGCCGGGCAACGACGACCACTGACGATGGTGATGGGCACGGCAAAGTGTGTGCGGGCGTCTTCCAGAACCTTGATCAGTTCCTCCGATACCTGGTTAGCACCGCAGCCGCAACGGCATGCAAATTCGTTACTGCTGAAATGCTCTGATAATTTAGAGTTACTGGTCATTTTTCCTGTCCTTTTCATCCAGCGGTGTATTGGTCTTCATGCTGGCAAATATGCGGAGGATAGAGATGCATCTCTCTACCCCCATGCCACCAATGACCACACCGACGATCAGTGCGTTGTCCTGACTCATACCAAACAGCTCGAGGGAATTGATAACACCTAGCGTTATTAACAAACAGATAAGGCCCGCATACAGCGCGTCAAGCCACGATTTACCATCACGCAGCGTTAATAGCGTCGCCATGCCGAATGCGGCAAAAGAGCCGTATACCGCAGGGGCGTTAAGTTTGATCCACATAAGAAACGCCTCGACAAAGCCGGGCGGCAGGTTGTGATTGTCCATTACCAGTGCTCCGGCGTAAGGAATAAAAAAGGCCACGCATGAGCGCAGCCTGTATGGTTTTAGGATATTTCTTTTTTACTTTTAGCTAGTTAATTACAATCAATCAGCTACGCTTATAGTATCGGTAGCATGCCGATGTAGAATAATTACATGCTTTTTGAACGCCCTCGCCCTGCCTCTCCTACCCGTGCAGGGCTTTTTTTTAATGCAAAAAGGACACGCAACAGCGCAGCTAGAATTGGCATCGGATCGAGGAATCGAACCCCGGTTGGCGAGTTTGGAAGCCGCCGCTCTGCCACTGAACTAATCCGACAATAGTCGCCACATTACGCCGTGGCCGCGCCCATGCCCTTGAGTCGTCTTGTTGGGTTCGTCTCTGCTACCCCTCAGCTGTAACCGGTGCGTGATTGGCTTTAACGCTGCGCCGCCGGTGCGCCTTTTACATTAACCCTAACCAGATGCAAAGCTGGCTCCCTACGCGGGGACTCGGGGCCACATCATGACAGTGGCTTGCGCGCCTTAAGGCTCGTGCGGTCTATCCGTTTAAGAATGCATATACCGATCTCCAGCCTTCAGAAAATTTAAAGCCCTGGGTTTACCAGGGCCGATTTTGGGACATAAAAAAACCCGCTCATCGGCGGGCCTCTATTCGATTATTAATCGCGGTTGTGTAAGCGATAGAATTTGCTCGTATTCCAGATTAAGCACTCGTTTCTCCTTCTTCCGCTCATGCATCAGGCGGCTGCCAAAACGGCCTTTAACTTCAGAACGAGCTGCCTTGATAGCGTGGCGTTGCTGGGCCTCCTCTCCCATTGATTGCCAACGAGTAAGCTGCTCGGCCATCCAGTTGAAAGCGTTGATATAGCTTTCTTTCACCGCCGCAGCCGCTTCACCTGTAAATCCCATGATCAAGAAGATGCACCCATCCTTGGTCATATTGTACATTGGTTGGATTTCGCCATTTTTATCAATAAAATCAGCAGGCTCAAAATTGAGCCGCTTAAATTGTTCCGAACACTTCAACTCACGAATGGCACGAATCACGTTCTTGTGCTGCTTATTAAAGTGCTTTGCAACTAATACGGAGGTGGTGACCACCTTTCCATGGATTGCCATCACCATTTGCTTAAAGTCGAACTTGGGGATCACTGTTACTTGTTTCATGCGTGTTTCCTTTCAGAAATGAACCCTTGTCGCCCAGGAAACCAGCCCAAGAGGGTACGCCTACCACTACTGGCATCCTCAAAGGCTCATTTCTGAACAGGTTCTTGGCGGGGTTTAGCACCGGCGCGGTGCTGGATACAAAAAAGCCCCGACAGAAGTCGAGGCCTAAAATGCAAAAACCCGCACAATGGCGGGCTCGATTTGTAATGACCTATACAACTCAGGCCATTATTGAGAATTTACGTGCAATTATTAATTTTTTCAAGAGGCAATAAAAAACCTGCGCTTTGGCAGGTCATCAGATTGAAACTTCTCTACAGCATAAAGCCTTTTACTACTTTCATTTCCCATTTTCAAGATTTTTTTCAAAACTGCCTGTGGGGATCAAAAGTAAGCACTAATATCACACTACAACACTTTTTGCGGACGCACTAACGATTTAAGCACGTTACTACACTTATTTCGGGCCGAGGTAGCAATTTCGCACACATGGAATACACCACCACTATGTGTACATCCCTATAAGCAAAAAGACCTGCCGAAGCGAGGTCTTTGCACCAATTGCAATATTGGCAAAATATCAAAATCACACTAAATATGACCTGTTTTGTTCGGTTTTGCAAGTATCACGATGCTAAATGTTTTGATCGTGATTTGATCCTCTTGTCTGCCGTCCACTTCAAAGATCCCGCGTCCAATGTCTCCACTAGGGATAACAACGTATTCCAGTGCCCGCTGTAGGTTTCAGACCAGGTTGATTTACTCACCCCTGATAGCTCCGCCAACTTCGTGTGGCTGTATTCCTTTGGATGCCCTTTTATCTCACTGGCCACAACCTGCACGGCCAGCAGCGTCAGGCTCTGCATCCGGAGCTTAACCTTTTTGCTGATCTTGCCAGGGCACTGGGCTGAAAATTGCGCCCAAATATACGGCACCACCAATAACTGATTGTGGTGATAGCTATAGTCGCCATAGCAATACCGGATCCACGCTTCCTGATGCGTCTCAAGAACGGAAATCGCCCGGCGCCATGAGCTGGTGCAATATGTCAGCTCTTCTATCGGCGGGAAGGGTTTCGCACGGGCGCGAGTCTCCGGGCAATGAATAGGATCGGTATCCGGGCAGACCTTGCGGTTTCCGACTACCACAGTACGGTGGCGCTGGCGTTTGAACCGCGTGGTGTGCGCCAGTGCCGCCCCCTCGAATGCTGCCAGTTGACCTTTGGTCATCCCGTGGATATCGGCAAGGGCCAACGATACAGCGCCGCGAACATACTCAAGATATTGCTGATTCATTTTTTGCCCCGCGCTTGTTTGCTGTAACGATTGCCCCGATGCCGTACGCCCGGTCGAGGGTACGCGCCAGGTGATAGAGTTGGCTGCCGTGTTCTGCTTCCCATGCGGCCACATTGTCATGCAGCTTGGTGTGGCACTCTCTGGTGAGAGGGATTGCGAATATATCGTGTGGCTTGGTCCCGGTACCGCCGAAGCCCTGATCGATGATGTGATGCGGGTCATCCGCCGGGCGGCCGCAACCGCAACAGCACACCTGCGATTTAACCCACTGGGTGTATTTTTCGCACTCCCAGCGCTTCATCTTCGGGCGAAGCATGAAACCTGCTGGTGGTTCCGGATCGATATCGACCGCCAGCACTGGCTTAATCTGCTCGACGTAGTCATTGATTATTTCCGCCGGTGCACGCTCCCACACAATATCCGCCTCTTTCCGGGTGCCGGTTGGAACCTCTGCCGGTGGCAGGCGCAAAGAGAACCTGGCCACCGACTCAGGCAGCAGATCGGAAACCTGCTCCATCACAGCCCACCAGCATAGTTCTGGCAGGCTTAGCTGGTGGTTTTCGTCAAAGCGGAAGTGCGTTCTGGCGCGGTAAAGGACAAAATCCGCCACATTCCTGGTGGCCAGATCATCGAGGGCCGGTAACGTCTGCTCAGCCAGAGTGTGTTCATGGTGCCAGCACAGGCGAACTGCGCCGACACCGTAGCGCAGCGTGCTCATGTTCCGATCGTGATAATCGTCAGCGTCAGCATGCCACTGGCACTCATTCGACCGGTCTAGCCAGTCCACCAACGCATTGATGCCACCAGCTGCAGAAAGCACCCGCTCATTGCAGAAGAAAGAAGAAAGGCGCGGATCAGTAGCCAGGTGTTGGTTATCCACTGGCAGCGCTCCAGATGGCAGCGGCTTGAATTCGTGCGGCTCGGTCGATATCAGGACTCGCCCGCCGAACATAGGCAGAAGATCCTTGCCTGGGCGCAATATCACCTGGTTTAGCTCACGAACAACAACCGGCTTTAGTAGCGCCCTCATGCAGCACTTTCCTTAGCCAAATGTTCTGCCCATAACCCGGCGATCCACTTAATGCCTTTCGCAGTAAAGCGTGATTGAGTAAAGGCATGGTTATTGATCTGACTGGTACCGGTTTTCACCTCAAACCGGCCTGCGTCTATGTGCTGCTGGTAAGGGGTAAATGTTCCGGAGAGGCGGTACATGATATGTTTTTCATACAGGAACAAGCGGAAGTCCGGCTCTTTGGCTTTCAACAGCTTGCACACTTGGCGAAATGTCTGTGAACCAGTAGCCTCAACATACCGATCAACAAACTCTACCTTTGGGGCTGCTACAGCAAGCTGACTTTTGAGCCTTTGCTTTTCATCCTCCAGATCAGCGGCAAGGCGCAATGCCTCGGAGAATGTTTGGGGGGTACGTCCCTTCCCTTCCAGCTCCCGCCAGCGATCGACTAAGCGGGCGGTAAATTCAGGGGAAAGTTGGGCAACAACGATGATACTGTCACGCTTACCCTTCTCACCTTCGAAAACGTAGTAGCTTACTGGGCGGCCAGCAGTAGGCTTTTCCTCAGTCTGAGGGAAAGCAATCACACCCTTACTGACAAGGCTCTCTATGGTCCGCTTTACATTATCGTGACGAGACTCTACCAACTCGGCGATCTCCAAGCTGGTCATGGCTAATTCGAGGGTATTAACGGTAGGTTGGTATGCGCAAGCGCCACCAATCAGATTAGACTGATTCATGTTCTTTTCTCCACACAAGCTGTTGTAAGGTCCCGCCCCGCTATCTGCAAATATACGGAACCAACCAGCGCATCTCTTACCCCTGCAAGGGTGGATGCGCACGGATCACTATATTGCTTATTTTTCATGATGTCACCTGCCCTCACGTAACCACCTCGCTGATGCTCAGCTCAACCTTGCCGCCCTTGGTTACCGGCCCCCACTCAGCAGCGATCCGCTTCACCTGGCTGTCATCGAGCCACACACCGGCATGGGTCATGGCATCAAACAGAGCCTTGAAGTAGTTATCCAGATCCCGGCTGGCATTGTTCGGAGGACAGAACACCACAGTAACGGCAATATCAGCGGTGATCGGTTTAGGTTGGCGGCGCAGTTGCTCCAGCACGCTGGCAATAGCCTCTGTCCGGAACTTGCGCCCTCTTTCGCTGATTAGGTGGCGCCCCTTGAGCGCCCCTTTGTTCGGTGATCGCCAGTAGCTGTTCATGCTTGGCGGGAATGGGAGGGTTAAGATCATGCGTCCACCTCCCCAGTAGAAATAATTTCTGGAATATTTTGGGGCTCTGGTTGTTGTTCTTCTGGCTGGAAGTCCTCATAGGTATCTGAATCGGTCTCTCCGAGAACTTTAAGCGAGTGGCCAATACGTGCTGCTGCTGTGGTTAAGTGGTCGGGATCCAGCTCAATGCCAATGAAGCCAAGTCCCTCGAGCAGCGCTGCTTTGCCGGTACTGCCGGAACCCATGAACGGATCCAGCACTACACCGCCAGCAGGGGTGACCAGGCGGCAGAGGTAGCGCATGAGATCGACAGGTTTAACCGTTGGGTGGTTGTTTCTGGCGCCACCGGTGCGCCCGGCGCCAGCTCGGGGATCATTCATCCCTGCGCTACCTTCTTTGCGGCCGCCGGTCATGTCGCTGGCCGAGAACGGCACGAACCTTTCCATGCCCTCATCACGCTCGGCCTTGCTGACCTTTGCGCAGTAGAAGAAACGTGCAGCCGATTTGCTGGTTTCGATGCGCATGGCATGCTCACGCGGCGCGCTCATGTCGCCATAAACAACTCGAGTTGGCCGGGCCTTACCAGTGGTTTTTAGATCACCTTGCTGGCCTTTGGCGTCAGGGAATGCCTCCACAACATCTTCGCTGCCATCGTGCAGGACATTGGCAGGCCACCGGCCAAGCTGATCGGCTTTCCACTCTTCAGCATCAGGGGCTTTATCATCCCGTACATGCGACAGCAGGCCACCGGCACCACCGGTTAATGCTTCTTCGGTCGGCACACGGCATAGATCGATATTTAGGGCACCGGTACCGTATTGATCAACGTTACCCTCCACTGTTCCCGCCAACGGCTTACGGGCCATCACGATCGGTTCGTGAGCTGGTTTCAACGCGGTACCCTTCCCTGCATGCTCATCAGTGAGATTTTTCGACTTGGGGAACCCGCTGCCGTAGATCCACATAAGCTGATCACGGATTTCAAAACCAGCATCCTCAACGTTCACCACCAGGCGGTGATAGGTGCGCGATCCACCGAAGGCCAGCAGATGGCCACCAGGCTTCAGGACGCGCAGGCACTCTCCCCATTGGGCTACGGTCGGCACCTGGTAATCCCACTTGTTACCCATGAACTTCAGGCCATATGGTGGATCGGTGACGATAGAGTCAACTGAGTTATCAGCCATACCGCGCAACACTTCTTCACAGCGGCCTACATTGAGTTGATAGATCACAGATGCCCCCTTTCTTCCGCTATCTGGGCAAACACCTTGATTAAGCGATATCTACCTTCAATGTTCATCCAGTCCAACACGTTGACCCATTTACGCCGTTTGGCGATTTTCCGCATGCGCATGTCTTCCCACTACAGCCGCTTTAACTCGCGGATCTTCCACCACCGGCGGGCCTGTTGCACCATGGCGATCAGCGGATAAACGTTAACGCCTAAAATCTTCTGTGTTACTGGCTTCATGCGGCCTTTCCTCCGTGGATACGCTGCTCACAGTCAGCCCAGATACGATTCCACGCATTCACGGAGTAACTAGGCTGCATGCCTCGCACACCGGTATTGCTGGCCTCTGTCCGTACCAGTTGTTCAAGCTCACCAGGGTTCTGTAGGGGCAGACTGCTGCCGATAAACCGGCGATAGGCTGCATCGCGATCGGTGTTGTTTGCCGGGGTGCGGCCCTGTTCTGGCTTTCGACCACCGTCATGCCATGCAGTGGCTGCCAGCAAATTACCGGGGAATTTACCCGGCTTGAACATGGTTTCAGGATTCAAGTATTTAGCCCACTTGGTACCCAACCAACGATCAACCAGGTACTCGACCACCAGTTTCAGATCATCCAGTGAATTGCCGTCAACCAGTCGGGCCCGCATGTTCTCCAGGGTGGACTTGGCGGTGGTGTACTTGGCACCGGTCAGAAGGTTCAGGTGCTTCAAGACCAAAATGGCTTGGTCAGTGATGTGAATCTCTTCAGAAATACCCTCATCCTGGGCTGCCGCCGCAGGCGGTTGCCCAATAGTGTTTTTATCTGATGGATCTTGTTTTGAATTTACTGACGGATCGTATCCAGATTCTGGAGGGTCAAAAGTCCCGTTTTTGCCGGATTCTGAACGTTCAGATCCTGATGTGTCAGATTTTGAATGGTCAGATTCTGACGTGTCAGTATCTGGACATTGAGAATCAGCACTTAATGCCGCCGCTTTCAGCTTTGCCACATTCAGGGTGTAAATATTACTGTCATTGCGCTGCCCCTTGCGGCGCTCCTTACGTGTCAACCACCCATCATTTTCAAGCTCACCGATCGCACCTGTGACCGTGCTCCGGCCAGCGGCAATCTGGCGGGCAATTTTCGCAATCCCGGGATAACAGACACCCTCATCGTTCGAGAAGTCAGCCAGGCGAAGCATTACAAGCAGCTTGGTGCCTTTAACGCCGTGTGCGGCGCAGCCATCCCATACGTAGCTAGAAATTTTCACACTCATACAACAACCTCGGTAAAACGTGCCCGGAAGATAATCAGCGGGCAGGCACATTCCCACTCGTAGCCCGGGCGGCGGTAAACAACTCTCTGCGTGTCACGCTCATAGCGGATCACATTTACGGCGATACCATGCTGATCGCGGAAAATTCGATTTAACTCTTGGATGTTATCGCCCATATCAGCCGTCCTCCCGCTCACGCGCCAGCCACTTGCCGTTATCTACCACCCAGCACGCAAACTGGTAGTTGTTGGTAACCCACTGGACGAGTACATTGACCTCATACCGGAATGACACCGTAGAATTATCGACAGTCATTGCACGGCAACATATTTGCGGTACTGTTGAATTTCTGGTTACAATGCTCATGCGATTATTTCTCCACACACGATTTATTCGCACCCGACGCCCAAGGGCTGCAACCTTTGGGCGTCAACCTTTCTGGACATTGGCTTTTTTGCCAAACAGCGCCAATATCGCTCTAACCTCGGCGTCACGCGCTTGCAGATGCTTGCGGTGATAGCGCATGATTTCATCCGCTTCTTTCTCATCAATAACCCCATTTTTAAGCGACTCCTGGATGATCTGATCCACATGGCCGCGACGTGCAGCCGTGCGAATGCTTTTGCTGAACAGCTCCACCTGGTCCAGTTCTTCGAACACAGGGATCTCAACCAACAGCAACCCACGGCGCCGGGCAAAATATTCCGTAAGCAGGTTAGTGCCCGAAATATCCTCCATGGCTTCCAGTTCGCTGATCTCAAAGAAGCGGCAACCGTTCTTCTCATACAGGTTGTTGGTGAAGGTGGTATCAGTCATGCCCAAGGCTCCGGCCATAGCAGAACGGCCACCAGCTACTGCCTTACACATGCCCTTCACTACGTCTTTCAAGTTTTGCTCTACCATGTTGATTTTCCTTTGGTAGTTACTGTTATCGCCTTTAGGCGGTAGACTTCTTATGCAACTCAGGCTGCGTTAGCTTCCTGAATCTTTCCGGATAATATTTTCGGTTAAATTTCATCGCATTATCAGTAAGTTCGGATATCAACAATGCGTATTGCCATGGAATAACATCCCCCCACAGGCTGACTGTACTTTTTGATACACCTAAAGCCTTTCCTGTGGCGTTAGTTCCGCCGAAATGGGTCAAGACTTCTGACTTTTTCATGTTCATTCTCCTAGTTTACTTTTTAGTTTAACTATCAAAACCAATAAAGGTCAAGCATCAAAACCATATGTGTTTAAGAATACAAACATGAAAATTCAAGACATGACGATGAGCGAACGCATCAAAATTCAGATGCAAAAACTCAATCTGAAAAGCAAAGATCTTATTGAAGCCACAAGGGCATCAAAAGGCACCGTAAGCCAATGGGTGAACGGCGGCAACGAACCATCTGCACAATACATTGCTCCATTAGCTAAAGTACTTGGCGTCAGTGAACAGTGGTTGTTGCTGGGGGGGGGGCAAAGGCAGAAAGCACAGATCGCGAATACCAGAGAACTCCAAAAAATTCCTCTATTATCATTACAGCAGGCGGGAGAATGGAGCGATCTAATGAATCAAGATTTAACTGCTTTCCAAAACTGGATAACTGTCTCTGAAGACATATCCCCATTCTCATTCGCTGTACAAATGGATAATGACTCTATGGTAAGTGTTGTCGGTGAGGTAACCATCCCACCCGGCGCAACAGTGATTGTTGACCCGACTCAGGAGCCAACCGCAGGGCGTATTGTCATAGCGTTACTTGATGATAAAAAAACTGTCACAATCAAAAGATTATCTATAGATGGGCCAAATGTCTATCTTGTCCCCCTTAACAGCAACTATAAGGCCATCCAGATTGGCAGCATAGAACAAGTAATTGGCATCTGTTTACAAGTACTATTAAGACTGCCTTAAATACAGCACGCAAGCTAAGAATACATAATTAACCAACCCAGCATCGCTGGGTTTTCTTGTATCTCTCGCCCGCTAAAGTTTTGATATACGAACTTTGATCTTGACGATTTTGTTTTGTTATGTAAACTAGACATTATCAACAGCGAACAGGCAGGACGCCCACGAAGTAGCCGCCCGAGGCGTAGAAGGTCGGGATGATTCGCGACAGTGGTGGTAATCAGTAAGGGGTTTTCGATGGAAATATCAAAGGAAGATGCCGCACAGTTGGATTGGAGTAGCGTGAGTCCCCAGCCAAACGGGAAGACATTCACCCTGATGGTAAACGGTGCAATCCTGCTTGGTTTTAACACCAAAAATGCAGTAGCAGCAGACTACCTAAGCTTTATCGATGGCGTTACAACGGCACTGCTTAATGACACAGAACAGCTTGAAAAAGAAGCAAACATGTCAGAAAAAACCATTAAGCATGCCAAATTTGAAACCCTTGGGTCACTCCCGATCACAACGACCAAAGATCTTTAATAAAACTGTCAACGTGGATGGTCCCGGCATTGCGGGATTCGCTGAGGAAATGACTGGTAACGTCATCAGCTAACTGAGTGTTCCATTTCTTGTAACTGTGATCGGGGAAGTATTCACCAAAAATAGATTCAACAGCAGCTTCACCAGTAGGCACATCCGAGATCATGCGGCATTGGTGCAAGCATTTAGCAATAAGAGTTGATTTAAGCATATGAAAACCTTCTTGGTTGATTAAGCACCACCAAGATACCACCGCCGCCTGAGGTGGAGAAGTGCCCAGGCCCATAACGGTCTGCTCACTCATATCCGACTCCTCAATACGGGGGCGAATGGTGGGGACCAGCTCAGGTGAGTGAGCAGACCGTTGTGGAATTGGTTGGTGGTCTTCGGGGGCGTTGTCTGCCAGCTACCACAACCCAATGCGAACCGTAGGGCCCCACCCTACCGGAGCATGTACGCCGGTCACACCGGCCGCCCGCCAACGGTGTAAAACTACCGGCAGACGTTCAACTGAAAACGGTGAGATGCCAGCACCCTCGACGGCAGTGACGGCGGGAAGTAGACCGCTGACAGCTGGGAAAGACCGGTATCAAGTAAGGTTTCATGTTTTCCTGCTTGATTAGTAAACATGATACGCGGTTGCAAGCCCGCTGAATCAGCCAAAACTTTCTGACCGCTGGGAAAGACCAGCACACAACGATAAGGGCACTGCACCGGATATGCGGCAAGGTTGTGAGGTCGCAGAGCCGACGTTACGGGCAACGCGGCGCAAGGTGGTCAAAGGCAGTGCTCTTTTCGTTGTGATGTTTAGCTTTGGCGGCCTCGCCTAACTTCTACTTAATAGAGGTGACGACAATGTTCATGGGCCTGGCCGCCCTTTTTACACATCAGGTGGCGTACTGTCCGGACCCTTAAACCTGGATAGTCTAAGAAAAACCGGAACGGTGCGCCACCTGGTGTGTGGAGAAACATGCGGCCCCGGCCGCTCCGTAGAGGGCTATTCAATGAGTGAAGACCGTAAGACTAACGTACCGGATTTTCTGGGTGAACTGGATGCCGGTGTATTTCAAAACAAAATCTCAGCGGCTTTAAACGCTACCGCGCTGGGCGTTCTCAATAATGGTGGAAAGGGGAAAGTCGTTCTTGAATTTGATCTTGACCGCCTCAGTAATTCAGTTGAGGAAAAACGCGTCAGCATTAAGCATAAACTGAAATTTGTTACCCCTACCCCACGCGGGAAAGTTTCAGAAGAAGATACCACTGAAACGCCTATGTATGTCGGCAAGGGTGGCAAGCTGACTATTCTACAGGAAGACCAAGGCCAATTATTTACGGTCGGTGGGCACCCTGACGGAAAATTAAAAGTCGCGCAGTAATAACGCGCATTTCTCAATCCAATATTAATAAGGATTAATTATTATGTCTCAATTAGACGGATCCGCAATCGCTCAAATTCAAGCATTAACGTTGGGAGCATCATTTCTTGAAGATGTACACCGCACCGATTGCCCTGTTTCTGTTCTACCTAAAGATATTGATGTGGTTAGCCTGGAACGCTTCAATGAAAACCGCTTCCGCTTCCGTGGCTTCATGGGAACAACCAGCATTGATGACTTCGTGCGCTACTCGGTTGGCTACGCCAATGCTGACGTGCCTGCCCGCTGCTTTATCGATGCAGAAAACATGAGTGCACGCTCCGTGTTCAACATCGGCAACCTTGAAGCCCCAGGTCACGCTGATAACGTCGCAGAGATCCAGCTCAAGAAAACCGCGCCATTCAGCGCACTACTGGCCATTGATGGCAAGCGCCTAAATCAGAAGCAGATCGCAGAGTGGCTAGAGGACTGGAGTGATTTCCTCACGGCGTTCGATGCCGACGGCCAGACATTGACGATGGCGCAAGCAGCCAGCGCAGTACGTCGCGTAAGCATTAAACAGATGCAGGAAGCGGATCATGAAGATGGTGATTTCAGCGGCAGAAAATCACTGATGCAAAGTGTTGAGGCTACCAGCAAAGAGACCATGCCGGTTGCGTTTGAATTCAAATGCGTACCCTATGAAGGCCTGAGTGAGCGCCCGTTCAGCCTTCGCAATAGCCTTCTGAAAAGCGATGAGCCGTGCTTCACCCTCCGCATCGTTCAACTGGAAGCCAAGGAAGAAGCTATCGCCAATGAATTCCGCGATCTTCTGATCGGTAAATTCGACGGTGAGCCCGTTGATACCTTTATTGGTAATTTTAAAGCCTGATTTTTAATTAAGTAATGCAGCCTCAAATACCTCAGTAATGGGGTATTTGGTGAAGTATTGCCTAAACCGTGTGGGGAAATATATATGTCATGGATTCAAACATTCACCGGCAAGCGTTTTAATTATGCCAAACCAACTGTTGAAAGTATTTGCATTGAAGATATTGCACAAGCTTTATCTCATGAATGCCGCTTTGCCGGGCACCTGACAGAGTTCTACAGCGTGGCCCAGCATTGCGTTTTGGTTAGCCAGATCGTGCCGGGTGAGTTTGCGCTGGAAGCCTTATTGCATGATGCTCATGAGGCCTATTGCAAAGATATTCCATCGCCACTGAAGAAGCTTATTCCGGATTACCGCGGGATTGAAAACAGTATTGATTTCGTGATCCGCCATAAGTTCGGACTACCTCCGACCCATAGCCAAGCAGTCAAGAATGCCGATCTGGTCCTGCTGGCGACCGAGCGCCGGGATCTTGATATCGATGACGCCGAGCCGTGGCCGATGCTTGCAGGCATCGCACCTTCGGACGTGATCCTGGTACGCCCGGTTAATCCGCTACAGGCCCGCACCATGTTTATGCAGCGGTTCCTGCAGCTCTCCGGCGTAAGGGGGTCCTGATGTTCGGTCTATTCCTCCTCGTCTGCTACACCTACCAGCCTTGCGATTATGTCCCCCAGGGCTGGGTGTACCCGGACCGCTCCAACTGCCTGGCGGATATCCACCAGCAGCAGTTGCCACCCCAGTATGAATGCCTGCCGGTTGACGGCGTGATTCCAGCCACAGTGCAGGATCAGGGAGAAAGGGAATGAAAGAAGAAAAAGTTCTGGAGCGCTTCAAGCGTGATATCCGTAACCACTCGATGACCGTCGAAAATGATAACGGCGTATTTCGCCACCTGCCCTTTTCTCAGGGCGGTAGCAGTTGCTATCACTTCACCCTGACTACTTGGCCGGGCCATTTGTGCATAGGTGGTGACATGGGGACTTACGTTTTCCGCCGCCTGTATGACATGTTCGACTTCTTCCGCATGGATCATCGAGATTACCAGCGCCACGGTGATGATCCACTCATCAATACAGGGTACTGGGCTGAAAAGCTGGAAACAGGCGGCAACCGCAGGGAACTTTATACAGAGTGGTCTTCCGATGCTTTTGAGGCTCGCGCCCAGGAGTTTTACGACGATTGGCTGGATGGTATCGATGACAGTGACGGCATAACCGACAAAATCAAGGCAGATGTCCTTGCAGATATCAACGAATTGAAGAGCGGTTCGTACAGCGAATGGGAGGCATGCACTGCTTACCAAGAGTTCACCTCTGATTATATCGACCTTAGCGACTTTTGGGAGGATAGCTGCCGAAGGGTCACCAGCGGGTTTATTTGGTGTCTGTTCGCGATCGTCTGGGGCATCCAACAGTATGACCGCCGTAATTTGGTCAACAGTGCCATGGCTAAATTCTTTGTCTATCAACCGGAGGCAGTATGAAAAAACTCATCACAACAATGGAACCGCAGCGCGATCAGTGCGGCCACTGGACCCACCCTGATTTCTTCGAACCGGCTAACGGCATGGAATGCGCCGCACCAGGTGAGTTTGAAGCCTGGCTAGATGCCAATCGCGTTGTTGGCCACCTTCAGAGGATGGAAAGCGATATCACCGATGAACAACTGGAAGCTCTGGAAGCCGGCGATGCCGATATCAGCGAATGGATCCCAACCCCACCAGCAGGTGAAGGCTGGTTTATCGGCTCTATCCACGATACCGAGGACGGCCCGGTATGTTACTGGCTGCGCCAAGTTGAGGGTGAGCCAACCGCCCTGGCAGACCTTATCAGCAGATGCCACGTTGAGGCGCTGAAAATCGAGTTACTCCGCCTGCACCGGGAATTCACAAAGGCAGCTCACGCTTATTTCTGCGCATGCGATCTGGGTGAGGAACGTGTAGCCGCGGTTGAAATCTATCAGCAGATCAGGCTGGCAACCCCGCGTGGAGGTTACTGATGGGCACCACCGTCTATACCGTTCAAATTGCACTGCCCAGCGCCGAGGTTATGAAGCAGTTCTATAGCCTGATGCATGCAGCTGACGCAGCGGAGGATCGCTGGAGCCGTGAGACCGGAACAGAAATGTTGGAACGCATGTTCAAAGGCGATCTAAATGATGATGAGTGCTCTTTCTTCTCTGCCTGCTGGAACATCCTCATCAACACTGGCGACTTTGCTCGGTTGCTGTGCGCCTACACCACAATGGAAGCAACCTTTCAGGATCCTAGTGTTGACCATGTGGCCTTTAAGCCCTCCCTGGTCCAACAGATCCAAGATGCCCAACTGCTGCCGGTTGTAGTTGAAGCTTATCAGGAGGCGCTTACAGTAATGGAAGATCATGAGCAGAGACCGCCGAAACCTATCATTCCTGCCATTGGCTCTACTGAGGTTAACGACGCCGCGTGGAAGCTACACGACATGCTGACAGAGCATGGACCGCTGAATGGTCACCAGTTTAACAATCTCAAAGGCTGTTTCTATGAGGCGGTTAAGACGTGCTTCAAAGTCGAGGAGGCATGATGGGAAAGGTAACTTTTGTTGTCGATTTTATCGATGGGCTGGAGCCGCAAGTCAGCGCGGATACAGCAGTCTTAGGCGGGAAGTTGGTATCCGTGGCCTGGCGCGATACGGCCGGCGGGAAAGCAATTCCCGTAACTGAAAGCCTGCCCCCAGAAAACGAATCCGCCCTACTGTTTGATGCTAACGGCGAGGGCTGGATCATCGGTTGGCGCAGCATGTGGCGGACGCTGGGCGGGAAGAAAACAGGCGAGTGGCAATGGACATTCCAGATTGAAGGCCTGAGCCATGACGATGTGAACATTACCCATTATGCACTTATTCCTGAAGATCCGGAGGTGGCTGAGTGACCACATTACCTGAGAAATTAACCAACGCAGAGCTGCGCCAGATTATCGACAGCCACGAAAAAGGCCATTGCATGGTTATTCGCACAAACGCCGATTATCGGATGGCTAAAGAGCTGCTGGCTGTAAGGGAGGCGCAGAGTGTGCCGGTGGCCTGGACTGACAGGGAGGAGTTGGCATTTAACCATGACATGGCCTGTATGTGGACTAAGGGCATGGGAATTAACGAGGTGGCGCTCTACACCGCCCAGACTGCGCCTGCGGTACCTACTGAACTGCTCGATGCAATGGCTGAGGTCATTCGCATTTCTGATCGTGACCATGAAGCTTGGGACCGAGCAAAGGCCGCTATTTCCGACTGCCGCGCCGCAATGATTCAGTTGTCTGGTAATTCCGAACATGTAAGCCAGGGTTACACGTTGAACTCTCCGGTAATTCCGGATGGTTGGAAACTGGTGCCGATTGTTGAGTTGACTGAAAAAATGGTCATACATGGCTTTGAGTCTGAGGGTTTTGAAGCGCTCGCTGACGCTGTACAGGATAAAAAGGGCTGGCCTTATAGTTGCAGAGAAAGCGCTGAGTGCGTTACTGGCATATTCAAAGCGATGGTGGAAGTTGCTCCTTCCCCTGGAGGTGCCGATGACAGCCACGCCACAGCTAGCTGATACGGCCATTGTGGACGACCTGATCGGCACGCTGACTAAGTACGGCTGGAACGTCGACCGTCGATCGCTGAGTCCAATACTGGTGGTGATCCTTAATCAGAATAACGCACATCGTGAAGTGGCCAAGATGTGCACCCATTACTTAGAAGACCCAGAGCGCCTGCTGATTGAGCGGGCCATGGATAACAAGAAGGCAAACGTTAATGAATAACTTGATGGTAGACCTGGAAACAATGGGCAATAAGCCCAACGCGCCAATCGTGGCGATCGGTGCCGTGTTCTTTGATCCGGCTACTGGCGAACTAGGGAAAAAGTTTTACACTGCGGTAAACCTCGCAAGCGATATGGCCAGTGGGGCGGTACCGAGTGGCGACACCATTACCTGGTGGTTGACGCAAAGCAGCGAAGCCCGCGCCGCAATAACCAGCGATCAGGCTATTCCAATTGGGGAAGCGCTCCTTAATCTCTCTACTTATGTTGCCGCCAACTGCGAGCAACCTAAGCGCCTGACGGTCTGGGGTAATGGAGCCTCTTTCGATAATGTGATCCTACGCAGCGCATATGAGCGCTGTAGCCTACCTCCGTGCTGGAATTGGTTTAATGACCTTGATGTACGCACCATCGTCATGTTGGGTCGTCAGATTGATTTTGATCCGAAGCGGGATATGCCTTTCGGCGGTGACCGGCATAACGCTCTTGCCGATGCCATTCACCAGGCGCAATACGTTTCGGCAATTTATCAGCGACTGATGAGCGCCCACCAGCATGATCAAGAGTTACTTTAATATTGGCGGCCCGTTGCAGCGGGCCTAATTTGTGTGGAGAAAAAACCATGGCAAAACTGATGAAGGCCAGCGCTTGGGGTCAAAGAGAGTTTGAGGTGGGTTCAATACCAGATAATCGAACAATCAAGCGCTGGATCGAAATAGGCAAACTGCAGGGCAAGGTTGTTGATGGTTCGGCTTTTGTCGTATCCACTGAGAAATGGGGAGTTCAATCTACTATTTCCCATGCAGTTACCCAATTAATCAGGGAGTCTTAAAATGGCTGGCCGCCCGCGCCATCGGGAAAATAGGCACCTGCCCGATTGTCTTTATTATGACAAAGACGCGGGCGTCTACCGATTTACTTTAATAAACGGCGTTAGAAAATCACTCGTTGATGCGTCCACTCGTAAACCATTGGATCGCGCAACAGCAATTGCTATCGCCAGAGAATATAATAATAGGATGCGGCCAGAGGTGGCAGTATCAGTAGACTATCTGATCCGTGAATCCGGTGGGGTACAGGGGGAGGCATTACCGTTTGCTGAGCACGTCGATCATATTATGGAAAGAGCTATTACTGATGAAAAGCCATCAGAAAGCACCAGTGAAGATTGGAATAATGATGCTGTCCGCGTGAAAGCTTTCTTCAGTAATATTCCAGCCTGCGATATAGAGCTTGAGCACGTGAACGCCTATATAAAGGAATATCATGCAGAAGCATCAGCAAACGTGCAAAACCGTAAGGTCAGCTTCTTGAAGAAATTATTCAGCTATGCGGTCGATGAATCGCTGATGCTAGATAACCCAGCCACACGCAAGAAAATGCGCCGGATAGACGAGAAAAGACGCCAGCGCTTGTCCTTTGAAAACTTCATGGCTATCCGCGCCGCTGCGGCGCCATGGCTGCGAACGGCTATGGACCTGGCTCTGCAGACGACACACGCAAGGCTAGAGGTATCTCGGATCCGCTACACCATCCGAGAGCCCAAAAACGGTATATGCGGCTGCCTGTGGCTGGAACAACCAGTAGATGGCATCTATGGCACGCTGTACATCCACCGGCAGAAAGTGCAGAAGAAAGAGGCATCGCACGTTGCCATCCCGATCGGTGCCGAGCTGAAGCGGATTATTGACGACAGTCGAGATAGCGTGGCCAGTCCTTACATAGTGCACAGGATCCCAGATCGAAGAGTTAAGCCCAGCAGAGAAGTGGCACACCCAACGCAGGTTGCCCCGGACTATCTCAGCCGTTCCTTTTCGGCGGTGCGGGACAAGCTCGGTCTATCCGATCACCTGGAAATGGACGAGCGGCCAACGTTCCATGAAATCCGCGCACTGGCCGCGCACCTGTTCGATAACCAGGGGATCGACCCACAGGCGCGCATGGCTCACAGCGATGCTAAATCCACCAAGATTTACACCCAGAACCATATCGATTGGGTGGTGGTGCCACACGGGGAAATCAAAACAGGGTGATGGTAATATTCACCCTAACCCATTGATGCATAAATGCCGACTTATGCAAAAAATGTACTGTTTGCATGATCAGCCTGAAGGCTTGAAAGCCAGAGCTGGCGCGGCTTGCGGAGGATTTTAAACGGTGACATGGGGTGTCGGGGGTCGGAGGTTCGAATCCTCTCATGCCGACCAATATTCGATAGAGAAACCAACCACTTACGGTTGGTTTTTTTATGTCTGAATTTTGGCTATGGTACCGCCCCTTTAACAGACCATACCAATGGGTCATCTCAGGTCGTTCGCCAGATTGTGTCTCTCAATGGATAGCGTGACTGTTCACAAGCACATCACTAATCAGAGATCACCACCGATTAATAAGCCAACGAGTTTCAGCTCTGCGGGCAAGCGACCAGATAAAGATCGTGAACGGGCATACTCGCATCAAAACCACGCACTCTCTCTGGATCATCAATAGCCGGGTCAGCAAGCTGCTTGGCTACGTCGTCTACACTGACATCTTCAACATAAAAAGTCGCATCAGTCATTTTATTGCAGTTAAAGTAGGTCCCCATTAATACCATTTTTCCTGGGGTCGTATAGCTCTCCTGTTTATTGACCAGTGCAACAACACCATCCGCTCGTTTAGCGACGACAGTATAGCTTTCCTCTGAGCGATCAAAAACATAGACATCATTTTCTGGATAAGTCGACCATATAGTAGACTTCTCAGCAAACAACTCTGCCAAATTAATCGCTGGCTTTAGTGCATTTTTGTTATCAGCATCTTGGGCAACTGCCGACGTCACCACACCGATGGTGCCAACCGACAGCACACCTAAAAAGAGTAATGTTTTTTTCATGGTATTAATTCCGTTTTGAAAAAGTTTTAATATGACAGCTTAAATAATAACCATATGACATATAACAAGAAGTATTGCACAACAGCTCATCTTTGCACTCAATTATGATGGGTGCATTCAAACGGACGCGCAAAGATCAATATGCATCATAAAAACCAACGATTCATACCTTGACAATTAGTGTGTAATGACAATAGAGATCACATCCCCTAGCATAGGCCACGATAAAATTTTCCCCTCCCCCTCTTGCACTCACCCCGTCCCTTCGGTCAAAATAGCTGTATACATAAACAGTAAATTTAGGGTTGGGCTATGTTCGTTGAATTGGTGTTTGATAAGCGTAATGTCGCAGGGATCCCCGGTGCCGATGAAATCATCAAGGCCGAGCTGACAAAACGGGTACATCGCATCTTCCCGGATGCAGAAGTGAAGGTAAAACCCATGCAGGCCAACGGCCTTAACTCAGACGCCAGCAAAAGTGACCGCGAGAAGTTAAACCGTATGCTGGAAGAGATGTTTGAAGAGTCTGATCAATGGCTGGCCACCGATATTTAAAGGGCCTAAGGGCGCGGTCATTGACTGCGCCGCACCATGGATGCCCAAACAATAAATATCCTCCGGCATAGCCGGAGGTTTTTCATATGCGCCTATAAGGCTCTCTTGCCAGCCGCGCCCTAACAGGCGCATTGCGATCTGACATTTGCATTTATGGATTACTTACGGCCCGTAAACGGGCTACCCGGATACGGGATCGACAGTTGCTCACCCATTTTATCCTCTTCCAGTTGGTGCTTTATGTATTCTTGTATCCTGGTTGTATTTTTACCAACCGTATCAACGTAATACCCTCGACACCAGAACTCCCTGTTACGGTATTTGAACTTCAAATCGCCAAACTGCTCATAAAGCATCAGGCTACTCTTTCCCTTCAGATATCCCATAAAACCTGACACACTCATCTTCGGTGGGATTTCCAGAAGCATATGGATGTGATCCGCACAGCATTCTGCTTCTAGAATATTCACACTTTTCCATTCGCACAGCTTTCTTAAGATGCTACCTATCGCTTTACGCTTTTCCCCGTAGAACACCTGTCTTCGGTACTTCGGCGCAAAAACTATGTGATATTTACAGTTCCATCGCGTGTGAGCTAAGCTCTTTTCGTCCCTCATAGGGACCCCCTTTTGATTTCTTGTTGAACGTTTGCAGTTGCCAGACCGCAAACTGTTTTAACAAATCAAAAGGGGTTTTTATAACTGGCTCAAAGCTGAAAGCTTTACGGAACCTCCAGCCTAGCTGGAGGTTTTCTGTGCACAAAAAACCCCAGCATTTCTGCTGGGGTTTCTTATATGGTGCCGGCTACCGGAATCGAACTGGTGACCTACTGATTACAAGTCAGTTGCTCTACCTACTGAGCTAAGCCGGCGAAATCTGTCGGAAGTCGTGCTGTTTCCGTGGGGCGCAATATAATACAGCCAGACTGGAACAATCAAGCGTAATCAACAGATTATTTATCTTGTTGATTAAAAAACGGCTTATATGCCGAATTTCTCACCGATAGCCCGTTCTTCACGGCTTAATGTCTGATTAATATAGTCCACAAACAGCTCCAACGCCGTGCTCCGCTGCCGCCCCAGAGGTAATTGCAGCTGCAAGGTCCGCGGGCTTTGCTGCTCGACAGCAAAAGGTTTCAGGATCAATCCTTGCGGCTGCAACAACGGCATCGCAGTAAACTGGCTACAGATGGTCACCGCCAACGGGGAGCCCTGTAAAAAATAGTACAGCGTGGAGAAGTTATCACAGGTTAGCACTGGTTCAATGAAGGTGCCATTCATCTGGCAAGCGATATCAAACAGCTGACGTATTGTGGAGCCCGGCTCTGGCAGACACACCGGATACTGGCAGAGATCTGCCAAAACCACCTGTCTGCCGGCTAATGGGTGCTCCTTCCTCATCAACAACAAGACCGGTGCAGGCCACGAAGCCGCTACCTCAACACCCCGCTCTGGGTGCAAACTAAACTGCAGCACCATGTCACACTCGCCATTACGTACCAACCGCGCCAACGTTTTAGTGTCTGCCACCGTCAGTACGAAGCTGACAGCCGGGTATTCTGCACGAAAACGCGCCATCAGTTGTGGCATCAGCATAAAAGCCACTCCATTACTACAGGCCACGCGTAGCGCTGTGCGCCGTTCGGCTTTCAACCCTTTGATTTCTGCTACCGCCTGTTCAATATTCAACAGGCTTTTACGAATATGATTTTCAAAAATCTGCCCGGCCTCGGTCAGCACCATCCCCCGCGCGTGGCGTTCGAACAATGGCGTGCCAACCTGCACTTCCAGGCGCTGGATCTGCCTGCTGATCGCCGAGACCGCCACAAACAGCTGTTCACTGGCCGCACTGAGCGAACCACAGTTGGCGACCACCAGAAAAAAGCGAACCTCGCTACTCAACATGCCGTCCCTCTCCATGGTGCAAAGCTTGCCAACGAGCAACCCACCGTTGCCTTTAAAGCAAAGCTTGTTTGTTAAATGGATAATTGTGGCAAACCCCGATTTTAGCTTAGATAACAAACACAACAAGTAAAACAACACAACGCAAACACAACGGGGAAAATAACCATGACGGGTGAACAGGCCGTCGCTTTGGCGACAGCGTATTTTGACAGTGGCGAATTCCGCCGCATATTGGCGCGGCGCATCGCGCTGGCCACCGAAAGCCAGCGGCATGACGACGATGCCGGCATTTTGCTCTACCTCGAACAGGAAATCATGCCGCCGTTACGGGCATTGGGTTTCGAGTTACAACTGTTCGATAACCCGGAAGCGGCCAACCGCCCGTTTCTGATCGCCGTACGCATTGAAGATCCTTCCTTACCTACCCTGCTGAGCTATGGCCACGGCGATGTGGTTTTCGGCGATGACGAGAACTGGCGCACAGGTCTTTCGCCTTGGGAATTGAGTGAAGAAGGCGATCGTTGGTACGGCCGTGGCAGCGCGGATAACAAAGGCCAGCACAGTATTAACCTGGCGGCGCTGGAGCAGGTTTTCCACGCACGCGGGGGCAAACTAGGGTTCAACTGCAAGCTGATTTTCGAAATGGGCGAAGAGATCAGTTCCCCTGGGCTAGCGGCCATTTGCCAGCAGCAACGCGAATTGCTGCAAGCAGATCTGTTTATCGCCTCCGATGGCCCACGGCTGAACGCCACACAGCCCACATTATTCCTAGGCTCACGCGGCTGTATCAATTTTCGCCTCAGCATTCACGCCAGGGATAACGCCTATCACTCTGGCAACTGGGGGGGATTACTCAGCAATCCCGGAACCCAACTGGCTAATGCCATCGCTTCTCTGGTTAATCAACATGGGCAGTTACAGGTTGCAGCGCTGAAACCCGCCCCTCTGGATAGCAACCTGCGTGCCATTTTGCGCGATCTCAGCGTTGGCGGCCAAGCTGGCGATCCGGCGATCGATGAGAACTGGGGTGAAGCTGGCCTGCCCCCTAGCGAGCGCCTGTATGGTTGGAACACGCTTGAAGTACTGGCCTATCAAACGGGCAACCCGGCTCGGCCAATGAACGCCATCCCCGGCAGCGCAACGGCGGTATGCCAACTGCGCTTCGTGGTCGGTACCGACTGGCAAAATCTGGTTAACCATATCCAACAGCATCTGCAATTACACGGCTTTGGCAATGTGGAGGTGGAATGGCTGCATGGTTCACCGGCCACCCGGCTCAATCCACAAGATCCACTCGTTCCCTGGGCACTTGAGATCCTGCAACAAACCAGCGGCAAAAAGCCCGCATTGCTGCCCAATCTGGGCGGTTCGCTGCCTAATGACGTGTTTGCCGATACGTTGGGACTGCCCACGCTGTGGATCCCCCACTCCTATCCGGCCTGTGGTCAACACGGGGTCAATGAGCATATGTTGAAATCCATCGCACGTGAAGGATTGCAGATCATGACTCGCCTGTTCTGGGAGTTGGGCGAAAATGGCAGCACGATCCTGGCACAACGCCGGGCAGGAGAGTCTTCATGAGCGCGATAGCCCAACAGGATAGCGTAGCGGCCAAGCCCAATTTGTATAAAACGCTGTTTGCCACCTGCATCGGCAACGCGTTGGAATGGTTCGATATCGCGGTTTATGGCTTTTTCGCCAGCTATATCGCCCATGCCTTTTTCCCTACGGAGGATCCGGCCGTTTCATTGTTGCTGACTTTCGGCAGCTTCGGTGTCTCATTCTTAATCCGCCCACTGGGTGCTGTGGTGCTCGGAGCCTACGCCGATCGGGTTGGCCGCAAGAAGGCACTCTTGATGTCCATCAGCCTGATGCTGCTTGGCGGTGCGATCATCACCTTTATGCCTACTTACGCCACCATTGGGCTGGCGGCTCCGCTGATGATCTTGATTGCCCGATTGATTCAGGGTTTTTCCGCCGGTGGGGAGTTTGGTAGTTCAACCGCCTTTCTGGTCGAACACTTCCCGGAGCGCAAGGCGTTTATCGCCAGTTGGCAGTTTGCCACACAAGGCGCCAGCACGCTGATGGCTTCCGCCTTCGGGTTAGGTATGACCCACTGGCTGACAGAAAACCAAATCCAGGACTGGGGCTGGCGTATTCCCTTTGCTTTTGGCTTGCTGATCGGCCCGGTGGGGCTGTATATCCGCCGCCATGTGCATGAGCCAGCCAGCTTCATACAGCAGAAGAAACCCGAAGCACCGTTAAAGATGCTGGTCGGTAATCAAAAAAACCTGCTGTTGCTGGCCATCGGGCTGATGGTGATTTCCACCGCCATCAACTACATGCTGAATTATGTGCCCACCTACGCCACCAAAAACCTGAATCTGTCCGGTTCCGCCGCCTTTAGTGCAACCCTGTTAGCCGGTGTGATTTTAACGGTAGTCACCCCGATAATGGGATTATGGGCGGAAAAAGTCGGCCGCCTGCCGTTGATGTGGGGTTCACTGATCCTGCTGCTGCTGACTATTTATCCGGCATTCCTGCTGGTGGTGAACCACACTTCGCCGATGATGCTGATGTTAATGGTTGGCTGGCTGGCCTTGCTGAAGTCCATTTACTTCTCGACGGTGCCTTCGGTGATGGCCGACTTGTTCCCGATGGCAACACGGGCCAGCGGTATGGCGATCAGTTACAACGTGGCGGTGACGGTATTTGGTGGCTTTGCACCGCTGATCTGCACCCTGCTAATCACCGCAACTGGAACCAGCCTGGCACCCAGCTATTATCTGATGATGATGGCACTGCTGAGCGGCTGGGCACTGTTAGGTAGCAGAAAACATTTGCGTTCGGCCTGATAAACAACCCCAGGCTATTGGAATAATTAGCCTATTTACCCCCTTGAAGGGATCTTCAAGGGGGTAAAAAAACCTCACGTCAATTAGCAACCATCAGCACACTGGGGTTCAGGATTGTTGAACAGGATACGAACCAGCAAAGCCCGGGGTTCGCGCAACGGATCATTGCCGATAGCTAACACTCGGCCATCATGGGTCGCAGTATATTCCCGAATGATGTCGCCAAATGCATTACGCTGAACCGCCACCTTCTGCCCTTTGACCACCGTATCGCCGACCTTAACCAGAACCTCGGCAAATCCGCCAACCTCAGCTCGGATCGAGCTCATTTCATTACCGATAAAGGTTTTTTGCTCTTTAGCCGTTGTCCCTAATGTTCCGGCTGTCATGCCTTGTTGAACCATCAGATTACGCACCCCTGTCAAACTGCGCGCGATAAGTTCAGGTTGATAGAGCTTGGGCTTGCCAATTTCGAGTGTAATGGCAGGGATCTTGTTCTCAACGAAAGTGGTTTCGACGGAGCCTTTCTCACCAGGATCGGCTTTTATCTGGTCCGCCGGGAACAGTTCAGCCATTTGCTTCACCTGCGGGTTACGATAATCCGCATAGATGAACAAGGGATATTCGGTCCCCCGGCTCTGCGTGTGCATATCAACGAACAGCGTGGCATTGCCCGCCCACAAATTATTCCATAGCAGCCAAGCCTGCTGTTCGGCGGCGTTACCTTTTTCTTTACCCGGCCAGACCCGGTTGAAATCGACCATATCTCCCCCGTCATTGGCCAATTGCCAGTTTCGGTTATTGGCCAACATGCCAGAAGGATTCGCGCCCACGGCACCGATCACGCTGCCTTTCAACTCTGCGGGATCCAGCTTTTCAAACACCTGCTGTATCACCCGGGTACCATTTAATTCATCACCATGGACCGCCGCTTGCAGACCCAGCTTAGGACCAGGCTGCGCACCTTTGGCCACCATAACAGGAACATACCAATGTTGACCGATCCCATTGCTGGTTCCCTGGAACATGAAGCGATAAACCTTTCCTGCCTCCAGATCGTCTACATCCAACTTGCTGATAACCGGATTACCCTCAATTTTATCTCCGGTATAAACCGTTGCCGCCTGAGCATTAAGCATTCCCGTAAGCAACACCGCCAACATCGTAATCTTATGCATAACCATTCCCTTTAGTATCAGTAAGTAACACGCGTGTGATTTCTTGATCATTGGTCAACCGACTAACAAAAGTCGTACTTCAGGAACAAGACTGGGTGCGCTTGCTAGCGTTTCCAATCAAGATATAGGCGCTTAAAAGCTCCAGGGTATAAACATATTGACCGCGCCCGACACGGCGAGCCAGGGGCCAAAGGCTAACGGTTGATTAAGATCTTGTTTCGCCAACCCGCGCTGTATCAGCGTAACCAGCAGCCCACTGGCCGCCGCCACCAAAATCACCTGTGGCAACGCTTGCCAACCTAACCAGGCCCCTAACGCCGCAAGTAATTTAAAATCACCATAGCCGAGAGCCTCTTTACCGGTTGCCAGCTTGAATAGCCAGAACACGCTCCATAGGCAGACATAACCCGCTACTGCGCCAATCGTCGCCTGTTCCAACGAGGCAAAATTCCCCTGAGTATTGAACAAAAGTCCGATCCACAGCAGTGGCAACGTCAGCACATCTGGCAACAGTTGTCTGTGATGGTCAATAACTGCCAGCGTCAGCAAAAAGGAGAGCAATATCCAGGCGCCCAGCAAAGGGAAACCTAGCGGGAATATAAGCGCAGTCAGCACAAACATCATAGCCGTTGCCACTTCAACCAGCGGGTAGCGCCTTGGGATCCGCTCACCACAGCAACGAGCCTTACCCTTTAACAACAGAAAACTCAGCAAGGGGATATTGTCCCTGGCTGCAATAGGATGCTGGCAATGCGGGCAACAGGAATGCGGTAATAGCAGATCAAAACGCGGTGTGGATTCAGGTAAGGGCAGCGCCAGTTGCACGAGCGCCTCACGCTGCCATTGCTTTTCCAGCATCACCGGTAATCGATAAATCACCACGTTGAGAAAGCTACCCACTATGGCCCCCAATATCCCCGCGACACACAGCCAGAGGAGGGGAAATGCAACGGTAAAATCCAATAATAAACTCAAAAAACCTCCCTGCAGTCAGCCAAGTACCTACCCAACCCTTTTAAGACAGCCTAGCGCCGTTTAAAGCAACCGCCCCTGAACCTGCCAGGGTATCTGCCCCTGATCGTTGGCCCTGCCTAACTGATTTATCAGTGGCCTCATCGTCTCCGGTAACACCGGCCCTCGGCGCACCTGACCGTTGAACTGATAGCGCCCGTCAAATCCGACGGTGCCACGCCCCGTCAGGCTCAGATGAGAGGAGTCTTGTTTCAACACCAACACCAGAGCCCCTTTTCCATCACAGCTCAATTGTCCTTGCACGTTGGCCAGCTCCAACGCCCCCAACGGGGTCGCAAGCTGTGCGTGCTGCCAGTTGACAACACCACCGCCAAGACTCAGACAACCCGCGGAACTGAACTCTCCTTGTTGCAACCGCAGTCGCAGCTCTCCCTGGGCGGTGATCGGCAAAGGCAACGACAACTGTTGCCGCACAACATCCGCAGGAACAGAGAGTTGCCATTCATGCAGTTGAAGATCCTGCCAACCACGCAGGATCCCGGCACCCTGCAAGCCTTGCGGATCCTTTAGCTCAATCTCCAAGGCTGGCATCCAAGAGGAAAAAGTGAACTGCCAGTTCAGCTTGGCCAGCATAATGTTACGCCAGCTTAACTGGTGCAAACTGCCCTGCCACAGGGACCCCGAAAAGCCACCGACCTTCATATCTGCGGGTATAAAAGCTTGTAATACCCGTGCTGGCGCATGGCCACCCAGCAATAGGAGATAACAGGCCAACAAAAGCACGGCCTTTTTGGCTTTAGCGCCCATCGCTGCGCTCCAGCATCAGTTTGTTTACCGTCACCCATCCGGGTTTATCGGGACGCATCGCCACCTCAAGCGCCACAATGCGAACGCTATAACGTTTTTCCAACTGTGTGAGCCAAAGCATCAGGGCATTAAAATCGCCAGGTTCCAGCGTGACCGCCAGCCGCTCTCCCTGAGGCTGCATGCGGGTAATGTTCATGTTTTGAGCTGTAGCGCTCTGTGCCACCCTGGCCGACAAGCTTAGAGATGCCTCCTGTATGGGTTGTGTCCCTTGCTGGCGCAAGCGCGGAGCCTGTTGCAACATCCATTCCACCGTGTTTTGTTCACGAGCGATAGTACGCTGCCATTGGCTAGCCTGTTGTTGCCAGGGCAACCACAGTGCGTAGTAGCACAAGCTGACGATAACCAATACACCACAGCCCAATACCAATCCTCGTTCCCGAAGGCTGAGCTGTAGCCAGCGGTGCTTGAGTTCATTCATCCTTTATCCCCAGAGTCAGTCGGCCCTCTACCCCAGTTGGATTCTGCTTGATTTCACCAGGTTGCAGCTGATAACGCTGCCCGGCAGCAACCTGAAACTGTTCCAACGCCTGAAAAGAGGCCGCCTGTATATCAACTTTCAGCTCTTTACGGCCAGCGTCATAAGACAGCGCCTGAAACCGGATTGCCGAGTTCTCCGCCATCAGCTGTTGCAATTGGCGCATCTGTGCGACCACACCGGCTTGCTCGATGGGTTGTAATTGTTGCAAGTGCTGCTGCATCTGCACGCGCGGATTAACCACCTTTTTATCAGCCGGAAAAAGCTGTTGGTAGACCCGCACACTTTCCTGTCGCCAATGTTCAGCCTGTTGCCAAAGCCGGTAATGAGACAGCCCGGCGCTCACACACAACAGCAGTAAATACACCGTTAATGCCATCATCACGGTTCGCCAGGGGCGTAATCGTGTACGCCAGGGGCTAGAGCGGGTGAATTCGCCCTGGCGCAGATCGGCTCCGCTCTCGTGCACACCTTCTGCCGCCAGTTGCAGTAAATCCCTCGGTGGTTGAACACGCCATTCCGGAGGGCTAGCGGTTGATGCTGGTGGCGCGGAGTAGCTTTCAATGACCGGCGGTGCCCACACGGCCAAAAACTCCGATAACCAGGAGGATTCAACAATCATGCCGGCATGCTTTTCCCGGCGAAACAACCATTGATCATTGAGACTGACCGCACTCCAACCGTCGGCGGCCAAGGGTAACGCCAGCACATCTGGCAACATTGCCTGCACCTGCCCCCCCAGACGTTCACAACGGGCTACCCACTGATGCATCAGGCTTTTATCAACTACCGCAACGTCACACACATCACCACTTTGCTGCAAAATGGCAAAATGCAGCCGTTCAACCTCCGTTGCCAGTTGCTCCTCCAGCATAAACGGCAGTACTTGCAGACTCTGACGCCTGGCACGACGAGGCAGCGTCACACGATGGAAAACCAACTCGCTCGCAGGCACCAATACCCAGGCAGGATATCTGGCAAGCAGGCTCACCAATTGGTCATCGTTCTCCCCCATAGCCAAACTACCTTGCTGATGACCGTCTGCTGAAGCGAAATACCACAGCACTGGCTGCGTTTCATCGCTGGGTAAGCGCAGTATCAACCTGGCTTGCTCACGGGGCTTTCTGTTAGGCATCAAGGCTCCACCATCATGCTTAATCCATATTGCCGCTGTACTACCTGGAAACTGTTACCGGCTTTGCGCAACAGGCTGCGCTGGCTATAGTGAGTCTCCCCCATCAGCACGGTGAAACTGGCTAAAAACAGTTCACTCTTTATCGTCAACAGCGATCTGACCGTTGAGGTGTCGATGTCCTTCAGGGCAACCTGTGCCAAAAATGCCGTCGTACTGCTCCACCCTTCACGTGGACGCTGTTGTAACAATCGAGTCGCCATGGCTGTATCAAGCTCCTTGAGAAATAGCGCCGCCAGTAATGGCCCTTGAGACTCACTCAGGGTATTAACGTTTACCAACAGCGTCTGGGTTGGCAGCGCGCAAACGTAAGGCAAAAGACGCCGATAAAGGCTGGCATCAACCCCTGAGACGGTGCGCAACTCGCTGACATCCTGCATGGGTTGATTGGCTGGCAAGTAAGCCACCGCCTGGGCCATATAGACCTCATCTTCAGCCCCGTCACTAACTGGTTCGCTATCACTGTCTACCCAGTCGCGCAGTGCCGCGGCTATCTGCGTCGCACGCAGGGGCTCTTCCCCCAGGTTGATTAAAAGCTGTCTAAAAACCTGGCTAGGATAAGGCAATGTCGGCTGCATCCCCTCACTGGCTGCCCCTTGGTTAATGGCATTGAGATTAAAGCAGGCCTGGCCATCAACAATCTGCCCAAACACCTCCCCGCCTTCAACGGGGAAACGGCGCTGTTCTTGCGCCCAGTTTTGCGCCAAATGCGTTTTATTCGGTGAGTCCAGCGCGTCTCGTTGCAAAATTTTTACCGCCAGTGTTTCTGCCGAGCGGGCATACCATTTTGCCTGCTGGCGATCCAAATGAGCCGCTGTGCGCAGATAGGTACGCCCGTTTCGCTCGGCAATGGTCGCAGCAATCGTCACCATCAGCGCCAGGATCAGCAACACCACCAGCAGGGCAACACCCTTTTGCCGCGCCCTCATTCTTGCCCCACCGCCGTGATCAAAAACAGACGGGTCAATTCACCCACGCCAGCAACCACTAATGTCACTTCAATCCCCTGCGGCAAAACCGACGCGTTGTCCCAACTCTCCCGCCACGTCCCCTCGGAAAAAAAGCGCAGACGAAAGACACTGACCTCATTGAGCAAGACCTTGACCACCGGCGCTTCCCCAACGAGCGGATCCGCATGGGCATAGCTCAGCCGCTCTAACTGCTGATGGCGCAGACGATATCCCACCGGTTGTAACTCGGCGCGGGGCAACATTCCCATCGGATTTTGCCAACCGTTGCGCATGAAAGAGACGCCCCAGTCCTCACTTTGTAATTGATAGCGCGCCGCGGAAAATACGCGTTCATTCCCTCTGTGATGGCGAGGGATGATCTGACCGAAATCCCCTTCCAACTGCATAAAGGCACGTTGAAGTTCGGCCAACCGCTGCGCCTTGCGCTGCGAAATCTCATCATTGCGCATCACCCCCTGCAACACCTGGAAGGCGCTGATGCTCAACGCAGCAAAAATTGCCAATGCCAACAGCATCTCAAGCAACGTGAAGCCCCGCTGGCTACGACCATTCATTCCCGCACCACGTAGCTGCGTAAAGAAACCACTGGCGCAGCGTCTTCTTTATGACGCCGTACCTCAACATCCAGTGCCCGTAATTGACCCAGTTCGGTATCAACCCCCTGCCAGCGTACAGACCATTCCTCGCCAGCATAGGTCACCGTGGTGCCGACCCAGCGCTTTTCCGGCCAGGTTTTATCAAGATGTAACCTGGCCTGTTGATTATCCGCCAACCAACTTGCCAGTATTTTTTCCTCCATACGGCCAATACTGCCAGCCTGCTGTGCCGTGGTTTGCAACACGGCTAACCCCGCCAAGGCGAAAACGATCAGTGCCACCAGCACTTCCAGCAACGTCATCCCTCTTTGGGCGTTCACTGTGCTGCTCCGTTTACTGACGATTCGATCGCGCCCACGTCGTCGACCCGCAGCCATACCAATGGCTGGCTACCGGCCTCACTGAACACCAGCTCAAACGGCGTAATCTCCCCGCCAGGTAACAGCAGAATATCGGGTTCCGGTGCCGATTCCGCAGCACGCGGCCACTCCTGCCGATCGGGGAAATGCAGCTTAAGACGAATATCATCAGGCATTTGGCTCCCTAACGCCGCCTGACGGGGTTGCCAATTCTGCCAGCCGTAACCTTGCCAACTATCCGAGCCAGATACCGCCCCGCGTTTTTCAGCGGCCTGACGCTGTAGCATTTGGAATTGCCAGCCGTCAGGTCGAACCCGGATCCCCAGCAACTGGTCATTTTGCACCGCGGCATCCATGGCAAACGCCAACTGAGCCTGAAAACGTTTCAGCTGTAGCTGCGGGTTATTTTGTTGCATGGCCGGAAATGACATGATCACCAAACTGGCTGCACTCCCGATCAGCAGCACAACCAGCATCATTTCCAACAACGTAAAGCCGCGTTGGCGCACTACTTCTTCCCAATCGTCCAGTTACCGATATCATCCTCGGTGTCCGGTATGCCATCGGGGCCATAAGAGAAAACGTCTAACTGACCGTGTTGGCCTGGGCTAAGCAACTGATAGTCTGCCCCCCATGGATCCTGTGGCAAACGGCGAATATAGCCACCTTGGGGATAATTGCGCGGTTCCGGTTGTGCCGAGGGCTTGGTCACCAGTGCCTGCAACCCTTGTTCGGTGGTGGGATATCGACTGTTATCCAGCTTGTACATATCCAATGCGCTCTCCAGCGCGACAATATCGCTGACGACCTTCTGATGGTCCGCCTTCTCTTTATTTCCCATCAGGTTAGGCACTACCAGACTCGCCAGGATGCCCAGGATCACAATCACCACCATAATTTCCAGCAGGGTAAAACCTCGCTGACGCTGTTGCCGCATTTTTCTCTCCGTTATTTGCAGATTGAATTTACATACTCATCAAGGTATTTAATTGCAGGATTGGCTGCAGGATCGCCAAAACGATAAACAGCACCACGCCCGCCATACTCACTACCAACAAGGGCTCAAAAAGCCCCAATGCCAACTGCATTTGGGCAGTAAACACCCGATCCTGGTTGTCTGCCGCACGTTCCAGCATGCTGTCCAGTTCCCCACTGCGTTCACCGCTGGCGATCATGTGCCGCATCATCGGGGGAAACAGCGCAGTGATTTCCAGAGCCCGATGCAGGCTCACCCCCTCGCGCACAGATTCCGTTGCCAGTGACAGCTGGCGGCGCGCATATTCATTGGTTAAAACCTCTCCGCTGATGCGCATCGCTTGCAGCAATGGCACCGCGCTGGCATTGAGAATGCTTAGCGTTCTGGCGTAACGGGCAGTATTGAGCCCTCGTGCGATGCGTCCGATCACCGGGAGGCGCAGCAACTGCCGATGGAAAGCAATGCGCCGGGCTTCTTGGCGCAGCAACAGACGCATCAGCATCGGCGCCAATAACAGCAACAGCAGCACCCAAGGGCCAAAGGCTCGAACTCCGTCACTCAGCCCCATCAGCACACGCGTTGATAGCGGAAGTGCCTGCTTCATGTGAATGAACTGTTCCACCACCTTGGGCACGACGGCGGAAAGTAAAATGGCGATCACACTGATGGCGACCACCGTCAGCACGCAGGGGTAGATCATCGCCTGCAGGATACGAGCTCGCATTTGCTGGCGCTGCTCGGTGTAATCCGCCAACCGGTTCAGAACCAGATCCAGATGACCAGAAGCTTCACCCGCCGCCACCATCGCGCAGTACAGCCGCTCAAAACTGGTGGGATAAGCGCTCATGGCTTCAGCCAAGGAATGCCCCTCCAGTACTTTGGTGCGCACTGCGGCCATCAGGCTGCGCTGGCGGGGTTTTTCACTCTGTTTTGCCACGGCATCCAGCGCCTCCTCCAAGGGTAAGGAGGCGGCGACCAAGGTCGCAAGCTGACGAGTCAACAACGCCAGATCGGCACTGCTAATCCCCCGCCCCCATGAAAGACGCCGCCCGTTTTGGGCCTGCTGGCGTTCATCCTGCCCTTCTTCCAGGCTTACAGGGACCACCCCCTGTTCCCGTAAAAGTTGACGGGCGTGGCGGGCTGAATCCGCTTCCTGCACTCCCCGCCGTTTTTTGCCGCGCTCGTCTAGCGCCTGATAATGAAATAGGGCCATGTCATCCCTCTTCCTGAGACTGGCTTTCGGTCACGCGGATCACCTCTTCCCAACTGGTCTCACCCGCCAACACTTTTTCCAATCCCCCCTGGCGCAATGTCTTGTACTCATGACGTAATTGACGAGCAATCGCGAATTCACTCTCTCCCTGATGGATCGCCGTACGCACTCGGTCATCAATCAGCAGCAGCTCATGGATACCCGTACGCCCACGGTAACCGGTAAAATTACACTGCGAGCATCCTTTCGCCTGCCATAATGGGGTTCCGGGTAAAATCCCCATTTGATCGGCCAAGGCCGGATCGGCGGCGTAAGTTTGACGACAATCGGGGCAGAGTGTGCGAACCAGTCGCTGCGCCAGCACGGCCAGTAATGAGGTGGAAAGCAAAAAAGGCTCGATGCCCATATCCTGCAGCCGCGATAAGGCCCCCAGCGCGCTGTTGGTGTGCAGCGTGGAGAGTACCAGGTGCCCTGTCAGTGATGCCTGAACCGCAATCTGAGCGGTTTCGCTGTCGCGGATTTCCCCAACCAGCACTACATCAGGATCCTGACGCAGAATGGCTCGCAGACCGCGAGCAAATGTCATATCTACCTTGGGGTTTACCTGCGTCTGGCCGATACCCTCGAGTTCATACTCGATCGGGTCTTCGACCGTCATGATATTGCGTTCGCTGGCATTGAGGCGGCTCAATGCTGCATAGAGGGTGGTGCTCTTACCCGAACCTGTAGGTCCGGTGACGAGGATAATACCGTGTGGCCGCTGGATCAGTTCATCGATCTGCCGCCGATTATGTGAAGACATGCCAAGCGCGGCGAGATCCAGACTGACGCTGTTTTTATCCAGTAAACGCAGAACAATTCGTTCACCATAATTAGACGGTAAGGTCGAAACCCGCACATCAATGGCTCGGCCACCGATTCGCAATGCCATGCGCCCATCCTGCGGTATCCGCTTCTCGGCAATATCCAGCCGTGCCATGACCTTGATGCGCGATATCAATAAAGAGGCCAACCGCCGCTGAGGGCGCAGAATTTCACGCAACACGCCATCGACCCGGAAACGGATCTGCAAATGGCGTTCATAGGTTTCGATATGGATATCCGAGGCTTTATCCTTGATGGCTTCCGTCAGCATCGCATTGATCAGGCGGATAATAGGGGCATCATCATCGGCATCCAGCAAGTCGTCGCTGTCGGGTAGCTCTTCTGCCAGGGTATAAAAATCCATTTCATTGCCGATATCGGTCATCATGCGTCGCGCCTCTTGCGAATCGCGCTGGTAGCTGATCACCAGTTGTTTCTCAAACTCTTCATCCGACACCGTGCTGATAGTCAGCCCACACCCGGCCACCCTACGCACCTCAAGCAATGCTGTGGCGGTGGTTTCCGCCAGACGGAGCACTCGGCACCCAGCATGATCCCGCAAAAGCAAAATGCGTTGCTCGCGCGCATAGGCAAATGGCAACTGCGGGCGTAATTCACTCAGGTCCTCGGGGAGGGTGTTCATCGTCCCCCCGTTGAATAGAATGCGCTGATCGCGGCATTAACCTGGCGGAAAGTGGCACCGTTTTGATCGGGTGGCAACTTCAATACTTCGTTATTCAGCGTGGCTTCGCTCCCTTGTTTGCCACGCTGATGGTCTTGTTCCTGATTAAAAGCCTGATACTTTTCTGAGGAGGCCTGGCGATACTGGTCACGATCCCGGATGATCGACGGGCGGATGAACAGCATCAGGTTGCGCTTGGAAACCTGTTTGCTGTTGGAGCGGAACAGATAGCCCAGCACCGGGATATCCCCCAGCACCGGAACCTTGTCGCTGCTGTCGCGGACGGTTTTATCCAGCAAGCCACCCACCACCACGGTTTCACCGCTGCCTACCAGCACCGCGTTATTGACCGTGCGGGTATTAAAGGTCGCCCCCAGATTAGCACTGCTGCTGGACGCCGCATCAGCCACACTGGAAACCTCCTGCTCGATCTCCAGCAGCACGGAGTCCCCTTCGTTGATCTGCGGTTTGACTTTCAGCTTAATGCCGACGGTTTTACGCTCTACCGTGTTGAAGATATTATCGCCCGACGTCGTTTGCGAGCCGGAGAGGACAGGCACTTCCTGGCCGACATTGAATGTCGCCTCCATGTTGTCAAGCGTGACAATGCTCGGTGTCGCCAGAATGTCATTCTTGCTACTGCTGGAAAGCGCGGTCAGCAGCATTGCCCAATTGCCCTGATAAAAACCAGCAGCAATACCGTTAAAACTGCTGAGAGCGCTGGCCAGGGTACTATTCACCGTCCCGTCCTGATTGTATTGATTGGCTCCGGCAATCGCCGTAGTGATAGGCAAACCGGTATTGGTGAACTGCGTCACTCCAGCATTCTTGTTGGCCCACTGGATCCCCAGGTTCAAACCATCGGCGTCTTGTACCTCTGCGATAATCGCCTCTACCAGTACCTGTGCACGGCGAATATCCAACTGAGCTATCACCTTCTCCAGATCTCGCATGACATCCGGAGCCGCCGTCAGTATCAGTGAATTGGTTTGCTCATGGGCTTTGATGGTGATGTCTTTACGCAGTGCTTCCGCTGGCTTGGCATTCTGTTGCTCACTTTGAATACTGGTACTGACGCCAGTCAACACCTCAACCAGATCGGTGGCTTTGGCATACTTCAGGTAAATCACTTTGGTATTGCCCTGCACGGCCTGCTCACGATCCAGCTGCTTGATCATGGCGATGATCCGCTGGCGGGAGTTGGGTTCTCCGCTCACCAGGACCGAGTTGGTTCGCTCATCCGCAACAAGATTGGCTACCATCAGGCTTGGCATCGCTGATTTGCTGGCATCCTTGGTTAATTCGGTGACCAGTTTGACGACTTCAGCAGCAGATGCATAGGCCAGCGGTACCGTGACCACACTACGGTCACCGACCTTGTCAACCCGTTCAACAATCGCCATCAAGCGTTTGATGACCGCTGCACGCCCGGTCATCAGCAACACGTTGGAAGGCTCATAATGCACAACACTGCCAGCCCCGGCGTTATCGTTCAATTGACGGAGTAACGGGGCAAGATCGCGTGCCGCCACGTTATTGACCGGCACGACACGTGTCACCACTTCATCACCCTCGCCCGGCTGAGCATCGCTGGCTACCGGTACCGCAGCGGTTTTAGCATCCTTGGAACGCACCACTTTCAACACGCCATTACGCATATCCACCACGGCAAAGCCATAAACGTCCAGCACGCTGAGGAAGAACTGGTAATACTGCTCCTCATTGAGCATGTCATAACTGCGTACGGTGATAGTGCCGCGCACGGCAGGATCGATAATCACCGTTTTATTCAGGTTCTTGCTGACCGTATTAATAAACTCCTGAATATCCGTGCCCTTGAAGCTGGCAGAAAACTCGGCACTCCAGCCCTGCCGAGTACCAAGCAGCATCACCGCCAGTAGCACAATGCGTAAGCTCCTGATTATTTTTGTATTCAACAATTAGTCATCTCCAAGAGCCAAATAGATATCCTGTAACTGACCGCCACGCTCAACGGTAAGATTCAGTTCACTGAGTTCTGAAAGCTGTTTCAATGCCTGTTGAGCCTGCTGTGCATCGCGCAGATCCAGGCCATTTAGCGCTATGGCAAGATCGTTTTCCTGCAGCCCGACCTTGCGGAATAATTCGCCTTGTTTGCCCGGATTGAGTCGATAGCCGATGAGTTTGTCATCCACCATCACCGGTGAGATATTCAGGTAATTGAGAATGCTTTGCGGCTGCTTTTGCAGCTGTGCCTTGAGCTGCGACGCTGAGGTTTTTTTGTCACTTTTAGCGGCCTCGGGTTGCTCGCTGAACAGCAACAACGATTCATAATTCCCCTGATAGGCGATCACGATACGATCGGCAAAAATTGACGCAATTCGGGCGTCATAACCAGGCACCTTCTCCCCCACGCCAAGGCTGAACTGTTTGCTATCTTTGGCGATAATGGCGATGGAACGCTCTGGACTGGGGCTGGCGACAATGCCGGTCAGGTTTAGCTTGAGAGAAGAAGGCGGTGCGTTACGCAGGGTTTGGTCAGAGACAGAATGCTCAGCGGCGGAAGATGAGGGTAGCGAAGTACCAAAGAGGGTGAAGCGGTAACGTTCAGACTCACCTCCAACGCCAGTTGTTACTGGTGCGAAGTCTGCTTTGGATAAGCGTACGGGGGATATTTCAGGGGGCAGGAGCCCGTGCCAGGTGAGCAAGGCGAGTTGATTGCAAATCAACAGTGACAGCACGCATAAAGCCCATCGCGGCGTGAACAGCCTGAAAGTAGCCTCTCTGCATACCGATAACAATACAGAAAATCGCATCTTGCCTTCCTTTGCCTGCTTCTCTGTTTACGCCAGCCAGAAGTTCACCGATATCAGTCAATCGGTGGGCATATCGTTGGGGGCATTGTCGTTGGAGAATATGTAAGGTTATGACTGAAACCTTACAACTCAGTACCTCCATCAGCCCTTACGTTTCTGAATACATCCTCTCAGAAAGGGTTACTTTATACATACTCCCCTCAATAATAAATCATTATTTTTGCTTATCGAAATAATTTATCTTTCTGTTTTTATAGCTATTTATTTCTTAATCTCGCTAGCATAAAAGCGGTTTAACCCGTTTAATCTCCCTACTCTAAACTTCGCGTCCTCCTTCCACCTACGCCCCTCCTCCTCCTAAAGCAGGAGGATGCTCCTCCTTATCATGCAATATCTAATACCACTGCTTTACACATTGATACGATTTTTTACTTTCTATAATGCAAGCCTGATAGGGAATTTAGAATGCTGAAAAATACCTGTAATGCCCTACTTTTCGGCTCGCTCGTCATATTGAGCGGCTGTGATAATAATAATTCTTCAGACGTTAGCCCCGATACCAACAACCAAGAGCCGATTGCACGTCTGCCTGACATAGCCATGCCTGGCGAAGCCGTCATGGCAGGTGAAAACCAGGCGGTCATTCATCTGGTCGATATTGCTGGTATCACCAGCGGCTCCGCCGCTGATTACAGTACCAAGAACCTGTTTTTGTGGAATAACGACACCTGTGACGCCCTGGATAAGCCCTCTGGGGACTGGAATGACACCAGTACAACACCGACAGGCAGCGACAGTTATGGCCCGTATTGGGTGCTACCTCTGAGCAAAACCACTGGGTGTATCAACTTCATTCTGCGTGATGGCACCAATAAGCTGATTGATGCGGATATGCGTTTATCGTTCAGTGATTTTCCGGACAGGACCGTTTCTGCGCTTGCAGGCAGCAGTACGCTTTATGATACCCGTGCCGAAGCTTTCCGCGCGGCCTTCGGGGTGGCTCTGGCTGAAGCCCATTGGGTAGATAAACACACCCTGCTGTGGCCTGCCGGGGAAGGGAAACCTATCGTACGTCTGTACTACAACCACAATGGCAAAGTGGCCGCCAACAGCGAAGGGAAGTTTACCGATCGCTATCTTTCGCTGACACCGACCAGCATCAACCAGGAACTGGGTTCACGCTTCCCTCACCTTGCGGGTTATGCCGCCTTCAAATTGCCGGACAATGCAAAAGTAGACGAACTGGTTAGCGGCGAGACCGTCGCCCTGGCCGCCAATCAGGACGGCATCCTTATTTCAGCCACCCAGGTACAGACCGCTGGCGTTCTCGATGATCGCTTCTCAGCCGCAGCGGAAGGCCTGGAATATGGTGCTCTGCTGACCGATTCTGGCGTCACTTTCCGTGTCTGGGCACCCACGGCCCAGCAGGCAGAACTGGTGATCTACAGTGCGGATAAAAAAGTCATTGGTAGCCATCCGATGACCAGAGATAACGATTCCGGTGCCTGGTCATATCAAGGAAGTCATGACCTTAAAGACGCTTTTTATCGTTACGCCCTGACCGTTTATCATCCGCAATCGCGCAAAGTGGAGCAGTATGAGGTCACCGACCCTTACTCCCATAGCCTCTCCACGAACTCCGAATACAGCCAGGTCGTGGATCTCAATGACAGCGCGTTGAAACCAGAAGGCTGGGACGGCCTGACAATGCCACACCCACAGACCAGCCAGGCTGATATTGCCAAGATGGTCATCCATGAGTCGCATATCCGCGATCTTTCCGCCTGGGATCAGACCGTGCCTGAACAGGTACGGGGTAAATATCTGGCGTTGACTGCCAGTGACAGCAATATGGTGCAGCATCTCAGACAGCTTGGGCATGCGGGCGTAACCCACATTGAATTGCTACCGGTGTTTGATCTGGCAACCGTCAATGAGTTCAGCGACAAAGTGGCGGATCTCACCCATCCATTCAGTCGGCTTTGTGAACTAAACAGCGCCGTTAAGCAAAGCCGTTTTGCTGGCTACTGTGGGAGTTCAACCACCATCGGTGATGTACTAGAAGAACTGAAACAGAATGACAGCCAGGACAATCCGCAGGTGCAGGAATTGAATGACTATGTTTCACAGACTGACTCCTACAACTGGGGTTATGACCCGTTCCATTACACGGTGCCTGAAGGGTCTTACTCTACCAATCCCGAAGGCACTGCCCGCATCAAAGAGTTTCGTACCATGGTGCAGACCATCAAACAGCAACTGGGTATGAACATCATCATGGACGTGGTTTATAACCACACCAATGCGGCTGGCCCAACGGATCGCACCTCGGTGCTGGATAAAATCGTGCCCTGGTATTATCAACGATTGAATGAAACTACGGGCAGTGTAGAGTCGGCCACCTGCTGTTCCGACTCGGCCCCCGAACACCGGATGTTTGCCAAACTGATTGAAGACTCTCTGGTGGTCTGGAGCCGAGACTACAAGATTGACGGATTCCGCTTTGACCTGATGGGCTATCATCCGAAAGCACAAATCCTGGCGGCCCGGGAGAAAGTAAAATCGGTGAACCCCAACGTTTATTTCTTTGGTGAAGGTTGGAATTCAGGTCAGGACGATCGCTTCGAAATCGCTTCGCAGATCACGTTAAAAGGCACCGGCATTGGCACCTTCTCCGATCGTCTGCGTGATGCTGTTCGTGGAGGCGGCCCGTTTGACTCTGGTGATGCCTTGCGTCAAAACCAGGGGGTGGGTAACGGTGCCGGAGTATTGGCTAACGAGTTAACCCAGCAAAACGAGGATACCGTGCGCCATCTGGCCGATCTGACCCGTCTGGGCATGGCCGGCAACCTGGCTGAATTCCTGTTGATCGATAAAGACGGCTCCGTCAAAAAAGGCAGCGAAATTGACTATAACGGGGCGATTGGGGGTTATGCCAACGATCCGACCGAAGTGGTCAACTATGTTTCCAAACACGACAACCAAACCTTATGGGATATGATCAGCTACAAAGCCGCACGTGAAGCCGATCTCACCACTCGCGTACGCATGCAGGCGGTGTCACTGGCCACTACGTTGTTGGGCCAAGGGCTGGCATTCGATCAACAAGGCTCTGAACTGTTGCGTTCCAAGTCATTTACCCGTGACTCATATGATGCCGGGGACTGGTTCAACCGTGTGGATTACAGCTATCAAGACAACAACTTCAACGTTGGTATGCCACGCATCAGCGATGACGGTGACAACTATTCGCTGATCGCCAGCGTAAAAGATGCTGTTGCCACACCTGGCCAAACAGAGATCGCACAGATGACCTCGTTCTATCAGGAGCTTACGCAACTGCGCCAATCCTCGCCTCTGATTGCCTTGGGTAGCGGCCACGAAGTGATGAAACGTGTCGATTTCCGTAACACGGGCGCAGAACAGCAACTGGGCTTACTGGTAATGACCATTGATGACGGAGTTCAGGCCGGAAACGATCTTGATCCCCAAGCCGATGCGTTAGTCGTTATCATCAACGCAGCGCCGGAAGCCAGAACGCTTAATGACTTTACCGGTGAAAATCTCACCCTGAGCGCAATCCAACAAAACCTGGGAGACCGCTCACTCGCCTCCGGTGTCAATATTACCGCAGAGGGCAGCGTTACAGTTCCCGCCTGGTCGGTAGCCTTGTTGGTCAAACAACAAGTCTCTGCCCAGGGCGCAGGTTTGCCTGTAAGCAGTAAATAAAACGGTCCGTTTCGGGCCACCATCAGGTGGCCCGAAACGAGAGGTTACACCCACTGAGTCACATCACTCCCGAATAAAAGTACAATGCTATTGACCTGAGTTTTCGGGCAGGATATACCCTTGATACTTTGGCTTTGCTCAAGCGTTGGCGACACGCCAATAAACAACCTCTGGCTGTAGAAATCAGCGTTTATTAAAGGTTCAGGGATGTGGACAATAAATCGAAAGTAGAGCTAGAAGCCAGCGTTCACCCCGCCAAGGGGCTGTTTATTCCCCGCTATCTGCTGCCAGTGTATGCATTGCTGTTAATAGCGATAGGCTGGTTTTCCGGACAGCACTGGCGTAACAACGAAGCTTTCGCCGCCCCCGCGTTGACTCATCAAGTTGTCCCCTCTGCCGTGGTAAAAATGGAGATGCCCAGGCATACGGCCACCAACGCTGATAGAGAAACTGCGTATGATGAAAATAAACCAGCGCAACAAGTGGGATCAGATAATAAAGTCCCCCCCTCCTTAGCCAGTGATGAATTAGCCCCTTTAAGATACAGCGCGCACGTTTACGCATCGGAAGATGACAAACGCAGCATCACGCTGAACGGTCAGCGTTATCAGGAAGGAGACAGCCCTGCCCCCAACCTTACGATTGAGCAAATACAACAGGACGTGACCATCTTTAACTTCAATGGCGAGGTATTCACACTTGACGCATTAGAGGATTGGCCGGGCGGCAAGGTGGATAGCGAAAGCACCGCTGAAGAGTCAGAATAAACCTTACCACTAGCCCGTACACTGGGCACAGGACACCAAGTTGGTGTCACTAACTGCTTTTTTCTGCACGCAGTTCGTCGGTAAAAGGTGCCAACAGGCTGTTAAAGCTGCTGCACTTGGTTTGTTCCGGCGTGTTGTCTCTCATCAGGCTTTGATAAATTTCCTCACTACGCTGCGGCAAAGCCCCGTAGCCAGCGCTATTCCAGCCTCGTTGTTTGGCGACTTTGTAGGCCACCTTGTCAATGACCGCATCGCTGGGTAAATCACTACGATTACACTTATATTTCAAATACTTGGTGCTGGCAATCACTGAAGCCAGCTGCTCTACCTGTTCATTAAGGGCGACCGGCTCCTTTTGCACAGAAGAACGCGGTTGCTGACAACCCGCCATTACCAGCAAAAGCAACACAGGGACAAGACGAAAAATCTTAGTTAACTGCATGATAATAATAATCTTATCTTGATTAAGTGGGTCTATTTTAACAAATCCCCCAGCACTGTCACTTGCTAGAGAGAAAAGTTTTCCTTATTGCGATCCCGCTTGCAGATTCATTTTCAGTGCTTTGCATTTTACCTCGTCGCCACACAAGTAGAGCACTGCGCGCAACAAGCACCGTGTTCCGTTGGAACCAAGAACCATTGAGATCTTGGAAGGTATGTGGGGATGACAAGGTGAGTTGGTGTTCTCCCTCCTCCCCCGAACTTCCCGGAAGCTCGGGATCATCAATAATACGCGTAACTCAAGTAAAAAAGTTATATTTTGCCACGTTAAGAAACATTCATCCTAGCTATATAGGCTTCAATTTTTTGATGTCCTTGTCTATCTAACAATATCTCCCTCATCATTTTAATTTATGGATATATCTTTTAAAAAATCTATTTTCATCCTGTTACACATACAATAATGAAAACCATCACATCTACTTGCTATTCATTATGTTCAAGCATTACTATCTCACCGCTTTATTCTCACCACGGGGGCCTTATGGACGATGGAAGTTTTAGTTTTAGCTTAGTACTACTGGATAAATTTCAGTAATGTAGTTCATGCTACATTCTGAAATAAACAGAATGTAGACAATCAATCAACGGCTTATCAGCAACGTCCTGGCACTGCCTATGTGCCTTGGCATCTGATAATACCGGCTTGTCATGCCTGTTCCTGTAGTATTCATCGTTCACCATCAGCGTAACAATCAGCAAATTAATTTATCTCAAGCTATATATGTTCGTTTAAAACGGAGGCGCTCGGCTTTATCAAGTTGACGTTCCCGCCGGTTTTTTGAGAAATTTATGGGATTGGCATTATGCAAAAAAGCAGAAGTACATCTATTTCTAGAAAGTACTATCTAAATGACCTTATTGTTTTTGTAATAGCATCATTGGTCATCGTCTTTCTTATCCGTGCCTGGGGGGACATGCACGGTTCGTTCGATGAACACAACGTGGGTGCCATTAGTCTGGATACCTGGAATCTTTTCTATTACTCACTAAGAACGACAATGCGGTTTGCCATCGGCATGATTTGGTCATTGTTATTCTCCATTGTCTTTGCCGTCCTGGCGGCGCGCTACGTGCCGTTACGCAGGGTGATATTACCTTTCGTCAACTTTATGGAGTCAGTACCCTTGGTGGGCTTTTTAACCTTCACCACGGTGTATTTTCTTGGCCTGTACCCACACAGTGTGATGGGGCTGGAGTGTACCGCTATCTTTGCGGTATTTACCGGCCAGGCATGGAACATGATGCTAACGTTGTACCAGACGCTGCGCATCGTTCCAAGTGAACTGGATGAAGCCGCACGCAGTTTCAACTACAATCCATGGCAACGTTTCTGGCGGTTAGAGTTTATCTATTCCGTACCCGGATTATTGTGGAATGCCATGGTGTCACAATCGGCAGCATGGTTCGCTCTGGTGGCGTCGGAGGCGATCCCGGTCAACGATAAATCGGTGGCGTTGCCTGGTGTAGGTTCCTATATTGCCGAAGCGCTGGCGCAGCAAAACCTGCACGCTATTCTGTTTGCCGTGATCACATTAGCGGCCAATATTATCGTGCTTGACCAATTGGTTTTCCGCCCGTTGGTTCGCTATACCTCCCGTTTCAAATACGAAGATGTTAGCGCCAATAAAACTGAAGGCAGCTCATGGTTTTATAACTGCCTGAGCTATTCCCATCTAGGATCAATGTTGTCAGCGGCCCTACGCATGCTGGCTGATGTATGGCTATTTAAGCTGCCGCAGATCTGGTACGGCCTTGGTTTGCACAAGCTGTTTCGCATCACCGCAAAAGCCAACTGGCTGTGGCGCAGCACTTGGTATCTCGCGGTGGTCATGGCCTGTGCCTGGTTTGGTTATCAACTGTGGGAGTATTTCCCAAAGCAATACTTCGCCATGATGCCTGAATGGATGCTGCTGACTACTGCACGTGTAGTGGCTGCAATGGTGCTCAGTATCGTGATTTTCACCCCACTCGGCGTCTGGATAGGGATGAATCCACGCCTGGTGAAATTCTTCCAGCCGATCATTCAAATCCTGGCTGCTATCCCACCCAATATTTTCTATCCTCTGATCGCCGCTTTTATCGCTGTTTATCATCAGGATCTTGGCTGGTGGGCGATTCCAATGATCATGCTCGGCACGCAGTGGTATGTGTTGTTTAACGTCATTGCCGGCGTCACGGCAATCCCATCACATATCACCGAAGTCAGCGAAACCTTCGGTTTACGGAGTTTCAAATGGTGGCGTTACTATATGCTGCCCGCGATTTTCCCCTACATCGTTACCGGCATTATTTCTGCAGCAGGCGGTGCCTGGAATAGCGCCATTGCAGCAGAAGTCATTCAATGGGGAACTACCACGATCAGTACTACCGGGCTGGGCGCTTTTATTTCAGTCGTGACCGATGCCGGTAAAAATCCGGAATCCGCGCTGGGCTGTGCTGCCATGTGCTCACTGGTGGCGTTATGCGTAATCTTTATCTGGCAGCCACTGTATCGCGTTGCAGAAACCAAATTCAAATATGATTAATGCAGGGAAATTAAATGACTATTCAAGAAGTGGTACTCAGCGCCAAGCAGGTAAACAAAGCCTTCATTGGAGAAAACAAGCTCCCCAAGGAAGTACTGCGCGACGTGGATCTGAATGTTCACAAGGGGGAGTTCGTTACGATCCTTGGGCAGTCAGGTTCTGGCAAATCAACGTTGATGCGCATATTTGCCGGCCTGATTTTCCCTGATACCGGCACGGTATCGCTGGCAGGAAAACCTATCGAAGGACCCAATGCCGATATCAGTATGGTATTCCAGTCTTATGCTCTTTATCCGTGGCTCACGGTGTATGACAACATCGCCTTTGGCCTGATCGCACAAGACTTGCCACCGCAATTGATCGACAAAAAGCTGAAAGCATTACTCACGCTGGTTGGCCTGAATGGGTATGAGAAAGCCTGGCCCCGTCAACTTTCCGGTGGTATGCGCCAGCGCGTAGGTTTTGCCCGAGCATTAGCCGTGGAGCCCAAAGTTTTGCTGTTGGATGAGCCCTTTTCTTCTCTTGATATCTTTACCGCACAGAAACTGCGGATGGATTTAATGAATATCTGGACGAACAAAAAAAATAATATCAGCGCCATCATCATGGTGAGCCATGACATAGAGGAAGCGGTCATGATGTCCGACCGAGTCGTCATTATGGATGCCAATAAACGGCAAATCACCGATGAGATCGTTATCGACAGGCCAAGAGAATCACGAGGCAGACAGAATATGGCAGCCATTATTGATGAAACCAGCGATCGTTTGTATAAGAGAATTGCGATATCACAAAAAGCATCATAGCTTTCAACGTATTTATTAACATCAGGTTATTGAAATGAAAAAAATAATGCACTTGGCTGTATTGGGGTTACTATTGCCAGTAGCCAGCACCACGTTAGCTGCAGAAATCGTAAATAAAGACGGCAATAAATTGGATTTATATGGGCAGATTAATGGTGTTCATTATTTCAGTAATAATGCTGGCAGCAGCGGCGATCAATCCTACACTCGCTTTGGCTTTAAAGGCGAAACACAAATTAATGATGACATCATTGGATACGGCCAATGGGAATATCAGATTGGGCTGAACGGAGCGGAAAGCGGCGAGCAAAGTGGTAACTACACGCGGTTGGGTTTTGCCGGGGTGAAATTCGGCCCGTTTGGCAGCATCAGCTATGGGCGCAACTACGGTTTACTCTATGACGTGGGAAGCTGGACCGATGTATTACCCGAGTTTGGTAATGACAGTTATGAAGCTGCCGATAACTTTATGACCAGTCGGGGCAACGGTATGTTGACCTATCATAATCAGGGTTTGGGGGGGATTATTGATGGCCTGAATATTGGCATGCAATATCAGGGAAAGAATCGGGGCGACGATGCCCATCACACGCAAGACCTGCAGACACAAAACGGCGACGGATATTCCTTCTCCACGACCTACGACATAGGTTGGGGACTGAGCGCTGGCGGTGCCTACGCCAATTCGGATCGTACACAGGCACAGCGTAGTTTTGGTCTGGCCAATGGCGATCGTGCCAGAGCCTGGACTTTGGGCCTGAAGTACGATCGGGATAACCTCTATCTGGCAGCAAACTATACCCGCACTCAGAACATGACCTACGTAGAGGGTGGCAACTACACCGGCTTTGCACCAAAGGCAGATGCCGTCGAAGCCGTGGCGCAGTATCACTTTGATTCTGGCATCACCCCTTCTCTTGCCTATTTGCAGTCACGTGGGCGTGACCTACTTGGCATCGGTGATACCGATCTGGTCAAGTATATAGATATGGCGCTGGGTTATAGCTTCAATGCCAATATGTCAGCCTATGTAGAGTACAAACTGAACCTGCTGGATAAACACAATGCAGCCGGTTTAGGTTCTGATGATGTCGTTGAAACGGGGATTATGTACCAGTTCTGAGAAGTTAAGCGCTGAAACCCATGCCTGATGAGGTTTGACCTCATTGGGCTTTTTAGCGTTTTTGAATGGGTAAAAGCTAGCAAGCAAGACATATGAATGAAAGTTAAAAACAGTGAATACAATCATATTAGCCGTTTCTTTCCCCATTCCACATTGCCAATAGGCATTTCCCTCTGAAATTAGAGTATTTTTCATAGCGACGCCAAAGATAACAATCACCACGTTGACTGCATTACCTTCATTTAACGTTTTAGTTTCACTTCCAATGCTCCGGGGTTTATAGTCAACCACTCATTTAAACTCCAATCTCGTTGATGCTGTGTTTAGTTTAAACATCCCTTGCGATATCCATTAATATTAAATTACATTTTGCAGTTATAAAACATCACTCAGTTATTGAGCTTCCTGACCCTTGTGGGTACTATGAGACTCCGATTTGATACAGGATAAAATTATGGACACCGACGGTTCGTTATTCATTGGTTTGTTGAGCCTGCTGGAGGCTTAGGCGCAATAGTCATTTTACTGCGTCCTGAAAAGTATTCGTATGTGACGTCATCACGTTACAGCTGCACTTTATTCTCACCTCCTTCAGCGCCTTATACTAGGCGATCCTAAGCTGACAGCATCTCTCAATAACCAGAATTCAACTTATTAATCAGACCAATAAGACCGCTGGCATTCTCTAGTGTATATTTTCACGTCTGGATGTTTCTGTGCAAAAATCAGCGGCATATCCTATTCACCTATTTATTTTTTAATAAGATAACCAAGGAAATATGATGGCCAAGAAAAAAATATTACTTACTGTCAGCAACGTGAGTAAGAGCTTCCAAGCTACGACCCAAAAATCACATTTGGTCCTTAGTGATATCGACCTCAACGTCTATGACAATGAAGTGATCAGCGTATTAGGGAAATCCGGCTCGGGCAAATCCACCCTACTGCGGATCATCTCAGGTTTGATATCTCCTGATTTTGGGGATGTCATGCTCGGTGAGGACAAAGTCACAGGCCCTAACCCACAAATCAACATGGTTTTCCAGAACTTTGCTATTTTCCCTTGGTTAACCGTTTATCAAAATATCGCCTTTGGATTGCAGGCACAGCATTATTCCCAAGACACCATCGACAAACAGGTGATAAAAATGCTGAACCTGATTGGTCTGGAAAAATACCGCAATGCTTTCCCACGAGAACTTTCCGGTGGTATGCGCCAACGGGTGGGGTTTGCCCGTGCGCTCGTCGTCGAACCTGCGTTGCTGTTACTGGATGAACCTTTCTCTTCCCTGGATATTTATACCGGAGAAAATCTACGCAACGACCTAATGCAGATCTGGTCGACGCGGCAAATAAAAACTCGCTCCATGATTTTAGTAACCCACAGCATAACAGAAGCCGTAATGATGTCAGATCGGATTATTTTGCTAGGTTCAGACCCCGGTACCGTTACTGGAAATTATGAAATCACCCTGCGGCGTGAGGAGCGGAACAAACGCTCAATGCAAAGCCTGATCGAAGAAATCAGCGCTGAGCTAAGCCAGCAAATTGCTACTTCGGTCTATTAAAGCCCGGCCTGTATAAACGCCACTGCTCCGCGTCTGCCAGGCATAATATCAATTTTTAATCGCTGACTGGCAGATGAAAAGTCTGCCATTTTAACTACCTGTTTATCAAGGACTACCTTTTTATCGGTGTTTCATGATAAGCAGATAACATGTTGGTTTTTATCATGCATTTTATTCAAACATTAATAACGCTATCAACAGCATCTTTACTTGGCGCAATTATTGGCTATGAAAGACAGTTCCGGCAACGCACTGCCGGGTTACGCACCAATACACTTGTTGCCACCAGCGCAGCTATCTTTGTCCATCTGGCCATGACCATTGATGGCAGTGGGGGGGCGGTAAGAGTGATTTCTTATGTGGTTTCTGGCGTCGGTTTTCTCGGAGCCGGGGCAATCATGAAAGAAGGAATGAATATCCGCGGTCTGAACACAGCGGCTACGCTGTGGGGATCGGCAGCCGTCGGTACCTGCGCGGGTTGTGCATTATATGGAGATGCACTGGCCGCTACGTTATACGTACTGGCTGCCAATACACTGCTGCGCCCGATCGTCAATATGGTCAACAAACAACCCTTCAGCGATGTTAACGGTGAATCCACCTACCAGATCTGCGTGATTGCTTTTGAACACGAGCAACGCGAAGCGTTAGCCAAATTCAAACAGGTGATGCAAGCCGAAAACTGCTTTATCTCGCACCTGGATATTGAGCCTTTTGGCGATGATGACGTAGAAATCACCGCAACTCTCATGCCCGCCTCTGTCACTACTACGGTACTTGATAAAACCGTCAATACTTTACTTGGCGATAGCATGATGAAACAGGCCTATTACAGCAGAATTTGTGGCTCTGGTTAAAAACGTCATACAGCCCCCTTTTACACCGCCAATTCAAATATGAATGAAGAGACTGATTATGAAAAGTATGCCGAAATTATCTCATCTGACTACTTTTAAAGAAATTATTTACTGCGGTAGCTTACATGAAACATCAAAAAAGCTGGCTATTTCACAACCGACACTCAGCCGTATTATTAAAGAACTTGAAGAAAATATTGGCTCGCGTCTGTTGGAACGCAGCAACCGCGGTGTCCGGCTCACTCCAGTAGGTGAAGCATTTTTTCAACGCATTGACGCTATCACCAATGAGTTAAGAAATACCATTTATGAATTCCGTGGACTGAAAGAAACCGGAGAGAAATTCTTGCGCTTAGGCATGAGCACCTACCCACTGCTATGCTATCTCCCCGAGGCACTTGAGATCTTTAATCAGCGTTATCCACACACCCGCATTATCGTGATTGAGGATTGCTCCGAAGAGTTGATTGCCAAGTTGAGAAATAACGAATTGGATCTGGTGGTCTGCAACCTCAGCGAGGGGATTAACAGTGTCGATCTGGTAACGCAGGACTTCAAATGTGAGACGTTTTCGCTTTATCAAGGGAACAATCACTCCTCTGATGAGCTGCCGCTGGAAGAAACAAAGTGGGTAGTTCCACATTCCTGTACTGCAGGCCGTTTAGCAATGCAAGACTCCTCTTTCCCGTGCACGCAGCAGGGTAATGTCGTGGAAACTGACTCTTTCCTCGCCACCTGGTGTCTAGTGAAACAACAGGGTTATCTCGCGCTATTAAGCGATCGTGTTGTGGAGCATTACAGCCCACAGCTGAACCTCAAGAAAAAATCTGCTGAAGATATCAATATCAGCGCATGCTTTTATATTATTAAACGTGACGAGCCCATGACATCGTCTATCACTAACGATTTTACCGAGATCCTGATGGCAATGTGAACACGCGGAAAATCACCTGGCGAAGTGGTGCAAGCGCCTGGAAAGTAAAGACCTGAAGGCCATCTGAAAACGAAAAACCCCAAGCTCTTACGAGCTTGGGGTCTGTATTTGGCGGAAGGACAGAGATTCGAACTCTGGGAGCTGTTACACTCGACGGTTTTCAAGACCGTTGCCTTAAACCACTCGGCCATCCTTCCAATGAGCGCAGATATTAACGGTACCGTTATGAAATGTCTATCGTTTTGACGTAAAAAAATGCGTCAAAACGCTCGTTAGCTTAAATTTCAGACCAATTGCGCTTAAAAAAACCAGAGCCCCGCATCAGCGAGGCTCTTTTCGGACAATAAGCAGGCAGTTATTTAGGTTGGGTATCGTACTCTGAACAACTCTGATACCCCTTGTTCATCACGTGGCCCGTGTCGTTGAAGCTGACAAAATAGGTCTGTGCTTTGCCGTCCCGTGGTGCCACGGCATAAGTATCACAGGTACCCTGCGCATGGATCAGGCTGGCTGAGGTTGATGGTGGCCCGGCAATTGCGCGCACTTGCTGTTTAGTCATCCCGACTTTTACATCGCTTACCACAGGCTCGTTCACATAGCTCGCGGCCCTGTCGTAAGTGGTACACCCAGTCAGTACGGTAAATAGCGCCGCAGTACATCCGGCCAAAACCAGTTTCATTGTCATAGCTTATCTCCTTAGCATGCTTATTGTTATGTAAGTGTAGAAGCTAAAAGGCTTTTATGCCAATAATGCGTTGCCGCTGTTAATAGTTGGCCCAGATACCCGGCGTCACCAGTTCCAACAGGTGGCCATCCGGATCGCGGAAATAAATGCTCTCCGCGCCCTGCTCCCAACGCATACGCCCTTCTATCTCAACACCGTGTTCGGCCAACTGCTGCTCCCACAGGGGTAACTGGGCCTTGCTCACGGCCAAACCAAGATGTTGTGGGCCGCTGCCGTCATGAGGGGGAATATAGCCTCCCGGATACTGAGCACCGTTCAGCGAATCTCCGGCAACAAACAGCAGCAACACGCTTTGATCGGAGATGTTATAGGCCCGGAAACGATCGTTCGCGACCATCGCGGGCAGTTGCAACACCTGCTGATAGAAGGCTGCGGCACGTTCGATATCGTTAACATACAGCACCGTCTCAATCACACGCTCAATCTTAAGTTCCATACCAACCTCCTGATTTATCAATTTACAAACAGGGTAGGCAGTTACAGACTCAACAGAATAGCAATCAGTGCCGCGTGAAGATCAATCTGTGCGGGTGGCTAATGGGCAAAAAAAACGCGGCCCGAAGGCCGCGTGGTCACATTCACAGTATTGCTTAGAACTGGTAAACCAGGCCTACAGCAACCACGTTGTCGGTATTGATACCGGCGTTGTCGGTAAATGTGTTGTCGTCCAGCAGGTTGATTTTGTAGTCAACGTAGGTGGACATGTTTTTGTTGAAGTAGTAGGTCGCACCCACATCAACATATTTCAGCAGATCCTGGTCGCCGTAACCGCCGCCAATGTCCTTGCCTTTAGACTGCAGGTACGCCACGGAAGGACGCAGGCCGAAGTCGAACTGGTACTGTGCAACCACTTCAAAGTTCTGTGCCTTGTTCGCGTAACCGTACAGAGAGCTATTGCTGTTGCCGAAACGGGTAGCATTGTAAGACTGGGTATACATCGCTGCCAGATAGACGTTGTTGGCGTCGTATTTCAGACCGCCGCTATAGCCTTCGGCTTTGTCACCACGACCCAGAATGGAAGAGGTGCCGTTAGGGCCACCGTTCTGATCGTTGGTACGATCAGAGTTGAAGAACGCACCGGCAGCACTGATGCCATAGCCCAGATCGTAGGATACGGACATACCGTAGCCGTCACCGTTCTGGTTCAGGACATCACGGCCATTGTTGCTTTCTTCACCGTTGCCGTTTTTACCCTGATACTGCAGAGCAAAGTTCAGGCCATCAACCAGGCCGAAGAAGTTGTTGTTACGATAAGTCACAACACCGCTGGTGCGTTGGAACAGGAAGTTGTCCGCGCCATAGGTATCGCCACCAAACTCAGGCAACACGTCGGTCCATGCGCCGATGTCATACATCACACCGTAGTTACGGCCGTAATCCAATGAGCCGTAATCGCCGAATTTCAGACCAGCGAAGCCCACACGGGTGAAGGAGTCATTTTCGTCTTCAGTTTTGTTCAACTGAACCTGATATTCCCACTCACCATAACCGGTCAGCTGATCGTTGATCTGAGTTTCGCCACGCAGGCCAAAACGCATGTAAGACTGATCGCCGTCGGTTTTATCGTTGTCGGAAAAATAGTGAAGACCATCGATTTTACCGAACAAATCCAGTTTATTGCCGTCTTTGTTGTAGATTTCTGCTGCACCTGCTGTGCCTGCCATCAACAGAGCTGGGACGACCAGGGAGAGTACTCGAAGTTTCATCGTTATTATCCTCTTAATTATGTCGAGCTACGGCCACTGCTCTTCTGAGCATTATTAGCGCGACTGTGAATCACCATTCTGGTAACAAGGGCTATATTAATCCAGAAAGAAAATGATACCAAGTATCCGATGGTGTTTCATACCTATATTTAAAGGTTTCAAAATGTAAATGCTGGCGAACTTTCACAAAACATTACCGACAAGACAAATAAAGCACCGAAAGATAAAAAAATAAAATAACCAATATAAATCAATTACATATACAAAACTTTATAAAAATAAAGATAACAGTACAAAAGTATCCAGCAATAAGCACATTGTGCCAAAAATCGTTGCCATGCCTGACGCTATAATCATCCCGCTATCATCATTATTTTCATTATTACCTTCATTATCCGTATGATAATTTTTGTAGTTACAACCGGCCTCTGGCCGGTTTTTTTATACCCAAAAATCAGCGATAAAATCGTGCCAATAAAGCATTTTATGCACAAATTTAATCACAGAGAGATATCATAAACATGATCAATTACCGCACTAATAGCTAAATCAACCCTAAAAGACCGCCAATTAATTAACCAACGAATAATTTGTCGCCGCTCATCGTTTAAATAGACAACAATCACATACAAAATAGCAATGAATCCCGCTTCAATTCCCTAGATAATAGATTTGTTACCTTGAGAAACTATTTCTCCCTCATCCGCGAGTGATCTTACACCGCTCCTGCCCCCCTGATGGGTTACACGGTTAACGCGAATCCTTTCGACCCCGATCACAGATTGTGATAAAAACAGGGGTTCATTTAAGCCACTATCCAGAGCCGATCCCGATACCGACATGACAGTCACTTGCAACGAACAAATTAAGCCCGGTGTGCCCGAGCAGAATGCCACCCGCCTGGCCTTTTTTATCGCCGGACTGGCAATGGCCACCTGGGCACCGCTGGTGCCTTTTGCCAAAACGCGTATCAATATAGATGACGGCTCATTAGGCCTGCTGCTGCTGTGCATCGGAGTTGGCTCGATCATGGCAATGCCGTTGACTGGGCTTTTGACCGGCAAATTTGGCTGTCGCCGCGTGATCCTGCTGGCGGGTATCGCCCTATGCATCGATTTGCCGCTGCTGGTGCTGATGGACTCCACCTTGGGGATGGCATTAGCCTTACTGCTGTTCGGTGCAGCGATTGGTATGATTGACGTGGCCATGAACATTCAGGCCGTGGTGGTCGAACGCGCCAGCAATCGAGCCATGATGTCCGGCTTTCACGGTTTCTTCAGCATTGGCGGGATAGCCGGTGCGGGTGGAGTCAGCGCCCTATTATGGTTGGGGCTCGGTCCGCTACAAGCCACTCTGATCGCCGTCGTCGCCATTCTGGCTCTGCTGCTGATTGCCAGTAAAAACCTGCTGCGTGAAAGCGGCGGAGATAAAGAAGGCCCGATGTTCGTTCTGCCACGAGGCTGGGTGATGTTCATTGGCCTACTGTGCTTCATCATGTTCCTGGCGGAAGGCTCAATGCTCGACTGGAGCGCGCTGTACCTGACCACCATGCGCGGGATGGATCATAACCAGGCTGGCTTGGGTTACGCTTTGTTCTCCATTGCCATGACGATCGGCAGGCTGAATGGCGATCGCGTAGTGAATGCCATGGGCAGATATCAGGTACTGTTGCTGGGTAGCTTGTGTGCGGCCATCGGCCTGGCGTTGGCGATTACGATAGACAGCGCCATAGCCTCTTTGATTGGTTTTATGCTGGTTGGCGTCGGGGCATCCAATGTGGTCCCTATTCTGTTTAGCGCAGCGGGGAACCAACGCGTCATGCCTGCCAACCTGGCCATCGCTTCGGTCACCACGGTGGGCTATGCCGGTATTCTGGCCGGCCCGGCAGTGATCGGGCTAATCGCCCAGGTCTCCAGCCTGACGTTTGCCCTGGCCTGTGTCGCTGCGTTGCTGCTAATCGTCACTGCCAGCGCCAAAGCGGTCACTCGCTAATTTCAGGAATGCGTAGCCATGTTGCAAGATAGACAACTGACCATCAACTCCCGCTACATCACCCGCAGCTTCTGGCTGTTTGTCGTGCTGCTGGCCGTGGCCATTGGGTTGTACAGCTATAATTATACCAACGCCTATCTGACGGAGAAAAAACATGCCGTCAACACCATCGCCAACATGCTGCAAAAGCGTATCGACAGCTACCGCTCTCTGACCGAGCAAATCTACGACAAATTTGGTAATACCGCGTCGCTTGCTGTTGAGACCAACCTGCAGGAAACCCGGCTGCGTCCGGATGTATATTATGTCGAGAAGCGACGCAGCAAAACCGATGCGGTCATTTTTGGCAACCACGACAACGCCACGCTGGCTACGGTTGCCAATATCTCGGACTTCCTGGATAACCGCTGGGGAACCGAGACGGAAAACTATGCGATGTATTTTCTCAACGGGCAAGATAACAGCCTGAGCCTGGTGACGACCCAATCGCTGAAAGACCTGACTTCGCGATTGAAAGAAAACTACCTGACTACGTCGGTGTCAGACCGCCGCACCGAAATGCTGCAACAGGCCAATATGCTGGACGAACGCGAGAGTTTTTCCGGCCTGCGTAAACAGCGCTTCCAGAACGCCTACTCGTTTTCTATCCGCACCACCTTTAACCAGCCGGGGCATTTGGCCACGGTGATCGCCTTCGACCTGCCGATTAACGATATCATTCCGCTTAATATGGCCCGCTCCAACTTCCTGCTGCTGCCCGATAATGCAGAGATCGACGACAGCATGGTGCCAAGCGAAACGGCAATCAACGCCCAGGCCGCCCTGAAAGGCAGTTGGGTTGAGTTCAGTGTTTCATTACCCAACTCGCCGCTGCAGCTGATTTACCGCGTTTCAGCTTTCAATCTGGCGATTGACCTGCTGCGCAATAACATCTGGCTACTGGCGGTCAATCTGCTGTTGCTGACGCTATCGATGGTGGGCATTTATTTCCTCCGCCAGCAATACATCCGCCCCAGCGAAAATATCGCCGCCGAGCTGGATCTCCAACGCTCGCTCAACCAGGAAATTGTTGCCAGTCTGCCTTGCGGGCTGCTGGTCTATGACTTTGCCGATAACAGCGTGATCACCAGCAACAAGATCGCTGAGCACCTGATGCCACACCTCAGCCTGTCCAAAATTGCCCATATGGCGGAGCAGCATCATGGCGTGATCCAGGCGACGGTCAACAACGAAGTCTATGAGATCCGCATCTTCCGCAGCCAACGCACGGCGGAAACCTATCTGTTCCTGCTCAACGATCAGGATAAAGAGGTGATGGTGAACAAACGGCTGCAACAGGCCCGCCGCGAATACGATAAAAACGTTCAGGCCCGTAAGTTGATGCTACACAACCTGGGGATCGAGCTGAATCAGCCGGTGCGGCAAATGCACGAACTGGCCGCAAGCCTGTGCCAACCATCAGACGCCGAACAGCAACAGACATTGCTTAAACAACTCAACCTGGCTTCGGCATCGGTATTGGATCTGATCGACAATATCACCCTGCTCACCCGGCTGGAGACACAGGATTGGCAGCCGGTTCGTCAACCTTTCAACCCCACTGTACTGCTGGATGAACTGCTGCTGGACGTGCTGCCAGCCATCAACCAGAAAGGGCTGGCGCTGTTCAATCACGTTAATCTGGACGTCAACCAACAGTACATTGGCGATGCTGGCGCACTGCGCAAAATCCTTTCATTGCTGCTGCGCTACGCCATCATCACTACCGCCTACGGCAAGATCACCCTGGTAGTGGAACAGGAAGTCGATCGCCCTGAACACCTGGTATTTCATATCAACGACACCGGCACCGGCATTTCCAATGAGGAAATCAGCAATCTGACCTACCCGTTCCTCAGCCAAACGCTGGTCGATCGCTTCGATCACGGCTCTGGGCTGACGTTTTTCCTGTGTAATCAGCTGTGCAAAAAACTCAATGGCCAGTTGGATATCCGCAGCAAAATCGATATCGGTACCCGCTATACCATTCGTGTCACTATGGAGCAGGAGAAAACAGAGGAACAGGCGACGGAGAAATTACTCGATGGGGTAACGGCGCTGCTGGATATCACCTCCGACGAGATCCGCCGGATCGTAACTCAGCTACTGGCGGGATATGGGGCCAACTGCATCGTGGCCGAGGAGCACCAAAACAGCCGGGAATATGATGTTTTACTGACCGATAACCCGCAGCAGGCCGACGACTATACGTTGCTGCTAACCAGCGATGAAGCAGGCTGGCAACAGCTTGATAAAGGCTATATCCGCGTCAACTATAACCTGCACAATGCCATGATCGACGCGGTTCTGATCTTGATAGAACACCAGATGGCGGCACAAGAGCAGGAAGAAAACTCTGTAGGATCCCTGGCAGAAAGCGCCCAAGTGTATGAAAAACAATTGAGATCAAGTGATTACTATGGTTTGTTTATTGATACAGTACCCGACGATATCAAAAAACTGTATACTGAGGCGGGCAGCGGTGATTTTGCAGCGCTGTCTCAAACCGCACACCGCCTGAAGGGCGTGTTTGCCATGTTAAATCTGCTTCCCGGAAAGCTTCTGTGTGAATCGTTAGAACAGCACATCGCGGACGGTGATGCGCTCAAGATCGAGAATAACATCAGTCAGATTGATTTTTTCGTCAGTAGACTGCTGCAGCAAGGTAGCCAACAACATGAATAACCTGAACGTAATTATTGCCGATGACCATCCTATCGTACTGTTTGGCATCCGGAAGTCACTTGAGCAAATTGAGTGGGTGAATGTCGTTGGGGAGTTCGAGGACTCTACAGCACTGATCAACAATCTGTCCAAGCTGGACGCCAACGTCCTGATCACCGATCTTTCGATGCCGGGTGACAAATATGGCGACGGCATTACGCTGATAAAATATATCAAACGCCACTATCCGCAATTGTCGATCATCGTTCTGACCATGAACAACAATCCGGCCATTCTCAGCGCGGTGTTGGATCTGGACATCGAAGGCATCGTCCTGAAACAGGGGGCTCCTACCGATTTGCCAAAAGCGCTGGCCGCATTGCAGAAAGGCAAGAAATTCACGCCAGAGAGCGTCTCGAAGCTGTTGGAGAAAATCAGTGCCAGCGGTTACGGTGACAAACGCCTCTCTCCGAAAGAAAGCGAAGTGTTGCGTCTGTTCGCCGAAGGTTTCCTGGTGACCGAAATCGCCAAAAAACTGAACCGCAGCATCAAGACGATCAGTAGCCAGAAGAAATCAGCCATGATGAAACTGGGTGTTGATAACGATATCGCACTGCTTAACTATCTCTCCTCCGTCAGTATGACGCAGTTGGATAAAGACTAAAGTTCAACGGGTGCAGCATGCGGCGCCCCTGAACCAGCATGGTTATCAATTTAAAGGGCGCTCTTAGGCGCCCTTTAGTGTTTATGCCGTTTCCGATTCAGCCCTAAGCCGCCGTACCCGTTGACTGTAATAGCCCAGCGACTGCTCCAGCGTCTCCAGCGTGACCGGTTTCGACAGGCAGTTATCCATCCCGGCCTCAAGACAGCGCTGTTTCTCTTCTGCCAGCGCATTAGCCGTTACGCCAATCACCGGGGCAGTGAAATTCGACTTACGCAGGCAACGTGTCAATTCATAGCCATCCATATTCGGCATATTGACGTCAGTCAATACGATATCCACCGCATTGCGTTCCAGTACGCTGAGCGCATCGACACCATCATTGGCGGTAATCACCTGATAGCCCAACGATGACAGCTGATCGGACAGCAAGCGCCGGTTGATCGGGTGATCGTCTACCACCAGCAGGCGAATATCCCCGTTATCGGCATTATTGGCCTTAACCGATAACGGCAGTTGTACCAACGCCTTATCGCTTTCGGTAACCACACCAAATAGCCGGTTCAACAGTTGGATGGCATCCCGTGGCGTAGAGGTACTATGCAGCCAGTAACCCGGGTGCGTTTCCAATGACGGTCCGATGTGCGCAATGGAGAATTCAATCTGTGCCAACAGCGGGGTATCCACCTGCAAAGGATAATCGCTGAGCAGAACGTCCCCTGCTGCGGTTTGCTGCCCCTCATAACGTAATACCGTGGCACCGAAGCCGCCAAGGATCGCCTGCAGATAGCTTTCCAACCGCTGATTACGAATTTGCAGCCACAGGTTTTTGCCCTGCCAGGTGTCGCTGGCCTGCGGCGTCGGGAACTGCGCTCCAAACAACGGAATGCGAATGGTAAACAGGCTGCCGAGACCAGGCTCGGACTCCACCGCGATATCACCGTCCATCAGGTTGATCAGTTTTTCACAAATCGCCAGCCCAAGCCCAGTGCCCTGGAAATGGCGCTGTACCCCGCTGCCAACCTGGAAGAAGGGATCAAACAGGCGCAGGACCTCTTTTTCTGGAATACCGACGCCGGTATCGCGAACGCTGAACTCCAGATAGCTGTCACGGGTGCAGACCTGCAGGATAATACAGCCGGTGTCGGTAAACTTGATGGCGTTATTCAATAGGTTAGACAAGACCTGTTGCAAACGCACGGGATCGCCATTGATACGTTCAGGCACACCTTGTTCAATAAAACAGTACAAACCGAGCCGCTTTTTCACCACCAGCGGCAAGTAGTTGCCCGCAATGTGGGTAATCACTTCCAGGCAAGAAAACTCACGGGGTTCTATCTTCAACTGCTCGGATTCAATCTTGGAGAAGTCCAGGATGTCGCTGATGATCTTCAGCAACAGCCCCGAGGAGTTGTTCATCGCATTGACCAGACGGTCGACCCCTTGCGGCAACGCCTTGGTCTGCAGCAGATCCAGGTTGCCGATAATCCCGTACAGCGGCGTGCGCAGCTCATGGCTGACGGTGGCCAGGAACATCGATTTGGACTGGCTGGCCTGCTCCGCTGCCGCGGCCATTTCCTGCAGCGACTCTTCCATTTTGACGCGGGCACTAACGTCAACCAGCACGCAGATAGCCACGTCCTCATTGCGATAACGGGAGTGCACAAAGCTGATTTGCAGATTGTTGTTATTACTGGTCATCACATCTACAAAGTTGACCTGCTGTTCGCAGATAATGCGTGTAATGCGATCCCGATCCTCGTTGGTCAACAGGTTGATATAGTTATGCGCCAGTTCATTACTCAGGATGTTGGTACCATCACTGATGCGCAGAATGCAGATACCCACCGGTGCCGAAGCCACGATTTTGCGGTTGAACTGTTCATGCTCCTCCAACCGGAAGGCATTCTCTTCCGCTGGCAGAAACATCTTGCGCTCGAACAACCACGCCAGGCTGAACAACACCACGGCCGACAGCAGGTTAAGCAGCACCGCATTGAGGATCAGTACCTTGAAACGCTCCACCACGCTCTTCACCGGCAATGAATACACGATGCTGAGCGACGAAGGCGGCAGCGCCTTCTTCATGATCAGATCCTGGTAACTGTCTACATAGCCAAAATAAGTGTGTTCCTGCGGATAAACATTGAGCGAAGAGGCATAGCGATCGCCATTGGCCAGTCGCAGCACCGATTCGTTGTTCTCATCCAGCAGATTAACCCCCACCGGCAAGTTGCTGGTGGTGACAAAGTCTTCCAGGCGGATCGTCTGTTCAATCCCCAGCAGCGCTTCCAGTTTGTTGCCGACATAGACCGGCGTCATTACATACAGGTAACCTACATCAGGCCGCTGCTGGCTGGGGCTGATCCAGTAAAGGTTATTGTCTTTCTCCGCGCTGTTGGCGGCGTTACGGTATTTAAGGATGCGCTCATGCAGCGCCTTGAGCACGTTTTGCCGATCGGTGATGCCGTTACTGCTACCGAATTCGGTCATGCACAGGCTGTCACTGCCGATAAAAAACACCCGGTTCAGATCATAGGCCGCGACAAAGTTTTCTTTCCAGTATTGGATCAGACTGTTTAACGAGGTGATCGAGTCACGGTAGTTGGAGTTCAGCGCGCAGTTGGATTCCGGGTACAGCGGCTTCATCTCCGGTTGGCTGTCTTTGCCATTCATCATGCCGGTGAACAGCTCGAGGCTCCCTACCGTGCCGTTGAGGCGGTTTTCCGCCATGTATTTGATGTCGCGGATGATATCCGCCGAGTGGCGAATGTAGCCCTGAGCCTGGTCAAAGTTGAGATTATATTCCTGCCTGATATCGGATTCTTTCTCATGCACGATATCCAGGATATAAAACGTGGTCAGCAGTGCACCCAGCGACCACAGCATGAACGCCAGTACCCGAAACAGATAGCGGGAAATTTTTAACGTGGTACGGAAAGAGGCTAAGTATTTCAAGCAGGTACCATGCCAGTGTAAGGGGTGACGAGCATAATCATAGCAAAACAACGATCCCGTGCAGCATCGACAAGTGATTGCAGCAATTAAACCATACAACTGAAAAAGGGCCTAGCATCGCTGCCAAGCCCTTTTTGAACCACCCAGATTATACGGCCAAGGCCGTGCTATTTAGGCGTTCTCGTCATCCATATCGTCTACGGCGCCGGTATCCTCATCACCCTCATCGAGTGGTGTGGTATCTTCTTCCGCTTCTTCTGCGCCCGGTTCAAGGCTATCAAGCTCTTCATCTTCAACCGGTTCAGCAACGCGCTGCAGGCCGACAACGTTCTCGTCTTCCGCAGTACGGATCAGGGTGACACCCTGGGTGTTACGGCCAACCACGCTGACTTCCGCGACACGGGTACGCACCAGCGTGCCTGCATCGGTGATCATCATGATTTGATCGGTAGTTTCTACCTGTACAGCCCCAACAACCTGGCCATTACGCTCGCTGACCTTAATGGAGATAACCCCTTGGGTCGCGCGCGATTTAGTCGGGTATTCCGTTACCGCGGTACGCTTGCCGTAGCCGTTCTGCGTCACGGTCAGGATATCGCCTTCACCACGAGGAATAATCAGCGAAACTACGCGATCGCCTTCACCGAGGTTGATACCGCGAACGCCGGTAGCGGTACGGCCCATTGAACGAACCTGCCCTTCTGGGAAGCGGACCACTTTACCGTTGGCGGAGAACAGCATCACTTCGTTGCTGCCGTCGGTCAGGTCAACACCAATCAGCTCGTCACCCTCGTTGAGGTTAACGGCGATGATGCCTGCGCTGCGCGGGCGGCTGAACTCGGTTAATGCGGTTTTCTTCACGGTACCGCTAGCGGTAGCCATGAATACATGGCGGCCTTCTTCGTATTCACGTACCGGTAGAATGGCGGTGATACGTTCGTTGGCTTCCAGCGGCAACAGGTTGACGATCGGCCGGCCACGAGCACCACGGCTGGCTTCAGGCAGTTGATACACCTTCATCCAGTACAGGCGACCACGGCTGGAGAAGCACAGGATCGTGTCGTGGGTGTTGGCCACCAGCAGACGATCGATAAAGTCTTCTTCTTTGATACGGGCGGCTGACTTGCCTTTACCACCGCGACGCTGCGCTTCATAGTCGGTCAGAGGCTGATACTTCACGTAGCCCTGATGCGACAATGTCACGACCACATCTTCCTGGTTGATCAGGTCTTCGATGTTGATATCAGACGTGTTGGCGGTAATTTCGGTACGGCGTGCGTCGCCGAACTGATCGCGCATGGCCACCAGTTCTTCACGGATCACTTCCATCAAGCGGTCTGGGTTTTCCAGAATAAAGATCAGCTCAGCGATGAGGTTCAGCAGCTCTTTATACTCGTCCAGCAGCTTCTCGTGCTCCAGGCCGGTCAGTTTCTGCAAGCGCAGATCCAGGATCGCCTGAGCCTGTTGCTCGGTCAGGTAATATTTGCCGTCACGGATGCCAAACTCTGGCTCCAGCCACTCTGGGCGTGCAGCGTTGTCACCGGCACGTTCCAGCATCGCCCCGACGTTACCCAGATCCCAAGGCTGCGCGATTAACGCAATCTTCGCTTCTGCCGGAGTCGGCGCGCGGCGGATCAGTTCGATAATCGGGTCGATGTTGGCCAAGGCAATGGCTAACGCTTCCAGGATATGGGCGCGATCGCGGGCTTTACGCAGTTCGAAAATGGTACGGCGGGTCACCACTTCACGGCGGTGGCGCACAAATGCACGCAGAATATCTTTCAGGTTCAGCAACTTTGGCTGGCCCTGATGCAGTGCCACCATGTTGATACCGAAGGTGACCTGTAGCTGAGTCAGCGAATACAGGTTATTCAGCACCACTTCACCCACGGCGTCACGTTTGACTTCAATCACGATGCGCATGCCGTCTTTATCAGACTCGTCACGCAGCGCGCTGATGCCTTCAACGCGTTTCTCTTTCACCAACTCGGCAATTTTCTCGATCAGGCGCGCTTTGTTCACCTGATAAGGAATTTCATGCACGATGATGGTTTCGCGGCCGGTTTTAGCGTCCGCCTCTACCTCGGCACGGGCGCGGAGATACACTTTGCCACGGCCGGTACGGTAGGCTTCTTCAATACCACGACGGCCATTGATGATCGCCGCCGTCGGGAAGTCCGGGCCTGGGATGTGTTCCATCAGCCCTTCAATGCTGATGTTTTCATCCTCGATATAGGCCAGACAGCCATTAATAACTTCAGACAGGTTATGCGGCGGAATGTTGGTCGCCATGCCCACAGCGATACCGGACGAGCCGTTGACCAGCAGGTTCGGGATCTTGGTTGGCATAACGGCCGGGATCTGCTCGGTACCGTCATAGTTTGGCACGAAGTCGACGGTCTCTTTTTCCAGATCCGCCAGCAGTTCGTGGGCGATTTTCGACATGCGCACTTCGGTATAACGCATTGCTGCGGCGGAGTCGCCGTCCACAGAACCGAAGTTACCCTGGCCGTCCACCAACATGTAACGCAACGAAAACGGTTGGGCCATACGGACGATCGTGTCATACACCGCGCTGTCACCATGCGGGTGATACTTACCGATCACGTCCCCAACGACACGGGCCGATTTCTTGTAGGGTTTATTCCAGTCGTTACCCAGTACATTCATCGCGTACAGAACGCGGCGGTGCACCGGCTTCAGTCCATCACGAACATCTGGCAACGCACGGCCGACAATAACCGACATCGCGTAATCCAGATACGAGCTTTTCAGCTCTTCTTCGATATTTACCGGTGTGATTTCTCTGGCAAGGTCGCTCATGGAGCTGCTATCCCTCATACTGAATGATTCATCTGCCTTGGCGTAGTGCCAAAGGTGTAAAACTATATCACAAAGCGCGCTTTACGGGGAAATTACCGGCGCTGTTTCGCTGAAATGTGCTGCCCTGCGGGCGAAAATTACCTCGATAACACTTGCCTCGATAACAACAGCGCTGCGCCAAGCGTGCCGGAACATGTATAATCTGCATCATAAGAGAACCAGGAGCTAATAACGCCCATGAATGCTGAATCATCCCGTCACGCGCCTAACGTTGATCACCAGGAAATCGCCAAATTTGAAGCTGTCGCCTCGCGCTGGTGGGATCTGGAAGGTGAGTTCAAGCCGCTGCATCGGATCAATCCGCTGCGTCTGAATTATATCATGCAGCGCGCAGGAGGCATTTTTGACAAACAAGTGCTCGACGTTGGCTGCGGCGGCGGCATTCTGGCAGAGAGCATGGCACGTGAAGGTGCGTTAGTGACCGGGCTGGATATGGGGGCAGAACCACTCCAGGTGGCGCGACTGCATGCGCTGGAAAGCGGTATGCAGGTGACCTACGTGCAAGAAACGGTAGAAAGCCATGCGCAAGCTCATCCACAACAGTATGACATCGTCACCTGTATGGAGATGCTCGAGCACGTCCCTGACCCGGCCTCCGTCGTGCGCGCCTGTGCACACTTGGTCAAACCAGGCGGCCATGTGTTTTTCTCCACCATCAACCGCAATAGCAAAGCCTGGCTGATGGCGGTCATCGGCGCTGAATACGTGCTCAAGATGGTGCCACAGGGCACCCATGATCATAAGAAGTTCATCCGCCCTTCTGAACTGATCGGTTGGGTCGACGGCACCGAGCTGCGTGAAAAACATATCATCGGCCTGCATTACAACCCGATCACCGACCATTTCAAGCTGGGCCGCAACGTTGATGTGAACTACATGGTGCATACCCAGCACCAGGGTTGAAACTGCCGAAACGTACCGGGGGCGATGTTTCCGCCGCCGGTGCAACTAAGCGTATAAGATAAATACCTATTTATCCGTTCTCGATCAAAAAAGCCGATCTAAACCATTTTTAAGAATATAAAAGCAGATCAATATGCGGTTTTTTTCTAACGTTTAATAAAGCGGCAAACGATCGGGGTTTTCACAAAATCAGCAAAATCTCATCGTGCTTATTGACAACCTTGCCACCCCAGATAGGGCGCGCACTAGGAACAATTGGTAACATTTCACCCCCAAGTTATCCACAAGATCGGCAGGTTTTGTTCACTTGCAAACCCACCGTTTTATCACTATCTTGTTACCTCACCGACATACACCCCCTATATATAGTGTTTACATACTGAGCAGAGCGACTACACTTTCTGCTTAGGGGAATCTCACGGACAGGTAAAAATGAACCAAAGCCTACTTGTAACTAAACGCGATGGCAGTAAAGAGCGCATCAACCTCGACAAAATCCACCGAGTCATCGACTGGGCCGCGGAAGGTTTAAACAACGTCTCGGTCTCTCAAGTAGAGTTACGTTCACATATTCAGTTTTATGACGGCATCAAAACCGCCGATATTCATGAAACCATCATCAAGGCTGCAGCCGATCTGATCTCCCGTGACGCACCGGACTATCAGTATCTGGCCGCTCGCCTCGCCATCTTCCATCTGCGTAAAAAAGCTTACGGTCAGTTTGAGCCGCCGAAGCTGCTCGACCACGTTGCACGCATGGTGGAAATGGGCAAATACGATAAACATCTGCTGGAAGACTACACCACTGAAGAGTTCGAGCAGATGGACTCCTTTATCGATCACTGGCGTGATATGAACTTCTCCTACGCTGCCGTGAAGCAGTTGGAAGGGAAATATCTGGTGCAGAACCGCGTTAGCGGCGAGATCTACGAGAGCGCCCAGTTCCTGTATATCCTGGTTGCCGCGTGCCTGTTCTCCAACTATCCGCGCGCCACCCGTCTGGACTACGTAAAACGTTTCTATGACGCGATCTCCACCTTCAAGATTTCACTGCCTACGCCGATCATGTCTGGCGTGCGCACCCCAACCCGCCAATTCAGCTCTTGCGTGCTGATCGAGTGTGGTGACAGCCTGGATTCCATTAACGCCACCTCCAGCGCCATTGTGAAATACGTTTCACAGCGTGCCGGTATCGGTATCAATGCTGGCCGTATCCGTGCCTTGGGTAGCCCAATTCGTGGCGGTGAAGCCTTCCACACCGGCTGTATCCCGTTCTACAAGCACTTCCAGACCGCAGTAAAATCCTGCTCTCAGGGCGGTGTGCGTGGTGGTGCAGCAACGCTGTTCTACCCAATGTGGCATCTGGAAGTGGAAAGCCTGCTGGTGCTGAAAAACAACCGTGGGGTTGAAGGCAACCGCGTCCGTCACATGGACTACGGCGTACAGCTCAACCGCCTGATGTATCAGCGTCTGATCAAGAATGAAGACATCACCCTGTTCAGCCCGTCTGACGTCCCAGGGCTGTACGACGCGTTCTTCGCCGATCAGGACGAGTTCGAACGTCTGTACACCCTGTATGAGAAAGACAGTAGCATTCGCCAGCAGCGCGTGAGAGCGGTAGAGCTGTTCTCACTGATGATGCAGGAACGTGCTTCTACTGGCCGTATCTACATCCAGAACGTCGACCACTGCAACACCCACAGCCCGTTCGATCCGCAGATCGCCCCGGTACGCCAGTCAAACCTGTGCCTGGAAATCGCTTTGCCGACCAAACCGCTGGATGACGTTAACGACGAAAACGGTGAAATCGCGCTGTGTACGCTGTCAGCCTTCAACCTGGGTGCGATTGAGAGCCTGGACGATCTGGAAGAGCTGGCTACGCTAGCCGTGCGTGCGCTCGACGCCCTGCTGGATTATCAAGATTACCCTATCAAAGCCGCTCACCGTGGCGCGATGGGCCGCCGTACTCTGGGTATCGGTGTGATCAACTTCGCCTATTACCTGGCGAAGAACGGCGTACGTTATTCCGACGGCAGCGCCAACAACCTGACCCACAGAACCTTCGAAGCGATCCAGTACTACCTGCTGAAAGCCTCGAACCGTCTGGCTCAGGAGCAAGGGGCTTGCCCGTGGTTCAATGAAACCACCTATGCGCAAGGCATCCTGCCAATCGATACTTACAAGAAAGATTTAGACGCGATCTGTAGCGAACCGCTGCATTACGACTGGGAAACGCTGCGTAAAGAGATCAAAGAGACCGGCCTGCGCAACTCAACGCTGTCTGCCTTGATGCCGTCGGAAACCTCGTCGCAGATCTCCAATGCCACCAACGGCATTGAGCCACCACGCGGCCACATCAGTATCAAAGCGTCCAAAGACGGTATTCTGCGCCAGGTCGTTCCTGAGTATGAGCGTCTGAAAAATGACTACGAACTGCTGTGGGAATTACCGAATAACGACGGTTACCTGCAACTGGTTGGCCTGATGCAGAAATTTATCGATCAGTCGATCTCGGCGAACACCAACTATGACCCAACCCGTTTCCCGGGTGGCAAGGTGCCGATGAAGCAGCTGTTGAAAGATCTGCTCACCACCTACAAGTTTGGTGTCAAAACGCTGTATTATCAGAATACCCGCGACGGTGCAGATGATATCCAGGAAGACATGCAGCCTGCTCAGGGCGGCGATGACGACTGTGAAGGCGGCGCCTGCAAGATCTAACGTTTGACACAGCGGGCCGGAACTCTTCCGGCCCCTTTAATTTTCAGCTCGGCACTAATGGATCCAAGCTCATGGCTTACACTACTTTTTCTCAAAACAAAAACAACCAGTTGCTTGAGCCGATGTTCTTCGGCCAGTCGGTCAACGTGGCGCGTTTCGACCAGCAAAAACATGAAATCTTCGAAAAGCTGATCGAAAAGCAGCTCTCCTTCTTCTGGCGTCCGGAAGAGGTTGACGTCGCGCGCGATCGTATCGACTATCAAGCGCTGCCGGAACACGAGAAGCACATCTTCATCAGCAACCTGAAGTATCAGACGCTGCTGGACTCCATTCAGGGCCGTAGCCCTAACGTGGCATTTCTGCCGCTGATCTCCATTCCGGAGCTGGAAACCTGGGTCGAAACCTGGTCATTCTCAGAGACCATTCACTCGCGTTCCTACACCCATATCATTCGTAACATCGTTAACGATCCGTCGGTGGTGTTTGACGATATCGTCACCAACGAGGAGATCCTCAAGCGGGCAAAAGATATCTCCGGCTACTACGACGATCTGATCGAAATGACCAGTTACTATCATCTACTGGGTGAAGGCACGCATCAGGTCAATGGTAAAACGGTGACCGTTAACCTGCGCGCCATCAAAAAGCAGCTGTATCTGTGCCTGATGAGCGTCAACGCACTAGAGGCCATTCGTTTCTACGTTAGCTTCGCCTGTTCGTTTGCTTTCGCCGAGCGTGAGCTGATGGAAGGCAACGCCAAAATCATCAAGCTGATCGCCCGCGACGAAGCCCTGCACCTGACCGGTACGCAACATATCCTGAACCTGATGCGCTCAGGCGCCGATGACCCAGAGATGGCCGAAATCGCCGTGGAATGCCAGCAAGAGTGTTATGACCTGTTCGTCCTGGCGGCACAGCAAGAGAAAGAGTGGGCCGAATATCTGTTCCGTGACGGCTCCATGATTGGCCTGAACAAAGACATCCTGTGCCAGTATGTGGAATACATTACCAATATCCGCATGCAGGCCGTCGGCCTGGGTTCACCGTTCCCTACCCGCTCCAACCCAATCCCGTGGATCAACGCCTGGCTGGTGTCGGATAACGTGCAGGTGGCTCCGCAGGAAGTTGAAGTCAGCTCTTACCTGGTCGGCCAGATTGACTCTGAAGTCAACGCCGACGACCTGAGTGATTTCGAGCTGTAAGTGGCGGCACCAACCATCACGCTGCGTGCCACCGGTACGCAGCTCTCCTGCCCCGAAGGTGAGAAGTGCCTGCTCGACGTGCTGGAACTGCATGAGGTAGAAGTGGAATACCAATGCCGCTCCGGCTATTGCGGTGCCTGCCGAGTGAAATTACTGAAGGGTGAGGTCGCTTACCACCAGCAGCCGTTGGCATTTATCAATCACGGCGAGATCCTGCCCTGCTGCTGCATGCCCGCCATGGATATCGAATTAGAAATTTAACCACGCAAAATAATCTTCAAACACTGGGATACCCTAAGAATTTCAAGTTGCAGCTAGGCGGCAAAGGTGTGAATCCCCAGGAGCTTACGTTTAGTAAGTGACTGGGGTGAGCACCTGCAGCCAACAACGCTGCAGCTTGAAAGGCGACGGGTATCAATACCAAAACCGTAATGCATACAGTTAGTAACGCGTAGAGCGCATGTTTTTTATACATGGCTTGCCTCCTTGCTGTGAAGGGGCTACCATAACGGTGTCTAGGCGTTATTGGTTGCCCCATTCTGAGTTAACGTCAGTTTGGGGCTTTCAACTTTCCGCCTTGCCACACAATGCCCAAGACGAAAAGTCTCAAGCACCCGCAAAGAGTGTAACAACACAATCCCACAGCGAATACCCCTTATATTGTTATGATCCATAAGGGATATATCATCGCCATCAACAAGTTTCTCTGCGGTAATGTCGACCATTCCCAGCCCACCGCTTCTGCCGCAAACCTGGCCGCCATTCAGCCAACGACGCAGCAAATCCAGCACCAGGCCACTACCGATGCTTAACGTAAACGCAAGCTATGGTGGGCTTATTGTCTGGCAGACAACCGCCAGACAATACTCCTAGGGTTTACAGGTATTGCAGGCTTAGAGTGGTGTTAGTGTTAAAGTTGACAACGTCTTTCAGCTCTTCCACAACTTTAACGTTAAGTGCCGCAGAGACCGTTATAACACCAGAGATATTAGTGGCTTCCTGTGGTGCGTTGTCTTTCCCCCAACCATGGAACCCGGATCCATCCTGATACATCAAATGCTCGGCGGTGCCAGAAACCGCGCTCCAGCTACTGCCGCCATTTTTGGAGGAGATAAGCTCGGCATCTTTGCTATCCAGGGTGGCACTTGCCAGCATCACGGTAAAATAGCCGATGTCTTCACCCTCAAGCGCCCCTAGGGATGCAAGCTGCCCGGGTTCGGCACGCAGGGCTTTGTCGGTATCACTGAGGTAACTAACAACGCCCATCGTGGGGGTGCCAGAAACAGGGGTGTCCGCCTGTGCAGATAGTGCCACTTTGGCTGCCGATTTACATTGAATATTAAAACCAACAGGCTTGTAGCCTAATTGATAGGCATTTTGATTTTTAGTTTGTTCTTGCAGCTCGTTTTTTTTCAAATTACCGAAGTCAACAGAACCATCAACAGAGATGGCACACGCAGAAGGAAATACCGCCCCCTTCACCGTAATTTGAGCTGTTTCCGCCGCCATCGCAGTCAAAGAACTCGCAGAAGTAGCGATGGCAAGGGTCAGAACTGTAATTTTAAACATATTCATTTAAGTACCATTTTTCAGATTAACTAACATTAACCATCCCTAGACTGGATACTTCTTCCATAACAAAAACAGAGGCAATACCGGCACAGCATGCAGTGCCCCTCCGCTGTGAACCCATTGGGGTTTGTCAGCAGCCTCAGGCGATATCGACTATTGCCGCGCTTCAAACCTCACTTGGCCGCTCATCTCCGTCAGATCGCGGATCCGGCCCTCATCCCCTGCGGCGGGAAAATCCAGGCGCAGTTGCACTATCAGCAGATGAGTCTCCTTCTCGACGGCCCCTGTTGCGAGCGTGGTCAGCTGGCTGCCAGGAGACAGCAGTACCGATGAACCCGACGATAGCTGCCTTTCCCCCTGCAGCGCAGAACTCAGCCTCAGCCCTGTGTCACTACCGTCATACTGCGCAGCAAGCAGCGACAGTGTCATTCTGCCCGCTGCGCCAAAGCGAAAGTGTTGTCCCCCCTCATCTGGAGTGCCATCAACCAGCAACGTGATCGGCCCTTCCCCCACACACTCAGCGGCGATTGTCATCTCTTGCTGGGTAAACAACGTTCCTGCATTGGCAACATGGATCTGTTTGCCCAGCTGGATCTCGGGGCGTGATACCACCACCTGACAGTTCTGTGCCATAGCGTCTGGAGTGACAAGCCACAGCACAGTGATGAGGCTCAATCCCCGGATTAATGTGATAACCTTCTGTTTCACACGCCCACCCTGGTTCTACGGTTAACTGCATTGTGCGCTGACATTTTCATAGGCCTCCCCCTTTAGCGCCTTTTCCGGTACGGAATAATGCAGACTGCATTGCTGCTCCTGCCAACGCGCCATCAGCGGGCGTTTATCGTTCAGGTCGGTGAGGAACACCGTGCCTGCATCTACCGCCGTGGTCACATAACTACCGTCTTGCGCGATAATGGCGCTGCCTTTTGGCAACGGCGATCCATCCATCAGCTTCACCGTCAACAACCCGTTGCGCGTCTGCTGTAAAAGAAAATGAGTATTGGTCACCGCCCCGTGCCCCGCCACAACTTGCCGCAAGCCATTGCTGACATCGGTATTTGCTGGCAATTGTTCCGTGTTCAACTCTATCCGGCCTGCAGCGTAAGCTGGCAACCCAGGAACCACCGCCTTACCCCGCCAGTCAGTCCATACTTTTCCCCGTGGGGTGTTGATTTCTACCCCACTGACCGCAGGCTCCACCGCCACGACCCCAAAGGTGTCGTTAATCTTATGCGGTGAGAACACCACTCCTTCCTGATGGGCTACGATGCCGCCAGATAAAGTGCCGGAGTAGTTGCGGGTATGATCGGTCGCAGCGTAACCATATAACCCGCCAGTGGTGTAGTGCAGGTTGCCGTTCAGGCTGCCTGACAGGCTGGTATCGCGTTGCTGTTTCATACTGTGCTCTGTCGCCAATGACCAGTTGCTGTTTTCCGTCAGGACACCGCTCGTTTGCATGCCCACGGCCGCTGAATCTGGGGTATGACGATAATGGCTACCGATCACTTGCCCACCCAGTGGAAAACTGAGGTTAACAAACAGGCTATCGCGGTCGGTATTGCGGCACCGATAAGATGCGTGGCAGTTTCGTAAACTCCGGCTCTGGCGCTGCCAGTTCACCGAGGCGTTTACAAAACCAAAATTGCGGTTCCAGGTGGCCATCATGCGCCGAGAATCCCCGCCATTATCCCCTTGACGGGTCTGGCTGGCAGAGAGCGAAATATGGCCCAGTGTCTTTTGGTACCAATTCATCCGCAGACCTGCACTGGCGCGGCTATAAGGGCTATCAGTGAGGGAAACCGAGTCCGTCAGTTCCCGATAGCCGGGAGAATATAGGGTGATGTCACCACCAAATCCGAGATTCAGTGGAGCTTGCCAGTTCACCGAAGCCGTGCTCTTTGCCCCCTGTCGGTCATGGTTGCGATCCTGGCTCAGCGCGGCGGATAGGCCTACAGAGACTTCTTGGCGCGGACTGACGGTGATCCCCACACCGCTGCCCAGATAGCCAGAGGCGATAATTGACCCGCCCTCCAGCAATACCCGCTGGGAAATCGCCCGCCCATCAGACAGGCTGGCCACCCAGGGCCGCTCATAGCTCTGGCTGACGCCGTCCGCACGCAGGCGTCCCAGCGCCAAAGACCAGGTTTCAGGAGCCTTTGGTACCAAACTGCGAAACGATGCCGCAGTGATGGTGTAAGCCTCCTCCTGCCCGCTCGGGGTTATCACCGTGAGTTGCAGGTCACTAGTGGAATTCAGCACAGGGAGTTCCGTTAGCGTAAAGGGACCCGCGGGCACCAGCGTGGAATAAATCAGGATACCGCTTTGACGGACTTCCACCCGTGATTGGTCTGCCCGGGCAATACCGCGCACCTGTGCCCCTTCTCCCTGGCTGCTCAGCGCAGACTGTGGGATCAGTTGCATCCCATCGATGGACGCACCGGACAGGAGATTATTGGAAAAGTTGATTTGCCCGGCCTGCAATAATTGCTTGCTATCCACCAGGGTTTTCTGTGCGTATACATACGCATTGTCGAAGGTAAATCCACCGGCGCTGCTCTGGCGCAGGTTATGCGCACCGCGCACCATCCAGTCACCCGCGTTAAAACCGCTTTCCAGATTCAGGTAGCTGTTGCTTGAATGGTAACCGTACGAGGAAAAATAGGAACGGTAAGCGGAATAGTTCAGCAAACCAGCCGTGCCACCTTGCTGGAAATGCGCCAGGTCATTTGCCTTCTCTACCGCTTCTGGTGGCACCACAATATGTACTTCTTGAGTGGCGGGAAGTAGGGAGACCGTCGCGGTCGGCCAGACGTCGATAAGTTGCGGACAGGTATCTGCGTCCGCACTCTCCTGCCGCAGTGGCGGCTCCAATCGGATACCGGCAGACGCAAAAAAGGCTTCATCCGCACACATTTCACCACTGTGACCAAATGCCAGTCTCTGCATACCTCGGTAGGCGCCATTGACCTCTAGCTCCACTTCGGTAATACCAGGCGTAAAGCGCGCCCCTTGTGCAAAGTAGGCAGCAGTAGACGGATCGATACCCAACGCCTTCAGCCGACTTTCACTGAAGCTGCTCAATTTGGCCCCTTCTGCTGGTACGGGTCCCCCCCAGCAAACCAGTAAAATGGCTGAGATCAGTAATGAATGGCGGGTTGTCTTCATGGTATGAGTAATTATTTGCCGCTCAGAGGGGCAGTTTGTACACCTACACCAAACCCGTAACGAGTAACGGGGGAGAACTCCACCTGCTGCTGGCTACTGAGACGAGGACTGGCAGGTGCGGTGACCACCAGGGTTTCGCCAGGCAGGATATAGCTCTTGTTCAGAGACAGCATATTACCTGCGGGTTGAAGTTTGACCTGCGGGGTCAAGCGCACCACATGGCGGCCAGTGTTGGTGACTTTCAGGCGGTTTGCGCTAACGGACCAGTCCAGATCGCTCCACATATCGCGTTTAGCGCTCAGCCCCTTTGGCACGATAATCACCGGAAGATCCTGACGCACGCTAACGGACACTTGGCTGTTATCCGTAGTCCGTTCAGTCACGCCTTCAAAATATACGCGCTTGATATGTTCGCTCTGCAATGGAGTATTGCTGTTCAACACAAAGCGTACGCGTTGAGACTGGCCTGGCTCCAAACGAGCCACAGGCTGGGTCACAATCAAGCGAGGAGTTGGATCGTCAGGTAACTCGACGATTCTGGTATACAACAGCACCGGAAGTTTTTCCGTATTTTTAACATTAATGCTGCCCCCCTTCTGTGCCTCGTCAATAATGACCGCCGAAGATTCAGGTAATACGCCAGATGCGTGCGACTGAGTAGCGAAAATGGATAACGCGACCAGTAATAAACTGCACAACACCCAATCTGATTTTAAATTTTCACTCCCATAATAAGACCGGGCAATCACTAATAACTTATTGGAGATTATTCGCCTAACGGAAGTAAAATAAGCGAGCAGTTGACAGCGCATGACAAACACACCTTATAGAAAACAGTATTGATAAAATAACAGCGGGTAAACATTGTCTGGCAGGCAACTGCCAGACAAAACCACGAGGGTTTACAGGTACTGTAGGCTTAGGGTTGTGCTGCTGTTAAAGTTAAGGACTTCTTTCATGTCATCGATAAAACGAGCATCAATGGCAGCAGAGATATTGATAACACCAGAGATATTGGTTGCTTCCTGTGGGGTATTGTCTTTCCCCCAACTATAAAATGCAGAGCCATCCTGATACATCACATGCTCATCTGCACCAGAGACCGCTTGCCAATCATTGCCGTTATCTTGGGAAAAAATCAGCTCGGAGTTTTTGTCATCCAAATTTGCACTTACCAGCGCCGTGGTAAAATAGCCAATGTCATGCCCCTCAATCACGCCCAGATTGCCCAAGTGTTCGGTTTTGGTACGGGACGTTTTTTCAGTCTCATTAACGTAGCTCACAACACCCATAGTGCTCGAGCCCGAGGGTGGAATATCCGCCTGTGTAGATAACGCCACTTTTGCTGCTGAGTTGCATTGAATATCAAAATTAACGGGCTTATAGCCTAGCTGGTAAGCATTAAGCACTTTGCTTTTCTCTTTCAGTTCATTTTCGGTCAAATTGCCGAAGTCTGCCGAGCCAGCAACAGAGATCGAACATGCGGTAGGAACGATGGACCCTTTCACCATAATTTGGGCCGTTTCCGCTGCCATCACAGGAAGGGAAACGGCAGAAGTAGCCAGAATAAGGGGCAGCGTTGTAATTTTAAACAATTTCATTTAAATACCATTCTTAAGATCAACCAACCTTGACCATCCCTATCTCGGATACTTCCTCCATGAAAAACCAACAAACAGAAATCTAATTCCAATTTTTTTGAATTATTTGAAATAAAAAGCTGCAATAAAAATGAGGGGCAGAATGGTAAATCACCAACGCTGGCTTTTGGAAGACATAAATCCAAGTAAATTTCTGTCGTTTGATAGGCAATAACTATAAATAATAAAAAGTTAATAAAAAAACGTAAATAATTAACTTATAATTTTTAATTAATATTGATAATCAATAAGATAACTATATATTTACCAAAAAACACACGCACAATAATAAAACAAAAAAGCAACAATTCATCGAGGATATATCAGCGCAATCAACCAGTTTCTCTCTGGTAATAGCGACTGTTCCCCGCTAGCCGTTGCTCGGCGATAGGGGCGCCAGTGAAGATTTGCAGAAATGGAAGGGATCGCACATGTTCGACCGTAGGGGACCGCCCGCTTTACTGCATGAGGCCCCTTACGTTTTGAACCTGCTGAGGAATGTTTCTACTCGATAATTTCCACAATTTCCAGCCAGCCGTTTTTGCCGCAAACCTGGCCGCCATTCAGCCAACGGCGCAGCATATCCAGCGCCAGCATCGCGACCGACTCCTGACGTAAACGCAGACCATGACGTGATGCACGATAGCTCACCGTCTGGCCAATACCGCCTTTTGGCGTATGCAGGGCAACGCTGACACGATCCCCTGCCATGGCGCTAACCGCCAACGCCAACTGCGCACCGGTGAGCTGCGCCAAAGACTGGGCACGCGCCAGCACCGTTGCCAATGTCTCGGAGCAATGTGCCGGTAACAGTTCGCCACCGGCCAGCGGGGCCCCTTCGCTCTGCAACTGCAGGTTGATTAGCCCGGCGGTAAATTGCTCGCTCAGCGCCAACGTCAAGTTTTGCTGCAGTAAGCGTTGCGTCAGCTCTGCCGGTAGCCCAGCCGTACCTTCAAAAATCGTATTGTCACCCGCAACCTGTCGCACTCGCTGCCAGGCTTGTTCCATCGCGGCGCGCTGAGCCTGTGGACCGGTCAACTTCAATTCAATAATCGGGCTGGAAGAGCGATAGCCCAGTACGACACCCGGCGGCAAAGGCATGCCGTCCAGTTCAGCAGCCAAGTCGCTTTCCGAAGTCCCGAAGGTGGTAAGGCGAAGACACAACGGTGGCTCAGGCAGAGTAAAACCCTGGCGCAGGCGTGGCAGGATCTGCTCTTCTACCATCACTTTAAATTCGGAAGGCACACCCGGCGTAAAGAACATCCGGCACTTATTCAGCGTTAAGGCGAAGCCGCAGGCGGTACCAACGCGGTTATCCAGCATTTCCGCATTAGCCGGGATCTGCGCCTGTTTACGGTTTGAAGCCGCCATTGGGCGGCCGCGTTCCGCAAAGTAGGCTTCCATACGGGCGATCCATTCGGGATGTTCGACCAGCTCGGTATCGCAAGCCTTTGCTGCCGCTAACGCGCTGAGATCGTCGCTGGTTGGCCCCAGACCGCCGTTGACGATCAGCACGTCGGCAATATGGCTACGCTCCTGCAGGATTTCGATCAGCGAAGAAAGGCTATCCCCCACCGTTTCGCGCCCGCTCATCGGCAAGCCTTGCTGGAACAGGTAATCTGCCAGCCAGGCAGCGTTGGTATCAATAATTTGCCCATGCAGCACCTCATCACCAGTGCTGAGCATCTCCACCCTTAACATTGACCTCTCCCTTTATGTTCAGATCCCACCACTATAGAAGCCTGTAACCAACTTTTCACCAAATAGCTGCGGCTAATAGTGCTACAGGCAGGGGGAGCAGTATGAACAGGGAGTTTCGTTAACTTATGATTTGGTCAACAATCCTCGCAGCAATAGCTCCAGCGCGCCAACACTTCCCGCCAGCCGCGTATTGCCGTCATCACCGTCCGCGATCCAGAACGCAGCCTCAGCCAAGCTACCGTAGATCAGCGATGCTAGCGCCTGGGGATCGACCTTAGCGACGATACCTTGTTGGATAAGGTTGTCTATCAGCCGCCGCATCGACTCAACACAATGGCGTTGCGAGTCCGGCGAAGCTCCGCCCAGCACCGCCCTGGCGTCGCGAAGCACGATGCGCTGGAATTCCGGCTCCAGCGCCATATCCAGATAGGCACGACAACGGCTGAGGAAACCTTCCCACGCATCTTCGGCGGTGTCGGAGATGAGTTGTAGGCGCGCATCCATCTCGGCATCGATTTGTTCCACCACTGCCGTCAGCAACCCTTTCTTGTCACCAAAGTGATGATAAAGCGCGCCACGGGTCAAGCCCGCCTGCGCGGTGAGTTCATCCATCGAGGTCTCGGCGTAGCCGTGTTCTCTGAAGACCTTACGGGCAGTTGCCAACAATGTGGCACGGGTTTCTTCCATTTCTGCGCGGGTGCGGCGAGCCATTGATGTTCCCCTTTAGATACGTTACGTATGTTTATTTACATACACTCCGTATGAATATACACTCCTATTCATACGTGCCGTATGTATTATCACCGCGCTATGCCACTAAGGCAAGCGATGCCCCCTGGAGACTGAGATGGCTAACCCTTATAGAGAACTGTTCACCGCTCCCGGCACCAAGAGCTTAGCTCTGGCCGGACTGCTGGCACGGCTCCCGCTGTCGATGACTGGCATCGGCATCATCACCATGTTGTCACAGCTGCGTGGCAGCTTCGCTCTGGCCGGAGCCGTATCCGCCACCTTCGTGCTGGCCTACGCTCTGCTATCGCCACAGATATCTCGCTTGATGGATCGCCACGGACAGAGCCGAGTACTGCCAGCTGCGACGGCCATCAGCGTCATCGGGATACTGCTTCTACTCGCCAGTTCCTGGTGGCTGGCACCCGACTGGACTTTGTTCGCAGGTGCCTTACTGGCCGGTTTTATGCCCAGCATGTCGGCGGTAGCGCGGGCACGCTGGACAGCTATCTACCAGGGCCAACCGCGCTTGCAGACGGCCTATTCGCTTGAGACAGTGCTCGATGAAGTCACCTTCATCACCGGGCCGCCGCTGTCAGTTGGCCTGTCCGTAGCGCTATTTCCACAAGCTGGCCCATTAGCGGCGGCGATACTTCTCCCCATAGGAGTGCTGGCCCTGATCGCACAGCGCAGCACCGAACCGTTGGTCAAAACACATGACGCTACTTCGGGCCTGCCAGGATCTGTCATCAAATTGACGAGCGTGCGATTGCTGGCACTGCTGATGATGGCGATGGGTATCATCGTCGGCACTGTTGATATCGTCAGCGTGGCCTTCGCCGAGCAACTGGGGCAACCCGCGGCGGCCAGTCTGGTTCTATCTGCCTATGCCGTAGGATCATGCCTGTCAGGTCTGCTGTTTGGCGCACTCAAGTTACCTATCCCATTATCCCGCCTGCTGTTGCTGGGTGGGCTGGCGACAGCTGTGACAACGCTGCCCCTGCTGCTGGCAGGCAACATTGCCACATTAGCCACTGTGGTGTTCGTAGCAGGTCTGTTTTTCGCGCCAACGATGATCGTGGCAATGTCGCTTATCGAACGCCAGGTACCGAAGCGCCAATTGACGGAAGGCATGACCTGGCTGCTGGCCGCTCTAAATGTCGGGGTTGCGCTGGGAGCAGCCGTATCCGGCCAGGTTGTTAATGAAAGCGGTGCGCGTGCTGGATTTGTTATAGCCCTGTGCGCGGGCGCTTTGGTGCTGTTGGTCGCTCTTTGGGGGAGTCAGCGCCTGCGTGACTCATCCGTACCAAATGCCGCGTGATATGGGCACTACCTGTTTTCCCTACTCACAAGGAGCTTAACTATGGATAAATCTTCAAGTACTGCGCCTCAAACGTCTACCCGACACCAATGGTTGGCCGTCACCGCCATAGGTCTTGCCACCTTTTCGGTGGTCACGACAGAAATGCTACCGGTCGGCCTGCTGACACCGATTGCCGACACTCTGGAGACATCCACTGGCACTGCAGGCCAGATGATCTCGCTGCCAGCAGTGCTGGCGGCCTTGTTCGCGCCGCTGGTGGTGATTGCATCTGGTGGTATGGATCGGCGCAGGATCCTGTGCGGATTACTGGGCCTACTGGCTATAGCCAACATTGTATCGGCATTGGCACCGAACATAGCTTGGATGCTGGCTGCTCGTGTTCTCGTCGGCTTTTGTATGGGGGGAGTCTGGGCTATCGCAGGTGGCTTGGCTTCCCGGCTTGTTCCTGATAACTCCATCGGATTGGCAACCTCCATTATCTTTGGTGGTGTAGCGGCCGCTTCTGTATTTGGGGTTCCACTCGGAGCGCTGGTCGGTGACTTTGTGGGGTGGCGCTGGGCTTTTGGCAGTATGGCGTTGCTTAGCGTGTCGGTGTTGGTTTTGCATCTTGCCGTCGTTCCTGCACTCCCCGTTGCCAGTTCGGCTACCCTACGCCAGTTCGGCAAACAACTCGGTAATCGGAAGCTGCAAGTCGGGTTATTTCTGACGTTACTGCTGGTAGCCAGCCACTTCATGGTCTTTACCTTCGTGCGCCCGTTACTGCTGTCAGTACCGAGATTCGATACGCAATGGATTAGCGCACTGCTTTTCGCCTACGGCTTTGCAGGCATTGTTGGCAACTTCTTGGCAGGTATCATCGCGGCGCGGTGCACGACCCTGACCTTGATAGCGGTCTCGATGGGCCTACTGCTCACTCCGGTGCTATTCCTGACCATTGGTGACTCCTACATCAGCGGTGGAGTGGTACTGCTAGTTTGGGGGCTGGCCTATGGCGGTGTATCAGTCGGTCTAATGACATGGACAATGAAAGTCGCACCGCGAGCCGTAGAGATTGCTACCGCACTGTATGTGGGCGTATTCAATATCGGCATTGCATTGGGGGCATGGGCAGGTGGCCAAGTTGTGGATGAACTTGGCATGACCGCCAACCTCTGGCTGGCCGGAGGCATCGCCGCCATCGCCTTACTGCTGTCTTTCGGTATCAGTCTGACGGAACACAGAAACGAAGCGACAAAGCAGCGGGCTGGCTCGCTAATGAACTGACTGGACAGAGAGCCCCCTTCTGATACCGCCGCGGCCTCACTCACAATCGTAAACTTATATGTACATCAGACGTAACGTCGGTTTGACACAAAATCGGCAATCAACTATTCTGCCGCACTAAAAATAGGGCTCCCCAAAACGCCCCTAAATTATCCAATAGCAGAGAAAAACGTGAAGAATCGCACGCTGGGCAGTGTTTTTATCGTGGCAGGCACCACCATTGGTGCAGGGATGCTGGCTATGCCCCTGGCGGCGGCTGGCGTGGGTTTTGGCGTAACGCTGGCACTGCTGGTCGGGCTGTGGTTATTGATGTGCTACACCGCGCTGTTGCTGGTCGAAGTTTATCAGCATGAGCAGGCGGACACCGGTCTGGGAACGCTGGCCAAACGTTATCTGGGCGGCGGTGGTCAGTGGCTTACCAGTTTCAGCATGATGTTCTTGATGTATGCGCTGACCGCGGCCTATATCAGCGGCGCTGGCGAACTGCTGGCTGTCAGCATCAGCCAGTGGACGTCTCAGGACTTCCCGACTTACCTCGGCGTGCTGCTGTTCACCCTGGTCGCAGGGGGGATCGTCTGCATCGGCACCCATTCGGTGGATCTGTTCAACCGTATTCTGTTTACCGCCAAGTCGATTTTCCTGATCGTCATGCTTGGCCTGATGATGCCGCACATCCAGCAAACCAACCTGCTGACGCTCCCGCTGGAACAAGGGCTGGCGCTCTCGGCCATCCCGGTGATCTTCACTTCGTTTGGTTTCCACGGCAGCGTCCCCAGCATCGTCAACTATATGGGCGGTAACATCCGCAAGCTGCGTTGGATCTTTATCATCGGCAGTGCCATCCCGTTAGTGGCTTATATCTTCTGGCAGTTGGCGACGCTGGGCAGCATCAGTTCCACCACCTTTGTCGGCATTCTGGCACAACAGGCCGGGCTGAACGGTTTACTGCAAGCGGTGCGTGACGTGGTTGCGTCGCCTCATGTCGAGCTGGCGGTGCACCTGTTTGCCGATTTGGCGCTGGCAACCTCGTTCCTGGGGGTTTCACTCGGGTTGTTCGACTTCCTGGCCGATCTGTTCAAACGCCAGGATAACGTGCGGGGCCGTTTGCAGACCGGTGCCATCACCTTCCTGCCGCCATTGGCATTTGCGCTGTTCTATCCACGCGGTTTTGTGCTGGCACTCGGGTTCGCGGCAATTGCGCTGTCCGTTCTCGCCCTGTTGCTGCCTTCATTGCTGGTCTGGAAGACTCGGCGGCGGCATCAGGCCAGCTATCGAGTCTGGGGCGGAACGCCAGCGTTGGCGTTGGTGTTTGTCTGTGGGGTGGCGGTGATCGCCATTCAGATCAGCATTGCCAGCGGCCTGTTACCGGCCATCGGCTGACAGAAAAAAATGGGCGCAGCATATGCGGCGCCCGTTTAATAGCAGGCAGGATTAGAAGCCCACACCCACACCGATATAAGGGCCGTCGGCTATCGCGTTGTCGCGGTTGCCGTCTTTACCTTCGATGTTGATGTAACGATAACCGACATCCACATTGAACGGACGCACGTTTAAGCGCACCCCGCCATTAGCTTCGTTGTAGGCTTTTGCCCCGCTGGTCAAAGACTCCGGCGCAAAATAGCCTTCGCCATACAGGCTGAGATAGCGGTTGAGATCCCATTGCAGACCACCGCCTAATGCCAATGCTCCACCATCTTTGCCATCTTTCGGGCTAAGATAAATGGCCTTGCCGCCCACGGTGGCCGTCAAAGGCCCAACCGGCAGGCCGAAGCTCAGCCCCAGGCTCCCGATATCACCATCATGATCGCTACGGATCCAGTTGCCGTTGATCCCCAGGCCCGCCGTTGTGCCTCCCAAGCCGACGCCCAGGTTGGTGTAATGTTCCCCTGCCTCACCGCTCACGCTGATCGCATTGGCAGAGCCAGCCACAAACAGCAAACCTGCTGCACACGCGACTAAAGTTTTGTTCATTATTGATCCTTTTCATTCTTCATCATCAAGGAGTGATGATGTCTGTCACCGGAAAAACACGCGGGTAAGTGTAACCGAATTGTCATCAGTTTCCGGAAAATTTAAAGCGATAACCCGTTCATTTTTCAATAAACTGTAAACAAATACCAATCAGTTACCCCAAAATTACAACGATAAGTGCTACCTATTTGCCGAGGACTGAGAATAAGTCTACAACTAGTAGTGCCTTTGATGGAGGTCAGCAGGGCTGGCCTTTTCATTAGTCAATATGATGAAGATCTGCAGCACCCGAAGCTGAGCTTTCAACTTAACTGCTACACAGTAAGGAGCAATTGATGAGCAAGAAAGGATTAACTACTGCGGCTGGCGCACCCGTTGTTGATAATAATAACGTGATCACCGCCGGTAAACGCGGCCCGATGCTACTTCAAGACGTTTGGTTCCTGGAAAAACTAGCCCACTTTGACCGCGAAGTGATCCCAGAGCGTCGTATGCACGCCAAGGGGTCCGGAGCTTACGGCACCTTTACCGTCACCCACGATATAACCAAGTACACCCGCGCAAAAATCTTCTCTGAGATTGGTAAGCAAACCGAAATGTTCGTCCGCTTCTCTACCGTTGCCGGTGAGCGCGGGGCTGCCGACGCCGAACGTGATATCCGCGGCTTTGCCATGAAATTCTATACCGAAGAAGGTAACTGGGATCTGGTCGGTAATGATACCCCGGTGTTCTACCTGCGCGATCCACTGAAATTCCCAGACCTGAACCATGTGGTAAAACGCGATCCGCACACCAACCTGCGCAATCCGGTATATAAATGGGACTTCTTCTCCCATCTGCCTGAATCACTGCACCAGTTGACCATCGACTTCAGCGACCGTGGCCTGCCTAAATCCTACCGTCATATGCACGGCTTCGGCAGCCACACCTTCAGCTTTATCAATGCCAATAACGAGCGTTTCTGGGTCAAATTCCACTTCCGCTGTGAGCAAGGCATCGAAAACCTGATGGACGATGAAGCAGAAGCCATCATCGCCAAAGATCGTGAAAGTTCGCAGCGCGATCTGTTCGACTCCATCAAGAACGGTGACTTCCCGCGCTGGAAACTGCAAATCCAGATCATGCCAGAGCATGAAGCGTCACAAACCCCGTATAACCCGTTTGACCTGACCAAAGTCTGGCCACATGGCGACTACCCGCTGATCGATGTCGGCTTCTTCGAGCTGAATCGCAATCCGGATAACTACTTCTCCGAAGTAGAACAAGTGGCCATGAACCCGGCCAACGTGGTGCCTGGCGTGAGCTTCTCGCCGGATAAAATGTTGCAGGGCCGTCTGTTCTCCTATGGCGATGCACACCGCTACCGCCTGGGCGTCAACCATCACCAAATCCCGGTCAACGGTGCCAAATGCCCGTTCCATAACTACCATCGCGATGGGGCGATGCGTGTAGATGGTAACAGCGGCAATGGCGCAACCTATGAGCCAAACAGCTTTGGGGTGTTCCAGGAGCAGCCAGATTTCAGCGAACCACCATTGAGCATAGAAGGTGCCGCCGATCACTGGAATCATCGTGAAGACGACGATTACTACAGCCAACCGCGCGCGCTGTTCAATCTGCTGAGTGCCGAGGAGCACCAACGTATGTTCACCCGTATCGCCGGTGAGCTATCGCAGGTGCCAGAACAGATCCAACGCCGTCAGGTTGAACTGTTCACCAAGGTACATCCCGATTACGGCAACGGCGTTGCCAAGGCCCTGGGTCTGAAATAATCGGTTATACCAATAGCAAGGCCGCCCTCGGGCGGCCTTTTTCGCAACGCTACAGGTTATGCCTGCAGTTGGCTACTCGCCCACTGTTGTAGACGACGGCGCGAAATCTTTATGCCGCCGTTTTTTAGCTCGTCGGGCAACGCCAATGCGGCAATCGGCCGCTGGAAGTTCGCCAGCCGGTCCTGCGCCCAAAGCATTAACCCTTCCAGCGTCAACTCGCCTTCCAGATCGACCACCGCTACCGGCCGTTGGCCAAACTCCGCATCGTCAATCGGTACGATAAACACCTGCAACACCTGTGGATGCGCGGCAAAAACGCGTTCCACATCTTCCGGCTGAACGCCTTCCCCGCCGCTAAAGAACAGGTTATCCAGCCGGCCAATAATACGCAGTTCACCCTGCTCCATCGCGCCACGATCGCGAGTATGGAACCATCCTTGATCGTCGGTAATGGGCACTAGCCCGCCCCGCAGCCAATAACCCAGCGCCAGGCTGGTGGAGCGGATCCAGACTTCCTGATCCACCAGGCGTATTTCACGGCCTGGTAAAGGTGCTCCAACGCCGGGCAGCTCGTCGGCACGCTTGGCACAAACCGTTGAAGCCAGCTCCGTCAAACCATAACCGCACCAGCAGTGGATCCCTACCGCCTCGGCCTGCTGGGTGAGTGACACCGGGATCATCGCCCCGCCGAGCAACACCTCTTTTAGCGCATGCTTGGCCATCGGTTCAGACAGCAGGCGCCAAAGTTGAGTGGGCACCAGCGAAGCATGGGTGCATCCCGCCAGCGCATCGGCCAAAGGTTGCATTTCACGCACCACAAGCTGTGCCCCCACCGCCAGCCAGCGCCAGATAATACCCTGACCAGACACGTGAAACAGCGGCAGCGAGAGCAGCCAGCTATCCTGTGGCTGAAACTCCAGCAGTTGCAACACGCCATCAGCACTGGCAAGGTGGCCGGCATAGCTATGGGCGGCGGCTTTTGGCAAGCCGCTGGAGCCGGAAGTCAGCGTCAACGTTGCCAGTCTTTGTTCATCCCACGGCAGCAACTGCAAGTGGCACTCATCAACGCCCGGCGGCGACAAGACGATCGCGCCAGGGGGCAACTCAGGTAATCCGTCCGGGCTGAAAGCAAAATCGATATCCAGATCCGGCAGCAAAGCCGCCAGCATCGGCGCCGGCAGCGTCGGATTGAGCGGCAGCAGGCGCGCACCACACTGCAAGAGCGCCAGATAGGCCAACAGCAGCGGATAGCTGTTTTTCCCACACAGCAGCACGCCGCTACCGGGTAATACGCCCTGGCGCTGAAAGTCGGCAGCCAGCACTTCTACCTGCCGTTGCAACATCAGCCAACTGACCGGCTGGTGTTCAAAGATCACCGCGGTCGACTGCGGGCGCTGTTTGGCCCAATGCCGCCACGGCCAATCACTCAACTGCGCCATACACACTCCAAGGTATCAATGCCCAATAACGGCAAGGTGCTCTCTGGCCAGTTGCGTATCAACTGGGCCTGCATCAGGTTCAACGTATCCAAACCTGGCACCGTTTGCGGCGTCAGCCAATGCGCGATGCGCGCCAGCTGCGTCAACCCCAGACTGGACTCAATGCTGGAACTGATCACCGCCACCAATCCGGCCTGATGCGCCTGCATGACCAGTTCACGGCAGCGGGCCAGGCTCCCCACCAACGTCGGCTTGATCACAATCGCTGCCACCCCCGGCTCGGCCTGCACGACAAAATCGGCTTCACGCACGCTTTCATCCCAGGCGATGGCAATACCGGTTGCCTGGGCAAACTCACGTGATTCGTCACGGGTTTTGCAGGGCTCTTCCAGAAACGCGATGCGATCGCGCCACGCTGGGTTAACGTATTTGGCAAAGCCGTCCGCTTTGGCCCGGCTCCAGCTGCGGTTGGCATCCAACCTTAGCTTGAGGTCAGGCAGGGCTTCCAACAGGACATTGACGACCATGCCATCCCGCACCGCCTCATACATCCCCACCTTCACCTTGGCCACTTTCTCCCCCGGCAGCGCGGCCAACAGGTCGAACAGCTCGTCGGGATCGCCAGTGCACAGCGGTGCCTTGCGATAGTCTGCCTGCGTTGGCAACTGCCCGGCCATTTCCGCCAGCGCGCAGCTGGTACCGAAGGCCACCGATGGCCACTCGCTCTGCACAGGCAGTTCGCCCGCAACCCAAGCCTGCACCCAGGCCAAAGTAGCCTGCTGCGCCTGGTCGAGTGTCTCCTGGCTGAACTCCGGTAAGGGGGCAATTTCCCCCCATCCTTGCTGCCCATCCTGTTGCAGGTGGATCAGCAAGCCATCTCGGGTTTTCAGCCGCTGGTTGCGCAGCACCACGCCCGCCTCCATCGGCAGGCTATAGCGATAGATCGCAGCAACACGGGTTAGTGCCGTCATTACGGGTTACGCTTGAATTTGCTGAAGTCAGGCTGGCGTTTTTCGATAAATGCGTTGCGCCCTTCCTGACCTTCATCGGTCATATAGAACAACATGGTGGCGTTACCCGCCAGCTCTTGCAGCCCGGCCTGACCATCGCAGTCGGCGTTCAGTGCGGCTTTCAGGCAGCGTAGGGCCATTGGGCTGTTCTGCAACATTTCACGGCACCAGCGCACGGTCTCTTTTTCCAGATCGGCCAACGGCACCACGGTATTCACCAGGCCCATATCCAGCGCCGCAGCGGCGTCGTATTGGCGGCACAGGAACCAGATCTCACGGGCCTTCTTCTGGCCTACGATGCGCGCCATGTAGGAAGCCCCCCAGCCGCCGTCAAAGGAGCCGACTTTCGGCCCGGTCTGGCCAAAGATGGCGTTATCGGCCGCAATGGTCAGATCGCACATCATATGCAGCACGTGACCGCCGCCGATGGAGTATCCGGCCACCATCGCCACTACCGGTTTAGGGCAGGTGCGGATCTGACGTTGGAAGTCCAGCACGTTCAGGTGATGCACGCCGCTATCATCACGATAGCCGCCGTAGTCACCGCGCACTTTCTGATCGCCACCGGAACAGAAGGCTTTATCCCCGGCACCGGTAAGAATGATGGTGCCGATGCCGTCGTCATAGCGCGCGTTCGACATCGCCTCAATCATTTCCTTCACCGTATGCGGGCGGAAGGCATTACGCACCTGCGGGCGGTTGATGGTGATTTTGGCAATGCCATCGCTGGACTTGTGATACAGGATGTCTTCGAAATCACCCGAGCAGTCCTGCCAGTCGATCGCGGCGTACAGTTGTTCTTCATTGGGATACAGCATGTTTGGTTCCTTTTTTAGCAAGAAATGCATCGAGCGCGGCGGCAAAATCTGCCGGATTGGCCAGATGAGCGTTATGACCCGCCTCTGGCACGGTTTGCAATGGCAAACCGGCATCACGCGCCAACGCCTGAAACTTGTGATCGTCGGCACCGCATAACACCATCACTGGCAGTGCCAACTGTTGTAATTGCGGCACCAGCCAAGGTTGCCGCCCGAGGGAAGTCGCCTCCAGCATATCGGCAATGGCCGGACCATGATTATCTGCACGGGCGGCGATCAGCGCCTCGCGGTGTATCGGGCTGAGGTTGGCAAAGACCGGTTGGAGATACCAGTCGGCCAAAACCGTTTTGATGCGTTCGGTGCGAAAACGGCTCGCCCAGGCGGCATCATGGGCACGCCGCTGGGCACGTAAATCCTCGTTCTCCAATCCAGGATTACCGCCCTCGATCACAATACCTTGCAGCCCTTGCGCTTCTCCGCAGCAAGCATGGTACATGGCGATGCGCCCACCGAGTGAATAGCCCACCAGCCAGTAACGCTCAATATTATGCTGCTGCAGCGTAGCGGTGATTTGCCTGCTGACGTCGGCAAAGTCCAGGCAGGATTGATCGGCAGAATCGCCATGGCCGGGTAAATCAATCGCCAGCGAGGGCCACTGTTCGCAACGCGAGGCGATCACCCGCCACTCATTGTTGTTCCCTAGCAGACCATGCAGCCAGATCAACCATGGCCGCTGGCTTTCACCTTGTTGTAGCACGCGGGAAGCCAGCATCAGTTTGCCCCCATTTTTTGTACCAGATGTTGCAAGGTTTCTGCGCCATCGCTCGGCGGCACCTGCAACTCAATCAGCGTGGCTCCGCTGTGACGCCAGGCTTTTTCCACTGCCTGCTGCAACTGCCCCCAGTTTTCCGGGCAAGCATAATCAAGCTGGAACATGGCTGCCGCCTGGCTGAACTCCACATCCTGCGGCATACAGTAAAATCGCTGGCGCTCAGGTTCCGGCGTTGGCAACAGCGAGAAAATCTGCCCGCCATTGTTGTTCACCACGATCAGCACCGTGGGCGCCGAACATTGGCGCAACAGAGCCAGGGCATTCAAATCGTATAGCGCGGAGAGATCGCCTACCACGGCCAACGTCGGCTTGGCTGTGGCGCGCTGAACGCCAGCCGCGGTGGAGATTAGGCCGTCGATACCGCTTGCCCCGCGGTTGCTGAACACCGGATAACCGGCAGGCAACTGGGTTAAGGCATCGATCAGGCGCACAATCAGGCTATTGCCGAGAAACAGCTGGCCGTTCTCTGGCAACAGCTCAGGCAGGCGATGGGCCAGTTGCGCCTCACCAAACCGGTTAACCAGGTATTGCGAAGTCGCATCGAGGGCATCATCCGCCAACGCGGACAGATCGCCAGCCCAAGGTGAGCGAGGTTGCGCCGGATGCAGATCGAGCCACTCGCCAACGGTAGAGCGAATACGGCGGCCACGATGATGCGCAGGATCGAGGCGCCCAGGCAGATCGTCGATCAGCCAGAACTCCTCCGGCTGGCAGCGCTCCTGCCACTGTAGCAGGCGTTTGCCCGTCAGGCTGCTGCCAAACTGCACCACCACCTGCGCACTGGCCAACAGATCGCGGGCCTGTGGGTTGGCCAACCATAAGTCGGCACAGGGCAGCGGTTGCCCCGTTTGCGAGAGGGCATCGCCGATCAGCGGCCAACCGAGCATGCCCGCCCATTCGGCCAGTTGCACACCCTCTTCCGCCCCCATCCTGCCAGCAATAATCACGCCGCGCTTCTGCCGCCAGAAAAACCAGTCCGGCTGCTTAATAACCCGATGGGGATCCATTTCACGCAGCCAAGGGTGCGTATCCTGCCACCAGTCCCCTAGCTCCGCCGACCACTGCTCATACTGCTGTTCATCTCCGCCATATAACGGCTCCGCAAACGGGCAGTTGATATGCAGAGCACCGTGCCGCAGACGCGCCATCGCGCTGTCCAGGGTAGACACCAGCCAGCGAGCCGGAATATCCGGGCTTGGGCGCGGCAGATCGATGTTCAAGGTAGGGTGGCTCGAGTAGAGGCCGTTTTGGCGTATCGCCTGATTGGCACCGCAGTTAATCAACTCCGGCGGGCGATCGGCGGTGAGAAACACCAGCCGCTCCCCGGTTAGCCCGGCTTCGATCAGGGCAGGATAAAGATTTGCTGCCGCGGTACCCGAGGTGACGATCACCGCCACCGGCTCACGCGTGGCCTTTGCCAGACCGAGCGCTAAATGGCCCAGGCCCCGCTCATCGAAATGAGTATGACAGACAAAAGCGCGGTTCGCGGCAGCGGCCAGAGTCAGAGGCGTTGAGCGCGATCCCGGAGCGATACAGACATGCCGCACTCCATGGCGGACCAGCGTTTCCAGCAACAACGCCGCCCACCGGCGATTAAAAACACTTGTCGACATATTTCGCTCATCAGTAGTAAACAGAGGTTACGCGCCGAAGCCTACCCAAACGAGGTAGCGAACCGGGGATCATAACTCTGAATTATATAAGTAATTATCTTTACGGCTTTTGCGCTGGCGCAAAAACGCCGTATTTCCCTGTGGCAGGTGGCCTGCAATAAATCAATTTCGACCCATCAATGCCCAATAGCGCCCCGAAAGAGAACAAAAAAGAAACATATAAAACACAACAAGTTTACACACGAAGATCGGCCTGCTCAATGTACCGGCCCAGAATGTTCTGACTGCAACAGCGTGCGCAAGCCCGCCGCCTTGTTTTCGATCTCTTGCCACTCCTGCGCCGGATCGGAACCGGCCACAATCCCCGCCCCGGCATACAGCTCAACACGAGCATCCTCGATCTGGCAGGAACGCAGCGCAACGCAGAACTCCGCCTGTGACGCAGAGAGATAACCCGCAGAGCCGGCATACCAACCGCGGGAAAAAGGCTCATGCTGGCGGATAAACTCTAGCGAGGCCTGGCGCGGCAGCCCGGCGACCGCAGCCGTCGGTTGCAGCCGTTGCAGGCAATCGGCATCATCACCCTGGTTCAGTTGCCCTTCAATACGCCGCCGCAGATGCTGTACCTTGCGCAACCGCACCACCTCTGGTGGCAACACATCGACCGCTCTGGCACCGCCTTGCAAACGCTGACAGATATCATCAACCACCAGCAGGTTTTCCTGTTGGTTCTTGCCGTCTTGCCGCAACCACTGGGCCAGTGCCTGGGCTTGCCGCTCATCGGGATGGTTGGCAACCGTCCCCGCCAACGCTTCAGTCAGCAAATGTTTTCCCTCACGCAGGTACAATCTTTCCGGGCTGGAGCCAAGAAATGCGGAATGTGCATCAAAGCGCAGCATAAAGTGGTAGCATTGGTGATTCACCCTGCGGCTGGCGGCCATCATCGCAGGAGCAAACAACGGACTCTCCAGCGTCAACACCGAGCTGCGCGCCAAAACCACCTTATCCATCTGCTGCCGATTTATCGCCTTCAGCGCATCGCGCAGCATGATTTCCCACCCGGAACGTTCCGGCTGATGCTGCACCGACAGCACTTTCACCTGTAAATTCTCGATCGGTTTGGTTACCAGCAGATTTTCAAGCCAGGCAAGCGCCGCTTGGGCATCATCACTCAATGCTTGTTCAGAAAACAGGTTTAGCGTCAGTTCACACTTGCCTTGGCGGTTGAGAATTTCCAGGCGCGGCAAAAACAGCTGGGCGTCACCGTCAAAGGCAGTCAGCCCCCACAAACGGGCCGCAGGATAGGCATTCACGAATGCCTGCGCCATTGAAGGGTGTGAAAACTGCCGCAAAGCGCCGCACACCGCCGCCTCCTGCCGCCCTTCGCGATGACGCCAGTAGAATTGAGGGAACAGCACCTGCGCCGCCAGCCACTCCAGCAACATATCGCTCAGATGGCCGGGAACCACCAGAGTTAACTGCCGAAATCCGGCTTCACGGGGAAAGTCGTGCCCAAGCTGCTGACGTAACCGCCGCAGCACTCCCGAAAGTTGTTCCACTGCCACCTCATTAACCAAACGCTATGTGGGGAATTATACGGTAAATCAACCCTCACGGGCGGAAAAATAGCGTCTATTAACCCATACCTTGCGTCGCTAATTATTTATTAAAATTGAAGTTTGAGATTAAAAAACAACCACACGCGCACGGCGGAACTATACTTAGACGTCATGTTCCTGCCGCAGTGAAATCTTGTCATATCAAATCGATAGTTAAATCAAGATGTTCACAGCCTCCCAACGGTATTAACCCGCTGTCCTTTGGGTCAGATGTAAGGAGCTTTTTGCGTGAAAGAAATACTTATCAATTGGTTAAAGAAGCAGCGCCGACACCCCAAAGTAGCTCGGTTGCCCTTACGGCATAACCGTGCCACGGCCGAAACCCCTCCCGCCAGCAACATCAAGGCAGAGCTGTTTTCGGTCGACCAAATGGAACGCTATGGCCAGCGCCTGGCACGCTCCCATAAGCTGGCAACCCATAAAACGCCCTACTATTTGCTCAAACGTCTCGATAACAACGAGCAGGTATTAACGGACAGTTGCCGCAGGTTGAGCAACGACAAGAGAAACACCATGACCCCGGCGGGCGACTGGCTGCTGGATAACTTTTATCTTATCGAGGAGCAGATCCGCGTCGTTCGGCACCATCTGCCGAAAACCTTCGGCCGTGGGCTGCCGCAGTTAACCGCCCCGCACAATTGCCCACGCATTTTCGATATCGCCACCGAAGCCATTGCTCATGGCGACGGGCGATGGGATGCCGAGAGCCTGACGCGCTATATTGCCGCCTACCAAAAAGAGGCCAATCTGACCCTGGGCGAGCTGTGGGCGCTACCGGGCATGCTGAGGCTGGCACTCATTGAAAACCTGCGCCGCGTGGCGGTAGAAGTGGCTCAGGCACAGGAAGAACGCAGCCTGGCCGATAGTTGGGTGACCAAAATGCTGGAATCGGCGGAAAACGATCCGGCCAACCTGATCATTGTGATTGCCGATATGGCGCGCTCCAACCCGCCCCGCACCAGCGCCTTCGTGGCAGAACTGGTGCGTCGTCTGCAGGGGCACGGCACCATGCTGGCGCTACCGCTGACCTGGGTTGAGCAACGCCTGGCCGAAGTCAGCCTGACCTCCGATGAGCTTATCCATCGTTTCAACCAACAACTGGCGGTCAGCCAACTTTCCGTCAGCAACAGTATCGCCGGCCTGCGGCAACTGAGCGAAATGGATTGGGCAGAATTTGTTGAGACCATGAGCAAGGTCGATCAGACGCTGCGCGAAGACCCCACCGGGGTTTATCCTTTAATGCATTTCGATACCCGTGACAACTATCGCCATGTGATCGAGAGGCTGGCTCGCCACTGTTCTCACAACGAGGTGGAGGTCGCACAACACGCTCTGAATATGGCACGGATCGCCGCCGAAGATCCGCGCAACGATCCACGCACTCATCACATCGGCTATTACCTGATTGACCATGGCCGCACGCAGTTAGAGCAACAGCTTGACGTGCGGCTTAGCCGTATTACGCGCATCCGTCAGGCGCTCAGCCAATCCCCACTGCTTTCCTGGCTGGGCAGCATCAGCCTGCTCACGACGGCCTGCTGGGCTTTGCTGTTACGCCATGCCCATCAAACCGGACTCACCTGGGGGTTGTTGATCTTGCTGTTCCCATTAGGGATGGTGCTCGCTCAGTTCGTCATCAGTCTGCTCAGTGAGGTCACCACCCGCAGCCGTTCTCCGCAGCCGTTGCCAAGGCTGGATTTTTCCTGTGGTATCCCGGCAGAGTTCCGTACGCTGGTTGCCATTCCCACGCTGATAAGCAGCAAGTCCGGCATTGACCAGTTGATCAACACGCTGGAAGTTTGTTATCTGGGCAACGCCATTAAACACCTGCATTTTGCCCTGCTCACCGACTTCAATGACTCGCCCCGGCAACAGCAGCCCGACGATACCGAACTGCTGGCCTATGCCAGCCAAAAGATGAACGAGCTCAATGCAAAGTATGCCTGCGAAGGGCCAAGCCACTTTTTCCTGTTCCATCGCGATCGCCAATGGAATGAAAAACAGCAGAGCTGGATGGGGCTGGAGCGTAAACGTGGCAAGTTGAACGCGCTGAACGACTGGCTGCGTAACCGTGGCAATGCGTTTACCACTCAGGTTGGCCAAGGGCTGGAGGTGCTGAAAAACGTCAAATACGTGATCACCCTGGACAGCGATACCGTGCTACCGCGTGAAACCGCACACCGGCTGATCGCCGCTATGGCCCATCCCCTGAATCAACCTCAGTATGATGCCAAACTGCAGCGAGTGGTGGAGGGTTATGCCATCCTGCAACCCCGCATGGCCGAAGAGATCCCTGCTTATGGTCAGAGCCGTTATGCTGCCCTGTGCAGCAGCACGCCGGGCAACGATCCTTATACCCAGATGGCTTCAGATATCTATCAGGATCTGTTTGGCGAAGGCTCGTTTATCGGCAAAGGGATTTATGATGTTGACGTCTTCTCCCACAGCCTGAAGGGCACCTGCCCGGAAAACCTGGTGTTAAGCCACGATCTGCTGGAAGGCTGCTATGCCCGTTCCGGTTTATTGAGCGATGTCTTGCTCTATGAGCAGTATCCAAGCAACTATCTGGTCGATGTTGCCCGCCGTACTCGCTGGATCCGCGGCGATTGGCAGCTGTTTAACTGGCTGTTGCCCCGGGTCATCACCGAAGACGGTTCGCGGGCCGCTAACCCATTAAGCCCCCTGTCGCGCTGGAAACTGTTCGATAACCTACGCCGCAGCCTGGTAGCCCCCTGCTTTCTGTTGCTGTTGTTCTTTGGCTTAACCTGGCTACCGGATACCCCATACTGGTTGGCGGTGTTCGCCATTATTCTGCTGCTGCCTACGCTACTGGCGCTGTTGCAGGATGTGGTGCGTAAGCCCCCGCGTCGGCCTGTTATTCAGCACTTGCAGTTGGCACTGAAGGGCTCACTGCATCGGCTGTCTCAGATTGGCCTGCGTCTGGCCGAGCTACCTCATGAAGCCTGGTTCAGCCTAAAGGCCATTGGTATCACCCTGTGGCGTCTGTTGATCAGCAAACGCAATCTGCAAGAGTGGACCAGCTTCGACCAATCCAAACACCACCTGACCGTCACGCTGGCGAATTTTTATCGTAACCTGTGGATCAACCCGTTGGCAGGTGTTGCACTGTTGCTATTGGCCGCTTTTTCCAGCCCGGTAGCGCTGTTAGCCGCTATCCCGCTGGCCGCCTTGTGGATCCTGTCGCCGTACCTGCTTTATTCGCTTAGCCTGGAGCCACAGCGCAGCAAAACGGCCATCGACGATCGCCAGCGCCGTTTCCTGCGCCAGAGCAGCCGAGAAACCTGGGAGTTTTTTGCCACCTTTGTCAACCAGCAGGAAAACTGGCTGCCGCCGGATAACTACCAGGAAATTCCAGAGCCGGTGGTGGCACATCGCACGTCACCCACCAATATCGGGCTGGCGCTGTTGGCCGACCTTACCGCCTATGACTTCGGCTATATCACCCTCAGTTCGGCCTTGCAGCGTATTACCCTGACGCTGAATACGCTCGATCGCATGGAGCATTACCGTGGTCACCTATACAACTGGTACGACACGCGCACTCTGGAACCTCTGAATCCACGGTATGTTTCCAGCGTGGACAGCGGTAATTTCGCGGGCCATCTGCTAACCCTGAGCGCGGGCCTGCCAGGGTTAGCCATGCAGCCAGTTATCGAGCCAGCCCGTATTCTGGCCGGATTAGAAGATACGTTGCTGATACTGGAGCAACACTGGGGTAACGCCGCACCGAAAGGATTAACCAAACTGCGCAAACACTGGGAACAGGCGCAGAACGCCCATCCGGCGGCACTACAGGCTGAACTCAATGAAATGCGTAACCACTGTAATGGATTGCAGGACCCCGCTCTGCAACAGGGTGACGAGGTCAAACGCTGGGCCGGCAACCTGCACCAGCAGCTCAACGAACTGTGCGCCGAATGGGCATTATGGTTTGGCTGGCTGAGCGACAGCATGCCGGAGCTGGAACAAATCCCTGGTTTGCATTGGCTGGCCAACCCACCTAAACAACTGACGTTGTCGACAGAACAGCAAACGCAGTTGGATACCGTACAGCAATTGGCAAGGGAACGCCTGGAACAGTTGGCTCAGCTGGCCCAACGCCTGACAGCAATGGCGCAAATGGACTTCAGCTTCCTGTATGACGAAGCCACCCATTTGCTGACCGTCGGTTTCAACTGCGATCAAAACCGTGCCGACAGTGGTAAATACGATCTGCTGGCCTCGGAAATCCGCCTGACCAACTATGTCGCCATTGCCACCAACCAAATTCCACAACGGAGCTGGTTTGCCTTAGGCAGGCTGTTTACGGTGATCGACAAGGAGCCAGCGCTGATGTCCTGGAGCGGCTCGATGTTTGAGTACCTGATGCCGCAACTGGTGATGCCTGCCTATCCCGATACGTTGCTGGTACAGATGTGCCGCTCTGCAGTGGAGCGGCAAATTGCCTGGGGCAAAGAGCGCGGCGTACCGTGGGGGATTTCCGAGTCCGGTTACTTCGGCTTTGACGCTTTGCAAAACTACCAGTATCACGCCTTTGGTGTGCCGGGTTTAGGGCTGCGGCGTGGACTGGGTGACGACATGGTGATCGCCCCTTACGCCACCATGATGGCGCTGATTGTCGATCCGGACAGTGCCTGTAGCAACCTGGTGGAACTGGAAAAAAACGGTGCCAAGGGCCGTTATGGCTTCTATGAAGCACTGGACTACACCACTTCACGCCTCAGCCGGGGGCAGCTGTATGTCATTGTTCGCTCCTATATGGCTCACCACCAGGGTATGAGTTTCCTGGCGCTGTCACACCTGTTGCTGGATGCGCCGATGGTGAAACGCTTTGCCAGTTACCCCGCCTTCCAGTCGACCCGTTTGCTGTTGCAGGAACGGGTGCCTGATGCGGTTGAGCTTTACAGCACCCGCCGCCACTTCGAAACCCATGAAGGCGCGATTAAACCGGCTAGCTTCGCCGCACGTGAATTCACCCGTGTGGATACACCGATCCCGGAAGTTCAGTTGCTGTCGAATGCCAACTACCACCTGATGATCACCCAAACCGGCGGTAGCTACAGCCGCTGGCAGAATCTGGCGCTGACCCGCTGGCGTGAGGATGCCACCTGCGATAACTGGGGGGCGTTCTGCTACCTGCGCGATCCGCAAACCGGCGAGGTGTGGAGCAATACCTGGCACCCTACCGGCGAAACCGAGAAAGGCGGCTATCGCGCGGTCTTCAACGATGCCGGGGCGGAATTCCAACGCAAGCAGGGGCTACTGTCGGTGAAAACCCAGGTGGTGATCTCCCCTGAGGACGACATCGAACTGCGGCGCTTAACCTTGGTGAACCGGGGCAAACAGCCGCGGACCATTGAGATCACCAGCTATGCCGAAGTGGTGCTGGCCCCGGCCAGCAACGATTTGGCGCACCCGGCGTTCAGCAATCTGTTTGTCCAAACCGAACTGTTGCCGGAACAGGATGCCATTCTGTGCCATCGCCGTCCGCGTGAGCCGAAAGAGAAATCGCCGTGGTTGCTGCATATGATGTCGGTCCAGGGTGCCAGCAGTAAAACCTCCTTTGAAACCGACCGGGCCAAGTTTATCGGCCGTGGCCGCACGGCAGCCAACCCGCAGGCGCTATATCAGAATCAACCCCTGACCAATAGCGCCGGGCCGGTGATCGATCCGATCATCGCCATCCGTCAGCGGATCCGGCTGGAACCCAACGTGCCGCTGACTCTGGATATCTTCTACGGCGTGTGTGAAGACCGCGCCACCAGCCTGGCGATGTTGGAGAAGTATCGCGACCGCCATATGGCCGACCGTATTTTCGAACTCGCCTGGTCGCACAGCCAGGTGGTGTTGCGCCAGTTGAACGCTAACGAAGAAGACGCCAATCTGTTTAATCGTCTGGCCAGCGCGGTGGTGTTCCCGGCGCAGGAAATGCGTGCCGCCAGCAATGAAATCATCAATAACCGCCGCGGGCAGTCAGGCCTGTGGGGCTATTCGATTTCCGGCGATCTGCCGATCGTGCTGCTGTCCGTCACCGACAGTGAGAATATCGGGCTGGTGCAACAGCTCATTCAGGCGCACAACTACTGGCGGTTGAAAGGATTGCTGGTCGACCTGGTGATCCTCAATGAGGATTCCGGTGGTTACCGGCAAGATCTGCAAAATCGGATCATGGGGCTGATCGCCGCCGGGATGGAGTCTTCCCTGACGGACAAACCCGGAGGGATCTTCGTCCGTTCCAGTGAACATATGTCACCGGAAGATCACACCTTGCTGCTGAGCGTAGCGCGGATCTATCTGGATGACCGCCGCGGTGGCCTGACGGAGCAACTCAACCAACGGTTGCAATTGCCGCAAACGCTGCAACAGCCATTAGGGCCGCCGACCGCCTCCTCCAAACTGGCTACCATGGCCAATCTGCCGCGTAATTTGCATTCGCCACAGTTGCCAATCATCGACAAGCTCCAGTTCTACAACGGATTTGGCGGGTTCTCAGAGGATGGCAGCGAATATGTGATCGCCATGAACGAAAGCAAGGTAACGCCAGCGCCGTGGTCAAACGTTATCGCCAACCCGATGTTCGGTTCGGTGATCTCTGAAAGTGGCCAAGCCTACACCTGGTATGAGAATGCGCATGAATACCGCCTGACGCCTTGGGATAACGATCCGGTCAGCGATCGCAGCGGCGAGGCTTTCTATCTGCGCGATGAAGAGAGTGGCCACGTCTGGTCACCAACGCCGCTGCCCGCCCGTGGGCGTGGTCATTACCTGACGCGTCACGGCTTTGGTTACAGCGTGTTTGAACACCGGGAAGGCGGTATCGACAGCCAGTTGACGATGCTGGTTGCCAAAGACGCTCCGGTGAAACTGTTCCTGCTGACGCTCACCAACACTTCTGGCCGTACGCGGAAGCTCTCGACTACCGGCTATGCCGAGCTAATTCTCGGTGATTTGCGCCAGAAATCGGCGATGCACGTGGTCACCCGCGTAGCCACACCACCTGGTGGCTGTGGCATCCTCGCCACCAACCATTACACCAGCAGCGGATCGCCACGTACTGCGTTCTTCGGCGTTACCGGCGTCCATTGCTCAGTCACTGGCGATCGGCGGGAATTCATTGGCCGTAACGGTTCGTTGGCCGCTCCTGCCGTACTTAAGCTGCGGCGGTTATCCGGCAAGACCGGTGCCGGGTTGGATCCTTGTGGCGCAGTTCAATCGGCCATCAGCATGATCGATGGCGATCAACGCAGCTTTGTGTTTGCGCTTGGTCTGGGACAAGATGCCGACGAAGCCGAATCTCTGCTGCGTCAGTATCTCAGCGAAGAGGCATTGCAACACGAATTGCAGCAGGTCGCTGCCCACTGGGACAAGATCCTCAACAAGGTGCAAATCGGTACGCCTCATCCCGCGGTTAACTTGCTGGCTAACGGCTGGTTGCTGTATCAAACCCTCTCCTGCCGCATTCACGCGCGCAGCGGTTATTACCAGTCCGGCGGCGCATTTGGCTTCCGCGATCAGCTCCAGGATACCCTGGCCCTGACGCATGCCTTGCCTGAGCGGATGCGTGAGCAGATCCTGCTGTGTGCTTCGCGCCAGTTTGTTGAGGGCGACGTTCAGCACTGGTGGCATCCTCCGCAGGGCAACGGGGTGCGCACCCGCTGCTCCGATGATTACCTGTGGTTGCCGCTGGCCATTTGCCACTACCTCGACGCGACCGAAGACTCATCGATCCTCGAAGAACAGGTGGGTTATCTGGAGGCCCGTATACTGGCACCGGGTGAAGAGTCTTCTTATGAACAGCCTGGTGTCAGCTCGAAACAGGAAAGCCTGTATCTGCACGGGGCCAGGGCGCTGAAGCATGGCCTGACCTTTGGCGAGCATGGTTTGCCGCTAATGGGTGCCGGTGACTGGAACGACGGCATGAACATGGTGGGATTGGAAGGCCGGGGTGAGAGCGTTTGGCTGGGCTTCTTCCTGTTCTATATTCTGCAACGTTACGGCAAACTGGCCACCCGCCGCGGCGATCTGGAACTGGCAGAACTGTGCCGCGAGGAAGCAGAAAAACTGCGCGCCAACCTGCACAACAACGCCTGGGATGGCGAATGGTATCGCCGTGGTTACTTCGATAGTGGAGAACCGCTGGGTTCACACCAAGCGGCAGAATGTCGCATTGATGCCATCGCCCAGAGTTGGTCGATCCTTTCCGGTGCGGGTGACAAAGATCGCAGCGCACAAGCAATGCAATCTCTGGATAAGCACCTGGTGGACGACCAGGCCGGCATCATCAAACTGCTGACCCCACCTTTTGACGGCAACGGCCCGAATCCTGGCTACATCCGGGGTTATCTGCCCGGCGTGCGAGAAAACGGCGGTCAATACACTCACGGGGCGGTATGGGCAGTGATGGCGTTTGCCGAGATGGGCAATATCGAGCGCGCCTGGGAACTGATGACGCTGATCAACCCCATCAACCACAGCCTGGATAGCACCGCGGCGGAGCGCTACAAGGTCGAACCTTATGTCGCCACGGCGGATATTTACGCGGTCGCCCCGCACGTTGGGCGCGGAGGATGGAGCTGGTATACCGGCTCGGCGGGCTGGATGTATCGGTTGATCGTCGAGTCGCTGCTGGGGCTAAAACGCCACGGCAATACGCTTTCCATCCATACCCGCTTACCGGCAGATTGGCCACCGGTCACCCTAACCTACCGTGAAGGGGAGAGTGAATATCACTTCACCCTACGCCAAGGGGAAGGAGAAACGCAGGTGATGATTGATGGTGTGTTGCAGCAGGAAGCGGTAATTACCTTGACTGAGGAGGCTAAAACCTACCTGGTGGAGGTAATTCTGGGAAAGCAATAAGGTACGCAGTAGCTAAATAGCTATGTTTAATAGCGCTACACCCGAAGCTTGAGACAGGAGGGAGTCATTGCAGGTTAGCCGACCGTTGAGCGCATGGATGCGCGATTGCGAGCCCCCAGGGACGGGTTTACGGCGTGTCGGCTTTCTGCATGACTCCTTCCTGTGACACTATTCGGCAGCTATCGCGCTCATTGGTGTTACTTGCGGGCCAGCAATAGCCCAAGCACCAAACCTACCGTGGCACCAATGCCAACGCTATGCCAAGGCTTGTCATGGACATAGTCATCGGCACGACATGCCACCTCTTTCGCCCGCACGTAATAACATTCTGAGCTATTTGCCAGACGCGACTTGATGTCTTTTAGCGCCCGCTCGGCATGGGCTTTGATATCCGTATAAGCCTGATCGGCTCGATCGCCAGAGTAATCCAACACGTCTTGCAGTGTGTCACTCAGCATTCTCAGATCGTCGTCCAGCGTCGTTTGGTTCTCGTTTCGATTTATCGCCATCTTTAAGCTCTCCGTTATTAACAAATTCAACGTTGCTTAACCATCAACAATCATTGGTCATAGTCCCATGGTAGGACACGACCTGGATACACGCCATCGGAATGTTGATTAAAAAAGAGGCGAGGCAAGATACTGACGCCCTTTCAGGCGTCGGTGGAGGCTTGTTCGGCCAGCGCTACAGAGGGCGATTTACGGCGTGCGGCCAGCCACAAGCCACTGTTTTTCATGGCGTAGCCAAACAATAGCCCGACCAGCAGTGAGACGGTGATCAATGGCCAGTTGCCATCACCGGCGAAGGTGGCGCAGGCACCGATAAAAGTCCCGGGAACAAAACCTAACCATTGTTGTTTGGCCTGAATGCACATCAGGAAGGCGACGATGCCAGTCAGCAGGTAGCCCAGAATGCTCCAGGCAGGTTCCAACGCGCTGCCGTGAATGATGACCATCGCCCAGAACACGCCGCTCAAGCAGGTCAGCGTGCTGATCGCCAAGCCCTTGAGGCCACCTTGCGGGCAGGCAAAATAGGCCGTGCAGCCAAGAAAGCCCGCCCAACTGATTAGCCCAAGGCTGATGGCAACCCAGCCCCATACGCCGGAGAGAATACCGGTAGTTACCGCAATGGCAAAAATGACGTTCATAATCCTGATCCGCTAAAAATAATCCACACAGTTTACGCGAAATCAGTCAATACGATGTGATAAAAATCACATCAATAGTGCAAATTGATGCATTGTAATCATTAAAATGAGATATTAATCACAAAATAGGGCATTTTTTCATCATCCTACGCGAAAAAACCGCTAGCCACATGATTGAATAAAGGCGGTGATCACAAGAGCGACCACCAGCCAAATAGCCAGGTTCAGCGCGGGAAGCCCACTCGCGTAACCCATAGCCCCAACACCACGCAGACGATGACAGTCACCAGGAATAATAGGTTTACCGCCAGATGCAGACTGGCATGGTCGATGATACTGCCAAGTAGAATGGGCACCCAGTTGGCAACATAAGCAATCACATAGAACAGCGAGATCAGGCGTGCATGGCTGGCTTGGGGTGAAATCAGGTTAACCAGCGTCGCACTGCCGACAAAGATGGCTCCGTAAGCATAACCGGCAATGACCATCCCCGCAGCGGCCAGCCCCAGTGAATGGATCTGAATGGCTTCGGCAAAGACCACCACCGCTAACGCCTGTGCCAGGCAGCCAAACATCAGCGAATGGCGTGCATTGATTTGACGACTCAGGATCTGGCTGGCCCCGGCAATCAGCAGGTAGACCGCAATCACATAGCCGAAACTGCTGCGGTTTTGCATACCCAGCAGCGTTTCCGCCACGTTGGGGCCGATCGCCAGGATGCTGGCAGCCAGCGCCCAACAGACAAACAGCGCGCCGGCACACACGAAAAACCGGCTCCCGGTCGCGCGCAGGCCCGCAGCTAAGGTATTTTCCCCTGCCCCAGTATCCTCAGCCAAACGGACGCCAGCTTTGACCACCACGCGCGCAGGCCAGCTCAGCATAATCCCCAAAGCGGCAATCGTTGCCACCGCCATGATGATCACAAACGGCAGCGAGGTGGTATGAAAACCGGTCTGCAACGCTATACCACTAAAAATCGGCCCCAATGCCAACCCGGCAGTAAAGGACAAGGTAGCAATTAGCGCCGCCTGCTTGCCACCGTCCGCAGGGCCAAAACGCACCAACGCAATATTTGCCGCACCGGTCAACGCCCCCGTGCCTACACCGGCCAGCAAGCGAGCCATCAACATCAGGGAAAATGAATCAGCCAGGGCAAAAAGCAATGCTCCCAACAACACCACCAGCAGCGCCGGGACGATCATGCTGCGTAAATCTTTTACCTTGCCAGCCAGGTTGCCCACGGCGAACAGGGAAATCAGTACGCCAGCGGCATAAGCCCCGTAGATCAGGGTCAGGCTGACCGAGGTCAGTGCCAGTTGCTGTTGGTACAAGGGATAAAGCGGCGTTGGTGCACTGCTGTTGAGCAGTGCCGACATCAATGCCAGCGCTAGAAACAGTACAATGGCTCCAGGCGAGGAGGCCGTGTTGGCTCGCGCGGTTTTATCAACGGCTACACCGTCGGACATGATTTTCTCCCTAAATACGCAGGCAAATCACCTCACCCGCAAAATATCAGGCGCTCATCATAGCGTTCAGAGCAGACCGCCAAAACCACCAACAATGCAGCACTATGATGCATTGTTGCAGGTGGCCAGAGCGGCAAAATCACACCGAAGCCGTGGCTACCTTTTTAGCGGGTGCACGGCGCAAAATGGCCAACGCTCCGGAAAGGATGATCAGCACCATCCCCGCCGCGGCGATAAACGACAGGGTCTGGGCAAAAATCAGGTAGCCGAGCAGCGTGGAGAAAATGATCGTGCTGTAGGAAAGAATGCCGACGGTGACCGCATTGCCACCGCCATAGGCGCGGGTCATGGTGATCTGCCCCAGGCTGCCGAATACGCCGATAGCGCAGACATACAGCAGGCTGGTGGCATCCAACGCCGCGAATCCGACAATCGAACTCATCACCACGCCGAACAAGGTACCAACCAGAGAGAAGTAGAACACCACACGCAGTTCAGGCTCCCCGGTACGCACCAGTTTGCCGACGTTGAAATAGGCCAGTGCCGTCAGCAATCCTGACAGCAAGCCAATCAAGGTGGCGGTATATTCCCCGTTCGGTACATCTGGACGCAACAGGATCAGGATGCCCACAAAGCCCAGCAGCACCGAGAACAGCAACCTGCCGGTCAGTTGGCCTCTTGCCGTGACGAAGGTGATCACCGATTGGAAAATCGGATTGGTATAGCCCAGCGTGGTTGCGGTAGCGATAGGCAGATGGATCAGCGCATAGAAGCCGCAATACATGGCCGCATTGCCAATCGCGGCGCGCTTCATGTGCAAGCCAAGATGGCGGGTACGAAAACCGATATTTTTGATTTTTATCAGCGCCGCCACGATGGCCATGTTGATCAATGAACGGTAAAAAATAATATCGAAGAAACCGACCTTGGCCGAAGCCAGTTTGATGCAGGCCCCCATCAGCGCGAAGAACACGCTGGCAGCGACCATCCATAAAGCAACCATGATTTCCCCAGAATGCAGCCCTGCCGGGCTGCAAATAATCTCTTACGCGGCGGTTTTCACCGTCGGAAATGTGTTAGCAGCACCGACCAAGAATACCAGCATTCTTGCGCAAAATGGATTGCCTGCTACAAATAAGCTTGCTCCATAACGTCCCGCAGATGCATTTACTTATCGCTTACCAGATAATAACTCTCTCTGCCGCCGCTGGCGGCCAAAATAGATCGGATGCCACCAAGGACACTGCACAATGAATTGGGATGATGCACGCTTCTTTCTGGCGGTGGCACGCTGCGGTACGTTACGCAAGGCTGCCCATGAACTTCACGTCGATCAAGCTACCGTGGGGCGGCGGATCAGCGCTTTCGAACAGGCGTTGGGTTCAAAACTGTTTATCCGCACGCCAAAATCCTTCTCGCTCAGCCCGCTGGGTGAAGCCATGCTGGCAGAAGTGCTGGCAATGGAAAATGCGGTTCAGGCTATCGCTCGTAAAGCCAGCAGCGGCGATCAAAGCCTGACGGGTGAAGTACGCATCGCTACCACCGATACCTTGGCCGAGGCCTTTGTGATACCGGCACTGAAACGGCTGCGCGAGAAATACCCGCATATCACCATCACGCTACTGACGGCGCTCAATATCTCCGACATCTCCTATCGCGGGGCCGATCTGGCTATTCGTGGTGCTCGCCCTGAATCTGATGAGCTGGTCATCAAACGTCTGGCAACTATTGAGATGGGGTTATATGCCACGCAGGGCTACCTGGATCAACACGGAACGCCGAGTAAAGGCGACCATCTGCGCGGCCACGATTTGCTGATGTTCCCGCGCGAGCTGGTACCACGCCACTGGGACAACTTCGGTGGAGAGCCGTTGAACGAGCCAAACGTGGTGCTGCAATGCAACTCACAGCTGTTACTGCGTTCGGCAACGCGCAACGGGTTGGGCATCGGCCTGCTTTCTTGCTTCCTGGCCGATAGCGATCCCGATCTGGTGCGTATCCTCCCAGAGAATCAGGACTGGGTCGATATCTGGCTGGTGTTACATCCGGATCTGCAACACACGGCAAGAATACGCGCGGTGGTGCAAGAGCTGGAAATCTCGTTTAACGGCGGCGTACTCTAGTCCACAAAAAAACAAGGGCCGCCATTTGGCGACCCTTGTTGTCTAGCTCGAGATCAATCAGAACATCGGCTGTGCCATCTGCACCAGCGTAATCAGCGGCTGCGGGTAGATACCCAGCAACAGCACCAACGCGGCAGAGATCAGCACCACCACACCACCGGCGGTCAACGCCCAGTTGTTTGGCGTATCGCGAACCAGCGTTTCCGGCGCGCTGAGGAACAGGCTGACGGTCACACGCAGGTAGTAGTACAAACCGATCGCACTACCCAGCACCACGGCACCGGTCAACCACCACAGGTGAGCACTAACGCCCATCGCAATCACGAAGAACTTACCGATAAAGCCCAGCGTCATCGGGATACCGGCCAGGGAAAGCATCATCACTGTCATAACCGCTGACAGGATTGGCTTGTGCCAGAACAGGCCGCGATAGGAGAACAGCGAGTCCGCGTCCGGGCCACGGTACGGGCTGGACATCAGGCTAACCACACCGAAGGCACCCAGGCTGCTGAACAGGTAACCGGCCAGATACACCCCGGCGGTTTCCAGCGACAGCTGGTGGGTTTGCACCGCAACCAGCGCTACCAGCAGATAACCCAGGTGAGCGATCGAGGAGTAACCCAGCAGTCGCTTGATGTTGGTCTGGCTGATCGCCATCAGGTTACCGAACAGGATCGAGCAGACGGCGATGATCGACAACACCATCCGCAGCGCTTCGTTGTCGGCAGCCGGTGCGTACAGGAACAGACGCATCACGACGGCGAAGATCGCAATCTTGCTGGCGGTAGCCAGGAAGGTTGAGACCGGCGCTGGCGCCCCTTGATACACATCCGGCGTCCACAGCTGGAAAGGTACCAGGGAGAGTTTGAAGCCCAGACCGACGATCATCATGCCCATGCCTGCCAGGATCAGCGGCTGATGCATCATGTTCTCCTGCATGCTTTTGCCCAGGCCTGCCAGTGACAGGTCACCGGATTCGGCATACAGCAGTGCCATACCGAACAGCAGGAAGCTGGAGGCCGCCGCAGACAGCACCATGTACTTGATGGCCGCTTCCAGCGAACGCTTCTGGCGATAGGCATACCCTATCAGACCAAACAGCGGCAGCGAGATCAGCTCAATACCCAGGAACAGTGAAGCCAGGTGGTTGGCGCTCGCCAGCAGAATGCCACCCATGGTAGCAATCAGCACCAGCAGGTAGAACTCTTCGCGGTTATCCGGGTAACCCACCAGCCATGGATAGGCAAAGGTACAGGTTGCCAGACTCGCCAGCACCACCAGCCCGGTGTAGAACATCGAGTAACCGTCAACCCGCACCAGCGGGGTGACGTCCATTGGGCCTACCTGGCCAACAAAGTAGAGTGAAAGCAGCGCCAGGTTAAGACCGATCACTGTCAGGGTGGCGTTGATAAAGTGGTCGCGTCGCCACGCAATGCACAGCATCACAACCACCACCGTCAATCCGACGATCAACAGCGGTAACAGTGCGATCAGTTGTTGAGGAGTTATTGTCATGGCGAATTACGGCCTTGTTGTTGAAATTGCTGAAACTGACGGACCAAACCAGTGTTGCACGTTGCTCATCGCCGCACTTGAGGTATCGAGGATTGGCTGAGGATAGACACCCAGCAGCACCAGCAGTACCACCAACAGCAGAATGATAAACAGTTCACGTGCGGTCATGCCCGGCAACGGTTGATCAGATTTCGGGGTGCCGTAGTAGGCACGCTGCATCATGATTAACGAGTAAACCGAAGCAAACACCAGACCGAAGGTAGAAATCACGGTGATCACTGGTACAACCTGGAAGCTGCCGAACAGGATCATGAATTCACCGACGAAGTTACCGGTACCCGGCATCCCCAGAGTTGCCACCGCGAAGAACAGTGACAGCGCAGGAAGGTACTTGATACGTCCCCACAGGCCGCCCATCTGACGCATATCGCGAGTGTGCAGACGTTCGTACAACTGGCCACAGATGATGAACATACCAGCGGCAGACAAACCGTGAGCGATCATCTGGATAACCGCACCCTGGTAAGCCAGCTGGCTACCGGTGTAGATGGCGATCAGTACGAAGCCCATATGGGAAACGGAGGTGTAGGCAATCAGACGTTTGATATCGGTCTGTGCGAACGCCATCCAGGCACCGTAGAAGATACCAATCACACCCAGCCACATGGCGATAGGGGCAAACTCGGCGGACGCGTTCGGGAACAGCGGCAGGCTGAAACGCAGCAGGCCGTAGGCCGCCGTCTTCAGCAAGATCCCCGCCAGGTCGACAGAACCCGCCGTTGGTGCCTGGCTATGCGCATCCGGCAACCAGCCGTGCAATGGCACCACCGGCATTTTCACCGCGAACGCGATGAAGAAGCCCAGCATCAACAGGTATTCAACGTTGTGCGACATTGGGGTTTTCAGCAGATCTTCGTAGTTGAAGGTCCACACGCCGGTCGCATTGTAGTGCACGAATACCAGGCCCAGGATCGCAATCAGCATCACCAGACCGCTGGCCTGGGTATAGATGAAGAACTTGGTTGCTGCGGTGATACGGGTTTTACCATCCGATGCTTTATGACCCCACAAGGCGATCAGGAAGTACATCGGCACCAGCATCATTTCCCAGAAGAAGAAGAACAGGAACAGGTCGATGGCCAGGAACACGCCAATCACGCCGCCCAGGATCCACAACAGGTTCAGGTGGAAGAAGCCCTGATACTTCTGGATTTCACGCCAGGAACAGAGGATCGCCAGCACGCCCAGGAAACCGGTCAGCACCACCATCAGCAGTGACAGGCCGTCCAGCGCCAGGTGAATGCTGATGCCAAAGCGTGGGATCCACGGCAACATAAACTCAGACTGCCACTGCGGCATGCCCTGCGGTTTTATCAACGAATAGCCCCCCTGCAACCACAGTTGCAGAGAAAGCGCCAACGTCAGCCCCATTGCGATCAACGCTATCCAGCGCGGCGCCTTAGTACCGAAACGCTCGCACTGCCAGCACAGCAGACCGCCGATAAAGGGGATAAGAATTAGCCAAGGTAATAGCATGGCGTTTTGTGTCCCTTATATGAATAATCTAAAAAACTTGTATCGGGCCCTTGTTCGACAAGGGCCGAACCCAAAATGCGTCTGTTTAAATTATTCAGTTAAACCAAAATCAACAGAGCCAGTACCAGCACTGCACCCACACCCATAGACGCGATATACCAGCGGATCTGACCGTTCTCACTCACCGTCAGGCCACGGTTCCCCCAGCGGGAGAACAGCGCAGGCAGGTTCATCAGTGAGTTCAGCGGATCGCTTTGCAGCAGCTTGGCGATGCCCAGGTATGGCTTGACGAACACTTTGTCATACAGCCAGTCGAAGCCCCAGGCATGGAACCACCAGGTCGAGAAGAAACGACCCGGAGCGCTGTTCGCGATGCTGTTGACCAGGCGACGTTGGCCCAGCCACAGCGCAGCTGCCAGCAGGATCCCGACGATAGCGACCACGCCAGAGGCGATCTCCAATGTCAGAACGCTGCCGTGTGCCAGTTCGGTGGTTTCCGGCAGTACACCCTGCAACGGCGGCACAATCATCGCGCCGACGAAGGTGGACAGCACCATCAGAACCAACAGTGGCAGGTGGTGAGTAATACCTTTTCCCGCATGCGCTTTGATTTTCTCTTCGCCGTGGAACACGATGAAGATCATGCGGAAGGTATACAGTGAGGTCATGAATGCACCAATCAGACCGGCAATCATCAGGTTGACGTGGCCGTTCGCCATGGCGCCCGCCAGGATTTCATCCTTACTGAAGAAGCCAGCGGTGACGATAGGCAGAGCAGACAGCGCCGCGCCCCCCACCAGGAAGCACACATACACCAGCGGAATGCTCTTGCGCAGGCCACCCATCTTGAAGATGTTCTGCTCATGATGACAGGCCAGGATGACTGAACCGGAGGACAGGAACAGCAGCGCCTTGAAGAACGCGTGAGTCATCAGGTGGAAGATGGCCGCATCCCATGCCTGCACGCCCAGCGCCAGGAACATGTAGCCAATCTGGCTCATGGTGGAATAGGCAAGTACACGTTTGATGTCGGTCTGCACCAGCGCGGCAAAGCCCGCCAGCAGCAGCGTAACGCCACCAATGATACCGACCAGATTCAGCACTTCCGGCGTCATCAGGAACAGGCCATGCATACGGGCAATCAGGTAGACACCTGCGGTAACCATGGTTGCGGCGTGGATCAAGGCAGATACCGGGGTTGGCCCCGCCATCGCATCTGCCAGCCAGGTTTGCAACGGCAGCTGAGCTGATTTACCGACTGCGCCACCCAGTAACATCAGGGTTGCCCAGGTCAATGCCGTATCGCCAACCGCCAGTTTCTGCGGTGCCAGCACCATCAGTTCACGGATGTTCAGCGTACCCAGCTCGTGGTACAGGATGAACAGCGCAATGGCCAGGAACACGTCGCCCACGCGGGTAACGATGAAGGCTTTCATTGCCGCCGCGCCGTTGGCCGGATCTTTGTAGTAGAAACCGATCAACAGATAGCTGCACAGGCCCACGCCTTCCCAACCCAGGTACATCAGCAGCAGGTTGTCTGCCAGTACCAATACCACCATGCTGGCAATAAACAGGTTGGTGTAAGCGAAGAAGCGGGAGTAGCCCTCTTCCCCACGCATGTACCAGGAAGCATACATGTGGATCAGGAAGCCAACGCCGGTCACTACCGACAGCATGGTCAGGGACAGGCCGTCCAGCACCAGGGTAACGCCGACGTTAAAGTCGCCAACGCTCATCCAGTTCCACAGGCTTTGCTCATACAGCTGCACGCCAGCGGCCTTTTGGCCCAGGAAATCAATCGCCACATACACCGTGACCAGTGCCGCCAGGCCAATCGACCCTACGCCAACGGTCGCCGCGGCGTTTTCAGACCAGCGACCACGGGAAAATGCCAACAGCAGGAACCCGATCAGCGGTAGCAGAATAGTTAAATATAATAGGTTCATCCGCGCATCTCACTGACAGTGTCAATATCCAGGGTATGCCGACGACGGTAGAGCTGTAGCAGCAACGCCAGGCCGATACTGGCCTCGGCTGCCGCCAGACTGATGGCCAGGATGTACATCACCTGCCCGTCGGTTTGGCCCCAATAGCTACCCGCCACGATAAACGCCAACGCCGCAGCGTTGATCATCACTTCCAGACTGATCAGCATAAACAGCAGGTTACGGCGTAACATCAAGCCAGTCAGCCCCAGGACGAATAGGATCGCCGCCAGGATCAGCCCATGTTGAAGAGGGATCATGCTTGGTCCTCCGATTTTCTTTTCGCCATTTCGCTGCTTGCCGGGGTATTGCTGAACACTTCACCCGGTTTGTGCTCACGACCAATGTGGAAGGCAACGACCAGGCCCGCCAACAGCAGCATTGAAGCCAGCTCAACCGCCAGCACGTAAGGACCAAATAGGCTGATCCCAACCGCTTTAGCATCCACCATTTCACCGGTGATGCCCTGATCGGACACGCTGCGGATCGCCACAATCAGCACCACCAGCAAGATCAGTGACAGCAGACCAGGGCCAATCCAGACGGCAGGCTTCAGCCAGTCGCGCTCTTGCTGCTGCACCGCGTTGCCGAGGTTGAGCATCATGACCACGAACACGAACAGCACCATAATGGCACCGGCGTAGACGATGATTTCCAGAGCACCCGCAAAATAGGCACCCAGTGAGAAAAAGACTGCCGAGATCGCCAGTAAAGAGACGATCAGATACAGCAGCGCATGCACAGGATTGGTATGCGAGATGACGCGAATGGTCGCGATAATCGCAATGAACCCTGCCAAATAAAAGGCAATTTCCATGCTTGCTGGCTCCTTAAGGCAACAGACCTTTGACGTCGATCGGTTTGGCTTCGTTTTCGGCTTCGCCTTTGGCTTTGCCGTCAATCGCCATACCGGCCATCCGGTAGAAGTTATATTCCGGATATTTACCCGGCCCCGAGATCAACAGATCTTCTTTTTCGTACACCAGATCCTGGCGCTTGAACTCACCCATTTCGAAATCCGGCGTCAGCTGGATCGCGGTAGTTGGGCAAGCTTCTTCGCACAGACCGCAGAAAATGCAGCGTGAGAAGTTGATGCGGAAAAACTCCGGATACCAGCGGCCATCTTTCTGCTCTGCTTTTTGCAGGGAGATACAGCCAACCGGGCAGGCAACCGCACACAGGTTACAGGCTACGCAGCGCTCTTCACCGTCCGGATCGCGCGTCAGCACGATGCGGCCACGGTAGCGCGGCGGCAGGTAAACCGGTTCTTCCGGATACATCTGGGTTTCGCGTTTGGCGAAGGCGTGTAGGCCAATCATCCAAAGGCTGCGCACCTGGGTGCCGAAACCAACCACTAACTCTTTCAATGTCATGGTTTATTCACCCCTTATTGAGCGTTGTACAAAATGACCGCGGCGGTTGCCAGCAGGTTCAGCAGCGTCAACGGCAGGCAAATCTTCCAGCCGAATGACATCACCTGGTCATAACGCGGACGCGGCAACGAAGCACGGATCAGAATGAACATCACCATGAAGAAGGCCGTTTTCAGTGCGAACCAGATGAATGGCGGCAGGAATGGACCCTGCCAACCGCCGAAGAACAACGTCACAATCAGGGCGGACACGGTCACGATACCGATGTATTCCCCCACGAAGAACAGACCGAATTTCATACCGGAATATTCAATGTGGTAACCGTCGGCCAGTTCCTGCTCGGCTTCCGGCTGGTCAAATGGGTGGCGGTGACATACCGCCACACCGGCAATCGCAAAGGTAATGAAACCAAAGAATTGCGGAATGACGTTCCAGATGTGCGCCTGTGATTCAACAATCGCCTGCATGTTGAACGAGTCGGCTTGCGCCACCACGCCCAGCACGGACAGGCCGAGGAACACTTCGTAGCTCAGGGTTTGTGCCGAAGCACGCATCGCCCCTAACAGCGAGTATTTGTTGTTACTGGACCAGCCGGCGAACAGCACAGCATACACCGCCAGGCCAGCCATCATCAGGAAGAACAGAATACCGATGTTGAGATCGGCCACCGACCAGGTCGGGCTGACCGGCACGATGGCAAAGGCCAACAGCAGCGAGGTAAAGGCAATCACCGGGGCCAGCGTAAAGATCATGCGGTCGGCGAAGGTCGGAACCCAGTCTTCTTTGAAGAACATTTTGATCATGTCGGCGACCAGCTGCAGCGAACCGCCCCAGCCGACACGGTTTGGCCCGTAACGGTTCTGGAACAGCCCCAGCAGACGGCGTTCGCCGAAGCTCATAAACGCCCCGCAGGTGACCACGACCAACAGGATCACCACCGCTTTCAACACGGCGATCAGGATGTCGATCACCTCAGGTGTCAACCAGCTCATAGTGCCGCCTCCCGCAGATTTTCAACCTTCGCACCCACCAGTACCGGCGGGATCCCTGGCAAGCCGAGCGGCAAACCAACCTGGCCTTGGCTCAGGGTTTCACTCAGGCGTACCGGCAAACGCAGCGTTTGACCTGCACAGCTGAACTCGACCCAGGCACCGGCATTGACACCAAGCTGTGCGGCATCGGCAACGTTGATCATCACGTAGGCCTGAGGCATACGCTGCTGGATCACTTCGGAGCGCTGTGACATTTCGTCACTGCCAAACAGGTGGTAATACGGCGCAACACGCCAGCCTTCGGCTTTGAACGCCGTAGGGATAGCGGTGAAGTAACCGAGGTTGCCCTCCCCTGCTTCGATCAGGCGGATACCCGGATCGCCATGGCGCAGTTTGCCACCCACTTCGGCCTGGAACTTGTTCCATGCCTGCGGTGAGTTCCAACCTGGTGCCCAGGCAAATGGGATCTGCTGACGGTCAGCCAGCGGGCTGTTGTTCCCTTCCATCGAGAAGGCGAACATGGTGTCTTTATCTTGCGGCTGACGCGGTTCATGCACGCTGATATCGGCACGCATCGCGGTACGGCCACTGTAGCGGTGCGGTGAACGGGCCAGTTTCTGACCACGGATACGGAAGGTCGCATCTGGGGCAGCTTCGACAATACCTTGCAACTGCGGCAATGCGCTCACGCACGCGGCAATCACGTCATCGAGCTGGGTCCAGTCAACCTGGCGGCTGGTGTAGGTGGAATGCAGCGAGTGCATCCAACGCCAGCTTTCCAACATCACGCTGTAGATATTTTTCTTGGCATCATCGTAATAAGCCGGGTCGTAGACCTGGAAGAAGCGCTGCGCGCGGCCTTCCTGGCTGACCAAGGTCCCATCGCTCTCTGCAAAACTGGCCGCAGACAGGATCAGGTTGGCTTTGTCCATGATGGCGGTGCGCTGGTGATCGGCAACGATCAGGTTACTGATCTTGGCCAATGCGGCATCCACTTTGGCCGCAGGGGCGTGACGATAGAGATCGTTTTCCATCACGATGGCGGTATCAGCGGCACCACTTTCCAACTGCACCAGCGCCTCATCCAGCGAGCCACCACCAATCATCGCCAAGCCCATGCTGTTGGCAGCGGCGGCAACGAAGGTGATGCCGACATTGGCACCGCGACCTTTCAACGCCTTGGCAATGTTGGCCGCAGCTTCAATGATCGCTGTGCTACCCGCATTGCTGCCGGTGATGATCAAGGGTTTCTGCGCACCGGCCAGGGCCTGCACGATCACGTCGATTTTCTTGTTCAGACCTTCGGCCAGATCGGTCACCGCCGGCGCGGACTCATCCAGCGCGTGGGCAATGGCGAAGCCTAAACGGGCTTGCTCATCCACCGGCGCACGGTAGTTCCAGGCGGCGATGTCGTCCAGACGGGTGTTATCAACGTTAGTGACGAACAGCGGGTGTTTGGCGTGCTGCCCGATGGTTTGCACCGCCGCGATCTGCCAATCGGCAACGCGGTGTGCCGCAGCCATCGCGCGGGCTTTCCCTTTCACCGCCTGACGTACCGACAGCGCGATACGAGCGCCTGTCTGGGTCAAATCTTCACCCAGTACCAACACCGCGTCGTAGCTTTCGATTTCACGCAGGTTAGGCGTATAAACGCCGCTGTTTTTCAACACGTTGAGCATCAGGTCCAGGCGCTGTTGTTCAGCCTGATTGATGCCGGTATAGAAGTTCTCGGCGCCGACCAGTTCACGCAACGCAAAGTTGCTTTCCAGGCTGGCACGCGGTGAACCGATACCGATGGTTTTGTTGGCCTGACGCAGAATATCTGCCGCGCCCTGCATCGCCTGTTCGGCGTTCAGGGTGATCCAGTCGTTGCCACGCAGTTGCTGCGGCTGACGAGGGCGATCTTTCTGGTTCACATAGCCATAACCAAAGCGGCCGCGGTCACACAGGAAATAGTGGTTCACGCTGCCGTTGTAACGGTTTTCGATACGGCGCAGTTCGCCATAGCGCTCACCTGGGCTGGTGTTACAGCCGATGCTGCACTGCTGGCAGATGCTCGGGGCAAACTGCATGTCCCACTTACGGTTGTAACGCTCGGAGTGGGTTTTGTCGGTGAATACGCCGGTTGGGCACACTTCTACCAGGTTACCGGAGAACTCGCTTTCCAGCGTGCCGCTTTCCGGACGACCGAAATAGACGTTGTCATGCGCGCCGTAGACACCAAAATCGGTGCCATCCGCGTAGTCTTTGTAGTAACGCACACAACGGTAACAGGCGATGCAGCGGTTCATCTCGTGCGAGATAAATGGCCCCAGTTCCTGATTGTTGTGGGTGCGCTTACTGAAGCGATATTTACGGAAGCTGTGGCCGGTCATTACTGTCATATCTTGCAGGTGACAGTTACCGCCCTCTTCACATACCGGACAGTCGTGCGGGTGGTTGGTCATCAACCACTCGACCACGCTTTCACGGAACTGTTTGGCTTCTGCGTCATCGATGGAAATAAAGGTTCCATCGGATGCCGGTGTCATACATGACATCACCAAACGGCCACGCGTATCGTCCGCGTTTTGGTATTGCTTTACCGCACATTGGCGGCAAGCGCCGACGCTTCCAAGCGCCGGATGCCAGCAAAAGTAAGGAATATCGAGGCCGAGGGAGAGACACGCCTGCAACAGGTTGTCGGCTCCATCTACGTCGTATTCTTTGCCGTCTACATGAATCGTAGCCATAGTCAGCATGCTTCCAAGTGGCCTGCCCATAAGGCAGGCGTTAATCAAAAATTCTGGCCGTGTTTCGGGGCGCGCTCACCGCACCCAGGCAAAGCAGGATTACCAGCGTTGCTTCAACAAGTTGTTTGGCTGAATGCCGCCAACCGCCTGGAGATTGCCCAAGTACTGTGGGGAAATCCCGGCTTCAAACTCTTCACGGAAATATTTAATCGCGCTTTGCAGTGGCTCTACGGCACCTGGCGCATGGGCGCAGAAGGTTTTACCTGGGCCAAGGGAGCGGCACAGCTGCTCGAGGGTTTCGATATCCCCCGGCTGGCCTTCGCCTCTTTCCAAAGCACGCAGGATCTTCACGCTCCACGGCAAGCCGTCACGGCACGGTGTACACCAGCCACAGGACTCACGGGCAAAGAACTCTTCCAGGTTACGCACCAGGGGAACCATGCCGATTTCGTGATCCACCGCCATCGCCAGCGCCGTACCTAAACGGCTGCCCGCTTTACCGATGCTTTCGAAGTCCATTGGCAGATCCAGGTGATCGGCGGTCAGGAAGTCGGTACCCGCCCCGCCCGGCTGCCAGGCTTTAAATTTCAGGCCATCACGCATGCCACCGGCGTAATCTTCCAGAATTTCACGCGCGGTAGTGCCAAACGGCAGCTCCCAGACGCCTGGGTTTTTCACCCGGCCAGAGAAGCCCATCAGTTTGGTACCGGCGTCGTTACTCTTACCGGCAGAGATCCCTTTGTACCAGTCCACACCATGCTCGAGGATGGCAGGCACGTTACACAAGGTCTCTACGTTGTTCACGCAGGTCGGTTTGCCCCATACGCCCACGGAAGCGGGGAATGGCGGCTTGGAGCGCGGGTTGGCACGGCGGCCTTCCAGCGAGTTGATCAGCGCCGTTTCTTCACCGCAGATGTAGCGGCCAGCGCCGGTGTGGACGAACAGCTCGAAGTCAAAGCCGCTGCCCATGATATTTTTGCCCAGCAGGCCTGCTTCGGTAGCTTCCGCAATCGCACGGCGCAGGTGCACTGCAGCCTCGACGTATTCGCCACGCAGGAAGATGTAACCCCGATAGGCTTTCAGCGCAAATGCCGAAATCAGCATGCCTTCCACCAACAGGTGTGGCAGTTGCTCCATCAGCAGACGGTCTTTATAGGTGCCCGGCTCCATTTCATCGGCGTTACACAGCAGGTAACGGATGTTCATGGATTCGTCTTTCGGCATCAGGCTCCACTTCAAACCGGTGGAGAAACCTGCACCACCACGGCCTTTCAGCCCGGCATCTTTCACCAGGGTGACGATGTCGTCGGCGGCCATGCCTTTCAGCGCTTTTTCCGCGCCCTGGTAACCGTTCTTGCTGCGATATTCATCCAGCCAGACCGGCTGTTGGTCATCGCGCAGGCGCCAGGTCAGCGGATGCATTTCGGCAGTACGTTTGATATCAATCATCATTTATACCGCTCCAACAGTTCGACCGCGTTTTCTGGCGTCAGGTGAGCATGAGTATCTTCATCGATCATCATGTTCGGGCCTTTGTCGCAGTTGCCCAGACAGCAGGTCGGCAGCAGGGTGAAGCGACCGTCGAAGGTAGTCTGGCCCGGCTTGATGTTGAGTTTCTTTTCCAGCGCGGCCTGAATGCCCTGGTAGCCGTTGATGTGACAAACCACGCTGTCACAGTAACGGATCACATGGCGTCCTACTGGCTGGCGGAAAATCTGGCTGTAGAACGTGGCCACGCCTTCTACGTCGCTGGCTGGGATGCCCAGCACTTCAGCGATGGCATAAATCGCCCCATCCGGAACCCAGCCACGCTGCTTCTGCACGATCTTCAGTGCTTCAATGGAGGCGGCGCGTGGATCCTCGTAATGGTGCTTTTCGTGCTCGATCGCATCACGTTCTTCCGCGCTCAGCACAAATGCATCAGCGCCGCTCTGGGGAGCGGCTGCATTGGTGGCCTCAAGCGCATCGTGACTCACGTGAGTGTCTTTAAGATCATGCATAGTTAGCGGTCCACATCTGACATTACAAAATCGATACTACCCAGATAGACGATCAGGTCAGAGACCAGGCTGCCACGGATCACCGCAGGGATTTGCTGCAGGTGAGCATAGCTTGGCGTACGGATCCTGGTGCGATAGCTCATGGTGCTGCCGTCGCTGGTCAGGTAGTAGCTGTTGATCCCTTTCGTGGCTTCAACCATCTGGAATGATTCGTTGGCTGGCATCACCGGGCCCCAGGAAACCTGCAGGAAGTGGGTGATCAGCGTTTCAATATGTTGCAGCGTACGCTCTTTCGGCGGCGGCGTGGTCAGCGGATGATCGGCCTTGAACGGGCCTTCCGGCATATTGTTCAGGCACTGCTCAAGAATGCGCAGGCTCTGGCGCAGCTCTTCCACTTTCAGCATCACGCGGGTATAGCAGTCGCTGTTACCGTCGCCGACCGGCACTTCAAAATCGAAGTTTTCATAGCCGGAGTATGGACGCCATTTACGCACGTCAAACTCAACGCCGGTAGCGCGCAAGCCAGCACCAGTCACACCCCATTCCAACGCTTCTTTGGCGTTGTAAGAAGCCACGCCGACAGAACGCCCTTTCAGAACGGAGTTGTGCAGTGCCGCTTTCACATAGGAATCGAGGCGCTTCGGCATCCAGTCCAGGAAGTCACGCAGCAGGCGATCCCAGCCACGCGGTAGGTCGTGCGCCACGCCACCTATGCGGAACCAGGCCGGGTGCATACGGAAGCCGGTAATCGCTTCAACGACATCATAAACTTTCTGACGGTCGGTAAAGGCAAAGAACACCGGGGTCATGGCGCCCACGTCCTGGATAAAGGTACTGATGTACAGCAGGTGGCTGTTGATGCGGAACAGCTCAGACAGCATGACGCGGATGGTGTTGACACGATCCGGCACCACGATCCCGGCCAGTTTTTCCACCGCCAGTACGTAAGGCATTTCGTTTACGCAGCCGCCGAGGTATTCGATACGGTCGGTATACGGGATAAAACTGTGCCAAGACTGGCGCTCGCCCATCTTCTCTGCGCCACGGTGGTGGTAACCCACGTCCGGCACACAGTCAACGATGTCTTCACCGTCCAACTGCAGAATGATACGGAATGCACCGTGTGAAGAAGGGTGGTTCGGGCCGAGGTTAAGGAACATGAAGTCCTCATTCTCGGTGCCGCGCTTCATGCCCCACTCTTCCGGCTTGAACTTCAGCGACTCCATCTCCAGATCTTCTTTTTGTTTGGTCAACACAAAAGGATCGAATTCGGTGGCGCGCGCCGGGTAGTCTTTACGCAGTGGATGACCTTCCCAACTCTGCGGCATCATGATGCGCGTCAGGTGCGGGTGACCGTCGAAGGTAATACCGAACATTTCCCAGGTTTCGCGCTCATACCAGTTGGCATTCGGGAAAATCTTGGTTGCTGTGGGCACGTGCAGGTCTTTTTCAGACAGCGCCACTTTCAGCATGATGTCACGGTTACGTTCGACAGAGATCAGATGGTAGAAAACAGAGAAGTCCGCGGCAGGCAAGCCTTCACGGTGGGTACGAAGACGCTCGTCCATGCCATGCAGGTCGAACAGCATGACGTACGGCTTCGGTTGTTTTCTCAAAAACGTCATAACTTCCAGCAACTGCTCAACTTTGACCCATACCACGGGCATTCCGGTACGGGTGGGCTGAACAGTAAAGGCTTCCGGCCCAAAACGGTTGCGCAGTTCGCCGATCACCGGATCATCGAGATGATCGCGGGTATGCCATGCAGGCAGAGCTTCGTGCGTCGTTAAATCTGTCATAATTTTTTTCACCACACTAAAGGGTTATTTCGCCGCAAGTTCAACTTTTCGCTGTGTTAACCAATAGCGCACTAAGATGGACGTTAAATGAACGTCTTAAATCTCGTCAGGCGACCGAAGGTTGGTTACCGCAATACGCTCGGCGTGCTTACGTTCTTTTTCTGATGGCATATTGGCGCGGTACACGCCCTGATCGCCAACGACCCACGACAGCGGGCGACGTTCTTTACCAATGGATTCCTGCAGCAGCAGCAGTGCCTGCATGTAAGCTTCCGGGCGCGGTGGGCAGCCAGGAATATACACGTCGACCGGCAGGAATTTATCCACGCCCTGGACTACTGAGTAGATATCGTACATGCCGCCTGAGTTGGCGCAGGAGCCCATCGAGATCACCCATTTAGGCTCCAGCATTTGCTCGTACAAACGCTGAATGACCGGGGCCATCTTGGTAAAGCAGGTGCCGGCAACGACCATAAAGTCGGCCTGGCGTGGGGAGGCACGCAATACTTCCGCACCAAAACGCGCCACGTCGTGAACGGCGGTAAACGAGGTCACCATTTCCACATAACAGCACGAAAGGCCGAAGTTATACGGCCAAAGAGAGTTTTTACGCCCCCAGTTCACCATGTCATGCAAAGCATGTTCGAGTTTACCCATGTAAACCGTACGGTGAACCTGCTGCTCAAGGGGATCGCCTACGATCTCCTGTTTTTGCAGGGGATAACGGTCGTTCTCACCGTTCGGGTCTATGCGGGTGAGCGTATAGTCCATCTTAATGCCTCGCTGTTACTGCGGATGACTGTTGCTAGCGTTCTTGATGATAGTTGGCTTACTCAAACGCTTGGAGCGCGTTGGAGTCCAATCCAATGCGCCGATACGCACCAGATAAACCAAACCAGCCAATAACACCAAAATGAAAATGGCGGCTTCGATAAAGCCTACCCAACCGCTCTCACGAATCGAGACCGACCAGGCGTACAGATATAAGGCTTCAACATCGAAAATGACGAAGAACATGGCCACCAGGTAGAACTTGGCGGACAGACGCAAACGCGCCGTACCGACCGAGTCGACCCCGGATTCATAAGGGGTGTTTTTGGCGCGAGCCTGGGCTCTCCCACCCAAGAAGAACGCACCCAGCAGCATGAAGCCGCAGAGCCCGATAGCCATGATAAGAAATACGGCGAACGCCCAGTGATGAGCGATGACTTCAATGGTTGTTGACATACTCTATGCTTACTCATCAAAAGTGGCGTCGATCGTTCTGCTCTTGTAACTGGCAGTTAGTGCACCACATCGATTTAAGGGAAGGATAAATAACCACACAAACAAGCTGCTTTTACAGAGAGTTAGGCAGTGTTTTACTGTGGGCTTTTTACTCCTTTCTATAACCTTCTGTCAACTTTGACAAAAGTATCTACACACTAATTTACATACGAAGCATTTAATTAACATATGATGCGCTTGGCTTAGGCTAAATCGTGTCAGTTGATTGCTCAACGGAAACAGATAGATATAACCCCACAGGCACATTTCACTTTTACTATACCATTCTCTCAGGAATTCCCTGTTGTTCCACTCACTACCTAGGGGTATTTTTTTGATCCAGGACACGTTTCGGGCAGAAATCCTCAAAAAAAGTGTGGCGGTTTAACAATTTTTGTCAATTTCAGGTAAAAAAACGTCAGCGTAAAATAGCAAAATAACCCCATCAACTCCAGGTATTTACTCATTGTTATCACTGCATAAAAAACGAGCAATGTGAAAAAATGCGGGTTTCACCTGCTAGAAACCATGAATAAATACCCATTTGGCATCGCATTTACCTTCAACACGCCAAAATTCTTGATTTCATTTTTTTGAGCTAAAAAAAACCTCCGCCGTGGCAGAGGTTTGTAACTTTTACTATGGCTAGCTTAGGGTAAAACGCTACTCTTCGCTATCCGCCACGCTGGAACCTTCATCGATCACCGAAGATTCGCCGCCGCCGAAGTGGTAAATCTCACTGCCGTTTTGCACGGCACTGAAGATCGCCATGGCCAGTTCATTTTCGCACTTCATGTCTTTGCATAGCGCATACTGCGTATCAGGAAGATGCGGTAAACCTTCCGCCGCGCCCAGAACTCGCAGATCTGGGCTCATCATTTCGATTGGCCGCACGGTGATCCCCAAACCTGCCCGGCACGCCGCGCGCACCGCAGAAAGCGTAGAGGCCACGTAGGCAATACGCCAAGGAATATCGGCAGCTTCGAGGTGCTTGATCGCCATCGCTCGGAACGGGCTTGGCTCATCCATCACCACCAGAGGGATCGGTTCCCCCGCCTGGTAATGGTAATCCGCCGAGCAGTACCACAACGTTGGAGATGTACGCAGAATGATGTGCGGATGCCCTTCGGTATCCACGGTGGTGATGGCCAGATCCACTTCACCATTCTTCAGCATGTCGATCATGAACGGACTACGCTTCACCCGCACATCAATCGCCAGCTTGGGATAGACCGACGTCACGCGGTTTAGCAAGAAAGGCAAAATGGTATCGGCGGTATCATCAGAAGCACCGATAGTCAGAACGCCGTTGATATTGTTGTACATCAAGGAGGCACAAGCTTCGTCGTTGAAGCGCAGGATTTTCCTGGCGTAGCCGAGAAGCTGGATACCATGTTCGGTTAACAATTTATTGCGCCCATGACGGGCGAACAACTCTTTGCCAACCAATTGCTCTAACCGCTGCATTTGTTGACTGACTGCGGACTGAGTACGACACACGGCAACGGCAGCAGCCGCAAACGTATTCAAATCAGCAACAGCAACAAAAGTTCTTAGCAGATCGAGGTCGAGATTAAGTATCGGACGATTTGCACTTGTCATAGTGTTTTCTTCACTTTTTAAATTCTAATTTACAAACTACCCTGGTGTATTTCTAAGACGCAGCTTAAAAGGGCATGCGCCACTTATGACAGTACCCCACTCATTAGAAGAGGGCAAAAAAATTACTTATATTTCGTTATCTGCATCGCTTTTTATCCGTGATCTATCGCAACGGCTTATTGATAGTGGTGAAAGTTACGACGAAAAGTGCTTACCCTTATAAGCATTGATAATCCTATGCGGGCAAAATCCCCCCTTTCCTCCCGGTTACCTCGATCTCTGGCCGCCAGAGACCATGACAGCATTGTTGTTTTCTGTACAAAATATTAACAACCCCCCCGTATATCGAACGACGCATCGATTAGGGAATTTAATAAATTCAAGCAGTAAGTCTTTTGATTATTAAAAGACCCTGACTATTACTTAAATAAAATTTAAGTTAATTACTGAAGTGGACCTAATGTAATTCTACTTCAACTCAGTGTGGTATTGTCAGTACAGACAAGAAACCAGATTAATCCCATATTACTATCTTTAAGCGGCTTTGGCGTTTTTCTGGCGCTTGGCATACACATTTATGCGGTTAACTGATAAAAACCCTTTACGTGACAAGCCCTTCCGTCGACATATAAACCTTAAAATAGTGACGCCATCAGATTTAAACACTGAAAAAACGATCAATACAGACGGTTATTGTCTTAAAAAACGATTTTTGCCGATCGTTTTCACCAAAGCAATGCATAACCCTTCAAAAGCCCGGCCTCCAGGAGTACATTGGACGGATTGCGGTGTTCCACGGTAGGAACGGCCCTATCTTAGCAAAAGGCTCAACTTTCTATGTCCCCCATTGAGAAATCCAGCAAACTGGACAACGTCTGTTATGACATTCGTGGCCCGGTACTCAAAGAAGCTAAACGTCTTGAAGAAGAAGGCAATAAAGTCCTCAAGCTGAACATTGGCAACCCTGCCCCGTTCGGCTTTGATGCCCCCGATGAAATTCTGGTCGACGTGATCCGCAATCTGCCAACGGCACAAGGCTACTGCGACTCCAAAGGGCTCTACTCGGCGCGCAAGGCAATCATGCAGCACTATCAGGCACGTAACATGCGTGACGTGACCGTTGAGGATATCTACATCGGCAATGGCGTTTCTGAGCTGATCGTGCAATCCATGCAAGCGCTGCTGAACATCGGTGATGAAATGCTGGTACCTGCGCCAGACTACCCGTTGTGGACCGCCGCCGTGTCGCTTTCCAGCGGCAAGGCCGTGCACTATATGTGCGACGAAGAATCTGGCTGGTTCCCGGATCTGGACGATATTCGCAGCAAAATCACCCCACGCACTCGTGGCATCGTGATCATCAACCCTAATAACCCAACCGGTGCGGTCTACAGCAAAGAACTGCTGGAACAGATCGTCGAGATCGCCCGCCAGCATGACCTGATCATCTTTGCCGACGAAATCTACGACAAGATCCTCTACGACGAGGCAGAGCATCACTCGATCGCCGCATTGGCCCCAGATCTGCTGACCGTCACCTTTAACGGCTTGTCCAAAACCTATCGCGTTGCCGGTTTCCGTCAGGGCTGGATGGTGCTCAACGGGCCGAAGAAACATGCCAAAGGCTATATTGAAGGGTTGGAGATGCTGGCTTCCATGCGTCTGTGCGCTAACGTGCCAATGCAGCATGCGATCCAGACGGCACTGGGGGGTTACCAGAGCATCAGCGAATTTATTCAGCCTGGTGGCCGCCTGTATGAACAACGCGACCGCACCTGGGAACTGCTAAACGAGATCCCTGGCGTTTCCTGCGTGAAACCTCAGGGGGCCCTCTATATGTTCCCACGCATTGACGCCAAGCGCTTTAACATCCGCGACGACCAGAAGCTGGTGCTGGATCTGCTGTTGCAAGAGAAGGTGTTACTGGTACAGGGCAGCGCGTTCAACTGGCCTTACCCAGACCACGTCCGTATCGTTACGCTACCCCGCGTGGATGAATTGGAAATGGCGGTGGGCAAACTGGGCCGCTTCCTGGAAACCTATCACCAGTAATTTTGCCGGGCGCGGTTCGCTGCGCCCTACAATTCCGAGGGATGTACTTAGCTCCATAGCGTATAATGCTCTCACATGCCGTTGTAGAGAGAGCACCATGAGCCAGAGCCACTTCTTTGCCCACCTGTCCCGTTTGAAACTGATTAGCCGCTGGCCGCTGATGCGCAATGTGCGTACCGAAAACGTTTCCGAACACAGCCTGCAGGTCGCCTTTGTCGCCCATGCGCTGGCCGCGATCAAAAACCGCAAGTTTAACGGCAACCTGAATGCCGAACGCGTGGCGTTGTTGGCGATGTATCACGATGCCAGCGAAGTGCTGACCGGCGATATGCCCACTCCCATCAAGTATTACAACCCGCAGATAGCCCACGAATACAAAAAAATCGAGAAGATTGCCCAACAAAAGCTGTTGGAGATGCTGCCGGAAGAGTTACAAAACGATTTCCGCTCGATCCTGGATGAGCACCATCACAGCGAGGATGAAAAGCTGATCGTGAAGCAGGCCGATGCGCTATGCGCTTACCTGAAGTGTCTGGAGGAGTTGTCTGCGGGGAATAATGAGTTCAAGCAGGCCAAGGCTCGTCTGGAGAAAACGCTGCAAATGCGCCACAGCCCGGAAATGGAGTATTTCATGACGGTGTTCATCCCAAGCTTCAGCCTTTCGCTGGATGAAATCAGCAGCGATTCACCACTGTGAGTCTAAAGCCAGGTGCTTTGCACCTGGCAGTCTGAGACACCTTAGCCGCAGGTCGTACCTTCCGGCATTTCTACCGTGAACTCCTGCTCCACCACCGAGCGTAAATCGATACGCTGGAAAGTTTGTGTGACCAGGAAGCGGTAAATTTTATCCTGTGGGCATTGGTTGCCAAAGTAAGAAGCCTGGGCCTCCAGCACCGGTTTTTTATCGCTGTTAAACATACTCAGCAGGAAACGGCGCTCGGTGTAGTAGTCCCTTTTCTTCGAATAGCCAATGATCTCTCTGGTCATAATGGCCTTGGTGGTGCAGGTCGCCTTTTCCCCTTTCTTGGTATTTTCAGTGGTGCATTCGGTGGTCTCACCGGTGGCCACATCCCCGTAATCCGCGCTGGTATATTCATGTACCCGGGTGTTTTTATCTACGTCCAACACCACAAACAGCTTGGGCACCACACCGCCATTTGGCAGGTTATCCTCGGTATAAACGCGCTGAAACCCCTTTGCGCGCAAAAACGTCAGCGTATTACCGAAGAAGTGTTTCGCCAGCATTGGTTCATCAGAATCTGAGGCGACAAGCACCAACACTGGCGCATTCTTATCAAAGGCATAACCCGGATCGGGCACCGAATTGAGAGAGCCACTCATGTATCTCGCACAGCCGGACAGCAACAACAGAGAAGCTAAAGTAAGGGTTATAAATCCATGTTTCATTTTCATGGCAACTCCAGAAGGATCGCTAAACTAAGCCTGGGCGACACCGGTCGCCGTAAAGCCTCAACGAGCTGCAGCATGAGCCGATAAAATGCCAAAACTCTTTATGGTTTCGGTCGTTAGCTACTTAAGCGCATTCTCAAGAGTCAATAAAGTGCCTTTACTCATTCCTGACATAAAACGCAAACTGTGTGCTTAAAACGCATACAACCAAGGCACCAATATCACGCTGACAATCATCACCAGCACGGTGAACGGCACCCCAATTTTCAGAAAATCGCCAAACTTGTAGTTTCCCGGTCCCAACACCAGCGTATTGACCGGCGATGACACCGGCGTCATAAAGGCGGCGGAGGCGGCAATCGCGATAATCATGGCAAACGGATAAGGCGAAACGCCCATTTCACGGGCCGCAGCAATGGCAATCGGTGCCATCAATACCGCCGTGGCGGTGTTGGAGATAAACAGCCCTATGGTGGCGCACAGGACAAACAGACAGGCCAGCATGACGTGCGGCCCGGCATCACCGGCAACATCCATCAACCCACGGACGATCAGATCGACCCCGCCCGTTTTCTGCAACGCTTGGGCAAAGGGCATCATACCGACGATTAAAATGATGCTCGGCCAATGGATCGCCTTATAGGCACTTTCCATATCGATGCAGCGAAAGCGCCCCATCAACAGGCAAGCGATCAGTGCGGCGATCGGATTCGGGATCTCGTCGGTCAGCATCATTGCCACCATCAGCGCCAGACAGAACAGCGCATGAGGAGCCTGGGTGATCGCCGGTGCCACTTCGTCCACTTCGGCGGGCAGGTTCAAGACGATAAAGTCATGGGTTTTGGCCTGCAGTTGGCGGATTGCTTTCCAGTCGCCGATCACCAACAGAATGTCCCCCAGGCCCAGCGGTTCATCCACCAGCTTGCCTTGCAGGGTTTCACCATTGCGGCGGATACCGACCACGTTGAGATCGTAACGGCTACGGAAAGCGGCATCGCGCACGCTTTTTCCCAGCAGGGCCGATTCAGGGATTAGCGAAACTTCGGCCATGCCCACGTTGCGCGACTGTTCGGAGAAATATTCCCCCCGCAGCACCATGGGCTCAAGCTGTTGCTCACTACAGAACTGACGCAGATCGATATCACAATCCGTCATATCGATCAGCAGTACGTCCCCTTCGCGCAGTTCCGTGCTGCCAAAGGCGCTGATCATCACCCGGCGGAAACGCTTCCAGCGCTCAATGCCGATAACGTTGGCGCTGTAACGCGCGCGCAAATGCAGTTCATCCAGCGAACGGCCAATCAGTGGCGAACCGCTACGTACCGCCAAACGACGCGCCCGCCCGGTGAGCTTATAATCGCGGATTAAATCGCGGAAAGTCCGGCGCTCCCACGCCGACTTGGTCTTGGTGCCGCCGCTGTCGCCGAGCCAGCGTCTTGCAACCAGCATGTACCCCACGCCCAACAGCAACACCACCAGGCCAATTGGCGTAACGCCAAAGAAGCCGAAACCGTCGATGCCTTCACGTACCAGTTCACTGTTGACCACCATATTCGGCGGCGTGGCAACCAGCGTCATCATGCCGCTGATCAAACCGGCAAAGCTCAGCGGCATCATCAACCGCCCTGGCGAGATTTTCATGCGCACCGCGACGCTGAGCACCACGGGAATAAAGATGGCTACCACCCCGGTCGAGCTCATAAAGGCCCCCAGCCCGGCGACGGTAAACATCAGCAGCATCATCATCTTGGTTTCACTGCTGCCCGCCACTCTCACCAGCCAGTCGCCAACCTGATAGGCCACCCCGGTGCGTACCAGCCCTTCGCCAATGACGAACAGAGCGGCGATCAAAATGACGTTAGGATCGCTGAAGCCAGCCGTTGCCTCTTGCAGACTCAAGGTTCCACTGAGCACAAACGCGATGATCACCAACAGTGCCACCACATCCATGCGCAGCTTGTTGGTGGTAAACAGCACAATGGCTATTAACAGTAAACTCAAAACCCAAAGTAATTCGCTGTTCAAAACGGCCTCATTCTGCAGTGATCCCGGCATAAGAAATTAGCATAAAAAAACCCCGACGATGCGGGGTCTAATCAAATTGAGGTAAGAATGTGCAGATTAAGCAATAAGTTCGATGACAGCGCCCTGTTCGGACTTGGCGATCTTGAGCTGTTCCAAAGAGGAAAGGATCAGATCCACCTGGTTCAGCTTCGGTGCGTCTGCCGGTGCATTAACCGCAATCACCTGGCAACCTGCGGCCAAACCGGAAAGTATCCCGGCAGGAGCATCTTCCACCACCACACAATCCTGTGGTGCCAACCCAAGACCTTGTGCCCCTAACAGGTAGGCGTCTGGATGCGGTTTACCCTGTTTGACCCGCTCACTGGTGATAAACACCTCAGGAAGCGGCACCCCACCGGCAAGGCGGCGTGCGTTGGCCACTGGCACGGACCCCGAGGTGACGATTGCCCAAGGTATCCCCAACGCCTTGATCCGCTCCAGCAGGACCAATGCCCCTGGCAGGGCACGGACGCCGTCGGTATCCTCTGCTTCTACCTGCTCAAGCAATGTGAACTCATGCTGTAGCTCAGCCTCGGTGGCATTCGGCATAAAGTGACGCAGCGAGGTGATCGCCTGTTTTCCGTGGATAAAGTCCAGCACCTGTTGCGGGCTGATGCCATGGCGCTCTGCCCATTGCGTCCAGGCTCGCTCTACCGCCGGTAATGAATCTACTAACGTTCCATCAAGATCGAACAGAAAACCCTTACACTCCACGGGAAACCCCTCTACGTTTAATCAGGCATTGATGATTTGCGCAATCTCGACGGCGCTCAAATGATACTGGCGTGGGCAGGATAGCCAGATACTCAGCATGCGCTGGTATTTTTCCCACATTTTGGTTTGGGCGTTAAACCCGTGGCTACCAGAATCGAAATGAGTATACCGCCCTTCCGTATTCACCAGGAAACGCACATAGCTCAGGTAACGTGCTTCGGTTGCCGCATCAAAACCCAGGAATGCCAGGCGACGCGCGTCCAGCCCCTGGCGATCCTTTAGGTTCTCCCAGGAAACCTGGAGCGCATGGTGCATTTCCATGATATTGATGATGGTGCGGCACACTTCTTCGCTCATCTCACCAAAATCACGATCCAGCTCGCGCATTTGCAAACCAAAACCGCGCTCGATGATCGTCTGCAAGCGGCGGTAGCGCTCCGCATTGTCCGGATCGAGCATGGTCATCATCTTGTATTGATTCGACAAAATCAGCCGTTGGGCGTGAGTCATTTCCATTTCATTGTCCTCAGTTCTGCAAATTAACCAGAGCATCGCATGACTTCAGTATGGCGTGGAATCACAACTAACCCATTCTTTGATTTGAACCGGGATATTCGTCAAATGTGGGGAGTAGCCAGACATGATCCGGGCACGAATTTGCGGCATAAAGCAAGGCCGGCGAAATCCCGGCCCAGTGGCACTTAAAGATCGTCGAGGAAGGTTTTGTCCAACTGCTTGAAGGCTCGTTTCAGCACGTCCGCCAGCGCCTGGTAGGTTGGCGTCCCTTCTACGGGGGCAATCGCCTGCCCAGCTTCCGCCAGCTTGTTACGGACCTCATGGAACCATTGCAGCAAGGTTGGCGGCAATGGTGTCACGGAACGTCGGCCCAACCACCACAGCCCCTGCATCGGCAAGCTACAGGCAAACAGTGCGGTGGCAATCGCCGGGCCAAGCTGACCGCCGAGCGCAATCTGCCAGGTCAGGGTAAAAATCGCCAACGGGGGCATAAAGCGAACGGCAAAGCGGGTAGCGCGTGACACGCGGTTCTCAGGGAAAAGCGGTGCCAGCCGTTTGTCTGCTGGCCAGGTTTTCATGTAATGCTGCCCGCGCTGGAATATCTGAAACCAGCTTACGGAACCGGATGGTCTGCTCGTCATTGCGCACCTCAACTTCACGTATAAAAAATAAAATATTCTTGCAAACACACTAACAAAAAAGTTGAAGCTTTAAATTTATTTTGTGTTTGTGGCGGGCTATCGGTATCCTAAGCCGGCCATGTGCCGGTAGAAGATGACAGAAGATTTGTCAACTTTTAGCCCTATCTCCCTAATCCTGCCGTTGGCGGCCATGTGGGGCTAGGAAGCGGTAAAAATCAGGATCGCTTAAACCGCAGAGAAATCATCGGTTTTTTCATCATTATGTCCTTTGTATCACTGACATGATGTTAATCATAAATGTCAACGGCATTATGCGCTACGCTTGTTGTCTGATTGACGTTTTATTCACCACGTGTTTTTGGGTCTTCCTTAATACCAACACGAACTATAAGTAGGTACTTCCATGTCGAGTAAGCTAGTACTGGTCCTTAACTGCGGCAGTTCTTCCCTGAAATTCGCTATCATCGATGCAGCCAACGGTGAAGAATACCTCTCTGGCCTGGCCGAGTGCTTCCATCTTCCTGAAGCCCGTATCAAATGGAAAATGGATGGCGGTAAACAAGAAGCGGCACTGGGTGCCGGCGCAGCGCACAGCGAAGCGCTGAACTTCATTGTTAATACTATTCTGGCACAAAAACCAGAGCTTTCCGCCCAGTTGACCGCTATCGGCCACCGCATCGTGCACGGCGGCGAGAAGTTCACGGCCTCTGCCGTCATCAACGACGAAGTCCTGCAGGGTATCAAAGATTCGGTACCTTTTGCACCACTGCATAACCCGGCACATCTGATCGGTATTGCTGAAGCGTTGAAATCCTTCCCTAATCTGGCTGATAAAAACGTTGCCGTGTTTGACACCGCGTTCCATCAGACCATGCCGGAAGAGTCCTACCTGTATGCCCTGCCGTACAGCCTGTACCGCGACCATGGCGTTCGTCGCTACGGCGCACACGGCACCAGCCACTTCTACGTGACTCAAGAAGCCGCGAAGGCGCTGAACAAGCCGGTTGAAGAAGTTAACATCATCACCTGCCATCTGGGCAACGGCGGTTCCGTAACCGCAGTACGCAACGGTAAGTGTGTTGATACTTCCATGGGTCTGACCCCGCTGGAAGGCCTGGTAATGGGTACCCGCAGTGGTGACATCGATCCAGCCATCATCTTCCACCTGCACGACGCCATGGGCATGAGCGTTGACCAGATCAACAAGATGCTGACCAAAGAGTCTGGCCTGCTGGGTCTGACCGAAGTCACCAGCGACTGCCGTTACGTTGAAGACAACTATGACACCAAGGCCGATGCCAAGCGCGCCATGGACGTCTTCTGCCACCGTCTGGCCAAGTATATCGGTGCCTATAGCGCCCTGATGGAAGGCCGTCTGGATGCTGTGATCTTCACCGGCGGTATCGGTGAGAACGCTGCGATGGTACGTGAGCTGACCCTGGATAAACTGGGCCTGCTGGGCTTTGAAATCGATCACGAACGCAACCTGGCTGCCCGCTTCGGCAAATCAGGCAACATCACCAAAGACGGCAGCCGTCCGGCACTGGTGATCCCGACCAACGAAGAATTGGTCATCGCGCAAGACGCTTCCCGTCTGACCGCTTAATGCTCTCCACACCGTCAGCCCAGGCTGGCGGTGTTGTTTTGAGCCTGTCATCTTTGTCTGCGCCCCCGTTGCAGGCAGAAAACCGTGAAGAGGACTATTCTGTGTCACGTACAATTATGTTGATCCCCACAGGCACCAGCGTCGGTCTGACCAGCGTCAGCCTGGGTGTCATCCGCTCCATGGAGCAAAAAGGCGTTCGCCTGAGCGTGTTCAAACCTATTGCCCAACCGCGTACCGGCGGCGATTCTCTCGACCAGACCACCACCATCATCCGCAGCAACTCGACCATCCCGGCGGCCGAACCCCTGCGCATGAGCTACGTTGAGAGCCTGCTGAGCTCCAACAAGCAGGACGTGCTGATGGAAGAGATCGTGGCCCGTTACCACGAAAACACCAAAGACGCAGAAGTTGTGCTGATTGAGGGCCTGGTGCCTACCCGTAAGCATCAGTTCGCCAACGCGCTGAACTACGAGATCGCCAAAACGCTGAATGCAGAGATCGTCTTTGTGCTGGCACTGGGTAACGATTCTCCAGCCCAGTTAACCGAGCGCATCGAACTGGCTCGCTCCAGCTTCGGCGGCAGCAAGAACAAAAACATTACCGGCGTGATCATCAACAAGCTGAACGCTCCGGTGGACGATCAGGGCCGTACTCGCCCAGACCTGTCCGAAATCTTTGACGATTCCACCAAGGCCAGCGTAGCCAACGTCGATCCTGCACAGCTGTTCGCCAACAGCCCGCTGCCGGTATTGGGTTGCGTGCCGTGGAGCTTCGAACTGATCGCTACCCGTGCCATTGATATGGCCCGCCACCTGAAGGCGCGAGTGATCAACGAAGGCGACATCATGACCCGCCGGGTGAAATCTGTGACCTTCTGTGCGCGTAGCATTCCGCACATGCTTGAACACTTCCGCCCAGGTTCCCTGTTAGTTACCTCTGCCGACCGTCCAGACGTGCTGGTTTCAGCCTGCCTGGCCGCGATGAACGGCGTGGAAATTGGTGCCATCCTGCTGACCGGCGGCTACGAAATCGATGCCTCCATCAACAAGCTGTGTGAGCGCGCCTTTGAAACCGGCCTGCCGGTGTTCATGGTTGACACCAACACCTGGCAGACCTCGCTGAGCCTGCAAAGCTTCAACCTTGAAGTGCCTTCAGACGACCATCAGCGTATTGAGAAAGTACAGAACTACGTGGCCAGCCACATCAACGCCGAATGGATCGAGTCCCTGACCGCCACGTCTGAGCGTTCACGTCGTCTGTCCCCACCGGCGTTCCGTTATGAGCTGACCGAATTGGCGCGCAAAGCGGGTAAACGCATCGTGCTGCCGGAAGGCGACGAGCCACGCACCGTGAAAGCGGCGGCCATCTGTGCCGAACGTGGTATCGCGGAATGTGTGCTGCTGGGTAACCCGGAAGAGATCAAACGCGTTGCCGCCGCGCAGGGCGTTGAGCTGGGTAAAGGCATCGAGATCGTCGATCCGGTTGCCGTGCGTGAACTCTATGTGCCGCGTCTGGTTGAGCTGCGTAAGAGCAAGGGCATGACCGAAGTGGTTGCGCGTGAGCAGTTGGAAGACAACGTGGTTCTCGGCACCCTGATGCTGGAGAAAGGCGAAGTTGACGGCCTGGTTTCCGGTGCCGTTCACACCACCGCCAATACCATCCGCCCACCGTTGCAGTTGATCAAAACCGCACCGGGCAGCTCACTGGTTTCTTCCGTGTTCTTCATGCTGCTGCCTGACCAGGTTCTGGTCTACGGCGACTGCGCGATCAACCCGGATCCAACTGCTGAACAGCTGTCTGAAATTGCTATTCAGTCTGCCGATTCCGCAGCCGCATTCGGTATCGAACCACGCGTAGCGATGATCTCTTACTCTACCGGTAATTCCGGTGCGGGTAGCGACGTTGAGAAAGTGCGGGAAGCGACCCGTCTGGCCCAGGAAAAACGCCCGGATCTGATCATCGATGGCCCACTGCAGTATGACGCAGCGATCATGGCCGACGTGGCCAAATCCAAAGCGCCTAACTCGCCAGTAGCCGGTCAGGCGACCGTGTTCATCTTCCCGGATCTGAACACCGGTAACACCACTTATAAAGCGGTACAGCGTTCTGCTGACCTGGTATCTATCGGGCCAATGCTGCAAGGCATGCGCAAGCCGGTGAACGACCTGTCACGTGGTGCTCTGGTTGACGATATCGTCTATACCGTAGCCCTGACGGCGATCCAGTCGGCTCAGGCTGATGCACAGGCTGCTATTGCCTGATGAGACAGAGGTGCCACTACGGCACCTTTAGACTCTGGTAATACCCATAACGGCTCGGTGATCATCACCGGGCCGTTTTATTTTTGGCGTCAACAAAGAGCAAGCAATGCCCCCCGATGCCCCTCACCCTAACCCTCTCCCACAGGGCTGAGGAATCCCCACAAAAAAATGAAAGGCACGATGAAGTGTGATCTACTGGTTGCGCTAACAAAACAGAAGAGACCTCATCGTGCCTTTACAAACAGTTTGCCAGAAATTTTTCTCCGCGTCTTTACGTGGTATTCATTCCTTTCGGATCAATGTACTTATCTCTATGGCCATTGCACTTTGCAACGGCGCTGACTTGACGCTAACCAGTCTCGGCCGTTCGCTTCCAGGCAGAGCTCACGTCAAAAATAAAATTAAACGTGTCGATCGGGCCCTCGGTAATACCGCTATTCATCACGAACTTCCCCTTATTCAACAGATGCTTACGCGGTCTATCACCTCATTGATGCCGTTCTGCGTTATTGCTGTCGACTGGAGCGGATGGCATGACAAAAACTGGCATCTGTTGCGAGCAAGCCTAGTCTGTAATGGCCGTTCCCTCCCTCTGATGAGCGAAGTGGTGCCCGCCTGGCTGGCACAAAACAGCCAGGTTCAGTGCGCCTTCCTTGACCGTCTCCACGCGGCCATTCCCGACGGAAAACCCGTCACAATAATCACGGATGCGGGCTTCAGAACTGACTGGTTCAGGCACATAAGCCAACTGGGCTGGTGTTTTACGGGCAGGGTCAGAGGGCTCGTCTGCTTCCAGTTGGAAGGAAGCACCCGCTGGATGAAAATCAGTGACTTGCAGGCGGAGAGCACTCCCATAAAAGTCGGTTACGGTGTACTTGCTCGTAAGCCGAGGATGCCTTGTTACGGTAGCTTTTATCTGCAAAAGCGCCCATCGGCGGGACGTCACGGAAAAGGCAGACGGTCAAAAACGGAGAAAGAGCATCGAAGTAGCGCTCAGGAACCGTGGTTGCTGTTCAGTAATGTTGAAGGCCTGGAGCCTCATCAGATAATGACCCTGTACAGTCGTCGGATGCAGATAGAGCAGAACTTCCGCGACGAAAAAAGTCCGCGCTTCGGATATGGGCTGAGACTAAGCCGCAGCCAGGGCTGGGGTCGCCTGGCGGTTCTGAGTGTAGTGGCAGCGATGGCCAGCCTGGTGATGTGGCTGACGGGGTATATGGCGGAAAAGAAACAACTTCATAGGCATTATCAGGCAAATAGTGAGAAAGGGAGACGGATCCTGTCGTATCTGAGGCTTGCTGGTGAGGTCCTGAGAGACAGAGCGGGAATAGTGAGACGGATGAATATAGTTAATATGCTGAAAAAGTTAGGGAATGAGTACAGTAATATGGTCATGGGATGCTGACCATATTACTGGGGATCACTCAGCCCACAGGGAGAGGGGACCGATCGAGTAGATCTGAAAATTCGGTGGCTCACCTTGGATGAGGAGATGATCGGCCTGAGAAATAGGCCGATCGTCATGAGTGAAGGATATTAAAAAGTGTTCACTATGTCCTTGAACACCGTTCTACCCTGTCCCCGGTCTGTAAAGGGAAAGTGTTGAGGTAAATTTGTTGAGATGACCTATTTACTTCCAGCAGAGCACCGCCTATCAGCTCCCTCTCCCTTTGGGAGAGGGTTGGGGTGAGGGGTCAACAACTCATCCGCCGCCGCCACAATATGCGCCGCCGTCAGGCCATACTCCTGCTGCAAGAACTCCTGCGTGCCCACTTGCCCATAGCGGCCTTTGACTCCCACTCGCCGCATCGGTACCGGACATTCTTCCACCAGCACCTCCGCCACCGCCGAACCAAGCCCATTATGAATACTGTGGTTCTCGCAGGTGACGATCCTGCCGGTTTTCGCCGCAAAGGTTTTGATGATTTCACGATCGATAGGCTTGAGTGTAAACATGTCAATCACCGCCGCGCTGATACCACGCTGTTGCAGTTGCTGAGCCGCCTGCAACGCTTCGGCGACCATAATGCCGTTGGCGATCAGCGTAATGTCGCTGCCGTCACGCAGCAGATTAGCCTTGCCGATGGTGAAACGATAGCCTGCAGGATAAATGCGTGTCGCCTGCTTACGAATGGTTCGTACCCAGTAGAAGCCTTGCAACTTCACCAGTTGCTGCAAAATATCCTCGAACATGGTGGCATCGGTCACCTCCAACACCACCGAATGCGCCAGGCCGCGCACGATCCCCATGTCTTCAAACGACATATGCGTGCCGCCGTTATGGCAGGCGCTGACCCCGGCATCGGAAGCGATCACCTTGACGTTGTTGCGCTGATAATCCAACGACATAAACAGCTGATCGAAACAGCGGCGGCTGGCAAAAGCGGTGAAGGTGTGGACGAAAGGGACCCGCCCGGTCAGCGACAAACCGGCGGCTACGCCAATCACATTAGCCTCCATGATGCCGCAGTTGATGACCCGCTCTGGGTGATCCTTATGTACGCCATCCATCGCCATCGAACTCATCAGATCGGCTTCCAGTGCAATCACCGGCGTATCGGCTTCGGCCTGTTGGCGGATCACGCTGGCGTACACCTTACGCATTTCTACGGCGTCTTTTTCAAACGGCATTTCCAGGTTAAACATAGGCGGCCTCCAGGTCGGCAATGGCCTTTTCAATTTCGCTACGAACATCTGGCGTTAAGCGCAGATGGTGTGAGTTTTTCAGGTTCTCCAGATACGCCACGCCCTGCCCCTTGAGGCTATCGAGGATCACCACCAACGGCCGCTGCTCGCCACTGCGTTCCGGCAATACGGCATCACGGATCGCGGCAATGTCATCCCCACGAACGGTTTGCACCTCAAAACCGAAGGCGTGGAATTTACCGGCCAGATCGAAGGGTTTGATCACCTCATCCAGCGTGCCGTCCAACTGCTGTTTGTTGTAATCAATAAACAGCGTCAAATTATGCAGGTTGTGGTGGGCGATAAATTGGAACGCTTCCCAGCATTGGCCTTCGTTCAGTTCACCATCCCCCAGGATGCAGAATACCCGGTTGCTGCGCTTTGCCAGTTGGTGTGAAAGCGCCATACCGGCTGCAATAGAGACCCCTTGCCCGAGCGATCCGGTAGTGGCATCCACCCCACGGGTTAGCAAGCGATCTGGGTGGCTCGGCAACCGGGTGCCATTCTGGTTGAGCGTTTGCAGCTGTTCCAACGGGAAATAGCCCTTAAGCGCCAGCACGCTATACAGTGCCGGACCAGCATGGCCTTTCGACAGCACGAAATAATCGCGCTCAGGCCAATCCGGGTCACCTGGATCGATACGCATCACTTCGCCATACAGCACCGCCAGCGTTTCAACCACCGACATACAGCCGCCGTAATGGCCAAACCCCAGCCCAGTGAGGGCCTTCAGCGTTTCCAGACGGATCGCCCCGGCCAATTGCGTCAAATCAGTCACGATGTTGCTCATGAACTTTCCTCCTTATTTCTGGCTGGGACATCTTTGCGTTTTCCCAGGAAGTTATGCGCGACCAGCAGGCCAAAGATGGCGACGATCGCGACCATGATCATTTCTTTGGTCAGGAAGCGTGCCATATTGCCCAACACGATCCCCACCACGCCGAAGTCCGTATCGGAGAAAGTGGTGTTGGCAAAACCCAGCGCGCCCAGTACCGGTAACAACAGCACCGGCAGGAAGGTAATCAACAAACCGTTGGCAAATGCCCCCAGCATGGCACCACGCCGCCCACCGGTCGCATTGCCGAACACCCCGGCAGTGGCCCCGGTAAAGAAGTGCGGCACCACGCCCGGCAGGATCAGTACCATCTTCATTTGGCCGAGCAAGAACAGACCCACCAAGCCACCCAGGAAGCTGAACAGGAAACCAATCAACACCGCATTGGGGGCGTAGGGATAGACCACCGGGCAGTCCAGCGCCGGGCGGGCATTAGGGACCAGTTTTTCCGAGAAGCCGGTAAAGGCCGGGACGATCTCGGCCAGGATCAGGCGCACACCTTGCAGAATGATGAATACCCCGGCGGCAAAAGTGATCGCCTGAATAATCGAGTACACCAGGTAGTTCTGCCCGCCACTCAATTGGCTTTCGACGTAATCCTGGCCCGCGCAGATAGCCAGGATCAGGTAGATCACGATCATGGTCATCGAGATGGAAATCGAGCTGTCACGCAGGAAGCTGAGGTTTTTAGGTAAGTTCATCTCCTCGGTGGAACGCGAGTTTTTCCCCACCTTGGAACCGAGCCAGCCGGAAAGGACATAGCCCAAGGTGCCGAAATGGCCAAAGGCAATGTCGTCGTTACCGGTAATGCGGCGCATATAGCGCTGGGCGATAGCCGGGAAGAACGCCATCACCAATCCCAGAGTCAGCGCTCCGGTGAACACCAACTGTACGCCCTCAAAACCGGCCACGGTAAGGATGATGCCGATCATACAGGCCATGTAGAAGGTGTGGTGCCCGGTCAGGAAGATGTATTTCAAGCGGGTAAAGCGAGCCACGATGATGTTGGCCACCATGCCAAACGCCATAATCAGCGCGGTGGAGGCACCGTATTTCTCTAGTGAGATAGAGACAATGGCTTCGTTATTGGGAATAATGCCCTGAATATTGAACGCATGCTCAAACATGCCACCCAATGGATTCAGTGAGCCGACTAATACCGTCGCCCCACCGCCCAACACAATAAAGCCCAGAATGGTTTTAACCGTCCCTTTGACCACGTCAGAAAAAGATTTCTTTTGTGCCAATAGACCAATCAAGGCAATCACCCCGACCAATACCGCCGGGACCTTTAATATATCAACCACAAACCTGAGCGTTTCCTGGATAAACATATCCACCTCGCCAATGGGTTAGATTAAATAATGGAGTGGGCTGTGAAGTAAGCACGCAGCTTGGCTTCAAGCTCATTAATATCAATGATATTGCTGATCACCACTAACTGGTCGGCTGGGACACTGGCGCTAGCGGCAATATCTTTCGCCATCACGAAGATATCTGCCGCGCCCGGCGTTGCCGAGGAAAGATCGGAATGTTCAACCTCCGCCTCAATATTCATTTTTTTCAGCACTTTCTTGATGTTCATTTCCACCATAAAACTGCTGCCCAATCCTGAGCCACAAATAGCCATGATTTTCATTATTCTTACCTGCCAGATTTTATGTGTAGGATAGCGTCACCCGATATCTATCGGATGCTGAGTATTATCAAAAGCTGCGGGTATAACCGGTTAGAGATTAATAATTAGCGATAACATCCTCAATTTGCCGTTTGGTTTGCGCCAGGAACAGTTTCTCCATGGCTTCGCTATCAGAAAATAACTCGGCCAGCTGCGAGATCATTTCAATGTGGCTACTGCTATCTGGAGCGGAAAGCATCACCACGATGAAGACCGGATCGTTATCTTCGGACTGAAAATGCACGCCCTGATTGATCTTTAATAGTGAAAGACCAAGCGCTTTGGCGCCTTCCTCCGGCCTGGCATGGGGCATCGCGATACCGGGTGCCAACACGTAATAGGGCCCCAGCGCCTGATGTTGGCGAAATATGGCTGTCAGGTAATCAGCGGTGATCACACCGCGCTGCAGCAGTGGCTGAGCACACAATGTGACCGCCTCCTGCCAGTCAATAACCTGATCGCACAGTTGAATATGGTCGGCGTTCAGCCAGTCGTTGAGCACATCTCCTCCTTATGGGTTTTTTCCCTTAAACCGCCAGAGTTTCCGAACCTAAACGGGACGAAATCTGTTGGCTATGGATCGTTTGATGGCACGTAGCCGTCATGGAAAAGCCCGGCGACGGTAAAACTTTAATCAACGTGCAGGGGTTAAACTGTGACTTATCGCACAAAGATAGCGCTACCAAAAATCCTTCATCCAGATCTGTGATAGCGCTATCAAAACTATCGGGGATGAAACCCGGCGGCTCAGTTTTTTTATCGATCGCCAAAGGAACGGGGTAGAATGGGCACAGAAGCGGGAACGACGAAGCCCAGTAATGGGTTTCAACCCATGAGCTCATTTATGCGTTATGCGCGCATTTCAGTCAGGATCAGCAATGTCGATCGGTAGAAAACGACGCAGTACCGGCCGGGTTACCCTGGCCGACGTAGCCCAATTGGCAGGCGTGGGCACCATGACCGTCTCGCGGGCGCTACGCACGCCGGAACAGGTTTCAGATAAGCTGAGAGAAAAAATTGAGTCGGCGGTCAGTGAGTTAGGTTATCTCCCCAACCTGGCGGCGAGTTCGTTAGCCTCGGCGTCTTCTTATACCATCGCCATGGTGGTGCCGAGTTTTTCCGAGTCCGGCTGTGCGGATATGTTTGCAGGGTTACAGCGGGTACTGCAACCGGCGGGTTACCAGATCATGCTAGCCGAGTCCCAACATCATATCGAGCGTGAAGAAACGTTGCTGGAAACCCTGCTCTCTTACAACCTGGCGGCGGCCGTGCTGTTAAGCATTGAGCATTCTGAAAATACCCGTCAGGCATTAACCGCAGCCAATATTCCGGTAGTGGAAATTGGAGCAATCCGTACCGACCCGATCGACATCAATATCGGCATCGATTACGTCGCCGCCATGTATCAGCTCACGCAAACCGTGATTGCCAGCGGGTATCAGAATGTTGGGCTGCTGTGTGCTAATCAGGAACAGTGGATTTTCCAACAGCATCTGCAAGGCTGGCACAAAGCGCTACTGCAGAACCACATGTCCCCTCATCGGGTGATTAATGCCGCGCAACCCGCAAGCTTTAGCCTCGGCGCCCAGCAATTGCCGGAGTTTTTACTGGCCTGGCCTGAGTTGGATGCCTTGGTCTGTGCGTCTGATGAACTGGCCTGCGGCGCGCTGTATGAATGCCAGCGGCGGCGCATCAAGGTACCGGAACAGCTGGCGATCGTGGGGTTTGGTAACAGCGAGGTCAGCCAGGTCTGCCAGCCACCGCTGACGACCATGACCGTGCCGCATAAGGAGATTGGTATTCAGGCAGGTAAGGCATTGTTGGCACGTTTGAACGATCAGCCCTGGCAGCCCAAAGGTTCGATCCCTTCAACCCTGTGCCGTCGTAGCAGCTGCTAACGATGACGATACCGGGAACCCGCCGATAAGTCGGTATTCCCGGTAGTTTCACCCTTGCTTACCAGCTATAAGAGACCCCAACACGGTAGCGCGTCTGGCGGTTATCGTGTTGGCTATCCTGCTTCACGTTCCCCACTTCAACATAAGGCTTCCAGTTTTTATCCCACTTGTAAGCCAGCTTGACGTTATGCTCGTAATCGGTTTTGCCGTCGTCAAAAATAACCTTGTTGCTGCTCTTATACACGTAGTTATATTCGGCCGACCAGTCCTTGTAGAAGTTATAACCTAACCAAAAATCACCACGGTTGGTTTTCTCATCCCCCTCTGAACCTTTTGAGGTGGTACGCTTATATTCGTAGCGATATCTGCCCGCTACATAAATGTCTTTGGTAAAGTTATACTGCGCACGCAGATAAGGGCGATAGCCGTTATTATTACTGTTGGACTCTAGCGAGAACCCAGGCTGCAGGGTGATTGCATCAAATTTATGCTGATAGCTGACGACGGCTTCTGTGCCATTACTGACCTGCTCGTGGAAAGGTTTATCAGGCGTAGAGTCTGAAGAGTCCTGACGCCATTTTGCTTCCAGAGAGAATCCCAGGCCGTTATCGAAACGATGCGAGACCAGCATTCTATTTTTATGGTCGCCTTTGGCTGTATCCTGCCATTCATGGCGCAAATCAAGCGACATGGCCATTGCACTAAAGTTTGCTACAGAGGCTAACACCAGAGTCAATAATTTAAATTTCATTATTACTACCCTTATCATTTAATTATAGAAAAGACATCCCCACTTTAATTAAGGGGGTTATAGAGTTATTTGAAATACTTATTATTTGAAAATGGGCAAAGCGTCATTGCTATTTAATACAAATTTATTTTTCTTACGGCTTCCCTGTTAGCGTTAATGAATGTAATGATTAGCTGATAAATAAGCCCCCACCCAAGATAAGGTGGGGACAATTCTTGTTAGCGCATTGCGCGTTTCAGAATACGGTCGCCCTGGCGCTGGAAATCAGCAGCCACTTCCTGCACCGTTTTCTTGCCATAATCGATATTCTGAATGGCATCCTGGAACAGCACTACAATCTGCGGGTCGTCAAAATACGGTGAAGCGCTGATGGCATGCGGCAGTGACAGCGCCAGTTTCAACCCGGAAACCGCCGGATCGCTATCCTGGATCACGCCACTTTCGGTCAATTGGCTGACAGCCACTTTGCTTAACGGAACCCCCCGCTCCAGCTTCAGCGCCTCAACGCCTTCCTTGCTGTTTAACAGGAAGTTAATCAACATTGCCGCTTCTTTTGGATGCTTGCTGCTTTTACCAATCGAAAACATTTGCGACGGCTTGAAGAACAATCCGGCATCTTTGGCACCCGGCAGCATCGGGTATGGGCCCAATACCAGCTTGGCCGGTGCTTTCAGGTTATCGGAGTATTTGTTGATGGTGGAGTTCCACATATAGGTCCCACCCCATTCCCCCGCAATCCATGGCTTCATCTCATACATGTTGTTTTTGCCGAACGAGGCGTAGTATTTCGATGATGGCATGACGTGGCTGTCTACCATGTTTTTATACATCTGGAAGAAATCGACCCATTGTGCTTCGCTATAGGCAAACTTCTTCTGCGCTTCATCGATAATATCGACGTTATATTTTTGGATCATGTAGGAACGTAACAGTGCGAAGGTATCCTGGTGCTCCAACACCACCGGATAATATTTATCGCCCAGTTTTTCGTTGAAGGTTTTACCGGCGGCGAGCAATTCATCCCAATTATTGGGATATTGCACACCCGCGTCTTTCCAGGTGACATCGTTATAATAGAAAACACGTGCGGTCACTGAAATCGGAATGCCGTTCAGCTTGCCGTCAATCGTGGTGGTTTGTAGCTCTTTGGGATCAAACTGCGTCAGATCCAGGTACTCACTCACCTTGTTCAGGTCATAGAATCCGGTGCCGGTTTTTGAAAAGATCGGCAGCCAGTTCCAGTTGGTTTGCATCACGTCCGGCTCGGTGCCCCCGGCAATCTGTGTGGTCAGGCGTGAAAGGTGACCGTCCCAGCCGGTATATTCCGATTTCACCTTGATATTCGGGTTCTGCTTCTGGAATTCCTCAATCGCCTTCAACGTAACCTGATGGCGGCCATTGCCTCCCCACCAGGACATACGCAAGTCAACCTGTTCAGCGGCAAAGGCCTGATGGGCAAATATCGCCATGGACGAGGCTACCAGGGTACGTAAGACTATTTTTTTCATTATTGACCACTCCTGTTAAAGAGAAATATTCTTTTCTGTTTTCGCATCAAAAATGTGGCATTTATCCATATCGAATTTGAAGTAAACCGGACGATGCAGCCCATTTTTCAGGATCGGTTTGACGTCATCGGAAGGAATACGGCAGGTCAGTTCAAAATCATTCACCTTCAGGTAAACAAAGAACTCATGGCCCATATTCTCGACGCGGACCAGTTCCCCTTCAGAGTGGTTGCCCTCAAACGGCGACTCTGAAATCGATACAAACTCGGGCCGCACGCCAAAGAACACGTCCTGCCCGACAAAGCTGGCGACCTTATCCTGCTGATACTGGCTGAGGGTCAAGGTGTAGTTACCGACGGTGAGGCCGATTTTGCCGTCCTGCTCTACCAGCTTGCTCGGCTTGATGTTCATTTCTGGCGCACCGATAAATCCGGCGACAAACATGTTTTTCGGGAAGTGGTACAGGTTGTCTGGCGTATCCACCTGCATGATATGGCCCAGCTTCATCACGCAGATACGGTCGCCCATGGTCATGGCTTCGGTCTGATCGTGGGTAACATAGACGGTGGTCGCCGGTTTGCCGCTCTTTTTCAGCTGCTTGTGCAAATCGGAAATACGGATACGCATCGACGCACGCAGCTTGGCATCCAGGTTAGACAACGGTTCATCGAACAGGAACACGTCTGGTTTTTTCACAATTGCGCGGCCTACGGCCACACGCTGCGCCTGCCCACCGGAGAGTTGGCGTGGCAAACGATCCAACAGCTCTTCCAGCTCCAGGATCTTGGCGGCTTCGTTAACCTGCTCTTCAATTTGCTCTTTAGGCATCTTGCTCAGCTTCAAGCCAAAGGCCAGGTTATCTTTTACCGTCATATGCGGATATAGCGCATAGTTCTGGAACACCATGGCAATACCACGGGATTTAGGGGCCAGGTTATTCACCACGCGATCGCCTATGCGCACTTCGCCGCCGCTAATGGTTTCCAACCCTGCCAGCATCCGCAGCGTGGTCGATTTGGCACAGCCGGAAGGGCCGACAATCACCATAAACTCGCCATCGGCAATGGTCAGATTGATGCCATGCACCGCCTTATAACCGTTGCTGTACACTTTCTGCAGATTGTTAAAAATGACTTCAGCCATGATAGATCCTCAATTAACCTTTAATTCCGCTGCTGGTAACGCCCTGCACAAAGTAGCGTTGGGCCAGGAAGAACACGATGATGGACGGCAAAATAGAGATGCTTGCCATAGCCAGGATTTCGTTCCACGGCGCACCTTCTGTCACGTCGATAGACATTTTCAACGCCAGCGCAATCGGGTACTTATCAACGCTATAGACGTAGATCAACGGGCCAATAAAGTCATTCATTGACCACATAAACTGGAACAGCGCGACGGAGATAATCGCCGGTTTCAGGATCGGCACCACCACATACCACAGCACCTGGAACGAGTTGCAACCATCAATCTGGGCCGCCTCTTCCATATCCCGTGGCACACCTCGCAGGAACTGGATCAACATAAAGACAAAGAACCCTTGAGTCGCAAATGCCAGCGGTAAATAAAGCGGCAGATAGCTGTCCAGCATGCCCATTTCACGGAACATGATATATTGCGGGATCAGTAACACCGTGCTCGGCAGCAACATGGTAGTGATCAGCGTGGCAAACCAGAATTTCTTCCACGGGATCTCAAAGCGGGCAAAGCCGTAGGCCACAATGGTCGATGAAATAATGGTTAATAACACCTTGGGGATCACAAATTTAAAGGTGTTAAGCATGTAATGACCAAAGTTATATTCCGTGCCGGTTTTCCAACCGTTGACGAAACCGTCCGAGGTCGCATGTTCCGGCCACAGGCCCAGGGTAGTGAAGATCTCCTGGTTGGGTTTAAACGAGGCCGAGAACATCCACACCAGCGGATAAAGCATCAACAATCCCACCAGCAGCAGCACGACGTAACGAATAGCGGCACTGATTTTTTCCCGGCGCAATGTGCGCTGAACTTCACGCTCAGCGATTTCCTGCGCACTGGACATGGGTAATTGGTTCTGTTGCATGTCAGCCATTTTTGCCACCTTTGTCTGCCGAGTAGAAGACCCAATACTTCGATGATTTAAAGGCGATTGAGGCGAACAGGGCCACAACCAGGAACAGGATCCACGCCAATGCGGCACCGTAACCCATATCAAAATATTTAAAGGCGGTATCGTAGATATACAGTGAGAACAGATAGGTGTAATGGGTAGGCCCACCCCCGGTAATCACATACGGAGCCGTAAACTCCTGGAACGCCTGCGTGGTCTGCATAATAAAGTTGAAGAAAATCACCGGTGTGATCAGCGGTACCGTGACCTTCATAAACATCTGCCACTTGGAAGCACCATCAATCATGGCCGCTTCATATTGTGACTGTGGTACGTTTTGCAGCGCCGCCAGGAAGATCACCATCGCAGAGCCGAACTGCCATACGCGCAGCAACGTAACCGACATCAATGCCAGAGAAGGCTCGCCCAACCAGTTGACCGGATCCATACCAAAGACACCGATAAAGCTGTTTAGCAGCCCGTCGATGGCAAACAGAGCACGCCATAGCACGGCAATAGCCACGCTGCTGCCCAGAATGGAGGGAACATAATACGCCGTACGGAAAAAGCCGATGCCGCGCAGTTTAAAATTAAGGACAAACGCGATACCTAACGCAAATGCCAATTTTAACGGGATGGTCAGAAACACATATGCAAAGGTGACGCCCATCGATTTCCAAAAAAGATGGTCTTCCATCAGCATATAACGATAGTTTTCCACCCCGTTAAACACCGGGGGATTCATCAGGTCATATTCCGTAAAGCTCAGCAAGAATGATGACACAAAGGGGAACGCCGTAAATATGATCAACCCTATTATATAAGGTGATATATAGGCTAACCCCAGCATTCTGTTTTCATTCATGGTTGTTACCCATAGCCATTTAAATAGAAAAAGAAATGAAATTAGTTAAGTGAAATTTAAGTCTTATTAAACAATAGAAATGACAAGCCCGGCAGTCTGCCCAGGTTCAGCATCCTCCCCGTCGTGATAAATCGATAAATTTTTTCAGGCATTCACTGGCCAATCTCCGCCAGTCATCAGCAGCCAATGCTCGCATTGTCACTATGCCGTTAGGTTGCTTGTTACAGTAGGATAATTCCATTTTTCGGTCTCCCAGATGATCCTGTCATCTACCAACCAACAAACTGAAACACTATTTCAAATTATTATATCTGAAATTTTTCCAACGTCATTCAGTGGATGGCAAAAGTGTGACCAAAGTAGAAACGTTGTTTTGATTTTTTTATAAAAAAACAAAAATTATCAAAACCAAAACAAAGTCAATGTATAACCAAATGATAAATAGAGATATTTATACTTTTTGAATTTGTAGCACTAAGGATAGAAATTTTGATGAGATGGGTTAACTAATTGTAGGTAGATAAAATCAGCAGATTTGGGCCGAGAGGGTAAGTATAAATGCCATCATTGATGGTTACATTTGTGATTTCAGACGGTTGGCAAGTGGGGAGGGTCTAAATGAAGAGAAGAATAGACGGCCTTGCTACTCTATGGGCAGCAAGGCCGTGCGTTAAATCAGGCGTCTTCCTCGCCAGAGCTGGCTCTGCTTTCGCGCGGCAGCGGCTTGCCGTAGTCCTGGCCGTTATTACGCGTCAGCCACAACGATAATGCCTTCAGTGAATCGGGGGTGAATTCGTCGCAGCGGGCGGTGATCTCCTCTGGCGTCAACCAGCTCACTTCAGCCACTTCTTCTTCCTGCAGAGCAAACGGGCCATTGGCGACGCAGCTAAATAACGCCCCCCAAATACGGCACTGTTCCTCTTCAAAGTAGAACAGACCATGTTCGGCAAACGGGATCCCGGCGATACCCAGCTCTTCTTCCGCCTCACGGCGGGCAGAATCCAACACGTTTTCCCCGCTTTGTACCACTCCCCCGGCGGTGGCATCCATCCAACCCGGGTAAAAATCTTTGGTGTCTGTGCGCCGCTGCACCAGAATTTTCCCCATACCATCATGCACCACGATATAGGTCGCACGATGACGCAGCCGTTGGGCACGCATCTGTTGACGACTGGACTGAGCAATCACTTCGTTTTGCTCGTTGACGATATCAACCCACTCGGTATCTGCAGCCTGATCCTGTTCCGCCATCCTGTAAAACCTTCTATTTTGGGCGCGATGCATGCCGCGCACGGGTTATGCTTCAATTATTTTTGGTATGTGTCCCAGCTCTGCCAAGGAACAACCCTGGCTGCCACTTTCAAGCTATCGGGACTCTAAAATTAGTGCGTTAACGCCACCTCTGCAACAACCTTGCCGTTGTGCAACTCGAGTACGCTCAAGACGTCGTCTGCCAGTATGCCATAGCTGGCAGGAAAACCCCCTTTCGGGATGCTGACCGAGCCTGGATTAAAGCAGTAGATCTCCCCCTGCCTTTGTGCCTGGGGCAAATGCGTATGGCCATACACCAGCACGTCCCCGCCCGTTAAAGGCGGTAATGTGTTGGGATGATAAAGGTGCCCGTGGGTTAAAAACAATCGTCTTTTGGCTAACAGCACCTGCTGGTAAGGGGCCATCATCGGGAAGGAGAGCAGCATCTGATCGACTTCACTGTCGCAATTACCGCGAACGGCAACGATCTTGTCACTAACGTGATTCAATCGTTCGGCTACCTGCGCTGGCTGATAGTTGTCTGGCAAGGCGTTGCGCGGACCGTGATTGAGCAAATCGCCCAACAGGATCAACCAATCGGCCTGGCTTTGAGCAAACAATTCGAGGATTTTGTCGGTGGCGGAGAGCGAACCATGCAGGTCCGAGGCGAACATCAGCTTCATAATCTTTCCTTTGGTACGGAATATGAAACCATTTTAACGTAGCTGGGTTAGACAACAAGCGGTGGGGAAAACAGGTGGCCGAAATTCGGCCACCTGAAGAACATCAGGCGCGGGCCAGCAGTTCTTTGACAAACGCCACAATCTCCGGCTTTTTGCCGTTGGAGAACAGGCATTCCTGGAAGCGAGGGCCGCTCACGGCGGTCTTCACCAGCTCTGGATCGATGGCACGCAGCGTATCCAGGTAGTTGTCTTTGATCACCGCCTGCTTAACCTGATTGAGGATACCGGCGTTACGAACCTGAGGTTCCTTACGCTCTACCGGATAACCTTCACCTTTACGCCCGGTAAAGGCCTTCTCAAAGATATAGCGCACGTTCAACTCAGCACCCCAGCCAAAGCCTTTGGCAAACGGCAAGGACAGCGCATTACCGTTGTTGATCTGAGCGAACAGGAAAGCATCCGCAGGATCGATACAGTAACCGCACACTACGCCAGGATGGATGTTCAATGACATCAAGGCGCCCTGCCCGGTACCGCAGCCGGTGACCACAAAGTCGACCGCTTCAGCGTTCAGCAGAATGCTGGCCATAATCCCTAAATGGATATAGGTCAGATGGTGATCCTGCTCATCGCTCATACCCACGTTGAACACCGCATCATGATTGCCAGCCGCAACCGCCTGCAATTGTTCGAGAACCAGCGCATTTTTACCCGCCTGGCTGTTTTCCATCATCAGTGCAATATTCATCTTTTGCTCTCCGCAAATAAAATCAATCGGTTATTCTTTGTCTCGTTAGCGAGCCAACCAGCCGCCATCTACCGCTACGGTGTAGCCATTGATGTAATCCGACGCCGGTGAAGCCAGGAATACCACCGGCCCCATCAGATCTTCTGGCAGGCCCCAACGGCCAGCCGGGATACGCTCGAGGATTTCCTCGCTGCGGGCCTGATCGTCGCGCAGTTGGCGAGTATTGTTTGTCGCCATATAGCCAGGAGCCAACGCGTTGACGTTGATACCGTGGCTGGCCCATTCGTTGGCCAACAGACGGGTAACACCCATGACGGCGCTCTTGGACGCGGTGTAAGACGGCACACGGATGCCCCCTTGGTAAGACAGCATGGAGGCGATATTGATGATTTTGCCGCCGGAGCCTTGAGCAATAAACTGGCGGGCCACCGCCTGAGACATGAAGAACACCGTCTTGATGTTCAGGTTCATCACGTCATCCCAATCTTTTTCGCTAAACTGCAGCGCATCCTGGCGGCGAATGATGCCCGCGTTATTGACCAGAATATCGATATGGCCGAATTCGGCTACCGCGCGCTCCAGCAGCTCAGGCAGCACTTCCAGCTTGCTCAGGTCGGCTTTCAGGCTCAGGAAACGACGCCCCAGCGCAGTAACTTTGGCGATGGTTTCGTCCGGCTCAACCACGTTAACGCCAACGATATCACAACCTGCCTGAGCCAGCCCTATGGCCATCCCCTGTCCCAGCCCGGTGTCACAACCGGTCACAATCGCCACTTTACCCTGCAATGAAAAATTATCGAGAATCATGCTCTTGTCCTTAGTACTCAGGGCATCAGCGGCCCTTGTCAAAAGTGGGGATAGCGTTGCAATCCCGCCAGTGTCCGCAGCTTGCTGCCATACAGGGGGAACGATATTGCCCGCCCCTGTCATCATGATGGCGCAAGTCTAACGCTTATCCTTGGCGCGATCAATAAAATTGAAACAATGTTTTATTTTAAATGAAAGTAATTTTTGTTTATGTGATGAGTGCCGTTTTCACCGGAGCAAAAACGGCATAACCGCTGGGTTTATCTACATCGATATCGCATACAGCGCCTTAAGGAGCTACTGGCAACAAAAAGGCATTGTTGTCGGCGATGTTCCCCACCACCGCATCGGCATATTCTCCCGGCTTGCTACGCAGCGAGACGTTGCCACTGAATACGCCCTGCTTGTCCTGCGTGGTATAGGGGCCCGGACGGAAAATGTAGTTAAACCTCTGGTTATCAATCGCCATATTGCTGGTGACTTGCAGGGCGCCAGGGTTGAAGTTGTCGGTAAACCCATCCATGCCGTTTTCAATGGCGAGGCTGTTAGTCACCTGATGGGCCACTGGCAACCCTTCTCCCCCCAGTTTGAAACCATTATTGACATTGCGCAGCGCGACGCTGTTCTCAATGATCACCTTGCCGTTCGGGCCATCCTCGATCTTGTTAAACAGATCAAAGCCGTCATCCACGTTGTCATGCGAGAAGCAGGCGACCAGCCGATTTCCCTCGCCCACACGCATTTTGACGGCAAAACCATCCGCATTGATCAGACCTGGATCCTTGTTGGCGTATGATTCGGAATGGCTTATCAGGTTGTGGCTGGCCCACAGTGGCCGGTCGGCGTTAGCCGGGGAAGAAATGACAATTCCGGTATCATCCGCATGGTGTGCCACCACCCGGTCAAGGTGGTTATGGCTACCCGTAATGCGCAGGCTTTTTTCCGTTACCGTGATGCCCTGAATATCCCAATAGCTGGCTGCCAGTTCCATCCCGTGCAGCACCACGCCATCTCCAAGCGGCCGGAGCTTTTTGGCATGCGTGGCGGTGCCACTGGCTAAGGCAGGTATGACAGCCAAGGGGTAATCCCCCGCCGCCAGCCAAAGCGTGCCACCCGGCGTCAAGGATTGCACGGCGGTGGCAAAATCCAGCGGATGCTGCTGACTACCATCATTTTCGGCTTTGCCCTGTGGCGCAGCATACAGATTAGCGGCGTCGGCATAGTGCGCTTTGCGCACCATCAGCTTGTCACTCTGAGCGTTGCCTTTTACCGTAGTGAAACGGTAATCCAGCACGGTTTCCGCCTTCTTCAGCGCAACCTTCACCGCCAGCATCTCTCCGGCCTGTACCTTACGCTCTGCGGCAATGACCACGCCGTCCTGGCTCAGCGACAGAATGCCACTCTCATTGCTGCGTAGTTGGAAGACGTAATCATCCGTGGCGGATATTGGCGCAGAACCGATCTCGATCTGCAACGGCATCGCTTTAACCGCAAACTCCTGTGCCGCCGGAAGCTGGCTTTCGCTGAGCGTCAGGCTGGCCTGGTTGACGGTAATGCGTGCGTTACGTGAAGCAAAAAAGCCCACGTAGTAACCTTCAGGATCCAGCTTGGTGACGCGGTGCGGATCGTTGGTCGTTTTACTGACCCAGTTGTCGCTGCCCAGCGGAGCATAGGCCGCGGTAAACCCCTGATCCGTGCGAGCCAGACGCAGCCGGAAGGTTGGCGTTTTCTGCAGATCGACCTCAGGTTGATACCCCTCACGTTTGATCTCGACGCCCGCGTTACCCCAGGAATTGAGCACGCCGTTGCGGGAAATCAGCGTCATTTTGACCCGCTGATGATCTTTTTTATCCTGCGTCATGATGGCATTCATCACCATGTTGGATGCCGCCGGAAACTCCTCATACCCCTGCTGGACCTTCTCCAACCGTGGTTTGCCGAGGATATCGCGGATCAGCAATCCCGCCCCCTCTTGCCCGGCGGGCAGGGCCATATTTTCCGGGCCAAACTGATCGACCGTCACCTCCGCCTCCAGAACCACATTGGCATTGGCGGGAACGCGCGTGTAGTAGAAGGTCAGGCCATCATGGCTGTTGCCGATTTTGCCCCCCCGGCTTTCGACGTGGAACGGCATTTTCAGCGGCCCGGCCTGCATCGGCTTGCCATTGGCCATCGTCACCTGATTGGTGCCCACTTTTTCCGGCAGCACGTTGGTGGCAAAGTTGGCATCCGTTGACTGGCCGAAAGCGATGGCTTGCCAAACCAGTTCATTAGCGGCAGGCAGCGGTGCGGCGACAGCGTGATGACACACGCTGGTCAGAGCAATTAATAACGACAGAGGTACGATCTTCATTTCCCTTTCCTTGTTTTTAATCGGTAGGGATCCCCCCGCCATGTTGGCGAGAAGATCCTGTCACTGGGTTTTGGGGAGATCAGGCCCGTTAGGCCGGTTTATACACAGGGGGAGAGACTTCAGGGGTGATATTCATCTTCTGGCAGATCTTGCTGTTGCCCCAACACTGTTCGTAAGGCAACCCCACCAGTTTCTCGATGACCAGGCGAACGTCGGGTTTAATATCGCCGATCTTGCCACCCGCCTTGATGCGGGCCACTTCATACAACACTACCTGGTGGGTTTGGCGGTTGAGCGTCATCTGGCTGCTGAAAATAATCGCCATCAGCGCCAACAGGATCACACCAGCAAAGAATACCCAGGAGATGGCGGTAATAGCGGTTTCCGGCTGAGTGTGAGACTTAGATTGGAAGCCGTAGTAACTGAGGATTGCCCCCATGGTAAAGACGATAATCGAACGCATAATCTTGCCGGAGAAGGTCATCGCCCCAGCATAGATCCCTTCACGACGGCGGCCAGTAAAGACTTCGTCCACGTCTGCCAGGAAGGTATACACCGTCCAGGGAATGTAATACACCCCGCCGGTGCCCAGGCCGAAGATCACGGTGATACCGATAATGGCAGCTGTGGCAATATGCGCAGGCAGGTTAAAGAAGTGCAGCAGGGAGTAGCAACAGACCGCAAACATCACGATACCAAGCGCCCAGGAATAAGGTTTACTGAAGCCTTTTTTCACGCACAGGCCAATAAAGATGGCGGTCGATATCAACTGTAAGATGGCATTCAGGCTGTTCAATCCGGCCAGAATGGCAGGATCGTATTGCAGCACGAAAATCACGAAATAGGTAAATACCGAGGCAAACAGCCATTCCGCGCCGAAGCCGAACAGATACATGCCCAGATGCTTGCGAAATACCCGCAGGTAGAAGGTCGATTGCATATCCCGCGCCAATGAAGCCAACGTTTTGAGCAGCGATTTCTTATGCTTAACCTCCGCTATTGCTTCATCCTTGCGCTCCCAGGAGAACAGATACAGCACGGTGATGGCAGTAAACAGGATCACGCCGTAGGTGATGCCGGTATACAGAAAAGGCTGAGCCGATTCTTTGCCGTAGAGCAGAATAAATTGCCCTGGGATAAACGCCGCCAGGAAGTTGGCCATCTTGCCAAAAATCGCTTTATAGCCAGTCAGCTTGGAGCGCATGGCGAAATCATCGGTCATTTCGGTCGCCAGCGTCTCGTAAGGTACCATCACCGAGGTATAAATCAGTTCGAAAATGACGTAGGTGGCGAGGTAGTACCAAAAACCAAAGCCCTCGACCCACAGCAGCGGGTAAAAGACCATCAGTGGCGCACCAATCAGCAAGAAGAAACGGCGCCGACCAAAGCGCTTACCGAGCCAGGTATTGCCAAAGTTATCGGTCAGATAGCCCATCACCGGGTTACTGATAGCATCAATGACGCTCGCAACCGAGAAGATGAATGACGCCTCCAGCAGCGTCAGCCCACAGAACGTGGTGTAAAAATAGAGCAGCCAGGCACCGCTGATCGCCAGCGCCCCGCTGCCCAGCAGGTTACCCCCGCCATAAGCCAGCTGATGTCCTAGCCTGACCGTTCTTCCCTTACCCAGAGCGTTAATACCATTCGTTGTCATCGTTTCTTCTCGCAAATAAAAATAATGAACTGCAATTTCATTTTTACAGGAATAACGTTTTATACTTTTAGGCGGGTTATAATGTTGTGATGAAAGTCACATAAAAAATAAGGGGATCTGATTTAACCAACTTTAAAACATAGGCAGCATCCGGCCATGGCCCCAGCATCAGGGATTGCCCATCCGTTTTTTTTCTATAGTGGCGAGCATGCAATGGCGTCATGCTGGTTGGCTATGAGCAAAACCACGATCCGCTAACAATCGGGCCAAGCGCAACGATTTATGCGATGTAGCTCTCATAAATCACCCGTTCGGGTTGGCCTAATCCGTCACTTTGATATCATTTTTCTAAATTTATGAAACAATGTTTTATTTAATTAAAGGATCGTCTGAACAGCGGCGGTTTATCGATAAGGTTAAGGGAGGCCATCGTGGCTAAAGGTTCAATCCACCAATTCAATTTCCATCGCACAACCGATGCCGGTACCGGCGCACAGCTCACCCGCCTGACACCGCCTGAAGTGCTGTGCCACCGCAACTACTTCTACCAGAAGTGTTTCACCAACGACGGCAGTAAGCTGTTGTTTGCTGGCGAATTTGACGGTAACCGCAACTACTACCTGCTGGATCTGCAACGGCAGCAAGCGGTGCAGTTGACCGAAGGTCCAGGCGATAACACCTTCGGCGGTTTTTTATCCCCGGACGATCGTTTCCTGTATTACGTGAAGAATGAACGTGAGTTGCGCCGGGTAGAACTGAGCAACTGCACTGAACAAACCGTGTATCGCGTGCCTGAAGAGTGGGTTGGCTACGGCACCTGGGTTGCCAACAGTGAATGCACCAGCCTGGTGGGTATCGAAATCGATCGCCAGGATTGGCAGCCTCTGACCGACTGGAAAATTTTCCACAGCTTCTTCACCAAAAACCCGCATTGCCGCCTGCTGCGTGTCGATTTGGCCAGCGGTGAATCACGTGTGATTTATGAGGATCGCCTCTGGTTGGGCCACCCAATCTATCGCCCATACCATAGCGACTGCGTCGCCTTCTGCCACGAAGGGCCACACGATCTGGTTGATGCCCGCATGTGGCTGATCAACGAAGACGGCAGCAATATGCGTAAGGTAAAAACTCATGCCCCAGGCGAGAGCTGTACGCACGAATTCTGGGTGCCGGACGGTTCAGCCCTGATGTACGTCTCTTATTTGAAAGGCCAGCAAGAGCGCAACATCTGCCGTTACGATCCACAGACCGGGCAGGATGAGATCGTGATGACCATGCCAGCCTGTTCGCACCTGATGAGCAACTACGACGGCAGTCTGTTAGTGGGTGACGGTTCGGCTACGCCGGTCGATATCAAGGATTCTCAAGGCTACACCATTGAGAACGACCCGTGGCTTTACGTGTTCGACGCCAAACAAAAACGTCAGGCACGTCTGGCCGCACATAACAGTTCATGGCGCGTGCTGAATGGTGACCGTCAGGTAACGCATCCGCACCCATCCTTTACTCCGGACAACCGGCAAGTGCTCTTCACCTCAGATTTTGAGGGAGAACCTGCGCTGTATCTAGCCCGCTTGCCGGAAGATCTCTTTGCTTGATGGCACTATTTTATTGAGGAACAGCCATGTTTATCTACAAACAGGATTGTGCGCTAGAAGACTTAGGAAACGGCGTGACCCGCCGCATTCTCGCCCATGGCGGCACCATGATGGCGGTGGAGGTCAACTTTAGCCAAGGCGCTGTCGGCCCGTTGCACAGCCATCCGCACGAGCAACTGACCTACGTGCTTTCCGGCCGCTTCAGCTTCACCATCGATGGCGTCACCAAAGAAGTCGCTGCCGGAGATACCTTGTACAAAAAGCCCGACGTGGTGCATGGCTGCGTCTGCCTGGAGGCCGGAACCTTACTGGATACCTTCACTCCACAGCGTGAAGATTTTCTGAAATAATCTTATGTGCTCCCGGCCATCATGCCGGGAGCATTTGGCACCCAATAAGCTGTAGTAATTCCCCCCTCCTCTTGCAGAAAATTACCCTGTTCCCCTTGCCCACACCATCAATATGCCTGCCGCCAAACCGGCCACAGACGAGAAATATCAATAATTCATATTCCAAACAATTAAACACAAACACATACACACAGTGAATGCATATAGGTAATTATCAGTCATTGACCGGTAAGTTACAGGATAGTTCTTATCTTTTGATTTTATTGAAATAATTGGTAACTTATCGATAAAATCAATTGTTTTTATCATATCGATCTATTTTATTGATCATTAAAAACAACTCTGCTATCCTATGTAATATAAATTTTCAATATAAATCAATGGAATGAGTAAATCTCATGGCTTACTGCGAGTATGTCGCCTATTGCCCACATTGTGATATTTCCATCGAGTTGACAGGGAACGTTCCCCCCTACGTTGAGGGGGCGGGTAGTTGCTGGATGTGCAGTAAGAAACTCGTCCTGATTTTCAGAAAGTCGGCAAAAAACCGTGCACGCCATCGACAAGATTGCGGCTCATCCGCCAACCCGCGCACAAGCTAAGATTATTACTGATTAGGATGATCAACTATGCCTGATATTCATATCTACACGGTGAGTAATGACCGCTATTTCTCCGCTGGTTTGCACGCGCTGCTCAGGCACGGTGAAACCTTACCCCACAATAAAATAGCGTTGCATGAATTACCCTTCGAGAAAGAGACGTTTGAGGCTCACACGCTGCCGGAACTGAAAAATAGCGCCTGTGATTTTCTGATTTTGGATTGCAGCTGCGGCTTTATTCATTATTACGGCGCCTGTTCTGCGCTCTATGCCGCCCTGGAGCAGGGCACGCTGGAGGCCAGGATCATCTTGATGTACGAAAACAGCCTGTGCCTGACCAACCCGGATATGTACAACCACTTTATCACTCTGGATAAAAATGCCTGTGTGGAGGATATCTTGCTAGCGATTTTCCCTCCCCAAACGGTGCAGGATGAGTTTGATGCCGAGGTAGAGGAAGCCACGAGCCGGCAGTATCTGACCGGCCGAGAGCTGATCGTCATCAATGAAATCTACAGCGGTGCACAGCCTTATGAGATCGCCAAAAAGCTCAAGCTCAGGCTAAAAACCATCAACTGTTATAAAAACCGGGCGATGAAAAAGATCTGTAGCAAAAGACCTCAGGATTTACATCTTTAGTCTCGTCATCATCGCCAGCAGGATAGCTGTGGCCTGAACCTCCCCCTTCATACGCCCCCAGTTGGGGGCCCTCACAAGCAAATTCTGGATCCAACAAAATGCTATCGCAAAGTTGTAACACTCGCCTCCACACATTTTTTGGAACTCTTGTTACTTCTAGCTCTTACCAGATCTGGCAGCCTGCTTAGTGCCAGAAACAGACATAGGTATGGATTTTGTCTGTTGCGCCTTTACGTATTCGATAAAATTGATTGAAAAGTAAGTACTTCAGTAGTAGTTTAAGTAAGTTGCGATCATAAAATATGGATTGTTATTTTGATGATACCGTCAAAAATTAAGCCCTCACAGTTAACACGTGTTGGATACACGTACCAAGACCTTATGTGTATTCGCACATTGATCAATTGGTTTCACGATCCAGAGAAGTACCAGTGGATAAGCATAGAGGGCAATCAAGGGCTTGATCATGTTAAGAGCCTCGATGATGTTATTTGCTTCACAGCCAGTGGAGAATATGAACTCTATCAAGTCAAATTTACAATCGATTCTGAACGTGACGATTTACATTTAGATTTCGATTGGCTACTCAAGAAGAAGGATAAGGGCACATCCCTTATCGAAAAATGGTCAGCAGATATAGAGAAGTTCGGTTCTTCCAGCACAATAGCGATTGCCAAGCTTATTACAAATAGAATACCTGACAAGGTTTTATCAAATTGCCTAATAGATAAAAAAATTGATTACTCTCTCGTTCCAGAAGACGTCAAATCAAAAATATTAGCTCAGCTTGGTAGTGAAGAAAAGTCCATAGATTTTTTCGAAATTCTTATTTTCGAACATAGCCAAAAGGAAATTGATGATTTAGAGTTGCACTTACGTGACTCACTGGTACCAGACCACGCAAATGAAGAAAGTTGGCTTCAGTTATTAAAAACCGTTGAGCGCTGGGCTTCACGAAAAAGAGAACCGGCCCCAGACGGCAAAATCTACCTTAAGCATATACATGAAATTTTATCGCTTGGCTCCAGGAGAACTATTTCTCAGTTTTTTGAAATTCCTGGCGGCTACAAACCACCAACAGATGAATTTCACAATGAAATTCTTAACGCTATAGCTAACCCTGGCTGCCATGTCATATCTGGATTGCCCGGAATGGGGAAAAGTACTTTTCTATCCTTTTTAACTGACCAGCTAATAGAATCGAAAACGCCTGTTATCCGACATCATTATTACTTATCCCCTCAGTTTATTGGCGACAGAATTGCTTTTAATAATGCAGCTCATTCATTACAAAGCCAGATTAGAACACTTTATCCCAATGACTTCGATAGCGATAAACTTGATTCTGAACATCTAGAGGCTTGGATAAGCAAGGCGGTAGTTAAAGCTGCAGAAAATGGCAAAACTCTAGTTATAATTATTGATGGATTAGATCATGTTTATCGTGAAAGATCGGATATTAGCCAACTCGAACATTTAGTTAATCGGATTACACCCTTTAAAGGAAAAGTTTGTTTGCTATTCGGAACACAACCAATAAGCGACGAGCATCTTCCCAATTCCCTATTACGTTCAGCGCCAAGAGAACGTGCTTGGATAGATATTCCCCCTATGGGACTTGATGCTATAAAGTCGAGACTCGACTTTATAGCATCGAACAATGAAATAAAAGTAGTAGGCAATGAAAATCACAAACAAAGTGAAATAGTAGAAATTTCACAGGCTCTACTTGACATTTCACATGGATATCCTCTTCATATTATTTACTCTTTAAACAGTTTGCAGTTAGCAGATAAAAACATCAGTAAATATGATATAGAACGACTACCCACTTGTCCTGATGGCGATATTCATGAATATTACGAGAATCTATGGGTATCACTATCTGAAGGAGCAAAAGAAATTCTTCTGCTTATAGCAAATGCAGATTTTTCATGGCCGGACAAAACACACATCAGTTACTGTTTTGAAGATAGCCTAACTTTCCAAACCAGCTTTTCAGAAATTCAACACCTCATTGAACAAAGACTAAGTGGGATATCCCCTTTCCATAGCAGCCTATTCGTATACCTAAGACGCAAAGACTCCTTCGTTCAATCAAGAGATAGGTTAAATAGAATTTCTAAAATTTGGATCAATACACATGCTCCAGAGTATTGGCGGTGGGGCTGGGAATGGATCATTGAAGCCAACCTCGGGAATATCACCCCTCTATTTCAAGGTGTAGATAGGGACTGGCTTGTTCAATCTCTCTGCAATGGTTATCCTCTAGAGCATATAGAACACATATTCAGTGTTGCAGAACATATCGCATTTGATCAAAACCTATATCCCGAGTTGTTGAGACTGCGAATTTTGAAAACAAGGCTATTAAATGGTCCCGAGTTTCAAGTACAGAATTTTAGCGATTTTCTGGACTGTTCATTAAGTATCTCACACGATAATTTTGGTCTTCTTTGGCGAGCGGACAATCTAAGAATTATCCCAGATAATGAAATTGTTATTATTGCTAAGCATTTTCAAGGAAGAGATGAAAGAATAGTAGATGCGTGCACCAATGAAATCTCTCGTCGAGTACACTTTTATGCCCGACTAGATGACTCTAATCATTATCAAACATTGAACAGCCTTGTAGATGATTATCTTCATACGCTAACCAGCTATAGTAATCCCGACTTAGCTGTTATAAATGCTTTCTATGAAACACTTATTGACAAGGCTTCGTCTTTCACTCGAATTGTCGAATTGCTCATTCAGTATGGCCATAGACACTTACTGGTTGATTTATCTCTATTTGACGTTCCGGATGATATTGCTTCGGCAGTCTGTGACGAAGTCGTTTTGGCTGCAAGCATCGAAGGCGTAACTATCAATGAGGAAAACTCCTTATTTGATAGCACTAATTCAAGCATATATCTGCTTTATCAGTTTTTAGCTGGAAACGACATCAAAATAGACCAACTTAAGGAAATTGAGTGCCCTGTTGAGTACGAACATACACGTCACCTTCCTTTTTATGAGCATTTTTTTAGAAAGCTTATAGTAAATTTAACAAAATCAACCGAATTTGATGCTCCGGAGTTAACCACACCCACAGATATTCAGGGATTCCTAAATAATGCTTGGATGACATTCCAATATGCTTCCTCAAAAATTGCAAAAAATATAAAAGAAGGTCGCAATTTTGAAATTTCTAATTTGTATGAATCATTTGACTTACTAGAACAACCAGATAAATTATTGATGGGCTATCAAATCGATGCTATCTTATTCAATATTCGAAAATCCTTAATAAGAATTGCCATTCACCTAAATATTTTATGCAACTCAATAAAAGCATTTTCAAATATTGACATAGATCAGTTTGATACACTATCAATGAGCAATTGGTGGGATTCTAGGGTATTTTTTGATATTTCCTCTAAGAATGCAATTTCCAATTTCCCTAAAGATTATATTATTCAGGAGTTTAAAAAGTTTTTTGATTCTGAAATACTACGCAGAGATGATACTGCTACGCTGGCCAACGACAGTCTTGACCTAGCAAAATTAGCAACCAATTTAGGCCTGTATAATGAAGCAAGGGTGTTTCTTGAGCGTGCCGCATTCAATATAGTCGGATATGGCCATAGAAAGGACATTACTTTACATGAGGTTTTTGAAGCGTTACAAGAATGCTCTGATTCCAACTACCATCAAGTTTCTGATTGGCTAAAACGAGTAGCAACTTTTACAACTGATGTATTTGATTTTTCAGAACGAGAAATTCGACATATTCCTGGCCTGTTCACGAAATTATTGGCAAAGCATAACCCAGAACGCCTTGTTGACGAATTTGACTATCATTTATCAGAAGAGAATTGGCATAGAACACATCTTATTTTTGAAAATTTCGTAAAGTCATTTCCACTTTCTACGCAGCCAGAGCACTCTTTTCTTAGGTGCATGACAACAGTTGATGCAATGACTGCATTAGATGAAAGAAGCAAAGACAATGATGTTCTGAAAGGTATTTACGAAGACCAGTGCAAAGTTCTTGGAGGAATGCCCCCACAACCAAGAGAATATTCCTCCACTACCGAAGATGTCATTACAGATTGTCCTGAAGTATCCACCATACCACCTGCTAATCTTAATGATTTTATTGCAGCCTTACATTTGGTTTCATACCAGATTCGCGAAGGATTTATTTCGGACTGGATTGGTTATTGGGTTGATAAAGGCCACGCCCGCACGATTCTCACTTCTTTCAGCGACTATTACAATCAAAGTAAATCAGACTATGAACTGAATCGATGCTTACACCATATTTTCTTGTTGAGCAAAAAAATCGAAGGCAGGAAAGCAGCTTATAAATGGGCTGTCAGGAATATAAAATTAAATAACTGCTGGAGTCCTTATTATTCATCAGGGTCAAAAGAAGCCTTAAAGGAATATGGAAATACTTACAGCGAGCAATGGGAAAACCTTCTTCGTGATACGATGGCTCCAGACTCTGCGAGCCTACAGAGAGATGAGAATATAGTAGTTCCTTCCACTCACCTTGTTACTTATTTGGCCTCAGCTGGACAGGTCGCTCTGGCAACCGAAGTTACTGAAATTATGGTCACTAGCCTTGAGGGCGATATTGCACATCTTCCTTTGACCAAACTGTACTGGTATGACGATCCTGTATCATTCGAAAACATTCCATTTCATCTAATGCTATTACATTTTAAATGGCCCGACAGATACGCCAGGCTCCTAACAACGAAGCAAATAGCAGTTTTATTACAAGACGACTCCAGTATCGAATTTCGTGACTTGTACTTGAGCTTTCTGGAAAAACAACCCTATGAGGTTGATGTCATTGATTATCTATCTGTTTTATTGCTTATCGAGGATCGCTTATTTACTAAAGAAGAAATTACCAAATGCATTCATCATCCTTCGCTTATCTCTGATGATATTCTATATTCCCTGGGTTTAGCTACTGAAAGACGGTATGATTTTTCGGCTCTCTACTCTGATTTTTCAGATGACTTAGAACCGAATAAAAACAAATATGACAAATATGCTAATGGTCTTGCATTGAGGTTTATAGGCATTATCAATGAGCTCGAAGATGAATACCAAGTCCAACTGTTAAGGCATTTTTTCCTTGAATGGGAACAAATCCACAACGCGAATGCTTGTTATATATTTAGACCTCACAACTTTGCAAGTGAACAATTTTATCCTCAAGACAAGATTTGCTGTAGTTTTTCATGGCGAGCAGAAGTGTCCATTTTATCTGCTTTTGTCAGAACATTAGCGTATGCTATGCAAAAGCACTCCATACCTGCCGAGCTTTGTTTGGTACATGCCCAAGAGGTTTTACCATTCGGTTCTATTGCTGTAAATCTTTCTCCTTCTGACTCACCATACAATTGGCCCGTAATAGAAGACTTAGAAAAAAACGATCATTTGCCCGATCAGAAAGAGCTTGAACGATATTTAGCAAATTTTGCCGCTTCTGCTGATGAGATATTACTTTATGCCAACGGCCCCGTCCTAAGAAATCACTCTGGCATATGCCTTGATCTAAAGGTCATTTTAGTCAAACTTCAAAGCTCTGAAATTGACGATCCTAAGGCAATTTTTGAGTCAATAGATTACATGCGAAATTCTGAGCAAGGGATTTTCCCTTTAGCAAAGAAGGGTTGGCCTTCCTCCTTTGGAAGATGGGAGATTGACTGGTTAATCAGAGGTTATTTTCGGCCGACCTACTCCGTAGGAGATTTACCTTTTAACTCCGTTAGGCAAAGCGATTATTGCATAGAGTATTTCGGCGGTAGTATACATAATGGTACCTGGAGGTACTGGGTCAACCAGTGGTATCCAGTTTATCACGCAGGTGTAGGTAACTCTCTCGGAACTTATTTTACAGTTTCTAAGGAGTTTTTTAAAAAACTTAAAGGACACACTGGCGGAAATTATTATCTAATTGGCGAGATGACATGTGTTGACAGGCGTAATCTCACTCACTCTGCGGAGTCAAGAAAAACCTATTCCATTTTGCCAATATAGACATTATGAATATTATCCCTCTAATAGCTGCGCCTAATACCGCTACACGTGCCATTTAATGGCATGTGGTAGCTGCGAAAAGCATCACGTCGCAAGCCTGATGTTGTAGTGGTCAACTAAAACTGCGCAATGCTGTCCAGAATACGCGTGACCTGCACGACTGAAATCCTAAAGGCAACAGTGACCGCCAGGCACTTCTTCGTAAAATTATCCACGCAGATAAGGCACTTGATCCTACGTCCGGTGGCCAATGGCCCATAACGAAATCCATCGACCAGTTCAAGGCATCTATGGAAGTGAGTCTACTTAGATTATAATTGAAATAGACTCCGCTGCTTCATATAGCTAACTAGGCTCCGAGAAAAAGGTACCTCCCGCTATATGGCATAATTATTTGTAGCAATTCGATTGCGTTCCGAATATTTTCTACTTGGGCATTTAGCAACGTGATGTCTTTGATACCGTGAAATAAATTATTTCGATACCTATAGACAATTAAGAGACACACTTCGATTTTATCTTCAAAAGAAGTTTCTTTATTTCTCAATACGTCAAGTGATTTCTCAGTTTGTGACGCTTCTCTAAAATAGAGGTAATGGAAATGCTCTGTTGGTTCACCGCTTTCGTGTATATAGCGTTTAGACCAATATGCTAGCTGGGAGTCGATCGCATCTGTTGGCATATCCCTTGCGACTCGTTTTGAAAGACCCCCAATCTGATCTACAACATTCTCATTATGAGCTTCTGAAGCCTCAAAAACTGACCACATAAGCGTGAAGTCGGATACTACTTCGAGTGTATTAGGTTCAAGTGGTGCTGAGTGTCGTATGTTTTTTTGAATCCAATCGGATACTTTCACTGATAATTTCCTTAAGATAGAGTATTTATTCAGTATAAATTTTGAGATTTTAGTCAAGCAATTAAGTCGGACACGGGTATGACCTGTCCTTATAATACCGGTGTCATTTGGAAAAATACCCGCACGCCCTTGTTGCTCCCACCCTATTCGGCAAGAGTTTGACCGATACTACTTTTGTACCAGATTTCGGTGCTGTTCCAGCTCATAATCAATAAACGCGTTAATCATCGTACGGTAAACTTTATCAATAATGTCTTCGGGGAGCCCAACCACCGCGGCTTCTGCCCTGACCTTGTCAATGACTCTCTGAACCCTGTCAGGAGCGCGAACAGCATCCTGATCTTTTTTGAATCCAGCGGCTGCTTTCACCAACCGGCCACGTTGGGCAATCAGTGAAACCAGTTGGGAGTCGATACCATCTATGGCATTTCTTACGTCTTCGATAGAAGAAAAACGCATTGTCGTACTCTCTAACTAGTTTAAAAGTACACGCTATCATAGCTATCGATGACTGTCCTACCCTTTTTAAGCTTCCTATCGGGTCCTGCTGCCTTTGCCACATTCGCCTATAGAGAGGTTGAGCAAGTCACATAGGTTACGCCGTCTAACGGGAAACTGAATAAATTACCGTTCCCCAGGTAAACATAATGCCGTTCGTTACCGGCAGCGGTAAGTTCCCTCCCCCAGTAGTTACCCGCAAACCAACCGCTAGAGTATCGACTCATGCTGCCCCATTCATTCCATAATCTGGCATTGGCATCCCGGTTGGCCCCGGTCTGGGCTATCGGGGTTCGGTCTGTCATCTCACTATAGCTCGGCACCGCGTAGCCGCCCCCTTGGGAACTGCACCACGCGGCAGCCTCACTGACATCCATAAGGAAATAGTTATTATTTCTGAACCAGCGGTTGACGGTAAATTGATAGGTTAACGTTGAGCCATTGCCTGTATGTTCGGCCGTAATGGTGACCCGATTATTAGCCGATGTAGGTTCTTGATTAAATCTCACATTACCGCTGCCATCCACACTGGCCCAACTCTGGTCGCTACTCCAGCTATAGGAACTGTTCCCGGCAGGATCCTCGCCAACCACCAACTGAAATTCCGCACCGGTAAAGCCTGTTTTCGGGAAGCCATCATCCGCCGAGAAAGAGGCGCCGTTGGCCAAGATATGCGTCATCTGCACATCAGCAAAAAACGCAACGTTGACGGTAGCTGAAACACCATTGGCGGCAGTGGCGGTGACATCACTATTGACGGCAGTGTCACTGGTCAGGGCTATTTTTACCTCACCGTTGCTGTCCGTCACACCACTGGTCGCCAGCAGCGTTACGCCATTGGTCGCGGTGAAGTTTACCGTTTCACCCTCAATACTGTTGCCATGGCGGTCTTCGACATAGACCAGCACATTATTATCGTCGATGCCATTGGCCAGCGCATTGTCCTGGGTGACTTCCGCATGCACAACCTCCACTGGGCCAGCAACAAACAGCGTATTGACCGACTGAACATCATCATCAATCCTGGCCGTTACCTGAGTGGTACCGGCGATCACATTCGTCACATAAGCCGTTGCCTCGCCCCCAATTCCAGTTTGCGCACTGGCCGAAATCGCGCCCATATTATCGGCATCAAAAAGCACCGTTGCGCCCACAACAGGTGTACCGTCCAGATACTGAACGGTAGCATGTACGGTGTTCACCGCCAGCCCATCGGCAACCGCCCCCAGGGGAGACTCGGCCCATACCAGGCTGGAAAGCATCCGCTGCCACTTGATATTGATAGGGCTAGCTAGCTGAACCGGCAGCCCTTCACTTGGAAGGGTAATATCGGGGTTGGTTTGAGGGGTTACGATCACGTTCAACTCACTGCCCGCCAGGATGTCGCTGAGCTCCAGAGTATAACTCGGGCTGGTTGCCCCATTAATGGCAGCACCGTCCAACATCCACTGGTAGGTCGTTCCCTGTTCCGTATCGCCATCCACATCATTGAAGGACGATGTCACGGTAATGACCTCCCCGGCCCGCGGCTTGGCGTTGTCTACCGAGAGCGTGGTGGTCGGTGCTCGCCCGTGAACTGGCTGGGTAGATTGCTGGACAGCCTGCACCACCTGGCTCATCAAGACGATCAGAACCAGTAATATCCTGAATACAAAAACCTTAAAGATATTATTGCGATGCAACATCCAGCGTATCCATCATACTGATTGGTTAAACCAACTGACCCAGGCACACCTTAAGCATGCCTGGGCTGACTCTTGATTACTGAGCCGCAGGGTTGCTGACAACAACCTGGACTCTCAGCCTCTGGTCTGTCCGCACTGGAGTATAGGTGCTGCTGGTTGCCCCACTTATGTTGCTGTACGTATTTGTTCCCTGGCCAGTTTCAAGCTGCCACTGGTAGGTCAGGCCAGTACAGGTCCCCCCCGCACAGGTTGCTGTCGCAGTCAGAGTAGAATCAACCTGTGGATAGCCACCTACTTCACCGGTAACCGTCACACCGGTGACTGTCCCACCAGCAATAACGGTCAAGGTATTGGAAGGAACCACTAAACCCACCGCAGGATCGGTAATGGCCGGGTCGGTGTGCGGAGTCACTAACACGGTAATGGCTTTGCCCAAGTCTCCGGCAACAATGGTGTAGGTGTTGCCGGTAGCCCCTGCAATATCTGCACCATCAGCCTGCCATTGGTAGGTTTCCGGTATCGCCGCGTCACCATCCGCATCGCTGAACGCCCCTGCGGTACCGATACTCAAGGTATCGCCGATATCGATCAAGCCGTTGCCACTGGCATTGTCAGAAACGATGGTGCTCTGCGTCACTACCGGGGCCCGCCCTCTTACGGTGGAAGTCGGGCTGGAGGTCACCGCCGACCAGGCAGAACCGACTATCAGTATACTGAGCAACATTCCCGATAGCAGAGGAACCAGCCCTCTGCATGAGCCAATTTTGTTGTTCATTGTTTTCTTTCCTCTGCTGTACTCAAAATCAATGTTTGAATCACCTTCCAGACCTGCCTGGAAGAATGATAAAACCCCGGTGTTAATGCGATACCACTCGAATAGCCCGTTTCTGTAGGTTTGCTGTCACCGTCAATGTTTCTGAGGTTGCACCAGGAATAGCGACAAAGACCCCCGAACCCGCAGATGACTCCACTTCCCACTGATAATTCATTGGTATTCCGTTACACAAGGCAATTGAACACATTGCAACGGCCAGGAGGTTATCCCCAACGACAGGATGCCCAGCCAGCTCGGTGCCGTTGCTGTATATCAACAATTTGACGGGTGTTTCTGGCACAAAAGAGAGCTCTGTACTCACCTGGTAGTCACCAATAGAGGCGGTAACCGTAACAACTCCGGCATTAACATTGGCTAGCTCCACCGTCACCAGCCCCTCATTATCTGTTCTGGCCATAGGGGACAGCACCGTCGCACCATTGTCTACCTCAAACTCCACTGCGGTAGCATCGATAGGATTGCCATGGCTATCGGTTACCCTTGCTTCAACCTTATTAACATCAACGCCATTAGCGTATGCATGATCGCTAATCACCCTCAGCTCAATGGTGGCAGCGCTGCGATCGGCGGTGAGCACCACGTCGTGTGACTTCATCTCCACGGCGGCACCATTTACTGTAGGAACTACGGTTACCGTGCCTGCGGCTGTTCCACTCAGTTTGGCGCTGTACACGCCGTTATTTTCCGTTACCGCGCTCAGAGTAACTTCGGGAATGCCCGTAACCTCAAAGGCCACCGTTAACCCATTAATCGGCTGGTGATTGATATCCTGAGCGGTAAACTCCAACGTACTGGTCTGTAAACCATCAGCAATAATTTCTGCCGGCTCTACGCTAAAAAGGGAGTTTTCCGGGCTCAGTTCCTGACTACTCGCGATTAAATTAACTTTAGCTGAAGCCAGAGAGATATCATTAAGGGTTGGAGCAATAATAGCTTCTCCCTGAGAGAACCCTGCCGTTAACTGATAGGTGTAGACCCCCGGTGCGGTCTCGGTAACGGTACTCAACAGCGGGTTACTGATAGGCTGGGTTGCCCCCGTATTCGGTGTAAAACGCAAATCCGCAGTCAGTTGGTCCCCCATTCCCCGAACCGGAAAATTGTTAAGGTCTTTTAAATTCAAGGTAATCACGCTTTTGGCAACGCCATCAGCAGGTATTTCGTCCGGGGAAGCCTGAATGCTGGAATTGACTATGCTGACATTTTGTTGGGTAACAACGATCTGCGTGGTACTGCGGTTTGAAGCATTGCCCTGATTATCATAAGCCACGGCAGCTAACGTGTAATTATTATTGCCAGCCATAAAAGGGGGTAACTTTAGCGAAATGCTTTGTGAAGACGTTTGTATTACCCTCCCTCCGGCTGCCACTAACGATGTGCTATCCCAATCGATGCGTTCAAGCCCATATTTCGCCGTTACCTGCGCATCCACTTTGATGGTTTCAAAGGCACTGCCGGTCATTTGATCCGGCAATGCCAATTGGATTAACGTCTGTTTCTGGTACTCCAGCACAATCTGGTTATTACGCTCCACCAGATCATAACGGCTACCGGCCAGAGTACGGCTTGCTGCCACCGCAGAGGGATCAATTTGCGCCTGCCATGATTCCCCCAGACGGTAGTTCAGTTGCATACTGATGCTGCTATCGTTACGGCTACCTTTACCTGCACGGTGCTCTGCTCCGATAGTGATCAGGGGGATCGGCGTATAGGTGATCCCCGCGGTGATCGCATAGGGATTTTTCTGCCGGTCATCTTTGCCAAACAATGCCACTTCGTCCCCCCGGTACTGCTCAAACATCAACTTTCCGCCCAACTGAGGGTAAGCGGGCAAATAAGCCTCTGCCCGCAGATCATAGCCGTTGGCAGGGCGCTCATTGTAATCGGCAAAATCCCGGGATTGATGCCAATCGGTGAGAGCCAGATAGCTGTTAGCCGACAGCTTGAGGTAATCCGTCCAGGCTTCAACCCCAAAACCGACACGGTCGTTCTTACCCGTCATGTCACGATCATAAAAGGCATTAACCCCATACATCCAATTATCTTGCACCGTCCGAACGCCTGCCCCGAGATTGACGGTATTGCGGCTGTCTTGGTTTCTCATCCCTAACTGGCTGAATAAAAGCGATTTCCTATCATCATAAAGCGGCACCAGAAGATCTGCCGAGCTCCCTTCCAGGCTGAAGTCATCATTAAGATTAAGTTGAACGCGCGCCGTGCCATACGAACTCAGCCAATGTTGTGCCGAATCATTGATTTCACCCACCACCATCGAACGCGCCATGCCAGCCGCTGCCAACGGAGTGTTATCATCGGCTAACAGTGTGGTCCCCTTTAACAGGCCATGTGCCAGCCTCTCATTATGTTGAGGAGGGGGTACCGCTGGGGAAGCTTCTGCTTGCTGGTTTTTCAAGCGTAATGATGCTGCGGTCGGGATATCAATTTCATCGCCGCTCCCCAGTTGATTGAACGGTTTTGAAAATGAGCGAAACTGATTAACCTTTTTTAGCTCATCCAACGTAATACGCTGTTTTTGGGCAACGCTATAGACGGTTTCATCTGCTGACAAGGTATATGGCTCGGTTTCATACAGCGTAACAGGCTTGGTTAGAGGAGCTGGGGCAAGCATTTTTGCTATTACTGGGGCAAAGGAAAGGCTCAACGGCAATAACAGTTGAAAGGTAACATTAACCCACACAACTAGAGGTTTTAATGTCACGGAGGATTACTCCAACGGGATATCAGTTAGAGTAGTAGGGCTTTTCTTCTTTCACAAATGGGAGGACATTTTGCCCATTATTGTTGGCCCTTCAGGTGCCCTCCCCCCATCTGCGATACTCCGCATGACCAAAGCCTGGATCGAACATCACGCTATCATATAAGCTGTAACAGTACCCTCTGCATCCGCAACAGGGCCGCCGATAAAGCCCATGCGGATGTTCGCATAGTCTCAAGCGAACCAACCGATCTATGCTCATCTTATCTTGATGTTTTATAAGGAGTATTATCATATGATTGATCTGTATTACGCACCGACTCCCAATGGGCACAAAATTACCCTGCTTTTGGAGGAGGTTGGTTTACCTTATCGTATCCATCGCGTAAATATCAGTGCTGGCGATCAATTCACACCAGCGTTTCTGGCCATTTCTCCCAACAACAAAATCCCGGCCATCGTTGATCAACAACCCGTTGACGGTGGGGCACCCATCAGCCTGTTTGAGTCAGGCGAGATCCTGCTCTATCTGGCGGAGAAAACCGGCAAACTGCTCAGCAAAGGGGTTCGCGAGCGGGCAGCAACTCTACAGTGGTTATTTTGGCAGGTCGCCGGGTTTGGGCCGATGCTTGGGCAAAATCATCACTTCAACCACTACGCACCACAACCTGTCCCCTACGCGATAGAACGCTACCAGCAGGAAACCAAACGCCTGTATGGCGTACTGGAAACCGAGTTGCAACGGCATCCTTACCTGGGCGGCGATAACTACAGCATTGCCGATATTGCGACTTATCCCTGGGTAGTGTCGCATCCACGCCAGCGCATCGATCTGGCGGATTATCCGGCGGTGCGTAACTGGTTCGAACGCATCCGCAACCGCCCGGCCACGGAACGCGCCTATAAATTGGCAGATCAAGCCTAACGCTGCCCTCCCCCTCTCTTGCATCGTGTACACATCGGAGAGGGGAAACCGGTGTGATCTCCCCCGCGTTGCTCTCTTTAAGCGTCTGGCTACATTATCTTTTCTTCACTTTCCGTGTATTCTGAATACAAACAATCAGACCTCCGGAGAATCTCTGATGCCATGCCAGCAACCCGATGCCATTATCCGTATTAAAAACCTGCGGTTACGCACCTTCATCGGTATCAAGGAAGAAGAAATCAACAACCGTCAGGACGTTCTGATCAACGTAGCGATCCACTACCCGGCAGACAAGGCGCGTAACAGCGAAGACATTAGCGACGCCCTCAACTATCGCACCATCACCAAGGCGATCATTCGCCATATCGAAGACAATCGCTTCGCGCTGCTGGAAAAATTAACTCAGGATGTGCTCGACATAGTGAAACAACATCCATGGGTAACCTATGCTGAAGTAGAGATAGATAAATTGCTGGCCCTACGTTATGCCGACTCGGTTTCCATGACCATGAGTTACCGACGGGAAACCGCTTAGCACTCACCCTACCAGGGAGGCCGACCATGAAAATCCTGATTACCGGCGCGACTGGGTTGATCGGCAGTAGCCTGACCAGGCAACTGCTGCACCTTTCGCATGAGATCACCCTGTTGACGCGCAACGTCGCCAAGGCACGGGATAAGTTCGGCGATCGGCTCAGCTACTGGGCTTCGCTTGATGAACAACGCTCTCTGGACGGCTTTGATGCCGTGATCAACCTGGCGGGTGAACCCATTGCCGACAAACGCTGGAGCAAGGAGCAGAAAAAACTGCTATGCCACAGCCGTTGGGATTTAACCGAACGACTAGCCACGCTCATCACCGCCAGCAATACGCCACCTTCGGTACTGATTTCCGGCTCGGCGGTCGGCTATTACGGCGATCAGGGCCAGGCGGTGGTAACGGAAGAAGAACCTCCGCACGATGAATTTACCCACCAGCTGTGCCAACGCTGGGAGGCTCTGGCCCTTCGGGCGCAAAGTAGCTACACGCGCGTTTGCCTGCTACGTACCGGCGTTGTCTTGTCGCCCAAAGGGGGAGCGCTGGCGAAGATGCTACCGCCATTCCGTATGGGGTTAGGCGGGCCGATCGGCAATGGCCGCCAGTATCTGCCCTGGATCCATATCGACGATATGGTCAATGCCATCATTTACCTGTTGGACAATCCTGCGCTGCGTGGGCCATTCAATATGGTGGCACCTTATCCGGTGCATAATGAACAGTTCACCGCCACCCTGGCCAAGGTGCTGGATCGTCCAGCATTTTTGCGTGCGCCAGCCTTTGCCATGCGGTTACTGATGGGGGAAGCGGCGGTGTTGGTATTAGGGGGGCAACGGGCAGTGCCGAGGCGGTTGGAAGAGGCGGGATTTGTTTTCCGTTTCTTTGAATTGGAACAAGCGCTGGATGATGTGATCAATCAACAGGCTTGATGCCCTCTCACCGTCTCCCTGCGGGAGACGGTGAGAGGAAAAATATCTACTTCAGCGCTCCTGAAAGAAACTGCTGCAAACGCGGGCTCTTAGGGTTACCAAACAACTCCGCAGGTGGCCCCTGCTCTTCAATCACCCCCTGATGCAGGAAAATGACGTGGCTGGAGACATGGCGCGCAAATTCCATTTCGTGCGTCACTACCACCATGGTTTTCCCCTCTTCCGCCAATTTCTGCATAATGCGCAGCACTTCGCCCACCAGTTCAGGATCCAGCGCCGAAGTCGGTTCATCGAACAGCAGCACTTCCGGCTCCATTGCCAACGCCCGGGCAATAGAAACGCGTTGCTGCTGCCCGCCGGAGAGGTGCACCGGGTATTTAATTTGCGCCCGCGCGTCAATGCCGACCTTATCCAGATAGCGCACCGCCCGTTCGCGCGCCTCGGCCTTGCTCAGCCCCAATACCTGGATTGGAGCTTCCATCACATTCTCCAACACCGTCATGTGGCTCCACAGGTTGAAATGCTGGAACACCATGGTCAGGCGGGTACGCAGCAACTGCAGCTGTTTCTTGTCAAAGACTCTGAGCTGGCCATCCTTGTCGCGCACCATGCGAATATTTTCATTATTCAGGCTGATGGAGCCTTCGCTGGGCTTTTCCAGGAAGTTGATGCAACGCAGAAAGGTACTTTTACCGGAGCCGGAAGAACCGATAATGCTAATCACATCGCCCGCATTGGCCGCCAGGGAGACCCCTTTCAGTACTTCATGGTCACCATAACGCTTGTGCAGTTCGGTGACGGCTAATTTTTGTTCAGGCATGGTGGATCCCCGTCATTCATCGATGAGTTACGTGTGCCATCCAGCGTTTTTCTGCCCTGCGGAACAGGCTGATCAACGTATAGGAGATAATCAGATACAGCACGGCCGCAATGCCAAAGGCATAAAACGGCTGGTAGGTCGCCGCGTTGATATCGCGGGCCACCTTCAACAGGTCCGGCACCGTGGCGGTAAAGGCCAGTGCGGTCGAGTGCAGCATCAGAATCACTTCATTGCTGTACGCCGGTAGTGCCGAACGCAGCGCCGAAGGCAAAATAATGCAGCGGTACAGTTTAAAGCTGGAAAACCCATAGGCCCTGGCTGCTTCAATTTCCCCATGCGGCACCGAACGAATGGCTCCGGCGAAAATCTCTGTGGTATAGGCACAGGTATTCAGCGTTAGCGCCAATATGGTGCAGTTCATCCCGCTGCGGAAAAACGCATTGAGCAGTTCGGTACCCCGCACGATTTCCAGGCTGTACATACCGGAATAAAACACCAACAGTTGTACGTACAGCGGCGTACCGCGGAAAACATAGGTATACAGCCACACCGGGTAGCGTACCCAGCGGATGGAAGATACCCGAGCTACCGCCATCGGGATGGCCAGCAGCCCGCCCATGACCACCGAAGAGATCAGCAACCACAGGGTCACCGCCACGCCGGTATAACGATAGCCATCGGTCCACAGCAGTTGCTGCCAATACTGATGCAGGATATCGATCATAGTTCGGCCCTTTTGACGCCCAGTGAATAACGCCGCTCAAGCCACAGCAACACGCCGTTGGAAATCGTGGTGAACAACAGATACACCAAGCCTGCGACAATGGCGTAGAAGAAAGGCTGATAGGTGCCCTTTCCTGCCAGCTGCGTGGCCTTTACCAGATCGTTGAGTCCAAGAATGGAGACCAAGGCCGTCGCCTTGAGGATCACCTGCCAGTTGTTGCCGATGCCGGGTAACGCAAAGCGCATCATGGCCGGAAACAGAATGCGGCGGAAAATCTGCCCGTTGGAAAAACCGAAGGCGGTAGCCGCCTCGATCTGACCACGAGGCACCGCCAGGTAGGCTCCCCGGAAGGTTTCGGTAAAATAGGCTCCGTAGATAAAGCCCAGGGTAATGATGCCCGCCCCCAAGGGATCGATATCAATCTGCGAGAAGCCAATAAACTCCGTCACATGGTTAAGGGCAATTTGCAGACCGTAGAAGATCAACAGCATCAACACCAGGTCCGGCACGCCACGGATCAAGGTGGTATAGGCACCAAAGATCGTGGAAATAACAGGGTTTTGCGAAAGTTTACCGCCAGCGCCGATCAAACCAATCACCACCGCCAGCAATACGGAACTGAGGGCCAGCTCCAGCGTCACCAGAGCCCCCTCAAATATCAGTTGGGAGTAACCTTGTAGCATTTACGTCACCCTGTCGTCATTGAGCACGTCATGACACTCCAGCCAGAACAGGCCCGGAAAACCGGGCCTGTTGTCATAGAGAGTACCCGACAGGAATTAGCCGCCGTAAACGTCAAAGTCGAAGTATTTTTTCGCGAACTTATCGTAGGTGCCGTCTTTGCGCATTTCGGCGAAGGCTTTGTCCAGTGCCGCTTTCAGCTCGGTTTCATCCTTGCGCAGGCCCATACCGGTGCCGACACCAAAGAATTTATCGTCCTTCACCGACTCACCGGCAAACTCATACTCCTTGCCTGGAGGCTGCTTCAGGAAGCCTTCGCTCGCGGCGACTTCATCTTGAAACGCGGCGTCAATACGCCCGGAAGCCAGATCCGCATACACCAGATCCTGGTTCTGGTAAGGCACCACGGTCACGCCTTTTGGCTGCCAGTTGGCGTTAGCAAAAGCTTCCTGGGTGGTACCCTGCAATACGCCGATGCTCTTGCCCTTCAGCGCATCGACGGTAGGCAGGATCTTGGAGCCTTTTGGTGCGATCAGCCGTGAGTTGGCCGCAAACAGCTTGTCGGTAAAGGCAATTTCCTGCTGGCGTTTTTCGGTAATGGACAGAGAAGAGATGATCGCGTCGATTTTCTTCGCTTTCAGGGAGGGGATCAGCGCATCAAAATCGCTTTCCACAAAGATACACTTGGTATTTATGCGTTTGCACAGCTCGGTGGCCAGATCGATATCGAAGCCAACCAGTTGACCCTGCGCATTTTTCGACTCAAACGGCGCATAGGTCGGATCGGTACCGATTTTCAGTGTGGAAGGTAATGCGGCGAATGCACTGCCAACCGCGCTCAAAGCCAAAACTAAAGGGAGAACTTTAACAAGCTTTTTCATAATTACCCTCAAATGGATATTTTTGCCGATGCCACTACGGGCATTACTTTCATCACACACAGGATTTGCAGTAATCATGCCACTTTGTCATTAGCGAGCGCGGGGAACGGCCACGCTCTGTTCAAAGCTCTTCCCAGAGGCAACGAACGACAAAATGAACGGCAAACTCGGGCTTCGCCATGGAAAACCTACAAGTTACTGAAACAGAGTGCATGGGGAAGCAGGATCATTATGATGCATCAATCGCACTAAATCAGTGCGATGTTGCACAAATGTATAAATTTGAGGGTAAGTTGGTTAATTAACGCCTTGCCAACGCGTGAAGAGATCTTGCGGCAGTTCGATGTCAAACTGGTCGATAACCCGATTAACGGTCTGATCGATAATATCATCAACGGTTTGCGGACGATGGTAGAAGGCCGGTACCGGCGGCATAATCACCGCCCCCATCTCCGCGGCCTGGGTCATCAGCCGCAGATGGCCCAGGTGCAACGGCGTTTCACGCACGCAGAGCACCAGTGGCCGACGCTCTTTGAGGACCACATCGGCGGCGCGAGTCAGCAGCCCATCGCTGTAACTGTTGACGATGCCAGATAAGGTTTTGATTGAGCATGGCAAAATCACCATCCCCATGGTTTTGAACGAGCCGGAGGAAATGCTGGCGGCAATATCACGCGCATCGTGCACCACATCGGCCAGGGCCTGAACGTCACGCAGGCTCAGAGAGGTTTCCAACGCCAGCGTCTGGCGCGCCGCGTTGCTCATTACCAGGTGGGTTTCCACCTCTTCTACACCACGTAGCACCTGTAGTAAGCGCACGCCGTAGATAGCGCCGCTGGCGCCGGAAATACCGATAATGAGTCTTTTCATCAAGCTGGCCTTTGTCGGGAAATATGCCGTAAGGATAGCCGAATAGGGGCAGGTTTGGCAGCAAACCTTCGTAGATTCAAGGTGGGAATAAAACAATGCACCATAACTAACGCTACGATGCACTGTTTTGGTGAGGCACGTGGGCGTTAACCCTCGTTATGCATTTCCAGATTTTCGGCTTCCGTCTGGCCGCGCAACGCTTTGGCATCGTCATTACGCAGCGTTTCCAGATATTCCAGATAGCTCTGGTCAACGTCTTTGGTCACGTAGATGCCGTTAAACACCGAGCATTCGAACTGGGCGATGTCCGGGTTCTCTTCGCGCACTGCGGCGATCAGGTCATCCAGATCCTGGAAAATCAGGCCGTCGGCACCAATAATCTGGCGGATTTCGTCTACTTCACGCCCATGGGCAATCAGCTCCGTCGCGCTCGGCATATCGATGCCGTACACGTTAGGGAAGCGGATCTCCGGTGCGGCAGAAGCCAGATAAACCCGTTTGGCCCCGGCGTCACGCGCCATCTCCACGATCTGCTCTGAAGTGGTACCACGGACGATGGAGTCATCAACCAACAGCACGTTCTTATCGCGGAATTCGGCACGATTGGCGTTCAGCTTGCGGCGTACCGACTTACGGCGAGCCTGCTGGCCCGGCATGATGAAGGTGCGGCCAACATAGCGATTCTTGACGAAGCCCTGGCGATACGGCTTATCCAAAATACGGGCAATCTCCAGCGCGATATCGCAAGAGGTTTCCGGGATCGGGATCACCACGTCGATATCCAGATCTTCCCATTCGCGCGCAATCTTCTCACCCAATTTCTGCCCCATACGCACGCGGGCGCTGTAGACGGAGATCTTGTCCATAAAGGAGTCAGGACGGGCAAAGTAGACATACTCGAACAGGCATGGATTGGTTTTTGGGTTCTCCGCGCACTGGCGAGTGAACAACTGGCCTTTTTCGGTGATATACACCGCTTCACCCGGCGCTACGTCGCGCAGGAAGTCGAAGCCCAAGGTATCCAGCGCCACGCTCTCAGAGGCTACCATGTACTCACAGCGGCCATCTTCCAGCTCACGTTTGCCGATCACCAGCGGGCGAATGCCGTTGGGATCGCGGAACGCCACCAGACCGTGGCCGATAATCATGGCTACGCAGGCGTAAGCGCCACGCAGTTGCTGATGCATCGCGGCAACGGCGGTAAATATGTTGTCGGACTCCAGTGGATAATGCGGGAAACGGTCAAGCTCGGTGGCCAGCACGTTCAGCAGGATCTCGGAATCGGAAGTGGTGTTGACATGACGGCGGCCACGTTCAAACAGCTGTTGGCGCAGTTCGTGGGCGTTGGTCAGGTTGCCGTTGTGTGCCAGCGTAATGCCGAACGGCGAGTTGACATAGAAAGGTTGAGCTTCTGAAGCGCTGGAGCTGCCAGCCGTTGGGTAACGCACATGGCCAATGCCCATGTTGCCCTGCAGGCGCAGCATATGCCGGGCTTCAAATACATCTTTCACCAGACCATTTGCCTTGCGCAGGCGGAACCCATTATGGGCATCAATAGTGACGATGCCAGCGGCATCCTGTCCACGATGCTGGAGCACCATCAATGCATCATAAATCGACTGGTTTACCGGCATAAAACCGGCGATACCGACAATACCGCACATGTTGTCTTTTCCTCTAAGCCGCTACCGCCCCGGTAATTGGGTTGGTAAGAAACTCGACGTGCTTTGCAGATAGTCAAAGAACCATCTGATGATGTAACTGAACTGGGGGATCAGCTGTGACTGTTTCCAGTCCGCACTTTGCGACAGGGTGGTAAAGGTATCCAGGAAGAACAGTATCGCTGCCACGATCAACACGCCGCGCAGTGCGCCGAAACACACGCCCAGCACCCGATCGGTGCCCGATAATCCGGTTTTCTCTACCAGTGACCCAATCACATAGTTAACGATAGCGCCCACAATCAGCGTTGCGATAAACAAAATGGCAATCGCAATGCCGTTACGTACCAGCTCATCTTCAAAACGGGTGAAGTAGGCTGCAAGGTATGGGTAGAAATGGCTGGCAACAAAGAACGCACATCCCCATGTCACAAGTGACAATGCTTCGCGAACAAAACCTCGGATCAGGCTCACCAGAGCCGAAAATCCAATCAACGCTAAAATGACGTAATCAATCCAGACCATGAACTATTCCAATGATGAATCGCCCCTGCATCCAATCGCGGCGAATTCTAACAGAAAAAGAAAACGTTTGCGTAGCGGATTTCCCACCACGTAACAAATAAAAAACGGCGATGTTAAAATTGCTAATCGCCGCGCCTACATAGGATATCCGGCCCCTGAAAGGCACAATTTTTGTGGCGATTTGGCAATCCTCCTCCTTGAGCACTGGCCCCTCACCCTAACCCTCTCCCACAGGGAGAGGGGATCGTCCGAGTCGCGGTTAGCGGTTGTGACACAATTCCAACTCCCCCGTACCTTCTCCCACAGAGAGACGGATCGTCCGAGTCGCGCTTAGCGGTTGTGACACAATTCCAACTTACCCGAACCTTGGATTAAGTGAGCAAGAATATTAGAACCCCTCCCCCTCTACGCACAATGCTTGAGGGAACGCCCCCTCTCCCTGTGGGAGAGGGTCGGGGTGAGGGGCATACATATGACAGCCCCAATGGATCAACGTGCGCTATACGCCTTCACCTGCCCGCTCAGCCCACTGATCCCATTCAGCTCCGCCAGCGAAGCCTGCAGCTTCTGCTTCGAGGCATCTGGGCCAACGTAGATGCGGGTGATCTCACCCTGCACCGGCGTGGAAGGCACGGTATAAGCCCGGTGCCCAGACAGGCGCAGCGAAGCGACGATCTCATTGACCTTGGCAGCATTTTTCAACGCCCCCAACTGCACCACATAGGCCTGACCAGCCGGCGCCTTTTCTTCAACCGCAGGTTTGGTTTCAGGCTTTGGCTCTGGTTTCACTTCCGGCTTTGGCTCTACCTTTGGCGGTGTTGGCACTGGCTTAGGTTTCACTTCCACCGGCTTCACCTCTACCGGTTTAGGTTTAGTTGGCTGAACCGGTTTGGTTTCGATGGGCGGCGGAGCAACAACCGCAGGCTGCTGCTGTTGAGTCGTTTGATTAGCCGCCTGCTGGGCGGAGGCCTCGGCGGCGGCCTGCTGCTGTTCAACCAAAGCACCAGCCCCCTCCGGTGGAACCGAAGGTAGCGCCTGATTGGCCGGTGGGATCACGTCGATTTCATGAGCATCCCCCGGTTTGGGCACTAACGGGATCGCCGCAAACTCATCCTCATAATGCTTCTTTTTGCCGTCAAGCAGCCCCGGCAGGACAATCACCCCCAGGGCAACCAAAATCACGGTTCCAACCAGTCGATTCTGAAATTTACTTGCCACTCACACTCCCCGCCTCTCGTCTAACGCCGCCATCACGTGGGCAACAGTGTGGAAAGACCCACAGACGATCACAATATCCTGAATATCTGCGTCCTGCATAGCCTGACGCCAGGCAGTTTCGACATCGGCAAATTTGCGTGGTTCCGTTAAATACTGTGCCAGCAGCTCAACGCTGGCTCCGCGTGGGCCTTCCAGCGGTGCACAATACCACTCGTCCACCTGTTCACTCAGGCAGGCCAGCGTACCGGCAATGTCTTTGTCCGACAGCATCCCCACCACCGCGCGAACCACACCGCCATTGCGGGGGAGTTTCGCCAGCCGCCCAGCCAGATAGGCCGCAGCATGAGGGTTGTGGGCAACGTCCAGGATCAGCTGCGGGTTCTGCTGCACGGTCTGAAAACGCCCTGGCAAAGCGGCCTGTTGTAGACCGGCAAAAATCGCCTTCTCGTCGATTTCCAGCGCCGAATAGTGCAGCGCAGCCAATGCCGTCGCCGCGTTCGCCAAGGGGACATTAGGCATAGGGAGCTCGGTCAGACGTGTGCCGCCCCCTTCCCATTGCCAGCGTTCACCCTGTTCGCTGAACGACCAGGCATCATCACGGCGATACAGTTGAGCGTTGAGATCTTCCGCTACCTGCTGGATGCTATGCGGCATATCCGGTTCACCGACCACGGCAGGCTTGCCGCCACGGAATATCCCCGCCTTCTCGCGGCCAATGCTTTCACGATCGTGGCCTAGCCAGTCGGTGTGATCCAAGGCAATGCTGGTCACCACGGCGACGCTTGGCTCAACGATATTGGTCGCGTCCAGACGCCCGCCCAGCCCCACTTCCAGGATCACCACGTCAAGCTTAGCCTGTTTAAACAGCTGTAATGCCGACAGGGTGCCAAATTCGAAATAGGTCAGCGAGGTTTCCCCCCTGCCAGCCTCAATCGCGGCAAAAGAGCGGCAGTGTTCAGCTTCACTCAGCTCTTCACCCTGTATGCGCACCCGTTCGGTATAACGCACCAGATGCGGTGAACTGTAAACCCCGACCCGAAGCCCGGCAGCCAGCAAAATGGCCTCTAACGTGCGGCAGGTGGTGCCTTTGCCGTTAGTACCGGCAACGGTAAATACCGTAGGAGCAGGAGTGCGAAGGTCAAGGTGCGCCGCAACGTGTTGCACACGCTCCAGGCCGAGTTCGATCGCCTGGCTATGCAGACGTTCCAGATAGTAAAGCCACGAGCTCAATGGCGACGTGGCTTGGGGAATTTGGTGGTTTTGCATGAGTCCCATCACTGACTTTGGGTTCATAAATCCGTAAGACGCATCGCCCTGACGATGTCAAAAGCGATGCTCTTCGTTTCCCGCCGCAACTTAGCCACAAAATGGCGGCAGAACCCGGCGCAGGCTTGCACCTATACCGGGTCTTTGTCTGCGCCTCAGGCGTCGGCCTGATTTTCCTGAGCGATGACCGGCGCGGCCTCATCGAAATGCGGCTGCGGCTGGTTGGTCAGCTTGGACAGAATGCTGGCCAGTGTCTGACGCATCACCGGGCGGCGCACGATCATGTCGATGGCGCCCTTTTCAATCAGGAACTCACTGCGCTGGAAGCCCGGCGGCAGTTTTTCACGTACGGTTTGTTCGATAACCCGTGGCCCGGCAAAGCCGATCAGCGCTTTTGGCTCGGCAATGTTGATATCGCCCAGCATCGCCAGGCTGGCGGATACGCCACCCATGGTCGGATCGGTCAGTACCGAAATATACGGCAGGCCACGCTCTTGCAGCTTGGCCAACGCGGCGCTGGTTTTCGCCATCTGCATCAGCGACATCAGCGCTTCCTGCATACGCGCACCGCCACTGGCAGAGAAGCACACCAGCGGGCAGTTATCTTCCAACGCCTGTTCAACCGCACGCACAAAGCGTGCACCAACCACGGAAGACATCGAACCGCCGATAAAGGCGAATTCGAAGGAGGCCGCAACGATCGGCATGCCATACAGCGTGCCCTTCATCACCACCAGCGCGTCTTTCTCGCCGGTTGCTTTCTGTGCGGCAACCAGACGGTCTTTGTACTTTTTGGAATCCTTGAACTTCAGAACGTCTTTCGGCTCCAGTTCGCTGCCCAGTTCCACTTCACTGCCTTCATCCAGCAAGGTATGCAGACGCATACGGGCTGACATGCGCATGTGGTGGTCGCACTTGGGGCAGACCTCAAGGTTACGCTCCAGTTCAGCACGGTAAAGGACCTGACCACAGCTATCGCATTTGGTCCAGACCCCTTCAGGAATGCTCACCTTACGGGTTTGCGTAACATTGCTTTTGTTGAGAATTCGTTCAATCCAGCTCATCGATGACCTTTCTGTTTGAACCTGGCAGACACCCGTCCGCTGTTCATGCCTTAACAATCCTCCCGCAACACACCCCATGCAAAAATGCCGAGCTAAGCGCAACTGGCGCGCTACCAAGGCATTGGCTTCAGGGTCGTTCGCGGGAACAGACCATAAATGTCGCTCATTAAACCATATCGGCCCGATTGTGTGGACAAAAAACTGGTCGAACCGACGGGTTAAGCGGTGTTTTTACTGTTTTTGTTGGCGGGCAGCCGCGCGTTTATGGCGCCAGATTTCAATAATGCCCGGCAGAATTGAAACCAGGATGATGCCAACAATCAACAACTTCAAGTTTTCCTGCACGATCGGCAAGTCGCCAAACAGGTAGCCAGCATAAGTGAACAGCAGCACCCAAAGTAGCGCACCAATCACGTTATAGGCAGCAAAGTGGCGATAGGACATATGCCCCATACCGGCCACGAACGGCGCAAAGGTGCGCACGATCGGCACAAATCGCGCCAGAATAATGGTTTTTCCGCCGTGTTTCTCGTAGAACTGGTGGGTTTTGTCCAGATAGCTACGACGGAAAATTTTCGAGTTCGGGTTGCTGAACAGCTTTTCGCCGAACAGCCGACCAATAGTGTAGTTGACGGCATCGCCAATCACCGCTGCAATCACCATCAACGCCACCATGGTATGCACGTTGAGATCGTTGGAAGGCAACGCGGCCAGCGCACCGGCGACAAACAGCAGAGAATCCCCCGGCAGGAATGGCGTAACCACCAGCCCGGTTTCACAAAACAGGATCAGGAACAGAATGGCGTAAACCCACATACCGTATTGCGCGACCAGTTCGGCCAGGTGCACATCAATATGCAAAATAAAATCAATCAGAAACTTGATGATGTCCATAAACTCTCTCAATTGACCGGGTGTCTCTCTCACCCAGCGTTGGCACCAATAAATAACGCATTAATCTGCCAGCCTGCCAGTTAATCGTCAGCTAAAAACAACGGCCCCATCGGCGGCCGGGGCAAGGCAAACGACTCTGGATAATCAACCGCGACCAGATACAGGCCTTCAGCCCGTGCGGTAGCGGCCGCCAGGCTGCGATCTTTGAGCGCCAACAGCTCGCCCATCCAGTTCTCATCCTGATTGCCACAGCCAATCTCCATCAGGCTGCCAACAATGTTGCGCACCATATGATGGACAAAGGCGTTGGCCTTTATATCTACCACGATATATTCGCCATAGCGCGAAACCTTAACGTGTTTTACGTTTCGCCACGGCGTACGTGACTGGCATTGCACCGCCCGGAATGAGGTAAAGTCGTTTTCCCCCAGCAGGGCCTGCGCGGCACGATGCATGCGATCGGCGTCCAGCGGATGATAAAAGTGCGTCACCCCCTGCTGCAAGACCGCCGGGCGATAGCGGTGATTATAAATAATGTAGCGATAACGCCGCGCGGTGGCGCTAAAGCGAGCATGAAAATCGCTGCTGACCTCTTTCACCCAGCGTACCGCGATATCTGGCGGCAAATGGCTGTTCACCCCCATCGTCCAGGCGGCGTCTTTACGCTGTGCGGCGGTTTCGAAATGCACCACCTGCCCGGTAGCGTGCACCCCAGCATCGGTGCGCCCGGCGCAGAATACGCCGATCGGCGCATCCGCCACCTTGCTTAACGCTTTTTCCAGGCATGCCTGGACGCTGGTAACTTCTTGCTGACGCTGCCAGCCGTAATAACGGCTGCCGTCATACTCAATCCCCAGCGCAATTTTCAGCATTGGCTGGGTTGGCAACTCCACCTCGGACATCAGTACATCTGCTCCTGCAACAGCCGTTCAGCGGTTTCGATCGCCATCAACGCGCCGCCAAAGCGCACGTTATCGGCCACCGACCAGAACTGCAGCATCTCGGGGATACCGTAATCATTGCGCAGACAGCCAATGCTCAGCATATCGCTGCCGGAAGCTTCGGTAACCTGAGTCGGATAATCGTCTTCTTCGCTCAGTTGAATATCTTCAGCCTGCTCCAGCTCGTGGCGAGCTTCCTCTGCCGCGATTGGACGCAGCGCTTCCAGATGCACCACTTGCGCATGGCCGTAGAAAACCGGCGACTGAACGCAGCTTACCGAAATCGGCAGCCCTTCATCCTGCAACACCTTACGCACCTGATCGACGATCAGACGCTCTTCACGCACGCTGCCCTGCTCATCGGTCATCAATGGCAGCAGGTTAAACGCCAACTGCTTGGCGAACACGCCTGGTTCTGCGGGAATGCCGTTCAGCAGACGCGCGCTCTGGCCTGCCAGATCGTCCACCGCGACCTTGCCGCGAGCCGAAACCGACATCAGCGTGGTGACGTGCAGACGGGAAAGCCCGGCCTGTTCGGTCAGCGGTTTAATCGCCGTCAACAGTTGGCTCACCATACTGTCGGCCACCGCGACGATATTGCGGTTGCGGTAATCCGCCAGCACTTGCGGGTTAACACCTGGCACCACTAACGGCACGTCCGGCTCAAGTGCAAAATGGCCGCTGGTGTCGATCACCAGGCAGCCCATATTGCCCGCATCATCAGCGTAACGGGCCGCAGCGTCGCTACCGGCAACAAAAAACGCCAGTTGCGCCTGCGACCAGTCGAATTCTTCTACGTTTTCCACCAGCAAGGATTTGCCGTTGAAACGCACCGTAGCGCCAGCACTGCGCTCGCTGGCTAAAGGAAAGAGTTCACCCACCGGGAACTGGCGTTCCTGTAGCAATTCCAGCAACGCTTCACCTACTGCGCCAGTGGCACCGAGCACAGCGATATTCCAGCCGTCAGACATTGGGTTTCTCCAGAGTATTTGATTCAAATGCAAACGGGCGATGCAGTCACCGCCCGATAAACTTTACCGCCAATTGCCTTAAGGCAACCTTATGCTCGCCCTGTTACAGGACGCCGAAGCCCAGTTTGTGCAGCAGTTCCGCACTGGCGCTGTCATCGCACTGCACCCGCAGTGAAGACCACTCCCGGCGTTCCTGATAATGCTTGCGCAGGCGATCGAACTCACCCGGCAGCCCGGCAACTTGCCGCAGCGGCGCATCATCGCGGCGCACATCATACACCAAGTGCATCAATCGTTTTAACTTGCCTTCGTCCAGCGGCCCATTGAGGCGGATTTCGCTGAACTCTGGCACCGGCAGCAGCGAGGCCAGCTCGATAGCTTGCGGCTGCCCCAGATGCTGGGCAAAGGCTTCAAACACCTGCGTGGTGCCGCGTGCCTTGCCTTCCAAGGTGTAACCGGCGATATGGGCGGTGCCGATATCCACCCGATCCAGCAACGGCACGCTGAGATCCGGCTCCGGCTCCCACACGTCCAGTACCGTACTCAATCGCTTACCCCGCTCCAACACGTTAAGCAACGCGGCGTTATGCACCACGGCCCCCCGGCAAGCGTTGATCAGAATGCGATCGTCGGGCAAAGCATCCAGCAGATCCGCGTTGGCCAGATGCAACGATTTATACGGGCCAGTCTTGTTCAACGGGGTATGGAACGTCAGCACGTCGGCCTCTGCCACCAGCTTTTCCAACGGCCAGAATTCGCCGCTGTCCCCACGATCGGCGCGTGGTGGATCGCACAACAGCGTACGCGCGCCCATGGCTTTCAGGCGAGCATCCAGCCGGGAGCCAACATTGCCGACACCCACTATACCAACGGTTTTATCACGCAAAGAGAAGCCATCGCGCTCCGCCAACAGCATTAATGACGAAAGCACATACTCCACCACCGCAATGGCATTGCAGCCAGGGGCGGCCGAGAAACCAATCCCCGCCTGCTGCAACCACGCCTCGTCCACATGGTCGGTACCCGCCGTAGCGGTGCCAACAAAACCGATCTTGGTGCCAGCCAACAGTTCCTGATTCACTTTGGTCACCGAGCGCACCATCAAGGCGTCGGCTTCGGCCAGCGCATCGGTTGGGATCGGGCGGCCAGGCACGGCCTGTACTTCCCCCAAGCGGCTAAACAAATCCACCGCATAGGGCATATTTTCATCAACCAGTATCTTCACGTCACTCTCCGACGGGTATAGGTAAGCAATAGCTGCAAAATAGTGTGCCACTGAATGGTTTAGAAACCCAAGCTTGTTATGCACAGTGGAATAACGATGTTTTTCTTCTAAGCTTTATTGAGTTTTTTCCGATAATTACCAGGCAAGGAGGCGAACCTTCGCGTTAGCGACCGGCTAACGGGCAGAAACAAATCGAAAATCAAAGGTGTTAACCATGAAAAAAGCGACACTTGTTCTGGCGATCGTTGCAACACTCACAGCCGTTGGTACCGCTCAGGCTGAAAACGTGACTACACAAGCATTGGCCACCTGGCCTGCGATAGCGGTGAAAGACTCCTCCAGTCAATTGGTCGTTACCCCCATTGGCAACCTGTATTTCCAATATGCTGAAGGCGTAAAGCGCTTCAATAGCCAGCAAGGCGTGTTCGACGTAGCTCTCCAAGGCGAAGGAACCGCGATTAAACTGACCGCCAAACTGGTTTCCAATACCCTGACTCAATTAGGCACCTCCGGTTCCACCCTGGAAGTGGGGGTTAAACACCACGGCGCTGCGATAACAAAAACCGCTCAAACCACCCTGATTGATACTTCGGCCGGTATATCAGGCGGTAACCTGAGCAAACTTGCTAACGCTGACAAGCAGCCTGGCCGCCAGAGTGCGCAAGACCACTTCGATTTCACTATCATCGGTGCGACGGCTGATGGCACGACCCCGGTGACCGACTTCAGCACCTTGCCGGCAGGCACCTGGAGTGGTGATGTGAACGTTCGGTTCGACGTAACCTGGGCCAGTTGATGTCGTGTTGGGATTGTCATGCCCGGCGGAAACGTTCTGGCGTGGTGCCGGCGATCTGCTGGAACATCACAATAAACGCGGAAGCCGAGCTGTAGCCCACATCGAGTGCGACATCCTGCACGGTTTTCCCCTGTTCGAGCAGCGAAAGCGCATGTAAAAAGCGCAGGCGCTGCCGCCACTCGCTAAACGACATGCCCAGTTCCTGCTGGCAACGGCGTGAAAGCGTCCGCTCAGTGGTATACACCTTGCTGGCCCATACCGCCAATGAGGTGTTATCCGCTGGGCAACGTTCCAACGCCTGTAACACTGGCCCCAAAAACTTGTCTTGCGAGGTCGGCAGATAGGTCTGTTGCACCGGGGAAATCCGCAGTTGGTCGATCAGCACCCGGCAAAGGCGCAGATCCTCTTCACTAGTGGGCTCCAGCATTTTTCGCCCCAGGCAATCTTCAACAATGGCGCTGAACACCGGCGAGACGTTGATCAAACAGGCCTCCTCTGGCAACCCGACGCATAAGGATTTGGCGATATTGATGGTGCGGAACAGCACCGGTTTGCGGTTATGGCTGGAATGCTCCATGCCCGGCGGCAACCAGACGGCGAACTCCGGCGGAGCCAAAAAACGCTGCCCGGCAATATTCAGCGCAATCACCCCGGTTTTGACGCAAATCAACTGCCCCCAGTCGTGGCTGTGCGGCAGATATTCGGTATCCGCATGGGTTTCTTCGCAGCGGAAAAACAGCGTGCGCGGAGCAGCGACGTCTGCGGTGGGATAATTACGGGTTTCGGCCATGGTGAAGTTGTCTTGATTTCGCGAAATGCTGTCTGATTTTGACTATATATAATAAACCGGACACGGGTAGACTAGCCAGCATGTTATTCGTTGTTGAGAATTATTATCATGAACGTGCTCTTTCCCCTGCTGGCGGTGCTGATCTGGTCGATTAACGCCGTAGTCAGTAAAGTATCGGCAACCGCCATCGATCCGGCTGCCATCTCCTCCTATCGCTGGGCATTGGCGCTGATCGTGCTCACCCCTTTCGTTCTGCCGGGAGCGATCCGTAATTGGCCTACCATTCGCGCCAACTGGTGGAAACTGATGATCCTCGGCCTGCTGGGGATGGTGCTGTATCAAAGCCTGGCCTATTACGCCGCACATAGCGTCAGCGCGCTGTTTATGGGCATCCTCAACTCGCTGATCCCGCTGCTGACGGTATTAATCGGTATATTCGTCCTGCGCGTTGCCCCCACCGTGGGTATCGCACTGGGTAGTATCCTGTCGCTGGGTGGGCTGGTGTGGCTGGTTAGCGCGGGGCAACCCGGGCTGCTGCTGCAACACGGCATTGGCAAAGGTGAACTGATGATGTTCGCCGCTTCGGCCTCCTACGCCCTGTACGGCGTGTTGACCAAACGTTGGGCGATCCCGTTACCCAACTGGCAGTCGTTGTATGTGCAGATCGTGTTTGGCGTGGTACTGCTATTGCCGAACTTCCTGATGGCGCATGACGTGCAGCTGACTAGCCAGAATATCCCGCTGGTGCTGTTTGCCGGTATCCCTGCTTCGATTGCCGCGCCGTTCCTGTGGATCCAAGGGGTGATGCGCCTGGGTGCCAACAAGGCTTCGATCTTTATGAATCTGGCGCCGGTGTTCACCGCAATAATTGCGGTCCTGTTCCTGCATGAACAGTTGCATAGCTACCATCTGATTGGTGGCGGTATCGCCCTGCTGGGGGTGATCTTGTCACAGCGCCTGCGCACGCCGTTAGGGCGCAGAAAAACCACCGTTACACCATAAGGTTCGGGGGGAGATGCGCCCCCTTACCCTCTATCACCCCAACAGCCTAAAGCGTATCCGCACCGACAGGCCACCTAGCGCGTCAGAACTCAGCAATTCCGGGCGGGTACCGTGATAAGCGGTAATATCTTTGACCAATGCCAGCCCCAACCCTGCGCCAGGCTGGTCACCCACATTATCCAACCGTCGAAACGGTTGTAGCGCAGCAACCGTCTGATCCTGAGCAATACCTGGGCCGCTGTCTTCTATCTCTAACAGCCCCTGCCCCTCTACCATCAATAAACGGGCGGTCACGACCCCCTTGGCTGGCGTGTATTTCAGCGCGTTATCCAACAGGTTGGCGCAAAGCTCCGCCAACAGCAACGCCTCACCGGCCACCCAACAAACTCCCACCCCTTCGTAACCAAGATCGATCCGCTTGCTGCGAGCCTGCGGCAGGCGCGAAAAACAGGCGTCGCGTAACACCTGCGCCAGATTAACCGGCTGCAACTTACGCTCGGCCTGATGCTCGTGCGCCTTCAGCCGTGAGAGGTATAGCAGGCGATCGGTCAACGCGACGGTACTGTCCAGGGTGGCGCTCATCCCTTCCAGACTCTCACGCCATTGCTCGGGCCGTTCGCTGGCCAATGCCACCCCCACCTGGGTTTTCAAAACCGTGAGCGGCGTACGTAGCTGGTGGGAGGCATCGGCACTAAAACGTTCCTGACGCGCCACCATCAACCGCAGCCGCTCAATATAGCGGTTGAATGCCAGCAGCAGCGGCTGCATTTCCGACCAGGGCAGCACCATCGGCAAAGGCGTCAGCTCCCCCGGATCGCGCCGCAGCATCATGCTGGACAGCTTGCGCAACGGTTGCAGCAGCTTTTTCAGCAGGATGTAAGCCAGAGTGAGCGTCAATACCACCACTGTCCCCTGGCTGAGCAGCGCCGCCAGCAGCATCTGCCGCGCCAGATAGCGCCGCGACTCTAACGTCTCCGCCACCAGAATGGTCGCCATCCCCATCACCCCACCCTCATTCACCGGCTGGAACAGTGCCGCCACGCGGATTGGCTGCCCGCGATAGTGCGCATCGTAAAAATGCACCAGGGCCGGATAGAGGTTGGAACGAGGAATATAGGGCGGCATCTCGGGCAAATCGTTATAGCCCGAAATACTCTGCCCCTCAGGTGAAATAACCTGATAGTACAGCCGGTCGTTCATATTGCGCTCGAAGCTATCCAGCACCACATAAGGCACATCCACCTCCAGGCGCTGATTGCGCACTACCAGCCGCTCCGCCACCGTGCGGGCCGACGCCAATAAGGTGCGATCGTAGGCCATCGTCGCCGCACTCATCGCGCTGAAATAGTGGGTATAGATTGAGATCCCACCCAATACCAGCAGCGGTAAACCAAAGAACAGCAGCAATTGATAGAACAACGAACGCGGTGCTTTAAACCACCTCATCGCACAGCTCCAGGCTGTAGCCCAGGCCACGCAACGTCACGATCGCCACGTTGCTCCCCTGGAGTTTTTTACGCACGCGATGGACGTAAAGTTCGATGCTTTCGGGGTTAGCCTCGTCAGAGAGGGTAAACACCTGCTCAAACAGTTGCTGCTTGGCGACCGGACGGCCACGGCGATGCATCAAGGTGGTCAACACCGCCAGCTCACGGGGAGTTAACGACAGGGGTTTTTCGGCCAGCAAGAAGTAGCCCTCGTCGTGATAGGTCAGCAAACCGTATTGCAATGCCTGTTGCGTCACGCCGACGCTGCGGCGCAGCAACGCCCGGATGCGTGCCTCCAATTCATCCAGTTCAAAGGGCTTGGTCAGGTAATCGTCAGCCCCAAGGTTCAGCCCTTTAACCCGATCGGCCACCTCGGTACGGGCCGTCAATAGCAATACTGGCAGTGTCTGCCCACGCTTACGCAGCCGCGCCAACAGTTCGAGGCCGTTGAGCCGGGGCAGTGCGACATCCAGCACCACCAGCGCATAGCTTTCGTGTAGCAACAAATGGTCTGCCGCCACGCCGTCTATCGCCACATCCACTGCAAACCCAAGGCCGCTGAGGGCTTTCTGCAACCAATGAGCCAGCTCGGGGTGGTCTTCCACTAACAAGAGACGCATATCACATCCTGTAAACTTTCCCGGTCACTGAAAGGTAAATGAAAGGTTTCTGTTTTAACAATTTAGCAACCCCGTGTCAGCGGGGATTCTCACAAACTGAAACAAAACCGATGGGGAAACGTCATGAAAACAATAATTACCCGTACGCTTACCGCCACTGTTCTGCTGTTCGCCGCCAACCAGGCATTCGCCGTGGAAGCGCCAAAACGCACCGAATGTATCGCCCCAGCCAAACCCGGCGGAGGCTTCGATCTCACCTGCAAACTGATCCAGGTCTCCTTGCAAGAAACCAAGGCCATCGATAAGCCGATGCGCGTCACCTATATGCCCGGCGGCGTGGGGGCGGTGGCCTATAACGCCATCGTTGCCCAGCGGCCAGCCGAATTTGGCACCGTGGTGGCGTTCTCTGGCGGTTCCCTGCTGAACCTCTCACAAGGCAAGTTTGGCCGCTACAACGTGGATGATGTGAAGTGGCTGGCGGCAGTGGGCACCGATTACGGCATGATCGCCGTACGCGCCGACTCGCCTTACAAGACGCTGAAAGACTTGATGACAGCCTTCCAGAAAGACCCGAACAGCGTGGTATTTGGTGCTGGAGCCTCCATTGGCAGCCAGGATTGGATGAAAACTGCCCTGCTGGCCCGTGAAGTTGGCGTAGATCCCCACAAGATGCGCTATGTGGCGTTTGAAGGGGGCGGCGAGCCGGTGACCGCGCTGCTGGGTAATCACATTCAGGCAGTATCCGGCGATCTGAGCGAGATGGTGCCTTACCTGAAGGGCGATAAGCTGCGTGTGCTGGCGGTATATGCCGAAGAACGCCTGCCAGGCGAGCTGGCAAACGTCCCTACCGCCAAGGAGCAGGGGTTCAATCTGGTGTGGCCGATCATCCGCGGTTTCTACCTTGGCCCAAAGGTCAGCGAGGCCGAGTATCAATGGTGGATCGACACCTTCAAAACCATGACGGCAACCGAGGAGTTCAAACAACAGCGCGATCTACGCGGCCTGTTTGAATTCAACCTGACCGGGAAGGAGCTGGATACCTACGTGAAAAACCAGGTTACCCAGTATCGTGAACAGGCCAAAGCGTTCGGGCTGGCCAAATAACCTAGGGGATTGACATGAGCGATCGTATTTTTGCTGCTCTGTGGCTGCTGCTCTGCGGCGGCGGCCTGTTTATCGGTTGGGGCATCCAGAGCGAATACAGCTATGAACCTTTAGGACCACGCCCCTTTCCTTTGGCCATCCTGAGCCTGATGGCCCTGTGTGCCGCATTGCTGCTGTTGCGTCGGCCACAGCTAGTCGAGTGGCCACATAAAAACGTGCTGCAACGCCTGCTGGTGCTAGTGATCACGCTGGTGCTGTACGCCTGGGGATTCGAGTGGCTCGGTTTCCCACTGGCAACGACTCTGCTGACTTTCAGCATTGGCCTGCTGTTCCAGGCCAGTATCAAAGCCGCCTTGATTTCAGGCGTCATAATGGGCGTTTCTCTGTTCTACGCCTTTGATTATTTACTGGATGTCACACTGCCACTCGGCGTTTGGCTGAGCTAACGGGAGCGATAATGGAAACCTGGATGTATTTATCACAAGGGTTCGAAGTGGCGCTACTGCCCCAGAACCTGATGATCGCCCTGATCGGCTGCTTCGTTGGCACTATCGTCGGGCTGCTGCCGGGCCTTGGCCCGATCAACGGCGTGGCGATCCTCTTACCGCTGGCTTTCGCCTTGAAGCTACCCGCCGAGTCGGCCCTGATCCTGCTGGCCACGGTGTATATCGGCTGTGAATACGGTGGGCGGATCTCTTCGATCCTGCTCAACGTCCCGGGGGATGCCGCCGCAATCATGACCGCGCTGGATGGCTATCCTATGGCCCAGCAGGGCCGTGCAGGGGTTGCCCTGTCGATCTCCGCTGTCAGCTCTTTCACCGGCTCGCTGGTCGCCATTATCGGCATTATTCTGTTCGCCCCCATGCTGGCCCGCTGGTCGCTGGCGTTTGGCCCGGCGGAATACTTTGCCCTGATGGTCTTTGCCATTGCCTGCCTTGGCAGCATGATGAGCCAGAACCCGTTGAAATCCTTGCTGGCGGCCCTGATTGGGCTGGGGCTGGCCACGGTGGGGGTGGACGCCAATACCGGCGTGTATCGCTTCACCTTCGACAGCGTACACCTCTCCGACGGCATTCAGTTTATTGTGGTGGTGATCGGGTTGTTCTCGGTCAGCGAGATCTTGCTGATGCTGGAAAGCACCAGCACGGGCCAGAAGCTGATCCGTAAAACCGGCCGCATGCTGTTTAACCGTAAAGAGGCCGCCGAGTGCGTTGGCCCGACCCTGCGATCCTCCTTTGTCGGTTTCTTCGTCGGTATTCTGCCCGGTGCCGGGGCGACTATTGCCAGTGCGCTCACCTATATGACCGAGAAGCGCATCAGCGGCAACAGTGAATCGTTCGGTAAAGGGGATATTCGTGGCGTCGCCGCACCGGAGGCCGCCAATAACGCTTCCGCCTGCGGTTCATTTATCCCGATGCTGACCCTGGGCGTACCGGGTTCAGGCACTACGGCGGTGATGATGGGAGCATTGACGCTGTATAACATCACCCCTGGCCCGGCAATGTTCACCGAACAGCCGGATATCGTTTGGGGGCTGATCGCCGCGCTGCTGATCGCTAACGTGATGTTGTTGATCATGAACATCCCGTTAATTGGGCTGTTCACCCGTATGCTGGCCGTGCCGCTGTGGTTCCTGGTACCGGCGATCGCCGCCGTTTCCGCCGTTGGGGTCTATGCGGTACACAGCACGACCTTCGATTTGCTGCTGATGGTGGGGCTAGGCGTGTTTGGCTACATCCTGCGCAAAATGCACTTCCCGATGTCGCCGCTGATCCTGGGGTTTGTGTTGGGAGAAATGCTGGAGCAAAACCTGCGCCGGGCGTTGTCTATCAGCAATGGGAACTTTGATATTCTGTGGAGCAGTACCATTGCCCAATGCCTGTTGGTGCTGGCCGTCGCCGTGTTGGTGTTACCCCCACTGCTGCGCAAACTCCGCAAGCACCGTCGTATCAGCGGGGAAGCGACGGAAGTTGAGTAATGCAAAAAGGGCGCTGCATCATGCAGCGCCCCAATGTTGTGAGCCGGTTAAAAATCGGGCGGGACTAACCCGCCCGACTTATTATTGGCGTATAACCTCAACAGCCTGTTCCAAGGCCGTAATATCATCGCTGGCCAACAAGGGCTGGATGCTGGCGAACGCTTCGGCGGACAAATCGTAAATCTGCAACGCGAGTAAACGCTCGATTGTCTCCGCAGAAAACCGCCGTTTAATCATCCGGGCCGGATTGCCGCCAACGATAGCGTAGGGCTCGACATCCGCAGTCACCACGCTGCCGGCAGCCACTATCGCCCCTTCGCCAATCGTCACGCCAGGCATCAGCATGGCCCGCATCCCGATCCAACAACCATCGCCAAGGCGGGTATCACCTTTAGGTAAATAAGACGCCTGGATGGTTTCCATAAACGGATACAGGCTCAGCCAATCAATACGGTGGGTATGATTCCCTCCCATCAGGATCACCGCTTCGGCGCCAATACAGACATAATCGCCAATGTGCAACCTGTCTAGCTGCCCCAGTGGCTCCCACTGTTGGCTGACCGCATCGCCGTGTAAATAGCGCACCACGGAGCGTTCAAAGCCGTCATCCCAGCAATGGCTGTAATAACTGTGGGTTCCCTTGATCAGGATATTGGGGTTGGTTACCGTCTGGTGGAGTAATTCTACTTGTGACCAGTGTTTATCAGACATGGCATCTTCTCTTAATTTATTGCAAGAGCCACGGAACGTAATGTCAGTGGCAGCGTTTTCCGTTCAAAAACACTGCCCAATCAAGCGATAAGCGCTCGTTTTAACCTTGGATTAATGATCATTTGCTGTTTGCACCCTGTTGTTTCGCGGCCAATGGTAACAAACCGGCGCAGAAAGCCAAGCCTACTTCGCTCTTCTCAGCATCAATACCCCGCCCATCACCAGCGCGCTACCCAATAGCTGTAACTGGTTCATATTTTCTCCCAACAGGAAGTAGGCGATGACCGCGGTAAACACCAGCTCCAGCGACAGGATAAGGTTGGCCACCGCCAGCGGCAGGGTTTTCAGGCTGATATTGTACAGGCCAAACCCCAGCAGCGTTGGCCCTGCGGCCAGCGTGAGCAGCAACAGCCAGCCACTCCACTGAATGCCTTGAACTCCCTGGGATAGAAACCACAGGTCCCCCGCCATGCCGTGAAATGCCGCCAAGGGGAAAAATGTCAGCAAGGTGTTGAACAACCACTGGTACACGGCGGAAAAACCAAATACGTACAGGATGGTATTCCACACCGGATAGCGCCGCTCGCTGGCGATACGCCCGCCGAGGGTGTACAGGGTGTAACCAATGCCGGACAGCATGCCGACCATCAGCCCCAACAGATCAAAACGGCTGTTGCCCATGCTGTCGCCGTTACTGACCAGGAAGCAGCCACCCAGGCTGACCACGATCACCAGCAATTCGCGCAGGCTGAGGCGTTCGTTGTACATCATCCAGCCCAGGAATACGGTAAAACCGACCGAGCAGTAGGTCAAAATAGTCGCCACCGAAGCGCCATTGAGCGCCACCGACAGCGTCCATAAGCTGTTAAACAATGCCAACAGCAAACCGTAGCCAGCGTAGAACGGCACCTGTTCACGTCGCAGATAAGCCCATTGTGGTTTGAACAGCAGCAATAACGGTAACAACACCAAGGCCACCAGGGCCGCACGCCAGAAAGCCAGCACAAACGTCGGTAGATGGTAATACTCGGTCAGCGCGCGGATGATGATGGCGGTAAACGCCAACAGCATGGCACTGATTATGGCGATCACGTAACCCTGGTTGGTTCCCCGCAGGATCCCGCCACTGACCACAACTGGTTCTGCTACAACACCCGACGGTAACGACATAACACCCTCAAAATTCCACCGCTTAATTCTCTGGCGGAGATTTTAACGCGGCCAGATTTTGCCACCATAGCCACTTTGCTACGATGTTGTGCAGGCCACTTTTATCGGTGCCAAGCCTTGTTACTCTGGGATATAGTGAAAACAGACTTTTTTTGACCGGGCCAATTTCATGCACATTCCACTGGATCGTCAGCAGGACATTCCGCTGTATCTGCAGATCGAAGAAGCGCTGCGCCGCGCCATTCTTGGCGGCACCTTTGCCGATGGCGATAAATTGCCGTCAACGCGCAGCCTGGCCTCCGAGCTTTCGGTCAGCCGCCTGACGGTGGAAAGTGCCTACGCCGAACTGACGGCCAAAGGATTGTTACAACAGCGGCGTGGCAGCGGCGCCTATGTCCGCCACCTGCAACCGGCCCCCATGCAGCAACGGCCAGCATCCAGCGAGCTATTCCCTGCGGATCGCTTCACCACCACCACGTCGCGGCTGGACGGTTATCCGGATATTCCTTTGCCGGAGCACATCATCAACTTTGCCGCTGGCGTCGGCAGCCCCAAGGTGTTCCCGCTGGAGGCGTTCCGCAAGATCCTGCTGTCGATCCTCAGCCGTCATGCGGAAGAGGCCTTCAGCTATGGTGATTATTGTGGTTACTACCCGCTGCGCGACACGCTAAGCCGGATCCTGACCGCACAAGGTATCCCCACCCGAGCCGAACAGGTGCTGATCACCAACGGCTCGCAACATGCCATCAGCCTGATTTTCCAGACGCTATTACGCCCAGGGGATACGGTGATTGTCGAAGAGCCCACCTATGCCGAAGCTCTGGGACTGCTGCGCCTGCACCAGATCAACATTGTTCCAGTGCCCAGCGATCGTCACGGTATGTGCGTTGAGCAACTGCCGGAGCTGATCGCCCGGCATCAGCCCAAAATGATCTACACCATCCCCAATTTCAATAACCCCACCGGGCGCTGTATGAGCGAAGTCCGCCGCAGCCGCTTGCTGGCGTTGGCGCAACAGGCCGGGATAGTGATCCTGGAGGACGATTTTGTTGGCGATCTGCGTTACAACGGTAAAAGCCTGCCGTCACTGCGCGCCATGGCTCCCGCTGGCACGGTGATCTATGTCAGTACCTTCTCCAAAATGCTGCTGCCCAGTATGCGCATCGGTTATCTGGTGGCAGACAGCGAACAGTATCTGCAATTCTCACGGCTCAAACACGTCGACAGCTTTACCAGTTCTAACCTGATCCAGCGCGCGCTGGACGCCTTTGTCACCGTTGGCAGCTACGACAAGCAGCTGCGCCGGGCGGGAAGGATATACCGCCAGCACCGAGATGCTATGGTGGCTGCATTAAGCGAGCACCTGCCGCCGGGCTGTCGGTTTGAAATCCCTGCGGGAGGGCTGTTTATCTGGCTGGAATTGCCACCTGCCGTAAGCACCACAACCTTGATGCCAATAGCCTGGCAACAGGGTGTCACCTTTGCCCGTGGCGAATGCTTTTATGTTGAGGAACAGCACGGCGCACATGGCTTGCGGTTGAATTTTGCCGCCAATACGCCGGAGTTGATTACCGAAGGGATCGCCCGGCTTTGCCGGGCGATTGTTGAGGTGACGGGGAATTAAACGCTGGCCCACCAGAGCCGCAGTTTCATGCCCCAATAGCTGGTCCAGCCGGTGGTGCTTTGCACCACCTTCCCCTGAGAGATCACCACGATGGTCGGCGTTACGCCAATCTGCCACTGCGCCGATAGCTTGCCCTGCTCATCGTTAACTACCGGCAGTTGCAGCTTCTTGGCCGCCAGCCATTGCTCAACCTGCTGGTCATTGCCCGAACGCAGCGCCACGGTCATTACGTTCCCGCCGTTTGCCACCAGTTTGGCCACGTAAGGCGTGGTAAAGCGGCAAACTCCGCACCAACTGGCCCAGAAATAGACCAATAAAGGCTTATCCTGGCTGAGCTGCGCCAACGACACCGGCTCTCCGTCCAGAGTTTCCAGCATTTGCTGCTCAAAGGTCAAGGGAGCCTGTGGAGCTCGCCACCAGTCCATGGCGAACGTCACGCCCAGCACGAGCAACAGCAGAATCAGCAGTTCGCGCGTCCAGCGCCGTAACCTAGCCATTTTTCATCTTCGCCAATTGCTGCTTCACTAACGCTTCAAGATCCTCATAAGACACCGCGCCCGGCAGCATCTGATCGCCAATCAGGGTGGCAGGCGTTCCCTGCACGCCAAACTGTTCAGCCAACTGCATATTGGTACGCAGCGTGGTCATGCTCTGCTCGCTAGGTGCCACCGGCTTAACACCCGTTTTCTCTTGCGCTGCGGCGATGCTGGCGTTGTCATGAAAGCCTTTTTTCGCCATCAGGCGCTGATGCAGCGGCCAGAACTGTTCTGGATGCTGCTCCCAAGCCGTCAACGCCACCCGCGATGAGGCGATCGAGCTTTCCCCTTTGAACGGCAACAGCTTCACCACCAGCGCCACATCGGGATATTTGTTGACGATCTTCTCCAACATCGGATCAAACTGCTTACAGTACGGGCAGTTGTAATCGGTGAAGGCCACCAGCGTCAGCTTGGCATTCTTGGCCCCCAACCGCGGGCTGGCAGGATCGTCGAACAGGATTTTGCTATTTTGCTCAATCGCCTGACCGAGTTGCTGGCCGTTGGTTTGCTGCTGCCAAGCATTAACCGCTTCCGCCAGAATATCCGGGTTAGAGACCAGCGTTTCGCGGATCAGCTCTTTGATCCGCACTTCCTGCTCGGCGGTGAAAGGGGCCGCAGCCCAGACCGGGGTGACAATCAACAGCAGTAACATCAGTAACTTGTTCATTATTGGTTTCCTTTGGCAGTAGACAGGGCTTGCAGTACGGCTTCACGAGTGAGCAGCGGTGACAACACTTCGCCGTCTGGCAAGCCGGGGCCATAGATTTGGTTAAAGGGAACGGCAACGCTGCCGCGCTGTTGCAGGAAGGCCGAGATGCTTTCAGACGGGCGACTCCAATCACCGCGCAGCGCCACTACATCATCAGCGCTGAGTGCTTTTTGCACCTCGTCGCGCAGCAATACGTTGTATTTATTCGCCTTGCAGGTCACACACCAGTCGGCGGTCACATCGACAAACACCCGTTTGTTGTCGGCCAACGCCTGCACAATCGCCTGTTCAGAAAGCGGCTGCCAAGCGATATTGTCGTGTAACGGCTGTCGCCATTGGTTGGCGGTCAACGATCCCACCAGCAATGCCAAACCGCCTACCACCAGCACGCTGGCCGTCGCGATCCCCGCTGACCGGGCACCTAACTGTTGCCACACCGCCAGCAATAAACCGAGCAGCAAGATGGCACCGACAATCAAAGTCGGCTTCACGCCGATATGGTTGGTCATCAGGCTAAGCAGCCAGAGCGAAGAAACCAGCATTAGCAAGCCCAGCACCAACCTCATCCCGTTCATCCAGCGGCCAGGACGTGGTAGGCGTAACGCCAGCGCAGGCCAGGCGGCAATCAGCAACCAGGGCAGGCTCATGCCAATTCCCAGTGCCACAAACATGCCCCAAAGCACCGGCAACGGAGCCGCCAACGCAAACGCCACCGCCGTTCCCAGGAAAGGCGCCGAGCAAGGCGTCGCCAGCAGCGTGGCAAACGCTCCCTGCCAGAAATGACCGCTCAAGCCATGCCCGTTATGAGTAGCCAACTTGGTATTCAACGAGGAAGAGAGTTGCAGGTGGAACAGGCCGAACAGATTGGCGCTGAACAGCAGCGTCACCAGCACCATAAAGCCGATAAACCACGGGTTTTGGAATTGGATCCCCCAGCCCAGCGCGTGATTGCTCAGGCGCAACAGCGTCATCAGCAAGGCCAGCGCCATGAAGGACACCACGATCCCCAAGGAAGAGGCCAGAAATTGCCAACGCACGCTACGCCGATCGCGCTGTTCGACCTGCAATATGGAACCTAGCTTCATCCCCAGCACTGGCAGCACGCAAGGCATCAGGTTAAGAATGAAACCGCCCGCTAACGCCATCAATACCGCTTGCCACAGGGGGAAAGCCGCGGTGGAAGGCAATGCAAGCGGCCCGCCAATGGTCAGCGTAGCCTCCTGAGCTATCCCTCCATCGCTGATAACCAGCCGCAGCTGTTTACCACGCAGATCCGGTGCTGCGTCTCCCCAACCATCACTCACGGGAACTCGCGCTTGCAGACTCTCGCCATCACTGCTGACCGTTGGCTTGCCCAGATCGGCTCCTGCCAAGGTATCAAAGAACAGCTCAGGTTGTTGCCAGCCCGCGGTACGCTGCGCGCTAATCTGCAACTCACCGTTGTGATAACCGGCACGCAGGCTGTCCACCAGCCCGCTGGCAATCGGCACCTGCCCCATCGCCTGAGCAAAGTCGTGATTGAACTTTGGATCAGCCGGGGTGGTGAGATCCAGTTTGAACGGATAATCGGTCAAGATGCAGACGTTGCTACAGGTGGATAAGGTAAGCGTACCCGCCAGTTGCTGCGGCGCAGCGCCCTTCAATACGATGGGCAGCGTAACCCGCTGCTGATAGCCCTGCGTCGAGATCCCCGCCACGTCAAAGCGCTGCGGCGTTGGCCAGAACCAGGTTGCCGGTGGTGGGTTGCCCTGCCAGGTGATTGCTGGCGCAATACCACCTTCCCCTGGTGAGCGCCAGTAGGTTTTCCATCCTTTTTCCAGCTCAACAGCGAGCAGCACACGGGTTTCGTCCCCGTTGTTGGTGTCGGCACGCAGCCTGACTTTTGCATGATCGTTCTGCGGGCTTTGCAGCCAGCCGCTATCCGCCGCCTGTGTCGCAGGTAGCCAAAGCAATAACAGGCAAGCCAATGCCAGCCTGATGATATTCCACATAGTTGTTCTCCATAAATAAATTAGTCACTCGGTTTGGCGAGGGATTAACTCATTCACGGAACACGCATAATCGCAGATGCACCCTGAGGGTGGTGGGGGAAATAACGCGTACAGGAGGGAACGACAAGCGTGGAGCGATGATCGGGGTCAACAGGACCAGTAACATCCCGAGGCCAAACAGCACGTTTTCAAACATTACCGGGGAAGAAGCCAACAACGATTTGGCACTCAGCTCACAGGGGGTCGTGGTGGTGGCCTCTTCATCACCGCTGGCCACGGATTGGCTGACGCTGACAGAGGGCAGGCCAAGGGCCAGTTGCAAGGTATGCAAGCCCGCCATGCGCTGGGTGAGGCACGTCAGTACCACCAGGCAAGCCAGGGTTAAAAACCATTTTGCAATCCGCTGCCGATTTATCATCACGCCCTCAATGCCGTATCTGCGCCTATCTTAGCGGCGCAAACAGGATAAGCAACGATTGGCCTGTAAAGAAATGTCTGGCGGCGGTATTGATGGCACGAAATTACAGGTATCATAAGCGATTAAGCCTGTGCTTTTCGCCAGGTATGTCGACTTTATACACTGCGAAGGACTGGTGATATGCAACCGTTAAGTGGACCTGGCGCTCCTGGCGCAGCCGATCACCCTCCAACCGCTGGCAAAATCCCTCCTGCCGACGATCAACCGCTCTCCCCAGCCCAACGCACCCAGTTGGAAAAACTGATCGTCAAGATCATGGCCCTCAGCCCGGCCAAATCCGCCGAGATCTGGGCCACGCTGCGTCATGAATTAGGGGCGGATAACCACAGCGAACTGTTGGCGCGCCATTTCCAACCGGCGGAGCAGCTACTGCAAAACCGCCTTGGCGTGGCACAACAGAGCCATGCCAGCCGCCAACTGCTGCAACAGCTCACCGAACTGTTGCCACAAGGCAATAACCGCCAGGCGGTCAGCGACTTTATCCGCCAGCAGTTTGGCCATACGGTGTTAAGCCAGTTGAGCCATCCACAGCTCCAGCAAGTGTTGAACCTGCTGCAAACCGGCGAACTGACAATCCCTCACCCGCAACAAACGGCCACCAGCGATCGTTCGCTGCTGCCTGCGGAACATCAGCACTTGCAGTTGCAGGTCACCAAGCTTAGCGCGGCCACCGGTGAGACAACGGCCAAACTCTGGCAGGCACTGTTCGATCTGGTCGGGGTAAAAATCAACGATCCGTTGCCCGCACGCCACTTCCAACTGCTCAGTCAGTTTATGCAGGTGAAATTGGCGCTCAGCCCGCAAACGGCGCCGACGCTGCAAAACCTGCTGGCGGTATTGAAACAGCCAGCAGACCAGCAAGAGCAGCAACAGCTCAATGACTATTGCCAGAGCCGCTTTAACGGCAACCTGAATACGCCGCTGACCCACGCACAGTTAAACGACGTGATCCAGCAGCTGTTTACCCGCCGTCTGGACAAGGCTGGCCACGCTCCGTCATTACACAGTGACGTCCAACAGCCACAGCCATTGCTTAACCCACTAATCGCCGCCCTGCCGCAGCCTTTACAGTCGATGTTCAGTAAGCCTCTGGCGCTGGTTGTCGGCGTTATCGTATTGATACTGGTACTGTGGGCGCTGTTTTAACAGCCGCACTCCGGTGCTTTATCCCGCCCCTGCATCGTACCCAGCTCAACACCGATGGCCACCGGATGGCCATCGCGTAGCCAGAAATCCAGCCCGCCAATCAGCTCTTTGACCCGAAAGCCAAGCTTGGCCAACTTGTATGCCCCCTGGGTGGAACCGTTACAGCCGATACCGTCGCAGTAGGTGACATAGACCTTGTCGCGATCGAGAGATGAGGTGCTGCTTTCATCCATTAAACGATGGGGAAAGCTCACCGCACCAGGAATGTGCCCGGCGGCGTACAACGCACTGGCACGGGTATCGATCACCACAATCTCGTTGACGCCATTGCGCAAATCTTCCGCCACATCCGCCGAGTCGGCGTAGAAGGCGAGCTTTGCCGCCAGATAATCCAGGCTTTGTGCCGCCGTAGCCGGGGGATAGGCCAATACCAATGAAGAGATGCTCATAATAGAACTCCAATGCATTAAGAGTGATGACAAAGTGCTTGAGTCAAATTAACCCAGTAGCAGCCAACCCACTAACGTAGCCCAGACCAGGAACGGTATCGAATAGTAATGGAACTGCAGCCAGATCTGACGTTCTCCCGCCATCCGCAGGGCGATCAGGTTCGCCAGCGATCCGATCGCCAGGCCAAATCCCCCGGCGTTTACCGCATAGGCCACCAAGGCGCTGGACGGCACATAGTTCAGCAATAAAATGGTCGCCGGGACGTTGCTGATCACTTGGGATAGCGCAATCCCCAACGCATACACGCTGCCATCCGCCAGCGAGGCAATCTGGTCAAACAGCGGTTGCACCGCCGGCAGTTGGGTCAGCAAACCAATATTGATAAACATGGCGAGAAATACAAAGATCAGGCTCCAGTCGATCTGCAGCAGCACCTGGCGAGCCAACAGCAGAAAACCGACAAACACCAGTAACATGCCATACAACGGCACGTCCAAATCCAGGCAGATCAGAAAGGCCACATACAGCGCGACACTGGCCAGCAACAGGCGCATTTGATAAGGATAAGGTTGGGTGTTCGGGGCTTTGACAATTTTCCGCGCCGGGAAACTGAACCAGGTGACCACCAGCAGGCTCAGCATCATGATAATGCCGAACGGTGCCATGCGTCCGATAAACTCCATAAAGGTCAGCGAAGACTTGCTCCACAGCAAAATGTTCTGCGGATTGCCAATCGGCGTCAGCAACGACCCGGCGTTAACCGCCAGTGCCTGGAAGATGATCAGGCGGCTTATCGGCAGTGAAGATAGCTTTTTCAGCGTAATGGTCAACGGGATCACGATAAACAGCGCCACATCGTTGGTGAGAAACGACGACAGCACCGCAGCGGCACACACCAGAAACAGAGCCAGTGAGCGTTCACTTTGCAGGGTGTTCACGATCTGGCGGCCGATAAAATCGAAATAACCGCTCACCTCAACGCCTTTGGTCAGCAGCATCAACCCCAGCAGGGTCATGATGGTGCGCCAATCGATAAAGCCAGAGAGTACACTCAGCGACTGTGGCCCAATGGCGTACAGCAACATCCCCATCAGCAGCAACGCATGCAGAAAGCGGTCATGCAAAAATGGCCTCAACAAACTGGTCACCGCATTTGAACTCATGGATTTACTCTTATTTTTCAAGCTAAGGCTGGAAAACGACGTTAGCCGAAGCTCTTGAAATACGCCAGTAAAAAAGCACGTTGCCCTTTCCATTTATCGTATTTTGTTTTATACCCGTCGTCTTTCCCTGCTTTTAGGATTTTCTATGGCCAATTCCATTGCCAAAAGGCTGCTGCTCAGCGCAGCGCTGATGCTGCTAGCCGCCTGTAACGATGCCAACACCCGCCCCCAGATCGACATCGAAGGCAAAACCATGGGGACGTTCTATAGCGTAAAGGTCAGCGGCACTATCACCGAGAGCAAGCAACAATTGCAGCAGGAGATCGATGCGCTGCTGGAACAGGCCAACGACGATATTTCCACTTACCGCCCCGATTCGGTGTTATCCCGCTTCAACCAGAGCACCTCTGCCGAGCCGCAGCACATCCCCCGTGGAATGGCCGATATCATCCTCACCGCTCAGCGCATTGGCCGTGATACCGGGGGCGCGATGGATATCACCGTCGGCCCGTTGGTTAACCTGTGGGGGTTCGGCCCGGATAAGCGGGCCGTCAAGGTCCCCAGCCAGCAGCAGATCGATGCAGCCCGTCAGCATATTGGTTTGCAGCATCTGAAACTGCTGAGCGACAGCCGAGGTGAATGGCTGCAAAAAGATCTCCCTGAGATGTATGTCGATCTCTCCACGCTAGGCGAAGGTTACGGCGTGGATCAGTTGGTCCAGTTGATGGCGCGCAAAGGTATCACCAACTATCTGGTATCGGTGGGCGGAGCCGTTTCATCACGCGGCGTGAATGGCCAGAACAAGCCTTGGCGGGTAGCAATCCAAAAGCCCACCGACCGCGAAAATGCGGTGCAGGCGCTGGTGGATTTGCAAGGCTACGGCATCAGCACTGCGGGGAGTTACCGTAACTACTTCGAGCAGGATGGCCAGCGCTATTCCCACGTGATCGATCCCGTCACCGGGCGGCCTATCACCCATAAGCTGGTTTCCGTTACGGTGATTGCCCCTACGGCGTTGGAGGCCGACGGTTGGGATACCGGGTTGATGGTGCTGGGTACGGAAAAAGCGCTGAAACTGGCCGAAGAGAAAGGATTGGCGGTGTATCTGATCAGCAAAACCGATAACGGATTCAACGCAGTGATGACGCCGCAGTTTAAGGCATTTTTAGTGCAGTAACCCTGTGAAATCCCCCCAGCAGGGGGGATTTACGCTCGTTATCGGTGAATTTACTCTACTTTCTCACCGGGTTTTTCATCCTTTCTGTGCAGCAACGAATACACCGCCGGGATCACCAGCATCGATAGCAATGGCGCACTCACCATGCCGCCAATCATCGGTGCGGCAATCCGCTGCATCACCTCTGAACCGGCACCACCGCCCCACATAATTGGCAGTAAACCGGCCATAATGGTCGCCACCGTCATCACCTTGGGTCTGACGCGCAACACCGCCCCCTCGCTAATTGCCGCCATCAGTTGCTGATGACTCAACGGCTGGCCCGGTTGACGATGTTTCGCCAGCGCCTGATTAAGGTACAGCACCATAATCACGCCAAACTCTGCCGCTACCCCGGCAAGGGCAATAAAGCCCACCGCCCCCGCCACCGACAGGTTGTAATCGAGCAGATACAACAGCCAGACTCCACCTATCAGCGCAAACGGCAGCGTCGCCATGATCAGCAGCGCATCGCTCACGCTGTTGAAGGTGACAAACAGCAACACAAAGATGATCGCCAGCGTCACCGGCAGCACAATCTTCAACTGGGCGCTGGCGCGTTCCAGATACTCAAACTGCCCGGACCAACTGAGGGAAACCCCGGCAGGCAGCTTCACCTGCTGCGCCACCACCTGTTGCATCTCCTCCACCGCCGATTTCAAATCGCGCCCGCGCAGATCGACATAGATCCAATCGGAAAGCCGGGCATTCTCGCTTTTCAGCATCGGTGGCCCTTCGGTGATGCGAATATCCGCCAGTTCTGCCAAAGGGACTTGCCCACCGGTCGCCGTCACCACCGGTAATTCACGCAGCTTTTGCAGCGAATCACGGATCTCCCTTGGGTAACGGACGTTGATCGGATAACGCGCGCGCCCTTCAATGGTTTCAGCGATGTTTTCCCCTCCCACCAACGTGGCAACCACTGATTGCAGCTCTTTCACCGAAACACCGTAACGCGCTGCACGCTGACGATCGATATCGATATCCACATAGCGCCCTCCGGCCAGGCGCTCCGCCAGCGCGGAAGTCACACCCGGAACCTGCTTCACCACCTGCTCAATCTGGCTGGCCGCCAGCTCGATATCGGCAATATTGCTGCCGTTGACCTTGATGCCTACCGGGCTTTTGATGCCGGTCGCCAGCATATCCAGACGGTTACGGATCGGCGGCACCCAGACGTTGGCAATGCCGGGCACCTTGACCACGCTGTCCAGTTCGGCCACCAGTTTGTCCATCGTCATGCCAGGCCGCCACTGGTCGCGGGGCTTAAAGCGAATGGTGGTTTCCAGCATGGTCAACGGGGCCGGATCGGTTGCCGTCTCCGCCCGCCCGGCCTTGCCAAAGACCGTGTCCACTTCCGGCACGGTTTTGATCAAGCGGTCGGTCAGTTGCAGAAGCCATGCCGCCTCGCGGGCCGAGATCCCCGGCAGCGTCGAAGGCATATACAGCAGATCCCCTTCGTCCAACGGTGGCATAAACTCGCTGCCCAGACGGCTGAGTGGGAATAAGGTCAGCACCAACAGCAGAGCGGAAATCCCCAGGGTGGTTTTAGGCCGTGCCAGCACCGCCGCCAGCAACGGCTGATACATGCGGATCAACCAACGATTGATCGGATTGGCATGTTCGTCCGGAATACGGCCCCGGATAAAATAGCCCATCAGCACCGGTACCAGCGTGATGCCCAACCCCGCCGATACCGCCATCGCATAGGTCTTGGTGAACGCCAGCGGCGCAAACATCCGCCCTTCCTGTGCCTGTAGCGAAAACACCGGGATAAACGACAGGGTGATGATCAACAGACTACAGAACAGCGCAGGGCCAACCTCAACCGCCGCCTGCTCTGAGATGTGCCAGTAATCTTTTGAGGTGGGCTGCTGGCCGGGATGACGTTGCCGCCACTGCTCCAGCACCTTGTGCATGTTTTCGATCATCACGATCGCCGCATCCACCATCGCGCCGATGGCAATGGCGATCCCTCCCAACGACATGATGTTGGCGTTAACCCCTTGATAGTGCATCACCACAAAGGCACCCAGGATCCCCAGCGGCAGAGTCACCATCGCCACCAGCGCCGAGCGGAAGTGGGACAGGAACAAGGCGCACACCACCGCAACCACCAGGAACTCTTCCAACAGCTTGAATGACAGCGTATCAATCGCGTGCTCGATCAGTTGCGATCGGTCATAAACCGGCACGATCTCCACGCCCGGCGGCAGGGTGTGCTGAAGCTGTTGCAGCTTGGCCTTCAGCGCATTAATGGTTTCCAGCGCATTCTTACCGTAGCGCATTACCACAATGCCGCCAGCCACTTCACCTTCACCGTTGAGCTCCGCCACGCCACGGCGGATTTCCGGCCCCTCACGTAGCTCTGCCACCTGCGACAGCAGGATCGGCACACCGTCGCGCGCAGTGATCACCACGTTATTAAAGTCGGCGAGTTTTTTCAGATAGCCGGAGGTACGCACCATATACTCAGCCTCCCCCATTTCCAGCAGCGCACCGCCGCCTTCCTGGTTGGCATCCTGAATGGCGCTCACCACCTGCTGATGGGTAATGTTCAGCGCCCGCATACTTTGCGGATTTAATATCACCTGATATTGCCGCACCATGCCGCCAACGCTGGCCACTTCCGCCACGTTAGGCACGGTTTTCAGCTCAAACTTGAGCGTCCAGTCCTGCAAGGCGCGTAAATCCGCCAGGCTGTGTTTACCAGTACGATCGACCAGCGCATACTCATAGACCCAGCCAACGCCGGTTGCATCCGGGCCCAGCGCCACTTTAACCTGTGGCGGCAGAGAGGACTGGACCTGGCTGAGTGACTCCAACACCCGCGAACGCGCCCAGTAAGGATCGGTACCGTCTGCAAACAGAATGTAGACATAGGCATCGCCGAACATGGAGAAGCCCCGCACCGTGCTGGCTCCCGGCACCGTTAGCATGGTGGTGGTCAGCGGGTAGGTCACCTGATCTTCTATTACCTGCGGCGCCTTGCCCGGATAGGTCGCCCGGACGATCACCTGCACGTCAGAGAGATCGGGCAGCGCATCCAGCGGCGCCTTCTGCAACGCCCATACGCCCCACCCGGCCAGCAATATCGAAGCCAGCAATACCAACAGGCGATTGCGTATCGACCAGCGGATCACGGAGGCGATCATTGGTGGCCTCCTTGCGGCATGATTTGGCTGATGTGCGAGCCGTTTTCATCCACGCTAAAATGGAACATCACCTTGCTGCCGATGCCAATCCCGGCGGGTAAGCCACCCGCTGGCAAGGTAAAATCCATGGTCATCGCGGGCCATTGCAACTCTGCGACCGGATCGTGCGACAGCGTGACGGTATCATTATCCACCGCCTCGACTACGCCCAGCGTCTGATACTGTTTTCCCCCCTCCTGCGTGGCCATCTGCGGCAAGGCGCTGCGCATGCTGGCTTCGGAATCAATCAGGAACTGGCCTGAAGTCACCACCTGTTGCCCGGCTTGCAGACCCTGTTTGATTTCTACCCAGCCGTCCTGTGCCAGGCCGGCGATAACATCAACCGGAGCAAAATGGCCGTTACCTTCCGCCACCAGCACCCGGTTGCGATCGCCACTGCCGATCAGCGCCTCCTGCGGGATAGCCAGCACCGGCTTGGCCCCGGCGTTTTGCGCCAGTTGCACCTGCAAATACATGCCCGGCTTCAGGCGCTGTTGAGGATTTTTCAGCACGATACGCGCTTTAAAGGTGCGGGTTAGCAGATCGACGTTAGGCAGCAGCTCGCTGACCTCCCCGGTGAAGCGTTCACCCGGCCAACTGGCGGAGCTGGCTGCCACCGCATCGCCAACCTGCAACAGCCCGGCCTGCGCCTGCGGATAATCAATCACCATCCACACCGGATCGAGACTGGCCAACTCAAACAGGCCCTGCGTTGCGGTAACCTGCATCCCTTCCCGTGCGTCCAGCTTGTTGATAAACCCACTCTCCGGGGCGGTAATGGTAATGCGGGTCTGGGGTTGGCCGCTGCGTTCAACCTGGCGAATGATGGCTTCAGGCATAAACTGCAATGCCAGGCGCTGGCGGGCGGCAGAGGTCAGTGCGCTATCGCCCAGTTTGCGGATCGCCAGGTATTCCTGCTGTGCAGCACTCCAGTCCGGGATCCATAGCTGTGCCAACGCTTGCCCTTTCTTTACCTGTTGCTGGCTGGCACGCACATAGAGTTTGTCTATCAGACCGTTGGCACGTGCGGCAATAACCTGCACGCCACGTTCATCGGTGGCAACGCTGCCATAGGCATCAAGCTGCAAATTCAGTTCACGCAGTTGTGCAGCCGTTGTACGCACACCCAGATTCTGCTGTTGGCGGGCGCTGATGGTGACACCACCGTCATCCTGCTGCTCATCGACATAGCGTGGCACCAGTTCCATATCCATAAACGGCGATTTGCCCGGCTTATCAAAACGCTGGCCTGGCACCATCGGATCGTACCAATACAGCACCTGCCGTTCGGCACCGCCGCTAGCAGGTTGCGCCGCAGTTCTTTCCCCGGCCAACCAGTAACCGCCCATAGCACCGCCCAATAAGGCGGCTAACAGCGTCAGGCTAAAACGCATTTTCATTACATTGCCTCCTGCACGGTGAGATAACGGATGGCTGCCCACAGCTGCGCCAATTCACGCGCAGCCTTACCGGCGCTCAGACGACTATCGAGCAAGGCCCGGCGCGCTTCCAACACCGAGGAGAGATCGCTTTTGCCACTGCGGTATTGCGCCAGTTGCAGTGCCACGCGCTGTTGTTGCAGTGGGATCGCTTGCTGCTGTTGACGCTGCCATTGCGCCTGTGCAGCCTGATACTGCGCCAACAGAGTATCTAGCTGGGCCTGATGGTCGCGGATCAATAACGTCAACTGATCGTTGGCCTCCATCGAACGGGAAACGTCGGCGGCATAGTCCTTATCCTGCCGCTGGGAGCGGAACAGCGGCAGATCGACGGTAAACATCACGCCCGCCATATCCTCATAGCCATCGGCCCGTTTGCCATACGATACTTCTATGCCCACGTCAGGAATGGCGGCCACCTCGGACTGCGCCGATCGCGCCTTGGCCACATCGGCCTCACGGCTGGCCTGCACAACTTCAGGGTGCTGTTTGATCGCTTGTCGCAACAGATTGCTCTCGGCGGGCAGGCGCTCGAAACGTGGCAACGGCCCACCGATCCCCTCAACCTGCTGCCCGGTCAACTGGGTCAAGCGCGCCTGGGCGATGGTGACGTCACGCTGCGCCTCGCTAAGCCGGTCCTGCATCGCCAACAGCGTCAAGCGAGCATCGATGACGTTAGCGGCGGGCGAACTGCCACTGGCCACTCCGGCATGTTGGGCGGCGATTTGCTTTTCACTTTCTTTGAGCAAAGCCGTGGCATCTTTCAGCGTCTGCTGGCTCAACGCCAGTTCCAACCAGGCCTGTGCCGTCTGCTGCTGCAAGCGGGCACGGATTGTCGCACTGTTGGCCTCGGTTTTACTGGCCTCGGCACGCAGGGTATCCGCCTTACGCTGGCGCTTGGTACTGCTGACGTAATCCTGCATGATGCCAACCCGCTCCATGGTCATCCCTTCACGGGTCAAACGCCGGGCGTTACCACCTTGTACCGGCACGTTTTCAATGCCGAATTTCAGCTTGGGATCGGGTAGCTCCATCGCCGAATCCGCCATGTTTTGCAACGCATTCACCTGATGCTGGTTGGCCGAGAGCTCGGCGGAATAGCGCTCGGCCGCCGCCAGCGATTGCTCCAACGTCAGGCCGGTTGCCTGCGCACTCGCCGTCCAACAGGCGAGCAGCAGCCAGCCCACCCGCAAGGGGTGAGAAAGTAGTCTGGACATGGTGCCCCCGTTAGTCTTGGCTGGCGCGGATGGCGGTCAGCTGATAGCCGCCGTCAACCTGACGGAAGCTGAACTCCACCGCAGTCCCGGCAGCCAAAGCAGGCAATGGCGGCTGTGGCTGAAGGAAATTCATGGTCATCGGCGGCCAGTTCAAGGCAGGGATGGCTGGGTGGGCGAGCGATACTTTCTGCTCACCCCAGGCCTTAACGGTCCCTTTAGAGTGATAGACGGCGACGTCTTGGCTGGCATGTTGGTGATGTTGCATCTCCGCAGCGGAGACGAATGAAGAGAACATCAGAGAGATGAAAACGGCAGTGATCAGATTACGCATAACGATAGCTCCATAGAATAGACAAAAACAACTCAGGTCACCGTGCTGGACGGCAAAGCGGTTGGTTTGGCTATTCACGGAAGCGGCAGAAGACGATCTCTGCCGGCGGGCCTGCTATCGGAGGGGTTTGCCAATCGAGGCGGGAGAACTGCGCCTGGGGCTGAGGATCGGCAACCAACAGCTCACTGTTGGCAGGTATTACTGCCGCCAGGGCAAGGCTACCGTGGTCTTGCTGTGCCGAATCTGGGACGCAGTGCTTTTCACACAGCGGCCCTTCGGCCTGCATCATCTCATTGGCTAGCGCATCGGCGGCCTGCATATGCATCGTATGCTGCGCGGCTGGCGCAACGGTGGTGAGTTGCAGGTTGCAGTGATGGCTGGCGATCGCCAGTTGGCTATTGAGCAGTAGCCAGCAGACGGCCAATAGCCATGCTGCAGCCCGCTTCTTGGCGAAGCGCAACCGGTGCATAGATATTGAGATGGACGCCAAAGCCGACATGCAAAAATTCCAGAGTAAGAAACCGTGCTGAGTATATCGGCAGAAAACCGTCACAGGAACGGAATTTACACCCGCTGACAAAGCCGCCTCGGAACGATCCTGTAAACTGGAAATGCTTTGATTTCAGTCAACTACGCTGCTTAAAAAATCCCGTTAATCATAGCAAAAACCGGCTTTCGCCGGTTTCCATGATTAATTTAGTCCCAAGGTCCACTGGGCTATTTTGAAGTAGATGATCAAGCCGGTGCCGTCTATCAGCGTAGTGATAAACGGGGCGGAGACTACGGCAGGATCCACACCGAAGCGTTTCAGTGCCATTGGGATCACGGAAGAGACAATCGCGGCCCAGAGCGTGATACAAACCAGGGTCAGGCTCACAATGAGCGTAATCTCATAGCCGATACCCATCATCCAGCCACGGAACGCACCAGCACAGGCCAGCGTTAACGCTATCATGACCGAAGTCGTCATTTCCTTGCTCAGTACGCGCCCCAAATCGCGCATGCGAACCTCTCCCAAAGCCATCGCTCGCACAATGGTGGAGGTGATTTGCGTACCGCTGTTACCACCTGTACCCACCAATAGCGGGATAAAGAAGGCCAGGGCAATCGCCGCTTCCAATGACTCTTCAAAATGCTGAATAACCGTGCTGGTATAAGCCTCGGCGACGAACAGCAATAGCAGCCATACGCTACGTTTTTTCCACAGCTCGAAGGAGCTCATTTCAAGGTAAGGCTTATCAAGCGGCAGGCTTGCCCCTTGCAAATGGGCATCCTCGGTGTTTTCATCCTCGATAATCTGCGCGATTTCGCGCTCGGTTAAGCACCCTACCAAACGGCCATTATCGACCACCGCCACAATATCTAAATTATTATTGTCCACCAGTTTGGCGATATGTTCACGTTCGTCCGTGGGCTTTACATGGAAGAAGGTGGTTTCCATCATATCCTTGATACGCTCGCCATTATGTTCTTCCTGCAATAAACGTTTAACAGAAAGAACGCCCACCAGTTTGGTGCCGTCTTCAATAAAGATTTGTGCGGGAATATCGTCGTTGGAAAGTTGGTTAACGAATATTTTCCTGGCTTCGCCAACGTAAAGATCTTGATGCAGAACAGAGACTTTCTTGTTCATATAACGCGCGATGGCGTCGTCTTCAAAGTTGGCGTTTTGATAAAGGTCTTGCAATACAACATGTGACATTCTAGATACTCCCGATTGAAAGATGGAGTCTCATAGAGGCGACAAGACAGGACAGCGAAAGCCGATCCCCACGTCTTGGGTTTAGCACTATACAACGTATCCCCAGGGGGAAGTTACCTTAGCAATGCCTTGATTCGGCTAATGCTTGTTTTACCCTTGGTGGCCTCTCTCGATGCCATTAGAGCGGTAACTTGTGTTCGTATAGGAGCCTCGCCATAACGAGATCGTAAAGCTAGATAAAGCGTGGGCATTATGACTGGTTTGATTATTCGTATAGGAGAAATGGTAATTTCGTTGAGGTATTATTTATTTTTTGGGACAAAAATTAACCGGGTTAATTTATTATCCTGTCAGGCCACGGCTAAATTAAACGAAAAAACGCTCGCCGTTTAAGTTATCTGCTGTCAGTTTTTTGATCTGAGAAATCTTAATTTTCACTGATATAAGGTATCGCGTTAAAAACGCATAAAAAAACGGGCACCTATTACGGTGCCCGATTGATAATAGAACGCCTTAGGCTTACTTCTGCAGTTTACGCATTACCAGCGTAGCGTTGGTGCCGCCGAAACCGAAGCTGTTGGACATGACCGTGGTCAGCTCACGCTTGGTTGGCTCGGTCACGATGTTCATCCCTGCCGCCTTCTCATCGAGGTTATCGATGTTGATGCTTGGCGCAATGAAACCGTGCTCGACCATCAGCAGGCTATAAATCGCTTCCTGCACGCCCGCAGCACCCAGTGAGTGGCCGGTCATGGCTTTGGTTGAAGAGATGGCCGGAGTGTTATCGCCAAAGACTTCGCGGATCGCACCCAGCTCTTTCACGTCGCCGACCGGCGTGGAGGTGCCGTGTACGTTCATGTAATCGATTGGTGTGTCTACGCCCTGCATTGCCATCTTCATGCAACGCACCGCGCCTTCGCCCGATGGAGCCACCATGTCGGCACCGTCTGAAGTGGCACCGTAACCGATGATTTCCGCATAGATATGTGCGCCGCGAGCCAGAGCGTGCTCCAACTCCTCAACCACTACCATGCCGCCGCCGCCAGCGATAACGAAACCGTCACGCGCTGCGTCATAGGTACGGGAAGCTTTTTCTGGCGTGTCGTTGTAGCTGGTAGACAGCGCGCCCATAGCGTCGAATTCGCAGGCCATTTCCCAGCACAGCTCTTCACCACCGCCAGCAAAGACGACGTCTTGTTTACCCAGTTGGATCAGCTCAACGGCGTGGCCGATACAGTGTGCTGACGTTGCGCAGGCAGAGCTGATGGAGTAGTTCACGCCACGAATTTTGAATGGGGTAGCCAGGCAGGCAGAAACGCCTGATGCCATCGCCTTGGTCACCATGTAGGGACCAACGCCACGCAGGCCTTTGGCGCGCATGCCGTCAGAACCCGCAACCTGGTTACGTGGAGAACCACCGCCGGAACCGACCACCAGACCGGTGCGATCGTTGGACACCTGATCGGCTGCCAGGCCGGAATCTTGAATCGCTTGTTCCATGGAGAGATAAGCGTAAACCGACGCGTCGCTCATAAAGCGCATCACTTTACGGTCAATCAGACCGGTAGTGTCGAGTTTGACATCACCCCATACGTGACTACGCATGCCGGAATCTTTCAGCTCCTGGGAGAAGGTGATCCCAGAGCGGCCTTCCTGCAGACTTGCCAGGACCTCCTGCTGGTTGTTACCAATGCTGGAGACGATTCCCAGGCCAGTAATCACTGCACGTTTCATTCAAGTACCTCTTCCACAATTTACATTCGGGATTTTGCAACGCACTTTAGCGTACAGATGTACGCCGAACAAGTCCGATCAGAATAATTTTGCATTATCTTTACCCAGTTTGCACCTCGGGGCTACCCCCGTTAAAATCGCGCTATCCCTTGAGTTACGAGCAACCTACCGTGAGCAATGCCCCCATCCAAACCGCAGCGTTAAGCTGGAATGAACAAGGTACACCTGTTTCGAAACAGTTTGATGACGTCTATTTTTCCAACCAGGATGGGCTGGAGGAAACCCGCTACGTCTTTCTGGGGGGCAACCGCTTGCCACAACGCTTCAGCGATCACCCTCGCTCACTGTTTATTGTGGCTGAAACCGGCTTCGGTACCGGGCTGAATTTTCTGACTCTGTGGCAGGCCTTTGCCCGTTTCCGCCAGGAGACACCGGCGGCGAGTTTGCAGCGTCTGCATTTTATCAGCTTTGAGAAATACCCGTTGCAGTTGGAGGATCTGGCGGCAGCCCATGCCCAATGGCCAGAACTGGCTCCCTTTGCCGATGAGCTTCGCGCCCAGTGGCCTTTGCCGCTGCCAGGGTGCCACCGCCTGCTGCTTGCCGAAGGGCAGATCACGCTCGATTTATGGTTCGGTGACGTCAATACCCTGTTGCCGCACTTTGATGCCAGCATGAACGATCAAATTGACGCCTGGTTCCTCGATGGCTTTGCGCCGTCCAAAAACCCCGATATGTGGAGCGAACCGCTGTTTGCCACCATGGCGCGTTTTGCTCGCCCAGGCGGCAGTTTTGCCACCTTCACTGCCGCAGGGTTTGTCCGCCGTGGATTGCAGCAGGCCGGGTTTGAGGTTACCAAATGCAAAGGCTTTGGCCAGAAACGCGAGATGCTCACCGGTCAGCTACCTGCCGGCACCCCGGCAAGCGTCAATCCAAGCCCGTGGTTCCTGCGCCCGGCAGCGGAGAATACCGACGATGTCGCCATTATTGGCGGCGGCGTAGCCAGTGCGCTCACCTCGTTGGCCTTATTGCGCCGTGGGGCCAGGGTGACCCTGTATTGCGCCGATGCACAGCCCGCAGAGGGCGCATCCGGCAATCGCCAGGGGGCGCTGTACCCGTTACTGAATGGCCGGGGCGATGCGTTGGAAAACTTCTTCTGCGCCGCCTTCCCCTTTGCCCGCCGCCAGTATGACGCCTTGCTGCAACAGCAGGTTGAATTCGATCACCAGTGGTGTGGCGTCAGCCAATTGGCCTATGACGAGAAGAGCGCGGGGAAGATCGCCAAGATCCTGGCCGTTGCCTGGCCGCACACTCTGGCACATCCGGCCGATCGCGCTACGCTTAGCACACTGTGTGGGGTCGATACGGGGTTTGGTGCCATCCACTATTCGCTCGGGGGATGGCTGTGCCCTGCCGACCTGACGCGTGCCGCGATTGCCCTGGCCGAACGGCAGGGATTGGTTTGCCACTATCTGCATACGCTTTCCGATTTGAACCGCCATGATGAAGGTTGGCAGTTGCATTTTGCTAAGGGAAAAACTCACCAACATGCGACGGTGATCCTGGCGAACGGGCACCAACTCACCACACTGGAACCTGGCGCCGCTCTACCGGCCTATGCGGTGCGCGGCCAGGTTTCACATATTCCGACTACGCCAATCTTAAGTGAATTAAAGCAGGTGCTTTGTTACGACGGTTACCTGACGCCGGTGAATCCTGGCAACCAGCAGCACTGCATTGGCGCCAGCTACCAGCGTGGTGAATCAGGCACTGAATATAGCCAGGCAGAGCAGGAAGAGAACCGCGATCGCCTGCTGCGCTGTCTGCCAGAACAGGATTGGCCGCAAGAGGTGGATATCAGTGGCCAGCAGGCCCGCTGTGGCGTGCGCAGCGCTACGCGAGACCACATGCCGATGGTAGGTGCCGTACCGGACTATCAAGCCACTCTGGCGCTGTATGGCGATTTACAGCAGCAACGCCAGCGCGGCGAAGCAATTGCCGATGCGCCAATGTATCCGGGATTGTTTATGATCGGAGCCTTGGGCTCACGCGGCCTGTGCTCGGCGCCGTTGGCCGCAGAAATTTTAGCGGCTCAGCTGTTTGGCGAGCCCTTACCGGGGGATAGCGAGATGTTGGCAGCGTTGAACCCAAACCGCATGTGGGTCAGGAAGCTACTGAAAGGACGAGAGGTATAGTTCACTTGAGGGGCCAGCGTGATGCCGTCCCCTTTAGAGCAATTACTCTGTCGGCAACGCTGTTTGATACAGGTTTTCCCACATGCCCAGCACCAGTACCTGATCCGGTGGGGAAAGTTCCCCGGCCTTGATGGCCTTGTCCAGGCTGCTCTGCACCCGCACCTTGAGCTGTTCGGCGCTGTGTTCGGCATGTTCTTCCGATTCCGCCACCGCCAAAGTCAGATGACCGCGCAGGTAGCCACCGGCAAACAGTTCATCATCGCTGGCGTGCTCTACCATGTCATCAATCAGCGCCAGAATGCGCGCTTCAAATTCTGCGATCATCAAATTTCCTCGTTAACAAACAGACTCTGGCCTCAGAGATCTTCCGGGTAGGGAAAATGCTCGGCCGCCAGCGGAGGCGTATTGTAAAACGATTGCAGCGCCTGAATAAAGCGCGCAGGTCGTGTGGGTATTCCCCGCTCCAGCAATTCCAGCACCCGGGTACGGACTTTACGCTGGAAACCAATGCGATCCGGCTCGCAGTCTCCACTGAGATTGTCGCAGCTGACGTTGAACGGGAAACCCGCCGCCACGCAGAACATCCACTCCAGCGCCTGCGGATTAATCTCGACCGCTTCGAATTCACTTTGCGTCTGGGCATCGCGCCCATCCGGGCAATACCAGTAACCGAAGTCCACCAGCTTGCGGCGTTCGGCCCCGGCGATGCACCAATGGGAAATTTCATGCATGCCGCTGGCATAGTAGCCGTGTGCAAAGACGATGCGGTTATAAGGCAGCTCATCATCGGCAGGCAGATAGATAGGCTCATCGTCGCCTTTAACCAGGCGGGTATTGAACTCATCGCTAAAACACTGATTAAAGATTTCAATCAGTTGCGGATACTGGTGTGTGTTTGGCATAAAAAAACTCAAATAACCACAAAATTAAGGAGGCCATTATAGCCGATATCTCTCGGCTTGCCGCCCCTTTGAAATGTTAAAAATGCAACGCCAACCATTGCTGGATTTCCGCCCCGTGATTGTCGTACAGCAATTTGCAGCTCATGATCAGAGACACTATCACGATCATCGGCCGGATCAGCTTCTGGCCCTTGGTCAGCACCATGTGCGCCCCAAGACGGGCTCCGAACACCTGCCCAACCAACATCACCAGACCAATGCTCCAGATCACTTGGCCGCCAATAATAAACAGCACCAGGCTGGCCAGATTGGAGGTGAAGTTCAGCACCTTGGCGTGGGCAGTTGCCTTAGCCAGGTTAAAACCGCACAGCGTCACATAGGCCAAGGCATAGAACGAACCGGCTCCTGGCCCGAAGAAACCGTCGTAGAACCCTACACAGCCCCCAGCTACCAGGCCAAAGGGTAACGCCCCCAGCCGACGCTGACGATCGTTTTCCCCCAGCCGTGGCGTCAGCAAGAAATAGACACCGATACCGATCACCAACAGCGGCAGCATCTGGCGCAGTATATCGGCACGCATATGCTGCACCAGGATCGCCCCGATCACCGACCCCACCAACGTCAGGAAGATGGTCAGCTTCTGGGTATTAAGATCGACAGCGCGACGGCGGACAAAGTACAGGCTGGCGGAAAACGATCCCCCCACCGACTGCAATTTATTGGTCGCCAGCGCCTGCGTGGGAGGAACGCCAACGGCCAGCAGAGCCGGTACGGTCAACAGCCCACCACCACCGGCGATCGAATCGATAAACCCGGCGAACATTGCTACCAAAAACAGTATCCCGAGCAATTCGGGACCTAACACCAGCCCATCCATAAGTCGTCTGCCTACTTTTTTATTTGCGCACTTATTATTTGCGCACACACTACGCCTTAAAACTCAAAAAATAAACGCCCCATTCGAGGCGTTTTTAGCAGGCTATCAGCGGTTGGCGAAGTGGCTATCCAGCAGCGCCTGACAGGTTGGCGGCAGCGGCGGCGGCTCCTTCTTGACCGGATTGGCATTCGGCTGATGCGGTTTGAACCAACTGGCCAACTCGGCACCACAGCCATCCCCCACCGGCGGCGCATCCTGATCCAGACACTCCAGGCTCCCCGCCGGGCAACGCAAGCGTACGTGCATATGCGCACGATGCCCAAACCAAGGGCGCACCTTATGCAACCAACCGCGATCGGCACCGGCATCCTGGCACAGACGCTGTTTGATCGCCGGGTTAACGAAGATCCGCGTCACTTCGCTGTCCTGCGCCGCCATCTTGATCAAGGATTCGATCTGCGGCTGCCACTGGCGATCCACTACCTGCTTACCGTCGCCAGAGACCAGATCGATCGGCTGCGGTTTCAACAGTTGCTGAGCGCTCCAGCGTTGGCGCGGCAGCTGCAACCAGATGTCCACGTCCAAACCGGATTGGTGGCTGGCGTGGCCGCTGCTGAAGCGCCCACCGGCCGGCATGGCCATATCCCCGATCAACACCGTGCCCAGTGCTTTCTGGTTGGCCTGGCTGCTCAGGCGTTGAATAAACGCCAGCAGGTCAGGATGGCCAAAATAGCGCCGTTGGTCGGTACGCATCACCTGATAATCCGGTGAATTCAGTGGCAACGGGTGCGCCCCGATGATACAGCCATTGGCGAAACCGCCAACGGCCTGCGCAGTGCCACTGACCGGGTGATCAATCTTTTGCCACGGCGTTAACGCCAAGGCAGAGCTGGAAGCGATCAACGCAGCGAAACCCAGCAGCCATTTTTTCATCGTAGTCCCTTACCAGCGTGGTACGTCGGAAATCACATCACCGTTTTGCGCACGCTGGCGCAGCAGATGATCCATCAGCACGATCGCCATCATCGCTTCGGCGATCGGCACCGCACGGATCCCGACGCACGGATCGTGGCGGCCACGGGTGACCATTTCCACCGCTTCACCCTGACGGTTGATCGTACGGCCCGGCACCATGATGCTGGAGGTCGGCTTCAGCGCCAGATGGGCAATCACTGGCTGGCCGCTGCTGATACCACCAAGAATGCCGCCAGCGTGGTTGCTCTGGAAACCTTCAGGGGTGATTTCATCGCGGTTTTCACTGCCACGTTTGGTGACTACGGCAAAACCGTCGCCGATTTCTACACCTTTAACCGCATTGATGCTCATCAGCGCATGCGCCAAGTCGGCATCCAGACGATCGAACACCGGTTCGCCCAACCCTACCGGGACGTTTTCCGCCACTACGGTCACTTTGGCACCGATGGAGTCGCCCTCTTTTTTCAGCGCGCGCATCAGTTCGTCCAGGGCTTCCAGCTTGTCCGGATCCGGGCAGAAGAACGGGTTCTGTTCAACCTGATCCCAATCTTTCAGCTCGCAACTCACATCGCCAATCTGCGCCAGATAGCCGCGCACCTGTACGCCAAACTTCTGCGCCAGATATTTTTTGGCGATAGCACCGGCGGCAACGCGCATCGCGGTTTCACGCGCCGAAGAACGGCCACCGCCGCGATAATCACGCACGCCGTATTTCTGTTCGTAAGTGTAATCAGCATGACCAGGGCGGAACACATCTTTGATCGCGCCGTAGTCTTGCGAGCGCTGATCGGTGTTTTCTATCATCAGGCCAATGCTGGTGCCGGTAGTGACGCCTTCAAATACCCCGGAGAGGATACGCACCTGATCCGGCTCGCGGCGCTGGGTGGTATAGCGCGAAGTGCCGGGGCGGCGGCGATCGAGATCGTGCTGCAAATCAGCTTCTGTCAGCGGAATGCCGGGCGGCACACCGTCTACGATACATCCCAGCGCCACACCGTGAGATTCACCAAATGTGGTGACGCGGAAAAACTGCCCAATACTGTTCCCTGCCATCACGGCTCCTTACCGTTGGTTGTCATCCCGTTCGCGTGCAAACGGGGCATACAGGCCCGCACTATGGTGAGCCCAGGTTGTTGGTTAGCTGCGGTAGAGGCTGAAATGCTCTTTGCAGTCAATCAGCTGCTGTTTGGTCAGCATGAATACGCCGTCCCCGCCGTTATCAAACTCCAGCCAGGTGAACGGAATATCCGGATATTGTTCCATCAGATGTACCATGCTGTTGCCCACTTCACAAATCAGCACGCCGTCATCGCTCAGGAAGTCTGGCGCACAGGCCAGAATGCGGCGCACCAGCTTCAGGCCGTCGCTGCCTGCGGCCAGGCCCAGTTCCGGCTCAAAGCGGAACTCTTGCGGCAGGTCAGACATATCTTCCGCATCGACATACGGCGGGTTGGTGACGATCAGATCGTATTGGATCGCGGGGACGTCACGGAACAGATCGGAGCGGATCGGGATCACCTGGTGTTCCACGCCGTGCGCCTGAATATTTCGCTCGGTCACGGCCAGCACGTCGGTGGAGATATCTACCGCGTCCACTTCCGCTTCCGGGAAGGCATAGCCGCAGGCGATAGCGATACAGCCACTGCCGGTACACATATCCAGGATATGGCGTGGCGGATGTGGGATCAGCGCGCTGAAGCGATCGTTGATCAGCTCACCAATCGGTGAACGCGGTACCAGCACGCGCTCATCGACATAGAACTCCAGATCGCAGAACCAGGCTTTATTGGTCAGGTAAGCAACCGGGATGCGCTCGTTGACACGGCGGATCACTCGCTCAACGATGCGGTGACGCTCGCTGGAGGTTAAACGCGCAGTGCGCATATCTTCAGGAATATCCAACGGCAGGAACAGGCTGGGCAAGACCAATTGCACGGCTTCGTCCCACGGGTTATCGGTTCCGTGGCCATAGTAGATATTGGCGGCGTTGAAACGGCTTACGGCCCAGCGCAGCATATCCTGAATGGTGTGCAGCTCATTCACTGCTTCTTCGACGAAAATTTTGTCCAATTTGCCCTCCGGCAGGCACGATGATTCATGATTTAGCCCCGTAGTTTGCCATGAAGCCTGCGACAAATCAGCAGCAATAGCAGCGTAGCAGCATTCTGGTTGGCATTCAGTGCCAGTTTTGCGTCGACAGAAACCTTCGAGCAGGTAAACTAGCGCGATAAATGATAGGCGACGAGCGAATAATGAAGAATAAGCCCCCTCTGAGCAAAGATGAATTATTGCTCTTTAGAGAGTCGGTAGCGGGAGCAAAGAAGCTGCCGCAGGACACCATCGTCCACCCAAAACCGAAAATGAAAACCAAACAGATCGCGCCGCAGCGCCTGTTGCAAGAGCAGGTGGATGCCAGCTTTTACTTTTCCGATGAGTTTCAACCGCAGTTGGAAGATGAGGGCCCAACGCGCTATGTGCGTCCCGGCTACAGCCACTATGAGTTGAAGAAACTGCGCCGCGGAGATTACGTGCCGGATCTGTTCCTGGATTTGCATGGCTTGACGCAGATGCAGGCCAAGCAGGAGCTAGGGGCGATGATCGCCGCCTGCAAGCGTGAGCACGTGCATTGTGCCTGCGTGATGCACGGCCACGGTAAACACATCCTCAAGCAGCAAACGCCGCTGTGGCTAGCGCAACATCCGGACGTGCTGGCGTTCCACCAGGCTCCCAAAGAATGGGGCGGTAACGCAGCCATACTGCTGTTGATCGAACTAGCCGAATAGCGAAATAAAATGGCACTTGGCGGTGCCAAACAATCCGCAGTGACGGTGTCCAAAAGGGGCCATGAGTTGGGAACCACCTTGACGAAATAGCCCCTACCAATCCTGGCAAAAACTTAAGTCCCCTCCCCAGTACCCTATCCACTTAAATACACCAAACGCCTGTAAGCTGGGATTTCAAATAAAACATTTGTTTTAAATATGCTTAAAACAAAAATCATTGATGTGATTTAAAATTTACGAGAATGATCCTGTATTAACGCCAAAAAGTAGACAAGGGGAATATTGTCAGTAGAATGCGCATTTTGTTATACGTAGATAAAGCGTATACATTGTTATGCGCAGTTAATAACTGCTACAAATAGCCGCATCGCAAATATAGCACCTTAAGTTAATCAAATAATAGTATATACCACCTGCACAACTTGGGGATGATCCCTCATGGTTGACAGAAATGAAGTTAGCTGCAAAGCCTTTTTCCACCAGTTCGGCTATCAATATTGATAGCCTTTGCATTTCAAATATTATAGGAAATAATATTATGACCCTAAAAAACAAACAGAAGCCGTTTCTTGCCAAACTTTCGCCAATTTGTTTCTTTAGCCTGCTGGCCTTACAGGGAGTCACCGTTACCCAAGCCGCTATCGTTTCCGCACCAGGTGGCCCATCGCTCGGTGCCAGCTCCATCAAAGGCGGTACGGTTATCGAGATTAATAAGCCCGGCAGAGGGGGCGTTTCTCACAATATCTATAACCAGTTTGACGTAGACCGTGGTGGAGTGGTGCTAAATAACAGCGCACAAAACTCGACGACCCAGGTGGCGGGTGCCATTAACGGCAACAAGAATATGGCCAAAGGGGCCGCTAACGTTATCCTCAATGAAGTCAACTCCGCTAAAGCCAGCCAACTCAACGGGATGATTGAGGTAGCAGGCCAGAATGCACAGGTTATTATTGCCAACCCATCGGGGATTACCTGTAACGGCTGCGGTTTCATCAACGCCAATCGTGCGACCTTGACCACGGGCAAGGCCTCGGTGGCTAATGGGCGCGTCCTCGATTACGTTGTCAACAAAGGTAAAATTACCATTACTGGCGATGGCTTGCAGAGTTCCAGCGCCAACTATACCGATTTAATTGCCCACACCGTTGCCATTAACGCCGACGTGCAGGCTCAGGATCTAAGGGTCACTTATGGCCAAAACCGCGTTAATGTCGACAACACCAAAGCCACCCTGCTCTCTGCTGCTCGTCAGTCTGGCATAGGTCTTGACGTTTCCAACCTGGGCGGCATGTACGCCAACAAAATTACGCTGATCGGTACCGGGAATGGCGTGGGTGTAAATAACGCTGGCACCCTCGCCGCTTCTGTTGGTGATGTGACCATGAACATGAATGGTTCACTCACCAATAAGGGGACTATTTCTGCCCAAAAAGATCTCAGGGTGGTATTGACCCCCAGTAACAACAATACATACGTAATAAACAGCCCAGATGGTTATCTTGAAGCGGGCAATGATATTGATATTAAAAGCTCTTACGTGAGAAACATCAAAGGGACCATGGCGGCCGATGGCAATATCAACATCGACATTTCCGCAGCCTCATCTTCAAATGTAGGGGTTGATAATGATAATGGTGAACTCAGCGCTGGAAAGGGGATTACGATTAGCACCAAAGGATCCTCAATCAAAAACAGCAGCGGTATCATCAGTGCCGTGGACGATGTCACCCTGGACGCCAAGTATGGTGTGAATAACTACGTGGGTAGAATTGTATCAGATGTCGGTGGCGTGACGGTTAATACCGCTAACACGCTCTTCAACGACAGAGGGATTATTGAGGCTAACTGCTGCGTGACGCTGAATGCCTACAAGATAAGCAGTCAATATGGCCTCATCCAAACCAAGGATGACGTTGTTATCAACGTCTCATCCGAACTGAATAACACCCAGGGTGAAATCCTGGCAGAAGGCAACATAGCTATAAAAGCGTCAGAGATTAAAAGCAACTCAGGTAAAATCATGGCTCAAGAAGCCTTGAATATCGACGCCGCTCGTCTGGTTAATAGTGCTTATCACAATCCGACCCAAGAATACGGAATATTCAGCGGTGGTGACATGAACCTAAATTTAAGCTCCTCACTCAATAATGAGTATGGTGTCATCGCTTCTCAGGGTGATATCACCATTATCTCTAAGTATCTCATAGCCAATAAGCATGGGCATATTGGGAGCGATAAAAACATCACGCTGACTGCGGCCAACATTGGCAATCACAATGGCAATATGATTGCTGGCGAAAATCTGGTGGTTAATGCCTCACGTTTAGATAATGGCTCATCGGCCAGCACTGCTGGAAACATTGAGGCCGGTGATACTTTAGAGATCAACATGAAGCGCGGCCCGCTTTCCGGCGGTCAGCAGGTCGATGGCAGCTTCTATAATCAAGGGACCTTGGCTGGCAAAAACAAGATCAAGGTCAGTACTGATGGGAAATTCAGTAATTACGGCAAACTGATCTCAGACAATACTGTAGAAATCCATAGCAAGCGCTAATCCAGTGCTAATGCTGCCCCCCTATCACATCTATTCATCGCGAGATAGCTAATTACAAGCTGATAGCCATGTTAACAATGGCCATCAGCTGTTTTTCTTTTTTTACCTATATCCATACCGCGTCTGATTTAAGAAAAATCATATTAATAAGGAAGTTAACATGCGTTTTCGCTCTCCCCATGCTTGGCTATTGCTTATTCTCACCCCCTTGGTTCAGGCAGCTGAAAATGGCCAGTTTATTGAGCAGCAAATGAGCCACCAGCAGGAACAGGAAAAAGCACGCTACAACCAATTGGAAACCGTAGGTAAAGACGTGCGCTCCGCCGGCAACGCTGGACTAAGTACCCACATTGACTTTCCTGAAGAACAACCCTGCTTCACCATTCAACGGGTTGAACTGAATAAGGACAACAAGATCCCTCATTGGATACCCTTGCACAAACTGACAGAACAAGCACAAGGGCGCTGCCTGGGGATCCAGGGGGTGAAAACGCTCGCAACTGCCTTACAAAATGACCTGATTGGGCATGGCTATATCACTACCAGAGTAATGATCCCCCAGCAAAATTTGACCGAAGGGCTTCTCACCCTGGAGATCCTGCCCGGCACCATTGGCAACGTCAGGCTAACCGATGACAGCGATAAGTACGTCAACTTGCACACCACCTTCCCTGGCAGCCAAGGGGATCTGCTGGATCTGCGTGCTATTGAGCAGGGGTTGGAAAACATGCAGCGCATTCCTGATGTCGTTGCCAATATTTCACTCCACCCAGGCAAGCATGCGGGTGAATCCGACCTGGAAATCACCCGTGAACAACCCTCATTCTGGCGTTTGGGCGGTTGGCTGGATGACTCAGGCAGTAAACAAACCGGCCGCTATCAAAGCGGCCTGGCTTTATATATTGATAACCCGACCTCGATGAACGATCTGTTCTACGTTTCTGCCGGTCGTGATTTGCAGTTCCAATCGACCCGTCATGCTAATAATGGCTCGTTGTACTACTCGGTGCCCTACGGCTTTTGGTCAGTGGATTTATATGCCAGCCGCAGCGAGTATTTGCAAAATATCCATGGTATCTATACCGATTTTTCCTACCGCGGCAAATATCGCAACCTTAGCTTAAAAATCAATCGCCTCTTGTATCGCAACGCGAGCCAAAAAAACACGCTCAGCTTTCAAGTCCTCAGGCGTAACTCACATTTTTATCTGAACGATACGGAACTGCAGTTGCAAAAGCGTAATATGGCCAACTGGAGCATTGAGTTCACTCATCGCCACTACGTCGGCCAATCTATTGTCGATGCCATGTTGAGCTATCAGCGTGATACCGCCTGGTTTGGTGCCGAAAGGCCGGTGGACAGCGATCCGTCAAGCCGCATCGTCAACCTGGATATCAGCACCTATACGCCATTTACTGTGCAAGATCTCTCAATGAGTTATCAATCCCGCTTTCGCCATCAATACAGTCCGGACCGCCTGACCACTCAGGATCAATTCAGTATCGGTAACCGCTGGACCGTACGTGGTTTTGACGGTGAAATGAATATGATGGCCAACAAGGGTTACTCCCTGCGCAATGACCTGAACCTGAACCTGCCAAGACTGGAGCAGCAGTTATACCTGGGTATGGATTATGGCCGGGTGAAAGGAGACGGTAGTAACGACTTTGCCGATGGCCACCTGCTCGGTAGCGTCGCCGGTATTCGAGGAAAGGTAAAAGCGGTCGGTTATGACGCCTTCGTCGGGGTGCCGCTGTCCAAGCCGGATAATTTCGCCACCAGCCCGGTCAATCTCGGCTTTACGTTACAGTGGCAATTTTGAAGACGTTAATGACAAAGGGCGATGTTTATCATCGCCCTTTGAGGGTGGGAACAAGCTCAGACCTTGGCCATCACCTGTGACGGGCTGACCTGCCATTCAAACTTGCCGATGCTGCCATCCTCGGACAGCTCGACATTAGCGATGGCGGAGGTAGCAAACATTGGCGGGCATTCCCCAGGGCACAGTTCGGCCACCAGATAACCCACCAGCGGTAGATGGGAAACCACTAACACCGCACCGATGCCTTCTTTCGCCAGCGCCTGCAGATAACAGCTCACCAGCCCAGCGTCGCCCCCAGGAGTCAGCTCCGGCAGCACTTCTTCACCTTCCGGCAGCGTTAACGCTTCGCGTACCGTTTCCAGCGTCTGCTCGGCCCTCAAATAGGGGCTGACCAGCACTCGTTCAATATCCACAGACTTGGTGTTCAACCAGGCCGCCATCTGACGTGACTCATCACGGCCACAAACGGTAAGAGGCCTTACCGCATCGCTGGCTGCATCGAGTGCCGCCTCTCCGTGACGCATAATCAAAACTTGCATATTGCACCGCTGTTGTTGACAAAATAACGCTATACAGAAACGCCGAGCGTGCTGTATCGCCGAGTTGAACTCAAGAACACAGGCCTGCTTCAAACGATAACGCGCCGTCTCTCTATGGCGGCCGGGCATTTTGCCTGAAAGTTCGCGTAAAGAAAACGCTGTTTTTTACAACATTTGCGCCCTTACACAAATTCATCGCTGACATAACAACCAATTCAACGGGTTAAATTTTAACCTTGTTGCTATGAAGTTTTGGGAGCGCTGAGTGAGCCACCCACCAAAACGCTACGTTACCCCTCCCCAATCTCCCTGTACAGCATCCGGGATTGCCCTGATTGCAAGGAGTGATGACGATCACAATGCGGCTCCTTCTCAAACTGTAGCGCAAACCGGGCCGCTATGCTGGTTAACTGCCTTGCGGATAGAAGCGTTCCCCCTGCTCAGCCATGCGCTGCAGGCGTTCGCAAGGAGCAAAATATTCACCGTATTGCTGTTGCAGATAGCGCAGGGTTTTTACCACTTTCTCCGCGCCTAGCTCATCCATATAGCGGAATGGGCCACCCAGGAACGGCGGGAAGCCAATGCCAAACACCGCGCCGATATCACCGTCGCGAGCGCTACGGATCACGCCCTCATCCAGGCAACGCGCCGCCTCGTTGAGCATCATCATCACACAGCGTTGGGCGATCACCGCATGTTGAATATGCGCCTTGGCGGTGATACCCAGCAGTGGATAGATGCTGCTGTCTGCGCTCTTGCGCCTCTGGCGTGCCCTGCTGCCCTCGGCCGGGTACAGATAAAAACCACGGCCATTCTTGCGCCCTTTGCGGTCGTCTTTCAGCACTGCGTCGAACGCCGCTGGAGCGGCAAAGCGTGGCCCCAGTTCCGCCGTCAGGATCGGGATAATTTTGGTGCCAACGTCGATACCCACTTCGTCCAACAGCATGATGGGGCCCACTGGGAAACCAAAATCGACCAAAGCCTTATCCACCGATTCGATCGGCTCGCCTTCCAGCAGGCAGCGCGCCGCCTCATTAATATAAGGGGCGAGAATGCGGTTGACGTAAAAACCAGCGCGATCGGCGACCACGATCGCCGTTTTCCCCTGTTTGTGGGCCAGAGCAACGGTAGTGGCAATGGTTTGTTCGCTGGTAGTGGCATGCGGGATCACTTCGACCAACGGCATTTTATCCACCGGGCTAAAGTAGTGCAGACCAATAACCTGCTGCGGCCTGGCTGCCTGCGCCGCGATTTGGCCGATCGGCAATGATGAGGTGTTGGAGGCGAATACGGTATGCGGCGCGGCATACCGTTCAATATCGGCCACCATCTGCTGCTTGAGCGCGATATCTTCAAATACCGCCTCCACCACGATGTCGACCCGTTCAAAACCGCTGTAATCGGTGCTGCCGGAAATCAACATCATCTGTTTCTGACGCTCTGCCGGACGCATGCGTTTGCTACGTACCCGTTTGCCCAGCAGATCCCAGGTGTATTTCAACGCATGGTTGATCCCCTGCTCATTCACGTCTTTAATGCGCACCGGTAACCCACCGCGAGTCGCCGTGACGCAGGCAATACCTCCGCCCATCAAACCACCGCCAAGAACACCGATGCGCTGTAATTCATGGGGCTGAGCATCCCCGCCACGCTCTTTTTTCAGCGCCGTAGAGGCAAAGAACAGGCTGCGTAATGCAGCAGACTGTGGTGACATAGCCAGTTCACCGAAGGCGCGGGCCTCCGCTTCATAGCCGCTGGCACTACCCTGATCCAGACCGGTGCGCACCACCTGAATAATACGCTCCGCTGCCGGGTAATTACCGTGGGTTTTCTCCAGGGTCTTCTTGCGCACGATGCTGAACAGCAGGCTTCTGCCTAACGGACCGTTGAGCAGGCGTTCTTGCCACGGTAACGCACGGCGCGACTTCCAGCCCTGTTTCACACGCTCAATGGCGGTTTGCAGCAGAATAGATTGCGGTACGGCCTCGTCCACCAGGCCCATACGCAGCGCCTGACGCGCGCGAACGTGTCTTCCCGTCAGCATCATATCCAACGCTTTGCTGGCACCAATCAGGCGTGGTAAGCGCTGGGTGCCACCAGAGCCAGGCAACAAGCCTAACTGGACTTCCGGCAGGCCGAGCGCCGTTTTGTCATCCAGCGAACAGACGCGGCTATGGCAAGCCAAAGCCAACTCCAGCCCGCCCCCAAGGCAAGCACCATGAATGGCGGCAACCACCGGCACTGGGAACGCGGCAATCTGTGCCAGCGTGCTCTGCCCCTTCTTCGCCAGCGTTTGTGCCTCTTGGGCCGTATGGCACGCGGCAATCATGGTGATATCTGCACCGGCAATAAAGGAATCTGGCTTGCCGGACAGGATCACCAAGCCTTCCAGGGTGGCAAGCTGCTGTGCCTTGAGCAGCACGTCGTTGATCTGCTCAACAAACTCCGCCTTCAGCGTATTGACCTTCTCCCCCGGCACATCGATGGTGATCACGCCAATATTGTCCGGGCGCAAGGTCAGATGAAATGCCGAAGGCTTGGCACGCTGTTCGTGCAATGCGTTCTCGAAACTCATTTGTCCACCTCCACAATCATCGCCGCACCTAATCCCCCAGCCGCGCAGGCGGTGGCCAGCCCCAGACCGCCACCGCGCCGTTTAAGCTCGTGCAGCGTCTGGGTAATCATGCGTGCGCCGGTCGCGGCAAACGGGTGGCCATAGGCGATAGAGCCACCCAACACGTTGAATTTTTCCATATCCACTTCGCCGATCGCCTGCTCACGCCCCAGCTTCTGCTGGGCAAACTCGGTGCTGGCGAACATTTTCAGGTTGGCCAGCGTTTGTGCTGCAAAGGCTTCATGCATATCGATCAGGGTCAGATCGGCCAGGGTAATACCCGCACGATCCAGCGCCAACGGGGTAGCATAGGAAGGGCCGAGCAGCATATCCTCCCAGACATCAATGGCGGCAAAAGCGAAGCTGCGCAGGTAGCCTAGAGGCTCCAGGCCGAGTTCTTTCGCACGGGATTCGCTCATCATCAGCACCGCTGCCGCACCATCGGTCAGCGGCGTACTGTTGGCGGCCGTGACGGTACCGTGGCGGCGATCGAATGCCGGTTTCAAGCGGGCATAAGACTCCAGGCTGGAATCTTTGCGGACGTTGTTATCTTCGGCCAGCGGGGTTTTATAGGGCGGCACATAGGCGGTCATCACTTCATCGCGCAACAGCCCCTGTTCCCAGGCTTTGGCGGCCAGTTGATGCGAGCGGTGTGCCAAAGCATCCTGCTGCTCGCGAGTAATGCCATGGGTTTTCGCCATTTGTTCGGCGGTATCCCCCATACGCAGGCCGGTAGAGTATTCCGCCACGGCGGGAGGAACCGGCATCAGATCGCGGAACTTAAGCTTGCTGAACAGTTTCAAGCGCTGCGACAGCGTGCGGGCCTTGTTGACGTCCACCAACGTACGAGCCAGCGCCTTGCTAACGCCAATCGGCAGCACGGAGGAAGAATCCGCCCCACCGGCAATGCCAACACTGATGCTGCCCGCCATGATACTTTCCGCCACGTTGGCAATCGCCTGGAAGCTGGTAGCACAGGCACGTGAAACGCTATAGGCATCGGTGTGCACGCTCATGCCGGTACCAAGCACAATTTCCCGCGCAATGTTCGGCGCTTCAGGCATTTGCACCACCTGACCAAATACCAGTTGCTCGATCAGGGCGGGATCGATGCCGCTACGCGCCAGCAGCTCGCTCACCGCAGTCTTGCCAAGATCGACCGCAGGTATACCGTGATAAGCGGTGGCCTGCTTGGCGAAAGGGGTGCGCAGCCCTTGAACGATGGCGATACGGTCGCCGAGACGGGTAACCAGCGGCAATGCCTTACTCATAAACGCTCCTGAAGAGAGGCCGTCAACACAACGGACAAAAAGAGGTCTGACCTGATGAGGTCATTGTTAACCAAATGTTTACATTTGGCAAACCGGTAGAAGTGAAAACTGAGAGCGGGAGCAACTTTCTGGCAGGGGGTAAAGCTGTGCGGATACCAGCAGGGGCGCATATTACGCCCCTACGGGATCGGGTCGGGATTAACGCAGGCCGAGCTGGAAGATCATGGTTTCTGCCTGGCAAGAGAAGGTGAAATCCACATCCAGTTGCACGCCGCCGTCAACCGGTTTAATGCTACTGCTGATGTCACAAGGATCGGACTCCACGCCGCGCGCCTTTTCAGTCAGTGCTGCCAGGGTTTGCTCTGCATCTTGCTGATTGGCAAACACTCGGCTGTAGGAAGCGGTGCAATCGGTGTTATCCATCACGGTTCCGACATCGACACAGCAGCAGGCCGCAGTTTCCTGAGCGTTACATTTATTGATTGCATCTGACATAGTTGAAATCTCCTCACGGGCCGCGGTTAAGCTCGCCCAAATAGCCATTTATGATCTGGCGCAAATAAACAAAATTCTGTGTTTATTTTACTCCTCGGGCTTGCCAATCACTAGCCTTACTTTTTGTAAGCATTTTAAGTGACGGAAATCACATAACTAAATAGCCACCTGGTAAAAAAACATAAGAGTTTTGTTATGTATCGGTCGTTTTTTGTTATGTGGATCTCTTTTCTGATATCAATTTGGAAATATTTCAAAAACAAACTTGCAACATCTTAACAGGTCGGACCTATAATTCAGCCACTGGTCTGATTTGTCAGATTGATAACGGACCCTACAATCGCGCGCTCCATGTTACTTTGTGTAACATTGTTTAAATAATAAACACATAAAATGAGGTTTTGGTCATGAGCCAGAAAAACCTATTCACTAAATCAGCTCTCGCAGCTGCAGTGGCAATTATTTCTTCGAACGTGTATGCCGCAGGATTCCAGCTGAACGAGTTCTCGGCAGTTGGTTTAGGGCGAGCCTATTCTGGCGAAGGCGCAGTGGCGGATACCGCAGCCTCAGCAAGCCGTAACCCGGCGACCATGATGATGTTTGACCGCCCTTCTTTCTCTGCGGGCGCCGTTTTTATTGACCCAGACGTTAACATTACCGGCACCTCACCTTCAGGCCGCAGCCTGGATGCGAAGAACATTGCCCCGACCGCCTGGGTACCCAACCTGCACTACATCCAACCGCTGAATGACCAATGGGCCGTTGGCGGTTCTGTGACCAGCAACTATGGCCTGGCCACCGAATACAACGAAGGCTACACCGCTGGCTCCGTCGGCGGGACTACCGACCTGACCACGGCAAACCTCAACCTGAGCCTCGCATACCGTCTGAACCAACAATTCAGCTTCGGTCTGGGCTTCGATGCAGTGTATGCCAAAGCCAAGATCGATCGCTTCGCCGGCGATTTACCACTGCTGCTGGCAGGCTCCGGCAAATTGCCTCCGGCGCTGGCTGGCCAGGTAGCCAGGATCCCTGCCGATACTCAGATCTCTCATCTGGAAGGTAACAAGTGGGGCTACGGCTGGAACGCTGGCATCTTGTATCAAGTAGACGACAGAAACCGTTACGGCTTCACCTACCGCTCTGAAGTGAAAATCGACTTTGACGGTGACTACCGCAGCAGCCTGCCTTCCGCCTATAACGGCCTGCTGGGGCAGTTTGGCCTGCCAATGGGGACCGACGGTAACAACGTCCCGGGTTCTCTGACCCTGAACCTGCCAGAAATGTGGGAGGTCTCCGGGTATAACCGAGTGGCACAGCAGTGGGCGATCCACTACAGCATGGCCTATACCAGTTGGAGCCAGTTCCAGGAGCTGAAAGCGACAGACAGCAACGGCAAAACGCTGTTCCAGAAGCATGAAGGCTTCCGTGACGCTTACCGTATCGCGCTGGGTACCACCTACTTCTACGACGATAACTGGACCTTCCGTGGCGGTATCGCCTTCGATGATAGCCCGGTTCCGGCACAAAACCGCTCTATCTCAATCCCGGATCAGGATCGCACCTGGATCAGCGCCGGTACCACTTACGCGTTCAATAAAGACGCTTCTGTCGACGTGGGTGTGTCCTACATGCACGGCCAGAAAGTCACCATCAAAGAAGGCCCATATACCTTCGAATCGAAGGGTTCAGCCTGGTTGTACGGTGCTGGCTTCAACTACCGTTTCTAATCTGTGTTCCTGGACAGAAACGTAAAAACGGCGGGATTATCCCGCCGTTTTTTATTCTATTAACCCCATCCAGTCGTAACTCAGGAAAGGCTTACCGTCGTGATGCTGTGCTCAGTCGACGGAGCATACGACTCCGGCTTTTGTTCCGTAATTTCTTCTTGAACGACTACAGCGTCAGGCTCCGCCACCGGAGCAACTGGCTGCGCCTGCGGCAAAGCAGCGGTCAACGCCTGCAATGAACCACCGCTGATACCGATTTCCTGTAACAGGGAATCGATGACCGGTGCATGCGTGCGGTAGGCGAGCGCGGCAGACATCGCCTGCTCGGCCAGGTTGCCGCCGCCGACCGAAGCCGCCGTCGCCCCTGCGATACCGCCAGAACGGTTCAACCCATCCACCTGCATGATCTTGATGCCTTCGATGGCCTTCATCGGCTCAACGGACTTCTCGATGATCGCCGGCAGTGCCTGCAGCAACGCCAGTTTGAACTTCAGGCTGGTCTGATCGCTGGAAAGCATGTTGACCGCTTCGTTCAACGCGCGCTGGGTTTCCGCCTCTGCCAAGCCTTTCTGACGTGCGGCTTCGGCCAGTTCAATGATGGCGGCGGCCTGCAGTTCAGCCGCCTCTTTCTCCGCACGGGCTTTCAGCGTCAGTTGCATCGCCTCAGTTTCCGCCCCTTGACGGGCTTCGATCAGAGCAACCTGCTTGGCACGATCGGCTTCGGCGGTCTGGCGCGTGGTTTCCACGTTTTGCTCCGCTTTCACCGCTTCGGTCAACGCATCATTAGCGCGCGCCTGAGCCTGGGACTGCTGCTCGGACTTGGCAGCAATGGCGATGGCCTTATCCTGTTCGGCAATTTCCGTCACTTTTTTCTGCTCGATGGCGGCCATTTCCGTGACTTTATTCTGCTCGATCTCTTTGACGCGGATTTCACGCTCCGCCTCTACCTTACGGGTCCGTACCGCCTGCTCACGCTCGATTTCCGCCTCCTGAATCTGGCGCTCGGCGGAAATGCGGCTCTGCTCGGCCTCGCGGCGGCGTTCCGCTTCGAAGGTGGCGATCCGGGAGCTTTGCTCGGCGCTGCGGGTTTTGACCTGCTGCTCCTGCTCAAGCGACATGAAGGCTTCCTGCTGCTCGATCTCCAGCTTGCGTGACATGGCATCGCGGTTTTTCTCGCGTACTGCAACCTCCACGTCTTGCTCAACTTCGTTACGCTCGCGGCGACGGCGTTCGGTTTCCTGCGTCAGCTTGGTCAGACCTTCGGCATCGAAGGCGTTGTTAGGATCGAAATACTCTTTCGAGGTCTGGTTAAAGTTGGTCAGCGATACGCTTTCCAGCTCCAGGCCGTTTTTCGCCAGATCTTCAGATACCGTGCTCTGCACGCCCTGCACGAAGTTTTCGCGCGTGTCTTGCAGGTCTTGCATGGTCATCTGCGCTGCGGTGGAGCGTAAGGCGTCGACAAACTTGTCTTCCACCAGTTGGCGCAGATCTTCCGGTGACAGCGTACGCTGGCCCAAAGTCTGTGCGGCAGTGGAAATCCCTTCAATGGTCGGTTGCACGCGGACAAAAAATGCCACCACCACGTCGACGCGCATTCTGTCCTTGGTGATCAGGCTGTCGTGCATGGCACGGCTGACCTCCAGTTTCAGGGTCTTCATGTTGATTTCAACAATCTCATGAAACACCGGCAGGGAGATAGCACCACCGCTCAGCACCACCTTAAGCCCGCCCAGACCGGTACGCACCAACGACTGTTCCGCCGAGGCGCGGCGATACAGGCGTGAAAAAATCAGTCCGATGATCAGCAGGACAACAAAGATGCCACCCGCAATCGAACCCCAAAACGTAAGACCATCACTAATTATCACCAGGGTTACCTCTCCATAAGCATTATCAAAATAATTCCGTTAAAACCGTGTTCACAGCAGGTCCGGCCAAGGGTTGGCGCTGCCGCTGAAGCGGGATCCGGAGATGCGCGCCGTAACCAGCACCTTGGCTCCACGCACAAAGGCGACATCCTCCTCATCCGGCTCGATCAAAATGTAATGGGTACGCCCGTGCTCGTCAGTCAACCTGGCTTCTGCCGGGGAGCCAGCCGTGGCCGTTGCGCTGGTCATAATTGCCATCCGGCCAATAAAGCTGTCTGTGGAAACTGCGCTGCTTTCGTCACGTGGCAAGTAGCGAGCAATGCCGCGGCCACACCAGCGTACGCTGAACACAGCGACGATAAAGGCAACGATCACCGCCAGCCACACCGGTAGTTCACCGCCTGCCAGCCATTGCAGTATCAGGCCACTCAGTGAAAAACCGCCGAGAAACAGCACGATGATGATCAGCAGCGGCAAGCGCCCGATATGCAGCCAGCTCAGACCCTGGGCGAAAACGTTCTCACCCAGGGTAATATCCGGATGAGAGTCTATAGCCGCATCGAAATGGCTGGAAAGGGAAGCACCGAGAAACACCGCCAGCGTTTCCAGCACGCCGATAAACAGCAGCAGGAGCAGAGCGATCAAGAAAGGGGCATTGCCTGAAGAAAGTAGGTCCATATTGGCGTTCTCCGTGCGCATCACAGCGAAAATATCGCGGCAGCAGAAAACCGGCAGGAAAGAGGGTACAAAACGCGGTAAAGATGATGCTGCAATCCGCTATAAACGTTCCTTGTGCCACACAAGCCGGTTCCCAAGCCACGGGCTCTGCCTTCCAAGTCACCAGCGGCAGTCGCCTGGCGCAGATTTTAGCATTTACTGCCGCGCCATCCCAGAAAATCATCAATAAAAATGATTATCATTTACATAAATAAAAAAGGATCCCTACACTTCCGGGATCCTTTTTCAAACGGTATTCACCACAGGATAAGTTGAAAGAACAATCCTTAGTTGGCGGAGTCGATCTCGTCCAGATCGCCCTGGATCGCCTTGGCATTCGGGTTTTCCTGCGGCTTGAGCACCCCGCCATTCGCCAGGAAGTCATGGCGTTGGAAATAGGCGTCACGCACCATCGCATAGGGATCGGAAGAGTTGCGCAGCAACCCATCGGAATCCAGCAGTTGAGCACGGGTTTCAACCCCTTCCACTACCCATTTCCCCGCCGACATCCAGAAGGTGAGATAACTCAGCACCGGATAAACGCTATCCGCCCAATCGCCACCGTCTTCACGAATAGTGAAGCTGCCGTAGACCGGTAAGTGGACATACGGGCCGTAACCTACGCCGTAGTTCCCCAAGGTGCCACCGAAGCGGCGTGGTTCTTCACGCGCCAGTTTCGGGTTAGCCATACTGGCCACGTCGATCAACCCGCCCATCCCCAACAGGGTGTTGAGGAAGAAACGGTTGAAGTGCTTCATGCCCTGATAAGGGTTACCACGCAGAAATTCGTTCACCATGCTGGCCGGCTCTTCCAGGTTGGAAGTAAAGTTGCTCAAGCCATTACGCGCAGGCATCGGGACGTAATCACGCCATGCCACCGCAACCGGGCGCAGCACGTAGGGATCCATCACGTTATAGTTGAAGTTAAACATCGCCCGGTTAAACCCTTCAAGAGGGTCGGAACGCCCTTGCGGATCGTCACCAGGCGAGCTGGCACAGCCTACCAATAACACCGTTGCGAAAGCCAGCCCAGTCAGGCGAAAGTTCATATTTATCTCCATGAAAACCCTTGGATTCTTTTTTATCAGGGAACCTGTTTATCAATCTGAACGCTGACCTGTTCCTTGCCGCTATAGGCTTGCAGCGTACTATCGCCAAACCAGTCGCCCGCCTGTGGCGTTGCCAAACCATCCTGTGACAGCCTGACGTGCACCTTCACCTTCTGCTGAGCCGATAGCAGCCGCTCAGGCATCATGGCGTTGCTGTCATCCAATGTGAATGATAGCGGGAAACGACTCAGTGGCAATTGCTTGACCGCTACCGGCACCGGGTTGGTGCCATCGGTAACCGAAACGATCAGCGTTCCTTGTTGTGGTAATGCTTTTGCCGCCTCTGGCGACAGCGTGACAGTGACGGAGAGTTTAACAGTTTCTGCGCCCACCTGAACTTTTGCTTGTTCAATACTGCGCTTTATCACTGCAACACGCTGGTCATCGGCAGGTAACAGTTTCAACATTACCTGCCAGGCACCGATCGCCTGTTGGTAATCGCCCTGCTCAAAGGAGTTGAACGCCAACAGGCTCAGTACACGCACGTTGGTGTGATCTTCTGCCACCATGGTGCGCAGCATTGCGGTGGCCTGCTTGTTGTCTTCCGGATCGCCCGAGCGCGTCAGCACTTCAGCATAGCCCAGGCGCACTTCCATATTGCTCGGATCCAGGCTGTAAGCTCGAGCAAAAGCCTGGGTCGCGGTGGTGGCATTATTCAACGCCATCCCGACACGGCCAAGCATCATCCAGTCGTTCAGGTTCCTGTCATCGTCCTGCAACGAGGTGCGTAAACCCAAGCCAAGACGGGCGATCTCTTCCATACTCAGCGGTTGGGCACGCTCATTCGCCACCCGCGCACGCAGTTCCGGCATTTGGGATTCTACCTGATGCCAGGCCATAACCTGAGCCAAACCGCCGGTTTTCAGATAAAAGCCAACCGATACCACCACCAACACCATCACGCCAGGCACTAAAGCCCAACGATTGATAGGCCGTGCAGGCTGCTCATCCGGTTGCCCAGGAATATCGTTCAGCAAGTTCTGTTGCAGCTCTTTGACCAGCTCCGGGCGTTCCGCAACTACCCCTTGATCTTCATCTTGTGCCAGCTCGTCAAGGCGATCCTGGTAGAACGCCTTGTTGAGCGTATCGCGGCTGGCCGCCGTACTTTCTTTGCCTTGGCGCATCGCAGGCACGACCAGCAACGCGCTCGCACCGACCAACAGCACTATAATTATCAGCCAAAAAGCCATTAGGGTTTCTTCCTGTCAGTCTCTTTCAACAACGCCGCAAGACGCTGCTGCTCCTGCTCGGAGAATTCCTCGTTGACTACGCCCGCCCGCCGTTGACGAGTGCGCAGTATCACCACCGCCCCGCCAATCAGCACAAACAGCAGCGGCCCGACCCACAAGATCAAGGTTGCTGGCGTCACCGGGGGTTCATAGGTCACAAAATTACCGTAGCGCGCCACCATATAGTCGATGACCTGCTGCTTGTCTTGCCCCTGCATCATCAGCTCATACACCTTGGTGCGCATATCCGCCGCGATGATGGCGTTGGAATCGGCAATGCTGTTGTTCTGGCATTTAGGGCAGCGCAACTGTTCGGTCAACTCACGGTATTGCTGTTCCTGCTCCACCGAATTGAATTTGTAGGTATCGATAGCCGCAGCAGCACTCCAGCTTAGCAATGCCGCCACCAGTAAGGTTATCAGCCTCATGCGTCGCCCCCATATTTACGGTACAGCGGTAACACTTCCTGCTGCCAGACACGCTCGTTCATGTCCCCGGCGTGGCGGTAGCGGATAATGCCTTCACCGTCGATCAGGAAGGTCTCAGGTGCGCCATACACGCCGAGATCCAGCCCCAGCATGCCGTCGCCGTCGTACAGGCTCAGCGCATAAGGGTTACCCAACTGATTGAGCCACACCACCGCCTTCTGGCGATCGTCTTTATAGTTTAGCCCGACTACGCGGATGCCTTTGGCCGCCAGAGTATTGAGATACTCGTGCTCTGCCCGACAGGTGGGGCACCAGGTCGCCCACACGTTCAACAATATCGGTTTGCCAGTGCGCAGCACCGCCTGATCGAAGGTTTTACCTGGATGTTCCAGGGATTCCAGCTTGAAGGTCGGCACCGGTTTACCAATCAGCGCAGACTCCAGCATGGTGGGATCTTCCCCGCCGGCGTTACGCGTCAGCTGCACCAACAAAGCCACCACCAACAGCAGGAACAGGATTAACGGAATAAATAACAGTTTGCGGTTCATGCCTGCCCCCCTTGTTTGGCTTCACGTTTGAGTTTTTTGCTCATGCGATAGCGCGGATCAAGAATACATAGCACGCCGCCAATCGCCATAAACACCCCACCGAACCAGATCCAGCGGACAAAAGGTTTGTAGTAAAGCCGTACGGCCCAGGAGCCATCGTCCAACTCTTCACCCAACGCGGCGTACAAATCGCGCGTCAGGCCACCGTCGATGGCGGCCTCCGTCATCATGCTGCGCGCCACGCTGTAATAACGTTTTTCCGCATGCAGGGTGGCTTCTGCCTTACCGTTGCGGGTGACATCGATAATCCCGACACCGCCGGTGTAGTTTGAACCGCGGATATCGTGAACGTCGCGGAAGATGAAGCGATAGTCGTGAATTTCCACGCTATCACCGGCTTTCATGCGGACATCACGCTCAACGCTGTAGTTTTGGCTGAAGGCGATCCCGATCACCGTGACCGCCACGCCCAGATGGCCTAATACCATGCCCCAATGGCTACGGGAAAGGTGCCTGAGCCCCTGCCAGAAACCGTGCCGGTGGGTGGCCCGCTCATGCAGCTCCATCAGAGTCAGCAAGATCACCCAGATGGCCATGATCAGCCCGACCACCGTCATGCCGACGATACTGTCTTGCAGCAGCCAAGGCAGCAGGATTGACAGCACTAATGTGATCACCAGCGCCACGCCCAGGCGACGCCAGAGCTTGGTAGGTTCGTCACGACGCCAGCGCACCAACGGCCCGATGCCAAGCAGCAGCGCCAGCGGTGCCATCAGCCAGGTAAACATGGTGTTGAAGAAAGGCTCGCCGATGGAAATACTGCCCAGCCCCAACTGTTTATGCACCAACGGCAACAAGGTCCCCAGCAACACCACCAGCATGGCGGCGATCAGCAAGACGTTGTTGCCCAGCAGGAAGGTTTCCCGCGAGAAGGTTTCATGCTGCACCCGGCTACGCACCTGCCCGCCCTTCACGGCATACAGCAACAGCGAGCCGCCAATCACGATCACCAGATAGGCGAGGATAAACATCCCGCGCGCCGGATCGGAGGCAAAGGAGTGGACGGAGACCAGTACGCCGGAACGCACCAGGAAGGTGCCCAACAGACACAGGGAGAAGGCCGTGATCGCCAGCAGCACCGTCCAGGCTTTGAAGGTCCCGCGTTTTTCGGTGACCGCCAGCGAGTGCATCAAGGCCGTACCGGCAAGCCATGGCATAAAGGAGGCGTTTTCGACCGGATCCCAGAACCACCAGCCGCCCCAGCCCAGCTCATAGTAAGCCCACGCTGACCCCAACACGATGCCCATGGTCAGGAAGACCCAGGCCGCCGTAGTCCACGGACGCGACCAACGAGCCCAGGCCGTATCGAGCCGCCCGGCCATCAGTGAGGCAATGGCGAAGGCAAAGGCCACCGAGAAACCCACGTAGCCCATATACAGCAACGGCGGGTGGAAGATCAGCCCGATATCCTGCAACAGCGGGTTAAGGTCGCCCCCGTCGATCGGGAAACTCGGCAAGGTGCGGGTAAACGGGTTGGAGGTCATAATGATGAACAGCAAGAACCCGGCGGTGATCATCCCCATCACCGACAACACACGCGCTACGGCATCCTGCGGCATTGCACGGCTGCACATGGCAACCGCCAGTGACCAGCAGCTCAGCAGCAACACCCACAGCAGCAGGGAACCTTCGTGCGCCCCCCATGTTGCCGCAATGCGGTAATACACCGGTAGCTTGGTGTTGGAGTTGGCGGCTACATAGGAGACGGTAAAATCATTGGTAATAAACGCATACACCAGGCAGGCAAATGCCAGGGCGATGGCGATAAACATACCATAGGTTAACGGGCGGGCTACCGCCATCATGCGCGTATCCTGGCGCGCCGCTCCCCATTGCGGGTAAATGCTCAGCAGCAACGAAATCGCCAACGCCAGGCACAGCAGAAAACTTCCAAGTTCCGGCATCATGACTTGTTGCCCCCGTCCGGCGAACTGCTATAGGTAGCGGCCGGGCTTTTATGATTCTCTTTCATGGCATCCGCGACTTCTGGTGGCGTATATTTTTCATCGTGTTTGGCCAGCACTTCACGCGCGTTGACCACATTACCTTCCCCCAGCACACCCTGTGCCACTACGCCCTGCCCCTCACGGAACAGATCCGGCAAAATCCCGTTGTAGGTCACTTCGATGGCTCCGTGGGCATCATATACCTTGAAGCTCACCTGCAGGCTTTGCTGATCGCGTTTGACCGAGCCAGGCATCACCATGCCACCGATACGCAGGCGCTGGCCCACCTCCGGTTTTTCATGCTTTTCACCCTTGCCTTGCAGGATCTCGCTCGGGGTATAGAACAGGTCGATATTGGAGCGCAAGGCATACAGCATCAGCGTGGCGGTGAGCGCGACACCAATCAGTACGACAATGACCAGATAGAGGCGGCTTTTACGACGTGGATTCACTGTGATTTCTCCCGCGAGTTAACAGGCTGCGGTGTGGCCGCGGATTGCTTTGACTGTTGTGACTGGCGGATACGCCGTTCACGCGACGCCTGGCGGCTGACTTCGGCCAGTAGCTGCTTACGCTGCCACAGGGTGTGGACCAGTAGCCCCAACAGGGAAAGCAGGGTTACGGCCACGGCCAACCAAACGTAAAACGCATAACCGCCCATGGCGAAAAACGCCTGCCAGGAACTGAATGCAGCATTCATGACTGACGCTCCTTGCTAACCAATTCGGCGACCCAAGGGCGCTGACGTTCCTGGAAAAGGATCAGATTGCGCAGGCGCATCAAGGTCAGCGTAATAAAGAACAACAGGTAACCGAAGATCGCCCAACGCAGCGGGTAACGCATGCTTGGCGCAATGCTCTGCTGCATATTGGTTGAGCCCTGGTGGAGGGTATTCCACCATTCGACCGAAAAGTGAATAATCGGAATGTTGATCACCCCTACCAGCACCAGAATACCGGCGGCTCGCCCGGCCAGGCGGCGATCGTCGAAAGCGTTATACAACGCAATGATGCCCATATAAAGGAACAGTAACACCAGCTCCGAGGTCAGGCGAGCATCCCACACCCACCAGGTGCCCCACATCGGTTTGCCCCAGGCAGATCCGGTGACCAGAGCAATAAAAGTGAACACCGCACCGACCGGAGCCATGGCCGCGACCACGGTATCGGACATTTTCATCTGCCAGACCAGGCCGATAAACGCCGCTATCGCCATCGAGCCATAAATGCCCATCGACCAGATGGCCGCCGGAACATGAATGTACATGATACGGAAGCTGTCACCCTGTTGATAATCTTTAGGTGCGAAACCGAAGCCCCACACCCAGCCGATCAGCAGACAGATGGCGCCCGCTATCCCCAACCAGGGGACAAAGCGGCCACAGACATGGTACAGCCGTTCCGGCTTGGCAAATTGATGTAACCATTTCCACATTGTCGTCATTGCTCACGGTAAGAAATCATTCAGTAACCGCTCCCTGATGGCAGAACGGCGAAAGTCTTGCGCACGGAAAAGCTCTTATAGGCATTCATCCGCGATTAAATTTTCAGCTAGTGTACGCTTACACGCAACGCAGCTGCGGTGGCAAAAGGTGCCAGCGTGATGCTGCCCGCCAGCATCGCGCCCAGGATGGCCAGGTAACCGTCGATCGGCATCCCCATCGAGGCGGCATCTATCGCCGCGGTAGAGAAAATCAGTACCGGAATATACAGCGGCAGCACCAGCAAACTCAGCAGCACACCGCCTTTGCGTAGCCCCACCGTCAACCCCACTCCGATAGCGCCAATCAGACTCAGCGTTGGGGTACCCAGCAGCAGGGTCAGCGCCATCGCCATCCAGGTATTCACATCCAGCGACAGCAGCAGCGCCACCAACGGCGACAGGATCAACAACGGCAACCCGGTCACTACCCAGTGAGCACACACTTTGCCTAACACCGTCATTGGCAGCTGCGTTGGCAATAACAATAACTGTTCCAAAGAGCCATCGAGGTAGTCATCACGGAACAATCGCTCCAGCGAAAGCAACGAGGCTAACAGCGCCGCTACCCAAATAATCCCCGGCGCAATACGCGCCAGCAATTGCGGTTCTGGCCCAACGCCCAAGGGAAACAGCGTGATCACGATCAGGAAGAACCACAGCGGGTTGACGATCTCGGAGCCTTTACGAAAGGCAATTTTCAGTTCCCGCCGCAGTATGATGAAGAACATCAGGCGATCTCCGCGCTGGTCTGTGTCAGGCGAATTTTCCTTACCGCCTGCCGTGTACCGGTTAAATCTTGATGCGTCGTTAGCAGCACCATACCGCCCTGTTGCGCATGTTGCTCAAACAGCGCGGTCAGCTCCAACACGCCCTGCTTGTCTATGGCCGTCAAGGGTTCATCCAGGATCCACAGCGGGCATTTGCTGAGCCAGAGCCGTGCCAGCGCCACGCGCCGCTGCTGCCCGGCGGAAAGCTGCGCCACCGGCAAATCCTCATAACCGACCAAGCCTACCTGCTCCAACGCCTGCCAGATGGCCTGACGATCGGATGACTGGCTAACCGCCTGGTAAAACTGCAAATTCTCAAACGGGGTCAGCATGGATTTAATCCCTGGCTGGTGCCCCAGAAACAGCAGGTCCAAATGATATTGCTCACGGCGATGGCGCGTATTTTCGCCCTGCCACAGCACTTCGCCTGCGTCTGGCTGCGCCAACCCGGCCAAAATACGCAGCAAGCTGGTTTTGCCAGCGCCATTAGGGCCTTCCACCTGAATAATGTCGCCCGGGCTCACCAAAAAACTCAACCTGTCAAACAGAGTTCGTTCATCTCGTACACAACTAAGATTTTTGGCTTCCAGCATGGAGGACTCATATTTTTCTTTGGGATAGCGAATCATAGCATAAGCCACAGTGCGCTCGTAGCCCGCAGCCTGGCTTGGATGTACTCCATTAGGGGTAATATTGCGCATCAGATCAAAATTGCGTAGAAAAAATCATCAACGTTAAAATTTCGTTACTTTTTAATCACTTTTCCGGCGCACTTTCCTTCGCCCCATCAGCAACTACGCTTTAGTTATCAGCCAATAGGAGAATGACCATTGAGCACAAAACCAGATCGTCCAGCCAACAGCGATGAAAACAGCGTCAAGGTCGAAAGCGAAGAGCACGATCGGGGCAAATCCACCATTGAGGTCGATGAGGAAAAACTGCCCTCGCGCGCCGCTGCCGTGCATGAACAAATCCGCATGGAGGGGGAGAAAGAACTGGAGCGTGACTGGCTGGCGCTATTGCTGTCAGCCTTGGCCGCCGGCTTGTCGATGGGGGCTTCTCTGGCAGCTAAAGGAATTTTTCACGCACGGCTACCGGACGACCCAAGCCGATTTTTTATCGAGAACATCGGCTATACCTTCGGCTTTATCATCGTCATCATGGCTCGCCAGCAGCTGTTTACGGAAAACACCGTCACTGCAGTGTTGCCCATCATGCATAAACCGACGCCGAAGAACTTCGTCATTCTGTTCCGCCTATGGGGGATAGTGCTGTTGGGGAATCTGCTCGGCACTGGCCTGGCCGCGCTGGCATTTATCTATATGCCTATTTTTGATCAGAATACCCGTGCGGCCTTCACCAGCTTGTCACAGGAAATCATGCATAACACCCCGGGAGAGATGTTTGCCAACGGCATCCTGGCGGGTTGGATCATCGCCACGATGGTGTGGATGTTCCCTTCGGCCAGGGCTGCCAAAATCTGGGTGATCGTACTGATGACCTACCTGGTGGCGATTTGCGATCTGACCCATATCGTGGTCGGTTCCGTCGAGATCCTGTACCTGGTGTTTAGCGGCGCACTCCCTTGGCAGGAGTTCTTCTACCCGTTCGCCATCCCGACGTTGGCGGGCAATATCATCGGCGGCAGCTTTATCTTCGCGCTGATCAGCCATGCGCAGATCCGTAACGATATGAGTGACAAGGCCAAGGCAGAACGGTTGAAGGCACAACGGGAGAATCAACCCAGGAAGGAACTCACGGATAAATCAGACCGCGAATAAAACTTCTCCAACCCGTTCGCGGCACAGTAAAAGGTGGATAATCGGGAAAATGGGGCATAACGGGAGAAAACCGATTATATTTCAGGCAATCAGACCAATAGCCCCTTAAACCCAAGCGCAAAAATGGGTATACTGCGCCCGCCGTGTCCCCTTAGTTAAATGGATATAGCAAACAAATTAATTAAAAATCAATAAAAACAAAGACTTAACCATTAAATTAATTCAAAATAAGTACACTTAAATGTACACATTATTTTTAAGCCGGGATTTCTCCCGGCGCAACTATCACTCCTTGGGTTCTTCACCACCTACCGGCTCTGTTACCTCCGGGGCTACTTTCGGCTCATACTCTGGCTCATCGCCGCCAGGCATCTCGACACGCAGATCAATCCAGCGACCGCCTTGGATATCCATTGACTAGCCTGACTTTTTAGTCAGCTAATGCCGACTCTGGTATGGGGATTGAATCATCCGGAACATATTCGGCGAATTGACTGTTTGGAACGTTTAGGCGAACCATTAAAAACTTACCTTCAGGGATATCGATGCTGTCACCATTGGCGTAACCGTCAATGTTATTCTGCAACGCAGAAATGGGACAATCATTTGTCCTGTGGTACGTCTTGAATATAATTGAGCCGTCCTTTTTCACTTCATAGTCCACCCACAATAATGCACTGCCGTTTTCGTCCTTGGGTACTTCGAATTTCCAACCATTATCGTTATAAAAACCCAAACACCCATCAACGTGATAAATGCCTACATCAAGCCGCTTGCAGGTAACCCCCTCCGACTCCATATTGTTTTTGCAGGTACCATCCCGATAAATACTCGTTACCGGTGAGGCCTTTTTAAGGTATCCGTTGCCGTCAACGACGGTATTCAGACTATGCCAGATAACTTTATGCCGAATCCAGCCAATGCTTGTTTGACCGCATGATACTGATAGATGATTTTCAGTAGTCGCAAAGTTAAGCACGGCATACACGTCTTGAGTGCGGCACCAGAGCGATGGCCCCCACGCAGGGGTTTCCCATCCTCCGGTATTGATGGCCGTATTATTGCGAAAAGCAATGAGGCCACGTTCGCCTACCACCCCTGGAATATCGTTTATATTATTTAGCGAGAACCCTTGATAGCCTGACCAACCACCACCCAACCCCCATGCAGCATTTAACATCACCTGGTCTTTGTTAGCTCCAATATTGGCCGTGGCTGCAGTACCTAGCTTTAGATTTGAGCGAGCAGTAGCGGCATTATCAACGTCGCCAAGGTTATTAGACTTGCTAAGCTTTTCAGAAAGCTGGTTTGTAAAACCACGCCATGCCGGGCCAGTAAACGCACTGCCATCGGGCAACTTGACCGTGACATTACCCGTGCCGCTGAATACCTGCTGCCAGTTGTCTTTGTCATAGTTCAGCCCGCGCAGCGCTCTTGATGCTTCAGCGACGAGCTGAGCGGTGATTGAGTTCTGTGTTTCACGCGGCACGGCTGACCATGCTGCTCCGGCTTGCGTAGGGCCATCGTAGACGCGGATTAGCGTCACCTGTGTCGCGTTATCGACGGTTTTCACCGGCAGTGTATACGTAATGCCACCGACAACCGCTACAACAAAATCACCGGGCTTCAGTTCTGTTATGAACGCCGTACCCACGCCTTTAACGGTAGCCGAGTTGGTCGTGAGCGTGATAGTTCCTGCTGGCATAAGCTGCCCCTTATTTAAAGACTAAAATAATCTGCGGCGTCCAGTACGGGCAGATTGATTGTTGTCAGCCGATACTGAATATTGATTTTGCTATGGTCGTAACTGTTGATGTATTTCGTGCGCCAAGCCGTAACACCACCGCCAGCCATTCGCATTCCAGCATGGCGATAATCAAGATAGTTATTCGATAGATTCATACCATCATGAATACCAAGGCGGCAGAGTGGGACCAGCGGCTTTGCTGTCGCCATGAGGGGGTATGCATAGTTACCCGGTATGCGCTGCGTGTTTAATGAATTACCACGATAAAGCATCGGTGCATTATCCGACGAGAAGGTGCACTGGCCAGCAGCATTCCAGATTGCCAATCCATAGCGTGGAGGAACCGGATAAGAGCCGTTTGAAAAGATGCATATCCACATCTGGCAATCTGCACTGCCGTCGCTGATGACATCTCTACCTGCTTCTCTATAGACATTCACAGTCATGCTTTCACGGTCAAAATCCACAGCGCGATCACCACGATCCCAGTAAGCAAAAACAATCGCGTTGGCACGATCAGGAATGTCGGGGATTGCCCAGGCACCGCGCACGGTAACAACACCACGCCAGACGCATTTCCCCGCAACGCCCAGATCGTTAATTTCGCTGTAATCTGTTGCATCGATAAGCTGGAGTCCATAACGAGGTACACCTCCAGCGCCTGATACCTGAAAGGCATCAAACTCTATGGGACGCCTGCCTTTGTCCTGCCTGGAATTAAATCCATCAAACCAGGCATGCACTGTACCTCCCGATATTTGTACACCACTGCATGATATTACCCTGGGAACCGCGCCTGTTTGAATAATGGCAACCGTTCTTCTTGGGACAATAAATAATGAGGCTCCAGGCGAGAGGTCGGGGTATGACCATGTTTCTCCGTTTTGGTCAAACTCTGGGTTAAAAAAGCCACGATAGGCGCAGGCTTTAGAACCGTTGCTGATATCAACACCCGCACCACCGTCTTTGGGATAAACTACAAGTCCATATCGGCTCAATATGTCCTCCCGAGCTTTGTTCTTATTTGCCCTGCACCGTCGTAAACTGCCACACCATCGTTATTGACAACAGTCCTTCCAAGACCAGGCACTGAACCATTGATTTCAACATATCCATCCCTGAACCCCAGTTTCATACCAACGCCCCCCGGAGAGTAATTATCTGACTGGAGATAATCCGTAATTTGAGCGCCACCGATTGATGCGTTTTTTATTTTTGCTGAGGTAATAGAACCATTCTGAATAAAGGCATCACTGATAAATACCTGCCCATTAACCACAGCAAAAGGCGAATATTGGTTTTCACCGCTACCGCTCATCAGTACGAACTGATTGGCGTTAAATCCGATGCGAGTTACTACTGGCTGGCCAGCTTGCGCCAATACCGCAATAGACATCCCGGCGCTGTAATACACGCCATTTATCTTTACACCGGCTTTCAGCGTATGCACCGCCGTTGCGCCAGCAACATCAACCGTAGCCGTCAGTTTATCTTCCAGAGCCGCGGTAACGCCCCCGATCTGCGCCTGCACCTGCGTCGCCATGTCAGCAAATGCCTTATCAACCTCAGCAATCGTTGTTTTGACAACCAGGATATCGGCACGCACTTCGCCGTACTGCGCCCACTGGTGATCTACCGTGGCGTTATTGGCCAGTGCATCCTGGAGAATGCCGTCGAGGCTCATGTTGATCTGGCTGGTAAGACGATCACCATCAGCTGACGACATAAAGCCATCACCAATATTTTCAAGATAATCCCCTCCATTGGCGTTGGATTGCCCCCGCACCCACTCAATCCAGTCGCCCTGGTTTCCTGTGCGATCAACCAATCGCGCGCGATACCAGAATTCCTGGCCCGCTTTCAGCCCTGATTGTTCATAACTGCGCTGCGGATAGGGTACGTCTGAAAGCAGCATGGCGTTATTGCCCGCGGGGTTATCAGAATATTGAATTTCCGTCTTAAGCGTATCTTCGGCACCCGAAGGAAATCCCCAACTGAGTGCTATCCCCCACAATAACGGCGATGCAGTAAACCCCACAGGCTTGGGTGGCTTCCCTTCCTTGCCGTTAAGCTGCGTTTCCATGGCATTTGCCCAGATACTCGAAATTTCAGCAGCGTTAATCGCTCGGACGCGGGATTGGTAGCGGCCTGCATAAATGCCAGCAACTTCGAAACCGAGCGTTGATGTACGGGGGCCGGGTATCCAGTTGCCATTATCACGCCGCCACTCCGATTCGTAAGCGATCGCCCCTTCGACCGAATCCCACGTAACGCGCAATGTGGTTACAGCCAGCCCTTGGCTTACCTTTGTAAAGCTGCCGATCTTAACGTTCTGCGGTGGAGCCTGAACGCCAGGTGGAATGACAGTGATCGGGCGGTCTTCGATACGTGCGCCTGTGTCGATGCGGGCGTACTTATTCGGATCATACTCGATGGCCGTTATATCGAACGAAACACCGTCTTCTTTTTCAGTGATGCCAGTGACGCGGAATTGTTGAATGGCCAGGTCGGTCGCATCCACAGCCCATACGCACTCTGACACTGGCACTTCGCTGTAGCCGGTCGAGACAGTGACTACTTTTCCGCTCACGGCACTGATTGTGCGGGCCTGTGATTTGCCGCTGGGCAGGTTCACAATCAGACGCTCACCGACCTTTGCCGACGACACGCGATCAAGCGTGATGTTGCGGCCAGAAACAGCACTGATACGGCCACCAAGCGGGCGGCCAGCCATTGCCTCATCTGCAACACCGATGATCCACCCCGGCAGCGGGATATTGCCATCCATGCCTACAGTGAAGTTAATCAAGCGGTCTTTGTCATTGGTCAGCAGTAGCCACTTTCCTCGGCGGATCGCTTCGGTTTGCCGGGTGCAGCCGATGGCGGTCAGATCGGCCTGCTTGACGTTGTAGCGGCGAATAAGCTCATTATCGAACACCGACTCTACGGAGTCCTGGTAGCCGTTGGCCGGATCGCTCCAGCTCACCATTGCCGTGCTGTAGTGCGTCTTTTCGCTGGCGCTACTCTCTGTAAACAGCCCGTCTTTGACGTTGGCGCGGGTATAAATGTAATCCACGTCGCGGGGCATGTCTGCCAGCGCATTCATACTGTTGTTTGCCCAGTAGGTCATGCCTCGGAAGATGTTCGCGAAGTCACGTAAAACCGTCCAGGCTTCCTCTTGGGACTGAATGTAAGCATCACAGAGAAAGCGTGGCTCAGTACCGCTACCCCCGCGACCATCAGGAACAAGCTGATCGCAATATTGCGCAATGGCGTACAAGTCCCACTTGGTGAGCGCCAGATTCTCGGCTTTCACACGGCTGCCAATGCTGTAGCGGTCATTGATAAGCAGATCATAAAACACCCACGCGGGATTATTCGTCCATGCCCATTTAAAGCTGCCGTTCCAAGTACCGGTATAGGTGCGACTGATCGGGTCGTAGGTCGTGGGAATGCGGATCACGCTACCTTTCGGCTCACAGGAAACTTGCGGGATGTTCTGAAACTGCTTCGCGTCGAACTGGACGAATAACAGAGCCGTTTCTGGGTACCGGAGTTTCACGTCGATCATCTCCGTAATCGACTCAATAACCATCTTATCGGCTAGCCGGTTACTGGTGCTGTTCGGTGTTAGGCGGCGTACACGGATCTGCCAGCCGCTGAACGCTTTCGGTAAATCTATGCGGTGGCTACGCTCGTATTTGGTCGTGGTTTTACCATCAACGGCCGCGGTCAGCATTTCACGATAAGCACCTCCGTCTGTCGCAACGTCGATCGCGTACTCGATGCGATAACCGACAACATCGCCATTATCCTGCTGCAGATGCAACTGTGACCACGAAAAACGAATACGGCAGGCGGAAAGCTGGGTATTGGTCAGCGAACGAACCCACGGTTTTAGGCTGGTGAGCTCGGTGCTAACGGTGATCTCGTTCTCGACATCCGGCATACCGGGAATATAGTCTTGGTCGGGGGTACCTGGCCGAAACGCCCACTTCACACCAGGAAAGTTTTCCGATCCGTCATGGCTGATGATCGGGGTGCCATCAAGAAAAATGTTGGTACCATCCAAACCACCGGCCAACTCCCCTTCGGCTAGCGCCAACAGGATTTTTGCATAAGAGGTGGATTGCAGAGAGTCATTGGATTCTACAGGTGTGCGCGCATCACCGCCGCCACCCTTGCGGCCTTCTATCACAGACATTGGTTTTCTCCAGGCGTAAAAAAACCAGCTCGAGGCTGGCCAATGAGGAAAGCGGGTTACTTACTGCTGGTCTTCCGCGAAAATCCCCGCTGAGATGATTGCACCGCCGATCCGGCGCTTGCCATAAAGAATCGGGACGGGATTCCCTTGGGCGATCGTGTTCACTGGCCCGCCAAAAGCATAGGACGGCTTATTATCTGGGCTTTCACGTCGAGCAAGGCCGCCCTGCTGGGGTGATAGCATCTGAATCGCCCCGCCGAGCATCATTGCGCCCCCCATTTGAAAACCAAAAGTTGAGAATGGGTTTCCTGGTGCAAAGTAATAGCCGATTGCTGACGCAGCTACTATTACGGCACCTAGAATTGTTTGGAAAACACCAGCCTTTTTACTGCCGATAATCATTGGAGCAATACGGATATCTTCACATCCTGAGAACTCAAGCTCATCTTTGCCGATATTCTTCTTCCCAATAAAAACAGAGAAGGTTAGCCCTCTTTCTTTAGCTGTTTTCAAAAAACGCTCAAAGCCAGGAATAGTTATAGAAAGTGCCTTGATAGCTTCTTTTGGGGTTGATATGACCAGTTTATGAACCCGGCCAAACCTCGCCCCAAGAATGCCATATAGTCTGACCATTCTATATTCATGCGGTGTAGTGTTCATGCTCCCTCCAAAGCATAAAAGGCCGCTTTGCGACCTTTTATATGAAAATTAGATTTACTGAATGGTGGTTGGTTTTATATCCACATTACCATTATTATCAGTGAAAACTCTTAAATTCTTCTCTTCACCAGGCTTAATTATAAAATCACGCTCTTGCCTTTCTTTCCCCCCAGAACACAACCCCCTTCCTTCATGCCCTGCTCCAACAATCCATTCACCACTATTAATATGAAATGTTGCTTTCTCTTTAGTATCTAACTTCGCTACTCTTGCGCCATTTAAAAACACTGTTATATAACAACCACCACCAACCACCCCGCTATCTCTAATGATAGTGAGGGATGAGTCGCCTTTCGATGAATCTTGATAATTAAAAACGCGCTCATTTGGCGCAGTAATGGCCTCTTTTACTGGAACCGCGTCCGTAGCACACCCAGACAATAGAGTTGTGGCCGCAAAGGCTAAAAGTAACTTCCGCATTCTGTTATCCCTCTTATGGTCAAGGAAAGATAATAGCAGATCAGGCACTATAGCGAAGCGTGATAATCGTCCTATCCTGCCAATATCCATCATAAGGAACATGCTTACTTAGTTGACCATACATGTGGTGGAGCATCACACTATCGCCAAGATAGACCCCTGCGTGGTTCGGCTCGTCGGCACGCACCTGCATAATAATTACGTCCCCCACCAGCAGATCACCGGTAGCCGGTATAAATCCAGCCTCGGCATAGTGCTGCATGTAAAGGTTTTCGCCGCGCTCCCACCAGCCATCCGAACGCTCGAAGTTGGGTATCTTGATATCGCACTCCAACTGATACCAGTCCCGCACGATAGCGTAACAATCCCATATGCCATGCACGAACGTACGGCCCAGTAGCGGCTTAATACCATTAGTGGGTATGATCGTTCTAATATCCCCCTCCGGCCAGCTCGCAATAATCCACGGAAGCTGTGACAGGTCACATTGCGCCACATCGAGTTGGCTGGGTTGCGTCGTAGCGTCCGGATGGCTGTGAACAATGGCGACAATCTCGCCGGAATCCTCCGCGCTGGCGTAATCCTCCGGGTGCATACTGAATTGCTCGGTGGGCTCCGAGGCGGTATTTCGACAGCGCAGATATTGTTGCCGCTTGCCGACTTGCACAACCAGCCCGCAGCACTCTGCCGGGTGACTTTCTTCGGCATGCGCCATTATGGCGCTGATAATGTGCTTTCTCATGGCTACCTCTTCAACAATGCGGAGCCGGGGAAGCCACCGAACGGCAGCGGATTACCTTTCCCCCAGCGAGGTTCGCAGCCGGTGGACAACAGGCCCGAACAAACATCTTTAGACGGGTCACTAACCGGCTTGCCGTCTGCGTCAAAATACTTGGTACCGGTGTACCCGCAGGACGCTTTGCGGTACTGACCACGGATGCACCAGGTACAAAGGCTATGGATCTGCCGGGTTGGGATCATGATGCCCTGCAGGTCAGCAGGCGAAGATAGCGCAAACTGGATGCCGGTATTGTTGCCGCTGATCTTGCGGTCGATGTACCACACATCAACTTTTTGCTGTGTCGAATCGGCCTGCGTATTGCCCTCCGGAAAGTTTCGAGCATCAAGGTAATGTGCGTAGGTGTCGCGGATCGTGACCTTGAACATAGCCAGATTTTGGTATGCCAGGCACATCGAGCCAACGGTGCCATCGATATTACCGACTGACAGCGTGGGGCTCGGCGCGGTACCGTCGCTCGTGACTTCCAGCCCCTCGATCACTACCGGCCACGGCTTGTACTCTCGCCCGCCGAACCAGATAGATTTTGCCGGTAGCTTGGCTGGATCATCACCGGCCTTTTCCAGCTCTGCCGGTGTGAACGGGATCGGGTGGCTGTGAAAATACAACTCCGGCCCGCTAAATTGACTGCCGTCCACTTCGAACAGGCGTATTTTACTACCAGGCTCTAACGTCTGGTGATCGGTGTTGATAGACATTGGTTTTTCCTACGGTCTGAAGGCTACTTCAAAGGTGGCCGCAAGCTGATACATCTGATCGCCGCGGCCATTCTTACCCAGTGCGGTTACCTGATACGCTTTGCAAGTGAACAACCCGGCTTCAAAATTTGGTGTTGTCCACTTAAACGCTTTATACCCGGCATGCCGTTTGAAAAAACTCCTGATCTCATAAGTTCGCTTCCAGTTGCCGACAAAGGTTAATGACCAACTTTGGAGCTCAGTATTCAGCCCATCGCCAACCTGCTGTTTATAGCCATCGCCAAATTGCACCTCACGAACCCGGAAGGAGTGATCGCCTGTCGGGTTTACCCTGGCAGCATAAATGAACGTTTCCAGCGCCATTATCTGCCCCCTCTGATTGCCGTGGTGATCCTGCCCCCTTGGCCTAAGTCCTTACCAATCAACGCCCGATAACGCTGATCGACAAACGCGCCCACTTCACTACCAAACTGTTCCATGCCTGGCGGTGCTGATGTCGTCGTTTGCCCGCTGCTTTCAACCGTAATATTAACGATCGGCGCGTTACTGCCAACGCTCACACCGATCGGTTGGCTAGCAGTCGTTGCCCGTACGCCCAGAGAACCGCTAGCATTGGGAGGAGAAACTAACCCGCCCGTTGCATAGCCACGCATCATGCCGTAAAGGTTCTCTACGCCTATCCGTTCCGTGGCCTCTTTGGTCATCACGAACTCGCCTCGGTGCACCACACCAGCGGGTTCATATTTACCGCCAGCACCTGTGTAGCCGCCAAGGTCATACTCAGTCCAGCTCGTGCTCAATCCCATCGCGCCCGTTCCTGCCGATCCTGCTGCGCCACTAACCCCGGATGCCGCCCCACCAATGCCACCGGCAAGCCCACCGACTACGCCGGTGATCGTCTGCATGATGGAACTGGTAACCAGCGCTTGCGCGGCCATATCAATAAGGTTTTGAACGATGGATTGAGTCAGGGAAGCGAAGAGATTTGTTACCCCCTCCTTGAACGTTTGGGTGCCTGTCAGCAGACCGGTAAGCATGTTGCTTGCCCGTTCCGTGGTTGCCTGGAACATATCGACGGCCACCTTCTGCATATCGCCTTGACTGGCATACAGTTGCAGTGATGCCTGGTAACGCTGCTCCATCGCTTCACGATCCGCCGCAACAATCAGCTGATTGGCGCGGCTTTGCGACACTACACCCGCAGTGGCATAGCTCTCGATCAGCGCCTGCCGTTTAGCCAGTTGGTTTTCAAGATTCTGGATAGGATCGACATTACCGGCCAGCTCAGCGGTACCGGAAACCGCGTAACGCTGGGCGGCCTCGGCCTTCGCCTGCAGATAGGCGGTGTCGATATCCTGCTTGCGGCGGGCGATGTCCTCCGCCCCCTTGATTTCACCATCTGCAATCTGCCGCTGCAGTTGCTCGCTAGCCCTTTTCTGGGTTTCGGCTGCCTGGCGGTAAGGGTCGTTGGAAATTGCTGCGGAGCGATCCTCATTTTTCTGCTTAAGTTTCTCATACACGTCATTACGGGCAATCAGCTCTTTCTTTTGGGCTTCCGTCCACTTAGTACCCGCTTCCATTGATGCAGCAAAAAGACGGGCGGCCGCATCGCCATCTTTTAGCCGGACACCTTCAATCTGGATTTCCTTGTTCAAGCTGGCGATCTTCTGCTGGTAATCACCCGCGACACTGGCTCCTGCCTTGGTGGTCTTGTTGCGTTCTTTCTGCTGCTCCTGAAGGTTGTATTCAGCTACGGCATTGGCCTCGATAGCTGCTTTTTGATCCTTCATATCAGCAACGACATTGCCAGCGCCATCAACTTTCAGCGCCTCACCTTTGATGGCGTCCTGTACGGCTTTCAGTTTTGCCCGTTCGACGCCTTCAACTTTTAACAAGGCAAGACTTTCTTGCTGTTTTTTAATGAAGTCGTCATATTTCGCTGTATCAACAGGAGGGGTTACGCTGGCACCTGATTTTCCCTGTTCGGCGTTGAGCTCCTTAAGCACCTGGAGCGTTGACGCCAACCCCACCGCCGCAGCTTCTGACAGGTGGAAAGTTTCAACCAGCCCCTTTTTAAAAACATTAAACGATGCTTCGGACTCAGTGGTTACACGGTTCAGTTCACCTTGCAACTTGGCTTGATCTGCAATTGTTCTACCCAGTTTGGTCTGGGCATCGCTCAGGTCACGAGTGATTTTATCGTATTTTCTCTGAAGTTTAGCCGCATTGGTCGTATGCCCGTTACTTTCCCCCTGCGTAACGGAGAACTGCTTGACCAGTTTCAGCCGCTCAAGCAGCTCAGCCTTTGCATTTGCCTGAGCAGAGGTCAGATCGTCAATATTGTCTCTTTGTGCCTTGATGGAATCGCCCGCCTCAGCGAGAGCACCCTTCAGTTGCACCTGATTAAGCTCACGCATCTTCTCAACGACGGAACCCAGCGAATCCGCATAGGCAATGGCTGTCTGTTGAGCCTGTTCCTGCCTTTGGTTATAAACATACCAGGCAGCAGCGCCTGCCATAATTAATCCAGGGAAGCCGCCAACCAGGCCAAGCGCCCCTGACATTAATCGGCTACCCAAGCCTGTCACATTATTCAATGCGCCTTGTGCGGCAGTTCTGGCTGCAATACTGCGCGTAACGCCACGCTGCGTAGCCTCCAGCCGTCTTTCCGCTGCCGCCTGCCCATCCGTTCCCCGCGCAGCGGCCAACGCCTTTTGTGCGCGGTATTCAGCAGCCCTTGCTCTGGCTGTTGCGACCTGAGTGCCTCGCACCTGTGCAGAAGCCAGAGCGACTTCGCCACGGTATGCGGATACCATGCCCGCTGTGGCGCTCCCCACACTTGACACCATACCGCCGAAATAGCGCACAGCGCCAACAGACACCAGTGCACCAAGAGATAATGCGACGGTATCAATGTTTTTAGCTAATCCATCCAGGATGCCGGAAAGTGCTGCCGTGGTTCCTGTCGCCTGGTTCTGCCCGCCAATCCACTGCATAAATGCGTTGTTGATGCGGGTTGACGCCGCGCTAACGCTATTAGGCATCGTTTCATATTCTTTCCTCAATTGGCCAAGCTGACTGATCAAAGCAGGAACGATCTTCGGGTTTGTCAGTTCTCCAGCATCAGCAAGCCCTTTCAGATCTTTTTGCGCAACGCCAAGACCATCCGCCAGCGCTTTCATAATCCGCCCACCGGACTGCGCAACGGAGTTGAAATCCTGCCCGCGCAGAACACCGCGCCCCAACGCCTGTGATAATTGGGTGATTGTTGATTCGGTGTCCGCAGCAGAAGCCCCTGACACTTGCAAACCGGTAGACAACGCTTCAGTAAGAGACAAAATATCCTTGGTTGTGTACCCATATTCACGCAGCGAACTTGATGCTTTCGAAAAAAGACTGGCGTTAGATTCAAACGTTGAACCAGTATATTGGCTGATCCGCATCAGCTCGGTTTGTGCAATGCTGAAATCCTGCGCAGACGTCGTCGCAAGCTTTACCCGCGCATTCAGCGAGTTCCAGTTGTCAGCCATCGCGATCAGGTTGCCGGTAGCAAACGCCCCGGCGAAAGCCCCCGCCATCGCCAGAGCACTGCCGCGCACCGTGGCAAGTTGCCCGTTCAGATCGGCTAAAGCCCGTTGACTTTGTCGGGTCGCATTCGCCGCCTGGCGGTTCCCCTGCGTCATGGTTCGATGATAATCGGCCCCCATGCGTGAGGCGCGGGCGATCTCCGATTGGAACGAACTGGAGTTGGCCGATATTTTAATGATGAGCTCGCGCAAAGATGCCATATTTCACCTATAAAAAAACCCGCTACGTGAGCGGGTATTAATCAGCCAGATTTCCCAAAAATGCCTCAAGCCCTGACGTATCTTCTTCCGCGTCCTCCGCTTCCTCATCTTTATTCCAACACAGAAGTTGGCTGGAAATAGACAGAGGATCTTTCGCTCGCTGGGAGTTGAAAACGGCCGTGGCGATTTGCGCCGCGTGGTAATCATTGCGCTCGTCGCCAATCGGGCTTATCCGGTTAAAGGCCATCCACATACGCAATTCACTGACGCTGATTGACTGCTGCAGCTCGCCCAGTGTTTTACCCAGGCGTAAAGCCAGTTGCATCAAGAAGAAGGTTTCTGGCTCTCTGACTTTTTTTCAGCGTCTTCCTGCGAAGTTTGCAGGGCAAGCGCCTGCTTGAGCAGACGGGAATGCACCGGCCCGTAAAAACCCACCACCTCGTCCAGCTCTTTGCAGGTAAATACCGGCTTTTGATCTTCATCGAGCAGAACATCGATAAACATCACCGCGTCAGCGCGGATGTTACGTTGCGTCTGCTCTGTAATTGAAAGCTCGACCGCCTTTGCGCCCTCTTTGGACTCTGCAGGCTCCATAATCTCGCGCCACTGGCCCCAGCCCGCTGGCGAGGGTTCTCGCAGGATCACCTTCGCCCCATTCCACTCGGCGACCTCAACCAGCTTGGTGCGAAAACCCGCCATTGGTGCCGACGCCAGCGCCTTAAGGCTTAATTTCTTTGCTGCCATGGGTTAATGCTCCTATTTGTCCGTGACGGTCACGACACACGTAGCCGTTTTAGCGCCGTCCGTGGTCTTGACGGTGATGGTTGAACTGCCAGGGGTAAGACCGGTAATGACGCCCTTATTGGTTACCATGACGCTTTCGGGTGCCGATGATGCCCAAGTCATGCCGTTGTTAGTGGCTGACGCCGGGGCGATAGTTGGGGTCAGTGTGATGCTGGCACCAACAGCCACGGAGGCGGTGGATTTATCCAGCGTGACGCCAGTCACTGGAATGTTTACAGCGTAAATACGTACCGGTTTGCCGATAATGCGCAGCGTATATGAAGCGGATACGATGCCGGATGTGGCGGCACTCCAGCTGTTTTGACGCACCTCGGCAAGGTAGGCAAAGCCGTTGCCGGAAGGGAATACGATACGAATGGCACGGCGACTGTCATCGTCATACGCATCCATCAGAGAATCCTGGGCAGCATCGTAGCCGCTCCAGTTTTTACCAATGGTCATTTCAGACGGGGCTTTCAGGCCGTTTGTCATCTCCTGTTCTTCCGAGCACAGCGTGGTAACATCGATATCAGCCTTTTGGCCACCCGTGTAGCTGAGTTCCTTGGTGCTGCACGATGCGGCAAGCCAGGTGATCCCAACAGGATTAGCTTCGCTGACTTCACCAGCGGAAACGCTGATCAACGTGCCTTGTGTTTTTTCATACTTACTTGACATAAGTTTTCTCCAGACATAAAAAAACCGCTCGTAAGCGGTGGTGAAAGCGGGTTGGGTTATTGCCACACTCGGAATTCGAATGAGGCACGAAAAAGGCCGGTTTCGGGTTCGTGACCGCTAAATAGATGGACTTCGGCAGGTGACAGCACGGTTACCGCCGCCTCGGCCTGCTGACGTAGAGCTTTCGCCTCGTCAATGCTGCTGGCGTACACGTCGATCTGCACCATGTAGGCAGTTTCAGCGTTACCGCAGAACACATCACCCCGATTTTCATCAGGAACAGTGTAGACGATCCACGGTGGCTTTACCGCTGGCTGCCCCTCCGGCGTCAGTTTGACGACATAGGGATAAGCCTGCCCGCCCACCAGCGGTTTTAACAACGGGTTAAGATCGGCTTCGGTCATTTGGACAGTACCTTATCGATCGCCTCGTTGACCTTGGCAAACGCCGCCTCTGCCGCCGCCCCCTCTTTGGCATCGTATGCGGGTCGGATAAACGGTACAGGTGCCATCTTCACCGTCCCCAGCTCCACAAAGCGCCAGTAGAAAGCATTTTTCGGGTTGCTGGCCTTCATCGAGTTGTCGCTGTTGCCCGTTCGTGGATTGCGGCCCCGGATATGCACCCCGGCAACCGCCCCACCATCTTTTGCCCGCATGTTCACCGCAACGACGTTACGCGCCAGCTTGCCGGTTTTCTTCGGCGCCCGCGCTCGAACTTCATCACGGAGCACGTTTGCACCCGCCCGCGTAGCCTGACGCAACACATTGCGGTTCTCAGCTTTGCTTAACTGTTCCAAATCCTTCGAAATGTCGAGCAGACCGGAAAAATCCAGATTGCCGCTGATCATGGTTTCACCCCACTTTTACAGAGCAGCTCCAGTCGCGTCAGACGCGCATCCGGTAACGCTGCCACAATGTCATAGACCAACCCGCGAAAAAGCATGCGTGAAGAGCTGGAAACGTCATCACGAAAGCGTAGCCACACGCGAACGGTAGCCTCTGAATGTTCCGCACCTGATGCCAATAGTTCCCGTCCACTGATAGCCTTCACCTCGGCGGGGATCGGCTTTATGGATGCATCCACCCACACCGCCTTTTCACCGCCCGAGGGAAGCTCTACCGTTTCGAAGTTCTGGATCATGATGCGATGCCTAAAGCGCCCTGGCTCCATTACGGTTCTTCCTCGCTTTCGCTTTCTTCCACCTTCACGCCGCGCCAATTGCGGCACGACCACATCAGGTTTTCGGCGGCGGCGTTGGTGTATAGCTGTACTTCGCTTTGCCCGGTGCGATGCTCAAACAGATCAGCAAAAACCAGCAGCATTGCAGATACAACAGGGGAAGGAATATCACCCGCCTTTACCCAGCGCGGGTCATCGCACCATCGCAAACAGTAATCCAGTGCAGCCTGGGCATAACGGGTGATCACCGCGTCGCGATCATCGCTGTCAAACTCGATGTGCTGGCGTAACTCTTCAACCTGCACGACATCAGTGACTTTAATCGCCATAACATCAGGGCGGAATTACCCGCCCCCTCCGCGTTACTTGGTTGGTGCCGTGAAAGTGCCTTTGATCAGCGCCTGCGGGCGATAGTGCGCCAGCGCCAGGCGCTCTTCGCACAGGATGGTCAGCATGTTTTTCACGAAGTTGTCGCGGTCTTCACGGCTCACTTCCACGGTGGCATCCATGCGATCCCATACCTGAGAAGCCAGGTCAAAGCCGCCCACGGTGAAGGTGTTCTGAGCCTGTGCGCGGGTCGGTACCACTGGCAGCCCCCACATGATGTTGCTGGTGAACGCCTGCGGGCCGCCGAAGATATAACGACCTTCGTTATCTTTCAGCAAAGCGATGTTGTGCCAGTCTCGCGGGTTAAGAATGATGCCCGAGGCGCTGAATTCTGACTCTGTAACCTGGAAAATGGCGTGAGCAATCATGTCTGCCCGCGTATCCCCGGTGGCATTCAGCGCAGTGTCATAGTCTGTTGCCACGGCGTTAATACCCGTCAGGTTATCGCCGGTACCATCACCGTTCAGCAACTGATCTTCTTCCTTAAAGGCAAGACCAAACAACAGCCGGTTGTTGACGTAAGATTGCAGCATCGGGGCGTCATCCATCACCTGGCGGGATGCCTGGATCCAATGAGCGATAGTTTTCACGTTCGCCGTTTCTTTTGAGAACGTCAGATCAGACTCAGGCTTTTGGGCCTTTTCCTTCACGGATGCCGCGTTGTTGGTGAACAACTTTTCTCGTACGTATTCCAGCGAGTTGCTGGAAATGCGCCCTTGCGCCAGCAGATCACGGATAACCAGGCGGTGGAGTCCCGGCATGACAATACCCGGTACCTGCATCGGCTGGATCAGCGAACCGGCAGAGGCTGCATCACTCCCGAGCGATTTGTTGAAGGTTTTAGCCTCAAACGTGCCCGTGCTACCGTTCCATGACTTGGTGAGCTCTTCGGCGGCGCGTTCTGAGAAGTCTTTTTTAACTGACGGATCATCTGCACCACCGGCCCCTTTCTGCTCAAGGTCAAACAGGCGCTCGCCGGACTTCTTCAGTTCTTCCTGAACCTTGGCCAGATCGTCCTGTAATGATTTGGAAACACGGCCCGTTTCTTCGATCTCTTTTTTCTGAGCGTCGAAAAGTTGGGTCATGTTCTTCTGTGAGTCTTCGATGGCTTTCTGAATTTGCGCTAATTCGGACATATTATTTACCTAATGTTTGAGGGAATGAACTGATGCGCTCGATGAGAGCGGATATTTCTGTTTTGTTCTCGTCACTGTCGGACTCACTCCGAATAGCTGATTTGAACCGGGCAATAAGCCCCACGGCCTGTGATTTGCTTAAACCCACTGAATCCCTCAGCCAGTTCTCAACATCACGAATCGTTTCGATACCATCGATGCTTTTCATCGCTGATACTCCGGCCAGCTCGTTAGCCGGGAAGGTGCACACGCTGATTTCTCGCAGTGCGGAGATATTTTTGAAAATGCGCCCGCCATTAGCCGCCAGCGAGTAATCGTCTTTGGTTACTGAAAACCCGACCGACATACCCTCTACCGTGCCGTGCTGCATGGCGGCTTTGAGGTCACTCGCTCCGCTATGGCCGGGTGTTAGTTGCCCACGGACAAACAGCCCTTTGGTGTCTTCCTGCAAGGCATCCCATTTACCAACGGGTAATTCCCACGCCCGGTGATTGAAGAACATGGCAACCCTGCGGGTCTGTTTCTCCAAGGTGTTCTTGAACGCGCCGGACAGGATCACGTCGCCGTCTGAATCGACATTGCCAAAAACAGACGCGTAGCCTTCAAAAATCCCCTGCGTACCGTCGCCGGTAAATTTGATTTCCGTCTCTTCGAAAGAGAGGGTTTTCTTTATTTCGGTCATGGATCCCCCATAAAAACTAAACCCCGCTTTCGCGGGGCTGCTTGCCTAATTCGGTGAGAGGAACGTTTTGTGATTGCCGTGTGGCAACATCGCCCCCTGGTAACGGTGGGTAGTTATCCAGCCGTCGCATTTCGTTGATAGTACGCAGGCCAGAATCCCCCATGGCTTTCATGAAGGCAGCACGAGAAGTCGAATCACCACGCAGCAAGCCATCAAGGTTATGCTCGGCATGGTATTTACCCAGGTCAGATGGCTTGACTATCCAACGCTGAATGCACTGTTCCCAGCGGGTGATATAGGGTTGTAATGTATATTGCAGGAAACCCATATTCTGCTGCTCAATGCCGGTACCCCATGATGTCGATTTTTCAACATCACCCACAAGGTGAGGGGGGACGCCAAAGAATCGCGCCAGTTCGCTGACCTGAAACTTGCGTGAAGCCATGGTTTCGGCATCCTGGGGACTGACACCGATGTCATGCGCTTCAAAGTTGGCCTCAAGGATCCATAGGCGCTTTTTCACAGGGCCACCGGCAATCTCTTTGAAGTTTTCTTCCACCTGGTCGCGTTGCTCTTTGGACATCACGCGATCACCAACAGAGAGGATTTTCGGAGACTTGGCACCGTTGGCGTAAAAGTCACGCTGCTGGTCTTCCATCGCCACGGCAACCCCGCCCGATTTAGCCGCATGGGCGATCGGTGACAAGCCCACCAGCCCGTTAAAGCCGAAGCCTTTCAGGTGGAATATTTCGCTTTTCTTGAATTTGGCGTATTCGCTGTCGCGCCGGTACTTGTAGATAATCTGCTTACCTTCCAGCAGAACATCCATATTGGCTGACAATAACGGGATCAGGCTGATCACGTCCCCACTGCTGTTACGTTCGATAAGCGCATACGCATTACCGTAAAAACACAGCTGCATGGTCATAGCCTCGCGGAACTCCTGCGCGGTCATGTACTGATTGGGGGAAAAGCGCAGCAACCGAGCAAGGGGATTGTCCAGGCCGACCTTCATCCGGTTGTCACTTTTGTCTGTCTCGAATACGTCCAGCGGCAGGCATGAGGTCAGCGTAGAAATCAGGCTGACGCAACGCCAAACCGTAGAGATCTGCAAAATACGCTCGTCAGTGATAACGGAATCACCCAGCGTACCTCCCGCTGACACCGGGCCTGTTTGCGAACCCTGATCCGGCGTCACCAGGCGGCCACCGACGAACCACGACGCAGCGCGCGCCCACCAACCGTTATTCGTTCGCAGGTCGATACTGTAATTAGTTTTATCTGCCATCACATGCTCAACGGTTTTGATAAGAAGTCATCGAAGTCGCCACCAGGTGCTACGGCTTCGCCATTTGCTGCGCCCATCGCCATTGCGAGTGCCACCATTCCATCGATTCGCCCGGTCGCTTTCGACTTGTCGAGCTTTCTGTTTGAGGCGGCATCCATGATCACAACAGCATTACCGGCGCACATCGTCAGCACCGGGTGCATGCCATGCCTGACACGCCCGTTTAGCATTGCTGCTTCCAGCGTATCCAGAGCGGGGGCCATATCTTTGAACCCCTGCCCGAACGGTACCCACGGCAGCGCCAGGCCAATCAAATCAGCCTCTTTTTTCAGTAGGTCAATGCGCCAGCGGTCAAAGGCAATCGCGCCAATATCGAAATCACTGATGATTTCCGCAATGTCACGGATCACCACGGCATAATCGACAAACGATCCCGGCGTGGTTTTCAGAACGCCCTGTTTTGCCCACACGTCATAAGGCACACGGTCAGTTTTGGCCCTGTCACGCATGGTTTTTTCTGGTGTCCAGAAATAGGGGTAAATATTCCACCAGCCATCCGCTGACTGACCCGCAATAACGAATGCGGTTAAATCCTTGCTTGCTGACAAATCCAGCCCGGCATAGCACTGACCGGTAATCGCCCGCGGAGCTTCGCGGCATGATTCCCACACGTTGCGAGACATAAACGGCGATACGGTAGAAACACGCTGGTTCAGATTCAGATTTCGGAAAGTGTTCTCAAAGCTGGGCATGCGCCCGGCCATTTCCGCCATCCTCTCCATATCACGAAGAGATCGGAAAGTACCCAGCGCGGGATTTGCTGCGGCCCATGCTTCCCGGTCATCTAATTCGGCATCTTTCGGTGCCTCGTAGACGTGGGAAACAATGTGCGGATCCTTTGAATTCTCCGCATCATCCAGCCAGATACTGAACAAATCGGCATCGTTCGCCGCCTGCGTACTGATTGCGATAAGTAATGGAGCGTCGTGTGCACCCTGCGCCGTGACAATAGCATCAACAAAAGCCGATTGCGGCCCGACGATCTGCCCTACCTCATCGAGAATGGCAAGAAGAGGAGAAAGGCCGTGTGTCGTCTTTCCCTCTGCGGCCAATGCTTTGTATTTAACGTTACACGGCAGGCCCAACAGCTTTTTGCCGCTTGGGATGATATGAACAATGTCCTGCAATTCGGGGTTAAGCCCTATCATCTTTACGGCCAGATCAAATACAACCGCCGCCTGTTCCTGGCTCATTGCACCGCTGACGATCTGCGAGTTTTGCACCGCCTCCGGGCCTACCAGGTGCGCTAACAGTATTCCCGCAATCAAGCCAGTTTTGCCGTTCTTTCGCGCAATGCTGAGATAGGCTTTATCCGTTCCGTGGGGGTTATCGTAGATGGCCAGTAGAAATTTCTTCTGAAACTCGTCAAGCAACATCGGTTGCCCGATCAGCTTGCCCTCTGGCACGATGCAATAGCGCTCAATGAACGCTATCACGCGCTCACCTCGCGTCATGCTTTACTCCTAGCCGTGTTTTGGAAATGCGATCAGGTTGCCATCATCTGCCTGGTGTTTACCGGCTGTCCGGCGAGCATCCGCATCGTTTTTATTACGATTTTTCTGGTCACGGCTTTCACCGTTAGTGGCGTGGGAATGGATTTGCAGATCACGACGCTGCGCCAGAATGGTGCGCTGTAACTCGACAATCTGCTTTCGGTAATCTTTGATCAGCGGTTCGTTACGTTCCTCGCCGCGCTGCCGCTCCTCCTTCTTGAGAGCCTTGCGGAGGTCGATCGCGTACAGCTGATTATTTGCCAGTTCGGCTGCGGCCAGCAGGTCAGCCGGTGTCCAGCTGTCAAGGGCTTTCGATCTGATATTGTCATGCCAGAAAGGTTCGGCTTTTTTATCCAGGCCAGCATGTGCCGGTGGTGGAATGGTGTCCTCACTGGCATTTTTCATGGCCTGAACCGCCGCCGTCGAGCTGTCGGAGCGAGTTCGTTTTTGCACCATTGGGTTTACCTAAAACTAAAAAAATCGGGTTAGCGTTAAAATGAGGGGATGCGAGCGGTCATTTGGGGCATTTTTTTTGAAGTTTTTGCCCTCCCCCTCGATGCAGTTGATAATTATTATCATTTATATGATTGCAATTTGAATGATTTCACTTTGTTATCATTTCACTATCACCCATCTGAAGCTCGGCACCAATCATGCCAAAGGCCACCGTCGCCTCACCTCCTGGGTAGTCCGCAATGATTCCGCGAAGCTTTGTTGCCGCTTCCTTCACCTTCGCCTGGCTCTCTTCAGGCAATGAAGCAATCAGCCCTTTGAACATCAGTAATGTTTGTTGTTCAGCAGTCATCATTTATTCCAGTGTGAGTTAGGATCGAGCGGTAACCCGCTGGCGTCACAACCTACCACCGCGCCGCTCTTCTCCATGCGTTGCTTGGTTGCACTGTGATGGGATGTGCATAACGTCTGCCAGTTCTTTTTATCCCAGAACAGCTTCTGTGCTTTCGCTATCACCATGCGGTTACCAGACTTCAGCGCTTCTTTGAGGCGGTGCGGAGTGATGTGATCTACAACGTTACCGGCTACCGTTCTCCCCTGCTCGGCACACATAACACAAAGGGGATGCAGTTGCAGGAACCCGCGCCGAGCCTTGTCCCATCTGCTGCCATATATGCGTGGCTCTTTCATTGCATGACCTTAGCGCCTCAAGGCTTGGTGGATAACGCCGCCTGGCTGAAGCTCTTTATTGATGACCTCCACCACTGCATCACGGGCATGCTGGTTGTGCGCTTCCTGCCAGTTCTGGAATGCTATTTGCCCTTCAATCGCAGAGCGGGTTGTAGTGCAACTATTGATCACGGCTTCTTTGATAAATATCTGACCGTCTTTAATTTTGAGCGGCTGGCTCAGTGCGGCAATTCGTTTCAGTTGCGCCTCAAGCTTATCGAGATTGTCTTTATCAACGTTAACGCTGATGTTCATCTCTGCCTTGTGTACCTTGAATTGCTTTGCCTGCACCTTGGCAGCATCAGGGAAGCCACCAGATGCCAACTCAGCATCAGTTCTCACCGCTTCAGGCTTGGTACCATCCTTCACGGAAATGCTGCTAGGGAAGTATTCAGGTATACCATTCACGGTGGTACGTGCGCCACATGCATCATATTGAGCGGTACCGGCAGGGTTGCTTACCTCATAGCCATCCTCATGGGTGGTGATGGTGAAGCGCTGCATAACGTCTTTAAGCTGTAATTGTTTCATTGGGGTACCTCAAATAGAAAAGCCCCGGACTATGCCGAGGCTCTTGGTTATCGTGCATTATCGATGGCACTCTGTGAATGCCACCTGTAATGCCATAACAGTCAGGCGAAGGTAATACAAAGCTCAGCGAGTTCTTGTTTCTTTGCCTCAATACGCCCGTTCAATTCAGCCAACACATGAGGTTGAATGGTTTTAACAAACGCAGCGTCCTGATAACGACCTGAGATAGTTACCCCTAATGCATCCCCCCTAACAATCATCTGGTGCTGATCTTGCAGTTCTTCTAATAATATTTTTATACCATTAGCTTTATTTAAGTTTTTGATGTTCATTATTACCTCTCGGATTATCCCGCTGCCACTTAATCAGCCCCTCAATACGAGAGGCGCATATATCCAGTTCACCCTGGCTCACCTGCAACGCAATGACGGCATCACCGAAGGTTTCCCCTGTGAACGGGGTCTGTTTGCATTGTTGAAGCAGTACCGCTGGCGGGTACACATAGATCAGCTTAGGGGCTGGCGGGGGTGCTGGTCTCTCTGCGCAGGATACGGAGAGCATCATCAGGCAAGCGCTGGTTATTGCAACCGCTATGCTCCAGCGCGTCGCGTAACGTTCTGTTTTCAGCATCGGCCTTGGCCCTCTTCTGCTGTTCGATTTTCAGTTGTTCTTGGGTGGCGCGGCGATCGGCATCAGCAGCACCTTTTAGGGCGCCGATCGTTTCATCCCTACTTTCCAGGGCTTTTACCAACTTTCCGTTGGCCTCCTGCGCAGTATCCAAATCGTCTGATAGCGAAGAGGCATACCAGCCCAGACAGATAGCCACCAGCAACGCACCTATCGTTCCGAACTTGTCCATCATTGCTTCCAACGTGAAGGGCCAGTGCGAACGTCAATATGGGTAAACGTGGCATAGCGCCCCACACCGTAGCGGCCCGGATACTTCCCTTCAAAATACGCGGCCACTGCGGCTGGCTGAATGCCTTTTACCTGAATGTCGGCGGCGGTACCCAGCAGATGCTGGCTGGACTTTGCCCCGCCAACTTTTGCATTATGTGCCGGGCAACGACGACCACTGACGATGGTAATGGGCACAGCAAAGTGTGTGCGGGCGTCTTCAAGAACCTTGATCAGTTCCGCCGATACCTGGTTCGCACCGCAGCCGCAACGGCATGCAAATTCGTTACTGCTGAAATGCTCTGATAACTTAGAGTTACTGGTCATTTTTCCTGTCCTTTTCATCCAGCGGTGTATTGGTCTTCATGCTGGCAAATATGCGGAGGATAGAGATGCATCTCTCTACCCCCATGCCACCAATGACCACACCGACGATCAGTGCGTTGTCCTGACTCATACCAAACAGCTCGAGGGAATTGATAACGCCTAGCGTTATTAATAAGCAGATAAGGCCCGCATAAAGCGCGTCAAGCCACGATTTACCATCACGCAGCGTTAATAGCGTCGCCATGCCGAACGCGGCAAAAGAGCCGTATACCGCAGGGGCGTTAAGTTTTATCCACATAAGAAACGCCTCGACAAAGCCGGGCGGCAGGTTGTTATTGTCCATTACCAGTGCTCCAGCGTAAGAAATAAAAAAAGCTCACCTGAGTGAGCCTTGCGAGCCTGATTATTTTTTATCTCAGGCAGTGGTGGTATCTTGGTGGTGCTTAAATCAACCAAAAGGGAAACTTAATGAGCTCGATTCATAATTTATGGCATGCCATCAAATCACGGGTTTGCCATAACCACGGCGTTAGCCTTTTAGATTTTAACAATGGTAACCTCGAAGGCAATCGAGCCAGAAACCGAACTGCGCAACTGTTCGTATTAGAGATGATCCTCTACAAACACCGCCTGCAGTACGCAACGATATTTCAACCTCTAGATGGCAAGGATGCCTTATATCACCTTATTTTCACAAAAACAAATTGGAAACTCGTTGATATAAAACAGCTTTCACTTGAGGAATGCTTGTTCGTGCTCCAAGACGAGCTTAGGATGAGTAGAGTGCCAGAAGAAGCAAAGCATTTACTCAATGCAGCTAACCTTCCAGAAGCAGCCTTTATTTTTGAAGAGCTTCCAGAAGAGGACTGGGCTCCCAAGGAAAACTCAACTTTTCTGGCTTCAATGTAGGTGCGTATCGCTCTAAATCGTTGTCCACTTCCGTGAGCCGCTTGATCAAGGCGGCTCTTTCTGAAACCAACCGATTGTAATGGCTCAGGTGCAATTTTTGCTGACCGAGCCAATCCTCAAGCTGTTCCGGCGTCATGCCAGGATTGTAAAAATACGGTTCGTTCTGCATGTGCATTTCCTCAAGTTAAAGAAAAGGCTACGCATTAGCGCAGCCCTATGTATTGTTGCAGTTCATACATTAGCAATGCATACAGTATTGCTTTTACTCATGAAATCATTAATCATGCTTATCCTTGAAATGATCAAGAAGCCACATGGCCCCAAGCAAGGCAGATTCCCTGGTGTTGGTCATATTGACTCCCACCCCCGTAACGGAGGGGGTGGTTTTTTTTCTTGAAATTGTAATAGAGCGAACTTGCGCTATCCTATCAAGTGACGGTGGCGTGCCGTCCAATAAAATTATCACGTCCTTTGAATGTCCTCGCCCTGATCCACTACCCTGGCAGGGCTTTTTTAATGCCAAAAGGCAACTCATCAGCGCAGTCCGCACGAGGCTTAGGATATTTCCCATTTATTTTTAGCTAGTTAATTCCAGCCTATCGACTACGCTTGTAGTATCGGTAGCATGCCGATGTAGAATAACAACATGCTTCTGAACGCCATCGCCCTAAGCTAACTACTAGCTCGGGGCATTTTTTTGCCCACCAACTGCGGCGTTGCTATTAAACGGGCCACTGTCTCATGATTTGCAAACGTGCAACTGCAATCAATATTCCGGCACTGGTGATAACGCTATTTTTTCAGTCAGATAGCGACTAGTGTTGCACGACAATTAAAACGGTGCGTTCGGCGTCAATTAGAGTGCCTGAGTTACAACCAGTAGACATGTAACTTTTTCGATGGCGACAATTACCGTGACCGCTTTCGCGTCAATTACAGCGATGTTGCTGTTCAAAACGCAGAGGTAGTATTGGCAACGCTATCGAGGTATGGCTGAGGCGGAGCGGAGCATAGTGAGCACCGAACAGCCTTGCCAAGGAAGCGAAATACTGCCAGTTAATCTTGACCAAATATTATGTCACGTTTACACGGTGTAATTGTCGCCAAAGTGCGTTTTGTAATTGTCGTCTAACAGACTAGATCGGGTGTGCGCCGTATGACCGCACAGAGGGCAATGCATCATTTTTCCTTTCCCTATAAACGCAAAAAACCCGCTCAGATGGCGGGTCATTTTGTTCAGTCGCTTGATGGTACAGCTTTGCGAAAGCATACCTGAATTATAGAGTTTCATTATCCGTTTGCAATCTTTTTTCCATATTTTTTTCATTTTCGATGCAGATAGCTACACGAACGGAACAGAATACAGCAGAATTGAACACTTCCAAGCACCAGCGAACTCTATCTTCAGACTGTATGCGAGAGAGCCACGGCGCGTAATGATTACGGAGGGTTTCACCAAGCTCTGTTACGGTGTGATGACCGGCATAGAAGCTTTTACCGATGATGTATGCAGGGTTTAGGTGTTCCATGGCTGTGAGCACTGCACGTTCCATGAAATCCTCTTCCTCCTTCCGGTCAGCAGCCACCAGCATTGCCCCCAGTGATTGTTTAGGCCACAAGATGGCTTTTGCCCGCTCTAACTGTGCTTCCCCTCTATAGCCGTTCTTGCGCAGTTCTCCCATTACCTTAACTATCTGGCTAGCGTTGTCGTCGTCCCACTCTTCAGCGACCAGTTGCCCCCATACGCCGCTGCCGCCGCTACACCTCAGCTTTCCATCAATCCGGCCACCGTACATATCACCCCAGGCTCGCAATAATGATTTTATCCAGAGGGTTTGTATCTCGGTAAGACGCTTGTACTTACCCAGGTAATACTTACGAGGAATACCGGCAACAAGAGCCCATGCCTCATGCTTTAACTTTCTCTTTTGGTTAGGTGTCATGCTGCTTTTTCCTTCTTCAGTGCCTTACACTTGGCTTTGTATGTATCTCGGATGTGCTCATAGTCACTACGAGTAGGCTTGGCTACCTTTGGCGGTGGGCCTACCAGGCGGTCAAACCTGGCTTGCCCTATCTTGGCAATAAGCCGGGGCTTGTACTCTGCCAAGTTGCCGGATAAGTGGTTGTTACATGCCGAGCACTGCTTATGGCAGTTATCCTCATCGAACCTTAATTCAGGGTTACTCCCTACAGTGCGGTAATGCCCGGCATGGTATTGACCATCGTGATAGCGCCCACAGCTAATGCATGGTTCGGCGGCGTCACGTTCACGGATATAACTATTGAATTCTGTCTGAGCCTGGTTGATGAAGTAGCGCAGCGGCTTAACAGCCAGCTTGCGAATCTTCAACTTGGTTTTACGTTCCTTCTCTTCCTGACGGGCTTTAGCAGCACGGTTGTAGTCAATGGCGCAACGAGGGCCGCAGACCTTTTGGAGGTATTTAACCGGGGTGAATGTCTTCCCACATTGGGCGCAGACCTTATCCTTGTAATGCTTTGGCTTTTTCGGCTTAGTCTTCATTTGTTTTCCCTCTCGAATACCCACTCGTAAACCTCTGAGCCGTTTTGCAGCAGATCATTGAAGTCGCCAGATTTGGGCCAGCGAACCAATACCCGTTGAAGATCGTTCTTTGCGTGAAGGTTGGCACGGGCGCACTCGAAAGCCGCAGCATGCCCCGCTGCGTGGCGGTCTGTGTCAGCAAAAATAATCAGGGTCTGAACGCCAAGCGGAACACGGAATTTCTTCATGAATGCCGTGTTGAGAGTCGCCCAGGTGTTACAACGGGTTATCTGATGGCAGGAAAGCGCGGTTTCTATGCCCTCTGCGATACCCAACGTGGTAGACGGTGGGAACATGCGGATTGCTACCGAGCTGGCATGCTCTAGATAGCTGTCTTCCTGTAGTTTCATCATCTTCTTTTGGGCTCCACCAGCAGCAGCCGCTTTTTTGTCACCATCTAATAAGGTGCGATGCAGGTAGCAAAGCTCGCCTTTATCATCGGTTGCTAGCGCGTATATCGATTGGTACTCACCACCAGCAGCCCGCTGGCTATCGCAGTAGCGAACATGCTCCATTGGCAAGGACGTGATCCCACGCTTCTTCAGGTATGCATCTGCACCTGTCCCACGCAGCGGCGTAAGCTTTGCAAACTTATGGCTGACACGCTCACGCAATGGGCCTATTCCAGAACGGGGGGCAGGAACAGATTCACCAGGCACAAATACCCTACCGATCAGCTTGTCTACCTCTGCCGCCAACGTCTTGAAGTCCTTGCCTGTGGAACCAGTCAGCAATGCCCAACCATCTCCAGCACCGCAAGTGCATACGTAGGAACCTGAGCCGTTCTTGTCATCACAACGAAACTTCCCCTTACGGCCACACAGCGGACATTCACCCTTAAAATGGTTTTTACCGGTCACCGGAGGTAAGCCGTAAAACTTGAATATTTCGGGCCAACGCCCGATTACTGCTTGTTTGGTATTCATGCGGCTTTCCCTTCTTTCTGCTTCGCCTTAGCAAAAGCGATCTGTCTTGATTTAATGAAGTTGCTTACCACTGGAGTGATCTCCCTTGGCATATGGCTCAGGCCGTTCGGCCATTCGCTGAATTTTTCGCGGAACATGTGTTTACACCAGCCTTCGCTGATAGGTCGGCCCTGTGCGCTGCGGGAACGTTGGTAATAGAGGATCTGACTCCACCAGGCTTGTTTCACCGCTTTGGTGATCACTTCCTTGGTTTGCTTCACTTTCTTGAGCTTGCGGGTTTTGTCTGTCTCTACGTCTTCGCCGCCGATAGGCTTGAAACCGCATTTAGGGCAAATGTAGATACCCAAAGGCTTGACGTAGTGGCACTCGGGGCATTCTTTCGGCAGGCACTCGGGTTCATCGGTTTTAACCACCCTGGCCGGGGCATCTTCCATGCCGTCAGACGTGGCAGGCAGGTAGTCATATTCGATATCGTCGGGATAGCCCAATTTGTGGATGGTGCCGCTATGGTCGAAGATGAGGCAGGTGTCTTTGCCTGGAGCTGGACGCAGGCCGCGCCCTAAAATCTGAATCCAACGAATTTCTGACTTGGTAGGACGGGCAAAGATAATGCAGCGAACATCACTATCGAAACCGGCCACCAGCACACCAACGTTAACGATTATTTTGGTGATACCTTGCTCAAAGCGACGGATAGTAAGCTGACGTTCTTCATGCGGCGTGGCTGCTGTCATAATCTCAACAGCTACCCCGGCCCGGTTGAATTCAACAGTAACGTAATTGGCGTGAGCCACGTTCACGCAGAAACATACCGTTGGTCGGTCTTCCCCGTTCTCCAGCCAGTTCTTAACGATATCGCCCACTAACTTAACGTCGCTCATGATCTCGCCGATCTGCTCTTCGTTGTAATCACGTCCATAGCCAGCTTGCTCGGAGGTTTTTACATCGCTCAAGTCAGGTTGGGATGGTGCGTAAAACTCGTAAGGGCTAAGAGCGCCGATGCTGATTAGCTCTTTCATGGTCGTTGGCTTGATGAGCTTCTGGTAATACGTGCCGAGGAACTTGGCGAACGGGGTGCCAGACAGGCCTAGCACTTTCACTGCTGTGTTAGTGGTTAGGTGTTCGATGGTCTGAAGAATCTTTTTACGCTTGAGGTGTGCCTCGTCGATGATCAGCAGATCGATATCTTCCGGAAAGTCACGGCGGATCAACGTGTCAGCAGAGGCTATCTGAATCAGGCGGCGCGGGTCGTATGCCGGGTGATCACGCCAGATGTAACCGATTTCTTCAGCAGGCAAGCCGTATTCGATAAAGCGCGTTGCCGTCTGGTCTAACAGAACGGTGTAAGGAGCCACAAACATTACGCGCATGTTGCGACTGATAAATCCGGCAGTAATCAACGCCGCTATGGCCGTCTTACCAAATCCGACAGGTGCGTACATCATGAATGATGCGTGTTGCTTCCATGCCGCGCGCAGCATGTTCAATGCAACAATCTGTTTTTCGCGTGGCTGGATTGTCAACATTAGGCATTCTCCCCTTGGGTGCGGGAAAACTTGTAGCCACGGTGGCTTTTAATCCTTCCGTTGAGACAGCTATAGACCGCCGAGTGATCGAAACCTGCCGTGATGATTTCTTTCTTGCCGCAAAGTACCTTGTCTTCACCAGTTTTGATGTTCTTTGCAACTACCAGCCCTTTGAACTGTGCGTTATCAGCGCCAGCGCTTTTGTTGCGACCAGAAGTAACAGAGAGATCATTGCGATCGCTGATAGTTCCCCACATCAAATTAGAAACACGGTTATCTAACTTGTCGCCGTTTTTATGAATTGCTTGCGGTAAACGTTTTGGATTTGGAATAAATGCCAGTGCAACCAATTGGTGAATAGAAAATTGCGCCCGGTTACGGAGATAGCTCAAGTTCACAGTTTTATAACCGTCACGACGAATACGCCCTTTCAGCACTACCCCACGAATTTTGCGAATGAAGGTTTCAGATGCTGCAATCCGGTTAATTCCACGAATCCGCCCCATTGTGCTGATTTCATATGCAGCGGCATATTCAGCCAACGGGACTGACAACCACTTTTCTTGCTCGTCAGATTTAATATTATTCATTCTCGAATCCTCATTTAGCCATCTAAACCGCTAGGCTTCCGTGTGGGCTTTCTACTGTGATCTATCTGTTAGATCTGTTTCTTGGTTCAGCCTGTTCCAGTGCTTCGCACTAACACCCAACACCGCCCCCTTTCCCCCATTCACATTTTTAGGGGGTGACACTTCTAGACGTCTAAACCTCCAATTGAAATTAATAAAACTTATCTCGCCAGCGGCGGCGGTTGCGTATGTCCAACGCTAGCCCTTGCGTACCTGTCAGCGAATAACCTCAACCGCTTGTTTGCTGCCCTGCGCCCCGCGTTCTCTTGCCTGTAGGTCACTGGCTCAGCGTCAAACGCTTCTTGGTAAACATCCGAATACTGGTTTGCTACCTTGCTGCGCGTCCCGATCGGTAATTCACCCAACCTTGCCTGTATCCATGCGGCATCCTCACGGCAATAAGCCGTGGGCATTACTGTTCTCACGAACGTGTTTTCGTACATGCTCAACCCCCATGGCTTACGTCACAGTGATGTGCCTCCAGTCAGTGCCAGAGCGTTCATCAGTTTTCCCTGTGTAAAGCAATGACGGCTCTCACGTATTCCTCACGAGCTGCAACATGGCGGTTATGCAGGGTTAGGATTTCCGCAGCTTCTCTAGCGTCGATAACGCCATCATTTGCAATTGAGTCCTGAATGGTTAAATCAACTTGGCCTCGTTTAGCCGCCACCAGCGTTCCCAGGGCAAATAGTTCAACGTGATCCAAATCATCCCGAGACTGCACTTTCACGCTGATCCGTCCCTTGCGGGCAGAGAAGTAATCAGCCAACAAACATGTGCCAGAAAGGTCTTCGATCGCTTCCAACTCGCTTACTTCAAAAAAGCGACAACCGTTTTTTTCGTACAGGTTGTTATCGAATTGCGTTTTGCTCATACCCAATGCGCCAGCCATTGCTGAACGGCCACCAGGGAAGGCAGCACACATCTCCTTCACAACTTCTTTAAGGTTTTGCTCTACCATTTCGCTTTTCCTTTGGTAGTTACATCCCGTGAGTTAACGGGAGATACTCTTTCCACCAGCTAAGCAGCTTGCGGCGGGAAAATGTCATCCAGCGTTACCTCTGCCCCTAAGCTGTTCAAGGCGCTAACGATTAGACGAGAGTCATCTAGGCTAGGAGTGCGAATCTCGATTTCATAATTTGAGAGTCGCGAGGTAGTCCAACCGATCAGCGAAGCCAGTGCAGACTGAGATAAACCGAGCTTTTTTCGGTGTACGGCTATGTTGTTCATAACTACTCCACACAATTTGATTTCGATAAATATCACACAATATGTGTAAGAGATCAACTCAAAGCGTGAAATTGAAAGAAACACGTTATGTGGTAGGATTGAGGGATGAAAATGCTGATGCAAAAACCCAATGAACGGTTGCGGCAGCTCCGAGAAAGCAAAAACCTTAGCCAGTCCCAGCTAGCAAGGCTTTGCGGATGGAGTTCTATATCCCGTATTGGCAACTACGAATTAGGTACTAGAAAGATCAGCGCAGAAGATGCTGTGGTGATAAGTGCTGCCCTGGAGATTTCGCCGGGAGAGTTGCTTTTTGGTGAAGAAAGCTCAGCCGTCTATAAAAATTATAAGTACATGCTTCTTACTTCTCTCAAGGCAGGTAGCCCCATATCCTCACCAGGCAGTGGCGCAGACCTCGAGCCGATTAGATGGATCACATCTGATAAGCGAGCAAGTGAGGCTTCATTCTGGTTAGAGGTAAAAGGGCATTCAATGACCGCCCCACAAGGCGCAAGCCCTAGCTTTCCTGCTGGAATGCTGATTCTTGTAGACCCGCTTGAAGACTTAGCATCAGGTGATTACTGCATTTCTGAAGTTAACAACAGTGATGAGGCTGTGTTTAGGCAATACTTGAAAGATGCAGGAACTGAGTATCTCGTAGCCCTTAACTCTTCGTTCCATATGATTGAATTCATAGAGCGTGGGGTGAAGTTAGTGGGTAAAGTCATTGCTGCAAAATGGGGCGATGATAAGTTTTAACAACATCCCTACTATGAGTAACCCCCCCCCAAACTGAACCGGCCCTGAGCCGGTTTTTTTGTGCCTGAAAATCCTGTCTCCACAAACATTACTGAAAATAAATCTCCATCCAAATCAAAGGGGGATCATGGCACACACTCAAATGACACGATTCGTGTTTGATTTTAATTACACGATATGTGATATTCATTCCACCGGCACTCGCCGCCCGCTCTTTAAAAATCAGCAAAGTCGGATGAAATACCGGGTTCATAGGTGATTCTGGCGCACAACGAATACCAGTCGCGATCCGGCTGTGACGGCGACCAGGTTCCAATGATGTCGGGTATGAAACGCAATGAGTGTTTTTTATGAGCCCTCACATCTATCAGCTTCGGCTATGACGGGTGTATCCATTCTTCCAATCAACTTAACGGAGGATGGCGACAATGTTCAGCGGGTAGCCGCCCTTTTTACTTCTCAATGGAATATCAAAATGCTGCTAATTGCTTTTGTGATAGGAGCTGTCGTAGGCGCTTGTCTGGGCCTAATAACATCCGCGTTATGTTTTTCCTCAAAAATCTGTAACTCAGGAGATTAATCAATGAGTGAAAGTAAGGTTACATCATTCAGTCAACATCTTTCATATATCAATAAAGGCACTCTTGACAGCGAACTAACTGATGAGTTGGCAAGAGTAATTAAAGCTGTGCGTGAAACAGGTAAAAAAGGTGCGGTTACTTTAGTCCTTACTTGTTCAATGCTCAACACACGTGATGAAAATACAATGAAAATCACGCCAACCGTTAAAACGTCAATCCCTGAACTTGGCCGGGCTGACACTATTATGTTCTCAACCGCTGATGGTGATTTGATGCGTGACGACCCATCACAAGTTCAAATGGACTTGAAAGTTATTGATACACAGCCAGCCGCCGCGCCAATTCGTTTGACGCAGAACGGCTAATAACCCCCGCAGTTAAACCCTCACCATAAAGAAAGGATTTAAAATGGATATTACCAACGAGTCAGTTAAGCATGTTGCAGAACTAGCGGTAGCAAGCAGCCTGGTTAAAACTGATATTCCTTATGCAGTTGTGCCGCGCGGTTATGAGCTCGCATCGCTTGAAAAATACATGATTGATAAGGAGCAGATTAAACAGAGTGTAATGGTTACGTCTGCCTCTTCTCTAATCGCCTATCTTGTGCGCTTCAAAGATGACCGTAGCGTTATTTTTGCCGACACTGATAATACGCGTTTTCGCGGAATACTGGATTATCATTTGGATAGTAAAAGCCCATTCAAAAACACGCATATTGTTACGTATGACTGCCCACTATCTGAAGAGTGGAAAGCCTTTACCGGCAGTGATAAGCAAGGAATGAATCAGGTTGAGTTTGCCGAATTTATTGAGCAAAACATTAAAAGTATTGCCCCTATCTCTGATGAAAACCCAACATCTGGCGGCGAACTGCTAGAAATGGTGTTAGCATTCCAAGAAACACGCCAGTCTGAGTTTAAATCTGTAACACGTTTAAATGATGGCACCTTCCAAATTGCACACAGCAATGAGAAAACCGGCGCTGGTAACACCAAATTACCGGAAAAAATCTGTCTCGCGCTTTCGCCATTCCATAACGGCCCGGCATATGAGGTCAAAGCTCGTATTCGCTACCGACTGCGTGAAGGCAAGTTAACCCTGTGGTATGAACTGATTGAACCTCGGAAAGTCATTGAAGATGCATACGATGCAATTTTAGTTGATTTGCAGAACCAACTACCAGATGTACCGGTATTTGAAGGCCGCATTTAAGTATTAACCACTTAATAAAGTGCTGTCTTATGCGCCGCCTTGTGTGGCGCATAGTGAAGCACTTTCCAATCATAAATTAAGGAATGAGTCATCATGGCAACCTTAAGTCAACGCTATGCCAATAAGAAAGCAGAAAACTCAGAAATCTCTACTAAAAAAACGTTTCTGGTTCCTATCTCTGAAATTTATGCCGAAGAAGGCTATAACGTTCGTGAATTAAACCAGCCCCACGTAGAAGAATTCCGCGATGCGTTTATTGCAGGTGAATATATTCCGCCTTTGGCTGTTGAGGTTACTGAAAAAGGTGTGAAAGTAATTGACGGTCACCACCGTTATTATGGTGCTCTTGCCGCTACTGAGGCCGGGCATGAAATTCCACGTCTTGAGTGTAAAGACTTTGTAGGTACTGAGGCGGATAAAATCGCCTTCATGGTGACCAGCTCTCAAGGTTTAGCGTTAACCCCCCTGGAACGGGCCGCAGCATATCAGCGCTTGGCAAATCAAAACTGGACTCCAGCCGAGATAGCGAAGAAGGTAAAACGCTCAGAGTCAGATGTTCTTCAGCATATCCAATTAGAAGAATGCTCAGGATATATTAAGAGCCTTGTTCGCGCTGGCTCTATGAACTACGCGATTGCGATCGGAATCCATCGTGAGCATGGCGTTTACGCAGACCGCGAAGCAGCGCGACTCATGAAAAAAGCTGAGGGTGCTGGTAAAACCAAAGTTACCAAAAGTATTGCACAGCCGCAGTTCAGCGCCAAAAAAGCCCGTCGAGCGCTTGAGCTCCTGTTCGATGCGGAACCAGTAGAGAACGGCGACGAGCACTATTTGCGCGTCCATCCTTCCGTTAAGGCTGAACTACTCTCAATCCTTCAGGAATACCGTCACGAAAATAAGCCTACCAGCACTAGCAACACGGCCTCAAAAAGTGAACCAGTGAAGACCGATGGCGATCAACTCCCTTTACTGAAAACCGACATTATCAGTAAGAGTGGAATAGAGGTATGGGCATGCGCGGCAGCAGCATTTGGTGATAAAGATGATTTTCTGTTTCACGAGTCGAAGTTCGCTCACACCTGGGCGGCGGATTCTTTCGAAAATCCAGAAGCCGTTGTTGTGCCAACAGATACAATCTATAAGGCCAAAGCACTTATTACCCAATATCAGGAAGCTCAAGAGCTTCGAACCTGGCTGAATGAAAAGTTCGGTAATGCTGAAGTGCCTGACTCGATGTTTGAGCGGCTGCATGATGTCTCGTCAGAGACTATGGGTGATCCGGAAAGTCCAGTGATGAATATGGGCGATTTCATTTCACTTGTAGATACCATCCCTTGTGATAAATGGGAAAGCATCAGAATCCTGCGTGCCGAAATCCATTCTGCTATCAAAATGAAGGCCACCAGCGATGAGCAATATTAACTTTAACAATGCGCCTTTGTGGATAACAGCAAAGGCGCTGCATATCTTATCTCAATTCAGCAACAGCCGATTAATTCCCCGCCGTACTAAAGCAAAGAACTACCTGACTTTTCGTGTTAACAAACGCTGGCGTTTGCTGTCTCGCGATAAAGGTAAGAATTGGGAGTTGCTTACCAGTAATGATTACAACGCAATAGTTGACGAGTGAGGCCCCATGAAAGGAGCTGATTTATTCGCTGGCCTTGGCGGTTCCTCTGAGGGAGCCCGTCAGGCTGGCGTTGAGGTTGTATGGGCTGCTAATCACTGGCAACCCGCTGTTAACGCCCACGCTCTTAACCATCCTGAAGCTATACACGTCTGTCAGGATTTACACCAAGCCGATTGGTCATTAGTACCCAAGCACGATGTTATGATGGCCTCCCCGTGCTGCCAAGGCCATAGTAAGGCGCGGGGGCGCAAAGCAGGCAATCCACAGCATGACGCCAGTCGCTCTACTGCATGGGCTGTTGTTGCCGCTGCTGAATGCCTGGAGCCGCCTTCAATTATTGTCGAGAACGTTCGCGAGTTCCTTGAGTGGTCTTTATATCCATCTTGGAAATCAGCCATGGAAGCGCTTGGTTACTCGGTTGCTCCTCACGTTGTTGATTGTGCCGATCTGGGTGTTCCTCAAAACCGTATCCGCCTATTCATCGTTTGCACCAAAAGCAAAAACCCGCTTTTCCTGAACCTGCCTAAGCTCCCCCATAAAGGCGCAGATACCTTCATTGATTTTACCAAGGGCAAATGGAGCCTGGTTAACAAACCTCGCCGAGCAATAGCAACGCTTGAACGTGTTAAGGCTGGCCGTAAACGGTTTGGAGATCGGTTCCTCATGCCCTATTACGGCAACGGTAGCGGGTTAACTGGCCGTTGCCTGAATCGCCCGATCGGCACCATTACTACCCGTGACCGCTGGGCAGTGGTCGATGGTGATCGCATGCGCATGATTATTGGCGATGAGGTTATGGCGGGTATGTCTTTCCCTGAACATTATCAGCGCCCCGATAGCCACCAGCTCGTAGTTAATATGGCTGGTAATGCCGTCCCACCTTTAGCTATGTGCGAAATCCTTACCGCACTGAGGAAACAAGCATGAAAAAATCATTAATTGGTCGCTGTATTCGTCGCTGGCGCGTTGCATTAAAACCTTGGTGCGATTCGAAAGTGAATCCGTACTGGCAAAAACGCGATCTGGGTAAGTTTTGCCGAGAAACCGGCAGGCTAACCGCCGCTGTTATGGTACATGACATGGCGCAGCGTAATGCTCAGGTGGATTATGGTGTTGTTGGTTGGTCACCCGAGTTTGCAGCTTGGTATGACGGGCAACGGGCTCAGTACGAGAAGGAGGCCCGTGATTATCTCGATGAAGAAGCTGACTTATCTGAAATTGATGGATATGTAGAAGCTGAAATCGATGCATGGAGCTGCTGATGGGAAAGGTAACTTTTGTTGTTGAGTATGAAGACGGGAAAGAGCCGCAAGTCAGCGCAGAGACTCTCATTCTGGGCGGGAAGCTGGTTTCCGTTGCTTGGCGTGATCTAGTCATCAGCCAGCCTAAACCGGTGTCTGAAAGCCTGCCAGCACCAAATAATACCGTGCTTCTGTTTGATGCAAACGGCGAAGGCTGGTTACTGGGCTGGCGTAGTGTCTTTCATACCTTAGGAGGAGAGGAAACTGGTGATTGGCGGTGGAATTTCCAAGTTGTCGAACTGAGCCATGAAGATGTGAACATTACTCATTGGGATGAAATTCCAGACCAACCGGAGGATGCATGACCATATCAAGTGAGCAGGTGCAGGAAATTTATGAAGCTGCCGTGCATGAAGAGGCCACTGGCGATGAGGATGCTAGCTTCGACTTGCTCTGCAAGCTGGATGATGCTGGCGGCACTGGCGCAACAATCCGCAAGCTGATCGACATGGTGCGGGCGCGTGATGTTGATCTGCTGGCTGTAAGGGAGGCGCAGAGCGTGCCTGTTGGCTTCCAGCTGGTTCCGGTAGAACCGACCGAGGATATGGTAATAGATGGCTTTGAGTCAGAGGCGTTTAATGCGCTTGCTGACGCAGTGCTTGATAAAAAGGGTTGGCCTTACAGTTGCCGAGAAAGCGCCGAATGTGTCAAGGGCATCTTTCAGGCCATGCTCGCGGCAGCTCCCAAGGCAGACTAAGAAATTACTAGTTGTTGTGTGCAGTGCCTCATACAACACAATAATCATTATGTTGTATGCAAAGTGTCCTTATTACCACTCCCCCAGATTGATCAATCCCTGATTCGCTGATACTGTTTATACATACAGTTTTTTTTTGCGGTTAGGGGTTTTACTCATTCACGCAAACTATGACATAAGAGAGACAAAACATATGGTTAATGAACATTTGATGGTTGATATCGAAACCATGGGAAAAAAACCTACCGCGCCAATCCTCTCTATCGGAGCAGTGTTCTTCAACCCACTATCCGGTGAACTTGGCGAGCAGTTCTATTGCGCAGTGAACCTTGAAAGTGCGGTGAACAGTGGTGCAATTGCTGAACCAGAAACCATCCTATGGTGGCTGGAGCAGTCAGCAGAAGCAAGGGCGGCGGTCTGTAACAAAGAAGTGCCATCGCTCAATGGGGCGCTTCTACAGTTAGCCGAATTCATCAAGACAAACGCCAATAACCCCGCCTACCTTCGTGTTTGGGGAAATGGTGCCGTTTTCGATAATGTCATCCTGTGTGAGTCCTACAACCGCACCGCTCTTCCTGAGCCCTGGAACTGGTTCAATGATCGCGATGTACGCACCATAGTAGAGCTAGGGCGTGAAATCGGGTTCAACCCTAAGCGGGACATGCCCTTCGACGGCGAGCCCCATAATGCTCTGCATGATGCGATACACCAGGCTAAATATGTCTCGGCTATCTATCAGCGGCTACTTGCGCCCCACCAGCAAAATTAGTCACTTACCACCATCGATCTGTTAAAGCGATCGATAAAGCGTAATTGATCGTTAGGTTCTATTTGATTGTTTATCACTCATTAACAACACTCAATCAGTGCGCACTCGTGAAAGGACATTTGTCCATTATTTTCAATTAATTAGAGAGACCTTATGTCAACTAATAAAGTTCCTTTTACAGAGAGTGCTGAAATAGAACCTGATGCTTCAGCGATAGACGTTGAGCGTTTTTTTGAATGCTTTAACACGATTGAAAAATCGTGGGCTCAGATAAATAGTGATCTACTGGCAGTAGACCCACAAGCGGCGCGTTGTGTTGAATCCCTGATCGCCACCGTGCTACGTGTTGGCCGTACGTACCAAGCAAGTTCTTTGCGAAGGCTTAAATAGCAAAATAGTAGAACGAAAACTCCCTGGCTACGCGCCGGGGTTTTTTATACCTAATGAAGAGAGGCTTAAAATGATTACTGATTTCATGACTGAAGAAGAAGTTTCTGAACGTGTCGGAAAAAAACGCACAGCGCTATGGAGGCTGCGCACTAAGCACGGTTTTCCTTCCCCCGTTCTTACCCACCCATCACGCTACAGCCGCCAGGCAGTTGAAAAGTGGATCGATGAGGGTGGCGTTAACCGAGCTGTTTAACGTGCCAAAAAATCTTATCAGCATACTGCTCATACGCTTCTTTTTGTTCTGCCAACCAATCGTGTTTGTTATACACGGCCATCACCCCCCCTAATTCATGCCCCAGCATCTTTTCGGTGACATGGGGCATGACCCCTTCCCCTGAAAGATTCGTCACCAGCGAACGCCGGAAATCGTGCGTACGCCACTCCGGAATATCAATCTTATCCCTAAGCTTTTTCATGTACAGGTTTGCCGAAGACCGATCAATCGATTTATCCAGCTCTTGCCCAGGAAAGAGAACCGGGTTTTTGGCTGCTATCAGCCGCTCTATGTACGGTTTAACTTGAGCAAATATAGGGCGGCGGATCACGTTACCCATTTTCGAATGTGCGCCGGGTGTAGTCCAAATCAGATCTTCCATATTGAACTCTTCAACCCTGGCCAGGCGCAGTTCTGACAACCGGGCACCCCACAGTAAAAGCAACTGATGAAGCAACTTATTGGAAGATACGATTTTGCTGTTCTCCAACGCCAGCCATACTTTTGCAAGTTCTGTGAACGTTAAGACACGGCTACCGGTATCGGGCTTTTTACCAATATTCTTTACGCTCAGCTTGGTTAGTTCGCATGAAGGGATCAACTGCCTGCTGATACACCAGTTGACCACCGAACGCAGTTGGAGCAGTAAAACTCGGGCTTTCTTCTTGTTAAGTTTTTCCTGCTTATCGAAAAATTGCACCCATAGCGACACGGGGATTTTAGCAACTGGTACATCTTCGAATTGTGTGTACATCGTGTTGTACACAACGGAACGGTAAAGCGTCTGGGTGTTAGGCTTAAGCCCTTTTACATACTTCTCCCACCACTGATCTAGGCACTCTTTAAGGGTCAGTTCTCCCGTTGCGCCTACAAAATAGGTTTTAGGGTTGATGCCCTTCAGGTACAATTCGCGCATCTCGCCAACGGCTACCCGCGCATCCTTGAGTGATATCACCGGATAACGGCCAACAGTTAGGCGCACCGGCTTGCCATTCCAGCGGTATCGATGCTGGAAAGTAACAGTACCAGCCGGGGTTATGCGTACACTTAGGCCGTCACTGTCGGTAAGCTCCGCAGGCCCTGAATATGGTTTGTTGTGTATGCTTCGCAGTTTGGTATCGCTAAGGGCCATGTTATAGATCCTGTACACAATCGTTAATTGTATTCTGTACTCAATCTGTACTCAAAGGCAAGTGAACGAAGCGAGCAAACGGCGAAACTAGGAGGGATGATAGAGAAAGGAAAGAAACATAAGGCTTGATAAAAATTGAGGATTTACGGTAGGATAGAAACTAAGGCGAACACTTCAAATCAAAGCCGCCTAAAGTCCCCTTAGTTAAATGGATATAACGAGCCCCTCCTAAGGGCTAGTTGCAGGTTCGATTCCTGCAGGGGACACCAGTCCATCGTTCGCTACCCTCCGTATTAGTTCGCAAAATCCCTTTAAACCCAGTTCGCATCGGTTCATTGACGGCGGTACTCCATCGCAGGCAAATATCGGACAACATATTTTACCCATGCTGACCTTGAAACAGGTCGCAACCTCACGCATTAAAAATGCGGAAGTCGCTCAGATTTCTACTTTGTCCCGCTCAGTGATGTACCAGATAGTGCCCTGCTCCACCCGTATTTAGCTTGTTCTTCCATTATCCTTGTATGAAGCTGGTCACAAAACGTGAATGATGTTTTTTGTGGGCTTTGTAGAAGGCTGCACACGCCAAGCTTGTTAACAAGCCGTTACCACTGTCACATCCAATTGTTAATGGCCATTGATGCATGATACGCATCAGTTCATGAGTTTATTGCGCTTAATTAGTTTATTTTCCTGTTCCAGTCTTCAGAAACAGACGCAACAAAAGCGTCAATAGCCAACTGGAGATAACGATGAATTCACCCAACATTCCCATGACGACTCGAGCAAGAGCCGACGCGATACTGCGTGTTACCTCTGGCAACTTCTTGGAGCAGTTTGATTTTTTTCTGTTCGGGTTTTATGCCACCTACATTGCACATACCTTTTTTCCTGCCAGCAGTGAATTCGCCTCGTTGATGATGACCTTTGCAGTATTTGGCGCAGGCTTTCTGATGCGCCCTATCGGTGCCGTGGTGTTGGGGGCATACATTGATAAAGTAGGCAGACGCAAAGGACTGATTGTTACCTTGTCGATTATGGCCGCAGGAACCTTCCTGATTGTGCTCATTCCGTCCTATCAGACAATCGGTCTTTGGGCCCCATTGCTGGTGCTGGGGGGGCGCTTATTGCAAGGTTTCTCGGCAGGAGCAGAGCTGGGTGGCGTATCCGTGTATCTGGCTGAGATTGCCACTCCGGGCCGTAAAGGCTTTTATACCAGCTGGCAGTCCGGCAGCCAGCAAGTGGCCATTATGGTGGCCGCGGCGATGGGCTTCGCGCTGAATGCAGCCATGGAAGAAAGCGCTATTCGCGAGTGGGGCTGGCGTATTCCTTTCCTGTTTGGCTGCCTGATTGTACCTTTCATCTTTTTCCTGCGCCGCAAACTGGAAGAAACACAGGAGTTCACTGCCCGTCGCACCCACCTGGCAATGCGTGACGTATTTAAAACCCTGTTAACGAACTGGCAAGTTGTTATCGCTGGCATGCTAATGGTTGCCATGACGACCACCGCGTTTTATCTGATCACAGTGTATGCACCAACCTTCGGTAAAAAAGTGTTGATGCTTAGCGCATCTGACAGTTTGCTGGTGACCTTGTTGGTCGCAATCTCTAACTTCCTCTGGCTGCCAATAGGCGGCGCCCTGTCAGATCGTTTCGGCCGCAAGCCGGTTCTGGTTAGCATGACACTGTTGACGTTGCTCACGGCTTATCCAGCACTCAGCCTGCTTGCGCAAGCCCCAAGTTTTTCCATGATGCTGACAGTACTGTTATGGCTGTCCTTCATCTACGGCCTCTATAACGGTGCCATGATCCCAGCCTTGACAGAGATCATGCCGGCCGAAGTTCGGGTTGCAGGTTTCTCGCTGGCCTACAGTCTGGCAACCGCGGTCTTTGGCGGATTCACACCGGTTATCTCTACCGCACTGATTGAGTATACCGGCGATAAAGCTTCACCTGGCTATTGGATGTGCTTTGCCGCCTTGTGCGCATTGCTGGCGACGCTATATCTATACCGCCGCAGCACGTTATCACTACAAACAGCACGTTAAATCAGGGATTACATCATGCAAAAGATCTCTCGTTCACTCCTTGCAACACTGGTGCTCTCCTCTGTCAGCGTGGGCGTACAGGCCAAAGACATTACCGTCATGATTTCAGGCGGCTTTCAAGCCGCACTGGAGAAACTGACCCCACAATTCGAAGCGAAGAGTGGCGACAAAATCATTTTGGTATCCGGCCCCTCCATGGGGAAGACTCCCCAGGCGATCCCTGCACGCTTGGCGCGCGGTGAAAAGGCCGATGTGGTGATAATGGTTGGAGGCGCACTGGAAAATTTAGAAAAGGATAATTGGATCCAACCAGGTTCACGCGTGGAGCTGGCCGACTCGCCAATTGGCATGGTAGTAAAGCAAGGGGACTCGATACCCAATATCGAGAAGACTGCAGATCTACGTAATGCTCTGCTACATGCTAAATCCATTGCCTATTCTGACAGTGCCAGCGGCCGCTATGTCAGCAGCCAGCTGTTCAAAAAGCTGGGTATTGAAGCCAAGTTGCAAGAGAAAACTTATATGATTGAACGTATTCCTGTGGCATCAGAAGTGGCAAAAGGAAAATATGAGCTGGGCTTCCAGCAAGTCAGTGAACTGCTTCCTGTCCCGGGCGTAACCTTTATTGGCGAACTGCCAGAAGATGTGCAGTACATTACCCGCTTTGCTGGCGCGATCACCGCGAAAGCAGAACATCGTCAAGGGGGTAAAGCGCTGCTGGATTTCCTGTCTTCCGCCCAGGCTCAAAAGGTCATTCGGGCCACAGGGATGAGAACCGTGAAAGCTGAACAGCCGGTTAACTAGAGTGATACTGTTCAGTAATCAACTTTTCTAACTCGGCAGCAATATAGGACTGAATGCGTCCACTGCGTTTGATTAGACCAACTGTACGCTTCACAATTGGATCGGTTAACTGCAGGTGGGTCAGTACCGAATGCTCTGAAGATGGCATTGACATAGCGGGCACGGCAGCAATGCCGATGCCCGCTTCAACCATACCCAGCAGAGTCGTCACATGACGAGTTTCGCAGACACTGGGGCGTTCGGGAATGATATGTGCCAACATCTGATCGAGCAGATTACGGTTTCCTGACGTCTTGTCCAACCCCACATAGTCCTGCTGATAAAATTCGCGCCAGGTGAGGTTTTTTTTACTGGCGATGGGATGATCGCGCCTGCAGGCAGCCACGTAAACATCCCCTATCAAGGGAAGGAATTCAATATTGGGTTGCAGGCTTCTCGCAAAACAGATGCCGAAGTCCGCCTGCCCACTCGTAACCGCTTCGATAACATTACCTACACTGCTATCAATCAGTTTAACGCGAACACGCGGATAGCGAGCCTGGAAGCGACGAATGACGTCGGGCATAAAATAATAGGCAGCCGAAGGCACCGTGGCAACAGTGACCAACCCCGTTCGAGTCTGACTGGCCTTATTGATATCCGCTAATACCAACTCAAAGTTCATCAATAGTTGATCTGAACGCTCGGCAAAGGTCTGCCCATAAAGTGTCAGCGTAACGCGCCGGGTGGTTCTGTCGAACAATTTTATGCCAAGCGCTGATTCCAGCTTCTCGATCCTGCGGCTCAATGCTGACGGTGAAAGGCAGATGGACTCCGCAGCAAGCCTAAAGTTACCGTATTCAACCAAAGCGCGGAAGGCATAAAGATCGTTGAGATCAAAATTAACGGGCATAACGATAGACAATCCTTTCAAAGGCGGCAAAAACTTAAAAGAGAGATGATAGCCAGTTATAGCACAACAACAACCTTTACAAGACCGAACAACACTCTCAACTGGCAGCACAAACAAAAATATCAATTTCACTTTGTTATGGTCGCAAAATCAATCAATAATACTGATTAGTTTTGAAACCTAAAATAGCAACACCATCGATAGATATAGGTTCGTTAGAATACGTATCACAACGCACGACAGCGGAAACGGCTTTGGCCTTTTGGGACTGTTCATGCCAGTAAACCAGAGCAGAATCATAACGGGGACAAAAAAGATTAACGCTGGCCATGATGGAAATATAACCATGGCCAGATACTGCCTTATCTATTTAACGTTGCCTTTTCTTTCTACCCATCCACTGACAAAGACAAAAAAGACGGGCACAAAGAATATTGCCAATAAAGTCCCACTGATCATGCCGCCAAAGACACCCGTACCTATTGCATGCTGAGTCTTATCGCTAGCACCAGTAGCAAGCATCAAGGGAACAACACCCAGCGTAAAGGCCAGAGAAGTCATAACAATGGGCCGTAATCTTTGTTTAGCCGCTAGCAATGTTGCAGTAACAGTATCCATCCCCTGCATACGTAGTTTCCGAGCGAACTCAACGATCAGAATGGCGTTTTTAGTAGAAAGTCCGATGATGGTGATCATGCCAACTCTAAAAAAGACATCATTTGACATACCAGCAATGATCACCGCACATACTGCACCAGCCAGCCCCAACGGAACCACCAACATAACGGCAAAAGGCGTTGACCAACTTTCATAGAGTGCCGCCAGCACCATAAACACCACAAGAATGGACAGCAAAATAAGCATGGGAAACTGTAATGCAGATTCTCTTTCCTGCAGAGAGCTCCCGGCCCACTCGGCCTGGAATCCATGAGGTAACGAATCAGCCAATCGTTCCATTTCAGCCATCGCCGTGCCACTCGATTGGCCCGCCGCTGCGCTTCCCATTACCCTGAATGCAGGATATCCCTGATAGCGATTCAATTGACTTGGGGCTAAAGTCCAAGACGGGCTCACGAAAGACGAAAGCGTCACCATTTCACCGGTTCTATTTCTGACGGAGATTTTCAGTAAGTCAGTAAGCTGCATTCTATAATCGGCATCAGCCTGAACGATGACCTGCTGAACGCGGCCGCGTTCCGTGTAATCATTCACATAATAAGAACCAGCGGCGGCAGAAAGCGCCTGGCCGATCTCGTCAAAAGAAACGCCGAATGCTTCAGCCTTCTCCCTATCTATATTCAGTGCAACACTCACGCCTTGAGGTAATCCATCAATGTAGACATCGGTTAATAGTGGACTTTGATTAGCCTGTGCGACGAGCTTTTCTGCCGCTTGCTTTAATGCGGGATAACCTTTTCCCCCCCGGTCTTCAACATACAGCGTAAATCCTGATGATGTCCCCATATCTGAAATCGCTGGCGGCAACAAACTTAAAATTGTGGCATCAGGCACCTCGCCCAGTGTTGTCTGAACAAAATCGGCTTCTCCCTGAGCCGTCGAACCCTTTCTGTCTTTCCAGTCTTTTAATGTGGTGAATGCCATTGCCGTATTTGGGCCCGACCCCGAAAATCCAAATCCCAGAATAGAAATATTGCTCTCAATGGCGTTACGTGTCGCTATTGTCTGTTCAAACTGCTGTACGACTTCACGAGTCCGCTCCATAGTCGCATCTGAAGGAAGTTGCATTGAGGACATAAAATAGCCCTGGTCCTCTTCCGGCAGAAACGATGAAGGCAGTTTTTGCAACGCGAAAAACAGCAAGCCGCATAGAGCAACATAAAGCAGCATCATTCTTCCTGTACGCTTCAACACATACTTCAATCCAGATCCATAGCGAACAGATAAGCCATCAAACTTACGATTGAAGCCGTGTGAAAATCTACTCCCCAAACCTTCTTTTTGTCCATGAGGTTTCAACAAGGTAGCGCACAGTGCAGGTGTCAGCGTCAGGGCGAGAAATGCCGAAAAAAGGATGGACACCGCCATCGAGAGTGTAAACTGCCGATAAATAACACCGACCGAACCACTGGCAAAGCCCATAGGGATAAATACGGCGGTCAATACCAGGGTGATACCGATAATTGCCGGGGTAATTTCCGCCATCGCAATACGTGTCGCTTGCTTGGGCGGTAACTTTTTCTCCGCCATGAGACGTTCGACATTCTCAACAACCACGATCGCATCATCCACAATGATGCCGATAGCTAACACCATACCGAACATGGTCAGTACATTTATGGAAAAACCACTGAATAACATGATGGTCAATGTGCCCAGCAAAGCGACTGGCGCAACAATGGCAGGGATCACCGTACAGCGAATTTTGTGCAGAAAAAGCAGCATCACGAGAAACACCAGGATCATTGCTTCAACAAAGGTCTGGATGACTTTCTCGATCGAGAGTTTCACAAACGGGGCCGTGTCAAAAGGAACTGTAAATTGCATCCCTTGCGGCAGATTTGCGGACAGTTCATCAAGACGCATACGGATACCCTCGGCAGCACTGATTGCATTTGCCCCAGGGGAGAGCTGGATCGCCGCTGCAGTTGCAGGCAACCCATTCTCGCGGATCGCAAAAGCATAACTTTGTAAACCGGACTCCACTCGGGCAACATCCGCTAATCTCAATCGCGAGCCGTTGTTGTTTGCTTTAAGTGTAATATTGCGGAACTCGTCCAGTGAAGAAAGCTGTCCTTGAACCGTCAGTGGGTAGGTAACCCGCTGTCCAGAAAGGGCGGGCTCATCACCCATACGCCCCGGTGAAACCAGGATGTTTTGCTGACCGAGCGCCGTGAGCACATCATTAACCGACAGTTTATAGGTGAACAGCTTGATGGGATCCAACCAAACACGTATCGCCTTTTCGGCACCAAATAACTGAACTTTGCCCACGCCAGGCACTCGCCGCAATTCATCAGACACATGGCGTGCAAAATAGTCGCTCAAATCGGCTTCTTCATATTGCTCGGAAGGCGACGTCAATCCCACCATCATCAGAAACCCCGAATTGGCGGCTTCAACATTGACACCATTCTGACGCACCACCTGAGGAAGGCGAGGTTCGATCACTTTTATCTGGTTCTGAATATCCATTTGGGCAAGGTTGATATTCGTGCCAGGCTTGAACGTCACCGTAATGGATGCCATACCCGACGTGTCACTGGACGACTCAAAATAAAGCAGATTATCAACCCCTGCTATCTCGCGTTCGAGAAGTGAAATAACTGACGTATTCATCGTCTCTGGCGTTGCTCCAGGATAGGTTGCCGTTATCGACACACTGGGTGGTGCAACGGCTGGATATTGGGCCACCGGCAAATGCGGGATAGCAAGGACCCCTCCCAGAATAATAAATAGGGCGATGACCCAGGCAAAAATTGGCCTATTGATAAAAAACTGGGACATTGAATGACATCCGTATTGATGATGATTTATTTAGAAATACCGTGTGTATTCCAAACATAATGAAAAGTGAGCGGCATTAGTCCTTTTCCACTATTTCAGTGTTGATCCTTTTACCAATATCTTTAAGTTGTGAATATTTTTCCAATAGCTGCGGACCATCATCAAGGCTTGTAGCAAACATCCACATATAGGTCATCACAGAATAGATATGACCAGCACTGATGCCCTTCGCCTGAGTCATCCAGACGATAGTTAGGCTAAACAACAGGGCAACCAGCCCCCCAATAGACAGATAGCCTATGGCTTCGCGATCGGATAGCCTTATGCGCAGCCTCGCAAGTGTCAAATAATGCCGTTCCAGGGAAAGCCTGGTGGCTGTACTGACAAAATCCACTTCTTTTTCAAGGCGGTTATTCAGTCTGTTATACAGTGCTTCATTTTTAATGGCATATCCTGGGAGGAAGCAGGCCAAAAAGGCCAATATGACCAGACAAGCCACACCGGCCCAAAATTCAATGAGCAGTAACATGACGGCAGCACCAATCATAGAGACCAGAGAAGTAATGAGCATCGGCAAATGCAACTCAAAGAAATCGACAAACTCTCTTGATAACGCTACGCGGGCCGCCACGGTAGAATAATTCAGCTTTATTTTACGCTGCGTCATCACCACAGAGACCGCCAGCGCGGCATAAATTCTGGCGAAAGCACGCGTATCCACACTCCTTCGTGTCGCACCAAGGCACCAGATAAATAAGATCATTACCCCATACAGCACAGCACTTAACGTCTGCCCTGCCAGGATGGCGTTGATGGACACACCTGCCAGTATTGGATAGAGCAGGTAGGTAACGTTCTCGGCAATCACCAGGAAAAAAGTCAGGGATAACTTTCTTCGGTGACGACTCGCCAGTGATTTCAGAGTGTTGGAAGCACTTCCGGCCACTGGAGGAGCGGGAATATTTCGACTGTTCATTGAAGGGGTTTCTGTTAAAATAATAATAGAGCAATCGCTCAAATGATAAGAACATGCTATTTGAGCAGTTGCTCAAAGTCAAGAAGGAGATGGGCCGTGAAATGTAAATCAGAACCGATGAGAGATAAAATTCTCAGTGCTGTTGTCGAACTGTTTATTGAAAAAGGCGTTGAGAATGTGAAAACACGTGATCTCACCGAGTCCTTAGGCCTCTCCCGTAGCCATATTTATCACTACTTTAAAAACTGGCAATCGCTATGTCTCGAAGCAGTAACAAAATTTATGCTTACGGAACTGGAAGAGTTTCGCATAATGCTTAAACCATTACCTGCCCATCAGAAATTGCAAGAATTTATTGATGGTAATATTTCTGCAACGCCTGACCCTACCAGGAAACTGTACGGGTCTCTATGGATACTCTCCACGCATAATGAATCTTATGCCAGTCTGATGCAGTCGATTTTAGAAGAGTGGCATCAGGTTCTTACCCAAATTATTCGATCCGGTATGGAAGAAGGAGCATTTCGCAGTGTTGAAGCCCCCCGCGTAGCACGACAGCTAGACGCGATGCTATTTGGCTACAGTGAATATCTGTTCACGCTACCTTCGGAGGGATCCTTAAAGCAGGCGAAGGAGGATGTTGAAGACTTCATAAAGCAGAACCTATTAATCCAGTCACATATCTAATTGTTTGAATTTCATGCATAATGTTCATTACCCATTGTCAGGTTGTTCAGGTTTATCGCCATGGCTGATGAGCACAGGCCTTGATTAGGTTGAGGGTATAATAGTCAATGCTATCAGTAATTTGCGTGGAAATTTTCCGTCCCCTGGCACAACCTCTTAGGTTAAGGGTATAATCCAAGGCATTATTTAATCGGTTTCGGAAACGAACATGGCAAAGCTAACATTACAAGAGCAGCTGCTTAAAGCTGGACTGGTCAACAGTAAAAAACTGGCGAAAGTGGAAAGAACGGCTAAAAAATCGCGGGTTCAGGCTCGTGAGGCAAGAGAGGCCGTGGAAGAAAACAAAAAGGCTCAGGTTGAACGTGATAAACAGTTGAATGAGCAGCAAAAGCAGGCCGCCTTAGCGAAAGAATATAAAGCCCAGGTTAAGCAGCTTATTGAAATGAACCGCATCGTTATTGCAAATGGCGATATTGGTTATAACTTCACAGATAACAATTTAATTAAAAAAATATATGTGGATAAAACGACCCAATCTCAGTTGATTAGTGGCCGCCTTGCCATTGCTCGTCTGATTACCGATAAGAACCCTGAAGGCGAATACGCGATTATACCCGCGATCGTGGCCGATAAAATAGCGCAGCGTGATGCGAGCAGCATTGTATTAAATGCCGAGCTGAGTAAAGAGGCTAAAGATGAAGAAGATCCGTATGCCGATTTTGTCGTGCCTGACGATCTGATGTGGTAAACAAACTTTCCAGAGGCTTACAGCGACCAGCCCCTAAGCAACAACGCCCCTAGAGCTCAACCGCAGGGGCATTTCGACCTATCTTTTCGTTTTCGAAGTAAATCACAAAAAATCTTATTTAAATTAAAAAGTTAAATAAAAAAGCCCCGAAAACGGGGCCTTAGGGGTGAATTCAAGCTGGCTGGCTCTGCTTTTTGTAGATAGAACGGTAATGATTGAGCCGTTCGAAGAAGTTATCGCTCTGTTCACGCGACATATTACCCGCCACGCCGTTAGCATCGACTTCACGACCCTGAAACTCCAAGAATGCCACCGTAGAAGCGAGAAAATCCATGTTGCTGGTGTTCTTGGCATAGACATAGCACTTTTCCAAAGTTTCCATGATCTCCTCCTCAACGTTTTACAGTAAAGTTGACGTGCCACAAGCAGGATGACAATCGCTCGTAAAATGTGCTGCACTTCTAAGAATACTCGCAAAAGCTAAAAAATATACGCCATACGTGCGGTGTGCTTAAAAAGTGGGCAGAGATCGCAGAAATACCTAGCGCGGCAAGGAAGATTGCTCCGCCTGCAAGACTTGCTCTGCCGTAACCACAGAGCCAAAATCGTCAAGCACCGAGTAAAATACCTTCATGCCAGTATTCACCGGGCCTTTAGCCGCCGTTAAGGCAAAATCAGCCTGCCCTTTTGGGCTTACCATGCCATTTTCCGGTACCAGGGTAACGACGGCCTGCTGCTTATCGCGGCCCACCGTCATTTCTAGTAATGTCTGGTGAAACGGCGTGGGGTTGCTGACCACCAATACCGGGTTGCCGCCCTGTTTTGCCAGGCTAAAGCGCAACTGCTCCTGCACGTTGGCCGTGTTCATCGTCTGTAATGACCGTGGCCGGTAGAATAATTTAATGCGGGTTCTGAACGCCATCTGCATCTGGCTGGCCGTATTGCTGGCCACTTTAGGCGGGATCTCCAACACGTTAAGCCAAAACACCGACTCACGATCGCTCGGCAGCGTGTGTTCTGCCCCGGTAAACAACACTCTCAGACGCTGTGCCCGCTTCCCGTCCAGGCGCAAGATCGGCGGCGCTACGGTAAACGGCGTGGCGATTTTCTCCGGTTCCGCCTCACTATCACCATTGTCCACCCAGACTTGCAGCAGCACCGCAGAGCGGCCCTCGTTGGTCACTCGCAGCGTCGCTTCCTTATCCTTGCCGTTGACAATCAGGCGCGTGGCTCCCAGGTATATCTCGGCGTGGCTCAGTGGGATAAATAAGGCCATCACCGTAATCAATAGCCAACGGCCAAGCCTGCGATATTGTGGCGTGAAACCAGACATAGCTGCCATTTTTACCCTACTTATAATTGAGCGTAAAAGTGATTGCGGTGTTGGCCGTACCTGCGGTTACCGCATTACCCACCTGGAACAAGCCAGCCTGCATGGGAACCCGATAGTTGGCCTTGGCAGAACTATTATAGTTATCCAGCAGATAAATAGTGCCAAACGTCACCGGCAGGTTGTTGCCACGCAGTAACTGTATCCCGACGCCGCTAGCGCTTGAGGTAGCGTTCGGTGCAACTACACCATTGGCAGCATCCAGCACCTGTGTCGTGGCGGCAAAACTGTAACCAATGCTGGCCAAGCCAGCCGGGCATTGGTTGAACGCCAGCTCAAAGGCTTTACGCCCTGCCACCGAACCCACGCCGTTGAACTGACCGACGCTGGCCTCCGGCAGATCGACATTCACATTCGGAGTGGTGCAGGTGCCGCCACTGGCGATAGTGCCGCCGCTTTTGAACTGGGCAATCATGTAGGTGAGATCGCCCGGCAGAGCAATGCCGTTATACGTCTCTAAATGCCGCAGATAAATTGGATCGAACAAGGGAATTGCGCCAGCGGTCAGGCCGGTGGTCGTTTTCACAAACCGCACCTGAGCATCAACGCCCAAATAGAAGCGGTTACCGCTGTAGTTGACGGTAATGGTCTCAGGATGGGTCTGCTGCCCACCCGTGCCAATGGTCAACGGCTGCCAGTTGGTGGTTTTACCATTCAGGGTATAACGCCAACGGACGATATACCCCAGACCGGCTTTTACCGTGGTGTTATACAGCATGTAAGTTTGCCCATCGACCACGATGGTATTGCGTGTGGTGTAAGGCGGGTAACCCTGTACGCTAAACTGCACCGGCTGCTGGTAGGCGCTATTGGGGGTGCAGTTCCAGGCAGTGGAGTTGTAAGAGTTGATCCAAGGCCCCAGCACGTCACCCACGGCGCTGTCTTTGCCAATCTCAATGGTGGCCGTGTCGAAAAACTGATAATAACCGCTGTTACGCGCGCAACTGACCGCAAGCCCTTCGGCGCTGGTCGCTCCGCCGTAGCCAAATATCAGCAATAAGCCAAGAAGCAAGCGCTTACCCCGCAGCCGGAACTCTGCGCCGAGCCTCGGTGTGAACAAACGGACCAACGTCAGTCGTTGCTTCATTGGCATATTACCTCCAGGCGGCGATAGTCTGGTTCATCCCCATGCGATACGGCGGGCAACTGATAGTTAAACCGGCAACTTTCTCCGGCTCCTTCCCCCCATTTCACCTCTAACTGGCCTTTAGGGTTGTTGACCCGCAGTAAGCCTTCACCAACCTGACCAATATACCCCACGCTACGCTGCTGCTCGTCTGACACGTTTGCGCCAAAGGGCAACGGATTACCCGCAACGTCTCGGGCCGTCACCAGGATCGAGTAGCCGCTTTCGGTCTCATAACGTAACAGCCCGACGGCACCGGCGGTCGGCGCGATCTTCTGGCTGGTGTATTTCAGTTCCACATCCCTGGAAAGCCCTTTCGGATCCAACTCCACGGTATTTTGACGGTAAGGGCTGAGGTAAGGGACCACCGCCTTTCCGCTGTTATCCAGGCGCAGACCGCTGTAGTTGGTGATCCTGGCCCCCTTGGCGTTTTCTGCCTCGACGATTGCCGACGTTTCCCCCAGCATCGGTGTAAACACCACTCCGCCGCTATAGGCAACCAGGCCACCGGACATATTGGCGCCATATTGTTGATAACCCTGGCCTGCGGAAACGCTGCCCCCAACGAAGGCATAAGGCGCGGCCCATGAGCCGTTGACGCCACCGCTAACGCTGTTGCTACCATTTTTATCATAGTCGTAGTTGGTAAAGGCGCTGTAGTTATACTGCCGGTCCTCTCCCAGGCTACCGGACAGCGAGTTCTGCAACCCCTGACGATCCTTTTGCTGGGTATAGCTGCTGGTCAGGTTAGGTGCGCGCGAGCTGGAACCCAATGGGATCGACAGGGTCAGCATGGCTTTGTTATCCCAGTTTCCGGTTGCCAGGTTGCGTGTCCGTGCGAAGTTAACCCCATAATTCAGCTTGTTATAATGATTGTTGTAGCTAAGCTGATATTCGCGGTCGGTCTGGTCATGATCCCAATAATCCTGCACGTTGGCATTCAACGCGACAGTCCCAAACCCCTCCGGCAACGACTGGCTGGCGTTAATCTGGAAACGATTACGTCGTTTCCAACTGTTATAGTCAGCAAAACCGCTATCGTTACTGTCGCGATCGCGCAGCAACATGGCGTCATCCACGTTGTAATACCCAGAGCTGGAATAGCGGTAGCTGGCCAGAGTGATGTTGGTATCCACTACCGGCAAAATTTTCGCATAGGTGAGACGTACGCTCTGCCCCTGCTCGTTAGGACGGTGCTCAAACTGCGTTTGTGCCTGGGTAATATCCGCCGACAGCGCACCAAAATCGGTATTGAATGCCAAACCGCCCGAGGCCGCCGCATAGCCATCGGCACCGATCACACCGGTATACCCCGTCAGCAGGTTTGTGAAACCATGCCTCAAGGTGCCCACCGCAATGGCAGGTTCTTCGCTCACCGAGTTATTGCGATATTTCCCCGCCATCAGTGAATAGTGGGTTACACCTGGCCGCAGCAGTTCGGCAATCGAAGCATAGGTGACGGTAAAGCTGCGTTCAGTGCCGTCGGCTTCGGTCACCGTGACCAGCAGATCGCCGCCGCTGCCGGTAGGATAGAGATCGTCAATAACAAACGGCCCCGGCGGTACGGTGGTCTCATAAATCTGGCTGCCACGCTGGCTTACACGCACCAACGCGTTGGTATTGGCGATACCGCGCACCACCGGGGCAAAGCCACGTTGGGAATCGCTGTACATACGATCGTCCGAGCTGATCTGAGCGCCAATGAACCCAATGCTGTCAAAGACTTGACCGTCGGTGGTCGATTGGCCCAGCACCATCCGGCTACGCCAGCCAACCAGAGGCCGTTCCAGATAGGTTTCATTGCTTTGATAGAGAAAACCCTCGTCATCATTCCAATTGGCCGACGCCCGGTAACGCAGACGCCACACGTCCCAATTTAATCCGCCACGCAACCCCAGAAATTGGGTGGTTTGAGCAGATGAGTCGGAATGATCAGCACGGTAAGCGTTGTAGTCATATTGCAGGGTCGCCGCCGTGATGCCGTTATCCCACAGCTCAGGGCTGACATAACCACGGGCTTCATGCTGCAGCAAAGACTGCGGCGCACGCACGTCCAACCGTTGGCCACCGCTATCAAAATTGCCCTCCACGCCAGGTACCAGTTCACCCAACGCAATACACTGTTCCCCTTGCTGCAAGCGCGACAGCACCGCCTTGTCCAGTTTATCCAAGGCAATATTGAACAGGCTTAACAGTTTCAGATCGTAACAAGGTTGAGCGATGCTGCTTTGCGGCGAAGCCAGGGAAAAGTTGACGTCCTGACGCCCTTTCCATTGGTCGTTAAGATAGAGATCGATGCGGTGAATGCCGGGAGCAACCGGGTTACCGCTGGAGAACTGGCTGACATCGACGGACGAACGCAGAAAAGACTCGTTGAACTCAATAGCCTCACTTTCATCCGCATAAGCCAACGTTATGGGAGCCAGTAAAATGGCTCCCGCAATATAAATCTGGTTGAGAAAAGAGGGCCGCCAATCAAGACTTACCACTGCCCGCCAACGTCCGCTCATTTTTGTTATCCCCACCGAAATCATCAATCAGGCTATAAAACGCTTTTAAGCCTGCTGACGGTGCCGATTTCATTCCTTGAATTTTCATCACCAACTCGCCAAAGGGTGCCACCATCCTTTCCTGCGTTTTCCCTAGATCGCCCAGTACTGGCGCACCTTTGGCGCTACGAATTTCAATCTGGCGGAAAGTAAGGTAATAAGGCGATGGGTTCTTGGCGACGATTTCATAACCCGCAGCCCCTTTGCGTAAGCTCAGATCCAGCTTTTCGTAAGCCTGAGCCGGGGTCATTGGCAGGTTATTCGGCCGATAGAACAGTTTGATGCGGGTGCGGAAAGAGAACTGCATCAGGTTGTCGCCCGCGGCTATTTTTTGGGTAGCCTTGGGTGGGATCTCCAACACATTGAGCCAGAACAGTGATTCACGGTTACTCGGCAATCCGCCGCCGGTACGTGCAATACGCAACGCCTGCCCTTTGCCCGGATCGATACGGGCTACCGGTGGCGTCAGGGTAAAAGGCACCTTGACGGTGTCGGGTTTGGATTTAACATCGCCGTTATCGATCCAGGACTGGATCAACACCGGGCTGGTCCCTTGGTTACGCAGTTGGGTAATCGCTTCACCGCTGTTTTCGTTATAAATAATGCGTGTGGCGTTGATGATCACACCAGCATCAGCGGCAACTGTCCATGTCAGCGCCAAGCTAAAGGCGGAAACGGTAAATAGAGTTCTTAACATGGCGCTGTCCTCTGAAAGGGATGAGGCTGCCCTCATCCCACGGCTGGATGTCTTACAGGTAGATGATGGTGTAATCCACCTGGGTATTAACCGTACCTGGCGTGACCGTCCCGTTCGCATAGTATTGCGCGTAATAATTCATTACGCCGCCACCGGAGCTAATATCAACGGCCAAATCGCCTTGGCTATGTGCGCTACCCGCCATGATGCTGCCCAGATTGGCGTTCAACAGCTGAACCTGGACGTTGGTCGCCGTGCCCGATGCCGAGTTGTTCAGGCGACCGGTGCTCTGTTCAACATAAGCGCCCGCTTCGAAGAAGGTGCTGGCAGTATTAAGTGTAGCCCCCGCACAGTTGGTCAGTGCGATGCTGAAAGGTGTTGCCCCTGCAGTTGCCCCAACGGCTGGCAGCGCAGAGATGGAAATGGTCGGCAACGTTACCGTGGCGTCTTTAGACTGGTTGTTGACCGAAATATCGCAAGTAGTGTCAGTAATGGTGCCATTGATGGTAATAGTGCCATCGGCTGCCAGGGCTGAGCCCGCAAAAGTCATACCGATAACAGCGGCCAGCAGGGTAGTTTTGGTGTTGTAAAATTTCATAATGATCCTAATCCGTTATAAGATAACTGTAGTTAACCAAGCACATTGCCGATTGGTGCGCCCGAGAAGCTTTACTGTCATCGGTCCGTTATTTACCATCCTGCCGTACTTGTTTGTTTCCACCGTTCTGCGATAACTTCGCAGGTTCCGTGGTGAGCGTCACCAGTCAGTTACTTAAGAACAATCCTAACCACCCGTTGACGAGAAAAATCTTAACCCACAAGCGGTATAAAAGAATCATTAACTATTAAATTGGAATTATTTAGGTTTAAAATCCAAATTTAATGTTTTTAATGGCCTGTTTTATGCGTAAAACTCTACACGGTCTCATTGTTAAGCACAAAAAACTTGTTTGTTTTATGTTCATTTCATACAAAAATTAAACAATTCGGCTAATTGTTGCTCACCCCACCAAAAAACCAGACTACTGTTGCAATGATCAGGCCCATTCTTTTACTTAGCCTTACTGCAACAACGGCAAACTGTCGTTCTCTAGCCCTGAGCAAAACTCTATTTTGTGCTCACGTACGATAGTGCAGCGAACAAAAAACAGGCGACTCACGCCAGAAATAAAAGAACGAACCTGGTTGCTGCGTACCACTAGCAGGTATTCATCTGCCCGGCATTCGGCTTTTCGTTGCTCCACATAGGACAACATGTCCTGATTCAGACTGGAGCTGGGGACCCCTGACTGCGTGGATGTCGACATAAATACCTTGCAACTCCCCGCCTTGCCAAGAAACACCTCCTGTCTGGCCAGTGAATTGGTGGCGTACATCGTAGATGCGATCCCCAGTACAAAAACCAAACCAGCAACCGTCGCGATCAGACCCCAACCAAGACGTTTTTTGTTGGCAGGAGCAGCAATCTCTACGCTTGTCGGCAGATCGGGCTCATCGTCTGCCTCGGAAGTTGAAGCAATATCATCGTCAGTCTCGGCTTCGGTTTCCAGCCCGCTCTCTAATGGCAAATAGGCCTCATCACTCACTGTCTGTGCAGGGACTAACGGGGTAAAATGTCCATCGTCTTCCTGGCTGATTTCAACCTGGATCTCGCGGCGCAACATAAACCCTATCTTCGGCACGGTGACAATCACCTCATCATCGATCCCCATCACCTTAAGCACCCGGCGCAACTTGCTCACGCATTGATTAAGGTTGTTATTGCTGGAGATCATGCCGTAGTCGTCCCACACCTTTTTGAAAATCACCTCACGTTCCACGGGTTTGCCATAGTTGGCGATCAGTAATAGCAAAAGACGTTTGGCGGGATTGGAAATAGCCGTGGGCTCGTCGGAAAAGTCGCTTGGACCCAACGTTCCGGTATCACCATCAAACAGCACACGATCGTTAAATCTGTATTTCATGTTAATCCGGATCATCATTGGGCTATAGGATAATTCTGGCATAAGTTGCTAATAAAACATCAGTCACCGTCCAAAAAAAATACTGCATAACCCTGTTTTCAGCTTGGCGGCCTACACAGCGATTATCCCCGTGCTTTAAGGACGCCAATCTCTGGCATTGTTGTCGCCAACCGGTCACAATGCGGCTCACTTCCCCCCAAGCAGGAAATATGATGCCTTGCCACTATCCCGCCCATTACGCCTTCGATAGCGAAAGCGATGCCTGGCAAATTACCCTACGGGATTTCCCCGAGCAGCAAGCCGCCTGCTACAAACGTGAGGATGTCGAACTGGAGGCGCAGGAAAGCCTGCTGACGGCTATCGCCATTGAAATGGAAGAAGGGCGCCCGGTGCCTGCGGCCTCCGCATTGCAAAGCGGTGACATCGCCCTGCATTTACCGGTGCTGGTGAAATTAAAGCTGGAACTGCACAACCATATGTTGAGCAGCAACACCTCAAAAGCACTGCTGGCACGCCAGATGGGCCTTAACGGTGCTCAGATCGATCGGTTGCTGGATGTGGCCTATGCCTCGAAGGTTGAGGCCCTTGAACAAGCCCTGTTTCTGCTCGGCTACGAAGTGCATACCACGGTAGTGGCGATCCGCCAGCAATCAGAATAAATAGTTTGCCCAGAGAGTAAATTTTTACCGTTTTGCGCCGATAGGGTTATTAAACAACCACCGATTGCAAAGTGAAGGCTAAAAATGGAACTCAACCGTCGTCATGTCTGGGCCGCTATCCTGCTTTCTTGTCTGGTTTTCTGGGCTATTCTGATCGCCAGCGTCAGCGCCGTAGCCTGATGCCTTGTAACAAACTGTTACTTATGGCATTTATCAACCATCCCACCTCGTAGGGATGCTGCATACTGCGCCCGTTTCAACTCACTGCAGGGTAAAAAACCGACAAAAAATGTGATCAAAAACACAGTATTGAAATGGGTAGGATTTTGGGAGTACATTAGCGCCGATCCTGTTGTGATTCCTGGTTAACCTCAAGGAACTTGAATCGCAACGACCGGTAAATCGTAGCTCTGGACGTTGTTCCTTCTGATTGAAGAACCCGCCATCCGCCGCTGATTTGCCACAAAATACTCAGACAACAATCGGGATCGTTGGTTTGCGAGGACTCCACAAGGAGTTGTTACGTGAAATACTTTTTGATGGGCGTTTCATTCATGCTGGTTGCATGGGTAGGCACCTTCATGCTGATGGTTGCCTAACGGCAATCTCGCCAGGTACATTGATAAAGGGGCGCTTCTGCGCCCCTTTGTTGTTTCTGCAGCGCGAACTATTTGCCGGGCATCATCCGGCGCAGGGTGTCGTCACCACGCACATAGTGATGATAAATCGCGGCCAAGGCATGGATGCCGACGATGAAATACCCCGTGTTTGCCAAGGTTTCGTGCACCATTTTCAGCGTGCGGCGTATGCCCGTGTCAGGCGTGATCCACTGCGGCACCTGCCAGCCCAGCAGCAACCACTGTTTGCCCCCATAGGCCAACGTCAAGAAGCCCAATATCGGCAACGATAAAAACAGCAGATACAGCACCCAATGGAGCATTTTCGCCCCTAGCGCCTGTAGTTTCGGCAAGGCCGGAGTGATCGGTGGAGTAGGATGCCGGTGGCGTAGCCCAAGGCGGATAAACATCAGCACAAATACCGATAGGCCGAAGTTAAAGTGCAGATCCTTCACCAATGCCGCGCTGTCATCCGGCACCGAGTCCTTCAGCAATATGGCACTGTAAGTCAGGATCACCATCACCAGCGTCAGCCAGTGCAGGAGGATTTGTGATTTTGCAAAACGAACGCTCATAGAGACTCCCACTAAATTCGGTATTAGCAGAGCATAGCGGATAACAACTGAAGATAACCTTAAGTAGAAGAAAAATAGCGGAAACTGATCCCCCTCACCCTAACCCTCTCCCGTAGGGCGAGGGGACCGATCGAGTGGGTCTGAAAATACGGTGGCACACCTTGGCTGGGGTGGCGATCGAGTTAGTTTTTGGTTTGCGTAATACCTTATCTTTCTTGTTTTTGCTCCCTACTTTCCGAAGCTGCGCGGACCAACCAAGCGCTCCGGCCAGCTCCCTCTCCCTGTGGGAGAGGGTCGGGGTGAGGGGCAACAGCGATTGCCTAATCTCAGGCAACACATCAGTCCCCTCAAGATGGGGTGTTATTTGGTAGGAGGAGTCGCCGTTTTAGCTGGCTTGATTAATCCATCGGCACGGAACATCGCCTTGATACCGCGCACCGCCTGGCGGATACGATCCTGGTTTTCAATCAAGGCAAAACGCACATGGGTATCGCCGTAATCGCCAAAGCCGATCCCCGGCGATACGCACACTTTAGCCTCCGCCAACAGACGCTTGGCGAACTCCAGCGACCCCAGATGCGCGTAAGGCTCAGGAATTTTTGCCCACACATACATCGAGGCTTTCGGATTCTCTACCATCCAGCCAGCTTCGTGCAGCCCTTTCACCAGCACGTTACGGCGCTGGCGATACTGCTCGGCAATGTCCAACACGCACTGCTGATCGCCTTCCAATGCGGCGATAGCGGCCACCTGCAGCGGCGTAAAGGTGCCGTAGTCGTGGTAGCTTTTAATACGTGCCAATGCGCTAACCAGCTCAGGATTCCCCACCATAAAGCCAATACGCCAGCCGGCCATATTGTAGCTTTTCGACAGGGTGAAGAATTCTACCGCAATGTCTTTGGCTCCCGGCACCTGCATGATCGAAGGCGCTTTCCAGCCGTCATAGACGATATCGGCGTAGGCCAGATCGTGTATCACCAGCACGTCATACTGTTTCGCCAGTGCCACTACCCGCTCAAAGAAATCCAGTTCTACACACTGCGCAGTCGGGTTGGATGGGAAGCCCAGGATCATCATTTTTGGCCGCGGAATACTTTCACGAATGGCGCGCTCTAGCTCACCAAAGAAATCCACGCCGTCCACCAGCGGCACGGAACGCACCTGCGCACCGGCGATCACCGCGCCATAAATATGGATCGGGTAACTTGGATTCGGCACCAGCACCGTATCCCCATGATCGAGCGTTGCCAACATCAGGTGCGCCAGGCCCTCTTTCGAGCCAATAGTCACAATGGCTTCGCTTTCGGGATCGATATCGACCTGATAGCGTTCCTGATACCAGTGCGAAATAGCACGGCGTAGGCGCGGAATACCGCGAGAGGTTGAGTAGCCATGTGTATCATCACGCTGGGCTACGGTACAGAGTTTCTCTACGATATGCGGCGGCGTCGGGCCATCCGGGTTACCCATGCTGAAATCGATAATATCTTCCCCGCGACGGCGTGCAGCCATCTTCAGTTCAGAGGTGATATTAAACACATAAGGGGGCAGGCGTTCGATGCGCGTGAAACGGCGCGGGTTGTTATCAGACATAGTTACCTCGAAGAGACGTTAGCGCCCGGACCATCCGAGCGACGTTGGCCATAGAATGGCCAAACATCGAACATAACTCAGCCTTGTCAGGCTGTCGAGCCCCTCGCATAACAATTTTTTTACCGTTCGGCAGCCGCAAATTCCGTCGCCAACAACCCCAACCGCCAGTCATTACACCACCGGTCCGCCAGGCGGAAATTGTCACGCAGCGTCCCTTCCAGTTGAAAACCACAGCTCTCCAACAGACCCCGTGAGGCTAAATTCCCCTCTGTCACCGTGGCATACACTTTGTGAAACCCGCAGGCATTGAAGGCAAAGTCCAAGACCACAGGCAGCGACTCTTTGCCATAACCTTTCCCCTGCCCTTCCGGCAGGCTGCCAAAGCCCACTTCGGCCTGCTGGCAAGGGGACCACTCAGGGCGAAACCCGGTCATTCCCACCGCTTGACCGCTGCTTTTTTCTCTCATCACCAGGCATAGCCAGCGATCGCAATGCTTATCCCATGCGGGCAAGCGTGCTTCGAAACGTTCGCGGATCTCGTGTTCCGGCAGCGGATCGGCAATGTAACGGATCACCTGGGGATCCTGGAACAGACGTAGGAATAACGGCCAGTCATCCGCGGTAAGCGATGTCAGCAGCAAGCGAGGTGTTTCCAATTTCATCAGGTAAATCTCCGAAAAACGAAAAAGAGGAAGTTACGAATGAAAGATATCCCTTTATTTTCCCCTATTAAATCCAGATAATCATTAACCAGGTTACAACAAAACAGCAACTTTATAACGCTACCCTACCACTAACATCCTCGCCCACCGGCGGGCCAAGGAGAACACCATGGCTTCATTACTTATCGATGATGTGCCTACCGCAATAAAAAGCGTCAAGCAGCAGTTACGCCAGGCTCTACCCAACTATCGCGAAGTCTTCCTGGAACTGGAAGACAATATTCGCCAGCAGGTGGAGCAAATCCGTCAGGAACTGGCCAACGGCCAGGACCCGGTGCCGCAGGTGGACGCCGAAGATATTCTGCAACAACGCGTTACCGAACAACAAATTGCCCTGATTAAACAGCGCGGCGTGTGCGCTATTCGAGGCGTATTCCCACGCAGCAAAGCCGAGGCCTGGAATCAGGAGATTGGCGACTATCTCGAACGCAATAACTTCGTCGAGCGGTTAAAAAATGCCGCCGAAGATAACTACTTTGGCAAACTGGCCGCCAGTAAGCCACAGATCTACGGCATTTACTGGTCGAAGCCTCAGGTCGAGGCTCGTCAAGATCAGCGCATGCATGCGGTGCAGGTGTTCCTCAACAGCCTGTGGGCAACCGAGAGCAACGGCAAACAGCACTTTGACCCAACGCGCGTTGCTACCTATGCCGATCGTACCCGCCGTCGTCCGCCAAACTCTTCTTCACTGGGCCTTTCTCCGCATGTGGATAGCGGCACCATCGAACGCTGGTTGGATGAGAATTTCCGCTACGTCTATCGTCACGTGTTCTCCGGCAACTGGCAGCAATACGATCCCTTTGCCGCCGATGGCCGCACCGAAGTGCGCGAGATCGCCTCACCGGCGGTTTGTTCCATGTTCCGCACTTTCCAGGGCTGGACAGCGCTGACGCCGCAACGTACCCATGCAGGAACGCTGAACGTAGTACCGATCGCCAACGCCATGGCCTATATCCTGCTGCGCGCCCTGCAAGACGATGTGGCGGATGACGATCTGTGTGGGGCCGCCCCAGGCCGGGCGTTATCAATCTCGGAACAGTGGCATCCCCTTTTATTAAGTGGGTTATCCCCTATTCCCGATCTGGAGCCGGGAGATACGGTATTCTGGCACTGTGACGTGATCCATTCGGTAGAAAACGAGCATAACGGCGAGTTCGACAGCAACGTGATGTACATTGCCGCCGCGCCGGGTTGCGAGAAGAACGATGCCTATCTGCAACGGCAGTTGCCAAGCTTCCTGTCAGGTAAAAGCCCGGTGGATTTTGCTGCAGATGATTTCGAAGTGGATTTCATTGGCCGCGCCACCGTTGAGCTGCTGACGCCGCTCGGCAAGGAACAGTTGGGGTTTAAATAACCCTGATGACCGCGGTGTGCTCCGGCCACCGCGGTCATTGCCACGCTGTGATATACTGTGGTCTCCCGTTCGTCGCAGTGAGCCGCCGTTGTGCACCCTGTTTTTGAAATGTTGTTAGCGGTATTCGATCGTGCCGCCCTGATGTTGATCTGCCTGTTTTTCCTCACCCGCACCCGGCTGTTTCGCCAGCTGTTGCAAAAGGAAGATCATACTCCGCTGGAACTGGCCGCAGTCACGGCCATCTTCTCTCTGTTCGCCCTGTTCAGTACCTATTCTGGCATCAATGTCGAAGGCTCTCTGGTTAACGTACGGGTGATCGCCATCATGGCCGGGGGGATCCTGTTTGGCCCCTGGGTTGGCATCATTACCGGCATTATCGCCGGATTGCACCGCTATCTGATCGATATCGACGGTATCACCTCGGTTCCCTGCCTGATCACCAGCATTATTGCCGGGATCGGCGCCGGTTATATCAACCTGAAGGTGAAGAAAGGCCAGCGCTGGCGTGCCGGGATCTTGGGGGGCATGCTATGCGAATCACTCACCATGCTGCTGATCGTTGTCTGGGCCAAACCCACCGAACTCGGGCTGGATATCGTGTCTAAAATTGCCCTGCCGATGATCCTCGGCACGGTGTGTATCGGCCTGATCGTGCTGCTGGTGCAAAGCGTCGAAGACGAAAAAGAGGTGATTGCGGCACGGCAGGCCAAGCTGGCGCTGGATATTGCCCGCAAAACGCTGCCCTATTTCCGTAATATCAATAGCGAATCGCTGGCCACCATTTGCGAAATTATCCGCCACGATATTAATGCCGATGCGGTCGCCATCACCGATACCCAACATGTGCTGGCCTACGTTGGCGTGGGAGCAGAACATTACCCACTCGGGCGCGCAGGGCTGAGCCGAGTCACGCTGGAAAGCATCCAGCAGGGCAAAATCATCATCAAAAACAACCTCGAGAACCAGACCGCACCGCAGATCCATTCCCAACTGGTGATCCCGCTATGGGAAAAAGGTGAGGTGACCGGGGCGCTGAAAATTTACTACTGCCATGCCCATCAGATCACTAATACGCTGAAGGTGATGGCGGTTGGCCTATCGCAGATTATCTCCACCCAGATGGAGGTTTCGCGCATCGAGCATCTGCGCCAAATGGCGGACAAGGCCGAAATGCGCGCGCTACAAAGCAAAATCAATCCGCATTTCCTGTTTAATGCGCTGAACGCCATCTCGTCGTCGATCCGGCTAAATCAGGATACCGCCCGCCAGTTGATCATCAACCTGTCGCGTTACCTGCGCTATAACCTGGAACTGAACGACGAACTGATCGATATCCGTAAGGAACTGCATCAGATCCAGGACTATATCGCCATTGAGCAGGCGCGCTTCGGCAGTAAGCTGACGGTGATTTATGATATCGACGACGATATTGCCGTACGCATCCCTAGCTTGCTGATCCAGCCGCTGGTGGAAAATGCCATCGTGCACGGTATTCAGCCCTGTAAAGGGAAAGGCGTGGTGGTGATCGCGGTGAAAGATCGGGGCGATCGCGTCAGGATTTCGGTGAAAGATACTGGCAACGGCATCGATCCGCTGGTGATCGAACGCGTGGCGCGCAATGAAATGCCAGGCCACAATATCGGCCTGCTCAACGTACACCACCGGGTTTCACTGCTGTACGGTGAAGGATTGCGCATCCGGCGGCTGGAGCCGGGAACGGAAATCGCCTTCTACGTCACCAAAAACGGCAATAAACTGCATAGCGAAAACAGCCCACAACCTGCCGGGGAACAACTATGAAAGCCATCATTGTGGAAGATGAGTTTCTCGCCCAGCAAGAGCTGACTTATCTGATTAACAAACACAGCAATATCACCATCGAAGCCACCTTTGAAGACGGTTTGGACGTGCTGAAATACCTGCAAACCCATCAGGTTGACGCCATTTTCCTCGATATCAATATTCCGTCGTTAGACGGCGTATTGTTGGCACAGAACATCAGCAAGTTTGCGCATCGTCCGTCAATCGTGTTTATCACTGCCTATAAAGAGCATGCGGTGGAGGCGTTTGAGATCGAGGCGTTCGACTATATCCTCAAGCCGTATCATGAGGCACGCATCATCACCATGCTGCAAAAGCTGGAGGCATTGCATAACCGACCAGCGCAGACGCCAGAGCCTAGCGCACCGGCGAATCGTACCAGCCACAGCATTAACCTGATCAAAGACGAGCGCATCATCGTCACGGACATCAACGACATCTACTACGCCGCCGCCGATGAGAAAGTCACGCGGGTGTATACCCGGCGCGAAGAGTTTGTAATGCCGATGAATATCACCGAGTTTTACCAGCGGCTGCCGGAAGAGTTTTTCTTCCGCTGCCACCGTTCGTATTGCGTCAATCTATCCAAGATCCGGGAAATCGTTCCCTGGTTCAACAACACCTATATTCTGCGGCTGAGCGATCTGGATTTTGAAGTCCCGGTCAGCCGCAGCAAGGTCAAGGCGTTTCGCCAACTGATGCGGTTATAGTTACCAACGTGGGCCTCGCGGGCCGTGTTCCCGTTGGTAATAGCGTGGCGGTGGTGGTGGTGGCATGCGGTAATAACGTGGGCCATCACGCCATTCACGACGTGGGGGGCCGTAATAAACCGCCCTTGGCGGTGGGCCGTAATATCCGCGGGGGCCATAATGCTCGTGCCACCAGCGCGGTTCACGCCAGCGACCACCATCCCAGTAATGCCCCCGATCATCACGATCGCCAATATGCAGCGACATTCCAGGCACATTGATGCCGACAGAAATATCCGCATGGCTCACCGCAGGCAATGAAAGCGGCAACAACGCAGCCAATAACAACAGCACTTTTTTCATCAGGTCTCTCCCAGAGCATGGAACGGGTCCATTTACCGATCACAGTAGTTCCGCACCGGTACGTTCTCTATAGGACGAAAGCCCAATTACGCCTTTCAGGCATATCCTTCACAATTACCACACAGTTTGCCGCAGCGCTTTGGCCATCTTTCTGACATATCTTTGATGTAGATCACGCCCGGCAGGCCGCATTCCAACGGCTTTTTAGCCCTTATTCGGCAACTCATGCAGCGATAACGGCATTTCATTCCTCGGCAGCGGCAGTTCATTCCCGATCCGCCATTGGCAACGATCGCCCCCTTTATAATAAGCCCATACCGCAGGGCTCTGGTTGCCTTGCTAATTTTGCCAATGGGCAACGCCAATACAGGAAGGAGACCGGCCATGAACAGCAAACCGGCAAATCGCAGCTTAATCGTTCTCGGCACCATCATCTGCCAGATGGGCCTCGGCACTATCTATACCTGGAGCCTGTTCAACCAGCCGCTGGTAGACAAGTTCCACTGGGGCCTTGGCGATGTCGCTACTACCTTCTCGATCACCAGCTTCTTCCTGGCCTTCGCCACGCTGTTCGCCGGTAAGCTGCAAGAACGTTTTGGTATTCGTAATCTGACGCTGGTTTCCGGCGTGCTGGTCGGCCTGGGGCTGATTGCCAGTGCCCACGTGCAATCGCTGGATATGATTTATCTGTTAGCGGGCGTGGTGGTCGGTTTTGCGGTGGGTATCGCTTACATCTCTACCCTGTCCAACCTGATCAAATGGTTCCCGGACAACAAGGGGCTGATTTCCGGCATCTCCGTCGGGGCGTTCGGCAGCGGCAGCCTGTTGTTCAAATACGTTAACGCCGCCCTGATTAGCGGTGCCGGTGTCTCTGCCGCCTTCTTCTACTGGGGCGTGATCGTGATGGCGCTGATTGTGCTGGGTTCCATGTTGCTCAAAGAACCGGTACAGGTTAACCAACAGGCTAACCACGGTACGCTGGGCAACGATTACACCGTGCGCCAGATGCTGGCCAGCAAAGAGGCCTATATGCTGTTCGTGATTTTCTTCGCGGCCTGCATGAGCGGCTTGTATCTGATTGGTATCGTTAAAGACATGGGCGTACAGCTGGCCGGGATGGATTTGGCCACCGCCGCCAACACCGTTTCCGCCGTAGCAATCTTCAATACCGCAGGCCGCATCATTCTAGGCACCCTGTCCGATAAAGTAGGTCGTATGCGCGTCATCAGCTTCACCATGCTGGTCACTATTCTGGCGATTGCCGCACTGAGCTTCCTGACGCTGAGCCATACGCTGTTCTTTATCTGCGTCGGCGCGGTCGCCTTCTGTTTCGGTGGCAACATTACCGTCTTCCCGGCGATTGTCGGTGACTTCTTCGGCCTGAAAAACCACAGCAAAAACTACGGCATCATTTATCAGGGCTTTGGTCTGGGCGCGCTGGCTGGGTCGTTTGTGGCCAACCACTTCGGCGGCTTCCACGCGACTTTCATGGTGATGGGTGTGCTGTCGGTGATTTCACTGCTGATTACCCTGTTTATCAAAGCGCCGAAAGCGGTTGAGCAGGAAGAAGTGTCTCACGCAGAGCCTGTGTTGGCCAAAGCCAACGGCTAAGAGGCGAGTAAAAAAAAGGGCGCTGCCAAACCGGTAGCGCCTTTTTTTATTGTGTTGATTACAGATGCATACCCAGCGTCTGCCGCAGATGAGCGCCAGCCCCCAGCAGCCCCGGTTGGGAATGGGTGATCATAAACACCGGAATTTCTCGCACGTAGTCTTTAAAGCGGCCCTTGTCTTCAAAAGCAGCGCGGAACCCGGAGGCCTTGAAGAACTCCATAAAGCGCGGCACGATGCCCCCGGCGATATACACCCCGCCAAACGTCCCCAGATTCAACGCCAGGTTGCCGCCAAACCGCCCCATGATCACGCAGAACAGGGACAGGGCACGGCGGCAATCGGTACAGCTGTCCGCCAGCGCGCGCTCGGTGATATCTTTGGGTTGCAGCTTCTCCGGCAGGCGCTTGTCTGCCTTGACGATGGCACGGTACAGATTCACCAGCCCAGGGCCAGACAGCACGCGTTCCGCAGAGACGTGCCCCACTTCGCCACGCAGCACCTCCAGGATGATGTCCTCCTCTTCACTGTTCGGTGCAAAATCTACGTGACCACCTTCACCCGGCAAACTCACCCAACGACGGTTTACGTGTACCAGATGTGATACCCCCAGCCCCGTACCCGCACCGTAAACGGCAATCGGTCTATCCTTTTGCGCTTTGCCCCCGCCAAACTGCAACACGTCATCTTCGGACAGCATCGGAATCGCCATCGAAACCGCAGTAAAATCGTTAATCACTTCCAGGTGCTTTAAGCCCAGGTTCTCTTTCATCGCTTTGATGGAGAAGGCCCAGGTGTGATTGGTCATGGCGACCCAATCCTCGGTTACCGGGCAGGCGATGGCGATACAGGCATCCTGAACCTCCAGTTGCAGCTCGGCCAGGTATTGGCGGATCACCGCTTCCAGGCTATCGAACTCCAGACCAGAATAGGTTTTCGCCTGGGCGATCTCGCCCGTCTCGACAGTGCACAGCGCCAGGCGGGCATTGGTGCCGCCAACATCACCTACGAGGGCATAGGTCATCGGTGTTTCTCCCTAAAATGAAAAATGCGAAATTGGGTACACTGTAAAATCACGCCGCCCAAACAACAATCGGCATTCTGCGGCCCGCTGCTCAATAGCGATCCAGATCACAAAAAACGTTTCAGCCAGACCCTATTTCACCGATTTATACCGTCGGTTACAGATTGGTGCAAAAAACATGAGATGAAAGCGATCGCGTGCGGCTACCATTAGCGAAATCGCTCCGTTGGAGCTATATACTATGCAAACCATTTCTCTGAGGCCTGGCGATTCTGCTGGCTTTACTCTCTGTTTTCCCTGCCAATCAGGGACGTGACAACAAGGGATCCCGCATGCTGCATCCGCGCGCCAATGCTATGTTGGCCTTCGCCCTGCCCGCGATCGTTATCGGTTCCGCCTCCAGCCTGATCCTTATCTTGCTGATGGAAAGTGCCAACGTGCTGCAGAATTGGCTGTGGGTTCGCCTCCCGGAGCTGCTCAATATCGATAGCCATTCCCCTTGGTGGACCATCGGCATGCTTACACTGACCGGTATCGCCGTTGGGCTAATCGTACGCTTCGTGCCGGGCCATGCCGGGCCAGATCCGGCTACCGAGTCGCTGATTGGTATGCCTTTGCCGCTGGCCGCCGTACCGGGGTTGGCATTAGCCTTGATGGTGGGCCTGGCGGGTGGCGTCAGTTTGGGGCCGGAAAACCCGATCACCGCCATCAATATTGCCCTGGTGGTCGCACTGGGTGCAAGGTTATTGCCAAAGGTGCCGAAGATGGATTGGATCATCCTCGCCGCCGCTGGCACGATTGGCGCAATGTTTGGTACACCGGTTGCCGCCGCTCTGATTTTCTCGCAAACGCTAGGGGGAAATAACGAAGTCCCCTTGTGGGATCGGCTGTTTGCCCCGCTGATGGCCGCTGCCGCCGGTGCCGTCACTACCCAGATGTTCTTTACCCCGAACTTTACCCTACAGCTTGATGCTTACAATGTGACCCGGCTACGCGATATCTTCAGCGGCTCGGTGGTCGCGCTGATCGCTATTGCCCTGGGGATGGTGGCGATCTGGTGCTTCCCACGCATGCACCACATGTTCCATTCGCTGAAAAACCCGGTATTGATGCTCGGGCTAGGTGGCCTGCTGCTAGGTATCCTTGGGGTCATTGGCGGAGATATCACCCTATTCAAAGGGTTGGATGAGATGAAACTGTTGGTGGTCGACGGCAGTTTCACCACCAGCCAACTGCTGGTGATCACTCTGACCAAGCTGGCCGCCCTGGTGGTCGCAGCGGCGTGCGGATTCCGCGGCGGGCGTATTTTCCCGGCGGTATTTATCGGCGTCGCGCTGGGGTTGATGTTGCATCAGCATGTCCCGGCGGTTCCGGCAGCGATCACCGTTTCCTGTGCCATTATGGGGTTGGTGCTGGTGGTAACTCGCGACGGCTGGCTGAGCCTGTTTATGGCCGTAGCGGTGGTGCCAGAGCTGCACCTGTTACCGATACTGTGTATTGTAATGTTGCCCGCCTGGTTGATGCTGGCGGGCAAACCTTTGATGCTGGTAGTAAAATACCAGCCTCCACATGAAGACTAGGCCAGAGCATACTCGGCAGCGGCATGCGCATGAATGGCCGTGGTGTCGAACACCGGCACGGTGGCATCTTGTGCGCTAACCAACAGGCCGATTTCAGTGCAGCCAAAGATGATCCCCTCGGCGCCCTGCTGTTCCAGCTTGGCAATAATCCGGCGATATTCATTGCGTGAAGTATCAACGATTTTGCCCAGGCATAGCTCTTCATAAATGATGCGGTGTACGATATCGCGATCGGCAGCATCCGGCGTGACTACGTCGATAGCAAATTTGTCCTGCAAACGCCCACGGTAAAAATCCTGTTCCATGGTAAAGCGCGTGCCGAGCAAGCCGATACGGCGGATATTTTGCTGGCGTACCTGCAATGCTGTGGCATCGGCAATATGGATCAGCGGCAGGCCGCTGGCCTGTTCCACCGCATCAGCTACCTTATGCATAGTGTTGGTACAAATCACAATGGCCTCGGCACCGGCAGCACGTAGCGAAGCGGCGGCCGCTGCCAGCAAACGACCAGCGCCTTCCCAATCACCTTGGTGCTGCAAGCGCTCCACTTCATGAAAATCCACGCTGTAGAGCACGATTTTGGCTGAATGCAGGCCACCAAGCCGCTGTTTCACCTGCTCGTTGATCATTCGGTAATAGGGGATGGTGGATTCCCAACTCATCCCGCCCAATAATCCCAACACTTTCATTCAGTTCTCCTTGGCTGTGACTCACTATCAACCAGACATTACCCGAGAACGACCTGACTGACGAAGCAATTATTTGCTGTGCGAACTGCTAACCTTCGCCTGGCGCGGCTCAAACCAACGCTGGCGCAGGGTATCGTAGACCCAGTTATACGCCATGGTATAAGGCAGGAAGAACAGGAAGAAACCGATCTCCAGCACAAAAGCCTGCCACAACGAAATATTGAGCATAAAGGCGGCTATCGGCAGACCAATCAGTACAAACCCGGCTTCAAAGCCAAAGGCGTGGCCAATACGCACTTTCAGCGTTCTGACCACTCGGCTCACCGGCCACAGCCGATCAAAGATCGAGTTATAGACGATGTTCCACAGCATGGCGACGGTAGATAACATGACCGCCAGCGCCCCGACCTGCGCCATCGAGCGGTTAAGCAGCCACGCCCCCAAAGGGGCACAGATCATCACGGCGATAGCTTCGAACCCCACGGCGTGAACGATACGTTCAACCAACGACTTGTTTTGCAACTGCATACTTCACCTGTTTTGTGACCGTTATTGAAAATGTCAGGTGATTATCATCGGTTTTTTGCGTAGATTAAAAATAGGTTCCATCGATAAAGTAGATACATCATGCGCTATTCCCCAGAAGCCCTACTGGCCTTTGTTGAGGCTGCCGCGTTAGGCTCGTTTTCTGCTGCCGCACGCAGACTGCGCAAAAGCCAGTCCACCATCAGCACCGCCATTGCCAATCTGGAGGCGGACCTTGGGCTGACGCTGTTCGATCGCCAGGCGCGCCAGCCTGTATTGACGGAAGCTGGCCGCAAGGTGCTGGGCCACGTGCAGGAAATCCTCGCAGCCAGCGAGCGACTCGATGCGCTGAGCATCCGCTTGGGGGACAATATCGAACCGCGGCTAACCATCGTATTTTCCGATACCTATCAACCCAACCATCACGATAACCTGCTGAAACATTTCGAGCGGCGTTATCAGGATATTGAGCTGGAATGCATGATCGCCGAAGGGGAGGATGTACTGGATCTGCTACAGACTGGCCGCGCTCACCTGGGAATGCTGGCGGTACAACCCACCTACCCCCCCGAGATCGCCGTCGCCAGGCTGCCAGAGCAGACTGAAATGGGGGTGTTTGTTGCTCATGACCATCCGCTGACCCGTCTCCCGGCCCTGACACAGGCCCACCTTGCCAGCAGCCGCCAACTTTACCTCAACACCTATACCAGTAACAACGCAACCAAACCGCGCGGGCGAACCTGGTCGGCGCCCAGTTATCTGATGCTGTTGGAGATGGCGGAACAAGGGGCGGGTTGGGCGATACTACCGCACTGGCTGGTCAAACAGTACGGGCGGCAACGTCTGACAGAGCTGAAAATGCGTGGCTGGCCGCAAACCATCTCGGTCGATGCCGTATGGTCCAAGCTTACCCCGCCGGGGCCGGCGGGGCTGTGGTTATTGGATCGCTTACTGGAAAACGCCGCCGATCAAGCCGCCGCATTACGCAATTGAATAGCCCGCGACACGCAATCGAGCAGTTCAGGTATGTCCATTTTCGGCAACACTACCTCGATAAAGGCCAGTTGATCGCTACCACCGACCTCACCAAGCGCCGCACGCAACTGCTCAGGTTCGGTGACACGCAGGCATTTCAACTGACGATCGAGCGAAAAAGCCTGCGATAACCGCGTCCAATTCCATTGCGCGATATCGTTATAGCGCTGTTCTGGCCCGTGGATGGCTCGCTCGATGGTGTAACCGTCATTATTCAGCAGCAAAATCACTGGCTTTTGCCCATCGCGCAACATGCTGCCCAACTCCTGCACGGTAAGCTGAGCGGCTCCATCGCCAATCAATAATATAACCCGACGCTGAGGCTCAGCAGTCTGCGCGCCAAATGCAGCCGGTAAGGTATAGCCGATCGAACCCCATAAGGACTGTACGATAAACCGGCACCCCTGCGGCAGCGTCAACGATGCCGCGCCAAAGCAGGCAGTGCCCTGCTCAGCAATCAGGATATCTCCCGGCTGCAAGAAGTCTTGGATTTGCCGCCAGAAACCATGTTGATCCAGACCGCTGGCACTCGGCTCCGGCAATGCTGGCCGTTTTATCGACGGCAGCGGCCACTTGCTGGCTAACGATAACGTCAGTTGGTGCAGAGCCTTCACGGCTTCGCGCATAGGGATTTGGCTGAATACCTGCTGGCCAACCCGCGCCTCGAACGGTTGGATATCGATGCATTTATCCACGGGCAGATTATGGCTAAAACCGGCAGTGATGGTATCGGTGAAGCGCACCCCGACGTTAATCACCACATCAGCTCCCTCAATCTGCTGCTTGACCAGTGGATCGCTGGCGGCGGCGGCATAAGTTCCGGTGAAGCAGGCATGAGTTTCATCCAACACGCTTTTGCCTAACAACATTGTTGAATGGGGAATATTGACCTCATTCATCCATTGTTCCAGCACGAGTTCGGTACCGAAGCGTTCGGCCAGAAAATCCGCCAGCAGGGAAACCCGATGGGCGGCCTGCAGTTTTGCCCGTGCGGCAGCGATAAATGCCTGTAGGGAAACGTCGGACAGATTGGGTTGACGCAACACCAAAGGTGCCGGACGCGAAGCCAACGGCGCTTCAGCAACGTCACTTGGTAACAGCAGGTACACCGGGCGGCGCTCGTAGAGTGCGGTGGTCAATAGGCGATCGATTTCCGCTTCCGCATTGCTGGCCGTCAGGCTGGCCTGGGCGATGGTTACCTCTTTCGCCATACGAGCAAAATGGCCGAAGTCCCCATCCCCCAACGAATGGTGCAGCAAATCCCCGGCACGCTGTGCTCGCAAAGCCGGGGCGCCAACAATGTGGATCACCGGTAGGTACTCGGCATAGCTGCCGGCAATGCCGTTTATCGCACTTAATTCACCCACACCAAAGGTGGTCAACAGTGCCGCGGCTGGCTTACAGCGGGCATAACCATCGGCAGCATAGGCGGCGTTTAGCTCGTTGGCGCAGCCTACCCAGGTTATCTGCTGATGATCAATAACATGATCGAGAAACTGCAGGTTGTAATCTCCCGGTACGCCAAAAAAGTGGCGAATGCCAATCTGGGCTAACCGATCGAGAAGGTAATCTGCCACCGTATAGCTCTTGCTCATGATCATCACCTAGGTAACGGAAGAATGGTTAGCATTAAGTATTAGAGATTTAGCCGAAATCTCGAACTTTATCACCAGAGATGAACTGGAAACTCTGCTTTACATCTACGCACCAGCAGCATGCAGCAGGGATCATCCATAAGCAGTTTGAATAAATGGCGAACAATTAGCGTGATCTCACACTCTGACAACCCATGTGGAAGCGCATACACTGAATACCCTTCCCCGCTGTCGATGAGGATCTTATGGTTTATCAAGCTGAGTCTGCCCGCTACCAGAATATGGAATATCGCCGTTGCGGACGCAGCGGGCTGCAACTTCCGGCCGTTTCACTCGGTATGTGGCACAACTTTGGCGATAGCACGCTGTATGACAACGCACGCAATCTGGTGCATCGTGCCTTCGATCTTGGCATTACCCACTTCGATCTGGCCAATAACTACGGGCCACCGCCGGGTTCTGCCGAAGAGAATTTCGGCCGTATTCTGCATCAGGATCTCCAGCCTTATCGCGATGAGCTGATTATCTCCTCCAAGGCGGGCTACACCATGTGGCCTGGCCCCTACGGTGACTGGGGATCGAAGAAATACCTGATCGCCAGCCTCAATCAAAGCCTGCAGCGCATGCGGCTCGACTATGTGGATATCTTCTACCATCACCGCCCTGACCCGGATACGCCGCTGGAAGAAACCATGGCGGCGTTGGATTTGATAGTCCGCCAAGGGAAAGCGCTTTATGTCGGATTATCGAATTACCCGGCCGAACGGGCGCGGCAGGCATTTGCCATTCTGCAGCAGCTTGGCACTCCTTGTGTGATCCACCAGCCAAAGTACTCGATGTTTGAACGCTGGGTCGAACCCGAGTTGCTGGATACGCTGGAAGAACATGGCGTAGGGTCCATCGCCTTTTCGCCGCTGGCCGGAGGCATACTGACAGATCGCTATTTGCAAGGCATTCCGCCTGATTCCCGCGCAGCGAGCGGTAGCCGATCCCTCACTCCCGAACAGATTACCGAAACGAAACTGCAAAAGGTTCGCCAACTGAACGCGCTAGCAGAGCAGCGTGGCCAAAAACTTTCGCAGATGGCGCTAGCCTGGGTGTTGCGTAACGATCGCGTCACTTCCGTTTTGATCGGTGCTAGCAAAGTCAGCCAGATTGAAGATGCGGTCGGTATGTTGGCCAACCGTAAATTCAGCGCAGAAGAGATCGCCAAGATAGAGCAGATCCTGATGTAATCGCTTACAAGCCGCCGGTAGGGTATCGGCGGTTTTCTCACCGTTCTCCTCAGATAACTCCCAATCCCCGGTGTTCTCCATGGCTTTCAGAATTTGCCCAAAGGCGCGGTCGCCCCACGGCGTTAACATCTCTCAGATAAATACCTCAGGGATTTTACGCACAGCGTTAAAGAGCGAGGGATAACAACCGTTTGCATGGCCAAAACCTATACCGATGAACGTGCTTCATTATCGGTATTCGGCCAAGGGAGCCTAAATGTTTAAACCTCTGTTTACCGCAGCCATTCTGGCGGCGCTTTTCATGCCCATCGCCCACATCGCCCATGCCAGCAGCGTCAATATTGATTTGCTGCCGGGGGTCTCGCTGCAGATTGGTGACCAGGACAAACGCGGCAATTACTGGGACGGTTACGATTGGCGCGATCGCGATTGGTGGCATGGCCATCAGGGGCGTGATTTAGGGGAGCGCAGCCGCCGTGGCTACTATTGGGATGGCTATCGCTGGCGGGACCGCGATTACTGGCATAAAAATTATTACTACCATGATGGCCGCTACCGCAAGGCTGATAAATATTATTACAAACAGTATAAAAAGCAGCACCATAAGAATAAGCACCATCACAAAAATCATCATCACGATCATGATGATTGACTCCTCACCCAACCCTCTCCCAAAGGGAGAGGGAGCTGTCTGGAGCTTTTGATTAGCTCGTACTGCTTCGGAAAGTGATGTAAGAAGAAGAAAGGCTGGGTAAAGGATGCTAAGTGTTCAACATGCCCCCGGTCTATACACTCCCACAGGGCGAGGGAGCTGTTCGGCATAGTAATCAGGTGCAGAAGTCAGTCTGTAGCACGTCTAACCCCTCTACATAAGCTAAGGTGAGAGGAACGATCCTAAAGCAAGTTACTGATCAGCAGATAACCGTTGAGCCCAACCACCACCAACACAATCAGTTTACCGAGATTCTGGATTAGACGACCGTTGACCATATCCCCCATCAGTTCACGGTTGCCGGTAAACGCCAGCAGCGGCACCAACGCCAGGGCGATACCAAAGCTCAGCAGCACCTGGCTCAAAACCAGAATACGCGTCGCATCCATCCCCATCATGATGACAATAAACGATGGCATCATGGTGACCACCCGCCGTACCCAGATAGGGATATAGAAGCGGACAAAGCCCTGCATCACCACCTGCCCCGCCAAAGTGCCTACCACGGTAGAAGAAAGACCTGCTGCAACCAGGCTCAGGCCAAAAATGGTGGCCGCCGCATTGCCGAGCAACGGCTGCAACGTCAGGTAAGCTTGGTCAAGATCGGTAATGCCGCTGTGGCCGTTGAAATGGAATGCGGCAGCGGCGGTGGCCATCATCGCCAGGTTAACAAAACCGGCAATGGTCATGGCGATCGCCACGTCCAGCTTGGTGGCCGAATAACGTTCGGCTTTAGAGTCTTTACCGGCAGTCTGCGTCAGCGAGGAGTGCAAATAAATCACATGCGGCATGATGGTTGCCCCTAACACCCCCGCAGCAAGAAACACCGCGTCACCATTCGGCAAATCCGGGATCGCCATCCCTCTAATCAACCCGCTCAACTGCGGCTGAGAAAATACCAGCTCCACGATATAGGCCATTGCCACAAACAGCAGCAGGCCGCCAATCACCAGTTCCAACGGCTTTTGCCCGCGTTTTTGCAGCATCAGGATCAGGAAGGTGGCAATGCCGGTGAGGACTGCCCCCTGCAACAACGTTACTCCCAGCAGCAGTTTGAAACCGATCGCGGCACCGATAAACTCGGCCAAGTCGGTGGCCATCGCGATAATCTCCGCCTGCACCCAATAAGCCCAGACGGCCGGGCGCGGGAAGCGATCGCGGATATGCTCAGCAAGGTTTTTACCGGTAGCGATGCCCAGTTTGGCAGACAGCAATTGGATCAGCATCGCCATGACGTTGGCCCATACCACCACCCACAGCAGCGTGTAACCAAAAGAAGCGCCAGCTTGAATATTAGTGGCAAAATTACCGGGGTCGATATAGCCGATGGCGGCGATAAAGGCAGGCCCCATCAGAGAAAGTTTGATCTTTCTGGACGGGCGGCTGGAGGAAGTATTGTTAACCGCGCGACTGTTCAGCATAGCGAAAACCCTTACTAATTTAGCTTACCTTCATCTTTACTTAAGTGATAATGATTATCAAGTGCATTTGCAGCGATAATGGTTATCTCTGCGATAGCCAAAAACGAAGGTTTTATCGAACAGATCGCATGAAATCCTAGCGTTTCCATCTACTCTAGATCACAAGGTTCAGAGCGGATCACGCTTGATAATAAAAATAGCACAAAAATGCCACGAACACGCATATTTATTAACATCTTGATCTTTGGTGCTTTGCCGTCATAGATTAGGACTATCTCCACTATGATTTTCCATATTTGCTATGAATGTCTCGTTTTTAAACTTGGCGTTACATAAAATGACAACCGAAATTCAGCCTGCCTCAAATTTGGAGCAAACATGTCCCATATTGCGCACTTTGCGTTAGCGTTAGTGGTGGTTGCAATCCTGGCCCTGTTAGTGTGCCGCGATCGTAAAAACATCCGCATCCGCTATGTTATTCAGTTGTTGGTTATTGAAGTGTTACTGGCCTATTTCTTCCTGAACTCGGAAGCAGGTTTAGGCTTTGTAAAAGGCTTTGCAGCAATGTTCGACAAGTTGCTCGGGTTTGCGGGGCAAGGGACTGATTTTGTGTTCGGCGGGATGGGTGACAAAGGTCTGGCCTTCTTCTTCCTGAAGGTGCTGTGCCCAATCGTGTTCATCTCTGCCCTGATCGGTATTCTGCAATACATCAAAGTGCTGCCGTTTATCATCCGCATCATCGGGACCGTGCTGTCTAAAGTGAACGGTATGGGTAAACTGGAATCCTTCAACGCCGTCAGTTCGTTGATCCTGGGCCAGTCTGAGAACTTCATTGCCTACAAAGATGTACTGGGCAAGATGTCAGAAAAACGCATGTACACCATGGCCGCTACCGCGATGTCGACAGTTTCCATGTCCATCGTTGGCGCATACATGACCATGCTGGATGCCAAGTATGTCGTGGCGGCACTGGTACTGAACATGTTCAGCACCTTTATCGTCCTGTCACTGGTCAACCCTTATGACACCAGTAAAGAAGAAGAGCTGCACCTCGGCAATCTGCACGAAGGCCAAAGCTTCTTTGAAATGCTGGGTGAATACATTCTGGCAGGCTTCAAGGTGGCGATTATCGTTGCCGCGATGCTGATTGGCTTTATCGCCCTGATTGCCGCGCTTAACGGCCTGTTCAGCGCCATCTTCGGCCTGAGCTTCCAGGAAATCCTGGGTTACTTCTTCTATCCATTTGCCTGGGTCCTTGGCGTGCCTAAGCATGAAGCGTTACAGGTTGGCAGCATCATGGCGACCAAGCTGGTTTCCAACGAATTCGTTGCCATGATGGAACTGCAGAAAATCGGTGCTGAGCTGTCTCCACGCAGCATGGGTATCCTGTCCGTGTTCCTGGTGTCCTTCGCCAACTTCTCTTCTATCGGTATCGTAGCCGGTGCGATTAAAGGGTTGAACGAGCATCAGGGCAACGTGGTTTCACGTTTCGGCCTTAAGCTGGTTTACGGCTCTACCCTGGTTAGCCTGCTGTCAGCGGCCATCACAGGCTTGGTTCTGGGCTAACAGCTTTAGAATCGACAAGTTCTAGTCTTAAGACGCCCGATGAAGTTTATCGGGCGTTTTTTATTTGATGCCGATAAAGCATGCGATTCTATTTTTTGAGGAGGACATAGTTATTGCTGGCATGACGCTCAGAAAATCTTACTGCCATTCAAGTATGCGGTTGAAAAGTAAGCTTGCAATGTCTTGCTTTTGGGACAACATCGCGTGGACGTAAATCCGCGTATCCTCTTTGCCAAACGTGGTGCTATAGAGCACTCGGTATCCGTCAGCTGTATTACATTCCCGGTATTTAGCGCACCCAAGAGCTAGCAATTCATCACAGACAGGACTTCCTTCAGGAAAAACACCGGTTTTCTCTTCAAACTCAACCAATGCTCTTTTTATAACCGGTTTCGGGTCAATCTGGTGAGAGCGCAAAAAATACGCGATGGTTTGTATCGTCATTTTCGCGGTCCCTGAATAAATGAAAGTTACCGCTTTCGCAGTCATCAGAGTGAATCCAAGATTTGTTCACGGGAGAAGGTTCGCCCTAGCTCAATATCTTTCTCAGACAGCGTCATAAGCTTGAGCAAAGCAATACTTTCATCCCTGCGCATACGATCTCCGTAGGACTCGATAACATAAGCAGGAAGACCGTTTTGCGTCACAATCAAAGGTTCCGACAGATCGAGCTTGGCGGCATTTTGTTTCAGATAGCTGATAGTTTCTGTTTTCATAATGTCTCCAGCAGTAAATTATTGCCAGTAAAAGACCAAATATAGTCTATATAAAAACTGATAACAATAATTCAGTCCAGAGGTAAAGCCTTAGAATGCAAAAAGCCGACCCTTGGGTCGGCTTTTCAAATGGTGGTGGAGCTAGACGGGATCGAACCGTCGACCTCTTGCATGCCATGCAAGCGCTCTCCCAGCTGAGCTATAGCCCCACAAAAGTGGTACGCGTTAACCGTGCGTTACGGTATTCCTCAACCTTCCTGAGATAAAAGGTTGGTGGAGCTAGACGGGATCGAACCGTCGACCTCTTGCATGCCATGCAAGCGCTCTCCCAGCTGAGCTATAGCCCCAATTCACAATCACGAAATCCTGTGAACGGGGCGCATGATATGAAACCCCAGAAACCCTGTCAACGGCTAAATTGAATTCCTCGATCAAGCGCTGAAAAAGCCGCCAAATCAGCGCGTTTAATGCTAAAAAACCGCCGCTTTGGGTACAAAATAAACCGGCAAGAAAAAAGCCCCGCGAATCGCTTCGCAGGGCTTTGTCGGTTTAGCGGGCAACTAACGGTCAGGCTTGCGCTTCGCGCTCGGCAATATAAGCCAACGCCTGATCAATACGCTTGAGGGAGCGAGCCTGGCCGATAGCATGTACGGTAACGTCCATGCCTGGTGACTGGCCAGCGCCAGTGACCGCGACGCGCAGTGGCATCCCTACTTTGCCCATACCCACGCCCAGTTCGTCTGCAGTGCCCTGAATGGCGTCGTGCACGTTCTCTGGCGTCCAGTTGGTAATAGCGGCCAATTTGGCGCGTACGGCTTCCAGCGGCTGGCGTGCGACCGGACGCAGGTGTTTCTTCGCCGCATCGGCGTCAAACTCGTTGAAGTCCTGGTAGAAGTAATGGCAAGACTCCGCCATCTCCTTGAGGGTTTTACAACGCTCGCCCAGCAGTTTGACCAGATCTTTCAATTCTGGACCGTTGCGGGTTTCAATCCCCTGCTGCTCAACATGCCATGCCAGATAGACCGCCACTTCTTCCGCTGGCATATGGTTAATGTAGTGATGGTTCAACCACTGCAGTTTTTCGGTGTTGAAGGCGCTGGCGGATTTGTTGATCGCATCCAGAGTGAAGAACTCTTTCATCTCATCAATAGAGAAGATTTCCTGATCGCCATGGGACCAGCCCAGACGCACCAGATAGTTCAACAACGCCTGCGGCAGGTAGCCGTCATCACGGTATTGCATCACGCCAACGGCACCGTGGCGTTTAGACAGCTTTTTGCCGTCATCACCCAGGATCATCGACACGTGAGCATATTCCGGCACCGGTGCCCCCAGCGCTTTCAGGATGTTGATCTGGCGCGGCGTGTTGTTGATATGGTCTTCACCACGGATCACGTGGGTGATTTCCATATCCCAGTCATCGATCACTACGCAGAAGTTATAGGTTGGCGCACCGTCGGTACGGCGAATGATCAGATCGTCCAGCTCCTGGTTGCTGAATTCGATCGGGCCACGGATTTTATCGTCGAAGATGACCGAACCTTCCTGCGGGTTACGAAAACGCACTACGTGTGGCTCATCGGCAGTGTGGCTGCACTGGCTATCGCGGCAATGGCCGTCATAGCGTGGCTTCTCGCCGTTTTCCATTTGCTTCTCGCGCAGCGCTTCCAGGCGTTCTTTCGAGCAATAGCACTTATAGGCCGTTCCCTGTTGCAGCATGTCATCAATCACCGCGTTGTAGCGATCGAAACGCTTGGTCTGGAAGTACGGGCCTTCATCCCAATCCAGGTTTAACCAGTTCATGCCATCCATAATTGCGTCGATAGCTTCCTGGGTTGAACGTTCGAGATCGGTATCTTCGATACGCAATACAAACTCACCGCCGAAATGGCGGCTGAACAACCAGGAATAGAGCGCAGTACGGGCGCCGCCGACGTGCAGATAGCCGGTCGGGCTTGGGGCGAAACGGGTTTTGATTTTCATTGGGTTCACTGCCTTATTACGCAACGCGTGTCAGCGGAGTGCCGACGATTGCTCGGAATGTAAAATAGTGGACGACATTCTACCACTCCATGCTAATTCCTCAACGCCGACGCGCTATCGGCCACTACGCTTTGCGGCCCACTACGCAGGATACTGTGCAAAGAATCGTCCTGGTCGGCGATAAATATCGCATCCTGTCTAAATTTGCGGCGAACGATTGAAATCATTTTAAAAACCGTTGACTCACTTTCAACTATCCCTATAATGCGACTCCAACAAGACGGGGTGATTAGCTCAGTTGGTAGAGCATCTCCTTTACACGGAGGGGGTCGGCGGTTCGAGCCCGTCATCACCCACCATCTTGTTAACGCAGTAAAAAATGAGAACAATGAGGGTGATTAGCTCAGTTGGTAGAGCATCTCCTTTACACGGAGGGGGTCGGCGGTTCGAGCCCGTCATCACCCACCATCATTCTCTCATTGGGTAGTATCTGGAAGTCCTGAAGTGGGTGATTAGCTCAGTTGGTAGAGCATCTCCTTTACACGGAGGGGGTCGGCGGTTCGAGCCCGTCATCACCCACCATTTCAGCTTTAGAAAGCAGTAAACCACATTCGTGGGTCGTTAGCTCAGTTGGTAGAGCAGTTGACTTTTAATCAATTGGTCGCAGGTTCGAATCCTGCACGACCCACCACCATTTAGAAAAAGGCGCCTTCAGGCGCCTTTTTCGCATATGTGCTCCCCACAACAGTGCCATCTCCTTCACCACATACGCAAAGAAGGGTCGTGTGGGTGAGAACCTGCGTTCAGGTTCGAGTCTCGCTTGCGAGACAACGGCGGCGGCCGGTCATCCTGCACGACCCACCGTACAGGTGCCAAATGCTCGCCCCCTGCTACTCTTTTGACCTACCTGGCAACCGCCCCCTTAGCCCACGGTGATGTCCCCTCACCCTAACCCTCTCCCACAGGGAGAGGGAACAGTCCGTGCCACCAGCAATATCGCCTTCAACCTGACTATCGGCGGACGCAAACAGCCAGTCTTCCTGCAAAACTAACCTCCCCAAAAACAAAAAAGGGAGCCGAATAATCAGCCCCCTTCTTCAAATCAACCGCTCAACCCAAACTCAAGCCGCCAACGTCGCCCCACCATCGATCACAATATCCTGCATCGTGATATGGCTAGCCCGGTCAGACGCCAGAAACAGGATCGCATCGGCAATTTCCTGCGGTTGGGCAATCTTGCCCAACGGGATCCCCAACTTAAACTGGTCGGGGAAACCCTTGATCATATTGCTTTCTCCGTGTTCATCCTGCCACATCCCGCGCAGCATCGGGGTATTGGTCGAACCGGGGGAAACCAGGTTACTGCGTACACCATAAGGCGCCATTTCCAGCCCCACGGTTTGACACAGGCTGCGCATAGCGGCCTTGGAGGCGCAGTAGGCCGCCATGCCAACACGTGGCACATGGGCTGCGTTAGAGGCAATGCTCACGATGGCCCCCTGCTTCTGACGGCGGAACACCGGCAAGGTATGACGGAACAGGTTAAAGGCACCACCTGCGTTCACCGCCATACAGGCCAGCCAGTCCGCATTGCTGGTTTCATCGGTCAGCCCCATGCGCAGAACGCCAGCCCCATTGACCAACACGTCCAACCGCTCATGTTCCGCCAATAAACGCTGGCAAACGCTCTCTACCGCATCGGCATCAGTGATATCCAGTACCTCGGTGCGGAACGGGTAGTCCAGATCGCCAAAATGCAGATCGAAGCCGATAACCTCGGCCCCACTCTGTGCAAACGCCAATGCGGTTTGATAACCGATTCCCGCCCCGGCACCGGTCACCCAAACGCGTTTACCGCTAAATTCCTGTTCTCTAGCCATCAGGATTTCCTCTCGGAAAGCAACGCCCACCAGCTATCGATCGTCGGTGATTTGGCCAGCGCGATAAAATCGATATCTTCACGAATTTTACGCCAGCGGGTTGCCAACTCCATGATACGCACCGAGTCCAGACCGTAATCGATCAAGTTTTCATCATTGCCGATGTCTTCGCTATCTTCATCGAGCAATGGGATAATTTGCTGGCGCAACGCATCGATGCTGGCAATACCAGGGAGCAGATCGGCGGTAGTCACCACCCGACCACAGCGCCCGGCGGTGTAACGCAGGGCCATCAGGTGTTCCTCACGGGAGAAGTCCGCCAGACCGTCGGCCACCATAAACGGCTTGATGTTACGCATAAAGGCGTCGATAGCCGTGGTCATACAGCCAATATGCGCGTAGACGCCGCAGATAATCAGCTGATCGCGCCCACTTTCTTGCAGGATCTCTTGCAGCGGCGAGCGGTGGAACGCGCTGTAACGCCACTTCACCAACACCGTGTCGTCAGCATCCGGCGCCAATTCGCTGACCACCGCCTGCTGCTCTGGGTGCTTGTTCAGCCCCGGCCCCCACATATCATTCAACAAAGCACGGTCTTCATCACTTTGCTGGTTAGGCTGCGCGGTATAAAACACCGGGATACCCTGCTGCTTGCAGTAGCGGCGCAGAGCGGCGATGTTCTCGACCACCTGTTTGATCAGCGGGCTATCTTCACCCCAGAAATTGAGGAAATATTGCTGCATGTCGTGGATCAGCAGTGCTGCGCGCTGTGGCTCGAAGGCCCAGTTAACCTTGTTAACCGGCAGTTCGCTCGGCGTTGGCAACGCATAATCGTTAAGTTTAGGGATCGCCATGACTTATTCTCCTTTGGCCTGAGCCAGTTGTTGCGCTTCCAGGCGTTCACGCAGCAGTTTTTTATCGACTTTACCGACCGGGGTTAACGGTAGTGACTCCACCTGAATAAAGCGGTCGGGCAATTTAAATTCGGCCACGCCCTGCTCACGCAGATGGCGGCGCAGTACCACGGGTTTGACGGCCTCGTGAGCGATGACAAAGGCACAGCTTTTTTCACCCATCAGATCGTCCGGCATCGACACCAGCGCGGCGTTAATCACCGCCGGGTGGCGCAGCAGCAGGTTTTCAATTTCTTCTGCAGCAATCTTTTCACCACCGCGGTTGATTTGGTCTTTCTGCCGCCCTTGTACCTGCACATAGCCGTCCGCCGTCAGGCTGATCAGATCGCCGGAACAGTAGAAACCGTTCTCGTCAAAGGCTTCGGCATTATGCTCAGGGCTTTGGTAATAGCCGCGGAAGGTGTATGGCCCACGCGTCATCAAACGACCCGTTTCCCCTACCGGCAGCGGATTACCTTGTTCATCTGCCACCCACAGCTCGTCGTCCGGACACATTGGCGTGCCTTGGGTGGTGAGAATGTGTTGGTCGTCGTCATCCAGCAATGTGTAGTTCACCAGCCCTTCAGCCATGCCAAACACCTGCTGCAACTGGCAGCCGATCTCATTGCGTATGCGGGCCGCCAGGGTTTCCCCCAATTTGGCTCCGCCGACCTGCAGCAGCGCCAGGCTGGCTAACGGCTGATTGCTGCCCCACTCTTCGATCGCCTGCAACCACAGGGTAACCGCAGGCGGCACCAACGCGGTGACCGTGATCTGATGCTGTTCGATCAGTTTGAAACATTGGGCAGCCGCAGGATCGCTGGCAAATACCACCAGCCCGGCACCGTAAAACACCCCCAACACGCCCGGAGAACTCATTGGATAGTTGTGGGCCACCGGCAACGCACACAGATAGCGGGTAGCACTGTCAAAACGGCAAATCTCTACGCTGCGGCGAATGCTGTAGTAATAATCGTTATGGGTGCGCGGGATCAGCTTCGGCGTACCGGTGCTGCCACCGGAAAGCTGGAAAAACGCCACCCGATCGGCGGCCGTTGGCGTCGGTTCAAAAGCACCTGGATCCTCTTCCAGCCAAGCAGCCAACGCCTGTTCACCTTCGGCCTGATTACGCAGCCCAACCACCCGTAGCGAAGGATGCTGTTCTCTGAACGTATCCAGGAACGGCTCCTGCGCGAACAGGGCATGTTCGCGATCGGCAATCAGCAGCGCAGGCTTGATTTGACTGGCATAGGCGTTCAGTTCGCTACGTTGATGGCTGAACAGGGCATTCACCGGCACCACGCCGATTTTCAACAGGGCAAAGAACACCACATAGAATTCAACCACGTTGCCTAGTTGAACCAACGCAGTATCACCGGATTGTAGCCCGCGCCGTAACAGGGCGGCGGCTAGACGATCGGAAAGCTGTTCCAGTTGGCGATAGCTTAAGCTGCGTTGCGGGTCGATCATGGCAATAGCGTCGTTATCTGCCTGACGGGCCAAGATGTCGGTCAACGGTCGATCGATCCAATAGCCGCGTTCGCGGTAACGGCGCGCGAACTCTTCAGGCCAGGGGGTAAAAGCAATAGTCATGGGGGACTCTCTATCCTTGATTAAGGCCAAACGCACGCAGAATGGTGCTGAGTTTGGTACCAGTTTCGTGCCATTCGGACTGCGGGGAAGAGTCCTGCACGATGCCCGCACCGGCAAACAGGCGTACCTGATTACCCTTCACGGTGCCGCAACGGATGGTGACGACCCATTCTCCGTTGCCCTCGGCGTCACACCAGCCGACGATGCCACCAAACAGCTGCCGGTCAAACGGCTCAAGCTGTTCGATGAGATCGCGAGCTGCCAGCGTTGGGGTACCGCATAATGCCGGCGTAGGGTGCAACAGGCAGGCCAGCGACAGGGCATTCTCTGCCCGGTCGGCCACTTCACCGTCGATTGGCGTCGAAAGATGCCACAGCGTGGTGGTACTGAGCAGTTCAGGGGTTGCGGGAATATGCAAATGACTGCAACGCCCAGCCAAGACCTGGCGCATGCCTTCGGTCACGATCTGGTGTTCATAGCGGTCTTTACCCGAAACCAACAGTTGTTCGCTGACGGCCCGATCCTGCAGCGGATCGCTTTCGCGCCGAGCCGAACCCGCCAGCGGGTTGGAATGGAACTGGTCGCCAAATTTACGCAGCAGCAGCTCCGGGCTGGCTCCCACCAATGCCCCCTCTGCCAGCGGCACGTGGAAATGGAAGCCGTGCGGATTCTGGGCAATGATGCGCGCCATCAGCGCTGCGTGGTCTACCGGCTTGCTGGTTTCAATGTCCAACAGGCGGGCGAGCACGACCTTATCCAATCGATCACCGCTAGTTGCCTGCACGGCATCGCTAACCATCTGCATAAACTGCGGCTGCGCTGGCAACTCGGTTTGGCGGACAATCTCAGGGATCGGTCCAGCAGCAGGCGCTAAGCTGGTCAGCAGGGTTTCACGTTCGAACCATTGCGTCTGTTGCGGGATAAACAGTGACGAGGGTTGACGAGTATCGAAAGGGATTGCGCCGCACAGCAGCGGATCCTTGATGCCTGCCTTGCGGGCCTGCGCAAATGTCTGCTGTATCGCCTGCTGGAATTGGCCCTGCAGGTCATCGCCATCCACCGCTGGCAAGGTGATGCGGGCAAAGCATCCCTGGGTGCTCAGACTGCGAAAAGGCGAGGTAAAAAAGAAACCTGAAGTCGGGGATATTGTGGCGGCCTGTGCCAGATCTACACCCTGTTGCAGGTCCTTTTGCGCAGCGCCCTTAACGGCTACGTCCATAGGTACTTCCTCTTGTTTCATTAACAATAACCAATATAATAATGATTATCATTTGTATTGCATCCGCGATAAAGTACCTGCCAGAACTGACCATGTCAATAAACGTAACCTCTTCTGCTAACCCACATTAAGGGGTAAACTTGGTGGTTTATGACCAATGAATGATAATCATTCGGATTAAAAGGATCTCACCGATGTCAATCCCCCTGCGGCTCAGCCTGGCGCTGTTTGGCCTGCTGGCGTTGAGCGTTGCCCAAGCCGAGACTCAAGCCTGGCCGCGCAGTATCGAAACCTCACACGGCGTTATCACCCTTAAACAACCTCCACAGCGCATCGTCTCCACCAGCGTGACGGTCACCGGTACGCTGTTGGCGATCGACGCTCCGGTGATCGCCAGCGGAGCCACCAGCCCAAACAACCGGCTATCGGATCGGCAGGGCTTTTTCCACCAGTGGGGAGAGATTGCGGCCAAACGTGGAGTGAAGCGGTTATATATTGGTGAACCCAACGCCGAGGCAATCGCCGGTGAGGCACCTGACCTGATTGTGATGTCCGCTACCGGGGCCGATTCTGCGGTGCGCCTGTACGATCAGCTGTCGGCCATCGCTCCGGTGCTGGTGGTGAACTACGACGATAAAAGCTGGCAGGAACTGGCCAACATCCTCGGCGTAGCGACCGGCCATGAAGCACAAGCGGAGAAGATCGTCAGCGAGTTTGATCGCCGTGAGAAAACGCTGAAACAGCAGATGACATTGCCACCACAGCCCATAACGGCACTGGTATTTCGCAGCGATGGCAAGAATGCCAACCTGTGGACCGCAGACTCATCCCAAGGGCAACTGCTGCAACAGCTAGGCTTTACCCTGGCCACTTTGCCACCAAAACTCAACGCCAGCACCAGCCAAGGGGCGCGTAAAGATATCGTCCAACTTGGCGGTGAAAACCTGGCAGAAGGCTTGAATGGGCAAACGCTGCTGTTATTCGCCAACGATGAAAGTGATGCACAGCGGCTGATGAGCAACAGTTTCCTGGCTCATCTGCCAGCGGTGGAGAATAAGCGGGTTTACCCATTGGGGAACGACACCTTCCGCCTGGATTATTACAGCGCCAGCAACTTGCTGACGCGTCTGGAAAAGCTGTTTATTTCTCCGTAGCCGCAACGGCGGGTTGGAGTTTATCGCTCTGCCCGCCCATGCTCACGTTGCGCAAACCACGCATGGCAAACGCCAGCACCACGGCCAGCAGCGCCGCACCAAAACCGAAGCTGGTAGAGCTCATCGCTGGCAGCATAAATGCCCCCATCGCGCCGAGCAGCAAGGCACCAAGCGCATCCCCTACAACGTTCTGCGCGGTCCACAGGCCGTTAATCCGGCCCAGAAACGCGTCCGGCGTCAGGTTCTGTATCAGGCCATATTGCAGCAGCGAGTTCAGCGCGCTGAGGTAGCCAAACACCACCAGGCACAACAGCGCCATACCGTACCAAGGCATCAGGCCAAACAGCCCCACGGCCACGAAAGCCGCTATCGCCGTTATCAACATCATCCAGCCCGGCCGCGCCACCTGAGCCACCCGGCCACTGGTAAATGCGCCAATCGCCGCCCCTAATGGCACCGCCGCATACATGATCCCCAGGCTCTGGGTAGTGACCTGCCACATACCGGAGATGGCCGGATATAACACGCGCACCGCGCTGGCCATGGTCATCAACGCACCAATCAGCGCCACCATGCCAATCACCTTGTTCTGGAACAGGAAGGTGAAGCCGCCGATCAGCGCCCGCAACGGATGTTCACGCGGCTGCGGTGGTGGTGGCAACTGAGGCAATTTTAATAGCGGGATCAAAGTGATCAGCGTCCCCAAGGCCGCCAGCGCATAGTTCCAGCTGATACCTGCCCCAGCGATCACCAACCCGCCGATAGCGGGAGACAGGATCGACCCAAAGCGTACGGTCAGCATGCTGATGGCCCCGGCCTGCACGATATTCTCACGGCCAACGATCGCCGGTGTCGCCGCCAGCAACGCCGTCACGCCTACCGCACCAAAAAATCCGTCCCATACCGCTAGCAGATAAATCGCCGTTAGCGAAGGTGCAGGCAGCGCAGCATTGAGGCACAACCCCAGAAAGCCCACACCGCAGGTTGAGCGCGCAAACAGGATCAACCGACGGCGTTCATAGCGATCGGCCAGCACCCCGCCCATCAGCAAACCGGCAAACATTCCGCCGCCCGCCAGGGTCACCGCAAGCCCAACCAACAGAGTTGACCCAGTCAGCGCCTGGATCTGCACCGGAATGGCGATCGCCATCAGGCCCAATGCCAGGATCGAAATAAAACGGGCGCAGAATACGGCACGAAAAGCGGGGTTGGTCCTAAGCAGGCTAAAATCGAGCAAAATAGAGGGTTTATTCATTTTGTTATCACCACAACTTATATCCTTGATCTTCCACAAACAACGACACGATATTCGAGAGGCTCAGCGCTAGTGCTGGTCAGGCTGCCATGCTACCATAGATAAATACAATCAATAATGATAATAGATATCATTGATATTCAGTTAATAATGGGCTGTCATGTTCCGGCTTACACCTAATTGCTCTCCTCCGCTTCCTGACCGCAGGGGCACTCTGTTTATGGGGTTATCCCGCTCCTTCTGGCTGCGCCTGTTTGGCCTGCTGTGCGCCTTTGTCGTGCTGTTGCTGGTGATGATGCTCAGCCTGTCGCTGGGGGCTAAATCCATTCCTTTCACTAACGTCGTTGCCGCGCTGAATGGCCAATGCAGCGGCGCAGACTGCGTCATCATTACCGAAGCACGCCTGCCACGCACGCTGATCGGCGTGTTGGCTGGCATCGCACTTGGGCTGGCTGGCGCGCTCATGCAAACCCTCACCCGCAACCCGCTGGCAGACCCTGGTATCTTGGGGGTTAACTCCGGAGCCGGTTTCGCCGTGGTGTTGGGCATTACCTTCTTTGGTGCGACCGACGTCAGCCAATATCTGTGGTTCGCCTTTGCCGGTGCGCTGTTTGCCTCGCTGTTGGTGGCGCTGGTAGGCGCAATGGGCGGCAGCCGCGTTAATCCTGTACGCCTGACGCTAGCCGGGGTGGCGCTGGCCGCCGTGTTGGAAGGGATGACCACCGGCATCGCTCTGCTCAATCCTTTGGTGTTCGATCAGCTGCGTTTTTGGCAAGCTGGCACACTGGACATTCAGAATATGGCGGTAGTGCGCAGCGTCGCATTGCCAATCCTGCTGGGCACGTTGATCACTCTGTGGCTTAGCAAGGCGTTGAACAGCTTAAGTATGGGGAGTGAGCTTGCAGCGGCGCTCGGCACCGGAATTATTCGCACCCAACTGCTTGGCCTGTTAGCTATTACGCTGCTGTGTGGCGGAGCTACCGCCGCCGTTGGTCCTATCGCCTTTGTCGGGCTGATGATGCCCCACATTGCCCGGCGGCTGGCAGGGTCAGAACTCAACTGGATGCTGCCCTGGACGCTGGTTTTAACGCCGATCCTGCTACTGAGCGCTGATTTACTGGGCCGCTTTCTGGTCGCGGGGGAACTGCGGGTCTCCATCGTACTTTCCCTGATCGGCGCGCCGATGTTGATTATGTTGGTGCGCCAGCGCCGTATGTTCCGGCGGGGAGGATAAGATGAGCCTGTTGGTTTCCCGCCAAATCCTTACCAAAAAACCGTTTCGGTTGGCGCGTCCGTTGGCGACTGCCCTGCTGTTGTTATTCGCCTGCCTTGCCCTGGCGGTATATGCCCTCGGTTCTGGAACCTTGCAACTCAGCGCGGCGCAGGTGATCGACGCGCTACGCGGCGAAGGTCCGACCAATCTTGCGGTGATCGTCACCCAGTGGCGTTTGCCTCGCGTCGCTATGGCGTTACTGTTGGGGGCGGCGCTCGGCCTGAGCGGTGCGATTTTCCAGTCATTATTGCGTAACCCACTCGGCAGCCCTGACGTTATTGGTTTCAATACGGGAGCCTATAGCGGCGTGCTGGTCGCCATCGTGCTGTTTAACAGCAGCGTTATCGGCATTACCTCTGGGGCGTTGGCCGGTGGCCTGCTTACCGCCGGGGTAGTTTATCTGTTGGCCTGGAGTAACGGGGTAGAAACCTTCCGCCTGATTATTGTCGGGATTGCCGTTCGCGCCCTGCTGCTGGCCGCCAATACCTGGATGATCATCAGCGCCTCATTGGAAGCGTCCATGACCGCTGGGCTATGGTATGCCGGATCCCTCAACGGCATCACCTGGGCGAAAAGCCTGCCGGTGCTGGCGGTACTGCTGCTGACGTTACTGGTATTGATGACGTTGACAAGACGTATGCGGCTGCTGGAAATGGGAGATGACACCGCCTGCGCGCTCGGCGTTGGGGTTGAACGCTCCCGGCTGATGCTATTGCTGGTCGGGGTGATACTAACCGCTGCCGCCACCGCCGTGGCCGGGCCGATTTCCTTTATTGCTCTGGTCGCCCCGCAAATTGCCCGCCGCCTGTGCGCCAACCAGCATGTCTTGCTGCTCACCGCGCTGACCGGTGCCCTATTATTGCTGGCGGCCGATGTGGCAGCGCAGCGCCTGTTTATGCCTTATCAGTTGCCGGTCGGCGTGTTGACCGTCAGCATCGGTGGCATCTATCTGATTTGGTTACTAATCCGTGAGTCACGAAAAAAATGAATGCTGAAACCCCGTTAACCGCACCATTGCGTGCCGAAAACCTGACGCTGAGCTACGACAAGAAAATCGTCGCACGCGATCTTTCAGTGTCTATTCCTCACGGCGAACTGACGGTCATTATCGGGCCAAACGCCTGCGGTAAATCCACGCTGCTGCGCACCCTCAGCCGCCTGATGCAACCCCAGGCGGGCTCAGTATGGCTGAATGGCCGACAAATCCGCGAATATCCCACCAAAGAAGTCGCACGCCAACTGGGCCTGTTACCGCAAAGCTCAATTGCCCCAGGTGATATCACGGTGTTCGATCTGGTTGCCCGTGGCCGCTACCCTCATCAGAGCCTGTTCAGCCGCTGGCGCGACGAAGATCAGCAGGCAGTGGAACAGGCCATGCGCTCAACCGGCGTGGCGCAGTTGGCCGATCAACCCGTCGACACCCTTTCCGGTGGCCAACGCCAGCGGGTGTGGATCGCCATGGTGTTGGCCCAGCAAACGCCGCTGCTGCTGCTGGATGAACCGACCACCTGGCTGGACATCACTCACCAAATCGATCTGCTGGAACTGCTGCGCCAGTTGAATCGGGTGAATCATTACACGCTGGTGGTGGTGCTGCACGATCTCAATCATGCCTGCCGCTATGCCACCCATCTGATCGCCATGCGCGACGGCAAAGTGGTGGCCGAGGGGGCACCAAAAGACATTGTAACGCCAGAGTTGATCGAGGAAGTTTACGGGCTGAAGTGCGTGATCATCGACGATCCGGTTTCGCATACGCCGCTGGTGGTGCCATTGGGGAAATAGCGGCCAGCAAACTCACAATGAAAAATAAATATCCTCCGGCATAGCCGGAGGTTTTTCATATGCGCCTATAAGGCTCTCTTGCCAGCCGCGCCCTAACAGGCGCATTGCGATCTGACATTTGCATTTATGGATTACTTACGGCCCGTAAACGGGCTACCCGGATACGGGATCGACAGTTGCTCACCCATTTTATCCTCTTCCAGTTGGTGCTTTATGTATTCTTGTATCCTGGTTGTATTTTTACCAACCGTATCAACGTAATACCCTCGACACCAGAACTCCCTGTTACGGTATTTGAACTTCAAATCGCCAAACTGCTCATAAAGCATCAGGCTACTCTTTCCCTTCAGATATCCCATAAAACCTGACACACTCATCTTCGGTGGGATTTCCAGAAGCATATGGATGTGATCCGCACAGCATTCTGCTTCTAGAATATTCACACTTTTCCATTCGCACAGCTTTCTTAAGATGCTACCTATCGCTTTACGCTTTTCCCCGTAGAACACCTGTCTTCGGTACTTCGGCGCAAAAACTATGTGATATTTACAGTTCCATCGCGTGTGAGCTAAGCTCTTTTCGTCCCTCATAGGGACCCCCTTTTGATTTCTTGTTGAACGTTTGCAGTTGCCAGACCGCAAACTGTTTTAACAAATCAAAAGGGGTTTTTATAACTGGCTCAAAGCTGAAAGCTTTACGGAACCTCCAGCCTAGCTGGAGGTTTTCTGTGCACAATCAGGCCACCGGCTGATAGCCGATGGCTCTACTGAGACTTCATCACCGTGAGCTGTTACTAACTATGGCCGTGCAAGGTTGAAAAACCGTTACTCAGGTAGCCACAGCCGTGCTCCATTTACTTGGCAGGTGCGACATCCAATACCGTTACGTTATAGACCATGGTCGATCCCGGCAGGATATCAGGGGGCAGACCTTTATCGCCGTAAGCCAAGCTTGGCGGGACGACCATCGTGATACTGCCGTGATTTTGCAGCTTCGAGATCGCCGTTCTGAATATCGGTGGATAGCTGCTCAGTAGCTGGGTGACCGAGGTGCCTGCCGCCTGCATATCCTTGACGACTTTACCGTTAATCAGGCTCTCTTTTACCGCCACGCTGACCATGTTGTTCGCGCCAATAGTTCCTTTACCGACCTTATCGATCCGGTAAAAGTAACCTAAAGCTTCTTTCTTCACCTGTTTTTGTTTGGCGAACTGCTCAATGTAAGCTGCCCCTGCCTTTTCGGTGTCCAACTTTTGCTGCTGTGCATTACGTTGCACCAACTTTTCGCTGGCATCCAAGGCCTTGTCGATCTGCTCCGGTTGCAGCTTGAGCTTGCCCGCGAAGGTATCTTGCACCCCCGCCAGCGCCAGACGGCTATCCACTTCAACTCCCTGAGCCGCTCGCTGTTTGAGCAAGGCCAACATGTCTTCTGCCAGGGAACTGCCGATGGCATAATCACGGATCTCACGCTCTGACTTCGGCTCGATGATTTCTCGTGGCTGCGTAGCCAGCTGTTGCTGCAGCCGGCTGTTTTCCGCCTGTTGCTGTTCGTTGGCTACTTTCAGCATCGTCAGTTGGTTGTGCAGGCTTTCGTCCAGCGCAAGCTGCAAGATGGGTTTAGCTTCAGTCTTCGCCGTTAACTCGGCCAACGCCTTTTTCGCTTGCTCGGCCTGTTGACGGCTATCGTTCAACTCTGCCTGCAACGCCTTGTTTTCCTCGCTATTATCGGTGTGTGCTTTGGCCAGGGCAGCCAACTGTTTCTGCAACGCCGAACTCTGTTGGCGGCTTTGGTCCAGCGCCTGCTGTAGCCTACCGTTTTCGTTGGAGTTCTCACCTTTAGCCGTCGCCGCAGCCACCATATCCTGCTGCATCTGCTCCGTCGCCTGCAAATTCTCCTGCAGGGTCTTTTTCAACTGGCTAATCTCGGCGCGAGCATCCGCATCCTGCTGTGCTGCCTGACGCAGCTGCTGCAGCTCTTGGTCCCGTTGGGCAAGGGCAGCATTTAGCTGTTTGATTTGTGCTTGCAGGGGCGCTGACTCGCGGGTCTTGGTATTGGTGGAAGGTTTACTCACTTTCCTTTCTGCGGGAGGGCTGATCTCATTGAGTTGAGAAGGGCTCAACAGCAACAACGCCGGAGCCTCGCTCTCTTGGCTGGTGATCGCTTCCAAGGCATTGATGGTGCTGGCCCTGTCATCCTTGAGTTGCTCTGCACCCAATGCGCAGCCCACCGGCAACGTCAGGCTCAAGGCCAAACCATACTTTAACCCCAACTTCATTTCACGCTCTCCATTTTGCGGATCAGTCCGTTAAGCAAGTCCTGCCCGATCTGTGTGCACAACTGATTGGTTTTATATTTATACAGTGCGTCTACCGTATTTTTGGTCAATGCGTTCACATCACCGCGTACCCCGCTGTAAAACGAGACGTTGGCTAGCAGACTGTCAAAATTAGCCTTCCTGACGGCATAGGTCCGAGGACTAACGGTTTGCAACGCGGCAAGATCGCTCTGACACCTGCTTATAGGCGTCGGTTCTTGCGGGGATGGCGGGGTTTCAACGACAACAGGCGTAGGCTCCGCAGTCGGTGTGACAGACGAGGTGACCGGGCGTTCATTCGCGCAGCCAGCCATCAGCAGGACATTGCTGATGATCAGACAGGCAAGCAGTGGCTGCCGGTATCCACGGGTTTTCTGTAGCTGTTTCAAATTTTATTCCTTCCTGACTGGATAATGTCCGTCACCGCTGCCCGTGCGCACGCGGATCGCCTCCATTGACGGGCAATATTGCTATTGCCCGGTTGGGATGATAAGACAGGTCATACTTGGTGGCAACAGCAACAGGGCAAGTGCCGCGTTAGATCTCCTGCCACTTATCGCAGACACTCCACCAGGAAATGTTTTTCCAACGAGGACGGCTCACCGTCGTTTTTAACCTGCAGTTTGCACCAGGCTTACAGTTACAGTGCCCGCAACACCCGGTTCAACAAGGGGCCTAGCACCTTGAACGAAGCCGGTGAAACGATATCCACATGCGCACAATCCAGCTCAAACACCTGCAACGCATCGACATATTCCGCCCAGGTCTGCTGCACATCCATGCCTGGTTGCAAGGTGCGCTTGGCCACAAACAGCGTCGCTTGCCCCTGGAAATGCGCCGTATGGGTGTGTGACAACAGCCTGACCGAATCCGCATAGTTGGCTTCGATATTGTCAAACATCGCGACCCGCGCCTCGCCCAACGCAGGATCGAGCGTATCTTCTGATACCGCCAGGAACTGCTCGCGCTCGCGCTGTACCTCTTTGAGCACGTTGTCGTCCAGCATCACGTCCCAGTTCTGGGTTTCTGGCGGATAGGTATCCAGCAAGCCAAGGAAAGCCACCTCCTCCCCACGCGCCTGCAAACGTGCTGCGATACCTTGAGCCAACGTTCCCCCCAAGGAGTAACCGATAAAGTGATACGGGCCGTGTGGCTGTACCTGTAATACCGTGGCCAGATGCGCATCGCAGACCTGATCCATATCCTCACCCAGCGCCAATGGGCCATCCGGGCGTGGAGACTGAATGCCTACCAGCGACCAATGCTGATCGATATAACGCGGCAGCACGCTGAACTGCCAGGAGAAACCGGAAGCCGGGTGTAGGCAGAACAGCGTTGGGCCTTCGGTAACGCGCAGCGGCAACACGCTGTCAAAACCGCATTGATCGGCCTCTTCCTGCGTACGTTCTTCTGCCAATAGCTGAGCCAGTTGCTCTACTTTCGAAGCGACCATCACCTGACCAACCGACACCGCTTTACCCAGATCGCGCCGCAACTCGGCGGCCAGGCGCATGGCCAGCAATGAATGCCCGCCCAAGGCAAAGAAATCATCATCCGCAAATACCTGCTCGCGCTGAAGCAAACGAGCGAAAACGGCAGCAATCTCGCTTTCCAACCCGGGTTCCGGCTCGCGCCCGGCCTTTCCAGCCCCGATTTGCGGCTGTGGTAAGGCTTTGCGATCGAGCTTGCCGTTGGCACTAAGCGGCAACTCGGCCATTTCGACCAGGGCGATCGGCACCATATGCGGCGGCAAGCGATCGGCTAGCGCGGCACGTAGGGCTTCGCTATCCAGATGCACGCCGGGCTGAGGGACCAGGTAGCCTACCAGTTGCCGGGCATCGCCTCCCATCGCATCAACGACCGTGCCCTCCAATACCAAGGCATGAGCCACCGCCTGACTCACGCCCGGCAATGACAGCAGGGCGTGGTCGATCTCACTGAGTTCAATCCGCTGGCCGCGAATTTTCAGTTGGTCGTCGCTGCGGCCCAGATATTCCACCGCACCGTCTGGCAGCCAGCGGGCGACGTCACCAGTGCGATACATCCGGCCACCGTTGCCCTGCGGATCGGCGACGAAGCGGCTGGCGGTCAGGTCCGGCCTGGCCAGATAACCATGAGCCAGCTGCACGCCGGTCAGATATAGATCGCCAGCTACACCCGGTGGCACTGGGCGTAAGCGAGCGTCGAGAATACGTAAACCGGTATTCCACACCGGCAGCCCGATAGGGACATTAGCACCGGTGACAGCAGCAAGGGCGTCACCATAGGCCGGATGCCAGGTCACATCCACCGCCGCCTCGGTAGGGCCGTAGAGGTTATGCAACGGCACCTGAGTGCGGCTCTGCCACAGGCGGCACAGTTCTGCAGGTAACGCTTCTCCGCTGCAGAACACCTGACGCAGTGGCTGGCAATGGGCGATGGCGGTTGTGCTGTCCAAGGCACCAACGAATGCCGCCAGCATCGAAGGAACAAAGTGCAGGGTAGTGACTTTATGCCGATCGATTAGCGTTTGCAGTTGCTGAGGGTCGCGGTGCGCCTCCGGCGGAGCCATCACTAGCTGCGCGCCCACCATCAATGGCCAGAAGAATTCCCACACCGAGACGTCAAAGCTGCACGGCGTTTTTTGCAGCACCACATCATCTGCTGCCAGCGGGTACTGGTGCTGCATCCACAATAAACGGTTAACGATGGCCTGATGCCCAACCAGCACGCCCTTTGGCCGCCCGGTTGAGCCGGATGTAAAGATGATATAAGCCGGATGATGCGGCGTCGGGCCTTGGATCACGCTCGGTGCAGCAGCGGTGGCAACCCGTGGTGCATCGTATAACAGCACTTCCCCCTGCCCCGCAAAACGCGCCTGTTGGGAAGCATCGGTGATAATCAGGCGTGGGGCCGCGTCTTCCAGCATCATGCTGAGGCGCTCATCGGGATAGCCGGTATCCAGTGGTAAATAGGCCGCTCCCGCTTCCACTATCGCCATTAACGCCAGCGACAGGAAGACCGAACGCGGCAATGCCACCGCCACGATGTCGCCCGGCTGCACCCCCTGAGCCACCAAACGCTGGGCCAAGGCGATCACCTGTTCGCGAGTTTCGCGGTAGTTGAACCGGTGGTGCTCATCTGCCAGCGCCGGGGCATTCGGGGTCTTTTTTGCCTGCTCGGCCAACAGACCGCTGAGGGTCTGGGCTGCCACCGGATAAGCGGTGTCGTTCACCTTGGCCAGCAGCGCATGATCTTTTTCACTCAGCAAATCGGCTTCGCTCACCGGCAATGTCGGTTGGCCCGCAAACTGCCGCAGCAGCAGCGGCAAGCGCTGTAAGTGCTCCGTCAATTCGGCCAACTGATAACGCTCGGCATTGGCTAATAGCTCAATCTTCAGCGTGCCCGCCTCATCGATAAACAAGGCGATTTCCAGATCTCGCACCGGGCCAGAGGCCAGGTCGTGGGTGATCCCTTTGATACCGGCAAAATCGAGCTGGTAGTCGAACATCTTGAAGTTGAAGACGGTGCCATACAGCGGCTGGCTGTCGCCAATACGCCCCAGATCGCGCTGTACCTGTTCAGCATCATAGCGCTGATGGCGGCGGGCAAACTTCAGTTCACGGCTGATTTGTGCGGCGATATCGGCCAGCGTTGCCTGCGGCGCGACGTGCATCTCCACCGGCAATACGTTAATCACCGGCCCGGTGGCACAAAGCGCAGCCGAGCCCATGCGGCGCATAAAAATAAACCCGGCGCTGTAGCGGGTTTGACCTGTCAGACGAGCCACCCACACGGCCACCAGCGCCATCGCCATATCGGCTGCGCTGAGCTGCTGTTGCTGGCCCAGACTGACCAGTGGCGCAAGATCCTGCGCGGCACAGCGCTGTGCCAAGCGGTGAATACGCGTCGAAGGTGCCTGCCCGGCCAACGGTTGCGGGCATAGGGTAGCTGGCGGGGGCAACTGCCGTGCCTTGTTCAACCAAAAATCGGCATCGCGCTGATAACCTGGGGATTGCTGGTATTGCTGATATTCCGCCACCACATCGCTAAAAGGCGTGAACGGCGTCGGCTCTGGCTGCTCGTGCTGATATAGGCGGGTATAAATATTGGCGATACGGCGAGCGATGGCGGTAAAGCTGAAGCCATCGACCACCAGATGATGGTAACGCTGATACCAGAACCAGCGATCGTCGGCCAGACGCATCAGGATATGGCGATACAGCGGTTTGCCGCTGCTCACCCGTAATTCGGCACCAAGGTCGATCTGCATCAGCGCGTGGGCCGCCGCCTCTGCATCCGCCGAGTCGCTTAAATCAACCCATTCCGGCGCAGCCAACGGCATCGTGGCGTCGTAATACTGCATCGGCACACCGTCACGCTCAACGAAACGCAGCCTTAAGGTGTCCACTTCGGCCAGTCCCAGTGAGATCGCCTGTAACAGGTGCTCTTTATCCAGCGGGCCGTTCAGTTCGATATAATGGGCGACCGCATAGGCATTGCCGTACGGTGAAATTTGATCGGCAACCCAAATACCGGGCTGCGCCGCCACCAATGGCAACTCAACGGTAACCTGTTGCCCGGTGGGTAAAATAGAGGTTTCTGACACGACGTTCGCTCCTGTTGTCGGTTCTTGCTGCGTCTCCATCACGCCTTACGCAGTGATGCGGGCCGCATATCCTGCCAATTCTGTTCTAGCCAGTTGACGCAGTGCTCCCGGGAAGCCGGGCCAAAAACGCTGACCCAACCGGCCGGTATGGCGCTGAAATCCGGCCACAGGCTGTAAAGCAGTTCTTCATTACGCAGGACGTAGCAAATTTGCTGCTCGTCATCGAACGGGTTTAAGGTTTCCATTACTTGCTCCTTAAGCATGAAGAGGGTTGGCGGACGGCTTCCATTCGGCACGGCGGTTGACCAGCTCCGACCAATGCGCTTGCAGACCATCGAGTAAACCGCCGCGCCAGCACAACGCATCGTGCCCGCCCTCCACCAGCCGATACTGCACCTGATGCCCGGCTTCACTTAACAGGGCCGCCATACGGTCATTCACCCGGTGGACCAGCTTTTCATGCGCCCCGGCCTCTAAAAATACCTTCAGCTTGCCGCGCGCACCCAACTGCCCGTCTTCTACCTGGCGGATCAACCAGCAGGCATCCTCGGGCACGGTGGGCAGTTGCAACATATCGCGGCGTGGCCACCAGAACGAGCCCGATTGGCTGATGGTGGCACCAAAATATTCCGGCCAGCGCAGGCCAGCATAGAGCGAACCCAAGCCACCAAAGCTTTGCCCTGCAACTACGGTGTTGGCAGCCTCACGGCTGTGCGGAGCCCAGTCGGCCAATTGCGGTAATAACTCTTCCTGTAGGGCCAACCAAAACTCATCGTTGCAGGTCAGTTCCCGTGCGCGGTGTTGCTGGTCAATCACGTCGATCAGCAGATAGACCGCCTCCGGCAGTTGGCCAGTACGCGTCAGTTGCATCAGCGGATCCCAGACCGGCATCTGATTGGCCCAGAATTGGCCGTCCAGCAAAATAGCCAATGGCCGCGCCGCCGGGTTACTTTCACCGGTGGAGTAGATCCAGACGTGGCGGGAGGTTCCCAATCGCTGGCTATGCCAGGTATGCCGTTGCAGTTTGGCAGGCGGTGCTGGCGTACAGCGGCCGCTGGTCACGGCATAGTTGTCAAAGTCCCGCCAGGCCGGTTGTTGGGGAGCCTGTGGCATATGCAAGCCGGAAAGCGTGTGCCCCCCGACTCCAGGCCAGGCGCGGTAAGGATTAAGCAGATCGTGAGTTGCGTGGGCAAACACCTGGTGCCACCAGTGGCGAATAGAAAGCATGTTGGCGTGAGAATTGTCCCCCTGCGGTTCGAAGGGACGATCCTCCATGCAGGGGATAAAGCAGTAGCTGCCGCGCCAGTCGCCTTGCAGCTCGGTTTGCCAATACCAGACGTCCGAACCCGCAAGCCGTTGCAGGCTCTGCGGGGGCGACGCTTGGTGATGATCGGTGAGGCAGTTGATATGGATCCAGACTCGTTGATAAGCCGAGGTCAGTTCGCCACCCTGAGGGTCGCGCCACAAGAACGTCACCTTCCATCGCCCATTATCCTGCGGTTCCACCAAGGGGGTACCACGCCGGGCGATATCCAGCCACCAACCGTGGCTCCCTGCATGCTTGCTCGCCAATAACGTACTGCTTGCTGGTTGTTGTTCAGTTTTCAAAACGCCCACTCATTGTGTTGTTGGCAAGGCACGCCGTGCGACTCACCGGTTCCCAAATGCCAAACGGCACAAGGAATACTATTGATAATTATTTGCATTTGCAATAGTGTATACAGGCTCGAAATAGAGCGGGCATTCTTCAACAGGGATGGATGCCGAATTATTGAGCGGGATCTTGCTGCCAGTCAGCCTGGCCTCTGGGTTTCGTTACTATTTTCGACTACACAATAAAACTACAACAAACCGTTCCGTTACCGGTTGTCACACAGCGCCGCATCAGGAAGGGTTGTTAGGTAGGAACCTCAAAATGAATCGGAAGTTATCTCGTTATTCTTTAGCCACACTCATCGGGTTAGGATTGGGCACATCTGCATTTTCCGTTACGGTCAATGCCGAGCAAACGGCCACCACCTCAGACAGCGCCGCGCTGGCTGAGAAAAGCAAAAAAGAATCCGCCTCTGAAGATGTCATCGTCGTCACCGCCGCCAAACAAAACCTTCAAGCTCCCGGCGTTTCCACCATCACTGCCGAAGAAATCCAAAGACGCCCTCCCGCCCGTGATATCAATGAGCTGATCCGTACCATGCCAGGGGTCAACCTGACCGGTAACTCCACCAGCGGCCAGCGGGGCAACAACCGCCAACTCGATATTCGTGGCATGGGGCCAGAAAATACCCTGATCCTGATCGACGGCAAACCGGCCAGCAGCCGTAACTCGGTGCGCCAAGGCTGGCGCGGCGAGCGTGATACCCGTGGCGATACTGCCTGGGTACCGCCGGAGATGATCGAGCGTATCGAGGTGCTGCGTGGCCCAGCGGCTGCCCGCTATGGTAACGGCGCGGCAGGTGGCGTGGTCAACATCATCACCAAAAAAGCTGGCCAGGACCTGCACGGTACACTGAACGGTTATTTCAACGTACCGCAACATAAGGAAGAAGGCGCCACCAAGCGTACCGATTTCAGCCTTTCCGGTCCGTTAAGCGATCAGTTGAGCTTCCGTCTGTTCGGTGGCTACAGCAAAACGCAGGCCGACGCCTGGGATATCAACCAGGGGCATCAGTCCGAGCGTACCGGCACCTATGCCAATACTTTACCTGCCGGTCGCGAAGGGGTGATCGACAAAAATATCGATGCCTTGCTGAGCTGGGAATTCGCCCACCTGCAGACCTTGGATTTCCAATATGCCTATGGCCGCCAGGGTAACCTGTACGCCGGGGATACCCAGAACACCAACACCAATGCGCTGGTGCAGAGCAACTACGGTAAAGAAACCAACCGTATGTATCGTGAAACCTATGCGGTCAATTATCGTGGCGCATGGGATAGTGGCGTTAGCACCAACAACTACGTCCAGTTTGAGCGCACGCGCAATACTCGTTTAGCCGAAGGGTTGGCCGGTGGCCTGGAAGGGATCTTCGCCAACGACAGTTACAACACCACCCGTCTGGACGATTTCCTGGCCCACAGTGAAATCAGCATTCCGTTCGATATGTGGGTGCCACAAACCGCCACGCTGGGTACCGAGTGGAACCAGCAGAAGATGAAAGATCCTTCTTCGACCACCCAATCGCTAACCGGCACTAATACCGGGGGAGCGATCCCAGGTACCGATAGTAGCAACCGCAGCCCGTATTCCTCCGCGGATATCTTCTCGCTATTTGCCGAAGATAATATCGAGCTGACCGATACCACAATGCTGACTCCAGGCCTACGTTACGATCATCACTCCATGGCCGGTAACAACTGGAGCCCGTCGCTTAACCTGTCACAGGAATTGGGCGATCTGTTTACCCTGAAAATGGGTATCGCTCGCGCCTACAAAGCACCTAACCTGTTCCAGAGCAACGGCGATTACATTCTCTACAGCAAAGGCCAGGGCTGTGCTGCCAGCGCAACGGGAACCGGCTGCTATCTGATGGGTAATGACGATCTTAAGGCCGAGAACAGCATCAACAAAGAGATCGGGCTGGAATTCCACCATGAAGGCTGGCTGGCAGGTATCACCTACTTCCGTAACGATTACCGCAACAAGATCGAAGCGGGCTATTCGCCAACGGCCTCTAACACCAGTAAAACCGATATCTATCGCTGGGAGAACGTGCCGAAAGCGGTGATCCAGGGTCTGGAAGGTACGTTGAACGTGCCGGTGAGCGAAACGGTAGCCTGGAATAATAACGCCACCTATATGATTGAGAACGAGAATAAAACCACCGGTGATTACCTGTCGATTATTCCCAAGTTCACCATCAACTCTACCCTGAGCTGGCAGGCCACGCAGGATCTGTCTTTGCAGACCACCGCGACCTGGTATGGCCGTCAAAAGCCGAAGAAATACAACTACCGTGGGGAGCCAACCACCGGGCCGGAAACTCGTGAGGTCAGCCCTTACGCAATCTTTGGCCTGAGCGGCACCTATGCGTTGACTAAAAATATCAGCGTAACAACGGGGATCGAGAACCTGTTCGACAAACGCCAGTTCCGTTCCGGTAACTCGCAAAACGTGGGTAACCCAGTCACCGGGGCCGTCAATATCTATGGAGCCGGGGCGGCAACCTATAACGAACCGGGCCGGACTTACTTTATGAGCCTGAATACCCAGTTCTAAATGTATGCTACCGAGCCAATCTCAGCGCGGCGCTTATGCCGCGCTTTTTTTTTGCCGTTTTCCACACTCATCCCGATCCCGCTGCTGCCCATTTCGGGTTAGAGTAACGCTGACAAAGGAGAAATGATGGATCCACAGCAACAAATTATTGATTGGTTACGCCAAGACAGCGAACGTATGCAGATATTAGCCACCGCCCGGCGGCTCGGGCTGAACGATTGGTGCCTTGGCGCAGGCTTTGTGCGTAATCTGGTGTGGGACCGGCTGCATGGTTTTACAACCAGCACGCCGCTCAACGATATCGATGTGATCCATTTCGATGCGCGCCATAGCGATGCCGAGCGCGACCAGATGCTGGAGTCCCGCCTGTTGGAGTGGTCAGCACAACCCTGGTCGGTTAAGAATCAGGCGCGTATGCACCTGCGTAGTCACCGCGCCCCCTATCGCGACAGCGAAGACGCCATCAGTTATTGGACGGAAATCGAAACCGCCGTGGGTGCCAGATTGCAGGCCGATGGCAGCATCCAGCTCGTCGCCCCTTTTGGCCTACAGGCGCTGTTCAACCACAGCATCACCTTCAACCCCAAGAGCAACAACCTGGCCGCTTTCGAACAGCGCGTGGTGGAGAAACAGTGGCTCGAACTCTGGCCACAGCTAAAGCTGACGCCAAGGTAAAGTTTTGCCGCGATTTGCCGATACCTCTGACAAGCTACCTGGGAGGATCGCATGTCGACCAACATTACCATGATGGTGCCCATCAAGAACCCGATTGCCGGAGTCCGTGAGGTGTTTACCGCCACGGGTAAAGGCGGGGCTGCACTGATGTCGGCACCGGTTAACAATGCCCCTGAAGGGGAGAAATCCAAGAAAACCGATAATGATGCGCCAGTGACCCCAAAAGATAGCAGCGCGGCGTCACGTATTGCAGCGCTGTATAAGCAGATCCAGAACCTGCAGCAAAAGCTGATCGAACTGAAAGACTCGGGTGGCGACACTCAAGAGATCGAACAACAAAAACAGCTGATCATGAGCCAGATCGAAATGCTCCAGGCTGAGATCGCGCGCATTCAGAAACAAGAAATGGAAAAACAGCAGCAAGAGCAGATGGCCAAGGCCATGAGCGGTGATGGCGTGAACCGCCCAACCGCCGCCAACGCCGTGGACGTTTATATCTGAGATGAAGGGCGCAACAGGGCGTTACGCCCATCGACTCAGCTTTTCTTCAGGGGTTTGATCAGGTGATCCAGCCCTTCAATTTTAATCGCCAACGTCATTTCCATCAGCATTCCCAACCTGCCGTTGGGGAATTCGCCCTTACGGGCGAACCATAGCAGATACTCTTCCGGCAGGTCGATCAGCACCCTGCCCTGGTATTTGCCAAAGGGCATCACGGTGTTGGCGATTTCGATCAGGTTCTCTTTTTCCATCAGGCCCCCAGCAGGCGGATCATCTCCGCCTCGTCGATCACCTCGATCCCCAGTTCCTGTGCCTTGACCAGCTTGGAGCCGGCAGCCTCACCGGCAATCACCAGATCGGTTTTCTTGGATACGCTGCCGCTGACCTTGGCCCCCAGCGCCGTCAGCCGATCTTTGGCTTCATCGCGGGAGAGCTGGCTGAGAGATCCGGTCAGCACCACGGTTTTACCGGCAAATGGGCTGTCGATCTCTTCGGCAACTACCACCACCGGCGCAGGCCAGTTAATGCCGATTTCCGGGCTGGTCAGCTCTGCTATCACCTGCTGGTTATGTGCTTCAGCAAAGAAGTTCACCACGTGACTGGCCACCACCTCGCCCACGTCCGGCACCTGTTTTAACGCGTCCAGATCGGCCTCTCGCAGCTTCTCCAACGAGCCAAAATGCGCCGCCAGTCCGGCTGCCGTGGCCTCTCCTACCTCACGAATACCCAACGCATACAGGAATCGGGCAAAGGTAGTCTGTTTGGCGTTGGTCAAGGCATTGACCAGATTCTGTGCCGATTTGGGCCCCATGCGATCCAGCCCGGTGAGAATACCGGCGGAAAGACGGAACAGATCGGCTGGCGTTTTGACATATTCTTTATCGACCAGCTGTTCGATAATTTTATCGCCCATGCCGTCAACGTCCATCGCCCGGCGGGAAACGAAGTGCTTCAGCGCCTCTTTACGCTGGGCACCGCAGATCAGCCCGCCGGTACAACGCGCAATGGCTTCGCCTTCCACCCGTTCCACATCGGAACCGCACACCGGGCAATGCAGTGGGAATACCACTTCACGCGCGTCCTGCGGGCGGCGATCTTCGATCACCCCGACCACTTTCGGGATCACATCCCCGGCACGGCGTACGATCACCGTGTCGCCGATGCGCAGGCCAAGGCGTTCGATTTCATCAGCATTATGCAGCGTGGCGTTACTGACTATCACCCCGGCGACCAAAACTGGCTCAAGGCGCGCGACCGGCGTAATCGCACCGGTACGCCCGACCTGGAACTCCACTTCCCGCACCACGGTGATCTGCTCTTGTGCCGGGAATTTGAACGCCGTAGCCCAACGCGGTGCGCGAGCAACAAAGCCCAGAGATTCTTGCAGATCGATATCGTCGATCTTCACCACCACGCCGTCGATATCAAAGCCAAGGTTGATGCGGTCCTGCTCTACCTGACGATAAAACGCCAGCACCTCATCGCTACCGGTGCAAAGCTTGACGCGATCGCTCACCGGCAAGCCCCAGGCTTTGAACTGCATCAGGCGTTGCCAATGGCTGCGCGGCAATTCGCCCCCTTCCAGCAGGCCAACGCCATAGCAGAAGAAGGTCAGCGGACGCTTGGCCGTGATACGCGGATCAAGCTGACGCAGGGAGCCTGCTGCGGCGTTACGCGGGTTGGCGAAGATTTTGCCGTCTTTGCGGCGCGCCTCTTCGTTCATCTGCTCAAAGCCGGCATGCGGCATAAAGACTTCACCACGCACTTCCACCCGGCGCGGGATATTGTCGCCGGTCAGGCGCAGCGGGATGGCGCGGATAGTGCGCACATTAGAGGTGATATTTTCCCCGGTGGTACCGTCACCACGCGTGGAGGCACGCACCAGCTCGCCATCTTCATACAGCAGGCTGACGGCCAACCCGTCCAGCTTCAGCTCACAGCAGAAGGTCAGTGGCTCGTTGCTTTTCAGGCGATCCTGCACGCGCTTGTAAAACGCCAGATAGCTCTCTTCATCAAAGACGTTGTCCAACGACAGCATCGGCACTTCATGACGCACCTGATCAAACGCCGCCAAGGGGGCGGCCCCGACGCGCTGCGTCGGCGAATCGGCGGTGATCAGCTCAGGATGGGCTTCTTCCAGCTCACGCAGCTCACGCATCAGGCGATCGTATTCCACATCCGGGATCTCCGGCGCATCGAGTACGTGATACTGATATTCGTGATGGCGCAATGAGGTGCGTAGTTGATTGATTGTTTCGTTAATCGATGCCATGGCTCACCATCAAAGATAAAAAACCCCCGGCTGGCGGGGGTTCTGGATTACGGATTATGCAGTGCACAGGCAACCGGTCAGGCGTTGTTTTCCAACACTTCGCGGATGCGTGCTTTATAGGTTTCCAGCTTTTGCGGGGTCATCATGCGGCGCTCGTCGTCAAGCACCACGCCGCCCACATCGTCGGCAATACGTTGTGCCGATTGCAGCATCAGCTTGAAGTTCTGATTGGCGTCGCCGTAAGACGGCACCATCATAAACATCGATACGCCCGGCGTGGAGAAATCGGACATCATTTCCGGATCGAATGAGCCAGGCTTGACCATATTGGCCAGGCTGAACAGCACGGGGCCACTGCCTGCCGGGCTGATATGGCGATGGAAGATCCCCATTTCACCAAATTGGAAGCCCGCCTGCAGTACGCTCTGCAGTAACACCTCCCCCCCGATCACACCGCCTTGATGAGCTGCAACGTGCAGCACCAATACGGTCTCCTGCAGTTTTGCCGGTTTCAACGGTTCCGGCGCTGGCTGCGGTTCACGCACAGGCTCTGCATGCTGGAAGGCTGGCTCTGGTGCAGGAGCGGTAGCCGGGGGCATATCGTCAACGCGCGGCTCACGACGCACAACAGGTTGCTGCGGCTCTTCGTCCTCGTCCTGGGCATAGTTATCCAGCAGGATGTCATCGTAATCCGGCCGCTGGGAGAGCGGCGCGGGCTGGGCTGGCCGAGGCGCAGGTTGAGCTGCTGGAGCTGGCCTTGGTGCAATCACCGGCTCTTCGCGTGCGACATCGATATGACCCATTGATGGCTCATCCTCAACTTCTGCGCGAGTGGCACGGATACGTACCTCTCCCACGCTTTCGGCAGGATCATCAAGTGGTGTAGGTTCACGCTCATTTTTCGAGCGTTTGGCTGGGCGATCGCGAAAAAGGGACGAGCGTTCCTTACGGCTGGTCCAAAGACCATGTAATAACAACGCTATTATGGCGATCGCGCCAACAACGATTAATATCAGACGCAAATCCTGCATCATTGCTATCTCTGTTGTTCCAAGACATTGCCACCGCGGCAAACATTCACTCTTTAACTCTATTTGCCCACAGGCACAAGTGCAAGTCCGTGCTGAACTTTATGCCAATAAAGATGATTATTCGGCATTTTTTTGCTGTTTTTTCAGCCAATGTGGCTCTAGCCAGTGGAAAATCAACCCTATATGATAGCTTGGCCTGTTTAGCCAAAGAGAAAATCTTAAGATATGTCCTATGTGCCTCCCCCTGTCGGATCCACCAACGGCTTCCATTATTTTGCCCAAGGATGGCGCCTGATTTCGCGCCCGGGTATTAAACGCTATGTCGTCCTGCCGTTGCTGGTGAACGTGCTGCTGATGGGCTCTGCCTTCTGGTGGCTGTTCAGCCAACTGGGCGACTGGATCCCGAGCATGATGAGCCATGTGCCAAGCTGGCTACAGTGGCTAAGTTATTTACTCTGGCCGATGGCGGTCATCTCCGTGCTGTTGGTGTTCAGTTACCTGTTCAGTACCATCACCAACCTGATCGCCGCCCCGTTTTGCGGGCTGCTGGCGGAACAGCTCGAAGGCAGCCTGACCGGCAAACCGTTGCCGGATACCGGTATGCTCGGCGTGGTCAAAGATCTGCCGCGCATCATGTCCCGTGAATGGCGCAAGCTGATGTATTACCTGCCACGCGCGCTGGGCCTGCTGTTGCTCTATTTTATACCGGGCATCGGCCAAACGCTGGCTCCGGTGCTGTGGTTCCTGTTCAGCGCCTGGATGCTGGCCATTCAATACTGCGATTATCCGTTTGATAACCACAAGGTCAGCTTCGCCGAGATGCGCCAGGCGTTGCGGCAGCACAAAACCGACAACCTACAGTTTGGTGCGTTGGTCAGCCTGTTCACCATGATCCCCATCCTCAATCTGGTGATCCTGCCAGTGGCGGTCTGCGGTGCCACGGCGATGTGGGTCGACCGTTATCGTGCACAATTTGTTCGTCACTAACGGCTTTATTTGGGGGCGCTTCGTGCGCCCTTGCTATTGTGATTAAAACTTATTCTCTAATAACATATCGATATACCAATTCTTTACTTCCCTGCCGAGACCGTTAGCGTATGCTTTCGATGTTCCCTACATTTCATAGAGTTATAAGGACGGGCCATGAGCAAGATTTACCAAGACAACTCATTAACAATCGGCCATACGCCGCTGGTTCGTCTGAACCGTATCGGCAACGGACGCATTCTCGCCAAGGTTGAATCTCGCAACCCGAGCTTCAGCGTCAAATGCCGCATCGGTGCCAATATGATTTGGGATGCCGAAAAGCGTGGCATTCTGAGCGCAGGCAAAGAGCTGGTGGAGCCAACCAGCGGCAACACCGGTATCGCTCTGGCGTTTGTCGCCGCGGCGCGGGGTTACAAGCTCACGCTGACCATGCCGGAAACCATGAGCATCGAACGTCGTAAACTGCTCAAGGCGCTGGGTGCCAATCTGGTGCTGACCGAAGGTGCCAAAGGCATGAAAGGGGCGATCGCCAAGGCCGAAGAGATTGTGGCCACCGATCCGAACCGCTACATCCTGCTGCAACAGTTCAGCAACCCGGCCAACCCGGAAATCCACGAACAAACCACCGGCCCGGAAATCTGGGAAGATACCGATGGCGAGGTCGATGTCTTTATCGCGGGCGTCGGCACTGGCGGTACACTGACCGGCGTCAGCCGCTTTATCAAGAACACCAAGGGCAAGGCTATCACCACAGTGGCGGTTGAACCAACCGACTCACCGGTCATCAGCCAGGCATTGGCAGGCCAGGAAATCAAACCCGGCCCGCACAAAATCCAGGGCATTGGTGCCGGTTTCATTCCGGGCAACCTGGATCTGAGCCTGGTTGACCGCGTCGCGCAGATCACCAACGACGAGGCCATCAGCATGGCACGACGCCTGATGGAAGAAGAAGGCATCCTGGCCGGGATTTCTTCCGGTGCCGCCGTGGCGGCCGCCGTCAAACTTTCCGAAGAAGCCGACTTTACCGACAAGACAATTGTGGTTATTCTGCCTTCATCAGGTGAGCGCTACTTGAGCACCGCTTTGTTTGCCGATCTGTTCACCGAACAGGAACTGCAGCAATAGCGCAAACAGTGCACAAATAGCTAAAAAAGCACCTATTCAGGTGCTTTTTTTGTGGACTGGATCAAAGTTTACACCACTCAACGATTGATTTTCACCGCTGGCTTTAGTATTTAACCGGTCAATTATTTCGATGCGCAAAATTAATCACCTTCCTGCCATTGTTTGAGCTGAATCGATTTACTCATTTGTTGCTCCAGCGAAAAACACGGCATAATGGGGAGCTGATTGAAACAACGCCAGATGCTCGGATTTTTTGATCTGAAATGCTTAAAGCGTCGTTTTATGTTGCATCCATGCTCGCCCCTGTACCATAGTCAGGCGCTAACCAGACAAGCTAAAATCACGCCGTTAGGCTAAACTTTAGCTCCACAACCTTAAATCCGATAAGTTGGGGAAACATCAATGTTCCAGCAAGAAGTGACTATCACCGCTCCGAATGGTCTGCACACTCGCCCTGCCGCTCAGTTCGTAAAAGAAGCCAAAGGCTTCGCGTCTGACATCACCGTGACTTCCAACGGCAAGAGCGCTAGCGCCAAAAGCCTGTTTAAGCTGCAAACTCTGGGCCTGACCCAAGGAACAGTAGTCACCATCGAAGCCGTTGGTGAAGACGAGCAGAAAGCCGTTGAGCACTTGGTAAAACTGATGGCAGAGCTTGAGTAATCGGCCCGTCTTTTTAGTTAACACCAGTCAAGAGTAAGGTAGGGTTATGATTTCAGGCATTTTAGTATCACCGGGTATCGCTTTTGGTAAGTCTCTCTTGCTGAAGGAAGATGAGATTGTCATCAACCGGAAAAAAATCTCTGCAGACCATGTAGAGCAGGAAATCTCACGTTTTCTGGCAGGCCGCGCCAAAGCGTCTGAACAGCTGGAAGTAATCAAAACCAAGGCAGGCGAGACCTTCGGCGAAGAAAAAGAAGCGATCTTCGAAGGCCACATCATGCTGTTGGAAGACGAAGAGCTTGAGCAGGAAATCATAGCCCTCATCAAAGACGATCTGGCGTCTGCCGATGCGGCAGCCTACACCGTGATCGAAGGCCAGGCGAAAGCGCTGGAAGAATTAGACGACGAATACCTGAAAGAGCGCGCGGCTGACGTGCGTGATATCGGTAAGCGTCTGTTGCAAAACATCCTGGGCCTGGCGATTGTCGATCTGACCGCCATTCAGGATGAGGTGATCCTGGTCGCGAAGGACCTGACACCGTCAGAAACCGCACAGTTGAACCTGGACAAAGTGCTGGGCTTCATCACCGATCTGGGTGGCCGTACTTCCCACACCTCGATCATGGCTCGCTCCCTGGAACTGCCTGCTATCGTTGGCACCAGCGACGTGACCACCCAGGTAAAAAACGGCGATTACCTGATCCTGGATGCGGTTAACAACAAGATTTACGTCAACCCGACGGCCGAGGTGATTGAACAGCTGAAAGCGGTTCATACCCAATACGTCACCGAGAAAAACGATCTGGCCAAGCTGAAAGACCTGCCGGCGATCACGCTGGACGGGCATCAGGTTGAAGTCTGTGCCAACATCGGTACCGTGCGCGACGTCGCCGGTGCAGAGCGCAATGGCGCCGAAGGTGTCGGCCTGTATCGTACCGAATTCCTGTTCATGGACCGCGACTCACTGCCAACCGAAGACGAGCAGTTCTCGGCTTACAAGGCCGTTGCGGAAGCCATGGGGTCACAGGCAGTCATCGTCCGTACCATGGACATCGGCGGCGATAAAGACCTGCCGTACATGAACCTGCCAAAAGAAGAGAACCCGTTCCTGGGCTGGCGCGCGATCCGTATCGCGATGGACCGCCGGGAAATCCTGCACGCTCAGCTGCGCGCCATCCTGCGTGCCTCTGCTTTCGGTAAACTGCGCATCATGTTCCCGATGATCATCTCGGTGGAAGAAGTGCGCGATCTGAAGGGCGAGCTGGAAACGCTGAAAGCGCAGCTGCGTGAAGAAGGCAAAGCCTTTGACGAGAGCATTGAAGTGGGCGTAATGGTGGAAACACCGGCCGCGGCAGTGATTGCTCGCCACCTGGCGAAAGAAGTCGACTTCTTTAGTATTGGGACAAACGATTTAACCCAGTATACTCTGGCAGTAGATCGCGGCAACGAGCTGATTTCTCATCTCTATAACCCGATGTCCCCATCAGTGCTTGGCCTGATCAAACAGGTTATTGATGCATCTCACGCAGAAGGCAAGTGGACCGGTATGTGCGGCGAGCTGGCTGGCGATGAGCGTGCTACACTGTTGCTTTTGGGCATGGGGCTGGATGAGTTCAGCATGAGTGCGATTGCAATCCCGCGCATCAAGAAAATTATTCGTAATACCAATTTCGAAGATGTGAAGGCATTGGCAGCGCAGGCCTTGGAACAACCAACGGCACAGGATTTGATGAACTGCGTCAATAAGTTCATCGAAGAAAAAACGCTCTGCTAAAATTCCACGACACTGGAACGCCGCCCAATTTAATGCTTAGGAGAAGATCATGGGTTTGTTCGATAAACTGAAGTCTCTGGTTTCTGATGACAAGAAAGACATGGGCACTATCGAGATCGTCGCTCCACTTTCTGGCGAAATCGTCAATATCGAAGATGTACCGGACGTCGTATTCGCCGAGAAGATCGTTGGCGACGGCATTGCTATCAAACCTGCTGGCAACAAAATGGTTGCTCCGGTTGACGGCACTATCGGTAAAATTTTCGAAACCAACCATGCGTTCTCTATCGAATCTGATAGCGGCATTGAGCTGTTCGTGCACTTTGGTATCGACACCGTTGAACTGAAAGGCGAAGGCTTCAAACGCATCGCGGAAGAAGGTCAGCGCGTCAAGAAAGGCGATGTGATTATCGAGTTCAATCTGGCCCTGCTGGAAGAGAAAGCCAAGTCTACCCTGACTCCGGTGGTTATCTCCAACATGGACGAGATCAAAGAGCTGATCAAACTGTCCGGCAGCGTCACCGTTGGCGAGACCCCGATCATCCGCATCAAGAAGTAATCGCGGTTCGATCGTAAAAATGGCGCCTTTATCGGCGCCATTTTTTTATCCAAGACTTCTAAGCCCTACTGCGCTACCAGCGGTTCCGCTTGTAGCTCCTGTTGCTGTCTTTCACGCTCCAAGGCCAATACGCCACGATGTGACAGATAGCAGAACAAGATGCAGCACACCACGCCGCCCATCAGCAGATAAAAGCCGCCATGCCACCCCATGTTATCGACCATCACGCCAAACAGGCTGGTGCCCAGCGTAGCCCCAAAGATATAGCTCATAAAGCCGCGCAGGCCAACGGCGGAGCCGACAGCAAAGCTGGGAACGATCTCCATCGTCTGTACCGAAGCCAGGAACTGTGGCACATAGATCAGGCAACCGACGATCGCAGCAAAGATGGTGACCATCAACAGCGAGTCACTCTTCCAGTAACCAATCAGGCAGATGAAAATCATCACCATGCAGATCATCGCCAGCGGCATACGGCGTCCCTTGAACAGCTTATCCGACAGCCACCCAGCCAACAGTGTGGACGGGATCGCAGCCCATTCGAAGAACAGAAAGGCGATGCTCATCTGCTCTTTGGAGAAATGCTTTTCGGTGAGCAGGTAAATAGGCAGCCAGCTGATCATGCCAAAGCGCACCATGTAGACAAATACGTCCACCAGCGAGACATACCAGGCATTTTTATTACGCAGAACATAGGTACAGAAGATCTGGAAGGCGCTCATATTTTCCGGCGCCTGTTCCTGTACACCGGTTTTCACCCTGACGGTTTCTTCCGGCATCATTTGTTCCAAGGCAGGCAGACCTTCGCTGCGCGGGGAACCTTTACCCAGCCATAGCACCACCAACGCAAACAACACTGCTACACCTGCTGGGACGATGTAGCTGGCGCTCTGCCAGTGTTCACTACCCAATACCGCAAAAGCCACGCCGACGATGGGGGCAACTACCCCACCGCCGATATTGTGGGATATATTCCAAAATGCGCCAACGCGGCCACGCTCACGGCGTGGGAACCAGTTGGCAATGGTAATGAACGAAGGCCCTACTCCCATCCCCTGAAACAGGCCGTTAAACACCACCAATGCGGCAAAGACCCAGAAGGCAGTGCTGAACCCCAAACCGACGTTGACGATGGCACACAGCACCAGGCCACAAGCCATAAACACTTTAGGGTTGGCCTTATCGGCCAGGCTGCTCATCACCCCTTTGCTGATGCCGTAGGCAATCAGCATGCAACTGCTCAACATGCCGATCTGCGTCGCACTCAGATCCAGATGCTCTTTCAGGTAGGGCGTCGAAAGGGTGAAGTTGTTACGCACGATGTAATAGGCCAGGTAGCCCAAAAAGACGCTCAGTAACGCTTGCATGCGATAACGCTGGTAGGTTGCCTGCACCTGTTCTGGCGGAACACGCTTCGCCGCCGCGCTAGGTTTTAATAATGAAAACATGTTATTCCCCTGTGAGGTTTATCTGTACTGGCTCGATGCGCCTGCTATTTATTAATAACGCTCGCAGCGGATGGTGTAATTAATTCATTAATAAGACAAGCCCTGTAATATGTGTCAAAATTGACTCAAACCCAGAACAAATAAGCCCAGTTTTGACCCATCAATTAACATTACCGTTATTAACCAAAAACCAGCTCGCTCACTTCCCCGCGCCAGAGCGCCACAGCACTAAGGTTGCGCACAAAGCCAGCCCACAAGTGGTGATGTTTTTGAAGGCGTTAACAGTATTGATGGGCTATCGATGGTAATATTCTGACTTCATCAACGTTATAACCCCGGCTAAATTCTGTTGGTTGACGAAAAATATTTTTGTCCCAAATGCTTTGCGGGTTATTTTTATCGTTATTGCGATTTTATGAATAAGATCACAATCGATGAGGTCTAGGGAGAGTTTTATTATGCGTGCAACGCTCGTTTTTGCGGCAATGGCCTGCTGGCTGTTATCCACTGCTGCCTGCGCCAAAAGAAATGAACTGGTGATGGCCACCACCTTTTCACCAGAGGCAACCGCCTACCTCATTAGCCGTTGGCAAGGCCAGCCCCAGTCTGTAGTCATCCGCACGCTGAACCGCACCAGCACCTCCCTGGAACAACTGCTCGACAGCACCGGCAGTGACAACGTCGATCTGGTGCTGACCTCCTCCCCCATGCTGCTCCAGCACCTGCAACAGCATCAGCGCCTGGCAAACTATGAGGGTGCTCCGGAACAATCACAGCGGCTGGTGCCTGAACCTATCCGCAATACCGCCGTGGCGGTGGCCATTTCGGGTTTTGGCCTGCTGATCAACCGCACCAATCTGGCAGAGAAACGGCTGCCGCTACCAGACGATTGGGACGATCTGACCGATGCCCGCTACCAGGGGGCCCTGCTGATGAGCAGCCCTTCCCGCTCGGATACCAGCCACCTGATGGTGGAATCGCTATTGCAACAGCGGGGGTGGCAATCCGGCTGGCAAACGATGCTATCGGCGGCCGGTAACCTGATCACCATCTCTTCGCGCAGCTTTGGCGTGGCGGATAAAGTCAAAAGCGGCCTGGGTTCGGTCGGGCCGATTATCGATAACTATGCCAATCTGCTGCTTGACGATCCACACCTGGCCTTCCATTATTTCCCTCAGGCCGCGGCCTCCCCCACCTATATTGCCGTGACAAGCAATAGCCATTACCCCGCCGAGGCCCGGCGCTTTATTCAGTTCCTCCTCAGCCCACAGGGGCAGCGGGTCCTGGCCGATACCAGCACGGGAAAATACCCGGTGGTTCCACTGCCGGCAGACAGCCCACGCTTCGCGCAGCAGCAAAAGCTGTTACAGCGGCCACCGCTGAATGACTCCCTAATATTGCAACGCCAGCGCCTGGTCCAAAAGCTGTTTGATACGGCCATCAGCTTCCGCCTGTCTCAACTCAAGGACGCTTGGAAAGCGTTGCATGGTGCTGAAAGCCGCCTCAAACGGCCCTTGCCGGAGATCCGTGCGCTGTTGACCGCCATTCCCGTCACCCAGGCCCAAAGCGAAGATCCGCAGTACCTTAAACAGTTTGCTGCACGTAGCGAGAGCGAGCAGCAGGTCATGGAATGGCAACTGTTCTTTCAGCAACAGCAGAGAAAGGCCATCAAGGCGCTGGAAGAGTTAAAATGAGCCGTTTATTGCCGCGCTTCTTCAAACGCCTGACCATCAGCGCCTGCCTGCGGGGTGCCTTTCTCACCGGCGCGCTGCTGACGCTTACCGTCAGCGGGGTCAGCCTGTACTCCTGGCATGAGCAAAGCTCGCAGGTCCGCTATGCGCTGGATGATTACTTTCCGCGCATCCAATCCTCGTTCGTGATCGAAAGTAATCTGAACACGCTGGTCGATCAGCTCAATGAGTTTTTGCAGGCCGCCAATACCAATGCCCGCCTGCAGTTAAGAAATCAGATCGTCGGTCATTTGGAGCAAATCGAGCAGGCCAGTATGCAGTTGGATAACCCTGAACGTCAGCAAATTCAGGCGACGCTGGCAGAAAGCCGCCAACTGTTGGGACGATTGGACAATGCGCTCTACAACATGTTTATCGCCAGGGAAAAGGTCAATGAGATCGCCGCACGCATCAGTTGGTTACATGATGACTTCACCACCGAGCTGAATTCGCTGGTGCAGGATTTTAGCTGGCAACAGGGAGCTTTGCTCGATCAGATGGAGACAGGCTCTGGCCAGGCGCTCCCCCGCTTGCAGGCCAGTTTGCGCGAGGTGCAAAGTGAACAGCAGCAGGTTTACGCCCTGGCACGCATCGAGAACCAGATCGCCGATGCCCTGCGCGATCGCCTCAATGAGCTGCAATCCGGCGCTGAAGAGCCCACTTCGGTTGCCGAGCACGTACGTTACCTCGCCTACCTGAAAAAAACGGCGAACGAAAATATGCAGGGGTTGCAGACTCACCCCAGCACCATCACGCTGCGGCAAACCATCGACGAACTGCTGGAGACCGGCATTGCCGAAAACAGTATGCCTGCGGCGATGAAAGACTATCATCAGGCACAACGAGCACTTACGCTGGCTACTCAGGCCAAGGAGGCGACGCTTGCCCGCTTTCGCACACAGCTGGAATCGCAACTGAGTAACAGCCACCGGCAGATGCAAACCTTTAACCACCGTCTGGAGCAGATCATCCGCGTCAGCGGCAGGCTAATTGTGATCGCCACCCTGCTGGCGATGTTATTGGTGTATTTGCTCAATCACTATTTTATCCGTTCCCGCCTGGTCAAGCGCTTTACCCTGCTAAACCAGGTGGTGGTGCGTATCGGCCTTGGGGAAACCAACGCGGCGATCCCGGTTTACGGTGGCGATGAACTGGGCCGCATCGCCCGTCTGTTGCGGCGCACCCTAGGCCAGTTGAACCAGCAAAAATCCCGACTGGAGCAGGAAATCACCGAGCGCAAGGGCATTGAGCAACATTTGCGATCCACACAGGATGAGCTGGTGCAGGCCGCCAAACTGGCCGTGGTTGGGCAGACCATGACCACGCTGGCCCATGAGATCAACCAACCGCTGAACGCCCTGTCGATGTATCTGTTTACCGCTCGTCATGCGGTGGAGAAACAACAGCCAGAGGCGGCCACGCTGGCCCTGACCAAAGCCGACGGTCTGATTGGCCGCATGGATGCCATCATCCGTATGCTGCGGCAATTCACCCGGCGAACGGAACAGGATAGCCCCTCTCAGCCCGTTGATTTGCGCCAGTCACTAATCGCCGCCTGGGAGTTGCTGGCTCTGCGCCACCAACCGCTGCAGGGGGAACTGCGGCTACCGGAAGGCTCACCAAACGTGTTAGGTGATGAGGTACGCATTCAGCAGGTATTGGTCAATCTGATGAGTAACGCGCTGGATGCCTGCCAAGAGCGGCCATTATTGCAGATTAGCTGGCAACGCCAGGCGTCCGGTTGGCAGATCATGCTGTGGGATAACGGACCTGGCTGGCCGCTGGCGCGGGCTGAATCGTTACTCAAACCCTTCACCACCAGCAAATCGGTGGGCTTGGGGATTGGCCTGTCCATCTCGCTTTCGCTGATGCAGCAAATGGGCGGCAGCCTGCATCTGGCCTCTACGCTGACGCAGAACGCCTGCGTCGTTTTACAGTTTCAACCGGTGGATCAACCATGTTAAGCCAACAAGCGCAAATTCTGTTAATCGACGACGATGCCGACGTCCTCGATGCCTATACCATGCTGCTCAACCAGGCAGGCTATCAGGTTCAGGCCTGTAATAACCCGCTTAAGGCACAGGAAATGCTCGGTGAGGAGTGGCCAGGGATCGTGATCAGCGATGTCTGTATGCCTAGCTGTTCCGGGATTGAGCTGATGGCGCTACTGCTCGCTCACGATGCCTGTTTGCCGGTGTTGTTGATCACTGGCCATGGCGATGTGCCGATGGCGGTTGAAGCGGTGAAAAAAGGGGCCTGGGACTTTCTGCAAAAGCCGGTCAACCCGGCCCAGCTACTCGAACAGGTCGCGACCGCGCTGGCCCAGAGACGTTCTTACATTGCCCGTCGTCGTTGGCAACAGGAACAGCTGCAGAGCAATCTGATTGGCCGTAGTGAGTGGATAAAGCAGCTACGAGTGCGTTTGCAGCAGGTAGCCGAAACCGATTTGGCGGTTTATCTGCAAGGGGAGTTAGGCGTCGGCAGGACGTTGGCAGCCCGTTATTTACACCGCATGAGCCATCGCAGCGAACAGCCGTTGATCGTGGGTGAGTTGACACCGGGGGGTGAGGCACCGTTAGAACAATGGATTGAGCAGGCAAGCGGCGGGACGCTGATTTTACGCCACCTCGAGCACTTGTCTATCACCCAGCAGGCGCGGTTGATCCAGCTCCAGGGACAAGACCCTCTGCCCTTCCGGCTGATCGGCATTGGGACTGCACCGCTGGTGGAACTGGCCGCCGGGCATACCCTACTGCCCGATTTCTATTACTGCTTTGCCATGACCCAAATCGCCTGCCTGCCGCTTTCTCTGCGCCCTGACGATATAGAGCCGTTATTCCGCCATTACCTGGAACAGGCCTGCCTGCGCCTTAACCATCCGTTGCCGGATCTGCCAGCCGAGCTGATTAAGCGTTTGGTCAAAAGGGTATGGCCAAATAACGTGCGCGAGCTGGCCAATGCCGCAGAGCTGTTTGCCGTAGGGGTGATGCCACTGGCAGAGACCGCCAACCCGCTGTTGCACGGCTCCGATCCCGCTCCGCTGGATCAGCGTATCGAAGACTATGAGCGCCAGATCATTACCGAGGCGTTGAACCTGCATCAGGGACGGATTAACGAGGTGTCCGAATATTTACAGATCCCGCGTAAAAAGCTCTACCTGCGGATGAAAAAGTACGATCTGGACAAGCAGCATTATCGTTGAAATCAAGCTGCAAACATCCCTCAACTGACCTAACACGTAGGTGCGCTGCATGCAGCGCCCGTCTAGCTTGCAGCGAACGTAAATCCTGGTCTAACCTTATTGACCAGACCAATAAAATGACTATACTTTGAGCAAGTACAATAAGAGGTCATGTTATGGAAAAGGTAAACATCTACGACGCGAAAACCAACCTGTCAAGAATTGTCCAGGAAGTTGCTCGTACAGGTGAGCCCGTGCTGATCGCAAAAAATGGTCATACTCTGGTTAAGGTCATCGCATACAGAGAAGATAAACCTAAGCGCAAGCTGGGTTTCCTCAAAGGTAAGGGGAGCGTTCCTGTCAATTTCGACGATATGAACAGCACCGAACTTGTTGATTTATTCGAAGGAAAATACTCGTAATGGATTTCCTGTTAGATACCAATATATTGCTGTTCATGGCTTATGAACCGGAAAAACTGACAGCTGATGTTGTGGAAGTCCTGGAAGATACCGATAAAACGCTTTGTTTTAGTGCAGCGTCAATATGGGAAGTGGTCATTAAAAGCAATTTGAACAAACCCGATTTTTCTATCGATCCCAAACAGTTCAGGGAAGGACTGTTTGATGCAGGTTTGATTGAAATTCCCATTAAAAGCGAACATGCGCTAGCTGTCAGTGATTTACCTGAAAAGCTACATAAAGACCCGTTTGATCGGCTCATTGTCGCTCAGGCGAAAAACAACAAACTTGCTCTGATCACAAGTGATAACAAGCTGATAGACTTTGTCAGTGATTACATAACAGTGATCCCGAATAAATAGCCAGCATGCTGTGGGTTGTGGCTCTGAGTACCAAGCTAACCCATACGGGCGCGGCATGCAGCGCCCCATTGTGAGCCCAGAGAGAGTTTGTCAGCAGTCTTTATTTTGTCTGTAACCTTTAGCTCCAGCGCGGTACCCGAAGCGTGATCACCAGGCCACCCTGTTCGCCATTGTGTGCCTCAACCTGCCCACCATGGGCCAGCACCACTTTGCGCGTGATCGCCAAACCCAGGCCATAACCTTTGCCAGACATCGCCGACTTTACCCGGACGAAAGGATCAAAGATGCTGGACAGCTTCGACTCCTCCACGCCCGGCCCCTGATCGCTGACCTGGATCTGGAACAGCTGGTCGATACGCGTCAGCACCACGGTCACCCGTTGGCCGTGGCTGGAAAAGCGCAGGGCATTACGCACAATATTCTCTACCGCCCGGCGCATCAGTTCGGCATTACCTTTTACGGTGTATTCCTCGTCGGAACTGGCCTGCAACACGATTTCTACGCCAGGGATCTGCGCCTCATAGCGCGCATCGTTAACCACCGCCTCCACCAGTCCATAGAGATCGAAATACTCTTCATCATTGGACAGGCCGTTGTTCTCGGTGCGCGACAGCGCCAGCAGTTCGCCAATCATCTTGTCCAACCGCCCGGCTTCGTGCTCGATACGCTGCAACGAGTTCTCCACGTTCTCCGGATTTTGCCGCCCCAGGCCGATGGCTAGCTGCAAGCGGGCCAATGGCGAACGCAACTCATGGGAGACATCATGCAGCAATTGCTCACGGGCGCTGACCAGTACCTCCAGCCGCTCCGCCATGCTGTCAAAGTCACGAGCCACCTCAGAAAGCTCGTCATGGCGCCTCCGCATCGCCGGGAACAGCCGCACCGCCAGATCGCCCTGCGCTACCCGCTCAAAACCGGCGCGCAGTTGGCGCATCGGGCGCGTCAGGTTCCAGGCCAACATGGCGCTGAACAGCAAGCCCCCCAGCCCACCGACCCACACCATTGGCTCCGGGATGTTCAGCAGACGCCAGCGCTTGGGTGGCCGATATTCGGCACGCAGTCCTGCCAGATCGTAGCTCAACCGGTAGCTCTGGTTATCTGCACCGGTTACCCATTCCACCATCATTTTCGCTGGCTGGTTGGTCTGTGGGTTTTGGCCTGACTCATCAGCCGATGGCTTAATGGCTGGCGTTACGCTTAAGAAGCGGCGTTCGGTTTCAGGCCATTTGGCAACCATTGCGTTCAACGCAGGCATCCCACTGCTGCGCAACACCGAGGCCGCAGAGGTCAGTTGCAGATTAGCGATACGCCAGGTCATGCTGTTTTCCGGGACCTCATGGCGATTACCATAAAAGGTAAACGTCACCCACAGCGCCTGGGTCATGATGATAAACGTCAGCCAGAAACCGAGCAGGATTTTCCAGAACAGTCTTCCGCGCATCGGCATTACCTGATGCGGTAACCGATACTGCGCACGGTTTCAATGCTCAGTCGGTTATCGGTTAGCGCGCCCAGCTTCTGGCGGATATTGCTGATATGCACGTCCACGCTGCGATCGTAAGCCTCACGTGGCCGCCCCAGACCTTTCTCTGACAGTTCATCCTTCGACACCACTCGTTCTGGCGAACGCAGCAGTAACTCCAACAAGTTGAACTCTGAGGCGGTGAGGTCGAACGTCTTACCCTGCCAGGCACTGCTGCGGGTGGACGGGTTGAGCGTCAATTCGTTAAAGCTCAGGACAGAAACCTTATCCACCGCTTCCGGCTGCTCTTCAAACCGGCGCAGCACCGCACGCAGGCGTGCCACCAGTTCGCGTGGGTAACAAGGTTTGGGGACATAGTCGTCGGCGCCCATCTCCAGCCCGATTACCCGGTCGATGTTGTCCCCTTTGGCCGTCAGCATGATGATCGGCAAGCGGCTCTTTTTACGTACCTCGCGCAGCACGTCGATACCGCTCATGTCCGGCAGCATGATGTCGAGGATCATCGCGATATACTCGCCAGAAAGTGCACCATCTACTCCAGCCTTGCCGGTCAGCACCAGGGACGCGTTGAATCCTTCAGCCGTCAGGTATTCGCTCAGCATGGTGCCAAGTTCCAGATCGTCATCGACCAATAAAATTTTCATGCCCACTCCTCCGCTGATTTGCCGCCATTTTCGCGTCTATTGTCGCTGTACGCAGCCGGTTTTACCTAATCCTTACACATTGACATTCTCCCGACACAAATGAAAGATGGGGCTTTAAGGCTCAGGGGATAATCGATCTTGAGGGGATAAATGGCAGAGGTTAGGGAATAGGTAGAGAGTCACGCTCCTCCCTACCGATTATTACTCAGCTAGGAAAATACGCCGGTAGACAGGTAACGGTCACCGCGATCGCAGATAATGGCGACAATGACGCTGCCAGGATTGGCCGCAGCAACGCGCAGTGCTCCGGCTACGGCACCTCCGGAGCTGACGCCGCAGAAAATACCTTCCCGCTGAGCCAGTTGGCGCATGGTCTGTTCGGCTTCGCTTTGTGCCATATCCAACACCTGATCCACCAGCTCAGGGCGGAAAATACCCGGCAAATAGGCCGGTGCCCAACGGCGGATGCCCGGAATGCTGCTGCCTTCAGCAGGCTGTAAACCGATGATATTCACCTGCGGATTTTGGCTTTTCAGGTAGCCACCAACGCCGGTAATGGTGCCGGTGGTGCCCATGCTGGAAACGAAATGGGTGATACGGCCAGCGGTCTGCTGCCAGATTTCCGGGCCGGTGGTGGTGAAATGCGCGTAGGGGTTATCCAGATTGTTGAACTGATCCAACACCTTGCCCTGACCCTGCTGCTGCATCTCCAGCGCCAGGTCACGCGCCCCTTCCATCCCCTGTTCACGGCTGACCAGGATCAGTTCTGCACCATAGGCACGCATTGCCGCCTGGCGTTCCATGCTCATGTTTTCCGGCATCAGCAGCTTCAGCGTGTAGCCCTTCATCGCACAAATCATCGCCAGCGCGATGCCGGTATTGCCACTGGTGGCCTCGATCAGCGTATCGCCCGGCTGGATTTCACCGCGCAGCTCCGCCTGCTGGATCATCCCCAGCGCGGCCCGATCCTTGACCGACCCCGCCGGATTGTTGCCCTCCAGCTTGAGCCAGATTTCACTGTCCAGCCCTTCGGCCAGTCGTTGTAGTTTTACTAACGGTGTATTACCGATGCATTGTTCCAGCGTGGTCACAATCATTGCCTGCGTATAATGTAAAAAGGCAACCCAGGGTTGCCTTAAATGGGAATGGTTAGAAATTATCAGGCGCTTTTAGCTAACGCAACCGGTTGTAACAGTTGTTCACCGGCGTAGAGACGGGCATTCAGGCTGCCAACGTAGTAACGGTCCCCGCGCGCCGGTGCGGCATGGCCTTCCGACATAATCACGCTGATAGGCTCCTGATGCCAGCCAATCGGCTGCACGGTCAACTGCCAGAAGTGGCCACGCGGGCTGACTTCCAACACCTGTACCGGTAATGGGCAACGGGCACTGCAATCGGTGCCAATCTCCATTTCCCACGGGCGCAGGAACAGATCGACGCTGCCTTGGTGCATTGGCTGGAACGACAGCGGCCATTGGTGAGCGCCCACAAACAGCTGTGAACCGCGGATTTCACCGTTCAGGCGGTTAACTTCGCCCATAAACTCCAGCACGAAGCGGGTGGCGGGTTCACGCATGATCTCGGTCGGTGAACCTACCTGCTCGATATTCCCCTGGCTCATCACCACGATGCGATCGGCAACTTCCATCGCTTCTTCCTGATCGTGAGTGACGAACACGCTGGTAAACTTCAGTTCTTCATGTAGTTGACGCAGCCAGCGGCGCAGTTCTTTACGCACTTGCGCGTCCAGCGCACCAAACGGCTCGTCCAGCAGCAGGATCTGAGGCTCCACCGCCAGCGCGCGCGCCAAGGCGACACGTTGCTTCTGGCCGCCGGAAAGCTGTGAAGGGTAGCGATTAGCCAGATGACCCAACTGCACCATCTCCAGCAACTGCTCCACTTTCTGTTTGATCGCCGCCGCATTCGGACGTTCGCGACGTGGCAGCACGCTCAGGCCAAAGGCGATATTGTCGAAAACCGTCATATGGCGGAACAGCGCATAGTGTTGGAACACGAAGCCGACGCGACGATCGCGCGCATGCACGCGGCTGACGTCGGTGCCGTGAAAGCCCAGCTTACCGCTGCTCTGGCTTTCCAGCCCGGCGATAATCCGCAGCAAAGTGGTCTTGCCCGAACCGGATGGGCCTAATAACGCCACCATCTCACCGGAAGGAATATCGAGCGAGATATCGTTCAATACCTTGGTACGGCCAAAAGACTTGTTGATACCGTTAATCTCAATGCTCATGATTTTCCTCCCGCTCGAGACGCGCATCCTGACGCGCCAGGCGCCATTGCAGTCCGCTTTTCAGAAATAGGGTGACTATCGCCATCAGGGTCAACAGTGCCGCGGCGGTAAACGCCCCGGCGGTGTTGTAATCCTGATGCAGTAATTCCACTTGCAGTGGCAGGGTATAGGTTTCGCCACGGATAGAGCCGGACACCACCGATACCGCACCAAACTCGCCAATCGCGCGGGCGTTGGTCAGTACCACGCCATACAGCAATGCCCAGCGGATGTTCGGTAAGGTGACGCGGCGGAACATCTGCCACCCGGAAGCGCCCAACAGCACCGCGGCCTCGTCTTCCTGGCTGCCCTGGCTCATCATCAACGGCACCAATTCACGGACCACAAACGGGCAGGTCACGAATATCGTCACCAGCACCATGCCGGGCCAAGCGAACATCAGTTGAATATCATGGGCATCCAGCCAGCCGCCGATCGGGCCGTTGGAGCCGTAAAACAGTAGATACAGCAGCCCCGCCACCACCGGCGACACCGCAAACGGCATATCGAACAGCGTGAGCAGCAGTTGGCGGCCAGGGAACGTAAAGCGCGTAACCAGCCAGGCCAGCAAAGTACCGAACACCAGGTTGACCGGCACGGTGATCAACGCCACCAGCACCGTCAGCCAAATGGCGTGCAGCATGTCCGGATCCGACAGGTTATGCCACACTGCACCTACGCCAGAGGAAAATGCCTCGATAAAGATCATCACCATCGGCACGACCAACAGCAGGATGGAGAACAGCACGCCGATGGCAATCAGCGTCCATTTTCCCCAATTCACGCGTGGGCGCTCTGCGCCGTTCAGGGCGGTAACATCAGCCATCAGTGCCCTCCAATACGGCGGCCAAAGCGGCTCTGCAAGGTGTTAATGGCAAACAGCAACAGCAGTGATGCTGCCAGGATCACCGAGGCAATCGCACTAGCGGCCGGGTAATCGAACTCCTGTAAGCGCACAAAAATCATCAATGAGGTCACTTCGGTTTTCCAGGCAATGTTGCCTGCGATAAATATCACCGCCCCAAACTCCCCCAGGCTACGGGTAAACGACAGCGCCGTACCGGCGAGCAGCGCTGGCGCAACCTCTGGCAACACCACGCGACGGAAACTTTGCCAGCGGGTAGCCCCAAGGGTTTCGGCGGCCTCTTCATATTCTGGCCCCAACTCTTCCAGTACCGGTTGCACCGTGCGCACCACGAAAGGAATGCTGGTAAAGGCCATCGCCACCGCAATCCCCAACCAGGTGAAGGAAACCTTGATATCAAAATGAGCCAGCCATTGGCCGTACCAACCGGTGGTAGAAAACAGCCCCGCCAGGGTCAGCCCGGCCACCGCCGTAGGTAATGCAAACGGCAAATCCATCAGGCCATCCAGTAAGGAGCGGCCAGGAAACTGGTAACGGGTGAGGATCCAGGCCATCAGCATGCCAAACACCGCGTTGAAAACGCTGGCGACTCCGGCCGCCAGCAGCGTCACCTTATAAGCGGCCACGACCTGCGGATTGGTGATCACTTCCCAATACTGTGCCAGGCTCATTTGCGCCAGCTGCATCACCAGCGCGCTGAGCGGCAACAGCAAAATCAGGCAGGTGAAAAGCAGGCTGCTTCCCAGACTGAGAGTAAACCCAGGCAGAACCCGCTTGCTGGCCATCGAAAACATTACTTATGCCCTGCCGCTAACAGTTGGTCCAATTCGCCGCCCGTTGCAAAGTGGGCACTCATCACCTGCGGCCAGCCGCCGAACTGATCTTCTACGCTGAACAGCTTGGTCTCAGGGAATTGGCTCTTGGCCGCCGCCATCACCTGCGGATCATTGACGCGATAATAGAAGCTGGTGATCAGCTTCTGGGCCGCCGGGCTATAGAGATAGTTCAGGTACTCTTTGGCCACCTGTTCGGTGCCGTTTTTCTCAACGTTTTTGTCCACCCAGGCCACCGGGAACTCCGCCAGAATATCGACCGGCGGCACGATCACTTCATACTTGTCTGCACCGTACTGCTTGCGAATATTGTTCACCTCGGATTCAAAGCTGATCAGCACGTCACCCAGGCCACGTTCGACAAAGGTCGTCGTTGCGCCACGGCCACCGGTATCAAACACCACCACGTTTTTCAGTAAACGGGTCATGAACTCACGGGTCTTGGCCTGATCGTTGCCATCAGCCTGGCTGGCAGCACCCCAGGCGGCCAGATAGGTGTAGCGGCCATTGCCGGAGGTTTTCGGGTTCGGGAAGACCAGCTTCACGTCATCACGCACCAGATCGCTCCAGGTGTGGATGCCTTTCGGGTTGTCCTTGCGCACCAGGAACGCCATGGTGGAATAGAATGGAGAGCTGTTGTTCGGCAGGCGTTGCTGCCAATCTGCCGGGATCAGTTGGCCGCGATCGTGCAGGATTTGCACGTCACTGACCTGGTTATAGGTGACCACATCGGCACGCAGCCCCTGCAAGATCGCCAACGCCTGTTTGGAAGAACCGGCATGGGACTGTTTGATGGTCAGTTTGTCGTTCGGATGCTGCTGATCCCACTGCTTTTCAAAGCCTGGGTTCAGCGCGGCAAACAGTTCGCGGGAGACGTCATAAGAGCTGTTGAGCAATTCTGCCGCCGAAGCCGTACCGCTGGCTAACAATGCCGCCACCAGCCAACCTTGCAACAGCGTATTTTTAACCCGGGAATGTTTCATTCTGCACCTTATCACTGAGTCTTACCGCCGGGCTGATGCCCTGATATTGACCAGTGTATTTATAACTTGATGCAGACCTGTAACGCTTTTATATACCGTTTAGTGATTTTCAAGCATCAAACGCTATAAGCCAGGAGGGGAGCGGTTCACCGCAGAGGGAAGGAAAGCCCGGAGCCAGAGGAACTGGCCCCAGGAGACGCCTCAAAGTGACAACAGACGCGTCAACGAAGGTGCGAAGTAGTAGCTGCCGGTCACCGCACGGCTGAAACGCAGCATCGCGTCGTGTTTGCCGTCCAGTTCGCCGAACATGCTTAACAGCTGCTGTTCGATGTTGTGCAGGCGCGCACAATAGGCGATGAAATACAGGCCATGTTTGCCGCTGGCGGTGCCATAAGGCAGGCTCTGGCGCAAAATTTTCAGCCCTTTGCCGTCCTCTTTCAGATCGACACGGCTGACGTGCGAGGTATCTGGCCGTTGATCCGGCGGCAGTTCTTCACTGTCTTGTTTGGTACGGCCAATGATCTGTTCCTGCTGTTCGGTGGTGAAACGCTGCCACTGGCGCAGGTTGTGCTCGTAACGCTGAACCAGCACGTAGCTGCCACCTTCGTCTTCTTCGCCAGCACCAATCACCGCGACTTCCGGGCGTTGTTCACCCTGTGGATTTTCGGTACCGTCGATAAAGCCGCTCAGATCGCGCTCTTCTACCCAGCGGAAACCGTGCGTTTCTTCTTCAATACGAATGGTGTTACCAAACGCGGCCAGTGCGGCCTGCGCCAGGGTAAAGTTAACGTCATGACGCAGCGATTGAATGTGGATCAGCATATCGCGTTGGGTGGCCGGTGCCAGCCCCTTGCCCAGCGGTGCGAAAGGCTTCAGTTCTTTGGCTCCCTGGCCATTGGAAAGGTCATGCCAAACGTCGGAGCCAAAAGCGATAACCGCGCCCAAGTGGGCATCTGGAAACTGTTGCTGCAACTCACCGAGCGCCTGACAGAACTGTTTGCAACCCTGGCGCAGATCGACGAATTCGCCCTGCACCATAGCTTCCATAAAAATACCAAAACGGCAGTGTTCCAGCAGGATGCCGCTCTGAACCTGTGTCATGTTGATTTCCTCAAGACCTGAATCGGGTAACAGGTTGCCCTGTTATAAACGCGCAATATCATAACGCACAGCAGGCTGATTGCCTTGCCCGAACGCAAAGAAAATAGGGATTTAACGCCAAGCGAGGCAGGCACACCGCAAGGTGCGCCCGCAATAAGAATTATTGTGCTTTGGCATGCCAGACGATCTTACTCACCGTCCAGTTTTGCAGAGTATCGTCCGGTGGGATCAGATCCTGTGGGCCAGCCCATTTGCCACTGAAGATATAGCTGACATTGCGGCTTTGCTGCGCCACGCACTCGACCTTGCCAATATCCTCGCCGTCGGCCGGTTTACAGGCACCATAGGCCTTGCTGAACAGTTCGCTAAACGGCGTACCCAGCTTGCTGCCCCATTCGGTGGCGATCTTGGCGTCCATTACGTCAACGCGCTGCACGTGGCCTTTAGGTTCTCCGGTGATCACCAGCTTAACGTCATCGCCGTCCAATGCCTGGAAGTAGGAAACGATCTGCCCTTGGTTGGTCGCCATCCCACCACGCATGCGGTAGTTGTTATTCAGGCCCTTGCCAATCGCCGCCTCCGTCATGGGAGTACCCGCACCCACATCACCGACACCTTTGGCGCTAACCTCTACGCTGCCGCCAAACCAGTTGAACGGCGACAGGCTGGACCAGGAGAAGTTTGACATGGCCGAACAGCCGGTCAACAACAGCGGTAGCCCTAACAACAGTGGGCGAATATTCATTCATAGCTCCTTAACATCAAAAACATCGGCGATATGCAGCCTCTCATAACCGCTGGGGCTGCGCCATCAATTGCCAGCTTGGAGTACGTAAATTGGGAAAAGTGCCGCAACTTTTAACAATTAACCCGCCTCATCCTGCGGGATAAAACAGGCTTTCAAGCGCCGATTCATTAACAGATACCCCATCGCCAGCACATCCAACAGCACCAGTAGGAGATCCAGCGGAGGTTCATTGCTGTCTTGCTGCCATAGGCTATAAAGCGATCCGAGCAGCGCTGCCGCCAGCGACACTACCAGTACCCAACGCCAACAACGCCATAGACGGGGCCAATGCTGGCGGCGGCCAGCAATCAAAAAGGCCAGCGCCGCAGGCAGCCCAAGCGCAATACCGTACCAAAAGCGCTGAGTATCTGGATAGAACAGTTGTAACAAGCCAGCGCCCTGATCGCGTGAGGTACCCGCCATCACAAACAGTAGCCAGGTACGGGCCTGTATGATCAGTACGCCCCAAAACCACAGCGGCAACCGTAACATACCGTGCTGATCGTAATCGTCCGGTGAAAACCGGTGTGTTGACGCCTTCAAAGACTTTTCCTTGCCGATGTTATGATTACCCTTGCAAATGGCGACGCTGGCCACCATTTTCAATCTGCAGCTTAAGAAGCTCTTAAGATCCTTATGGTTTAATCAGGTCATGTCCCGCTAACGGGAAATCATTCAGACCACTGATAAGGAAAATCCAGATGAAAAAGATCGCTTTACTTACACTCATCGCATTATGCAGCGCACCGGTTCTAGCTCAACAGGGCGGGTTCATCGACCCCAACGCGACACCGGCTCAAACGCAAACCAGCCCGCAAGGTGGTTTCTCCGGCCCTAGCGCCACGCTGACCACGGTAGATAAGGTCAAATCGTTGAGCGATGATACCTGGGTGATGTTGCAGGGCAATATCGAACAGCGCGTGGGTGATGACACCTACACCTTCCGCGACGCCACCGGTACGCTGACGGTAGAGATCGACAGAAAGCGCTGGAACGGCCAGACCATCACCCCAAAAGACAAGGTACAGTTGGAAGGGAAAGTGGATAAGGACTGGAACAACGTGGAAGTCGATGTGAAAAACATCAAAAAACTGCCTTAAACCAGGGCTTGGGGCGGTGGCAACCACCGCCCTGACGATCAATATTCTTGATCTTCGATCAGGCGTTTCCCCAGACTGGTGATCGCCTGAATTTCGTAGCCGAGCTTTTCATACATTTCGATCACGGTGTCGTTGTCTTCACGCACCATCAGCTGAATTTTCGGGCAGCCGCGCGCAATCAGCTTTTTCTCCAGCCGACTAATCAACGCATTGGCAATGCCGCGCCCGCGATAGTCTGGGTGAACGCCCAGGTAATACGCCGAACCACGGTGGCCGTCGTAACCGCCCATCACCGAGCCAACCACCTCACCGCCCACTTCCGCCACTAAAAACAGATCCGGATCGTGGTTCAGTTTGCGTTCAATATCCATCTCGGGATCGTTCCATGGCCGTAACAGGTCGCAACGCTCCCACAGGGTGATGACTTCTTCAAAGTCGTCTTGCCGAAATACGCGAATTTCCATCGTTGCTCGCTACTGTTAATTGCACTTTTTTCTGATTATTGCGTAATTATTAACTGATACCCACAGTCTTTCAAGCTGCAGCGTTTTGCCAGGTAATAAATGGCAATAGTTATCAAGTCGATTAATGAGGATCAATACGCTATAACGTCGCGAAATAGATTGATCGAGTTGGAGCCGCGCGTGATGAAGAAACAGAGCAAAACCTACCTCAATTTCAGCCCCCTCACCGTTTCATCAACCCGCCGCCAACTGCTGCTCTCCGGCCTGGCTCTGGCCCTGCTCGGGGGCAAAACCTCAGCCACCCAGGCCAATATGCTGCAACCAAAACCGCACAGCAAACCGCTACCCAAAGCCACTGGGAGCAAAAGAGTAGTGATGATCGATCCTGGCCACGGCGGTATTGACTCCGGTGCAGTGGGGCATGAAGGCTCACAGGAAAAACACGTGGTGCTGGAAATTGCCAACCATGTGCGGCGTTTTCTGCATGAGCACGAGCACGTTGAAGCCCGCCTGACACGTGAGGAGGATGAGTTTATCCCGCTGTTCCAGCGCGTGGAGATCGCCCACCAGCACCAGGCCGATCTGTTTATCTCGATCCATGCCGATGGATTTACCAGCCCGGATGCCACCGGTGCTTCGGTGTTTGCCCTTTCCAATCGCGGAGCCAGCAGCGCGATGGCGCGCTATCTCTCCAATAAGGAAAACGCCGCCGATGACGTTGCGGGGGGCAAATACAAAAATCAGGACAACTATCTACAGCAGGTGTTGTTCGATCTGGTGCAAACCGACACCATCAACAACAGCCTGACCCTGGGCCGCCACGTGCTGGGCCAGATCCGCCCGGTTCACCGCCTGCATAGCGAAAGCACCGAACAGGCAGCGTTTGCCGTATTAAAGTCCCCTTCTATTCCTTCGGTGCTGGTAGAAACCTCGTTTATCACCAACCCCGGTGAGGAGCGCCTGTTAGGTACCACCGCCTTTCGCGAAAAAATTGCCCGCGCCATCGCAGACGGCGTGATCAATTTCTTCCACTATTACGACGTTCACCAACGTAAGCCGCGCTAGACCTGCAAAATACGGGGCGAGAAGGTATACTTGCCGCCCTGTTCAGTTACCCATTGCGAAAAACCCGTATGAGTTTACCCACCATTGCCGCAGTAAAATCCTTCCTGCTGGCATTGCAAGACAAGATTTGTGAGCAGTTGGCCCAGGCCGATGGCGGTGCCGATTTTAAGGAAGATCGCTGGACGCGTGAAGAAGGCGGCGGTGGCCGTAGCCGGGTGCTGACTAACGGTGCGGTATTCGAACAGGCTGGAGTAAACTTTTCCCACGTTTCCGGTGCCACGCTGCCCGCCTCTGCTACTGCGCATCGTCCAGAACTGGCCGGGCGCAGCTTTCAGGCGATGGGCGTATCACTGGTGATCCATCCGCTCAGCCCCTATATACCGACCAGCCATGCCAACGTGCGCTTCTTTATCGCGGAAAAAGCGGGCGAAGAGCCGGTTTGGTGGTTTGGCGGCGGCTTTGACCTAACGCCCTTCTATGGCTTTACCGAGGACGCCGTTCACTGGCACCGCACAGCGCTTCAACTCTGCGCCCCCTTCGGCGACGACGTGTACCCGAAATACAAAAAGTGGTGCGATGACTATTTCTTTATCAAACACCGTAACGAAGCCCGCGGTATCGGCGGCTTATTCTTTGACGATCTGAATACCCCGGATTTCGAAAGCTGCTTCGCGTTTACCCAGGCGGTAGGTGAAGGCTTCCTGGAGGCCTATCTGCCGATCGTGGAAAGACGTAAAGCACAGCCTTGGGGCGACAACGAACGCCAGTTTCAGCTGTATCGCCGTGGCCGCTATGTCGAGTTTAATCTGGTGTGGGATCGCGGTACGCTGTTCGGCCTGCAAACCGGGGGCCGCACCGAATCGATCCTGATGTCGATGCCGCCTTTGGTGCGTTGGGAATATAACTTCCAGCCCGCAACCGACAGCCCGGAAGCCGCGCTATACCGTGACTTTCTACCGGTGCGCGACTGGCTACAGGAGCAACAATAATGCAGATTTGGGTCGATGCCGACGCCTGTCCAAACGTGATCAAAGAAGTGCTGTTCCGTGCCGCAGACCGCGCGGCAATGCCTGTCACCCTGGTGGCTAATCAGCCTTTGCGCACGCCCCCTTCGAAATTTATCCGCACCTTGCAGGTGGCTGCAGGATTTGACGTGGCGGATAACGAAATCGTTCGCCGCTGTGAAAAAGGCGATCTGGTGATCACCGCGGATATCCCGCTGGCCGCCGAAGTGATAGAAAAAGGCGCTATCGCCCTGAATCCTCGCGGTGAGCGTTATACGCCAGACACCATACGTGAACGCCTGAACATGCGTGATTTTATGGATACCCTGCGCTCCAGCGGGATCCAGACCGGGGGGCCGAACACCCTCAACCAGCGCGATAGACAGCAGTTTGCCAATGAGCTGGACAAGTGGCTGCAGCAAGCGAAACGGGCTGAAGGTAATTAACCACAAGCGGGCGGGCGGACAGGTTAAGTAAGAACGGTACTACCATGCCATTCAACCTGCCGCTCGTGTTAGCGGTGGATCACTGCCAAATCATCTGCGGAAAGACCGGTCAATTTCATCACCATCGCACGATCAAAGCCTTCGGCCAGCATGGAGCTCGCTATTTTCAGCACGGTTTCCCGCTCTTTCTCAAGGCCTTTCTCAAAACCTTTTTGCTCGAGATATTCTGCAATAGTCATCAATTCCTCCTCATGCCGCGGCGCACGTCTGGCCAATTCACGCAGCAGTTTCTCCGGTTCGGTTGCTTTCCCCACCTGCAGCATATAGTTCACCAACGATATGAGCTGCTCTTTAGTAGTGTATCCGGCCAACAATAATGTGACTAGTTGTTCTAGCAGCTCAGCCAGGTCTCGCTGGCGTACGTGCTTTTGCAACAGTTCCAGAATGGCCATGCGGCGATGTTTCATGATCTCATCGTCTGGGATAACGGTAACGTCAACCAGCGGAAAATGCCCCGTATAAAGTTGCCTGGCCGAATCGGGTTCAGTGAATCCTTCCAGCCAGCTCAGGGAATAAGGATAAGGGGTTGTCAGGCCGTGGTAAAAGAGGATTGGGATCACTAATGGAAGTTGATCATGCCCGGCCTGAAGATGGCGTTGCATAGCAGCGATCGCATAGCGTACTAGCCGAAATGCCATATGTTTGTCGGGAACACTTTGGTGCTCAATAAGGGCATAGACGTAACCTTCACCCTGACCGGTGCTCAGCGAGTAAAGCACGTCAGAGTAATACACACGCAGGTCGTCTTCGATAAAACTACCGGATTCCAGTTTTAACGTATCCAGGTCGCAAAGTTGCAGCAAGTCTGGAGGCAAATGCGATTCCAGAAAGTCTCGAGCCGTGTCTGGGTGGGTAAGAAACTGTTTGAATAATGCATCATGCAAAGTGAGGGTGGTCTTTTTCATGTTGGTCATCCTGGACTTAACATAAAAAAACCTACCACAAGCTCCCCTCTTTACACCTTATGGCCTCATTGATCCTGAATCTGACTCGCAAAGACTGCTACTCATAACTTCAAAACAAGAGATAGCCCGTTGCTGATTCAGTGTTGGAATCAGCAACGAGAGCTAATTTGGAGCACGTCCCACCTCTCGAAGCTGGGCGTTAATTTGTGGCACTTTCAGCCCCCTCACACTGTAAAGGTGAGCTAGTGTGAGAGGAACCTCCACCAGCTTAGAAGCGTACCTCGCCGCCAAACAGATAAGTCCGCCCGCGGGCGGTGTTGGCCGCGGTTGCCTCATCTCCCTGGATCGGCAGCATATTCAGCTTGTTAAGCGCGTCGGAATAGCTTTTATCCATCACGTTTTGCACGCTGAATTTCAGCAAAACATTACGGTTGATCTGATAGGTGCTGTACAGATCGATAACGGTGGGAATATTTGGCATCTCCTGTTTCATCAGCTTCCCGGTTTGCTCACTGGTTTCATAGTCTGGAGAAAGGCGGCGAGCCTTGCCGGTATACTTGATGATGCTCCCCACGGTCAACGCTTCGTCAAAGAAACGTAACCCGCTATCCAGCGTGAAGTACATATCCGGCAGTTCGTTGATATCTCCTGCGCCAAAGTAACTACTGGCGATAGAGGTAGGCTGGTCGGTGTGCTGCTTGCTAAATGAGGCACGGGCAAAACCGCGGCCAGCATCATAGTTGGCTTCCAGCTCCACCCCGTGGGTACGCACCGGCGTCAGGGAGTTGACGTAGATATACATGTTATCCGAGAACGCTTCGCTGGCATCGCTCCAGTCATTCTGCAAGTTCTCACCCAAACTACACTTACGGCCATTTCGGCACACCATGTAAGACTCGCTGAAGATATAGTTTTTGATTTTGCTGGTGTAAACCACCGCCTTAAAGCGCAGTGTGTCCTGCTTGAACAGCAGATCGTTGCCGCTGAGGTTAAAGCCCGCTTGCCAGGTTTCTGAACGTTCGCCTTTCAGGAACGGGTTCATCGAAGCGCCGCCGGAATTAGAGAAAAACACCTCTTGGATGTTGGGGGCACGCATCGATTTGCTGTAGCTGGCAAAAGGTTGCAGCCAAGGTGTGACCTGTGCAGACAGCATCACTGACGGGTTAAATCCGTGCTCCTTCAGATCGATATTGGCACTGCCCTGCGGAAAACACTCCACCCGCAAATCACAGGCCGGTTTAAAGCCGGTGAGCTTGTTGTTGGCATAATTGAGATTGAGATCGAGCTGGTAGATATCACGGTTGAGTTGCAAACCGGTGTACAGGCTGGCGATACGCTGGTCACCCGACGGGGCAAAGGTGTTGTTCTCGATCGCCTCATGCGCCGTCTGCGGATCCTCAATCTGTGATTCAACGTGCTTGTCGTACTGGTTGCGCATCAGTTTACCGCCGTAGGTGAACGCTACGTCGGTCTGCCACAGGCTGAAACGGCTGGTATTATTGATATCCAGCGCGTCGGAGCGGTTTTCCGCATTGGTATTAAAGAAAGTGAACAGTGAATCGCTGTCATACTTCTGATTACCCTTGCTGTGGCTGGCGGTCATATTCAGATCCACCAGCTCGGAAAATGGCGCATAGTGATATTTGAGATAAAAATCGTTGCTGTCGATATCGCGACGCGAGAATTTATTCTGGTAAGTCCGAGCAGATAATTCAATGCTGTGATATTCGTTGGGCTTGATATCCACCTTGAACAGCTGCGATTTGGGGTTTTGCTTCATAAACTCGTCGTAGCCGAAGTCCTCACTGCTCACGCCGTCGCCGTTGTTAAAGTTGGAATAGATGGAGCTGCCGCTAATGGCAGCCATCACGCCCAAACTGCCGCTATCGGTGAACGCCGCCCCTTTGGCCCCAACGGCGATCATACCGCTGCGGCCAATGCCGTTACTGCCCACGGAGAACTTGGTGCGCACGCCAAACGGATTATCGGCAAACACCACATCATCCACGCCGATAGTGCGGAAGTTGGCGCTGCCCGCCAATGCGTTCACCCCAGATGCGCCGCTGTTCTCACCACGCGCCACATCGACCCCAACAATAAAATTCGGATCGATCAGCACGCCGGATTGATTGTTGGTGGAACCATGGGACATCACGCCAGAGGTCGAGGTGCCAAAATAGCTCTGGGTAATGCCATCAACCATGGTATTTACCCGGCCAAAACCGCTCATCCCACGGATATTGACGCTGACCGACCCCTGGCTGGGATCGATTTGAGTAAAAGTGCCGGGCATGCTGCGCAGGATATTATCTATCGACTGTAGATTTTTATTTTCATCGCGCGAACTGAATGCCCCAGGCTTTTCCAATGCCTCCTGTTCGCTGTTATTAGCCGCCGCCGAAACGTTCAGCGGGCTGAATACCGCCTGGCCTTTATTTTCTGCAGCCAACAGCGGGCCAGCCAAAACCATACCGGTGCCAACCGCACCAATAAGCAGTTTAAATTTCATATATCCCCTAAAGTATTGCTATCAAAATCAGTGAGTGATCAATGCTCAGCAGAAAATACCGCTAGGAAGGCGGAAATTAATTATGGTTATTATCTGCCGCGCAGCCATTAAGCCGCGCGGCCAAGATCCTTATTTTTGTGTTTTTGCGTCCATTGCTAAAATAAAGCTGTATTCCAGTGCGCTATTTTCCAACCGACTCAAGCGGCCCGATTTCCCCCCGTGGCCCGCCGACATATCCGTGGACAGCAATAACACCGCATCCCCCTGCTGGAATTGGCGCAGTTTCGCCACCCATTTGGCGGGTTCCCAATACTGTACCTGTGAATCATAGAGCCCGCTGGTGACCAACAGATTCGGGTAGTGCTGCGCGCGCACATTATCGTACGGACTGTAGGACTTGATCAGCGCATAGGGCTGCGGCTGATTGGGATTGCCCCACTCTTCGTATTCGCCGACGGTCAACGGAATGCTGTCATCCAGCATCGTTGTCAGCACATCGACAAAAGGCACCTGTGCCACCACAGCGTTGTATAGGCGGGGAGCCTGATTGATCACCGCCCCTACCAGCAAGCCTCCGGCACTGCCTCCCATCGCGTAAACGCGCCCCGGCTGCCCGTATCCCTTATCGATCAGCGCCTGAGTGGCATCGATAAAGTCATTGAAGGTGTTTGGCTTGTTCGCCAATTTTCCCTGCTGATACCAATTTTGACCAAGCTCACCGCCGCCGCGTACGTGGATGAGCGCATAGACGAAACCGCGATCCAACAGGCTAATGCGGTTGGCGCTGAACGCCGGGTCCATGCTCATGCCGTAGGCACCATAGCCGTACACCACCAGCGGACTTTTGCCTGGTTTGAATTTGGCACTGTTGTATACCAGCGAGACCGGCACCTTTATCCCGTCGCGGGCGGTGATCCACAAGCGCTCACTGTGATACAAGCCTGGTTCTACACCCTTCACCTCCTGCCGTTTCAGCAACTCGCGTTTACCGCTGTTGAGATCCCATTCATAGGTGCTGGTTGGCGTGGTCATGGCCGAATAGCCATAGCGCAGGCGGTCACTTTCCGGGTCCGGGTTGTAGCCCAGCCAGGCCATATAGCTGGCATCATCAAACGGAATGCTGCGTTGCTCGCCCCCTTGCCAGGCAATCTGCCGTAAATGCACCAAGCCTTCGCTGCGCTCTTTCACCACCAGCCAGTCACGAAACAGGGCAAAACTTTCCAACTCACTGTTTTCCTGAGGACCGATCAGCGGCTTCCAAGGCAGGTTCGCGGATGCCGTCTGGTACAAACCAAAGTGCGGGCTTTGATGATTGGAACGCAGATAAAACTCACCGCGATAATGGTCGAGATAATATTCGCGCCCGGCCTGACGCGGGGCAAAGAGTTGCACCGAAGTTTGCTGCCGGTTGGCGTCGATCAGGCGCACTTCGGAAGTGGTATTCCCGCTGATGGTGACAATCACGTAATCCCGCGAAGAGGAGCGATCCAGGCTCAGGTAAAAGGCCTCATCGTTTTCCTGATACACCAACTTATCGGCAGCCACCGGCGTACCGAATTGATGGCGGTAGACCTGATAGGGTGACAGCGTTTGGGGATGATTGCGCACGTAGAACAAGCTGTTGCCGTCGTTGGCCCACACCATATTGCCCGAGGTGTTTTCAATCACCTCTTTGGCCCAAGCGCCGCTAGCCAGATCGCGCAGGGAAATGCGGTATTGCCTGCGCCCTTGAGTATCCTCCGCGACGGCCAGGCGGCGGTTATCTTCACTGACTGCCAATCCCCCCACGCGGTAATAATCTTGGCCTTGGGCACGCTGATTGCCATCCAGCAGCGTCTGCCAGGCGGAGCCATCTGCCACGGCCTGCCGCTGGTAGACGGCAAACTCTTTACCCGCATCAATGCGTTCTTGATAGCGGTAGCCGTTGAGCTGATAGGGAACCGAGCGATCTTCCGGACTCATGCGGTCCAGCATCTCGTGATACAAGCGCTCGCGCAGCGTCTGATATGGCTGCATCACCTGTTCGGTATAACGGTTTTCCGCCGTCAGATAAGCCAACACCTGTTTATTCTGGCGGCCATCATCGCGCAGCCAATAATAATTATCGATTCGCGTTTCGCCCTGGGCGGTTAATTTATGCGGAATAATTTCAGCCTGGGGCGGCTGTACGGCCGCCTTGGTGGTAAAGATTAATAACCCCATAAAAATCAGTAAATAAGTCACCAAAGGCCTGCAGCAGCGAGCCGATTGAACAGGTAATGTCATAACCCCTCACGATAATTTGAGCATAGCTTGCCCCTCTCCTGTTGCGCACAACAAGAGATAAAGCCTGATGGGTAAATACGTTTTGGCTGGCTTACAACAGCGCCAGGTTAAAATCTACTGCCATGGTCACGGCAACCTTGCCTTGGCGTAGCATCTCCGCCGGTGGCGTAGGTAACGGCTGCGCACGCAATATCACCGCCAGCGCTTCACGATCTAACGACGCGGTAGCTGAGGGCGTTTTCAGTACGACATTGGCCACTCGCCCCTGAGCATCCACCACGAAACTCACCACCGGTGCCCCCGAACGCTGACGCCGTTTGGCGTCTGCCGGATAACGCTTCACGCGGTTGAGCATCCCTTTAACCTGACTCTCCCAGGAAAGCTTGGCCTGTGCCTGCGTGGTAGAATCGCTGTTTAACGGTGCCGCCACCCGCTGTGCCAGGTTTTGCGCCTTGGGTGCCGCCGTGCTGGCCGCTGCGGAATGCGTGACGTCTTGCTCTTTCTCCATAGGCGTTGGCGGCTTTGGCGGTGCTTTACGCTGTTGCTTATGCGCATTTTTACTGCGCTCGGCCACCACAATTTTTGCCGCTTCGGCACGTGCCAGTTCGGGCATCTCTGGCTCCCTCTGCTGTTGCACAGGCTGTGCCGCCGAACTATCCGCCTGTTGCTGCAACCCCAGCGGCAACGGCTTGGGCTGGCTTGGCGCTTCGATCTGCGCCGCCCAACTGAGCATGATCGCCGGTGGTGGCATCAGCACCGGCGGCAGCGAAGTTTGCGGCCAGTAAAACAGCCATACCAGCGCCAGATGAATGCCTAGCGCATACAGTAAACCACGCCCCCAGCGCGGCTGCGGCAGAGTTGCCGCCTGAGGGCCATAAGGCTGACTAAACATAGGGATAGTAGATTACCTAATCGCGAATGATTGCAGATCACATTTGCTAATAATAATCATTTGCAAATGTTAATGACAGATCTTTTCGCTATCTTGACGTAATCATTTTGCGGTTGGCGTGACCCAAAGGTAATCCGCCATAGGCCGATCGATGGCCACGCCCTGCTCTGCCAACATCAGCACCGTAAATTTGGCACCGGGCTGCAGATCCTGGATGTGCAGTGGCACACCGACCGTTCTGGAGGCGTGATAACCGCCCACCATCAGCAGTGCCGGGGTGGGTGCAGCCAGTAAACTTTCGGCCATACGGCGATCGCGTTGCTGCTGAATAGCCAGCATGGCATGCAGCTGCACCGCATCAATTTTGCCGTCATGGGAATCACGGATGGTGGCAGCGAGCGCCTGCTGGACTTCTGGCCGCACCGAAAGCTGGCCTTTGGGGAATTCGGGCCGTTGATAAAACGCCATGATTTCGCTGCGATCGAGGTTGGCAGACAACAGAGGATAAGGTGCGCGCATCGCCGCCATTACCACCTCGCCATACAGTGACCACTTCCAACTGGCTTGCCAGGCGGTCAGTTCAGCTACGCGGCTATCACGCACCGTCGGTTCGGTTTGCAGCCATTGTTTTACTTCATCCACTTTGCCTTGCTGGCTGGGCGTGATCATCTCCATCAGCACGCTGCCCTGTGGCCGCTGTTGCGGTAATTGCTCTACCAGCCACAGTTCGATCTGGTGGTGATAAGGATTGTCGTGTTTTTCACCCACGATCACCCGTGGCTGTTCTGCCAGGCGCGTCAGTAACTGCTGCGGCGTCAACGTCTCGCCACTGCGTAAATCAACAATCTTGCCTAGCGTGGTAATGTCGCTTTTCGGGGGGGAGACAGGCCCCTGGCTACAGGCTGTAAGCACCAGCGTTGCAAACACTATCAGAAATTTCATGTCGTCTTTCCTTACACAAAAGTGGCGACATTATAGAGAATAATTATCATTTGCATATAGAAATTGGCAGCAACTGGTGGCTGACAGCTGTTTTTTCGTTACCTTGTTTTGAGTTACGTTGATTTCGCGTAATGGAACCGGTATAACTGATAGCCATTTAGACGTCCATATGGATAGATTGTTATGCAACCTGCCGCTGAAGGGCAATTCAAACGCACCATGAAAGCCCGGCATTTGGTGATGCTGTCGCTGGGCGGCGTGATCGGTACCGGTCTGTTTTTCAACACCGGCTATATCATCTCCACGACCGGTGCACTAGGCACCCTGCTGGCCTACTTGATTGGCGCTGTCGTGGTCTATCTGGTCATGCTGTGTCTGGGGGAACTTGCCGTTGCCATGCCGGAAACCGGCGCATTTCACGTCTATGCGGCACGCTATCTTGGCCCGGCAACCGGCTATACCGTTGCCTGGCTGTATTGGCTGACCTGGACCGTTGCGTTGGGCTCCAGCCTGACCGCCGCCGGTTTCTGTATGCAATACTGGTTTCCACAATCACCGGTCTGGTTGTGGTGTCTGATTTTCTGTCTGGCCATTTTTCTGCTCAACGTCATTACCACCCGCTTCTTTGCCGAAAGTGAATTCTGGTTCTCGCTGATCAAGGTGATCACTATTCTGGCATTCATCGTGCTGGGCGGTGCGGCCATGTTTGGCCTGATCCCGATGAAAGACGGCACGCCAGCGCCCTTCCTGAGTAACCTGACCTCATCGGGTTGGCTGCCCAATGGAACGTTACCGATCCTGATGACCATGGTTGCGGTCAATTTCGCCTTCTCCGGTACTGAGCTGATCGGCATTGCGGCGGGCGAAACCGAAAATCCGGAAAAAGTGGTGCCCTGGGCCATCCGCACCACGGTGATCCGCCTGATGGTATTCTTTATCGGAACGGTATTTATCCTGGCAGCGTTGATCCCTATGGAGCAGGCCGGGATTGTGAAAAGTCCGTTTGTCCTGGTCTTTGAACGCATTGGAGTGCCTTATGCCGCCGATATTTTCAACTTCGTGATCCTGACCGCCATTCTCTCGGCCGCCAACTCCGGGCTGTATGCCTCGGGACGCATGCTGTGGTCGCTGGCCAATCAGCGCACCCTGCCTGCCTATTTTTCACGGGTGAATGCGCGCGGGATCCCGATGAATGCATTGACGTTCAGCATGCTCGGCGGCGTGCTGGCCCTGTTGACCAGCGTGATCGCGCCCGATACGGTGTTTGTGGCACTGTCTGCCATTTCCGGCTTTGCGGTCGTTGCCGTCTGGCTGAGCATCTGTGCCGCCCACTACGTTTTTCGCCGCCGCTACCTGCGCAGCGGTCAACCGATTGAAGGGCTGAAATACCGAGCACCAGGCTATCCGCTGACGCCTATTGTCGGCTTTGCGCTGTGTTTATTGGCCTGTATCGGTCTGGCATTCGACCCAGAGCAACGCGTAGCGCTATATTGCGGCCTGCCGTTTGTGGCGATCTGCTATCTGGCCTATTACCTGACCCGGCGTTCCGGGCAGAAAAATCTACTGAACACCGGAGAAGAACATGTCGGTTAACAACCCTCTGGCCGCCTTGCTGGCCGATAACCGCACGTTGATTTTGGACGGGGCAATGGCCACCGAACTGGAGGCCCGAGGTTGCGATCTCACCGATCCGCTATGGTCGGCAAAGGTGCTGATTGAAAACCCGGAGCTGATTTATCAGGTGCATCTGGATTACTTCAAAGCAGGAGCACAGTGCGCTATTACCGCCAGCTATCAGGCCACGCCCCAAGGTTTTTTACGCCGGGGTCTGGATGAGCCGCAATCGTTGGCACTGATCGCCCAAAGCGTCCACCTGGCGCAGCAGGCGCGCGCCGATTATCTGGCCCAGCACCCACAACGATTGCCTTTGCTGGTGGCCGGTTCGGTCGGCCCTTATGGTGCCTATCTGGCGGACGGCTCTGAATACCGTGGCGACTACCATCTGCCGCAAGCAGAGATGATCGCGTTCCATCGTCCGCGTATCACTGCTCTGGCCAATGCTGGAGTGGATCTCCTGGCATGTGAAACGCTGCCTTCGTTCGCCGAATTACAGGCCCTGCTGGCGCTGCTGGAGGAATTCCCAGCGCTGGGTGGGTGGTTCTCTTTCACTCTGCGCGATAGCCAACATCTAAGCGATGGTACACCACTGGCCGTCGTCATGGCTGAGCTTAACGATAACCCGCAGGTACTGGCAGTAGGCGTCAATTGTATCGCGTTGGAAAACGTCACGCCGGCGTTGCAGCAGCTTGCCGCGCTGAGCAATAAACCGTTACTGGTTTACCCTAACTCCGGCGAACACTACGACGCGGTGAGCAAAACCTGGCACAGTTGCGGTAACCACCAGCAGCATCTGATCAATCAGTTGGCCGATTGGCAGCATGCCGGTGCCCGCTTGATTGGCGGCTGCTGCCGAACCACGCCTGCCGACATTCAGGCGATTGCCGAACTCTGCCACGCATAAAAAAACCCCCTGTGGCCGAAGCCGCAGGGGGTCACTTTCACGCTATTACAGCGGTTGGGTTTGTGCTTCCACTACGGCCAATGCCACCATGTTGACGATACGGCGCACCGAAGCGATCGGCGTCAGGATATGTACCGGCTTGGACACGCCCATCAATACCGGCCCTACCGTCACCCCTTCGGAAGAGGAGACACGCAGCAGGTTGTAGCTGATCCGCGCCGCTTCCATACTTGGCATGATCAGGATGTTGGCCGAGCCTTTCAGCGGGCTGTCCGGCATCAAATCGTGGCGGATACTTTCTACCAGCGCGGCGTCACCGTGCATCTCACCGTCGATCTCCAATCCTGGTGCCATCTGATTGACCAGCTCCAGCGTTTTACGCATTTTGCTCGCCGACGGGCAGTTGGAAGAACCAAAGCTGGAGTGGGACAACAACGCCACCTTCGGTTCAATCCCGAAGCGCCGTACCGTGTCTGCCGCCATCAGGGTGATTTCCGCCAGCTGTTCCGGCGTTGGATCATCGTTGACGTAGGTATCGGCGATGAAGGTGTTACCGCTCGGCAGCAGTAAGGCGTTCATTGCTCCTGCCACATGTACCCCTTCACGGAACCCGAATACCTTTTCCACCACGTCATAATGCTCGTGGTAGCTGCCGATGGTGCCACAGATCATGGCGTCGGCTTCCCCACGGTGCAGCATGATGGCAGCAATCAGCGTTGGGTTACCGATCACCGCACGGCGAGCCTGCTCCTGGGAGACGCCACGGCGCTTCATGATCTGGTAATACTCACCCCAGTATTCATTGAAACGCGGATCGGACTCGTTATTCACCACTTCAAAGTCTTTACCCGGCGTCAGCTGCAGGCCAAGTTTCTTCAGGCGCATTTCAATCACGCTTGGGCGACCCACCAGGATCGGGTAAGCCAGCCCCTGCGATACCAGCTCTTGGGTAGCATGCAGGACGCGCTCTTCTTCACCTTCGGCCATTACCACGCGTTTCACTTCTTTCTTCGCCTGGGAGAAGATCGGCTTCATAAACAGGTTGGTTTTGTAAACGAACTCGGTCAGTTTCTCCACGTAGGCATCGAAGTCTTCGATCGGGCGCATCGCCACGCCAGAATCCATGGCTGCCTTGGCTACCGCCGGGGCGATTTTGACAATCAGGCGCGGATCGAACGGTTTGGGAATGATGTATTCCGGGCCAAAGGAAAGGTCCTGATCGCCATACGCCGAAGCCACCACGTCGCTCTGCTCTGCCAGCGCCAGATCGGCAATGGCGTGCACGCAGGCCAGCTTCATCTCTTCGTTGATGGTCGTGGCCCCCACATCCAGCGCGCCACGGAAGATGAACGGGAAGCACAGCACGTTGTTCACCTGATTGGGGTAATCAGAACGGCCGGTACAGATGATCGCATCTGGGCGCACCGCTTTCGCCAACGGCGGCAGAATTTCCGGTTCCGGGTTAGCCAGCGCCATGATCAGCGGATCTCTGGCCATGGTTTTCACCATGTCCTGCGTCAGCACGCCAGGGCCGGAGCAACCCAGGAAAATATCGGCATTGGGAATGGCATCCCCTAGCGTACGCTGGCCGTTATCCGCAATGGCATACGCCGCCTTGGTTTCTTCCATCTTGGCATCGCGGCCCTGATAGATCACGCCTTTGGAGTCGCAAACGGTGATATTCTGCTTGCTCAGACCCAACGCGACCAGCAGGTTCAAACAGGCAATGGAGGCCGCACCGGCTCCCGATACCACCAGGCGTACGTCGGAGATATTTTTCTTCACCACCCGCAGGCCGTTGAGCACCGCAGCGGTGGTAATAATCGCCGTGCCGTGCTGATCGTCATGGAACACCGGGATCTTCATGCGCTCACGCAGTTTCTTCTCAATATAGAAGCACTCGGGCGCTTTGATATCTTCCAGGTTAATGCCGCCGAAGGTCGGTTCCAGCGCGGCGATCACGTCAATCAGCTTGTCAGGATCGAGTTCATCGACTTCGATATCGAACACGTCAATACCGGAAAACTTCTTAAACAGAACCCCTTTACCTTCCATGACCGGTTTACCGGCTAGCGCCCCGATATTCCCCAATCCCAGCACCGCGGTGCCGTTGGAGATCACCGCCACCAGGTTACCCTTGGCGGTATATTTATAAGCGGCCAGCGGATCGGCGGCAATTTCCAGGCAGGGGGCAGCCACACCCGGCGAATAGGCCAAGGCCAGATCGCGCTGTGTCGCTAGCGGTTTAGTCGGCGATACCTGGATCTTCCCTGGGACCGGAAACTGATGGAAATCAAGGGCACTCTGTTTGAGCTGTTCGTCCATTATGGGTTCCTTTGCTTTCTTCTTTTATGTTGAGGTAAGGCTTTATCGCTGAACCAGTATAGTGAGAGAATCGTCACAAACTTTGAAGCGTGCCATAACCTTGGGTAAAATTCGTAAATAAAAGTTAAAAGGAAGTTAAACGAACAGAAAAGCAGCAGTTTTATTATGCCTGCGTCAACCGTTTACCACGAAGGTTCGTAGGTGTATGTGAGTGAGAGGGGAAATGGCAAAGGGCTCAACCTGACGCAGTTAAACCCTTTTTTACCACAGCGATTACTGTGACATATTAAGAATGGTGCGGATATTGAGGGCGCTAGTCGCGATGATATCGATCGCCCCGGTACGCAGCGCGCCCAGAATAGCCAACGCTTTGGTATTCTCAGAAGCAATGGCGATCACACAAGGGATTTTCCGCAGCTCATCAATACTCAGGCCAATGACGCGATCGTTCATCACCGTATCTACATGCATCCCCTGCGCGTTGAAAAAGTCATAACCGGCGATATCACCGATCACCCCCTGATTCAGACTGGCATCAATGATCTCGTGGGGAGTAAACCAGCCAAGCTTGACCATATAGCTGTTTTCATTCATATCACCGATGCCCACCAGGGCCACATCGGCCTTGCGCGCCCGATCCAGGGTTTCCTTGATGGTGCCGTTTTGCATAAACGCTTCTTTCAGCGCCCGGTTTTCTACATACGCCGGGGCATACAGCGTCTCGCTGCTACCACCAAACTTCTTCGCCAGACGGCGGCTGATGTGGTCAGCATTGATGGCGTCACCGGGGCGATGTGTTCCCCCAATGCCACAGATAAACTTACAATTTTTGGGGGCCACGCTGCCCACATGATCGGCGATCGCGGCCACGTTACGCCCTTGGCCAACCGCCAGCACCATATCGTCTTTCAGGGACATGGCCAGATAACCGGAAACCAATGCTGCTACCTGACGCCGCTGTTCTTCCTCATCCTGATGATCCAGCGCGATTAATGCACGGCTGAGGGAGAAACGCTCCAGCATTTGCTGCTCCAGCCGGGTACTGAATACCGGATGATAGCGGACGGTGATCTCAACAATGCCTTCTTCTTTGGCCCGCTTGAGTAAACGCCCGACCTTAATCCGCGAAATACCGAACTTTTTTGCAATCTCTTCCTGAGTGATTTCATCCTGATAATACGCCACGGCAATTTCAGTCAGCAGTTCGTTATCCTGGGATCCTGTTTTTTTTTCCATCCGTTACACGTTTCCCCACGGCAGATTGGTCTTTTTCAATAGAAGATGGGTTCAGCATGCCGAACCCATCTTATCGCATTGCCCGCTAGTATAACCTGTTCAGGCGGCAACGGTATTCAAGCGTTGTTCCACCGCATCAGCCAGTTGGCATAAAAGTAGACAACAGGATACCGCACCGGCATCCAGCACGCCGCGCGAACGTTCCCCCAATCGGCTCGCGCGACCAATCTTGGCAACCAGATCGCGGGTTGAATCACGCCCGGCAACGGCAGCCCGTTTCAACTGCTCCAGCGACTCACTGAAGCTATCGCCACGCCGAACCGCCTGCTCAAACCCTTCGATAGCAGGGATCAGCGTATCCATCAGGCACTTGTCGCCTACGCCAGCGCTGCTGATGTCCTGCAGTTCAGTGAGCCCATTGCGCAACATGGCCAGAAAAACCTGTTTATCCAGCGCCATTTTATCACGCACGCTGTCGGCCATGCCCATGAACAGGCTGCCATACAGCGGCCCCATCGAGCCACCAATCCCTTCCATCAATGCGTCCGCGACCGCGTCAAAAGCCTGCGCCAACGTCAGTTTTTGGCCCTTGATGGCCTCACCACATAAGGTGAAGCCTTTTGACATATTAATGCCGTGATCGCCGTCGCCAATCGCACCATCTATTTCACTGAGATACTCGCGATTGCTGACAATCACGCCAATCAGCGCCGCGACGATCTCATTGCCATACTGCGTAGAAATTTGTGTGGTCATGATTCACTCCACCTGAGTTAGGCCCAATGAATGAGCGGGCATATCGAGCAACGTTTTCAATTGGTCGTCGAGCTTCATCAAGGTTAACGTCACCCCCATCATTTCCAGCGAGGTAAAATAGTTACCCACATAGCGACGGTGAACCTTGATACCGCGCTCCGTCAGCCGCTTTTCAATCTCGGCATAATAGATGTAGAGCTCCATCACCGGCGTGGCCCCCAGGCCGGAAATCAACAGGGCAACTTCCTGCCCCTTGTTCAACGGCATATCATTGAGCACAAAGTCGAGCATGGTGCCAGCCATCGCGGACGCCGACTGGATCGGGGATACCTCAATCCCAGGCTCACCGTGATGCCCAATCCCGATCTCCATGTGGCCATCGGCGATATGGAAGTTGGGCTTACCTACCGCCGGGATGGTGCAAGAACTGAGCCCGACGCCGATCGAGCGGCAATTGCCAATCGCCTTTTGCGCAGCAGCGATCACCCCGTCAAGATCGTAACCCAGCGCTGCGGCAGCAGCCCCGATTTTCCACATCAGAATCTCACCGGCAACGCCACGACGTTTTTCAATTTCACTGGCGGGCGCAGAAGCAACATCATCATTTGCCACCACGGTTTTTACCGTGATACCGGCGGCGCTGGCCTTCTTCATCGCCATTTTGACGTTCATATTATCGCCAGCATAGTTGCCATACAGGCAGGCGACCCCCGCCCCGCTGTCCGCGGCCTTGAACGCATCCAGAAATGCCCCCGCCGTTGGCGAAGAGAAAATCTCACCGATGGCCACAGCATCGAGCATGTTCTTGCCAACATAGCCCAGAAACGCAGGCTCATGCCCCGAGCCCCCACCGGTAACAATACCCACCTTGCCTTTGATCGGTGCGGCAGGGTATTTGAGGACTCGTGCATTATCGGTCGCGGTGAAATATTCCGGATGAGCCTTCAGATAGCCCTGAATGGCATCTTCCACGACGCGATCGGGATCGTTAATGATTCTGTTCATCATGGCCTCTCTTTTGCCTGAGTATCGAGTTATTGAATGGTGTAACCGCCGTCAACCACCAGATTGCTGCCGGTGATCATGCTGGCCGCATCGCTCGCCAGGAACAGCGCGCTGGCGGCAATATCCTCGGGTTCGGCAAAGCGCCTCAGGGGGATTTTCTGCTTCATTTGTTCTGCAACCTCGCCAGACCATGCTTTGCGCCCCAACTCGGTCAGCACCACCGTGGGCGAAATGGCGTTTACCCGCACGTTGTGCGGCCCCCATTCCAGTGCCAGAACCTGGGTCAAGCCAATTACGCCGGCTTTGCTGGCGCAGTAAGCCAGATGATTGGGCAAGGCGACCACGCCGGCCTGCGAGGCCAGGTTGATAATGCTGCCACTGCCCTGACGGATCAGATAGTGGCCCACGACCTGGCTGGTAAGAAACACCCCTTTCAGGTTCACCGCCATGGTGTTATCCCAAGCGTCTTCGGGCAGTTCTTCCGCCGGATACAGCGCGACAATCCCGGCGCTATTGACCAGCACATCCAGCCGCCCGAAATGGGCATTAGCCTGCGCAACCGCCTGTTCTACAGAGGCTTTGTCGGTGACGTCCATCACGATGCCTAACGCCTGTCGCTGATCCAGCTGCTGAGCAATCTGCACCACCTGTGGAGCACGATCCAACAGTACGACCTGCGCGCCGTTTTGCAGATAGCATTTGGCAATAGCCAGACCTATTCCCGCCGCGCCGCCGGTTATCAACGCCACTTTCCCTTGCAAGGCTCCCTTGCTTTGACCAGTAATCATAGAAAACTCCCTCAAACGGTTAGTTACGCCAAGCTGTGATGATTTTCTTCCACGGCGGCAGGCACGGCTTTAGGCAAGGTGACATATTTCATCAAGACGCCGCTGAACAAATACAGGCCGGTGAAAATCCAAATCACCCCGCTGCTCCCCAAGCTGCCGATAAATAACCCTACCACTGCCGGGCCAACGAAAGTGCTCAACCCCGCGCCAAGATTCAGGATCGACATGGCGGCACCTTTATTCTCCGGGGCCAACGTTGGCATAATGGCCGAAAGAGGCACGAAGGCCGCCAGGCAAGCACCGAATAGCCCGGCGGCCACGACGGTCAGCAGATAATTGGGACCGAGGAAGTAAGGCACGTAATAGAACATCAGCGTGGTGATAGCGCAGCCGACGCAACCGAACCACATGACGACGTTACGCCAGCCCAAGCCGTCGCTGATCACCCCAAAGATCAGGTTGAAGATAATGTTCACCGTCCACAGTGCCGCATACATCTGTAGCCAGTCAGTGCGGCTAAACCCGATATCCATCATGTACATCGGCATAAACACCACGAAGCCATACGCCGCAGAGGTATTGATGGTGCGGACAATGCCACCCAGGCCGATTTTCGGGTTCTCAAACGCAATGGTGATCCCCTTTAGCACATAGCTGAGGGAGGCTTTTTGCCTGTCCCCCACGTCGCTATGGCCAGGAGTGCGGTTAAGCATCAGTGCGATCATCGCCCCGAGCACCACAAAGATTAATGCGCTCCATAAGGTGTGAATTTCCCCCAGGAACGGCAGCATGATGCTGGAATAGAGCACGCCCAGTACGCTCAACCCACCGCTATAGACAAACCAGAAAATCCCCACGGCGGAACCCAGCCTTTCCGGCGGAGCCTCATAGGCGACCCATACCAGAAAACCATAGGCAAACAGGGGATAGCCCAGCCCGCGCAGCGCATAGGTCGGTATCATCACCGACAGGTTGTTACTGGGTAATCCCCACACCAGAAAACACACTGAGCCCAGCAGGAACAACAACAATCCAGCCAGCATGACGCGGCGAGCGGTAAAGATTTCTGCCAAAACGCCGGAAAACCAGGCGGAGATTGCCGCAGCAAAACCGTAAACGCTAAACAGCAGCGCAGATTCCTGAATGGTTAAGCCTTTGCCGATCAAATAAGGTGAAAGCCAGCCTTGTTCCAGCCCCTCCCCCATCATAAAGACCAACACACCGGCATAACCGAGCATTAATTTTGGTGACAGACCAATGCGATGAATCAGTCCATTCAGCATAAAACACCCCAGCACATTGAATTGTGGAGGTGCAGGCTAGCCCGCACCCGAAGAATGATGCAGGCATTACAGATTTGGGTTGAGCACCACTTTGATTGAGCCGATGCCCCGTTTCATCATGGCGAAGCCTTCAGCAAACTGTTCGAGCGGCAACGTTTGGGTGACGACGCCTTTGGTGGGCAGATCGCCATTGCGTATCCCTTCAATCACCAACGGATAACAATAAGGGCCCAGGTGCGATCCCAGCACATCCAGCTCCTTACGATCGCTGATAATGCTCCAATCGACGGTCACCGGATCTTTAAATACCGAGAACTCGACAAAGGTGCCCAACTTACGGATCAGCATCAGCCCCTGTTCGACAGATTGCTGGGCGCCGGTGGCTTCAATGTAGATATCGCAGCCGTAGCCTTCGGTCATGTCCTTAACGATCGCCATCACATCATCGCGCAGTGGGTTCAGCACAACGTCAGCACCAAATTCTTTCGCCAGCGCCAGGCGTTCGTCTGACAGGTCGAGCACCACCAGCTTCGATGGACCGGATTTTTTAATCGCACCGATCATCCCCAAGCCCAGCGTTCCGGCCCCGGCCAGCACTACCACGTCCCCCAGCTTGATGTTGGCGCGCTGTACCGCATGGAAAGAACAGGCATAGGGCTCGATCAGAATGGCGTCTTCTATCGGCATATCCGCAGGAACGTGATAGTTGATGGCCTCTTTGGTGAACTTCATGTATTCCGCCATGCCGCCATTAACGTTATTCTGGAAGCCGTACAGATCGTGTTTCTCACACATCCAATACTGGCCCCGGTTACAGAAACGGCATTGCCAGCAGGGAACGATCTGTTCTGAAATCACCCGATCGCCCAACTTGAATCCTTCAACGCCCTCCCCATAGCCCACCACGTGGCCGATAAATTCGTGGCCTGGGATCATCGGCGCTTTGATGTAAGCCGGCTGTTTTTCATCTCCCCAAAAACTGGCCGCTCCTTCAAACGCTTTAACATCGCCGGCGCAGATGCCGCAGGCTTCAACTTTCACCAGGATCTCGTGCGGGCCAATTTTCGGTACCTCCACAAGCTCCAGGCGGTAATCCTGCGGGGCATAAGCCACCACCGCTTTCATGGTTTCAGGAATGCCTTCGGCCATGGTTGCCGCTGTTACGCAGTTCTGACACATAGTTCTATCCTCGGGTAGGGTTTATTTTTATGATCATAAGTACACACAAAGAACAAATAAACACTACATACTCTCAACATGTTTGCCCACCACCAACCTTTGAAATTGTGATCCTGCTCAAGAAGCCCCCTTAAAGTCACCTAACAGGCCATAAAGTCGATTTATTCGTGATATTCATCACCTTTATCGGCCATAATCCCTTAGTCAAAATAAAAACAAATGAACATCAATTGAACATTTGATAAATCATGGTTATGGTATTCGCCATGACGCGCCAGCGGGGATCGTCAGCCTTACCCTTGATCAACAGGAGATGTGTTATGCAGCCTATTGCGATTGGCGCCGATGATGCCGCCATTGAACTGAAGAATGTGATCGTTGCGTTTCTGCAACAGCGCGATATTCAGGTTACCGACTACTCACCGGGAAGCGATACGCCCCCCATCGGCTATCCCGATATCGCCTTTCAGGTGGCGCAAGGCATTAAGGATGGGAAACACCAACGTGGCATTTTGCTGTGTGGCACCGGTATTGGCATGAGCATTGTGGCCAACAAGGTCCCGGGGATCCGCGCAGCACAGTGCCATGATACCTATTCGGCACAGCGCGCACGTAAAAGCAACGATGCACAAATCATCACGCTTGGCGCACGCGTCATTGGCCCGGAACTGGCAAAATCGATCGTCGAAGCCTGGTTGAGCTCTGAATTTGAAGGAGGGGGATCGGCGCCTAAGGTGGCAAGGATCGGCTATTACGAACAGGTTGTTGGCCAACGCTGAACCAACGTCGACAGAGGGTCACGGCTTGGGGGGCCCATGTGGTATTTCTGCCCCCATTGTTTCTATCCATCGCAACAATCAGAAAAAGCGTATTTCATTCATCAGCCATATGATGCATGGTGTTAACCATAATGAAATACGTTCTCATTTACTGTTATGACTTTGGGCAAGGAGCTTATAAATGAACCAGTTAGACGCACTCAAACAGTTGACCGTGGTTGTTGCCGACAGCGGTGATATCGAATCCATCCGCCAGTTCGAACCGCAGGATGCCACCACCAACCCTTCGTTGATCCTCAAGGCCGCGGCGCTGCCGCAGTATAAGTCACTGATCACCGAAGCGCTGGAGTACGCCCGCCAGCAAGGCGGCAGCAAAGAAACCCAACTGATTAACGCCAGTGACAGACTGGCGGTGAATATTGGGGTCGAAATTCTAAAAAGCGTACCAGGGCGAATCTCCACCGAAGTGGATGCCCGTCTATCCTTCGATCGCGGTATGTGCGTGGCTAAAGCACGCAAGCTGATCGGCATGTATCAAAACCAGGGGATCGATAAATCCCGCATTCTGATCAAGCTGGCAGCCACCTGGGAAGGGATCAAGGCGGCCGAAGAGCTGGAAAAAGAAGGCATCAACACCAACCTGACGCTACTGTTCTCCTTTGCTCAGGCCCGTGCCTGTGCCGAAGCCGGTGTCTATCTGATTTCGCCGTTCGTTGGCCGTATCTACGACTGGTATCAGGCCAGACAGCCGATGACCGATTACGATGCCGAGCAGGATCCGGGCGTGAAGTCCGTTCGTACCATTTATGAATACTATAAACAGCACCGCTATCAGACCGTGATCATGGGCGCCAGCTTCCGTAAGGTTGAGCAGATCCTGGCGTTGGCGGGTTGTGACCGTTTGACCATTGCGCCAAACCTGTTGGAAGAGTTGAAGCAAAGCAATCAGCCTATCGAACGTAAACTGACGCCGTCTACCGAAGGGTTTTATCAGCCAGCACCACTGGCCGAGGCGGAGTTCCGCTGGCTGCATAACCAGGATGCCATGGCGGTTGAGAAGTTGGCCGAAGGCATTCGCCTGTTCGCCGTCGACCAGCAGAAGCTGGAAGACATGCTGATCGCACAGCTGTAAGACGATGATAGAAAAGTGAGATCGGCAAAGCAATTGCCCCTCACCCTAACCCTCTCCCACAGGGAGAGGGGACCGATCGAGTTCGTTGATTACTCTGTGTAATACCCTATCTTTCTTCTTCCTAATCCCTTACGTAGCTCGAAAATTCGGCGATACGCATTGGATTGGGGATCGCTCGAGTTTGCTGAGATTATCTATTTACCTACAAAAGAGCCGGGGCTAACAGCTCCCACAGGGAGAGGGGACCGATCGAGTTCGTTGATTACTCTGTGTAATACCCTATCTTTCTTCTTCCTAATCCCTTACGTGGCTCGAAAATTCGGCGATACGCATTGGATTGGGGATCGCTCGAGTTTGCTGAGATTATCTATTTACCTACAAAAGAGCCGGGGCTAACAGCTCCCACAGGGAGAGGGGACCGATCGAGTTCGTTGATTACTCTGTGTAATACCCTATCTTTCTTCTTCCTAATCCCTTACGTGGCTCGAAAATTCGGCGATACGCATTGGATTGGGGATCGCTCGAGTTTGCTGAGATTATCTATTTACCTACAAAAGAGCTGGGGCTAACAGCTCCCACAGGGAGAGGGGACCGATCGAGTTCGTTGATTACTCTGTGTAATACCCTATCTTTCTTCTTCCTAATCTCTTACGTGGCTCGAAAATTCGGCGATACGCATTGGATTGGGGATCGCTCGAGTTTGCTGAGATTATCTATTTACCTACAAAAGAGCTGGGGCTAACAGCTCCCACAGGGAGAGGGGATAGATCGAGTTCGTTGATTACTCTGTGTAATACCCTATCTTTCTTCTTCCTAATCCCTTACGTGGCTCGAAAATTCGGCGATACGCATCGGATTGGGGGTCGCTCGAGTTTGCTGAGATTATCTATTTACCTACAAAAGAGCTGGGGCTAACAGCTCCCACAGGGCTGAGGAATCCCCACAAAAAAATGAAAGGCACGATGAAGTGTGATCTACTGGTTGCGCTAACAAAACAGAAGAGACCTCATCGTGCCTTTACAAACAGTTTGCCAGAAATTTTTCTCCGCGTCTTTACGTGGTATTCATTCCTTTCGGATCAATGTACTTATCTCTATGGCCATTGCACTTTGCAACGGCGCTGACTTGACGCTAACCAGTCTCGGCCGTTCGCTTCCAGGCAGAGCTCACGTCAAAAATAAAATTAAACGTGTCGATCGGGCCCTCGGTAATACCGCTATTCATCACGAGCTTCCCCTTATTCAACAGATGATTACGCGGTCTATCACCTCACTGATGCCGTTCTGCGTTATTGCTGTCGACTGGAGCGGATGGCATGACAAAAACTGGCATCTGTTGCGAGCAAGCCTAGTCTGTAATGGCCGTTCCCTCCCTCTGATGAGCGAAGTGGTGCCCGCCTGGCTGGCACAAAACAGCCAGGTTCAGTGCGCCTTCCTTGACCGTCTCCACGGGGCCATTCCCGACGGAAAACCCGTCACAATAATCACGGATGCGGGCTTCAGAACTGACTGGTTCAGGCACATAAGCCAACTGGGCTGGTGTTTTACGGGCAGGGTCAGAGGGCTCGTCTGCTTCCAGTTGGAAGGAAGCACCCGCTGGATGAAAATCAGTGACTTGCAGGCGGAGAGCACTCCCATAAAAGTCGGTTACGGTGTACTTGCTCGTAAGCCGAGGGAGCCTTGTTACGGTAGCTTTTATCTGCAAAAGCGCCCATCGGCGGGACGTCACGGAAAAGGCAGACGGTCAAAAACGGAGAAAGAGCATCGAAGTAGCGCTCAGGAACCGTGGTTGCTGTTCAGTAATGTTGAAGGCCTGGAGCCTCATCAGATAATGACCCTCTACAGTCGTCGGATGCAGATAGAGCAGAACTTCCGCGACGAAAAAAGTCCGCGCTTCGGATATGGGCTGAGACTAAGCCGCAGCCAGGGCTGGGGTCGCCTGGCGGTTCTGAGTGTAGTGGCAGCGATGGCCAGCCTGGTGATGTGGCTGACGGGGTATATGGCGGAAAAGAAACAACTTCATCGGCATTATCAGGCAAATAGTGAGAAAGGGAGACGGATCCTGTCGTATCTGAGGCTTGCTGGTGAGGTCCTGAGAGACAGAGCGGGAATAGTGAGACGGATGAATATAGTTAATATGCTGAAAAAGTTAGGGAATGAGTACAGTAATATGGTCATGGGATGCTGACCATATTACTGGGGATCACTCAGCCCACAGGGAGAGGGGACCGATCGAGTTCGTTGATTACTCTGTGTAATACCCTATCTTTCTTCTTCCTAATCCCTTACGTGGCTCGAAAATCCGGCGATACGCATTGGATTGGGGGTCGCTCGAGTTTGCTGAGATTATCTATTTACCTGCAAAAGAGCTGGGGCTAACAGCTCCCTCTCCCTGTGGGAGAGGGTTGGGGTGAGGGAAACTACTCCATCACCCGGTGGATCTGCAAGTACTGCAACAGCATGATGGTTTTACCATCCTTGATGCGGCCGTCGGCGATCATCGCGATTGCCTCACCAAAGGGCAATTCCACCACTTCAATATCTTCATCCTCAATGCCACCCCCGCTGGTTTGGCGTTCGTTATCCTGGTACTCAGCAATAAAGAAGTGGAGTATTTCCGTCACGCCGCCCGGTGACATGTAGGCCTCAAAGATCTTTTGCACCTTCGAAACCTGAAAACCGGTTTCTTCTACCGCTTCACGGCGAGCGCACTGTTCGGGCTGATCGTCATCCAGCAGCCCAGCGCAGGCTTCCAACAACATGCCTGTGGCATTGCCGTTGACGTAGGTTGGCATACGGAATTGGTTGGTCAGCACCACGGTGCCCTTGGCCCGGTTATACAGCAAAATGGTCGCCCCGTTACCGCGGTCATAGACCTCGCGCACCTGTTCGATGGTTCCGCCGTTTTTACGTTTTAACTCAAAGGTGTATTTATTCAATACGTACCAGTTGTCCGATAACAGCTGCTTTCTGATATTTTCTATTTTTGACGACATATTCTCTTCTTCCGTAAGCCAACGCACCGCAACCTTTGGCCACTAGCAAAGCGCAGCCACGGCGGATTTGCAACAAAAAACCGCAGGCTGAACAGAAATGGGGGCTTGGGGCGACTAAAATTTCAGCGAGATGATATTACAGTGGCTAGCCAATGCCACACAGCTGAAATATACCAATGAGATAAAAACCTCTCATTTCACAACAAAAGGTTTTTATCAAAAAGACAGCTGTAAAACCTGAGAATAACCTGGCTTATTTACGGTTTAGGAATGGCATCCAACTGGAAACTTGTTCCACTGGTCACGTTACCCTCGTCATCATAGAAATCAACACCGAGCCATGCACTGGTAAATTGCCCTCCATTAGCGGGTAACATCATTGAATTGGGCGTCAAGATCCCTTTATCGATCATATCCTGATATGCAGCGATCAGTTCCTGCTGCCGTGCCAATACCTCTCCGACGGTATCACCACCGACTTGAGCATACCCCGTACTGACGCTATTTAAGGCCGCTTGATTAAAACAGTTATAAAAGCCGCTAGCAAATCCCGAAAAATTCTCATTGCCGATAGCCTCCCTGACGGCTACGGAATCAAAGCTGGCATTAAACAAATAGATACCAACTTTTATTTTTTTATCGGCATCTGTCACATTGGGATTAACTTCAAAACTCAGCATCGAATAAATGCTACTCTTATCCTCTTTATCCCAACCATGCATACGTGCATCAGTAATAAACTCATGAGCGTCCATATTATCAATCCTCTTCAGTCAGTGTGTCGTTTGGTTTTCCAACCCAAGCACCTACTTGGATAAAAATAATATATGTAATTGGGGTAAATAATGATATCCAGTCCTGTTGTGCTGACTCTGAAACAAACACTCATCATTTGATCACGGAAGGGCGGGGTAGCGAATAATCCGACACCTCATCATATTGAAAAAAAACCCCGCAGGCCTTGCAGCGCTGCGGGGTTGATATCTACCAGAGTTAGAATCCGGTAGGGACTCCGTGCATGTCCGGCAGTTTATGTGCGATCCCTTTATGGCAATCGATACAGGTTTTGCCTTCGGTGATGGCTTTGTCATGCATCTTGGCCGCCACGGTTTTCTGCGCGGTGAAATCCATATACTCGAAGTTGTGGCAGTTACGGCACTCCTGCGAGTTATTGGCTTTCATACGCGCCCATTCGTTGCTGGCCATGGTCAGACGATGCTCTTCGAACTTCTGCGGCGTGTCGATAATGCCAAACACCTTGGCGTAAAGTTCTTTACTGGCCTTCAGCTTACGTAGCATCTTTGGCCCCCACTCATGCGGGACGTGGCAGTCCGGGCAGGTGGCACGTACGCCACTACGGTTGTTGTAGTGCACCGTCTCCATATACTCTTCGTAGACGTTTTCACGCATCTCGTGGCAGCTGATACAGAATTTTTCGGTGTTGGCCGCTTCCATACCGGTGTTGAAACCGCCCCAGAAAACGATCCCGGCGACAAAGCCCAACAGCAGCAAAGTCCCCAGGGCCAGCCTGCTCGGCCTGCGCCACCAGCGCCATAGACGACGGATCGGTCCGGCCTTTTTCTCGGATGTTTCGTTCTTACGTTCGGCCATAGCTCCCCCGCTTAGTGCCCAAAGCCCTGCATAGGCTTGAAATCATTGCCGATGATTGGTGCCGCATCGGTTTGTGGTACGTGGCATTGCAGACAGAAATAACGGCGTGGAGCAACTTCCCCCAGCACCTTGCCATCGCTGTCCATAAAGTGTGTCGGGCTGATACGCGGTGCGCCGGTGGTGCGATAGTGCTCCACGCCGTGGCACTGCAAGCAGCGGTTAGTGTTTTTGCTAATCTGGTAGCCGTCGACGCTGTGCGGGATCATCGGCGGCTGGTTGACATAGTTTAGCGCCATCTTTTCCTGCTGCTTGGGCATTTTGATCTGCCCTTCAGCCGTGCCGGAAACCTCTGGCGATTGCTTGAGATCGACATCACTGGCGGCAAACGCGGCACTGGCAACTACCAGTGTTAACAGCGCGCCCCACAGGGAAAGCTGCTTTTTCAGGACATTGCTGGTCATTTTTTGGCTCCCGAATAATGAAATTTGCTCTTAATTTCGAATACGTTTTCTGCACAAACGTCGATACAACGTCCGCAGGCAATACAGGCATCACTGGCAACCCGTGGTGTGCCTTTTTTAACTAATAACGGCTCACGCAGGATCTGCGGTTCTGGGCAAACATGAAAACAATCCATGCAGCGGGTACAGTTATCACGATGCTCCGCGCTGATCTGCACCACACCCTGGCTACCAATGGCGCCATACAGCGCTCCCATTGGGCAAAGATGGCCACACCAGCCGTGTTCGACCACCAGCAGGTCGAACAGGAACAGCGCCACAATCAGCCAGATGCCAGCACCAAATGCGGCACCCAGCCCTTTCAGCCAGGCTAATACCCCTTCCCCGCTGCTGCCATGGATCAGCCCGCGCCCCATCAGGGCCACCGGATTAATCCATTCCCAGATCAGCGTACCACTCACGGCACTGCCAACCAGTACGACAAGCAAGATGCCATAGCGCAGGGAACGAGGCAGGCTGGCCGATTGACGCAAACCTAACTTGCGCCGCAGCCAGGCCGCTAGATCGGTCACCGGGTTGACCGGGCAAACCCAGCCGCAAAACACCCGATTACCGATCAGGCCGTAGATCAGCACCACTACCGCGCCTACCCACACCAACCAAGCTGGCCAATGCCCGGCCAACAGGCTTTGCAGCATCATCAACGGATCCGTTAACGGTACCGTCTCCGCCAATAGGCTGGCGCTGTAGTTGCCACGCAGGATCCAGATGCCCCACAGCGGCCCGGAGAGAAACATCAACAAGATCAACAGTTGGCTGCAACGGCGCAGGATCAGGAAGCGGTTGCTGCGCAACCAGCCATGGCGCAGACGGGCATCACGCCCGGCTTCAGCGACTGGATTAGCCATCATTCACCTCCCTTTACGCCGCGTGCCGGCAATGTGAGGCCTTCCGGCACCAGTGAATGCCCTGCACGCTGCTTTTCCTGCCAGCCCCAGCGATAGTGTTCACCCAATTGGCCACGCGCCAGTTCCATCGGTAACACCTTGATCGCCGCCTGCTCAAGTACACAAGCCTGCTCACACTTGCCACAGCCGGTACAATCCTGGCTGTGAACCGTCGGCAGAAACATGGCGTGCTTGCCGGTACGCTCGTTGTGTTGCAGATCCAAGGTGATGGCCTTGTCGATCTGCGGGCAAACCCGGTAACACACATCGCAACGCAGCCCTTGCCAATTCAGACAGTTTTCATGATCCAGCAACACCGCCAGCCCCATCCGCGCCTGATCGATATCCGTCAGGTTCGGATCCAGCGCACCGCTCGGGCAGGCCACCACACACGGGATGTCTTCACACATCTCGCAAGGGATATCCCGCGCCACAAAGTACGGCGTTCCCGCCGCTCTCGGCGACAGCAGCGTCGCCAGTTTCAGCGTCTGGTACGGGCAGGCTTGCACACACTGACCGCAGCGAATGCAGGCGCTATCAAACGCCCCTTCGGCCAGTGCTCCCGGCGGCCGCAGGGCCAGGCCATCACGTGCCTGAGACTGCTTTTGTTGCAACCCCAGCAGTACGCCTATCCCTGCCAACCCGGCCACGCTGCGCGCAGCATCCCGCAGGAAGCGCCGCCGGGCCGGTGTTTTATCTCGTTGCTGGCTCATTCCGTTGGCCTTATACCTTCTCCAGTTTTACCGCACACTTCTTGAAGTCGGTCTCTTTCGACAGCGGATCGGTAGCGTCCAGCGTCAGATTATTGACCAGTTGCGCGGCATCAAAGAACGGCATATACACCAGGCCTTTCGGCACACGGTTACGGCCACGGGTTTCGACGATGCTCACCACTTCACCACGGCGTGACACTACCTTCACCTTGTCACCACGGCGCAGATTGCGGCTCTTGGCGTCCAGCGGATGGATAAACAGCACCGCCTCTGGGAAGGCTCTGTGCAATTCTGGCACCCGGCGAGTCATCGAACCGGTGTGCCAATGTTCCAGCACGCGGCCAGTGGACAACCACAGATCGAACTCCTGATCCGGGCTTTCCGCCGCTGGCTCGAACGGTAGTGCGAAGATCACGGCTTTGCCGTCTGGCTTACCATAGAAGCGCACGCTTTCACCTGCCTTCACATAAGGATCGGTCCCTTCACGGTAACGCCACAGGGTTTCCTTGCCATCCACCACCGGCCAGCGTAAACCGCGCGCCTTATGGTACATATCAAAGGCCGCCAGATCGTGACCATGGCCACGGCCAAACCCGGCATACTCTTCAAACAGCCCTTTCTGGATGTAAAAACCGAAGTCGCGCGACTCGTCGTTCAACTGGTCGGCCGGGATCTCTTCCAGCTTGTACTTGTTCACTTCACCGTTAACGAACAGGACGTCGTACAAGGTTTTACCCCGGTATTCCGGCTTCTGGTTAATCAGCTCCGCAGGCCACACTTCTTCCACCTTGAAGCGTTTGGCAAATTCCACCAACTGCCACAGGTCAGACTTGGCCTCGCCAGGCGCTTTCACCTGCTGATGCCAGAACTGAGTACGGCGCTCGGCGTTACCGTAAGCCCCTTCTTTCTCTACCCACATCGCAGTAGGCAGGATCAGGTCGGCGGCCAATGCGCTCACCGTTGGGTACGGATCGGAAACCACGATAAAGTTGCGCGGATCGCGCCAGCCCGGCATACGATCTTCGTTAATGTTTGGCCCGGCCTGCATGTTGTTGTTACACATCACCCAGTAGGCGTTCAGCTTGCCGTCTTTCAACGCACGGTCCTGCGCAACCGCATGCAGCCCGACTTTTTCCGGGATGGTGCCAGCTGGCAGTTGCCATTTCTGTTCGGCAATCTGGCGGTGCTTCTCGTTGGTCACGACCATGTCCGCTGGCAGGCGGTGGGAGAACGTCCCCACTTCACGCGCGGTACCACAGGCAGAAGGCTGGCCAGTGAGTGAGAACGGCCCACAGCCCGGCTTGGAGATCTTACCGGTCAGCAGGTGCAGGTTGTAGCACAGGTTATTGGCCCAGACGCCGCGGGTATGCTGGTTGAAGCCCATCGTCCAGTAAGAGACGACTTTCACATTCGGGTCGGCATACAGTTTGGCCAAGGCTTCCAGTTGGTCTTTCGGCACACCGCTTAACTCAGCGGTTTTATCCAGCGTGTACTCCGCCACAAAGGCCTTGTAATCTTCGAAGCTCATCGGCTCCGAAGCATCGCTCCCTGGGTTCTTGGCCGCTTTCTCCAACGGGTGGGTTGGGCGCAGGCCGTAACCGATATCGGTCGCCCCTTTGCGGATATTGACGTGCTGCTTGAGGAAATCCTGGTCAACCGCATTGTTCTGAATAATGTAGTTGGCGATGTAGTTCATGATCGCCAGATCGGTCTGCGGGGTAAACACCATGCCGTTATCCGCCAGCTCGAAGCTGCGGTGTTCAAAGGTGGAAAGTACCGAGACGTTGACCTTATCGTTGCCCAGGCGGCGGTTGGTAATGCGCGACCACAGGATCGGGTGCATTTCCGCCATATTGGAGCCCCACAGCACGAAGGCGTCGGCCTGCTCGATATCATCGTAGCAGCCCATCGGTTCATCCATGCCAAAGGTGCGCATAAAGCCGACCACGGCAGAAGCCATGCAGTGGCGAGCGTTTGGATCGAGGTTGTTGGAACGCAGACCCGCTTTGAACAGTTTGGAGGCCGCATAGCCTTCCCATACCGTCCACTGGCCGGAGCCGAACATGCCTACCGCCTCTGGCCCTTTTTCTTTCAGGGCCCCTTTGAATTTTTCTTCCATAACATCGAAGGCTTTTTCCCAAGTGATGGGAGTAAACTCACCTTCTTTGTCGTACTGCCCGTTCTTCATGCGCAGCATTGGCTGTGTCAGTCGATCCTTGCCGTACATGATCTTGGGCAGGAAGTAGCCTTTGATACAGTTCAGGCCCCGGTTAACCGGAGCATCCGGATCGCCCTGCGAAGCCACGATGCGGCCATTTTGGGTGCCGACCAGAACGCCACACCCGGTGCCGCAGAAACGGCAAGGTGCTTTATCCCATTTGATTTCGTCACCACTGCCGACCACGGCCTGGGCAACCGTTGGGATCGTCAGCCCGGCAGCTGCGGCAGCAGCCGCGGCAGCGTTCGCTTTCATGAAGTCTCGACGACTGAGTTTCATGGCATTACCTCACCTTGCTCATCCTGCTGGTGATAAACCAGCGACACTGCCAACACGCCTTCCAGATTGCGCGCCGACTCAATTTTTTCCAGCAACGCCTGGGAGCGTGCTGCTTGCATAACGACGACCAGTTTGCCCTGCTGTTGATCCTGTGCCGGAATTTCCGTATCAGGGATTGCCAGCAGCGCCGAGATCAGCGCCGGGAATTTGTCAGGCCGGGCCTGCACCATCAACCCGCTTACGTGCCATTCACTGCTCATTATTTTCACTCCGGGTTATTGCAATCGCCGAGGTCGGGCAACCGGCAACGCAGGCACCGCAACCATTGCACGCCGCCGCCTCGAGCGCCGGTTGGGCTATGCCGCCTAACCGTGGCCGAAAACGGATTGCCTGCGTTTCACAACTGTCCTGACAGCTGCGACACTCTACCCCCTGCATCGCCAGGCAAACGGCCGAAAACGAGGCCACTTGTTGCCAGGGTTGGTGCTGGGGTGGGTAAAACAGTGGGGCTTCGCAGGCATCTGCGCATTGTCGGCAAAAGGTACATTCCGCGCGTTGGAAATCGATTTCGGGATAACCGCCACTGCCACTGATCAATACGCCGGTTTCGCAGGCATTAACGCAGGCCTGGCACCGAGTACAACCCGCAAGGAAGAGAGGGGCTTCACGCGACCACGGGGGACGGATCGCATCAGTTTGATGACGCCATTGTCCGCTGAGCAATCTGCGTCGCGACAATTCGGCCATTCGGGTTATCCTTCAAAGTTGGCAACACGCGCGCGTGTAAAAAATTATTATAGTGTGACTTTATTATTTTTTGTCTCGCACCTCGGGTAAGAGGCAAGGATAAAATAGGCTTATCGGAGGGGGTAGATAATCACCCTAAATAGGTAAAAGTAGGTATTACTTGCGCCAGATCAATCACTGATAGCCGATATAGGGCATTTTGCCAACGGTAGACCGCCAAATCGCTATTTAATTGATTATATAGCGAAGATTTTTTTTGGCGCTAAATCGGCCGTTTGCTCAAAATCGCCATGCTTTTTGCCAGCAAAAGTTATAATTTGACGGCGCATAACACTCAGGCCTATAACCAGAAGGACGCTTAATTGCTCGTAAAACGCTCAGTGACCGGCAGCCTGGCGAAGGCGCTGATAAGTATCGTGATCCTTTCCGTGCTGTCCACCGGACTGGCACTGACTACCGTGGCCGGCAGCCTGCAAGATGCCGAAGCGATCAATATCGCGGGATCGTTGCGCATGCAGAGCTACCGGTTGGCGTATGAGCTCACTAACGGTTCCGCTGAAGTGCAGCAGCACCTGGTGCAGTATCAGCAGTCGCTGATGGCTCCGGCCTTGCTTAAACTCGATCGATTTTATGTGCCTGACGATGTGCGGCAAAAATACCTGACGCTGCGCCAGGCCTGGCTGGTACTGGAAAAACAGATCCTGGCCGGGAACCCGGAAAACTATCAGGCCAACGTGGCCAGCTATGTTAACCAGATCGACCATTTTGTCTTGGCTTTGCAGCGCTACTCCGAACAAAAACTGACCATCGTAGCGACGATCAGCGTGATGGGCTACATCGCCATCATTGCCCTGGTGCTGTTCTGCATCCGCTTTATGCGCCGCCAAGTGGTCACCCCGCTCAAACGCCTGGTGGACGCCAGCCTGCGTATGCAACAACGTGACTTTAATCATCCGCCGCTCGACGTTTCATTGCCAAACGAACTGGGCGTCCTGTCGCAAACCTTCACCACCATGTCTGGCGAATTGGCGAAGCTCTACCAGTCACTGGAACAAAAGGTGCAGGAAAAAACCGAGCGCCTACAGCAGGCCAACCGCACGCTGGAGGTGCTCTACAGCTGCTCCCAGGCGCTGAGCGTTGGGCAGTTGGATCAGCGGGCGTTTGAGAAGGTCTTGCATATCATCAAGCTAAGCGAACAATTACATTGTATCCGGCTCAATGTGGAAGACAGCCTAAGCCAATGGCAGGTCAGCAGTGGTGAACCCGTGGCGGAACTGGCCTGGCATTCACAGGTGATCATGCAAGACAACAAACCCTTGGGTAGCCTGAGCTGGCAACATGAGCAACAGCCGCCCCACCCGCACCTGATGCAAAGCGTGACCAATATGCTCAGCCGCGGGGTTTACTTTAACCGCGCACAAAAGCAGCATATGCAGTTCCTACTGATGGAGGAACGCGCCACCATTGCCCGTGAACTACACGATTCGTTAGCCCAGGCCCTCACTTTCCTGCGCATCCAGCTTACCTTGCTCAAACGTACCCTGACAGGCCATTCATCGCAGGCGGATGAGATCATTGATGATTTTGATCGGGCGCTGGCGGATGCCTATCGCCAATTGCGCGAACTACTGGCCACCTTCCGGTTGAGCATTCAGGATGCCGATCTGAACGCCGCGTTGCAGCAGGTATTGGAACCATTAAAACTGCTGACCAGCGCGCGGATTCAGTTACACTGTCGGTTAGCCTCACAGGCGTTGAATGCCCAACAACAGGTTCATGCGCTACAGATCGTGCGTGAAGCCGTGCTTAATGCCATCAAACACGCCGATGCACAGGAAATTGTGATCCATTGCGAAGTCTCCCCCAGCGGCGACAACGAGATCACCATTTGTGACGACGGCTGCGGCATCGACAGCCTGGATGAACCGGAAGGCCATTACGGGCTAACCATTATGAGCGAACGCGCATCGCGCCTGAACGGGACGTTACATATCAGGCGTGGCAATGCCGGGGGCACGGAGGTCTGTCTTAGCTTCCCGCCATAAGGGCTAACAGCATTGCACGGCGGCCATTCGAGCCGAGCGACAATGCTAATTACTACTATATTTTAAGAGTCAGCTTTACTGCCGGCAGTAGGCAGTGGCTTTACTCGCTACAGGGAGCACGTTTTATTGTGATGAATAATTACCGAGTAATGATCGTGGACGATCACCCATTGATGCGCCGTGGCATCAAACAGTTGCTGGGGCTAGATCCTACTTTCACCGTAGTGGCAGAAGCCAGCGGCGGTGCTGAGGCGATCGCCCTGGCCGCGCAGTTCACGCCAGACGTGATCCTGCTCGATCTGAACATGAAGGGGCTTTCCGGGCTGGATACGCTGAAAGCACTGCGCGATGAAGGGGTAGATGCACGCATTATCGTGCTGACCGTTTCCGACTCCCGCAGCGACGTCTATGCGCTGATCGATGCGGGCGCCGATGGCTACCTGCTGAAAGACAGCGAGCCAGAACAGTTGCTGGAGCATATTCGCCAGGCTGCCGAGGGCCAGAACGTGATTAGCGATGCGGTAGCGGACTATCTTTCGTCACGCAGCGAGCAACACGATCCCTTTGCCGCTCTCACCGAGCGTGAACTGGATGTGTTGCAGGAAGTGGCGCGTGGCATGTCAAACAAGCAGGTCGCGGCGCAGTTGCATATTTCTGAAGAGACGGTGAAAGTGCACATCCGCAATATGCTGCGCAAGCTCAACGTGCGCTCACGCGTGGCAGCGACCGTGATGTATCTGGAAGCGAAAAGCCAGTAATGCTTCCCCGGCACGCCGGGGAACATTCAACCAATGGCCGCCAGCAGCATCTCATGATGCTGAATAACCCAGCTTTGGCTTAACGGGCCCCAGTTTACCAACTGGTAATAGCCTTCATTATTACGCTTCCCCTGCTGCACAAACTGCAACTCCAGGCCCAGGCCTGGCAAAGCTTTGAGTACATCCTGCAACGTACGGCGCGGCCAACCGGTCAGTTCCATCAGGCGCGGAACGTTAGGGCGTTCATTGCTGCTGATCAGCCAACACAGATAAAGACGACGAGCAAATACCGGGTTAATTTCCATGCTTAACTCCTGCTGAGGAAAACATCCTGATTATTTCACCGTAACGCAATAAAATCGCCATAATGGCGCGTTTCGTGGCGATGCAATGTGTAACTGTAGATTTCTACTACTGTTATTTACATTATCTCCTTTTTTTCTCCACGCTTTATCTGCGCTCGACGAGTAAAGTGCAGTAGCACCTTTGGGTACAATCAAATCCTGCGACAGCCCGGCCACCAGTCAGTGCCAGGCGTAAGCATAACTGATGCAGTCAAAAATAGAATAAGTCACAACGAGGTTCATGCCGCATGGCCAATTTTTTTATTGATCGCCCGATTTTTGCCTGGGTTCTGGCAATTATTCTTTGCCTGACGGGGACGTTGGCGATTTTTTCTCTGCCTGTCGAACAATATCCGAACCTCGCTCCGCCAAACGTGCGTATCAGCGCCTCCTATCCAGGCGCATCGGCACAGACGCTGGAAAATACCGTTACCCAGATTATCGAACAGAACATGACCGGCCTCGACAACATGATGTATATGTCGTCCCAGAGCACCAATACCGGCCAGGCCTCGGTTACGCTGACCTTTGATGCCGGCACCGATCCCAACGAGGCAATGCAACAAGTACAAAACAAGCTGCAAGCCGCCATCAAGCGGTTGCCACAGGCGGTACAGCAACAAGGCGTAACGGTGTCAAAATCGGGCGATACCACGCTGATGATGGTGGCATTTGTCTCCAACGATGGCAGCATGGATAAGCAGGACATCGCGGACTACATCGTCTCCAATCTGCAAGACCCCCTCAGCCGCATTAACGGCGTGGGCAGCATGGACGTTTACGGTTCACAATACGCCATGCGTATCTGGCTGGATCCGAACAAGCTCACCAGCTATCAGCTGACCACTCAGGATGTAGTCAGCGCCATCAGTTCGCAGAACACCCAGGTCGCGGTGGGCCAGTTGGGCGGATCCCCTTCCGTGGATCAGCAGGCGCTAAACGCCACCATCAACGCTCAATCCCAGTTGCAAACGCCGGAGCAGTTCCGCCAGATCACGCTGCGCGTCAATCGGGACGGTTCGCTGGTCACCCTGGGTGACGTTGCCACGGTGGAATTGGGCGGGGAAAACTATAACTACCTCAGCCGTTACAACGGATTGCAGGCCGCCGGGATGAACATCAAGCTGGCTTCCGGTGCCAACGAATTGCAAACCGACCAGTTGGTGAAAGCCAAGATCGCCGAGCTTTCACACTATTTCCCCCACGGGCTGGAAGCCAAGATCGCCTATGAGACGACGCCGTTCGTGCAGGCGTCGATCCATGATGTGGTAAAAACCCTGCTGGAAGCCATTTTGCTGGTGTTTTTAGTCATGTACCTGTTCTTGCAGAACTTCCGCGCCACGCTAATTCCCACTATCGCCGTTCCGGTGGTGCTGTTGGGCACCTTTGCCATCCTTTCGGCCTTCGGCTACAGCATCAACACCCTGACGATGTTTGCCATGGTGCTGGCGATCGGCCTATTGGTGGATGACGCCATCGTGGTGGTGGAAAACGTGGAACGCGTGATGAGCGAGGAAGGTCTCTCCCCCAGGGACGCCACCCGTAAATCCATGGGGCAGATCCAGGGCGCGCTGGTGGGGATTGCCATGGTGCTTTCGGCGGTATTTATTCCTATGGCCTTCTTCGGCGGCACCACCGGCGCCATTTATCGCCAGTTCTCGATCACTATCGTTTCCGCAATGGTGCTTTCGGTGCTGGTCGCCATGATCCTCACCCCAGCGCTGTGCGCCACTATTCTCCAGCCGATCGCCAAAGGCCATCATCACGGCAAGCGCGGTTTCTTCGGCTGGTTTAACCGCATGTTCAACCGCAATACCGAACGCTATGAACGTGGGGTAGCGCGCGTGCTGCACCACAGTGCCCGCTACATGGTGATCTACCTGTTGCTGTTGGCCGGTATGGCGGTGCTGTTTATCAAACTGCCGACCTCGTTCCTGCCGCAGGAAGACCGTGGCGTGTTCACCGTGCAGGTGCAGCTGCCAGCAGGCTCCACACTTCAGCAAACCACCAAGGTGGTGGAAAAGGTCGAGCACTACTTCCTGACCGAAGAGAAAGCCGACGTGCTGTCAGTGTTCTCCACCATCGGTGCCGGGCCAGGCGGCAACGGCCAGAACGTCGCACGCCTGTTCTTGCGCCTGAAGGACTGGGATCTACGCAGTTCGGGAGCCAATAGTTCGTTCGATATCATCGAGCGAGCTACCAAAGCCTTTAGCAATATTAACGAAGCGCGCGTTATTGCCAGCAGCCCGCCAGCAATCACCGGGCTGGGGAACTCTTCGGGCTTCGATATGCAGTTGGAAGACCACGCCGGGCTGGGGCACGTCAAGCTGATGGAGGCTCGCGATCAATTACTGCAGTTGGCTGGGCAAAACCCGCAGCTATCGCGCGTGCGCCATAATGGTCTTGATGACAGCCCGCAGTTGCAGATCGATATCGACCAACGCAAGGCGCAGGCGCTGGGCGTGTCGATCGACGATATCAACAGCACCTTGTCAACCGCCTGGGGCTCCACCTACGTCAACGACTTTTTAGACCGCGGGCGAGTGAAGAAAGTGTACGTCCAGGCCGGAGCGCCCTTCCGCATGCTGCCAGAGGACATCAACAAGTGGTACGTGCGTAACGACAGCGGTGGGATGGTGCCCTTCTCCGCCTTTGCTACCTCCCATTGGGAATATGGTTCACCGCGTCTGGAACGCTACAACGGTAACTCCACGGTAGAAATCGTGGGTGAGGCTGCCCCGGGCGTCAGTACCGGTACCGCGATGGATGAAATGGAAAAACTCGTCAGCCAGCTACCGACCGGTTTCGGTCTGGAATGGACCGCAATGTCTTACCAGGAACGCCTGTCCGGTTCCCAGGCACCGGCGCTGTATGCCATCTCGCTGTTAGTGGTATTCCTGTGTCTGGCGGCCCTGTATGAAAGCTGGTCGATCCCGTTCTCGGTCATGTTGGTGGTACCGCTGGGGGTGATCGGTGCCGTCACGGCCACCTGGCTGCGCGGGCTGGAAAACGATGTGTACTTCCAGGTGGGACTATTGACGATTATCGGGCTGTCGGCCAAGAACGCCATTCTGATCGTGGAATTTGCCAACGAACTGAACAGTAAAGGCCAGGATTTGCTGGAGGCAACGCTGGAAGCCTCGCGCCTGCGTTTGCGCCCTATCCTGATGACCTCACTGGCGTTTATCTTCGGCGTTCTGCCAATGGCCATCAGTTCCGGTGCGGGTTCTGGCAGCCAGCATGCAGTAGGTACCGGAGTGATGGGCGGTATGATTTCAGCCACCGTTCTGGCAATTTTCTTTGTGCCGCTGTTCTTCGTATTGGTACGCCGCCGCTTCCCTGGTAAGGCGCTGCCTCACCATCACGATAGCCAATAGCAGGCGTAAAAAAAGCAGCTTCGGGAAACCGAGGCTGCTTTGCTAAAGACTTAATATTGTTACCCTAGGTGCTTTAAATAAAAACAAACCCAATAGCCTTATTCAAGCTTTAAACCCTATATGGTGTTAGTTACCCAACATCTCATCAATAAAGTCTTTCCAATTTGTTAACTCTCGATCAACCATGATACTTCATAACCTCCAGTTATTGGACGCAGGGATTCTACGCCTGTTTTTTGACCAAGTGAAGCCTTTTGGGAACGATGCCAGTTAACAAAACCCAGGAGCGGAGCATATTTTCAGATTAATCAAAAACCTACCCGGATGTTACTTTTTTAACGAAACCCGCCGAATAATTTGGATGATCCGCGGTCTGCCTTAGCCAAAACAATTGTGTGGCTGATTATTGTTGTAAAATAATCATGACGCGTCGCTATCCCTCTTTTTCCGGCTGCCTGCGCTTGAGAATACGCTGATACCATGGCTGAGGCACGGGGTGAACAATATGTCGCAGCGCTCGGGCGTAATCCATCACCAGCCCCGGCGTCCAGGCCATTGAGAGTGCCCGTCTGCGTACCTGCGCGGCAATCCACAGTTCCGGCATGGTCAAAATACGTAAGGTACCCAGCCAGCTTTTACTCTGTTTGGCAAGCACGCCATCCAGTGAGGCTTCCAAGGCATAGGCAACACTACTGGAGCAGTTACGCGACGTCAGGTTGTAGACTTTTGTCTGCTGATAGCCGCTCCAAAAACGTAGCAGTGCCGAGCTGTTATAACGGTGAAACTGGATCTGCCGATTCGAATCGCACCAGTTGGTCGCCTCGGTAACATAGTCCGGCTGGAAGGTGCCGGGCACGTCATTTTCTCGCGTCGCCTTCAACACATTGAGGAACTCTGAAGGAGAACGATCGATATCTGCCGCTGGATACAGGCTGATGTAGATGCTCGGTACCAGTTCCAATGCAGCATGCCCGGTAGAGATAACCCCTTGAGCATCTACTGCCGCGATATAGCGATTAATGACTGGCCGGGGGATTGGGGCCGCACTCGCCGTTCCTTCCGGAGTCCAGATATGGACGGTTAAAGGCTGTTTAAAATCAATGCTGGGAGCAACCACCTCGGCTGGCCGAGCCGCCGATTTCTTTCCAAAGGCATATAACATCTCGGTGGGTGCCAACAATTCAAACACCGAGGTGCCTTCCCTTAACAGGTTGGCCCGCCTGGCTAATTTCAGGATATTGATGCCACTGAAAACCATCAATGTGCCCAGGAAAAACGATATGGTGGCCTTATAGTGCGCCGGATAAGGGCTAAATAAGAGCATGGCGAACAGTATTTGAGCAATGCCGCTGACCAGCGCATTCCTCCAACGTGGAAACCGGACGATCCAGGCAGAAGCGACCATAAACAAGCCGATAACGAAATAGGAGAAACCAAATAGAATTGCCAGGAGCAGATTACTGTAGGGTTTGTTCGCCAGAATCAACAGTGCGACAACACAAAAGATCCCCCCCTTGAAGTAGAGCACGGCTTTCTGCGCCCCAACCCCGCTGGAGGCAATACTCAACGTGACCAGGCTCTCCAGAAGCATCAGGGCACCAAAAACCTGTAAGGGAAAATAGAGCACACCATCAAGGCCATCGATAAAGATACCGATCCCCATAAGCCCCCAGATAATTCCGATTACCCCCAAAAATTTGGCTTTGGAGCGCACAAAATCAACGCCGAATAATAACAAGGCAATCTGGATCACTGCTGCAACTCTCCACAATACGCAAATAATAGGTTCATTTAACTGTCCTGGTGATAGTGGCTTGCTTGCCAGTTGCCGACAATAATGCTCTGTTCTTCCTCATCCAGCAGAACGCAGCTGTTATCCACCAACGTCAACCACTCTCCCTGTGGCATCTGGATACGGAATATCAACGGGGCACGGGGTTGAGGACTATCATTGAGGAGCCAATGGTCACGCAGTTTGCCTTGATCATGCGGGTGAACCCATTGCATCACGTCATCTACGGTGTCTAGCTTGCTGGGAACCTTCTGCTCATACAAACTGCCGAGCTCATCCTCCCAGTGCAAAACCCCGGTCCGCGGATTGAGGCTATAAATCACCCCCTTGCCGGTTATCCGGCCAGTGTCTGGGTTAAAACTGTTGGTAGAGTGCTTCAACACCCTGATAAACACGATCAACAACGCCGTCGCGGAAAGGTAGCTCAAGGCTAATAACAGAGACTCATTGAGATGTAACCCCTTGATAAAAAATGGTCCATGCTGATTATCGGTATAATAAATCACTCCCAACCCAAGAGTGAGAAGCGCTAGAGATCCCCCACGATTCCCCCAGGCCACAGACAGCATAATAGCCAGAATAATGGGGAGGCATGCCAAGGCAAAGTAGAGCGCAGCGGCGTTGTGTTGCAGCCAGAGAAGTGGGTAGCCGAAGATAAACCAGATCGAAGCACACAGCAGCAGCCAAAGTGCCCCTCCCAGAAGGCCCATTTTTAGATTGCAACTGGCGGCAACCAAACGCCGATTGACAACCCCCATGATAACGGCTGTGGCAAAGATAATACCGGTAACATCAGCGATAAAATTCTGCCAGAACAAGCTGAACAAAGGCTGCTGGTGGATTAGTGCATAACCTCCACCGATAATTAGCGCATCCAGACCGCTGAAGACCACGGTTGCGGTGATACAAATTAAGATTGTATGGAGATCGTCATTAAGCCGTGCAAAGCGGCGAACGGCCCAGGCGATCGCGACGTTGGCTGGCATGGATAGCAGGGTATAGATCAGCGATATCAGTGGATTATTCTGCCAGCTTTCCGTCAACAACAAGTCCGCCAACGTCAAGATGACGAACAGGGATAAATAACTGCGCCAGCGAGTCAAAAGAAAGGCGGCAACCGCAACACCGGAGGGAAACCACACAATAGCGATCGGCGAATCGGGATCGTCAAATTTTAATGAGATCAATCCGGCGAGGTAATAGATGATCCCCCATAGCAGCAGGGTGACAAGTTGTCGAACATATGATGGAACGTGGGGTGTCATTTTTTACTCACTGGTATGCCCGCAGGCATTTTTTGTGAAAAATATCACGGGTTACCGTCAAAAAAAACCTGTTTAATCATAGGACATTATCCATCAGAATGAGTGAACTCACCATTGCAAACTCATCAGAGATCTATCCGGGTATATATTTCTTTGCGGATGAATAGTGAAGGAGTAACGTTGCTACAGGAGTTAGCGAAACACCGTTGAAAGGGAAAATCATGTCTTCGAGTATCACCATCGAGCAGTTGAAACAACAAGGTCGCTATCCGGAAGCCACCGAGCTGGCCCAACAGATGCTGCAACAGGCACCGTTGAATGGTTCGCTACATTACCAGTTGGCGTGCCTTTACGATGTGCAGGGCTTTGAACAGCAGGCGATCCCCTGCTATCTCGCCGCCTTGCAGCACGGCCTGCCTGCACAGTTACGCCAGGAAGCCTGGCTGGGCCTGGGTAGCACCTATCGCGCATTGGGGGAATACCAGAAATCGCTAACCGCTTTCGACGACGGGCTAAACGAGTTCCCGCAGGCCAAGGAGATCACGCTGTTCCGCGCCATGACGCTCTACAATCTGGGGGAAACCAAACAGGCGGTATCGGACCTGCTGATCCTGTTGGCAGAGACCTCGGCACATACGGAGATCAGCAGCTACCAGCGTGCGATCCAGCAATATGCTGCGGATTTGGATCGTATTGGTTAAGGGGAGAATGGTGGAGCTCATCACCGATCTGCGTAACTGTAATATCGACTGGCAACAGTTGGGCGAATTGCTGGCCGCTGCCGGACTGGGCGAGCGTGATCCACAGGTCTTACAGAAGGTATACCAAAATAGCCAATTCTGCTATTGGGGCTTTATTGAGGGTGAGTTGATGGCCACCGCCCATGCCATCAGTGACATGACCTCGGTAGCTTATCTGGCCGATGTCGCCATCCATCCGCGCTTCCAGGGGCAAGGTTATGGTCAGCAGTTGATGGATCGCGTCATGCATGATCTGGCCCCATTAGGTAAAGTGTTTATTTACTCGGTGCCGGACAAATTGGCATTTTATAAGCGATATGGCTTCCACGATCTGACTACCGGCATGGTGTACGCCGATGGGAGCGCGCTGGAAAGGTTACAAAATAGCGGGTATGTGCGTTGAACCCCAAACTGCTAAATCGCGATTCCTAATAAGCCTAGTGTATGGATAGCATGTGAGAGAAAAACCATCAACCTACTTTCTTACAGCTTATATCCGTTTCAATGCCTAGCTCACATTGACGTTTAGCATTTTCTCCTTAATAAAAAACCACATCGATTTAATATAGAACCTCATTGGTGTTATATAATATGATGGAATGATTAACATAAGGAACATGAGAATGATAATCCCTAAGGCTGGGGCACCATTTTTAAGCGTGGTACCAATCGTGAAGATTGTTAATATCACAGTTAAAGTAACGCTCGTTCTGAAGGTCCTTTTCCCCACATCCCTGACCGAATAGATAAAATCAAGGTTGAAAATTTTAGCATTGGCTTTTGCCTGCCTGATTTCATGCCGAGTGAAACCTGACTCCAGCAGCAATCTATTCGTCGTTTTAGTTTTTCCATTAATCGATTTCATTTCTAATACATCTTTGGTTAATTAATTTAAAAAAATTACATTATAAGCTTATATATGTAAAGTCTAATGCTAAATCTTTATGGTGTGGAGATACTCGCGAGGCCTCTAAGACAGATTTAGCGTCTGGGATCCTACGCTAAATAACTTTACCTAATACCGTACCACCGAAGCCTGAGGCAATACGGTTATAAACGATAACTCCCCCACCCAATCAATACACCCCATGAATATGTTTGTGCCGATTTAATTATATGGCGAATACATAGCATCCTTTAGATACTGGATTTTAGATCAGATTCTATATATTATAAATTTTTCTGTACTTAATGTAAGGGATTTTCATGGCTAATATAATTTACGGAACCATCCAGGGTGACAAGCAAGGGCTGATCTCTGCGGGGTGCTCAACTCCGGATTCAATAGGAAATAAGTACCAGAAGGGACATGAGGATCAGATCCTTGTCCTTGAATTGCTTAATCTTATGACTCGTGAAAGTAACGTTCAACTCCACCCTCTCCAAATCAGAAAACCCATAGATAAAGCCACTCCACTCCTAGCCTTGGCAATGAACCAGAATGAACGTTTAACCTGTGAGTTTGTGTTTTACAGAATGAATGCATCTGGTGGGCTGGAAATTTTCTTTAAGATAAAACTAACAGGAGCGACGTTAACTGAAATCAGAATGTTTAGCCCTAACTCATTAACGCATAATGAGGTTCAATCTGATGAAAGTATTTCCATCAAATATGAATCTATCACTTGGGAACATGTTATGGCTGGAACAAGTGCTTATAGCATCTGGGATGATAGGGTGTATTAATCATGGGAACTACTGCAATAGCTCACTTGAAGTACGATTTAGATAGGCATGCTACTGACCTAAGACGTATTGCTACATTAGCCTCTGCTTACTTTATGCCTGATTACCAGACAAGAAGAGAGTATCTCAGACAAGTTGAGGAGTTTATAAACAACATCAATCGTAAATTTAAAAATACATTTGATATAAACGAACGCATGAGACTAATATATGAAATGCGTTCTGAAAGTGAATTAGCAAGTCAAGAATATCAGATTTTAAGACAGGGTAATTATACAAAATATCTTATTACCGATATATATGAAGATCAGGGAGTGGTTAAGTATGCCAAAATAGGCTGGGGAGTTGTCACTGGTTCAGGTCAAGCTGTGGGTGGTGCATTGATGGCCAATCTTGGCCGTAAACTTCATTCAAGAAAATTGAAAGGTTATGGTGCTATATTATTTGCTTATGGTCTAAACAATGCATATGAGTCTATATCTCCTCTTATTTATGAACATGAGCATAAGGACTCTGGTTTACTCAGAGATGCTTATAGAAAAGGAGCTAAATTAGCTGGCTTGGACCAAAAATATGGTGACTTAGCTTATAGCACTGTTGATTTCGCTATAACTGCTTATGCTGGGTATCGTGGCTTAGTTTTAAAGAACAATGCTAATAGACTCGCGACAAGTGGATTGTTTGAAAAACCCGGTACTGGTATGCTATTCAATAATCTTAAACCTGATTATGGGGCTAAGTGGGATACTAAAGGTGTTCCAATGAGAATTTTCATGGTAGGTACATCCATCGTTAAAGCTAAGATTCTTTTTGTCGATGGTACATATGAACTAAATGATGAATGAAAAAATTCATTTATCAAAACATTCTACTTTTGGAGGTGAAACTCGATATAAAAACATACGGAATCGAAGTCTAACCAATTTTGCTGTTAGCAAGAGACTTAGCTTCATTCCTCTGCTATTAATCCAGATATAAAATAAAACAAAAATAATTAACAATACAAAATAGAAGATAGCCTGCTTTACATCATCACTAAAGAAGCAAGCTCCAAACATCATCACAAAAAAAACAGAGGAAAGAAATATCATATTTCCACCGCATAGCTCAGCAACTAGCAGAATATAGTTTTTTAATGATTCATCATCTGTCGCTTTTACTCCTTTTCCATAGGTTTCATTCTTTTTATCTCTATACTGATTCTTTAATTTTAGTAGCTCTTGGTAAGTGAATCCATTTTTCAAAATTAATTCATTGATTTTCATAGCATTACTGTTATCTTATTGCAGCTGACATTTCTCTTATTCTAACTTAATCGATTACTATAGAACAAGCAAAACCTAAAGATTCAATTATATTTTTAAAAACAAGCATTCATCATAATAGTCGTTTATGCACAATAACCACATAGTATCAGTATAAAAACCTGTACCATACTGTGACTTTTGCCAACTGCCATACAGCTCGAACAATTCAGCAATTAGTACTGAGTGGAGCTTTACCTTCCACGCTAACAAACGAGTAAAAACTTGCCTAAACCAGACGTATTCTGTATGTATTACCCTTTAAATAAAAACCTCTCTCTGTCAATGATGAGTACATCTCTGTCTGGATTTAAACCCCGTTTTCCCGCATTATCTGTGCTATCACCGTGCGGTATAAGTTAGTGATCAACGCTTGTGCCACTCAGTACAGATTTTGACGATTAAAAGGTAGCTTTTACGCCATGACAGACAAACCGCAGCACGCCTCGCTGACCATGTTCGGCATCAAAAATTGTGACACCATCAAAAAAGCCCGCCGCTGGCTGGAAGAACAGGATGTGGCTTATCAATTCCACGACTATCGCGCAGACGGGCTCGACGAGCAGTTGTTGCGTGATTTTGTCGCGCGTCTGGGTTGGGAACCCTTGTTGAATACCCGTGGCACGACATGGCGTAAACTGGATGAAGCCCAGCGCAATGCCTGCGACAATGCTGATGCCGCCATCGCCCTGATGCTGGAGCAACCGGCCATGATCAAACGCCCCTTGCTGGATGATGGTAAAGGACATGCCCTGCTAGGCTTCAGCAGCGAAAGCTATCAGCAATTTATTACCGAGGTTAACTCATGATCTGCCCTGTTATCGAACTGGCGCAACAGCTTATCAAGCGCCCTTCCCTCAGCCCACATGACGAAGGCTGTCAGGAGTTGATGATCGCCCGCCTGAAAGCGATCGGTTTTACCGTCGAACCAATGAACTTTGGCGATACGCAAAACTTCTGGGCCTGGCGCGGTCAGGGCAGCACGCTGGCGTTTGCTGGCCACACCGATGTGGTGCCAACCGGCGACGAGAAAAATTGGGATAACCCACCGTTTGAGCCCGTCATCCGCGACGGCATGCTTTATGGGCGCGGAGCCGCCGATATGAAAGGCTCCCTGGCCGCCATGGTGGTAGCCGCAGAACGCTTCGTTGCCGCCAACCCCAACCATCAGGGCCGCTTGGCGTTTCTGATCACCTCAGACGAAGAGGCCAGCGCCACTCATGGTACCGTGAAGGTAGTGGAAGCCTTGATGGCTCGCAACGAGCGCCTTGATTATTGCCTGGTCGGCGAACCTTCAAGCACCGAACGGGTCGGAGACGTGGTGAAAAATGGCCGCCGTGGCTCGATCACCGCCAATCTGCGTATTCATGGAGTCCAGGGTCACGTCGCCTATCCACATCTGGCCGATAATCCGGTTCACCGGGCTATGCCTGCGTTAAACGAACTGGTCGCCATTGAGTGGGATCAGGGCAACGAATTCTTCCCGCCAACCAGCATGCAAATTGCCAATGTGCAGGCCGGGACCGGCAGCAACAACGTGATCCCCGGTGAAATGTTCGTGCAGTTCAACTTCCGCTTCAGCACCGAGCTTACCGACACCCTGATCAAGCAGCGGGTGCAGGAACTGTTGGATCGCCATAACTTGAACTACAGCATCGACTGGTGGCTGTCTGGCCAGCCTTTCCTGACCGCTCGAGGCGCTTTGGTCGATGCCGTGGTGAATGCGGTAGAACACTATGCCGAGCTCACCCCGCAACTACTGACTACCGGCGGGACTTCTGATGGCCGCTTTATCGCTCAGATGGGAGCACAGGTGGTTGAGCTGGGGCCGGTCAACGCCACCATCCATAAAGTGAATGAATGCGTACATGCGGCCGATCTGCAGTTACTGAGCCGCATGTATCAGCGTATCATGGAGCAACTGGTCGCATGATCAGCGCAGAAATGCTCACCGGGCGCTCAACGGAGCACCTTACCGTACTGAGCGGCAATCACCGGCTGCAACCCGCTGCGGTGGTGGCCTTTCAGGCCATGCAACAGGCGGCTAAAACGGCAGGCTTTGATCTGCAACCGGCCAGCACCTTTCGCGATTTTGACCGGCAGCTGGCGATCTGGAATGGTAAGTTCTGCGGAGAGCGGCCAGTATTAGATCACAATAGCCAACCGATGGATATCCAGCCACTGTCTGCCGCCGAGCGTTGTGAAGCCATTTTGCGTTGGTCGGCCCTACCGGGTGCCAGCCGTCACCACTGGGGCAGCGATCTGGATGTTTACGATCCGTCGCTGCTGCCCGTTGGGCAAAAGTTGCAGTTAGAGCCGTGGGAATATGAAGCCGGTGGTTATTTCCATCCGCTAAATCTTTGGCTGACTGCACATATGGCCGAGTTTGGCTTCTATCGCCCGTTTACCGCCGATCAAGGTGGGGTGGCGGTGGAACCCTGGCATTTAAGTTATCGCCCGCTGGCGCAAGAGGCCGAGCATTTACTGACGCCCGAGCTGCTGCTGGCGGCCTGGCGAGATAAGGACGTTGCTGGTGCAGCTTGGCTCGCAAGCCATCTGCCCACGATATTCTCGCGTTTTGTTCGCCCTGAAGGAAAGGTGTAAACATGCATTGGTTAGCTGACTACTGGTGGATAATCCTGGTGATATTGGCAGGTATTATCATTAGCGGGATCAAGGAATTACGCCGCCTGGATCATCGAAAATTCCTGGCCAACAAGCCTGAATTGCCGCCCCACCGCGATAACAACGCCAAGTGGGACGACGAAGACGACTGGCCGAAAAAGCCATAACCTCAGGGCGCACATAGCGCCCTGCTGTTTATTTAAAGGCGATCAGATCGCCCCGTTTACCAAACATCGCCTCTTCCCAATAGCGCTGCGGCACGTAGTAATGCAAACGCTCCAGAGCAGCATTCATCATGCCCGAACTGATTGCATGCCCGACGCCTGGTTCAATATCCAACGTCACATCTGCGCCAACGGCCTGCAACTGAGCCTCAGCCGCTTGCGCATGTTCCGCAGCAATAACGCCGTCCGTCTCACCATGGATCAGGTGTACCACGCTGTCACCAAAATCGGCTTGCGGTAACTGGGCAAAACGGCCGCTGAAGGCCACTACCCGCCCGGCCAGTTTGGCTTCGGCTTTTAGCCCTTCCAGCGCCATGATCGAACCCTGCGAAAAACCAACCAGCGCGGTGCCCGCGTAGCCCACACCGCTGTGCTGCTGCCAGTAGCGCACGGTTTCAACAAAGGTTGGCATCACTTCGGCAATGCGCTGCGTGCGGTTGTGTTCGGTGATCCCCTGAACCGAGAACCATTGGCGACCCTCACCGTTGCCAAAAGCGAATGGACCACCAATGCTCACCACCAAAGCCTGTGGGAAATCTTTGGCGAAGTAACTGCCGATCTCCCCCATTGCCACCGGATTATCCCCTACGCCATGAAACAGCAGTATCAGTTGCTCTGCCGGAGCTGCGGGGCTTTGGACAACGAAATGCGAGTGTTTCATAGGGGACTCCTCAGGTTAGAGACATCCGGGACAGACCCGGCAACTGCCCTTACTATACGCCGCGGAGAAATCAGGAAAATCGGGTTTTATTGAACAACTCTTTCCATTTATTGCAACGACTGCGCCCACTCCTGCCAGTAGCGGCAATGTTGCGCATTAAGCTGTTGCAACGCCTGCCCTGCCTCTTGCCGCCAAAGCCGCAGCAAGGCTTTTTGGCCACTCAGGCCATATTGGGCAGCGCACTGGGCCACGGTTTGTTGTTGCTGCAAATGCGCACGCAATGCCGCACAGGGCAATGAGCTGCTCAACAGCAGACGTTGTAATGCCCCCAGGCTGGCCTCCAAGGGCCGATGGGCAAAGGCAAAACCGGCCAGCTCGCGCCAGTCTTCTTCATTTAATAGCGGATCGGTATCATCGTCGAGCTCCAGCAACAGGTCGCTACGTTGCCGCAACCAGCGCCAATCCCGTGCCAGGTGCTTATGCGCCGCATGGCACAGTGCCTCTCCTTGCTCGCTAATGGCCAGCACCGCCATGGCGGTGTAACAGCCACTGCTGGCCTCCGGTTTGTTGCCAATCCGCACCAGGGTGAAGCCACAAGATTGCCAAAACCGCCACAGCGGCTCGGTATAGCCGAAGCTGACGGAAAGAAAATCCAACCCCTGCGAGTCACGTTTTTGCTGTTCCAACAACCGGCTGGCGATCCCTTGCTGGCGTAACTCCGGCAACACGGCGATACGGGTAATGCGACGGGAACGCAGCGTAGGTGCCCACCATTGGCCGCTATGTGCCGCCAAAGATTGAACGACCAGATTGCCACGCGGCCTTCTGCGGCCCGCCCACACCTCGTGGGCCAGTTCAACCGATAAGCCGCCCTCATCTACCAGCCATAACGCCCCGACCACCTCATCCCCCAGCGACGCCGCACTGAAGTGCATCCCGGGCGCATCCATCAGGCGGCGTAAATCCAGCGGTGAGGTTCTATAGTGTGCGCTACAGAGCAACGCATAGAAACGCCGTAACCGTTGCGGATCGGCGCACAGTTCAGCCTGTTCAATAGCACCCAAAGTGGGTGACTGCCCGGCCACTGCCCATACCGGTTCCTCGTTGAACAGCAAGGCGTGATCGATAATCCGCTCCAGGGCATCGCCCAGCGCCCAACGCATCGGTTGCTGCAAGCTTAACGGCTGCCACTGCGGTAAGGAGGCGCAGAACTTCAGTAAAAATCCGCGCCCCGTTCCTTCATATCCCTGCACCGTAGTTGTCAGCAATACGCGTGGGAAATAGTCCATTAACTGTTGCAGTAAAGGTCCAGGGATCGCGGCGGCCTCATCCACCAGCAGCCAGCCAACCCCCTCTGCCCCCTGTTCAGCACAATGCTGTAGCAAAGCATCCGGTGCCCAAAACTGGGCCCGCCCTGCGGCCCACTCGCTGGCAACGTCGGTAGCGGCGCGGCTCGGGCCGGTGATCCAACAGGTTAACGGGCTGCTGGCCATCAACATCCCCGCCACCGTTGATTTCCCCCGGCCACGCGCAGCGGTTAATACCCAGATCCCAGACTCGGCCGCCAACAAGCGGGCCAAAATGGCCTGCTGTTCCTCACTCGGATTACCCTGGGGAACCTGCCAAGCTGGCCGTAATGGTAAGGGAGCCAGGCACAACGGTTCACCTTGCCGCCAGATAGACACTTCGCTATCGGCCAGCAACCGTTGTTGCAGATGGTGGATAAAATGGGGCGTGGCGATCGGCTGTGGGCAATCGCTCCAGCGCAGGCTGTCGCTATCTGGCTGCTGCGGCCAGCTTTGCCATGGTGGCACCAGCAACAGTAACCAGCTACCGGCTTGTAATGTCCCGCAAAGCTGGGCCAGCGCTTCGACATCCAGCCCCGCTAACGCATCAAACACCGCATGCAACCGCTCCTGCCCCAACAGGGTTCTGACCGCGTGACTCGCCAACGCATCGATTCCTGCGGGCACGTCATTACCGACCCAAGGCCAGTCCCCCGGCAGCTGTGCCGCCAGTTGCTGCGCCTGATCTCGGCACCATTGCGATTCTCCGCTGATCACCAACAGCCGCCGAATACCCTGCTGCTGCATGCGTTGTTGCATTTTTTGTAACATGAATATTGAGGCCTGAAAGCAGAGTGCCGGGCTCTAGGCACCGGCACTGAGTAATATCAACGGGAGGCGAAGGTATTGCAGGTATTAGGGTCGCCGCTATCGAACCCTTGCTTGAACCAGGTATAACGCTGCTGCGAAGTGCCATGCGTAAAGCTGTCTGGCACCACTCTCCCTTGGCTTTGCTGCTGCAAACGGTCGTCACCAATCGCCTGCGCGGCATTCAATGCGGATTGCAGATCGCCTGCTTCCAGCATCTGCTGTTTCTCGGCGTAATGGCCCCAAACGCCAGCAAAGCAGTCGGCCTGAAGCTCCATTTTCACCGACAGGCGGTTAACCTCTGCCTGGCTAGCCCCTTGCTGCATCTGGCGAACCTTGCGCTCAATCCCCAAGAGATTCTGCACGTGGTGGCCCACTTCATGCGCAACCACATAAGCTTGGGCAAAATCACCGCCAGCACCCAGCTTGGTTTTCATATCCTGGTAGAACGAGAGATCGATATAGACCGTATCGTCCGCAGGGCAGTAAAACGGCCCCATCACCGATTGACCGGTGCCGCAGCCGGTACGCGTCGCGCCCCGGTACATCACCAGTTTCGGATCCTGATAGTTTTTCCCCATCTGCTTGAAGATGCCCTGCCAGTTATCTTCGGTAGACGCCAGCACCACCGAGGTAAACTTGGCCAGTTGATCGTCTTGCGGGCTGATGCTGGCGCTTTGCTGCTGAGACTGTGGGGAGACATCTCCGCCATTCAGCAGAGGAGTCAGGTCTACCCCGTAGTAACCGGCAACCAGCACCACGACCAGAATGATCAGGCCACCTTTGCCGCCGATAGGTATCCGGGGGCCGCCACCGCCGCCGCCCAGACCTGAAGACTGCCCACGGCGATCCTCGACATTGTCACTTTCTCGACGCCCTTGCCAACGCATAAATAAACTCCAGAGATGATTTTTAATAATCGTAGGAAACTAGCCCTGGTTACTATTATAAGGCGTTCGTGGCGCAGCGAATGCAGTAATTTTCTGGAAAGTGGTGAATGAGGGGTGGGAGGCTCAGTTCGATGCTTTGCCCCTCACTCTAGCCCTTCCCCTGTAAGAGAGTGCTAAAGTGAGGGGCATGATTTAACGATTAGTCCAACTTCACGCCGATACGGCGAGCGACTTCTTCGTAGGCTTCAATCAGGCCACCCAGGCTCTGGCGGAAGCGATCCTTGTCCATCTTGGCCAGGGTATTCTTGTCCCACAGGCGGCTACCGTCCGGGGAGAACTCATCGCCCAGCACCACTTCACCGTTGAACAGGCCGAACTCCAGTTTGAAATCGACCAGGATCAGGCCCGCATCGTCAAACAGCTTGCTCAGCACGTCGTTAGCCATATAGCTAAGCTCGCGCATGCGCGCCAGATGCTCTTTGCTCACCCAGCCGAAGGTTTCGCAATAGGATTCGTTCACCATTGGGTCGTGCATCGCGTCGTTCTTCAGGAACAGATCAAACAGCGGCGGGTTCAGCGGCAAACCTTCTTCGATCCCCAAGCGCTTGACCAAAGAGCCTGCGGCACGGTTACGGATCACGCACTCAACCGGTACCATCTCCAGCTTTTTCACCAGCACTTCGTTGTCTGACAGCAGGCGTTCCATCTGCGTTGGGATACCGGCCTCTTCCAGCTTGCTCATAATGAAATGGTTGAACTTGTTGTTCACCATCCCTTTACGATCGAACTGCTCAATGCGCTGACCATCCAGTGCTGACGTATCGTTACGGAATTCCAACACCAGCAGATCCGGGTTTTCGGTGGTGTAGACGGTTTTTGCCTTGCCGCGATACAGTTCAGCTAGCTTTTGCATCTTAACTTACTCCAATGAGATGGTACCTTCCGGCTGCCTGGCAGCCTACTGGGCACAAAATTGACCTGATAAGTTCTTTGGTTTGCTGATAACTATTGTGCCAAATCTGCGACGCAAACGATACCGTATCAGCAAAACAAAAAGGGGCCGCAGCCCCTAGATGTAGTTATTTCACGCTGGTTTTACTGAAAGCCGTCTGGAGCACCGCTACCAGCGCATCGTTCTGCGACTGGGTCAACGGCTTACCTTTGGAATCGATAAATTGCAAACTGGTACGGTTATTCAAATCACCGACCTGCAGTTTGTAATCGCCTTCTTTCAGTTCAGGATCTTTGGCGCCCAACGCATCCCAATCACTGCTGCTCAGGGATTTGTAGGTTACGGCGACGCTACCCTGCGGACGGCTGCGGTCACCCACTTTCATCCCCAGTTTTTCCAGTGCCGGTGGCAAACGATCCCACACTACCGTGTACGGCGCACGCACGATCAGCGTTGGCAGGCCGGTGTCATCCGCACCGCTCTGCACGTCCAACACACCAACACGGTTGGCGGACTGGCTGCTCGACAGGTTGTCCTGCTTGTCCAGGCCCTCAACGATGGTGTTCATCATCATACCGTTGTAGCGCTGAACTTCAGAAGGGTCGGTAACCTTGTCGGTTTGCCCCTGCTGACGCAGTTCGAGGGTTTTCACCACCAACGCTTGTTGGTAGCCCTGTTTCTGTACCGTGATCTGGTAGCGGCCTTCGTACTGGTTGTCTTCATCCAGACGGTTCCACTTCACCCAGTCGGTAGTCAGCGTTTGGCTGGCATCCGTACGTGAGGCGATCGGAATGTTTTTGCTCTGCAACAGGCTGGCTACGCGGGACCACAGGTTATCGTTCTGCGGGCTGCTTTCCAGCAGCAGCGTGCCGCTGTCACCGGCATATTGACCTCGGGAACCGCTCAGCAGTGCCAGCGGCTGTACCGGTGGCCGGATATCCAGTTGCTTGCCAACAGCGCCTTTCTGCGCGTTTGCCGGAACTTCATAATTACCAGTTTGTACCGGCAGGATCAGGCCGGACGGCGCGCTCAGCGGTTTGAGCGGTGCGGCGTCAAGATAGGCCTCATCGCCGCTAACCTGGCGTTTGTAGCGCTGATCGGTAGAACATGCCGCCAGCGTCATCACCAGCGCTAATCCCACGACCGTTGCTAGCGTCGACTTTTGCAATGAATAAGCCATCAAATCTCCCTAAGAGTTACAGCAAACCGGCGCTTTTCAACGCACGCTCCACGACAGGACGGGCAGCGTCGGTCAACGGCGTCATAGGCAGACGCATCGTATCGGTTGCCATCAATCCCAATGCCTTACAGGCCCATTTCACCGGAATTGGGTTTGCTTCTACGAACAAATCCTGATGCAAAGGCATCAAGCGCTGATTCAAACGGCGGGCTTCGGCAAAATTGCCTTGCGCCGCCAGGCGGCAAAGTTCGACCATTTCACGCGCAGCCACGTTGGCCGTCACGGAAATCACCCCTTTGCCACCCAGTTGCATGAAGTCCAGACCGCTGGCGTCGTCGCCGCTCAGCAAAATGAAGTCTTCATCATCAACCAGCACTTGGATCTGACTAACACGACTTAAGTTCCCTGTTGCCTCTTTAACGGCAACAATATTCTTAATTTTGGCCAAACGAGCGATGGTTGGCGGCAGCATGTCACAACCGGTACGTGAAGGCACGTTATAGAGGATCTGCGGCAGATCGGTGCTTTCGGCAATGGCTTTGAAATGCTGGTACAGGCCTTCCTGGGTCGGTCTGTTGTAGTAAGGCGTGACCGACAGGCAGCCCACGACACCGGTATTGCTGAAACGCTGCGTCAGTGAGATAGCCTCGCTGGTGGCGTTGGCACCGGTACCGGCGATCACCGGAATACGGCCTGCGGCCAGTTCCAGCGTCTGCAAGACCACATCCACATGTTCGTCATGGGGCAGCGTGGCGGACTCGCCGGTAGTTCCTACGGAAACGATCGCCGCAGTCCCACTGGCTACATGATAATCAATCAGTTTTTTTAGGCTCGCACGATCGACAGCACCTTTGGTGTCCATCGGCGTAACCAGTGCAACAATACTTCCCGTAAACATTGGCCGTCCCCTTCACAAACAAGTCACCCATGGTACTTTAAATGCTAGGCTAATCATTTGATTTGTATAGCCTTAAATTAAAGTCTGCCCTCATATTGACCACAGCTCAGAAAGCACAATATAAGCATCTGTCGAATTGTATCAGCGTTTATCTTCAATCGCAGCAGTTCAAGGCATAAAAAAGCCAGCCCGTAGGCTGGCTGAAAGCGATATGTGACAAAACCAGAATGGGTGCTCTTGGATCTTAGCTCAAACAACCAACAGGCGGGGACAAGCCCCGCCGTTGGGTTGCATTACCTCACGGATTCGTAAGCCATCATGGCCGCAACCTCTGTTTGTCCGCTTCGAATACGGATTTCACAGAGCGTTTTCTTGGTCATCCACGTAAACACCAGTACGGTGATACAGATAACGACCAGGGCGATTACAACTAACTTTTGCGGCATGATAGCCTCCTTATCCTTGCTTTTAAGCATATGAGGCGCTACCTTTATGTTGTTGAGCATAGAGGGGCCTCGGGTTGATTAATATCAATTCGGGGCTTTTCTCTTTCTATCCTTTGCTCAATGCTCCAGACAGAAAGATCCAGAGCACCCGCCCGAAGTGTAACAGTAATCACCCTCCCTGCAAATTTCTGCCTTCTCAACCTGTTGTGTCCTGTATGCCACAAAAAAGCCCGCTTTCGCGGGCCTTAATGGCGTTCCCTGGTGTTTGGTTAATTCTCTTTGCTGCTGAAGGTGGTCCGAACGAGCTTTATAATTTTTGTGACGGCCCGGCGTATAAAACCCGGTGGCCTGCATTTATCACAATAATCAGACCCTGAATCACCACCATCAGACAGGTGGTAAAGCCATTTCCCGCACGTCTTGCAAAAAACCATATTCCGCCCTTGATACTGAGCCGCCAGGGTAATGGCGTTATTCTGTTCGCTTTTTATCCTACTGAGATATCCCCTCTACCTCCAATTGATTGCACAGATCAATCACCTGCAAATTGATCGCTAAAACCGATCGAAACGCAGTGCATGGGCAGGTCACGAAATCATCACGGAATTGGCAACTTGATAACGGATAGCGAGCATCATCATGACGGATAAAGCGCGATCCTTTCGCGATCGTCTGCGCAAGAAAGTGCAAAACTTATTCGCCCATTAAATAGCCCCGCAACCCGCGCCATGCCTAGCCTGTCGTCATTTCATACGGACACCACCCCCGCATAAATCCGGCTGCGCCGATCCTCACGGAAAGCAAAGAGATCCTTTTATAAACATGATGTTATCCAATAGGTTAGCCACATGCTCCGGCCTGGCTTTTGCAAAACATTGCAAAACCTTGCACACATTGCAAAACCACCCAGACGCCAGAACCCCAGCCACGGCGCTGGCTGGCGGTCGATTTGCACCAAAATTCTTTTGCAAAATTTTTATGATCCAAAACGTGCAGGCGGGTGCGGTGTAGCGCCGTTTCCGTCTCGTATGCGCTTTCGTCTGTGGGTTTCTGTTTCGTCTGCGTGGCGTGGTTGGACGAACGCAAAGAGGGCCGAACAGTGTCGGCCTACAGGTCATGCGGTCAATGGTGGGCGTTACAGGAGGCTTTCGTGAGGGTGACGAAAATCAGCCAATCAGCGGGCTGTATTTTTTATTCAGCGCCACGGTCTTTTGCGCGGTGGCGATGAACTTTCCAGACTGCTGGCTTGCCCCGGTATCAGGGTGCGTATGGCTGGCGGTCAGCGTTGCCAGCTCGTTGAGCACGTCAAGCGTATCCGTCAGTAGAGTAAGGACGTTAATGTCATCGGTACCCAATTTTACCACGGGTGCTATCAACTGTTGTGCCTTGGCAACGCTGCGGCGAATGCCGGTAATCTTCTCAGTGAGTGCGGCCCCAACGTCGAGCGTGAACGATCCGCCGATGGTATCTTCCTGGTTACCGCTGACCTTGCGTTTCACGTTCTGGCCAACATCGACAGAAACGTCTTTGCTGCAGGTCACTATCAGACTTCCCGATGTGCCCAGGCTGTAGTCGCCCTGGCTGATATGTACCACGGCACCGGCCAACAGCGTGGCAGTGCCCAGCACGGTGGTTTTATCCGTCGCCTGGACGGTGGTGTCGCGCACAACCAGCGTGCGGGTTTCGTCATCGGCCTTAATCACACGATTCATTGAGGATTCGCTGATTGCCTGGTCAGTCTGCCGTACCCAGTCACCGGCCACCGTGACACGCTGCGAGACACCATCCCGCTGCTGCTGAAGCTGTTCGCCGGGTTTAACTGCGGGCAGGTTTTGCCCCTGGGCCACAGTCTGACGCACAAAGGGTTTATCCGGGCGGCCCTCGGTAAATCCGACCTCAACCAGCGTGCCCGCTGGCGGGAACTGGAACAGGCCCGATTCACTCCCGGCCAAGGGCACCGGCAGCGGGACAGCCGGATACACCGGTGTATTGGGTACCGGGTTGCCGTCCGCGTCTATCAGTTGTAAATCCACAGCATAGCGGGGACGAAATGGGTCGGCGATATTGCCACTGGCCACGTCTTCGCTGGCTGCAATCACGCGGGCAAACTTCGGCAGATGTAACCCAGACGCCAATTCAGGAAACGCCCCTTCGACCTGGCGCTGTATCGGCGATTTTTGCAGCGGCTGGCCGGTGGTCTTGTTGCGCGGTAACCAGGTGATCGCCATGTTGTCGTTTTCCAATCTAACCTGATTTAAACGCTGGCCGTTCACTTCTGCACCGGGGCGCAAGCTTTGGATCATCGGCACGGTCATGGAGTTCCCGCCCGCCGTGGCCTGGCTAAATTCGCTGGGGATGTCTACGGGCTTCCCCGCCATGAGGCCATGTTCGGCGGCACCGACAAAAATGCCGCCATCCGGTAGCTGGTACCACTGATAATCCGTGATGGAGAAAGCGCGTCCCAGAGACGCGAAAAGCTGGTACCCGGTACCACTGTGCGTAAAGTGGGGGATCGGTTTGTCGGCATAGGCGGCCCCCTCGGGAGCCGTGACCGTCAGGCCGCTTTGCTCAGATAGCCAGGCAGTGATGTCGCGCAAGGTAGGGTGCTGGAAAGAGCACGGCCAGAGTTTATCAAAAACGCCGATCAGCTCACGAACAAACAGGCGTTGAAAGCCGTTCTCGGCAGGCTGTGAGCGCTCCACGTAGCCGGTAAACCAGCGCAACACCAGGCCATCGTAACCCACATCCAGGCGCACCATTTTGCCGGTGTAATCCGTTTCTGTCTGGGCGGTGATAAATCCCCGACCGCACGCATTGATCTCCAACATGATGTTGACGTCAACCAGGTGAACGGTATCGGCGGACAGGTACAGGCGCTTAATCGGTTTCATGGCGTGGCTTATCCCAGTGCATCGTTAACAGGCTTCAACACTTTTTCTTCGAACCAACTCATTTTGTCGGCATCCTCGGCGGCGGCTTGCCCTTTGCCACCGGCCCCGGCGCCACCGGTCTGTTTGGTGCTGGTCGTGGCGTTGCCTTTTCTGGCCTGGCGTTTTTCCGGCACACTGATTTTTTCCCGTAACGTAAAGTTGACCTGCCAGGCGAGGCGATCTTCCTGGGGGGTTGCGTCAATCGAACCGGTAAACGTCGCCTCCCTGAAGTTAATAGCCGCCGCCGTTTCGTTGGCGATACGGTATTTTTTCAGTGCGCCGCTCGGCTCGGTCGCCGATGCCAGTTGAAACAGACGCTGAAGCGTGGCTTCCTCGTCGAAAGTCACCAGGCCGGACACCCGCAATTCCTTGGCCTTGATGCCCTGTTCGGCATTGGCCGTGCTGGACGTTTGCCCGGACTGGTCTTTTTCCTGAAACTGCATAGACGGTGAAACCAGCATGTTTTTCATGCTGATACCTTCACCATCAAGAGCGAGTAATGCGGCCTGGCTCATCGATCATCTTCTCCAAATCGCCCAAGGTATCCCCGGTAAACATCATGGCCGCAGTGTGGACAGCCGTCGCCTGCGGTATATTTTTCAGCAGTTCCACGGCAGCGGTCGCAATATCGCCCGAATGCGTAAACACCCAGGCGTCAGCGCTGGCCCCTTTCAGGGCCGCCAGGCCATCACTGATTGCTGTCAGCATACCGGCGCGGGCCTGAATAAAACCGGTCACCTGGGCTTGCAACTCGGTGACGCTGGTACCCACGGCGGCGGCCATCTGGGCAGCGGCCACACGCTGTGCGTTCACTGCGGCCCGGTTGGTAGGCACCGATAACGGAATAGCGGCGGGCAGCGCAGTGGCGGCTTTGCCAGGCAACTGCATTTTGACCGTGCTCAGCTCTGCGGCAGCCTGGGCCATCCGGCTGACCTGGGTAAATGCAGGGGCAGGAAAAACGGCGGCGAGACTGTTCAACCCGGACATAAAGGCATCATGGGTATTTTCGGCAATCATGAAAACAATCGCCTCACCCTGGCCCCCACTCCCGGCCAGTTTTTTAGCCAGATAACCCAGGGCGTTGGCCGGGCTAAGATAGTTCCCCGAGTCTGTCATCTGGCCCAATCCGTAAACCCAGGGGTGAGCAGGTACGATAGCGCAGGACAGCGGGGCCATATCGTCAGCTATCCGCAAGGTTGCCTTACGCCACACTCGGTACCTCCGGCCAATCAATATCTGGCGCTGTATTGACATCAATACGATTGACTTGCACCCGGAAAAGCATCCACGCTTTCAGTTTCGCCAGTTCTTCTTCTGTAGCAATACCTAAATCCTTTGCGTCCTGGAGTGGCCCCATTGCTTTGGTGGCTATTTCTAGAAGCCTTTCTTTGTTTCTCTGTGCTTTCGCAACAATCTCCTCATGCGTTTCAATGCGAGGAATAACTTTTTCACCATCAAACAGCCATCCGCCAAAAATATCGCACCCATCAGGCAAGTTGTCTACATCGACCACTGTTAAACCAACGGGGTATAAACGGGAAGCGTCCTCACTAATACTGCGAATTACCCCCGTGTCGTTTTCAATCGCGATACTATATTTTTTGGTAAACAGCGGCAGCGATTTAAACCAATCCAATCCAGTAGCATCGATAAAATATTGTATTCCAACACCATTAAACAACACATCAGGAACATAACGCTGTAAATTAACAAGTTTCATTCTTAACCCTCTATAGTTACCCAACCACCGCTACGCCAAATCTGCAATGGACGATACAAAGCCAAGCCGATCTGATTGCCTTCATTGCCATTCCCACCAGTCAGTACGCACCCTGTCGGGGCCTCAACCAATGCACCATCCATTACCATTGTTCCTTGAGAACCGCGCATTACACGACTGATGGTGTTATTACTCAGCCAATTACTGAGATAACCGCCCCATTGCGAACCTGACAGATTACCGTCCTGGTATAACTTTGCTCCATTCGCGCCGCCTGCGCCTACTGTGGCACCGGCGCTGAATGACCCGTCCCCCCGGAATTCATACCAGCCATCCGCACCGCCACCGGCCAGGTGAATACCAAAATGATGATACTGACCTATGCGCTCATGATGATATATATCAACTAACAAATTCCCTGCACCTTGTATGCGCATGCCATTAGTTTGCCTTTCGTTATTAACGGGGTCTTGCAAACCGCGTTTAATGATGAAATCCATTCCATTAACATACAACGCCCTGTTAACACTGGCATCAAGGCCAATATTCAGGTTGCTATTAACATTTAGCCAATTAATTGTATCACCCGTCTTATAAATAAAACGACCATCAGACTCTGTTTTATTCCAGGCATTAACATCACCTGCGGCTAAATTCACATTTGATGATAATGGCTTCCCATTAATCGTGATCGACTTATAGGCATAGCGGCTATCCGACTCTGACTTTGCATAGGCGTTAACATCCGCGGCAGTAGGTTTATTCTCAGAATCATAGAACATCACCCAGCCTTGCCATACGCCATTGCGCAACGAGTTTCGCCAGTGTTTATCGTTAACCTGTCCCTTATCGCTCAATGCCCTGGCTATCAAAACCCCATACCGGTTACCACTGGCTGACGTTAATGACCAGTCCAGTTGATAGGAAACGGCTGTTGATGGCATATCCGGTGAAGGGGCATTAACCGCATAGTTACCACTTCCCATTCCCTTAATTACGGACAGCGTATTGTCTTTTGCTACTTCCGGGGTCACCCCGCCGATACCAAAACTGCCATTAAGGGCAATCTCACCACTTCCTATTCCTGTATTTCTGATTGCAGCGCTACCCAGCCCCAGATTTTCCCGGCTTTTTGTCTTGTCTTTCAGTGCGGCCAGGTTGTCGTCTTTGCGCAAAAAGTCGCTGTTCCCCTGCTGTTCACCCAGTGACCCTTTCGGACGCAGGTCAGTGATCACCCCGGCAGCGTCAATGCTCGCCAGGGCAAACACGTAATGCGCGATGCCGTTTTCGACGTAATCTGCCAGGCTGGCGGCGACGGTGATTTTGATTTCAGTCCGGTGGGCACTGGTAACCGTGCCGTGATAACTGACATCAGCCCAGACCTTGGTCGGTTTCGCAGCCAGGGTAATGTTCTGGTTTACCGCCAACATGGCCCGTAGCCCGCCGATGTAGCCGAGCCCCTGGTTCACAAAATACTGATTGGCGGTTTTCGCTACTAAAAAGCCGTTATCAAAAAACGCCCCTTGGCCGTAAATGTCCAGGCTAGCCAGTCGGACAGCTTCGTCCATCCCAGCCAGGCGGGCAGTAAAGTCAATCTGCCAGGTTTCAGCGGGCACGTTGATTTGTGTCCCGGTCTGTGCGCCGTTGTACTCCATCAACACCGATCGGGTCAGCACATTGCCCTGTTGACCACTGGCATTTTTTACCTTGCGCTGTGTCGGCGCATGGATGATTGCCGCCAGTGTGTTACTGGCCTTGTTGACCAGGCCGATCCAGTTGAAATCAAAATCGCCGACATCGGCCCCCATCGTCACCGAATACACGACGGCGTTCAGGTTGACGACACCGGCTTTGCCCACAGCCTGGCGGTGAACAATTTTCCCCGCATCGGGTATACCCTCGGTATTGGCGATGGGCTTGTTGATGTCCAGACCGGGGACATGGGCGAAAATGAATTCGTCCAGGATCACCGGTTTGTTGTCGATTGCCTGCTTTGCTTTCCATTCAACAAAGGCTTTGGTAATAACGGATTGTGACATTATTCACCCTTACAAACGTGCGCTATAGGTCGCGCTGTATTCTGTTTTCACGTCACCCAGACTCACCGGATAACATACGTACTCACCTTGGTACCACCCGGCACGCAGGTGCATACCCAGCGCGGTGATAACCTCAAATTGATAGCGCCGGCAGGTGCGACCGTACTTGCGGATGATCTCCAGTAACAGGTCGCTGTTCTCGGCTATCTGGCTGTCCGTCACCCGTACGATGATCACGTCCCAGTCGATACCGTCCTGACGCTCCAGCAGTTCGACATAGCCGATCCCCAAGCGGTCGAAAATGGCAATGAACCCGGCTATCTCCCCCGAATCCTCAGCGTTGATAAACGCGAAGGCCACGCGCTTGCGGTACAGGTCGAGCGGTTCGCCATCAAATCGGGTGATATCGCGTTCATACGCCAGCAGGTTGAGCAGCGGTTCGGCGCAGGTCAGCGGATCAAATTGTTTAAGTGGCCATTGCACCCAGTCATTGACCTTCGTCCAGAACAGGCGGCTGGCGCGTAGCAACCTGGCCAGGTCGCCCCTGTCCATCCAGGAGGGCAGGCGCAGGCCGCGCAGCAGGCGGGCAAAATCAATCATTGGCAATCACCACGCTCAGGCTGTTCAGTCGTGGTACCGACAGTTCGCTGACGATGTCCGGCAACGAGAAGGCCAGCGAGTCGATCACCGGAAACGCTTTATGCAGCTCGCGGCCGAGATTCGACATGGAGAAACGCGCATAGGGCCAGGTCTTCTTCACGTCGTAGGTCGCATTTTCTCTGAAGGCACAACGGATCAAATTGGTTACCCCGGTTTTCAGTTCGCCCAGGGCGTCGGCGGTCATGTTCTCTTTACTCAGCACATACACCGTGACAGCCAGGTCATGACGGGTTTCCGGCAGGGCAAAACACTGCATATCATCGCCATGGCCGTGATGCCCCTTGCTGTTGATATAGTCATTGACCGCCTCAACAAAGGGCGCTGATAACTCGCCGCTGTCGAGCAGCAAATAGGCGTTGGCCGTTCCTGGGCCGCGCGGGGCTCCGTGAAGGAAGAAAATGCGGTCAACGCTCAGGCCCACGACGCTGGCGATCATGCTGCGATACACCGCATCGGTGTGATAATTGCCCACCAGATTGAACTGATTACGGGTACGGTCGCGTAATTCGTCGTCTGTTTCTTCATTGGCCCCTGGCGTCGTTAGCCAATCCTCTTCATTTACCACGCTGGCGATGCCGTTCACGGCCACCGGCAGGATGCGGTAATAACCGGGGGCCAGGTTGTAACCGCTGCCGGTACCGGTGGCGACAACCGGCACCAGGCCATTTTCAGCCCCTGCTGGTAACAGAGTGTCTTCCGTCACCTTCAGAACGTACACCACCCCGTTGATGCGCTCGGTTTGCACCAAAGTGCCCGCGATAACGGTCACCGCATTGGCGGCGGTGGTCTTGTAAAACCGTACGGCCCCGATCGCCGCGCTGGCCGGTTTGGCTTCGATATTGACCGCCCAGGCCAGCAGGCGCAGCATGGCACCGCCCGCCGTCGCGACGAACATGTTGGTCAGTACGACCTGGACGAGCACATCTTTCAGCCACAGCACTGGCGTGCTGACAATCCTTGTGATCAACCGCCAGAACGGTGACATGCGCGACGTGTTGGTGATGAAGCCTTCAGCCTGTACCAGGGTTTTGAACTCGGCGGTGATCTCGGCTTCGGTGGTCGGCATACCGCTATCACGCAGCACCTGTTCAAAGTCGACGGTCGGTTTTTCATTCATAATCAACCCCTGTGCTGATAGGGCCGAAATCGTAGGTTTCAGCGGTGATATACAGGCGTGACAGCGATTCTTCGACGATCACAATCGTGCCAGGTACCAAGCGTTCGTCACTCTCAACCAATAAAATCAGTTGGGTGATCACGTCTCCGCGCATCGTAGGGCTGCGTTCGCCAATGAGCCGGGCAGTGATGCCGCTTTCGACAATGCTGTGAACGATGTCCTGCCCGATACTCTGGCGGTTGTCACAACGAAGGGGCTCGTGTCCGCTGTCCAGGGTTAAATCTCCATCGGTGATCAGCAGATCGATGTAAAGCAGTTCAGTATTCATCCGGCGTTCATCTCCTGAAATTCGGCCAACTGACTTGGCGTCATGCCGTTGGGCATGACGAAGTTCACTTCGCCGATACTGCGACGATTGTCGATAGTGGTTTTTGTGTCGGATTTAACCTGTTTCATCAGCCCGTCACGCGGAACGGCAGCCCCCGCAGTGTTGCCGGTCAGCAGCGACTGCCCCGTGAGCGGGGGGACGACCGGCAGGGGAGCAGCATCTGCGGTCTGCTTCAGGTCAATATTGACGCCGGGGATCTTGTTGAGTTTTTCTGCTATCCAGTTATAGGTTCCGGCGAACGCATTTTTCAGACTGGCGAACAGGTCACGGAATATGTTGCCGATCTTCTCTCCAAATCCTTCAAACGCGGCAACCGGTGACAGCCCCATAAAGAAGGCGATCACCATGTCCCAGCCCAGAGAAATGGACTTCCATACCCCGGCGAACACCTCACCGACCTGGGCGGCCGTCTCCATTACCCACTGAAACGCGGCGGTATTCATGATGGCGGTTTTGAGCTCGTCCCAGTGAGTGACCACATACCAGATCCCCGCGACCAGCAACGCCAACGCGGCAATAATCAGGGTGATCGGGCTGGTCAGCAGTTGCATGGCCACACCGGCAAACATCGTGGCGATGCCATACACCCGCATGGCAAGCGCCGCCGCTTTTAACACCGCATTCCAGGCGAACAGCGCAACGCGACAAATGCCCGTCCATAACGCCAGTAATTTGGACTGCACCCACAGCGCGGCCAGACCGATACGGGTCGCCAGCAGTGACGGGCGCAACAGGTTGAATGTCCAGACCAGTGCCTTGAGCGCACCGCCCAAGACAAAGATGATCCCCTTTAGCCCCACCATGACAAAGCCGAAAACGCCCATAATGATATTGACGGACGCACCGGCCAGCCCAAGGGATAAAACGCCCAGGGTGATGTAACCCAGCCAGCGGGCAATATTGGGGAACATCTCCAGCCAGCGGGCGAAGGTGGCACCAACATCGGCGACGCGGGTAATCAGCGGTGTGATCACCGGCAGCAGGGTGTTACCGATCGCCGCCCGCATGGCGTACCAGGTCGCGGTAATGCGTTCCCAGGGTTTCGCCATCTTCTCGGCCATTTCCTGCGCCCGCTTCATGCCATCATTGCGCCCCAGTTCGGTAATGCTTTTGTTCAGCGCATCCTGGCGGCCCAACAGTTTTTTAATCACATCTGCACCACCACCGAAAGCCCCGTCAAGCGCTTGCTGCGCCTTGACGTTGCCTTCGATGTTCTGGCCGTATCGGGTCTGGATTTTTTGCAGAATGTCGCCCATCGGCAACATCTTGCCGGTGGCATCAACAAAACTCATGCCCAGCTTTTGCGCAGCTGCGGGGGCGCTTCGGAGAAATTGCTCGTATATCCCGCTGGACTCGGAACCCATGGTGCGGGACAACTCGCCCAGCACAGCGAACTGTTCGTTCATGCTGACGCCAAAGTCGGCACCGGCATTCTTGGTGCCTTCCATGAGTTCCTGCATGGTCTGCATCTTGACGCCAAAATTCTGCACCATGTAGGCCGTCTTGCCTGCCAACTCCTCAGCAAAACGCACATGACCGAGGCTGGACAACTCGCGATTAAAGCGGGCCGCCATGGCTCCCATATATTCCCCGGCTTCCTCACCGCTGGCTTTTACCCCTGCGGCCAGGGTATTGGCGGCAATGGTCACACGCGGTAAATCCTGGTCAGCCAGACCTACCATCGCGCCTTTCATGGCATAACTTGAATTCACCACGTCGACCGCGCTTTTCCCATACCGCATGGCGAATTTAAGCGCCTGGTTTGACAGACGGTTCAGCGTATCTTCAGCCACCCCCTTGGCATCCAACTCGGCCAGCGCGTCTTTCATCTCGGTGGCTGGGCCTAATACCCCCTGGATAGACTGTGCTACAGCCCAGACGGCCCCCGCACCGATCCCGATGCGGGTAAATGACGCCTGCGATTTTTCGGCGAAACCGGTCACCGACGCTTGCGCCTGTTTCAGCGGGCGCGTCAGTTTGTCGATCAGGCTCAGGGTAAAATCCAAATGGCTCATGTCATATTCCATTCAGGGCAATGGCAATGCCCTCGGCGGTCTTATAGGCTTTCGTCTGGGCGAAATACTCATCCAGCCACAGGGCACGGGCGAGGCTTTCTTCGCTGTCGTCTTCCGCTGGCAGGTAATACCGGCGCAAGGCGAGGTATTGTTCCAACGGGTTGGCGCGTATGGCCGCCAACCGCGCCGTCAGTTTTTTATTTCGATCTCAACCTGCGGCGAGTAAATCGCGTTGACCTTCTCGGTGATCTGCATCTCGACACCGGGATAACGTTCCAGTAGCTCCCCTAACGCCGCTTTTGAATTGGCGTCGATGATGCGGCCCAGGTAGGTGACCATCGGGGCCACCTTGTTGGTCAGTGTCATTTCGTTAATCAATGCGTTGAAGGCGGTTTTATTCGGTGAAAACCCCAGTTCAACACCGGCCACGCTCAGGGTAATGGTTGTGCTTTTTACTTCGCTCATGTCTATAAATCCTTACGTTGTCGAATGATGTCCACCAGGGCGTTGTGTCTCACCGCACAGGCGGTATATATCTGCATGTACGCGGTCAGCGCCGCGTCAAAATCAATGCCGGTTTTGCCCGTTAGCCGGGGCAGGTTCACCGGGCACCGGGTCATCTGGTTTTCCTGATAGGGTTCGCTCGGCTTGGTCAACACTCTGGTTGAACACCCGGACATACTCATCAGTAGCGCAAACGTTGCTAAATACCGGCTTAATAACCTCGGTACGAATAACCCGCTCGGTGTGCGTTTCATTGGCTTTTAACTCCGCGAGTTTCTTTTCTAACACTTCACCCGACTGGCGGGTGATCTCGGTCACCACCTGACGGGTCAGGTCGGCGGACTCGTTAGCAGCCAGCGCCAGCTTGGCGGTATGCCAGTCGTGCGCTATCCAGCCGATATAAAACACGGCGACCAAAATCAGCAATTGCCCCCATGCCGCACGCATCAGCGCACCCCATCATGTTCAAGGCTGAAGTGATTGCCGTCCGGGTTGGTCTTGAAGCGACCGCCCCAACTGCCGCCGAGACTTTCCCAATACTCACCCAGGGGCAGAAAGGCCCGGCTATCGGTCTGCCAGACGCCCCCGATGAACAGATTAAAATCCACCGCCAGACGTTGGCTATGCAGACTGTTGGCGATCCCTTTACCGGATTTCGCATTCAGCCTGGCCTGTTCTGGCGTGCGATGGGCCTCGCCGAAGGTCAGCGCATAGCCATTGGCATCGGCCCAGACAATCAACTTGCCCACCATGCGCGTAAACTGTTGTTGTTTTTGGCTCAGTGTCATGAAGTCTTATCCTTCTTGGTTTTTAGCCAGCGTTGTGCGACAGCTTCGACGGCCGTGTGTCCGGCAATACCCAACATGCAGGCAATACCGATCACCGCCAAATCAGGGATATCCCCCATCTGGATCAGCACGACCCCAGATACCAGGGACACTGCCGACCCCAAAATCACGCGCCCAACAAACAGACGGGCGGTGATCTTCTCTTGGCCAACCAGTAACTGACCGGCCCCAATCAGGGCACCGATCAGCACCAGCTTGGCAAACAGCGTTGTTTCACCGTTATGCATGGCGTCACCCTTTCAAATCGCGAGTGTCGCGTGCTGACAGATAGGGCACGCCATCAATCGCCACAAAGTCAGGGCTGGTCACCATGAATTTGATTTTCCGGGTGGTTTTGCTGGCTTCACTGGGGCTGATGTTGACCAGGTCGGACAGCGTCGGCACGCAGCCGAACACCTCGATTTTTTCTTCTTCATCGCCGGAGTTGGCGTAGAACAGAAAATCTTTCGCGTCGATACCGCGCCAGGAGCCTGCGGCGCGGGCGACTGCCGTGAATTTCTTGAAGTTCAGTGCGTCAACTTCAATCTCGACGTCGGCACTGACTGACCCTTTAACATGCCCGTTTGGCACACCGCGCGTTTGTACGGCTGCACTGTTGTCGGTGATGGTCACCGTGGCGTTCTCGACGTGGATCATGACGCTGTCATAGTTCACGTCGAACGAACCGCCGCTAATACGTTCACCCATGGTTAGCTCTCCAGTGAGGTGTCAAGTTCGATGCTGACGGCGATTTCTTTCGCACTCTCATACGGCCGCACCACGATAAAAATCTGCACCTTCACGGCGCTGGCCCACTCGATAGTAATGTCGCCCTCTTTAGGCGGCTTCACTTCCCCTGGGTATTCAATCCCGTTGATTTGCACGGCCTTTGACATCTCACGCAGGGGCTTGCCGAAATAGGTCACGTGGGCGGCAATGCTGCCCGGTGTGCTGTTCAGAGAACGGTCGGCGATTTTCGGAATAGCCCGCAAACGCACCTTGCGTGAGGCTTTATCCACGATGCGCACATTTTCAATGGTCTGGTAATCGCCGCCCTCGACGTCCAGGGTGCGACCGTCTGACCAATAAATGCCGTCGAAATCGTGGTACCACATCGGCACGCTGAAGCGTTTGACCTCCAGCGCCTGCAATACGGCGAGATCAATCTCAACCCCAGCGCCATCGACCGGCAGGCTGTCGTTACCCAGTGCCGTGACGGCCCCGGTGGCGACTCGCGCCGGGCTGTCCGCAATGGTCACCGACCGATTGCACAGTCGGCCCGCCAACACGCCAGGTTCGTTACCCCAGAGTCGTGGCACCAGTTGCACCCCCGGTGAGGCGATCTTGTCCTGAAGGGTGGTCAGCCGTGTGAGGTAATCTGTCCAGGTTTCATCCTTACTCGGGCCGCCTACGGTCAGGGCGAACCAGACAAAGCGGGCGAATTTGGCTTTCAGGGTTTCGCGCATCTCGGTGGCACGGTTGATGGTGGCCGCGTTGTCAGTATCAAAGGCCAGGACAACGCCTTCCACGGAGGCGACGTTTTGCGCCAACCTGACGGCGTTCATCCAGTTTTCATCCGGCTTGACGTCGGTAGCTTTGCCCGGATCAGACAAAACATGGACATACGCAAACCAGTTTTGCCCTGCGTTATTGCTGGCCGCTGCCACCACACGTTTTAACAGGCTGTCCTCAGCGCCCAAGACCTTGTCCAGGTCGCTGCCGGTATTCAACGCCAGGGTTTTGCCCGCGTTGGTTTTGCCATAACCGACAAACAAAACGACGCGCTCGACGTCTTTCGTGGTGCCGTTATAGCGGTTAATCTGACTGACGTTGACGTTGGGCCAGCTCATGTTTACCCCCTGATATCCTGCGCGTTGACGTCCCAGCCAAAGCCGATCGCCTGCAATTGACGCACAAGTATTTTGTTAAATTCATCATTGCTCACGCCTAAAAACACGCGGCTCGGTATGTCGATTGTCCAGGTACGCTTTGAGGGCGTACCGCGTAATTTCCTGATAACTAATCCCGCCTGAGCCATGCTCATGGTTTCCATGATTTTTTTGCTTGATGGCTTCACCCAGCGTTTGCCCTGGCGGATTTTGTACCCCAAGGCACGCAGCCGTTTAGCCTGGCGCGGCAAAGCGGGCCGGTTGGCCTGTGGTTTTCTCGGCGCGTTGCTGGCATTCATCTGAATGTGTGCACCGTCCTGTTGCACCGCGCCGACCAAGCCCGCCGCAATCGGCTTCGACCCGTTGCGGTAGTTACCGCCCTTGAGGTAAATCCTCACGCCCTGGATTTCGGGCATTTCCCGCACGGCCAGCAGTTTGGGCAGGCCGCGCAGCATCTTGCCTTTGCCACGCTTACGCGGTGACCATGGCGTCCCGTCTGGGTCTGCCTGGTTTCTCTGGTTGCGTTTGGCCGCCATGATGATGCCGAGTTTGGCAATACGCCATAACAAACGCTGGCGCTTCTTCTCTGGCAGGTCAGCGGCGGCCAGTGCTGCACGCAACTGTTTAAGTTGTTGCTGACTCAGTTCGCCCCGGATCACAATGCACCACCGTGCTGGCTGATAATCTCGGCTTCTTCAGCCGTCCAGACCTCGGGGTAAACCACCTCCCAGCGTAGCCCCTTCGAGGGTACCGGCCCGGCGTCGCTGGGCTTGAGGATGATTTCATCCGCGACCGCGACCACCACCTGAAGGATGCATGACCCTTCATCATCAAACTCAGGGTCAACCGTGGGGTCGGGGAGTTTGAGCTCATCATGCAAGTCGTTGGCATGTTCTGACAGCCAGGTCAGCACCAGCGCATAGACCAACCCCGGCGAGCATTCCCGATAAGGGAAATTGTCCCAGGACAAGGTCGCGTTGTAGCGCAAGACGCCGATCCGTTTTTGCCCCAACCCCAGCCCCTTGGCATTGCGGATAATCTCGCAGTCATCCAGGGTGCTGGAAAACATCTGCATGGCCCGCGCCGGCAGGTTGGCGGTGATGAACGCCGTCAGGCTTTCGAGTTCGGTCATATCAGATGCACCCCAACGCGCGGCAAGCGCAGCATGTTGCGCATGGCAAACGCCGCCTCAGCCAGCAAAATGGCGCGCGTTTCGCCGCTTTCCTGTCCAGGGTGGGACTCACGTCGCCCGATGGTGGCGAACTCGCCCAAGAGATCGGCCTTTGCCCTGGCATACACGGCCTTTTTGTATTGCGCCGTCAGTTGGGTTTCTTCGCCCATTTTGGCCCCCGGTACGTCTGCCGCCCGGGCATGGCCTTTGGCTGTCCAGTAGCTGACCACGGATGCGCAGGTGTCGTTGACCTCTGCAATGGCGGCCAGCACCGCGATACCTGCGGTTTCTGCGGGTAGGTCGGCTGGCAACGTGCGCGACTTTTGAAACTCGGCCAGGTTCAAATCTGGCCAGAACGCCACGCCGTTGGTGATCGCGTCTTTCTGGTAATCAATCGGACGTCCGCTAATGCTGAAGCTCGGGCCATTCATCGGGTCATACCTCATTGCAAAAAGAGAAGCGGGCTAACGGTTTCCACGGCCAAAAAGCCTTGCGGGCTTTATGCCTCCACCGCGCCCGCCCCGGCTTTCGGTAGTCTTTATTCCGCCGTCAGGCCATTGATACGCGCGGCAATCTTCGTGCGCATTGTCCTGACTCCGGCGTTTTTGTTGTACTTTTCAGCCTGGGCCAGTAAGGCGTCGGCCTGTTCCAGGACGGCGACATCCTCCACCGCTGTGGCGCGGGGGGTGCCGTTCTCGTCGCGCAGCAGGTACAGACCGGCAAACTTGAACCATTTGGCGTTGATGTCTTCATGCAACCGCCATTTGTCACGGATGTTGTTAAACGTCCGGCTAAAATAAGGCTCAATGCTGTGGCCTGCGGCGGCCTCATCGGTCGCCCATGCCAGCACGGTGTCGGCGACAAATGCGGGCATCGTGCTCTTGAAGTTCTCCGGCATCGCCTGGCCTTCGCTGATGGCAATGTCCGCCCAGTCGAGCGCCCGTTCCATTTCCCCCGTGTCAAACAGCCAGATAACGCAGTAGACCAGAGCCGGGTTCATGTAGCGCTTTTCACCTGCAAGGTAGGCTTCCACGGTTGGCAACCAACGCGGCAACAGCTCATCGCGCTTCATGTCGATGCGATCGGCGGTCATCGGCTGCGACCGCAACCGCACGACATCGGCTTCCAGTTCCAGCTTTTGCAGATGGAAGCTGACCGGCGACGCGGTCAGCGCTTCGCGGTTGTCCAATGCCTCGGCGGCTTTAATGCGTGCCCGGTGACGTTGACAGGGGGACATGGCCATCGTTATACGCCTCCGACTGCTAGTAGTGTCGGTTCGGCTTCACCGGTTGCCAGGCTGATTTTGTCGTACGCGGCATACAGCTCGTCATGTTCGACGGCGTAGCCTTCCATACGCAAATAGCTATTTTCGAACTGTTTGCGGTCATCGCTCCAGTCGGCTTTACGCTTGCGGGTACCGGCCTGCGTGTAGATATGCAGGTTATCCAGCGTGGTGATGATCAAACGCCCTTCCGGCATAAATGGCGGCGTGTGGACGGTCAAGCCCGCAATCTGGCGGTTCATCAGCTGCGCGGCCACTTTCTCGGTCGGACGGTCGACCATGTTCATCATGGTGGTGGCGTCTTTACCGATAAGGTCGCCGGAAATCAGCACGCACAGGCGCGGGTCATTGCGGTACTGTTCCAGGATGCAGGCATGAAGCAGGTCAGTGACCGCCGCATCCAGTGACACGAAATCAGCCCCGGAGCCGCCAAGCGTGACCGTATCCGTAATAATCTGGCTCGGTGTGCGGTCTTTGACGATTTTATGCCACCCGAAGTTGACATCTTCGCCGTTCGGGTTGGCCTCCGGATCGGTGTTTTCGGCAGCGTGGGTACCGTTGAACGCGACGCGCAGCATGTCGAGCGCAAAGGATTCATTACTGAACGCCTGGATACGCTGGAAGAACTCGTCTTCGCTGCCGGAATTCGCCCAGTTGGTCAGGGTGTTGTAGTCCAGGTATGAACCTGAATCTGTCTCATACAGCTTGTATTCGTTGCCATCCACGCCCAGCGGGCGGGAGAAGCGGCCCCCTTTTTTACGCCCGGTATAGATGCCCGGTTTGCCGGTGCTGACGACCTGGCCGGTGGTCTGGTTGACGTCGGTGACGTTAATCAGGCGCAGGAAATCCGATACCTCAAGCAGCGCATTACGCAGGATGGTTTCTTTTGGCGGGGTGATCGCGAAAAATTTCGCGGTGTCACGCACGCCATACGAGCGAGCCAGGGCCGCCGTGAACTTGATAAGACGTTCTTCGGCCTGGGGGGACAGTTGCTGGTTTTGGTGCATTATGTTTTCCTCAAAAACTGACGCGTTAACGCAATAAACGGGCGGCTTACACTAAGTTGCGGGGCTTATCGCTGCCGCCAGGTGCGCGGTTTGGGCGCTGCGTGCCGCCATTTTCCTGAGCTGACAACTTGGTCATGACGTCAGAAATCTGCGCAGTCAGTTGGGTGATCGCGTCGCTTTTGGTGTTTTTACCTGGACGGCGGGCACTGAACTGGCGACGTTCACGGCGGGCCGTACGCGCCAGTTTCGAACCGACGTTAAACGCCTTCATGGCTTTCACCAGGTTGGCTTTTGCGACGGTAAATTCAGCCGCTTTCACTTCGTCGTCCGGATTCTCGGCAACGTCTGCGGCAATTTCGGCGACCTGGTCGGCTGCGTCGGCGATTTCTCCCGCAATGTCAGCGACCTGGTCAGCGGCTAAATCCGGGGTGGCAGCGTCTGGATCGTCGCCGGTGCTGGCGTCGCTCATGTCGGTGAGCATTTGCATCATTTGTTGCAAGAGGGCTTTTAATTCATCCATCTTCTCTTCCTCGCCCTCATTGGGCTGGTTAGTGTCAGTATTAGGGGCTGGTGTTGGCGTGAAGTCTTTGCGGGTGGTAAATAACTTCCCCCAGAAAGACGGCTCTTTCTTTTCAACCTTGTTAGCCTTTAGTTTTCCCAGGCTAAATGTTTCTAGACTGCCGCGTTCTGCGTCTTTTTCTTCACCGGCTAAAATGAATTTCATTTTTTCGGTGCCAAGACTCGCGGGAATATCGGTAACAGCAAGACCGAACAAATACTCTTTACCGCTACCGGCAAAGTCAGAAATAAACTCTGCGGAGGTAAATAACTTTTGCCCCTGGCGGTTGGCTTCAATCAAAAACTGATTGGGGATAAGTTGGGCATACAGCTTAACGACATCACCTTCCGACTCTGTTTTCAACGCGTCGACTTCACCCAGGTTGCAGGTGAATTCACGTTCGCCAATATCATACTGTGGGTGATGCGGCCAAATCATGGCCGTGTAGGTGTTACGGGTGTACGTTTCTGCCGCATCAATCAGCCATTGCTTTTCAATGACCCGACCGTCTACGGCCTGGCCCGATGTGGCAATACATAACCAATCAGTGCGGTAATTGGATTGCGGCATAACAAACCTTAAATAGTCAGTAAATATAATGAACGGGACGTTGTGGGACTCAGTATTACGAATTGCCCAGGCGTACGCATTGACTTTATATCGGATGCATTCGGTTATTCATGGATAACCCCATACATCCGATATTTAATGATAAATTCGCTTCGCTTTCCCCGCCATAATAGACACATGGCTAAATATTCAGATGAAATAAAAGAGGCGGCCCGCGCACTGTATATAAAGCGCTGGACGCCCCGCGATATTGCGCAGGAGTTAAACCTCCCACCGCGCACCATTTACCATTGGGCGGATGTCGGCCAGTGGGCTGACCTGCTGCCTGCGGAGTCGATAGAAGCGGCCATTTCCCGACGCTATCATCAGTTATCCAACAAAGAGAAAAAAACCGCACTGGAACTGGAAGAGTTGCGCGACCTGATCGCGGCAGACGTCAAGCTAAGAGCCCAGCGCAATAAGCACGCCGAAAAGATGGCTGAAATCCAGGCCCAAAGCCGGGCAACCTTTGACGGCGATATCGGCGGCGGTGAAGGCGGGGACGACCGCAAACGCAAGTACAAGAAAAATGATGTGTCCGGTATCACGCCGGAAATGCTGGACGCCTGGGCGAATGAGCACCTGTTTGACTATCAACTGCATTGCCGCGACCACAAGGATGAAGACTGGCGCTTTATACTGAAAAGTCGCCAGGTCGGCATGACCTATTATTTCGCCTGGGAAGCCTTTGAAGATGCGGTGATCAGCGGCGATAACCAGGTGTTTTTCTCGGCAAGCCGCGCACAGTCAGAAATCTTCCGCGAATACATCGTGCAGATCGCCCAGCAGTATTTTGACGTCACCCTGACCGGCAAGAACATCCGCCTGAGTAACGGCGCAATCCTGCGTTTCCTGTCGACCAACGCCAGCACCGCCCAGGGCTTTAACGGGCACCTGTATGGTGACGAGGTGTTTTGGATACCCAAATTTACCCGACTGCATGAAGTCGCATCGGCGATGGCGACACACAACAAATTCCGCACCACCTACTTTTCAACGCCCAGCGCCAAAACGCACCAGGCTTACGGCGTGTGGACGGGGGACGCCTGGCGCGGTGATGAGTCCGATCGTAAGGCCGCCGTTTTCCCAGGCAAAGGCGCACTGCGGGAAGCGGGCCAACGCTGCCCAGACGGAATTTGGCGCTACGTCATCACGATGGAGGACGCGGTTAAAGGTGGCCTCGGTGCCTTGGTCGATATCGAACGGCTCCGCAACAAGTACAACGCAACGGCATTCGCCATGCTGTATATGTGTGAATTTGTCGACAGTAAAGACGCGGTATTCAAATTTACCACGTTGGTGGCTTGTGAGGTCGACCCAGCAACCTGGGGCGATTACGACCCTACTTCTGCACGGCCATTTGGCAATCGTGAAGTATGGGCAGGCTTCGACCCCTCCCGTTCGGGCGATAACTCCACGTTTGTGATAGTAGCCCCGCCGATCCATGATGGTGAGCGGTTCCGTATCCTGGCTATTCATCAATGGCAGGGATTGAACTTCAGTTGGCAGGCCGAGCAGATCAAGCAACTGATGAAGCGTTTCAATATCACCTATATCGGCATCGACACCACCGGTATTGGTCGGCAGATCTATGACACGGTCAGCAAGTTTGCACCTCGTGAGGCTCACCCTATCCTGTACAGCGTAGAAAACAAAAATCGGCTTGTTTTCAAAATGATAGACACTATTGAACGTAAACGCATCGAATGGGCCAAAGATGCCCTGGACGAAACCAACAAAGAGCGGGCGGAGATCGCCCCTAGTTTTATGGCTATCCGCCGCACCGTCACAGCCAGCGGCAACGCGCTGACATTTGTCGCCGAACGCTCAGAAACCACGGGTCACGCGGATGTTTTCTGGGCAACGTCCCACGCCATGATTAACGAGCCTCTTACCTTCGAATTTGACCGCCCGTCTACCTGGGCCTTTGGAAAAGCAGCATGACAACGAAAAAGCACAAGCCCCGTAAGCAATTTGCTACCCAGAAAGGAACCCCAGCGGTCAAGCCTGAAACCTTCACGCCAGGCAAAGGCAGCGTCATTACTTTTGGCGAACCAGAGCCGATCCTCACCACCGGCACGGATTATCACAATATCTGGTATGACAACGATTATGACCATTGGCGGTTACCCATCGACCGGCTGGCCCTGGCGCAATTGCCAAACCTTAACGGCCAGCACGGCGGCGTATTGTATTACCGCCGCAACATGGTAGCCGCTGGTTACCTGGGCGGGGGGCTGACGACTGACCAGGTGGAACAGATGGCATTTGATTATCTGCTGTTTGGCGATGTGGCCATCCTGAAAATCAGGAACGTATTCGGGGAAGTGATCGACCTATTGCCACTGCCATCGCTGTATCTGCGCTGCCGTAAAAATGGCGACTTCGTGGTGTTGCAGGAAGGCCCGGCCCTGGTCTATGACCAACGCGACATTATCTTTTTCAAAATGTATGACCCGCGCCAGCAGGTTTACGGCCTGCCTGACTATATCGGCGGCATTCATTCCGTGTTGTTGAACAGTGAGGCGACGATTTTTAGACGCCGGTACTACAACAACGGGGCCCATATGGGCTTTATTCTCTATGCCAATGACGCGAGCATGACCCAGGAGGTGGAAACCGAAATCAAGGACAAGATTGAACAGTCCAAAGGGCTGGGTAACTTCCGCAACATGTTTATTAATATCCCAAACGGTGACCCTGAAGGGGTCAAATTGCTGTCGATCGGCGAGGTCAGCGCAAAGGACGAGTTTGCCAACGTGAAAGGCATTACTGCCCAGGACATTTTTACCGCGCACCGTTTCCCTGCTGGCCTGGGGGGCATCATTCCGACGAACGGCGCGGTCATGGGCAACCCTGAAACCGCCCGAGGCACCTACCGCAAGGACGAAGTGATCCCACTCCAGCGCAAATTTATGAATGGCGTCAACGCCGATCGGGAAGTCCCGGAACGCCTGCACCTGAAATTTGATGTCGAAACAGCAATAATCAACACGGATAAGGGCGAAAAATGAGCATAATTAAGCTAAAATCATCACCATTGTTGACGCTGGCGTGCGGGGTGGTAAACATGCGCATATTTAAGATTAATTGCCCGGAGTGTAATGCCCCGGCAATCATCCGGAAGACGGAATGGAAGAATAAGGAACTGGCGGATCTGTATTGTGCCTGTTCAGACGTGGAGTGTGGTCACACCTTCGTATTCAACGCGACCTATTCACACTCACTCAGTCCCAGCGGGCTGACCGGCAACAAACTGGTCAAGGCACTGCTGGAAAGGTTGAAGCCTGATGAACGGCAATTTGCGCTAGACCTGCTGCAAGGGCATGCCGGATAACAAGCCCCCCCGCCAAAGTGCGGGGGTTTTCTTTTGCTGCCGCAGGCCAACACGGCAACCCATTAACCTGCAAGATTAATGCATTGCCGGGTTCTCAATATGCATTACCCGACCGGTAACAGCCGAGCACCATCCAACCTAAAGGCATGCCCCGGCCCAAAGTTCACCACCGCCCCGGATAACAAGGCGTCAAACTCCCACGGCGTGGGCTCCAGACCAATCGACCGGACGAAAGCCAGCACTTGAACGGCGAAATCGTCCAACCCTGCGACGATTTCAGGGGTAACAATGTGCGGTTTATGGGCCGGTTCGGGTGGCGGGCTTCTTTCCGATGCCTGGTTTTTCAACCTATCACGCAGATCCCGCCGTTCTTCCTTGGTCATACGGTCAAAATCGACCGGTTTTGGCGTGGCCCCGTCACCTGTTTGGGTACCATCCAACCCCGATCCCTGGGCCGTACTGGCGGCGACGGGTACAGTTATTGACAGAACTCCAAGGGGGCGCGGTGCGCCCTGAACGTCAACGGCCAAACCCTCGCCCGCCTTGGCTTTGGGCACGATTTTGTAGGTTGCAGTGCGGGTAATAATCAAAGAGTCAGGGCCCGATGCGGGGGCATAGATACCGTTAATCCTGCTTACATCGTCGCCGTAGGCGTTACCGTCAGGCGTAACCTCATAGTTGAGGCGCACACGGATATTTTCGCGGGCAACCAGTGGCCCGCCCTGGGCCATCGTATACCCGCCCCAATCCCCTACGGTGGCAGCATCGTGCGCAGGTGCAATTTCCGGGTGTAAGCAAAGCTCACGATCGCGCAGTCGGCGCAATTCACGGTAGACCGTAACTGGTGCACCGCCGATTTGCTGGAACTGGCGAATGCTCCAGCGTGATGCCCAGGCGCTAACACGGCGGGCTATTTCTTGCAGTGGTTGGCCGGTATCCTCATCCAGTTGACCTTCTAACGCGTACCCGTCGATATTTTTCGAAATATATTTGGCGATATAGCCGGTTGCGCTGCCTTTCTCTTTGTCGATCGGCTTAACCGTGAAGCGCGCATTATTCAGGGTTTCCGCCCCTTTCAATTCTTCCGAATCTTCCATGCGGGCATATAGGCAAAAAATATCGCGGGCCTGGTCGATATCTTCCGGGCGCATAAATAGTAAGAGGTGCCAATGTGGCGTTTCGTCATGGTGAGGTTCAACGACGCGGAAACCAAAGGCCCGGATGCCTTTGCGCTTCCACGCAGCACGAACACGAGCCCAGATTTTACAAAGGTATTTTTGTGTTTGCCGTGGATTGGCTCCGCGCCATTTGTCGTTACGGTGCCCACTGCTGTGCATGGCGTGGTATTTAGATGGCGCGGTCAGGGTGTAGAAATCCCCCACCAGGCACAGGTCATCGGCGATATCCTCAAAGTATCGCATACGAGTCATAAGCTCACGGCGGCGGTTAGCTGGATTAGCCACGCTGCCGATCACTTTCTCAATCAGTGATATCCGTTCACCGGTATCCTGATCCTCTAACTCCATCGCCTTTAAATATTCGGTGTTGGCTTTCTTTTGAGCCCGCCACTCTTTGAGCGCCGGATCACTGCAATAGGGAGTCCCCTTTTTGCTGACGTAACCGGCTGCGATCATCAGATGTTCGCGCCACTGGTCATGAATGCGTTTAAGACGACGCAACCACCAGGCGGGTGACTCTAACCGAGCCATGCAGCGCAAGGCATCGACGTCCGTTAGTTGTGCTTGGCAATACTGGCCCCAGCCTGGTGCAGTCATGTTGAGGTGCGACACTAGCCAGGCGGCGCGGCCATAGGAATAGATCACCGAAAACGACACATCGCCGGTTTTTTCATACTGGTTTTCGTAGTAGTTCATGAATTCGGCGGTGATGCAGTCAGTCAGCCGGTGCGCCAGGCGCTTCAATTCGCGCTTACCGTACCAGGGCAGGCGGGCGAAATCGTCCACAAAGCCGATCAGCGGGCCAGGTACCACGCCAAGACGGTACCGATCATTAACGCCATCAATGCGCGGCAATACATACTTGGCAAAAGTGCCGATTAAATATTTATTGGCTAGCGTTGTGCCGTGCTGTTGCTCCAGCCGGTCAGCCTGCTGGGCATAGAATCGCTTAATGAAGTAGGGCAAAGAATCCAGGCGACGGCGAACCCGGCGCGCAGGGGTCAGGGGATCAAGAATCTGGCCCTGTCTAAATGCCCATTCATCTATCGGCGGGTTGGCTGCTTCGGTGCAGATGGATTCACGGGGCCGGTTCCAAGCGTAAACCCCGGTAAACGGTTCAACGTTTCCGGGGTTGGCGGCTGGCGGGGTTGGAGCCTTGCGGCCCCTGCTGTCATGGGTCATTCGCTGCCCTGCAAAATATCCAGATGGGCAGAAATAAACAGGGTGACTAATTCGGCATTAATGGCGTCTGCATAGGCACTACTAATCATGCTTATCACCCTCGAATTTAGCCCCACAGAATGGACAGTAATTCATGGTCACAAGGTGGTCAGCCTTTGTTAAACGCGATTCGTTTTGCCCGTTCTTCCGTTTACGAAAATAGCGAAACTGATAATTCATGGCGATAGGTGAATGGTCACCGCCAGAAAAATGCCAAAGAGAATGCTCAAAACCAGTGGTTACAATTTCCCCTATCTGGTCATGATTTTTTTTATTAATGCTTTCCTTGATAGATTCTTCATACTTTTCAAAGCATTTACATGCCATTGCAGCCCCCTAACATCGCGATTAGTTCTTTATTCGTAATGGGTAAATGACTGAGGGCGGCACTTGTGCCGCCTTTTTTCATGGGTGTTTTGCTCTGTATTTCTCGATGTACTTTTCCTCTAACAACGCTTCGCGTTCCACCTCGTCACTGGATTCAATACTTAACATCACGTAACCCGGCGCATAACCCATAAGGTCAGTAACGTGCGTTATGGTTTTGTACACATCCCAGCCGGTATAACCATCCTGAACAGTCCATTCTCTAAGCCACAACTCATCACCAACAGAAAACAATCTATCAGCTTGTCTTATCTCAGTCTTTTTATGTCCTGATATAACAGCCCTGAAAAACTCCGGCAGAATCTTTAACTCATGCGACGATGATTTAGAAATCTCCACCGCAGTGCCATTCCTTAAATTGAACGAATCTGCACAACTCAACTCACCGGGCGCGATGTTATTTATATAATTAATTATAGATAACCATTGCGCCTTAAACTCTCGCAACTGGTTATCAATCGCGATACATTCATCAACTTTCAATTCAAGCTGTAATTCAAGCTCGGCAACACGCTGCTGTAGCTGCATCTTGTCGTGGTCTTGTTCTACTGCCCCGAAAGGAATTTCCTCGGCCTCACGGTTTCTTCTAAGGTCGGCGTCCATAGTCCTGATCACTATCATCGCCTGATTTAAAACCTCATCCGGCCTGGTGATATCAAGGCCACGCCCTTCAGTAGTTCCCGCAATTGCCAGTAACAAGGCATCGCGGCTAGATTCCGCAACGGTACGTTTTCCGTATAGGGTATTCATTTCTGATTGAACACCTGCCAACGTGGCTTTGGCGTCAACTAAATTCCCGTGTTCAAAATCTTTCAACGCAACATTATGGATAACACAATCAAGCCCTTTAATAGCCTCGGATATCTTCGTTAAATAATTCATTTACTCAACTCCAAATTTAGATAATAGAAAACCCGGTGCAATATAAAAAACGCCAGTTAGCCCGGTATTAACTATACGTTATCTTTTATTAGACTATCACTACTGCACAATCTTTTAGGCAGTGTCGCGGCTAGCTCTCTTAAATCCCTCATCGCCTCTATCACTGCTAACCGCTCACGTTCTGTTAACTGTTCAAATTTAAGACTGTGTCTGTCCTTTTTAATATCAGCCATGAAATATAAAATCCCACGATGGCGAGAATGCAAAGAGTTAATAAATAACCTTGATTCATTTGGGCCATTTTTAAAGGCCTCAATCATCTGCATAATTTTATATGAATGTTCCAACCCTTTTTTAATCTGGGTTGTATTCGGTGCGATGCCTATATCAGCAATTTGCCTATTCATATAATCAACCTCCGTTTATACCTATATGTGAGCACATCCCTGTAGCGCCCCGCCACCCGTTGAAGGAAAGGGATGCACTCACATATAGGGCCGGGCTTACCCCGGCTACGCTATATATGTAATCATGCGAATATGCCCATAAGCCGGGCGAACCAGCGCGGCCGGTGTAGTGGCTTTGCCATAAATGGAGTACGACACCCCTTAATGAATTGCACTTCGCTGGCCTTCGGCTGGAAGTGACGACCGTCCGGGGTTTCAATCCATCCGCGCTGGTGTTGGCGGTGGGTGATTTTCTGGCCGTTGGTCAGCATGGATGCCAGTGATGGACATTGCGCGGTTGTCATTATTCGGCTTCCTCTTCAATAAAAAGCTCAGGGGCTTTCTCTGTTCTGTTCCAGAGATCTATAGCTGCGCGAAGCGCCACCGCTTCTCTGCTACCGGCATAAGCAGCCGCGCAGGCGATATCTTGAAGCATTTCACATGCCCAATAGATTTCAGCAGGTGAATGCGGCGGAGCCTGAACGCTAGCCCGTTCCTGACGCAATGCATACATTTTGATAACGGCATTTGCGGCTTCATAAAATGGCTGTTTCATGCTGTTCCCTCGCGTTGCTGATATAACTCATCGATATAGCCAGTTGCCTGCGCCTGCGCGTCAAACTTGCCATAAGACTGATCACCCTGGCTGACGTGGTACCGCGTGACTGGCTGGAATTTATTGCGGGGCAAACGGGTGATCCCGAACCCCCGATAAACGTTGGTATGTTCACTGACCTTGGTCAGCGCGTGGGCTGGCTGGCTCATGCTCCCCCTTAAACCTTCATCCGTAGCGCTTCCTGCGCTTCTTCGTAAGCAACCAAGAACTCGTAAACCATGTTTACTTCGCGTTCTCTGCCTCTTTTCTTTTTGGAGATCGTGAGCCGCTTTTCATTGGCTTGCTGTTGCACGGTTCTGACTGATTGGCCTGTTACTTCCGCGTAAGCCGATAGCGTCAGCTTTGGCGATGGAAGGCAAAAAACTACAGGGCAATCTGGCATTTTCACCATCAACGGCTTTGGCTTGCGTGTTGTCATGGTTTATCCTTATAGATCACGCCGGATTTAACCGGACTCTTTCGGATTCAGGGGTAGTAATCACTACCCTTTAGACACAGTTTAGGGTGGTAATCTCTACCATGTCAATGAGCATAGGTGAAAAAATAAGGTCTGTTCGTGAAGCAGAAGGATTAACTCGCGTTCAATTCTTTGAATTAACAGGTATTCCATCAGGTACGCAGAAGTATTACGAAACGGGGAGGGTTGAGAGCATTGGAAGTGACATTCTTCTAAAAATCACTCAGCACCCCAGATTCGAAAAATACATGATGTGGTTAATGAGTGATAAAACGTCAGAAGTGGCGGGGCAAATATCCCCGACTCTCTCCCCTGATGGGCACAACGACACATCCAACCACCAAAAAGATCAGAAGGTTGGCTAACTGCATTGAAAATCATGAATAAATGGTCTACCGGTGGGATTTGCTACGAACGGAATTATTTTGAATGACGATCAGTAAACTGGATAACGGTAGCTACCTTGTCGACGTTCGCCCCCAGGGGCGCGGCGGTAAACGCATACGTAAGCGTTTTGACACCAAGGGGGAAGCGCAACAGTATGAACGGTGGGTGATCGCCACACAGAACAATAAAGATTGGCTGGATAAGCCAACCGATCGCCGCACCCTGGTCGAGTTCATAGAACTATGGTGGAAGTATAAAGGACAGTCTTTGAAATCCGGCGCACAAGCAAAGCTCCATTTGCTGAACATTGCCCAGGCCGTTGGTAACCCACTGGCCTCGAAAATGACTAAGGCCATGTTTTCAGATTACAGAGCAGAACAACTTAAGCGTGGTTTAAAACCTGCAACAGTGAACAAGTATCAAAAGCTGTTGAGTGGTGTTTTCACAACGTTGATTAAAGCCGGGCAGTATAAAGACGTTAACCCGATGAAAGGAATTGATTTACTTAGCAAAAATCAATCTGAAATGACCTTTCTCGCACAAGACCAAATTCACAGCTTTTTGAATGCGTTAACCGGGGATGATCTCAAAGCGGCTCGCCTATGTCTTGCCACGGGTGCGCGCTGGAACGAAGCGGCTACCTTGGCCCGTTCCGCAGTGATAAAGCATAAGGTCACATTCTTTAACACTAAGAATGGGCAAAACAGAACCGTGCCTATTTCACAATCTCTCTATGATGAGATCATGGAAGGTGATGGCAAGCGCCTATTCCCTAGCGTCAATTACTTAAACGTGCGGCGCGTTCTCAAATCGGTGATCCCCGACTTGCCAGACGGCCAAGCAACCCACGTTATGCGGCATACCTTCGCCAGTCATTTTATGATGAACGGCGGCAACATCCTGACATTACAGAAAATACTAGGACATTCGTCTATTGTGCAAACGATGACTTACGCCCACTTTGCCCCGGATTATCTCAATGATGCAGTGCGGTTAAATCCTTTGGAAAATCAATAAAAACGAAAACAAAAAAACCACCCTAAGGTGGTTTCTTTGTTCCTCCAAGATTAGCGGTCTTAGAGGAAGTATTACGCAAGCACAAGACAGGTATGACTATAAACCTACGCAGTGCTTTTTTCAACCCAATTAGCCCCTATAGGCAGCTATAAGTAGCTCATAGAATCCCTACAAATCCGCACAACCTTAAAACAGCCTTGATGTGATGCGTACAAGTTAGATCAAGGATGTTATTATCCTCGCTGGCCCCTATCGCCGACTAGCAATCGGTCACCGGCCCTAGGATAGGGAATCCAAACGCCGTAAACGCAAGCACAAGACATGCTTGTATCGCTGTCGTTTTGCCGGTGGGGCAATCAGGGATTGCGGTTTAATCGGAACCGCACAATGAAAAAACACATCTGTGTTGTACTCATTGTTTTTGGTGGGATTTTTGGTCTAGATAGCGGGGGCTGGTCAATCACTAGCAACCAGATCAGCATCAATGTGAACATTCAAAACAAGTAGCCACTAGCCGCCCTTCGGGGCGGCTTTTTACTTGTGATTGCCCTAACAAAAGTGATCCACATTTTGCCCAAAATACCCGGATTGCACCGGACTTAATCGGATTTAAAACGTTTGTGAATAGCGGTCTGATAAGGGTTAATGCAGTAATGGCGCGGGTTAAAAACTTTTGAATAGGTTCCCATGGTACTTTTGTCACCTATCCAAAAGCAAGCAAACAACGTGTCTAAGCGCTTGGCAGGCGGTTTTTTTTATGTTTACCTTGGTAACCCCATTCAGCACGACAGGAAGCTGCATTTTGCCTAAGCCTGATGAACACTATCTGGTGATCACCGCACTGGGCGCCGATCGCCCCGGTATCGTCAACGCCATCACCCGCCACGTCAGTAGCTGCGGGTGCAATATCGAAGATAGCCGTCTGGCCATGCTGGGTGAAGAGTTCACCTTCATCATGCTGCTTTCAGGTAGCTGGAACGCGATTACCCTGATCGAATCCACTTTGCCGCAAAAAGGCGCCGAGCTGGATTTACTGATCGTGATGAAACGCACAAACTCGCAAGAAAGACCGCCAATGCCAGCTACAGTGTGGGTACAGGTTGAGGTAAAAGACTCCCCGCATATCATCGAGCGGTTTACCGGCCTGTTTGATTCGAGCCAGATGAACATTGCCGAGCTGGTGTCACGGACTCAGCCAGCACAGGGGGATCAGCCCTCCCAGCTCTATATCCAGATCACCGCCCACAGTTCAGGTGGCCAGGATGCAACAAATATTGAACAAGCCTTTTATCGCCTATGTACAGAATTGAATGCGCAAGGCAGTATTAGCGTGGTGAACTATCCACAGCATGATGAGAGAGATGGAGAGTAGTTATGAGCCCATTGAAAGCCGGTGATACAGCGCCGAAATTTAGTTTACTCGACCAGGATGGCGAGGAAATTAATTTGGCCGACTTCCAGGGACAACGAGTACTGGTTTATTTTTATCCCAAAGCCATGACGCCAGGTTGCACCGTGCAAGCCTGTGGGTTACGGGACAACATGGATGAATTGAAAAAAGCGGGCGTCGAAGTGCTGGGTATCAGCACCGATAAACCCGAAAAGCTCTCGCGTTTTGTTGAGAAAGAACTGCTCAATTTCACGCTGCTATCCGACGAAGATCATCAGGTAGCTCAGCAGTTTGGCGTTTGGGGCGAGAAAACCTTCATGGGCAAAACCTATGACGGCATTCACCGTATCAGTTTCCTGATCGGCACCGACGGCAAGGTTGAAAAAGTGTTCGATGATTTCAAGACCACCAATCACCACGAAATCGTTCTGAACTACCTGCAGCAGTAAAGGGTAAAGCGCAGCAACATGAGTTGCTGCGCTTTATTTTTCTCACTTCACCTCATCCCCCACATCCACCAGCATGTCATCCGGCCAGGCGTGGATCACGGCTTTCACCAGCGTCGCTAACGGGATGGCGAAGAATACGCCCCAGAACCCCCACAGGCCGCCGAAGATAATCACCGAGAGTATGATCACCAGCGGATGCAGGTTGACCGCCTCGGAGAACAAGATCGGCACCAGCAGGTTGCCATCCAACCCTTGCACCACCAGATAAGCGATAATCAGCGTCCAGAAGTCGGCACCAATGCCCCACTGGAACATCGCCACCACCACCACCGGGATCGTCACCAGCACCGCGCCGATGTAAGGGATCAGCACCGAAAGGCCGACCAACACCGCCAATAACAGGGAATAACGCATATCCAGGATGAAGAACACCAGATAGGTCGCCACCCCGACGATCACCATCTCCAGCACCTTGCCGCGAATATAGTTGGTGATCTGTTGGTTCATCTCGACCCATACCTGCCCTGCCAACCCACGGTTGCGCGGCAGCACGCGGCGCACCGCATTGATCATCTGCTCTTTGTCCTTCAGCAGGAAGAACGCCATCAACGGGACCAGGATCAGATAGATGGCCAGCGTCAGCAGCCCAACCAGTGAGGCCAGCGAGAATTTCACCACCGACTCACCCATGCCCGACAGACGCTCACGCAGGTTCTGCGCCATCATATCAATGATACCTGCATCCACCAGCGCCGGGTAGCGTGTCGGCAAGGTCGCCGCATAGTTGTAGAACTGATTGAGCATGCCCGGTAAATCGGTCATCAGGTTGATGCCCTGCTGCCAGGCGGTTGGCGCGACCACGAAGACCAACAGCATGGCAATACCGCCAAACACGATCAGCATGATACTTGCCGCCCAGGTGCGCGAACATCCCAGACGCTGAAGGCGAGCGGTAGGCCACTCCAGCAGGTAAGCAAGCACTAGCGCCACCAGCAAGGGGGTCAAGATACCGTGAAAAAAATAAAGGATGCAGAACCCGGCAACCAGGATCACCAGCAACGCAATAGCTTGTGGATCGGTGAAACGACGTCGGTACCACTGTAATAACAACTCCAACATCAGAGATTGCTCCTTATTCCATCAATGGGGGTGAGGCTCGCCAGTCCCTATGCGGCCGAGCAGATATGACATGATTTTTAGATAATTTTAGCCCGGTTATCACCGTGCAGACGTTTCAATGTGGGTTGTGGCTGGCTATGATGTGATAACGTTTGCCGCTCAGGCGCACGATCCCCTGAAAATGCATTTTTGTGAGCCAACGCACTTTCGCGCTGATTGTACTGGAGAGTCTGGCACGGAAGAAGAACTCTTATCTGATACTGACGTCTTACTTGATGACTTTATTGAGGGAATGACCTGACTATGACCATCCGGTTGACTAAAACAGCGTTAACAGTCCTGCTGCTCGGCTCACTTTGCACCTCTGCGTTGGCGCCGGTTAACGCCCAAACGCAAGACCAACTGCCGGATATGGGGACTTCCGCGGGGGGGACGTTGAGCATCGGCCAGGAACTGACCATGGGCGATTTTTACGTGCGGCAGCTACGCGCAAGCGCCCCGTTGATCAACGATCCGCTATTGACCCAATATATCAACCAGTTGGGTAACCGGCTGGTCGCCAGCGCCTATTCGGTGCGCACCCCGTTCCACTTCTTTCTAGTCCGTAACGACGAGATCAACGCCTTTGCCTTCTTCGGCGGCAACGTGGTGCTGCACTCGGCCCTGTTCCGTGAAACCGACAACGAGAGCCAACTGGCCTCGGTCCTGGCGCACGAAATCTCACACGTGACCCAGCGCCATCTGGCCCGCGCAATGGAAGACCAGCAACGCAACGCACCACTGACCTGGGTGGGCGCACTGGGCTCTATCCTGCTGGCGATGGCCAACCCAACCATGGGCATGGCGGCGCTGAGCGGTACGCTGGCGGGAACGCAGCAGGGGATGATCAGCTTCACCCAGGCAAATGAACAAGAGGCCGACCGTATCGGTATTCAGGTATTGCAGCGCGCCGGGTTCGATCCCGAAGCGATGCCAGACTTCTTGCAAAGGCTGGCCGATCAGTCCCGCTATGCCTCAAAACCACCGGAAATGCTGCTGACGCACCCATTGCCAGACAGCCGGCTTTCGGACGCCCGCAACCGCGCCAACCAAATGCCGCGCCATCTGGTGCAATCCAGCCAAGACTATCTGCTAGCAAGGGTACGTACGCTGGGCATGTACAGCTCGGAAGGCTATGGTCTGAGCGAAGACCTGCTGAACACTTACAGCAAAGGCAACATTCGCGAGCAAATAGCCGCCAAATATGGCCGGGCGATCCTGTTCTATGAAGCCAAGAAATACGACGAAGCGCGCAATCTTATTCAGCCCCTACTGGCAAAAGATCCGAAAAACGTCTGGATGCTGGATCTGCTGACCGACATCGATCTGGGTCAGAATAAGGCGGCTCAGGCTATTGCTCGCCTTGAGGCGGTCAATGCGGCGCAAAGCAATAACCCGGTGTTGCTGCTCAATCTGGCAAACGCCTACGTTGAGGGTAATCAACCCGCTCAAGCGTCAAAAATCCTCAACCGATATACCTTTGCCCATCCGGACGATCCGAACGGCTGGGATCTGTTGGCTCAGGCCAGTGCCGCCCAAGGTCTACGCGATGAAGAACTTTCCGCCCGGGCAGAAAGCCTGGCGCTGGCAGGCCGTCTGGATCAGGCGATCGGTTTACTCAGCAACGCCAGCTCATTACAAAAACTGGGCAGCCTGAAACAGGCTCGTTATGACGCGCGGATTGACCAACTGCGTCAGTTGCAAAGAACCTTCAGCAAGTTCCAACGCACTTGATTTGAACAAGGAAAGAGAAAAAATGAAAAACGTCACTATTTATCACAACCCACGCTGCTCGAAGAGCCGTGAGACGCTGGCACTGCTGGAACAGCATGGCGTTGAACCGCAGGTGGTGCTGTATCTGGATACGCCGCCTTCCGTCGCCGAGCTGAAAAAGCTGTTGCAAGAGCTCGGTTTCGCTTCAGCACGTGAACTGATGCGTAAGAAAGAAGATCTCTACAAGGAGCTGGGGCTGGCGGATGAAATCCTGAGTGAAGAACAACTGCTGCAAGCGATGGTGAGCAATCCGAAACTGATCGAACGCCCAATCGTGGTGAAAGGAGGCAAAGCCCGTATTGGCAGGCCACCAGAGCAGGTACTGGAGATCTTGTGATCCCCTGACGTTAAGCCGGGCGTTCACCCGCCCGGCTGCTGTATTTACAACGGTTTATGCGCTGTTTCCCGGGCGGCGAGCAAGGCCCACAAGGTAATTAACAGCGCCAGCACAACGTAGGCCGAAATCGCCAGCGTGCTGTCAAAAGAAGTGAATAACGAAGCAATGATCAACGGCGCAAAGCCACCTCCTACGATCCCCGCCAGAGTATAAGCCAGCGAAGAACCTGCATAGCGCACCCTAGTCGGGAACTGTTCGGTGATAAAGGCCGCCTGCGGGCCGAACATCGCCGCATGGATCAGTAGGCCAACCACCACCGCGGTACAAATCAACACCGGCTGACTGCTATCGAGCAACACGAAGAAGGCAAAAGCCCAGACTATCCCCGCCAGTGCGCCGCCGATATACACTGGCCGGCGGCCTAAGCGATCGGATAAGGCGCCAAACATCGGTACGGTAATCGCGTTGCCTATCGCCCCCAGCATGGTGGCAGTCAGCGCTAGTGGCCGTGGCAAGTTCAGCACCGTGGTCACGTAAGTTAGGGTAAACACCACCACCAACGCGTACAATACGTCGGAGCCAATGCGCGAACCACCGGCGATCAGCAGCGAACGTGGGTGTTGGGTGAAAACCTCGCGGATCGGCGAATGGGTAACATCCTTCGACGCTTCCAATTTCAGGAATGCCGGTGTTTCCCCGACTCCACGGCGCAACCACAGGCCAAAAACCACCAGCACCAGGCTCAACAGGAACGGAATACGCCATCCCCACTGTTGGAAATCGTCTGCCGACATCGCCATGGTCACCAACGCGATCAGCCCGGTGCCAATCAGCGAACCACAGGAGGGACCAACCTGCGCAAATGAGGCGTTACGCCCACGCTGATGTGGCTTACCGTGTTCCATCGAAAGCAGCACGGCTCCAGCCCATTCCCCACCCAGCGCAATGCCCTGGATAAAGCGTAGTGCCACCAGCAGCAGCGGGCTCCAAATCCCCCAACTTGCATAGCCGGGCAGTAACCCCATCAGCGTGGTGGTCACACCCATGATCACCAACGTGGCAACCAGCACAAAACGCCGTCCCAACACGTCGCCAAGATGCCCGAAGACGATGCCGCCGATGGGCCGTGAAACATAGCCGACCGCATAAGTGGAAAACGCCAGAATGGTGCCGACCAACGGATCGAATGACGGGAAGAAAACATGGTTGAAAATCAACGCCGCCATGATGTTGTAAACGGTGAAGTCATACCATTCCAGCGCGGTACCTATCGAACTGGCGGCCGCCAACCTGCCGGTTTTAGGAGGATCGACGGCGTGATCTTTCACCGATAAGTCCACAATCGGCGTTTCAGTGGTGGACGTATTCATGATGCCAGCTCCTGTGAGGTCAGTTGCCAGCCAAGTGCGTAATGCACCGCCTCGCCAGCAGGGATTTTCAACATGCGGTAAGCCAGCCCACTCAAACGCTGCCCCGCCTCTGCGCTACTGCTTTCGATCAACACCATCGGTAACAGCTGACGATTGTCCCGCGACTCTTGCGGAAGCGGTGAACTGAGCTCGGCGTTCGGCAACAGTAGGCTGCTGCGCACAAAACCCGGCTGTTCAGCCAACATGGAACCCAGGTGCTTAACATCGTTTTTCAGAACATCCTGCTCACTCACAGCCAGCGTGATGATGCTCAGATGGCTACCACTGCCCTGGCCGGTGACGGCTTCAACCGTGCAAACCCGGCGCATGGGATCGCGCATCTTGCCCAGGCAGGCAACCGACCACGGCGTCTGTTGGGTAAAAGCGTTGCGATAGGCCTGGGAGGTAAAACTGGCCAGAGAGGCGGTTTTATACAGCCCGAGGTATTTGCGCCCCCCCTGTAGCGCCTGATAGCGCGTACCGGAGAGAAAACCGGGAACACGCACCCGCTCTTCCACGTGTTCACGGTCGTACCACTGATTGAAATCCGCCTCATCCTGCGCGGCGACATCCGTTGCAACAAACAGCATTCCGTTCGGGGAACCGATCATGGGTATTCTCCTGGTAGAGTCAGTAAGGCAAGGTGGCACCCTGCCGAAAAATCACGCGCCGGCAAGGCAACGTTCGATTGCCAGCGCCCAACCCAGCAGCGCCTGGTCATGCATGGGTAACCCGGCCACCATCAGGCCGACGGGGGCCTCACCTGGCCGCTGGCAGGGTAGTGATAACGCACAGCCGTCGAGGAAATTGATGACGGAAGGATTACGCAGCGCGGCACCGTTGGCACGGAAATAAGCTTCGTCGTCCTCTGCCAGTTCGGCAAGGGTTGGTGCTATCAGCGGCACGGTTGGCATCAACAAGGCGTCAAAGCCTTGCACTCTGGCCGTCACCCTCTGCTGCCAACTGGCACGCAACTGCCGTAGCTGCTGAAGATCGCTCTCGCCCAACGGCTGGCCACGGCGAATGCGTGACAGCACCCGGGGGTCATAACCCTCGGCATATTCGGCAATCAACGGCTGGTGCCAATGCCAAGACTCCAGTGCCGTAAAACCACCGGCACCATTGATCTCCGCCAATTCGGCGAATTCGCTGCAAGGGATAGCTTCAATCTGCGCACCGGCCTGGGCCAAACGTTTCAAGGTGCGCTCAAACGCCGCTGCAACCTCTTCGTCCAAGCTATCCAGCACTAACGTTTGCGGGACGGCAAAACGTGCACTCTCCAAGGATTGTGACTCAGGCCGTAGCGCTTGCTCGGCGATCGCCGCATCCAGTGCGATACAGCTGGCAACGTCATGAGCAATCACCCCAATAGAGTCCAGCGAAGGCGACAACGGCAGCAGTCCACCGCTGGCCATTCGACGGGCGGTAGGCTTATAGCCGGTCAAGCCACAGAAAGCGGCCGGAATACGTACCGATCCCCCGGTATCACTGCCAACAGCACCGCAGCACATACCGTCGGCTACCGAGACTGCCGCACCGGAAGACGATCCGCCGGGGATACGCCGGACGGCACGATCCCAAGGATTTGCAGGGGTACCAAAATGCGGATTGAGTCCCAGCCCGGAGTAGGCGAACTCGGTCATGTTGGTTTTACCGATCACCACCGCTCCCGCCTGCAACAGACGCTCCACTATCGCAGCGTGCTTCTTGGCCACCGCAGCATCAGCCAGCACCCAAGAACCGGCGGTAGTCACCTGTCCGCTCACGTCAAACAGGTCTTTGATCGAAACCGGCACGCCATCCAAAGGGGACAGCGGTTTGCCTGCTGCACGACGTTGGTCAGCCGCCAGCGCCTGCTGTTGTGCCCATTCGGCATACACCTGAGTAAAAGTACGCTCCCCTTCCCCTTGCGGATCGACGATCTGCGCCATGGCATCGGCGATCAACTGCCTAGAGGTAAACTCTCCACTAGCCAACCCGGCGGCGGCCTGCACAAGCGTTAATTTCGCCATCACGCCACCACCGGCAGTTCGATACTGCGATAGCTATGGGCGATGGTGCGCCCCAACACCTCATCCACCAGTTCCATACGGAACTCGGCTGAGGGCCGGATCCCCCCGATTGCCGCCACTGTGCCGCAGGTCATTGCCAGGCCGTCACTTGGTACCTGGGGGAACGCCATGCCGCTTTCTGGCAGTTGCTGCCCACCAAGATAGCGTTCGAGCAAATCACCGGGAGTGCGCAGGCTGGCGAGAGTCCCCTGCTGATAAAGCTGAAACGCGCCATTTTCCTTAACCCATGAACGCAGGATCAAGGAGTCCCAGTGATCGCTCACTTCGTGTAAAGGCCAGGCAGCACGCGCTACCGGTTTAACGCAGATCTGCTTGGACAGTGCTACGCTGTGTACTTCCAACTGACGATCGGTATGATCGGACGCTAATGAGACATACAGCTCGCCGCCATGGCTGAAAATGAGCGGTTCCGCTTCGCCGGAGGTCGCCTCGCCGATCACTTCGATGCAATCGCCTTGGCTGAGTTGATTAACCGCCACACGGTAAAACAGCGGGACGCTGCTGGGTTGAGGGACACCCAGCTCGGCCAGTTCCTGGATATGATGTTGAATTGCCTTATAATCGCGACCGGTCCAGCCAGCGATGACCAGATGATCGATGTCAGCATCCAGCGTCTTGGCACTACAGGTTTCTGGTAAAGTAAAGGTCAGCCTCATGGCAATTGTGTCCCTTTAGTTAAAATGGTGTGAAATTTCACTATATCTTCAGTTAACAACTAAGCGACTGCCATGTGACGTTTTTGTGTACCATGTCTAAAAATTTCTTCTTGCAGGAGTAGTATGTGAAGACCATTGACGCAGAGGATCGAGGGTTCCCGGTAGCAGATGAAGCCGGTTTGTCACTCAATGAAGTGGCCTACCGCCGCTTCAAGCAGGCATTGGTGACGTTAAGTTACAAACCGGGTGAATACCTCAATACCGCGCAGGTAATGGGTGAGCTGGATATGGGCAGAACACCGATCAATCAGGCGATCCACCGTCTGGCGAATGAGGGCTTGCTGCAGGTGATCCCGCGCAAAGGGGTGATGGTCTCGCCGCTGTCGATAGACGATGCGTTAGAGTTGATTGATGTCCGGCTGGCCAATGAAATGCTGTGTATGCGCCTGGCCAGTGCCAAGATCACCCAGGCACAGGTTGCCGCGCTGAACGCACTGAACCAGCAGATCGAAACCGCCAGCCAGGATCGTGACCGTGTGCGGATGATGACGCTGGATCATCAGTTCCATCAGGAGCTGGCACAGATTGCCGGAAATAACATGCTGGCGGATATTCTGAGCGTACTGCACGCCAGAGCCCAACGTTTCTGGGCCAGCACGCTGTCGCGAGAAGGGCATATGCAGGAAGTTATCGATGAACACCGGGCGATTATCAGCGCGTTGGCCGCACAGGACAGCGACGCCGCCGCCAGCGCTGCGCAGGCGCACATCCTGTCATTCCGCAGTGCGTTATTGCACGAAGGCTGAATAGTCTAAAGAGTGGGAGTGAGGAAGAGTGGCTGGCTACAGCCCCAGGATTTCCTTCACAAATGGAATCGTCAGCTTGCGTTGTGCCGTGATGGACGCACGATCCAACTGATCGAGCGTCATAAACAGCGTGCGCATTTCACGATCCAGTCGCTTGAGCAGGAAACGGCCCACGTCTTCCGGCAGTTCAAAACCACGCAGTTTGGCACGCAACTGTAACGCCTGTAGTTTCTCTTCGTCCGACAGTGGCTGTAGCTTGTAGATCTGCCCCCAATCCAGGCGCGAGGCCAGATCCGGCAAATGCAGATTTAGCTGGCGCGGCGGACGATCGCCAGTGATAAACAGGCGGGTGCGGCCAGTTTCCAGAATGCGGTTATAGAGATTGAAAATCGCCATTTCCCATTCCTCATCACCGGCAATGCATTCGATGTTATCGATGCAGACCAACGCCAGCTGTTCCATGCCGTCCAGCACTTCGGGCACAAAATAGGCGCGCTTATCCAGGGGCACATAGCCTACCGCTTCGCCACGCTGCGAGAGTTCGGCACAGGCCGCATGCAACAAATGGCTGCGTCCCCCGCCTTCGCGTGACCAGAAATAGATGTAGCTACCATGCTCCTGACGGACTGCGGATTGGATCGCGGCTAACAAGGATGGGTTCTCACCCGGATAAAAACTGGCAAAAGTTTCATCATCGGGTAGATAAAGTGGCAGTGACAGCTGTGCCGGCGTATTCAGAAAAGCACCTCAACCAAAACTGGCAGGAAAACGCAATGAGTCTACCACAGAAAGCAACCGCTGTTGAACCCGCCATGAGAACAACGCGATTTAGTTGCCAAATTTGTCTTATACGACAAAGCTGTTCTAAGATAAGTCGTACAAATTGACGATCACCGAAAGGAGTTAGACCGTGAAAGCGTGGAATAAAGTGCTATTGGCCTCAATGGTAGGTTTACTGCTGGTGGGCTGCGATGATGCCAAGGTCGATTCCCACCTGGATAAGGCCAAAGACAGTGCCGAACAAATGAAAGATGCGGCGGAAAAGAAAGCGGATCAACTGACCGACGATGCCAAGGCCAAAGCGGAAGAAATCAAGCAGGCTGCAGCGGCCCAGACGGAACAGCTGAAGGATCAGGCTTCCGCCATTAAAGATGACGCCGCCAAGCAGGCAGATGCCCTCACTGATGAGGCCAAGGCCAAAGCTGCAGCGATCAAACAGGATGCAGACAAACAAAGCCAGCAGCTGATCGATCAGGCCAAAAACATCAAGGCCGATGCGATTAACGGAGCTAACGATCTGGCACAACAGGCCAAGGCAAAAACCGAACAGCTCAAGAACAGCATGGACAATAAGGCTCAACAAGCCGACGGTAAAACCGAACAGCCGGCCCAACCCGCCAATCAATAAACAGAGTTGCTCTGTATGGGCGCGGCATGTGCTGCGCCCGCTTGGCTACCCGCCCGTCATTTCTTTCCTGCCTTCCCACCCCTCTATTTACCAAAACCGGTGTTAAAGTGTCTGATATACCTTCCATCAAATAGACTTGGCCAAACCCACTTTTGGCGTATGGCCCAAGCGTTATCATTAATGTGAAGATTAACACCTCATTAAGATTTTTCTGGTTAATGAGGTGCAATCTGCCTCTGTTAAATGCCCCAATAAAAAACCGCCTAAAAACCAAAAAAGCAACATTATAAATACAATTAGTTTACACCAATACCTTATAGGTTAGTTAGGCCATCTCATTGAGATAGAATGATAAACTTTGAGTTTTATACCGCTGGATACTCCGTAATATGAGCCTGACAAACGGGAATCGCAGCTTGAACAGGTTCAGTATTCTCTGATGAGTCAGAAATTAAAACGGCTATAAATCTTCCAAGATTATTGGCCACAAAATAAGAATCAACGCAATTGCAGATTTATACATAAGTAATTGAATAAATTAAACTTACAAAACAAGAAAGCATTTTATACCAATTTAAATTTATTTTTAAAATTTTATGCTAGGGTAAAGACCATGATCAGTTGCAGCACAAAATTTAGCCCTCCTTGATTTGGCGGTTTTTATATCCAATAAAGTGAAGTTGTTTAGTCAAAAACTCCATTTTGTTACAAAATGGAAACCCTAAGATCAGGATATCAAACGTATTGTTTTATATGAGTATGAACATAGAATTGTCTTACCAACGGATAGGCTCTCTACCTAATAACAGGAGTTTTAGGAAATGGATAGGAAAAAACTATTTGGCTTCTGGGTTGAGCCGGATCTGCAAATCGATGTCAAGCATAACAGGATAGTTCGTCTCAGCACGGACAAACCTAGCGCCAACTTCTCCTGCGCGATCGTCTCGTTAAAAGAAGTGACGATGGCCATACTCACCTATTTACTCAAGCATGCCGGAGACAAGTATGTCAGCCGTCAGGAATTGCTAAGCGAGGTCATTGGCAAGATGAACTATTCATCTTCCAACCAATTCCTGTGGCAAGAACTCAAAGAACTTAAGTCAAAACTGGCGTTATTGGGTATTTCAGAAGAAATTATCATTACATCCAGAAGCAAAGGCGTCAGTATTTCAAGGGCCGATATAAAAACGCTTTACTATTAAAAATGGTCTAACAAGCAATACACTCAGCCAAGAGTCCGATTATCAACTTGCAGTTAAAAACAGTAAGCCAGGTTAATATTAACCCTGGTCCCTATTGTACCCACTGCCAGAACTGTATCTTTGAGGAAGAAATGAAGTATAAGCCAGCAATCAATATTTATGGGGTTGACTCATTTTTTAAATATGGAGTAGAAAGCGTCTTGGCCGATATTCCGCTACGCATGCCTTTGGAGCCAGGGCAGGCAATACCTCAAATCGACATATGGATAATCAGCCAGAAGTGCCTGACCGACGTGCTGCCTTTTGTTAACCGACCAAAACCGAAGACACCCAGCATCGTTTTTTGTTCTGAACGCTGCCAGCGTTTGTTACAAGGTACCCCTACCGACTGGAGCATTTGCCTGTTCGATCTGGATATAACCATCACCAGATTAAAACAAGAATTACAAAAAAAATTATCGATGCTGTTCTTAATGGGCCGGTTTGATATAAACAGCCCCCCAATGTTGAACTTGTCTGAAATGGAGAGGGAAACGGTGCGGCATTTATCGATGGGCCATAGCCCACACCGGGTGGCGCAGTTGACCCACAAAAGCGTTAAAACGATTAGTACCCACAAGCGTAATTCAATGAAACGACTAGGCGTACTCAGCAATCAGGAATTGATGATGAAGGTTAAAATCCTCGGACTGCACTGAAGCGTGTAAATCCGTCATTTAAACCAAGTCAGATAATTTAACCGCTCGTTAAAGGTAGCCGTATTAATGGGCGACAGGTTTGAACGTAGCTTTACGTTTAAAAAAGGAGGCGTGACGAATTAATAAGCCACTTATTGTTCGCTACAACCTACTTACACACCAAGTATTACCATGATGGTAACGATACTCGATCTATAAAGGACATTTTAAAGATGAAAAAAACAATTGTTAGTCTTTCTCTGCTGGCTGCACTGGGTTTGGCTACTTCTGTACAGGCTGCCTCAACCGGTACCATTACGTTTAATGGCCTGCTGACTGACAGCACCTGTGACGTGGACATCGAAGGCCAGGGCGCAGATGCCACCATCATTCTACCCACCGTTAGCGTAACCGAACTGACCAGCGCTGGTGACACCACCGGCCGTGCCTCTTTCAAGATGAACATCTCCAAATGTGTGATCGGCACTGCAGGTGGCCATTCCAAGGTTTCGGCGTTCTTCCAGCCGGGCAATACGGTAGACCTGGGCACTGGGCGCCTGAAAAACGTTGGCGGTAGCGCCACCAAGGTTGATCTGCAATTACTGGACGTGTCTGGCAACTATAAAGTCATCGACATCGGTAGCACCAACCAGGTCAACGATATGACTTATATCGATATCGATCAGGCCAAGGGTACCGCGCTGTTGCCTTACGCCGTTGAATATTATGCCAATGGCCAAACCACGCCGGGTACCGTGACCAGTAGCGTAGTTTATAACCTGCAATACAAATAATGTTTTGATTTATCAGGGAGGGTAACCTCCCTGTTCATTGTTCAAGGATAGTGCATTTATGTTCAGCAAATCATTCCCGTTAACACTCTGGGCCGCTTTATGCTTTCTTCTGATTTCCCCGCTGCCTGGCTCGGCCAGTATTGTGGTCAATGGGACCCGCGTGGTTTATCCAGGGAATGACAAGGAAGTGACCGTTAAATTATCGAATGTCGGACAGGCTCCCATGTTGGTACAAAGCTGGATTGATACCGGCGACTCCGATGCCAAACCGGAAAAAATCCGCGTACCCTTTATTCTGACGCCGCCCATTAACCGCATCGATCCCAATAAAAGCCAGACGCTGCGCCTGAGTTATACCGCATCTCCTGCGCTGCCTGAAAATAAAGAATCCGTGTATTGGCTGAACGTATTGGAAATTCCACCAGTGAAGGAAAATATCGCGCCCAATCGCCTGCAGGTCGCCTTCCGTACCCGGATAAAAATCTTCTATCGTCCGGCTGCCATTGCCGATAACACCAAAGCGGCCGACGCCGCCGAAAAATTGGTTTGGTCATTTAGCAACGGAAAACTTCAGGCAGCCAACTCCTCGGCCTATTACGTTTCGTTAGTCTCGGTGGTCGTGCATCAAGGGGGAAATACGTTCTCTACGGAAGGCGAGATGGTTCCTCCTGGCGGCGTTCAACATTTCACACTGAAAGACGCGCGCACTTTACCTGCGGGAACTGCAATCTCCTACGAATACGTTAACGACTGGGGGGCGGTTAAAACAGTGAAGGCTGTTCTTTAATCCGTCGTTTTATTTGGGATAAATATAAACAGGGTTGTTTATCTACTATGCGTCATCCATTCCATTATTCTCTATTGGCTACCATGGTAATGTTGGCCGTCATGCCTGCGGCCCATGCCACAGAAGATACGCCAGCGATTTTGCGCAACGATGCTCCTACGGGAACTAGCGTGCGTTTCGACCCGATATTTCTAAGCTCGTCTGAGGCAGAGGCGGTTGATTTATCCCGTTTTGAACACGGCGCGGCCGCTTCACCAGGCACCTACCCGGCCGATATCTTTGTTAACGGCGAATTGGCGACACACGAAAAGGTGTTGTTTGTCGAGCAGGCGGATAAGCAAGTCTTACCTTGCTTGTCACCAGCCATCCTGAAAAAAATCAACTTTAACTACAGCCAACTGCCAACCTCTTTTACCGAGGCACTACGCAATGAACAAAGTTGCTATCCACTCACCCACCTGATCCCACAGGCTCAGGTGGCGTTCGACTCAGGATTACAGCGCCTGGATATCAGCATCCCGCAAGCAATGATGCAAAATATCGCGCGCGGCTATGTCAGCCCGGAGCTGTGGGATAAGGGCATCCCTGCGCTGCTGTTAGGATACAACACCAACGTCTATACCACGCACTCACGTGGAGAAACCAGTAACTCGGTCTACACCGGGATAAATGCAGGCATCAATATCGGCGCTTGGTATTTCCGCCACGACGGGAATTATAACTGGCAGCAGAGGATCGGCGGGCAATACCAGTCGATTAACAACTATGTCGAACGCGATATTCCGGCGATCTTGGGTCGCGTGCGCCTAGGGGAAACCAGCACCAAAGGACAGGTGTTTGATACTCTGCCATTCAGAGGGGTTGAACTAGTCAACGACGACCGCATGCTGGCCCCTTCCCTGCGCGGATATGCCCCCAATATCCGTGGGATCGCACGGACCAATGCGCGGGTAACCGTGCGCCAGAATAGTCTGGTTATTTATGAGACCACGGTATCGCCGGGGGCCTTTGTGATTGACGACCTGTACCCGACCGGCTTTGGCGGCAATCTGGACGTAACGGTGAAGGAAGCAGACGGCAGTGTGCAGAACTTCCAGGTTCCTTATGCATCAGTCGCCCAGTTGTTACGCCCAGGAACCCACCACTACGATGTGGTAGCGGGTAAGCTCAATGATATCTCGCTGTCCACAAACCCCACTCTAGTCCAGGCCACTTACCAGCGCGGGTTGACCAATACCCTGACCGGCTACGGCGGCCTGCAGGCAAGTAATGATTACTATGCGCTGCAATTGGGGGCAGCATTGAGCACCTCCATTGGCGCGTTCTCCGCCGATATCAGCCAAGCTCGAGTCCATCTGAATAGCACCAAAGAGCGGATGAACAGCGGGCAGAGCTTCCAGTTGAGCTACAGCAAGTTCTTGCCGGCAACCAACAGCAACCTGACCATCGCCGCCTATCGCTATTCAACCTCCGGCTATTACGACTATATGACCGCCATGAGGGCGATCGATGCCGAGCAGCGCGGCCAGTCGGCTGACAATATCTGGCGGCCACGTAACCGCTTTAATATCACCATGAATCAGGGGCTGCCAGCCGGTTGGGGGCAAATGTATGTCACCGGTTATACCCAGGATTACTGGAATCAAGGCAATACCGATCTTCAATATCAACTGGGCTACAGCAACGAGTATCGCGATATCAGCTACAGCCTGAGCGCCGGGCGCGTTCGCGGCATGCGGGGCGGGATGGAAACCAACTGGCTGCTTAACCTCAGCATGCCATTAGGGCGTAAAGAAAATGCCAATCTACCATCGCTGAGTGCCAGTCTGAATCACAGCACCACGGGGCAAAGTGGCCAACAAGTCGGGATTTCCGGCAGTGCCGGGGAGGACTACCAATACAACTACGGTGCCAGCGCGATGCATTATAACCAGGGTGGGGGCAGCAGCATGGCGCTCAACGGCGGTTACCGCTCAGCTTATACCCATATGACCGCCACTTACGGCGCGGGCAGACATTACCAGAATGCGTCGGCTGGGCTGAGTGGCACGATGATCGCCTGGCCGCAAGGTGTTGTCATGACCCCTTATACCGGCGATACCTTCGCCGTGGTTGAAGCCAAGGGGGCGACGGGCGCCAAGGTCGGCGGCTATTCCGGTGTGCGCATCGATCCATGGGGACACGCCGCCGTCCCTTATCTGAACCCGTATGAGATGAATGAAATCACCATCGATCCAAAAGGCATGCCGTACGAGGTCGAGTTGGAAAATACCAGTGACAAAGTTGCCCCACATGCAGGTGCGGTGAGCAAGGTGACGTTTAAAACCCAGCAAGGGACACCGCTGTTGATCATGGCACAACGCGCTAATGGCGAAGCGGTGCCGTTTGGGGCCGAAGTGTTCGACAGTGTGAAAAACAACATCGGCAGCGTTGGTCAGATGGGGCAAATCTACGCGCGGGTAGAAAAGCAACGGGACCAGCTTACGGTCAAGTGGGGTAGCCAACCGGGTCAATACTGCCAGCTGAATTATATTTTACCGCCTAAGCAACCAGGCTCGACCATTAAAAACATTATCCGCTTTGATTCAATCTGCCGGGAGGATTAACAATGAACAGGTTTACTAACGGGTGGCTTGAAAGCATTCGATCGACCTTAACTAACTATAGCTTGCACGCCTTATTGGTCGTTCTGGTTGCCTACAGTTCGGCTGGTTTAGCGCTAACCTGCAAGATCGATGTACCGGTTAGAACCGATGCCTTCCCATTACAGGGAGGAAATATCACCGTGGGTAATGAACTGCCTGTCGGTTCCATCATCTATCGGCAAAATATCACATCAACCAAGGATTATGCCAAGGCACCCCATGGCAAGTGTGATGGTAGCGGCCCCTATACGGACAGGCAATATATTTATCTCACCAACATGCCGCAGTCGCTGTCCAGTTGGCAGGGGGGGACTTTCTCAGGAAAGATATACAACACGAATATTCCTGGCATTGGCGTGGTTATCGCAAGGGGCAATACCGGCGTTAATGCCACAGCCTTTCAGTGGTACAGTGATACCAGGGCTAGTATTCCTGATGTACAGGTATGGACAACTATCACGATGATATTGATAAAAACCGGCAATATCACCCCAGGCAGCGTGAACGGCAGTTCCTTACCTACTGTCACTATTCGTAATGATTACACCGTAGCCAATGGTAGTGCCGTGGTTTTCACATGGAAACCCTATACGGTCAAATTTAGTGGTAGCTTAAAAGTAATATCTCAAACCTGTAGCGTACCAGATTATACTGTCGATCTCGGCTCATGGGATATTTTTGACATGATGGCACAAGGTTCAAGCGAATGGCGTGATGCCTCAATCAAGATGACCAACTGCCCAAGGTTCTATGGTTATATCGATAATGCCTTTAACACGGTGCACTTAACCGGCGCGATTTCCGGGTTAAAATATACCGGTAATGCCATTGGACTTAAGCTATCTGCATTATATGGTAATATCAACGCCGCCAACGGCATCGTCAAGTTAGAGCCATCAAACAACACGGCAAACGGCGTTGGTATCCAGCTGGCTTCGGGTAACAAGGCTAGCAATACCCTGTTCAATCTCGGCAATGAGCAGCGGATCGCCGTTAGCAATAGTGCCAGTACCAACCTGACTATTCCATTGGTAGCCAGGTATATCAAGACAGAAAACAAAGTGACACCCGGTAAAGCAGACAGCAAGGTTGTATTCACCATCAATTATTATTAGCAAACTAGTCAATGGTATCATACGCAATAAGAATGATAATTATCCCCCTTCAATGCCGCCAACCATGGCGGCATTTTTCTGAACCTAACTAACAAAAGACGGCCAGCAAACACACCTTCAGCCCTTATCTCTCTTGCTTTCTGATTATGATACTTATATCCCTGTAATCCTTTCTGTGGTCTAGCATATTCTATATGCTAGACTCACCGCCTTCAGACTATTCTTAACATGAAGGAGCTTGAAATGAGTAATGATTACCTAATTAATAAAACTATAGTTTATAATAGCGTAGAAGGTGTCATTTTTAAGCTGAGTAAGCCGAATTTAAAAATAAAACTGTCAAAACCTGGCGCAGAGTGCCTACGGATCCTGATTGATGCCAAGCATCAGATCATATCACAAGATGCTCTTGTTAAGGATATATGGGGTCAAAAAGGAATGGTTGTCGGCCCGAATACGCTTTACCAACATATTTATATGTTAAGAAAAAACTTTGGGGCTTTAGGCATAGATAGAGATATTATTAAAACCACGCCGCAGCTCGGATTTAATATATCCACAAACTTTACTATTGAGCGGATGGAGGATGAATTGCGATGCGCAGAAAATGCTAGCATCCCGACCCTGGTTGAGAGTTCATCCGGGTGGCATAAGCTATTTTATTTCATTCCGTTTATTATTAGCCTAATCATTTTGTTGGTTAATAGCGATCGCCAACCGTTAAATAATGTCTCGCTTTCGTATCAAAATGGAAACTGTCCCCTCTATAGCTCCTCTGATAATTTATCCTGGAGCTATATCAATTCAAAAGCGCATAACAGAGAGCCCGCTTGTCAAAGCCCAAGCAAACATATAGTGAAGGATTTGGCGGATGACACAATATGCCTGGTTGGCAAACAAGGCTATCTGGTAGGCCAGGCCGATACCACACTATTGTACTGCACCCGCATCTGATACGCAGGCAATATGCGGAGCCGGAGTAAGGGCCCCCTCCTCCGGCACTTTCTACTAAAGCAAGGCACTGGTATCTGGCGATCCTACGTTGTCGGTTTACGCTTAGCCACTATATAGTTGTTAAATTAAATCCGGATAAGACTTTACATGCACTGAGAATAATCCTATTATTATGGGTGGCATTCATTGCTCAGAGGATTGAGATGGTTGGTTACTACTTGATAGATAAAAAGATAGTTTACAATATTACTGACGGGGAAGTTTTCAACCTTAATGAGCCAGAAGTAAAAGTAAAGCTTTCTAACCCTGCGGCTAAATGTTTACAGAAACTCATTGATGCAGATCATCAAATTGTCTCTCCAGATGAGCTTATCGATGACATTTGGGGACAGAAAGGTGTCATTGTAGGCACTAATACCCTATATCAGCATATCTATATCCTGAGAAAACACCTTTGCTCACTGGGATTAGATAAAAACATTATTAAAACAACTCCGCGCTCCGGGTTTAATATTCCGCAAGAGTTTACTATTGAGCCATTTCAGGATGAAGTCGAGTACGTAAAACAAGAAGATCATCAAGAACAACAGCAACAGGTAGAAGAACAACCGGCATTAGCAATCAATGCGTTCCCCCCCCAAAAAAACAGCTTATTAAAAAGAAGTAGCACCTATTATTTAGTGATAGCCTCCACCCTCATTATTGTTTCATTACTTTATGTTTACAACACTAAAAACCCGCCAATAATAAATTACTCATTAATGGGGAAATATCAACACTGTAATATCTATCAGAAAGATGGAAAATTCACATTATTATATATCAAATCAAAAATTGATAAGCACAACATACAGTGCGATAAAGTAGGGAACCAGTCTTTGTATTATTTTGGAAATCCCGAAATTAAAAGGGAATCTATTTTCATATGTGATAATCGCATTGATGGTGATGCTAGAAGTAATTGTAAATCATATCATTGGTCTGGCTATGAAAACTAAATCCATCATTTCATTAGTAATGCTAACATGTGCCATCCTGGCCATAGCGTATTATTTTTTTTACTCAAAAAACAAAACAGAAAGTATCTCTTGCGAATCTAATCTTTATTTGAAATTTGACGTCCCAAAACCTGGATTAGTCGCCAATTATAATATTTCAATAGACTTAAAAGGCGATAGCAACAAAGATGATGGCAGAGGTAAATTTTCAGTAACCGCAAACTATAATGATGGGGAGAAAACGTACTATATCAGGCGTGATATCATTGTCAGCTACCAAGTTGACGATAATGGGTTGTATTTTTTTAAAACCCTTTATATCAACAAATATGCCCGAGACACTATTCCTGAAAATATTGAAAAACGCCTTGTGCCAGATGTTTATTCGAAAGTAAACAGTTTGTCAAGCTACGCCATACGCCTGGCAGGTAAGCAAGGGTATTTTATCTATGACCCCGATATTCCGATCTTGTACTGTAATCGGTTATAACCGGACACCCTTTTGCAGATGCACTCGAGATACATCGCCTGTCCATGAAGCCAATATTCTCACCGTTAAGGTGAGTAATATTGGCATAATCAATGGCCAGCAGGCTAATAGGCCTTTATGGGTTATTTTTGATCCAGTCGTTCTTCTGGCACATCGATCACTTCTTCTTCCTTGCGGTACAGGCTGATCAGTTTGAACAGCAGGCTCAGGCCGACGCCAACGATGGTCGCCAGCGCCATACCTTTCAGCTCCGCTGCACCGATATGCACTTTCGCGCCGCTAACGCCAATAATCAGGATCACCGAAGTCAGGATCAGGTTCTGCGCCTTGTTGTAATCCACCTTGGATTCGATCAATACGCGGATACCCGAAGCGCCAATTACACCATACAGCAACAGGGAAACACCGCCCATTACCGGCACCGGTACCACCTGGATCGCCGCCGCCAGCTTGCCTACGCAGGAAAGCAGAATGGCCAGAATAGCCGCGCCGCCGATCACCCAGGTGCTATAAACCTTGGTGATGGCCATGACACCGATGTTCTCACCATAGGTGGTGTTAGGCGTAGAGCCGAAGAAGCCGGAGATCACGGTAGAAATCCCGTTGGCAAACATTGAGCGGTGCAGGCCCGGATCGCGCAACAGGTCTTTCTTGACGATGTTCGCCGTGACGACCAGGTGACCAACGTGCTCGGCAATCACTACCAAAGCCGCAGGCAGAATGGTGAAGATAGCAAACCACTCAAAGCGTGGCGTGTAGAAGGTCGGCAGGGCAAACCAGTGCGCGTCACGGATTGGCGTCAGATCCACCACGCCCATAAAGAACGACAGCGCATAGCCTACCAACACCCCGATCAGGATCGGGATAATCGCCAGGAAGCCGCGGAACAGCACCGAGCCCAGTACGGTAACACCCAGCGTCACCAGTGAAATCGTGATGGTTGTGCTATCTGCGGAGGTGCCTTCCGCCGGTAATAGCCCGGCCATATTGGCCGCCACCCCCGCCAGTTCCAAACCGATGACCGCAACGATTGCGCCCATCGCCGCAGGCGGGAACATCACGTCCAGCCAGCCGGTTCCGGCCTTCTTGACGATCAGCGCCACCAGGCAGAACAGCACGCCACACATGATAAAACCACCCAGTGCAACCTCATACCCCAGCGGCAACAGCAGCAACACCGGTGAAATAAACGCAAAGCTGGACCCCAGATAGGCAGGTATCTTGCCTTTACAGATAAACAGATACAGCAATGTCCCCACGCCGTTGAACAACAGCACCGTCGCCGGGTTGATCTTGAACAGGATCGGCACCAGCACGGTGGCCCCGAACATGGCAAACAGATGCTGGAAGCTGAGTGGGATGGTCTGGAACAACGGCGGGCGTTCACTAACGCCGATGGCGCGACGGGTCATGGGGTGTTTTTCCTCTGAGTTAGTATCAGTTGTGTTAGCTTGGTGATTAATACCCAATGGATTGCCAGTGTTAGCAATCCAAAGGGCATTAAAAAGCCGACTCTCAGGTCGGCTTATTTATTATTTGGTACCAAATATCTTATCGCCTGCATCACCCAGGCCAGGCACGATGTACCCTTTGTCATTCAGACATTGATCGATCGACGCGGTATACAGCTCAACATCTGGATGCGCTTTCTCCAGCGCGGCGATCCCTTCAGGAGCGGCGACCAGCACCAACACCTTGATGCTGCTGCAACCGGCTTTCTTCAGCAGGTCGATAGTGGCGATCATCGAACCACCGGTAGCCAGCATTGGGTCAACCACCAGCGCCATGCGCTCGTCAATGTTGGAAACCAGTTTCTGGAAATAAGGGACCGGCTCCAGGGTTTCTTCATCACGATAAACCCCAACCACGCTGATACGAGCACTCGGTACGTGCTCCAGCACCCCTTCCATCATGCCCAGACCGGCACGCAGGATTGGCACTACGGTAATTTTTTTCCCTTTAATCTGCTCAACTTCAACCGGCCCACACCAGCCTTCGATGGTAACTTTCTCTGTCACCAGATCGGCGGTCGCTTCATAGGTCAGCAAACTACCCACTTCAGAAGCCAGCTCACGGAAGCGTTTGGTGCTGATATCGTGTTCGCGCATCAGACCAAGCTTGTGCTTAACCAGCGGGTGTTTCACCTCAACGATCTTCATCATTTTTCTCCTATTAAGGTGGTTGACGGCCAAAAAAATCGCCGGATTATACCGCCTTTTGCTCCCGACGCCACTACCAATAGCCGGATCGAGATCAACAAAAGAGTGATCAACAGTATAGAAGACGAAAAGTTCGAGCGGGCTCACATGGTTCTCGCAAACGTTTGCTTGCGCTGTTAGAATTGCCGCGCCTGGTTCCGGCATCACCGCCGGAAGCACCGTTCTCAAACCGCAAACCGTCGTGGGGATCGCGCAGTGACCGACAAAACCTCTCTCAGCTATAAAGACGCAGGTGTCGATATCGATGCTGGCAACGCATTGGTAGACCGCATCAAAGGTGTAGTGAAACAGACCCGCCGCCCGGAAGTCATGGGTGGGCTGGGCGGTTTTGGCGCCCTGTGCGCGTTGCCGCAGAAATACCGCGAGCCGATACTGGTTTCCGGCACCGACGGCGTGGGCACCAAGCTGCGTCTGGCAATGGATTTAAAACGCCACGACACCATCGGTATCGATCTGGTGGCGATGTGTGTTAACGATCTGGTGGTTCAGGGCGCTGAGCCGCTGTTCTTCCTCGATTACTTCGCCACCGGCAAGCTGGATGTGGATACCGCCGCCAGCGTGATCACCGGGATTGCCGAAGGCTGTAAACAATCCGGCTGTGCGTTAGTGGGTGGTGAAACTGCCGAAATGCCTGGCATGTACCACGGTGAAGACTATGACGTCGCCGGTTTCTGCGTGGGCGTGGTTGAGAAATCCGAAATCATCGACGGCAGCAAAGTACAGTCTGGCGATGCGCTGATCGCTCTGGGCGCTTCAGGCCCGCACTCCAACGGTTATTCGCTGGTGCGCAAGATCCTGGAAGTGAGCAAGACCGATCCCACTACTACCGACCTGGCAGGCAAACCGCTGGCAGATCATCTGCTCGAGCCGACCAAGATTTACGTCAAATCGGTACTGGAATTGATCGAGAAAGTGGAAGTGCATGCGATTGCTCACCTGACCGGTGGCGGCTTCTGGGAAAACATCCCACGCGTGCTGCCAGAAGGGATGCAGGCGGTGATCGACGAATCTAGCTGGCAGTGGCCTGCCGTGTTTAGTTGGTTGCAGCAGGCGGGCAACGTGAGCCGCCATGAAATGTACCGTACCTTTAACTGCGGTGTCGGTATGGTGATCGCGCTGCCACAGGAGTCGGTAGAAAAAGCCATCGCCATATTGACCGCCGCGGGTGAAAAAGCCTGGCAGATTGGTAAACTGACGGCTTCTTCTGACGAACAACAAGTGGTCATCCAGTGATGAAAAAGATTGTGGTGTTGGTCTCCGGCCAGGGGAGTAATCTCCAGGCACTGATCGACGCCTGCCAACAGGGCCGGATCGCCGCCACTATCGTGGCGGTACTCAGCAACAACGCACAGGCTTATGGCCTGCAGCGTGCCGAAGAGGCTGGCATTGCCGCTCAAGCGCTGGATGCCAAATCCTTTGCCGATCGCGAAGCCTTTGACGCCGCGCTGGCGCAAGCTATCGACCAATACCAACCCGATCTGGTGGTGCTGGCCGGTTATATGCGCATTCTCAGCAACGCGTTTGTGCAGCGCTATGCCGGGCGCATGCTGAATATCCACCCTTCCCTGCTGCCGAAATACCCCGGGTTGCATACCCATCGCCAAGCTATCGACAACGGCGATGCCGAGCATGGCACTTCGATACATTTCGTCACGGAGCAGCTCGACGGTGGCCCGGTGATCCTGCAAGCCAAGGTGCCGATCTTCCCCGGTGACGAGGAAGATGAGGTCATTGAGCGGGTGCAAACCCAGGAACACACCATATACCCTCTGGTGGTGAGCTGGTTTATCGAAGGGCGGCTGGCAATGCGCGACAACGCTGCCTGGCTGGATGGTGAACGCCTGCCAGCACAAGGCTATGCCGCCGACTGACCCGCAATTTAACCGCAAGCTAAACGGTGCCTTTCACGGTGCCGTTTTTTTTCGCCTTCAATCAGCTCCTGAGGTTATACTTTTGCCAGATTAATAATACCGAGGAGAATGTATGTCGAGTACCACCAACGTCAGGCTACGCCCGCTGGAGCGGGAAGATCTGGCGTTTGTTCACCAGATGGATAACAACGCCAGCGTCATGCGCTACTGGTTCGAAGAACCCTATGAAGCCTTTGTCGAGCTTTCCGATCTGTACGATAAACACATTCACGACCAGAGCGAACGGCGTTTTATCATCGAGCATGAAGGGGCCAAAGTCGGGCTGGTTGAACTGGTAGAGATCGACCATATTCACCGCCGCGCCGAATTCCAGATCATCATCGATCCGGCGCATCAGGGCAAAGGCTACGCCAGCACCGCCGCCAAACTGGCGATGGACTACGGCTTCTCGGTACTTAACCTGTATAAGCTGTATTTGATCGTCGATAAAGAAAACCCGAAGGCGATCCATATTTACAGCAAGCTGGGCTTTGAGGTGGAAGGCGAACTGATTGACGAATTCTTCGTTAGCGGCGCATACCGCACCGTGCTGCGCATGTGCATCTTCCAGCCGCAGTATTTGGCGAAGTTCAAGACTGCCCAGCCTGGCGATAGGCCATTGGTTAAATAGCAGTAAACCGGGGAGATATTCCTCTCCCCGAAAGATCCAGAATTACTTCGCGCCCAGATAATCCCATTTCCCCACTTCCACCCCCTGATTACGCAGGATGTTGTAGGCGGTGGTCAGGTGGAAATAAAAGTTGGGGAGGGCGAAAGTCAGCAGGAAATCTTGCGCAGTGAAGTGAAAATCACGCGTTTTGCTTTTTATTTCAATATTGCGGCCATCGGCCTCGGCGAAATCGGCTGCCTGGAAGCCCTGCACATAGGCGATAGTTTTTTCGATACGCTGGTGCAGCTCGGCAAAGCTGGCTTCGTTATCCGGCATGGACGGTACTTCCTGCCCGGCTAATCTGGCCACTGCGCCTTTGGCAGCATCGCTGGCAATCTGTACCTGCCGCAGCAGTGGAAACATATCTGGCGCCAGTCGGGCTTCTAACAGCACGCTTTCAGCCTGCTGCTTCTGCTGCAAGAACTGCTCACCTTTTTTCAGTAACGCCGACAGGATCTGCAAACCACGGACAAACTGCATTGGGGAATGGGCATAAATCGATAAAGACATACAACCTCCAGATGTGAGTGACCAGCCATCTTACGCCGGTTGCCAGAGTATTGTCGTTGAGTTGTTTGACAGGTTGTGTCCGCGCCCAATATTCATGCACAAAATCAATTTAGCCTTAATAATCACACAAATAAACAATTTGCGTGGCCACTTCAGATTATCCTTGGTTGGTCAAGCGAGTGGTGAATTAGGCGACAATATTAGGTATCATCACTCGCTACTACGGATAGCCTAACAGGAACCGTCACGCTGGCTGCCGCCTGGCATCCCGCACTTTCGCGGCGAATGGACTTCAAACGGCCTGAAAAACATGCGTAATTACAACTTATTATGGTGTATATGGGGATTATGGACGTTGTCCATCGTTCTCTGGCTGACAGGGATCAGCTTCACCGGTATCTACATAAAACGCGCGCTGCTGGCCGCCTTGGTCCTGGCACTGTTGGCAACGCTGGCGTTTATCTACAAAATAACAAGGACGAATCAAATGCTGTCATTCAATAAGAAAAATAAAGCCGTTAATGAAGAAAAAGCGCAGGAGCTGATCGATCAGCCCGTGCCTCAGCCGGTTGCTCACTCTGAGCCAAACACCCTGCCTGAAGTTGCCGACGCCATTAAGCCAATCCGTGCCAAGAAAGACACCTTTATCTCCAATGGTGCACTGTTCACCGGCGTGATCGAAGGCGATGGCAATATCATTGTCGAAGGTCGGGTTGAGGGAAACATCATTTGCAGCCACATGGTGCGTATTGAAACCAGCGGCCATGTCAAAGGCGAGATCCGCGCCCAGCAGATCATGATCAATGGCCCGGTTGAAGGCCGTTGCTTCGCCGACTCGCTGTCAATCCAGCCCAAGGGCAGCATGCGCGGGGATATTTTCGCCGACGAAATCTCCATCGAGAAAGGCGGCCTGTTTATTGGCCAGTCGCAGCTGATGCAAAAAACGCCTCCTCAGGCCCAGCCCTCTCAGGCAAAAGTGACCGCGCTGAAAAAGGTTGAACCTGAACAGCAGGAACAACCGACCCCGCAGCCGAGCAAGCAGGCCAATTAAGCTCCTCGCCCGTCAACCATAGCGGCCAGTGATGTAATCCTCTGTGCGGCGTTGGCGTGGCGAAGTGAAAATCGCGTCGGTATCGTTATATTCCACCAGCGTCCCCTGGTGGATAAACGCCGTATAGTCGGAAACCCGCGCGGCCTGCTGCATGTTGTGAGTCACCAGCACCACGCTGTAGCGCTGTTTCAGCACCGAAATCAACTCCTCGATGGTTAAGGTGGAAATCGGATCCAGCGCAGAGGTCGGCTCATCAAGCAGCAACACTTCCGGTTCAACCGCGATCGCCCGTGCAATCACCAACCGTTGTTGTTGGCCGCTGGACAGGCGGAACGCATTTTCCCGTAGCCGATCTTTCACCTCGTGCCACAGCGCGGCGGCACGCAAGGATCGCTCTACGGCTTCATCCAGAATACGCCTGTCGCGGACGCCCTGTAAGCGCAGGCCGTAAACCACGTTTTCGTAGATCGATTTCGGGAACGGGTTGGGCCGCTGGAATACCATGCCCACGCGCCGCCGCAATGCGGCAACGTCAATCTGCGGGCCGGAAATGGTTTCGCCATTAAGCTGCAGTTCGCCGTCAATCCGGCAGCGATCCACCAGATCGTTCATCCGGTTAAAGCAGCGCAACAGCGTCGACTTGCCGCAGCCAGAAGGGCCGATCAGCGCCGTCACCCGGTGTTTGGGAATGCGCAGGGAAATATTGTGCAGCACCTGCTTGTCACCATAAAACAGATCCAGACCGTTGACCGCCAGCGCGGTATGCTCATCGGCCAACTGCTGGACATCCAACCGGGGTAGGCTGCCCGGCGTTATCAGACTCATTTGGCGCTCCCCAAAAGATTCAACCTAGTTACTGCGACCATGCTTTATACCGTTCCCTTAGCGAATGCCGGATGCCCATTGCCGTCAGATTCAACCCAACAACAATTAACACCAGCAGGAATGCCGTGGCAAACACCAGTGGCCGCGCCGCTTCTACGCTAGGGCTCTGAAACGCCATATCGTAAATCTGGAAGCTCAGGTGCATGAATTTACGTTCCAGGTGCAAATAGGGGAAAATATCGTCCACCGGCAGCACCGGTACCGATTTCACCACGCCAACCAGCATAAGCGGTGCCGTTTCCCCCGCCGCTCGTGCTACGGCCAGGATCAGGCCGGTCATCATCGCCGGTGCCGCCATCGGCAGCACGATCCGCCAGAGCGTTTCCGCCCGGGTGGCTCCCAGAGCCAAAGACCCCTGGCGCAACGAAACGGGAATACGCGACAACCCTTCTTCAGTGGCAACAATCACCACCGGCAAGGTCAGCAATGCCAGGGTCAAGGCGGCCCACAGCACGCCCGGTGTGCCGAACGTCGGGTTCGGCAAGGAATCGGCGTAAAACAGCCGATCGAGCGAGCCCCCCACCATATAGACAAAGAACCCCAGACCAAATACCCCGTAGACGATCGACGGCACCCCCGCCAGATTCACTACCGAGATGCGGATCAGCCGCGTCAGCAAATTATTACCGGCATACTCGTGCAGATAGACGGCGGCAATCACGCCAAAAGGCATCACCACGATCGACATCAGGATCACCATCAACACGGTACCAAAGATCGCCGGGAACACGCCCCCTTCGGTATTGGCTTCTCGTGGGCTGTCGGTCAGGAATTTTTGTACTTGCTTGGTCCAATGCGCCAGCTTCTGCCCGCTGCTCATGTCATTGGGATACCAGGCATCGCGCACCTGGCTCAGGGCAATGGTGTGAACCTGCCCGTGCATGTCGCGCAGCAGCAAGGCATCACGCTGGCGATCGCGTTCCAACCCTTGCAGTTTGCCTGCAAGCTGGCGGTATTGGCGTTGCAACTCCTGCCGTTCGGCACGGATAGAGGCTTGCCAACGTGCATCCAGCTTATTCTCACGCTGCAGGCTCTTTTCATGCAGGCGCAAATGTTCAAACTGTTCGTTAATCCGCGCCATGTCGCGGAACTGAATATCACGCGCCTGTCGCGTCAGCGCCGCAATCTGCGGCAAGCGCTGTTGCAACGCCTGGCTCAGATCGCTGCCGGTCAACGGTTGGCCATCCTCCAGTAAACCAGCCAGGTAGCCGTAGGCGGTGCCGTTGCTGTTACGCTCCAACACTAATAAATCGCGTGGGGTGGTCATTCTACCGACGTCACTGGCCAGCAAAGTACGGAAATCCTGCCCTTCGCTTTCCCGGTTTCCCACTTTGATCAGGTAGCGGATAAAGCTATGCGCTTCCCCTGGTGGCAACGCAACACCGGCGTCTTGCAATTGCTGGCGCGAGATCGTCTGCCGTTGATACAGCTCCCCCACGATCGTTACCGGGCCTGCGGCCGTCTGATTCAGCTCGAACTGATAGACCGGGCTAGGCCAGAAATAACGCGTCCCCTGCCCGGCCAGCAGCAGTAAAATGCCGATCAGCGCCAGCAGGCTGATGGCCACCGATGCCGCCGTCAGCCAAATCCACGGGGAGCCGCTTTTCACCCAGCTTCTCATGGTGTCTCCTGGTTCAGCGTATAGCGCTTACGCAAGCGTAAGCGTACCGCCTCCGCCAGCGTGTTAAACACAAAGGTAAAGATAAACAGCACCAGCGCAGTCAGGAACAGCACCCGATAATGGCTACTGCCCGTGACGGCCTCTGGCATTTCGATCGCGATATTGGCCGCCATCGCCCGTAAGCCCTGGAACAGGCTGCCGTCGATCAGCGGCGTGTTGCCGGTGGCCATCAGCACGATCATGGTTTCCCCCACCGCACGGCCAAAACCGATCATCAGCGCAGAGAAAATACCGGCGCTGGCGGAAGGCAACACTACGCGCAACACGGTTTGCCACTGGGTAGCCCCCAGGGCCAATGACCCCCGGCTAAGCGAGGCAGGCACGCTGAACAACGCATCCTCTGCCAGCGAAAAGATAATCGGCACCAGTGCGAAGCCCATCGCCACGCCCACCACCAACGTATTGCGCTGGTCGAAGTCCTCGCCCAACCAGAAATGCAGCGGCTCACCAAACAGCTTAAGCTCCAGCCAAGGCCCTACGGCAAGCGCCAGCCAAACCGTTAGCACCACTACAGGTAACAGCAACAGTAAATCCCAACCCGGTGACCAAGGCCGCGTCGTAAATCGGTTAACCAGCCAACTGCATAACAGCACGACCCCGGCCAACAGGAACGGCAAGGCCAACACGGCCAGCAGATAACGCTCGATCATCGGCGCCAGCCAGATACCGGCCACCAGCCCAATCACCACCGTTGGTAACGCGCCCATCACCTCGACCGCCGGTTTGACGACCCGCCTTAACCCTGCCGACATAAAGCAGGCGGTATAGATCGCCCCGGCCAGCGCCAGCGGGATGGCGAATAACATGGAGTACGCTGCCGCCTTGAAGGTGCCAAAGATCACCGGCATCAGGCTGAATTTAGCCTGGTAGCTATCTTCACCCGAAGTGGATTGCCACACATACGCCGGTTCAGGGTAGTTCTCATACCACAGCCGCTGCCACAGGGAACGCCAGGTGACGTCTGGATAGAGATTATCCACGGCGTAATGCTGCCAACCCTGGGCAGTTTCCAGCAACAGACCGTCGCCACGTGGGGCAAACGCCATCTGTTGTACGTTGACGGGGAGCTTGTCCTTCAGCAACGGCTTGGACTGGATACTGGAAAACAAGGCGAACTCGCCCTGCGGCTGCAAGGTTGCGAATACCCGCCGATATGGCTCGGCGACCAACAACTCCTGCGTGGTAGTCTGATGGGCAAATTGCTGTATCGGTGCTAACTGATAGCGCTGGTTTTTCTCCACGTCAAACCATTCACGCAGGCTACCGTCGCCAGCCTGGATCAATAATGCGCTCCCCCCCGGCAACGCCGTCAGACGGTAGGGAGGATGTTCACCCAGGGTTCGCGTCTCTCGCAGCTGCGGCTGTGCCCCTTCAATCTGATAACGGGCCAGTTGGTTGCCGGTTAACAGATAGAGCTGGCGGCCATCCGGCGTTAGCAACAGTTGTTGTGGCACGTCGGTCAAAGGGATTTCCGTGGGTTGGCCCTGAAGCGTCGGGCTGAAACGCCCAAACAGCAGCCGGTTATCGTCCGTTACCGCCGCCAGCAGGAAGTTGCCCCGGCGGACTTGCGCCAGGCTTAGCAATGTCAGTGCTTGCCCATGGGGATCAAACGCCAAAGGCTCCTGCCCCAGCGGAAAACGCCACTGCGGTTCACCACCGCCCGACGGTGCAAAATCGGCCTGGGCAACTATCAATCGGCCATCCGCCCGTGCCAGGGCAAACAGGTCACGCTCTCCAACCGCATGAGCCAATAATGTTGGCTGGCTCAATAGCGTTTGCTGTATAGGAGTATTGTTCGGTGCCTGCAACGGATAAAAATGCCCTTCCCCCTGGCGATCGATGCGATAACCAATACGCTGCTGTACGTCCATCCCGATAGCCAGCGCCGGGGAGCTGTAGCTCATTGGCAATACGCGTGAAGTGCCTAGCGAGGCCGGTTTGAACAGCGGTAAAACCGAAAGCAATAGATAGACAAAGATCAGCATCAGCGTCATCAATACCAGCAGCCCGCTGACGGTCACGGCTCCTTGTACGCCACGATCAACGTGCGCACGCAGGCGATCCCGGGGATGTTGGTTAAGCGTTGTCTGTGCCATTTGCCTGTCGTCGGTTCCGTTGTCGGGCTTGCACCCAAAGATAACCGGGCATCTTATGTCAGTTTTGTGACGTTTGCATGACAAAGTTGCCGGGAGCCATGCTGGAGGAATAACAATTTGCGGCGGGCAATACGGCGGGATAACTCCTCAGATATGTTGGACATTGTTGTCAATCTCTCGCAATAATGAAGAAGGACACTAGAGCGGTATTCGGCGATAAGTCCGATCCTTTTCTAAAATTGAACTGGAGTAGCAATGGGTCAGGAAAAGCTCTACATCGATAAAGAATTAAGCTGGTTATCCTTTAATGAGCGCGTGTTGCAGGAAGCCGCAGATAAGAGCAATCCCTTGATTGAGCGCATGCGATTTCTGGGCATTTACTCCAATAACCTGGATGAATTCTATAAAGTCCGCTTTGCCGATCTGAAACGGCGCATCTTGATCAGCGAAGAACAGGGTTCAGGTGGCGCGTCACGTCATTTGCTGAAAAAAATTCAGGCCAAGGTGCTGAAGACCGATCAGGAGTTCGACAGCCTGTACAACGATCTGCTGCTGGAGATGGCGCGCAACCAGATCTTCCTGATCAACGAGCGTCAGGTGTCGGAGAACCAGCAAATCTGGCTGCGGCAATACTTCAAGCATCATTTGCGCCAGCACATCACGCCGATCCTGATCAATCACGACACCAATCTGGTGCAGTTCCTGAAGGACGATTACACCTATCTGGCGGTGGAGATCATTCGCGGTACGCGCATCGATTATGCGTTACTGGAAATTCCTTCCGACAAAGTGCCCCGCTTCGTCAATCTGCCGCCGGAAGCCCCCCGCAGACGCAAGCCGATGATCCTGCTGGACAACATCCTGCGCTATTGCCTGGACGACATCTTCAAGGGCTTCTTCGACTATGACGCGCTCAACGCCTATTCGATGAAAATGACGCGCGATGCAGAATACGATCTGGTGACCGAAATGGAATCCAGCCTGTTGGAACTCATGTCGTCGAGCCTGAAACAACGCCTGACCGCTGAGCCGGTACGCTTTGTGTATCAGCGCGATATGCCCAACGAGATGGTGGAGTTGCTGCGTAACAAGCTGGGGATATCCAACTACGACTCGGTGATCGCCGGTGGCCGCTACCACAATTTTAAAGACTTCATCAGTTTCCCGAACGTCGGCAAGGCCAATCTGGTCAACCGCCCGCTACCGCGTCTGCGGCATATCTGGTTCGATAAATTCCGCAACGGCTTCGATGCCATCCGCGAAAAAGACGTGCTGCTGTACTACCCGTACCACACCTTCGAACACGTGCTGGAGCTGCTGCGTCAGGCATCGTTCGATCCCAGCGTGCTGGCGATAAAAATCAATATCTATCGGGTAGCCAAAGACTCACGCATTATCGAATCGATGATCCATGCGGCGCATAACGGCAAGAAAGTGACCGTGGTAGTCGAGCTACAGGCACGCTTCGACGAAGAGGCCAACATCCACTGGGCCAAACGCTTGACCGAGGCCGGGGTGCACGTGATCTTCTCCGCTCCGGGGCTGAAAATTCACGCCAAACTATTCCTGATCTCGCGCCGTGAAGGCGACGATATTGTGCGCTATGCTCATATTGGTACCGGCAACTTTAACGAAAAAACCGCCCGTATCTACACCGACTACTCGCTGCTGACCGCCGATTCGCGCATCACTAACGAAGTACGCCGGGTATTCAATTTTATTGAAAATCCGTACCGGCCGGTCTCCTTCGACAACCTGATGGTTTCGCCGCAGAACTCCCGCCGCATGCTGTACGATCTGATCGATCGGGAAATTGCCAACGCATTAGCCGGTGAAAACGCCGCTATTATGTTGAAAATAAATAATCTGGTGGATAAAGGGCTGGTAGATCGGTTATATACCGCTGCTGCCGCCGGCGTGAAAATCCGTCTGTTGGTGCGCGGCATGTGTTCGCTGATCCCCAACCTGCCGGGAATTAGTGACAATATTCAGGTTATCAGCATCGTCGACCGTTATCTGGAACACGATCGGGTATACGTTTTCGAAAACAAAGGTGACAAACGGGTTTACCTCTCTTCCGCCGACTGGATGACCCGTAACATAGATTACCGTATCGAAGTGGCTGTATCGCTGCTGGATCCGGCGCTCAAACAGCGCGTTCTGGACATTCTGGAGCTGCTGTTTAGCGATACGGTCAAGGCCCGCTATATCGATAAAGAACTGAGCAACCAGTATGTACCGCGTGGCAATCGCCGTAAGGTCCGTGCACAGGTGGCCATTTATGAGTATTTAAAAGCTCTGGAACAACCGGACAACTAGGCCAGCCACTATGCCGCTAAAAAGCACTGTAACCAATAATAAGCCACAGGAAATCGCTGCCATCGATCTTGGCTCGAACAGTTTCCATATGGTGATCGCCCGCGTCGTTAACGGCGCCTTACAGGTGTTAGGCCGTTTAAAACAGCGGGTACACCTTGCCGATGGATTGGATAGCAACAACGTGCTCAGTGAAGAAGCCATGGAGCGGGGCTTGGCCTGCCTGGCGCTGTTCGCCGAGCGATTACAGGGGTTCCCAGCGGATAACGTCACCATCGTGGGTACCCACACCCTGCGTCAGGCGGTGAATGCCGAAGTGTTCCTCAAGCGGGCGGAAAAAGTGATCCCTTATCCGATCGAAATCATCGCCGGGCAGGAAGAGGCCCGTCTGATTTTTATGGGGGTCGAGCATACTCAGCCGGAAAAAGGCCGCAAGCTGGTGATCGACATCGGCGGTGGCTCTACCGAACTGGTGATCGGGGAGGATTTCGAGCCTCTGCTGGCAGAGAGCCGCCGCATGGGCTGCGTGAGCTTTGCCCACCTGTTCTTCCCTGAAGGGGAGATCAGCAAAACCAACTTTAAACGAGCACGCCTGGCCGCCGCACAAAAATTGGAAACCCTGGCCTGGCAATACCGCATCCAGGGCTGGCAATATGCCTTGGGGGCATCTGGCACCATCAAGGCCGCTCACGAAGTTTTGGTGGCCATGGGTGAAAAAGACGGTTTGATTACCCTTGAACGGCTGGAGTTGCTGGTTGAGCAAGTGGTGCAGTTTAAAAACTTCAGCGCCCTGAGCCTGCCGGGCCTGTCGGAAGATCGCCAATCGGTATTTGTGCCGGGGCTGGCGATCCTGTGTGGGGTATTTGATGCGCTGGCAATCCGCGATCTGCGTCTGTCCGACGGTGCCCTGCGCGAAGGCGTGTTGTATGAAATGGAGGGCCGCTTCCGCCACCAGGATATTCGCAGCCGCACGGCCAAAAGTCTGGCCGATCACTATAATATTGACCGCGAGCAGGCCAAGCGCGTGCTCGAAACCACCGAGCTGTTGTACGCTCAGTGGATGGCGCAAAACACCAAGCTGGTGCAGCCACAGTTGGAAGCGCTGCTGAAATGGGCCGCCATGCTGCATGAGGTGGGGCTGAGCATCAACCACAGCGGTATGCACCGCCACTCCGCCTATATTCTGCAAAATACCAACCTGCCAGGCTTCAACCAGGAGCAGCAGTTGCTGCTGTCGGCGCTGGTGCGTTTCCAGCGTAAAGCGATCAAGCTCGAAGAGTTACCCCGCTTGAACCTGTTCAAGAAGAAGTACTATCTGCCGCTGATCCAGCTGTTACGCCTGAGCACCCTGCTTAACAATCAGCGTCAGGCCACCACCACGCCGGAAACCCTGCGCCTGGTCACGGATGACAATCACTGGACGCTGCGCTTCCCGGCGGGCTATCTGTCGCAGAACAACCTGGTACAGCTCGATTTTGAGCGTGAGCAGGAATACTGGAATGACGTGGTTGGCTGGAAACTGGTGATAGAAGAAGAAGGCGAGCAGGACGCAGACGCAAAACCTGCCGCGTAACCCCTCACCCCAACCCTCTCCCACAGGGCTGAGGTATCCCCAGAAAAAAATGAAAGGCACGATGAAGTGTGATCTACTGGTTGCGCTAACAAAACAGAAGAGACCTCATCGTGCCTTTACAAACAGTTTGCCAGAAATTTTTCTCCGCGTCTTTACGTGGTATCCATTCCTTTCGTATTAAGGGACTTACAGATATGGCCGCTGCACTCTGCAACGGCGCTGACCTGACGCTAACCAGCATCGGCCGCATGCTTCCAGGTAAGGCCCACGTCAAAAATAAAATCAAGCGAGCCGATCGAACCCTCGGTAATACCGCTCTTCATCGCGACCTGCCTCGCATCCAGCAACTGCTTACCGGTGCTATCACATCATTGATGCCGTTCTGCGTTATTGCTGTCGACTGGACTGGATGGCACGACAAAAACTGGCACTTGTTGCGAGCCAGCTTGATCTGTAATGGCCGTTCACTGCCGCTGATGAGCGAAGTCGTGCCTGCCAAACTGGCACAAAACAGTCAGGTACAGTGCGCCTTCCTTGACCGCCTGCACGCGGCCATTCCCGCTGGAAAGTCCGTCACGATAATCACGGATGCAGGCTTCAGAACTGACTGGTTCAGGCATATAAGCCAACTGGGTTGGTTTTTTACGGGCAGGGTCAAAGGTGTTATCTGCTTCCGTCCTGAAGGAAGCAAACACTGGATGAAAGTCAGTGAACTTCAGGCAGAAGCCAGCCCCCGGAAAGTCGGCAATGGTGTGCTTGCGCGTAAACCCAAACTCCCTTGCGGTGGCAGCCTTTATCTGCAAAAGCGTCCATCGGCAGGGCGGCATGGAAAAGGGACTGAGTCAAAAACAGAAAAAGAACATAGAAAAAGCGCGCAGGAACCGTGGCTACTGTTCAGCAACGTGGAAGGTCTGGAGCCCGCTCAGATAATGACACTCTATAGCCGTCGGATGCAGATAGAGCAAAACTTCCGCGATGAAAAGAGTCACCGCTTCGGGTATGGGATGAGGTATGGGCGGAGTCAGGGTAAAGGACGCCTGGAGGTGCTGAGTGTAGTGGCGGCCATGGCGAGCCTGGTGATGTGGCTGACGGGGTATATGGCAGAAAAGAAACAACTCCATCGCCATTATCAGGCCAATACGGTGAAAGACAGGAGAGTCCTGTCATATCTGAGGCTTGCCTGGGAGATATTACGAGACCGCCCCATAATAGTGAGAAGGATAAAAATAGTTAATGCGCTGAAAATATTAGGAAAGGAGTACAGTAATATGGTCATGGGATGTTGACCATATTACTGGGGATCACTCAGCCCACAGGGAGAGGGAGCTGACCGGAGTGCTTGGTTGGCCTGTGCTGCTTCGGTAAATACGGAGTAAGAAGAACGAAGATGGAGCATGGCGCAGAAAAATCAGCGTACTCGCCCGGTCCCCCCTCTCCCTGTACTAGAGGGAGCTGACCGGAGTGCTGTAAATACGGAGTAAGAAGAACAAAGATGGAGCATGGCGCAGAAAAATCAGCGTACTCGATCGTCTCTCATCCAAGATGAATCACTACAATTTCAACCACGCTCGATCGGTTCCCTCTCCCTGTACTAGAGGGAGCTGACCGGAGTGCTTGGTTGGCCTGTGCTGCTTCGGTAAATACGGAGTAAGAAGAACGAGGATGGTGTACGGCGCAGAAAAATCAGCGTACTCGATCGTCTCTCATCCAAGATGAATCACTACAATTTCAACCACGCTCGATCGGTTCCCTCTCCCTGTGGGCTGAGGAATCCCCACAAAAAAATGAAAGGCACGATGAAGTGTGATCTACTGGTTGCGCTAACAAAACAGAAGAGACCTCATCGTGCCTTTACAAACAGTTTGCCAGAAATTTTTCTCCGCGTCTTTACGTGGTATTCATTCCTTTCGGATCAATGTACTTATCTCTATGGCCATTGCACTTTGCAACGGCGCTGACTTGACGCTAACCAGTCTCGGCCGTTCGCTTCCAGGCAGAGCTCACGTCAAAAATAAAATTAAACGTGTCGATCGGGCCCTCGGTAATACCGCTATTCATCACGAGCTTCCCCTTATTCAACAGATGATTACGCGGTCTATCACCTCACTGATGCCGTTCTGCGTTATTGCTGTCGACTGGAGCGGATGGCATGACAAAAACTGGCATCTGTTGCGAGCAAGCCTAGTCTGTAATGGCCGTTCCCTCCCTCTGATGAGCGAAGTGGTGCCCGCCTGGCTGGCACAAAACAGCCAGGTTCAGTGCGCCTTCCTTGACCGTCTCCACGGGGCCATTCCCGACGGAAAACCCGTCACAATAATCACGGATGCGGGCTTCAGAACTGACTGGTTCAGGCACATAAGCCAACTGGGCTGGTGTTTTACGGGCAGGGTCAGAGGGCTCGTCTGCTTCCAGTTGGAAGGAAGCACCCGCTGGATGAAAATCAGTGACTTGCAGGCGGAGAGCACTCCCATAAAAGTCGGTTACGGTGTACTTGCTCGTAAGCCGAGGGAGCCTTGTTACGGTAGCTTTTATCTGCAAAAGCGCCCATCGGCGGGACGTCACGGAAAAGGCAGACGGTCAAAAACGGAGAAAGAGCATCGAAGTAGCGCTCAGGAACCGTGGTTGCTGTTCAGTAATGTTGAAGGCCTGGAGCCTCATCAGATAATGACCCTCTACAGTCGTCGGATGCAGATAGAGCAGAACTTCCGCGACGAAAAAAGTCCGCGCTTCGGATATGGGCTGAGACTAAGCCGCAGCCAGGGCTGGGGTCGCCTGGCGGTTCTGAGTGTAGTGGCAGCGATGGCCAGCCTGGTGATGTGGCTGACGGGGTATATGGCGGAAAAGAAACAACTTCATCGGCATTATCAGGCAAATAGTGAGAAAGGGAGACGGATCCTGTCGTATCTGAGGCTTGCTGGTGAGGTCCTGAGAGACAGAGCGGGAATAGTGAGACGGATGAATATAGTTAATATGCTGAAAAAGTTAGGGAATGAGTACAGTAATATGGTCATGGGATGCTGACCATATTACTGGGGATCACTCAGCCCTGTGGGAGAGATACCGTCTTGTCGGCTATCCGGCAAGCGGTATTTCCGCATTAAATGTCTTTCCTGATTTCACCACACCATAGGCCAGTTGCAGCAACTTTCGCATCGCCGCACACACTCTTTCTTTGCCCGACTTCCCACGCAACTTTAGCCTTTCTGTTAAGTCTTTAACCACAACATTGTATTGGCCTGCCACTACCGCGGGCATGTATAACGCACTTCGCAGCTCACCGTGCCCCACTTTCGATAACCGGCTTTTCCCTTTAAACATCCCCGACTCACATCGCTGTGGATTCAGTCCTGCGTACGCTACCAGGGCCTTGCTGCTGGTGAACCGACGCAGGTTTCCTGCGAAGGCCAGCAGGCTGGAGCTCAGCATCTCTCCCACTCCAGGGATACTTTTTAGCAACTCGCTGTCCCGTTTCAGGTCAGGGTTATCATCGATGTGCTGACTGATTTTCTTTTTCGTTTCTCGTATCAGTTCATCCAACGTGGCGATGTGCTCATTGAGTGAAGGGACGATGACTGCTTCGGCCACCTCCAGGCGATTTTCTTCCATCTGACGCATCTCTTCCAGGTTCTTAAGATGCCTGACCAACGCGGTCAACTGGCGCTCGCTCAACGGGGCTGGGAACCACGGGGCAGGCTGATGCAGTGCGCAGTAGCGGGCTATCATCGCTGCATCGCTTTTGTCCGTTTTGTTCCGGGCCAGTTCTGTATTGCCGAAGGAATGGATACACGCCGGGTTCATCAGACTGACGTGGTAGTTGTTGTCTGCCAGATAAGTGGCCAGTTCCGTGCTGTAGCTCCCGGTGGCTTCCATACAGACATGACAGTCGCCAAAGCGGCTCAACCAGGCTGCGAACTCGCGGCATCCAGAAGGGGTATTGGCAAACTTTTTGGTTTTATACTTCTGATTGTCCAGCAGTACGGCGACATCAAATTTGTGTTTAGCGATATCAACGCCGACAGGGGTTCTACGCATTATGGCACTCCATAACCATGTCTGAAATTTATCGCCGGACCATCCTTATATGTAGGTGCTCATAGGCACAGGATACCGTTCGGTCTACAAGGCGACAGGGAAATAGACAGCCGGGGCACAATCTCTCCCACGGGCTCATAGGCACTAGGGTTAGGGGGAGCTCACCGGCTATCTCCCGATGATCAGTCGGGGATCTTCTCCGCTAAGGCGGAGAAGATCAAGACATAAGGGTTAGGGTGAGGGGCCACGTTCTCAGTCAGACTCTTCGTCTTCCGGTTGTGCCTCCATCGGCACTAGAGACGCCAACAATTGAGGTTTGCCGATAAAGTAGCCCTGCATATAATCCACGCCGAGGCTTTTAAGCGCATCGCGCTGCTCGGGCGACTCAACATATTCCGCCACAATCGACAACCTTCTCATCAGCGCCACCTTGCAGATTGACGCAATGATCTGGTAATCCACTTTGCTGGTCAGCATATCCTGCACAAAACTGCCGTCGATCTTCAAGATATCGACATGCAGCTCCTTCAGTCGATCGTAGGTGGCATAGCCGGTGCCAAAATCATCCAGGGCAATACGGCAACCTAACTGACGCAGCTCTTTCAGCGAATTTTTGGCATATTTCACATCCTGCACCAGATGAGACTCCGTCACTTCCAACACCAGTTGATAAGGCTCAATCTGGTATTGCCGCAAGGCATCGCGCACGTCTTGGCACAGGCTTGGGCGACACAGCGAGGACGGTGACAGATTCACGGCAAAGCGCGCGCTAGGCATACCTTCGCGATAGAGCTCCATAAACTGCAAGGTTTGGCGCAGTACCCACATATCCAACTGGTAAGCCAACCCGAATTCATGCACCACCGGCAGGAATTCGTTGGGAGGAATAACGTTCCCTTCATCATCCAGCATACGCAGCAGGATCTCATGGTAAGAATCGCCGCGAACCCCGACAATCGGTTGAGCCATCAACATGAAACCGTCATTATCCAGCGAGCGTTGTACCCAGTGTAACAAGGCGACCTTGCGCTTGATTTCATCCTGAACCACATGATGATCGTTCTGCACGTTTTCAGGCCGGCCACTGGTCAGAGACATTTCCGCCAACGAGCTCAATTCCCCCAGTAACAGATGCAGGTGTTCCACTTCCGAATAGACTCCACAGTAGCTAATTCCCAGCGGTGGATGGATTGGCAGACCGTTCCACACCAGACGAAACTTCTCCAGCGTGCTGTGGATTTTGGCCACCCGGGCCTCACCGTCGGAACCGTTGAGCCGCAGCACCAGATCGTACCCCGGCAGGTGATAGACGTCCTCCCCTTCCTCCAGCACCGTGCGCAGGCTGCTCGCCAGCTTCTGTTTGAACCGGATGCGCAACTGCATGCCATAGTTACGGCTGAGCAAATCCAGCTCGGAAATCCGCAGGAAACACAGCGTCGAACGCGGCACCTTGGCCAGATCGCGCTTCAATGCACGCAGGTTGGGTAAGCCGATGACCGGATCTTTTAACGAGGCGCTTTGCGCCTTCGCATGGTCCATCCGCTGGCGAGTATGCACCGCAGATGTCAGCAAAATACTGAGGGTGAACGCCAGCATCATTGACGAGATCATGGTCAGGTTATGCAGCAGGCTGTCCCATTGCACATAACCCGGATAGTTAAAGAACAGCACCAGAAGGGTTGCCGCCCAGATAATACAGTTGAACAGGTAGCCAAAGCGCATGGCGCTATACAGCATTACTGGCAATAACAGCGTCAGGCTGTAGTCGGGCACCTGCATGGCATTGGTATCAGCCGTGTGGTAGGCAAGTACCACGACCAAGGCAAGCAGCACCACGACCCACAGCTGCAGCTCACTTTTTTTAACCGATGGCGCCATCTCACGACGGATCCTTCCCAGCAGTACGCGAGCAAACTTGGGGTTCTTAATGATCCGTAAGACGAAATAGAACAGTTGCATGGAGGACAGGCAGCCAATCAGAATGGCCTGAAAGTTTATCAGTGCATGCAGGTGATTACCGCTTCCGGAAAGCATGCCGAGTTCGTCCGGCAACAAATCGAGGCCGATAACCAGCTGTAAACCAAAAATAAACAGCACTGGCGGCATCAGCACCAGCCAGATCAGCCGGTGTTTACCCAGCTTCAACTCGGTGAGTCCCACACACCAGTGGCGCTGCGACTGGCAGCGATAGCCCCACCAGCAAATGCTCAGACATCCCACATACAGCAACGTCATGATCACGTCGACTTCGCTGCCGCCGGCGCGGTTGGAATAGCGGATAAGAATAGCCAAAGCGATGCCAGGCATGGCACGCCAGTCATAAACCATCAGCAAAGAAAAGCAGACCACTAGCGGTAGATAAACCAGATACACTTTGCCATCAGGCAGCATCAGGCGCGGCGATAGCCAGCCTGCAAGCGGCACCAGCAGTAGGCTCAGCACGATAGGCTGCCCCCACCAACGGTCACGTAAATTATTCCAGAACTTTAAAATACCCATCAAGACACAGTATCCGCTAAGGCGTGATTCACTTCGTCGCTTAAGCGTTTTAAATCGCAGAGAAAGCAGGATCCGATCCCACCACAGAACCATTCGGGGAGCAAGCTGAGACATACGGTTCCAGCATCAAGAATGGCTGTGAATTCTATTCTCTGCGATAGCTTAAGATTTGACCACGATCAATTAATAGAGAAAAGGCTAATAAAAATCCATATGACACGTCATAGGCCGATAATAACCTATTAATACACAACAAAAAATCAGACAAAATCTATATCCCGTGCATTTCGAGTAACCACTTAAAAAGTGGTGGACATAAACCCCAGCTAAATTGCTCGATCAAACGCACGGAAATAAATGGACATCTTTTGTCATCAGAGCCTAGAATTCCATTTACAATTTAAATCAATGTTAGTCATGGCAGGCATGTGTCAAACAACAGTAATCGCCACCATCATTTTCCAGCGGCAGCCCCAACAGGGTGCTTGAACAATGCCAATGGGAAAAACCGACGGGCTCAATGAACCATGAGAAAGACCACAACCGGGCGCATGACCAAAGTCGTGCTGCTGATCAGTTTCATCATTCTAGTCGGTCGCCTGCTGTATGCCGCCATTGCCGCTATTCCCCATCATCAGGAAAAAAGATCGCTGCCTGAACCGCAGACCCAGGAAGCCCGCGTGGATAATCGGTGATTATCTTGCCCTACCAAGCGACCATCACCCTGAGTCACTGGCACGCCAAAGCTGCTGACCCTGCACCATCAGATTGATAAAAATCACGCCAACTGCCGCTATGCTCTATCTTTTAAAGATAGTCTAAAAGGAACCCGGTGTGCCAAGTCAGCGTTAAGGAATTCCATGTCCGCCGCAACACATAACGTCAAAAAAGTCGCTGAGTATCGTCAGCGCATCCTAAGCCTACTGTTAAATAATACCCCTTTGGTTGACGGCATTCTTGGCCGCTCAGGGGATGAAAAGCAACTCAGCGAAGGCGAACTGCTTAATCATACCGCCGAAATCACCCACTTGCTGCAAGATATGCACGCCGCTGACCTGGCGGACCTGCTAGAAGCGCTGCCACAAGATGAACGCCTGGCGCTGTGGCGGCTGGTGGATAACAACAAGCGCGGCCAAACCCTGGTAGAAGTTGCCGAACCCGTCTGGGATAGCCTGATCGAAGAGATGAGCGATAAAGACCTGCTCAAGGCGATCAAAACCCTGGATGTCGATGAACAGGCCTATCTGGCGCAATACCTGCCACGTAACCTGATGGGCCGCCTGCTGACCTCACTGGAGCCAGAGCAGCGTGAGCAGGTGCGCGAGATGGTCCATTACGGTAAGGATACCGTCGGCTGGATGATGGACTTTGAACTGGTCTCGGTACGCCCTGATGTCTCTTTGGGGGCCGTACACCGCTTCCTGCGTCAACGCAAAACCATCCCGGACGCCACCGATAAGCTGTTCGTCACCGACCGCAAAAATACCCTGTTAGGCGAGCTGCCGCTGACCGCGATCCTGCTTAACGATCCGCAAACCCCGGTGTTTAAGGTGATGGATAGCGATCCCACCACCTTCCAGCCGGAAGACAAAGCCGAAGCGGCGGCCAGCGCGTTCGAACGTTATGACCTGATCAGCGCCCCGGTGATCGATGCCAAAGGCAAACTGATGGGGCGGTTAACCATCGAAGAGATCGTTGACGTGGTTAACGAAGAAAGCGACACCACTCTGCGTCGCATGGGCGGGTTAAGCCCGGAAGAAGACGTGTTTGCCCCGGTCAGCAAGGCAGTGAAAACCCGTTGGGCCTGGCTGGCCATCAACCTCTGTACCGCCTTTATCGCCTCCAGGGTCATTGGCCTGTTTGAACACACCATTTCACAATTGGTGGCGCTGGCCGCCTTGATGCCTATCGTCGCAGGTATCGGCGGCAATACCGGCAACCAGACCATTACCATGATCGTGCGCGCGCTGGCGCTGCATCAGATCGAAGAGGGCAATATTTCACGCCTGTTGTTCAGAGAGCTGGGCGTAGCCATCATCAACGGGATCGTCTGGGGTGGCATCATGGGGCTGGTCACCTATCTGCTGTATGGCGACCTGGCGATGGGGGGCGTGATGACGCTGGCCATGATGCTGAACCTGCTGGTCGCCGCGCTGATGGGGGTGATCATACCGATGACCATGCTCAAACTGGGCCGCGATCCTGCCGTGGGCTCCAGCGTACTGATCACCGCCCTGACCGATACCGGCGGCTTCTTTATCTTCCTGGGGCTGGCGACCGTGTTCCTGCTTTAGTCAGTGTCACCGCTAGCTCGACCAGAGCAAATCGCTGGTTTCCCTTGCGGAGAAAGTGCCGAATCGCAACGGTGTGTCTTGATAGAGGTTGGGTATATACTTGGATAGGTATTCCTCGTCCGCTGTACTTCCCTATGGCGGCAGGTTTTCGTGGTCGATAGCATAAGTGAAGGTTACCGATGGATCTCAGCGCAACGCAGCACCCACTCAAAGCTAAAGGTGTCTTGTTCACCCACTCGTTGCTGAGCGCACTGATTGTTTTTCTGCTGGCCTACCTGTGCCTGACGCTGTCAGCAGAATCCAGCCACTTTACCCCGCTGTGGTTCCCGACTGCCGCCGTTATTATGCTGATGTTCCACCAGCCACCGCGTACTTGGCCATTGCACTTGATCCTCTGCGGGATCGGCATGTGTATTGCCAGTTTCCTGCTGTTCGGCCTCAGTTGGTTCCCGGTCAAACTCACGCTGATCAACCTGCTGGAAGCCACCGTTTGTACCCTGCTGTTACGGCGAATACTGCAGCCAAACGATCCGTTAAACAGCTTGGCAAGCTGGCTGAAATTTGTGTTCTGTGCCGTGATCTTCACGCCTATGTTCAGCGCACTGTTGGCAGCCGCCGTGGCACCTGCACCTGGGGAAACCTTTTGGCAACCCTTCAGCACCTGGTTTATTTCCGAGGCGATTGGCGTACTGGCTCTGGCGCCGATCGGGCTGGTTTATCGCCGCTCAATGTTGAGAACGCTGAACCTGTTCGAACTGCTGTTGGTATTGCTGGGAACACTGACCTTCAGCTATCTGGCACTGCTCAACATGCCCTTCCCGTTTACCTTTATCATCCTGCCGTTGCTGTGGGCAGCGATCAGCCTGCCGCGGCTCGAAGCCTTTATCATCTGTTTTACCACCACCCTGATGATTACGGTGATGATCTCACTCGGGCTGTTGCATTTTCAGGATAGGGGGACGTTTTTAAGCGATGTGACAGTCTACCTGCCACTGATGTTGATCCTGATCCCGGCCCACGCCATGGCGATGGTGATGCATGCTTTCAGGGTGGAAAAAGAGCATATCGTGGAAAGCGAAACGCGTTTTCGTAATGCGTTGGAGTATTCGGCCATCGGCATGGCGCTGGTCTCACCAGAAGGGAAATGGTTACAGGTCAATCAGGCGCTGTGCAAGCTGCTGCGCTATCCCCCAGAAACCCTGCGCCGCCTGACGTTTCAAGAAATCACCCATCCCGATGATTTAAATGCCGATCTGACACAGTTACAGGACCTGCTTGATGGCCATATCAGCAGCTACACCATGGAAAAACGCTATATTCGTAGCGACGGTGAGAGCGTCTGGACACTGCTGGCGGTATCCTTGGTGCGCGATCCGCAGGGCCAACCGCTGTACTTTATTTCTCAAGTAGAAGATATCAACGAACTAAAACGTACCGAAGCGGAGAACCGCAGCCTGGTGGAACGGATAACGCTAGCCAATCAGGCCGGCGGGATCGGCGTGTGGGAATGGATGTTGAACGGAGATAAGCTCACCTGGGACAAGCGGATGTTTGAGCTGTACGAACTGACGCCGGATCAAATCCCCACACTGGCACTGTGGAGCTCTTTGCTGTTGGAAGAAGATCGCGAACGCATCGAGCGGCAAATGGCGACACTCACAGACCGGAACCAACCGTTTGTGATGGAGTTCCGCATCAAGACCCGGTTAGCGGGCGTTCGCCATATTCGCGGCCAGGGTAACACCATCCTCGATGAGCACGGCGTACCGAAGCGGATGATCGGTACCAATATCGACATGACGGAAATCAAAACGCTGGCCGAAGCGCTGCATGAAGAGAAGGAACGTTTGCACATTACGCTCGACGCCATTGGCGAAGGGGTGATTTCCACCGACCGCGACATGCGTATCACCTTTATGAACCCGGTAGCTGAACAAATGTGCGGATGGCCGCTGGAGATGGCGCTCGGTATGCCGATCAACGGCGTGGTGCGGATGACCAACGGCCAGGATGGCCCAGAGATAGAAAATCCGGTGCAAAACTGTCTGCATGAGGGGCCCCCCCTGCCAGCAGAATACGCTCTGGTACTGCATAGCCGTGACGGACGCCACTTCGACGTACAGGAATCGGTGTCGCCGCTAAAAACCATCGAGGGCGAGGTGATGGGGGCGGTGATGGTGTTGCAGGACGTCAGCGCCTCGCGGGAACTGATGAAAAAGCTCAGCTATAACGCCTCACACGATGCGCTGACCGACCTGAAAAACCGTACCAGCTTCGAAAAGCGGCTGAAGGGCGCTATTGCCAGCGTGGCCGAAAACCAGCAACAGCACTCGCTGGTGTTCCTCGATCTCGACAGGTTCAAGGCGGTTAACGATAGTGCCGGACACGCGGCAGGCGACGCCTTACTCAGGGAGATTGGCCAACTGATGCAGCGCCAGCTGCGTAACAGCGACTGCCTGGCACGGCTCGGTGGCGACGAATTTGGTCTGATCCTGTTCGACTGTTCGTTGGAGCAGGCCAAGTTGCTGATGCAACAGATGATCGAGCAGATCGGCGAGTACTCATTCTGCTGGGCAGGCAAGATTTATCATGTTGGCGCCAGCGCCGGTATTACACCAATCGGTGCCACCAGCGGCAAGAGCAGCGAGCTATTGGCACAGGCCGATATCGCCTGTTATACCGCCAAGCACCACGGCCGTGGCCAGGTTTATATTTATGAAGCTCGGCAAAAACAGCAGATGGAGCGCCAGCATGAGCTGCTAACGCGCCAGGAAGTACTAGATATTATCGATAATCAGCAATTGCTGTTACGCGTCAGGGCAGCCTCGCCGCCTAAAACGCCGCAGGCGGTCTGTTTCTATCAGCTAAAGCTGTACGTTACCCCACCCGACGAACGCCTGCTAGCCGCTGAATCCTTCCTCGCCGCCGCCCAGCTCTACGGCCTGCTGCCGGATGTCGATCGCTGGTTGGTAAGTCAGGTACTGGAAAGACACGCAGAGGCTCTACACCGCAAGGGGCTGGCCATTGCGCTGCCATTAGCCACGGATAGCGTGCTGGATATTGATTTTCAAAGTTATTTGCTGGAGTTACTGGCGGCTTCAGTGCTGCCAGCCAGCGCGCTGTATCTGATGGTGGACGAGACCATCGTGCTCGATCACCCAGAGGACGGCGGTGACTTTATGCGCCGTTTGCAGCAGATGGGCTGCAAGCTGATCGTCAATGGTTTTGGCCGCAACCTGAACGCCTTCAATCAATTAAACGGCCAGACTATCGATTACATCCGCATCGACGAGCGTTTTATCACCGACGTCCACTGTAACCAAATGGATGAGCTGATGGTGACGATGATCCATGGTGCCGCGCAACGTATTAATACTCAAACTCTAGCCGGGCCTGCACATCAACAGGTTACGCTAAGTGCGCTGACAGCCATCGGGGTCGATCTGGTAGACGGTGACACCGTTGCGCTGGAGTTACCGCTGAGCGAGTTACTCAGCGGCGGCTACTTCGGTATTCACTGAAGGAGCCCAACGATCGTTATGCCACAGATGCAAGGTGGCGTAGGAACGCCAAGGCCGCCAGCGTTCGGCATAGCGCTCAATCTGGCGCGGCGTCATGCCGGGGAAACGCTGTTTGATCAGATAGTCCCCCGCCAGAAAAACGTCCGGCCATGACCAGGCCCGCATCGCGATATAGCTGGCGGTCCAACTGCCTATCCCCGGTAATGAAGTTAACTCCTTGATACCCTGTTCGATATCCAGCACGTTATCCAGCTGCAAACGCCCTTCTGTTACCCTGCGTGCAATTTCAATCAGCGCCGCGGCGCGCTTCAGCTGTACGCCCAATGGACGCAGATCTTCCGGTTGCAACTGGGCGATCCGCACCGCCTGCGGAAAAACATGAGTGATATCGCCATACGGCTGCTCCAGCGCCGTTCCCCAGCGTTCGGCCATCCGTCCGGCAAAGGTAGCCGCCATCTTGACGCTGACCAACTGCCCCAACACCGCACGCGTAGCCTGCTCAAAGCTGTTGACGCAGCCTGGCAAACGTAAGCCGGGCGCATCCGCCGCTAACGTACCTAACGCCTCGCAAATGCGGTCCGGCGCGGCATCCAGATCGAACAGTTGGCGAATGCGCCGCAGGACTTCGGTCGTCACTCGGCTGAGCGATGGGGCTATTTCCACCCGTACCCGGTTACGCGCCTCTTGCGGCTGGACGCTCACCCAACCGCAATATTCGACACCGCCCTGATCCACCGCGATCGAACGGCAGTATTGTTGACCGACAACGCTTTCCACGCCGCTGACCGCACGGGTCTGTAAGAATCCCAGCATACGCGGCCAATCGTAAGGTGGCCGATACCCCAGATGAAATACCAGTCCACTGGTGGCGGCCCGCTCACTTCGGCCAGCAGTGCTGCGCAATACCGAAGGGATCAGGCGATAACGGGCCTTAAACAGCTCATTAAAACGCCGCAGGCTGCCAAACCCGGCGGCAAACGCCACCTCGCTCAGGGGCAAATCGGTATCCGCCAGCAGCCGTTTGGCCTGCAACAGACGGTGCGACTGGGCGTAATCAATGGGGGAAGCGCCGAACTGCTCGGCAAAAATGCGCCGCAGATGGCGATCGGAAATCCCCAGACGGGTAGCCAGCTGTTCACAGCTATGCTCTGAAAGATAGCCCTGCTCAATCAGCTGAACCGCAACCTGAGCATAGCGATTGCCCAGATCGATCAGCGCCAGCCCTGGAGCCAATTCGGGGCGGCATTTCAGGCAGGGGCGAAAACCGGCCAGTTCGGCGGCGGCGGCGCTGGGATAAAAGGTACAATTTTCGATTTTCGGCGTGCGGGCACTACATACCGGCCTGCAATAGATACCGGTGGAGGAGACACCGACAAAAAATCGTCCGTCAAACTTACGGTCACGCGCACTCAGCGCGCTATACAGCGCCTGTTGTTGATTCTTCATGGCATCGCTCGGAGTCAGTTTTTTGTTCATTATGGCGCTCGGACCTGTGGCTGACGTGCGGGAATCGGACATTAACCTGTTTGATATCGCTGCCATCAAGTTAACCATGCCGCCGCGATTGCCGCTAAATTTTTCGCCAGTTAGCGGCCCACTCGTTGCTCGGCAGACCAGTCTCGGGTAAAGTCGCCCCCCTTCATCGGCATGGGGAACGAAAAATGTTTATTGGCTTCGATTATGGCACTGCCAACTGTTCTGTCGCCGTTATGCGCGACCAGGGCCCTGAATTACTGACGTTGGAAAACAACGAACCGTATCTCCCTTCGATGCTGTGCGCACCGACGCGTGAGGCGGTGAGTGAGTGCCTGCATCGCCACTGGCAGGTGCCAACCGGCAGCGAGGAAAACCAGCAGCTGCTGCGCCGCGCCATCACTTTCAACCGCGAAGAAGATATTCCGGTCAACGGCGACAGCGTGCTGTTCGGCCTGCAGGCGCTGGCCCACTACATCGAAGATCCGGAAGAAGTGTATTTTGTCCGCTCGCCGAAATCCTTCCTCGGGGCTAACGGCCTTAAGCCACAGCAGATTGCGCTATTTGAAGATCTGGTGTGCGCCATGATGTTCCACATCAAGCGCCAGGCGGAAAGCGTATTACAAACCAGCATCGCTCAGGCCGTCATTGGCCGCCCGATCAACTTCCAGGGCACCGGCGGTGAAGAGGCTAACCAGCAGGCGCAGGGGATTTTGCACCGCGCCGCACAGCGGGCCGGTTTCAAAGAGATCGAGTTCCAGTTCGAACCGGTTGCCGCCGGGCTGGACTTTGAAGCGACGCTAAGCGAAGAGAAAACCGTGCTGGTGGTCGATATCGGCGGCGGCACCACCGACTGCTCGGTGCTGTTGATGGGGCCACAATGGCGCGATCGTGCCGATCGCCAACAGAGCCTGTTGGGGCACAGCGGTTGCCGCGTAGGCGGTAACGATCTGGATATCATGCTGGCGTTCAAACAGCTGATGCCGCTGTTCGGTATGGGCGGTGAAACCGAGAAAGGCATTGCCATGCCTGCATTGCCTTACTGGAACGCGGTAGCGACCAACGACGTCCCAGCCCAAATCGATTTCTACAGCACGGCCAATGGCCGTATGCTGCGCGATCTGATCCGCGACGCTGCCGAACCCGAGAAGGTGAAACGTCTGTTGAAAGTCCATCAGCAGCGCCTGAGCTATCGGCTGGTACGTGCGGCGGAAGAGAGTAAAATCGCGCTATCGGGTCAGGCAAGCATCAGCGCTCAACTGGATTTTGTGCAGCCGGAGCTGGCAGAAACGATCAGCCAGGAGCAGTTGGCCGATGCCATTGCCCAACCTCTGCTACGTATCCAGGAACAGGTTAGCGCCGCTCTGGCTACCAGCCAAAGTAAGCCGCAGGTCATTTACCTGACCGGTGGTAGCGCGCGCTCACCACTGCTGAGAACTGCACTGCAACAGCAGTTGCCGGGGATCCCGATCGTCGGTGGCAACGATTTTGGCTCGGTCACCGCCGGGTTGGCACGCTGGGCGCAGACGCTGTTTCGTTGATTAACGCAGGGGCGGCTAACGCCCCTGACAATGGAGCATTATGGCTATCATCACTGGTGAAACACCTAGATTGCTGCTGCGCGGTTGGCAAGATAGCGATCTGCCCGCCTTTGCCGCGCTCAATAGCGCTCCTGAGGTGATGAAATACTTCCCGGCAACGCTAAGCAGAGCTGAAAGCGACGCCCAGGCCAATCGTATCCGCCAATTTATGCAACAACACGGCTGGGGGCTATGGGCCGTCGAGGTGAAGCATCAGGCTGCCTTTATCGGCTTTGTCGGGCTAGCCATTCCTGGCGACGATCTGCCCTGCTCGCCCTGCGTGGAAATTGGCTGGCGGTTGGCGAAGGAGCATTGGGGCCAAGGCTATGCCAGCGAAGCGGCACGTTGCGCACTGGATATCGCTTTCAATAGGCTGCAACTGCCAGAGGTGGTGTCCTTTACCGCTGAAATTAATCTCCCTTCCCGCCGGGTGATGGAGCGCATCGGGATGACCTTCAGCGGTGAAACCTTCGAGCATCCCCGTTTACCGCTGGGCCATCCACTACGCAAGCATGTGTTGTATCGTAAGCTGTCGCCAAACAAGTAATGGTGATAATAACTCATTGAATAATAATTGATGTTATGGGCCTTACCAGGCACTTGCCTCATCCAGCGCCTTGATATCCTCGGCGGCCAATTGGAGCCGAGTGGCACTCACCAACTCATCCAACTGGGTTAACGAGGTGGCGCTGACGATGGGCGCGGTGATGCTTGGGCGAGCAATCAGCCAGGCCAACGAGATCTGTGCGGGTGTAGTCTGGTGCTTCTCTGCCAGCAGATCGAGGGCTGCCAGAATGCGGAAACCGCGCGGGTTCAGATAACGCGACACAATGGTATCTCCGCGCTGGCTCTTACCCACGTCCTGTGCGCTACGATATTTGCCGGTGAGGAAACCACTGGCCAGTGAGAAGAAGTTGATCACCCCCAGCCCCTGTTGCTGCGCCACCGCTTCCAGCGCCTGCTCATAACCTTCACGGGCATACAGATTATATTCCGGCTGCAGGGTTTCATAGCGCGCCAGTCCGTTTTGCTCGCTGACTTTCAGTGCTTCCACCAGCCGGTCTGCCTGATAGTTGGAAGCGCCAATAGCACGCACTTTCCCGGCTTTGATCAATTCATCAAGTGCAGACAGAGTTTCTGCCAGCGGAGTGTCCTGGTCATCATCATGGGACTGATAAAGATCGATATAATCGGTTTGCAGGCGGCGCAACGAAGCCTCTACGGCCTGACGAATATAGCGTGGCGACAAGCCTTGTTTGCCCTCGCCCATCGGTTTTCCCACCTTGGTAGCGATGATCACCTGGTCGCGCTTGCCGCTTTTCTTCAGCCAGTTACCAATCACCGTTTCTGACTCGCCACCTTGGTTGCCCGGCGCCCAGCTCGAATAAACGTCGGCGGTATCAATAAAATTCAACTGATTGGCTACCAGCGCATCCAACAGGCTGAAAGACGTGGCCTCGTCTGCAGTCCAACCAAACACGTTGCCGCCAAAGGTCAGTTGCGGGACCTGAATGCCGGAACGGCCCAACGGTTTCTTGCTCATGATGTGGCTCCTGAGGGAAAAGGAAATATTCGCCCTAAATTATTAGCGCGAAAACGGCTGGAACGCTAAAACGAATCGGTTATATGTCAGAAAATGTCTAGCTAAGCGTGGTTTGGGTAAAATAGACATTCTCTGCCGACAAACCTGACGCTTCCTCCATATTTCCTTCATTTTTACACCGTGACGGCTCGCTAAACTAGTATCCTGTAAGGAGTATCACTTTTGGCAACTGATTGCCCGCACGACTGTCTCTGGAGAGAATGCCCAACGCCATGAATACAAAACCCAAACGCCGCACACTGCTCTTGCGCCTGCTAGCCATAGTTATCGTGGTGCTTGGCGCCATTCTGATCTGGCGTCACTTTAGCGCGCCACAGGCTACCGGTGCAGCGCCGGGTGCGCAGCAGGCAGGTTCAGGCCCAGCAGGAGCCGCAGGCAGAGCCGGTGGTAGACGAGGGGCTCCCATGTCTCCAGTGCAGGCCGCCACCGCCACAGTGCAGAGCGTGCCGCGTTTCCTCTCGGGATTGGGCACCGCCACCGCGGCCAACACCGTGACCGTCACCAGCCGCGTCGATGGTCAATTGATGGCGATACACTTTACCGAAGGCCAACAGGTCAAGGCGGGAGACCTGCTGGTTGAGATCGACCCGCGCCCTTACGAAGTACAATTAACTCAGGCTCTGGGGCAGTTAGCCAAAGATCAGGCGACGCTGGCCAATGCCAAACGCGACCTCGCCCGTTACCAACAGTTGGCAAAAACCAATCTGGTATCGCGCCAGGAACTGGATACCCAGGAGTCATTGGTTCGCCAGACCGAAGGGGCTATCAAGGCCGATCTAGGGGCGGTGGACAGCGCCAAACTGCAAATAACCTACAGTAAGATCACCGCACCGATTGATGGCCGCGTGGGCCTTAAGCTGGTTGACGTGGGCAATTACATCGCCAGCGGCAGCACTACCGGCATCGTGGTGATCACCCAAACGCATCCGATCGATGTAGTCTTTACCCTACCGGAGAGCAATATCGCCGATCTGGTCAAAGCACAGAAAGCTGGCCCCGTGAGCGTCGAGGCATGGGACCGCACCAACCAGCAGTTGTTAACCACCGGTGAGTTATTGAGCCTGGATAACCAGATCGATACCGCGACGGGTACCATCAAACTGAAGGCTCGCTTCGACAATCAGGACGATGCGCTGTTCCCGAATCAGTTCGTTAACGCCCGGCTGAAGGTTGCCACCCTGCAAAATGCGGTGGTGATCCCCACCGCCGCGCTGCAAATGGGCAACGAAGGTAACTTCGTCTGGCTGCTGAGCGCAGACAATAAGGTCAGCAAACATCTGGTGACCGCCGGTATTCAGGATAGCCAGCAGGTGGTCATTAGTGCCGGGGTCAATGCGGGCGACCGCGTCGTCACCGACGGGATCGACCGCCTGACCGAAGGCATGCAGGTTGAAGTGGTGGCCCCTCATACATCGACGGCCACCCCGAATGCAGAACAACCGAAGCACCGCGCTAAACCTCAGGGGAACTCCTGATGCAGTCGATGTCCCCACATAGCGGAGGTGGGCCTTCCCGCCTGTTTATTCTTCGCCCAGTAGCCACCACGCTGTTTATGCTGGCTATCATGCTGGCCGGGATCATTGGCTATCGCTCACTGCCCGTTTCTGCCCTGCCGGAAGTGGATTACCCAACCATCCAGATCGTCACACTCTACCCTGGCGCCAGCCCGGATGTGGTCACCTCGGCGATCACCGCGCCGTTGGAGCGCCAGTTTGGCCAGATGTCCGGCCTTAAGCAGATGGCCTCGCAGAGCTCCGGTGGCGCCTCGGTGATCACCCTACAATTCCAGCTTGAACTGCCGCTGGACGTTGCCGAGCAGGAAGTGCAGGCGGCCATCAATGCCGCCACCAACCTGCTGCCCAACGATCTGCCCTACCCGCCGATTTACAGCAAGGTTAACCCGGCCGATCCACCGATCCTGACGCTGGCCGTCACCTCGACCGCCATGCCGATGACCCAGGTAGAAGACATGGTGGAAACCCGGGTGGCGCAAAAGATTTCGCAGGTTACCGGGGTCGGTCTGGTCACCATCTCCGGCGGCCAGCGCCCGGCCGTACGGGTGAAACTCAATGCTACGGCGGTCGCCGCCTATGGGCTGGATAGCGAAACCATTCGCACCGCCATCAGTAACGCCAACGTCAACTCGGCCAAAGGTAGCCTGGACGGCCCGACGCGTTCGGTCACACTCTCTGCCAACGATCAGATGAAAACCGCTGAGGATTACCGTCAGCTGATTATCGCCTATCAGAACGGAGCAGCCATCCGCCTGCAAGATATCGCCACCATTGAGCAAGGCGCAGAGAACAACCGCCTGGCGGCATGGGCCAATAAAGAACAGGCCATCGTGCTGAATATTCAGCGCCAACCGGGTGCCAACGTGATCACCACCGCCGACAGTATTCGCGAGATGCTACCAGAGCTGATCAAGAGCCTGCCAAAGTCGGTAGATGTGAAGGTGCTGACCGACCGCACCACCACCATCCGGGCCTCGGTCAGTGACGTACAGTTTGAGCTGCTGCTGGCGATCGCCCTGGTCATCATGGTGATCTACGTCTTCCTGCGTAACGTTCCCGCCACCATTATCCCGAGCGTGGCGGTGCCGCTTTCCCTGGTGGGCACCTTTGCCGTCATGTATTTCCTCGACTTCTCCATCAACAACCTGACGCTGATGGCGCTGACCATCGCCACCGGCTTTGTGGTGGATGACGCCATCGTGGTGATCGAGAATATCTCGCGCTATATCGAAAAAGGTGAAAAACCGCTCGACGCGGCGCTGAAAGGGGCAGGAGAGATCGGCTTTACCATTATCTCGCTGACCTTCTCGCTGGTAGCGGTGCTGATCCCACTGCTGTTTATGGGTGATATCGTTGGCCGTCTGTTCCGCGAGTTTGCGGTGACGCTGGCAGTGGCGATCCTGATTTCCGCACTGGTGTCGCTGACGCTGACGCCGATGATGTGCGCCCGGATGCTTAGCCACGAATCGCTGCGTAAGCAAAACCGTTTCTCTCGTGCTTGCGAGCGTTTCTTTGACCGGGTGATCGCCCAATACGGCGTGTGGCTGAAAGTGGTGCTGAACCATCAGTGGCTGACGTTAGGCGTCGTCTTCGGCACCATGGCGCTGACCGTGTTGCTGTATCTGCTGATGCCGAAAGGCTTCTTCCCGGTGCAGGATAACGGCATTATTCAGGGTACGCTGGAAGCGCCACAGAGCGTTTCATTCAGTAACATGGCCGAGCGCCAGCAGCAGGTTGCTGCCGAAATCCTCAAGGATCCGGCGGTAGAAAGCCTGACGTCCTTTGTTGGCGTGGACGGCAGCAACGCCACGCTCAACAGCGGCCGTTTGCAGATCAACCTTAAACCGCTGAGCGAACGTAGCGATCGCATCCCGGCGATCATTACCCGCCTGCAGCAACAGACGGCGCAGTTCCCCGGCTTGAAGCTGTATCTGCAACCGGTGCAGGATCTGACCATCGACACCCAGGTGAGCCGCACGCAGTACCAGTTCACCCTTCAGGCGATGTCATTGGATGACCTCAGCCTGTGGGTGCCGAAGTTGATGGCCGAATTGCAGCAGGCCCCGCAACTGGCCGAAGTGACCAGCAACTGGCAGGATCAGGGGCTGGTGGCCTATGTGAATGTCGACCGAGACTCGGCCTCGCGCCTTGGCATCACCATGAGCGATGTCGACAGCGCGCTGTATAACGCCTTCGGCCAGCGCCTGATCTCAACCATTTACACCCAGGCAAACCAATATCGGGTGGTACTGGAGCATGATGTCTCCAGCACACCAGGGCTTTCAGCGTTAAACGATATCCGCCTGATCAGCAGCAACGGCACCATCGTGCCATTAAGCACCATCGCCAAAATAGAGGAGCGCTTTGGCCCGCTGTCGATCAACCATCTCGATCAGTTCCCGTCGGCCACCGTGTCGTTTAACGTGGCCGGTAATTACTCGCTCGGGGAAGCGGTAGAGGCCATTACTCAGGCTGAGAAAGACCTCAACATGCCCAAAGACATCACCACCCAGTTCCAGGGCGCCACGCTAGCATTTCAGGCTGCCCTTGGTAGCACGCTGTGGCTGATCCTGGCGGCGGTGGTCGCGATGTATATCGTGCTGGGCGTGCTGTATGAGAGCTTTATCCACCCGGTGACCATTCTTTCGACCCTGCCCACCGCCGGTGTCGGGGCCCTGCTGGCGCTGATGCTCTCCGGCCATGAGCTGGATGTGATCGCCATTATCGGCATCATCTTGCTGATCGGCATCGTGAAAAAGAACGCCATCATGATGATCGACTTTGCATTGGCTGCCGAGCGTGAGCAAGGGATGACGCCGTACGACGCCATCTATCAGGCCTGCCTGCTGCGTTTTCGCCCGATCCTGATGACCACGCTGGCCGCGCTGCTGGGGGCATTGCCGCTGATGCTGAGTACCGGCGTCGGGGCCGAACTGCGCCGCCCGCTGGGCGTCTGTATGGTCGGTGGTCTGGTGATGAGCCAGATCCTGACGCTGTTCACCACGCCGGTGATTTACCTGCTGTTTGATAAATTGGCTCGCAATACCCACCGCCAGCCAGAACCGCAGGAGCTGCCGTGAAATTCTTTGCCCTGTTTATCTACCGGCCGGTTGCCACAACGCTGTTGACGCTGGCGATCACCATCGCCGGGGTGATTGGCTTTCGGCTGCTGCCGGTATCGCCGCTGCCGCAGGTGGATTTCCCCGTCATTCTGGTGAGCGCTTCGTTACCTGGCGCCGATCCGGAAACCATGGCCTCCTCGGTAGCTACACCGCTGGAACGGGCCCTGGGCCGGATCGCCGGGGTGAATGAAATGACCTCGACGAGTTCACTTGGCAGCACCAGGGTGATCCTGCAGTTCGATCTCGATCGCGATATCAACGGGGCTGCACGTGACGTACAGGCTGCGATTAATGCCGCCCAAAGCTTATTGCCTACCGGGATGCCAAGCCGACCCACCTATCGCAAGATCAACCCGTCCGACGCGCCAATCATGATCCTGACGCTGACTTCGGATACCTACAACCAAGGGCAGCTGTATGACTTCGCGTCAACGCAGCTGGCGCAAAAGATTGCCCAGACGGAAGGCGTAGGCGATGTCTCGGTCGGCGGCAGTTCCTTACCTGCGGTACGCGTGGAGCTTAATCCCGGTGCCTTATTCAACCAGGGGATTTCACTGGATGCGGTAAGGCAAACCATCGCCAACGCCAACGTACGCCGCCCGCAAGGCGCGGTGGATGACCCACAGCAGCGCTGGCAGATCCAGGCCAACGACGAATTGAAAACTGCGGCGGCCTACCAGCCGTTGGTGATTCACTATAACAACGGCGCGGCGGTACGGCTGAGCGACGTGGCCAACGTCATCGATTCGGTCCAGGACGTACGCAACGCCGGGATGACCAACGCCAAACCAGCCATCATTCTGACCATCAGCCGTGCTCCCGGCGCCAATATCATTCAAACCGTGGATCGTATCCGCGCCGAGTTGCCCGCGTTGCGGGAGAACATCCCCGCCTCGATCGAACTGAGTATTGCCCAGGATCGCTCACCGACGATCCGTGCCTCACTGGCCGAAGTAGAGCAATCACTGGTGATCGCCATCGGGCTGGTGATCCTGGTGGTCTTCATCTTCCTGCGCTCTGGCCGAGCAACGCTGATCCCGGCAGTGGCCGTACCGGTTTCCCTGATCGGTTCCTTCGCCGCCATGTACCTGTGCGGCTTCAGCCTGAACAACTTGTCGCTGATGGCGCTCACCATCGCCACCGGCTTTGTGGTGGATGACGCCATCGTGGTACTGGAAAACATTTCGCGCCACGTCGAGGCCGGGATGAAACCAATCAAGGCCGCACTGCTAGGGGTACGAGAGGTCGGTTTCACCGTGCTTTCCATGAGCGTATCGCTGGTGGCGGTGTTTATTCCCTTGCTGTTTATGGCCGGCTTGCCAGGCAGGCTGTTCCGCGAATTTGCCGTGACGCTTTCGGTGTCAATCGGGCTTTCGTTACTGATTTCACTGACGCTGACGCCGATGATGTGCGCCTATCTGCTGCGTTACCAGCCACCGCGCGAACAGCGGCGTATTCGGGGTTTTGGCCGAATGTTGCTGGCTTTGCAGCAGGGCTATGGCCGCTCACTCAACTGGGTATTGGGCCATTCTCGCTGGGTAATGGCAGTGTTCCTGGCCACAATTGCCCTCAACGTCTGGCTGTACATCAGTATTCCAAAAACCTTCTTCCCCGAGCAGGATACCGGCCGCCTGATGGGCTTTATCCAGGCCGACCAGAGCATTTCGTTTCAGGCAATGCGCGGTAAGCTGCAAGAATTTATGAAGATCGTGCGGGAAGACAAGGACGTGGATAACGTCACCGGTTTCACCGGCGGTTCGCGCACCAATAGCGGCTCGATGTTTATCTCCCTCAAACCGCTGTCGGAACGCACCGATGATGCTCAGAAGGTGATCGCCCGCCTGCGTGCCAAACTGGCGAAAGAGCCGGGGGCCAGCCTGTTCCTGATGGCTGTACAAGACATTCGCGTTGGTGGGCGGCAGGCCAACGCCAGTTACCAATACACGCTGCTTGCCGACGATCTTGGCGCACTACGCGAATGGGAACCGAAGATCCGCACCGCACTGGCAGCGTTGCCGGAGCTGGCGGACGTCAACTCCGATCAGCAGGACAAAGGCTCGGAAATGGATCTGACCTACGATCGCGAAACCATGTCGCGGCTGGGCATTTCGGTCAACGACGCCAACAACCTGCTCAACAACGCTTTCGGACAACGCCAGATTTCCACCATCTATCAGCCGCTGAACCAATACAAAGTGGTGATGGAGGTAGCTCCGCCCTATACCCAGGACGTGAGCTCGCTGGACAAAATGTTTGTGATCAACAGCAGCGGCCAGCCGATCCCGCTGTCTTACTTTGCCCAATGGCGGCCAGCCAACGCACCGCTGGCGGTGAACCATCAGGGGCTGTCGGCAGCCTCTACCATCTCGTTCAACCTGCCAGACGGTGGCAGCCTGTCCGAGGCGACGGCAGCCATCGAACGGACCATGACGCAGCTGGGAGTTCCCTCCACCGTGCGAGGCTCGTTTGCCGGTACCGCACAGGTGTTTCAGGAAACGCTGAAATCACAGCTGTTCCTGATCGCGGCGGCCATAGCCACGGTATATATCGTGCTAGGTATTTTGTATGAGAGCTATATCCATCCGCTGACCATACTGTCCACGCTACCTTCTGCCGGAGTCGGGGCATTGCTGGCACTGGAACTGTTTGACGCGCCGTTTAGCCTGATTGCGCTAATCGGGATTATGCTGTTGATTGGTATCGTTAAAAAGAACGCCATCATGATGGTCGACTTTGCCCTGGATGCGCAACGCAACGGCGGGATCAGCGCCCGTGAGGCCATCTTCCAGGCCTGCTTACTGCGTTTTCGCCCCATCATGATGACGACGTTGGCGGCCCTGTTTGGCGCCTTGCCGCTGGTTCTGACCAGCGGGGACGGGGCGGAGCTGAGGCAGCCGCTGGGGATCACCATCGCCGGGGGGCTGCTGATGAGCCAATTGTTGACGCTGTATACCACGCCGGTGATCTATCTGTACTTTGACCGCTTGCAGATGAAGTTCCGTCGCGGTAAAAAACTGACGCCGCTGCCTCACTGATCGGCAGCAACGCGGGAGATAAGGGCCTATGAGATGAACATCAAACCCAGCGCCCCACCAGGGTCCACCTCGGTGCGATGGCAGCTGTGGATCGTGGCTTTCGGCTTCTTTATGCAGACGCTGGATACCACCATCGTCAATACCGCGCTGCCCTCCATGGCAGCCAGCCTGGGGGAAAATCCGCTGCGCATGCAGTCGGTGATTGTTTCCTATGTGCTGACGGTCGCAGTGATGCTACCTGCCAGCGGATGGCTGGCGGATCGGGTAGGTGTCAAACGGGTGTTCTTCAGCGCCATCGTGCTGTTCACGCTTGGGTCGATCCTGTGCGCCCGTTCGGAAACCCTGAATGAGCTGGTGGCCTCCCGCGTGATACAGGGCATCGGCGGCGCGATGATGGTGCCGGTCGGCAGGCTGACGGTGATGAAAATCGTCCCGCGTGAACAGTATATGGCGGCGATGACCTTCGTCACCCTGCCCGGCCAGATCGGCCCGCTGATGGGACCCGCCTTGGGGGGCTTTCTGGTGCAATACGCCAGTTGGCACTGGATCTTCCTGATCAACATTCCCGTGGGGATCGCCGGAGCGATTGCCACCGCGCTGCTGATGCCCAATTACACCATGCAGACCCGGCGTTTCGATATCAGCGGCTTTATCATGTTGGCAATTGGCATGGCGACGCTGACGCTGGCGCTCGACGGGCATAAAGGCATGGGGCTTTCCTCTGCCACCATCGCCGGGCTGGTGGTTATGGGTTGCGCTGCGCTGGCTGGCTACTGGTTGCATGCCCGAGGTAACAGCCGGGCGCTGTTCTCACTACGACTATTCAAGACGGCAACCTACCGCATCGGGCTAACCGGCAGCCTGTTGGGGCGGATCGGCAGCGGGATGTTGCCCTTTATGACCCCGTTGTTTTTGCAAGTGGGTATGGGGTTTTCCCCGTTCCACGCTGGGTTGATGATGATCCCGATGATCATCGGCAGCATGGGCATGAAGCGCATCGTGGTGCAGGTGGTTAACCGCTTCGGTTATCGCAATGTACTGGTGGCCGCCACCCTGATGCTGGCGCTGGTTACCCTGAGTTTTCCGCTGGTGGCGATACTGGGCTGGGTTTATCTGCTGCCGGTGATACTCTTCTTCCAAGGCATGGTTAACTCCCTGCGTTTTTCCGCCATGAATACCCTGACGCTGAAAGATCTGCCCGATCGGCTCGCCAGCAGCGGCAACAGCCTGCTGTCGATGGTGATGCAGCTATCCATGAGCCTGGGCGTCAGCATTGCCGGGATCCTGATTGGCAGCTTCGCGCATCATCAGGTGGTGGCCGATAGCCCGGCTATCCACAACGCCTTTATCTACAGCTATGGCTGCATGGCGCTGATTATTGCCCTGCCGGCGCTGGCTTTCGCCCGCGTACCGACCGACATCGCCCCCAACCGCACGTTGACCAAAGAGCCGGGCACCGGCTCCACGAGGAAACAATGAGAATTGGCATAACCGGCAAGCTGTTCATGGCGATCTTCGCCACCTGCATGTTGGTGTTGATCACCATGCACTGGGGCGTACGCGTCAGCTTTGAACGGGGTTTTATCGATTACATCAAGCACAGCAATGAGCAGCGCATCAGCATGCTCGGTGACGCGTTGGAAGATCAGTATCGCCGCCACGGCAACTGGGAATTTCTGCGTAACAACGATCAGGTGGTGTATCAGATTATGCGTTCGTTTGAGCAGAACAGCGACAGTAGCCACAATCTGCCCCCCAAGGGCTGGCGCACCCAATTCTGGGTGGTGGACAGTCAATATAACCGGTTGGTAGGCCATTCCGGCCCGATCCCGAAAGAAAGCACCCGACACCCGATTCATTACAACAATCAGATCGTCGGTTGGGTAGTGGCTACTCCACCGGAAAAGCTGACGCGCAATGCGGACATCAACTTCGATCGCCAACAGAAGCGCACCAGCTGGATGATCGTTGGGCTATCTACCTTGTTGGCGGCGGCAGTCACCTGGCTGATGTCGCGCGGCCTGCTGGCACCGGTTAAACGCCTGGTTGCTGGTACCCATCGGCTAGCGGCGGGTGATTTCAGCGCTCGAGTGGCGGTCAGCAGCCAAGATGAGCTGGGTCGGCTGGCACAGGATTTCAACCAGCTTGCCACCTCGCTGGAAAAGAACGAACAGATGCGGCGGGCGCTAATGGCGGATGTTTCCCACGAGCTGCGTACCCCACTGGCGGTACTGCGTGGTGAGTTAGAGGCGCTGCAAGACGGCGTTCGCCAACCCACACCGGCTTCGCTCAGTTCGCTACAGGCGGAAGTCTCAACCCTCACCAAATTGGTGGACGATCTGCACCAGCTGTCACTCTCCGATCTCGGCGCCCTCGCCTACCGTAAATTGCCAGTAGATTGTGTGCATCTGGTGCAGATCGCAGTGGCGGCCTTCCGTGAACGTTTTCATACCAAACAGTTGGAAATCGTCACCTATCTACCGGAACAGATGCCACTGTTTGGCGATCCTGACCGACTGCTCCAGTTATTCAACAACCTGTTGGAAAACAGCCAACGCTATACCGATGCCGGTGGTCGGCTGGAGATTGGTATCGAACGCCTGCCGGGAATGGTGCGGATTTACTGGCAGGACAGCGCCCCAGGAGTGAATGACGAGCAGTTGGCTCTCATCTTCGAACGCTTTTATCGCACTGAAGGATCGCGTAACCGCGCCAGCGGCGGTTCGGGGCTGGGGCTCTCCATCTGTCAGAACATTGTGGAGGCACATGGCGGCGAGATCCGCGCACAACACTCGCCTTTAGGCGGCGTGCGCATTACAGTAGATTTCCCCATCTCTGGTGAATAATAAGGTTGTTTGATGGAAAACCAAAATCAGCCACTACAAATCTTGATTGTGGAAGATGAACCCAAGCTGGGCCAACTGTTGGTAGATTATCTGCAGGCTGCTGGCTACGCCACCCGCTGGCTGAGCAACGGCAGCGAGGTGATCCCGGCGGTGCATGAACATCCACCGGCGCTTATTTTGCTGGATTTGATGCTGCCAGGCTGCGATGGCTTAACCGTTTGCCGCGAGCTACGCCGTTTTACCGATATCCCCGTCATCATGGTGACCGCCAAAATCGAGGAGATCGACCGCCTGCTGGGGCTGGAGATCGGGGCGGATGACTACATCTGCAAGCCTTACAGCCCGCGCGAAGTGGTTGCCAGGGTGAAAACCATCCTGCGCCGTTGCTATCGGCCCCAGGAACATAGCGATGATGATTCACTGTTGCAGATTGATGAGCCACGCTTTCAGGCCAGCTATCAGGGCCATATCCTGGATCTGACTCCGGCGGAATTCCGCCTGCTGAAAACCCTGGCCTGCCAGCCGGGCAACGTGTTTTCACGCGAACAGCTGCTGAACAATCTGTACGACGATTACCGGGTGGTGACAGACCGTACCATCGATAGCCATATCAAGAACCTGCGCCGCAAGCTGGAGCTGATCGACGGCGACAAGGCGTTTATCCGTTCGGTCTACGGGGTGGGCTACCGCTGGGAAGCCGAACAGTGTAGGCTGGTCAATGGGCTGTGACGCTTACAGCGTCCAGTCTTCCACCTCAAGCTCCGCGACCATAGTGAAAGCCCGATCGCTGGTCACTATGGTTGCGCCACGGCTTACCGCATGTGCGGCAATAAGCTGATCCAACGCCCCCATCGGTCTGCCTTGTTTTTCCATACTTGCGCGCATGACACCATAGCAATGCGCCGCCGCAGAGTCCCAGGAGTAAACGGTGACGGCGTCCAGGAACATCATCACCGTCTGTTTTAGCGCCTTGTTCTGCCGCTTGGCGACACCATAAAGCAGTTCCGCCTGGGTTATGCTGGAAATACACACCGACGATGGCGGTACCCGGCCCATAGCCGCAAGCAGCCGGGGATGTTGACGAAAAAGCTGGCTCACCGTGTTAGTGTCGAACATATACATGACTTACTGTTCCTCCTTGAACGGATCCCGTTCTGCAACCCCTTGCTGGCGATCGTCAGCAGTCAGGAAGTCAGCAGGAACCGCCACGTTTTGCAGCATGGTCAGTAGCGGTTGCCAGGAGTCCAATTTCATTGGATGCTTCGACAAGATAACGTTACCCTGTTCATCCCGGCGAATATAAACCTGATCGACATCGAATTCGAATTCCACTGGCAATCTCACCGCCTGATTTCTACCGTTTTTAAAAAGCTTGGCGACTCTTTCCATATTGCACCTCCTCACGCTGGCATAGGCCAAAGCATATGCCTATTTTGAGTGGATGCCAAGGCCAAGCTGCCTGTTTTTTGTTCGCATAAGGAATGCGGATATCAGCCACCCTATCCTCTCAACGTAGCAAAATCATCTGCCTCCTAACGTTTTATGCCAACGATGCGAACCGCTACGCAATCACCAATGTAACCAGGGGCAACCTCCCTCCAGCCCAACCTGGCAACGAATACAACAAGCCACCCATTTCTGTGCACTGGTACGCATTACTTCACCGTTAAAAAAAGCGCTTGCTGAGACATTAGCTACACTTATCTCACTTATTGGCACTAATCAGGAGCAGGACCATGGCAAGCGGACATTATGAGCTGACAAAATCGAGCAACGGGCAGTATCACTTCAACCTGAAGGCCAGCAATGGCGAGATCATTCTCTCCAGCGAGATGTATGCCAGCAAAGCCTCGGCGGAAAACGGGATTGCGTCCGTGCAAACCAATTCGCCTCATGAGGCGCAGTTTGAAGTGAAAATCAGCAGCAACAACAAACCCTATTTCGTGCTGAAAGCCAAAAACCATCAGGTGATTGGCACCAGCCAGATGTACAGCTCGGATAGCGCAGCGAAAGGCGGGATTCAGTCGGTGATCAAGAATGGCCCAACCACAGACGTGCGTGATTTAAGCGTATAAATCTCATCCGGCCTGCGCGCGGTATCCACTACCGCGCGGTTTTTCTGATGATGAAGATCAATCTCCCTTGAAAATTTCCGGTTAATTGCTGATTTCTTGGCGGGCTGCCGCTACAATCCCCCGCTTTCACTGCGCCATTGGGTGGCGCGGTGCTGACCTGAAATCAGACCGAGAATCACTATGTTTACACCAGAACTCCTCTCCCCGGCGGGAACGCTGAAAAACATGCGTTACGCCTTTGCCTATGGGGCCGATGCGGTTTACGCTGGCCAGCCGCGTTACAGCCTGCGGGTACGTAATAACGAATTTAACCACGAGAACCTGCAGCTCGGGATTAACGAAGCCCATGCGCTAGGCAAAAGGTTCTACGTGGTGGTTAACATCGCGCCACACAACGCCAAACTGAAAACCTTCCTGCGTGACCTGAAACCGGTGATCGACATGGGCCCGGACGCGCTAATCATGTCCGACCCCGGTTTGATCATGATGGTGCGCGAAGCCTTCCCGCAGATGGACATTCACCTCTCGGTGCAGGCTAACGCGGTCAACTGGGCAACGGTGAAGTTCTGGCAGCAGATGGGCTTGACGCGGGTGATCCTTTCCCGCGAGCTGTCGCTGGATGAAGTGGCGGAAATCCGTAGCCAGGTACCAGAAATGGAGCTGGAGATCTTCGTGCATGGCGCACTGTGCATGGCCTATTCCGGCCGCTGCCTGCTTTCCGGTTACATCAACAAACGCGATCCCAACCAAGGCACCTGCACCAATGCCTGCCGCTGGCAGTACAAGGCAGAAGAAGGCAAGGAAGACGATACCGGCAGCATCGTGCATCTGCATGAGCCTATCGCGGTGCAAAACGTTGAGCCGACGCTGGGCATTGGCGCACCAACCGATAAAGTCTTTATGCTTTCCGAAGCGCAGAAACCCGGCGAGTACATGAGCGCGTTTGAGGACGAGCACGGCACCTACATCATGAACTCAAAAGATCTGCGTGCCATCCAGCACGTAGAGCGACTCACCCAGTTGGGCGTACATTCGCTGAAGATTGAAGGCCGTACCAAGTCGTTTTATTACTGCGCCCGTACCGCACAGGTTTATCGCCGTGCCATTGACGACGCCGTTGCCGGTAAGCCCTTCGACCCAAGCCTGCTAACCACGCTGGAAGGCCTGGCTCATCGTGGCTATACCGAAGGTTTCCTGCGCCGTCATACGCATGATGCCCACCAGAACTATGATTACGGTTCCTCCATTTCCGAACTGCAGCAGTTTGTCGGGGAATTTACCGGGGTGCGCCGTAACGGCTGGGCAGAAGTGGATGTAAAAAATAAATTCCTGGTCGGTGACAGCGTAGAGATGATGACGCCAGGAGGTAACGTGTTGTTTACCCTGGAAAGCCTGCAGAACAAGAAGGGCGAGACGATCGATGTCGCTCCGGGCAACGGCCATATCGTTTATTTGCCGATCCCCGAGGATATCGACCTCAATTATGCGTTGTTGATCCGCAATTTGCCGCAGGACGATAGCCAGAACGGTTAAGATGTTTATCGCCACCCACCTGGGTGGCAATTTTTGGCAAATATTAGAATCAGATCACATCAATTAGCGCGCAGCTTGGTTATTATCAGGCTGCTTAAAACTAATAACGAAAATATTTGCATAGCAATACTAGGAACCACCTCCTTAGCCAGCCCAATCTCCCTTGGGTTGGCCTTTTCTTTTTTATCCCCTTAAATTTCAATCAGCTGAAAATTTCATTGGTTTTTTTAGGATATTTCTTGCATTGCGCCAAGCGGCTTATCATTTTCCCTGCAATATATAAATTATTCTATAGCGATTAATAAGGTCGTTAATACCAACGCTTAACTTGCGTGAAAGAAAGGTATTTCCCCCCATTGGGCATTGATTATATAAATACCCTGTAGCAGCCAAACGCGGCATTACCTGAATATTCTTATGGCCCGCTACCGGATTGTGGTTTATCGTTAATGGCTTGGTTTAGGGTTCAAACTACTGGGAAGCCCCACCTGGCCACCGTTTGACAGCCGATTCGTTTTTCGCCATAAGGATCAGGAATGCACCAATATGCACCAGCACTGCTTATCATCAATGGTAAAAGCTCCGGCAACGAGGAAGTTCGCGCAGCGGTGAACCTGCTGCGCCATGAGGGCCAGACCCTGCATGTCCGCGTCACCTGGGAACTGGGGGATGCCGCTCGTTACGTCAAAGAGGCTAGCCAACTGAGGGTTGAAACCGTGATCGCCGGGGGTGGCGACGGTACCATCAACGAGGTCGCTGCCGCATTGGCACAACTGCCCGCAGAGTTTCGCCCAATACTCGGCATACTGCCGCTGGGCACCGCCAACGACTTTGCTACCGCCTGCTCTATTCCCTTACAACCAGATTTGGCTTTGCAGTTAGCCATCAAGGGCCGAGCGGTGCCGATCGATCTGGCCAAGGTCAATGACGAGCGCTATTTCATCAATATGGCGACCGGCGGCTTTGGCACCCGCATTACCACCGAAACCCCAGAAAAACTGAAGGCTGCGCTGGGGGGCGTTTCCTATTTCATTCACGGCCTGCTGCGCCTGGATGCGCTGAAAGCCGACAGCTGCGAGATCCGTGGGCCAGATTTCCATTGGGCCGGAGAAGCGCTGGTGATCGGTATCGGCAACGGTAGGCAGGCCGGAGGTGGGCAGAAACTTTGCCCTGGCGCGTTGATCAACGATGGTTTATTGCAGGTGCGCCTGCTCACCGCCGAAGAGTTGCTGCCTACGCTGGTTAATATCTTGTTCAGCGGTGAGGAAAACAGCAACGTAGTTGATGCCTCATTGCCATGGCTGGAAATCACCGCGCCGCATGAAATCACCTTTAACCTTGATGGCGAACCGCTGACGGGCCGTGATTTCCGCATTGAGGTGCTGCCTGATGCTATCAAGTGCCGCTTACCGCCAAATTGCGATCTGCTGGGATAAGCAAATAAGCCACGTGCTCAGATCGAGCAAGCTTTAGCCCGGCGTAACGCCCCTCACCCTAACCCTCTCCCACAGGGAGAGGGGACAGTATGTGCTACAAATTAGCTCCTGCGCTCAACCGCAAAATCGTAAAATCGTAAAATCGTAAAATCGTAAAATCGTAAAAAACTATATTTAATTTAGTTAGTTACCGAGTTACAAATTATCATCCACACCTGACCGCATCACCGAATCAGCTCCCTCTCCCTGTGGGAGAGGGTTGGGGTGAGGGGCCGCTGCTACAAATTAACTCCCGCTCCTGAACACGCCAGCGAACCAACATCCCTCTTTTTACCTCAAGATAAAACCATCCCCCCACGTCTGCGATCCTCTCCATAAATGTGATCTCCAGCGGCAATTCTCACAAATCATACTTGTATGGTAGTCAGTTCAAGGTTAATTTCCGCCCATACGTTATCAGCAACAACAGGATGTGGAAGTCATGAAAATTGTTAAAGCCGAGGTGTTTGTCACCTGCCCGGGAAGAAATTTCGTCACCTTGAAGATCACTACCGACTGCGGGCTAACCGGGATCGGCGATGCAACCCTGAACGGCCGCGAACTGCCGGTCGCGTCTTATCTTGAAGATCACGTCTGCCCGCAGCTGATTGGCCGCGATGCTCATCAGATTGAAGATATCTGGCAGTACTTCTACAAAGGTGCTTACTGGCGCCGTGGCCCGGTGACCATGTCGGCCATCTCTGCGGTGGATACGGCATTGTGGGATATCAAAGCCAAAGCGGCCAATATGCCGCTGTACCAGTTGCTGGGTGGCGCTTCACGTACCGGCGTCATGGTGTATTGCCATACCACCGGCCACTCGATTGACGAAGTGCTGGACGATTATGCCAAGCACAAGGAGCTGGGCTTCAAGGCAATCCGCGCACAATGCGGCGTCCCAGGCATGAAAACCACCTACGGCATGGCCAAGGGCAAAGGCCTGGCGTATGAGCCTGCGACCAAAGGTAACTGGCCGGAAGAGCAGCTGTGGTCAACCGAGAAATACCTCGACTTCACCCCGAAACTTTTTGCAGCCGTGCGTGACAAATTCGGTTTTGACGAACACCTGCTGCACGATATGCATCACCGCCTGACGCCGATCGAAGCGGCCCGCTTTGGCAAAAGCGTTGAGCAATATCGCCTGTTCTGGATGGAAGATCCTACCCCGGCCGAAAACCAGGAGTGCTTCCGCCTGATCCGCCAACATACCGTGACCCCGATTGCGGTCGGTGAGGTGTTCAACAGCATCTGGGATTGCAAACAGCTGATAGAAGAGCAACTGATCGATTACATCCGTACCACCATCACCCACGCCGGGGGCATCACCGGCATGCGCCGTATCGCCGATTTCGCTTCGCTGTATCAGGTGCGTACCGGCTCACACGGCCCTTCCGATCTCTCGCCAATCTGCATGGCGGCAGCGTTGCACTTTGACCTGTGGGTGCCGAACTTCGGCGTGCAGGAATATATGGGCTACTCCGAACAGATGCTGGAGGTGTTCCCACATAACTGGACGTTCGACAACGGCTACATGCATCCGGGCGAAAAACCAGGGTTGGGCATCGAGTTTGACGAAAAACTGGCTGCCAAATATCCCTACGATCCAGCCTACCTGCCGGTAGCGCGCCTGGAAGACGGCACCCTGTGGAACTGGTAAACCGAGGAATTTCTATGAAAAGCATTACTGTTCAACAGCCAGGGCAATTGGTGATCGAAGAACGCCCATTGCCATCGCCGCAGCAAGGTGAAGTCCGGATCCGTGTGGCTAGTGCCGGGATCTGCGGTTCCGACGTGCATATCTATCGGGGCCATAATCCGTTTGCCAAATACCCGCGCGTGATCGGCCATGAGTTCTTTGGCCATATCGATGCTATCGGCGAAGGTGTCGACCCGTCACGCATCGGAGAACGCGTAGTGGGCGATCCGGTTGTCAGTTGCGGCCATTGCTATCCCTGCTCGGTGGGCAGACCAAACGTCTGCACCGAACTGCAGGTCATCGGGGTGCACCGTGACGGCGGGTTCAGCGAATTTGTGACGCTACCGGCCAAAAATGCCCATCTAGTACCGGACAGCATTCCAGACAACGAAGCCACGATGGTCGAACCCTTCACCATTGCTGCCAACATCTGTAGCCAACTGCAACCTGGCCCGTTAGATGTGGCCTTGGTGTATGGTGCCGGACCTATGGGCCTAACCTCCATTCAGGCGCTGAGCGGCGTTTACGGCGTTAAACAGATTGTGGTAGCTGACCGTATCGATGAGCGCCTGGCGATGGCCACTGCCAACGGCGCGGATGTGGTGATCAACAACAGCCAGCTGGATTTGGCCAGCGAGTTACAAAAACTCGGCATCCGGCCAACGCTGATCATCGATGCTGCCTGCCACCCGGCCATTCTGCCGGAGGCAATCGGCTTGGCTTCTCCCGCCGCACGCATTGGCATTATGGGCTTCTCTGCCGAACCCTGCGTGATCAGCCAGCAAGCCATTACCAGTAAAGAGATCTCGATTTACAGCTCACGCCTTAACAGCAACCGCTTCCCGCAGGTGATTGCCTGGATGGCGCAACGCCAGATCCAACCAGAGAAACTGATCACCCATCAGTTTACGTTTACGCAAGTGCTTGACGCGATGGAGATCTTCGAAAAAGACCAAAAGCAGTGCTGTAAAGTTTTACTGAAATTCTGACCTGACCACTTTCCAGCTACGGCCTGCTGTAGCTGGAAGGAAACAGGGGCTTCTGAACCTCATCTTTGCCGTCCTTACAACAATTTGCAGAGAACAGAACAATGATGAACGCAAAAATTGACAACACTCAGCCGGAAAGAAGTACCTCGGACCTGATCAAGGCGGCCGTTTCCGGCTGGCTTGGTACCGCATTGGAATTTATGGATTTTCAGCTTTATTCGCTAGGTGCAGCATTAGTTTTCCATGAAATATTTTTCCCGGAACAGTCCGCCGCCATGGCGTTAATCTTGGCGATGGGAACCTACGGCGCGGGTTATATCGCCCGTATTGCGGGTGCCTTCTTCTTTGGACGCATGGGGGATACCATCGGCCGTAAAAGGGTGCTGTTTATTACCATTACCATGATGGGGGTCTGCACCACCTTAATCGGCGTGCTGCCAACCTATGCGCAAATCGGTATTTTCGCCCCTTTGTTACTGGTGTTACTGCGTATTATTCAGGGGCTGGGAGCTGGCGCGGAAATTTCCGGAGCAGGAACCATGCTGGCAGAATATGCGCCTAAGGGTAAACGCGGGATTATCTCCTCACTAGTAGCCATGGGCACCAACTGCGGCACGCTGTCAGCAACGGCTATCTGGGCCGTCATGTTCTTCTTCCTGTCAAAAGAAGAGCTGCTGGCCTGGGGCTGGCGCGTGCCTTTCCTGGCCAGCGTGGTCGTCATGCTGTTTGCCATCTGGCTGCGTATGAACCTGAAAGAAAGCCCGGTGTTTGAAAAAGTTAACGACGACAGCACCAGCGCAACACCGGCTCACGCCGTGGCTGACAAGACCCATTCGCTGTCGGCGATGTTCAGCAGCAAATCCTTCTGGCTGGCTACCGGGCTGCGTTTTGGCCAGGCAGGCAACTCCGGTCTGATCCAGACCTTCCTGGCTGGTTATCTGGTGCAAACCCTGCTGTTTGAGAAGGCTATCCCAACCGACGCCTTGATGATCAGCTCCGCCATCGGTTTTATTACCATCCCGTTCCTTGGCTGGCTCTCCGACAAGATAGGCCGGCGGATACCTTATATCCTGGTCAATATCTCCGCCATCATTCTGGCTTACCCCATGATTTCGATGATTGTGGACAAGACCAATGAGGTGAACGTGATTATGGTCTCGATCATTATTATCCATAACGTCGCAGTGCTGGGCCTGTTTGCGCTGGAAAACATCACCATGGCGGAAATGTTTGGTTCACGTAACCGCTTTACCCGCATGGCGATCTCCAAAGAGGCCGGTGGTTTGGTGGCGGTCGGCTTCGGCCCGGTATTGGCCGGTATCTTCTGCAATATGACCGACTCCTGGTGGCCAATCGCCGCCATGATGATCCTGTACTCCATTATCGGCTTGCTGGCAGCGATATTGATGCCAGAAGTCAGAGATCGCGACCTGAGCCTGGCGGAAGATGCCGCAGAAAGCCCAGCGCTACCGATAGCCCAGCGCGTCAGCAGTCATTAATCCCTCTTCAATCCTCTGCCGCAGAGAAGGTTCTGCGGCAATCAAACCATCACACAGTGAGTTTTAACATGGATACCAAGCTGTTAGCAGCCAACGCCATTGTTCCGCAGTACGATCGTAGCAAACTGGTTTCGCGCCTGGTTCATCTGGGCTTTGGTGCCTTTCATCGGGCCCACCAGACGGTATACGCCGATATCCTGGCACAGGAACACGGCAGCGACTGGGGCTACTGCGAAATCAACCTGATCGGTGGCGAACAGCAAATCGCCGATCTCAAACAGCAAGATATGCTCTACAGCGTGGCAGAGATGTCAGCCGATGCCTGGCAATGCCGGGTGGTGGGCGTAGTAAAACAGGCGCTGCATGCGCAAGTCGACGGGCTGGACGCCGTGTTCCAGGCTCTGGCCCAGCCAGAAGTGGCGATTGTGTCCATGACCATCACCGAAAAAGGCTACTGTCATTCTCCCGCCACCGGCCAGTTGCAGCTAGATCATCCATTGATTGTGCGTGATCTGGCTAATCCGCATCACCCACAAAGCGCAGTTGGGGTCATCGTCGCAGCCTTGGCGCAGCGTAAAGCTGCCGGGCAATCTGCATTCAGCGTGATGTCTTGCGACAATATGCCGGAAAACGGCCATGTGACCCGCAACGTGATCACCACCTATGCCAAAGCGCTAGATCCGGCGTTGGCAACGTGGATCGAAACCCACGTCACCTTCCCTTCCACCATGGTCGATCGCATCGTGCCAGCCGTGACGCCAGACACCCTGGCTCAGGTCGCACAGCAAACCGGCGTGCAGGATCCGGCAGCCGTGGCCTGCGAGCCGTTCCGCCAATGGGTGATTGAGGACAATTTTGTCGCGGGCCGCCCGACATGGGAACAAGCCGGTGCCGAACTGGTCAGCGATGTGTTGCCGTTCGAAGAGATGAAGCTGCGTATGCTGAACGGCAGCCACTCGTTCCTGGCCTATCTGGGTTATTTAGCCGGTTACCCACACATCAGTGACTGTATGCAGGATGAGCATTACGTCAAGGCCGCCCGCCATCTGATGCTGGCTGAGCAGGCCCCGACGCTGAACACGCCGGGAACCGATCTGGAGAAATACGCCGATTCCCTGCTGGCACGCTATCGCAATACGGCGTTGAAGCACCGCACCTGGCAGATCGCCATGGACGGCACGCAAAAGCTGCCGCAGCGCATGCTGGATTCGGTGCGCTGGCATCTGGCCAACGGCAGTGATTTTGACTGTCTGGCGCTGGGCGTAGCGGGCTGGATGCGTTACGTCGGCGGTAAGGACGAACAGGGTCAGCCGATCGACATCAGCGATCCATTGCGTGAGGAAATTGCCCGGCGCGTCGCCAACAGTGCTGAAGGTGAGCCTCGCGTGATGGCGTTACTGCAAATGACCTCGGTATTCGGACGCGACCTGCCGGATAACCAACGCTTCGTCAATGCCGTGACCAGTGCTTATCTGGCGCTGTTGGCGCGGGGAGCTAAAGCGACGGTGGCAAGGGTGCTGGCACGCTAATAGAAAAGCAGAGAATGCGGGTGGATTTATCCGCCCTCTTTCACAGGTTAATCTGCTAGTATGGTGACATTCACTACTACTCTCATATATTGATTGTTGCCATGTCAGAATCGTACGTCCTCACGAATAATGTCCCGGTCAATCAGCAGATCTATCGTTTCCTGCGCAAAGATATCGTCGATTGCACCATCCCTCCGGGCACGTTGCTTTCCGAGAAAGAGATCTCCACCCGTTTCAGCGTTTCACGCCAACCGGTGCGCGAAGCCTTTATCAAACTGGCTGAAGCGGGGCTGGTGCAGATCTTGCCGCAGCGCGGTACCTTCGTGATGAAAATTTCCGCCAAACGAGTGGCCGACGGGCGCTTTATCCGTCAGGCGGTGGAATGCGCCATCGTGCGGCGAGTTGCCACCAGCATCACCCCCGATCAGTTGATGACGCTGGAGCATAACCTGCATCGCCAGGAGCTGGCGGCACAGAATAATCAGATCCGCGAGTTTTTGGCGCTGGATGATGAATTCCACCATCTGCTGACGCAAATGGCCAACTGTGCCCTGGCGTGGGAAACCATCGAGACCATCAAAGCGACGATGGATCGGGTGCGCTTCCTCAGCCTGAGCGAAGTGTCACCGCCGGAGAATCTGATCCACCAGCATTACCGTATTTTTGCGGCGCTGAAAGCCCAGGATCCGGATGCGGCGGAGCTGGCTATTCATGAGCATTTGCAGGAGATGATCTATTCGATCACCCCGATTGCTCTGCAAAATACCGACTGGTTTGAAGCCGAGTAAAAACTGTTCCCCTCTCCGACCAGGAAAGGGGACGCCATCAACAAGCGCTCACTCGCAAATTTTGCCTTCTAAATAGCATTTCTTCTCAATCGCATCTATTGTCTCTTCGCACCATCAGGTTTTGATTAGTATCTTTGCATAGCTTCAATCACCGCTTTTGACTACGCCGGTGGCCAAATACCCAGAGTTACCGGTGTATAGGAAGCTTTAACGGGAGTGAATCATGACGGATATTGCACAATTGTTAGGTAAGGAAGCGGAAGACCTTTTGCAACACCGCTGCACCACCATCCCTGCGGAAAATCTGTACCTGCCCGGTGGCGACTTTGTTGACCGGGTGATGATCGACAACAACCGCCCAAACAGCGTGCTACGCTCAATGCAAACCTTGCTGAACCATGGCCGCCTGGCGGGCACCGGTTATCTATCGATCCTGCCGGTCGATCAGGGCGTGGAGCACTCTGCCGGTGCCTCGTTTGCCGCCAACCCACTCTATTTTGATCCAAAAAATATCGTTGAGCTGGCGATCGAAGCCGGATGTAACTGCGTGGCATCCACTTACGGCGTGCTGGCTTCGGTCTCCCGCCGCTACGCCCACAAGATCCCGTTCCTGGTCAAGCTGAACCACAACGAAACCCTGAGCTATCCAACGCAATACGACCAGACCCTGTATGCCAGCGTTGAGCAGGCGTTCAATATGGGGGCGGTGGCGGTTGGTGCAACCATTTACTTCGGTTCCGAGCAGTCACGCCGCCAGATTGAAGAGATCTCGATCGCCTTTGAGCGCGCTCACGAACTGGGCATGGTGACCGTATTGTGGGCCTATCTACGTAACCCTGCGTTCAACAAGGATGGCGTCGATTATCATTCCAGCGCCGATCTGACCGGCCAAGCCAACCACATTGCGGCCACCATCGGTGCCGATATCGTTAAACAGAAAATGGCCGAGAACAACGGCGGCTACCGTGCAGTGAAATTCGGTTATACCGACGATCGCGTCTATGACAAGCTGACCACCGATCACCCTATCGATCTGGTGCGCTACCAGTTGGCAAACTGCTACATGGGCCGCGCCGGTTTGATTAACTCTGGCGGCGCCGCAGGGGAAAACGACCTGCAAGAGTCAGTGCGTACCGCCGTGATCAATAAACGGGCTGGCGGGATGGGCCTGATCCTGGGGCGTAAAGCGTTCAAGAAATCGATGAAGGATGGCATCGCCCTGATCAATGCCGTGCAGGACACCTATCTCGACAACAGCGTCACCATCGCTTAATCGTTATTTATCAAATTATTAGTCTTCGAGGCTCAGCTCTGCTGGGCCTTTTTCATGTCCTAACCCCTCTCTTCCTTCATTATTAATTTCTTTTCTTTCATTTTTATCTTTCACAATAAAATATTTATCTTTCAAAGTGTGATCCATTTAAAACAAAAGCCGAACCAAAGTGGTTACTGTATGACCCATGGCGACAGAGCCGCACTTCGCTCCAGGCCATAGCATCCATCACAGGAGAAAAAAATGATTGAGCTAATAACCCACGGAGCCGAATGGTTCATCGGCCTGTTCCAAAAAGGCGGGGAAGTGTTTGTCGGTATGGTGACCGGCATTTTACCGTTGTTGATCAGCCTGTTAGTTATCATGAACGCGTTGATCAACTTTGTTGGCCAGGAACGTATCGAACGTTTGGCACAGCGCTGTGCCGGTAACCCGGTTTCACGCTACCTGCTACTCCCCCTGATCGGCACCTTTGTGTTTTGTAATCCGATGACGTTGAGTCTCGGACGTTTTATGCCAGAGAAATATAAACCCAGTTATTACGCCGCAGCCTCCTACAGTTGCCACTCCATGAACGGCCTGTTCCCCCATATCAACCCTGGCGAACTGTTCGTTTACCTCGGCATTGCCAGCGGTTTGACCACGCTTGGCCTGCCGTTGGCTCCTCTGGCAGTGAGTTACTTCCTGGTTGGGCTGTTCACCAACTTCTTCCGCGGTTGGATCACCGATCTCACCACCAGCATATTTGAACGCAAGATGGGCATCCAACTGGATCGCCAGGTTCAACTTTAATTTGTGGAGCGCAGCATGAGTGCTTATATCCGTATTGAGAAAGGTGCTGGCGGCTGGGGTGGCCCACTACAGTTACCTATCGAGCCAGGTAAGAAAATCGTCTATATCACCGCCGGTACCCGCCCGGCGATCGTCGACAAACTCAGCGATTTAACCGGCTGGCCTGCGGTAGACGGTTTCAAAGAAGGCGAACCACCGGCGGAAGAGATTGGTCTGGCGATTATTGACTGTGGGGGGACGTTGCGTTGTGGCATCTACCCTAAACGCCGCATCCCTACCATCAATATTCATTCAACTGGCCGTTCTGGCCCGCTGGCGCAGTTTATTCTGGAGGATATTTACGTTTCCGGCGTACGGGAAAACAACATCAGCCTGATTGACGTTGCACAAGGGTCTGAAACTCCTCCGCCCAGCGAAAAACAGCCACAACCAAAGGTTCGTGATTACGATACCAGCAAAAAAATCACCGAACAGAGCGATGGCCTGTTGGCAAAAGTCGGGATGGGTATGGGGTCAGTTGTCGCGGTGTTTTTCCAGGCCGGACGTGACACCATCGATACCGTGTTGAAAACCATTCTGCCGTTTATGGCCTTCGTCTCGGCACTGATCGGCATCATCATGGCCTCGGGTCTGGGTGACTTTATCGCCCACGGCCTGACGCCGCTGGCCAACAGCCCAATCGGTTTGGTGACGTTGGCGCTGATCTGTTCCTTCCCCCTGCTTTCACCGTTCCTCGGCCCTGGCGCCGTCATCGCTCAGGTCATCGGCGTGCTGGTGGGCGTACAGATTGGTCTTGGCCATATTCCCCCTCAGCTGGCACTCCCGGCGCTGTTCGCCATTAACGCCCAGGCCGCCTGTGACTTTATCCCGGTGGGTCTGTCCCTGGCAGAGGCCAAGCAGGATACGGTGCGTGTCGGCGTCCCTTCGGTACTGGTTGGGCGCTTCCTCACTGGCGCACCGACGGTCCTGATCGCTTGGGCCGCATCGGCCTTTATCTATCAATAAATTGCCCGGAGGAAAACCATGAGCACCATTTTCCAGACCACTATCACCCAGATTGGCGGCTGCGCCCGTGACGCACTGCTGGACAATATGCTGATCACCTTCCGCGAAGGCGCACCGGCAGATATTGAAGAGTACTGCTTCATCCACCAGCACGGCGAGACCGCCGGTGAATTACAAACCGGGGGCGTGATGGAGCTTGGCGATCGGCGCTACCCCATCACCGCCGTCGGAGAGGTTGCCACCCAGAACCTACGCGAACTGGGCCATATCACCGTACGTTTTGATGGAGAAACTCAGGCCGAATTCCCTGGCACGATCCACGTAACAGGCAGCACGCCCGCTGATATCCCGTTAGGCAGCACACTGAAATTTATCGCATAAGGAGTAGATCATGTCTGAAGTAGCTGTAGTGATTGGCGGTGGCCAAACGTTGGGGGCTTTCCTGTGTCATGGCCTGGCTGAAGCGGGTTATCGCGTTGCGGTCGCCGATTTGAATGCCGACAACGCCAATCTGGTGGCACAGCAAATCAATCAGGAGTTCGGGGCCGATCGCGCCATCGGTTTCCAGGCCGATGCCACCGATGAGGCCAGCGTTATCGCGCTGGCTAGTGCGGTTGACCGGGCTTTCGGTCAGACCAACCTGTTGGTGTACAGCGCCGGGATTGCCAAAGCCGCGCCGATCACCGATTTCCCACTGGGGGATTTTGACCGCTCCTTGCAGGTGAACCTGGTGGGTTATTTCCTGTGTGCCCGCGAGTTCTCTCGCCTGATGATCCGCGACGGTATCGCCGGGCGCATCATTCAAATCAACTCTAAATCCGGCAAGGTCGGCAGCAAGCATAATTCCGGCTACAGCGCCGCCAAGTTCGGTGGCGTTGGATTGACGCAGTCGCTGGCGCTCGATCTGGCCGATTACGGTATCACCGTGCACTCCCTGATGCTCGGTAACCTGTTGAAGTCGCCGATGTTCCAGTCGCTATTGCCGCAATATGCACAGAAGCTGGGCATCAAGCCGGAAGAAGTTGAGAAATATTACACCGATAAGGTGCCGCTGAAACGCGGCTGTGACTACCAGGACGTGCTGAACACGCTGCTGTTTTATGCCAGCGACAAAGCCTCTTACTGCACCGGCCAGTCGATCAACATTACCGGCGGGCAGGTGATGTTCTGATTTACGGGCTTGGAATAAGGGCTAACTAAATATGTATCTAACAGCCCCTCACCCCCACCCTCTCCCACAGGGAGAGGGTGCCAGTACGGTGTCATAGTCAGGTATAGGACTCTATCTGAAGAACGCTAACCCCATATTTTGATACCGTGCCGTGGTTAAATACAGGAATAACGTTGTAGCACATTCGGTCCCCTCTCCCTGTGGGAGAGGGTTAGGGTGAGGGGTCGATCGCCGGACTCTCTCCCTTTATTTTCACACAGGAGAACAACCGTATGACCAGCGCACTCATTACCTTCGCCGTTATCGCCTGGCTGCTGCAAATCGCCCTGGGTTGGTGGCAGCTACAGCGCTTTAACCGCGCGTTCGAGAGCCTATGCCAATTGGGCACCGTGGGCGTTGGCCGCTCTGGGGGCCGGTTCAAACCCCGCGTGGTATTGGCGCTAGCGTTTGACGCCCAACAGCGGGTATGTGGCAGCATGCTGATGCGCGGCCTGACCATCTTCGCCCAGCCGAAACAGCTCACGCAGTTACATGGCATGCACCAACAACAACTCTGCCCAGATGTGATCTTCCCTGAGGATCGGGCATGCCAAACTGCACTATCGTTAGCGATCGCACCGAAATCATGATATTTTCACATTAAAAGACATTACCTTTCATAGTGAACTATCTCACCGAGAGGAATGGTCAACTCTTGTGAACAGGGATCTCTATGAAACCAAAGCAGCGGCAAGCCGCTATCCTCGAATACTTGCAGCGGCATGGCAAAACGGCAGTGGATGCCCTGGCAGAGCATTTTTCCACGACCGGCACTACCATCCGTAAAGATCTCACCTTGCTGGAAGAAGAAGGCGAGGTGATCCGCACCTATGGCGGCGTGGTGCTTAGCCGTGACGATGGCGATCAGCCCATCGATCGTAAAACCCATATCAACACCGAAAAGAAACGGCAGATCGCCTATGCCGCCATCAAGCTGATCGATGATGGTGATTCGCTGATCTTTGACGCAGGCAGTACGGTATTGCAGATGGTGCCACATCTGGCGCAGTTCAATAACATCACCGTGATGACCAACAGCCTGACTATCGTTAACGCGCTGGTGGAACTGGATAACGATCAAACCATCCTGATGCCCGGTGGCACCTACCGTAAAAAATCTGCCTCCTTTCACGGCAGCCTGGCGGAGTCGGCATTTCAGCAGTTCAGCTTCGATAAGCTGTTTATTGGGGCCGACGGTGTCGACCTCAATGCGGGTGTCACCACCTTTAATGAAGTGCATAATGTCAGCAAGGCGATGTGTGAAGCCGCCAGCCGTATTGTGTTGCTGGTCGATTCCTCGAAGTTTGGCCGCAAAAGCCCCAACGTGGTGTGCGATCTGAGCGTTGTGGATACCCTGATCACCGATAACGGCATCAACCCGGATTACCTGGCTGCGCTACAGGCTAAAGGTATCAATATCATTCTGGTAGGAGACCCCCTTGATGAGTAACGCCACTGCCCTGCTCAACTTTGCCCGTGAAACGCTGGAAATTGAGCTGACCGAAGCGCAGCGCCTGCTGACACGCCTGGATGACAACTTTGTCCAAGCCTGTGAACTGCTGCTCAACTGCCGTGGCAAGGCGGTTATTTCCGGTATTGGTAAATCCGGCCATATCGGCAAGAAGATTGCCGCTTCATTGGCCAGCACTGGCACCCCGTCGTTTTTCGTCCATCCGGCGGAAGCCTTGCATGGCGATTTGGGGATGATCGGCGCCGATGATGTGGTGATCTTTATCTCCTATTCAGGCCGCGCCAAAGAGCTGGATCTGATCCTGCCGCTGCTGGCAGAGAGCAAGATCCCCGTGATTGCCATGACAGGTGGCAAAGAGTCGCCGCTGGCACTGGGTGCTGCCTGTACGTTGGATATCAGCGTTGAACGTGAAGCTTGCCCGATGGGCCTGGCACCCACTTCCAGCGGAGTGACTACGCTGATGATGGGGGATGCATTAGCGATGGCCCTGATGCGCCAGCGCGGTTTTAATGCCGAAGATTTTGCCCGTTCCCATCCAGGTGGCAGCCTGGGTGCTCGCCTGCTCAATCGCGTCCATCACTTGATGCGTACCGGCGATCGCCTGCCGATGGTGCAAGAAAGCGCCAACGTAATGGAAGCCATGCTGGAGTTGAGCCGTACCGGGCTAGGCCTGGTAGCCGTATGCGATGCACAGCAAAAAGTGGTGGGCGTATTTACCGACGGTGACCTGCGCCGCTGGTTGGTGAAGGGTAATAGCCTCAATGACGGCCTCAGCCCGGCGATCACTCGCCCCGGCTACCGCTTGCCAGAACAGTGGCGTGCCGGGGAAGCCCTGGAAGCGCTGCACGAACAGCACATCAGCGCGGCTCCGGTGGTGGATATCGATGGCGTACTGGTAGGTGCAATCAACCTGCACGACCTGCATCAGGCCGGGATCGGCTGATATCACGTAGGGGGCGTAGCATGCTACGCCCGCTTAACTACTACCTTGGCGCGTAGCTTTCCCCCTCAGCAGCGTTACTTCCAGTCTGGATTGCCCTCAAACTGTTTCTTCAGCAACGCTTTCATCTGATCATCCGGTTTACCCAGCCATTGATATTTGGCGTATTTCTTCGGATGGTCGATGGCCTGCGGCTTATTGGGCACTTCAACCCGCACGCCCCAAGCCTGGGACTTGTCGGCTTTAAAAGCCACAATCATAAAGTTATTGGCGCAGTCATGCGGCTTGCAGATGTTACCGATTTGGTAGCTTTGCCCTTGCCAGGTGACGGTTTCAGCTGGCGTGGAAGTGCCGATCCCTTTACGCGCCCAACCCGGTAACTGTGCCTGCCCCTTCACCATATTTTTCCAACTGGTTTGGTAGCCCGGCTGCTGGATCAGATCTGAGGCAGTGATAATCTGTTCGGCAAAACTGCCGGTGCTAAATCCAAGCAGGGTCGCAACCAAGGCTCCCAACAACCTCTTTTTTCCTATCATGGTCTCCTCCCTCGGTAAATCAAAAGCGTAGCTCCAAGTAGCTCAGACCACAATTAAACGGGAAAGTTGGCTCAGCGTTTTCGTCAGACTACCTGCCAATATCCTTTTTTGGTTGCCCCAACCCTGATTAGCCGCTTTCCTTCCTGGAGCACCTTGAGGCTTCGCTCAATGGTACGGCTGCTCATCGCCAATGTTTCCGCCAATTGGGCAATGGTGACGGAGGGATTGGCAGCAATAATGGCCAAGATGCGTTCAGTCGTTCGACTCAGCGGTAGTAAATTTTCTTCCGACATTTCTTCCGACATTTCTTCCGACATTTCTTCCGACATTTCTTCCGACATTGTGGCAGACTTCCCCTTCTGCTCGCCAATACCTTCGGCTAATGCCGCCACCAGTTTCTCCAGCATGAAGTCAATAAATGCGGTGCAATCGCTAGCCCTATCACAGACTCCCAGGACTCGGTAATAGTCCTGCTGTTGATTATGGATCAGGGTTTCAACCGGTAGCCATGCCAACTCTGAACGCCACTCACTGAGGATCAACGTTTGCCATAAACGCCCCATTCGCCCATTGCCATCGGCAAACGGATGAATAAATTCGAACTCATAGTGAAAGATAGAGCTGGCGATCAGTGGATGAATATCGGTGTGCTTTAACCACGCCAACAGATCGCCAACCAAACGCGATAGTTGATTGGCAGGTGGCGCCATATGGATAAGTTGTTTATCTCGATATACCCCAACATTGCCGCTGCGTAGCTGCCCCGGAGCATCGACCAGCCCTCCCATTAATAAACCATGTGCCGCCAACAAATCCTCAAGCCGATGGCTTTGCCAGCTTGGCAATTTTTCATAGGTAAGGATGGCGTTACGGACTTCCTGAATATCTTTTGCCGGTGCCAACACCCGCTTACCTTCCATGATCGCAGTCACCTGCTCAGTAGACAGGCTATTATGCTCAATGGCCAATGAGGCCTGAATGGTGCGGATACGGTTCTCTTTGCGTAACAAAGGTGAAGATTGCCCAGCCTGCGCGGCCCAATGCCCCAATAGCTCCCCCACCTCAATCACTCGATTCAGGATAGCTGGCGTAATGGTATAAGGTGGTTGATAACCAGCCATCTTGCTTCCCTTTATTTTCACAAATCAATCAGCCTGAGCCGCATTGGGCCTGGTTCCCGATCATGGAGGGCTCGGTGGAAAATATCAAGCAATTGACCAACTAGCATCGGCTAGTGGAAAAGTTGGCTCACCACCAGGCATGGAAATGATGCACCGGCCCAATACCCTGCCCTACCTCCAGGCTATCGGCCTGCTGTAAGGCCTGTTGCAGGTAGTTTTTTGCCGCTGCCACGGTATCGGCCCAATTTGGGTAGCGTGGGCGCAGGGCTGCCAGTGCCGCAGATAAGGTGCAACCGGTGCCGTGCGTGTGCCTGGTCGCTATGCGCGGCGCACTAAAGCGCTGCTCAAAGCCGGGGATAAATAGCCAATCTGGGCTTTCCTCTTCACTTAGGTGGCCCCCCTTCATCAACACCGCCTGACAGCCCATCGCTAATAACGCCTGGCCCTGCTCGCGCATTTGTGATTCGTTTTGTGCCGGAGCGCAGGCCAGCAAAGCCGCCGCCTCTGGCAAGTTCGGCGTGATAATGGAAACCAACGGCATTAGCTCACGGCGGATGGACTCCACCGCTTCCGGTGCCAACAGCGGGTCACCACTTTTAGCCAGCATCACCGTATCCAGCACTACATAAGGCAGCTTGTAATGGCGTAGGCGCTCGGCCACCGCCTGCACGATGTCGGCATTAGCCAACATGCCGATTTTAGCGCTGTCGATACGCACATCGCTGAGTACCGAATCCAGTTGGGCGGCCACAAATGCCGGTTCGATATGATATACCGACTGCACGCCACGGGTGTTCTGCGCCACCAGCGCGGTGATCACGCTGGTGCCATAGGCCCCCAATGCGGAGAAAGCTTTCAGATCGGCCTGAATACCGGCTCCACCGCTAGGATCGGTGCCAGCGATGGTGAGAGCGTTAATCCGTTTCATAGCAGATCCTCCATTCGCAGTTGGTAGAGGGCATCCAGGAAGGCGGCAGTAAAGCTGCCAGGGCCAGAACACCGCGCCGTGGCCCTTTCACCACATAGCGCCATCACCCGGCAAGCGGTGGCAACGTTATCCAGCCGATCGCCCGGCAAACTGCAAAATGCTGTCACAACGGCTGAAAGCGCGCAGCCCGTTCCCACTACGCGCGTCATTAATACATCGCCACCCGTGACGGCCCAGTCTCTTTCACCATCAGTGATATAGTCTGTCTCACCGGTGACGGCCACAATGGCCCCACAATTACGTGCTAATACGCGTGCTGCGGGTAATGCCATCAGCGAGTCATCCTGGCTATCTACGCCACGGGCGCTGGTCTGCAGGCCGCTCAATGCAATGATTTCCGACGCGTTGCCACGGATCGCCGCAGGCCGCAGGGTGAGCAAGCGGCGGGCGAAGATTGCTCGGTATTCCAATCCCCCAACGGCAACCGGATCCAGTAACCAGGGCTTTTCAGCACGATTGGCAGCCTCGATGGCGGCTAACATCGACTCTGCCCGCGAAGCGTGCAGGGTGCCGATATTGATCAACAGCGCATCAGCAACGCGGCTGAACTGCGCGGCCTCTTCCGGTTCCACTACCATCGCCGGTGAAGCACCAAGCGCCAGCAGCACGTTGGCCGTCAGCTCTTGCACCACTTCGTTGGTCAGGCAGTGGATCAATGGAGGTTGGCGTTTAAATTGGTTAAAACAGGCCGCGGCACGGGTGCCGGGTAACACATCAGGTCGAGTAAACATAGCGCTCCCAACCGGCGTTCAAGAAGGCGGGTACCGGTTGAGATACCGCGACATCCCTACGCTGGTATAATCCAGATCAGGTAATACGGGTAATTTCTCAGCCCCTAAGGGCACCCCGAGTCGACGTTTGCCATTATTGAGGCTGTGGCCAGTGAGGTCAATCACACGATAGCGTCAAAAAATAAAAAGGAGACGCCGTCTCCCCCAGATAATGTATAGTTCGCGTTTAACGGGGAAACCATGCTCACTCACTCATCTATCCGCCTTAACAAATACATTAGCGACAGCGGCATTTGTTCTCGTCGGGCTGCCGATCGCCACATCAGGCAGGGCAACGTCTTTATCAACGACAGCTTAGCCTCCTTGGGCGCTCAAGTATTGGTCGGGGATGTGGTCAAAGTTAACGGCCAGCCGATCGAACCGCGCGATGCGGCCGATCTGGTGCTAATCGCGCTGAACAAGCCGGTTGGTATCATCACCAGCATGGGAAAGCACGTGCGGGATAACATCGGTGATTACGTTAATCACAATAGGCGCATCTTTCCCATCGGGCGGCTGGATAAGGACTCTCAGGGGCTGATTTTCCTGACCAATGATGGCGAACTGTTCAATAAGATCCTCCGTGCTGGCAATAATCATCAAAAAGAGTACCTGGTCACCGTCAACAAACCGGTGACGGATGAGTTTATTCAGGGCATGGGCGCAGGCGTACCCATACTGGATACGGTGACTCAACAATGCCTGGTGGAGCAAGAAGCCCCGCAGATGTTTCGCATCACGCTGGTGCAGGGGCTTAACCGCCAAATCCGCCGTATGTGCAAATATTTTGGTTATCATGTCACCAAACTTGAGCGCCAGCGTATTATGAATATCACTCTGCAAGGGTTACCGCTGGGCGAATGGCGGGATTTGACCGATGATGAGCGGATCGAGTTATTCGAGCTGATTGAACACTCCTCGTCCGAGGATATTTCCGCCCCGCGTCAATATAGCCAGATATAGGCGACTGTCGCGATATGCAATCAACCTCTCAAAACAGCCGCTAATTATCAGTTGATCTTGTTTTCATTCGGCTCTATCTTCTCGCATCCGGGTAAATGTTGCGGCTCGCTGGATGCGGTCTATCCCTCCTCCCCTTTCCGTCAACCAAACGGATTTATGACTCTTTTCTTGTCAGAGTTACCACACGGCATTTGATAACTTTCGGTAAACATGAACTCAACGGTTAAAGATACCCTGGCAGCACGTGACGTCACCCTAACCCCGTGGACAGGCTTTTACTTCCTGCAGTCGCTGCTGATCAACTTCGCCCTCGGCTATCCATTTAGTCTGCTGTATGCCGTGGCGTTTAGCTGTGTGTTACTGCTGCTGTGGCGCCTCAGCTCGCGCCTGCAAAAGAGCGTGATCGGGCTGTGTAGCCTCATCGCCGCCCTGTATTTCCCATTTTCTCAGGCCTATGGCTCGCCCAATTTTAATACCCTGCTGGCGTTACACTCGACCACGGTGGAGGAGTCCAGCGAGATATTGACCATCTTTCCGTGGTACAGCTATTTGGTGTCCCTGTTTATTCTGGCACTGGGCATTATCGCGTTGCGCCGTAAGCCAACCCCGAAAGGGGCTTGGAACACCCTCCAGAGCTTATGTCTCACCATCAGCGTGGTCTGCTTTTTTGTCACGCCAGTGCAGAATCTGGCATACGGTGGCGTGTTTAAATTGACCGATTCTGGTTATCCCGTGTTTCGTTTCGTCAGAGATGTGATCGCCAATAACCAGGAAGTGATTGATGAAAAAGCCCGTATGCAGGCGTTTTCACAGCTGAAAGATTCCTGGAACGTGCTGACGGTGAAACCGAAATATCATATCTACATGGTAGTGATCGGCGAAAGCGCGCGGCGAGATGCCTTAGGGGCGTTTGGTGGGCACTGGGACAATACCCCCTTCGCCAGCCACGTAAACGGTACGCTGTTGCTTAACTATATTGCGGCCAGCGGCTCAACACAGAAATCGCTCGGCTTAACGTTAACCCGTGTCATTAACGGCAAACCGCAGTATCAGGATAACTTCGTCACGTTGGCCAATCGTGCAGGTTTTCAGACCTGGTGGTTCTCCAACCAAGGCCAAATTGGTGAATATGACACCGCTATCGCCAGCATTGCCAAACGTGCCGATGAAGTGCAGTTCCTGAAAAACGGTGATTTTGAAGCGGATAAGAACACCCATGATGAAACGCTGCTCAAGATGACCGCCCAGGTTTTTGCCGCCCCACGCAGCACTAACCCGCAGTTGATCGTCTTGCATCTGATGGGTTCACATCCGCAAGCCTGCGACCGGACTCAGGGGAAATACGCGGACTTTGTGCAATCCAAAGAGACCTCCTGCTATCTTTACACCATGACGCAAACGGACAACCTGCTGAAACAGCTCTATCAGCAGTTACGCGACACCGGGGAAAGTTTCTCAATGGTCTACTTCTCCGATCACGGTCTGGCGTTTAAAGAGCGCGGTACCCAGGTGCAATATCTGGCGCACGATGATCAGTTTCAGCAAAATTTTCAGGTCCCCTTTATGGTGCTTTCCAGCGATGACACCGCACACCGCCTGATTAAAGCCCCTCGTTCAGCCAATGACTTCCTGGCCTTTTTCGCCTCGTGGACCGGGATCAAAACCAAAGAGCTGACGCCGAAATACTCGTTTCTTTCCGAGCAAAAAGCCGGCCCCGTCTATATCACCAACTTTAAGCTCAAGAAGGTGGACTACACCCATTTGCCGACGGATATCTTTGAAACCCAAACGCGCTAAAGTGTAACAAGGTTGCCTTTGCATCTCGGGCCACTTCGTCTGTAATATGAGGCAGTTAAAATGAAAAGAGCCTGTTGACCAATGAAAAAACCGACTTTTCTGCCTCTCATTGTCCTGACACTGGCACTGGCGGGTTGCACCAGTGACTACATTATCACGACTAAATATGGCGATATCCTACAGGCCCACGGCGAACCGGACACTGACCGCAGTAGCGGTATGACCAGCTATACCGGCATGAACGGCGACTATCATCTGATCAATACCAATGATATTTCCGGAATAGTAAAAAAATAGCCTTCCCTGCGGCGGTGTGACTTTCACAACAGACCTGCATAAAGCCTGCCATGGATTGCAGCGGTTACCTGTTTTATGCAGGCCCTTAGGAACTAGCGGCCTGTTCATGATTAACGACTCCGATAAAGGTTATATCCCATTTGCTGGGCAACAGCCGCAACCATTTTTTGCCCACGCACGCTGTTACCAACGGGATCAAGAGGAGGTGAGAACGCAGCAATCCCCATTACGCCGGGCACCACGGTCAAGATACCGCCTCCAACCCCACTTTTACCCGGTAAACCCACGGTATAGGCCCAATCGCCTGAACTGCCATACATCCCTTCCATCGTCATTTCTGCCAAAATAAAGGGGGTGTTAGATTCTGTCAGCACTCGCTTTTTGCTGACGGGGTTGATACCACCAGCGGCAATTGTCGCCCCCATCGTGGCCAATTCAATGGTATTAAGCAGCGTTGAACATTGGCGGGTATAAACATCGCAGGCTTCCATTGGATCGCAGTACATCGCATCGGCGCTATAGAGTAACCAGGCGATCGCACGGTTATGGAAGTTGGTCGATTGCTCTGAATCATTCACCTCGTCAGAGAGTGCGATTTGTGCACCCGCTAACTGCTGTTGCATATCAAGAATGCGCAACCAGCGGTTTTCACGGTCACTCGCTTTGACTAAGCTCACCGTTGACATTGCCCCGGCATTCACCAGCGGCGAGAGGGGTTTACCTTTATGTAGCTCCAGAGCAATCACCGAGTTAAAGGGCAAGCCGGTGGGATCGGCACCAATCTTGTCCTGTACGTCTTGTGGGCCAACATCTTCCAACGCCAAGGCTAGCGAGCACACTTTTGAAATTGACTCCAGCGCAAAGCGGAACTCCGCATCGCCCTGAGAAATGATATCCCCGTCGACGGTCACAATCGCCAAGGCGGCTAAATGGCTTGGCACGCTCGCTAAAAAAGGGATATAGCTGGCATTCTCGCCACCACTCAATGTGGAATACTGCGCATAGGCATTCGATGCCACCTGTTGAAGCCGTTGTAAATCGATAGTCATGTTGTTGACTCCCAGACTGAATTTGCGAGGTTGGGAGGTAATACTCACAACCCTTGAAATAAATATTAAGGTTTTGGCAGCGGAGCGGTTGGTACAGAAGGTTCAATAGCTCTCATCACGCCAATGGCTATACAAAGCCATAATCGGCCCCAGCCATTCTAGGCCCGCCCACTTAAACATAGTGTAATAGCCGGCCAACAAGCTCTGGGTGATAATGGCGATAGGATAGTTTCAAGAGCGGTATGATCAGCTATACCGGCATGAACGGTGATGATCATCCGAACATAGTGAAAAAATAGCGGGTGTCTGAGTTTTTATCTGCTAATCCGTAATGGCTTTCTTGTTTATTAGCGCTAGCCAAACAAAGAAAACTTTCGCTAACCAGGCTTGAACAAGCCTGGCTGCGATAATGTTGAAGCGATATCGGCCCTTATTTAGCCGCCAGCTTGCACAGCGTTAACGCCACATAGTAGGAAGCCTCGAACGACTTAAGGGGTAAAAACTCGAACCGTGAATGGAAGTTATGCGCGCCGGTAAAGAAATTGGGCGTTAATAACCCTTTTGCCGACAACGCAGCACCATCGGTGCCCCCGCGCATTGGGATGACTTTAGGCTCAATGTTCAACTCGGCCAGTGCGGCAAAAATCAGATCAATGGCCCGGCGGTCATCGGTGATGGCATTGCTGATATTGCTGTAGGTATCGCTGATGTGATACTCCACCCGGGCGGTGGGATACTGCGCGGCAATCTTCTCCGCTACTTCACCAATCTGCTGCTTGCGGCGCTCAAAGTTCGCCAAGTCGAAATCACGGATATTGGCTTTCAGCAGCGCTTCGCTTTGTGATGCCTGCATGCCGTTAAACCAGATATAACCTTCACGCCCTTCGGTATGCTCAGGAGTCTGCTGGCGATCGAAGTGGCTGATATAATCCATCGCCATCAGCAGCGGGTTCACCAGCACGCCTTTGGAGGACATCGGGTGGCTGGTCACACCGGTAAAGCGCAGTTCGGCGCTGGCGGCGTTGAAGTTCTCATACACCACTTCGCCCAATTCACAACAGTCGATAGTCCAGGCAAAGTCGACGTCGAAACGCGCCATATCCAGCGCTTTGGCACCGCACAGACCAATCTCTTCATCCGGTACAAATGCCACCACGATATCGCCGTGTTGGTCCTCTGCGGTAAGGTTTTCCAACACCGTCATCACTACCGTGACGGCCGCTTTGTTATCCGCCCCCAACACGCTGGTGCCGTCGCTGAAAATAATCTCTTCCCCCGGATAGGCTTTGATTTCCGGGTGTTCAGCAGTACGTAGCCAGATATCTTGCTGCGCGTTCAGGCACAAATCCTCACCGGTAAAACGCAAGATTTGTGGGTGGATGTCCGGCGATAAACCAACGTCAACGGTATCGATATGGGTGATGAACCCGATACGTGGCGCACCGGGTACGTTGCCTTTTTTCACTGCGGTGACGGTGGCATGTTCGTCAATAACCACATTATCCAGGCCGAGTTGGCGTAGTTCCTCAGCCAGCATCTCCGCCATGGCGAACTGGCCAGGAGTGCTGGGCAAAGTACTTATCGCTGGGTTGCTCTGGCTGGTGACGGCCAGGTAGCGGAAGAAACGTTGGGTTAACTGCGTGGCGAGCGGTGAAGACATTATGTTGTGTATGAACGCATCCCGTTTGCAAGGCTCCCATGGCTAGGATCACCAGAGCAATCTTTCAGAATTCACCCTTTTGTTAGAGTTTATTTTTGCCAACTACTGCCTTTACCGAGGCTAGCGTTGACCTCATTGTTATCGTTCGATGTTGTTTGCTGATAATGTAAATTTAATGTTATTTATTAAGCGCTTTAGTACAAGCTTTATTTTTCAGTGGTAGGCTCACCAACAGGAAGATAGTGATGATAATTAAAATTACAAAGCTTGCGCTGACCGTAGCAGCGCTCTCAATAAGCTCTGGGGTAGCAGCAAAAACGTTAGTCTATTGTTCAGAAGGTTCACCAGAAAACTTTAACCCGCAGCTCTACACCTCGGGGACCAGCGTAGATGCCAGTGCGGTGCCGATCTATAACCGACTGGTGGATTTCAAAGTCGGTACCACCGAACTGCAGCCTAGCCTGGCAGAAAGCTGGGACGTCAGTGAAGACGGTAAGGTGTACACCTTCCATCTGCGCCAAGGGGTGAAGTTCCAGAGCAACAAATATTTCAAGCCGACGCGCGATTTTAACGCCGATGATGTGATCTTCTCGTTTATGCGCCAGAAAGATCCAAACCATCCCTATCACAACGTTTCCAACGGCAACTACTCCAACTTCGAGAGCCTGGAGTTTGGCAAGTTAATTACCGCCATCGACAAGGTTGATGACCATACCGTGCGTTTCACTCTGGCCCATCCGGAAGCGCCGTTTGTTGCCGATTTAGGCTGGTATTTCGCCTCAATTCTCTCGGCAGAATACGCCAATAGCATGTTGAAAGCGGGCACACCAGAGCGTGTGGATATGGAGCCGATTGGCACCGGGCCGTTTGAACTGAAGCAGTATCAGAAAGACTCCCGCATCCTGTTTAGCGCCTTCCCTGATTACTGGCAGGGCAAAGCGAAAATCGACCGTCTGGTGTTCTCCATCACGCCGGACGCGTCGATCCGTTACGCCAAGCTGGAAAAAAATGAATGCCAGGTGATGCCATTCCCTAACCCGGCAGATCTGCCACGCATGCGGGAAAATAAAGACATCAACCTGATGCAAAAAGCGGGCTTGAACACCGGCTTCCTGGCGTTTAACACCCAGAAGGCACCGCTGGATAACGTGAAGGTCCGTCAGGCGTTGGCGCTGGCCATCAATAAACCAGCGATCATCGAGGCGGTTTTCCACGGTACCGGCACAGCGGCGAAAAATATACTGCCACCGGGCGTGTGGAGTGCCGATGCGGATTTGAAAGACTACGATTACGATCCGGAGAAGGCCAAAGCCCTACTGAAAGAAGCCGGCTTCGCCAACGGCATGACCATCGATCTGTGGGCAATGCCGGTTCAGCGTCCGTATAACCCGAACGCCAAGCGCATGGCCGAGATGATCCAGGCCGACTGGGCAAAAGTGGGCGTAACGGCCAAAGTAGTCACTTTCGAATGGGGCGAGTACCTGACGCGGGTGAAAAACGGCGAGCATCAGGCCGCACTGATGGGCTGGACCACGGCAACCGGCGATCCGGATAACTTCTTTGGTCCACTGTATAGCTGCACGTCAGCCAACGGCGGTTCTAACTCGTCGAAGTGGTGCTATCAGCCGTTTGATAAGCTGATCCTGGAAGCTCGCGCCGAAAGTAACCACGAAAAACGTGTAGCGCTGTACAAAGAAGCCCAGCAGATGATGCACGATCAGATGCCTGCGGTGATGATTGCCCACTCGACGATTTTTGAGCCGGTGCGCAAAGAAGTCACCGGATACGAAATCGACCCGTTCGGTAAACACATTTTCTATCAGGTCGATGTGAAATAAGCACCGACGCTTGAACGATGACTCAGGGCTTCAAACCGAGAGGAATGAAGCCTTTTTTATTGGCGAAAAGCTCATTCAAGGTATGTGGCATATTAAGCCCGAAAAACTCGAATAGTATGATGTTTGAAGAATAAACCGCCATCGCCTGTGATCCAGACCCTATATTTAATTAATGAGGCCAGCCTTTTCGGCCATGGTTCCGCAGGGAGAAAAGTATCAACCACTTATTCGGCAACCAATGGCTACTGGCAATGGCGTTGATAGCCAGTGCCAATGCTGCCCCCACAATTTCACCGGATCCGATGGTTCTGGCGCAGGAGCAATTTGCGCAGATTGCTGCGTACCAATGCAGGATCGACTCTAGAACGGCACAAGGCGATCGTACCCTGATGCGTTACAGCTACCGTAAGCCGGGTTATGTGCGGATGGATTTCAGCGAACCTCATCGCGGTGCCGTGCTGATCTATGATCCCGATAGCGGTAAGGTGCGAGTATGGCCATTCGGTATCGGCACTCTGCCGGTGTTGAGCCTGTCACCCAGCAACTCGTTGGTACAAGACCCTAACGGCCACCGTGTAGACCAATCGGACGTCGGCACCTTGCTGCGTAATATTCACCGCCTCCAGCAAGGGGGAAAAACGACCGTGGTCGGCAAGGAGACCCTGGCTGGCCAAGGCGCTTTGCATGTCACCATCCTTGGAGTGGCGGGGGTTAGCGTCGATGGCGTTCACCGTTATGAAGTTTGGCTAGAGGAGAGCCACGGCTTCCCAACCAAGGTGGTCAGCTACGATAGCAACGATCGAGAAATGGAAACCGTGATGATGGATGCGCTGGTGTTCAACCTGCATTTTCCCGCTGACTTCTTTACCCCTTAAGGCAGAACCCGATATGGCCGAATACCAGTTCACCACCCTCTGGCGCATCAAAGCCCCGTTACCAACGGTATGGGAGGTACTTTATCATCCCGATATCTGGCCAAGCTGGTGGAAAAACCTGTTACAGGTGGTCGAAATAGGAAAAGGCGATGCGCTCGGCATCGGGGCGCTACATCATTATACCTGGCAAGGCGTGCTGCCTTACCGCATCACCTTCGATATGCGTATCGTGAATATTGTGCCGTTACAGCTACTGGAGGGGCAAGCCAGCGGCGAAGTAGAAGGGGTCGGCCAATGGTTGTTAAGTTCCGATGGGGTTTATACCCTTGCGCGTTATACCTGGCATGTCCGAACCACTACGCGCTGGATGAACTATCTGGCACCACTGGCAGCACCGCTATTTCGCTGGAACCACGATGCGGTGATGCGGGCCGGGGCCAAAGGGTTGGCGAAACGGCTGGGTACCAGCGTTGAAATGAGTTGATTGTCAGCTATAGTGCTAGCAAATCATCAGGAGCCGCCATGCACATAAGACCTTACCAAGAGGCCGATCGTCCTTTTCTGCGCAGCCTGTATCTGGCCGCACGCCAAGCCGCCTTTACCTGGCGTGACACACGTAATTACCGGCTGGAAGATTTTGATCGCTCAACGATTGGCGAAGAGATCTGGGTTGCCGAGCAGGACGGCAAGCTGCTCGGCTTTGTCTCAATTTATCGCGCCGATAATTTTATTCATAATCTGTATGTCGACCCCCTGTTGCCGCCACAAGGCGTGGGCAGCGCGCTGTTGCATGCCGCAGAGCAGACGTTTACCTCAACCGGCTCGCTCAAGTGCCTGGTGAAAAATGACAAGGCGATAGCGTTCTATCACAAGCACGGCTGGCAGATCGTCTCCACCGGTGGTGACGGCGGAGAAGAGTATTACCTGATGTATTCACCGCAAAGATAGCGTTGTTCTTAAGCTTGCGGTTTCAGCAACGGGCACTATCCTTGGTACGCTCAGTGCGTTCATCGGGGGGATCATAGCTGCATGGGGCGTCATAAAGGTCTGAAAGGGTCAACGGCAATATTTCAGCGTACGCCACCAAAACAGCAATGCCACCAGGCTTACCGAACCACCCAACCAGCATACGCCGTGCCAGCCTGCCCACGCATAAATATGGCTACCGGCAAACGCCCCCAGCCCACTGCCAACGGCATAAAACAGCATGTAGCACCCGACCAGGCGACTGTGGGACTGCGGGTGTGCAGTGAAAATCATGCTCTGATTGAGGACATGGATTGCCTGCCCGGCCAGATCCAGCAGGATAATACCGCCAATCAGGTACGCCATTCCTCGCTCCATCAACCCAAGCGGCAGCCAAGCGATCATCAGCAACAACAGGCACACTCCGCTAGCTGTCTGCCCCCAGCCTTGGTCAGCTAGATGCCCAGCTCTCATCGCCGCCAGCGCTCCGACTGCCCCTACCAGCCCAAATGCACCAATGGTCGAATGAGAAAAAAGAAATGGGGGTTGGCTCAAAGGGAGAACCAGCGTGCTCCAGAAGATGCTGAATGCCGCGAACATCAACAACGCCAACATACCGCGTATCTGCAAAATCCGGTCATGGCGCAACAGGCTCAGCATTGAGCTCAGCAGTTGCCAATAGCTTAACTTCAACTCGTAAGCAGGCTGCTTTGGTAATAAACGAGCCAGAACAGGAAGTAATATCAGGGTAAGAGCCGCTGAGAAAATGTAGACGGTTCGCCAACCGCCGATATCCGCCAGTAACCCAGAAAGGGTGCGCGCCAGCAGTAAACCCATCACCACTCCACCCTGAGCAGCCCCCACCACGCGTCCACGTTCCTGCGGGGAGGCCAACGTCGCGGCAAAGGCGATCAATCCCTGCGTTATCGCGGTTCCCAGCAGCCCCACCAGCAGCATAGCCGCCAGTAACGCCAAACTGCTACTAGACACCACAACCATCAGCAACGCGGCAATCAACAGTATTTGCTGCACCGCCAGCAGACGATGGCGATCCAGCAAATCCCCCAAAGGAACCACCAATAACAGCGCACAGGCGCAGCCGATCTGGGTCGCTGCAATCACCATCCCTACTCTTGCCAGGCTGATATTAAAATCCTCCGCAATGGCATCAAGCAGCGGTTGCGCATAATAAACATTGGCCACGCTGAAGGCGCAGGCTGTAGCCAACAGCAGCACCAGTGACGTAGGCAAAAGCTCGACAGACTGTGAGCGGAAGGTTTCCAGCGGTTTATCACTCATCAAGCGCCTCGTTAAAGTGGTTTCATTATTAAACTCAATGCACTTTAGTGAAAGAGGTTTTATAATGCAACCAGAATAATTCTGGAGCCGCAGCATGAAACGTAAAAGCCTTGAGGATGCTCAATGCCCGGTAGCACGAACATTGGATGTGCTGGGTGATTGGTGGTCATTACTGATCATCCGCGACGCCTTTGACGGCATCAGCCGGTTTAGTGAGTTTCAAAAGAACCTGGGGATGGCAAAGAATATTCTTTCCACTCGGCTACGCACGCTGGTCGCCCAGGGGATTTTGCAAGTTAGCCCTGCCGCCGATGGCAGCGCCTATCAGGAGTATTTGCTGACCGATAAAGGCCGAGAAATCTTCCCGATTATCGTCGCACTGCGCCAATGGGGAGAAGACCATCTTTTTGCAGCAGGAGAGGACTATTCACGCCTGGTGGAAAAGGACAGCGGTCAGCCAATACCTCGCATGACACCCATCGGTCATGCCGGGCAAGCACTCAACTTAGGCAATACCCGAGTCGTAAAAGTGGATGAAGAATAAAAATGCTGAAAGTCATTGCCGAAGATTTTATCAAGGTTGAAGCGATAGAAACGGTGTTACCGCTTTACCAAGAGTTGGTTGAAGCCACCAAGCAGGAGCCTCGCTGCATAGCCTATGATCTGTATGTCGATCAAAAGGATGCCGGACACTTTATCTTTATCGAAGAGTGGCCCGATCGCGCGGCGTTGGATGCTCACTGCGCGAGCGAACACTTTAAACGCCTGGTGCCGCTGATCGATCAACATAAACGTAAGGATGCCAGCTATATATTGATGGATAATTTTCCTGAGAAAGCATAGATAAGTAGCAAAGCAATAACCTGAACGGCCTGAGTCCATTTGAATTCCGAACTCAGGCCAGATTAACCGCTTGATGCAGATAAACCAAATTCATAGGCTCAGTTAAAAATTATTGAGCCAATATAAGTAGTTAATGTTTAGTGGTTCCCAATGTGACTATGGCCTCATTACCAGAAACGTATAACGAATAGTCCTTATTAGAGGATACCGGCTTAATGCCTTTTTCTCTCATCCCTGCAAGTCTATCCATATTGGCTTGCTCATCAACGTAACCATGCAGCGTTTGCGTTAATCCCTTATTAATCAACTGGAAAGACGCTATAAACTCAGAGGCCGGGCTAAGAAAATGGCCAATCAGCGGCTTGTTTTCCATGATTAACTTGGTTCTTTCGTTAATATTCACTTGCCCAGTAGTGCCGATAGTCTCTATGTTTGGGTAGCTCAGCATTTCTCTGGCAATCATGTTAAAAACAAAATCTTCATATTCACGCTGTGACTTGATGGCGCTACTTAGCTGAGCACTGAATGCAAAAACGGTGATTAGCGGGACGAGCGATAGATATTTTAATCTAGGAGAAAAATACATAATCGGAATGGCAATAATAACCAGTAGTACCGAAAATGAAACCAAAGTCCTTGGGAAGACGGGAGCATCTTGCAGAAGGACTGTTGGCCCCATTAGAGACACCAAGAAAATAAAGCATGACAGCAAAGCATATGTCATGAATGAAATTATTTTCTTGGCATGTGCATAGTTGCTGACCATCATGAATACCAAAGCAACCACTACAGGCACCAGGAAATAGATATAAACAGGGCCGTAAAAATACGACAAAACCAGCTCTTTTAATCCCTTTATCGTGCTTAACAGTTTTTCAGCCCCCTCAGCATTCGGCAAAATAATGTCCGAACGAGAGTTGTTTCTTACAGCAAAAAACAGCATGTACACAAGATAAAAACAAACAAATGTCACTGCCTTGTTTATTATTAATTTTATGGAATGAGCTATTGTAGATTCACTTTTAACTGCAATAATCATCATATCAATGGCAAGCAGGCCGATGAAAATATTCATGCATGGTTGATAGAGGGTTAGCGATAACACGCCCGCTATTATTTTTATTGAGCCTTCACGAATTATGCTGTCGTTCCTATAGGTATAGGCTAACACGGCAAGAAACAAGGCAATTACCATACCTAAAGAGTCGTATCTATAGGCAATATTTTGTAATAGATAAGGATTGAATATCAAAAGTGCCGCTACAAGTTTGGCATGCGGAACATCCATTTTAACCAAATGTTTGAAAAGCAAGAAGGAAGCTGCACCTATAAACAGACAAGATGCAATCATTGTATAGGGAAACAGGTCAAGATTATAGCGCCCACTCGCCGATAGGATTTTCATCAGAATATCCGCAATTGGCCGCCCTAAGCCACGCCATCCATATTGACCTGTAATCGCTCGGTCTAAGTCATCCCTGTAAAACACCCCAGCTTGAATAAGAGGATATATAAACAGCAGAGCCAAGCCTGAATACAAGGCCAATGTTTTTTTATCGTCTTTGCAGATCATCTGATTTCCCATCTCACTTTTTAACTATGTAACGCGGCCTGCGTTTTGTTTCTACGTAAATCCGTCCTACATATTCACCTAGGACACCTATTCCTATTAGCTGCACACCTCCAAGGAAGAGGATAGAAACGATAATAGAGGAATAGCCCGGCACCGGATTGCCCCAAATTAATTTATCCAGAATCATCCATGCACCATAAATGAAGGATAAAGTGGCAACGAAAAAACCGATATATGCCCATACCCGTAGCGGAAAGGTCGAAAAACTGGTGATACCTTCTATCGCCAGATTCCACAGTTTCCAGCCATTGAATTTACTTGAACCAGCAACTCGTTGGGCTCTTGAATACTCGACGATGTCAACCTTTCCGCCCACCCAGCTTAATATCCCTTTCATAAACAGGTTTCTTTCGGGAAGTAATTTGATGTTATCCACGACTTCTCGAGACATAAGCCTAAAATCGCCGACATTTTCTTCTATGGCCGGTTTGCTTATTTTGTTGTGAATGCGATAAAACCACTCTGCAGTTTTACGCTTCATTCTTCCATCACTCTGTCTATCTATACGTTTAGCTAAAACAACTTCCGCACCATTTTCCCATTTATTTAACAATAACGGGATAACATCTATTGGATCTTGAAGATCTACGTCGATAGGAATGATGACATCACCCGAAGATGCCTCCAAACCAGCAAATAAGGCAGGCTCTTTGCCAAAATTACGCGTGAAATTTATAACTTTTATTTTCTCATCAGCTAGCGACAAGGCTGATATTATGTTCTCTGTTTTATCAGAACTGCCATCGTTTACAAACACGATTTCTATATCTTTGTCTGCGAACTCTTTATATTCACGAACGGACTTATAGAAGAGAGGAATTGCTTCTTCTTCATTAAATACAGGAACTACCAACGATATTTTCATTTATCATCCTTGAATACAACTAGTTTAGAATAAATGAAGCCACAAATGAGACTTACTGCAGAAAAGGTAATCAGTGTGACTATTGGGTTAGCCTTTACTTCGTCTGCGATCCAACCTACGCAAAATGCCATGCCCCCCATAAACAGCACATACGCCATGTAGCGGACAGTAGTCGCTTCTTTTTTAAAGGTCCATCTGGCGTTTGCAAAGAACGAGAAGGTCACCGCGATGCAAAAGGCAACAACGTTGGATATTGATTGGGAAAAACCACTAAAAAACATGAGCGCAAACACAGCCCAATGAACAAAGGTGTTCAGCACACCTACAGATGCATAACGTAAAAAAATATTCAATGCGAAAAAATTCTTAAAAGTTAGTTTGCCGTATTCTGCCACCACATCATGCCGATGGCAAAACTTTCGAGGCTAACACAATGAATGCTCACTGAAAAAGAAAAATCCCCTGTAAAACAGAGGATTTTCATTCTATTCACGCTATCGAGTGAGGCTGATATTAACTTATCATTCCCATTCAATCGTCGCCGGTGGCTTCCCGCTGATATCATAAACCACACGGGAAATCCCGTTGACTTCGTTGATGATACGGTTGGAAACACGGCCCAGGAAATCGTACGGCAGGTGTGCCCAATGCGCGGTCATAAAGTCGATGGTTTCTACCGCACGCAGAGAGACAACCCAATCGTATTTACGGCCATCGCCCATCACGCCAACGGAACGCACCGGCAGGAATACGGTGAATGCCTGGCTGACCTTGTTGTACAGATCGGCTTTGTGCAGCTCTTCGATGAAGATCGCATCGGCACGGCGCAGCAGATCGCAGTATTCTTTCTTCACTTCGCCCAATACGCGCACGCCCAGACCTGGCCCTGGGAACGGGTGGCGGTACAGCATGTCGTACGGCAGGCCCAGCTCCAGACCAATCTTGCGCACTTCGTCTTTGAACAGCTCTTTCAGCGGTTCCACCAGGCCCAGCTTCATCTCTTTCGGCAGGCCACCGACGTTGTGGTGCGATTTGATCACGTGTGCTTTGCCGGTAGCGGAAGCGGCAGACTCGATCACATCCGGATAGATGGTGCCCTGAGCCAGCCACTTCACGGCGCTCTGCTTGCAGGCTTCTTCGTCGAATACTTCGACAAAGACGCGGCCAATGATCTTACGCTTGGCTTCTGGCTCATCCACACCCGCCAGCGCGCTCAGGAAACGGTTCTCTGCCGCCACATGCACGATGTTCAGACCGAAGTGGTCACCGAACATTTCCAACACTTGGTCAGCTTCGTTCAGGCGCAGCAGGCCGTTATCTACGAATACGCAGGTCAGGCGCTTGCCAATGGCACGGTGCAGCAGCATGGCGGTAACGGATGAATCCACGCCGCCAGACAGGCCGAGGATCACATGATCTTCGCCGACCTGCTCACGAATACGCGCAACGGCATCTCCGATAATGGTGGCAGGCGTCCACAGCGCTTCACAACCACAGATATCCAGTACGAAACGCTCCAGGATGCGCTGGCCCTGACGGGTATGGGTGACTTCCGGGTGGAACTGTACGCCGTAGAAGCGTTTTTCCTCGTTGGCCATAATGGCAAACGGGCAGGTATCGGTGCTGGCAACGGTGACGAAATCTGACGGGATAGCGGTAACTTTATCGCCGTGGCTCATCCATACGTCTAATACCGGTTTGCCTGCCGGGCTGATCGCATCTTCGATATCGCGGATCAGGGCGCTTGATTGGGTGATTTCCACCTGAGCATAACCGAACTCGCGCTCGGTTGACCCCTGTACATGGCCGCCCAGTTGCATCGCCATGGTCTGCATGCCATAGCACACGCCCAATACCGGTACGCCGGCGGTGAAGACATATTCTGGCGCACGCGGGCTGTTCAGTTCGGTGGTGCTTTCCGGGCCACCGGAGAGAATGATGCCGCTTGGATTGAACTCGCGGATCTGCTCTTCGCTGACGTCCCAGGCCCACAGCTCACAGTAAACGCCAATCTCACGCACGCGGCGAGCAACCAGCTGGGTGTATTGTGAACCGAAATCCAGGATCAGGATGCGATGCTTATGAATATTTTTTGTCATGTGAGGCAAATTCCAGCAACAGAGAAAAAGAGCAAAAAGGGTATTTGGGATGAGAGGTTGCCCCCCTCATCCCTGCCCCTCTCCCGCAGGAGAGAGGTTAAAGCATTAGCCCATGCGGTAGTTTGGTGATTCTTTGGTGATGGTCACGTCATGCACATGGCTTTCTTGAATACCGGCACCGCTGATGCGCACAAACTCGGCTTTGGTACGCAGTTCGTCGATGGTCGCACAGCCGGTCAGGCCCATGCAGGAACGCAGACCGCCCATCTGCTGATGTACGATCGCCTTCAGCATGCCTTTGTAGGCCACACGGCCTTCGATACCTTCCGGCACCAGTTTATCAGCGGCGTTATCGGTCTGGAAGTAACGGTCGGAGGAACCTTTGGACATTGCGCCCAGAGAACCCATCCCACGGTAAGATTTGAACGAACGGCCCTGATACAGCTCGATTTCGCCCGGAGATTCTTCCGTACCCGCCAGCATTGAGCCAACCATCACACAGGACGCACCGGCAGCAATCGCTTTGGCGATATCGCCAGAGAAGCGGATACCACCGTCAGCGATAACTGGGATACCCGTCCCTTCCAGTGCTTCGACCGCATCGGCGATAGCGGTGATCTGCGGAACACCCACGCCGGTTACGATACGAGTGGTACAGATAGAGCCAGGACCGATACCGACTTTCACCGCACTCACCCCGGCTTCCATCAGGGCTTTGGCACCAGCCCCAGTTGCGACGTTGCCGCCAAGGATTTGCAGGTCTGGGTATTTGGCACGGGTTTCACGGATGCGCTGTAACACGCCTTCGGAATGGCCGTGTGAAGAGTCGATGAGCAGTACGTCAACACCGGCAGCGACCAGCGCATCAACGCGCTCTTCGTTACCGGCACCGGCACCCACCGCAGCGCCTACGCGCAGACGGCCATGCTCATCTTTACAGGCGTTAGGTTTACGCTCTGCTTTCTGGAAATCTTTAACGGTGATCATGCCCAGCAGGTGGAAGCTGTCGTCCACCACCAGCGCTTTTTCAACGCGTTTTTCGTGCATTTTTTGCAGCACGACTTCACGCGCTTCGCCTTCCTTGACGGTGACCAGACGCTCTTTTGGCGTCATCACTGCGGTGACAGGCTGAGTCAGATCGGTGACGAAGCGCACGTCACGGCCGGTAATGATCCCCACCAGTTCGTTTTCTTCGGTCACAACCGGGTAACCGGCAAAGCCGTTACGCGCGGTTAACTCTTTCACTTCAGCCAGCGTGGTGGAAGGAGTAACGGCCTGTGGGTCCGTGACCACGCCGCTTTCATGTTTTTTCACCCGGCGAACTTCTTCCGCCTGGCGCTCAATGGACATGTTTTTGTGAATGAAGCCCAAACCGCCTTCCTGCGCTAGCGCAATGGCCAGGTTGGATTCGGTTACGGTATCCATGGCTGCGGACAGCATAGGGATATTCAGGCGGATGGATTTGGTCAGTTGGGTGCCAAGATCTGCGGTATTAGGCAGAACTGTGGAGTGGGCTGGAACCAGGAGAACGTCATCAAACGTTAGAGCTTCTTTTACAATACGTAGCATGGGCAATATCTCACCAAGGTGGATGCGGAAAAGATAAAATATTGCCGTGGCATTATACAGAGCGTAATCGGTTGCCTCCAGCACTTTCTTACAAAAACTCTTGATTACCTTTCGCCGAGCTGTAATATCGACCAATTAAGTGCTTGTTTTGAAATTTGATCTGGGTCACATGTCACTACCTACTTCACCGTCCATTTTTACCGTAAGCCGCCTCAATCAGACGGTTCGACAGCTGCTGGAAATGGAAATGGGGCAGATTTGGCTCTCCGCCGAGATCTCCAACTTCTCCCAGCCCTCCTCCGGCCACTGGTATTTTACGCTGAAAGATGACCGTGCCCAGGTGCGTTGTGCGATGTTCCGCAACAGCAACCGGCGCACTACCTTTCGCCCGCAAAATGGCCAGCAGGTTCTGGTGCGGGCCAGCATCACCCTCTATGAACCACGCGGTGATTACCAACTGATCGCCGAAAGCATGCAGCCTGCCGGTGACGGCCTGCTGCAACAGCAATTCGAGCAGTTGAAACAGCGCCTGGCAGCCGAAGGTCTGTTTGATCAACAGTTCAAGCAACCATTGCCAAGCCCGGCCAAATGCGTTGGGGTGATCACCTCCGCCAGCGGCGCGGCACTGCACGATATTTTACAGGTGTTACAGCGGCGCGATCCTTCACTGCCGATCGTGATTTACCCCACGTCCGTGCAAGGGGCAGAAGCTCCGTTGCAGATCGTTCGCGCGATCGAAACCGCCAACCGCCGTGATGAGTGCGATGTGCTGATCGTCGGGCGCGGCGGTGGCTCGTTAGAAGATTTATGGAGTTTTAACGACGAACGCGTCGCGAAGGCAATTTTTGCCAGCCGTATCCCGATCGTCAGCGCCGTTGGCCATGAAACCGACGTCACCATTGCCGACTTTGTTGCCGACCTGCGGGCACCTACCCCTTCCGCTGCGGCGGAGTTGGTCAGCCGTAATCAGCTTGAGCTGTTGCGCCAATTGCAGTCACAGCAACAGCGGCTGGAAATGGCGATGGACTATTATCTGGCGCAGCGCCAGCAGCAGTTCACCCGCATCAACCACCGTTTGCAACAACAGCATCCGCACCTGAGGCTGGCGCGGCAGCAAACGCTGTTATTCAAGCTACAGCGCCGTTTGGAAGATGGGATGCAGCAGCAATTACGGCTATCTTCTCGCCGCAGTGAACGCGTACAGCAGCGCCTGGCGCAGGTCCAGCCGATGGGCCGCATCCACCGCTTGCAGCAGCGTGTTCAGCAGCAGGAATACCGTTTGCAACAGGGGATGGAGCGGCAACTTAATGGTTATCGCCAACGCTTTGGCGTCGCCTGTAGTCAGTTGGAGGCGGTTAGCCCGCTGGCAACCTTGGCTCGCGGCTATAGCGTAACGCAGACACCACAGGGTGAGTTACTGAAAACCACCAAGCAGGCACAGGTTGGGGAAATGCTGAAAACCCGCCTGCAGGATGGCTGGGTGGAGAGCGAAGTCAAAACCGTCACCGTGGCGAAAAAGCCGCGTAAGAAACGCGTGGTGGAATAGCCGTTAGTGGCAGAGCCGATCGACTGCTTCTTTTTTAGGCCAAACTTCATCCCGTTTGATAGCATCCCAACCCTCAGTAGAGGGTTGGGATGTGGCATCAGTCATAGCACATAGCTATCACAACAAACCCCATTCACCCATAGTTCGCGAGTCTCACCTGCTGGCAACACAATGTTCAGCGCCTGCCACGTCGGTTTGAAATGCCCTTCACAGGTGAAGGTCAGCTCGATGCGCTGATTGTCACTCACTGCCTCCCAGCGGAGCCACAGCGCATTATTCTGCTGCCAGCCATGGCTTTCCCCGTCGTCTTCAAACAGCAGGCCTGAGGACCATCCGCAGCCCTTGGTGGGGAACAGCCGCAGTTCACGGCGATCGTCTGCCGCATTGTCTACATGCCCCAACCGTTGTGACATCGGGAGCCCGGCCCCAGCGCGCACCAGCAACGGCAAGCGCTCCAGCGGTGCCTCCAGCACTATGCTCTGGCCACCGCTGTACCATTGGCCGCTATAGAAGCAGTACCAACCATCGACGTTATCCGGCAGGTAGACTTCACGCTGGCGCTGCCCCTGATCCACCACGCTGGCCACCAGCAGGTCGCGGCCAATCAGGAAATCATCGGTCTCACCGAAGGTGCGTTCATCGTGCTCATGATCGAGGAAGGTTGGCCGCAGCATCGGCTCATCATCATGGCTTGCCTGCCACAGCAGCGTGTAGAAGTACGGCATCAGCCGATAACGCAGGTTGATGGCATCACGGATCATCGGCGTTGCCGCCGGGTACATCCAGGGTTCATTGACGGTAGCATCATCATTCCAGGAATGGATGGTAAAGCGCGGGTGCATGACCCCGTTTTGTACCCAACGTACCAACAGTTCCGCGTCCGGTTTATCGCCGGAGAAACCGCCCACATCGTGCCCAACGTTAAACAACCCGGACAGGCTCATCCCCACCCCCATACGGGTGTTGTAGCGCAAGGTTTGCCAACTGGTGCGGTTGTCCCCACTCCAGGTTTGCACATAGCGCTGCATACCGGCGCAGCCGGAACGCGAAATCAAATAAGGCCGCAGGTTCGGTGCAAAGCGCTGCTGTGCTTCAAGCGAGGCTCGCATCATCAGCAGCGGCATCACCGGGCGAATATGCTTGATGGCGATTGGCTTGCCGAAGCCATGGCAGCGCGCTTCTCCATCCCACACTTCATACTCGTTGTTGTCATTCCAGGTGGAATCAATCCCCATTTCCAGCAGTTGCTCTGTCACCCCTTGCTGCCACCAGCGAACCGCCGCTGGGTTGGTGAAGTCGAGGTGCGAACCTTCGTCATCCCAGAAGCTGGAACGTTCTGGAGCGTCGCTTTGCGAATCGCGGATAAACAAGCCAAGTTCTGCCACCTGTTGATATTTGGGATGGTCCTGCAACAGGCAGGGTTTGATATTCGCCGCCAGCTTCAACCCAGCATCGTGAAAGGCTTGGCTAAGCTGTTTAGGCTGCGGCACCTTGTCGTAGTTCCAGTTGAAGACGTAGCGTTTGTTATTGATCGAGGTATAGCCGGAAGAGAGCTGGAACGAATCGCACGGGATGGCGTGCTGGCGGCACAGCTGGATAAACTGCTGCAACTGCTGCTGGGCATCCGGCGCGTCGGTGTAGTGCATCGTCGAGCCGCTGTACCCCAGGCTCCACTTCGGCCCAAAATGGGTTTTACCGGTCAGGCGCACGAAGGCTTTGGTGACGTCGAGCACCTTTGGCCCCAGGAACAGATAGTAATCCAGATCGCCCGCCTCGGCCTGATAGCGACGATAGGCCAGGTGATAGTTGTCGATCTCATTACCCAGATCCAGCCAGCAGTTGCTCAGGTTGTCATAAAACAGACCAAAGCTGACCTCTTCCCGACGCGTGATGGTAAAAGGGATATGCTTGTAGAGCGGATCGGTACTGGCGGCGTTGTAGCCCATCGCGTCCAGGTTACGCATTTCAAAGCGGCGGCCTGTACGTTCCAGATCGCCCGCCTTTTCACCCAGGCCATAATAACGTTCGCCCTTGTGACGGCGCTGATAATGCGCCACGCCGTCACCGTGCGCATTGAGCAGATAGGCACTGGTTGGGCGATCCGCTGCCAGTGGTAGCCATTCCCCCGCCGCGTTGCAATATTCCCATTCCAGCCAGAGCGGCTGATGTATCGTCACGCGTAGCTGCGGGGTCGCTACCGTCAAACTGTCTGCCTGCTGGTTAAGTTGATAGCCCGGCAGGCTAAAACCGGCGACGCTGAGGCGATCGCGTCCTTCCCAAGGCACATCCTCCTGCGGGGCGATACTCCAGGTACGATCCAGCGCCAGCTCACCGTGGCGTTTGATCAGCACGCGGAACAGATTGCTTTCCAGCACGTAGAGGCAGAACAGGTGTTGCTCGTCCACCAGCAGTTCAACACGGTCCGCGTATTGCCCCGCCAGCGTCCAGTTTTTTAACGTTTTCATAATGATCCAACTTAAGCAGTAGGTGAAGGTTTTTTGCCGCGCTCGGCGATCAAACCGATCAGGAACATCGCACCGATCAGATCGAAGAAGCCCATGGCGACGAAGAGCGGGTTGAAGCCGACGGTGTCGGAAACGGCACCAATCAACAGCGTAAACAGGAAACTGGCGATCCAGGCGCTGGAGCCGCGCATACCGTTCACCGTCGCCATCTGGTTTTTATCGAAGGATTCCACTACCAGCGCGCTCAACATGCAGGAGATCACCTGGTGGCCAAAGCCACCAATGGAGATCAGCGCGATTGCGATGTAGGGATCTTTGGTGATCGCGACAAACGCCAGCGATACCATCATGAAGGCTCCGGTCACCGAGCTGGCCACTACCGAGTTCACCCGTGAACAGCCGAACCATTTGCGATACAGCGTAGTGAGATAACCACTGGCGACGCTGCCGATATCCGCCGCCAGGAAAGGCAGCCAGGCAAACATGGCAATCTGTTTGAGATCCATGCCACGCTCGGTGGCCAGGTACAGCGGCACCCAGAAGCTAAACACCGCCCAAGCCGGTTCAGCCAGAAACGCTGGGATGGCGATGCCGTAGAATTTTTTGTTTTTGCACAGGATCGCCAACGATTTAAAGAACGGCAGCTTCGGCAGTACCGGTTCATTATCCTCGTTGATCAGATCAAACTCCTTTTGGCTCAGGTTCGGGTGCTGCTGCGGCGAGTGGTAAAATACCCACCACAGCACCACCCAGATCAGCGCCAGAGCACCGGAGAACAGGAAGGCTCCCTGCCAGCCGAAGGACACATGGGCAATCACAATGATCGGCGGAGCCAACATCGCACCGATCGAGAAGCCAACCCCTGCCCAGCCTGCGGCTATTGGCCGTTCTTTTTTCGGGAACCAGTCAGAAATCGCTTTGGCGTTAGCCGGGGTAGCCGCCGCTTCAGCTGCCCCCATGAAGAAACGTAAGATCGCCAGTTGCAACCAGCTGCCCGCACCAGCATGCATCATGCACACTACCGCCCAGATGCTGGCACAAACCAGGAACCCCATCTTCAGACCAATGACGTCTATCAGCCACCCGCAGATCGGTTGGAACAGGGTATAGGCCAGTTGGAAGGACGCCACCACCCAAGAATATTGCTCGGTGGTCATGTTGAGGCTGGTTTTCAGCTCAGGGGCCAAAATACCCAGCGAGTTACGGGTTATGTAGTTAACCGTGACGCCCAGCAGGAACAGGGCCAACATCCACCAGCGCAACGATTTGAATTTGCGGCGGCTGCTGGCAACTACCGTTTGATTGATTTCTACACTCATCTTGATCTCCGTGGCGACCATACGCCTTTTTGGTAGGGCAACTCTTACTAACGGAGGTGTTAACAGCGTTATTTGTGACACCGGCCACAAATACAACGTCAATGCTGCGACAACCCTATGATTTAATGTTGTTTTACTTGTATTCCAGCCGGTAAATTGGACTGATAAATCTATAAAATTGGTGTACCAATGGAGACTAACCAGCGGAGAGTGCGAGTGAAATGGCGATTTTTGCAAAAATTCTCATGCGTTAGTTAAAATTTCGCCGTTATAGCCATAAAAAGCCGTATAAAAGGCAGATATAGGCCGTGAAAAAATTTCCACGACCGAATTTGAAGGAGATCACAAAATGAACGGAAAGCTGAAAGTACAGGAAATTGCGCGCCAAACCGGGCTTTCGATCAGCACCGTTTCACGCGTGTTGGCCGGGAAATCCAACACCAGCGCCGAGGCGCGGCAACGAGTGCTGGCCTGTGCGCAACAAAACGGTATCTTGCAGGGGCTTTCCAACGGCAGGCTGATGTTGAACAACGTAATGGTATTTGCCCCGCAACGCGCCTTTGATGTCCGCACCGATATTTTCTACTACAAGGTGATCCAGGGGATCACCAGCGCACTGGCGCAACATGATGTGAGGATCCGCTACTGCGGGTTGGAGGAACAACACAGCGACAGCGTACTGTTTTTGGAAAAGATGAGCGATCCGTTAACCGAAGCCGTGCTGATCATCGGCATTGATGACGAGCATATCCATACGCTGGCCGCCGATCTGAACAAGCCCTGCATTCTGATTAACTGCACCGATCGCCAGATGCGGCTAGACAGCGTCTCCCCAGACCATCAACTGATTGGGGAGTATTCCGCCAACTATCTGTTGCAACAGGGCCACAGCCGTATCCTCAATCTGCAATGTCTACGGCGTAATACCATGGAGCTGCGGCTGGCGGGGATCAAACAGGCCTATATGCGGCACAATATTCCCTTCGATGATCGCCAACATCTGGTCACCACTTCCGGGTTCGGCAGCGAAGAAGCCGAGCAGGCCATCACGGCCTTTATCAACGGCGTTACCGATCGGGCGCAATTGCCGACGGCGATCTTGGCAGGGGGTGACTATATGGCGGTAGGTGCGGTTAATGCGCTAAAGAAGATGCATATCAACGTGCCGGGGCATATTTCGGTGATGAGTACGGATGGTTTTAATCTGGCAGAAATTCACGACGTGCCGCTCACCTCGGTTCACGTTCCTCGTGATGAGCTGGGTGCAGAGGCCATCGCTCTATTGCAACGCCGTATGCTGCGCCCGGATGCGCCACCCAGCAATATGCTGTTGCACGGGCGCTTGGCGGTGCGGGCCTCGGTAAAACGCCTCAGCCAAAACAAGGTGTCGCCAGCGGTCAGCACGCACGACCACCGGCTCTATGATGTATGAGGTCATTCCACCGGTTGATAGCTGAACTTCACCCTTTTTTTGGAGATCAGCCCGTGGCCATGTTGGCAGAGATAATCCACGGCGCCGCAGGCTTTCAGTTCTTGCAACAGTTGCCCGCAGTCGGGGCATTCGGCAAGCTGCCGGTAATCGCTGTTGCAGTCGTCACAATGATAGTGGCCATTCACCCAGCTCATCGGCTGAGCACAAACCGGACATAAGGCGTCCATCTTTCCTCCTGATTTAAATCACGCCCCACGAGCGCAAGAAAGAGATCCCCAACGCGGTGGTAAAGAAGGATCCCACGGTGGTGATCGCAATAATATTGGCGGCCAACGTCGCGTTGCCCCCCATGGCGCGCGTCATCACATAGCTGCCGGAGGCGGTCGGCGTCGCCGAGAACATAAAAATAATGCCGAGCGTAGCGCCCTCGAAACCGCAAAGCCAACCCCCAAACGTCATCAACACCGGTACCAAAAACAGTTTAGCCGAGGACGACAACGCAGCGACGTTGGAAGAACGGAACATTGCCCGCAGATCGAGGCTGGCCCCGGTACACAACAAAGCCAGCGGTAATGACAGGCCTGAGATATAGCTGCCGGTCTGCTTGAGCACGGGCGCAATCCCCAGCCCGGTCTGAGCATAGGCCAGACCGCTTAACAGCCCGAGGATCAGCGGATTGGTCACGATACTGCGCAGCAATGACAGATGTTTGATCTTCTGCCCGTTGCCGCCTTGCAGGCTGCGCGTCAGGGTGATAACCGATAGCACGTTAAACAGGATCACCGTCACGGTCAGATACAGCGAGGCAATCGCGACGCCCTCATCGCCGTAAGCGGTCATTGCATAAGCCAGGCCGACAATCGCGGTATTCGCCCGGAATCCCCCCTGCACGAACACGCCACGCTCGCGTGGCTCTTTCACCAGCCACTTTGCTGCGAACTCCAGCAGCAGGAAGGTCGCTATCGTCCCCACCGCGCCGTAGATCACCAGAGCAAAATTATCACGCAGTTGCGGATGGTTGGTGGCAATGCTGAAGAACAGCAGGCAGGGCAGCGCCAGATTAAACACCAGCTTGGTGGCCCCATCGATAAAGCGATCGTCCATCAGCCGCCAGTGACGTAGCAGGATCCCCAGCAGCATCATCAATAAGTTGGGTACGGTGACGCTAAAGGCAAAACTCCAGGTTTCCCAGGACATGAGCTTCCTTTGCAAGGCCGGTGTAGAAGTGAGATTGGCAGATAATAGAACGGTTTAAGCAGGATAAAAATAGGGCGCGGTATCAATTCCACGCCCTACGGTTGTTATTTTGACTTCTTCAGGTGGCTCATCAAGCGCTTGCGCTTGCGCATCTGGTTTGGCGTCAAGGTGTTGCGCTTGCCCGCAAACGGGTTCTCACCCTCTTTAAACTGGATGCGGATCGGCGTCCCCATCACCTTGAGTGAACGACGGAAGTAGTTCATCAGGTAACGTTTGTAGGAGTCGGCCAGATCGGATACCTGGTTACCGTGGATCACCACGATAGGCGGGTTATATCCCCCTGCGTGCGCGTATTTCAGCTTCACGCGGCGGCCACGCACCAACGGCGGCTGGTGGTCTTCGGCAGCCATCTGCATGATCTTGGTAAGCATCGAGGTGTTTACGCGGCGAGTCGCACACTCATAGGCTTCGTTCACAGATTCGAACAGGTTACCCACACCGCTGCCGTGCAGCGCAGAGATAAAGTGCACACGCGCAAAATCGACAAAGCCCAAACGCAGATCGAGCATCTCTTTCACGTGATCGCGATCTTCCTCACTCATGCCGTCCCACTTGTTGACCGCAATCACCAGTGAGCGCCCACTATTGAGGATAAAGCCCAGCAGCGACAGATCCTGATCGGAAATGCCTTCGCGGGCGTCGATCACCAACAACACGACGTTGGCATCTTCGATCGCCTGCAGCGTTTTGATCACCGAGAATTTCTCAACGGTTTCGGTAACCTTGCCACGCTTGCGCACCCCGGCGGTGTCGATAAGCACATATTCACGCTCGTCACGCACCATCGGAATGTAAATGCTGTCGCGAGTCGTGCCAGGCATGTCAAACACGACCACACGCTCTTCGCCGAGAATACGGTTAGTGAGCGTCGACTTACCTACGTTAGGGCGGCCAACGATCGCCAGCTTGATCGGCAGATCCTGCGGGTTGAAGTCCTCTTCCGGATCTTCATATTCACCCTCTTCCAGCTCACCGCTCTGCTCGGCCCAATAGGCGGCATTGGCTTCTTCTTCGGTCAGCTCGACTTCTTCCGGTTTTGCCGGGATGAACGGCACCAGCACGTGCTCGATCAGCTGTGTGACGCCACGGCCATGAGAAGCGGCAATCGCATAGACGTCGCCCAGGCCCAAGGAATAGAAATCTGCCGTCGCGGTGTCCGGATCCATGCCATCGGTTTTGTTGGCAACCAGGAACGTCGCCTTCTGGCGATTACGCAGGTGCTGGGCAATCCCCTGATCGGCAGGCATCAGCCCGGCACGGGCATCGACCATAAACAGGACGATATCGGCCTCTTCGATCGCCAGCAGCGACTGACCGGCCATACGCGTTTCAACGCCATCTTCCGTCCCGTCAATACCTCCGGTATCGACGATAATAAATTCGTTGCCCTCAACTTCAGCACGACCATATTTGCGGTCTCGCGTTAGCCCGGGGAAATCCGCCACCAGCGCATCGCGCGTCTGTGTTAAACGGTTAAACAAGGTGGATTTACCGACATTCGGGCGCCCGACCAGCGCAACGACAGGTATCATGTTGAAGCCTCATTACTTAATAATCAATGCGTTACTATGAAGCGCAATAGACAGCAGCGGCATAGCTTAAAAATACGAAACGGCCCCTGACGTCAGGAGCCGTTATCCCATGAATCTTACAGGCTGCACAGCCTGCGATTGATTGGGGTTACAACTGTTAGCGAGTGAAGGCGTAAACCTTGCCGCCACGCGCCTGGATCAGCAGTTTGTCACCGGCCACAATTGGCGCGGACAGGAAGCCGGAGCTATCCACTTTTTGCTGAGCCACAAAACGGCCATCGGTGGTATTGATCCAGTGCAGATAACCTTCGGCATCGCCAACGACCAGGTAGCCGTTATACAGCACTGGTGCAGTCAGGTTACGGTGCAGCAGATCGCTCTGGCGCCACAGGTTAACGCCACCTTCGGTATTCATTGCCACTACGCGGTCATTCTGATCGACCACATAGATACGGCCTGCATCGACGATAAAGTCGTTCACCGAGCCCATATCACGTTTCCACATGATTTGGCCGGAGCGCAGATCCAGCGCCGCCATGTTGCCATTGTAACCCAAGGCATAGACCACGTTGTCAATAATCACCGGCGTGGTATCTACGTCATTCAGGCGGTCGATCTCGGTCGCACCGCTTGGCTGGGAAATACGCTGCTGCCAGATCAACTGGCCCTGCTGCATCAACACGGCGCTGACGCGACCGTTGTCACCGCCAACTACCGCTGCACCAAAGGCCGTTGCCGGAGCAGACTCACCACGCAGTGACAGTGAAGGGATATCCAGGTTGACCGTCCACTTGATGGCACCATCAGACTCGTTCAACGCTTGCAGCTGACCGTTGGTGGTATGGATCAGCACCAGCCCCTCGGCGACCACAGGACGGGAAATCGCTTCACCCGCAACCTTGGTTTGCCAGGCGACTTTACCGTCTTCGGTATTCAGCGCATATACCACCGCTTTCTCACTGCCAACGTACACGTTGGAGCCAGACACCGTCAGGCCGCCAGACAGCAGCGCAGGCAGGTTGCTGGAGAAGAAGCCGGTTTTCTCGGAGAGATCGGCCTTCCATTTTTCTTTACCGTCGGCCAGGTCCATCGCTTTCACCGTACCGCGACGATCGGCAGCATAAACCGTGCTGTCCTGATAAGCCGGGCGCAGGTGAGAGTAGTACTCACCAATACCATCACCGACCGACGTGCTCCACGCTTTGTTCGGCGTGAACTGATTTTCAACCGTTGGCAGCGGCGACATGGTAACCACGTCTTCTTCGCCACTAAACAACGAGCAGCCACTCAGCAAAGTCACGGAAACCAGTCCGACCAAGAGTGTTTTACGCAATTGCATGGGAATTCCCCTTAGCTGGACAAGTTATTCAATTTCATGCGCATTACTGCCGCAAGCGCCTGAGAAGCATTGGATTCGATGCCTTTGCTGTAAGCTTCACGTGCACCTTTACTGTCGCCTTTGGCCAACAGCACGTCGCCGCGTACGTCTTGCATCATGGCCATCCAACCTTCGCCTTTCACGCCATCCAGCGTTTTCAGCGCTTCATCCAGCTTTTTCTCTTGCATCTGAACACGAGCCAGACGCAGATTTACCAACGCCAGCAGGTTTTCATCTTTGGCATGGCTCTGTGCCACCACCAGTTGCTGTTCTGCCTTGGCAAAATCACCTTGTTGTGCAAAGTGTTTAGCCAAATCCAGAGCCGCGAACACGCCGTAGCTGTTGTCGTTCGCCTGGATAAACTTCTTTGCCGCTGCCACGTCTTCGGCTTTACCCGATGCCAAGGCAACGTCAACCTGTTGATACGACTGTGAGGCAGCCATCATGCTGGAGGTCTGGTTGCTCTGCCAGTAGCGCCAACCAACCAGGGCACCAATACCGAGCACCACACCCACAACCAAAGCTTTACCGTTTTCGGCAAAAAAGTTGCGCACGGCGTCAAGCTGTTCGTTTTCAGTGGTATAGACTTCCACGGTGTCCTTCTCCTTAACCTAACATCAAAGCCAGACGCGCAGCGACTTCGCTTTGCGCCAGCGTTTCTTGTTCACCACTGCGCAGGTCTTTAACCACCACCTGCTGTGCTGCGACTTCGTTCTCACCCAGGATCAGGGCGATACGCGCGCCCCACTTGTCCGCACGGGTGATCTGCTTTTTAAAGTTGCCGCCGCCATAGTTGGTCATCAATTTAATCTGCGGCGCAGCATCACGAACCTGCTCTGCCAGCAACATGGCCGCACTCTGGGTACCCGCACCGCTCGATATGACGTATACGTCGATGGTGGCCGGTGCCTTGAAGTCCGGATTAACCGCCTGAACCAGCAGTACCAAACGCTCCAGCCCCATGGCAAAACCCACGCCAGGGGTAGCGCGCCCCCCCAGTTGCTCAACCAGGCCGTCGTAACGGCCACCGGCACACACGGTGCCCTGAGCGCCCAGGCTGGTGGTGACCCACTCAAACACCGTGCGATTGTAATAATCCAGGCCGCGCACCAGGCGCTCGTTAACGGTATATGGGATACCGGCCTGAGCTAAAAGTTCACACAGCCCGGCAAAGTGGGCTTTGGACTCTTCATCCAGATAGTCGGAAAGACGCGGCGCATCGTTAAGCAGGGTTTGCACTTCTGGATTTTTAGAATCCAGCACGCGCAGTGGGTTGCTGTACATGCGGCGTTTGCAGTCTTCGTCGAGTTTTTCCTGATGCTGTTCCAGGAAAGCCACCAGAGCGTCACGGTAGTTGGCGCGAGCTTCCAGTGAACCAATGGAGTTCAGTTCCAGATTGACGTGTTCGGCAATGCCCAGCGCTTTCCACCAGCGGGCGGTCAGCAGGATCAGCTCGGCGTCAATGTCGGGGCCTTGCAGGCCAAATACCTCTGCCCCTAACTGATGGAACTGGCGGTAACGGCCTTTTTGTGGACGTTCGTAACGGAACATCGGGCCGATATACCACAGACGCTGTTCCTGATTGTACAGCAGACCATGTTCGATACCGGCGCGTACGCAGCCAGCCGTTCCTTCCGGGCGCAGCGTCAGGCTTTCGCCGTTGCGGTCCTCGAAGGTATACATTTCTTTTTCCACGACGTCGGTCACTTCACCGATGGCGCGCTTGAATAACGGGGTCTGCTCTACAATCGGCAACCGGATTTCGCTATAGCCATAGCCGCTCAGCACCTGCTTGAGTGTGCCTTCAATACGCTGCCACAGTGCCGTTTCTTCCGGCAGGTAATCGTTCATGCCGCGAATGGCTTGAATGTTTTTTGCCACGTGAGTTCTCTGTCCGTTTATATAAAATGGATCCGATTATAGGGACTTTGCCACCCGCTATTCAACGCAGATGCGCAATCCAGTCCTCGGATTATCAATCAGCGGGCCAATAGCCGCCGACTTATTCTTCCAGAAGATTGATCGAAATGCGCTTGGATCCGTCCATCATGGCCGCTTTGGCCCGGATCTTCGCTTCCAACTGGTCAATCATCTGTTCGTTATCAAAACGCTCTTTCTGGCGCACGCCGTCTTCGTAGAAGCCGCTCTTCTTGTGCCCACCGGTTACTCCAATGGTCGACACCAGGGCTTCGCCCGGCCCGTTCACCACGCAACCGATAATGGACACGTCCATCGGGGTGATGAGGTCTTCCAGGCGTTGTTCCAACGCATTGACGGTACCAATGACGTCAAACTCCTGACGTGAGCAGGTTGGGCAGGCAATGAAGTTGATGCCACGAGCGCGGATGCGCAAGGACTTCAGGATATCAAAGCCAACCTTCACTTCTTCAACCGGATCCGCCGCCAGCGAAATGCGCAACGTATCGCCGATCCCTTCCGACAGCAGCATGCCCAGGCCAATGGCTGATTTCACCGAGCCACTGCGTGCTCCGCCCGCCTCGGTGATGCCAAGATGCAAGGGTTGGTCAATACGGGCAGCCAGCAGCCGGTAAGACTGTACGGCCAGGAACACGTCGGACGCTTTCACGCTCACCTTGAACTGGTCAAAGTTGAGACGATCCAGAATATCCACGTGACGCATGGCGGATTCCAGCAGCGCTTCCGGTGTAGGTTCGCCGTACTTTTCCTGAATATCTTTTTCCAACGAGCCGCCGTTAACGCCAATGCGGATCGGGATATTTTTGTCACGCGCGCAGTCAACCACTGAACGGATACGAGATTCGTTGCCAATGTTGCCTGGGTTGATACGCAGGCAGTCAACGCCGTATTCGGCAACCTGCAATGCAATGCGGTAATCGAAATGGATATCGGCCACCAGCGGTACGTTGACCTGCTGCTTGATCAGCCGAAACGCCTCGGCGGCATCCATGGTGGGAACGGAAACGCGGACGATATCAACCCCCACGCGCTCCAGAGCCCGGATCTGATTAACCGTCGCTTCGACATCGGTGGTACGGGTGTTGGTCATCGATTGCACGGCAATCGGCGCTCCATCGCCTATAGGCACGTTACCGACGTAAATACGGGTGGATTTGCGACGGTTAATGGGAGCTTGGTTATGCATCAGTTACTCTCCACTGCTGCTCTGACTTAACGACAATAGCCGCGCAATTACTGCGCGGCAACGGTCAGACGAGCAACACGGTTTGACTTGACAAACCGGCTTAAATCGACCGGTTTACCCTGGAATTGGACCTGTACCGAAGCCGGTGCGCCAAGGGTCAGTTTAAACGGCGCCTTGCCAGCCAGATTCAGCCGGGAACCGCTTTTCTGGATGCCGCTGACCAAGGATTTACCCGTCGCGTCAACCACTTGCACCCAGCAGTCGCCGGAAAAATCCATCACCAGCCCGTTGGCATCAGCCTCCGAAGCACTGACGCCAGCAGCACCGGTAGGCAACTGAGCCTGAGCGGCTGGCGCGGTCGATGTCGCATCCGGGATAGTAGCCTGACTTGGTGCTACTACAGCAGGCTGTTGAGCCGCCTGAGGATCAAGCACGGCCGGGACCTGTTGAGTCGTAGCAGCGCTATTGGTTGACGGCGCAGGGCTGTTGTCTGGGACAACTGCCGATGCACCATTATCCACGTTGCCGTCGGTCAATGGCACTGGCTGGCCTTCACCATGCTGAGAAAGCTGTGCGGAAGATTGATCCGCCATGGTGGCGATCTCTTCCTGCTGAGCCTTGTGATTCTGCCACCACCAGGCACCGGTCAAACCCACGACCACAAACACAATCAGCCAGGTAAAGCTCATCAGCCAGCCATCACGCTTTTTACGGCGCTTACCCAAAGAGAAGCTCTGCATCTGAGCCACTTTGGCCGCTCTCACCGGTGCCTGTTTTTCCATCATCGGCAACAGTTCATCTTCTGGCAAATGCACCAGCTTGGCATAGGAACGGATATAACCACGCACGAACGTTGAAGCCAGATCGGCAGACATATTGTCGTCTTCAATGTCGCGCACGGTAGACATTTTTAGGCACAGGCGTTCAGCCACGGCCTGTTGACTCAGCCCGAGTTGTTCACGAGCCTGGCGCAGGCGTTGACCTGTTGTCATAGATACGGTTTTATCTTGGGAATCTTCAGTATTCATTAGCTAAGAACTGCTGGTACTGTTTGGATTGTGGAAAACTTCGCGCTAGCTGTTTGCCATAGCGTTGAACGCTATCCTGACGGCCCGCTAACGCGGCGAAACGAATCTGTAGCCATAGACTGTCGGCACTCGCCGGCAGAACATGTTGATAACTGTCCAATAAAAGTTGCGACTGCGCGCGCTTCCCTTCTCCAAATTGCTTTTCTGCTTCCACTAGCAGCGGAGCCCCCTTGTCCGGATCGATCTTCAGCGCTCGCGTTAATAACTTACGAGCTTCATCATTTTGACCGGCCTTGAGGAAACAGTAACCTGCGTTTTCCAGACTGTCGGCAACCTGGCCATATTCTGGCGCCAGTGCCGCAGCGCTAAACTGCTGTTGGGCCGGTACATACTGCCCTAAACTACAGAGAAACGCACCGTAATTATTCAATACGGTACCGTTACCCGGTGCAAGTTTAAGCGCTTGCTGATAACGCTGTTCAGCGGCGGCGTTATCGCCGATCCGCTGATTGTAGAGTGCCATGCCCAATTGGGTACGATAATCCTGTGGGGCCGCATCGACCGCTTTTTGCAGATTCTGCCTGGCTGCCGGTAGATCGCCCTGGTTCAGATACTCCAGGCCCAGTTGCAACCGGGTCTGGCCTGCCGCCACCGCTGGCCCGTCGTTATCGGGTTGCGAGCTGGAACAGCCCGCCAGCAAACTGGCCGCCAATAATACACCCCACAGTTTCAGCTTCATGCTTGCACTCATTTCCTTATCCGATGTTACCCGATCGCCTGAAGGATTGCTGCTCACATAACAGGCTGTTAGATAACAAAAAAATCATGCTATAGGATTCAGACCGCTCGTACGTTGATAGGTTCCCCGGCCATTTTCTTTTTCAGGGTACGCTTGGTACGATCGATCACCTCTCCCGCCAACTGCCCACAGGCAGCATCGATGTCATCGCCACGGGTTTTACGAACAATAGTCGTAAAGCCGTATTCCATCAACACCTTGGAGAAACGGTCGACGCGGCTGTTGGAGCTGCGGCCATAAGGTGCCCCAGGGAACGGGTTCCATGGGATCAGGTTGATCTTGCACGGCGTATCTTTCAGCACTTCCGCCAGTTGGTGCGCATCGTCGGTGCTGTCGTTGATGTGATCCAGCATCACGTATTCAACGGTGACGCGCCCTTGGTTGGCATTGGATTTTTCCAGATAACGGCGTACCGCCGCCAGGAAGGTTTCAATATTGTACTTGCGGTTGATCGGTACGATCTCGTCACGGATCTTGTCGTTAGGCGCATGCAGCGAAATGGCCAGCGCCACATCGATCATATCGCCCAATTTGTCCAGAGCGGGTACGACACCGGAGGTAGACAAGGTAACGCGGCGCTTGGACAGACCAAAACCAAAGTCATCCAGCATGATTTCCATCGCTGGCACCACGTTGGTCAGGTTAAGCAACGGCTCCCCCATACCCATCATCACCACGTTGGTGATAGGACGTTGGCCGGTGACTTTGATGGCGCCCAGGATTTTAGCAGCACGCCATACCTGGCCAATGATTTCCGAGACGCGCAGGTTGCGGTTAAAGCCCTGCTGAGCCGTGGAACAGAATTTGCACTCCAGTGCGCAGCCTACCTGTGAAGACACGCACAGGGTGGCGCGATCTCCATCTGGGATATAGACGGTTTCGACCTGTTGATCGCCCACCTTGATGGCCCACTTGATGGTGCCATCGGCCGAACGCTGCTCTTCTGCGACTTCCGGCGCACGGATTTCCGCCACGCGTTGTAATTTATTGCGCAGCACCTTGTTGATGTCGGTCATCTGCTCAAAATCGTCGCAGCAATAGTGATACATCCACTTCATCACCTGATCGGCGCGGAAAGGTTTTTCACCCATGTTGGCGAAAAATTCGCGCAATTGCTGACGGTTCAAATCCAGCAGGTTGATTTTGGCGGTAGCCGGTTGTTCCGTTTGCACGGTCAGGGAAGTATTTTCAGACAAGGTATGCTCGGGCGCGATGGGTTCTAACATAATGATCTCTTAGCCTCGTTATTACACGTTATGGCTTGAAGGAGTGAAAAGTAAGTGTGTCATCAAAAGACACGCCCCAGGCAAGATAGCTTCCCTGGGGCGCGGCATTGTACAAATTTTAGTAGCGGGTTTCTACGTCTGAACGGCTTTCACGGCATTTTTATTGTATCTGCCGGTAAATTGCCGGTCTCAGCAGACCCCACCACAATTAACGTGGGCAGATTTCGCTTTCGTTAAAGAAGTATGCGATTTCACGCTGGGCAGATTCTACTGCGTCTGAGCCGTGCACGGCGTTGGCAGTGAAGCTGTCTGCATAGTCAGCACGCAGGGTGCCGGCCAATGCGTTGTCAGGGTTGGTTGCGCCCATGATGTCACGGTTACGCTGTACGGCATTTTCCGCTTCCAGAACCTGTACCACGATCGGGCCAGAGGTCATGAACTCAACCAGACCGTCGAAGAAAGGACGGCCTTTGTGCTCGGCGTAGAAGCCTTCGGCTTGTTCGCGAGTCAGACGCAACATTTTAGATGCGATGATTTTGAAACCCGCGCGCTCGAAACGAGCATAGATAGCGCCGATGTCATTGTTAGCTACAGCGTTTGGCTTAATGATGGAAAAGGTACGTTCTACGGTCATGATGGCCTCTATTATGTCTTCCAAAACAGGCCGGGCGATAAGGTGAGGTGCCGGCCTTTCAAGTGGCGCAGATTATATGTGCGCTGTTAACGCTTGCCTACGGGAAAATCAACATTTCATTAAAAAAAAATTATCTTAATCCACCATAGTCAGCGACAAATGGGATCCTCGCCGGTGGCCTTACTGGGTTTTATCGGTCGATGGGATCATATTTCGCAGCCAACTGCCCCAGCGACGCTGATAGAAAGCCTGGGTATGGTTGATCAGATAATGGCTCACGCCTCGCGCATTCTCTTCTACCAGGCAAAAGTCGACTGGCTCATCGTTCGGCGCGGTTTCGCTGGCCACCATACCGGCTTCGCTGATCAGGGCTTCAATCTCTGCCGGATCGCCATCCACTTCCAGGCCCACCAACAGGTTCGGCTTCTCGTCTACGGCACGATCGTGCATTAACGCCAGGAAAGCGCGGCGTACCGGTTTCCGCTGGCTGAACAAGGTCGTCAGCGCATCCACCATCGCCGCCGGATACTCTTCAGGCTGCCCCAGCAGTAGCTGAGTTTCGGTATCGATATAGCGCTCTGCCGGTTTCACTACGCCGCCGGTAGCCAACAGCATGGCGATCTCGGCTGGCAAGAATTCCTTGCCGTGGGTGCCTTTCGGGTTCAGGAACAGTTCGGCACCTTGGGTGATTTCAAACAGCACGCGAGCGGGCATGGCGATAAAGGGTTGCTCATCCTCCACTGCGTTTTGCAGCGCCTCCAGCGAGGTGAAGAAAGGCACCACGCTGCTGCCATCCTGCTTTTCCCAGTGCTGAATGTTCACCGGTGTCTCGGCATTCAGCGTAATTTCACCGTCGTGCGGCACCTGCTCGCTGTCACCCAGAATGTAGACCGTTGAATCCAGCAGTTCGCGGAAAAACGCCGGGCGGTATGCCGGTTCTGAGGCCGCCAGCCTCAGCAGGCGCTCAAGCTCGTTTTCGCCTGAAACGGCGTCATCATCATGATGGTGGGAACTCATTGCCGACTCCTCCAATGTATTAAGGGCCCAGCATGCTGAGCCCCTACGGAAAAACGTAATGTTAAACTTACTTCGCTTTGCTCAGCAACAGGTTGGCCAGCGTACGTACGCCCAGACCGGTTGCGCCTGCTGACCACTGCTCCACGGCACCTTTACGATAGGTGGCAGAACAGTCGATATGCAGCCAACCCTTTTGATAATTCTGCACAAAGTGCGACAGGAAGGCCGCGGCGGTGCTGGCGCCAGCGGTGTAAGCCGGGCCCGCAACGTTGTTCAATTCAGCAAAGTTTGACGGCAACTGGCTGCGGTGGAATTCCGCTAGCGGCAGGCGCCAGAACGGCTCGTGCTCTTCATCCGCACTGGCCAACAGCTCTTGCGCCAGCGCATCGTCAAAGCTGAACAGCGCGTGGTAATCATTACCTACCGCCGTTTTCGCTGCGCCAGTCAAGGTCGCGCAGTCGATGATCAACTGCGGGTTTTGCGCGCTGGCATCGATCAGGCCATCGGCCAATACCAGACGCCCTTCCGCATCGGTGTTCATCACTTCAACCGTTTTGCCATTGCGATAGCGGATAATGTCGCCCAGTTTAAAGGCGTTACCGCTGACCATATTGTCCGCACAGCACAGGTACAGTTTGACGCGCTGCTGCAAGCCGCGAGCCACCGCCAATGCCAATGCGCCAGTGATGGTGGCCGCGCCGCCCATGTCGGACTTCATCGAGTCCATAAACGCGCTTTGCTTGAGGCTGTAACCGCCGCTGTCGAAGGTGATCCCTTTACCTACCAGGCAGGCAAATACCGGTGCTTCCGGGTTGCCCGTCGGGTTAAAGTCCAGCGCCAACAGCACCGGAGAACGATCGGAACCCCGGCCAACCGTATGAATACCGGCGTAGTTCTGCTCACGCAGGTCTTCACCTTTGGTGATGCGGTAACTGACGGCATCACAACCAACAGCACACATCAGATCAACCGCGCGGGTTGCCAGTTGCTCTGGCCCCAGCTCTTCCGCTGGCATATTGATGGTGTCACGCACCCAATCGATAATCTTCAGGCGCTGTTGCAGCTCTTGGCTTTCCGCTTCCGGCAGCTCAGCCCACTCGACGCTACGCTGCCCTTTTGGCCCGCGATAGCCCTGCCAAAACGCCCAGCTGTTTTCCAGGTCCCAGCCTTCCCCGGCCAGTTTCACTTTCTTGATGCCCTGGCCATCGATCCTGCGTGCCGCGCGCTGGATCAGGCCCAGCTTGCCGGAATTGCTCAGATGGATGGTGATGCCTTGGTCATTGGTGCTCAGCAGCGCCTTTTCACCCCAGCGCGCATCGGCGGGTTGCTGGGATAGCGTAATCTGCATGATTTCGGTTGTCATAGCCTTACTCCGGATTATTCTTGTACTAATCTTGTCGGATACAAAATAAACGGGCTGCCTATGGCAGCCCGTCATGCTATTTACTCTGCTTCATCTAACCAGACCAGCAGGATCGCTTCCAGTATTTTTTCATTGGAAGCCTGCGGTTCATCGTCAAATTCTTCCAGATCGCAAATCCACTGGTGCATATCGGTGAAACGCACGGTTTTCGGATCGGTATCTGGATAGGCGTCGTACAGGGCTTCGCCGATTTCGCGGCTGTCTGTCCACTTCAGTCCCATTCTTATCTCCTAGTGCTCGCGCGCATGGTTGACAGTATAACGCGGCATTTCGACCACCAAATCGTCTTCGGTGACGCGGGCCTGGCAGCTCAAGCGGCTTTCCGGCTCCAGCCCCCAGGCTTTGTCCAGCATGTCATCTTCCAGCTCGCTGCTTTCGGCCAGGGAATCAAACCCTTCACGCACGATGCAGTGGCAGGTGGTACAGGCACAGGATTTCTCACAGGCATGTTCAATTTCAATACCGTTACGCAATGCGACATCGAGGATAGTTTCCCCAACTTCCGCTTCCAGTACAGCCCCCTCCGGGCAGAGATCTTGATGGGGCAGGAAAACAATTTTCGGCATGGTTAAACCTCATCCACAGAATGGCCAGCCAGCGCACGGCGAATGGAGGCATCCATGCGGCGCGCGGCAAAATCTTGGGTTGTTGCATCGACTATTTTTATTGCGGCCTCGATCGCAGCAGGATCGGAGCCTTGCATCACTTGCTGGAGCTCGGCTACCGCGTTGTTGATAGCCAGGCTTTCTTCGTCACTCAGCAGAGCGGCATCGCTTGCCAGCGCACCTTGCAGGCTTTCCAGCACGCGGGAAGCTTCTACCCGTTGCTCCGCCAGCTTGCGAGCACCGACATCGCTTTGCGCATTGGCCATCGAGTCCTTCAACATGCCGGCAATTTCGGCATCGGACAGGCCATACGAAGGCTTGACCTGAATGGAGGCTTCGACGCCGGTGGATTTCTCCATCGCCGTCACGCTCAGCAGGCCGTCGGCATCCACCTGGAAGGTCACACGGATATGCGCCCCGCCGGCAGGAAGCGGCGGCAAGCCACGCAGCGTAAAGCGCGCCAGCGAACGGCAATCTTGTACCAGTTCACGCTCGCCTTGCAGCACGTGGATCATCATCGCGCTCTGGCCATCTTTGAAGGTGGTAAACTCCTGCGCACGCGCCACCGGAATGGTGGTGTTACGCGGGATCACCTTTTCAACCAGGCCACCCATGGTTTCCAAGCCAAGCGACAGCGGGATCACGTCCAGCAGCAGCATTTCGCTATCCGGTTTGTTACCCACCAGGATATCCGCCTGGATAGCAGCACCGATCGCCACCACCTTGTCCGGATCGATCGACGTCAGCGGCGTACGGCCAAAGAACTCGCCCACCTGTTCGCGTACCAATGGCACACGGGTTGAGCCGCCAACCATCACCACTTCCAGCACCTCATCGGCACTGACGGCGGCATCTTTCAGCGCGCGGCGGCAAGCCATCAGGGTACGTTTCACCAGCGAGGCAATCAGCGTTTCGAACTGTTCGCGGGTCACTTCACCCTGCCAACCAGCGATATCTACCGTGGTGCTCTGCGCATCGCTCAGGGCGATTTTGACCGCAATCGCAGCATCCAGCAATTGGCGTTGCACACCATGATCGCTGCGATCGCTAATGCCTGCCTGTTCACGCAACCAGTCCGCCAGCAGATGATCGAAGTCATCGCCACCCAATGCGGAATCACCGCCGGTAGCCAGCACTTCGAACACGCCACGGCTGAGGCGCAAAATGGAAATATCAAAGGTGCCGCCACCCAGATCGTAAACGGCGATGACCCCTTCCTGACCCGAATCCAACCCGTAAGCGATAGCCGCAGCGGTCGGTTCGTTCAACAGGCGCAGCACGTGCAGGCCAGCCAGACGCGCTGCGTCTTTGGTGCCTTGGCGTTGAGCGTCGTCGAAGTAGGCAGGAACGGTGATCACCACACCATCAAGCTCACCTTCCAACGCTGCTTTAGCGCGGGTAGCCAGTGCCTTGAGGATATCGGCGGAAACACCAACTGGGTTAACCAGGCCTGCGGCGGTCACGATCATTGGCAAGCCGTTATCGCTGGCCTGGAACTGATACGGCAGGTTTGGATAGCGTTGTTGCACGTCAGCCAAAGAACGGCCCATCATGCGCTTGACAGAGCTGACCGTATTGACCGGATCTTGTGCCGCCTGTGCACGAGCGCTCCAGCCAACCTGATGTTCGGTGGCCTGATAATGCACCACAGAAGGCAGCAGATAGCGCCCTTCAATGTCGGCCAGCGTCTCGGCCTGGCCGCTACGCACCGTAGCCACCAGCGAGTTGGTGGTCCCCAGATCAATACCGGCAGCCAGGCGGCGCTGATGCGGCGCAGCCGTGAGGCCAGGCTCACTAATTTGTAATAAGGCCATTTACAGAGCTTCCAAAATCGAGATCAAGAATCTATTACTCAAAACCCAGCAGTTTTTCTTCGAGTTGTTCAATCTGTTGCTGGAGTTTGTCCAAAAAGCGTAGCTTGCGCACGGTATCGGCAGCCTGTGACCACTGCTGCTCGTCCAACTCCTGCACCATCTGCGCGCTACGCTGTTTGAAGGTCTTGTTCAGGCGCGTGGCGAAGGCAGCCAGTGCGTTTTGCGCATCCGGCGAGCGTTCAATGGCATCAAGCTCTTCACGCAGCTCCAACTGTTCCATCAGGAACGCGGTGTCGCGCAGGGTATGCTGCTCGTTGCCCAAATCAAAGCCGTGCAAAGATAACATATACTCGGCACGTTTTAACGGGTGCTTCAGCGACTGATAGGCTTCGTTGATGGTCGCCGCCTGCTGTAACGCCATCAGGCGTTCACGCTCCGGTTGGAGGGCATGACGATCGGGGTGGAATTGGCGCTGCAAATCTTGATAGCGTGAGGTAAGCAAGCTGCCGTCTACGCTATAGCGGACCGGCAACCCGAATAAAGTAAAGTAATCCATAGCGTGCTCGGGGCGTTATCGTGATGATTGAGGTTCCCCCGTGGGTCACGGGGGAGCACGATGGACTGTCAGACGTTAAAGCTCTCGCCGCAGCCGCACTCGCTTGAGACGTTCGGGTTGTTGAACTTGAAGCCTTCGTTCAGACCTTCCTTGACGAAATCAAGCTCGGTACCGTCCAGATAGACCAGGCTCTTGCCGTCAATGATCACCTTGACGCCTTTGTCTTCAAAAACGATATCATCGTCGTTCGTTTCATCAACAAATTCGAGCACATACGCCATTCCGGAACAGCCGGAAGTTCGCACGCCCAGACGCAGGCCGAGACCTTTGCCACGGTGGTCCAAAAATGCCTGAACCCGCTGCGCGGCGCTGTCGCTCATGGTAATCGACATAACAACCTCTTCAATCTTAGCCCGCAAGGCGGGCTAACTGACTCAATAATAACTACTTGGCGCTGTGCTTGCTCTTGTAGTCGGCGATCGCTGCTTTAATGGCGTCTTCGGCCAGAATTGAGCAGTGAATTTTAACCGGAGGTAACTCCAGTTCTTCGGCGATCTGGGTATTTTTGATCGCTTCGGCCTGATCAAGAGACTTGCCTTTCATCCATTCGGTGACCAGCGAGCTGGAAGCGATGGCGGAACCGCAGCCGTAGGTTTTGAAACGGGCATCTTCAATAATGCCTTCGTTGTTGACCTTGATCTGCAGCTTCATCACGTCGCCACAGGCCGGTGCCCCTACCATACCGCTACCGACGGTAGGATCTTCGTTATCAAACGATCCTACGTTACGCGGGTTTTCATAATGATCGATTACTTTTTCGCTGTAAGCCATGACGTTGCTCCTGGATCCTGAGAATTAATGATGTGCCCATTCGATGCTGTTGATATCCACGCCCTGCTTGAACATGTCCCACAGTGGGGAGAGATCGCGCAGACGGCCAATGGATTTACGCACCAACGAAATGGTGTAATCGATCTCTTCTTCCGTGGTGAAACGCCCCAGGGAGAAACGGATCGAGCTGTGCGCTAACTCATCACTCATACCCAGTGCACGCAGCACATAGGAAGGTTCAAGGCTGGCAGAAGTACAGGCTGAGCCTGAAGAAACCGCCAAGTCTTTCAACGCCATGATCAGCGACTCACCTTCAACATAGTTGAAGCTGACGTTGAGAATGTTCGGTGCACCGTGTTGCAGATCGCCGTTCAGATACACTTCTTCCATATCTTTCACGCCGTTCCACAGACGATCGCGCAGGATGCGCAGGCGTGCCATTTCGCTGGCCATTTCTTCTTTGGCGATACGATAGGCTTCACCCATGGCAACGATCTGATGCACTGCCAGGGTACCAGAACGCATACCGCGCTCATGGCCACCGCCGTGGATCTGGGCTTCGATGCGGATGCGCGGCTTACGCTGCACATACAGGGCACCAATGCCTTTCGGGCCATAAATCTTGTGACCGGAGAAGGACATCAGATCCACTTTCAGCTTGCTCAGGTCGATAGGCAGTTTGCCTACGCTCTGGGTTGCATCGACGTGATAGATGATGCCACGCGCCCGGCACATTTCGCCGATAGCGGCGATATCCTGCACTACGCCAATTTCGTTATTCACGTGCATGATGGAAACCAGGATGGTGTCTTCACGCATCGCGGCTTCGAGAACCTGGAGATCGATGATCCCGTTGCTCTGCGGTGCCAGATAGGTGACTTCAAAACCTTCGCGCTCAAGTTGGCGGCAGGTATCCAGCACGGCTTTATGTTCGGTTTTACAGGTGATGATGTGCTTGCCTTTCTTCTGATAGAAGTTGGCAGCGCCTTTGATCGCTAGGTTATCGGATTCGGTGGCCCCTGAGGTAAACACGATCTCACGCGGGTCCGCACCAACCAGTTCAGCGATCTGGTTACGGGCGATATCAACCGCCTCTTCCGCCTGCCAGCCGAAACGGTGGGAACGGGAGGCCGGGTTACCGAAAGTGCCGTCCAGGGTCAAAAACTGCATCATCTTCTCGGCAACACGCGGGTCGACCGGAGTCGTGGCCGAGTAGTCCAGATAAATCGGTAATTTCATTGCTCTTGTACTCCGTACATCACTTCCAAAAACCAATAAATTAGTCGTCAGCTGCTTATGCGCGCAGATTAACGTTGATCGTTTCTTGCAGACGACCGTTGGCCGTGCGGCGCGTATCGCTATTTTGACGGTCTGCTACGTCCAGCACTTCCTGGTTGTTCACCAGTTCGGCCAGCGTAATATTGTTCAAGAACCCGCTGATGCGCTCGCTCAGATCGCGCCACAGGGTATGGGTCAGGCAACGATCGCCCCCCTGGCAGCCTTCTTTACCCTGGCAACGGGTTGCGTCTACCGATTCGTCGACTGCGGAAATCACCGCGCCTACGGCGATAGCGTCCGCTTCTTTGCCCAGCAGGTAACCGCCGCCTGGCCCACGCACGCTGGCCACCAGGCCATTCTTACGCAGACGGGAAAACAGTTGTTCCAGATAAGAGAGCGAGATACCTTGGCGTTCGGAAATATCCGCCAGTGGTACCGGCCCTTCCTGGGAGTGTAATGCCACGTCGAGCATGGCAGTTACTGCATAACGGCCTTTGGATGTCAGTCTCATAGCTAATTGGTTACCTGTTGGTCAAACATGGGCCAAATTCTGACATTCCCGAGTAAATCAGTCAACTATTTAACCTACTAATTCACTCAAGTATTCGTGCTTTTTGTGCGCTTTGCTATCCGATGCATATAAAATACACCTTATAACCCGCAGATAAGCAATACTATCTTGCCTAACTGCGGGTGACAGCAAAATTAATTACCTTGCTGTTTATCCTGTTTCTCGATCGAGGTCAGCATACCACGCAAGATATTCAGCTCCTGCGCTTCCGGGCGTGCCCGGGCAAACAGGCGGCGTAAACGGTTCATCACCTGCCCTGGATGGGCGGCGCGGATAAAGCCGGTGCGCACCAAAGTCTGCTCCAGATGCTGATAGAAGCGTTCAATATCATCCACCAGAGGATACGGCGACTCTTCCACCGGTGCGGCATCAGCCTGCTGACGATCGAGGAAGGCAACGCGAACCTCATACGCCAGGATTTGCACCGCCATGGCCAGATTCAGCGAGCTGTAATCCGGGTTGGCAGGAATGGCGACATGATAGTGGCATTTCTGTAATTCGTCATTGGTTAGCCCAACGCGTTCACGGCCAAAGACCAACGCAACCGGCCCCTGCTCGCCTTCCTGTACCGCGCGCACGCCGCATTCGCGAGGTTCCAGCATCGGCCATGGGAGAGTGCGCGAGCGAGCGCTGGTGCCCACCACCAAGCGGCAACCCGCAATGGCTTCATCAAAGGTATCGACAATCGTGGCGTTGCCAATCACATCGCTGGCGCCTGCGGCCAGGGCGATCGCCTGGGAATCGGGTTTCACCAGTGGATTGACCAGATAAAGGTTGGTTAACCCCATGGTTTTCATGGCGCGGGCAGTAGAGCCCATGTTGCCGGTATGAGAGGTTTCAACCAGAACAATGCGGATATTGTGCAGCATACAAACTCTGAGCGTTGCGGAAAATCGTAGCATCCTAACACAGTCGTAGGTATTTTGCCGAACACCTGCTATACTTCGCGCCGTTTCCTGTTCTTTAACATCCTGTGGAAGATACCCATGCATCCGATGCTGACTATCGCCGTGCGCGCTGCGCGCAAGGCTGGCAACCTGATTGCCAAAAATTACGAGACTCCAGACGCTGTAGAAGCGACACAAAAAGGTTCTAACGACTTTGTCACTAACGTCGATCGCGAGGCTGAGCGTCTGATCATCGAAATCATCCGTAAATCTTACCCGAAACACACCGTTATTGGTGAAGAGTGCGGTGAGTTAACCGGTGAAGATCAGGATGTACAATGGGTGATTGATCCACTGGATGGCACCGCCAACTTCATCAAACGTCTTCCACACTTCTCCGTTTCCATCGCCGTACGCATTAAAGGCCGTACCGAAGTGGCCGTGGTTTACGATCCAATGCGCAACGAACTGTTCACCGCCACCCGTGGCCAAGGCGCACAGCTCAACGGTTACCGTCTGCGCGGCACCAATGCCAAAGATCTGGATGGCACCATCCTGGCGACCGGCTTCCCGTTCAAAGTCAAACAGCACGCACCGGCTTACATCAACGTGCTGGGCAAACTGTTCACCCAATGTGCCGACTTCCGCCGTACCGGTTCAGCCGCGCTGGATCTGGCCTACGTTGCCGCTGGCCGCGTTGATGGTTTCTTTGAGATTGGCCTGAAGCCTTGGGACTTTGCTGCTGGCGAATTGCTGGTACGTGAGTCTGGCGGCCTGGTCACCGACTTTGTTGGCGGCCATAACCACTTCAGCTCTGGCAACGTGGTTGCCGGTAACCCACGTGTGGTGAAAGCATTGCTTTCCAATATGCGTGAAGAACTGAGTGAAGCGCTGAAGCGTTAATCTCGGGCGGCATCAGGCTACTGATGCCGCGTTTTCTACTGTAAACTGCTCAACCATTCATTCAGCCGCTGTTGGATATAATCCGGCGCCAGCTTCTCCTGCTCCAAACGCGTTCCTGGGTAACTTCCCGCGATCAACGCCTCAAACATCGCAAGTTCTTCCACCGTCAGGTGCGTTGGCATTGCAGTCATCGAAGAGACCTCTTCTACCATCATCGCTGAATAACGCATCACGGTGGCATGATCCATCATCAGAGCCGTCAGCTGTGGCAATTTGCTGCGCGCATCACTCAAAACATGCAATCCCCACGAGTCGATATCGCCCCAGTATGCGACCTGTTTATCAGCTAGCCAGGGAGCATCCAGCCAACTGACATTTTTGCCTCCGCCGGATACCGCTATCGTATCTGCCATTAAGGGCAATCCCAATCCAGACTGCACGTTCTCAACCACCAGAATATGTTTGGCCGGTAACGGCTGTTGGCGCAACTCATCCACCGTTAACTGCAACAACCCTAATCCCCCCAACCTGGCCTGAGCCGCGGCGCATAGCGGGCGTACCGTTAACCAGCCTTTATGGTTGCCTTTGACATCCAGCCAGTTAGCCAAACCACCTTGTGCTGCGATCGCCCCATCATGCAGGCAATCTAGCAGATCGCTAATCAAGCGAACATATTGCTCGACAAATTTGGTATCAACGCCTTGCAGCGGTAAAGCACGTAGATACCGCCCATTCCCCATGCCGGGTTTGAGCTGAGGAATTAACTGCTGCATCCGCTGAATATCTATTGGGGACAACGAAGCTAACAACTCCAGATAATTCACCAGTACCGGGTACAATTTGGACTCTATCGCCAATAATGGCGTCATATTTCGTACCCAGCTATCGCTGCGGGCTTGCGCCTCTTTCCCCAGATAAGCCAGCAAGCTGGTGATATCCTCAAGCACCAACGCCAGCGGCACCCGCTGGCTTCCCAACGTTCGATAATTACGCTCCTCCCACTCAAGCCATTGCTGGTGCGGAAATTGCCGCCAAGCACCGATGTAGCGCTGAAAATGCGCCAGGTCAGCTAATATTGCCCGATTCGTCGGTGGTTTTAGCGAAACGCGTATGGGAAAAGGGCGTTCCCCTAAAAGGCGGGCTTTCAAGTTGCCCCGGTGTAACCATTCACGCTTCGAGATCAAGGCATAAGCCTGCTCAGGCAAGCGCCCCCACTCATTCGCCATGTTGGCCAACCTCGGTTAATTCGATGCCCAGGTTTTGCGCACGGCGTTGGCGTGCCGTATCCAACCGCCGATCGATTTCCGCCCAGGTGACTTCACACAGGCGGCTTTCATGGTTCTTGGCATCACGTTCGGCAATCAGCAATGAACGCGCAGATTCACGCGCCAGATTGAGGTTCTTGTAAGGTGTAATAATATTGACGTGGATGTGCAACTCACGGAAGACCTGCAATACCCGGCGGCTGACGGCCTCCGCCGTATTGGAAAAAGCCTCATCCAGAAACACAGTACAGTAAACCGGCCGATCCTGGCCTTCGGGCGTCAACACATACGCCAGGCTGGCGGCGACAATGGTGCCAGCGAAGGATTCTTTCTCCCCACCGGATTTACCGCCCGAAGATAGCAGGACGTCACGCACTTCATGGTTGACCATATCCCGCTCTTCGGCAAAGAAAGACATTTGATAACGCGCATCCAACAGCCGCAGGCTTTCTTGCGTCCCCGAAGAAACCGGATTGCTGGCTTTCTCGAGGATCCCTACCACCAGCCTTAGCTGCTGATAGCGGGCCAGATGATCGTCACTGGTTGCCTGAGCGAAAACCTTATCCAACTGGCGATTAAAATCCTGCACATGAGGATACAGTTCGGTCTTGGTACCCAACTTCAAGTAGCTCCCGGCCCGGAACTCGGTGCGAGCCAGCACTTTATTGATAGTCGCAATCCGCTCCAGAATATCATCGCGTTCGGCATCGATGCGTTGGCGAATACGTACCATTGACTGGGTGGCATGTTTATTTAGACGTGCTTTGAACTGCTCCACCAAGGCTGGCAGACCTTCCCGCTCCAACTGTTCGAGATGTTGCAAATACTCGGGCAGGCTGTCGACACCAGCTCCCCAACTGCCTGCGATAATTTCCCACTTGGTACGGAAGGATGACATGCTGCCCACCGCTTCCCTCAGGGCATTGTTCTTGCGATCGCTGGCTTTATCCTGAGCTGTCACCAACCGCTTGCGGTGTGATTCAGCCAAAAATGCCAGTTGAGACAACTCCGCGTCGTCCAAGGTCCCGACTCGTTGTTGCAGCAGAAGACGCACCTCGTCCTCCATCCCAGGCTCCGCCGCCTTGCCAGCCTTGTCCTGCTCGCGCTGCGCGTTGGCTTTTTCGTTATCCAACCCACCTTGGCTGGCATTCTTGCGGTCTTTCTCTCCCCGCAAAGTGGCTAAACGCTGCTTAGCCTCTTCCCAACGTGCTTTACACTGCTGGAGATCGCTCCCCGAAGCCACCCACTGATTAAGCTGCTGCTCAATCCGGCCAACCTTGCCTTGCCATAACGGAGCATCGATTTCTTCCCAACGATAGCGAGGCAGCTTTTGCCACAACGCCTCCCGCTGGTTCACCTCATCCAGATCGATTCGAGCCGATTCCAGCGCCTTTTGCGTTTTGCTCAGCTCACAGCCTGATGACTTGATATCCTGCTCTAACAACGCAATACGCGTCTGGTTAGAAAACCCCAGTTGCCACGCCCGCCGATCGTCAACCTTATGCTGATCCTTTTTCTCAAAACGACCTTGGTCGCGATGAATCAACCCTTGCTGAGTCATGGAAAATGCGGTGGCATCCAGGGTTTCGACCGTATCGACACAGTGTAAATCAAAACGCGCCAGATGGTGTTGCAGCCAGCTGCGGTAAGGATGCTCGCGCCAGGTTAATTTATGCAGGTAGCCATCATGATAGAACGCGGGCTGGGCTGACGCGACAGCTTCCCGAACCACCTGCACTCGAACATGAAGCCCGGTATGGCGCTGATTCAGCCAGCGGGTCACTAAATGAAAACTCGCCTCCGGCACAGCTAGCGTCGTGCGTATACCGCCCAATGCCCGTTCTATAGCCCCCTGCCAATGTTGCTGATCCGGGTCGACATCCACCAACTCCCCGATAAACAAGCATTGTTCACGTGGCAACGCCAAGGCAGCCACCATTTCGTCACGTAAACGTTGGAAACGCAGATCGATATTCGAATCAGGCCGGGCGCGTATCCCTTCCAATTCCTGTTCAAGTTGGCGCAACTGCCCCTGCAAGTTTGCCAACTCGGCGCTCAGCGCACCAAATCCATCTTGAGCTGCGCGCTTTTCATCGCTAATGGTTTGCAGCTTTTCCCGCGAAATCGCCTGATTATGCAGAAAGACCCCTTCACGCAGGCTGGTCTCCAGCCCCAGCGCTTTAACCTCTTGCTGATACTCCGAGGCTTTAACTCCCACGCTTTCCAGTTGACGCTGAGCCTGCGCCAACTCTTGTTTGATGATTTCGATCCGATCGCCACCGGCGTTAATATAATCGGTATGCGTTTTTTCAACCTGTTCCTGGGTTTCCTGCTCATCGCGATCCAACTGCCTGATCTCCAACGCCAGCGCGTCCAGTTGGTTTTGTAACCCTTTGATCCGGCTATCCCACAGGCGAAAACCACATTCCCCCATGTAAACCGGTAAGGCATCAAGCTGGGCCGTCAGCCGCTTGATCTCCGCTTCACTGCTGCGCAAGCTTCGATCTAAATCGGGGAATCTGATCAGGTGATCCCGCTGATTGCGAGCGTCCAGCAAACGTTCATGGATTGCCACCAGATCGGCAAACTCATCCACCACTCGGCGGGCATCGTCTTTAACACCGCTGGCTTCCAGCACCAGTTCACGGATCAATTCGGTTAAATCATCGATTTTCTTTAAACCCAGCGCCCGCGCCAGCAATGCCGGAGCATTTTTATTTTCCATATGCAGGCAGCGCCGGTAAGTTTCCTGATAATCGCTAAAATTATCGCCGCATGGCGTAATGGCGGGATCTTCTTTCAACCATTGGTTCAAGCCACGCACGTTGCCTTCACCAAAGCGATCTAACAGCTCTTTCAAGGCAACATCGCGCCGGGCCACCAGATAGATCCGGCTAATGTCCGCCAGCGCGTGGCTGTGTTTGGTGGTCCAGAATAGCGCTGCCAACACGATGCAAGAGCCATCGTCGGCACGGTATAACGCCCTTAATGCGGTAAGCACTGGCCCTTCACGCTTGCTTTTGACCCGCGTTTTGGCCCCGTCATGCTCCGAGCCGAAACTGCCGCGCATATAGGACACCAGCGAACGATCGGTGCGATCCCCCTGCGCCGCGGCAATATTAAATGAGGCTTTACCCGCGGGCAGCAGCAGCGCCATCAGGCCATCGATCAGCGTCGATTTACCTGACCCGTTATCCCCGGTCACCAGCGTGCCCAACGGATCGATGACGGCGGTATGCAGTTGATGAAATGAGCCCCAGTTATAGACGGATAACTCAGCCAGTCTGATTTGCCCACAATCAGCACCAGCCAGCGTCAGTTGTTCACTCTTCGCCATCATCTGCTTCCTCCTTGTTAGTCGGAGAGGTTTCCGCGTTCAGAGCCAGCCGCTCATACTCTTCGAGCATAGCCTCCAAAAATGCCGCATTGACCACATAACGAATGACCGGGGTAATTTCATAGCGCTCGCTCTCGCCACGGATCGCCGACAAAATATAGCGCTCGGCCATTTTATCTAACGCCGAATTCAGCTTTTTTCTATCCGCCTTGCTGTTATTGGTTAGCGGCAGAAAGGGCGTCAGGTGGCTTTCGATACGCTCAATGTCAATGATCACACGCTGTTCGCCTGCACGTTCCCGCTCCTGATAATGCTTGCGTAGTACCAACAGCAGTAAGGTGTCATACAAGGACAAGGTGCGGCGGTTAATCAGGGAAATGGTTTCTGTCTCCTCATCCTCCTCCAGATCTTGTTGCAGGACAAAAGCCACTCCGCTCGGTTCATCCAGCAATAAACGCAGATACATATTGGCCAGGTGATTACTGATAACGGCCTGATGGCGACATAAGGCTTCAAACAGCTTGGGCTTTTGCGTGGCCAGTACGACGCCAACGCGCAGCAGGCTAACCAGAGTACGCCTGATCTCCGGGGCTAACGCCTCGGTATCAGCTTGCGTTACCTCGGGTTCAGCGGCAGCAACCTCTGGTGCTGGCAAATCCAGCTCCAAATCCAGCCGCTCTTGCGGCTGTTTTGCCACGGGTTCAGGCTCGGGAGCTCGGTCCCGCTGCTCTTTGCTAAGCTGGCTTAAACGCCGCATACGATCCAGTAAATCGCCTGATGACACTTTATCTTCGCTCACAGCGCCAGCTCCCCCAAGTTCGCGGGAAACATGGCCGCACTCAGCAGATAGCCGGGGATCACCGCATTCAGTTGCACACCTTGTTTATCCGTCACCATTATCGTTTCCTTTTCATCCAGCTCCGTCGCTTTCACCGCCTTGGCAACGCGCAGCCAGGCAACCAACTCTTCCAGCCCCATCTCTAACGGCTGATGCTGCGCCAATGCGGCAAGGGTCATGGGGCCACCGCGCTGCAATATATCCAGCAGGCACTGCGCCACTTCGAGCATGCTTACGGTGTCCAAATAGTCCAGCATATCGTCGCTGGGAATATTGCCGTTGGTTTGAACTTCTACGCCGGAGGTATCCAACTGCTCATCGGGAGACTTCAGCAGCAGCGCATCTGGCGAGTAAAAGCGAATATGCCCAGTGGGTAGACGCACCGAGGTGCTGATTTTCAAGCTGTTCTGGTCTTCCTTGAAGCGGATCGCCAACCGCTCCAGCCGCCCCAACAGGCGATCCACCGCGCGCTGTTCAGACAATGCCCCGCTTTCGATATAGGCACGCAGGCTCTCTTCGGTCTTGCGGCGGATCAGAAACACCCGTTCACTTTCACGGCTCAGTTCACGCATCAGTTGCCCAAGAAACTGTTTTTGCTGGGCCGTTAATGATTCTGCGACCGGGAGATTCAGGATCACCTGTAACTGCTCGCGAAATTCCGTCGTGCGGTTTTGATCGCACAACAATTGGAAAAAACCCTCGAAGGCACTGCCAGCGTCAGTCTCGGTCAACAGTTGTTCTTTTTCCAATACCGCCAATAGCACTTCCCCTCGGCTTGCTCCCTGCTCGATCATCTGGATACGAATATCTTTATCCATGGTGCGGATTTCGTCTTCGACACGGCGAAAATCCCCCGTCAGCACCGAAGCCAACTGATAGATTTCCCGTAAGCGCTCTCGTTGTTGAGAAGGCGATAGCTCAACGATCATCCCGGCCTTAACCGCGTCGATTTCACGCTGAATTTCACGCCTCTTCAGCTCAAGCACCGCCAAACGGCGATCGGGATTGGGGGAAATAGAAATCACAAAATCACGTACCGCATCTTGTACGATGCGTAAATGTGAGGCCGTGGTGGTGGCATTGTGCTGATCTAAAGAGAGGCTAAAGCGTAGGGCGGTTTCGCAGGCATCGGTTTTGGTCAGTTGGCCATCCAACTCACGTAACCACCCTGCCTGTATCCATTGGTTCAGATAGCTGGTCGCCGGGCTTTCGGTGATCCAAATGCCCTGGAGGCGGCACTGTTCTAAAATGCTATCCAACAGAATGCGGGCACGCCCATAGGGCACCTCATTTTCTTCACTGAACAGATCGGCGACGAAAGCCAATATCAGCGGGGCGTTATCCGTGCGCAATAACTTCCAGGCAATATTTTCCTGATAGATACGCCGGAATCTGGCTTGGAACTCATAGAAACTAATGATAAACCTCTCTTTCTTTATAAGAAATCCTGAGGGATTACATTAGGTTATTTTACTTATGTTATCTCTTTGTTCAATATTTAATCCCGCACTTAGCGGGCAAAAGGCCGTATCCCGCCGCCAAATTCCGGCTGAGCGCTGACGTACAGCAGCACACCGGCAAACAGCAGAATTAAACCTCCGGCTAACGCCAACGAGCCCCAAGCAACCGCACTCCAGGCCGCCGGTGCGCGCTGGCGGCTGATGCGTATCGCCAGCTTACGGCTGTAATGCACCAACAGCGCCAATCCGGAAATCGTGATCGAGGTACCTAATGCCATGGCCAGTGCCGACAACACACCCCAGGTAAAAACGCCGATCACCTTGGAAAACAGCAAGACCAGGATCGCCCCGGAGCAAGGCCGCAGACCCATTGCCAGCACAATCACCGTTTTGGTGCGCCAATCATTGCCAGCTTGCAGTTCCTCATCGCTCGGCAAATGCCGGTGGCCACAACCACAATTCGCGCTATGGACATGATCGGCAGGCAGAGGCTGCAAGCTGTTGATGCGCAGCGCAGGCCGAGGCCGCATCGCTTTCACCGCCATAAACAAGCGCTTTAACGCCCGCCAACTGAGCAAGACACCGAGCAGGATCACCAGAATAAAACTGCCCTTCTCCAGCCAGAAACTACTTTGATGCAACTGCCGGGAAGAAAGTTGCAGCACCACCAGCACTAGCGTGACCAGGGCAATCGCGACCAATCCCTGCACCACAGAGGCGGCAAACGTCAGCTTCAGGCTGCTTTTCAACCGTGCCGGGTGGGTAGCCAGATAGGTGGCGATCACCACTTTACCGTGGCCCGGCCCCAGGGCATGCAATACGCCATAGCCTAGACTGAACAGCATCAGCGCCACTCCCGCTTGCTGGGGAGCCGCCTTGACCTGTTGCAGCAAGGCCGCCATTTCCTGATGTAACCCTTTCTGCCACACCACGCTTTGCATCAACAGCTGCGGCCAGTAATGCCAAACCCACTGGGCCACCGCCGCCAGCAGAATGAAGAACAGCAACAACGGCCACAGGCTGAAGGCCCAATGGCGCTGAGGTTTGCTGGTCTGGCTGAGGTTTATTGACATGTTAACGTCACCCGCTGGGCAAACTGTTGCCCTAATGCCATATCTTCACCGGGCGAGTCGTTCTTATCGAGAGACAATGCATAAGCTTGTAATGACGAATCGGGCTTTGGCGTCACCAGGCTGAATTTGCACTGCTTTGCCATCTCTGGCGGCAAGTGCAGCGCCTTTTGATCCTGATAGGTCATGTCCACAAAATAGGTGGGATCGTAGGTGGCAATCTCAAAGGGTTCTCCCACCAGCGGCTGTGGCTCCGCCAGCGGCAGCACAAATTCCAGCACGGCTTTATGGCCCTGCCGGGATAGATGGTATTCGGTTGGCAGATTGAGGTATTTCACCGGTTTGCCTGCGCGGTAAATATCGGTGAAATAGTGCTGCCCGAGGACGTTAGCCATTACTTCCGCCGCCAGTTTTTTCCAGACTTCTGAATCGCTGTTGGCATTTTCTGCGTCATACAGCAGATCCGCCGAGGTGATCTCATCCATTACCCAAACCATTTTTAAACCGGTCAGCTTCTGATCCTTAGCCACAAAGGTGGTGTTCATATCGATAAAACTGTGTGGGTGGGCGAGTGCGCCCATGCAGGTCATCATTAGCAAGCAAGCCACCAGGCCACGGAGTTTCATCATCCAAGCATACTTTTTATTGTTATAATATAACATCAACCAAACCTCAACCGGCGTTAACAAGCCGAATAACTGTGACGAAAGTAGTAAGCCGAAGTAAAAGCAGGGGCAACTGCCACGGCCCACAGAGCCTTTTGCTATGCTTAAACATAATTTAAACACGACCTGCCAGAAGGTGATATGAGCCTGGAGACTTCTTCTGCGCCTGAGTTTTCAGGTCAACAACGGCGCTGTCATTTACTGCTGATGCTGTATGCGCCAGTACCCTCGGTACAACTGGAGACCATCAGCCAAATCAACGGCGTAGACCTGCTCATTACCCGGCAAGATATAGCTGAGGTTGCCCGCGAGATCCAGCATTTCCATCATCTGGAAATCAGCGGCGATCCCTACGAGGGCTACCAGATCCAGGGCAGCGCGCTGGATCTTCGCTTGTGTCTGCTCCAATGGCTACGGCGAGCCTTGCGTTGCAGCCCTGAGTTTGTCGAGCAACACTTTGGCCCTCAGTTTCAGCGGGCGATGCAACTTCAGCACCCACAGCTTCCGGCACTGGCATTGTGCATCAACCAATGTGAACAGCGCCTTAACCGCCGCTTTGAGCAGCGTGACCGACTGTTTTTGCAACACTATCTTTGTTATTGCGTCTGGGCTAGCCAGCATCAGCGCCATCCTCAATTTGATCGCCGCCAGCATGAGTGGCTGCAAACCAAACCAGAGCACCTGGCGGCAGCGGAACTGCATCAAGCGCTGAACCAGCTATTTGACCAGCCCGATGACAATAGGGAATGTGATTTCCTTACGTTGATGTTTACCCTGCTGAAAAGTCACAGCTACCAGAGCAGCGATTCGCCAGAGGACCAACGCCTGATGGCGGCCATCGGGCAGGTGGTGGAACGCTTCCAACAGATCTCCGGCATGCATTTCAGCAGCCAGGAGGGGTTAATCAGCCAGCTGTTTGCCCATTTGGCCCCTGCCGTGGAACGCTGCCGGTTTGCTATCGGCATCGACAATACGCTACTGGAAGAGGTGGTCCGTAAATATCCCCGTCTGATGCGTACCACACAGGAGGCGTTAGCGCCGTTTGAACAGGAATATGAGATTCAATTTTCGCGGGAAGAAGCAGGGCTAGTGGCGATCAGCTTTGGTGCCTGGTTGATGCAGGGCAACGCGCTGCATGAAAAGCAGATACTGTTGCTGACGCTGGATAACCCGCAGTTGGAAGAAGAAGTGGAATATCAGATCCGCGAATTGACGCTATTGCCATTGAATATCAAATATCAGCCCTTACACGACTACCTGCTTGCTGGTGCACCACAAGGGATTACGCTGGTGATTAGCCCCTACGCCACACCGAGCCAGGAGCAACCACCCACACTGATTATTACCGAACTGCCGCTGGAGCGTCAGCAGCGCAAGGCGATCCGTGCGCTGCTGGAAAGCCATTAACGGCTATTGCTCACCGCCACCGCCGGTGGGCGAATAAACAACGCTGGCACCACCACCGCGACCATCACCCAGAACACTCCGCCCTGATAGTGCTCGAACAGGAAGCCCGCCACCACGGTCATCACTGCAATGCCGCCGCCCATCGCCAGCGCCGAATAAACCGCCTGCAGACGGATCACTTCCGCCCCCTGACGCGCCGCAATAAAGCGCATTGCCGCCAGATGGCAGACCGTGAAGGTACCACAGTGCAGCACCTGTACCAGTAGCAGCCAACCGATTTCCGTCGTGGTTGCCATCAGGCCCCAGCGCAGCAGACCACACACGGCGGAAAGTAACAGCAGATTACGCGCATTCCAACGGCGGAACAGGAAATTGCTGCTGGCAAAGATAACCACTTCAGCGACCACCCCCAAAGACCACAGGTAGCCGATAGTCGCCGCAGAGTAACCCGCCTCTTCCCAATAGATGGAGGCAAAGCTGTAATAACCGGCATGTGCCCCTTGCAACAGCGTCACACACAGCAGAAAACGCCAGACAGGCCCTTCGCTGAGCAGTTCACGCCAAGAGCGGCTAGGTTCATTCTGCGCCCGAGACTCACCTTGTGGCAGCACGCTCGGTTTCAGCAACATGCCCACCAGCATCGCCAGGATGCTGACCAACAGGCTGATCAAAATCGCATTATGGCCCCAAACGGACACCAGCTTGCCGGTTAACGCCGAGCCGATCACAAAGGCCAGCGATCCCCATAACCGCACCCGGCCATAGTCCAGAGTGATCTGCCGTTGCCAGGTGGCAGCCAACGCATCGGTCAGCGGAACCAGCGGGGAGAAGAACAGGTTAAAACCGGCGATCACCAGCATCAGCCAGGCCCAGCCATTACCGAAACAGAAGCCGACGGCAAACGCCAGGGAGAGCAATGCCAACAAACGCAACGCGGTGATTAAATAGGAGGGATCTTTTACACGTGGAGCAATCAGCAGGCTACCGAGGAAGCGCGCCACCAGGCCAGCGCCGAGCAAGATACCGATGGTTTCAGGCGGTATGCCCTCACCTTTTAACCAAACGCTCCAAAACGGGAGATAGATGCCATAGGAAAAGAAGTACGTGAAATAACTGAGAGCGAGCCAACGCGTTGATTGCAGAACCATGTTCCCTCCAGGATGAGGGCAATACTTTGACAGAGCTCACACCTTGCAGCAATCTTCATTCATGTTCAAAGGGCTAGAGTGCAAAGCAGTTCACAGTTTAGCTGCAACAATGCTAAAAAAAACCCGCCGAGGCGGGTTTATCTGCAAACCAATCGAAGTACTTAGGCGTAAACCGGGAAGCGAGCGCAGATATCCAGCACTTTCTTCTTGGTACGTTCGATGGTGGCTTCGTCGTTCAGGTTGTCCAGCACGTCACAGATCCAGCCAGCCAGTTCACGCACTTCGGCTTCTTTAAAGCCACGGCGAGTCACCGCTGGAGTACCCAGACGAATGCCAGAGGTCACAAACGGGCTCTTCGGATCGTTTGGCACGCTGTTCTTGTTAACGGTAATGTTAGCGCGGCCCAACGCGGCATCAGCTTCTTTACCGGTCAGGTTCTTATCGACCAGATCCAGCAGGAACAGGTGGTTGTAGGTGCCGCCGGAAACCACTTTGTAACCGCGCTCCAGGAACACTTTCACCATCGCTTTGGCGTTATCGGCCACTTGCTGCTGGTAAACCTTGAACTCAGGCTCCATCGCTTCTTTCAACGCTACCGCTTTACCGGCGATGACGTGCATCAGCGGGCCGCCCTGGCCGCCAGGGAAGACGGCAGAGTTCAGCTTCTTATACAGCTCTTCATCACCACCTTTGGCCAGGATCAGGCCGCCACGCGGACCCGCCAGCGTTTTATGGGTAGTAGTGGTCACGACGTGGGCATGAGGAACCGGATTCGGGTAAACGCCAGCGGCAATCAGGCCCGCCACGTGTGCCATATCCACGAACAGATAAGCGCCGATGCTGTCAGCGATTTCACGCATTTTTGCCCAATCAACCACACCGGAGAAGGCAGAGAAGCCGCCGATGATCATTTTTGGTTTGTGGGTCTGCGCCTGTTTGGCCAAATCGTTATAGTCAATCTGCCCAGTTTCGTCGATGCCGTAAGGCACCACGTTATACAGCTTACCGGACAGGTTCACCGGTGAACCGTGCGTCAGGTGGCCGCCGTGTGCCAGGTTCATCCCCAGGATGGTGTCGCCCGGCTGCAGCAGCGCGGTATAAACGGCAAAGTTAGCCTGGGAACCTGAGTGTGGCTGCACGTTGGCATAGTCGGCACCGAACAGCTCTTTGGCGCGATCGATCGCCAGTTGCTCAACGATATCAACGTATTCGCAACCGCCGTAGTAACGCTTGCCCGGATAGCCTTCTGCGTATTTGTTGGTCAGTTGGGAACCCTGGGCCTGCATCACGCGCGGGCTGGTGTAGTTCTCAGACGCAATCAGCTCAATGTGCTCTTCCTGACGCACGACTTCCTGCTCCATTGCATGCCACAGTTCGGCATCATAATCAGCAATGTTCATTTCACGCTTTAACATCCGGCATCTCCTGACTGAAATCAGCTAACTTAATTTACCCCTACGGGTGCTGGGCAACAGTGTAAACCGTTTCGGCCTATCGAAGATAGGTCTTGACAGAGGTTTTTACGCAAACGATTGGCATCACGTGGCGTAAGGCTTTGAACCCTTAAAGGCCACATTTTGGCAACGGAGTTTTACTCATCAACAAAATGCGCTTTTTTCATGTTCTGTGAAGGCGATCGACGGTTAACAACCCCATAACAATAACAGGGATATTTACAAGCACGGGGTAATTTTATAAGATGCACTTAAAATACACCTATTAGACAAACATAAAACGCCCGCCAAGGAGTATCACCATGCTGGATAGTCAAACCATCGCCACCGTTAAATCGACCATTCCCCTGTTAGCCGAAACCGGCCCCAAACTGACCGCCCACTTCTACGATCGCATGTTTGCCCATAACCCTGAATTGAAAGATATTTTCAATATGAGCAACCAGCGTAACGGCGATCAGCGCCAGGCGTTGTTCGATGCCATCTGCGCTTACGCCAGCAATCTGGAAAACCTGGCCGTCCTGCTGCCTGCGGTAGAACGCATTGCCCAGAAGCACGCCAGCTTCAATATCCAGCCCGATCAGTATCAGATTGTCGGCCACCACCTGTTAGCCACGTTGGACGAAATGCTCAGCCCTGGCCAGGAAGTGCTTGATGCCTGGGGAAAAGCCTACGGGGTGCTGGCCAACGTGTTTATTCAACGTGAAGGCCAGATCTACCAGGAAACGGAAAAGAGTGACGGTGGCTGGCGTGATTTGCGTGCCTTCCGCATCGTGAAAAAACAGCCTCAGAGCGAGGTCATATCCAGCTTTGTACTGGCTCCAGTAGACGGTGGTCGCGTGGCCGATTATCAGCCAGGCCAGTATCTGGCGGTTTATATTAACGATGACAGCCTGCAACATCAGGAGATCCGCCAATATTCACTCACCACCGCACCGAACGGGGAATATTATCGTATCGCGGTCAAACGTGAGGAACGGGGCGCCGTTTCCAACTTCCTGCATCAGCAGGCCAAAGAAGGCGATATCATTCATCTCGCGGCACCACACGGCGATTTCTTCCTGCAGGTAGAACCGACTACGCCGGTGGCATTAATCTCGGCAGGCGTTGGCCAAACGCCAATGCTGGGGATGCTTAACGCCCTGCACGACAATCAGCATCCGGCCAACATCCACTGGTTACATGCCGCAGAAAACGGTGCGGTGCATGCTTTTGCCGACGAAGTGGCGGATATCGCCGGGCGTATGCCTAATCTGAGCCGTCATGTCTGGTACCGTGAACCCAATGCCGATGATGTGCAGGGCCGCGATTATCACAGCCAGGGCCTGATGGATCTGAACGCATTGCGTAGCGAGTTAAACGATCCGCAGATGCATTACTACTTCTGTGGCCCGGTGCCGTTTATGCAGCACGTGGGTAAGCAGTTGCTTGAGATGGGCGTGGAGGCCGAACGTATCCACTACGAATGCTTCGGCCCGCATAAGGTGCTGTAACATCCTAGTGTCTTGATAACATTATCAGGTACGAATGTTATTGATTACTTTGCGCGATAAGTGCGGGTGCCTAAGAAACGGTACCCGCGAAAATCATCAACGGATTTGACCTCAATCTAAAACCTACAATTTCCTTAATGTTATTCCCCTTTCCACTATCGTTTTTAAACCGACATTGTGGTAAATCTACGCCCCATTGATAAGGACTTTGCATGGAGCGCAAGGATGATCCAGCTTTCAGCATCCCGCTGTATTTTCGCCAGTAATCTGACCCGCCACTCTCGCCATACTCCCGTCAGGCTAATACCTTTTTTGGCAGCCATAGCTGTTCATTCACGTTGTTAATTATGGAAAGTGTACGTTGATCGCATCAGTGGACTCACTATTTGCGTCATCTTCAAGGAGGTACAGAGATGCAACAGACCGTACAGGACTGGGTAAGAAACACGGCGGTTACACCGTTGTATGCCATCCTGGCCAATACCCATGGTGCGCAAGGCATCAAGGCCTATTACCGTGAGGACGGCAGCCGCACGCCGCACGGGCTTTACGCCAATACGCCCTATGCCAACTGGTTTGAAGTGATGCCGGTACTGGTGCAGCTAAACGAAGGCAGCCCATTCTTACGCTGGGTGGCAGAAACCCCTTTACGCAACTGGGGCTGGCTGGCACGTTCGCCGTTGCCGCAGGCTGCCCTGGCGGCCCACCTTGCCGGTTTGACACAGGTGATCATGCCCAGCGGCAAAGCGGTGTTTTTCCGCTATTGGGATGGGCGCTATCTGCCAGCTTACCTGCGCTACTTTGGCAATGAGTGGCGCTCTATCCTGCCGGTATTCTCCGATTACTGGGTGAACGGCGAGGGTTTTACCTGCCCGGTATATCCTTCTGCGCAGGCCCAGATCAGCCCCTGGTGGCAGGTGCCCCAAGGGATGGTGGATGCTCTGCTGGATGAAGATCCAGAACCGCTGATCGCCAACCAACTGGCCTGGCTGCGCGAGAATGAGTTTGAACTCTATCAAGCCGTGCCAGAACCGGTTCTGCGCCAGATAGCGCTGCGGCTTTACCCGCAGGTCTGGCAACAGACGCCAGATCCGAAGAAGCGAACCGCACGGCTATCCCAGGCTCTGGTAGATGCACTGAGCCGCCGTACCAATCCGTTCGAGGTGATCACCTTCAACGTTTCCTCTTTTCGACCGTGAGTAATGGACTATGACGACCGAATATATTGCGAGTATTGACAATGCCTTGCTGGGCTTCAAAAACAAGGCCCTGATCACCCAAGAGTATCGGCAGATCGTCAAGGAATGGGCCACGGCCAGCAGCATTTCCGGGCGATTAGGTGGGCCGACGCTGGAGATGGAAAAAACCCTGCGGCTCAACGACAGCAAGACCGTAGTCTCGGAAAACGATCGCAGCTTTGAGAGTAGCGTAGTGACCTGCCCGAAGAGTGGCGAGATCAAGGTGGCCCTCGCCTATGAGTCCACACTCGAACTGCCCATCCCCGATGTAACCATTGAGATCTATGAAGATGTCAGTTTTGGTTTTGACTCGAAGGTGGCTACCCAGCAGACCGATGAGCAAGGCATAGCGCGTTTCCCTGGTCTGACTGCGGGCAAGAAATATTACGTTAAAGCCACCGATCCCCAGCTGGAGCAGCACAATGACCAGATGCTGCAAGCCTATGACGGCCTGATGCTGGAGATGTACGACACCTTGTCAACGCAATGGCAGACCTACAGGCCGCAGTGGCAGCTGAGCCCAATCAATGCCGGCCTGTTGACCGCGCTGGGCGCTGGGCTGTACGACGGCATGTTTGGGCTGTGGGACGACGTGAAACTGGCCTACGACGTGATCACCGACCCCGCAAAGTACGGGCAGAAAATCTATGCGGAAGCGGGTAAGTATAAGGATCTGATCACCCAGGTAGATGAACAGAAGCTGAAGTCGCTGCTGGAAGGCAGCAAGCAGATGGCCCGCGAGCTGTTGGCGCTGTTCAATGATGAAGCTGCGCTGTACCTGTTTATGCGCTCAGTGGAACTGCAAGTGCGTATGTACCCTTGGGGCGCACTACTGGAACCGATGGTAAAAATAGGAGGTTCCATTATCAGCGATGCGTTGGTCGGTATTGTCTTCGGGGCACTGCTGACCCTGGTGACCGCCGGGTTGGGCGTGGCGTTCCTGATCTATAAGGTAGGCAGATTGCTCAAGAAACTGGGCAACGCATTGCAGTCTGTCTGGCAGGGGCTGAAGACGATTCTGTTTGCCACCCTGGAACTGGTCAAACGGTTCTTTGAGAAGACCCGCCAACTGAACCTCAAGCGCCAGGCCAATGCCAAGTTGAAACAGGATCGGAAAAACCAGCTGGGTTCGTCAAACCATACTGGTCTGGTGGATAACTCAGGCACGGTGAAAAACAACCCCGCGACAAATGCGGCTGACCAGCCCACGGTGAACTCGCAGTGCACGGGAAAAACCGGCTGCCCGGTCTCGCTGATCAACGGCGAAGAGTTGCTTACTCTGGACGATGGGCAACTGATTGGCCTGACGCCCTTTATCTTCCAGCGTCAGTACCGCACCACCGCTGTCGAACGCACGTCGGTGTTTGGTTTTGGCTGGAGCCATAGTCTGCAGCATACCGTCGAGTTTATCGGCGATGAACTGCACTGGACCGATCATCAAACCCTCACCACCATTCTGCCGTTACCTACCGAAGTTTCCCCTAGTGGGCTTAATTATGTAGCCGGGGCCGCCGCCTATCTGGACGAGGAGCCCGATAGCTACTGCCTGATGGCCGGTAGCATGGAAGGCTGGGTGCTGCATGTGCATCGGGTTACGGGGCAAACGACCGGGCGCATCACCGGCCTTTCACACCGCCAGTTGCGGTTGACCCTGCATTATCACGATGGCTTACCTGTTCGGCTGGAACATCCGGCTGGTGCGGCCTTGCAGTTCAGCTATCAGGAGCTACCTCAGGGCTGGCGCCTGACGCAACTGAGCCTGACCCCAGAATCGGGTCGGGAAGAGGCTCTCCACCCGCTGATGACCTATGAGTACGATGAGCGGGGGCAACTGAGTGCCGCTATCAATGCGGCCGGGGAGGCCGAGCGCTATCAGTATCGTGATGATTATGTGTTCAGCCTGCGGCAGTTGGCCGGCGGGGCTGAGTTTTATTGGGAATGGCAAGGGGAAGGCAAACAGGCCCGTGCGGTGCGCCATTGGAGCAACCTGCCTAACTTTGACCAGCGTTTTCTGTGGGATGAGCAACCCGGGGCCGTCACCCTGGTTCATCAGGACGGTTCACGGGAGACCTGGCAACATGACACCCGCTTTCGCCGCCTGATAAAGAAGGTCGACCCAGACGGCGCGACCCACCTCAATGAATACGGTGAACGCAGTGAGCTGCTGAGTGAAACCGATCCGTTGGGCAACCGCACCGAATATGGCTATAACGGTGAACTGCAGTGCACCTGGGTGCGCACTCCTGACGGACAAGAGACCCAATACCGTTATTCGCGTGGCCGGGTCGTAGAGAAAACCACCTGGAGCCTCGATCAGGAGGACAAGATCCGGGAACGGTATCGCTACGACACGCAGGGCAACCTGACGGAAGAAACCGATGCGTTGGGCAATACCTGCCACTACCTGTGGTCTGCGCAAGGGGCACTCAACGAGGTGCAATACCCGGATGGCAGCCGCGAGCGCTTCGTTCGCGATGCCTTTGGCCAAGTGTTGGAGCATCATCAACGCAACGGGCTGACCCACTATTATCGTTACAACCTGCTGGGGCAAGTGATCCGGCACAGCGACAGCCCATTGGACGAGGCCGGGGTCAACGGCACCCGTTATACCTGGAACGCAGCCAACCGTCTGGAAGCCATCCACTCACCGGACGGCACGGTGCGGCAGTACCGCTATAACGCCTACGGCAAGGTGACCAGCGAGCGTGACGAAAAAGGGCTCACCACCCAGTATGAGTATCATCCAAACTCCCATCTGGTGAGCCGGGTCATTTACCCCGACCTCAGTCAGGTGGAATACCGCTATGACAACCCGAAGAACTTCGTCAGTGACATCATCAACCAGAACGGTGAACACCATCGGTTGGCCTATTACCCCAATGGCCTGGTGAGTGAAGAACACACCATTGACGGCCGCCACTTCTTCTATGACTACGACCTGAACGGGCACCTGACCCAGCGCACCGAGTACGGCACCAGCCAGAGCGAACAGACCGCGCTGATCACCCGCTATGAGCGGGGCGCTGCCGGGAGACTGGTGCGCAAGGTGTTGCCAGACGGCAAGGAAGTCAACTACGGCTACGACAGCTTTAACCGCCTGCGCCTGGTGGATGACGGGCATTGGCCATTGGCGTACGGCTATGATGAGGTTGGTCGACTGACGGAGGAATATCAGGGCTTTGCCAGCCTGTTTTACGGCTATGACAACGCGGGCAACCTGACGCGCCAACGCCTGCCCGACGGCAACATTTTGGCCTACCAGTACCAACAGGGGCAGGTCTCGCGTATTGCACTCAATGGTCAGGTGCTGAGTGATCACCAATATCGCGGTGAGCAGGAAATCCGGCGCATCACCGGTGAGGTGGTAAACGAGTTTGATTATGACGGGCAGCAACGCCTGCGCCATCAACGGTCTACCGCCGTGGTACAGGCAGAAATGGAGGGTGACGCCCCAGACGTGACGCCGGTGATGCAGCGCCGCTACGAGTACGATCCGGCAGGCAACCTGACGCAGATCCTCGACCCGCACAAAGGCAACCGGGAATACCGTTACGATAAGCAGCATCGCCTGACCGAAGCGCTGCACCACCCGATAGCCTACCCTGAAGCCTTGCCGCAGGCGCTGCGCTGGCGGGGTATCAGTGAACAGTTTACGCACGATGCAGCGGGTAACGTATTGGGAAACGATGCTGCCTCCCGTGGAACACAAGTGCGTGGCAACCTGCTGAAGCAGAAAGGCGATGTGCGGTTCGAGTATGACGAATTTGGCAACCTGACACGTGAAGTGCGCAGCACCAAGCCACTGTGGGTGCGGGAGTTCCGTTATGACTGCCAGCATCGGCTGGTGGAGTTTATTGAACAACGCCAGGGGCAGAAAACCCACTTTGCCTATACCTATGATGCCTTTGGTCGACGCATCCAAAAGCAGGATCTGCTAGCCCAACGGCCTGATGCCATAACCCGGTTCTTCTGGCAGGGTGAGCGGATGGTGGCAGAATGCGCCGACGATGATAATATCTTCACAACGGATGACCCAAAACCGGCGCACCTGGCTACCTATAAAAGTTACCTGTACAGCCCCGACAGCTTTGTGCCGCTGGCGCAGTTACTGGGCAAAGGACGCAAGTCGGAGATTTACTACTACCTGAATGACCATCTGGGCACCCCGCAGGAACTGGTCAACGGCAAAGGACAGATTGCCTGGAGCGCGGCGTACCGCGCCTACGGCAATCTGGCGGTAGCGTTCGTTGAATCTGTGCCGCAACCACTGCGTTTTCAGGGGCAGTACTTCGATGCTGAAAGCGGGTTGCACTATAACCGGTATCGTTATTACTCGCCGGAGACCGCAAGGTTTATCACGCCTGACCCAATTGGGCTGGCTGGTGGGCTAAACCAGACGCAGTACGTGCCTAACCCTACCGGGTGGGTCGATCCGCTGGGGTTGACTAGTGTTCCTGGAGATTGCCCGGAGCCGCCGGGCACAGGAGTAAGAGCGCATGCGGGTGAAGAATTAGTTGAGGTTTATCGAGTTCAACCCGTGAGACCTAATTCAGATATTGTTTTAGGTGGTGCATTCTTGCGTGAGCGTGAGAAAGGTAAATCTATATTGCAGGCTAACAATCAGCGTAAAAAATTACTCGCTAAAATAGAGTCAGACGATCCTGCTGCAGCAGTTAATGCTATGCAACATGCCCAAGGTGGTGGGGGGAGCAGCCCAGTAATATCAACGACGTTTGATAAGGCCGCCGCAGAGGCCGACTTTATTGATCAATTGAATGCTGGGCGAAATGTTGAGATGATAACCATTAAAGGGCCAAGAAGTGGAGGACTTGATTTTAACTTGGAGCTTGAAGCTCGGGGGGGGAGAACCAAACCAGCAAGATTTAAGGATGAAGAGATGAATGAGTTTGGTATCAAAGATTTATATGTTCCACCTAAGGGGAAAGGTGCTAGCAAGTCAGGTTTTGAGATCACAGATGTTAAAAGGGGGTTAGAATGAATAATAATATGGTTTATTGGAAAGGTGTCTGTATTGGTGAAATGATCAATCCGATAGTCGATAACTTTGATGTTTTTGGTAAATGGAAGCCAAATGGAAACGCTAATGAACAGGCGTCATTCATAAAGGAAATAGAAGATAATGAGGAAGCGTATATATGCTTTGGGGATGTTAAGAGTGGTTTTATAGCAACGGTGGTTGAAGTTCCTGATGACTACATAGATATTAGGTGTCGAGGCCATTATGAAGACATGCAAACTTTGATTCATACGCCTGAGCATTATGATGAACTTATTCGGAAGAGACGGCATAATGGTTAATTATTATATTTTTCAAATTTAAATTAACCACATCAGACATCACATACATGGTGTTAATTTGGTGTGTAAAGGCCGGGATGCTAGGTTGCGGTATGCCGCAACCTGCTGGCAATTTATGCCGCTCACCATTTTTGCTATAGCCGCTTTAGTAACCTAGCGGTTGAGTGGTGGGGCAAAGATCATCGGTTGATGACCCACTATAGTGCCGGTGCAGGCATCAACCAGAACGGTGAACATCATCGGCTGGACTATCACCCCAACGGGTTGGTGAGTGAAGAGCACACCGTTGACGGACGCCACTTCCTCTATAACTACGACCTTAACGGGCACCTGACCCAGCGCACCGAGTACGGCACTAGCCAGAGTGAACAGACCGCGCTGGTGACTCGCTACGAGCGGGATGCTGCCGGGAGGCTAGTTCGTAAAGTATTGCCGGACGGCAAGGAAGTCAGTTACGCCTACGACACCTTTAACCGCCTGCGCCTGGTGGATGACGGGCATTGGCCGCTGGCATACGGTTACGATGAAATTGGTCGACTGACGGAGGAGTATCAGGGCTTTGCCAGCCTGTTTTACGGCTATGACAGCGCGGGCAACCTGACACGCCAACGCCTGCCCGATGGCAACCTGCTGGCTTACCACTACCAACAGGGGCAAGTCTCACGCATTGACCTGAATGGCCGCATACTCAGTGAACACCAGTATCGCGGCGAGCGGGAAACCCGGCGCATCACCGGTGAGGTGGTAAGCGAGTTTGATTATGACGCGCAGCAACGCCTGCGCCATCAACGGGCTACCGCAGTGGTCCAGGCAGAAATGGAGGGTGACGCCCCAGACGTGACGCCGGTGATGCAGCGCCGCTACGAGTACGACCCGGCAGGCAACCTGACGCAGATCCTCGACCCGCACAAGGGCAACCGGGAATACCGCTACGATAAGCAACATCGCCTGACCGAAGCGCTGCACCACCCGATAGCCTACCCCGAAGCCTTGCCGCAGGCGCTGCGCTGGCGGGGTATCAGTGAACAATTTACGCACGATGCAGCGGGTAACGTATTGGGGAACGATGCTGCCTCCCGTGGAACACAAGTGCGTGGCAACCTGCTGAAGCAGAAAGGCGATGTGCGGTTCGAGTATGACGAGTTTGGCAACCTGACACGTGAAGTGCGCAGCACCAAGCCACTGTGGGTGCGGGAGTTCCGTTATGACTGCCAGCACCGGCTGGTGGAGTTCATTGAACAACGCCAGGGGCAGAAAACCCATTTTGCCTATACCTATGATGCCTTTGGTCGACGCATCCAAAAGCAGGACCTGCTAGCCCAACGGCCTGATGCCGTAACCCGGTTCTTCTGGCAGGGTGAGCGGATGGTGGCAGAATGCGCCGACGATGATAATATCTTCACAGCGGACGATCCAAAACCGGCGCACCTGGCGACCTATAAAAGCTACCTGTACAGCCCCGACAGCTTTGTGCCGCTGGCGCAGTTACTGGGCAAAGGACGCAAGTCGGAGATTTACTACTACCTGAATGACCACCTGGGTACCCCGCAGGAACTGGTCAATGGCAAAGGACAGATTGCCTGGAGCGCGGCGTACCGCGCCTACGGCAATCTGGCGGTAGCGTTCGTTGAATCTGTGCCGCAACCACTGCGTTTTCAGGGGCAGTACTTCGATGCAGAAAGCGGGTTGCACTATAACCGGTATCGTTATTACTCGCCGGAGACCGCAAGGTTTATCACGCCTGACCCAATTGGGCTGGCTGGTGGGCTAAACCAGACGCAGTACGTGCCTAACCCTACCGGGTGGGTCGATCCGCTGGGGTTGACTAGTGTTCCTGGAGATTGCCCGGAGACATTTGGTAAATATAGGCCTGATCGCCCATTACCTCGGGATAGCTATGGCAATCCAGTACCTGATGTCGAACTTCCGCATACTCAATTGGGGACAAAAAAGGGGCGAAAAGGGGAGTATACTCAAGCCAGAGAGTGGGGATACGATGATAATGGGAAGTTAGTCCCAATACGAGATATTGACTTCACAGATCATGGCCGCCCTAAAGAACACCCTAATCCTCATCAACACGATTATCTTCCAAACCCTACGGGAGGTACTCCTCAACATGGGCCTGCAGTAGAATTGGTGATGCCAAAATGAATATTATAAAAGGAAAAATGTTTTCAGATAATGGAATGAAAATTAAACTATCTGATTTATTAGCAAAAATACCAAAAAATGAATGGACATGGTGTATTTATGAGTTTGAAGGAGTTGGGGTGGCGCCCTTTGGCCTTTCAATGCCTGAGTTCGAGGACTTGGTTTTATCTAAAGATACTGGATTTGAATTGACCTGGGATGAGATGATTTTATTGGCTGAATCATTAATAGATATCATGTCATGTACATTGGCTGCTGTCACATCCCCAATGCCATATAGTTGTATAGAAAGTAACGAGCTAGATAATTGCATGGTATTATTGAGAGTTTTTGATAGTACCACATGGGAAATAAATATGTATTACTAACCCTTTAACAAATTGCGTCAATATTGGCCGCTGGCATACGGTTACGATGAGGCCGAGCTACTGGCAGGGTAAACGGATCGTGGCAGAATGTGCCGACGATGATGATATCTTTACGACGGGTGACCCAAACCGCCGCACCTGGCGACCGATAAAGCTACATGTACAATCCCGGCAGCTTTGCAGTTGCCGGGAAAAGGCGCGGCGCGACTACCTGAATGACTACCTGAGCCCCCACAGGAACTGGTCAACGGCAATCTGGCGGTAGCGTTCGTTGAATCTGTGCCGCAGCCGTTACGTTTTCAGGGGCAGTAGTTCGATGCTGAAAGCGGGTTGTACTATAACCGGTATCGCTATTACTCGCCGGAGACCGCAAGGTTTATCACCCCTGACCCAATTGGGCTGGCTGGTGGGCTGAACCAAACTCAGTACGTGCCTAACCCTACCGGGTGGGTCGATCCGCTGGGGTTGACTAGTGTTCCGAATAGTCAAGGTATAGATCAACCTATCTAACAGGATCTAAGGGCGCAAAACGCTGCGCCCCTACCCCCCTGTTATTTAGTCCGCTTCCACGCATCCCGTACCTGTTCCGCCGTCACCGGCGCAGCCTGGTTCCCCCAGCTCCCGCGCAGATAGCTCATCAGATCGGCAGCCTTCTGATCGTTGAGCACCCAGCCATAGCCCGGCATAACGATCGATGGTGCATGTTGGGTGACCGGCGTATGCGCTCCTTCCAGCACCACGCGCAAGGCGGTCAGCGGATTATCCGCCGTCACCGACAGATTGCCCGCCAGAGCAGGTATGACGTTGTCGCTCCCCTCCCCCTGATTGCCATGGCAAGTTGAACAGTACATCGCATAGATCTGCCCGCCAGAAGCCATGCTCGCGCTTGATGCCGCCATGGTTGCTACAGGTTTCGGTGCCTCTATCTCCAGGCTGTGTACATACTGCGCGATAGCCTTTAAATCGTCATCGCTGAGGTATTGCGTGCTGTGCGCCACCACGTCGCTCATCGGCCCGGCCACAGCCGCATGTTGGCTGCGGCCGCTTTTCAGCAGCGCAACCACATCATCCGGCTTCAACCCACGCAGGCTCGGGGCATACCAACCATCCAACTCTGCGCCGCTCAGGAACTCAGGGGATTGGTTATCCAGCCCTTTTTCCTGCATCGCCCAGCCGCGCGGAGTATGGCAACTGCCACAGTGGCCCAGCCCCTGTACCAGATAAGCACCGCGATTCCACTGGGCGCTTTGCTTACTGTCTGGCTGATAGGTTTGGTCTTCATGGAACAGCGTATTCCATACCGCTAACGGCCAACGCATGGACAGCGGCCAGCTGATATCGCTTTCCCGGTTGGCAGTGTCTTGCGCCGGGACTTCGTGCATCAGGTAGTCATACAGAGCACGCATGTCCTGCTCGCTCATTTTGGCGTAGGAGGTATAAGGCATGGCGGGATACAGACGATGCCCATCTTTGGCCACGCCCTGCCGCATGGCACGATCGAACTCTGCAAAGCTGTAGCTGCCAATACCTTGCTGTTTATCGGGCGTAATATTGGTGGCATAGATATCCCCTACCGGCGTTGGGAACTTCATCCCGCCCGCCAGTTCCTTACCACCCGGAGCGGTATGGCAAGCCGTACAGTCCCCTGCCTTGGCCACGTATTCCCCGGCGGACATGGCGTGAGCCGAGCCACCAGCCAGCAACAGCATCAGATACCACGGACGTAATGTCATACCCCCTCCTTGGCAGCAACCTTGCCGTAGGCCAGTTCATTCACGGCTCGCCAAGCCTGATCGATCGCCGAGTTGGCATACGGGCTCCAGTCGGAATCGGAATTGGCAATGACGATCTTGCCGATCGGTTGCCGCGCGGTTTCGATGATCTTTTGGGACTCATCTTCATCATCGAACATACCGTTGAGGAAATAGGAGTAACCGTGCGACCAGCGGTTGACGGTGATCGCCTGAATATCCCGCTGATGATCAAATCCGGCATCACCTAACATGCCCTGCAGCTGCTCACGGATCATCTGCTCGTGTACCTCAAACGGGGTTCCTAGCAACAACGCTCGCCCTTTGCGCGACTGTTCACGCGGGCTAAGGCCGCTGCCGGGCAATGTCGGCACATACACCATATGCAGCCCGATAGGCTGGTTTGGATCGCGTGGGTGCTGATATCCCCCCATGCTTACCGGGTAGTCCAATTTCACCCGGCTATAAGGCGCGGTCGGGGCATACACTTCGTGCACTCCCAGTTTGATAAACGGCTGCCAGTTGCGGATCACCACCTTACTGTACACCAATGGCGATTTGACGTTCTGCTTCAGCGCCTCTTGCTGCTCGTGAGACATTTCCGGGATCAGATAAGGGATCATCATATTGTAACCGGCCATCACCACTTGCCCGGCCCGTACTTTGACCATCTTCTCGCCGTTGATATAGGTCACCTCGGCCTTATCACCCACGTTGGCCACGTGCAGCCCGGTGCTGTTCAAGCGTAGTTTCACCGGCGACTCGGGGCGATCCAGCTGGCTGTAATCAAACTTTGCCAGGATGACGTCGTTCATATCTTTGCCACCCGGTGCCACCGCCGGGATCAAATGACGCACCATTAGGCGAGCCAGCGTAGCGTTGCCATCCGGGAAGTGGAATACATAGGGATCGTCAAGATCGGCCTGCGATTCCTCATCCAACGGCGGCAGGTTCATGCCGTTCAGGCCTGGCAGATCACAGATGCGGGCATCGCTGCAAGAGGTCGCATCAATGCCGACGGCCTGGAAATCGTTGGTGGTTTGCTGGAAATAGCGGATCGCCATTTCGCTCAGCCCCACTTTCTCGCGCAGGAACTGGCTATAGCTGTGCTTGTCCAACCAGGCCACCTTCTCTTCCTGGCTCAGGCCCGGCAGGTAGTCTTTTTCGACGGTGTGCAGCGCAATCAAGGCCTGGCGATCGGCCTGCGGCAACGGGAAGTCGTTGATAAAATCTTCATAAGAACGACCATTGAGGCGATCACGCGGAATATCATCCGCCACCACTCGGCCCGGATCGCCACTCACTACCTTATCAACGCCAAAGTTCTGGCGATCAAAGTAGACGCCACGGCTGAGATTGAGGTCCGGATAGAAAGTGGTGTCGAAGGCCTTTTCCATACCGTCCAGGCTAACGCCCAGATTTTTCAGCAACCCCATGGCTACCGGGCTGAAGTTGGAACGTGGCGACTGTAACGATTCGCTGCCCCCGTAACCGAGGAGGGTGCCGTTCTCGCTGCTGAATTCGTTACGCTTGGCGTGGCCGCCAAAGTCATCATGGTTATCAATCAGCAAAATACGTTGCTGTTTGCCCTTCATTTGCTGCCAGAAACAGGCCGCCGCCAGGCCGCTGATGCCAGCGCCGACGATCACCAGATCGAATTCTTCTTCGATCGGCAGGTTGCCAAAATCAAAGGTTTTGCCATCACGCCCCAGTTGATGGGCATGTTCGAATGAGCCTGGATGATTGCCGCGCAGGCCAGTTAACGCTGGTGGGTAATACAGAGTTTGATGGGCGGCTTGCGGCGATGCGCGCAGGATCTGCATCGGCGTAAGCCCGGCGGCGATGGTGATCGCCACCCCATTAAGAAAATCGCGACGGGTGATAGCCATAAAAGCGTCCTTTTATTCTTTATTATTATCAGGCCAGCCGAAGCCAGCCTGAGAGCCGCGTTATTGTGCGTATAAATCCTACCAGATCAAGCAGATTAGTGTTTGAACATCACGTGGCGAATGGTGGTGTAATCCTCCAGCCCGTACATCGACATGTCTTTGCCATAGCCCGACAGCTTCTGCCCGCCGTGCGGCATTTCGCTCACCAGCATAAAGTGGGTGTTCACCCAGGTGCAGCCATACTGCAAACGCGCGCTCAGGCGATGGGCACGCCCTACGTCACGCGTCCACAAAGAGGAAGCAAGACCGTAATTGGAGGCGTTGGCCCAGGCCAGTACCTGCGCCTCGTCGTCGAACTCCGTCACCGTCACTACTGGGCCAAACACTTCACGCTGGACAATCTCATCTTCCTGGCGCGCGCCTGCCAACAGCGTTGGTTGGAAATAGAAGCCAGGGCCAGCGACTTTTTCGCCCCCGGTGATCACCTGGATATGAGGCAGTGCTTTGGCCCGCTCAACAAAGCCAATCACCCGCTCCAGATGCTGGGAAGTGATCAACGGCCCTAATTCGGTACTGCTGTCTTCCGGTGGCCCGATCTTCAAGCTGGCCACCGCTTCACCCAGCGCTTTCACCAGCTGTGGGTAAATGCCTTTTTGCGCATAGATCCGGCAGGCAGCGGTGCAATCCTGCCCGGCATTGTAAAAACCGAAGGTGCGGATGCCGTCAACAACCTGCTGAATGTCGGCATCATCGAAGACGATTACCGGCGCTTTGCCGCCCAGCTCCATATGGGTGCGTTTAATCCCTGGAGCGGTATGGGCAATGATATGCTCACCGGTAGCAATAGAGCCGGTAAGAGACACCATGCGCACCTTGTCGTGGCCGGTCAGCACATCGCCCACGCTGGCGCCACGGCCAAACAGCACGTTGAGCACGCCCGGTGGGAACACGCCAGCGGCCAGTTCGGCCAGCTTGAAGGTGGTTAACGGCGTCTGTTCAGAAGGTTTGATCACCACGCAGTTCCCTGCCGCCAACGCGGGTGCCAACTTCCAGGCGGCCATCATCAGCGGGTAGTTCCAGGGAGCAATCGAAGCCACCACCCCCAACGGATCGCGACGGATCGCGACGGATCATCGAAGTGTGCCCCGCCAGATATTCACCAGCCGCCATGCCACTCAGGCAACGGCTGGCACCGGCAAAGAAGCGGAAGACATCGGCCACCGCAGGCAGTTCGTCATTCAACGCGCAGTGATAAGGCTTGCCGCAGTTGAGGGATTCCAGTTTGGCGAAGGTTTCCGCATGCTGGTCAATCACGTCCGCCAGCGCCAGTAAGTGTTCGGCACGCTCTTTCGGAGTGGTTTGCCCCCACTGCTCAAACGCTGCATCGGCGGCCTGCACGGCCTCTTCAACCTGCTGTGCGCTGGCCTCGGCCACTTGAACAATCACTTCTCCCGTTACCGGGTTGTAGACCGGCAACTTTTCGCCCTGGCCGGTAACCAGTTGACCATTAATCAGCAGTTGGCTTTGCATAGGGTTATCCTTTGAAAATATTGGCATCAATTAAGGTGTTATTTACCGCTGCCGGCGACGCTTTCTCCGCCTTTGGTCAGGTAGTACGCGCCCAGGATCGGGAACATCGTCAATACCATCACCGACAGCGCGACCACGTTGGTGATCGGCACATCACGTGGGCGGCCCAACTGGTTCAGCAGCCACAGCGGCAGCGTACGTTCGTGCCCGGCGGTGAAGGTGGTCACAATGATTTCGTCGAATGACAGGGCAAACGCCAGCATTCCTCCCGCCAGCAGTGCCGAGCCCAGATTCGGCAAGATCACGTAACGGAAGGTCTGCCAGCCATCGGCCCCCAAATCCATCGAGGCTTCGATCAGGCTGTGTGAGGTACGGCGGAAGCGGGCGATCACGTTGTTGAACACGATCACCACGCAGAAGGTGGCATGGCCGATGACGATCGTCATGATCCCCGGTTCGATGTTCAGCGCCTTAAACGCCGCCCGCAATGCCAGACCGGTGACGATCCCCGGCAAGGCAATAGGTAACAGCAGCAGCAGAGAAATGCTGTCCTTGCCGAAGAAATCCCGGCGATACAGCGCCGCTGCGGCCAGCGTGCCAAGCACCAGCGCAATCGCCGTGGCCAGGCAGGCGATCTGTACCGAAAGCAGTACCGCATCAATAATGTCCTGCCGCCCCGCCGCCACGCTGAACCAATGCAGGGTGAAGCCCCGCGGCGGGAAGCTGAATGCCGCGTCTTCGGTATTGAAGGCGTACATGGCAATAATCACTATCGGGAAGTGCAGGAAGATCAGGCCACCCCAGGCGGCCAGTTTCAGCCCTAACGGCGCGCGTTCAGAGTGCATCGAAGGCCCCCAGGCGTTTCACAATCGAGAGATAAATGGCGATCAGGACGATCGGCACCAGCGTAAAGGCGGCCGCCATCGGCATATTGCCGATCGCCCCCTGTTGGGCATACACCATGCTGCCAATAAAGTAGCCCGGCGGCCCCACCAGCTGTGGCACGATAAAATCACCCAGCGTCAGCGAAAAAGTAAAGATGGAACCGGCTGCGATACCCGGTACCGCCAGCGGCAGGATCACATAGCGGAACGTTTGGGACGGGCGCGCGCCCAGATCCGCAGAAGCGTGCAGCAACGAAGGCGGCAAGCGCTCTAACGCCGCCTGGATCGGTAAGATCATGAACGGCAGCCAAATATAGACAAACACCAGGAAGCGCCCAAGACCGGAAGTGGATAGCGTATTACCCCCTACGCCGGGAATGCTCAGAATGCTCGCCAATACCGGCTCCAGCCCCATATGTTGCAGGAACCACTGCGCCACGCCGTCTTTCGCCAGCAATAGCGTCCAGGCATAGGCTTTAACGATGTAGCTGGCCCACATCGGCATCATCACGGCGATATAAAAGAACGCTTTTACCTTGCCGCTGGTGTATCGGGCCATGTAATAGGCGATGGGGAATGCCAATACCGCACTGGCCAGCGAAACGACCACCGCCATGGTCAGCGTACGCACGATGATGTCGTAGTTGGCCGGGTTGAACAGCGCGCTCAGGTTGGCGAAGGTCAGATCCGGCGTCACCGTCATGGTGAAGTCGTCGAAGGTGTAAAAGCCCTGCCACAGCAGGGTCAGCAGCGAGCCCAGATACACCGCCCCAAACCACAGCAGCGGTGGCACCAGCAACAGCAGCAGATACAGCGTTGGCTTGCGGTACAGGTAGGTGGAAATCGCGCGAATTTTACCGCCGGGCGCTGCCGGCTGCTCGATGCTCATGTCCATCTCACCTCTCCTCCAGCAGCGGCACCATTGCCTCTCTGGCCCAACAGGCGGTGACCGGCTGACCGATCAGGCGCTGCTGTGCCACGGCCTGCCACTGTGGGTTAGCCTGGCTGACCAGCAGTTTCTCACCGCTGCTCAGGGCGATTTCATAGCGTGTCGCCGCCCCTTGGTAATGGATATCCTGCAAGGTACCCTGAACCTGAACTTCCCCCTGCGTTGCGCCGCTTTGATCCAGCAGGCGGATATGCTCCGGGCGGATCGAAAAGGTGGCCGATTGCCCCAGCAACCGCTCCGCCAATTCGCTGCGTACCACGTTGGACGTGCCGACAAACTCGGCGACAAACGGCGTTCTTGGCCGCATATACAGTTCGCGAGGCGCATCTACCTGCTCAATGCGGCCATTGTTAAATACCGCCACCCGATCGGACATCGACAGGGCTTCGCTTTGATCGTGCGTAACGAAGATAAAGGTGATTCCCAGTTGGCGTTGCAGCTTCTTCAACTCCCCCTGCATCTGCTCACGCAATTTCAGGTCCAACGCCCCAAGCGGTTCGTCCAGCAGCAGCACGCGTGGGCGATTGACCAATGCACGAGCCAGAGCCACGCGCTGACGTTGGCCACCGGAAAGGTGCGCCGGTTTACGTTCGGCAGCAAACCCCAATGCCACGCTTTCCAATGCCTGATTCGCCCGCGCCAGCCGTTCACGCTTGGCAACGCCTTTCACCATCAGGCCGTAGGCCACGTTCTCCAGCACCGACATGTGTGGGAACAGCGCATAGTCCTGGAACACGGTGTTCACATCGCGCTGGTAAGGCGGCAGATTGCTCGCCTCTTGCCCATGAATACGGATGGAGCCGGAGCTAAGTTGTTCAAAGCCAGCGATCAGCCGCAGGCAGGTGGTTTTACCCGAGCCTGAAGGCCCAAGCATGGAGAAAAACTCGCCGTCCTGTATTTCAACAGAAACCCGATCTACGGCGCGAACATCGCCGAAAATGCGCGAGACATCGATAAATTGCACAGCAATGGTCATGATGTACGCTCCAAAATGTTGCCCCTCACCCCAACCCTCTCCCAAAGGGAGAGGGAGCTGTTAGTCCCTGCTCTTTGGGAAGTAAAAAGGTCATCTCAGCAAACTCGATCGGTCCCCCACAGGGGAGCCGTCTGGCGCTCGCAGGTGAGTGCTATAAGGGTTATCTACCGCCCATGATGGCGATGTAGTCCTGGGTCCAGCGGCTATAAGGGACGAACTTGCCGCCCTCGGCCTGTGGCGTTTTCCAGAAGGCAATTTTGTCAAACTGGTTGAAACCGTTGGTTTCACACCCTTTGTCACCGAGCAAGGTGCTGGCTTTGCAACCGGCAGGAACTGCCGGTAACGAGCCAAACCAGGCCGCAACGTCACCCTGTACCTTCGGTTCCAGCGACCAGTTCATCCACTGGTAGGCGCAGCTCGGATGCTTGGCCTCGGCGTGCAACATGGTGGTATCCGCCCAGCCGGTAACTCCTTCTTTCGGGAATACGGTAGCGATAGGCTGGCCTTCGCCTTTCAGGGCATTGGCCTGGTATGGCCAGGCGCTGGAAGCCACCACGCCTTCGTTTTTGAAATCGCTCATCTGTACCGAGGTGTCATGCCAGTAACGGTGGATCAGCGCGTGCTGGCTGCGCAGCAGTTTCAGTGCCGCCTGATACTGCTCTTCGTTCAGTTGGTAAGGGTCGGTGATGCCAAGCTGGGGTTGAGTCGCTTTCAGGAACAGCGCCGCATCGGCGATATAGATTGGGCCGTCGTAAGCCTGCACCCGGCCTTGATTGGTCTTGCCGTCCGGCAGGTTTTGCTGCTGGAACACCACGGCCCAGCTGTCTGGCGGCGTCGGGAAGGTTTTAGTGTTATACATCAGCAGGTTTGGCCCCCACTGATATGGCGTACCGTAGGTTTTGCCCGCCACGTTGTACCAAGGGCCGTTTATCAGGCGTGGGTCGATATTCTGCCAGTTAGGGATCAGCGCGGTATTGATTGGCTGCACGCGTTTGCCGTAGATCAGACGCAGCGAGGCATCGCCAGAAGCGGTCACCAGATCGTAACCGCCTTTTGCCATCAAGCTGACCATTTCATCCGAGGTCGCGGCGGTTTTCACATTCACCGCGCAGCCGGTCTGTTTCTCAAACTGGGTCACCCAGTCGTAATTCTTGTCGGACTGACCACGTTCGATGTAGCCGGGCCAGGCGATGATGTCCAACCGCCCTTCCCCCTTGCCCAACTGCTGTGGCGTATCGGCGGCCTGAGCCATACCGCAAAGGATCGTCATACAGAGCGCGGTGACTGTGGTGATTGCGTGTGTTTTTCCCATCGTAATTACCCCTGTGTTGCATGTTGGTATGCGGCAAGGAACGGTTGCCGCCGATTTTTTATCGGCCATGTGGCTAGAAGGAAGCCTTGAACTTCGCCATCACGTGCCGGACAACGCTGTAATCCTGTAATGAATCGCTGGAGAGATCTTTGCCGTAGCCCGAGCGCTTTAAGCCGCCGTGAGGCATTTCGCTCGCCAGCGTAAAGTGGGTGTTGATCCAGGTGCTGCCATATTGCAGATGCGCCGCGATATGCAGCGCGCGGTCGATATTCTGTGTCCACACCGAGGAGGCCAGACCGTATTCGGAATCGTTGGCCCAGGTCACCGCCTGCTCCAGGGTGTCGAAACGCGTCACGCTGACCACCGGGCCAAACACTTCACGCTGGACGATTTCATCGGTTTGCAGGCAGCCAGCCAATAACGTGGGCTGATAGTAAAAGCCGGGGCCAGAGTGTGCCGCCGCACCAGTAATCAATTCGATATGTGGCTGGCTGAGAGCCCGTTCGACAAAGCTGGCGACCCGGTCACGCTGGCGGCTGCTGATCAGCGGGCCGATTTCATTATCTTCATCACGCTTGCGGGCAAAACGTAGGCTGGCGACCGCTTCCCCCAAGGCTTCCACCAGCTTCGGATAGATGCCTGCCTGGGCGTAAATGCGGCAGGCAGCGGTGCAATCCTGCCCGGCATTGTAGTAACCGAAGGTACGGATACTGCTGACGACCTCATCCAGATCGGCATCGTCACAGACGATCACCGGGGCTTTACCGCCCAGTTCCAGGTGGGTGCGCTTGACGCTTTTGACCGCCGCCTGCAAGATTTTTTGCCCGGTAACGATATCGCCGGTAACCGACACTAAACGAACCTGCGGATGACCAACCAGATGGCTGCCCACCCCTTCGCCACCGCCGTAGACAATGTTCAACACGCCTGGCGGCAGGATTTCCTGCAACGCAGGCACCAAGGCCAGAATGGTCAATGGCGTATGTTCGGAGGGCTTGAATACTACGGTGTTGCCGGCTGCAAGCGCCGGAGCAATCTTCCAGGCCGCCATCATCAGCGGATAATTCCATGGTGCGATGGAGGCCACCACACCGATCGGGTCACGCCGGATCATGGAGGTATGGCCCTCAACATATTCACCTGCCAACTGGCCTTGCTGGGTGCGCACGGCCCCGGCGAAGAAGCGGAATACGTCAATGGCTGCGGGCAGATCGTCGTTCAGTGCCTGATGGAAAGGTTTACCGCAGTTCAGCGCTTCAAGGCGCGCCAGATGTTCTGCCTGCCGTTCGATGGCATCGGCAATACGCAGCAGGATTGTTGCTCGGAAAGCGGGAGTGGTGCGTGACCAGTGGGGAAATGCCTGCTGCGCGGCGGCAACTGCGCGCCCCACCTGGGTTGGCGTTGCCTCGGCAATAGAAACCAGGATTTCACCGTTGGCAGGATTAACAATGGTCTCCTGATGGCCTTCACCCTCGAGCGACTCGCCGTTAATGAATTGCCGACAGGATAAACCGGAAACCAACTGTAGCTCTGCCATTGCGCTGCCTCATGTGACAAAAACGTTAACTAAATGTGATAAGTTAGTTTTAATCAGACTAAGCGAGCGCACTGCGGACAACAAATTCTAAATACTGAAGGCAGCGTTCGATTAAATCGAATGCTTGAGGCCGGTCATGTTCGTTTTGCTGTTCTCCCGCGCAATGGTGAGGAATGGGGTTACCAATTCAGGCCGCGCACTGCCACGCCGCCAGGCCAGGCCGATATCCAGCGGTTCCAGCAAATCCACCAGCTTGCGCGCCTCAATCATGTTGCCCTCCAGCGACCAGGCGCGGTAAGCCATATCCGGCAGGATGGCAATGCCCATGCCCGCCGCCACCAGGCTACGCACCGCTTCGGTGGAGGCAGTTTTCATGGCGATCTCCGGCTTCAGGCCCGCGCGTCCCCAGATGCGCCGGGCATGAACGTCCATTTCATCGACGTTGAGCTGGATCAGCGGCTGTTTGGCCACGTCTGCCAAACCGATGCTTTCGTGCTCCAGCAGCGGGTGCAGCGGCGGTAGCCACAGGCGATACGGCGAGTGCATCAGCACTTCGGTCTGTAAGGCATCGCGATCTTCAATGTTCGACAGGATCAGCACCCCGATATCGATTTCACCGCTCACCAGCAAATGCTCGATATAGGGCCTTTCGTCCTCAATCACCTGGATAGTCACGTTGGGATAGGCAGACTTGAAGCGCTTGAGCAGTTCCACCAGAAAATATCCCGCCACCAGACTGGTGACGCCGATGGTCAGTTTGCCGCTCAGGCTTTCAGTGCCCAGCTGCAGGCTGCGCTTGGCATTATCCACCGTTGCCAGGATCAGGTATGACTGGCGCAAGAACTGGTGCCCCTGGTGGGTCAGGTTCATTCCCTTGGCGTGGCGCTCGAACAGCCGGACGCCAATGTCGGTTTCCAACTGCTGGATCGCCAGCGTGAGCGAAGACTGTGACACAAACACCGCCTGCGCCGCCGCCGAGATCGACCCGGTTTCGGCCACGGCAATAAAATGGCGGATTTGGCGTAACGTCATCATGGTAGCAACCTCAAACAAAACAGTTGGTTTGAGTGTAGATGCTCACCGCTAAGCCATCAGGAAATGTGTGAAAAACGCGATGTCGTTCGCTTTTTTAGAACGCAAAGAGGGAGGGAGTGCACAAAAACAACCAAGGCGCAGCTAAGCCGCGCCTTGGTTGTGAGCCTGTTAGGGCTTTGATTAAATCGCTTCTTCGTCCTGCTCGCCAGTACGGATACGCACTACACGGGCCACGTCGAAGACAAAGATTTTACCGTCGCCAATTTTACCGGTCTGCGCTGTCTGCATGATGGTTTCCACACAGGTATCCACGATATCGTCAGCTACCACGATCTCGATTTTAACCTTTGGCAGGAAGTCGACCATATACTCGGCACCACGGTACAGCTCGGTATGGCCCTTCTGGCGACCAAAGCCTTTCACTTCGGTCACCGTCATGCCGGTAATGCCTACTTCAGCCAGTGCTTCACGCACGTCATCCAGTTTGAAGGGCTTGATAATCGCGTCAATTTTTTTCATTTTTATTCCTTAATTACCAATTTTTACGGCCAAAGCCGGAGGTGATCGGATAGCGGCGGTCTTTGCCAAAGTTACGGGCGGTAATGCGCGGCCCGACGGCGGCCTGACGGCGTTTGTACTCGTTGATGTCCACCAGGCGGATCACCTTGCGCACCACGGCTTCTTCAAAGCCCTCAGCAACCAGATCGGCGACCGATTTATCGCGCTCGACATAACCTTCCAGAATAGCATCCAGAATGTCATACGGTGGCAGGCTATCCTGATCGAGCTGATCCGGCGCCAGCTCGGCAGACGGTGGACGATCGATCACCCGTTGAGGGATCACGTAGGAGACGGTATTACGGTATTCGGAAAGCTTGAACACCAGGGTTTTCGGCACATCTTTCAATACGTCGAAACCACCGGCCATATCACCATACAGCGTGCAATAACCGACAGCCACCTCGCTTTTGTTACCCGTGGTTAACACGATGCTGCCGCGTTTGTTAGACAGCGCCATCAGCACCACGCCACGGCAGCGGGCCTGCAGGTTTTCTTCGGTGGTATCCCGTGCGGTATCGGCAAACATCGGGGCGAGCTGGCCCATAAAGGCGTCGAACATGGGTTCAATCGAGACGATGTCAAATTCGATGCCGAGGATTTCGGCCTCTTCCTTGGCATCGGCGATGCTGATATCTGCCGTATAGCGGAACGGCATCATCAAGGCCTGAACCTTGTCTTTGCCCAACGCATCCACGGCGATCGCCAGGGTCAGCGCCGAGTCGATCCCACCGGACAAGCCCAGCACCGCGCCTTTGAAACCGTTTTTGGTCACATAGTCGCGTACGGCCAGCACCAGCGCTTCATACACCTGCGCCAACTGTGGCAACTCTGCCGCCGGAGCCGTCATCGGCACCACTTCCAGGCCTTTGAACTCAAGCAGAGTCACCTGCTCGGCGAAAGCCGCCAGGCGATGAGTCATATTGCCAGCGGCATCAAAGACTTTTGAACAGCCGTCAAAAATCAGTTCGTCCTGCCCACCGATCTGATTCAGATAGACCAACGGCAACCCTGTACGCTGGCAGTGGCCGGACATCAGGGTTTTGCGGATATACGGCTTTTCGCGGTTATACGGGGAAGCGTTGATCGACAGCAGGATCTCTGCCCCCGCCGCTTTCGCCGCATCGACCGGTTCCGGGAACCACAGATCTTCGCAGATCAGCAGCCCCAGGCGGTAACCTTTCAGCTCCACCACGCAGTTTTTATCACCCGCATGGAAGTAGCGCTTCTCATCGAATACGCCGTAGTTAGGCAACTGTTGCTTGAAGTAACGAGCCTGCAAAGCCCCCTCAGAGAACAGGGACAGCGCGTTATACAGCTTGCCGTCTTCACGCCACGGGTGGCCGACCAGGATCGCCACCTCGGCGGAGGCCTGCTGCAAGCGGCTTAGCTGAGTATCGCAGCGCTGGTAGAAATCATCACGGTACAGCAGGTCTTCCGGCGGATAGCCGGACAGCGCCAGTTCGCTGAACATGACCAGATCGGCTCCCGCCTTCTGCTGCTCCTGCACGGTTTGCAACATGCGCTCGCTGTTGCCTTCAATATCGCCCACCAGCAAATTCAGCTGGGCCAACGCAATGGAAAGTGATCTGCTCATATCTCTATGGTCTGCCATGCCACAACAAAGAAACCGGAGTGTAAATCATTCCGGCTACTTTGTTGAGAACCTGCGCATGCAGGTTCAGAAAAGAAAACATCATTCTTTGAAATCGTTGGCATCCAGTTCATGGCGCGACAACAATTTATAGAACTCAGTACGGTTACGGCCCGCCATGCGCGCGGCCTGGGTAACGTTACCCTTGGTGATCTGCAACAGTTTACGTAGATAGTGTAATTCAAACTGGTTGCGCGCCTCGACAAAGGTTGGCAACGCCGTGTTTTCCCCTTCCAGCGCCTGCTCAACCAGCGCTTCACTGATCACCGGTGCCGTAGTCAATGCCACGCACTGCTCGATCACGTTCACCAACTGGCGCACGTTGCCGGGCCAGCTGGCGGTCATCAGGCGTTTCATGGCATCGGAGGAGAAACTGCGTACAAAAGGTTTGTGGCGCAGCGCCGAAGCACGTAGCAGATGGTTGGCCAGCAGCGGGATATCTTCGGCCCGCTCGTTGAGCGCTGGTATTTTCAGGTTAACCACGTTCAGACGGTAATAGAGATCTTCACGGAACTCGTTTTTTACCATCGCTTTAGGCAAATCGCGGTGGGTGGCGGAAATGATGCGTACGTCAATATCCAGATCGCGGTTGCTGCCCAGTGGGCGCACCTTGCGTTCCTGTAACACACGTAGCAATTTTACCTGCAGCGAGAGCGGCATATCGCCAATCTCATCCAGGAACAGCGTGCCCCCTTCTGCCGCCTGGAACAAACCTTCACGGCTGCTGACGGCACCGGTGAACGCCCCTTTGGCATGGCCAAACAGCTCTGACTCCAGCAGCTGCTCCGGCAACGCGCCGCAGTTGATGGCGATAAAGGCTTTCTTGGCCCGTGGGCTGGCCGCATGGATGGCCTGTGCCAACACCTCTTTACCAGTGCCACTCTGGCCATTGATCAGCACGCTGACGTCCGACTGGGCGACCATCTTGGCCTGTTCAAGCAGCCGCAGCATAATCGGGCTACGGGTGACAAAATCCTCACGCCAGCTGTCATCGCCGGCAGGGATCGACGACAGCGATAGCGCTTCATCGATCGCCTTATACAACGCATCGCGATCGACCGGCTTGGTCAGGAAGCTGAACACCCCTTGTTGAGTCGCTGCCACCGCGTCAGGGATCGAACCGTGTGCGGTCAGGATGATCACCGGCATCCCCGGCTGGTATTTCTGGATCTCGGCAAACAGCGCCATGCCGTCCATTTCATCCATCCGCAGATCGCTGATCACCAGGTCGATCTTTTCACGGGCCAGCAGACGCAAAGCCTCTTGGCCGCTTTCCGCCGTAGTAACGTGAAAACCTTCGCTGGTCAGGCGCATTCCCAACAGCTTGAGCAGGCTGGGATCGTCGTCAACCAACAACAGATTGGCCGGTTTGCGAGCTGTCATTGCGCTGGGGACTCCTTGTTGGCCGCGGGCGGCGTGTAGGTCTCTTCCGGCTCTACCGGCAAGGCGGTACCGGTTTCAGTCACCGGGGCTGGCTCTGCGGGCTCGGCCACTTTGGCGGGCGCTGCGGGCTTGCCTGCGGGCTCGGCTTTAGGCTGCGCCACGCTGCTTTCCGGGATTTCCCCCTGCATTTGCTTGCGTGACGAGAGCTGGCGTTCGATATCGGTCAGATTCTCCAGTTTGCGGGAGGTCTCCTGCAACTGGCTTTGCAGATGGATCTGGTTCTGGCGCAGCGAATCGATCTGGCTGTCTGAACTTTCCTGCAGGTGCTGGTAACGCGCGCGCTCGTCAAACAGGCTCACTTGCAACGCCTGCTGCTGACGCCACAGTTGCAGCAATGGACGCAGCGAGTTAGGGAACTCGAGGCGATAGCTGTTCAAACGATCGATGATCTGACGGCGCTCGCTCGAGCTCGGCTCAGCGCTGCCCAGCAAAATGCTTTGCTTGAACACGTCCTGCCAATTGTTGCCCGGCAGGGTTTTCGCTAACGCTCTGGCCTGCGTGGAGCCGATACGATCGGCGCAGTCCATCGCCCGCAGCCAAAAGAGTGAGTTTTCCAAGGCTTCTTTTTCGTCAAGCTGCCATAGCGTATCGCAAGGCGCAATGCGGTAATCCACCACCTTGGTATCCGGGATCGCTTCCTGTTGCTGCTGGGCTGGGCCGCTACTGACGGCACGATCGACACAGCCAATCAGCAGAAACGGGGCAAAAAGGATCGTGCCCAAAAAAGAAAGCGAATGTTTGCCGAGCGGTGCGCGTAGAGAAACACGCGGTGAACCTTCGGTCTGCGATTGATAAGCGCGATTAGACCCTGTGTACATTATTTATTCATTCTCGGCGGTTAATGGCAATTCAATACGGAAGCAGACGTCGGCATCGGCGAGATCCACCAATGTCAATTCGCCACGCATACGGCGAATACAGTCCTGTGCAATGCTCAGCCCCAGTCCGCTTCCTTTAACGGCCCCTTTTCTCTGGTGACTCCCCTGGAAAAAAGGCTCAAAAATCATGGTTCGTTCCGCTTGCGGGATCGCGCTGCCGGTATTGGCAACGTCAATCTGTACCCGCTGGCCGACCTGGCGGCTGCGGATCCAAATGTTACCGGATTCCTTGCCGTAGTGCACCGCATTGGAGTAGAGATTATCCAGTACGCGCATTAATAGCGTAGGCTCTGCCCAGCAGATTTCCGCCTCAAGTTTGACTTCCGTACGGATCATCTTGGCACGTGCCGGCAAACTGTGGGCGGCGACCACCATATCCACCAGTTCTTCCAGCTCGACGTTTTCATGTTCCGACGGGCCATCTGCCAGTTTGCGGTTGTAATCCAGCAGTTGCTCAATCAGCAATTGCAGATGGCGGCTGCTCTGATCGAGGATCGCCACCACCTCTTTCTGATCGGAGGTGAGCGGGCCTGCCACACCATCGGCCAACAGCTCGGTGCCTTCACGCATGCTGGCCAGCGGTGTTTTCAGCTCATGGGAGATATGGCGCAGGAACTCATGGCGCTGCGATTCCAGCCAGGCCAGGCGCTCGCTCAACCAGACAATCCGCTGAGCCAAAGAACGCAGTTCTCGCGGGCCTTTAAAGGATGCCGTCATGCCGATGGGCCGCCCTTCCCCCAGGCGGTTAATCATACGCTCAACGGCCTTGACGGGCCCGATAATCATGCGGGTAAACAGCACCACCAACAGCACGCTGACCAGGAACAGCAACAGCGCTTGCCAACCAAAGTATTGGCCACGCTCGGCGATCGCCTGCTGCAGTTGCTGCCCACGGGAAAAGATTACGGTACGGGTGGCCTGGACCATTTCGGCGTTGGAATGTGAAAAAGACTCTAACAGTAGTGAAGCGTCCTTGTCCGGCCCGCTGCTCTGGCACTTGATAGTGGCTAGCTGAGTCAGTAGTTTACGAAGTGTCTGGTAGTAACGTTCGTCCGGCAGGATCGGGGCGTGGGCATCCAGCATTTGTGAATACTGTTTACGCTGGTTCTGGTACAGCCGCTCCAGGGTCGGATCGACCAGTACGCAATACTGACGATAGCTGCGCTCCATTTCCAGCGCCACGCTGGTCATTGCCTCACTGCGCCGGGCATCCACCAGCGTCGTACGGTTGATATCCGCCGCCTGCGCGCTGAGATGATCCAGGCTTTGGTAGGCCTGATAAGCCAATACCAGCAGCGGTAACAGCACCAGCAGGAACGCCATTACGACCAATTGGCGCAACGAGCGTGGAAATAGACGCCATCTTTTCAAAGAAATCATCTCATTATCTCTAGTCTGCCCAGATGCTAACCGACAATCCGGGGAGAGAAAAGCCCGGCAGCGGATTAATGGCGTTCAGATAAGCAAAAACGCGTTATCCCAAAAGAGGAAACTGATGTGGTTTGAGAACGTATCGAGGGAAATAACGGAGGCAATGCGGTTTGTATATTGACGCTGGGGCATGATGCCCCATCGCAAGGAATATGTGGATGCCCTTACTCCTCGTCCCCAGGTGATGTAGCACTAAGCTGGCATCTGATTGGGACGAATAGCATCCAAAAAGTATCCGGGATTGATGAACATATCATCACAGTTGGATACTAGGCGGTGCCTCACTCCACGTGTCGTCCGATGCTTGATAAAGTCGCTTGCGCGTCTGTTATCGGTTTGGTTGGACGATAGGCACCATTTCTTAGGCATCATTCGGATGGCTTATGAGGCGCTGTTCCGTGCTAGACGGGGCCAATCATAAAAAGTTGAATGAGCAACTGATAGTTATTATGCATCTTCCGTGCCAACTTTATGAAAATATTTATATTACATTGTTTATTAAGGATAATTTATTTTAATATCACTTCCGACGCTCTACTTGGGTAGTCGAGCTTGAGTATTAATCCGACATACCGTCGCCAAAACACGACAACTAAATCCAATCGATTTAACTCATATAAAAATCAATGAGTTAAATGTCTCTTTTTAGAGACAGGCAATATGGCCTTTGTCTCAAAAAACCGACATACGGGCTAACCGATTAAAAAATAAAGAAATAAAAAAGGCGCCAATGCGGCGCCTCAGTAAACTTCACGCAAACCTCAGGTTAAATTACCCCAGTTGCTTGCGAGCGTTGCGGAACATGCGCATCCAAGGGCTGTCTTCACCCCACTCCTCTGGATGCCAGGAGTTGCTGACGGTGCGGAACACGCGTTCTGGATGCGGCATCATTACGGTGGCGCGGCCATTGCTGCTAGTCACTGCGGTAATCCCATTCGGTGAGCCGTTCGGGTTGGCAGGGTAAGCTTCGGTCACTTGACCATGGTTGTCGACAAAGCGTAACGCAACCAGGCCGTGATGTTCCAACGCCGCCAGATGCGCCGCATCGCGCACTTCTACATGGCCTTCACCATGAGAGACGGCAATCGGCATGCGCGAACCTGTCATACCCTGCATAAACAGCGACGGGCTACTGGCCACTTCCACCAGGCTGAAGCGCGCTTCGAAACGATCCGACAGGTTGCGCACAAAGCGCGGCCAATGTTCAGCCCCCGGGATCAGTTCACGCAGGTTGGACATCATCTGGCAACCGTTACAAACGCCCAGCGCCAAGGTCTGCGGGCGATGGAAGAAATCGGCAAACTCATCGCGTACGCGCTCGTTGAACAGTATCGATTTCGCCCAGCCTTCACCAGCCCCCAACACGTCGCCATAAGAGAAGCCGCCACAGGCCACCAGCGTGTGGAACTCTTGCAAATCGCGGCGGCCTGCCAGCAGATCGCTCATGTGAACATCAACCGCATCGAAACCGGCACGGTGGAACGCTGCGGCCATCTCAACGTGGGAGTTAACCCCTTGCTCACGCAATACCGCAACTTTAGGGCGTGCGCCCTTGGCGATATAAGGTGCCGCGATGTCGTCGTCCGTAGCGAAAGTCAGCTTGACGTTCAGGCCCGGATCGCGCTCGTCCTGCTTGGCCTGGTGCTCCTGATCGGCACATTCCGGGTTATCACGCAGGCGCTGCATCTGCCAGGTGGTTTCAGCCCACCAGGTACGCAGAGTGCTGCGGCTTTCGCTGTACACCGGTTTGCCAGCGCTGGTGATAACGAAACGATCGCCACTCAGCGCCTGGCCAAGGTGATGCACGTTATCCGTCAGACCGTGTTGGGCAAAGACTTGCTGTACGGCTGCCAGTTGCGCAGCTGGCACCTGGATCACCGCACCCAGTTCCTCGTTGAACAAGGCAGCCAAGGCGTCGGAACCCAGCGCCTGAATATCGACTTCTACGCCGCAATGCCCGGCAAATGCCATCTCGGCCAAGGTGACCAACAGGCCGCCATCAGAACGGTCGTGATAGGCCAACAGCGCACGATCCGCCACCAGTTGCTGCATCGCGTTGAAGAAACCGGCCAATTGCTCCACGTTGCGAACATCGGCTGGCTTGTCGCCCAGTTGGCGATAAACCTGCGCCAACGCCGTTGCCCCCAGGGCATTGTGACCATTACCCAGGTCAATCAATAACAGTGCGCTATCACCCTTGTCGGTACGCAGTTGCGGCGTCACGGTGTGGCGCACATCTTCCACGCGAGCAAACGCGGTGATCACCAGCGACAATGGTGACGTCATTTCCCGCTGTTCATTGCCTTCCTGCCAGCGAGTTTTCATCGACATCGAGTCTTTGCCCACCGGAATGGTGATCCCCAGCGCAGGGCAAAGTTCTTCACCCACCGCCTTCACCGCTTCATACAGGCCGGCATCTTCGCCAGGGTGGCCTGCTGCGGCCATCCAGTTGGCAGAAAGTTTCACCCGCTTGAGCGAACCGATTTCCACCGCGGCCAGGTTGGTCAGCGCTTCCCCTACCGCCAGGCGGCCTGAGGCGGCAAAATCCAGCAATGCGACGGGAGCACGCTCACCGATCGACATCGCTTCCCCGTAATAGCTGTCCAGGCTGGCCGTGGTTACCGCACAGTCAGCTACCGGGATCTGCCACGGGCCAACCATCTGGTCGCGCGCAACCATGCCGGTGACGGTACGGTCGCCAATGGTGATCAGGAAGGTTTTCTCCGCCACGGCTGGCAAGTGCAGCACCCGCTTGACCGCATCGGCAATGGAGATATCAGCACGCTGCAACGCTTCGCCGCTCGCCTGCTGACGTTTCACGTCGCGGGTCATTTTTGGCGTTTTGCCCAGCAGCACATCCAACGGCATGTCGATCGGCTGATTGTCAAAGTGGCGATCGTTGAGCGTCAGATGGCGTTCTTCCGTCGCTTCACCAATCACCGCAAAAGGTGCGCGCTCACGGCGGCAGATTTCCTCAAAGGTCGCCATCTGCTCAGGCGCTACTGCCATCACATAACGCTCTTGAGATTCGTTACACCACACTTCCAGCGGGCTCATGCCCGGCTCGTCGTTGAGAATGTCACGCAGTTCGAAACGGCCCCCGCGGCCACCGTCGCTAACCAGTTCCGGCATCGCGTTCGACAGGCCACCGGCCCCCACATCGTGGATAAACAGGATCGGGTTGCTATCGCCCATCTGCCAGCAGCGATCGATCACCTCTTGGCAGCGGCGTTCCATTTCCGGGTTATCACGCTGTACGGAAGCAAAATCCAGATCGGCATCAGACTGACCAGAGGCCATCGAAGAAGCCGCCCCGCCGCCCAAACCGATGTTCATCGCCGGGCCACCCAGCACCACCAGTTTGGCACCCACGGTGATCTCACCTTTTTGCACATGATCGGCGCGGATGTTGCCCAGGCCGCCTGCCAGCATGATCGGTTTGTGGTAGCCACGCAGCTCAACGCCGTTGTGGCTATTGACACGCTCTTCATAAGTACGGAAGTAACCGACCAGCGCCGGGCGACCAAACTCGTTATTGAATGCCGCACCGCCCAATGGGCCTTCGGTCATGATATCCAGCGCGGTGACGATGCGATCCGGCTTGCCGAAATCCTGTTCCCAAGGCTGTTCGAAACCCGGAATACGCAGGTTGGAAACCGAGAACCCTACCAGGCCAGCTTTCGGCTTCGCGCCACGGCCGGTAGCGCCTTCGTCGCGGATCTCACCGCCAGAACCGGTCGCAGCTCCTGGCCAAGGCGAGATCGCCGTCGGGTGGTTATGGGTTTCCACCTTCATCAGGATGTGTGCTTCTTCCTGATGATAGTCATACAGGCCGCTTTGCGGCGCGGCAAAGAAGCGCCCTACCTGGGAACCTTCCATCACCGCTGCGTTGTCTTTATAGGCAGAAAGCACGTAGTCCGGCGTCTGCTCAAAGGTATTCTTGATCATTTTGAACAGCGACTTCGGTTGCTGTTCGCCGTCGATGACCCAGTCGGCGTTGAAAATCTTGTGGCGGCAATGTTCAGAGTTGGCCTGTGCAAACATGTACAGCTCAATATCCGTTGGGTTGCGCCCCAACTCGGTAAAGGCGGCCAGCAGGTAGTCGATCTCGTCCTGCGCCAGGGCCAGCCCCAGTTTGGTGTTGGCCTGTTCCAGCGCGCTGCGGCCCTGGGCCAGGATATCCACCGTCTGATACGGTGCGGGCTGATGATGAGAGAACAGTGTTTCCGCCTGTTGCAGCTCGCTGAATACCGTTTCCATCATGCGATCGTGCAGCAGGGAGGCAAGCTGTTGCCACTGGGCATCGGTCAAGGTTGGCGCTGTGACATAAAATGCCAGGCCGCGCTCAAGACGAACCACCTGCGTCAGGCCACAGTTATGGGCGATATCGGTGGCTTTGGAAGACCACGGCGAAATGGTGCCCGGGCGCGGCGTCACCAACAGCAGGCGGCCTTGCGGAGCATGTTCAGCGAGAGAAGGGCCGTACTTGAGCAACCGCTGCAGCTTGGCCTGCTCTTCGGCGCTTAGCGGTGCGCTGACATCGGCAAAGTGAACGTACTCGGCATAGATATCAACGATCGGCAGTTGAGCATCCTGGCAGCGGGACAGTAGTTTGGTAATACGAAAAGCCGACAAAGCGGGCGAACCACGCAGTATTTCCATAATCAAAGTTCTCTCGTCTTCGAAGCAACTGGGTTCAGCACTTCATTGGGCGCAACAGGGGGAAAACGCGCGCCATTATAGATAATCCGCGCCGCCGACGAAACCGTTTGCGTAGCTATTATTGATAAAAGCTATTCCCGCTGCCGAATTCTCATAACCTATCAATAAAGTTGCACGCTGGCGTAATGTTGCGCAAAATGCCCCGGCACTGGTGATTTAACCATGAAAAAATCCTGATTCCGGTCAATATAAAGCGTGCATCTATTTGAGATAACTATTTGAAACGCCTAAAAATAAATTACATTCTAATCGGTGTTGTGGCCCTGTTGCTGGCGCTAGCCCTGTGGCCCAATATCGCCTGGCGTGGTGGACAGGGAGGCCAACTCGAGGCGATCAAAGCGCGTGGGGAACTGCGCGTCAGCACGTTAAACTCACCGTTAACCTATTTCACTACCCCACAGGGGCCGAGTGGCCTTGACTATGAGCTGGCCAAAAGCTTTGCCAACTACCTGGGGGTCAAGCTGGTGGTGATCCCACACCAAAACATCAATGACCTGTTTGACGATCTCGATGACGACAATGCCGATATTCTCGCCGCCGGGCTAATCTACAACCGGGATCGCCTCAGCCGCGCCAGTACCGGCCCGGCGTACTATTCCGTTTCCCAGCAGTTGGTTTATCGGTTGGGTACCACGCGGCCAAAATCCTTTGCCGATATCAAAGGCAAGCTGGCGGTGGCCTCCGGTTCGGCACACGTCAGCACGCTAAAGCAGCTCAAACAAAGCAAATACCCCGATCTCAGTTGGGAAGCGTCGAGCGATATGACGTCAAAAGAGCTGCTGGAACAGGTGGCCGATGGCAAGCTGGATTACACCATCGGCGATTCCGTGACCATTGCCCTGCTGCAGCGTATCCATCCACAGCTGGCCGTCGCTTTTGACATTACCGATGAAGAGCCAGTGACCTGGTATCTGAAGCGCAGCAATGACGATAGCCTGTACGCCGCGCTGCTGGATTTTTATAGCCAAAGGGTAGAAGACGGCACGCTGGCACGGTTGGAGGAGAAGTATCTGGGACACGTGGGCAGTTTTGACTACGTTGATACTAAAACCTTCCTGTCGGCCATCGACTCGGTATTGCCCACTTTCCGCTCGCTGTTTGAAAAGTATGCCAGCGAAATTGACTGGAAGCTGCTGGCCGCCATCGCCTACCAGGAATCGCACTGGAATCCGCAGGCGACCTCCCCCACCGGTGTCCGTGGGCTGATGATGCTGACCAGAGCCACTGCCGACGGCCTGGGCGTCACCGACAGGCTCGATCCGGAGCAAAGTATTCAAGGCGGGGCGCTCTATCTGCAGCGTCTGATGGCGAAGGTGCCCGACACGGTGCCAGAAGATGAGCGGATCTGGTTCGCACTGGCCGCCTATAACATGGGCTGGGGCCATATGCTGGACGCACGTAAACTCACCAAAAGCCAGCAAGGCAACCCCGACAGTTGGGTCGACGTGAAACAGCGCCTGCCGATGCTTAGCCAGAAGCGCTACTATCCATCACTCACCTATGGCTATGCCCGTGGCCGCGAAGCCTATAACTACGTGGAAAACATCCGCCGTTATCAGGTCAGCCTGGTGGGCTATCTGTTGGAAAAAGAGAAGAAGGCGGTAGAAGCTATGAAACAGGCCGAACTGGCCAAAGGCTATCCTGCCGTGGAAGCCAAGTTGGCGCTCGCCCTGTAGTGATTCAATATGTAGTTATTGTGGGTCTTTTCCGGCCCGCTGCGCCAGCTTCAGCGCTTTTTTCTGCTCGCGACGCATGCGGAAAAAGTTGCTGAGGGTGGCGGCGCACTCTTCTGCCAGCACGCCCGAGACGATTTCTACCTGATGATTCATGCCCGGATGGCGCAGAATATCCACCAGCGAACCCACCGCTCCGGTTTTTTCATCGGCCGCGCCGTATACCAAACGACGGATGCGGCTGTGCACCATCGCCCCGGCGCACATCACGCAAGGCTCCAGCGTGACATACAGCGTGGCATTCAGCAGGCGATAATTCTGCAATACCGCTCCCCCCTGCCGCAGCGCCATGATCTCAGCATGAGCGGTGGGATCGTGGCGGCCGATCGGCCGGTTCCAACCTTCGCCAATCACCTGATTGTCCAGCACCAGCAGCGCCCCAACCGGCACCTCACCTTCTTCCTGCGCACGTTGAGCCAGGCTTAACGCCTGACGCATCCAATACTCATCACTATATTCATTCACCACATCAATCCTCGTGCGCATCGCGGCGGGCATTATACACACTAGTCCCTTTTGCCGCAGCCACTCGGCCTTGTTGATGCAAATAAGCTTGAACCGGCCACGTTTGTCGATCGCTCAAAACGCCACCAACAAATCAATAACATCATATTTAATGATGATTAAATTTTATTCATTTCTTAAAATTTCAGATAAACGTTATAAACTGGTGGAAAATCAAGCTGCAGAATTAAGCAAATTTTTTCTAACTAAATTGTGATAGATCATATTCTCTTAAGCATTAGCACGATAATGTTTACCTCACGCAAAAAGCCTTTATAAGGAGTAGTTTATGGCTGCCTCAACATTCTTTATCCCTTCCATCAACATGATTGGTTCCGGCTGTCTGGAAGACGCGGCAAAAACCATGAAAGAGCATGGTCTGCATAACGCACTGATCGTGACCGACAAGGTTTTGAACGGCATTGGCGTCGTCGCTCAGGTGCAAGCCCTGTTAGCGGCACAGAACATCGAAAGCTGCGTCTATGACGGCACCCATCCCAACCCGACCACGGAAAACGTAAAACAGGGCCTGGAACTGTTGCGCGCACATCACTGTGACTGTGTCGTTTCTCTGGGTGGCGGTTCGCCGCATGACTGTGCGAAAGGGATTGCCCTGGTCGCCGCTAACGGCGGGGAAATCAAAGACTATGAAGGGGTTGATCGCTCAGCTAAGCCGCAGTTGCCGGTCGTTGCGATCAACACCACTGCGGGTACCGCTTCGGAGATGACGCGTTTTTGTATCATCACCGACGAAGCGCGCCACATCAAAATGGCGATTGTCGACAAGCACGTGACTCCGATCCTGTCGGTCAACGATCCTCACCTGATGGCTGGCATGCCAAAAGGCCTGACCGCTGCCACCGGTATGGATGCTTTGACCCACGCTATCGAAGCCTACGTCTCCAGCGCCGCCAACCCAATCACCGATGCCTGCGCGCTAAAAGCCGCCACCATGATTGCAGAGTCTTTACGTGATGCAGTCAACGACGGGCAAAACATGCAGGCGCGCGAGAACATGGCCTATGCCCAGTTCCTGGCCGGTATGGCATTTAATAACGCCTCATTGGGTTATGTGCACGCTATGGCGCACCAGTTGGGTGGCTTCTACAACCTGCCACATGGCGTGTGTAACGCCGTGCTGTTGCCGCACGTGCAAGAGTTCAATACTCAGGTTGCCGCAGGGCGTCTGAAAGACATTGCCGCCGCTATGGGCGTAAATGTTGCAGGCCTTAGCGATGAGCAAGGGGCTGCCGCTTGTATCGCCGCCATTCGCCAACTGGCGAAAGACGTGGGAATTCCTGCTGGCTTACGCGATCTGCAGGTCAAAGAAGAAGACTTTGCTACGTTAGCCACTAACGCCCTGAACGATGCCTGCGGATTTACCAATCCAATCCAGGCAAGCCACGAACAGATTGTAGCCATCTTTAAAGCAGCCATGTAACCGCTGCCAGGCTCCCTCGTTTGACTGGGGGAGCCTTATTTAATCCAACTGCTGTAACTCGCCTTCTTTACCCACCCGCCAGCGGTGTTCGCAAAAATAGAGCAAAGGGTTATCCTGCTTGCTATCGCTGTAGCCACTGAACAGTTTCAATGGCGCTCCCAGGCGTTGCTCCAGTTGCACCACCTTTTGCACGCCCAGGCAGCGCATGGGCAACACCCAGCCCCCGTAGCGACGCACAATGCTGCTCCCCACCAGCCGTACCCGTGGCAGGAACGCAGAATCCCGATAAACCTGCTCCACCAGCCGTTCCGGCGAGCCGGTGATCAACCACACCTGAGCATCCTGGGCATCCAGGTACTGGCGCAAACGCATCTGCACGACCGGAAAGGCGGTGACCTTACGGCGAAAATAGTCGACGAATTTCGCCTCGAGCGCTTTCAGCCTGGCCTCTGAACGACCAAAGGTCATTGCCCACAATAGCAGGCTCATGGGCCAGCGTGTCGCCCGCCCACCGATCAACAAACCCAATCCGATAATGGGTAACAGCGGCACCACCAGCACCAGGTTCAACGGCAGATGCCGTAGCAAAAAGCGCAGGAAACTGCCAAACATGTCTTCCTGATGCAAAGTGCCATCCAGATCGAAAAATACCACGCGCTGGGCCTGTGCAACCGGTTTGTCAGTCAAACGTTACTCCTCAGGATCGTTGACCCCATTATGCAGGTGAAAATACAACCGGCTATTATCGTAATCACTAGACCGACCAGATACAACCGACATTGGTCAACGCCACAGGCGCGTTAACTCATCAAGTCATAGTGTTGCTGCAAGCGTTCTAGCGGCCTGCTCGCAAAAATGATTGCTGCCCGTTTTGCCACCGGCATGGCAGAATGCTGGCTGGCTCAAAGGAAAAAACCATGAGTACCCTTCTTCGCATTCGTCAGATTTACCCATCGCTGGCACAAAACGATCGCAAACTGGCGGACTTTCTGTTGGATAACGCCGAACAGGCCCGCCACCTCAGCTCACAAAAGCTGGCCCAGTTGGCCGGTGTCAGCCAATCGAGCGTGGTCAAGTTCGCCCAGAAACTGGGCTACAAGGGATTTCCAGCGCTGAAGCTGGCATTGGGTGAGGTGCTGGCTCAACCGCAGGTCGCACCGGTGGTGACGGTCCATAATCACATCCTCAGCAGCGATCCGCTCAAAACCGTCGGTGAGAAATTGCTACTGGAAAAGCAGGCCGCATTACGAGCTACCCTGGATATCAACAGTGAACAGCGGCTGCTTACCGCCCTGGAGATGCTGCGCGCGGCGCGGCGGGTGATCTTGGTCGGCATCGGGGCTTCCGGACTAGTGGCCAAAGACCTGTCGTTCAAGCTGCTAAAGATTGGCGTGATGGCGGTGGCAGAAGCGGATATGTACGTTCAACTGGCGACGATAAAGGCGCTGAGTAGGGAGGATCTGCTGCTGGCGATCTCGTTTAGCGGTGAACGGCGGGAGATCAACCTGGCTGCCGAAGAAGCGCGTGTTGCCGGAGCCAAGGTGTTGGCACTGACCAGCTTCTCACCTAATGGCCTACAGCAACGGGCCGATCACTGCCTTTATACCATTGCGCAAGAGCCCAATATCCGCAGCGCGGCAATATCTTCCAGCACCGCGCAGTTCGCCCTGACCGACCTGCTGTTTATGGCTCTGCTCCAGCACGAGCCGGTTGGACACGTGGTATGAACTAATCAAATCAACTTCTTTCGCTTTCTGAGTATAAATCGACCATTGGTCATGTTAAATTATATCCATATAGGTATAATTTGACGCATGGATAACGCGGATGAAGCCACTATATTGGGTTGGTAGCAGTAAGAAAGACCTCCAGTCATTACCCGAAGAGGTTCAGGATGTTTTCGGCTATGCTCTACACTTGGCGCAGGCAGGTGGTAAGCATTCCCAGACGAAACCCTTAAGAGGGTTTGGTGGGGCAGGAGTACTAAGACTTTCTTACTGATACTTATCGTGCAGTCTATACCGTTAAGTTTGGTGATGCCGTGTATGTTCTGCACGCATTCCAGAAAAAGTCTTCAGCCGGGATCGCCACACCGAAACCAGATATGGACAAAATCCGTGAACGACTGAAAGCCGCAGAAAATCATGCCAGAGGGACATAGTATGAGCCAAGATATCGAAGTCAGCAGCGGCAACGTTTATGCCGATATTGGCAGCGACGGCGCTGAAGAAATGCAGGTTAAAGCCCAACTTGCCAGCACAATTGGCGACATCATCAAAAGTCGCCGTCTGACACAAGAGCAGGCAGCAAAGCTCCTGGGGATGACACAGCCCAAGCTGTCTAATCTGTTGCGCGGCCAGTTCCGGGGCATCAGCGAAGCCAAAATGCTAGAATGCCTGACCCGCTTAGGGCGTGATGTACAAATTGTGGTAGGCAAGCCACGCCGGACACCCGGCAGTCTTAAAGTGGTGTTTGCCTGACAGTAATAAGCACCCCCGTTAAACCGGCTGACCGAACCAGTGCTTATTTTAAAAGATTAAATGAGTAACTTATTGATATGGCTTTATTGATTACCAAAAAATGTATCAACTGCGATATGTGCGAGCCGGAATGCCCGAACCAGGCGATTTCGATGGGGGATGAGATTTATCAGATCGATGCCAACCGCTGCACCGAATGTGTGGGGCATTACGAGACCCCAACCTGCCAGCAGGTGTGCCCGATCGATAACACCATCATTACCGATCCGCAGCACGTAGAGAACCAGGAACAGCTGTGGGACAAGTTTGTCGTGCTGCACCATGCCGATAGTCTGTGAGTTCAATGCCCTCTCCCAAAGGGGGCCGATCGAGCTATTTATCGTTATTGAGCTCACCTTTGCTCTTCCAACGAATGTGCCACAGACTGACTTCTGTAACAGACGGCAACGCCTAACTAGCTCCTTCTCCCTGTGGGAGAAGGTTGGGATGAGGGGAGTAGATTGTCTCCGGCACCTGGCAACCACTCTGGGCAATTACCCCTCGATGATCACCGTAGCACAGGCATAGCGGCGTTCATCCGCCAAAGAAACGTGGATCGACTTGACCCCCATCTCCTGCGCCAGCTCGGCTGCACGTTCATGCAGCCGGATATTGGGTTTACCCAGGGCATCATTGAACACTTCGAACTGATTGAACGCCAGGCCGTTGCGGATGCCGGTGCCGAACGCCTTGGCGGCGGCCTCTTTGACCGCAAAACGTTTCGCCAGGAAGCGTACCGGCTGCTGATGTTGTTGATACACCTCCCATTCGGCCGGGCTTAACACCCGGCGAGCCAGGCGATCGCCGCTGCGTTCCACCACCGCTTCGATACGCGCCATCTCCACGATGTCGGTTCCCAAGCCCAGTACCGCCATTAGCGACGCGCTTCCCGCATCAGCAGCTTCATGTCAGCCACCGCCGCCGGTAAACCGCTCATCACCGCCTGGCCAATAATGGCATGGCCGATATTCAGCTCATGCATCTCTGGCAGCGCGGCGATCGGCTGCACGTTATGATAGGTCAAACCGTGTCCCGCATTCACCTTCAGGCCTTTGCTGGCCGCGTAGGTAGCCGCTTTGGCAATACGCTTGAGCTCGGCTTGCACGGCCAGATCGCCCTGCGCTTCGGCATAGGCACCGGTATGGATCTCGATATAAGGTGCACCTACGGCTACCGCCGCGTCGATCTGACGGTGATCGGCATCGATAAACAACGAAACCAAAATGCCAGCCTGCGCCAGGCGTTCAACCGCCACGGCCATTTTGTCCTGCTGCCCGGCCACGTCCAGCCCGCCTTCGGTGGTCACTTCCTGACGCTTTTCCGGCACCAGACAACAAAATTGAGGTTTCAGCTCAATGGCGATATCCAGCATTTCATCGGTGACGGCCATTTCCAGGTTCATACGGGTCTGGATGGTTTGGCGCAGGATACGCACGTCGCGGTCGGTGATATGACGGCGATCTTCACGCAGGTGAACGGTGATGCCATCGGCCCCCGCCTGCTCGGCAATAAATGCCGCCTGCACCGGATCCGGGTAATTGGTGCCACGCGCGTTACGTAACGTGGCAATATGATCGATATTGACGCCCAGCAGTAAATCAGCCATGACAACCCTCTACTAAGTCATTTTCAGTAGCAGCAGTTTACACGGGTGGGCAAAACGGCAAAAGCAGAAACCGCTTAGGCTTCGTCGACGGGGGTATCGGGTTGTTTGCGCACGAACTGGCGAAACAGTTCACGGCTCTTGAGCGGCTTACCGCCGAGATAGGGTTTTAGCGCCATGCGGGTAAAGCGCTTGGCTGCACGCAGGGTTTCTGCATCGGGGAATTGGCGTTCATCCAGGGCGCGGAGTTCACGGCCGGTAAAGCTGTAATGATCCACCACCAGGCTGGCGATAAAGCCTTTTTCTTCCCGATAGCGATAGGTCATGCCATCATCCACCGGCTCACCGCTGCCAGCACAATGGAGGAAATCCAGCCCGTAACCCAAGTGCCCTAACAGCGCCAATTCGAACTGCCGCAGGGCATGCTCAGGGGAGCTGTCTTCCGCTGCCAGGGCCTGTAAGCATTGCAGATAATCGAAGAACAACACCGAATAGTTGCCTTCCTGCTCCAGCACCCGTGACAACAGTTCATTCACGTAAAGACCGCTGTAAAGCATCATGCCGCTGAGGGGTAAACCGAGGGAGACCGCTTCGGCACCGCGCAGCGTTTTAACTTCGCCACGACCGCCCCAGCGTACTAACAGAGGAGTAAAGGGTTGCAAGCAACCCTTCAGATTGGAACGGCGACTGCGTGCGCCTTTCGCCAGCAAGCGCACCCGCCCATGACCTTCCGTGAACAGGTCCAGCATCAGGCTGGTTTCACTAAAGGGCCGCCCATGCAGGACGAAAGCGCGCTCCCAGCCATCCATAGGCGGTATTACTTCAGGTCGTCGGTATAGCCCAGGCTACGCAGCGCACGTTCGTCGTCCGCCCAGCCCGATTTCACTTTCACCCACAGCTCCAGATGCACTTTGGCTTCAAACATCTGTTCCATGTCCTGACGGGCTTCAATACCGATGGTCTTGATCTTCGAACCTTTGTTGCCGATCACCATCTTCTTCTGGCCTTCACGCTCAACCAGGATCAGACCGTGCACGTCGTAACCACCGCGCTCATTCGGTACAAACTGTTCGATCTCGACCGTCACCGAGTAAGGCAGTTCCTCACCCAGGAAACGCATCAGCTTTTCACGGATGATTTCCGACGCCATAAAGCGCTGGGAACGGTCAGTGATGTAATCGTCCGGGAAGTGGTGTTCCGCTTCCGGCAACACTTTGCGTGCGATAGCCGCGATAGTGTCCACGTTCATGCCTTTTTCGGCAGAGATCGGTACCACATCCAGGAAGTTCATCTGCTGGCTGAGGAACGCAATGTGCGGCAACAGCTTGGATTTGTCGGTAACGTTGTCGACCTTGTTGATCGCCAGCAGAACCGGGCTTTTCAGGCCGCGCAGTTTGTTGACCACCATTTCATCATCGGCAGTCCAGTTGGTGCCTTCCACGACGAAGATCACCAGCTCGACGTCGCCGATTGAGCTGCTGGCCGCGCGGTTCATCAAACGGTTGATGGCACGCTTTTCTTCGATATGCAGACCCGGGGTGTCGACGTAAATGGCCTGATAAGCGCCATCGGTATCGATACCCATAATGCGGTGACGGGTCGTCTGTGGTTTACGCGAGGTGATGGAGACTTTTTGCCCCAGCAGTTGGTTCAGCAACGTGGATTTGCCCACGTTGGGACGACCTACGATCGCAATAAAACCGCAGTATTGTTTTTCTTCGCTCATTCAAGCTCCAGCTTTTTCAGCGCTTGTTCCGCTGCCGCCTGCTCGGCTTTACGGCGGCTTGAACCGGTACCCACGACGGGCTCGCTCAAACCACTCACCTGACAGTGGATAGTAAACTCCTGATCGTGCGCCTCACCGCGAACCTGCACCACCAGATATGTTGGCAATGGCAGATGACGACCTTGTAAAAACTCCTGCAAACGAGTTTTCGGGTCTTTCTGCTTATCACCGGGGCTGATTTCGTCCAACCGGCTACGATACCAGTCCAAAATCAGGCGCTCGACGTTTTGAATATCGCTATCCAGGAACACACCGCCAATCAGTGCCTCCACCGTATCCGCCAGGATCGACTCGCGGCGGAATCCACCACTTTTCAGCTCGCCCGGCCCAAGACGCAAACATTCGCCCAGGTCGAATTCGCGCGCCATCTCCGCCAACGTATTGCCCCGCACCAGCGTGGCACGCATGCGGCTCATGTCTCCTTCGTCTACGCGAGGAAAACGCTGGTAGAGCGCATTGGCGATGACAAAACTAAGGATCGAATCACCCAGAAACTCGAGACGTTCATTGTGTTTACTGCTGGCGCTACGGTGAGTTAACGCTTGCAGTAAGAGCTCCTGCTGTTGAAAAGTGTAGCCCAGCTTCCGCTGCAGCCTGTTTATTACGATGGGGTTCATGAGTTACCAATAGATCAAGAATGCGTCAAAAACTTGCAGCATACGGAACAGGCCTGCTTTGCCAAAAGCCAATCCAAAGCTGTTTCGTTTGCAGTGGCGCCCAAAAGGGGCCAACTTTTATCGCTCGAGGGGCTATTCTACAACGAGTGGAAATATATTGCTGCGTTTATATAGACCCATTGCCTGTCAAACTGCAGCCTAATTGGCTGCAGTTTGTAAAACGCTATTAGTGAATACCACCGATACGGCTCAATCTGACGCCCGTTGGCCATTCACCTTCCTGCTTTTCAAAACTCATCCAGATCGCCGTGGCTTTACCTACCAGATTCTTCTCAGGCACGAATCCCCAATAACGGCTGTCTGCACTATTATCGCGGTTATCGCCCATCATGAAGTAATGGCCGGCCGGTACTACCCACTCGCCCAACTGTTGGCCTGGCTGCTGATAGTAAGCGCCGACCTGATCTTGTGCGCCGGGCACAGTCAGAATACGGTGAGTTACGTTGCCCAGAGTTTCCTTGCGCTCACCAAGGCGAATACCGCCCTGTGGCACATTATCCGTCAGAGGGATCTGGAAGAAACCGTTGCTGGTTTCGCCCATGCCGCTGCGGGTAAACATCTGCACAAAATCGCTCGGTTGCATATCGCTGTAGGTGACCGCCAATGCGGTATCACACGCCTGGCCACTATTACAGGACTCTTGCACCGTCACGCGCTTATTCACCGGATCATAGGTCACGCGATCGCCAGGTACGCCAATCACGCGCTTGATATAATCCAGTTTGGTGTCGCGTGGATATTTAAATACCGCAATATCACCGCGCTTGGGATGACCGGTTTCAATTAGCGTAGTCTGGGTGATCGGATCCTTTACGCCGTAGGCAAATTTTTCCACCAGAATGAAATCACCAATCAACAGCGTCGGCATCATTGAGCCTGAAGGGATCTGGAACGGTTCGTAAATAAACGAACGCACCACAAACACCAACAGCAATACCGGGAACACCGAAGCCCCGGTTTCAACCCAGCCCGGCTGCCTTGCCACTTTCGCCAAGGCCGCTTCGTCGACCGTACCGGCCGCCTGTGCATTGACCGCCGCGATTTTCGCCCGGCGTGCCGGCGCCCATTTAAAGCGCTCAAAGCACCAGATGATCCCGGTCACCAAAGTGGCAATCGCCAGGATCAAGGCAAACATATTCGCCATGCAAACTCCCTAGTTACGCGAGCTTTCGCTCTTACTTACTGTCTTTACCCACGTGCAGAATGGCCAGGAACGCTTCCTGCGGCAACTCAACGTTACCCACCTGCTTCATGCGTTTTTTACCGTCTTTCTGCTTCTGCAGCAGCTTCTTCTTACGGCTGACGTCGCCGCCGTAGCACTTGGCCAACACGTTTTTACGCAGCTGTTTCACCGTAGAACGAGCGATGATATGCGTGCCGATCGCCGCCTGGATAGCAATATCAAATTGCTGGCGTGGGATCAGCTCTTTCATTTTCTCGACCAGTTCACGGCCACGATACTGTGCGTTATCACGGTGAGTGATCAGCGCCAGCGCATCTACGCGTTCGTTGTTGATCAACACGTCAACGCGCACCATGTCCGAGGCCTGGAAACGTTTGAAGTTATAGTCCAGCGAGGCGTAACCGCGCGAGGTAGATTTCAAACGGTCAAAGAAGTCTAGCACCACTTCGGCCATTGGAATTTCGTAGGTCAGCGCCACCTGGTTACCGTGGTAAACCATGTTGGTCTGTACGCCACGCTTCTCGATACACAGCGTGATCACGTTGCCCAGATATTCCTGCGGCATCAGCATGTGACACTCTGCAATCGGCTCACGCAGTTCAGCGATGTTATTCAACGGCGGCAGCTTGGAAGGGCTGTCGACGTAGATGGTTTCATTGCCGGTGGTTTCGACTTCATACACTACCGTAGGTGCCGTAGTGATCAGCTCCAGATCGTATTCACGCTCCAGACGCTCCTGAATGATCTCCATGTGCAGCAGACCCAGGAAGCCACAGCGGAAACCAAAGCCCAACGCGGTAGAGCTTTCTGGTTCATAGAACAGGGAGGCATCGTTCAGGCTCAGCTTGCCCAGCGCATCGCGGAAGGCTTCATAATCGTCGGAACTGATCGGGAACAGGCCGGCATACACCTGTGGCTTCACTTTTTTGAAGCCTGGCAGCATTTTATCTGCCGGCTGGCGAGCCAGCGTCAAGGTATCGCCCACTGGCGCGCCGAGGATATCTTTAATGGCGCAGACCAACCAGCCCACTTCGCCACAGTTCAGCACGTCGCGATCGACACGTTTCGGGGTGAAGATCCCCAGGCGGTCGGCGTTATAAGTTTGGCCGGTGCTCATGACCTTAACTTTATCGCCCTTGCGCAGGGTGCCGTTTTTCACGCGGATCAGGGAGACAACGCCAAGGTAGTTATCAAACCAGGAATCGATGATCAGCGCCTGCAGCGGAGCATCCGCATCACCTTCTGGTGGCGGGATATCACGCACCAGACGCTCCAGCACTTCAGGCACGCCAACGCCGGTTTTTGCCGAGCAGCGCACCGCGTCAGTCGCATCAATGCCCACGATATCTTCGATTTCCTGTGCGGCGCGATCCGGATCGGCGGCAGGCAGGTCGATCTTGTTCAACACCGGCACCACTTCAAGATCCATGTCCAGTGCGGTATAGCAGTTGGCCAAGGTCTGGGCTTCTACGCCCTGCCCGGCATCCACCACCAGCAATGCGCCTTCACAGGCGGCCAGTGAGCGGGAAACCTCATAGGAGAAGTCAACGTGCCCAGGGGTGTCGATAAAGTTGAGGTGGTAAACCTGCCCATCATTGGCTTTATAGTCGAGCGTTACGCTCTGCGCTTTGATGGTAATACCACGCTCACGTTCCAGATCCATAGAATCCAGTACCTGTGCGGCCATTTCACGTTCGGTCAGGCCGCCGCAGATTTGGATAATACGGTCAGACAGCGTCGACTTACCGTGGTCAATATGGGCAATGATAGAAAAATTTCTTATGTGTTTCATTTAATTAGTTTTTCTGCCTTGGTATTTCTGAATTACTCGCCTATGGAACCCGCATGGACATAAAGCGACGGTGAATGGGTCGGCTATTTTTCGCCTGAATCGCAGCATTCTACATGCCACAACACTGAAAACCTAGCAATCGGTGTCGGGAAGCTATTCGATTATACGTAGTTTAGTGTTACAACGCGCCGCAGTTGATGAAAGCAGATATTAACGCGGCGAAGGCCTGATAAAAATTGTGGGTTAATTGCGCCAATCCTCTTGGCCAGACACTATTTACCCGGTGGTAATACATATTACGCGATTACGCAATAAACCCAATCTTAATTTTTTAATAAATAATATTTTTATCAATAACTTACAGTTAAATCACAACGCAACCGCTTTAGGATAAACCTGATATACGCTCCTTTGCCCCTCGGTTACAAGTGGCAAGAACTTTGGATAAAAACAGACTTCAGGGCACTACGACATCGGCAAGCCCACCAGAGTTCACCAGCATCTCCTCTGAACATTGATTGGAAGGTTTATCATGATCGATAAAGGGCAAATGCTGAGCCGGCACGATTTTTCCAAGGTCAACTGGGGCATTTTGGCAGCGGTAACTCTGCTGTTCACACTCGGTGCGGCGCTGTTATTAATGCCGTTATTGAGCAACATGGAAGATCCTCACGTTCTGGCCTTACTGCAAGCCGGCGCGGCAACCATTCTGTTAGGCACGACTTTGTTGGCATTGCGCCATTATCTGCGGCCAATGCTTACCTATCGTCTGTATGAGCACGGCGTGCGCGTGCTGGATCACCACAGTCATAAAGAACGGTTTATTGCGTTTGAAAAGATTGCCGATATCTACCATTCTCGCGGTAGCAGGCTGCTTGGCGGGCTGAACGACAATATGGCGTTTCGCACCTCGGAGGCGGGGTTCTGGTACAGCATCAAGAGCAATATCTCTCACTCCCGGCAGCTGATTGAAACCCTGATCCAGCAACAGATCCAGCAACGCGGCCCGCTGGCATTAAATTCGCTTTATCAGGGGGAAATATTGACCTTCGGCTATCTCATTAGCGGTAGGGGCTGGCTTGGTTCGTGGCAAGAGAAGCCGACTCAAACATTACGGCTTAGCGCTACGACGCTGAGTATCGCCCAGGCGCAGGTTCAGATCGAAAAGATCCACCGGCTGGAAAGCAATCTGCAGCGAGGCACCCTTCGTTTGCTGGATCTACAAGGTAATGAGCTGTTTTCGCTGGGTTATGACTCGCTGTTCAGCGCCGATCTGTTTATTGCGCTGATGGAGCATATGATCAACAACCGCATCCCCGCCTATAACAACCCGGCGATGACGCGGCCGCCGTATTAAATCGGGGATTCGGTTTCAGTATTCAACCGCAAGGCACCGGGCGGCAAACCGATTTGTAGCACCACGGGTTGATAATTGGCCTGTTCGCCGAGGCGTTTTGCCAATGCGCGTGCGATCAGGAAAGCGAGGCCGCCCCCTAAAATCCCACCGAGTGCCGCCGCAGCGTCACTGCCCAACCACCATTGCAGCAGGCCACCGCCTAGCATCATGCCTAATAACGGGGTCAGATAGACCAGCATCGCCGAGCGCAACAGGCTGCCTTCGGCGATACCGACTTCGACGCGCTGGCCGGGTTCCAGAGGCTGGGCGATTGCCACCTGCAGGTGATGTTCACTTTCAGGCACCAGTTCGTCGAACGCGCGAGCACCGCAGCCAGAACGTGCGGTACAGCTGCCACAGCCGGCTTTAGGCTCACAACGCAGCTGTGCCACACCCTGTTGCCACGAGATCACCGTGGCCCACTCTTTCATCATTGCGGCGCTACCTTGAAAGTAATGCTGTCGGCAATGCGTTTCGCCGTTGAAGGAGGTAATTCCCCAACCACGGTAATTTCATTGCCATTACGAATTTCGGTTTGGATGGTGCGGCGGCCCTGACGATAAAACTGTTGGCTGGTATTGCTGCCCGAAGGGCTGACGTTAACCGAGAAGCTGAACAAGCCATCGCTATAAAGCCGCGATTCAACCGGCACCGCCACATTCGGTAACTTGCGGCGATTACGCGCCACCTCGTTAACGCCCGCGGGCAACCAACCGGCATTCCAGGCCAGCTTAACGTCTTCAGCCGCAGGTAAGGTCAACAGCGGTGGCAGATTGGCCTTGAGCAAAGGTTGCATGACGTTTTTCACCTGATCGCCCACCACGACCGAGATGACCCGATACTGTTCCAGCGTTTCGCCATCACGATCGAGTAAATCGACCCGTAGCGGCAGCTTGGTCTCCATATCCATCCAGACCACATAGCTGTAACGGGAGCCGTCACGAGCCACGACGCGGTAAACGTCACAAGGCCGGTCGGAAATGCGGGTACGGCCAACGGAGATGAAGTCGTAGTATTTCGCCAGATAGTCAAAATCGGCAAACACGATGGCGGGCAAGGCGTCGACGATGTGATCGCCAGACAGCGTGAACGGTTCCAGACCAGGCTCAAAATAGCTGATCCCACCGCCACGTTGCAGCACTTCCCGACGAGGGCCGTCCATATGCAGCAACTGCCCAAGGGGCTGCTTATCGATCACCGCATGGCGATAGCGTAGCGACTCTATCCCCTGCTTGCTGATGCTGATATAGGCGAGTTCATAGTTGAGTGAACGGCTGGCACTGCTCATTTGTTGCAATAACGCCCCGGACGCAGGTTCCTGCGCCGAGGCGATATTTGAATTGAGCAGGCTGCCCGTTAAAAGACAAACGGAGAACCAGATTTGCTTCATTACTGCTGTTGCATTCCTAAAGACTGAGTTCCAGGAACCTGAACGGCGGCCTGCTGTGGCCTGCTTTGTTCAAGTTGCAGCTGATCGGAGTGCAAACGGCGTTGCAGCTCATAATCCTGCAGCATGGCATTGATACGCTTACGCTGTTCCTGCACCTGCTGCTGTTGACCGCTGCCGGTTGAGAAACTGTCTGCCGGGACGCCCAGGCTGACCGGGGAAGCTTGCCCCATGATTGGCAACGTATTGAACGCTGGTGCTTCAGCCGCGCCTGATTGGGCCGTTGGCTGATTGTACTGTTGCACACCCACGATCACTGCCAGAGAAACACAAGCGGCGACGCCGACTTGAGTGAGCTGACTAGCCCAAGGACGAACCTTGTGCCAGAACGGCAGTTTACCCCAGGTGTGAGGTTGCGGTTGAGATTCGGGAATTGCCGAAGGAACCAGACGAGCGGGCTCTTTTTCCAATGCGGCAGCAACACGGTCTGCGATATCGAAATGCATGACTTGCCCGATATCACCCCGTAACGTGTCACGGATTAGGTGATAGCTCTGCCAGCTTTGTTGAAGCGCCCGATCTTTACTCAATGAACTCAGCAGCTCATTGTCGAGCATTTCACCATCCATCAGAGCGGAAAGCTTTTCTTTCTGCATGCCTAAGTACCCTTCCAGTGTCCGCTATCGCTAACGTTGGATCAGCGGTTGAACTTTATTATCGATAGCCTCCCGAGCACGGAAAATACGTGAACGTACGGTTCCGACCGGGCAATCCATGATGGCGGCTATCTCTTCGTAGCTTAGACCATCCAACTCCCGCAGGGTAATCGCCATGCGAAGATCCTCTGGGAGTGACTCAATGGTACGGAAAACTATCTGTCTCAGTTCTTCTGACAACATTAAGTTCTCAGGGTTCGAAATTTCTTTCAGTGCACCCGCACTTTCGTAATTTTCGGCATCATTGGCATCCACATCGCTTGATGGTGGGCGCCGGCCCTGAGCAACCAGATAATTTTTTGCTGTATTGACAGCAATTCGATACAACCAGGTGTAAAAGGCGCTATCGCCACGGAACGACTCCAGTGCGCGATAAGCTTTAATAAACGACTCCTGCACCACATCCGGCACGTCGCCCTGTGGTACGTAGCGCGAAACGAGACTCGCCACTTTATGCTGGTAACGAATTACCAGTAAGTTAAACGATTTCTGATCGCCCTTTTGGACCCGCTCAACCAGAACCTGATCCGTTAACTGCTCGCTCATCCGAGGTAAATTCTCCCCAAATCTATCTCCACGCGTGAAATTGTACCGCCAGCCATACATTATTTTCCTGAGCAAGCACTCGCTTGGAGTTCATACGGAACGCTAAGTTCCATACCGCCATTGTTTTTTTGTTGATGTCACCTTGTCCGTGGCTTTTGCCCGGACAAGTAGGCTAACATGAATTTCACTCTTCTTCTGCACACATCATACGTTATGCAACCATCATCTGAACATGTTAGCGATGTATTGATCGTCGGTAGCGGTGCTGCTGGCCTCTCCCTGGCGTTGCGCCTGGCGCAACATTGCAAGGTTACTGTACTCAGCAAAGGTCCGCTCAATGAAGGCGCCACCTTTTATGCCCAAGGCGGGATCGCCGCGGTGTTTGATGAAACGGACAGCATCGCCTCGCACGTTGATGACACGCTGATCGCCGGAGCCGGCCTGTGTGACAAAGACGCCGTCGAGTTTATTGCCAGCAATGCGCGCCACTGCGTACAGTGGCTGATCGATCAGGGTGTGCTGTTCGACACCGAAACCAACTCCCAAGGTGAAGAACGCTATCACCTGACGCGGGAAGGCGGACACAGCCATCGGCGCATCCTGCACGCCGCCGACGCCACCGGCAAAGAAGTAGAGACTACCCTGGTAGCGAAAGCAAGTGCTCACCCCAATATTTGCGTGATGGAGCGCCGCAATGCCGTCGACCTGATCACCTCCAACAAGATCGGCTTGCCGGGCACCAAGCGCGTAGTGGGCGCTTACGTCTGGAACCGTGAGCGGGAGCAGGTGGAAACCTACCGTGCCAAAACGGTGGTGTTAGCCACCGGCGGAGCGGCCAAGGTTTATCAATATACCACCAACCCGGACATCTCTTCGGGCGATGGTATCGCCATGGCCTGGCGCGCTGGCTGTCGTGTCGCCAATCTGGAATTCAACCAGTTTCACCCAACCTGCCTGTTCCACCCGCAGGCACGTAACTTCCTGCTGACCGAAGCGCTGCGCGGTGAAGGTGCCCATCTGAAACGCCCAGACGGCAGCCGCTTTATGCCAGACTTTGATCCGCGTGGTGAGCTGGCTCCACGTGATATCGTCGCTCGTGCGATTGACCATGAGATGAAACGCCTGGGTGCAGACTGCATGTACCTGGATATCAGCCACAAACCGGCGGAATTTATCACCCAGCACTTCCCGATGATCCACGAAAAGCTGATGACGCTGGGCTTTGACCTGACGCAACAGCCGATCCCGATCGTCCCTGCGGCGCATTACACCTGCGGCGGCGTGATGGTCGATCAGCATGGCCGTACCGACCTGGACGGCCTGTATGCGATTGGTGAAGTGAGCTACACCGGCCTGCACGGAGCCAACCGCATGGCATCCAACTCGCTGTTGGAATGCCTGGTTTATGGTTGGTCCGCCGCCGAAGATATTCTGACGCGCCTGCCTGCCATCAAGCTGGCCAAACAGTTGCCGCAGTGGGATGAAAGCCGGGTGGATGATTCGGATGAACGCGTAGTGATCCAGCACAACTGGCACGAACTGCGGCTGTTTATGTGGGACTACGTCGGGATCGTGCGCACCACCAAACGCCTGGAGCGAGCACTACGCCGCATCAATACGTTGCAGCAGGAGATCGATGAGTATTACGCCAACTTCCGCATCTCCAACAATCTGCTGGAGCTACGTAATCTGGTGCAGGTGGCGGAACTGATTGTGCGCAGCGCGATGGAGCGCAAGGAAAGCCGTGGGCTGCATTACACGCTGGATTACCCGGACATGTTGCCGGAGCCAAAACCCACCATTCTGCAACCCTGAGGCTTCAGTAGTTCAGATAGAAATCGGTAATCAACTGGCGGAAATCGGTGGTGTAGCTGCCATCCGCCAGTTTTATTGCCAACTCCGCCTCTTCTTTTGCCACCGGTTTGCGCGCTAATGCCAGCATCAAGCGGTGCTTTGGCGTATCGGCCCGGTCGCTGATGTTCAGCCGTCGTGCGGTGTGCCAGCCACGTTGGTGGGCATTCACTTCAAAAGCTTCACCAATCTCGTAAGGCAGCACCACGCAGAAATGGCCCTCCGCAGTTATCAACCTTTCAGCGCTATCCAGCAAAGCGTCGTGAGTCAGCGTTTCCGTATAGCGGGCGTTGGTACGGGCCTGATCGCGGCAGGCAACAGAAGGCTCAAAATACGGTGGGTTGCTGACGATCAGATCGTAACAATGGGCATGCTGCTGGGCAAAATGATGGATATCCTGGCTGTGCACCTGGATCTTCTGCGGCCAAGGTGACTCAAACACGTTATCACGCGCCTGCAAGGCGGCGGCGTTATCCAGCTCAACCGCATCGATGGTGGCCTCGCCAGCCGTGCGCTGCGCCAACATCAGGGCGATCAGCCCACTGCCGCAGCCAATATCCAGCACCCGCTGCACGTTATCCACGCTAGCCCAGGCACCGAGCATAACCGCATCGGTACCTACCTTCATCGCACAACGATCGTGGCCGACAAAGAACTGTTTAAAGGTAAAACCGCCGCGGCGCGGGGTCGATTTTGTTTTATTTTGATTACTCACAATGGCCACCAGCAGACAAAACTGGCGTAGCATAAGGCAAACTGATTTAGGGTAAAAGTTAAAAAGGGTGAACCCTGCGGCCATCCCGTCTATAATCGGCGCCCCAAGTAGAGGTAGATAATGACAGCAACCAATTTTTCCGAACTCGAACTCGATGAGCGCCTGATCCTCGCTTTGCGTGATAAAGGCTACGATCGCCCCACCGCTATCCAGGCAGAGGCGATCCCGCCAGCCATGGACGGGCGCGACGTATTAGGTTCGGCACCGACCGGCACAGGCAAAACCGCCGCATTCTTGTTGCCGGTTCTGCAACATCTGCTGGATTTCCCACGCAAGAAGTCTGGCCCACCGCGCGTACTGATCCTCACCCCGACGCGTGAGCTGGCAATGCAGGTGGCCGATCAGGCTCGTGAATTGGCTGCGCATACCTCGCTGGATATCGCCACCATCACCGGCGGCGTGGCGTATATGAACCACGCCGAAGTCTTTAGCGAAAACCAGGACGTGGTGGTTGCTACCACCGGCCGCCTGCTGCAATACATCAAAGAAGAAAACTTTGACTGCCGTGCGGTAGAAACACTGATCCTGGACGAAGCCGACCGCATGCTCGATATGGGCTTTGCGCAAGACATCGAGACCATCTCGGCCGAAACCCGCTGGCGTACCCAGACGTTGCTGTTCTCCGCAACGTTGGAAGGCGAAGCGATCCGCGAGTTTGCCGAGCGTATCCTGAAAGATCCGGTTGAGGTTGAAGCCGATCCGTCCCGCCGCGAACGTAAAAAGATCCTGCAATGGTATTACCGCGCCGATGACGTGAAGCATAAAACCGCCCTGCTGGTGCATCTGTTGCAACAGCCGGACGTGCAGAAATCAGTGATCTTTGTACGTAAGCGTGAGCGCGTGCATGAGCTGGCCGCCTGGCTGCGTGAAGCGGGCATCAACACCTGCTATCTCGAAGGGGAAATGGTGCAGGCCAAGCGTAACGAAGCGGTAAAACGCATGATGGATGGCCGCGTCAACGTGCTGGTCGCTACCGACGTTGCAGCACGCGGGCTGGATATCCTGGATATCACCCACGTGTTCAACTTCGATATGCCGCGCACCGCCGATACCTATCTGCACCGCATTGGCCGTACTGGCCGTGCCGGGCGTAAAGGCACCGCCATTTCGCTGGTAGAAGCGCACGACCATCTGCTGCTGGGCAAAGTGGGGCGTTACCTCAATGAGCCACTGAAAGCCCGCGTGATCGACGAACTGCGTCCATCCACCAAGGTGCCTAGCGAGAAGAGCAACGGTAAACCTTCGAAGAAGGTGCTGGCCAAGCGCATCGAAGACAAGCTGAAGAACAAAGAGAAGGCCAAGGTGAAGGTACGCCATCGCGACGCGAAAAACGTCGGTAAGCGCCGCAAGCCAAAAGCCAAACCAGACGCAGAATAATCTCTCTGCCATCAAAAAACCGCCATCACTTTGAAGGCGGTTTTTTTATTTTCAAGGCTGAGTATAGTGCCCAGCCAATTGCTGACTTTTGAGCCAGATCTCCAATTGACGGTACTGCTCACGCAACTCTCTATTCTGCAAATGCATTGGCGTCTGGGCAAAGTAATACTGGAACGTTCTCCCTTGCTGATTTAGTGCCTTTGCGTCAGCCCCCGTTTGTAACAGCAGCAGCGCCAACTGTGGTGCGTTGATTTTTGCGGCCAGGTGCAAGGGCGTATCCCCTACTCTGTCACTCAAGGTACTATCAGCCCCGGCATTCAACAGCATACGCACCTGCTCCTCCCGCCCCGCCAGCACAGCGGCGGCTAATGGCGTAGCCCCAGTGACCAGATTACGCATATTAACCTGGGGAGCCTGTTGCAATAGCAAGCGTAAATATTGCGCATCCTTAACCATCGCCGCCGTATGCAATGCCCCGTTGCCCTCCATACCAGGCTGCCCAATATCTGCTCCCGCCTGTATCAACGCCTGTACACTGCCTGGCCTCTGCTGCAGAATCGCCCACTGCAACAGTGTGATCTGCAAATTTCCCCGCACATGTTGCCGTACAGCCGTTGCTTGCTGGCTAATTTGCCAAACGTCATCTTCAGCCACCGCCTGTGATAAAGACAGGATATCGGTACCCGCAAATGGCGAAGTTTGCTGTTCCATATAGTGCTCCTTGGCTACCATCAATAACCCAGCGATCCCAAACAGGGGCAAAACGAGAGCCGCTATCCAGCAGCCTCTGCACCACCTTTTAGGCATTCGCCTTGATCTCCCATGGCTTCTGTTCCGCCATTGAACTGATTACTTTATCGATGCCATGTGCCGTCATGCTGCGATCGAAATATTTGCTTGGCCGCCAAGCATCAGTGCCGCTCAGAGTCTCATTGTTGGCAATGGTTATTTTATGCCCGATAGCATCGGGAAGCAGTGACGTCGACTCCTGCGTCCCCGTCAACATATCGTATTGTTCACTGTAACGACGGATCCCGCCAGATTCTGCATCTTGCTTTGCCGCAGCGGGATTAATACCGAAACGGTTGAGAGTATGATCGGAAACCCCAGCGGCGTTGAATGTTACCGCCAGAGAACCCGTTGCCAGCGCCGCCGTTGCTGCCAACCCTCCCCCCAACGAATGACCGGTGATCACTAACCCGTCACCAAACGCCGCTTTGGCATTCTTGGCAATTGCCACAGCATGATTGTACTGCACATCGTCGTACCCCGTAGCCTGACGCACATTACTCAGCCAATCGCGCATGTCATTAGTACCGGCGAAGGCCAGCACATAGTGCTGCTTATTCGAATAAATACCCGCCTGTAACCCCGAGGCTGTATCCAATAAACTTGCGGGGTCAATGCCAACACCCAGCAAATCGTTATCACTCATGCGCGAAAAACCCTCCGCCCCCTGCCCCGTAAGGTTGTAGACATCCTTGGCCAATAGCGCCAAAGAGTAATCCCCCTGCTGAGACTCTTGCCCACGAGACATCTCCAGCCTTGGGGCCAAAGGTACCGCAGCAGAAAGATCGCGAGTCAGTGAATCCAACAGATTTTGTGCATTACGACTATTTTCAGAGGGGAGCGACACAGCAACTTTTGTCACCTGTGGCTCGTCGGTGTGGACTGGTTTTATTGCGTCTTGAGCCGGGAGTGCCGCAGCAGATACCTCGGTGATGGGCGTCATCGTCGAGATGAAACTCAAAGGCAAACTCATAAAGACTCCTTATCCATAGACAGCCCCAAATGGAACTGATTTAGCTATCGGCGAGTCCTACGAGTTCTGTAATGGGAATGATTATTTTTTGCAGCTAATGTGATCAAAATCTATTTTCTGCCGTGAAGGCATTAAAAAAGGGAGCCGAAGCTCCCTTTTGTCTACCTAGCCGAGAATTACAGGCTTTCGGTAAAGGTACGTGCGATAACGTCACGTTGCTGTTCTGGCGTCAGTGAGTTGAAACGCACCGCGTAACCAGAAACACGAATGGTCAGCTGCGGATATTTTTCTGGGTTCTTAACGGCATCTTCCAGCGTTTCACGGCGCAGCACGTTCACGTTCAGGTGCTGACCACCTTCTACGCGCACGGTAGGTTGCATTTCCATCGGCACTTCGCGGTACTCGATCTGGCCCAGTTCGCTAACAGGCACGATCTGATCTTCCGCGTAATCCGCTTTGGCACAGACACAGCGCGCTTCTGATTTCTCTTCATCCAGCAGCCAGAAAGAGTTCACCAGTGCTTGATTGTTCGCTTTAGTGATTTGAATACCAGTAATCATTTTGTTGCCTCCGTAATAGGGCGAAAAATTTCTACGTCGCCGAAAACTCGGTTGTGGTTTCCGGCCATTTGGTAAAACCAATGTTGTCTTGTTGTTCTGTATACCAGTCAAACCGGGTCAATTCTTTGACTAAAATCAATTTTTACGGGGTAACCGAATGAGCAGCAGAGGCAAATTTATGTTTTATATCAATTTTACCTTTTTGCTCGTTAAAATTATTTTTGTAAATTTTCAAAAATATTTGTATATCTCGCTCACCATACCCATGGAAAAAGCGGGTTTCGCCGAGCGGGGGTTAACGGTAAGCTATGCACCATGAATTGCTAACAAAAACAAAGGAGAGTGCTTATGTCTACCTCCCTCACCTGGCACGACGTCATCGGCAAAGAGAAAGAGCAGCCCTACTTTCTCGATACACTCGCCTTTGTAGCTAATGAACGCCAGGCTGGTAAGACCATTTATCCACCGCAGAAAGACGTGTTTAATGCTTTCCGCTTTACCGAGTTGGCAGACGTCAAAGTGGTGATCCTGGGGCAAGATCCCTATCACGGCCCGAACCAGGCCCATGGCCTGTCGTTTTCCGTGCGCCCAGGCATCCCTGCGCCGCCTTCACTGGTCAATATGTACAAAGAGCTGGTGACGGATATCCCCGGCTTTGAACGCCCGACACACGGCTGCCTGCAAAGCTGGGCCGAGCAAGGCGTACTGCTGCTCAATACCGTATTAACCGTTGAAGGTGGCCGCGCGCATTCTCACGCCAATCTGGGCTGGGAAACCTTTACCGACAAGGTTATTGCCGCGCTAAACGAAAATCGCGAGGGTGTCGTGTTCCTGCTGTGGGGGTCACACGCACAAAAGAAAGGGAGCTTTATCGACCGCCAGCGCCATCATGTGTTGAAAGCGCCGCACCCCTCCCCGCTTTCTGCCCATCGCGGTTTCCTGGGTTGCCACCACTTTTCGCAAACCAATCAGTTACTGGAACAACAAGGCCTGGCACCGATTGACTGGGTGCCGCACCTGCCGCAGGAATGATCCAGCCACAAAAAAGGCACCACGAAGGTGCCTTTATCCTCAGCAGGTCTTATTAAGACTTGGCTTTGGATACCGCAACCATCGCAGGGCGCAGCAGGCGGCCATTCAGCGTATAGCCTTTCTGCATCACCATCATCACATGGTTCGGCTGATGGTCGGCTGATTCCATCAGGCTCATCGCCTGGTGAACGTCTGGGTTGAATGGCACGTTGAGCTCGCCTACCACTTCGATGCCGTACTTGCGTACCGCGTCCAGCAGTGACTTCAGCGTCAGCTCAATCCCTTCGATCATCGCGACCAGTTCAGGGTTGTTCTTGTCCGCCAGCTCCAGCGCACGCTCCAGGTTGTCGATCACCGGCAGCAAATCACCGGAGAATTTTTCCAGCGCGAATTTGTGGGCCTTCTCGACATCCTGCTCGCTACGGCGACGAACGTTTTCCATTTCGGCCTTGGCACGCAGCACACTATCACGCTCGCGTTGCTGAGCTTCAGCCAGTTGGGCTTCCAACTCGGCAATGCGATCATCGCGCAGATCGGCGCCTGCCGCCATGGCTTCCTCGTGCTGTGCTTGCTGTTCCATTTCTTCCGAGGCTTGCTCGTTTGGCGTCTTCTGTTCTTTACTACTCATGAATATCTCCGCGTTTTAGCATTAATCTCGCAACTTGGCTTATTATGGGGATCAAAACCGGGGTTTCAAGTCAACCGGTCACAATGTGGGGCATAAACCGTCCCTGGTGAGGAAAATGGCAGCGATGAAGAAAAAATTTGCATCTATTGGCATTGTTGGGCACCCGCGTCACCCTTCCGCATTGGCTACTCATGAAATGCTGTTCGAATGGTTGGTTGCCCGTGGCTACAAGGTGATCCTTGAACGCCAGATTGCCCACGATTTGGGTATGAAAGACGTAGATACCGGCAGCCTGGCGGAGATTGGTCAACGGGCCGATCTTGCCGTCGTGGTGGGTGGTGACGGTAACATGCTGGGCGCAGCGCGCGTATTGGCGCGTTATGACATCAAGGTGATTGGGGTAAACCGTGGCAATCTCGGCTTCCTGACCGATCTCGACCCGGACAACGCACTCCAGCAGTTGGCGGACGTGCTGGAAGGGGAATATATCGACGAGAAGCGCTTCCTGCTGGAAACCATCGTCCATAAAGAGCACCAGCAATGCCGCGTCAGCACCGCGATTAACGAAGTGGTGTTACACCCTGGCAAGGTGGCGCACATGATCGAGTTCGAAGTCTATATTGACGATCGCTTCGCCTTCTCGCAGCGTTCCGATGGCCTGATCATCGCCACGCCAACCGGTTCTACCGCCTACTCGCTTTCCGCTGGCGGGCCCATTCTGACTCCATCACTGGAAGCCATCGCGCTGGTGCCGATGTTCCCGCACACGCTTTCCGCCCGGCCGCTGGTGATCAACGGTGACAGCACCATTCGCCTGAAGTTTTCCCATATCGGCAGCGATCTGGAAATCAGCTGCGACAGCCAGATCGCCCTGCCCATCCAGGAAGGCGAAGAGGTACTGATCCGCCGCAGCGACTTCCACTTAAACCTGATCCACCCCAAGGACTACAGCTATTTCAATACGTTGAGCACCAAATTGGGCTGGTCAAAAAAATTATTCTAAAAATGGCGCCAATGGCTTTACTGTATATAAAACCAGTTTATACTGTATGAAATCACAGTTATGTGTTTATACACAGGAAGGTCCCTATGTTGGCGCAATTAACCATCAGCAATTTTGCTATCGTTCGTGAGTTGGAGATCGACTTTCAAGCGGGTATGACGGCAATCACCGGTGAGACCGGTGCCGGTAAGTCGATTGCTATTGATGCGTTAGGCCTGTGCCTCGGCAATCGCGCCGACGGCAACGTGGTACGTCTGGGGGCCTCCCGTGCCGATATCTGTGCCCGCTTCTCACTGGCAGATACCCCATCCGCCCGCGAATGGCTGGAACAAAACCAGCTGGATGACAGCAACGAGTGCCTGCTGCGCCGCGTGATCGGGACAGATGGCCGCTCCCGTGGCTTTATCAACGGCACCGCCGTTCCCCTTTCCCAATTACGGGAGCTTGGTCAGCGCCTGATCCAGATCCACGGCCAGCATGCTCACCAATTGCTGCTAAAACCCGAACACCAAAAACAGTTGCTGGATGCCTATGCTGGCGAGCCGGCCTTGCAGGCCGCCATGCACCAGGCTTACCACCAATGGCATCAAAGCTGCCGCGAACTGGCGCACCATCAGCAGCAATCTCTCGAGCGCGATGCCCGCAAGCAACTGCTGCAATACCAGTTGAAAGAACTGAACGAATTCGCCCCACAGGCCGGTGAATTTGAGCAGATCGACAGCGAATACAAGCGTCTGGCCAACAGCGGCCAGTTGCTGACCCTCAGCCAGCAGGCCCTGCAACTGCTGGCCGATGACGAACAACACAACATGCTCAGCCAGCTCTACACCACCAAGCACCTGCTGATGGACCTGATCGGTATGGATGAGAAGCTAAGCGGCCTGCTGGACATGCTGGAAGAAGCCTCGATCCAAATCAGCGAAGCCAGCGATGAACTGCGCCATTACGCAGACCGCATGGATCTCGATCCCAACCGCCTGCATGAGCTGGAACAGCGCCTGTCGCGCCAAATCAGCCTGGCACGAAAGCACCATGTTTCACCGGAAGAATTACCCGGCCTGCATCAACAACTGCTGGATGAGCAACAGCTGCTTTCCCAACAGGCCAGCGATCAGCAACACCTGAGCGAAGCGGTCAACCTGCATCATCAACAGGCGCTGGCGCTGGCTGAGCAGTTGCACCAGAAGCGGCAGCACTATGCAGCCGAGTTAACTACCCTGATCACCGAAAGCATGAATGCGCTCTCGATGCCGCACGGCAAATTTAATATCGACGTCCGCTTTGAACCGGAATACCTGAGCAGCGAGGGGGCCAGCCGCGTTGAGTTCTGCGTCTCCACCAACCCGGGGCAACCGCTGCAGCCGTTGGCAAAAGTGGCCTCCGGCGGTGAGCTTTCCCGCATCGCGTTAGCCATCCAGGTCATTACCGCCCGTAAAATGGAAACCCCGGCGCTGATCTTCGATGAGGTAGACGTAGGCATCAGTGGCCCAACGGCCGCCATTGTTGGCCGCCTGCTGCGTCAGTTGGGTGAATCAACCCAGGTTATGTGCGTGACCCACCTGCCACAGGTCGCCGGTTGCGGTCATCAGCATTTATTTGTCAGTAAGCAAACCGACGGCACGGAAACTGAAACCCAGATGTCCCCCTTGGACAAACGTGCCCGTCTGCAAGAGCTGGCGCGCCTGCTCGGCGGCAGTGAAGTCACTAAAAATACGCTGGCAAACGCAAAAGAATTGCTGGCCGCATAACTTTTTTACTTTCCTGAGGTCATAATGAGGCCCTGTAAAGGTTCCCAACTGCTGCAAGGTCTATTATCATCGGCATCCTATGCCCTAAAGGAATGTGATTATTATGCGCTGTAAAATACTGACAGCTGCCGCTGTGGTTCTTGTGATGCTGACCGCAGGCTGTTCTACTTTTGAGAAGGTGGTTTACCGGCCTGATATCAACCAGGGTAACTACCTGACACCAACCGACGTGGCAAAAATCCACAAGGGAATGACGCAACAACAGGTTGCTTACACATTGGGCACGCCAATGATGCAGGATCCGTTTGGTACCCAGACGTGGTTCTACGTGTTCCGCCAAGAGCCAGGCCATGAGAAGATCACGCAGCAAACGCTGACGTTGACGTTCGACAGCGCTGGCGTGTTGACGGATCTGCAGAATAAACCGGCACTGACCGAGTAAGCCGAGCCGGAGCTGTCATCCGGCCCATGGGGGAAGAGTGAAATCCTTCATGACAGTCGCAGGCTGCAACTCGGAAGACAACGTTCTGATGAAGATAAGGCGCATTCAGCGCCTTATTTTTTTGCCTTTTCCGCCCGCTGACGGCGCAGTTCTTTCGGATCGGCAATCAATGGCCGGTAAATCTCTACCCTGTCGCCATCATTGAGCACATCGCTCAGCTTGGCCGGTCGGCTGTAAATACCCACCTTGTTGCTGGCCAAATCGATATCGCTCCGTAGATCTAACAGCCCAGAAGCCAGGATGGCCTGCTCAACGCTGCTGCCTGCTGCCAACTTAACCTGGCGCACATACTGGCGTTCTGGCAACGCATAGACCACCTCAACGCGTATCTCAGACACTGTAGACCTCTTTGGCGCGCTGAGTGAACGCTTGCACCATGCTACCGGCCAGTTCTTTAAACACTTTACCGAAGGCCAGCTCGATCAGTTTGTTGGTGAACTCAAAATCCAGATGCAGCTCTACCTTGCACGCCTCGGGGCTTAAAGCCGTGAACTGCCAGCCGCCCATCAGCTTGCGGAACGGGCCATCGACCAGCTGCATATTGATGCTTTGGTTATCCAGCAGCGTATTGCGCGTGGTAAAGGTTTTGCTGATGCCGGCTTTTGCCACCTCTACCGCGGCGGTCATTTCATTTGGGGAAGCGGCAATCACCCGGCTGCCGGTGCATCCTGGCAGAAAATCGGGGTAAGAATGAACATCGTTAACCAACTGATACATCTGCTCAGCGCTGAATGGCACTAATGCAGATCGACTGATCTGGGGCATATCATTTCCTGAGAGGCAAAAAACGTACAGATAATACCATTTATCTGGCGCCAAACAAAAAATCTGCTACGCGCGGCACGGATCCAAAATGCGAGAAATTGCGCAGGTGCTGAGTGGGAAAGGATTTCTTTCGCTGCGTCATCCAGTATAATGAGCGCACTATGACAAAGAAAAAAGCATACAAACCCGGTTCCGCGACCATTGCACAAAACAAGCGAGCACGTTTCGAATACTCCATCGAAGAGGAGATCGAGGCGGGTTTGGCCCTGCAAGGTTGGGAAGTAAAATCACTGCGTGCTGGCAAAGCTAACATCAGCGACAGTTATGTGATGTTCCGCGACGGTGAAGCCTATCTGTTTGGCGCCACCATTTCGCCGCTGAACGTCGCTTCAACTCATGTGGTATGCGATCCAACACGTTCCCGTAAACTCCTGCTGAAAAAACGTGAGCTAGACTCACTGATCGGCCGCGTTACCCGCGATGGTTATACCGTCGTCGCCCTCTCCATGTATTGGAAAAATGCCTGGAGCAAGGTGAAGATTGGCGTAGCCAAAGGTAAGAAAGAACACGATAAGCGCGATGACATCAAAGATCGTGAGTGGCAGACGGCGAAAGCCCGTATCATGAAGCATGCCAATCGTTAAGCCGCTGGCTTAACAGGGTAATCTTCTGTTATACTGCACAAAGTACTTGGGGCTGATTCTGGATTCGACGGGATTTGCGAAGCCCTAGGAGCATGCCGAGGGGCGGTTTGCCTCGTAAAAAGCCGCAAAAAAATAGTCGCAAACGACGAAAACTACGCACTAGCAGCTTAATACCCTGCTTAGAGCCCTCTCTCCCTAGCTTCCGCTCTTAAGACGGGGATAAAGAGAGGTCAAACCCAAAAGAGATCGCATGGAAGTCCTGCCTGGGGCTGAAGTGCTAAATCTAATCAGGCTAGTTTGTTAGTGGCGTGTCCATCCGCAGCTGACCGGCGAATGTAAAGATTGGACTAAGCATGTAGTGCCGACGGTGTAGTAATTTCGGACGGGGGTTCAAATCCCCCCAGCTCCACCAAATAGGTCGCCAGTGATACCAGATAGACCCGGCGACAGTAACGAAAAAGCCCGCAATTCACATTGCGGGCTTTTTTGTGTTTTAAATTCAATTATTTAAAATAAAATCAGTGAGTTAATATTGTTTTCATTTGCTAAGGATACCAACATCACCTCTTAACAACCTTGGGCTGATGCTGAGCCAAAATCAGGTTAAACAGTTACCCACTGCGTCATCACCTACTTGACGTTTTTTTCTCCGCATAATCCCTAGTCTTGATAGGTATTTAATGCGTGGTTTTCCATGGGTTAAGCAGTAAATTTTTATCGCATAATAAATAATTTTCATTATCATTGCGTTTCCGCAGTCAAAACTCATCCCGCTAAGAGTAGTGATAAATGAAAAAGGTCATCTGTGCGTTAGGAATGGTGCTCGCCTCGGCCAGCTCTGCTTTGGCAACCACGTATCCTCTAACCATTGAGAATTGTGGCTATAAAGAGACGTTTACCAAAGCCCCCGAGCGCGTCGTCGCACTGGGACAAAATACCGTCGAGATTCTGCTGCTATTGGGATTGCAGGACAAGATAGTCGCCAGTGCGTTTTGGCCGACTAAAGTGCTGCCGCAACTGGCTGAACAGAATGAGAAAATCAAAACGCTGACGGTAGAAATACCAACGTTGGAATCCATTCTTGCGCAAAACCCTGATTTTGTTCCCGCACAACTGCCTTTACTGCTCGGCCCAGAAAGTAAAGTCGCCAAGCGCGAAGATCTCGCCACCGTTGGCGTGAATAGCTACATGTCTCCTGGTATGTGTGCAACCAAAAAAGACATTGGCGATATGTACGGTAGCCGCCAAAAACTGTGGGACACGACCTTCCTTTATCAAGAGATTGCAGACTTTGCCAAAATCTTCAACGTCGAAGATCGCGGCCAGGCGTTAATTGCCGATTTTAAACAACGCGAAGCAAACCTTCGCCGGGAGTTCGGAAAAAACAACCAGGATCTTTCGTTTGTCTTCTGGTTCTCTAGCTCTTCCCCCTCCTCTGACGCCTATGTCGGCGGCAAGAACAGCGCCTCCGGTTTTATCGCTAATCTGTTAGGCGGCCATAACGCCATCACCTCAGAGACTGAGTGGCCAACCGTCGGTTGGGAAAGCATCATTGCCGCCAACCCCAATGTGATAGTGGTTTCAAGCCTTGACCGAAATCGCTGGGCGCTCGATAACGCAGAAGAAAAGATTAAATTTCTCAAAACCGATCCTGCTGTTAGTCAATTAGATGCGGTGAAAAAAGGCCACATCGTCGTGATGGACGGCCAGGCAATGAACCCAACGATTCGTACCCTCTATGGTGCAGAACAAGTTGGCGAACAGCTCAGAAATCTTGGGCTAGATAAATGACAGCAGTGGCGCAACCGATGAAACAGACGTTTCTGCTAGCCGCGTCGACTGTTTTTTCAGCGGTGTTGCTAGTGCTGGTGATCGCGATTGGCGTTAGCGTGGGTGAGCTTTCTATCCCGCTGCGAAGCGTGTTCTATGCCATAAGCAATAAACTCGGGCTGACAGAAGTGCCCCTTAGCCGCATTTACGAAAGTGTGATTTGGGACTTTCGCCTGAGCCGTGCGCTTGTTGCGGCTTGCTGCGGTGCCGGGTTGGCCATATGCGGTGCGGTGCTGCAAAGTCTGCTGAAAAATGCGCTGGCAGAGCCTTACGTGCTTGGCGTTTCTGCAGGCGCTTCAACCGGCGCGGTGTCAGTGGTTGTATTGGGCATCGGCACCGGCGCCGTGTCGCTCTCCGCCGGGGCATTTGCGGGGGCATTTGCCGCCTTTGCCTTTGTCGCCTTTTTGACCAATGGCGCACGTGGAGGCAATGAGCGCACCATTCTGGCGGGCGTTGCTGCGTCCCAGCTCTTCAACGCGATTACCGCTTACACCATCAGCACATCCGCTAGCGCGCAGCAGGCGCGTGACGTGATGTTCTGGTTGTTGGGCAGTTTCAGCGGCGTCAGATGGCCAGAATTTCAACTGGTGCTGGTAGTCGTGTTGGTAGGGCTTGCAGTGTGCCTTTACTATTCTCGAGCGTTGGATGCTTTTACTTTTGGCGATGATGCAGCCGCCTCGCTGGGCATCGCCGTGCCCTGGGTCCGCCTGCTCCTGTTCACCATCACTGCGCTGATCACAGCAACCATCGTCAGCATGGCTGGTTCCATTGGCTTTGTGGGCTTGGTCGTTCCGCATGTCATGCGCTTCTTTTTTGGGCCATTGCACCGCAGGTTACTTATCACTTGCGCATTGGCAGGTGCCATCTTGATGGTGCTGGCCGATATAGCTTCGCGCTTACTGATAGCCCCGCAAAGTCTTCCGGTCGGCGTGGTCACCGCGCTGGTTGGCGTGCCGTTCTTTGCCGTTATCATCTACCGCTCAAGGAATAAGTGATGAGTATCGCCGCTGAAAATATTACCTGGAGTGTGGGTAAAAAAATCATCGTCAACAACGTCTCGCTGAGCGTTTCGAGTGGTGAAACCGTCGGATTACTAGGCCCTAATGGCTGCGGAAAGTCATCACTGCTGCGGATCCTCGCTGGATTACGGCGCCCCCACTCAGGTACCGTCACGCTGGACGGGCAAAATATCGCTCAGATAACCAAAAAGCAGTTGGCGCGTCGGGTGGCCTTTGTGGAACAGCACGGCATGACCGAGGCCAATATGCGCGTTGTCGACGTGGTCAAACTGGGGCGAATTCCCCATCACTCTCCATTTTCCAATTGGACCGCGCAGGATGACGATACTGTCACCGCCGCGCTCCAGCGCGTGGATATGCTCGGCAAGAGTGAACAGGGGTGGCAGAGTTTATCGGGTGGCGAACGCCAGCGTGTTCACATTGCACGAGCTCTTGCACAATCGCCGACGGAGATCCTCCTGGATGAACCGACCAACCATCTGGATATCCGTCATCAGATACAGTTGATGAAACTCGTCAGCGAACTGCCAGTGACCAGCATTGTGGCTATTCACGATCTCAACCACGCCTCCATGTTCTGCGACTCGTTGATTGTAATGCAACAAGGGCAGATCGTCGCCGCTGGTAGCCCGCAGGAGATCCTCACAGAGTCTCTGCTTTGGGATGTATTCAAAGTAGAGACCAAGATTGAAATTTCGCCCTTCCACGGAAAAAAACATATCCACTACATCGCTTAATACCGGGTTATTAGCATGCCTTTGCCAATTATGCGGTCAGTGACTCAGGTCTGGCCGCCTGTATTACTGGGCAGCCAGTTTGTTTTTAATATTGGCTTTTACGCCGTTGTGCCGTTTCTGGCCGTGTTTTTACGCGACGACATGATGCTGTCCGGCGGACTCATCGGGTTGATATTAGGTTTGCGAACGTTTTCTCAGCAAGGCATGTTTATTGTTGGCGGCGCATTATCCGATCGCTACGGCGCACGTATCATTATCCTCTGCGGCTGCATGATCCGTGTGGCAGGCTACCTGCTACTGGCTCTTGGCGAGTCACTATCTCCGATTATCATTGGTGCCTGTCTTACAGGCATCGGCGGTGCCCTGTTCTCTCCATCAATCGAAGCGTTACTGGCAAAGGCTGGAACGCAAAGCGAATTGCAGGGGAAACGCAGCCGGGCGGAATGGTTTGCGTTGTTTGCGGTTTGCGGAGAGCTGGGGGCTGTACTGGGGCCGGTGGCAGGAGCATTATTGACAGGGTTGGGTTTTCGTCAGGTTGCACTGGCGGGGGCGGGTATCTTCGTGATAGCACTGGTGGTGTTGTTTTTCTGCCTTCCAGCTACGAATGTCAGAAAACAGACACTAAACATCCTTCCGTGGTGGACGACATTCCGTAAACCACGGTTTGTCGCTTTTATTATCGCCTATAGCTCGTGGCTGTTAAGTTATAACCAGTTATATTTTGCGCTGCCGGTGGAGATCCAACGTGCCGGCGGCAGCGAAAAAGATCTTGGCCCGTTGTTTATGCTGGCATCGCTGCTGATTATTGCCCTACAGTTACCGCTTGCACGCTTTGCTCGTCACATCGGGGCTGCGCGCATCCTGCCCGTGGGTTTTCTGCTTATTTCCGTCTCATTTCTTAGCGTCGCGCTGTTTGCTTCTACCCCTCCGCCAGAAAACGGATACCGGCTTTTACCTGCGGCCAGTTTTGTGACGTTATTGACCCTGGGGCAAATGCTGCTGGTGCCTTCAGTGAAAGACTTGATCCCATGGTTTGCTAACGAATCGACGTTGGGCGCACACTATGGTGCGCTTGCCTCAGCCGGAGGGTGTGCGGTACTGGCGGGAAATTTCTTGCTTGGCAATCAGCTTGACGCCGCATTGATTCCTTCCTATGAAGCCATTTTCCCTTGGCTACACCTGGCATTTTTCCCATTTTGCAGCGCAATAGCAATGGTTGTGATTTGTCGCCCTATGCGAAAATAGACCACACAACACTCATCCGATCCTGGGATCGTCGTGACACTAACTTAAGGAAGATACTATGGTGATTTACAGTTTTTTCGTGAAGGGCGAGCAGATTGTGGTACTGGATAACTCTGTACCTGATTTCGCAGATAATCAAAAGCACCTGTTAGATAAAGGCTATGCCAAGCAATTTGAAGAGTTGCAAGCCACCTCCCCGCAAGCGGCCCTTGCCAGATTTAAAGACATTAAGGGTGAGGAATACAAAACAGCGCATGCCTTTACCACTGGGGGCGTGTTTACCTCACTGATTGGTGCTTTATTGCCGAAAGGCTGACAGCACAGCTTGCTGGGGGCCCAGGTGAATGACTTTTGCCCCCACTCACCAATTAAAGACTGCCCCAGTCCGGCAGCTTGTTTACCCGTTTTCGCCAATAGTGAAATAACGCCATTAAGAAGCCAAACAATACCCCAGCCAGCAAGCTTGTCTGCAGCGCCACCAATACGCTGTAGCATTGGCTTTTCCAAATCGTAAACCACATGAACAGACCCCATGCAGAACCAAAAAAGCCACCGAAGCACAGCACATTCTGCCAGAACGGCATAAACGGCGGCGGAGGGATCTGGACGCCTAACTTCCACAACAGGCGCAGGAGCGGTGGCGCATAATTGCTACGCCACATTTTTTTCTCTGCCATCAACGCTAATGCCCGTTCTTTCTTCTCTTGAAACGTCATCGTCGAATCCCTTCACTGGAAACAGGTCTTCTTTTTTATCAGGTAGAAACATGTTTGAAAACCAGTGGAGGAATATTTTTATTTACCATCTGGATATCTAGCCACCTTAAGTAAACTTAATTATCGGTAAGTGTTATGCTAACAATTAATATCTCACCCGTTCTAAAAAAATTAACTAAAAGAGTAAAAAGCACTTTCAAAACAATCAGCTATACTGTAATGATAATATTTACCTTTGGGAAAGTCACCGTGCAGACAAAACTAGACCTCAACCTTGCCCGTATTCTTTGCGAGGTGATCGACGCAGGTTCAGTTTCTGCCGCCGCAATGAACCTTAAAACCAGCATCTCCGCGGTCAGTATCGCGCTAAATAAACTACGCAAGCACCATAATAACACGCTGTTTTTCAGGCAAGGCAATGGCATGATGCCGACAGCTTTAGCACTGGAGCTATACAAATTTTATCAGCCAGCGCTCAATCTGTTTGACGAAGCAGAGAAACTCCAGGCTGATGCCTTGTTGCCAAGCCGTGTGCAAAAACTACGTATTGCCACTGTCCCGCTGTTGGACTTGTTTCTGGTGGACAAATTTTTGGACGCCCCGGAATTTTGTAATGGGGCGGGTTGGGATGTCCTTGCAGTTTCTCAGGATCCCACAGTGCGAATAGAACGCCTGCGCAGAAAGCAGATCGATCTCGATATCGGCACGGCATTGTCGAACGACCGATCGTTGCTCTGTTATCCCATTTTCTATGGGGGGATGACGATGGTTTGCGCGAAAGATCATCCCCGCATCAAACAATCGGTGACGTTAGAACAATTTCGTCAAGAGTCACTATTAGGCTTTATCTATTCGGAAGAAAAACTGGGTAAGGAAATACCCGGTATTCAGCATAATGATGAAGATCTATTATTCCGCAACTTCCGCTCATCATCCATTATTACTATCCTGCTGCAAACGGCAAAAAGAGAGCTGGTTACAATGATACCCTCCGCATTGGCACCTTGGGTGTGTGAAAGGTTCGGTTTACGCGTGGTGGAGCATGATTTCCCCATTAAACATACCGTTGGTTACTATACGCACATTCATCGTTCAGAAAAGAACAATCCTTTGCTACAAAAAATAATCAACTTTTTATCTGAGCTAGGATAATTTCATCAACATCATTAGATCGAAGAACACTAGTGGTATAACCCCGAGCTCCAAGGGGTTATATCGAGTGTCTCAACGTTCTATATTTGATATTGACTGTATTACTTCCAGTTTATTGTTTATACTCAAAAACTACGGAATGGAACCTGCCGATAACAATGTATGTTTTTCATTAATAAGGATATGGCTATATGCATACTATGACTAATTGAGAGGTCACAATGACAAATCGCAAATATCTTACCCTATCTGAAGTGGAACGCCTGCTGGAGGCCACCAAACAAGGCTCTGACCCGGAGAGAGATTACTGTTTAATCTGGATGTGCTTTATCCACGGGTGTCGGGTCAGCGAGATCAACAGCTGGCGCCTGTCGGATATCGACCTCCCCAATAACCGCATATATGTCCACCGTTTAAAGAACGGCCTTTCTACTATCCATCCTCTGTATGAAGTTGAACTTAAGGCGCTTATCGGCTGGATGAACGTACGCTCTCGGCATAAATATGCCGCCAGTGAGTGGTTGTTTTTATCGCAAAAAGGCAACCGGCTTTCACGCCAGCGAATTTATGACATATTGCGTGATTGCAGCCGCCGTGCAGGATTAGAAGTGGATGCACACCCCCACATGTTACGCCACGCCTGTGGTTTCGCTCTGGCAGATAGAGGTATGGATACGCGGTTGATCCAGGATTATCTGGGGCACCGTAATATTCAACACACCGTGCTTTATACCGCGACCAACGCCCAACGCTTTCTGCGTGCCTGGTAATCAATAACTAGTAGGAAAACCACTCGGAAGGAATGTAATAATTTGTGATTCTATGGACATATTGTTCCAAACTGACCACGATACTAAAGAGTAATAATTTTCTTGTCAATAACCCTACATTCTTCGCTGTTTCCATTCATTTAACTCAACAAATTCAATAGATTATTTTTAACTCCTAAAAATCCTTCTTTTTATTCCAACAGAACTTAGCAAATCTTTTAACAATAAAAAAAATCGCATGTCGAGTTTGTTAAACAAATTATCGGAATAAAAAACCACTCAGAAACGCAAAAACACCGTAAAAACTCCAGGAAAACCCCTCATCCGATGGAAAACCAGTGGTAACCACCAAACTGGTCAAATTGGAACAAAATGAACAGTTATCTGCTCACTTCGTAACCCGAACAACCAAGGAAAACATGCGTAGAAACGCATAATTATTAATGAGATGCGCGCATCTCGACCCAAAAGGAAGTTTTACATGAAAAAGAATCTGCTTGTTGCTGCTCTGATGACCGCCGGTGTTCTGTCTGCTTCTGCTTTCGCGGCTGACGGCAAAATCAACTTTGTTGGCGCCATCACTGACGACGCCTGCACCGTGGTAAACGACATGAGTAACCCGCTGACCGTAACGCTGGGCACCGTATCCAGCAAAGCGTTCACCACCATCGGGTCTACTGCAGCACCGACCAAGTTCACCATCGCGCTGACCAACTGCCCGGCCACCATGACCTCGGCAAAAGTGAAGTTTGATGGCACCGCAGACGCCAACGAAGGCAGCATCCTGGCTCTGACGCAGGAAGCTGGCGTGGCCACCAACGTGGGGATCCAGTTGACGGATAAAGCCAACGTTGTTGTGCCATTGTACACCGCGTCTTCATCCTATGCGCTGGTCCCGGGTGCCAACAACCTGGACTTCGTGGCACGTTACTACTCCACAGCAGCAAGCGTGACCGCTGGCCCGGCTAACTCAACCAGCAACTTCACCATCATTTACAACTAATCGGCTGTCCCTCCCACCACGTCCTGGTTGGGAAGGCATCCCCACGGGCCGGCTTCGGTCGGCCCATCTTTTTTCGGAGCTTTGAATTGTTATGAACACCTGGTTAAAAACCCTTTGCCTGCCTCTCTTGCTGACCGGCGCGCTGGCGCAGGCGGCCGAAATCGGCGGCGTTACCGTCGGCGGCACCCGCCTGATTTACAACGGCGGCAAGAAGGAGGCTTCACTGAGCGTCACCAACACTGACATCAACCCCTATCTCATCCAGTCCTGGGCGGAGACCCAAAACGGTGGCGCTGAGAAAGCCCCCTTTATTATCACGCCTCCGTTGTTTCGCCTCGACGGTAACCAGCAGAACCTGCTGCGTATCGTGCGCACCGGCGGCAGCCTGCCTGAAGACCGCGAGTCGCTCTACTGGCTGAATATCAAGTCCATCCCGGCAGGTAGCAAGAAGGAAGGGGCCAACACCCTGCAGATTGCCGTCAAGACCCGCATCAAGCTGCTTTACCGCCCGCAGGGCATCAAGGGCACGCCGGAAGAGGTGACCAGCAAGCTGACCTGGTCACAGAGCGGAGCCCAGCTGACCGTCACCAACCCGACGCCGTTCGTCATGAACTTCCAGCAAATCAAGGTGGGTGGCCGTGAACTCAAGGACATCACCTACGTACTGCCGATGGGCCAGGCCACCTTTACTCTCCCGGCCGGCGTCAGTGGCCCGGTCAGTTGGAAACTCATCAGTGACTACGGCGGTACCGGCGCAGAGCACACCCCGGGGCACTAACAGCATGTTGATGCGGAGCATGGACATTCAGGAGCGGGAGGGCGCAATTCTCCCGCACGCAAGGAGTAGTGAAGAATGAATAATAATAAACCCCGAGTGCGCCTGAGCCAGGTGGCCTGCTTTGTAGCAGCCCAGATGGCGCTGATGACCGGGACAATGATGACAGCCCAAGCGCGGGACTACTTCAACCCCGCCCTGCTTGAACTCGGCAACCCCGGTCAAAAGGCCGTCGACCTGACCTCCTTTGAGGACAAGGGCGGCCAGATGCCCGGCACCTACCGGGTGGACGTGTTCCTCAACAATGAAAAAATGGAAACCCGCAACGTCGAGTTCCGCCAGGGCAAGGACGCCAAGGGCAACGAGACCCTGCAGCCCTGCATCCCGGTCGACGACCTCACCAGTTGGGGCCTGCTGACCAAAAAGTTCCCGGAACTCGGTGCACCGGGCAGCGCCTGCGCCAACCTGGCGGCCATTCCCCAGGCCAGCAGCGATTTTCGCTTTGCCCGCCAGCAGTTGTTACTGAGTTTCCCGCAGTCGTCCGTGAACAACGCCGCCCGCGGCTGGGTCGACCCGAAGCTGTGGGATGAGGGGATTCCGGCGGTGCTGCTCAACTACAGCGTCACCGGGGCCAACAACTACGCCAAAAACGGGCGTGGCGATGACAGCAACAGCCAGTACGTCAACCTGCGTCCCGGCGTGAATATCGGGCCCTGGCGGCTGCGCAACTACACCACCTGGAACCGCTCCAGCAGCAGCGGCCAGGATGGGCAGACCATCGACAAGTGGGACACGGTCTATACCTACGCCCAGCGCGACATCATCGCACTGAAGAGTCAGTTTACCGCCGGGGATACCACCACCGCGGCCGACGTGTTTGACAGCATTCCGTTCCGCGGGGCCCAGCTGGCCTCCGACGACGAGATGGTGCCGGAAAGCCTGCGCGGCTATGCGCCAGTGGTGCGCGGGATCGCCCGCAGCAACGCGCAGGTGACTATCCGCCAGAACGGCTACGTGATTTACCAGACCTACGTGTCGCCGGGCAGCTTTGAAATCACCGACATGTACCCGTCCGGTGGCTCCGGTGACCTGAACGTCACCATCAAGGAATCCGACGGCAGCGAACAGCAACTGGTCATTCCGTTTGCCTCCCTGCCGGTGTTGCAGCGTGAAGGACGGCTGAAATACTCGGCCACTACCGGGGTCTACCGCTCCTACGACAACAGCGTGGACAAGACTCCGCTGAGCGAAGGTACGGTGATTTACGGCCTGCCAGCGGGCTTCACGATTTACGGCGGCGGCCAGTTCAGCAGCAAGTACCAGTCGCTGGTGGCCGGGGTCGGCAAGAACCTGGGGGACTTCGGGGCGATGTCCGTCGACGTGACCCAGGCCTGGTCGAAGCAGAAAGACCAGGAGAAAGAGAGCGGCCAGTCATGGCGCGTGCGCTACAGCAAGAACTTCGTGCAGACCGGCACCAACTTCTCAGTGGCGGGTTACCGCTATGCGACCAGTGGCTACTGGGGCATGCAGGAGGTGCTGGACACCTACACCAGCGGCAACAATACGCCGATGCAGGAGCGCCGACGCAACCGGGCGGAGCTGACCTTGTCACAGGACCTGTGGCAGGGCGGCGGCAACCTGGGGCTGACGGCGGCACGGGAGGATTACTGGGATACCGAGCGGCGCATGGAATCGTACAGTGCCAGTTACAACAACTCGTGGAACGGCATCAGCTACGGACTGAGCTACACCTACAACCGCAACTCGCAGGCGGCCTACGGAAACAGCATGGGCGATAGCAGCATTGGCGGCGGCAACCGCGGGCGTATCTACGACAAGGACCAGCAGTTTGCCCTCAGCCTGAGCATACCGTTGAACCGGCTGTTCGGGGGTAAGCACCCGACCTACGTCAACTACATGGCCAACAGCAGCAAGAACGGCAACACCACCAACAGCGTGAGCGTAGGTGGCACGGTACTGGACGACAACAACCTGAGCTGGAGCGTACAGCAAGGTTACGGCACGAAAGGCCAGGGCAACAGTGGCAGTGCCAATGCCGACTGGCGGGCAACCTACGGGGAGCTCAACGGGGGGTATTCGTATGACAAGAACAGCCAGCGCGTGAACTACGGCGTGCAGGGGGGCATTCTGGCCCACGAGAACGGTGTGACCCTGGGTCAACCGTTGGGTGAAACCTTGGTACTGGTGGCCGCACCGGACGCGAAGAGCGTCAGCGTTCAGGGGCAGACCGGGGTGAAAACCGACTTCCGCGGCTATGCGGTGGTGCCGTATGCCAGCCCATACCGTAAAAATGACGTAACGCTGAACACCGAGACCTTCGCCGACAACACCGACGTGGCGATTACCACCCAGACGGTTATTCCAACGCGCGGTGCCGTCGTCAGAGCCCGTTACCAGACCAGCGTGGGCAACCGGGTGTTGATGACGCTGATCTATCAGGGCGGCAAGCCGGTCCCGTTCGGGGCCATCGTGTCGGCGGGGAACAGCAAGGACGCCGAAGGCTTTATCGTCGGGGACGCGGGTCAGGTATACCTGACCGGGCTGGCGCAGAGTGGGCAACTGAAGGTGCAATGGGGCAACGGCGCGGATGAACAGTGCCGCGTGGATTACAGTCTACCAAACGGTGTCCAGGGTATAGCTGCTATAAACGGACAATGCCGGTAGCCGCTAAATAGTTAGCCCTTTTGACAACAGTACATTATTTAAAGGTATGAAAATGAATGTTTTATTTTCAATTAACAAAAAGCGAAGCTGGTCAATAATGCTGCGGATGTTACTCTTGCTTTGTCTATCGGTATTAACGATGGAGAATGCCTATGCACTCAAGTGCGTGAATGCGAGCGACCAGTCATTTTCATTCGTTGAGAACATAGGGAGCGTAGCTGTACCCATTACCGCACCGAATGGCACACTGATATGGCGTTCAGAAAACAGAACGATGACTATAACGTGCTGGAAGGATTTCGGTGGTACAACGGAATCTCCGTATGCTTATTTTAACCCTGCATCAGCCTCTTTAGGCGCAGGCATTCGCGTTGGCATGAATTTTAATGGCACTGACGTACCCAATATTTTCAGCGCCTCAAAATTGGCTGTACCAGGCGTCAGAGTCCCTGAATGCTTCAACACCGAGGCGGTGTGTAAACCAATCACGTCAACGACCTTTACCATTAGCTACTATATCTATATTAATAAATATGGAACACCCAGTGGCAGTAATTATTCTGGGCCAAACACCTTGGCAGTCTTTCAACTGGACGGCGTTGGCGGATTAAACATCACCCCCAACTCAAACTATCGCTATTCGACCACGAATATGCAAGGGATCCGTTTTACCGCCTGTGAGGCCGCTATTTCTGTTTCGCCGAGTTCGATAGATTTTGGCACGGTAGCCGCAACGTCGGCTTCAGCCAATACGGTAGCCGCAAGTAGTAACTTTACCGTTAACATTACCAAGAGTTGTAACGATCCATTTAAGCTAACCGCATCATACGGTTCGCCAACCAACCGACTGGATGCCAATACGCTCAATGTGCTTGCCGGCGTTGGCGTAAAAATAAAAAACCTGACCACCGGCAATTATATCCAATATTCGGACGTTGAAGATCTTGCAGATTTAACCATCGTCAATAGTGCCTCTGTTCCTTACCTTGCCGAAATGGTTTGGCAAAATAGTACCCCAGCCTTGGGAACATTTAGTACGGCGGTAACAATAACAGCGTATTACAACTGATTTAATTCCCCCTAAAACGTATCAGGAGATAACTATGTTTATCAAAAAAAATGGAATTTCAATCGCTATTGCTAGCGCCACTTTATTCGTCAGCATGATGGCAAGTGCAGCACCGGTTACCGTAACCATTACCGGCAAAGTTATTGCTGCTGCCTGTACCGTCGACAACAGCGGTGCTTACACAGTTACCATGCCCGATGTGACCGCCGCCACCCTGAACCCGGCCAACTCCTACGGCACCTGGAAGACCTTTGACGTCACCCTGAGCAACTGCCCGGCGGGCACCACCTCCGTCAAGGCCACCTTTGACGGTACCGCCGACGGTGCCGATGCCAACAAGTACGCCAACACCACCGGCACCGGTTATGCCACCAACGTCGCCGTCCAGGTGCAGAACCGCTCCGGCACCGTCGCCGACAAGGGCAAGAACAGCACCATGACCGTCAACGTCGACGCCAGCCGCAACGCCACCTTCGACCTTCAGGCCCGTCCGTACAGCACCCCAGGCGGCGGCACCGTCGGCAACATCACTACCGTGGTGCTGATGAACTTCACCTACAACTGATTGCGTTAACCCCTGGCAGGAGAGCCACTCATGTTTAAACGTGTCTTTATGCTCAACATGTTGCTGTCCGCCCTCGCTGTCCTGCCGGGCACGAAGGCGCAGGCCACTGATGTCAACATCACCGGCAAAGTCATCGCCTCTTCCTGTACCGTCAGCCCGGTGCTGGCGGCAGGACAGACGATCGACCTCGGCACCCTGGGCAGAACCCGCTTCCAGTTCGCCAATGATGCCGGAACCTGGAAGAGTTTTACCCTCAACCTGACCAACTGCCCGGCCGGTACCACCACGGTCAAGGCCACCTATACCGGCACCCCGAACGGCACCGATGCCACACTGTTTGCCAACACCGAACCGGTGGCCACTGCGGCCCCCAACATGGCGGTGCAGATGGCTAAGGATAGCGACCACACGGCCGTGCTCTCCACCGGCAGCACCATGGACGTCACCGTCGACACGCTGACCGGCACCGCCACCTTCCCACTGGCGGCCCGCCTGTATACGCCCACCGGCGGTGCCCAGGCCGGACAGGTGTCCAGCAGCGTCCTGGTGAACTTCACCTACCAGTAATCATCAGGGGGCCTGCCTCGGTGGGCAACCTACACCACAAAGAGAGGGAAGCATGTCTTTTCTAATGGAGAATACCGGCGTACCTGTGCGCACCCTGCTGGTGCTGGAGCCCTACGACATTCCCTGGTTGGGGATCCAGCAAATGCTGCGCACCCAGCTGGGCCACCGCGTCTCGCTGATACGTCTGCACGACACCGACCGGCTGGCTGAAACCGCCCAACGCCATCAGGTGGACGCAATACTGCTCAGCGCCGTCGGCCACCGTTCCGAGGTGCTGCCCCTGTTGCAGCAACTGTCCCTCATCCTGCGCAGCTCGAAGCAAGCACACATCGCCGCCTACCTGCGCAAGGACCTGCCCCACCTGGAGGATTTGCTGCAGGCCTTCGGCGTCAACACGCTGTTCCGCGGGCCGCTGGACGCAGCAGATCTGGCCCATTACCTGCTGCCCCATCGCCCGGTCTTTCACCCCGTTCGGCTGACCCATCAGGAGTGCCGGGTTGCCCAGGCCCTGTTGACCGGCAAGAGCGTCACCCGGGTGGCCCAGTTGATGCGCAAGGACATCCGCACCATCAGCGCCCACAAGCAGGCGTTGCTCGGCAAGCTCAACATGGTCAGCCGTGGCGAACTGCAGGTACTGGGCGGCCAGTTGATGGCCGACGAGGTCCGGTTATGACCCCGGATACCCGCGCACCAACCACCAGCAAACAGGGGATCCTGATGCACGCCTGCCCGCTGGTTCGTCAGGGACTGCTGTGCCTGCTCAGCGAGCAGTTGCCGGACTTTCGCTTTCAGAGCGTTGACTCCTTCAGTGACCTGGGCCGTCAGCCCGGCCTGACGACCGCCGACCTGGTGGTGAGCGACCTGAGCGATGATGAACATAGCGTGGCCTACGGCGCCGACTGGCTGGTGTGGCTGCAGAGTATTCTCGGCAACAGTCCGTTGGTGGTCATCACCGAGGAACTGTCACACCCGCAGTGGCTCGCACTATCCCGGCAACCCGCGCTCTCTGCGCTGGCCTTGCAAACGCCGCAGGCCGAACTGGGCCCGCAGTTGCGCCAGATACTGGCGGGCACACCGCTCATCAGCCCGCGGCTGCTGCCGCAGTCGCCGCCAGTACCCGCACTGGCCCGGCTGACCGGGGGGGAGCTGCAGGTGTTCGCGCTGCTGCATGCCGGATACAGCGTGACGCAGATTGCCGCGCATCTGCACCGCAGTGTGAAAACGATCAGCACCCATAAACGGCACCTGATGTACAAGCTGCAGGTCGACAATGAAATCGCTCTGTTTGCCCGGGTGAAAAACCTCGATGAACAGACCTGCGGCCTGGATAACGGACAGCAGTTTGTCAGACAGTCCCCGCCCTGCGTGCCGTAGCCCCCCGCCGTCAGGACTGGATTTATCCCCACCGTCACGGGGTTGACAGTGACTACACACTAATCTCACACAGGATGTGTCCATGATTTATCTGGCTACCGATGATTACTATTTTTCCCTGGGCGTCGAAGCCATTTTCCATGGCCTGAACCGACCTATCACCCTTATCCCCCTCGATGAGGCAGACGACACCGGGGTTCTCCCTACGTTGACCAGCGACGATACGCTGCTGCTGGCAGTGGAACAGACGGAAATGCTGACCCTGCTGCTGGTCTGGGCACGCCGTCAGGGAGCCCGGGCGCTGCTGATAATGGATAACGCCTCCGCCCGGACGCTGAACAACATCACTCAATGGTCGCAGGGGGTGCTGTCGAAGAAGATGCCGCTGGCCAACCTGCCGTTGTGTGTCGGGGCGGGCTGCGCCCACCTCAAAGACCTGTCGTTCCTGACGGCACGGGAAATCAGCATCATGGGGTCGCTGGCCGGTGGGAAGACACCGCACCGGATTTCACGGGAGCTGAACCTCTCGGTGAAGACGATCTTCTCGCACAAGCTGAGTGCGTTGAAAAAGCTGGGGCTGAACCACCTGAATGCACGCTCGGTGCTGATCTTCGGCAAGATCTTCCAGGGCCTGGCTCCGCTGTGACACGCATAGATCAACCTGGGGCGACCTTACGTTCGACCCAGGCTGTTCCTCCCCTCCCCCAATCGCCAACGTTATCCCCTAACCAACAGCAGTAAAATCCTGGTTCTACCAGAATAATCATCATCTGACTTATAGCTCATTGTTTTAAATGAACTTTATTGATTCGTAAAAGTGGATTTTATGAATCGTGCGTATCCTCATCTAAGATTTCTCTGTAGATTCTGTCTCACGCCTTAACGAGGCATTCAGAATACCTTACTGGGAATAAACAAATGACACAGAGAAAATACCTGCTGGCAAGTGAAGTAGAAGCCATGATTAATGCCGTGCCTCAGGGGCTGAATTATCATCGCGATCGCTGCTTGATTATGATGTGTTATTTTCATGGTTTAAGGGCCAGTGAATTATGTCACCTTAAGCTGTCTGATATTCAGGATGAGTATATTTATATCTCCCGCCTGAAAAGTGGGTTATCCACCACACACCCTTTACAGAAATGTGAACTGGAAGCCCTGGCCTTATGGTTGGAAAAGCGTCAAGGCTGGCTCAATAACGACACGCCTTGGTTATTTTTGTCCCAACATGGCAACCCACTCTCCCGCCAGCAATTCTATGAATTGATTAAGAAGTACGGCATTGCCGCCAAGCTAAACGTTAAGGCCCACCCACATATGTTGCGCCATGCCTGTGGCTACTCCCTGGCAGATAAGGGGAAAGATACGCGACTGATCCAGGATTACCTGGGGCACCGTAATATCCAGCATACCGTGCTGTATACGGCAACCAATATGGCGCGCTTTAACAGTATTACCTTTGACGTTGAGCAGCAAGCGGCTTTGTAATCGATTTTATTCCGCAATGGAATAGACAATAGTTTAAGACGCAAAGTAAATAATCAAACTTCTTACCCAGTCTATCAACCCTGGTGGACAAGTGCCGCCAAAAATCATTCAGCAGGATATAAAAATGATATATCTAGTTTCCGATGATAGCCGAGATGGATCCACTAAATGCAATCACCCTGACGATCGGCCTGTTTGTGTTAACGTTTTTCAATCCTGGCGCCAACCTGTTCGTCGTGGTGCAAACCAGCCTGGCTTCCGGCAGCCGAGCAGGCATGCTCACCGGGCTTGGCGTAGCGCTGGGTGACGCCCTTTATTCCGGGCTGGGCCTGTTTGGCATGGCAACGTTGATCACCCAATGCGAGGGGGTCTTCTCGTTCATCAAGGTCATCGGTGGGTTATATCTTCTATGGTTTGCCTATAAGAGTATCAATAAGCAGGCACCGCCACACTCCCCTGCGCTGCAACAACCGCTCAGTGCGCCTTGGTATGTCTTCTTCCACCGTGGCCTGATCACCGACCTCTCTAATCCGCAGACGGTGCTGTTTTTCATCAGCATCTTCTCCGTAACCCTGAGCGCCAATACGCCCACCTGGGCCAAACTGAGTGCCTGGCTGGGAATAGTGCTCAGTTCGGTTATCTGGCGCGTTTTTCTCAGCCAGGCATTTTCCTTGCCAGCAGTACGGCGCACCTATGTCAGCATGCAACGGGTAGCCAGCCGAGCGATCGGTGTGGTGATTGGGGCTTTCGCCATTAAGCTGATTTACGAAGGCCTCACGCGCCGCTCCCTATAGCCGGTATATATCGTTGTGAATGAACCCAAGTTTGGCCTTTGTCTGACGCTTGAAAAAACACGTGCATTTTCCCGTCAATTACTTTAGCATTTACTAAATTTAGCAAATACTAAAACAACTAATGACTGACGAAAACGCCTCGCTGCTTGCCAGCGCCAATGCCGCCGCGACGTTGCTCAAAGCCATGAGCAACCCCCGCCGCCTGTTGATCCTTTGTATGTTGGTGGACACGCCAGGCACCAGTGCCGGTGAGCTGGCGCTAGCTACCGGGCTTAGTCCATCAGCGACCTCACAGCATCTGGCCAAGATGCGCGAGGAAGGGCTGATTGAAAGCACCCGCGATCGGCAGCGCATCAACTACTCAATTAAAAATAACGCCGTGCAGCAGGTCATCAGCACGCTAAAAGCCATCTATTGCCCCTGAGGACACCATGAACATAGAAACGATAACTGCCCAGCAAGCGCAAAAATTAATCATGCAGGGAGCACGGTTGCTGGATATTCGCGGAAAGGATGAGTATGCCCACGAGCATATTGCCCAAGCCAGCTTGCTGTCGCTGACTGATATTGAGAAAGGTGGCAAACCGCAGGCCGTTAGTGAACAGGATGTGGTGATTTTTCACTGTCAGTCTGGCCGCCGTACGGCAGAAAACGCAGCGCTATTGGCAGGGGCCGCAACGCCTGCCAAGGTTTATCTGCTTGAAGGCGGTATCAACGGCTGGAAGCAACAGGGATTGGCTGTCATCAAGGGTAACAACCAGCCACTTCCCCTCATGCGACAGGTGCAGATTGCTGCTGGCTCCCTTATTCTGGCTGGGACAATCTTGGGGTATGTAATCTCTCCCCTGTTCTTCCTGTTGTCCGGCTTTGTCGGTGCTGGATTGCTATTTGCCGGTATCAGCGGATTTTGCGGGATGGCGACGCTGTTGGCCAAAATGCCTTGGAACCAACCCAAATAGCGAGATGCCCAACCTTAGGGGCGCCGCTGCGCCCCCAACATCAAGGTTAAGCAAGATCCAACGAATAGACCCGTGACGACTCACCCCACGGGTGATAACCAAGCCCATCAAAGCTGAACCCCAATTTCTCGTAATAACCCACATGGTCGGTACACAGATGCAAACGGGGAAATCCCAGTTCGCCTGCGGCCTTGGCTACGTGGTTGACCAACAATGCGCCGCATCCCTGCCCGCGATACTGCTCATCGACGTACAATGCACATAGCCACGGATACAGCTCCATACGGCTGATAAAGTCATTGGTAATCAAACCCGCGCAACCCACAACGGTTTCCCCATCCAGCAACAAATACCACTGCGGCAGCGGGTTTACCGCATCGATACAACGGGTTATCGAGTCTTGATACAGCATCATGGTCTCTGGCGATGCCCACTGACGCTGGAAATAATCGATAGCCACATCGCGATAGGCTGGCTCCTGACGCACCGAAATAATATTCACCCAAGCTCCTGATTTATTCTGTGGTCGCTACATTATGCCCTATTTTTGTTGGCAGTCAGTTGCTGAACGAATACCATTAATGCGCCGCGCTGTTATGCGGTTTATTTAATACAGGAGACGTTATGTCGCAAAATATCTATGACAATCAAACCTTCTTCGACGGCTATGCACAGCTCAGCCGTTCGGTACAGGGTTTAGATGGCGCGCCGGAATGGTCAACCATCCGCAGCATTCTGCCCGATTTGCAGGGCAAAAAGGTGGTCGATCTTGGCTGTGGTTACGGTTGGTTCTGCCGCAGCGCTCGTGAGCAAGGCGCAGCCCAGGTACTGGGAATGGATCTTTCAGAGAAGATGTTGGGCAAGGCAAAAGAGATGACCAAAGATCCGGCGATTGAATACCGTCAGCAGGATCTGGAGGCGTTACAGCTCCCAGCAGCCAGCTTTGATTTGGTCTATAGCTCGCTAACGCTGCACTATATTGAAGACCTCGGCAAGCTGTTCGCTACCGTTTATCAGGCATTGGTGAATGGTGGGGAGTTTATTTTTACCGCCGAGCACCCGATTTATACTGCGCCAAAGCATCAGGGCTGGTTAGTGGATGAGGCAGGGCAAAAATCCTGGCCAATCAATGGCTATCAGCAAGAAGGACAGCGTATTTCCAACTGGCTGGCGGAAGGAGTGATCAAACAGCACCGTATGCTGGGCACCTATATCAATTTGCTGGTTCAGCAAGGGTTTACCGTTCGTTACTTGAACGAGTGGGGTCCTTCGGCTCAGCAAATCGCCGACAACCCGGCACTGGATGAAGAAAAAGAACGCCCGATGATCTTTATCCTGGCGGTACAAAAACCTGCTGCGTAATGGCTATTCGCTTTATTAAATATCGTTAAAACATCCAATATTGGGGAGGCTGCCTCCCCCCAATACTTTCCAGGCTTATTCACAGCGAACGGTTCTGGGCAACTTCAGGACAACACCGTTTCACTGTCGATACAACTTACTCACTTACCATTTCGCCTTCGTGGCTTTCAGGTTCTGGCTCGCTCTGAACTTCCTCAACCGGCGGCATTTCCAAGCGCAGATCGATCCAGCGCCCTTCAGGAATATCCATCGGCTCCCCGGCAACGATTGCTGCGGTATCAATATCAAAGCGACGTTTGCTGACCTTGACCGTGATCGTGCCGTCTTCGGCCGCTTCGGTGGCGACGAAGCATAGGCGGTTACCGTTGACGTCTTGTGGGACTTCGATGTTCCAGCCTTCCTCAGCAAAACCTAATGAGCCTTTGACCTCGTATACACCTAAATCTATGCGCTCTGTGGTTACACCTTGTGATTCATCGTTAAGGGTGCAGAAACCGTTACCCTGTAGTCTAACAATCGGGGATGCCACTTTTAAGAACCCGTTGGCATCAACAGTACTGTTGAAATCGGTCCAAACACGCTTTTCTGTTACAGCCATGAAACCGCTAGGCATAGTCGCAGTCCAGGTACTGGTCTCAATAGGTATTAAGCCTTGGGTTCCTGAAACAACGTTGCCAATTAATGAAATACTCGGCGAATTATAACCCGCTCCAGAAATCCATAATTCCCACATCGCTGTCGTAGGATTATATACAGCTCCAGCACTAATGTTACCACCTGATGTGAGACCAGTTCTCAATACTTGAAGACCTGTAGATGCCAATGCTGATGTTGTTGAGTTCCTCGCACTGAAATAGATATGCATTATATCAAGACCAGGATTGGCAGCTGCATAGCTCCGCCCTCCGGTAATCATAAAATGCATACCTCTAGCTGAAACTGTCGTTATTGATTGCTCTGCAATTTTGCAATATCTGTTTCCGTTAGTGCCAGATGATAATAATGGAGGGACTATTTGAGCCTCTGTATTGTTGACAACAAGTTCATTCCATGACCCTACAGCATTATTTTTAATTCCACGAAATGCTATTTTATCATTATCCCTCTGAATTGATAGTTGAGCACAATATGATTTGTTTACATGACCTGAAATATTAAACATATGATTAGGCACATTCCCAAACGCATCTCTTGTATATGTATTTGTAACGTACCATGCTCCATTAACCCTATAATCAGAGGCCAATGTAACATCAGGGACAAGAGGCAAAAAATCTTTACCAATACCATAATCCCCGACCTTTAATGCTGTTTTACCTGCGATTGTGAAGTCATTGAGTACTTGAGCCGTCCCAGTTCGAGCGTTTACCGAAAATACAGGGGTACCATAAGTCACGTTTGAAACCAAGCCTGTTGTCGCAGTAGATACAACAGAGAAACCATTTGACGTTGCGATATTGGCATTATTAGGGTGAACCAAATCAGCACGATCGCCTCCACGAAACACAAATGGAAGTGCTCCTAGATCTGGAACTTTATCTATAGTTGTAAATGCATTACCTAAGACCAGTCCATTAGACAAAGATACGAAACCATCAGGACGGAAAGACGCTGTATTTGTAGTACCATTCCAGCGGATATTCATGGCTCCAGTATCTGTCTGAGCATAAATAGCTCCTTTCTCTACACCTGAGACATCTTTTAATCTTATCAACAAATTAGGTGTCGTCACGCCGGCTTGCATAACTTGATCACCTGTTGATATGAAACCACCAACAGCAGTTATATATCCATTAGGGCTTATTTTTGCTGACAAATTTGTAGTTGTTCCATTACTATTCCAGAAGTTCCACCCACCAACCCCGTTCCCCCTGTTGTTAATAAAATCGGTTGCACCATTATAACCTTCTGTATCACCCGCACCAACACGACCCCAACTAACCCATGCTCCCTGCGTTGATGGGGTAAACCCGGTTGTCGCGATAGATGACAATCTGGTTGGTTTTGAAAGTAAGATCGTACTGGCAACTTTCTGATCTTCGGTCAATGTTCTGGATACTGAATCTGCCTGGATCTTAGCCAACGTCGGCACAGTCAATTTTGTACCATCATCCTTAGTGAAAGTCATATCACCGGAGCCAGTAAACCAGCTCACCGTATCATTGCGGCTGCCCTGGAAAAAGGTGAGCATCGCGGCAAAGCGAGCGGAGAACTGGCTGATATCACCTTCATAAGTGGTGATAATCGCATAGCTCTGCCCGCTCGCCGTTGAGCCTGCATAATTGCTGTTAAGAGTCAGCGAGGTATTGCTATTAACCTGTTTAACTTCATACAGCTTATTGTCCGGGGCCAATAAAATCATGCCTGGCATTACGCCAAACTTGGCATCGGCCCACGCAGTGCCTGTACCCGTTACGGTGGCGTTATTAGAAATTAAATTGATCGTGCCTGTTTTGTACCACATATATTATTACTCCAAATAAAATAACCGCACATGGCGGATCATGACTTTAAATTAAGTTACCTTAGTAACATCCAGGGTTTATTTATGATTTCACTGCAAACACAGCGATAGCTTTTAAATAATTGCCATTATCAGCAGATGCAACATATTGAATGGTTACACTATTATTTGCCAGCAAAGAGAAAGAATAAGAGTCACTGTCCGTTGCTAACCGCATATTATAGCTTGCCTTTACCGATATCGTTTTCCCAATAGAACCATTGACCAAAACGGATGCTGTAGCGGAACCGTAACTATAAACAGTATGGTTATTGTTACTACCGCCCGTCTCATACTCCGTCGTATAAGCTGATACCGTAATCATGGGTATAAAAACTGTTCGGGAAAATGGCTGAGGCATTATCACTACAGAGCCACCAGCGCTAACCGGGATTATTTTTGCTATATCTCCCTCAATGGAACTTGCTACTACCCGTTCAATTATCGCAGTGCCTTTTATAGTGACATTTTCAAGCGTTCCTGAAGTCGCCTCAATATGGCCTCTAGCAGTAACGTTATTAAAAACAGCATTACCACTTTTATCAATAGCCCAACCAGTTCTTTTATTCCAGTCGTAGTTATTTGACTGGATATAATTTCCTATCTTGGCATTAGTAATCGTCCCATCAGCAATAAACGCCGAGTTAATAAACGTCTGGCCATTTTGCACGGCGAAGGGAACAGACACATTGCCTTCATCTTTGGTTACCAAGGCAAATCGATCGGCCCGCACCAGGAATTGCCGGTTACCGGCATCATCAACCCCCAATGCCAAACCGGCAACGGTACTTTCACCCTTCTTGCTGGTTTCAACTTTTACTGACCAAGTTGCTGATACCTTGCCATCCAACGTGGCCTGAGCTTGGCTCACCTGTTGGATCGCCGCCGTACTTTGATCTGCACTCGCTTTCACGTTATCGATACGGGAACTAAGCGCACCGTTCGCATCTGCCCGAGCCTCAGACTCCGCTATCAGCGCAGATTTATTCTCACCTACCGCAGCATTCAGCGACCCAAGCTGCTTAGCCGTCGCCAACTGGTTATCGGTAACAGTCTCTGACAGCGAACTGATTGCAGAGGTATTGCTACCCACAGCAGAATTCAACGATCCAAACTCTCTAGCCGTTGCCGATTGGTTATCGGTCACGGTTTTCGACAGCGAAGTAATCGCCGAAGTATTGTCACCAGTAGCGGATTGCAAAGCGCCAATTTGCTGAGCCGTCGCGCTATTGCTATCGGTTAGCGTTTGGCTCAGGGCGGTCACCGAAGCCTCATTCGCCCCTGTTCGGCTGGTCAGGTCGTTAATCAGCTTGGCCTGGGCGCTGTCCGTATCCACCAGCACCTGCAGCTGCTGATTGAGTTGGGCATTGTTGTCCCCCACGGTGCCTGCCAGCGCTGTCACCTGCTGGGATAACGCCTTGTCTGCTTCCGCACGTACCGTCTGCTCCGTCATCAAGCGCGCATCAACATCACCAAAGCTTGCCCGTAATTCGGTGATCTGCTGCGCCTGGGCGTGCTGATCGTCCGCCATTACGTTCTGCTGGGTCTTGATCGATGCGGTGACCACGTCATTACTGATAACGTCTTCCGCCTGCTTTAACGACTGCTCGATATCCGCCTTGGCAATGGCTTCAAGCGAGCTGCTAAGTGAAGCCTGCGAACCAGCCGAGTCGCTTTGTGCCTGCTTCAGCTCACCGATCGCCGCGCTGTTTTCGCCGGAGGTCGCCGTTAATGAACCAATCTGCTCCGCCATGGCCGAGTCTTGATTGGCCAACGTCTGCAGCCGAGCGTTGATGGCCGCCGTGTTTTGCCCAACGGTGGAATCCAGCGAACTCAATTGTCGAGATAACGCTTCATCCGCCGTGGTTCGCGCTTGCGATTCAGCGGCGATCGCCGCTTTATTTTCGCCACTGGCCGCCTCAAGGCCGGTAATTAACGACGCTTGAGCACTGCCGCTATCCACCAGCGCCTGCAAACGCTGATCCACCTCGGCCTGATTACTGCCGACATCTGCGCTCAGATGGTCAAAGCGTTGCGACAACGCGCCGGTCTCGCTGGCCCTGGTGGTGATCTCCTGCTGTAACTGCGCAGACACGTCGCCAAAGTTCGCGTCCAGCTGCGTGATCTGCTGGGCCTGCGCCTGCTGCCGATCGGCGAAAACGGTTTGCGCCGTGGTTAACCGGGCGCTGCTCTCGTCCAGACGTTGAACATCGTTATCCTGCTTAAGCGCCTGTTCGATATTCGCCTTGGCCGTGGCCTCCAATGCCTGTTGCAGGCTGGCCGTGCTGCTTTCGGCTTCGGTTTGCGCGATGCCAAGGCGGGTGATGGCCGCCGTGTTTTCCTGGCCGGTAGCCTGGATCACGTCAACCCGTTGGCTCAGCGCACCGTCGGCATCGGCACGGGATTTCGCCTCTGCCTGGATAGCCGCAGTGTTACTGCCCGTGCTGGCTTCCAGGCCGGAAATCTGCTGGGCCTGAGCCGAGTCTGTCGCCGCCAGCGTTTTTAGCTGTTGGGTTACGTCAGCACGGTTTTCGCTAAACTCGGAAGTCAGCCCGCTGAGCTGCTGGCCCTGCGTTTTCTGCTGATCGGCCAGCGCTTCGGTTTTCTGCGTAACCTGCGAGTTAACCTTGTCCTGCTCCGTCTTGTTGCTGCCGATTGCCTTGGCGTTGGCAGAAACATTGGATTCCACCTTAGCCAAAGCAGAATCGGCATCGGCCTGCGCCTGCTCCAGCTTGATAATCAAACCCTGCTGATTATCCGCCGTGGCTTTCACCGAGCTGATATCCTTGGCTAACGCCCCATCGGCATCCACACGCGCCGCTTGCTCCTGCGCGATTTGTGCGGCGTTCCCTTCGGCCTTGGCAATCACCACGTCAAGTTTACTGGCCAGTTGCTGATCATCATCCTGCAATTGAGTGATCTGCGAAGCAACCTGAGCCATTGCCGCGTTGGTGCCACCGGTAAGGGCATCGACCTTGGCTTGCAGTTCGGCATCTGCTCGCGCCAAGCTGGCGCGGGTGCTGTCAATTTCCCCGCGTGCGTCCTTGATATCGCTATTCAGAACCTCCTGGGCCTGGGAGAGTTTTTGGCGGTTATGCTCGATGGTCAGGCTGTTTTCGATGGCGGCTTTGCCCAACTGCGTCAAATCCTGTTGCAGCACGTCGACAGCATTGCTCAGATCGGCATTCCGGCCCGCCAGCTCGGCGTTAACCTTGTTCAGCGCCGCTTGCAGGGTATCGACATCCCCTTGCAGAGCATCCCTGTTCTCCTCGATATCGGCCTGCGCCTGGGCGATCTTCTCGGCCAGATCCTGGACGTTCTGATCCGAAGGCAGGCTGTTGATCTTCTCCAACAGATCTTTGCCCAGTTCGGTCTCGGTAATGCTTTGCGCAATTTGCGCCAGCACCACGTCCGCACTGTCCGAAGCCATCCCGCGCACAAACTCGCTCCAGTCGGACTGGTTGCCGGTTTTGTCGGTAAAGGCCGCACGGAAATACAGCACCTGCCCGGCACGCAAACCCTGCATGTCATAGCGATGCTGCGGATAAGGCACATCGGCCAATAAGCGTTCGTCGGCGAAATCCGCCCGGCTGGCTACCATCAGGGTGGTTTTCAGGCCATCTGCAGAGTTGTGGCCAAAGCCCCAGGCAAGCTGGATGCCAAACACCACATCCTGGGTTGCCGTCAGCGAAACAATCTTGGGCGGCGCACCCGCTTTTCCTGCCAGATAGCTCGGCTCGGCATGACCCCACTGCGAGGAAACGCCCACCGCATTCACCGCACGCACCCGTACGTCATAGTTACCGGCATAAATACCGTTAACATCAAACCCGAGTGAAGGCGTCGCCCCCACATTTACCCAGTTGCCATTATCTTTGCGCCACTGCGCTTCATAGGTCACCGCGCCTGCGACAGCCCGCCAGTGCACCCGCATTGAGGCAACGTTAATCCCCTGGCTGACGTAGTCGTAGCGCGAGATGGCGATATTCGCCGGAGCAGGCATTGCTCCTGGTGGCGTCACGGTGATTGGCGGCGCATCCAGGCGGATGCCGTTATCGATAAAGGCGTATTTATCCGGATCGTGCTCAACGGCGTTAATGGCGAAGGTGCCATCATCGTTGGACTGGACCGACACCACGCGGAACTGCTGGATCGCCAGGTTGTCGGAATCGATACTCCAGACCGCTTCAGGCTCTGGTTGCTGGCGGAACGGAGCGGTCAGCGTCACCGTAAGCTTGTCTGCCGCGATACTGGCGATAGTGCGAGTTTGTGCCGTGCCGTCCGGCAGATTGACGATCAGGCGATCGCCTTTGCCAAACTCCACTTCACGGTCCAGCACCACCACGCGATCCTGCGCGGAATGGATGCGCCCGCCGTTGGTCTTGCCTGCCAGCATGGCATCCGCAATGCCGATGATCCGAGCTGGCAGCGGGATATTGCCGTCCAACCCGACGGTAAAGCTGACGGTACGATCTTTGGCGTTACTCAGGATCGCCCAGCGCCCACGGCGGTGAGCCTCGGTGCGCCGCGTGCAGCCAATGGCGGTGATTTCAGTCTGGTTAACGCCGTAGCGCTTCACCAGTTCGTTATCGTAAGCCGCTTCCACCGCGTCGGCATAATGGTTGGCCGGATCGCCCCATTTCACCAGCGCCGAAGTATAGCGATTCTTGTAAGAACCCGACGCATAGGCAAATTCACCGCCAATGACGTTGGCCCGTGAATAGACGAAATCCACATCGCGCGGCATATCCGCATAGGCAAACAGCTGGTCGTTGCCCCAGTAGGTAATGCCGCGGAAGATGGCGGCGATATCACGCAATACGGTGTAGGCATCCTGCTGCGACTGGATATACACGTCGCACAGGAAACGCGGTTCTTTGCCCCCGCCCCCCAGACCATCATCAATCAGCTCATCGCAATACTGCGCGATGCTGTACAGCCCCCATTTGTCGATCTCGGCGGCGGTCACCCGGTTGCCTAAGCCGTAATTCTTGTCCAGCGCGATATCGTAAAACACCCAAGCCGGGTTGTTGCTCCAGGCCCATTTAAAGCTGCCATCCCAATTGCCGCTGTAGGTCCGCGCCAGCGGATCATAGTTGGCCGGCACGCGAATGATTTTGCCCTTTGGCTTGAGCGTAATTTTCGGCACTGAGCTGAACTGCTGGGCATCGAATTCGATAAACAGCAAGGCGGTGTTGGGATAGCGGAACTTGGCGTCCACGATCTCGGTGTAGGTCTGGATCTGGGTAGTGTTTACCAACTTGCTGCTAGTGGAGTCCGGTGTGATGCGCTTGATGCGCAGCGTCCAGCTGGTGGTTGCCTTAGGTAGATTAATCCGGTGATCGCGCTCGTACAGGCTGGTGGTTTTGCCCTTTAGCGTGCCGGTGACCACGGTTTGATAGGCTCCGCCGTCGGTGGAAAGCTCAATCAGATATTCCACCTGCGAACCGTTCATATCGCCGTTATCTTCCTGCTGGAACAGCGCCGGGAAGCCCATGCGTATGCGCAGCGCGTCGATATCGGTTCGGGTGAAGGTTTTGGTCCAGACGTTAGTAGTGGTCAGCTTGACGTTGACCGGCGTTTCAGACTCTACGTCCGGCATTCCCTGGATATAATCCTGAGTCTGGGTGCCGTTACGCACCTCCCACTTCAGGCCGGTAAAGTTTTCGCTGCCATCGGGGTTATGCACCGGGGTGCCGTCGAGCAGGATGCGGGTGCCGTCTAACTCACCGGCAATTTCCCCTTCAGACAGCGCCAGCAGGATTTTGATTTTAGCGTTGGACTGCAAATCATCGGGAGCTTCAACCGGCGTATGCGCCGATCCACCACCGCCCTTGCGCCCATGAATAAGTGTCTTTGTCATATCACGCCCATAAAAAAAGGCCGCGAGTGCGACCTAAAGAAAAATGCCCTAAAGGGGCGTTATTGCTGATTTTCGGCGTAAATACCGGCGGAAATCACCGCGCCACCGATTTCCCGCTCGCCGTACAGCACCGGCACTGGGTAGCCCTGCGCCGTGGTGTTGACCGGTGAACCGAAGGCATAGGAAGGTTTGTTTTCTACCGATTGGGAAGAGGACATGCCGAAGTTCGGCTGTGGCGTCATCAGTTGCATGACACCTCCCAACACCATTGAAGTCCCCATCATTGTTAAGGCGGTAACGGCCATAGTGGTGAATGTAGCAGCGGCGCCAGAGGCAGCCAACGCTGCACTATATAAGCCTATCGTTCCGCCTGCGGTAAAGAATGCCCCTACCAGCGCCGCCACTCCCAAGATAATCTGAAACCCTCCGGCGCTTTTACTCCCCGCAATCACCGGCATAATGCGGATATCGGCGTTGCCTTTGGAGGTAGCAAACTCGGCCAGGCCGATATTCTGCGAGCCATTGAAGAAGGCAAACTGCACGCCGTCCTTATGGGCATTCATCATAAAGCTCTCAAATCCGGGCAAGGTGATACACAGCGCCCGCAGCGCTTCGCGCGTATCCGCCACCACCAGCCGATGGGTTTTACCGAACTTTTTGCCCAGTTGGCCCCCCAACCGGATCAGTCTTGTTGTTTGCATCATAGAAGCTCCTTTCGGCGGACTACGCGTACCGTCCGCTCCTGAAAATATCCGCTGTAGGGATAGCGCTGGCTAAGCTGACCGAACAGGTGATGCAGCATCATGCCGTCCCCCAGATAGATACCCGCGTGGTTGGTCACCGGGGCTGAAACCTGCATCATGATCATGTCGCCCGCGCGCATCGGCCCCTGAAATTCTCGGAACCCTTCGGCGTACCAGTGATCGTCATACAGGCGGGTTTTGCCGTCGACCCACCATTCATGCTCCACCGAGTAATCATTCAGCGCGATGCCGTGTTCCTGGCGATAGTAATCCCGGATCAATGACCAGCAGTCGGCATGCCCCAACAGCCAACTGCGCCCAACCAACGGACGCTCACCGCGTGGCACAACCTCGGTGTAATCCCCTTCCGGCCACGAGACGATGCCCCAGACAATGCCCGAGTGATCGCACTGCAGGCGATCCATCTCCGAAGGGATCAACACGGGCACATCTGGGTGGCTGTGGATGATGCGAATGATCTCGCCTTGATCCTCCGCCTGCGCGTATTCCTGAGGGGAGATGACAAAGTTATCCAACGCGTTTTCCGCCACATTGCGGCACGGCAGATAACGCGCCTTACGCCCGTTCTGCACCACAAAACCGCAGGACTCATTGGGATACTCCGCTGCGGCATGCTCACAGATGGCCTGCATGATTTCAGCCTGCATCATTACCTCCCCAACAGGTTGGAACCTGGGAACCCGCCAAAGGCCAGGGGTTGCGCATCACCAAAGCGTTTTTTGCAGGAGGACACCCGGCCACCACAAACGTCTAACGCCGGATCGTCGATCGGTTCATCGTCCTTATCAAAACAGGCGCCGCCGCTGTAATCGCAACCTCTGCCGCTGCGGTACCAACCCCGGATGCACCAGGTGCAAAGCCCGTGAATTTGCCGCGAGGGCAGTTGCTGGCCTTGCAGATCGAACGGTGTGCAGAGCTGGAACTCCACCACGCTGTTGGTTTCGGTGCTTTTGCTGTCAATGTAGAAAACCTGCACTCGCTCCTGCGAAGCATCGGCAAGCGCGTTACCCTCGGGGAAGTTGACCGCATCCAGGTATTTGGCAAAGGTGTCGTGTACCCGCACTTTCGCCTGCACCATGTCGTTGAAGGTTAGACACAGCGAAGACACCAGATTGCTGAGGTTGGCGACGCTAAGCCTGGGCGTTGGTTGTGAACCATCACTGGTTGCTGCCAAGCCGGTGATCTCGTAGGGATAGGCTTCATACTCGTTTCCCTGCCACCAGATCGATTTTGGTTTCAGCCGCTGGGCATCGTTGCCCGCCGCCGCGATCTCGGCTTGAGTGTGGGGAATATTGTGCGCATGAAAGCGCATGATGGCCGCGCCAAAGGCGGTGCCATCAATTTCAATCAGTTGGATCAGTTCCCCAGGCGCCAGCTTTTGCACTTGACTGTTAAATGACATGATTGCACCTATACGCCGAAGGCTTGTTCAAAGGCAAAACTCAACGCCTCCACATTGCGCGCAAGCGGTGTGACGGAAATTGAATCCGATTTGACGCGAAATAGCGCTTTCTTGCCGTTGGGCGGCGTCCAGAAAAAGGCGACGAGCACGTGTTGATTTAAAAAGGCCAGCATCGACTGGGTCACGGCCGGATGGCCAGTATAGGCCAACTGCCACTGCTGCACCGCCTGGTTCAGCCCATTGCTGCTAACCTGTTTATAGCCGTCGCCGAACTGCGCACTTCTGACGTTATGGACAAAGTTACCGCTAGGCGAGGCCTGGGTTTGCCATTGAAAGGTATCGATAAGCATAAAGACTCCGAGCAGTAATAACCGTCAGTCACAGGGCTAGAATTACCCCTCACCCTAACCCTCTCCCACAGGGAGAGGGGACAGTACGTGCCACATCTTGACTAATGCGTTCATCCTCCCGTTACAGCCTGAACAAGGGAGAGGGAACTGTACGTGCCACATCTTGACTAATGCGTTCATCCTCCCGTTACAGCCTGAACAAGGTAGAGGGAACTGTATGTGCCACATCTTGGCTAATGCGTTCATACTCCCGTTACAGCCTGAACAAGGGAGAGGGAACTGTATGTGCCACCAATTGGCTACAGCACTCATCCTCCCTATCACTCTGTTGCAGATTAATTGCTGCACCTGAATACAGCTCCGGAGCAGCTCCCTCTCCCTGTGGGAGAGGGTTGGGGTGAGGGGGAGATGAGGAGCAATTAGTCAGGCCTGATGCCAGACTGCGGTTGTTACTATTGATGATTGATAAGAAGATTCAGCGGGCCGCTGAGGCATTCCAGATCAGGCCGCCCGGCTTAAGCTCTTTGCCCAAACGTTCGGTGATCGCCTGATTAACGATGCCCTGCACCAGCTTGCCCATGCCGTCACCGGCAGAGGAGCTATTGGCCGCATTCGCGGAGCCGTCATTGTTCATTACTACGGTGCTGTTGACCGTTATGCCACCACCCTGCTCTGCCGCCAGGCCGTACATCGGGGCTTTGTTGCCGCCCACCAGGCCACCCTCCGCATAGCCGCGCATCATGGCGTAGAGATTGCCCACGCCGATCCGCTGGGTGGCTTCTTTGGTCATCACGAACTCGCCACGGTGTACCACGCCCGCCTGATCGTATTTACCGCCGTCGCCGGTATAACCACCACTGGAATGTCCTGTTGCTGCAGCCGATGGATTAATCCAACCCATTGCTTTTTGGATGACAAAAGCTACTAGCAGTTGGTTAATCACCTGGATAATCATTTTCAGGATTGAGGCGGTAAACTCTTGGAAGTTGGCTTTGCCAGTGGTCACCATGCTGGTAAGCATGTCTGATAAACCGCTAAAGGTCGCTTGGCCGATATTGGCCATTGAATCATATACATTGGTCGCAGAGTCCAGATATTCGTTCCAACCTTTTTGTGCTCCATCAAGCCAACTACCACGAATTTTGTCCTCAGCCGCATGGTAGTCTGTGAGAGCTTTTAATTGGCCCTCATAATCCTCACCTGACGTCTTTCCTCCTTTTTGAATCCATTCATCATTAAACTGAGTAACACTTGCCTCACGCTGGGCAATTCGATTACTTTTACCTGCGCTATAAACTAAACCCCTCTGTCGCTTACTCATGTTTTTTATATAGTCAGATGAAGATTGCTTAAGTAGTTCTTGTGTATCTGGAACAGTTGGAGCTACAACTCCAACTGTAGGAGTCTGCACTACTTTATTCTGGGCTATATTTTTATGAGTGTTTGGATATACTGTTACTGACGGTTTATTTCGAAGCGCAGCCCTGGCATCATGCTCTTTTTTTAACTTCTCTATGGCTGACTTCTGTTCAACATTCCCTGCCGAAGTAGATGCAGAAGAATCGTTAATTAAATTAACAACTTGTTCCAGAAGCCAAACTTTACCTTCAGCATCTGAAATTATCTTCTTTTTATCTACGATTGGTCGAGAATCAGTACCATAGTCTGGACTCGATTTCGCATCAATATCCCGATACTTTTCTAAATTATTTTTTACATTAATAACATTCTTATTAGCGGCTTCAAGTTGTTCTGAAAGGGTGTCATCCCGACCAATTCCCTTCATCATATTCCATAATGAGCTCCAGCTAGACTTAGCTATAAGAACAGCTTTATCTATATACCCTAAATTTTCTACTAATTTATTTGCTCGCTCTTCGAAAGTAATTGCTGTCTTTTGTGCAATTAAGTCGCTAGCTTCTGCAACCTTCCCTTGTTCTTCCAACTGAAGAATATGTTCAAATTCAGCGACAGACAAATAATTATAGGCTTTATTTAATTCATAAGCACTGGTTATTGGATCGGTAAATATTTTCTTATACGCATTGATAGCCTGCTCTGCGGTCTGACCGGTAGCTTGTTGTAGCGCCAAGACTCCTTTTGTTACCCCGTCAATTTGCTCACCGGAGAATGCACCGGTTCCAACTATTTTTGCTATGGTTTCAGAGGCGGTATCCATACCGCCACCCAAATCAGCATATTTACGCGCCAAATCCTGTAATTGCTCCGAGCTCTTCCCTGCATAATTACCGGTTAGGATTAACTGCCTGTTAAATTCTTCGGCCTCTTTGGCACCTTGGTAATATGCAGTACCCAGTAATGCTGTAGTGCCCACAGCTACAGCAATCAGAGGTCCCATCCTTCCTAATGGAGCAAGTATTTTCTGCACCTGATCATAGGTATCTACTAGCTGTGAACCTTGGTCCAAAGCCTCTTTCCAACCAAAATCTCCAGAGGTAGAGCCAGAAATGGAAGCTGTATTCGAAGCTTGTCCCTGCATCCCTTCCAGCGCTTGCCGGTATTCTTCTATTGCTGCAGTGCTTCTTCTCAGGTCAATTATAAAAGCATTGGTACTCTCTCCTAGCTGAGACAGTTGTCTACCAATATTGCTATAACGGCTGATCTCCTGCATTCCGCTGCGTAAAGTACGATTCAATATTTCGAATCGTCCCGTTGCCACAGAAATGTTGCTCTGCAAATCAACTAGATCTCTATTAGCCCGCTGCAAATCACTGGCATTAACACGCAGCGTCATAGTTGTAATATCTGCCATGCCTTACTCCTGGCTATAACAATAAAGCCAGCTCAAGGCTGGCATCATCGCAGACGATTATTTTTGGTGGATCACCTTAAGCGCTGCGGTTTCCATAATTCGGATGTCATTTAACACGCTTGCTTCATCCTCCACGGCATAAACCCGCATTAACCAGGGAAGGCAATTGTAATCTAACCCCGTAATACCTCCCATACCGGTACGCCATTGGGTTGCCATCGCCTGAAAAAGTTGGAATGCAGGCTGCATATCCGGCCAAACATCGAGAACGGTTGTTTCATAGTCATCGGGAGATAGACCAAATGCGGCCAATTCTTCACGGGGCGTTTCCGGCGAATAGAAGGCTTCAGCAAGCGCGATTAGTTTTTTTCTCGTACCGCCATCAGCTCTTTGGTATAAGCCGTAGCGATAGCATCAAAAGCACGTGGATAGTTGTCCAGCAAAGTGATTAGACTTTCCTGATTCAACTCATCGGGTAAAGTCCAATTGGCGCAGATCTCACGTAAGAAGTCGGCCATCGGTAGATTGCTATAGTTGCCAGAGCTCAACTGTTCTTCGCTGGCCTCACGAAGCGCTTTCTCCAGTTTTTCCAATTCACTGCGCTTTTTGTGTTTGAAAGTAAACGTCAATACCCCATCACTGTCACCTGCGCGAGGAATGCTGACGTCGACTTTAAAGGTTGGATTCGGTGTCAGGTTAAATTCGGTCATGATTATCTCTCTATCGTTGAATAATTCGGCAAAAAAATCGAGCCCGAAAAATATCGGGCTCGCTGATGGACTGTTTAAGCAGTCACTTTGTAGAACGTCATATCGCAAGACTGCACCGCCAGCGCCACCTGTACGGTTTCAACCTGGTTAACCGCGGTGGTCGGTTGCGGATCAAAAGCCGGTACCGCAGACCAGTAGCGCAACTCCTTGGCTTTTGGCACGTGCATGTAGAACGCCAGCGTGACGCCATTGCGATCGGCATCCTGCAGCAGGCTGTAGATCGGCTGAGAAGCATCGTGCGCAAAGGTAAAGGTCTGCGTTTTGGCCGCTTTAAAGGTGGCCAGGTTACGCTGACGATCGTCTTCCAGGAACTGCACCTGCACGTATTGCTGATCGCCGCCAGACTGCGCTACCTCGGTGATCTGAGGAATTTGCGTCCAGTTGGCGATCTTCTGCAAGGAGCCTTTGCCGCCACCGGCCGGGAAGAAACTCACGTCGGTAGTATTGATGGCACCGATGGTGATACTGGTATCCACTTGGGCAGTGATTTTGGCCACCAGGCTGTCGATCAGGCCCCAACCGGAGCGTACCATTACGATGTCACCCACTTTCAGAGTGTGGCCGGTGGCCACGGTAAATACGGCGCCGTTAGCATTGCTGACTGCGGTAGTGACTACGCCTGGTGCTGTTGGCGCGCCAGCAAATACGGTGGCGCCATTTGGTAATGCAAAACCCATGGTAATTCTCCAATTTCAGATATAAAAAAACCGCCGGATGGCGGTATGCTTGGTTTACTTGCTGGAGAGTTTCCCCCCAGCGATGTTGACTACACTATTGTGGCATTAATACCCGGCCCAATAACCGATAGCCACCGGCAGGGTATATAATTCATCTTTGGCAATCGCTGGCAGGATATTGCCACCAGCGTTGACATAACAGTTAAAAGCATCGTCCGCCAGCACCAATCCCCTGGGGAATAATGAAATTATCTCTTCCGCCAGTTGATAGCCAGTTTTCGCGCCCGTCCCTTTCTTCATCACAATATTAACCTGATAATTCCCGCTGTAGGTCTGCACCTCCTGGGAAATACCTAACGCCACCGCAGGCTCCGGAGCAATAAACGGTTCCAGATGAAGATCGTCATCCGCCGTAAACGTCACGTTTGCCAAGGTGTATTTAATATTTTTCTCTTCAGCCCAGGCCGTTAACCTGGACTCAAATAAATCATTGATACGCAAGGTGCTCATGGCGCCTCCTGATTGAACCCTATTGATAAGAGTGCATCACCTTGGGTTAAACCAGTAATAGCACTCTAGCTGATATAATTCGTAGCGAGAAGTTTATTTTAAAAAATATTTTTACCAACTGCGAAACGCAATAACCACGCTATCAACTTACTAGATAAAACTCGTAGCGAATAGATTTTTATTAAATTATTTTTCGCCATTAATTTAAAATAACAAAACCACCCCGCATTGCGGGGTAGTAATTACTTCAATTTAAAAAGTCTTTATTTTTTATTATCGGTCATCGTTTATCTATCCATTTCCAAACGAATATTCTGGCTGACCAGACAACCCTCGATAAAACTTTCTGCCACCTGCATCTGTTGCCTTACCCGGCCTTCCGAACATTTCCAGCCGCGAGCAATGGCGGACTTCGATTGCCCGTAAACGTAGTAACGCAAGATCAGTTCCAACTCCTCCGGCTGACGTAGGGCCTGGAGGTGAGCAACGGCGCGATCGACCACCAAGCCGTCCTCGTCACAGCAAGAGGCCTGCTGTTTGCTACTGCCCGGCAGCAACCCTTTAAAACCGGCGGCGATATGCGAATATCCCAGAGAAGAACTTTCCCGTGCCCACACGCCCCAGCGCCCCAAAACCTGTTGAATGTCCCGCATAAGACCTCCTTATTTTTATTGGCTCTAGTGTAACCAGACGAGGTAAAGCCGCCCATCGATGGGTGTTGTAGGAAACCTCACAGGACAAAGCAGGGGGAAAACCGAGCAGAAAACGAAGGTATTGGTGCAGCACTATGACGGGAGGATAGCGCCAGCGGTGGAAAAAAGCATTCAATCTCAACCTTCGGAGGAGATGCCTCCCCCGAAACGGGCGCAGATCAAGACATGGCAAACTGCTCGAGTACCTTGCCTTCCATGCGATAGCGCACCCATTCATCTTGCGGAGCCGCACCAATGCCGAGATAGAAATCAATCGCTGGCTGATTCCAGTCCAGTACGCTCCATTCCAGGCGTCCGCAACGGCGTTCGCAGGCAAGCTGAGCGATATGGCGCAGCAAGGCTTTGCCCGTTCCCGCCCCACGGAACTTGGGCGTGATATACAAATCTTCCAGATAGATGCCGTTCTTACCCAGCCAGGTCGAATAGCTCATAAAGAACACCGCATAGCCTGCTGGCTCGCCGTTGACACTGCAAATCAGCGCCTCTGCGCAGGCGTTGGGGCCAAACAGGCTTTCCTCGATCTCTGCCTGGTTGGTTCGCACCTCATCACGAGCCTTTTCGTACACGGCCAGCTCGATGATCATATCCAGAATTAGCTTGGCATCGGCTTTCACCGCCGGGCGAATTTCAATTGTCATGATGTACCCTAAATAGCGTGATTTTCCTGCTGCCAGCATAATACTTAACCAATTCAGGCACAAACGGCAATTCATCGGGCATCTACGCAGGCCCCCCCCTGCGTAAGGTGGCAGTTGAGGAATGTTTATAGAGGGATCCCTCCGGTCTCCTATACTCAGTTTTCCCCCTAACAGATCTGGAGAAACGATATGTCATTTAGCGTGGGTGATTTTGTGCAGCGTAAAACCGGTGGGCCAAAAATGACCGTTATCGAAGAGGATGGAGAGGCGCTGATATGCAGTTGGGTCGAACTGGGGGTAGAGCAACGCACCGAGGTGCAGGCCAACGAAGTGAACCCCTATCACGAAGACGACGACTTCGGCGTCTGCTGATATTCCGTGAACTCTCTCACGCCATCTCCCTAGATAAAATGTGAAGTTGATCTAGTATTTACCAGGTACAGCAACCTATTTTGGGTAGTGGTTAAGGGGTTCACAATGAGCGAAAGTGTAAAAGACGGCACCATTCTGTTGGCCAGAATTTTGCTGATGATCCTGTTTCTGATTTTCGGTTGGATGAAGCTGACCAACTTTGGTGCCACGGTCACGGCAATGGAGGGCTACGGTACGCCAATGCCTTACCTGGCCGCGGTTGTCGCCGTGGTGGTGGAGTTCATTTTCGGTATCTTCATCGTGCTGGGGGCCTTCACCCGGCCGATAGCCATCATTTATGCGCTTTATGTGCTGGGTACCGCCTTTATCGGCCACCCGTTCTGGCGTTTTAGCGGGGCAGAAATGATCGGCAACGAAATCAACTTCTTTAAAAACATCAGTATTATCGCCGGTCTGCTGCTGCTTGCCGTCACCGGTGCTGGCCGTTACTCTCTGGATTATAAGTGGTTTAAACGCTAGCTCTCCCCTATGGCGGCGCTCTCCTGCGCCGCCATGCTCACACCTTAGCGGCTATGTTTGGCATGGCGTTCGAAGTTATCCGCCTTGGCAGCAGCAGACTTACGCAAGGTGACGTAGCACGCCCCCTCCCCACCGTCACGTGGCAGTGCCCGGCAAAACGCCTGCACTTGCTCAAACTGCCCCAGCCATTTGGCCAGGTAGCTGCGGATGATATTCGGATGGCTTTGATCTGTGCGCCCACGGCCATGCACAATCAGCAACGAACGCAGGCTGTCTTTCTCCGCCTGGATGATAAAGCGGAACAGCGCCTGGCGGCAGTTCTCGACCGGCTGACGCAACAGGTTGAGGCTGACCTGTGTTGGATAGTGGCCGTGACGCAGCTTGTCTAGCACCCCTTGCTGAATACCTTCGCCCTTATATTCCAGCGGGGTATCGCAGGGAATAATGTCCAGAAAGCCGGTGCTGAGGAAGTTCTCCAACTGTAACGCCTGAGCTTCCCGACGAGCACGTTTATCGACGGGATCCTGCGCCTTGAGGTACAGCGTGGATTGCCCCGCGGATAACGGCCTCACATCGGCCATCGCCTGGGCAAAAAAATCGTTCTCTTCGTTGCTCATTTCACATCACTCTCGGGAGATTTCACCCACCGGCGGACTATTGCTTTTAGTGGGAATGGCTTGATTGTAAGACGCCTTGCCAGGGTTGCAAGCAAGGAATTGACGGCAACGGGTGAGGTTGTGAGCGGTTTTCGTTATACTGCAGGCCATTATTGAGTGCCGCAAAGGATCCAACCCATGAATATGCGCGAGCTGGAAATCCAGTTTCAGAATGCAATGAATGAGTTACAAGCCAGCTTCGAACAGCAGCACCGTGAATGGCAACAAAGCTACCAGGCTTTGCAACAACAGCTGGCCGAAGCGCAACGGCGTGAAATCGCGCTGCGCATGCAGAATGAACAGTTGGTCAACAAACTAAGCACCGCCAGTTCGGTGCCGGAACAGCATGCCCTGGTCAAGCAGATCAAGATGCTGGGTGCCCATTTGGATGCGCTGGCACAAGATGCCGCCACCTTTAATCGCCATGTCCATAATAAACAACGGGCCGCAGACAATTTCAGCGGCGAGCAACACTGACAATTTCGGGCGCGGATGCTGCGCACCAAGACGGTAAAAATCATACATGACGTGGATCATCATCGCCGCCCTGATCGTAGTTTTCATTATTGGCTATCGTGTCCTGACCTCCGACACCCGCAAGGCGATAGATTCACTGGCGCATTTGCTGAAAGTAAAACCGATGCTGGTGGAGTCCATGCTGCAGGAAATGGGCAGCCGCCACAGCCAAAGCTTTATCCGCATGTTGAACAACGGTTATACCGAAGAGATTCATCAGGCCGCCTATATGCTGTTTATCTACCTGACGTTTATCAAGCAGGCGGACGATGAGCAGATTGGCCTGTGGCGGGAAACGCTGCTGCGTGCCGAGCTGTCGCCGGAACTGCATGCCGAACACACCGAGGCGGCGCTGTTTTACTTTGCCGAACTGGATCTGGATGCGTTTGAACTGGCGCAGTTCCGCCGAGCCTACAACGAACGCTATAACCGGGAAGCACTGGGCAACTGGTGAAGCTTTCCCCCGCTTACGGGGGAGAGTTTAAAGGAACATGCTGTAGAGATAGCGCGAGAGCGCATCGCGGGAGCTGAAACCGTGAGGAATGCCGTAACGCGTGTTGGGCGTATCACCGCTTAAATCCAGGGGAAACTCAAGATACTGCTCGCTGTTACGCATCAACGAGGTGGGCGTGGCAAAATGGAGGCTCTTCTCTTTCAATGCCGGGTGGATCACCAACGCCATTCTGCCCATTCGCGCTTCCCGATTCACATACACGTAGTGCTCGCCCTTGCGAAAACCGTAGGTCTGATCGGTGACATAATCACGCTCAAAACCGGTACTCTCTAACACCTTAGCCACTTCATCCGGCCGTAAATACATCTATTTCTCCTCTCAGTTCTGGGTAGCTTTGCGACCTTACCGTAATCAGGAGATGAAACAATTAATTTATCCGTACTCATTCTGGTTTAGGAATAATCTGCAGCTATTGGCCCCCCGCCTGCTGTCTACGCCATTCGCTGGGGCTCATCCCCTGAACCCGCAGAAACTCACGGTTAAAGTTGGATTTGGTGCTGAAACCGGCCTCCAGCATAATCTCGGTCACCGGGCGATCGCTGCTGCTCAACCACTGCGCCGCTTGCTGAATGCGTAATTGATTCACGTATTGGGATACGTTCATCCCCGCTTGCTGGTTAATCGCCTGGGAGACCTTACGTGCCGGTATGCCCACCTTGCGTGCTAGCCGGGCTAGGTTCAGTGCCGGTTCCAGATAGAGATCGTCCTGGCGGAGCCGCTGGTTGATCAGTTCAAAGCAGTGCTCATCATCCTCTGTTAGCGCCTCGGTTTTCACTGGTGGCAAGGGCTGTTCTTCGGGTTCCTGCTGTTGGCGCTCACGGCCAAGCACCAGTCCGACTCCCAAGACCATCATCACATTGCCAAAAGCCGCCAGTGCGCCAGCATGCCTCCCGGCTAATAGCGAATAATCCAGGGTGATCGCCAACTCGGTCAGGCCGCAGACGATCAGCAGGCCGCCCAATCCGCACCATAAGCGATAGCTCAGCCAACTGTCCGCCAGCGCCACCTGCTGCAAGGCATTCTCACCGCGCCGCAGGTACAGCAAAATAGCCGCGCCATAACCGAGATAGCCAATAACGATCAGCCCATCCAGCGCCGCCAAGACGCGCCACTGCGCCAATAGCACCAATAGCGGGAACGTCAGATGCCCAAAAATGCGCCAGCCCATCGGCCCACGGGCTTGTAGCATCAGCACCAGATAACACAAAGGCGGGATCAGAGCGGCCCCCAGCGGTTGTAAAATAGCGACCCAAGGTTGCTGATAGCCAAAACGGATCCCCACCAGCAGGCTTTGCCAGGCGCAGATCAACAGCAACAGCTGTAGCAGCCAACGGTGTGGCCGTGGCCAACCAAGGCGCACGATCAACGCCAGGCACAACAGGCTGAAGAGAAAAGACAGCGGGATAAGCGGCATGTTACCTCTGTGGTTATTCGGGAACGCCCCAGTGTAGAGACCATAATCAGCTAAAACAATCGCTTAACGACCTGGATCGCGATCGAGGTCGCGCCAGGATAACGCGAATGCGATGGTCTGGTTTTCCCCTTGAAGGAGTCATCATGAAAAAGTTATGGATCTTGTGCCTGCTGTTTAGCAGTGTCGCCACCGCCGCGCCCTGGCAGGTTGCCAGCCGCCTGCAAACGTTTTATAACGGCGATCGCCCATTGGTTAGCCGTATCTATTATCCCACTCATGCCCAAGGCCAGCCGCAACAGGTTGGCGGCAGGCCGGTATTTGCAGGCATCCCTGCTCTGCCAGACGCCCCACCGGCAACCGGGCATTTTCCCTTGGTGATCATCAGCCACGGCAGCGGTGGCAACAATAGCAGCCAAGCCTGGCTGGCGAAGGCGTTGGTGGAACAAGGAATGATCGTGGTTGCAGCCAATCATCCGGGCAGTACCAGCGGTGATTCCATCCCGGCAAAATCGCTCGAACTGTGGCAACAAACGCGCGATATCTCGGCGCTGATCGACGCCATGCTCAAGGATGGCACATGGCAGCCGCGGATCAACGCACAGGCCATTGGTGTGGCAGGGCATTCCAAAGGGGGTTACAGCGCGATATCTGCAATTGGCGGCCAAGTCGCGTTAAAGGATTTTATCGCCGGTTGCCAGCGCCAACCTCGCTCGCCTAACTGCCTGTTTTATGCCGGTGTTAACAAAAACAGCATCTCTACCACCCAGTTTGACGCTAATTACACCGATGCCCGCATCCGCTTCGCCATCGCCCTGGACCCAGGCATGGTGCCCTATCTGCAACCGGCCAGCCTGCGCAAAATCAGCGCGCCGCTGCTGGTCATCGCCGCACAACGCTTTATGCCGGGCAGCGATCCGGAAAGTCTGGGAGCTGAGTCACTGGCAACGCACAGCGGGCAGCAGCCAATCAAGGCCGTCGTCTTGCCGGGCAGCAATCACTTCGATTTCTTACAGCTTTGTACCCCAGCCGCCCCAGAGATATTAGCGGAGGAAGGGGAAGCCTTTATCTGTGGATCGTCCCCCACCGAGCGTGAACGCGCCCACCAGCAAACCATCGCTGCCGTGCTGGCTTTTATTCAGCCGTGGCTATCCGCGCCCGCAGGAAATCGATAAACGCTCGGACCTTCTCAGGCACATGGCGCGTGTTGGGATAGAGTGCATAAATGCTCTGTACCGGGAACTGATGATCTGGCAGCAGGTGGCATAACTGCCCGTTGGCAATAACGGGCCGTACCAACCATTCTGGCAGCAGGGCCACCCCCGCACCTTGTAACGCGAAAGTCAGCAACGCGGTGGCGCTATCGGCCATCAGCCTGGCGTCATCTTCCACCCTGAACAACACCGCCTGACGTTCAGGGGTGAGCACTTGCCAACTCAGCGGCGAAGGGAGGCGGCTGTGGGCCAGCCAGGCAGCCTGAGCCAGTTGAGGCAATGATGCGATCGGCCACCGTGCAAGATAAGCCGGAGACGCTGCCGGCAAGATAGCGAAGTTATCGATCAGCGCCGCATGATGGTTGGAGTCCGCCAACTGACCCAGACGGATAGCCACGTCAAACCGCTCGGAAATCAGATCCGCGTGATAGGAAGAAGAAACGTGCTGAATGCGTAAGCGCGGATGCAACTGCGCGAAGGCGGCCAAGGCCGGAACCACAACCTGCGCACCATATTCCGGCGTGCTTGTGATGCGCAGAATGCCACTCAAGCCGTGATGATCGCGACGCACATCGTCGAGCAGGTACTCCGCATCTTGTAATAGCCGTTGGCAACGTGGATAAAAACGCTCGCCAGCATCGGTCAGTGACAGCCGCCGCGTACTGCGCACCAGCAATGAAACGCCTAGCTCGCTTTCCAACTGCTTGATGTTAAAGCTGACCACCGCCTTGGTTTGCCCCAGTGCCTCCGCCGCAGCGGTAAAACTGCCGGTGTCGACCACCGCCGCAAACATCGCTAATCTGGCTAAATTGAGCATCTTTCACCCACCCACTGTCAAAATATTTTTGACAGTGTAATCGCCCAGCGCCGATTTATCAGCCCTTTCCCGCCCGCTACACTGCACGCCTTCAACCGGAGGCTTCATGGCTTATCGCACTAAAGTGGCAATCGTCTATCTGCTCGGATTCTTTGTCGATCTGATCAACATGTTTATCGCCAACGTCGCCTACCCGGCGATCGGACACGCTTTGCAGGCCAACATCAGCCAACTGGCCTGGATCAGCAACGGTTACCTGCTTGGCCTGACGCTGGTGATCCCGCTCAGCGCCTGGCTAGCGCAACGCATTGGCGGGCGGCAGGTCTTTCTGCTGTCGTTGGTGCTGTTTATGCTGGCAACCACGGCGGCAGGCCGCGCTGGCTCGATCGAAGCACTGATCGGCTGGCGGGTGATACAAGGTATGGGCGGAGGGTTGCTGATCCCGATTGGCCAAACGCTCACCTATCAGCTGTTTCGCAGCCATGAACGTGCCGGGCTTTCTGCCGCCATCATGCTGGTGGGGCTGCTGGCTCCGGCGCTCTCCCCGGCATTGGGTGGCCTGATTGTCGATCATCTTGACTGGCGTTGGGTGTTTTACAGCAACCTGCCGCTGGCGGCACTGGCTTTGCTGTTGGCCGTTCTGTGGCTGCGTAACGAGCCTGCGGCCAGCGAGGTTAAGCGGCTGGACGTCACCGGGCTGATTAGCGCCTGCCTGGCACTTACCTTGATCCTGCTTGGCCTGACCCGTCTGAGCGACCCCCATTTGCTGTTGCAAGGCGCTAGCTTGCTGTTCGCTGGGCTCTTGGTGTTTGCTTACTACCTGCGGCACAGCCTGCGCCATCCACACCCGCTGCTGAACCTGCGGTTGGTGCGGGACCCACAATTGCGTATCGCCATGATCGTCTACCAGTGCATCCCTGGTCTGTTCATCGGCGTCAGCCTGGTGGCGATGCTGTACCTGCAAAACCAGCTGGGTATGTCGGCCACTCAGGTGGGCGGGCTGATGGTTCCCTGGTCACTGGCCTCTTTCGCTGCTATCACCCTGACCGGCAAGGTTTTCAACCGTTGCGGCCCGCGCCCGCTGTTTATTGCCGGTTGCGCTTTGCAAGGCCTGGGGATGCTGGCCTTATCGCAGATCGGAGATGCCGGGCAGCATGGCTGGCAAATCTTCGCGTTTGCCTTGATGGGGCTGGGTGGCAGCCTATGTAGCAGCACGGCACAAAGCTGCGCCTTTCTCACCATTGCCGACACCCAGTTGGCCGATGCCAGCGCCCTATGGAATATCAACCGCCAGTTGAGCTTTTGCTTTGGCGTTACCCTGCTCAGCCTGTTGCTCAATCTGTTGCTCGGCCATATGGAGGCGCTCATGGCCTATCGTTACTGTTTTTATCTCGCCGCAGCCAGTACGCTGTTCCCGATGCTGCTGTGCCTGCGTATTACCAACCGCGCCATCGTGCGCCATCTCAACGCTGAACAGGGATCCTGATGAATCGTTATTTTACCGAAGTGATTGACGCCCATGTGGCTATCGCCGACTGGCTGGGAAAAGGGGCTGGAGAACGGCAACCGCTCTTGGCGCGGTTTCAGGCAGATTTTTGCATGATTGCCCTAAACGGCAGCAAGCTGGGGTCCAACGAACTGGAGGGATTTTTCCAGGCGCATCGGGCTGCAAAGCCGGGGCTGGAGATTGCGATCGAAGAAATGAAGATGGTCGCAGAATGGCCAACGGGGGCCGTAGTCAACTATCGCGAGAAGCAAACGCTGCCAGGCCAACCTGCGACCTTGCGTTATTCTACCGTGGTCTTTACCCAAAGCGCAGACGGGCTACGCTGGCTGCACCTGCACGAAACGCCTATCGGGCAATAATTACAGGAAGCTGCTGGCCAGGAACAATTGCCAGGCAACCACCAGACCACATAGCGTGACGGCACTGAAGATCACTTCAAACAGGTAGCGGTTCATCATGATGACCTCACCTCAAAAGAAGACACCCGGAAAACCGGGTGTCAGAGTATTCAGCAGAGGAGGCGGAACCTTTGACGGCTCCGCTATCTTCACTTATTTAGCTGCAGGAGCTGCGGCTTTCTTGCTTGATTTGTGGTGTTTTTTAGCAGCCTGGGCTTTCTGAGCGGGTTTGGCTGCGGCTTTTTGGTGCTTTTTAGCAGCCTGAGCTTTCTGAGCTACTGGAGCTTTGGTCGCGGCAGCTTTGTGGTGTTTTTTAGCGGCCTGAGCTTTTTGAGCGGGTTTGGTGGCGGCTTTGTGATGCTTTTTGGCAGCCTGAGCCTTCTGAGCTACTGGCGCTTTTTTGCTGTGCTTTTTAGCGGCCTGAGCTTTCTGCTCTGGTGCTTTTTTGGTGGCTTTCTTGTGTTCTTTCTTGTGGTGAGTCGCTTTAGCTGGAGCTTTCTCAGCCGCAGGAGCCGCAGTAGTAGGAGCCGCAGTAGGTGCCGGTGCAGCCGCAGTATCAGCAGCGAAAGCAACAGAAGACAGGCCCATGGTGGCAGCAACGATCAGCGCTAATACTTTTTTCATCTTTAAATCCTCAGATTGTGTTTTTCGGTAAGCCCGGTTGGGCCGTTGAGGAGATAATAGAGGAATCAATTCGCCGTTTCCGTGAGTGATTGGTTTCGCTGAGTAACCAAATGTACAGAGCTTGTCGCCAGGCCCTTAGGCGGGGATAAGCCCCGAAAAAAGCTTCGTTTTTCGCGGGGATAGCCATTAATTTTCGTGATCGCCAGCACACTTCTCAAAATGGTCTACACTTAAAGGACATGTGTCGTAACGGAGAGTCGAATGTTTAACAAGACAGAGAAAGTAGAACGAGACATCGATCAGGACGTGAACCTGCTGGCCGATACGCTGGATGAAGTATTACGTGACTCCAGCAGCAAGACCAAAGAAGAACTGCATGAACTGCACAGTAAGGCAAAAGGGATATTACGCGATGCCCGTGCACGCTTCAGCGGTTCCAGCAGCCTGACACAACATGCTCGCGACGTAGCCGGCAATGCCGATAGCTATGTACGAGAAAAACCTTGGCAGGGCGTAGGCATCGGTGCCGCTGTTGGTATCGTCCTCGGCGTCTTGCTTGCACGGCGTTAACCCATGTAGCTGGTTTTAACCATAAAAACAGATGTGCGTCTGGCCCACGGTTTTCCGTGGGCCGCTTTATTTTCCGCCCTCGATAATCGCCGCCAGCCGGTCCACCGCGCGCTCCGCTTCGCTATAGCTGGTGAAGTTGCCAAAGCCCATCAATAGACCATTATCGGCAGGCGAAGACATCTGCCAATCCGACAATGCCTGTATCGACAATCCCTGTTGCCAGGCTCTCTTTGCCAGCTCACTGTCATTGAGCCCAGCTTGCAAATGCGCCAACATCTGGATGCCCCCGGCCTGCGGTGCCACCGTCAAATAGTCTGCAAGCCGCTGTGTCAGGGCCTGCGCCAACCATGCGCGCCGCTGGCGATACAGCAACCGCATGCGCTTCAGATGGCGGTAAAAATGCCCGCCGTTGATAAAATCGGCCACTCCGGCTTGCAGTAACGGTGGGCAACCGCAGCCTCGCAGCTGGCTACAGCGCTCAAAAGCCGCCGTCTGCTCTGCGGGCACCACCAGATAGGCCATGCGTAACGCCGGAAACAGGGTTTTGCTGAAGGTCCCGGCGTACAGCACCCGCCCCTGACGATCGAGGCTTTTTAACGGCGGCAAAGGTTTGCCGTAGTAGCGGCATTCGCTGTCGTAATCGTCTTCGATGATCCATGCCGAGTGACGGGTTGCCCAATCCAGCAGCGCCATACGCCTGGCCAGGCTGAGGGTAACGCCCAGTGGGCTTTGGTGAGTCGGCGTCAGCACCGCCATGCGGGCGTCTGGCCGGGTGGCAATACCGGCGTCAATATCCATCCCTTTCTCATCAACCGGCACTGGGACAATTTGCATGCCGGCGGCGCTAAACAGCGGCTGGGTAACCGGATAACCAGGGTCCTCCAGCCAGACCGCCTCTCCCGGTTTCAACAACGCGTTGATCACCAGCTCTAGCAAAGCCTGATAACCCGCACAGATAAATACCTGTTCCGGCCGACAGACGATGCCACGGGAAAGGTGCAGGTAATGCACGATTGCCTCGCGCAGTTCCGGCAGGCCATTAGGTGGTGGGTGTGCCAGTGAGGCTATCGTGGTGCCACGCAGTTGCCGGGCAACGATGCGCTGCCATACCGCCCGTGGGAAGGCATCCAGCGCGGGCAGGCCAAGCTGGAAGGGTTGAGTCGGCCCGGCGGGATGAGACTGAAATGCGGAGGGCGCCGGAGTCGCCAAGGGGGGTACCGCTGACAGCTTGGGGCGCTCAGGCATTTTCAGCAACTGGGAGGAAACATAGGTTCCCGCCTGGCCCCGGCTTTGCAGAAAACCTTCAGCCACCAGCGCAGCATAGGCATTCTCAACCGTCGCACGTGCTATCCCCAAATCGCTTGCCAAGCCGCGTACCGAAGGTAAACGGCTGTTAGCCACCAGGGTTCCCTGCACGATCGCGTCTTTGATCCGCAGATAGATCTGTCGGTATAGGGGCTCGGCCAGTTGGGGATCCAGCCGTAGGGCAGCAAAAATAGGGCGTGTCATGGCCTGGTTAAATAATCATTTTATGGCTCTATAGCATAGACCATATCGCGGCTAAAGTAGCGCCATACATTGGTTACGTCATTAATCCGAGGTTTGAACATGATCAAGCAACGTTTGCAGTACGCCGAACTGTCACCGGCCCCTTATAAAGCCATGGTGAGCGCATTGGGCGGGCTAGAGAAAGGCCCGCTGGATAAAGCGATCATTGAGCTGATGTTTATGCGCGTTTCGCAGATCAACGGCTGCGCTTTTTGCCTGGATATGCACGGCAAAGCGCTGCGTGCAGGGGGAGCGAGCCACGCCAAGCTGGATACGTTGGCGGGCTGGCGCGTCAGCCATGAATTCAGCGAGGCAGAACGTGCCGCGTTGGAATGGGCCGAAGCGGTCACCCTGATTGCGGCAACCGGCGCACCGGACAGTGCCTTTGACGCCCTGAAAGCCCATTTCAGCGATGCCGAAATCAGCGATCTGACCTTTGCCATCAGCATTATGAACGCCTTTAACCGCCTGGCAGTCAGCATGCGGCAGTAATTTTGCTGGCCGGGGCAACCCGGCCTGCTCGATCCTCATCGCAAAAAATATTTCCCCACCGCTTTTCCAGCCTCGGCGCGGCCTGCGCACCAAAAACCGAAAAACACCACATATGGTGATGTTGATAATATAAATATCCACATATAGTATTCATTCATCAACGCAGGGGGAAACGCTTGGGTTGGTGACGCCGTCAGAAACGCCCTATCATGCTCAACTTTCTGACTTATCCGCCTTTCCTTCAATACAAAAGGTAAATGCGAATCATGAGTATTATTATTTACACCAAACCAGATTGTGTCCAGTGCAATGCCACCTACCGTGCCCTGGATAGACAAGGGATCGACTATCGCGTGGTCGATCTGACTCAGGATCAGCAGGCGATGAACCACGTTAAATCACTGGGCTATCAACAGGTTCCGGTGATTATCGCCGGTGACGATCACTGGTCTGGTTTCCGCCCGGACAAGATCGGCGCGTTAGCCAACGCCCTAACCTCCTGAGGTGTGCCATGGATCCGCTGGTCTACTTCTCCAGCAGTTCGGAGAACACCCACAGATTCGTTGAGAAGCTGGCACTGCCCGCGATACGCATCCCGATCGCGGGCAGTAAAAAAGTACTGATGGAGCACCCTTATATCCTGATCGTGCCCAGTTACGGCGGCGGCAGCAGCGTCGGTGCCGTACCGATCCAGGTGATCCGTTTTCTCAATGATCCGCAGAATCGCGGTTACCTGCGCGGTGTGATTGCCGCAGGTAACACCAATTTCGGCGCCGCGTATGGCATCGCCGGTGACATCATCGCCAAAAAATGCCAGGTACCGGTGCTTTATCGATTTGAGCTACTCGGCACCACACAAGACGTCGCAATCGTTCAACAGGGAGTCACCGCATTTTGGCAACGACAGAACTGACCAGGTCCGCCAGCGCCACGCTGGATTACCATTCGCTCAACGCGATGCTCAACCTTTATGACGCCGAAGGGCGCATCCAGTTCGATAAGGATCGGCTGGCCGCCAGGCAATACTTTTTGCAGCACGTGAACCAAAACACCGTGTTCTTCCACAATCTGGCGGAGAAATTGCGCTATCTGGTGGATGAGGGATATTACGAAGCAGCGGTGCTGGAGCAGTATGAGTTCGCCTTTATCAAGCAGCTGTTCCAACAGGCCTATGCCAGGAAATTCCGCTTCGAGACCTTCCTCGGCGCCTTCAAATATTACACCAGCTATACGCTGAAAACCTTCGATGGCCAGCGCTATCTGGAACGCTATGAAGACCGGGTGTGCATGGTTGCGTTACGGCTGGCGGCGGGTGATACCGCTCTGGCGCAGGATCTGGTGGAAGAGATCATCTCCGGGCGCTTCCAACCCGCAACCCCCACTTTCCTCAACTGCGGCAAACAGCAGCGCGGCGAGCTGGTTTCCTGCTTCCTGCTGCGTATTGAAGACAATATGGAGTCGATTGGCCGCGCGGTGAATTCGGCGCTGCAACTCTCCAAACGCGGCGGCGGTGTGGCCTTTCTGCTGAGCAATATCCGCGAGGTTGGTGCGCCAATCAAGCGCATTGAGAACCAGTCCTCCGGGGTGATCCCGATAATGAAAATGCTGGAGGATGCCTTCTCTTACGCCAATCAACTGGGAGCACGTCAAGGCGCTGGGGCTGTGTATCTGCACGCCCATCACCCAGACATTCTGCGTTTCCTGGATACCAAGCGGGAAAATGCCGACGAAAAAATCCGCATCAAAACCCTGTCGCTGGGGGTGGTGATCCCGGATATCACCTTCGAGCTGGCAAAAAATAACGAAGAGATGTACCTGTTCTCTCCCTATGATGTGCAACAGGTGTACGGCGTACCGCTGTCTGAGATCAGCGTCAGCGAAAAATACCGTGAGATGGTGGATGACAAACGCATCCGCAAATCCCGCATCAACGCCCGTGAATTTTTCCAACTGCTGGCGGAGATCCAGTTCGAATCCGGCTATCCGTACATGATGTTTGAAGATACGGTCAACCGCAGCAATCCGATCGCCGGGCGCATCAATATGAGCAACCTGTGCTCGGAGATCCTGCAGGTTAACAGCGCCAGCCGGTACCATCAGGACCTGAGCTATGCCGAGATCGGCAAAGATATCTCCTGCAACCTGGGTTCGCTGAACATTGCCAAAGTCATGGATGCGCCAGACTTCGGTAAGGCGGTGGAAACCGCGATCTACGGGCTGACGGCGGTAGCGGATATGAGCGATATCGGCTCGGTGCCGTCTATCGCCGCCGGGAATCAGGCAACACATGCCATCGGCCTGGGCCAGATGAACCTGCACGGCTATCTGGCGCGCGAACGCATCTTCTACGGTTCGGACGAAGGCATCGACTTCACCAATATCTACTTCTACACCGTGACCTACCACGCCCTGCTCGCCTCCAACCGGCTGGCAATAGGACGCGGCAGCAGTTTTGCCGGTTTCGAGAACTCCACCTACGCCAGCGGGGAGTATTTCAGCAAATACATCGAGCAGGAGTGGCAGCCAAAAACCGCGCGGGTACGCGAACTGTTTGCCAACGCCAATATCGCCATACCTGGGCGTGAGGAATGGTTGGCACTGCGCGCTGCGGTGATGATGCACGGGCTGTATAACCAGAACCTGCAGGCGGTGCCGCCTACCGGCTCCATCTCCTACATCAATAACTCAACCTCCAGCATCCATCCGATCGTCTCACGCATCGAGATCCGCAAGGAGGGCAAGATTGGCCGGGTCTATTACCCAGCCCCCTACATGACCAACGACAACCTGGAGTATTACCAGGACGCCTACGAAATTGGCCCGGAAAAGATTATCGATACCTACGCCGCCGCCACGCAGCATGTGGATCAGGGGCTGTCGCTGACGCTGTTCTTCCGCGATACCGCCACTACCCGCGACATTAACCGCGCGCAAATCTACGCCTGGCGTAAAGGCATCAAGACCATTTATTACATCCGTCTGCGCCAGATGGCGTTGGAAGGCACCGAGGTGCAGGGCTGCGTGTCCTGCGCGCTGTGAGGAAGATTATGACAATGCAACGAGTGCAGGCCATCAACTGGAACAAGATTCATGACGACAAGGATCTGGAGGTGTGGAACCGGCTGACCAGCAACTTCTGGCTACCGGAAAAGGTGCCGTTGTCGAACGATATTCCATCCTGGGCTACGCTGACCGCCAAGGAACAACAGCTCACCATCCGCGTATTTACCGGGCTGACGCTGCTGGATACCATCCAGAATACCGTTGGCGCACCGGCGCTGATCGCCGATTCTATTACCCCGCACGAGGAGGCGGTGTATTCCAACATCAGCTTTATGGAGGCGGTACACGCCCGTTCCTACAGTTCGATATTCTCCACCCTGTGCCAAACCCGGGATGTTGACGAGGCTTACCGTTGGAGCGAGGAAAACGCCACGCTACAGAAAAAGGCCAGCATCATTCTGACGCACTATCGCAGCGACGATCCGCTGTTGAAAAAGGTCGCCAGCGTGTTTCTGGAGTCGTTCCTGTTCTATTCCGGCTTTTACCTACCCATGTACTGGTCGAGCCGGGCCAAGTTGACCAACACCGCCGATCTGATCCGCCTGATCATTCGCGATGAAGCGGTGCATGGCTACTATATTGGCTACAAGTTTCAGAAAGGCCTGGAGCAGGCCAGCCCGGCCCGCCGCCAGCAGGTGAAGAACTTTGCCTTCGATTTGCTGCAGGATCTCTACGACAACGAGGTGCGTTATACCGAAGAGCTCTACGACGGGGTGGGCTGGACGGAAGAAGTCAAAACCTTCCTGCACTATAACGCCAACAAGGCGCTGATGAATCTGGGCTACGAGGCGTTGTTCCCACCGGCAATGGCACAAGTAGACCCGGCAATCCTGTCGGCGCTGTCACCCAACGCCGATGAGAACCACGATTTCTTCTCCGGCTCCGGCTCTTCCTATGTGATGGGCAAAGCGGTGAATACCGAAGATGAGGACTGGGAATTCTGAGCCTGATAGGGAACAGGATGCTGCGCCTCTAGCTAAAACCTCAACAATTAATAACCCAGTTCCTTCTGGCTACGGATGGCCAGAACAAATACCGTATCAATATCGGGCACGTACTTATAAAGCGCCAAATATCCTCGCGTTTGCTGGCCAATAATCAACTCACGCGTTCCTGAGCCAAGTGGCCTGCCAATCAACGGATTATGTTCCAGTACCGTAATCGCCTGGATAATCTCCTGAATTCGCTGCCCGGTATCGGCTACCTCATAATGCGCCAAATGGTCGAGAATACGCTCGATATCATCCCTGACCTCTGGCGCCAACTCGATTTTGGTCATCGCCCCCCCAGTTTTTTCGCTACAGGCTGGGTGGCCGTGCTATTTCCGGCTACATAGCTTTCCAGATAACCGCGCATATCGTCCCAGGAAATGGTCTCACCCGTGGCGATAATGTTGGCATAACGCTGTTCCGCCTGTTCCTCGAAATCGCGACGTAACTCTTCCCGCTGAGTTTTTTCCGTAATAGCCTGCAGAATAAAACTGTGAGAACTCACGCCAACCTTGTCTGCTGCGGCCGCGACGCGAGCTTTAAGTTCTTCAGGCAGGCGGATGGTGGTGGTTGACATGGTCAAACCTCGGCGATGACAAAAAATGTAGCTCAATTGTGCTACACCACTCTTGAATACTCAATAGCTATGGTTGTTTTTTCATCAGCAAGAGTCACTTAACCTCACCGCTAGCCCCCTCACCCTAACCCTAACCCTTATGTCTTGATCTTCTCCGCCTTAGCGGAGAAGATCCCCGACTGATCATCGGGAGATAGCCGGTGAGCTCCCCCTAACCCTAGTGCCTATGAGCCCGTGGGAGAGATTGTGCCCCGGCTGTCTATTTCCCTGTCGCCTTGTAGACCGAACGGTATCCTGTGCCTATGAGCACCTACATATAAGGATGGTCCGGCGATAAATTTCAGACATGGTTATGGAGTGCCATAATGCGTAGAACCCCTGTCGGCGTTGATATCGCTAAACACAAATTTGATGTCGCCGTACTGCTGGACAATCAGAAGTATAAAACCAAAAAGTTTGCCAATACCCCTTCTGGATGCCGCGAGTTCGCAGCCTGGTTGAGCCGCTTTGGCGACTGTCATGTCTGTATGGAAGCCACCGGGAGCTACAGCACGGAACTGGCCACTTATCTGGCAGACAACAACTACCACGTCAGTCTGATGAACCCGGCGTGTATCCATTCCTTCGGCAATACAGAACTGGCCCGGAACAAAACGGACAAAAGCGATGCAGCGATGATAGCCCGCTACTGCGCACTGCATCAGCCTGCCCCGTGGTTCCCAGCCCCGTTGAGCGAGCGCCAGTTGACCGCGTTGGTCAGGCATCTTAAGAACCTGGAAGAGATGCGTCAGATGGAAGAAAATCGCCTGGAGGTGGCCGAAGCAGTCATCGTCCCTTCACTCAATGAGCACATCGCCACGTTGGATGAACTGATACGAGAAACGAAAAAGAAAATCAGTCAGCACATCGATGATAACCCTGACCTGAAACGGGACAGCGAGTTGCTAAAAAGTATCCCTGGAGTGGGAGAGATGCTGAGCTCCAGCCTGCTGGCCTTCGCAGGAAACCTGCGTCGGTTCACCAGCAGCAAGGCCCTGGTAGCGTACGCAGGACTGAATCCACAGCGATGTGAGTCGGGGATGTTTAAAGGGAAAAGCCGGTTATCGAAAGTGGGGCACGGTGAGCTGCGAAGTGCGTTATACATGCCCGCGGTAGTGGCAGGCCAATACAATGTTGTGGTTAAAGACTTAACAGAAAGGCTAAAGTTGCGTGGGAAGTCGGGCAAAGAAAGAGTGTGTGCGGCGATGCGAAAGTTGCTGCAACTGGCCTATGGTGTGGTGAAATCAGGAAAGACATTTAATGCGGAAATACCGCTTGCCGGATAGCCGACAAGACGGTATCTCTCCCACAGGGCTGAGTGATCCCCAGTAATATGGTCAACATCCCATGACCATATTACTGTACTCCTTTCCTAATATTTTCAGCGCATTAACTATTTTTATCCTTCTCACTATTATGGGGCGGTCTCGTAATATCTCCCAGGCAAGCCTCAGATATGACAGGACTCTCCTGTCTTTCACCGTATTGGCCTGATAATGGCGATGGAGTTGTTTCTTTTCTGCCATATACCCCGTCAGCCACATCACCAGGCTCGCCATGGCCGCCACTACACTCAGCACCTCCAGGCGTCCTTTACCCTGACTCCGCCCATACCTCATCCCATACCCGAAGCGGTGACTCTTTTCATCGCGGAAGTTTTGCTCTATCTGCATCCGACGGCTATAGAGTGTCATTATCTGAGCGGGCTCCAGACCTTCCACGTTGCTGAACAGTAGCCACGGTTCCTGCGCGCTTTTTCTATGTTCTTTTTCTGTTTTTGACTCAGTCCCTTTTCCATGCCGCCCTGCCGATGGACGCTTTTGCAGATAAAGGCTGCCACCGCAAGGGAGTTTGGGTTTACGCGCAAGCACACCATTGCCGACTTTCCGGGGGCTGGCTTCTGCCTGAAGTTCACTGACTTTCATCCAGTGTTTGCTTCCTTCAGGACGGAAGCAGATAACACCTTTGACCCTGCCCGTAAAAAACCAACCCAGTTGGCTTATATGCCTGAACCAGTCAGTTCTGAAGCCTGCATCCGTGATTATCGTGACGGACTTTCCAGCGGGAATGGCCGCGTGCAGGCGGTCAAGGAAGGCGCACTGTACCTGACTGTTTTGTGCCAGTTTGGCAGGCACGACTTCGCTCATCAGCGGCAGTGAACGGCCATTACAGATCAAGCTGGCTCGCAACAAGTGCCAGTTTTTGTCGTGCCATCCAGTCCAGTCGACAGCAATAACGCAGAACGGCATCAATGATGTGATAGCACCGGTAAGCAGTTGCTGGATGCGAGGCAGGTCGCGATGAAGAGCGGTATTACCGAGGGTTCGATCGGCTCGCTTGATTTTATTTTTGACGTGGGCCTTACCTGGAAGCATGCGGCCGATGCTGGTTAGCGTCAGGTCAGCGCCGTTGCAGAGTGCAGCGGCCATATCTGTAAGTCCCTTAATACGAAAGGAATGGATACCACGTAAAGACGCGGAGAAAAATTTCTGGCAAACTGTTTGTAAAGGCACGATGAGGTCTCTTCTGTTTTGTTAGCGCAACCAGTAGATCACACTTCATCGTGCCTTTCATTTTTTTCTGGGGATACCTCAGCCCACAGGGAGAGGGGACTGAACGAGCCACATTTCAACTACTATGTTCTACTTATACATCAACAAATTACAGATTAACTCCTCAAGATCGGTATGAAAGTACCAGGACCTATCATGTACATTAGTCGACCCACCTTCGCTGAGATATTCGCCTATCTCCCTGTGGGAAAGGGTTGGGGTGAGGTACGGTGATCGATCATGGACTTTAGTTGACTCACCTTCGCTGAGATTTTCGCCTATCTCCCAACAGAGCAGGGGCTTTCAGCTCCCTCTCCCTGTGGGAGAGGGTTGGGGTGAGGGGTCATCAATAGAAATGCGACAGCACCAGCAGCGCCAGCGAGACGTTAATCGCTCCGCCGATGCGCGTTGCGATTTGGGCGAAGGGCATCAGTGACATCCGGTTGCCCGCCGTCAGTATCGCAACGTCACCGGTTCCGCCTTGTCCACTCTGGCAGCAGGAAACAATGGCCACGTCGATCGGATGCATACCAATCTTCTTGCCAACCAGGAAACCGGTGGCCACCAGCGTGCTTACCGTGGCCACGATCACAATCAGGTTCTGTACGGTGAAGGCATCGACCAGCTCTTGCCACGGCGTAATAGCAACCCCTACGGCAAACAGGATCGGATAGGTCACGGCGGTGCGGAAGAATTTATACACCACCTGCGATCCTTGCTGAATACGTGGCGAAACGCCGTGTGCCAGCTTCACCGCCACCGCGGCAAACAGCATTCCTACCGGGGCCGGCAAGCCGATCAGCCGGTGTAACAACATGCCCACCATATACAGCAGGATAGCCAGCAGCGCGCCACAGGCGATAGTGGCAACATCCACGTTACCGCTCAGTTTCTCGGTTGCCGCGACCTCGCTATCACCCTGCTTGCTCGGCATCAGGCTGCCTTCGCCGGTAAGGTGCGGATAGCGTTTCCCCACTTGGTTCAGCAGGCCAGCAATCACGATCGCCGTCAGGCTGCCCAACATCACGATCGGCAGGATACGCCCCAAGGCTACGCCCTGCTCCATATGCAAAATGGCGGCATAGCCCATCGACAATGGGATCGCCCCTTCCCCCACGCCACCGGCCATGATCGGCAGGATCAGGAAGAAGAAGATCTGGAACGGATCCAGGCCCAACGCCATACCCACCGCCATCCCGACCAGCATACCGGCAACCTCACCGCACAACATCGGCACAAAGATACGCAGGAAGCCCTGGATCAGCACCTGGCGGTTCATGCTCATAATGCTGCCGACGATGATGCAGCAGATGTAGAGATAAAGAATATTGGTCGACTTGTAGAATTTGGTGGTGGATTCAACCACCACGTCCGGCAGCAAACCATAGTGCACCAGTGCGGAAGGTATAAAGGTGGCGCAGATGGCGGCAGCCCCCATTTTCCCCACCAGCGGCAGACGCTTGCCAAACTCACCGCAGGCAAAGCCGAAGAACGCCAGCGTCGCCACCATCACCACGATATCGCTGGGTAATTTCCCTGCCAGGCAATCGAGCAGGATCAGCACTCCTGCAAGCACGAAGAAGGGCAGCGGTATAATTCCTATTTTGTAATTATCCAGAATATGCCACCACTTTTCGCGCAGCGGAATATCGGCAGTTTTATCTTTGGTAACGAGGTAGGAATCATCGGTTGTGCTCATAATCTGGCCTCTTATTGTTTGTTCGGCCATCATAGAGAAACGCTTGGAGTCACCGCTGTGATTTTGTTCAAAATAAACAAGGGTTTTTAATGGGGATTATGGTTTCTATGGTGTTAATACGATTTATGTAAAATAACCTGTGGAGTTAATGGGTTTAATAATAGGTTTGTTTTCATTCCTCCTTACAATAAAGCCGTGCCGATGCTCACAACTTGATCTTGGGCAATATTACTTCAAGGGCGACTCATGATAGGGTAGTCACCCAAACGGACACCAGGACTCGCGGCAAACCATGCACATCAAACTCTCTTTTCATATCAAGCTGTTCCTGTGCCTGGTCGCCTTTTCCTGCGTGTTGCTGACGCTGATCGGTGTTTACACTTACTACAAACTGGATGCGCAGTTGCACCGGGATCTGGGTGCCCGTGCCCAAGTGCAGGCACGTGAGATTGCGCTGATCCCCTCCCTGGTCACCGCAGTTGAAAATAACGACACGCAATATATCGCTACACTGATGAAAAAAATCCGCGCCAGCAGCGATGCCAGCTATATTGTGATCGGCGATAGCCATACCATTCACCTTTACCATTCCGAACACGCCGACCGTTTGGGCACCCCCATGGTGGGGGGCGATAATAAAGAAGTGCTGGAAGGCAAAAGCATTATCTCGATCCGCAATGGGGGGATCGGTATTTCATTACGCAGCAAGGCACCGATTGTGGATGACAATAACCGGGTGATCGGTATTGTTTCCGTCGGGTATCTTAAATCCCATATCGACAGTTTAAATGCCCATACGCTGACCCAGATCGTGGCCTCGATCGTTTTGCTATTGATGGCACTGTTTATCTTTTCCTGGCTATTATCGAAAAACCTGAAACGCCAGATGTTTTCATTAGAGCCGAAAGAGATCGCGCTGCTGGTGCGCCAGCAAAAAGCCCTGCTGGAAGCTATCTATGAAGGGGTGATCGCCATAGATCCGCAACTGCGCATCATCACCATTAACCACGCCGCGCGTGAACTGCTGGACCTGCGCCAACCGGCCAATAATCTGTTGGGCCAGCATATCGGTGAGATCATCCAGTCGCAGCCCGATTTCTTTGCCGCTACGCAGCTGGGGCACGACACCCATGACGAGGTGTGCCGTTTCAACCATGTGCGAGTCATTGCCAGCCGGGTGCGGATCATGCAGGAAGATGAGCTACAGGGTTGGGTGATCAGCTTTCGCGACAAGAACGACATCAACACCCTCAGCAGCCAGCTTAGCCAGGTAAAACGCTATGCTGACAACCTGCGCATCATGCGCCACGAACAGCTGAACTGGACGGCCACGCTCGCTGGCTTGCTGCATATGCAACGTTATGACGAAGCCGTCCGCTATGTGGAGGCCCAGTCGGAAGGTGCGCAGGAGATCCTCGATTTCATTTCCCAGCGCTTTAGCTCCGCCGCGTTGTGTGGCCTGCTGTTGGGCAAATACTCCAGCGCACGGGAAAAAGGCATTGAACTCCGCTTCGACCCCGCCTGCCAGCTGCGCCAAATCCCCGCCGTGCTGAATGAAACCGAGCTGATGTCGATTATTGGCAACCTGCTGGATAATGCGTTCGATGCTACGCTGCGTTGCGCAGCGCCGCACGAAGCGGTAGAACTCTATATCAATGACAGCAGCAACGAGCTGGTGATCGAAGTGGCCGATCGCGGCACCGGGATTGCACCGCAGGTTCGTGATACGCTGTTTGAACAAGGCGTAACAACCAAAGATAAGGGCGACCACGGTATCGGCCTGCACCTGGTGGCCAGCCACGTCGCTCAGGCACATGGCAGCATCGAAGTGTCGGACAACGATCCGCACGGCGCCATTTTCTCGCTGTTTATCCCCAAAGCTTAAGCACCCGGATCCGACCTATGCAACCTGAGACACTGGACGTTCTGATCGTGGAAGACGAGCCGCAACTGGCTACGCTACACGCCGAATTTCTTGAGAAACATTTCAACCTGCGGGTGGTGGCCTATGCCGCGACCCTGGCGGAAGCCAGAGCAAAAGTGAATGCTCACCAGCCCCGGTTGATCCTGCTGGACAACTTTCTGCCGGACGGCCAGGGGATTGCGCTAATGGAAGAAGCCGCGGTGAAAAAGCCCGGCTGCTCGGTGATTTTTATCACCGCCGCCAGCGATATGAATACCTGTAGCCAGGCGATCCGCAACGGGGCCTTCGACTACATCATCAAACCGGTATCCTATAAGCGGCTGCGCAATTCGCTGGAACGCTTTATGCAGTTTGTGCAGACCCAACGCACCTTCAAGGTCATCGACCAGAGCAACGTTGATGCGCTATATAACCTGCAGTCCAAGCAGTTTTCCAACGAACCCAGCGCCAAAGGGATTGAAACCATCACCCTGGAGTTGGTGCAGGCGTTGTTCATCGAGCAGCCAGAGGTAGCCCACGCGGTGGAAGACGTGGTGGCACACGCCGGCATTAGCAAAACCACCGCACGCCGCTATCTGGAATACTGCGTAGCAACCCAGTTTGTGCACGTTGAAATGCTCTACGGCAATATCGGTCATCCTCGTCGTCTATACCGCAAGGCTTAGGCTGACATCTGCCTGTCATATTGCGGGGTTATGCTGATTCACAGATATCCCCTTCGATATCGGCATCAATGTTACATTCAGCTCTTTTTACCCGGCCAAGACTTGGCCGGGTTTTTTATTGGTGTGGCTTAAAAGGTATACCGCAACCCTACGCGGATACGATACTGCTCCTTATTATAATCGTTCCAGCGGTCCAACCATTGCAGCTCCAGATAGGGCATCCAATGGGTATCGATTTTATAGCTGAACTTATTGGTGATCTCCCAATGGTGACTCTTGCCATTCTTACTGTGGAAATCGTTAACCCGGATAAAGTAATGTGGCTCGAAGGTATAATTTAACTCATCGCTGAGCTTGAAGTTCCAGTAGTTTGCAATTTCATGGGTATCATTACGCGCCGGGTTGCCGTTAAAGTCGATGGAATCATAATTATTATGGTTATAGCGATAACGCACGGTCAGGTTGAAAAACGGCAGGAATTTATAGTTGTTGTCCAGATAGATAGCACCGCCAGAACCCGCACTACTCGAGTTGACCAGCCCGCCGGGAGACACCGTCCATTTATCCGTTGGCCGGAACAATGGATACCAACCCTCCAGCTCGTTATAGCTGTGCTTAAGCTGATCAAACTTGCCAATGTTATAGGCGTTGGTGGCCATCACACCGGCTCCACCATCAAAATTATAGCCGCCGCGCAGGATGATTTCGTTTAATTCCGAGGCGGTATTATAAGCCTCACGAGTTTCCAGATAGGCGCGTCCGGCCTGAGCGCTGGCTGAGGCAAACAACGCCGCCACCAGCAGTATCGTCTTGGTTTTATTGCTGCTAGAACCCCAGAAAGTAGACATGGTTAAATTTCCTTGTGACATTGTTCCTGATAAAAGCATGCAGAAATCCCGCCGTCATGCCGTTAGGCATGACAGCTGTGCGTTATTATTGGTAATGCTGTGGCTTAGACTTCTTTGATTATTGCCGTATTGATTGCCGGATGAGGCTCGGCCTGTTGGTCGCGGTTTCCTTTTTTGTGATTAATCTCGGTGATGATTTGCATAAATAGCTGCTCATTCAACTTATAGAAAAACCCCATCATGACGGCGGCAACCATCGCCAATACGCAGGGATAAATAAAGATTAACTCGCGCAGGCCTTTCAGCACCGAGGCAGACTGCTCAACATTCGGTATGTAGCCGATCTGCGTCAGCATAATGCCCGGTAACAATCCGGCTAGCGCGGCGGAGATCTTGCGTGAAAAGGTATAGCCGGTATACACCGAGCCTTCCGCGCGGATGCCGGTTTTCCATTCGCCGTAATCAACGGTATCGGGCACCAGCGCCCAGTTCAGGCTGTTGACGAAGGCCGTGCCGAAGAAGGCCATGCAGGAGAACGCTACGAAAGAGAGCGAGCTGTCGCCCCAGGCGTAGTTACACAGATCTCCCAGGCACCACAGCAACAGGCCACCCAGGTAGACCCGCTTTTTACCAAAACGCTTCACTGCCGCTGGCACCATCAGCACGCCAATCAAAATGCAGCCCATGCTGAAAAAGCCCATATAGGACAGCAAATGGATATCGTGCAATACGTATTGGGTGTAATAGACCTGGATCGCCAACTTGATATTAAACGCTGCCAGCGTACACAGGTTGGCGATGCACAGCACCAGCAACGGCGGGTTCTGGAAAATGGCGCGGAAGGATTTGAAGATGCCAGGTTTATGATGCGCCGGTACCACATCAACATAGCGCTCTTTGACCCCGGCATGGCACCACCACATGCAAAACACACCACAGGTCGCAAACACCACTGCGGCAACCAGATAGCCTATCTCCGGGCGTGAAGTGAACAACATCTGGATCGGGACAAAGCCCACGGTGCATAACAGCAGCCCCAGCGTTGCACCTCCCTGCCGCCAAGCGGCAAGGTGCGCACGCTCCTGCGGGTTTTTGGTGATGGCTGGCACCATCGCCCCATAGGAGCAGTTCATCAGGCTGTAGAACAAGCCGAACAGCATAAACAGTACGGTGGCCAGGACGGTTTTGGTATTCAGGCTGAACCCGCTATTGAGGAAGTTGGCCACGGCCAGCAAGGCTACTGGCAGCGAGGCATAGAAGATAAACGGCCTGAACTTGCCCTTGGCACCGATATTACGCCGGGAATCCAGCAGCACGCCGGTCAGCATATCGGTGAAGGCGGTGAAGAATTTGGCGATCAAGAAGATCACGCCGCCGTAGATGGCGGGTAATCCCAGAATATCGGTATAGAACTTCAGCAAATACAGGGTACCGATACACAGCATCAGGTTGGAACCGAAGTCCCCCATGCCGTAGGCGAACTTTTCGCGCAGCGGCAACCGCAGCGTAACGGGATCTTGGTAGGATAAAGAGTTGGCCATCTGGCAGATCCTTATTATTGTCTTACACCCTGCGTCTTTCTTGTTACAAGGGCGAATACATTCGCCCCGATTAACACCTGGCTGCTTATAGCGCCGGGCTTGGTACCCGCTTGCGCTCTTCCAGCTCACCGACGATCTTGAGGTAGTTCTTCTCCGTCAGGTGATAGAACAGCCCCATGGTCAATGCGGTCAGCACGGCCAGGCCACAGGGATAGAGGAAGATCAGCTGCCGTAAGCCTTCCAGCGTGCCAGGCCCCTGCGCCACGTTGGGAACATAGCCGATATAGGCCAGCATCACGCCAGGGAAGAAGCCTGCCAGCCCTTGGGAAACCTTGCGAAAGAAGGTAAAGCCGGTATAAACCGTGCCTTCCGAACGCACGCCGGTTTTCCACTCACCGTATTCCACGGTGTCCGACACCAGCGCCCAGTTGAGGCTGTTGACGAAGGCCGTACCGAAGAACGCCAGGCAGGAGAACAACACAAACAGCGTGGAGGTATTGCCCCACATATAGTTCATGGCATCGCCCAGGATCCACAGCGACAGGCCACCCAGATAGACGTTTTTCTTGCCAAAGCGTTTCACCACCGTCGGAACCAGCAGTACCCCAAGCAGGATGCAGCCCATGCTGAAGAAACCCATATAGGACAGCAGGGTGATATCGTTGAGGACGTATTGGGTGTAGTAGATCTGGATCGCCAGCTTGATGTTGAAGCCCGCCAGCGTGCATAGGTTGGCCACGCACAGCACAAACAGCGGTTTGTTACCGGCGATGGCCTTGAAGGACTGCAACAGACCCGGCTTGGGTGCGCCCGGTTTCGGGATCTCGACATAACGCTCTTTGACACCGGAATAGCACCACCACATGCACAGCATACCGACAAAGGCGAAGATCGCCGCCCCTACCAGATAACCCACCTGTGGGCGCCCATCAAACAGCGACAGGATCGGCACAAACGCCACGGTACACAGCAACAGACCCACCGTCGCCCCACCCTGCCGCCAGGCGGCCAGTTGCGCACGTTCCTGCGGGTTTTTAGTCATCGCTGGCACCATCGCGCCGTAGGAACAGTTCATCATGCTGAAGAACAGCCCGAACGCCATAAAGATCAGTGTGGCGATCACCGTTTTAATCGTGACATCAAACGAGGCGCCCACGCCGATAAAGTTGGCCACCACCAGTAACGCCACCGGCATTGAGGCATAAAGAATAAATGGCCGGAACTTGCCTTTGGGGCCAATATTGCGCCGGGAATCGAGCATCAGCCCGGTGCCCATGTCGGTAAAGGCGGTAAAAAAACGCGAGATGAGAAAGATCAGCCCGCCCCACGCGGCGGGGATCCCCAACACGTCGGTATAGAATTTCAGCAGATACAGCGTGCCGACACACAACAGCAGGTTGGAACCGACATCGCCCATGCCATAGGCGAATTTCTCGCGCAGGGGCAATATCAGCTTCACCGGATCCTGGTTAGCTTCACTCATGGTGATTCTCCTTGGAAAACACCTATTCCCAGAGATAGCCGCCCTTGCCGGTTGGGCAACGGGCGGCTGACAGTTGGTGATTACAGCGTGCGTAACGAGGCAAACAACTCCGCCCACTCGCTATCCGCCCGATAGAATACCGGCGGTTGGCCCATTGGGGCTGCTATCGTCACCTCTGCCCCTCCGCTATGCCGCTCACCGGTCCACAGGTTGATCCAGCTATCCTGCGGCAAGTAGAGCGTCCAGTCGGTGCGCCCTTCTTCATGCACCGGGGCCACCAGCAGATCGCGGCCAAACAGGTATTGGTATTTCAGGCTGTAGGTGTGAGCATCGTCTTCATAATGCAGGAACAGCGGGCGCATCACCGGTAAGCCGGACTGCGCATTGAGCGCCACCGCCTGCTTGATGTACGGCTTGAGGGAGGTGAAGACCTGGCTCATGCGGGCAAACTGGCGGATGGTTTCCACATCATGATCGAACTGCCAGTTATCATCTGGGCGGTTACCTTCATGGGTACGCATCATCGGCGTGAAAGCGCAGAACTCGCACCAGCGCATCAGCAGTTCTTTACTGCGTTTCATCTCAAACAGCGTGGTGTAACCGCCGATATCGCTGTGGTGCAGACCGTGGCCGGTCATCGCCAGCGACAGTGCCGCCGGGATCACCGAAGCCAGGCCGTCGTCCAGGCTCCAGTCCACGTTCTGATCGCCCGCCCACATCATCACCGAATACTTCTGGCTGCCGGTGTAGCCCGCGCGCATAAAGAACAGGATCTCGCCCAGCTTGCCGCATTCTTCCAGCGCGTCGTAGTTGCACTTGGCCCACAGCGCCGGCCAGGCGTTATGCATGATTTCCGCATCGATGCCGTTATGCAAAACGGTATCGGTCGGCAGATATTCGCCAAAGTCCGCCATCCAGCCGTCGAGGCCAAACTCGATCAGGTTCTTTTTGATGACGTTCTTGTACCAGTCATAAGCTTCAGGCTTGGTGAGATCGACTACGCCAGCATAGAACTCGCCAAATTCGACCTGGTAGTCTTTGCCGTCGTAATCCTTGGTCAGATAGCCTTTTTCTGCCGCCTCGGCATACAGCTCTTTCTCGATGGCCACGTAAGGGTTGATGTACCCCAGAAAATGTACCCCCTCCTTCTTCCACTGCGGGATGCGCTTATCCAGTTCCGGGTACAGCTCGCTGTCCCAGCGCCAGTTCCACATCAGGCGTTTGCCAAAAGAGGTGATCCGCCGTCCTTCCCAGTCCTGCGCCCAGATCCCGCTAACCTTGACACCGTGCTCGCGCATCACGTCCAGCTTCTGTTGGCAGACCTCGGTGCCGCCCTGAATGCCCAGGATGACGCCGTCATACACCCAGTCCGGCAGTTCCGGCTGGCGGCCAAGCAACGCGGTCAGCTTTTCCAACAGGCTGATGTAGCTGTCGGCGCAGTCAAAGCGCAACACCGCCTGATCCTGCCAGATCGCCAGTTCATGGAACTCTGGGGCAGAAAAATCGAAGTTCATGTAGCAGCTGTTTTCTACGTGGCAGTAATATTTCTGGCTGCTGACAAACGTCGGCTGCGGGAAGAAGGTCCAGTAGTAATCACCACCGGCGTTTTCCTGGCAGTCTGCCTGCCAGGTAACGTAGGTCTGCTTGTTACGCCCAACCCCCTGCTCGCTGGTCCATAACGGGAAAGGTTTGCCGCGCAGGTCGAAATAGGAAAACTGTTCGCCGCAGCCATAAACGTGATCTTGCTGCTGGGCAGCCAGGCGCAACCACATTCGGTTGTTCTGCTCGTCGCTGTTGCGCAGCTGCATTTCCAACCGCCCTTGCGCATCGGTAGTGATTGCCAGCGTGCACTGGGCCACATCGCCCCGGCTAAAGCGGATCAGCCAGCCTTTGCCCTGCGGGACAATCTGGGTTTCGGTCAGCGCCAGTTTTTCACTGAGCTGGTCTTTGATGCTGAAGTTGCCGCGGAACATCTCGATATCCGCCTTGCCGCGCCCAATCCACAGGCACGGAGCCGCAGCCGTGTGTTGTATCAGCACACGCTGCTGAAAGGTCAACGTAAATCCACCTGCGTGTTGCGTAAGTTCCAAGCCTTGCTGAGAAACCATGATCCATTCTCCAAAAGGTTAAATGCCGTATTGTTCCAAGCGTTGGTCGCCCGCTCAGGTCAGTTCAATCACGTCCAAACCAAGCAGACCGGCCACTTTGCGCAGCAGCGGGCGGTGCTCGCCGTAAACCAGCGAGGTGTGGTGCTCCATACCCGCCGCAATCAGGCGCTGGCGGTAAGTGTCTGCATCCACATCCAGGCGCGCCGTCCCGGCTGTGCCGGAAAACGCCAGCGGAGCCTTGATCATTTCGCCACCGGCCAGCATCAGGCGCAGCTTGCCCTCACCCTGAGTGATGCGGCATAGCGTGATGCGCCCCGGTTTGAGAGCAAACTCAGACAGCAGAGGAAGCTTGCGGTTGGAGTGGATGGTGGCCTGCACCGGGCCATCGCGATCGGCCATTTCGATCGGTGCCTGCCCGCAGTGCCAGAACACCACGCTGTTATCCTGCGGATCAATATCCACCAGGTCGGTATTGAACGCCGCATTGCCAGAGGCCCACTGCGCCATCAGCGAAGAGAGCACGCCAAACATGTCGGCTTCACAGCCACACGGCACTTTATCTTCGTTCATCAACGCCAACGCCCCGCAGGCAGCGCAGCCGTAATCGGTAAAGAAATCCGGCCAACAGCGCACGGCAATGCCGGTGTAACCTGCACGCTGCGCTTTTTCACGCAGGGCAGAGTAAACCTTGAGCGTTTTGCGGGTGGCCGTTTGATCCATCTCTGCCAGGTTAGGGAAATCCTTGGCACGGCGCGCATAAGGCGCATCGGCCACGCTGTCCGGCAGCGCCTTCACCTCTTCAATAAATTCCAGCACCGGCTGGCGAGTCACCTCAACGCCAAAGTGCTGCGTCAGTTGTTGTTGGTTGTAGTTGCAGGCGTCAAAACCCAGCGGGTGTTCACCAATCACCATCACCTTGGCCTGTTTGAAGCGCTTAACGATCGCCGCGGCCTGCGCCAACTGCTGTAATTCGTTAATCACCCGGCTGTCGTCCGGCAGGCCGTGCAGCGTTTGCACGTTGATGGCTTCACGGCTCAGGGCATGGCAAGCCAGATTCACCCCGCAGAAAGAGTTCAGACGCAAACGGCCACCGGTACGGGCTTCCGGGAATGACCACATCGCCGTGGGCACCGGGAAATCACGCACCACTTCGGTGGTGAGGGAGGCATCGGTAAAGGTCACTTGCAGGATCAGTAGCAGATCGAGATCGGCCTGTTTGAGTGCGGGCAGTATTTGCAGAGCCGATTCGGCATCAAACTGTAATACCGGTTCCCCCACCAGCTCGATATCCATCCCGCTCAGCGTCTGCCAGGCTTGCGCCAGCATCTCTTGCGCGTAGGGCACATCGAAGGTCGCGCGGCCAAGCGCCAACACGCCCACTTTTGCTTTATTTTTCATCACATTGCTTCCAGTAAACGAATAAATCTATGCCACGGTGCTGAAGCGGTGTTCAGTCTGGCTGTAATAGTTTTCCCCTGGGCGCAGCACCACGTTGCCAAAATGGGCGTGGTGAATGCTGTCTGGGAACGCCTGGGTTTCAAGGCAGATGCCGGAAAACGCCTGATAGCGATGGCCAGCCTTGCCATTCCAGATCTTGTTGGAAAGCTTGAAGGCGTTATAAAACTGCACGCCCGGCAGCGAGGTGTGTACTTCCATCACTCGCCCGGTCTGCGGACAAATCAGGCTGGCGGCGGGATGCAAAGCACCATCGCCAGGTTTAAGCACGTAGTTCATATCAAAATCCTGCGCCGGGCGGTGCAGCATGGCGTCCCCAAGACGACGGGCGTTGCGGAAATCAAATGCCGTCCCGGCAACACGGCGGATTTCACCGGTGGGCAGCATGGTGGTTTCATCTACCGGCGTCATAAAGTCGGCGTCGATCTTGAGCTGCTGATCGTGGATCAGGTGCTGATGCCCGCGCAGGTTGTAGTGGCTGTGATTAACCAGGTTGACCAGCGTCGGCTTATCGGTCTGTGCCTCAAAGCTCAGCGTCATCACGTTGTCTTTCGTCAGGCCGATGCGGTGGCTAACCTGCAGATTGCCCGGATAGCCTTCCTCACCATCGATAGAGGTACGGCTGAAAATAATGCCGTCGCCGTCTTCCTGTGCCTGCCAGACATATTTGTCAAAACCCCGACGTCCGCCGTGCAGGTGTTGTCCGGTAGGAAGCTCGTTGGTGGCCAGAATAGATTCCTGACCGTCGATGCTGAAACGGCCACCAGCAATACGGTTGGCACAGCGCCCGGCAATCGCGCCGAAGAACGGATGCCCGGCCTGATAAGCCGCCAAATTGTCGAACCCCATCACGACATCTTCCGCTTGCCCATGGCGATCCGGCACCCAAAGCTGAGTAATGATGCAGCCGTAATCGGTCACACACAGCCGCATCCCGTTGGCATTGGTCAGCGTGAAAAGGGAAACGGCCTGCCCTTGATGTTCGCCAAAATGCTGGCGTTGAATGGTTGTCATAATCTGTGCCCTATGGTGAGCGCGGCAGTTTGCCGCGCAACGGATGCTTAAAACTGAGCGGCTTTACCCTGGCTGCCAAACAGCCTGATTTTTTCAGCGACCTTGGCCTGCATCACATCACGGCCATGCCCGAGCGACACCGCCAAGACAAACTCGTGCGGATCCTTGTCGAGCACTTCAGCCATGCCCTGGGTGAAGGCCTGCCGCAGTTCGGTGTCCACGTTCACCTTGGCAACGCCCAGTGAAACCGCCTTGCTGATCTGATCGTCTGGTACGCCAGAGCCACCGTGCAGCACAATCGGTTTTTTGACGATCTCGCGGATCTCTTGCAGGCGTTCGAACGCCAGCTTGGGCTCCTGTTTGTACAGGCCGTGAGCGGTGCCGATGGACACTGCCAGATAATCCACCGTGGTCGATTGAGCAAACTGCAGCGCTTCGTCACTGCTGGTGATCAGGGCGTCTTTTTCGTCGACCGAAATATCATCCTCGGTGCCGCCGATCTTGCCGATCTCACCTTCGACCCCAATGTTCAGCGCGTGGGCCACATCCGCCACGGCACGCGTGATCCGCACGTTTTCGTCAAATGACAGGTGAGAGCCGTCAAACATCACCGACTGGAACCCGGCCTGCACCGCCTGCATGGTCTGTTCGAAGCTGCGGCTGTGATCCAGGTGGATGCACACCGGCACCGTGATATCGTGCATAAACGCATCGATCATCGCCTTCATGGGCTCCAGACCCATCACGCTAATCACTTTCTGCCCCACCTGGATCATGATCGGGGCCTGCTCCTGTTCGGCTGCCAGCAAAATGGCGCGAATGGTTTCGGCGTTGTGTGCGCTGAACGCGCCGATGGCATAGCCGTTTTCCCATGCATGTTGGATCATGGTGTTACCAGATAAATAAGGCATTTCTTCTCCCCTCTGCGCGCTGCATAGCAACCGCAATTACGTTAAGTGTTACGCGTGATCCGCTCTGCCCGAAGCAGCCCGAACCTGTTCCAAAATGGCACTCCAATCCTGACGCCCACGCCCGCTGGCCCGCGCCTGGCTGTAAACCTCGCGTGAGGCTGCCCCCATCGGCATGGCGACGTGCAACTGATTGGCCACATCCAGCGCTATGCCCAGATCCTTGTGCGCCAGATCGATCATGAACGCCGGGCTGAGATCGCCCTTCAGCACCTTGTTTGGCCAGGTGGTGGTGAAATGCCCCTTGCCTGCCGGAGTGCCGCTCATCACTTGCAGCGCAACGTCAAACGACAGCCCCAGCGCCTCGCACAGCACCGCAGCTTCGGCAGACAGCGCGTTGAGCGCGATGCTCATGTAGTTGTTGATCAGCTTCACGCGGATCCCCATGCCCGGCCCACCGGCGTTGATCAGCTCCGAGCCCATCGCCATCAGCACTGGCGTCGCACGCTCCACCTGCTCGGCAGTCCCACCGGCCAGGATCAGCAACGTGCCAGCCTGAGCATGGTCTGAAGTCCGCCCGACCGGGGCATCCATCAGGCTAAAACCCCGAGCCTGCATCTGGGCAATCAGCCGATCCGTTTGCATTGGGTGGATGGTGGACATATCCATCACCAATGCCGCAGGCGATAAGGTGCAGCACACCCCCTCGGCACCAAATAGCACCTCACGTACCAGTTCGCCGTTAGGCAACATGGTGATGACGAACTCCGCGTCCTGTACCGCCTGCGCCGGGCTGGTTGCCGCCTTGGCCCCCTGAGCAACCAAGGTGCTGACCGCCGCCGGGCTGATATCAAAAACGTTCAGCCGGTGCCCCTGCTTAATCAGGTTGCTGGCCATCGGCGCGCCCATTTGCCCTAGCCCGATAAATGCGATCTGTGCCATGGTTCTCTCCTGTTGGTTACCTGTGTCATGTCTGTGTCATCTCATCGGCCACAAACCAGACCGTTTTTGTCTGTTTTTGATCGTATTTGTAATTTATGGTCAAAAAATTGACAGCCGTCACTCTTTTAACATTTGAGTGAATTAAAATGGTGGCAGCGTGATCGGTAGCCACTTTTTGCTGAAAACCGTTCGCTTACACAGTTCAACATCCAGGGATCCAGACCATGACTCGAATCGCATGCGTAGGCATTGCAGTGCAAGACCGCCTGTATTACGTAGAGAAACTGCCTGAAGGCGGGGGGAAATATGTTGCCAACGACTACCGCGAAATTGGCGGAGGCCCAGCGGCAACGGCTGCGGTAGCCGCAGCCAGATTGGGCGCAGAGGTAGATTTCATTGGCCGGGTCGGGGACGATGCCACCGGGCAAACCCTGTTGGCCGAGTTAGGCAGCTATGGCGTCAATGTCAGACATGCCCGCCGTTGCCCACAGGCGCGCTCATCACAATCGGCTGTGCTGGTGGATGCCCAGGGAGAACGCATGATCATCAACCATCCCAGCCCAGACTTACCCGAGGATGCCGAATGGCTGCATAACATCGACTTTAGCCATTACGATGTGGTGTTGGCGGACGTGCGTTGGCATCAGGGCGCGCTGACTGCCTTCACCTTGGCCCGGCGCGCAGGTGTCACTACCCTGTTGGACGCCGATGTCACACCGCAGGATATCCGCCCGCTGGTTGCTTTGGCCGACCATGCCGCCTTCTCCGAGCCGGGTTTGCTGCGGATGGCAGGAAAAACGGATATCGAGCAGGGATTGCGTGCAGCAAAAAATGACAAAAACGGACAAGTTTATGTCACTCAGGGTAAACATGGCTGTTTCTGGTTGGAAAACGCTCAACTGAAACATCAGCCAGGCTTTCCGGTTGAGGTGGTGGATACCACGGGAGCTGGAGACGTTTTCCACGGTGCGCTGGCGGTAGCCCTGGGTTCACAACCCGATATAGCTCAGGCGGTGCGTTACGCCAATGCAGTTGCCGCATTGAAGTGTACCCGTCCTGGCGGGCGCGCGGGCATCCCCAATTGTGATCAAACTGACTCTTTCCTGGCCAGTTTTGTATAATATGGTTGGCCGATGACAATATTAAGGGAGTGGAGCATGAGTCTGACTGAACTTACCGGCAACCCACGCCACGATCAGCTGATCCAGTTGATCGCCAAGCGCGGCTATATGAACATCGACGAGCTGGCGCAATTGCTGGAAGTGTCTACGCAGACGGTCAGGCGCGATATCCGCAAACTGAGCGAGCAGGGGCTGATTAGCCGCCATCATGGCGGGGCAGGCCGTGCCTCTAGTGTGGTCAACACGGCCTTTGAGCAACGGGAACTCTCTTACACGCAAGAGAAGATAGCCATTGCGGAGGCCATTGCCGATTATATTCCCGATCGTTCCACCATTTTTATCACCATCGGCACCACCGTTGAGCATGTTGCCCGGGCGCTGATGAACCACAGCCACCTACGCATCATTACCAACAGCCTGCGGGTGGCACATATCCTGTATAAAAACACCGAGTTCGAAGTGATGGTGCCGGGCGGTACGCTGCGCCCCAATAACGGCGGTATCATCGGTCCCAGCGCCGTAAGCTTTGTGGAAGGCTTTCGCGCCGACTATCTGATCACCAGCGTAGGGGCAATCGAAGCCAACGGCGATCTGTTGGAATTTGACGTGAATGAGTCCAGCGTGGTGAAAGCGATGATGGCACACTCACGTCATATTCTGCTGGCTGCGGACCACACCAAGTTCCATGCTTCGGCGGCAGTAGAAATCGGCAATACCCGACAGGCGACCGCGTTATTTACCGACCTACCTCCCCCCTCAGCAATGGGATCGGTGTTACAGCAGCAGCAAGTGGAACTGGTCGTTATTCCCACCAGCAGCGAAGAACCCACGCTCTGATCCACGGTGGTAAATCTGCTGATTTTCCTGCCGTTCCTCAATGCACGCAGAACTTTACCATGCGTGCATTAATTACCCGTTTGACACTGCCAATATTCCCTGCCAATAGTTGCCATAGTCACCAATATATCCTGCCATTACCCATTGCTCATTACGGTTAAATAACCGCGTAAAAACCGGGTAATTATACCCAATCATCAAACCGGGTATCACCAGAAAAATCCTGCGATATGAACATTGAGGGTTGTCTCAGAATGTCAGTGTGTTAGGGTATAGGGCACTCTTATTTTCTATTAGGACAATTTTAGCGTTTGATAATAAACCAAAGGAAACAGCGAATTGCATGGCAATTAAACTAGAAGTTAAAAATTTATATAAGATATTTGGTGAGCACCCGGAACGCGCATTTAAGCTGATAGACAAAGGTTTGACGAAAGACCAGCTGCTGGAAAAAACGGGGTTATCACTGGGCGTCAAGAACGCCTCTCTGGCCATTGAAGAAGGCGAGATATTTGTCATCATGGGGCTTTCCGGTTCCGGTAAATCCACCCTGGTACGCCTTCTCAATCGTCTGATAGAACCCACCCGCGGTGAGGTGCTGATTGACGGCGAGGATATATCCAAAATATCCGATGCTGCGCTACGCACCGTGCGGCGTAATAAGATCAGCATGGTGTTCCAGTCATTCGCTTTAATGCCGCATATGAACGTATTAAATAATACCGCCTTCGGCATGGAATTAGCGGGTATTCCTTTACAGGAACGCCAGGAAAAAGCGCTGGACGCTTTGCGTCAGGTTGGGCTGGAAAATTATGCCAATGCCTATCCCGATGAACTGTCCGGTGGTATGCGCCAGCGTGTCGGCTTAGCCCGCGCCATGGCTAACGATCCGGATATATTGTTAATGGATGAAGCCTTCTCTGCGCTGGACCCATTAATTCGTGCCGAGATGCAGGATGAGCTCGTCAAATTACAGGCGAAACATCAGCGCACCATCGTCTTTATTTCCCACGATCTGGATGAAGCGATGCGTATTGGCGATCGCATTGCCATTATGCAAGGCGGCGAAGTGATCCAGGTGGGGACCCCGGATGAAATATTAAATAATCCGGCCAACGATTATGTGCGCACCTTCTTCCGCGGCGTCGATATCAGCCACGTTTTCAGTGCCAAAGATATCGCCAAACGTCGCCCGGTGACCCTGATCCGTAAGACCCCCGGTTTTGGTCCGCGCTCTGCGTTGCAGATCCTGCGTGATGAAGACCGTGACTATGGCTACGTGCTTGAACGCGGCCAGAAATTTATCGGCGTGGTATCGATAGACTCTCTCAAGCAGGCGCTGGCGGCCAATCAAACGCTGGACGACGCCTTGCTGGATGCCCCACTGCCCGTTCCGGCGGATATGCCGCTGAGCGAACTGATCTCACTGGTCGCACAGGCTCCTTGCGCCGTGCCGGTGGTCGGGGAAGACAACAACTATATCGGTATCATTTCCAAAGGCATGCTGCTGCAGGCTTTAGATAAAGAGGGCCCTACGAATGAGTGATTATCAGGATCCATGGGCAACAGCTGCCACATCCCCTAACGACGCCCCGGCAACTCAGGCTGCTACCAGCAGCGATCCCTGGTCAACCGGCGCACCGGCAGACAGCGTACCCCACGATGCCGCTAATCAGGCCGCATCGGGCGCTGACTGGCTTAACAGCGCCCCAGTGGAGCCCGAGCACTTTAGCCTGCTGGATCCGTTCCACAAGGCTTGGGTGCCGTTTGACAGCTGGGTCACCCACGCCATTGATTGGCTGGTGTTGCACTTCCGTCCGCTGTTCCAGGGCATTCGCGTGCCGGTAGATTTCATCCTCAGCGGTTTCCAGCAGTTTTTGCTGGGTATGCCTGCTCCAGTCGCCATTTTGCTGTTCTCGCTGATCGCCTGGCAGATATCCAGCCTCGGCATGGGGGCCGCCACGCTGCTTTCATTGGTCGCCATCGGCGCTATCGGGGCCTGGTCACAGGCAATGGTCACGCTGGCGCTGGTGCTCACTGCCCTGTTCTTCTGCATCCTGATCGGCCTGCCGTTGGGCATATGGCTGGCCCGCAGCAAACATGCCGCCAAGGTGATCCGGCCACTGCTTGATGCCATGCAGACCACACCAGCCTTCGTCTATCTGGTGCCGATCGTCATGCTGTTCGGTATCGGTAACGTGCCGGGGGTGGTCGTCACGATCATCTTCGCCCTGCCGCCCATCGTACGTCTGACGATCCTGGGCATCAAACAGGTGCCGGAAGATCTGATCGAAGCCGCCGAATCCTTCGGATCCAGCCCGCGCCAGCTGCTGTTTAAAGTGCAGCTGCCGCTGGCCATGCCAACCATCATGGCCGGGGTTAACCAAACGCTGATGCTGGCGCTGTCGATGGTGGTTATCGCCTCGATGATCGCCGTAGGCGGTCTGGGCCAGATGGTGCTGCGTGGCATCGGCCGCCTGGATATGGGGCTGGCCGCCGTAGGTGGCGTCGGTATCGTTATTCTTGCCATTATTCTCGATCGTCTCACCCAGTCGCTGGGGCGCGATCGCCGCAGTAAAGGGCTAGGCCGCTGGTATACCCACGGCCCAATCGGGTTGATCGCTCGCCCGTTTATCAAAAAAGCCTGATCGTTCTACCCGCCAGCGGCTTACTGCCCTGGCGGGCTATCTCCAAACAACATCAATAACAGAGGAAAAACTATGCGCACTACAGGGATCTGGGCAATAGCCCTTACCACACTGCTTGGTTCACAGGTTGCTTCCGCTGCTGATTTGCCAGGAAAAGGTATTTCGGTACAACCGATACAGAGCACCATCTCCGAGGAGACCTTCCAAACGCTGCTGGTCAGCAAGGCATTGGAAAAACTCGGTTATGACGTGAAAGAGCCGCGTGAGGTGGACTACAACGTGGCCTACACTTCCATCGCCGCTGGGGATGCCACTTTTCTGGCGGTGAACTGGGATCAGTTACACGCCGATCAGTATCAGGCCGCCGGGGGCGATAAAAAATTCTATCGTGAAGGGGCTTACGTCAGCGGTGCCGCTCAGGGCTACCTGATCGACAAAAAAACCGCCGAGAAGTATCACATTACCAACGTTGAGCAACTAAAAGATCCGAAAATTGCCAAGCTGTTTGATACCAACGGTGACGGCAAGGCCGACTTGACCGGCTGTACCCCGGGCTGGGGCTGTGAAACGGTGATTAATCACCATATCGATGCCTATGGCTTGGGCAAAACCGTGGAGCATAATCAGGGCAACTACGCCGCCATGATCTCCGATACCATCACCCGCTTCAAAGAAGGCAAGCCGGTGCTGTATTACACCTGGACGCCGTACTGGGTCAGCGATGTGATGGTGCCAGGGCGTGACGTTGTCTGGCTACAGGTGCCGTTCTCTTCCCTGCCGGGCGAGCTGAAAGATGTCGATACCAAGCTGCCGAACGGGGCCAACTATGGCTTCCCGGTCAACAACATGCATATTGCCGCCAATAAGCAGTGGGCGCAGGCCAACCCTGCCGCCGCCAAGCTGTTTGCCATCATGAAACTGCCGATTGCCGACGTCAACGCGCAGAACCTGCGGATGCATGCAGGCCAGTCCTCCGAGGCTGATATCCAAAACCATGTCAATGGCTGGATCAAGGCTCACCAAGCCACGTTTGACGGCTGGGTGAAAACCGCCGCTGAAGCCGCCAAGTCATAATAGCCCCATGGGCGCGGCATAGACGCTGCGCCCTCATTCCGGCAACATCATCTCGGTAAACTGTAAAAATCGTTCGGCCGTCTTCGACAGAGGTGAGTTCCACACGCAATACACCTGACGACGTGGACCATCGACGATCGGAATAGCCACCAGCGAACTCAAACGCTGGGCGGTGGAAATTGGCACTATTCCCGCCGCCAAACCTCGCCGTACCAGATTCTCCAACCATTCGATATGGTCGATCTCAAAGCTCACATGGCGTTTGATCCCTGCCGCCTGGAAGGCCCGGTCGGTCTGCCGCCGTGCCCCGGTTCCGCTATAGAAATCCACCAGCGGCACTTCTGATAGCGTTTGCAGATTGATACGTTGATACCCCGCCAGAGCATGTTCTGCGGCCACCAACGCCACCAGCGGCTCATCGGTCAACTGGCGATGCGACTCTGGCAGCATGTCTTTATCGCCCGGCCAGATGCCAACAAATGCCACATCGGTCTTCTGCTGGCGAATATCTTCCAGCAACACCTCGCTAATGCCAACGTACAGCCGGATATTCACCGCCGGATGATGACGGTGGAATTCCCCCAGCCTTTCGGTGAGGTCAATCGCGTTGATGGTTGAAATAGTGCCAATCGTCAGCGTACCGGATACCGTACCAGCGGCCGCCACCACTTCCTCTACCAACGTCTGCTTGGCGGCCAACAACCGCTGCGCCGGTTGAATGAAAGCCCGGCCAGCGGTGGTCAGCTCAACGCGACGCGAAGTGCGCTCAAACAGCGTACAACCGAGTTCTTCTTCCAGCTTGGCGACCTGATGACTCAGGGCAGACTGCACCGTATGGCAGCGCTGTGCAGCACGGGTAAAGCTCTGCTCCTCGGCCACCGCCAGGGCATAACGGATCTGTTTTAGATTCATGCTATCTATCGCGAAATGAGATGGATCAGATGAAAATTATACATTGGTTTAACATTCTATTCTGCCTGATACTTCGATCACAGATTTCCATTATTGAAGACCTATGAACCAACCAACCGAACACCCGGGGCTTAGCCCTGCACTGACGCTGTTAATCGCGATGGCCACCGGCCTGGCGGTTGCCAGCAACTACTACGCCCAGCCGCTGCTGGAAACCATCGCACAAAACTTTAATCTCTCGGTTAACCAGGCCGGATTTATCGTCACCGCTGCCCAGCTAGGCTATGCGGTTGGCCTGCTGTTTCTGGTGCCGTTGGGCGATATGTTTGAGCGCCGCGGGCTGATCGTCTTTATGACGCTGTTAGCCGCCGGGGGCATGCTGATCACCGCATCCTCCAGCACCCTATCGATGATGATCCTCGGAACGGCCCTTACCGGCTTGTTCTCCGTCGTGGCCCAGCTTTTAGTGCCACTCGCCGCCACCTTGGCGCACCCGGCAAAACGCGGTAAAACCGTCGGTGTGATCATGAGCGGCCTGCTGCTCGGCATTCTGCTGGCACGTACCGTCGCCGGTGCTTTAGCGGCCCTCGGCGGCTGGCGTACCATCTACTGGGTGGCCAGCGTGTTGATGATCCTGATGGCCGTGCTGCTGTGGCGCGCCTTGCCACGCTATAAGCTGCATTCCGGCCTGAACTACCCGCAGTTGCTGAAATCCATTTTTTCCCTGTTCTGCTTCACCCCGTTGCTGCGTACCCGCGCGATCATTGGCGCTTTGTCGTTCGCCAACTTCAGCGTGCTATGGACCTCAATGGCTTTCCTGCTGGCTTCCCCACCGTTCAACTATTCCGAAGGCGTAATTGGGCTATTTGGTCTAGTGGGTGCTGCTGGCGCCTTGGCAGCCTCACGTGCCGGTCATCTGGCCGATAAGGGCAAAGCAGGGCTAACCACCAGCGTCGGATTGGTGCTGTTGCTGCTGTCCTGGATCCCGATTGCGTTGGCCCCGTACTCTCTCTGGGCGCTGATTATCGGCATTCTGGTGCTGGATCTGGCGGTACAGGGGGTGCATGTCACCAACCAAAGCGTGATTTATCGCATCATGCCGGAGGCGCGTAATCGCCTGACCGCCGGTTACATGACCAGCTATTTTATCGGGGGTGCCGTGGGTTCAGTACTTTCCGCCGCCGCTTATCAACATGCTGGTTGGAACGGCGTAGCGGCGATTGGTGGCGTATTGTGCGTGCTGAATCTGCTGACCTGGTGGCGTGGCAAGCGCTATGACCCGCAGGGTCCGGCCACTATCTAGTTAGCAAGAAAATAATAACCCAGGAAATTTATTAGGCCGCAGGGTGTGAAAATTACTTACACTCTGGTAATATTGTCGCGGTAAATTATTGGCGACCTATGCACCCTGCGCCCCGGACCACCATGAACGACCTTACTCAGGTAAGTTTTCTTTCTATCCCCTCCGCAGGATGCCGTAGTGCCCCGCCCAGTGACTTAAACAAACCTTACCTATCTCAGCCTGCGGAACGGCAGAATTTGTGCCTTCAATCACAAGACCTTAGAGTCTGTGGCGTTAAGCATTTACAAACAACTTACAAATGACACGAATTGCTAAATTATTCCCCTGGCTGAAGATTTACATTATTAATCACTATCGTTACTATACCGAACGAAATTAATGAGGCACTAAATTATGGAAAGCTCGTTTACCCCCATAGAGCAAATGCTGAATTTCCGCGCCAAACGTCAGAAAGACTTCCCATACCAGGAAATCCTGCTGACCCGCCTGTGCATGCATATGCAAGGCAAGCTGTTGGAAAATCGCAATAAAATGCTGAAAGCACAGGGAATCAACGAAACCTTGTTTATGGCTCTCATTACGCTGGATGCGCAGGAAAACCACAGTATTCAGCCTTCTGAGCTAAGCTCGGCCCTGGGTTCGTCACGCACCAATGCCACCCGCATTGCCGATGAACTAGAGAAACGCGGTTGGATTGAGCGCCGGGAAAGCGATCACGATCGCCGCTGCCTGCATCTGCATATGACCCAGGCTGGGGAAGCGTTTCTCGAACAATTGCTGCCACCGCAGCATAAATGTCTGCACTTTCTGTGGTCTACGCTGAACGACGAGGAGCAGCAGCAGCTTGAAACGCTGACGCGCAAATTGTTGACCCGTTTGGATCAGATGGAAGTTTCAGAACAGTTATCCCAATAATTCCTGTTCAGGTAATCATTTTATGCGATCCCCGTTAAACTGGAGATTCACCCCGCTGTTCGCCGTTCTGTTGCTGGCGGGGTGCGCATCTACCGATAATATTGCCCCGCAATCCAAGATGATGGATCCGCAACAGCTGCAGCTTGCCCAGCCGAAAGTCAGCTCGCTTGCCATCAGCCCGCAATGGTGGCGCACGCTTAACGATCCCCAGCTTGATAGCCTGATGACCCAGACGCTGCAAAACTCGCCTTCGCTGCAACAGGCGGGCGCTCGCGTGCGTGAAGCCCAAAGCGTGGCAGGTGAAGCCAGTGCCGCCAACGGCCCCAACCTGGATCTGAATGCCAGCATCAACCGTCAGCGTGTGGCGCAAAACACCAACCTGGGCTTTGGCTATCCGCCCAACCCGGTGTATGAGTCCTCTAACTCCCTGGGCCTGAATCTGGCCTATGAGTTTGACTGGTGGGGCAAATATCGCAATCAGGTCAATGCGGCAAAAGCGCAGATCGATGCCGCTCGTGCCGAGCAAGCGCAGGCCGCTCTGACGCTGACCAGTTCGGTAGCTTCAGCCTATTACCAGTTACAGGCGAATTACGCGCTGGAGAATGTGCTGCAACAAGAGGTGGATAACAATCAACGCCTGGCAGACCTGCGCCAAAAGCAATATAAAGCCGGGATCTACGGCGTGGAAATCCCGCAACAGACCCAGGCACAAGCAGACAGTGCCAAGCAGCAGATCATCCAGCTGCAGTCACAGATTGAACAACTCAAACACCAGTTGGCCGCCCTGGCCGGTCTTGGCCCGAATGCGATGCAGTCTCTGCATCCGGTGGCCATGCCAAGCGAAGAACAGTTAGCCCCCAAAGGCGAACTCACCGCAGAGTTACTGGGTAAACGCCCGGACATCGTGGCACAGCGCCAACTGGTAGAGTCCTATAACCAACGGGTCAGTGCGGCACGCAAAGAGTTTTACCCTAGCCTGTCGATCTCGGCCTTTGCTGGCTTGACCACCACCAACGTCGGCGGCACCAGCCCGAATCTGTTTGAGGCCGCCAGCCAGGCGTGGGGCGTGGTTCCAGCCATTTCCCTGCCAATCTTCCATGCCGGTGCGCTACGCAGCAAGCTGGGTGAAGAGTCTGCACTCTACGATCAGGCTGTGGGTTCCTATAACCAAACGCTCGTCAATGCGTTACAGGAAACGGCCGACGCCATCACCATTCAACAGAGCAGTAGCAAGCAGCTGCTGCAGGCAACCTCTGCCTCCCAATCCATGCAGGATGTGTACCGGGTCGCCAGCGCCAAATACCAGGCAGGAATTATTGGGCGTGATGAACTGTTGACCAGCCAGACGCAGCTATTACAGCAGCAACAGGCACAACTGAATGCCAGCAGCAACTTGATGCAGGCGAAGATAGCATTGGTACGCGCGTTGGGGGGTGGCTACCAGGCCCCGGCGGCAGCGGAACCTAAAGCATAATTTTAGAGCGTGGAGAATACCATGAGTGCAAGTGCGGAAACTCAAACCCCGCAGCAACCGGCTGGCAAAAAACGGCAGCGTAAATTCTGGCTGCTGCTGTTGACGTTTATTTTTGTGATTATTGGGGTGGCCTATTTAGTTTATTGGTTCCTGGTGCTGCGTCATCACCAAGAAACCGACGATGCCTACGTGGCCGGTAATCAGGTGCAGATCATGGCACAGGTCTCCGGTAGCGTGAACAGCGTGACCTTTGATAACACCGACTTTGTCCGCAAAGGCGATGTGCTGTTAACGCTGGATCCTACCGACGCCGAACAGGCGTTTGAACGGGCCAAAACCGCGCTGGCCAACAGCGTGCGCCAAACGCATCAGTTGGTGATCAACGGTAAGCAGTATCAGGCTAACATTGCGCTGCGCAAATCCGAGCTGAGCAAGGTAGAAAACGATCTCAAGCGTCGTATCGTGCTGGGCAACGCCGATGCCATTGGCCGCGAAGAGCTGCAACATGCGCGTGACGCGGTAGACAATGCCAAAGCGGCACTGGAAGTCGCAGTGCAGCAATATAATGCCAATCAGGCGATGGTGCTGAATACCCCGCTGGATAAACAGCCCGCCGTGCTGCAAGCCGCCGCACAGATGCGCGACGCCTGGATGGCGCTGCAGCGTACCCGCATCGTCAGCCCAATCACCGGCTTCGTTTCACGCCGTAGCGTTCAGGTGGGGGCACAGATCTCCCCTGGAACGCCTCTGATGGCCATAGTGGCACCGGACCATGTCTGGGTGGACGCCAACTTTAAAGAAACGCAGATCGCCAATATGCGTATCGGCCAAGAGGCTACCGTGGTAAGTGACCTGTACGGCAGCGACGTGGTGTTCAAAGGCAAGGTCGTGGGTATCGATATGGGTACCGGCAGCGCGTTCTCACTGTTGCCTGCACAGAACGCGACCGGCAACTGGATCAAAGTGGTACAGCGTTTACCCGTGCGTATCGAACTGGATGCGCAACAGGTTGCTGAGCATCCTCTGCGTATCGGTCTTTCTACGCTGGTCAAAGTCGACACCGCCAATCTGGACGGCCTGGTGCTCTCCGATACGGTACGCCAAAAACCGCTGTTTGAAACCAACGCGCTGACGCTGGATCTGGCGCCGGTAAATCAGATGATCGCCGATGTGATCCATGCAAACGCCGGTTAAGCGAGCGGGAGGCTACCTTGGCACAGAAACCGCTTGAAGGTGCCCAGCTCGCCTGGATGACGGTCGCGCTCGCCATGGCGACCTTTATGCAGGTGCTGGACTCCACCATTGCCAACGTGGCGATACCGACCATCTCGGGTAACCTCGGGTCTTCCAACTCGCAGGGCACCTGGGTGATCACCTCGTTTGGGGTGGCCAACGCCATCTCCATTCCGATCACCGGCTGGTTGGCGAAACGCGTGGGTGAAGTTCGCCTGTTCCTGTGGTCCACGGCGCTGTTCGCCCTGGCCTCCTGGCTGTGCGGTATCTCTAACAGTCTGGGCATGCTGATCTTCTTCCGCGTGATCCAGGGCATCGTCGCCGGGCCGCTGATCCCGTTGTCGCAGAGCTTGTTGCTGAATAACTATCCCCCCGCCAAGCGTTCGATGGCCCTGGCGCTATGGTCAATGACCGTGATCGTCGCGCCGATTTTCGGGCCGATCCTGGGCGGCTATATCAGCGATAACTATCACTGGGGCTGGATCTTCTTCATCAACATTCCGATTGGGCTGTTTGTGATCCTGGTCGCGATGTCGACGTTGAAAGGCAGGGAAACCAAAACCGAGATCAAACCGATCGATACCGTCGGGCTGGTACTGCTGGTGGTTGGCATCGGTGCGCTGCAGATCATGCTCGATCAGGGCAAGGAGCTGGACTGGTTCAACTCGACCGAGATCATTGTCCTGACCGTCGTGGCCGTGGTGGCGTTGGTGTTCCTGGTGGTATGGGAGCTCACAGACGATCACCCGGTGGTGGATTTGTCGCTGTTCAAATCGCGCAACTTTACCATCGGCTGTCTGTGTATCAGCCTGGCCTACATGCTGTATTTCGGGGCGATCGTGCTGTTGCCACAGTTGCTACAGGAGGTATATGGCTACACCGCCACCTGGGCCGGCTTGGCGTCTGCGCCGATCGGGCTGCTGCCGGTGATCTTGTCACCGATTATCGGCCGCTTCGGTCATCGGCTGGATATGCGCCGTTTGGTCACCTTCAGCTTCATCATGTATGCCGTGTGCTTCTACTGGCGCGCCTACACGTTTGAGCCGGGGATGGATTTTGGCGCCTCCGCCTGGCCGCAGTTCTTCCAGGGCTTTGCGATTGCCTGCTTCTTTATGCCGCTGACGACCATTACCCTGTCTGGGTTGCCGCCGGATCGCATAGCGGCAGCATCGAGCCTGTCGAACTTTACCCGTACCTTGGCGGGCTCTATCGGCACCTCGATCACCACTACGCTGTGGACCAGCCGGGAGGCGATGCATCACTCGCAACTGAGCGAGTTTGTGAATCCGTTTAACCCGCAGTCGCAGGAGATGTACAGCAAGCTGGAGCAGCTCGGCATGAGCAAGCAGCAGGCTTCGGCGTATATCGCCAACGAGATCACCGCGCAGGGGCTGATCATCTCGGCCAACGAGATATTCTGGCTTTCGGCGGGGGTGTTCCTGATCTTGCTGGCGCTGGTCTGGTTCGCCAAACCACCGTTCAGTTCCGGGGGTGGCGGGGGCGGAGCCCACTGACCTAGTTATTCCCATGGACTCCAGTGGGGATGGCTAAGTCTCTTGCGGATCTTCTGTAATATGGGGCGGTTCAACGATGGACTGCCCCATAAAATTGGATAAATGTTACTCGGTTTATAAAAGCCATAGCAGCGTTGCCAGAGTCCCAACTACCGTAAAAACATAGGCTGTATTAGCCGCAACTTGACCTGACGGTTTAACGGCTAAATCTGACTGTCGGCTAAGAGTGAGAGACGGAAGCAGGTCACGGCGATGCTACAAAGTCAAGGCTCTGAGGTGGTCACTGACTCTGCGAAACTATGTGGTCTGGTAACTGAGGCCATTGTCCGAAGCGGAAATTACAGCGTGCGTGTTGTATGAGAGCAGATCTCATCGCAGGAACGTTGCTACAGAATCTGATTTATCCAACAAAGTTGTTCTAATTGCGAAATGCCCCCGTTGAAGTTATTGATGAACCCGCTGTAGCTGAAAGTATACCTTCGTAGCTCTTGCTATTTTTTAGTTTTTTATTACTGAGTTAATGTACACAACCTAAATATACCTCACCAAATGTTTCCATGGCCAGCTCATTTAAGTTAGATGATAAATTCCTCGACAAAATCAGGCCTTTATTAATAGTTCTAAAAGTCGCAAACTCAGGCATTTCATCCCCTTGAGGTTCATGTTCTCTTAGCATAGACAGACGTAGAGTTGTAAAAAGTTCAAACCCTAAAGGGGCTTCTATTGGGGGTTCATATCCACAATCGGAACCGTATGTTAAAATTTTAGCTTTTCCACTAATTGCTTCCCTAAATCGAATGCCGCAAAAAGATGCAACTAAATCAGCAAGTTGTATTCCATGATTTTTTTGGGATGAGCATATTGAGATACTTACTTTTTCTGAGCAAAAATTGCGAGCCTCAGTGGAATTTATGATTCCTTCATCGAAGTAAAAGCTACAGCTATTTGTGTGGAGGTTAGCTACCAATATACTTAATAAAAAAGAGATGTCGTCATGTGACTTATGACGAAGTTCACTTGGCATAATAAAACACCCCCATTGACAATATGTATTTAAATATGAAATAAAATCACTTCGCAATTCCCTTCGGACAGGAGACTCGTCCATCCTTGCACATGAATGATGCTCATCTATCGAGTATTTTGAAAGTATGTTGCCAACGTCAGTTTGGGGGTTATTTTTGCAAATCACATAACCCATGATCATGAATCCGAATTTCTCATGTACTGACTCGTCAATGTAAATATTCAAACTATCTTCCTTTGTTATTATTAGCTCGCACTCAAAAAAATATATAATTTAAAGATTTACTCTTACCCTATGACATCACTTTTTTTGTCATTTGTCCAGATTGTAGACATGCAGGCTCATTTTGACCTGCTCCGCGTTAATTAGCTTATTGTGATTTGAGGTACGTCAGCTTATGGCACAAAGCTGACTATCACAAGGTTTCGAGCTTAAATGCACTCATTTTATTCCGATCCCTCTCGTTGTTATTTTGCCCAATCTTCCAGTATCAGACCTGTTACCCGCTCAAACTCTCGCGTGTTATTGGTCACCAGAATCGCACCAGCTGCAATGGCATGGCCAGCGATGGCTGTGTCATTGGGACCGATAGGCGTGCCAGCCGCAGCAAGCGCAGCCTTAATGTTTGTTGTCGCGTCAACCGCAGCCCGATCCCAAGCCAGCACCGCATCAAGGCGGCTGCAAAAGGCATCAACCAATCGGACATGGCGCGGTGAGGCCTTTTTGCCAATCGCCCCGAAACGCATCTCGGCATAAGTAATAGCCGACACCACGATGCGGTGATTACGCAGCACCGTCTGCTCTAACCGTCTGATCACGGCCTCTGGCTGTTCGCGCATGATAAAAGAGCAGATATTGGTGTCCAGCATGTAGGTTTTATTCATAGTTCAAAACGTCCCTCGTCGCTGACAATCCCCTCGCGTTCCATCATAAAGTCCGCGTCGGCTTTTTCCTCTTGCAGGAACGACCCCCAAGTGGGGCGAATAGGGCGTAAAATGATGCTGTCGCCTTCACGGATAATTTCCAGCTCACTGACGCCGTCAAAGTCCATATCACGGGGCAAACGGATAGCACGGTTATTGCCGTTTTTAAACACCGATACAATTCTCATAGTGACCCTTTCTGAAGTTACTTGTACATGTAGACCCTATACAGAGAAGCCGATAGCACGGCGATTTTCTGTACGTATGTTGTACAGTATAAGGATATGGCTAGCATATGTATAGATGAATGCGAATGAGGAGAGATTTTTTTGAACAGAAGAGTAATCAGCCCGTTGTTTGTTCCGATTCAAATAGATCAAAGCCCTGACCTTACGGCCAGGGCTTTGTCTGCAATCGAATGGGCTTTTATGCCGCGTAACTAATTACGCCTGGTTCTGACGCCACCAATCGGCCAACAGAATACCGGTCGCTACCGAGACGTTCAGGCTTTCTACTTTGCCAGTCCCGCCGATAGACACGCTCATATCACCCTGTTGCCAAGCGCTGTCACTCAGGCCATCACGTTCCTGGCCCAACACCAGCACCATCTTGGTTGGCAGTTTAGCCTGCGCCAACGGCGTGCCTTTATGGCTGGAGGTGGTGACGATGGTGTAACCCGCTTTGCGAAACGTATCCAGCACGGACAGGAAGTCATCGGCATTGATTGCCTTGATGTGTTCCGCCCCGCCTTCAGCCGTACGCACTGCTGCGCCAGATTCCAGCACCGCTGGATCCTGTAGCAATACGCCGTTCACGCCAAAGTGTGCACAAGAACGAACGATCGCACCCAGGTTGTGTGGGTTGCCCACTTCTTCCAGTGCCAGCACGCAATCTTTGGCCGGTGCATTCTGCAGGTAAGCCTGCGCATCCAGACCTTGACGCTTTTTAATCAGGAAGCACACGCCGCCGTGATGTTCGGTACCGGACGCTTTGGCCAGTTCCTCTTCATCCACCACATGGTAAGCCTTGCGGTTAGCCGCCATCCAACGCAGTGCCTCACGGAAACGTGGGGTGACGGATTGCACAAACCAGGCACGGACGATGGCATCTGGACGGCTGGCGAACAGGGCTTTACAGGCGTTTTCACCGTAAACACGGGTTTCTTCCGCACGTTGGCGGCGCAGCTGCTCAGGATCGATAAAGCTTTTGCCACTGATGCCACCATGATCGAACGCCGGTTCTTCTTGCGGAGCACGGGACACGGTTTTCCACGGTGATTCATAACCACCGCTGTCTTCGGTGCGCGCCGGACGGCGAGGACGATCGCTTTCACTGCTGCTGCGACGGGGATCGGTACCCCGACGGTCACCACCGCGCGCCTTATCCTGACCGGCACGGCCAGAGCGTGCATTGTCAGCCGGGCGGCCTTTGCCGTCAGGTCGTTTATTCTTGTTACGGTTGTCGCCGCTATCGTCGTCACTACGGACGAACATCACTTTAACCTTACCGTTCTTGCCACTAAATGAATCGTTCATTGTCTTCTCCACCAACGCGCAGGGCGCGAAGATTACCTGATGTTGGTGCGCTAAGCCACCAACTTGCGCTAAAAGCTAGCATCTATCAAATTCATCGAACAAATCACTTGGTCGAATGCCACGCTTTTACCGATAATAAGCAACATTAAGGATACATATACGCGGCTAACATGCTGCGTCAGCCCCAGAGGTAACCATGAATACAGTTTGTGCAGCTTGTAATGCCACCAACCGCGTGCCGGAAGAACGTCTGGCGGACGGCGCTAAATGTGGCCGCTGCGGCCATGAATTGTTCGACGGTGAAGTGATTAACGCCACCGCCGCCACGTTGGACCAGCTCCTGCAAGACGACTTGCCGATCGTGGTCGATTTCTGGGCCCCGTGGTGTGGCCCGTGCCGCAGCTTCGCGCCGATCTTTGAAGACGTGGCACAAGAGCGTGCTGGCAAGGTGCGTTTCGTGAAGGTCAACACCGAAGCCGAACCCGAGTTGAGCGCCCGCTTCCGCATTCGCAGCATCCCTACCATCATGGTGTTCCGTGAAGGCAAGATGGTCGATATGCTCAACGGCGCGTTGCCGAAAGCGCCGTTCGATAACTGGCTTAACGAGCTAGTTTAACGCAAAAGCGCTTACTATGCCGCCAGTTGTGTCGGCATAACATCGCCTAGATAGCCCGTGCGCCTCTCCCGCCGGGCTTTTTTCTGCGCTACAATGGCGGTTTTTCAGGATCGTTATGACTGACAACGCCGTACTTCGTCTGCGCCAAGACCGTTTAGACCGCGCCACCCGCCCATTTCTGGCCAGAGGTAGCCGCGCCGTGCGCTGTCAGGGTTGTTTGCTACCGCAGCAAAACTGCCTGTGTGCCACCATCAAACCGCAGCAGGCCAACAGCCGCTTTTGCCTGATCATGTTCGGCGCAGAACCGTTGAAACCCAGCAACACCGGACGCCTGATCGCCGATATCCTGCCTGATACCCTGGCGTTTACCTGGTCGCGTACCGAAGTCGATCCGGGCCTGTTAGCAGCCATCAACGATCCTACTCGTCAACCCTACGTGGTATTCCCGGCCTCTTATGCCGATGCGGACCGCCCGGTGGTTAGCAGCGTGCCCACCGGTGGCAAGCCGCCTTTATTTATCATGCTCGACGGTACCTGGTCGGAAGCGCGCAAGATGTTCCGTAAAAGCCCCTATCTGAATCAGTTCCCGGTCTTTTCACTGAACGTGTTGGCCTCATCGGACTATTTGCTACGTGTTGCCAGCCGCCCCGAACAGCACTGTACGGCAGAAGTCGCTGCCGCCCTGCTCCAACAGGCAGGCGATGAACAGGCCGCGACCGGGCTGAGCCAACATTTCAATTACTTCCGTGAACAGTATCTGGCCGGGAAACCTCACCGCCCAGAGGCACCGGTCACAGCAAATCTGCCACAAAGCGCCTAGAATCAGACGATAATTTGCCTCTTTCAGGCAAACCGATCAGGAGCAGGAGCCGCACATGAGCCAGAGAGGGTTAGAAGCGCTATTACGTCCCAAATCAATTGCCGTGCTCGGCGCTTCGCAACAGCCCGGCCGGGCTGGCTACCTGATGATGCGCAATCTGCTGGCTGGCGGTTTTACCGGCCCGATACTGCCGGTCACGCCTCGCTACAAGGCTGTCTGCGGCGTGATGGCCTATCCCGACGTAGCCAGCCTGCCGCTGACCCCCGATCTGGCCGTGCTGTGTACCAATGCCCAGCGTAACCTGGCACTGATCGAAGCCCTGGGTGAGCGCGGCTGCAAAACCGCTATCGTACTTTCCTGCCCCGTGGAACAATTCGCCGAGCTGAAGGCCACCGCACAACGTTACTCAATGCGCCTGCTGGGGCCAAACAGCCTGGGCTTGCTGGCGCCTTGGCAAGGTATCAACGCCAGCTTTTCGCCGGTCCCCATTCAGAAAGGCAAGCTGGCGTTTATCTCCCAGTCTGCCGCCGTGGCGAACACCATTCTGGACTGGGCGCAACAACGGGAGGTTGGCTTCTCCTACTTCATCGCGTTAGGGGATAGCCTGGATATCGACGTCGACGATCTGCTCGACTTCCTGGCCCGCGACAGCAAAACCAGCGCCATTCTGCTGTATCTGGAAAACATCAACGACGCGCGGCGTTTCCTTTCCGCCTCCCGCAGTGCCTCACGCAATAAGCCGATCCTGGTGATCAAAAGTGGCCGTAGCCAACAGGCGCAGCTACTGCTCAACAGCCAGCAGGGATTGGACGCCGCCTACGATGCGGCCATCCAACGCGCCGGTTTGCTACGTGTACAGGATACTCACGAGCTGTTTTCCGCCGTGGAAACCTTGAGCCATATGCACCCGCTACGCGGTGAGCGGCTAATGATTATCAGCAACGGCGCGGCCCCCGCAGCCATGGCGCTGGACCAATTACTCTCCCGCAACGGTAAGCTGGCAACGTTGACGGATGAGACTCAGGAGAAGCTGAGCACTGCCCTACCGGAGTTTATCCGGCCAGGAAATCCTATCGATCTGCGTGATGATGCAACCCCCAAGCGCTATCTGGCCGCTCTGCAACCGCTGCTCGACAGCCACGACTATGACGCCCTGCTGCTGATCCATGCCCCTAGCGCCGCCTCTCCGGGCACTGAGACCGCCGAACGGCTGATCGAGGCCATCCGCCAGCACCCACGTGGGAAACGCATTACGCTGTTAACCAACTGGTGTGGCGAATACTCCTCTCAGGAGGCCCGCCGCCTGTTTACCGAGGCCGGGATCCCAACCTATCGTACGCCAGAAGGCGCGGTCACCGCGTTTATGCATATGGTGGAATACCGCCGTAACCAGAAGCAACTGAAGGAAACCCCGGCGCTACCGATTGGGCTTACGGCCAATACCGCTGCCGCGCACCAGTTAATTCATCAAGCGTTGGGCGAAGGGGCTAGCCAGTTGGATACCCATGAAGTCCAACCGATTTTGCAGGCTTACGGCCTCAGCACCCTGCCAACCTGGATTGCCAGTGACAGCGCCGAAGCGGTGCACATTGCCGAACAGATTGGCTACCCGGTAGCGCTCAAGCTGCGCTCTCCGGATATCTCGCATAAATCCGAAGTTCAGGGGGTCATGCTTTATTTACGTACTGCCACCGAGGTGCAGCGTGCGGCGGAAGCGATCCTCGATCGGGTGAAGCGTACTTACCCGCAGGCGCGCATCCACGGTCTGTTAGTGCAAAGCATGGCCAACCGTGCCGGGGCACAAGAGCTGCGGATTGCCGTTGAACAGGATGCCACCTTCGGCCCGCTGATAATGCTCGGCGAAGGCGGCATCGAATGGCGTAAGGAAAACCAGGTCGCCGTTGCCCTGCCGCCGCTGAATATGGCGCTGGCGCGTTATCTGGTGTTGCAGGCGGTGAAAGGAGGCAAAATCCGTGGGCGCAGTGCGCTGCGGCCGCTTGATATCCCCGGCTTAAGCCGCCTGTTGGTGCAGGTTTCCAACCTGATCCTTGACTGCCCAGAGATCTCACGCCTCGATATTCATCCGGTATTAGCCTCCGGTAGCGAATTTACCCTGCTGGACGTTTCCATGCAGTTAACGCCTTTCAGTGGCGATCCACAGGCGCGCCTGGCGATCCGCCCTTATCCCCATGAGCTGGAAGAAACCATTGAATTAAAAGACGGTTCTCAATGCCTGTTCCGCCCGATCCTGCCGGAGGATGAACCGGCGCTGAAGCACTTTATCGACCGCGTCACCAAAGAAGATCTCTATTACCGCTACTTTAGTGAGATCAACGAGTTTAGCCACGACGATTTGGCTAACATGACCCAAATCGACTACGATCGAGAAATGGCTTTCGTAGCGGTACGCCATGGCGAAGAGATCATCGGCGTGACGCGCGCCCTGTCAGATCCGGACAACACCGACGCCGAATTCGCCGTACTGGTACGTTCCGATCTGAAAGGCCTGGGTCTGGGCCGACAGCTCTTGATGAAAATGATTGGCTATGCGCGAGCGCAAGGCCTGATCCGCCTGACAGGCATTACGATGCCGAATAACCGCGGAATGGTCACACTGGCTCAAAAGCTGGGGTTCAAGGTCGATGTGCAAATTGACGAAGGGATTGTCAATTTAACCCTGCCGCTACAGGATGGGGCGACGCCGTGACCGCTGTCGCAATGTAATACGAATCCACTACTTAACGCCAAAACATACGCACAATCGGGGCAACTAGTGGTATTATCGCCCGATTGTTCGAAGCATTTTATTCATGGAAGTGGCGTTCCGGCCATCCAAATATGAGAGAAGAAGCGCACTGTGATGTTGTCAAAATTTAAACGTAGCAAACATCAACAACACCTTGCACAACTGCCCAAACTCCCCCAGACGGTTGCTGATGTCCGTACCCTTTTTACGCCGGCTGATTTCCGTGCAACGCTGCTGGAATCGATCGCTAACGCAACAACCCGCATTTATCTGGTAGCGCTCTATCTGGAGCATGACGATGCGGGCCGCGATATCCTCAATGCGCTCTATCAAGCCAAGCAGCAGCGCCCTGAGCTGGAGATCTGCGTGTTGGTAGACTGGCATCGTGCTCAACGTGGGCGTATCGGTGCGGCAGCGGCCAATACCAATGCCGACTGGTACTGCGCTATGGCTGCACAGCACCCGCAGGTTTCGGTGCCGATTTACGGCGTTCCGGTCAATACTCGCGAAGCGCTGGGCGTACTGCATTTGAAGGGCTTTGTCGTTGACGATACGGTGTTCTACAGCGGCGCCAGCATTAATGATGTCTATCTGCACCAGCATGATAAGTATCGTTACGATCGCTATCAGCTGATAACCAATAATCTGTTGGCGGTGACCCTGTGCGATTACATCAAACAGCATCTGTTAACCGCCGGTGCCGTGCAGCGTCTTGATCGTGCTGACAGGCCCAAAAGCCTCGAGATCAAAAACGAAATCCGCCTGTTCCGCTTTGCCCTACGCCGTGCCGCCTATCAATTTCAGGGGAACGCCAGTAATGATGAGCTGGCCGTCACCCCGTTAGTCGGCCTGGGTAAACAGAGCATTCTGAACAAAACGATCCACCACCTGATGTGCAGCACCGATCAGAAACTGACGCTGTGCACGCCTTACTTCAACCTGCCAGCCTTGCTGGTGCGCAATATCATTTATCTGCTGCGCCAAGGAAAACAGGTGGAGATCATCGTGGGTGACAAGACGGCCAATGACTTCTACATTCCTGAAGATCAGCCGTTCAAGATTATCGGTGCGCTGCCTTATCTCTATGAAATCAACCTGCGCCGCTTCCTGAGCCGCCTGCAACGCTATGTTGATACCGGCCAGCTGATTGTGCGCCTGTGGAAAGACGGCGATAACAGCTATCACCTCAAAGGGATGTGGGTCGATGACGAGTGGCAGTTGATCACCGGTAACAACCTCAACCCGCGCGCCTGGCGGCTGGATCTGGAGAACGCCATTCTGTTCCACGATCCCAAGCACGAAATGCAGGAACAACGGCATAAAGAGTTGGAAACGATCCGTACCCATACCACAGTGGTTGGCCACTATCTCGAATTGCAAAGCATTCAGGAATATCCGGTCAAGGTGCGTAAACTGATCCGTCGTCTGCGTCGGATCCGTATCGATCGCTTGATTAGCCGTATATTGTAAACTCGCTATAATTAACTGCACCACAGCCCGGCAATGCCGGGCTTTTTTGTCCATATTGAGACAGGATGTTTTCACTATGTGCCCACTCCGCCCGTTTATCCTCCTTCCGGTACTGTTGTTCTCCAGTGGCTGTACCCACATGGCCAATGATAGTTGGACCGGTAAAGACAAGGCTCAGCACTTTGTGGCTTCCGCTGCATTTGCCGCCGCTGGCGCAGCTTATGGCGATCATCAGAACTGGAATGAGGCACGTAGCCGCAGTTTTGGCCTGCTATTTTCGGTTGGGTTGGGCGCGGCAAAAGAGCTGTATGACAGCCGCGAAGGCGGTACGGGCTGGAGCTGGAAGGATTTTGCCTGGGATGTGGCAGGGGCTGCGACAGGGTACAGTATTTATCATCTGGCGCGTTGAAGCTTGGTAATGACCCCTCACCCTAACCCTCTCCCACAGGGAGAGGGAACCGATCGAGTCCGCGGATCTCTCTGTGTAATACTTCATCTTTCTACTTACTTCCAACGTCCTGAAGCGGTACGGGCAACCCCAACCTCTCCCCACTTTCCGAAGCAGTACGGGCTCATCCACGACGCCGGACGGCTCCCTCTCCCTCACACGGGGGTTCAGTTGTTCTCGGCTGGTACTCTGGGAGAGGGTGGGGGTGAGGGGCATTTCTGTTTTTGACCCATAGCAAAAAGGCCATCCTTGCGGATGGCCTCTTGGCTTAATTGATGCCTGGCAGTGTCCTACTCTCGCATGGGGAGACCCCACACTACCATCGGCGCTACGGCGTTTCACTTCTGAGTTCGGCATGGGGTCAGGTGGGACCACCGCGCTATTGCCGCCAGGCAAATTCGTTTCATTCTTGGCCGTTACTTTCGTAACCACCAGAACCAATCTCGGAACTTCACTGAAAATCTCTACAATCTCTTCAAAACACCTTCGGTGTTGTAAGGTTAAGCCTCACGGATCATTAGTACTGGTTAGCTCAATGCATCGCTGCACTTACACACCCAGCCTATCAACGTCTTAGTCTTAAACGTTCCTTCAGGGGCCTTAAAGGCCCAGGGAAGACTCATCTCGAGGCAAGTTTCGCGCTTAGATGCTTTCAGCGCTTATCTTTTCCGCACTTAGCTACCGGGCAGTGCCATTGGCATGACAACCCGAACACCAGTGGTGCGTTCACTCCGGTCCTCTCGTACTAGGAGCAACCCCTCTCAATCTTCCAACGCCCACGGCAGATAGGGACCGAACTGTCTCACGACGTTCTAAACCCAGCTCGCGTACCACTTTAAATGGCGAACAGCCATACCCTTGGGACCTACTTCAGCCCCAGGATGTGATGAGCCGACATCGAGGTGCCAAACACCGCCGTCGATATGAACTCTTGGGCGGTATCAGCCTGTTATCCCCGGAGTACCTTTTATCCGTTGAGCGATGGCCCTTCCATTCAGAACCACCGGATCACTAAGACCTACTTTCGTACCTGCTCGAGCCGTCACTCTCGCAGTCAAGCTAGCTTATGCCTTTGCACTAACCTCACGATGTCCGACCGTGATTAGCTAACCTTCGTGCTCCTCCGTTACTCTTTGGGAGGAGACCGCCCCAGTCAAACTACCCACCAGACACTGTCCTCACCCCGGATCACGGGGCCGAGTTAGAACATCAAACATTAAAGGGTGGTATTTCAAGGTTGGCTCCATGCAGACTGGCGTCCACACTTCAAAGCCTCCCACCTATCCTACACATCAAGGCTCAATGTTCAGTGTCAAGCTATAGTAAAGGTTCACGGGGTCTTTCCGTCTTGCCGCGGGTACACTGCATCTTCACAGCGAGTTCAATTTCACTGAGTCTCGGGTGGAGACAGCCTGGCCATCATTACGCCATTCGTGCAGGTCGGAACTTACCCGACAAGGAATTTCGCTACCTTAGGACCGTTATAGTTACGGCCGCCGTTTACTGGGGCTTCGATCAAGAGCTTCGCCTTGCGGCTGACCCCATCAATTAACCTTCCAGCACCGGGCAGGCGTCACACCGTATACGTCCACTTTCGTGTTTGCACAGTGCTGTGTTTTTATTAAACAGTTGCAGCCAGCTGGTATCTGCGACTGGCTTCAGCTCCGAGAGCAAGTCTCTTCACCTACGCGCCAGCGTGCCTTCTCCCGAAGTTACGGCACCATTTTGCCTAGTTCCTTCACCCGAGTTCTCTCAAGCGCCTTGGTATTCTCTACCTGACCACCTGTGTCGGTTTGGGGTACGATTTGATGTTACCTGATGCTTAGAGGCTTTTCCTGGAAGCAGGGCATCAACTACTTCTGCACCGTAGTGCATCGTCATCACGCCTCAGGGTTGGTAGCGTTCCGGATTTACCAGGAACACCCCCCTACACGCTTAAACCGGGACAACCGTCGCCCGGCTAGCCTAGCCTTCTCCGTCCCCCCTTCGCAGTAACACCGAGTACAGGAATATTAACCTGTTTCCCATCGACTACGCCTTTCGGCCTCGCCTTAGGGGTCGACTCACCCTGCCCCGATTAACGTTGGACAGGAACCCTTGGTCTTCCGGCGAGCGGGTTTTTCACCCGCTTTATCGTTACTTATGTCAGCATTCGCACTTCTGATACCTCCAGCAAACCTCACAGTTCACCTTCAACGGCTTACAGAACGCTCCCCTACCCAACAACGCCTGAGCGTCGCTGCCGCAGCTTCGGTGCATGGTTTAGCCCCGTTACATCTTCCGCGCAGGCCGACTCGACCAGTGAGCTATTACGCTTTCTTTAAATGATGGCTGCTTCTAAGCCAACATCCTGGCTGTCTATGCCTTCCCACATCGTTTCCCACTTAACCATGACTTTGGGACCTTAGCTGGCGGTCTGGGTTGTTTCCCTCTTCACGACGGACGTTAGCACCCGCCGTGTGTCTCCCGTGATAACATTCTTCGGTATTCGGAGTTTGCATCGGTTTGGTAAGCCGGGATGGCCCCCTAGCCGAAACAGTGCTCTACCCCCGAAGATGAGTTCACGAGGCGCTACCTAAATAGCTTTCGGGGAGAACCAGCTATCTCCCGGTTTGATTGGCCTTTCACCCCCAGCCACAAGTCATCCGCTAATTTTTCAACATTAGTCGGTTCGGTCCTCCAGTTAGTGTTACCCAACCTTCAACCTGCCCATGGCTAGATCACCGGGTTTCGGGTCTATACCTTGCAACTATTCGCCCAGTTAAGACTCGGTTTCCCTACGGCTCCCCTATACGGTTAACCTTGCTACAAAATATAAGTCGCTGACCCATTATACAAAAGGTACGCAGTCACACCACGAAGGTGCTCCCACTGCTTGTACGTACACGGTTTCAGGTTCTATTTCACTCCCCTCGCCGGGGTTCTTTTCGCCTTTCCCTCACGGTACTGGTTCACTATCGGTCAGTCAGGAGTATTTAGCCTTGGAGGATGGTCCCCCCATATTCAGACAGGATGTCACGTGTCCCGCCCTACTCATCGAACTCACAATTAATGCATTTTAGTGTACGGGGCTATCACCCTTTGCTGCGCGACTTTCCAGACGCTTCCACTAACACAAGAACTGATTCAGGTTCTGGGCTGTTCCCCGTTCGCTCGCCGCTACTAGGGGAATCTCGGTTGATTTCTTTTCCTCGGGGTACTTAGATGTTTCAGTTCCCCCGGTTCGCCTCGTATGGCTATGTATTCACCATACGATAGTGTGTCGAAACACACTGGGTTTCCCCATTCGGGTATTGCCGGTTATAACGGTTCATATCACCTTACCGACACTTTTCGCAGATTAGCACGCCCTTCATCGCCTCTGACTGCCTAGGCATCCACCGTGTACGCTTAGTCACTTAACCTCACAACCCGAAGGTGTTTCTGTAAACAGAGACACTGTCGTGCTGTTTATTTGAGAGACTCTATGACAGGTTAATCCTTACCCCAATACTTCTACGGAGGGATAAGTTTCAGCTGTCATGTTTCAATTTTCAGCTTGTTCCAGATTGTTAAAGAGCAAAATACTTCGCAGCATACTGTTGCCAGTACACTCTGAAGTATTATCAAGGACCATATGGATATGGTGGAGCTAAGCGGGATCGAACCGCTGACCTCCTGCGTGCAAGGCAGGCGCTCTCCCAGCTGAGCTATAGCCCCATACAGTCACTTGCAGAAACCTTTATTTACCACTCGCTCAGGCAAGGCATGCTCACTGGACGTTTACGGTGTAAACGTATCGCGTGCAACGCAGCACAAGTGCGAATTTGGTAGGCCTGAGTGGACTTGAACCACCGACCTCACCCTTATCAGGGGTGCGCTCTAACCACCTGAGCTACAAGCCTATAAAGGTATTTCTGCTCGTTACTTTTTCATCAGACAATCTGTGTGGACACTGCACTCAACTGCATATCTTTAGGTAAGGAGGTGATCCAACCGCAGGTTCCCCTACGGTTACCTTGTTACGACTTCACCCCAGTCATGAATCACAAAGTGGTAAGCGCCCTCCCGAAGGTTAAGCTACCTACTTCTTTTGCAACCCACTCCCATGGTGTGACGGGCGGTGTGTACAAGGCCCGGGAACGTATTCACCGTAGCATTCTGATCTACGATTACTAGCGATTCCGACTTCACGGAGTCGAGTTGCAGACTCCGATCCGGACTACGACATACTTTATGAGGTCCGCTTGCTCTCGCGAGTTCGCTTCTCTTTGTATATGCCATTGTAGCACGTGTGTAGCCCTACTCGTAAGGGCCATGATGACTTGACGTCATCCCCACCTTCCTCCGGTTTATCACCGGCAGTCTCCTTTGAGTTCCCGCCATTACGCGCTGGCAACAAAGGATAAGGGTTGCGCTCGTTGCGGGACTTAACCCAACATTTCACAACACGAGCTGACGACAGCCATGCAGCACCTGTCTCACAGTTCCCGAAGGCACCAATCCATCTCTGGAAAGTTCTGTGGATGTCAAGAGTAGGTAAGGTTCTTCGCGTTGCATCGAATTAAACCACATGCTCCACCGCTTGTGCGGGCCCCCGTCAATTCATTTGAGTTTTAACCTTGCGGCCGTACTCCCCAGGCGGTCGACTTAACGCGTTAGCTCCGGAAGCCACGCCTCAAGGGCACAACCTCCAAGTCGACATCGTTTACAGCGTGGACTACCAGGGTATCTAATCCTGTTTGCTCCCCACGCTTTCGCACCTGAGCGTCAGTCTTTGTCCAGGGGGCCGCCTTCGCCACCGGTATTCCTCCAGATCTCTACGCATTTCACCGCTACACCTGGAATTCTACCCCCCTCTACAAGACTCTAGCTTGCCAGTTTCAAATGCAGTTCCCAAGTTAAGCTCGGGGATTTCACATCTGACTTAACAAACCGCCTGCGTGCGCTTTACGCCCAGTAATTCCGATTAACGCTTGCACCCTCCGTATTACCGCGGCTGCTGGCACGGAGTTAGCCGGTGCTTCTTCTGCGAGTAACGTCAATGAACAGTGCTATTAACACCGAACCCTTCCTCCTCGCTGAAAGTGCTTTACAACCCGAAGGCCTTCTTCACACACGCGGCATGGCTGCATCAGGCTTGCGCCCATTGTGCAATATTCCCCACTGCTGCCTCCCGTAGGAGTCTGGACCGTGTCTCAGTTCCAGTGTGGCTGGTCATCCTCTCAGACCAGCTAGGGATCGTCGCCTAGGTGAGCCATTACCTCACCTACTAGCTAATCCCATCTGGGCACATCCGATGGTGTGAGGCCCGAAGGTCCCCCACTTTGGTCCGAAGACGTTATGCGGTATTAGCTACCGTTTCCAGTAGTTATCCCCCTCCATCGGGCAGTTTCCCAGACATTACTCACCCGTCCGCCGCTCGTCACCCAGGAGCAAGCTCCCTGTGCTACCGCTCGACTTGCATGTGTTAGGCCTGCCGCCAGCGTTCAATCTGAGCCATGATCAAACTCTTCAATTAAAAGCTTGATTTGCTGACACTGTTCATTAAAGAACGGTGCAGCGATGCTCGAAAATTAACTTTCGTAATCATTCATTCGCATGAATGACTGCTTGGTCACTCTTCAAGACTTGATATTTTTTTGCTACCGAAGTAGCTGGATATCGTCTTGTGAGTGCCCACACAGATTGTCTGATAAATTGTTAAAGAGCAGTGAGTTACGCGCTTTCGCTTGCTAACTCGAGGTGGCGTATATTACGCTTCCCTCTTTCAGAGTCAACCTTAATTTCAGGTTTTTTTCTCTGCGACCCCCGGAGACTCTGTGAAGTTGTTCACATGTTCCGTGTCGATGGAGGCGCATTATAGGGAGCTGGTTCAGAATGACAAGGGATAATATGCACTTTTCTTCCGACCGCTCACTATTCATGCATAACGCTGCTTAAACCCGCTTTTTAATCGCTGCCGGCAGCTCTTGCAGGCTGTTTAGCACCCAATCCGCCGCTTTTTCGCCTTCTTCAGTCACTGGCTTGCCGGTGCGTACCAACACTTTAGTGCCTACCCCTGCAGCTGCGGCCGCCTGCATGTCTTCGATTTTGTCGCCAACCATATAAGAAGCGGCCAAATCGATGTTCAGTTCTTTCTGCGCCTGCAACAACATGCCCGGCTGCGGTTTGCGGCAATCACAAACCTGGCGATACTCTTCTATTACTGCTTCAGGATGATGTGGGCAGAAATAGATGCCGTCCAGATCGACGTCGCGGTCAGCCATCGACCAGTCCATCCATTCTGTCAGACGCATAAACTGGTCTTCGCTGAATTTACCACGGGCAATGCCAGACTGGTTGGTGACCAGCACCAGTGCGAAGCCCATGCTTTTCAGTTCACGGCAGGCGTCAATCACGCCATCGATAAACTGGAAATCATCTATTTCATGGACGTAGCCATGATCGATATTAATCGTGCCGTCACGATCTAAGAAAATTGCTGGAACGCGTTGTGTCACCGGTATGCTCCTGAAAGCCTGAAAACCGCCACAGTATCGCATGTTTTCGCCGAGACTGAGAATGATGAAGAATAGCGTTAACGTTGACTTGGACGTCTAGACGCCTTAACATCTGATCCAGACCTTGGCGCTGATCAAGGTCTCTCTTTATTAGGCCACGGCAACCAAGCTAAAAATAAGAAGAATATGATTAAACTTTCCAACATCACCAAAGTGTTCCAGCAGGGGTCGCGTTCCATTAGCGCACTCTCTGACGTGACTCTTCACGTTCCTGCCGGACAGATTTATGGCGTCATCGGTGCCTCAGGCGCCGGTAAGAGTACGCTGATCCGCTGCGCCAACATGCTTGAGCGCCCAACGTCAGGTACCGTTCTGGTTGATGGCCAGGATCTAACCTCCCTGTCTGAAGGTGAGCTGACGCGCGCACGCCGCCAGATTGGCATGATCTTCCAACACTTTAACCTGCTTTCTTCACGTACGGTCTTCGGTAACGTTGCCCTGCCGTTGGAGCTGGACAACACCCCACGCGCGGAAATCAAAAAACGCGTGGTCGAACTGCTGGAGCTGGTTGGTCTGTCAGATAAGCACGATGCCTACCCTGCCAATCTGTCAGGCGGCCAAAAGCAGCGTGTGGCCATCGCCCGTGCGCTGGCTAGCAATCCTAAAGTGCTGCTGTGCGACGAAGCGACCAGTGCGCTGGACCCTGCCACCACCCGCTCCATTCTTGAACTGCTGAAAGATATCAACCGCCGTCTGGGGCTGACCATCCTGCTGATCACCCATGAAATGGACGTAGTGAAACGTATCTGCGATCAGGTCGCGGTTATCAGCCAAGGTCAATTGATTGAGAAAGATAGCGTTAGCGAAGTGTTCTCCCATCCCAAGACGCCGCTGGCACAGCAGTTTATCCAGGCTACGCTGCATCTGGATATTCCGGATGATTATGCCGCACGTCTGGTACCTGAGCGTACCGGAGGCCGTCAACCGCTGTTACGCCTGGAGTTTACCGGCCGCTCGGTCGATGCCCCGTTACTGTCAGAAGCGGCTCGTCGCTTTAACGTGAACAACAATATTATCAGCGCACAGATGGATTACGCTGGCGGCGTGAAGTTCGGCGTGATGCTGGCTGAACTGCACGGCTCCGATGAAGATGCACAGGCAACGATTAAGTTCCTACAAGAAAATCAGGTAAAAGTAGAGGTTCTGGGTTATGTCTGAGGCAATGATGTGGTTAATGGCACGTGGCGTGTGGGAAACCGTTACGATGACCTTTGTCTCCGGCTTCTTTGGCTTTGTTCTTGGCTTACCGGTTGGCGTACTGTTATATGTGACCCGCCCTGGGCAAATCATTGCCAACAATACCGTCTATAAGGTGTTGTCCGGATTGGTGAACATTTTCCGTTCCATCCCGTTCATTATCCTGCTGGTCTGGATGATCCCGTTCACTCGCATGATCGTTGGCACCTCTATCGGTTTGCAGGCGGCTATCGTTCCACTGACCGTGGGCGCGGCTCCCTTTATTGCCCGTATGGTAGAAAACGCCCTGTTGGAAATTCCGTCAGGTCTGGTTGAAGCTGCTCGTGCCATGGGTGCGACCCCAATGCAAATCATCACCAAAGTGCTGCTGCCTGAAGCGCTGCCAGGTTTGGTGAATGCCGCTACCATCACGCTGATCACCCTGGTGGGCTATTCTGCAATGGGCGGTGCCGTTGGTGCCGGTGGCTTAGGTCAAATTGGTTATCAGTATGGTTATATTGGTTATAACGCTACCGTGATGAATACGGTATTAATATTACTGGTGGTGCTGGTGTATCTGATCCAGTTTGGTGGCGACCGTATCGTGAAGGCCGTTACCCACAAATAGTTTTACCCACGCGCTGACATCTACTCGATAGCTTTGCTGCATCTGGCAGCATAAAGAGTAAGGCGTATTTCATATGCGAGTCTAATTGAGGAAGGGATATGTCGTTAAAGTTTAAATCCATCGCAACAATCGGCGCACTGATCGGTACTCTGGCTCTGGCCGGTTGTGGCCAGGATGAAAAAGATCCAAACCATATCAAAGTGGGTGTTATTGTTGGTGCTGAACAGCAAGTAGCTGAAGTGGCACAAAAAGTAGCAAAAGATAAGTATGGCCTGGACGTTGAGCTGGTCACCTTCAACGACTACGTGTTGCCAAACGAAGCCCTGAGCAAAGGCGATATCGATGTCAACGCCTTCCAGCACAAGCCTTACCTGGATCAGCAGATCAAGGATCGTGGTTATAAGCTGGTTACGGTGGGTAACACCTTCGTGTACCCGATCGCCGGTTACTCCAAAAAGATCAAATCCATTGATGAGCTGCAAGATGGTTCACAGGTAGCACTGCCTAACGATCCCACCAACCTGGGCCGTTCACTGTTGCTGCTGCAAAAACAGGGTCTGATCAAGCTGAAAGACGGTGTTGGCCTGCTGCCAACCGTGCTGGATGTGACCGAGAACCCGAAAAACCTGAAGCTGGTTGAACTGGAAGCACCACAGCTGCCACGTTCACTGGACGATCAGCAAATCGCTCTGGCCATCATCAACACCACTTACGCCAGCCAGATTGGTTTGACGCCAGCCAAAGACGGTCTGTTTGTTGAAGATAAAGACTCACCTTACGTCAACATCATGGTTGCCCGTGAAGATAACAAAGACGCGGAAAACGTGAAGAAATTCGTTCAGGCTTACCAGTCTGACGAAGTTAACGAAGCAGCCAACAAGATCTTTAACGGTGGCGCAGTAAAAGGCTGGTAATCATTCCTTAGCCATTTTATTCCGATAATTGCAAGACGGGCTACGGCCCGTCTTGTTATTTGTGCCAGAGATTGCTTCAATAGCGCCACTTTGATTATAAAATGGCAGGGACTCTCAATGCGTGTTTTACCTCTCTGTTTGTTAGCGCTCGCGCTGACTGGATGCTCAACGCAGCACACGGCTCCATCCACAACAAACAGCACAACAACTACGGCCGCTCCCGCTCCGGTAAAAGCCACCCCAGCAGCCCGCCCGGCCCCGGTAAAACTGTACAAGAGTGCAGAAGAACTGGTCGGTAAACCTTTCCGCGATTTAGGTGAGGTTTCTGGCGAATCTTGTCAGACCACGGTTCAGGACTCTCCGCCAAATCTGAATACCGCACGTAAGCGCATGCAGACCCGAGCCTCCTACATGAAGGCCAATGCGGTGCTACTGCATGACTGTCAGATTGTCAGCGGCGTCGCCGGTTGTTACCAGCAGGCCATCTGCCAAGGCTCTGCGCTTAACGTCTCAGCCAAATGACCGAATTTGTTTTTGAGCAGATCGGCACCATCCGTTCTCCGTATAAAGAGAAATTCGCGGTTCCCCGTCAGCCTGGGCTAGTTGAAGACGGCGGCGGTGAACTGGTGCTGTTGCCGCCTTACAATCAACCCGAAGCGGTACGTGGCCTCAGCGAGTTCAGCCATCTGTGGGTGATGTTTGTGTTTCATCAAACCATGGAAGGAGGCTGGCGTCCTACCGTGCGGCCTCCTCGTCTGGGCGGCAATGCGCGTATGGGCGTGTTCGCCACCCGTTCGACCTTTCGCCCTAACCCGTTGGGTATGTCCTTGATCGAACTGAAAGGCATACGGACTCAAGGGGGCGAGGTGGTACTGGAGCTGGGCAGCCTGGATTTGGTTGACGGTACGCCGGTGGTCGATATCAAACCTTATTTGCCGTTTGCCGAAAGCCATCCGCAAGCGCGGGCCGGGTTTGCTCAGGCGGCTCCGGCCGGTGATATGCCGGTGTATTTCTCGCCCGAAGCGGAACAACAACTGCAGCAACATGTGCGGCGCTACCCCAACCTGCGCCGTTTTATCACTCAGGTTCTGGCGCAAGATCCTCGCCCCGCCTATCGAAAAGAAGAAGCCAGCGGGCGCGAATATGCGGTATGGTTGTTGGAGTTCAACGTGCGCTGGCGGATCGTTGATAGTCAAAGCGAAGTGTTGTCGCTCGACGCCCGTTAAAATTCCGCCCGCTCTCTTTTGACAACCGGCTTGCGCTGGTAAACTAAGCCACTTTTGAAAATTTTGGCGGCCAACCCTGGCAGCCCGATGCAATTTGCAGTTCTAACGGAACCAAAACACCATGCGTACAAGCCAATATCTGCTCTCCACACTGAAGGAGACACCTGCCGACGCCGAAGTGATCAGCCACCAGTTGATGCTACGCGCCGGGATGATCCGCAAGCTGGCCTCCGGTCTTTACACCTGGCTGCCGACCGGCCTGCGCGTTCTGAAGAAGGTTGAAAACATCGTTCGCGAAGAAATGAACAATGCTAACGCGATCGAAGTTTCCATGCCGGTAGTTCAGCCCGCAGACCTCTGGCTGGAAAGCGGCCGCTGGGAGCAGTATGGCCCGGAATTGCTGCGTTTTGTCGATCGCGGCGAACGTCCGTTTGTACTTGGTCCAACCCATGAAGAAGTGATCACCGATCTGATCCGCAACGAAATCAGCTCCTACAAGCAGCTGCCGCTGAACTTCTTCCAGATCCAGACCAAGTTCCGTGACGAGGTTCGCCCACGTTTTGGCGTAATGCGTTCGCGTGAATTCCTGATGAAGGACGCCTATTCCTTCCACACCACCCAGGAATCCTTGCAGGTCACCTACGACGCGATGTACGAGGCCTACAGCAAGATCTTCAACCGCATGGGTCTGGATTTCCGTCCGGTGCTGGCCGATACCGGTTCTATCGGTGGCAGCGCTTCACATGAGTTCCAGGTGCTGGCAGACAGCGGTGAAGACGATATCGTGTTCTCAACCGGTTCCGACTATGCTGCCAACATCGAGCTGGCCGAAGCGGTTGCCCCCGCTCAGCCACGTGCTGCGGCAACCGAAGAACTGCGCATCATCGATACGCCGAACGCCAAAACCATCGCCGAGCTGGTAGAGCAATTCCAACTGCCAGTAGAGAAAACGGTGAAAACCTTGATGGTGCACGCCAGTGAAGAGAGTGGCCACAAGCTGGTTGCCCTGCTGGTGCGCGGCGATCACGAGCTGAATGAAATCAAGGCCGAGAAACTGCCACAGGTCGCGGCTCCGCTGACTTTCGCCACCGAAGAAGAAATCCGTGCAATCGTCGGTGCAGGCCCTGGCTCCCTTGGTCCTGTCAACCTGCCGATCCCAGTGGTTGTCGATCGCAGCGTAGCGGCCATGAGTGACTTTGGCGCCGGTGCCAACATCGATGGCAAACACTACTTTGGCATCAACTGGGAGCGTGATCTGCCGCTGCCACAGAGCGCCGATATCCGTAACGTGGTGGAAGGCGATGCCAGTCCAGACGGTAAAGGTACGTTGCTGATCAAGCGCGGTATCGAAGTGGGCCACATCTTCCAACTGGGTACCAAGTACTCGGAAGCGATGAAAGCCACCGTACAGGGTGAAGATGGCCGTAATCAGGTGCTGACCATGGGTTGCTACGGCATCGGTGTGACGCGCGTCGTAGCTGCTGCCATCGAACAGAATCACGATGACCGTGGCATTATCTGGCCAGACGCGATTGCCCCGTTCCAGGTAGCCATTCTGCCAATGAACATGCACAAGTCATTCCGCGTGCAGGCACTGGCTGAGGAATTGTACGATACCCTGCGTTCACACGGCATCGACGTGATCCTGGACGATCGTAAAGAGCGCCCAGGCGTGATGTTTGCCGATATGGAACTGATCGGCGTACCTCACTCCATCGTGATTGGCGATCGTAACCTCGACAGCGAAGAGATTGAGTATAAAAATCGCCGCGTTGGCGAGAAGCAGATGATCAAAACCGGCGAAATCGTTGATTTCCTGCTGGGCCAGATCCAACGTTAATTGATAGACCAAGCCCCCCAGATGGGGGGCTTTATTAATGGATATTGTTGTTAAAGGATTAACTTATGCCATTACGCAGCCCCTCGGCTACCTGCCTGTATGCTTTGCTTTCGGTGTTTTTGACCGGTTGCACGATGAACGTAGGCTTATCCGACCGTGAAAAACACTCCATCAATCCCGTCAACGTTCAGTTCCAATCGTTAAGCTCCGCCCCAGGAAAAACGCTGCGCGAAATCAATCAGGCCGACCTGCAAGAGGGTGACCTGCTGTTCTCCTCAACGATTGGTTTGAAATCACTCGGGATCCGTATCTTGAGTACTTCGTCAGTCAGCCATGTTGCCGTGTATATTGGTGAAGGCCAGGTTGCCGAAGCGGTAGGGGAAGGCGTGCAGATTATCAGCCTGAAAGATGCGCTGACCCATAGCGACAAGATGTTTGCTTTGCGCATCCCCGATCTGACACCGGAGCAGGCTAGCCAGATCCGCCAATTCGCCAGCCAAAAGGCCGGCAGCCGGTATAACTATCTGGGTATTGCCGAGATGGTGCCCTTTATGATGACCAAGCAACTGTGTTCACTGAACCCCTTCTCTGCCGATTTCCGCCAGCAATGTGTACAAGGCTTGGCCGCAGCCCAGCTCAAGGCACCGACCGGCACAGAGTCGTCCTATTTTTGTTCGGAGTTTGTGATTGCCGCGTTTGAAAACGCCGGACATCCGTTGACGTTAGCCGCCCCAGGCTGGGTCAGCCCAGGCGATTTACTGCATATGCGCGAAGGGGATATTGCCACGCTGGCACCTAGCAAAGCGCTGGTTTACGTGGGCCATATCAAACCGGGGATCTATTTACGTTCGCGGGCGTTAGCTAAAAACCAACCCACACTGATATCTGCAACGGACAACAATAACGACCCCATCATCAAATGATGAGGCCATAATTCGTTGATTAATTAGCACAGCTCTTGCTGTTGTCGAAAGTGATTTTGCCACCCGGCTCCGGGATCAGCGCTTTTTGCATCTGCCCTTCCTCCATGGAAGGCTGCACGCTGAAATGCCCGTTCAACATCAGGAATACCGGTTCGCCCGGCGCCCGCTGAGCCTTCAGATAGCCCTGTTCCAGCGCGATATTATTCGCTACCGGGAAGGTTTTGCCGGTGGCACAATCCTGGAATACCGCCGCGTCGGCCATATAGGTATACAACCCGGTCAACGGCATCGGCGTTTTCGGCAAGGCTTTGGTCACCGGCGACAGCACATAATTAAGCTGAGAGACAATCGGTGCTCCACTGCGGTCCAGCATTCTCAATTGCTTGCCTTCCGGATGGAAATAGCGCTTTTCACCATTGCTCTCGGTCAGCACCAATTTATCTGCCGTGCGCGCCCATTTACCGTAGCTGGCAAAGGTGCTATCGCCATCTCTTGAACCGCGATAGGTTTCCTGCAAGATAAAGGTGCCGTCTTGATCGAGGAACAGTGTGGTGTCCAGCCCGCTGCAATCGGCACAGGGCAATAAGCCCTGATAGCTCTGCTGCATCGGCTGAAGCGGCTGTTCTTTTGGCTGGTATTGATTATTACATCCCAGCAATGAAAGGGCTCCTGCCGCTAAAAACAGGGCAATGGTTATTTGCTTCAAGTTATTCTCCTGTTGTCATCCGTTGATGCCAAGACGCCGCCTAAGGTAAAACCTTGCCGCGCAGCGCCTTGGTCGCGCCTTTACGCACTTTGCCTTCGAGACGGCGTAATTTGGCGCCTTTACTTGGTTTGGTGGCCCTGCGCGTCTTTTCGACCACCATCGCCTGTTGGATCAGTGCCACCAGCCGGGCCAGTGCCGCTTCACGATTCATTTCCTGGCTGCGATATTCCTGCGCTTTGATAATCACCACCCCATCACCGGTCACTAAATGATGATTAAGCGCCAGCAGCCGTTCTTTATAGTACTCTGGCAGGCTGGACGCCCGGATGTCAAAGCGCAAATGGATCGCCGTTGAGGTTTTATTCACATGCTGGCCACCCGTCCCCTGCGCGCGGATCGCCGTTAATTCTATTTCGTTGTCCGGTATGGCTACGTTTCTTGACAGTTCCAGCACCGGTTATACCTGCGCCTGCTGCCATTCGGCAAATTGAATTTCCAGACTATTCTGAAGGTCTGACAGCCAGATAGTGCCTTCCTGCAGCGTGGCCTGTAGCGTCATATTGCGGCTGGCTAACGCGGTCAAGCGGGACAGTTGTTCATCATCGAGAAAGCGAATGCTCAAGTTCTTGTGGTTAGCAACTTTGCTCTGCATAGACTGCCACCAGACATGCCCGGCGCGATCGCCATAGGCGTAAAGCACCACCCGAGGTGACTGATTGCAGGCTTTCTTGATGCGTTTCTCGTCCGGCAGCCCCAGCTCTATCCACATCTCCAGCCCGTTATGGTCGTTGCGCCGCCAGATTTCCGGCTCGTCTTCCGCACTCAGGCCTTTGGTAAACACCAGGCGCTCATCGGCATGGCAGATCCAGGCCAGTAGGCGTAGCATCATGCGCTGTTCGGTTTCTGAAGGATGCTGGGCCAGGGTGAGCGTTGTGTCGTGATAAAAGTGATGATCCATATCAGCGATATTGAGCGTGGCTTTGTAAATTGTTGCTTTCAGCGCCATGGGTAACCTCTTTATTAACAGGCCACATTGTACTTGATCAGGGCAGTCCGCAGCCAGCACGGGGAACGTCAGGAGTGGACTAATGCCCAAAAAGAGGAACTAATAACTCACTAACACCTGTGCTATAGTCCTTTAGATAGGATTTAACCCCGAGTGTCTGTGCCTTATTGCAGCCTGCGTGGCAATAATGCAGAGATCCTAAAGGGAGGCCATTGTGCAACAATACTGTGAGTTAGTACGACGTTTTTACGCTCAGATCGGCAGTGGAGATCTAGGCTACGTGCCGGATGCACTAGCATGTGTGTTAAAGGCATTGGACGAGGTTGCCGCGAATAGCGAGCTACCGTCCTCCGTTAGGGAACAGGCGGCATTTGCCGCCGCTAACTTATTGGTGAGCGACCATGTTGATGAATGATGAGTACCAATCCATCAATTGCGATGACTATGAAAGCCTGGAACTCGCCTGTCAGCATAACTACATTCTGAAGCTAGAGTTACGCGACGGAGAGAAGTTCGAAGGCATTGCCACCGAGTTGAAATTTACCAAGGGCGTTGAGTACCTGATTGTCGATCAGGCCGGTAGCGCTCTCAGCTTGCGTCTGGATCACATCCTCAGTTTCAGTCATCCGGAAATCGGTACCGTGGTTGTCAGCCTATCAGACTGATATAGCGGTAACGCCATCTCCACAGGGCAGCCCAAGGGCTGCCCTCGTCATTTAAGGCTTCAGGCTGGCGTAATAGGCCGCCAGGTCGGCAATATCCTCATCCGACAACCCCGAGACATAGGCCTTCATTACTTCCGCCTGCCCGCCAGAGCGCTCCCCTTTCTTGTAAGCCTGCAAAGAGTGCTCCAGATACATTTGATTCTGCCCGGCCAGGTTCGGGTACATAGGTACCGAAACCTTGCCTTCCGCGCCGTGGCAAGCCATGCAGCTGGCCGATTTATTCTTCCCTGCCGCCGCATCGCCCGCCGCCATGGCGGAAAAACTCAGCACGCTTGCCATCACTACCATTACGCTCACCAATTTCATTGCCCACTCCTCACAGCAGATTGTTATTATTTTTTTTCCAGCCAAGCCGCCAAGCCGGTTGCCCCGCAGACGCTTGCCCTTCCTCAGTAATAAATACGCCCACGGCAGCGATTAACTGCTCATCATAATAGACCAATGGGATACGTTCACGCTGCCACGGTGGAATAGCCAACTCTTGCCACAGTTTTTTGATCGGACGTGAACCGGCACGGCCAACAATCCGCACCCTGCCCTTGGCGGTAAAACGCACGCTGACCGACTCATGCTCTAAAGGGGCGCGTATCTGGCATTCACCTTCGCCCACGTACAGAGTACCCAGTCCGTCTGGTAACGCCAGTGGGGCCTCATTAGGCCAGGGCAATTGTGCGCCGCTCAGATCAGACATCAGCGGTAGCAGATACAAGCGCTGGCGAAAACGGCGGATCTGGTAGTTCCCGAGTTGCAACTGTGGTTCGGCATCTTCCCGGCTTAACGCCACTTCCTGCCATAGCCGATGCAAGCCATCTCGCGCAGGCATGGTGACGCCAAACAGCCCAATCCAGCGCCGTAGCAAAGCATAGCGCCTGGCCGCAGAACAGGTAGCCAATTCGGCGATAGCGAGCGAGTTTTCGCCATCCAGCAGTTGGGTCAATTGCTCGGCCAGCAGCTCATCAAGCAGTTGCTCCTGCTCGGCACATAATTCAGCGCTGCGGGCGGTGGCGGCAGCAAAATGCGGCCAACGTTGATTCACTATCGGCAGAACGTTCAGACGTAAGAAGTTGCGATCGAAGCGGGGATCCTGATTGCTGTCATCCTCGATCCACTGCAGTTGATGCTGGTGTGCGTAGGCTTCCAACTGCTGACGAGATATTCCCAACAGCGGGCGCAATAAGGGATTGTTATCCAAACGGGTTTGTGCCGCCATGGCAGACAACCCCGCAGGGCCGCTGCCCCGTTTTAAGGCCAGCAAGAAGGTTTCACATTGATCGTCAAGATGCTGCGCCGTCAGCAAAGCCTCGTCTACGGCCAACGTTTCTGCAAAAGCAGCGTAGCGGGCCGAACGGGCCGCTGCCTCAATGCCCCCTGGCCGTCCCTCAAGCTGTACATGTTGTACCACCAGCGGTACCTGCCAGCGTTCGCATTGCTGCTGGCAATGTGCCACCCAATCATCGGCAAAACGGCTCAGGCCATGGTGGACATGCACCGCGCGCAGGGCAATGTCCGGTTGCTGCTGGCGCAACAGCATCAGCATATGCAACAGCACGCTGGAATCCAGGCCGCCGCTGAACGCCAGCAGTAGTTGGCGCTCAGCCCCTAGATGGTCGGCAATCTGTGTCAGGAGGTGGTGGGTCTTCATCAATTGAGCTTAGTGACATCTACATAGCTGCACGTTAACCAGCCCACCGCCATCAATCAAGCATTAACCGCGCTATCATTGCGCCGGGTCATTCCCCACCACAGCCCCAGAGCCGCCAGCACCAAGGCGGCGCAGCCTGCGGCTCCCCAGCCTATCTGGGTGAAAACCTTGCCATAAGCTTCGATCATCGCATTACCCAGTTGGCTTTCGGTGGTCTGATTGGCAATCAGGCCCGCGAGATAATTAGCCACCGACCCGGTCGCCAGCATATAAATACCGGTCAACACGCCGGTGACGCCAGGAATATCCAACCGGGTGATTTGGGCCATCGCCACCGGATCGATAAACAGTTCGGCAAATCCCATCACCGCCAGCCCGGCCACCATCATCCCCATCGAGGCCTGGCCATGCAGTTCCCCCCAGCGCGCATTTAGCGCCATCAGCATAAAGCCCACCGCAATCAACAGCAGGCCAAAGGCAAACTTGCACCAAATGCGCACCGTCTGAGCGTTTCCCTGGCTGCTACGCATCAGCCAGGCCAGCAGTACGCCGCCCAGCATGACCGCAAAGGCGTTTACCGACTGGAACAGCGCAGTAGGTACCGACCAGGAGAACCATTGCCGGTCAACAAAGTGATCGATAAACAGGCTGATCGAACTGCCGCCCTGTTGGGCAAAGGCCCAAAACAGCGTCCCCAGCAGCATCAAGATGATGATTTGCCATAACGCCCGCCGTTGTTCACCGCTCACCCGCCAGAGGATACGCATGACGATCACCACCGCAACGGCGCACACTACGCCAAGCAGATAGCCGGCCCAGTTGTGAATAAACAACAGCGCGAAAAACAGCGGAGCACACAGCACCCCAGCCACCAGCCAGAACCAATGCGGCAAGCGTAGCGTGGTGGCCTGTATCAGCGGGATATTCACCCCGCGCGTATGCCGAAAATGTTTACTTCCCGACAGGAAGATCATCAGCCCGGCAAACATCCCTATTCCCGCCAGCGCAAAGCCGACGTGCCAGCCATAACGTTCAGCGGCCAACCCACAGGCGATCGGAGCCAGGATAGAGCCAACGTTCCCCGCCGCATACAGCAGAGAAAACCCGCCTTCCCGCCGTGGATCCTGCGCCTGATACAGCTCTCCCAGCAGGCAGCTGATATTGGATTTAAACAGGCCGTAGCCGCAGATGATTATGCCCAGCGCCAGGTAAAGAGAGTTGGCAGAGACCGAACCCAGCCCCAATACGATATGGCCCACGGTCATCAAGGCCGCCCCGGCAATCACCGAGACGCGGTTACCCAACAGGCGATCGGCCAGCAGGCCGCCCAGAATGGGGGTGACATAAACCAAAGAGGCATAAGCGCTGAAAAGGGTGATGGCGTGGCTATCGGAGTAGCCTAACTGGTGGGTCAGATAGAGGATCAGTAACGCGCGCATGCCGTAAAAACTAAAATACTCCCAGATTTGGATTGCAACGACATAGTAGATAGCGCGCGGCTGTGAGGGTGTTTTCATGGTGTACTCCCATCAGGATAAGCAAGGGGAAAGCGTCTGTGCTTTCCCCTGTGATGCCATTATTCCGCTTTCAACACTTTCACCGTGTAGCGGCCATCCGGCTGGCGGTACGCCCCGTGAATATCGGTCTCAAAGCCCGGATAATGCGCGCCGATTTCACACAGCATTTGCAGGAACTCCAGCACCGGGCGGCTTTCTTCGGTCAGCATTTCCCCCGGCATCACCAACGGCACGCCTGGAGGATAAGGCAGGATCATATTGGCATTGACCTTGCCGACCATATCCTCCAGATAGACTTCCTCCACTTCCCCGTGCAGCTCTTTCTGGAAGGCGTGGTAAGGGTTCATCACCATAGTTGGCAGCACTTCAAACGCACGGTACATCAGGTCCGGCAGGTTGTGATGCTCGACCAGGCGATGGATGTTCTGCGCCAGATCCTGGATGCGCATGTTTTCATAGAACTCAGGCGCTTCCTGATACAGCGATGGCAGCATGTTTTTCACCCGCAGGTTCAAATCGAACGAGCGTTTGAAATCGGTCATCGCGCGCAGTAGGCTCAACGCTTTGGTTTTATCGATACCAATGCTGAACAGGAACAGCAGGTTGTACGGGCCGGTTTTCTCCACGATGATGCCGCGCTCATCCAGGTATTTGGCTACCAGGCTGGCTGGGATACCGAACGGCTGCATCTCACCTTCTTTGCTCATCCCGGGGGTGAGGATGGTCACCTTGATCGGGTCGAGATACATGTGTTCGTTATCGATGTTTTTGAAGCCGTGCCAGGCGCTGTCGGAACGCAGCGGCCAGCATTCTGGCTCATCGATATGCTCAGGCTGCCAGACGTCAAAGAACCAGCCTTCGGACTCCACTTTCAGCCGTTTGATTTCCTTGCGGAACTTGATGGCACGCTCGATGGAACCGTTAATCATGCGCTTACCGGCGTTGCCCTTCATCATCGCAGCGGCGGTTTCGGTGGACGCCACGATGCCGTAATGCGGCGAGGTAGTGGTGTGCATCATATAGGCTTCGTTAAAGGTCTCTTCGTTGATGTCCCCTTTAACGTGGATCATCGAAGCCTGCGAGAACGCCGCCAGCAGTTTGTGGGTCGACTGGGTTTCATAGATCACCTTGCCTTCAACCCGGCCCCCGCTCATACCGCATTTGCCTTTGTAGATCGGATGGAAGTTGGTGTAAGGCACCCAGGCAGAATCAAAGTGGATCGATTTAACGTCCAGAGTCTGTTTGATGAAATCGGTGTTGTAGAGCAGGCCGTCGTAGGTGGAATTGGTGATCACCGCGTGCGCTGGCCAGCTGGCGTTCGGCGTTTCTTTCACCCGCTTGGCGATAGTAGCGCGGCTGAATTCGCTCTGCGGGATACCGCCGAGAATACCGTAGGCATTACGGGTTGGCCGGAAGTAGATCGGCGTGATGTCACTCATCATCATCAGATGGGTCAATGATTTGTGGCAGTTACGGTCGATCAGCACGGTGCTGCCTGCCGGAGCGGCATACATACCAACAATCTTGTTGGCGGTAGAGGTGCCGTTGGTCACCATGTAGCTGCGTTCGGCATTGAACACGCGGGAAATATACTCTTCGGCCTCTTTGTGCGGGCCGGAGTGATCCAACAGCGAACCCAGTTCGGAAACCGAAATGGAGATGTCAGACTTCATGGTATTCGGGCCAAAGAAGTCATAGAACAGGCTGCCTACCGGGCTTTTCTGGAAGGCGGTGCCGCCCATATGGCCTGGAGTACAGAAGGTATATTTGCCTTCACGCACGTATTTGAACAGCGCCTTGGTCAGCGGTGGCAGGATGGCATCGATATACTCGTCGGTGTTCTGTTTGATCTTGGCGGCGATATCTTTTGCCGCGCCCAGCGCGTATTCGAAGAAGCGCACCTGCATGCGCAGATCGTTGAGGCTGACATCAAGCGTCGAATAGGTATTGGCAAAGGCATACAGCGGCATGTATTCATTGAGCTGGCTGATCTCTTCGCACAGCTCAAGGTTGTATTTGTCCCAATCGAAAATCACGCCGCACAGGCGGGCATTGTTTTCGATCAGCTTTAATAAATCTTCACGGTCATTAGGGTAGACGATGCGGAAGTCCAGGCTTTCCAGCGCCTGATGCAGTTCGCGGATCGGCTCTTCTTTGAAGTAGACACCCATGTGATTCATGATGGCAATAACGTTCATAATCATTTCTCCAGGCAAAGCGGGCCCCTTCCCGTCGCGGCTGACAGGTCGGAAAGAAAGGGGCTGGGTAAATTCAGTGGGTCAGAGCACGCAATCTCAGTGCGCTTTGGCCGTGGTGCTGTCGTTGACCGCTGCGGCTGCTTTGGCAACCTGGCGGGTATTCATTTTGCGGGCATAGAACATCAGGATGATCAGGCTGACGATAAAGGTGCCGGACAGCTCGAAGGAGTTGGCGCCCATCAGGGCGATAAAGCAGAATCCACAGCCCAGTACCGACGCCACCAGGCTCAGCAGGTTACGCACGTTGACGCCTTCAAAGCGGATCAGGTCAACGCAGGAGTAGAAGTAAGGCAGCATGGTCAGCAGCACCGCGATACCGGTCAGTTCGCCGAACAGGTCGGAAGCCTTGCCACCACTGGAGTTCATCACGGTGATCAACACCATCAGCGCGGTCATTTTGCAGCTTGCCAACAGCAGGCCCTTCTTCGGAATGCCGTTTTTATCCAGTTCGCCATACACTTTCGGGAAGTTGCCGTCGTTGGCCGCACGCACCCCGGCCTGGCCTACCAGCATCATCCAGGAACCCAACGAGGTCAGGCAGGCAAAGGCGGTGAAGGCGGATACCATCGGAGCGGCCCAGTTACCCATAATGGCGGAAGCGCTGATGGCGAATGGCGCACCGCTGGCGGCCATTTGCGCCGCTGGGAACATCCCGCTCATCACCTGAGTGGCGGCAATGTAGATAATCCCAGCCAGGCCGGTACCCAGCATGGTAGCCAGTGGTACGGTACGTTTAGGGTTTTTTACCATCCCGGTGCTGACGGCGGCGGATTCAACGCCGATAAACGCCCACAGGCAGAGCAGGATACTTTTCACCACGGCATGGCTGTCGGTGGTACCCGAGGTATTCCAGTTGGCTTGATAGGTGGCAACATCAAACCAGTGCCAACCGGCCACGGCGGTGACCACTACCGGGATCAAGACCAGTACCAGGCCCAGCGTGGTCAAGCGGCTGACCCAGGTGCCCCCCAGCAGATTGACAAAGGTGAATATCCAGACGATGGCGATACAGGCAATCCCGGCCGGTACCGGATTATTCAACGCGGGGAAGAAAGTAGAGAGATAAGAAACGGCGGTAATGCCGATTGCCAGGTTACCGATCCAGTTGGCATGGTAGTAAAGTACGCCAGTCTGGAAACCGAACGCCGGGGAGATTTCCCCCGCATAGGCAATTGGCCCACCCTGCTGCGGGTTTTTGGTCGCCAGGCGGGCGTAAACATAAGCCAATGACATCGCGCCGATGATAGAAATCACCCATCCCCAGATGGCGATAGATCCCAGACTTGCCAGGTTTGCCGGTAATAAGGCAATCCCGCTCCCCATCATATTACCGGCGACGACGCCGGTGCAGGCAATAAGCCCTATTTTCTTGGATGAAGCCATGGTCAGTTTCTCCTGATTATCGATGCTGGTAAGTGCTGAGCATTAAGAGGCGAGATTAATGAACAGACTTGATAATCAGGATGCTAACGATCGGCCCAAATAAAGTCCTAAAGATAAGGTGAAATTACGCTCATGATCCTACAAATGAGATCTGGAGGTTTTTGACTCACTTATCAAGAAGGCAGGATAAGCTAAAGAAAAGATAAAGTTTGTTTAGAAACAACAGGATATTTACATGGGATAGCGGGAATTAAGAGTGAAGCCGATGGGAGTCATGCAGAACGCCGACACGCCGTAAACCCATCCCTGGGGGCTCGCAATCGCGCATCCCTGCGCTCAACGGTCGGCTAACCTGCATGACTCCCACCGACCTTAGACTTTAAGTGTCGCTGTTTTAAAAGAACAGTTGGCAATAGAGTTATTTTTGCGTGTCGTAGTTGTCTAAATAAGGAACAACGGCGGTGACTGAGGTTTGGAATACGCCATTACGGATCCAATGCAGCGTATTTTCACCGGGGCGAAGGTTGAAAGCCGTAATATAAGAATCCGCAGCCTGATGGTTATGGCCCTGCATTTCGTAGACTTTGCCTAGTAATACATAGTTCAACCATGACATCTGTAGATCGATAGCTTTATTAATGGCGCGATAAGCCTCATCGGTTTTTCCCTGCGACAAGGCATCGACGGTAACTATCTGCTGCAAGATGGGTGAATTTACCAATGCTGGTAACGTCCCCAGCCGGGTAATATCCGTTCGTAGCTGTGCGAGTTCGGCCGCATCAAGGGGTTGGTAGGAGTTACGCAACAAATCCACCAGCACTTTTTCGGCAACGGCATACTCAAAGTCCGGCGAGGCTTTGATTATTGCCTCCAATTGGCTGCTGGCGCGGGTCAGTGAGTCCGCATCTCCCTGTACCAGCAACTGATGTGCCTGATAGAAACGCTGCAGCGCCGGGCCATTTTGCGGCAGCAGCTGCGCCAAACGCTGCGCCAGTTGCTGCGGCCAAGGCTGTTTCAGCGCCGCCGACAGGCTGGCAAGGAAATCCTGCTGAATTTTTAGCTGATTATCGGTGGTAATAAAGTAGCGCTTATCCAGCATGATCGAGCTGTCGGCATTATCCACCAGCCGCACCGACAGGAAGCATTGCTGGGCACGGTAATGGCGTTGGTTAACGAACTCGATATACAGCGACTTGCCGGAGCTGCTCGGCCCGGCAAAGTTATAGTTGGTCTGATCGTGTACCAGAAACGTGGAATAGGTATTCAGCGCGTCGGTAACCAGCTCACTCACGCCAACTACGTAAGAGAGCTGTGGCGTCCAGTTGCTGCAGCTGTTACCCCCCTGGATACGAATATCGATATCACGCGGGTTGAGCAACACCGGCATAGTGGACACCGGCACGCGCTGAGACAGGGTCGCAATGCCAACAAAGGCGACGCAGGCAGACAGCGCCGCCAGAAAAGCCAGCCAGACCCAAAAGGGTGAGCGTTGATAAAAACGACCTGCCGCACTAGGTAACAGGGTCTTTGGCTTGGTGGGCGGGCGCGGCGGTATATAGGCGGGAGCCTCTTCCTCGCTGCCATCTTCCGGCTCATGCATTACCACGGCCACCTGGGGTAGCAACGGCGGCGCGTCCTCCCCCTCTTCACACCACATGACCGGTGCCGTTAGTTTATAACCGCGTTTGGGGACGGTGATGATGTATTCGGGGCTGTCTGGATCGCCGTCTTTCAGATATTTGCGCAGTTCGGAAATACACTGGGTCACCACATGGTTGGTGACGATATTACGCTTCCAGATGTTATCAATCAGCTCGTCGCGGCTGAGCACCACGTCCGGGTGCTGGGCAAAGTACTGCAACATATCGATCAGGCGCGGTTCCAGCGTCCGTTGACGCCCATCACGGCTTATGCGGTTGTCGGCCGGGGTGATCAGCCACTCCCCGACGCGGAAAACAGGCTCTTGCATGGCGGAAATAACTCTGTGGACACTGAGGGCAAGGGCGCGATGATAGCATAACGACCCATAACTTGGGCCGTTCTCAGCAGATTAAGCATTCATAGTTCATATAATTCGAGCGGTAATCCGTCAGGATCGCTGAAAAAGGTAAAGCGGGATTGGGTATAGGGATCGACCCGAACCGGCTCGCAAACGACCCCTGCCGCCTGTAAATGCGCGATCGATGCCTCGATATCCTCTACGCTGAATGCCAGGTGACGCAGGCCACAGGCTTCCGGGCGGCTCGGCCTGGCTGGAGGGGATGGGAAAGAAAACAGTTCAATGACGTATTGGCCATTCAGCGCCAGATCGGCTTTCCAGGAGTCACGTTCTTCACGGTAATATTCCGCTAACAGGGTGAACCCCAGGATATCGCAGTAAAAGTGCTTACTGGCGGCGTAATCAGAACCAATCACCGCTATATGGTGAACCTGTCGTAATGCCAACATGGATGGACTCCGTAAGTTATTTAGTTTTCAGCACCTTCACCAGATAGCGCCCATCCTCGGTCAGTTTAGCGCCGTGGATATCGGTTTCAAAACCTGGATAGTGTTCACCGATCGAGCACAGCATCAGCAGGAAATCGAGCACCGCGCGGCTCTCTTCGGTGATCATCTCCCCCGGCATCACGACCGGTACGCCCGGCGGATAAGGCAGGATCATGTTCGCCGCCACCTTGCCGATCAACTGATCGATCTCGCAGGTTTCCACATTGCCGCGTACCTGCTGCTGGAACATCTCATAAGGCGTCAGCTTCATTTCTGGCAATACGTCAAACGCACGCAACATCAGGCCCGGTAAATCGTGCTGGCGGATCAGTTGGTGGATCCCGGCGGCCAGATCCTGAATGCGCATATGGCGGTAGAAGTCCGGATCTTCCGCATACAGATCCGGCAGCATGTTCTTCACCCGCAGGTTAAGATCGTAAGCTCGTTTGAAATCCGTCAGGCTGCGCAGCAGGCTCATCGCCTTGGTCTTGTCGATACCAATGCTAAACAGGAACAGCAAGTTGTACGGGCCGGTTTTCTCCACCACGATCCCACGCTCATCCAGGTATTTCGCTACCAGCGCGGCAGGGATCCCACTTTCCTCCAGCTCACCCAGTTCGTTCATCCCCGGCGTCAAAATGGTGACCTTGATCGGATCCAGATACATATGATCGCTGTCGGTCTGGCCAAAGCCATGCCAGTTATCGTCCGGATTCAGCGGCCAGCACTGTGCTTCGTCAATCTCTTCCGGCTGCCAGATATCGAAGAACCAGGTATCACTCTCAGCGCGCAGGCGTTGCACTTCACGACGAAAATGCAGGGCTCGCTCCACCGAACGGTTAATCATGCGCCGCCCTGGATTGCCACGTAGCATCGCCGCAGCGGTTTCCATTGAAGCCACAATGCCATAATGCGGCGAAGTGGTGGTGTGCATCATGTAAGCTTCGTTAAAGGTGTTCTCATCATAATCCCCTTTAATGTGGATCATCGAAGCCTGAGAGAACGCCGCCAGCAGCTTGTGGGTCGATTGAGTTTCATAGATCACCTTGCCTGGGATGCGATCGCCACTCATGCCGCTTTTGCCGTCATAAATCGGGTGGAAATTGGTGTAAGGCACCCAGGCCGAATCGAAGTGGATCGACGCCACGTCCAGCGTTTGCTTGATGTAATCGGTGTTATACAGCAGGCCATCATAGGTGGAGTTGGTGATCACCGCATGCACCGGCCAGCTGGCGTTGGCTGTGTCTTCCACCCGCTTGGCAATGCTGTCGCGGGTAAATTCGCGCTGGGGAATGCCGCCTAAAATACCGTACGCATTTCGCAACGGGCGCAGATAAATCGGCACGATGTCACACATCATCAGCAGGTGACACAGCGACTTATGGCAGTTACGGTCAATCAGTACCGTACTTCCGGCAGGTGCCGAATACATGCCGACAATCTTGTTGGCGGTAGAGGTGCCGTTGGTCACCAGATAGCTTTGCTCCGCGTTGAACGTGCGGGCAATGTACTCCTCCGCCTCCAGATGCGGGCCAGTGTGATCCAGCAGCGAGCCGAGCTCCGTCACCGAGATGGAAATATCCGCCTTCAGGGTGTTGGCACCAAAGAAATCGTAGAACAGGCAGCCCACCGGGCTTTTCTGGAACGCGGTGCCCGCCATATGGCCCGGCGTACAGAAGGTATATTTCCCCTCCTTCACATAGGTGAACAGCGCCTTGGTCAGCGGAGGAGTGATGGTATCCATATATTCATCGGTATACTGGCGAATGCGCTGGGCGATATCGTCGGCAGCGTTCAGACCATACTCGAAGAAATAGAGCACCATACGCATTTCGTGCAGGTGGACGTCAAAGGTGGAGTGAGTGTTGATAAACGCATACAGCGGCAGGTATTCATTCAGCTCATTGATTTCGCTGCACAGCTCCAGGCTGTATTCATCCCAGTCGAAGATCACCCCACAGATACGCGCATTGTGTTCGATCAGCTTGAGCAGGTCACCGCTGTTCTTCGGGAACACCAGTTGGAAACCCATTGAGGCCAGCGCCACGTGCAGTTCGCGGATAGGCTCGTCTTTGTAATACACGCCCATCGGGCTCATGATCGCAATGATATTCATCGCAGCTATCCTTCAGTTAACTACCAATAGCTTATAACAACATAAAAAGCCGGGGCTGTCTTACGCGCATAAAAAAACCGCCCCGAAAGGCGGTTAGTCATCAGGCGAACAAACTCAGCAGTAACCGTAGTTCATCAGCCGTTGATAGCGACGGTTGAGCAACTCTTCGTTGTTCAGGCCATCCAGATCCGCCAAGTCCGCCAACAGTTGGGCTTTCAGCGAAGCCGCCATTGCCGGTACGTCGCGGTGAGCGGAGCCCAAAGGCTCTGGGATCACAGAATCGATCAGCTTCAGCTCTTTCAGACGCGGTGCAGTGATGCCCATCGCTTCTGCGGCAATCGGTGCCTTATCGGCACTTTTCCACAGGATCGAGGCACAGCCCTCCGGCGAGATCACCGAATAGGTGCTGTACTGCAGCATATTCACTTTATCGCCCACGCCGATCGCCAATGCCCCGCCGGAGCCGCCTTCGCCGATCACGGTGCAGATCACCGGGATATTCAGGCGAGACATTTCACGCAGGTTGCGGGCGATCGCCTCAGACTGGCCACGCTCTTCCGCACCCACGCCAGGATAAGCACCTGGGGTATCGATGAAGGTGATCAGCGGCATCTTGAAGCGGGAGGCCATTTCCATCAGGCGCAGCGCTTTGCGATAGCCTTCCGGTGCTGGCATACCGAAGTTGCGGCGGATTTTCTCTTTGGTTTCACGCCCTTTCTGATGACCAATGATCATCACCGGGCGGCCATCGAGGCGCGCAATACCACCGACAATGGCTTTGTCATCGGCATAGGCGCGATCGCCTGCCAGCTCTTCAAAGTCGGTAAAGATGTGTTTGATATAATCCAGGGTATAAGGACGGCGCGGGTGGCGTGCCAATTGGGCAATCTGCCAGGCCCCAAGATCGGAAAAAATCTTGCGCGTCAGCTCAACGCTCTTCTCACGCAGGCGCTGAACCTCTTCGTCCAGATTAATATCTAATTTTTCGTCTTGACGGCTGACTGCGGTCAGCGAGTCAATTTTCGCTTCCAGCTCTGCAATCGGCTGTTCAAAATCAAGAAAATTCAGACTCATAGCATTCCTATTTTAGTCAAATTCCAGTTCCACCTGCTCATTACCTACCAAGGTCCGCAAATCTATCAACAAGCGGTCGGTCGGCGTCACGCGCCAAGTTGCACCAAAGCGCAATCTTGCCCGTGCATCTTCCCGTTGATAGTAGAGATGCACTGGAATCGTCCCCGAGCGATGGGGTTCCAAAGACTGACGGAGACGGTTCAAAAGCTGGTCATCAATTTGCCTGTCCGTCAGCGAGATAGCAAGCCCGCGAGCGTATTTTTCACGTGCTTCACTGATGTCCATTAATTCACGAGCGGTCATTTTAAGCCCGCCGTTAAAGTCATCAAAGCTGACCTGTCCAGTCGCGATCAGGATACGGTCTTTTTCCAACAAATGCTGGTATTTTTCCAAGGCATCGGTGAATAACATAATGTCCAGACGCCCAGAACGGTCATCCAGCGTACAAATGCCGATGCGGTTGCCGCGTTTGGTCATCATGATCTTGGAAGCAATCACCAACCCGACGGCAGTAGTCATCTTGCCGCGATCCGTCGGATGCATATCTTTCAGGCGCTGGCCACCGGCATAGCGCTCGATTTCTTTGAGGTACTGAGTGATCGGGTGGCCGGTAAGATACAGCCCCAGCGTTTCCCGTTCACCATCCAGCACCACCTGTTCCTGCCAAGGGGGAACGTTGGCGTAGGATTGCTCCACCTGTTCCGGCGCTTCCGCCAGCACGCCAAACATATCCGCCTGGCCGATGGCTTCGGCTTTGGCGTGCTGATCGGCCGCTTTAAGCGCATCCCCCAGGGAGTTCATCAACGCGGCGCGGTGTGGCCCCAGGCGATCGAACGCCCCAGACATGATCAGCTTTTCCAGGATACGGCGGTTGAGCTTTTTAATATCGGAGCGGGCGCACAGGTCGAACAGATCTTTGAAATACCCCTGCTCGCCGGAATTACGCGCTTCGATAATTGCTTCGATCGGCCCTTCCCCCACGCCCTTGATGGCGCCGATGCCATAGACGATCTCGCCCTCATCATTAACGTGGAAGTGATACTGCCCGCTGTTGATGTCCGGCGGCAGGATTTTCAGGCCCATGCGCCAGCACTCATCCACCAGCCCCACCACCTTATCGGTATTATCCATATCGGCGGTCATAACCGCGGCCATAAATTCGGCCGGATAGTGGGCCTTCAGCCACAGCGTCTGGTAAGACACCAACGCATAGGCAGCGGAGTGCGATTTGTTAAAGCCATAACCCGCGAACTTCTCTACCAGATCGAAGATTTTTACCGACAGTTCGCCGTCAATGCCGCGCGATTTCGCACCATCTTCAAAACCGCCGCGCTGCTTGGCCATCTCGACCGGGTTCTTTTTACCCATGGCGCGACGCAGCATGTCCGCACCACCCAGCGTATAGCCAGCTAATACCTGAGCGATCTGCATTACCTGTTCCTGGTACAGGATGATGCCATACGTCGGCTCCAGCACTGGCTTCAACGATTCATGCTGCCACTGGATATCAGGATAGGAGATCTCTTCGCGCCCGTGCTTACGGTCGATAAAGTTATCTACCATGCCGGACTGCAACGGGCCGGGGCGGAACAGCGCTACCAGTGCGATCATGTCTTCGAAGCAGTCAGGCTTCAGACGTTTGATCAAATCCTTCATGCCGCGCGATTCAAGCTGGAATACCGCAGTGGTTTCCGAGCGTTGCAACATGTCGAAGCTTTTCTTGTCATCGAGCGGAATGGCCGCGATATCTATCGGTTCCAACCCGGTCTTGGCGCGACGGGCGTTAATCATCTCCAACGCCCAGTCGATGATGGTCAGGGTACGCAGACCGAGGAAGTCGAACTTCACCAGCCCGGCGTATTCCACGTCGTTCTTGTCAAACTGGGTGACCGGGTGGTTACCTTCGGCATCGCAATAAAGCGGGGCAAAGTCGGTGATCTTGGTTGGCGCAATCACCACGCCCCCGGCGTGCTTACCGGCGTTACGCGTCACGCCTTCCAGCTTGCGCGCCATGTCGATCAGCGCTTTGACCTCTTCGTCTGCCTCATAGATTTCTGGCAGCTGCGGCTCTGCGGCAAAGGCTTTTTCCAGCGTCATGCCCGGATCGGGCGGCACCAGCTTGGAGATACGGTCAACGAAGCCATAAGGATGCCCCAGCACGCGACCCACGTCGCGGATCACCGCTTTCGCCGCCATGGTACCGAAGGTGATGATCTGCGATACCGCCTCACGGCCATACATGTCCGCCACGTGCTCGATGACCAGGTCACGCTTTTCCATGCAGAAGTCGACGTCGAAGTCGGGCATCGAGACACGTTCCGGGTTCAGGAAGCGTTCGAACAGAAGGTCAAACTCCAACGGGTCGAGATCGGTGATTTTCAGCGCATAGGCCACCAGCGAACCGGCACCGGAACCACGCCCCGGGCCTACCGGCACGTCGTTATCTTTCGACCACTGGATGAATTCCATGACGATCAGGAAGTAACCCGGGAATCCCATCTGGTTGATCACTTTCAGTTCCAGATCCAGACGCTCATCGTATTCAGGACGGCGCTCGGCACGGACCTCCGGATCTGGGAACAGGAACTCCAGACGTTCTTCCAACCCCTCTTTGGACTTGAGCACCAGGAAATCTTCGGTGGTCATATCGCCGGTGGGGAACTGTGGCAGGAAATATTCGCCCAAACGGATGGTGACATTACAGCGCTTGGCAATTTCCACACTGTTTAGCAACGCTTCCGGGATGTCGGCAAACAGCTCGCACATTTCCTCTTCGCTGCGCATGTACTGCTGCGGGCTGTAGTTTTTCGGGCGTTTGGGATCGTCGAGCGTGAAGCCATCATGGATCGCTACGCGGATCTCATGGGCATCAAAATCATCTTCCACCAGGAAACGGACGTCGTTGGTGGCGACTACCGGCAACCCACGTTCGGTTGCCAGGGCTACGGCGGCGTGCAGATAGTTTTCTTCATCCGCACGGCCAGTGCGGATCAGTTCGAGATAATAGCTGTCCGGGAAATGCTGCTGGTAAAACTCCAGGCATTGATCGACCAGGGCCTGGTTGCCACGCAGCAGAAACTTGCCGACGTCGCCCATGCGTGCACCGGAAAGCAGGATCAACCCGCTGCGGTGTTCTATCAGCCAGTCGCGATCGATCACCGGACCGGCCGGGCCATAACCGCGCTGATACGCCCTGGAGATTAATAGGGTGAGGTTTTGATAGCCAACGTTATCGGCTGCCAGCACGGTAAGCTGTGCCAGCTCATCGCCCAGCTCTTCGCTTTGCACATGGAAATCCGCACCGATGATCGGTTTGATCCCGGCACCGTGCGCACTGCCATAAAACTTCACCAGACCACACATATTGGTGAAGTCGGTGACGGCCAAGGCTGGCATGGCTAACGCGGCAGCTCTTTTCACCAACGGGCCGATCTTGGCCAATCCATCAATCATGGAGTAGTCACTGTGGACGCGCAGATGAATAAAACGAGGTTCGGCCATATCCAGATACCAACGTGTTGGGGTTCAGCACACTGAACCAGGGTTACATTAGGGTATGGGGAAGATCACCGTAGCCATTTCCCCTCACCCCGACCCTCTCCCAAAAGGAGAGGGGGCGTAATTTTAAGCATCGCGTGAACTATGCGAACGAGCCAGATTCCAGCACTCGTCTGACCGGGGCAAAACTGCGGCGATGATGCTCGGTAGCACCCAGAGCAGCCAGCTTTTCCAGATGGAACGCAGTCGGATAGCCCTTGTGTTGGGCAAAACCGTAATCCGGGAAAATCGCATCCAGCTCGGTCATCTCGCGATCGCGGGTCACCTTCGCCAGAATCGATGCAGCACTGATTTCCGCTACCCGGCTATCCCCTTTCACCACCGCTAACGAACGCATCGGCAATTTGGGGCAACGGTTGCCGTCAATCAACACCATGTCCGGTGCGATATGCAAACCCGCCACCGCACGCTGCATCGCCAGCATGGTGGCATGCAGGATATTCAGTTGGTCGATCTCGACCGGTTCAGCCCGCCCCAGGCTCCAGGACAGCGCCTTTTCCAGGATCTCGTCGTATAACGCCAGGCGGCGCTTCTCACTGAGCTTTTTGGAATCCGCCAGGCCAACAATCGGCCGTGCAGGATCGAGGATCACCGCAGCGGTCACAACGGCGCCCACCAAAGGCCCGCGCCCCACTTCATCCACACCGGCAAACAACCGGGCGGCAGGGTAAACAAAGGGTTCCATCATGCTTTCGCCAGCTCCAATACAGCCTGAGCGGCCTGTTCATCGGCACCACAGCGAATGCTCTGATGCAGTTCAAGGAAGGTCTGTTTCAACAGCTCCGTCTGCGGGCTGTCTTCCAGCAACGGCAATAACGCCGCGGCCAGCTTATCCGGTACACAATCGTGTTGCAGCAGTTCGGTGACGATTTCACGCCCCGCCAGCAGGTTAGGCAATGAGACATACGGGGTTTTGACCAGCCGCTCCGCCAGCCAGAAGGTAAATGGCTTCATGCGGTAGCCCACCACCATCGGGCATTTTGCCAACATGCATTCCAGCGCTGCGGTGCCGGAAGCCAACAGTGCCGCATCGCTGGCCACCATTGCCTCACGCCCTTTGCCATCCAGCAGGTGAACCTTGAGCTCCGGCGCAACCTCGGCCTTGATGCGCTCAAACTGCTCACGGCGCTTGGCATTGACCAAAGGCACCACCACTTCCAGATCGGGATAATGCTCGCGTAGCAGTTGTGCGGTACGCAGGAAGTCACCACTGAGCATTTCCACTTCGGCATTACGGCTGCCGGGTAGCAATGCCAAACAGCGAGCGCCCGGGGCAATGCCCAGCGTAGCGCGTGCGGCCAGCTTATCCGCCTGCAATGGCATCGCATCGGCCATGGTATGACCGATAAAGCGGCAAGGGACGTTGAAACGATCGTAAAACGCTTTTTCGAAAGGGAGGAACGCCAACACCAGGTCGGTCGCTTTACCAATTTTGAAAACGCGTTTCTGACGCCAGGCCCAAACGGACGGGCTGACATAGTGAATAGTGCGGATACCGCGCTGTTTCAGGCGGCCTTCCAGCGTGAGGTTGAAGTCTGGCGCATCAATACCGACAAACACGTCAGGCTTCAGCTCACTGAACCGGCGGGTCAGATCCTTGCGGATCTTCAACAGGCGTGGCAGACGCTCAAGCACCTCTACCACGCCCATCACCGCCAGCTCTTCCATTTCGTACCAGGTTTCACACCCTTCGGCCTGCATCAGCGGGCCAGCGACACCGACAAAGCGGGCGCTTGGGTAGTGCGTCTTAAGCGCACGAATTAAACCGGCACCCAGAATATCACCGGAAGTTTCCCCGGCGACCAATCCGATAGTCAATGGACGATTTGGCATAACTCAGCGAATAATCCCACGGGTAGAACGCGCAAAGAAATCGAGGAACTGCTGCACCACGGGCTGCTGTTGCGCCAGAGTTTCGATCTCTGCTTTAGCCTCGTCGAAGGTCTTCTCGCTGCGATAGAGGATTTTGTAGGCGTTGCGGATCGCCTGCATTTCATCCTTATCAAAACCACGGCGTTTCAGGCCTACGGCGTTAATACCAAATGGCGTTGCGTGGTTACCCTGCGCGATGACAAAAGGCGGTACGTCCTGAGCGACACCGGAGCAACCACCGACCATCACATGGGCACCAATCACACAGAATTGGTGGATCGCGGTCATGCCGCCAATGATGGCGAAATCGTCGATCTCCACGTGACCAGCCAGCGTGGCGTTGTTGGCCAACACGCAGGAATTACCCACCACGCAGTCATGAGCAACGTGCACGTTGACCATCAGCAGGTTGTCATTACCGACTTTGGTCAGGCCCGTTCCCTGCGCAGTACCGCGATGAATGGTGACGCTCTCACGAATGCGGTTACGATCGCCGACTTCAACCCGAGTCGGTTCGCCAGCGTATTTCAGATCCTGATTCACTTCACCAATAGAGGCAAACTGATAGATCTCGTTATCGCGGCCAATCTTGGTGATACCGTTCACCACCACATGCGATTTGAGGACCGTACCCGCGCCGATTTCCACCTGGGAGCCGACGTAGCAGAAGGGACCTATATGCGCACCAGCGCCGATGACGGCGCCTTCTTCAACGATCGCACTTGGATGGATAAAGGCGGTTTTATCAATCACGGATTATGCCTCCCGGCTGCGGGCACACATCATGGTTGCTTCGCAGACAATTTTTCCGTCGACGGTCGCCACGCCTTTAAAGCGGGTTAAACCACGACGGGTTTTTTCGAAAGTGACTTCCATAATCATCTGATCGCCAGGCACCACAGGGCGCTTGAAGCGAGCCTCGTCAATACCGGCGAAATAGTACAGCTCGCCCGGTTCCAGTTTACCCACGCTCTTAAATGCCAGGATACCCGTGGCCTGAGCCATAGCTTCCAAAATCAGCACGCCTGGAAAAATCGGTTTACCAGGGAAATGCCCCTGGAAAAACGGCTCATTAACGGATACGTTCTTCACTGCACGCAGATATTTATGCTCTTCGAAATCCAATACACGGTCAACCAGCAAGAATGGATAACGGTGAGGAAGCAGTTCCAGAATTTCTGCAATATCTAGAGTATGAGTGTCAGTAGTCAAAATACTCTTCCTGTCTCTAAAAACTGATGGCATCAACAACACGGCCTGCGTTGACCCCAAAAAGGAGATCATCAGGCAGGCCGCAAATTAACAACTCTTTGCGCTTTTGGCATCATTGCCAACGCGTTTCGTTTTATACCCAGCATCCCGGGCCGTGGTGATTAGTCTTTTCCGACTTTTCGTTCGACAGCTTTCAAGCGCTTGCTAATCTCATCGATATTCATCACCAACGCCGCGGTTTTACGCCAAACTTTGTTGGGTTGTAACGGAATGCCAGAGGAGTATACCCCAGGTTCGGTGATTGGTCGCATAACCATTCCCATCCCGGTGACAACTACCTGGTCAGCAATCTCCATGTGACCATTGATCACACTGGCGCCGCCAATTTGGCAATAGCGCCCGATTTTCAGGCTACCCGCCATGATCACACCGCCCGCGACGGCGGTATTCTCGCCAATCACCACGTTGTGTGCAATCTGACACTGGTTATCTATGATAACACCATTCCCAATCTGGGTGTTATCCAACGCGCCGCGATCGATGGTGGTACAGGCCCCAATCTCAACGCGATCGCCAATAATCACCGTGCCAAGCTGCGGGATCTTGATCCAGTTGCCACGCTCGTTGGCGTAGCCGAAACCGTCCGCACCAATCACCGTTCCCGATTGGATCAGGCAGTGCTGGCCGATTTCCACTTCATGATAAATCGTCACGTTGGCCCACAGACGCGTACCTGCGCCGATGCGTGCCTGCTTGCCGATAAAGCAACCCGGGCCGATGACCACGTTATCACCCAGTTCAACACCGGATTCGATAACCGCGTTCGCCCCAATAGCAACGTTCTGTCCCAGCTTGGCCTGCGGAGAGATCACCGCGCTTGGCGCGATATCTGCTGCGGGTGCTGGCGTGGTGTCCATCAACTGCGCCATACGCGCATAGGTCAGGTAAGGGTTTTTCACCACCAGCGCTGCGCTACGGCAGTGTGGTAGGTCTGCTTCGGTGAGTACCACGGCACTCGCCTGGCAGGAAGACAACTGCTCTTGGTAGCGGCTGTTTGACAAAAACGTGATTTGGCCAGGCTGTGCGGAATGCATAGAAGCAATGCCGGTGATGACGAGATCGCCATCACCGTGCAATTGTGCATCCAACTGCTGCGCTAAATCAGCCAGTCGAATTGAAGGCATGGCGTTATTTAACCTGTTTCAGCACGTCTGCAGTAATATCTTTAGAAGTTCCTGCGTAAGCCACTGCGTTGGCGTCGATCACGACGTCATAGCCTTCTTTGCTGGCAACAGCTTTCACAGCATCCTGAATACGGCTCAGGATCTTGTTACGCTCTTCCATCTGGCGACGACGATTGTCCTGCTCGAAAGCCTGCGCTTTCTGAGAGAACTGCTCACGCTGAGCCATCACGTCTTTTTCCATCTTGGTGCGATCGCTGGCTTTCATGGTAGAACCATCACGCTGCAGTTTCTGCATTTTGGTTTGCAGATCGCGTTCCATGTTCTGGAGTTCGCTTGCACGGCCTTTGAATTCGCTTTCCAATTGCTTGGCTACGGTTTCACGAGCTGGCAGCTGTTGGAAAATGCTAGAAACGTTAACAACAGCAATTTTGTCAGCTGCCTGAACGCCTGCAGAAGCAGCCATTGCTAAACCGAGGCCTGCGGCACATAACCACTTTTTCACTATAAACTCCTTACCATCACCCATTTGTGTCACATGACACTTTTGAAAGTACACAATCTGCCAGACTTATCACATTACACAATGAGATTTCTCTCGCTATGAGCGGGTTTAAGCCTGGCATTTGCGATTCTTGTACCGCTATGCCCACGGGTGAAACCGGTTATTACCAGGTTTTACCGATGTTAAACTGGAACTGCTCCGACCTGTCGCCGTCGTATTTCTTGATCGGATCCGCATAGGAGAAGACCAACGGCCCCAGTGGAGACATCCACTGCAGCGCAAGACCGGCAGACACGCGAATGTTGCTCGCTTTGCTGTAGTCTGGCACCCCGTACATCAGCGTCTGATCGGTGTTTTCCCAGTGGGTATCCCACACGGTACCGGCATCGATAAACAGTGAAGTACGTACCGAGTTGGCGTATTTCTCGCTAAGGAACGGCGTAGGCGTGATCAACTCCATACTTGCCACGGCCATGGCGTTCCCGCCCACCGCATCGTTCGAATTACAGATATCCTGACGATCCGTTGTGCTACCGACTTTAAACTGACACTGATACGAGTTGGAGTTGTAGTACACGGCTTTTGGACCAATGGTGTTGGACTGGAAGCCACGTACGGTACTTGAACCACCCGCATAGAAGTTTTCATAGAACGGCATTTCTTTACCGCCCAATCCATCGGCATAGCCCACACGGCCACGACCCAGCAACACCCAGGTCTTGTCATCGTTAAGCGGCATATACTGCGCGGTGTCCAACGTCATCTTGTAGTATGAGTTGTCGGAACCCGGCACGGTCACCTTGGTGTTGAACGTAGTGCGGTTACCCTGGGTAGGGAAATAGCCACGGTCCAGATTATTATAGGTCCAGCCCAGGTTCAGCGTGAAGTCATCGGCTGTAAAGCTGGCGCGATCCTTAAAGTCAGGATAATCGCCCATCGAGTTCAGATAGCGCCACATGGCAATCTGCGGCTGCATTTCTGACAGGGAGTTATGGACGTAACCCAGGCCAGCGCGCAGCGAGTTGTTCTCGTTGATTGGGAAGCCCAGCGTGCCGTCAACACCATAACTGCTGTTGGTATAGTCAGACAGATCGGCATTATTCGCTTTAAAGTCGTTATAGAAGATACGGCCGCCCAGACTCACACCGTCAACGGTGAAGTACGGGTTGGTCACCGACAGCTCGGTATAGGTCTGGTAGTCGTTCTTGGTACCGCTGATGCCAACAGAGTAGCCCGTGCCCAGCCAGTTATCCTGCTGTACACCCGCCTGGAAGCTGACGCCACTTTCGGTACCGTAACCCACACCAAAGTTCAGCGTCCCGGTGTTACGTTCTTTCACCTTATAGGTGATATCAACCTGATCGGGGGAACCCGGTACACGCTGGGTTTCAACGTCGACCGTCTCGAAGTAACCCAGACGGTTCAGACGCTCTTTACCCTGCTCGACCTGATCGTTACCCAGCCACGCCCCTTCCATCTGGCGCATTTCGCGGCGCAGAACGGAATCTTTACTGGTGTCGTTGCCTTCGAACTTGATGCGACGCACATAGAAACGGTTACCCGCGTCGATGTTGACGTTCAGCTTCACGGTCTTATCCGCATCGTTGATTTCAGGCTGAGTCTGTACGCGAGGATAGGCGTAACCATAACGGCCAAACATCTTCTTGATGTTATCTTCCATTTTGGTCACTTTGGTGCCGTTAAACAGCTCACCTGGCTCAATCTTGGTCAACTGGGCCACCTCTGCCGAATGACCGGCCAGGTTGCCATTGACCACCACGCCGGAAAGCTTGTACTGATCGCCTTCGGTGATGTTAACGGTGATATAGATGCCTTTTTTATCTGGCGTCAGGCTGACCTGCGTCGAATCGATATTGAAACGGGCATAGCCGCGATCCAGATAGAAGCTGCGCAGGCTTTCAAGGTCCCCCGCCAGCTTTTGCTTCTGGTATTTGCGATCGGCCACTACGTTCCACCACGGCACATCATCACGCAACTGGAAGTGCGCGATCAGCTCATCGTTGGTGAAGGCATGGTTGCCGACAATGTTGATTTGTTGAATCTTGGCGGAAACCCCTTCCGTGAACACCAGTTTCAGGTCAACACGGTTGCGCGGCAACGGCGTGACAACGGCTTTCACCGAGGCACTGTATTTACCGACGCTGTAGTAGAAGTCTTCCAACCCTTTTTCAATGCTGGATAAGGTAGTGCGGTCGAGTGCTTCACCAACCCGGACGCCAGAGGCCTCCAGGTTTTGCTTGAGCATGTCATCTTTCACCGATTTGTTACCGGAGAAAGTGATGCTGGCAATGGTAGGGCGTTCCTTAACCTGAACAATCAGCGTATCACCATCGCGCAGGACGCGAACGTCCTCGAAGTTGCCAGTGGCAAACAACGCACGGATGGTATTACCGATATCATCATCAGAGACGGTATCGCCTACGCGAACCGGCATGTTGAGTAACGCCGCACCGACGGCGACTCGTTGCAGGCCTTCGAAATGAATATCCTTCACTACGAACCCGTCTGCACCGTATACGGTGGCGCTGCCAAACAGCAGCGACGCTATGAGCAACTTTTTCATCGCCATCGTTGTTATGCGTTCTTCCTAACCTGTCCCCGCCCCTAAAGACGAGAAAAATCATTGAAAAGTGCAAGACCCATCAGCAGTACCAACAAGATCGAACCAATGCGGTAGCTGTAGTCCTGTACTCGCTCAGAAACTGGCCCCCCCTTCAGCTTTTCTATCGCCAGGAAGAGGAGATGCCCACCATCTAATACCGGTAATGGGAAGAGGTTGATGATCCCTAAGTTGACGCTAATCAACGCCAGGAACATCATATAATACACAAAACCCACCTCTGCTGATGCCCCTGCTCCCTGTGCAATGGAAATCGGGCCACTCAGGTTGTTCAGCTTTACATCACCGGTAATTAATTTACCTATCATGCTGACCGTAAGGTGCATCAGCTGCCAGGTTTTGTCCCCCGCCTGATACAGCGCAGAGAACGGCCCATATTGACGGATGGTCTTGTACTCATCCGGCAGAGGGATAACTTTAGGTATAATCCCGGCAAACCCCACCGCTTTGTCTTTTCCCACCGGCTTTGTATCTGGTATCAGCGTTAAAGACAAGGGGGCGCCGTTTCTTTCTATCTCTAAAACCAGCGGAAGCCCTGGAGCATTGTGGATACGTTTAACCAACGTAACCCAACGACCAAGTGGCTGACCATCGACTTTAACGATCCTGTCCCCCGCTTGTAAACCTGCCTTTTGCGCAGCCGACCCGGTCTGGACTTCCGCCAGCACGGATTCAATCTGCGGGCCACGCGGGATCATGCCTAGAGAACGCACGGGATCTTCTTTGTCCGGCTCAAAGCTCCAGTGGCGCAAATCCAGGGTCTTGCTCACCTTTTGTGAGGTACCAAACGGAGCAATTTCTACCTCGGTTTGCGCATCACCGATTTTGGTCACCAACGCCAGACGAACAGATTCCCAATCAGGCGTTTCGATACCGTCAACGGACTTAAGTTCCATTCCCGGAGAAATTTCGGCATGAGCGGCAATGGATTGCGGAGTAATTTCACCGATGACCGGGCGGTAACTCGGCACGCCGATGATAAAGACGACCCAATAGGCAAGAATGGCAAACAGGAAATTGGCAATGGGGCCCGCGCTGACAATCGCCGCGCGCTGCCAGACGGTTTTATTATTGAACGCCTCATGACGCAGCTCGGGAGCTACCGTTTCGACGCGCTCATCGAGCATTTTGACATAGCCGCCAAGGGGGATCATGGCGACGACATATTCGGTGCCCTGGCGATCGGTGCGGCGCCATAGCGCACGGCCAAAGCCGATAGAGAAGCGCTCCACGCGGACGCCACAGCGGCGGGCCACCCAAAAGTGCCCGAACTCATGCACGGTGATCAATATACCCAGAGCGATAATAAACGCGACCAAGTTCCAGAGTACGCTGACCATAGAATCCCTTTACTCCCCCCGCCGATGACGGATTAAAACACTAACAGCATCAAGCAGGCAAATACCGGTACCGCTGCGGTCAGGCTATCGATACGATCCAGAATGCCGCCGTGCCCCGGGATCAGATGACCACTGTCCTTGATACCGGCTTCACGTTTGAACATGCTTTCCGTCAGATCGCCCAATACCGAAGCCAGGGCCGCAATTACCGAACAGACCAATAGGGTCATAGGCACCACGTTCAGCGGCGCATAGCGGCCAAACAGCCACGAAATCACGGCAGACGTGACCAGCCCACCGACCAGCCCTTCCCAGGTTTTGCCTGGGGAGACCTTCGGTGCCAGCTTGTGTTTGCCAAACAGCTTGCCGAACATGTAGGCGCCGGAATCTGCGCCCCAGACCAGCAGCATAACGTACAGCAACCACCAGGCACCGGTAAAATGATTCTCTTCATAGCCGAACTGACGCAGTGCCAGCATGCCCCAGAAAAACGGCACGATGGTCAACAGGCCAAAGACCAGCCGCAAGGTGCGCGAATTACGCCACAGCGCCGCCGAGCCTGGATAGAACAGCACCAGCAGCAGAGCCACCAGCCACCATCCCAGCGACAACCATAGCGGGCCAGCGATCTGCAATTGGTGAACAGACTGATGGTAGGCAGGCACGCTGAGCATCATCAGCGCCAATAGGAAACCGCACAATATCGCCAGCCAGATACGTTGGGGGCGGGCAGCAAAGCCAGCCAACTGCCCCCATTCCCAGGCGGCTAACATGCACACAGCGAGTGTTACCAGGGCAAAGCCCATCGGCGGCAGTAAGAACAGCGCTGCGATAACAATCGGAATTAAAATCAGAGCCGTTATGATGCGAGACTTCAGCAAAAGTTCCCCCTAGGACGCATTGGCGTCGATAGGTGTTGTTCCTCCGAAGCGACGCTCGCGTTGTGCAAATGCATTCAGCGCACCTTCAAAGACAAGTTCATCAAAATCTGGCCAGAGTACATCAGTAAAGTAAAGCTCGGCGTACGCAATTTGCCACAACAAAAAGTTACTGATGCGATGTTCGCCGCCGGTACGGATCACCAGATCCACCGGAGACAAATCGCTCATGCAGACGCGCTCACCCAGTAACTCCTCGCTGATCTGGTCCACGCACAGCGTACCCTGCTGCACTTGCTCAGCCAGATCCTTCACTCCCTGAATAATATCCCAACGGCCACCGTAATTGGCGGCAACGTTAAGCGTCAGGCCATCGTTATTTTCTGTCAGTTGCTCCGAGCGGCGGATACGCTCTTGCAAACGTGCGCTGAACCGGCTGACATCGCCGATCACTCGCAACCTGACATTATGTTTATGCAGGCTTTTTACTTCGCTGTCCAGTGCGCGGACAAAAAGCTCCATCAGCGCGGAGACTTCCTGCGCCGGACGGTTCCAGTTTTCGCTGCTGAAGGCATAAAGCGTGAGTGCATCTAAATGGTGACTGGCGGCAAAACTGACCGCGCGGCGTACCGATTTCACCCCTGCTTTATGACCGAAGACACGTAACTTGCCCTGGCGTTTAGCCCAACGCCCATTGCCGTCCATAATGATCGCGACATGACGTGGCCCATGAGCAGAAAGATTAGCTTCTTGTTGGTTTGCGGACGACATAACTCGTACTTATTTCCTCGGTAGAAACACCACAGCCTTGCCGGAATATCGGACCTTACGCGCAAAAAAAGCCGTGTGCCTGACACAGCTTTTCAGTCTGCCTGCCTGGTGCCCCAAGGGGCTCCCGGCAAAGATTGGCGTAAGTTTTCCCCGTCTTCTGGCTTGGCACTGCCCTATTGGCCGCGTTTGTCAGGTAAAAAGAGCTGCCAATCCGGCCATTATTCAACGGTATAACCGGTGATTATGGCGCAGACTATAACACCTCCGTGAAGCCTGAACAAACGGCCACACGGCGGCCTGGCGAGTTTACCAGCAAATTCAGACAATGTAGCAGAGCCGAATTTGCCCTCGGTACACCCCGCCCAAGTGATTAAACCCGCAGGTTACGAACCAGACCTCGAGCCACCTCACGCGCCTGACGATCGATCTCCAACACCATCTCAATACTGGTTGGCTCCGCCAGCGCCATACATTCAACAACCTTTTGGTTCATGGCTGAAATATCAGTGAAACGAATTTGTTGCTGCAAAAATGCCGCTACGGCAATTTCATTGGCCGCGTTGAGCGCGGTGGTCGCCGCCTGGCCCGCATCGAAGGCTTCGATCGCCAAATACAGGCAAGGATAGCGCTCACGCTCCGGCTCGGAGAAGGTCAGCGCCCCGATACGGCAGAAATCGAGTGCAGCCACCCCGGAGTGGACCCTCTGCGGGTAAGCCATGGCATGGGCAATAGGCGTGCGCATATCCGGCGTACCCAGTTGGGCCAGCACGCTACCATCGGCATAGCGCACCATGGAGTGGATCACCGACTGCGGATGGAGGATCACTTCCATCTGCTCTGCCGAGGCGTTGAACAGCCAGCGAGCCTCGATATACTCCAGCCCCTTGTTCATCATGGTGGCGGAATCTACCGAGATTTTGCGCCCCATAGACCAGTTGGGATGCGCACAGGCCTGATCCGGCGTCATAGTGGCGAACTGTTCCATCGGCGTAGTACGGAACGGGCCACCGGAACCGGTCAGCACGATGCGCGAAACGCCGTGGGCTTCCAGCGAGCTATACCCCAGTTGGCGTTGGATGCTTTCTGGCAGACTCTGGAAGATGGCGTTGTGCTCGCTGTCCAGTGGCAGCAACTGTGCCTGGCTCTTTTGCACCGCGTCCATAAACAGGCGGCCACAGGTGACCAGAGACTCTTTGTTCGCCAGCAGCACCTGCTTACCGGCACGAATAGCGGCCAGGGTGGGCAACAGCCCAGCGGCCCCGACGATAGCGGCCGTCACCTGATCGACGTCGTCTAATGCGGCCAGCTCGCAGGCTGCCTTTTCACCGGCCAACACGTCGGTTTTCACACCGTTTTCTGCCAGCACGGCGCGTAACTCATTGGCGGCCTGCTCATCGGCCATTGCCGCATAACTCGGGCGGAACTCTATGCACTGCTGCGCCATGACCGCTACATTACGGCCAGCTACCAGTGCCTTGATCGCGAAAAGGTCGGGATTTTCCCTGACCACGGCCAGGGTGCTGGTGCCCACGGAACCGGTGGAACCCAGAATTGTCAGTTGCTTCATGAGATCGCTCTGAATCTACTGCGTGATGAGATCGGAGGTACACCACAGTGTAACTTGCATCACGGCTGGTTTACGCTCTGTGCGTACGATAAAACGAGATCTGCACCACAAAAAATAAAGCGCCGCCAAGGCGACGCTTTATTTCAAGGCGATGGAGATTAGAAATCCATCAGTTCTTTTTCTTTATCGGCCAATGCCGCATCAAGCAGTTTGATGTAGGCATCGGTCATTTTCTGGATATCGTCTTGTGAACGGCGATCTTCATCTTCGCTGATTTCTTTGTCTTTCAGCAGTGCCTTCACTTTATCGTTGGCATCGCGGCGCACGTTACGCACGGCCACACGGCCCTGCTCGGCTTCACCACGTACGACCTTGATCAGATCCTTACGGCGCTCTTCCGTCAACGGAGGAAGCGGAACGCGGATCACGGTGCCAGCCGAGCTTGGGTTCAGGCCCAGATCGGAAGACATAATGGCTTTTTCTACCGCCGACCCCAGAGAACGGTCAAACAGGTTGATCGCCAGCGTACGGGAATCTTCTACCGTGACGTTGGCCAGTTGGCGCAGCGGCGTTGCTGTACCGTAGTATTCCACCATGATGCCGTCCAGGATGCTTGGAGAAGCACGGCCAGTACGGATCTTGCTGATTTGGTTTTTAAATGCTTCGACGCTTTTTTCCATGCGTGAATCAGCATCTTTTCTGATTTCATTAATCACGTTGCGAACCCTTGGAAGCTGGTTACTTGGCAGGCTGTACTGAAAAGTATAGCCCGTGAATTTTACTTATCAGAAGCACACAACGCCTGGCGTTACCCGCTCCTGCGAAATTTGGCCAAACAGCCGTTATTTGGTGATCAGAGTACCTTCGTTCTCACCCATCACCACGCGACGCAGTGCGCCCGGCTTGTTCATGTTGAATACGCGGATCGGCAAGCCATGATCGCGGGCCAGCGTAAACGCCGCCAGATCCATCACTTTTAACTCACGCTCCAACACGTCCTGGTAGGTGATCTGTTCGTACAGCGTTGCGTCCGGGTTTTTCACCGGGTCAGCGGAGTATACACCATCCACTTTAGTCGCTTTCAATACCACATCGGCTTCAATTTCGATGCCGCGCAGGCAGGCCGCAGAATCCGTGGTAAAGAACGGGTTACCCGTACCGGCGGAGAAAATCACCACGCGGTTGTTACGCAGCAGGCTGATCGCCTCTGCCCAGCTGTAGTTGTCACATACGCCATTCAACGGAATGGCAGACATCAGGCGGGCGTTCACATAGGCACGGTGCAGTGCATCACGCATAGCCAGGCCGTTCATCACGGTAGCCAGCATTCCCATGTGGTCGCCCACTACGCGGTTCATGCCGGCTTGTGCCAGACCTGCACCACGGAAAAGATTGCCACCGCCAATAACTACACCGACCTGGATGCCCAGCTCGACCAGCTCTTTTACTTCCTGAGCCATGCGATCCAAAACGCTAGCGTCGATCCCAAAGCCTTCTGCACCTTGCAGGGCTTCACCACTCAGTTTGAGCAGGATACGCTGATAAACGGGTTTTGCATTGGTTGCCATGGTGTTCTGTCCTAAGAAGCAGTAGTAATAGTATTGGGGTTTTCAACCGATTAGCCTGGGCACGCGGGGCCCATCATCGGCGTTTCTCTGGCTGGATAAAATGGAGCCGCCTCGCGGCGGCTCCATTAACAGCATTAAGACTGTTTGCTCATTGCTGCAACTTCAGCAGCAAAGTCAGCTTCAACTTTCTCGATGCCTTCACCCACTTCAAAGCGGATGAAATTGGTTACGTCAGTGTTGTGCTCTTTCAGCACCTGAGCAACGCTCTTGCTTGGTTCGATCACGAAAGGCTGACCGGTCAGAGAGACTTCGCCGGTGAATTTCTTCATGCGGCCTTCAACCATCTTCTCTGCGATTTCTTTCGGCTTGCCAGACTGCATGGCGATGTCCAACTGAACTTGGTACTCTTTCTCTACCACTTCAGCAGACACATCTTCAGGCTTGACGAATTCAGGCTTGCTAGCGGCAACGTGCATTGCCAGCTGCTTAACCAGCTCTTCATCCGCGCCTTTGGTAGCGGCAACCAGAACACCGATGCGAGCACCGTGCAGGTAGCTACCCAACACGTCGCCTTCCAGGGCAGCAATGCGGCGAATGTTGATGTTCTCACCGATTTTTGCCACCAGCGCAACGCGCTCTTCTTCGAACTGCGCTTTCAGCACGTCAACGTCAGTGATTTTGCCAGCAAAAGCCGCATCCAACACTTTGTCAGCGAAAGCCTGGAAACCGCCGTCTTTAGCAACGAAGTCGGTCTGGCAGTTAACTTCCACGATCATGCCGAAGTTGCCTTCGATCTTGGTTTTGATCACGCCGTCAGCAGCTACGTTGCCTGCTTTTTTCGCCGCTTTGATCGCGCCAGATTTACGCATGTTTTCGATTGCCAGCTCGATGTCGCCGTTAGATTCGATCAGCGCTTTTTTGCAATCCATCATACCTGCGCTGGTACGCTCACGCAGTTCTTTTACCAGGGCAGCGGTAATATCAGCCATTTCTTTTTCCTCGGTTATCTCGCTCGGAGATAGTTCTCATTCAGATAAGCAAAGGGGGCCCTTAAAGGCCCCCCTAACCAACATATTCAATACCTGGTTAATAAGGGCTTGACCTTATTATTCAGCTTCTACGAAGCTTTCTTCCGCCTGAACGGCCAGATCTTGAGAACGACCTTCACGGATGGCGGCAGAAACGGCGGTCAGGTACAATTTGATTGCACGGATTGCGTCGTCGTTACCAGGGATGATGAAGTCAACGCCGTCTGGATCGGAGTTGGTATCAACGATAGAGAATACCGGGATACCCAGGTTGTTGGCTTCTTTGATCGCGATGTGTTCGTGATCGGCATCGATAACAAACAGAGCGTCTGGCAGACCACCCATGTCCTTGATACCACCCAGGGAGTTTTCCAGCTTGGCCAGTTCACGAGTGCGCATCAGCGCTTCTTTCTTGGTCAGCTTGTCGAAGGTGCCGTCTTGGGACTGGATTTCCAGATCTTTCAAACGTTTGATTGACTGACGAACGGTTTTCCAGTTAGTCAGCATGCCGCCCAACCAGCGATGGTTCACGAAGAACTGATCGCAGCCGTTAGCATATTCTTTTACCGCTTCGCTTGCTGCGCGCTTGGTACCAACGAACAGGATCTTACCTTTGCGGGAAGAGATCTTGGTCAGTTCAGCCAAAGCCAGGTTGGCCATTGGTACGGTTTTTTCCAGGTTGATGATGTGAACCTTGTTACGTGCGCCGAAGATGAAAGGCTTCATTTTCGGGTTCCAGTAACGGGTCTGGTGACCAAAGTGTACACCAGCCTGGAGCATGTCGCGCATGGAAACAGTTGCCATGATTAAAACCTCTATTAGAGTTGATTGGGGTTATGCCTCCACGTATCCCATAACGCCGACCCGGACAATGACGTGAGCCATCTCAAGGCACCCCGGCGGATGTGTCGATACGTGTGTGTTATTTACACAATGTGAGTGCAGTTAAAACTACTTCGGTCATTTCCTCACTGGCACTCAAGGCCGAATGCGGATCTGCCGGCGCGCTTTATACCATAAACCCGCCCCAGACACCAACTTTTGTTGCAGTTGGCCTGGCCCTTCACAAATGAAATTTGGCAGCCTCAAGCCGGGCTGATACCATAACTCAATGCCTTATCTTTCTACCTTGTCGACCATAACGACACCTGCGGACTAACTTTCATGGCAATTTCAATTAAAACACCTGATGATATTCAAAAGATGCGCGTTGCGGGCCGCCTGGCCGCAGAAGTGCTGGAAATCATCGAGCCCCACGTTAAACCCGGCGTCACCACCGGCGAGCTGGACAGGATCTGCCACGAGCATATCACCAATGAACAGCAGGCGATCTCGGCCTGCCTGGGCTACCACGGCTTCCCAAAATCGGTCTGTATCTCGGTGAACGAAGTGGTGTGCCACGGCATCCCAAGTGACGACAAGGTGCTGAAAGACGGGGATATCGTCAATATCGACGTGACCGTAATCAAAGACGGCTTCCACGGCGACACCTCCAAGATGTTCATCGTCGGTAAACCCACCATTCTGGGCGAGCGCCTGTGCCGCATCACCCAGGAAAGCCTGTATCTGGCCTTGAAGATGGTCAAACCGGGTATCCGCCTGCGCACTCTGGGTAAAGCCATCCAGCAGTTTGTTGAAGCAGAGAAGTTCTCCGTCGTGCGCGAATATTGCGGCCACGGCATCGGCGAAGGTTTCCACGAAGAGCCGCAGGTACTGCATTACGATGCCGATGACGGCGGCGTGGTGCTACAGGCCGGTATGGCCTTCACCATTGAGCCTATGGTCAACGCCGGTGATTACCGCATCCGCACCATGAAAGACGGCTGGACGGTGAAAACCAAAGATCGCAGCTTGTCGGCACAGTATGAGCATACTATTGTGGTGACTGATAACGGCTGCGAGATAATGACGTTGCGCAAGGATGACACCATCCCCAACATCATTACGCACGAGATGTAAGAACCGCAGGGTTCTTGTGACAAGCCGGCCTATGCCGGCTTTTTTTATGGGCGGCGAAACATGTCTGAAAATTATCGTGAGCTAGAAACCCCGGCCGTACCCAAGAAGCCGGATGCTCCCAGCACCTATGCCGATGAAGAGATTAATTGCCTGGCCCTCAAACAGCGGCTTGAGCAGTTTCAGCAGTGGCTGGCAGCGGCCTTCAATGCTGGTGCCAGTGCCGAAAGCCTGGTGGCGGCGCGCAGCAAGTTTATCGATCGGCTATTGCGGCGGCTGTGGCTGTTTTACGGCTTTGACACTATCCCCGAAACGGCGCTGCTGGCCGTTGGCGGCTATGGCCGTGGTGAACTGCACCCGCTGTCTGATATCGACGTGCTGGTACTCAGCCAGACTCGCCTGAACGATGAACAGGCCGCTCGCGTCGGTGAATTCATTACCCTGCTGTGGGATCTCAAACTGGAAGTCGGCCACAGCGTGCGCACGCTCGAAGAGTGCCTGCTGGAAGGCTTGGCGGACCTGACCGTTGCCACCAACCTGATCGAATCCCGCATGATCTGCGGCGACGTCGCCCTGTTCCTGCAATTGCAAAAGCACATTTTCAGCGACGGCTTCTGGCCTTCGCCCAAATTCTTTGACGCCAAGCTGATCGAACAGCAGCAACGCCACCAGCGCTATCACGGTACCAGCTACAACCTGGAGCCGGATATCAAGAGCAGCCCCGGTGGCCTGCGTGATATTCATACGCTGATGTGGGTGGCCCGCCGCCATTTCGGCGCCACCTCGCTCGATGAGATGGTCGGTTTTGGCTTCCTGACTCAGGCCGAGCGCAACGAATTGAACGAATGCCAAAGCTTCCTGTGGCGTATTCGTTTTGCCCTGCACCTGGCGCTGCCGCGTTATGACAACCGCCTGCTGTTCGATCGCCAGCTCAGCGTGGCCCAGCTGTTGCGCTACGAGGGGGAAGGCAATGAACCGGTAGAGCGCATGATGAAGGATTTCTATCGCATGACGCGCCGCGTCGGCGAGCTGAACCACATGCTGCTACAGCTGTTCGATGAAGCGATCCTGGCATTGGACGCCACGGAGAAACCCCGCCCGCTGAACGATGATTTTCAGCTGCGTGGCGATCTGATCGATTTGCGCGACGAAACGCTGTTTATCCGCCAGCCCGAAGCCATCATGCGCATGTTCTACCTGATGGTACGCAACCGCGAAATCAAAGGCATCTACTCCACCACCGTACGCCAGTTGCGCCATGCGCGCCGCCACCTGAAACAGCCACTGTGCAACATTCCCGAGGCCAGAGAGCTGTTTATGGCCATTCTGCGACACCCAGGCGCGGTCTCACGGGCGTTGGTGCCAATGCATCGCCACAGCGTGCTGTGGGCCTATATGCCGCAATGGGGCAGCATCGTCGGCCAGATGCAGTTTGACCTGTTCCATGCCTATACCGTCGATGAACATACCGTGCGTGTGCTGCAAAAGCTGGAAAGCTTCTCCGATGAGGAAACTCGCCCACGCCATCCGCTGTGCGTGGAGCTTTATCCTCGCCTGCCTCACCCAGAATTGCTGTTGCTAGCGGCGCTGTTCCACGATATCGCCAAAGGGCGCGGGGGCGATCACTCCATTTTAGGCGCCCAAGACGCCCTGGAGTTTGCTGCATTGCATGGCTTGAACTCACGCGAAGCACAGCTGGTTGCCTGGCTGGTACGCTGCCACCTGCTGATGTCGGTTACCGCGCAACGACGTGACATTCAGGACCCGACCGTGATCCAGCAGTTCAGTAGCGAAGTGCAAAGCGAAACCCGTCTACGCTACCTGGTTTGCCTGACGGTCGCCGATATCTGTGCCACCAACGAGACCTTGTGGAACAGTTGGAAACAGAGCCTGTTGCGCGAGCTGTATTTCGCCACCGAGAAGCAACTGCGCCGTGGTATGCAGAACAGCCCGGATCTGCGCGAGCGGGTGCGCCACCATCGTTTACAGGCGCTGGCATTGTTGCGTATGGATAATATCGATGAAGAAGCGCTGCACCATATCTGGAGCCGCTGCCGCGCCGACTATTTCCTGCGCCACTCACCGAATCAGCTCGCCTGGCACGCCCGCCACCTGCTGGCCCATGACTCAACCAAGCCACTGGTGCTGGTCAGCCACCAGGCCACGCGTGGCGGCACCGAGATCTTTATCTGGAGCCCGGATCGCCCTTACCTGTTCGCCGCCGTTGCCGGTGAGCTGGATCGGCGCAATCTCAGCGTGCATGACGCCCAGATCTTCACCAACCGCGACGGCATGGCCATGGACACCTTTATCGTGCTGGAGCCGGACGGCAGCCCGCTGGCCCAGGATCGTCATGCTGCGATCCGCCATGCGCTGGAGCAAGCTATCACCCAGCGAGATTATCTACCGCCGCGCGCTCGGCGTCCGTCGTCCAAACTACGCCATTTCAGCGTACCGACAGAGGTCAGCTTCCTGCCAACTCATACCGATCGCCGCAGCTATCTGGAGCTAATTGCCCTCGATCAGCCCGGCCTGCTGGCACGCGTGGGTGAGGTTTTCGCCGATCTGGGCCTGTCGCTGCACGGCGCACGTATCTCCACCATCGGCGAACGGGTCGAGGATTTGTTTATTTTGGCCGATGCCGATCGCCGGGCGCTGGATCCGCAAACACGCAGAAAATTAGAACAACGGTTGACAGAGGCACTCAATCCAACCGATAAAATGTGATAAAAGTAACCTTTCGTAAATAAAATCAGGACAGAGAACAGCATGCAGCAATTACAGAACGTTATTGAAAGCGCCTTCGAACGCCGTGCGGATATTACCCCGGCCAACGTAGACACCGTAACGCGTGAAGCGGTAAACCAGGTGATCGCCCTGCTGGACAGCGGCGCCCTGCGCGTTGCCGAGAAGATCGAGGGGCAATGGGTTACCCATCAGTGGCTGAAAAAAGCCGTCCTGCTGTCTTTCCGTATCAACGACAACAAGGTAATGGACGGTGCAGAAACCCGCTATTACGACAAAGTGCCGATGAAATTCGCTGACTACGATGAAGCTCGCTTCCAGAAGGAAGGCTTCCGCGTAGTGCCACCGGCTACCGTGCGTCAGGGGGCATTTATCGCTCGTAACACCGTGCTGATGCCTTCTTACGTCAACATCGGTGCCTACGTCGACGAAGGCACCATGGTAGATACCTGGGCCACCGTAGGCTCTTGTGCGCAGATCGGCAAAAACGTTCACCTGTCCGGCGGCGTCGGCATCGGTGGCGTGCTGGAGCCGTTGCAGGCCAACCCAACCATCATCGAAGACAACTGCTTTATCGGTGCGCGTTCAGAAGTGGTTGAAGGCGTGATCGTGGAAGAAGGTTCCGTGATCTCAATGGGCGTTTATCTGGGCCAAAGCACCCGTATCTACGATCGTGAAACCGGTGAAGTGCACTATGGCCGCGTACCTGCTGGCTCCGTGGTCGTATCCGGCAACCTGCCTTCCAAAGATGGTTCCTACAGCCTGTATTGCGCTGTGATCGTCAAGAAAGTGGACGCCAAGACCCGTGGCAAAGTCGGGATCAATGAGTTATTGCGCACTATCGACTAAGCTTGAACGGCGGGTGCAGCACCCGCCATTTTTTTGCCTTCAATACGCGGGCCGTCACAGTCTGTGACGGGCGTTTTCGCCATACTCTCTGGCAGTGGAATATTCCTGATGTGTTTCGATTTGCAGCTCACTACACTGCATATTGGCTAATCAGGCAAATATAGTTGATTAAAAGGTGGCGCTATTATGTATGACAACCTGAAAAGTTTAGGTATCAATCAACCGGAAGATATCGATCGCTATAGCCTGCGTCAGGAGGCCAATAACGACATCCTCAAGATTTACTTCCGCAAAGATAAGGGCGAGTTCTTTGCCAAGAGCGTGAAGTTCAAGTATCCACGCCAGCGCAAAACCGTGGTGGCAGACAATGCCGGCCAGGGTTACAAAGAGATCCATGAGATCAACCCCAACCTGCGCTACGTGATCGATGAACTGGATCAACTCTGCCAGCGCGATCAGGTGGAAGTGGATCTGAAACGCAAGATCCTTGATGACCTGCAGCACCTGCAAAACGTGGTCACCAACAAGATTGCCGAGATCGAATCCGATCTGGAAAAGCTGACGCGCGGTAAATAACAGCAAACTTCGGCGATAATTTGTTCGCCTGTGTGCCAGCGGGTTCACATTTTGCCGGTTTTCCGTGTGATAGGGTAAATCGGTAATCGATAGGGTAGTTACTGCTCCGGCAGGCAAAACCTAATTCTTTAACGCTTGCTGGCTGCGGCCTTGAGTGCGTAAGGGATTAGGTTTTTTTTTGCTTTAGCTTTACCACAGGGGATAGCAGGAATAAAGTCGTGCCTGGCCGCTCGCCACCAGGCATCGAGAGACTATTTCAACAAGGCGCCCCACTGCTCTACCCACGGGCAGGAAACCACTTCCGGTTCAGGTTGCTCGATCGCATCGATCTCCAGCACTTCACCTACGCGCGTCGCTCCCTGCTCCTGCAGCAAAGCATCAAAGGTACGCCCGGCACCGCAGAAATTGTCATAGCTACTATCACCCAGTGCAATCAAGCCATAACGCAGCTCCGGCTGATAGCCCACCTGGTCGCGAATAGCCTGGAACAGGGGTGCAATACTGTCAGGCAAGTCCCCTTGCCCGGTGGTGGAAGTCACGACCAGCGCATAATGCTGGCGGTAAAACTGCCACTCTGCCAGCGTCCCTTCCTCAAACACTTTGACCTCATGGCCCTGTTGTTGCAGGATATTTTCTGCCTCTTCCGCCACTAACAAAGAGTTACCGTAGACCGTTCCAACGAAAATGCCGACCTGAGCCATCGTTGCTGCTCCCTTATGACCGTTGAAAAATGATTAGCTATCCTGACCGTTAGCCTGCGGAAACTCAAGTTCTGGCAGCACGTTATGCCAGCCAAATTGTGACATGACACCTTGCCAATCCGCTTCCCAGGGCGCGGAAATATGCAGCGGTTGGCCGCTCACCGGATGAGTAAGTTGAAGATGGCTGGCGTGCAGCATCAGGCGTGAACAACCAAAATGTTCGGCCATCCCGCGGTTTTGCCGCAGATCGCCGTGAGCGGTATCACCAATAATCGGATGGCGCAGGTGCACCATATGACGACGCAGCTGATGCTTACGCCCGGTCTCTGGTTTCAGCTCAACCAGGCTATAGCGCGAGGTGTCATAGCGGCCAATCGCCACCGGCATCTCCACCGTTGCCAAGGGCTGATAATGACTTACCGCCGGTTTTGGAGCTTTATCCGGGTTGGCATGTTTATCCGCCAACTTATCCAACTCTTCCGTCAGCGCATAATCAACGGTGCCGCCCTCTAAAACATAGCCCCGCACCACCGCGTGATAGGTTTTCTGTACCTGATGCAGTTCAAACTGTTGCGATAATAACCGAGCCACATCGCTGGACAACGCCATCAGCAATATGCCGGAAGTAGGACGATCCAGGCGGTGTACGGTAAATACGTGCTGGCCAATCTGATCGCGCACGGTTTGCATGACAAACCTCGTCTCGTGACGATCCAGCCAGCTACGATGCACCAGCCAACCTGAGGGTTTGTTAACGGCGATCAGATGTTCGTCCTGGTACAACACCTTCATAGAGTGATTTTTTCCATAGATTAATCATGCATTTTATCTCCTTGCCCCTGCAAGCTGCAGCCTGCTGGCCGGTTTGCAGGGGCAAGGAGATAGGTAATTGATTGATTCTATCGTCAAACATAAATAATAACGAAACGAAAATCCCGTTTGGCGCTCTCGTTTTTGCCCCACGGGTCAGTAGTGCCTACACTGTACAAAAAGTAGCAAGGAGAGATAACGGTGAGTTGGAATATAACGCTTTTGATAACCCCCCTTTTATTGTCCATGTGCGGCATTCTGTTTTCACCACAGTTGGCAATGGCCTGTACTCGCGCGGTCTACCACGGCGAAGGTAATCTGGTGATCACCGGCCGCACTATGGACTGGAAAGAACAGCTGCACTCTGACCTGTGGATTTTCCCGCAAGGAATGGAGCGCAGTGGTAATGCAGGCAGCAACTCGATCAAATGGACATCTAAATACGGCAGCGTCGTGACTTCCGCCTATGGTGTTGCAACCACCGATGGTATGAATGAAAAAGGTCTGGTGGCCAATATGCTGTGGTTGGTGGAATCTCAATACCCGGCATTCGATGGCCAGCAGCCAACCTTATCATTGGCAGCATGGGCACAGTATGCGTTGGATAACTTCGCCACGGTGCAAGAAGCGGTTAACTCACTGGAAAAGGCCCCTTTTATCGTTGTGACCGGCGGTGTGCCTGGCCAGGAACGTTTGGCCTCCCTTCATTTGTCGTTGTCCGATGCCAGTGGGGACAGTGCCATTTTCGAATACATTAACGGCAAATTAGTGATTCACCATAGCCGCGACTATCAGGTCCTGACCAATTCCCCTACCTTCGATCAGCAGTTGGCCATCACCAAATACTGGCAAGGGATTGGGGGTAACGTCATGCTGCCTGGCACAAACCGTGCTGCCGACCGTTTTGTACGCGCACAGTTTTATATCAACGCTATCCCGAAATATCATCAGGCCAGGCTGGCAGCCTCTAGCGTGCTGAGCGTTATGCGCAATGTTTCTGTGCCCTTTGGCATCACGACCCCTGAAGAACCCAATATTTCTTCCACTCGTTGGCGCACCCTGGCCGATCAAAAGAACAAGCTGTACTACTTTGAATCGGCACTGGGCAGCAGTACTTTTTGGGTAGACCTGAAACGGGTCAACTTTGCTGCCGGCGCTCCGGTTAAAAAGCTGACGCTGGGTAAAGATGAGATGGCAGATTTTACCGGTGAAGTTTCCGCTGAGTTTAAAACCAGCCCTCCCTTTGAGTTCCTTGCTGCCGACGTCATAGATAACGGCTGAGCCCGCTCGATGTTGACTGGTGGCTCCCACTGCCACCAGCACTCCCTTTATATTCATCAGTCAAGAATACTTATTCAGTCACACTCTTGCACATTTTGACTAAAATTTAATCACTCATGCATTTGCTAAGTTCATTCCTCCTGTTACGCTGATGTTCACTCTTCAAACTCCGGACTATTGTTGCTTATCGATAAAATAGAGTAGATCTGAACGCTCCGCGTAAACACCGATATGGCATTAAAATAACCGGCAGAAAAAAGAGAACACCATAATAGGGAGAGAAAAACATGAGCGTTGAACGAGAATATTTGTTGCCAGCGATCTGGGTGCGTGAACACCTGGTCCAGGTCCCGCTGAATTGGTTCAATAACAAGGATACCCGCACCATTGAGATCTTTGCCCGTGAGTTGGTTGACCCGTTACGCCGTGATGAACAACTCCCTTGTCTGCTGTTTTTACAAGGTGGTCCCGGAGGGAAAAGCCCACGCCCTACGGCACGCAGCAGTTGGATCGCCGAAGCCCTCAAAAGCTATCGGGTGATCCTGCTCGATCAGCGTGGCACCGGGCGCAGCAGCCGCATTGAAGGTAAGAGTCTGGCCGGGCTAACCGCCCACCAGGCGGCAGATTACCTGGCCTGCTTCCGCGCCGACTCGATAGTGAGCGATGCCGAATATCTGCGTAAAAACTGCTTTGGCGATCGCCCGTGGAGCACGCTGGGGCAAAGCTATGGCGGCTTTATCACGCTGACCTATCTTTCTCAGGCGCCGGAAGGTCTCCACTGCTGCTTTATGACCGGCGGCCTGGCAAGCCTGCAGCCCGATGCCGATGAAGTCTACGCTCATACCTATCCACAGGTGATCGCCAAAAATCGCATCTTCTATCAGCGTTACCCACATCTGGAGCCGCTTATCGGTCAGATTGCCGACAAACTAGAGCAGGAAGAGGTGTTGTTGCCCGATGGCGACCGGCTGACCATACGCCGCCTGCAAAGCCTGGGGATCGATCTTGGCATGAGTGAAGGTTACGAGCGGCTACTTTGGCTGTTTGACGAAGCCTTCAACCCGGACGGTGAATTCAGCGACACCTTTTTGTCACAGGTAATGGCGTTGACCAGCTACGCGGAGAATCCGCTGTTTGCCGCGCTGCATGAAAGTATCTACGCACAGGATAAGGCCACCAATTGGGCCGCCCAGCGGCAACGGGGCAACTTCGATGCTTTCGCCGAAGATCGGCGCCCGCTTTACCTGACCGGGGAAATGATCTATCCCTGGATGTTCACCGAGATCGCCGCTCTGCGCCCCTTCAATGAACCCGTTAAGTTGCTGGCCGATCGCCGCGTGTGGTCACCGCTGTATAACAGCGATCGCCTGCTCGACAATCGGGTACCGGTATTCGCCGCCATTTATTTCAGCGATATGTATGTCGATTTGCAGCTCTCGCTGGCGACGGCGCAACAGGTGGGTAATTTGACGCCGTGGATCACCAACGAGTATGAGCATAACGGCTTACGCGTTGGTAATGTTTTTGGTCATTTGCAGACGATGGCGCAGAAAGCGGGCATTTACGCCCCCTCATCCCAACCCTCTTTCGCAAGGATAGCGAGCTGATGGCCCTGCTCTTTTGGCAGTAAAGAGAAAATCTCAAGCAAACTCTAAAGCTGTTTTGGAAGTAGAAGCAAACTCAATAACCTTCTTTATCCAAGGTAAGTCACTACCATTTCAAACACGCTCACCCTAACCCTCTCCCTGTGGGAGAGGGTTAGGGTGAGGGGAGAGGCATCTTAGTTCACCAGCTCAATGGTGATCAGGCGGCTATCGGCCCGGCCATGATCGTCCACCGCCCGGATGCGATACTGGCCATTGTTGACCGGCCGCCAATCGATGGCGGTTTTACTGCCGCTGCTGCCAAGATAAATATCATCGACAAACCAATACACCATTTTACTGTCCGCATCCGTCACCGCATTGAAGGAGATTTTGTCACGCCCCTGCTGCGATTGCCGCAAGGTATAGGTGGTATTTTTCAGCGGCGAGGTAATGCGCGGCGGGTTGCCCCCCATCGCCACCGCATTATCCTTGCAATGGTTTACCGGCGGAGCTCGCTTGGGTAATCCAGCCTGCGCAAACACGTTAGCCAGATCGGAAGGCCAGAACTCAAACACTTCGGTGCGGGTTTGTGTTTCATCATACGGCGGGCAGGCCACCTCACCGCTGTGAATATCCAACACCACCGGGCGATAGACGGTATCGACCTTGATCGGCGACTTGCCGGGGATAAACCAGGTTTTGCCTTTCTGCTGGCACCACTGCGTCGGCAGGTTGCCGCTGGCCAAGCAAATATCCACCCGCTTCAACTGTTTCGGGAAGGGGTGTTTCGGCTCCTGCAAGGCCGGATAGCTGGCGTTAATGCTGTCGATAATATTGAAAAATAGCGGGGCTGCCGCATCGGCCCCCACAAACACGTTGTTGCCTCTGCTGTCGAAATTCCCTTCCCATACCACCAGCACGTAAGGCCCGAAGATCCCGACGCTCCAGGCATCGCGGAAGCCCCAGGAGGTCCCTGTTTTCCAATAGACCGGCAGGGATGACGAGCGTTGTGCCAAAGTGTCACCAGGCCGGCGGTGCTGGCGCAGCATATCCAGCGTAGTAAAGCTGGCTTCTTCGCTGAGCAAACGGATTGGTGGCGGATAGGCATCACTCTTTTGCATCCGTAATGGGCGCAATGCGCCCCGGTTAGCCAACAGCGCATACAGCTTCGCCAGTTCCTGAGCAGTGATTTCACCGCCCCCCAACACCAGCGACAATCCATAATGGTTTTCACTGGCCAGGTTGGCGATGCCGGACAGGCTTAAAAACTGGTAAAACGTCGGTTGCCGTAGTTGTGAAGCTACGTACACCGCAGGAATATTACGGCTGAAATTCAACGCATCCGTCGCCGTTACCGGCCCCAGGAAACGTCGGTCAAAGTTTTCTGGCGCATAGGCGCCAAAGGATGAAGGCACGTCCTTCAGGATGGTCATCGGATGCAGTACGCCCTGCTCCATCCCCAAAGCATAAATAAAGGGCTTGAGGGTCGAACCAGGGGAGCGCTTGGCATTGGTCCCGTTCACCTGCCCCTGGATCTCGCGGTTGTAATAATCGGCAGAGCCTACCAGCGCCCTTATCCCCATATCACGGCTATCCACCAACAGCACCGAGGCATTATGGATCCCCCGGCTCTGGTTACGGACGATAAACGCGTTCACCTGCCTTTCGATCAGCCGCTGGAGCCCGGCATCCAACGTGGTATCCACACGGGTATCCAACTGCACTAACTGCTGGGTCTGTTGACGCAACTGTTCGATAAAGTGTGGAGCAATGTACGGCATCCGTTCTGGTTGGCGCAGTGCCAAAGGGAGTTGAAACAAGGCACGCTGACTACTGTCGGTGCTATACACGCCCTGCCAGCGTTGAAACAGGCGGTTACGGGCCTGCGTCAGGGCTTGCCCCAACACGCCGGTTTTAGGATCGATACGATAGCTGGGTGACTGTGGTAACACCGAGAGCGTCAGCGCCTCCGGCAAGGTCAGATCCTGCGGTGCCTTGGCAAAATAGATCAGGCTGGCCGCACCGATGCTTTCAATATTGCGGCCATAGGGGGCGTAATTGAGATAGGCTTCCAGAATATCGTGCTTGGAGTAGCTGAGTTCCAACTGCACGGCCCGCAGAACCTGCATCAGTTTACCGCCGGGTGTACGGGTATTCAGATGCCAATGCATGCGCGCCAGCTGCATGGTGATGGTCGAACCGCCCTGCATTTTGCCGCCGGCTACGTAGCTGCGCCAAAAGCCACGCAGCAGACTGACGGGGTTAAATCCGGGGTTGTAATAGAACCAGCGATCTTCATGCAGCAAAATACCCTGCACCGCCAACGGCGAGATCTTTTCCAACGGCGTCCACAGGCGATAACGGTCGTCATTGGCCAACGTGAGGCGCATCAGCGTCCCGTGGCGATCGTAGTAAACCGTAGAGAAGGGCACGCCCTGCGAAAGAGGAGGATGCGGCCACAGCCGGGCACCTACCAGGCCCAGCGCCAGCAGAAATACCGCCATCAGGATATTTTGCAGCCAGCGTTTTGCCACAGCAGATACAGGAAGGATTTTCATGGAGTCTCGATACCCACGAACCCCGCAGCTCAACGCTGCGGGGCATCGCGATGGCTTATTGACTTTCCGCCGGTACAACCACCAGTTTACCGCTGCTGGCCGACATGGCCTGCACTTCACGATCGTACATGGCTTCGCCATAAGCCGGAGGGATCACAAAGCTACCGGTGTTGGTCGCTTTAATCTGGTAGACAAACTCCTGCACATCGGTGCTGGCGCTACCATAGATAATCACCCGGTCTTCGCGGATATCACTGTAATCAGGTGCCCAAGTGGAGCCCGAGGCAGCCAGTGGTGACTGCCACCCTGCATCCGTATTCTCGCTGGCTTCACCGTCTTCGCCGGTCGATTCTGGCTCTGGTGCCGTTTGCTGCACCACTTCAAATCCGCCAGGCAGCAGATCGACAATCGCCAGGTTGCTCTGCCCTTCTTTCGAATTGGCGCGGATTTTCAGATGAACGTTGATCTTCTGTCCTAACGTTACCTGAGTGACCGGTTTGCCCTGTTCATCGGTGTAATCACGGGTAATTTCCAAACCGCGAGCAATGGCTTTCTGTGGAGCAGCCAGATCATAACCGGCCTGAGTGACCACATACCAGGCCGGAGCGTCGGCGCTGTTGGTAAAGCGGATAGCCTTGGCCTCGGCCGTAAACTGGCCTTTGGCAAACAGCCCTATCATCTCTGAAATCACCTGCGGATCGACGTTACCTTGCTTGCCGCTCTGCGCAATCGTCAGCGAATCGCTAGTATTGGCCTGCGCCGCCACCTGAGCCGAGTAGTTTTCCAGCGCCAGGATACTCATCGCCGAAGAATAGGTGGTGTAGCGCTCTTCTTTCAACGCCTTGACCATGTTCTCCAGCACCTGCGGAGGGATGGAAGACACCTTCTCCGGGAAGTGGCGAGCGATCAGGTACAGACGCGTTGCGTCCTGCACCAGCGGATCGAAGTAATTCTGCGTCCACCAGCCTTTGTCATAGGCTTTGCTCAGTTGCTTCCAGCTAGGTTGCAGCAAGGCATTCGCCTCATCGTCCATTTTCAGCAGACGGTAAGACGATGCCAGATACAGGGCGCTCAGATCGGTTTTCCAGCTGTCTGGATACAGTTTCTGCAACGTATCCTGCACCGAGGCCAGCGAGTTGGTGGTAATTTCGCCCTGCAAGGTCAGCAGGTAGACTGCCCAGGTACGCAGACGCAGATGGTACATATCATCATAACGGTTGGCTGCCAGTTCACGCAGCGCACCGTTGGCATCTTCCAGCATCCCCACCGGCAAAGCATAACCCGCCGCTTTGGCTTCCAGCAGGTATTGCACCACGTATGGCGTGACGAAAGGATCGGTTTCCGGCGATGAACGCCAGGCACCAATGGCCCCGCTGTCGTTCTGGCGGGAACGCAGTACGCCGAGCAGGTTTTTCAGCTGTTTGCTGACTTCGGCCTGGCTCAGGCTGCTTTTCATTTCCGGATGCTGGCTTTGCATGATCAGCGGAATGGAACGGCTGACGATCTGCTCAGAACAGTAGTACGGATAATCCGCCAGATACTGCGCCAGGCCGTTGGTCAGCACCAACGGGGAGTGAGATACCGCCGCGCTACGCTGCGCATAGGCATCAAACATCTGCCGCAGATTATCAATATTCTGGCTGCTACCGCTCATCCGGCCCATCACCGTCTGGGTGCGGTAAGGCATTGCCGGGCGTACCGAGGTGCTAACGGTACGGCGGCTGGTTTTATCACCGTAACGCGCATCAAACACCAACGGAGCATCACCCAGTGCCGCCTTGGCACGCAGGCGGAAGTTGATCACGCCTTCACGCTTCTCCGCCAATGACAGGCTTTGCTCGGCCTTACCCACCACTTCCAACTGCGGTGGCGGCGTCAACTGCACGGCGATCGCCACAGGCTTTCCGTTCAACCCTTCGAGGTTATTGCTAACCCCTACGCTGACATCAAACTCATCCCCCGGTGCCACCATATAAGGCACATTCGGCGTCATGATGAAGTTGTCACGTACCGTCGCGGAGGTTTGGGCCTTGCCGATTTTGCTTGGCGTAACCGAAATGGCCATCACGCGGATCTTGCCGTTGAAGTAATCCGGCACCGGATAGGTAAACTGCTTCTCGCCGTTCACTTCGGTAATGCCAGACCAATAGGCCACCGGCTTGTCGCGCTTGCGCTTGAACGGATTCAGGTTGAGATCCAGCCCTTCACCCGCATCACCGCCCGGTGCCGCAGAAAGCGCCATCAGCTTGCTGAATTCCGGCAGGATCAGATCGAGGATCTGCGAGCTTTCCACACTCAGCTCACGCTTACGGAAGAAGTACTCCAGCGGATCTTTCAGGCGGTAACGCGCTACCTGCAAGATCCCTTCATCTACGGCAAACAGTGCCACCTGCTGTGGGCCATCGGTTTTCACCGTCATGGTCAGATTTTCACCCGGCTTAATCACCTCAGGCGTCACTATTTCCAGGCCGTTTTGCCGGGCTTTGGTGCTGATTTTAAACGGCATGACGCCATAGCTCAGCGGGCTCATAAAGATCTCGCTGGAGTTCACGTCGCGCACAAACTGCACGTTGATATACCCGTTGCCTTCCATCCCGGCCGGAACCCGGATTTTCTGCACCGAGCTGGTGGTATCGGTGTGGAACCACTGCCAGGCATAGACACGGTCTTTTTCGATGGTGATCAAACCGCTGCCGGTATAAGGCGCGTTGATCGCCACTTCAATTTCTTCACCCGGCTGATATTCCGCCTGATTCAGTTTCAGCTTCAGTTCGGCATTGCGATCCAGCGAACGGCTGAGGTTGGCATTGCCCGCCACGCTATAGGCGATACGGTTGAGCACCTTGCCCTGTGCATCTTCGATCACCAGAACAAAGTCACCCGGGGTGTCGGTTGCCAAGGTCAGATCGGTGCCCTGCTCGCTCAGCGCCAACGGCTGCTCGGACAACTGCACCTCTTTCATCTTCGACTGGTATTTATAAACGCCAGAATCCTGCTTGGTCAGCACCGAGATGTATTTCTGCTCGATCAACACCTGCTTCAGATCGGCGAGTGCAATCTGTTTCAGGGAAGGATCGACGGCAATCACGTTCAGATTTCTCGCTGAACCCCGGTTGATATAGCCTAAATCACCGTCTGGCTTCACGCCCACCAGATAGTCATACGGCGATACCAGCACCCGAGCGGTGGCGGCAACGGAACGCCCGCCACCCGCTACAAAGGCTTCTGACAGCAGTTGTAGCTGATAGGTGGCATCCGCATAGGACTTCAGATCCAGTGGGATATTCGCCACGCCCTGCTCGTTGGTGGTACGGTCTTCCAGCTCGGTTTCAAAACCATCGCTATTCTGGCGGTTCTCAAAGAAGGCGTAATCCGGGAAGCGATCGAAGCTTGGGTACATTGGCCGTAGCGTCAGCTTCGAGGTAACTCGGCGATCCTGGGCAGGCGTGCCAAACAGGTTCTGCACATCGATGTTCGCCTGCAGCTCAGAAGGTTTCACCCACCCTTGCTGGCGGTTCGGCGTCAACTCCAGCTTCACCTTCAGTTGGTCTGGCTCAAACTCTTTTACGTTGACGGCGGTATGGCCAAGCAAGGTGGAAGTGTCGTTATTCTTGCCAATCAGATACAGGTAGACGTTCCATTCGCCCGTTGGCGCATTCTCGTCGGTGGTGTAACTCAATTCATTGAAACCACTGCCACCGAGAGTCAGCGGCACCGTTGTCATCAATTTGTCGCGCGGATCGCGGATCTCGGCACGTACCGGTACGCCAGCCAGGGCTACGCCCCAATCGGCAGCACGGGTAATCAGACCAATATTGAAGGTATCGCCCGGACGGTACACGCCACGATCGGAGAACAGGTAACTGCTCAGGGTGCGTGGATCGATCGGAGTTTCTTCGCCTTCAATATCAAAGCGGGAGAAATCCAGCCCGCGGTCGTTGTAGCGGGTGGTCGGCAAGAAGGACACATCGCCCTCTTTTTCCACCAGGAACATCACCGGCTGACGTTCGTTGGTATACACGTCTAACGATGGGAAACGCACGTGCCCATTGGCATCGGTCACCTGGCTAAGCAGCGTCACGCCGTTTTTGGCGATCACCGAAACCTTGGCGTTACCGACTGGCGCACCGCTGTGGATAGATTGGACAAACACATCACGCGTTTTATCCTGTGAACGTTTGGCAATGATGCCCAGATCGGTGACGACAACAAAGCGAGAATCTCCCACGCTAGGTGAATCATCCCCTTCTTGCTCGCCCTGATCGCCTTCATCCTCTGCGGCCTGCGTCTTTTTCTTTTCTGGCTGCCATTCCGACAGCGTCAGCAGGAACACGCCGCGATGGGAATCCGTGCTGGTGGACAGGTAACGTGAGAGATCTATGCCCTTATAGCTTACTTCACCCGGCTGATCGTTGTTGATGACCGTTTGATAGTTAAAGTGTTCGGTAAAATATTCATCGTTAAGCTGGTTGAACTGGGCCGAAGAGTATTCGCTGCTTTTGAATGAGACGATATGCTGCAGCTGGCTTGGGATCACCCGCTTGATATCCAGACGCAGGCCGGGCACGTTACGCGCCGCCACGCTGATTTGCTTGTCACCATTCACCGACAGCAGAGAACCCTGTGACATAAACTGCAAGGTTTTCGGGAAGTCTGGTACTTCGACGATACGGTAGACCTTCTCCGGCATTTTATAGCCGCCCGAAGAGGTCATCAGGTTAGTGATTTCCAGCAGCATAAAGCGGTGAGCCGGTGCGTCAAACTTGAAGCTGAACTGCGGTTGATAGGTCTCTTCCGCTTCATTCAGGGTCAGCGTCAGCGGCGTAGACTGGGCCATCACGCTGTTTTCGATGCTCTCGGTCCCGCCCCACTGATAAAAATCGTCCGGTTCGTTACTGGCTTCGGAATCGTTAGGATTATGCTGCGGCAACAGCCAGGCCTTGACCGCGCGCCCGGCATCTTTGTCTTTGATCGCATCGCTGAAGGCGACGATCAGCGCACGCTGGCCTTTGCTGCCATCGCTATCGACCACCTGGGCGCTAGCGTCCTTCACAGTGAGGCTATACAGAGTTGGCACCGACACCCAGCTGTCTTTCGATTGAGCGATCTCATTGGCAGACACCACCGACTTGATGCCCTTGCCCAGTACCAGATGCACTTTACCACCGTGATCCAGCGCTTTCAGCGGTTCAGAATGCACCCAGGCGTTCAGCTTCTTGGCATCGTAAACCAGGGAGAAATTAAGTTTCTTTTCAGATTTGGCGTTGGCTTCGATCAACCCCATGGCGATCTGCTTTTCAAAGCTGGCCACGTCCACTGGCGCATTGAATTTGACGTTGAAGATAGCGCTGCGCTTTTGCGGATCTTGTGGGTCTTGATAATACTCAGCTTGCCCAAGTTGATAGTCAAAAGCCGGGGCACTAAAGCTGTAGTGGGTGTTGGCGAGTTTAATCTGCGGGGCCAGCAACACGGCAGGCTCGAGCTTAACCTCATATTTGCTGCCCATCGGCAATGGGTTTTTCGGCGTGAAGACCAGGGTCCAGGCGTTATTCCACTTCCACTGCCCTTCAAGGGCCGGGCTGATGGAGATGCCTTTTTCCACGACCTTGCCAGCATCGGTCAACGGTGCCACGGAGTTTCTAAAGGTGAGGGTGACCTGCTGCGGCGCAGATTTCTGCACGGCAAAGTTAACCGGCTCAGGATCGGATACCCGCACGCTGGTTTCCTGGTACACCATCGGTGCCGGTTCAATCGGCTGTGGCCGATTCAGCCACCAGTGCCATCCGTAGAAGGCGCCACCCGCGGCGCACAACAGCACCAGCAACGACAGGCTAATGGCTTTGGGATATTTGTCTACCCCACCTTCCAGCCGCAGGAAGCCGCGCCTCACCCCGCCGGATACCGCTGCCCACCAGGCAGGTGCATTCCAGTTCAGGTTGCCCACCACCGGCTTGAACAGCCGCCCCAACAGGCCAAAAACCAGGGCCAACAGGCGGAACAGGCCTTTTATCAACGTAAAAGGCAAACGGAGGATAAACTTCAGCAAATCCATGATTGCAGCACCTTTTTAATCCTTGAAAGACACCCAGAGACAAGGTTTCCGACGACGGAGCCTAAGCAGCTAACAGCCTACACCCATTCCAGAAATCAGTGACAATACCAACACAATAAGAAGAATGGTCATGATCACGCCAAAAGCAAACATGGCAATTTGAAAAGCCAGCGTGCCAATACCGAGCAATACCGCAGCGGAAACCGCGCGCGGATTTTCCTTACACACACCAGCAATGGCGCCCAGGATCACGGCCCCCACCGCCAATACGGCAGTGACGATCTTCAAAATCCGATCCACATCATAATGAGGCCGCGAGACCTTTTCAGGGATTTGCTGGCCAGCCAATGAGGCCAACAGTGATTCTTTGATGGCCACCGCTTTGCCCGCCACGAGGCTTTCCAACGTCTGCTGAGGGGCAAATGGCCCGGCATAGAAATGCACCATCGCCAATAACAGCGCCAGGCCGCCTAGCGCAATCCCCAACCAACCGAATATATTTTGTCTCAACATGAGAAACCCTCCTTGGTGACTCGCGGTAATGTGCACATTATCTACTAGTTGCACACGGCGGTGGAAACTCTATTTTAGCCATACCGGTGAATTGCAGATTGCAGGTGTAGAATGCAGCGCGATTACAGCTCGATATTGAGCAGTGAATCCAGCTGTTGTAACAGCAACAGCAGCGGCAGGCAGTTCGGCTGTTTATCCTTTAACGCTTCTTCAAAATAGGGGGTGATGGCAAAACGCGTTGGCAGTGGTGCATCGGCATCGAGCAGCGCATGCATCCTTGGCAACAGTATCCACTGCAACCACTCTTCGGCCTGCATGCTGTCGATGCAAAAGGGTTCCGTGCTGGCAAAAGCCTCGGCTTCTGGCGGCGTCAACTGCCACAACGCCAAATCCCGCATGGACTGTTCAATCGCCTGTAAATTGTGGCGAACCTGGTTGGATATACTCATCGACATTCCCGAACAATTTAAGCATGTTAATCAGCCTACGGCTGCAAGCCGCAAAGCATAACATTTAAGCCCAAAGCACCCAATTTTATCTGGTGGCGCCACGCCTGGCACGGCACAATACGCGCACCCAAAAATCACACATGATAAAAGACATGCCCGCAACATCACTCAATAAAAATCACGCTACGCCCGGTAAAGCCATGCTGGCTTCGGTTACCGGTTATGCTATGGACGGCTTCGATCTGTTGATACTCGGCTTTATGCTGCCGGTGATCACCACTGAGCTAGGTCTCACCTCATCACAAGCCGGTTCGCTGGTGACCTGGACATTGATCGGCGCAGTGATTGGCGGCGTGATCTTCGGCCATCTCAGCGACCGTTTTGGCCGCATCCGCGTGCTGACCATCACTATCCTGATGTTTTCGCTGTTTACCGGCCTGTGCGCCGTTGCCGTCGGCTACTGGGACTTGCTTGCCTATCGCACCCTAGCGGGGATTGGGCTGGGCGGTGAATTCGGCATTGGCATGGCGTTGATCGCCGAAGCCTGGCCCGCTGAGAAGCGCAACCGTGCCTCGGCCTATGTGGGGATGGGCTGGCAACTCGGCGTGCTTGCCGCAGCCTTCCTCACCCCGCTGTTGCTGCCTTATATCGGCTGGCGTGGCATGTTTCTGGTGGGTCTGCTGCCGGCGCTGGTTTCCTTCCTTATTCGCCGAACCATGGGCGAACCCAAAGAGTTTACGCAGCAGAAAACCAGCGAACAGCAGCTCTCCTTTACTCAACGATTAAAGCTGCTATTTAAAGATCGCGCCACCGGCAAGGCCAGCCTGGGAATCTTCATCCTCTGCTCGGTGCAGAACTTTGGCTATTACGGGCTGATGATCTGGATGCCGACCTATCTGGCCAAAAACTTTGGCTTCTCGCTGACCAAATCTGGCGTCTGGACGGGGGTCACGGTGATCGGCATGACCTTCGGTATCTGGCTGTTTGGCGTATTGGCCGACCGCTTTCCCCGTTGGATCATCTTTGTCATTTATCAGGTTGGCGCCGTGGTGATGGTCATAAGCTATGCGCAACTCACCGATCCCACGCTGATGCTGTTTGCGGGTGCACTGATGGGAGTATTCGTTAACGGGATGATTGGCGGCTACGGCGCGCTGATTTCTGACACCTACCCGGTACAGGCTCGCGCCACGGCGCAGAATATCCTGTTCAACCTGGGCCGCGGCGTCGGTGGGTTGGGGCCATTGGTGATCGGTGCGCTGGTCACTCAGGTTTCCTTTACCGCCGCGATCAGCCTGCTGGCCGCTATTTACCTGTTGGATATTTTCGCCACGCTGTTCCTGCTACCGAAGAAACAAAGCACGGGCGATACGTTGGGGGCAATCGGGTAAACCTTGAGGGGGGAAGTCAGGCAGGATTTGCTGTCTGGCTTTGCTCCAGACAAAAAGTTGGGGGCACTGCGTTAACAGTGCCCCCGGTTCGTTTTATAGCTAATCCCGCTACAAGTGTGCTCCCTGCTCAATCCCTGAAAACTTTTCCTTTCGGCCATCCTGACCAAAACAATCCTTCGCAAAATCCTCTAGCATCATCCTGACGCGGTTCCTCAGCCTTCCTGACCCACCAACAATCCTGTGCTGGCTCTCTATCTCCGTCCTGGAGGTGTCCTTGGTTTCAATCCTGAAACATCCTGTGTATCATCCTGATACCAATCCTTTCCACTCTTCCTGAGTGCATCCCTTTCTTCTTCCTGAAGCTGCATCATCCTGACGCTTTCCTGCTCCATCCGGCTTCCTTCCGGTAGACATAAGATCGCTTATTTCCTTCCCGTTAACAAGGGCATGTAGGACGGATTACAGTAAACTTGACTTAACCTACATCGGCAAAAATACATAACAAACTGATATATATAACTAATAATTAAAAAATGGCTAACTAAATCGAAAAATTAAAAGCGATCTCTCACAGCTTTTGTAAGAGATCTCGCACACGCACTAAAGGCAAATTAGCCGATTAATTAACTCTGGGGCGTAAAGCATTGAGAAAATCCCCCAAACTGGCGGCTAATAGCGTGCGTTTTTTGCTGCCAAATTGCTCAAGCAGCACGTTGCCGCTGACATTACACAGCGACACCACCGTCATTTCCGATTCTGTGGTCGCCAGGAACAACGTAGGCGATAGCTTAAGGCGTTTTTGCGTCACCAGATGCCCAATCAGATTCTCCTGCAGCCGAATAAAGTCGTCTTCACTCCAGACCTGCAATAGCGTCAACGGATGCTCGCCAAACTCCGCATTCATATCCCCGGCATACTGTTGGGTATAGAAGGTGTGGATATCCGGCTGTAGTTGCAGTTCCAGCGCCTGCTCCACCTTTTCCAGGCTGGCCGCTGGCGTAAAAGGCTGTGGCAGCCACAACACCGTATCATCGCGATTTTCGACAATACAGGGGGAAGCCACGCCGTACAGTTCCTGGCTAGCCGGGGCATGGCCATACTGCTGCTGCCATTTGTCGACATAGCGCTGGGTAAATTCACACAGGGCGTGCGATACATCATGGTCCATATTTTTTCTCGCATACGGTAAACTGGTGCCTATTGTACCTATCTAAGACCAAGGTGACAGCTCATGTCCTCCTATCAAGATCATCAGGCTCTGGCGGCACTGACGCTGGGCAAGCCAACCGCATACCGTGACTGCTACGATGCCTCACTGTTACAAGCGGTTCCTCGCAGCATGAACCGGGAGCCGCTGGGGCTTTATCCCGATAACCTGCCGTTCCACGGTGCCGATATCTGGACGCTGTATGAACTGTCCTGGCTCAATGCCAAGGGGCTGCCGCAGGTCGCGGTGGGAGAAATCAGCCTGAATGCCAACAGCGTCAACCTGATCGAGTCCAAAAGCTTCAAGCTCTATCTCAACAGCTTTAACCAAACCCACTTCCCAGACTGGGAAGCGGTACGCTCTACGCTACAACGCGATCTCGCCGCCTGCGCACAAGGGGATGTCAGCGTGAGCCTGTTCAGCGTCGATCGGCTTGAAGGCAGCCCTATCGCCCGGTTGGAGGGTGAATGCCTCGACCAGCAAGACATCAGCATTGATAACTACGAGTTCGACACGGGTTACCTGGAAAGCGCAGCCGGTAGCCAAATCGTTGAGGAAACGCTGGTCAGCCATCTGCTGAAGTCCAACTGCCTGATCACCAACCAGCCCGATTGGGGCTCGGTGCAAATCCGCTATCGCGGTCCGCAGATCAACCGTGAAGCCCTGCTACGCTATCTGGTTTCGTTCCGTCATCACAACGAATTCCATGAACAGTGCGTTGAGCGGATCTTTAACGATCTGCTGCGTTTCTGCCAGCCGCAACAATTGAGCGTTTATGCCCGCTACACCCGGCGCGGTGGTCTGGATATCAACCCTTGGCGCAGCAATGTGGCGTTCGAACCGGCGCATGGCCGTCTGGCCCGTCAATAATGCTCAACAACTGAGCTAACAGGCGGTTTGTATTGGTAAAAATCCGGAGACGGCGGTAAGGTTAAATCAAGAGTGCCCGCTTTTTGCTCAGGCATTCCAGTAGGCAATACAAAATTCTTACCGCAGTGCACAGAGACAGGTAAGGATTATTATCGCCCTATTTATGGGCGCAAAGGAGTTACCTTGATTACACATATCAGCCCACTTGGCGCTATGGATTTGTTGTCGCAGCTGGAAGTAGACATGCTGAAGCGTACCGCCAGCAGCGACCTGTACCGTTTGTTCCGCAACTGCTCCCTGGCGGTGTTAAACTCCGGCAGCCAGACCGACAACAGCAAACAGTTGCTATCGCGTTATGAAAACTTTGATATCAACGTACTGCGCCGTGAACGCGGCGTAAAACTGGAGCTGGTGAACCCGCCAGAAGAGGCTTTTGTTGATGGCCGCATTATTCGTTCACTGCAGGCCAACCTGTTTGCGGTGCTGCGCGATATCCTGTTTGTCCACGGCCAAATTGACAGCGCCGGGCGTTTCCAACACCTGAATTCGGAAGACTCCATTCATATCACCAATCTGGTGTTCTCCATCCTGCGTAATGCCCGCACGCTGCACCTCGACGAAGACCCGAATATGGTGGTGTGCTGGGGTGGCCACTCGATCAATGAAAACGAATATCTTTATGCCCGTAAGGTCGGTAGCCAGCTGGGCCTGCGCGAGCTGAATATCTGTACCGGCTGTGGGCCAGGGGCGATGGAAGCGCCAATGAAAGGGGCCGCCGTCGGCCATGCGCAGCAGCGCTACCACAACAGCCGCTTTATCGGCATGACCGAGCCCTCCATTATTGCCGCCGAGCCGCCGAATCCACTGGTTAACGAGCTGGTGATCATGCCAGATATCGAAAAACGTCTGGAAGCCTTTGTGCGGATCGCGCACGGTATCATTATTTTCCCTGGCGGGGTCGGTACAGCGGAAGAACTGCTGTATCTGTTGGGCATTCTGATGAACCCGGAAAACAGCGAGCAGGTACTGCCGCTGATCCTCACCGGGCCAAAAGAAAGCGCCGATTATTTCCGCGTGCTGGACGAATTCATCATGAATACGCTGGGCGAGAAGGCCCGCCGCCACTACACCATCATCATCGACGATCCGGCCGAAGTGGCCCGTCAGATGAAAAAGGCCATGCCGCTGGTGAAAGAAAACCGCCGCAATACCGGTGATGCCTACAGCTTTAACTGGTCGATGCGTATTGCACCGGACCTGCAGCTCCCCTTCGAGCCAAGCCATGAAAACATGGCCAACCTCAACCTGTACCCGAATCAACCGGCGGAACAGTTGGCTGCGGCCCTGCGACGTGCATTCTCAGGGATCGTAGCGGGTAACGTGAAGGAGAACGGCATCCATGCCATCGAACAGTTCGGCCCTTACAAGCTGCATGGCGATCCGTTGATGATGAAGCAGATGGATAACCTGTTGCAGGGCTTTGTCGCCCAGCACCGTATGAAACTGCCGGGAACCGCCTACGTGCCTTGCTACGAGATTGTAGCCTGATCCTCACCTCTGGGCGGCGTCATAGCCGCCCTTATTTTCTGACGTTGTTGCCTTGCCTATGCCTATACATTTACTGATTGTCGATGCTCTGAACCTAATTCGCCGCATTCATGCGGTTCAAGGGTCCCCTTGTGTCAACGCTTGCAAGCATGCGCTACAGCAGTTGATTCAACACAGCCAGCCCACCCACGCCGTGGCGGTGTTCGACGAAGACGACCGTAGCGAGAGCTGGCGCCATCAAATTCTGCCCGATTACAAAGCCGGGCGTTCGCCGATGCCGGAAAACCTGCATCAGGAAATGCCGCAGCTGCGCGAAGCGTTTGCCGAGCTAGGGGTCGCCAGTTGGCACTCCTCAGGCAATGAGGCGGACGATCTGGCTGCGACGCTGACAGCGAAAATGGCCGCGGGTGGCCACCAGGTGACGATTGTCTCTACCGACAAAGGCTACTGCCAACTGCTGGCTCCCAGCGTACAAATCCGTGACTACTTCCAGAAACGCTGGTTGGATATGCCGTTTGTGCAGCAAGAGTTTGGTGTGTTACCGCAACAGCTCACGGATTATTGGGGGCTGGCAGGCATTGGTAGCAGCAAGATCCCAGGCGTTGCCGGTATCGGGCCCAAAACGGCGGTATTGCTACTGCAACAGATGGGGAGTCTGGATGGTCTGTATCAACACCTGGAACAGGTGCCGGAGAAGTGGCACAGCAAGCTGTTAGAGCACCGCGAGCTGGCCTATATCAGCAAGCAGGTCGCCACTTTGCGTACCGATCTGACGCTGGACGGCAATCTGCAACAGTTACGTTTGCCAATAAATTAAGGGCGCTGCCAGCAGCAACGCCCTTACGCCTTACTCGCGCTCGTCGCGGCGGCCGGGAATGGCCGACCACATGCGGCGCACGTGTACAGTGATCTCTTCACGATCGTGGTACAGCTGCTTGGCGTGGATCTCTGCACTGATCCCCTCGTTGGCCAAGGCTTCGTGGATACTTTGCAGGTTCTGCGCCACCTCTTCATAGCGCTTCTTCATCGGCAGCTTCAGGTTAAAGATCGCCTCACGGCACCAGCCTTTGAGCAACCATTGGATCATCAGGCTGGTCACTTTTGCCGGCTTCTCCACCATATCGCATACTACCCAGTAGTTTTTGCTGGTGGTCGGTTCAAAACGGAAGCCGTCGACACGATGATGGGTCACCTGCCCGGTATCCATCAGGCTCGGGGCCATCGGGCCGTTGTCCACCGAATGCACCATCATGCTGCGTTTGACCAACTGATAGGTCCAGCCGCCAGGGCAAGCCCCCAGATCGACCGCAAACATCCCACTGCCTAAACGCTCGTCCCATTCGTCTGCCGGGATGAAAACGTGGAAAGCCTCTTCCAGCTTCAGCGTAGAGCGGCTTGGCGCATCGGACGGGAACTTCAGGCGTGGGATCCCCATATAGAACGGGGAGTTGTTGTTGCTGTAGGAATACCCCACGTAGCAACAGCCCGGCGCGATAAAGAACACGTGTACCACAGGCCGAGAGGGATTCTCACGCGCCATCAGCACTTTCTGCTCACGCAATGCGCCGCGCAGCGGCACAGTCAGCTTGCGGCAGAACTTCAGCAGCTCTTTGCTTTCGTTGGTATCCGGTACTTCTACCCGTAATTCACCGCCGCGATCGACCACGCCCATCAGCATGCCGACAATCGGTGAAACCCGATCTTCCGGTGGCAAATCACGCAGCAGTTCTCCCACCACCAACATCTGGCGGGCAAAGATCAGCTCACGGAACGGGATTTCTTTCGCCAGGCGATCGGCATCGTCCGGCTGATAGCATTCAAACAGCACATAGCCGCTGTTGTCTTTAACCCTGGCAAAACCAAACACTTCCAACTGGGCGGCCTTGTCGGTAATTTCCGCCGCGCACTCTTTCTCAAAGCCTTGGCGGCAGTACAACGCGATCTTATTCATGGCGCTCGGCCTTTTTCCTCAGACGCAAAGCGCCAATCAACATCAATGCCCAACCGATCAGGAAGCAGGTCCCGCCCACTGGCGTGACATAAACCCAAACCTTTTGGTGAGACAGCGCCAGACAGTACAGGCTGCCGCTGAACAACACGGTGCCGAGCGCCAACAGCGCTCCGCTCCAGTAAAACCACAGGCTGACCCGACGCTGCATGGCAACGGCCAGCCCCAGGATCGCCAGAGTATGGAAACCCTGATAATCAAGCCCGGTGCGGATCCAGGCCATTTCATTGACCCCGAGCGCACTACTCAATACGTGCGCACCAAACGCGCCCAGAGCAACATAGACAAAACCACTGATAGCAGCAAAAATCAGCATAGAACGGCTACTCATCATTATTCACCTTAATCGAGATCCACCAGCCACAGCCACAACGTCACCGCAGCCGGCCTTATTGTTCATAGCGAAAGCGGAACTTCTCCTGTTCGCTGGCCGCACGCGCCAAGATCCATTGGCGAAAGGCGGCTATTTTACCCAGTTCTGCCTGGCTGTCATGACATACCAGATAAAAAGCGTTTTTACTTACCAACACATCGTTAAACGGGCAGACCAGCCGACCGGCTTCGATCTCGGTTTGCGCCATCACGTTATTCACCAGCGCAACCCCCTGGCCATGAACGGCCGCCTGGACCACCATGGCGCTATGGCTAAAGATTGGCCCTTGCTGCACGTTGATATGCTGTAACCCCAGTTGGCGGGTGTATGCCAGCCAGTCGCGGCGTGAAGTATCATGCAGAAGCGTATGATAAGCCAGATCGCCCGGCACTTTCAGTGCATGATCGCCCATTAACAGGCTGGGAGAACAAACCGGCAGCAGATACTCCGCGTACAGACGCTCGGCGCGCACTCCCGGCCAGTTGCCACGGCCATAAAAGATCGCCACGTCAACGTCATCCGCCAGCTTTTCTTCTTCGCGGTCAATGGCCTGGATGCGCACATCGATCCCCGGATAAGCTGAGTTAAAGCTGGAAAGACGTGGCACCAGCCACTGAATGGCGAAACTGGGTGGCAGGCTGACGGTCAGAGCCCCCTTGGCACTGCGTGCCTGAAGCTTGCGTGTTGCCTCATTGATCGAAGAGAAAATCTCTTTGATATCCAGGTAATAACTCTGCCCCTCTTCCGTCAGCAACAGAGAACGGTTGCGTCGTCGAAACAGTTTCAGCCCCAGGAAATCCTCCAGAGACTTGATCTGATGGCTGACTGCGGCCTGGGTAACAAACAGCTCCTCTGCCGCCTTGGTAAAGCTCAAATGGCGGGCTGCCGCGTCAAAAACCCGCAGAGCATTAAGAGGAGGGAGACGTTTAGACATTCATTGACCCTTTTGTATGGCAAACTGCGGCGTTGTCGGCTGAACGCGTCCTTACCGCTACCTAGCTGTGCCGAAAAATGCCGCGAGCGCAGGGACACGCCAGAGCGGCCAATTTGCAATTCATCGGCTTTAGTTACATTTATGTAACAAATGACCGCCGGGTTTCGCAAACGAGATCAGGCTGCATGATACATAACGCCACTAGCCCATCCGCGTGGACTATTGCCATTAGTTTTTTTAATCCGAGCCATTATAAATTGTCCGTTGAGCATGCGCCAGTAAATACCTATAGTGGCGACACTTCCTGGGCCGGAACGAAAAGGGATTGGGTGTCGAAGACGCCGATGAACTTTTGGCTTGTGGTTGTGATGTTGTGTTTGCAATTTGTCCGCCAATTCGGACATGGTAGCTAGGCTACTGTTTTTCACTTCCTGTACATTTACCCTGTCTGTCCATAGTGATTTTATGCAGCACCGCCAACTTCGCGGTGCTTTTTTTTGCCTGGAAGTTACTGATTACCTTCAACCATTTCCTTCACGTCGGCGCGGTTAATCTGCTGCTCAACGCCGTTGGCATCTTTGTAGCTGATCATCCCGGTATCGTCATCCACCTTGGGTTTTCCATCGGCGACAATGGTGCGTCCATCGCTGGTATGCATGACGTAGTTACTTGAGCAGGCTGCCAGGGTAAACGTGAGCATCAGGGCAGAGATAACTGCGGCTGTCTTGTTCATTTGTGACTCCTTGCAGATAAAAATGCTGTAAAAATCATTTCTGTTATTTAAGGGACTCATTCGAACGCCAATATTCAGCATAACAAACTTTCGTCAGATTTCCAGGAAACGGCGACAATTGTTCGGGATAACTTGTCTCTGACGGCAAAATAGGACAGGATCAATGGCTGACAAAGCCACTGATAATCAGCCGATGAAGCCTTTTGAGCCTACCTTGTTCCGCAGCCAGTTCCCGGCCCTTCAACAGGCAGGAATTTATCTGGACAGTGCCGCTACCGCGCTAAAACCGCAGGCGGTGATCGACGCCACGCAGCAGTTTTACAGCGCAGATGCCGCCACCGTACACCGCAGCCAACATCGTGCGGCACAGGATTTGACCCAGCGCTTTGAGCAGGCACGCCAGCAGGTTGCCACCTTGATTAATGCCCCTTGTGCGGACGACATCGTTTGGACCCGCGGCACCACGGAAGCCATCAATTTAGTCGCGCAGAGCTATGCTCGCCCACGCCTGCAGCCGGGAGATCAGATCCTGGTTAGCGAGGCGGAGCATCATGCCAACCTGATCCCGTGGTTGATGGTGGCAGAACAGACCGGTGCCGAAGTGGTGAAGCTGCCGCTTGGCCCCGATCGCCTGCCAGATTTGACGCTGCTCCCTACGCTGTTGTGCGAGAAAACCCGCATTCTGGCCTTGGGGCAAATGTCCAACGTCACGGGAGGCTGCCCGGATATCGCGCTGGCTATTGAGCTGGCCCATGCGGTGAACGCGGTAGTGATGATCGACGGCGCACAGGGCATTGTGCATTGCCCTGCCGATATTCAGCGGCTCGATATCGATTTCTACGCCTTCTCAGCGCATAAACTCTATGGCCCAACGGGCATTGGTGCGTTGTATGGCAAAACCGCGCTGCTGGCTCAAATGGGGCCATGGCAAGGCGGGGGGAAAATGCTGACGCAGGCTTCTTTCAGCGGCTTTACGCCACAAAAACCACCGCACTGTTTTGAAGCCGGTACGCCAAATATTGCCGGAGTGCTGGGGTTGGGTGCCGCGTTGAGCTGGCTGGAAACGCAGGATATGGCCGCCGCCGAGCAATACAGCCGCGCCCTGGCGCAAAATGCCGAACAGCGTTTGCAGCAGTTACCCGGATTTCGCAGCTTCCGCAGTTCCGGCTCCAGCCTGCTGGCCTTTGATATCGCTGGGATCCACCACAGCGATATCGTCACCCTGTTAGCCGAACAGAACATCGCGGTACGCGCGGGCCAACACTGCGCCCAACCTTTGATCGCCGCATTAGGGGTCAGCGGAACGTTACGTGCGTCATTTGCGCCTTATAATACGCCGCAAGACGTCGATGCTCTGGTGCTGGCGTTAACTAACGCCATCGAACTACTGGCGGAATAAGATGCACAACGGAGAACCGATGCTTGCCCCTCACCCTTTTGGCCGTGAAATCACCGCCGAGACGCTGATAACAACCTTCAGCCCGCTAAAACAGTGGGAAGACCGTTACCGCCAACTGATCATGCTGGCGAAACGCTTGCCATCGCTGGCGGCCGATCTACGGCAAACGGAGATGGAACTGAGCGGTTGCGAAAACCGGGTCTGGTTGGGGCACCAGCGGTTGGCAGATGGAACACTGCATTTTTATGGCGACAGCGAAGGACGCATTGTGCGCGGCCTGCTGGCGATCCTGCTGACCGCAGTCGAAGGCAAAACGCCTCAGCAGGTCTTAGCTATCGATCCTTTGGCCCTGTTTGATAGCTTGGCGCTGCGTGCCCAGCTCAGCGCCACCCGAGCCAGCGGCCTGGCAGCCTTGGCGGCCAGGGTACACGCCATCGCTGCCAGCTATGCCTGACGTGCCGCCTTTGCCACCATCTTCTTCAACGCGTGGGAGACGGCAATAAAGCCAAAGGTCGCGGTGACCATGGTCGCCGCGCCAAAACCCGCGCTGCAATCCATTCTTTTCGGCCCTTCTGCAGTACTGCGTGAGGCGCATACTGAACCATCCGGCTGCGGATATACCAGCGGCTCGGTGGAGAAGACGCAGTCGATCCCCAGCTTGCCTTTGCTGTTTTTCACCACGTTAAAGTCGTTCTTCAACCTTTCACGCAGCTTGGCGGCCAGCGGATCCTGGATAGTTTTGGCCAGATCGGCCACGGCGATCTGCGTAGGATCGATCTGCCCACCGGCACCGCCGGTAGTGACCACCGGGATCTTGAAGCGTCGGCAATAGGCCAGCAACGCCGCTTTGGGCCGTACGCTGTCAATCGCATCGATCACATAGCTGAAATTATGGTTCAACAGCTCGGCGACGTTGTCCGGGGTAATAAAATCATCTACGCAGGTCACCCGGCATTCCGGGTTGATCGCCAGGATCCGTTCCGCCATCACTTCGGTTTTCGATTGGCCAACATGCTGGCGCAAAGCATGGATCTGCCGATTGGTGTTGGTGACGCAGACGTCATCCATGTCAATCAGAGTGATCGCTCCAATGCCGGTGCGTGCCAGCGCTTCAGCCGCCCATGAACCGACCCCGCCAATGCCGATCACACAAACGTGCGCCTGGGCAAACAGGGCCAATGCCGGCTGGCCGTACAGGCGTGCCGTGCCGCCAAAACGCTGTAGATAGGCCTCTGAATAGGCTGTACTCATTTTGCTTTACTTACCTTGGTTGCAAATAGGCAGGGCCGGAAGATCCGGCCCTGCGGGTCAAGCTATATGCCATCGTTCTTAGCGGGTAACCAACTGGGAACCACTCGAGGCGGTCAACGGTTGATTGGCGCTAAACAGCTGTGCCCCAGGATTACCGCCTTTCAATACCCAGACCCGGCCATAGTGATTATAGAACCCTGCCGAGTGACCGGCTTCTGGGCCAATCCCCTGGTACATGTCAAAGTGCTGGCCCTTGATGGCGCCCCCCACGTCGAGAGCGACCATCAGGCGCATTTCATATTTTCCCGTGAACTTGCCCTTGTTGTCCAGTAGCGGGACTTCTGCCAGCAACGTGGTACCGGCCGGGATCAGGGAGCGATCGGAGGCCACGGAGGCTTTGGCAATCAGCGGCACCGCGCTGGCCCCTTTCACCGGAGCAAAAGGCACCGGGTGGAAGAACACGAACGACGGGTTTTGCTCCAGCAGTTCGCGCACCTCGGCTTCGCTGTGGGTATCCGCCCACTGGCGGATGGCCTGCATTGACATGTCGGCCTTGGCCACTTCACCGCGATCGATCAGCACCTTGCCGATACTGCGGTAAGCATGGCCGTTCTTGCCGCTATAACCAAAGAACACCAGTGGCTGGCCATTGCCGAAATCGACATAGCCGCTGCCCTGCACTTCCATCATGAAGTTATCCATCAGGGAGTTGGTGTAAGCGATGATGTAACGGCTGTCCAGCGCCCCTGAGTAGATACCGGCACGATCCGGCAGGCGGCGCTTGCCTTTGGCTGGCATGCTGTACAGCGGGTAGCGGAATTCGCCCTGTTGGGTATAACGCGCCTGCAGCACCGGGGTGTAATAGCCGGTGAACTGGACGTTGCCATAGCTATCGACGCCTTCCATCTGATAGGCGCTGAGGCCGAACTGGTTCAGTTGGCGCGTATCCGCCCCCGCCGCCATCCAGTTTTGCACCGCCTGATAGGTGGCGTTATTGCGGTTAAACAGCGACGGCGAAGCGTATTTAATCTCCATCAGCTGGTTGGCGTAATCCTGGCCGTTGATCGGGGCGCCTCTGGCATTGGGGCGATTCACCAACTCCAGCGACTGATCCAGATGACCATCTTTATACTGCTGCCCCCGGTCGGTCGGTTTTGACGAACAACCGGCCAGTACCGCAATCACTAACCCACCGAGCAGGTATTTGCCCCAACGTCCTTTCATTGCACACTCTCTCAGACTGATATGTTCCATACCCAATGGATACGGGTAAACTGGCTGAACGATAACAAACGGCCATAGATAAAGGAATCGCTACCGCTAAAAATTCCCAGCCAGATGATTATGATGAAAAAAAACGCAAATTGGGGACTAATGCAGCATAAAAATGGCTTTCGGTGAATTATATGCAAAAAGGGTTTGCAACAAAATGCCTGGAGAGTATAGTGCGCTTCCATCGGACGCGGGGTGGAGCAGCCTGGTAGCTCGTCGGGCTCATAACCCGAAGGTCGTCGGTTCAAATCCGGCCCCCGCAACCAACCGATACTGTGATAACGGTATCAAAAATGTGTTGGATTCGATGAAAGAAAAGGTATTATACGGACGCGGGGTGGAGCAGCCTGGTAGCTCGTCGGGCTCATAACCCGAAGGTCGTCGGTTCAAATCCGGCCCCCGCAACCAACCGATACGGCAATAGCGGTATCACATGAAGGGTTGGTTCGATAATATCAGTATCAAGACGGACGCGGGGTGGAGCAGCCCGGTAGCTCGTCGGGCTCATAACCCGAAGGTCGTCAGTTCAAATCTGGCCCCCGCAACCAATCTTGATAACATCAGACAAGCACCTTAACGGGTGTTTTTTTGTATCTGAATTTCCCCCTACCTTCCCAATTAACTACGCCGCCCCTCCTTGGGCTACGCCTGGTTTAACGCCGTGCCAATGCGCCACCGTTGGCGAAATAGGCTTTGATCCCGGCCAGAATAGATTGCGCCACCTGCTGCTGAAAATGGCTGGTGCGCAGCTTGCGCTCTTCTTCCAGATTGCTGATAAACGCCGTTTCCACCAGGATCGACGGAATATCCGGGGCCTTCAACACGGCAAAACCGGCCTGATCGACACGATTCTTATGCAAACGGTTAATTTTACCCATCCGGTTCAGCACTTCCTTACCGAATTTCAGGCTGTCATTGACGGTGGCGGTCTGCAAGAGATCGAACATGGTGTGATCCAGGTAGCGATCGCCACTCTTGCTGACTCCGCCGATATCGTCGGCGGCGTTCTGGGTTTGCGCCAGAAACTTGGCGGCGTTGCTGGTTGCCCCTTTGGTAGAAAGCGCAAACACCGAGGAACCGCGTGCCGCACGGTTGCTGAAGGCATCGGCGTGGATCGAGACAAACAGATCGGCCCGCTGCTTACGCGCTTTGGCTACACGTACCTTTAATGGGATAAACACGTCTTCATTACGCGTCATAAACACTTTCATGTTGGGTTCGCGTTTGATCAGCGCACTGAGACGACGGGCAATCTGCAGCACGATATCTTTTTCACGGGTTTTATTTTTGCCAATGGCTCCCGGATCTTCCCCGCCGTGCCCAGGATCGAGCATGATCACAATCGGCCGATCGCGCCCTGCCTTACCGGCCTGTGGTGCTTCTGCCGGTAACGTCCGTTCCAGATCGCCCTTGTTGTAATCTTCCAGTAACGCCAACAGCGGATCATACTCTTCACCGCTGCCCCCCTTGGTAGGATAAAGATCCATTACCAGGCGGTTACGATATTCCGAGACGGGAGTCAGGGTAAACATATTTGGGCTGACGCTTTGCTTGAGTTCCAGCACCAGCCTGACGGTATTCTTGTCAAACTGGCCGACCCGTGCCTGTTTCAGATAGGGATCTTCTTTGCGCACCTGTCCGGCGATGCCTTTAAGCACGCTATTCAGCTGTACCCCTTCCACATCCACCACGATGCGTTCTGGATTGGTCAGGGCAAACTGTTTGTATTTTAGCGGGACATTGGATTCCAGCGTGACTCGGGTATAGGTCGAGGAAGGCCAGACACGAACGGCAATCACATGAGAAGCAGCGGCGAAACCAACGCGACTCACACTCAGCAACCAGGTTGCAGCAACCCCCTGCAACAAACGACGGCGACCCGGATTGTGATTAGAGTTAGGCATGCGGCTCCGGTAAAAATAACGATTAAAAAAACAGCAAAAAAAAACAATGGCAAAAACTTTACCCAATCCATTCACCGCTGTCATCAGAAAATCTTTTTATGATCTTTCAATTTATTAATCAGTTAGCGCATTTGTCAGAAAAATCACTGTCATTTCCTGCTTGCCTTTGGCGCAATAAAAGAATAAAAATACAAAAATACCGTATAAATATGCAAATGAGGTCTTGCCGTGAAGGAACGTAGTACAGAGCTGGTGCAAGGATTCCGTCACTCAGTTCCCTATATCAATACTCACCGTGGCAAGACCTTTGTCGTCATGCTGGGTGGCGAAGCTATTGAACATGAAAACTTTTCCAGTATCGTCAATGATATCGGGCTGTTACATAGCCTGGGCATTCGTCTGGTGGTGGTCTACGGTGCGCGGCCGCAGATTGACGCCAATCTGGCGCAGCATAACTACGAGCCGATTTACCATAAGCATACCCGGGTAACAGACGCCCATACCCTAGAGCTGGTCAAGCAGGCCGCCGGCTTGTTACAGCTGGATATTACCGCACGGCTTTCCATGAGCCTGAATAACACCCCATTGCAAGGGGCGCACATCAACGTAGTGAGCGGCAACTTTATTATCGCCCAACCGCTGGGCGTGGATGACGGCGTCGATTATTGCCACAGCGGCCGTATCCGCCGTATTGATGAAGAAGCCATTCATCGCCAACTCGATAGTAAGGCCATCGTGCTGATTGGCCCGGTGGCGGTATCGGTGACTGGCGAAAGCTTTAACCTGACCTCGGAAGAAGTCGCCACCCAGTTGGCAATCAAGCTGAAGGCCGAGAAAATGATCGGCTTCTGTTCATCACAAGGGGTGACAGATGCAGAAGGCAATATTCTTTCCGAACTGTTCCCCAACGATGCACAAAAACGTATCGAGCAGTTGGAAGAGGCTGGTGACTACCATTCCGGCACCGTACGCTTCCTGCGCGGCGCGGTAAAGGCCTGCCGCAGCGGGGTACGCCGCAGCCACCTGATCAGCTATCAGGAGGATGGTGCACTGGTACAGGAGCTGTTTTCACGCGACGGTATCGGTACCCAAATCGTTATGGAGAGCGCCGAGCAGGTACGCCGGGCGACCATCAATGATATCGGTGGGATACTTGAGCTGATCCGCCCATTGGAGCAACAGGGGATTTTAGTCCGCCGTTCGCGCGAACAGTTGGAGATGGAGATCGACAAGTTCACGATTATCGAACGCGATAACCTGACCATTGCCTGCGCGGCGCTCTATCCGTTCCCGGAAGAGAAGATTGGTGAGATGGCCTGCGTGGCAGTGCATCCAGATTACCGCAGCTCGTCGCGGGGCGAGATGCTGCTGCAGCGGGTAGAAAGCCAGGCGCGCCAGATGGGGCTACAGAAGCTGTTTGTGCTGACCACACGCAGCATCCACTGGTTCCAGGAGCGCGGCTTCACTCCGGCGGAAGTCGACGTGTTGCCGATGCAGAAGCAGGCTTTATATAACTACCAGCGCCGCTCGAAGATCCTGTTGGCCGATCTTCGAACGTAGTGGGACAAGCTGAGTAAATGTTAAAGGCCAGGGTGTGGTTAACCCTGGCCTTAGCTACGTTTCCGCTATCAGTCGATCAACCGGCGGATCAGTTCTAGCAGCGCGACGAGCGCTTTCAGAACGATGAGAACTTTATCGATCAAAGTTTTCATCCGTCTCTCCATCATATGGAGCGAGATCGCCGCTGTTTACCCTTCCATTTGCCTGTCACAACGGCTCCTTCCATTGTTAGTAAGGAAGCACCTCGCTCCGGCCAGAGCACTGAACCCGGCACCACCCGCAATTCAGCCAGGACTTCAAGACGTTATACCGCCATACAGAAGGCTGAAACGAAGCATCTCCATAACTAACTCAATGACTATACAACATTAAATTTTCTCGGGCGAGGCTTGGAACTTGTCCAAAAACGCTTCTCTATGATTTGCCTTTATCCGCCGCTGTTTATATACTGAGCACGTTAGTAAGGGAGCACCTCGCTCTGGCCAGAGTTACCGCTCCGTGCTGGAACACTAAAAAAACCTGACCTCACCAGTCAGGTTTTTTTACGTCTGTATGGCAAACGCCCGCCGTTATTATTTCCCAATCTGCAAACGTTCTGCCAACCCGCTGCGGCGCTGGGTGGGGGTGCGGATAGCGCTCACCAACACCTTGTCTACCGCATAGAGCGACAACCGCTGGCGCGCGCGGGTAATGGCGGTATAGACAAGCTCACGGGTCAGTACCGGCAGAAAATGATTCGGCAGCACCAGCGCCGTGTGGTCGAACTCCGAACCCTGTGATTTATGCACCGTCATCGCATAGGCGGTTTCATGCGCCGGTAAGCGGCTAGGCTGTACCGATTTGATGCTGCCGTCCGGTAATTGGAAATGCACGCGCAGATCGCCGCCCTCACCGGGCAAGGCAATGCCTATATCGCCGTTAAACAGCCCCAGCGCGCTATCATTACGGCCAATCATCACCGGCCGCCCTAAATACCAGCGACCGGCGGGGCCAGGATTACGCCGAATCAAACCGGCACGCTGCAACCCACTTTCGATACGCTCATTCAACCCGGCAACGCCAAATGGCCCTTCGCGCAGTGCGCAGAGCAACTGGAAACGGCCAAAGGCATCCAGGATCGTTACGGCCCCCGCCCCTTCTGCTACCAGCCGCAGATAGTCGCGATAACCAGCAACGCAGTTATCCAACAGCCGTTGATAATCTTCGGTTTCTGCCAGCGGATAACCCGCCACGTCGGCATAGCTGCCATTCAACGCCGCCAGGGCGCGCTTGCTATCGCCAGCATTCACCGCCAAAGCCAACTGGCCAATGCCGGATTTGGCATCAAACCGGTAACTCTTGCGCAGCAGGCACAGGCTATCGCGCACCGCTGCCTCGGCCTGCGCTGGCTGCCCTTGCAAGGGGCAACCGGTCAGGCGCGACAACTGTGCCGCACGGGTTTCGCTATATCCCTGCTCGGCAAACCGGCAGATATCCCCCAGCACGGCTCCAGCCTCCACCGAGGCCAGTTGATCGCGATCGCCAAGGAAGATGACTCGCGCCTTGGGGGGTAAGGCGGCAATCAACCTTGCCATCATGGGCAAGTCCACCATCGAAGCCTCGTCCACTATCAGCACATCAAGATGCAGCGGGTTCCCCCGGTGATAGCGCATGCGTTGGCTGTTTGGCTGGGCCCCCAGCAAGCGGTGTAACGTCGCCGCTTCCGTAGGAAACAAGGCACGTTGCTCCGGGGTTAAGTCCAACTGACGGCTAGCGCTTCCCAAGGATTCGGTTAGTCGAGCCGCTGCTTTACCGGTAGGCGCAGCAAGCTGGATACGCAAACGCTCCCCGGCCGCCAACTGCACCAGCGCCGCCAACAGCTTAGCGACGGTTGTGGTTTTACCAGTACCGGGGCCGCCGGAAATAATCGCGATGCGGCGCGTGGCCGCTACCGCTGCGGCAATTTTTTGCCAATCAGGTTCGTCCGTGGCTGCGCCAAATAACCGATCGAGGATGGTGCGCAGCTGCGCTTCTTCAAGTTCCTGTGGCACGCTGTCGCTGCTGATAAAAGTGGCGACGTCACCTTCGCTCTGCCACATGCGTTGCAGATACAGCCGCTGCTGTTGCAGTACCATCGGCGTTGCCGTACTGCCATCGCTAATCGCTGGCGAGACCGCCAGACGCTGTTGCCAACTCGCCACGTCCGGTTGCCCGCAGGCCTGCCAGGCAGCCAAGGCCAACTCTGGCTGGCGGCCACCAAACAGATTTTCCGGCAATAATTGTTCGAGCAACAGACAAACGTGGCCCGCACCGGCCTCCGAGCTCAGGCAGGCGGCGGCCAGCAGAATATCCGGCTCATCATCGTTGGCGACCACCTGGGCAAATTGCACGTCCAGCGGTCGCAAGGCGCCCAGAGCCAACGCCTGATGCAAAATCTCAATCATTGCCCATCCTCAACGTCGACCGTTTCACCGCTAAACAGGCGATCCATTCCTTCAACCAGAGCGAACTCCGGACGACAGGCAAAAATACCGTTGCCCTCATGCTCGGCATCTACCCCGCGTAAAAACAGATAAATTACCCCGCCAAAATGGCGCTGGTAATCGTAATCCGCCAGACGATGCCCCAGATAGCGGTGCAGCGCCAAGGTATAGAGTTGGTATTGCAGATCGTAGCGGTGTTCCGCCATCGCCCGCGCCATCGCCTCTTGGGTATAGGCGCTGCTGTCTTCGCCCAGCCAGTTGGATTTGTAATCCAGCAGGTAATATTTGCCCTGCCAGCAGAACACCAGATCGATAAAGCCTTTCAGCATGCCCTGAACCTGTTGGAAATCCAGCGCCGGGCAGCCAGCAGAAAGGGGATCGTAGCGTTTTACCAGTTCATCCAACTGCTGCGCTTGCAGCAAGCCACCGATCGGCAGATAGAACTGTAATTCTGCCTGCCTGGCTCCCGCCGGTAAGGCGGATAGCGCGACGCCGCTGCTATTAAGTGGCGCATTCAGCAACACCTGCATCCAGCCGGATAATACCGGCAACCAATGCTCCTCCAGCCCTTGCTGTTGTAACTGCGCCAACAGCCACTGTTCATCTAGCGGTTGGGTAAAGTCCAACTCCTCAAACAGGCTGTGCAGGAAGGTTCCAGGTGCCGCGCCGCGCGGGAAAGTATGGGGAGTCAATGCGGGTGGTGTAGCCGTATCGCCCTCACCAACGGCATCAACGTCCAGGCGCGGCAACAGCTCCTGCATCCGGCTTGAGCCATGCTGTTGCAAGCCGGTATAGCTGGTAACCCGCCAGAAATCCTGCATCCTGCGTGGAAACTGCCTGGCCGTCAGTTCTGCGGCGGCGGCCATCTGTGGCTGCCAGCTTTGTTCACCCGGTGCATCCACCAGCGACAGCGCGATGCCCTGAGTTGCCAGCTGTTGCAGGCAGTTTTGCAGATAGGCCGCATCGCCCGCCTGCCCGGCCTGCACCAGATATCCCAGCGCGCTGCGGTGCAAATCCGTATCGCCCTGCTTCTTGCGCGTACCGAGGAACAACGGCGCAATACCGATGCTGCAGTGATACACCGAACGGGTCAGCGCCACGTATAGCAGGCGCAAATCCTCTGCCAACCGTTCCTCTTCCGCCCAGGCCACGCTTTCTTCGTTGGCATTCAGATCCAGCAGGGCTTTAAAGGTCTGGCGATCGTGGTACAGCACCTGTTGCTGCTGGCGGAAATTCCCCACAAAAGGCAGCCATACCAGATCGAACTCCAACCCTTTCGACTTGTGGATGGTGATCACCTGCACCAGATGACGGTCGCTTTCCAGCCGCAGTTGCTGATTGTCCGACTGGCGATTCGGCTGAGCGATCTGCTGCGCCAACCAGCGCACCAGCGCGTGTTCACCGTCCAGCTGCGCCGTGGCTTCCTGCAACAGCTCCCCCAGGTGCATGACATCGGTCAAACGGCGCTCCCCCCCAGGGCTGGCCAGCAGGTTTTCTGCCAGATGCCGCTTGGCCATCACCTCACGCAGCATTGGTAATACGCCACGACGTAACCAGTGGCTACGATATTCATCAAACTCGTTGACCAAATCATCCCAAGCGGACTCGTTATGGTTTAGTCCATCCAGCGTCAAGGCATCCAGCCCCAATAGCCCGGTGGCCAAAGCGCAACGCAGGGTTCGTTCCTGTTCGGGAGCCAGCACCGCCTGTAGTAGCCACAGTAAATCTTTGGCTTCCGGCGTATCAAACACGCTGTCACGGTTGGAAAGGTAAACCGAGGGAATGGCCAGCGCGCTGAGTGCGTCACGCACCAACGCCGCTTCGGCGCGGCTACGCACCAGAATGGTAATATCCGATGCCTGAACGTGGCGGCGTTGTTCCCCTTTGACCAGCCAGGCTTCTCCGGCCTGCCCGGCACTCAGCCAGTCGCGGATCTGGGCGGCACACAAGCGCGCCATTAATTGTTGGTAATCACTTACTCCGGCCCCATCCCCAGGTTGCAGCCAAAATTGCATAGCCGGTTGCGGCTTATTCTGCCACTCGAAGACCAGTTCCTGATTCTTCGCTGCGGCAGCCACCTCGATAAACGGGATTTGGCCAAACAGGAACGGCTTTTCCACCTGAGCAAACAGGCGGTTAACGCTGCCAACCATCGCCGGTGATGAGCGCCAGTTGGTCTCTAAGGTATAGTGGGCACTTACCTCTGAACGAGCCTTCATATAGGTAAAAATGTCTGCACCACGGAAGGCGTAAATCGCTTGTTTGGGATCTCCGATCAGCAGCAGGCCACACTCTTCCCGGCCAACATACAGTTTCTGGAAGATCCGGTACTGCTGTGGGTCGGTATCCTGAAACTCATCGATCATCGCCACCGGATAACGCTGACGGATCGCCAGCGCCAGTTGTTCACCACCGGCGCTTTGCAGTGCCGCATCCAGCCTGCTGAGCAGATCGTCAAACCCCAGTTCGGCACGCTGGCGTTTTTCCTGTTGAATGGAAAGGCGTATTTCGCTCAGCGCCCGTGCCATGATCAGGTCACGCAGGGTCAAGGGTTCGGCAAACAGCTCATCAATCGCCACAAACAGCGGATGCCGCGGAGCCTCACCTTTTTTGGTTTTCTCCAGCAGCACCGATTGGCGGAACTTCTCCAGCTCTTTGGGCAACTGGTAATCTTCGGTTTCCTGCCCCGCCCATTCCCCCACCTTATTCAGCCAGTTGGGTAAATGTTTGCTGCTGTAGCTGCGTTTGTCGACGCCAGACTGACTGATGAGTGCTTCCAGATCGGCCGCCGCCTGCCATTGCGCCTTGAGGGCATCGATCCGCGCAACGATCTGTTCATGGCGCATCAGCACCGTTTCGTCATCTTTCGGCGGCTGACGCAGAGTGGGAGCTTCGCCATGCAGATAGCCCGAGAGATCGCTCAACAAAGCCTCTGGGCCGCTCCACTCCTGACTGACCGCCCGGGCAACGCCCAGTGGCAATGGATAACAGTGACGCCGCCAAAAATCGGCGCAGGCCTGGCGGCGCAACGGCAGTTCGTCCTGCACCAGCGTTTGTTCAAACAGAATGCCCGACTCGAATGCGTTGTGAGTGAGCATTCGCTGACAAAAACCGTGGATAGTGTAGATCGCCGCTTCGTCCATCTGGCGCTCGGCAGCCAGCAATTGCGCTGCGGCCTCTGACAGATCGCCAATCTCCGCCATCAGCGCGGCAAACAGCGGGTCTGAGCTATGCCCGCGTACGCAGGCAATGCGTAATGCGTGGATATTACTGCGAATGCGGCCCCGGAGTTCCTCCGTCGCCGCTTCGGTAAAGGTAACTACCAGGATCTCTTCTACCGTGAGCGGCCGTGGAAACGCTGCTGCCTGGCCTAAGCCAAGCAGCAGGCGCAGATACAAAGCACCGATAGTGAAGGTCTTCCCTGTCCCTGCCGAGGCTTCGATCAGCCGTTCACCAAACAGCGGCAACGTCAGTGGATCAAGCCGCTGAGGAACGCCTTTCGTCATGGCGTCGCCACTTTACGAGGCAGCGTTTTTTGCAGGGACGAGGCGTTAGGATAGGTCACCCAACCCTCACCCGGCGCCGCAAAATCAGCTTTCTGCTGGCTACTGCCACTCACCTGAGACAACAGTGCCAGCCCCTGTGGCTTAATCACCGCCTGATGGAAATAATCCGCCAGCTTGGCAGGCGTCAGAGTCTGTACCTGAGCGATCAGCTTTTCACGGGTATCGAAGGCGAAATTACCGCGATCGAAATCGCTGCTAAAGCGGCCCGCTTCTTCACCCAAAGTCTGTGGACGCTGTTGCAGCTCATTGATCATGGCCTGTTTGTATTGGGCAAAATCGGCATCACTCAACTCACGCAGGCGCTTTTCCGTTTTCGGGTAGAAATCTTGATAGCGCTGGTAGAGATAGGCTGGCTGCTTACTGTTGCTTTGCAGCAGGAAACCGATGCCCCACTGGCGGCCAACCGGCATCGCAAAGGAGAACACCGCATAGCCGAGCTGCTCTTGCGTACGCAATTGGCTGTAGAACCACGGCTGGATGATCTGCCCCAGCAATGAGCTATACGCCATGCTGGTCACTTCGTCATACCCCGTTGGGACATACACCGCCGCCAGCGCCGAATCGGTGCTGCTGCCAGGGCGCTGCAGGTTGGCAAACTGGTTTTTGGCAATCACGACGTTTTCGCCGTGCCACCATTCCAGACCAGTACAACCCAGGCTCTGCTTCAGTGAAGAAGCCAACGTGTCCACCTGTTGCTTGCTCATATTGCCCACTACCAGTAACTCCGGCGTGGCCCCGGCCATCAGGCTGTCACGGTAAGCCAGCACGTCTTGCAACGTAATGGTTTTCAGCACTTCGCGGCGTTCGCTACGCTCGGAGTAAGGCACGCGGGACAGCATCTGTACCGGCTGGATCGCCAGCTCAAAGGCTTTGCCCTTCTCGGCGGAATCCAACTGTTCCAGATACCAGGATTTCGCCTGTTCCAACTGCTCTTGCGTTGGGGTAAAGCTGGAGTAGCCTTCAATCAGCGAGGTCAACAGCTGTGGAAGACGCTGGGTAAAGCCATTGGCGCTAAACATCAGGCCGTTATTAGGCGAGGTAGAGAAGCTAATCCCACCCACCGAGGCCTGATAGCTCAACTCATCTAGCGAGATCCCCGCCAGATAATCCATCAACGAGAACAACACCTGATTACGCGCGGAATCCATGGTTTTGGCGTTACGCAACGCTACCGTGACATCGGCCTTGGGTTCATCGGCAAAATAGCGGCTTGGCATATACAGCACCCGCAGCCCTGGCTGGTTCACCACCATTTCCGGTTTGATAAACTCATGTGAGGGCTTGTTCAGGGTAAACTCATCCGGAATATAAGGGTTCAGCCCCGGCAGAGAAAGTGCGATATCTTTACCCAACTGCTGCCATTTCGCGAAGCGTTCCGCGCTGATTTTCTCGACCTGATAAGGTGCTTCAACAAAGTAAGCCGTTTTGTTGTGTGGCTCATTCGGGCTGATAAACCAGATACGCGCATTTTGTGGCGTCATTTGCCCCAGGCGTTCAGCAATGGCTTCAGGATCGTAGCGATCGGCCAGGTACGGCGCATCCAGCGTATGCTCTACCGGCACGCGCAGCATGGTGTCCACCAGCCATTCGATGTAATTCATGTCGCGGGTAATCGACGGATAGCGGAAATCCAGATTCAGCACATGGGCGATCTCGTCAAAATAACTTTGCTTGATCCCTTCACCACGCAACATTTTCAGATAGCTGAAGATCGCTGCCACCACTTTGTCACGCTCCGCCAGCCCCTTGTCGGTCAAGGAAACGCTGATTGAGAACACGCCACCGTTGCGATCGATCATCGGGTCGGCACCCGCATTGATGGCATCTGCCAGCCCCTGCTTCTGTAGCCAGTCAGAAAGCGTATTGGTGCTGCGGTTGCCAATCAGGTAGCTGATATAGGTATCGGTTTTACTGCGGAACTCGGCGCTGTTGTTATCGATACGGAATTCGACCTTCAGCTGCTTGCGCGGCTGCGCCGGTACATAATGAATAATGATGCCCTGCTGCTCCGAGGTGACCGCCGGAACGGTGATCGGTGGCACTTTCGCATCGTGATTAGGAATGCGGCCGAAGGTTTTGACCGCCAGCGCTCTCAGTTCAGGCAAGGATTGGTTGCTGTACAGCACGCCCTTCATCAGGTTGGCAGAATAGTAACGCTGATAAAAACTAACCAGTTCTTCATGCAGCTTGCTGCCTGGCTTGTCCTGCAACGTCTCGAGGTTGCCGCCAGAAAAACGTGCGCTAGGGTGAGCCGGATTGAGGGTTTCTGCCCCAACCTGCGCCATGCGCATACCGTCACGAGAGCGCGCCATCGTTAACTCGGCATTCACCGCGTTGCGTTCGCGGTCCGCATTGCCGGGATCCAAAATAGGTTCGGCAATGGCATCGGCCATCCGATCGACAGCGGGTTCTAAAGCGTCATTTTCCACTTCCAGATAGTACGCAGTGCGGTAAGACGCGGTGCTGGCATTGTGGCTACCACCGTGCTTTTTCAAAAACTCGGAGAGGTTCTCGGGTTCTGGATAGCGCTTGGAGCCCATCAGTACCATATGTTCCAGGTAGTGAGCCAGGCCAAGTTGGCTGTTGGGATCTTCCAGCGAGCCTACCGGCAGCGCCAGAGCAGCCAGTGACTTTGGTGCCAACGCGTCGGACACCAGCAGTACGGTCATGCCGTTATCCAGCTTGATAGCCTGGTATTCACGCGGATCGTGATCGCTTTTGTTGATCTTTTCCGCCAGCGGTTGCCAGCCTTGCGCGGCCCAGCTTAACGGCGCCCAAAACATAACCAATAACATCAACCCGGTAATGCGGGTCAACAGTCTGCGCATATCCAAAATAAACCCCTGTTCTCTGGCTGTCTCGCCAACTCCCTGACGGTGACAGCACGGTGCAAAATGACACAACCGAAAGCGATGCCCAATGAAATTCAATTTCTAACTCAACGCATTACGGTTTTAAACACTCAACTCACTATAGCCCACATCGTTGGGCGCGCAGCGTGCGCCACTCTACAACGTATATGCCTATACGTTATGTAAGACCAGACTTAACCTCAATGGTTGAGTATAAAAGCGTAAAATTTTTATCACCTCACTGCGACCTGTGCCACCGTGAGGGGGGTTACCCCAGGTTATTACGGGCCACGGGCAACAAGTAACACTCTGTTTCTTTGAGGATTTGTTCAAGGCGAACATTATCCATTTGGCGGAAAACGCGCTGGGTATAGGGATCTGCTCCCTCGCCCGGGATCCGCTGATCGCCCTGCCAGGCTTGTAGCAGCTTGGCACGCGCCTTGATCTGGACTTCTTCATCCCAGTCTATCTGCTGCGTTTGTGCCTGATAACATTGGCTCAACCAGGCCCAGCCGCTTTTATTGAGCAGCATCAGCGGCTGCGACAGGCCACGGCGGTAGCCCGCTACCAGCTCCGCCAACTGCGCGTGGGCATCCTCGCTTGCGAGCGCAGCGAAGCGCCAGGCGGAATTCTTGCTGCCAAACATACGGCTTTCCCCGCTACCGCCAACGCAGCAATACACCAGGTGCTCCAGCCAAAGCAAGATGCCGTCTACGGCAGAAAGCGTTGCCGGTCGCCAGCGCAGCAAGCCATCCTGCTGTACCTGATGCAGCCAGCCGGTGATACGCATGCCCGCCACGTCGATATCCAGCTCCAGGCTGCCATTCTCCTGGCGCTGTTCACGCACCCGCTCGGCCAGCTCCGCCATTTCCTCCTGCTGCTTTTGCCAGTAAATCTCACCGAAAGCCCCGTAAGGTAATCCCCCCGATGCACGCACCCGTTGGTATAACTTGCCTGCGTCCTCCCCCTCGATCAGCGTGTTCAGCAATTGGCTGTTGAACTGATAGCGGCTGAGGTTATCCAGCGTAAAAGGCTCGTCTTCCGGCAGATCGGTCTCTTCCAGAATAAAGTTAACGCCAAGACGTAGCTGGAAGAAGGCACGGATCGGATGGCGGTAAAAACGGAGCAGTTCATCAAGAGAAACCTGGGTTTTCTCTTCCTCCGCCAGCGGTTGATTAAATTCTGGATGTGCAGCGCCACGGCCATCGGCAGCGGCCAACCATTCTGCCGCATAGCTTTGATCTTCGCTCCCCGGCAGGAAGTTTTCCGCAGCAAACGGCATGCGGGCATGACGTTTAAGCAAGTGCTCACCGACCCTGCGTGCGCTGCCGTCCGCATCCAGCCCTTCATCGCCGGGCAGGCAATAGCTTTGCTGCAGATATTCCAACAGTTCAGTGACCAATACGGAAGGATATCGCTCGCTGTTATCCTGAATGGAACGGCCAATAAAGCTGATATACAGCTGCTGCTGGGCAGAGAGGATCGCCTCCAGGAACAGGTAGCGGTCATCGTCACGGCGGCTGCGATCGCCGCGCTTAATCTGCTGCGCCATCAGGTCAAACCCCAGCGGCGGCAAGGTGCGGGGGTAGACACCGTCGTTCATGCCCAGCAGGCAGACCACCTTGAACGGAATGGAACGCATGGGCATCAAGGTACAGAAGTTGATCTGCCCAGCCAGGAAACGCTGGCTGATGCGCTGCTGATCGAGCCGTGCGGCCAGTTCATCGCGCAGCAACGTCAACGGCACGGCATCGGGATAGCGGGCCGCCAGGCCAAAGCTGGCCACTTTCTGCCACTGCTCTTCGATCAGCGCCAACGCCTCTTCGGTTTCGCTGTCCGTCTCAAAGAAGCTATTGAGCAGTTGGCGGCACAGCGGTAACCATTCGGCTAACGGCCGCTCTTCACTGAGGATTTGCCGCCAACGGCTGAGTTGTGCCAGCAGATCGGCCAGTTGCCCAGCCAGTTCGGCCACTAATCCACTAGACTCATCGTAAGGTAATACGCCCTGCCAATCTCCGGCGTTGCTGTCCATTGCGTAGCCCAGCAGCATCCGCGTCAGGCCAAACCGCCAGGTATGCTGCCCGGTTGCGGGAAGATCCAGCTCACGCACGTTGTCATCATCCAGCCCCCAACGTACCCCGGATTCGCCAGTCCAGTGGCGTAACAGACTTAAGCCCTCTTCCTGAATCGAGAAACGTGCCGCTAGCGCAGGCACGTCCAACAGCGCCAGTACCTCCTCTGAGGTAAAACGGCTTTGCGGCAGATCCAGCAGGGAAATAAAGGCTTGTAGCGCAGGATGCGCCTGACGGGCCTTGCGATCGGAAATGGCAAACGGCAGATAGCGCCCGGCGGGGGCATTGCCAAACACCGCCTGAATATACGGGGTGTAGCTGTCGATATCGGCCACCATCACGATGATGTCGCGCGCGGTAAGTTGGGGATCTTCTGCCAGCATGGTCAGCAAATGGTCGTGCAGCACCTCGACTTCGCGCTGCGGGCTGTGGCAGGCATGCAGACTGATGGAGCGATCCTGCGGATCGAGCTGGCGTTTATTGTCACTGCGCTCCAGGGTTTCCGGCGTGGTGCCGATCAGTGCGTGATCTTCCAGCTCCAACATGTCGTGCTGAATGGCGTGCAGCAAGCTATCTGCCGGGATCTCGACAAAGGCATCTACTTCCTGCACCGCCTCCATCTGCGACAGTAAATACAGATGATCGCGCCCCAGCTTGCCCCAGGAAGCCAGCAGCGGGTTACTCAGTTGTTGTTCACCCTCGGCATCAAATAGTTGTGCTGCCTGTTCCGGCTGACGGAACAAGCCTTGCTCCCGTGCCTGGTGATAGTGGCGGCGTTTGCGGCTCTGCAAACGGGCCAGAAAGGCGTAGTCCTGAATGTCGCCCCAGTAATAGCGGCAGGGGTTGGTAAACATCAGATGGATATCAATATGTTTACCCAAAGCCTGCAGCGCTTCCAGGTAGATTGGCGGCAAGGCAGAAATCCCACAGATAAACACCCGTGGCGGCAACCCTGCTGGGCATTGAGTGGCATTCTCCAGGGTACTAATAAACCGGCGATATAAATTGGCACGGTGCCATTCAGGCTGACCCAGCTCGTGGGTATATTCCACTAGCCGATGCCACAGGAGGGCTTGCCAGCTTTGCGCCTCTGCCAGCCCTTCTACCGTTTCCCCACGCTGCCAACTCTCCAGCCACTGCGGGCGATAAACCAGATATTGGTCAAACAGATCGGCAACACGCCCGGCCAGCTGGTGGATCTTGCGCTTGTCGGCGTCATCGGTCAGATAATGCTGTAAAGGAGCAAACTCGGGCCGGGTCAGCATGCCTGGCAGCAGCCACATCAGTTTCCAGGTCATGGCATCTTTGCTAAAGGCGCTCTCTTTGGGTATGCCGGGTAATACCTTGGTGAACATGTCCCATATAAAGGTCGCCGGGAGCGGGAAAACGATATTCGCGGCAATGCCAAACTGCTCGGCCAGCTGCATCTGCAACCATTGCGCCATGCCGGGGCTTTGCACCAGCACCACTTCCTGTTGAAACGGATCGGCCAAAGGTTCTCTGGCTATCAGCGCGCTGGTCAGCGTTTTCAGCAAGTCCAGTTGATTGGAATGATAAACCGTAAACATGAGGCTCCTTGGAAGCGAAAAAGGGCATTACCGGCGACATAGTTTTTCCTCACTCTGACTCCCTCCCAAAGAGAGAGGGAACCGATCGAGAACATCTCGACCAAAAGAGTCTGAGGTGGCACAACACCCCGCGCTACTGCCCGCAATACCAGCGACTGAGTTCAATCTGTTGGTGCAGCGGCGTTTGTATCTTCACCGTACGCCGCAGGCATGAGCCTTGCGCTTGGCGGGTTTCGACTTGGTAGTGCCAATTTGGTGGTAGCGATATGGCATGGCTTATTTCGGCACCGGCACTGAATATTTCCAGCTGTTGGTGCGCCAGAGACCAGGCCTGTCGATATTGCCACTGCCGTTGAAATGCCTGCAACAACACCTGCTGATAGTGTAACAGCCCGAGCAGCGAGACGGCGAACAACAATGCCGCGATCAACACTTCGGGCAGGCTGAAACCCCGCTGACTTCGCCGGCCAGCTGGTTTATTCAGCACAGTCGCTTTCCCGCTTTTCCGGACAAAAATCCAGCCAGCCGCCTTTTTGCGCTTTCAGCAGGTGGCCACCAGCCCCGCCTTGCTGTGTAGCCAGTTGGTATAGCCACAAGGGCTCCGCTCCCGCAACATCTCCAGCCCCACGCACCATTACCAGACCGGTACGGGCCGATAGCCGGGCGCAGGCTTGCAAAGCCTCGCTGCTAATCTGCTGACAGGACCAGTGGCTCGCCTGCAGAGACTCCCGTGGCCACGGTTGCGTCAGCCCCCAGCTTAGGGCCGAAGCCGCCTGGTTGTAAGCCCGCAGATAGCGCTGCTGATCGACGGCCAGCAGTAGCGCACTGTCCAATTGCCGCTGCTGGGCGGTGAGCAGCATCAGCCCCATCACCAGCAACAACATCACCGCAGCCAACGTGCTGCCCCCCTGCTGCATATCCATCTCTAGGGTGCCTCCATGCTAACCGCCCACTCCAGGCGGCGTTCTATATTTGCCCGCACCGTTGAGCGGCCCCTTAGGGTAAACAACATCAAGGACTTGCCATCGCGCCCTGCGATCTGGCTGACAGAAAAAGACTCAATCCGTACCTCTTCCTGATCCAGCAAGCGTTCCCAGCCGCTGCCCTGGCACTGGGTCACGCCGCTTTGCCCCTCCAGCCCGCCAGCCCGCAGGCGGTAACCAAAATACTCGGCATCGCCACCGCTGTCCCAGTTGCCATTGCGGTTAAGATCGTAGGCCACGATCACACAGCTGCCCGGCGCTTCCCCCGCTGCATGGCCAATCAGCAACGAGCGCCCCTGACACTGCCCGGCACAAAATCCGCTGCGGCGCAGATCCTTTTCAATCCCGAAAGCCAGCTGGCGTAACACCAGCTCCAACCGATAATGACGGCCTACATCAACCGTCTGCTGACGCAGTATCGGTAAGGTTTTCGCCGCCGCCAATGCAATCAGGCTGCCGAATGTCATCGCCAGCAGCACCTCCGGCAGGGTAAAGCCTTGTTCTAAGGTTCGCATAAGGGCAGGCTCCGGATAGCAGTTTCTTCGCTGCACAGCCGCAGCCGACCTTTGGCAGACAGCACCAGACGTATGCGGCCAGCCGGATTGCCCAGCAGGATATGCCCGGCCTGCGCATTGTTGCGCACCCCATAAAATCCCATCTCCTTTTGGGTATAACCTTGTAACTCCACATCCAGGTGTTCTGGGGTAAAGACCCGGTCCGCCAATGCACTACAAGGTGCCACCTGCGGGCCGCTGCCTATGCACCAGATTTTCCCAGGCCGAAACCACAATAACGCGTTGCGGTTATGCCAGTTGGCATCGGCCTGTAAGCGCGTTAAGAATGCCAGCAGTTGCTGGGCGGTCTGCTCAAGCCGTAGCGCCTGTTGATAATGATGCCACTGGCTACCCCCCCAAGAGGTCAGCATCCCCGCCAGCACCATCACGATCATCAGTTCGATCAGCGTCAGGCCTTGCTGGTGTTCGGGGCTATTTTTATATCGGTTCATACGGCGAGTGTAATCAGCCAGAGGCACGATGAAAGGCACCTTTTCTCAGGCTGGCAAATGATACGCAGAATTTTTAGTTAGCAGGTAACAAGCTGGGGGAAGTTGAGTACGGCTTCGCATTTTTGGCAATGCAGCACGAGCGCAGCATGCGGCGCGCCTACTTTCAGTAGGCGTAAGAAAGAGGGCCGGATACGGCCCTCAGCAAATCAGATAGCGACAGGAGCCTTGATCGGCGGGTGCGGATCGTAGCCTTCAATCTCAAAGTCTTCAAAACGATAATCAAACAGCGAGGCTGGCTTGCGTTTGATCACCAGCTTCGGCAACGCACGCGGCTCGCGGGTTAATTGCAGCTGCGTCTGCTCCATGTGGTTGCTGTAAAGATGGGTATCACCACCGGTCCAGACAAAATCGCCCACTTCCAGATCGCACTGTTGCGCCATCATATGCACCAGCAACGCATAGCTGGCAATATTGAACGGCAGGCCGAGGAACACGTCGCACGAGCGCTGATACAGCTGGCAAGAGAGTTTGCCGTCCGCCACATAGAACTGGAAGAAGGCATGGCACGGTGCCAGAGCCATCTTATCCAGCTCACCCACGTTCCACGCAGAAACAATAATACGGCGAGAATCCGGATCCTGTTTCAGCTGTTGCAACACGGTGCTTAGCTGGTCAATCTCGCGACCATCTGCCGCGCCCCAGGCACGCCATTGCTTGCCATAGACCGGGCCAAGATCGCCGTTTTCATCAGCCCATTCGTCCCAGATGCTGACGTTGTTTTCGCGCAGATACGCCACGTTGGTATCGCCGTTCAGGAACCACAGCAGCTCATGAATGATCGACCGCAGGTGGCATTTCTTGGTGGTCACCAACGGGAAACCTTCCTGCAGGTTGAAACGCATCTGGTGGCCGAAAATCGACAACGTGCCAGTGCCGGTACGGTCGGCTTTAGGGGTGCCCTCGGCGAGCACTTTGTTCATCAAATCCAGATACTGTTTCATTTTTCCTCACGACTGTTGTTGCTGTGGACGACGACGATACGCCCAGATCATCATAATAATACCGGCGAGCACCATCGGCACGGACAGGATTTGCCCCATGCTGATCACCCCGTCAAACAGGCCAAGCTGGGCATCAGGCTGGCGGAACGCCTCGACGATAATACGGAACGTGCCATAGCCAATCAGGAACAGGCCCGAAACGGCTCCCATCGGACGTGGCTTACGGATGAACAGGTTCAGAATGATAAACAGCACGATGCCTTCCAGCACCATTTCATACAGCTGCGACGGATGACGTGGCAACACGCCATATTCGTTGAGCAGCGGCAGCAGTTGAGGATTGGCGGCAGCGATGGCGATATCTTCCGGACGCGAGCTTGGGAACAGCATCGCCCAAGGTGTATTGGTAGTAACACGCCCCCACAGCTCACCGTTGATAAAGTTACCCAGGCGGCCAGCGCCCAGACCAAACGGGATCAGTGGGGCAATAAAATCAGAAACCTGGAAGAAGTTGCGCTTGGTGCGACGGGCAAACCACAGCATCACCGCGATCACGCCAATCAGGCCGCCGTGGAATGACATACCGCCATCCCAGACTTTGAACAGGTAGAGCGGGTTATCCAGGAACAACGGCAGGTTGTAGAACAGCACGTAACCGACACGGCCACCGATAAAGACCCCAAGGAAACCGGCATACAGCATGTTTTCCACTTCGTCTTTGGTCCAACCGCTGCCGGGCTTGTTCGCGCGGCGCACCGCCAACCACATGGCAAAAACAAAGCCAACCAGGTACATCAAACCGTACCAGTGCAAAGAGACCGGGCCGATAGAGAAAATCACCGGATCAAATTTTGGAAACGCCAGATAGCTAGTGCTCATCTATCACCACAATATGTCTGTTATTCATCCCCAAGCGGGGGCGGCAGGTGCCAAACGCGGTGCAAAGCCCGTGCAACGGGAGCACCGCATTGAGATGGCGCATCATAACATAGGCTTAACCACGTCCGGGCTTGCCGGCAGGGAAAAGTTCTGTAAAAAAATAGGTCAACACTTAACGGGCTGGACAACGCCTAATCAACGGCCGCCGCGGATCAGCCCCCCCATGCCACGCCGTTCCATAAACGCCGCTACCTGGTGGCGAACCTCGGTGGTCATCTGGGCACTCAATACCCGCTTGGCCAACCCTTGCGCGTCTTCAAGTTCGATATGGCGCAACAGATATTTGATCCGTGCGACGCTGCGCCCGTTCATGCTCAAATTGCGGTAACCCATACCCACCAGCAGCAGAGCACCCATCGGGTCTCCCGCCAGTTCACCGCACAGGCTGACATGCAGCCCGGCCGCCGTCCCCTGATCGATGATCAATTTCAGCACCTGCAACATGGCTGGATGCAGGCTGTCGTACAGCGAAGCAACGCGGGTATTATTACGATCCACCGCCAGCAGATACTGGGTTAAATCGTTGGTTCCTACCGAGACAAAATCGACGCGTGCGGCCAGATAAGGGATCAGGAAGATCATCGACGGCACTTCCAGCATGACGCCAATCCGCGGCTTGGGAATGTCGTATCCCAGCATCTCTTCCACTTCTCGCCCGGCGCGATCGATCAGGCGCTTGGCCTCGTCGATCTCTTCCAGGCTGGTGATCATCGGCAACAGGATCCCCAGATTGCCGGTTCCCGCATTGGCACGCAGCATGGCGCGCACCTGGATCAGGAAGATTTCTGGCTGATCCAGCGTAATACGGATCCCCCGCCAACCGAGGCACGGGTTTTCCTCGCTGATCGGCATGTAGGGCAACTGTTTATCAGCGCCGATATCCAGCGTACGCAGCGTCACCGGCTTGTGCGGATAGAAGAGTTGCAGCATGCCCTGATATTGCGCCACCTGCTCCTCTTCCGACGGGAAGCCACTTTGCAGCATGAACGGGATCTCGGTGCGGTACAGGCCAACGCCGTCCACGCGCGCACCCAGCAGTTGTTCATGTTCCGGGCTAAGGCCAGCGTTCAGCATCACCTGGATCCGCTCACCGCTTTTCAGCTCTGCGGGCTGTTCAACGTCGTCTTCTGCCAGCTTGCTGAGCTCCTGCTCTTCGCTGATCAGACGTTGGTATTCCTTCACCAGCACCGGTTCCGGATCGACCAGCAGCTCGCCGCGATAGCCATCAACAATCAGCATTCGCTGGGCCAACAGCGCAGGCTGGATGTCCGCCCCCATCACCGTTGGCACGCCCATGGCCCGCACCAGGATCGCGGCATGGGAGTTGGCGGCACCGTCCCGCACTACCACGCCAGCCAGGCGATCCTGCGGCACTTCGGCCAACAGGGTTGCCGTCAGCTCATCGGCGACCAGCACAAATCGGGCTGGCCATTGGCTGGCCCCTTGGGTGGTATCGTCGAGGTGGAAGAGCAGACGTTGGCCAAGCGCACGCAGGTCGCTGGCGCGCTCGCGCATATAGGTATCTTGCAAGGTCGCAAACTGGGCAGCGAAGGCTTCAATCACCTGTTTTACCGCCCACTCGGCTACCGAACCGGCATCGATCTCCGCGTACAGTTCACGTTTGAGACGAGCATCGTTGAGCAGGTGGGAATAGAGATCGAAGATCGCCGCGCTCTCTTTTTGCGAGCTGGCGCTAAAACGCTTACTGAAGCGGCGGAACTCTGCCCCAGCCTCTTCCAACGCCTGTGTCAGGCGTTCACGCTCGCTGACGGTATCCAGCGTGGAGGCTTTATACACCTGATCAAGTGAAGGTTGGCTGCTATCTAACCACCCCTCCGCCACTGCCACGCCAGGAGCCGCAGCCAGCGCCCGAATGCGGGTCTGGCGATACTGGCCAAAAATGGCGTTTAGCTGTGATAACGAGAGGATCCCGGCCATTTGGGTGGCCAGGGTAACCATGAAGGATTCTTCGCTTTCGTCAAACTGGCGCAGTTCACGTTGCTGCACCACCAACACGCCAAGCAACTGGCGGCGATGAATGATCGGCACGCCAAGGAAGGATCGGAAACGATCCTCTTTGACCTGCGGAATATATTTGAAGCTGGGATGGCTTTGGGCATCCGCCAGGTTGATCGGCTCTGCCCGCCGCCCGACCAGGCCGACGATGCCTTCGTCAAAGGCCAGGGCGATAGTTCGCCCACGGGGCTTTTTCAACCCGCGCGTCGCCATCAGGTAATAACAGCGGCGGTCGTTGTCTGCCAGATAGATGGAGCAAACTTCGGTGTCCATCGCCAGACAGGTTTCATTGACCAAAAGATCCAGCGCATCTGTCAGACTGGCCGCCGCGGCCACTTTCTCAACAATTTCTCGCAAGCGCGTGAGCATAGTCGGTTTGACTTAACCTCTCTTTCGGCGATAAGCAGGAGGCTGCCGCTGCGCTGCCAGTTCCTGCATAGGCATGACGGTTGCGGCAAACTCTTTCATAACCCGGCGGTACACGTCGCGTTTAAACGACACCACCTGGCGCACCGGATACCAGAAGCTCACCCAGCGCCAGCCGTCAAACTCCGGCGTACTGCTGCGCTGCATGTTGATATCCGCGTCATTGCACATTAACTGCAGCAGAAACCATTTCTGCTTTTGGCCGATACAAACCGGCTTTGTGTCCCAACGCACCAAACGTTTTGGCAATTTATAGCGCAACCAGTTGCGGGTTGAGGCCAGGATACGCACATCCTTTTTACTCAGCCCCACTTCTTCGAACAGCTCACGGTACATCGCCTGCTCAGGCGTTTCGCCAGGGTTTATTCCCCCTTGGGGAAACTGCCAGGAGTGCTGACCGTAACGGCGGGCCCATAGGACCTGCCCCTGACGATTACAGATTACGATACCAACATTCGGGCGGTAGCCATCATCATCGATCACCGGACTACCTCGATAAGCATAAATTCGTATTGATAACCTGATTGTTTCACACAAGCCACAGGCGGTAAACCACTGCTTTGCAGCGCCGTCGCTCGGATAACATTGGGATAACTCACAGATAATGGCAAAGTTATAAACATGTAACGAGGTTGGAGGGCGGTTTTATTCACTTTTTCTGTGGATAGGTGTGTGAAGAACTCTAGGGATAAGCCGGGAAAACTCAATTGAACTTAAAATCCGCCGTATTTTTAATTTTTTATTATTCCTTTAAATACAATGCAATAATGACTTAAACACAGTTATGAACAGGGTAAAAATGTGATCTATGCACGCTTTGGATCTTTCTCTGGCGAAAGATCCACCAATGCGGATTTTATCCACAGATTATTATACCCAGTGACCTATAAAACCGCCAAATTCGTAAAAAATGCCCCGCGTCAAGGCTGTAAATCAAACCAGTGATCGGCAAAAAGTTGGGTTATCCCAGAAATCTGTGGATAAATAGGTGTAAGATCCTGTTTATTGTCGGTGGCTACAGGTGCACAACCCCGCGATGAAATTTTTCTACCGCGATGGGGTAGCCAAAAAGTCATGCAAAATCATGCTACTATTGTTGTTTTCCCCAGCCTGCTTTTCCCTTTTAAGGCTGTGAGTAAATTCGGTACATTTTTTAACCATAATGCATAGGTCTGATTTATGGCGTGTTTATCCCCGCTGCCGCCAGAAAACGAGCAGCAATTATTAGCCCGTGCCCAGGCGCTGGCTGGCTTTAACCTTGGTGAACTGGCAGCTCGTGCGCAGGTCAGCATTCCCAAGGATCTCAAACGGGATAAAGGTTGGGTCGGCATGCTGCTGGAGCTCTATCTGGGTGCCATGGCGGGCAGCAAGCCTGAACAGGATTTCCCAGAGCTGGGCATTGAGTTGAAAACCATCCCGGTCGACGCCGCCGGTAACCCGCTGGAAACCACTTTCGTCTGCGTAGCCCCGCTGACAGGCAATAGCGGCGTCACTTGGGAAAGCAGCCACGTACGCCACAAACTGGCACGCGTGCTGTGGATCCCGGTGGAGGGTGAACGACAAATCCCATTGGCACAGCGCCGCGTAGGTTCCCCGCTGCTGTGGCAGCCCAATCAGGAAGAAACCGAGATGCTGCGCCGGGATTGGGAAGAACTGATGGATCTTATCGTGCTCGGCCAGGTTGAGCGGATCACTGCCCGCCATGGCGAAGTGCTACAGCTGCGGCCAAAAGCGGCCAACAACAAGGCACTGACCGAAGCCACCGGCGAACAGGGCCAACCGATCCTCACCTTGCCGCGCGGCTTCTATCTGAAGAAAAACTTCACCCGGGCGCTGCTGGCCAGGCACTTTACGCTTTGATTAGCCCTGCGCATCCTGATTTCACCGTCATTTCTCCTTACACAGATGGGATACGTCCGAAAGCCATCTTTGGCAGAGTTTGCTACTCTATTAGGACAATTATTCTAGGTATATAAGGTGTTCGGCATGAAAAAGTGGGTAATGGCTATTTCCGCCCTGATGATGGTCGCCGGATTAGCAGGCTGTTCCAGCGACTATGTGATGGCCACCAAAGATGGCAATATGATCCTCACGCAGGGTAAGCCTAAAATCGATAAGGATACCGGCCTGATCAGCTATCAGGACGAGCAAGGCAAGCAGCGTCAGATTAACGGCGATCAGGTCTCGCAGGTTATCGAGCGTTAATCCCAGCCCCCGCATCTTCCTGACCCCTGACGGATTATCAATCAGGGGATTAGCCCTGCCCTCGGCTGTTATATTCCACTTTCACCATCTTCTTAGCTTGGTTATAGTCAAGTAAGGCGTGTTACGCCGTTGGATCTCTGGCTGCTGTTTTACCGGGCATCACGCCCGTAAGCGCTAACATTGAAGGAAGGCCGTTAATGCAATACCACCGTATTCCCCACAGTTCTTTAGAAGTGAGCGTGCTGGGACTGGGCACCATGACCTTTGGCGAACAAAACAGCGAAGCCGATGCCCACGCACAGCTGGATTATGCATTAGCCGCTGGCATCAACCTGATTGATACCGCAGAGATGTATCCAGTGCCACCGCGCCCGGAAACCCAGGGGCTGACAGAGCAATACATTGGCAGTTGGATCAAAGCGCGCGGCAACCGCGATAAAATCGTGCTGGCAAGCAAGGTCTCCGGGCCGATCCGGGGTAATGACGCTGGGATCCGCCCACAGCAGGCGTTAGATCGCAAAAATATCCGCGCTGCCCTGGATGCCAGCCTGAAACGGTTAAACACCGATTATCTGGATCTGTACCAGCTACACTGGCCGCAGCGCACCACCAACTGTTTCGGCAAGCTCAATTATCAGTACACCGATGAGAAGGCCACCATCCCGCTGTTGGAAACTCTGGAAGCGTTAACCGAGCAGGTCCGGGCCGGCAAAATTCGCTATATCGGCGTCTCTAACGAAACCCCTTGGGGCGTGATGCGCTACCTGCAACTGGCAGAAAAACACGAACTACCGCGTATCGTCTCGATCCAGAACCCCTACAGCCTGTTAAACCGCAGCTTTGAGATTGGTCTGGCGGAGATCAGCCAACATGAGGGTATCGAACTGTTAGCCTATTCCAGCCTGGCCTTCGGTACGCTGTCCGGCAAATACCTCAACGGTGCCAAACCGGCCGGGGCACGCAACACACTGTTCAGCCGCTTTACCCGCTACTCTTCAGCCCAGAGCCAGGCGGCGATCGCCGAATACGTGGCGCTGGCGAAAAAGCATGGTCTGGACCCTTCACAGATGGCATTGGCATTCGTGCGCCAGCAGCCGTTCGTTGCCAGCACCTTGCTGGGTGCCACCACGCTGGAGCAGTTGAAGATAAATATCGACAGTTTTGACGTGGTGTTGAACGAGGAAGTGTTGCAGGCTCTGGAAGAGATCCACAGCCGCTTCACCATTCCAGCGCCATAAAGACTATAGGGGTACAGCATGCTGTGCCCCTATGTATCAAACCGTTAGGCTTTGGAGCGGAATTGAGATATCCACAGGACGGTGATGGCAAGGCCGAACACGACGCCAAAACCGATCCCGACGCCGATCACCGGCACACCTAATTTGACCACCAAAGAGTAGAGGCCAAGCATCAGCAGCATGGCGGTATTTTCACCCAGGTTCTGTACCGCAATAGCATTCCCCGCCCCAACGGAGCGTTTGCCCCGCTCTTGCAACAGCGCATTCAGCGGCACCACAAAGAAACCACCCAGCACACCAATCACCAGCAGCACGCCATAAGCATTCAGCATGCTGGTTTGCACGGCAAAGAAGGCTACGGCGATGCCGATCAGGATCCCGGCAGGCATACAACGCTTAACCGTTTCCAGCGTCACAAAGCGGGCTGCCGCCCCGGCCCCGACCACGATACCTATTGCCACCATCGCGTTGAGCATGGTTGGCGTGGCGTTATCGCGAATGCCCAGCGCCACCGGCACCCACAGCACCAGCAGGAAGCGCAGGGTAACCCCAGCGCCCCAGAACAGGCTGGTACCAATCAGTGAGAAACGGGTTTGCCCATCGCGCCACAGCACCACGCAAGCGTTGAAGAAAGTGCTCCCCATGACGCGTGGGTGCCAGGAGGCCACCTTATGGGCAACAGGCAAGCGCGGGATGTACAGGTTGGCAACGACCGCCGCGCCGTAAACCACAGCACACACCGCCAGTGCAGCTACAATATGCCAGTCTGCCAGCAGGCCACCGGCTACCGAGCCCACCAGGATGGCGGCAATGGTGGAAGCTTCCATCAGCCCATTGGCCTTCACCAGCTTATCGCCGCTGGTGATCTCACCCAGGATGCCGTACTTCGCCGGTGAATAAGCCGCCGCCCCGATGCCGACCAGGGTATAGCCCAGGAACGGGTTCAGCCCAAAGCAGATCACCAGCGCACCGGCCAGCTTCAAACCGTTAGCGACCATCATCACCCGGCCTTTGGAGAAGCTGTCGGCGATTTGGCCGACAAACGGAGCCAGGATGATATAGGTGGCCACGAAGGCCATTTGCAGTATCGGTTGGCTCCAATCGGGGTACATTTGCTGTTTGATCAGCGCCAGGGTAGCAAACAGCAAGGCGTTATCGCCGAAGGCCGAGAGAAACTGGGCACAGATCACCGCGATCATCGAACGTGACAGCAGTGGGGAATCAGTTGCATTCATTATGCCTTCTCCGGCTGTTCAGCCATTTGGCGCAAAGTAACGAAATCCGGTTTGCCGCTGCCCAGTAACGGCAACGCCTTCACCAGGCGAATATCACGCGGCACCGCCAGCTCCGGGGTGCCCTGCTCACGAGCCACCCGCAGCAAGCTATCACGGGTAATGCTGGCGTCGTTGGTGAACAACACCAGCGCTTCGCCTTTGCTGCTGTCGCTTTTCACCGTGGCCGCATGCAGCCCTTCCGGTGACAGGCGCACGGCCAACTGTTCCACGCTCTCCAGCGAGATCATTTCCCCCGCCAGTTTGGCAAAGCGCTTCACGCGGCCACGAATGGTGCAATAGCCCTGTTCGTCGAAGCTGACAATATCACCGGTATCGTACCAGCCAGCTTGCAACACGCCGTTTTCGTCCTCGGCTGCCGGAGTTTCCAGTTCGCCTGGGCGTTCAACCCGCAGGTAGCCCTTCATGATGTTAGGGCCTTTCAATTGCAGGCGGCCGCCGTTATCGATCCCGGCCATCTTAATCAAACGTGCTTCCATCTGCGGCATAATGCGGCCTACGGTGCCAACTTTGGCCGCCAGAGGCACGTTGATCGACACTACCGGAGCACACTCAGTGACGCCGTAGCCTTCTAAAATGCGGATGCCGTATTTGTCCTGATAAATCTGTTTGGTGCTTTCGGCCAGCTTCTCGGCCCCGGCCACCACATAGCGCAGACGGGCAAAATCGTAAGGATGGGCGAAACGGGCGTAGTTGTTGAGGAAGGTCGCTGTCCCAAACAGCACGGTGCAGTTACGGTCATAGACCAGTTCCGGCACCACGCGATAATGCAGTGGGCTTGGGTAGAGGAATACCCGGCTACCGGTCATCAACGGGGTGATCAACCCAACCGTCAGGCCGAAAGAGTGGAACAGTGGCAGCGAGGACATAAAGCGATCGCGCGGGGTGAAATCCGCAATGGTTCGGATCTGCTCCACGTTCGCCAACAGGCTGGCATGGGAATGCACCACGCCCTTGGGATGGCCTTCCGAGCCGGAGGTAAACAGGATCAGCGCCGCATCTTCTGGCTGCTGCGGCACCATGGCCTTTTGTGGCTGGAACAGGTGACGCAGGATCCACAGCTTATCGTCGCGGGTGACGGTATCTTTCAAATCTTCCAGATAAACCCAATTGGCTTCCGGCACCTGCTCTGGCAGGTGAGTCAACTTGCCCTTTTCCAGGAACTGGCGCGAGGTGACGATGGTTTTAATGGTGGCCGCGGTCATCGCGCTTTTCAGCCCGTTCACACCGGCGGTGTAATTGAGCATCGCCGGAATACGGCCCCGCAATGAAGCGCCAAAGATGGCGGCAGCGGTAATAGTGGCATTGGGCAACAGCAGGCCAACATGCTCTTTCGGCGCGGTAAAGCGCTCCAGGATGCGGCTGACGCCCAGCGATTTTTTAAGCAGCGTATGATAGCTGTCTTCCTTGAAACCTATGTCTTCGATGCAGGGCTTGAAGCGCCCATAACGATGCTGTGCGGCCAACAGCGCGCCGAACAGGGTTTGCGGTTTGAGGGTATCCATGCGCGCCTGCATCATGATCTGATGCAGCCTGTCACCGGCCAACTGCCGGCGTTGACTGGCTTTTGGCGCGTCTGGCATCGGTAAAGTGGTTGGCGGCAGAATGCTGATGGTGGTCTGTGGGAAGGCGCGGAGTTTATACACCCCGGCCATACGGCCAAACACGCTGAACTCCGGGCCATCGATACGTACCGGCACGATGGTGGCGCCAGATTTGGCGGCGATAAAGGCCGCCCCGTCATAGACCTTCATCAATGAACCGGTCACCGTAATGCGCCCCTCCGGGAATACCACGATCGGCCTGCCCTGTTCAACCATGCGCACCAGATGCTTGATGGCCATCGGCTTGGTGGGATCCAGTGGCACAAAATCGATATAAGGTTTCAACCAGCGCATAAACCAACGTTCGGAAATGCTGGAGTAAACGGCAAACACCGGTTTGATCGGTAAGAACAACGCCAGCAGCGCGCCATCCATGAAAGAAACGTGATTCGGGGTGATCAGCAGTTTCTGCTGCTCAAAATGCTTGGCGTCGCCTTCGACACGAACACGAAACAACAGGCGAAACAGTGCACGTAACACGGTATATATCATCCCACTCTCCCTCGGGGTTGATGGCCTTAAAAATTGTCTGAGGAAGAATACTATACGGCAGGCAAAAAAAAACCTACGCATCCGCGTAGGTTGGTGCAATTGAAAATGGCTTCAACATACAGAGTATGCCGATTGCTCACCAATCAATACCTCTGGGACAGTCAATTTACCCCGCCACGCCAAACTCTCGCCAGCGGCCAATCGCAACAGTCCGACGCAAAGTGTAACCAGCGATGTAGTTTTTCCTTTGATAGACATTGTTTTGAAACTATTGAAAAACCTCAACCAACCCGGATCGTTGGGGCACCGCACGTTGCGCCCGTTAACCCTGGATCCGCTTGGGGTGAAAAGGTGAATTTAAAAGCCATAAATGCAACGCTCACCACAAGTTAGCGATACCAGCCCTTGCGGCGCGCGATTTTTTCCGCAAAACTGAGGAATGTAAGCGATTACCCAGGAAGTGTTGCAGATATGGCCACGATTAAGGATGTTGCCAGGCTGGCGGGTGTTTCCGTCGCCACGGTGTCCCGCGTAATAAATAACTCCCCAAAAGCCAGCGAAAGTTCACGAACCGCCGTGCTGGCCGCCATGGAAGGATTACAGTATCACCCCAACGCCAATGCCCGTGCGCTGGCACAGCAATCCACCGAAACCCTGGGCCTGATTGTCTCTGACGTTTCCGATCCCTTCTTTGGTGCCATGGTAAAAGCCGTGGAGCAGGTGGCCTACGCTACGCATAATTTTCTGCTGATTGGTAACGGTTACCACAATGCCGAAAAAGAGCGTCAGGCCATTGAGCAACTGGTGCGCCATCGCTGTGCGGCCTTGGTGGTGCATGCCAAGAAGCTGACCGACGATGAGCTGACCGTCTGGATGCGCCAAATTCCAGGCATGGTGCTGATCAACCGAACACTGCCTGGGTTTGAGCCCCGCTGCGTAGCGCTTGACGATCGTTACGGTGCCTGGCTGGCCACCCGCCATCTGATCCAGCAGGGCCACCAGCGGATCGCCTTCATCTGCTCCAACCATCAGATTTCAGATGCTGCCGATCGACTGCAGGGCTACCTGGATGCATTGGAAGAACACGGTATTGCGGTGGATGAGAAGCTGGTTGCCTACGGCAAGCCGGATGAGATTGGCGGCGAGCAGGCTATGACCGAGTTGCTGGGCCGTGGTAAGCAGTTTACCGCCATCACCTGCTATAACGATCCGATGGCCGCCGGGGCGCTTTCGGTGCTCAGTGATAACAGCGTGGACGTTCCTGGCCAGATTTCGCTGATTGGTTTTGACGACGTGCTGATTTCCCGCTATCTGCGCCCACGCCTGACCACTATCCGCTACCCGGTGGTGGCGATGGCAACGCAAGCAGCAGAGCTGGCATTAGCGTTGGCCAACAACCAGCCGCTACCGGAGATCACCAATATGTTCAGCCCGACGCTGGTCCGCCGCCATTCGGTCGCCAGCATCAATAACGCTTTCGATCAGAGCTAATCTAGCCGGCGGTGGTAGAGGCGCACGGGGCGATCCGGGTACTCCAGCGCCTCGCCGATGTGCTGCCAGCCATGGCGTTCGTAATAACCGCTAAATTCGGCATACAGATACAGCTCCTTGAACCCGGCTTGGCGGCTGTACTCCTGCACATATTGCTGGAGCTGCAACCCCAGCCCGCTGCCGCGCTGGCTCTCTTCAACGTAAAGCGCGGCCAGCCACGGCGTTAAATCCTGGCGGCTGATCAAATCACAGCGCCACAGCCCCACGGTGCCCACCGGCTGGTCATCCAACAGGGCGATAAAGGTGATCGGCAAACCTTCATGCCGCAGGCTGCTGGCCACCACACTGGCAAAGAATTCCCGGCTGTTTTCGCTGCCAAACGCCTGCCACTGCCAGTCGATAACCTGTTGCTGATGCTGCGGATAGTCCGCCAGATGCACAATACGAAACACGCTAATCCCCTCGGAAAAATGCCTTAAACGCCTGCACCGTCAGTGTACGCCAATCAATGCATGGGTGCCCCAACAACATAGGTTGCTGAATTTGTAGGGGTCGAACATGTTCGAGCCGATCTCACCCTATGCTAGACTCAACACTATTTACCGCAGCGGACGTTGAAAGAGGGTAGCCATTGATGATCACCATGTTGGATGTTTCCATGCGCGCGGGGGTGTCCAAAGCCACGGTTTCCCGCGTTTTAAATGGCACCGGCCAGGTGAAGAAAAGCACGCGTGATGCGGTGTTCAAGGCAATGGATGAATTGGGCTACCGGCCGAACTTTCTCGCCCAATCGCTGGCCAATAAAAGCTCCAACAGTATTGGGCTGGTAGTGTCCAATTTTGACGGCCCCTACTTTGGCCGTTTGCTGCGCCAGGCCGCCAAACTGGTCGAGGCCAGCGGCAAGCACTTGATCGTCACCGACGGCCACGACACGCCAGAAGATGAATTGCAGGCGGTACGGCTGCTGGCGGATCGCCGCTGCGACGCGATTATCCTGTACACCCGCTTTATGAGCGAAAGCGCCCTGATGGAGCTGCTGGAAGACCTGCCGGTTCCGGTGATGATCATTAACCGCGATCTGCCGAAGGCCCGTGAACGCTGCGTGTTCTTCGAACAGCAACAGGCCGCCTTCAACGTGGTGGATTACCTGATCCGTCAAGGGCACCGTGAGATCGCCTGCATCACCGGGCCTATTGATACCCCCACCGCCCAATCCCGCTTGGCGGGTTATCGTCAGGCGTTGGAACACCACCAGGTTGCGTTCAATGATGCCTTGATCACCAACGGCGACAGCAGCGTACCCGGCGGGTACCTCAGTTGTAAGGCACTGCTGGCTAGCGGCAACTCCTTCAGCGCGCTGTTTGCCAGCAACGATGATATGGCCATCGGCGCGATGAAGGCCCTGCACCAGGCTGGCAAACGCCTGCCTGAGGACGTTTCGCTGTTTGGTTTCGACGATGAGCCAAGCGCCGCCTATCTGCAACCGGCGTTGTCCACCGTCTACCTGCCGATCGACGCTATGATCGAAGCGGCGATCGCTCAAGCCCTGCGTCTGATCAACGGCGAAGCGCTACAACCGCTAACGCCGTTTGTCGGTGAGTTAAAACTGCGTGAGTCCGTGGTGCCTGGCCCCTACGCTTAAATTAACTCCAGCCCGATCAATTCTTCAATCGTCTGACGGCGACGGATCAGCCGAGGCTCACCGTTTTCAAACAGTACTTCCGGCAGCAGCGGGCGACTGTTGTAGTTGGAGGACATCGACGAGCCATAGGCCCCGGTGTCATGGAACACCAGATAATCCCCGACCCGCACCTGCGGCAACGGACGGGTTTCAATACCGCCACCCGCCTGCTGGGTAAACACATCACCTGACTCACACAGCGGCCCGGCAATCACGGTGTCTTGCAGCGGTTGATGATCAGTATTGCGGCCGTCGGCAGGCAGTAGGGAGATATGGTGATAGCTGCCATACATCGCCGGACGCATCAGATCGTTGAACCCTGCGTCTACCAGGACAAAGTGGCGGCAGCCCATCTGTTTTACCGAACGCACTTCGGCCACCAGCACGCCCGCTTCCGCCATCAGGAAACGCCCCGGCTCGATTTCCAACTTCACCGGATGGCCCAGATGTGCGGCAACTCGCTCACGTGCACGGTTCCACAGGCCGTAATAGTGTTCGGTATTAATCGCCTCTTCCCCTTGCTGATAAGGGATAGAAAGGCCGCCACCGGCGGAAATCGCCGTAATGTCCTGCCCCAGGGCAATCACCTGCTGCACCATGGCATCACACACGCGCTCCAGGTGCTGGTAATCCACCCCGGAACCGATGTGCATATGCAGCCCGATCAGTTTCAGACCGTATTGCTGCACCTTGGCGACCGCCTGCGGCAGATCGGCATACCAGATACCGTGCTTGCTGTTTTCACCGCCGGTATTGGTTTTCTGGCTATGGCCGTGGCCAAAACCAGGGTTGATACGTAGCCACACCGGATGCCCGGCAGACACCTGGCCAAGCTGTTCCAGCATATCGATAGAACCGGCGTTGACCGGGATTTTCAATTCGCTGACGCGCGCCAGCGTGGCGTGATCCAGCACGTCGGCGGTAAATACAATATCCTCGCCACCCGGCTCAAAACCGGCTTTTAACGCGCGCTCAATCTCACCCAGCGACACCGAATCCACCTTGACGCCCTGCTCGCGCATCAGGCGCAGAATATGAATATTCGAGCAGGCTTTCTGGGCAAAACGGATCACGTCAAAGTGCTGTAACTGGCTGATACGCTGGCTGATGATATCTGCATCATAGGCCCAGACCGGGCAACCAAAGCGTGGGGGCAGCGCCAGCAGATTGGCGGCGTTCAGGGCGGTAGAGGTGTCGTTCAAGGCGCGTGGCATGGTTCGGTTCCCATAATCAAATTTTCCACCATCATGCCGCAGCAGCCTCGGTGTGAAAAATATCTATTTCGCCATAGTCTATTCATTTATGATATGGATTTCCCTCTCCGTGGAGTTTCGCCATGTACGCTATTACCCTGCGCCAGATTGAGATTTTCCACGCGGTGATGACCACCGGCAATCTGACCGAAGCGGCGGCGCTGCTGCAAACTTCACAACCGACCGTCAGCCGCGAACTGGCCCGCTTCGAGAAGCTGATCCAACTGCAACTGTTCGATCGCGTGCGTGGCCGTCTGTACCCCACGGTGCAAGGCTTGCGGCTGTTTGAAGAAGTGCAGCGTTCTTATTACGGCCTGGATCGCATCAAGAATGCAGCGGCAGGTATCCGGCAATTCCAGCAGGCGCAGCTTTCCATTGCCTGTCTGCCGGTGTTTTCCCAATCGCTGCTGCCTGCCGTGTGCAAACCTTTTGTCGATCGTTACCCGGAAGTGAGCTTCAGTGTGATCCCACAGGAGTCACCATTGCTGGAAGAATGGCTTTCGGCACAGCGCCACGATCTGGGCCTGACGGAGAATACCCTGACGCCCGCTGGCACCGAGCGCATGACGCTGCTGACAATGAATGAAGTGTGTGTGCTGCCTGCCGGGCACCCAATGCTTGCGAAAAGCACGCTGACGCCGCAGGACTTCAACGCAGAAAACTTTATCAGCCTGTCGAGCACCGACAGCTATCGGCAACTGCTGGATGCATTGTTCCATGAGCAAGGCATCGAGCGCAGGATGGTGATGGAGACCCACAGCGCCGCCTCGGTCTGTGCGATGGTCAAGGCCGGAGTCGGCATCTCGATCGTCAACCCACTGACCGCGTTGGATTACGCCAATAATGGCGTTCATGTGCGGCCCTTCAGCGTCGAGGTGCCATTTACCGTGAGCCTGATCCGCCCGCTGCACCGCCCCTCTTCCGCGCTGGTCACGGCCTTTGTGCAGCACTTGCAGCAGCAGGCGCAACTGTTACCCGCCCGCCTGGCTTCGGTGATCCAACGCTAGCGTAGTGTGGCACGCCAGCCAGGATCGGTGGCAAACCATTCCACCAGGAAGTCCAGCATGGTACGCAACGTGGCGGGCATTTGGCGGCGTGAGGTATAGATGCCGTAGATCCCCATGGTCTGCGACAGATACCCCGGTAACAGTTCCACCAACTCCCCCTTTGCCAACAGTGGTGCAGCGGAATAGTAAGGCTGCATGGAAATCCCCGCCCCTTGCAGCGTTCCTGCCAACAGCACCACCGACTCGTTGGCGCTGAGGTTACCGCTGACTGCCACCGCCGACTTCACACCCTGCTCATCAAAGTGCCACAGGCTTTTACCAAAGTAGGAGTAGGTCAGGCAGTTGTGCAGAGCTAAATCTTGCGGGTGACGCGGGGTGCCATGAGCGGCCAGATAGGCTGGAGACGCGCAGATCACCGAAGCGCAGTTGGAAAGCGGCCGAGCAATCAGATTAGGATCCAACTCATTGGTGATGCGTAGCGCCAGATCGATCCGTTCTTCCACCAGATTGACCGCCCGGTTATCCATTTGCAGGTCCACAGCAACCTGAGGATGACGTTTCAGGTACTGCGCCACCGCCCCCACCAGCGCCGTTTGGCCGAGCGATTGCGAGCAACTGATGCGTAACAGGCCGCGTAAATCATCACTCTGCTCGTTTTCGACCAGATCGATATCTTTCGCTACCGCCAGCATTTGGCGGCAACGTTCCAAGGTGCGCTCCCCGGCATCGGTCAGGCTGAGCCTACGCGTAGTACGGTGCAACAGCCGTGCGCCAGCCCATTGTTCCATCTGCGCCAGATAGCGCGTCACCATAGCCCGCGACATCGCCAGGGTATCCGCAGCCGCAATCATGCTGCCGCGTTCGACGATAGTGACAAAAACCTCTGCAGCGGTAATGCGATCCATGATTCGCTCGATTTACGCAATGAATAATTGCTTATTATCCGGTTTTTCTCTCGTTCTATGCAACCTATCATCTGGCCAACGACAACAAATACCTAAAAGGCACCTGCACATGTTTAAGAAATCATTACTGACCCTGGCCGTAACCGGCTTCGTTTCATTCAGCACCTTCGCCAATGCAGCTAATACGTTGACCCTGGAAGTGTATAACCCTGGCGAAAAGAGCGTATTCCCGGTCTCCTCCGAGATTGTCAGCGGCCCACACGAAGTGGCGCTGATCGATGCCCAATTCCAGCGTAACGACGCGCAGGAACTGGTGAAAAAGATCAAGGCCACCGGTAAGAAGCTGACCACGGTCTACATCAGCCATTCGGATCCGGATTTCTATTTCGGCCTGGACGTGATCAAAGCCGCCTTCCCAGAAGCAACTATCATTGCTTCACCGGAAACGATCAAAGCGATCAATGCGACCCAGGCAGGTAAACTCGCCTATTGGGGCCCCATCCTGAAGGAGAATGCACCGAAAACCGTGATCGTGCCGCAGCCGTTGCAGGGCAGCAGCTTTAGCATCGATGGCCAGCAGGTCGAAGTGAAAGGCCTCAATGGCCCAATGCCAGACCGCACCTTTGTGTGGATCCCATCGTTGAAAGCCGTGGTGGGTGGTGTGCCGGTAGCCGGTGACAATATTCATCCGTGGATTGCGGATAATCAGACCATCGAGTCACGCGCTCATTGGCAGCAAACGCTGGAAAGCATCAAGGCGCTGAAACCGCAGGTAGTGGTTCCGGGGCACTTCCTGCCGGGAGCGGCGCAAACGCTGGAGTCGGTGACCTTTACCCACAATTACCTGACCACGCTGGAAAGTGAGTTGCCAAAAACCAAGAATTCCGCGGAACTGATCGCGGCCATGCAGCAGCACTATCCAAAGCTGCAAGATGGTTCTAGCCTGGAACTGAGCGCCAAAGTGCTGAAAGGCGAAATGAAGTGGCCGCAGTAAAGCGGTAGGAGCAAAAACATGACGACCCTGCATTACATTTTCGATCCGCTGTGCGGCTGGTGTTACGGTGCAGCACCGCTGGCCAAGGCTGCCCAGGCTATTCCGGGCCTGACCGTTGTCCTGCACGCCGGTGGCATGATGACCGGCAATGCCCGCCGAACCATCAACGAGGAATGGCGCAATTACGTGATGCCCCATGATAAACGGATTGCCGAGCTAACCGGCCAGCCCTTCGGCGACGGTTACTTCAACGGACTGCTGCGTGACACCACGGCGGTGATGGACTCTGAGCCACCGATCGTTGCGATCCTGGCCGCTGAACAGCTCGCTGGACGGGGCCTGGATATGCTGCACCGCATTCAGGAAGCTCACTACCGGGAAGGACGACGTATTGCCGATACGCCGGTGTTGGAAGCGCTGGCGAGTGAGTTGGGCTTGGATCCTGCTGCCTTTATTGCCGAGATGCGTTTGAACAGCGGCGCGCCAACGGCACAGCATATTGCCGACAGCCGCGCACTGCTTGCCAAAGTCCGAGGGCATGGCTTCCCGACCTTTGCCCTGGAGGATACTCAAGGGCGGCTATCCCAGATCCCCGTGCAGGAGTATTTGGGGAATGTTGAAGGCTGGAAAGCCTTGCTGAAAGATGCCGTGAAATAAATCTGTCGGGGCGAGCACATGTTCGCCCCGAACATAGTTGTAACAATTTCATTTTGTGTTGTGATTTGCCGCCGCGCCAAAGACGCCCTCGCCTTACGCTACTCAACGTTACTTGCGCTCGTTTTATCTCCGCTGTATTGCAAATAATGAACCACGTCAAAACTGCTTACATGTGGCGGTTTGTTTGTTACCAGCCTCGTGCCCATGCTAGAAGAAAACGATACCTTCTGGATTTTCATGAACACGAGCACCACACAAAAACGGGCCGTCTGGCAGTTGATCAAACCCTTTTGGGTTTCGGAAGAAAAATGGCGCGCCTGGGCGATGCTGATCGCCATCGTTGGCCTATCCCTGGGGCTGGTCTATATCAGCGTGCTGATCAACCAGTGGAACCAAGTGTTCTATGATGCCCTGCAGAATAAAAACTACCCGGTATTCAAAGCCCAACTGTGGCGCTTTACCTATCTGGCGTTGGCTTTCATCGTGCTGGCGGTCTACAAGATCTATCTGACCCAGGGCCTACAGATGCGCTGGCGGCGCTGGATGACGGAAAAATTTATGGGCAAGTGGCTGGCGCATCAGGCCTATTACCATACCGAACAGCAGCAGATTATCGATAACCCCGATCAACGTATCTCCGACGATCTCAACGTCCTGACCCAGTACACCTTATCTTTGTCGCTCGGCCTGCTCTCCAGCCTGGTGACGCTCTGTTCGTTTATTACCATTCTCTGGCATATCAGCGGGCCGATGACCTTTGTGATCGCCCAACATACCATTACCCTGCCCGGTTATATGGTGTGGTTTGCCCTGCTGTACGCGGCGCTGGGATCGTTGCTGATCTGGTGGGTCGGCAAGCCGCTGGTTATGCTCGGCTTTAATCAGGAACGTTATGAGGCGAACTTCCGTTTCGGGCTGATCCGTATTCGTGAAAATAACGATGCCATCGCGCTGTATCACGGTGAACCACGAGAGAAACAGCAGCTAAGTAACCGCTTTGAGGCCATCCGCAGTAACTGGTGGTCGATCATGCGTATCACCCGGCGGCTAAATATCGCCAGCAACTTCTACGGCCAGTTTGCCATTGTCTTTCCGCTGCTGGTGGCGGCACCACGCTATTTCTCCGGTGCGATCCAGATGGGCGGGCTGATGCAGATCTCCTCCGCGTTTGGCCAGGTGCAAGGCTCGCTGTCGTGGTTTATCGACGCGTTTTCCAATCTGGCCACCTGGAAAGCCTGCGTTAACCGTCTGGCTGGCTTTAACGCGGCGGTGGACGAAGTCCATAACCTGACCCGCGGCATCAGCCTGCAACAGGAAGACCACTCACCGCTAATGCTGCGCGATGTTGGCCTGACGTTGCCCGATGGACAGCCGCTGTTAAGTGCGGCAACCATGACGCTGCAACGCGGCGAGCGCGTGCTGGTCGTCGGCCCTTCTGGCTGTGGTAAATCTACGCTGCTACGTGCGATTGCCGGGATTTGGCCTTACGGTTCTGGTGAGATCGGCCTGGATAAACATCTCACTACGCTGTTCCTGCCGCAGCGCAGCTATATCCCGATCGGTACGCTGCGTGAGGCGCTAAGCTATCCACACCAGGATAAAGACTACAGCGATGAGCAGTTGTTGAAAGTCCTGGAAAACTGCCGGCTGAAGCACCTGCAACGCTGGCTGGATACCAGCGCCAACTGGAGCCATCGTCTTTCACCGGGCGAGCAGCAGCGGTTGGCGTTTGCCCGTGCGATCCTTACCCGCCCGGATGTGCTGTTCCTGGATGAGGCCACCAGCGCGCTGGATGATGAAACCGAGCAATTGATGTATTGCCTGCTGGTCGACGAACTGCCGGAGGTCACGCTGGTCAGCGTGGCACACCGCAACAGCGTGGCGAAATATCATCAGACCTGCTGGCGTTTCAGCCGTGACGAACATGGCCCGGCCCAGATGGCGCTTAGCCCGTTGCCGATACCGAGTTAGCCTCAATAGCTCCTCTCACTCCAACCCTTGGAATGTAGCGACTCAGCTTGGCTCAGGGGTGCTCGAGGTTGCTGATATGATCTCTATACTTCCAAAAGAGCAGGGGCTATCAACTCCCTCTCCCTGTGGGAGAGGGTTGGGGTGAGGGTCAAATCCCATCAGCCTCGGCGTTGGCGCATTTCACCTTACGCCGCTCATGCCACAGGCTGGTCAAACCGCGTTTGCCGCAGGCCAGCGCCATGTCACGAAACTCGATCAGGCTCAGCCCTTCGCGCTCCAGCATCATTTCGGCAGCCAACTGCATATTCACCCCGGTCAACACCTCACAGTTGCCATGCGCATCGGCCAACTCGCAGGCACTACGGAAAGGCGATCCCCCCAGCATATCAGTAAGGAAAACCACGCCGTCCGCTTGTTCTACCGCTTGCAGCGCCGCACTCAATGCGACTTTCAGCTCCGCCGTCCCCATATGGACCGGGAAGTCCACCGCGATACAGGCAGGCTGTTCCCCTACCACCTGCTCTACCGCCTGTAGCAGGCCACTGGCGAAACCGCCGTGGCCGGTAATGACAATTCCTGGCATGTTCTCTTCCTCACAGTAAACCGATAAATTTACCCACTACGCCAATCACCACCGTCACACCGATCAGTTTCACCGGTGAGAAACCGCGCTTCATCAGGAAGAACACCAGCAACGTGAAACACAGCGGTAACAGGTTGGGCATCAACTTATCGAGCACGTCCGTTTGCAACGCCACGGTGGCCTTACCGGCATGCATGATCAGCGGCGTGGAAAGATGTACATAAGAGGCCACCAGCGCGCCGATGACCGTCATGCCCACGATTGACGCCGCATGGGATATTCGTTTGGTATGGGTTTTCAACAGCGTCAGCGCACTGGTGCCCGCCTGATAGCCATAGTGCGCCAGCCCAAAGCGCAGCCCGAAGTGGAACACGTTGAACAACAGCAGGAACACTATCGGCCCGAACAGGCTGCCTTCCAGCGCCAGAGATGCCCCGATGCCCGCACAAATCGGCAACAGCGTCAGCCAGAATAGCGCATCGCCAATGCCTCCAAGCGGCCCCATCAGCGCCACCTTCACCGCTCGAATGGTGGAGACTTTCTCCTTGTTTTGCTCCATCGCCAGCACCAGTCCCGAAAGGAAGGTGACGTCGAAGGGATGCACGTTGATAAACTCCATATGCATCTTCATCGAATTCGCCAGATCCTGAGGATTGCGGTGGATCTTGCGCAAGCCAGGGATCAGGGTGTACAGCCAACCACCGGCCTGCATACGTTCATAGTTGAACGATGCCTGCAGCAGCAGCGAGCGCCAGGCCATGCGGTTAATATCGCTACGCGTCAGCGCTTGCGCTGGCTGGCTATCAACATAGTCATCCTGCTCTACCTGGCTGGTGGCCAATGCCTGTTCCAGGCGTTTTGCTGCCTTTTGCGCCAGCAGATCGTCAGAATCATCAAATGCCATCTTCGGCGTCCTCCGGTTGAACAGGCTTTCTGGTCACATCCGCATCTGCCCGTTGACTGTTAAAGAAATCGATCAGCGCGATCGCCAATGCCCCCAGCGCCACCGCCAGGATCGGCAGCTTAAGGAACGTCACCGAAATAAAGCCGAGGATGAAATACGCCACGTAGGTTTTCTTCATCATCACTTTCATCAGCAGTGAGAAGCCGATCGCCGGCATCATGCCACCCGCCACCGCCAGCCCATCCAGCAGCCAGGTCGGCGCTTTCTGCACCATGGCGCTGGCCGCATCGGCACCGAAGTAGATCGGCAAAAACGCCACCACAAAGTAGAAAACAAACAGGATGCTGATGCCGAGGTAGTTCACCCGCTCAACGCCACGCCAGTTCAGTTCCTGCACCATGCGATCGCAGCGGTGCATCATGGGTGAAAACGCGGTGAACAGCAGCGTGATGCAGCCCTGTACCGCAATGGCGAACGGCACCGCCACGCCAATGGCCACCTTGGGATCGGCCTTGGTGAGGATGGCAAACGCCGTGCCGACTACCCCGCCGATCACCACGTTAGGCGGTTGCGCACCGGCCAGTGGCACCATGCCCATCCATACCAGCTCCAGCGTCCCGCCCACCAGCAAGCCGGTGGTGACATCCCCGAGGATCAGGCCAACCAGCGGCCCCATCACTACCGGGCGGTGGAAGTGGGTCAGGCCGTCGAACAGGTCGACCCCGGCCAACCCCGCCAGCAATGCAATCAATAACGCGTCAGTTAACATGCTTCCCCCTGCGCTCAAGCGAGCAGTTTGCCTATCGCTTCACCGGCTTCATCCGGCACCCGGCGCACCTCGCAGGCTACGCCCAACGCCGCCAGCTCACGAAAGGCGGCAATGTCATCGTCATCCACCGAGACCGTTTTGTGGATTTGCCGTTTTCCTGCGGCGAAGTGCATATTGCCAACGTTGACGAAGGTGATGGGTACCCCGCCTCGCACCAGCGTCAATACGTCCTGCGGCGTTTTACACACCAGAAAAATCTTTTGCCGATCCGCCGCCTTATGGATCACGTCGATGGTTTTTTGCAGGGTGAAGTACCGAGTCTGCACGCCATCCGCCACCACCATGTCCATCAGGTTTTGCTGTACCGGATCGGCAGCGGCGTCATCGTTGGCTACTACCACCAGATTGGCTCCCAGCGTGTTGGTCCAGGTCACCCCGACCTGGCCATGCACCAGGCGGTTATCGATACGGGTCATCAGAATATTGGGCATATCAGCGCACCTCCGGGTAACAGGCTGAGTGGTAGTCGTCGAGCACCTGGGTAATTTTGTGGATCACCCAATCTTGCGGATCCTGGCTCAGCTCACCGGCATTCAAGGCCCGTGCCTGATCGGGTAAATACTGGCTGAGCAAGGCCAGCGGGATTGGGTTGCTCCGTAGATTGTCCATCAGCGCATTCACTGCCTGCTGAACCTGTGGCTGCGGCCAGTAATAGCGCACGCGATCGCTCAGGCTGTAGTGCCGGTCCAGATACTGTTGATGCGGGCTGCCGTGATAATAGCGGCTCCACTGCTGCGGCTGTTCACGCATCACCTGCTCAAGCGTGGCGCACAGCTGGGCTGAACAATGCTCCCCCAACCATTCACGCTCGATCCGATCGAGGGCAAACAGCGCCTCACGCAGCGCAAAGGTGAGCGCCGGGCCGACTTTCAGAATGGCGAAATGGTCACGCACCAGTTGCGAATAAGCCTTCGGTGCCTGGTAGTCGGTCGAATGGGCCTCATACAGCAAACCCGGTTGGCGTTCGATAAAGCGACTCAATTCCTGCGCCGCCTGCGGTTGGTAATGTTCGACGCTGTGATGGTCGAACTCGACGCCGGGTTGCACCACCAAGGCGATCACTCGTGACCAGGCGCTGCTCAGCTCTGCCTGCTGCCAGGCATGACGGTGCGCTTCTAACGTGGCGGAGACTGCCTGTGGCGTAGTCACCTGGATGCCTTGCAGCGTTTCCTGCGCACCGCCCGGCACCGGTACTTCGGTTCCGATCACATATACCGGAGCTTCACCACCCGCTTGCTGCCAGGCTCGTTCTGCCACCGCACACAGACGCGCCGCACGCTGCGCCACCACTTCATCACCCAACGGGGTGGGATCGTCAGCGCAGGACATGGAGCAGTCGAGGTGGATCTTACGAAATCCGGCGCGCACATAGTCGTCAATCAGGGTTTCGGATAGCGCCATCGCCTCTTGTGCCGGGCGGTCTTGCCAGGCGTTGGGGCCAAGATGATCGCCCCCCAGCCAAATAGCGCTCCTTGGTAACCCGATGTCATCCGCCATCTGCCACAGCGCATCACGAAACTGTGCGGCGGTCTGGCCGGTGTAGCCGCCAAACTGGTTAACCTGGTTTGACGTCGCTTCGATCAATACCGGCGTGCCACGTGCCTTTGCCTGCCGCAAGGCGGCCTGCAATACCCAAGGATGCGCGGAGCAAACGGAAAATATCCCCACCGGCTGGCCGGCCTTGTGCTGTGCTACCAGTTGTAACCACTGCTGCATGAATCCCCCATGAGGGCGCCCTACTCGCGATCGGCTATCACCACATCTACGCCTAAATCGCTGAGCGCCTGCTGATAATCTTGTGGAAGACGGCTATCTGTGATCAGCCGATGAATTTGCCCGACTTCGCGGATCATGCAAAAGCTCTTGCGACCAAACTTGCTGGCATCCGCTACCGCGATTATTTCGCGCGCCACCTCGCACATCACACGATTGAGGTGTGCCTCACCGGGGTGAGGCGTAGTGATCCCCGCAACCAGATCGAAACCGTCGACGCCCAGAAACAGTTTGTCGAAGCGGTACTGGCGCAATTGCTGCTCGGCAGCCGGGCCATAGAGCGAATAGGAGTTCTGCCGGACGCTTCCCCCCAACACCATCACTTCCACCCCGTCGTAACCTGACAGCTCATAGGCAATGTTCAGCGCATTGGTCATCACCACCAGATCGCGGCGCGGTTTCAACCAGGGCACGATCTGGGCCGTGGTGGAACCGGAGTCCAGGATCAGCGCATCACCGTCACGCACGTAGCTTGCTGCTCGGCAGGCAATCTGTGATTTCACATCGCGGTTCAAGCGCCCCTTGTCATGTAGCGGGCGGTCGAAGGCAAACTGCTGGTTGAGCATCGCCCCGCCATAGGCACGCAGCGCACAGCCTTTACGTTCCAGAAAGCGCAGATCGTTGCGGATCGTCACCGTGGAAACGGCAAACTGTTTGCTGAGCTGTTCCACCCGCACGCTTCCGTGCTCGCAGAGCAAATCGATAATGTGTTCACGTCGTTTAGCGGTGTTCACTGGCATGAGCAATAGGTCCTCAGGTTTCCGGTTTTGGCCGGGAGATGATGGCTTTCGCTCTACTGCGGCGGTATTACAACAAAGCGAAAGCAATGAAATTGTGATCGGGGTTACAGGGCAGTTTTAGCAGTAAATGGGGGTAAAAAGCTTTCGAATCGAAATGAAATGAAACTATTTCCTCGGCGGGCGCGAGAAAAGTGAAATCTGCCGCAGGCCGATAGGGCGGCAGGTTAAGAGTATGTGAAAAATAGCACAGTGAAAGCGGCTTTGGCGGGCAGCAGCGAAAAGGCTTTTCTTTCCTTAGGTGATCAACATCACAAAACTGTTAATTGGCTCAGTTTAGCCAACCGACACCCAGGTGGGTCACCAGACCGACAATCACCAAAATCACGATCACGGCGATGGTGTAAAGCACAATACGGCGGGGGCTGTAGAAAGAAGACATAGCGATTCCTCACAATAAGTTTACTGCCGTTACTATCCGTTATAGCGGGCAATGCTGCCAGCAATAGTTTCCCTCGCGTTGATCAAAGTCACCTGGTGGGTGCCAAGCGGCGCTTCCTTAACCTCTTGTCAGGCGGGGATATCTTTCCTAAACTGGCGCGTAGATACTGGCAGCCCTGCCTGTACGTAAGCGTTAACGTCAATCAACGCATCTCGTCATGCAGTAATGATTGGCTGCATGCCTGATGCGAGGATCTCATGCCACAACCCGAACCATCCGCAAATTGTGTTGTTAAACGCAGCCGTTTGACGCGTTTCTTATTGCTGGCCGGCATCATGCTGGTGGCGGCTAACCTGCGCGCTCCTTTAACCAGCGTAGGCCCGTTACTGGAACAGATCCAGCGCCAACTGATGCTTTCTGCCACCGCTGCCGGGTTACTCAACTCCCTGCCGCTGATCCTGTTTGCGGTGTTATCGCCATTAACGCCGTCGCTGGCCAAGCGCATCGGAATTGAGCGCACCCTTGGGCTGGCGCTGGCGCTGCTGGTCGCCGGGATCGTGCTGCGTTCACAACCTTGGGATGGCATGCTGTGGTTGGGGACGGTGCTGATAGGCGCGGCCATCGCCTTTGTCAACGTGGTATTACCCACGCTGGTAAAACGCGATTTTCCTCATCGGGCGGCAGTGATGATCAGTACCTATGCGGCCGTGATGTCACTGGTGGCCGCTATTGCCTCCGGCATGGCGGTGCCGTTAGCGGCATTCAACGATAACGGCTGGCGTTTTTCATTGCTGTGCTGGAGCCTGCCGGCGTTTATCGCGCTGGCGATCTGGCTACCCCAACTGAAGCGCAAGCCCACTCCGGTTACCCGAACCGGCACGCCGATGGCCGCAGAAACCTTTCGCTCCCCCTGGAGCAGCGCCCTGGGTTGGCAGGTGGCCTTGTTCATGGGGCTGCAATCCATCACCTTCTATACCATTATCGGTTGGTTCAGCGCCTTTGCCGCCAGCCACGGCACCTCACCGCAGCAGGCGGGCTTCGAGCTGTTTGTTTATCAGATCGTGGCGATCGCCGCCAACTTTGTGATGGTGTTTGCACTGCCACGCGCGCGCGACCAGCGGGGGATCGCACTGGTCAGTTCGCTGTTGATCTTTATTGGCGTCGGCGGATTGCTGTTGCTGCCTGCCCACTCGCTTATCTGGTTGATCTTTGCCGGGCTGGGGGCGGGGAGTTCATTGGTGCTGGCGCTGTCCTTCTTTGGTCTACGCAGCCAGCACCATCATCAGGCAACGGTGCTGTCAGGGATGGCACAGTCTATCGGCTATCTGCTGGCCGCACTGGGGCCGACCTTGTTTGGCCTGGTGCATGATTTGACGCAAGGCTGGACGGTGCCGTTGACGATTTTGCTAGGGTTAACGCTGCTGCAGATGCTGTTCGGCATCTTGGCCGGGCGTCGCAAGATTATCGGCTGAACCGGGCACGGCATGATCTTCCTCCAGCCAAAGATCTTCAATAAAGCGCTGTTGCCGCTCATTGAGCTGCCAGGATGGCGGAAATTTTAGCGTTTCCGCTAGTGGGACCTCTGTGGTGGGAATGAGTGAGTGATTATGCATCGGCGCGTTCCTGCTCCCCTGACTACCCTGTTGCCAATTAAAATCGGTACCACAAGCGCAATGTCATGTACCGTTTTCCCCAAGACACAGAGTAAATCATTGGCGGCGATTTTGATTATCGATATAAACAATCACTCAACTAGCCTAAACCTATGAGGCGACAGATATTCCTCAACCGACTCGCTATGTCGGGGCGAATATTAGCGCCCCGACAAATTAAGCAATTCAATCAAGCTGGCTGACAGAGTCCCGGCTCGCTTGATGGCGCTCATCCCCAATCAGTTCGCTCAGATGGCCATCTCGCATTTGCAACAGGCGATCCGCATGTTCAAAGTAATGGTCGTCATGGCTGATGGCAAACACGGTTTTTCCCATTTCGCGCAGCTGAGGCAGTAACTCGCGGTAGAAAGTACGGCGGAACTGGGGATCCTGATCCGCCGCCCACTCATCCAGCAGTAAAATATCCCGCTTTTCAGCCACCGCCAGCAACAGGGCCAGGCGCTTGCGCTGCCCTTGTGACAGTTGCGGATTGGTGACACGCGTACCGTCGAACTCCAATTTGCTTTTCATTTTCAGGCGCTGCAACCAGGTCTCCACCAGTTCGGCGTCCGGCTGTTCCCCTTGCGGCCCCAACAGATGGTGAAACTGGTAGAAATCCGTAAAGATGGCAGAGAACAGGCGGCGATAATCTTCACGATCGGCGACCGTAATCGGTTGGCCATCCAGCAGGATCTGCCCACTAACGGGCACATACAGCCCAGTGAGCAGCATGGCCAGCGTCGATTTACCGCTGCCGTTGCCGCCAATCAGGAATACCAGTTCGCCCCGCCGTAACGTCAAATTGATCGGCCCAACCGCAAACCCTGATTGCTGTTCGCCCGCCGCATAGTGGAATGCCACGTCGCGCAGTTCCAGCGTTTGCCACGTACGAGCCTGTGGAGCCGGAAATGCCGGATCATAGTCTGCCAGTTTGAGCGCCTTCACTTTATTGAAGGCCACTTCGGCCGCAATCAGCGTCGGGAATGCCCCAACCGCCTGTAATAAGGGGGTACGCAGGAACAGTAAGGTCAGGGAATAGGTCGCCGCTATCGTGGTGTTCGCCCAACCCAAGCTGTTCGCCATATAGAACACCAGACCGATGGCGCCCAGCATCATGATATTTGACCAGTTCACGGCGCTAAGGTGGAAGGTATCTGCGCGGATAATATGATAACGGTAGTCACCGGCATCGGGCTCGTAAGCCTGCTGGAATAACATTTTTGCCCGATCGCGGTTCAGCGCCAATTCTTTGCGCCCGTCGATCGCCGCTTGATAATGCAGATAGAGCCGCTCTTCCGCTTCGCGCACGCTGCTCAGGTGGCTATAAACCCGCGAGACCAGATACCAACTTCCCAAAATGGTGATCGTCACCCATATCGCGGTCACACCCAGCATGGCAGGCGACAGCCAGCCCAGATAGGCAGCCGATCCCAGGGTCAGGATCACCCCCTGAACCAACTCCGGTAGGCGGACAAAAGCAATGGTGATATTGCGAATATCGCTCGACAGGCTAGCCAACAGTGAGGCACTGCCCAACTGCTCCAACCGTTCAATATGGGTATCCAATATGCGCTTTACCAGTTGGCCACGCAGCCGATAAACAAAATAGTGCCCCAAAGTGGTCAACGCCAACTGAGAACCGAGCGTAACAGCCATCAGCAGGGCCAACAGGCCGAGAAACTGCGGCAACACCACTAGCGGGTTACCCGCCGCCCCCATCAGTTGCACGTTAATAAATGCAATAATGCCAATCCCCAACGCCGCACTGGCCATGGTTAACGCCATTACCGCCAGAAACGGCCAGCGATACTGCTGGAACACCACCCGTAACAACTCCATCAGAAACCCTATTCAAAAATCATGCACTGGCGGGCATTGTAGTGGGCGAAAGCGTGATATCAATAACAATTCTCATTTTGTTGGGCGGGCAGATGCTGGCCCTGGCCTGCCCGTCCAGGCCAAACGCGGGGCGATAACTAAAGCAAATATAGAGCAAGCAGCTGTTTGTCTAGCTAAAAACATTATTAACACAATAATAAAAATCTCAAAAATAGGTATAAACCCAAAGATGTTCAAGTCTATTTAGATAAACAACTAACCTGTTAGATTGGGGGGCATTTATAAATACACGATTTTTAAACCCATCAACCCGGGTTTCCTGATGATCAAGTGAGTTGATTTTTTCTTAATGAATAACCATTAACCCCGCTGCAAACCTAGTAATAAGATAATGCCGCAGGATTAATGCCGCAGTAACACTGCTATTTTGTTTGCTGATCAGGGTATTCAATGTTTAAATGAATAAATACCCGTCATATTTGCTTTATTTAACTTAGGGATAGAGAATGACAAAACGCAAATATCTCAGCCATATTGAAATTGAGAGAATGATCTCCGCCGTCCCGGACGGCGCCAACGGTTGCCGCGATCGCTGTATGCTGTTGATGTGCTTTATTCATGGGTTACGCGTCAGTGAACTACGGGGGCTGCGGCTGGAGGATATTGACCTGGCCACCAACCGCTTACACGTATCGCGCCTAAAGAACGGTTTTTCAGTCCAACATCCTATTCAAATCCGTGAGCGTATCGCACTGAGCCGTTGGCTGGCAAAACGCCCAAGCTACCTGGAACCTGATAGCCCCTGGCTGTTTCTTTCTCGCCACGGTGGGCAAATTTCACGCCAACAACTTTACCGATTAATAAAGTCCTACGGTGAATTAGCCGGTATCGACGTCCAGGTCCATCCCCATATGCTCCGCCACTCCTGCGGCTATGCCCTGGCAGACAGAGGGATCGACACCAGGCTCATTCAAGATTACCTGGGCCATCGCAACATTCAGAACACCGTTATTTATACTGCCAGCAATGTTGAACGCTTCCGGGTAATACATATTTAACCCAACGCAGGCCACCGATTCAAACTGGCACCACATTTTTAACTTCGCAGATGTCGTTAGCCGTGCAACAGCCAATATTCTTACGTTATATATCAGAGACGATCACGATGGGCGGTATGCCCCGCCATACTTGATGACAGCAAGGCGGGGCAACGATTTTAGCCATCAATCGGCAAACTGCTGGCTAATGTTTTTTCTCAGCGAGAACAGCTCGCTGTCGTTTTTAACCTGTAGTTTGCGCATGGCATTACATTTGTGCGCGCTGATGGTCTTGATGCTGCGTTGTTGCAGTTCAGCAATTTCCCGCAGGCTCATCCCGTTGAACAAGAACGACAGAACATCATTTTCGCAGCGGGTCAGATGATGCAGGCTTGAAACATCTTCAGGATCGCTACGCGCCAGATAAGAGCCAATCAACGGGCTCAATACGCGCTCACCGTTAAATACCCGGTGAAAAAACTCCCCGACCAGCGGCAATTCATCCCCACGGGATACCACGCTGATATTGGCCACATCAAGCAACTTGCACAGATCCTCCCCTGTCTGGCTGCGGGTGTAAACAATGACACGTAACTCAGGCTGCTGCGCACACAAATTAAGTAGAACTTCCCGGCACTGCGCGATGGTTTCATTCAGGCCATTAAGTTCGGTGATGAGAATATCGACGGGTTGGTACAGCAACCTTTCGGCAACCGCAGCCATGCTGGTTTCCTGCACGATAATCTCATTGGCGACGTTAAGCGTGCCAAGAAAGCAAGACAGCCCAGTAAGTGTGAGTGGGCTGCGATCCATTAACGCCAAGCCAAGCGGCTTTTGTGACAACGGTTGCATAGACGACTCCTGTATAAATATCTCGTTGATCCCATCCAGAGAACAAGTGCATAGCGGTATCAAGGGTTAGCGAGCAAACACCGGGCCGGTCTTTGCCATCCACTTGCCTTGCAAATAAAGTTCACCGTCATTCTGAAAGCCCAACTTGTGCATCGCATTGCGCTTATGGGTGCTGACGGTGCGGACATCACGGTGCATCATCAACGCCGCGGTGGTCACGCTTTTACCGGAAAACAGGTGCGTCAACACATCCAGTTCACGGGACGTCAAGGCTTTGCCAATGGCAGACTGACTGCTCAGCAATTGACGCACCTTATGGCTATAGCTGCGACAGCCCGATAAGACCTGCTTTACGCATTGCGCCAGCGCAACGCCAGGCTCCTGTTTGAGCACCAGCCCTTTGATACCTGATGCGGTCAGCAATTGCAGCACCCGAGGATCGTCAAGAGCGGTACACACGATCATCGCCGTGGTTGGCCAATGCTCCAGGCACTGCGCAATCAGCCTTAAACCATCCAGAACCGACTCTTCTTCACCACACAGTTCCATAATCAACAGCCGGGCCGGACGGTGGCGCATCAATCCTGGGATTTGCTCCAGATTACTGACCCGCTGTACCTCGTCCGTCAGTCCACAGGACTGGGCCAAAATATTACGCATTCCGAGTGCCGTGATGGGGCAAGATTCCATTACAATCACACCGTCCCCTTTTAGCCCATAAGGGCTGGGGGAATGCGCACTCCCTCTCTGATAAGTATGAACCACTGTCATATTAAACCTCCCATTTCTGCTAAATACCCTTTTTTACTTCCTTGATAAATTGGTGTGCAAAAATGTCATTCCCTCTCATATTTATGAGGGCTATCTTTTCTTGTTTTTATTGATCAAACAACACATTGAAAATAAAGTCAGCTACCAACAACTAATAAGCCCCAGGCAATTAACCCAACAGACACAGGTAAAGCTACCATAAAAAAGTGGGGCCAGGTTTTCTTATGGCTAGAGGGTATTACTGGTGATTACTGATAGGTGAGTGCCACCTGCACAACGCCCTCAATACTGCCTGGGGTTGCACCACCGTTAGTGCTAAAAGCGCGCGCCTTCAGCGGGAAACTCGCTTTATTGGTGGAGTGATCAACAGCCACGGTCATATCACTGCCGCTGCCCAACCGGCGATTAGCTGATGAACTGCCATCAACCATTTCAATCTGCACGGCACCGGCAGGATTGGCCGCCTCGTTCTTATACAAATCCGTGCTTTCCTCCGCTGCCGTACCGGTGAATGCCGCAGTAACGTTAGTGGTTGAAACTGGGCAGTCACTCAGATCCAGACTAAAACTCTGCCAATCGCTCCCCGCACCCGCAGTCAGAGTATGTGCCTTGATCTCCCCCAAATTCACGTTTACATCGCCCCCCACTGCATCGACCGTACATGGCGAAGCTTTAACCGTACCGGTGATCTTTATACGTGCATCGACCGCCAGAGCCGAGTAACTGATCCCCATACCACCGAGAGCCAGGCACAATGCAGTCGTTTTAAAAATTGCTTTCATATCCATAATAACTATCCTTCTCCATTTTAGTTAAACTTACTTTCGCAGAAAGTTCGAGATTGCCGATGCAAACGGGATTATTCCATTTTTACCGTAATAGTCGCAGTTGCCTCAAAGTCTCCAACTTTCGGTGCTTTGCCGGTCGTGCTAATAGGGTAGAAATTCAATGTCGTCTGACTATCGCTATTGATATTACCCAAGCCATTCATTTCCATTGATAGCCGATCCCCAGGCGAAATGACCTGAGTGTTCCCGCCACGTTTTTCTTCAATTCTGATCGCAATATCATCATTATTCGACGTCACCGAACCATTAGTGGTAGTGGTCTTCAGGGCAGTAGGATCATGAGGATTCACCTCGCCCTCAAACAGCAAGCTGATTTTTGCGCGCGTCGACAGGTTGGTACACTCCAGATACAGGGTTTCTTCATGTATCTGGACGGTACTTGGCTTTTGGCCTTTAACTTTAAAATCGGTGGACATAATGCTGCCAAAGGGCACGGTAATCATTGGATTTTTAAGTTCGCATTTTTGCGGCACGGTGATCTTACCGCTCATGCTCACTGAAGCCGTTGGTCTGCTCCCCCGGCCTACATTGGGATCCGAATTAATATAGACATCCAACAGGGGAGAATGCGTTATTGTCGACGTGCCAATAACCGCCTGCCTGAAATAGAGATGAACTAATCCTTGTGCACCACTATCATAGAGTACGCCCTTACAATCCTGAGGCCGGTTAAAAAAACCATTCCCCCGCCATCCGTTACCTGGGAAAGGCACAGGGAAATATTTATTGACGGCACCGGCAATATACACATCCATAGCAGCAGAAAAATCCTCGCTACCGCTCAACGAATAGAACTGCCTGCTACCATCCCCATCCGGCAGAGGCGCCCCCCTTGGGACAGCCATAATAAACGACTCTTTCATCCGAGTTTCGCTACCGCAGTCGCAGTTGACCCGATACCCGTCCCCCTCGTTCTGCCACACATTTTCGGCCTTATTCACCTCATAAAACGTCTTGCCAGCCGTGTTCTTATCTGGATGGTCGAACAACTGATTAAACGTAAAGTGATAACCCATAGTGGAGCCTGCAGGTTCGCACTGCCCGATGGCTGCCTGCGCCGATGGCAGGCTCCCCAATCCCAAGGCGATAACTCCCCCGATGGCTGAATAATGCACTAACGATTTCCATTTATTCATCATTAAAGCCTTTATAAACATTGGCCATTCATCAAACGGATCCCGGCGCTATCTTGTTGCTCCGGCACACTGTAAGACACTTGGCATTGCTGTGACGCGGCGTTGCCCCACTTGACCTGCAACTTGCCGCTACCGGCCATCCCAGAGAGGAATACCTGACCACCGTCACCGACGATGCTGCCGTTGTCACCCCCATTGCTATCGGTTACGGTGGCACCGAACGGTACTGGCGCCCCCTGCCTCAACAGGGTCATCAATACCCGCTGACCGACATTAGGTTTGAACTCGGCGCGCACGATGGCACCACGGGTTGGGATCACCGTCTGACTGGTTATCGTCATATCGACATCATCTGGCAGAGTAGTGGTATTTATCGCAATATTGTTTTTGCGATAAACCGTGGCATAAGGCACCACGGCATAGCCACGCCAGTCGGTCGTCACTCCTGATTGGTTGGCTATATTGACACCCTTGGCTCCCGGTGCTTTCACCAGCACCGCTGTCTCATTCATCTGTTGCGAGAGTGTCAAACCGTCTTCGTGCAAGAGGATCCCACCCTGCACACCGTAGTTGAGGCGTTGATCGGAACGGTTATAGCCATACCCCACGTTGACTCTGCCCAAGCCGCCACGATAGCCAAGGCTGCTATTGCCGTAAGCTCCGACTCCCTGGCTGGTGTAGCCCTGGCTGACGTTATAGCTCAGGTTATTACTGGGTAATGCGGTACCGTTCAGGCCGATTGAGTTACTGGTGGTGCCTTTACGGCTGGTATTCAGGTTGTAGCTTGCATAGCTGTCAGACAGCCTTCCACCCAATGGCATGCTGATATTTAAGGCGAGAATATGGTCGTCGTAGTTGACGCGTTCGCCGCTGCTGTCATAACCATCTCTGCTGAAGGTGTAGTTCAGGCCATAGCTGATACTGTTCCAGCTATTGTTATACCCGACGCTCACCGACTGGTTACGGCGCCGATCGTTCCAATAATCTTCGTTGTACAGGCTGAGCGACAGTGAACCGGCACCTTCCCATAGCGTCTGGCTCATCGACAGTTCAGCACGGCTCTTCTTGTGATTCTGACTTTGTGATGTTTTGCCGCCGGTATAGGTATTTAACGTTTCCTGCAGCGTATAGAACCCCGCCGTAGAGTAACGATAGCTGGCCAAGGTGAAGCTGGTACCCGTTTCGACAAAGTTCTTGCCGTAACGCATACGCCACGACTGGCCGCGCTCTTTGGCAGAAAATTCAGGTTTAGACCAAGCCTGGGTAACATCGGCAGAAAACGCGCCGATAACCCCCATGTTTTGCCCCCAGCCGAGAGCCAGTGCCTGATATTTGCTGGCGGCCTGCACGCCGCCGTAGAGGGTGGCCCCCCTCGGCAAGCCGTAGATCGCCGTGCCTTGAGTAAACAACGTATCATCCACGTTACTGTTGGATGAACGATATTGGCCGCTGGTCAGGCTGTATTTGAAACGCCCTTGCCGCTGTAACACCGGGACGGAAGCAAACGGCACCACTAACCTTTGCTCGCTGCCATCGCTCTCTTTAATGCTCACTTGCAGATCGCCGCTGCCCGCCGTCGGATAGAGATCGCTGATTTCAAAGGCCCCAGGTGGCACATAGCTCTGATAAATGACATAGCCGTTCTGGCGAACCGTGACCTGAGCGTTACTGCGGGCAATGCCTCGCACCGTCGGTGCATAACCCCTCAAACTCTCTGGCAGCATGTCATCATCCGAAGCTAACTGACCGCCACGGAAAGGCACGCTGTCAAACACCTCACTTTGGGAGGAGCTATCGCCCAGTATCAACTGGCTCTTCAGCGCCACGATATCGCGCTGTAAATAGGTATTGATGGAATCCCAGTGGCTTTCACCCTCAGAGTCACGATTCCAGGTTGAGTAGTTACGCAGACGCCAGGCGCCGAGGTTGATCCCTGAACGCAGGTTGAGATAATAGCTATTGCTGTCCGAGCTCTTACTGCTACGTGCCCAACTGTTGGCACCGCTAAAGTTATAGTTGACCAACAGCGCCGGTATTCCCTGATCCCACTGGTCTGGCGGAACATAGCCACGAACAGTCGAGTTCAATGCCGCCTGGGGGATACTGATGTCCAACCGCTGTTGATTAAAACGGAACGAGGCCGATGCCTGGGGAATGATCTGCGCCAGATTAACGCACTGCCCAGAGGCCGGGATAGCGGGGAAGGAAGCGATCTTCACGCCCATTGCCTCAAGCATATCGCTGCTTAGGCAAGGCTGCAGGCTATCCTCACCTGCCGGGCTTCGCTGCAGGGAGAAATCAAGATCCTGGGTATCGATCATCGCCCCATTCAGATAGATATCAACCCGGTACGTACCTGGGGCCTGAGTACGGCCATCTTCAAAAACCGTCAGATCAGCCCCTCGCTGAGACGGATTATCAAGCTCCAGCAGTGCCGGGTTAAAGTAATCGCGGGCCTGTGCGCTACCGGACATTCCCATTAACATGGCAACCTGACATGAGATCAACCAGGTCAGCGGGGTACGGTCAAATCCGCGCGAGCCTATACGCTTCGGGTTTTTCATCCATTTAACTCCATTTATCAGCCGTGCCAGTAAATTCCGGCAAGCCGCGTCCCTTCCCTGTACTACCTGTGCAGGGATTAGCTGTATTTAATCTGGTGAATGCCTTATAGAACCCCGATAAACGGTTTAGTAATACCGCCGTAATCGTTAATAACTTCCCAGCTCAATGCCCCACCAAGACTACCGTCGGGTAGTTCAAAGCGCGCACTGGACTTCGGTGCAACCATGCTGACATTTTTCAGCGGACTACCATTAACCTTGACTGAGAATAGCGTGATAAAATAGGGTGATGCATTGGTCACCTGAACCGCGTTACCGCTACGCTGCCAGGTCAATGTCTTGGCGGCGTCCTCTAACGTACCGGGTAACCCCTGTGGGCGATAAATCAGCTTGATGCGCGTCTTGACCGCAATTTGTAAACTGTTTTCCTGTTTCTTAGCCGAAGGAATAGATTTGATGTTCAGCCAATAGAGAGATTCTTTATCGGTCGGTAAATTCCCGCCAGCACGCACTACGCGTAGAATATTATTCTGCTCACCATCCAAACGGAATAAAGGAGGGGTAATGATAAATGGCGCCTTGGACGTGTCCCCTTCATGCGTGTCAACCCAGGACTGAATGAGATAGGGCACCTTATCCGGGTTATTAATCCCCAGAGAGGCTTCTTTTTTACCACCGTCATAAACCAGGCGCGTTCCGCCGACAATAATGCCCGCCTGTACCTGCGCACCAAAGGTTAGTAACAGCGCTGCGACTATTGTGCTCCGCCAGACTTTCATTGCTTATTCACCACTTCGGCCATTGAGAGAAAGGCCAGGGGATGGCTTTCGCCCCCCTGACCAGCCTTATACCGCCCGTATCAGCCGAGCGGATAAAACTTACTGATAGATAATGGTAAAGTTGCTTACTGCGTTAGCCTTACCCGCAGTGACGGTGGCTGAAGTCGCGTAGTAACGTGCAACAAACCCGAGCACGTTATCTTCGGTGCTGCTCAGCGGGTAAACGCTTGAGTCCGTGTGCAGGTTAATCACTTTGTTGTTGTTGTCAGCAATCTGAACACCAACGCCAGTGGCAACACCTGGCTCATCGGTCAGCGCCAGAACGGCATCGTTACCCGCAACCTGGATACCATCAAAACGCACTGTCGCCGCTTTAACCGTATCTGGGCAGTCTTGCAGGATCAGGGAGAAATCCTTAGAGGCGGCAGTGACGCCAGCGCCACCCTTGAATGCGCCGACAAATACTTTACCCAGAGTAACGGTCTGGTTTTCTGAATCAGAATGCACAGTACAAGCTTGATCGATGATTTCACCAGCGAAGTTTACTTTGCCGTCTGCAGCGAACGCCGCGGTGGAAAACGCGGAGGCGGCCAGTACAGCCACGGCGAGCAGATTCTTGTTCATAGACTACTTTTCCTTTTAAATAATGCACTTCAAATACGCGCATTTGTTTATTTTTGACATAACCCTATGTCATTCCTTTTTATTTAGTTCATCGACTGAAACACGCCTGCGCAAATAGCAATGGGGCAGTAATACCTTTCCAGCCAAACGATTCATTTTGAACTAAAGTGACTCCTTTGGTTTAACGTGCCAAGGATGGCCTTAAAACAAACAACGAATAGTTTAATGCTCTGAAAATTAGAGGAATAAAAGAATTATGAGCTAGTTATAAAACAGGCAAGTTTCGATCTTGGATTTTTTTAGGTGGTCAAGTAAGAAAACACTTAAGGCTGGATGAGGGTTTATTATGGGGAAAATTATTTAACTCATTGTTATTTAATGACTTTATTAATCAAGATGAATTATTGAATAGTTAGTGTTGACATTATTTTTGAGTATCCTTAGAGTATGTTGCAATTTAGTTCAAAGTGACTCATTAGACATATTTTCCTTACTCAAATCACCATACTTCCTTGAACCGCCTGGCATTGCTTGCCGTATATAACACCGTATTCTGAATATTCCTATGGCCAAGAAAATCCTGAATCAAACGCGTATCAATTCCCCGGTCCGCCAAGGCAAAACCGCAGCCATGGCGCAGCATATGGGGATGTGCATTGACCTCTAGATTGGCCGCCTCACTGTAATTACGAATGAGCCAATAAATACGTTGGCGTGATAACCGAGATCCCCGGTTAGAAAGAAACAACCACTCGCTATCCGCACCACGATAATGTTTTCTCTTGGCCATCCAACGCTGTAAACACTTACGCTCGCGCACATACAAAGGATGAACCGTTGAGAAGCCGTTTTTCAATCGATGAATATAAATATTGCCACCTTCAAGATCGATATCTGACAGCCGCCAACTATTGATTTCACTCACGCGGCAACCATGAATAAAACACATATAAATCAAACAGTAATCTCTCTCTGGGTTCTTGCCTTTCAGCGTTGCCTCTAGCAGTTTTTCCACTTCGGAAGGCGTTAAATGTTTACGACTGGTCATAGTACCTCTTTGACTTTTCACCAAAATTATGTGGATTTTTCCTCCCTTTTATTTCCACAACAACGCTCAGGAGCATTGGCCCCTGCCTTCGGATAACATCCTGGATCCTAAGCGGAGTATAGCCGATAAATAATTACGAAACAGCCAGGTCATTGAACAATGATAATTACCCATGATCTAACGCAAATTAGCTAACATTTAGATTAAAATCAGTAGTTCATCTCAGCTATAGGTTAATAAAACAGCAAGATTAAATTGCGCAACATAATAACAACAGGATAAAAGCAATAAATACAACATAAAAAACCCTTGATGAAAAAATCAATAACAGTTAACCCCGGCAACCTAATGAGCAGTAAAAAACAGTGGTGTTCGACAGTGGCCTCACCAGAGAATAATCCCAAAATAAAAGCATATAAAACAAATGATAAACATAGTTACTACCTATATAAAAAGGCAGCTTTATCGGAAAATACGCATAATGATTGGGTTGAAAATCAAACGGAGAAAAATAAATTCGCAGGAACGTACGGCAATAAAAAGGGGCACCGATAGACAGTGCCCCGACTTGATACAGGATGTATTAACGCGCTCAGACGGTCAAACCACCGTCTAGCACCAAAATTTGCCCCGTCATATAACGGCTATCATCACCGATGAGAAACGCGGTGGTACGCGCTACCTCGCTGGCTTTGCCCAGGCGGCGTAAAGGAATTTGCTTGCGCAGCGCCTTCAGCGCCTCCGGCGGAATGGCCTGTGTCATCTCGCTTTCGATAATCCCGGGCAACAGGCAGTTCACTCGGATACCAAAGCGCGCCACTTCCAGCGACAGAGATTTCCCCAGGCCGATCATCGCCGCCTTACTGGCCCCGTAGGCCGTTTGCCCGGTGTTGCCCTTGATGCCCGTCACCGAGGACATCAGCACCATAGCCCCTTCCCCCTGCGCCATCATGGCGGGCAGCAGGTGGCGGTTCCAATAAAAGATGCCGTTGAGGTTGGTGTCGATCACCTGCCGCCAGCGCTCGCCGGTTTGCTGGATATGCAAATCATCCAGCGTGATCCCGGCGTTATGGATCACCGCAAAAGGTGCACCGAGGCGTGCCAGCAACTGCGGAGCTACAAGGTTCACCGCCTGCTCGTCACTGCCGTCACACACGCAGCTTTCCACCCAGCCAGGCAACCCCGCGCAGGCTTCAATCACCGCCGCGCTGGCCGCCTTGCCGTTACGGCATGTGAACACCACGTTCCATTGCTTGGCCAACTCTTCCACCAATGCGCGGCCAATTCCCCGGCTCCCACCGGTCACTAACACCCATCGTTTAGTCATGAGATTACTTTTGTGCATCGGCCAGGTGTTGACAGAGTTCACCCAGCGTCATAGTCGGCTGATTGATGAACATTTCTGCGGTGAGCGTGGCTCCGAACTCGCGCTTCGCCAGCACCATCAGCTCCACATAGTCCAGGCTGTCCAGCTTCAACTGGTGCAGGGGCATCTCTGGCGCCAGATCGGCCATCCCGAGATCTTTGGCATCACAAATCATTTCCGTGACGGTGTCGTAAACCTGTTGGTAGTTTTCCATGGTTATATCCCTATGTTAATGATCGGCCATTGGCCATGTTTTTAAGGTGACGGAAGTCGCCAGCAGCGGATGCCACTGCGTTCTGGCCTCAATCACCGTGCGTAACACCAATCCGCTGCTTTTATTCCCGATCACCAGCATCGGCTGAATACGGTAGTACAGCCGATCTTCGGGTGCAAATAGCGTTTCCGGGTTGAATAATCGGGCGCTGAAGTGGGTCTCATGATGCGTCTGTACCACTGGGCTCTGGGCAAACACCTCAATCAGCGTGGTGGCCTGCAGTTCCGGAAGCGTCGTCGCCAACATCGCCACGGTTTCCGGGGATTTCACCAGCAGTTGGAACAGCAGGGCGTCAAAGAAACTCCATGCCTGAGTGGCATCCGATGCCTGCCCTGGGAAAGGCTGGCAGAGTGCCATCACCTCGTTAACGGTCAGCGCATGCTCGTGATCGGAAGCCACCAAGTCTAGTGACCTAGCCGGAACCAGCTTGCTGCTGAAGCAACTTTCCTGCGTGGCACAATCCCGCAACTCACCGGTGATCTGCTTGCCATTGCCCGCTATCTGCAAGTGATACGGCGTCTGGCACAACACCGGTCGGCGCATACGGGTGCTGAACACATAAAAGGCATGCTCCAGCGGATCCGCAAGCAGCACCGCACTCAGATGACGTTTCATATCCAGCATCGCACGCATTCCGTGGACGCTCAGTTGATCGGCCCCCATTTTGCGTACCTGTTGCAGATCAAAGTGGATCGGGTTGTAGTCGCCGGAAAAAGCAGCCCATTCCTCGGCATCGCGCAGGGTGTAGTTGAAGATCATGCTCATGCCTGCCCGATAACCAACGCCGCGTTAGCGCCGCCGAAGCCGAAGCTCAGATTCAAGATGTTCTGTAATCGGGCCGGGCGGTGCCCTTCGCTGATGTAGTCCAGATCGCACTCCGGGTCAGCATTTTTCAGATGACAGGTGGCGGGCATCAGCTGACGCTGCAACGCTTGCAGGCAGATGATGGATTCAAAGCTGCCTGCCGCCGCAATCAGATGCCCGGAGTAAGACTTGGTGCTGGAAAGCGGCGTGCTGTAGGCCGCGTCGCCAAAGGCCAGCTTGATCGCCTGGGTTTCATTCAGATCGTTGAGGGGCGTAGAGGTGCCGTGTGCATTGATATAGTCAATCTCCTCCGCCGTCACCCCGGCCTGGTGCAAGGCATGCTGGATGGTTTTCACCCGGGCAAGCTTGTCTTCCGCGGGAGCGGTAAAGTCGAAGGCATCAGAGTAATTGCCGTAGCCCTTGATTTCCCCCAGGATGGTTGCCCCGCGAGCCAGTGCGGCTTCGCGTTCTTCCAAGCACAACACGGCAGCACCTTCGGATAGCACAAAGCCATTGCGATCGAGGCTGAACGGGCAGCAGGCCTTGCTGATATCATCCTGCTCACTCGTCAAAGCACGCAGCACATCGATATTCCAGACGGCAGTGTCGCTGCTTAACGACTCTCCTGCCCCGGCCAGCATCATCGAGGCACGGCCACTGCGGATCACCTCAAACGCATCGCCAATGGCAATCGTCCCGGTCGCACAGGCCGCAATCGGACTATTTTGATAACCACGCAGACCCCAAAACAGGCTACAGGCGGCCGTCGCGACATTCGGCATGGACAGGAAGCAGCCAAAGGGTGAACCCAGTCCTGCCCGCAAAAAGTCCTCATGATTGTTTTGAATTTCATCCTGGCCCGCCCAGCCGCTGCCGATGATAGTGCCGCACTCCAGCAAATCGTAATAGGCCGCCGGGCTCTCCCCATGGAAAGCCATCTCCATTGCTTCACGGGCCGCTCCCAAGGCTAACCGGGCAAAGCGAGGCAAACGGCGGCGGATCGCGGCAGGCACCCCTTTCAAGTCTGGTTCGTCGTCGATCACCCCCAAGAAACGTGACTGGATCCCCACGGCAGATTTATCGTAATAGCGGTAGCCTAGTTGATAATCCATCATCGCCGCCCAGCTTTGCTCGGTATTCATCCCCAATGGCGTGACCGCACCGAACCCCGTAACCACCACGCGACGTGGCAAAGCATCTCTATTCATGATCTCATCCTGTTATATCACCGTCTTTTTCCACACCGCCGCCCAACGCCAGCCACAGCTTCATGGTGGCGTTGAGGTAGTTGTACTGCAGATCTGACAAATTGCTTTCAATGGTCAATAACGCATCCTCGGCATCCAGCAAAGTCTGGAGGGAGACCGCACCGGCCTGATACTGGCTGTTGGCCAGCGCCAAACGCTGATGACCAAGCCGCAGGTTGCGTTGCTGATTGATTTTTTGCTGTTGATAGCTGAGCCGTTGCGACATGGCGTTGTCCACGTCCGCCAACGCGTTGTAGACCTGGCTGCGGAAAGCGATCGCCGCCTGCTTGACGTCTAAATCGGCTATTTCGATGGTCAGTTGCACGGTATTCCAGTTCAGGAAGGGTAAAGCAACGCTGCTCCCCAAGCTTCTGCTCGGGTTGCTGAACCACTGCTGGAAAATCGTGCTGCCCGCATTGAGTGAAGCACTCAGCGAAAGCGAAGGGTAGAAGTTCAAACGCTCCACATCCGACCCTGCCAGCGCAGCACGCAAAGTCTTTTCTGCCGCCTGCACATCAGGCCGACGGGCAATCACTTCTACCGGCAAAGCGCTCGCTACCGGCACTCCCTGATTGATATCAAGGGAGCGGCGTTCGGCCTGGCGATCGGTGGGTGAACGGTTGAACAGGATCGCCAGCGCGTTGCGATTCTCTTCCCGCTGCTGTTGCAGCGTGCGGTAGTTATTCTCACGATTGATCAGCGATTGCTGTGCCTGTTGCAGGTCGATCTGCCCGGCGGCACCGGCGTCATAACGCGATTGCACCATCGCCAGCGTCTGTTGGCCGATTTCCAGCCCCGCTTGCTGTTGCTTGATTTGCTGATTAAGGTTGGCGATCTGCCAATAATACTGCGCCGTGTTGCCGATGAGCGTCAGCGCGGTGTTTTGCCGATCCTGTTCCTTGGCCTCAGCCTGCCACTGCGCCTGCTCTCTGGTTCGTGCCAGTTTGCCCCACAAATCCAATTCATAACTTAGCTCCAGACCACTGTTGTAAGACTCTGTGGAGTTCGTATTCTGACGCAGGTTCTTGCTATTACTGACCCCGCCGTTTGCCGTCGCGGTTGGCGTCAGGTTGGTATTCTTCAGCCCGGCCGCCAGCCTCGCCTGCTGGAGTTGCAGCCCGGCAATGGCCAGATCGTTGTTGCTGGTCAGCACCCGCCCAATCAGCACGGAGAGCTGCGGATCGTCGAAGTTATCCCACCAATGCTCGGTGTGTTGCAGAAAATCGCTTCCGCTCTGTTGCATCCGCCACTCGGCAGGTACTGACAGCATTGGCCGCTGATAATCGCTTTTCGTCAAGGAGCCACAACCGCTCAACAGCAGTGGCAATAGCATCACCAGAGAAAGTTTGTTGTTCGTCATTCGCGCGCCAACGCCTCCGTTGGATGCAGACGCGCCGCATTGCGCGCCGGGAAAAAACCAAAACCCAAGCCGATCAACGCCGAGAACCCACAGGCCAGCACCAACGGCGGCCAGGTAAAAATCATGGTGAACTCCTGTGTCACCAGGGAGAAAATCACCCCGGCCAGCCCGGAGCCAATAATGCCAATCAACCCACCCAGCGAGCAGATCACCATCGCCTCAATCAGGAACTGGCGCATGATGTCCACTGGCCGCGCACCGACCGAAAGGCGTATGCCGATCTCATGGGTACGTTCGGTAACCGAAACCAGCATGATGTTCATCACGCCAACCCCGCCCACCAGCAGTGAAATCCCGGCAATGGCGGTGATCAGCAGCGTCATCGAATCCGAGGCTTTACGGATGGCCTTGGTCATCTGGTCATTGGTTTGGGTGAAAAAGTCGCGCCGGCCATGCGCCTGTTCCAACAGCCGTTCGACGCGCCCCTGTGCTTCGATAAGCGAGGACCCTTCGTGCACACGCAGCATAATCGACTCGATCGGCATATCGCCGGACATGCGCTCCAGCACTGCGGTATAAGGCATCCAGGCCCCCAACATCATGCCGCTGTATTTGCCGCCTTTAGGTTCAGCAACGCCGATCACCCGGTAAGGGGTACCTGCAAGCTGGACGATCCCGCACTCAGCCACTTCATCCGGCTCAAACAGCGTGTCGCGTAATTGCGGATCGATGATCACCACCGGCTCACGCTCATCCAGATCGCGCCGGGTAAAGCCGTTGCCGGAAAGGAAATTCAGGCCCTGCACACGAAAATAGGCGTTGCTGATACCGGAAATCGAAGCCATCGCCTCTTTGCCACCGCGCACCGCGGCCACGGTTTTGCTGACCACCGGCGATACGCTGTCGACATAAGGCT